>CAVYEF010000002.1:0-792621 GCA_963767445.1 uncultured Alphaproteobacteria bacterium | reverse complement strand
TGTCCGTCCGTGGGCTTGCTGAGAAGCGGTCGAGGTTCATGCGTCTCGGCGTCGGAGCAGGACCCCTGCGACTAGGAGAGACGCGGCTGCCCATGCGGCGAGCACGCCGAGTCCGGCCCAGGGGGCGATGGGCAGGTTGCGCAGGTTGGTGGTGGCTTGGATAGCGAGGCCGGCGGTCATGGGGGCGATCTGCTCGATGTGCCGTCGGAGGGGATCAGCGACGAGCTTGGGCGAGCAGTGGGGGGAGGTAGAGCAGGGCGAGCACAGCGCCGATGGACACGGCGGTGTCGCGGATGGCGGTGGCGACGCCGAGGGCGAGCAGCGCGATCAGGACGAGGTAGAGGACGCTGCCGGCGGCGGCGCGCAGCGTCGAGCCGTGGCTGATGGATACGAGCGCGTATCCGTGGGCGGGGTCGAAGCCCGGCGCCGGGGAGCAGCAGCCTGCCGGCGAGCAGGCAGCCGGCGACCGCGAGAACCCCGGCGGCGAGGGTGAGCCCGGCGACGTTGACTGCCTTGGCCGCCGAGGAGGGTGAGGCGGCGAGGCATGGCGGCGAGGGTGACGCGGATCATGCCGGTGGCGTACTCCTCGGAGATCAGCCAGCACGGCAAGCACGGCGATGACGACTTGGCCGAGGTCGACGCCGACCAGGGCGAGCTTGGTGGGATCCTGTCCGCCGCCACTGCCCGGGGACTGGTGGGTGGCGGCAGCGACCGCGACGCTGACTGCGACGGTGAGGGCGACGGCGCCGGCGAGTAGCCAGGCGGTGCCGGTGAGGGTGCGCAGCTTGGTCCACTCGGCATGGAGTGCGTCGGTCATGCGTCTCTGCGCCGGAGCAGGTATGCGGCCAGGGTGAGCGCGGCGATCGCGTAGACGCACAGCACGGCGAGACCAGCCCATGGGGAGAGCGGGTAGTAGCCGTTGGCCAACGTGTAGGGGAAGTCGACGAGCGAGGATCGGGGAAGCACCCCGAGGACTGAGAGGCCCGCGGCAGGCGTGAATCGGTAGAGCCACGTCATGGAGCCGCCGGAGCCACCGGCGGCGCCGGGCCGAGAATGCCCGGCCCGAGGACGGCGGGCAGGATGAACACGACGATGCCGGCGGTCACGGCTGCGGCGCTGGTACGCAAGATCGTGCCGAGACCGAGCACCGCCCACCGCGGTGAGCGCGGCGAGGGCTCCGGTCCCAGTGATGATGCGCGCGAGGGTGAGAGCGTTGGCGGGGAAGACGTAGTTGCCGCCGCTATCGAGGACATGGATCCCGAGCGGGATAGCGACGGCGGCGGCGAGGGCGCCGATCACGAAGGCGACGGTGGCGATGACGAGCGCCTTGGCCGCGAGCACCGAGACCCGCTGGGGGATCGCGGTGAAGGTGGTGCGGATCAGGCCCCGGCGGTACTCGGCGGTGATGAACATCGTCGCCACGACGATCAGCGACGATCAGCGCGACCGACGATCCCGAACGGCAGCGTGTCGGACGCGGTGTTGCCGCCGAGGACCGCGAGGTTGACGGCGGTGGCGATGTCACCGGACCCGCTGAGCACGACCGCGGCGCCAGAACGCCGCACGCTGCCGCTTCCAAGCTTCGGGTAGTAGTCGTTGGCGCCGACGCTGCGGGTCTGCCAGCCGTGCGCCTCGCGTGTGGCCGTTCAGGGTGATGTGGTCGAAGGTGGCGGTGGCTTGGGTCGGAACCCCGTCGCTGGAGCCCTGGTAGGCGACAGGTGAGGTGACGAACAGCCCCACGTCGACGGTGCCGGCGCAGCCCCGCGAGGCGGGCGGTGCCGATCTCGTGCCAGGTGGTCCCGTTGGTCGAGTCGTAGCCGGTGATCGTGTCGCCGGTCCGGGTCAGCCTGAGCCAGCGCGGAGACGCGCTCGTGATCGTGCCGGGCAGGCCGGCCTGGTCGTGGGTGTAGTCGTACTGGAAGCGGAACCCGTGGCTGCCGGTCGCCATGACCGCCGCGTAGGGCGCTCCCTGCCGTGGTGCGTCGGGGTCAGCAGGATGCCGGCCTTCGCCCATGTCGCCAGGCCCGGACGGCTGGCCGTGATCGAAGGGGCCACGTCGGGCGGATTGGTCGAGATCAACCCCGTGAGCGAGGTGACCTGAACCGTGAGGGTGCCGTCACCAGTGAGCGGCTGCTCGAAATACTGGTAGCTGTCGGCGACGGCTTCGCCGTCGGGTCCGGTCGGGACGAAGGGATGGCCGCTCTGGCAGTTGCCGGTGCCGGTACAGCCACCGGTGTGGTTGCCGTTGGCGACCAGGTACGTGAATACGACGCACAGCAGGGCGGCGACGACCAGGCCGATCAGCCAGCCCCGGACGGTGCGGAACTTGGTCCACTCCGCCCGCAGCACCGACCCGAACCCCCCACGCTCAGGGCTGAAGCTCCCGGTCGGGCGGGGCGGGGCGCTGGTAGCGGTCATCGCCCCGCCTCCCAGCTCGCCGCGGCGCGGTACTCGGTCTCGCCGCCGGTGAGCTGGAGGTAGACGTCCTCCAGGGTGGCCCGCTGGGCGGTGACCTCCGAGAACGCAACGCCCGCCTGGCTGAGCACCTCCACGACCCGCTGGGCGGCGATCCCGGACGACGGCGAGCGTGTCGCGATCGGTGACCGTCACCGCGGCCCCGGCCCGCTCGCAGCGCGGCGGCCGCCTCGGCTCGGCTCTGGGGTGCGCAGCAGGACCTGATCGCCCGAGACCCGGGCGACCAGCTCCTCGACGGTGGCGTCGGCCAGGACCTTGCCGCGGCCGACGACCACGACCTGGTCGGCCGTGTCCTGCAGCTCGCCCATCAGATGGCTGGACACCAGCACCGCGCGTCCCTCGGCGGCGAGGGAGCGCAGGAACTGGCGTATCCAGATGATCCCCTCGGGGTCCATGCCGTTGAACGGCTCGTCCAAGATCAACACCGCCGGGTCGCCCAGCATCGCCGCGGCGATCCCGAGCCGCTGGCGCATCCCCAGCGAGAACCCGCCGGCCTTGCGCCGCGCCGCGCTGGCCAGGCCGACCAGCTCGATCACCTCGTCGACCCGTCGTGCGGGCATGTCCTGGGAGCGGGCCATCCACAGCAGGTGGTTGCGTCCGGTGCGGCTCGGCTGCAGCGCGGCCGCGTCGACCAGAGCGCCGACGTGGCGCAGCGGGCGGCGCAGTTGCTGGTAGGGCTGCCCGCCGACCAGCGCGTGCCCCTCATCGGGGGCGTCCAGGCCGAGGATCACCCGGATCGTGGTCGACTTGCCCGCCCCGTTGGGGCCGACGAAGCCGGTCACCCTGCCCGGGCGCGACGCGAGAAGGTCATGCCGTCCAGGGCCTGGGTCGAGCCGAACCGCTTGCGCAGCCCGGACACTTCGATCGTCGCGTCACTCACCGTGGTCGTCCGTTCTTGGTCGCGGGGACGGGTCGGCGATCGTTGTACGCCACGGCGGGTCGCAACTCGGTCGCAGCCGCTGATACCGAGTTGCGACCTAGCACTCGCCATGCTTGAGCCCATGCCACGTCGAACCGCCGAGCCCACAGCGCCGCTCCCAGCACGACGATGAACGGTGGTCTGCCGATGAGAGTCCTGGTCGTCGAGGACTTCGAGGTCCTGGCCCGCTCGATCGGGACCGGGCTGCGCCGCGAGGGCATGGCCGTCGATGTCGTGCTCGACGGGACCGACGCCCTCACGCCACCTCGCGGTCACCCGCTACGACGTCGTCATCCTGGACCGCGACCTCCCCGGCGTCCACGGCGACGACATCTGCCGACGGATCGTCGCCGACCGCTCAGATGTTCGGGTGCTGATGCTCACCGCCGCCAGCACCGTCAAAGACCGCGTCGACGGCCTCGGATTAGGCGCCGACGACTACCTGCCCAAGCCGTTTGACTTCGCCGAGCTGGTCGCCCGCGTCCGCGCCCTCGCCCGCCGATCCACCCCGCCCGTGCCGCCCACCCTTGCCTACGAGGACATCACCCTCGACCCAGCCAGCCGACGTCGCGTCCCGAGCCGGGCGGCGCTTGGAGCTCAGCCCCAAGGAGTTCGCGCTGCTCGAATGCCTGCTCGCCTCGCCCGGCCTGGTCCTCTCTGCCGAGGAACTGCTCGAACGAGTCTGGGACGAGGCCGCCGACCCGTTCACCAGCGCGGTCAAGCACACCATGCACCGCCTGCGAGCCAAGCTCGGCGACCCGCCCGTCATCCACACCGTCCGCGAGGGCGGCTACCGCATCGGAGGACCACGATGAGCATCCGCACCACGCTGGTCAATCGCCTGCGCCGGGCGACGCTTCGCGCGCAGCTCACCGCTGCTCTACGCGGGGCTCCTGGTCGTCGTTGTCGCCGTCGTGCTCGTTGCCGCCGCCTTCCTCTTCCGGACCGCCACCGCACCGCCGGGCGTCGAAACCAACACCACGGCACTCCTTTCGACATCGGGCGCGGCGGTCGTGATCGTGCTCGCCGTGCTGGTCGGGTTGTGGTTCGCCTGGCAGCTCGCCGGGCTGTATCTCCGCCCGCTCCGCACGCTGAACGCAACCGCTCGCGACATCTCCGCGACGAACCTGCATCGCCGTCTCGGGCTACAGGGTCCCGACGACGAGCTCACCCAGCTCGGGAGCACGCTCGACGACCTGTTCGGACGCCTCGAGTCCTCCTTCGAGGCCCAGCGACGCTTCGTGGCAAACGCATCGCACGAGCTGCGAACCCCGCTCGCCGGCCAGCGCACGCTCCTGCAGGTCGCGCTCGCCGACCCCGACGCCACCGCCGAGAGCCTGCGCGCCGCATGCGAAGAAGCGCTCGCCCTCGGCGAGCGCCAGGAGCGGCTCATCGACGGGCTCCTCACCCTCGCCAGCAGCGAACGAGGAATCGAACGCCGGGAACCCCTCGACCTCGCCGAGATCGCAGAACGCGTGCTCGTCTCCCGCCAGAGGAGGCAGCGCGGCGCGGCATCGAGATACGAGCATCGCTCGATCCCGCACCAACCACCGGCGATCCCGTCCTCATCGAGAGCATGATCGCCAACCTGCTCGACAACGCCATCCAGCACAACGTCCCTAACGGGAGCATCGACCTCACGACCAGCCGGCTCAGGGCAGCGTCCCAGCTGTCGGTCCGCAACTCGGGACCCATCGTTCCCACGCCAGAAATCGAGCGACTCTTTCAGCCCTTCCAGCGGCTCGGGCACGACCGAACCGAGTCTGGAGACGGTCACGGACTCGGCCTCGCCATCGTCCAAGCCATCGCCAACGCCCACCGCGCCAAGATCACCGCACACCCCCGCTCGGCTGGTGGGCTCGACATCGAAGTCAGCTTCCCTCGCCACAAGACTCGACCACTGCCGCGTAAGACTTCCCCGTAATGCGCGGACGCGGGAGGCGCACCGGGCTACTTGATGAATGGCTACACGTGCTGCCGTCTGCGGCCGTTTACCGCTATCGCGCTGGGTTTGGACGATTCCTCGCTCGCGATGCGCCGTGCTTGCTGCCGTTTGCTGCCGTCTGCCGCTGCCAAGAAGCTGCCACAGGGGCACATCAGAACGACCTACTGTTGGCAAGAAGGCGAAGCGCGCCGCGTACTCGGGCTAGCAGGCCTGCAGTCGCCCCTTGTACGGGATCCCGGCCGGCTTTGTGACCACCTATTATCGGAGTGCAGGGATCAGCGAGCAGGGCGGGGATCGCTAAACGGCGGTTTCTTCTCGCGCCAAGCACTCGCCGCTGCTCCCGGGCCACCGTGTCCTCATGCAGAGCTGGCTGGTGGGTGGACGTGAATGCTCTGTCGGCGACGGAGCACCCTCTCGGCGGGTTCTGATGCGGCCGGTAGCGTTCAGAGGATGAATCACGAGCGTCTACTATGGGTCTTGACGACGGCGCGGCGCTCCACGTGGTCGAGGAGCGTGGGTTGGGTTGGCAGGGTTGGGCCGCGCAGACGCTCGGGCCACGTCTCGGCATCATTCCGACGTGGTTGGACTTCTGGGCGACGAACGGTCTCCTTATCGTGTTCGGAGTCAGCGCGGCAGCCGTCGGATGGCGGGCACCCGCATTCGCGCTGGCGTTTCCCGCGCTCAGTCTCATCAACGCCGTGTTCTTTCACTGCTTCCCACGATTCAGGCGCGGCGGCCCAACCCTGGATTTCTCACCGCGATGCTGCTGTACCTCCCGATCGGCTTCTGGGCTTACCTCGCCGCGGCCAGCGACGGCGTGCTCAACTTCGCGACCGTCGTCCTCAGTGTGGTGATCGGCGCGGTAGCGATGGCCTCGGCCATCGTGCTGCTCGCCATCCAACCCCGCCTGCGCTACCCCGATGTCGATCCGACCCCCCCCACGCAGACCCCGGAGGCCGTCCAGTTCCCGAGAGCTCGAAGCGCTTCAGGCGCCGCGGTCACGCTCAAGCCGGCCAGAACAAGAAGTCGAGTGACCCGGCCCAGATGTTCCCGTTATAGGGTCAGCAACGCACCGGGCGTGTCCGAAGGACGCGACCTTAAGCACAGCGATCAGGATCGTCGGCTGCTCTAAAGCGTTGCGCGTGAAAGAGCTGGCGGCTGCACACAAGCCGGCTGCCGCAATGATCGAGTAGCGGCACTACGACGGCCGGCCGTCGAGGGGAGTCGTCCAACACTCGATCAACTTGATCGCAGCATGCCGCTTCGGTGCCAGTTGTCTTGCGCGAAGCGGTCTCGCACGGCCTGCTCTGAAGGCACGGAGATCGCGTGCAGGATCTCGCGTTCGCCGGCGAGTGGGCCTCCGAGAACTACGAACCCATCCTCGACCAGGGAATCCATGAACCGTGCGTGCTCCTCCCAGCCATCCTGCTGGCGCAGATCGCGCGTCCAATCCCATGGGCCACCGCGCTGGAGGCGAACCGCGAAGAACACGCCCGAGAGATTAGCCGATTCCGTAGCTGCACTCGCGACCTTACGGACAATCTCATCCGCCCCGGCCGGCGGTGCCGCTTCGCCGGCTTCCACTACTCGATCAAACCGGCACTCCCGGTTCGTCGAGCATCGCTTCTGCTTGCCGCGCGAGCGGGACCGAGCGAGCACTGGTCGGGCAGGCGCGTGCTGACACGCAAGCAGGTCCGCCTGCGGGGGATCGCGTGCGCGGTGAGCACGTCGTCCGGCGCCGGATAGCCTGACGGACTCGCGTCCCGCCCGCGATGTCTCACCCCGGAAGGGTTCGTTGAAGGAGTGCGAAGAGCGCCGCGAAGTGGCGCTCGGTGGCCGCTTCGTTGTAGGCGGCCGTGTCGGACATCGTGTAGCCGTGGTGGGCACCCTTGTAGCGCTCGGTCGTGTGACGCACGCCGGCGTCGTCCATTGCCTGATCGAGCGCCTGAATGTTCTCCGGGGTCATGCTCGGGTCCTGATCGGCGTGACCCCAATAGACCTCCGCGCGGACACGGGGAGCGAGCAGGTGGGCGCTCTCATCGGTGTCCGTGACCATGCGGCCGGCGTGAAAGCCGCCGAGCGCTGCGACGCGTTGGGGATGTGCAGCGGCGATCATCCAGCCAAGCCACGCACCGAAGCAGTAACCGGTGACCCCGACAGGACCGGCAGCGAACTCCCCGAGCTTGTCCAGATATGCGCTGCCGTCCGCAGCAACGGCGACGGGTGTGAGGGCGCCCATCAGCGGACCGAGGGTCCGAAAAAACCTGCCACGAGAGTCAGGATCGTGCAACGTCTGGCATCTCCCACAGCGGAGCGTGCCCGGCCCGGTAGAACACGTTCGGAGCAAGCACGACATAGCCCTGGGCAGCGATCCGATCGGCCATCTCCTCGATCCGCGGCCGCAGCCCGAACGCATCCATGATCAGCAACACACCAGGATGCCGCGCATCGCCAGCCGGCTTGGTGAGGTAGCAGTCAGCGACGCCGTCCGGGGTCCGCACGTCGATAGTTGAGCCATTCATAGCCCCAGCGTGCCATGACTTCGGTCCCGTGCACTTGCGCCGCAACGGCCACCCAGGTCCCGTCAGTCCTGACAGCGTCGGAGCGCTCGGACCGCCCGCGGGTGGGCCGCTGAGTCAACGAAAGCTGGGCAGACCTTCAGCACCGGTTGACGCCCTGAGATTCGCCAACAGCAAGACCGCCACTCGAGAAGCGGCAGTCCCTCGCTCGTCCAACCGGCGCCCCGTTTGGGCTAGAAGCAGCAGCGGTACTCGCGAGGCTTCGCGTGAAGCAGACGTCCCGGATACGGTCGACGCATGCGATCACCCGCTTGCCGGCTGCCCGGCGAGGTGCTCATCCGACGGCCCCGTGACGTCCGAGGTCGCGGCTGGGTCAGCCAATCCGGCGGCTGGCGGTCCGGTCGACCCGTCGTGCAAGTACTCGACGAACTCGTTGTCCGAGAGGATGCGTGCTGCTGTGAGTGCCTGATTGAGTGCGGTCAGGCGCGGTCTAGTGAGTCTGCTGGGGCGATGGCCTCTGAGCTGACGCGCGAGCTCGATGATGGCGCGACGCTCGGTGCTGCCGTGTCCGCGCAGGTCGGGGCGTCGCTAAGCCAGGCGGCGTAAGTCCCGATATCGAACGGACCGGCGGCATCCGGAGGCGCGACGTCTGGGTGGAACCGGAGCATGACCCGCGGGGTGGCGACGAAGCTGAGTTGCTCATCGGAGTGCTGCACACCGCGAGTATGGCTTCTCGTAACGGCGGAGAGGACCACCGCGGGCTCAACGCTGGGTCCCAGCGCTCGGCCTTTCGCTTGGTGTCGTCCCAGGGGCTTCGGAGTGGTGCTCCCGGAACCGATTGCTGCAGCGATGGAGGTGCTCGGCTCAGGCGGCAGCGAGCACGAAGTGCTAATCGAGCGACTGCTCGCCCGCCTCGATGCCGTGTTTGGACGCGATCGCGACCTTTGGGAGTCCTGCCAGCACGCCGCGGCGTGTTGGGGCCCGCGAGTGACCAGACCGAAGGAGATGCGTTACCGCGTGCCGTACGTCGGCCCGGGCTACTTCTCTCGACGGCTGGTGTTGGTCGGGATGAACAGTCGCGACGCCGGCGCTATCGCTGACGAGTTCGCAACGACAGCGAAGGTCGTGCAGCAGTTCGGCAAAGGAAGCCGCGACTGGGGCGGGCCGTTTCACTACCGTGCCGCGTCCGCGCTTGCGGTGGTTGCCGCCGCGCAGGACAGGCGGGCACGTGATGACGATCCGGCTCCTCAATCTTGATCGAGCCGCTGCTCGCGAGCGCTCGGCTCCAAGCAGTGCAGTGCGCGCCGGGCCCGTGCAACAGTCGTCGCTCGCCGGTCAGCGCGATGTGGAGCAACTGCCCTCCTCTGGTCCTCGGCGATCAGCTGGAGATTCTTGCGCCGCGCGCGGTTGTGTTGCTCGGCACCGCGACGCACCGCAGCGTCCAAGCACTCCCCGGGCTCAAGGTCAGCTGGGACCCGCCTTGGAAGGACAATGAGCGCTGCTTCGCCAGAGGAGAGATCATGATCGGAACCGACTCCGTTCCGGTGTTCGCGTTGTCGCACCCCGCGGCTGCCCGATGGAACCGGGCGCTATCAACGCTCTCCAGCAGTCTGGTCGGCTGGCCAATGACTGTCTGAGGCCTGACGTGCGCGCTCCGTGTCGCCTCCGCGGACCAACCCATTTCTGCTTCACCGCCAGAGGGGCCGCGCATACAGGGCTCCGCTCCAGACGCATGCGCGCACGCCACGGCGCTACCGCTCACGACCGCTTTCATCCTTCGGAGGTTGGCGGACGTGACGATCGCCTTGGCGACGAGGTCATCACGCGGCGCGGCGGCGCTGCATGATCGCCTTGCCGCGAGCGCAATCGTCAGCCTGAGGACCGCGGCGAACGCCCCGCTGGCGGAGGGATGACCGAGCCTCGCCTCACATGGCCATTCCGGCGGACCAGTCCAACAATCGTTGCTCCGGACATAAACGGGCGGGGCGTCCCCGTTACCTGCGATCGCCAACGCACCCTTCGCACTGGTGCGCTGACCGTCCGCCCAAAGGCTGCAGGATCAGGTCTGATCGGCAACTGGATCGGGCCCACCCAACCAGTCCGCGTGTGACAGCTCGATCGGGAACTTGTTCCCCGTTTGTTCCCCGTTTCGCAGCTACCGGAGACGAAACTACGTTTGCTGGGACGGTCTGATCGGGGAGACAGGATTTGAACCTGCGACCGCCCGGCCCCCAGCCGGGTGCGCTACCAGACTGCGCCACTCCCCGTGGTCGGGCGATCATACCCGCAGCGATCGGCTCATCCGGCTGGCCGCGGTGCGGTGATCCACCGGCGGTGCCGCACGTAGTGTGTGCGTGCCGGTGTTCCCCTCCGCCTCCGTCACCCGCCGCCGCGAGCTCCGCGAGCTGGCCGACGAGGACCTGATGGAGCTCGTCGCCGACGGGCAGCCGCGGGCGTTCGAGGTCATCTTCGACCGCCACAGCGGGCGCGGCGTTCTCGCTCGCCTACCGGATGTGCGGCCGCCGGGCGATGGCCGAGGACGTCGTGCAGGAGGCGTTCCTGTCGCTGTGGCGCAGCGGCGCGCGCTACGACCGCCGGCGGGGGAGCGTGCGGACGTGGGTCCTCGGAGTGGTCCACAACCGGGCGATCGACGCGTTCCGCCGCGGCGTGGTGCGCGAGAGCCGGAACGTGCCCGACGACGGCCTGGCCGAGCAGCTGCCGGCGCGGGAGCGCACCGAGACCGAGGTCGTGCGCCGCGACGAGGCGACGCCGGGTGCGCACGGTGCTCGGCGAGCTGCCGGCCGAGCAGCGCCAGGTGATCGAGCTGGCGTACTTCGGCGGCTTCAGCCACAGCGAGATCTCGGAGATGCTGGCGTTGCCGGCCGGTACCGTGAAGGGCACGAATGCGACTCGGACTGACCAAGATGCGGATGGCGCTCGGCGACCCGGCCGGGTTCGCCGCCTGAGGCAGACGGGACATGGCAGGAGGACATCAGACAGATTGCGGCGCTCGACGCCGCGGCCTACGTGCTCGGCGCGCTCGAGCCCGAGGAGGCGGCGCCTACCGCGCCCACCTCGAGACCTGCGCGGTCTGCCGCGATGAGGTCAGCGCGTTCGGCGCCGTCGCCGACGTGCTGCCGCTCGGCGCCCCGCCGCAGACGCCGCCGCGGGCGCTCAAGCGCCGGGTGATGGCGACCGTGCGCGCCGAGGCGCATGCGCGCGGAGCCGCGCGCGCCGCGCGGCGTCGCCAGCGGCTGGTCGCTCGCTCCCGCGGCCCGGCGCTCGCGGTTGCGGCGGCGCTGGCGCACTGGCCGCGGCGGCGATCGTCGTCGGCGCTGACGCTCGGTGGTCGGGAGCGCGCGACGCGGGTCGATCCACGCCAGCACCGGCCGCGCCGGGCGCCACGGCCAGCCTGCGGATCACCGGCGGCCGCGGCGGAGCTGGTGGTCGTCGAAGATGCCGGCGCCGCCGCAGGGCAAGGTCTACGAGGTGTGGCTCGGCGCGGCCGAACGCGGCGCCGACGCCGACCACCGCGCTGTTCAGCGTCACCTCGCAGGGCGCGGCCGACGTCGACGTGCCCGGGCGACCTGCACGGCGTCAGCCAGGTGATGGTCACCGCCGAGCCCGCCGGCGGCAGCCGGGTGCCGACGCACGCGCCGGTGCTCGTCGCGAGGCTGTAGGCGTCCGGCGCTCAGGCGGCCGACCGCGGCGCTGGCGCTCGCGGGCCAGCGCCACGAGCTCGGTGAGCATCGCCGCGATCTCGTCGCGGCGCCTCGAGCGGTCCCATGTGCCCGACGCCGTCGAGCACGGTGAGGCTGTGGAGGTCGGGCAGCATCTCGGCCATCCGCTGGGCGTGCGAGGGCGGGGTCAGGCGGTCGCGCTCGCCGGCCACCACCGCGGTCGGCACCGTCAGGTTGGCCAGCGCGTCGTAGAGGTCGATCTCCGACATGGCGATCCCCACGTCGGCGCGGACGTCCGGCGGGGTGGCGAGCAGCATCCGCTCGTAGAACGCGACCTGCGCCGGGCTGGCGCCCGGGCCGAACGCGGCGTAGCGGATGATCGCGTGGCTGACCGGCGTGGAGAAGCGCGGCAGCGGCGCCCGGGAGCCGAGGAACCCGCGGACCGCGATCGGCCCGCGAAGCGCGTGGGCGAACTTCGGCAGCGGCACGAGCAGCGACTCGGCGACCAGCTCGCCGACGCCGGTGTGCATCAGCGCCGCCGCGGCCGCCCGGCGGGGAACGTCGAAGGCCTCGGCCCAGGCTGGCGATCGACATCGCGCCGAGCGAGTGGCCGGCGACCACCGCGCCGCCCTCCGGCACGCACTGCTCGAGCACCGCCTCGAGGTCCTCGCCGAAGCGCGGGATCTCGTAGTCGCTCGGCGCGCGGCCGCTCTGCCCGTGGCCGCGCAGGTCGTAGGCGAGCACCGGCATCCCCTCGGCGCGCAGGCGCTCGATCACCGGCGTCCAGTAGCCGATCGTCTCGGTCCAGCCGTGGATGAGCACGACCACCGGACCGCCGTCGCGGCTCGCCGAAGCGCTCGGCGTGGATCTCGGTGCCGTCGGCCGAGTGCACGGTCACCGGCTCGCCCCGGGCCGGCTCGCGCAGCCGGGCGCTCTCCGGGTCGGCGGCGATCGCCCGGGCCAGCGCGCCGCTGGGCGACGCACGCCGGCGCCGATCGACGGCCGAGTCGCCCCGGCGCCCGCGCCGATCAGGCCGTCGATGACCACGCCGCGCCATCGCCGGGCAAGCCTACAGTCCTGTAACCAGGCCGGCGTGCGTGGTGTGCATAGGATTGCGGCACGGATGCGGATTGGCGTGCTCACTGGCGGCGGCGACTGTCCCGGCCTGAACGCCGTGATCCGCGCCGTGGTCCGCAAGGGGATCGACCACTACGGCGACGAGCTGCTCGGGTTCGCCGACGGCTGGCGCGGGGTGCTGGAGGACAAGTGCTCGGCGCTGACGATCGAGTCGACCCGCGGGATCCTGCCCCGCGGGGGGACGATCCTCGGCTCGAGCCGCACGAACCCGTACAAGCGCGAGGACGGGCTCGAGCGCGGTGCGCGCGCACGTTCGAGCGCCACGGGCTCGACGGGCTGATCGCGATCGGCGGCGAGGACACGCTCGGGGTCGCCAACCGGCTGAGCGGGACGGCCTGCCGGTGATCGGGGTGCCGAAGACGATCGACAACGACCTCGGCGCCACCGACGTGACGTTCGGCTTCGACACCGCGCTGCAGGTCGCCACCGAGGCGATCGACCGCCTGCACACCACGGCCGAGAGCCACAACCGGATCCTCGTCGTCGAGGTGATGGGCCGCAGCGCCGGGTGGATCGCGCTGCACTCCGGGCATCGCCGGCGGCGCCGACGTGATCCTCATCCCCGAGCAGCCGTTCGACATCGACGAGGTGTGCGGGCTGATCCGCCGCCGCCACGAGCGCGGCCGCTACTTCTCGATCGTCGTCGCCGCCGAGGGCGCGACCCCCAAGGCGGGCACGCTGTCGGTGGCGACCGGCGAGACCGACGAGTTCGGCCATCCCCGGCTGGGCGGCATCGGCCAGGTGCTGGAGCGCGAGATCGAGCAGCGCACCGGATTCGAGACCCGCGCCACGGTGCTCGGCCACGTCCAGCGGGGCGGGACGCCGACCGCGTTCGACCGGGTGCTCGCCACCCGGCTCGGCCTGGCGGCGATTGACGCCGCCCACGACGGGGGATGGGGAGCGATGGCCGCTCTGCACGGCACCGAGATCGAGATGGTCGCGCTGGCCGACGCGGTGCAGGAGGTCCGGCGGGTGCCGCTCGAGGAGTACGAGCGTTACGACGTGCTGTTCGGCTAGCGACTGTTTGAAGAAACGAGGAACCGAGAATGCTCAGGGAGACGCAGATGACCGCCACCGACAGCTCCGTCACCCAGCTCGACGAGCTCTGCATCGACACGATCCGCACGCTGTCGATGGACGCCGTGCAGAAGGCGAACTCCGGCCATCCCGGGACGCCGATGGCGCTCGCGCCGCTGGCCTACACGCTGTGCACGCGGATCATGCGCCACAACCCGGGCGACCCGGACTGGATCGACCGCGACCGGTTCGTGCTCTCAGCGGGCCACGCGTCGATGCTCCTGTACTCGATGCTCTACCTCACCGGGTATCCGCTGACCCTCGAGGACATCGAGAACTTCCGCCAGGTCGGCTCGCCGACCGCCGGCCACCCGGAGCGCAAGTACACGCCCGGGGATCGAGGCGACCACCGGGCCGCTCGGCCAGGGCATCTCGATGGCGGTCGGGCTGGCGCTCGCCGAGCGGATGCTCGCCGCCCGGTTCAACACCGGCGAGCACGACGTCGTCGGCCATCACACGTTCACGATCGCCTCCGACGGCGACATCCAGGAGGGCGTCGCCTCCGAGGCGAGCTCGCTGGCCGGCCACCTGGGCCTCGGCCGGCTGATCGCCTACTACGACGACAACCACATCCAGCTCGCCTCGAAGGTCGACGCCGTGATGACCGAGAACGTCGCCGCGCGCTACGAGGCCTACGGCTGGCACGTGCTGGACATCGGCGACGACCTGTCGGTCGAGCGGATCGAGTCGGCGACCCGGGAGGCGATGGCGGTCGAGGACCGGCCGTCGCTGATCATCGTCCAGTCGCACATCGGCTACGGCAGCCCGAACAAGCAGGACACCTCGAGCGCCCACGGCTCGCCGCTCGGCGAGGACGAGGTCCGCCTGACCAAGGAGGCCTACGGCTGGGATCCCGACAAGCAGTTCTACGTCCCCGACGGAGGCGCTCGCGCACTTCCGCCGCTGCTGCGAGCGCGGCCAGGAGCTGCAGGCCGAGTGGCAGGAGCGCTTCGACCGCTATCGCGGAGGCCGAGCCCGAGCAGGCGAAGCAGCTGGAGATGATCGACGCGGCCGGGATGCCCGACGGCTGGGACGCCGACCCGCCGCGCTTCAGCCCCGACGACGATCCGATCGCCACCCGCAAGGCCTCCGAGGCGGCGATCCAGTGGGCGGCGAAGGCGGTCCCGCACCTGATCGGCGGCTCGGCCGACCTGGCGACGTCGAACAACACCGACATCGACGACGCCGGCGACGTCGAGAAGGGCAGCTACGGCGGGCGGAACCTCCGCTTCGGCGTCCGCGAGCACGGGATGGGGGCGATCGTCAACGGGCTGAGCCTGCACGGCTTCCGGGCCTACGGCGCGACGTTCCTGACCTTCAGCGACTACATGCGCGGGGCGCTGCGCCTCTCGGCGCTGATGAAGCTCCCGTCGATCTGGGTCTACACCCACGACTCGATCGGGCTCGGCGAGGACGGCCCGACCCACCAGCCGATCGAGCAGCTCGCCGGCCTGCGGGCGATGCCGCGGCTGAACGTCGTGCGGCCGGCCGACGCCAACGAGACCGTGCTCGGCTGGCGGTTCGCGCTGCGCCAGAACGAGGCGCCGACCGCGTTCGCGCTCTCCCGCCAGAACCTGCCGATCCTCGATCCGGACGCGATCCCCGACGACGCGATCGAGCGCGGCGCCTACATCCTGCGCCAGACCGGGGAGGAGGGCGCCCAGCCCGACCTCATCCTGATCGGCACCGGCTCGGAGGTCTCGCTCTGCCTCGAGGCCGCCGAGCTGCTCGAGCGAGTACAACGTCCGGGTCGTCTCGATGCCGTGCATGGACACGTTCGCCCAGACCGACGAGGCCTACCAGCACCACGTGCTGCCGCCGGTGGTCACCAACCGGATCGCGGTGGAGGCGGCGAGCCCGGCTCGGCTGGGACCGGTGGATCGGGCCGGAGGGCCGGTTCGTCGGCATGGAGACGTTCGGCGAGTCCGGGCCGGCCGACGGAGGTCTACCGCCACTTCGGGATCACCGCCGACGAGGTCGCCCACATCGGCCGGGAGCTGATCGGCCAGATGAGCGCCACCACCGGGGTCAACGAGCGGCTGGCGCAGATCACCAGCGCCGGCACGAGCGTCTGGCTCGACCAGATCCGCCGCTCGCTGATCGAGGGTGGCGAGCTCGAGCGGATGGTCAGCGAGGAGTCGCTGCGAGGCGTGACGGCCAATCCCGTCGATCTTCGAGAAGGCGATCCTCGGCTCGGAGGACTACGACGACGAGCTGCGCGAGATGGCCGGCGAGGACTCTCAGCGCCCAGGAGATCTACGACCGGATCGCCATCCGCGACGTCCAGCTCGCCGCCGACGTGCTGAAGCCGGTGTGGGTGGAGTCGGGCCACGCCGACGGCTACGTCTCGCTCGAGGTGGCGCCCGACCTCGGCCCACGACACCGAGGGCACGATCGAGGCGGCCCGCCACTACTGGTCAGAGCTCAGCCGCCGGAACACGATGATCAAGATCCCCGGCACGCCCGAGGGCGTCGGGGCGATCGAGCAGGCGCTCTACGAGGGGATCAACGTCAACGTCACGCTGCTGTTCGCCGTCGAGGCCTACGAGGCGGTGGCCGAGGCGTACCTGCGCGGCGCTCGAGCGCCGGCAGGCCGGACGGGCTGCCGCTCGATGTCCACTCGGTGGCGAGCTTCTTCGTCTCCCGCGTGGACACGAACATCGACCGCAAGCTCGAGGGCCTCGGCCGCAGCGATCTGGCCGGCCGCGCCGCGCTCGCCAACGCGCGCGCCGCCTACCGCCGGTTCCGGGAGATCTTCTCCGGGCCGCGGTGGGACGCGCTGCGCCACGCCGGCGCGTCAGTGCAGCGGCCGCTGTGGGCCTCGACCGGGGTCAAGAACCCCGACTACCCGGACACGATGTACGTCGACGGGCTGATCGGGCGCGACACCGTCAACACGATGCCGATGGCCACGCTGCACGCCGCCGCCGACCACGCCCACGTCTCCGGGCCCGACCGCCGAGCACGACCCGAGCGAGGACCTCGAGGCGCTGCGCGAGGCGGGCATCGACCTGCGCCAGGTCACCGACGAGCTGCTCGTCGACGGGCTCGCCCAGTTCGAGGACGCGATGGGCCGCCTGCTGGCCGGCATCGACCGCCAGCGCGCCGCCGTGGCCACCGGCCGGCCGCCGACCATCTCCGGCACGCTGCCCCCGGCGCTCGAGGCGCCGGTGAAGGACCGGGTGGAGCAGGCCGTCGCAGGACCGGGTGGCCGAGCGGGTGTGGCGGCGCGACGAGTCGCTGTGGGGCGGGCCGGGGGTGCCGGAGATCGGCAACCGGCTCGGCTGGCTGACCGTCGCCGACACGATGCTCGAGCACGCCGGCGAGCTGCCAGAGCTTCGCCCGCGAGCTGTGGGACGAGGGCTACACCGACGCGGTGCTGCTGGGCATGGGCGGCTCGTCGCTCGGGCCCGAGGTCATCCGCCGCTCGTTCGGCGACCTGTCGCCCGGGTCTGCGCCTGCAGGTGCTCGACTCCACCCACCCGGACGCCGTGCTCGCCGTCCAGGACTCCGATCGACATCGCCAAGACGATCTTCATCGTCTCCTCGAAGTCCGGCGGCACGGTCGAGACGCTCTCCCACTACCGCCACTTCAAGGCGCTTGCCGCAGCCCGAGCAGTTCGTCGTCGTCACCGATCCCGGGCAGTCCGCTCGAGGACCTCGCGCGGGCCGACGGCCTGCGCCGCGTGTTCCGCAACCCGCAGCGACATCGGCGGGCGCTACTCGGTGCTGTCGTACTTCGGCCTGGTGCCGGCGGCGCTGGCCGGGGTCGACGTCGCCGAGCTGCTGCACGGCTGCCAGGTCGCCGAGGCGGCGTGCGCGCACTACGACTCGAGCGAGTCGAACTCCGGCCTGTGGCTCGGCGCGGTGATCGGCGAGCTCGCGCGCCAGGGCCGCGACAAGCTGACGTTCATCGTCGCCGACCCGGCGGTCGAGAGCTTCGGCCTGTGGGTCGAGCAGCTGGTCGCCGAGTCGACCGGCAAGCACGGCCGCGGGATCCTGCCGGTCGCCGACGAGCCGGTCGGCGAGCCCGGCGAGTACGGCGATGACCGCGTGTTCGCGCTGCTGCGCGACCCCGACCGGCCCGACGAGGACATCGAGAACGGCGGCCAAGGCGCTCGAGGAGGCCGGCCATCCGGTGTTCGAACTCGCGGTCCACGGCGCGGCCGACCTCGGGCGGATCTTCTTCCTGGCCGAGTTCGCGGTCGCGGTCGCCGGCTGGGCGCTGGAGATCAACCCGTTCGACCAGCCGAACGTGCAGGAGGCCAAGGACAACACCAAGCGGGTGCTGGAGTCCGGCAAGGTGCCGGCGCTGTCGGACTTCGACGCCGACGACGACGCGCTGCGGGCGCTGCTCGGCGACGCGAACCCGCCGCACTACGTGGCGATCATGGGCTACGTCCCGTTCTCGGACGAGTTCGACCGCGCCGTCGCCGAGCTCCGCCGGCGTCATCCGCGCCGCCACCCATGCGGCGACGACCTACGGCTACGGGCCGCGGTTCCTGCACTCGACCGGGCAGCTGCACAAGGGCGGCGCCCCGGTCGGCCGGTTCCTGCAGCTCACCTCCGAGCCGCACCGCGACGCCGAGGTGCCGGGCGAGGACTACTCGTTCGGCAAGCTGATCGCCGCGCAGGCGGCCGGCGACCTGCAGACGCTGCGCGACCACGGGCTGCCCGCCGAGCGGGTCAGCCTGGGTGACGACCCCGTAGCCGGCGTGCAAGCGCTGACCGCGCGGATCCATGACCTACTGAACGAAAGCTGAGACAGCATGCAGATCGGGTTCGTCGGGCTGGGCAAGATGGGCGGCAACATGGTCCACCGGATCAGGCGGGACTCCGACCACGAGGTGGTCGCGTTCGACTTCAACGCCGACGCGGTGAAGGAGGCCGAGGGCAACGGCGCCTCCGGCGCGGACTCGCTGAAGGCGCTCGTCTCACAGCTGAGCGCGCCGCGCCACGTGTGGGTGATGGTGCCGGCCGGCGACCCGACGCAGTCGACGATCGAGCAGCTGCTCGACCTGCTCGAGGCCGGCGACACGATCATCGACGGCGGCAACTCGGAGTGGAAGGACTCCGTCAACCGCTTCGCGCAGTGCGCCGCCCGCGACATCAACTTCATCGACGTCGGTACCAGCGGCGGCGTCTGGGGACTCGAGGTCGGCTACTGCATGATGGTCGGCGGCGACAGCGACGCGGTCGATCGCTTCGGGCCGATCCACCGCCATACCGGCGTCCCGGCCCAGCCTTCGGGTGGCCGGCAGGTGAGCATCGGGTCCCGTTCCGGGTGCGACAGATGATCGTTGAGCTGCCTGATGGCGTCGCTGACCAGCGGGGCGACCGGCACGAGGCCGTCCCGCGCGGCGGTCCGCAGCCGCGCCGCGTGCTGGTCGAGATAAGCCTGGCTATTCGCCTGCACCTGGTGAGGTAGGCGCTAGCGGCGCTGCCCCCCGTTCGACCGCTCCAATGTCGACGGCCTTGCGGTACGTTCGGCCGATCTGGCCTCGGCCAATGAAGCCGCGCCGGTGCGCGTTGCGCTTAACGACGAGGTCATCGCCTGCGGCATTGCGCCCGTACTGTCGGTGTTGCCGGGCACGGCGACGCCGATTGCAACGGGCGACCGCTACCGCGCGGCGCCGATGCCGTCGTGATGGTCGAGCACACCCAGCCTTCGGGTAGCGGTGCAATCGAGATCGCCGCGCGGCGTCTCCCGGACAATTTGTGTCCTACGCCGGATCCGATATCGCGCGGGCGAGGCGCTGCTGCGCGCCGGCACCGTGATCGGTTCCCGCGAGGTCGGCATGCTCGCCGCCTGCGGAATCGCGGAAATCGTCGTGGCGCGGAGGCCGCGGGTGGCTGTGATCTCCACCGGCGATGAACTGGTGCAGCCCGGCCTGCCGCTGCGTCCGGCGGCGGTCCATGACTCCAATGGCGCCATCATCACCGCCGCCGTGAGCGAGAACGGCGGCGAGGCGATGTTCCTGGGCGCCATTCCCGACGACGAACGCGAACTTGAAACAGCGATGCGCAAGGCGCTTGAAAGCTGCGACATGCTGGTGTTGTCGGGCGGCACCTCGAAAAGCGCCGGCGACGTCTCGCACCGGATCGTCGCGCGGCTCGGCCGGCCCGGCATTATCGCGCACGGTGTCGCCCTGAAGCCGGGCAAACCGCTGTGTCTGGCGGTCTGCGATGGCAAACCGGTCGTGATCCTGCCGGGATTTCCGACCTCGGCGATGTTCACCTTCCACGACATGATCGTGCCGGTGTTGCGCCGCTTGGCGGGGCTGCCGCCGCGTTCCGACGCCAGGGTCACGGCGAAGGTCCCGGTGCGGATCGCGTCGGAACTGGGCCGCACCGAATTCGTCATGGTGTCGCTGGTCGAAGGCGCCGGCGGCCTGATCGCCTATCCCGGTGGCAAAAACTCCGGCGCGATCACGTCGTTCGCGCAGGCCGACGGCTTCTTACGGATCGACGCGCTTGCCGACCAGATGCCGGCGGGTACCGAAGCCGAGGTGACCTTGTTCACGCCGCATATGCGGGTCCCGGATTTCGTGATCGTCGGCAGCCATTGTACCGGGCTCGATCGGGTCACCGCGCCGCTGGCCGCGCAGGACTCGCAGTGCGCTCGATCGCGGTGGAGTCCGGCGGTCTGGCGGCGGCGCGGCGCGGCGAATGCGATCTGGCGCCGATCCATTTGTTCGACGCGGCCACGGAAACCTATAACGAGCCGTTCATGGCGGCCGGACTTGAACTGGTGCCGGGCTATCGGCGCATGCAGGGCATCGTGTTCCGCGCCGGAGATCGCCGCTTCGAGGGGCGGAGCGCGGCGGATGCGGTGCGCGCGGCACTGGCCGATCCGGATTGCGTCATGGTCAACCGCAACCAGGGCGCCGGCACCCGCATCCTGATCGACCGGCTGCTTGGCACCGCGCGGCCGGATGGCTACTGGAATCAGCCGCGTTCACACAACGCCGTCGCCGCCGCGGTGGCGCAAAACCGCGCCGACTGGGGCGTGACCATCGCGCCGGTCGCGGATGCCGCGGGGCTTGGGTTCATTCCGCTGGCGGAAGAGCATTATGACTTTGCGCTGGTCGTCGCGCGAAGACAACGCCCGGCGGTGCAAGCGTTCCTCCAGTCTCTCGCCTCGGAGGAAACCCGCGCGGCGCTGGTGCGAGCGGGGTTTCGGCCGGCATCACTCACCACGAGTTGTCCCGGCGAACGCCGGGACCCATAACCACCATCGTTTGTGATGCAACGAGGTGGTGCCACATCTTACCCCATGCGAGCGACGGTGTGTATGGGTCCTGGCGTTCGCCGGGACGACGACGGAGTTTACCCGCCATCCAGTTCGGCCAGCCGTTCCGCTTCCGCAATATCATCCACGGTGTTGGCATTGAAGAACGGATCGAGCGGTTCTGTTGGCCATGTCACGGTGGCGAGCTTGTAGCGCGCGGTCCAGCGATCGATTTTGCGGATGTCCTCCACCACCAGCGCGTGGCGGAGTTCTTCGCGCATGCCCACGCTCCACAGTCCAATTACCGGGTGCGACTGACCGTTAGAGGCCGCCACCGCGAGCTGCGCGCTTTCCGCGATCCGCGCCCGATGCAGTCGCGCCACGAGATCGCGGGGCAGGAACGGACAATCCGCGGCGGCGCTCAGCATCCATGCCGCGTCCGATCTGTTGACCGATGCCCAGTCGAGCGCGGCGAGGATGCCGGCGAGAGGCCCTGGAAAATCCGGCACGCTGTCGGCGACGACGGGCAGGCCAAAATCCGCGAACCGCCTGGGATCGCCATTGGCGTTGAGAATGAGGTCGTCGTCACATTGCGGCCGCAGCCGCGCGATGACGCGCGCCAGGATGGTGCGGCCGCCGATGGTGCGCATCGGTTTGTCGCCGCCGCCCATGCGTCGCGCCAGACCGCCGGCGAGCAGCACGGCGGGCGTTGCGGGAATCTCAGTCATCGCGCTCGCCCTTGCGCTTGTGGCGCGCGGATTCCTCTGCGACGTAATCGGGATTCTGGTCGTAGACGATGCGGTCCTGCCCGGCCAGCGCCATGAACCGCTTGCCGCGCGCGCGTCCGATCAGCGTCAATCCGACCTGGCGCGCGAGCTCGACGCCCCATGCGGTAAATCCCGAACGCGAGACCAGAATTGGGATGCCCATCCGCACGGTCTTGATCACCATCTCGGAGGTAAGCCGGCCCGTGGTGTAGAGAATCTTGTCGGCGGCATCGACGCGGTGACGGAACATCCAGCCGGCGATCTTGTCGACCGCATTGTGGCGGCCGACGTCTTCGGTATAGCAGACCGGCGTTCCTTCCTTGCAGAGCACGCACCCGTGGATCGCACCCGCCTCGAGATAGAGCGAAGGCATGGTGTTGATCGCATGCGTCATCTGGTAGAGCCACGACGTTCGCAGCTCGGCGGCCGGCAACGCCACGCTTTCCACGGCTTCCAGGAGGTCGCCGAACGCGGTGCCCTGGGCGCAGCCGGAGGTCTGCGTGCGCTTCTTCAGCTTCTGTTCGAAGTTGGTGTGGTGCTCGGTGCGCACCACCACGACCTGCAGGTCGTCGTCATATTCAACCTCGGTGACGGCATCGTTGTATTTCAGCATGTTCTGGTTCAGCAAATAGCCCAACGCCAGATATTCGGGATAGTCGCCGATCGTCATCATGGTGACGATCTCCTGCGCGTTCAGGTACAGGGTCAGCGGCCGCTCCACCGGGACATTGATCTCGACCGGCGCGCCGTTCTGGTCGGTCCCGGCAACGCGTTCGGTCAGCCGCGGATCCGCAGGATTTGGGAAGATCAGGGGCGCTGGCGGCTTGTCTATCTTCATCATGACCTGCTCGATAGCATGACAATACAGGCTCAGTGGATATAAAGCATCCGCAGGCGATGCTAAGCGGCCCGGAGAATGACATGAAGGTGATTGGTCTGGCGGGCTGGAGCGGCGCCGGCAAGACGACGCTGCTGACGCGCCTGATCCCATACTTTATCGCCGAAGGCCTGCGCGTTTCGGTGATCAAGCATGCCCATCACGAGTTTGACGTGGATGTCCCGGGGAAGGATTTCTGGGTGCACCGGCAATCAGGCGCTGCTGAAGTGCTGGTCTCTTCGACCCGGCGCTGGGCGCTGATGCACGAGTTGCGAGGTGCAGCCGAGCCGAAAATCCCTGAACTGCTGGCGAAGATGTCGCGGGTCGATCTGGTCCTGATCGAGGGGTTCAAGCGGGAACCTCATCGCAAGATCGAAGTCTATCGCGCCGCAAATGGCAAGCCGCCGCTATTTCCGGACGATCCCGAGATCGTGGGCATTGCCAGCGATACCAAGCTTGAAACGGAGCTTCCGGCAGCCCATCTCGATGATATCCCGGCCGTTGCCGCCATGATGCAGGCCTCGGCGATCAACGTCGAGAACGTGCTGGCGAGTGGCGTCGAGGGAAGCTGAGAGGCCATGGCGCAATTGTCCGACGATTGCTTTGCCTTTGGCGGACCGATGATGTCGGTCGATGAAGCCGTCGCAATCATCGCCGCGCGAGTGACGGCGGTGCGGGACGTCGAAACTGTCGATCTGCGACACGCCGACGGCCGCGTGCTGGCGGCCGCTATCTCGGCTCCGCTGCCGCTGCCGCCTTTCACCAATTCCGCCGTCGATGGTTATGCCGTGCGCGGCGGCGATCTGCCGCTGACGGAGGAGAAGGCATTTCGGGTGGCTGGCCGCGTTCAGGCCGGAGCCTCGGCACCGGCGTCGATCCTGCCGGGCCACGCCATGCGGATCTTTACCGGCGCGCCGATGCCCGATGGGGCCGACACGGTGTTCATGCAGGAGGATGTACGTATTGACGATGCTGGAAGGGCGGTTCTTCCCAAGGGGCTGAAGACCGGCGCCAATGTCCGGCCGGCCGGTGAAGACATCGACGCGGGCACGCGCGCGTTGTTGCCCGGACAACGCCTGCGGCCGCAGGACGTCGCGCTCGCCGCCGCATTCGGCCTGACGCATGTCGAGGTGCGCAGGCGCATCCGCGTGGCGGTATTTTCGACCGGCAACGAACTCGTATTGCCGGGTGCCCCGCGCGCATCCGCTCAACTGTTCGATTCCAACCGCTTCATGCTGATGGCGATGCTGGCCCGGCTTGGCTGCGAGATCAGCGATCTCGGCATCCTGCCCGACAATTGCTCTTTGCTCGCCACAGCCCTGGAGAAAGCGGCTGACGCCCACGATCTGATTCTGACCACCGGCGGGGTTTCGACCGGCGAAGAGGACCACGTCAAGGCCAGCGTTCAGAGCGTCGGGACGTTGGTGCTCTGGCGCATGGCGATCAAGCCGGGACGTCCGGTCGCGATGGGCATCATCAGCGGCACGCCGTTCATCGGTCTGCCGGGAAATCCGGTGGCAAGCTTTGTGACCTTTGTCCATGTCGTGCGCCCGACCGTGTTGGCGCTGGCCGGCGCCCTGCAACAACATCTGGTGCCGATGCCCGTGCGCGCGGCTTTCGCATACAAAAAGAAAATCGCCCGCCGTGAATATGTCCGTGTTTCCCTGCGCAAAGGCGCGGACGGCGCGCCGGAGGCGATGAAATTTCCGCGCGAAGGTGCCGGTCTGCTGTCGTCGCTGGTGGAAACCGACGGGCTCGTCGAACTTGGAGAAGAGGTGACGCGGGTCGAACCCGGCCAGACCGTCGGATTCCTCGCCTATGCAAGCCTGACCTGATGCCCTGGCCGGCAAGGCCGGTTGACGATGCGGACCCTCTTCGCCATCTTCAATGCCATGGCACAGACAACGCTCGATTTGACCGGACTGAAATGTCCGTTGCCGGCGCTGAAAACGCGCAAGGCGCTTAAATCGCTGGCGCCGGGCGACCGGCTGGAAGTGCACTGCACCGACCCGCTGTCGGTGATCGATATCCCCAATTTGATCCGGGAAACCGGCGATCGCGTCGAGATTACCGAACAGGCGGAGCGCCGGATCGTGTTCTTAATCGAAAAAACCGACGGAGCCGGGGCATGAGAAAGACAAGCGTGCTTCGGTCGAGGCACACCTCTTGATCGACAAACTCGAATTTTTGCTTGCACTGGCAAAGGAAAAGCATTTCGGCCGCGCCGCCGAAGCGTGCGGCGTGACGCAGCCGACGATGTCGACAAGCCTGAAGCAGCTTGAAGAAATGCTTGGCGTCACGCTGGTGCAGCGCGGCTCGCGTTTTCTCGGATTTACGCCGGAGGGCCAGCGCGCGCTTGACTGGGCGCGGCGCATCGTTGGCGACGCGCGCGCGATGCGGGAAGAAATCAACGCGCTGAAGCAGGGGCTTTCCGGAGAGATCAGGATCGCGGCAATTCCAACGGTGCTTGGCATGGTCGCATCGCTGACCACGCCGTTCCGGGAGCGTCATCCGAACGTCCGCTTTCGCATCGTGTCCTGCACCTCGACCGAGGTGCTCGGACTGCTGGAAAACCTGGAAGTCGACGCCGGGCTGACCTATCTCGACAATGAACCGCTGGGGCGGGTTCGCGCGATTCCGCTCTTCGATGAGAGCTATCGTTTGCTTACGGCGGCGGACGGGCTTTATGGCGATCGCGAGCAGGTGACATGGCGCGAGGTAGGGCAGGTGCCGCTGTGCCTGCTGACGCCGGATATGCAAAACCGCAGGATCATCGATCGTGCGTTGCTGGCCGCCGGAACCCAGGCGACGCCAACGCTCACCTCGAACTCGATCATCGTGCTTTACACCCACGTCAAGACCGGGCGCTGGGCCAGCGTTATGCCGGCAAAACTCGCCGAAACGCTGGGCCTGTCGGATGCCATCCGCATGATTCCGATCGTCGATCCTCTGGTGACCTACAGAATTGGACTGGTCATCCCACCGCGTGACACCATGACGCCGCTGGTCGCGGCGCTGGTTCAGATGGCGCAGGAAGTCGCGCCAACGCTCAACATCTGAGCGCGCCCCTGGCGGTTCATGCGATTTTCGTATCGGACGATTGTATTTTCTGATCGATCTCCGATTGCTGGGTCGCGCTCTGCACAGAACGGCCGGAATCGCTACCTTTTTCCTATCGACACTTGCTCCGGCTTCTGCACCAAATGGTTCCTCCGCAGGAATGTGGAAGTCGCGTTGCGGCTTAAGGCGGGTATCCGGAGCGAGCGCATTCAACGGAAGCTCGGCAGCGGTGGCGGGGGCATAATCGATCATATCAGGTGTTAGAACTTCGGATGCGCTTCGCGATTCCGGCGCATCTTGATGTTGTGTGGCCGGTGTGGGCGGCCGTGCAGAAGTTGTGAGAACCACGGGATTGCAGACGGCAGACAAGCCCGACAAAGGGTGCTGCAGGGGAGGATGAGATGGCTACGATAGACGGCGCCGGCACGATGGCCGATGCGGGACTGGGAATTCTCGACAAAGAGCACACCATCGCGACCGCCGGCTTCAATCGCTGGCTGGTGCCGCCGGCGGCGCTCTGCATTCATCTTTGCATCGGCATGGCGTACGGCTTCAGTGTGTTCTGGCTGCCGCTGTCGCGCGCACTGGGCATTACCGCGCCCAAGGCCTGTCCGGACATGTCGCTGATGCAGGAACTGTTCACCACCACCTGCGACTGGCGTGTCGCCAGCATGGGCTGGATGTTTACGCTGTTCTTCCTGGTACTGGGCATCGCTGCCGCGATCTGGGGCGGCTGGCTGGAGCGCGTCGGGCCGCGCAAGGCCGGCTTCGTCGCGGCACTGTGCTGGTGTGGCGGTCTCGTGCTCGGCGCGATCGGCATCTACACTCATCAACTCTGGCTGATGTGGCTCGGCTCCGGTGTCATCGGCGGCATCGGTCTCGGCCTCGGCTATATCTCGCCGGTCTCGACGCTGGTGAAATGGTTTCCGGACCGACGCGGCATGGCGACCGGCATGGCGATCATGGGCTTTGGCGGTGGCGCTATGATCGGCGCGCCCCTCGCCAACCTGCTGATGAATTATTTCAAGACATCGACCGACGTCGGCGCTTGGCAAACATTCCTGGTCATGGCCCTGATCTACTTTGTGTTCATGACGATCGGCGCGTTTGCCTATCGCATTCCGCCGGCCGGCTGGAAGCCGGAGGGCTGGACGCCTCCATCCACGGCCAACGCGATGATCTCGCGGAACAACGTCCATCTGAAGGATGCACACAAGACGCCGCAGTTCTGGCTGATCTGGTGGGTGCTCTGTCTGAACGTCTCGGCCGGTATCGGCGTGATCGGCATGGCCTCGCCGATGCTTCAGGAGATCTTCGCCGGCAAACTGATCGGATTGCCGGATGTCGGCTTCAACGCGCTGAGCGTCGAGCAGAAGGCAGCCATCGCGGCAATCGCGGCCGGTTTCACCGGACTGCTTTCGCTGTTCAACATCGGCGGCCGTTTCTTTTGGGCGTCGCTGTCCGACAAGATCGGGCGCAAGAACACCTACTATACGTTCTTCATCCTCGGCATTGCGCTGTATGCCTTGGCGCCGACCTTCGCTGCGATGGGCTCAAAACTGCTGTTCGTTCTCGGCTTCGGCATCATCCTGTCGATGTACGGCGGCGGCTTTGCCACCGTGCCGGCCTATCTCGCCGACATGTTTGGAACCCAGTTCGTGGGTGCCATTCATGGACGACTCCTCACGGCGTGGTCGACCGCGGGCATTATCGGCCCGGTGGTGGTGAACTACATCCGTGAGTTCCAGCTTGCAGCCGGGGTGCCGCGCGACCAGCTCTACAACACGACCATGTACATTCTATGCGCCATGCTGATCGCCGGATTGATCTGCAACTATCTGATCAAGCCCGTCGATCCGAAATGGCACATGAGCGAGGCCGAGGTCGCGAAGCTGCAGGCAGCCTCCGCCACCACAGCCGCGGCGTCGCCGACGGGTTCTTATGGAATAGGGTTCGGCGGACTGGATGCCAAGGCTGCCCTGTTTTGGGCTTTCGTCGGCATTCCCCTGTTGTGGGGTGTGTGGATCACGCTGCAGAGCGCCGCCAAGATCTTCTGAGCGCGCGACTTGAGATCATCGGGGCATGGCGGCGGACGCCGTCTGCCCCGATATCGCATCTGAAATACTCTTTTTTCTTGGCATCTGGCATGCCACCAACTAGGGTACTAACCAGACAGTTGGAACGAGATGGTTCGATAAGTCATGACGTGCACAAAGTCCGCTCGTTCGAGCATCCGGGCGAGGGGCGCAAGCGGGCCAAGTCGACTCCCAAAGGCCGCCAGGTCGATCCTCGGGCCGCCGAAGAGATCGCGCTGCTGCTCGGCGACCGGCCGCGGCGGCGCGACCTGCTGATAGAGCATCTGCACCTTATCCAGGATACCTGGCATCAGATTTCCGCGGCGCATCTGGCGGCGCTCGCCGACGAGATGAAGCTGGCTTTCGCCGAGGTGTTCGAGACCGCGACCTTCTACGCGCATTTCGACGTGGTGAAGGAGGGCGAACCTGGCATTCCGCCGCTGACCATCCGGGTCTGCAATTCGCTGACCTGCGCCATGCTTGGTGCTGAAAAACTGCTGCATGAACTGCAGGGCGTCGCCGGCCCCGAAATCCGGGTGGTGCGCGCGCCCTGTGTCGGTCGTTGCGATACCGCGCCGACAGCAGAGGTGGGGCATCATTTCGTCGATCGCGCCAGCGCCGACAGTGTTCTGGCGGCGGCGAAGGCCGCCGACACCCACGCCCATCTGCCCGACTATGTCGCTTACGATGCCTATGTCGCAAGTGGCGGTTATGCGCTGTTAAACCGGTTGCGCTCTGGTGAACTGGCGAAAGAGGATTTGCTGAAAGCGCTTGATGACGCATCCCTGCGCGGCCTCGGCGGCGCGGGCTTCCCCACCGGGCGCAAATGGCGCGCCGTGCTGGGCGAGCCGGGGCCACGGCTGATGGCCATCAATGGCGACGAGGGCGAGCCCGGCACGTTCAAGGACCGCTGGTACCTCGAGACGGATCCGCATCGCTTTCTCGAAGGCATGCTGATCGGCGCCCATGTCGTGGATGCGCCAGAGGTCTATATCTACATCCGCGACGAATACCCGGCCTCGCGCGAGATCCTCGATCGCGAAATCGCCAAATTGCCGCCGGGCGGCCCGACGCTGCACATGCGGCGCGGCGCCGGCGCCTATATCTGCGGCGAGGAATCGGCGCTGCTCGAAAGCATCGAGGGCAAGCGCGGCCTGCCGCGCCATAAGCCGCCTTATCCGTTCCAGGTCGGGCTGTTCGGATTGCCGACGCTGATCAACAACATCGAGACGCTGTGGTGGGTGCGCGATATCGTCGAAAAAGGCGCCGAGTGGTGGAACAGCCACGGCCGCAATGAACGCCACGGGTTGCGCAGCTATTCGGTCTCCGGCCGCGTCAGGAACCCCGGCATGAAACTAGCGCCGGCGGGCATCACCGTGCGCGAACTGATCGACGAGTTCTGCGGCGGCATGGCGGAAGGGCACGCCTTTCATGCCTATCTGCCCGGCGGCGCATCGGGCGGCATCCTGCCGGCATCGATGGACGACATTCCGCTGGATTTCGGCACGCTGGAAAAATACGGCTGCTTTATCGGTTCTGCCGCCGTCATCATCCTGTCCGACCAGGACGACGTAAAGGGCGCTGCGCTGAATCTGATGCGGTTTTTCGAGGATGAGAGTTGCGGGCAGTGCACGCCGTGCCGCGTCGGTACGCAGAAAGCCGCGCTGCTGATGGAAGGCGGGGCATGGAACCGCGACTTGCTGGACGAATTGAGCCAGGCGATGCGCGATGCGTCGATTTGCGGCCTCGGCCAAGCGGCCTCGAATCCGCTTACTTCAGTGATTAAATATTTCCCCGAGGAATTTTCGCCGAAAGAAGCTGCGGAATGACCAAGATCCAGTTCGAACTCGACGGCAAGCAGGTCGAGGCCAACGCGGGCGAAACCATCTGGCAGGTGGCCAAGCGCCAGGGCCGCGAAATCCCGCATCTATGCTACTCGCCTGAACCGGACTACCGGCCCGACGGCAATTGCCGCGCCTGCATGGTCGAGGTCGAGGGCGAACGCGTGCTGGCAGCGTCCTGCAAGCGTACGCCCAGCGTCGGCATGAAGGTGAAATCCGCGAGCGCGCGTGCCATTGCCGCGCAAAAAATGGTGATGGAGCTGCTGGTCGCCGACCAGCCGGCGCGCGAAACCTCGCACGATCCGGATTCGAAATTCTGGCATTGGGCCGAAAAGGTCGAGATTACCGAAAGCCGCTTCCCTGCCGCCGAGCGCTGGCAGGGCGATCCCAGTCATCCGGCGATGCGGGTCAACCTCGACGCATGCATCCAGTGCGGATTGTGCGTGCGCGCCTGCCGCGAGGTGCAGGTCAACGACGTCATCGGCATGGCCTATCGCAATCATGACTCGAAGATCGTGTTCGACTTCGACGATCCGATGGGGGAATCGACCTGCGTCGCCTGCGGCGAATGCGTGCAGGCTTGTCCGACCGGGGCGCTGATGCCCTCGGCGCTGCTCGACGAGAACCAAACTCGCGCCGTCTACGCCGACAAGAAGGTGGATTCGCTGTGCCCGTTCTGCGGCGTCGGCTGCCAGGTCACCTATCAGGTCAAGGACGAGAAGATCGTCTACGCCGAGGGCCGCGACGGTCCTGCCAACCACAACCGCCTCTGCGTCAAGGGCCGTTTTGGCTTCGACTATATCCATCACCCGCATCGCCTGACCAAACCGCTGGTGCGACTGCCCAATGCGAAGAAGGATGCCAACGACCAGGTCGACCCGGCCAATCCGTTCACGCATTTTCGTGAAGCCTCATGGGAAGAGGCGCTCGACATCGCCGCCGGGGGTCTGGTGAAGATCCGGGACGAAAAGGGCGTCAAGGCGCTCGCCGGTTTCGGATCGGCCAAGGGCTCCAACGAAGAAGCGTATCTGTTTCAGAAGCTGGTGCGCACCGGTTTCGGCTCCAACAACGTCGATCACTGCACGCGGCTGTGCCACGCCTCGTCGGTCGCGGCCTTGATGGAAGGGTTGAATTCAGGCGCGGTGTCGGCGCCGTTCGCTGCCGCCATGGACGCCGAAGTCATCATCGTGATCGGCGCCAATCCGACGGTCAACCATCCGGTCGCCGCGACTTACATCAAGAACGCGGCAAAGCGCGGCGCCAAGCTGATCGTGATGGACCCGCGCCGGCAAACCCTGTCGCGCCATGCCTGGAAGCATCTCGGCTTCAAGCCCGGCAGCGACGTCGCGATGCTCAACGCGATGCTCAACGTCATCATCGCCGAAGACCTCACCGACAAGCAGTACATCGCCGGCTATACCGAGGGCTTCGATGACCTGAAGGAAAAAATCAAGGAATTCACCCCTGAAAGGATGGCGCCGATCTGCGGCATCGATGCGGACACTTTGCGCGAGGTGGCGCGGACCTACGCGCGCTCTCGCGCCTCCATCATCTTCTGGGGCATGGGCATCAGCCAGCACGTCCACGGCACCGACAACGCGCGCTGCCTGATCGCGCTCGCGCTTGTCACGGGGCAGGTGGGGCGGCCGGGCACCGGGCTGCATCCGCTGCGCGGCCAGAACAACGTGCAAGGCGCCTCCGACGCCGGCCTGATCCCGATGTTCTTGCCGGATTATCAGCCGGTCGGCCGCACCGATCTGCGCGAGCCGTTCGAGAAGCTCTGGCATCAGGAAATTGATCCGGTTCGCGGACTGACCGTGGTCGAGATCATGAATGCAATTCATGCCGGAGAAATTACCGGCATGTATATCGAGGGTGAAAATCCCGCGATGTCGGACCCCGATCTGCAGCATGCGCGCGAGGCGCTGGCAAAACTCGACCATCTGGTGGTGCAGGACCTGTTTGTCACCGAGACCGCATTTCACGCCGACGTGGTGCTGCCGGCATCGGCCTTCGCGGAAAAATCAGGCACCTTCACCAATACCGATCGGCGCGTGCAGTTGGCGCGCGAGGTGATCAAGCCGCCCGGCGATGCACGGCAGGATCTGTGGATCATCCAGGAGATCGCAAAGCGCATGGGCCTGGACTGGAATTATGCCGGTCCGGCCGATGTCTTCACCGAGATGACCATGGTGATGCCGTCGTTGAATAACATCACCTGGGAGCGGCTGGTGCGCGAAGGCGCGGTGACCTATCCAGTCGACGATCCTTCGAAACCCGGCAATGAGATCATCTTCACCGCCGGTTTTCCGACCGCCAGCGGCCGCGGCAAGATCGTGCCGGCGCACGTCATTCCGCCGGACGAATTGCCCGATGACGAGTATCCGATGGTGCTCTCGACCGGCCGCGTGCTCGAACACTGGCACACCGGCTCGATGACGCGGCGCTCCAGTGTGCTCGATTCCATCGAGCCGGAGGCGGTCGCATTCATGTCGCCGAAGGACATGCGGCGCAAGAATGTCTGGCCCGGTGATTTCATCCGCCTGGAAACGCGGCGCGGTGCTGTCGAGGTCAAGGTGCGCTCCGACCGCGACGTTCCGGAGAACATGGTGTTCATGCCGTTCTGCTACGCCGAAGCGGCGGCGAACCTGCTGACCAATCCGGCACTGGATCCTTTCGGCAAGATTCCCGAATTCAAGTTCTGCGCGGTGCGCGCGGAGCCGGCCGAATTGCGCAGTGCCGCGGAATAACGCCGCGCCCGTTCAGGCTAAGCTGTCGCAACATACCGGCCCATAGAGGCGGTTACATGACGCGAGTCTTCAACGGCCAGCGCACCTTCTGTCGCCGCTGCTGCGGCCAGTCGAGGCCGGCCTTTACCGGGTCGGCGGCGTCGATGAAAAGCGCGAGCAGCATTGGCTGACTTACACGGTCGCGATGTTGACGTTTCACGTTGTCGGTTTTGCCGTTCTATATGCGGTGATGCGGCTGCAGGCGGTGCTGCCATTCAATCCTGCGGAGCAGTCCGCCGTTGCGCCCGACCTCACGCCTCGATCTTCTTGCCGACATATTCCGGCGTGCGCCCGACCATCAGGCCGGCAACGAAGACCGCGAGACCACGAACAGCAGCATGCCGTAGAGACCGCGCCGACGCCGCCCACGATAATCTCGCCAAGCTGCATGTTGATCAGCGGGATCATGCCGCCAAGCGCTGTGAAGGAATCGTGCATGGCGTTGACCGCACCGCAGGAGGCCGCCGTGGTAATGACCGCGAACAACGACGAGGCGACGATGCCGAAGCGGACTTCCTTGCCTTCCATGTTTCCGCCGGTGAGGCCAAGGGCGTGGCTATCGGTTGCGGGCGCCCGACCAGGAAGTTGCCGGAACGGAACCTTCCTGATTGTTGAAGATTATTTTCCCCTGCAACCGGGAGAAACGTCATGGCAAGAAAATATTCAAAGAAGGCTTCCGCCAAGGTCGGGCGGGCAATGAAAAAGCGCAAGGCAGGTACCTTGAAGAGCGGCCGTTCCGGCAAGAAGGTCAAGAGCCGCAAGCAGGCGATTGCAATCGGTCTTTCCGAAGCGCGCAGCGAAGGAAAGAAAGTCCCGAAGAAGGCGGCCAAAAAGAAGACAGCGAAAAAGTCGAAGCGCAAATCCTCGAAGAAATAGAAATGGTATGGTCGTTGCGACGAAATAATCGCATCGCGCGACCGCGCTGATCCGGATTGCTTCGTCGCTACGCTCTTTCCCGCACCGACGACACCGTGGCGCGGTGATGAATTCAAGTTGAAGCGGCGCCGTGACGGGGAGGGGTTACCCGATAAACCAGAACCCTCACCCGCCGCGCATCTGACGATGCGCGTCGACCTCTCCCTCAAGGGGAGAGGTGAACGGAACGCCGTTGCGACCATCAAGTTCTAGCCGGCCTTGCGTTGCCGCGCCGCCGAGCGGTGCGCTTTTTTAGCTGGCCGAGATGTTCGCCGGGACGTGCGTGATGGCGCATGGCCAACCTTTTTCGCCGCCGCCTTGCCTTGGAGGCTTTGCCGAAGCGCGTCCATCAGGTTGACGACATTGTCCGGACGCTCCTCGCGCTCCACCACTTTCACCGGCTTGCCGGCGACCTTGCGTTTCACCAGTGTCTTCAGCGCGCTTTCGTATTGATCCTCGAATTTCGTCGGATCGAAATGCGCCGCCTTGCTGTCGAGGATGTGGACCGCGAGCTCGACCATGTCTTTCGAAATTTTCGGGTTCTTGATGGCGTCGAAATAATCGTCCTCGTCGCGCAGTTCGTAAGGATACCGCAATGTGGTGCCGAGCAAGCCCTTGCCCAGAGGCTCGATGGCGATGACATGTTCGCGGTTGGTCAATACGATTCGTGCCAGCGCCACGCGGTCCTTGTCTTTCATGGCATCGCGGATCACCGCGAAAGCATCGACGCCGGCCTTGCCATCCGGGGCGATATAATAGGGGTGGTTGAGGTAGCGCCTGTCGATCTCGTCTCGCGGCACGAAGCTGTCGATGTCGATGGTATGATTGCTCTCGACTTGAACCGCCTCCAGTTCTTCCTTTTCGATCTCGACATATTCGCCCTTGCTCACTTCGTAACCGCGACCCTTCTGGTCGCTTTCGACGATGTCGCCGGTCTCGGCATCGACCATCTGCTGCTTCAGCCGGTTGCCGGTCTCCTTGTTGATCATGTGGAAGCGGGTCTTTTCGACGGTGGTAGAAGCCGGATAAAGCACGACGGGACATGACACGAGGGAAAGTTTCAGGGAGCCTTTCCAATACGCGCGGGGGGCCATTCGGATTCTCCAAATCATTGGTCGTTCAAGCGAATTCGCTACGACGTGTTCTGGAACTTCAACGGCAATTGAGGGTTTTGGTTCCGGGCCTTAAGGTCGGCGTTCGTTGTACCGCAGTTAGGAATTCTCGTGGCTGACAAGCATCTCTCTGCCTACCGGAAAAAACGCGATTTCGAGAAAACCGCGGAGCCCAGCGGCGAGGTTGCGGTGGCGCCGTCGAAGCGTCGCCGCTTCGTGATCCAGAAGCATGACGCCACGCGACTGCATTACGACCTGCGGCTGGAGTTCGATGGCGTTTTCAAGTCCTGGGCGGTCACCCGCGGACCGTCGCTGGATCCGCACGACAAGCGGCTGGCTGTGGAGGTGGAGGACCATCCGCTGGATTACGGAGATTTCGAAGGCACCATTCCGAAGGACCAATATGGCGGCGGAACGGTGCAGCTTTGGGATCGCGGCTACTGGGAAGCGGACGATCCCGACAAGGGATTCAAGAAAGGCGACCTCAAATTCACCCTCGACGGCGAGAAGCTGCACGGCAGCTGGGTGCTGGTGCGGATGCGCCACGATCGCAACGGAGGCAAGCGGACCAACTGGCTGCTGATCAAGCATCGCGACGACTATTCGCGGGAAGACAAGGGCGACATCATTCTCGAGGAAGACAAATCGGTCGCCTCAGGGCGCGCAATGAGCCAGATCGCGGCCGGAAAAGGCAAGGCGCCCAAGCCATTCATGCTGGCAAAAAATAGGCCCGGGAAATCCGACGCGGTGTGGAATTCAAACCGGGGAATGGCCGCCGACGCGCGGGCCGGCGGCAAAACGAAGCCGCCGTCCGGTTCGACGTCAACGAAGGTAAAGCGGGCCGCTGCGCAGCCGCAGCGCGCGGCCGCAATTCCGGGCTTCGTGGCGCCGCAGCTTTGCGTGTCGGGAGAAAAGCCGCCTGAAACCGACGGCTGGGGGCACGAGATCAAGCTCGATGGCTATCGGCTTCAGCTCCGTGTTGAAGAGGGCGAGGCGACGCTGAAAACCCGTAAGGGACTGGACTGGACGGACAAGTTCGCCGCCATTGCCAAGGAAGCCAGTTCGCTGCCGGATGCTCTGATCGACGGCGAAGTCGTCGCGCTCAACGAAGCCGGCGATCCAGATTTTGGCACGCTGCAGGCCGCACTTTCCGACGGCAAGACTAACAATCTGATCTTCTTTGCCTTCGACCTGCTGTTCGCAGACGAGTTCGATCTTCGCCGTTCGCCGTTGTCCGAACGGAAGCGCCGGCTAAAGGATATGCTGGGAGACCGCACCCGGCGCAAGGACAGCCTGCTCCGCTATCTCGATCATATCGAGGCCGGCGGCGACGCGGTCTGGCAATCGGCCTGCAAGATGTCGCTGGAAGGCATCGTATCAAAGAAGCTCGACGCGCCGTATCAATCCGGCAGATCTGAAAAATGGACCAAGACTAAGTGCCGCGCCGGACATGAGGTGGTGCTGGGCGGATGGAAGACAACGAATGGAAAATTTCGCTCGCTGATGGCAGGGGTGTATCGTGGCGATCATCTGGCCTATGTCGGAATGGTCGGCACCGGATTCGGGCAGGAAAACGTCGAGCGGATCATGCCTGCGTTGAAGGCCGCGGCCTCAGGCACCAGTCCATTCGGCGGCAAGAACGCGCCAAAGAAAACGCGTGACGTCCAATGGCTGAAGCCGGAGCTTGTCGCCGAGATTGAATTTGCCGGCTGGACCGCCGGCGGAAACGTGCGCCAGGCGGCGTTCAAGGGATTGCGCCTCGACAAGCCGGCGAAAGAGGTGACGGCGGAAAAACCGGCCATGACGGAGATAATCAAACCAATTTCCGGGCGCGTTTCGGCGAAACCAACTGTTTCCCGCAAAGCTCCTGCAAAAAAGCCCGGCGGAAAATCCTCGGAGGTCATGGGGGTCGTGGTCTCCAAGCCCGACAAGGCGTTGTGGCCGGACGGTGGCGATGGCGAGCCAGTCACCAAGCTCGATCTCGCGCGCTATCTCGAAGCCGTCGGAAGCTGGATGATCGGCCACATCAAGGGACGGCCGTGCTCTATCGTGCGCGCGCCCGATGGCATCAACGGCGAGACGTTTTTTCAGCGTCACGCGATGATGGGTACATCGAAACTTCTGGAACTGGTAAAGGTGTCCGGCGATCGCAAGCCGTATCTGCAGATCGATCGCATCGAGGGCCTCGCCGCCGTGGCACAGATCGGCGGACTCGAACTGCACCCCTGGAACTGCGCGCCGGATCAGCCGGACATTCCCGGCCGACTGGTATTCGATCTCGATCCGGCGCCGGATGTCGAATTTCAGGAAGTCATGGAAGCCTCTAAAGAGATGCGGCAGCGGCTGACCCGTCTTGGCCTTGAAAGTTTTTGCAAGACCACTGGAGGAAAAGGATTGCATGTCGTGACGCCGTTGTTGTATGGCGCCAAAGACAGGGTGGACTGGAAGCGGGCGAAAGCGTTCGCGCAAGGCGTTTGTCAGTGGATGGCGAACGATGACCCGGAGCGCTATCTGCTCAACATGGCCAAGAAACTCCGCACGGGAAAAATTTTTCTCGATTATCTGCGCAACGACCGGATGTCGACCGCGGTTGCGGTATTATCGCCGCGCGCGCGTCCCGGAGCGACGGCTTCGATGCCGCTGACATGGGCGCAGGTGCGCAGCGATCTCGATCCACGGCGTTATACGATCCGCACCGTGCCGGCGCTGCTGGCGAAGACCAAGGCGTGGGACGGGTATGACGAAGCGGCAGGATCGATCAAATCCGCGATCAGGAAGCTCGCCGCCGTAAGATAAATCGCCGTCATTCCGCAATGCGCCGCTTGGCGCAGGCCCGGAATGACGGCGACGATGGTGGTGGCGTCCGGGCCTGCGCTTGGCGGGCCCGGAATGATGTAGAGGGTTTACAGTTTTCCGAGCAGCAGCAGGATCAACAGGATGACGATGATGAGGCCAAGGCCGCCGCCGCCGTAGTAACCGGTGCCGTAGAACGGCCCGCCGCCGATGCCGCTAAAGCCACCGAGCAAAGCGATGACCAGAATGATCAGGATGATAGTTCCGATTGACATGTGATTTCTCCTCAGCCCGGCAGTTGGCCATGGTTGCTCTGCCATCGCTTCTAAAAACTAATCGGAACTCATAAAGTTCCATTCATGGACCCTGGTTTGCCGGCCACGCCCTTTTTCCGGGAAAATCCGTAATTACATAGGCTTAAAGGTTTTGAAGGATTTCAAGATGTCGGCACCTTTGGTCGTTTCCATTCCCCATCGCCTCGGTCGCGACGAGGCCTGCCGTCGCCTCAAGACCGGGCTTGCAAGGGCTGCGGCAAGCGTACCGGTGCTGAAAGTCGATGAGGAAAGATGGGATGGAGACCGCATGATCTTTCGCGTTCGCGCGCTCGGACAAGCGGCTGCCGGCCACCTCGATGTAGCGGAGGATCATGTTCGGCTGGAGGTGACGCTGCCTTGGCTGCTGCAGCGATTTGCCGAAGTCGCCCAGGCCGCTATCAGGAATCGCGGCAACCTTCTGCTGACGAAACGCGACTGACCGCACCGGTGCATCTAGGCAACAGACGGAATGTTTTGCGACATACGCACTGCAATATGTGCCGGGGTAGCTTGATGCTAACACATTTCCGGGGATGATCGACGTTGCGGGGGGAGGGAACCGACCTCTGATTCGAGTCGGCACAACATCCGCTAGGCCGCCCGGCCTTCAATCGATCCCGGGCGGCCTTTCATTTTGCCGCAGGGTTTTACGACGGCGTCGTCCGGCGACTTTCGCCTTCAGGATCACCGCGGGCAGGTACCTGAAAGCATCCGCAAGCAACACCTCATTTGCGCTGCTGCCTTCGAGCGAATATCCGTTCACGACAATTGCGCCGTCATAAGCATCGGCGCCCGGCCATGCCCGGCCGCCCTGGGTGAGCGTCGCGAGCGATTTCCCCACTGCTACAATGGCGGCATCACCGCCATATTGTCTTGCAAAGGCGATGACATGGTCGCGATGCGGCCCGGTGACCTGCAGCGACTGGTAATCGCCGCGGGTAAAGACTTCCGCAAGTTCGGCGCGCAGTCCCAACAGGTGTCGCGTCCATGCAAGCTTGATACGGCCATCGGTCCAGTTCCGGGCAAGGACTGCCCAATCCGGAGACTCGACAGAATTCAGCGCGGACCTGTGCGCCGCAAAATCAACCGGCCGCCGGTTGTCGGGGTCGACCAGCGAAAAATCCCAGACCTCGGTGCCCTGGTAGAAGTCGGGTACACCAGGCATGGCGGCCTTCAACGTGATCTGGCCCAGGGAATTCAGCGCGCCGAGCAACGATATGCGCTGCGTAAATGCCTGCAGCGAGTCAAGAAATTCGGCCGAACGGGTTCGATCCAGGATCCGTGCGAGGAATGTTCGCAGACCCGCTTCGTAGGCTTCGTTCGGATTGAGCCAGCTGGTTTCCTGCTTGCCTTCGCGTGCGGCCTTCAGCGCATAGGCCTGAATGCGCTCGAGGAATTGTTCGTCGCGCGCTTCGAGCGGCCATGCGCCGACCAGCGCCTGATAAAGCATGTATTCGAAGGACGTGGACGGGCTGCGCATATCACCCGCCACGGCAAGGTGCGGTGCGTTGAGCACTTTCCATCGGCCAACGGCGCTGGCCCATTCGCCGGGAAGCTCCGCGAGCGCCAGCAGTCGCGCCCGTGCGTCCTCACCGCGCTTGGTGTCATGCGTAGCGGTAGCGGTCATGCCGTGCGGCCAAGTCTTGGCGCGCGTCCGCATGGCCTGATGAAAAGCTTCGGTCGGGAGTGCCTCGGCTGCCGGATTGCCGCCGACCTCATTGAGTGCAAGCAGCCGGTGGTAACGATAGAACGCGGTGTCCTCCAGCGACTTCGCCATCATTGGCCCGGTGAATTGCTGCAGCTTCAATGCAAAGCGGCGCACCCGCGGCTTGCTGTGCGGGGGGCGGCCGGGCGCGATCAGATCCAGTGTCAGCGTATCGCGCAGGAAATCGAAGATGCCTTCGTCGGCGCCGAACCAGTGTGTCCGCGCCTTCTCGATGGTTTCGGAGATCAGCGCTCGGTCGTGAGCCGACGGGCCGGCCGCGGTGAGATAGGTGCGGTAGACGGGGAAGTGCAGAACATAGAGTTCGAGTGCCTGCCGCAGGCTGTCGGCGGAAAAGTCGCGCGTCGAGTAATGTCCGCTGGCAATGCGCGCGAGCAGGCGCCGCAAGACCGTGAATTCGCTGGTCAGCAACGTTTCCAGAACCCGGCGCTTGGATTCCAGCAGCACGGGTTCAAGCATGGGCGGGACATTGCTGACCTGACGCCAGGTCTCGTTGAGCGCTTCGAGCCCCCCGCCGTCAAGCATGACCTGCGAGATGACATTCAGCCACTCGTAGCCGGTGGTGCCCTGCACGCCCGCGAAACGATGCAACGCTTCGTTCTCGCCGAGGATTTTTTCGATCACCATGTAGAAAGGTCGGCTGGCGTCGTCCTGCGCATCGCGGATCAGGCGCCGCAGCCGCTGGAAATACTGCGCGGGATCGCGCAGGCCATCAATGTGGTCCAGCCGCAGGCCCTGCAACCGGTCGTCGGCGATCAGGCGCTTGACCAGGCCATGAATGGCATCGAACGTGGCTATATCCTCGATCCGCAATCCAGCCAACGTGTTGACGTCGAAGAAACGCCGGTAATTGATCTCGCTGGACGCGAGCCGCCATTGTCCGAGCTTGTAGTGCTGGCGCTCCAGCAAGTGATGCAGCGCCAGGGTTTGAGCGGGCCGGTCCGGGCCGGCGCGGTAAGTGTCCAGTCCGCGCGCGACGATCTCGGTAGCGCCCGCGATTTCCCTTAGTTCCGCCTTGAACGCGGGAGCGTCATCGCGCGACGGATGGCGCGGCCCCCTATGGCGCGATGCGAGATCGATGAGTTGTTTGCCTGCCGGGGTGCTTTCGGCTCCTGTCTCCTTCACGATGGTTCGCAAAATCTCGCCGTAGCGTTCCGGCGCGATCGGCAGGCGGTGTTCGAAATACCATGCCGAAAAGCTTCCTTCGTCGGCGTCGTAACGCAGTTCGATCTCGCCATGCTCCAGTGCCTCGCCGTAAGACGAGCCGATGATCGGCAGCAGCACGCCGCCGCGGGCGCGATAGGGCAGCATGTCCCAGTCGATGTCGAACGAGGCGGCATGCGGCGAAGCCGGTCCCCATTCCAGCACATCGAGCCACCACGGATTGTCGGCGAAGTGCACGCCCATATGATTGGGCACGAAATCGAGGATCAGTCCGAGATCGTGCCGCTTCAACGTCTGGCTCAAGCGTTCGAAACCGGCATCGCCACCGAGTTCCGGATTGATCACGGTGTGATCGACAATGTCGTAGCCGTGAGTGCTGCCCTTGCGTGCCTTCATGAAGGGCGACGCATACAGGTGAGTGATACCCAGCGATTTCAGATACGGCACGATCGCGGCGGCGGCGTCGAAACCGAAGTCGGCGGTCAGTTGCACGCGATAGGTTGCGATGGGGATAGCCGTGGCCATTATCTTGCTCCGATGTGCCAGAGCACCGACCATGGCGCAGCCGAACCGGTCGCGTCGCCGCCCCAGATCTTGCGGCCGCTCGGCTCGGATCGAATGGCGATGGGTTTGTCCGAGAGGTTGGCCTGCAACTGCAGCAGTGCGCCATCGCCCAGCCGCCACGTAGCGGACAGCACCCCGTCGTCTTCGACGGAAGCCCTGCCGAAGCATGCGCCGGCGAGTCTTGGGACGATCTCACGCTTCCGGACCGACAGAAGCTCCCGTACCAACGTCAGGCGTCGGTGCGCTTTCGCAAGATCGCGCGCGTTCCAGTCCAGGGTAGCAGATTGGAAGCTCGCTTCTTCCAGTGGATCGGGGACCTCGTTGCCATACCGGGCATAGTCGCCGGCGAATTCCTTGCGACGGCCTTTGCGCACCGCTTCGGCCAAGTCACCTTGGAAGTGGCAGAAGAACGGAAAGGGTGCGGTCGATCCCCATTCTTCGCCCATGAACAGCATGGGGATCATGGGCGCCAGCAAGGTGATCGCCAGAGCCGCCTCGACCGCTTCCTCCGCGGCGAGGCTTTCGAGCCGGTCACCAAGCGCGCGATTGCCGATCTGGTCGTGATTTTGCAGGAAATTGACAAAGGCGGTCGGCGCAAGCGCGCCGCTCGGTTCACCGCGCAATTCTCCACCGCGATGCGCGGATGGCTCGCCTTGATAGACAAAACCGGATGCCAAAGCACGCGCGATGTCACCCCGCGGCGATTTCGAATAATCGCTGTAATAGCCATGGCTCTCGCCGGTCAGAAGCACATGCCATGCATGATGGTAGTCATCATTCCACTGCGCATGGTACTTGCCCTGCGGCGGATATTCACCGGGATCGAGAAGGCTCGCGCTGTTATCGTCGTTCTCCAGCACCAGGTGAATGCAGCGGCCGGTGTTCGACGCGAATTCGCCGACGGCGCGGCTGAGGTCATTTAGCATGGAGACCTCGCCTGGTTCGGCAATCGCGTGTACTGCGTCCAGCCGCAGTCCGTCGAAACGATACTCGCGCAGCCAGTAAAGCGCGTTCTCAATGGCGAAGGTGCGGACCTGCGGCACGCGGTAATCGATCGCGCTGCCCCACGGCGTCTGCGCGTTTGTGAAGAAGGACGGCGCATACCGGCCGAGGTAGTTTCCGTCGGGCCCGAAGTGATTGTAAACCACATCGAGAAAAACCATTAGCCCGCGCAGATGCGCTTCGTCGATCAGCGCCTTGAGATCCTCGGGACGGCCGTAGGCGCCGTCGGGTGCGTACCACAACACACCGTCGTAGCCCCAGTTGCGCTTGCCTGGGAAATCGGCAAGCGGCATCAATTCCAGCGCGGTGAATCCGGTCGTGACCAGATGGTCGAGCTTGTCGATCATCGCGCGATAGGTGCCCTCCGGCGTGAAGCTGCCGACGTGGGTTTCGACCAGAACGGTCTCCTGCCAGGGCCGTCCGCGCCAGTCCGACGCGCGCCACTGATAGGCGCCGTGATCGATCACTTCGCTCGGACCGGCGACGTCCCGCGGTTGGAATGCGGAGGCGGGATCCGGGACATCCACCTCATCGTCGATCCGGAATTTGTAGAGCGCGCCCGGCTTGACGCCGGCGAGTTGCGCGGAAAACCAGCCATCGCTGTCGCGGCGCAAGGCATGGGGTCGATCGAGCAGCACGTCGACGCGCTTTGCCGCCGGCGCCCATAGCCGAAATAAGGCGCCATCCGCCGTGAGCTTTACACCGAACTGTTGCTTATTCATACCGACCCCGCGAAGGCAAGAACCGAACGCGGCGGCGCATCGGCATCCGCCGCGGAAGCGAAGCTCGCGGTGGCGGTCTGCTCGCTGTTCGCCGTGTTGAGCAACTGCTTCCAATTGCTGTACTCAGGCATGTTAGGTAATTTGAATGCGATCGCTTCAGGCGCCGCGTTCAGCACAATGAAAATCGGCGCCTGTCCTTCTTCGACCGGGCCGAGCACGTAGGCGAGAAACCGGCCTTCGGGAAAATTCCAGTCTTGCTCTGTCATTTCGTCGGCCAACGGCGTCAGCCACAGCACGCCATAGGAGCCGTCGGCACGGCGGCCGTCGAGCCAGCGCTGCGAACGGATTTGCGGAAACTGCGTTCGCAATCCAGTCATATATCCGATGAAATCGGTAAGGTCGTCGCCGTCGCGGTTGAGGCCATCCCAGCCAACCCAGCCGATCTCGTTGTCCTGACAATAGGCGTTGTTGTTGCCGTTCTGGCTATTGCCGACTTCGTCGCCGGCCAGAATCAGTGGCAGCCCTTGTGCCAGCAGCAGGCACGCAAGCTGGTTTTTCCGAAGCCGACGCCGCAACGCGATGATTGCAGAGTCGGTGGTGGGCCCTTCATGGCCGCAATTGTTGCTGAGATTGTCGCTGGAGCCGTCGCGATTGTCCTCGCCATTGGCGTCGTTGTGCTTGCCGTTGTAGCTGAACAGATCGGCTAGCGTGAACCCGTCGTGCACGGTGATATGGTTGATGCCGGCGCGCGGCTTGCGACCGTCATGGTTGAACAGGTCGGACGAGGCGGTCATGCGGCTCGACACTTCGCCGATCAAGCTGCCTTCGCCGCTCCAGTAGCGCCGCATTGCGCTGCGATAGCGGTCGTTCCATTCCGACCATTGCGAGGGAAAGGCGCCGACCTGATAGCCGCCCATGCCGAGGTCCCACGGCTCGGCGACCAGTTTTACCGACGCTAGCACCGGGTCCTGGCGGACCGCGGTAAGGAACGGAGCGCTGCGATCGAATCCTTCGGGCCCCCGCGCCAGCGTGGTGGCGAGATCGAACCGGAAACCATCGACATGGCAGACCTCGACCCAGTAGCGCAGCGAATCCATGACCATTTGCAGCACGCGCGGATGGGTGAGATTGATCGAGCTGCCGCAGCCGGTGAAATCGTCGTAGAAGCGCAGATTGTCCTTCATCAGCCAGTAATAGGAGGCGTTGTCGATGCCGCGAAACGACAGCGTCGGGCCCATATGGTTGCCCTCGGCGGTGTGATTGTAGACCACGTCCAGCATCACCTCGATGCCGGCGTCGTGCAGCCGCGCGACCGTGGTCCGGAACGCATCGAGCGGATTGTCCAGCGTGTAACGATGCTCCGGCGCAAAGAAAGACAGCGTGTTGTAGCCCCAGTAGTTCGACAGCTTCTTCTCGATCAGGGTTCTGTCGTCGACCAGCCCGTGGACGGGCAGCAGCTCGATGGTGGTGACTCCGAGGCGCTTCAGATGGTCGATCATCGCCGGCGACGAAAGTCCGCCATAGGTGCCGCGCAGGCCGGGCGGCACATCCTCGCGCATCTGCGTCACGCCCTTGACGTGCGCCTCGTAGATGATCGTGTCTTCCCACGGGATATTGGGACGAATAATTTCGCGGCGTCCCCAGTTGAAGGTTTCATCGACCACGACGGCCTTTGGCATGCCGCGCGCATTGTCGCGGCGATCGAACGAGAGGTCTTCGCGCGGGCTTCCGGTGCGATAGGCGAAATGCGCGTCACTCCACACCAGCCGGCCGGCGAGGCGCTTGGCATAAGGATCAAGCAATAGTTTGTTGGCGTTGAAGCGGTGGCCATGCTCGGGTGCGTAGGGACCATGAACGCGATAGCCGTAAAGCTGGCCCGGCGAAACGTCATTCAGATAGCAGTGCCAGACATCCTCGGTGCATTCCGGAAGTTCGATGCGTTCCTGCTCGCGGCGGCCCTGGCTGTCGAACAGGCATAACTCGACCTTCTGCGCGTTTGCCGAAAACAACGCAAAATTGGTGCCCCGGCCGTCCCAGCTTGCACCGAGACGCGAGGAGGTACCAGCGGACAGTCGCATGCTCAGTTTTCCGGTACGAGGAATATGGCGGCCAGCGGCGGGATGATGAGATTGAGTTCCGGCACCAGACCTTCCAACGTCGTGACTTCGCCGACGTTCCCGACATTGCCGCCGCCGTAATGCGCCGAGTCCGAATTGAGCACTTCGCGCCATTTGCCGGGAAACGGCACCCGGACACGATAGTCGTGATATACATTCGGCGAGAAATTGGCGACGACGAGGCAACGCGCGCGCGCGTCGTTGCCCTTGCGCATCCAGGCGAACACATTGCGGTCGGCGTCGTCGGTGACGATCCATTCGAATCCGGATTGATCGCAATCCATTTCATGCAACGCCGGCAGCGCGCGATAAAGTCCGTTCAGGTCGCGGATCAGCGACTGGATGCCGGCGTGTTGCTTGCGGTCGAGCAGGTGCCAGTCCAGCGAGCGGTCGTGGCTCCATTCGCGCTCCTGGCCGAACTCGCAGCCCATGAACATCAACTTCTTGCCAGGATGGGCGAACATAAAGGCGTAGTAGGCGCGCAAATTGGCGAAGCGCTGCCACTCATCGCCGGGCATGCGGCCGAGAATCGACCGCTTGCCGTGAACGACTTCGTCGTGCGACAGCGGCAGGATGAAATTTTCCGAAAACGCATAATGCAAACCGAACAGAATATCGCCGTGATGGTGCTTGCGGTGAATCGGATCCTTAGCGATGTAGTTCAGCGTGTCGTGCATCCAGCCCATGTTCCACTTGTAGCCGAATCCCAGCCCGCCATATTCGACCGGCTGCGACACCTGCGGCCATGCGGTAAATTCTTCCGCCGCGGTGGTGGCCTGCGGAAAGCGCGCATAGACTTCGGTGTTGAAGCGGCGCAGGAAGTGGATGGCTTCCAGGTTCTCGCGGCCACCATACTTGTTCGGAATCCAGCCGCCCGCGGGCCGGCTGTAGTCGAGATAAAGCATCGAGGCGACGGCATCGACGCGCAGCCCGTCGATGCCATAGCGCTCCAGCCAGAACAGCGCGTTGGATACCAGGAAGTTCACGACTTCGGTGCGTCCGTAGTTATAAATCAAGGTGCCCCAGTCGAGATGACGGCCCTGCAGCGGATTGGCGTGCTCATACAGCGCAGTGCCGTCGAAATTGCCAAGACCGTGCGGATCGTCGGGGAAATGGCCGGGCACCCAATCGAGCAGCACGCCAATGCCTTCGCGATGGCAGGCGTCGACAAGGACGCAAAAATCTTCCGGCGAACCAAACCGGCTGGTGGGTGCGTACATGCCAGTCGGTTGATAGCCCCAGGAGCCGTCGAACGGGTGTTCGTTGATGGGAAGAAATTCAACGTGGGTAAAGCCGAGATCGCGAACGTAGCGGGGAAGCTGCTGCGCCAACTCGCGATAGGTCAGCCACTCGTTGCTGCCGTTGCGCCGCCACGACCCCAGATGGATTTCGTAGATCGACATCGGCGCGTTCAGCGCATTGATGTTCGCGGGCGCGGGCGTTGGATGTGGCAGCTTTGTCTCATCCAGCACGATGGACGCCGTGCTCGGTCGTATCTCCGCTGCGAACGCCATCGGATCGGCCTTCAGCGGCAATTGCTGGCCTTGCGGTCCGACAATATCGAACTTGTAATGGTCGCCGGCAGTCGCGTGAGGCACGAACAGTTCCCAATAGCCGTTGCCGCGCATGCGCATCGGGTGACGTCTTGCATTCCAGAAATTAAAGTCGCCGACGACGCTGACCCGCTGCGCATTCGGCGCAAAAACAACGAAGGCGACGCCGGGAACGTTATCCAGCGTCATCGGATGGGCGCCGAGCTTGTCGTAGAGCCGCTGCTGGGTACCCTCGCCAAGCAGATACAGGTCGAAATCGCTCAATACCGGCGGAAAGCGATAGGGGTCGTCGAGGTCGACCGTGGTGTCGCCGAACCGTGCCCGCAACTGATAGCGCTTCGATCCGTTCGGCAGTGCGCCGGCAAACAGTCCTGCATCGTGGATGCGCGCCAGCGCCGCCGCCTTGCCATGCTCGTCGATGGCGTCGACCTTCGATGCCTCCGGCAGGAACGCGCGCACGACGGTTGTGTCGTTTTCGGTGTGGAGACCGAGATAATGAAACGGATCGGAGTGGCGGCCTTCCACGATAGCATAGGCCTCTGCGGACAATTTCGTCATCAGGCTTCCATTTGCTGTGACAGGATTCGGAGCGTACCTGCGAGTGGAACGCGGAGCCATTCGGGCCGGTGCGCAAGCTCGTATTCGATTTCATAGAACGCTTTTTCGAGCAGAAAGAAGTTGAGCAGCCGGCGCGCCGCGCGCTTATCGGCTGGCCATAACCGTGCATCGGACATGGTTTCGCGATACGCCTCAAAGAACGCGCGCGTGGAACGGTCGCGCCAGGCGGAGAGCGCTGTGCCGAGCTTGCCTTGCTCGTCCGGCGCAACCTTCAGCGCGCGCTCCAGCGCCGCGGTTATCGAATAATCGATCGAACGGATCAGGCCGGCGACGTCGCGGGCGGCGGGCGCCTTGCGGCGACGGTCGGCGAGCGTGCGCCGCGGCTCGCCTTCGAAGTCGATGATGAAGATGTCGTCTTTCGCGATCAGCATCTGCCCGAGATGGAAATCGCCGTGATGACGAATGTTCAGTACGCCGGCGGTTTCCGCAGCCAGCGCGCCAAGGCGAACCCGCAGGGTCGTCCGATGGGTGAGCAATTCGTCGACAAGCCGCCGATCGACGTCCTTGGCCGCGTCGCGGCGCTGCGCTAATCCGTCAAATATCCGGTCGGCGCGTGCCATCAGGTCCGCGATCCACAGCTTCACGTCCGCGGGTCCGGCAGGCTCCGGCTTGAATGCTTCGTCCTCGTCGCGGCTGGCGAGGGCTATATGCATCTCGGCCACGCGCTTTCCAGTTTGCGTCATGTAGCGCAAATAGGCGATCTGGTCTTCGCTTTCGGCTGAATGATCGCTGTTGCCCAGTACTCGCTGTTCATCGACAAAGCGATCGAGATAGGCCAACGTCACGGTCCATGCGTCGCCCTGGTTTTGAACGAAGGCATGAACGATGGCGACCGCGCTTCTCTGCTCGCCCTCGACCAACTCGACGCTTCCGTACAGCGCCGGCGTATTGGCAAATCTGGCGACGTCGGTCAGGAACCGTCCGACCTCGATCTCGGGATTAATGCCGGATTCGAGCTTGCGATATATCTTGACGACATATTCGCTGTCGACCAGCGCGGTGCTATTGGATTGTTCGGTCTCGACCGCGCGAACGTGCTCCGGCGGTTTGACAGGTCTGTCCGACAGCCTCGTGGTAGGAAGGAATTCCAGGCGCACTCCGGCGCCTTGTTCGTCCTCGACGGTCAGCTCGTTGTGGAGATTGCGCAGCAGAAGCGATATGAAAATCTGGTCCGTAGCGACGTCGAGCAGCGTTCCCTCTCGGGCGCCCTGGCGTACCGCCGCGAACGCGCGGGGATTATAGCGCTCGCGATCGAAGCGCACCCATTCGATCTGCATCGGCAACACATACCGCGTCGTCGTGCCGCGCTGCGTCGTCTCGAAAAACGCCAGCCATGGGCGATTGTCGCCGATATCGCAAAACGGGACCGCCGACGTGAGGGTCGGCTGGATCGCCTTCGCCGATCGTTCCGGATACCAGCGGGTTCTTGCCAGATAGGTCGGCAGCACATCGCGTTCGAATACTCCGCGAGCGCGGGCAAGCGACATCCAGGTGGCGCCGATCGGCACTACCAGCGTCTCGAATTCGGGTACGGCGGCCGCTGCTGCGCGCTCCGAAGAATCCTTTTCGCGAAGCTGAAACCAATAGAAGCCGTAGGGCGCCAGCGTGATCATGTAGGGCAGGTCGCCGATTGCGGGAAAATTTGTCCGGCCCAGCATTTCCAACGGCACCCGGTCTTTCCATGCGGACAGGTCAAGCTCGGTCGCCTGTGCGGAGCGCGACAGGTTGGCTACGCAAAGAATGACCTCGTCCCGATGCTGCCTGACATAGCACAGTACCGAGCGGTTATCTGGACGGATGAAAGTCATGGTGCCGCGGCCGAACGCCAGCGTGGATTTTCGCACCGAGATCAGCCGCTTGGTCGCGCTCAGCAGCGACGACAGGCTGCGCGACTGCGCTTCGACATTGACCGACTCATAGCCGTAGACCGGATCCATGATGGTCGGCGCGTAGAGGCGCGCAGGGTCGGCGCGGGAAAAGCCGCCATTGCGGTCCGGCGTCCACTGCATCGGCGTGCGCACGCCGTTGCGATCACCGAGATAGATGTTGTCGCCCATGCCGATCTCATCGCCGTAATAGATGATCGGCGTACCCGGGAATGACAGCAGCAGCGAGTTCATCAACTCGATCTTGCGCCGGTCGTTGTCCATCAGCGGCGCGAGCCGGCGGCGGATGCCGACGTTGATGCGCGCGCGGGGATCGTTGGCATAGGTCGACCACAGATAGTCGCGCTCGACGTCGGTCACCATTTCCAGCGTCAATTCGTCGTGGTTGCGCAGAAAAAGCGCCCATTGGCAGTCGCTTGGAATTTCCGGCGTCTGCCGCAGGATGTCGGTGATCGGAAAGCGGTCTTCCTGCGCGATCGCCATGTAGATGCGTGGCATCAGCGGGAAGTGATAGGCCATGTGGCATTCGTCGCTTTGCCCGAAATACTCCTGCACATCCTCCGGCCATTGATTGGCTTCCGCCAGCAGCACCTTGCCCTTGGCATAAGCGTCAAGCTCGGCGCGGATTTTCTTGATGACGATGTGAGTCTCGGGAAGGTTCTCGTTGTTGGTGCCGTCGCGCTCGCACAGATAAGGGATCGCATCCAGCCGGAAGCCATCGACGCCAGTGTCGAGCCAGCGCTTCATCACCTGCACCACGGCGCTTACCACACGCGGATTGTCGAAGTTGAGATCCGGCTGGTGCGAGAAAAAGCGGTGCCAGTAGAATGCGCCGGCTTCCGGGTCCCAGGTCCAGTTGGATTTTTCGGTGTCGGTGAAGATGATCCGGGTGCCCTGATATTTCTGGTCGGTATCGCTCCAGACATACCAGTTGCGCGCCGAGGATTTCGGATCGCTGCGCCGCGCCCGCTTGAACCAGTCGTGCTGGTCTGAGGTGTGATTGATCACCAGTTCGGTGATGACGCGCAGCCCGCGCCGTTTGGCCTCGACGATGAAGCGGCGAAAATCCTTCATGGTCCCGAAGTCGGGATTGATGGCGCCGTAGTCGGCGATGTCATAGCCGTCGTCGCGCCCGGGCGACGGATAGAACGGCAGCAGCCAAAGCGCGGTGACGCCGAGATCCTGCAGATAGTCGAGCTTTTCGCACAGGCCGGTAAAATCGCCGATCCCGTCATTGTTGCTGTCAGCAAACGCCTTGACGTGAAGCTGATAGATAATGGCGTCCTTGTACCAGAGCTGGTCCGATCCGCCGGCCGCGTTGGGCGACTCAGCCGTATCAATCGATGACATCACATTCATGGCGGAGCCCCTCACGCCAGACAGCGAAACAGCAGGGCGGGATCGCGTGCCGGATCGATCCGCAGATGGATGCCGCCCCATTCGACCGGGTAACGCTCGCCAGTAATCAGGTTTTCAACGGCGGCGACATGGCGGCGCTCGCCGCCTGCGGCGATCTGGATGTCGCCGATCGGAAACCAGAATTCGTGCGGATCGCGCGACAATGCGATTGCGACAACGACCGTGTTGGTCTGATCCACCGATTCCTTCACGAAACCGATGACATTGCCGTCGTCGATTCCGATGAACCGAAGGCTGCCGGTCTGCTGCAGCGCCGGGTTGGCACGGCGCGCGCGATTGAGACCGCGGATGTAGGGCTTGATGTTTCCCGGCTTGTCCCAGTCCCGCACCTTGATCTCGTATTTTTCAGAATCGAGATATTCTTCCTTGCCGGGGATCGGTTCGTGTTCCAGTAATTCATAACCGTTATAGACGCCATAGGTGCCCGACAGCGTGGCGGCAAGCGCTACGCGGGATTTGAACATCCATGGCTCGCCGCTCTGCAGGTGATAGGGCAGGATATCCGGCGTATTGACGAAGAAATTCGGGCGATAGAATTCCCGCTCGGGATACGCCGTCAGTTCGTTCAGATATTGCTCAATCTCCCATTTCTGGGTGCGCCAGGTAAAATACGTATAGGATTGCGTGAAGCCGAGCTTGGCGAGGCCCTTCATCAATTTCGGACGGGTGAAGGCTTCGGCGAGAAACAACACGTCGGGATGCTGCAGCTGGATTTCGTGAATCAGCCATTCCCAGAATCGGAACGGTTTGGTGTGCGGATTGTCGACGCGAAAAATCTTGACGCCCTGATCGATCCAGAACAACACGACGTCGCGCAACGCATTCCAGAGCGCGCCGGCATCCTCGGACCCAAAGTCGGGATTGACGATGTCCTCGTACTTCTTCGGCGGATTTTCCGCATAACGCATCGAGCCGTCGGGACGGCGCTTGAACCACTGCGGATGCTGCGCAAGCCATGGATGATCCGGGGAGCACTGCACGGCAAAATCCAGCGCGACTTCCATCTCCAGCGACGCGCATGCCGAAACGAATGCACGAAAATCCTCGAGCGTGCCGAGTTCGGGATGCACCGCATCATGCCCGCCTTCGGCGGCCCCGATCGCGTAGGGACTTCCGGGGTCGTCCGCCGCGGCCATCACCGCGTTGTTGCGGCCTTTGCGGTTCTTCCGGCCAATCGGGTAAATCGGCGTCAAATACACCACGTCGAAACCCATCGCCGCCACATCCGGCAGCCGCGCGATGCAATCCTTGAAGGTGCCGTGCTGTCCGGGCGTCCGGCCTTGGCTTCGCGGCACCATCTCGTACCATGCGCCGCCCCGCGCCCGGGGCCGGTCCACCATCAGCGGAAACAAGGGCGACCGCGTGAGGTCGGACCGCAACTGGCTTTCGGCCATTGCGTCCTTGAGTTCCGGCGTCAGCAGCGGCGCGACTTCTCCGGTCTGCAGGTAATCCTCGCATTGGCGCAGAATCACGGACGCGGCGGCCTTACCGCCGGCCTGCGCTTTGGTTAGCATGCCCGCGCCTTCGATCGCGTCCAGCGCGAGCTCCGTGCCGGCCTTCTGCTTCAGCTCGAAACCATGCCGCCAAGTGGCAAACTCGTCGGTCCACGCTTCGATCGCATAGACATAGCGTCCGATCTCATCCGGAACGAACGATCCGCCCCAGCGGTCATTGCTGTGATGGGTCATGGCCACGCGATGCCAATCGCGGTCGCGCTCGCGCCGCCACACCACCGCCGCAGCGATGACATCATGGCCGTCGCGATAAATATCGGCCCAGACGTCAATGCGCTCGCCGACGACGCGCTTTACGGGAAAGCGGCCGCCATCGAGCAGCGGATAAACGTCTTCGATATGAAAAGCGCCGCCGGCTGCGGCGCTCTCGACAGTCTGAGTTGTTTTGTTCACCGTGATGCCACTGACATGGAAATGGCGTCCCATTTCATTTGGGGGAAAGGAGACGTTCCGGACATATATACAAAGCCTCGTGGAAGCATTGGTTCCAGAGGAACCGATGCGGGTTGAACTGAGTTAAACACCGTTATCTTATTCCTATATCTGGGGAATTTCGCAACGCCTCGCATCGTTGCGTGCAAACAACGTGCCTATGGACCTTTTCACCAAAGCTGCCGAACTGGGAATTCAGACCGAATTCATCGACGGTCAGGGTTACCGCCATGTGACCGAGAGTGCGGCGCTGGCGCGCGTCCTTGACGCGCTGCCGGTTCGCGCATCACATCGTTTTCTGAATCGGCCGGTCATAGTACGATCGGGACAGCCCTCGCGGACAGAATTCAGTGAGACTGTCATATTTCCATTGCGGTGGAAAATCGTTGCGAATCTTAAGGTTATTGCCGAAGGCGAGACCGGTGAAAGCGTCGTCGGCTGGCCGTCCGACCTGCCTGTCGGTACCTGGCGCCTGCAGCTCACCGATGCCTCTTTGTTTAGCGAGGAGGTCTCGTTCATTGTCGCTCCGGCAAAAGCCTTTGCCGGAGCCTTCGACCGATCCTGGCTGCTGGCGGTCCAGCTTTACAGCGTAAAGTCGCGGCGCAATTGGGGAATGGGCGATTTTACCGACCTCGAAGGCCTGATTGAACTGGCAGCCGGTTGGGGCGCCGGAGGGATCGGCCTCAATCCGCTGCATGTGCTGTTCGACGACCGGCCGGCCGACTGCAGCCCGTATTCGCCGAACAGCCGGCTGTTTCTCAACGCGCTTTATATCGATGTCGAAAGACTTCCCGAGTTTTCGCGCTGCGATTTCGACGATGGAGGTGCGATCTCGCGTCTGGAGCAGGGCGGCATCGTCGATTACGTCGCCGTCGCGCAGTTGAAATGGCGGGCGCTGCGATCGGCATTCGCGGCGTTCAAGGCCGCGCCGAATGCCCAGCGTCAGGCGGCCTTCAAAAAATTTCGTGCCGAGCGGGGCGGCCCGCTGTCGCGGTTCGCCTGTTTTGAAGTCCTCCGGCATAAATTCAAGGCGCCGTGGTGGGAATGGCCGAAGGAGTGGCAGCACCCGGACGATACAAAATGTGCTGGCCTTCGCGCCGGCCCCGATGCGGATGAGATCGAATTCGTCGAATTCGTGCAGTGGGTGGCGGACGGGCAACTGCAATCGTGCCAGGAGTTGGCGGCAGGACTGGGCATGACGGTCGGCCTCTATCTCGACGTGGCCGTCGGCGTGCAATCTGACGGGTTCGATGCATGGAACGAACAGGTGGCAATTTCCCGCCATCTTGCGGTAGGCGCGCCGCCGGATACGCTGAATACCGCCGGCCAGAACTGGGGCCTCGCAGGGTTCAATGCCGCGGGCCTGGAGGTCCGATCGTTCGAGCCGTTTCGAGACATGCTCCGGGCCTCGATGCGCCATGCCGGCGCGATCCGGCTCGATCACGTTCTCGGCCTCAAGCGGCTGTATCTTGTGCCGCATGGGTTTGCCCCGAATAACGGCGTCTACGTGCAAATGCCGTTCGAGGCGTTGCTGGCGGTGACCGCGCAGGAAAGCGCCGCGCACCGCTGCGTTGTCATCGGCGAAGATCTCGGTACCGTTCCGGAAGGCTTTCGCGAACAACTCGCGTCATGGGGCATCTGGTCGTATCTGGTGATGATGTTCGAACGCGACGGCGGCGGCTTGTTTCGCGGCGTCGATCATTACGCGGCTAACGCGCTGGTCACGTTCAACACGCATGATCTGTCCACCTATGCCGGATGGCGTGGTTTCGCCGATCTCGCGCTCAAGCGGTCGCTCGGAATAGATCCAGGCGAAAGCGACGATGCGCGCTGGCACGCGCTGACCATGCTGACCGATGTGCTGCGCCACCACGAGATTGACAGCGACGATCTCCACGCCGTTGTGAAATTTCTCTCGCGGACGAAGTCGCGTCTGCTTGCGATATCGCTTGAAGATCTGCTCGGCGTGATCGACCAGCCCAATATTCCCGGCACCGTCGACGAGCATCCGAACTGGCGCCAGCGCTTGCCGGTATCAATCGAGGAGATTTCGGCAGCGGTCGATCTTGCGGCGCTGAAACATGCGATCGGGGCGCGGACACAGCCACCAACGGTCTAATGCTGCGCTATCAGGTGAGAAAACGTGTCCTGCAAGATTGAACACTACGGCCTGATCGGCGATTGCGAGACCGCGGCGCTGGTCGGCCGCGACGGCTCGATCGACTGGCTGTGCTGGCCTGCCTTCGATTCCGACGCCTGCTTCGCGGCGCTGCTCGGAACCCGCAAACATGGCCGATGGCTGATCGCGCCCTGCGGCGGCATCGTGAATTGTTCGCGACGGTATCGCGGCGACACGCTGATCCTGGAAACGCGCTTCGAAACCGAAGGCGGTGTCGTCACGCTCGTCGACTTCATGCCGCTGCGCGGAAAAGCGTCCGATATTGTCAGGTTGGTTCGCTGCGAGAGCGGCCGGGTCAGGCTGCGGATGGAGTTGATCATCCGCTTCGGATTCGGCCGGGACATTCCCTGGGTCAAGCGTACCGAGCAGGGCGCGTTGCTGGCGATTTGCGGCCCCGACATGACGGTGCTGCGCACGCCCGTCGAAACCCGCGGCGAAGACATGACGACATTGGCCGACTTCGAGATCGGCGCCGGCGAGACCATCCCTTTTGTTCTTACTTACGGACCCTCGCACCTTCCGCTTCCGGAACCGATCGATCCCGAACGGGCCCTGCAGGACACCGAGGATTTCTGGTCCGACTGGTCCGGCCGCTGCACCTATAATGGCGGGCATCGCGACCTGGTGATGCGTTCGCTGATCACGCTGAAGGCGCTGACTTACGCGCCAACCGGCGGCATCGTCGCGGCGCCCACGACCTCGCTGCCGGAAAAGCTGGGCGGCGCGCGCAACTGGGACTACCGGTTCTGTTGGCTGCGCGACGCGACATTTACGCTGTTGGCGCTGATGAACAGCGGCTACACCGAAGAAGCGGTGGCGTGGCATAACTGGCTGCTGCGTTCGGTCGCGGGGTCGCCGGCCGACATGCAGATCATGTACGGAATCGCCGGCCAGCGGCGCCTGCTGGAATGGGAGGCCGCGTGGCTGCCGGGCTATGGCGGTTCGCAGCCGGTGCGCGTGGGCAACGCCGCGCACGCGCAGCTCCAGCTCGATGTCTACGGTGAGTTGATCGACGCGTTCCATCAATCGCGCATGGCCGACCTCGAACTCGACAAGGGGACATGGGCGCTGGAATGCAAGGTGCTGGAGCATCTCGCCGAAGTCTGGGACCAGCCCGATCATGGTGTCTGGGAGAAGCGCGGGGAGGGCAGGCACTATGTCTTCTCCAAGGTGATGACCTGGGTCGCGTTCGACCGTGCGGTCAAGAGTGCCGAGCGGTTCGGCCTCGAAGGGCCGCTCGATCGTTGGAAGACGTTGCGCGCGACCATTTGGGAGGATGTCTGCGCCAAGGGCTTCGATCCGGCGCAGAATGCCTTCGTCGAATCCTATGGCTCTCACCTGCTGGACGCCAGCATTCTGCTGTTGCCTTCGGTGGGTTTCCTTCCCGCGTCCGACCCGCGTGTCAAAGGCACGCTCGCCGCCATCGAGCGCCATATGATACGGGACGGTTTTGTGCTTCGGCATGACCCGCGCGAGGTTTCCGACGAACGGCAACCGGTCGAAGGTGCGTTTCTGGCGTGCAGTCTCTGGCTGGCCGACGCCTATGTCCTGGCGGGCGAGATCGACAAGGCGCAGAAATTGTTCGACCGCGTAGTCGCGATAGCGAACGATCTCGGCCTGCTGGCGGAGGAATTCGACCCGGCCGAGCGGCGCCAGACCGGGAATTTCCCGCAAGCGCTGACTCACATCGCGCTGATCAACACGGCGCACAATCTCAGCGACGCAAAGAAACCGGTCGCGAAACCGGCAATGCAGCGGGCGAAATAGGGGCGACTCTTTCCTGAAGGAGAAGGTGGATCTCCGACGCGAAACGGCGGCGAGAGAGGCTTGTCCAACCAGCGCTGCCGGGCCCTACAAGGGCAGCGCCGTCAGGGCGGTCACACCGTCCGTTGCTTCCGGCGGCGTGTGCGCGACATTGAGTACCAGCGATACCGTGAGGAAATAGCCGATCAGTCCGGTCAGGTCTATGACTCCGCGCTCGCCCAGTCGCTCGACGGCCATCGCATAGGTCGCATCGCAGACGCCGCGATGCGCCAGGAGTTCCTGGGTGAAATCATACACCAGCGCTTCGTCAGCATGCATGTCAGGTGGCCTGCGCCCGCAGCGTACGGCCTCGATCGTCTCCGCACTGGTGCCGGCCTTGCGAGCCAGCGGTACGTGAACGAACCACTCGAACTGCTGGGTGCACGCCCGCGCAACCACCAGCATGGCGAATTCCGAAAGCCGTGGCGGCAGACTGCTGTCGAAGCGGATGTATTCGCCTACGCGCTGCAGGCGATCCATCAGGAGTGGGCTTCGCAGCAATGCGATGAAGGGGCCCTTGACCGCCTTCCGCGGGCCCGCGATTAGCGCCTGCGCGGCGGCTTGCTGGGCTTCGTCCATTTGCTCCAGCGCGAGGGGCAGCATGCGGTCGGGGTGCAGGTGCATTTCTATCTCCTGTTGAAGTCAGACGGTGTCGCCCGAGGCACGCGCGGTCAAACCGAGCGTGAGGTTACTCAGCATAAGTGCCGACGCGGCAAGCAGGCTGGGCAGCAGAAATCCACCGTTGAACAGGCTCACCGTCAAGGGTCCGATAATCTGCCCGAGCGCGAATGCCGCGGTATAAAGGGCGACCGCACGCGCCGATTGCGCGCCGCTGAGACGCCGTGCCTCCTGTATGCCCGCCATGGTGATGACCATGAAGGTGCCGCCGACACACAAGGCGGAGAACAGCAAGATGGGGATATTGACCGCGAATACCGGCGCTATTACGCCGACAGCGAGCACCCACTGTCCGTAGGACCAGAGGCGCCGCGGCGAAAGCGTCGGCAGCAGCCTGGCGGCGAGCACGGTGGAGACAGCAGCGGCGGCGCCGAACACCGGCCAGACCACGCCGAACACCGCGGGATTCCCGATCACCCCGCGCGCCAGCGCCGGCAGAAAAGTCCCGGGAATGATATAGCCGTACCCGAACGCGCCGTAACAGAGCGCGGTAATCCATACCTGACGAGGCAGCGGCACGCGTGCCGCCGCTGCGGCAGGCGCGGCCTGTGCATCGCCATTGGCAAGTTCGCGCCACAGCGCAAAGGCGAACACCGCGGCGAGCACCCCCAGCCCGATCCACGTCGCCTGCGAGCCCAGCGACGTGACGCCCGCTACCAGACCCACCAGACCGGCGAGACAGATACCGACGCCGACACCCGCGAACACCTGTCCCGACCGCGACGCCTGATGCAGGCGCGCGAGGATGGGCATGGCCCACGCCGAAACACCGACCAGCACAAAGGCGCTGGCTATCCCCGCGAGCAACCGCAGCAACAGCCATAGCCACAGATCGTGCGTCAGCCCCATTGCCAGGGTGAATAGCGCGATCGAAGCCATGCCCCATCGGATGGCACGCGTGGGACTCGGCGGAGCAGAAACGCAAATCAGCGCCCCCGCGAGATAGCCGACATAGTTCGCGGTAGCGAGCCAGCTTCCGTGCAACAGGCTCACGCCGAGGTCCTGCTGCATCAGCGGCAACAAGGGGGTGAATGCAAAGCGGCCGATGCCCATCGCCACCGCCAGAGCCACCAGGCCGATCCACACCACCGCGCTCGGTGTTTCCTGATCAGCAGCCGGCGCATGAGCGAGGGACATAACGAACCTGATGGTTGATGCCGGCCTGACAGCACAAGCCGCAACGTGATCTTTAAAGGGTTGCGGATTGAATTCGAATCCACCAACTGTACGCTGGCTTTCATTTCCGTAATAGTGAATAATACAGAACAAGTTGTTCTCGTTTTGAAAATATCAACGATCACCTTCCGGAGGCCTGAGGATGAATTTTGCCGATCTGCAAGTGTTCAAGGCGGTGGTGGAGGAGGGCGGTATCGTCAAGGCGGCGCACAAGCTACGCCGCGTGCCTTCCAACATCAGCACGCGGATCAAGCAGCTCGAGACCGCGGTGGGCATCCCGCTGTTTCACCGCGACCGGCAGCGCCTTCATCTGTCTCCCAGCGGCGAGTTGCTGCTCGGTTACGCCGAGAGGCTGATCGGCCTGTCCGAAGAAGCGCGCCACGTTGTCTCCCGCGCGGCACCCCAGGGTTTGCTGAAATTGGGCGCGTTGGAGAGCACCACCGCCAGCCGGCTGCCCGGCATACTCGCTGACTTCCACCGGCGTTATCCCGATGTGCGACTCGAACTCACCACCGGCACCAACGACGCGCTGGTGAGTGCGGTGGCCGAGCGGCGGCTCGACGCCGCCTTTATCGCCGAGCCTCCATCGGCGCGTGGACTAGCCCACCTGCCCGCATTCCACGAGAGCCTCGTAGTGATCTCAAGTCTGGACCATGCGCCGATCACCACGGCACGCGACGCCGAGGGGCAAAGCCTGATCGCCTTCCCTCACGGCTGCGCCTACCGCCGCGTGCTGCAACGCTGGCTGAAGCGCGAGAGGCTGGCTACGTTGCGCGTGCTGGAGCTCAGCTCGTATCACGCGATCGTCGCCTGCGTAGCCGCCGGTGCGGGGATCGCTCTTATGCCGGAGGCGGTGCTTGATGCCATGCCGCAGGCGCGCGTGCGCCGCAACCGCATTCCCCGCGCCCAGAGCGAGATAGTCACGCCGCTGATCTGGCGCCAAGGTGAAATCTCGCCGCCGGTCCTGGCGTTGCGCACCCTGCTGGCCTTGGTCGTCAAAGGCTCCGGATGCAAAGGCGAGAGGCAGCGAATGAAAGCGGGCAAATCAGGGACGCGACAATCGGCTATGCACGGGCTCGCATAACGCACGTCCGCGCCGCGGACATTGTCATAATCTGTACGCTTGTGAGGCAGCAATTGCCGCACCGACGGCCTCGGTCATATCGGCGGTGACCCGGTATACGCCGCCGGGCTCGATCGGGGGAAATTGCGCGAAAGCGCGCGGCTGCCGAGAACGCGACTGCCGGGAAACCTGACCCAGATTTCCCGGCAGTCAATTTGCGGTATCGGATTCTTCCGATAGAGTGGCAGCGTCACGGGGCCGGGGCGCGCAGGCGTAAGAACATCCGCTCATTCTCCTCGAGCGGTGTGGCAAGCATGCCGACCAGGGATTGGGAGGCATCGTCGCTGAATTCGTCAAGGCCCTGCGCAGTGGCTGCCCGCTCCGGTGCCGGCCAGAGCGTGCCGAAGAGCCGGTCCCAGAACATCAGGATCGTGCCGTACTGGCTATTGGTGTAATGCTCCTGCCGCGCATGGTGCATGAAATGGTAGCCGGGCGTCACGACGACGAGCCCGATGAACTTGTCGACTGCGTCGGGAAGCCGGATGTTCATGTGGTGGAAATACTGTGCTGGCAGCAGCACGATTCCATAGATCACCATGGTGAGCGGCGTAAGGCCGAAGATCACGATGGCGAGCGACCGCACCGCCACGATCGGGATGATGGCGAGGGGATGGTTGCGCAACGTGGTCGACCCTTCCATCAGCGGGTCGCTGTGGTGCAGGCGATGCAGCCGCCAAAGGATCGAGTATTCATGGCTGAAGCGATGGCGCCAATAATCCATGAAATCAAGCGCCAAGATCCCGAGCACGACTTTGGCCCACACGGGCAGCGTGACCATGTTGAGCAGGCCCCAATGTGCGTCGGTCGTGCGCGAGGCAACCCATATCGTTATGACGCCCGCGCTCGTGAATGTGGCGACCCACGGCACGGTGATCATCAGGTTGCGCGCAGTGTGGCGCCAGCGCCCGGTCCGGAGAGTAACAGCCGGTGCGCGCAATTCCAATGCAAGGACGAGGATCTGTGCCGCGACCATGATGGCGAACCGGTGATTTTCAAGCAAGAAATGCATAACGTCCTCCTTTGCGTGTTGCCGGGCAATGTCCCGAGCTGTGTCTAAATTCGCTAAGCAGGCGTCGCTGTTTGAACAAACTATATCGTCTCGGTGTCCAACATCAGCGCTTTTACCATTACTCTTGCTTTTAAATACTATTGGTCAGGCAAGCACGTACGACTGTGACTACGATATAACGGGCACGCACGATCTCTTCGGGCGACACAGAACTCTCAGAGCTTTTGGGAAGGTAACGTAAAGAGTTGGTCGACTCGGAGATCTCATCGATACGGTAGCGCGCTCTGACGTCATCATAGCAGTACGCTCCCCACTGAACTTCAGATCGAGCAAATCTGTGCAGCAATCCTACCGTATCGAAAGCTTCGGCGCGACAAGTATAGTGTCGCGCGACACTTTAATCGGTTGCGATCCTGGCGTGTAGTTTGCGATACGGAAAGGCGCCTTACTTCTGATTGTGACGAGGCGCCGGTTGTCACAAATTCGATTGGATCATCGCATGGATGAGACGAAGCGAATGGCAATAAGCGAGGCAGCCAGTGGAGTGCTTAGAATATGGTAATCGCCGGCTTTGCTTATCGAGCTTCTGGTGGTGGCGAGACGGTCTTGCTACTGCACGGCGCTGCCAGTCTCACGGCAATCCAAGGTAGTTGACGGTGAGGATTTCGTCGATCCTGCCATGGCCCTTGCAACGCGTGTTTATATCGGTCATTTTACCCGCTTACCGAGTATAACAACGAACGACAATTAAGAAGAGCAGGTTGGCTGCGCAAATGCAGACACTAGGACGAACGCGACGACACGGTGGGGGGCGATGGTAAATATCGTCAATGAGCAGCCACGGCCCGGGGCCGGAGCGTCCGAAAGCACGCTGCGCATCCCCGGCGAGACGGCTGCAACGCGGGACCTGCCGGACACAGCCCCCAAGCTTCTCGAGCGCAACGCGCGCGACCATGGCACACGGCCGGCGGTTCGCGAGAAAAGCAACGGCATCTGGCAGACCTGGACCTGGGCCGAGGTGCGCGATCGGGTGCGCGGCATTGCCGCCGGATTGGCCGCGGTCGGCGTGAAGCGGGGAGACCGGGTAGCGCTGATCGGTGATAATCGGCCGCAGCTTTACTGGTCCATGTGCGCCTGCCAAATGCTCGGCGCGGTTCCTGTGCCTGCCTTTCAGGATTGGGGCGAGGAAGAGATGGGGACCGCGCTCGGCAGTGCCGGTGCCAAGGTCGGCATCGTGGAGGATCAGGAACAGGTCGACAAGCTCCTGGCGATCCGTGCGAGGAACGCTCTCCCGGCGCATATTATCTACAAAGATCCGCGCGGCTTGCGCAATTACACGCAGCCAGGCCTGATGTCGCTCGAGGATCTTACGGCGCGGGGCGCCGAGTTTCTCGGAGGCGCTCCCGATTTCCTGGATCCCGAGATCGCGAAGGGCAGGGGCTCCGACGTTTCCGTGATTCTCTATACCTCGGGCACCGCCGGGCCGCCCAAGGGCGTGATGCTGACGCACGACAATGTCATCATCTCCGCCCACAACGCCGTTCGATCCAACAAACTCACGGCGCAGGAAGAGGTGCTTGCCTACCTGCCGATGGCGTGGATCTTCGACCACATCCTCTCTTATGGCGCATCGTATGTCGCCGGCTTTTGCATCTCCTGCCCGGAGAGCGGCGCCACCTTGTTCGCCGATCTGCGCGAAATCGGGCCCACCTTCTTCTTGGCGCCGCCGCGCATTTTCGAGACCGTCCTGACCGCCATGTCGACCCGGATGGCGAAAGCAAGCTGGCTCAAGCGCGCGATGTACAAATATTTCATGGCTGTGGCGAGGCGGGCCGACCGCGCCCGCCTCGACGGGAAACCGGTGGCGGCGAGCGATCATCTACTCTATTGGCTCGGCGAATTTCTGGTTTACGGGCCCATCAAGGACATTATCGGCCTTTCCCGTATGCGGCTTGGCTATGCGGCGGGCGACGCGATCGGTCCAGACGTCTTCGCGTTCTACCGCTGCCTCGGCCTCCACCTAAAGCAGCTTTATGGCGCGACCGAAACGGGCGGCATGACTTGCATGCAGCCGGACGACCGGATCAAGGCCGATGCGGTCGGCGTCCCGGCGCCCCAGGTCGAGATCAAGATCGCCGACAATGGCGAGGTGCTGGTCAAGGGTCCCGGGGTCTTCGCGGGGTATGACAAGGATGATCGGCTGACGGCCGAGATCAAGACCGCCGATGGCTGGGTTCGCACCGGCGATTCCGGATTCTTCGATGCAGATGGACAGCTCAGGATCGTCGATCGCATCCAGGATGTCGGCCGGCTCAACGACGGAACGGTCTTCTCCCCGAAATATCTCGAGAACAAGCTCAAGTTCTTTCCATATATCAAGGAGGCGGTGGCGTTCGGACTGGGCCGAGACTACGTCGCCACGTTCATCAGCATAAACCTCGAGGCCGTGGCCGTCTGGATCGAGCGCCAGGGATCGCCCTATGTGAGCTACCAGGAGCTTGCGGCCAAGCCCGAGGTCTACGATCTGATTCAAGGCTGCGTCGAGCAAGTGAACCGGGATCTCGCAGCCGACGAGACGCGCGCCGGTGCGCAGATCCGGCGGTTTCTCCTCCTTCACAAGGAACTCGACGCGGATGACGGCGAGCTTACCCGCACGGGGAAACTGCGCCGGCGTTTCATCGCCGAGCGCTATGCGCCGCTCGTCGACGGGCTTTATGGAAGCTCCGATCGCGCCGCGCAAATCAGGACAATCGTGACCTTCAAGGACGGCCGGCAAGGGGCGATGGAGGCCGCCCTTTCCATCCGCGAGGCGACGCGGCCTACAGCCACCCCCCGGTTCGCGGAAGGCGAGCTGGGTGCATGACGAAACCGAATCGTATCAGCGACGAGACGCTCCTCAAGGTCGAGAACATCTCCCTCGCCTTCGGCGGGGTGCGCGCGCTTTCGGACGTGTCCTTCGACATTCGCAAGGGCGAGATCCGCGCCATCATCGGACCGAACGGCGCAGGCAAGAGCTCGATGCTCAACTGCATCAACGGCTTTTACCAGCCGCAGAAAGGGCAGGTCGTCTACAAGGGCCAAGTGCGTCGCCAGATGCGCCCACATGAGGCGGCCACCATGGGCATCGCCCGCACTTTCCAGAATATCGCGCTCTTCAAGGGCATGAGCACGCTCGACAACATCATGACCGGCCGCCTGCTCAGGATGAAGCGCAATTTCCTTTGGCAGGCGCTCCGTTGGGGGCCAGCGGAGCGCGAGGAGATCGAGCATCGCAAGGCGGTCGAGCGGATCATCAGCTTTCTCGGCATCCAGGCGATCCGCAAGGTTCCTGTGGGACGGCTGCCTTATGGGCTGCAGAAGCGCGTCGAGCTCGGCCGCGCGCTCGCCGCCGAGCCCGACCTCTTGATGCTCGATGAGCCGATGGCCGGCATGAATGTCGAGGAGAAGGAGGACATGTGCCGCTTCGTCCTCGACGTCAACGAGGAATTCGGTACGACGATCGCCCTCATCGAGCACGACATGAGCGTGGTCATGGACATCTCCGACCGAGTTGTCGTGCTCGACTATGGCCGCAAGATCGCCGACGGCACGCCCGACGAGGTGCGAGCAAACCAAAGTGTCATCGACGCCTATCTTGGAGTAAGCCACTAATGGACATGCTGTTCTTTACCAAGGTGCTGATCGGTGGCCTGCTCTCCGGCGTCATGTACTCGCTCGTGGCGCTCGGCTTCGTGCTCATCTACAAGGCCTCGGGCGTCTTCAATTTCGCCCAAGGCTCGATGGTGCTGTTCGCGGCGATGACCTTCGCCGGCCTCATCGATGTCCTCGGTTCCCATCATCCCGGCGACTTCAGGTTCTGGCTCGCCATTGCCATTACGCTCGCCATCATGGTGCTGCTTGCCCTGGGCACTGAGCGGTTCGTCCTGCGGCGGCTTGTCAACCAGCCGCTCATCATTCTGCTTCTCGCGACCCTCGGCATCGCCTCGATCATCGAGGGCGGGGCCCAGGCCGTGTGGGGCGCCACCGTCCGCAAGATCAACATCGGCATCGTGGAACGGCCGATCGACCTTCTCTCGGTCTTCGACTTCGCGGCTCCCAAGCCGTCTCAGACGGCAGCCACGATGCCGGAGCAATCGACGCCTGCCCAGGTTGCGGCGCCGACCCAACCGCCGGTGGCTTCAAGCACGGACGGCGGCGCCGACGTCAATGCGACCGAGGAATTCAAGATCGAATCGGTCGACATGCCGCCGCCGGTGTCCCGCAGCGGCCTGATAGTCAGCCAGTTCGATCTGATCGCCGCCGCCATCGCCGGCGTGCTGGTCCTCTCCCTGGCGACGTTCTTCAACCGCACGCGCACCGGCCGAGCCCTGCGGGCGGTCGCCGACGACAATCAGGCCGCGCTTTCGGTCGGCATATCGCTGCAGTTCGTCTGGTCCTTTGTCTGGGCGACATCGGGCATCGTGGCGCTTGTCGCAGGACTCCTCTGGGGCGCCAGAATCGGCGGGCAATTCCTTCTCACCTTCGTGGCGCTCAAGGCGCTCCCCGTCCTGATCATCGGCGGCTTCACGTCGATCCCGGGCGCCATCGTGGGCGGCCTCATCGTCGGTGCTGTCGAGAAGCTGGCCGAAGTTTATCTCGGCGCCGTCATCGGCGGCGGCATCGAAAGCTGGATCTCCTACGTGTTCGCCACTGTCTTCCTGCTGTTCCGGCCGCAGGGCCTGTTCGGCGAGAAGTTCATCGCGCGGGTCTGAGGGAGGGCATGCCGTGATCTATCGTGAAGCGGGCCAATACAAGACGAGCTACGCCGCCGATCAGGCGATCTTCCCGCTCCGGCAGGACCGCGTCGCCTTCGTCATCCTGATGGTGGTCGCGTATGGGGTCGTTCCCTTCGTCGCGAACGAGTACTGGCTCCGCTCGATCCTCGTGCCGTTCCTCGTCTATTCGCTGGCGGTCCTCGGCCTCAACCTGCTCACCGGCTACGCCGGCCAGATATCCCTTGGCGCCGCGGCAAACATGATGGTCGGCGCCTTCGCGGCCTACAATCTCTCGGTGCGGCTCGGTCTGCCGTTCTGGATCTACCTGCCGCTTGCCGGCCTGATTGCCGCAGCGGTCGGCATGGTGTTCGGCCTGCCGAGCCTGCGCATAAAGGGCTTCTATCTGCTGGTGACGACGCTCGCGGCACAGTACTTCACGGAATGGATATTCACCCACGTCGGCTGGTTCACCAACTATTCCATTTCGGGAGTGATCACGCCGCCCTCCATGGAGCTCTTCGGCTACCGGCTCGAACTCGCCGCAGGCCCGCTATCTCGTGGCGCTTGTCATCGTCACCATCATGACGCTCGCCGCAAAGAACATGGTGCGCGGCGCGACCGGTCGAGCCTGGATGGCGGTGCGGGACATGGACGTGGCCGCCGAGATCATCGGTATTCCGATTCTGAAGACGAAGCTGCTCGCTTTCGGGATCAGCTCGTTTTATCTGGGGGTCGCGGGCGCGCTCTGGGCTTTCCTCTATCTCGGCTCGGTGGACGTGCAGGCATTCGGCCTGCCGCGCGCCTTCCAGATGCTGTTCATGGTCATCATGGGTGGCCTCGGCAGTATCCTGGGCTCGTTCCTCGGCGTCATCTACATCGAGCTGCTGCCCTTCGCATTGAACAATATCTCGGCGCTGTTCGGCGGCAGGATCGATGGCAACCTGCTGGCCCAGCTCGAGCGCATCGTCTTCGGCGGGCTCCTCGTTCTCCTGTTGATTTACGAGCCGAGCGGCCTCGCGCGCATGTGGCAGATCGTCAAGGAGAAGCTCCGGCTCTGGCCGTTCCCGAATTAGCCGGAGAACGGGGAGCAACGCGCCGCGGACGGACATTTGAAGGGAAACCGCTTCGTTACCACGCATCGTCGCAACGTCGGGCCAGCTCCGGAAAGCGGAGAGGCCCATATAAAGGAGGCTACTATGAGCGTCTTGAGATTTGCGTCTAAATTAATCGGAGCCGTGGCGCTCGCCGTCCCGCTCGCCTTCGGCGAGTCGCCGGCACGGGCGGAGAACGAGCAGTTCGTTCCCATCCTGATTTACCGCACCGGAGCCTACGCTTTCAGCGCCACCGGCTTCTTCGGCGGCATGATGGACTACATGGCGTTGGTCAATGCCCGCGACGGCGGGATCAACGGCGTCAAGCTGACCTGGGAAGAATGCGAGACGGCCTATCAGAACGACCGTGGCGTCGAATGCTATGAGCGACTCAAAGGCAAAGGTCCGACCGGCGCGACCGCTGTCAGCCCGCTCTCGACCGGCATCACCTATGCACTGATCGAGCGAGCGACCGCCGACAAGGTCCCGATCCTGTCGCTCGGCTACGGCCGCACCGACACCTCGGACGGTCGCGTGTTTCCTTATGTCTTTCCCATGATCGTCAACTGGTGGTCGCAGGAGACCGCGATCATCGAGTTCATCGGCCAGAAGGAAGGTGGCGCGCAGAAGCTGAAGGGCAAGAAGATCGCCGACGCCTATCATGACTCGCCCTATGGCGCGGAGACCCTTCCCATCCTCGAGAAGCTTGCCGAGAAATACGGCTTCGAGCTGAAGCCCTTTCCCGTCACTCGACCTGGCGTCGACCAGAAGGCGACCTGGCTCCAGATCGCCGATTACAAGCCCGATTGGGTCATCCTGCGCGGCTGGGGGGTCATGAATCCGACCGCGCTGCGCGAGGCGGCCGCTGTTGGCTTTCCCGCCAACCGTATCATCGGCCCCTGGGCGGCGGGCTCCGAGGAGGATGTGATGCCGGCCGGCGACGCGGCGAAGGGCTATTACGCGGCCGGCTTCCATGGTGCGGGTCGCGATTACACGGTGATCCAGGAGATCATCAAGCAGGTCCAGGAGAAGGGCAACGGCAACATCGAGCCCGCGCGGGTCGGCAGCATCTTCTACAACCGCGGCGTGGTGAACGGCATCGTGCTGGTTGAAGCGGTCCGCAAGGCCCAGGAGCGCTTCGGCAACAAGCCTCTTACCGGCGAACAAGTCCGCTGGGGCCTCGAGAACCTCTCCTTCGACGCGAAGAAGATCGAGGCGCTTGGCGCACGCGGGCTGATGCCGACCTTCCGGGTCAGTTGCGAGGACCACGAGGGCGGCGGTCCGCTCCGCGTCCTGCAATGGAACGGTGAGCATTGGGTCAACGCGTCCAACTGGATCACCACAGACCACCAGATGGTCCGCCAAATGGTCGAGGAGTCGGCGGGCAAATACGCCAAGGAGAAGGACATCGCGATACGCGATTGCGCGAAGGAGACCGTGGGCGCGGCGAGGCAGTGAGCGGATGCAGGTTTCCAAAACAACGAAGGTAACGCCGTGACAAGCGAAGACGCCCTGCTCAAGGTGAACAATATCGAGGTCATCTACGACCATGTGATTCTTGTGCTCAAGGGCGTTTCGCTCCAGGTTCCCAAGGGGGGCATCACTGCCCTCCTTGGGGCCAATGGCGCGGGCAAGACGACGACGCTCAAGGCGATCTCCAACCTGCTTCGCGTCGAACGGGGCGATGTCACGAAAGGCTCGATTGAATATTCGGGGGAACGCGTCGACCGCCTGACGCCGGCCGAGCTTGTACGGCGCGGCGTGATCCAGGTCATGGAGGGAAGACACTGTTTCGGCCACCTTACCGTCGAGGAGAATCTTCTGACCGGCGCCTTCCTGCGAAACGATGGCCGGGCAGCGATCCATGCGGACGTGGAACGTTGCTATAGCTATTTCCCGCGCCTCAAGGAGCGTCGCAAGGCGCTCGCCGGCTATATGTCGGGCGGGGAGCAGCAGATGGTCGCGATCGCCCGCGCCCTGATGAGCCGCCCGAAGATGATGTTGCTCGACGAGCCCTCGATGGGGCTGGCACCCCAGCTCGTCGAGGAGATCTTCGAGATCGTCGTGCGGCTCAATGAAAGCGAGAACGTCTCGATCCTCCTCGCCGAGCAGAACGCCAACATGGCGCTGCGCTACGCCCACTACGGCTACATTCTCGAGAGCGGCCGTTTCGTCCTCGACGGCAAGGCCGAAGATCTGCGGCAGAACGCGGACGTGAAGGAGTTCTATCTTGGTCTTTCCGCCGCCGGCCGAAAGAGCTACCGCGAGGTCAAGCACTACAGACGGCGAAAGCGCTGGCTGGCTTGAGCAGGGCGCGGCGGCCCGCTCTCACCGGTTATGTTGCAAAATGAAAGCGACGGCCTTCGCAAAGCCTTCTTCCTCGTTGGAGGAGGTCACATGCGACGCTTGGCGCTTGACGTCGTCGGTGGCGTTGCCCATCGCGACCGAGAAGCCGCTCTTTCTGAACATCGCAAGATCGTTCTGCATGTCGCCGATGGTGGCGATCGCGCCGGTCGGGATGGCCAGATGCCGCGCCATCGCCTCGACGAAGGTACCCTTGTCCTGGCCCGGCGGCGTGATGTCGAGATAATAACTTTGCGAGCGGATCGCCGAGGCCTGCGGGCCGAGTGCTTGCTGCATCGCGCCTTCACAGCGTTCCAGCAGCGCGGCGTCCGCGCTGGCGCCGACGATCTTGCATGCGGTTGCCAGGTACGGCGTGAAATCCGTCACGTAAGCTGGATCGGACTGGATGGTGTCGCGCTCGTGCGGCACATATTTGCCGTCGTCCCTTTTGACGATCCATTGCGCGTTGGTGAACAACCAGATATCGACGCCGAATTGTTCCAGCACGTCGATACTGCGCCGGGCCGCGGCGGCAGGAATAAGGTGCTGCTCGATCGGCTTCAATTGCGGATCGACGATCGAGCTGCCGTTGAAAGGTCCGAGCGGAAGCGTGATCCCGAGCGGCTCGACCAGGAATCGCATGCCGACCGGCGGCCGGCTGCTGGTGATGGTGAAGCCGATACCGGCGGCATGCAGCCGCTGCACAGCGCCCTTCGCGCCATCGGTCAGACGCTTGTCGTGGGTCACCAGGGTGCCGTCGACGTCCGAGACCACCAGCGCGATGCGGTTCATGCTTTTTTCCTGTTGCCGGAATTGCGGCCGGCAGCGGCGGCATCCAGTTGGCCGACGATATCGTCGACGATTGTCTCAACCGACGCCTCGATCGGCACATCGATGGCATTCTCATCGCGGCTCGGGGGCTCGAGGGTCTTGAACTGGCTGTCCAGCAGCCCCGGCGGCATGAAATGATCCTGCCGCTGGGTAAGCCGATGCGCGATCAGTTGCTGGGTACCGTTGAGAAAGACGATGCGCACATCGTCCCGGCCTCGCAACAGGACGTCGCGATAGGCGCGTTTCAGCGCGGAGCAGGCGACCACGACGTGCCCGCGCGACTTGCACACGCGTTCGATCTCGTCGGCGATGGCGTTCAGCCATGGCCAGCGGTCCTCGTCGGTGAGCGGATGACCGGCGCTCATCTTCTCGACATTGTTTTTAGGATGGTACTTGTCGCCGTCCTCGCAGGTCCAGCCCAAGCGCTCCGCGAGCGTCTCGGCAACGGTACTTTTGCCCGAGCCGGATACGCCCATGACGATCAGCGCGCAGGGAGGCTTGGTGGCATTGTCAGACACGGACATTCTCCGGGAGTGCCGCTGCGTCGATCAGCCATGTCGTCTCGCCGGTAGAACGCGCCCGGCTCGCGGGCAGGTTCCCGCCGGCCAGCACGCGGGTCAGGATCGCGCGCTTGTCCGCGCCGCTCACCTCGAACAGCATTTCGCGGCAGGACCCAAGCACCGGCAAGGTAAGCGATACTCGGGGCACGAAGGGTTCCACATGCGCCTCGGGAACGCCGACCACCCAGCGCCGGGTCTCCTCGATGGCCGGATAATCCGGAAACAGCGACGCGACATGGCCGTCGGGGCCAACGCCCATCAAGACGACATCGAACAACGGTCGGACGCCGTCGATCTGGTCGGCGCCGTAGAACGATTTCAGCTCGGTCTGGTAGAGATCCGCCGCTTCATCGGGACCGGCCGCGCCGGTTGCCATGGGATGAATGTTGACCAGCGGCGCGCAGCAATTGAGAAACGCCTGCCGCGCCATGCGCATGTTGTTCCGTGAATCGGTGGCCGGGACAAAACGTTCATCCCCGATGAACCAGTGCACCCGGTCCCACGGTATCCGGCTTTTGTAGAAGTCCGTCGCGAGCAACTCGTATAGCCGTCTTGGACTCGACCCGCCGGTCAGGCAGATCGCGACTCGGCCGTCATTTGCAGCGATTCGAGCGATCAGGCGTTCCGCCGCGGTTTTCGCCAGCGCCGCCGGGTCGGGAACGACGATCATCCTGCGATTGTCGCTCGGACCCATCAGCCGAACTTTCGCCAATCACGGCCATCGCGCTTCAGCAAATCCTCAGCGCCGGCGGGACCCTCACTGCCGGCGTCATATTGTTCCAGCCCCTTGGCACCCGCCTTCTTCCACGCGTCGAGAAACGGCTGCACCGCCTGCCAGCCGGCTTCGACGCTGTCGGCGCGCTGGAACAGGATATTGTCGCCGATCATGCAGTCATAGATCAGCGTCTCATAGCCGGTGCTCGGCGCGGCCTGGAAATAATCCTTGTAATTGAACTTCATCTCGACGCCGTCGATAGCAATCGTCGGCCCCGGCACCTTGGTGTTGAACTGCAGGGTAATTCCTTCGGCCGGCTCGATGCTGATGACGAGATAGTTCTGCGACAGCCGGTCCACCGGCGTGTCGCGGAACATCGCGAACGGCGCCTGCTTGAATTTTATGGCAACTTCGCTGCGCTTGATGCCGAGCGCCTTTCCGGTGCGCAGATAGAACGGCACACCGGCCCAGCGCCAGTTGTCGATGGTGAGCTTCAGCGCCGCGTAGGTCTCGGTGGTGCTGTCCGGATTCACGTCCTCGGTTTCGCGGTAGTTCTCAATCTCGGTGTCGCCGATCCGACCGGCCCGATATTGACCGCGCACCGAGTTCTGCAGCGCCTCCGCTTCGCTCTGGGTCTGGATCGCCGCCAGCACCTCGGCCTTCTCGGAGCGCACCGCGTGGGCGTCGAACCGCGCCGGCGGCTCCATCGCGACCAGCGACAGCAACTGAAACAGGTGGTTCGGCACCATGTCGCGCAGCGCGCCGGTGGCGTCGTAGAAACTGCCGCGATGGCCGACGCCGAGCCTTTCGTCGACGGTGATCTGGATGTGATCGATATGGTTGCGATTCCAGATCGGCTCGAACATGCCGTTGGCGAAGCGCAGCACCAGAATGTTCTGCACCGTCTCCTTGCCGAGATAATGGTCGATCCGGTAGATTTGTTGTTCGTCGACGATTTTCAGCAGTTCGCCGTTCAGTTTTTTGGCCGACTCAAGATCGGTGCCGAAAGGCTTTTCGACCACGAGTCGCCGCCACGCGCCGTCGTCGTCTTCCTTGAGCAAACCGGCACGTCCCAATTGGTGGGCGATCGGCGCGAATGCGGCGGGTGGAGTAGCCAGATAGAACAGGCGGTTGCCGCCGGTCTGCTGCGCCGTTTCCAGTTTCTCGAGCTGCTCGCGCATCGTCTCGAACGAGGCGGGGTCTTTCGGATCGGCGGCGATGCAGGTCACGCATTCCAGCAGGCGGTCGGCGATCGCGTCGTCCACCGGGCGGGTGGCGAATTCGCGCAGGCCTTTCATCAGGCTGCCGCGAAGTTCGTCGTTCGACATGCTCGTGCGCGCGATGCCGATCACACAGAATTTTTCGGGCAACAGGTCGGCGACGGCAAGATTATATAGAGCAGGGACCACCAGCCGATGTGTCAGGTCGCCGGTAACGCCGAAGATGACAAAGGCGCAGGAATCCGGTTTTTTCTGTTTTTGTGGCCGGTTTGTCATGCGCATCAAGCTTTCGGCTTTACGATCTCGGGTGCGGCCTGATGCGCGGGGTCGGGATGCTGCTGCGGCTCCTTGTGGCCGCCGAAGCCGGCGCGCATTGCCGAGAGAATTTTTTCAGCGAAGGTGTGCTGCTGGCGCGACCGGAATCGCGCGAACAGCGCGGCGCTCAGCACTTCCGCGGGCACCGCCTCGTCGATGGCAGCGTTGATGGCCCACCGGCCTTCGCCGGAATCCTCGACAAAGCCGGAGTAGTTGTCCAGCGTGTGGTTTCCCGCGAGCGCCGATGCGGTGAGATCGAGCAGCCACGACGGGATCACGCTGCCGCGCCGCCACACCTCGGCAATGTCGGCGATGTCCAGGTCGAAGCGATGCTCCACGGGCAGCGCCTCGATGTTGGCATTCTTCAGGATGTCAAATCCCTCAGCGTAAGCTTGCATCAACCCGTATTCGATGCCGTTGTGCACCATCTTGACGAAATGGCCGGCCCCCACCGGCCCGGCGTGGATATAGCCTTGCTCGATCCGCGGATCGCGGCCGTCGCGGCCTTCCGTGCGCGGGATGTCGCCGATGCCCGGCGCCATCGCCGCGAAGATCGGATCGAGGCGATCGACCACGGCCTTGTCGCCGCCGATCATCATGCAGTAGCCGCGATCGATGCCCCATACGCCGCCGGAGGTGCCGACATCGACATAGTGGATGCCTTTTTCCCTGAGCGCCTTGCCGCGGCGAACGTCGTCCTGCCAGAACGTGTTGCCGCCGTCGACGATGACGTCGTCGGCTCGCAGCAGTTTTGCCAGCGCATCGATGGTGGTCTCGGTGATCACGCCTGCGGGCAGCATCACCCACACGGTTCGCGGCGTGTCGAGCTTGGCGACGAAATCCTCCAGCGCGTCGGCGCCGACCGCGCCGTCGGCTGCGAGGGCGGTCACCGCTTTCGGGTCCTTGTCATAGACGACGGTATGATGGCCGTTTTTCATCAACCGCCGGACGATGTTTCCGCCCATCCGGCCGAGGCCGATCATGCCGAGCTGCATTCGCGGATTCCTTATTTTGCCTTGAGCATGGTCTGATTTGAAAACCGTTTCCCACTATTCGGGATCATGCTCTAGGTCAACGCGCCAGCGATCGCCGCATCGAGCATCGCCAGCCCTGCTTTCAGATCGCCCTTGAGATGTACGCGCAGCGCACGCCGGCCACGTTCGGTCAGCACGTCGAAGTCGCCGCGCGCCTGCGCCGCCTTGATGACGCCGAAGCTGGCCTTCTGGTTGGGCACCGCGAGGTCGCCGGCATCGTCGGCGGTGATCTGCAGGAACACGCCGCTGTCGGGCCCGCCCTTATAGGCCTGGCCGGTCGAATGCAGGAAGCGGGGCCCGAATTCGGCGCAGGTCGCGACGTGGCGGCGATCGCGCACCGCAAGACGCATGTGCTGCAAGGCGTCGATATGCGCGGAATCGCGTTCGATGTAGGCCAGCAGTGCGACATAGTCGCCGGCACCGGAGCGGCCGAGGTGGGCCTTGAGCCAGGATCCGAGATCGCCGTCGGCGCCGGCCTTGCGCAATGCGCGGGCGTTGTTGTCGTCGGTGTAAATCTCGGCCTGCGCGGTCGATACCGCCGGCTTTTCCAAAGGAAGCGAGCCGGTTTTCTCGAACGATGCCGTGAGTTCACGGGTCTTGATCTTGGCGGCCTCGACGTCGGGCTGGTTGAAAGGGTTGATGCCGAGGACCGCGCCCGCGACGGCGGTCGCGATCTCGAACCGGAAGAATTCCTGACCGATGTGCTCGATGGACTGCATGACGATGCGCACCACCGGATGCCCGGCTTTTTCCAGCGCTGCCAGCTTGTCGTCGTGGCTCCCGTCGGTTTCGTCCTCGGTACGAAGGTCGATGAAGAACCGGTCCTGGCCATACACGGTCGGCTGGCCGAGCGGTTCGGCATCGATCGGGATCAGTCCCTTGCCATCCTTGCCGGTCGAACTCGGCGATCAACTGCTCGGTCCAGGCGCCGAAGTCGGCGATCTTCTTCGACGACAGGATGGTGATCTTGTCCCGGCCTTCGCGGCCGGCAACGCCCATCGCAAGCCCAAGCCGGACGCCGGGATTTTCATGCGGCGGCACGTCCGGTCCGCAGGAGCGGACCATCGCAAGCGTGAGGTCGAGAAACCGCGCAAGGTCGATGCCGGCCGCGGCGGCGGGCACGAGCCCGAATGGCGACAGCACCGAATAGCGCCCGCCGATCGTCGGGTCGCCATGGAAGATGCGGGCGAAACCCTGCGCTTTTGCGACCTTTTCCAGCGACGAACCGGGATCGGTGACCGCAACGAAATGCCCACCGGCCTTGTCGGCGCCGATGGCCGCGCTCACCTGCGCAAAGAAATAATCCTTCATCACATTCGGTTCGGTGGTGCCGCCGGACTTGCTGGATACGATGAACAGCGTCTTCGCCATGTTCACAGCACCCCCCATCGCGCGCACCTGCGCGGGATCGGTCGAAATCCAGCACATGCAGTTTCGGGAAGCCGGACTGCCTTCCGAAAGTTTTGGCGATCACTTCGGGGCCGAGACTCGATCCGCCCATGCCCAGCACGACAGCGTCCGTAAAACCCTGCTGCTTCACCCAATCGGCGAAGTCCCGGTAGTCCGCCAGTTTGCTGGTCTCGGCGGACACGCTGTCGAGCCAGCCGAGCCACTTGTCCTCGTCGGTGCCGGTCCAGACCGATTTGTCACGCTGCCACAGCCGGCGGATCGTGCCGGCCGCGCGCCATTCCTCGCCGCTGTCTTCAACCGCTTTGGACATGGCTCCGAGCGCAAATTGTTGCCGGTCGATACCGCCGGCAATCACCGTCGTGCGCTTGAATGCCACCGCGCCGTAAAGCTTGTCGGCCGCGTCGGCGAATTGCTTGACGCCGTCCTTGACCAGATCCGCCGCGATGGCGTCGAGCGAGATGCCGGATTTTTCCAGGTCCGCCAGCACGCGCTTGGCATCCTCGACGTTTTCCTCAAGGCTGTCACGAACCTCGCCATGGTCGCGAAATGCATCGAGCGTCGGGGGTGGCACCGTGTTGACCGTATTCTTGCCGATCAATTCCTCGACATAAAGCACGTCGCGGTACGCTTTATTTTTCGTGCCGGTCGAGGCCCACAGCAGCCGCTGCGGCCTTGCGCCCTTGGCTGCGAGTTTGTCCCACCGCGCACCTTGAAACAGTTTCTTATAGTCCTGATAGGCCATCTTGGCATTGGCGATGGCGACCTTGCCCTTGAGCGCCGTCAACCGCGCCTTCTCGGTCGGATCGTTGGCCTTTGCGATCTTCTCATCGAGTTGCTTGTCGACCACGCTGTCGATGCGGCTGACGAAGAAGCTGGCGACGCTGGCGACATGGGATGGATCGCCGCCGCCGGCGAGGTATTTCTCGAGGCCGGCGATGTAAGCCTCGGCAACCTGCACATACACTTTCTGCGAAAACAGCAGCGTGATGTTGATGCTGATGCCTTTGCCGATTAGATGCTGGATCGCGGGCAGACCCTCCGATGTCGCCGGCACCTTCACCATCAGGTTTTCGCGATCGACTTCTTTCCAGAGCTGTTCGGCCTCGGCGATCGTGTCTTTGGTATTCAAGGCCAGATACGGCGACACTTCGAGGCTGACGAACCCGTCGCCGCCCTTGAGCCGATCGTAGACCGGCCGCAGCACGTCGGCCGCGTGTTGAATATCCTCGACTGCGAGATGTTCGAACAGCTCCGCGACCGGGCGGTCACCCTTCTTCAACGCTTCGCCGATCGCGCCGTCATATTCGTCCGAACTGCCGATCGCCTTTTCGAAGATCGATGGATTGGAGGTGACGCCCTTGACGCCGTCGCTGTCGATCAGCTTCTGAAGGTCGCCCTTGGCGACGAAACCGCGGGCCAGGAAATCCAGCCAGACCGCCTGACCGTGCTTTTCGAGTGCTTTGACAGGATTCATGATGCCTTGTTTCGCCTTGATCTGGTCCATTACCGGCACCTTCCCCGGCGCCTGGCCGGATTGTCAACACGGGGTTGGGCGTGCTGACAATGGAATATGCGTATTCCGGCGAGATAACGCCATTCACAACCGTTCGATCCCTGCGGGATTTGCGGCGCCGGTCACTGTTTCGGCAATTGGAAAACCGCTATTCCGCCGCCTGCGCCGACGGCAAGCGCATGGTGTCGACGCCGTCCGCCGCGGTGGCGGAGATCGTCGTCCTTATCATCAGGCGCGGCTCCTGCGCCGGCCACGGCCGTCCGCGATGCATGGTGGCGCGGTTATCCCACATTACCACGTCGCCTTGGCGCCATTGGTGCAGATAGCTGGTGCCCGCCGCGGTCGCGGATTCCATCAACTCGTCGATCAGACGTTTCCCCGCCGCCGCCTCCATGCCTTCGACCGCATAAGCGTGCGAGGCGAGATAGATCGCGCCAAGGCCGTTGACGGGATTGGTCCAAACCATCCGCCAGCATTGCGGCGGCAGCGCGGCGCGTTCCTCGGGACTGGCGAGGTCCGGCGCCACCTGGTTGCGCGAATGCGCGTAGTCATGCCAGGCGAAGCAGGTTTCGAGCCTGGTGCGTGTGGCCGCATCGAGCCGCTCGAAGGCAAGACGGGTGGAGACGTATTCGGTCTCTCCGCCGCGTGCCGGAATGATGCGGGCCGACAGCAGCGATGCCAGCGCCGGCACGCGCTTGAATGACGAGTCGGTATGCCAGAGCTGGTTGGCCTTGGCTCGCAGCGAAAGCCGATGATCGGCCGGCACCACCTTGCCATCGGGGCCGATGGTAGAGAGGATCACGAAATGCGAGCCGGTGCCCTGCGAGCCCACCTTGGTCACTTCGGGCGGACCGAAACGGCGCGAGAAGGCGAGCTGGATCTCGTCGGTGATGGTCTGACCGCGAAACACCAGGACGGAGTGTTCCTCGAAAGCCGCGCGCGCCGCCGCGTAGAGGTCGTCGTCCGAGGCGACATCCGCGAGCGTCACGCCGCGCAATTCGGCGCCGAATCCCGGACCCAGTGGGACCACGTCCATCGCCAAGTCCTCCCTAGTGAATGACGCGCTCGTGTTGAGCCGTCATTGCGAGCGAAGCGAAGCAATCAGGACTGTTGATGCAGACTGGATTGCTTCGTCGCTTCGCTCCTCGCAATGACACATCAGCGCAGGCTGGCGTTGAACTTCTCCAGCGCCGCGGAACCGGGGCAAAGCGCCTTCTCATCCAGCTGGTTGAGCGGCGTGTCGACCGTATCGAGGTGGGCGTGCAAGTCTTCCAACTCGGGATCGACATAGAGCAATCCGGTCACCACCTGGCCCTTGGCGGCATGCTTCTGCAAAAATGCCATCGCCGCGAGACGGTCGTGCGCCTCGTAGTCCGCATCGAGTTTGCGCAACGCCAGCCGTGTGCCGTCGTGCTGCTCGACGACCTGCACCGATCCCGGCGCGTAATCGACGGTGATGGGCTCGCGCCCGGTGATGACGTCGAGCCGGTTGACGGCGTCGTTGTGCTCGCGCACATAGTCGAAACTCTTGGTCGAGCCGGCGTGGTTGTTGAAGGCGATGCACGGGCTCACCACGTCGATGAACGCCGCGCCCTTGTGGCGGATCGCGGCCTCGATTAGCGGCACCAGCTGAGCCTTGTCGCCGGAGAAGCTGCGCGCCACGAAGCTCGCGCCGAGTTGCAGAGCGATCGCCACCAGATCGATGGCGTTATCGGTATTCATCACGCCTTTTTTGGACTTCGACCCGCGATCGGCGGTAGCGGAGAATTGACCTTTGGTCAGGCCGTAGACGCCATTGTTCTCGACGATATAGGTCATGTTGACGCCGCGCCGGATCGAATGCGCGAACTGGCCGAAGCCGATCGAGGCGCTGTCGCCGTCGCCGGAGACGCCGAGGTAGATCAGGTCGCGGTTGGCGAGATTGGCGCCGGTCAGCACCGACGGCATGCGGCCATGCACCGAATTGAAGCCGTGCGAGTTGCCGAGGAAATAGTCCGGCGTCTTCGACGAGCAGCCGATGCCGGAAATCTTGGCGACGCGGTGCGGTTCGATCGAGAGGTGAAAGCACGCCTCGATGATCGAGGCCGTGATCGAGTCGTGACCGCAGCCGGCGCACAGCGTCGAGACCTTGCCCTCGTAGTCGCGGTGGGTGTAGCCGAGTTCGTTCTTCGGCAGGCCCGGGTGCTGAAATTTCGGTTTGGCGATGTAGGTCATGGCAGCGCCTTTCTGCTCCCTCGCCCCGCTTGCGGGGAGAGGGGACTCCCCCCGAGCTGAGTGCCTGGAGAGTCCCCCTCACCCGGATCGCTGCGCGATACGACCCCTCCCCGCAAGCGGGCCGAGATAACAGGAAATCTCGTTTCAAAATCATGACTTCACCTTGCGCAGCGGCGTAACCTTCAGCTGATCCTGATGGTCGCCGATGGCGCCGGCGATGAAGCGCGCGGTGATCGGCGTGCCGTCATAGTGCAAAATCGGCACCAGCCGCACCGGGTCGATGCCGTTCTCGTTGACGATCAGCGAGCGGAGCTGGGCGTCGCGGTTCTGCTCGACCACATAGACGAAGTCGTGCTCGGCAAGGAAGCTCGCGACGCTGGAATGGAACGGGAAGGCGCGGATGCGCAGGCGGTCGAGCTGGTGTCCGCGCGCCTCAAGCAGCCCGATCGCCTCGTCCATCGCCGGCGAGGTAGAGCCGTAATAGATCACGCCGTATTTCGTGGGTTTCTGCGCGTTGGCCTGCAACGGCCGCGGCACCATGTCCTGGGCGGTTTCGAACTTGCGCAGCAGCCGCTGCATGTTGTCGGCATAGACCGCGCCTTCCTCGGAATAGCGCGCATAACGGTCGCGCGAAGTGCCCCGGGTGAAATACGAACCTCTGGTCGGATGCGTGCCGGGATAGGTACGGAACGGAATGCCATCGCCGTCGACGTCGAGATAGCGCCCGAAATCGCGGCCGTCGTCCAGCATTTCCGCCGACACCACCTTGCCGCGGTCGTACTGCCTTGCGTCGTCCCATCGCAGCGGATGGCAAAGCCGGTGGTTCATGCCGATGTCGAGGTCGAGCATCAGGAAAATGGTGGTCTGCCAGCCGCTCGGCAAGATCGAACGACTGCGCCGCGAATTCAAAGGCCTCGGCCGGGTCTTCCGGAAACAGCAGCACGTGCTTGGTGTCGCCATGCGAGGCGTAGGCGCAGGCGATCACGTCGCATTGCTGGGTCCGCGTCGGCATTCCCGTCGAGGGGCCGGCGCGCTGCACGTTCATGATGACGGCCGGAATCTCGGCGAAATAGGACAGGCCGATGAATTCCGTCATCAGCGAGATACCCGGGCCCGAGGTCGCGGTGAAGGCGCGGGCGCCGTTCCACGACGCGCCGATCACGATGCCGATGGAGGCGAGTTCGTCCTCGCCCTGCACGATGGCGTATTTCGCCTTGCCGGTTTCCGGATCGTGCCGCAGCTTCTTGCAATGGCTGGTGAAGGCGTCGGCGACCGACGATGACGGCGTGATCGGATACCAGGCGCAGACCGTGGCGCCGCCATAGACCGCGCCCAGCGCGGCCGCGCTGTTGCCCTCGATGAAGATGCGGTCGCCGACCTTGTCGGACTTCCTGATTCGCACGCCGATCGGGCATTTCAGGTTCTGCAGCGCCCAGTCGCGACCGAGATGCAAGGCGTGAATATTGGAGGAGAGCAGCTTCTCCTTGCCCTTGTACTGTTCGCCGATCAGTTGCTCGACGATTTTCGGATCCATGTCGATCAGAGCACACAGCGCCCCGAGATAGATGATGTTCTTGAACAGCTGGCGCTGGCGCGGTTCGGTGTAGGTCGAGTTTGTGATGGCGGTGAGCGGCACGCCGATCACCGAGATGTCGGCGCGGAATTTCGACGACGGCATCGGCTTGGTCGAATCGTAGAACAGATAGCCGCCGGGCTCGATCGAGGCGACGTCCTTGTCCCAGGTCTGCGGGTTCATCGCCACCATCAGGTCGACGCCGCCGCGCGCGCCGAGATGTCCGTCCTCGGTGACGCGTACCTCGTACCAGGTCGGCAGGCCCTGGATGTTGGACGGGAAAATATTGCGCGGTGAGACCGGCACGCCATGTCGCAGGATCGAGCGGGCAAACAGCTCGTTGGCGCTCGCAGAGCCCGAGCCATTGACGTTGGCGAAGCGGACGACGAAATCGTTTACGCTGCTGATCGGGCTTTGGACTGACATGATGGTCCCGCGAGTGTCATATCGATGAGATATTTTTGCATGTCCCAGGCGCCGGTGGGGCAACGTTCGGCGCACAGGCCGCAATGCAGGCAGACGTCCTCGTCCTTGACCATCACGCGCCCGGTCTTGAGGCCGTCGGCGACGTAGAGCGACTGGTCGAGATGCGGCGAGGGCGCCTTCAGCCGCTGACGCAGGTCCGCTTCCTCGCCGTTCTCCGTGAAGCTGATGCAATCCATCGGACAGATATCGACGCAGGCGTCGCACTCGATGCACAACGGCGCGGCGAACACGGTCTGGATATCGCAGTTGAGGCAGCGCTGCGCCTCGCCGAGCGCGAGCTTGACGTCGTAGCCCAGTTCGACCTCGGCGCGGATGTCCTTCAGCGCCACCACCTTGTCGCGGTGCGGTACCTTGAAGCGCTTGTCGCCGGAAATGTCGTTGTCGTAGCTCCACTCGTGGATGCCCATTTTCTGCGACGAGACCCGCACGTCGGGAAGCGGGCGCTCGGTGACGTCCTCGCCGGAGAGAAGCTTGTGGATCGACAGCGCCGCGTCATGGCCGTGCGCCACCGCCCAGATGATGTTCTTCGGTCCGAACGCGGCGTCGCCGCCGAAGAACACCTTTGGATTGGTCGAGCCCATGGTGGTCTTGTCGACCACCGGCATGTCCCATTTGTCGAATTCGACGCCGCAGTCGCGCTCGATCCAGGGAAATGCGTTCTCCTGGCCGACTGCGACCAGCACATCGTCGCATTCGATGGTTTGATCGGGTTCGCCGGAGGGCACCAGGTTGCGGCGGCCATTGGCGTCGAATTCGGCCTTGACCTTCTCGAAGGTGACGCCGGTGAGCTTGCCGTCGTGATGGACAAAGGCCTTCGGCACCATGAAATTGAGGATCGGGATATCCTCGTGGAGGGCGTCTTCCTTCTCCCATGGCGAGGCCTTCATCTCGTCGAAGCCGGAGCGGACGATCACCTTGACGTCCTCGCCGCCGAGGCGGCGCGCGGTGCGGCAGCAATCCATCGCGGTGTTGCCGCCGCCGAGCACGATCACGCGCCTGCCGATCTTCTCGACATGGCCGAACGACACGCTGGCGAGCCAGTCGATGCCGATGTGAATATTGGCAGCCGCCTCCTTGCGGCCGGGAATGTCGAGTTCGCGGCCGCGCGGCGCGCCGGAGCCGACGAAGATCGCGTCGTAGTTTTCGGCGAGCAGTTTCTTCAAGGAGTCGATTCGCTGGCCGCCCTTGAAATCGATGCCGAGGTCGAGGATGTAATCGGTTTCCTCGTCGATCACCGAATCCGGCAGGCGGAATTTCGGAATCTGGCTGCGCATCATGCCGCCCGCTTTCGGGTCCTGGTCGAACACCGTGCAATGGTAGCCGAGCGGCGCGAGATCGCGGGCGACGGCGAGCGAGGCGGGACCGCCGCCGACGATGGCGACGCGCTTGCCGTTTTTCGCGGCCGGCCGCGGCATGCGGTGCCTGACGTCATCCTTGAAATCGGCGGCGACGCGCTTCAGGCGGCAGATCGCAACCGGCGTTTCCTCGACGCGGCCGCGCCGGCAGGCGGGCTCGCAAGGCCGGTCGCAGGTGCGGCCGAGAATTCCCGGAAACACATTCGATTTCCAGTTGATCATGTAGGCGTCGCTGTAGCGGCCTTCCGCGATCAATCGGATGTACTCAGGAACGGGCGTATGCGCGGGGCAGGCCCATTGGCAATCGACTACTTTATGAAAATAGTCGGGAGCCGAAATATCAGTCGGTTTCATTCCTACCTTCCGCGCGGACGTCACGGTTCACGCGGCCTTTGATGTTTGCTCGCGAACGCTCATGGCGGCGTTCTTGTCGTCCCTGAATTATATCATAGGCTTAATGAATCGGCGCCATTCAATATGATCGGCGCCACGCTGAAAAGCCATTTTTCCTTAATTGTCATTCGCCTTCGGTCTGGAACCTCGGCTTTATTGCTGATGCTAATTCATGTGGCAGTGCAATATATAGGCGCGCAAAGGATTCCGCGTTCAGACTCCGGCAATATCGCTCTTCGCCAGATCCCACATCAGGTTATAGACGCCGGTCGAAATTACGGTTGCAGGGTTAAAGCCAGCGGCGTCACCGAAGCGCGTCGCAACAATCGCTGAAACGGCACTGACATGGGTGCCGTCGATCAAGACGTACCAATCGCCGGCGCCGGGGTGGACGGTTAAGGGCATGTCGTTGATCGGTCTGGAAAGACCGGGATCGCTTTCGATCAGATGCATGGAAATGATTCCGTCGAGGCCAGCCGGATCGAGTTGATCGGTCAGCATCGCGCGCAGCGTGTCGTTGCCGTCAGGGGCGGGCCGAAGGCGGATAATCCCCAGCACCGCGCCGCGGCCTTGTCCACGGCTGACGGTAATGCGAGCGACGGCGCGGATCATGTTCTTGAAACGCGCCATGGTCGTTTTCGACCAGGGGGTCGGACTGGCCAGCGCGGTGCGATAGGCGGGGCTGTCCAGCACCTCGAAAGTTTCGGTGGAATAAAGGCAGAGATATTTCGGCCTGGCAGCATGCGCGACATAGCGCCGCGCCTCGAGAAAACCGTCGATCGCGACGCGTTCCTCGAGATGCTCGCCGTCGTACCAGAGATTGAAGTCGCGCTCGTCGGCAGGATCGACGTCCATCGACGTCAGCAGCATTCCCTTTCCGGCCAGCGGCATTTTTGAATTTCCTTGCTTAACCCTCATCCTGAGACGCCGCGCAAGATGCGCGGCTCCTCAGAATGACGACGGTATGTTGTGACGCCGTCATTGCGAGGAGCGAAGCGACGAAGCAATCCGGCTCTGCTTCCGCCGCCTCTGGATTGCTTCGCTTCGCTCGCAATGACGCAAACGCTCCCATCCTCTCACGATGACGGTTTTGTGTGTGTTTGCGAAGGCCTGCCCAAGTCGGAAGCCAGATCGGCGATCGCCTTCATCACCGCGTCCCTGACGCCGGGATCGTACAGCGAGTGGCCGGCGCCCTCGACGATTCGAATTTCCGCATTCGGCCACGCCGCCGCGAGCGCCTGCGCCGTCGATGGCGGGCACAGCAGATCATAACGGCCCTGCACGATGATGCCCGGAATTCCTGTCAGCTTCCCGGCTTCCGCCATGAGCTGATCCGGCTTCATGAAGCAATCGTTCCGGAAATAATGCGCTTCCATGAACGGCGTGGAGGGCAGCGGACGCGTCGAGCCGAGCGACCCGGGATCGAGTCGCGTTCGCGCCGGCGCATGTTCGGAGAGAATTCGCTCGGTGTCGTGCCAGGCGCACGCGGCGGGGCCGTGCGTGGCAGGATCGGGGTCGAGGATACGGCGCCAGTAGGCGTCGAGCGGCTGCGTTCGTTCCGCCGGCGTCAGCACATCGAGGAAATCGTCGCCGAGGGCAGGATAAAAACGTTGCAGGTTTTGCAGAAAAGCTTGGTCCAGCTCGGCGCGGGTGCCTAGAAACGTCGCCCGCAACGCAATCCCGCTCACCCGCGCGGGGTAAGCTTCGGCGTAGGCCAGCGCCAGCGTGGCGCCCCATGAGCCGCCGACGATCATCCAGCGCTCGAAGCCGAGGCTGTTGCGGATTTTTTCCATGTCAGCGATCAGATGCGGCAGCGTATTCGCCTCGAAGCGGGCTTTTGGACGGCTCCGTCCGGCACCGCGTTGATCGAACAGAACGGCATGGAAGCGCTCGGGATCGAACAGCCGCCGGTGATCCGGCTGGCAGCCGCTGCCGGGGCCGCCGTGCAGATACACAGCGGCAATGCCGTCGCTGCGGCCAACTGTTTCAAAATAGATTTCGTGCCCGTCACCGACCGGCAAAAGCTGCGTCGTCAGCGGCGCGAAGGGATCGGAGCGTTGGCCGGTGGATTTTCCCGCGTCGGCGTCAGGCGCCATGTCAGTCGCCCGTCTCGAGCGTGCCGCCGGCGAAATTGCGGTAGATGAAGCGGCTGTTGTCGGCGGCTGCTTCGGTCTCGGCCGTTTTGAAAATCTGCTCGTGTAGCGGCGACAGCGTGCAGGCCGGATCGGTGTTGCCGGCATCGCCGGTCAGCGCGAAGGCCTGGCAGCGGCAGCCGCCGAAATCAATTTCCTTGAACTCGCAGCTTCGGCATGGCTCCGGCATCCAGCCGGTGCCGCGATAGCGGTTGAAGGCCTCGGAATTCTGCCAGATCCATGCGATCGAGTGATTGGACCGCACCGAGAGGAATTCGAGGCCGGTGATGGTCTCGGCGGCGTGGCAGGGCAGAATCTTGCCGGACGGCGAGATGTTGAAGAATTGCCGGCCCCAGCCGCCCATGCATTTCTTCGGCCGCAGCGCGTAGTAATCCGGCACCACATAGTCGATCGCCAGAATTCCTTTCAGCCTGATCGAGGCCTCCTCGACGATGCGGCTGGTATCCTCGATCTGCTGCAGCGTCGGCATCAGCGCGGCACGGTTCTTCAGCGCCCAGCCGTAATATTGCACATTGGCGACCTCGAGCCGGTCGGCGTCGAGATCGACCGCCATCTCGATGATATCGGACAACTGATGCAGGTTTTGCCGGTGCATCACCGCGTTGACGGTGAGCGGCAAATCCAGTTCGCGGGTCCAGCGCGCGACTTCGAGTTTTTTCGCGTGAGAAGTCTTCAGGCCGGCGACCCGGTTGGCCACGGCGGGTTCGTTGCCCTGGAAACTGATCTGGACGTGACACAGTCCGGCATCGGCCAGCGCCTCCAGCTTTTCCTTGGTCAGCAGCACGGCCGAGGTGATGAGATTCGAATAGAGCCCGACGTCGCTGGCATGCCGCACCAGTTCGACCAGATCCTTGCGCGCCGTCGGCTCGCCGCCGGAAAAATGAATCTGCAGCACGCCGATCTCGGCAAGCTCGCTCAAGACCTTTTTCCATTCCTCGGTGGTGAGTTCGGCGCCGCCACGCTCCAGTTCGACCGGATTGGAGCAGTAGGGACATTGCAGCGGACAGCGATGCGTCAATTCGGCCAGCACCGCCAGCGGAATGCCGAAGGTTTCCGCCGTCGAGCCGCGCCGCTCCATGATCGCCAGCCCATCCGACGGATCGGCGGCAACAGGATTCGCATCGGTGAGCGTCGGGCTCATGACGTCTTCTCCCGCGCCTCGGTCAAAAACCCCTTGTCGGCGAGATCCTGCAGCATGGCGATAACGTCGGCGCCGATTGCCGCGCGTTCGGCGGTATATTTGACAGCGAGCTGGTCGATCATTTGCGCGACGTCGCGCGCGCCGTCGCAGAGCTGCAGGATTTCGACCGCGATCTCATCCGGCGCCAGCACGCGCTCCGGCGCCAGGATCACCCAGCGCTGCCGCGTCTCGTCGAACTTCAGCTTGGCATGCCGCGGCAGAACCGGCCGGCTCGCCTCGCTGACGCTGATGTTGCGACCTCCTGCCATCGCTTCGCCTTTAGCTCGACACGGGCATGAAAGCGCCGGGCGGCACGTGGCCGTTTACATAGGCATGATACAGCGCATCGAGCTGGACCCATAGCACATTGGTCTTGAAGATCAGCGCGTTGCAGACCGCGTCGCGCTCCGCCGGCGTTGTCGCATGCTCTCTCACATATTTCAGCGCGAAATTGGCGTCGCGCGGCGCCTGCTCCATGCGCCGGCTGAAATAGCGCATGATGTCGGGATTGACGAAATCATAGTGCTTCAGCATGCCCGAAATCCGCTCTTCGTGCAGGTTCGGCGCGAACAGTTCGGTCAGCGACGAAGCAATGGCCTCCAGCGGCGTCTTGTCGCGGACGAAGTGAACGTAGGCTTCCACCGCAAAGCGCGTCGCTGGCAGGATGCCTTCTGCGGACTCCACATAGACGCTGTCGAGCCCGAGCCCTTCGGTCAGCTTCAACCAGCGCTCGATGCCGCCCTCGGTGCCGACGTCGCCGTCATGGTCCTCGATCCGGTGCCGCCATTCGAGCCGGGTGGCGCGGTCGCGAAAGCGCGAGATCACCACCGCATCCTTGATCGGGATCGTGCTCTGGTAATAGTAGCGGTTCAGAGCCCACGCCTGCACCTGCCCCTTGTTCAGTTTGCCGCCGTGCAGCAGGTGGTGGAACGGATGCAGGCTGTGATAGCGCGTCGCGCCGATATGGCGCAGCCGCGCCTCGAGCTGTTCGGCATTTCGCAGCGGCGCTCCCGGGGCGGATGCGAAAGCTGTATCGGCGTTCAAAGCGTAATCTCCATCCCATCGGCGGGAATTTGCCAGCCCGCGCGCTCGGCGGCCTCGCGTTCGGCGGAATCGCGTAGCAATGCCGGATTGGAATTATTGATATGCAGAAAAATCTTTTTGTCGATGCCGAGATCGGCAAGGGCGGCGATGGCGCCGTCGTCGCCCGACATTGAAATATGTCCCATGCTCTGGCCCGTCTTGTTGCCGAGGCCGGCCGCGATCAATTCGTCATCGCGCCAGACCGTGCCGTCGAAAAAGATCAGCGACGCGCCCTCGAGACGCTGTTTCAGTTCGGGCGTCACCTGCTTGCAGGCGGCCAGGAAATAGAAGTGCCTGCCGGTCGCCTTGTCCGCGATGCGCAGGCCGAGCGTGTCGCCGGCGCCGTCGCTGCCCGCGGGATGCGCCTTTCCCTCCAGATACCAGGCGCGCTTGCCCGGCACGACGAAAGGTAAAATCTCGATGCCCGATCCCGCCCCGTCGGGCAGTGCGGGCTCGAAAGGCTCGTCGATGGCAACAGGCTCGCGGCGCACTTTGGTTCCGCTCAGCACGTTGAAGATGCTGTTGGCCTGCAGGATCGAAAGCACGCGCTGATGCGCGTAAATCGTGAATGGTGATCCTTCGCGCATCGACAGAAGTCCGGCGACCGCATCGACCTCGCCGTTGGTCAGGATGACGCCCGCAATGGGACTGTGGCGAAGGTTTCCCACTGCCGGATGAAGCCGCGGCGTCGCGATCAATTGCTGACGCAAATCCGGCGAGGCATTGACCAGGAACCAGTGTCGGTCGTCGGCACTGATCGCTACCGACGCTTGGGTGCTTCGAAGCTCCGGATTTCCGCTACGCGCCGCCTTACAGGCCGCACACCCGCAATTCCATTGCGGAACGCCGCCGCCAGCCGCGGCTCCCAGAACGACGATGCGAAGCATGACTTGTCTCCTGGAAACTCATGCATTCGGAGGTGGCCGCCGATCTCGCATGCGAGCCACGTCCCAAGACCTGACCGCGAGTGCGGTCCACCCCCGATAAATGCAGAACTATCGCAGTCGCTTACTTGCGGGCCGCGCAGGCATACATGTTGATTTCCATGCCAACCGGCACTTCGACGATCTTTGGCGTCTTCCAGGACATTTCCATACTCCTTCTCGAACGGGCGATTTTTGCCCTCAGCCACTAAAGTAATGCGGTTCTCGAAGTTCGCCAGCGAATTATTTTCAACGAGGTGGAAATAGTTGTGTTGCAGTGCAAAAGGAACATGTTTTTGCACATTGGCAAAAAACGGCAAAACCAAGTTCCGTCATGGATTTCGCATGGTCTATTGCAATGCACCAAAGGTTGCCGTCTAGTTCAAGCGAATAACGCGTGATCGATAAAGAACTTGTGAGTGCTGCCCGGGCTGCCAGCGAGGGCGTTCATCGATAGGGTGGCCGGGCATGCCACGGTATTTTTTCAACACCCGCATCGGTAAGGAATTGATCCTCGACCCCGAAGGCGAGGAGTTGCGCGATCCGGATCATGCCTGGCATGTGGCGCGGACAACGATCCGGGAAATCCTGAAAACCGAAGGCGGGCAGCCCGCTCTTCTCAGCGCGGTCCTGGAAGTGACCGACGACGAAGGCGAGATCGTGCTGGAATTTCCTTTCGGCGAAGCGCTGATCGACCCCTCGTTGGCCGGCACCAGGCACTGACGGCACTGAAAAAGATCGGAAGCGTAGTGCCGTTACGCTCCGCGATGTTTTCATTGCACATCGGCGATAAAATATTGGAGAGTGCGATCAGGAAGACCGCCGCCACGCTTGCCGGGGCGGATAAGGATTTCCACACAGGGAGGAATTTGAGATGATCTATTCGACCGCACGCCGCGCTTTGCTCGCGGGTGCTTTTCTTGGTGCATTCACGCTTGCTGCGGCGGCGCAGCAGCCGGCCAGTCCGTCGCCTTCCGCATCGCCTGCGCCCGCTGCATCGCCTGCGCCAGCCGCGGCACCGGCCGCCGCGCCGGCCCTTCCGCCGGGTTCGCCCTTGATCGGACGTCCGGACAGTGAAGCGGCGTCGAAACTGGCGCCGGTCGCACCGCCGCCGCTCGCCGCGGCCGCCGACAAGCTGCCGGTCGCGAAACTCAAGGTCCCTCCGGGCTTCAACATCGAGGTCTACGCGGCGGGGATGGCGAACGCGCGTTCGCTCGCCGAAGGCGACAAGGGCACGGTGTTCGTCGGCAGCCGCCTCGTCGGCAACGTCTACGCAATCTCCAACAAGGACGGCAAGCGTTCGGTCAAGACCCTTGCGTCGGGCCTGTACCGGCCGAACGGCGTGGCTTTCAAGAACGGCACGCTCTATATCGCCGAACTTTCGAAAGTCTCGAAGATCGACAAGGTCGAGGACAATCTCGACGGTTCGCCGAAACCGACGATGATCTACGACGACCTGCCGAAGGACGAGGCCCACGGCTGGAAGTTCATCGCCATCGGCCCCGACAACAAGCTGTACGTTCCGGTCGGACAGCCCGGCAACAACGTGCTGCATGACGACGCCCACGGCCAGATTCGACGGATGAACCTGGATGGCAGCGGTGCCGAAGTGATTGCCAAGGGCGTTCGCAACACGGTCGGCTTCGACTGGAATCCGGAAACCAAGCAGCTCTACTTCACCGACAACGGCCGCGACTGGATGTCGGAAGACGTCCCCCAGGACGAACTCAACCGCGTCACCAAGGTCGGCGAACATTTCGGCGCGCCGTATTGCCTGCAGGGCAATATCGTCGATCCCGAATTCGGCTGGGGAAAATCCTGCGCCGACTACACGGCGCCGGTGGGGCTGCTCGGTCCGCATACCGCGGCCCTCGGCATGCGCTTCTACACCGGCAGCATGTTTCCGAAGGCCTACAAGAACGCCGTCATCGTGGCGCGGCATGGCTCGTGGAACCGGTCCAACAAAGCCGGCGGTGACGTCGTTGTCATCAAGCTGAACAAGGACGGCACCGTGAAATCCATGGAGCCGTTCATCACCGGCTTTCTGGAAGACAACAAATACATCGGCCGGCCGGTCGATGTGATGCAGATGAAGGACGGCTCGCTGCTGGTATCCGACGACTGGAACGGCGCGGTGTACCGCGTCACCTACGGCAAGCAGAAGGTTGCCGCGCATTAGAGCGCGTCATTGCGAGGAGCGTAGCGACGAAGCATTTTTTCGTCATTGCCGGGCTTGACCCGGCAATCCATCCGCTTCGAAAGACTCTTGTGAAGATGGATGGATGGGCGGGTCAAGCCCGCGCATGACGAGATTTTATTCGTCGCTTTGCTTATCGCAATGACGGAGTACCAGGGGTTGGCCAATGCAAAAAATAATCACGGCTTTGGCCTTCGCCCTTGTCGTTTCATCTGCGGGCGCTGAAACGCTGCAGGACCGCATCGCCCCCTGTCTTGCCTGTCATGGCGAGAAGGGGCAGTCCGAGACCGAGAACACCCCCTCGCTCGGCGCCCAGCAGGCGCCGTATGCGCTGATTCAGCTTTTCATGTTCCGTGAAAAGCTGCGGGTGTTCGAGCCGATGAACGAGATGGCGAAACCGCTCACCGATGACGATCTCCGCACGTTTTCCGACTTCATCGCCAAAATGCCGAAGCCGGCGCCGCCGGCCGATCCCGGCGATCCGGCGCGGATGGCGCGCGCGCAGGCGGCCGTACAGCAGCACCGCTGCAACACCTGCCACAACACCGACTTTTCCGGCAAGGACAACGTCCCGCGCATCGCCAACCAGCGCGAGGACTATCTCGCCAAGACGCTTGGCGAATACAAGGACAACAGCCGCCACGGCTACGACGGCAGCATGGCGGACGTGATGGCGCCGGTCACGGCCGCCCAGATCGCCGATCTGGCCTATTTCCTCGCTCGCGTGCGCTAGTCGCCGCGCCCCAAGCGGGGGAGGGCGGTGGCCACCCTGCGCACATCGAAGTTCACCGCCGCGGCATTGGCGTTATTCGGTCAGCGGCGCTACAAGACGCGCGATCCAACGGAGTTCTCCATGCAAGATCTGTGGCGTCTTTCCGCGGCGGAGCTCGCCTCGCTCATCCGCACCAAGCAGGTTTCCGCGATGGACGCGGCCACCGCGGCGCTGGCCCGGCTGGACGCGGTCAACCCGACCATCAACGCGGTCGCCGACTACCGGCCGGAAGATGTGCTGGCGCACGCACGCGCGATCGACGCGACCATCGCGCGCGGCGAGGATGCCGGCCCGCTCGCCGGCGTTCCCGTGACCGTCAAGGTCAACATCGATCAGCAGGGCTTTGCCACCACTAACGGGCTGACACTGCAGCGCGATGTCGTCGCCGCGACCAACAGCCCCGTGATCGACAATCTGCGCAAGGCGGGCGCGGTGATCCTCGGCCGCACCAATTGTCCGGCGTTTTCCTACCGCTGGTTCACCACCAACCTGATCCATGGCGACACCAAGAACCCGCGCGATCCCGGCATCACGCCGGGCGGCTCGTCCGGCGGCGCCGGTGCTGCGGTCGCCGCGGGTATCGGCCATATCGCGCACGGCACCGACATCGCAGGTTCGATCCGCTACCCGGCCTATGCCTGCGGCGTTCACGGATTGCGCCCGACGCTGGGACGCGTCGCCGCGTTCAATGCCGCGCTGCCCGAGCGTCCGATCGGACCGCAGATATCGGCGGTATCCGGTCCGCTGGCGCGAACCATCGGCGATCTCAGGATTGCGCTTGCGGCGATGTCGGCGCAGGACATGCGCGACCCCTGGTGGGTGCCGGCGCCGCTGCAAGGACCGGAGAGAGCCAAGCGGGCCGCGCTGTGCTTGCGGCCCGATGGTCTGGAGACTGTTCCAGAAGTGGCGGCGGCGGTTGCGGACGCAGGCAAGCGCCTGGAGCGTGCCGGATGGGTGGTCGAGGAAATCGACAACACGCCGCCGTTGCGCGAGGCCGCGGAACTGCAAACCAGGCTCTGGCTCGGCGACGGCTACGAAGCGCAACTGGAGGCCGCCGAGCGTGAGGGCGATCCCGGCGCGCTGGCCTGCCTGCGCGGCAACCGGGACAAGGTCCATCCATTCGACGCGGCGGCGTTCTCGAAAGCGCTGACCCGGCGGGCGACGCTGACGCGTGAATGGCAGCTTTTCTTCGAGAGCCATGCCGTGCTGCTGATGCCGGTATCCGGCGAATTGCCGTTCCCCGATGGCCTCGACCGGCGCAACGACGCCTCGTTCGCGCGGGTATGGCGCGCGCAGATGCCGCAGATTGGCATTCCCTTCATGGGGCTGCCGGGGTTAACGGTCTCCACCGGGCTGGTCGGGCGCGTTCCCGTCGGCGTCCAGATCGTTTCCGGCCGTTACCGCGAGGATCTGTGCCTGCTGGCGGGCGAGGCCATCGAGGCGGCGGGCACGCCGCCGGCGCCGGTCGATCCGGCTGTCTGACAACGAAAGAACGACGATGACTGGCATCTATGATTTTTCGGCAACGACGCTGGCCGGCGAGGACATTTCCTTGAAGCAGTTCGAGGGCCAGGTCCTGTTGATCGTCAATACCGCGAGCGCCTGCGGATTCACGCCGCAATACAAGGGGCTGGAGGAATTGCACAAAAAACTCGCGCCGCGCGGCTTCGCAGTGCTTGGATTCCCCTGTAACCAGTTCGGAAGCCAGGAGCCCGGCGACGCCGCGCAGATCGAGCAATTCTGTTCGAAAAATTTCGGGGTTACGTTTCCGATGTTTGCCAAGATCGACGTCAATGGCAGCAAGGCCCATCCGCTGTTCAAATATCTGACCGGCGCGAAGTCCGGTTTGCTCGGCCCTTCGATCAAATGGAATTTCACCAAGTTCCTGGTCGATCGGTCCGGCAAGGTGGTCGCACGTCATGCGCCGACGGCAACGCCGGAAGGGCTGACAAGGGAAATCGAGGCTCTGCTGTGAACGAGAAAAACGACGCCATGACGGATCAACTGCCGGATCGTCTTTCGACCGATCCCAAAAGTCCTTATTACGACGCCGACATTCTCGCGCGCGACGTCGGTATTCGCTTCAAGGGTGTCGAGAAAACCAATGTCGAGGAATATTGCGTCAGCGAGGGATGGGTGCGCGTGACCGCGGGGTTGGCCAGGGATCGCCACGGCAATCCGCTCACCATCAAGGTTCATGGCCCGGTCGAGCCGTATTTTCGCGACAAAGAATCATCCTGAGGCCATTTCGTCATTGCGAGCGAAGCGAAGCAATCCAGAGGCGACGAAGGAAGTCTGGATTGCTTCGTTGCTGCGCTCCTCGCAATGACGTTTTCAACAGAAAGCCGAACACATGTCCGTTCGCATCGTCGATGTCCGGGAAGCTACAAAACCGATCTCCTCGCCGATTCGTAACGCCTATATCGACTTCACCAAGATGACGACCAGCCTGGTCGGGGTCGTGACCGATGTGGTGCGCGACGGCAAGACCGTGGTCGGTTACGGCTTCAACTCGAACGGCCGATACGGGCAGGGCGGGCTGATCCGCGAGCGTTTTGCGCCGCGCCTGATGGAAGCCGATCCGAGGACGCTGCTCGATGGCAGCGGTGACAATCTCGATCCGGACAAGATCTGGGCGACGCTGATGGCCAACGAAAAGCCGGGCGGTCACGGCGAACGTTCGGTCGCGGTCGGCACTATCGACATGGCGGTGTGGGACGCGGTCGCGAAAATCGCAGGCAAGCCGCTGTTTCGCCTGCTCGCGGAACGCCACGGCCGGACCGCGAATCCGCGGGTGTTCGTCTACGCCGCAGGTGGCTACTATTATCCCGGCAAGGATCTGTCGGCGCTGCGCGGCGAAATGCGCGGCTATCTCGACCGCGGCTACAATGTCGTCAAGATGAAGATCGGCGGCGCGCCGGTCGAGGAAGACAGGACGCGCATCGAAGCCGTGCTCACGGAAATCGGCAACCAGGCGCAGCTTGCGGTCGATGCCAACGGCCGCTTCGATCTGGAAACCGCGATCGCCTATGCCAGGATGCTGCGCGACTATCCGCTGTTCTGGTACGAGGAAGCCGGCGATCCGCTGGATTTCCAGTTGCAAGCGGCGCTTGCGGAATTCTATCCGGGGCCGATGGCGACCGGAGAAAACCTGTTCAGCCATCAGGACGCCCGCAACCTCATTCGTCACGGCGGAATGCGGCCGGACCGCGACTGGCTGCAGTTCGATTGCGCGCTGTCGTATGGGCTGTGCGAGTATCGGCGCACGCTCGAAGTGCTGCGAACCCATGGATGGTTGGCCAGCCGCTGCATTCCGCATGGCGGGCACCAGATGTCGCTCAATATCGCGGCCGGTCTCGGCCTCGGCGGCAACGAGAGTTATCCCGACCTGTTCCAGCCCTATGGCGGCTTCCCGGACGGCGTACGGGTCGAGGACGGTCACATCGTCATGCCGGAACTGCCGGGCATCGGTTTCGAGGGCAAGACCGATCTCTACAAGGAGATGAAGGCGCTGGCGTCGTAAGCGTCTGGCCGAAAAGCATTCAATAAAATTGGGACTACGGGTTTGGTTCGTCATGCCCGGCCTTGCCGGGCATCCATGTCTTGACTGCGCCAAAGAAGGACGCGGATGGCCGGGACGAAGCCCTACTGGATTCACACATTTGGTCATACGCGGGCTTGACCCGCGTATCCATCAATCTTCGCAAGACTCTGTCGAAGACGATGGATTGCCGGGGCAAGCCCACGGCTGTCCGGTTGGATTTTTATGGACAGAGTGCATGACGTGGATTCTTCTGTGTTTTGAGCGCTTCGCACACGTTCGGGACACGGAAGGAGATCCACGCCATGCGGCACCAGAATAGCGTATTTCATAGTCTAACGAAGCACATTCCCTGGAGCAGGTTCGATGGGATTGTGGAGAAGTACGGGGCCGACAAACTGGTTCGCAGGTTGACGACAAAGCGGCAGTTCATCGCGCTGCTGTATGGGCAATTCAGCGGCTCGACGAGCCTTCGCGAGATCGTGAGCGGGATGGATAGCCATGAGACGCGGCTTTATCATCTTGGGGCGGCCACGGTGAAGCGCTCGACGCTGTCCGATGCCAATACAATGCGGCCCTGGCAGGTGTTCAGCGAGCTGTTTGGGCAGATGCTGGAACAGGCGCATCCTGGCCTGCGGCGGGCGAGCCGAGACGCGGTCCGGCTGATTGATTCAACGACATTGCGGCTTTCGAGCCTGAGCGCAGACTGGGCAGGGTTCTCGACTGATTTTTCCGGAGCCAAAATTCACGTTGTGTATGACCCGCAGAGCGAGCTGCCAGTTTACTTTGCGGTGACGCCGTCCAAGGTCAACGACATCACATCGGCCAAAGCGATGCCGATCGAGGCCGGCGCCACCTATGTCTACGATCTCGGTTATTACGATTATGGCTGGTGGGCCAAGCTTGACGCTGCCGGTTGCCGCTTCGTGACGCGGCTGAAGAAGAACACTCCCCTGCGCGTGATCCAGCAGAACCGGGTAGACGGCAACAGCAATATATTAAACGACCGTATCGGCCATCTGCCGCAAAGACTTGCGCGCAACCGCAGCAATCCGATGCAAGAGCCGGTTCGAGAGGTGCGGGTGATCAACGACGCCGGCAAGGAACTGCGTATCGTCACCAACGACCTCGACAGCCCCGCCCGGGAGATCGCCGACCTTTACAAGCAGCGCTGGCAGATCGAGTTGTTCTTCCGCTGGATCAAGCAAGTCCTGAGAATCCGGCACTTCGTTGGCATATCCGAGAATGCCGTGCGCATTCAGATCGCAGTTGCCCTCATCGCCTTTCTGATCCTGCGCCTCGCTACAGCCCTACAAAAGGCCGTGCGTAGCCCCCTCGAATTTGCCCGACTTGCTCGCGCAAACCTCATGCACCGACGCCGCCTCGACCGCTTGCTCGACGCCGAGCCGCCGCTTCAAATAAATCCAAACCAGTTGAGCCTCGAACTATACTGCCAATGAACCGGACAGCCGTGGGGCAAGCCCGGCAATGACGACGAAGATGTGTGAATACCGTAGGGACGAAGCCCGGCCATGACGGAAAGTGAATCGTTTTCAATCTGTTAGTCCGGAAACGACAAAGTGATGCAGCGGCATCTTCTCCGTGGCCCGGCGCACCGCTCCGCTGCGCTGTCTCCGGGACACGAACGAAAACGCCCCCGCGCGCTTCGGCGACGAAGTGGTTGTTTCAAACCCGGGCCGGATGTGCAAATGAACCGTATGACGAGCTGGGATCGCGCGGACCATGATCGGCCCGGGTTGCTGAAAAGAGAGTTTTTAATGAACGTGCTGCCGCTGCGGCCTGACGGCGAAACCGGGTCCGCGCCCGAGGCAGCGGCCGCGATGATCGAAATCGTTCGAGTGTCGCAGACTTTTCAGACTTCCGGCCGCCACAATCATCTCGCGATTTCGGATATTTCACTGACCGTCGAAGACGGCGCGTTCGTCTCGATTCTCGGGCCATCCGGATGCGGCAAGTCGACGCTGCTCTATATCGTCGGCGGTTTTGTCAATCCGACCGAGGGGGTCGCGAAAGTCAGGGGCAGTGCGATTACCGGGCCCGGTCCCGACCGCGGGCCGGTGTTCCAGGAGTTCGCGCTGTTTCCCTGGAAGAACGTGCTCGGCAACGTGATGTACGGCCTGCGCCAGCAGGGCGTGCCGCGCGCCGAAGCCGAAGCGCAGAGCCGGCGGCTGATCGAGATGGTCGGCCTCAAGGGCTTTGAGAAATTCTACCCGAAGGAATTGTCCGGCGGCATGAAGCAGCGCGTGGCGATCGCGCGCACCCTGGCCTACGGGCCCGCGGTGCTGCTGATGGACGAGCCGTTCGGCGCGCTGGACGCGCATACCCGCACCCGGCTGCAGAATGACCTGCTCAACATCTGGGAACGCGACCGCAAGACGGTGCTGTTCGTCACCCACTCGGTCGACGAAGCCGTATTCCTGTCCGACAAGGTAGTTGTGATGACGCGCGCGCCCGGCCGCCTCAAACAGATCGTTGAGATCGAGCTGCCGCGCCCGCGCCGCCGCGCCGATCTGCTGCTCGATCCGCGCTATCAGAAATATGTCGTCGATATCGAGCGCCTGATCGACGACACCGGCATCGACGAGCTGCATCCATGATCGCCGCGCGTGCAATGCTGTCGAAGGCGCCGCCGCTGCTGGCCGTGATCGGCCTGCTCGGCATTTGGCAGGTCGCGGCGCTGGTCCTCAATGCCGACAGCTTTCCGTCGGCATGGAACGCGATTCGCGCCATCCCGGCGATCCTGAGCGACCGCGGCGACCTCATCAATATTCTCGCATCGCTCCGCCGCATGGCGATCGGCCTCGGTCTTGCGGTCGTGCTCGCGATTCCGCTCGGTCTGTTGATGGGCCGCAGCCGCGCCGTCGCATCTTTCTTCAATCCGCTGCTGATGGTGATCTATCCGGTGCCGAAGGCGGCATTGATGCCGGTGATCATGCTGTGGCTCGGGGTCGGCGACGTTTCGAAAACGCTGGTGATCTTTCTCGGCGTCAGCCTGCCGATCATCTATCACAGCTTTCAGGGTGCGCGGGCCGTGGAGGAGAAGATGCTGTGGTCGGGCGCGGCGATGGGAATGTCGGCGGCGCAGCGCATGCTGCGCATCGTGCTGCCGGCCGCGCTGCCGGAAATCCTCATCGGCTGCCGCACCGGCCTTGTGCTGGCGCTGATCACCATGGTGACCTCCGAGATGATCGCGCGGCAGTCCGGCGCCGGAAACATCCTGTTCAACGCGCTCGACATGGCGCAGTACGACACCGTGTTCGCGATGATCATCATCATCGGTGCGATGGGAATCATTCTCGACGCCGTCTTTGAGAAATTGCGAGGCAGTCTTGTGCGATGGGCCGAGCCGCGCTTCGACATCCCGTTGAGCTTCTCATGAAGGCCCGCGCGCTTTCGACCGATGTACTGCTCGGCCTCGTGCCGATCGCGCTGCTGGTCGCGGTATGGCAGGCTGTCGTGACATTCGGCTACGCGCCGCCATCGCTGCTGCCGCCGCCGGCGCTGGTGTTCGCGCGCCTTGCCCGGCAACTGGTGAGCAGCGGATTCCTGCACGAGATCGGAGCGACGCTGTTGCGGCTGTTCGCGGGATTCTCGATTGCGGTGGTGCTCGGCGTCGGCATCGGCCTTGCCGCCGCGGTCAGCCCGGTCGTCGACGCGGTGGTCCGGCCGGTGGTGCGGGTACTGGCGCCGGTCCCGAAAGTGGCGCTGTACCCGGCCTTGCTGTTGTTGCTAGGGTTCGACCATGCCTCGAAGATCACGCTGGTCGCCGCCGACGCGCTGTTCCCGATCCTGCTGTCGACCTATTACGGCGCATCGATGGTTGAACAGAAGCTGATCTGGTCGGCGATGGCGGCCGGCACGCCGCGCGCGCAGATCCTGTTCAGGGTGGTGCTGCCGGCATCGATGCCGTCGATCCTGACCGGCTGCCGCATCGGACTCGTGATCTCCTGCATTGTGGTGTTTCTCGCCGAGATGATCACCTCGACCGACGGCCTTGGCCATCTTCTGGTCGCAGCCGCGCGAACGTTTCAGACCGTAGACATGTTCGTGCCGCTGATCACCATCTCATTGCTCGGATTGATCCTCAACGGCCTGCTGCATGCCGTGCGAACCTATCTGCTGCGCGGATTTCCGGACGTATGACGGTTGTGCTTGATCAGGCGGCCGACGGCTGCGGCTTTCGCGCCAAGAGCTTGTCGACCAGCAGAACGACGGCGCTGATCGCGAGCCCGCGGGTTCTGGCCTCTCCGGATCTGGAGGTGTGGTCGTCGAGTTCAACCGTCCATTTCCAGCAATCAGGCCCGATGCCCTGGACAACGATATAATGCTTGCCGCGATACTGCATTTCGATACTCACAAGAAACCGGGAAAAAGTAGCATCAGATGCGCCGCGAGAAAACATTTTTCCGCGGGGACCGGCCTGCGCGGGTGCCGACTGGCTCGCTAGAATTGGCAGGAAAGGGGGATACGACACGTTGCCAGTCTCGGCGCACCCGGACCATATCTATTGCCACTTGTTCCCGAAAGCGGTTTGATGGCATCGTGATCCATCCGCTGGTGGGGCTACGGATGACTGAATATCGGGTGTATTTCGTCGGACGCGACGGCCATTTTGTGAGGTTCGAGGGTCTGTCGTGCCCGGATGACGCCGAGGCGATCGTACAGGCCCGGCGGCTGATAGGCAGCCTGAGCATAGAACTCTGGAGCGGAGATCGCTTCGTTGTGCGACTGGAGCCCGATCCGTCCAATCCTGATCGATGACGCGGCCGCGCGCTTAGTTGGCACCATGGCCCAGTGGTTCGCAGTGCGTGTACAGGATCTTTCCGGAGTCGCTGAAGCGGAAGTAAATCCGCACCGGCTTGCCCGCGTAATTCTGATAATCCAGAATCACGCCCTGATCGTCGGCCGTCACGTCATTCATGGCAAACGATCCCGATGACGGATTTGCCAGTTTAGGCCGCCAATAAGCCTCCAGCGCCGCGCGTCCGGTCAGGCTGGCCGAGCCATCGCATAGGCATTCAAGCGTGGCGGTCTCGTCATACAGATCCAGCAACGAATGGATACGGCGGCTTCGACAAGCGTCAAGCCAGTCGACCACGGTCGCTATCGGGTCGAGCTCACCTCGGGAAATCGACATTGGTCCACCATACATCCGTGCCTGCCCTCGGGCGGACTTAGATGGTTAATGATGAACGGGTTCTGAACCTGCTGTTCAGCCGATGTTAGGCTCGATCTTTCGCGGCCATACGGCGATGCCGCGCCTGTCACCATCCGGCCAATGATACGCGTCCCATGTCTGGATTTACACCGTAGTTGGAATCTCTCCGCGTACGTACATGCGCCGCGACCCGCGGCTTGACCGATGGTTTCGATCTGGCAGACGGCATGATTTTGGGAGCGTTGGTTGCGGCAACCAGTTTTACCGAATTTTCGGATGCCGCCGGCTTTGGCAGCGCCTCGGCATTCATCGAAACAAGCCGGGGTTCAAGCGCCGTTCCCGATCCGCGAAGGCAGCTTCTGGAAAAGAACGGCCAATGCTGATCGGCGCATGAATTCGGATCGGCGACGACTGCCTTCGCGACGACTGCCTTCGTGGCGAAGGCGGTGACTGGAGAAGCATCTGCCGGTTTGACGGTTTGCGGACGCGGTCCAAGTTCAGCATCCGCGATCAGCGGAAATGCCACCACCGATACCAGTGCGATCAATCGAATAACGTTGTTGCGGTCAAAGCTCGATAGCGCGTTCATCGCATGTGCCCGGCGTTGGTGGACGATGCCGTCTCAACTGTCCCGCCGCCGGTTGGTTCCCTCGGGAATGATTCGGTAAACGGGGATGGCATCCATGGCGTCGACTTCATGAATCGCCGCTGCTTCGTTCGGGAAAACTATGCAATCGACGGGAACGATTTTTTTCTCCGGAAGTTCGACTTCTTTGCCCGAAAAACAGGAGGTCAACTTGAAACGGATACTGATCACAGGCGCGGTTCTGGCGTCGGCACTTTCGATGACAACCATGGCGATGGCCCAGGGCGGCGTCGCGGGTGGTGCGGTTGGAGGCGCCATCGTCGGTGGCGCGGTCGGCGGTCCGGTTGGAGCCGCGGTCGGTGCCGCTGCCGGCGCCACGGCGGGCGGTATTGCAGAGGACGCGCGGCCCCGCTTCCAAAGCTATGTCGTCGAGCGCAAGCACCCGTCCTATCGCTATAAAGAAGAGGTGCGCGTGGGCGCGGAGCTTCCGAACAGCGGCGTGACCTACTACGAAGTTCCGCGGGAATATGGGGCAACCCAATACCGCTATACCGTTGTTAACGACCGGACCGTGCTAGTCGATCCCGGCACTCATCGGATCGTTCAAGTCGTCGAATGAATTGACTCTGAGTGGAAAGCCGCCCCATCGGGCGGCTTTCCAGCGATTGGAAATGCAAATCGTGCCGGTTGTCCGTTACATTTGTCTCGTTGTCCCATTGCTGCTGGGCGTGCTTTTTCTGCTGGGTGACCCGGAGCGCTCTATCGATGACCCCGCGTCCGCCCGTTGGAGCTCGGTGGATTCATTGCGAGCCATGGCTCACCTTGGTGAACCGGCGCAGGGAGAATCCGGAAATACGCGCTTCGTTTGGAAGGCGCCGGAACCAGCTGGTCGCGGTGCGCTCGCGGAAATTGCCATACGGGAAATGCCGCTGATCATGAATGCCCGAGCCAGCATGGCTGCAAAGGAAATCGGCGCTCGAAAAACCACGGGTCAATCGGCAGCGGCCAAATCTCGGAAGCCAAAAGCGGCGGTCCGGCAAGGCCGTGCCCGCACCTCGGTCGCGGAGAATACACAGCGGATTTATTCCGACGTCATTCAGCCGTCGTCGTGGTAGAATGATCGCTCGGTCGACGAAATCGCACATGGCAGGTGGACGATGGCAGATCATTTTCAATTGACGGCCATCGTCGCCACGGCGATCCGGGAGTGCTGGCTTGAGACGCAAGGCCGACACGGCGGTCCGCAGGACGAAGCCGGCAACACCGAAGAAGTGACGTGCATCGCCAAGGCGGTTCTTGCGGCGATAGCCGACGCGGGCTACGAGATTTCCCCGAAACAGGACGTCAGCTGATCTCGAGTTCGGCGGGCGCCAACGGCAGCCGGCACCGAACATAGGTTCGTCCGTCGCTGCGGGATAATTCGAACGTGCCGCCCAACGCCCGCACCCTTTCGCGCATTCCAGTGAGGCCGCGGCCCATCGCGAAATCCGCGGGCATGCCTACGCCATTGTCGGAAATTTCAACCAGAACCTCGTCTTCCGCGGCGGTGGCGCGGAGCCGCATTTGAGTCGCCTGGGAGTGACGCAGAACGTTTGTGATTCCTTCCTGCAGCACGCGATAGACGGTCTGCGAAATCACGCCATCTGCGTCCTCCAAAGCGGGATCAATTTCGAATGTCACGTCGATCGCCGGCGCTTGTGATCGGATGTTGCGAAGCAACTTTCGGATGCTGGATTCCAGACCGAGTTCTTCGATATGCATCGGACGGAGGCGGTCCAGTATTCGACGGTTGGTCAATTGCAACGCTTCGACCGATTGCAGGGCCTTCTGGGGCGGCGAGTCGATGCCGAGATCGGTTACCCCGCTATCCATCATTGCGACGACATTGGCGCGGATGGCAAACAGCAGCGGGCCGAGTTCATCGTGAAGTTCGCGCGCAATGTCGCGCCGCTCGTCGTCCTGGAGGGAGACCATCTTGCGCAGCAAACCGCGGTTTTCACGATCGAGATGCGTCAGCGTATTCGCAAGCTCGTTGGTGGCATCGCAACTCTCGCGAATCTCCGGAGGACCCGAACAGGCGATTCGGCTGGTGTAATAACCATCGCGAAGCCGCGCCAGCCCGTGCCCTAAATCGCGCAGAGGTCTCAACGCGGTATCTACCGTCAAAAAAGTGATCGCCGTAGTCACGAGCATCAGACCGATGCCGGAAGCGACTATAGCCAGAAAGCCGATCCATTTTTCATAAATGTCGGCGGCCATGTCCGGTTCGAATACCAGTTCCCCGACACGTTCTCCCCGAATCATGATCGGCGCGTGCCGCGCGAGGTCGGGCAACGCCAGCAGGCGAACGAACCAGAACGGCACCTTTCCCGGCCTGGCGTCGGCAGTGCCGCCCTCGGGCTGGGTTGGCGGCGAACCGGCGCGCTTGAACTTGATCACGTCGGAACCCGACGTACCCAGCGCGTCTGCGAACGCATCGAGCGTCGCGGCCGGATTTGACGACACCCTCAACGCATTGTTCAGCGCGTCCGCGACCAAAAGCGCCGATCGTCCTGCCGGCTCGTTTTCGTCGACCAGCTGATCGGCGGCGAAAATACGAAGCAGGACCAGGCCCGCGATCAAGGCGGCAAGGAACATCGTGCAAAGAAAAATGCACAGCCGGGTTCGAAGCAAATACGTTTTCCACATGTAGATTATTCTACACCTGTTCAAACATCGATAAATGCATATCTAATGGAAAGAGCGTTCTGCGCCGTCCACGATTGCGATGAATTCCATGAAAATACTGATCGTCGACGACCATCCCATGATTGTTTCCGGCTGCCGGTCGCTATTTGCGTTCGATCCTTCGATAAAGATCGATGAGGCCAGCGACGAGAAATCGGGCCATCGCGCGTATCTTCACAAACGTCCTGACGTCACGATTATCGACATCAACCTTCCGGATCTTTCCGGATTCGAATTGATGCGGCGGATTCGAAAGGATGATCCCGACGCCAAGATTATCATGTTCAGCATGAATGACGACCCCGCTTTTGTCGTCCGTGCCGTCGAGCTCGGCGCGCAGGGTTATGTGTCGAAGGGCGACGATCCCCGCTTGCTCATGAAAGCGGTCAGGAAGGTGGCAGCCGGCGAAAATTTCATCACTCCGCACCTCGCCGAAACCGTGACCTTTTCGGCGGCGGCGATCCGTGCCAGTCCGGCATCCCAGATGACGCCGCGCGAACTCGAAATATTGAGACTGCTGGCGCGCGGCGACAAGATCGTCGAAATCGCGAACGCGCTTGAAATTTCCTACAAGACGGTCGCCAACACGACATCGCTGCTGAAGCAGAAGCTCGGCGCCAGAAACCATTCCGATCTCATTCGCATCGCGGTCGAACTGGGAATGGATTGAGCAGCTACCATTGATCGTCCGGCTGGAATGCCAACGCGCTCCGCGTGCTGTTCATCGGCAGCAGGCGCGTGAAACGTTTTCCGTCGGAACGTTCATAGGTTCGCAACACCATCAGTTCCAGTTTGCGGCCTTGGTTCTTTTCAGCGCGCTTGCGATAGACGGATTTGCTTCTAGTCGGTGCGACGTCGTGACGCGCAACGCGTATAGGCTCTAAGAGCTGCCGTGATGCTTCTGCGGGCGGGGGTGGTTTCACGGCGTTCTGTTCAAGCGGCTTGGCTAGCTCTTTTCCGCTGGCTTGAACGGACGCCGGTACCTCGACGCTAGCCAGCGCGGTATGCGGCACTGTCGATGCCGGCACGTCGGCAACGACATCGGCTTCCGCGGGCTGGATGACTGGGGGAGCGCGCTTCTTGGCGGCGACCTGTTGGGCGCGGACCTGCGCGGCTTTGGGATTGGGCTGCCAGGGATCGGGAGGATTAAGCAACCAATGCAATCCGGCGAAATATCCGCCCAGCATCACGACAATTGCCAGCATGTATCCCAAAAGCCCAGGCATCGCTCACACCTTTGTTTGCACACTAGCGGTCTTCAATGCCCAACCGAGCAAGGCCGAAAGCAGGAAGCCGCCGAGGCGGCTTCTTGCGCAGGTGTTAGTGATGGTGGCGATGACGGCCGCGCGACCAGCCGTAGTGATGACCGTGTCCACGGCCCCATCCATAATGATGGCCGCGGCCGCCGCGACCCATATGACCGTGACCGTGACCATGTCCGCCTTTCACCAGCACGACGGCATCGTTGCTGTCGGCGGTCAAGGCGCTTGCGGGAACCCCCGGCATCGCGATTGCGGCCGTCGCCGAGGCCGCAATCGCCGCAGCAACGAACCCTGCCTGGATAAATCGTTTCATTGGGATCTCCTCCGCCGCGCAGCGCGGCAATTAGCACAAGTTCCCGACCCGATGGTTTGTTCCAGACCGCTGCTGGGCTTCTCAAAATCTTATAAGATCGCAACCAATCCAATGAAGCGGGTTACCGTTTTTTCCCGAATTACATCGCTGCATCGGGAACTTTCCAGATCAACGCTGATTACTGACGATGGAACCGAATTACCGGTCCGTCGTGGAGGACACTTACATGAAGAATTTGCTTTTAAGTTCGGTCGCCGTTTTGGCTTTGGTGGTCGGAGCCGGCACCGCGTTTGCTCAGGGCACCGGCTCGGGCATGCAAGGTCCGGGCGGCATGAAGGGCGGCGAAGCGCCTGCTGCGGCATCGCCGAAGAGTGAAAGCGCTCCTGCCAAGAATGCACAGGCACCCGCCAAGGGATCTGCCGCCGACAAGGGTTCGGCCGCCGAGACCGCGCCGGCGCCTGGAGCCAAGGCCGGCGCAACCGCGCAGGACAAAGGCGACGCCAAGGGCGGAAAGGCGGCTAACGACATGAAGGCCGATACCGCCACCAAGCCTTCCTCGGCCGGATCGCCTGCCGCGACGACCAGCAATTCGAAAGACATGAAGAATCCGACTGCCGACAGCAAGGCGCCCGGCAGCGACGCCAAGAGCACCGGCAATGCCGCGACGTCTGCGACCGCGGCGCCGCCGGCCGAAAAGCGCACCCAGATCGTGTCCGCGATCAAGCAGGAGAAGGTCGAGGAAGTCACCAACGTGAATTTCAATATTTCGGTCGGCACCACCGTGCCGTCGTCGGTGCGTTACCATCCGCTGCCGTCACGCATCGTGGAGATCTATCCCGAATGGCGCGGGTATGACTTCATCGTGGTGCGTGGCAAATACATCATCCTTCGGCCGCAGACCCACGAAATCGTCTACATCATCGAAGGGTAATTTCTGTTCTGAACCAATCCTTCAGATGGAAACGGCGCCCCGCCCGACAATGATCGACGGGCGGGGCTTTTTTCATACCGTGCGCTGTGCCGGCGCGGCACTTCTCATGCCGCCAAACCGGCGGATTGCATTGCGCCTCTGATCTCCAGCGAACCGGGCTTCAACTGAACTGGAATTTGCTAATCCTGAAAATTCTCGCTTCTCACTCGAGCGGAGAAGCCAACACGGCAGACATCGCGCGCGATCTCGCGATCCTCAGTTCGGTGCAACGCGACAGTCACCCGGTCGAAGGCGGCATATTCAGCACCGGGTTCGTGGTATGTCCAGCCAAGGGCATTTGCGCATTACCGATAAAGGCCGCGCCTATCTTGATTCGCTAAGTTCGAAGACAAATGAGGCTCGAGACCTCTGATCCGGCGCCGTCAGGCATCGGCAGACCGCACCGCGCGGGCGGCGGCGCTGCTCTCGGCGATGAGATCCTGACGATGCTCTGCTTCCGTCCCTGCAAGACGGCCCGACAACGGCACCGAGAGCCGGCAGATGAGCCCCTCGAAGCGCCAGTCGAATTCCGCCTGTCCTCCGAGTTGAGATTCGATGCTGGCTATCACGCTTCTGGTTCCGAATCCCCGTGCGGTAGGTTTTTGAACCGGGGGGCCGCCGCTCTCTTCCCAGATCAGCATCAGTGTATCGGCTCGAATTTCCCACGTGACGGCGAGGTGACCAGCCAGCGTAGAAAGAGCGCCGTATTTTGCCGAATTGGTCACCAGTTCGTGCAACGCCAGCGCCAGCGTTTGCGCAGTCGCAGGCTCGAGCTGAATCTCGGGGCCAAAGCGCGCGATCTGATTGCCAGTAGAATAGGGTGCGAGTTCCTCGTCGACGAGCTTGCCGATCTTTGCGCCTTGCCAGCTCGACAATGAAAGGATGGTATGCACCCGCGCCAAAGCGCTGATTCTGCCTTCCACCGCATGGATGTAGGCCCTTACGGTTTCGCCCTGCGTCAGCCGGACAATGGATTGGGCGAGCGCCAATGCATTTTTGGCGCGGTGGTCGACTTCCCGCGCCAACAGGTTTTGACGTTCCTCGGCCTGCTTGCGTTCAGTGATGTCCACGGTCACGCCGCTGACGCGCACGACGCTGCCGCCTTTGTCGACTGTCGCGGCAGCTGTGCCGACGCACCAGCAAATCCCGCCATCCGGACGGATGATGCGAAATTCCGCTTCGTATGATTTTACGCCTTTGGCGAACTGGGCCATGGCCTTGCGCAGTTCGCCGAGATCCTCCGGATGCAGCAGGGCCTGAACGCTCGCCAGGGTGATTTGAAAGGTTCGAGGATCGACCCCGCAGATATGGAATTGTCCCTCGTCCCACATCCAGTCGCCGTTGACCCAGTCCCAATCCCATGACCCCATCTTGCCGGCCGCGATCGCCATGCTGCGGCGCTGCTCGCTTTCAAGCAATCTTCCATTCGATTCTTCGAGTTCCGCGGTGCGCGCGCGAACGCGATCTTCGAGTTCGGCGTTGAACCGCTCCAGTTGCCGGGTTTTGCGATACAGCTCGGCGAAAACCCTGACCTTGGCGCGCAACACCTCCGGGACGACGGGCACAGGAACGTAATCTACCGCGCCCATCTCGTACCCGCGCAGCCGGTCCAGATCGCTGACCTGAATTGCCGAGATGAAGATCATCGCGGTCTTCTGGAACCGTGGATGCTCGCGGATCATCGCGGCGAGTTCGAATCCGTCCAGCTCCGGCATGCAGACGTCGACCAGAATCAGCGCGACTTCGTTCTTGAGAAGGTATTCCAGCGCTTCGCGACCGGAGGTCGCGACCACAAGATTCTCCCCGAGGTCCTTCAGAATGACTTCATAGGCAAGCAGCTTGGCAGGTTGGTCGTCAACCAGCAGGATGTTTACTTTCTCGTGGTTTGTCATTTTGCTCACGATCAGCGGTGTAGCCACATGCGGATGGCAAGCAGGAGCTGTTCGGTATTTACCGGCTTGGCCAGGTAATCCGACGCGCCGGCCTCCAGGCACTTTTCCCGGTCTCCTTTCATGGCTTTGGCGGTAAGCGCGATGATGGGAAGTCGGCGGAACGCCGGGTTCTCGCGAATGACGCCGATGGTCTGATAGCCGTCCATCTGCGGCATCATGATATCCATCAAGACGATGGCGATCTCCGGGTTCGATTCGACCAGGGCTACGGCCTCACTGCCCGTCGTCGCGGTCAGCACTTTCATCCCGCGTCGTTCCAGCACGCTGCTCAGCGCGAAGATGTTGCGGGCATCGTCGTCGACCAGCAACGCCGTTTGACCGATGAGGTCTTCGTCGGACGAGTTGAGTTTCTCCAGCATGCGCTGTTTCTCGATCGGCAGCTCGGTAATCACGCGATGCAGGAACAACGAGGTTTCATCCAGCAGCCGCTCGGGCAATTCCACGCCCTTCACCACAATGCTGCGCGCCATGGTATGCAATTCGGCGTCTTCTTCCACCGAAAGCTCCCGTCCCGTGAACACCACCACGGGAACGTTGGACAATGCGTCGTCGTTGCGGATCTTTTCGAGTACGTCGAAACCGCTCATGTCGGGTAGCCGCAAATCCAGCACCACGCAGTCGCATGGACTGTCGCGCAGGGTCGACAGCGCCCCCGCGCCGGTGTCGGCAGTGACGATCTCGATGTCGTCATGGCCGAGCAGCTCCTTGATGCTCATCTGCTCGGCCGCGTTGTCCTCCACGATCAGCAGGCGTTTGCGGCGCGGCTTGGCGTATTCCTTGATCTGGGACAGCGCGGCGCTGACACCTTCGGTGGTGGTCGGCTTGTTGACAAAGGAGAACGCGCCGCGTGCCAAGGCGTGTTGGCGGTCCTCATCCAGCGTGATGATCTGAACCGGAATGTGCCGGGTGAGGGGATTGTGCTTGAGTTGGCTGAGCACAGTCCAGCCGAGCATGTCGGGCAGGAACACGTCGAGCGACACCGCGGCCGGCTGGAATTGCTTGGCCAGGTCCAGCGCTTCGGCGCCGCGCGCCGCGATCAGGACTTTAAAACCCTTGTCGCGCGCCAGATCGATCAGCACGCGCGCATAATGCGGATCGTCTTCCACCACCAGAAGAATGGCATCGCCCGGTTCGAGGTTCAGCCGGTCGTCCGGAAGTTGTTCGATGACGCGCTCCTGGGCTCCGGCCTGAAGCGCGGGCGCCGCGGTGTACAACATGGGCGCCTGTGCCCGCGGCGCCACCGTCGGCCCGGAATATTTCAGCGGCAGATAGAGCGTAAACGTGCTGCCTTTTCCGGGTGTGCTTCGCAGATGGATTTCGCCGCCGAGCAGGCCCGCAAGTTCGCGGCTGATGGCGAGACCAAGACCTGTGCCGCCGTACTTGCGGCTGGTGCCGGCGTCGGCCTGCTGGAACGCCTCGAAGATCAGTTTCTGCTTTTCCGGCGGAATGCCGATGCCGGTGTCGGACACCTCGAATGCGACCGCCGCAGGCGCGTGGTTCAGCACCGGATGTTCGGCGCTCCAGCCGCCCACCGCGGCGGAAACGGTGAGGCGGACGCCACCCTCCGCCGTGAATTTGAACGCGTTCGAGAGCAGGTTTTTCAGCACCTGCTGCAGCCGCTTGGAATCGGTGACAATGCTGCGTCCGAGATTGGGGTCGACATCGACCTTAAAGGACAGCTGCCGATTTTCGGCCTCGTGCCGGAACGGCCGTCCGACGGTGTCGAGCAGGTTGGCGGTGAGAATTTCCTCGGCATCCACCGTCACCGTGCCGGACTCGATCTTCGACAGATCGAGGATGTCGCTGATCAGGTTGAGCAGGTCGGTGCCCGCGCCGTGAATGGTCCGGGCAAACTCGACCTGCTTGGCCGACAGGTTGCCATCGGGATTTTCGGTGAGCTGCTGTCCGAGGATCAGGATGCTGTTGAGCGGCGTGCGCAGCTCGTGGCTCATGTTGGCGAGGAATTCGGACTTGTATTTCGACGTCAGCGAGAGCTCGGTCGCCTTCTCCTCGAGCGCACGCCGGGCCTGTTCGATTTCCTGGTTCTTGCGCTCGACCTCGACGTTGCGTTCGGCAAGCTGCTGGGCCTTTTGCTCAAGTTGCTCGTTGGTCTGCTGCAATTCCTTTTGTTGCGTCTGCAATTCACCGGCAAGCTGCTGGGACTGCTTCAGCAGGCCCTCGGTCTGCATCGTCGCCTCGATGCTGTTGAGCACAATACCGATGCTGTCGGTGAGCTGTTCAAGGAAGGTCATCTGCGACGTGGTGAACGAACTGACGGAAGCAAGTTCGATGACGGCCTTGACTTGATTCTCGAACAGCACCGGCAGCACGACAAGATTTTTCGGCACGACGCGCAACAGCACGGAGTTGATCGGGACGGCGTCGGTCGGGATGTCCGATACCAGCCGCTGACGCTTGTCCATCGCGCACTGTCCGACAAGGCCCGCGCCGAACCGCACGAATTGCTGATGCGGGATCGCTCCATCGTCGGCATAGGCCGACAACAGCCGCAGTTGCGGGCTTTCCTCATTTTCGACCTGGTAGATGACGCCCATATGGGCGTTTACCAGGGGCGTCAGCTCGGTCAGAAGCAGACGGCCGACGGTGGCAAGATCGCGCTGTCCCTGCAGCATGTTGGTGAACTTCGCAAGGTTCGTCTTCAGCCAGTCCTGTTCAGTGTTGACGTCGGTCGTGAGCCTCAGATTGCCGATCATCGTATTGATGTTGTCCTTGAGCTCGGCGACTTCACCGCGGGCGTCCACCTGGATCGATCGGGTCAGGTCACCCTTGGTGACCGCGGTGGCGACTTCGGCGATGGCGCGAACCTGCGAGGTGAGGTTGGCCGCGAGCAGGTTGACGTTGCCGGTCAGGTCCTTCCACGTTCCCGCCGCACCCGGCACGTTGGCCTGACCGCCGAGCCGGCCTTCGACGCCGACTTCGCGGGCGACGCTGGTCACCTGGTCGGCGAAAATAGCCAGCGTGTCGGTCATGTTGTTGATGGTCTCGGCCAGGGCCGCGACCTCGCCCTTGGATTTCACGGTGAGATTCTGCTTGAGGTCGCCGTTGGCGACGGCGGTCACGACCTTCACGATGCCGCGCACCTGTTCGGTGAGGTTGGCTGCCATGAAATTCACGGTGTCGGTCAGGTCTTTCCAGGTGCCGGCGACGCCGGGGACTTCGGCCTGGCCGCCGAGTTTGCCCTCGGTGCCGACCTCGCGTGCGACGCGGGTGACTTCGCCTGCGAAGGCGTTGAGCTGATCGACCATGGTATTGATGGTGTTCTTCAGCTCGAGGATTTCGCCCTTCACGTCGACGGTGATCTTGCGCGACAGGTCGCCGCGCGCCACCGCAGTGGTCACTTCGGCGATGTTGCGCACCTGCGTGGTGAGGTTGGCGGCGAGCAGGTTGACGTTGTCGGTCAGGTCCTTCCAGGTGCCGCCGACGCCTGGCACCACCGCCTGTCCGCCCAGCCGGCCCTCGGTGCCGACCTCGCGCGCCACGCGCGTCACTTCGGCCGCGAACGAGCGAAGCTGCTCGACCATGGTGTTCAAGGTGTCCTTCAGCAGCAGGATTTCGCCGCGGACGTCGACCGTGATCTTCTTTGACAGGTCGCCGCCGGCGATCGCGGTCGCGACCTCGGCGATATTGCGGACTTGAGCGGTCAGGTTCGACGCCATGAAGTTGACGTTGTCGGTGAGGTCCTTCCAGGTGCCGGCCACTTCCGGCACCTCGGCCTGGCCGCCGAGCTTGCCTTCCGTGCCGACCTCGCGCGCAACGCGGGTTACTTCCGACGCGAAGGCGTTGAGCTGATCGACCATGGTGTTGATGGTGTTCTTGAGCTCGAGGATTTCGCCCTTGACGTCGACGGTGATCTTGCGCGACAGGTCGCCGCGCGCCACCGCCGTGGTCACTTCGGCGATGTTGCGGACCTGGGCGGTCAGGTTGCCGGCCATCGAGTTCACCGAGTCGGTCGAGATCCTTCCAGGTGCCGGCGACGCCGGGCATGTTGGCCTGTCCGCCGAGACGGCCTTCGGTGCCCACTTCACGCGCCACCCGCGTCACCTCGCCGGCAAACCGGTTGAGCTGATCGACCATGGTGTTGAGCGTCTCCTTCAATTGAAGGATTTCGCCGCGGACGTCGACGGTAATCTTGCGCGACAGGTCGCCGCCGGCGATCGCGGTGGCAACCTCGGCGATGTTGCGGACCTGCGCGGTCAGATTGCCGGCCATCGAGTTCACCGAATCGGTCAAGTCCTTCCAGGTGCCGGCAACGCCGGGCACTTCGGCCTGGCCGCCGAGCTTGCCGTCGGTGCCGACCTCGCGCGCCACGCGGGTGACTTCGCCGGCGAACGCGTTGAGCTGGTCCACCATGGTGTTGAGCGTTTCCTTCAGCTGGAGGATTTCGCCGGATACGTTGACCGTGATCTTTTTCGACAAGTCGCCCTTGGCAACCGCCGTCGCCACTTCGGCGATGTTGCGGACCTGGCCGGTCAGATTGCTGGCCATCGAATTGACGCTGTCCGTCAGATCTTTCCATGTGCCGGCCACGCCGCGCACCAGCGCCTGGCCGCCGAGCTTGCCTTCGGTGCCGACCTCGCGCGCTACGCGCGTCACCTCGCCGGCAAAGGCGTTGAGCTGATCCACCATGGTGTTGATGGTGACTTTCAACTCGAGGATTTCACCGCGCACGTCCACGGTGATCTTTTTCGACAGGTCGCCGTTGGCGACCGCGGTGGTCACGTCGGCGATGTTGCGGACCTGCGCCGTCAGGTTGCTGGCCATCGAGTTGACGCTCTCGGTCAGGTCCTTCCAGGTGCCGGCGACGCCGAGCACGTTGGCCTGGCCGCCCAGCCTTCCTTCGGTGCCGACCTCGCGCGCCACGCGTGTGACTTCGCCGGCGAAGGCGTTGAGCTGGTCGACCATGGTATTCAACGTTTCCTTCAGCTGCAGGATCTCGCCGGACACGTTGACGGTGATTTTCTTGGACAGGTCGCCGCCCGCGATGGCCGTCGCCACGTCGGCGATGTTGCGCACCTGGGCGGTTAAGTTGCTGGCCATGAAGTTGACGTTGTCGGTAAGAATCCTTCCATGTGCCGGCGACGCCGGGCACCTGCGCCTGACCGCCGAGCTTGCCCTCCGTTCCGACTTCGCGCGCCACGCGCGTGACTTCCGAGGCGAACGAGTTCAACTGGTCCACCATGGTGTTGATGGTGTCTTTCAACTCCAGAATCTCGCCACGCACGTCCACGGTAATCTTGCGCGACAGGTCGCCGCGCGCCACGGCGGTGGTGACATTGGCGATGTTACGCACCTGGTCGGTCAGGTTGCCGCACATCGCGTTCACGGAATCGGTCAAGTCCTTCCATGTGCCGGCGACGCCTGGCACGATCGCCTGGCCGCCGAGTTTGCCGTCGGTGCCGACTTCACGGGCGACGCGGGTCACTTCCGAAGCGAACGATCGCAGCTGATCCACCATGGTGTTGATGGCTTCTTTCAACTGCAGAATTTCGCCGCGCACGTCCACTGTGATTTTCTTGGACAAGTCGCCATTGGCGACCGCGATGGTGACCTCGGCAATGTTGCGAACCTGGCCCGTCAGGTTGTTGGCCATCGAGTTCACGCTTTCGGTGAGGTCTTTCCAGACGCCCGTCACTTCGGGGACCTGGGCCTGACCGCCGAGCTTGCCCTCGGTACCGACTTCGCGCGCCACGCGCGTCACCTCCGAGGTGAACACGCTGAGTTGCTTGATCATGGTGTTGACGATGTTGGCCGATTGCAGAAACTCGCCGCCTAGCGGGCGGCCATCGACATCCAGTTGCACGGTTTGCAGCAGGTCGCCTTGCGCGACGGCGGCGACGGCGCGGGTCACTTCGCGCGTCGGCCACAGCAGATCGTCGATCAAGGTATTTACCGAGCCTTCCATGTCGGCCCACGAGCCGCTGGCCAGTCCGAACTTGACGCGCTGCCGGGTTTTTCCTTCCCGGCCGACGACCTGACCGACACGCTCCAGTTGCTGCGCCATCCGCTGGTTGGCGGCCACGATTTCATTGAAGGTATCGGCGATCTTTCCCTCGATCCCGAGATGGCTGCCGGTCATTCTCACGGAGAAGTCCCCGCTTCGCATCGCCTGAAGCGCATGCAGCAAGTCTTGCAGCGAGTCGGACTTTCCGTTGGTTAGCGATTTGTTTTTTGCGGTGCGGCGAGTGGTCGATGGCGCGGCAGGGCCGAGATCGCTCATGAATTCCCCTTGGGCAAGGCGCTCGAATCCGAGCGATCGTGGATTAGAAATGGCTGCGGACTCTGAGATCAAGTGGGAAAAACTGGCAGTAAACCGGCCCAGTTCCCCTGGTCAGGCCGGTAACGACAAATGCCAAGGAGGTATTTTGTTCCGTACGACTTGATAAAAACGGGCGTCTTAAAGCGCGACCCAAGCCGCCCAAGCCGCGATTGCTGCAAACCGAGAATTTTGCAGAAATGCGCGGTCAGGCGCACCGTGGCCAAACCTGGTGCCCGCAACTACCTTGGCTCAAGCTAGAGCTGGATGAATTGAGGCTGACTCGATTTGAGATTCCCAAATCAAGCGCGCTCTGATTCAAGATACTGGCTGGAATGGAGGCCAGTATGGATGGGCAAGCCGTATTCGATGGATCTTCGCGAACGGGTAGTTGCGGCGGTTGAGAAGGACGGCCTTTCCTGTCACAAGGCTGCGGTCAAGTTTGGGGTTAGCATCAGCTCGGCGATCAAGTGGACGCGCCGGATGCGTGAAACCGGGAGCGTTGCGCCCGACCAGATGGGGGGCCGGAAGCCGAAGGCGATAGTGGGCGAGCATCGCAGCTGGCTTTTGGGCCGGATTAAATCCGACTTCACCTTGCGCGGGCTTGTCGCCGAACTGGCGGAGCGAGGGCTGAAGGTCGATTACCGCTCGGTCTGGGAGTTCGTCCATGCCGAGAAGCTAAGCTTCAAAAAAAACCGTAGTGGCTGGCGAACGCGACCGTCCGGACGTGGCACGGCGGCGGGCGCAGTGGACAAAGTATCAAGACCGCATCGAGCCTGAGCGGCTGGTCTTCATCGATGAAACCTGGACCAAGACCAACATGGCGCCGCTACGGGGATGGGCACCCTGCGGCCAACGCCTGATCGGCAAGGTCCCGCACGGCCACTGGAAGACGGCTACATTCCTTGCGGCGCTGCGCCACGATCGGATCGAGGCTCCCTGGCTGCTCGATTCCCCTATCGATGGCGAAACCTTCCGAACCTATGTCGAAGAGGTTCTGGTCCCAACGCTTCGGCCCGGCGACATCGTTGTGATGGACAATCTCGGCAGCCACAAGGGCTCAGCGGTGCGCCGGCTCATTCGCTCAGCCGGCGCCAAGCTGTTCTTTTTGCCGAAATACTCTCCAGACCTCAATCCAATCGAACAGGTCTTCGCCAAGCTCAAACATCTGTTGCGCAAGGCTGCCGCCCGCACCATCGAAACGATCTGTACCGCAATCAGTGAACTGCTCGACAGCTTCACTCCCGCCGAATGTGCAAATTACTTCAGAAACTCAGGTTATGCGTCAATCTAAAATCATCACGATCTAGGGTGACCGCATATCGAGCAGCCGCCGGCCTTCGGCTTTCAGTAATTTCTTCACCGCCCCCGACGCGGCAATCTCGCCCTGATTGGCATAGGCTTCGTGATTCTTCTCGATATCGTCGAGCCGATAAAGATAATTGACCATGATGCCGGCGGACTCCCGCAGACCCTTTGGCGAGACGTCACCAAGCCAGTTGATCCGCTCCAGCCGCGCGCCATTCCCGAGGTGGAACCGGGCCACCGAATCGATCAACCGGCCTTTTGGCGTCCGCGCCTTGAGGAAGTAGTGTGCGGCGAGCGGTTCGAGGAGAACCCGCAGTTGCGCAGCCAGCGGCGGCTCATCAACCCAATCGGGGCGATCGAGCCTGTCGAGCAGCAGGCGATCTTCCTCGGACAAAGCCAGGTTGTCGGTACCTTTCAGCCACTGCATGAACCCCGGCACCGGCGACAGCGTCACGAAGTCATCCAGCTTCGGCAGTTCGCGCCGTAATTCCTCCACCACCTGTTTGATCAGGAAATTGCCGAAGGTGATCCCGCCAAGCCCGCGCTGGCAGTTCGAGATCGAATAAAACACGGCGGTACGGGCGCGCTCGACCGGCACCAGTGGGCGGTCTTCGACCAGCAGCGGCGCGATGGCGGCGGGAATCGATTCGGTCAGCGCCACCTCGACAAAGATCAGCGGTTCATCGACCAGCGCCGGATGGAAGAATCCGTAGCAGCGCCGGTCGACCGGATCGATGCGGCGCCGCAGATCGTCCCAGTCGCGGATTTCATGCACCGCCTCGTAGCGGATGATCTTTTCCAGGACGATGGCAGGCGTCGACCAGTCGATCTTGCGCAGCACCAGAAACCCCCTGTTGAACCACGATGAAAGCAGGTGCACGACGTCGCGGTCGAGCGCGGCAAGATCCTCGCGACCATTCTTGACGTCGAGCAGGTCCGCGCGGAGCGCAACCAGTTCGCCGGTGCCGCCCGGTGCGCGATTGAGGCGGCGAAACAATTCCTGCCGGCGCGGCTCGGAGGCAAAATGAAGCTCGCTGGCACCGTCGCCGGTCGGCCGCGCGCGCCAGGCGTCGATCGCCTGCTGCAGCTTTTCCTGGTCCGGGCCATAGCTGCGTGCCAGCGTCTCGAAGAACGAGATGCGGCCCGCTTCGTCCAGATCATGATAGCGGTCGAGCACCTCGCGCGCGATCGCGGTGCCGGACGCCTCGCCGCGGCCGGACAGCAGGCCTTCGCACAATTCGATCAGATCCGACGCATCTTGCCTGGCATCCGATGGCCCGGCGCGGCGCAGCAGCGTGCGGCCGCGTTCGGAAATCGACGACAGGAGGCCGGAGAAGAAGTCGTTGCTCATCGATTGTAATCCTGGGTGGGCGGCGGCCGCCCAGCCAATGTACAGCACCGGAAAGCGTATTGCGCGGGCATATGAGGCATGAAAGAGTCGTGTCCAGTCAATTCCCGGCAACACAATCGCCAAAGATCCGGATACCGGAGGATTTAGGATGGATGCAAGTGCATTCAAGCGCGGCCTAGGTGTCATTGGCGGTGTGCACGCTGGCGGATTTCACGTCGGCTTTGCCCCGCAGACCATCCGCGCCTGAGGGTTCGTCAACCAGGCGATAAAGGCGCCGATTGCGAGGATGACGATACGGTGTGTGCGGCCGTCCTTCGAGGCGCGCGCGATGACGTTGTTTGAATTGGAGACGACCATGCTTTCGGATCGCATCGAGGCAAAATGGATCGACGCGTTCTGCGAGATTTTCGAACGCTGTGCGGTCAAGCCGGGCGACACCGCCGCTATTCTATCGGAGACCCAGTCGCGCGCGCTCAATGTCCACATTGCCGAACTGGCGCTGCTGCGGATGGGCGCCAAACCGTTTCATATCGTCGTGCCGACACCGCGCAACGAGCAGATCGTGCCGGTACGTTCCACCGGCGCGTCCGACGCGATCCGGCGTCTCGCGCCCGTGGTCGCGGCGCTGCAGCAGGCCGGTTTCGTGGTCGATTGCACTATCGAAGGATTGATGCATGCGGTGGAGACACCGGAAATCCTGAAGGCCGGCGCGCGCATTCTTGTCATCTCCAACGAGCATCCAGAAGCGCTGGAACGCCTGCGGCCGGATTCCGGTCTTGAAAGGCGCGTGCGCGCCGCGGCGAAGATGTTGCGCGGCACCAAACGCATGCGCGTGACCTCAAAGGCCGGCACCGCTCTCGACATCGATATGGCCGGGGCGTCGACGGTCGGCGTTTGGGGCTGGACCGACAAGCCCGGCACGCTGGCGCATTGGCCGGGCGGCATCGTGGTCAGCTTCCCGAAAAGCAAAACGGTCAACGGCACGCTGGTGATGGCGGCGGGCGACATCAACCTCACCTTCAAACGCTATCTCTCCTCGCCGATCCGGATGACGCTGACCGATGATTACATCACCGAGCTTGCGGGAGAGGGAACCGACGCCGAGTTGATGCGCCGTTATCTCGCGGCGTGGGGCGACCGCGAAGCCTATGCCGTATCGCATGTCGGCTTCGGGATGAATCCGGCGGCGCGGTATGAGGCGCTGGCAATGTACGACCAGCGCGACACCAACGGCACCGAGCTACGCGCCGTCGCCGGCAATTTTCTTTTTTCCACCGGCGCCAACGAATTCGCCGGCCGCTACACCGCCGGGCATTTCGACCTGCCGGTCATGGGCACCACCATCGAACTGGACGGCACCGCCGTGGTGTGCGACGGCGTGTTGCAGGACGTGTTCGGGTGAGTACTCTCCGTCGTTGCGAGGAGGGTAGCGACGAAGCAATCCAGTCTTTCTTTGTGGGCCTCTGGATTGCTTCGCTGCGCTCGCAATGACAAAAGTAATCAATCGCGATCCAGCACCGGCGGACGCGCCAGCCGGAAATGCCGCAGTAAATCCACCAACGCTGCGAGGCGCTGTTCGCGCCATGCGTCGATATCCCTGCCGGCATAGTCGAGGAACCCGGCGCCGGTGCGCATGCCGATGCGGCCCTGTGCCATATTGCGCGAAATCACCTCGGGCGCGCGGTAGCGGTCGCTATGCAGCGCGCCTTCGAGATAGCGGCTGGCGTAGTAGAGAATATCGCCGCCGCCCCAGTCGATGAATTCCAGCAGCCCCATCGTCGCATAGCGGAAGCCAAACCCGTATTTGATCGCCTTGTCGATATCTTCGGGCGTGGCGACGCCTTCTTCCGCCATTCGCGCGGCTTCGTTCATGGCCAGCGCTTGAATCCGTGGCACGATGTACCCCGGCGTCGCTGCGCAAACCACGGGCACTTTGCCGATGCCTTCCAGCAACGCCTTGACGCGTGCAGTGATCGCAGGATCGGTCGCGATGCCCGGCGACAATTCGACCAGCGGGATCAGGTAAGCCGGATTCAGCCAGTGAACGTTAAGAAAGCGCCGGGGGTGCTCGACCGCGCCCGAGATGTCATCGACGAGAATCGTAGAGGTCGTGGAAGCAATGATGATCTCGGGTCCGACAAGTTTCGATGCCGCCGCCAGCACCTCGCGTTTGAGGTCGACCAGCTCCGGCACGCCTTCGAATACGATCCCGGCGTCGGCGAGGATCGCGGCGTTATCCCGTGCGGGCGCCACTGAAATGCGGCCGGTGACTACGTCTGCGTCGTGTTCGGTCAGTAGGCCGAACCGCGCGAGGCTCGCCAGCGTGTTGCGGACTTCGCCGAGCGCCTCGGCCTCAAGCGTCGCGAACTGCGCAGCGGGGCGGGGCTTGACGTCGATCATCGCGACGCGATGGCCGGCATAGGCGAAGGCCACCGCGATGCCGCGGCCCATGCGGCCGGCGCCGAGGCAGGCGATGGCGGGACGGGAGGTCATGAGGGGAATCCTTCGCGCAGTACCGCCTGCAAGCCGTCGCGGTCGAGATTGCCGAAACCGAGACCCGCAAGCGTACGGCCGCCTTGCATGAAATCCTCGCTGCAGATCGCGCCGCCGATCGCGAGAAACGATTTTGCCAGCGGCGTTTCGACGCCGGCGAGTTGGCCAGCGGAAACCAGGAACGACAGGCCGAGGCGCAGATCTTCCCGCATATAGCGATGCTCCGTCAGCACGATGCGCTCGCGCCAGTCGCCAGAGTCGGTCAGGCGGTCATGCGAGCCGCGGCCGTACATCCATTGCTCGCCGTCGGAGGCGTAGTGATGTGCCAACGGAAAATGCGGCGCACCATAGCCAAACCCTTCGCGCACCGCGATGCGTTCGGCGTCGAGCGCGTCGGTGACGCGGCGGATCGACCCTTGCGTGCCTTCCTTGTGGATGTCCCAACGCTCGAAATGCTCGATCGGCCCCGCATTCATCACGATCAGCGGCGGATGGATGACCGGTCCGGCATTCATCAGCGCGCCCGACAGCACATCGCCGCAGGGCTCGATAACGCCGGGAAACGCGCGTGCGATGACTCCAAATGCGTGTTTTGCCGACTTGAGGGGAAACACCCCGACCGGCAGACGTTTGGCGCGGATGGTGAGGGCAACCTCGAACGGGCCGTGCTTGCGCGTGAGCCACGGTAACGTGCCCGTTTCAGCGAAGGCGACGGCTGCGCGGTTTCCGGCATCGTGCGCGGCTTTCGCAAAAATCATCGACCCGAAGGTCGCGGGCGGCAGGAATACCACCTGCCCGTCGCGCAAATGCGGCGCCAGCAACGCGGCAATATCATGCTGCGCGAACGCAGGCGCCGGGCACAGGATCAGGTCGGCATCGCGGACGGCCTCGACGATATCGGCCGTGACCAGCGCCAGTTGCACGTCGTGCCGGCCTTTCGAGTCCTTGACGACAATCCGTGAGTCCGCGGCAAGATGCGCCGTTACCGCGGCAGCATCGCGCCGCCACAGCCGGACGTCATGACCCTGCAATGCAAAATCGCCCGCCGCTGCAAACGAGCCGTTGCCTCCGCCGAGCACCGCGATACGCATTGAACCCCCCACCTTCGTCATCCCCGGCCTTGGGCTGGGCATCCACGTCTTTGTTCGGTCACCCGAAAGAAGTCGTGGATGGCCGGGACAAGCCCGGCCATGACGAATGTTGTTAACGCCGTCATGATTTCGCCGTCGCTGCCATTTGCCTCAATCGAAAATGTTGCACCTTACCCAACGCGGTGCGCGGCAAATCTTCGACGAAAACAAACTCGCGCGGCACCTTGAAGCGGGCGAGCTGGGTCAGCAGATGTGCCTTTAACGCCTCCGCGTCCGCGCGGCGTCCCGCGCGCGGGATCACGTAGGCCACGGGCACTTCGTCCCATTTCGCATCGGGCCGGCCGATCACGCCGCAATCGGCGACATCGGGATGTTCCAGCAGCACGCGCTCGACTTCCGCCGGATAGATGTTTTCGCCGCCGGAGATGATCATGTTCTTCTTGCGGTCGTGCACGAAGAAATAGCCGTCGGCGTCGCGGCGTCCGATGTCGCCGGTGTGAAACCACCCATCGCGCAGCACCTCGCGTGTCGCCGCCTCGTTACCCCAATATTCGAAGAAAACGTTGGGACCGCGCACCGCGATTTCGCCCGGCGTATCCGGCGGCAATTCGACGCCGGCATCGTCGACAACGGCCGCCTCGCAGCACAATCCGGGCAGGCCGGTCGAACCGATGCGGGAAAGATCGCCGCCGAGGCGGGTGTAAACCGCGACGGGGCAGGTCTCGGTCGAACCGTAGACCTGCAGCACCGGTACGCCCCGCACGACCAAGCGCTCGATCAGGTGCGGCGGCACGATTTGCGACCCGGTGGAGACCGCTTTCAATGACGACAGGTCGGTGGCGGCCCAGTGGGGATGATCGGTGAGCGCCTGGATGGTCGCGGGCACCAGCACCGTCAATGTCGGCCGGTCCCGCGTGATTGCCGTGAGCGCGCCGTCCGGCGTAAACCGGGAGAGGATCGTCACCGTGGCGCCGGTATGCAGCGCCGGCGTGGTCTGGATGTTGAGGCCGCCGACATGGAAGAACGGCAGCACGGTCAGCACATGATCGTCCGGTGTCAGATCGTGCATGTGCTGGCTCATCACCCCGTTCCACAGCAGCGCTTCCTGCCGCAGTACCGCGCCCTTGGGCCGTCCGGTGGTGCCTGAGGTGTAGACGATCAGCAGCGGACAGGAGAGGTCGACATGCGGATTGCGACCGTCGCCATGCGCCTGCCGCAGCAGCGTATCGAATGAATGCCCCCCCGCGGAGGTAAAATCCAGCCCAACCGCGCGCGCGTCCGGCAATTCCATGGCGAGCGCAGGTAGCATTTTCGCGAAGGCCTGTTCGAGCAGCAGCACTTTTACCGCGGCGTCCGATAGAATGAACATTTGCTCGACGGCCGCGAGCCGCCAGTTCAGCGGCACCAGCACGGCGCCGAGCCGGGCGCAGGCGTACAGCAGTACCAGATAGTCCGGCCGATTAAGGCTGAGGATCGCAACCCGGTCGCCGCGGGCAATTCCGAATTCGGATTTGAGTACCTTTGCCGCGGTCTCGATACGTTCGTGAAACGCGCGATAGCTGAGAACTTCGCCGTCAAAAATGATCGCGGACTTGTCGGGTGTAAACGCCGCGTTGCGGGCGATGAGATCGGAGAGGTCCACGTAAGTTCCAGTTTACTTGTCCCGGACGCGGTGCAGCGTCCTTTACGCTGCTCCGCGGAGCCGGGACAGCCACAAACACCGAGCCCGTCACGGCCCCGGCTCTGCAGCGCACCGCTTCGCAAGTGCTACGCGCTGCGCTGCGTCCGGGCACCTCAACTAGTCGTCCGTTTCACCGCTTTCATACAGCGCTTCGCGGCCGATGCGGTCGAGGCAAAGCTCGGCTGTCCACGGCAGCATCAGCGAACCGCAGCGGCTGTCGCGATAGATCCGCTCCAGCGCCAGCGACTTCAGCATCGCCTGGCCGCCGCAGGTGCGGATCGCCAGCGTCGCAATCTCGTTAGCACCTTCCATCGCGGAATATTGCGCGGCGTAAGCCCGCAGCACCTGCGCCTTGCCGGGATTGGGGCCGGCCTCGGTGACGGCCTGAAACCAGAGCGCCTTGATCTGTTCCAGTTTGATATGCATCTGCGCCACCGCGATCTGCTTGGTCGGATACATCCGGCGCTTCACCGGCGGCGTCCCGGGCATTTCGCCACGCAGATAGCGGATCGTGAAATCATAGGCCGCTTGCGCGAGGCCGACATAGCTTGGCGACAGCGTCAGGAACATGTGCGGCCAGCGCTGTGCTGCCTGGAAGTAGACGCCGCGCGGCATCAGCGCCGCGTCTTTGGCCACGAACACGTTCTTGAAAATCAGCGTGCGCGACACCGTGCCGCGCATCCCCAGCGGATCCCAGTCGCCGACCACCGAGACGCCGTTGGCCTTGGCGGGAATCGCGAGATAGAGCGTATTGCGGCGTGACGCCTGCTCGCCTTCCGCGATTTCGGTGCAGAGCACGCCATAATAGTCGGCATGGCCCGACAGCGACGCAAAAATCTTCTTGCCGTTGACGATCCAGCCGCCTTCGACCGGCTTTGCCTCGGTGCCGAATGCAACGCCGCCGGCCGCCGCCGCGCCGCCCTCGGAGAACGGCTGTGAATAGATCGCGCCGTTCTGAACGATGCGCCTGTAATGCACGGCACGGCGCGCTTCGTGCTCGGCGCGCGTCGCGACGTCCATGTCGAGATCGTTGGCCAATGGACCCGACCACAATGTAGAACAGACGTGCATGTTCCAGGTCAGCGCCGTCGCGCCGCAATAACGACCGATTTCGGCGGCGGCGATGGCGTAGGTCTGATAGTCGGCGCCGAGACCGCCATGCTTCTTCGGGATCGCGATGCCAAGCAGGCCGGCGCGGCGCAGGTCGATGTAATTCTCGCTGGGGAATCTGGCGTCGCGGTCGTACGCCGCCGCGCGTCCCGCGAACACCGTCTGGCCGAGACGGCGCGCCGTCGCGATGATCGCACCCTGTTCATCGCCGAGACGAAATGCCTTTGGATCGAAGATCGGCGCATCCGGCGTCGCAGCGGCAGCGCACGAAATGGGGGATTGCACGGTCACGCGTCCGATCCGCTCGCGGGTGAAGCCGTGCGCAGGAAATCGTCCAGTACAGCGTTGAATTCGGTGGGCTGTTCCAGTGCGACCAGGTGGCCGACGCCTTCCAGTTCGACGTAGGTGGCGTTGGGTATGAAGCCTGCCATCTTCTTCACCATCGGCGCAGGTGCGTTCTTGTCCTTGGTGCCGGCGATCACCAGCGTGGGAACGCAGATCTGTCCTAGCGATTTACGCAGATCAAAGCCGAGCATCGACGTCATCGCGGCACGGTAACTCGCCGGCGGCACCGAGGCCATACAGGCACGAGCGAGCTCGATGCCGTCCGAATCGGGGTGGTCCCCGACGAGATCGGCGACTACCCGCGGGGCCAGCGACGCCATCGTCTCGCCGCGGTCGAGCGGACCAAGCCGCGCGTCGATGAATTCTTTTTGCCAGTCGCCGTCGGGCTTGCCGAATGCGGGGCTGGTCTGCGCCAGCACCACGGCGCGGGCGATGCCTGGCTCGTTTGCCAGCAATTGCTGCACGATCATGCCGCCGATCGAGTGCCCGATGAGGATCGGTTTGACCGCGCCGACCTGGGGCAGGAAATCCTTCAATGCCGAGGCGAACGCGGCAATGCTGACGTTATGCAGCGGCGCCGAGCCGCCATAGCCGGGCATGTCCCACGCGATGGCATGATAGCGGTCGCCGAAGGCATCGAGTTGTCCGCGCCATACGCGCGCGGAGCCGCCAATGCCGTGCAGGAACACCAGTGGCGGCAAATCGCGCGCGCCTGCGGCTTCATAGCCGAAGCGGCCATCGCTGGTTGTCATGGGCGTGTGATCGGGCACGATGTCTCCGCTACGTCGACATGAGATAATCTACAGGTCTGCATCCATGACTCAAAGCACATTTCTTGCAAAAACTTGAAGCCTAAAATATACCGGGGCGATCTTTCATGGGAAGACCGCCGATGCCCGGATTGTCACGTTCGTCCCATGCGCTCGTGACCGGCGGCGGGCGCGGCATCGGTCGGGCGATCGCCGCCGCGCTGTCGCACGCGGGCGCGACGGTGACGGTGCTGGGGCGCAACCGAGAGAACCTGAATGAAGTTGTCGCCGCGGGGGCTGCCCATGCGGCCATTGTGGCCGACGTTGCGGACCAGGCGTCGGTGACCAAGGCAATCGCCGAGGCTGCCGCGGGTCAGCCGATCGATATCCTGGTTGCCAATGCGGGGGCGGCCGAATCCGCGCCGTTTGTAAAGTCCGACGCGGCGCTGTTCCGGCGCATGATGGATGTCAACTTCATGGGCGCCGTTCATGTCGCGCAAGCCGTGCTGCCTTCGATGAAGGCGCAGAGCCGGGGTCGCATTATCGCGGTCGCCTCGACCGCGGGGCTGAAGGGCTATGCCTATGTCAGCGCCTACGCCGCCGCGAAACATGCCGTGGTCGGGCTTGTGCGCTCGCTGGCGCTGGAGCTGGCGACGACGGGCGTGACCGTAAACGCGGTGTGTCCCGGATTTACCGAGACGGATTTGCTAGCTGGCAGCATCGACACCATCATGCGCAAGACCGGGCGCAGCCGCGAGCAGGCGCTGGCAGAACTCGCTAGGCACAATCCGCAGGGGCGGCTAGTGAAGCCGGCGGAAGTCGCTGATACCGTATTATGGCTATGCGGCGCCGACGCGGGTGCGATCACGGGACAGGCCATTGCGATTGCCGGCGGAGAAGTTTGATCGTGACCTAAACAAACCACGGGCACGACGATTAACTGAGATCGGACACTCTATGAGCAAACCCGCCAATCCCGTTACGCTGCCGCTGGCGGATTATTCGGCCACGCATTTTCTGCTCACGGTGGTCGGGCCCGTTGCCACGGTGACGCTCAACCGACCGGAGCGGAAGAACCCGTTGACATTCGAGAGTTACCGAGAACTCACGGACTTTTTCCGCGCCTGCGCGATGGACGACGGCGTCAAGACCATCGTGGTGTCCGGCGCCGGCGGCAATTTCTCGTCCGGCGGCGACGTGTTCGAGATCATCGGCCCGCTGGTAGAAATGGATACCAAAGGCCTCACCGCGTTCACGCGAATGACCGGCGATCTGGTCAAGGCGATGCGCGCTTGCCCGCAGCCGATCATTGCGGCGGTCGATGGCATCTGCGCTGGCGCCGGCGCGATCGTGGCGATGGCCTCCGACATCCGTCTCGCCGCCGTCGGCGCCAAGGTGGCATTTCTGTTCAACAAGGTCGGCCTCGCCGGCTGCGACATGGGCGCCTGCGCGATCCTGCCGCGCATTATCGGACAATCGAGGGCATCGGAGCTGCTGTATACCGGCCGCTTCATGACGGCGGAGGAGGGCGAGCGCTGGGGCTTTTTCAGCCGCATCGTCGCGTCCGAGCACACGCTGACCCAGGCGCAACTCCTCGCCAGGCAGATTTCCGAAGGCCCGACCTTCGCCAACACCATGACCAAGCGGATGCTGGCGATGGAATGGGCGATGTCGGTGGAGGAGGCGATCGAGGCCGAGGCAGTCGCGCAGGCGCTATGCATGACCACGGAGGATTTTGCCCGCGCATTCGAAGCGTTCTCGAACAAGGTGAAGCCGGCGTTTCAGGGCAATTGATGAATTGAGCTAAGTGGTGTCATCGCGAGCGAAGCGAAGCAATCCAATCGGTGGGCAACAAAGACTGGATTGCTTCGTCGCTGCGCTCCTCGCAATGACGAGAAATCTCACGGAGCGGCTTGCCGACAAAATGCTTTAGGTTTAAACTAATTCGATGTTCTGGGGCATTGCCACGGAGGCGCCCATGAAGATCGCGATCATCGGTGGCGGACCGGCCGGCCTGTATTCCGCGATTCTCCTGAAGAAGCAGCGGCCGCAAGCCGACATCACGGTCTATGAGCGCAACCGCGCCGACGATACGTTTGGCTTTGGCGTGGTGTTCTCCGACGCCACTCTGGACAATTTCGAGAAATACGATCCGCCGAGCTATCGCCGCATCACCCAGGAATTCGCCTATTGGGACGATATTGCCGTGCATTTCCGCGGCACCGTGCATCGGGTCGGCGGCAACGGGTTTTGCGGCTGTTCGCGGCGCATGCTGCTCACGATCCTGCAGGAGCGCGCGCGCGAGCTTGGCGTTCATTTGATATTTGAGGCCGATATCGATGAAATCAGCGGCCTTGTGGACGCCGACCTCGTGGTGCTGGCCGACGGCATCAACAGCCGCTTCCGCGAGCGGTTCGCCGAATACTTCGAGCCGGACGTCGACCTGCGCTCCAACAAGTTCGCCTGGATGGGGTCCACAAAACCGCTCGACGCCTTCACCTTCATCTTCCAGGAGACCGAATGGGGCCCGTTCATCGCGCACGCCTACCAGTACGAAATTGGCCATTCGACCTGGATATTCGAGACCGATCCTGCCACGTTCGAGCGCGCCGGCCTTGAAGGCCTGAGCGAGCAGGAATCCGCGAGCCGGATGCACGAGATTTTCGGCTGGTTCCTTGGCACCTATCCATTGCTGACCAACCGTTCGATGTGGCGCAATTTCCCGATGATCCGCAGCAAACGCTGGGTCAAGGACAACATGGTGCTGCTCGGTGACGCCAAGGCGACCGCGCATTTCTCCATCGGTTCCGGCACCAAACTGGCGATGGAGGACGCGATAGCGCTGGCGGATGCGATGCATGCGGCGCCGACGACAGAGGCCGCGTTGCAGCTTTATGAGACCGGGCGCCGCGAGGAAGTCGAGAAAACCCAGCACGCCGCGGACGTCTCGCTGGTGTGGTTCGAGCATGTCGACCGCTTCTGGGATTTCGATCCGATACAGTTCGCATTCGGTGTCATGACCCGCGCCAAGGCCATCACCTACGATAATCTTAATCTGCGCGCACCGGACTTCGTCGCCGAAGCCGACCGTGCCTTCGCGCGGCAGGTCCGCGCCAAAGGTTTTGACGTCGATGTGGACAATCCGCCCGCGCCGATGTTTCAGCCGCTCCGTCTGCGCGATATGACCCTTGCCAACCGCGCAGTGGTGTCGCCGATGTGCATGTACTCGGCAACGGAAGGCGTGCCCGGCGATTTTCATTTTGTGCATTACGGCGCGCGTGCGGTCGGCGGCGCCGGTCTGATCTTTACCGAGATGACCTGCGTTGGCCGCGACGCGCGAATCACTCCGGGTTGCGCCGGGTTGTGGAACGACGAGCAGCAGGCCGCCTGGCGGCGCATCGTCGATTTTGTTCACGCCAATTCCGCCGCGAAAATCTGCCTGCAGCTCGGTCATGCCGGCCGCAAGGGCGCGACCAAGCTGATGTGGGACGGCATGGACAGGCCGCTGGAGCAGGGCGGCTGGGACGTGCTGTCGGCGTCGCCGATTCCCTACTTTCCGGACAGCCAGGTTCCCCGCGAGATGGACCGCGCGGCGATGGACCGTGTCAGGGACGAATTCGTCGCGGCCGCGCAGCGTGGCGATGCTTGCGGGTTTGACATGCTGGAGCTGCACTGCGCGCACGGCTATCTGCTCGCGAGTTTCATTTCGCCGCTGACCAACCGGCGCAGCGACGTTTACGGCGGCTCACTGGAAAACCGGCTGCGCTATCCGCTGGAGGTTTTTGCCGCGATGCGCGCGGCGTGGCCGGCGAACAAGCCGATGTCGGTGCGCATCTCCGCCACCGACTGGGTCGAGGGCGGCATCACCGGCGACGACGCGGTGAAGATCGCGCGGGCCTTCGGCGAGGCCGGCGTCGATCTGGTCGACGTCTCGACCGGCCAGACCGTGCGCGACGCGCAGCCGATCTATGGCCGCATGTTCCAGACGCCGTTCGCCGATCAGGTCCGCAACGAGGGCCGCGTCGCCACGATGTGCGTCGGCAACATCACCACTGCGGATCAAGTCAACACCATTCTCGCCGCCGGCCGCGCCGACCTGGTGGCGCTGGGGCGGCCGCATCTGGTCGATCCGTCGTTCACGCTGCGCGCTGCGGCCTGGTACGGTGCGGATATCGCCTGCCCGCCGCAATACCTGCCGGGCAAGGAGCAGATTTTCCGCAACAGCGTGCGCGACCGCCAGGATTTTGATGATCTCAAGATAAAGGGCAAACCGAAGACGCGCGCAGAATTGAGAGCGGCGGCGAAACCGCTTGCGGCGGAATGATGTTGCACCGTCATTGCGAGCGAAGCGAAGCAATCCAGCTTTTGTGCCAAGGCTGGATTGCTTCGTCGCTTCGCTCCTCGCAATAACGCGGCCGGGACGATGATGAGGCAATGAACACAATTCTCGATTCCGAAACCAAGGCCGGCGAAACGCCTGAAGACCACGGCGACGAATTGCGGCTGTGGCTGCGGCTGTTGACGTGCACCACGCTGATCGAGGGCGAAGTGCGCAGCCGGCTGCGCGCGCGCTTCGATGTGACGCTGCCGCGTTTCGACCTGATGGCGCAGCTCGACAAGGCGCCGGACGGCATGACGCTGTCGGACGTATCCAAGCGCATGATGGTGTCGAACGGCAATGTCACTGGCCTCGTCGAGCGGCTCTGCGAATCCGGCCATCTCGACCGCCGCACCTCGGATATGGACCGCCGCGTCCAAGTGATCTGGCTGACCAAGGCCGGGCGTGCCGAGTTCCGCAAGATGGCGGCGGAGCATGAGATCTGGATCGCGGACATGTTTTCCGATTTGGCCGAAAAGGATGTCCGCGACCTGATGAGGCTGTTGGCGAAGACAAAACTGTCGGCGCGCAAGGCCGCGGAAAACAGGACGGTATAACGATCGTCATTGCGAGGAGCGTAGCGACGAAGCAATCCAGCCCCTTGCTTGCTGCTCGCTGGATTGCTTCGCGGAGCCGGTCATCGGGCGGCGCTTTGCGCCGACCCGTTGGCTCGCAATGACGACCAGGGAGCGATGGAAATGTCGGAAAGGATCTCAAGCCCCGGCCCGGTTCTCGGCCCGTCCGGCCATGTCGACGATTTTGCGCGGCGAAACCTTCCTCCGGCCTCGCAATGGCCGGAATTGATCCTCGACCGGGCGGAATTTCGATATCCGGAATATCTCAATGCCGCGGTCGAGCTGACAGATCGTAACGTCGAGAAGGGGCTCGGCGACAATATCGCGCTGATCGGCAACGGCCGCCAGCGTACCTACAAGGAACTGGCGGACTGGTCGAACCGGCTTGCGCATGCGCTGGTCGAGAATTACGGCGTCAAGCCGGGCAATCGGGTCTTGATACGCTCGGGCAATAATCCGGCGCTGGTTGCGGCGTGGCTGGCGGCGACGAAGGCAGGCGCCGTGGTCGTCAACACCATGCCGATGCTTCGTGCCGGCGAATTGACCAAGATCGTCGACAAGGCGGAGATCGCGCTGGCGCTGACCGACAGCCGCATCGCCGACGAACTGGTTGCATGCGCGAAGACCAGCCGGTTTCTCAAGCAGGTCGTCAACTTCGACGGCACGTCGAACCACGATGCCGAGCTCGATCGCATAGCGCTCAGCAAGCCGGTCCGGTTCGATGCGGTCAGGACCGGCCGCGATGACGTCGCCCTGCTGGGATTTACATCAGGCACCACCGGCGAGCCAAAGGCGACCATGCATTTCCACCGCGATCTCATGATCGTCGCGGATGGCTATGCGAGGGAAGTCCTCAACGTCACGCCGGACGACGTCTTCGTCGGCTCGCCACCGCTTGCCTTTACGTTCGGGCTCGGGGGGCTGGCGATCTTTCCGTTGCGGTTCGGTGCAACCGCAACGCTCCTGGAAAACGCGGCGCCGGCGGAGATGGTCAGGATCATCGAAACCTACAAGGCCACGATATGCTTCACCTCGCCGACCGCATATCGGGCGATGATGGCCGCGATGGATCAGGGCGCAGACCTGTCATCGCTGCGGCTGGCGGTTTCTGCAGGTGAAACCTTGCCGGCGCCGGTTTTCGAAAGCTGGACGGCCAAGACCGGCAAGCCGATCCTCGACGGCATCGGCAGCACCGAACTGCTGCACATCTTCATCACCAACCGGGCCGGCGATGCCGTTGCCGGAACCACGGGGTGCCCGGTTTCCGGCTACGAGGCGAGGATCGTCGACGAAGACATGAACGAATTGCCGCCGGGCACGGTGGGCAAGCTTGCGGTTCGCGGGCCCACCGGATGCCGATATCTCGCCGACAGCAGGCAGTCGAACTACGTGCGCGATGGCTGGAATTTGACCGGGGATTCGTTCGTTTGTAATGTGGACGGTCGTCTGTCCTTTGTCGCCCGCTCGGACGATATGATCGTGTCCTCCGGCTACAATATCGCCGGCCCCGAAATCGAAGCAGCGTTGTTGACGCATCCGGCCGTGGCCGAATGCGGCGTCGTCGGCGCGCCCGACGAGGCGCGCGGCATGATCGTCAAGGCCTATGTGGTGCTGGCCGCGGGCAGTGACGGAGACGATGCGCTTGCAGTCGAGTTGCAGGATCACGTCAAGCGCGAGATCGCGCCCTACAAATATCCGCGCGCCATCGAGTTTGTCACCCAATTGCCGAAGACCGAAACCGGCAAGCTGAAGCGGTTCGCGTTGCGGCAGATGGCGCAAGGCGCCGTCGTCCCTGGAACTGCGGCGGAATGAATTTTGTCGATTATGAAGGAGCATTTTACGTGAGTCCGCCCAAAACTCCCGCGCCCAGCGTGGTACCGAACAAGACGCCGGACGGTCTACAGTTCTCAGCCGAATGGATGGCCGGCGCCGAAAGGTTATGCCAACGGCATGGCGGCGGACGGACGCATTGTCGTGACCGGCGGCGTGATCGGCTGGGATGCGCACCAACGATTGGCCGACAGTTTTATGGCCCAAGTGCGGCAGGCCCTGAGCAACATTTCCGCGATTCTCGCGGAAGGCGGCGCGAAGCCGGAGCATCTGGTGCGGCTCACCTGGTATGTCGTTGACATCGAAGAGTATCTTGCGAACCTGAAAGCGCTGGGCCGGATCTATCGCGAGATCTTCGGCAAGCATTATCCGGCGATGGCGCTGGTGCAGGTGGTGCGGCTGGTCGAGAAGGCGGCGCGAGTGGAGATCGAGGCGACCGCGGTGGTGCCGCGGTAGTTTTCGTCAAGCCCGCGCACGACGTGGCGGTGTTGCGTGCCCCGGACGCAGCGCAGCGCCATAAGCGCGTTTACGCGCGTCTTCGACGCGCTATGGCACTTGCGGAGTGGTGCGTTGCAAAGCCGGGGTCGTAGCAGACGCCGGCGCTTGGTGCGGTCCCGGTTCTGCGAAGCAGCGTGAGGAACGCCGCATCGCGCCCGGACACGGCACCGGCATGACGCCGTTAGTTTCACTTCTCCTGCGCAAATTCCGTCGGCGTCTTACCGGTGACCTGCCGGAACGCATGCGAAAAAGCCGGGAAGCTTGCATAGCCCAGATCCGCGGCGAGCTGTTTGACCGACAGGCCCGGCTGCATCGACAGTCGCTCGATTGCCGCGGCGATGCGCGCGCGCTGGCACCAGCTCTTGAAGCTCAGTTGCGTTTCCGCCGAAAACAGCCGCGACAAGGTGCGTGCCGAGGCGCCGACCTCGCGGGCCAACGTATTGATTTCGTGCGAACCCGTGGGGTTGGCCAATACCAGATCCGCGGCGCGGCGGCATCGCGGCTCATGCGGCAGCGGGATGAAGGTGGCGGGGTCTTCGGCCTGGTGCAGTTCGAGCATGACGAGCCGGATCAACAAATCGGTACGATCGGGCTCGGCGCGCTCGTCGAACAGCGCCAGGATGGATTCATGCAGCAGCCGCGACACCCGCACCACGAATTCGGCATCGAGGCTTCGGCTGCGCCGCTCCCGCGCCAGCCACTCAAGATCGAAATACAGCGTCCGCATCTGGATATCCGCCAATACGTCGATGGAATGTTCGAGCCGCGCCGGCACCCATACCGCGCGGTCCGGCGGCACCAGCCAGCGTCCCTTCGGCGTGGTCACCTGCATCGTGCCCTTGGCGGCGTAAACCAGCTGCGCCTCGCGGTGCATGTGGGTGCCGAGCCTGACGCCCTTGCGGTAATTACGCGCGACCAGATGCACGCCGTCGCCGGTCGTGGAATGGCTTCCAAGGATGGCGGCGATTGGCATTTCGTCGATACTCATTGGCGACATCTCGTCAGAACACCGACCTATAACCTATTTGAGCAATTTACGGGATTCAATTCATGAACAGCCCCACACGGGTGATCGGCTTCGTCAATGCCGCGCACTTCATTGACCATTATTCGATGCTGATCTTCGCCGCGGCCGTCATCGTGATGGGGCCGGCGCTTGGCATGACCTATTCCGAACTTCTGCCCTACGCCACGCCCGGCTTTATCGCCTTCGGTGCGGGATCGCTGCTCACCGGCTGGCTCGGCGACCGCTGGAGCCGCCGCCACATGATGGTGATTTTTTTTGCTGGCATCGGGCTGTCGATGATCGCGGTTGGCCTCGTGCAGACCCCGCTGCAGCTCGGTATGGCGCTACTATCGATCGGCCTGTTCGCCTCGATCTACCACCCGGTCGGCACCGCGATGATCGTGTCCTATGCCGACAGGCTCGGCCGTGAGATGGGCCTCAACGGCGTTTGGGGCAATCTCGGTGTGGCGTCCTCGGCGCTGGTCACCGGTGTGGTCGGGCAATATCTCGGCTGGCGCTGGGCCTTTGTCCTGCCTGGGATCGTCACGATCCTGATCGGCATGGTCTTCATAAGCGGCGTGGTCCACGAGGACCGCTCCGGATTTAAGCAAGCCGCAGCACAGGCGAGGGTGGCGAAAAGCGACATGTGGCGGGTGTTCCTGGCGCTGTTGATCGTGGTGATCGCCATATCGGCCACCTTCAACGCCGTGACAGTTTCGCTGCCAAAACTGTTCGCTGAACGGCTGGCCGATCTGACCGGGAGCCCGGCACTGCTGGGTGTGATTGCCGCAGGCGTCTATGTGTTCGGCGCGATGACGCAGTACACCATCGGCAAGCTGATCGATCGCTATTCGCTCAAAGCCATCATGCTGCCGCTGTCGTTCATGCTGGCGCCGTTCATGTATCTGGCGGCTTCATCGTCCAACCTTCTGCTGATCGTAGCTGCGATCGGCATCGTCATGGGCGCATTCGGCCAGGTGACCGTCAATGACGCCATGATCGGAAAATACACCAGTGAGGAATGGCGTTCGCGCGCCTATGCCGTGCGGTACTTCGTCGGTTTCACCGCGGCCGGCGCCTCGGTTGGCCTGGTGGCATGGCTGTACGAGCAGGGCGGTTTCGTCACCATGCTGCATGCCTTCGCCGCGCTGTGCCTGCTGGTGGTCGCCGCGGCGATCATCCTGCCGACCGAGATAAAGGTGCCGGCAGCACAGGCGAACTGAATGAGCCTGTCATTGCGAGGAGCGTTTGCGACGAAGCAATCCAGACCTATTGCGGGATTGCTTCGCTTCGCTCGCAATGACATTCGTGCCATACTCTCGCGGTAACCAAGCCAATAATTGACCGGGCAAGAACCCGGCGTGGGAGGAAATCCAATGTTCAATCGCAATTTGCCGCGCGTCTGCGGTCTTGTTCTCGGTGTCTCAATGATGATGACTGGCCCGGCGAGCGCCGATCCCCTCAAGGACGAGATCGCGCCGACCGGAAAACTGCGGGTGGCGATCGCGATCAGCCCGGCTGGCGGCGCGTTTTGGTCCACCAGGACCGAGACGGGAGGCTATGCCGGCGTGCCCGTCGATCTCGGCAAGGAGATGGCGGCGCAGCTCGGCGTGCCCGTCGAATATGTGGCGCACCAGAATTCCGGACAGATCGTCGACGCGGTGTCGAAGGGCACCTGGGACGTCACGTTCCTGCCGAAAGACCCGGAGCGCGAGGGGCGGATGTCGTTCGGGCCGATCTACGAGGTCGCGGATGCGACCTACATCGTCAAGGCGGGCTCGCCTGCGACGAACTTTCAGACGCTCGATCAGCCCGGCACCAAAGTCGCGGCGGTGAATAACACCACCACCATGCGGGGCGCCATCGCGCATCTGAAAAACGCTGAGGTCACCGGCTATCAGACCTACGACGAAATCTTCGCGCTTCTGAAGACCGGCGAGGTCGATGCGTTTGCGCTGTCGCGCGACCAGCTTAACGCGATGGCGAAGAAGCTTCCGGGAACGCGGGTACTGGACGAAACCTTCAAGCAGACCGTGACCGCGGTGGCGGTGCCGCCGAACCATCCGCTGGCGCTGGCGTTTGCGAGCAAGTTTCTGACCGACGCGACGACGAACGGCGTTTTGCGCAAGGCGTACGACAATAACGGCCTCAAGGACACGCCGATCCGGACGGTGACGAAGCAATAAGAGCGTTGGCGGTACAACCGTCATTGCGAGGAGCGTAGCGACGAAGCAATCCAGCTCTTTGCGGCCTCTGGATTGCTTCGCTCCGCTCGCAATGACGGTGGAGTGCTTCTGCCGATCACTTCGCCCCCACGGTGGAGGCAGTCACCATCGGCTCCATACCGCTGTTGACGATGACAGGCGCGGCGGCCGGCGAGGCGAGAAATTTTATCAGCGCCTTGCCGGCCTCGGGCTCCTTGGAAACACTGGCGATGCCGGCGGAAAACACTGTGATTTTCTGAAGCTCCGCCGGCAGTTGCCCGACGATGTCGATCCCGGGCACGGGTTTGAGTTCGCTGATCTGCTGAAATCCCAATTCGGCGTCGCCGCGCGCGACGATTTCGCCTACCGGCGTGGCCGGAATTTTCTTCGCCTTGTCCTTCATTTCTTCGGCGATTCCGAGCTTCTGAAACATTTCGGTGGACACATAGACGCCGCTGGCGCTGTCCGAATAGGCGACCGATTTCGCAGCCAGCAGCGCGCGCTTGATGGCGTCCGCGGAGCCGATGTCTGGCCTCGGCGCGCCCGACTTCACCGCCACCCCGATCGGCGATTTCACCAGATCGACGCGGCTGTCGGCGACAACCTTGCCCTGCCTGGCGAGTTCGCCGAGCGCATAGCCGACCATGATCAGCACGTTGGCCGGCTCGCCGCGCTCCAGCCGGACCGGAATCGCGTTCGCCGTGGTGCCCATCGAAGGCCCGTACGCCGTGATGACTTTGTTGCCGGTCGCGCGCTCGAATTCCGGCACCAACTCCTTGTAGGCCGCGGTCAGCCCGCCTGAGATCATTACCCGGACCTCGGCGGCGCTGGCCGCGCCGGCCAGCAACAAAGCGCCGGCGATGCCGGAGACGAAGGCGCGAAGACCGATCGAAATCGATTTCATGGGTCGTTCTCCCTGACGGACGGCTCTTGCGGCTGTGCTTGATCGCTTGCCGCGATGGTACCCCCTTAGATGCCGCTAGCCTAGACGTTATCCCCCGTCATTGCGAGCCAACGGGTCGCGCGAATGCGCGCCCGATGACAGGCTCCGCGAAGCAATCCAGAAAGCCACAAGGCAGACTGGATTGCTTCGTCGCTCCGCTCCTCGCAATGACGACTGAGCCCGTTACGAATTCATGTGCACGAAATCGCGCAGCAGCGGGTAGATCTCGGTGTTCCAGCGCCGGCCTGAGAACACGCCGTAATGGCCGACGCCGGCCTGCATGTGGTGCATCTTGCGATAGGCGCGCACGCCGGTGCAGAGGTCTTGCGCAGCCAGCGTCTGGCCGATGGAGCAGATGTCGTCCTTCTCGCCCTCCACCGTCATCAGTCCCATCCGCTTGATCGATGCGCAATTCACCGGCCGGCCGCGCCAGGTCAGTCTGCCCAGCGGCAACAGATGCTGCTGGAACACGTCGCGGATGGTTTCGATATAAAACTCCGCCGGCAGATCCATCACCGCGAAATACTCGTCGTAAAAAGTCTTGATGATTTCCGCCTTCTCGGTCTCGCCCTTGGCGAGATGATCGGCTAGCTCGACATGCTGCTTGATGTGGCGTTCGAGATTTATCGACACAAAGGCGGTGAGCTGCACAAAGCCCGGATAGACCTGCCGGAACGCGCCTTTGCACTGGAATGGCACGTAGTTGATCAGATTGTCCTCGAACCACGTCAGCGGCTTGCTCTTGGCGAAGTCGTTGACTTTGGTCGGCGCAATCCGCGTATCGATCGGACCGGCCATCAGGGTAAGGCTGGCGGGCCGCGCCGGATGATCGTCCTCCGACATGATCGCGGCAGCGGCGAGCGCCGACACCGACGGCTGGCAGATCGCGACCATATGCGAGCGCGGCCCGAGTTCGTTCATGAAGGTGATCAAGTGCTCGGTATATTCGTCGAGGCCGAATTTTCCCTGATCGAGCGGAATGTCGCGCGGATTGTGCCAGTCGGTGATGTAGACGTCGTGATCCTGCAGCAGCGTTTTCACCGTGCCGCGCAGCAGGGTCGCGAAATGGCCGGACATCGGCGCCACCAGCAGCATGCGCGGCTGCGCCGGCGAATTCTCCTTCTTGAAATGCAGCAGCGAGCCAAAGGGCGTCGCGAAAACGACTTCCTCTATGACCTCCAACTCCTGATTTCCCACCAGCACCGTGTCGATGCCGTAGGCGGGGCGCGCATAGGTCAGCGAGGTTCGCGAAATCAGTTCGAGAGCGGCGGCGAGCCGTCCGAACAGCTTGTCGGAGACGCCTTGGGGTACGAGGTTGAGGTATTTCAGCGCCGACGCAGCGCCCGTCCGCCATGGCGCCGTCAAGTCCATGTGGTTCTGATAAGCCTGATACATCATGGGCATCATGCATTTCTTTCCAGTTTTCTGATGCCATGCAATATCGAAGCCAGCGATCGGTGGGATGGCCCCCATGAACTGGCACGTCGCTTGCTGCGCGAGCCGGCAGGCCGCGCGTCTATCGGCTGTCCGCGCGGAGGGGAAAAGCCATGGCCAAGGCGACACTGACCATCAGCAGCAAGAACTATTCGTCATGGTCGCTGCGCGGCTGGCTGCTGACCAAATTCTCTCGGCTGGAATTCGACGAGATCGTCACCGCGCCGGACGACGCCTCGGCAAAGGCCGAAATCCTGCTGTTGTCGTCATCGATCCTGGTGCCATGCCTGCGACACGAGGGCGCGACGGTCTGGGATACCCTGGCGATTGCCGAATATCTCAACGAGATCATGCCCGACGCCGGCCTGCTGCCGTCGGACCGCATCCAGAGGGCGCATTGCCGCTCAATCTGCGGCGAAATCCATTCAGGTTTCACGACCCTGCGGGCATCGTTGCCGGTCAACCTGAAGGGCCATTTTCCAAACTTCAAGATCTGGTCGCGCGCGCAGGGCGATATCGACCGCATCTGTACGATCTGGCGCGAATGCCTTGCCAAATCCGGCGGGCCGTTTCTGTTCGGCGAGCGCTCCATGGCAGATGCCATGTACGCGCCGGTGGTGACCCGGTTTATGACTTACGATGTGAAGCTGGACAGGACACTGACGGCCTATGCCAGCACGGTAATGGCAATGCCGGAGATGCAAGAATGGATCGAAGCCGCCAAGGCCGAGCCGTCCGACATCGAGGAGCTTGAGGTCGAATATTAGGCAGCTTGCGGCACGGTCTGCCCGTTTGGCGGGCTTACGCATCGTGCAAGCCATGCTCAACTTCGTGCCAGGTTTACGCGCAATAACACGTCTGGAGACCGCCTGCGGGTGCGACGCGTGATTCAGGAAATTTCATTTCGGTTACGCCAACAGCAGCTTCTCGGTTTCCGTGTCGAGTTTCGCTGCCGCGCAACGAGGCTGGCGCGATTTTCGCATGGCATAATAAAGCTGCGAACATGACGATTTACACGCTGCCGAAAAATTGGACGCCGGTTTGTCGTCATCCTCGCGTCAAAATCAGTGGAGACCGACATGAATCAGCTCGCTGCCGTTAAAAGCTTCTCGCATGTCAAGCCGGGAGATACCGCGTTCGGAGGCGGCGGACTGCGCGACTTCTTCCTGTATCGCGATCTCGGTATCGCGGATGCGACCGGCGGTCAGGTGATCTGTCATCTGGTCAAGGCCAACCCGGACTTGCCACCGGAGGATGGTACCGGCTGGCACCGGCACGACTGTGAATTCCAGATCGTGATCATGATGAAAGGCTGGGCGCGCTTCATGTACGAGGACAAGCCTACCCTGGTGCAGGCCGGCGACGTGGTGCACCAGAGGCCGGGCATCGTGCACTATCTGTATGACTACTCGCCTGACATGGAATATCTCGAAATCGTCAGTCCGGCCGATTTCAAGACCGTCGATATGCCGCCAGCGACGGACAAAGTACCGCCGGTGACACCTTGGAAGTGACCCGAAGTTCGCCCCGCGGCCGGATCGGTTAACGAAGCAGATGTGGGACGCCGCGGCGGCTATACGGCTGCTCTGAATGTTGTGCGGCATTTGATGGCTTCGTCGACATCTAGCAATGCGGCGGACAGCGCGGACGCCCTTAGCCGATTCGAGCGCGGTTCGTTCCGGGCGCGTTCCAAATCTTAAATTGTCGGCGCCATCCGTTGCATTATGGCACAGTTACGTCCGGACAGGCGCGGCCTTAGAAGCGTGGCAGCCGCCAGCCCACCACGGTGGCCTGGACCGTGCTGCCGGATTCGTTGTTACGCCATTCGCCGTCGATCCAGCGGCATGCGAATGGCAACTGATAGGTACCGCTGTGGTCCTCACACAACACTTGCACGGGTTGATCCGGCGGTGGTTCACCGCTGCCGTTGAATTCAGCCAGCCGTCGTTCGCGCGTTGCCATCTCGGGGTTCTCCATGGAACGAACGTGTTCCCATCGGCTATGGTTCCGCGGGTATCACGGGCGTGTGACACGCTCACCGTTGCAATCTCAACGCCTGAATGAGGTTGCAGTATGTTCAATCGCGCTCTGTTGACACGGCGTGAAAAGCGCCGCTTGGCTGTTTCAGCGACTACTGCAGATCGACGGGAGGTTGAATGATCGGTCGAAGGGTGTTGATGGCGGTACTATTGCCAGTACCGTGCCTGCTGGTATCCGATGGCGCTGACGCGCAGGATGTGCCCGGCATCGAAATCTGTACGGTCGAAAAGACCATGGAGCGCCGCACCAGCTGCCTTCAGAGCAACGTGGATTTTCTGCAGAAGACCGTCAGCAAGCTCGGTATCGACCATCAGCAGAAGCTGGACGCGGCCAATCGCCAGATCGAGGGTTTGAAAGGCACGGTGATCGGCCTGCAAAAGACGGTGGAGGAATTGCAAACGGCGCAGAACAAGCAAGCCGTGCCGCCGCCGGCAAAGGACAGCCCGCCGGTCAAGGACACGAAGTAGAACCCCAGCGTTGATAAGAACTCCATCGTCGTCCCCGCGAAGGCGCTAAGGCATGCACATATCTCTGTCGTCATTGCCGGGTCAAGCCCGGCAATGACGACAGAGATATGTGCATGCCCTAGCGCGCAGGCGGGGACCCATAACCACCGCTGCCGATATGATGCTGCATCGAATGCCACGGGCGATCGACCCGTTCGAACGGATGGATCGGAGGCTATGGTCCCCGCCCTTCGCGAGGACGACAGATTGCGCCGCTTTAGCTCAGCTCTTCTCGCCGCTCATGATCGGGCCGAACAGCTCCCAGCTCTCATCCTTGAACCGCATCATCTGCAGCTGCTCGAGCGGCGCGTAGTCGGTCGGGCCGGTCTTGATCCTGGTTCCAGGCAAGTAGACGCCGAGCTCGAAATTCAGATTGGCCGCCTGCTTCATGACGTTCTCGCGGGTGAGATCGTCCTTGCACTGCTTGAGGACCTGCACCAGGCCCTGGGCGACGCCGTAGCCGAACACAGTGGAGGCGTCTTCCTGATCGCCTTCGGGGTACCATTTCGTCATGAAGGTCCGCCACTCGTTCAGGCCCGGATCGTTTTTCCATTGTGGATCCTTCGGGTCCTTCAAATACGCCGTGCTCAAGATGCCTTGGTCGTTCTCGTAGCCGGCAGGCTTCAACACGCCGCCGATCGAGCCCGATACATTGGTCAGGAAATGCACCGGCTTCCATTTCAACTCGCCGAGCTTCTTGATCGCCTGTGCGGCGAATTTCGGCGTCGCGATGTTGACGAAGATGTCCGGATTGGCCGACTTGATCTGCACCACCTGCGAATCCACTGTCGGAGAGCTGGTTTCGTACGAGCTCTCCACGATGATGAGTTTGCCGGCCTGGTCGCCGAGACCCTCGTGCAATCCGGTCACATAGTCCTTGCCGAAATCGTCGTTCTGGTAGAGCACGCCGATGCTCTTGCCGGGGTAATTCTTCAGGATGTAGGCGGCGTAGATGCGGGCCTCGGTCTGGTAATTCGGCTGCCAGCCCATGGTCCAGGGAAAGTTCTTCGGGTCGTTCCATTTGGCGGCGCCGGTGGAGACAAACAACTGCGGCACCTTCTTGGCGTTCATGTATTTCTGGATCGCCGTGTTGTTCGCGGTGCCCAGCGAGTTGAAGATCAACAGCACTTCATCGCTTTCGACCAGCTTGCGCGCCTGTTCGACGGTCTTCGGCGGACTGTAGCCGTCGTCGTAGGAAATGAAGGTGATCTTGCGGCCGTTGATGCCGCCCTCGGAGTTGATCTTCCTGAAATAGGCTTCCTCGGTCTTGCCGATGGTGGCGTAGGAGGACGCCGGGCCGCTATACGGCATGATATTGCCGATCTTGATCTCGGTGTCGGTAGCACCCGGATCGTACTTCTTCTGCGCGCTGGCCGCGGTCGCGGCCGACGCGGCGACAAGTCCTGCAAGCACCAGTGATTTGACATTATTCAGAACGCGATCGGGCATTATCGTCCTCCCAGACGTGGTAGCCGAGGCTCAGGCAGTTTTTGTCGGGCCGCTTCTTGAGCCGTCGGATTGAATGCGTGAGCCAGTATGCACGATTGGCCTAACGTTGCCAGCGATGCCTTCGCTGTCATTTTCCGTGAAGCGGAACAACGCTCGCTTGCCAGTTCGGGTTTATGTCGCCGGCGTCGAGGTATCTGACTTTCCGACTGCTGCGCGACGTCAGCCGTGGTCGGGTCGTACGCCGCGTGTCGTAAGCGGGTCTACGCGTGTTCGACGCGCCATGCGGCGTACGGCATTTACTTGGGCTTCCGGTTCGATCTAACATCATGCGAATATGTTGCGCGCGCGGAAACCCGCCGGCAGCTTGAGAAAAGCCGGGGAGGTTCCGATGTCCAGTGTTCGCGTTATCGCCACCGATCTTGAATTCCCCGAAGGTCCGGTGGCGATGCCCGATGGGTCGGTGGTGCTGGTCGAAATCCGCGGCAAAAGACTGACGCGGGTCTGGCCGGACGGACGCAAGGAGGTGGTTGCCGAAATTCCCGGCGGCCCCAACGGCGCCGCGATGGGTCCCGACGGCAAATGCTATATCTGCAACAACGGCGGATTTAGCTGGATTCCGTCACGCGGCACCATGATGCCCGGTCCGCCGAGCGCGGCCGAATATATCGGCGGTTCGATCCAGCGCATCGATCTCGGCTCTGGCAAGGTTGAAACACTGTTCGACAAATGCGGCGAGCATCCGCTGAAGGGGCCGAACGATCTGGTGTTCGACAGGCAGGGCGGGCTGTGGTTCACCGATCTCGGCAAGCGCCGCGCGCGCGACATGGATGTCGGCGCGGTCTATTACATGAAGCCTGGCGCAACCGAATTGACCGAGCAGGTGTTCGGCATGCTGCCGGCCAACGGCGTCGGGCTGTCGCCGGACGAAAACACCGTCTATGTGGCGGAGACGCCGACCGCGCGGCTGTGGGCATTCGACCTGTCCGCGCCCGGCGAAGTAAAACCGCGCGACGTGATCTATCGCGGCGAGCGCGGCAAGCCGATCGCGGGCCTCGGCGGCTACCAGATGTTCGATTCGCTCGCGGTGGAGGCTTCAGGCAATGTCTGCGTCGCGACCCTGATTTCGGGCTGCATCTCGGTGATCGCACCCGACGGCACCATCGTCGAGCAGGTGCCCACCGGCGACCGCGTCACCACCAACATCGCGTTCGGCGGACCCGAGATGAAGACCGCCTACATCACGCTGTCCGGCAGAGGTGAACTGGTGGCGATGGACTGGTCGCGGCCGGGCCTGCCGCTGAATTTTCTCAACAAGTGATGATCGAAATGAAAGAACTCCGTCATTGCGAGCGAAAGCGAAGCAATCCCGAGGGCCACAAAGTAAGACTGGATTGCTTCGTCGCCATTGGGCCGGCCAAAGGCCGGACCCGTTGGCTCCTCGCAATGACGGTGAGGACAGGAGTACTTGATGGCGTGGCTTGAACCGGTCGCCTTGCAAGGCCCGCATGCGCGGCTCGAACCGCTGTCGCAGGATCACCATGACGGGCTGGTCGAGGCGGTACGAGACGGCGAGCTGTGGAAGCTGTGGTACACGTTCGTTCCGAAACCCGAGGACATGCACAAGGAAATCGACCGCCGGCTCGGCCTGCAGAAAGCAGGCTCGATGTTGCCATGGACGGTGTTTGACGCCGGCGGCCGAATTGCGGGCATGACCACCTACATGAATGTCGATGCACCCAATCGCCGTGTCGAGATCGGCTCGACCTGGTATGCCAAGCGCGCCCAGCGCAGCGCGCTCAACACGCAGTGTAAATTATTGGCGCTCACGCATGCGTTCGAAAAGCTGGACTGCATTGCGATGGAATTCCGTACGCATTTTTTCAATCATCAGAGCCGGCGCGGCATCGAACGGCTCGGTGCGAAGCAGGACGGCATCTTGCGCAATCATGCGATCGCCCCGAACGGCACGTTGCGTGACACCGTGGTCTACAGCATCATTGCCGGGGAATGGCCGACGGTGAAGGCGCACCTGACTTATCAATTGAACGAGAAGGCGCGGTAGCAAGATCCAATGGATACATTCGATTATGTGATCATCGGCGCGGGCTCCGCCGGATGCGTGCTCACCAACCGGCTGAGCGAGGACGCCGGCACCAGCATCTGCGTGCTCGAGGCGGGGCCACAAGATTGGCATCCCTACATCCATCTGCCGGCGGGCTTCATCAAGACCTTTCATATGAGGAGCATCAACTGGGCTTACCAGCAGGAGCCCGGTCCCTGGACCGGTGGCCGCAGCATCTACGCGCCGCGCGGCAAGACCCTCGGCGGTTCGTCCTCGATCAATGGCCACATCTTTAATCGCGGCCAGCGCCAGGATTTCGACACCTGGGCGCAGCTTGGCAATCGCGGCTGGGGCTATCCAGACGTGCTGCCGTATTTCAAGCGGTTGGAGCGGCGCATCGGCGAGGGCGAGGATGCTTATCGCGGGCGCGACGGCGGCCTGACCGTCACCACCATGGACTGGCGGGATCCGCTCTGCGAGGCGTTCATGGCGGGCGCGATCAGTCTCGGCATTCCGCGCAACCCGGATTACAACGGCGCAATCCAGGAGGGGGTATCCTACGCCCAGCGTACCATCAAAGACGGCCGGCGAGTCAGTGCCGCGACGGCCTTCCTGCATCCCGCACGCAAGCGGCCCAATGTGCATGTACGCACCCACGCGCATGCGACCGAGATCATCTTCGAAGGCAAGCGCGCGGTTGGCGTGCGTTATATCAAGGGCGGGAAGGGCGGCACGCCTGTCGAAGTGCGCGCCACCAAGGAAGTGATCCTCGCCGGGGGCACCTACAACTCGCCGCAACTGCTGCAATTGTCGGGCGTCGGCCCGCCGGACCTGCTGCAATCGCTGGGCATCGAGGTCCGCCACGCGCTGCCAGGCGTCGGCGAGGGACTGCAGGACCACTACGCGCCGCGTTCGGTCGCCCGCGTCAAGAATATCAAGACCATCAACGAACTCAGGCGAGGATTCAGCCTATGGGTCGAGGCGCTGAAATGGGCGACGACGCGGCGCGGGCTGCTCTCGCTGTCGCCGACCATGGTGTATTGCTTCTGGCACTCCGGCGAAACCACCGAAAGCTCCGACCTGCAACTGACGTTCACGCCCGCGAGCTACAAGGAGGGTGTGCAAGGGCAACTCGAGGACCAACCCGGCATGACGGTGGCTTCCTGGCAGCAGCGGCCGGAAAGCCGCGGCTATGTCCGTGCCCGCTCGGCCGATCCGTTCGCGCCGCCGATCATCCAGACCAACTATCTGGTCGCCGAGCTCGATCGCCGCGTGGTCGTCGCCGGCATGAAGCTGGCGCGGCGGCTGCTGGCGTCGGCGCCGCTTGCGCCGTATTACGATCACGAGGATTTTCCCGGGCCCGATGTGCAGACCGACGATGAATTCCTCGCCGCCGCCACCCAGCGCGGCACCACGACATTTCACCCGGGATGCACCTGCCGGATGGGTCCGGCCGACAGCTCATGGGCGGTGGTCGATGACCAGTTGCGGGTGCATGGCCTGCAAGGGTTGCGCGTGGTCGATGCGTCCGTGATGCCGCGGATGATCTCTGCCAATCTCAACGCCTCGACGCTGATGATCGCCGACAAGGCGTCGGATCTGATCCGTGGGAAAACGCCGCTGGAGGCGGCCGTCGTGGCGAGCAACTAAGTGCTCCTGTCCCGGGCGCGATGCAGCGCGTAGCTCTTCGCGAAGTGCTGCTTCGCAGACCAGGACCCCGGTTTTTCGGATCGCAAGCGACTTGGACCCCGGCGCTGCAGCGCATCGTTCCGCGAAGTGCTCCACGCTGCGCCGCGTCCGGGGCACAAAGTCTGTAATAGTCGTTCACGAACTTGTGAATGTATACCTATCCCCGTCTCCGACACCTCGCTTATCTTACTTGTGACCTGTTCGATGAGGGGCGCTTTCCGGAAGCGCTCCTTCTTTGGACAGAGCGAAAGCTGGCCGGACCGGGGCGCCCCGGACCGGCCGACAGGCTGGTGGCCAAGGTGGAGCGCCGGGAGGCGCAGCGCCCTACGTCACTGGGCGCGCGCGGTCGCCTTGCCGCGCGAGGTGGGTCCGTTAATCCCGCCTCTGGGGGTGCAGCGTCATTGCACCCCGGCGCCTCCCGCCGCTCCACCCCCTCGCGAAGGTATCGCGAGGGACCGGCAAACCTCGGACGCATCGCGCCGCGAGAACGCGGATGCTTGCCTGTCTGAAATTTGAAATTTTCGCTGGCCGTCACCGAACACTCGATGTCGTCCTCGCGAAAGCGGGAACCCATACACACCGTAGGCAGTGATGCGAAGGCAACTTGCGGCCCTGGCTCGCCCAACCATAAACACGGTGGTTATGGGTCCCCGCTTTCGCGAGGACGACGGCGGAGCGCGTGGCGTCGTCTCACACCTCGCGTCGACTCAAGAACGCCAGCCGCTCGAACAGATGCACGTCCTGTTCGTTTTTCAGCAGCGCGCCGTGCAGCGGCGGGATCAGTTTGCGCGGATCGCGTTCGCGCAGCATTTCCGGCGTCATGTCTTCGTTGAGCAGCAGTTTCAGCCAGTCCAGCAACTCCGAAGTCGACGGCTTCTTCTTCAGGCCCGGCACTTCGCGCACCTCGAAGAAGATGCGCAGCGCCTCCTGCACTAGCCGCTGCTTGATGCCGGGGAAGTGCACCTCGACGATCCGGTTCATGGTCTCCTGGTCGGGAAACTTGATATAGTGGAAAAAGCAGCGGCGCAGGAATGCGTCGGGCAGCTCCTTCTCGTTGTTGGAGGTGATCATCACGATCGGGCGCAGTTTTGCTTTTATGTTCTCGCCGGTTTCGTAGACGAAGAACTCCATGCGATCCAGTTCGAGCAGAAGGTCGTTGGGAAATTCGATATCGGCCTTGTCGATTTCGTCGATTAGAAGAACCGGGCGCTTTTCGTGGGTGAAGGCGTCCCACAATTTGCCGCGCTTGATGTAGTTGGAGATGTCAGACACCCGCGCATCGCCGAGCTGGCTGTCGCGCAGCCGCGACACCGCGTCGTATTCGTAGAGGCCCTGCTGCGCCTTGGTGGTCGACTTGATGTGCCAGGTCAAAAGCGGCGCGCCGATCGCTTTCGCAACTTCCTCCGCCAGCACGGTCTTGCCGGTGCCGGGTTCGCCCTTGATCAGCAGCGGGCGCTCCAGCACCATCGACGCGTTGACGGCGATCTTGAGGTCGTCGGTAGCGATGTAGTCCTTGGTGCCGGTAAATTTCATCTGGGAGTCTGCCTTGCGGTTAGTCTTGAGCGGAGTGCGCGCCTCTGCCAAACAAGCGACGACCGCCGGATCGGCGGTCGTTGTGGAATGACATAACCCCAATTCTAGTAGAAAAACCGGACAGGTCTAGGCGCTCCGTGCGGCTGTTTTGCCATCCTGCACCCTTGACGGCGCGCCGGCGCCGGGCAATCTAGCAAGCATGTTCCTGCAATTCTTCACATCGTTGCGCGACGCCCAGATCCCGGTCACCCTGCGCGAATATCTGACGCTGATGGAGGCGCTCGACGCCGACCTCGCCGAGCAGACGGTGGAGAATTTCTATTACCTGTCGCGCGCCGCTCTGGTGAAGGACGAGCGCAACCTCGACAAGTTCGATCGGGTGTTCGGCACGGTGTTCAAGGGGCTCGAAAGTCTGCTCGATGCCATGGAGAAGGCGGACATTCCAGCCGAATGGCTGAAAAAACTTGCCGAAAAATACCTCACCGAAGAAGAGAAGAAGCAGATCGAGGCGATGGGCTGGGACAAGCTCATGGAAACCCTGCGCGAGCGGTTGAAAGAGCAAAAGGGCCGCCATCAGGGCGGCAGCAAGTGGATCGGCACCGCCGGCACCTCGCCGTTCGGCGCGCATGGCTACAATCCGGAAGGCATTCGCATCGGCCAGGAGAAGAACCGCAATTTCCGCGCGGTGAAAGTGTGGGACCGCCGCGAGTTCAAGGATCTCGACGGCAATGTCGAACTCGGCATCCGCAACATCAAGATCGCGCTGCGCCGCCTGCGCAAATTCGCCCGCACCGGCGCGCCTGATGAGCTCGATCTCGACACCACCATCAAGGAAACCGCCAACCACGGCTATCTCGACGTGCATATGCGGCCCGAGCGGCGCAACGCGGTCAAGGTGCTGGTGTTCTTCGATATCGGCGGCTCGATGGATTCCCATATCGAGCAGGTCGAGGAGCTGTTCTCGGCGGCGAAGAGCGAGTTCAAGCACATGGAATATTTCTATTTCCACAACTGCCTCTATGAGGGCGTGTGGAAGCAGAACCGGCGGCGTTTCACCGACCGCACGCCTACCTGGGACGTGCTTCATAAGTATCCGCACGACTACAAGGTGGTGTTCGTCGGCGATGCCTCGATGAGCCCTTACGAGGTCATGGTGCCCGGCGGTTCGGTCGAACACGTCAACGAGGAGGCCGGATCGGTCTGGCTCGAGCGCATCACCCGGACCTATCCGCACGCGGTGTGGCTCAATCCGGTGGCGCAGCGGCACTGGGACTATTCGGAATCCACCACCATCATCCGCCGGCTGTTCTCGCAGCGGATGTATCCGATCACGATCGAGGGACTGGAGAGCGCGATGAGGGAATTGGTGCGGTGAATGTCATTCCGGGGCGCGCTCTTCGCGCGAACCCGGAATCTCGATGTAATGGAGCGAGATTCCGGGTTCGCTCGTTTCACTCGCGCCCCGGAATGACGAGGACTTCGATATGCCCCAAACCATTACCCGCGGCATCAAGGCGATGATCGACGAGGCCAATGCGCAGATCGAAACCATCAGCGCGGCCGACGCTGTCGCGGCCTATCGCAAGGGCGCGGAAAGCGACGTGGTGATCGTCGATATAAGAGATCCGCGTGAGATCGAGCGCGACGGCAGAATACCCGGCGCATTCCCCTGCACCCGCGGCATGCTGGAATTCTGGATCGATCCGCAGAGCCCTTACGCCAAGCCGATTTTCCAGGGCGACAAGAAGTTCATCTTCCATTGCGCGGGCGGCCTGCGTTCCGCGCTCGCTGCCAAGACCGCGCAGGACATGGGGCTGAAGCCGGTGGCGCATCTGGGCGGCGGATTCGCGGCCTGGCGCGACGCCGGCGGCCCGGTCGAGAAGTGGGAGCCGAAGAAGGCGAAGGATCAGTAGTTCGTCATACGCGGGCTTGACCCGCGTATCCATCGCGCTTCAAAAGATCCTTGCGGAAGAAGATGGATTGCCGGGTCAAGCCCGGCAATGACGGTGCTGTTACGGGAGCCTGCATTGATGACATCATCCACCGCCGACGATCCGCTCGTCTCGACCGATTGGCTTGCCGCCCATATCGACGATCCGAAAGTTCGCGTTATCGATGCGTCGTTCAAGCTGCCCGGTGTAACGCCGCTGCCGATCGATGATTATCTGACCGCCCATATTCCGGGTGCCGTATTTTTCGATCTCGATGCGGTGTCCGACCACGCGGTGTCGCTGCCGCATATGTATCCGGACGCTGCGCAGTTTGCGCGCGACGTTGCGGCGCTGGGCATTTCCAGCGGCGATACGGTCGTCGTGTACGATTCCGGCGGCTGGGTGGCGGCGCCGCGGGCGTGGTGGATGTTTCTGTCGTTCGGCCATCGCGATGTGAAGGTGCTCGACGGAGGCCTGAAGAAGTGGGAAGCGGAGGGCCGTCCGACGAATTCCGGCAAGGTCACGCCGAAAGCCGGAAGGTTCAAGGCCACGCTCGATCCGTCCTTCGTTCGCAGCAAACAGCAACTGGTCGGCAACCTGGATACGCAAGCCGAACAGGTGATCGATGCGCGTCCGCGTGCTCGTTTCGAGGGCACGGTCGCCGAGCCGCGGCCGGGTCTTCGCGGCGGCCATATTCCGGGCAGCCGCAACGTCCCCTATGCCGAGCTGTTCGACGCCAGAACAGGCTCGATGAAATCGTTGGAAGAACTGCGCCGGGCATTCGCGGATGCCGGCGTCGAACTGGCAAAACCAATCGTGACGACCTGCGGCTCCGGCGTATCGGCGGCGGTGTTGACGCTTGCGCTCTACCGGCTCGGCGTGCGCGGCACCGCGCTCTATGACGGCTCGTGGGCGGAATGGGGCTTGCCCGATGGAGCGCCGGTCGCGACCGGGCCGGCGTGAGGTTTCACGGAAAATTGCGGCCGCCGGCGGCTGGCGCGTGCTCGGCGGCACCACAATTTGAGCATGACATCTCGGCAGGTTCGACGGCGGGGTAGCCGCCGTGCGCTGCCAGGACAATGGCTCATGCGAACCAAATACCGTTTTTCGTTACCTGTCATCGCCGTCGTCGCGGCCGTGGCGACCGGTGTCGATGCGATGGCGTCTAAATCCTTTGAAACGCTGGCGACCTCCGCCGGCCAACCCGTGGCTCTCGGGACCGGGCCGGTGGCGGTGACGCTTGCGCCCGCCGCGGGCAACGCTGCGCCATTGTCGGCGCGGATTGCAACTGGGCGCCGGGATCGCAAAATGTACCTCATCGTGAAAGGGCTCGGCACCAACGAGCAACCGGAAGCGATTTATCAGGTCTACCTTGCATTGCCGCCGGGCATGGCTCCGAAGCCTGAAGGGCCGCATTATGTGGGCTCGCTGAATTTTTTCAACGCCATCAGCTACGGCGCGGCGCCGGCACAGCCGGATCCTCGCTTTTTTAGTTTCGACGTCACCGACCTGCTCAGGATGCTGCAAGCCAGCAATTCATTGAACGACGCCATGACCGTGACCATCGTTCCGACGGCCGCGCCCCGCGCCAATGCCAAGCCGGTAATCGGCGAGATCGCGCTGGTCGAGCAATAAGCTCCCAACCGACCTCGCTTGACGGCATCGCACCGCACCGGCCTGCATGTAATAAACACCCCAGATTGTATTTAGTTGAAAGAACGCTTTCAGCGCGGTATATTGCCGGCATTTCATAATTGTCATTTGCAAGGAGATAGTCGTGAAGAAACTTTCGCGTCGTCATCTTATCGCCGGTGGAATTGCAGGAGCGGGCGCGAGCATTTTTCCGGAACTTATCAAGGAAGCGAACGCCGCGACGGCGGTTCGCTACAACCTGGCATCGGCAAACGGCCAGGCCATGCTCAAGAAATACGCCCAGGCAGTGAAGCTCATGATGGCGAAGCAGCCGTCGGACCCGCTGAGCTGGACCTTCCAATGGTACACGCACGCGGTTCCGACCAATACCAGCAAGACCGCCGCGATCGCTTCGATCTTCGGGCCGAATTCGTCGCCGCAGAAATCGCTGGCAATGGCGATGTGGGATACCTGTCAGGGACATTTCAATCCGGCGGTACAGGAACCCTATTTTCTTCCGTGGCATCGCATGTACGTCTGCTATTTCGAAGAAATCATTCGCGCGGTGCTGCACGATCCGGCCTTCTCGCTGCCTTACTGGGATTATTCCGTGCCGGCCGGCTATCCGATTCCAAAAGAATTCCGCATGCAGAACGATCCGCTGTGGGGTCCGCTGTTCCGGCCGGACCGCCGGTCCGTGGTCAATGCGGGTCAGCCGATCTTCAACGGCATCGGCTCCGCGGCGAATATCAATCCTGCAACCACGCTTACCCAGGCCAACTATCTGCCGACCGGTGTCGTATCAGGCTTCAATCAGACGCTCGATCAGGGTGTCCATGGCAGCGTGCATGTTTTCGTCGGCAACAGCCAGGGCATGGGCCAGGTACCTTGGGCGGCGAACGATCCGATCTTCTGGATGCATCACTGCAACATCGATCGGATCTGGGCGAGCTGGAACAATTCCGGCCACGTCAATCCCACCACAGCGGCCTGGCTTAACAAGGTATTCGTGTTTGCCGGCCCGGACGGAAAGGGGGTCAAGGCGATCGTGAAGGATTATACCAATACCAAGAAATGCGATTACAAATACGACCGCCTCATCGGTTCGCCACTGGTTGCCGCCGCACCCGCCGAACCCGGCCTCGCCACCGCCGCCGCGGCGACCGCTCCGCCAGCGACAGTAGCAAAATCGCAGGCGGGCCCGATCGCGCTGGGCGCGGCTCCGGTGCAGGTAAACGTGCAGGCTGCGGCGACGCCGACGACGGCCCCAGGCGCGGCGCCGGCTGCGGCGCCGCTAGCCGCGCGCCTGTCGGCGCTGCCGGAGAACCGCCGGCTTTATCTTGTGCTCAACAACATCAAGGCCGAGGCGCCGCCCGAAATTTTGTACCGGGTTTATCTGGATTTGCCGGAGGGAAATGCGCCGTCGGATCCGATCAACAGCAACTACGTCGGATCGTTCAATTTCTTCGACGCGATCCCGCACGGAGAAGATCATTCACAGCACAGTTCGAAGCCGGTCAGTTTCGACATCACCGACGTGGTGTCGGACCTCGCCGCCAGAGGCGTGCTCAAGACCGACCATACGGTGACGATCGTGCCGTCCAACGAACCTGCTGCAAATGCGAAGCCGGTTGTCGGCGATATCTCCTTCGTCGAGCAGTAGCGCAGCGAGACACCTGGTCGGCAAATTCCGACTGGAGCATGATGATATCAGGTTGAAATGCGTCATTGCGAGGAGCGGAGCGACGAAGCAATCCGGTTCTTCTATGCGCCTGCTGGATTGCTTCGCCTAGCGCAATTTGCAAAGCGAATTTGTCGCACGGCTCGCAATGACGCTTCAACAACGCATCATCCTCTAGCTGCCGAAAGGCGTGCCGAACGGGTTTGCCGGCTGCCGCGGCGCGAACTGCCGCGGCGCGGGCTGTCGTAATGCGGGACGCGCGGGACGCTCGCGTTGCGCAATCTTGCGGCGCTTGGCGACGCGTTTTGCGGGCGCGGGTCTCCTTGCCACCGGGGTCGCGCGCTTCGAGGGCGTCCGCGCTTCGATAGTCACGGGCGGCCCGCCCAGTGTGGCGATTTTGGTTTCGGCGATCCTGGTGCTGTCATCGGCCGGGGCGCCGGTCCGATCCGATGCCGCCGCTTGGTCCGGTTCGGGCGGCGTCGCTGCCGCAGTCGCAGCAATCCTGGTTTCGTCGGCGGCTGAGGACACGTCGTTGCGGCCCAGCGTCTCGGTCTCAACCGCGATTTCGACGGCCGAGGTTTCCTGCCCTGGCGCTTCGGGTGGCGCCGCCGCTTCGGCCGATGCGATGTCGGTCGGTGCCGGATCGGCAGCCGGGCTTTCCGGCTCCGGCGGCGCGAGCGCAGTTGGCGGTTGATCGGTCGGCAAAGCGCCGCCTTCCGGCGTGTCGGTTGCCCGCGGGTCCGAGATATCCTGATCCACCGTTGGGGGTTCGATGCGCGCCAGCGCCAGCGTCGGTGCGCGATCGCTCCGTTGCGCGAACACCGCTTCGGACGGCGCGCGCCGCGACGGGATGCTGGCGAATTCTTCGTGTGCGGTGCGCAGCAGTGCCGCGGCACCAAGTCCGAAGATCAGCAACGACATTGACAGCACGATCGCGCCGACCAGAAAACGGAAACCGGGAAGCATGAAAGATCTGTTCCGCCGTCGCTGGGAATGTATGCGAGGCCTTGAGCCATCAGGGAACGCGGTGACGACTGGGTCGGCCGGCGTCGCGCCCGAACGGGCTGCGAATCAGGCCGATTCGACAATACCCGCAACCTGTCCGGTTCGATTGTTAAAAATGGACGGGTTTGCGCTGCCGGCGGGCCGGCGGGCCATGCTTTTCGATCGGTGCGGCATTCGGGTCACCGCGAAGCGGCATGATATTATGCCGGAATCTGGCGGGAATCGCAGATTTGTCTTGAATGCGCCGCTATCCTCCCGCATCTGGCCGTTAACGATCCGGTGTCGGCTTGGGACTATACAAGGGCGATGATGATCAAACGCAATCTGACCATTTTGGCGACCGTGGCGGCTGCCATGGCGGGAACCTCGTTTGCGCTGGCGCAGGGCTATTCGCAGGCCCCTGGCGCGACCTATTCTCGCGATCCGAATTATCCGCCCGGCGGCTATCCGGCCGATTATCGCGGCGCGCGCGATGCGGCGCCGGATTTCGACGCGCTCGAAGACGATCCGCGCGCCCCCGGTTCGACGGCGCTGTCGCCGCCCGGTCCAATCCTGTCGCCGGACGATCCACGCTATGGCCGCCCCGTCGGCGCGCCGCCGGTCTATTCCGATCGCGCCGTGCCGCAGGGGCCGGTCATGTCGCCGGACGATCCGCGCTATGGCCGTCCGGATAGTCCGCCGGCGGTGATCTATTCGGATCGTCCGGGCGTTCCGCCGCAGCAGACCTATTCCGATCGCGGTGACAACCGCGGTCCCGGGGCTGGCTTCATCTACCCCAGCGAGGATAATCGCGCACTGCGACCTCCGGAGGCGATCGGTCCGCCCGGTGTTGTCACCGGCTCGGTGCAGCCTTCGCAAGGAACCGACGGCAGGCCGATGGTGCTGTCCGCACTGCCGGCGGACGAGCAGCCCGAGGTCGCTCCTGTGCAACTGCCGCCAAACCTGCGGCGCCAGGAAGTCAATTTCGTCACCAAGGAGCCGCCGGGAACGCTGATCGTCGATACCCCGAACACCTACCTTTATTACGTGCTCGGCGGCGGGCGTGCGATCCGCTATGGCGTACGCGTCGGCCGCGACGGTTTCACCTGGACCGGCACGCAGAAGATTTCGCGCAAGGCGGAATGGCCGGATTGGCACCCGCCCACCGAGATGATCGAGCGCCAGCCTTATCTGCCGCGCTTCATGGCCGGCGGCCCCGGCAACCCGCTCGGCGCCCGCGCCATGTATCTCGGCTCCACTGTCTATCGCATCCACGGCACCAACCAGCCGTCGACCATCGGCAAGTTCGTGTCCTCGGGCTGCATCGGCATGCTGAACGACGACGTCTCGGATCTGTTCGAGCGCGTCAAGGTCGGCACCCGCGTGGTGGTGTTGCCCGGCGGCGCTCCGCCGCCGTCAACTGCGACTGCCTCGGCGCAGCCGACGCCCGGACCAGGCGGTGCGCCGTTGCCGCCGATGTCGGGCGTTCCCGGCACAAGCCCGACGGTGGTGCCGCCGCTGCCCGCGCCGGTGACGGTGCGGTAACGCTAACGTGGTCGTCCCCGCGAAGGCGGGGACCCATACCCTCCGTTTCATTGCCGCGGAGGTACAAGCGACGTGCGGACACGGCTGGTTAAACAATAATTGCCGGTGATTATGGGCGCCGCCTGCGCGGGGACGACGCTGGGGGATGTGGCCTAATTACGCCAATCGCCTCACCGGCTCGCCCTTGAGCCAGGCGCCGACGCCTTCGACCATCTGGCTATAGTGGTTGCGAAAGCCATCCTCGGTGACGTAGCCGAGATGCGGCGTCAGCACGACGTTGTCGAGTTTGCGGAACGGATGATTGACCGGGATCGGCTCAACCGCGAACACGTCGATTCCGGCGCCTGCGATTTTGCGCTGCTGGAGGGTTTCAAGCAACGCGGCTTCGTCCACGATAGGCCCGCGCGCGGTGTTGACCAGATACGCGGTCGGCTTCATGCGCGCGAGATCGTCGCGTCCGACCAGCCCGCGCGAACGCTGGCTCAGCACCACATGGACGGTGACGACATCGGCGGCGGAGAACAACTCTTCCTTGGTGACGTAGCCGACACCGACTTCCTTGCAGCGTTCCGGTGTCAAGTTCGGACTCCACGCGATCACGTTCATGCCGAACGCCTGCGCCAGTTTTGCGACCTTGCTGCCGAGCTTGCCTAGGCCGAGTACGCCGAGCGTCCGGCCTTCGATCTCGATGCCGACGAATTTCTGCAGGCGTTCGCCGGCGTGCATGCGGGCGCTCTCGCGGCCAATATTGCGGGTCAGCTCCAGAATGATGCCCATGGTGAGCGGTGCGGTGGGATCGCGGCCCCATTGCGTCCCGCACAGCACGACATCGTGCTGTTTCGCGGCTTCCATATCGATCGCGGCATTGCGCATGCCCGAGGTAATCAGGAGCTTCAGCCTGGGCAGCGCTGCGAACAGCGCGCGCGGGAATGGCGTGCGCTCGCGCATCGCGCAGATGATCTCGAAATCCCTCAGCGCGCTTGCCGCCGCTTCGGTGGAGGCGAATGGCTCCTTGAATACGGTGAGTTCAACGCGGTCCTTGACCGGCGACCAGTCGGCCAGCCGCAAGGCCACATCGAGATAGTCGTCGAGAATTGCACAGCGCAGCCGCGTCATGGGAATATCCGTCTGTAGCGATGACGGCGGCTCGGAACAGCCGCCGGGGGAAGGTCATGGTCGCGCGCAAAGCTTCCATGCGCAAGCCGCCGCCGCTTGAATACGCTGTGAGGTCAGGTCGAATGCAGATGCAGCTAGGGGGCGTGCTTGGCGTGCCAGGCCGGGCCCGGGCCGCGCATGTAATGCTGTTCCGGCCGGTAGGGATGGAACGCAGCGACGATGAATTGATGCCAGAACTCGCGGATTTCCTCGATCAGGCTGGGCTGATGATCGCTGCTTTCCGCGGCGCGGCTGGAGGATGATGCGATGGTTGCCATGGCGCGTTCTGCCGGTTGCCGGCGATTTCTGTGAGCGAAAATCACCAGACGTTGCAAAGGCAGTCTTGGCGGGATTGATTAAAAAGCGGTTCTTATCGTCCGGATCGGTATGGCAACCGATATTAGCCTTGCTAAATTCTTAAGGCCGGTTGCCCTTTTGCAACAGCGCCGCTACATCAGCGCGAGCAAATCCCCTCACACGACCGTTCGGGAACACGATGGCGCGCCAGTTCGTCTATTTCATGCAGGGTCTGACCAAGGCCTATCCCACCCGTAAGGTGCTTGATAACGTCCATCTGTCGTTTTATCCCGATGCCAAGATCGGCGTGCTCGGCGTCAATGGTTCCGGCAAATCGACGCTGTTGCGGATCATGGCCGGCATCGACAAGGAATATAACGGCGAGGCCTGGGTCGCCCAAGGCGCGCGCGTCGGCTATCTCGAGCAGGAGCCGCAGCTCGATCCCAACAAGACGGTGCGCGAGAACGTGATGGAAGGCGTCGCCAAGCAGAAGGCGATTCTCGATCGTTACAACGAACTGGCGATGAACTATTCCGACGAGACCGCCGACGAGATGACTAAATTGCAGGACCAGATCGAGGCCGCCGGCCTGTGGGATCTCGACAGCAAGGTCGACCAGGCGATGGACGCGCTGCGCTGCCCGCCTGACGATTCCGACGTTACAAAACTCTCCGGCGGCGAACGCCGCCGCGTCGCGCTGTGCAAGCTGCTGCTCGACCAGCCGGATCTTTTGCTGCTGGACGAACCGACCAACCATCTCGACGCCGAGTCGGTGTCATGGCTGGAAGGGCACCTGCGCAACTATCCCGGTGCGATCCTGATCGTGACCCACGATCGCTACTTCCTCGATAACGTGACGGGATGGATTCTCGAACTCGACCGCGGCAAGGGCATTCCCTACGAAGGCAATTACTCGAAGTGGCTGGTTCAAAAGCAAAAGCGGCTGGCCCAGGAAGGCCGCGAGGAGGCGGCGCACCAGAAGACGCTGGAACGCGAACAGGAATGGATCGCCTCGTCGCCCAAGGCGCGCCAAGCCAAATCCAAGGCGCGTTATCAGCGCTACGAGGATCTGCTCAAGCAGGCCAGCGAGAAGCAGACCCAGACCGCGCAGATCACCATTCCCGTCGCCGAACGTCTCGGCCAGAACGTGGTCGACTTCCAGAATCTGAGCAAGGGGTTCGGCGACCGTGAACTGATCGACGATCTCACCTTCAAGCTGCCGCCCGGCGGTATCGTCGGCGTGATCGGCCCCAACGGCGCCGGCAAAACGACGCTGTTCCGGATGATCACCAAGCAGGAGGCGCCGGACAAGGGCTCCATCACGGTGGGCGAGTCCGTGCATCTCGGTTATGTCGATCAGTCGCGTGACGCGCTTGACGGCTCGAAAACCGTCTGGGAGGAGATTTCCGGCGGCAACGAACTGATCCTGCTCGGCAAGCGCGAGGTCAACTCGCGCGGTTATGTATCGTCGTTCAACTTCAAGGGAGCCGACCAGCAGAAGAAGGTCGGCTCGCTGTCAGGCGGCGAGCGCAACCGCGTGCATCTTGCCAAGATGCTGAAATCCGGCGCCAACGTGCTGCTGCTGGACGAGCCGACCAACGACCTCGACGTCGATACGCTGCGCGCGCTGGAAGAAGCGCTGGAGGATTTTGCCGGCTGCGCCGTCATCATCAGCCATGACCGCTGGTTCCTCGACCGCATCGCGACGCATATCCTGGCCTTCGAGGGTGAAAGCCATGTCGAATGGTTCGAGGGCAATTTTCAGGACTATGAAAAGGACAAGATGCGAAGGCTGGGACAGGACAGCATCATCCCGCATCGGGTGAAGTACAAGAAGCTGACGAGGTGAGGCGCTGCAACCAGATCGCTGTTCGCACCAGCCGCTTTGTGATAGCTTCAAACCATGGTTGAGTCCGACAACATTGTTCTTGAACATCTTCGCCACATCCGCGGTGTGGTGGACGCAACGCGCGACGATATCCGCGAACTAAAGCGTCGTGTTGGCTCGGTAGAGCGTGAGGTCGCACATGTTCATGTTGAACTTGCGCAGGTTCATGTAAAAGTTGCTGAGCTATCCGAGCGCGTCGATCGGGTGTCCGACCGAATGGAACGGGTAGAGAAACGTCTCGAACTGGCAGACGCTTGATAATTTGTTGCTGCACTGTGTCAGCTCAGCCGACGGCACCACCCCGCACCGGGTGAACTACAATAAGCCGATCCGCTAGAGATTAGAGAATTTGTACGCCGTCGTGTGGCACGCATCCAATCCGCACTGTAAGATCACCGAGACGAAGTTAACCGCGCAGATGTGACAACGTAGGCGCTCAGCAATTTCGCGGCGCTGCTGAATAGTTGCGGCCTGCTCCCGTCGCACAGGCCCTGGCCGCCGAGCACCAGCATCCTGATCGCGAAGGCGAGCAGGATGCTGGTGCTGCCGATATAACTGTGGCCCGGCCGCGGAACGATGTCGAGCAACGTCTGCCGCGCCGAGACGATCAGCAGAAACAGGGCGAATAGCAGACTGACGCCATCGTTGCGTGCCGAAGTGCCGTCACGGAAATGCAGGATAATGCCGAGGCAGACGCCGAACATCGCGACGCGCTGCAACAGGCATAGCGGGCAGGGGATTTCGCCATCGCGATATTGCAGAATCATCGCAAACGTCAGAATTCCTGCGATCACCAGCATCATTGCGAACAGAAAAAGATCGTTGAGCCGTGCGGCCAGGCGCGGGCTCATGCCGCGTCTCCCGTCGCAGGGAGCTCGATCTGCACCTGCAGCCAGGGCATGCGGAAGCCATATTCCGGGCTATAAATCTCGAACAGGAACAGTCCCATCGACAATCCCAGACATGTGATGCCGCACGCTATCGCAAGCCATCGCCGGCCGGCGATGCAAAAAACAAAAGCCAGCATCAGCGTGGCGAAAATCGCCGTCATCATGCGAAAGCCCCGTTCTCAGGTCGAGAATCGTTTTATGATTCGATTCAGTCTTGCTCCGCAGGGGACGATACATCAATGAAGATGAATATGTCGCCGATCGTAAAATCCCTTGTCGCCATTATTGCGCTGCAACTCCTTGCCGTTCCCGTCGCGCACGCGGCGGCTGACGCCGCCTTCACCCAATTCATCGCCTCGCTCTGGCCCGATGCGCAGAAAGAGGGCGTGTCGCGCGCGACGTTCGACACGGCGACGCGTGGGCTAGAACCTGATTACAAGTTGCCCGATCTGATCTTGCCCGGCCGGCCCGCGACCGGTGCGCCGTCACAGGCCGAGTTCGTGCAGGTGCCGGCCAACTACGTGAAGGAAGCGAGCATCGCGCGGCTAGCCGGCGAAGGACAGCGGCTGATGCAGAAATACCGACAGGCGCTGACGGCGATCGAAGCCCGTTTCGGCGTGCCGGCAACCGTCGTGCTCGCGATCTGGGGCCGTGAAACCGACTACGGCCGCTATAAACTGCCTTATGATCTCGTGCGCGTGCTGGCGACGCAGGCCTATGTCGGCCGCCGCAAGGAACAGTATCGCACCGAGTTCATACTGGCCTTGAAAATCCTCGGCGACGGCAATGTCACGCGAAAAGATATGCGCTCGTCATGGGCCGGCGCCACCGGACTGACCCAGTTCCTGCCGTCGGAATTCTACAAGCATGGCGTCGATTTCGACGGTGACGGCCGGATCGACATCTGGAATTCGGTGCCGGACGCGCTGGCCTCGGCGGCACAGCAGCTTGTCAACAAGGGCTGGCAGCCCGGCCTGCGCTGGGCCTACGAGGTGCGCGCGCCGGCCAATGCCGATTGCACCCAGGGCGTGCCCGAGGTGACCAGACCGATCGGCGACTGGCTGCGCGCGGGATTTTTGCCGGTGCGCGGCCAAAAACTGAGCGCGGCCGAGCAGGCGCAGCCGGCGTCGTTGCTGCAGCCGGAGGGTATTTACGGCCCGGCGTTCCTGACGACGAAAAATTATTTCGTGATCAAGGAATATAATTTTTCCGATCTGTATGTGCTGTTTGTCGGCCATCTCAGCGACCGCATGGCCAGTCCGCAGCCGTTCGCGACGCCCTGGTCGGCGTCGACCCAACTGCGTACCGCCGATGTCGAAGCGATGCAGCGCTATCTCACGCGCATCGGGCTCTACAATGACAAGCTGGATGGCAAGGCCGGCATGAAGACGCGCGCGGCGCTCGGTGCCTACCAGAAGTCGGCCGGACTCAAGGTGGATTGCTGGCCCAGCGAAGCGGTGTTGCGTGCGATGAGCGCGGCAAAGTGAAGACGATTCCGTCATTGCGAGCGAAGCCAAGCAATCAAAGCCGCAAAGCAAGACTGGATTGCTTCGGTCGCTGCGCTCCTCGCAGTGACGGATAGACAAACAAAAACCCGGCCGAAGTGTCGGCCGGGTTTTGAATTTGAACGGTACGACGCGGTCAGATCAGTTGCAGACCTCGACGCGGCGGAAGCGCCAGCCGTAGCCATCCCAGAACCGCTCGCGAACCATGCGGCAGGCCGGGGCTTCTTCGACGTAAACCGGAGCCGGAGCGGCGTAAGCCGGGCGGCTCGACGCGATGGCGCCACCAACGATCGCGCCGCCGATGAGGCCGGCCGCCACGCCCGCCGCCACGCCGCGCTGGGCGCTTGCCGGTGTCGTAGCGAGTGCGCCGGCAACCGTCGCGACCGCGAGCAAGGCAGAAATTGTCTTCGTCATGTGCTGATCTCTCCTGGAGATGGCGCCGTCATTCAGCGCCGGGTTTAAGGTCTACTCACACCGCATCCGAAACTGGCCGTCTTTTCAGAAAGCGCACAACGGTCAATTTGAAGTAAACGCCGGCTATCCCTCAGTGAAAAAAACGGTTTTTTCGGGCCGGATCATAAAAAACGTTCCGGAAACAGCAGCTTCCGGAACGTTTGTCGGTTGACGAGGAACGGTCGGCTCAGCCGCAAACCCGCACGTTGCGAACCCGCCAGCCGTAGCCGTCCCAGAACCGCTGACGCTGCCAGTAGCAGCCGGGAGCCGCGACATAGGCCGGCCCGCCGTAGTAACCGGGGCCATAATAGCCCGGTTGCTGGGATGCAATAGCGCCGCCAACGATCGCGCCGCCGATCAGTCCCGCCGCGACGCCCGCAGCCACGCCGCGCTGGGCATGCGCGGGAGCAGGCGCCGCCAAGGTCGAAAGCGCCAAGGTGGCGGCGGCCGCGATGGCCATCAATGTCCTCTTCATGGCTTCACCTCTCTTGTAATCGGGACAGGAATACGACCTGCCGGCGCCCAAAGTTTCATATTTCGCTTGATTATTCAATGCGCGGAGCGGTGCTGGCATGGCCAAAATGGCCGGCGCTTGCCGCGGCGCACGCTCAGCGGCGACAGCGGGGAAGCGACGGGACTGTAAAGATTAACGCAGAACCGCGCCTGCAGCCGGAAGAAGTGCGGCCGGACGACATTCGTTCCAGCCTTGTTCTACAGGCACTTCTTTAGATTCGTTCCAATTCGTCAGGCCGCTAACGATGTAGTTTGGAATTGCTTGAAAGAGCGGTTTTTTCTTTTGCATCCGCCCGCGCTCTTATCATATCCAATGGACAACAGTGGCCCGTGAGCGTTCGTGCACCCGATGATCGTCTGTTCCTGCAACGTTTTGACCGACCACGACGTTCGCAAGGCGATAAGCGTCACGCAGATGCCGCCGCGCACCCCGGGGCAGGTCTATGGGTGTCTCGGCTGCAGCGCCCAGTGCGGCCGATGTGCCCGCACCATCAAGAAGATCATGGATGAAGCGCTCGGCGACTGTGCCAAGGCTTGCTGTTCCGGTTGCCCGCACAGCCGGGCCGGCACCGTATTGGACGGCCACGCTGCTTTTTCCATCGCGGCCTCCTGAAAATCCGAAATATTGCCGATTTTCCCCTGTTGCTGCTGGCCCGCCAGTACTTGCTCCTGTCTGCAATCTGATTTAGAAGAGTTCTAAATTAGATGGCCGATTCTATGGTCTCGATCGCAGGAGTACACTTATGCAAGGCGACCTTAAGGTCATCGAATATCTCAACAAGGGCCTGCGCAGCGAACTCACCGCTATCAACCAGTACTGGCTGCACTTTCGTCTGCTCAATCACTGGGGCCTCTTGGAAATGGCCAAGACCTGGCGCAAGGAATCCATCGAGGAAATGCATCACGCCGACCGTTTTACCGATCGCATCCTGTTCCTGGACGGGTTCCCCAACATGCAGGTGCTGGATCCGTTGCGGATCGGCCAGAACGTCAAGGAAATCATCGAGTGCGACCTTGCCGCCGAACTCGGCGCCCGTGCGCTGTACGAAGAAGCCGCAACCCATTGCCACAGCGTCAAGGACTACGTGTCGCGCGATCTGTTCGAGAGCCTGATGAAGGACGAGGAACACCACATCGACTTCCTCGAAACCCAGCTGCATCTGATCGAGCGGATCGGGCTTGATCTTTACACCCAGAAACATGTCGGCGGCCTCGAAAGCGACCATTAGGCTCGACGAACGTCAGGCGGTGCGCTTCGGCGGCGCCGCCGGACAGTCGGCAAGTGCCGCCTGCACCGCGGCAGCCGCGCCGCCGGTATGGAATTCCGCGGTTGTGCGTCCGGCATTGAGCGAGCGTATCCGCAGATACAGCGTGTTCGAATTTACCAGTTCGTCGATGAACTGCGCCACCGCGGCCTTGTCCTCGATGACGATCACCGTGTAGCCGAGCAGGATGCGGGACTCGACATTGTCGTGCCCCGGTTTGTCGTCGAAACGATAGCCGAGCGCCGAGTTCTTGTCGGAGCCGACCTTGAATTCGAACGAAAACCGCACCACCGGATTGCGTTCGAAACAGGTCAGTTGAAGCTGCGCCGGCTGCGCGTAGGCCTCTCCGGAATGCGAACTGTTCCTCGTCCGCAACAGCGCGCTGGCGATGGCGCTTCCGGTGATGCGGTCAGCCTGACGCTCGATCTTCCACTCACCGGATAAAACCGTATTGGCCGTTGTCGAGACGTAGGGATCGGCGCACCCGGTCAGCCACAACGCCGCTCCGACGAACATGACACAACGCACGATACATCTCCCTCAAGGCCGGATAATTTTGCAACCCGTAACCGAAGGAGACAAGACGTTATAAAAGTGGAAGAGCGGTGCGTTGCGCGGGATGCGAGCAAAGCATCGCCAAACCTCAGTTGCCGTCATTGCGAGCGAAGCGAAGCAATCCAGAAGCTGCAAGAAGGGTCGGATTGCTTCGTCGCTGCGCTCCTCGCAATGACGGCCATGGCATCAAAGCTGCGTCCTGTTGCGCGCCTCGACGTCGGCTTGCGACTCCGGCTCGCCTAGTGCCGTCTGCGCATGGATGATCTGGCTGATGCTGGGCAGCACCGCGCGCTCCACCTTCGCGCTCGACGACCACAGTCTGGCGCGCATCAGCGCCTTGCCGCAGTGGAAATATGCCTCACGCACCGTGATGCTCAATACCGCGCGCGGCAGCTTGCCGAATTCTTCCATCGACGCCAGCAACTCGGGCTGCGCCGATATTTTTCCGCTGCCGCCGACGCGCAAGGTCTCGTCGATGCCCGGAACGAAGAAAATCAGCTGCAGCTGGCCGCTGCCCTCGACGATGTTCCTGAAACTGTCGATGCGGTTGTTGCCGGAACGATCGGGCATCAGCAGCTGCGTCGGCGAGCTGACATGGACGAACCCCGGATTGCCGCCGCGCGGCGATGCGTCGACGCTGCCATCCGGGCCGGATGTGGCAAGCACACAGAACGGCGACAGGCCAATGAATTTCGCCGCGTGCGCATCGATCTCCGGCCGCGCCTTGGCGATCACGCGCGGCGACGGCGCTGGATAGATCGTCGAAAGATCGCAGGCTGCAAGTTCGGTCAATTGACTGCTCTGGAAATGCTGCTGAAAAATACCACGCGGTTACGCGCCGGCAAAGCGCGAACCGAACTATTCATCGATCCGCATCACCGCGGCGGCGGTAGCGACGACGACGGGAACCGCGAGGCACCAGAATCCGGCCGCCGCGTAAAGCAGCGCCGCCGCCGCGCAACCGGCGGCGAAATACAGAATCGCCAGCGAAAGCCGGCCAAACCGGGTACGGATCGCCGCCCGTTGCGCAGGCTCAATCCCGCGGAGCAGATCGACCGCGTCGATGGTGGCCTGCGTCGTGCTGCCGGTCATCAGCGTGGTCGGCGGCAGCGCCGACAGGTGGACACGCTGCAACGCGTTCTGTACCGCCATCGCGGCGATGCCGGCGAGACCGGTCAGCAGCGCCGCTGCCGTATTGGGATCCGGAAACGGACCGAAGCCGACCGCCAACGCAAAAAAGCAGATCAGTAACCCCACCTTGACCGCGAGAAGGGTTCGCAGCACCGGAAGCCTGCGCGCGCGAAGCGCCATGCCCGCAAGGCGTGCCAGCGCGACCACCACAATGAATTCCGGCAGCGCCAGGATTTTGCCGACGATGCCGTGACTGCCGTTGACCAGAGCCGCGCCCAGGGTCACGAAGTTTCCGGTGACATGCGCGACAAACAGCCCCTGCAGGCCGAGAAATCCGGCCGTATCGACGAAGCCGCCGTTGAAGCTGAGCAGCGCGGCGATCGCCGCCGGTCCTCCAGGCCGTTTCATCGCGATCCTGTTCCGGTCCGGTTTTGCCGCCATGGCCAGTCAATCGCCTCGGCGCAATACAGCGCCCACCAGATGATCACCGGCTGGAATGCCAGGCGCGGTCCGTGATAAAGCCAGCTGCTGGCCACATAGGGCAGGTCGATACCGTCGATGGCGTGCTTGAAATTTGCCGGCCACACGCAGAGCGCATAGACCGCCATTGCGATGCCGGCCCACCAGCGCAGCGGGCGCGTGACCAGTGCAACAGACGCGGCAAGTTCGAAAATGCCGGTAAGAAAGATCACCTGCGGCGCCAACGGCACCCATGACGGCATGATCGCCATCAGCTTGTCCGGCACCACCAGATGCGCGACGCCCGCCGCCGAATAGAAGGCGGCGAGGATCCAACGCATCGCGGCGCGAGCGGTGGATGAGCGACCGGTTCGGTGGGGGGAAGACATGCGCGGGCGTAGCATCTGCCGCGGCGCGGCGCCAGATGCGTCGCCTCTACACCGCATCCGCCGGCACGAAGCAATTGATCACGATGCTGCCGCGCTGGTTGACATACCAGACCACGGCCTCGCCGACCGGGTTGCCCTGGGTGCGGATGACCGCGCGGTCCGGCACCTGCCACCACAACCCGTCGATCGGCACCCAATAGGCGCCGCCGCGCAAATCATACGCCGTGCGGCGGCCGTCGGAGATGTCGCAACAGGGCACGCCGCTCGGGCTGACGACGCCCTTGAACCACGCACGGATATCGGCAGGGACGTTCTGGTATTGCCCGTTGTCGAAGGCACGGGCTGCGGCCGTGAGCGCAAGCGAGACGGCAACGGCGAGCAGGAGCATTTGCCGGCGCCGCATGCGATTTACGTGCATGGTGCTTTTCACATCGTCCGTTGCGGCGCGGTCTGCAACAGTTCCTGCAATTGCTGCTTGTAGAATTTGGCGTCGCCGGTGGTGAGGTGCCCTTTGGTCTCACTGCTGGCGGGGATCAGGTAAAGCTTGCCGTTCTTCACCTGTTTCATCGCAGCGTCGGTGACGCCCGTTTCCGGCGGATTGCGTTCGTCGTCCGCGGCGTTGATCGCCAGCACGGTCGCCTCGATCTTCGTCAGCCGGGGTCCCGGATTGTAGTCGTGCGACGCCTCCCACTGATAGACGAAATCGTTGGCGTCGGCGACGAACGGCGTCTTCAGCCGGTCGTCGATCATCTTGTCGGCCTGGGCCGCGGTCGGCGCCAGTTTCTGATAGTTGAGCGTGCCGCCGGCCGTTGCCACGCCGAACATGACGCTTGCATATTTCATCATGCGCGGCTGCGCGGTGTAGTTGCCGCCGTTGTAGTCGGGGTCGTTGCGGATGGTCTCCAGCATCATCCGCCGCAGCATCCAGTTGCGCGCCGCCATTTCGGTCGGCTGCGACGCCATCGGCACCAGCGCGTCCATGAACTGCGGATATTTCCCGCCCCAGAGCCAGGTGTGCATGCCGCCCATGGAATTGCCGATGACGAGCCGCAGATGCGAGATGCCGAGGCCTTCCTTGAGAAGCCGGTAATGCGCATCCACCATGTCCTCGTAATCGTATTTCGGGAACGCGGTCTTCATGCCGTCGGACGGTTTTGAGGATTTGCCGTGGCCGATGCCGTCGGGAATGACGATGTAGTATTTCGAGGCGTCGAGCGGCTGGCCGGCGCCGAACAGTTCGCCGGCGAAGCTCGGCGTCAGCATGCTCGCCGCCGAACCGCCGGAGCCGTGCAGCACCAGCACCGGCTGCCCGGTCGGCTCGCCGACCGTGGTGTAATGCAGCCGCAACTCCGGCATCGTCTCGCCGGTATGAAATTTGAAATTCTTTGCGCTCCAGTCGCCCTGCTTCGGCGCTGGATAATCGGCGGCGAGTGCGGCGAAGGAGATCAATGCGAAGCCGGCTGAAAAAACTGCCGTACGGTACGGTTGCATGGACGGTTCTCCCGGATGCGGCCAGACTTGCAGGGCCGCTTGGATCGGAGAATATCATACCGGGCGGTGCGATCCGAGAGGTCCGTGTTGCAACGTTGGGCAAATTTTTCGGGAGTTCGCGTCATTGCAGAGGGAATATTACGGCTTGTCCTCGATGTCGGTCTCCGGTCGATCGCTGCCGGCGGCGGTTTCGGTGTGCCACTTGCCGTCAGCCGTCTCATATTCGATGGTTTCGGTGCGGCCGGGGACGCGCTGCTCGGCCGCGGCGCGCTTGGCGGCGGCGAGCGCTGCCGCGTGGGTCGGGAAGGGTTCCGAGAACACGCCGTCGACGCGATAGGCCCAGCCGCCATCATGCTGGACGATTTTGTAGGTGACATGGGACATGAGGAAACTCGCTGGTTTGCCGGGTGGCGACGGGGGGATGAACGCGGAAAGTATTCTATGCCAAAATGAATCCGCGGCGTCGGATTTTACATCCGCGGATCGTCCTCCATGTGTGGAACCCGCGATGGCGATTTAAGTGCCGTACAGGCAAGGAGACAACAATGTGCCGTAACATCAAGACGCTGTTCAATTTCGAACCGCCCGCGACCGAGGACGAGATCAAGGCTTCCGCGCTGCAATTCGTGCGCAAGCTGTCGGGATTTAATTCGCCCTCGCAGGCCAACGAGGCGGCGTTCGACCGCGCTGTCGAAGAGATTGCCGGCGCCGCGCGAAAACTGCTGGCGTCGCTGCACACCCATGCGCCTGCGCGCGATCGCGATATCGAGGCGGAGAAGGCGAGGGAGCGGAGCAGAGCGAGGTTTGCATGACGGCTTGCCGACCTTACAGCGCTTTGAGGTCCTTCATGAGCTGCTCAAGATTGAGTCCTTCAAGCGAAAGATTATTGGGCGGTACCAACATTTCGTCGGAAACATAGGCAACCACTTCGTCGCAATACTTCTTGTAGAACCGCGGCGTCATGAGTTGCAGCTTGCCCCAGGTCACGACGATGATGTTGCCCTTGACGTCGCGACCCACACCGGGAACGTAGTGACCATCGGTCGGCTTTGGTCCCGGCACAACATCCCAAGGTTTGCCTGCATCGAACTGGTCCATCGCCGAATCGGGAAATTGGAAGCCGATGCCGACGGCTCCGAACAGATACATTGCCAGCGCTAACTGATCGACGTCTCCAGGCGACAGCGCGAGATAGGCCAGGACCTTGTGCCGTTTACCGTTGGCGTCGCGCACACCGGTCTTGCGCCGAAACGATGCGGCCTCCTGCATGTCCGTGCCCTGATCGGTAGCTGGATCATCCTTCTTGAAGCCGGTAACAGCCGAATAGTCTGAAAGCACGACCTTGTCGTTAAACTTTGCCGTCTTGTTGGCTTCCTTATTCCACAGCATCGTCTCATGAGCTGCGCCGGCAAAGACGCAGTCGCCGAAAGCTTTATTGCCGAGAATTCCCCAGCTTTTTCCGATCAAGTCCTGATGCCCAAATACTTTCGGCGGCGTCGGAAGCTCTGGCTTTACAAGAAATCTGGCGAGCTTGAATTTTATCGCCCCCTTGCGGGCAGGCTTCTTGCCGAGCTTAAATGGAAATGCCTTGCGTTCGGCTGCTTTGAGTTCAGAGAACTTCTTTTTCGCCATAATGAAAATCCTTATATGAACAATGCAATAGGTGTACTATTAACTAACAAACGCGAAGCGTGCAATGTGGGCGCCGTCCTATCTGTCCCACGCCACCGGCAAATTCAGCAGCCCGCGGAACGCCCAGCCGCCGATCCGCACCGGCTCGGCCGCGCTGAGCCGCAATCCCTTCAGCCGTGCAAAGATGCCGGGCAGCGCCACCTCGGCGACCATCGCCCGCGAAGCCCAGGCGCCGGCACAATAATGCGGGCCGGCGCCGAAGGCGATGCTCTTCGACGTGTCGCGGGTGATGTCGAACGTATCGGAATCGGCAAAACAGGCTTCGTCGCGATTGGCCGAGCCGAACATGAAAAACACGCGATCTTCCGGCTCGAAATCGACACCGCCATATGAGCATGATTTTGCGACCCGGCGCGGCGACATTCCGATCGGCGCGATCCAGCGCGCATATTCCTCGAACACGTCAAGCCACCTCGCGCGGCCGTCGCGAACCAGCGCCAATTGATCGGGATGCGTCAACAGCGCCCAGATCGTGCCGGAGATGGCGTCGCGCGGCTCGTTCTGGCCGCCGGAGATCGCAAGCTTGATATTGGCGCGTACGCTCTCGATCGCCATGCCGGCCGCCAGCAATACGCTGAGGATCGAGGCGTTCGGATGTTTCGTCAGCACCGGAATCATGTCGTCGATCGCGGCATCGATGCCGGCGGTGGCGGCGTGGCAGCGCGCCTCGATCTCCTTGTTGCCGGTGTAGTTGGCGATGCCGTCGATCATCGCCTGCGACCATGCATCCATGTCCTGATAGCGCATGTTGGTGAGGCCGGTAATGTCCTTCAGGCATTCGGCCGACAGCGGCAGCGCGAACGCCTTGCAGAGGTCGGCCTGGCCTGTCGGCGCGAGTTCGTCGAGGATGCGGTCGGCATGGGCTTGAAACTGCCGGCTCCAGGTGTCGCGCACGGTGCGCGGCGAAACGGCGGGAAACATCGCCGCACGCTCCGACATGTGCGCGTCGCCGTCCTTGCGCATCATGTTGTGGCCCATCAGGGTGTTCATCAGTCCCGCCGGCTGGTGCGAGGAAAACACGTCGACGCGCTTTTCGCAGGTGAAGATGTCGTCGCGTTTGGTGAAAATGGTGGAGCCGAGCTGCGGCACGAAGGCGATCGGCGCGACGCTGCGCATCTGCTTCAGCGCAGGATAGGGGTCGGTCCAGAATGTGGGTACGTCGATGGAGAAGTGCGGGGCGTTGGACATGAGGTTTCCGTGGTGGCCGTGGTTGCGCAGGGTGGAGGACGCCGCAGGCTAGATCGCGCGGTAGCCGCCATCCGCCATCACGATCGATCCGGTGACAAAGGCGGACAGATCGGAGGCGAGGAAAATCGCGGGGCCGACGATATCCTCGGGCTGGCCGGCGCGGCCGAGCGGCGTGTGGTCGAGGAAGATCCTGACCAGATCGGGGCTGCTGGCGCGGACCTTCGCGTTCAGCGGCGTCTCGATGAAACCCGGGCCGATAGCGTTGACGCGGACGCCGTCCCTGCCGAGTTCGGCGGCCAGCGCCTTGGTAAAACCGAGCACGCCATGTTTCGAGGCGGTGTAGGCGGCCGAGTTGGGCGTGCGCACATGCACGAAAGACTGGATCGAGCCGATGTTGACGATGCGCCCTTTGGCCGCGCGCAGGGATTCGATGAACGCGTGCGTGACGTTGAAGGTGCCGGTGAGGTTGATCGCCATGATGTCTTCCCAGTCCTTGATCACGGCGCCGGGCTCCGAGGTGAAGGCGTTGCGGCGGTTGATGCCGGCGTTGTTGACCAGGATCGAGACCGGGCCGACTTCGCCGGCAATCCGTTTTGCCATCGCGACGCAGGCCGCGCGGTCGGTGACGTCGAGCGCGAAACTGTCGACGGTACCGCCGGCGTCGCTGACCAGCTGCGCCGTTTCCGCGGCGGACTCCGCGTTGATATCGAGCGCGACCACCCGCGCGCCCTCGCGGGCATAGCCGACCGCGATGGCGCGGCCGATGCCGGAGCCCGCGCCGGTGACGACGGCGATGTGATGGTCGAGAAGGGTCATTGCTTTTTCCTCCGGCCTGGTTTTTACGGAGGATAGCGGACGCGAGAGGTGACTTACAGATCGGCGCGGGGATAATCTCGTCTGGGCAGCTGATCCGGCGCCGGCTGCGCCGTCGCTTGGGCGTTTGCTGTGCCCGGCACGGCCTGCTGCCTTGCCGGGCCGGCCATCGGGCGAGGATGCCGGCCGGTGACACGAAACAGCGTATGCACCGTATTGCCGACCGTGGCGCAGCCGCCGCGCATATTGGGCAGGATCAGGACCGCTTCATTCATCCTCGTTCTCCGTTTGCTTGCTTGGTTGAGGGCACAATGAGCAGACGATTGTTTGGTTCTCCGTGACGTCTTGTTATGCTTGATGGAGCGTTAAGGGCATTTGCGCGTCGTCCCAGAGCGTCGGTCCGGCAGACCCGGCGGCTGCGAACGGGTTTTGCGCATGGCGCGCATCGGCTACACTCGGAAAAGCGCGACTCACCTTGTTTCGAAGGCCTGCGCGCCAGTTCCGGGAGAACGGTTCCATGAAAATGTCATCCGCCATTCGTGCAGCACTTGTCATCACGGCCTTCGCCGGTCTGCCATCGGTCGCGCACGCTGACGGCGGCACCGTGTCGCTCACGATCTACAAGGCGGGATGGGTGATCGGCGGCTCGGGCGGCGGCGGCACGCTGAACTTCCGCGGCCGCAGCTATGGACTGTCCGCCGGCGGCATCGACTACGGCCTCGTGTTCGGCGGATCGAAGACGGTGCTGCGCGGCCGGGTGAGCAATATCCAACAGCCCTCCGACGTCGCCGGCGTCTACGGCGCCGCGGGCGCCGGCCTCGCCATCGGCGGCGGCGCCCGCGCCATCGTGCTGACCAACCAGAAGGGCGCGGTGCTCGAATTGAGTGGCCATCAGGTCGGGCTGATGGCGAATGTGGACCTGAGCGGGCTGGCAATTACGCTGAAGTAGGGGGCGGCGTCTGTAGCCCGCATAATCGAAGCGATATGCGGGATCGCCGTCAGCCTCGAATATCGCTTCGCTCATCCGGCTACGTTCGACGCGCACAGCTTGCTAGATCGTGATGATTTTAGATTGACGCATAACCTGAGTTTCTGAAGTAATTTGCACATTCGGCGGGAGTGAAGCTGTCGAGCAGTTCACTGATTGCGGTACAGATCGTTTCGATGGTGCGGGCGGCAGCCTTGCGCAACAGATGTTTGAGCTTGGCGAAGACCTGTTCGATTGGATTGAGGTCTGGAGAGTATTTCGGCAAAAAGAACAGCTTGGCGCCGGCTGAGCGAATGAGCCGGCGCACCGCTGAGCCCTTGTGGCTGCCGAGATTGTCCATCACAACGATGTCGCCGGGCCGAAGCGTTGGGACCAGAACCTCTTCGACATAGGTTCGGAAGGTTTCGCCATCGATAGGGGAATCGAGCAGCCAGGGAGCCTCGATCCGATCGTGGCGCAGCGCCGCAAGGAATGTAGCCGTCTTCCAGTGGCCGTGCGGGACCTTGCCGATCAGGCGTTGGCCGCAGGGTGCCCATCCCCGTAGCGGCGCCATGTTGGTCTTGGTCCAGGTTTCATCGATGAAGACCAGCCGCTCAGGCTCGATGCGGTCTTGATACTTTGTCCACTGCGCCCGCCGCCGTGCCACGTCCGGACGGTCGCGTTCGCCAGCCACTACGGTTTTTTTTGAAGCTTAGCTTCTCGGCATGGACGAACTCCCAGACCGAGCGGTAATCGACCTTCAGCCCTCGCTCCGCCAGTTCGGCGACAAGCCCGCGCAAGGTGAAGTCGGATTTAATCCGGCCCAAAAGCCAGCTGCGATGCTCGCCCACTATCGCCTTCGGCTTCCGGCCCCCCATCTGGTCGGGCGCAACGCTCCCGGTTTCACGCATCCGGCGCGTCCACTTGATCGCCGAGCTGATGCTAACCCCAAACTTGACCGCAGCCTTGTGACAGGAAAGGCCGTCCTTCTCAACCGCCGCAACTACCCGTTCGCGAAGATCCATCGAATACGGCTTGCCCATCCATACTGGCCTCCATTCCAGCCAGTATCTTGAATCAGAGCGCGCTTGATTTGGGAATCTCAAATCGAGTCAGCCTCAATTCATCCAGCTCTAGTGCGCGCCGGCCATCGGGTGAGGATGCCGGCTGGTGATGCGAAACAGCGTGTGCACCGTGTTGCCGACGTGGCGCAGCCGCCGCGCATGTTGGGCAGGATCAGGACCGCTTCATTCATCGTCATTCTCCGTTGGTTGCATGGGGGAACCAGCCGACGATTGTTCTACGTGACGTCTTGTTATGTTTGATAAGGTGTTAAGCCTTGGTGGGAAGCGAAGCGTGCCCACCTTACGTCATTGCGAGCGAAGCGAAGCAATCCAAGCCGAGCAAAGATGGGATTGTTCGTCTGCTTCTCGCAATTACGGGTGAAGCATTCTTGACCGGCGCGGCGCGAGACGCGCCTTTGCCCACCCTACGCTTGCTAACACTACTGCGTCATCATCGCCGGCGCCGATTTGACGGTGCACCGGCGCCACAGCAAGGACATCTAGGCAATGTTTTTACAAGTGCCCGGATCAGGCGCAGGCGCACGGTTGCGATCGAGTTCGGGATGTGACGTTCAGGCCGCAAGGGAGGATCCCCTCGGTCGATAGTCGTCGGGTAAGCGAGGTGCCTTGAACGGCGCGGCGGAACGAGGTCCTGAGGGGGGAATCGTCGCCCGCTCGGCGATCAGGAATCCATAAGCCGCGATGCACAGGGTTGCGTGATGATGGAAGCCGCGCCAGCCGCGTCCTTCGTAGTGTCCGAGCCCGACCTCCTGCTTGAGCTCCTGATAGTCGCGCTCGATACGCCAGCGCAGCTTGGCAAGATCAACCAGCCGTTCGAAGCTGATATCTTCCGGCAGTGTCGAGAGCCAGTATTTGGTGGGTGCTGTCTCTCCCTCCGGCCATTCGATCAGGAGCCACTCCGGCGATAGCTTCTCGGGAATCAGTTTGTTGTGACCGACTTTGACGCGCACGCGCGCAAAGCGCGAAGATAACCAACCGGCCGAGCCCTCCCGCCACTTGATTGTGCGCCAAGCCTGCTTCGGCAGACCAAGCGCTATCTGCTTGGCCGCGACCAGGTCGGGCTCGTCGCGCCGTCCGGTGTTGTTCAGTGGCTTGTCCTTGCGCCGCGGGCCCGTGCCGGGCCGCCACATCAACGTGTTCGGCATGATGCCGGCTACATAGGGCACACCCAACTCCGTCATGCCCGCGCGCAGCCGTGAGTTGTTGCCATAGGCCACGTCCATCAAGCCGACGCCGCGCGGCAGCCCGGCCTCGCACGCCCAGCGTATCTGCTCCAGCGCGATCTCCGGTTTGGTCTTGAACTTGACTTCCTTCGGCACCCCCGCCTTCTTCCGCCGTGCACGATCCTTGGTCCAGGCCTCCGGCAGGTACAGCCGCCAGGCGACCGGAAGGCTCGCGCAATGATTGGCAACCGACAGCGACACCGCCACTTGGCAATTGGCTTGCTTGCCAAGCTGACCGCAATATTGGTGGTGCACGCCGACCGAATGCTTGCCTTGCTTGGGGAACGAGGTGTCATCGATGATCCATGCCTCGATCGGACCATCCTTCTCCATCGCCGGCAGCACCATCGCGCGGACCCTGGCCAATACCTGCTCATCGCACCAAGTTGCGATCCCGACAAAATGCAGCAGCGATTGATGCTGTGCCGCCGTCCGCGCCGGAGCCGTCCGCGCTGCGATCGGCTCCACGCTCTTGCGCTCGCCAGGCAGCATCAAGCCCATGCAATAATCGCGTAACGGCCCGGCCCGGTTGGCGCGCCCGATCACACTCGAAAGATCCTCAACATACGCCGCAAACCGCGCTTCGCCGTCCTCGTGTTGCATGAGATCCATCCGGCCCTCCATCTGCCAAATCCTGAATCCCTTCAATTATTTGATTCTCTACCCTCATGGACGCGACATTCTGACTCAGTACGATTAGCCAAAGGCGTAACCCGCCGTGTTCCCATGCGCGTAAATCCAGGCTGCGTAAACAGGCTCTGACATGCCCCTCACTTCTTGAGCTTGCTTTCGCGCTTCGGCTCGGCTGCTTGCGTGTCCCCTCGCGTTAAGCGCGAGCCGTCCCGCACCTCGAAACGTCCGGAGCGCTCTTCTCGCGTACCGCGTGTTGCTTTCTCGGCGGCTCGTTTGAAGGCGGCTTGCATTCGTTCAATTTCAACTTTCTGATTCATGCCGTCCTCCTGAATTTCGCAGCGAGAATCCGCCCTCGTAACTGTCCCATTCGTACCACGAGTTAACGAGCGGTTTATACACGGTCGCGAAATATTCCTGGCTTCGATCGAAGCGCCTTCTCAGCGTGGATGCCGGGATATTGTGGCCGCCGGCTTCTACCCGCTTGCGGACACGCGCGAGAGAAACGTCCACCGAATTGAGACGGATGTAGATCAGCGAAATGTGATAGCCCTGTTTCTTCCACAGCGGAATTTTCTGGGCGTAGGTGAGGTTCGCGAGCGTCGTCTCGATGACGAAGTCTGCGCCGGCGCCGACGAGTTCATCGATCCGCGTGAGCATGATGCGCGCGGCTGAGAAGTCTGAGTGACTTCCGAGGCCGCGCGCAATTTCATCCGCATTGACAAACTCAAGGCGCCTTTCCTCCGCGGAGAGATACTCCCGGGCGAACGTCGTCTTGCCGGCGCCGTTCGGCCCCGCAATGATGAGAAGGCTCGGCAATCGACGACAATCTCACAACACCCGATTACTCTCCTTCACCTTCTCCGCATCCAGATACACCTGCTCCCCCATCTCTCTGAACTTGGCGCTCATCGTCGCCATGCCGTCCTCGATCACCCCAGACACCGACATCCCGACGCCGCCGCCCGCCACCGCGCGCTTGTCGGGATCGTTCAGCGTTGCAGCATAATCCCGCACATCCTGGGTAATCTTCATCGAGCAGAACTTCGGCCCGCACATCGAGCAGAAATGCGCGACCTTGTGGGCGTCCTTGGGCAGGGTTTCGTCGTGGTAGAGTTTGGCGGTGTCGGGGTCGAGGCCGAGGTTGAACTGGTCCATCCAGCGGAAGTCGAAGCGGGCGCGACTGACCGCGTCGTCGCGCAGTTGCGCCGCCGGGTGGCCCTTGGCGAGATCGGAGGCGTGCGCCGCGATCTTGTAGGTGATGACGCCGACCTTGACGTCGTTGCGGTCGGGCAGGCCGAGATGCTCCTTCGGCGTCACGTAGCACAGCATGGCGCAGCCGAACCAGCCGATCATCGCCGCGCCGATGCCGCTGGTGATGTGGTCGTAGCCCGGCGCGATGTCGGTGGTCAGCGGCCCCAAGGTATAGAACGGCGCCTCGCCGCATTCCTTGAGCTGCTTGTCCATGTTGATCTTGATCTTGTGCAGCGGTACATGGCCGGGGCCTTCGATCATCACCTGGCAGCCCTTGTCCCACGCCACTTTTGTCAATTCGCCGAGCGTCTCAAGCTCCGCGAACTGTGCGCGGTCATTGGCATCCGCGATCGAGCCCGGCCGCAGGCCGTCGCCGAGCGAGAACGACACGTCGTATTTGCGCATCAGGTCGCAGATCTCGTCGAACTTCGTGTAGAGGAAACTTTCCTTGTGATGCGCCAGGCACCACTTCGCCATGATCGAGCCGCCTCTGCTCACGATGCCGGTGACTCGGTTGGCGGTGAGGTGGATGTAGGGCAGCCGGACGCCGGCGTGGATGGTGAAATAATCGACGCCCTGTTCGCACTGTTCGATCAGGGTGTCCTTGTAGACCTCCCAGTCGAGCTTTACCGGGTCGCCGTTGACCTTCTCTAGCGCTTGATAGATCGGCACGGTGCCGATCGGGATCGGCGCGTTGCGCAAAATCCATTCCCGGGTGGTGTGGATGTTGCGCCCGGTGGAGAGATCCATCACCGTGTCGGCGCCCCAGCGGATCGCCCACACCATCTTGTCGACTTCTTCCTCCACGGATGACGTCACCGCGGAGTTGCCGATATTGGCGTTGATTTTGGTCAGGAAGTTGCGGCCGATGATCATCGGCTCGAGTTCGCCATGGTTGATGTTGCAGGGGATGATCGCGCGGCCGCGCGCGATCTCGCTACGTACAAACTCCGGGGTGATGAAGGCGGGCACCTCGGCGCCAAAGCTTTCGCCGTCGGCGAGCGCGGCTTCCGCGCGCTCGAGCTGAACCTTGCGGCCGAGATTTTCGCGGGTGGCAACGTAGATCATCTCTTTGGTGACGATGCCGGCGCGGGCGAATTCAAGCTGCGTGATCATGCGGCCGTCGAGGCCGCGCAGCGGCTTGTGATGCGCCTTGAAGGCGGCGGCGGCCTTGTCGCCAGAGACGTTGCCGTTGTCGACCGGCTTGATGTCGCGGCCCTGATATTCCTCGACGCCGCCGCGCTCCTTGACCCATTCCGTACGCGCGCGGGAGAGGCCGGCATTGACATCGATGGTGACGGACGTGTCGGTGTAAGGACCGGAGGTGTCGTACACCGGCAGGTCCGGCTCGCCAGCGCCTTCGCTCAGCAATATCTCGCGCAGCGGCACGCGCAGGTCGGGCGCTTCATCCGGTGTGACGAAGATCTTGCGCGACGACGGCAGCGGGCCGGTGGTCACTGCGGGCAGCGTGGTGTCCGGGTTGGAGCGGATGTTCATGGCGTATCCTCCTGTGAATTTTCTACTTGTCTGCGGTGCCGCATCTGGTCGTCATTGCGAGGAGCGCAGCGACGAAGCAATCCAGCTTTTGCAGCACTCTGGATTGCTTCGCTACGCTCGCAATGACGGGTAAGGGAGTTTTCATTCACGCGACCTCCGCATTTAGCCCAAGCCACGCGCGCACCCGCGCGTCGGGATCGGCATGCTGGGTGACATCGCTGACCACGGCGATGGAATCGGCGCCGGCGGCGAAAATCGCCGCCGCCTGCTCGAACTTGATGCCGCCGATCGCAACCAGCGGAATATCGCCGGCGCGGTTTTTCCATTCGGTAATCTTTGCAACGCCCTGCGGCGCGAAGCGCATCGATTTTAGCGTAGTCGGAAAGATCGGCCCCAGTGCGATATAATCCGGCTTCGCCCGCAATGCCGTTTCGAGTTCGGCATCGTCATGCGTCGAAATGCCGAGCGTCAGCCCGGCGTCGCGGATGGCGGCGAGGTCGGCTTCCGCCAGATCTTCCTGCCCGAGGTGAAGATGCCTTGCGCCGGCCACAACCGCCGCGCGCCAGTAATCATTGACCACGAGTTTGGTCGGCGTGTCCTTCACGGCCGCAAGCGCATCGGTGACGATCTGCAATGCCGCGCCGTCGTCGAGATCCTTGGCACGGAGCTGCACCGTGCCGACGCCGAGCCTGGCCAGGCGCGCGACCCAGGCGACGCTGTCAACCACGGGATAAAAGCGGTCAGGATACGGCATGCCAGAATGGTGTCCCGACGACTGGAGTTGAAGGAGAAGCGAAATCGCGGGCTTCCATCAGGCCCGCTTCATGGGCAATACGACCGGCCTCGACTGCAAGCTTGAACGCCGCCGCCATCGCGACGGGATCGGCAGCCTTGGCAATGGCGGTGTTGAGCAGCACGGCGTCGTAGCCGAGTTCCAGCGCTTCGGCCGCATGCGATGGTGCGCCGATTCCTGCGTCGACCACCAGCGCAACGTCGGGCAGGCGGTCGCGCAGCAGTTTCAGCGCGTCACGGTTGATGATGCCTTTTGCGGATCCAATCGGTGCCGCCCACGGCATCACCACCCTGCAGCCGGCGTCGACAAGCCGCATCGCGACGCTGAGATCCTCGGTGCAGTAGGGAAACACTTCGAACCCGTCCTTGACAAGAACGGAGGCCGCCTCGACCAGGCCGACCACGTCGGGCTGCAGCGTGTCGTTGTCGGCGATCACCTCGAGCTTGATCCAGCTCGTTCCGAACAGTTCGCGCGCCAATTTTGCCGTGGTCACGGCCTCGCGCACGCTGCGACAACCGGCGGTATTCGGCAGCACTGCCACGTCAAGTTCCCGGATCAGCGACCAGAACGCATCGCCGGTCTTGCCGCCGGCGGATTCGCGCCGCAGCGACACGGTGACGATTCCTGCACCCGATGCCCGGATGGCGTCCTGCATGATCTTCGGCGACGGATACAGCGCGCTGCCGATCAGGAGGCGGGAGTTGAAGGGCTTGTCGTAGAGGGTCAGCATCTTTCGCCGTCCCTGCGAAGGCGGGGACCCACAGCCACCGTCTTCGAGATTAGGGGGCTTGCCGGCCCCATTTTGCCACAACCCATCACGGTGGTTATGGGCCCCCGCCTGCGCGGGGACGACATCGGAGTATGCTTCATCATCGTCATCCTCCCTGCCGCGGCGTGATGATCTCGATCTCGTCGCCGTTCCTGATCGGCGTCTCGGCCCACCGGCTGCGTGGCAGCACGTCGAAATTCAGCGCGATCGCAAAATGCGTGCCTTCGTATTCGAGTTCATCGAGTAGCGCATCGACGCGATCGGCCGCGATGTCCCGATATTCGCCGTTGACGGTCACGCGCATTGCATCACCTCATTGTCGATCACGCCCCGCTCGACATAACCGAGCGTCAGCTCCGCCAACGCGGGCGCCAGCAGGAAGCCATGGCGATAGAGTCCGTTGACGGCGATCTTCCGATCATGAATCGCGATGCGCGGCAGGTTATCGGGAAACGCCGGGCGCAGGCCGGAGCCGATTTCGACAATGCGCGCCTCGCCGAATGCCGGATGCACCGCATAGGCCGCGCTCAGCAGCTCCAATGCCGAGCGCACGCTGACCCCGCCGTCCTCGCGCTCGATCGAGGTGGCGCCGATCATGAACTGGTGGTTGGCACGCGGGATGATGTAGAGCGGCCAGCGTGGATGGATCAGCCGCACCGGACGCGACAGCACGATTTCGTCGCTCTCGACGACGACCATCTCGCCCTTGACCCCGCGCAAGCCCGACTGCGTATCGCGCGCAAAAAGTCCGCGGCAATCGATCACGATGCCGTCCGTCTGATCCGGGCGCCGCTCACTATCGAACCGGACGGCGCCTCCGGCTGCCGCGATGCGCGCATGCAGTTCCGGCAGCACGAGGCGCGGCTCGACATGGCCTTCGTCGGGAAAAAACAGCCCGTCGCGAAACCGCCCGTCGAGCAACGGCTCAAGGCGCGATACGCCGTCGGCATCGAGACGCCGGTGGCCGGTCGTCAGCCTTGCAAAACGCTCGAAGTCGGCACGGTCGCGCGGATGTGATACTACCAGCGATCCCTTGAAGGACGCATCGGGAAATTGCTCGCGCCACAGTTCGAGCGAGCGGATGCCGAGCCTGGCGATGACCGGTTCCGATGCTTCGCGCTCGCAATAGGGTGCCAGCATGCCGCCGGCCCAATGCGAAGTGGCCTGGGTGATCGCCGCGCCGCCGCGCTCATGCAGCGTGACGGCATGACCGGCCTGCGCGAACAGCAATGCCTGCCACGCGCCGGCAATGCCCGCGCCGATGACCGTAACGGAAGATTCCCCGCGTTGTGCGTGTGAACTCTGGTACATCCCTGTCCCTTCGCCGGCATGACCCGGATCAGGTTCAAAGGGTCACCGCGGTCTCTCCGCCTGCGAACAGGATTTGAGCGTGCGGTATCTCAGCTCCTCATCGGAGCTCCCCTCGGAACGCCACTAATGTAGGCCGATGCGGGGGAGTGTCAACGCTGGACAGGCAATTCTCATCGTCATGCCCGGCCTTGTGCCGGGCATCCACGTCTTTCCCGGCCATGGCGACTTATTTGGAAACCTGCGCGTTGGCGTTGGTCAGCTCTTCCAGCCGCGGAGGTAGGTGCCGGTGTTGCCGCTTGGCGGCGTAATAATAGCCGCTGGCATAATAGTGAATTGCGCGGTTGTGATCGCCGTTTGCCGCGTGATAGGCGCCGGCCAGGTATTTTACCGCCCAGGTGAGATTGGTGTCGGGGTCTCGCAATCCTTCGGCGGTGCCGGTGTAGCCAAGGCCACGCGCGGTGCCAAGCTTGATCTGCATCAATCCGATGTTGCCGCGGCTGACCAGGCTCGGCCGGTAGCCGCTTTCGCGCACGATGACCCGGTGCACCAACGCTTCCGGCAGATTGTTGGCCTTGGCGTGAGTTGTGACCAGCGCGTCGTATTGCGCATCGTGCGCCAGCGCAGCTTGCGAAAGCGGCGGTAAGGCGGCGGCAAACAGCCATACAAAGGAAGCAGCGGATTTCATGGAAACGGGGCCTCGGCGCGTGCGGATGGCGCGATCATACGCTTAAGCACGCCGATTGTTGCAAACGCCGGGCGCTGGTGTGGCCAAATTCTGGCGGTATGCGACCCGATTGCACCGTGGATTTACCAAGAATTATGCCCTGCCGTGCTTCGATCGGCCGCAAACCTCTCTTCGACACAGGCACCTGCGATGACGATGTCCGCAACCCATGCCGCCGAAGCGGCCAATCCAACGCACAGGTTACTGCCGCTGTGGGTCGGAGCCGGCGTCTATGCGGTATTTATTCTCGCCGGAAGTCATCTGCTGATCGATCCCGACACCATGTGGCAGATCACCATCGGTCAGTGGATCGTCGATCACGGCGCGGTGCCGACATCCGATGTGTATTCCTTCACCATGCGCGGTCAGCCCTGGATATCGACGCAATGGCTGGCGCAGGTCGTCTATGCCGAAGCTCATGCGATCGCGGGCTGGACCGGGCCGGTGGTGCTGGCATCCGCCTGCATCGCCGCGACGTTCGCGCTGTTCACGCGATTTGTGGCGAGGCGCTTGAACGAAAGCACGACGCTGGTATGCGTCGCGGCGGCGCTGGCCCTGACCGTGCCGCATCTTCTGGCGCGACCGCATGTGCTGGCGTTGCCCGTGATGATGGCGTGGGTTGGCGGACTGGTTGCGTCGGCGGATCGGCGCGGCGCGCCGTCGCTCCGGCTGCTGCCGCTGATGACCTTGTGGGCCAACCTGCATGGCGGTTTTGTCCTTGGCCTCGCACTGGTGGCGCCGATCGCGGCGGATGCGGTGTTGGGTGCCGAAGAATCGCGGCGCAAAGCGCTGACGCTGCGGTGGACCGCATTCGCGCTCGCGGCACTCGCGGCGAGTTGCGCGACGCCCTACGGCTGGAATTCGCTGCTGGCCTCGCGAAAAATCCTGGCGCTCGGGGAGGCGTTGCCGCTGATCATGGAATGGCGCCCGGCGGATTTCTCCAGTATCGGCTCGCTGGAAGTATGCCTGTTGCTGGGTATCGGGCTTGCGCTCCATCGCGGCATTTCTCTGCCGCCGATGCGCATTGTGCTGCTGCTTGGCATGTTGCACATGGGGCTGAGCCAAGTGCGCAGCATTGAAACGTTCGCGTTGTTGGTGCCGCTGTTCCTCGCAGCGCCTCTGGCGAAACAGATCGGCGCTGCCGAGGACGCAAAACCGGCAAGCGGGCCGCGCGGCGGATGGTTCGCAGGCCTTGCGATCGTGATGCTGGCTGGCACCGTCGCCTGCGCATCGGTCATTCGTTACGAGCCGCATACCCGCGGTTCTCCCGTCACCGCAGTCGCGGAATTAAAAAAGCTGAATTTTTCCCGCGTGTTCAACGATTACGATTTCGGCGGCTATTTGATCGCCAACGGCGTGGCACCCTTCATCGACGGACGCACCGAACTGTACGGCGAAAAATTCTTTGTCGATCACAATGCCGCCAGCGGCTTGATGAAGCCGGAGAATCTGTTCCGCCTCTTGGACCAGTACCAGATAGAGGCCACCTTGATGCGCACCCAAAGTGCCGCGACGACGCTGCTTGACCACATGGATGGTTGGCAGAAAATCTACACCGACGACATCGCCACCATCCATGTCCGCAGGATGGGAGCGATGCATACGGTCGAGCCGGCGGTTAGTCCGAAGATGCCCTGAACGTTAACGGCACACTGCCTGGCGACGGACCGTTGCGTTAGCTGCATCGGATATAACGCATTGCACACAAATCGATGGAACCGGCACGCCGCCGTGGCGTTGCCTTAAGTTATCCCAAAGCTTGAAAAGGACGCGATCTTATCGTTTCTGACCAACTGCGCAATTTGATCGCAATTGTTACGCAATTTGTTTGAAACCGCGAAATTATCAAGCAGGCCGGAACAGTTGTTGGATTCATGGGTTTCCCCGGTGTCAAATTTATCAAGGAGACTCACCATGTTTGCAAAAACCATGACAGCCGGTTTGGTCGGCACAGCGCTGCTTGCGACCGCCGCGTTCGCACAGACCCCGACTGCGACGACAGACCGCGCCACCACGACTGCTGCGACCAGTGATTCGGCATCGTATCAAGGCAGCTGGCGGGCTTCGAAGCTCGTTGGCCTGAGCGTCTATAACGATAACAATGAAAGCCTTGGCTCGATCAACGATCTGCTGACCGACAAGAGCGGAAACATCAAGGCCGTGGTGATCGGTGTCGGTGGCTTCCTCGGCGTCGGTGAGCATCTGGTCGCCGTGCCGCTGGACAAAATCAAATTCGTCAACGAGCCCGTCGCCTATGCGGGTGCGGGCGCGCCGAAGGCAACTACCAACACGCCGCCGACGAGCACGACAAGCACGTTGCCGCCGACCACTACCACGACCACCACAGGCGCGGCGAACACTGCGCCGGCGGCAACCGCCGCCAAGTCTAATCCCTGGTATCCTGATCACGCCGTGTTCAACGCCACCAAGGATGAGCTGAAAGCGATGCCCGAGTTCAAGTATTCGACGTAACGCCGTCGGCCAAATTTTCGACTCATAAAAAAGCGCGTCCGGTTTGCCGGGCGCGCTTTTCGTTTGTCGCTCGCTTTCAGCTCATCATACGCGGGCTTGACCCGCGTATCCATCGATCTCCGCAAGAGTTTTTCAAAGACGATGGATTGTCAGGCCTATGCCTCGCCGAAGCGGCTTCGACCGCGCAGGCGGGTGAAGCCCGGCAATGACGACAAAAATGTGTGAATACCGTAGGCACAAGCCCGGCCATGAGAGACAACCTCAATGCGTTTTCACCAGCGGGCAGCCGCCCTTATCGAGTGGACGGAATGCTTCGTCCCCCGGAACAGTGGCGAGCAGCTTATAAAGATCCCATTCGTTCTTCGACTCTTCGGGCTTCTTCACCTCGAACAAATACATGTCGTGGACCATGCGGCCGTCGATGCGGATCTTGCCGCCCTTGGCGAAGAAATCGTTGATCGGCGTCGCGCGCATCTGCTCCATCACCTTGGGAGCTTCGTCAGTGCCGATGGCTTCGATGGCTTTCAGGTAATGCATGGTTGCCGAGTAAAGTCCCGCCTGGATCATGGTCGGCATGTGTCCGACTTTCTCGTTAAAGCGTTTCGAGAAAGCGCGGGTCTCGTCGTTCATGTCCCAATAGAATGCGTCGGTGACGATCAGGCCTTGGGTCGCCTTGGCGCCGAGCGCGTGGGTGTCGGTGATTTCCTGCAACAGCGCGATCATCTTCTGGCCGCCCTGGGTGATGCCGAATTCCGCCGCCTGCTTCAACGCGTTGGTGGTGTCGCCGCCAGCGTTGGCCAGGGCCACGACCTTGGCCTTGGAGGCCTGTGCCTGCAGCAGGAACGACGAGAAGTCCGACGAGTTCAGCGGATGCCGGACCTCGCCAAGCACCTTGCCGCCGGATTCCTTCACGACGTTCGCGGCATCGCGTTGCAGGGCCATTCCGAACGCATAGTCGGCCGTGACGAAAAACCAGGTGTCCTCGCCGCGCTTGACCATCGCCTTGCCGGCGACGTTGGACAGCGCGTAGGTGTCGTAGGTCCAGTGCACGGTGTTAGGCGAGCAGGCTATGCCCGTGATGTCGGAGCTGCCGCCGCCGGAATTGATGTTGATCCTGTTCTTCTCGCGGGTCAGCGCCGAGATCGGCAATGCGACCGAGGACGTCGGCACGTCGAAGATCGCGTCGACTTTTTCGTTGTCGTACCAGTTGCGGGCGATGCCGACGCCGACGTCGGGCTTGTTCTGGTGATCTGCGGAAATCACCACCACCGGCTTGCCTTTGACCTTGCCGCCGTAGTCGGCGACCGCCATCTCGGTGGCGGCAAGCGAACCCTTGCCGGTGGAGTTGGCGTAAAGGCTCGACATGTCGGTAAGTACGCCGATCTTGACCACGTCGTCGGAAATCTGCGCATGCGCGGTGCCGGACGTGGCGAGCGCGAAGCCGGCCACGAGCGTGGCTGCGAGCGATTTCATTGGTTTCTTCTCCCTGGGTTTTTTTCTTGAAGGGGTTTGCTGAAGCGCTTCGTTCTATCGATCTTCGGCAAGGCGGCATACCCGACTTTCAGGCAATTTGGCCGCAACGCGGCGCTGGATTCCGACTTTCAGCGATGAAATGGCAATGTTAGGTTGATCGCAGGCGGGAGCAACACGCATCCTGACCGACAATGACGGGAGGACATCATGGCTGATAGCGTTTACAAGGTTATCGAACTGGTTGGCACCAGCAAGGATTCCCTGGGAGAAGGCGGCCAAGGCAGCGGTCGATCGTGCCAGCAAATCGCTGCGCGACCTCCGCGTCGCCGAAGTGGTGCAGCTCGACATGCAGCTGGATGCCAAGGGCAGGGTCGAAGCCTATCGCGCCAAGATCAAGGTCTCGTTCAAGTTCGAAGGCAGTTGATCGTCACTGCGAGGAGCAGTTGCGACGAAGCAATCCAGTCTTCGTGCGGCTAGGCTGGATTGCTTCGCTTCGCTCGCAATGACGGAGTTCTGGCTGGCGAGTGGCGGCTACCCCCAAAACGGAATGACAGCCCCGGCAGCGCCGTCACCGACACGTTGATCGCGCCACTCGCTTCCGCGATCACGCGCAGCGTTTTTGAATCGAACGCGATGCCGGCGAGCCGCAGCGCCGTGATCTCGGCGGCGACACGCACGCCGTCCTCGTTCTTCTGAAAATCGGCGATCACCGCGGCGATCCGCTTCTGCGCATTCGATGCGAAGGGCTTGAGGTCGACCACGGCCTTGTCCGCGAGCGCCTTTTGCAGATAAGGCACCGCCGCGCGCGCGGCGGTGCCGAGCAGGCCAAATGCCGCCTCGGATTCCACCGCGAGCTCGATATCGGTCAGCCGCAGGATCTGTTGCTCCTGATCGAGCGCGGGCCTGCCCCATATGTGCACGTTGGCTTCGCCGCCGAATCCAAGGAAGCTTTTCTTCTCCCTGGCGTTGATGAGCAGCGAGATCAGCAGACGGTCGCCGGAGGCCGCGATGCCGGCGTGCTTCACGATGACATCGACCGAACCCGAGCCGTCTTCCGGAAAGGTCTTGCCGGCAAATTGCGATTCCAGCAGGTTGCTGAGGTCAGTGAAGGGCAGGTCGATCGGCACGCCGATGCTGACGCGGCCCGGCGCCAGCGGCACGATGGTAAGCGCGGCGGGAAACGGACATTGCGGCTGGGTCTCGGCTGGAGTGATGCGGGTCTCCGCCTCAAATCCGAGCGTGAGCGTCACCGCCGAAGGGTCGATACGCGGCTGCGCCGCCACCGCCCTGGTCGGCCGCAACTCCAGCCACAAAGGCGGCAGGGACGAGGCGGCGCCCTGCAAGGGGATTGAGCGGCAAAGCTTGTTCCATTGCGTTCGCGCATTGTTTTCGAATGCCGGATCGTTGCGGATGCGCGCCTGCGTGGCGGCGAGCTGGTCGTTGACGGCCTTGTCGATCACCGGCTTCATCTGCGCCGGCACGCTGACGCGGGCGCCGGCCACCGACAGGCTGGTGTCGCTGAGGTTCACCTGCGCGGCAAGATTCGGCTCCAGCCGCCAGTTGGTGGCGAGCTGTGGCCGCGCCGTCATTGCGACGTTGCCTTTGATCTCCGCCGATGCGTTGATATTCTTGATGTTGATACTGCCGATCTGCTTGGCGGCATTGCCGCCGAGCAGGCCTCCGAGTACATCGCCGACTGCGCCCGTTACCTTCGACGACAGCGATCCTGTGATGTTCAGCGTCCCGGTCAGCGGCGTCGCCAGCGTCAACACGTCCTGCGCGCCGCTGGTCGATATCGGTCCGCGCGCCGCGGTCCAGCCGATGTCGGCATTCTGCAGGATCTGCTCGACCGGATTAGCGGCCTTGCCGGCGAAATTGCGTGGCGTGCCGCGGTCGGCGGCGTCTCGGATGGCGTTAAGCGTAATCGCGACGGGCGCGACGATGCTCGAGACGCGGGGAACCTGCGGCAGCGGCGGCAGTTCGGCCAGTACGGGCGGGTTGCCGCCGCGGGGCGACAGCCAGTCCATGGCCTTGAGGCTGATGAAAAACGAGACCGCAATCACCGCAACCGCGATCAGGATCGTCTTGAGACGCATCGTCCCCCCGGCTGATTGGCCCCGGCGGGGAGTTTACACGGTAGGATAGGCAAAGCGAAGCACGCTCACCAACTCGCGGAATACAAGGAAAAAGGGAAGGCGCGGCGCGAAGCGCGCCCCTTTTGTAAACGGAAAACGGCTCCGGCGGATGCCGGAGCCGTCTCAATACCCAATCGTTGATTTCAGCGAACGGCGCTGCCCAGGTCGGCGCGGCGTTCTTGCGGCAACACGATCACCCTGGTGCCGACATTGACGCGGGAATAGAGATCGGCAACGTCTTCGTTGGTGAGGCGGATGCAGCCCGACGAGACGCGGGTGCCGATGGTGCCGGGGGCGTTAGTGCCGTGAATGCGGTAGATGGTGCCGCCGAGATACATGGCGCGAGCGCCGAGCGGGTTGCCGGGGCCGCCGGCCATCTGCCGTGGCAAATAGGGCTGGCGCGCAATCATTTCCGGCGGCGGGGTCCAATCCGGCCATTCCGCTTTCTTGGTGATCGACTGTACGCCCGACCAGGTGAAGCCGTCGCGGCCGACGCCGATGCCGTAACGCATCGCCTGGCCGTTGCCCAGCACGAGGTACAGATAGGTGTTGGGGGTGTCGATGATGATGGTGCCCGGCGCTTCGCGGGTCGCGTAGCTGACCATCTGGCGCTTCAATCGCGCCGGCATTTCGATCGCGACGCCGTCCTCATCGGCCTGCGGCGGCGCCTGCAACTGCGGCGCGGCCTGCACCGGCGGGGTCATGATGAAGGGAAACAGCTGCACTGGAGCAGCGCCGGCGGAAGCGGAAAATGCAACGACGCCAACGGCCAGCGCGCTGAAAGCGACGGCGGCGCGGCGATTCGATTTGAACGGATTGATCATGGTAGTCCCCTGGTTCAGTCTGTTTGAGCGCCAACTCAATGCGCCTTTGCGGCGCGTCGTTAACGAAATGAGTACGCGAGCCCAGTTTCGGGACGTTTGCTTCAAAAGGGCAAAACGGTTTCGTTGCGGGGAGAATTGTTTCGTCGCCGACGGCGCGGACGACACAATCGGCGCTGGATCACGACAGGATGACGCTTATCGCTATTGCGGTGCCGGCTTTTGCCGCAACGCAGGAGCCGGCCGCCGCCCCAGCGGTGCTGCCCTGAATTGGCCCGGCCGCTGCAATCCGGTTGCACCGGGCAGCCGCTGAAGGCCAGGCTGCTGCAGGCCCGGTCCCCGTTGCAGTCCTGGCTGTTGCGGTTGGCCGAGACGGGGCGGCGTGCCGGGTGGTTGCTGCGGTCCCAACCGATTCTGAAGACCGGGTCGTTGCTGTCCGGGCCGGTTCTGGCCTGGGAGGCCATTCTGCCGCTGCAGGCCAGGCTGCCTTCCGGGCCCATTTCGCCCTGGGCTTTGCCGGCGCTGAATTTGCCGCTGGGTGACGATCCGGCGTCCAAAGTTCTGCGCGGCGTGGACCTGACGCACAAAACCCCGATCGCGCAGCGCCTGCTGCGGCGAGATCAGTAGCGGCACCGCGGCAAAGCGGCCGCCGGCGCCGGGCCGGATCGTGAAACCGCTCGAGCCCTGGGTGAGAAAGCCGAGCCGGCTACCTGAACGGTCGTTGATCTCGATACGGCCGACCGTGCCGTCCGGGTCCGGATAGAGTTTTATCGCCACGTCATTGGCGCTGCCGGCGGTGGCGCCTTCCGGCACTTCGACCAGTCCCGTGGTGCCGCGAATGCCCAAGGTCGCCGTCGGCGTCGATATTTTCATGTCGCCTGACTTCGCGACCGCGGCGGCGACGAACGCCACCGTGCCTCTGGCGACACTGAACAGCGCAGCGTTTTGTTTGCCGCCGTCCGCGTAAACGAAATTGTCCACCGTGATGCGGGCGTTGGCGGTGAGATTGAACGTCGTCGAGTCATTGAAGGTGACGCCGAGGCTCGAATTCGCCGACGTCTGCAGCCGGTCGTTCAGGAAGATGTCGTCCTTGAGCTTGAGCGGGGTAGAGATGTTGTTGCGGGTCACTGTGGCGATGCCCGTCAGCGTCGCGACGTTCCCGACCGGTTCATCGGCCGCCGGCTGCGCGTCGGCAGCCGGCGGCGGTGCCGGTGCGGGCTGAGCCGCCTGCGCGAGTTCGAACCAACCGGTTGCGATCCGCATGGCGATGGCCGGATGCGCCGGTTCGACCGGGGGCATCGCAAAAGCGCCGCCGGCGATCATCGGCCAGCACAGCAACCCCAGCACAAATGAAAATCGACGGCCCGTCACCAGCAGACCGCCCCGTGGTGATTTAATTGAATGATTGAGGACCGCCTCCCGGACTGAACGGCGCGTGAATGTTTTGTCGCATCGAAGCATCCAGCTAGCCCAGCGGGCGTTTGAAGACGGCAAGCGTCTGTGCGCTGCCGGCGAGGTTGGCAATTCCGACCAGCTCCCATCCTGCGCGGCCGAGTTCGTTCAAGGCGTCCTCAAATTGCGTGCCCGGCCACGGTCGAGGTACCGCCGCTGCAACCCGGGCCATCGCCGGAGACAGCGTGAGCTTGTCATTGCCGATCAACAGCGTTTCATATTCCCACTGTATCGCCGGCGTTCTGTTCTTCTGCTTCGCCGATCCTTCTTCCGTCATGATTTTCTCCCACAAATCAGGACCCTATCGCTGCAATCATTCGTTGACGGTAGCTTCCGGGCGCCAAGTCAGCAACCGGTCTTCGATCATGGTCAGCAGCCATTCGGCGATCAGCGCCACCACCGCGATCACGATCATGGCGGCGAATACGCCGTTGGAATCGAACGAGCCTTGCGCGGTGGCGATCAGCAGCCCCATGCCTTCCCGTGCGCCCAGAAACTCGCCGACGATGGCGCCGACCAGCGCGAAGCCGAAACTGACATGAAGGCTCGCCAGAATCCACGACAGCGCCGAAGGGATTACCACCGCGCGGGTCATCTGCCAGTCGCTGGCGCCGAGAATGCGCGCGTTGGCGATCAGGTTCTTGTCGGCCTCGCGCACGCCCTGGAACGCATTGGCGAACACCACGAAGAACACCATCACCACCGCGAGCGCAATCTTCGAGGCGGCGCCAAGGCCGAGGGCGACGATGAAAATCGAACCGAGTACCACGCGCGGGATTGAATTCGCCACCTTGATGTAGATCGAGAATACGTCCGACAAGAGTTGGTTGCGGCCGAGCGCGATGCCGCACAGGATCCCCATCACCGCGCCGATCAGGAATCCGGCACCTGCCTCGTAGATCGTCACCCAGATCTGTTTCCAGAGCGGCCCGATCGAGGTGCCGTTCGAAAACCAGTCGATCAATTTATCGACGATGCCGCTGGGCTGGCCGAAGAAGAACGGATCGATCCAGCCGAAGCGCACGCCGAGCTCCCAGCCGCCGACCAGGAACACCAGCACCGCGAGCCGCAGCGCCAGCACCAGTCGCGCGCGGCGGCGCATGCGCTCGACCACGGTTTCGAGTTTCGGTTCGGCGGCGGTCGTTTGAACGATGGTTTCGATCATGGCACCGCCATTTCGATCAGAAATAGATCGTCATGCCCCGGCTTGACCCGGGCATCCATCGATTTTCGGAAGATGGCTTGCCGGAACAAGCCCGGCAATAACGAAGGGTTGTCCGTCTCTGAGGCGTCATCCATCGCTAATGCCCCGCCCGTGCGCGCAACACTTCCTCGCGCAAATCGTCGGAAATTTTCCGCGCAATCGCGATAAAACGCTCGTCGTAGCGCAGCGTCGCGACATCGCGGGGGCGGGGCAGGTCGATGGTGTGCACCGACTTGACCCGCGCCGGCCGCGTGGTTAGCACCGCCACCCGGTCGGCGAGCAGGATCGCTTCGTCGAGATCGTGGGTGACGAACAATACCGCCGACTTCGCCTGCGCCCATAATTGGAGCAGCTCTTCCTGCATCAATTCGCGGGTCTGCACGTCGAGCGCGGAAAACGGCTCGTCCATCAAGAGCACCTGTGGATTGTTGATGAAGGTCTGCGCCAGCGCCACGCGCTTGCGCATGCCGCCGGAGAGCTGATGCGGGTGGTGATCCTCGAACCCTTTTAAGCCGACCCGGGCGATCCAGTCGCGAGCCTCGGCTTCCGCCTTGTCGCGTGGCACGCCACGAAACAATGGCCCCGCCATTACATTGCCGAGCACATTGCGCCACGGAAACACCGCATCCTGCTGGAACACGAAACCAACGCGGCGATCGACGCCGTTGACCGGCGCGTCGAACAGCGTCACGCTGCCGCCCTGCGGACGGGCGAGACCCGCAATCAGCCCCAACGTTGTCGACTTGCCGCAGCCGGTGGGACCCACGACGGCGCAGAATTCACCTGGCGCGATGGTAAGGTTGAACTCCTCCAGCGCCGACAGCACATTGCCGTCCGGCGTCACAAAACGCCGGGCGACGTTTTTCAGGGCGATGGCGGAGGGGGTGACGGCGTCCATGATCGGAATTAATCCATCTATGATGAGGTTTCGAAACCGGTTCGGCGTGTCATTGCGAGCGCAGCGAAGCGATCCGCAGGCCGCGGCAAGAACCGGATTGCTTCGTCGCAAGATTTCCGCGCAATGACGGTCGGGGATCAATGCGTCGCGTTGGCCTTGACGACGAACTCCGTAGTATAGGTTTTCGCCAGGTCGATTGTCTTGCCTTGGACGTTGGGCGAAAAACTCGACAGTACCTTCAATACCGATTCCGGCGCACCCTGCGGCATCATGCCGTCCGGTGAATACTGCGCTTTGCCCTCGCGCAGACCCTGCACATAGAGGTCGAGTTCGCCGGCGTAGTAATCCTTCGGCATCTGCGCCGCGATCTCTTCCGGCGAATGGCTGTTCATCCACTTCAGCGTCTTGACGAACACATTGACGATCTTTTGCGTCAACTCCTTGTTCGCCTCCATATAGGCGCGATCCATGTAGAGGCATGCCGCGGGGTAATCGCCGCCCAGCGCCGCGCGCGCCCCTTCCGGCGTGCGCAGGTCGATGCCGACCTTGGCGGTGCCGTTCTTGACCGCGCGCGCCACCGTCGGTTCGGTGGTCATGCCGGAGACGATCTTGCCCTGCTGCATCGCTGCCAGAAAGGTGTCGCCGGCGCCGACCGGAACCAAGGAATAATCCTGCACCTTCAATCCCGCCTTGGCGGCAAGCGCGCGGGTGAGGAAATCCGTCGCCGAGCCGAGGCCGGTGACGCCGAGCGCCTGGCCTTTCCAGTTTGCGGGATTTTTCAGCGTGGCGGCGTCGGCGGCCTTCACCAGCACCACCTCACCCGGCGAGATGCCGAACTGCACCACATCGGTGATGAACTTGCCCTTCGACTGCAAATCGATGGTGTGATCGTAGAATCCGACCACGCCCTGCACCTCGCGCGCCAGCAGCGCGGTGGCCGCCTGCGAGCCGGAGGTCGAATTGAACAGCTCGACGTCGAGGCCCTGTTCCTTGAAGAAGCCGAGCTGCGCCGCGAGTTTGGCGGGCAGATAGATCTGCTTGTCGATGCCGCCGACCATGATCTTGACCGGGGTCTGCGCCGACGCCGGGACGTTGCAAAGCGCAGCGGCCAGCGGGATGGCGAGGAGGGCGGCCGCGAGGAGCTTGCGCATGGCGTTTCCTGTTTTCTTGTCCCGGGCCGATAGTGCCGCCAAGGCGGCGGCCTGTTTGTGCTCAAAGGACTTAGGCGAAAAGAATTTCGGCCATGAGGCCCTTTCACGGGGCAAAGTGTCAATCCTCGTTTTGGCTGGCGATTGATTGATCCGCCGAGGTAGTTTCAGCGTTCGGACGCGATGGAAAAACGTAGCTTTTCCGCCACAGCTTGCGACAATCAGCGCGAATCCGGCGCGGGCGGGCCGATTTTATGCTGAATCTATCGTGGGTTGCGGCCATGTGTCGTGACTCTCTATGGCCGATTTGCAAGGTTTCCTGACGGGGAACGCCGCGTGTCGCGGCAGGCAAGTTCGGTGGTCGGGGCGTTGCGTTATTATCGTCATATACGAGCGAACCGGAGCGCCGCGATTGTTGGCATCGCGCCGCTCGTCGACATATTGCTGGTTGGCGCGAGCTTGATGTTGACGACTGCTGCACAAGCGCAGTCGATATGGCACGGTCCTGGCTTTACAACCAATACCTCGGATTACAATCTGAACACGAACTGGGGGTCGGCGACATCGCCAATTGCCCCTGGCCAGTCCGCGGTTTTCAGAAATGCCGGACAAGCCACCGTCACCGTGACCGCCGGTCCGATCTCGCCTGACTCCTGGACTTTCAACGCCAACGCCAGATCATTCAATGTCAGCGGCGCCGACGTGAATTTCAGCCTGGCAGGGGCGAACGGCGGCATTATCAACAAGGCCAATTCCGGTCAGACCATATCGATCGGCAACAACATCGGCGAAACGCTTGCCGGGGTCCGGATCCAGCAGACCGGCAGCAGCACGCTGGTCCTGTCGGGCGCCAACACCTACACCGGGAACACCACGATCAGCGCCGGTACGCTGCAGGTCACCAACAACAGTTCGGTCGGCACCGGCAATGTCGTTCTCAACGGCGGCGTGTTCCAGGCCGACGGATCGAGCGACCTGAAATTCAGCAACAGGTTCAGGATGAACGCCGCCGGCGGTGCGATCGACGCCAACGGCATCACGTTGACGCTGTCCGGCAACATCGTCGATGGCGCCGGAGCGGGTCCGCTCAAGATACTGGATGCGTCGTTCGGCAGCGGCCGCGTGATCATGACCGGCAACAATAGCTACACCGGCGGCACCACGATTTGCGCCTGCGCCACGTTGCAACTGGGAACGGCCGGCAATTCGGGAAGCATCGTCGGCGCTGTCAGCAATGAGGGTGCTTTCGACGTCGTCAACGCCAATACGTCCGGCATCACAACGGTGACCAACCAGTCCGGCTCGTTCATGACCTTCCGCAATTCGACAAATGCGAGAACGATGACGATCGATAATCTCAGCGGGTTTTTCGGCGGCAGTTCGCTGGAGTTCCGCCAGGGAGCCTCGGCGGCAAACGCGACGATTAACAATAATATTTCTACCAGCACGGTATTCACCAACGCCTCGGCCGGCAGCGCCACGATCAACACTATCGGCGGATTTGGGGTCGGCATTGTCGAATTCAACAAGAACAGCACAGCCGCCGACGCAACGATCAACAATTCCGGCTTCAACTACGTCGTGTTCAACGACCATGCGACGCTTGAGGGCGCCAAAATCGTCAACAAGGATGCCGGACTGGTGATTTTCAATCAGCAGAGCGGCGCCGGGAATGTTGCGTCGTCAATCACGAACAACGACCACGGCCAGGTCCACTTCCTGAACCAAAGCACGGCCGGCAGCACGACCATCACCAACAACGATTTCGGCGTGCTGGATTTCAACAATCGCAGTTCGGCGGACAATGCCACGATCATCAACAGCAGCGCGATCGGCGTGGCGTTCCTGAACCGGAGCACCGCCGGCAACGCCTTCATTACCACCAACAACAACAGCGCCACCTACTTCTTCGACCGCAGCGACGGTGGCACCGCGCGTTTCGAAAACGAAGCGGGCAGCATCGTCGATTTCTCCCGCAGCCGCGGCGCCAACGATGACGGACGGATCAACGCCGGATCGATCGCCGGTGCCGGCAACACTTACATCGGAGGCGGCAATACATTGAGCGTCGGCGGCAACGATCGCTCGACGGAGGTGAGCGGCGTCATCGCCGACAACAATCCGTGCGGCTGTACGACGGGGCGCGGTGTGCTGGAGAAGGTCGGCCTCGGCACGCTGGTCCTGTCGGGCGCCAACATCTATACCGGCGGCACCACCATCACAGCGGGTACGCTGCAACTGGGCAATGGTGGCGCCTCCGGGTCGATCCTCGGCGACGTCGTCAACAACAGCAACTTCGCGATCAACCGCTCCGACGCGTTTACTTTCAGCGGCGCGATCTCCGGTTCCGGCGGGTTCCAGCAGATCGGTGACGGCGCCACCACGCTCACCAGCACCAATACCTACACCGGTCCGACCACGGTCAGCGCCGGGACGCTGATCATCGCCGCGACCGGCAGCATCACCTCCGACGTGACCAACAACGCGATGTTCAGCAATCTGGGGACGGTCACCGGTTCGCTGACCAACGCCGGCGCGGCGAGTAATTCGGGGACTATCACCGGCGGCCTGACCAATACCGCCGGCACCACGACGAACACCGGCACGATCGACGGCGGCGCGGCGGTCGCTGGCGGCACGCTGAACAGCGATGCGGCAACCAGCGTCGTGAATGGCGGGCTGACCAACGCCGGGACCGTGAACGCGCGCAACCAGGTCAACGGCGCAATCCTCAACCAGAACGCAGGTCTCTTCACCGTGGCCGGCAATCTCGCCGGCAACGGCAGCTTCACCAACGGCGGCACGGCACGGCTTCTGGTCAATCTCGGCGATTTCACCGGCGTCACCACACTGACGAACAATTCGACCAATGTGACGGGCATCGATATTTCGGCATCGCGGACGCTGAGCACGACCGGCGCCGTCATCAACGCCGCCGGCGCCAACATCGCGGTCGGCGGCACGTTGACGGCCGGCCAACTCCTCACCAACTCCGGCACGATTCTGGTCAACAATGGCGGCACGCTCAACGCCACCGTCGGCGGCATCGCCAATACCGCGACCGGCGCCGTCACCGTCGCGCTCGGCGGCACGGTCAACGACGATCTCGACAATTTCGGCGTTGTCGCCAACAACGGTGCTTACAATGCGATGGTCGCCACCAACACCGGCAGCATCACCAACAGCGGTATCTGGACAGGCAACATCGCCTCGAACGCCGGCACGATCACCAACAACCTGACCTGGACCGGCTCGGTGTCGAATGCCGGGACGTTTATCAATAATGCAGGCGCGACGGTGTCCGGTCTGCTGACCAACACCGCCGGCAGCACCGTAAACAATGGCGCGCTGAACGGCGGCGCCTTCATCAGCGGCGGCCTTTTGACCGGAATGGGCACGGCCGGCAACACCACGATCGGCGGTGGCGGCATGTTTGCGCCGGGCAACGGCACGCCGGGCTCGTTCATGACGGTGACCGGCAATCTCGCGTTCCTGTCGGGCGCGCTGTATCTGGTCGGACTCAATCCCGCGACGGCGAGCCTCGCCAAGGTGACCGGTACCGCGTCGCTGAACGGCAGCGCGGGGGCGGCGTTCCTTGCCGGCAATTATCTGGCGAAGCAATATACCGTTCTCACCGCGGCCGGTGGCGTCAGCGGTAGGTTCAGTTCCTTCGATACGCTCGGCGTGCCGACCGGCTTCCAGACCAGTCTGAACTACGATGCCAACAACGTCTTCCTCGATCTGGATCTCGTGCTGGCAAAGTATGCCGGCCTGAGCGTCAACCAGCAGAATGTCGCCAATGCGCTGGTCAATTTCTTCAACGCGACCGGCGGCATTCCCTCGGTGTTCGGGACATTGACGCCGGGCGGTCTCGCGCAGGCGTCGGGCGAACTTGCCACCGGCTCGCAGCAGACCACTTTCGACGCGATGAACCTGTTCCTGGGATTGCTGACCGATCCGTTCGTGGCAGGGCGTAGTGGTGCGGCGCCGCCGGCGGGCGCCTCGCAATTCGCCGACAGCGGCATCGCCAGCGCTTACGCGGCAAAGGGCAAGCCGCGCACCGGCAGCGAGCGCGAGGCCTATGCCGCGATCTACCGCAAGGCGCCGATCCGCGACGATTACGATCCGCGCTGGAGCGTATGGGCGGCAGGCTATGGCGGATCGCAGACGACCGACGGCAGCGCGGCGCTCGGCTCTAACAACACGAGAAGCAACATCGGCGGCGTGGCGGTCGGGGCCGACTACCTGTTTTCGCCGCGCACGCTTGCCGGCTTTGCAATGGCCGGCGGCGGAACCGGTTTCAGCGTCAACGGCATGGGAAGCGGCCGTTCCGACCTGTTCCAGGCCGGCGTTTACGTGCGCCACACCGCCGGTCCTGCCTATGTCTCCGCCGCACTCGCTTATGGCTGGCAGGACATCACTACCGACCGCACCGTCACCATCGCCGGCACCGACCTGTTGCGCGCCGACTTCAACGCCAGCACCTATTCGGGCCGTGTCGAAGGTGGCTACCGCTTCGTTGCGCCATGGATAGGCGGAGTGGGCGTCACGCCCTACGCAGCCGGACAGTTCACCACCTTCGACCTGCCGGCCTACGCCGAGCAGGCGATCGCCGGCGTCAATACCTTCGCGCTGAGCTATGCCGGCAAGAGCGTCACCGATCCGCGTTCCGAGCTGGGCCTTCGCACCGACAAATCCTTCGCGATGCCGAACGGGATCTTCACCCTGCGCGGCCGCGCCGCATGGGCGCATGACTTCAACACCGACCGCAACATCGGCGCGACCTTCCAGACGCTGCCGGGCGCGTCGTTCGTCGTCAATGGAGCAGCACGGGCGCGTGACGCGGCGCTTGTCACCGGATCCGCTGAGATCAAATGGCTGAACGGCTTCTCGTTCGCCGCCACCTTCGAGGGCGAATTTTCCGACGTCACGCGCAGCTACGCCGGCAAGGGCGTCGCGCGATATACGTGGTGAAACAAAACCGGCGGAAATCGCCGGGCGCCTTGCCGCGGATCGCTTGTTATTGCACGCCCGGGGTTACTTCACCCGGGCCGGAACTAGATTTACCGGCTTCGAGGTTTTTGCCGGTGCCGCCCGGTAGGTAACCGGGGTTGTTGCAGGGGCGGGCGCAAACACGGACCGGCAGCCATCGCTCAATTGAGCCTTCTGCCGGATCATGCAGGCGGTGACACGCTCGACGTCAGGGATTTCCGAACTGCACAGCCGCATTGCGTCGCCCGTGCACAGTTGTTCCTGTTCGGGGCTGTAGGCATACGATGCCGTCGTCAGCATGCCGAACACGAAAGTGGTCGCGATGATGGTCTTTGAAAAAGTCATTGGATGTCCCCGTGATCGCCAGAAGCGCCAGTTCCGGCTCGTCCTGGCGTGTGAGTACGGGGTGCCGGTTTCAGGAATTTTGCGTCGATGTGCAGAATGGTTTCGTCGACAGGGGAATTGTTTCATTGCATGAAAAAGCCCGGCAATCCGGATGTCCGGACCGCCGGGCTGACAATGAAAATGGGCTCTAAGGACTAATCACACCCAGAACGATTGCGCCGACAAAGGCGAACGCGATATAGGCCGTAACAACGCTCAGTCTGCTGACGATAGTCATGGGACTCGATCTCCCTGGTCAACGCCGCTGCCCGATTAACCACGAAAATAACCGATCGTTCCCCGGCAAAAAAGTCAGCCTTGCTGTCTATTGCCGATTTCCCACAGCTGGAACCATGGTTAAAACTTTGTAAAATCAACGTGTTGATGAGTCCTTAAATAAATTCGATCAACCTGCGCGGATGACGCGCGGAGTTCGTTTGTATCTCGTCGGCTCCTTCGTCCTTGTTTCGTTGGCGGGTTGTGGCCGCGGCTTTTTTCAGTCGGCGGAGCGCGAACCGTGGCGGGCCGAGGCCGAGGTCGCATGCCTTAAATCCGGCACCGTCAAAGAAAACGCCGATCTGGTCCGAATCAGTCCGATTTCAGGCCCTGGTATCTGCGGCGCCGAATTTCCGTTGAAAGTCGCAGCGCTTGGCGAAAGCAGCGCCAGTTTCGGTTTTGCCGACGACGTGCGGCCGCCGGCAGGCATCGGCGGCAGCCAGCCGCGCTGGCCGGTATCGCAGCCGTCATATTCCACCTCACAGTCCTATCCCGAAGCCGCCGTTCGGCAACCTGGATATGGTGCCACATCCAACGGACCAGTTTCGCTCAACGCGCCCGGCATATCGCCCGATCAAAACGAGATCAACCTGCCTGCCGAAGGGTCGCCGGGCGCGTATGGCGGCACGCAATATCTCGACCGGCAAGCCAATCCGCAGCAAACCTACCCGCAACGCGATCGCTATCCGGTGCAGCCTTCGAATAGCCGCGAGTCTGCAGCGAGCGGGCCGCAAGACCCGCTGCCGCGGCTGGGGCCTTCGCACGGCAATCCGGTCGCTGCGTTCGGCCCGGTCGCGGTGACGCCGACGGCGACCTTGGCCTGTCCGATCGTCTCGGCGCTCGACCGCTGGCTCGCCGATTCCGTGCAGCCGTTGGCCATGCGATGGTTTGGCGCGCGCGTGGTCGAAATCAAACAGATCTCCGCCTATTCCTGCCGCGGCATGAATGGCAATTCGCGCGCGCACATTTCCGAACACGCCTTCGGCAATGCGCTGGATATCGCCGCGTTCACGCTTGCCGACGGTCGGCGCATTACAGTCAAGGACGGCTGGAAGGGCATGCCGGAAGAGCAGGGCTTTCTGCGCGACGTGCAGGGCGCCGCCTGTCAGCAGTTCAACACGGTTCTGGCGCCGGGGTCGAACGTCTATCACTACGATCATATCCACGTCGACCTGATGCGCCGCGCCAGCCGCCGCGTCATCTGCCAGCCGGCTGCGGTATCCGGCGAGGAGATCGCGTCGCGCGCGTCGCAGCGCAATCCGTATGCGAGCCGCGAGCCTTCCGTGACGGGATCGCTGGGCGGCCGGCACGCCTTGTCGCGCCGGTCCAAGGTCAACGAAGAAGACGAGTTCGCGGACGACTAGATCGAGGCGCGCGAAAAAACGGGTCGCGTTTTTGTTCGGCATAGGCGGGCGTCGGCTTGCTCATATTGTCTGTAGCAGCGGTTCATGCTTGAACGGCGGCATGATGCGCGGCCTTTTCATCAGCCCGGGCGAGTCGCTCCTGCGTGTGCAGGCCGCGTCCGCGCGATGGATTCCGGCTGCGCTCGCGCTGACATCGCTGGCTTGGCTTGCGGCCCTGGCGGGGCTGCTGGCGGTGGCCAATCGCGTTCACGACGACGTGCCTGTTCTGCTGGCGGTCAAGCTGCCGCTGCTGCGATCGCGACCGGAGCTGATTTTCGCCGGCGAAAGCCGCACCGTCTACCAGGTCGATGCAGGGCTCGCGGCGCAACTGATCGGCAAGCCACAGGGAGCCGCGGTCAATATCGCATATGATGCCGGCGAGCCGCTGGCGCTGCTCGCCGCCATGCGCCGCAAGCCCGATCATTTCAAGAATGCACAGGTGGTGGTCAGCGTAGCGCCGTTCCTGTTCAATGAAGGCGTGCGGTCGGCCGCGGTGTACCCGCAGGACGTGGCGGCGCGACTCGGCGTATTCGAGCAGATGACGTCGTTTCTGCCGCTGCGCGTCGGTACGTTGATCCGCTTCATCCGTGAAGCTTTCAGCGCGCGGCTTTCCGCCGACCAGCACGTTGCCGATCTCAACCCGCAGCCCACGGGGTATGGCCTGACGGTGATCTCTGGAACGCAAGCCGCGGACCAGTGGGCCGCCGAGATCGGCAGCCATCCGCACTATGCCAACTGGAATGTGTCGGGACCGAAGGCGCGGTTCGAGACCGCTGCGCTCTGCGACATGGTGGCGCTGACGCTAAAACTCACGGTCGTGGTGCCGCCATGGGCGCCGCGGTACGACCGTGCCCGCGATCCGTCGTGGCGTGAGAAAGAAGATCAGGTTGTCGCGTTGGTCACCGATGCCGGGCGCCGCTGCGGATTCGAGGTCCTGAACGTCCCGTCGGTGCCCGGGCTGGAGCAGGGCAATTATGCCGACGAGATGCATGTCAACGCATCCGGCGTGCCGATCTACACGCGCTATCTCGTGTCGCTGCTGAAGCGCTAGGCATGATGGCTTCAAGTCGAATCGCGGGATTCTTACCTCTCCCCTTGAGGGAGAGGTCGGAAAGCATCGCAAGATGCGATCCGGGTGAGGGGTGGCCGGGAGCCCTGAATGCGCGGAGACGACCCCTCACCCGACGCGCATCTGACGACGCGCGTCGACCTCCCCCTCAAGGGGAGATGTAAGAAGCGCGATGCTGTTCTCCTCCTATGCGTTTCTGTTTCAGTTCCTGCCGGCGGTGGCGCTGGCGTTTGCCGTGGCGCGCCGCTATTCGCCCCGCTGTGGCATATGGGCGCTGGCTTTTGCGTCCCTGATCTTTTACGGCGCGTGGAAGCCGACCTATTTGCTGGTGCTGCTCGCTTCTATCGGATTCAATTTCTGGCTCGGGCTGAAAATGGACGATCCGCTGCGCCGCCGCGGCACCGGCACGTTCGGTGTGGCGGCCAATCTCGCGCTGCTCTGCTATTTCAAATACACCAATTTCCTTTTCGACAGTCTGACGACGCTGACCGGCACGCCGATGCTGTTTGTCAACCTCGTCCTGCCGCTCGGCATCTCCTTCTTCACGTTCCAGCAGATCGCCTATCTGGTCGACGTGATGCGCGGCGCCAAGGTCGAGCGCGACATCGTCAGCTACACGCTGTTCGTGTCCTTCTTCCCGCATCTGATCGCGGGTCCGCTGGTGCATCACGCCGAGATGATCCCGCAATTCAAGCGCGGCCGCACCGGACGCTCCGCGGTGCTGGCGGCGCGGGGACTGGCGATTTTCACGGCCGGCCTGTTCAAGAAAGTCGTGATCGCCGACAACCTCGCACAGTTCGTCACACCGGTATTTGCCCATCTCGACGCCGGCGGCGGCGTCACCACCGAATGGGCGTGGCTGGCGACGCTGGCCTATACGCTGCAGATCTACTTTGATTTTTCCGGTTATTCAGACATGGCGGTCGGGCTCGCGCTGTTGTTCGGCATCCGGCTGCCGGTGAATTTTCGCTCGCCCTACAAGGCCACTTCGATCATCGAATTCTGGCGGCGCTGGCATATCACTCTGTCGCGGTTTCTGCGCGACTACCTCTATATTCCGCTCGGCGGCAACCTGCTCGGCGAGCGCAGGCGCTACATCAACTTGCTGATGACGATGCTGCTCGGCGGGCTCTGGCACGGCGCCGGCTGGAATTTCATCATCTGGGGCGGCCTGCACGGGCTCTATCTCTGCATCAACCACGTGTGGCACGCCTGGCGCGGCGATGCGCCGTCCACCGCCATGACTTTGTTGCCGACAAGGATTGTTTCATGGGCGGTCACGTTTTTCGCCGTGGTCATCGCCTGGGTATTCTTTCGTGCCAGGACAACGGCGGGCGCGTGGCAGATGCTCGGCAGCATGTTCGGCTTCGAAGCCGGAAGCTCGGCTTATGCATCGCCGGGCATCCTGCGGGTCATGGACTTGCCGCTCCTCGTCGGCGAGAACCATCTGCTACTGGTCGGCGCCTGCGCCGTCGCGCTGGCGTTGGCCATCGCGGTCGGTCTTCCGAATGTGCCGCAACTGTTTCGCTACCGCGAATACCGTCGCGCGCCGGAGCGCGGCGCTTTTGTGCGATGGCGGCCGGCCGGCGCGTCGGCGCTGTTCACCGCGCTTGCCTTTGCGATCTCGCTGTTCGGCATGTGGCAGCGACTGGAGTTTTTGTACTTTCAGTTCTGAGCGGTCTGGAGATGGCGATACCGGGACAGGGGCATCATGCGCGACATCGGCGGCAGGACGGCATTCGTGACGGGCGGGGCAAGCGGTATCGGGTTCGCGCTGGGCCGGGCCTTCGCGAAGGCGGGCATGAAAGTGATGCTCGCCGATATCGAGGCGAATGCGTTGGCGGCCGCCGTCGCGAGCCTGCATGATATCAGTCCGCACGCGAGAGGCGTGGTCTGCGACGTGGCCGATCCCGATAGCGTCCGGCACGCGGCCGAGGCGTCGTTTGCGGCTTTCGGCAATGTCCATGTGGTCTGCAACAATGCCGGCGTGGCCGGCGGCAGCGGCATTGACGACATCTCGCTGGACAACTGGCGATGGGTGCTCGACGTCAACCTGATGGGCGTGCTTCACGGCATCCATGCATTCCTGCCGCACATCCGAGCGCATGGTGAAGGCGGCCATATTGTCAACACCGCCTCGATGGCCGGCCTGCAAAGCAGCCTCGGTTTCAGTCCCTATGCCGCGAGCAAGTTCGCGGTGGTCGGCATCTCGGAGGGCCTCGCGAAACAACTCAAGCCGCATGGCATCGGCGTGACCGTGCTCTGCCCGGGCTTCGTCCGTACCCGTATCAGCGAGAGCGGGCGCAACCGGCCGCAACGTTACGGTCCGGCGCGAACTCCGGATCCGGCAAGTCCGGCCGGGTTGCTGGCCGCTTATCTCGCCGAACAGGCGGAGGCTGGCCTCGAACCATCGGATGTCGCCGCACAAGTCCTTGACGCGATCCGGGATGACGAACTCTACGTGTTTACGCATCCGGAAATGCGCGCTGAGGTGGATGAGCGGCTTGCCGATATCCGGGGCGCACTGGACAGGGCGGCGCAACGGGCGGGACGATAAGCGAGCTAAAACTGGCGAGGGGTCCGGCGTGTTGCGCCGGACCCCTCATTTTCCGATATCAGCCGGCCTGTAAGCCGGGTTTTGTAGGGCACCGCCCGCTTGCGCAGGCGATACGTGACGGCCATTCCTCTGGGACAACGTTCGCACGTCGCCTCAAGCAACCTACCCGGACGGCGAGCCTGACATCGCCCTGCGGTGTTTTCGTTTTTCAACGAACAGCCCGCGTTGCCGTCCCTATTCGGTTTTGCTCCCGGTGTGGTTTGCCATGCCGCCTCCGTTGCCGAAGCCGCGGTGCGCTCTTACCGCACCTTTTCACCCTTGCCCGGCGTCGCAGCCTGCGCTGCTATGCCGGGCGGTTCGTTCTCTGTGGCACTATCCCTGGGGTCACCCCCGCCGGATGTTATCCGGCACCGCATGTCGATGGAGCCCGGACTTTCCTCTCCCGCAGCCTTTCGGCTCCAGCGGGAGCGGCCGTCCGGCCGACTGACGCCCAAGGCATGGGGGCATAAAGCCGGCAGGTCAAGCTCTTATCCATGATTGCGAGCCGATGAGTCGCGGCCTTATACCGGGTATCCGGTCTTACTGGCGCCGGCACAAACGCAGATGGCCGGACAAGCTCGGCCATGACGGAATTTAGTTACCGCGCCGCGACTGCCGTCTCGCCCGACAAACGCGCGAACAAGGATTCCAGCGTGGCCAGCGTCGAATGGTCGGCGACGCCGTCAACCCGGGCGGGCCGGAAGTGGCGCTGAAAGGCGGTGACCACCTCCATGGTCGGCCCGTCATATTTGCCATGGGTCTCGACGCCATAGCCATATCGCTTCAAGGCATCCTGCATGCCGCGCACGTCGTCGCCTTCGGCGCCGAGCTTTAGGGTTTCGCCGCGCACGATGGGCGCCGGATGTACCCAGTGGCCGACGCCGGAATTGGCCAGCGAATGCCAGGGAAATTTTTCGCCGGGGTCCTTCTTGCGCGCGGGCGCCACGTCGGAATGTCCGAGCACGCGATGCGACGGCACGTTGCGCCTGAGCATGATGCCGCGGCACAGCGCGATCACGGCGGCGACCTGGCGCAGCGGAAATTCCGGATAACCCCAGTCATGGCCGCGATTGACGATCTCGATGCCGATCGAACAGGAGTTGATGTCTTCCTCGCCGGCCCAGCACGAGACGCCGGCATGCCAGGCGCGCTTGGTCTCCGGCACGCATTGCACGATGCGGCCGTCTTCCAGCACGACGTAGTGCGCCGACACATCTGTTCCCGCCGTGCAAAGCCGCGCCAGCGCGCCCTCGACATCGGGCATGCCGGTATAGTGCAGAACGATCATGTCGGGCGAGCGGTCTTTCGCCCTGTCGCCATAATTGGCTGACGGGATGACATCGGAGACGACGGAGGAATCCGGAGTGAATGTCTGCATGTTCGCATTGCCCTTGGGGATCGGGAGGGCGCGTCGACGCTTCGAATCGGAACCAACAGACGCGAACGGACCTTGCAGCATCGGGCAACTCAAAGCGGGCAGGAGAACGGCAGCAAATGCAGCCTCGCTCGTATTATCCGAATCCGGCCATCCGCGCGCAATCATAAGTCTGACACGATTAAGCCTTTTTTAACCAGGTGTGGACGCGGCGCATCACCCCTTTCCACGTCGTCCCCGCGCAGCAGGCGGGGACCCATAACGACCAATGGCAGATGGCTGACACCTCGCATCCCAAATGGCTACCACCTTTCGCATTACTAAGACGGAGGATATAGGTCCCCCCTGCGTGGGGACGACGGCGGCGGAATGACTCCAGTCCGTCAACGCTTTCTTAAGCTTAAATGACGTTACTGAGGGATGAAGAGCCGAACCGCGGGGTCGGCCGAGGTTCCATTGACGCTTAAAATCCCATGGCAGCCCATCAAATCCCATGTGGACATCCGGGTTTGCCAGCCCGATTCGCAGGCCGCGCGCGCTTGGCCAACCAACGCCATGCAATTTTCGGATATTTGGGACGTCATGGGCCGGTGCGTGCCGGATTTTGCCGTTCGTTTCGCGATTCAAAGCAGAGCGTCCCAATGAGTTCGGCCGCCAGCCGCCATATTCCCGTGCTTGGCCGCGAGGCGGTCGCGATGCTCGCTCCTCGTGACGGGGGAATCTACATCGATGCCACCTTCGGCGCGGGCGGTTACAGCCGCGCCATTCTTGCCGCGGCCGATACGAGCGTGATCGGCATAGACCGTGATCGCACCGCCATCGCCGCGGGCCTTGACTTGGTCGACCGGTCGGGTGGCCGGCTGACCCTGCTGGAGGACCGCTTCTCCAATCTTGCCGGGGTTTGCGCCGCGCGCGGCCTCGATGCGGTCGACGGCGTGGTGATGGACGTTGGGGTTTCCTCGATGCAGCTCGATGAGGCCGGCCGCGGCTTCTCGTTCCGTCTCGACGGTCCGCTCGACATGCGGATGGGCCGCGACGGTCCAACCGCGGCGGATGTCGTTGCGAGGGCCTCGGAAGCCGATCTCGCCAACATCGTCTACATTTTTGGCGAGGAGCGCCATTCCCGCGCTGTCGCGCGCGCCATCGTGGCGGCGCGAAAGGAGGCGCCGATCGTAACCACGCGAGGGTTGGCCGACATTGTCTCGAAAGTCGTCTGGTCGAAACCAGGCGAGATTCATCCGGCAACGCGGACGTTTCAAGGCCTGCGCATTTTTGTCAACGAAGAACTCGATGAATTGCATCTGGCGCTGTCGGCGGCGGAGCGCGTGCTGAAACCGGGCGGTCGGCTGGTTGTGGTCTCCTTCCACTCGTTGGAAGACCGCATCGTCAAGAATTTTCTTGCCGAACGCGGCAAGACCGGCGGCGGATCGCGGCATCTGCCGGAAGTCGCGCAGTCCGCGCCAAGCTTCAGCCTTCTGACCAAGCGTCCGGTCACCCCCGATGATGACGAAGTGCGCGGCAATCCGCGCGCGCGTTCGGCAAAACTGCGCGCTGCCGAACGCACCGCTGCGCCAGCCTTCGCCGCCGCCGCCTTGCCGGCATGGCCCTCCCCCGCCCAAGTCATGAGGGGAGGCTGACCATGCGGATCATCCATCTCCTCGTCATCGGCATGCTGGTATTCGCCGCAGCCTATGTCTACCGCATCAAAATGGAATCCACGTCCCGCACCGAGCGAGTGCTGCGGCTGCATGCAGAGGTACGCGAGCAGCGCGACGCCATCGCGGGGCTTCGCTCGGAATGGGCCAAACTCGATGCGCCGCTGCGATTGCAGGGCCTTGCCGAGCGGCACCTGACGCTGAAGCCGATCACCGCCAACCAGTTCGATCAATTCAGGAACCTGCCCGACCGTCCGCCGAGTTTCTTCAGGAAAGGCGATCCCGACCCGATCGGCGCGATGCTCCAGGCCATCGAACCTGAAACTGTGACCGGGTCAGTCCCGGCGCCGGAGGATCAGCGATGACCGACTCCTCTGTCGTCTCCGCGAAAGCGGGGACCCCTAACCGCCGATGGTTGTGGTTGAGCAAGCTGGAACCCGGCGCGGCGGCATCTTCTTCCTTGCGACCGGCGGAGATCATGGGTCGCCGCTTTCGCGGGGACGACAGGGAGGGTGTGGCGCCTTCTGCCGTCGCTCCCAAGGAGCCTTTCCGGCAGCGGTTGATCCGTAGCCTGCTGTATGGGCGCAACGTCGATCGCGCCGCCAAGGCACGCGCCCGCGTCGGCTTCGCGATAGTGGCTTTCGCGACCATCTATGCCGTGATCGCGGCGCGCCTGATCATGTTCGCCGTGATCGGCGACAATCACGGCGCGCGCCGCACTGCGTCGCAGGATGCCATCGCCACCGCGCGGCCCGATATCGTCGACCGCAACGGCGAGGTGCTTGCTACCGACGTCAAGGCCCCCTCGCTGTTCGGCGAGCCGCGCCGTATCATCGACAAGGACGAGGCGATCGAGCTTTTGACCGCGACGCTGCCCGATCTCGACACCGGCGAGGTGCGCGAACGCCTGTCCGGCAAGAAGGGTTTCGTCTGGCTGAAGCGCGAAATCACGCCGCAGCAACAGCAGGAAATCCACCGGCTCGGCATCCCCGGCATCGGATTTCTTCGCGAAAACAAGCGCGTCTATCCGACCGGCGCCGAAGTCGCGCACGTCATTGGTCTCGTCAACATCGACAACCAGGGCATCGCCGGCATGGAGAAATGGCTCGACAGCAACGGCCTCGCCGATCTGCATCGTGCCGGCTTCGCCACCGACCGGCTGCAAAAGCCGGTCGAGTTGTCGATCGATCTGCGCGTCGAGCATGCGCTGCGCGATGAGCTGCTCAAGGCAAAGGAAAAATTCAAGGCCAAGGCCGCTTCGGGCCTCGTGTCCAACGTCAGGACCGGCGAGATCGTCGCCATGGTCTCGGTGCCGGACTTCGACCCCAACAATCCGAAAGAAGCGCACGACCCCGATCGAATCAATCGCCTGACGACGGGCGTGTACGAAATGGGTTCGACCTTCAAAACCCTGACGCTGGCGATGGCGCTGGATTCCGGCAAGGCCAGTCTCAATACGCTATACGACGCTCGCGGAGCGTTGCACTACGGCAAATTCGCGATTCACGACACGCACCCGCTGGGCCGGTCCATCACGCTATCGGAAGTCTTCACCTTCTCGTCGAACGTCGGCGCAGCGCGGGTAGCACTTTCGCAAGGCGTCGAGGCGCACCGGGCGTTTCTGAAGAAGGTCGGCCAGCTCGACCGGCTGCGTACCGAACTGCCCGAAAGCGCCTCGCCGCTGGTGCCAAAACGGTGGGGCGAGCTCAACACCATCACCATCGCGTTCGGACATGGCATCGCGGTGGCGCCGCTGCAGGCGGTGATGGGCATCAATGCGATGATCAACGGTGGCAATCTGATTCCGCCGACGTTCATGAAACGCAGCGAAGAGGACGCATTGGCGATCGCCAAGCGCGTGGTGAAGAAGGAAACAAGCGACAAGATTCGCTATCTGATGCGGCTCAACGCCGAAATCGGCACCGCCAAGCAGGCTGATGTCAAAGGCTATTATATCGGCGGCAAGACAGGCACCGCGGAAAAAGTCATCAATGGACGCTATTCCAAAAAGCAAGTGTTGAACTCGTTTACCGCGATTCTTCCGGCGGACAATCCGCAATTTCAACTGCTTATCATGCTGGACGAGCCGAAAGCACTGCCTGAAACCCATGGCTTCATCACCTCGGGCTGGAACGCGGTGCCAACCGGAGGCAAGGTGATCGCACGCATCGCTCCGCTGTTGGGGATCGAGCCGCGGTTCGATCTGCCGCCGTCCGACCGCCTTATTCTTGCGACATCGAAGGCAAGCCAGTAGACGCTGGGGTAGGATGGTTTTAAGCCGAATCGCCGCGACACTCGGCTTACTTTCCGCCCGGAGGCTAGTGCATGCACACAAATCTTTATCGTCGTCATTGCCGGGCTTGACGCGGCAATCCATCGTCTTGAAAGAGTCGTGCGAAGAAGGATGGATACGCGGGTCAAGCCCGCGTATGACGGAGAGCCGGCTGATTTGGAACACCATGAGACTCCGCGACCTGTTCAGCGATGATGTCGTACTAGACGCGCAGGCCGGCGAGGTTGCGGTCACCGGCCTTGCCGTGGACAGCCGGGCTGTCAAAACCGGCGATTTGTTTTTCGCGGTGGCGGGCGCCAAGACCGACGGCGCGCGATTCATCGACCAGGCCATCGCATCCGGCGCCGCGGCCGTCGCCGGCGAGCGTCCTCCTCAGGCGGGTTTGCGTGTGCCGTTTGTCTCCACGCCGAATCCGCGCCGCGCGCTGGCGCTCGCTGCTGCGAGATTTTATCCGCGCCAGCCTGCCGTCGTCGCCGCCGTGACTGGCACCAGCGGCAAGACCTCGGTCGCCGCCTTCACCCGCCAGATCTGGCAACGGCTCGGTCATGCGTCCGCCAGCATCGGCACCATCGGACTGATATCGCCGAAGCGAGCCGTCTACGGATCGCTGACGACGCCGGACCCGATCGCGCTGCATCGCCAGCACGATGAAATCGCAGGCGATGGCGTCACGCACCTCGCGCTCGAGGCCTCGTCGCACGGCCTCGATCAATACCGGCTCGACGGAATCCGCATCCGCGCCGGCGCCTTCACCAACCTGTCGCGCGACCACATGGATTACCATCCGGACGTCGCACATTACCTCAACGCCAAGCTGCGGCTGTTCCGCGATCTGATCGCGACCGACGGCGCGGCGGTGATATCGGCCGATCATGATTGCTCGCAGGCCGTGATCGACACCGCCCGCGCGCGCCGGCTGCGTATCATGACGGTCGGGCGCAAAGGCGACGGCACGGATGGCATTCGCCTGATCGAAGCCCGGATCGACGGTTTTGCGCAGAAACTCTCGCTCGAACATGCCGGGCGTACCCGTACATTGCGATTGCCGCTGGTCGGCGAATTTCAGATCGAGAACGCGCTGGTCGCGGCCGGTCTGGTCATTGGCACCGGAAGCGATCCGGATCGGGTATTCGCCACGCTCGAATACCTCGAAGGCGCCAAGGGGCGGCTGGAGCGGGTCGGCGAGCGCAACGGCGCGCCGATCTTCGTCGATTACGCGCACAAGCCGGACGCGCTGGCGAAGGCGCTGCAAGCCTTGCGGCCCTATGCAAAACGCAAGCTCGTGGTGGTATTCGGCGCCGGCGGCGACCGCGACGCCGGCAAACGTCCGCTGATGGGCGAGATCGCCACGGCGAACGCCGACAGTGTCATCGTCACCGACGACAATCCGCGCAGCGAAAATCCGCAGCTGATCCGCGCCGCGATCCTGAGCGCCGCGAAGGGTGCGAAAGATATCGGCGACCGCGCCGAGGCGATCCGAACCGCGATTGCGGAACTGCGGCCGGGCGATGCGCTGTTGATCGCCGGCAAAGGCCACGAAACCGGACAAATCGTCGGCGACCGCACGCTGCCGTTCAGCGATCACGAGGCCGCGGCGGCGGCGCTGGCTTCGAGGGTCGCATGAGCGTGCCGTTGTGGACGTCATCCGACATGGCGGCGGCGATGCGCGCGGCCGCCAGCGGCGCGTTGCCGTCGGCGATTTTGGGTCTTTCCATCGATAGCCGCACTATCGCCCCCGGCGAAGCTTATTTCGCCATCAAGGGCGATGTGCATGACGGCCATGATTTCGTCGCGGCGGCGTTGAAGGCCGGCGCCGGACTTGCCGTTGTCGAAATCGCGCAACGCGGCAGATTTGCGGCCGATGCGCCGCTGCTGGTGGTGGATGACGTACTCGCCGCGCTGGTCGACCTTGCGCGCGCGTCGCGGGTGCGGCTTAGCGCGCAGGTCATTGCGGTCACCGGCTCGGTCGGCAAGACCTCGACCAAGAAAGCGCTCCGCCGCGTATTGAGCGCACAGGGCGAGACCCATGCATCGGCGGCCTCGTTCAACAATCATTGGGGCGTGCCGCTGTCGCTGGCGCGATGCCCGGCGACTGCGCGTTTTGCGATCTTCGAAATCGGCATGAATCACGCAGGCGAAATCGAGCCGCTGGTCAAACTGGTCCGTCCGCACGTCGCCGTCATCACCACGGTCGAGCCGGTGCATCTGGAATTCTTCGCCGGGATCGAAGCGATCGCCGACGCCAAGGCGGAAATTTTCGAGGGCCTCGAGCCGAACGGCGCCGTGGTGCTTAACCGCGACAATTCGCAGTTCGCCCGGTTGCAAAAGCGCGCCAAAAAACTCGGCATTTCGCGCATCGTCGCGTTCGGCACCGACAACAAATCCGACGCAAGGCTGATCGATCTATCGCTGCATCCGGCCTGCTCGGCGGTTCATGCCGACATTCTCGGGCACGATCTCACCTACAAGCTCGGCATGCCCGGTCGCCACATGGCGATCAATTCGCTTGCCGTGCTGGCGGCGGCCTTGCTCGCCGGCGCCGACCTGGCGCTCGCCGGCCTCGCGCTGTCGCAGGCGCAGCCGGCCGCGGGCCGTGGCGTGCGGCACGTGCTGGAGGTCGGAAGCGGCGAGGCGACGCTGATCGACGAAAGCTATAACGCCAATCCGGCATCGATGGCCGCCGCGTTGAACGTGCTCGGCGCTGCCGTTATCGGCCCGCAAGGCCGCCGCATCGCAGTGCTCGGCGACATGCTCGAACTTGGGCAGACCGCCGCGCAACTGCATCGCGGCCTGATCGATGCGGTAAAGGAAAACCATATCGACCTGGTTTATTGCTGTGGCCCGCTGATGCGAAACCTGTGGGACGCCCTTTCCACCGGCAAGCGGGGGGGCTATGCCGTGAGTTCGGCAGCGCTCGAATCGCAGGTGGTCGCTGCGGTCCGCGCCGGCGACGCGATCATGGTCAAGGGGTCGCTCGGCTCGAAGATGAAACCTATTGTCAACGCGCTGGAAAAGCGCTTTCCCGGTAAGGCCGCGCTCGACGAAGCCGCGGTATAAGGGGCTTTGATGTTTTACTGGCTTATCGACCTTTCCAATACCGTGCCTTTTCTGGTTCCGTTCCGCGCGCTGCTGAATGTGTTTCGTTACATCACCTTCCGTACCGGCGGTGCGATGGTGACCGCGGCGCTGTTCGTGTTTCTGTTCGGCCCCTGGATCATCGACAATCTTCGACTGCGGCAGGGCAAGGGCCAGCCGATCAGGTCGGACGGACCCGCGTCGCATCTGGTCACCAAGAAGGGCACGCCGACCATGGGCGGGCTGATGATCCTGTCAGGTCTGGTGGTCTCCACGGTGCTGTGGGCCAATCCCCTCAATCCTTATGTCTGGATAGTGCTCGCGGTTACGCTCGGCTTCGGCTTTGTCGGTTTTTACGACGACTATTTGAAGGTGACGCAGCAGAGCCATAGCGGTTTCGCCGGAAAGGTCCGGCTTGCGATCGAAGCGCTGATCGCAATTGCCGCATGCTACGCGCTGGTCCGGCTTGGCCGCGACCAACTGTCCAGCGCGCTGGTGATTCCTTTCTTCAAGGATGTGATCGTCAACTTCGGCTGGTTCTTCATCATCTTCGGCGCCTTCATCGTCGTCGGTGCCGGCAACGCGGTCAACCTCACCGACGGGCTCGACGGCCTCGCGATCGTGCCGGTCATGATCGCTGCGGCGAGCTTTGGCATGATCGCCTACCTCGCCGGCAACGCCGTATTCGCCGATTATCTGCAGATCAATTACATCGCCGGCACCGGCGAACTTGCGGTACTGTGCGGGGCGGTGCTCGGCGCCGGCCTCGGCTTCCTCTGGTTCAACGCGCCGCCGGCGTCGATCTTCATGGGCGATACCGGATCGCTGGCGCTCGGCGGCATGCTGGGTTCGATCGCGGTCGCGACCAAGCATGAGATTGTGCTGGCCGTGATTGGCGGGCTGTTCGTGCTGGAGGCCGTGTCGGTCATCGTGCAGGTGGTCTCGTTCAAGTTTACCGGCAGGCGTGTGTTCCGGATGGCGCCGCTACATCACCATTTCGAGCAGAAGGGATGGACCGAGCCGCAGATCGTGATTCGGTTCTGGATCATCTCGGTAATGCTGGCGCTCGCCGGCCTTTCCACGCTGAAGCTGCGGTGACAAGGGTGGTCGAGAACCCACCACCAGTCGTCCCCGCGAAGGCGGGGATCCATAATCACCGATGGTCATTACCTGGCGCGCTGCTTCCACGAGGGACTGACACCTTCCGCATCACAGGCGCGGAGGGTATGGGTCCCCGCCTTCGCGGGGACGACAAGCTGTGATCCCGATCACCAGCTTCGCGGGAAAAACCGTCGCGGTATTCGGTCTCGGCGGCTCCGGCCTTGCAAGTTGTCATGCCCTGAAAGCCGGCGGCGCCGAGGTGATCGCCGGCGACGATGGCGCGGACAGGCTTGCGGAGGCTGCACGGGCCGGATTTATCACCGCCGATCTGCGCAAGGTGTCGTGGGTGAATTTCGCGGCACTGATATTAACACCCGGTGTGCCGCTGACCCATCCGGCGCCGCACTGGTCGGTTTTGGCGGCGCGGCAGGCCGGCGTCGAAGTGATCGGCGATATCGAACTGTTCTGCCGTGAGCGGCGGCGTCACGTACCGGCCGCGCCATTCGTCGCCATTACCGGCACCAACGGCAAATCCACCACCACGGCCCTGGTCGCACATCTGATGCGCGAGGCCGGGCACGACGTCCAGGTCGGCGGCAATATCGGCACCGCGATCCTGTCGCTTGAGCCGCCGCGCGCCGGCCGCGTCCATGTGATCGAGATGTCGTCGTACCAGATCGATTTGTGTCCATCGCTCGACCCCAGCGTCGGCATCCTGCTCAACATCAGCGAGGACCACATCGACCGCCACGGCACGATAGAGCATTATGCGGCGGTGAAGGAGCGGCTGGTGACCGCCGTGCAGCCACAAGGCACCGCGATCGTCGGCGTCGACGACGGATGGTGCCGCGCGATTGCCGACCGCCTCGATCAGGCCGGCAGGCGCGTGGTGCGGGTTTCGGTGAAGCGTCCGCTGGCGGACGGCGTCACCCTCGATCGCGAGATGATAGTGGGTGCGACCGGCGGCGCGTGGAGCGAGATCGCAGCCATCGGCGGCATCGGTTCGTTGCGCGGGCTGCATAACGCGCAGAACGCCGCCTGCGCGTCGGCCTGCGCGCTGGCGCTGGGCGTGAGCAGCGATGTCCTGCAGAAGGGCCTGCGCAGCTTTCCTGGTCTCGCCCATCGCATGGAGCAGGTCGGCCGGCGCGGCCGGGTGCTGTTCGTCAACGATTTCAAGGGCACCAATGCCGACGCCGCGGCGCACGCGCTGTCGTCCTTTGTCGATATTTTCTGGATCGCCGGAGGAAAACCGAAAACCGGCGGCATTACCTCGCTGGCCGAATATTTTTCACGCATTCGCAAGGCCTATCTGATCGGCGAGGCGGCAAGCGAATTCGCGGCGACGCTCGAGGGCAGGGTGCCTTACGAGATCAGCGAGACGCTCGATGCCGCGATTCCGAACGCCGCGCGTGACGCAGAGACCTCCGGCATCTCCGATCCGGTGGTGCTGCTGTCGCCGGCCTGTGCCTCGTTTGACCAGTACCGAAATTTCGAAATCCGCGGTGACCGTTTCCGCGACCTGGTGCTGGCGCTACCCGGCGTGAAGCCGGTGGTGTGAGACGTCGTCCCCGCGCGGGCGGGGACCTATAGCCACCGTGCCCGCGGTTTAAGAAAGACTGCTGCAACATCCCGTTCCATTGGAAGTCCTGCATGTGTGGGTCCCCGCCTGCGCGGGGACGACGTATGTTGCGGCGGATTCCTCCTCTTCCTTAACCCTCCATAAACCATCCCGGCGCACCAATGGACAAACCTCTGCGCGCAGGAATGCCCATGATCTCCCGTGAACAACGCACCCCGTTAAGCGAATGGTGGTGGACCGTGGACCGGCTGCTGCTGGCGGCGATCGTGGCGCTGATGCTAGGCGGCATCATTCTGTCGCTGGCGGCAAGCCCGCCGGTGGCGACGCGGATCGGGCTCGATCCGTTTCACTTCTTCAACCGTCATGTGATGTTCCTGCTGCCGTCCTTCATCGTGTTGATCGGCGTGTCGTTCCTGTCGCCGCGGCAGATCCGTCGGGCGGCGCTGATCGTGTTCGCGACCAGCATCGTCCTGATCGTGGCGACGCTGCTGATCGGACCCGAAGTCAAGGGCTCGCGGCGCTGGATCACGCTGCTCGGCGTCAACATCCAGGCCTCCGAATCCGCAAAGCCCGCCTTCGTGGTGATCGCGGCGTGGCTGTTCGCCGAGTCAGCGAAGCGGCCGGAAATGCCGGCGACCTCGATGGCCCTGGCGGTCCTGTTGACGCTGGTGTCGCTGCTGGTGGCGGAGCCCGATTTCGGCCAGACCATGCTGATCCTGATGGTGTGGGGCGCGCTGTTCTTCATCGCCGGGATGCGGATCGTCTGGGTGTTCGGGCTCGCGGGTGCGGCGGCATCGGGGCTGTTTGCCGCCTATCTTTTCGTGCCGCACGTCAAGGGACGTATTGCGCGGTTTCTCAATCACACTTCGGGCGATACGTTTCAGGTCGATACCGCCAACGAGGCGTTTTCCAATGGCGGCTGGTTCGGATTGGGACCAGGCGAAGGCATCGCCAAGCGCAGCCTGCCCGACAGCCATACCGACTTCGTATTCGCGGTGGGCGCGGAAGAATTCGGAATCATTCTCTGTCTGGCGCTGCTGGCGCTGTTCGCCTTCATCGTGATCCGCGCGCTATCGCGCGCCTACGCCACCGAGGACATGTTTTCACGCTTTGCCGCATCCGGCCTTGCCATCCTGTTCGGCGTGCAGGCTGCTATCAACATGGCGGTGAACCTGCAGCTGATTCCGGCCAAGGGCATGACATTGCCCTTTATCTCCTACGGCGGCTCGTCGATGATCTCGCTGGCTTATGGCGTCGGCATGATGCTGGCGTTGACACGGCTCAGGCCCCGCATCGAGATGGAATCGATCAGCGACGCCAACGACGTCCACACGGCGCGCGGCTACGCCTGACCGCTCGTCATTGCCAGGAGCTCTTGCGACGAGGCAGTCCAGCTTTTCGTCATGCGCGGGCTTGACCCGCGCATCCATCAATCTTCACAAGAATCTTTCGAAGATGATGGATTGCCGGGTCAGGCCCGGCAATGACGGAAACGGGTTGCTTCGCTCGCAATGACGGTGGAAATTTGCGACAGTCCTTCCAATGAACAATCCCCCCCTGATTCTGCTCGCTGCCGGCGGCACCGGCGGTCATCTGTTTCCCGCCGAGGCGCTTGGCGTCGAATTGGCAGGGCGCGGCATGCGGGTGCGGTTGGTCACGGATTCCCGTGCGCTGCGCTATAACGGATTTTTCTCCAGGGACATGATCGATGTGGTGCCGAGCGAGACGGTGCGCGGTCGCGATCCGTGGTCGCTGGCACGCACCGGTGCAATGCTCGCCGCAGGCACCGCGGTCGCGCTCAACCTGATGCGGCGGCTGAAGCCCGCCGCCGTGGTCGGCTTCGGCGGCTATCCGACGCTGCCGCCGCTGTTGGCGGCGCGGCTGTTCGGTATCCCGACCGTCATTCACGACTCCAACGCGGTGCTGGGCCGCGCCAACCGTTTCCTCTCCGGCCGTGTCAGCGCGATTGCGACTTCACTGCCAGGCGTGCTCGACAAGGATCCGGCGCTGGCTGCGAAAACCACGACGACGGGCACGCCGATGCGGCCGGCGATCCTTGCCGCGGCCACGATAAAGTTTGCACCGCCTGAGGCGACCGGTCCGTTGCGGCTGCTGGTGGTCGGCGGCAGCCAGGGCGCACGGGTAATGTCCGATATTGTGCCGGGCGCGATCGAGCGCCTGGAACCGGCGCTCTGGAGCAGGCTGGTCCTGATGCAGCAGGTGCGCGACGAGGACATGGCGCGGGTGCGTGCGATTTATGACAGGCTCAGGATCAACGCCGAACTGGCGCCGTTCTTTTCCGATCTGCCGGCGCGGCTGGCTTCCAACCATCTGGTGGTCTCTCGTTCCGGCGCCGGCACCGTGGCCGAACTCGGCGCCGTCGGCCGTCCCTCGATCCTGGTGCCACTGCCGGGCTCGATCGATCAGGACCAGTTCGCCAACGCCGGCGTGCTGGTGCAGGCGGGCGGGGCGATCCGGATCGCGCAGGCGGATTTCACGTCCGACCGGCTGGCAACGGAAATATCGGCCCTCGCGGCCGAACCGGCGCGGCTTGATGCGATGGCAGCGGGCGCGCGCACTGTCGGCAAGCTGGACGCCGCCGAACGGCTGGCCGATCTGGTTGAGAAAGTAGCGGGGATTTAGAGTTCCGTCATTCCGGGATGCGCCTCTTGGCGCAGGCCCTGAATCCATAACCCCCGCTGGTGGTTATGGATTCAGGCTCGCGACTTCGTCGCGCCCCGGAACGACGAAAAACCCTTGTCATGCCGTGCCGAAGCAAGGCATCCAGTACGCGCAATGACAGGAACAGCTTCATGAGACTGCCACGCGAGATCGGCCCCATTCACTTCGTCGGGATCGGCGGCATCGGCATGAGCGGCATCGCCGAGGTGCTGTGCAATCTCGGTTATACCGTGCAAGGTTCCGATGCGTCCGAGAGCGCCAACGTCAATCGCCTGCGCGACAAGGGCATCGCCATCAGCATCGGCCACCAGGTCGAGAATGTCGCCGGCGCCGACGTGCTGGTGGTATCAACCGCGATCAGGCGCGACAATCCGGAGCTGATGGCCGCGCGCGCGCAACGCATACCGGTGGTGCGCCGCGCCGAGATGCTGGCCGAGCTGATGCGGCTGAAAAGCTGCGTCGCTATCGCGGGCACCCATGGCAAGACCACCACGACCTCGATGGTGGCGGCGTTGCTCGACGCCGGCGATCTCGACCCCACCGTCATCAACGGCGGCATCATCAACGCCTACGGCACCAACGCGCGGCTGGGAGCCGGCGAGTGGATGGTGGTGGAAGCGGACGAAAGCGACGGCACATTCCTGAAACTGCCGACCGACGTCGCCATCGTCACCAATGTCGACCCCGAGCATCTCGACCACTTCAAGACGTTCGAAGCGGTGCAGGACGCATTTCGCAGCTTTGTCGAAAACGTGCCGTTCTACGGTTTCGCCGTGATGTGCATCGATCATCCCGTCGTACAAACAATTGTCGGCAAGATCGAGGATCGCCGCATCATCACCTATGGCGAAAACCCCCAGGCCGATGCGCGGCTGCTCGATCTCGCCGCGGTGAATGCGGGCTCCACCTTCAAGGTGGCGTTCCGGGACCGCAAGGCGGGCACCAGGCATGAGATCGCCGACCTCGTGCTGCCGATGCCGGGACGGCACAATGCGCTCAACGCCACTGCGGCGATCGCGGTGGCGCATGAACTCGGCCTCTCCGACGACATGATCCGCAAGGCGCTCGCCGGTTTCGGCGGCGTGCGCCGTCGCTTCACCAAAACCGGCGAGGCGAACGGCGTCACCATCATCGACGATTACGGCCACCATCCCGTCGAGATATCGGCGGTGCTCCGCGCGGCGCGGGAATCCATCAACGGCAAGGTGATCGCCGTGGTGCAGCCGCATCGCTTCACCCGGTTGCAGACGCTGTTCGAGGAGTTCTGTACCTGCTTCAACGATGCCGACACGGTTGTTGTCGCCGAGGTTTATCCCGCAGGCGAGGCGCCGATTCCGGGCATCGACCGCGATCATTTTGTGCTGGGCCTGCGCGCGCACGGCCATCGCCAGGTGATTCCGCTGCAGAATTCCACCGATCTCGCGGGCGTGGTGCGCGGCGTCGCCGGCCGCGGCGACTATGTGGTTTGCCTCGGCGCCGGCAACATCACGCAATGGGCTTACGCGCTGCCGGCCGAGTTGAAGGCGCTGGGGTGATGCGAGCTACGACGCATCCAAGATCGTCATGGCCGGGCTTGTCCCGGCCATCCACGTCTTTACTTCGTGGTCGGAATATAAATCCATCCTCCTGCCATGCTGAAAATCTGCAAGACGTGGATGGCCGGGACAAGCCCGGCCATGACGAAAAATCATGACCTTCCCCGACATCACGCCCGAACTCAGAGCCGCAATGCCGGATTTGCGCGGGCGGTTGCTCGCCAATGAATCGTTGGCGCCGCTGACCTGGTTTCGCGTCGGAGGGCCGGCGCAAATCCTGTTCACGCCGGCGGATGAAGATGACCTCGCTTATTTTCTCGCCAAGCTGGCGCACGAAATTCCGGTCTATGTCGTCGGTGTCGGCTCCAACCTGATCGTGCGCGACGGCGGCGTGCCCGGCGTGGTGATCAGGCTGAGCCCACGCGGTTTCGGCGAGACCGTCGCCGAGGGGGACATCGTTCGCGCCGGCACCGCGGCGCTCGACAAGCGCGTGGCCGAGACCGCGGCCGCTGCCGGCATCGGCGGGCTGGAATTCTATTTCGGCATTCCGGGCAGCATCGGCGGCGCGTTGCGCATGAACGCCGGCGCCAATGGCGGCGAGACCAGGGATGTGTTGATCGAGGCGACCGGCATCGGCCGCGACGGCAGCAAGCACAGCTTCGACAATGCCGACATGAAATTCGTCTACCGCAACAGCGGCGTCGACCCATCGATTGTTTTTACCTCGGCGCGCTTTCGTGGGCGCATTACCGCGCCGGAGACGATCCGCGCGCGCATGGATGAGGTACAGGCTCATCGCGAGACCGCGCAGCCGATCCGCGAAAAGACCGGCGGCTCGACATTCAAGAATCCGGCCGGCCACAGCGCGTGGAAACTGATCGACGCCGCGGGCTGCCGAGGCATGCGCGTCGGCGGCGCACAGGTGTCGGAGATGCATTGCAATTTTCTGATCAACACCGGCAACGCCACCGGGCATGATATCGAAACCCTGGGCGAGACCGTGCGCGCACGGGTGAGGGAGAATTCCGGTATTGAGCTACAATGGGAGATCAAGCGAATCGGAATCGCGGGTTAAGCGTCATTCCGGGGCGCGCGCAGCGCGAGCCCGGAATCCATAACTACGATCGGGGGTCATGGATTCCGGGCCTGCGCCAAGAAGCGCCTCCCGGAATGACGAAGGAGGCATCATGCGCATCACCATTCTTTTCGGAGGCTTGAGCAAGGAGCGACTGGTGTCGGTGGCAAGCGCCCAGGCGCTGCATTCGGCGCTGCCCGATGCCGATCTGTGGTTCTGGAATGTCGGCGACACGGTGCACCAGGTGCGGGCCGACGCGTTGCTCAGCCATTCCCTCCCGTTCGAGGAGCCGTTCGAGCCCAATGATCCCGGCGTTGGCGGGATCGAACTAGCGCTCGACAGGGCGGCCACGGAAAATCGATTGCTGGTGCTCGGCCTGCATGGTGGCATGGCGGAGAATGGCGAGTTGCAGACGATGTGCGAGATGCGCGGAATTCCGTTCACCGGGTCCGGTTCCGCATCGTCGCATCTCGCCTTCGACAAGGTCGCAGCCAAGCGCTTTGCCGCCATTGCGGGGGTCAAGGCGCCGGCGGGCGTCGCGCTCGATGATGCCGAGCAGGCGCTGGCTGAGTATGGCAGGCTGATCGCCAAGCCGGCACGCGACGGATCGAGCTACGGCCTGATCTTTGTCAACTCGACGCAGGATCTTGCCGGTGTGCGTCGCGCGGCGAAAGTCGAAGAGTATCTGCTTGAACCGTTTGTCGCCGGCGCGGAAACGACCTGCGGGGTGCTGGAGCTGCTGGACGGTTCGCTGATCGCGCTGCCGACCGTGGAGATCATCCCCGCCGACGGCGGCTTCGGCTTCGACTATCGCGCGAAATATCTCGCCAAATCGACCCAGGAAATCTGTCCGGGGCGTTTTGCACCCGAACTCGCCGCCGAGATCATGGATCAGGCGCTAAGGGCGCACCGTGCAATGTCGTGCAGCGGCTATTCCCGATCGGACTTCATTATTTCGGGCAAGGGTCCGGTTTTCCTTGAAACCAATACCCTGCCGGGCCTGACCAAGGCCTCGCTCTATCCCAAAGCGCTGAAAGCGCAGGGGATCGAATTCGCCGATTTCCTGAAGGATCAGATTGAACTGGCGGCGAAGCGGGTGCGGAAGTAGCACCAAAGCTCGTGGCCGGGCTTCCAGCCATCCATACCCTTCTTGTTTTGTGCCGTTAAGACGTGGATGCGCGGCTTTGTGCCCGGCATCCACGTCTTAACCGCACATTAAACAAGGCGCGGATGGCCGGGACAGCCCGGCCATGACGAAAACGACGCATCACCGCCGCAAATCCTTCAAAGGCCGCATCAAATCACGCCCTGTCCGCACCTGTTTTACCCTTTGTTTACCAGGAAGCCCGAAGGTTAACGCTGGCACCGGAGTGCCAAGGCTCGCGTTCGCGGGCGTAACATTTGACGAGCTCGTGCAATGGATGGTGGAGGACGCCTCGCCCGATCGCTGCGATCGCTGAGGCCCCAAACTGACCTGATGAAGGCCGCCGCCATTGGCGCGGCGATCCTGTTGCGTGAGCGGCTGGCGCCGCTGCGGGAGCGCCTGGCTGCATCGAAACGCGCGCGCGCCACGCGGCTTCTGGAACGCGAGAAAAATCCCCATCGCCTGATCGCATGGCTGGAGCACGCCATTCCGCGCCGCATCGGCGTGACCGCGACCGTCGTGATCCTGCTCGGCAGCGCCGGCCTCGGTATCGTCAGGGGTGGCCATGTCGAGGAGTTGACGACGGCGCTCAGCGACACTCGCAACGCGATAGCCAATTCGGCAGGCTTCAAGATCACCGCGGTTGCCATTACCGGCCGCAAGCAACTGACCCAGGACGAGGTGCTGGCGATCGGCGGCGTCAACGGCCGTTCGTCGCTGCTGTTCCTCGACGCCGCCGCGGTGCGCGACAAGCTGAAAGCCAATCCGTGGATTGGCGACGCCACCGTGCAGAAATTCTATCCCGGCCAGCTCCAGATCGACATTACCGAGCGCTCGGCGTTCGCGCTGTGGCAGCAGGATGGCCGCCTCTCGGTGATCGCCGATGACGGCGCCGTGCTCGAGCCCTATGTCGCGCGCCGCTTCAAAGGCTTGCCGCTGATAGTGGGCACGGGCGCCGAAACCCGCGCGCGGGATTTTCTCGCGCTGCTGGATCGCTATCCGCAGGTCCGCTCGGTCATGAAGGCCGCCGTGTTCGTCGGCGAACGGCGCTGGAACCTGCGGCTCAAGGACGGCCTCGACGTCCGCTTGCCGGAAAACGATGTCGGCAACGCGCTCGCCGCGCTGAGCAGAATGGACAAGGAAGACCGGCTGTTTTCACGCGACATCACCGCGATCGACATGCGGCTGCCGGACCGGCTGACGGTGCGGCTGTCCGAAGATGCTGCGAAGGCCCGCGAAGATCTTCTCAAGGACAAGCCCAAGAAAAAGGCTGGCAGCGCATGAGCGGCCTCGAACGCAAACAGACGCCGAAGACGCGTCCGATGCCGCAGAATCGCACCGCGCTGGTGGCGTCGCTCGATATCGGCACCAGCAAGGTCGCCTGCATGATCGCGCGGCTGAAACCATGCCCGCCGAACGATGCGTTGCGCGGCCGCAGCCATGCCGTCGAATTGATCGGCTACAGCCAGATCCAGTCGCGCGGAGTCAAGGCGGGCGCGGTGGTCGATCTCGCCGAATGCGAGCAGGCCGTGCGTCACGCGGTCGCGCTCGCCGAGCGCATGGCCAAGGTTCGGGTGGAATCCGTATTGCTCTCGGTTTCCGGCGGACGCCTGCAGGGCCAGTTGATCGAAGCTGCGGCAGATATCAAGGGCGGCGCCGTGACGCCGGCCGACGTCACCCGTGTCACTTCGACGGGAATGCAGCACGCCACCGGCGAAGGCCGCACCGTGCTGCACGCGCTTCCGGTGGGCTATGCGCTCGACGGCGTCAAGGGCATCCGCGATCCCAGGGGCATGGTGGCGCGTCAGTTCGGCGTCGACATGAATGTCGTTACCTCGGACGCCACCGTCGCCAAGAACCTGATGCTGGTGGTGGAACGCTGCCATCTCAATGTCGAGGCCATGGCGTCCAGTCCGTATGTCGCCGGTCTTTCGGTTTTGACCGACGACGAAGCCGATCTCGGTGCCGCCGTGATCGAGATGGGCGCGGGCACGACCACGATGGCGATCTATTCCAGCGGCCGCTTCGTGCACGCCAGCGGATTTGCTGTCGGCGGGCACCACATCACGATGGATCTGGCGCGCGGCGTCGGCGCCTGCATCGCGGATGCCGAGCGAATCAAGACGTTATATGGCACGGTGCTGACCGGCGGGTCGGACGCGCGCGAACTGATGTCCGTGCCATCGGCCGGAGATAACGATCGCGATGTCCCACAGATCGTATCCCGCGCCACGATCGCGAACATCGTCCGGCAGCGGGCCGAGGAGATTTTTGAGATGGTCAGGGACCGGCTCGCGGATTCCCCCTTTGCAGCGGAGCCGCGGGCGCGGGTTGTCCTGAGCGGCGGCGCCTCGCAACTTACCGGAATTCCCGAATTGGCAAGCCGGGTCTTGAGCCGGCCGGTGCGCATCGGCCGTCCGCTCGGTTTCGGACGGTTGCCCAGCGAGGCCAAGAGCGCATCCTTCGCGGTCCCCTCGGGCCTGCTGGTCTATCCGCAATATGCTCATCTTGAACATGTCGAACCGCGGCATACGCGGCAACTCAGGACAGGGACTGACGGCTATTTCGGAAAGGTCGGACGATGGCTTCGCGAGGGCTTCTGATGAATCTTTTCCTTAAACCCCGGACCCCATCAACTCCTTCGGCCGTTGGCCAAGGGCATCGTGAAACAACGCGCGCGTAATCGAGAGGCAACCATGGCACTCAATCTTACTCCCCCAGACATCAGCGAGCTGAAGCCGCGAATCACCGTGTTCGGCGTCGGCGGAGCCGGCGGGAATGCCGTCAACAACATGATCACCGCCGGACTGCAGGGTGTCGATTTCGTCGTCGCCAACACCGACGCGCAAGCGCTCACCATGTCCAAGGCGCAGCGCATCGTGCAGATGGGCACCCAGGTCACGCAAGGCCTCGGCGCCGGTTCGCAGCCCGATGTCGGCGCCGCGGCGGCCCAGGAAGTCATCGACGAAATCCGCGATCATCTCTCCGGCGCCAACATGGTGTTCGTCACCGCGGGCATGGGCGGCGGCACCGGCACCGGTGCAGCCCCGGTGATCGCCAAGACCGCGCGCGACATGGGCATCCTCACCGTCGGCGTCGTCACCAAGCCATTCCATTTCGAAGGCCAGCGCCGCATGCGCACCGCGGAGTCCGGCATCTCCGAGCTGCACAAGGTCGTCGATACGCTGCTGATCATTCCGAACCAGAACCTGTTCCGGGTCGCCAACGAAAAGACCACGTTCGCCGACGCCTTCGCGATGGCCGACCAGGTGCTCTATTCGGGCGTCGCCTGCATCACCGACCTGATGGTCAAGGAAGGCCTGATCAATCTCGACTTCGCCGACGTTCGCGCCGTGATGCGCGAGATGGGCAAGGCGATGATGGGGACCGGCGAAGCCTCCGGCGAAAAGCGTGCGTTGACCGCCGCGGAAGCCGCCATCGCCAATCCGCTGATCGACGACTCCTCCATGAAAGGCGCACGCGGTCTCCTGATTTCGATCACCGGCGGCAAGGATCTGACGCTGTTCGAGGTCGACGAAGCCGCTACGCGTATTCGCGAAGAGGTCGATCAGGACGCCAACATCATTGTCGGCGCCACCTTCGACGAAACCCTTGACGGGATCATCCGCGTCTCGGTGGTCGCCACCGGTATCGAGCAGGCTGCGATCGCCAAGGCAACCGCGCCCGCGGCGGCGTCGGTCACATCCGCGGCGGCCACGCCGGACAGCCGTCTGGCCGACGTCACAGCAAGGTTGCGCGCCGACAATCAGCGCGCCGTTGCCGCGACCGCGCAGAAATCCGACGCGCCGCGCCCGGCCCAGGCAGCACCTGCTCCGGCACGCGCTCCAGCCAACAGCATTGAACGCGCGGCGCTGGCGGCCATCGCCGCCGCCGTGGCGCCGGAATCGATGCAGCCGGTCGCGCCTATTCCGATGCAGCCGGCCTCCTATGGCGACGTCACCGTGCGGCCGATCGCGCAGAAGCCGTCGCTGTTTCCGGATCACGACGCAAAGCAGTTTGAACCCCACGAGCCGGCCACGCCCGAGACGTTCATTCCGCAGCCTGCCGAGCGCGCTCCGCTCCGTGCGCCGCGCATGCCGAAGTTCGAAGACCTGCCGATGCCTGCGCAAAACGAGATTCGTCAGGCCCGCGGGGAAACCGAGGAAGAGCAGCATCCGCAGAAGGTCCGGATGTCGCTGCTGCAGCGCCTCGCTAATGTCGGCCTCGGCCGCCGCGACGAGGAAACCGAGCCGCCGATCGCGGCGCGGGCTTCCGGTCCGGCGATAGCCCCGCTGCCGGCGTTACCGGAACGCAAGCCGCAACGCAGCGTCGCCGAACAGATGGCGGCCCATGAGCCGGTATCGGAATATGCCCGGCGCCCCACGCCGCAGGGGCTCGATTCCCATGGGCGTCCCGCCCCTGTTGCGCCGGCGCCACAGGGAGACGACCATCTTGACATTCCGGCGTTCCTGCGCCGCCAAGCCAACTGACCTTTGTTACAATTCTAACCGCTGACAAGGCCCCGGCTCACACTGCCGGGGCCTTTGCTTTTGCAACGATCTGCATTGTTTTGTGATTTTCAAGCATCTGATAAGAAACGATAAATTATCAAATTACGGGCGTTATAGCGGGACTGGAAAGACCGTGTCCGGTTCCGAATTTGGTTAACCCTTGGCACGATTGCGGCAGACTTGGGGTAACAATCGGTAAACAAGCGTGAGTTGGCGCTCTTTGTGGCAGTGACTATGGTCTCGCCATGACTCGGGGAAACTAAAGACGAATCGCCGCGCAAATCGGATCGATCCGATCTTTATGTGAGTCAGTTGTGGGCAATTTGCGAATGAAATTTAGCCGTCAAACCACGCTTCGGTCGCGAGCCACTGTGACGGGCGTCGGCGTTCATTCCGGTTTACCCGTCAGTCTCACGCTCGGACCTGCATCAATTGATGCGGGTTTTATTTTTGTCTGCATTGGCCCGGATGGTTCCGACCGTGAAGTGCGGGCCGTCGCAAAATCTGTGATATCCACCGAATTTGCCACGGTGCTCGGCGATCGTGAAGGTCCGCTGGTTTCGACCGCGGAGCATGTTCTTGCCGCGCTGCGTGGAATGGGCATCGACAATGCCACCATCGAAGTCGATGGGCCGGAAGTTCCGATTATGGACGGCAGTTCGGCGGCGTTCGTGGCTGCGATCGATCAGGCCGGTATCCTGACGCAGTCGGCACCGCGCCGCTTCATCCAGGTCCTGAAGCGGGTGCAGGTCTCGCTAGGCGAAGCCTTCGGCGAGTTGCGGCCGCACGCCAGTGGCTTCCGTGCCGAGGTCGAGATCGATTTCGCCAATCCGGTGATCGGCAAGCAGAGCTACATGCTCGACCTCAATCCTGAAAGCTTCCGGCGCGATATCTGCCGCGCCCGGACGTTCGGCTGCATGAATGACGTTACCCGGCTTTGGGACGCGGGTTATGCGCTCGGCGCGTCATTCGAGAATTCCGTGGTGTTCGACGAGGAGCGTCTGCTCAACGTCGAGGGTCTGCGCTATGCCGATGAATGTGCGCGGCACAAGGTGCTCGACGTGGTCGGCGATCTTGCGCTGGCGGGCCTGCCTCTGCTCGGCGCCTATCGTTCGGTGCGCGGCGGCCACAAGCTCAACCATGCGGTGCTGACCGCATTGATGGCGGATCGCAGCGCCTGGCGGGTGGTCGAATCGGAACCCGCGCAACGCCCGCGCGGCCGCGCCGAAGCCGGCCGTGGCATGATCGGCGGCATGGTTGCCCCGGCGTACGGCCCCGACGTGTCCTGACCGCTGCCGTTCGCCCTGCCTAAAATCCCCTCGGTCATTCCGGGATGCGCCTTTAGGCGCAGGCCCGGAATCCAGCACCATGCACTGCTCTGGATTCCGGGTTCGCGCCGAAGAGGCGCGCGGCGGAATGACGGATGTTCGGCGGACCGCCTTAATCCGGGCGAAATGCCTGCGTATTCGGTTGGTTAAGGGGTATTTTTCGGATACACAGGCTCGCGGGTCGCACCATGAAGCACCCGGGCAGGTGAAAGTTGCGTCCATGATCCGGTTCATGACGCGTGCAACGAGCACCGCATCACGGGCGTCAGGCTTTTGAAACTTATGTCGGCACAGCGTATGACGCTTGAATTGCGCAAATCCTTGCCAGGACGCCAGCTATGGCTGGCCTCGGGTCTGGTCATGCTCGCGTTATCCTTGAGCGGATGCGGTACCGGCAACTTTCTCGACAAGTTCACCACCAAGGACGACACCTTCAACGAAGAACCTGCCGACAAGCTCTACAATGAGGGCTTGTATCTGATGAACCAGAGCAAGGATCCGAAGGCGGCCTCCAAGAAGTTCGAGGAAGTCGACCGCCAGCATCCGTATTCGGATTGGGCGCGCAAATCACTACTGATGTCGGCCTATGCGTTTTACAACGCCGGCGATTTCGATTCCTGCATCGGCGCCGCGACGCGCTATGTCACTCTGCATCCCGGCAGCCCCGATGCCGCCTACGCGCAGTATTTGATCGCCGCCTCGCATTACGACCAGATCCCGGATATTTCACGCGACCAGGGCCGCACCGAGAAGGCGATTGCCGCGCTCGAGGAAGTGGTCCGCAAATATCCGACCTCGGAATACGCCACCACCGCCAAAGCCAAGCTGGAGGGCGCCCGCGATCAACTCGCGGGCCGCGAAATGAATGTCGGTCGCTACTATATGGAGAAGCGGGAATACACCGCTGCCATCAACCGGTTCAAGACCGTGGTGACGCAGTATCAGACCACCCGGCATGTCGAGGAAGCCCTGGCGCGTTTGACCGAAGCCTATATGGCGATCGGCATCGTCGGCGAGGCGCAAACCGCCGCCGCCGTGCTCGGGCATAATTTTCCTGACAGCAAGTGGTACAAGGACGCCTACAATCTAGTGAAGTCCGGCGGTCTCGAGCCGAGCGAGAACAAAGGTTCCTACATTTCCAGGGCCTTCAAGAAACTGGGTCTGGGCTAGGGCGGCGAAAACAGCTCGTCGTCTCGTCTCCGCGAAGGCGGGGACCCATACGCCCGGGATTTTCGATTGGAATGAGACGTTGCAACAATCGTGAGTAAACCGTCGGCACAATGGCTATGGGTCTCCGCCTTCGCGGGGACGACGAGAATGCGGTTCGGTTCGAAGCACTCTTGACAGACTCGCTTCGGGAAGAAGAGAACTTCCGGACATACCATCAGGAACCGATCCCGTATGCTGGCGCGTCTGTCGATCCGTGACATCGTCCTGATCGAACGGCTCGATATCGAGTTTTCCCGTGGCCTTGCGGTGCTGACCGGCGAGACCGGCGCGGGCAAATCCATCCTGCTCGATGCGTTCGCGCTGGCTCTCGGCGGGCGCGGCGACGCCGGCCTGGTCCGCCACGGCGTCGAGCAGGGCCAGGTCACCGCGGTATTCGACGTGCCCAGCAGGCATCCTGCGTCCACGATCCTCAGCGACAACGGAATCGAGGATACCGGCGAGATGATTCTGCGTCGGGTCCAACTCGCCGACGGCCGCACCCGCGCTTTCATCAACGACCAGGCGATCAGCGTACAGACCCTCAGAGCCGTCGGCGCCGCGCTGGTGGAAATTCACGGCCAGCACGACGAGCGCGCGCTGGTCGATGCGTCGACCCACCGGCGGCTGCTCGATGCTTTCGCAGGGTTGGAGAGCGACGTCGCGGCGCTGGAAGGGCTGTGGGAGACGCGCCGCGCGGCGCATGTTGCGCTGGAGGCGCATCGCGCCGGCATGGAGCGCGCCGCGCGCGAGGCGGATTATCTGCGCCACGCCGCCGGCGAACTGAAGAAGCTGAAGCCGCGGGACGGCGAGGAGACCACGCTGGCCGAACGCCGCAGCGCGATGATGCAGGGTGAAAAAATCGCCGGCGATCTGCGCGAGGCGCAGGATGCGGTGAGCGGCAATCACTCGCCGGTTGCAGCACTTGCGGCGGCGGTGCGCCGGCTGGAGCGGCGCGCCGGCAACGCGCCAGCCCTGGTCGAGCCCGCGGTGAAGGCGATCGACGCGGCGATCGACGCCCTGGAGGAGGCCGATCAGCATCTGACCGCGGCGCTGCACGCCACGGATTTCGACCCCGGCGAACTGGAGCGTATCGAGGAACGGCTGTTTGCGCTGCGCGCGGCGTCGCGGAAATATTCCACGCCGGTGGACGGGCTGGCTGCGCTGGCCTCGAAATACGCCGACGAGGTAGCCTTGATCGACGCCGGCGCCGAAGCGATGAAGAAACTGGAGAAGACGGTGGCGGAAGCCGAGTCGCGCTACGATGCCGCCGCGACCAGGCTTTCCGCCATGCGTCAAAAATCCGCGGCAAAACTCAACAAGACCGTCAACGCCGAGCTGCCGCCGCTCAAACTGGAGCGCGCAAAATTCTCGACGCAGATCGATTCGGATTCCACGGCACCGGGCCCGCAAGGCTTCGATCGCGTCGAGTTCTGGGTGCAGACCAATCCGGGCACGCGTCCCGGGCCGCTGATGAAGGTAGCCTCAGGCGGCGAGCTGTCGCGGTTCCTGCTGGCGCTGAAAGTCGTGCTGTCCGACCGCGGCTCGGCGCCGACTCTCGTATTCGACGAAATCGACACCGGCGTCGGCGGTGCCGTGGCCGATGCCATTGGTGCGCGGCTGGCGCGCCTCGCTTCCAAGGTGCAGGTGATGGCGGTGACACACGCACCCCAGGTGGCCGCCAGAGCCGACCAGCATCTTCTGATTTCCAAGGACGCACTCGACAGGGGCCGGCGCGTCGCCACCCGCGTCAATTCGCTTGCCGCCGACCACCGCCGCGAGGAAATCGCGCGCATGCTGGCCGGCGCCGAGATTACCGCCGAGGCGAGGGCCGCGGCGGAGCGGCTGCTGAAAGGCGCGGTGGCGTGAGTACGTCCGTCACCGTCCGCTGTCTTTGTCATGCCCGGGCTTGTCCCGGGCATCCACGTCTTTAAATTGCCCGGCAAGAAGACGTGGATGGCCAGGACAAGCCCGCCCATGACGGAAAGCTGATGCCTAAAGCCAAAACAACCAGAACTCCCGCGCCCATCGCAACCCTCACCAGGGCGCAGGCCAGGGTCGAGCACAAGCGGCTGGCACTCGAGATCGAGGGTCACGACCGGCATTACTACCAGAACGACGCACCGAAGGTTTCGGACGCCGCCTACGACGCGTTGCGCCAGCGTGTCAACGCCATCGAGGCGCGGTTTCCGGAGCTCGTCACCAGCCAATCGCCGACGCAGAAAGTCGGTGCGGCGCCGTCGGGCCGCTTCGCCAAGGTGCCGCATGCGGTGCCGATGCTGTCGCTCGGCAATGCGTTTAGCGACGAAGACGTGGCCGACTTCGTCGACCGCGTCAGGCGTTTTCTCAAACTCGAAGCCGACGAAATTCCGGCCATCGTCGCCGAGCCGAAGATCGACGGGCTGTCGCTGTCGCTGCGTTACGAGGATGGCGAGTTGGTGCGCGCGGCGACGCGCGGCGATGGTTTTACCGGTGAGGATGTCACCGCCAACGCCCGCACCGTCAAGGACATTCCGAACAGGCTGAAGGGCCGCAACATTCCGACGTCTTGCGAAATACGCGGCGAAATCTACATGCTGAAGCAGGATTTTCTCGCCCTCAACAAGAAGCAGGCCGAGGCCGACGACACCGTCTTCGCCAACCCGCGCAATTCCGCCGCAGGCTCGCTGCGCCAGAAGGACGTTTCGATCACGGCGTCGCGGCCGCTGAAATTCTTCGCCTATGCCTGGGGCGAGATGAGCGAACTTCCTTCCGACACTCAGCACGGCATGCTGGCCTGGATGGACAAGGCCGGGTTTGTCGTCAATCCGCTGACCAAGCTCTGCAAGGATATCGACGAGGTGCTGGAGTTCTATCGCAGGATCGGCGAGGAACGCGCGGCGCTCGGCTATGACATCGACGGCGTGGTCTACAAGGTCGACCGGCTGGACTGGCAGGAGCGGCTTGGCTTTGTCTCGCGCAACCCGCGCTGGGCGGTTGCGCACAAATTCGCCGCCGAGCAGGCGACGACGATTCTCAATGATATCGAAATCCAGGTCGGCCGCACTGGGGCGCTGACGCCGGTGGCGCGACTGGCGCCGGTCACCGTCGGCGGCGTGGTGGTGCAAAACGCGACGCTGCACAACGAGGACTACATCAAGGGCACCGGCAACGACGGCAATGCGATTCGCGAAGGTGTCGACATCCGCGTCGGCGATACCGTGGTGGTGCAGCGCGCCGGCGACGTGATTCCGCAAGTGGTCAGCGTCGCGCTCGACAAGCGGCCGAAAAACGCAAGACCGTACAAATTCCCGGAAGTCTGTCCGGCCTGCGGCAGTCACGCCATCCGCGAGGAAGGCGAGGCGGTGCGACGTTGCGCCGGCGCGCTGATCTGTCCGGCGCAGGCGGTGGAACGGCTGAAGCATTTCGTGTCGCGCGCGGGCTTCGACATCGAGGGGCTGGGCGAGAAGCAGATTCAGGAGTTCTTCCGCGACGGGCTGATCATGTCGCCGGTCGACATCTTTACGCTCGCCAGGCGCGATGCGCGTTCGGCGAGCAAGCTGATGGAGCGCGAAGGCTATGGCGAGACGTCGGTGCGCAACCTGTTCGGCGCCATCGAAGCGCGCCGCGACGTCGATCTGCACCGGTTGATCTACGCGCTGGGCATTCGTCATGTCGGGGACGGCAACGCCAAGCTGCTGGCGCGGCACTACGCCACGATCGAGGCGTTTCGCGCGGCGATGCTGGAGGCGGCAAAGGGCGGCGCCGGCGAAGGCAATACGTCGGAAGCCTGGCAGGATCTCAACGATATCGGCGGCATCGGCGAGATCGTCGCCGCCGCGGTGGTCGAATTCTTCGCCGAGCCGCGTAATGTCAGGGCGCTCGACGAACTGCTCGGCGAGATCGAGGTGCGTCCGGCGGAACGGCCGCGCAGAAGTTCTCCGGTGTCGGACAAGACCGTGGTGTTCACCGGGTCGCTGACCAGATTTACCCGCGACGAAGCCAAGGCGGTGGCGGAGCGTCTCGGCGCCAAGGTCGCCGGCTCGGTGTCGAAGAAGACCGACTATGTGGTGGCCGGAGAGGACGCCGGCTCCAAGCTCGCCAAGGCGCGCGCGCTCGGCGTCGCGGTGCTGACCGAGGACGAGTGGTTGAAGCTGATCGCGTGACCTTGCGCAGCATCACTCGTGTCCCGAAGTGCGAAGTGCCGGTCCTGCCGCCATTCAGGCGCACAATCAGGCTTCTTAAAGTCGGGCCATTCTCCCGTCGTCCCCGCGGAAGGCGCCGCCGCATTCTCACCGTCGTCCTCGCGCAGGCGAGGACCCATACCCTCCGTCCACAGCGATGCGGAAGGTGCCAGCAACATGCGGCGCTAACTCGCTCAATCATTAACCACGGCGGTTATGGGTCCCCGCCTGCGCGGGGACGACGAGTCGTGACGCGGTTACGACGCGGGTCAAGCCCGGCAATGATGACCCTCGTATCGTGTCCCGGGCGCGATGCAGTTCGTAGCTCTTGCGAAGCGCTGCTTCGCAGAACCAGGATCGCACGAAATACCGGTGTACGTTATGGCCTCGGCTCCGCAGCGCACCGCAAAGAGCGCTGCGCTGCGTCCGGGGAACGCCACGGTATACCCGGCGTCATGGCAGGCTTGATCCCCGCGGCACGCTCCGTCCGCGGCAGGGACTTTTTTTGGCGCAAATCCAGAGCGGCGCTCGGGTGCTGGATTACGGGTTGCGAAGATGCGCGCCGGAATGACGCTAGGACTGTCCCAGCGGCTCCGTTGCGACATCGAACCACGCTTTGGTCGCCTCATCGAGGTGTGGACGCACCCCGCGCCGCACTTGGGCGTGGTAGTCGTTGAGCCAAGCCAGTTCGGTCCGGTCGATCATCGTGAGATCAATCAACCTGCGATCGATCGGTGCCAGCGTCAGCGTTTCGAAGCCGTTCATCGGCTTTTCCGCGCCGTCGATGTCGGCGGCGATCACCAGTTCGAGGTTCTCGATGCGGATGCCGAAGCTGTCGGTCTTGTAGTAGCCGGGTTCGTTGGACAGGATCATGCCACGCTTCAGCGGCGTGGTACCGAGCTTGGAAATCCGTGCCGGGCCTTCATGCACCGACAGATAGCTGCCGACGCCATGGCCGGTGCCGTGTTCGAAATCGATCCCGGCCTGCCACAGGTATTGCCGTGCCAGCGTGTCGAGCTGGGCGCCGGTGGTGCCGTCTGGAAACTTTGCGCGGGCAATCGCGATATGGCCGCGCAGCACGCGGGTAAAACGGTCGCGCATTTCGGCCGTGGGCTCGCCGATGGCGACGGTGCGGGTGACGTCGGTCGTGCCATCTTCATATTGCGCGCCGGAATCGATCAGCAGGAGATCGCCGGGACAGATACGGCGGTTGGTCTTGCGCGTCACGCGGTAATGCACGATGGCGCCGTTCGGCCCGGTGCCGGCGATGGTCGGGAACGAGACGTCCTTCAGCGCGCCGGTGTCGCGGCGAAAACTTTCCAGCGCCTCGACCGTATCGATCTCGGTCAACGCACCCGACGGCGCCTCGCGGTCGATCCAGCTCAGAAAACGCGCCAGCGCCACCGCGTCGCGCCGGTGCGCGGCGCGGGTGCCTTCGATCTCGGTGGCATTCTTGACCGCTTTCAATAGTGCAACGGGATCGCTGCCGGGAATCGCCTTGCCGCCGGCGCCTGCGATCAATCTTTTCAACGCGTCTGCCGCGGTCGCATGGTCGAGGGCAATCGATGCGCCGTGCTGCGCGAGTTCGGTGAGTTGCGACGCCAACGCATCCGGCTCGCGGACGTCGGCGTTCTGCTCGAGATGGTCGCGCGCGCTGTTGGAGAGCTTGCGGTGATCGATGAACACTGTCGGGCGACCTTGCTTCGGCACCAGCGCATAGGACAGCGGCAGCGGCGTATGCGAGACGTCGGCGCCGCGGATGTTGAAGGTCCAGGCCACCGCATGCGAATCCGACAGCACCAGCGCGTCGGCGCCTGCCTTCGCGATCTCGCCGCGGATGCGCCCGAGCTTGTCGGCTTCGCGCTCGCCGGAGAATTGCGTGCCATGGATGGCGACCGGGCCGAGCGGTGGCGCAGGGCGCTCGGTCCACACCGAATCCAGCGGATTGTTGTCCACCGCGACCAGTTCGGCCCCGGCCCTGGCGCAGGCCGCCGCCAACCGCTCGGCTGCCGCCGAAGTGTGCAGCCATGGATCAAATCCGAGGCGGTCGCCCGTCACAAGATGTTCGGCCAGCCAGTTTTCCGGTGGCGGATCGACCAGCGGCTCGACATTCCAGGCCTTGTTGTCGACCTGCTTCGCGGCCTGCAGGGTGTAGCGGCCGTCGACAAAAACCGCGGCCTCGTGCGTGAGCACGACAGCCATTCCGGCCGATCCGGTAAAGCCGGTCAGCCACGCCAGCCGTTCTTCCGAAGGCGCAACATATTCGTTTTGCTGCTGATCGGCGCGGGGAATCACGAATCCGGTCAGCTTCCGGCGCGCCAGTTCTTCGCGGAACGTAGCCAGCCGCGCGGTCAGCGCGATGCCGCCTTCGGGCTCTTCGAATGTCTGGAAATGGGCTTCGAACATCGCTTGACCATCTTAGGATTGCGGGGAGAACTCCGCAATGCGCTGCAAATTGTCGCAAATTTGGCACAAGTTATGCTTGAAAAGTCGTGCCTGCCTTAGACGGGATGGAACGATTTGCTGTTACCAGCAATTGTTCGAACGACATCTGGGGGAATTCCAGGAGTGTTTCAACTCAACGAAGAGGGGGATCACAATGCCTGCGTTTACGTTTGAGAAGATATCGCCGCCGGTTCGCCGCGGACCGATTCCGCCCATTGTGAAAAAGCAACGCGGTCTCATCGTGCAGATTCTCGACAGCTTTGTCGAAGCTCGCGTCAAGCGCACTTTGCGCGAGGACAAGGGCGTCATCGCCCGTACCGACAGCAAACCGCCGGACTGATTCTTTCACGTCGCGTGCTGCATCAGCAGACTGCTCCATCCGTCGACACGGAGGTGCCGGCGCAACACCAGCCCTCGCGCGTGATACGACGCAATGACGCCCTGAGCCTGGTGCGGCAGCAGTCCCGAGAGAACAACCAGCGCCGATGGCGCCAAGTGGACCACCAGCGGCGTCGCCATTTGCCGCAGCGGATTGGCGAGGATATTTGCCAATACCAGGTCGAACGGCCCTTGCGATGCGAATCCCGGCGCGGAAAATCCGCCTGCGCGGATCGCCTCGACCAGATTGCCGACGCCGTTGAGCCGGGCGTTGTCGCGCGCGACATGGACGCTGACCGGATCGATGTCGCTCGCCAGCACCCGCCGCCGCAGCGCTTTGGCCGCGGCGATGGCAAGAACGCCGGTGCCCGTTCCCAGATCGAGCACGCGTCTCGGCGAGCGTGCGCGCAGCACGGAATCGAGCAGCAGCAGGCAGCCGCGCGTGGTGCCGTGATGCCCGGTGCCGAACGCCAGCGCCGCCTCGATCTCGATGCCGAGCCTGTTCGGCGCCAGCCGATGGCGGTCATGCCGGCCATGCACGATAAAACGGCCGGCAGAAACCGGCGCGAGATCTTCGAGACTGGCCTTGACCCAGTCTTTCGCCTGCACGGTCTCGAACACGATGCCTCGCGCGACGTCGTCGCCGGCCGCGAGGCTCACCAGTTCGCGGATCGAGGCTTGGTCGGGCGACTCCGCGAAATGCAGGCTTGCGTCCCAGCGCCCGTCCGGCCGTTCGAACGCAGCGACGGCGACCTGGCCTTCCTCAAGACTCTCGTTGAGCAAATCGACCACGCGTCGCGCGGTAAGTTCGTCGCCGATGGCAAACGTCGCGCGGCTGGTGCCTGGGGTAATGGGTGGGGTCATCGATGATCCGGAAGACAGGCGGGAAGCAGGTTGTGATCGCAGATTGTCAGCTCTTTATCACCCAAGAATCCGTGGTGTCTCACGACGCACACCCGAGATTCCCGATGTTTTTCACCCCTCGTCGTGCACCGCTTTATCAACCGCCTATTCGTGGGCTTTCCGGCAATGTCTCAGTTTGAAATTTGACGGCCTTGACTGCCTGTCGCGCTCCTGCCGAAAGCTATGGTATGCTTGGCGGATAGTGGGAGCCGCGCCATGTCCAAAGATGTCTACCCCGGCGTGACCGTCGTTGGTGTGAACCACCTTCTAAAGGAGAAACAGTCGATTGTTCACCTTCAGTGGAACGACGATTTCAGCAAGAGATTGTTTTTGCCCGTGCCTTTTGGCGTCAGCCTAGATGACCTGCGAGCAGAGGCGGAGAAGGCTCTCCGCGAGGCTGCGGCCGAACATGCCGTTATGTCCGTAGGTATGCCGGAGTGAATTATGCCCCCGAGGCCCTAAAGGTCGACGCCGCCCCGCCGACGCCATCGGCAACGTCATCATGATCGCTAGAATCGCCACTGGCAAGATTGAGGACATCACCACAGAGGACGGCAAGAACGCCGCTGCCGTGGCGCTAGGGCGCGAAGGCCCGGGCGGAGGGAAGGTCCGCCAGAAGGCGCAAGGAAATTGCCAAGAAGGCCGCGAAATACGCTGGGGAAAGTGAGATATTACCGGCAATTCCAATGTTTTCTGCGACTGGTGCATCGGTTTTTCCCAAGCTTTTTCCACAGGTTATCCCCAGGTCATCCCCAGGTCATCTACAGGGTCATCCACAGCCTTATCCAAATATCGCCCGGTGATCTCCGAGGATGGCGCGTGCTGCGTTGTGGCCGGGTGCGCCGGTGACGCCGCCGCCGGGATGCGCGCCGGCGCCGCAGTGATAGAGGCCCTTCAGCGGACCGCGGTAATCGGCGTGGCCCAGCATCGGCCGCGCCGAGAATAACTGGTTCAGCGTCAGCGCACCATGAAAGATGTCGCCGCCGAGCAGGCCGAAATCGCGCTCCAGGTCCAGCGGCGACAGCACCTGCCGGCCGATCACGCTGGATGTAAAGCCCGGGGCATATTTGTCCACCGTCGCGATCATCAGGTCGGCGACCTCGTCGCGATGGTCGTCCCATGATCTGGCCTTCGGGCAATTGGGGCGCGACGTGCTGGCAGAACAGGCTCGCGACATGCTGACCGGGCGGGGCGAGCGAGTCGTCGAGGGTAGACGGGATCAGAAGTTCGACCACCGGCTCGCGGCTCCAGCCATGGTGCCGCGCGTCCAGCCAGGCACGGTCCATGTAGCCGAGGCTCGGCCCGATGATGATGCCGGAGCTGAGGTGATCGCCAGGGCCGGGCAGCGCGGTGAAGGAGGGCAGGGCTGACAGCGCCACATTGATCCGGAAGGTTCCGGAACCGTTGCGCCAGGTCTTGATGCGGTCGAGAAACGGCGGCGGCAGCGCGTCCGCCGGCAGCAAGCGCGTGTACAGCAGTTTGGGATTGACGTTGGACGCAATGTATTTGGCGCGAATGGTTTCGCCGTCATCCAGAATCACGCCGACGGCGCGGTCGCGCTCGACGATCACCTCGCGCACGCCGGCCTCGGTTTCGATCTCCGCGCCGTGAGCGCGGGCCGCGCTTGCCATCGCCTGGCTGATCGCGCCCATGCCGCCGATGGCGTGACCCCAGACGCCCTTGCTGCCGTTCACCTCGCCGAAGGCATGATGCAGCATCACATAGGCCGAACCCGCGGCATAAGGGCTGGCATAAGTCCCGACAATGGCGTCAAAGCCGAACAGCGCCTTGACCAGGTCGCTTTCGAACCGGTCATCCAGCATGTCGCCGGCCGAGCGCGTGAACAGATCGAGCAGGATGCGCTGCTGTTCCAGGTCAAGGCCGCGCAGGATGTTGGCAGTACCAAGCGCGTTCACTGCTTCGCGCACGGCGTGGAGGCCAAGCCCCGTTACGATATTCGGCGGCGCCCGCAGCACGAATTGCCGGAGCACGTCCGCGATGGTCTCCAGCTCGTAGGTAAATGCGTCGATGCGGCCGGCGTCGCGTTCGCTGAATTTTGCAATGGATTGATGGGTGCGGCCCTCGCCGGTCAGCAAGTAGCTGCCGTCAGGCGCGGGCAGAAAGTTCTGCGCGCGTCGCTCGACAATCCTCAAGCCGTGATCGTTGAGCCGCAGATCCGCGATGATCTTGGGGTTGAGCAGGCTCACCGTATAGGCCGCGACCGAATTGCGAAAGCCGGGATGAAATTCCTCGGTCACCGCGGCGCCTCCGACCACCTTGCGGCGTTCCACCACCTTCACGCGCAATCCGGCCATCGCGAGATAGGCCGCGCAAGTGAGGCCGTTGTGGCCGGCCCCGATGATGACAACGTCGGTTTCTGTCATGCCGACTTCATATCGCCCTTCGCGACAAATGTCGCGTTGGCATATCTGCTCCGTCGTTCCGGCGCGCGCGTCTTCCGTGCGAACCCGGAATCCGGAAAGCGGTGCACGGTGTTGGATTTCGGGTCTGCGCCCAAGAGCGCGCATCCCGGAATGACGAGATCAAAGTGATGGATACAGCGGTCAAGCGCGCGTATGACGGTCTTGCGAGATGCGAGGCCATGCGCTTCAAGTCTGGTTCCAACTCTATCCACCGCCGGCACAGCCGGATCCAGGGCCGGAGCTTCCATGTCGTTGCCGATGCCGTCCGTTCTCGCGGATCAAAGGTCCGTTTCCCGAAACAGGCTGATCCTGGTCGTTTACACCGCCGCGATTTTTACCAGCGCGCTGCTGCTGTTTTCGGTGCAGCCGTTGTTTACCAAGATGGTGCTGCCGCGGCTCGGCGGTTCGCCGGCAGTGTGGTCGGTGGCAATGGTGTTTTTCCAGTCTCTGCTGCTGGCCGGCTATGCCTACGCGCACTACCTGATGCAAATTCGCAGCCGCGTGATTCCGGTGGCGGTGCATCTGGTGCTGTTGGTGATCGCGCTGCTGACACTGCCGCTGTCGATCGCCAGTGGCTGGGGCGAACCGCCGACCAGCGGCTATGCGTTCTGGCTGCTGGGACTGTTCGCGGTTTCGATCGGCCTGCCGTTCTTCGCGCTGGCCGCCAACAATCCGCTCCTGCAGGCGTGGTTTGTCCGTACCGGGCATCCGAGCGGACCGGATCCTTATTTCCTGTATGCGTCCTCAAATATCGGAAGTTTTCTGGCGCTGTTGTCCTATCCGGTCCTGCTGGAGCCGGTGTTTGCGCTGCGCACGCAGAATCTGATCTGGACCTGCGGCTACGGCCTGCTGATCGTGCTGATCGCCGGTTGCGGCATGCTGATGCTGCGCTCGCCCGCGAGTGTCGTCGTCGAGGCGAGTAACGATGGCACCGACGTTTCGGCGCCGGGCCGGGCGTTGCGCGCGCGCTGGATTTTTCTCGCCGCGGTCCCGTCGGGCCTATTGATCGCCGTGACCGCGCATATCTCCACCGACGTCGCGGCGGCGCCGCTGTTGTGGGTGCTGCCGCTGTCGCTGTATCTCTTGACCTGGGTGTTGGTGTTCCAGTCGCGGCCATTGCTGCCGCATCCGTGGATATTGATGCTGCAGCCGCTGGCGATAACCGGCGTGATCGTGCTGCTCGCGGTCGGCGGCGAACAGAACCTGCTGCTGACGCTAGGCGGCCATCTGCTGTGCTTTTTCGTGATCGCAATGGCGTGCCACGGTGAACTTGCGCACACCCGTCCAGCCTCGAAATATCTTACCGGCTTCTATGTCGCGTTGTCGTTCGGCGGGATGGTCGGCGGGTTGTTCGCAGGATTGATCGCGCCGTATGTGTTTTCATGGATCGCGGAATATCCGATCCTGATCGCGTTGGCGGTATTGTGCCGTTCATCACCGGACAAGCGGTTGCAGCGCTGGAGTCCCTGGTACTGGCCGCTGCTCGCCGCCGCTGCGGTGGGGCTGATCGCGCCGTCCTATGCCGGCGGCAAGGTATTTGGCTGGCTGGATGATCATCGGGTTTACGTGATCAGTGCCATCGCGGTTGCCGGGATGATCGCCGCCATCCTGTTGAAGGCTGATCGAGCCAAACTGACGGGCATCGTTGTGCTGGCGTTGGTGCTGATTCGTGTTTATCCCGCGGACGACGGTCGCGTGGAAACCGTGCGCAGCTTTTTCGGCGTTCACAAGATCGTGGTGACGCCGAACGGGCAGTATCACGTGCTGATGCACGGAACGACGATCCACGGCGCCGAGAAATTTCAAAACAACGACGGTACGCCGATCACTGGACGCCCTGAGCCGATTTCGTATTATCATAAAGATGGCGGCATCGGGCAGGCGATCTCGGCGGTTCGCGCGCGCAAAGGTGGTCCGATAAGGGTCGCCGTGATCGGTCTCGGCGCTGGTACGCTGACCTGTGCATCCCAACCTGGCGAGGACTGGAAATTCTTCGAGATCGATCAATCGATGGTCGATACCGCGCGCGACCCGAAATATTTCACCTTCGTCAAGAGCTGCGAACCGAACCTGAAGCCGGTGATCGGCGACGCGCGGCTGACATTCGCGAAGGAGCCCGACGGCGTCTACGACCTGATCATCGTCGATGCCTATTCGTCCGACGCCATTCCGATCCATCTTGCCACCGAAGAGGCGATGGAAATCTACAAGCAAAAGCTGGCGCCGCAAGGTGCGGTGGTGATGCACGTCTCGAACCGGCATCTTGAGCTGGCCAGTGTCGTGGTCGGCATCGCCGATGCAAACGATCTCAAGAGCTGGGTCTACAGCGAGGATTCCGGCCGCGACAACGAGTACATCTTCTCCACTTCGGTGGTGGTGTCGGCACGCGAGGAGGCCGATGTCGGCGCGCTCGCCTCATCCGACAAATGGACGCTGACCGAGGCCGAAGACAATCAGCGGGTGTGGACCGACGATTATTCCAACGTGCTTGGCGCGGTGTGGCGCCGGTTGCGCGACGGCGAGCAATAGTCAGTCCTGGTAGGTGTACAGTCCGCGCGGCTGGTAGGCGGGCCGCGGCGCATAGACTTGAGGCGCGTAGACCTGAGGCGCATAATCCCGGTTGTCATAGTATTGCTGCTGGCCCTGCGCATCGTAGATGCGGCGATAGCCGCGCGGCGCGGGATAGCGCGGCTCGTTGGAGCTGCCATCGGCCGGATAGATGTAGCCCTCATTGGCTTGCTGTTGCTGCGGCACGATCTGCCGAGGCGCTGTCTGCTGCGGCGTGACCACGACCGGGTCGCCCGCGGCGTCATATTGCGGAGCGTTGTCATATCGGGGGTTGGTGTCGCGTCGCGCGACCGCGACATTGGATCGTGGCCGTGGATTGCGCGCCAGCGCGACCTGCGACGAGCCTGTGAGGGTCACGGTCGTATTCAGCACGCCTTCGCTTTGCACAAGCGCGTACAATTTCGTGGCATTGGCCCGCGACAGCCTTACGCAACCATGTGAGGCCGGCGAGCCGAGCTTGCTCTCGGAATCCGTGCCGTGAATGGCATGACCGATCTTGGTGAAGAAGATCGAGTGCGGCATCGGCGCGTCGTCGAACTCCTTGGAGTAGTGATCTTCTTCCATGCGGAACGCGCGAAAGCTGCCGTTCGGCGTTTCATGGGAGGGCAACCCGCTTGAAACCGGCCAGCGGTAGCGCTCTACGCCGTCGACTGCGACGGTCATCTGCTGCGCGTCTTTGTCTACGGTGATGGCAACTTTGGCCTGTGCGGCGCTGCAAGCGGCAAGGAAAACGAGGCCCGCAAGGGCGATAAAAGGGGAGCGCATTTTAACCTTTGGCCTCCAGGCCTTGACACGTAACGCCACCGATCCGTCCCCCGATGCATAATGCACGCAAGGCGGCTTTGTTTCCAGTGGCTTCGTCCAGGCATCGTTAATCCGGGGGATTGGCGCAAACATGGCGGGCGCAGGGCTAAATCGCGCGTTCATCAAATATGCGCGCCGACGGGCTGCGAACATGAACGGGCGCCCGCGCAACTTTTCGATGGGCAAGGAGTTATATGGCCCTGTCAACAGGGGATGAGTAGAATGAAAACCAGGACATCCGCGCTACCAAACCAAAGCCGCGTCAAGGTTTATCTTGCGGTGGCGGCTACGGCGCTGGCGTTGTTTGCTATTCCGCACGCCGGCCATGCCCAGGGTGTTTTCCGCGGTGCGGAGCAAGGCGGCAGGGAAGGCGTACGCGAAGGCGGACGCGCGGCGGGTCCCGTCGGCGCGGTTGTCGGCGGCGCGATAGGTACTGGGGTTGGAGCGGCTGTGGGCGGCGTCCGCGGAGTGCTCGGTATCGAAGGAGGGCGCCGCTGCCGCGGCTATTACACGCGCCGCGGTTATTTCCGCTGCTATCGGTAGTCGATGTCGTCCTCGCGCAAGCGGGGACCCATAAACACCGTCGGCCATGATGCAGAAGGTATCAGCGGCTTACGGCAACCCTCGCCAAATCATGACCACGGTGGTTATGGGTCCCCGCCTGCGCGGGGACGACGAAGATTTAGTTCTTCAGCCGGTAACCGGTCTTGAAGATCCACCATACCGCGACCATGCAGAGCGCAAGGAATGTGAGCGTCACGCCAATACTCAAGCCGATGCTGACATCGGCAATCTCGTAAAAGCTCCAACGGAAGCCGCTGATCAGATAGACGACCGGGTTGAGCAGGGTGATGGTGCGCCAGCCCGACGGCAGCATGTTGACCGAGTAAAAGCTGCCGCCGAGAAACGTCAGCGGCGTCACCACTAGCATCGGGATCATCTGCAGCTTCTCGAAACCGTTGGCCCAGATGCCGATGATGAAGCCGAACAGGCTGAAGGTCACCGCGGTCAGCACCAGGAACGCCAGCATCCACCACGGATGATGGATGTGCAGCGGCACGAACAGGCCGGCGGTGGCGAGAATGATCAGGCCCAGGATGATCGATTTTGTGGCGGCCGCGCCGACATAGCCGAGCACGATCTCGAAATATGACACCGGCGCCGACAATATCTCGTAAATGGTGCCAACGAACTTCGGAAAATAGATGCCGAACGAGGCATTGGCGATGCTCTGTGTCAGCACCGAAAGCATCACTAGTCCCGGCACGATGAAAGTACCGTAGCTGACGCCTTCGATCTGGGTGATGCGCGAACCGATGGCGGCCCCGAACACCACGAAGTACAGCGAGGTAGACACCACCGGCGAGACGATGCTTTGCAGCAGTGTGCGCCAGGTGCGCGCCATTTCGAACAAGTAGATCGCCTGGACGGCCCTGAGGTTCATGCGTCCTTCCTCACCAGGCTGACAAAGATGTCTTCCAGCGAACTCTGCGTCGTATCGAGGTCGGATATACGAATGCCCGCGTTGCGAAGGTCGCTGAGCAGGCTGGTGATGCCGGTACGCTCGCCTTTGGTGTCGTAATTGTAGGTTACTGCCCGGCCGTCGTCCGACAGTTCGAGATTGTAGGCCGCGAGCGGCGGAGGCACGGCGTCGATCCGGTTTTGCAGATGCAGCTTCAGGCGTTTCTTGCCAAGCTTTTGCATCAGGCCGGCCTTGTCCTCGACCAGAATGATCTCGCCCTTGTTGATGACGCCGATGCGGTTGGCCATCTCCTCGGCTTCTTCGATGTAATGCGTGGTGAGAATGATGGTGACGCCGGCCGACTGCAGCGTTCGCACCACTTCCCACATGCCTTTGCGCAATTCGACGTCGACGCCGGCGGTGGGTTCGTCGAGAAACAGGATTTGCGGTTCGTGCGACAGCGCTTTTGCGATCATGACCCGGCGCTTCATGCCGCCGGACAGCGTGACGATCTTGGCGTCTTTTTTGTCCCACAGCGACAGGTCTCTCAGCACCTTTTCGATGTGCGCGGGATTTTTCGGCTTGCCGAACAGGCCGCGGCTGAAGCTGACCGTGGCCCACACCGATTCGAACGCGTCGGTATGCAATTCCTGCGGCACGAGGCCGATCAACGAACGCGCGGCGCGATAGTCCCTGTTGATGTCGCGGCCATCTACCGTGACGCTGCCCTCGCTCAAATTAGCGATGCCGCAGATGATCGAGATCAGCGTGGTCTTGCCGGCGCCGTTCGGCCCGAGCAGCGCGAAAATCTCCCCACGGTTGATATCGAGATCGACATTGTTCAGCGCCTTGAAGGCGGAGCCATAGGTCTTGGAGAGATTTTTGACGGAAATGATGGGGGGCATGCAGGGCTAAAATCGATGACAGGAAAACAAGCGGTGGGACCACAGATAGGACCGTTCCGGCCATTCCGCAATTGCCGTGAGGCTAAAAGCGTAACCTGTTCAAGTTGCTTCGTCATTGCGAGCGAAGCGAAGCAATCCAGAGCCGAGAAGCAGACTAGATCGCTTCGTCGCTCCGCTCCTCGCAATGGCGAACTGCTGCTGCCACTTAGTCCCGGTTGAGAAGGCGGCCTTATACCCGCTCCACAAAACTATCGACCACTTTCTTCTCGCCTGCCCTTTCGAAGGCGATGGTGAGCTTGTTGCCGTCGATCTTCACGACCTCGCCGTAGCCGAACTTCTGGTGAAATACCCGGTCGTGCAGGGAAAACTCCGACGTGGTACCGGTGGATTTCGCGACCAACTCGCCTTCGATGGTCATCGGCGCGCGCTTATTCGACCAGGCGTCGCTGCGTGAAGCAGAAAATGGCGACTGGCTTTCGTTGAAACCGCCACCGGCCTGTCCACCGTTGCGATTACCCCGTGCGCGGTGAGCCTGCGCGCGTTGCCAGCCGGGTGTCGTGTAGCTGGAGCCAAAGGATTCCACGTTGTCGAAGCGCGAGGGACCATAGCCGCTGGCGCCGCCCCAGCCTGAGCCGCCCTTGGATTCAGTAATTTCGACGTTCGGCGCCGGCAGTTCGTCGAGAAAGCGCGATGGAATCGTGGTCGACCAAGTGCCGCGAATCCGCCGGTTGGTGGCAAAGTACAGCTTGGCGCGGCGGCGCGCGCGGGTCAGGCCGACATGGGCGAGGCGACGCTCTTCCTCGAGGCCCGCGCGGCCCTGTTCGTCCAGCGCGCGCTGATGCGGAAAAAGGCCTTCCTCCCAGCCGGGGAGAAAGACGTTGTCGAATTCCAGTCCTTTCGCCGAATGCAGCGTCATCAGCGACACCGCGTCGGCGTCCGCGCCGCTGTCGCGATCCATCACCAGCGAGATATGCTCGAGAAATCCCTGCAGGTTCTCGAATTCCTCCATCGAGCGCACCAGTTCCTTCAGGTTCTCCAGACGACCCGCGGCGTCGGCGGAGCGATCCTTTTGCCACATCTCGGTATAGCCGCTCTCGTCCAGCACGATTTCGGCGAGCTCGGTATGCGGCATCGCCTCGCTTTGCGCGCGCCAGCGCAAAAAGCTGTCCAGCAGTGCGCGCAGCGAACTGCGGGCCTTCGGCTTCAATTCATCGGTTTCCACCACCGCCCGGGCGGCCTCGGAAAGCGGAATCCGGCGTTTGCGGGCGTGGTCGTGCAACATCTGCACGGTGGCGTCGCCAAGCCCGCGCTTGGGCACATTGACGATGCGTTCGAAGGCGAGGTCGTTGGCCGGCGAATTGATCACACGCAGATAAGCGAGTGCGTCGCGGATTTCCGCGCGCTCATAGAATCGCGGGCCGCCGATCACGCGATAGGGCAGCCCGAGAGTAACGAAGCGGTCTTCGAATTCGCGCATCTGAAACGAGGCGCGGACCAGGATGGCGATATCGTTGAGTTTGTGGCCGGCGCGCTGCAGTTGCTCGATTTCCTCGCCGATGGCGCGGGCTTCTTCTTCGGAATCCCACGAGCCGGTGACAGTGACCTTCTCGCCGTCGACGTCCTCGGTACGCAGCGTCTTGCCAAGCCGGCTTTCATTATGCGCGATCAGATGCGAGGCGGCAGCGAGGATATGTCCGGTAGACCGGTAGTTGCGCTCCAGCCGGATGATTTTGGCGCCGGGAAAATCGTGCTCGAAGCGCAGGATGTTGTCCACCTCGGCGCCGCGCCAACCGTAGATCGATTGGTCGTCGTCGCCGACGCAGCAGATGTTCTTGGCGTGGGGCGGTGCGACGGTCTTCTCCCTCTCCCCATCCTTCACGGGGAGAGGGTTGGGGTGAGGGGTTGTCTCGGCAAGCGCAGGCCGTGGAGATTCCCTCTCACCCGACATGCTTCGCGTGTTGACCTCTCCCCGCAAGCGGGGCGAGGTGAGAGACGACGGCGACTGCGCCAGCAGGCGCAGCCAGAGATACTGCGCGACGTTGGTGTCCTGATATTCATCGACCAGAATGAACTTGAAGCGGTTCTGGTATTGCCGGAGCACGTCGGGATGTTCGCGGAATAGCCGAATGTCCTCCAGCAGCAAATCGCCGAAATCGGCGGCATTGAGGATTTTCAGACGCTCCTGATAGGCGGCATAAAGCTTGCCGCCCTTGCCGTTGCCAAACACCGCGGCCTCGCCCGGCGGCACTTGCGAAGGCGTCAGCCCGCGGTTCTTCCAGCCGTCGATCAGGCCCGCCAGCATCCGCGCCGGCCAGCGCTTGTCATCGATATTTTCGGCCTGCAGCAATTGCTTCAGCAGCCGGATCTGGTCGTCGACATCGAGCACCGTGAAATTGGACTTCAACTGCACCAGTTCGGCATGGGTGCGCAGGATGCGGCCGCCGATGGAGTGAAAGGTGCCGAGCCATGGCATGCCCTCGACGGCTTGTCCCAGCATCTGGCCAAGCCGCAGTTTCATTTCGCGCGCGGCCTTGTTGGTGAAGGTTACCGAAAGAATTTCGCCCGGGCGCGCGCGGCCCATGCTGAGGATGTGCGCGATCCGCGAGGTCAGTACCCGCGTCTTGCCGGTGCCTGCGCCGGCCAGCACCAGCACCGGCCCGTCCAGCGCCTCGACGGCCTCGCGCTGCTCCGGATTGAGGCCCGCGAGATATTGCGGCGTGGAGGCGGCACGGGCACGCGCGGCAATGCCGCCAGCCGCGGGCTGGTGCTCTGGAACGCCGGGATGAATCAGTCTGTTCGGCTCGGTCATGCGAATCGTCTTCCGCCACGATGGCACCGTGGGGCCGTGAAGGGGAGCCTTCATAGCAGGATTGAACGCCATATAAGGCTTTAGGCGGTAATTTGACAGGAGTTATCCCGACGCTTCCGTGAACCCGCTTGGTCCAGAATAGTCCGATCGGCCTGGCTCCATCGCGCGATTTGAGTCGATTTGATCCCGGAAGAGGGACGGCTCGCGGGCGGAACTTTTGTTCCACATCCGGATTGTTTTCCATATCGCCAGCAACGACGCCGGGGCGGGCTGAGGTTATAGAAGCAGGTAGAGGATCGTGCCATGTTTGGCTGGGTTGCCGCGTTTCTAATTGTCGCGCTGATCGCAGGCATTGTGGGATTTGGCGGCATCGCCGGCGCGTCCGTTGAACTTGCCAAGCTGATCTTCTTCATCGCGATCGTGCTATTCATGATTTCCGCCATTGTCGGATTGGCGCGCCGGCGAATCCGAGCATGATCGGTTCACAGCCCGACACTATTTCAGGGGCATCGCGACCTTCCGCCCAATGCCTTCCGGCCGAATGATGGCGCGATGGGCTTCGGCCAGCGTATCGATGCGGACGCCAATGTCCGGTGGAAACGGCGCGGTTTTTCGCGAACTCATGTCGATGTGAATAGTCATATTCTCCGAGGTGGCCGACAGCCAGCCCTCAGTGGCATGGCGGAGCTGCTCAAACGTGTGCAGCCGTTTTTCGTCGGCGCCGACGAGCAGGATCGATACCTGCAGCGGATCTCCAAGATGAACTTCACGCAGGTAACGGACGTGGCATTCTGCGGTAAAGGTCGAGCCGTTGCGCTCCCTCATATAACCAGGGCCGATCCCGAGCTTCAGCCATAGTTCGTCGATGGCGCGGTCGAACATCACATTGTAATAGGCCATATTGAGGTGGCCGTTGTAGTCGATCCATTGCGGCTCGATTTGCATAACCGACGACAGGAACGGTTCAGGCTGCGACAACAGATCGTCGGCGGCAAGTGTCGTCATCGGCCAAACCTGTTCCTGCTGTTCATCGTCCTTGACCCGTTATACATCCTTTGCCACGGTCCGGCGCCCGGAGGAGATTATCGTGGGTTTATCAATACCGCACAATCTGGCTCGGCCCGAACCGCGGGCGCTGGCGAGCACGGTCGAGGCGCTGGCCGCCCGGTTCGGCAACCGGCTGGTGACGTCGCAGGCGGTACGCGACCAGCATGCCCATACCACCACCTGGCTGGCGCCGCAGCCGCCGGACGCCGTGGTGATGGCGCAGGAGACGTCGGACATCCAGGACGTAGTAAGGATATGCACGCGACATCGCGTGCCGGTGATCGCGTTCGGCACCGGGACGTCGCTGGAAGGTCAGGTCAATGCGCCGTCAGGCGGCGTATGCATCGACCTGCGCGACATGAATCGCGTACTGGAAGTTCATGCCGAGGATCTGGATTGCGTGATCCAGCCCGGCGTGACCCGCAAGGCATTGAACGAACATCTGCGCGATCAGGGCGTGTTTTTTCCGATCGATCCGGGCGCCGATGCCTCCCTTGGCGGCATGGCCTCGACCCGCGCGTCCGGCACCAATGCGGTGCGATACGGCACCATGCGCGACAATGTACTGGCACTAAAGGTGGTTCGCGGCGATGGCGGGATCATCACCACCGGCACCCGCGCGAAAAAATCTTCCGCGGGCTACGACCTGACGCATCTGTTCGTCGGTGCCGAGGGAACGCTCGGCATCATCTGCGAACTGACCATCAAGCTGCGCGGCATTCCCGAAACCATCGCCGCGGCGGCATGCTCGTTCGCAACCGTGCAGGGCGCCTGCCAGGCGACCATTTTGGCGATCCAGACCGGCATTCCGGTGGCGCGCATCGAACTGCTGAACGCCGCGCAGGTCCGTGCCTGCAATTCCTATTCGAAACTGTCGCTGCCGGAGACGCCACTGCTGCTGCTGGAATTCCATGGCAGCGAAAATGAGGTCGCTGAGCAATCGAAAAATTTCAGGGAACTGGCGCTTGAGTGCGGCGGTGGCGAGTTCACCTGGACCACAAAACCTGAGGACCGTACCCGGCTTTGGCAGGCGCGGCACGACGCCTATTGGGCGGTAAAGAGCCTGCGTCCCGGTTCCGGTGTGGTGGCCACGGACGTTTGCGTGCCGATCTCCCGGCTCGCCGATTGCGTCACGGAAACCGAGGCGGATCTGAAACGCCTCGATCTGATGTCACCGATCGTCGGTCATGTCGGCGACGGAAATTTTCATTGTTCGCTGTTGTGCGACGTTGATGATCATGACGAAATGGCGCGCGGGGAAGACTTCATGCATCGGCTGGTCGAGCGCGCGCAGGCGATGGGCGGCACCTGCACCGGCGAGCACGGCATCGGGCAAGGCAAGCAGAAGTACCTCGAGGCCGAACTGGGGCCTGAGGCCATCGACGCTATGCGTGCGCTGAAGCAGGCGCTCGATCCGCAAAACATTTTCAATCCCGGAAAAATAGTGCCGGCGGCCTAGACTGCCTTTCACATGATCCCGACGCGGCACGCGACAAAAGGGCCTGCATGCGGCTTCCCTTCTTTTACGGCTGGGTCATCGTCGCGGTGACGTTCGTCACCATGGCGATTGGCGTGACGGCACGCACCTCGTTCTCGCTGCTGTTTCCACCGATCGTCACGGAATTCGGCTGGGAGCGCGGCGTCACGGCAGGCGCCTTTTCGTTTGGTTTCCTGGTTTCCGGCGTGCTCAGTCCGCTGATCGGCCGAATGATGGATCGTTTCGGTCCCCGTGCCGTCATGGAGCTTGGCGTCTTCCTGATGGGAGGCGGCATGCTGCTGGCACCGCTGACAACGCAACCATGGCATCTTTACCTGACGATCGGTGTTCTGGTCGGCGGCGGCAGCGTCTGTCTCGGTTATTCCGGTCAATCGCTGTTTCTGCCGAACTGGTTCATGCGCCGGCGCGGGTTGGCGATCGGCATTGCCTTCGCGGGAGTCGGCATCGGCTCTATCCTCATGCTGCCCTGGGTGCAGCTGATGATCGAGCGAACCGGTTGGCGGACGGCGTGCACGGCGATGGGCATTCTGGTTCTGGCGGCGCTGGCGCCGATCAATCTGCTGCTGCAAAAGCGGCCGCAAGACATCGGGTTAGAGCCGGATGGCGATGCATCGCCGAGCGCATCCTCGCGCCCTGTCTCGAATATCGTCGATCCCGTCTGGGCGGCGATCGATTGGACGCTGGCTCGCGCGATGCGGACCGCGCGGTTCTGGTGGCTTGCGCTCGGCTACTTCTGCGGCTTGTACGTCTGGTATGCCGTGCAGGTTCATCAGACCAAATATTTGCTCGATATTGGCTTCAATCCCGGCGTGGCTGCATTCGCGCTGGGACTGGTCAGCCTGCTCGGCATCCCCGGCCAAATTCTGCTTGGCCACGTTTCCGACCGCATCGGCCGGGAATGGATATGGGCCGCAAGCTGTCTCGGGTTCGCGATCTGCTTTGCGGCGCTGATTGCACTGGGATACGCGCCTGTGCCCATGCTGCTTTATCTCATGGTCGCGGCCCAGGGCGCGCTTGGTTATGGCCTGACCTCGATCATGGGAGCTGTGGTGCTTGAAATATTTGAAGGTAGGCAATACGGCACCATCTTCGGCACCTTGATGCTGGCGGCGCTGGCCGGCGGAGCCGCGGGGCCCCTGCTGACGGGCATCCTGCACGACATCTACGGCAACTATACTGCCGCATTCGCGATCGGTATCGGGGTGAGCTTGCTGTCTGCCGCTTCCATCTGGCTCGCCGCGCCCGGCAAGGTACGGGCAGTTGCAGGCCAATTGCATCGCTCGCATGCCGTTATAAACGGCAAGGCGGCTTCGTGAAGGTTACCGATAGCGTCCGCGGTCTCTTGCCGAAATAATCCGGTTGTGAGCTTAATCCGCCACTCTTCATCGCTTCGAGGCCCCCATGAATGAGGTTGCTCAGACCGCAAAGACCGAGCCACTGTTCAATCCGCTATCGCCGGATTACATCCGCGACCCTTATCCATCCTATCAGCGCCTGCGAACGACCGACCCGATGCACCTCACGCCATTCGGCGCCTATGTCGCGAGCCGCCATGCGGAGGTGAGCCTCGTTCTGCGCGACAAGCGCTTCGGCAAGGATTTTGTCGAGCGATCGTCACGGCGCTACGGGCCGCAGATCATGGAGGAGCCGGTTTTTCGCAACATGCGGCACTGGATGTTGCAGCAGGATCCCCCCGATCATACGCGGTTGCGCGGCCTGGTGGTAAAAGCCTTCACCGCGCGCCGAGTCGAGGACATGCGCCCGCGTATTCAGCGCATCGTCGATCAGACGCTCGACCGGATAATCGATCAGGGCCATATGGATCTGATCGAGGATTTTGCGTTCCGGCTGCCGGTGACGATCATCTGCGACATGCTCGGAATTCCCGAAGAACACCGCGAGGTGTTTTACACCAGTTCGCGCAACGGCGGACGCTTGCTGGATCCAGTACCGTTGTCGCCAGCCGAAATCGCGGAAGGCAATGCCGGCAATCTGGAGGCGCAGGCATATTTCCAGCAGTTGTTCGAGCTACGGCGGCGCAGTCCCGGAGATGACCTCACGACACAACTGGTACAAGCCGAGGAAGACGGCAGCAAGCTTTCCAACGAGGAACTGACCGGCAATATTATCCTGCTGTTCGGGGCGGGACACGAGACCACGGTCAACCTGATCGGCAACGGACTGCTCGCGCTGCATCGCAATCCCGATCAGCTTGCCTTGCTCAAGGCCAAGCCCGAACTCATCACCAATGCCGTCGAGGAGTTCCTGCGCTACGATTCCTCGGTCCAGATGACCGGGCGGGTGGCACTTGAAGACATCGACGGCCTCGGCGGCAAGAAGATTCTGAAAGGTGAGAGCGTGCTGTGCCTGCTGGGTTCGGCCAACCACGATCCGGCGGTTTATCCGGATCGGCCAGATCGCCTGGACATCACGCGCCCCAACGTTCGCCCGCTGTCGTTTGGAGGCGGAATTCACTTTTGCCTCGGCGCCCAGCTTGCCCGTATTGAGGCCGAGGTCGCTATCGCGACGCTGCTGCGGCGACTTCCAGGCCTGCGGCTCGACAATGCCGACAATCCGCAATGGCGGCCAACCTTCGTACTGCGCGGCCTGAAGACATTACCTGCCAGTTGGTAATGGCGTCGGCGTTCCACGGCACTGCTGTGACTTCGCCACAGTTGTCTCTATATATGACACTGCTTCGGCGTTGACTCAGTGGTGATCGCGGGCGGGCGTTTTGCCTGTTCGCGGTTTGCCGTTCGCCGGACCGTGCTCAGGGGAGACACCGTGCAGACGACGCTGCTCGGATTGGCGATCGCCTTTATCGTTGCGTTGATAGCCGCGCTGGTCGGACCATATTTCATCGACTGGAGCCAGTTCCGGCCACAGTTCGAGGCGGAAGCGTCGCGCGTGATTGGCGCGCCGGTACGGGTCGGCGGTGCGCTGGACGCGCGGCTGTTGCCGACTCCGTCGCTGCGGCTGCGTTCCGTCGCGGTCGGTGGCGCCAACGATCTTGGCAAGGTGCGCGCCGACAAGCTGGACGTGGAATTCAGCCTTGGCTCGCTGATGCGCGGCGAATGGCGCGCCACCGAGTTGACGATCAACGGCCTGGCGCTTGATCTCGGCCTCGACAGGCAAGGCCGTATCGACTGGCCGGCATCGACGGGAACAATCAATCTGGGCTCGTTGGCGGTCGACCGGCTCAATTTGACCGGTCGCATCGCGCTGCATGATGCCGCCAGCGGCGGTACGCTGGAACTCGACGACATCGCCTTCAGCGGCGATGTGCGCTCGCTGGCAGGATCGGTCCGCGGTGACGGCAACTTCATGCTGTCGGGGGTCCGCTATCCATTTCGGGTGTCGTCCGGCCAAAGCGCCGACGGCAACGGGACGCGGGTACATCTCACCGTCGATCCCGGCACGCGGGCGCTGTCGGTCGATCTCGATGGCGTACTGACCTTCGAGGCACGCGCGCCGCGCTTCGATGGCACGATGATACTGGCCGGCCCCGCCGCCCTCAAGACCGCGGCAGGTGATGCATCTCAGACGCCATGGCGCCTGTCGACGAAGCTCAAGGCCGATCCCGCGACGGCACGGCTCGACCAGCTCGAAGCAAGTTACGGCGCGGATGAAACCGCGCTGAAACTTTCGGGCCTTGCGGATATCCGCTTGGGGGCGTCGCCGCTGCTTCACGCCGTGCTGTCGGCGCGGCAACTCGACGCCGACAAATTGATGGCCCGAGACAGCAGCGGCGCCGAGCCCACGCAATTGCTGCCGAGGCTGCGCGGTCTTGTCACGGCAATTCCGCCGTCATCGCTCACATCGCAAATCGAGGTCAGCGCCGAGCAGATCACGCTTGGCGGCCGTCCCGTGCAGAATTTCAGCGCAGATCTGCGGGGCGATGCAATATCCTGGACTATCGACCGGCTCGAGCTTCACGCTCCGGGTGGGACGCGCATGACGCTCAGCGGAGAAATAGCGCAACCCGGCCCATCCGGTAGCTTCAAGGGAACATTCAGCCTCGATTCGTCCGATCCTAATACGCTGGTCGGATGGCTGCAGGGGCGCAGCGAAATTGCCTATCGCAACCAAAAGCCGCTGCGGCTGGGCGGCAACCTCGACGTGGCCTCGGACCGTATCGCCATCGACGGGCTGAAGGCCGAGATCGACGGCGGCGCGTTGGAAGGACGCATCGCCGTTTCAGGCCGAACGGCAGCCAGCGGCTCGCGCGTCGAAGCGGTGCTGAAAGCCGATCGCCTCGATCTGGATGCCGCGAGCGCGTTTACGCATTCGCTTGCCGGACCCCAGCCGGAGTGGCCCGACGAGGCGCAATTGAGCCTGGACGTCGGTCGCGCTGTTTCCGCCGGCCAGGAATTGCGTCGATTGCTGGTGAAGCTGGGCTATGGGCCGAACATGATCTCGCTGGATCAATTTAAAATCGGCGACGCCAGCGGCGTGGCGATGGAAGGTGCGGGCAGCTTCGATCGCATCAATGCGACCGGCAGGCTGACCCTTGCTGCATCTGCAGCATCATTCGCCCAGCTCACAGCTCTGATGGCGCCGGCCGCGCCCGCCGCCGCCGCGCGGCTCAACGCAACGGTGCGGCCAGGGCCGGCACGACTAAAGCTGGCGCTTGATCTCGACAGAAATCCCGACCATGCCGACCGCGCCAGCGCGCATGCCGTGCTCGAACTCGACGCGCCGGAGCTCAAGGGCGTTACCACGATCACGGCGACGCCGGCGGTCGCGGCGATGCGCGGGATCGACCTCGATGCGCTGGCGCGCAGCGAGATCGGTATTGAATCGAAATTGTCCGCGGGGCAGGGACGTTCGCTGCTGACGTTGCTCGGTCTCGACCGCGCAATATCGGCGGGAAATGGCGCGGCGCAACTCGAAGCGTCGGCGAATGTTGCGTGGCGCACTTCGCTGCGGCTGAAGGCCAAATTGTCCGGCGCCCTGTTCGATGCCGAAGCGCAGGGCACCGCCGAGCCTTGGGCGCCTGAGCCAAAGGCTGTCGTCAACCTGGCAGTTCGCCGCGCCAATCTTGCGCCGCTGTTTGATCTCGTTCCATCCGACGCCCAGAACATCAGCATGTCGTCGCGTCTCACCGTTGCGGGCAGCAAGCTGACCTTCGATGATCTGGACAGCGCTGTCGGCGGGTCGCGGATACGCGGACGCATTGCGTTCGGTCTCGGTGACGACAAATCCGTCGACGGTGAAGTCGGAATGGACACGCTCGAGCTGGCTCCGGCATTCAATCTTGCGATCGGCGCGGTCGGCCACGATGCAAGCGAGCCGCTCAGCCGCGGGTTGCTGCAAGGCTGGCGCGGTCGCCTCGCATTTCAGGCGCTGCGTGGAACATTGCCCGGCGGAGGTGAATTGCGGCCGGTCAGCGGTGCGATCAAGGGCGATGGCCAGTCGCTGACGTTCGACGACCTCAAGGGCGGGATTGGCGGCGGGGAGGCGACCGCGGCCATTGACGCGAAGCAGACGCTTGGTGGTACCGCGTTGAATGCACGCCTTCACTTCTCCGGCGTCGACGGCTCGGCCTTGCGCTATAGATCCCTGGCGTTGCCTGCGGGCCGCGCCTCGATGCAGATGACGCTGTCGAGTCAAGGCCGCAGCGCCTCGGCACTGGCCGGCGCGCTGTCCGGCAGCGGCTCGCTGACGCTCGAATCGGCACGCATTGCCGGTCTCGATCCGCGGGCATTCGATGTCGCGATCAGTGCCAGCGATAACGGACAGGCAACTGACGATATAAAACTTCGGCAGATCGTCGAGCCGGCGCTGTCAGCTGGCGGCCTAGCGGTTTCGTCGGCGCAAATCCCGTTCAATATCAGGGACGGACGGCTGCGCGTCGGCGCGACAACACTCGATGCCGACGGCGCGCGCGTTATCGTGTCAGGTGGGTATGACTTCGCCGCCGACCAAGCCGATATTCGTGCCGCTCTCGCTTCAACCACGGCCGGCTCTGCGACCAGCCGGCCGGAAATTCAGGTTTTCGCGGTGGGATCGCCCGACGCACTCGATCGCACGGTCGATGTGGCGGCTTTGTCGTCGTGGCTGGCGGTGCGAGCGATCGACCGCGAAACCCGCCGTCTGGATTCGATCGAACGTGGCGAGATGCCGGTGACCGCGCCGCCTCGCTCGATTTCACCGTCCGGGACCATGCAACCTCCTGCGGATGCGGCTCCTGCGGCGAACCTTCCCGAGTTGCCGTCCTCCGAAATTCCGATTCCCGGCCGCGACCCGCGGCGCGCCGTGCCGAAACCCCGCGTGAGCGTTCCGTTGCAGCCAATGTCTAATTCGCCTGTTATCAGTCAGCAAATTGCGCCGCTGCCGCCGCCGATTGAAGTGCGGCCAGCGCCTGCTCCGGCAGTCAAGCAGAAACCGCGGCCGCCGCTGGTGTTGACGCCGCCGGTCCAGACGGCACCGCAACGGCCCATATTCTAGACTAGAGCATGATGCGTCGTTGTTTAATCGTCATTGCGAGCGAAGCGAAGCAATCCAGCAGGCGGACAGAAGACTGAATTGCTTCGTCGCTTCGTTCCTCGCAATGACGCATTTCAACCTAATATCATCATGCTTTAGAAAACGATCAGGTCTGTGCCTTGTCCGTTGCCGGTGGCATTGCGCGGCTGCGGAAATAGTCCAGAACGAAGAGGCGGATCGCAGAGGATAGATTGCCCTGCTGCCGGTTGCTGTCGATCTCGCCGACCAGTTCGGACAATGTCATGTCCCGCAGGCCGGAGATTTCCTTCATGCCGCTCCAGAACGCTTCTTCGAGACTGACGCTGGTCTTGTGGCCCGCGACCACGATCGACCGTTTCACGACTGGCGATTTCATGACGCGTCCTCGCCATCGATGCGATGCTGGTCCAGCACTTCGTTCGCGCGGCTGGCGCGCTGCTCGTCGAGTGCGCGCTGGGATTTGGTGCGGCCGAATCGCTCACGATTGGCGTCAGCCTGTTTTGCAGACCGGTCCCGCGCGACACGTTTCTTGAACCGGTTGAGATTGACCAGATCCGCCATGATCGTCCCCGTTACCCCTGCGATCTAGCGCGTAGCGATTTCAAACCTGCGCAAACTTCCGCGCGGAATTCTGGTCAACTCGGTTGCCATCGGGGAAAATCCTCATCGTAAAAGCTTTAAGAACATATTTCGCTTTGCAAAAGCGGCTTATTTTTGTGCTCGACCACGACACGATGAACGACGGCGGACGGTCAAACCCAATTCTTCAGGTCGGTATGGATTATAACTATTTTGCCAGACCGGAATCTCAACAAGAATTGAGTGTGCAAGTCGTCATCCGGGATGTGTCATTTTGTCCGGCCGCACCAGCCGGTCGAACTCCGCAGGTGTGACAAAGCCCATCCGCACAGCCTCTTCCTTCAATGTCGTGCCGTTTGCGTGGGCGGTTTTTGCGACCTTGGCGGCGTTGTCGTAGCCGATCTTCGGTGTTAGAGCGGTGACGAGCATCAGCGAGCGCTCCATCAACTCTCTTATGCGTTTTTTATCGGCGCGGATGCCGTTAACGCAATGCTCGGTAAAGGAGCGCGAAACATCGGCGAGCAATTGTATGGAATGCATCATACAATATGCCAGGACGGGCTTGTAGACATTCAGTTCAAAATGGCCCTGGCTGCCGGCGACGGTGATGGCGGTGTGATTGCCGAACACTTGGCAGCAGACCATGGTCATGGCCTCGCACTGCGTCGGATTGACCTTGCCCGGCATGATCGACGATCCGGGTTCGTTCTCGGGCAAGATCAATTCACCCAGGCCGGAGCGCGGTCCTGAACCCAGCAGCCGGATGTCGTTCGCGATTTTGAACAGGCCGGCCGCCACAGCGTTGATCGCGCCATGCACGAACACGTAAGCATCGTTGGAGCCTAACGCCTCGAACTTGTTGGGCGCGCTGGTAAACGGAAGTTTAGTGACCGCAGCCACGTGCTTTGCAAACAGTTTTGCGAACCTCGGCTTGGAGTTGAGGCCGGTACCAACAGCGGTGCCGCCCTGGGCGACCGGATACAGATCTTTCACCGCCCTGCGCAGGCGCGTGATGCCGCTTTCGACCTGGGCGGCGTAGCCGGAAAATTCCTGGCCGAGCGTGAGCGGCGTCGCATCCTGGGTGTGGGTCCGCCCGATTTTTACGATCTTCGCAAACTCCTTCTCTTTTTTACGCAACGCCGCGTGAAGCTCGCTCAGCGCCGGAACAAGGTCGGCGACGATGCGCGTGGTGGCGGCGATGTGCATCGCGGTTGGAAACGAGTTGTTCGAGGACTGACTCATATTGACGTGGTCGTTGGGATGAACCGGTTTCTTGGTTCCGCGTTCGCCGCCGAGCAGTTCATTGGCGCGATTGGCGATCACTTCGTTGAGGTTCATGTTGGTTTGCGTGCCGGAGCCGGTTTGCCAAACCACCAGCGGAAAGTGATCGTCGAGCTTTCCTTCGATCACCTCGCGCGCGGCGCGTGCAATGGCACCGGCGCGCCTGCGGTCAAGCAGGCCGAGTTTGCGGTTGGTTTCCGCCGACGCCAGCTTGACGATGCCCAGCGCACGAACGATGGGCATCGGCATCCGGTCCTGGCCAATGCGGAAATTTTGCCGCGAGCGCTCGGTTTGCGCGCCCCAGTAACGATCGGCGGCAACCTCGATGGGACCGAAGCTGTCAGTTTCAGCTCGGGTGGCCACGGCCGCTTTTGTAGAGCCTGAAGCTTTCGATGATGCAGCCATGACCCTGTCCGTTGCGATTATCCTGCTCGATATGGGGATGATCCATGCGTCCGGCCACGCATTCGGTGCGGCAGCGTCCATCTTGTCCTGAGCGGGAACTACTTCTTACGGAAGCGGTCCAGCCGCACCACTTCGGCCCCCTCGCCAGGTTTTGCCGGATCGTCCTGAATTTCAGGTGCGGGGACTGCAGCAGGCAGGGCCGCTGGCACCGCCGCTGCCGGCAGATTGGCCGCCGGCGTCTCGGAAGCCGTGTCCGATGGATCGAACTGCAGGCCGAACTCGACCGACGGATCGAAGAAGCTCTTGATAGAATTGAAAGGAACAACAAGACGTTCAGGAATGCCGCCGAACGACAGCCCAACCTCGAAGCGATCCTCGGTTACGACCAGATCCCAGAACTGGTGCTGGAGGATCACCGTCATTTCCTGCGGATACTGCGCCAGCAGCCGCGGCGACAGCTTGACGCCTTCGGCGGTCGAGACAAACGTGATGAAAAAGTGATGCTCGCCCGGCAGCCCATGCTCGGCCGCGTCGGTGAGGACACGGCGCAACACGCCGCGCAACGCATCGCGCGCCAGGACATCGTATCGGATATGATCGGTCGCCATGGGTTGGTCCCGTCGCGTTAGGTTACCATACACGAATCGAAGGCAACGTGGCCCGACTCGCGCATGCCGTCCATGCTACCCCGGCAGCGCTCCGAGGTCAGCAGCCGTCCCCGTCCATCGTGGAAATTCTAACCGCCAGCCGGGAGCCATTGCCGCACGGAAAAGAAGAAGTGGAGGCTTCTGTTGCCAGGTGCCTCCGAACCCCGCCAAACGGAGCTTAACCCGTTAGGACTTTAGACTTGGTTTTTCAAACCGCTTACGCGGCCTGAGCAACCGGAGCATAGTTGTCGTTTGCAACTATTGCATAGCCCGATAACGGCGGAACCATACCGAGAAAAAGCGAGCCCTTTACGCCCTCGTCGATCCTGTTTCGCCCCCGCCGAAGCCCACTGCGTCTGCGAACGTGTGCGGGCTTTGGTGGAGGCGCCGGGTGCTGCCCCCGGGTCCGAATGGTTTATTACGACGGCCATTTATTTCCATAGCCGGCGAACCGGCAGCCTCAATATAGGGCGCAAGCGTGCAGGAAAAAAGAGCAATAAATGCGGCATTTAGCACGTAATGGAGCCAGCGCAGGTCTGGAACACAGGGAAATCGGTTGGCCTGCCGCACCCTTCGTTCTAAATCTCGGTGATGCCTCCGGATTCGCCTCCTGCCGCCATTCCAGCGCCTGTCCAGACGCCGGCCGCGCCACCCGGCCTCGTTCAATTGTTCCTGGCTTTCGCCAAAATATCGCTTTCGGGTTTCGGCGGGGTGCTGGTCTTCGCCCGCCGCGCCATTGTCGACAAATACCGCTGGATGACGGCCGATGAATTCAACGAAACCTACGCCCTGTGCCACTTCCTGCCGGGGCCCAATATCTGCAATCTCTCGGTGGTTTTTGGTGCCCGTATAAGAGGCGTCCCTGGAAGTCTCGCAGCATTTACCGGTCTGGTCGGGCCGCCGGTCATTATTGTCTCAACGCTGGCGATGATTTACGCGCGCTACGGTGAAATCCCGGCGCTGCAAAGAACCCTCGCGGGGGTTTCCTGTGCGGCGGTCGGGCTGGTGATCGGCGTCGCGGCCCGGATGATGGGGCCGTTGCTGAAGCGGCGGGATCCCGTCGCAATCGGCTTTTTGATCGCGGTATTTGCGGCAATCGGGCTGCTGCGACTGCCGCTGCCGCCGGTTCTGCTGATCGCAATTCCTCTTAGCATCGCTGTCACCTACGCGATGCGGAGGAATATGGCGTCATGAACGGCGGTGTCGGCGACATTTGGACCCTCGCATGGACTTTCGGGTTACTGTCGCTGTTCGCGATCGGCGGCGCAGCTTCGGCAATTCCTGAAATGCACCGCATCGCCGTCGACCAGCACCATTGGATGACGGACGCGCAATTTGCCGACGCCTTCGCGATTTCGCAATTGTCGCCCGGCCCCAATATCCTGATCGTCACGCTGATCGGATATCAGGTTGCAGGAGTTGCCGGCGGTTTGGTGGCGACGTTGGCGATGTGCGGGCCGACGGCGCTGGTCGCCTATAATGTCAGCGGCCTGCTGCATCGCTCCAGTCAGTCGAAGTGGCCCGCCATTATTCAGACCGCACTGGTTCCATTGTCGATCGGCTTGATGGCGGCGAGCGCGCTGGTGCTGGCGCAGGCCGCGGACCGGACTTGGCTCGCGGTCGTACTGACCGGAAGTGCGGCAATTTTAACGCTTGCCACCCGGATCAACCCGCTGTGGTTATTGCTTGCGGGGGGATGTCTTGGTTTTGCTGGCGTTGTTTGATGAAAATCGCTAGGCAATGCTGGGACGGGGCACTATCACCAGCCACATAACAGAATGGACGAAAAGTCCGATACGGGGAGTGAGATCGATGAGTGACGCGCCGAGCCATGGCCCGGTCAAATCCATCATGCCGAAATGGGTCCGCGGTCCGCAGGATTTCGTCGGCGGCATCGCATTGATGGTAATCGCGGCGTTCGCCTTGTGGGCTTCGAGCGACCTGCAGGGCATGCACGGATTTTCATTCGGCGCGGGAACCGCGCCGCGGATGTTCGCGGTCCTGCTGCTTGGTCTCGGCGCCGGCGTGGCGCTGATGGGCGTTCTGTCCGAAGGTCAGCATCTGGCGACGTATCACTGGCGCGGGCCATTGTTCGTTTCGCTGGCGATCCTTTCATTTGCGTTGACGATCCGGCCGCTCGGTCTGGTGATTTCGGCCTTTGCCAGCTTTATGATCTCCGCGCTCGGTACGCCGGAAACGAGGTGGAAGGAAACCATCATCGTCGGGATTTGCCTGACGATCGGCTGCAGCCTGCTGTTCCCTTATGCGCTGGGATTGCCGCTGCAGCTGTTCCCCCGTTTTCTGATCCAGTGAGGGCGTGATGGTCGAGCTCTTTTCCAATCTCGCTCTCGGTTTCGGGGTCGCCTTCACGCCGATCAATCTGTTGCTGTGCCTGGTCGGCGCGCTGGTGGGCACGCTGGTCGGCGTGTTGCCGGGCATCGGCACCATCGCTACCGTCGCGATGCTGCTGCCGATCACCTTCGGCCTGCCGCCGGTCGGCGCGCTGATCATGCTTGCCGGCATCTATTACGGCGCGCAATATGGCGGTTCGACCACCTCGATCCTGGTCAACATTCCAGGCGAAGCCACCTCGGTGGTGACGACGCTCGACGGCTTCCAGATGGCGAAACAGGGCCGCGCCGGTCCGGCGCTCGCGATTGCCGCGATCGGTTCGTTTTTTGCCGGCTGCGTCGCGACCGTGCTGATCGCCGTGCTGGGCGCGCCGCTGACAAAGCTCGCGCTGGCGTTTGGGCCGGCCGAATATTTCTCGCTGATGGTGCTCGGCCTGATCTTCGCGGTGGTGCTGGCCAAGGGCTCGGTGCTGAAGGCGATCGCGATGATCGTTTTCGGTCTGTTGCTATCGATGGTCGGGTCCGACATCGAGACCGGCGCCTCGCGCATGGCGTTCAACATTCCTGAATTGGCCGACGGTCTCGGCTTCGCCACGGTGGCGATGGGCGTATTCGGATTCGCGGAGATCATCCGCAATCTCGATGCCGGCGCCGAAATGGATCGCGATCTCGTCCAGCAGAAGATCACCGGCCTGATGCCGACCAAAAAGGACCTGATCGATTCCGCGCCGGCCATCTTGCGGGGTACGGTGCTGGGGTCGATCCTCGGCATCCTGCCCGGCGGCGGCGCGGTGATTGCCTCGTTCGCCGCCTATACGTTCGAGAAGAAAATCGCAAAGGATCCGTCGCGGTTCGGCCGTGGCGCGATCGAGGGCGTCGCCGCACCGGAAAGCGCCAACAACGCCGCGGCGCAGACTTCGTTCATTCCGCTGCTGACACTCGGCATCCCGCCCAACGCGGTGATGGCGCTGATGGTCGGCGCCATGACCATTCACGGCATCGTGCCGGGGCCGCAGGTAATGCAGAAGCAGCCCGAACTGGTGTGGGGCATGATCGCCTCGATGTGGATCGGCAATTTGATGCTGATCATCATCAACCTTCCGCTGGTCGGCATCTGGGTGCGGCTGTTGCGAGTGCCGTACCGGCTGATGTTCCCCTCGATTGTGATCTTCTGCGCCATCGGTATCTATTCGATCAACAACGCGCCGGTCGACGTCATTCTGGCCGGTGCGTTCGGGTTGCTTGGCTACTGGCTGATCAAGCACGATTTCGAGCCGGCGCCGCTGCTGCTCGGCATGGTGCTCGGACCGCTGATGGAAGAAAATCTGCGCCGCGCGCTGCTGATCTCCCGCGGCGACTGGACGGTGTTCTTCACCCGCCCGCTGTCGGCGGGGCTCATGGCGACCGCGGCGTTTCTGCTGGTGCTGGCCTTGCTGCCGGCGTTGCGCAAGAAGCGCGACGAAGTATTCGTGGAATCCGAGAGCTGAGTGCGGCGTTGCGCCGCGCGTCGTGAAGTCGAATGGACTTCGGGACGGTGCTGTATTGATGTGATGCCGTCACTTCGCATCGCACTTGCGCAACGCGCCTCTCGGAGAAATTCATGAATTTGTTCAGCCGCCTGCTCGCGACCGTGGCCGCCCTGGCCGCAGTCGGCCCGATGGCCGCGCCCGCCTTGGCGCAGGATTATCCGACGCGGGCCATCACCATGATCGTGCCGTTCGCGGCTGGCGGCCCAACCGACGTGATCTCGCGCATCGTCACCGGGCATATGGCGCAGACGCTCGGGCAGAGCATCATCATCGAGAACGTGGTCGGAGCAGGGGGCACCACAGCGACCACCCGCGCGGCGCGCGCGGCCAATGACGGTTACACGCTGATCACTGGGCACATGGGCACCCACGCGGCCGCAGTGCCGCTATATCCGAAACTTGCTTACCATCCGGAAAAGGATTTCGAGCCGGTGGCGATGCTCGCAGGCACGCCGATCCTGATCCTGGCCAAGAAAGACTTTCCGGCTGGCGATCTCAAGGAATTCATCACTTACGTAAAGGCCAACACCGACAAGATGAACATGGCCCATGCCGGCATCGGCTCGGTTTCCTATTCGTCCTGCGAGCTGTTTAGTTCGGTTCTCGACATCAAGCCGGTCGGTGTCCCGTTCAACGGCACCGCACCGGCCATGAACGCGCTGATCGGCGGCCAGGTCGACTACATGTGCGATCAGATCGTCAACGCAGTGCCGCAGATCAACGGCGGCACCATCAAGGCCTATGCGATCGCGACGCCGGAGCGCAATCCGTCGCTGCCGAATCTGCCGACGACGGCGGAAGCAGGCTTGCCGAAATATCAGGCGTCGGCGTGGAATGCGATTTTCGCGCCCAAGGGTACGCCGGCTCCGATCCTCGCCAAATTAAATGCGGCGGTGGTCAAAGCGCTGGACGACGAGAATGTTCGCAAGCGTTTGCTCGAAGTCGGATCCGACATTCCCAAGACTGAAGCTCGCACCCGGACAGCCCTGGCGAGCCTCGTAAAGAGCGAGATTGAAAAGTGGTCTGCGGTATTGAAGCCCGCAACCAATTGATCGGGACGGGCGAAACCGGCTGACAGGGGCGGGATCCAGTTCCGCCCCTTGCCGTTTGCGCGCCTGATGCTCATTTTTTGGGTATAATCGACAGATACCGCCGAATCGGCGTGTCGGATCGACGGACCAGACGATAGGTTCGCCGCTGCAAATGTCCCGAAAACGAGACCATGAATCAGTATCACGACCTGCTTGAACGCATCCTCAGTGACGGCGCGGAGAAGCACGACCGCACCGGCACCGGTACGCTATCGGTGTTCGGGCATCAGATGCGGTTCAGTCTTGCTGCCGGCTTTCCGATGCTGACGACGAAGAGGCTTCCGCTCAAAGCCATTGTGCACGAACTACTGTGGTTTCTCAAAGGCGACACCAACATCAAATATCTCAAGGATCACGGCATTTCGATCTGGGACGAATGGGCCGACGCCAATGGCGATCTCGGCCCGGTCTATGGGTCGCAGTGGCGGTCGTGGCCGACGCCCGACGGGTGCAGCATCGACCAGATTTCCAACGTCATCGACTTGATCAGGCGCAATCCGGATTCGCGCCGCCTGATCGTGACCGCGTGGAATCCGGCCGACGTCGACAGAATGGCGCTGCCGCCATGCCATTGCCTGTTCCAGTTCTACGTCGCGAACGGCAAGTTGTCATGCCAGCTCTATCAGCGCTCGGCCGATGTTTTCCTCGGCGTGCCCTTCAACATCGCCTCCTACGCGCTGCTGACCATGATGGTGGCGCAGGTCACAGACCTGAAGCCCGGCGACTTTGTGCATAGCCTCGGCGATGCGCATCTCTATTCGAACCATCTGGAACAGGCCCGGCTGCAACTGACGCGGCCGACGCGCGCGCTGCCGGTGATGAAGATCAATCCCGCCGTCAAGGACATCTTCGCCTTCCGTTATGAAGACTTCGTGCTCGAAGGTTACGATCCGCATCCGCATATCAAGGCCGAGGTCGCAGTGTGACCGTGACCGAGGTTCGTCCAGAAATCGTCCTCATCGTCGCGGTCGCAGAAAACGGTGTGATCGGTTCTGGCGGAACAATGCCCTGGCGGCTCAAGTCCGATTTGCAGCGGCTCAAAAAACTCACGCTGAATAAGCCCGTGGTGATGGGCCGCAAGACGTACGCTTCGATTGGCAGGCCGCTGCCCGGTCGAACCAATATCGTCATTACCCGTGATGCGAATTTTCGCGCGGCGGGCGCCGTGGTGACGACGTCTTTCGCGGACGCCCGGGCAATCGCCCTCGGCGACGCGCTGCGGCGTTTAGCCACCGAGATCGCGGTGATCGGCGGCTCTGAAATCTACGCACAATGGATGGACAGTGCCGATCGGCTTGAGGTTACCGAGGTTCACGCCCGGCCGGACGGCGACACGACCTTCGCCGCCATCGACCCGGCCGATTGGAAAGAAGTGGCGCGCGGGCGGAATTCGGCCACTTCCGACGACAGTGCGGACTTTTCCTATGTGACATATCGCCGGCGACAGCCGCATTAACCGCGTCGGGCGATCTTTACATTGACAATCGGGGCTTCAGGCTTAGTTGCTGCGAGCAACAAGCCGCGTTGTAAGGGCCGGGGCCGTCCCCTATAAAGCCGGGCAGAGTTTGCGAGGTCCGGTGTGTTGCCGCAGGCCCGCGGAGGAGACATTCGATGCCGTGGAAGAATCAAGGCGGAGGTCCGTGGGGCTCGGGTCCGAAGGGACCATGGGGTTCCGGTCCGCAATCGGTCGGACCGAGGCCGCCCGATCTGGAAGACCTGCTGCGCCGCGGCCAGGACCGGCTGCAACAGTTGCTGCCCGGCGGATATTTCAGCGGCATGGGTATCGCGCTGCTGCTGATCGCCGCGCTGGCGATCTGGGGATTGTCCGGATTTTTCCGCGTCCAGTCCGAAGAACTCGGCGTCGTACTGCGCTTCGGCAAGCACGTGCGCACGGTGCAGCCGGGCCTGAATTATCATCTGCCGTATCCGATCGAGACCGTGCTGCTGCCGAAGGCGCTGCGCGTTTCGACCATCTCCATCGGCATGACGCTGATCGACGATCCGGCGCGGCGCGGCAGGACCATGCGCGACGTGCCGGAGGAAAGCCTGATGCTCACCGGCGACGAGAATATCGTCGACGTGGATTTCACCGTGCTGTGGCGGATCAAGCCGGATGGCGTCGGCAATTATCTCTTCAACATCCAGAATCCCGAAGGCACCGTGAAAGCTGTCGCCGAAAGCGCGATGCGCGAGGTCGTCGGCCGCTCCAACATCCAGCCGATCCTCACCGGCGCCCGCACCACCAACGAAGCCGGCGTCCAGGAACTGATGCAGAAGACGCTCGACAGCTACGGCTCCGGCATTCTGGTGCAGCAGGTCCAGATGCAGAAGGTCGATCCGCCGGCGCAGGTGATCGATGCGTTCCGCGACGTGCAGGCGGCGCGCGCTGATCTCGAGCGGTTGCAGAACGAAGCCCAGACCTATGCCAACCGCGTGGTTCCGGACGCGCGAGGCCGTGCCGCGCAGATCATTCAGGTCGCCGAGGGCTACAAGGAGCAGGCGGTGGCCGAAGCCAAGGGCCAGAGCGCGCGCTTCCTGAAAGTCTACGACGAATACAAGAAGGCGCCTGACGTCACGCGGCAGCGCATCTATCTCGAAACCATGGAGCGCATTCTGGGCGGCGCCGAGAAGCTGGTCTATGACGGCGGCAACTCGTCGTCCTCGCAGGGCGTCGTACCTTACTTGCCATTGAATGAACTGACGCCACGGCGTCCGCCAGCGACATCAGGCCAGCCGCAGCAGCAGAGCGGGAGCACCCGATGAGATCAGGAATTTCAGGAATTGTCGCGTTGCTGGTGCTGATTGTCCTGCTCGTGGTCGGCTACAGTTCGATGTTCACGGTAACCCAGACCGAACAGGTGCTGCTGGTGCGGCTCGGCGAGCCGGTTCGCGTCGTCACCGAACCCGGGCTGAACTTCAAGGCGCCATTCATCGACACCGTGATCAGCATCGACAAGCGGATTCTCGATCTTGAAAATCCGTCGCAGGAAGTCATCGCTTCCGATCAGAAGCGGCTGGTGGTCGACGCCTTCGCGCGCTACCGCATCAAGAATGCGCTGCGGTTCTATCAGAGCGTCGGCTCGATTCAAGCCGCCAATATCCAGTTGACGACGCTGCTCAACGCGTCGCTGCGCCGGGTGCTCGGCGAAGTCACCTTCATCACGGTGGTGCGCGACGAGCGCGAAGCCCTGATGGCGCGGATTCGCGACCAGCTCGACAAGGAAGCCGACGGTTACGGAATCCAGGTGGTCGACGTGCGGATCCGCCGCGCCGATCTTCCCGAGCAGAACAGCCAGGCGGTCTATCAGCGCATGCAAACCGAGCGGCAGCGCGAAGCAGCAGAATTCCGCGCACAAGGCGGCCAGAAGGCGCAGGAAATCCGCTCCAAAGCCGACCGCGAAGCGACCGTCATCGTCGCGGAGGCCAATTCCACCGCCGAGCAGGTACGCGGCGCGGGCGACGGCGAACGCAACCGGCTGTTCGCCGAAGCCTATGGCAAGGATCCCGATTTCTTTGCGTTCTATCGCTCGATGACGGCTTACGAGAACGGCTTGAAGAGTAACGACACCCGCTTCCTGCTGCGGCCAGACTCCGATTTCTTCAAGTTCTTCGGCAACTCATCCGGCCATCCCCCGGCCGCGCCGGCCCAGCCTTCGGCCGGCGCCGCGCCGAAGCCCTAACCAATCCAGTGTCGTCCCCGAAGGCGGGGACCCATAACCACCGATGCTCGTTGTTGCATAAGTGCGGCCCCAATCATCGCCAAATATTCGCCCGTGTTTATGGGTCCCCGCCTCCGAGCCTGTGAAGAAATCTTCTCGATTTCGGGGTGAACTGTGATTCAATGGAGATGTTGACTGATTGGGTGATAGAGGGATTGCAGGGATGGCGGGTCGAGGCGATGCTCGGGTTGTGGTTGCGAACCGGGCTCAACTGTCGTGGGATCTGATCAATCCGGATGGCTGGCTGGCGGCCAACCACCGCGCGCGATTGGTGGTTGGGTTCGTCGAGACGCTTGATTTGACGGTGCTCTACGACAAGATCGAAGCGCGTGAGGGAACGGCGGGCCGGCCGGCGGCGGATCCGGCTGTGCTGTTTGCGTTGTGGCTTTTGGCGACGATGGACGGGGTTGGCTCGGCGCGCGAACTGGACCGGTTGACCAGCCAGGATCTGGCCTATCGGTGGGTGGCCTGCGGCGTTCCTGTCAACTACCACGGACTTGCGGACTTTCGCGTGGCGCATGCCGATGTGCTCGACGCTCTGCTCACCGAAACGCTGGCAGCGTTCATGGCGGAGGGACTGTTTGAGGCCGACGAGATCGTCGTCGACGGCACCAAAATCAAGGCTTCCGCGGGCAAGAGTTCGTACAAGCGGGCGCTGCGTCTGGACGAGGCGGAGGCCAAGGCGAAGGCGCGTGTGGTGGCCTTGAAAGCCGAGGTCGAGGCGGACCCGGCGGCGAGTTCCAAGCGCCGGCAGGCGGCGCGGGCCCGTGGCTTGAGCCAGACCCAGGAGCGGATTGAGAAGGCACGCGCCAAATTGGCGGAGATCGAAGCGGAGAAGGCCAAGCGGGCCGAGCGCAGCCCGAAGGAGGTTGCCGAACAAACAGAAGCTCGCGCCTCGCTCACCGATCCGCAGGCGCGGCGGATGCGGTGCGCGGATGGCGCGGTGCGCGCGAGCTACAATGTGCAGATTGCAGCAACGACGGATCATGGCTTCGTCACCGCGATCATGGCGACGGACCGGCGCAACGACAGCGATCTGGTGCGGCCGATGGTCGAGGAGAGCGAGCAACGGCTGGGGCGGCCGATCAAACGCGTGCTGGCGGACACGGGCTTTGCGCAGGTTGACGATATCGCAGCCCTGAGCAGCCGGCCCGAAGCGCCGGTCGGCGTCTACATCCACCCGCCCAGGGATCGCACCGATGTCAAGCCGGCAACGCTGCTGAGGCGGCAAAAGCAACGAGAAGGAGAGCCGCAGACCATCAAGGACTGGCGGCAGCGCATGACCAGCAACGAGGCCGAGGCGGTGATGAAAAAGAGGGGACGGATCGAACGGGTCAACGCAAGCTTCAAAAACCGAGGCTTCGGCACGCTCCTGGTGCGAGGCCTTGCCAAGGTGCAAGCGATCGGACTGTGGCACGCGCTTGCCCACAACCTCTCAATCGCCGTGCGATTAAGGACAATCGCCGCCGCATGAAGCCAATCGTCCGACCAATAGTATACGCCACCGCAGACACCGCTTCAGATAAGTTCACAGGCTCCTCCGCGGGGACGACGAAGGCGGTTTGTGTCCCGGGGCAGGGGCTCGGACGCCGTTTTGCGTTAAAACCCGCTCTCCTCTATGAAGAAGCATGTCCTTCGAGGCAGATCCAGACCCGCCGCGATGAAAGACGTGCCAAAAGCAGTTGATAGGAGGTTTCATCGGATGAGGTCCATAGCGTTCGCCGACTTCCTCATCGGTGTGGGTATCCTGTTTGTGCTTGAAGGCCTGCTGTTTGCGGCGAGCCCTGCGTGGATGCGGCGGGCCATGAAAAGCGCGCTGGCGACACCGGACAACATCCTTCGCGTCGTCGGACTTGGATCAGCGGTCGCCGGCCTGATCCTGATATGGTTCGTGCGGCGCTAGCCGATTCGGACAATCGGCCGCGATCTTTAAAAGACATCGGAATCAACGCCATCGTGGGCGTCGGTGCCGTTTTTAGCCGTAATCGGGGTGCGCCATCGGCAAAATTGCACCGAGCGCATGCTTGCGCCTTTGCCCCGTTCGGGCGCACTGTAAGATCTGAATTTCCGGCCCCGTTTCAGGAGAAGAGAATAGACATGTCCGGTGCGATTTTCGCCTTGAGCCATCGCTTGCGCATTTGGGCAGCGGCCATCTGCCTTGGCGCCGCAACGACCCTGATTTCAGTACCAGCATTTGCGCGGGGCCCCGATGGCATCGCCGATGTCGCTGAAAAGGTGATCGACGCGGTGGTCAACATTTCGACGACACAGACGGTCGAGGCCAAGGCCGGCGGCGACGGTGGACGGGGCGCCATGCCGCAACTGCCGCCGGGCTCGCCGTTCGAGGAGTTCTTCGACGACTTCTTTAAGAATCGCCGTGGCGGCCAGGGCGGCGACAAGGGTGGCGGCATGCAGCCGCGCAAGACCAATTCGCTCGGCTCCGGCTTCATCGTCGACACCGCGGGTGTCGTGGTGACCAACAACCACGTCATCGCCGACGCCGATGAGATCAACGTCATCATGAATGACGGCACCAAGATCAAGGCGACGCTGGTGGGCGTCGACAAGAAGACCGATCTGGCGGTGCTGAAATTCACGCCGGTCAAACCGCTGGTCGCGGTGAAGTTCGGCGATTCCGACAAGCTACGTCTCGGCGAATGGGTGATCGCGATCGGCAACCCGTTCAGCCTCGGCGGCACCGTCACCGCGGGCATCGTCTCGGCGCGCAACCGCGACATCAATTCCGGACCGTATGACAGCTACATCCAGACCGACGCTGCGATCAACCGCGGCAATTCCGGCGGGCCGCTGTTCAATCTCGACGGCGAGGTGATCGGCGTCAACACGCTGATCATCTCACCCTCGGGCGGCTCGATCGGCATCGGCTTTGCGGTGCCTTCAAAGACCGTCGTCGGGGTGGTGGATTCGCTGCGCCAGTTCGGCGAACTCCGCCGCGGCTGGCTCGGTGTCCGCATCCAGCAGGTCACCGATGAGATCGCCGAAAGCCTCAGCATCAAGCCCGCGCGTGGCGCCCTGATCGCCGGCGTCGAGGAGAAAGGGCCGGCCAAGCCCGCCGGCATCGAACCCGGCGACGTCGTCATCAAGTTCGACGGCAAGGATATCAAGGAGCCGAAGGATTTGTCGCGCGTCGTCGCCGACACCGCGGTCGGCAAGGCGGTCGACGTCGTTATTATCCGCAAAGGCCAGGAAGAAACCAAACAGGTCACGCTTGGCCGTCTCGAGGATGGCGAGAAAGCAGTACAGGCTTCCGCAAAGCCGACCGAGCCGCAGGAGAAGCCGGTCACACAGAAGGCGCTTGGCCTCGACCTCGCCGGGCTGAGCAAGGATTTGCGCAGCCGCTACAAGATCAAGGACGGCATCAAGGGCGTGGTCATCACCAGCGTCGACTCTTCGTCGGACGCCGCCGAAAAACGGCTCAGCGCCGGCGAGGTGATCGTCGAAGTGGCGCAGGAAGCGGTCTCGAATGCCGCCGACGTCAAGAAGCGCGTCGAGCAGTTGAAGAAGGATGGCAAGAAGTCCATCCTGTTGCTGGTCTCCAATGCCGAGGGCGAATTGCGGTTTGTTGCGCTCAGCGTGCAGTGAAACTCATCATCGTCATGGCGGGGCTTGACCCGGCCATCCATCCGCTTCGAAAGAACTCTTGCGAAAATCGATGGATACGCGGGTCAAGCCCGCGTATGACGCCAAGTTAAGTCACAAACTCGTCGCGGCGATATCCCTGCGCATACAGCAGCGCGGTGAGATCGCCGAAGTCGATCCGGCCATGCGCGGCGGCGGCGACCGCAGGCCTGGCGTGGTAGGCAATTCCGAGGCCCGCGCTCTGGATCATGCCAAGATCGTTGGCGCCGTCGCCAACCGCCAGCGTGTCGAGATCGTCGACGTCGAATGCTTCGCGCAGTTCGACCAGCGTTGCCAGTTTCGCCGCGCGCCCCAGAATCGGCTCGGCGACTTGGCCCGTGAACTTGCCATCCGCGACCAGCAATTCATTACCGCGATTCTCCTGGAACCCTATCATGGCGGCAACCGAGCGGGTAAACAGCGTGAAACCGCCCGAGATCAGGCAGGTATAGGCGCCGTGCGCGCGCATGGTCGCGACCAGTTCGCGGCCGCCAGGTGTCAACGTGATGCGCTTGGCCAGCACTTCGTCGACCACGCTCACGGCCATGCCCTGTAGCAGCGCCACCCGTTCGCGCAATGCCGGCTCGAATTCGATTTCGCCGCGCATCGCGCGCTCGGTGATCGCGGCGACGTGGTTCTTGAGGCCCGCGAAATCCGCCAGTTCGTCGACGCATTCCTGGCCGATCATGGTGGAATCCATGTCGGCCAGAAAAAGCTTCTTGCGCCGGGCGATCCGAGGCTGCACCACAATATCGATCGGCAGGTCGCCGCGTGCTTCGCGCAGCCTGTCGACGATCGCGCCGATGTCGTCGGATGAGGTAAAGGGAATGTCGACCGCGACTTCGTTGAACAGCCATTGCGCCGGCGCGGCGCCGGGAAGAACGGCGCGCGCGCCGTCGACAATCGAGGAGTCGAGCGCGGGATTTGCCGGATTGCATATCAGCGTGGCGATGAGAGACATGACGTGAATTCGAGCCGGGAGAACCACAAGGCTGTGCTTATCGCAGGGCCGACCGCCAGCGGCAAGTCGGCGCTGGCGCTTGCGCTTGCGGAAACGCACGACGGCGTGATTATCAACACCGATTCCATGCAGGTGTACCGCGACCTGCGCGTGCTTACGGCGCGGCCAAAGCCGGAAGAGGAGGCGGTCGCGCCGCATCGGCTGTATGGCACCGTCGATGCCGCAGTGAATTTCTCCGTCGGCGCATGGATTGCCGATGCCGCCGAAGCGCTTGTGGAGGTGCGCGCGCAAAAGCGCCTACCGATTTTTGTCGGCGGCTCAGGGCTGTATTTCAAGGCGCTGACGCGCGGGCTGTCGGCGGTGCCGCCGATTCCATCCGAGGTGCGCCAAAGCGTGCGGGCGCGGCTGGAGCGCGACGGCGTCGAAGCGCTTCACGCGCTGCTGATACGGCGCGATCCGATTTCTGCCGCGCGTTTGAAGCCGCGCGATCGCTCGCGGGTCGCGCGCGCGCTTGAAGTCGTCGAGGCCACCGGCCGTTCGCTGACCGACTGGCATCGCGACGGCTTGCCGCCACCGCTGGCCCCGGGACAGTTCGCCGCGCTGTTTCTCGCCCCCGAGCGCGATGAGCTTTATTCAAGGATCGACGCGCGGTTCGATGCGATGCTGAAAACCGGCGCACTCGACGAGGTCGCAGCGCTGGCGGCGCGCGATCTCGATCCGCTGCTGCCGGCCATGAAGGCCCATGGCGTGCCGGCGCTGCTCCGCCATCTTGCCGGCGAGATCACGCTGGAGCAAGCGGCCATGATCGGCCGCGCCGACACTCGGCACTATGCCAAGCGGCAGTACACCTGGTTTCGGCATCAACTGCCGGAGTTCGAGTGGGTGAGGCCGGAGGAGGCCGGCAAGCGCTGGATTGCTTCGCTGTGCTCGCAATGACGTGGAAAAAGCTCGCTCTATGCGCCGAAGCCCGCTAGTCTCGGATAGCGCAATTGCCGCCCCTGCCTTGACTTTCAAGGTTTGGTCGTTATGTTCCGCGCAATGTTCGGGAATTCCAGGCGCTAAAATGAGCAATAAAATTACCAAAAGGCTTATTCTCGTCGTACCCAGGCGCACCGCCGGGGTTGGCTGAGGCCAGCCCATAACAGGCGGTGTGCATGGGGCCTCTTGGGCCCTTTTTTATTTTCCAAGATCGCGAAGAACCAAGTCGCGCCAGAGGGCGCATCCGGAGCCGACTATGAGCGACAACAAGAGCCACGATCCCAACCAAATGACAGGCGCCGCCATGATCGTGCGCGCGCTGGCCGATCATGGCGTCAAGCATATCTTCGGCTATCCCGGCGGCGCGGTGCTTCCGATCTATGACGAGATTTTCCAGCAGACCGAGGTCGAGCATATCCTGGTGCGGCACGAGCAGGGCGCCGGCCACGCCGCCGAAGGCTACGCGCGCTCGACCGGACTGCCCGGTGTTGTGCTGGTGACCTCGGGTCCCGGCGCTACCAACATGGTGACGCCGCTGACCGATGCCCTGATGGATTCGATCCCGCTGGTCTGCATCACCGGACAGGTGCCGACGCACCTGATCGGCAACGACGCATTCCAGGAATGCGACACCGTCGGTATTACCCGGCCCTGCACCAAGCATAACTGGCTGGTGCGGCGGATCGAGGATTTGCCGAAGGTGTTGCACGAAGCGTTCTATGTCGCCACCACCGGCCGGCCCGGTCCCGTTGTGGTCGACGTGCCGAAGGACGTGCAGTTCGCGGTTGGCACCTATCATCCGCCGCGCAAGTCAGACGTGCACATCTCCTATTCGCCGCGGGTGAAGGGCGACGCCGCGCAGATACGCAAGGCGGTAGCGTTGATGGCCTCTGCCCGGCGCCCGGTGATCTATTCCGGCGGCGGCGTGATCAATTCCGGCCTCGAGGCCTCCAAATTGTTGCGCGAATTGGTCGAGGCTACCGGATTTCCGATCACCTCCACCTTGATGGGCCTCGGCGCCTATCCGGCGTCCGGCACCAACTGGCTCGGCATGCTCGGCATGCACGGCACCTATGAAGCCAACATGGCGATGCATGATTGCGACGTCATGCTGTGCGTCGGCGCGCGCTTCGATGACCGCATCACCGGGCGCACCGACGCGTTCTCGCCGAATTCAAAGAAAATCCATATCGACATCGACCCGTCGTCGATCAACAAGAATATCCGCATCGACGTCCCGATCATCGGCGATTGCGGCAACGTGCTTGGCGACATGCTGCAGGTGTTCAAGGCGGAGGCAGGCAAACCGAAAATCGATCCGTGGTGGTTCGAGATCGGACGTTGGCGTGCGCGCAATTCGCTTGCCTACAAGAAAAACAGCGACGTGATCCTGCCGCAATTCGCGATTTAACGGCTGTTCGAAGCGACGCGCGGACGCGACACCTACATCACCACCGAAGTCGGCCAGCATCAGATGTGGGCCGCGCAGTTCTTCGGCTTCGAGGCGCCGCACCGCTGGATGACGTCCGGCGGTCTCGGCACCATGGGCTATGGCCTGCCGGCGGCGCTCGGCGTGCAGGTCGCGCATCCCGACAGCCTCGTGATCGACATCGCCGGCGACGCCTCGGTGCAGATGACCATGCAGGAAATGTCGACCGCGGTTCAATACGAACTGCCGATCAAGATATTCATCCTCAATAACCAGTATATGGGCATGGTACGTCAGTGGCAGCAACTCCTGCACGGTAACCGGCTGTCGCATTCCTATTCGGAAGCGCTGCCGGATTTCGTCAAGATGGCGGAGGCCTATGGCTGCGTCGGCATCCAGGCCATAAAGCCCGGCGATCTCGACGGCGCGATCAAGGAAATGATCAGCGTCAAAAAGCCGGTGCTGTTCGATTGCCGGGTGGCGGCGCTGGAAAACTGCTTCCCGATGATCCCTTCCGGCAAGGCACACAACGAAATGCTGCTGCCGGCGGAAGCCAACGACGAAACCACCGCGGCGGCTTTCGCCGGCGGCAAGGCGCTGGTGTGAGGCACAGACGGCGTCATCCAAGGGGCCGCGAAGCAGCGTCTCGAAAGATGGCTGACACGATAAGATGCCGTCATCCGCAAGCGCGCGAAAAGTGCGCTTGCGGATGACGGCGGATCGATAGGTGAACGGATGTTCGATCTGCAGCAACTCGAGCGCGCGCATGCGATCGTCGGAGCAGCGATGCCGCCGACTCCGGCGCATGCGTGGCCGTTGCTGTCGGAACGGCTTGGGGCGGCGGTGGTCGTCAAGCATGAGAACCATACTCCGACCGGCGCCTTCAAGGTTCGCGGCGGATTGGTCTACGTTGACCGTCTGCGGCGCGAGCGTCCGGGCACCGTCGGATTGATCTCGGCGACGCGAGGCAATCATGGCCAGAGCCTTGCCTTTGCCGCGCGCCGCCATGGCGTGCCGGTAACGATCCTCGTGCCTCGCGGCAATTCGGTCGAGAAAAACCGCGCCATGAAGGCGCTGGGAGCCGAGCTTGTCGAGCATGGCGAGGATTTTCAGGTCGCGCGCGAGGAAGCCTATCGCCGCGCCGCCATTGGCGGGCTTGAAATCGTGCCCGCATTTCATCCGGACCTGGTGTTGGGCGTTGCGACCTATGCGCTGGAGCTGTTGCGGAAAGCGCCTGACCTCGATGTGCTCTATGTCCCGATCGGGCAGGGGTCCGGCATCTGTGGCTGCATCCTCGCGCGCGACGTGCTCGGACTGCGCACCGACATCGTCGGCGTGCAATCGACCGAGGCGCCTTCCTATGCGCTGTCGTTCGCGGCCGGAACGGTGGTCACGACCGCGACCAGCAATACGTTTGCCGATGGCATGGCGACCCGGATTCCCGATCCGGATGCGCTTGCCATCATCCGGCGCGGCGCTTCCCGCATCGCCCAAGTCACCGACGACGAAATCGGCGCGGCGATACATGCCTGCTGGACCGACACCCACAATCTGGCGGAAGGCGCCGGCGCCGCGGCGCTCGCTGCCGCCCTGCAAGACAAGCAGAGAATCCGCGGCAAGCGGATCGGCCTCATCCTGAGCGGCGGCAACATCGATCTCGATTTGTTTCGCCGCTGGGTTATGCCGGAGGCGGTCCCCGATCGCAGGGTGCCGGCGTGAATATGTTGGAGAATGCGCAACGCCTCGCCACATTTGCTGCGTCATGCGCGGGCTTGATCCGCGCATCGATCCGCTTTGTGAAATGCGTTCTACGAAGACGATGGATTGCCGGGTAAGGCCCGGCAATGACAACTGAATGAAACCGCTCCAACCGAGACGAACAATGAACCAGCCCGCATCCGCCTATTTCATGGAAGAGCGCCACGACCCCAACGAGACGCACACGCTCTCGGTGCTGGTGCAGAACGAGCCGGGCGTGCTTGCGCGCGTGATCGGCCTGTTTTCAGGGCGCGGCTACAATATCGAAAGTCTCACGGTTTCGGAGACCGAAAGTCAGAAGCATGTCTCGCGCATCACCATCGTCACGACGGGCACGCCGATGGTGATCCAGCAAATCAAGAACCAACTCGACCGCATGATCCCGGTCTTTCGAGTGGTCGACATGACGCTGACCGGCGGGCGCTCGATCGAGCGCGAACTGGCGATGGTAAAAGTGCGCGGCATGGGCGAGCCCCGCGTCGAGGCGATGCGGCTAGCGGATGCGTTCCGCGCCCGCGTGATCGACGCCTCGACCGAAAGCTTCGTGTTCGAGATCACCGGCAATTCGGCCAAGATCAGCCAGTTCATCGACCTGATGCGGCCGCTCGGGCTGGTGGAAGTATCGCGCACCGGGGTCGCCGCCATCGGCCGCGGGCCGGAGGGGATGTAATCGCGACCTCATGAAACCCGCCGACATTTTCCTCGCGGTGCTGGTCGCCGTGATCTGGGGACTTGGCTTCGTCGCGAGCCGGCTGGCGCTTGACGAACTGCCGCCGACGCTGATGACGACGATGCGGTTTGCCATCGCGGCGGTGCCGTGCCTGTTCGTGCGCAAGCCGGATGTGTCGTGGCCATTGCTGATCGCCATCAGCGCCACGCTGTTTCTCGGCCAATTCCTGGCGCAGGCTTTTGGCATCGCGCATGGCGTACCGGTGGGGCTTGCCAGTGTCATCGTGCAGAGCCAGGCGCTGTTCACTGTCGCCTTCGCCGTCGTGGCGTTTGGCGAGGTCCCGACGCGCGCGCAGATCGTCGGAATCGGCATCGCCGCGATCGGCCTGCTGATGATTTGCGGCACCGTCGGTTACGATTTCAGCGTCGGTGCCTTTGCAGTGCTGATGATCTCGCCGGTGGTTTTCGCTGTCGGCAACTTGCTGCTGCGGCGGGCGCGCGATGTGCCGATGTTCGACCTGTTTGCCTGGCTTTGTCTGGTCGCTGCGGTGCCGCTGGCGCTACTGACGCTGATCGCGGACGGTCCGCGGCCGGCCTGGCATGCGCTGCTCAACATGTCGCCGACCGGCATCGCCAGCATCCTGGCCATCGGCGCGGTCTCGACCAGCATCGCCTATTGGCTGTGGGGCCGGCTGCTGCGCGATCATACCGCGGCGCAGGTAGTGCCGTTCGCGCTGCTGGTGCCGTTCGTCGGCGCCGCGGCGTCGAGCATCGTGTTCGGCGAGCGGTTCGGGCCGCTGCGGCTGGCCGGCATGGTCACCGTGGTCTGCGGCATTGCCATCATGTTGCTGTCGAAGCGGCCGTCGGCCGTCCCCAAGGTCGCGTGAGTGGCGCATATACGTTGCGCGCACCAGAAAATCGCCTTCCGGCCTTGTCTGGGCGGGCTGGCCGCCCTAGAAACCGGCGGCAATTCGTGGTCGGAGCCGATTGGCCCGATCGAATATGAGACGAGGCGGACCGGAAAGCGGCCGCCATATGAGAGGAACGACCAATGCGGGTTTATTACGATCGCGACGCCGACATCAACCTGATCAAGGGCAAGAAGGTCTGCATCGTCGGCTATGGCAGCCAAGGCCACGCGCACGCGCTGAACCTGAAGGATTCCGGCGTCAAGGACGTCGCGATCGCGCTGCGCAAGGGCTCGGCATCGGCCAAGAAGGCGGAAACCGCGGGCTTCAAGGTGATGGAAGTCGCCGAAGCCGCGAAGTGGGCCGATCTCGTGATGATGCTGACGCCCGACGAACTTCAGGGGGATATCTACCGCGACCATCTGCACGACAACATGAAGAAGGGCGCGGCCCTGGTGTTCGCGCACGGCCTCAACGTGCACTTCAACCTGCTCGATCCGCGCCCCGATCTCGACGTGCTGATGATCGCACCGAAAGGCCCCGGCCATACCGTGCGCTCTGAATACCAGCGCGGCGGCGGCGTGCCGTGCCTGATCGCGATTCACAGGGACCCGTCGGGCAACGCCCACGATCTCGGCCTCAGCTATGCATCCGCCATCGGCGGGGGACGCGCGGGTATCATCGAGACCTCGTTCAAGGAAGAGTGCGAAACCGACCTGTTCGGCGAGCAGGTCGTGCTGTGCGGCGGCCTGGTCGAACTGATCAAGGGCGGTTTTGAGACCCTGGTGGAAGCCGGCTACGCACCCGAGATGGCGTATTTCGAGTGCCTGCACGAGGTGAAGCTGATCGTCGACCTGATCTATGAAGGCGGCATCGCCAACATGAACTACTCGATCTCCAACACCGCCGAATACGGCGAATACGTCACCGGCCCGCGCATCGTCACCGACGAGACCAAGAAGGAGATGAAGCGCGTATTGAACGACATCCAGTCCGGCAAGTTCGCCCGCGACTGGATGCTGGAGAACAAGGTCAACCAGACCTCGTTCAAGGCCACCCGCGCCAAACTCGCCGCGCACCCGATCGAGGAAGTCGGGGTCAAGCTGCGCGACATGATGCCCTGGATCAAAAAGGGCGCGCTGGTCGACAAGACGAAGAACTGAGCCTCGTGCCCCCGGACGCAGCGCAGCGCGCCGCGACTATTAGCGGCGTGGTGCGCTGCAGAGCCGGGGCCGTAACGAACGCTAAGCGCGTGGCGCGGTCCCGGCTCTGCGGAGCGGCATCAAGAACGCCGCGCCGCGTCCGGGACACGAGACCTGCATATCCCGCATCGCACACGCCGACTTCGCGCGACAAATCGCCCCTTTAAATAGCCGTCTGCTCGTCCGCCCGCCGCTTCCGGCGATCGCGGCCAGCTGCTATCCTGCGCCCGCAATCAAAAACACGTCGAGGAAATCGCCCGCCAAAACCGTCACGCCTGGCCCAGCCCTGCAGGAGGAGATTCTATGAAGCGCGCGCTCACGGAATTCGTAAAGACGCTTGGAATTTCCGCTGTTGTCTTCGCCGCAGCCTCGATGCCGGCGCTCGCGCAGAAGAAATATGACAATGGCGTCACCGATACCGAGATCAAGATCGGCAACATCATGCCGTATAGCGGGCCGGCGTCGGCCTACGGCATCATCGGCAAGACGATGAGCGCCTATTTCCGGATGATCAACGATACCGGTGGCATCAACGGGCGTAAGATCAACTTCATCTCCTATGACGACGCCTATAGCCCGCCGAAAACCGTGGAGCAGGCGCGCAAGCTGGTCGAGAGCGACGAGGTGTTCCTGATCTTCGCCTCGCTCGGTACCGCCTCCAATGCGGCGATCCAGAAATACATGAACGCCATGAAGGTACCGCAGCTGTTCGTCGCCACCGGCGCGTCGCGCTGGGGCGACCCCGAACATTTTCCGTGGACCATGGGCTGGCAGCCGAACTATCGCGCCGAGGCGCGTATCTATGCGACTTATATTTTGGAGCATCATCCGAATGCGAAAGTCGGCGTGATCTACCAGAATGACGACTTCGGCAAGGACTATGTGCTTGGCCTGAAGGACGTGCTGCGCGAGAAGTACGACAAGATGGTGGTCGCCAGCATCCCGTACGAGACCAGCATGCCGACCGTGGACTCTCAGGTGGTCACCATCAAAACCGCGAACCCCGACATCTTCATCAATATCGGCACGCCGAAATTCGCTGCCCAGGCGATCAAGAAGGTCGCGGAGCTCGACTGGCACCCGGTGCATATCATGACCAACGTGTCGGCGTCGGTCGGCGCGGTGCTGAAGCCCGCGGGTCTCGACAACTCCAAGGGTATCCTGAGCGCCCACTACCAGATGGATGTCACCGATCCGCAGTGGGACAGCTATCCCGGAATGCAGAAATACCGCGCCTTCATGGCGAAGTATTATCCGGAAGCCGACAAGTCGGAGAGCGGACCGCTCACCGGATATAATACGGCGACCGGACTGGTCGAGGTGCTGAAACGGTGCGGCGACAACCTGACACGTGCGAATGTCATGAAAGTGGCCGCAAGCATGGATTTCGAGATCAACACCTACATTCCTGGAATCCGCATCAAGACGTCGCCGACAGACTTCTATCCGATCGAGCAGGTCCAGATGATGACATTCACCGGCGAGAAGTGGCAGCTGTTCGGTCCCATCATCGACGGGCATGCGGAGTAGGGTTCGTGCCCCGGATGCGGCGCAGCGCACTTGTGGTGCGCCGCAGAGCCGGGGTCGCAACGAACGCCCTTGTTTGATACGGTCCCGGCTCTGCGGAGCGGCATGGAGAATGCCGCACCGCGTCCGGGACACGATGCGTCCTACTGGACGATTAGGCTACGCTCCTTGGCTCAAGCAAAGCGGGACCAAACCATGCAATCCGTCGTCATCACCGGAACATCGACCGGCATCGGCTGGGGTACCGCGAAGGTGTTGCTCGATCGCGGGTTTCGGGTGTTCGGCAGCGTGCGCAAGCAGGCCGATGCCGATCGCCTGAACCAGGAGTTCGGCGTCAACTTCACGCCGCTGTTGTTCGACGTTACCGATGAGGCGGCTGTACTGGCGGCGGCGCGCGAGGTCCGTGCCGAACTGGAGGGCGAGACCCTTGCCGGCCTTGTAAACAATGCCGGCATCGCCGTGGCCGGCCCCGTGCTCGAATTGTCGGCCGACGAGTTCCGCCGGCAGATGGATGTCAATGTGATCGGCCCGATCATCGCCGCCCAGGCCTTCGGTCCGCTGCTCGGCGCGGATCCATCGTTGCACGGACCGAAGGGACGGGTCGTCATGATCAGTTCGGTCGCCGGGAAGACCGGCAATCCGCTGATGTCGGCTTATTCGGCCTCGAAGCACGCGGTTGAAGGCCTCTCCGAAAGCCTGCGCCGCGAACTGATGCTGTTCGGCATCGACGTCATCGTCATTGCCCCGGGAGCCGTGAAGACGCCGATCTGGGCCAAGGCCGAGGAGGTCGATTTTTCAGGCTACAAGAATTCACCGTATTTCCCGGCATTGGAACGGATCCGCAAATTCATGCTGCGGCTCGGCGAAAACGGATTACCGGCCGAGCAGATCGGTGAGCTGGTGCACCTTGCCTTGACCGCGCCGAACCCGCGGGTGCGCTATCAGATCGCGCCGGACCCGATGCGGCATTTGATAACGGCGATGCTGCCCAAGCGCATGGTCGACAGGATCATTGCCAAGCGGCTGGGGCTGCTGCCCAAGGGGTGAGCAGGGAGCCGTACTCTCACTGTCGTCCGCGCGCAGGCGGGGACGACAGTGAGTTTGCAAAATTCATTGCGCGCTCACGACGGTTCCATTACGTATTCATGACACGTCGCGGTTTCCGGCTGCGATGTCCGCCTACTGGCCATCGCCAGCCCAGGCTGAAGGCCGTGCCGGGTGTCGTTGCGTTGCAGGTCATGGCGCCGCCGCCAAATCCGTCCTCCTCCGCCGCCATAGCCAGCGGCATCGCCTCCATCGGCATCTGGCGCCTGCTCGCCGTCGCGGCGCCGCACGTTGGCGCGCTGGTGGTCATGCTGCAGACCGAGATCGATTTTGGCTCCCGCGTCGGATTTTTGCTGGCATGGAGCATCCTGAATTCCTTGTGGATCGCGTTGCTGCGGCGGCCGGCATTGTCGGGCGCGCTGTCGCTCACCCTGATCGTCATTCTGGTGCTGCTGTCGCGGTTGAAGCACGACATCGTGCAGATGACCGCGAACTTCGTCGACCTGATGGTGATCGACCGCGATACCGCCGCGTTCCTGTTTACGATTTTCCCCAATCTGCGCTGGTCGGTGATCGGCGCCGCTTTCGTCACCATCCCGCTGATGTACGCATTATGGTGGCTCGATCCGTTCCGGATCCGCCGGCTGCCGGCCGCCGCCGCAGCATTGGCGTTTGTCGCGACGCTGGTCGGGTATGCCTTCACGTGGCCGGATGAAGCCTGGCGCGGTTATTACGACGACGGCTACCTTTCAAAATTCGCGCGCTCCGGCGTTACCGCGGTGTCGGATTTCATCAACTACGGATTCATGGAATCCGACGCGGTGGCCGTCGAGCGCCTGAAGGTGCCGCTGCTGGATTCTTGCCATCCCACGGAGCGGCGGCCGCACATCATCATGATCCACGACGAGTCGAGCTTCGACATTCGTCAAGCCGCCGGCGTCAAGGTGCCGGCGGGCTACGGCGCTCATTTTAATTCGTTCGACGGCAAGGCGCGTACGTTTCTCGCCGAAAGCAATGGCGGGCCGAGCTGGTTCACCGAATACAACGTGCTTGCGGGGCTGTCGTCGCGCTCGTTCGGCCGGTTCTCCTATTTCGTGACTCGAATTGCGACCGGGCGGGTCGAGCGTGGACTGCCGCTGGCATTGCGCCGCTGCGGATACGACACCATGTCGCTATATCCGGCGTTCGGTGCTTTCATGAGCGCGCGCAGCTTCCAGATCACCACCGGCATCCAGCGTTTCTTCGATGCGCGCGATCTTGGCGCCAAGGATGTCGAACCCGACAGTTTTTTCTATGACAAGGCGCTGAGACTGATGTCGCAGCAGCCGCCGGCCACACCGCTGTTCATGTTTGTCTATCTCGCTGCCAATCATTTTCCGTGGGAGACCAAATTCCGCCCGGAGCTGACGCCGTCGTGGCACAATTCCGGCAATGAGCCCGTGGTCGATGAATATCTGCGGCGACAGGCGATGAGCGTCGACGATTACGGTTCGTTCGTCGCGCGGCTCAAGAAGCAGTTTCCGGCGGAGCCATTCCTGATCGTGCGCTACGGCGATCACCAGCCCGAATTCTCGCCGCATGTGCTCGATCCCGATCTCGACGAGGCCGGCGTCGGCAAAAAGCTGATGAATTATGATCCGCGTTATTACCGGACCTACTACGCCATCGACGCGATCAATTTCGAGCCCGTGAAAAGCTCGGCCGTGATGGATACCGTCGACGCGGCGTATCTTCCGCTGGTGATCCAGGAAGCCGCCGGCATTCCGCTCGATCCCTCGTTCGAGGAGCAGAAGAGGATCATGCTCCGCTGCAACGGACTGTTCTACACCTGCAAGGACGGCGCCGAAGCGCGCCGCTTCAACCGGCTGCTGATCGACGCCGGCATGATCAAGAACTTGTAGTCAACCGTTCTGCGCGCTTCGCTCAACCCATCCTACAACAGTCACTAACGCTTTCTGATGTTCTCCCACAGCCAGCGCGCCACCGCGTCCGGGGAACTGGCAGCGTCGTTGCCGCTCGCGCGAAGATTGGCCTCGCGCATGGCGGCGATGTCGATTGCGCCGAGCAGCGGCATCAGCGCGTCGCGCAGCGCCTGATCGCCGGCGCGCTTCGGTGACAGCAACACGATCGCATCATAGGGTGGGATCGCGCGCCTGGAATCTTTCAATACCACCAGATCGTATTTCGCGATCAGGCCATCGCTGGTATATCCTGCGATCACATCGACTTCGCCCGAGGCAACCGCGGCATACATGAAATCCGGCTGCATCTGGCGTTGCGCGCGAAACGCTAGCCCGTATGCTTTCTGCAGTCCGGCCCATTCGGGGCGCGAGAAAAACTCGTAGTCGGCGGCGATCGACATCGTGCCGGCATGCGACACGAGATCCTCGATCGAACGAATGCCGAGTGCGTCGGCGCGCTTCTTCGGGATAACCAGCGCGTAGGCATTTTCGAATCCGAGTTCGCCGAGCAGGGTGATTCTTTGTTGCGCCAGTGTGGATTTCAGATCGGCGAGCAGCTCCGCGCGTGGCTTGATGTCGGTGCGGTGAAACTGGTTGGCCCATAGCGTACCGGAATAATCGACGTAGACGTCGATATCGTTCGACGCCAGCGCGTCGAAGATCACGTTGGAGCCGAGGCCTTCGCGCGAACTGGCCGACAATCCGCCGGCCCGCAGCCGCAGCGTCACCAGCGCGGCCAGCACATACTGCTCGGTGAAGGTTTTTGCGCCGACCACATAAGTCGACTGCGGGCGCGTCATTGACGGCACCAGCGTCGCCGCGACCAGCACCAGCACGCCCAAACCGCCGAGCGCCGCGCGTATCCGGCTGCGGATGCGAATGCCGCTCTCCACCAGCGCCAGCAATTGATCGACGATCAGCGCCAGCGCCGCCGCCGCAAGGCAGCCGAACAGCACGAACACCCAGTTCTGGGTCTGCAATCCTGCAAAGATATAGTTGCCGAGGCTGGTCTGGCCGATCGGTGTCGACAACGTCGCGGTGCCGATCACCCATACCGCCGCGGTGCGGATGCCCGCCATCATCACCGGCAGCGCCAGCGGCAACTCCACCATGAACAGCGACTGCCGCGGAGTCATGCCGACGCCCTGCGCGGCTTCGACGATGGCCGGATCGACGCCCTGCAGACCGGTAATCGTGTTGCGCAGCACCGGCAGCATCGAATAGAGCGCCAGCGCCAGTACCGCGGGGAGAAATCCGAACGCGGAAAAGCTGAACCCCAGCCAATTCAGCGACAGCGCTGCCAACGCCAGCAGCAGCGGATAGAACAGCGCCAGCAGCGCGAGGCCCGGCACGGTTTGCACGACGCTGGCGAAGCCCAGCAGCGTGCCGCGCAGCACCGGTCGGTTGCGCGCGGTCAGCGCCAGCGGCAGGCTGACCAGCAGTCCCAGCGCCAGCGCGGTGACGCTGATCCGAACATGGTTGCCAAGATAATCCGGCAGATGGCCGAGCGCCTCGCTCCAGCGCGGATCGGACAACAGGCTCATGCCGCGCCGTCCTTCGGCAACAGTTCCGCCAGCCGTTCGGCCTGACGCCGCGGCGTCCCTAGCAACTCGCCGACATAAGGATCGTCGCTTTTGGCAAGCTCCGCGGGCGCGCCCTCCGCCAGCAGTTTTCCGGCGCGCATCACTGCGACGCGGTCGGCCAGCAATATTGCCTCGGTCATGTCGTGGGTGATCATGATCGTGGTAAGTCCCAACTTGCGATGCAGCGCGCGAAAATCGTCGCCAAGCGCGTCGCGGGTGAGAGGATCGAGCGCGCCAAATGGCTCATCCATCAGCACGATGCGCGGTTTTGCCGCCAGCGCACGGGCGACGCCGACGCGCTGGCGCTGTCCCCCCGACAGTTCATGCGGAAAGCGGTCGCGATGCTGCGCGCGGTCCAGCCGAACCAGATCGAGCAGTTCGTCCACACGGGATGCGATCTCATCGCCGGGAGTACCGAGCAGTTTTGGCGTAACGCCGATATTATCGGCGACGCTCATATGCGGGAATAGCCCGCCGCTCTGGAATACATAGCCGATGCGGCGACGCAGTAGGATCGGATCGACCGTGCGCACGTTTTCGCCTTCGACCCGAATGCGGCCGCTATCGGCCTCGATCAGCCGGTTGGTGAGCCGCAACAGCGTGGTTTTGCCGGAGCCAGAGCCGCCGACAATGGCGAGAAATTCGCCCTCGGCGACGTCCAAGGTAATATCGTCGACAGCCTTGACATGGCCGCCGTCAAAGCTTTTGCCGACGTGCTGGTAGGCGATCAATGGGGCACTTTGCATTGAGGTTGTCTCTTACCCTCACCGTCCAGGGGAAAGTTCAAGTATCACGTCGCGGCGATGCGTTGAACTTATCCGTCCAAGACGCTACTGCATCGGTCAAGCTTGAGAAAGGAGTGCTGGGTGGAAACGGCAAAGTCGACAGCGGTCGCGCTCGATGACGCGACGGTGGCATTCCGGTTGCCCGACGGGCGGACATACACCGCGGTAGAGCGGGCACAGCTCGCGGTAGAGCACGGCGAGTTCGTCGCCATCGTCGGCCCAACCGGATGCGGAAAATCCACGTTGCTCAATATCGTGGCCGGGCTGTTGCGGCCGGCGTCAGGCGTAGTTCGCATTTTTGATCGGCCGCTGAGGGGGCTTAATCGCGGCGCCGGCTACCTGTTTCAAGCCGACGCGCTGTTTCCGTGGAAGACCGCGCTCGACAATGTCGCCATCGGCCTCGAAATCAGCGGTACGCCGCGCACCGAGGCGCTCAAGGGCGCGCAGGACTGGCTGACGTCGGTGGGGCTCGGCGCCTTTGCGGGTCGTTATCCGCACCTGCTGTCAGGCGGCCAGCGCAAGCGCGTCGGACTTGCGCAGGTTTTAATTCGCGACCCAAAAATCCTGCTGATGGACGAGCCGTTCGGCCCGCTCGATGCCCAGACAAGGCAGATCATGGGCAATCTGCTGCTGCAACTGTGGACCGCCGACCGCAAGGCGGTGCTGTTCGTCACCCACGATCTCGAGGAGGCTATCGCGCTGGCCGATCGCGTTGTTATTATGTCGGCGGGGCCGAATTCACGCATCATCGGCAACTGGCAGGTGCCGCTGCCGCGGCCGCGCGACATTTTCGAAGTCCGGCTGGAACAGGAATTTCACGCGCTTCACAGGGAAATCTGGGGGGTGCTCAAGAACGAAGTGATGAAGGGTTATGCGCAGTCGTCGCAGGCGGCGGAGGCGGCATCATGAGCCGGCCAACATTGCTGTTATGCCAGCTTCTGGTTGCGGTGGTTTTCCTCGGACTGTGGCAACTGTTCACGACCGTGCCGTTCTTCGGCCGCATGCTGCTGCCGCCGTTCTTCTTTTCCAATCCAGTCGATGTCGGCAGTCAGATCGTCGCTTGGTTCGCAAGCGGAGTGATCTGGAAACATCTCGGGATCACGCTGCTCGAATCGACTCTCGCCTTCGCGGTCGGCTCGCTCGCCGGCGTGCTGGTAGGGTTCTGGTTCGCACGCCAGCCGCGGATCGCGGCGATCTTCGATCCTTATGTAAAAATGGCCAACGCGCTGCCGCGCGTGGTGCTCGCGCCGATTTTTGCATTGTGGCTTGGCTTGGGCATCTGGTCGAAGGTGGCGCTTGGCGTCACGCTGGTGTTCTTCATCGTATTCTTCAATGTCTATCAGGGTGTGAAGGAAGTCTCTTCCACCGTGTTGGCCAACGGCCGCATGCTCGGCATGAGTGAAAAGCAGTTGATGCGGCACGTGTTCTGGCCCTCGGCCCTGTCCTGGATGTTTTCGTCGCTGCATACCTCGGTGGGCTTCGCCGTGGTTGGTGCTGTGGTCGGCGAATATCTCGGCTCCGCCGCCGGTCTCGGTTACCTGATTCAGCAGGCCGAAGGCACATTCGACGTGGCCGGCGTGTTCGCCGGCATGTTCGTGCTGTCGGCGTTCGTGATCCTGATCGACTTTGGCGTGACGCTGGTCGAACGGCGGCTGCTGGTGTGGCGGCCGGAGACGGCGGAGGGGCGGGGGTAGGCACAAAGCGGCCAAGCCAATTGTCGTCATGCGCGGGCTTGACCCGCGCATCCATCATCTTCGCAAGACTCTTTCAGAGACGATGGATTGCCGGGTCAAGCCCTACTGGATTCACACATTTCGTCATACGCGGGCTTGACCCGCGTATCCATCAATCTTCGCAAGACTGTTTCGAAAACGATGGATTGCCGGGTCAAGCCCGGCAATGACGATGAAGATGTGTGAATGCTGTAGGATCAAGCCCGGCAATGACGAACTTTGTCAGTTCAGCATCTTGGTGTCGTCCGGCGCCTGCGGCGGCGTCTTGATGGCGATCGCCTTGAGCGGGGCACTGGTGCCGCCATGCGGCGTCCCCTTGGGGATGACGACGAGGTCGCCGGGCTTCACCGTCACCTGCTTGTCGCCTAGCCAGATCGTCCCGGTGCCTTCGAGAATGTACTGCATCTCGTTGGTGTTGGGGTGCATGTGCTTGGGCACCATGCCGTTCTGTACCGAAACCGTGGCGCCGTCGGCGGAGACGAACATCTTGGAGCGCGTGCCGCCAGCGTTGGGCTGGCCGAGCGCGTCGTCGGTCAGTTCACCGGTGTGAATGACCTGCGCCATGATGTTTTCGGCGGCAAGCGCCGGCCGCAGCAGATGCGTGACGCCGCAGCCGGCGGCAAAGGCGGCGGCAATGGCAATGGTGGTCGCGGTGCGGTTCATCGATTGGTTCTCCCTGAGATTTTTTATGGCACCGATGCTATGTCGCCCCAAGGCCATTGGCTAGGCCTTCTAAAGGCGGCTTCTCAAGGCGCTGGCGCTCGCCTATCGTGTACCAAATCAGAAAGCGTGGAGAAAACGATGAGGACGATCCTGGACAGGCTTTTTTCGACGCTGCTGGCGCTGTTTCTGACGTCCGGGTTTGCCGCAGCGCAAACCAAGATCACCATCGCCGTCGGCGGCGGGGCCTGCCTGTGCTACCTGCCCACCGTGCTGGCCAAGCAGCTCGGCGAATACGACAAGGCGGGCCTTGCCGTCGAACTGGTCGATCTGAAAGGCGGCTCCGATGCGCTAAAGGCCGTGCTCGGCGGCAGCGCCGACGTGGTTTCCGGTTATTTCGACCACTGCGTCAATCTTGCCGCCAAGAAGCAGGAGCTGCAGGCCTTCGTTGTCTATGACCGCTATCCAGGACTGGTGCTGGTGGTCTCGCCCAGCCACAACAGCGAAATCACGTCGATCAAGGATCTGGCGGGCAAGAAAGTCGGCGTCAGCGCGCCGGGCTCCTCGACCGATTTCTTTCTCAAATTCCTGCTGAAGAAGAATGGCGTCAATCCAGCGGATACCGCCGTCATCGGCGTCGGCCTCGGCGCGACGGCGGTCGCGGCAATGGAGCAGGGCCAGATCGACGCAGCCGTGATGCTGGATCCGGCGGTCACCGTGTTGCAGGGCAACCATCCGGACTTGAAAATCCTGAGCGACACCCGCACGCAAAAGGACAATCAGGCGGTGTTCGGCGGCGATTATCCGGGTGGATCGCTTTACGCGACCACGGCGTGGGTGGCTTCGCATGAGAAGGAAACGCAAGCATTGACCAACGCGATCGTAAATACGCTGAAATGGATTCACGCGCATTCGCCGGAAGACATCATGGCGAAAATGCCGGCCGAATTGGTCGGCAAGGACAAGGCGCTGTATCTTGCGGCGCTGAAAAATACAATTCCGATGTACTCGGAAACCGGCCTGATGGATCCCAAAGGTGCAGCCGCGGTGCTCGCGGTATTCAGCGAAAGCTCGCCCGAGGTCGCCAAGGCCAATATCGACGTCAGCAAGACCTACATCAACAAATTTGTCGAGCAGGCCAACAAGACGACGGGAATGAGCGCGAAATAATACCAGTGCCGCTCGCCATTCATCGCGTCACGCAGCTCGATCTGAAATGCGATGCGTGGAGCTGGCCGTTCGCGGCCCAGCGCCGCGCCGACATCGACGCGCATTTTGCGCTTCAGCAGGCCGCGAAGCCGCGGCTCTGGAACGGCCGGATTCTGCTCGGCCGCAATCCGGTGTTCAGCGGGGATCGTTTCAACGCCGACTATTTCGAGGCGGATTTTGCAAGCTTCCTGGCGTGGCGCGACTGGGGTTTTCCCGACGACAGCGTGTTCAACGGATTCGGAATGGGCGCGCTGCGCGGCAGCGACGGCGTGTTCGCGCTCGGCGAGATGGCCGCGCATACCGCGAATGGCGGACGGATTTATTTTCCCTCAGGCACGCCGGATCTGAACGACCTGCGGGATGGCATGGTCGACATCTCCGGCAGCGTCGCGCGTGAGGTGCAGGAGGAAACCGGCCTGACGCCGGCGGACTATACGGCTGTCGATCACTGGGACTGCGTCGTCTCTGGAGCGGCGATCGCCTTCATCCGCGTTCTCAAGGTCGATATGCCGGGGGAGGCGCTGCGCGCGAAGATCGAGGCCAATCTTGCCACGCACCAGTCGCCGGAACTCGCCGAGATTCATCTGGTGCAAGGGCCTGTGGATTTCACGCCGGCGATGCCGGTTTTTGTCACCGCGTTCATCGACGCGCAGGCGACGTCCTGATCCCGTCCAGCACCGGCAACAGGTATCGACAGAAACACCCGGATTGGTTCGCGGTGATGCGGGAATGGTTCATCGGGCCGCGACATGCCGCTGGTCCAAACCTGCGGTGTGCGCGGCCGGACAGTTTGAACGCATGTATCGCCCGATGACAGGCTCGAACATGGCGCTCACGCAACCGCTCCCGCTGGCGATTGATCGTCAATGGCTTGGCCGCAATTCGTTGCGAGCAACAAGGCGGCGAAGAAGTTCAGTTTGCTGGACGACGCTGGATTGCTTCGCTACGCTCGCAATGACCGAGCGTGCAGCGCCATCCGTAAACGAAACACGCTGTTCGTACGACCAGCCGGAGCGCCATTTCCCATGAGCAAAAAGAAATCCCCGCACCCGCTCGCAACCGAGCTAAAGCCTTATGTCGTGCCGTTTTGCTTTGATGGATTAAACGAACTTCACCTCAAATCGCAAAAGACCGGCGAGAAGGGCGGTCTCGACAAGGACAAGGGCGAAAAGATCATCGAAGCGAACCGCAAGCGGCTTGCCGATTTTCAGGCAAAGCTTTACGCGCAGAACACTTGGTCGATGCTGCTGATCTTTCAGGGCATGGATGCGGCCGGCAAGGACAGCGCCATCAAGAGCGTGTTCGACGGCGTCAATCCACAGGGCTGCCAAGTCTATTCGTTCAAGGCGCCGTCAACGCTGGAGCTCGACCATGATTTCCTATGGCGAACCACGGTCTGCCTGCCCGAGCGCGGCCGTATCGGGATCTTCAACCGTTCCTACTATGAAGAGGTGCTGGTGGTGCGCGTGCATCCGGAAATTCTCGCAAAGCAGAAGATCCCGCCTGCTCTCGTGAAGAAAACGATCTGGCGCGAGCGGTTCGAGGACATCGTCGCATTCGAGAAACATCTGGCGCGCAACGGCACCATGGTACTTAAATTTTTTCTCAACGTGTCGAAGGAGGAACAGCGCCAGCGCTTTCTCGACCGCCTTGAAGAACCGTCGAAGAATTGGAAGTTCTCGATGGCCGACGTTGCCGAGCGCGCCCTGTGGGACAAATATCAGGCGGCTTACCAGGATTTGATCCGCCATACCGCCACCGCGACGGCGCCGTGGCATGTCGTGCCGGCCGACCATAAATGGTTCGCGCGGGTGGTGATCGGCTCGACCGTCGTCAGCGCGCTGGACAAGCTCGACTTGCATTTCCCAAAGGTGGACCCGGCGGCGTTGGAGGAATTCAAGAAGGTGCGCGTCGCACTGGAGGAAGATGGGAAGGGCGGAGCGAAGGAGGCGGTAAAAGGAAAATGAGTAATTGAGGGGTGGACAAGGGGCGCTCTTGCGCCGTGTCCGCCATCGTTACATCGCGTCGATCTTTCGGTGGTACGCTTCGCTTTGGTTAATCTGCCGCGTCGAAACGACAGGAAGTACTCATGAACGCATCAATCTTTGGCAAGCTCGCATCGCTCTGTTTCACCTTGTCCGTGGCATGCGGCGCATCCGGAATCGTGCGAGCCGATCCGGTCGTGACGATCAATTCCCGCAACCAGTCGATCCCGGCAATTCTCCTGATGCCGACCGGCACTCCCAAAGGGGCGGTCATTTTGTTCGCCGGCGGAAACGGCCGGCTCGATATCCAGTCCGACGGGACGGTCCGGCTTCTGCAGCAGAATTTCCTGGTGCGCGCCCGAGCGCTGTTCGCACGGGCCGGATACGCCACGCTGGTGCCGGACCTCGCAAAGGACATGAAGCAGGGCGACATGGATGTCGTCGCCAACTATCGCGGTTCGCAGGACTATGCTGCGGATGTCGAACAGATGGTCCGTTATATGCGGCACCAGGGTCTGCATAAGGTGTGGACGATCGGCACCAGTCGCGGCACGCTCTCCGTCGCCAACTATGTTGCGCGCTATTGGACGCCCCGCGAACGCACCGATCCCGACGGCCAGATCTACACGTCCGGTTTCTGGAAGCTTGGCGCCGAGGTGCCGGGGTTTACGATATGGAAGCTTGCGAACGGCGATGCGCGGAAGCTTAAATTGCCGACCTTGCTCGTAGTGCATAAGGACGACATGTGCCCCGATACAAACCCTGCCGACGTTGAGGCATTCAACGCATGGCTGAGCGGGGGCGGCGCCGCGGTCTCCGTAATGACGTTCACCGGTGGAAAGCCTCCCGAGACAGGTCCTTGCGATGCGCTGTCCCAGCATGGGTTTTATGGTCTCGACAAGGAAGTCGTGAAACGAATTGGCGGCTGGATCGGTCAGCATAGCTGACTATCTTTTGGCGTTGCAGGACCCATCTGATCTCGTCTAGAACATGCCGGAGCGGCTTCCTCGGCAACAAACCATCGATGGTTTTGGCCGAGAATCGGCTCACAAGGGTCTGGCAATGCTGATTCGCAGCGAGATGTGCGGAGTTTCCGGGGAAGCGGCCAATGCCGCCGGACCCTGGGCGATTCCGGCTGCGTCCATGTCCACCCTGCTTATCGGCGGGCTGCTGCTTCTTATCGGCCCCTGAGGGCCGTCTGGGCGGTTTGCGCCTGGGCACTCAGGGGTTGTGTGAGTTCACCAGAACCGTCCCGCGCATAGCAGCGCACCTATCACAAGGAACTTTTAAATGGCTACCGTAACCAAGTCCGACAAGGACCGTGTCATCATATTCGACACCACCTTGCGCGACGGCGAGCAATGCCCTGGCGCCACCATGACTTTCGAGGAGAAACTCGACATCGCCGAGATGCTGGACGACATGGGGGTCGACGTGATCGAGGCCGGTTTCCCGATCACCTCGGAAGGCGATTTCCAGGCGGTTAGCGAGATCGCCCGGCGTTCCAAGAACGCCGTGATCGCTGGACTGTCGCGCGCTAACCCGAAAGACATCGATCGCTGCGCGGAAGCCGTGAAGTTCGCGAAGCGCGGCCGCGTCCATACCGTGATCGCCACCTCGCCGCTGCACATGCGGGTGAAACTGAACATGACGCCGGAGCAGGTGCTCGAACTGTCGATCGCCAATGTCTCCCGCGCCCGCAACCATGTCGACGACGTCGAATGGTCGGCGGAAGACGGCACCCGCAGCGAGATGGATTTTCTCTGCCGGATCGTGGAGGCCGTGATCAAAGCCGGCGCCACTACGGTCAATATTCCGGATACCGTCGGCTACACCGTGCCGGAGGAATACACCCACTTCATGCGTACGCTGATCGAACGGGTGCCGAACTCCGACAAGGCGGTGTTCTCGGTGCACTGCCATAACGACCTCGGCATGGCAGTGGCGAATTCGCTGGCCGGTATCGCCGGCGGGGCGCGGCAGATCGAATGCACCGTCAACGGCATCGGCGAGCGCGCCGGCAATGCCGCGCTGGAGGAAGTCGTGATGGCGATCAACGTCCGCAACGACAGGTTCCCGTGGTGGAACAAGATCGACACTACCATGCTGACGCGGGCATCGAAGCTGGTGTCGGCGGCGACATCGTTCCCGGTGCAGTACAACAAGGCCATCGTCGGCCGCAACGCCTTTGCCCACGAGAGCGGCATCCACCAGGACGGTGTGCTGAAAGATGCCTCGACCTACGAGATCATGCGGCCGGAAACGGTCGGCCTGAAACAGTCGTCGCTGGTGCTGGGCAAGCACTCCGGACGTCATGCCTTCGTGCACAAGCTGGAGGAGATGGGCTACAAGCTCGGCGCCAACCAGCTGGAAGACGCGTTCGTACGGATGAAGGCGCTGGCCGACCGCAAGAAGGACATCTACGACGAGGACATCGAGGCGCTGGTCGACCAGGAGATCGCCAACGCGCACGACCACATCAAGCTGGCCTCGCTCACGGTGATCGCCGGCACCCATGGTCCGCAGCGCGCCACCATGAAGCTCAACATCGGCGGCCAGACCAGGATCGAGGAGGCCGAGGGCAACGGACCGGTAGATGCGGTGTTCAATTGCATCAAGGCGCTGGTTCCGCACGACGCCAAGCTGGAACTCTATCAGGTCCATGCCGTAACCGAAGGCACCGACGCGCAGGCCGAGGTATCGGTGCGATTGGCCCATGAAGACCGTTCGATGACGGCAAAAGCCGCCGACCCTGATACGCTGGTTGCCTCGGCCAAGGCCTATCTCGGCGCGCTGAACAAGATCGTCATGAAACGTCAGCGCGACATGCCGGAGGCAGCTGCCAGTTGATTGCCGCGAAAGACGCAACTGCTGCGCGGCGCCGAAAGGCGCCGCGTTTTGCATTGCAACAAATGTCGTCTGCAACCCCTGCTAACGGGCAATGGCTTTTGCCGGCAATCGTCTGTATTGGTGCCGCTGGCTTACGAGAATGAGAGCTGCGATCACGCGCTCTTCAAAAACCACGCGGGAGGAAACATGCGTAAAATGATTTTGGTTGCGGCATCGGTCGCAGCGCTGACTTGGGTCGGACCGGCCTTGGCGCAATCGCCAGTCGTCATCAAGTTCAGCCATGTAGTGGCTTCCGACACTCCCAAGGGCAAGGCGGCTGAGAAGTTCAAGGAACTTGCCGAGAAATATACCGCCGGCAAGGTCAAGATCGAAATCTATCCGAACTCGACGCTCTACAAGGACAAGGAAGAGCTGGAAGCGTTGCAACTCGGCGCGGTCCAGATGCTGGCGCCGTCGAACTCGAAGTTCGGCCCGATCGGAGTGAAGGAATTCGAGGTCTTCGACCTTCCCTATATCCTTCCCGACCTCACTACCCTGCGCAAAGTCACCGATGGCCCGCTGGGTGCCCGCTTGCTCAAGCTGCTCGATGCAAAGGGCATGACGGGTCTCGCTTTCTGGGACAACGGCTTCAAGGAAATGACGGCGAACAAAAAGCTGGTGGCGCCCGCCGACTACAAGAGCGTCAAGTTCCGCATCCAGTCGTCGAAGGTGCTGGAAGCCCAGTTCCGAGCGCTCGGCTCGATTCCGCAAGTGATGGCGTTCGGCGAGGTCTACCAGGCCTTGCAGACCGGCGTGGTCGATGGTCAGGAGAATACCTGGTCGAACATCTATACGCAGAAAATGCATGAAGTGCAGAAATACGCCACTGTCACCGATCACGGCTACATCGGCTATGTCGTGGTCGTGAACAAGAAGTTCTGGGACGGCCTGCCCGCCGACATCCGGACCGGCCTCGACAAGGCGATGAAGGAAGCCACCGCTTTCGGCAACGGCCAGTTGGCCAAGGAAAATGAAGACGCGCTGGCCGAGATCAAGAAGAGCGGCAAGACCGAAATCATCGCCTTGACACCGGAGCAGGTCACCGCGATGCGCAAGGCGATGGAGCCGGTCTACAAGGACGTCGCAAGCCGCGTTGGCCAGCCGCTGATCGACGAATTTCTCAAGGAGACCGGTCAAGCCGGTCACTAGCATGATGCGGGCGAGCCCCGGCAAGGGGCTCGCCTGAAACTCGCACGGCGCCGGGTCGCGGGGAACGCTCGGCGCCGGTTTCATGGAAAACTAAAGGCGATGCGTCCGGATTTTTAGGGGCGCGCGCGGGGGGAAGTGATGCTTCGTATCCTTGATCGTATCGAGGAAATCCTGATCAGCACGTTGATGGGCGCGGCGACGTTGCTGATTTTCGTTGCTGTCCTGCACCGGTTCGGAACCGGCATTCCTTTTCTCTATCCTTACTTGATCCAGATCCACGTTGCCTGGACCCAGGAACTGTGCATCTACATGTTCATCTGGATGGCGAAGTTCGGCGCCGCTTATGGGGTGCGAACCGGCATCCATGTCGGCGTTGACGTGCTGATCAACCGGCTTAACGACCGCTGGCGCAAGGTAACCATCCTGTTCGGTCTGGCGGGTGGCGCGTTGTTCACCGCAATCGTCGGCACCATGGGCGCAAAATTCGTCTATGAATTGATGTACACCGACCAGGTTTCTCCCGATCTCGAATTGCCGAGCTGGCTGGTCTACGCCTGCATTCCGCTCGGCTCGTATCTGATGAGCTTCCGCTTCCTCCAGGTCATGTGGACCTACTGGCGAACCGGCGACCTGCCGCATCATGACGCGGCGCATGTCGAAGGCATCGAGGTCACCAGCGCAAAAGCGCCTATCGCGATGGGAGAAGCGTGATGAACGCTACCCTCATTTTCATCCTGCTGTTTGCGCTGATGCTGACCGGCATGCCGATCTCGATTTCGCTCGGCCTCACCGTTCTGACTTTCCTGTTCACGATGACGCAGGTGCCAATCGAAAGCGTCGGCCTGAAATTGTTTTCCGGCCTCGACAATTTCGGCATCATGGCGATTCCATTTTTCATCCTTGCCGGCACCTTCATGACCCGGGGCGGCGTCGCGCGGCGCATGATCGCGTTCACGACCTCGCTGGTGGGTCACTTTCCCGGCGGCCTCGGGCTGGCCGGCGTCGCGGCCTGCGCGATGTTCGCGGCGATCTCGGGATCGAGCGTCGCCACCGTAGTGGCGATCGGCTCGATCATGATGCCGGCCATGGTCGAGCATGGCTACCCGCGCCGGTTCGGCGTCGGCGTGATCGCGACATCCGGTGCGCTCGGCATCCTGGTGCCGCCCTCGATCATCCTCGTGCTGTACGGCGTTTCAACCAACACCTCGATCGGCGCGCTGTTCATGGCCGGTATCATACCCGGCATCATCCTGGCGCTGATGTTGGCGGCGGTGACCTTTGTCGTCGCTTCGCGCAACGGTTATCCGAAGATGCCCCGCGCCAGTCTCGGGCAGATAGTGACCGCGTTCCGCGAAAGCCTGTGGGGCCTGCTGCTGATCGGCATCGTGCTTGGCGGTATTTATGGCGGCATTTTCACGCCGACCGAGGCTGCCGCGGTCGCCGCAACTTACGCCTTCTTCATCACGGTGTTCGTCTACAAGGAACTGAAGCTCAGCGAAGTGCCGAAGGTGCTGTTGCAGGCGGCCAGCATGAGCTCGATGCTGCTCTACATCATCACCAACGCGGTATTGTTCTCGTTCCTGATGACGAGCGAGCAAATCCCGCAGGAAATGGCGGCCTGGATCATCGACAAGAATTTCTCGATCGTAGTGTTTTTGCTGGTCGTCAATATCATCCTGCTGATCGCGGGCAACGTAATGGATCCATCTTCGATCCTGCTGATCATGGCGCCGATCCTGTTTCCGCTGGCGACCAAGCTCGGCGTGCATCCGGTGCATCTCGGCATACTGATGATCGTCAACACCGAGGTAGGGCTGTGCCATCCGCCGGTCGGGCTGAATCTCTACATCGCCTCCAGTATCGCCAAGATGGGCATCAGCGAAATCACCGTCGCGGTGCTGCCGTGGTTGTGCGCGATGCTGGTGTTCCTCGGGCTCATCACTTACGTGCCCGAGATTTCGCTATGGCTGCCGCGGCTGCTCGGGATGATCTGAATGCACGCTGAACGCCGCCGCATTACATCTTGGTAACAGAGCTGTTCTGTCCAAGATGTAATTTGATTGCGCGACGGCACGCGCTCATCTTCAGGCAACCTTTTCAATGGAGGTTTGCATGAAGAAGATCCTTCTCGCCGGCACCGCGGCGCTTGTGCTTGCCGGCTCCACCGCCGTCTATGCCCAGCACCGGCCTTGGTTCCACAATCATTCCCGCATGAGCGTCGAGGACCGGGCGGCGTTCGCGGATGCGCGGATCGCGGCCGTCCATGCCGGACTGAAACTGACCCCGGATCAGGAAAAACTCTGGCCGCCGGTGGAAACCGCGGTGAAAGAATTCGCCCAGCTGCGGATCGATCGTGCCAATGCGCGCATGAATGCGATGCGCGACGACAATCGCGACCGGCAGGCGCCCGACGATCCGGTGGCGCGCCTGCGCGACCGCGCCGAGGCGATGGGCGCCACTGCTGCGGCGATGAAGAAGATCGCCGATGCCGCCGATCCGCTCTACAAGACCCTTGACGATGGCCAGAAGCGTCGCTTGGCAATCCTGACACATATGGAACGTCGTTTCGGCCGCAGCGAAGGCTGGCGCCACCGCGGCATGGAGCGTGAATTCGACCGCGACGGTGGCGGCGATCATGACCGCGACCGCGGTTATGACCGGGATCGCGGCCCAGGCCGTGGCGACCGTGACGGGCGAGGTGGCCCCGAGCGGCTGTAGGTCTTCAGGTCTCTGTAATGAATACAGCAGAAAAGCCGCCGGATATTCCGGCGGCTTTTCGCGGTCAGGGTGGGGGAAAAGCGCCCGGACGTTGCTGGACATGGAGGATTTGCTTTGCTAAACGACGCCGTCCCGACCCCAAGGATTTCCGGACCGGTTCCGGGCGCATAGCTCAGTTGGTAGAGCAGATGAACTCTTAATCATCGGGTCCCAGGTTCGAGCCCTGGTGCGCCCACCACCCAGTCTTCGCAAACCGGACGTTTTCGATACGGCACCGAATAGGGCGTTTCTGCGGGGATTTTCGCCACTCACTTGCCGGACTTTGGTCTCTGCAGGCGCTCACGCATTTCAGTGGTGTGTTTTGGCGTGTGCCTGTCGTAAATCAAATCCGGACATATTGGTGATGCAACCACCCAAGATCGGACGGCGAAGAATGTGTCCAGCGCTCTGAACGGGGCGCGGCGCCGGTGCATCCTTGTTCAACGATAGATGCGTGCGTACCTCATTGTAGTATTGCATGTACGACAGCAGGACGTGACGAAGATGTCGTTCGCCTAACACGATGATATGATCGACGCATTCCCGCCGGATCGAACCGATTAGCCTTTCAGCGTATCCGTTTTGCCATGGCGAGCGCGGCGATGTCGGTCGATCGCGAATGCCCATTGATCGCAGTCTTCGGATGAAGACCTCGCCATAGGCCCCGTCCCGGTCACGGATCAGATAGCGGGGAGCTTGTTCCCAGCCGCAAGCTTCCGTGATCTGATTTGAGAGCCATTCTGCGGTCGGATGTGCTGTGACGCCAAACCATAGAATCTGTCGTCGACCATGCCCCATGATCAACAAGCCATAGAGCAAACGAAACGAGATTGTCGGTACGACGAACAGATCCATCGCGACTATGCCGTCGGCATGATTGTGAAGGAACGTCTTCCAGCCTTGCGATGGCGGACCTCTTCGCCTGGCCATATACTTGGCCACGCTGGTCTGTCCGATTTCGATGCCCAGCTTGAGAAGCTCGCCATGGATCCGCGGCGCTCCCCACAACGGATTGGCTATGCTCATCTCGCGGATCAGCCGGCGTATCTTCCGCGGCACCGCCGGCCAACCGCTACAAGGTTGCGACTTCCAGCGCCAGTACGATCTGAACCCAGCGCGGTGCCAGCGAACAATGGTGTCCGGTTTCACAATAGTCAGCGCATTGAGGATACTTGGCACTAAACGATACAGCCCAGCAAAGATCAGGCGATCCATGGCACTGAAGGTCAGTCTCTTCGGCAAATGCCGTCGTTGGATGTTAAGTTGATGACGAAGGATCAGGATCTCAGCTTCCAACGTGGCCCGCGACCGGAACGATAGGACCAACACTGACCAGACCAAGCTGCAAGCCTCTCTCATAAGATGGAAACATTGCGCGATTCGGCTGGCGACGAGCGATCTAGTGCCGTCCAAACCGCCCTCCAGCCCGATGCCGCCAGCGGCTATGTCATCGCCTTCTTGAAAAAATCGTCGTTGATCTTCCTGTAGTGCGCCCACTTTTCAGGGAGCCGGTTATCCGGGAAGATCGCGTCCACCGGACACACCGTCGCGCAAACGTCGCAATCGATGCAGCGCTCCTTGTCGATATAGAGCATGCGATCTTCAGGGCGCCCCTCGATGCAATCAACCGGACATGCTTTGACACAGGCACCATCTTTTACATCGATACAAGGTTCAGCGATCACGAAAGCCATTTGCTGTTTCCTTTCAAGACACGCGCTCGATCGCGGTTACAGATCATCCACCATCCGCACGATCGGTGACGTCACCACCATTGGTTGATGCGAACGTACCTTCATCGACGACGCGCAACCACCATCACAATTGACTATGCTGGTGTCGCTACATCTCTCAATCGGTGCCAATTTTGCATTACGCACCTCACGCGGTGCAGCGACAACCACTTGACCAAGTCAACGCTCGACGAACGCGCGCTCAACGACGAAATGCCCCGGACTGGCCGGATGCCCCTCTCTCAGCCCTCGATCACTTAGTATAGATCGCATGGCATCAATCATGTTCGGATTACCGCACAACATGATCCTATCATGTTCGGGATGGAAGATCGGCAGTCGAAGTAAATCGAATAGCTTGCCAGAGATAATTAGGTTCGTGACGCGCCCGCTATTTTGATACGCCTCGCGTGTGACGGACGGATGATAAATCAGCTTGTTTGGCGCCGCTTCGCCGACAAGGTCGTTGGCTCTCAGCTCCGCAACACATTCGCGGCCAAACTCGAGGTCATCGCGGTGACGACACCCGTGAAACAAGACAATCGTTTCGAAGCTGTCGTATGTCTCCGGATCCTTAATGATGCTTGCGAACGGCGCCAGACCGGACCCGGTGGCGATGAGATAAAGCACCTTGCCAGGAAGCAAATTTGACATGAGTAAGGTCCCAAATGCGCGACGGCTCACGAGAATGAGATCGCCAGGCACGACATGCTGCAAGCGGCTTGTGAGTGGTCCGCCGGGTACGTTGATACTCAGAAATTGCAATGTCTCCTCGTAGTGGGCGCTGGCTATACTGTAGGCGCGCAACAGCGCACCGTCTCCAACGCGAAGACCGATCATCGTGAATTGGCCGCTTACAAAGCGCAATGCACGATTGCGCGTCGTGGTGAAGCTGAAAAGACGGGGCGTCCAGTGCCGGACAGAAAGTACACACTCGCAGTCAAGAGCACTCATGTGACGAAACTCGCGTTTGCTGAGCAATTTTTAAGGCGATCGACGTGGATGTAATCGGGAAATGCGCTGCGTAACACTATCACTTGCAACTAGATCGACGATTCGGTGCGAACCCATCACAAGTGACGAGTTTAAGTAACTTGTTCCAGTGATAAGGTTCTATTCCGACGGCAAGATGCGCAACGTTGTTCTTAGCTGCGAAGCGACGGAGAATTGTAATGTTGAATCAGAACAAGACGAGCGAAACGGCTCCTGAACCAAAACTAGTGGCAAGCAGCCGAAAGGCGCGGCAGCTCCCGACGACGATGCCGGAGTTTTGGAAGCTTGCCAGCGCCGCCCAATCGACTACGAAGCACATGCTAGACACGAATGTGCAAGGATTGGCTCATGCGAGCCTCGATTGCTTGCGGTCCGTCCTGATCCAATATCGTTGGTTTACGTCCTACTTCACTGGGGATCTCGCGATTCTGATCTACAAGCTCCCGCCCAGTTCGCTGCGTTCGGCGCTATCGGAATTCTTGGTCGAGGAACTTGGGATGGGAGACGCCGCTCAGTCTCATCCGGTAATGTACGATCGTTTCTTGATTGGACTGGGCGTCGCCCCCGAAGCGCTGGAGAAGGGAGCGAATCCCAGCAACCTCGCGCTACTCGATGCTTTCCGGCATAAGCTGCTGTTAGGCAACTATATGTATGCGGTCGGGTTACGCGGTATGGGCGCTGAATGCCTATGTCAAGTTTACCTTGAAGCCGTCCATCACTACCTTCTCAAGAACGAAGAGATAATTAAGCGGAGATCAGAGCTTGACTGGACGTTTTGGGATATTCACGCCAGCGAGGCCGACCAGGAGCACGGTGAGAAGACTCGGGAATATATTGAGCGGCTGGCTGCCTTGGGAAATGTCGAATTACTCGCGGCCGGCTACATCGAAGCTGAACAGATGTTCATGCAGTTCTGGGCCAATGCGTATGAACGCCCAACACAAAGCGTTGCCACCGGAACGGGACGAGACCAATTCATTCCGACTGATGGCTGGTGCTACGATCCCGCACGCTAGCTGGCGCGCGATCGGATCGCGGTCGGTTCAGGATACGGTTGCGGCGTGCACGCCGGGATGCCAGCGCGCGAAAATTGACGGAATTGATCCTTAGCAACGAACACGATGGCAAGACGCAGGCATGCGTTTCGTCTGCGGCGATCGCTGCGTCGCATGGCCTGGAAGGTCTCATTATGCAGTCAGCTATTGCAGACAACTCCGTTCCGGACTGGCTTTCGGCCATGAAAGAGAACGGAGTGATGGTTACACGGAAGCGGGCTACGCTCTTGGATTTTCTGTTTCGCTCCGGAAACCGACACCTAACCGCCAGGCATTTCCATGAGCAAGCCGCGGCGGCCAACATCAACGTGAGCCTCGCGACCGTTTACAATACTCTGAAGCTCGCGTCTGACTGTGGACTGGTGCGAGAAGTCACCACCGATCCGGGCACCACCTATTTCGATACAAATGTCGCTCGACATAATCATATCTTCTTCGAAGATAGCAAATCACTGATCGACAGCCCATGTGACGAGTGGGCTATCGGTGAACTGCCGATTCCCGACGGCTATGAGCTCGTGAGGGTCGACCTCACCGTGCGCTTGAACCCAATAAAGGCCGCTTCGTGATGGTGGACGCAACCCCGAACTGCACTCGACCCGCTGCATTGATATTTCGCGAAGCTTGCAAGGTGCATTCGTCAAAACTCGCTTTGATTTGTGCCGGACAGAGTTGGACGTTTGAGCGGTTGTGGCAAGAGGCTGCTCAAGTCGCCAGTGCATTCGCAAAACATAGGTCTCTTCCCGCGTTGAGTATCGCGAGTTGGTCACCGAACGCGGCGGAGGTGCTGATCATCCAGTGGGGCGCGATTCTCACCGGGGCCCAGATGATGCATTTCGATCCAAGCTGGGACGCCGTTCAAGCGCAGGCGGCGCTCTCGAATTCGAGAGTGGACTACCTCTTTGTCCGCGCCTTCCATGAAGGAAAACAATATCCCGCTATGATCAAAGCGATGAGCGGCAGATGCTCCACGATCGGAACCGTTGTGACGCACGGGCGCGAAGCCCGCTTCGAGCGCGTCTTACGCGGCGGATGGCTGGAGTTCCTGGATTTGGGCAAAGGACCAGCGTTGCCCTTTATCTACTCTCCAAGGGTGCCCGTCTTAACGTTTTTCGGCCACGCCGAGCACGAAGCGCCTGAAGCGAGCGTGGAATGGTCCCTAGCGACCCATACTAGGTCCGACAAGTCGGGGCGACCGATCTGCATCGCGGTTCCATGCTGGCAGCCAGTCGGCCTCAGCTTGGTGCTGTATGCTCATCTATGTGGGCGAACTATCGTTCTGCCACCGCAACGGACCGACCCGGCCGAACTTCAGGACGTGGCCGAGAAGTTGAACTGTGAAATCGTCGTCGTCCCGCCGTGCGTCGCGCGAGCCGCACGTTCCGCCGGACTGGACGTGGATTGCAATCAACTGCGCTGGATTTCTCCAACGCAGCGACTTGCGGAAGACATGGACGACATCGTGCAGGACATCGGCCTCGATTTCCGTTTGGTGTCCAACGACGCAAACTTGGAGCAATCACATGGATGATCGCGAACAGTCCGCAGCCTTCGAAGTGGAAACGCCACGGAAGCAATCGATCGCTGGAATTGACACCCCGCTCTGTCGGCAGTTGGGTATCAAGCTTCCCATCGTCAATGCCCCTATTGGGACCGCGGCTTCGCCGCAGCTTGCGGCGGCCGTCTCGAATGCCGGAGGACTCGGTGTCATAGCGGTCAGTCTCGAGAAGCATCGCGACGATATCAAGGCGGCGATCGAACAGGTTCGCGCTCTCACCGACCGGCCGTTCGGCGTCAATCTATTGCTCAAATGGCCCCAGGAGGAACGTCTCGCCGTCTGCTTGGAGCAGAGAGTGCCTGTAGTTTCGCTTTTTTGGGGAGATCCAACAGAGCATGTTCCGGCGATTTATCGAGCTGGATCACTGCTGATGCACTCAATCGGCAGTGTGGCCGCCGCCGTGCAGGCAGCGCAGGCCGGGGCCGACGTTATTCTGGCGCAGGGATGGGAGGCAGGAGGCCATGTCATCGGAGAGACGTCGACCATGGCATTGGTTCCGCAGGTGGTCGATGCTGTCCGGCACCTGCCGGTTGTTGCGGCGGGCGGCATCTGCGATGGGCGAGGCGTTGCGGCCGCACTCATGCTCGGTGCCGCCGGCGTCGCCCTCGGAACACGCTTTGTTGCTTCGAAAGAAGCCTCGGTCCCAGACATCTATCGCGAGCTTCTGATCCGAGCCGATGCGACCGACACCGTGTTCGGGGAAACCTTCGATAAGGGATGGCCCAATTCGAACATGCGCACGCTGATCAACAGCACGATGCGCCGCTGGCTCGATGCCGGTCGCCCACCGATTGGAGATCGCCCCGGCGAGCATGATGTGATTGCGCATGCCGTGGACGGCACCACTCTCTCACGTTACCACGTCACGCAACCCCATCCGAACCTCGAAGGCGATCAAGAGGCGTTGGCACTCTACGCAGGACAAGGAGTTGGCTTGATCAAGGACATTCTCGCTGCGGCCGACATTGTGCGACGCCTCACTACGGAGACGGTTTCGGCCTGGCACACCATGGGTGAGAAGCTGATTCGACCAGCGTAGGAACGAGGAAGCGTCATGTACGCACGACAACTTGTCACGACCGTTCGTCAGGATAGACTGGATGAAGCCGCAGACGCGTTCCGGCGCGATATCGTTCCACTATTGCAAGAGCAGCGTGGGTTCGCTGGAACAACCATGCTGATCGATCGAGATTCGGGCATTGCGCAGTTTGTGACTTGCTGGCATAGCTTGTCCGATCTCGCCAAACTCAACGAAAGCCAGTTCTTCGAGGCTCAAGTCGCCAAGATGGCCAGCTATTTCACCACAGCACCTCGGGTGCATATCGTGGATGTCTGTGTGTTCGAAGAGCACGGCGCTGTACGAACCGCCGCCGGCCTCGCCAATCCCATGACCGAACGAGGACGCTGACTTGACAGCCGTTCCAGCCTGGGCCGCGTACGGTCCCGACAAGCCCCTGAGGTCGTTCACTTTCGATCCAGGTCCGCTCGGGCCGGAAGAGGTGGAATTGCGCGTTGAGCACTGCGCTATCTGCCGAACGGATATCAATTTCATTGACAGCGCGTGGTCGCCGACTGCTTATCCATTTGTACCCGGACATGAGGCGGTGGGCCATATCGTCGCCATCGGAAGCAACGTCAAATCGAGAAAGATTGGAGAGCGGGTCGGGGTCGGATTTTACGCGAGCAGCTGCGCACACTGCAGCACGTGCCTGCAAGGCGACCATAATCTTTGCGTCGCGCGTCGACCGACCATGGCTGGACGGCATGGTGCCTTCGCTGCAACACTACGCGCGGACTGGATGTGGTGCATTCCGATACCTGACGCATTAAATCCTGCGGAAGCAGCGCCTTTGATGTGTGGTGGGATCGCCGTATTCAGCCCTTTCTTGACCTACAATGTACGCCCCGTCGACCGCGTCGGAATCGTCGGCATCGGTGGCCTCGGACATCTCGCGATTAAGATTGCCCGGGCATGGGGATGCCACGTTACGGCCTTCACATCGAACGAGTCGAAATCCGACGAGCTGCGCGAATTCGGCGCCCATGAAGTAATTTCAACGACCGATGCCAATCCCAAGAAACTTTCTGGTTTGCTCGATTTCCTGATCGTAACCTCCGGCGCACCGGTCGATTTGAGCCGATTGATGAGTTTCCTAGGGCCTAAAGGGCGGCTGCACTTTGCAGGTATCACAACCGCGCCGGTCTGTTTCACCGTACGCCCCGATCTGATCGCTTGGCAACGCAGCATTTCCGGCATATCGAACGGAACACCGAGCGCGCTCAATGCACTCGTCGAGTTTGCCGCCAGGCATCGCATCGCGCCGAAGATAGAGCGCTTCCCGATGCGACAAGTCAACGAGGCTATCGCGCATATGCGCTCTGGCAGGGCTCGCTACAGAGTCGTACTGGACTCCGACTTCTAGGCGAATCACAAACCGCTCCCGGTTGCCGTACCGCTTTCAACTTGTAGATTTTCATCGAACTCCGCGCCATCGCTTGGTGTGCCATGTTCCGGCTTGCTACGGGCACCGCTTCACACGGTCGACCGCAAAGGTCGCACGCGCGAGACTCCGATGAAGAATTCGAAATCAACCTGTGTCGATTGCAGTTACGCGAGATCAGCTGGCATGCCTGATCGAATAGTCACCTTTGATAATTAACTGGGCGTCTCATTTGCGCTAAGTGTGGCGGGTCGATTTTGGAAATGAAACGCGGGAGACGGAAATGCGAGTAAGTACTTTGCTCCCGGACGGTTTGTCTCGCCCGAAGTCCCAGGAGCCGCAGTTTACAACCTTGGACGCGCGAGTGACGATCCTGAATGATACGTTTGACGATCTGGTCGTGCTGTGTGGCTTGATCATTTCGGGGCGCGCACCGCGACACCTAATCGTAGACGCGATAGGGGATAGCGGAAGCTTCCAGGCACGACTTGATCGGCTCGCGATCGCCGATGGCGTTCTGAGCGAAGATTGGGGGCTGCTGCAGCAGTTGTGGTATCGCTGGAGGGTGCCGTGGGGAGCTGCGTCGCTCTATTGGTGGTATTTGTTCTGCACCGCGCTTGGTCGCAGTTCTGATGCTCCGCAAGCGACGGATTTGTTCGGCGATTGGGTTGAGAAACTTGACGTTTCGGACGTACTGGAACGCGTTGCGATCTATTCGAGACTGACCGGCGTTTCCGCCAATGCTGGCATCGCCGCTATCCGCGATGATATTTCCGCAATCCATTGCTATGTCGGCGCCGCCCTTAATGGTCTGCCACTGGTCAAGATTTCACATGACGGCGAGATCTCCGCGTTGGAATTGGCAGGAATCTCCGTCGTCGTTAGTGACAACAGGCTATCCGATGCAAGGTTAGATGCCGTGGCGGCGATCTGGGAGATGCGGCTGGAACGTTCTGGGCCGCACAACTTGGAGGCATTGTGTCGCGGCAGGCAGCCCCGCATGGCGGGCCTCGATGACGACATGCGAGGTTATTGGAGCAAACTGTCGCCGGAAGATCGGACCTACACTCTCGTTCATCTCGAACAAAAGCTGGACTGCCTCGAACAGGTCCGCTTCAGCTATGGCAACGTCGTTTCGACTAACGACGGAATTGCAGCGACATTGCAGGCTTGTCGCGGTGCTCTCCCGGTCGACTGGACTCGGGCTCAGCTCGCAGCCGCCACCTTTTGCTTGTTCTGGCAGGAAGCCGGGTTCTGCATACAGGAGATTAGTCAAGCCGAAGTCCATCTCCCGACGATTCGTGTCTATCTCGAACGACGCATCGGCGATTACGTTGCGATTACCGGCACGGACGTCGATCGCGGCCTCGGATTACTCGATTTGACCCGCCGACTCGCCTCGTTACGCTCGGTCATCGAGCGATCGCATCAGCGATGCCTATATTTCGACGGTAGCAACTGGGAACGCCGGGAGTTCCTCGTAACCAAAGACGAATTGTCGGAAGTGAAGCGGGTGCCCAGTGCGCTGGCTGATGCGCTTCGCCAGCAGTTCGGGGTGAGGCTACAGGACGGCGACGCTTACAGAGCCTTGAGGCTGTATACAGGACAGGTTGTCGAAGCCGGGCATACGCCCAGTGATCTGCTGATAGGGATTGCCGAGTGGGCCGCGAATGCGACAGACGTCGTGACCGACTATGCGATCTTCACCGTCCCGAGAGGCCCCAATCTCGACAAGCCTTGGGAAATGAAACTCGATGACCTCTTCTGCTACACTGCCATTCGGTCTGGTTTTGATCCTAAGGTAGCCGGAGTGCCGCTACGAACCGTCGGCATCTCCAACGCGATCGGCCAACGCATGCGCTACAATGCGCTCAAGAAAGCACAAAATTATGCGCTATTGAAGCATATGACGCCACAATCGTTTTTGCTGCCTGATATCGCCGTTGCAGAAGATGCACATCAGAATGGTCACTACGCTTCAGGCGTGCGGCATAGCTGCCGTATTCCGATGACGGTGGAGTACCGGGGAAGCCACTGGAAGGGCATCGCGGATGTTCGAATGAGCCGCACTGACTACGAACGTTCAAGCCGCTTCACCGAACGCGACCTAATATTGGCCACCCGATACGGGATATGGTCGCGCGCTGTCGCAGACGAAGCTTATGCACGCGACATCTTGTTCCAGTACCTACACTGCACAAACCTCGACGACGGCAGAAAAGCCGTGGCCAAGCTCGGGAGCGCCTGATGTCGACGGGGTCCCAATCGGTCAGCCTGCCTGATTGCGCAGGCACGGGCCAAAAAAACATCGGAGAGCGTTGCACAGTGAATGGCGAAGAGTTGCTACGCATCGAACTCGACGACCGGGTTGTACTTGTCTCGTCAAAATGCCCGCATCGAGGGGCCGACATGACACGTGCCTACGTGTCGGGCCAGCTCCTGATCTGCGAACGGCATGGAGCGGCGTTCGATTTGCGGACGGGAGGATGGGTGCGGGGCCCGTTATGCGATGCGATCAAGGTCATCGAAGAGCGGCGCAATTCACCTTGATGTTTTCAATAAAACGCGAACTCACCGACGATCCTCGGATCGTCGGTTTCAACTGCTTCGGCACGGCGAATATGCCGCGTTGATAACTTTTGCAAGGCGGATTGCGGCTGGTCTGATGAGCTGTTGTGGAAAGCCGCTGAAGCCGAGCATGAGAGCTGGACGGGGTGCCGCAGAAACATAGAGCCGGCTAAGAGCGCGAACGACGATGCCGGCTCGAAGCGCAGCTTGCTCAATGGCGACGTCATATGACGGTGCACTATCGTGCAGATGTGCGACGAGATGCATCCCTTGGTCGGGAATATCGATCGCCAGTCGATCGCCGACGGCTTGCAAGAGTTGTGCAGCGAGCGCGTCGCGCTGCGCGCGATATTGCAACCGCATCCGGCGGATGTGGGCAGCGAGATAACCTTCGCTCAGGAACGGCGCCGCAATCGCTTGGGAAAGGCTCGAGGGTTGGCGATCCATCAACTCGCGTACTCGGGCAAAACTTGGCAGTAATGAGCTTGGGACGACGGCATAGCCGAGGCGCAGTCCCGGAAAGAGCGCCTTGTTAAGCGTGCCGACATAGATCACTCTCTCGCCATCGTCGAGACCTTGTAAGGATGCAAGGGGACGGCCAGAATATCGAAACTCGCTGACATAGTCATCTTCGATAATCCAGGATCCAGAATTGCGTGCCCAAGCAATTAGCTCGAGGCGTCGCGCCATCGAGAGGACCACGCCGGTCGGAAATTGGTGGGACGGCGTGACAAAAGCGGCGCGCGCGCGAGGCGCGATACGCATCCCGGCCGCGACGTCGATGCCCAGCGCATCGACCGGTATGGGACGTGTCACGATCCCGGCAACCGTGAGCGCATCGCGTGTGAGAGGATAGCCGGGGTCCTCGACCCAAACCTCGTCTGCCGAGCTGAGCAAGACGCGAGCAGTAAGGTCGATGGCATGCTGCGTGCCTGAACAAATGACGACCTGTTCGGGATCGCAGCGCACCGCGCGGGCCGCCCTCAGATATTCGCAAACCGCGCTGCGGAGATCAGGCAACCCGAGTGGATCACTATAGCCAAGATCGTTTGGCCGAAGTGTTCTGACCGTACGGTGTGTGAGTCGCCGCCAATCCTCGATTGTGCGGGCATCGACCAAAGTACGGCCGGTATTGAACGGACGATCATCGCTGTACGCTGGTCCTGTCGCAAGCGAAACTGTAGGTTGGCGGACCGGCTTGATCGCGCGCCCTCGCTGCGGAGAGTTTACGAGGGGCGCTGGTGATCGCGAAACCTCGAAGCGTCCGGCTTCGACGAACAGCGGACAATCATCCGAGACGAAAGTGCCGGACCCAACCCGGGCTGAAAGATATCCCTCGGCAACAAGTTGCTCGAAGGCGGCAACGACGGACGCGCGCGCCACGCCCATGCGCTCGGCGAGGTCACGAGAGGACGGCAGTTTGGTGCCGGCGCGTAGACCGCCGGAAAGGATCGCTGCGCGCACCTGAAGATAGGCCTGTTGGACAACCGATGACGCGCCGGCGCCACGACTAACGCTCCGCCAATCATAGAGGTCCGCCCAACCATTCCGCGCCTTGCGTTCCGGTTTGCCCCGACCAGGCTTCGGCAAATCCATGATTGCCAAGTGGTCTGCTCCTATCGCAAAAATGGACCTTCCTTATAGGCCATTAAATGGGACTAGTAAGCAGTGAAATCACGCGCCTTCGGAATGCCATGAAACTTCGGCATATGCTTTTGGCGGCGATGACCTCAGTCGTTTGGGGGCTAGCTTTCGTCGCCACCAAGCTCGGTTTGGAGAGTTTCACTGCACCGCAACTAACAGCGCTTCGGTTCCTGATTGCGGCGCTGCCTGTGTTGATCGTGCCTCGGCCCAGAATTGGTTGGTGGGCCCTCATCATTATCGGCTTGACTTGGTTCGCTGGACAGTTCCTTTTGCTTTTTTTTGCCTATGAAGCCGGCTTGCCGCCTGGCCTTGCGTCGGTAACGCAGCAGATGCAAGTGTTCTTCACTGTCTTGCTCGCGGCCGTTTTTCTCAGGGAGGTGCCCAGTCTCCGCCAGTGCGCTGGGCTGATCGTCGCCTTCGCCGGACTTGCTCTCATCGGGCTGACCGTAGGTGGCGATCTGAAACTCCTTGCCCTAGGGTTGGCGCTTGCAGGCGCCTTGAGCTGGGCCGTGGGTAACCTTCTCGTCAAACGGACCTCGACTGGCATCCCACTATTTTCGCTGGTCGTATGGGCTAGCCTCGTCCCGCCTCTGCCTGCCCTCGCCATATCGGAGGCATACGGCACGGGTCCGTCGTTCCTGACTGCGCTATCGAGCGCATCATGGATAGGGCTAGGCGGCGCCATCTATCTCGGGGCTGTAGCGACATTGGTCTATGCGATCTGGGGTGATCTGCTGCAGCGCTATCCGACTGGAACGGTCGCGCCGTTTGCGCTGCTGTCGCCCTGCACTGGAATCCTCTCGTCCGCGCTGATTTTTGGCGAGCGATTCAGCCCGCTACGCTACGTCGGCATGGCGCTGATCATCGCCGGTCTCGCGATTATTCTGCTCCGGGAATGGAAGCCGAAACAGCGGCTTGCCTCCAATCTTCGCGATAAAGCCAGTTCCTAGAACGCCCGTTCGATATTCCTACGCGCATAAACGTCCGGTGCCCGACGCGAGACGCTCAAGTTCGGCCATCGCCTCAGATCATGGGACACGCGGCAACGACCAAAAGCTCGTCATAGTCTCCTCTCTTTCGAGCATGACGTTTCGAACAACGATTGCACTTTTCGGACCGTGCTCTAGTCGATAGGACATCCGCTTTCCTTCGGCCCCGCGAATGCTTCGGTCCCTGGAACGCGCGCCAATAGCTTGTAATAGTCCCACGGATAGCGGCTCTCGTCCGGTGCCTTGACTTGGAAGACATACATCTCATGGACCATGCGTCCATTGGATTGAACAAAGCCGTGCTTGCCGAAGAAATCATCGACGGGCATGCTGTGGAGCTTACTCGAAACGGCCATGGTTTCATCGGTTCCAGCTGCGCTCACCGCCTTTAAATATTGAAGCACGGCAGAGTAGGTTCCGGCCTGAATCATATTCGGCATGCGTCCGGTACGCGCCATAAATCGCTTGGCGAACGCCCGACTCTCTTCGTCCAAGTCCCAATAATAACCTTCTGTTAACAGCAGGCCGCGCGCTTCACTGAGTCCAAGGCCATGCACTTCCGACAATGTAAAAAGAAGCGAAGCGAGCTTCGCTCCAGCCGCGGTAACGTTGAAGTCCTTGACCGCAATGATTGCGTTCGACGTGTCAAATCCCGCGTCCGCCAGCGCGATGACCTTGGCATTCGATGCCTGGGCTTGAAGCACAAACGATGAGAAGTCGCTGGCGTTGATCGGGTGCCGAATGGCCCCCAAGACCTTGCCGCCGCCCGCCTTGACCATTCTCGATGCCTCATCTTGCAGCGAATAGCCAAACGAATAATCAGCGGTGATGAAGAACCAGGTGTCGTAGCCGGCTGCCACAAGACTTTTGGCGGTGCCTGCAGCCAGCGCGCGCGTATCGTATGCCCAATGGAAACCTGCCGGCGCGCATTGCCCGCCTGTCAGTTCAGTGGTTCCAGCGCCGGTGACTATATCGATCCGGTTCTTCCCGCGAGACAATTGTTGCACCGCGAGTGCGACCGAAGAATTCGTCAGTTCCATGATCACGTCGACATGACGATTGTCGTACCAGTCGCGCGCGATGCTGAGACCAATATCTGGCTTGTTCTGATGGTCTGCGCTGACAAGTTCCACAGGGACACCGAGGACCTTTCCGCCAAAATCCTCGATCGCTATCCGAGCTGCTTCGACGGAATATTTGCCGCCGTAGTCGGCATAGATGCCCGACTGGTCATTTAGGATACCGATTTTGACGACCTTATCGGAGATCTGCGCATGCGCTTGCAAAGCTAACATTAGCTGCCCCAAAGTGAGACCGAATAGCGCCATTCGTAAAGACATTTCAATCTCCTTCGACTAATATAAACGCTTTGGCTTCAGCCGCCGCGAGCATTGCGGCTGCTACTGTTCTTTGGTATTTCAGGAACCGTGCTTTTAAAATAGACACTATTAACTAAAGGCCATGAATAGCAGCGCGACCGCGGTCTTTTCATTCAGAAAGATGACTTCGACATACGTTCGAATGGCAGCCATCGAGAAAACGTCGGCAGCAAGTCGGGGCGAAATGAGAGAAACGCGTGATGATCTAGTTCATAAGATAACCGATCAGAAGATACCGATCAGAAAGCCCTTAGAAACAGCGTGCGGAATGTTCGACGCGTTCAATTTTCGTTTGATGCTTTGTATGTGAATTCGCACGGTGCACGTGCTGATGCCGAGGATGATCGCGATCTCCGGGCCCGTCTTGCCCTTCGCGAGCCAACTCAATATTTCCACTTCTCTTGGTGTGAGTGCAGGTCCTTTGCGTCTTCCGTCAGCCTGCTCGCGTCCGTTGAAATTGCCGCACGGTTGACTTTTCTGCGGGTTGAGCCGAGACGCCCCCACTTCTTCAGAATCTGCTGTTAGCGATCGTCTAAGCACCTTCATCCGTCGCCAGCTACTCGTTGCACCGCACTATAGCCTTCATTGCGAAACCCACTATAGGCGGCAACTCTGGCAATACAATGTTTGCGGGTAGTCAGTTGTGATTATCTACTTTAAGTAGTTTTCTTCTCGCCTTAAAAATGCGACCGAAACCAAGCTTTGCCGCTAGATGTAGGATGAACAGCTGCATGATCTATGCGTTAAGACGCTGCAACGCGTTCACTATCAAATGCGGGTAAATAGCAAAAGCTCCCCGCCCAGCAGGTCGCGAGAGGGAATCGGCTTCTGCTTCTTACAAGCCGACGACCTAGTTACGAAACGCCTGTATGCCACGCGATCCGTTTCAGCCTGACTCCGGATTATGATTTGAATCACCCACGAAATCTATCACCTATACGAGATGTGCAAATACTGCCTCTTAATGGCGCGGCTTCAGGAGCGACTCGAAAAGCTCCTAAAAGAACGAAACCGCCTGGATCAAGGCAAGAGCCTTTCGTTGCGAACACCTCCGATGGCCGAGGTTGCGCCGAATGGCCAGCCTCGTGGCATATTCTGCGATATTTCCCGCATGGTTCTTGTGCGAGGAGGTCGACGTTGTGGGCACAGGGCCTGCAGGGTTTCGTCGGCGCAGTGCGGTGGAGAGATTTGGCTTCGACGCTCAACCCGCAGCCTTCCCGTAAGGGTATTGGCGTTACTTCGCTCTTACGCCCATCATCGAGGTTGAACCGTTTGCGGCCCGCTTCGCATATCTGGTCGGACAAAAGGCCAGATTCTCAACGACGCCGCGTCGCCCACCAGACAAGCCTGACGGAACCGACTACCGCATCGCCGGGATGCCGCGGATCGCAGAGCGGCTCCCGAATATTTTTTGGACTATTCAAGGAAGGGCCAGCAGTCCGCCTGCGATCACCAATGTGGCCAATGCAGAAAGCGCAAGAGACCAGTGTACACCGATCAGACTGCCCAGCAGACCAACGGAGATACCACTGAAAGCGCGCAAGCCGAGACTGGACATGTTGAAAAGACCGATGACGCGTCCGCGCTTGTCGGACGGGGCGTTCATTTGAACGAGAGTTTGCGCCATGGCATTGAAGGACAATTCCAAAAACCCCGCCAGAAACAAAAATCCAAGCGCAAAAGGGTAGCTTTTCGACAGTGAGAAAACTGCGAGCGCTGCGCACCAAAGCGCGGCCAGTACAATCGCAGTGCGCGGTCGCGGCGGTAACAATCCACGAACCTCGAGCACGATACCCGCCAGCAATCCGCCGGCGGCATCGGCAGCCAGCAGCAAGCTGTATGATACGCTGGGGTCGCCATGACCGAGATCGTTTGCGAAACCGGGCATTTGCGAACTGTATGCATTGCCCACGAAAAAAGATGCAGCCCCGGCGAGGAGCGTCATTGAAACAATGACCGAATGATTCCTGACGTCCCGCACGGTCTGCACGATGTCGCTGAGTCCGCGAACGGCGCGGCGTGGAGCCGGGGCACCGGCACGAAAGCGTGGGCCGTAGGGCGCGTTCACCAGCCAGAAAACCAGCGGCAAATAGAAAATGGTGTTGAGCATGATCCCCGACGCGGGTCCGAGCGCAAGCAAGATCGCGCCGCCGACCGCCGGGCCAACCAGGACGGCAAGATAGCGCGCCATCGCGTTCAACCGTACCGCGCTTTCGAGATTTGACGGGCCAACGATATCGTAAAGCAACATTTGGTTCGGCGTTTGCCACAGCACCCCGGCACAGCCGTGAATGACCAGGATCACCATGGCCTGCCACATCTGCAGCGTGTCGGTTACAAATAAATAGCCCCAGCTCAGCGAGGCAATGATGAAAAGGGCCATGCCCGTTTGAATCACCCGGCGGGGATCAAAGCGTTCTGCTAACGCGCCGGAGGCGACCGAAAACAGCAGGAACGGCAGCCAATGCGACACGATGGCGAAACCGGCCAGAGCCGGCGAATGAAATTTCTGATACACCACCCAGTAGCTGATGACGTGCTCGATGTTGTCCGCCATCATGGCGAACACGAACGTAATGAATTGCGCGCGAAACCCCGGGTGGCGCATCGCCGCAAACGATTGCTTGGGAGAAGGCGACGCGTTAACGACGGGAACTGCTTTTTCATCATCCATAATGCAACCCACCTATATGCAGTGTAGGGATACGATAACCGGCGGGCTGTTGAACAGATGTGTTACGAACAATCTCATTCGTTCATGGGACGAACGGCGCTGCATTTGATGTCGTCGGCGTGCTCTTGACCAAGCGTGGGTTCGCAGCGGTCCGGACGCGGGAACGCGCGGTCAACGGCTGTCCGCAGTAATCGTTATCGACTTGGTAGAACCGCAGCCGGCAGTTTATTAAGATCCGAGACCATGCGAAAGTTTATCGCTGGAGGACAGAATTTCCGGATCGCAGGTAAGGTTGAAATCAAAGGTCAGGCAGCGCTCTCACCTATCACTAGTTCTGCGATTCGAGATTACGGGCTTTGGTCGGGATATCGCCATGTCTGGTTAGTCTGGCTTTTAACTGCTTCAGTCGCGTCCCGGCCGAGCCTTGGCATTTGGATTCGCCTGGCCGGTCGCTTTTTCCATCTTCTTATTTTATTTAGGAGTTAAACATGCGCTCATTGTATTCCCGTCTGCGAAGGCGGTTCGGTCCCAGGATTTCGGTTTCCGAACGTCGCACCCGTGTCCAGGAAAAGATCGACGGGTTGCACCCGCGCCTCGAAGCGGTTCGTGCGCAGCGGGCGTCGCTGGAAATGTCGGCGCCGGCGTCAAAGCGGCCGCACGTCGTCATCGTCGGCGCCGGCTTTGCCGGCCTGACGGCGGGACGCGCCCTGGTCGGGCCTTGCAACGTCACAATTTTCGAGGCTCGGGACCGGTTTGGCGGCCGGGTCTGGAGCAGGGATATCAATGGCTCGACCATTGAGGCGGGCGGAGAACTGATCGGCTACAATCATCCGCAATGGCTGATGCTGGCGAAAGAATTCGAGCTTGGCCTGTCGGCACTGACATCTGATGAATATTTCGATGCGCTCCGTCTGGAGAATCCGCTCTACCTGGACGGAGAACTGCTGAACGACTCCAAGATGAAAAAGATTTACCATGAGATGGATCGTGCCTTCGACAGGATGAGCAAGCAGGCGCGCGCGGTTCGCAACCCGTACAAACCGTGGCAGACACCGAATGCTGCATATCTGGACGGTATGTCGCTGTCGAAGTGGATTTCGCGGCTCGATTGCAGCCGGCGCACCAGGCGCGCGATCGAAGCGCAGTTTTCAAACGATGGCGGCGCGCCGACGAGCGCGCAGAGCTATCTTGCAAGCCTGGCCGTGGTCGCGGGAGGCGCGCTTCATGGCAAGCGCGACGATTTCTTCACGCTCACCGAGACACTTCGCTGCTCGCAGGGCAATCAAACGCTGGCGAACAGTCTGGTCGAGGTCATCAAGCAAGCGGGCGGCGACGTTCGAGGATCGAGCCCGGTAAGTGGCATTCGGATCGGGCCGGAAAACGTAACGGTGGAGTTGCGGAACGGCTCACCCGTTGTCGCGGACTACGTCATTCTGGCAATACCACCGAGCCTCTGGCCGGACGGCAAGCACCCGAAAATCGAGATCGATCCGCCGCTGCCGCGCGACTATTACATTTCGATGGGTACCGTCGTGAAATATCTCAGCCCTCTGAGGCGGCGCTTTTGGATCAAGGAAAAACTTGCCCCTACCGCCACCTCCGATCAGTTCGGCGTGATCTGGGAGGGCACCGACAACCAGATAGCGCCGCCGGACCGCGGTGCCGAACTCAGCCTCTTTGCCGGCGGCGATGTCGCCCAGGCCGCCCTCGACGTCTTCGAAAGCGGCGGAGCGACCGCGGTCGACGCATTCTATGAATCCAGGATCGGGACCATCTACGGCGACTATGCCGAGAATTGCTTGCACCCGCCCACTTTCGTGCCTTGGCCGCTCGAGGAATGGACCGCGGGCGGATATTCGTCGCCCGCGCCGGGCGAAGTCTGCCGTGCTGGACCGTTGCTCAACAAAGCGTTCAGCGAGCGATTGTTTTTTGCTGGAGAACACACCTGCCCGGCGTTTTACGGTTACATGGAGGGCGCGCTTCAGTCGGGCCAGACCGCCGCCGCCGCCGTGCTCAAGGCCGCGACCGCTTCGGCGAACCGGACGGCACGGTCGGGCAAGCGCCGCCCGATCAGGGCATCATAAGACGCCCGCCGCGCCAAGCTCTTCAGCCGTTCTCGACTTCGTGCCACTGCGTGATCGTCAGGGTATAGTCGTCGATCTGTCCCTGACACCGGATTGTCTTGCCGACCAAACCGGTCAATCGGGGATCTTCGAACGGATTGCCGTCCGCTATCCTGAGCTTGAAATCGCCGTCGTCGGTTTTCAACATCACCGCGCGGTGCTGGCTTTTCGACCCCTTGGCGAAGCTTGTCCTGATCACCTTGCCGATGAAATCGCGCATGCGTGACATTCCGATTCAGGATGGCGCGGTTCGAAAACCGTTCACCGGCTACTGACTTCGGTCACGGAAACCGGCTTTCCGCCGACTTCCTTGACGACAAATCCCTTGATGGTGCGAAGCTTGCGCCCACTGGAGGACTGCAGTTTGTGCAATTTTGCGGTCAAAAGAACGTGGTACGCGTCTGCGGCGGGGGCAGTTCGTGCGACCAGCGCGCCGCGCATCGTTTGGATGCCGGCCGGTTGCTGAACGGTAAATGACAGTACGTCGCCAGGGCTGATTTTTGACCGCCCGGATCGCGCGCGCAATACTTTCATGACCGAGGGGGAAGCCGGGCGGGTGGTGCGCCGGACTTTCGGCACCGTCTGCTGCAGCGCGCTGCCCTGCAGCGCCAGCATGCGCCGCCGTTCATGCCGTTCATTGCGGGCGACCGCGGAAGCAGGCTGCACGGCGGCAGCCAGTTGCTGCATCTGCTGCAGCGGTGTGATCGACGGATCGCCGTACAGATTGAACTGGGCAAGGGTCTTGAAATCGGTCGGGTCCATGGTGCTCTTGTTGCGCGCGAAGGTCTGCCGCGCTTCCAGCGCGGCACGCCCGAGCGATGCGCCGTCCAGCACGTTCTTGAGGAAGTAACGACAGATCAGGTCGGCTTGCCCGTTGTTGCGTGCCGGGCCGTAGGCGATCGTCGTGCTGCCGAAAAAGCCATGGCTTTTGTTCTTCAGATATACGTTGCAAAGGGCCATGTGAGTTTGCGCCGGGGAAAGCGGGTAAAGCTGTCCGCCATAGCAGCATTCGGCAGCGGCGATCGTGCCTTCCTGGATTTTCCCGTCCATGAAAGCCGAGGCGAGGGCGTCCGGGTAGGTTTCCTGCCTCATCGGCTGTCCGTAGAATTTCGAGGAATCGAACGCGCCGTGGCAGTTGAACAGATGGATTCGCCGCCTGGTAAGGGCGGTGCTCCAGCGGTCGTTGCGCGGCGGCACCTTTTGGAGATCGTCGTCGTTGCCGAAGATCGCCATCAGCGTATGCTTCGAGGAGACCTGCCATATCTGCGCCGAGACCGCGAAATAATTCCTGAGCTCATCGCGCCCGACCTGCTTGTACTGCGCCGCCGTTCTCAGCAAGCCGACGAGATATTTGTGGTCGCTGCCGGCGGTGATGTCGGGCAGCCGTCCGACGACGCGCGTCGGGCCCGTGAAGTCGTTGGGCGAATTGCTGTAGGGCAAATCGCACGCGTAGGGCAGGTCGCCCCATGCGTACTTGTCGGGATCATCGCCATGGGCCTTCGTGAACAGCGGATTTTTCAAATCCTGATGCGGGATCACGTCGCGTGAGCCGAGCAGCATGATATAGTCCGGGGTCAGCGCCCGATAAACTCCATCGATGGCCTGCTTGTTTTGCCTGTGGTTCTGGGGTCTGGTGACCGGTGCCGTCGACAGCGACCTCATCTGCGTCCTGTTGCCGATGTCGATCAGCATCGAGCGCAGGCCGCGCTTCTTGTCCGCCGCTATCAGCGTTCTGATGGCGGCGCGGATCGCGGTGATTCCGACGCCGCTATATTTGGCTCTGAGCGCGGCAAAATTAGTCACAATGATCTTGTCGATTTTATCGGCCATCGGCTTTATCCGTAATTTTGGCATCGGAAATGCGCGGCAAGCGCGGCTGCAAACGCGCCCGGCAGTTTTTGAACGAATATGCTTTATCGATGCTGCCGGCATCGGCATCAATGCCGCCGGCATCAGCCCTCCAGACAGCGCAAAATAAACGCATCGGAGTCGCCGTCAAAAGTTGCACAATCGGTGGTCGAAGTCCAGCCTTGCGCGGCAAGCGGCGGCGCGCCGCGAACGACGCGCCGCCGTCTGGTCGAACGATCAGGCCTCCTTCATCCCGAACAATCGCGCCGCGTTGCCGCCGAGAATGGCTGCCTTCTGCTTGTCGCTGAGCGCGGTGGTCGCGAAGACGTGGTCGACCGGGTGCTCTTCCCACGGGATCGGATGGTCGGTGCCGAGCACGACCTGACTGGCGCCGACTTGCGCTACCAGATGCCGGAGCGCCTCGGGCGTGAACACCAGCGCGTCGAAATAGAGCTGGTTAAGGTATTCGGTCGGCTTTTTCTTCAGCTTGATATCGGCGTTGCAGTTCCGCGGCGACACAAAGCAGGCGTGGTCGGAGCGCGGCGCGTAGGAGCCGAGATATCCCCCGCCATGCGCTGCGATGATCTTCAGGCCCGGAAAGCGGTCGAGCGTGCCTTCGAAGATCAGGTGCTGCAATGCGATGGTAGTGTCGAGCGGATTGCCGATGGTGTTCGAGAGCCAGCCATTGCCCTTGAAGCGCTTGCCGAGTTCAGGCGTGCTCTGCGGATGGACGAACAGCACGGCGCCGAGTTCTTCGGCCTTGGCCCAAATAGGATGGAATTTGGGATCGGAAAAATCCTCGCCCAGTACGCTGCCGCCGATCGCCGCACCTCGCAGTCCCTGTTTTTTGATCGCGGTCTCCAGTTGCTGCACCGCGAGGTCAGGAAACTGCAGGGCCAGCGAGGCGAACGCGGCAAAGCGTTCCGGCTGCGAGGCGCACAATTCGGCCAGTTTCTCGTTCTGAACCTTGACGATCTGTCCGGCGAGGTCGCGCTCTCGGCCGTACCAGAACGGATTGATCGACAGCACCTCCATGTCGATCGCCATCGCGTCCATCGCCTTGAGCCGTTGCTCGATGACGATGAAGTGCTCCTGCTGGCCCTTGGTCGGCGGCAGCGGCTTGTCCGCGTCATTGCCCAGCAAATTGAGGGCTTCGTGGAACAGGCAATGCGAATGCACGTCGATGGTCTTGATGCGCTTGCCGTCGATTTTCACCGGCAGGCGTTGCGCCCTTGGCTGCGCGCGGACCGTATCCAGCATGCTGCAACTGCAAAAGGCGATGCCGGTCGCGGCCGCGCCCTGCAAAAAATTCCGACGGGTGGTCATCGCGTCCTCCCTGAAAGTTGCGTTTCCCACATGGCCGGCAATGGCCGACCTGTTCTGTTTTCTTTAAGCGGATACATTGCCAAGCCGGAAGCGAGAGAGCAATCATTCTCCGGCAATTAAGATCGTCGTTTCTCAAAACACCGTCGAATAGCCGAGGAGTCCGGGATGCGCTTGCTTCACTTGTTCGCCGCGCTTGCGTTCTGCGCCGGCTCCGCCGCCGCCCAGACCGCCTATCCCGACCGGCCGATCAAGATGGTCGTACCGCTGGCGGCCGCAAGCGCTGTCGATGTCGCGGCGAGAATCGTGACCCAGAAGATGGCCGACAACATGGGCCAGCAGTTCGTGATCATGAACCAGCCCGGCGCGTCCGGACTGATCGGCGCGGAGGCGGTCGCGCGCGCCGAGCCGGATGGCTACACCATCGGCGGCTTCAACGACAGCATCATGACCATGGTGCCCAACCTGCAGTCGAAAATGCGCTGGGACATCCTGAAGGATTTCGAACCGGTGTCCCTGGTCGCCACCGTGGAATGGGGACTGGTTGCCAATAATCGGGCCGGCTTCAATTCGGCCGCGGATTTGATCGCCGCGGCGAAGGCAGCGCCCGGCAAGATCGACTATGGCTCCGGCGGTCCCGGCAGTCCGCAGCATCTGGCGATGGCGATGTTTGCTTCCGCCGCGGCCATCTCGCTGACCCATGTGCCGTACAAGGGCGCCACGCAGGCGGCGACCGACGTGGCTGCAGGCCAGATTCCGGTGGCCTTCCAAGGCCTCGGTACCGTCGCAGCATTGGTGCGCGGCAATTCTTTGAAACTGATCGGGGTAACCACACCAAACCGGCTGCCGCAATTTCCCGACGTGCCGACCGTCTCGGAATCGGGTCTCCCCGGTTTCCTGTTCAATTCCTGGTTTGCAATCCTGGCGCCCGCCGGCACGCCGCAGGCGATCGTCGCGCGGCTCAACGCCGAAGTTCGCAAGGCGCTCGCCGATCCGGACATTCGTGCCAAACTTGAAAACCTGGGTTTCACCGTGCGCGGCAGTTCGCCTGAGGAACTGGGCGCACTGACCCGCGAACAACTCGCGAAATATGCACGGGTAATCAAGGAAATGGGGATCGCTAACGAGTGAGCTGCGCCGGCATTGCCGGGCTTAAGCAGCACTGAAAACGCCGCATCGCGGCTCGGGTCACAATCTTCAATTACACGGATGCCTGCGGCCGTCCTGGCCGCGATAGGCGGCGGCGCTTTGCTTGCAACGTACCCATGTTGGGCCGTCGTAATAGGCGTAGGTGCCGGGAAAGGGACCCGGTCCGTAATTATGAAGATAGCTGAACCACGCAATATGGTGGTGACGGTAGTGATGGTGGTGGTGATGGCGATGATGCCGGGGGCGATAATATTCGTCCGCCTGCGTTGCGATCGGTGCGGCGACAACGGCCGCGACGAAGGCCGCAGCAAGGAATTTCATTCGGATCATCCGTGGCTCCTGAACATGCGATAACAACAACAAACGAGAAAGCGGGTTCCATTGCAAATCGGCCAACGACAGATTCGATTCCGTCGCAATCACCATATCATCAAACTCGGTATTTTGTGGTATTGCTGAAGCATGAACCAGCATGCCAAGCTCGAAATCCGGCACTCCACCTGTCCGCACGACTGTCCGTCGGCCTGTGGCCTCGATATCGAGGTGATCGAGGGCAAAACGATCGGACGGGTGCGCGGCTCGAAGCTGCATAGCTACACCGCCGGCGTGGTCTGCGCCAAGGTCGCGCAATATGCCGAGCGGATCCATCATCCCGACCGGCTGATGTATCCGCTGCGCCGCTCCGGTCCGAAAGGCTCCGGCCAGTTCGTGCGAATTTCCTGGGACGAGGCGCTGGACGAGACCGCCGCGCGATTCGACGCCGCCGAACGCGATTTCGGCGCGCAATCGGTGTGGCCGTATTACTACGCCGGCACCATGGGCGTGGTGATGCGCGACGGCATCAACCGCCTCGCGCATGTGAAGAAATATTCGCGTTATTACAGCACGATCTGCGCCAACGTCGCCCGGGTGGGATTTTCCATCGGCACCGGCAGGATCGCCGGCGTTGATCCGCGCGAGATGGGCGTCTCCGATCTGGTCGTGATCTGGGGCACCAATCCAGTGAACACCCAGGTCAACGTGATGACCCATGCGCTGCGCGCCCGCAAGGAGCGCGGCGCCAGGATCGCGGCCATCGACATCTATAACAACGACACCATGAAGCAGGCCGACATCAAGATCATCCTGCGGCCCGGCACCGACGGCGCCTTCGCTTGCGGAGTCATGCACGTGTTGTTCCGTGACGGCTATGCCGACCGCGCCTACATGGACCGGTACACCGATTGTCCCGCCGAGCTGGAGGCGCATCTGGCGACCCGCACGCCGCAATGGGCTTCCTCGATCTGCGGCGTACCGGTGCCGGAGATTGAAGCGTTCGCTTGCGCTGTGGGCGAGACCAGGCGATCGTTCTTCCGTCTCGGCTATGGTTTTACCCGCAGCCGCAACGGTGCCGCGCAGATGCACGCGGCGCTGTGCATCCCGGCCGTCACCGGCGCCTGGCAATACGAAGGCGGCGGCGCATTCTTCAACAATTACGCGCTCTGGAAATTCGATGAAGCGCTGATCGAAGGCCGTGATGCCGTCGACCATGCCACGCGGATACTCGATCAATCGCAGATCGGACGCATCCTGACCGGGAACGCAGAAGCGTTGCGGGGCGGCGGTCCGATCAAGGCGATGCTGATACAGAACACCAATCCGGTGACCGTGGCGCCGGAGCAGAATCTGGTGCGTCGGGGATTTGCGCGCGAAGACCTGTTCATGGTGGTCCACGAGCAGTTCATGACCGAGACGGCGCAAATGGCCGACATCGTTCTGCCCGCGACCATGTTCATGGAGCACGACGACCTGTATTATGGCGGCGGCCACCAGCACATTTCTGTCGGCGCCAAACTGATCGAGCCGCCCGGCGAATGCCGGTCGAATCATGACGTGCTGCAAGGGCTCGCGCAGCGTCTTGGTGCGCGGCATCCTGGATTCGAGGCGACGCCGCGCGAATTGATCGACGCGACGCTGAAGAAAAGCGGTTATGGCGACATCGAAACGCTGCAAGCCGATCTGTGGCGCGACATCCAGCCGGATTTCCGCACCTCGCATTATCTCGATGGATTTGCCCATGCGGACAGGAAGTTTCACTTCAAGGCGGATTGGGCGCACCCTCCATGGGGCATTCCCCGCATGGGGCCGTGGCAGCAGATGCCCTCGCTGCCGGACCACTGGACCATCATCGAGGAAGCCGACGAGGCGCATCCGTTCCGGCTCGCCACCAGTCCATCGCGCAGTTTTCTCAACACCAGTTTCAACGAGACGCCGTCGTCGATTGCCCGCGAAGGTCCGCCCTCGGTACTGATGCATCCCGCCGACGCTGCGCGGCTCGGAGTTGCCGACGGCGACGCCGTGACGTTGGGCAACATGCGCGGCGAGACCACGCTGACGGCAAAGCTGTTCGACGGCCTGCGTCCCGGCGTGCTGGTTGCCGAATCGATCCAGCCCAATCATGCCCACATTGGCGGTCGTGGCATCAACACGCTCACCGGCGCCGAAGCCGTGGCCCCGGTCGGCGGCGCCGCGTTCCATGACAACAAGGTATGGGTGAGGAAGGTGAAGGGTGTTGCCCCCCGCGAAAGGCGGGACCCATACGCGCAGAATTTTCAACGGAATAAGACGTTGCAACGGTCATTGTGAGCCCCGAACAGGGTGGTTATGGCTCCCCGCCTGCGGAGACGACATAGAGCATGTGCCGGCACGTATCGTAATCGTCACCAACCGTCATGCGCGGGCTCGACCCGCGTATCCATCCATCTTCGCAATACCATTTTACAAAGACCGATGGATTGCCGGGTCAAGCCCGGCAAGGACGAAATAGACAAGGGACAAGAAACGACGATGATCACGCTCTATCACTGCGACGCCGCGCGGTCGTTTCGTCCGCTCTGGATGCTGGAAGAACTCGGTCTCCCCTACGACCTCAGGATGCTGCCGTTTCCGCCGCGGGTGCTTGCAAAGGACTACCTTGCGATCAACCCGTTGGGCACCATTCCCTACATGATCGACGGCGACACAAGGATGTCCGAATCCTCGGGCATTTGTCACTATCTCGGCACCCGGTATGGACCGACGCCGCTGGTCGTCGACGTCGAAGATTCCGCCTATGGCGCGTTCCTGAACTGGATGTATTTCAGCGACGCGACGCTGACGTTCCCGCAAACCCTGGTGCTGCGCTACACCCGGCTCGAACCCGAAGAGCGGCGCAATCCGCAAGTCGCCACCGATTACGCGAAATGGTTTCTGGGCCGCCTGCGCGCGGTCGAGGCCGCCGTCGGCAAGGCCGAGACGCTGTGCGCGAACCGTTTCACCGCCGCCGATATTTCGGTAGGCTATGCCCTGCGGCTTGCCGAAAACATCGGCCTCGCCAAGGATTTCGGCCCCAATGTCGCCGCCTATTGGCAGCGCCTGCAGGCGCGCGACGGATACAAGCGCGCGGTGGCGGCCGAAACACTCGCAGGCGAGCAGCAGAACGTGCCGAAGCGGGTATAGTCGTCGTTGCGGGGAGCGCGGCGATGAAGCGAGCAGGTGACGACTGCAAATTTCGTCGTTGAGATCGACGTGAATCCTTAAAATGCAAGGCGAGCAGATAATGACTGGCAATAACAGCAGCGTGGTACTCGAGAAACGTGGGCAGGCTTACTGGATCACGATCAACCGGCCGGAGAAGCGCAACGCCGTCAACGCCGACGTCGTCGCCGGCATCGCACAAGGTTATCGCGACGCCCATGACGATCCAGAGGTGCGGGTCATCGTGCTGACCGGCGCCGGAGACAAGGCGTTCTGCGCGGGCGCCGATCTGGTGAATACGGGTGCCGCCTTCGCGTTCGACTTCGCCAGGCCGAATGTCGATTACGCCGACCTGCTGCGGCTGTCGCAGAACGCCACGAAACCTTCGATCTCGCGCGTCAACGGTGTCTGCATGGCCGGCGGCATGGGGCTGTTGTGCATGACCGACATGGCGGTCGCGGTGGACAATGCGATATTTGGCCTGCCCGAGGTGAAGGTCGGTGTGTTTCCGATGCAGGTGATGAGCCTGTTGCAGGATATCGCGCCGCGGCGACTGATCAACGAATGGGCGCTGACCGGCGAGCCTTTCGACGCGCGCGCGGCGCTGGCCGCGGGGTTGCTGAACCACATCGTGCCCGCAGCCGAACTCGATGCCAGGCTTGGATGGCTGATCGGCCGCATCCTGGACAAGTCGCCGACCGCGATCCGGCGCGGCAAATACGCCATGCGCGCCATCGCCTCGATGTCGTTCGACCAGAGCATCGCCTACACCGAAAGCCAGATCGCGCTCGCGGCCATGACCGAGGACGCCAAGGAAGGTCTCAAGGCGTTCGCGGAAAAGCGCAAACCGGACTGGAAGGGGAAATGAATCTCCGCCGTCGTCCCCGCGCAGGCGGAGACCCATAACCACCGTGCTGGTAGTTAAGCAGATGGTTGCCGCAGTTTCTACGACACCAATGCATCAGCGTGTATGGGTTCCCGCCTTCGCGGGGACGACATTTGTGTGCGTGGAGACGGCCTATAATGCGTCGACTACCCCGCATTCGCCTTCAGCCCCGCGGCCTCGATGCCTGCCAGCGCGCAGATCTCGTCATTGTCCGACGTATCGCCGCTGACGCCGACGGCGCCGAGCAGCGCCCCGCCGACATCGTGGATCAGCACGCCGCCGGGTACCGGCACCATGCGACCCTGCGCCAGCGTATTCACCGCGTCGATGAAATAGGCCTGTTCCTGCGCGCGCTGGAAAAGCGCGCGCGACCCCATGCCCATGGCGAGCGCGCCGTAGGCCTTGCCGTGGGCGATCTCGCTGCGCAGCAGGCTGGTGCCGTCCTGCGCCGCGGAAATTTTTACACAACCGCGGGCGTCGAGGACGGTCACGACCAGCGGCTTCAGTTTCTTTTCCACGCCTTTTGCAAGCGCCGTATCGAGAATCTTGCGCGCGACGTCGAGAGTGAGATCAGCCATGTGGTTTCCTTTCGGTTAAATTCCGTCATTCCGGGACGCGCTTCGCGCGCCGCGGAATGACGGGTTGTTGTTATGCGCGCCATCCAGGCTCATCGCCAGTACGCGCGCGACATGTAGCGCAGCACGTTCCGCACCATCGGCGATCTGATGCCGGCACGAGGTGCCGTCGGCGACAATGAGAGTTCTTGCGTCGGCGCGGCGTATCGCCGGAAGCAGCGAGGCCTCGGCCATTTGCATCGAAATCTCGTAGGTATCGGCGCCGTAGCCGAACGCGCCGGCCATGCCGCAACAGCTCGATTCGACGATTTCGACATTGAGGCCGGGTATCAGCCGCAGCACTTGTTCGACCGGCCTGAATGCGCCGAAGGATTTCTGATGGCAGTGGCCGTGCACCAGCGCCTTGTCGGCGACAGGGCGAAGCGGCAATTGCAGGCGGCCGGCCTCGGCCTCGCGGACCAGAAATTCTTCGAACAGCAGCGCATGCACGCTGACGCTTCTGGCGGCATCGTCATTGCGCAGCGACAGCAACTCGTCGCGCAGGGTCAGCAGGCAGCTTGGCTCAAGGCCGACGATCGGCACGCCGCGCGCGGCGAACGGCGCATAGGCTGCGACCAGACGGTCGAGTTCGGCGCGGGCATTGTCCACCAGGCCGGCGGACAGAAACGTCCGCCCGCAGCACAGCGGACGTTTTGCATCGGCGGGCCTTGGCAGGTGCACGCGATAGCCGCCTTGCGTAAGCACACGCAGCGCGGCGTCGAGGTTTTCGCGTTCGTATGCGCGGTTGAAGGTATCGGCGAACAGCACCACCTCGCGGCCGTCCGTGGGACCGAACGCTTCGCCGTCGGGCGCAAACACGTCGCGCCGCCACTCCGGCAGGGCGCGCCGCGCGCTGATGCCGGCGAACCGCTCGAACAGCCCGCGCAGCAACGGGCTGTTATTGCGCAGATTGGCGATCGGGGCGAGGCGTGAAGCCAGCGCGGCGTAACGCGGCAGATATCCCACCAGCCGATCGCGCAGCGACAGGCCATGCTTCGCGCCACGCGCGGCCAGCACCTCGATCTTCATCTTCGCCATGTCGACGCCGGTCGGGCACTCGTGCCGGCAGGCCTTGCAGGAGATGCAGAGTTTCAGCGTTTCCATCATCTCGTCCGACGCCAGCGCATCCGGTCCGAGTTGCCCCGAGATTGCCAGCCGCAATGTATTGGCGCGCCCGCGCGTGACATGCTTTTCGTCGCGCGTCGCGCGATAGGAAGGGCACATCACGCCGCCTTCGAGTTTCCGGCACGCGCCGTTGTTGTTGCACATCTCGATTGCGCCCTGGAAGCCGCCGCCGGCGCCGGGATACGCAGACCAGTCGAGCTCCGTCCTCAACGCGCGAACGCGGTACGCCGGCGGGTAGCGGAACAGCGCGCGGTCGTCCATGCGGGGCGGATCGACGATCTTGCCGGGATTGAGCACATTGTCCGGATCGAAGCGGTGCTTGACCTCGTGGAAGTCGGCGACGATGCGGGGGCCGAACATCGCTTCGTGAAATTCCGAACGGACAATGCCGTCGCCGTGCTCGCCGGAATGCGAGCCTTTGTACTCGCGTACCATGGCAAAGGTTTCCTCGGCGATGGCGCGCATCGCCTTGACGTCCTTCTCGAGCTTGAGATTGAGTACCGGCCGCACATGCAGGCAGCCTTCCGAGGCGTGGGCGTACATGGTGCCGCGGGTGCCGTGCTTCTCGAAAATGCGATTGAGCCGCTGCGTGTAATCAGCCAGATGCGGCAGCGGCACCGCGCAGTCCTCGACGAACGAAACCGGTTTGCCTTCCTGCTTCATCGACATCATGACGTTGAGGCCGGCGGCACGGAATTCGGCGATGCTACCCTGCAGCGCGGGCTCGATGATCTCCACCACGCCGCCCCATTTGCGCTGCGGCCGGTCCCAGCCGAAGCCGAGATCGGCCATCAATTCGCCGAGCTGCTTCAAGCGCCTGATATTTTCCGCCTGATCCTCCTCGGCGAATTCGACGATCAGCACCGCATCCGGATCGCCGCGCACCGCGGTCTTGATGATAGGCTGGAACATCGCGATCTCGCGTCCGAGCGCGAGCATGGTGCGGTCGACCAGCTCCACCGCGATCGGGCGCAGTGTTACCAGATGCTGCGCGGCATCCATCGCCTCGTAGAAACTGCCGAAGTGGCATACGCCGAGCACCTTGTTGCGGATCGCCGGCCACAGCTTCAGTTCGACCTGCGTGGTGAAGGCCAGCGTGCCTTCGGAACCGACCAGCAGATGCGCCATGTTGTTGGGCGCGTTGCGCGGCACCAGCGCATCGAGATTGTAACCGCCAACCCGGCGCTGCACCTTTGGAAATTTATCCGCGATCTCCGCCGCCTCGCGTGCGCCGAGCGCCAGCATGTCGCGGAACAGATCGGACCCGGGTTCGTCGCGCGCGACCTCGCCGAAGCGCAAGAGACTGCCGTCGGCCAGCGCCGCCTGCATCGACAGCGTGTTGTCGCGCATGGTGCCGTAGCGCAGCGAACGCCCGCCGCAGGAATTGTTGCCGGCCATGCCGCCGATGGTCGCGCGCGATGCGGTGGAAACATCCACCGGAAACCACAGCCCGTGCTTTTTGAGCCGGCGATTGAGGTCGTCGAGCACGATGCCCGGCTCGACCAGGCAGGTCCGGTTCTCGACATCGAGCGACAGAACGCGGCTCAGATGCTTCGAAAAATCGATGACGATACCGTCATTGACGGTCTGGCCGCATTGCGAGGTTCCACCGCCGCGAGGGGTGACAATTCGGCCGTCGTCCCGCGCGATCGCCAGCGCCCGCAGCGCCTCGTCCATGGTACGGGGCACCACGACGCCCGCCGGCATGATCTGGTAGAACGAAGCGTCGGTGGCGTAGCGGCCGCGGCTGAAGGGATCGAACAGTACCTCGCCGGTGATTTCCCGAGATAGCCGCGCGGCCAGCGTGCTGTTTTCAGCCGAATTCCCTAAATTTCCGGCCCGCGTCGCCGCCATCAGTTCAATCTCGTGTGAAGTCCAAGCCTGTATCCAAGGCCTTGTATCCGATATTCGGCCTTGCAGGCATAGCCCGCTTATCTAGGCATTGACGGCGCCCGCGCGCTGCGGGACAAGCCCGCCAAATAGTGATATTCGAACCCCGAGAACCAGAATCCCCCGGGAAGGAAGCCAGATGACCGTGCATACTGGAAGGCATTTCTTACAGATTCCAGGACCGACCAATGTGCCCGACCGTGTGCTGCGGGCCATGGACATGCCTACCATGGATCACCGGGGCCCGGAGTTCGGCGCGCTTGGCCTCGAAGTGCTGGCCGGCATCCAGCGCGTGTTCCGGACCAGGCAGCCGGTCATCATCTATCCCTCGTCAGGCACCGGCGCCTGGGAAGCGGCCATCGTCAATACGCTTGCTCCCGGCGACAAGGTGCTGATGGCTGAAACCGGCCAGTTCGCGGTACTGTGGCGCGGCATCGCCGAGAAATTCAAGCTCGAGATCGACTTTGTTCCCGGTGACTGGCGCCGCGGCGCCGATCTCGTCGAGATCGAGGCGCGGCTGGCCGCGGACCGGTCGCACCGGATCAAGGCGGTGTGCGTGGTGCACAACGAGACCTCGACCGGCTGTGTCACTCATCCGCTGGATGTTCGCAAGATCATGGACCGCGTCAAGCATCCGGCGCTGCTGATGGTCGACAGCATTTCCGGCCTCGGCTCTTTGGAATACGAACACGATGCCTGGGGTGTCGACATTACCGTCGCGGGTTCGCAGAAGGGGCTGATGCTGCCGCCGGGGCTCGGCTTCAACGCGGTGTCGGAAAAAGCGCTCGAAGTGGCAAAGGCCAATCCGGCAATGCGGTCGTATTGGGATTGGCAGGACGTCATTGCGATCAACAAGGTCGGCACTTGGCCCTATACGCCGGCGACCAATCTGTTGTTCGGACTGAAAGAAGCCATCGCGATGCTCGAGGAAGAGGGCATGGAAAACGTCTGGGCCCGGCACAAGCGCCATAGCGCCGCGACACGCGCGGCGGCGAAGGCGTGGGGACTGGAAACCCAGTGCGCCGATCCGCATGCGCACTCGCCGGCGCTGACCGGCGTGGTGATGCCGGAAGGACATGATGCCGATCATTTCCGCAAGGTCGTGCTGGAGAATTTCGACATGTCGCTTGGCACCGGCCTCAACAAGATCAAGGGCAGGGTGTTCCGTATCGGCCATATCGGCCACTTCAACGATTTGATGCTGATGGGCACATTGGCCGGCGTCGAGATGGGGCTCGATCTCGCCAAGGTGCCGCATCGCGCCGGCGGCGTAATGGCGGCGATGGAAGTGCTGAAGGGCCGCGACGTGACGCCGATGCCGAAGGCGGCGGTGGCCTAGAAGTAAACCATTCTGTCATTGCCGGGCTTGACCCGGTAATCCATCGTCTTCGAAAGAATCGTCTGAAAATGGATGGATGCGCGGGGCAAGCCCGCGCATGACGAGAGCAACCAAACAGGACGAATACATGAACGCCCCGATAACGCCGAACGAAGACCTGCTCTACAGCGTCGAGGACGGCATCGCGCGGCTGACCTTCAATCGGCCGCAGGCGCGCAACGCGCTTACCTTTGCGATGTACGAACAGATGGCGGCGATCTGCGAGACCGTCAACGCCGACCGCTCGATCAAGGCGATGATTCTGACCGGCGCCGGCGAGAAGGCGTTCGCTTCCGGCACCGACATCTCGCAGTTCCGCGCCTTCAAGACGCCGCAGGACGCGCTCGACTACGAGGCGCGGATCGACCGCGTGCTCGGCACGCTGGAGCAATGCCGGGTGCCGACCATCGCGGCGATCGCCGGCGCCTGCACCGGCGGCGGCGCCGGCATCGCGGCCTGCTGCGATATCCGCATCGGCACCGCGGCAACGCGGATCGGCTTTCCCATTGCCCGCACGCTCGGCAACTGCCTGTCGATGTCCAACATAAGCCGGCTGGTTTCGCTGGTCGGGCCGGCGCGGACCAAGGACCTGATTTTCAAGGCGCGGCTGGTCGAGGCGCCGGAGGCGCTGGCGCTCGGCCTGCTCAACGAGATCGTGCCCGATCTCGAGACGCTAAAGCGCCGCGCCGACGAAACCGCGAAACTGGTCGCGGGCCACGCGCCGATCACGCTCGAAGTCACCAAGGAAGCGGTGCGCCGCATCCGCAAGACGCTGACGCGCGAGGAGGGCGAGGACCTGATCCTGCGCGCCTACATGAGCGAGGATTTTCGCGAAGGGATGGACGCTTTCCTCAACAAGCGCACGCCGAACTTCAAGGGCAAGTAAGGAGATTAACGGCGTCTATGTGTGTGCCCCGGATGCTGCGCAGCGCGCCGCACTTCGCGACGTGGTGCGCTGCTAAGCCAGGCCCAGCCCACTCACCGCCGTCACAGGTGGGTCCCCGCTCTGCGGTGCACCGCTAAGAAGCGCTGCACCGCGTCCGGGACACAGACGAGGAGACCCGGCGAAAGTCGCACGTCAGGAACAGGCGATGTGCTTGAACTACCGAGAGAATAACCGCAAACTCCGGCCAAATCGGCCAAGCCCGCCAAAAACCACAGGGACGAAACTCATGCGAAATCTGCTGAAAACAACGGCCGCGCTTACGGCCATGCTGGCGAGCGCGCCCGCGCTGGCCGCATGGGAGCCGACCAAACCGGTCGAGATCGTGGTCGCGGCAGGCGCGGGCGGCGCTTCCGACCAGATGGCGCGGATGATGCAGGCCGCGATCCAGAAGAACAACCTGATGAAGCAGCCGATGGTGGTGTCGCTCAAGGGCGGAGCATCCGGCGCCGAAGCGTTGATGTACATGAAATCCTCTGACGGCGATGCCAACAAGGTACTGATCGCCTATTCGCTGATCTACATGCTGCCGCTGTCGGCGAAGATTCCGTTCAACTGGCGTGAACTGACGCCGGTGTCGGTAGTCGCGCTGGATCAGTTCGTGCTGTGGGACAATGCCGCGGGTCCGAAGACGGTGAAGGAGTTCATCGCCGCCGCCAAGGCTGCCAGTTCGCCGTTCAAGATGGGCGGCACCGGCTCCAAGCGCGAGGATCACGTGCTCACCGTGTTCATGGAGCAGAAGACCGGCGCGAAATTCTCCTATCTGCCCTACAAGTCGGGCGGCGAGGCGGCGACGCAACTGGTCGGCAATCACACCGAATCCAACGTCAACAACCCGTCGGAAAATCTTGAGGTCTGGCGCGCCGGGCAAGTGCGCGCGCTCTGCGTGTTTGACAAGGAACGCATCTCCTACAATACCAAGGTGACGGACACCCAGTCCTGGAACGACATTCCAACCTGCAAGGAAGAAGGCCTCGACGTGCAGTACCTGATGCTGCGCGCCATGTTCCTGCCCGGCAAGGTGACGCCGGAGCAAACCGCGTTCTACGTTGATTTGTTTCAGAAAGTGACGCAGACCGCGGAGTACAAGGACTACATGGAAAAGCAGGCGCTGAAGCCGATTTTCCTCACCGGCAACGACATGCTGAAATTCCTCGAAGAGGACGACAAGCTGAATACGTCGCTGATGAACGAGGCGGGGTTCGTGGCGAAGTGATTTTCTCCGTATGCGCCTCTTCCCTCTGCCCTTGAGGGAAAGGGTGTCTCGCATCGTCAGATGCGAGGCGGGTGAGGGGTTCAGGTCTATCGGGTGAGCGTCACCCCTCATCCGGCTCGCCGCCGCTCCGCGTCGTCGATCCACCTTCTCCCTCAAGGGGAGAAGGAAAAGAAAAACCGGCCAAAGAGACGAGATCACCTTCATGTCCAATACCGAAATTGAAATCGTCGTCGACGACCCGACCGCGCCGGAGCCCGACTCGCCGGCCGTTACCGATACCCGGACCGCTGAGGTTGTGGTCTCGTTGCTATTGATCGTGTTGGCGGTGGCGCTTGGTTACGACAATTGGCGCACCGGTATATCCTGGGATTCGGCGGGTCCGCAGGCCGGCTATTTTCCGTTCTATCTCTCGGTGATCCTTGGCGGCGCCAGCCTCTACGGACTTCTCACTACATTTCTGGCGCGCCGCGAGGCATCGGAAACCTTCGTCACCCGCGCGCAGCTTCGCCGCGTCATGGCGGTGTTCGTGCCGACGCTGCTGTTCTGCCTCGCCACCCAGTTTCTCGGGCTCTACGTCGCGAGTTTTCTGCTGATCTCGGGCTTCATGGCGATGGTCGGCAAGATCGCGTGGTGGAAGTCGCTGCTCACCGCGTTCCTGTTCACCGCGATCATGTTCGTCACCTTCGACATCGCCTTCGACGTCATCATGCCGAAAGGCCCGATCGAAGCGGCGTTCGGGCACTAGAGATTGATATGGCCGTCATTGCGAGCGATGCGAAGCAATCCAGAGGCCCCGGGCGCGGGACTGGATTGCTTCGTCGCTTTGCTCCTCGCAATGACGGAAAGTTCGGGATTTTGTAATGGAAGCTTTCGGCCTGTTGATGCATGGCTTCGCGGTGCTGCTGACGTGGAAGACGCTGGCGCTGATGATGGTCGGACTGGTGCTGGGCATTTTCGTCGGCGTGCTGCCGGGGCTCGGCGGCCCCAACGGCGTAGCGATCCTGTTGCCGCTAACCTTCACCATGGATCCGACCTCGGCGATCGTGATGCTGTCCTGCATCTACTGGGGCGCGCTGTTCGGCGGCGCCATCACCTCGATCCTGTTCAATATCCCAGGTGAAGCGTGGTCGGTCGCCACCACCTTCGACGGCTATCCGATGGCGCAGCAGGGCAGGGCGGCCGAAGCCCTGACCGCGGCTTTCACCTCGTCCTTCATCGGCTCGCTGGTCGCCGTGCTGCTGATCACGTTTCTCGCGCCGATGATCTCCTCCTTCGCGCTGAAATTCGGACCGCCGGAATTTTTCGCCGTGTATCTGCTGACGTTCTGCTCCTTTGTCGGCCTTGGCCGTGAGGCCAAGCACAAGACCATCATCTCGATGTCGCTCGGGCTGCTGCTCGCCGGCGTCGGCATGGATACGGTCTCCGGCCAGTTGCGCATGACTTTCGGCTCCGGCGAACTGTTGCGCGGCATCAACTTCCTGGTGGCGGTGATCGGCCTGTTCGGCATCAGCGAAATCCTGCTGACCATGGAGGAGCGCCTCGCGCTGCGCGGCCACGCCGCCTCGATCAGCCTGCGCGTGGTGCTGAAGGTGTGGCGCGACCTGCCGAAATACTGGATCACGCTGCTGCGCTCGTCGTTCATCGGCTGTTGGCTCGGCATTACGCCGGGTGGCGCCATCGCTGCGTCGTTCATGGGCTACAACCTCGCCAAGCGGTTTTCCAAGGATCCGGAGAGTTTCGGCAAGGGCCGCATCGAGGGCGTTTTCGCCCCGGAAACCGCGGCGCATGCCTCCGGCACGGCGGCGCTGCTGCCGATGCTGGCGCTCGGCATTCCCGGCTCCGGCACCGCCGCGATCCTGCTCGGCGGGTTGATGGTATGGGGACTCAATCCGGGGCCGCTGCTGTTCGTCGAGCACAAGGACTTCGTGTGGGGCCTGATCGCCTCGATGTATCTCGGCAACGTCGTCGGTCTCGTGCTGGTGCTGACCACGGTGCCGATTTTCGCATCGATCCTGCGGGTGCCGTTTGCCGCGGTCGCGCCGATGATCGTGGTGTCGTGCGCGATCGGCGCCTATGCCATTCAGAATGCGATGTTCGACATCTGGCTGATGCTGGGCTTCGGTGTGGTCGGTTACGTGTTCAAGAAGATCGGCATTCCGCTGGCGCCGTTCACGCTGGCGCTGGTGCTCGGCAGCCGCGCCGAGGACGCGTTCCGGTTGTCGATGATCGGCTCTGGCGGCACCATGAAGGTGTTCTGGTCAAACGGGCTGGTCGGCTCCATCACCACGCTGGCGATCGTACTGTTGTTCTGGCCGGTGATCGATTGGGCGTTTGGCAGCGTTGGGCGGCTGTGGAGGTCGGCCAGGGCGGAAGCCTAGCGAAGCGGACCAAGCCCTCTCGTAAATACGAGTAAAATCAGAAGCTTGTTGATAAGCGCACGGCCGGCTTTCGCAAACGGGCCTTGCAGATTTAGTTCCGCTGTGGCCTCCGTGTGACAGACTCATGGCACCTGCTCTCCTATTGTGCAGCGTGTTTTGAATGTTCATCGAGGGCTGGCCATGAAGCGTTTTTTGATTGGAAGTGCAGCGCTGATTTCGCTGCTGAGTGCAACAAGCGCATTTGCCGCTGATCTTTCGCCGCGCGCTTACACCAAAGCGCCGGTCGTCGCCGCGGTCGTCTACGACTGGACCGGGTTCTATATCGGCGGCAATGCCGGTTATAGCTGGGGCCGCGCCCGCACCGAGGGGGCGCTGAGCGGAACGCAGAATGTAAGCGTGTTCCGGACCGCCGGTCCTACGCTTATCAGTTCTGTCGACACCGTCCTCGGATCGGTTCCGTTGACCGGCCGCTCGAATGCCGATGGATTTATCGGCGGCGTACAGGCGGGATACAACTGGCAGCGCAGCAATTGGCTGTTCGGCCTGGAAGCCGATTTCCAGGGCAGCGACGAACGCGGCAGCAGCGGCGTGTGTCTCGTTGCCGGATGCCCGGCCGGTTCAAGCCTGCTCACCGCGAACTACAAGCTCGACTGGTTCGGCACCGTGCGCGGCCGCGTCGGCTTCCTTCCGACCGATCGCGTTCTGCTCTACGCAACGGGCGGTCTCGCTTACGGCCGCTTCGGTGCTAATTCCGTGGCGCCCGTGCTCGACTGGGGATCGACACGCGCCGGCTGGACCGTTGGCGCGGGCGTTGAAGCCGCGATCGACCGTAACTGGTCGGTCAAGCTCGAATACCTTTACATGGATCTGGGAAATGTCGGCGGCGCCGCAGCATCGGCGACAGGCGTCGTCAACGCTCCGAATACCCCCGGGGTAGGCTTCAACACCGTCACCACCACGACCCTGAATGCCGCCTTCAATACCCGTTTCACCGACAACATCCTGCGCGCCGGCATCAACTATCGCTTCGGCGGACCGGTGGTCGCGAAATACTGATCGATCGCTGCATCAGACTTCCAGCAAGCCCCGGTCTTCGGGGCTTGTTGCGTTTTGGGGAATGCCGTGTCCCGGGCGAGATGCAGCGTGAAACGCTGCTTCGCAGAACCGGAACCGTACCAAGTACGGAGTTCGCGACGGTCCCGGCTCCGCAGTACATCGTCGAAGTGACGCTGCACCGCGTCCGGGACATGACAGCGCTTACACTACCTTCGCCTGCCTCAAGCTTGCGATCTCGTCCGCGCCGAACCCGAACTCCGCCAGCACCTCGTCGGTCTGCTCGCCGAATTCCGGCGGCCGGGCCGCCATCCTGCTCGGGGTGCGCGACAGCGTGACCGGCTGGCCGACAAGGCGAATGTGGCGGTTTTCGTCATTGGGCACATCCTGCGCGATGGCTAAATGCTTTACCTGCGCGTCCTCGAACATCTGGTCGACCGAATAGATCGGGCCGCAAGGCACGCCGGCGGCGTTGAGATCCTTCACCCACGTATCGGTGGATTTTGTCACCGTGAACTTGCCGATCTCCGCATTCAGCGCGTCGCGATTTTTCGAGCGGGCGGGTGCGGTGGCGTAATCGGGATTGGTCACCAGTTCCGGCGCGCCGATCGCTTGCGCGCAGCGTTCCCAGATCCGCCCGCCGGTGGTGGCGATGTTGATGTAGCCGTCGGAGGTTTTGAACACGCCGGTCGGGATGCTGGTCGGATGGTTGTTGCCGGCCTGTTTTGGAACGTCCTTTTCCATCAGCCAGCGCGCCGCCTGGAAATCCAGCATGAAGATCTGCGCCTGCAGCAGCGAGGTTTGCACCCATTGGCCTTCCCCGGACACCTCGCGCTCCAGCAGCGCGGTAAGGATGCCCATGGCGCAGAACAGCCCGGCCGTGAGGTCAGCCACCGGGATGCCGACCCGCATCGGGCCTTCGCCGGGCGCGCCGGTGATCGACATCAACCCGCCCATGCCCTGCGCGATCTGATCGAACCCCGGCCGCTTGTGGTAGGGGCCATCCTGGCCGAAGCCGGAGATCGAGCCATAGACGATCTTCGGATTGATCTTGCGCACGCTCTGGTAATCGATGCCGAGCTTGGTCTTCACGTCGGGACGGAAATTCTCCACGACCACGTCGGCCTGTTTCGCCAGTCGCTGAAACACCTCCAGCCCCTTCGGGTCCTTGAGGTTAAGCGTCATCGCCCGCTTGTTGCGATGCAGGTTCTGGAAATCCGAACCGCGGCGCGGGCCGCCGGGCTGCTCGCCCGCGGCGTCCTCCAGCAAGGCATCGATCTTGATGACATTGGCGCCCCAGTCCGCGAGTTGCCGCACGCAGGTCGGCCCGGAGCGCACGCGGGTGAGGTCGAGCACGGTGAAGCGGGACAGGGCCTGCGAGGCGCATGGGAAAGCCATTAGGGTCGAGACTCCGGATTAACCAGTGCGAGGACACCGGTACTGTATCGCGGCACGACCATCGCTGAAAGCCGGCGTCTTGTCATGGGCCGGATGCGCAGGATGCGGTCCTTGATTAGCCAAACCCAACTCGCCTAAACTCGATGGCGGCGCGCCAACGCTTCGCTCAATAGAGGCCGGATCGATTGAAACAGATCATCGTCTTTGGGACCGGCGACATCGCGGAGCTGGCGGACTTCTATTTCACCCATGATTCCAGTTACGAGGTCGCCGGCTTCACCGTCGATGGTGCGTATCTGAAACAGAACATATTCCGCGACCGTCCGGTTGTGGCCTTCGAACAGGTGGCCGAGCGATTTCCGCCTTCGGACTACGGATTTTTCGTGGCGCTGAGCTACGCGAAGCTCAATGCCGTCCGCGCCGGAAAAGCGGCGGCGGCCCGCGCCATGGGGTATCGGCTGGTGTCCTATTTGAGCAGCCGTGCGACGGCGTTTTCCGGCTTCGAACCGAAGGAAAACTGCTTCATCCTCGAAGACAACACCATTCAGCCCTTCGCCAGCATCGGCGCCAATGTCACGCTGTGGAGCGGCAACCATATCGGCCACCACTCGGTGATCGAGGACGACGTGTTTGTCGCCTCGCAGGTCGTGGTATCCGGTGGCGTCCGCATCGGGCAGGGCAGCTTCGTCGGCGTCAACGTCACGATCCGCGATCACGTCACGATCGGAAAGCAATGCGTGCTCGGCGCCGGCGCCCTGGTGCTGGAGGACCAGCCGGATTTTTCGGTGCTGGCGCCGCGCGGAACCGAGCGGTCGCCGGTGCCCAGCACGCGCCTGCGGAATCTGTGAGCGCGTAATGGCCTGGAAGCGTCTCGGCGTTGTGTTTGCACCCGATGGAAAACAACCGTGGGCGCGGAGCCACGCGGCGCTGCCGACGCCCGTTCATCTCGCCGGGAACGGTTTTCGCGTCTTCTATAGTTCGCGCGACGCGGAAAAGCGATCCCATGTCGGATGGGTCGACGTCGAGGTGTCGGAAACGCCGCGCGTGCTGGAAGTCGCCGATGCGCCGGTGCTGTCGCCGGGCGAGGACGGCAGCTTCGACGACAGCGGCGTCGGCATCGGCTGCATCGCGCAAGCCGACGGTGGCGTCAGGCTCTATTACATGGGCTGGAATCTGGGGACGCGCTCGCCATGGCGCAATGCGATCGGTCTGGCGCAAGCACCGGCGGCGCAGGGGCCGTTCGAACGCTTTTCGCCGGGGCCGATCCTCGACCGCTCGCCGGAAGACCCCTACACCCTGTCGTATCCCTGCGTGCTGCAATTCGGTCCTCAGGACTGGCGGATGTGGTACGGCTCGAATCTCGAGGCCGCTGTCGGCGGCGCCGATATCAGCCATGCCGTCAAGCTTGCGCGGTCGCGCGACGGCTTTCGCTGGACGCGGGACGGCGCGGTTGCTGTCGGCTTTGCCGGCGTCGGCGAACATGCACTGGCGCGCCCGAGCGTAGTGAAGGCCGGCGCACAACTTTTGATGTGCTTTGCCTGCCGCGGTGAGCGTTACCGCATCGGCGCTGCCGTGAGCTATGACGGCATCACCTGGACGCGGCGTGACGCGGCGATGGGCCTTGGCCCTTCGCAACAAGGGTGGGACTGCGAGATGACCTGCTATCCCGCGCTGTTTCGGCATCGCGACCGGCTCTGGCTCGCCTATAACGGCAATGGCTATGGCGCGACCGGATTCGGCCTCGCGGTTTGGGAAGGCGCGCTGGCGCTTTAGCGATGGTGGGGTTTGTTGGGCCGTCATTGCGAGCGGAGCGAAGCAATCCAGCGCCGCAAGCGCGGACTGGATTGCTTCGTCGCGAGAGCTCCTCGCAATGACGTATATCGCTACGTTCTGTCGCTTCGAATCAATCTCACGATTTTCTGTCGCGGCCGGCAAGGTACCCGGCGACCGAGCGCGGCGTGCGCACGTCGTAGCCGAGCAGCCTGCGCAATTCGCCGTCGGTTGTGAAGTCCTCGCCAAGCGCCGCCGGCAAATCGATCTGCTGGCGCAACAGCGGGATCGAATAGACATGATTGACGGCGCGGCGCGGCCGGTCGGTGACGTTGACGCCGCCGCTGTGAAACATCATGCAGTCGAGGACGATGAAAGAACCCGCCGGCGCGGTGATGGTCGCAGCCTCGGTTTCGACGAAGCGGTCGGACGGGAACGCTTCCTGGCGGTGCGACGCCGGCAGCACCATGGTCGCGCCGTTTTCGACTGTAAACGGGTCCAGACAAAACAACGCGTTGATGGCAAGCGGACGCGACGAAACGAAGTGCTGGTAGGGCAGGTCGCGGTGCCATGCGCCCTGATTGTATCGCTCCGCGCATGGCGGATTGATCACGCCGTTTTGCTGGTTCAGCACGACGTAACCGGAAACGAGCTGTCTGCAAAGATCGAGGATCTTGCGGTTGGCGGCGAGTTCGAGGAACATGGGCTCGTAGGCCAGCGGCAACCGGATGGTGTTGTGCTCGTCGATCGCCTTCAGCGCCTCCGCTCCGCCGTGCTCCGATGCATGGCGCTGCTGCGCGCGTTCGAATGCTTCCGACAGCGCTGCAAGCCATTTCGTCTCGTAGCCGCCGTCGACGATGCCATGGCCGAGATGCCGGATCGATTCGCAAGCATGCGCGACGTCGCCGTCGCACGCCGTTTGTTCGATCACGCCATATCGCTTGGGGTCGGTTTGCATCATCCCTCGCGGTTCAGGTGACTGAATAGAGGTTTACGAACGCGGCGAGCCGTCCATCCGGCCTGGAAAAATCGATGACCTGATCGAGGTCCACGTCTTCGACGCCGTGATAGGTGCGTCCGTCGAACAGGATCAGCGACCCGAAACCGCCCTGGGTTTCCAGGTCTATCCTCTCCTTGTTGCCGTCGTATATGACGCCGCCGCCCGTGAAAAAATCGGTATTCTTCCGGCTGAGCAGAACGCAGACCTGGTAAAACGGTTTGCCGATCTGGGCGCTGATGACTTGCGGGAAATGCGTGTCGCGGTGCGCAGCCATGAACCCGCCGCCTCGCGGATAATGATGAACCCTGCAGGCATTCCAGAAACGGTGTCGCTCGGGGTCCGAACCGAACGAGGGCTCGACTCCCATCAATTTGTTTCTGATCAGGATCATCTGGCCAAACAGGCAGCCCAGTGCCGGATAATTATGGTCGTTGGCGTCGAAATAGATCGACTGCAGGTTTTGAGCGTAGGGATCGCCAAGACCATTGCTCGAGCCGATCGCCAGTTTTCTCCAGGGCTCCTTCGCCAGCGCGCTATAGTGAAATTTCTCGCGGCTGGCATGGAGTTTCGTCGCCTGCAGGCAACGGTCGTATTCGGCCCGGGCCTGCTGGCTGGTCTGTTCAATCTCCGCGTCGCGGATGATCAAGTATCCGTTCAAATTGAGTTCCTGATCGATCCTGACGGTATCGATTTCAGCCATGTCCATTTCAGCGTCTCCGATCGGAGAACGAAACCGTGTCTACGGTCATCCAGGCGCCGTCGAGCAGGCACGCACGGCCCGGTCGCCAGCTAGTTGCGTATTTGCTCGTGCCGTTGATGTCAATTGATGGCGGCCCCGCAAGTCCCGCAATCGAAAGCTACCGAGGCTCTTCACCCTGCGCTGCTACGCCGGACTAAGATGGTGAATTCGTACAGCCCATAATCCTGCAGCAGCGCGACCGATCGTCCATAGCGCGACAGGCAATAGCCGAGCATCTCGGCGGGATCGGCATAATACAGGTCGGAACGCCGTCGATCCGGGTCGCTCGATGTGCTCAGCACGTTGAAACCAAAACCGCGTCGTCCGGCATGCGCGAGAATATCGATGTTGCGGTGAACATAACGCGTCCAGATGTCGCTCGTGACGCTGCCTTTGACATTGAAGATTCCGCTGGCAACTGCAAAATCGGCGGCCTCCGTCGGCTCCGCTCCCACTCGCCATCGGGAATCCGCGGTCTCGCCGTGCAGCTCGCGCGCTTTTTCGATCATGCTTGGCGCAATGTCATAACCAATAAATTGGCCGCAGTAGCCCTCGGCGCGCAGAAAGCGCAGGAAGTCGCCGAAGCCGCAGCCGAGATCGATGACGGAAGCGTCCCGGGCGCCATTGAGCAGACGGAAAAACTGCCGGTGGCGCCGTTCGTGCGAATCCAGGCCGTTCCAGTCGACGCCTTGGGCCGTCGAACCGTGGGCTTCGAGTTTTGCGGCATAATATGCCGCGACATCGGACAGGATTGCGGATGCGGCGTCGTCTCTCACCGCTGGCCCGTGTCCTGCCGCGAGGCATGTCCTTGCACCCGGACGATGGTCGCCGTCGTGGCCGCGAAATTATCCGCGCGATGCAGCCGGCGCACGATCGTGTACGGTCGGCGTTTTGTCTCAGCCATGATATTTGCGATGTAGATTCCAAGGATCCCGAGGATCAGCGTGATGAGGCCGCCCAGGAACCAGATCGAAACGATCTGCGAGGTGAAGCCGTCGACGCCGATGCCCGAGGTGAAATAGCGGCCGAGATAGTAAAGAATCATGCAGATGGAGACGCCGAAAATCGAAACGCCGGCATAGAAGACCAGGTAGAGCAACTTGCTGGACGTCGTCGTGATATGCCGGACCGCCATTTCCATCCGGTGCCTGAGCGTATAGCTGGTCGGCGACAGGGATAATTTGTTGAGGGTAATGGGCTGCTGGCGGAAGCCGGTTACTTGTCCGAGATAAGCGATGGTGAATTCGCGGTCGCGGTGACGGATCAGCGCGCGTACATAGTCGCGCGTCATCAGGCGTGCGGTAAACACGTTCCGCGGAATCGGATAATCGCTCAACGCATCGGCCAGGCTGAAGAACAGGGCGCCGGGTATTTTTTCGAACAAGCCGCCACGCCGCGATTCCATAACGCCATACACGACATCGCAGTCGCCTTGGATGAAGCGGCGGTGGAACAGCGCGAGATCCTCGGGCTGCTCCTCGAGATCGCTGTCGATGAGAAACACCAGATCGCCGGTGACATGGGCGAGGCCGGTCATCATTGCCCTGTGGTGGCCGAAATTGCGCGCGAGATCGACGACGACCACCCGGCGGTCCGCAGCGTGCAGCGCGAGGGCGAAGTCGATGCTGTCATCCGGCGAGCCGTCATTGACCATGATCAACTCGATATCGTCGGTGATCGCCTCCGCCGCCGGCATGATCCGCCGGTAGAATTCGTCCACCGTGCCGGCCGATCGATAGAGCGTGGTAACGATGGAGAGTTTCACCGACGATCCCCAGAGAAGCGACCTCAGGCCTTGCGGGTACGGTAGCCAAGCAAGGCGGACACCTCAAGGAGGGATCGCATGCGCAGGACCGGCTATCCCGCGATCAACCGGCCGGCGAAGTGCCACCGTCAACGGCGCTTGCCGTCAAAGTCGGTGCCGTCCACTCCATACACTGCCGCAAAGATCGCCAGCGTGGCGTAGGCGCCCCGGTGCAGTGTTCCGGCGTTCGGCGCGATGCTCGCCCATAACTAATTACGCGATCGAACGCGCCGGCCGTGCGGGATCGTCAGTGTGTGTCACTGCGCGAGGCGCAGCACTGGGCGCGCAAACGATTCGAGAATAAAAAAGATTGTTCGATTTATTTTTTGCGCGTGCAAGTTGCCGATTTCAGTTCCGCGACGTCGTTCTTTCGTTAGAAAAAAGCCACACTGATTGAACCTTCGGACTGTTTTCAGCACATACGCATAGGGGAACTTTATGATCTTTCTACACCTACGCGCAAAAATGCAGTTCCGACTTGATTTACTGCGTTTTTTTTGCTGATTGGAGTTCTCTGTCGTAAAACGCGTAACGTTGCTTACTACAATCGAAAAATGGGATAGCGGGCGGCAGACTTTTTCAGGCATCTATTTGACACAATGTCGCCTCCAGCGATCCCAAGCTACAACAAGCCTACCGCCGTAATTTTGATGCGGCTTGAAGAATCTCAGCGAACACAAGGAGGTAAATCATGCGTCGTATTGCTTTGCTCGCTATAGTTGTTGGATTTTTAGCTCCCCTGGCGGCGGCGCCAGCTCACGCTCAGGCGAGCCGGACCTGGGTTTCCGGCGTCGGCGATGACGCTAATCCCTGCAGCCGGACGGCTCCCTGCAAGACCTTCGCAGGCGCGATTTCCAAGACGGCCGCGTTCGGCGAAATCAACTGCCTGGATCCAGGCGGCTTCGGCGGCATAACCATTACCAAGTCGATGACCCTCAACTGCCACGAGGTATTCGGCTCGATCCTGGTCGCCGGCACTCCCGGCGTCACCATCAACGCCGCGGCGACTGACAAGATCGTCCTGCGCAATCTGCAGATCCAGGGCCTTCAAGGAACCGCGACGCCGGGCACGATCGGCGTTCGAATCCTGGCCGCGGCGCAGGTCTCCATCGAGGACTGCGTGATCACCCAGTTCTCGCAGCAGGGTATTTTCGATACGCGCAGCACTGCCAATGGCAAGCTGTTCGTCAAGAACACCACCCTCAGCAATAATGCCGGCGCCGGCGTCTCGGTTGCCGCGGCAGCCACCGGCAACGCGACGTTCGAAAGGGTTTACTCAATCGGCAACCTGTTCGGCGTAGCGATCGGTACCGGCAACAACCTGATGACCAACCGGTCGGTTTTTTCCGGTAACACCAATGCAGGCGTTCAGTCGGATGCCGGCTCGCAGGTAATCGTGGATTCGGCCACGATCAACAATAACGGCACCGGTGTCGTAGCCGGCGGCAGCGTCCGGATCGGTAACTCGGACGTTACGTTCAATACCACCGCGTTCTCCGGCTCGACCACGACATATGGCAACAACCGGGTCGATCTCAATGGCTCGCCGGGCACCCCGCTCGTGGCTGCGGGTGGCGCAACCACCGATCTCGGCCAGAGGTAACGGCAGGGTTTTGCTCGCATCGGCGATGCGAGCAGGCGTATCGGCGACAGACCTCGGGCAGCGATGCCCGAGGTTTTTGTTGGACACCTGGTACCAGGGCTCGCGGCGCGCCGGCGCTAGCCCTGACTGTTCAGATAGCGCGGGGCTTCGATCCCGGTGTTGAACAGCAGATCGAGCGCGGTCACCGCATGCTCGAAGCCGCCGTGAAGCTGCGGGTATTCCGGATATCCGTCGTAGCTCATCCATTCCGTCGTTATCCCCGCCGCCGCGAACATCGCCTCGTCGAGATACGCCCGTGCCGAAGGGCCGCTGAGATAGTAGTCGGCGCCGGCCGCGCGGGCGATCGCCAGCAGCCGTTCGCTCTTGACCCCCTGTGCCTGATAGAGCGTATCCCGCACGATCCGGGTCTTCAGTCCGAGCACGCCGGCGATGCCGTGCAGGAAGATCGCGTTCACATCGGTCAGCCGCGCCTGCTTGTCCGCGCGCTCGTACCAGCCTTTCACCGTGGGCGCGAACTGCTCGAAACACGCAGCGCGCCGATAGGCAAGCTCGATCGCGCGCCAATGTTTTTCAGCCCATGGCTTTTCGATTTCGACTTGGTCGATCGGCTGCTCGAAGCGGCCCTTGGCAATCACCGGAATGGAAAGCCACGCGGCGCCCTGCGCGGTCTTGATGCGATTGCGGTTATGCCAGTGCCGTCTCACATATTGCGCGCTGTCGAACACCACATATTCATCGCAGCGGCCGATCAGGTCGAAAAAACCCTTCCAGGGAATGTAGCAGGACTGGATGATGCAAATGCGCATGGGATGACTTAGCAGTGGACAGGCGCGCCGTTTTCCAAGGGAGTTCTGCGCGCGGCGGGGAAACAAGCCGCCGGTCCGCTGCTTCTGGCCACCCCCGCCGGCCGTGTTTATAGTCCCCCGATGACGAAATCACGCATTATCGCGGCGGCCGGCGCATCGGCGACATGACGGGAGCAGCCGTTTCCGGACGGCGCTGTCTTGTCTGCGGCACGGTGGAGCCGGTCGCCGCCGATGAGCCGGTCTGGCCGCTGGGCTGGCGTTGTTCGGCATGCGGACATGTCGTGGAACAGGGCGAGGGGATTGCGATGTTCGCTCCAGAACTTGCCGACACCGTCAGCGGCATCGATCCCAAGGTGTTCGACGAGCTGTCCGAACTGGAAGCCGGATATTTCTGGTTCGTCGCGCGCAGCGAACTGATCGTCGGCCTTGCCGACAAGTTCTTTCCGCAGGCGCGCCGATGCCTGGAGATCGGCTGCGGCACCGGCGCCGTACTGCGCGAACTTGCCGCGTCGCGATCCTGGGAGCGGCTGGTCGGTTCTGAACTGCATCCGGCCGGACTTGTCCACGCGCGGCGGCGTCTGCCGTCCGGTGCGGAGTTCGTGCAGATGGATGCGCGCGACGTTCCGGCCGCGGGCCTGTTCGATCTCACCGGCGCTTTCGACGTGATCGAACATATCGCGGATGACGAGAAGGTATTGCGCGGACTGCGCGCGGCGACGCGAACCGGCGGCGGCACCATCATCGCGGTACCGCAGCATCCGTGGCTGTGGAGCCGCGCGGACGAGGTTGCCTATCATCAGCGGCGTTACCGTCGCGGCGAACTCGAAGCCAAGCTGGCGCGCAACGGATACGAGGTTTTGTTTTCGTCGTCGTTCACCGCGTTGCTGTTGCCGCTGATGGCGGCAAGCCGCCTGCGCGGAAGCGGCAACGAAAATGACGAGGATGGTTTTCACGAGTTCAGGTTGAACCGTCACCTCAACAAGCTCTTCACCGCGATCCTGCGCGGCGAGATCCGCATGACGCTGGCCGGAGTGAGATGGCCGGCGGGCGGCAGCCGGATCGTGGTTGGACGCGCGATATAAACTGCAACTTGAACGCGATTTTTTTCACAATGTAACAGTGCGGCGAGTTGACGCGGATTGTGAACCTCGGAATTTCAACCGCGACCAACATCCAGGCCGTCTCCCCTGGCGCGCAGCGTGATCGTGCGGGCCCGGTGCGGCTTTGAAGTGTGTCACTTCTGCTGACCTAGATTGCGCTTTCATCATCGGCGTCGCCGGCGGGTTTTCGCCGGACGCAACAAGTCCTTTGATCAACCGGGAGATTGAACATGCATCATAGAACACGGTATTTAGCCATCGCTGGAACGACGCTCGCGCTTTTCGCGGTATCGGCACCGGCTCAGGCCCAGGCGACCCGGACCTTCGTTTCCGGCGTCGGTAATGACGCCGATCCGTGCAGCCGCACCGCGCCCTGCAAGACCTTCGCAGGAGCGATTTCGAAGACCTTCATCAATGGCGAGATCGATTGTCTCGATCCCGGTGGTTTTGGCACCGTAACGATCACCAAGTCGATTACCATCGATTGCACCGGCACGCTGGGTTCGATCCTCGCCAGCGGCACCAACGGCGTCAACATCAACATAGCCGTCAGTGCCAACGATCCGTTCAGGACGGTGAGGCTGCGTGGCCTCAGCATCAATGGCACCGGCGCGTCGGGAACCGTCGGTACCCGCACCGGCCTGAAGGGCGTCAGTATCTCGCAGGCCGCCGTGGTGATCATCGAGGACACCGTGATCTCCGACTTCTCGCAGCAGGGTATCAACGATGCGAGGACGACCGCGTCAGGCAAGCTGCTGATCAGGAATTCGGTTCTGCGGGACAACACCGCGGCGGGCGTCGTCGCCGCCAGTACGGGCGGAGGCAACACCGTCACGATCGAGAATGTTCACTCGATCAACAACGGCTTCGGCGTCGCCACCGCGACCGGCAACAGGGTCAGCATCGTTCGCTCGGTATTCTCCGGCAACACCACGGCCGGTATCGAGACGGATGTCGGCGGTCAGGCGGGCGTGGACGCCACCATGGTCAGCGGGAACAACATCGGTCTGCAAAATTCAGGAACGATGTCGGTGTCGAATTCGGAGGTTTCGTTCAATGCGACGGGAGCATCCGGAACCTTCACGTCGTTCGGAAACAACCGGATTTTCGGCAACACCGCGGCCGGCACCGCTCCGACCGTCGGCGCGGCTACCACCGATCACGGACAGCAGTAACGGCAACCTCTCATCCTCCCGTCCCTGGAAGACGGGAGGATGCCCGGAAACGCATGTCGGGCGATGCAGCCCGGATTTCACAGATTTCTCATTTGGAGGTTGAACATGTCCAGCACGACCAAATACGCCGCCGGCGCCGCAGTGGCATTCGCCCTTTTCGCGCTATCGGCACCTGCTCACGCGCAGGCGACCCGGACCTGGGTTTCCGGTGTCGGGGATGATCTCAATCCGTGCAGCCGCACGGCGCCCTGCAAGACTTTCGCGGGCGCGATATCGAAGACTTTCATCAATGGCGAGATCGACTGTCTCGATCCGGGCGGCTACGGCGCGGTGACGGTCACTAAATCCATCACCATCGATTGCACCGGTACCCTCGGATCGATCCTCGCCAGCGGAACCACCGGAGTGAATATCAATATCGCCGTCAACGCCAACGATCCGTTCAGGACCGTGCGGCTGCGCGGCCTCAGCATCAACGGCACCGGCGCATCGGGAGCCGTGGGGACGCGGACCGGCCTTCGCGGCGTCAACATCTCGTCGGCCGCGGTCGTCATCATCGAGGACAGCGTGATCTCCGACTTCTCGCTGAACGGTGTTTCGGATACGAGAAGCGCGGGCGGCAAGCTCTTCATCCGCAACAGTGTGGTGCGGGACAATACCGGCTCGGGCATCCTCGCGGCCGCAACCGGTGGCGCCAACACCGTCATGATCGAAAACGTTCACTCGCTCAACAACGGCTTCGGCGTCGCCACAGCCACCGGCAACCGCGTCAGCATCGTGCGCTCGGTGTTCTCCGGCAATACCACGGCCGGCATCGAGACGGATGTCGGCGGCCAGGCGGGCGTGGACACCACCATGGTCAGCGGGAACAACATCGGTCTGCAGAATTCGGGAACGATGTCGGTATCCGATTCGGAGGTCTCCTTTAATGCGACGGGAGCATCGGGAACCTTCACGTCGTTTGGCAATAACCGCATCTTCGGCAACACCGCCGCGGGCACCGCGCCAACCGTCGGAGCAGCCTCGAGCGATCACGGACAGCAATGACGGCGGGCTTTCCTTTCCGCTTCGGCTAGACGGGAAACACAGGAGCCCCGGGCGCGGTCCGCCCGGGGTTTCCGTTCGAGCGGCGCCATGCGCGTCCATCGTCGTTACGGCGCGCCTGCGCGTCGCGGTCTGGATTTTCCCGGGCCGCGCGATTAGTGTGCCCGCGGCGGAACGGGCGGGATTGGCGATGAGCGAGGGCCGTGGCGACAGGTTGGACCGGAACCGGGTGGTGTTGCCCGCTCGCGCGTCCGTATCCGGTCGCGCCAGGCGCGTGATGTTCGTCGCGGCCGCGGCGATGGCACTATCGGTTTTCGCCGGCGATGTTGCGGAAGCGGCGACGTTCCGGCAGGGCGTGTCCGCCTTCAGCCGCCAGCAATATCTGCTGGCATCGCAGATTTTCTTTCCGCTGGCCGAACAGGGCGATCCCGCCGCGCAATCCTATCTCGGCTTCATGTTCGAGACCGGCCGCGGTGTTCCGCAAAACTATACCGAGGCCGCGATGTGGTATCGCCGCTCCGCCGAACAGGGCGACAGCCTCGCGCAATATTCCCTCGGCCTGCTGTACGACAAGGGCCAGGGCGTGCCGCAGGACATCGTCGAGGCCAACAAATGGCTGAACCTGTCGACCGCCTCCGCGCCGCGCGGCGCCCGCGAAGCGCGCGCGCGCCTGCGCGATGCCGTCACCACCAAGATGACCCGCGGCGAAATTGCCCGCGCGCGCCTGCGCGCGCTGGAATGGGTGCCGACGCGGGAGCGGTGAACCAAGGATGCTTCGTGCCCCGGTGGGGCTACAACGTTCGCGCAAACGCATCGATTTCTTCGACGCTGCCCAGCCGCGTGACCGCCTTGCCTTCGAGTTCCGCTTCCGCGCACATGCTTCGAATGTCCGGCAACCAGGTCTGATCGACCTCCCACATGGTTCTGAACAGCTCGCGCGTCGGCGGCATTTCCGCTGTACCCGCCGGCGGCTCGTCGAGCCGTCCTTGCGCCCAGGCGCGCTGCCGTTCCGCCGCCAACCAGAAATGCATCCACAGCGGCATATCGATCAAAACGATTTCGGTTGAACGGGCAAGCCGCTCCGCAATCGAATCCTGACGGCCGAGACCGTCGATCACCCATTCTTCCCGCGCGACGATCGCGGCATGTTCGTGCGCATAGTCGGCTTCCGGCGTGATCTGCCAGCCGGGTTTCCAAAGCAAACGGTCCACCTCGACAAGCGGCAGCGCGCGGCGGCGCGCGAGATGGCGCGCCAACGTCGACTTGCCTCCCGCCGCATTGCCGATGACGACGATCCTGGCCACGATCCGACTCCAGCGCCCATGCATTCGACCGCTGCAAATTGCCTTCGGTGTTTACCCCAACAAGGCCTCGATCAGCCAGCCGATCCAGATCGCCGGCGCGAGGAACAGCCCGAACGGCAGGAACGCCGTCGCCCTCATCGGGCGCTTCCGGAAATATCCGTGCACAAGGTAAGCGCCGATCGCCGACAGCGCGGCGAGTTCGATCACGGCAAAGATGGTCGCCCAGCCCAGCCACGTTCCCGCGACGGCGGCGAGCTTGATATCGCCGAGCCCTAATCCGTCGCGGCCGCGCCAGCGCCGGTAACCGGACATCAGCAGCAGGAACGGTACGGCGATCGCGGCGGCCCGGAGCGCCGCCCAGAGCACGCCAGCCCAGTCGGCGTCAGGCCCGACGGTGCCGGCGCGAAGCAGCGCCAGCGCCGCTGCGGTTGCCGTCAACTCGTCGGGAATGATGTAGCGGCGCGAATCCGTGACTGCGATGGCGGCCATCAGCAGGGCGAGAAACGCGCCGAACAATCCGTCCGATCCAGGCGACGCCACGAGGCTGATGCCGACCGCGGCGAGCAGGGCAAGGCTGGGAAATAAGGGCTGCGGGCGGATGCGCGGCGCGGTCACGCGGTCAGCGCGGGACCCTGGGCGCGGGCACCACCACCACCGGGTTGCTGGTGCCGACCAGTTGGCTGTTCATCTTGGTCCGCATTTCCTCGGCGATGACATGGGCGTCGACGGGGTCCTTGATAATGGTGGGGCGGATGAACAGGATCAGCTCGGTCCGCGCCCGCGCCGTATTCTGGTGCGCGAAGGCGTCACCGACGCCGGGAATCGAGTCCAGCAGCGGAATGCCCTGCCGCATCTTGTTCTCGGTCTCGCTGATCAGGCCGGCAAGCAGCACGGTCTGCCCGCTGGTGACCGCGATCGAGCTCTTCACCCGCCGCTGCGAGATCGTCGGCGTCAGCGATGCGGCGCTGCCGGCCGCCACGTTGCTGATCTCCTGCTCGATATCGAGCACGATATTGCCGTTGGCGTTGGCGCGCGGCAGCACGCGCAGGATGATGCCGGTGTTCTTGTAGTCGATGGTGTTGACCACGGTGTTGTTCGCGGTCAGCACGGTCGCGGTGCCGGTCGAGAACGGCACCTGGTCGCCGACCTGCAGCGTCGCTGCCTGGTTGTCCAGCACCACCAGCGACGGATTGGACAGCACCTTGACATTGGTCACGCCGTGCAGCGCGTCAAGGACCACGCGCGGCGAATTTTCCGATCCGATCAGGGCATTGAAGCCGGGCAATACACGCCCGAGCAGCGCGCCGGCGGCGGCGTCGACGGCAGTGGCGGGCAGGTCGAGGCCGGTGGAACTGGGCGAAACCCCCGGAATCGTGTTGGAGACCGAGCCCCGACGGCTCGCCAGGAAGAACTGCACGCCGTAGTTCAGCTGATCGTTCAGCGTGACTTCGGCGATGGTCGCCTCGATTGCGATCTGGCGCTGCGGGCGGTCGATCTGGCGGATGGTCTGCTCCACGATGCGTTGCGAGTCCTGGCTGGCATAGACCAGCACCGCGTTGTTGGTGACGTCGGCGGTGATCCGGACGTTCTGCAGGATGCCGGCGCCCGCGGGCTTGCCGCCGCCGCCGCCCAGTCCGCCGAGCCCTGGCAGGCTGTTGTCCTGTCCCGGATAGCCGCCGCCGGCCGCAGCGGGCGCGGGGCGCGCGTTCAGCGGCATGGTGACGGAGGCGCTGGGCACCGCGCCGGAAGCTCCGGAACTCGGCGGCAATCCGCTCAGCGCGGCAACCGCGCCGCCGCCGCCGATGCCGGACGATGACACCGAGATGCCGCCGCCCGGCGAAATCTGGCTGGAGGCGCTGTCGAGGCCGCCGCCGGTGCCATGCCCGGTCAGCATGTCGTTGAGCAGCGCCACGACCTGCTTGGAGTTGCCATAGCGCAGCGGATAGGCTTTCAGATTGACGCCCTCGGTATCCGACTTGTCAAGCCGCGCGATCCAGACCCCGGCGCGCTTGAGATATTCCGGCTTCTGGCTGACCACGAGAATGGAATTGAGCCGGCCGATCGGCTGGAACTTGATCACGCTCTGGCTGAGGCCGCCTTCGCCGGAATCCATGATCTTCTCGATTTCGGAGATCACGGGTTCGGGCGAGGAATTGCGGACCGGGAAAATCCCGACCGATTGCCCGCGCATCCAGTCGGCGTCGAACGACAGGATGGTGTCGATCGCCGTGCTGCGGTCGGAACCGCTGCCGACGATGATCAGCGTGTTGCGCCCGACATCGGGACGAATCGTGGTGGCCTTGACGCCGAACGCGTCGAGCAGCTTGAAGACAGTCTGCGCCGAGACGTAGCGCAGCGGCACCACGCTGATGCCTTGGCCGGCTTCGGCCGACCTGGTCCGGTCGAGGCCGCCGGGGCCGGCTTCGTTGGCCGGCAGCAGGCGGTATCCGTTGCCGCGGTCACGCAACAGCGCCACGTTGGACAGCCGCAGCGCGTTTTCCAGCACATACAGCGCGTCGGCTTTCGCAACCGGACGAACCGACGCCAGTGTCACGGTTCCCTGCACCCGCGGGTCGATGGTGTAGCCGACGCCGAGCACGTCGCCGAGAACGACCTTTGCCACCGTGGCAACCGGCGCGTTTTCGAAATTGAGGTCGTAGCCGCTGCCGGAACCGGTGTCTTCGCGCTCGGTCAGGGCGCCGCCCGGCGGCGAGGTGCCGTCGCTGAGATAGATCGCGGCCTGCTTGTCGCCGCCGCGCTTAAGCGCGCTGGCGCCGGTGTCCGTAGTCTGGCGCGGCAGCAGGTCGATGGAGCGGATCTTGTCCGCGATGTCCTGGGCGCGCGGGTCCTGCGGATTGCTTTCGATCGACTGGTCCGCCGTGACGATGCAGGCAGTGAGCAGGATCGAGCACAAAAATAGAACGAGCGTTCCCGTCAAGCCTGAACGCAGGCGCCAAAGCGGATGGACCACTTTCAACAAAATACGCCTACCAACGCTGACGGTTGAACCGAAAAGCCGCGCCCGGCCGAAGAGTTAGAAACGCTCCGAAAATTGACAGCACAATTATGTTTTTGCTAGGTAATAAGTCAAGAGGTAAGGCTTTCGCGATGCGACAGGCTGTTGCTTTCCAGTAACAAGGTTAGCGTTGTGAATTCGATGCGAGACCTTTCTGCAGAGACTTTTCGCCAGCATCTCCTCGCAAAATATTCCTTGCCGCCGAAGGCGCGCGCGCGGGTCGAAAATCCGGCCAATTCGACCCTGGCGCGGCCGCTGCGCGAATTGTGGGAAGCCACCGACCTTTCCGCCGCGGAGTTCGCCGACGAGGTTTCGGACTATTGGGGCGTGGTCCGGCTCAGCCTTCCGCAATTGCTCGGCTCGACGCCGTGCCTCGACGGATTCTCGCGGCGCTTTCTTCGTGAATCGACGATCTTCCCGGTTCGTGCCGCCAATGGCGGCTACCGCCTGGCGGTGGCCGATCCATCGGATACCGCGGCCATCCGCGCGGCGGAAATCGTGTTCGGCGCAACCGTGGAGGTCGCGGTCGCCTCGTTCGAGGACATCACCACCGTGCTCGACCAGCGCGTCGATGCCGACGAGGCCGTCGCCGAGGACGGCGGCAAGGGATCGTCGCAGCAATCCGACGACGACATCGAGAGCCTGCGCGATCTCGCCAGCGGCGCGCCGGTGGTGCGCGCGCTCAACGACCTCCTCGAGCGCGCGGTGGAACTGCGTGCCTCCGACATCCACATCGAGCCGTTCCGTACCGGTCTGGTGGTACGCATGCGCGTCGACGGGCTGCTGCGCCCGATAACCGCGCCGTCGGGCATTCCGCCCCAGGCGCTGATATCGCGTGTAAAGATTCTCGCAGGGTTGAACATCGCCGAGCGCCGGTTGCCGCAGGACGGTGCCGCACGCGTCCGCGTCAGCCGTTCCGAGCTCGACGTCCGCGTCGCCACCATGCCGACGCAGCATTCCGAAAGCGCGGTGATCCGCTTGCTGCCGCGCGACCGCGGCCTGCTCGAAATGGGCAGACTTGGTCTCGGCGCGCGTGACGAATCCATCATGACGCGGCTGCTGGCGCTGCCGCATGGCATGATCGTGGTGACGGGACCTACCGGCAGCGGCAAGACCACGACGCTTGCGACCATGCTGTCGATTCTCAACGAGCCGACCCGCAAGATCCTGACCATCGAGGACCCCGTCGAATACGAGATTCCTGGCATCAACCAGTCGCAGGTCAAGCCGTCGATCGGGCTGACTTTTGCCACCGCGATGCGTTCGTTCGTGCGCCAGGATCCCGACGTGATCATGGTCGGCGAAATCCGCGACGCCGAAACCGCGCATATCGCGGTTCACGCGGCGCTGACCGGCCATCTTGTTTTGACGACGCTGCACACCGAGACCGCCGCGGCCGCGGTGCCGCGCCTGATCGATCTCGGCATCGAGGGCTTCCTGCTGAAGTCGACCCTGCGCGCGGTGGTGGCGCAGCGACTGGTGCGGATGCTATGCGACCGCTGCAAGGTGCCGCACAGGCTGACGGCCGGCGATATCGAGAACGATCCGCGTTTCGCCGTGATTGGATTCGACGCCGGCGAGACCATCCATGAAGCCGGCGGCTGCGAGCGCTGCGGCGGCACCGGTTATCGCGGCCGCAACGGCGTGTTCGAGATTCTGGAGCTGTCCGACGAGGTCCGAAAGCTGATCGGGCCGCAGACCGATTCGCACACCATCGATACCGCGGCGATGCGCGGCGGCATGACGACCATGCTGGCGGATGCCGTGGCCAAGTGTCGCGCGGGGATGACCACCGTTCCGGAAGTTTTCCGCGTCACGACCATTCGGTGAGCGGAGCAGGTCATGTTTTGTGAAGCACGGCCCGCAAACTCATCTGTCGTCCCCGCGAAAGCGGGGATCCATACACGCCGAGCGTGGTCATGGGCACGGTGGCAAACACCTTTCGTCACCACGGACATCGGTGGTTATGGGTCCCCGCCTTCGCGGGGACGACGCGTGAGTTCGCGGCGGCCACGCACGGATAGCTTACGCGCAAGCGAGCATATCTGATGCCGAACTATCGCTATCGCGCCATGAACGGCAATGGCGAGCTGGTATCCGGCGCCATCGCGGCGCCCGCGCCGGGCGATGTCGCGGCCCGAATCGAGCGGCTCGGCCTGGTGCTGGTCGACAGCGTCACGCTGGAAGAGGGCGGCTCGGGTCAAAGCGTCTTCAGCCTTTTCAACAAACCCAAGGCCGAGGACGTCACCATTTTCACCCGCGATCTCGCGCTGCTGCTGCGCGCCGGCGCGCGGATCAATGACGGACTCGAACTGCTCGCCGCCGACCGCGACTTCGGCCGGCTGCGCCCGGTGGTCGCCGATATCAGGTCGCGCGTGGTCGCCGGCGAAAGCTTTGCCGAAGCCCTGGCGCGTCACGAGGGACTGTTTCCCGCGATGTATGTGGCGCTGATCCGTGTCGGCGAGGCGTCGGGGTCGCTCGACCAGGTGCTCGAAGTGCTGGCCGACGAACGCAGCCGCACCGAGACGCTGAAGCGCCGGCTTGGCGACGCCATCCGCTATCCGCTGTTCGTGCTCGGCGCCGCCGGCTGCGTGCTGTTGTTCTTTCTCACCTTCGTGCTGCCGCAGTTCGCCAGCGTGCTGACCGATTTCGGCGCCAAGGTCGATCCGGTCATTCTGGGCTTCCTGAACTTCTCCACCTTCCTGCGCAGCAATTCCGACGCGGTGCTGGCGATCGTCGCCGCCGTCATCGGCGTAAGCTGGCTGCTGCTGCGCCAGCAAGGCGTCCGGCGCAGCCTGGCCAATACATTCACCCGGCTGCCGGCGATCCGGCAGGTGATGACGTTCTACCGGACCTCGCTGTTCTGCCGGAACCTCGGGGTTTTGCTCGGCAGCGGGGTCAATCTCACCACGACGTTGCGGATTCTGGTCGATATGATGTCGACCGCGGGACCTTCGGCGGTATGGGTCGACGCGGCCGAGCGTGTCCGTCATGGCGCAAAGCTGTCGGATGCGCTATCCGATACCTCGGCGCTGCCGTCGATGGCAGTGCGGATGCTGCGGCTTGGCGACGAAACCGGGCAACTGCCGATGCTGGCGGGCCGCGTCGCCGAATTCTACGAGGCCAAGCTGCAACGCACGCTGGACCGCGTGGTCGGCATCGCGGGGCCTGCGGCGATCATCGTAATCAGCATCGTAGTCGGCGGATTGATCGTGTCGGTGATGACGGCGCTGATGTCTGTCAGCCAGATCATCGGCTGACCATTTTGGAGAGTTGACGTGGGTCGAAACGGTTGTGGTTCGGCAAGACGCCGGCGGTTCGGTCGTTCGCAGGCCGGTTTCACGCTTGTCGAGATTCTCGTCGTGATCACCATCATCGGATTGATCATGGCGCTGGTGGGTCCGCGGGTGCTCGGCTATCTCGGCGAGTCCAAGGCCAAGGCCGCCAAGATCCAGATCGAAAGCTTTTCCAGCGCGCTCGACCTGTATTTTCTCGATCTCGGACGGTACCCGACTTCGGCGGAGGGGCTGATCGCCCTGACCCGCCCGACCAATGCGCCGGGCTGGAACGGGCCCTATCTGCGCGGCGGCGTGGTTCCCAACGATCCGTGGGGCCATAGCTACATCTATCGCTCTCCCGGCGAGCGCTCGCCCTATGAAATCATCTCGCTTGGCTCGGACGGGCAAGAAGGCGGCAGTGGAACGGCAACCGACATTGCCAGCGGCACGCGCTAGCATCTCAGTGTGTCGTCCCCGCGAAGGCGGGGACCCATACGCCGTGCGCGCTCGTTCGGGTAAGGTGGTCGACACCCGCCTGTACGATCGGCATCGGTGGTTATGGGTCCCCGCCTTCGCGGGGACGACGAATGCGCGCGGTTTCGCGCTGATCGAAATGCTGTGCGTGCTCGCCATCATCGGCCTGCTCGCGGCCATCATCCTGCCCGCGCTGCCGCGCGCGACGTCGCGTGCGAGGCTCGAGAGCTATGCGGTGGAGACCGCGGCGCTGCTGAAGGCGGATCGCACCGCGGCGCTGCGCCGGCAAATCCAGGTGACCACGCAGGTCGATGCCGAGGCGCGGTCGATCCGCTCCGGCGTCACCGGCCGCGTGATCCGCTTTCCCGCCGATGTGTCGCTGGACGCCTATCTGGCGTCGCGCTGCGCCGATCGCAGCGCCGGCCGCTCGATCGATTTTTTTCCGTCCGGAATGTCGTGCGGCGGCACCATCGCGCTGGCACGGCCTGGCATGGGCTATGAAGTTCGCGTCAACTGGCTGACCGGAGGCGTCGAGATTGTTTCGAAAAAACTGCTCTGACGGAGCTGCGGGATTCACCCTGATCGAAGCCCTCGTCGCATTGGCGATCGTCGCTGCGGTGCTGGGCTCGATCGGTGCGGTGATTGCAACCACGGTGCGGGGCACGCGCGGCATCGAACAGCGGCTGGCCCTGGACGGAGCCGCCGAAAACCTGCTCGTCGCGTTGCCGGCGCGTGCGCTGCTCAAACCCGGCCGGCAGTCCGGCCAACTCGCCGGCCATAACTGGCGCATCGATGTTTCACGGATGAATGTCGCGGTGAGCAATGATGCGCCGCAAACCGGCCGTTTCGTCCCGCTCGCCGTGACCATGCGGCTGCAGTCGCCCGGCGGCCCGGCGATGCAGGCCACCACGGTGCGTCTGGTGCCCAAGGCCGGCGAATGAGCGCGCGCACGCGACGGGCACTTGCGGGCGAGGCGGGCTTCACCCTGATCGAAGTCCTGATGGCGACGCTGCTGATGACGGTGATACTGGGCGCGCTGGCGACCGTGACCGCGCAGTGGCTGCCGAACTGGAATCGAGGCATGGCGCGGGTACAGCGTGCCGAACGGCTTGCGATCGGGCTGGAGCGGATCGCCGCCGATCTGTCCGTTGCGGAGATGATACCGGGCAATGGGGACGCCAAGGTGCCGCTGTTCGAGGGCGCCGAACTGTCGGTCACCTTCGTGCGCACGGCGGTCGGTCCCAACACGCGGCCCGGGCTGGAAATCATCAGGCTGATCGAGAAGGCCGACAATCAGGGCTTGGCGCTGGTGCGCGAGCGCGCGCCGTTCGCGCCGATGCCGGCCGACGCGCAAATGAGGTTCGCCGATCAGGTGGTGCTGATCCGCTCGCCGTTTCGCGTGTCGTTTTCCTATGCCGGGCCCGATCAGGTTTGGCAGAAGGAATGGCGTGGGCAAAAACAGCTTCCCGACATGATCCGTTTCGCGGTCCGCGACATCGGTACCGGGCAACTGCTCGCGGTCTCCAGCGCGACCATCGTCCACATCAACGCGCCGGCGGAATGCGCGCGGGCGAAGAACGCTGCGCAGTGCATGACGGCGCGGCTGAAGCCCGGAGACGACAAGAATGAGGAGCAGCAGCTTTGATGCCCAGTCGCGATAGACGGCGTCGCCGCGGCTTTATCGTCGTCGCCGTGCTGTGGATTCTGGCGGCGCTGGCGGCGCTGGTGCTGATCTATCTGACCTACGTCACCAACACCGCCGTGGTCGTGGCCGGAAGCGCCGACCGGATTCAGGCCGACATGCTGGTCAGCGCCGGGATCGAACTCGCGGCGTATCAACTGACCGCGGTCAAGGAGGATGCGCGTCCCACCAGCGGGACTTTCAACGCCAGGATGGGCGCGGCGCGGATTCTCGGTAACGTTCCGATCCGAGGCCGCGCGCATCGATCTCAACGCCGCACCGAAAGCATTGCTGACCGGATTGATTGTCGGGCTCGGCGGTGCGCCATCCAACGCGGCCGACTATGCCGATCGCATCGTGGCCTGGAGGTCGCCGACCGAGGTGGGCGAGGACGATCCCGAGACTTCGTCCTATCGCACGGCAGGGATGGCCTACGCGCCCCGCCACGCGCCGTTTCCGCAGACCGAGGAATTATGGCTGGTGCGCGGTATTCCGCCGTTGGTGGTGGAGCGGATGCTTCCTTTCGTGACCGCGTTCAGCAACATGGCTGCGATCAACATCCAGGACGCCGCGCCGCAGGTGCTGGCGGCGCTGCCGGGCATGACGCCGGAACGCTTGCAGGCGGTGCTGTCGCAGCGCGGCGATCCACGCTTCGATCCGCGCGCGCTGATCGGCCTTGTGAGCGGAGAAGGCGCGACGCTGGCGCCATCGAGGGCCTACCGGATCACGGTAGGGATCGATTTCGACAGCGGGCGGCGCCGCGCCGCGGAGGTGGTAATCCTGCTTCTCGACGAGGGCGATGAGCCTTATCGTGTATTGTCATGGCGCAACGCCTCCGATGGTGCTACGGCGCCACAAAGGGCCGTCAACCGGTGAAGCGGCGATGAAACTGCGATGAAACTGCGATGAAACTCCTGCACGCCATGGCCGCGTTCTTCCGCGGCTGGACCGACAGTGTGGCCGCCGCGGTGATCGCCGCGTTCGACCGGCTGTCGTCGCCGCGGGTGGTGCGGCTGATCGAGGAAGACAATGGCGGCTTCGCCGTCGAATCCGTCGCCAGACCGGACAACATGCCGGCGCGCATCGGGTTCGTCGACGGCGCGCTGTCGGCCCCCAACCTCGCGTCGACGTTCAAGGGAAGCCGGGTCGAGATCGTACTGCAGCCGAAACGTTTCCTGTTCCGTCCGCTCGAACTGCCGGCGCGGGCGGCGGATTTCCTCGACGGCATCGTGCGTGCGCAGATCGACCGGCTGACGCCGTGGAGCGCCAGCGAGGCGGTGTTCGGCTGTAGTCCTCCGGTCGAGAGCGGCGCGGAGAGCATCACCACGGTGATTGCGGCCACCACCCGCAAGGTGGCGATGAGCTATGTTCAGGCGGTGTCGATATTTCACCCCTCCGCGGTCGCGGTCTGCACCGAAATCGCCGAGCGCAACGCCGGTCGGGTCAAGGTGTTCGAGCAGAAGGCACGCGGCCATCTCGACGCCGCGCGGTTGAGCCGCGCGATGCTGGCCGGCCTCGGCGCGACCGCGGTTTGCGCGCTGCTTGCAGTGATCGCCGCAGTCTACGTCGCCGACAGCCTCGGCGCGCAGGAAGACGAACTGGCGCGGCAGATTTCACAGCGCCGCGCCGCCATCCGCATCGCGAGCGACGGCGGCGACCGTTCGCCGGTCGCCGCGCTGGAGCGGCGCAAGTACGAGACGCCGGCGAGCGTCATCGTGCTCGACGCGCTGACGCAGGTATTGCCGGATCATACCTACGTCACCGAACTGCATCTGGCTGGCACTAAGCTGCAGATCGTCGGTATCACCCGCGACGCGCCGTCGCTGATTCCGCTGATCGAACAGTCGCAGCATTTTACTCGCGCTACATTCTATGCGCCGACCACGCGCTCCTCTTCCGATCCCGGCGAGCGCTTCCATATCGAGGCGCGGGTCGAGCCGAAGAATACGGTGGCGCCATGAGCACGGCACAGGCCATCACCCGCGCGCTGACGCGCTCGCCGCTGGTCGCGGTGGTGCTTTATGCCGTTACCGTCGCCGGCCTGCTTACGATCGCCGGCATGGCGGTCGTGAACATGGTCGACCACCAGCGCGCGCTGGCGCAAACCGCCGATCTGCTGGATCAGTTGCAAGGCAGGCGGGCGCGCGGCGCAGGTACGTCGCCGCTGGCGGCGGAGCATCCGGGCACGCCGTTCCTGGAGGGACCGACGGTGACGGTGGCCGGCGCGACGTTGCTGCAAAGGGTCGCCGCGGCGGTAGGCAATGTCGGCGGCACCATTCAGTCGTCGCAGGTCGACGTGCTGGGTACCCAGGTCAAAGACGGTTTTGTTGGCCTGCTGGTCAGTTGCGAGATGGAGCAGCCGGCGCTGCAGAAGCTGCTCTACGATCTGGAGGTCGGCATGCCGTTCCTGTTTGTCGATCAGCTCGACGTCCAGGTGCCGCAGATCACCGCGGCAGGCGAAGGCGGCACGGGAAAAATCCGAGTAGTTCTAGGGGTTTCCGGCCAATGGCAGGGCGGCAAGTAAATCGGGCGAATTTGCCCCGGGTTTGCCGCAGGCCGGCCGCAAGCCGCCGCAAGGCTGATCCGTAATGGCTCCCAAGTGGTTGTCACCACGTATATTTTGCGACGCCCTTGCCGGCATAACTTGTGACGTTGCCCGAAAATTCACCTTCGAACGTGGCCGCGAGCGAGAATCCGTTGACCCACTTCATCTCGGCGCCGGCGCTGACCAGCGCGCCATCGGGATCGGCGCGCGCGCCATTCACCACGAATGCCGCGCCGGGCAGCGTCTGGAATACCGCACCCACCGCGCGATCGTTGTTATAGTCGTGCGCCCAGGCGGCGCGGCCGCGCAGCGTGAAGATGCCTTCCTGCATCGCGAAGGATCTGTCGGTGCGGAGCCCAAGTTCGGTGCGGGTGGCAGTCGTGGTCTGCGCGCCGTAGTTCAAGGCGAAGGTGCCGGTGCCGGCCAGTACCTGCTCGGCATAGGCCGGCAGATTGAAGCTGATCGCCTGCGCCGCGGCATAAGGGGTAATGCCGGCTAAAGGCGTGGCGAAGCGATAGCCGCCTTCAAAACGCGCCGAGAAGGTTTCGGCCTTGAAGCGGGCCTGCAACTGGTCAGTGCCGACGATAGTCACGGTGCGGTTGGTCGTGATGTCCTGCCAGCCATAGGCCAACGCGGCCGAGAGATAGGCTGCACCGATGTTTTGCCGTCCAAACACGCCGGCTTGGAACAGGTCCGAATTGCCGCTGCCCAGCGCATTGGCAACCGAGAAACCGGTGCCACCGCCGGCCAGCGCGAAACCGATCAGCGCATCCGGAGAAATCTTGTAATCCGCGCCACCGACCACGCCGTAAGCGCGGGCAGTGGTATCGTTCGAGCCGATGATCGCGTTGCCGTTGGTGACGGCGGAGCCGCCATAAGCCGCGCCCCACACGCTCCAGCGGCTGAGCGGCTGCGGCGCGAGGTAGGGCGCCTTGGTCGCCATCGCATAGGCGTCGCGTTCGGCCGACGTGGTCTTGCGCCTTGCCGCATACGCCAATGCCTGGTCGTCGGCTGCAAATTGCGATGCTCTACCTTCCGAGGCAAACCCGCCGGCGCGCCCAGCCACCGCCGGATCTAGCAGTAGATTGAGGAACATGTCGTTGGCCTTGATCGACGACTGGATCACGCCCGTGCCGAGTTCGCCCGACGCCTGCGTAAGGCCTGCCGCGGTCAAGCCGCTGAACGCCAGCGGGATGCCGCCATTGGTGTTGAAGAAATTGACCAGCGTATTTGCGACGTTCTGCTGGTTGACGTTGAGGCCGCCCGGCGGCGCAACGAATTTCAGCGTCAAATTCAGGTAAACATCGTTGGCATCGTAGCTCAAGCTTGCCGCGACATTCGGCGCGAGGTTGGTATTGACCAGCGTATTAAAGGTGCCGGTGACGCCGCCGGCCGCGGTCATGATGGTATAGGTTCTGGCGACGTAGTTGCCTGCGACATATACGGCCGCAGCGGTGCCGTTGATGTTCGCGGTGCCTCCGACGGCGGCAAACGACGCCGTGGCCGGGCTGACTTGCACCATATAGGTCGCAGCCGACTGCAGCATGAGGTTGCCGCTTATTGTCATCGACGAACCGGGCGTGCCGTTGCCCGGCGCGAAAGCGCCGCCGGAAACGGTAAGGTTGGTGACCGTACCGGAGCCGGTCAACGTGCCGCCGCTGATCATTGCGCCACCATTGAGCGCGCCGTTGTTGACGGTGGTGCCGGCGGTATTGGTCAAAAGGCCGGATACCGTGGCGCCGGCATTGTTGTTGAACGCGCCGGCATTCGACACCGTGCCGGTCCAGGTCAAGTTGTTGTTGATCGTCGCCGTATTCGACAGGACGTTGCCGGTCCAGACGCCATTGTTGGTGATGTTGCCGGTGCCGATGTTGGTCGCGACGTTGGCGAGATACGCGCCGCCATTGGTGGTGAGCCCTGCATTGTTGAGGTCATCCTTCACCGTGCCGCCGGCGGCGACCGTGATGGTGCCGGTGACGTTGTTGGTGACGCCGCCGGCCGATGCATCCAGCGTGGCGCCGTTGGCCACTGTCACGGCGCCGCTGTTGGTGAGCAGACCTTGCAGCGTATAGGTCGCGGTGCCCACCGCAAGCGTTGCGCCTTGGGCATTGGCGAAAGCGCTGTTGCTCGCCAGTGTGCCGGTCACCGTGAAAGTGCCGGCGTTGTTCGCGATGGCGCCGTTGACGACACCTGCCGCGTTCACCGTGCCGGTATTGGTCAACCCGTTGGCAATGGTGCCGGTGTTGTCTGCGGTGCCGGTGTTCGTCAAGGAGCCCGTGACGGTGCCCGCGTTGTTGAACGTCGCATTGTTGGTCACGTTCGACGTGATGCTGCCGCCGGCTGCGATCGTCAGGATTCCGGCGCTCACCGTCGTCGGTCCGGTATAGGTGTTGGTATTGGTCAGCGTCGTGTTTCCGGTGCCGATCTGCTGCAATGCGCCGGAGCCGGAAATCACGCCGCTCAGCGTGACGGCGTTAGAATGGTTGATGGCGAGAACGCTGTTGTCCAAGATATTGCCGATGACCGAGCCGGTCGTCCCGCCATTGCCGAGCTGCAGCGTACCCGCGTTGATGGTGGTGCCGCCGGTGTAGGTATTGGTGCCCGTCAGGACCATCGTCCCGGAGCCGACCTTGACCAGCGAGCCACCGGCGCCGCCGCCGGTCCCGCCATCGGAGACGACGCCGCTCACCACGGTCGACATGTTGTTGCTGCCGACCGTCAGCATCTTCGAGCCGAGGAAATAGCTGCCCGAGCCTTCGATCGATCCCGCGCTCAGGCCGGCCGAGGTGATTGGCGACGCATCGAACGTGCCGCCTGCATTGGTGATGATGCGCGCATTGCCGCCCGTGCTCTCATCGAAGAAGAAGACCTTGCCGCCGCTGTTGGTGGTGATGATGGCGTCGCCGCCGGTGGTACGCGAATTGAAGCTGATGGTGCCCGCGCTGACGATGGTCGAATTGCCCGCGGTCGCAGTGTCGATGACCAGCGGGAAAGCACCCGACAGGCCGAATTGGACGACCCCGCCGGCTTGGTTGAAAATGTGCGAACTGCCTGCCGTCGAGCTGTCCACGAACGACGTCGTGCCGCCGGCCGTGTTGAGGATCGTCGCGGTGCCCGCGGTGGTCTGGTCCTGGAAATTGGTGGTGCCGCCGGAATTATTGGTAATGGATGCGTTCATCGCCGAAGTGTTTGCGAAGAAACTCGTCGAGCCGAACTGGTTGTTGATGATCGTCGCGGAACCCGCATTGGCGGTATCGGTGCCGCCGAGGATGCCGAACTGCAGAACGCCGCCCTGGCCGGCAACGGAGCTGTTGGGATTGTTGGCTATGGTGGCATTCGCCGCCGTGCTGGCGTCCAGGAAGCGGACGCTGGTGCCAAGTGTGGTGACGCCGACATTGGTGATGTTCGAGCTTCCGGCCGAACTGGTGTTGTTGAACGTGATGTTGCCGGGGTGCATGACATTGGACATCGTGACGACGGCGTTGCCGGCGGTGCTCGAATTATTGAACACCAGATTGGTGTCGACGAGGTCGATGTGCGCGTTGGCCGCCGAACTGGTGTTGTTGAACGTCATCGTCCCGAAGGTAGAGGCGCTGGCTGTGAACGTCGCGTTGCCGGCGGAACTGGAGTCGTTGAACGTTATGGCCACACCGGTGCCGGTGGTATTGATCTGGGCGGTGCCGGCCGTACTTGAATTGCCGAAGGCGAGCGTCGAGCCGGTGGCGTTGGTGATACCGGCGCTACCGGCGGCGCTTGAATTTAGGAAGGCCAGCGTTCCGCCGTTAGCGATAACGGCGCTGCCGGCCGTGCTGGCGTCATGGAAGGTGAGCGTGCCGCCGGCATTGGTGATATGGGCCGAGCTTGCGCTGCTGCTATCGAAAAAATCGGCTACCACATTGTTGGTGATCACCGCCGTGCCTGCATTGCTGGTATTGCTGAACTGCAGAACACTGTTGTTGGTGATGATCGCGGTACCGGCGGTGCTCGAATTCAGAAATATCATGATGCCGGTGTTGGAATAAGTAACGGGATTGCTGCCGCCACTGGCGGTACTCGAATTCTGGAACAGGGTGCTCGAAGTCGTGTTGAACGTCTGGGTATTGGTGGAATTGTTGAAAACGCCGGCGCCGTTCACCGCCATCAGGTCGAAGGTGTTGATGATATAGGCCGGTGCATTGGGCGCGGCAGTGAATTGCACGCTGCCGACGCTGATGATGCCATTGCTGTCGATGCCGGTGGTCCCGCTGGTCGAAAGCGTCGCGGTTCCGTCCGGAACGTTGCCGCCGGTCCAGTTGGCTGGTTCGGTCCACTCATTGGGATCACCTGCATTACCGCCGACCCAGGTTGCATCGACCGCGCGAGCCGATACGACGCCGAGTGCGGTGGTCGCCAGCAAGACCGCGAGCGAACGCCGTAACATGGCTTTACCGCAGCTTTGTCCGGGGTTCCCCGCCGCCGCTGTCCGATCAACCATGGTGTTTTCCTTAAGAGCGCATCAAATCTGGATGGCAGCGAACGCGGCGTACCAACAATTTCCGATCCTGCAGTGGCGTAACGAATGCAGGAGAGCAAACAAACCGTTACGCGGTATGCGGCGATATACCCAGCCCGTTGAAGGGGATGCAACGAGGCTGGTCGCTTCACGGCGGCACCTGCGCGCGGCGCGTTCGCATTTTCAGTTGACGTGACCTATCGGCAACATCTTTGGTCCGCTGAAGTTGCAAAGGTGCGCCGCGACGGTGCCGGCGTGCCGGCCGCAGGGCGCGCTGCATATGATATGATTCGTTGATGGAAAGGGCTGTTCCGGCTAGACTCGCGCGGCTCCGGACTTGCTTGGCATCCGGCCGCAAGGAAAGAAAATGGTTGCGTGGCTCAAGTTCATCGGTCTGGCGGCGCTTTCCGGTTTGGTCGTGACAGCCGGGACGTCGGTGTCCTGCGCGGCGACGTCGACAACGCTGGACATTCTACCGAACGATGTCGCCGGCGTTCCTGAACGGGTGGAGGTTGGTAATCTTAAACCGCTGGCGGGATCGAAACGGGATGTCGGCAAGCTCCCCGTAAGTGGAAATCCGCTGTGGTCGGTGCCGCTCTCGGTGCTCACGGCCACCCAGGAGCGCCCGATTTTCTCGGCGTCGCGCCGGCCGCCGCCGCGCGCGGTGGCCGGACCGCCGATCGTGCCGGTCGTCGTGCCCGTCCCCAAAGCGGTTGAGCCGGAGCATCCATCCCTCGCACTGATCGGCGCCGTTGTCGGCGACAGCGACGCGATCGCCGTTTTCATGGACCGGACCAATCAGGGCATCGTCCGCTTGCGGGCAGGGGAAGCTCATGCGGGCTGGGTGCTGAGCGCTGTGCAGCGGCGTGAAGTGACCCTCAAGAAGGACGGCCAGACCGAGATTCTCATGCTGCAACGTCCCAATGGTCCTCCAGGCGCTCCCAACGTTCCGCCGATGCCGGCGCCGGCGGCCGCGGGCGGCGTATTCGGTTCTTATGCTCCTTTCGTCCCCCGCTCGACGCCGAAGAACGGCGAATCCGACGGTCTCTAGTCGGGTCGGCAGCCTTGCCGCGCGATCATTTTTTGAGAATGGCGCTCAACACCTCGCATACCCGCTGCTGCTGGGCTTCGCTCAAGCCCATCCACATCGGCAACCGGATCAGACGCTGCGACAGCGACGTCGTCAGCGAAAGATCGCCATGCGCGCGCCCGAAGCGGCGGCCCGCCGGAGATGAGTGTAGCGGAACATAGTGAAACACCGCGCTGATGCTGTTCTGCTTGAGCGCATCGAGAACCATCTGGCGATCGATTTCAGATGCGAGCACGATGTAGTACAGATGTCCGTTGTGCTGGCAATCCGCGGGCACCACGGGGCGCCGCAGCACGCCGAACTGTTCCAGCGGTGCGAGCATTTCGTGATAGCACTGCCAGTTCGCAATTCGCGCGTCGGTAATTTGCCGCGCCTGTTCCAGTTGCGCCCAGAGGAATGCCGCCGTGGTTTCACTGGGCAGGAATGACGAACCGAGATCCTGCCAGGTATATTTATCGATCTCGCCGCGAAAAAACCGGCCGCGGTCGGTGCCTTTTTCGCGAATGACTTCAGCGCGGGGAACGAGGTCGGGATCGGTCACGAGAAGGCTGCCGCCTTCACCCGAAATGATGTTCTTGGTTTCATGGAAACTGAAGGCGCCGACATCGCCGATCGCGCCCAGCGCGCGGCCCTTGTAGCCCGCCATGATTCCCTGTGCGGCGTCCTCGACCACCCGGAGATGGTGGCGCCGGGCGATCGCAACAATGCGATCCATCTCGCAGGAAACCCCGGCGTAGTGCACCGGCACGATGGCTCGCGTGCGCGGTGTGATTGCGGCTTCGACCAATTCCTCGTTCAGGTTAAGCGTGTCTTCGCGGATATCGACGAACACCGGGACCGCGCCGCGCAACACGAAGGCGTTCGCTGTGGACACGAAGGTGTAGGAGGGCAAGATGACCTCGTCGCCGCTTTCGAGATCGAGCAGCAGCGCGGCCAGATCCAGCGCCGAGGTGCAGGAGTGGGTGAGCAGCGCCCGGGCGCAGCCGGTGCGCTGCTCGATCCATTGATGGCAGCGCCTCGTGAAAGGGCCATCGCCGGAAAGATGAAGATTGCGCTGTGCCTCGCCGACATAGGCGAGTTCGCTGCCGGTCGAATAGGGCCGGTTGAAGGGTATCGGTTCGGTCACTTTTCCAACTTCGTGAGCTTGCAAATGGCAGCCTGGACAAACTGGCGGTTTTCGTCGCGCGAATCAACGCCCTGGCGGTGCTGTTGCCGGCTGGACGATCCCCTTCGGCCGCTGACTATCGACAACCGTTGGTTTGGCTGGTAGCCGCTTGTGATGCATGGAGATCCAACCGAGATTCAGGCCCGGTGATGCGCGCGCCGATGCGGATATCCCGATGACGGTTTCCGGCCCAAGCCGCGCGCGAAGACTGTTTGCGGGATGGTCGGCAAACCTTCTGCAGATGATCCTGGGAATCACGCAGCAGCTCGCGTTGATTCCTGTTTTCCTGCATTTCTGGAGCAGCGACGTTCTGGCTGCGTGGCTTGCCATTTATTCCGCGGGAAATCTCGTCCTGATCGCCGATGCGGGCCTGCAGTTTCGCTCGATCAACAGGTTTCTGGCGTTCAAATCGAGCGTCGACTGCGACGGCCGAACTGCCCGCTTTTACGCCGCGATGCTGCGAATTTATGTCGGGCTCGCCGGCCTGCTCGTCATGGCGTTGCTGGCGGTCACGCAATTCCTGCCGCCGTCCGCCGCATTCGGATTTCAGGCGACTTCGCATTTCGACGCGGCCTTCGTCGTCATGACGGCAGGCATATTGCTGACCTTGCCGAACAATCTCGCCTCGGCGCTCTATCGCGCGCGCGGCCTGTACGGGCGCGCGGTGAAAATTCAGAGCGCGGCCATGCTGGCGTCGCAGCTCGGCCAGTTGGCCGCGATTGTCATGACAGGAAGCTTGCTGGCGGTGACGATAGCCTATGTGGCAACCCAACTGGCCATTTCGGCCTATATGGTCTTGATCGATGCGCCACGGTTGTTCCCGTTTCTTCGCGGCGGACACGGCAGGCGATCATGGCCGTGGATAATCGGCCAGTTTCGCATCGCGGCTCCCTTCGTGGTCGGTACCACCACCGAGCTGGCGCTGCTCAACCTGCCGGTGCTGCTGGTCAGCGCGTTTGTGTCCGACCGGGTAGCGGTCGCGCAATGGGGCCTCACGCGCGTCGTAGCGGGGCTGCTGCGGTCGGTGTGCGTTCAGGTCACGCTTCCGCTGGCTGCCGAACTCGGCCACGATCATGCCATCGGCCTGAAGCGGCAATTGCGAAGCCTTTATGCCCGCGGGTCGGTATTCGTGGCGCTGCTGGCGAGCCTCGTGGTGTCCGGGCTGTTGCCGTTCTGGCCGGATTTCTTCGCACTCTGGACCCATGACGCCATTCCCTACGATCCGTTGCTTACGATCACGCTGCTGATCGGCGCCAGCGCCATCGCGCCGTCGATTCTGGCTCTCGGTTATGCCAATTACAGCAACCGCGGAAACCTGGTGGCGCGGATCAAGGGGCTGCAGCTCGCGGTGTTCCTGATCCTGTCGTTGATGCTGATCCGCCCGATGGGGCCGCTGGGCGCAGCCATCGCGATTGTCGCCAGCGACCTGTTGATACAGTTCGGATTGCTGGGCGTCGTCATCATCCGGCACACGCTTCGGCGGCCGTTTCGGCACGTCGCATTTCTGATCGCGGTCATGGCCGCGGTGATATTGGGCGGATGGGGTTTGGGAGTGGCTATTCGGGCGTCGGTCCCGGGAGCGGGACTGACGCGGTTCGCGCTCGAATGCGTTCTCTGGCTGATCGTCGTGGCTCTGGCCGCGAGTCCGCTGCTGAGCAGGGATCTACGCGACCGGCTGATCGCCGCGATCCCGCGCTAAGCGCGATGTGCCGGGCCTTGCCTCCCGTCAAAATGGATGGCATTTGCTTTTCTGCATCAGGTGAGAGTCTATGTTCCGGACCCCGAAAGACGCTGATAGATGACACGGCGTGTCCCGCTGAACGACCTCGTCCGGCAAAATCGACTCATTCATGACGAACTTGCCGAGTCAGCGCGCCGGGTGATCGAGCGCGGCTGGTATGTGTTGGGATCCGAAGGCGCGCGATTCGAACAGGCATTCGCAGGCTATTGCGGCGTGCCGCATGCCGTCGGCGTGGCCAACGGAACCGACGGAATCGAACTGGCGTTGCGAGCCGTTGGAGTGAGCCAAGGCCATATCGTGGCAACCGTGGCGAATGCCGGCTTCTACGCGAGCACGTCGATTCATGCCATTGGCGCACGAGCGCTGTATGTCGACGTTGTGCCGGACACCCACACGATGAACGTCGATTTGCTGCGGCGCGAATTTGCGCGCAATACCGTGCGGGCTGTTATCGTAACGCATCTTTATGGGCGCCTGGCCGAAATCGAGGCGATCGTTGCGATCTGCGGGCCGCTCGGCATTCCCGTCATCGAGGACTGCGCCCAGGCCCATGGCGCTACCCGCGACGGCAGGGCAGCGGGCAGCTTCGGCGCGGCCGGCTGCTTCAGCTTCTATCCGACCAAGAATCTCGGCGCACTCGGCGATGGCGGCGCGGTAACGACGGGCGATGCCGCGATAGCCGGACGCCTTCGGGAATTGCGCCAGTACGGTTGGAATGAGAAGTATCGAGTGAGCCGGGCCGGCGGGCGAAACAGCCGGCTGGACGAGCTTCAGGCGGCGTTGCTGCTGGCGAAGCTTCCGCATCTTGATCGCTGGAATGCCGATCGGCGTGCACTCGCCCGCAGGTATGCAAACGAGATCAGGCATGCGCGGATCAAATGCCCGGCGGATTTCGGCACCGATAATGTGAGCCACCTTTTTGTCCTTCGTTGCGAGGACCGCGACAGCTTTCAGCGGCATCTTCAGGCGCGCGGGATTAGCTCGGACATCCACTATCCGATACCCGACCATCGGCAGACGGCCTATGCTGCTGCCGGCGTTGTCGAGCTGCCGGAAACCGAGCGCCTGGCCGAGGAAATCATTACAATCCCCTGCTTTCCCGAAATGGAGGAGGAGGAAATCAGCCAGGTGATCGAGGCCGTAAACGCGTGGTGACGAATGTACCCGGCCGCCCGTCTCGTTTAAGGTGGCGCGCCGCCCTGCTGTTTGCATGGTCAGTCAAGCGGCGTGCGGCGTGCGGAGCATGAATGTCAGAACAAGAGCCGATCAAGGTAGAGTCGAGGCCCGGTGAAACCGGGGTTTGCACCATGCCCACCGGCGTGCGCGGGGTCGACATCTACCGGTTTCCATGGGTGAAGGACCCGCGCGGCGACCTGACCGTCGGTGAGTTCGGGCAGGCCTTTCCATTTCACCCTAAGCGGTATTTCATCGTTTCCGGCGTTCCCTCCGGAGAGATCCGCGGCGAGCACGCGCATAGGCAGTGCCATCAATTTCTGATCTGCGCCTACGGCCAGTGCAGCGTCACGGTCGACGACGGAACGACGCGCCGCGAAATCGTGTTGAACAAGCCAAGCATAGGTATCTATGTTCCTCCGATGATCTGGGGCCGGCAGTGGCAATACAGCGCCGATGCGGCGCTGCTGGTGTTCGCCTCGGAACTGTATGATCCGGACGATTACATTCGGGAATACAGCGCTTTTCTGACCGCTGCTGGCGTCGCTGGGTGACGATGGCCGATCGCGTCTATTGCACCTATTTCGATCACAATTACCTGGCGCGCGGGCTCGCCATGTATCGCTCGCTGCTGCGGCACGCGCCGGGATCGCAACTCTGGGTGCTGTGCCTGAGCGACGCATGTTACCGCACCCTTGTCGCGCTCGACCTTCCCGGCATTGTCGCGGTAGGTCTGGCGGATTTCGAAGCGGCCGATCCCGAGGTAGCCGCGACCCGCGGCAGCCGCAGCACCATCGAATACTACTTCACCTGCACGCCGGCCTGGATGCTTTTCGTGCTGGAGCGCGAAACAGACGCCGAATGGATAACCTATCTCGACGGCGATCTGTATTTCTTCGCTTCGCCCGGCATCGTTTACGATGAATTGCAGGGCGCCGCCGCGGCCATCATTCCCCATCGCTACACGGCCAGACTTGCAAGACTGCGGAAGTTCGGCACCTACAATGTCGGCTGGGTGGGCGCCCGCGGCGATCCGGACGGCATCGGCGTCATCAAATGGTGGCGGGAGAAATGCATCGAGTGGTGCCGTGATGTGGTCGACGGGGATCGCTTCGCCGATCAGGGCTATCTTGATTGGTTTCCTCGGCTGTTTCCGCGGATAAAGGTCATCGAGAATGTCGGCGCCAACCTTGCGCCTTGGAATATCGGTAACTACGGAATCGATTTCCGCGACGGCCAAGTGCTGATCGACGCGGTTCATCCGCTAATATTCTTTCATTTCCAGGGTTTGAGAAAAGGACTGCGCTGGTTCATTTTCAACAGCCACCGCGCCTATCGCGCGCCATTTTCCGGCACGGTGCGCGACCATGTCTACAGACCTTATGTCAATGAGTTGCTCGCCGTCGAAAAAACAACAGACCCACTCATGCAAATGCCGGTTGCGAGGCCGCACCGCCGATCCGCGGTCGTCAATTCCGGGCAATATCTCAAGAGCAAGGCGCGGAGCATCGGCGTTCGCGCATTCCAGTTGCTCGACATCGTCACCCGGCGGGCATTTTTCGTGTTTCGCGGAACTGCGTACTAGCCGCTTCAGGTCGAGAACAGGTAGGTCTGCGTAATCGAGGGACGCCCGGTCGCCTCGGACACGTCATAGGGAATGCTCGGCCATTCGCGTTCGAGCCGCAACCCCGCGTCCGTGCAAAGCGTCATCAGTTCCTGCTTGCCGAAGACAATTTCCACCACCGGCGCGCCGTAAGCGTACTTCCTCAAATAAGTGGTGCGATAGTCGAGGAACACCGGCACGGTGTGAAAAACGCAATAACGCTCGGCGACGCGCGCCGCTTCGCGTATCGCCGCCTCATAATCGATGATGTGCATCAGCGACACGCCGTTGAACACGACATCGAACGCGGCATCTGCATAAGGCAGCCTAGTCGCGTCGGCGACCTCGAAGGCGGTGGATCGAGAACGCGCGCGGGCAAGCGCGATCATGGCGTCCGAATAGTCGATCCCGGTATAGCGAACGCCGCCGGCCACCAGTGCGGCGAACACGTCCGAATAATAGCCGCTGCCGCAGCCGACATCGAGCAGGCGCGGATTGGCGATGCCGGTGGCGGCGATGGCATCCGCCGCAACCTGAAAATCCAGCCGCGGTTCGCCGCGTTTCATGGCGGCCATCAAGCCCCGATAGGCTCGCTCCTGCCGCGCGACGGTGCGCGCGGCGAGCCATCCGGCCGACGAGGCGGCCGTCGCCCGCGCTTCGTGCTCGCCATCAAGCACGCGATAGTCGGTCGAGGTCAGGATATGACGCCGCAGGATCGGCGTCGCCTTGACGACGCGCTTGCCGATCTGCCTGATCAGACGGGGAAGTCTCATTGTCGTGCCCGCGCGCCGTCGACGAAGCTCAGTATTTCGGCGACGCGGTGGCGATAGGTATGTTGCGCCATGGTCCTCGCATGGCCGGCACGCGCGATCGCCGCCCGGCCATCGTGATCGTCAAGGCTGCGGTCGATGACGGCGAGGCAGTCGTCGATCGAGCGCCATGCCGCGACCTCGCAATCCGGAGCAAACAGCGTGTCGAGGTTGTCCTTGAAGTCAGTCAGCAGGAATGCGCCGACGCCGGTCGCTTCGAACAGCCGCATGTTTCCGGCCTCCCTGCCGGCAAGATCGATATGCGAATTCAGCGTGATCCGCGAACGCCGCAGCACCTGATACATGTCCGCGCCCCAAACCTCGTCCTGATAGCAGCGGTGCAGCGGCGATGAGGCGGGCAGGGCCTGCGGCCGGTTTCCCCATAGTTTGAGGTCGTACCGCCGGGCGACCGCCTCGAGTAACGCGATCCGCTGCTGGTGGTCGACCGATACGGTGCCGACGAAAGATACGTCGACATCCGGCGCGGGCGCTCGCGGCAAGGCATCGAGGACCGCCGGCTCGAACGCCAGATGATTTACCTCCGCACGGACGCCGAGCGCGCGAAACGACCGCACCACCGTCGGTAGCTGCGAGATCATCAGGTCGTAGCCTTTCCAGTCTGCGCCGCGTGACGGCACAATTCCAACCTGGCCAATGATTGTCGGAGTGCCGATGCCCTTGATGCGCCTGACCAGCCCGGCGTCGACATGGAAAACATCCTGATTGATGATCAGATCGGGCTGAAATTCCTCGATCTGGGCGAGTAAAATCCGTTCGGCGTGCGGATCGAGTTTGGGGCTCAGGCCAACCTTGCGCGCGAGCGGCCGCAGCGTCGGTTTGAACGGTTTTACGACGCGCTGCAGCCAGCGCGGAAGTTCGCGGCGCCCGGCGCCGCCGGACGGTTCCGGGATCTCGAATGCAAGTCCATGCTCGCGCGCCCACGCCGCCTGAAGCCATGGATTGTTGACGTGGATCTCCGTTGCCCGATGTCCCAGCGCGGCGAAATTCCGCGAGTAGAAATCGGCGACGCCGAACAGGCTCGCATTGCGTGCCGCCATTTGCATCGCGTAGGACGCATTCTCGAGCCCGGGCTGGCGGCGGTAGAACCAGGACAGAAAGCGCGGATAATCCGCGTTGAGGATGAGAATGTTCATCAATCACTGGCTCGTCATCGTCGATCCGGAAATCCTCGCCGTTTCGATTTATTTGCGGCCGCTCCATGTTTGGCCAGACCGGAGGACCCTCGATATCGAAGTTGCAGGACCTTGCGGCCGCATGCGCACTTCACAACCAGATCGAGTTGCTGTACCGCAACAGGCTGTCAAATCCAAGCTGGCAATCCGCGATGCTGTATCGTTCCCTTGGTAACACTGGCTTGCGGGTATCCGAAGTAGGGTTCGGCTGCGCCAGTTATTGGGGCAAGAAAATCTTCGATGAAACGGCGGCCATCCGGCTGGTTCACGCTGCGGTCGATCATGGCGTTACGTTCTTCGATACCGGAGCAAGTTATTCCGCCGGCAATGCCGAACCGCGACTGGGCAGGGCGCTTTCCGGACTTAAGAATAAGCATGATCTGGTGATTGCGACCAAGGCTGGATCGTACACGGATCAACGAGGCAAAAGGCGCGAAGACTTCTCGGCCGCCGGTATACGACGAACCGTCGAGGCAAGCCTTGTCCGTCTTGGGCTGGATGCCGTCCCTCTGCTGCATCTGCACGGTCCGGAAATTTCCGACTTGACCGACGATCTGCTCGATACGTTAATCGGTCTCAAACAACAGGGAAAGCTGCTGCATCTGGGCATCAACAGTTTCGATCAAAACGTCATCGAACATGTCATGACCATCCCGCTGTTTGCATCGATGATGATCGACTACAATATTCTGCGTCCCGAGCGCGAGCCGGTGATTGCCAGGCTGGCCGAGCGGCGGCTAGGGATTTTTGCCGGCATGCCTTTGGCCGGGGGGCTGCATCTGAAGGGCAGGTTTCACGTTCGCGGCATTCAGGATGTCTGGTACGCCGCTCGCGCGTTGAAAAACCATCGTTCCGATATCAAGCGAGGTCGCAATCTTCGTTTTCTCGAACATGAACCGCAACATCCTGCGGCGGAGATCGCGCTGGCGTGGGTTCTACGCAAGCCCGAGATAAGTTGTGCTGTGCTCGGTACAACCAGAATGTCCCATCTGCTCGCCAATGTGCGCGCTTCCGGCACTACTCTCAGCGATGAGCTTCTGCAAAAAATAGCCAGGGCGCAGCTCGATTTTGCCTGAAGGCTGCGTCGAGGCGTTGGTGCGCATCTGTCACGTCCGGGCGATCAATCACGCTGCGACGGCTTTGTCTGCTCGAACATCGTGCGCGGCGTGACATACCAGAGCAAAAAGAGAGCCGCCGCTCCATGGGTCGCCAGCGTTACCGATAACGGCACGTTCAGCAGGATTTGGGGAAACACCGCCGCGGAGATCAGAATAAAGCGCGGCGGCAGTCCGGCGGACAGGCGATTGCCGAGAGCCATGACAAGTCCGCAGACAAACACCGCGGCGGGCGCCAAACGCAACCCCACCGAGGCGATGCCTTCAGTGGCGAACAACGACGCATTGAAATTGCCGAGCTTGTAGGCGCGCTCCATCACAATAGACAACTGGTCTTGATACGGGCAGGAGAGCAGCGATTTCAAAGCCGAGATCTGACAAAAATGCGTAAGATCGTGCTTCGAGAAGAAATCGCTGTAGACGTCCATCGCGGCCGCCGGGACGGCGATGATCCGGAAATTGACCGTATAAAAATATCGCACCGCGAACTGGGACGATATCGGCGTATCCGCGGTCTTGAACAGCACCAGCAGCACGCCGGCAAGCATTGGAAGCAGCAGGGAAAGTACCGCGGCGGTCCTGCCTTGCACGATCCAGGAAAGCAGCGCCATGACGACGAGCCACATCGGCGTAAAGAACGCGACCTTGCTCAGGGTGATGGGGTAGAAAAGCAGCAGCAGCAGCAGAACGGCAGCGGCGTGCCAGTAATTTTTTCGCGCAACGAAGCACGCGAAGGCAAACGGCAGCAGCGCGCTGGATGTTATCCCGAGCGAATAACTTATGATCACCGGAAACCGCAATTGTTCCCGGAAGTCGTAGACATCCGCAATGCCGACAAATCGGAAATTGTACATCGCGGCGACGGCAACCGTCACCATGGCTATCAGCAGAATGGCCGTCAGGAGGTATTCGAGCGCCCTTGCCGACAACACGTATCGTTGCCGGATCGGCGACGAGATCAACAGTGCCGGCAGCAGAAATGCGAGGGCCGATGCCGCCGCAGAAAATCCGCCCAGCCAATGATGATAGTCCAGATTTGAGAAACAGTTGATCCACAGATAGCTCAGGATCATCGAGTAAAGATAGAACCCCACGAAATAGCCGAAACTGAAACGCGCGACCGTAAAAAGCAGTGAAACCAGCGCAAACGCGACAACCGCGGCGAGGGCGCCGCGCAGGCCGGCGGGGTTGTAGAAGATGTGAAACAGCGATGCGGTGAAATAGTCCGGGCGCTTGAAGAGCGATACGTAGACCAGCGACACACAGCATAACGCGATGTGAAAGCAAATCAGAAGACCCAGCCCGAGAGGGTTTTCGGCGGTTGTCATCAGCCGTTTCGCGTTCGCAATCACTGGCGGGCCTGCAACGCGCTGTCGCGATCATCTGGTGCGAATATCGTGCGCGGCGTGATGTACCAGAGCAGAAACAGCACTGCCGCGCCGTGCGTGAGCAGGACGATCGAAAGCGGGACGTTCAACAGAACCAACGCAAGCATGGCGCCGGACAGCAGAACGAAGCGGGGCGGCAAACCGTCCGACATGCGATTGCCGAACGCCATGACCAGCCCGCAAGCGAACGCCGACACCGGCGCCCACAACGGTCCCACCGATGCGACGCCTTCGGTGGCAAACAGCGATGCATTCAGGTTGCCCAGCTTGTAGGTTTTCTCCAGGATTTCCCACAGCGGCTCCTGATAGGGGCAGGACAAGATCCGCTTCACAATCGATATCTGACAGAAATAGGTGAGGTCGTGGCGAGAGAAATAGTCGTAATAGATATCCATCGCGTCGGAAGGAACTGCGATCATTCGAAAGTTGACCGTTGAAAAATAGATCGCGGACTCCGCCCTGAATGCAAGGTGCAAGGCCAGCCCGGCAAGGATCGGAACCAGCAGCGACAGCACGACGGCCGTCCTGGCCCCCGAAATCCTGGAAAACAGCAGCATGGCGACGAGCCAGAACGGCGCAAAAAGTGGAAGCTTGCTCAGGGTTATCGGATAGAACAGCAGCAAGAGAAACAGCGCGCCGAAGGCCCGCCAGTAGGCGCGGCGCGCCACCAGCGCCGCGAACGCGAACGGCAACAATGCGTTTGAGACGATCGCCACCAGATAGTTGAGAATTTTTGGAAATTCCAGCGTATTGCGAAAATTGTAGATGTCGGTCAGCGCAACGAACCGGAAATTATAGATTGCGCCCGCCGCGATGGTGGCAATCGCCAGCAGCAAAATCGATGTCAGGAGCCGATCGAACCCCTGCGGGGAAAGCGTGTAGATCCGCGGGACGGGCAGCGAAACAAACAGCGCCGCCACTAGAAACGCGCCGGCCGATACCGCGGCCGAAAGCCCGGCCAGCCTGTGATCGTAGTTCAGGTCCGTGAAGCAATTCAGCCAGAGATAGCCGAGGATCATGGTGTAGAAATAGAATCCGACCAAATAGCCGAAGCTGAAGCGCGCGAGCACGAAAAGCGCGGATACCAGGGCGAAGGCTGCAACGACGGCAACGGCGACATGCAATCGCGCCGGATCGAAGAACATGTGAAACGCCGCGGGGTCGACGGCAACCGGGTTGTTGTTGTCGGCGACGTACACGAGGGATATGCAGCAGATCGCGATGTGGAAGCAAATCAGCGACGCCAATCCGTAGCGCACTCGAACCTGCGGTTGACCGTAGACCATCGCTTGTTTCGCGTTCATCGGGAAGGGATTCTTCTCTTCCAACCGGTTACCCCAATAGCTGGAGCGGTACAACGTGCAAGCCGGAAAAAGCCACCATGCGCCTTGATTTACAGCCGCTTTTATTAATATAGCACATGGTCCATATTGCGCCGGCTCGCTGTCCGCAATCCGCGTTTTGGCTGTCTAGAAATCTTCGCAGGGGCTGACGGTTAACAAGGATGGCTTCGATGATCAGATTTGGCCTGCTCGGGTGTGGACGCATCGCAAAGCGTCATGCCGATCTGCTGGGCGGCAAACATATTGATCGGGCCGGACTTGTCGCCGTCTGCGATCCGGTTCGCGCGCGCGCCGATGCGATCGCGTCGAAATTCCGCGTTTCCGCCGACTACGATATTGACGACTTTCTGGCGCGGAAGGATATCGACGCCGTCGCGGTCCTGACGCCAAGCGGGATGCATCCCGAGCATGCCATCGCCTGTGCCAGGGCCGGCAAGCATGTTGTGGTCGAAAAGCCGATGGCGCTGCGGCTGCAGGACGCCGACGAGATGATGCGCGCCTGCGACGAAGCGGGCGTCAAGCTGTTCGTGGTCAAGCAGAATCGTTTCAATGTCCCGGTCGTCAAGGCGCGCGAGGCTCTGCAAGCCGGACGGTTCGGGCGCCTGATTCTGGGCACCGTGAGAGTGCGCTGGTGCCGCGATCAAGGCTATTACGATCAGGACGACTGGCGCGGCACTTGGGCCTATGACGGCGGCGTGCTGACCAACCAGGCCAGCCATCATGTCGACATGCTGGAGTGGTTTTTCGGCGACGTTGTCAGCGTGCATGCACGCGCGGTTACGGCACTTGCGAAGATCGAAACTGAAGACACCGCCGTCGCGACGCTGAAATTTCGCAACGGCGCGCTGGGCATCATCGAGGCGACCACGGCTGCGCGTCCGCGCGATTTGGAAGGCTCGCTCTCGATCCTGGGCGAGAAAGGCAGCGTCGAGATTGCAGGCTTTGCGGTCAATCAGATCAGGCACTGGGCTTTCGTGGACGAGCTGCCGTCCGACAAGGACGTGATGGAAAAATTTTCGGTCAACCCGCCAAACGTCTACGGCTTCGGGCATCAGGCGTACTATCAGCATGTGGTCGATTGCCTGATCCATCAGCACGCCGCGCTGGTGGACGGCCTCGAAGGCCGCAAGAGCCTGGAACTGATCTCCGCGCTTTATGAATCGATCGAGACCGGTCAGGAAGTCTCGCTGCGGTTCACGCCCCGGCTGAGCCGGCTCGGTGTGGCGTCGTGAACGAGCCATTGGTGCATCAATCCGGCGTGCGCGACGTTGAGTTCGGTGAACGCGTGAAGATCGTGCAGCCGTGCAATCTCTATGGCTGCAAGATAGGCGATGACTGTTTTGTCGGACCGTTCACCGAGATTCAAAAAGACGCGGTGGTCGGGGCCCGCACCCGGGTGCAATCGCATGCCTTCATCTGCGAACTCGTGACCATCGGTGAAGACTGTTTCGTCAGCCACGGCGTAACGTTCGTCAACGACACGTTCTCGACCGGCGGCCCTGCGCGCGGCCACAAGGAACTATGGCGGCAGACCGTGATCGGAAACCGGGTTTCGATCGGCTCCAATGCCACGATCATGCCGGTGCGCATCGCCGACGATGTCGTTATCGGTGCAGGCTCGGTTGTGACCAGGGATATCACCGCGGCCGGGACCTATGCGGGCAACCCCGCGCGCCTGCTCGAACTTCGGGGTCGATGATCATGCCGGTGCCCTTCGCGGATCTGCAGCTTCAGTACCTGTCCATCAAGGAAGAGGTCGACGCCGCGGTCGCGGCGGTGATCCGTGACAACGCGTTCATTCGCGGATCCTATGTCGATGCGTTCGAACGGGAATTTGCCGGCGCCGTCGACGTCAAGCATTGCGTATCGTGCGCCAACGGTACCGATGCGCTCTATCTTGCGATGGCCGCGCTGAAGGTTCAGCCCGGCGATGAGGTCGTCACCACCGCGCATTCCTGGATCAGCACGTCGGCGATGGTCACCCACGCGGGCGCCACGGTGGTGTTCGCGGACACCGACGACAGCACCTTCACCGTCGATCCCGCCGCGATTGAGGCCGCCATCACGCCGCGTACCGTGGGAATCATTCCGGTGCATCTCTACGGTCAGCCGGCGGACATGGATGCGATCATGTCGATCGCGCGCAAACATCGTTTATGGGTGATTGAGGATTGTGCCCAGGCCCACCTCGCGCGCTACAAGGGTCGGCAGGTCGGGACCTTCGGAACTGCGGCGACCTATTCGTTTTATCCCGGCAAGAACCTCGGTGCGATGGGCGATGCCGGCGCGGTCGTCACCAACGACGGCGCGCTGGTCGAGCACATGACCATGCTGGCGCGCCACGGCGGGCTGGTAAAACATCAGCATCATATCGAAGGAATCAACAGCCGGCTCGACGGCATGCAGGCTGCGATCCTGTTGGCCAAGCTGCCACATCTGCCGGACTGGACCGAAGCGCGCCAGAATGCTGCGAAAATTTATGATGCTGGCCTCAACCAGATCGAGGGTGTCACAGTGCCATCGGTCGCGCCGGATCGCAGCCACGTCTATCATCTCTATACGATCCGGCATCCGCGCCGCGATGCGCTGGCGGCGCATCTGAACGCCAACGGCGTCCAGACCGCGGTCAATTATCCGGTCGCGCTGCCGTTTCTCGATGCCTACAAGCGCTTCGATCATCGCCCCGAACAGTTCCCGAACGCGCATCGCGCGCAGAGCCGGATTCTGTCGCTGCCGATGTTCGCCGAGATCACGGCGGATCAGCAGCGCACGGTGATCGATCTGGTTCGTAGGTTCTGACGGCTGTCATCAGCCCACCGGCCGCTCGTCGGAAACCACCTTCCCGTCATTCGGCAGCGAACCGGGTGCGATCAGTTCAACAGCGCCGCCCAGCTTGACGACCGCGCGCAGTGATGCGGCAACCTGCTCGCGCAATGTATCGGAAGGCGAGGCGCATTCCGCTTTCAGGGTCATCGCGTCGGTCTCGCTTTCACGGCTGACGACGAGACGCAACCGTCCGAGGTCCGGGTGCCGCTTGCCGATTTCCGCGACCTGTTCCGGCCGCACGAACATGCCCTTGACCTTGGTGGTCTGGTCGGCGCGGCCCATCCAGCCCTTGATGCGCATGTTGGTGCGGCCACAGCGACTTTGGCCCGGTAGCGCCGCCGTAAGGTCGCCTAGCGCGAGCCGAATCCACGGATGGCCGAGGTCGAGCGAGGTGACGACGATTTCTCCCACATCGCCTTCGGGCACCGGGTCGCCGGTGCCAGGCCGTACGATCTCGAAAATCAGGTTTTCGTTGACTACCATGCCGTCGCGCGCCGACGTTTCAAAAGCGATCAGGCCGAGATCGGCGGTTCCGAACGCCTGGTAGGCGTCGACGCCGCGTGATTTGATCTCCTCCTGCAGCGATTTCGGAAACGCCGCGCCCGACACCAGCGCGCGCTTGATCGACGAGATGTCACGCCCGGCGCTATCAGCCGCATCAAGCAGGATTTTGAGAAAATCCGGCGTGCCGCTGTAGGCGACCGGGCGGTAGGCTTCGATCAACTCGAATTGCGCCTCCGTATTGCCGGGCCCGGCCGGAATTACCGCGCAGCCCAGCGCACGGGCAGACGTGTCGAAGATGAAGCCGCCCGGCGTCAAATGATAGCTGAAGGTATTCAGCACCACGTCGCCCGGCCGGAAGCCCGCGGCAAACAGCGCTCGCGCGCCACGCCACGGATCGCTGTGGGCCGGCTCGGGCTCGAAGATCGGTCCGGGGGATGTGAACAGGCGCGCGAATGATCCCGTGGTGCCGTTGATAAATCCGCCGAACGGCCGCGCGGCCCTGTGCAGGGCAGGAAGGTCGGATTTGCGCAGCAGCGGCAGGCGCGCGAGCGCCGCGCGGCTGGTCAGGGTGGCGGGGTCGATGCCCTTGAGATGCGCGGCATAGCCGGGCGCTGCCATCGCCTTGCGCAGCACGCCCGGCAGACGCGCGAACAGGTCGGCTTCCCGTTCGGCGGGATCGCGGGTTTCAAGGGCGTCGTAGTGGTTGGTCATGCCTTCGTCATTCCGGGGCGCGAGTGAAGCGAGCGAGCCCAGAATCCATAACCACGATTAATAGTTATGGATTCCGGGCTTGCGCCAAGAGGCGCATCCCGGAATGACGAGGTGGGGAGTACGCTCACAGCCACCGCTTGCGCCGCTTGAAGCTTTTGAGATTCTTAAAACTCTTGCGCTGGTCGCCGGCGCCGCCGAGATAAAACTCTTTCACGTCCTCGTTGTCCCGCAATTCGTCGGCGCTGCCGTCGAGCACCACCTTACCCTGTTCCATGATGTAGCCATGGCTTGCGACCGACAAGGCGGCACGCGCGTTCTGCTCCACCAGCAGGATGGTAACGCCGAGATCGCGGTTGATTTTCTGGATGATGGCGAACACTTCCTTGACCAGCAGCGGCGACAGTCCCATCGACGGCTCGTCCATCAGGATCATCTTCGGACGCGCCATCAGCGCGCGGCCGATCGCGAGCATCTGCTGCTCGCCGCCGGACAGATAGCCGGCAAGCCCGGTGCGTTCTTTCAGGCGGGGGAAGTAATTGTAGACCATGTCGATATCGGCGCCGACCTCGCTGTCGCTGCGGGTGAAGGCGCCGAGCCGTAAATTCTCGAGCGACGTCATGTCGGCGATGATGCGACGTCCTTCCATCACCTGGAAGATGCCGCGGCGCACGATCTTGTCGGGATCGATGCCGTTGATACGCTCGCCGTCGAAGATGATCTCGCCGCGGGTGACTTCGCCATCTTCGGTCTTGAGCAGTCCCGAGATCGCCTTCAGCGTAGTCGACTTGCCGGCCCCGTTGGCGCCGAGCAAGGCGACAATCGATCCCTGCGGCACCTCGAGGCTCAACCCGCGCAGCACCAGGATCACGTCGTCATAGACCACCTCGATGTTGCGCACGGCAAGGAGCGATGTGGCGGCGGCGTCGCCCGAGACGGCGTGAGTTGTACCTGTGTCGATAGTCATCGAGACCCGTCATATCCATCGGCGTCATTGCCGGGCTTGACCCGGCAATCCATCATTTCGATGAAGATGGATGCGCGGGTCAAGCCCGCGCATGACGACAGGGAGCCGGCTGTCAACTTACCACCCGAACCATTCCGGCTTGCGCGGCAACTCGACGGTCTTGACCTTCTCGAGCTTGATGGTGCCCTTGCTCATCAGGTCGTTGACGTCGCCGTCCGTCGCCCCCGAAATCCTGGACCGGTAGAGATCGACCTTGGTCGTCGGGCGATGGTCCTTCTCGGTCCAGGTCGAGGGATTGCAGACGCCTTCCATGCCGGCCGGCACCCAATCCTTTTTCTGATAGAAACCCTTCGCGACGTTTTCGCCGGTAGCGCCGCCGTTCTTGGCGGCCCAGTCGAGCGCCTCCTTCATGTACAGCGCGGTACATATGCCGGCGATGTAATGCACCGGTCGGTAAACCTTGCCGGTGGGATCGGATATTTTCGAGATTTCCATCACCGTCTTCATGCCCGGCGCGTTACCGCCCCAGCCGACGGCCGTGCGCAGCGGGAACACCACGCCGTCGGCGGCGTCGCCGGCGGTCTTGGCGGCGTTCTCATCCATGCCCCAGACGTTGCTCAGGAACTGGACATCGACGCCTGCGGTTTTGCAGGCCTTCATCACCGAGATATTGGAGGCCGCGGTGTTGCCGAGATAGGCGTAGTTGGCGCCGGCGCTTTTCAGGCTCAGGCATTGCGCGCTGTAATCGCCCGGTGCCAGTGCAAACACCAGCGGCGGCAGCACTTCGAAGCCGAGTTCGTTGGCGAGCGCCTCGCCGGCTGCCTTCGGCGCGTTGGGGTAGGGATGGTTGGCGCCCATATGCACGAATTTCGGCTTGCCGGGCTTGCCCTTGGCCTTCCAGTCGTCGGCAGCCCAGGTCAGTTCGGCGCGCAACGCGTCCGAATAGCTCGGGCCGTAGAAGAAATTATACGGCGCCGGCTTCGCCTTGCCGCTGGCGCCTTCCGGATCGGTAAGGGCCGCGGCATAGGAACCGGAAATATCCGGGATCTTGTCCTGCGCGAGGAAGCCGGTCAGCGCTTCGGTATCCGCCGTGCCCCAGCCCATGATCGCGGCGACCTTGTCGGCGCCGGACCATTTCTTGTAGAGCGCGATGGCGCGCGGCACCTGGTAGCCGTAGTCGTTGGTATCGACGTTAAGCTGCTTGCCGCCGACGCCTCCGTTCTTGTTGACCCAGGCAAAGGTATCCGCGACGCCCTGACCGTACGGCGTTCCGACATCCGAGGTGCCGCCGGAATAGTCCGCGAGATGGCCGATCGCGATCTGCGCCTGTGCCGCACCGCCGCCGAGCAGCAGCGCGAACGAGGCGGTGGCAAGCAGTGTTTTCATGGTCATGAGCAATTCCTCCGGTTCTTTGTTGGGTGCGATTGTAGTCGATCCCGTTCCAAGCTCAATGCGAAAACGGGTAGAGTTTCCAGTAAGTCTTGACCTGCCGCCAGCGGTGCGCGAGCCCGTCGGGCTCGAATATCAAGAACGCGATAATGATGAGCCCGATCGCGATCTCGCGCAGGAAGGTGATGTTGTTGTTGAGCGATAGCGCCTTGTCGATCGTGCTGCCCTTGAGGCCGGCGCTGATCCACTCCATCGATTCCGGCAGCAGCACCACGAAGGCGGTACCCATCAGCGTGCCCATGATCGAGCCGGTGCCGCCGATGATGATCATCGCCAGGAAGATGATCGAGCGTTCGATGCCGAAACCTTCGTTGGATACCACGAGCTGGTAATGCGCATAGAGCGCTCCGGCGATGCCGGCGAAGAATGCCGCGAGGCCGAACGACAGCGTGCGGTATTTCGTCAGGTTGATGCCCATGATCTCGGCGGACAGATAGTGATCGCGCACCGCGACCAGCGCGCGCCCGTCGCGCGTCCGTATCAAATTGGTCACCAGCAGATAACTCACCAGCACATAGGCCAGCACCACATAGAAATACTGCCGGTCGCCGCGCAGCACATAACCGAATATCGAGAACGGTTGCGCGCTGGCCGGCACCGAGCCGCCCGAGAACCAGTCGGCGCGCGAGAAGAAGTCGAGCAGGATGTATTGCGCGGCCAGCGTGGCGATGACCAGATAGAGTCCCTTGAGCCGCGCCGCCGGCACGCCGAAGATCAGGCCGACGATCGCGGTGATCGCTCCCGCCAGTGGAATGGCGAAGAATACCGGGACCGAGTGGTTTGAGAGATAGGCCGAAGTGAACGCGCCGAACAGGAAAAACGCGGCATGGCCGATCGATATCTGGCCGGTGAAGCCGACGAGTATGTTGAGACCGAGCGCGGCAATCCCGAAAATACCGATCTGGATCAGGATGGTCAGCCAGTATTCGTTGAATATCAGCGGCGCGAAGCAGATCAGGACGATGCCGACGATCGCCGCGTTGCGACTGGCGGCGGTCGGAAAGATCGTGGTGTCGACCGCGTAGGAGGTGCGGAAGTCACCGGCAGGAATGAGGTTCTGGCCGGCCATTTGTGACTATACCCGCTCGATGTCTTTGGTGCCGAACAGGCCATACGGCTTGATCATCAGGATGATAATAAGGACGTAGAACGGCGCGACCTCGTAGAGATTGCCCCAGTGCAGATATTCGCTGTCGACATATTGCGCGATGTTTTCCAATAGCCCGATGATGATGCCGCCGAGAACGGCGCCGCCGATCGAGTCCAGACCGCCGAGGATCGCTGCCGGAAATATCTTGATGCCGTAGGCCGACAGCCCCGAGGACACGCCGTTGACAACGGCGACCACGACGCCTGCGACGGCCGAAACCGTTGCCGAGATCGCCCAGGCGATCGCAAACACGCTCTTGACCGAGATGCCGAGCGATTGCGCAACCTGCTGGTTGAAGGCGGTGGCGCGCATGGCGAGGCCGTATTTCGAAACCCGGAAGAACCACGCCATCCCGATCATCATCGCCACCGACACCACCAGGCTCATGACATAGACGGTCTGGATCTGCAGGCCGAGAAAGTTCACCGACTGGCTGGTGAACACGCGGGGAAACGGCTGCGGGTTGACGCCGAAAATCCATTTCAGCGACGCCTGGAACACCTCCGACAGGGCGATCGTGACCATGATTACCGAGATGATCGGCTCGCCGATCATCGGCCGCAGCACCACGATCTGGATCGCGATGCCGAAGATGAACATGAACACCAGCGTCATCGGCATGCCGACCCAGAACGGCACCTGATATTTGGTCAGCAGCGCCCAGCATACCCACGCGCCGATCAGCAGCAATTCGCCTTGCGCGAAATTCACCACCTGCGTCGCCTTGTAGATCAGCACGAACGACATCGCGACCACGCCGTAAAGCGTGCCGACCACGAGGCCGTTGACCAGGAGCTGGATGAGGAAGGCGGTGTTCATGCGATAATCCGATGCGGCGCCTGCTTCCCCTCTCCCCTTGTGGGAGAGGGTGGCTTCGCGAAGCGAAGACGGGTGAGGGGTTGTTTCCGCAGTGGAGGTGCGGAGACGGTACCCCTCACCCGTCCGAGTCCGCGTGGCCTGGCGGCGATGCCCTCTCCCTCAAGGGGAGAGGGCGCGATTACTGGCGCCGGCGCTGATCCATGCCCGCTCATTCCGCCGCCTCCTGCGCCGCTGCGTCGTGCGCGAGATCGACCACCGCCAGCGTGGTGCGGATGCGCTGGGTGGTGCCGTCCTGGAAGCGGATCACGGTGTCGATGGGAATGTCGCGCTCGCCGCCATAGATCGCGTCGATGATGGAAGCGTATTTTTCGTTGATGACGCTGCGGCGGACTTTTCTGGTGCGGGTGAGTTCGCCGTCGTCGGCGTCGAGTTCCTTGTAGAGCAGCAGAAATTTCGAGATGCGCTGCGCCGGTGGCAGCGTGGCGTTGACCGCTTCGACTTCCTTGCGCAGCAGCGCATAAACTTCGGGACGCGACGACAGATCGGTATAGGTCGTAAACGAGATGCGCTTTTTCTCCGCCCATTTCGAAACGATGGAGAAGCGGATGCAGATCATGGCCGCCAGCGCGTCCCGCCCGGCGCCCAGCACCACGGTCTCGGCGATGTAGGGTGAGAATTTCAGCTTGTTCTCGATGTATTGCGGCGAGAAGCGTTCGCCGCGCGCGGTCTCCGCCAGGTCCTTGATGCGGTCGATCACCACCAGTTGCTTGTTATCGTTGAAATAACCGGCGTCGCCGGATTGCATCCAGCCGTCCTTCATGTCGGCGGCGGAGGCTTCCGGGCTCTTGTAGTAGCCGAGGAACATGTTGGGATGACGGACCACGATCTCGCCGACGCCGTGGATGTCCGGATTGTCGACGCGGATCTCGATGTCGTCGGCCATTGCCACGCCGGTGGTGTCCGGATCGACCTCGCCGGCCGGGTGCAGCGTGTAGGCGCCGAGCAATTCGGTCTGGCCGTACAGGGTGCGCAGCGGCACGCCCATGGCCTGGAAGAACTTGAACGTATCCGGCCCCAGCGCAGCGCCACCGGTCGCCGCCGAGCGCAGCCGGGTGAAACCGAGACGGTCGCGCAGCGCGCGGAACAGCAGCGTGTCGGCGACCCTGGAATGCCTGCCCTGCTTCAGCGCCGATAATCCGGTTTTCATGCCGAGTTCATAGAGACTTTGCTTCAGACGGGACGAATCCATCACACGCGCACGCACGTCGGCGGCAATGCCCTCCCATACCCGCGGCGCGAACAGCACAAAGGTCGGCGCGATCTCGCGAAAATCGTTCATCATGGTGTCGGGCCGCTCGACGAAGTTGATCTTCATCCGGCACAGCAGCCCTTTGCCCAGCGCGTAGACCTGTTCCATGATCCAGGGCAGCGGCAGCACCGAGACGTATTCGTCGTCGGGACCTTTCGGGTCGAATGTCAGATAGGTCGCGCAATGCCGCAGCACGCGGCCGGCGGCGAGCATGGCCAGCTTCGGATTCGCGGTGGTGCCGGAGGTGGTGCAGAGGATGGCGACGTCATCGCCCCGGGTGGCGTCGACCAGCCTGTCGTACAGGTCAGGCTCGCTTGCGGCGCGATCGCGGCCCAATGCGGCGAGCTTGTCGGCTGCCATCAGGCGCGGATCGGCGTATTTCCGCATGCCGCGCGGATCGGAGTAGATGATATGCTTCAGATTGGACGCGCGATCGGCGAGCGCCAGCAGCTTGTCGACCTGCTCCTCGTCCTCGGCGAACACCAGTTTGGCCTCGCCGTAACTCAAGAGATAGGCTGCTTCTTCATCGAGCACGTCGCGGTAGAGGCCAAGGCTCATGGCGCCGATGGCGTGGGCGGCGATTTCAGCCGACACCCAGTCCGGCCGGTTGTCGCCGATAATGCCGATCACGTCGCCGCGGCCGAGGCCGAGTTCGATCATGCCGAGCGCGAAGTCATGTACCCGCGCCTGATAGTCGTTCCAGGTGAAGACGCGCCACAATCCAAAATCTTTTTCGCGCAGTGCGATCTCGCCGCCATGTTCCCTGGCATTGAGGCGCAGCAGCTTTGGATAGGTGTCGGCTGCCGCGACGCGGCCGGCGTAATCCATCATGCCGCGGTCCCCGCCGGCGCCGGCACATCGTCCGGGTCGACCAATACTTCGTCTTCCTCGCCGAGATAGGCACGCTTGACATGGGGATCGGCGAGCACGGTGGCCGGATCGCCTTGTGCGATCTTGCGGCCGAAATCAAGCACCATGACGCGATGCGAGATATCCATCACCACGCCCATGTCATGCTCGATCATGACCACGGTCATGCCGAACTCTTCATTGAGGTCGACGATGTAGCGCGCCATGTCCTCCTTTTCCTCGAAATTCATGCCGGCCATCGGCTCGTCGAGCAGGATCAGCTTCGGCTCCAGCGCCATGGCCCGTGCGAGTTCGACGCGTTTGCGCAAACCATAGGGCAGGGTGCCGGCGGTGGCCTTGCGCACCGATTGCAGGTCGAGAAAGTCGATGATCTCCTCCACCTTGCGGCGGTGCTCGAGTTCTTCCTTTCGCGCGCCGGTGAGCCAGTACAGCGCCCCGGTAATAAAATTGTTTTTCAGCAGATGGTGCCGTCCGACCATGATATTGTCGAGCACGCTCATGTGATGGAACAGCGCGAGGTTCTGGAAGGTGCGGCCGATGCCGAGCGCGGGGCGGGCATTGGGATTGAGCGCGGTGATATCGTGACCGTGATAAAACAGCCGGCCTTCGGTCGGCTTGTAGCGGCCGGAGATGCAGTTGACGATCGAGGTCTTGCCGGCGCCGTTTGGTCCGATAATGGAAAACAGCTCGCCGTCGTTCACGCCGAAGGAGACCTCGGTCAGCGCGCGTACGCCACCGAAGCGTAGTGACACCCCGCGCACTTCCAAAGCGTGTTCCACGCATCCCTCCATCAGCGCGATTTCCGCGTCTTAAACTATCTCGGCCTTCAAGCTCACCCTATTCGACTAACGGCAAGGGGACCAGCAGGACGCCGGTAGTGCCTCTTACCTTGCCCCGCTTGCCGGGAGAGGTCGGATCGCGAAGCGATCCGGGTGAGGCGGACTCTCCGCGAGTTGAGTGCGTGGAGAGTTCCCCTCACCCCAACCCTCTCCCCGCAAGCGGGGCGAGGGGGTGCGCCGCCTGCGCGACAAGACCGTGGTCCCAACTATCACACCTCCAGCCATTCCTTGCGGACCGCTGCGTTGCCTTTGAGGTCGGCGGGGGTGCCTTCGAACACGATGCGGCCGTGGCCCATGACGTAGAGCCGGTGCGAGATACGCATCGCGATCGACAGCTTTTGTTCCACCAGCAGGATAGCGACGCCGCGCCGCGCAATCTCCGCGATCAAATCGCCGACCTGTTGCACGATGATCGGCGCGAGGCCTTCGGTCGGCTCGTCGATCATCACCAGTTCGGGGTCGCCCATCAGGGTGCGGCAAATTGTCAGCATCTGTTTTTCGCCACCGGACATCACGCCCGCCGCGGTGTCGGCGCGCGCGGCGAGGTTGGGAAACATCTGCAGCATGTCCTCCAGCCGCCACTTGCCCGGCTTGTTTGGATCCTTGATGCCGAGCGTCAGGTTCTGCCGCACCGTGAGGCCTGGAAAGATGTCGCGATGCTCGGGCACATAACCCAGGCCGAGATGCGCGATCTTGTAGCTCGGCAGACCCGCGATATTGCCGCCCTTGAACAGAATGGTTCCCTGCGGCGGCACCTCGCCCATGATCGCCTTGACAGTGGTGGAGCGGCCGACGCCGTTGCGTCCAAGCAGGCTGACCACCTCGCCGGCGTTGATATGCATGTCGACGCCCTGCAGGATGTGGCTCTTGCCGTAATAGGCGTGCAGATCCTTGACCTCCAGCATCAGGCCGCCTCCTCGCCGAGATAGGCTTCCTTGACCTTGGGATTGCCGCGGATTTCTTCCGGCGTGCCCGACGCGATGATCTGGCCGTACACCAGCACCGAAATGCGATCGGCGAGCCCGAACACCACGCTCATGTCATGCTCGACGATCAAGAGCGTGCGGCCCTCGGTGAGGCGGCGGATCAGCGCCACCGCGCGCTCGGTTTCGGCGTGGCTCATGCCGGCGGTCGGCTCGTCCAGCAGGATGACATCGGCGCCGCCGGCAATGGTGATGCCGATTTCGAGCGCGCGTTGTTCGGCGTAGGTCAAAAGGCCGGCCGGTACGTCGCGCCGTTGAGTCAGGTTGATATCCTGCAGAATACGCGCGGTGCGGTCGCGCACTTCGGGCAGATTGTCGATGTTCTTCCAGAATGCGTAGCGGTGGCCGGCGGCCCACAATACGGCGCAGCGCAGGTTCTCCCATACGCTCATATTGGCGAAGACGTTGGTGACCTGAAAACTGCGTGACAGCCCGCGGCGGTTGATCTGGTAGGGCGGCAAGCCGGAGATCACTTCGTCGCGGAGCAGGATGCTGCCTGTGGTCGGCATCATGTAGCCGCTGGTCAGGTTGAACAGCGTGGATTTGCCGGCGCCGTTCGGCCCGATCAGCGCGTGGCGCTCGCCTTGCGCCACCGTCAGATTGACGTTGCGGATTACCGAGGTGACGCCGAAGCTTTTTTCGACCCCGCGCAGTTCGATTGCGGCGCTCATGCGGCCATTTCCTTTTCGCGCGCCATGCTGGTCGCGTCGTCCCAGGCATGGCCGACCATCGTCCAGGTCTTGCGCGCAACCAGAAATCCGCCGACCAGCAGGATTGCCGCTATCGCCCAGATGTACCGGCTCTCCGCGTCGAAGGGCACCCCGAATGCCTTGATGTGCGAATCGTCGCCGGCGTTGACGGTGAAGTGCACGATTGTTTCGATTGCCAGGATCAGGCCTGCGATCATCGCCAGCGTCGGCACCAAGGCGATCAGGTAGCTCGGCAGCACCCGTGGCCATGTGCCAGCCTTCAGCAGCGGGCGGTGCATCATCAACAGGCCGGTGATTCCGCCCGGCGCGAACACCACCACCGCGATGAAGATCAGGCCGAAATAGAGCTGCCATACCGGCGTCAGGTCGCTCAGGCCCAGCGACAGGATGGTGACGAAGATCGCGCCGACGATGGGCCCGATGAAGAAGCCGACGCCGCCGATATAGGTGGCGAACAACACCGTTCCCGACTGCACCGCGCCGAGATAGGCGGAATTCGCGATCTCGAAATTGATCGCGGCAAGCGCGCCTGCGATCCCGGCGAAGAAACCGGAGAAGCAAAAGGCGAGATAGCGCACCACGTGCGGATTGTAGCCGACGAACTGCACGCGCTCGGGATTGTCGCGCACGGCGTTGCACATGCGCCCCAGCGGGGTGCGGGTCAACGCGTACATGGCGATGACGGCGAGCAGCGTCCACGCCGCGACCAGATAGTAGATCTGGATCTGCGGCCCGAAGCTCCAGTCGAACACGCGCAGCAGTTTGGTGCGATTGGCGGAGATGCCCGCCTCGCCGCCGAAGAAGGTGCGCAGGATCAAAGCGGAGGAAGCAACCAGTTCGGCGACGCCGAGCGAGATCATCGCGAACGCCGTGCCGCTGCGCTGAGTCGATACCCAGCCGAGCAGCATCGCGAAGGCGAGCCCGGTCAACCCGCCGACCAGCGGCACCACCGGCAGCGGGATCGGCAGTTTGTTGGCGCTGACGATATTGATGGCGTGAATGACCAGGAAGCCGCCGAGCCCGTAATACACCGCGTGGCCGAACGACAGCATGCCGGTCTGGCCGAGCAGGATGTTGTAGGACAGCGAAAAGATGATGGAGATGCCGATCAGGCTGAAGGTAGTCAGCGATCCGCCGGAGGAAAATATCTTCGGCAGCAGCAGCAGCACGATCGCGGTCCCGATCCACAATCCATAAAATTTGAGCTTCTCGGCGGCGGCCGGCAGCGGTGGCGCGGCGCTGGAGGTGATTTCGCTCATGTGTCGCGGGTCCCGAGCAGGCCCATGGGCCGGAAGATCAGGATCAGCACCAGCAGCAGATAGGGCATGATCGGCGCAATCTGCGCGATGGTGACGCCCCAGATGTCGGACAGCCACGTCGTCGCCCAGGCCGGGCTGAGCGGGCCAAATGCACCCGCCAGCGAGCCGTTCATCGACACCGCGAAGGTTTGGACCAGGCCGATCAGCAGCGAGGCGACGAAGGCGCCGGGCAGCGAGCCCAGTCCGCCGACCACGACCACCACGAACAGGATCGGCCCGAGCAGTCCAGCCATGTTGGCCTGCGTCACCAGCGCCGGCCCGGCGATCACACCGGCGACCGCGGCAAGCGCGGTGCCGACGCCGAACACCAGCATGAAGATGCGCCCCACATTGTGGCCGAGGTGGCCGACCATGTGCGGATGCGTCAGCGCCGCCTGCACGATCAGGCCGACCCGGGTCTTTTTCAGGGTGACGAGCAGGGCCGCGAAAATCGCGACCGACACCAGCAGCATGAACATCTTGTAGGCGGGATAGTTGGTGGAGAAGATGGTGAAGGCCGGAAAATCCAGCAGCGGCGGAACGCGGAAATCCACCGGGCTCTTGCCCCAGATGATCTGCACGATCTCCTCGATCGCGAACGCCAGCCCGAAGGTGAACAGCAGTTCGGCGACGTGGCCATTCTTGTGCACGCGGCGCAACCCGAACCGTTCGACGCCGGCGCCGATCGCGCCGGCCAGCAGTGGCGCGATCAACAGCGCCGGCCAGAAGCCGAACCAGCGGGCGACCTGGAAGCCGAAGAACGCGCCGAGCATGTAGAAGCTCGCATGCGCGAAGTTCAACACGCCGAGCATGCTGAAGATGACGGTAAGACCGCTCGCCATCAGGAACAGCAGCATGCCGAACAGCACACCGTTGAGCGTGGATATGACGACCAGTTCGAGCATCGTGATCTCGGGTCTATTGCACGATTTTAAAGTTCGTCATGGCCGGGCTTGTCCCGGCCATCCACGTCTTTCTTGTTCCATGCGCAGGAAGCCGTGGATGCCGGGACATATGCGCGAAGACGCGCTTCGCGCTTTAGCCCGGGCATGACGCCCCCGCTTGTTGCCGTTCCCCGTCTCTAGTTCGGCCGGTCCATCTTGCAGGTGGTCGGCAGCATGGTCTGCGGAGTGTCGATCTTGGCAACCAGCTTCCAGCCCCAGCCGGTCTTCTCCTCGTCGAACGGTTCCTTCTCCGTCCGCTCGCCGAGCGAGGCGATATACATCGGCTGGAAGAACTGGTGATCATCCTTGCGCATGGTGCCGTTGCCGCCGTCGAACACTTCGAACTCCATGCCTTCGAGCGCCTGCGCCACCTTGACCGGTTCAAGCGACTTGGCCTTGTCGGCGGCGACTGCGAACATCCGCATCTGGTTGACGGCGCGGGGGTAGAACAGGCTGAAGTCATATTTCGCGCGGATCGCCTTCTCGAATGCCTGCGACGAAGGATGATCCAGATTGGGGATGCCTTCGCCCACCGCGAACACTTGATGATTGAGGTTGGCTTGCTTGACGGCGGTCGGACCGCCGGTGCCGCCGGCATAATAGGTGTACCAATTTACCTTCAGGCCCGCATCCGCGGCCGCCTTGAGCAGCAACGCAAAATCCTGGCCCCAATTGCCGGTCACCACGGTGTCGGCGCCCGACGCCTTGATCTTGGCGATATAGGGCGCGAAGTCGGTGATCTTGAGCAGCGGATGCAGTTCGTCGCCGACGATCTGGATGTCCGGGCGCTTCGCGGCCAGCATGGATTTGGCCGTGGTGCGGACCGATTCACCAAATGAGTAGTCCTGGTTGATCAAGTAGATCTTCTTGATCGCTGGAATACTCTTCATGTAGTTGGTGAGCGCCTCCATCTTGATGTCGGAATTGGCGTCCCAGCGAAAATGCCAGAAACTGCATTTGGCGTTGGTCAGGATCGGGTCGACGGCGGCATAATTGAAGTAGAGAACTTCCTTGCCGGGATTGCGCTCGTTGTATTTGGTGACGAAATCCGACAGCGCGCCGGCGACCGCCGAACCGTTTCCCTGCGTGATATAGCGCACGCCGGCATCGATCGCCTTCTGCGCCTGGATCAGGCTTTCCTGCGGGTTGGTCTTGTTGTCGAAGGGGACGATCTCGACCTTCTTGCCCAGGATGCCGCCCTTGGCGTTCAACTCGTCGGCGATGAACTGGAATGTCTTCAGTCCGACTTCGCCGACGCTGGCACCGCCGCCCGACAGCGGATCGATGTAACCGATCTTGACCGTCTCCTGCGCGATCGCCGCTCCGCCGAACATCGGCAGCGTCAAGGCCGCAGCCATCATGAATTTACGCATGTCATTCCTCCTTGGATTGGCGTTTCTTGGATTTTTGAAAGCTCAGGCACTGGATGAACGAATTCGGCCATCCCTGCCGTCGCCCTTTACGTGGCTCGATTGTGGTCCAAGGCTCCATATCCCGCAAGTCTCGGGGTGCCTAGTCTCAATTTGCCTGTATTAATGATGCCATGGTAGGGATTTCAGCCGCCCTGCTTGCGTCCATGAGACCGAAAGCCGCAGGCCGGCCCAGCGCAATGGTACGCGGTTTGTCGAGATCCGGCTGCTTTCAGACGGTCCCGACGCGTTGTTGGAGCGAATATGGTTGTCCAGGATTCGAAGCGGCGCGTGGCGCTGATTACCGGCGTTACCGGCCAGGATGGCGCTTATCTCGCGGAATATCTGCTCGGCCTCGGTTATACCGTACATGGCATCAAACGCCGGTCGTCTTCGTTCAACACCGCGCGGGTGGATCATCTTTATGAAGATCCGCACGCCGGCAATGTGCCGTTTTTGCTGCATTACGGCGACATGACGGACTCGACCAACCTGATTCGGCTGATGCAGCAAATCCGTCCCACCGAAATCTACAACCTTGCCGCGCAAAGTCACGTCGCTGTCAGCTTCGAGAGTCCCGAATATACTGCGAATGCCGACGCCATAGGTGTGCTGCGGCTGCTGGAGGCGATCCGGATTCTCGGCATGGAAAAGGAGACGCGGTTCTACCAGGCCTCGACGTCGGAGCTATACGGTCTGGTGCAGGAAACCCCGCAAAAGGAAACCACGCCGTTCTATCCGCGCTCGCCCTACGGCGTGGCCAAGCTCTACGGCTACTGGATCACGGTGAACTACCGCGAAGCCTACGGCATTTATGCCGCCAACGGCATTCTGTTCAATCACGAAAGTCCGATCCGCGGCGAGACGTTCGTCACCCGAAAAGTCACGCGCAGCGTCGCCCGGATCGAGACTGGGCTGGAGGATTGCCTTTATCTCGGCAACATGGATGCCCGCCGCGACTGGGGTCACGCCAGGGATTACGTCGAGGGCATGCACAAGATCCTGCAGGCCGATGCGCCGGACGATTTCGTGCTGGCGACCGGCGAAACGCGCTCGGTGCGTGAATTCGTCGAGATCGCGTTTTCGGAAGTCGGTCGCTCGATCGAATGGCGCGGCAAGGGCGTTGAGGAGACTGGCATCGATAAAAAGTCCGGCAAGACGGTGGTTCGCATCGATCCGCAGTATTTCCGCCCCACCGAAGTCGATGAGCTGATCGGCGACGCCACAAAGGCCCGCACCAAGCTCGGCTGGGAGCCGAAGACGAGTTTTGCGCAACTGGTCAAGGAGATGGTGGCAGGCGATCTTGCGATCGCCAGACGGGAGGCCGTCAATGACGAGAATTCCGTTTAAGCTGCAGGGCAAGAGGGTCTTCGTTGCCGGGCATGGCGGCATGGTGGGAAGCGCATTGTTGCGCAGGCTCGCGCAGGAAGACGTCAAGCTGCTGACCGCCAGGCGTGGCGATCTCGACCTGCGCGATCAGGCCGCGGTCAATCGCTGGTTTGCAGAAAAACAGCCGCAGGCCGTATTTCTGGCGGCAGCGAAAGTCGGCGGCATCGTCGCCAACGACACGCTGCGCGGCGAATTCATTTACGAGAACCTAATCATCGCCGCGAACATCATTCACGCAGCTCACGTCAACGGTACCGAGAAGCTGATGTTCCTCGGCTCGTCCTGTATCTACCCCAAAATGGCGCCGCAGCCGCTGCGCGAAGATTCCATGCTGACAGGTCCGCTCGAGCCGACCAACGAACCCTATGCGATCGCCAAGATCGCGGGGATCAAGATGGTCGAGGCCTACCGCAGCCAGTATGACGCCGACTTCATCAACGTGATGCCGACCAACTTGTACGGCCCCGGGGACAATTATCATCCCGAATACAGTCACGTCGTGGCCGCGTTGATCCGCCGGTTTCATGAGGCGAAGGTTTCGGGCGCCGCCAATGTCACGGTCTGGGGCACCGGCACGCCACGCCGCGAATTCCTCTATGTCGATGACATGGCCGACGCCTGCATCCATCTGATGAAGACCTATTCGGACCAGCAACTGGTCAACATCGGCGCCGGCCAGGATATCACCATCGCGGAATTTGCGCGCGTCGTCGCCGCGACCGTTGGCTACACCGGCGGTATCGGTTTTGACACCTCAAAACCGGACGGTACGCCGCGTAAGTTGCTGGATGTCGGCCACCTCGCCAGGCTGGGCTGGCGCGCGCGCACTTCGCTAAAGGACGGAATCAAGCTGGCTTATCAGGCATTCCTAAGCGAACAGCAACAGGCGGCCGAGTAGTCATTCGGCTGCGAACCTGGCTCTGTCCTTTTTCGACGTCGCGATCGCGCCTATGATTTCGGCCTCGCGCAATTCTGCGATTTCGCGGTCGCCAAGGCCGAGCAGGTCGCGCAGCACCTCCTCATTATGCTGGCCCAGCGTCGGTGCCAGCCGCTCGATCGCATAGGGCAACTCCGCGCCACCTTCGCGATAAGCGACCGAGGGCAGCAAATGCGGTCCCATGAACGGCCGATCGACCGACTGCCAATGTCCGACCTTCATCAGATGTGGATCGCCCGGCAGGTCCATTGGCAGCCGCGCCACGCCAGCCGGAATTCCCGCCGCCTGCAAGGTTACCATCGCGAGATCGGGCCGTACGGTCGTGGTCCATTGCCGTATCGCGGCCTCGATGCGATCTTCCCCGACGCGGCGTCCCGCGGCCGATGCCAGCGCGGGATCGGCGGCGAGATCCGGCCGGTGGATGATGCCGCAAAGCGCTTGCCATTCACCGTCGTCGCGTACCGCCAGCGTGATCCACTGATCCTCCCCGAGGCAGGGGAAACAGCCGTTCGGCACGTGGACCAGATGGCGATTGCCGATCCGGGGGCCGGTCCTGCCGGTGGCCGATTGTTCGATGATCGATGGCGCCACCAGCGGCAGCATCGCTTCCACCGCGCTGAGGTCGATGTGTTGACCTTGGCCGGTTTTTTTCTGGTGCATGAAACCGAGCAGCAGCGCCGCGGCGGCGTTCAATCCTCCGACGGGATCGCCGAGCGCGGCATGCAGCATGGTCGGCGGATCGCCCTCGCGGCCGGTCACCGATGGCAGCCCGGAAGCTTGTTCCAGTGTCGAACCATAAGCGCGAACGCCGCTCCACGCGCCGCTCATGCCGAACGCCGGCATGGTCACCACGACCAGCCGCGGATTGACGTTCAGCATCGCCGCGGCGTCGAGGCCGAGCCGCGGCAGCACGTCGGCGGCATAGTTGTCGATCACCGCGTCGGCACCCTTCAGCAGCCGCTTCAGCAGTGATAGGCCGGTCTCGCTGGTAAGGTCCAGCGTGATGCCGCGCTTGTTGCGGTTGTTCATCTGGAACCAGTACGTCTTCTCGTAAGTCCGTTCCGGGTGATAGGGCCCGCGCGGATCGGTGCCGCGAAACCAGTCGGGATACTGGCACGACTCCACCTTGATGATATCGGCGCCGAGATCGCCTATCTGACGCGTGGCGCTCGGCCCGGCCCAGCCCATGGTGAGATCGATGATGCGCAGGCCCTTCAGCGGCGGGTCATCGGCGGCGGCTGTCCGAGCCGCGGCGCGTTTGTGCAAGGGCAGGGCGGCGTCGTCATGCTCGCCGGCGATGGGCGACCTGCCGTTGGGTTTGGGCGGCGTCCGGGTGAGATGCTGCGGCAGCACGGGGGCATCGAAGGAGGCATCGCCGATCCGAACCGGCGCGAACGCGCGGCGGTCGCGGTGGACCTGCTGCGCAAGCAGTTCGCGCATGTCGGGCACCACGGCGAGCGGCAATCGCAATTCGATGCCTTTCTCGAACCATTCCATCGCGGTCCGCTGCAACAGCGCCGGCTCTATGATGCGCTTCAACTCCTCGGCGCGCAGGTAACGCTCCGCCATCGCGGAATATCGCGGATCGAGACCGAGTTCGGGCAGGCCGATCATGACGCAGAACGCCGACCATTGCGCCGGCGTGACCACGGTGACGCCGAGCCAACCCTCTTTGGTGACAAAATTGCCGACGGGAAAACCGCGCCCAAACCGGTTGATACCGATGCGCGGCCGGGTAAAGCCGGCTTCCAGCGCGAGGCCAGTGTCGAACTCGCTGATTTGCAGCATCGCTTCATGGGCCGAGACCGCGAAGCGCCGCGCGCCTTGTCCGTAGAGTCCGGCAAGGCTTGGAATGAACGCGGTAAGGCCCGCGATCACCCCGAGCTGGCCGTCGCGCGGCAGCACCGGCGGGCCTTCGATCGGACCGACCAGTTTCACGAGGCCGGCAAGGCTGCGGCACACCGACTCCGTTACCGCATAATCGCGATAGGGGCCGTGTTCGCCGAACCACGATATTGTCGTGATGGCGAGACCCGGCTCGGACTTTCGAAGGTCGTCGTGAGACAACGGCGATGCCGCGATGGCGCCGGGCGGCCTCGCATCGAGCAGCAGGTCGGCATTCGACAGCAGTTCGCGAATCTTCTTCACGTCGCCGGCACGGTCGAGATCGGCGGTAATACTGCGCTTGTTGGTGTTCAACCACGCAAAAGTTCCGCTCTCGCGGCGTCCACGGCCGGGATCGACCAGGGGAGCGACGCGCCGGGCCGGATCGCCGCCGGAGGGCTCGATCTTGATGACGTCGGCGCCGAAATCGGAAAACAGTTTTCCGCAGTAGCAAAGCGCGTCACCGCTGCCGATTTCCACGACGCGCAATTCCGACAATGGCAATTCCGGCATTTCCGCACGCCTGCTTCTGGTTGGTGGCATCATCGCCACGCTTGTGGGCGCGTCAAGTCATCCGGATTTCGTGGCCGAACGCGGCGCCGACTTGCTCAGGCGTGTCGCCATCGCCGAGATCAACGGCTTCATGAAGAAAGCCTCGTTGGCGGGATAAATGTCGGTGCGCAGGCCGTGCGATTTCAACTCGTCTGAAACCACCGGGCCGACCGAAGCGATCGGCGTGCGCGCCAGCCCGTCGCGCAGCAGGCCCTCTCGCCCATGTGCGCGCGCGATATCGACGAGACGGCGGACCTGGCCTGAACTGGTCAGCGCGATCGCATCGACGCGTCCCTGCGCCATCTCGTCGATCGCGGTGACGATATTGGCGTCGGCGGCTTCCGCGTCGTAGGCATAGGGCAGCACGGTGTCGACCTCGGCGCCCAATGCGGCGATGGCGCCGATCAGCACGCTGTGATCCTTGTCGGGATAAAGCTGCAGCCCGACGCGATGCCGCTTGAGGTCGACCCGCGACAGCATTTCGGCGATGCCGTCGGATGTCGGCCTCTCGGTGGTAAGCTCCGGCTCCAGTCCGATCTCGCGCAATGCGCGTCCGGGCTTCGGTCCACGCACGATTTTTCGCGTCTTGCCGATTGCGGCGATAAAATGCTGCTCGACGTCGGCGCGCCGAGCCACCGTCATCAACCGCCGCAAGCCTTCGCCGGTCGTCAGCACGAGATCGTCGCACGGCCTGTCGATGAAACGCCTGATCCAGGCCGCCACCGGCACGGGATCGGGTGCGTCGCGAATGGTGAACATCGGACACCGCAGCACCTCCGCGCCCTGTTCGGTCAGCAGGCGCGAGAACTGCGCCTCCTCGCGGGTTTCGAGAATGAGAATGCGATAGCCGTTCAGCCTGTCAGCCATGATTTCCACTCCTGTCATGCGAGGAGCTTAGCGACGAAGCAATCCACTTTTCATCCTGATTGCTTCGCTTCGCTCGCAATGACGCCTTAACACCGATCGCCTGTTGTTTGTTCACCTTGATGCCTGGACCGGCATTGGCGCAAGGGCATCGCGGGTGATACAGCAGGCGTAAATCGTACTCCCTCGGCCTTTAAAAACGACAAGCCGCTCATGCCCCACCATCAGTTTGTATTGACGCTGTCCTGCCCCGACCGGCCCGGCATCGTATCCGCGGTTTCGACGTTTCTCGCCCATAACGGACAGAACATTCTCGATGCCCAGCAGTTCAACGACGTCGAGACCGGGCATTTCTTCATGCGGGTCGTCTTCACCGCCGCGGATCTGGCGGTCGATCTTCCATCGCTGCAAACCGGCTTCGGCGCCATCGCCGAACGCTTCAGGATGGACTGGCGGATGCGCGACCGCGCCACCCGCCGGCGCGTCATGCTGCTGGTTTCCAAATCCGATCATTGCCTTGCCGATCTCCTCTATCGCTGGCGGACCGGCGAACTGGAGATGATTCCGACCGCGATCGTCTCCAACCATCCGCGCGCGATCTACAGCAATCTCGACTTCGGTGATATTCCGTTTCACTATTTGCCGGTGGTCAGGGAGACCAAACGCGAGCAGGAAGCCGCGGTCTGGAACCTGGTCGGTGACACCGGAACCGATCTCGTGGTGCTGGCGCGCTACATGCAGATTCTGTCGGACGAGATGTCGGCAAAGCTTTCAGGGCGCTGCATCAATATCCACCACTCGTTCCTGCCGGGATTCAAGGGCGCGCGGCCCTACCATCAGGCTCACGAGCGCGGCGTCAAGCTGATCGGGGCCACCGCGCATTATGTCACCAGCGCGCTCGACGAAGGGCCGATCATCGATCAGGACGTCGAGCGCATCAGCCATCGCGACACGCCCGACGACCTCGTCCGCAAGGGCCGCGATATCGAACGCCGCGTTCTGGCACGCGCGATGCGCTACCATCTCGAAGACCGGGTGATTCTCAATGGCGGCAAAACCGTGGTCTTTATCGACTGACGGTTCGATCTATCCGCGGGTTCGCCTTGGCGCGGTCCACCGGAACGCCCCCCTCGATGACGAGGCCGCCGCCCGATCGAGCCCGGTCAAGTGGCGCAACACCACGAACGTCAACAGCAGCAGGCCGGTCACAAAACCGGTCACGAGCACCGCCAACTTCCTGTTCGGCCAGCTTGGTTCCTCCGGGAGGTCAGGAAGCCCGAAAATCACGTCGCGCGAGGTGCCATTCAACGAATTTTTCAAGTTGATAAGGTTAGCCAGGTTCTGGTCGCGCTTTCCGATCAGGCCCAGAATGGGCGTTGCCAGTTCGCCCTGCAAACTCTGCGCCACCAGCGAGGGCGCGTCTTTCTGCAGCCGTTCGATCAGTTGCGAAATTGATTTGGTTTGCAAGTCGGTGCGCTCGATCTCGCCCTGTATTTCCGCGCGCTTGTCCGGCGGGGGCTGGGTCGATGCCAGCCATGCTTCCAGGAAAAGCTTATTGACCTTTTGCGCGGTCCGGGGATCGGTGTCGGAATATTCCAGGCGGAACAGGCCGGATGTCTTTTGGGTCTCGCCCGCCGCCACGACCATGCGCAGGTTACGGTCAAGAAATCGGCGGCGCGCTTCGAGCGTATCTCGCGGCGCATGGAATTCGGAAAGCACTTTGTCGAGGACAGGCGCCGAGCGCATGCGCGCGTCGGCTACCCGTGCTCCCGTTTCGTCGAGCGCCAGATAGGCCGCGCTCGTGTACCACTTCGGCAGCGCGCTTGCGATTCCGAACGCGACCAGCGCGGCAATGAGGGGGACGAGCACCAGCAGCTTGAGATTATTCACGACGACGACGATAAGCTCTCCAAAGCCGGACGTGCTCATCGCCGGATGTCTTTCGCCAGCACCGGTCTGTTGGAAAACGGTTCCAGAATCGACGTTTTTGCGTCCGTTCGAGTCGGCGGGAGACATTGCTGTTGGTTCTGCTGTCACAATACTCGTTTCCTGACGACACGGCTCCTGATGCAAGACCGGCAAGCCTTAAAGCTGTATCGCGATCTTTCCGGCAAATGCAAGTCACCGACTCCTATAAAGTTGAACTACCCGCGGCGGCCAGTCGGCCACGGCCGCCGGATCGAAATTGTCGCGAATGAATCGTTCGATCAAAGGATGAGTACTGCGAAAACGCAGATCGTCGCGTCCATCCAGCGCCACGTTTATCACCAGCGCGAAACCGGGCCTGGCGCGTTTTATCTGCTCGATTTCCCGTAGTTCGAATTCGCTCCCGCGAGGAAACAAGGCGTAGATCTCCCACATCGGGGATTTGCGTTTGAACAGGGCGTAAGCGCCGGGCCACAGCGGAGCGGCTACGAAAGCGCGGCCATCCGGGGCGTATTGGCCGACCACGCTGTTCAGCAACGTTAAAATGGACGCCGTTTCCGGGGTGACCTCAATTTTGGTTCCGGCGACGTCTGCGGTCACGCAGGGTCCGGTGACGCGGCAAGTCCATCCGGGATGGAACGGTAATGCGATAACCAGGCTTGCACTCGCTATGGCCAAAGCGGCGATCCGTCGCGCGCCGCGTGGCCAAGCCTTCAGAACGACGAAAATGCCGATCAGAAATGGAAAAATACCCTGCGCCAGATGATCGACGTCGGCGCGCGAGAAAACATGGTGCGCATAGGGAAGTGCCAGCACACAGCAGGCCACCAGTTCGGGTGGGGCCGGACTTTGCCGCAGGGCTTGTCGTAAGACCCACAAAAACCCCAAAACGGCAAATCCGATCACGCAGATGAAGAATACACCCGCCAAAGCATCGGTGACCGCGGTCGCCAGCGGCAGTTGCGTGAAAGGCACCAGCCATGGCACCGGCACCGGCAACGGCAGATTGGTGCCGCGTTCCAGTAAGGAGCGGATACCGTTCACATAGGCGGTCGCAAATCCCGGAACGACGGCGGCGAGAACCAGGATCGGGAGATAACCGACGACAATACCGCATCCGCAACTTACCAGGCCCGACATCAGGTTTTCGACATTGCGCTGCCGGCATGTAAGATAGATAGCGGCACCGCAAATACCGGCGAGGCCGTACGTTCCGTGATTGATTCCGAAAACCGCGGCGATGCCTACGCCCAGGCCGGCGAAGAAGAAGCGCGAGCGTGACGGTTGCTGAACCAGAAGCGTCAGGACGCCGATCAAGAAGATCGACAGCGATATGTCGAAAAGCTTGTACCGGGGGAACATCCAGGCGAACAACGTGATCGCTGTCAGCACGACCAGCGCGGGGTCGAGCCTCGATCTGCGCTGTGAGATCAATAGCAGGGCGACGAAAAGGCCGAGCAGCTGAAACGCTGCGATCGCGATTTGCAAAGTGACGATCCCGTCGTCATGCAGCAGCTTCGTCAGCGCGGCCGACCAATAATAACGGCCCGGGTCATACGACATGAAATCCAGGATCGGCACCTCGCCCGCCTGTACGCGCTGTACGCCGTACCAGAGGAATCCCTCGTCGCCGATGCCGAAACCGTAGTGGCCCTGCCAAAAGAAGGAGCCTATCACAAGTGCGCTCGAAGCCAGCAGCGCCAACAGCAGTCGTGGCATGAGTGGCGCGGCGAATAACGCCGTTTGCGGTTGAGGGGCGGCTGCAATCACCGGCGATTCTTTCTTTCGACTTCGGGCTTGTGAAATGTCGACATCTGCAGAACGGCAGATCGCGATCCGATGATCGGGTTTCGGACCTGCTTGATGCCACACGGCGGCCACGACGTAAAATGGTTGACGGGACGCCGGCCCCGGCTGCGAGAACCGCGAGGAGCCGGCTTGCTAACGACAATGGCCGATGTCAAATTGCCTTCAGCCGAGCCGGCAACGCGGTTTGCACGATCCACGCGAGGGTTCCATTGTGGAGATACGGCCTCTGGACATTGCCGACGTAAAACTGGTCATTCCGCAAATCCATCGTGACGCGCGAGGCTTCTTTTCCGAAACTTATAACCGCCAGCGCATGGACGCTGCCGGAATCTCGGCCGAGTTCGTTCAGGACAATCATTCGCTGTCGGTCGAGGTCGGCACGTTGCGCGGATTGCACTTCCAGGTGCCGCCGCGCGCGCAGGGCAAGCTGTTGCGTGTGGCCCGCGGCGCCGTGTTCGACGTGGCCGTCGATATCCGGGCCGGCTCGCCGACCTACGGGCGGCATGTGAGTGCAATTCTAAGCGCCGAAAACTGGACGCAGATCTGGATTCCGCAAGGGTTTGCCCATGGATATTGCACGCTTGAGCCCGATACCGAGGTGATTTACAAGGTGACCGACTACTATGCTCCGGAATGTGATCGGGGCCTCAAATGGGACGACGCCGCCCTTGGGATTGACTGGCCGGTCGATCCCGATCGCGTCAGGCTTTCGGACAAGGACCGCAGGCAGCCGGCTCTGAAGGAAATGGCTCCCGCGTTCGTTTTCGGGATGTAACGCCGGTCGACAAGGGGATCGCTGATGCGCGTGTTGGTAACCGGCGGTGCCGGCTTTATCGGGTCGGCAATCGTCCGGTATCTGGTCGCCGAGGAGCGCGTTCAGGTTCTCAATGTCGACAAGCTCACCTATGCCTCCAGTCTCGCGTCGGTTGCGTCGGTCGCGCACGAGTCCCGCTATGCGTTGTTGAAGGCCGACATCTGCGATTCGGCGAGGATGACCGCGGCGTTCGCCGACTTTCAGCCCGACGGGGTGATCCATCTGGCCGCCGAAACCCATGTCGATCGTTCGATCACCGGCTCGGCCGCGTTCATCGAGACCAACATCACCGGCACTTACACATTGCTGGAAACGGCGCGCCGGTATTTCGAGGGCTTGTCCGGCGAGCGGCGCGATCGATTTCGATTTCTCCACGTCTCCACCGATGAAGTCTATGGCTCGCTCGGTCCCGAAGGCCTGTTCGCGGAAAACACCGCTTACGATCCGAGCTCTCCGTATTCGGCGAGCAAGGCCGCGTCCGATCATCTGGTTCTCGCGTGGCACCGAACATACGGCCTGCCGACCATCATTTCCAATTGCTCCAACAATTACGGACCTTATCAGTTTCCCGAAAAACTCATTCCGCTGATGATCTTGAACGCGCTGGAAGGCAAGCCGCTGCCGGTCTACGGCAACGGCTCCAACGTGCGCGACTGGCTTTACGTCGAAGATCATGTCCGTGCCCTGTTTCTGATTCTATGCCGGGGACGGATCGGCGAGAAGTATAATGTCGGGGGGCGCAACGAGCGGACCAACCTCGCGGTGGTCGAACGCATTTGCGATCTCATGGATCGGTTCAAACGCGATGGCGGCAGCCACCGGCGCCATGTTTCCTTTGTCACCGATCGGCCGGGACACGATCAGCGTTACGCAATCGATGCGAGCCGGCTCGAACAGGAGCTGGGGTGGCGCGCGAAAGAGACGTTCGACACCGGCATCGAAAAGACCGTCCGCTGGTATCTCGACAACAGCGAGTGGTGGAGAACAATACGGCGCGGCGTTTACGGCGGCGAACGGCTCGGCCTCGCCACCAGGCGCGAACGGCCGCTCGCCGCCGCCGAACGGGATGCTACGTGAGGGTTCTCGTCACCGGCCGCGAGGGCCAACTGGCCCGCGGCCTGCTCGAAGCCGCCGACCGTGCGAACGTGCAGGTCGTGTCGGTAGGTCGTCCCGAACTCGATCTCGCCGACCAGAATTCGGTCACCGCGGCGGTGGCGCGCGCCCGTCCCGATGTCGTCGTTAACGCCGCCGCCTATACCGCGGTCGACCGGGCCGAAACCGAGCCGGCTGTCGCGCATGCCGTCAACGCTGTTGGTGCCGGGCACGTTGCAGAAGCCTGCGCTGCGAATGCAATTCCGATCGTCCACATCTCGACGGATTATGTGTTCGATGGAACCAAGGATGATCCGTACCGGGAAGACGACCCTACAGCTCCCATCAATGTCTACGGCCGGACCAAGCTCGAAGGCGAGCAGCGCGTCGCCAATGCTTGCGAACGGCACCTGATCCTGCGAACCGCTTGGGTGCACAGTCCCTGGGGCGCCAATTTCGTAAAAACCATGCTGCGATTGGCGGCCGGCCAGCCGGCCATCAACGTGGTCGACGATCAGAAGGGCTCGCCGACCTATGCTCCCGATCTGGCCAGGATCGTGCTGGCCATCGCTGCCCGTATTGCGGCCGAGCCTGCCGGCGCGCGCTGGGGCGTCTATCACGCCACCGGCGGCGGCGAGACCACCTGGTTTGGCTTTGCCCGCGAGGTGTTTCGGTGTGCTGCCGACCAAGGGCTGGCTGTGGCCGACGTCACCGCGATTGCGACGTTGGCCTATCCGACCGCGGCGCAGCGGCCGGCCAATTCCCGGTTGAATTGCGGCAGATTGCGCCGGGCGTTCGATCTCGAATTGCTGGACTGGCGCGTTGGCGTGCAGGATTGCGTGGCCCGTCTGGCTCGATCAGGCCGGAGCTAGGTTGCCGCCTTTTGACCGGCTCGCGCAATTGCCAATATTGGCGGTGTGTGCGATGCGATCCATGGAAACGTTCCGGTCGGAGTTGTCGTATGAAAGGGATCATTCTGGCGGGCGGCAGCGGCACGCGGCTTTATCCGATGACGCGCGCGGTGTCGAAACAGTTGCTGCCGGTCTACGACAAGCCGATGGTTTACTACCCGCTGTCGACCCTGATGCTGGCGGGCATCCGGGATATCCTGCTCATCTCCACGCCGGAGGATTTGCCGAACTTCAAGCTCCTGCTCGGCGATGGCAGTCGTCTCGGCATCAGCATCGGGTATCGCGAACAGCCGCGTCCGGAAGGACTGGCGCAGGCCTACATTATCGGTGCCGATTTCGTGGCCGGCGACAATTCGGCGCTGATTCTCGGTGACAACATCTTCTTCGGCCACGGCATGCCCGAGGCGCTGGCGGCGGCGCGCGCCAGGACGACGGGGGCCACCGTGTTCGCCTATCAGGTCTCCGACCCTGAGCGCTACGGCGTCGTTGAACTGGACGCGGAAGCCCGCCCGCTTTCGATCGTCGAAAAGCCCCACGCGCCGAAATCCAGATGGGCGGTGACCGGGCTTTATTTCTTCGACCGGCGTATTGTTGAGATCGCGGCTTCCTTGAAGCCGTCGGCACGCGGCGAGCTTGAAATCACCGATGCGGTTTCGGCGTATCTTCGGTTGGGAGAATTGCGTGTCGAACGGCTGGGCCGCGGTTTTGCCTGGCTCGACACCGGAACGCCGGATTCGATGCTCGACGCTTCGGAATTCATGCGAACATTGGAAAAGCGGCAGGGATTCCGGGTGAGCTGCCCCGAGGAAATCGCCTACCGCATGGGATTTATCGGCCGCGACGATCTGGAACGGCTCGGACGCGAACTCGGAAAGTCCGACTACGGCCGCTATCTTCTCGCCATCGCTGAGGAAAGGGCTGTTGGCCCCGGTTGATCGAGGTCCGATCGCGTTGCCGGACCCTTCAGGGGCAGAGCAGTTGAATATGAGGATGAGAAGTTTAGGCAATTTCTTCGAGGGCCGCGCGCGTCGAATTGCGACGGCCTTCCTCATGCAGATTGCCGGCGCGGGACTGGCTTTCCTGTTCAGCGTCATGCTGGCCCGGCTGATCGGCGTCGCCGGGGTCGGCCTTTATTTCCTCGCCATCACCATCGTCGACATCGGCACGACGATTGCCCGGCTCGGGCTCGAAAACGCCGGTCTGCGTTTTGCGTCCATCGCCTACAGCCAGGGCGATCGCGGCACGCTGGCTGCGTTGTATCGAAAAAGCATGGGCTTCGCGTTCGCCGCGGGGGCAGCCGTCGCATTGCCGGTCTGGCTGATTGTTTCGCAGCTTCCGCTTGGAGGCGACCGGGCGCCGGAACTGCGCGCGGAATTTCCGCTGCTGGTGCTTGCATTCGCGCCGATGGCCCTGTTGATCATTCAGGCGGAGTTTCTTAAGGGCATCGGCGCGAGCGGCGTCGGTACGTTCGCGCACGCCGTAGTCCCGCCGCTGCTGCTGCTCTGCGTCAGTATTGTGCTCTGGTTCCTCGGCGCGGCGACCCTGCACACCATGTTCGTGGCCTATGTGATCGTCGCCATTGTTGCGATGATCCACGCCCTGTTCGCCTGGAACCGGCGCCTGCCCGGAATTTGGCGCGAACGCGGCGCTTTCGATACGCGCCGCCTGCTGCGGACCAGCGTGCCGGTGCTGCTCGTCACCAGCATGAATCTGGTGATGGGATGGACGGATATTCTGGTGTTGGGGATATGGGCCGACGCCAGCCAAGTCGGCATTTATGGCATTTCCATGCGGATTGCCGCGCTCACGGCCTTCGTGCTCGGCGCTATCAATATCGTAGTAGCTCCGCAATTTGCGGCGTTGCATGCCGAAGGCGACGTCGCCGCGCTGCGGCGGCTCGCCCAACAGAGTGCATTCTGGACCACGGTCGTGGCGGCGCCGGCGCTGCTTGTGCTGGTGCTGGTTCCCGATCTGATCTTGCAACTGTTCGGGCCACAGTTCAAAGACGGGGCCTGGACGTTGCGAATCCTGGTAGTTGGCCAGTTTGTCAACCTCGCAACGGGTCCGGTTGGAACCCTGCTGTTGATGACCGGCCATGAAAAGTTGATGCGCAACAACGTGGCAGCGTCGGCGGCGCTCAATCTGATCGGCAATCTCGTTTTGGTTCCGTCCTATGGAGCGACCGGAGCGGCGGCAAGCACCGCGTTCTCGCTTGCCGTCATGAACGTCATTTCATGGGTGATGGTCAGGAAAAAGCTGCATATTAACATGTTGGACTACACCGCCTTGAGGACACCGCCGTGCGTCAGCCGATAATTTTCACCGGAATGCATCGTTCCGGAACCAGCATGCTGGGGCGGCTTCTTGAACAGCTCGGCCTGTTCACGGGAACGCGGAAAGATGAAAACAACGAGGCGCTGTTTTTCCAGGAGATAAACACCTGGCTGCTCGGACAATGCGGCGCGCGCTGGGACGAGCCGGCGGCAATCCGCTATCTTTGGCGGTATGAAAAGGGTTTGCCGTGGGTCGAAAGCTACGTCCATACTCTTCTTGATGGTCCGCGCAGCATCCAGTTTCTCGGGGTGCGGCGATATCTCGCCGGCGGAATGAAGTCACTGAACGCGCCATGGGGCTGGAAGGATCCGCGCAACACCTTCACGCTGCCGATGTGGCTGCGCATCTTTCCCCAAGCCAAAGTGATCTCGATCGAAAGACATGGCGTCGACGTCGCCGAAAGCCTGCGCGCAAGAGAGGCGCGAAATCTGAAAGAGGCCGCGGAAAAATTCAGCCGGTACCAGGCGCTGACTTTCCTGCGTCCGAAGGGCGGCGGATTTGTCGAGTCGCCGCGCTGCACGTTTCTCGATGGCGGGTTTTCGTTGTGGAGAGAATATACCGCCCAGGCGCGCGCGATGATCGAGCAGTTGCCGAGCGATCGCGCATTGTCGCTGCGCTACGAGGACGTGCTCGAAAACCCGCTCGGCTATTTGCGCCAGAGTGCCGACTTCTGCGGCCTGGACGTATCCGACAAGCGGCTTCGCGAGGTCATCGCCGGCATCAGGGCCGATCGGGCGAATTCCTATATGTCCAACCCCGAACTCCGGCAGTTTGCCTTCGATCACCGCGCCGAACTCGGCGAGCGCGGCTACACCGACCAAGCGTAATTCCGTCGTTACCCGGTGCGTTTTGGCGAGACGCGGGACCATGCGTCGATGATGCCAGACTTGCCCTGACAAGTCGGGTTGCGTATGGAATGAACGCTTTTCCAAGCCTTCCGAGCACCGATACGGTTCCGAGACATATGGATCAGACGGCCCGCAATGACATCGCCATTGCCTTCGGCTCCATCGCAGTGGAGGCGGGGCAGGCGATCATGGCCGTTCGCGGTTCCGGAACCGACCCGCAGCAGAAACCCGACGGTTCACCCGTCACACAGGCCGATCTCGATGCCGACCGCATCATCTGCCGGCGGCTTGCCCGCCTTCTTCCCGACGTGCCGATTGTCACCGAGGAAGTCTGTGAGAGTCACGCCCTTGCCGGGAACGCCCGCTTCATTTTGGTAGATCCGCTGGATGGCACACGCGAGTTCGTGTCCGGCCGCGATGAATTCACCGTCAACATTGCGCTGATCGAGCGCGGTGAACCTGCCGCCGGCGCGGTCTACGCGCCGGCATTGAATTGCCTGTATGTCGCCGGCGCGGCGGCGTTCCGCGCCGATGTCCGGCCGGGGCAGCCGGTGCCCGCGCTGCATGCGATGCGCGCGCTGACCACCGACGCCGTGCCCTGTGAGGGCCTGCGCGCGGTCGCGAGCCTCTCGCACCTGGATTCCGCGACCAGAAGCTGGCTCGACAAACGGCCGATCAGCGAACTGCGGTCTGCCGGATCGTCGCTCAAATTCTGCATGATCGCCGAAGGCGAGGCCGACGTTTATCCGCGGCTTGCGCCGACCATGGAATGGGATACCGCGGCCGGGCATGCCGTTCTGGCCGCCGCCGGCGGTTGCGTGGTTCGGATCGACGGATCGCCGCTCGGATACGGCAAATCCGAAGCAGGCTTCCGGAACGAAGCGTTTATCGCATGGGGCACCCGGCATTGCTGCGATTCAGACCGTGCGCGGGATGCGGGGTGATGGAAGCCGGCGTGCCAAAAGAAATTCGCAAGCCGCTGCCGAAACATCTGCGGCGTCTCGAAGCCGAGTTGATCGAGATCATGCGCGAGGTTGTCGCCGAATTTAAAAACCCGGTGATGCTCTACTCGATCGGCAAGGATTCCAGCGTCATGCTGCACCTGGCGATCAAGGCGTTTTATCCCGCGCCCCTGCCGTTTCCGCTGATGCATGTCGACACCACCTGGAAATTCCGCGAGATGATCGCGTTTCGCGACCGGACCGTCAAAAGAATTGGCGCCAACCTGATCGTCCACATCAACCAGGACGGCGTCGCCCGTGGCGTCAATCCGATTGCGTCGGGCTCGTCGCTGCATACCCACGTCATGAAAACCGAGGCGCTGAAACAGGCGCTCGACCTCCATGGTTTCGATGCCGCTTTCGGCGGCGCCCGGCGCGACGAGGAGAAAAGCCGGGCCAAGGAGCGAATCTTTTCGTTCCGTTCGCAAGGCCATGTCTGGGATCCGCGCAACCAGCGGCCGGAGCTGTGGAATTTGTTCAACACGCGGATCAACGCCGGCGAAACCATCCGGGTATTCCCGCTCTCGAACTGGACCGAACTGGATATCTGGCACTATATCATGCTGGAGAACATCGAGGTCGTGCCGCTTTACTTCGCCAAGCCGCGCCCGGTGGTGAGGCGCGGCGGCACATGGATACTGGTTGATGACGAGCGGCTGCCGCTGGAGCCCGGCGAGACGCCGCAGATGCGGGTCGTCAGGTTTCGCACGCTCGGCTGCTATCCCCTGACCGGCGCCATCGAGTCCGACGCCAACTCGCTGGATGACATCGTCGCCGAGATGCGCACCGCGCGGGTATCGGAACGGCAGGGCCGCCTGATCGATAGCGACGAGGCATCATCGATGGAGAAAAAGAAGCGCGAGGGCTATTTCTGATGCATCGCGCGCTCGCCGAGCCGGCCGCCGAAGCAATGGCGGGCAAGGATCTGCTCCGCTTCATCACCTGTGGATCGGTCGACGACGGCAAGTCGACCTTGATCGGGCGGCTGCTGCATGACTCCCAGCTCATTCTCGAGGACCAGCTTGCGACGCTTGCAAAAGATTCGGAGCGTCACGGCACCGTCGAGGAGGATATCGATTTCGCGCTGCTGGTCGACGGGCTGGAGGCCGAGCGCGAGCAGGGCATCACGATCGACGTGGCCTACCGCTTCTTCACCACGCCGAGACGTTCCTTCATCGTCGCCGATACTCCCGGCCATGAGCAATACACGCGCAACATGGCGACCGGCGCCTCGAATGCCGAACTTGCCATTATTCTGGTCGATGCGCGCAAGGGGGTACTGGTCCAGACCCGCCGGCATTCGCTGATCTGTTCCCTGCTCGGCATCCGCAATGTCGTGGTGGCGGTAAACAAGATGGATCTGGTCGGCTACGCCAGGGAAACCTTCGAGCGCATTGTCGGCGACTACACGACATTCGCTTCGCAACTCGGTTTTACGTCGGTCGTGCCAATCCCGATCTCGGCCAGGTTTGGTGACAACATCACCAGGGTCGGCAACATGCCGTGGTACCAGGGCCCGCTGTTGCTCGACTATCTGGAGTCGGTCGATGTCGAAAGCGAAACCGCGGACAAGCCATTCCGTTTTCCGGTGCAGTGGGTCAACCGGCCCAATCTCGATTTCCGAGGCTATGCCGGCACCGTGGTGTCCGGCGCGATCGCGGCCGGCGATCCGGTGGTGGTGGCTTCGTCCGGCAAGACCTCGCGCGTCCGGGAATTGCTGACGTTCGACGGGGCGCGGGACTTCGCGCAGTCGGGCGACGCAATCACCATGACCCTGACGGACGAGGTCGACATCGCGCGCGGCGATGTTCTGGTCAGCCCGGCTTCGCGTCCGGAGGTGTCGGACCAGTTCGCCGCGCATCTGATCTGGATGAGCGACCAGGCGCTGGTGCCCGGCCGCTCCTATCTGGCGCGGATCGGAACCAGGACCACCGCGGTCACCGTCACCGGCATCAAGTACAAGATCGACGTCAATACGCGCGAGCATCTGGCGACCCATACGCTCGGGCTCAACGATATCGGGGTTTGCAATCTCGCCACCGGCACGCCGGTGGCATTCGATCCCTATGCGCAGAATCGCCGGACCGGCAGCTTCATCATCATCGACCGCTTCACCAACCATACGGTCGGCGCCGGCATGATCGATTTCGGTCTGCGGCGCGGCACAAATCTGCACTGGCAGGCGTTGCTGGTGGGCAAGACCGAGCGAGCCGCACTGAAGCGCCAGCGCGCGGCCATCGTCTGGTTCACCGGCCTGTCCGGTGCCGGCAAGTCGACCATTGCCAATATCGTCGAGCAGCGGCTCCACACCATGGGTCATCACACCATGATGCTCGACGGCGACAATGTGCGGCATGGTCTCAACCGCGATCTCGGATTCACCGAAGCCGATCGCGTGGAAAACATCCGGCGCTGCGGCGAGGTGGCAAAGTTGATGACCGAGGCCGGTCTGATCGTGCTGTGCTCGTTCATTTCCCCCTACCGGGCCGAGCGAATCGGTGTCCGGAACCTGGTCGAAGACGGAGAATTCATCGAGGTCTTCGTCGACACGCCGATCGAGGAGTGCGTGAAGCGCGATACCAAGGGCCTGTACGCCAAGGCCATGGCCGGTACGATCAAGAATTTCACCGGTTTCGATGCGCCCTATGAGACGCCGGAAGCGCCGGAAATTCACTTGAAGACGCTTGATGAAAATCCGGAACAGATGGCCAACCGCATCGTCAAGGATCTGGTCGCGCGGCAAATCATCAGCCCGATCTAGCCGGCGAACAATCTGATTCCGACCACCAGCAGCACCGTCGCGAGTATCTTGCGTCCCAGTGCGTCGGGCGCGTGTCTGGCGAGGTAGCTGCCGACCACGATCCCCGGCAGGGATCCAAGCAGCAGCGTAAAAAGCAGCGGCCAGTTGGTGGAGCCAAGCAGCCAGTGTCCCATGCCGGCCACCAGCGTCAGCGGCACCGCATGCGCGATATCGGAGCCTACGATCCGGGCAAACGGCATTTTGGGATACAGCAGCACCAGCATGGTAACGCCGATTGCGCCGGCGCCGACGGAGGTGAACGATACCAGCACCCCCATCACCGCGCCCAGCACCACCGTGAGCAGCGAACCGATCCTGGGGTCGAGTTTGCCGACCCAACGCGAATAGTGCCCGCGAATCTGCTCGGTGCAGAACAGGAATATCGCGGTCAGGACCAGAACCGCCGCGAGGGCCAAGGTGAGCGTGCGGCTTGCTCCGGCTGCATGAATGTCCAGCGTGGACAGCGCGAATACACTCGCGATCGTTGCCGGCACGCTTCCGCTGGCGAGAAGGCCGACAAGACGCCAGTCGATGTTCCGGGCCGCGCCGTGCACTGCAACGCCGCCAACCTTGGTCAGGGACGCAAACAGCAGGTCGGTGCCGACCGCCGTCGCCGGATGCACGCCGAACAGCAGGATCAGTATCGGGGTCATCAACGATCCACCGCCGATGCCGGTCATTCCTACCAGGACGCCGACAAAAAACCCGGACAGCACATAGAGTGGATCGACTGCCAACAGGAACTCCATGATCGGTCACATAGCAGCATTCGGCCCGCGGCCGTAATACCCTTGTCGTGCGCCGGACAACCTGCCCCAGCCGCCCAACATTTTCCGTAAGGCTTTGGTAATTCGAGCAAATTTACCTAATCTGGCGATTTATCTTGGTGCGGGCGTAACCCGCCTGTAGATTGCCCACGAACTGGGAGCGTCACGGGTTCGCCGAAGGTTTGCGCTGACGCCGTCAATGTGTCAGATCGCGGCGGACTTGCCTGGGGACAACCTTTTCTTCAAAAACAAGCGGATTGGATCTGTGAAAGCGGTCATTCTCGCCGGCGGAACTCGGCACACGAATATCCGAGGAAACCTCCGTCAAGCCGAAGCCCATGGTGGAGATCGGTGGCCGGCCGATCCTGTGGCACATCATGAAGCTGTATTCGGCGCACGGAGTGAACGATTTCGTGATCTGCTGCGGCTACAAAGGCTACGTCATCAAGGAGTATTTCGCGAACTATTTTCTGCACATGTCCGACGTCACGTTCGACATGAAGCGAAATCACATGGAGGTTCACCACCAAAAGGCCGAGCCGTGGCGGGTCACCCTGATCGATACCGGCGACGAGACAATGACCGGCGGTCGCCTGAAGCGGGTCGCCGATTACGTCAAGAACGATAAAGCCTTCTGCCTCACCTATGGCGACGGACTGAGCGACATCGACATCAAGGCATCGATCGAGTTTCATGCAAGCCACGGCAAGCTTGCGACTGTCACCGCGGTGAAGCCGCCGGGAAGATACGGCGCGCTGGAGCAGTCGGGGGGCCGGGTGACCGGTTTTGCGGAGAAGCCGCGCGGCGACGGCGGTTTCATCAACGGCGGATTTTTCGTGCTGTCGCCCCCATGCATCGACCTTGTCGAAGGCGATCACGTGAGTTGGGAGAGCTCGCCGCTGACCGAACTCGCCGCGCGCGGTGAACTCATGTCCTACCAGCATCTCGGTTTCTGGCAGCCGATGGATACACTCCGCGAAAAGAACCTTCTTGAAGAGCTCTGGGCCACCGGCAAGGCGCCGTGGAAAATCTGGTGATGCGAAATTTGGCCAATCCGACCCGTCGTTCTGGACCGGCAAGCGGGCTCTGCTTTAAATTTTTAACCCATTACCATTTGCGAAACTCGTATTTTGTTCGCGTGCCCGGCGGTTGCCAAATAGCGGTTTGCATGGTCTAAACACGCGAAAATCGCAAGCGACTGCATCATCTGGCTGAATGACGAACAAGATGCAAATTCTAATTACCGGAAATATGGGATATGTCGGACCACCGTTGGTGCGGCATCTCAGAATGCGTCATCCGAATGCTCAGATTATTGGATTCGACTCCAGTTTCTTTGCGCACTGTCTGACTGACGCAAGATGGTTGCCGGAGTCGGCACTTGATAGACAGTATTTTGGTGATGTTCGGGAATTTCCCGGCGAGCTTTTGAATGGGATTGATGCAGTCATACACCTCGCTGCCATCTCGAACGACCCGATGGGCAACAAATTTGAAACCGTTACCGAAGATATCAACTACAAGGCAAGCGCGCGGATCGCAGCGCTCGCACGAAACTTCGGCGTAAAGAATTTTGTATTTGCTTCGAGTTGCAGCGTTTATGGCGAGGCTGCCAGAGGCGCGCGTACCGAGAGCGACGTAGTTAATCCGCTTACTGCGTACGCGCGTTCGAAGATAGCGACTGAACAATCGCTCGCGGCCCTCGACAGGGGTGATATGGTGGTGACTTGTCTGCGCTTCGCAACTGCCTGTGGTATGTCTGAACGACTTCGTCTCGACCTTGTACTCAATGATTTTGTTGCTTGTGCGGTCTCTCTTGGCGAGATCACCGTGCTAAGTGATGGTACGCCGTGGCGGCCGCTTATTGATGTAAAGGATATGGCTAGCGCGATTGACTGGGCTATCACGCGCGATGCGGACAATGGCGGCGATTTGTTGATCGTCAACGTTGGTGCAGATGCGTGGAACTACCAGGTCAAGGATCTTGCAAATGCGGTCGCAACAGCTGTTCCAGGCACCAAGGTCAGCATCAACACCTCGGCCCCTCCGGACAAGCGTTCTTACAAAGTCGATTTTGGGCTATTCCATAAACTTGCGCCTGCGTACATTCCGCAGGTGAGTTTGGACACGTCGATTATCGAGCTGCGTGAGGGTCTTTCCCGCATGGGATTTGCCAATGCCGATTTCCGCAATTCGGAACACATGAGGCTTAAGGTACTAGAGGCCCATATTGCTGCCGGACGCCTCTTGCCCAATTTGCGATGGAAGTCCACGTCGAGGATCGATGGTGCTGCGGATCAATGAACCGGGATATTCCATCTTTGAGATACGATGTGGTCCAGTTTAGCGGATGCCAAGTTAACGGGGCGGTCTCCGAAGATTTGGCGACATGAGCCGGTTCAGGATAAGCGATACGCCGATCCCAGGTCTGAAGATCGTCGAACGCAGCCCGCGATCCGATGAGCGCGGTTTCCTGGCGCGGCTGTTTTGTGCCGAGGAACTGGCGCCGGCGGGCTGGAGCAAGCCGATCGCCCAGGTCAACCAGACTTTGACGCGGCGGCGCGGCGCGGTACGTGGGTTGCATTTCCAGCTTCCGCCCCACGCCGAAATGAAGCTCGTCACCTGCATTCGCGGCGAAGTGTGGGATGTCGCGGTGGATCTGCGGCGCGGCTCGCCGACGTTCCTGAAATGGTTCGGCGCGCAGCTGTCGGCGGAGAACGGCTGTGCGCTGCTGATCCCGGAAGGATTTGCGCACGGGTTTCAGGCGCTGACGGAAGATTGCGAATTGCTTTATTTTCACAGTTGTGCGTATCAGGCGGACAGCGAAAGCGCGGTCCATCCGGAAGATCCGCGTGTAGCGGTTGCCTGGCCGCAACCGATCGCCGAAATGTCTGTGCGCGATCGAGGCCATCCGATGTTGCTGCCGTCCTTCCAGGGGATTTCACTATGAGTTGCCGGCATTGCGCAGCAAAGCTCAGCCTGGAACTGATCGACCTCGGCAGCTCGCCGCCGTCGAATGCCTATCTGACGCCGCAGATGCTGCTCGCGCCGGAAAAGGCCTATCCGCTCCGGGTCATGGTCTGCGAAAACTGCTGGCTGGCGCAGACGCTCGACTTCGCGCAAGCCGACGAGTTGTTCTCCAGCGAATATGCCTACTTCTCAAGCTTCTCCACCACATGGCTGGAGCATGCCGAGCGTTACGTCGCCGCGATGGTCGAACGCTTCCGGCTCGGCCGCGACAGTCATGTCGTCGAGATCGCATCGAACGACGGCTATCTGCTGCAATATGTCAAGGCGCGCGGAATTGCCTGTACCGGGATCGAGCCGACTGCAAGCACCGCGCGTGCCGCGCGGGACAAAGGCATCGACACCATCGAGACGTTTTTCAGCGCCGGCGTCGGCGCCGGACTCGCGGCAGAAGGCAGGCAGGCGGACTTGATGGCCGCCAACAATGTGCTGGCCCATGTGCCCGACATCAACGATTTTCTCGGCGGCTTCGCCAATCTGCTGAAGCCCGAGGGGGTTGCGACATTCGAGTTCCCGCACCTGCTGCGATTGCTCGCCGAAAATCAGTTTGACACCATCTATCACGAACACTTCTCCTATCTGTCGCTGACCGCGGTGGCGAGGATGTTCAAGACAAGCGGCCTTGCGGTCTTCGACGTCGAGGAAATCCCGACGCATGGCGGCAGCCTCCGCGTGTTCGCGCAGCGCGCCGCAAGCGGCACGCAGCCGGTCAACGATCGCGTAGCCGCCCTGCTGGCGCGGGAGACGCGGGCCGGCCTGTCGTCGGCCGGGGATTACCGGGGCTTCCAGTCGCGGGCGGAAAAGGTCAAGGATGATTTCGTGGCGTTCCTGATCGATGCCAAGCGTCAGGGCAAGCGCGTGGCCGGCTATGGCGCCGCAGCCAAGGGCAATACGCTGATGAATTTCGCGGGCATCCGTCGCGACCTGGTTTCATACGTGGTCGACCGCAATCCTGCCAAGCAGGGCAAATTTATGCCGGGCAGCCGGATCCCGATCGTGAACGAGGATGTTCTGTATCGCGACAGGCCGGACTATGTGGTGATCCTGCCGTGGAATTTGAAATCCGAAGTGATGCAGCAGTTGAGAACCGCCGGGCTTGCCACGACCAGGTTTGTGACCGCGGTTCCCGAACTGGAAGTCGTTTGATCAGAACGTGGACAACTTAGTTGGAAACAGCTGCGATCAATCAGAAAGAGCTCGCGGATCGATCAACAATATAAAGCCGTTTCAGTGTGCTGGTTGGTTGAAAATTTTATCGCGCAGAACGGCTGAACTTGGCAGTCCAATACGGTGTCCCGCCCAACGGCAGGAGCCGCATTTACTTCATTATGCTTTCACTAGAGGCGTCACGAGAGGTTGTTTCCATTGAGCGAGCGTCGATCTGGCATCAACTTCGAGATTGAATACTTGCGAGCAGTGGCTGTTCTCCTTGTTGTTTTCGGACACATCGACGCATTGTTTCCGGACTTCCCAAGATTGAAAATCGGGGCATGGACCGGAGTTGATCTGTTTTTCTGCATTTCCGGGTACGTTATTAGTCGAAGTTACGAAAGTGTTTTTGATCGCTACATCGAGGAGGGCAGATGGGGAACCGCCGCGCGAGCATTTTGGATTCGCCGTATCTTCCGACTGGCGCCCTCGGCATGGCTCTGGCTCGGGATCGGAATTTTCTTATCGTGGGGATTCAATTCGTCGGGTGCGTTTGGCACAGTCGAGGGCACCGTGAAGACCGCGATTTACTTTCTCACTTTTGTCATGAATTTGGCGATGGCGCACGGCGACGTCCACGCTAATGCGTATTTCTGGTCGCTCACGTTGGAAGATCAATTTTATTTTGTTTTCCCATTTTTCCTTTTGCTGTTTCGAGGTCATTGGCGCTGGAATATATTTCTATTGTTAATTTTTCTACAGGCGCTGCCGGATCGCTCGCAGCACGATAGCCCATATCCTTCCTATTTTTGGGCTACGCGAACGGATGCACTGATGTGGGGGTGTTTGATCTATCAATTCTCTCGTTCGATAGCGTATCGAAAGCTGGAGCCAACATTCCTGCAGTATCGTATCGCCGTTTTGCTGGTTAATGCAGTGCTGCTGTATCTGTTGGTCACAATCCCAAGGGGTGCTTTTGAATCACTTATCGGATATAAGGTTGAGACTGCGGTGGCGCTGGTGTCCGCGGCATGGGTTTTTCTCGCATCATTCGATAAAGCTTACGTACTTCCGTTGCCGTTCCCGTTTCGAGCAGTCCTTGCGTGGGTGGGATCGCGATCATATGGCATTTATCTTATCCATATCCCTGTCCTGGGCTTGACCCATGAGATATCGTTGCGGTACGCGCAGTTTCTGGGGGAAAAGGCGTATGATTTCAGATACGTTCAGGCACTCATGATCTTCGTGCTGCTTCTGATCCTGGCCGAGTTAAATTTCCGGTTCGTAGAGTCTCCGCTTCGTCGCAAGGGTGCGAACTTGGCAAAGCGGATCATGGCAGAGCCGGTCACCGCAGCGACGGCGTTATCACCTCAGGTCGGTGAGCTTGATTCACCTGCTCACGCGGGAGACGGAGACGGGCCTGCCATCGGCCGAGGGTCGGAGCTTTCAGTCGTGCGCCAAAAAGGACAAGGATGATTTCGTGGCGTTCCCGATCGATGCGAAGCGTCAGGGCAAGCGCGCGGCCAGTTATGGCGCCGCGACGATGGGAAAAACGCTGATGAATTTCGCGCGCGTTGGCCGAGATCGCGTTTCGACTGCCGTAGAATTTGAAATCCGAAGTGATGGAGCAGTTGAGGAGTCCAGCCTCGCCAAGCGACGGCGGAGTTCGCGCTCAGATGAAATCGCATATGAACAAGCACGGTGTTGAGGGTATGCGATGAAGGTGGCGGTCACCGGCGCACGGGGATTTATCGGCAGGCACGTGATCGGTGAACTCGGGCGCCGCGACGTCGAGGTCATCGCCACCGAGCGGCCCGGCGTCGTCCGAGAACGGCCGCCAGCTATGAATGTCCGCTGGGTCGCCTTCGACATCGCAAACCCGCCGGAAGATTCCTTTGCGGCGCTTGAGCGGCCGGACGTGCTGCTGCATCTCGCCTGGGACGGGCTGCCGAACTTCCGCTCCCTCAGCCACATCGAATCCGAATTGCCGCGTCAGTATGCTTTCCTGAGCAACGTCATTCGCCATGGCCTGCCGGCGCTGGTCACCGTCGGTACTTGCCTTGAATACGGCCGGCAGTCGGGGCCTCTTGCCGCGGGACTCGAAACGCGTCCGGCCAATCCGTACGGATTTGCCAAGGACGTGCTGCGCCGGAAACTGCAATACCTGAAGGCGGTTCATCCGTACCGGCTGACATGGGCGCGGCTGTTCTACATGTACGGAGACGGCCAGCCGGCGACGTCGCTGCTGCCGGCGCTGAAAGCCGCGGTCGCGGCTGGCCGCAGCGAGTTCCCGATGTCGGGAGGCGAACAATTGCGCGACTATTTGCCAGTAAACGAGGTTGCGCGGCGGTTGGCCGATCTGACGCTGAATCCCGACGCCCCCGGACTGCTTAACCTATGCTCCGGGCAGCCGATTTCGGTTCGCCGCCTGGTCGAGGGATGGATCGAGCGCAACGGCTGGAAGATCGTGCCCAAATACGGCGAACTGCCCTATGCCGACTATGAGCCGATGGCGTTCTGGGGCGATCCTGACGATGGCTGAGGCCTGCCTTTAAAAGGAACAGTTGCGGGGAGGGGGATCGCCAAAGACGCGGGTGGTCTCCGTGCCGATTCCGACCAGGCATGGACGACCGTCGGTGGATCCCCACGGAGCATTCAACGGCTCGAGCTTGACGACCAATCCATAATAGCTTTTGCCGTCCGAAACGTAGCGATAGCCACCAGCGCCGATGACGGGATCGCGCGGAATTTCCGCAATAAAGCGCTCGTCCACCAGGAATGGTTTGAGATTGTCCGCTGGAATATCCGCTGGGCCAGGGTAGGAACGGTGCGCCTTGTAATAGGCGGCCAAAGCGGTCCTGATCGTCCGCGCGTCGTCGGCGCGGGTACGGTTGCGCCACGACGGCATCGCGAAATCGACAACGAGAAGCGTTGCGAAAAACGACAGCAATACAATCGCCGTTCCGCCGAACACCCGCAGCAAGCTTGATCTGGTCATTTGGAATGTTTCCCAGAAATCCCGCGGCTTGTGAAGTCTGCTACACCACCTGTTCCTTTAACCGAAGGCCAAGGCAAAACCGTTAACGGTGCGGTCGAGAGCTTGATAAGCTCGCTGGAATGATCCCCGGATCGTAAAAAACCCAGTGAAATCCGTGTCCTCGCGCCATGCGCGAAACGTCCGCCGCTCGCCACCGGGCGCCGTCCGATAATGCTTTGCATGATTCGCCGCGGCATCGATGGTCGGTTCGATCCGGCTCATGCCATGCGCGGATGTTTCGAAACTGATTTCAGTCAGGCCGGCATTCGGTCGTCTGATCGTTTTCGCGGTGCGCGGCCGGACGGTCCGGTGGAACTGTTTGGCGATGCCGGGGTCGTCTGGAGCAGGGCTGTGCGCCTCGCTTGATCGCCCCGTTATAATCTTGTAACCGACAGTGGAACCGCGCGGTAAGCCTATTGCGCACGCGTGCCCAGACATCAACCGCAGTTGTTTACCGTTCTCCCTGGTTAACCGACGGAACCTCGACATGAAACAGGAACAGCTTGTTAGGCTCATCGTGGACCGGCTCGATCAGGAACGGGATGCAATCGTTGCCCAGTGGAACAATCCGGTCGGAACGCCCACGCGGCACTTCGTCCTCGACAATCTGTTGCCTGCGGATATTGCGGAGTCGATTTATCAGGCCTTTCCCAGAGATGGCGATGGTTTCTTTTCCAAGGCGACCTTCCGGGAAAAGAAGAAGACCTCTGCGAATTTGAGTGAGTATCCCGAAATACTGGGCGAGATCACCTACGCGTTGCAGGACGCCGCGGTGGTCGCCAAAGTCGGCGAGATTTGCGGATTCAAAACGCTTGAGCCGGATCCCCAGCTTTACGCCGGCGGTCTGTCGATGATGTTCAAGGACGACTACCTCAACCCGCACATCGACAACAGTCATGACGGAAAGCGCGACCGTTACCGGCGTCTCAATCTGCTCTATTATTGCAGCCCCGACTGGGCGCTCGAGAAGGGCGGCAATTTCGAACTCTGGAATGAGGAGCGAACCGTACCCAAGACGCTCGTCGCGCATCAGAACCGGCTCGTGGTCATGGAAACCAACAAGACGTCGTGGCATTCGGTAAGTCATGTCGTCGCCGACCGGCCGCGGTGCTGCGTTTCCAACTATTATTTTTCCAAGGAATCTCCGGACCAGACCGAGTATTTTCACGTGACGTCGTTCGACGGCCGGCCTGACGAGCCTGTCAAGCATGTGGTCGGGATTCTCGACAACGCGCTTCGAAATGTCGTCTCCAAGACGCTTGGAGTTGGCCGGGGGAAAGACGAGATAAATCCAAAGAACTGACTGTTCTCCAACGCGTTTTCCTGAGCGGCTGGGCGACCGGTGACCTCGATATGTCCGGCGGCCGTCCCGACCGGGCGTAGCGGAATGCCGATCGGCGCCAGATGCTTGGCATGAGAAAGATGCTCCGCGATGCGAAATAAGATGTGGAATAAGCTGTTCGAGCGCCGAATCTGGAAACGGATTTACGTCGAGCGGATGGGCGAGCCGCTGATCTACAACGTTGCCTCGCTGTTCGCACTGCTCGGCGGTTCGGTGCGAACCAGGATCGCCTATGACTGCATTCCAAGGCAGCCTTACGCCTTCAGCATCCTGGCCGCGGCCGATCACGCAAAATCATACGGCATCGATCGCGTAACGATTATCGAGTTCGGCGTCGCCGCCGGCGCCGGGCTGATGAACATGTGCTGGATCGCCGAACAGGTCACGCGCGAAACCGGCGTCAAGTTCGATATCCTGGGTTTTGACTCCGGCGAGGGCATGCCGCCGCCGAGAGACTATCGCGACCACCCGGAAAAATACTTTACCGGCGATTTCCCGCCGATCGACCGGGAGGCACTGCTTGCAGGACTTCCCGCCAACGCGAAAATCTATTTCGGCCCGATCGACGCTTCGCTACGCAAGGCCAGAAGCGAAATCGACTCCGTCATCGCCTTCGTGTCGATCGACGTGGACTACTACTGGAGCACCAGGCAGTGCCTCGAGATCCTCACCTGGGAGCCGGCGCGCTATCTGCCGTCGGTGCCCGTCTATCTCGACGACATCCAGGACGTCGACGATAACGAATATTGCGGCGAGCTTCTGGCGGTTCGGGAATTCAACGCTCAAAACGAAAGCAGAAAAATCACGATCATGAACCAATTGCCGCACTGGCGGATCTTCAAGAACTCGGTCTGGCTGAAGCAGGTGTACTACGCCCACATCCTGGATCATGAATACCGCACGGTCGAGTTCAACGCCAGGCACAGGACTTCCAAGGTGGTCCTGACCAATCCGCATCTCTGAGACCTGGCGAGCGTTGCGCGCGGGAGAGCTGCCGGTCCGTTCGGTGGGGAAAAATCAGTAACATTGCAGCATGAAGCTTGGTATGCAGTGCATGGATCCTTTCGGTCGCCCGCGTTCAGCCTGATGCTCAAAAACCCCTTCATCATCTATATTCTGTCATTCGGCGGGGTACTTGCCGTTTATCAGTTGGGTTGGTCTGAGGCCTATCCGGAGTTGTCTTTCCAAGTGCTGGCATTTTTCGGCCTGACATTTCTGGTGTCGGCCGTATTGGCGATCGCGACCGCGAAATTCGTGCAAGACACCGGGAATTACGAGCCCGACCGGTTGCCTAAATATACCGTGCTGCTGCTGGCCGTGTTTTTTGCCGCTGACATCGTCTATACCGGCGGTGCGCCGCTGCTGCTGGTGGTGAGCGGCAAGGCCACCTTCTCCGGCGATCTGGGTGTTCCGCATCTGCATGTGTTCACCGGAACATTCGCGATTGTTTTTTCGGCCATCCGGTTCGCGGATTTCATATATTCCAGGCGCGTGGGCTACCTCGCCGAAGCGGTGCTTTCGATCGTCTACTTCATCTTGATCTTCTACCGCGGTCCGGCGCTGATGTGCGTGGTGTCCTGGGTCTTCGTTTTCTTCATCAGATATAGCCGCATCGGCGTGGTGCGCGGGTCCGTGATCGTGGCGTCCGCGCTCCTGGTCCTGCATCTGTTCGGCATATTCGGAAACCTGCGCGAGGGAAGTAGCGAAGCGATCGAAGCCGTCGGGAAACCGACCGCGGCATTTCGGGAGTCGGGAATTCCGCCAACCTATTTGTGGACTTATATCTACATGACCTCGCCGATGGCGAATCTTCAACTCGCTGTCGATACCACGAACATGGACGACCAAAGCACCGCCGAATTCGTCGTGAGCGAGATGATACCCGACTTCATATCGAAGCGGATCCTGCCATTCCTTGGCACCGAACGGGTGAAAACGCCGGAGGTCTCGCGCGGTCTCAATGTCGCGACGATGTATGGCCGCTCCTATGTCTATGCCGGGTGGACCGGGTGCATGCTGCTGTTCACGCTGTTTGCCTCGCTGGTCGTAGTGTATCTGCAACTTATACGCTACTCGCCCTATCGGGTGCCGTGTCTCGCGCTCCTCAACATGTTCATCGTATTCTGCACCTTCCAGAACATGATTGCGTTTTCCGGCCTTATCCTGCAATTGGTGTGGCCCCTGCTGCTGCCGTCGCGCCGGTCCAGCAGCGCTACGCGCGGCAGCAAGCCCGCGCTGGTCCTGGAACACCGGAGCCCGGCCGTTGGGAGATCTGCGGACTGATGTGGCCAAAGGCGGCTTTCTGGCGTGCGTTCTCGCGGTGGCTTTGCTGGTCGTCTGCGTGTTCGATCCCGGCAACAGGCTACTGAACGCCAAGATACCGCTGTTCGTTGCGCTATGGACATTGACATTGCTGCGGCTGCTATTAAGCCGCGGCAATACCGCCTTTCCACTATGGCCAGTGCTCTATGTCCTCATCTTCATCGCCATCCCGGTACTTTCGCTTGTCCGGTTCTACCTCCTCAACGGCTCCATACCTCCCGAGGGGTTCCCGCTGCTGAAGGGGTATTTGCTGGTCTCGTTGACGCTTCCTCTCATCCTCAACCGGCTGGATCTTATCCCGCCATTGAGCGCGGTCCTGACGGCGGGCGCCTGCCTGACGCTCGCGGTCTTTGCGGCGATCCAGTATAATTACGGCCCGGTATACAACGCAGTGCAGCCGCTGGGTATAAACAGTGGCATGCTTTATCTGGACGAACGGGATTTCGGGCGTTTCCGGTTCCTTCAGGTCTATTTCACCACCTGCCCGATGATGGTAATCGCGGTCGCCCATTATTTCGACCGCGCGATGTCGGTGTCCACCTCACGCAAAATGCTGTTTGCGGTGCTGGCGGCTGTCAACACCGCCGCGATATTCGTCTCCGGATTGCGTAACAACATGATCGTCGCGCTGGTGTTGCCGTTGCTGCTGTGGCCGCTCTACACCGACAGGCCGGCGCGATATATGCTGTATTGTTTTGGCTTGATCGCGGCGCTGGGCTTCGCAAGCGCCGCCTATCTGCAGGCGTTTTTCGATCCCACCGAATTTTCCAACAACATCAAATTGACGACGTTGGGGGATTACATCCGCATCTTCAGCGATCCGGCCACGCTGGTGCTGGGACAAGGGCTCGGAGTCAACTACGATTGGACCGCGCGAGGGCAGTTCTACACCACCGAACTGACCTATCTGGAGGTAATCAGGAATTTCGGACTGTTCGGCGCGTTGATCCTGTTCGCGCTGCTCGCCGTGCCGCTGGGGAACGCCATACTGGCGTCGACCTCACGACGCGACCAGGCGCTGGCGGTGGCTTATTTCATGTACCTCGTGATGTCCGTTACCAATCCAAACTTTTTCTCTTCCATGGGAGTGCTGATCCTTGCGATTTTGCTCGCCAATATCTATCAGGCGCGGCACCGCGAAGCACCCTCCACCGTTCGGGGGAAGACGTGATCAGTTTCAGTGTTGTTTTGCCGGTCCGGAATGGCTGGCCCTATGTCCAGGAATGCGTCGAGAGCGTGCTTGCGCAAAGCTATCCGCATTTCGAGCTCATCGTGCTCGATAACCAGAGCAGCGACAATACCGTCGCGTGGCTGAAAACCAAAAACGACCGCCGCATCCGGCTCTACACCTCGTCCGAGCCGCTCTCGATCGTGGAGAGCTGGGGCCGCGTCAAGGACGTCGAGAAACAGGAGTACATGACCCTGATCGGGCATGACGACAAGCTCGATCCCGATTTTCTGTCGAGCATAAAGGATCTCATCGATCGCTATCCCGACGGCGCGCTCTATCAAACCGGCTCGCGGCTCATCGACGCGGCGGGAAAGACGATCCGCAGTTGCCTCGCCGTGCCGGAACGGGAGACCGCCGCGCAATATCTCGAAGCCCGGTATCGGCTGCAACGCGACACCTTCGGCACCGGGTTCGTGATGCGCTCGGCTGATTACGACCGGATCGGAGGCATTCCGGCGTTCGAGAAACTGTTCTTTGCCGACGACGCGCTCTGGCTGTCCTTGATCGCCGGCTCGTATAAAGCCGCCGATCCGAACGAGCATTTTTCCGTCCGCATCCATCCGGAAAGCGAATCCGCGTCGCTGCCGTCGATCTGGTCGCCCGCGCTCGTCGGGCTTGACCAGTTTTCCGAATTTCTCAAATCCTACCTGGCCCGGGACGCCGAAGCCCAAGCCGTCCATGGCGAATTGGGAGCAAAATTCATGTTCAACCGGTACCGGACCTTCTATATGTTCGCGCTGGTCGAGGCTTGCCAGAACGGTCGAGCGATCGATCCGGCCATCACGGCGCGTTTCGAGACGGCGCTGGCCAGAAACGCGCCGGCGTTCGCCGGTAAGTTGCAGCGCTCCCCCGCCGTGGCAGCGATTTCCATGCTCAACGCCTCGCCGTTCCGCGCCTCCGTTCCATTGCTGTGGAAAGCCTATAGTCGGCTCAAGGGTCTTGCGTCATGAAGCCGTTCTTCCATGCAGCGGAGTCCGACGGAACGACCGCCGGATATGACACGCTGTGACCACCTGTTGCATTATCGTGTGCTACCGGCCGGACGTGGCGCAAATATTCGGGCTTTGCAGCCACGTTCTCGCCGACGGTGCCGGGGTCATTCTCGTTGACAACACCGAGACGCCGTATCTGGACAGCGCCGGGCTGCCCGAGGGATGCACGCTGATCACCCTCGGCTACAATTCAGGCATCGCCCATGCCCAAAACGCCGGCGTGGCCGCGGCGCTTTCGGCCGGCGCAACGGTTCTGGTATTTTTCGATCAGGATTCGAAGATCGCCCCGGGATTCGTGGACCGCCTGGTGGCGGCCATTGAACCTGGAACTGCGGAAATAGTCGCGCCGCTTTGTGTCGACGAGGTCACGGGCATTGCGTTGCCGTCGGTATGCGTCGGGCGATATGGATTGTTGGCCCCGGTCCATCGGCCCCGGTCGTCAGGCCGCTATCCCGTCGATATCGTGATTTCCTCGGGGACGGTTGCGACACGCGAGGTGTTCGAACGCGCCGGAACCTTCGACGCCAGCCTGTTCATCGATTTTGTCGATGCCGAGTGGTGCCTGCGGTGTCGCAGCAAGAAAATTCCGATATATGTCGTCCCAACCGCGGTCATGCGCCACAGTATTGGCAGCCGGCATTTCAGATTCGGGCCGCTGACCATCCTTGTTCACAATCCCACCAGATGTTACTACCAGATCCGGAACAGTTTTCTGCTGCTGCGGAAACGTCACGTTCCCCTCATTTTTTCGCTCAAACAGATCGTCTCGATCATAATTAATAGGATTATTCTCCTATTTGAGGTCGAAGATCGCCCGAATTACGTCAGAGCGTATTTATCTGCCGTGCGAGACGGACTAAAGGGGGTCACCGGCGCGAGGTCAGGTTGAACGGAACTGAGAGCCCCGACATGACCGGCGCGCAACCCGAGTTTCTCGAACGCCTTGAGATGAAATGACCGCTCGAAAATATCAGATTTGCACCAACTGCGTGATGGACACCAGCGACTCCACGCTCCAGTTCGACGAGCGCGGCTGGTGCCAGTATTGCTGCAACTTTCACGAAAGCATCAAGCCGAACTGGCATCCCGACGAGCGCGGCCTGAAAGAGATCATGCCCGTCATCGAGAAGATCAAGGCGGAGGGCAAGGACCGCGACCACGACTGCATCATCGGCATCAGCGGCGGCCTCGACAGCTCCTATGTGACATACATTGCCAAGGAACAGTTCGGCCTGCGGCCGCTGATGTTTCATTGCGACACCGGCTGGAACTCGGATCTCGGCGTCAGCAACATCGAGAAGATCATCCACGGCCTTGACCTCGATCTGGTAACCGAGGTCGTCAACTGGGAAGAGATGAAGGATCTGCAGCGCGCGTTCTTCCGGTCGCAGGTCGCGTTTCAGGATCAGCCGCAGGATCTCGCGCTGTTCTCCGCGATGTACAATTTCGCCGCCAAAAACGGTTTCAAATATGTCATCACCGGCGGCAATAATTCCACCGAATGCGTGCGCGAGTCGCTGGAGTGGACTTATTACTCAACCGACATGGTTCATGTCCGCGACATTCACGCCAAGTTTGGCGAGCGGCCGCTGAAGACCTTCCCAACCTGCGACATCCTGAAATACCGGACCTATTACCGCTGGGTAAAGGGCATGCGCGTCATCAAGCTGCTGGATAATGTGCCCTATATCAAGCAGGATGCCATTCGCACGCTGAGCGAGAAATTCGGCTGGCAACCCTATCCGCAGAAGCACTACGAATCCCGCTTCACGCGCTTTTACGAATCGTTCTGGACGCCGAAGAAATTCGGCTACGACAAACGCCGCGCGTATCTGTCGAGCGAGATCCTGACCGGTCAGTTGACGCGCGACCAGGCGCTGCAGCGTCTTGCCACGCCCGAACTCGACGAAGAGACCATGGCGCACGAGTTCGAATACGTCGCGACAAAGCTCGGCTGGAGCGTTGCCGAATTCGAGGAAATTTTCAAAGGCCCGAACAAGACGTTCCGGGATTACAAGAATAATCTGTTCCTGATCACGCTTGGCGCGAGGATTTACAATCTGCTCGGGCTGGATAACCGGATCTTTCGATGATCACCATCATCAACTACGGGCTCGGCAATGTTCAGGCGTTCGCCAACCTATACAAGAGGCTGAACATCCCGACCGCCATCGCGACCGGTGCGTCCGACTTCAGCGACGCAAGCAAGCTCATCCTGCCGGGGGTGGGGGCCTTCGACCACGCGATGGAACTGCTCGACGCCTCCGGCATGCGCGAGACCGTCGACGATCTGGTTCTCAAGCAGGGCATGCCGGTGCTCGGCGTCTGCGTCGGCATGCAGATTCTCGCGCGCTCCAGCGAGGAGGGCAGGCTGTCGGGCCTCGGCTGGATCGACGGGCGGGTGCGGCGCTTCGACGAGAAGACCCTGTGCCAGCCGCCGCGGCTGCCGCACATGGGGTGGAACGACGTAATGCCGACGCGTGGCGCGAAACTATTCGCCGGGCTCGAGCAGGACTCGCGCTTCTATTTCCTGCATTCGTATTATTTCGACTGCGCTTCCAATGACAATGTGCTGGCGACCTCCGAATACGGCATCGCGTTCGGCTGTGCGGTGCGCTCGAACAATATCTACGGCGTCCAGTTCCATCCGGAGAAGAGCCACGATTACGGCGTCCGGCTGTTGAAAAACTTCGCCGAGATCTGATCGTGCTGCGCCCCCGTATCATCCCCTGCCTGCTCGTCCAGGACAAAGGCCTCGTCAAGACCGTCGGATTCTCCAGTCCGAAATACGTCGGCGATCCGATCAACGTGGTCAAGATTTTCAACGAGAAGGCGGTCGACGAACTCGCCGTCTACGACATCGACGCCACGGTGAAGGGGCACGGCCCGGACTACAAAATGCTTGAAAATCTCGCTTTCGAGTCGCGCATGCCGTTGTGCTATGGCGGCGGCGTCAAGAGCGTGGAGCAGGTCAAGACCATCATCGGGCTCGGGGTCGAGAAGGTGGCGATCAGTTCGGCGGCGGTGGCAAATCCGCGCCTCATCGCCGAAGCCGCCGAGGCAGTCGGCAATCAGAGCGTCGTCGTGGTGCTCGACGTCAAGCCGCGCCCGCGCAGCACCGCCTACGAGGTCTGGACCCACAATGGCACCGTCAACACCGGCCGGCCGATGCTGGAGGTGGCGGCGGAAGTGGAAAAACTCGGCGCCGGCGAGATCGTGGTCAACGCCATCGAAAAGGATGGCCAGATGAAGGGCTACGATCTCGAGTTGGCGCGGCAGGTCAACGGGTCGGCAAAGGTGCCGGTCACCATCCTCGGCGGCGCGGGCTCGCTTGCGCATATCGAGGAACTGATCCGCAATTTCGGCGTGATCGGGTGTGCGGCCGGCAGCCTGTTCGTGTTCAAGGGCGTCTACCGCGCGGTGTTGGTCAATTATCCGAGTATCAGGGAGCGCGACCAGCTGCTTGACCACATCGGCAAGCGGGTCGCCTGATGCCTGGTGCGAACGGGTGATGCTGTGAAGATTCTGGTTCTCGGCGCAACGGGCCTGTTGGGCAACGCGGTTTTCCGCGGGCTGTCGAAGGTACCGGATGCGCGCGTCACGGGAACGATCCGCCGCGAGGCCGCCCGCGGGCTGTTCGCGGCCGGGCACGCAGACGACCTGACCGTGATCGAGGATGTCGAAAATCCGGACCGGCTCGCACGACTGCTCGATGCCGCCGCTCCGGACGTGGTGGTGAACTGCGTTGCCGTCGGGCGGCCGGCGCCCGCTGATCCGATGCGGTCGCTCTCGGTGTATTCGGTGCTGCCGCGGCGGCTGTCGCATCTGTGCAAGCTCGCCGGAGCCCGCCTTGTCCAGATCGGTTCTGACGGGGTATTTTCCGGAAACCGTGGATCCTATAGCGAAGACGACCTGCCCGATGCGGACGATGTATACGGGATATCGAAGCTGCTGGGCGAAGTTACCGAACCGCACGCGATCACCTTGCGGACGTCGATCATCGGCCACGAATTGCAATCCGGCAGTGGGCTGCTAGAGTGGTTTCTGTCGCAGCAGGGCCAGTGCCGCGCCTATACACGGGCAATCTTCTCGGGATTTCCGACCATCGTGCTCGCCGACCTCATCAAGGACGTCGTGATTCCACGACCCGACCTGCATGGCCTGTATCACGTGGCGACCCGGCCGATTTCGAAGTTCGATCTGCTGCAGCTGGTGGCGAAGCGCTATGGCAAGAAGATCGAGTTGATCCCCGACGAGCGACCGAATCCCGATCGCTCGCTGGTCGCCGACCGCTTTGAGCGGGCGACCGGCTATGTCGCGCCGGACTGGCCGGCGCTTGTCGACCGGATGTATTGCGACCGATTTGGCACGGCGAGGACATGATGTTTACGGACAAGGTTGTAGTGGTCACCGGCGGTACCGGATCGTTCGGGCAGCACATCCTGAGGGGTTTTCTCGCGACCGACGTCGCCGAGATCCGCATCTTCAGCCGCGACGAGAAGAAACAGGAGGAGATGCGTTCGGCGTTCAACAACGCCAAGCTCAAATTCTACATCGGCGACGTTCGCGGTTATGACAGCATCCATCAGGCGCTGAAGGGCGCGCATTACGTGTTTCACGCCGCCGCGCTGAAGCAGGTGCCGTCCTGCGAGTTCTATCCGCTCGAGGCGGTACGGACCAATATTCTCGGCACCGAGAACGTCATGAGCGCCGCGGTTGCAAACGGCGTCGAGAAGGTGGTCGTGCTTTCAACCGACAAGGCGGTGTATCCGATCAACGCCATGGGCCAGACCAAGGCGCTGATGGAAAAGGTGATGGTGGCAAAGTCGCGCAGCCTGTCGTCGACCGAGACGCTGCTGTGCGCGACGCGCTATGGCAACGTCATGGTCTCGCGCGGCTCGGTGATCCCGCTGTTCGTGTCGCAGATCAAGGCCGGCAAGCCGCTGACGATCACCGACCCCAACATGACCCGTTTCCTGATGTCATTGGACAACTCGGTGGACCTCGTGCTGCATGCCTACGGGCATGGCCAGCAGGGCGACATTTTCGTGCAGAAAGCGCCGGCCGCGACCATCGGCGACCTGGTGCAGGCGCTCAAGGAGATTTTCAACGCCGATAATCCGGTGCAGATCGTCGGCACCCGCCATGGTGAGAAGCTCTACGAATCCCTGGTTTCGCGTGAGGAAATGGCGCGGGTCGAGGACATGAAACAGTATTACCGCATCCCGGCCAACAACAGGGATCTCAACTACGCCATGTATTTCACCGAGGGCGAGAAGCAGATATCGGTGCTCGACGACTACACCTCGCACAATACCGAGCGGTTGAGCGTCGCCGGGGTCAAGCAACTGCTGCTCAAGCTCGATTTCATCCAGCACCATTTGCGGGGCGAGAACGCGTCCATCGCTGAAATGTAGCCTGCCACGATATCGACCCGACGGGTCGATTGTGGTAGCCGCACCTCGACAAGGCGACTGCCGGCCGATCCGCCGGCCGGACCGCGAAACAGGGAAGTCCACCATGGAAATGCGTGGCTCAGATGAGCCCGTCTGCGCGTTCTGCGACGGCAAGCGGCTGGGATTGGTGATGGATTTCGGCGAGGTTGGTCTCGCCGGCGCTTTCCTGAAGCCCGGGCAGTTCGCCGCCGAGCGGACCTTTCCGATGCGGTTGCACTTCTGCGAGGACTGCTACGCGGTGCAGGTGACCGACAAGGTTCCCGCCGACGTCATGTTCAAGGAAGGTTATTTCTATTTCTCGTCGGCGATCGGGACCTTGCGCGACCATTTCAGCGAATACGCCGCCGAAGTCACCACGCGGTTCCTCGATCCGGCACGCGCAACGGTGCTGGAGTTCGGCTGCAACGACGGCGTGCTGCTGCGTCCGCTGGCCAACCAGGGCATCCGCACCGTGATCGGCGTCGACCCGGCGTCCAATGTCGTCGCCACCATCAACAATTCCCGCATCAAGGTGATCAATAGCTATTTCAACGAGGACGTTGCCGGCAAGGTCGTCGCCGAATACGGCAAGGTCGACCTGATCATGGCCAACAACGTCTATGCCCACATCCCCGACATCCAGGGCACCACGCGCGCGGTCGCCGCGGCACTGCAGCCGGACGGCGTGTTCGCCTTTGAGGTTCACTACCTCGGCAAGGTGATCGACGAGCTGCAATACGACATGGTCTATCACGAGCATCTTTATTACTATTCGCTGCTGTCGGCGATGAACCATCTCGCCCGCTACGACATGATGGTGTTCGACATCAAGCCGATCCCGATCCACGCCGGTTCGATCCGGTTCTACGCCTGCAAGAAGGGCTCAAGGCACAGCGCCTCGGTATCGCAAGCGGTCAGGGCGCTGGAGGCCGAGGAGCGCGCGCGGGGGTTCGACCGTTACCGGACATTCCTGCAATTCTCCAACACTGTTGCCGGCCATCGCGACAGGCTGATCGAACTGCTCGGCGATCTGCGCCGCCAGGGCAAGCGGATAGCCGGCTATGGCGCGTCCGGCCGCGCCAACACCATGATCCAGTATTGCGGCATCACCCACCACCACCTCGATTACATGATCGACGACGCCCCTGCCAAAGCAGGTTTTTACACGCCCAAATCGCATTTCGAGATTTTTCCATCCTCAATTCTCGACCGCGACGATCCGCCCGATTACCTGCTGATTTTCGCCTGGAGCTTCTTCGACGAGATCCGGAAGAAGAACGGCAACTACCTCGCCAGAGGAGGCCGGATGATCTTGCCTTTGCCCGAAGTGTCGATTTTCCCGCCGCCCGCATCGTGATAGCCAGTCACGCAAGCGACGGTTCAACACACCAGCATGGAACATGAACAATGAAGGTGATGTCGATTTTCGGTACGCGCCCGGAAATGATCAAGATGTGGGCGACGCTGAAGAAGCTCGACGAGCTGAACTTCGACCACGTGATGGTCCATACCGGGCAAAATTTCACGCCCGAGTTGCGCGATTTCTTTTTCAAGGACCTGAAGCTGCGCAAGCCCGACTATGAACTGGATATCGACACCTCCGGTTACGGGCCGGAAGTCGCCGATGTCATCCTCAAGTCGGATGCGCTGATGGAAAAAGTCAAACCCGACGCCCTGCTGATCCTGGGCGACACCTATAGCGGCCTCAGCGTGCTTCCCGCGGCACACCGCGGCATCAAGATATTCCACATGGAAGCGGGTCTGCGGGCGTGGGACCGCCGCATGCCGGAGCAGCGCAACCGCATCCTGATCGATCACATCAGCAGCATCCTGCTGCCCTACAACCGCTATCACCGCGAAAACCTGCTGCGCGAGGGCATTCATCCCTCGAAGATCATCGTCACCGGTAACACCACCTTCGAGGCCATGCGCGCCTTCGCGCCGGAAATCGAGGCCAGCGACATCCTGAAACGGCTGAACCTGGAGCCGAAGAACTACATTCTGGTAACGGCGCATCGCAGCGAGAATGTCGACAATCCCGAAAACCTCGCCAACATCTTCAAGGCGCTCGGCGTGCTCAACCAGCGGCTGAAGCGCGAGATCATTTTTCCGATGCACCCGCGCACCGCGAGCAAACTGAAAGGCATCGACGTTCCGCCTAACATCCGCATCATGGCGCCGCTCGGCTTTTACGATTTCAACCAGTTGCTCAAGCAGTCGTTCTGCGTACTGTCCGATTCCGGCACCGCTGCCGAGGAAGGCCTGTTCTACAAGGTTCCCAATGTCAGCCTGCGCATGGCGACCGAACGCATGGAGACGCTGGAAAGCGGCGCCACCATCGTATCCGGCATGGAAGCAGAGAACATCGTCGAAGCGGTGACGCTGGCGATCAGCCTGCCATGGAGCGCGCGTTACGAATTCGAGGAGGAGTATTCGCCGTCCGCCGTAGTCGTGAACGCGATCCGGACCAGGATCACCAATTTCTTCTGAATTTCTGCCTCTCGCGTCGCAGCGCAACCGCGCCGCCGCAATTCCTGCCGTGAAACAGACCGACATGAGCCGCAGCCTGCTGATTGCCCTGATTTCGACGGACTATCCGCCGTTGCGGACGTCCGCGGCGGTTCAGTTGCGCGACCTGGCGCTCCAGCTCGCGACGCTCGGTCATCGTCCCGTCATGATTGTGCCGTCGCCAGTGTCCGACCAACCCTGGATAATCGAGCGGCTCGACGGCATCGAGGTTTTGCGCGTCGCGGCGCCGCCGACCCGCGCGGCGTCGTTCGTGCGCCGGGCGATCGCCGAGATGTGGCTGCCGTTTGCGATGTACCGCAATATCCGCAAGAGCGCGTTTCGGCGGGCGAAATGGGATATCGTCGCCTGGTATTCGCCGCCGATTTTCTTCGGTCCGCTGATCTGGAAACTGCGCCACAATTCCGGCGCACGAACCTATCTGATCCTGCGCGACATCTTTCCCGAATGGGCGGTCGACCTCGGCCTCGTCCGCAAGGGCCCGGTCTATCTGGCGTTCAAGGCCATCGCGGCGCTTCAATATGCCGTCGCCGAGGTGATCGGGGTGCAGACGCCGTCCAACCTTGCTTATCTGGCGAACTGGGCATCGCCGAACCGGCGCATCGAGGTCTTGCACAACTGGCTGGCGGTCACGCCCGATGCCGGATGCAGCATTACGGTGGCCAGGACCGCGCTGGCCGGCCGCAAGATCTTCGTCTACATCGGCAACATGGGCGTCGCCCAGGGCATGGACATCTTCATCGAACTGATCCAGAGCCTGCGGCATCGCCGCGATATCGGCTTTCTGTTCGTGGGCCGCGGTTCCGAATTCGCCACGCTCGAGGCGGAAAAAGCCTCGCGCGAGCTCAACAATGTGCTGTTCTTCGGCGAGATCGATTCGTCGGAAATCCCGGGTTTGCTGGCGCAATGCCATGTCGGGCTGGTGGCGCTGCATCCGGACCACAAGACGCACAACATCCCCGGAAAGTTTGTCTCCTATGTTCACTACGGACTGCCGGTGCTGGCCCGCGTTAACGGCGGGACCGATCTCGAACGGCTGATCGAGGATGAAGGTGTCGGCAAGGTCTATGCGGGCAATTCGGTGGACGAACTGAAACGGTTGGCGGAACTACTGGCCGACAACGATGCGTTGCGCCATTCGATGGCCGACCGGGGCCGGCAGCTGGGTAGCCGCATGTTCTCACCCGAGGCGGCTGCAAAACAGATTGTAGCGTTTGCACGCTATGCCCGCTAACCGACTCGGGGAATGTTTTTTCCCGGGAGATGTTTAACCACAAAAGGCCGTATGGCATCGACCACTGTTGTAGCCCCTATGGGGGAACTTTATCATGAGTTGAATCTTGCCGCTGGGCGTAATGTGACGGAAATTGGATTGGGTTAGGTCACGGGATGTCATTTCGGATACTGGTCACCGGCTCTTCGGGCTTTATCGGCTCGGCCGTCAGTTCCGCGCTTGCAACCGCCGGTCATAGCGTTCGCGCGGCTTCGCGCAAGCCGAACAAGACGGTACGGCATGACCGCATCCAATGGGTGCAATTACCCGATCTGGAGCAGGAGGTCGACTGGGACCCGTTGCTCGTCGGCATCGACATCGTCATTCACCTTGCCGCCATCGCGCATCGCCACGCCGACGGCGGTGACTATGCCAGGGCCAATCGAACCGCGACCGCGAGCTTGGCGCAGGCTTGCTGCCGCCATGGGATCCAACGCCTGATTTTCATGTCGTCGATCGGTGCGCAGGCAGGGTCGGCAGCCGATCATGTCGTGACCGAACTCGATGAACCGTGGCCGATCACGGCCTACGACCGGGCAAAGCTGGCCGCGGAAGAGGAAATCCGGCGCTCCGGCGTGCCGTTCACCATTTTGCGGCCCGTCATCGTCTATGGTCCGGGAGCCAAGGCCAATATCGCCTTGATCATGCGCATTGCAGCATTACCGTTGCCGCTTCCTTTCGGATCTTTCAAAAACAAACGCTCGCTTCTCGCGATCGATAATCTGGTGGCAGCGGTCATGGTATGCCTTGCGAGCCCGGAGACGCTAAATAAGACATTCGTCGTTTGCGATCGTGAGCCGATCACGCTAGCGGAAATGATTGCCACGTTGCGCGAAGCGACAGGGCGCTCGCCGGGCCTTATTCCGATTCCACCTTTTGCCGTAAGGGCGATGGTCATCGCCGCCGGGCGTCAGTCGCTTTGGGACCGGATCGGCCGCGAACTTGTGGCGAGCTCGGCCAGTCTGCAGAAGGCCGGGTGGTCGCCGCAAGTTGACACCAAAGCCGGCTTGCGCGCCATGGTGAAGGCTGCCGCTGGCGCCCGGCCGGAGTGATTGAAAGATGAAGCGAGCGTTCGACGTGCTGGCTTGCGGCGCATTCCTGCTGTTCTTCTGGCCGATCCTGCTGGTCGTCATCGTAGCCATCCGTTTTCAGAGTCCGGGTCCGGCGATCTTCACGCAGGTCCGGGTCGGGAAGGACGGGCGTCCATTCACCTGTTACAAATTGCGGACGATGTATTCGGGAACCGCGAATTTGCCGACGCATGAGGTGCAGGCGTCGGCGGTCACCGCCCTCGGTGAGCATCTTCGCCGCTTCAAGATCGACGAGCTGCCGCAGCTCTGCAACGTGATCGCGGGCGACATGAGCCTTGTGGGTCCGCGGCCTTGCCTGCCGTCGCAGTCCGAACTGGTCGAGGCGCGGCGGCAATTGGGCGTTCTGTCGGTACGGCCGGGCATCACCGGACTGGCCCAGGTCAGCGGCATCGATATGTCGGATGCCAACCGGCTTGCCGAAATCGACGCGCAATATGTCAGGACCCAAAGCTTTTCAGGCGATGTGAGGCTGATCTGGGCCACCCTGCGCGGCCGCGGGGTCGGCGTCGATCAGGTTGTCCGTCACGGCCTTTAAGGTATTAATATACCTCGTCGGCTGAACACGCCGACTGCCGACGGGCCGTTGAGCCGCTATCCACTGATCCGCGGCGGACCGCGCTTCGATGGTCGCGATTGACAAACCGGTACGGCTGAGACGCCATGCCGCGCCGATATCCCGCTGCGGAATTTCGGATATGGTAGCGGCAAGGGCCGGGGACTCGGCCCAGAAGATGAAACCGACCAGGGGAGGATGTTGATGTTCATTCGAAGTCAGATGATGTTGCGGCTGGCCGGCGTCGCGCTGGCCGGAGCGTCCGCCCTTGCGACGGCGCAGGCGCAGGATGCCGTCAAGATCGGCCTGATCCTGCCGATGACCGGCGGCCAAGCCTCGACCGGCAAACAGATCGACAACGCAGTCAAGCTTTACATGCAGCAACACGGCGACACCGTCGCCGGCAAAAAGATCGAAGTCATTCTGAAGGACGACGCCGCGGTCCCCGACAACACCAAGCGCCTCACGCAGGAACTGATCGTCAACGACAAGGTCAATTTCATCGCCGGCTTCGGCGTCACGCCTGCCGCATTGGCGGCTGCGCCGCTGGCAACGCAAGCCAAGGTGCCGGAAATCGTCATGGCGGCGGGCACCTCGATCATTACCGAGCGTTCGCCCTATATCGTCCGCACGTCGTTTACCCTGGCGCAATCCTCCACCATCATCGGCGACTGGGCAGCCAAGAACGGCATCAAGAAAGTCGCGACCCTGACCTCCGATTACGCCCCCGGCAACGACGCGCTGCTGTTCTTCAAGGAGCACTTCGCCGCCGGCGGCGGCGAAATCGTCGAGGAGGTCAAGGTGCCGCTGGCCAACCCGGACTTCGCGCCGTTCCTGCAGCGCATGAAGGATTCCAAGCCCGACGCGGTGTTCGTATTCGTGCCGGCGGGGCAGGGCGGCAACTTCATGAAGCAGTATGCCGAACGCGGGCTCGACAAATCCGGCATCAAGGTGATCGGTCCCGGCGACGTGATGGACGATGACCTGCTCAATGGCATGGGCGACGCCGCGCTCGGCACCGTCACCGCGCACCTGTATTCGGCCGCTCATCCGTCCGCGATGAACAAGGAATTTGTCGGGGCTTACAAGAAGGCTTTTGGCACCCGCCCGGGCTTCATGGCGGTCAGCGGCTACGACGGTATTCACCTGATCTACGAGGCGCTGAAAAAGACCGGAGGCAAGACCGAAGGCGACGGACTGATCGAAGCCATGAAGGGCATGAAGTGGGAAAGTCCGCGCGGGCCGGTCTCGATCGATCCGGAAACCCGCGACATCGTGCAGAACATCTACATCCGCAAGGTCGAGAAAGTCGACGGCGAACTCTACAACGTCGAATTCGCGACCTTCGAGGCGGTCAAGGACGCGGGCAAGACGAAGAAGTAAAGGGGCGAAATCGTTGCGAGGAGCGCTAGCGACGAAGCAATCCAGTCTGCATGTATGGCGCTGGATTGCGTCGCTTCGCTCGCAATGACGGTGACCAAATGACCACGCTCATCACCATTCTGTTCGACGGGGTCGCCTATGGCATGCTGCTGTTCGTGCTGGCGTGCGGGCTGGCGGTGACGCTGGGGCTGATGAACTTCGTCAACCTCGCCCATGGCGCCTTTGCCATGGCCGGCGGCTATGTCTGCGCCCTCCTGGTCAACCGCTCCGGCTGGCCGTTTTTCGTCAGCCTGCCGATGGCGTTTATCGCAAGCGCTGCGATTGGCGCCGCGTTGGAGCGCGCGCTCTATCGTCATCTTTATAACCGTCCGCATCTCGATCAGGTGCTGTTCACGGTCGGCCTCGTTTTCATGTCGGTCACCGCGGTGGACTATTTCATGGGGTCGTCGCAGACCTTCATCCACCTGCCGGGCTATCTGCAGGGCCAGATCGACCTGTTCGGCATCGGCGTTGGCCGCTACCGGCTGATGATCATCGTGATCTGCGGGCTCCTCACCGTCGCGTTGCAGCTCACCCTGGCGAAGACGCGGTTCGGCAGCCAGCTGCGCGCGGCGGTCGACGATCCCCGCGCTGCCAGCGGGCTCGGCATCAACGTGCCGCAGGTGTTCGCATTCACCTTCGCGTTCGGTTGCGGTCTCGCCGGCCTTGGCGGCGCGCTCGGCGCCGAGATACTCGGGCTCGATCCGTATTTCCCGCTGAAATTCATGATCTACTTCCTGATCGTCGTGACGGTCGGGGGCTCGTCGAGCATCACCGGGCCGTTTCTGGCCTCGCTGCTCCTGGGCATCGGTGACGTCGCCGGCAAATACTACGTGCCGAAACTCGGAGCGTTCGTGATCTACACCATGATGATCGCGATCCTGATCTGGCGTCCGAACGGCCTGTTCGGCCGCACAGCCGTCCGATGAACGCCCCCGACGTATCCGGTTACGCCATTGCGCGTGCGCGATGGCGCTGGAGCGAGATCGCATTCTGGCTGCTCGCGGCTGCCAGCGTTTTGCTGTTCCCCAACCGTTATCTGATCCTGACCGAGATTGCCTGGCTCGCGCTATTCGCCTTGTCGCTCGACCTGATCCTGGGTTACGCCGGCATCGTCTCGCTCGGCCATGCCGCCTTCTTCGGCGTCGGCGCCTATACCGCCGGACTGCTCGCGGTGCACGGCATCGTCAAGGAGCCGGTGCTGGCATTGATCGTCGCAGGTCTGGCGGCGATGGTGCTCGGCTTCGTCACCTCCTTTCTGGTGATGCGAGGCGCGGACCTGACACGGCTGATGGTGACGCTTGGCATCGCGCTGCTGCTGCGCGAGCTCGCCAACAAGTTCTCCAACATCACCGGCGGCTTCGACGGGCTGCAGGGCATCGAGATGCAGCCGATCCTCGGGCTGTTTTCGTTCGACATCTTCGGCAAGGTCGGATTCATCTATTGTCTTGCCGTGCTGTTTGCACTGTTCCTGCTGGCGCGGCGCATCGTGCATTCGCCGTTTGGGCTATCGTTGCGCGCGATCCGCAACAATCCGCTGCGGGCCTCGGCGATCGGCATACCGGTCAACCGGCGGCTGACCGCGATCTATACAATGGCCGCCTTCTACGCGGGAATCGCCGGCGCGCTGTCGACGCAATCGACCGCGCTTGCATCGCTCGACGTGTTCTCGTTCGAACGCTCCGCCGACCTGTTGCTGGTGCTGGTGATCGGCGGCACCGGCTATCTCTATGGCGGCCTGATCGGCGCGGTGGCGTTCAAGCTGCTGCAGGAGTTGTTTTCGACGCTGACGCCCCAGTACTGGCAGTTCTGGATCGGTCTCGTGCTGGTGGCGATCGTCCTGACCGGTCGCGCGCGCATGCATCGCTGGGCGCTGTGGCTGCCGAACCTGTTGATTGCGCAATTCGCCGGAAGGAAAACCGTCGTCGCGGTCCCCGATGAGGGCGCGCCATGACCGCTGCGCTGGAAACCATCGCGCTGGAAAAGCAGTTCGGCGGCCTCAAGGTGACCCGCAATCTCGCCTTGAAGATCGAGTCAGGCGCCCGTCACGCGCTGATCGGCCCGAACGGCGCCGGCAAGACCACCGTCATCAACCTCTTGACCGGCGTGCTCAAGCCCAATGGCGGGCGCATCCTGCTCGAAGGCAGCGACATTACCGGACTGCCGGTACACAGCCGCGTCACGCGCGGTCTGTCGCGCACCTTCCAGATCAACCAGCTTTACGCCGACCTGACGCCGCTGGAAACTGTCGGACTTGCGGTCTCCGAACGGCTGGGGCGCGGCGGCGACTGGTGGCGCCGCATGGGCACGCGCGCCGACGTCAACGCCGAGATTGCCGAAAACCTCGCGCGCTTCCATCTGCTTGACGTGATGAACGCGCCGACAGCGACGCTGCCCTATGGCAAGCAGCGGCTGCTGGAGATTGCCGTCGCGATCGCCGCCAGGCCACGCGTGCTGCTGCTCGACGAGCCCGCCGCCGGTGTGCCCGAAAGCGAACGCCACGACATTCTTGCAGCCGTTGCAGCCTTGCCGCGCGACGTCACGGTGCTCCTGATCGAGCACGACATGGATCTGGTGTTCTCCTTCGCCGACCGCATCTCGGTGATGGTCAACGGCGCGCTGCTGGTGGAAGGCGCACCGGCCGAAGTGGCGCGCGATCCGCGGGTCAAGGCGGTGTATCTCGGCGAGGCCGCGCATGGGTAAGCGCTATCCGTCATCGCCCGGCTTGACCGGGCGACCCAGTGACCGGCGCGATCGCGATTTGTCGATGCCCTGGCGTGTACCGGGTCCCCGCTCTCGCGGCGATGACGGCATATCATCTGGCGAAAATTTCGATGGCTGATCTGTTGTGCATCGAGAGCTTGCGCGCAGGCTACGGCGAGGCGGTGGTGCTGCCGAACGTGTCGCTGCGGCTGCCGGAAAGCCAGGTGCTGGCGCTGCTGGGGCGCAACGGCACCGGCAAAACCACGCTGATCAATTCCATCGTCGGCGTCACCCGTTGCTTCGGCGGCGCTATCGTGCTCGACGGCCAGGACATCACGTCGATGCGGCCGGACCGGCGGGCGCGGGCCGGCATCGGCTGGGTGCCGCAGGAGCGCAATATCTTCAAATCGCTGACCGTGGAAGAGAACATGACCGCGGTGGCGCAGCCGGGTCCATGGACGGTCGCCAAGGTCTACGAGATGTTTCCGCGGCTTGCCGAGCGCAAAAGCAATTTCGGCAATCAGCTAAGCGGCGGCGAGCAGCAGATGCTGGCGATTGGCCGGGCGCTGACCCTCAATCCGAAGGTGTTGCTGCTGGACGAGCCGACCGAGGGGCTCGCGCCGATCATCGTCGAGGAACTGCTCAAAGCGCTCGGCGCCATCACCCGCGCCGGCGGCATCTGTTCCATCATTGTCGAGCAGAACGCGCAAAAGATTCTGGGGCTGGCCGACCGCGTTGTGATATTGGAGCGCGGCACGATCGTGCACGACGCGGCCAGCGCCGAACTGAAGGCGAACCCCGCGGCGCTCGAACGCTATCTCGGCGTCGCCGGGAAGTCGTGACAGTTTCGTCATTGCGAGGAGCGCAACGACGAAGCAATCCAGTCCTGCTCGATGTCTCTGGATTGCTTCGCTTCGCTCGCAATGACGAGTATAACTGCGAACTGATTGATTTTCGGGAGTGAAACCATGCAACGGACCAAAGCCCCTTTCCGCGCCGACGAGGTCGGCAGCCTGCTGCGCCCGCCGCGCATCAAGGAAGCCCGCACCAGGCTGGAGAAAGGCGAGATCACCGCCGACGACCTGCGCAAGGTCGAGGACAGCGAGATCGAAAAGGTCGTGCACAGGCAGGCCCAGATCGGATTGAAGCTTGCCACCGACGGCGAATTCCGCCGCTCATGGTGGCATTTCGACTTCCTCAGCCACCTGACCGGCTGCGAGTTGTTTCATCCCGACGAGGGCATCCAGTTCGCCGGCGTACAGACGCGTCATGACGCCATCCGCGTGATCGGCAGGCTGGATTTTCCCGATCATCATCCGATGCTGGATCATTTTCGTTTCCTGAAAAAGCATGCCGACACCGCGCATGTGGTGCCGAAGATGACGATCCCGTCGCCGGCGGTGCTGCATTTTCGCGGCGGCCGCAGGGCAATCTCGAAACAGGCCTATTCCGATCTCGAGCCGTTCTTCGAGGATCTCGGCAAGACCTATCGCAAGGCGGTGAAGGCGTTCTACGACGCGGGCTGCCGCTATCTGCAGTTCGACGACACGGTGTGGGCCTATCTATGCTCGCCGGATGAGCTGAGGAAGGCGCACGAGCGCGGCGACAATCCGGACGGCCTGCAGGAGACCTACGCCCGCGTCATCAATTACGCGATCGCCGAACGGCCCGCCGACATGACCATTACCACCCATGTCTGCCGCGGCAACTTCCGCTCCACCTGGATTTCCTCAGGAGGCTACGAGCCGGTGGCCGAGACCATGCTGGCCGGCACCAACTACGACGGCTACTTCCTGGAATACGATTCCGACCGCGCCGGCGGGTTCGAGCCGCTGCGATTCCTGCCCAGGGGCGACAAGATCGTGGTGGTCGGCGTCATCACCTCGAAATTTGGCGAACTGGAAAATAAGGACGACATCAGGCGGCGCCTGAACGAGGCCGCAAAATTCGCGCCGCTAGAGCAGCTCGCGGTGTCCCCGCAATGCGGCTTCGCATCGACCGAGGAAGGCAACATCCTCAGCGAAGAAGAGCAATGGGCGAAACTCAAGCTCGCGGTGGATGTGGCGCAGGAGATGTGGGGGAAGTAGATCGCGTGTCCCGGGCGCGATGCAGCGCTCAGCGCTGCTTCGCAGAACCGGATCGTACCAGACACCGGCGTTCGTTACGGCCCCGGCTCTGCAGCGCACCCTTTCGCAAGGGCTACAGGCTGCGCCGCGTCCGGGCACGACATATTCCCCCGGTGGGCAGATGATGGTAGGAGAGCTTCGCCACCCGCCGCTGCCCACCGGCTTCCCATGAAAAACGATCAGATCCTCGCGCAAATCTCCGAATTTTGCCGCCATGCCGACATGGCTGAATTGACCTTTGGCCGCCGCGCCGTCAACGACGGCAAGCTGGTCGCCCGCCTGCGCGAGGGCAAGCGCATCACGCTCGATACGTTGGAGCGGATTCAGGCCTTCATTGCCGCTTCGATGGGATCGGCGCCGCCCCCGCGCGGGCTTGACCTGCCGCCGGAAAAACGCGACCCGCGCGGCAATTTCCGGTTTTTCGAGAACCGGCAGAAATATCTGCTGTTCGTCCATACCTGCAGCGAGAAGCGGGTGATCGCCGAGCGGGTGGCGCTGGAATTGTCCAGCATCCACCCGCGGCCTCCGAGTCTGAGGGTATTCGACGCCGGCGTCGGCGACGGAACGGTGCTGGCGCGCCTGATGCGCCTGATGCACGGCAGGTTTCCGCATATGCCGTTTTATATCGCCGGCAAGGAGCTCAGCCTGGAAGACATCCGTCTTACCCTGGACAAGGTGCCCGACCGGCTGTTCGAGCATCCGGCAACGGTTTTTGTCCTTACCAACATGTATTACGCAGAGGCACCGTGGTTGACGCCGGTTTCGCCGGCCGCGGCATCCGCCATGATCTGGCGCGAGGTGGCGCTGAGGGGAGCCTCATCGGGTGAATTCGAGGCCCAGATCGCCGAAATCGGGCCGTTCCTCGAGGAAAACTGGCGCGCCGATGTCAGCCCGCGTTCGGGCATGCCGATCTACGAGCGGCCGGTGGCGCTGGTGCTGTACCGCGAGGATCACCGGTTCCTGCTGGACCAGATCATCCCCCGCGCAGGCCGCACCGAGGCTAATTTCGACCTGATCGTGGCCTCGCAGCCCTACCGGGCTAAATCCTCGGTGAATTTTCGCGCCAAACGCATCATCGCGCCGCTGGCGCGAGCGTTGCGTGCAGGCGGCCGGCTGATCGGCATTCACTCGCACGGACAGGACCCCGGGATGGAGATCATCCAGGCGGTCTGGCCCGGAGAAAACCCTTTCGCCGTAAGCCGTCATGAGCTATTGCGCGCAGTGAAATATGAGCTTGGTTCGGCCGGGCGCGACCTCAATTTCAACGCCTACGCCGATAACCGCTCGATTTTTCGCTATGATATGGAAGCGCTGCCCAATGAGGTCACCGGATCGATCGGAACCTCTACAGCCTTTGCGGCGTGGAACGCGGCGGTATACGTCGCACAAATCGAAGATGACCGTTTGACGGAAATGACGCAAAAAGGCCACACGCTTGATGCTACTAGAAACGTATTACGCAACCATAACGGGTTGTGGTTCTACGATGAATCCTACGTCATTTCGCGGCGCCGCGACTGACATTTCGGACCAACATGATGGAAGCGCCGCCGGACACGGCGGAAAGGAGATTGCTTGATGCGCGGGTCTTATCTTTTCACCAGTGAATCGGTTTCCGAAGGTCATCCGGACAAGGTGTGCGACCGGATTTCCGATGAGATTGTCGATCTGTTCTTTCGCGAGGGCCCAAAGGCAGGCATCGATCCATGGGCGATCCGCGCTGCCTGCGAGACCCTCGCCACCACCAACCGGGTGGTAATCGCGGGCGAAACCCGGGGGCCGGCCTCGGTGACCCACGATCAGATCGAAGGCGTGGTCCGCGACGCCATCAAGGACATCGGTTACGAACAGGCGGGCTTCCACTGGAAAAACGCGCAAATCGACATTCTGCTGCATCCGCAGTTGGCCAACATCGCGCAAGGTGTCGATGCGCACCAGCCCGGCACCAACAAGGAAGAGGGTGCCGGCGATCAGGGCATCATGTTCGGCTACGCCACCAATGAGACGCCGGAACTGATGCCGGCGCCGCTTCACTATGCGCACAAGATTCTGCGGCTGATTTCGGAAGCGCGGCATTCCGGGGTCGAGAAAGTGCTGGGCCCGGATTCCAAGAGCCAGGTCACCGTGCAATACGAAAACGGCAAGCCGGTCGGCGTCCGCGAGATCGTGGTGTCGCATCAGCATCTGGTCGAGGACATGAGTTCGAACCAGGTGCGCGAGCGCGTCGAGCCCTATGTACGCAAGGCGCTGCCCGACGGCTGGATCAACGGCAAGACCATCTGGCATATCAATCCCACCGGCAAGTTCTTCATCGGCGGCCCCGACGGCGATTCAGGGTTGACCGGCCGCAAGATCATCGTCGACACCTATGGCGGCGCCGCCCCGCATGGCGGCGGCGCGTTCTCCGGCAAGGATCCGACCAAGGTGGACCGCTCGGCTGCTTATGCCGCGCGCTATCTCGCCAAGAACATCGTCGCCGCCGGGCTCGCCGACCGCTGCACGCTGCAGCTCGCTTACGCGATCGGCGTGGCGCGGCCGCTGTCGATCTACATCGACACCCACGGCACCGGAAAGGCATCGGAGGACAAGCTCGAGAAGGCGGTCGCCGAGGCGATGGATTTGACGCCGCGCGGCATTCGCAAGCATCTCGACCTCAACAAGCCGATCTACGCACGCACCTCGTCCTATGGCCATTTCGGCCGTACCCCGGACAAGGACGGTGGTTTCTCGTGGGAAAAAACCGATCTTGCCGACGCGCTCAAGCGCGCGGTGTAGTTTCTTCCCCTCTCCCCTTGAGGGAGAGGGTGGCTCGCATCGTCAGATGCGAGACGGGTGAGGGGTACCGGTCCATCGATAGAGCGATACCCCTCACCCGACCGAATTTGTTCTTCTCGCTGCGATGCCCTCTCCCTCAAGGGGAGAGGGCGCAAATACGCGCTTCGTAATTACGTACAGGAATCATCACATGACCGTCACCGCGAAAAAACCTGCCTTCACCGACTACATCGTCAAGGACATCGGTCTCGCCGAGTTCGGCCGCAAGGAAATCTCGATCGCCGAGACCGAGATGCCGGGCCTGATGGCGACGCGCGAGGAATACGGCCCGAAGCAGCCCCTGAAGGGCGCGCGGATCGCCGGCTCCCTCCACATGACGATCCAGACCGCGGTGCTGATCGAAACGCTGGCGGCGCTCGGCGCCGACGTCCGCTGGGTCTCCTGCAACATCTATTCGACGCAGGATCATGCCGCGGCGGCAATCGCGGCCGCAGGCATTCCGGTATTCGCGGTAAAGGGCGAGAGCCTCGCCGAATATTGGGACTACACCGCAAGGCTGTTCGACTGGCACGGCGGCGGCACGCCCAACATGATCCTCGATGATGGGGGCGACGCCACCATGCTGGTGCATCACGGCTTGCGCGCCGAGAATGGCGACGTGAAATTTCTCGACAAGCCGGGTTCCGAAGAAGAGGAAGTCTTTTACGCGCTGATCAAGAAGCTGCTCAAGGAGAAGCCGAAAGGCTGGTTCGCCGAGATCGCCAAAAACATCAAGGGCGTCTCGGAGGAGACCACCACCGGCGTGCATCGGCTCTACGAGATGGAGAAGGCCGGCAAACTGTTGTTTCCGGCGATCAACGTCAACGACAGCGTGACGAAATCGAAATTCGACAACCTCTATGGCTGCCGCGAATCGCTGGTCGACGGCATCCGCCGCGGCACCGACGTGATGATGTCGGGCAAGGTGGCGATGGTCGCGGGCTTCGGCGACGTCGGCAAGGGCTCGGCGGCGTCGCTGCGCCAGGCCGGCTGCCGCGTGATGGTATCGGAAGTCGATCCGATCTGCGCGCTGCAGGCGGCGATGGAGGGCTACGAAGTCGTCACGATGGAAGAAGCCGCCCCGCGCGCCGATATCTTCGTCACCGCGACCGGCAACAAGGACATCATCACCATCGAGCACATGCGAGCGATGAAGGACCGCGCCATCGTCTGCAACATCGGCCATTTCGACAACGAGATCCAGATCGCGCATCTGCGCAATCTGAAATGGAACAACATCAAGCCGCAGGTTGACGAGATCGAATTCCCCGACAAGCACCGCATCATCCTGCTGTCGGAAGGCCGCCTGGTAAATCTCGGCAACGCCATGGGGCATCCGAGCTTCGTGATGTCGGCGTCGTTCACCAACCAGACGCTGGCGCAGATCGAGCTGTTCGCCAACAACAAGGACGGCAAGTACGACAAGAAGGTCTACGTACTGCCGAAATCGCTGGACGAGAAGGTGGCGCGGCTGCACCTCGCCAAGATCGGCGTCAAGCTGACCGAACTGCGCAAGGACCAGGCCGACTATATCGGTGTCAAGCCGGAAGGGCCGTTCAAGTCCGATCATTACCGGTATTGAAAATAGCCATCGCAGAGCGCGGGCAGGAGAGGCAAAAGCGCCTCTTCGTGCCCCCGCGCGTTCCGACGCGCTAACCCGGCATGGCAAGCGCCAGCGATCGGCTTCCGGTTTTGGCCTGCACCAATTCATCGAGGCCCTTGGGGAAGCCAACTCCGTGACGCAGTTCGTCGGCAAGGTAGACCACGGCGCGTTCGGGCTTGCCGGGGATCCAGAATTCATACTTGGCAAGCCAGGTCACCAGATGCGCCTCGAGCTGCCGCAGCGCCAAGCCGAGTTGTGAATTGCCGCGCACGTAGTACGTATCGTTGGCGAGCCATTTCAGCATGTCCGAATTGAGTTTGTGCATGGCGTTCCGGGTGTATGCGCGGATCAGGCCATGCTGCAGCCGCTGCGGGTCGGACATCCGCGGATAGGCCCGGGCAAGAACCTCGTCGTAAGACAGGCCTTTCAGGGTTAGGTCCACGCCGACAAGTTCGTCGTAAAGGGGAACGATTATCGATCGTTGGGCGATGAGCACGCTTGACGATGCCGACAGCAGCGACTGCAGCTTGACCAGGCTCGACTCCCGCGCGGCCTTGCGTTCAAGCGACGAATCTATCTTTTCCCATAAAATCTTTCCGGCATAGCCAAGCGCTGCGATGATTGCGCCTTGAATTGCCGCATCCGCATGGTCGACCATACCTGGCGCTTCCTGGTTGCGACGGATACTCCAGCCTGCAAAGCCGCGACCGCGGCTGCCCGCCGTCTCATCCGGCCAAATGATCGCCGAGTCGTGCCGCCAGCGCAATGATGGTCAGCGTCGGATTGGCGTAGCCGCTGGTTGGAAACAACGAACTGCCGGCGATATAAAGATTGTCGACGCCATGGACGCGGCAGTTGGGATCGACGTAGCCATTCTCCGCGGTATGCGACATTCGCGTCGCGCCCATGTGGTGGTCGCCGGCCCAACTGATCACCAGTCCGGAACGGTTGATCCGGGTACCATAGTCGAACGCGGCTAGCATCTCGGTCAGCAATTGCGTTGCGGCGTCGGGTGTTTTCACCGTGTCGGCCGGCAAGGTATGCCATTCCAGGTGGGCCAGCGGATCGCCGAAATAGGGGTCCTTCTCGGTTTTGGTGAGCATCACGCGGCTGTCGAGGTTGGGCGCCTGCTCCCAGTTCAGGTTGATGCTGCGCGAATTGAAATTCACCAAGGCGCGGAAATTCCGCAGGCCGAGCTGGCGCAACGTATCGTCGCTCGGCGTGAACGCCGCGAACAGCTTTGGCGGCAGATTGCCGATCGGCACCGTGGTCTGTCCGGAATAAAGATTGATTGCCTGCCACGGCGGAGACTGCATGCCCCGGGTATAGGTGGCGAACGACGTATTGAGCGGATGGATCTGAAAGCATCTGCCGAGCCAGCCATACCGGTTGGCGAAGCCCTCTGAACCGGAACAAAGCAGCAGCCGCGCCACCTCGGTACCCCCGGTCGCCACGATGTAGCGGTCGGCCTTTACGGTAAAATCGACGCCGGCCTTGTTGTCGACGATCGTCGACACGAACAGGTGATCGACGCTGCGGTCGCCGGCCGTGCCGACAACGGCCCTGACGTTGGCGTTGAGCAGGACGCGGCAGTTCTGCGCTTCGATCAGGTCCGGCCCCCACACCGTCTGGAAATCCAGCGCCCTGCCGTTCATCGCCAGAAACGCCGCGTTGCGCATCCGCCCTCCGGTCGCCTTGTCGACGTCAAGAAACTGGATGCCGGAGATGCTGTCGCGCCAGAATGCCTCGTCGTCGTAGCGCTCGACCGAGATGTCGCCCATCGAACAGAAATGCATCGCCTCGTTGTAATAGCGCGGATAAATGGCGTCGCGAGAGATCGGCCATGCCACCGACGGGTCGAGGTCGGAGCGGTCGAAATCGATCGCGTCGAGCGGACGCGTCCAGCCGCCCCAGCAATTGGTGGTGCCGCCATAAGCCCGCAGCCGCGACCACATCAGGAACTCGCGGTCGAAGCTTGCCAGTTCATCGCTTTCGCAACCCCCGTTGAGTTGTTGTGCCACCGGATCGTAGTGGCGGTGGTCGCGGCCAGCGGTGAGTTCCGGTGGATAGGTACCGTATTCCTGCAGAATGCGGGCTTTCTCGGGGGTCATGCGTCCCGGCACATTCTTCGCCGCGCTTTCAAGCAGCAGAATGCTCTTGCCGGTATGCAGCAACTTGATTGCCAGCGAAATGCCGGCTGCGCCCGATCCAATAATGCAAATATCGGCTGAGATTTCCGAACCGGCAGCGACGTCGGTAACGTCCACGACCATTGAAAACTCCTTTTGTCCAATCAATGAAAAGAATGGGTTGACTAACTAAAGGTTTACTAACTAATGGGTTGACTAACTAAAGGATGAAAACTTACATACCACCCGCCAAAGATGCGTGCAAGGGCCTGCGGAATTCGCACGGTGGGCGGCGGTTTCCGGCCACCGGCACGGTTATTCTCCGGAAATAATTATCGACAGCGCAGACATCTATTTTCACGACCGAAAGAATTTAGGAGGTTGCGATGTCCAACGAAGCGGCAAACGTTGCGATTCTAAAGGAGGGCTATCGCCGATGGCACGAAACCCGCGGCGGCAGCATCGATTACTGGGTCGGGATTGCCGCCGAAAGTATCAGATTCGATTCTATTCCGCGCGGCTCGGCGCCGCTGGTCTTTGCCAAACATTACAGCAACCGCGAAAACCTGCGCGGTTACTTTGAAGGGCTTTTGGCTGACTGGACCATGGTGCATTATACAATCGACGACTATTTCGCACAGGGTGAGGTTGTGATTGCGCGCGGCGCGGCCGCATGGACCAACAAGAAAACCGGCAAGACGGCGGAGACGCCCAAGGTCGATTTCTGGCGCTTCCGCGACGGCAAGGCCGTCGAATTTCATGAGTACTTCGATACCGCGCAGATGGCCGCGGCTGCGACGTAACAAGCACGTTGCAATTTCGCTCCGGCCTGACCATTACAACGGGCAGGGAGAGCGCAATGACTGAGACAATCGAACATCTCGACGTGGTGATCGTCGGCGCCGGACTGTCCGGCATCGGCGCCGGCTACCATCTGCAAAGGAATTGCCCCGGCAAGAGCTACGCGATTCTCGAAGGTCGCGACTGCATCGGCGGTACCTGGGACCTGTTCCGTTATCCCGGCGTCCGCTCCGACAGCGACATGTTCACGCTTGGCTATTCGTTCCGGCCGTGGACCGAGCCGAAGGCGATCGCCGACGGACCGCGAATTCTCAATTATGTCCGCGAGACCGCCGCCGATAACGGGATCGACAAGAAGATTCGCTTCCATCATCGCGTCAAGCAGGCGTCGTGGTCGTCGGCGAAGTCGTGCTGGACGCTGGAAGTCGAGCGCGGCGGGCAACGCGAAACGCCGCCCGAAACCGTGCGTTTGACCTGCAATTTCCTGTTCATGTGCTCCGGCTACTACAATTACGCGGGCGGCTATCGCCCTGAATTTCCCGGTGAGCAGAATTTTGCCGGCCGCATCGTGCATCCGCAACAATGGCCCGAGAATCTCGATTACGCGGGAAAGCGCGTGGTGGTGATCGGCTCTGGCGCCACCGCTGTGACGCTGGTGCCGGAGATGGCCAAGCAGGCCGCGCATGTCACCATGCTGCAGCGCTCGCCGACCTATGTGGTGGCGCGGCCGGCGGAAGATCCGCTCGCCAACAAGCTTCGCGCAAAACTGTCGCCGAAGCTCGCCTATCACCTGATCCGCTGGCGCAATGTGCTGTTCGGCATGTATTTCTTCCAGCTCTGCCGGCGCAAGCCGGCGCGCGCCAAGGAAATGATCCTCGGCGGCGTCAAACTCGCGATGGGTCCGGACTACGACATCGCCACGCATTTTACGCCGCGCTACAATCCATGGGAGCAGCGGCTTTGCCTGGTACCGGACGGCGATTTGTTCAAGGCGCTCAGGGAAGACCGGGCCTCCGTGGTGACCAGCCAGATCGACAGCTTCACCGCGACCGGCATTCGGCTGAAAGACGGCAGCGAGCTTGCCGCCGACATCATCGTCACCGCCACCGGCCTCAATCTGCAGGTGCTCGGCGGCCTCGAGATCAGCGTCGACAGCCGCATGATCGATTTTGCGCGGACGCTGAACTATAAAGGCCTGATGTATTCCGACGTGCCGAACATGGCCTCCGCGTTCGGCTACACCAACGCGTCGTGGACACTGAAATGCGACCTCACCTGCGAATATTTCTGCCGGCTCATCAACTATATGGACCGGCACGGCTACCGGCAGTGCGTGCCGCGCAATGTCGACCCCTCGGTCACCGAACGGCCGTCGCTGGATTTCACTTCCGGCTATGTGCAGCGCTCGGTCGCGAAAATGCCGAAGCAGGGCTCGAAGCGGCCGTGGCGGCTGTATCAGAACTACGCGCTCGACATCGTCAGCCTGCGTTACGGCACCGTCGATGACGGCGTGATGCAGTATTCGTGAGAGGCCACACCCTCAATGTTCGGCCGTCGAACAACTGGGCGGCCAGGCCGGGGTTATGCAGCGCATCGGCAAATCGATCTATCGCTTCCTCGCTCAGTCGACGACGGCGTGATGCAGTATTCGTGAGGTGTCCCGGGCGCGATGTGAGCCGCGCAGCTTGTGCGGATGACTGGTAGCCTGGATGGAGCGAAGCGAAATCCGCGATCTATCCTCGCGGCGATATTTGCCCCGGATTGCGCTTCGCCCCATCCAGGCTGTAAGGCAATATTTTTGCGGAACCTAAAAAATCCTATTGATACTATTCCTAGTTTTGCTGTATATATTCCGCGTCCTGTTCGATAAGGGGCCGCTTTTTAGAAGCGGTCCTTTAAGCGGGACAGAGCGAGAGCTGGCCGGACCGGGGCCCCGGAACGGTCGAGGGCTTGGTGGCCAAGGTGGAGCGCCGGGAGGCGCAGCGCCCTACGTCACTGGGCGCGCGCGGTGCCTTGCCGCGCGAGGTGGGTACGTCAATCCCGCCTCCAAGGGTGCTACGTCACTGCGCCCTGGCGCCTCCCGCCGCTCCACCCCCTCGCTTGGGTTCGCGAGGGAAATAGCTAACCTCGGACGCATCGCGCCGCGAGAATGCGGGAGCCTGGCTGTTTGAAACTTCAATCAAAAATTTGCGCAGGCGGTCTTTTAACCTCGCCCCGCTGCGCTACGGCTTCGACCCCTCCCCGCGAGAGCGGGGCGAGGTTAAGAAGCGGTGCGTTCGGAGCCGCCATTCTACGCCGCCGCTGCGATCGACTGCAGGAAGCCGTCGATCTCGGCCTGCAGGCTGGTGGTCGATTCCGACAACTGCCGCGCCGACGACAGCAACTGGCTCGACGCGGCGCCGGTCTGGTTGGCGCCATGGCTGACCTCGGCGATGGTGCCGGCGACCTGCGAGGTGCCGGCCGCGGTGCGCTGGATGTTGCCGGAAATTTCCTGCGTGGCGGCGCCCTGTTCCTCGATCGCCGCCGAGATTGCGGTGGTGATCTCTGATATCTTGCCGATGGTCGAGGAGATCATCTTGATCGAGCCGACTGCTTCCTGCGTCGCGGTCTGCATGCCCGCGATCTGGATGCCGATCTCGTCGGTCGCCTTGGCGGTCTGCGCCGCCAGCGCCTTGACCTCCTGGGCGACCACTGCGAATCCGCGGCCGGCTTCGCCTGCGCGGGCCGCCTCAATGGTGGCGTTGAGTGCCAGCAGATTGGTCTGTTCCGCTACAGACGTGATCAGCTTGATGACGTCGCCGATCCGGTTGGCGGCCTGCGACAGCGCGTTGATGCGGGAATCGGTTTCGTCGGCCTGCTGCACGGCGCTGGCGGCGATGGCGTTGGATTCCTGAACCTGCTGGGAAATCTCGCGCACCGAGATCGCCAGCTCCTCGGTGGCCGACGCCACCGACTGCACGTTGTCGGAGGCGTCTTCCGATGCGTTGGCGACCACGGTGGCGAGCCGCGTGGTGTTGCCGGCATTGTCGCTGAGGGCGCGCGCGGTTTTTTCCAGTTCGCTCGAGGCCGACGACAGCGAGGTGATGATGGCGCGGAAGCGGTTGCTGGCGTCCGCAATGGCATCCTTGCGCGACTGGCGGTTGGAGCCGAAATAGATCGCGACGATGGTTTCGGTGTCCATCATGTTGGCCTTGGCGATGGCATTCAGCATCGCCGCTTTCCTGTTTTGCGCCGCCCGGGCTGCCTTGCCGAAGCGCGGCATCTCGACCTCGCCCTCGACCGCCTTCATCAATTGGTCGGCGACGAACATCAGCCGGCAGCCGATGTACCATTGCGGGGCGACGCCGGCGCGGTGGTTGAGTTCGCAGAACCGCGTTGCGGAGCCGGCGAAATCGGCGCCGAAATTGCCCGACGCGATCAGGTCCCAGTGCTGCAACTGCAGACGGATCGATTCCTGCATTACCCCGTCCTTGAAGATGCCGGACGCCGGATCGTGGTGGCGGACCTTGTCGTAGAACTTGGCCAGAATGCCGGGAAGGGCCTTGGCGAAGAACGGACGCATTTCGCGTAAAGCTACCCGCATCGGCTCATCGATTTGCAGCAGATCGAAGCGGATTGCGTTCCAGTCGAGGGTCATCGGCAGCGGCTCCAGCGCAGGGCGTGAGAATGTCGCGACAACCGGTCGTGACAGGTCTGCCGATTTAATGGAAATATGGTTAACGGAATGCGAATTTGGCAGCGGAGTGTTGGCGGATTCAGGCCAAGAAATCGCAAACCAGTCGTCCCCGCGAAGGCGGGGACCATACGCCGTGTCCTATCGTCCAGGCACTGGGGCAGACGCCTTCTACCACCATAGACGCCCGGGGTTATGGGTTCCCGCCTTCGCGGGGACGACGAGAGCGAACTACTCCGCCTTGCCGATCGCCACCTGCAGCGTCCCGATCCCGTCAACGCCGCATTCGATCCTGTCGCCAGGCGAGAGCGCCGCGACGCCCGCCGGCGTGCCGGTCATGATGATATCCCCGGCGCCGAGCGAAACCTGCTGCGACAACTGCCAGATGATCTCCGGCACGCTCCAGATCAGTTCGGCAAGGTCGCCCTTCTGCCGCTCGGTGCCGTTGACCGAGAGCCAGATCTTGCCTTTCGCCGGATGGCCGATCTTGGAGGCCGGCTGCAGCGCGCCGCAGGGCGCGGAGTGGTCGAACGACTTGCCGATTTCCCAGGGCCGCTCCTTCTTGCGCGAGGCCTGCTGCAGGTCGCGGCGGGTGAGATCGATGCCCACGCCGTAGCCCCAGACATGGTCGAGCGCCCTGTCGGCCGGAATGTTGAGGCCGCCGCTCTTCATCGCCACGATCAGCTCGACCTCGTGATGCAGGTCCTTGGTCAGCGGCGGATAGGGAATGGTGGCGCCGTCGGGCTCGATCATGTCGGCATGCTTGGCAAAGAAGAACGGCGGCGCACGCTCGTCATTGCCCATCTCGCGGATGTGCTCGAGATAATTGCGCCCGACGCACCAGATGCGGCGGACCGGAAAGGATTTTGGATCGCCGGCGACGGCGATCGAAGCCTGCGGCGGGGCGGGAATGATAAAAGTCTCAGTCATCATACTCTCTTTAGATCAATGGACTCCGCGTCATTGCGAGGAGCCCTTGCGACGAAGCAATCCAGTCTTTTCTTTGTACGAGCGCGCTGGATTGTTTCGCTCCGCTCGCAATGACGACAAACCAAAATGCGTGTCCTGGTCGATCGACCTTACGCCGTTGCGCTGACCGGAGCCAGCATGAGCGGTCCGGCATCGCGATGTTGCAGGCGGAAGAACGAGGCGTAGCGGCCGCCGCGCCGCAGCAGGTCGTCGTGACGTCCTTGCTCGACGATTTCGCCGCCCTCGACCACCAGGATGGCGTCGGCATGCATGATGGTATGCAGGCGGTGGGCGATGACGATGGTGGTGCGGTTCTGGCAGAGATGCTCGATCGCTTCTTGCACCTGCTTTTCGGATTCCGAATCCAGCGCCGCGGTGGCCTCGTCGAGCAGGATGACCGGCGCGTTCTTTACCAGCGCCCGGGCAATGGCGACGCGCTGGCGCTGCCCGCCGGACAGTTGCGTGCCATGCTCGCCCACCGGCGTATCGTAGCCGAGCGGGAAGCCCATGATGAAATCATGCGCGCAGGCGGCCTTTGCCGCGGAAACGATCTCGGCTTCGGTGGCGCCGATCCTGCCGAAGGCGATGTTCTTGCCAATGGTGTCGCGGAACAGATAGACGTCCTGGCCGACATAGGCGGTCTGCTGCCGCAGCGAACGGCGGGATACGCCCGATATTGCCTGACCGTCGATCAGGATGTCGCCCTCGGTCACCTCGTAGAGCCGCAGCAGCAAAGCCAGCACGGTGGATTTGCCGCCGCCGGACGGGCCGACAAGCGCGGTGACCTTGCCGGGCTCGGCGACAAAACGCATGCGGTTGAGCACCGGCTCGTTGGGCCGGTAGGCAAAGGTCACGTCGCGGAATTCGGCCCGCGCCTCGGTAAGCGTCAACGCCGGCTTGTCGTCGTCGGCGGGCTCGGTAGCCGGACTGTCGACGATCTCCAGAAGCTTGCGCGCGCCGATCAGGCTGGAGTTCAGTTCGATGTTGAGGCGTGCCAGCCGCTTGGCCGGCTCATAGGCCAGCAGAAACGCGGTCAGGAACGAGAAGAACTGTCCTGGCGTCGCGCCCATCGCGACCACGCGGTAGCCGCCATACATCAGTCCCGCCGCGATCGCGAAGCCGCCGAGCGTCTCCATCAGCGGGCTCGCGCGGTTGGAGACTCGCGCCATCTTGTTGGCGTTGCGCTCGACCGCGGCGATGCTGGCGTCGATGCGCTCGCGCATGGTCGCTTCGAGCGTGAACGCCTTGACGGTGCGGATGCCCTGCAGCGATTCCTGCATCGTCTCCATGATGTCGGCGGTGCCGGTGAACTGGTTATGCGCGAGCCCCTTGATGCGCTTCACCAGCTTGCGCAGCACCAGCATCGCCGGCGGCGCGACCAGGAATCCGAGCAGCGCCATGTAGGGATCCTGCATCAGCATCACCGCGACCAGCGCGATCAGCGACAGCACGTCGCGTCCTACCGCGTTGATCAGCAGGTTAAGCACCTGGGTCACGGAATTGGCACCGGCGGTGAGCCGCGCCAGAAATTCGGACGAATGGCGTTCCGAAAAAAAGCCGACGCTTTCGTTCATCAGCTTGGAGAACAGCCGGCGTTGGTTGTTGGCGAGAATGGCGTTGCTGATCTGCGACAGGATGACGGAGTGGCCGTAGGTCGCGGCTCCCTTGAGCGTAAAGACCGCGATAGTGATCAGCGACAGGATGGCGATGCCGCGCACGTTCTTATCGACATAGGCCTGGTTGATGACCTCGCCGAGCAGATAGGCCGAGCCTGCGGTGGCGCCTGCCGAAACCGCCATCAGCGCAAACGCCAGCAGATAGCGCCGCCAGTACGCCGCGCCTTGTTCCGTCACCAGGCGGCGCACAAGGATCGCTGCGCCATAAGGATCGTCGGTAATCTTGCGTGGAAGGTCGGTCATCCGCGTTCCATTGACGGGCGCCGGGCATATCGCCCGCGCGTCAGGGTTGCCCGCAATGGCAGGGATTTTCAAGCCAAATTAGGGGCTTGCGCCGAACGAGATTTAGGCCGAAGCGGCCTGCCGCACAGCGCCATGGCGCTCGTGGAACAGCTTCTCTTCCCACGCCAGCGCGTGAGCGGCAATGGTTTCCAGATCGGCGTATTGTGGTGTCCAGTCCAGCGTAGCGCCGATGCGGCTGGTGTCGGCGATCATGGTCATGATGTCGCCCGGCCGGCGCGGCGCCGTTTGAACGGCGAAATTGCGCCCGGATACGCGGCGCACGGCCTCAATGGTTTCCAGCACCGAGTAACCGCGGCCGTAGCCGCAATTCAGCGTGGTCGACGCTCCGCCGCTTCGCAGGTACGACAACGCGGCGCGGTGCGCCTGCGCGAGGTCGCTGACATGGATGAAATCTCGCACGCAGCTTCCGTCATGGGTCGGATAGTCGGTGCCGAACACGTCGATCTTGGCACGCTGGCCGGTCGCGGCCTCGACCGCGATCTTCAAAAGATGCGTGGCGCCCGCGGTGGCAAGCCCGATGCGCGCTAAGGGATCGGCGCCGGCGACGTTGAAGTAGCGCAGCACGACGTAGTTCATGTCATGCGCCGCGGCGACGTCGTGCAGCATGATCTCGGTCATCAGTTTTGATGAACCATAAGGCGACATCGGCCGCGTCGGCGCGTCCTCCGTCACCGGCATCCGCTCGGGATTGCCGTAGACCGCCGCGGTCGAAGAGAAGATAAAACGGTTGACGCCGCATTTCACGGCCGCGTTGAGCAGGCTGCGCGTGGTCATGGTGTTGTTGCGGTAATAGGCGAGCGGGTCGCGCACCGAATCCGGCACCACCACCGAGCCCGCGAAATGGACGATGCTCTCGATGCCGTGCGCCGCGATCACGCCCTCGACAAGGTTCTCGTCCACGGCATCGCCGATGAACAGCGGCACGCCTTCGGGAAGCGAGGTGGAGAAGCCGGTGGATAGATTGTCGATCACGACAACGCTTTCGCCGGCTTCCGCCAGCGCCAGCACCATGTGACTTCCGATATAGCCTGCGCCACCGGTGACAAGCACGGTCATGAGATCACCCATCCCTTTAAGTTACAGGGACGAGGCTATCCGGCTCAGGGTGAAGAGTGGGTTTCGGCGGCCGCGAACTGGCCACTATGCTTAATGTTGCGTATAGGACTTACGCGAAACGGAGTCTTTTGGTGGCCATCGACGCCCCGATCTTGCGCGATCTGCAGCTGATCGTGCCAAATCTGCACAGGCGCTATTCCGGCGTGACCGCGACCAATCGCATGGTGGCGCCAAGGCTCGCAAAGCTGTTTCGCGCAGCGTGGCTCGGTTCCGACGCGCCGGATGGTATCGCGCGCATGAATGGCGCGGACCTCTTGAGATGTTGGCGCCGTAGCGCGCCGTTGATCTGGCATGCGCGACGCAACGACGAGATGATCGTCGGGTTATTGCTGAGAGCGCTGGGGTGGCCGCTGAAGCTGGTGTTCACCTCGGCGGCGCAGCGGCATCATTCCTGGATCACGCGATGGCTGATCCGCCGGATGGACGCCGTCATCGCCACCAGCCAGGTCTCGGCATCGTATTTAAAGCGCGAGGCCACTGTGATTCCGCACGGCGTCGATAGCGATCGCTACGCGCCGGCGGCGGATCGCGCCGCGGCGTTTGCAGAAGCGGGATTGCCGGGGCGTTATGCGATCGGATGTTTTGGCCGGGTCCGCGCTCAAAAAGGCACCGACGTGTTCGTCGACGCGATGTGCCGGCTGCTGCCGCGCTATCCGGATTTCACCGCGGTGATCGTCGGCGCCATAACCGCCGACCAGGCGGCGTTTGCCGAGCATCTGAAAAAGCGGATCGAGGCCGCCGGTCTGCGGATGCGCATCGTCATGACCGGCGAGTTGCCGATTGAAGACTTGCCGCGCTGGTACAGGCGGCTGACGATCTATGCTTTTACTTCGCGCAATGAGGGTTTTGGACTGACGCTGCTCGAAGCGATGTCGTCGGGCGCCGCGCTGGTGGCGTCGCGCGCCGGTGCCGCCGAGCTCGTCGTCGAGGATGGCGTGACCGGCGTGCTGACGCCGCCCGGCGACGTCGACGCGCTGGTGGCCGCGCTGGAGCCATTGATGCGCGATCCGGGTTCGGCCGTTGCGATGGGCGAGCGGGCGAGAACACGCGTGATTGCGGATTTCAGCTTGGATGCGGAAGCAAACCGGATCGCGGGGATTTATAGCGCGCTCGTCTGACCGTCCCGCCCCGTCATTGCGAGGAGCACTTGCGACGAAGCAATCCAGTCTTTGCGTGGCCGCATTCTGGATTGCTTCGCTTCGCTCGCAATGACGGTTTAGAGAGCAATGACGTTCTTACAGGCCTGCCAGAATGTTCGCGACAAAGGCATCGAGATCGCCGCCCGCAAACAGAAAGCCCGGCAGTCCGGCGGCTGCCGCGGCTTCGATGTCCGTCGTCCGGTCGCCGATCACAAAACTGCCGTCGCGCCGCACCGGCCAGTGCTGCATCAGGTCGTGGATCATGCCGGGGCTGGGCTTGCGCCAATGATGGTCTTCCAGATAACCCATGACCGATCCCTCCGGGTGATGCGGGCAATACCGGATGTCGTCGATGTAGGCGCCCTGCGCGGCGAGTTCTGCCCGCATCCAGTCCAGCAGCACGCGCAATTCGTCCTCGGTGAAGAAGCCCCGCGCGACGCCGGCTTGGTTGGTGAACAGGAAAACGAAATATCCGGCGTCGTTGAGCCGTCGGATCGCCTTCGCGGCGTTCGGCATCCAGCGGATCCGGTCCTGCGTTCCCAGATAGCCATCGTCGTAATTGACGACGCCGTCGCGGTCCAGAAAGGCGGCGGGTTTTGATACGCGGCCTGTTTCGGCGCCGCTCATTTCTTGACGATCTCGCGCATCAATTCCTGCTCGATCTCGTCGCAGATGCCGTGCGCGACGGCGAGATGGATTTGCTGGATCACCGGCGTGTCGTCGCTGGGCGAAACCAGCAAATGATCGCACAGCGCGCGCAGGTTATCGCCCTTGACCCCGGTAAAGCCGATGGTGACGAGTTCGCGCTCTCGTGCGCTGCGGAGCGCGGCAAGGATGTTCGGCGATTTGCCCGAGGTCGACAATGCCAGCAGGACATCGCCGCGCTTTCCCAGGGCCTCGATCTGGCGGGCGAATACCTGCTCGAAGCCGTAATCATTGGCGATGGAGGTCAGCGCCGAGGTGTCGGTGGTGAGAGCGATCGCCGCATGGCCCGGACGATCCTGCTTGTAGCGGCCGACGAGTTCGGCGGCGATGTGCTGGGCATCGGCGGCGCTGCCGCCATTGCCGACGATCAGCAGCTTGTTGCCGGAACGAAGTGCCGCGATGATCGCCGCGGCGATTTTGCGCGCGGCATCGAGCAGCGTGGCATCGTGCGCCGCGCGCTGCATCGCGGCGAGCGAAGCTTCCAGGTGGGCTGCGATCGGATCCTTGCTCACAAAGCACCGGCGCTGTTGAAAGGTGCGCCTGTGGTAATGACCGCATCGCGGCTGCGCAAGCACAACGCCATCGCGATGTTAATGGCCGGCGCGCGCAGCAGCCAGCACCCGCTCCGCGATGGCAACCACCTCCGACGCCGGAATGCCGCGCATGCAGGCATGGTCGTTCATCGTGCAAATGGTCCGTTGGCAGGGTTCGCAGGGCGGCGGCGTCCTCGTTTGCACCGTCGCGGCGAGGCCATTCAGCGGCGCCCAGAGGTAGGGACTGGTAGGTCCGAAAATACCCATGGTCGGCGTGCCGATGGCGGCTGCGACATGCATCAGCCCGGAATCGTTTGAAATCGCGACGCCGGCCGCAGCCATCGCCAGAACACCATTGCGCAGGTCGGCCCCGGTGAGGTCGCGCACGCCGGCTCCGCCGGTGGACACGATCTCCGCCGCCAATGCTTTCTCGCCGGGGCCGCCAATCACCCAGACCTCCAGCCCTCGCGCCGCCAGAAGGCGCGCGGCCTCGGCATAATAGCTCCAGCGCTTGGAGGCGCCGACCGAGCCGGGGGCCAGCGCCACCGCGAGGTTGGTTCCAAGTCCGTTCGCTTGCCGCCAGCGGATGACGTCTTCAGGCGATACTCGCAATTGCGGCACCGGCCATTCCGCCGGCAAAGGCGCTCCGTCCGGCAGCGCCAGCGAGGCATTCTTGTCAATGAACCGGGGCAGGGCCTTCTCGCCCCAGCGCAGCCGGTTGAGCAGCCCAAACCGGATCTCACCAAAAAAACCGATCCGCTCCGGGATACCGGCGAGCGCCGGGGCAATGGCGGATTTCCAGGTGCCGGGCAGTACCAGCGCGGTACCGTAGTTCCGGTGGCGCAACAGTTCCGCCAGACCCCGTTGCCTTGCAATCGCCAGCCGGCCGCGCGGCAGATCCCAGACGATCCCGGAACGGACACCGGGCATGTACTCGACCAGCGGAGCGCACAGGGTGGTCGCCAGCAGGTCCACGGGCCGATTAGGCCAGCGCTGCTTGAGCACTCGCACCACCGTATGGCCGCGCACAAAATCGCCGATCCACATATACGGCACGATCAGGATCGGACGGCTGTCGCCGGCGTCCTCCGCTGTGGCCTGATGTAGTGAAATCGAATTCATACCTAGGTCTTGGCATCGGGGGCCGTGGATTGGCCCTTTCGGTATCTGCTCCCCGCGGGGACGTAAAGTCACCCAAACCCCGGATGCGCCGGCACTCTTCACAAACCGGGCCGTTCAGGTTGCCTGCCGGGCGGGACTGGGGCAAAGCTGGCGACCCATAATCAGGCAGAGTGCGTCATGTTGCTGGTGACCGGAGGCGCCGGTTTTATCGGATCGAACATCGTGGCCGCGTTGAACGACGCGGGTCGCGCCGACGTGGCGGTCTGCGATGTGCTCGGCCATGACGGCAAATGGCGCAATCTCGCCAAGCGCCGGCTTGCGGATATCGTGCCGCCCGCCGAGTTGCGGGACTGGCTGAAAGGCCGCAAACTCGACGCCGTCATTCACCTCGGCGCCATCTCGGACACCACCGCAAGCGACGGCGACCTGGTGATCGAAACCAATTTTCGGCTGTCGATGCGGCTGCTCGACTGGTGCGCCGCCAATACGACACCGTTCATCTACGCCTCGTCGGCGGCGACCTATGGCGACGGCGCGCAGGGATTTAGCGACGACCTTTCCATCGACGCGCTGAAGACGCTGCGGCCGATGAACCTGTACGGCTGGAGCAAGCATCTGTTCGACATGGCCGTCGCCGAACGCGCGATTCGCGGTGACGCGCTTCCACCGCAATGGGCCGGACTGAAATTTTTCAACGTGTTCGGCCCTAATGAATACCACAAGGGCACGATGATGAGCGTGCTGGCGCGACGTTTCGACGACGTCAAGACGGGCCGCTCGGTGCAATTGTTCAGGTCTTATCGCGAGGGCATCGCGGATGGCGACCAGCGCCGCGATTTCATCTATGTCGATGACGTGGTGCGGGTAACGCTGTGGCTGTTGGCGACGCCATCGGTCAGCGGCCTCTTCAATGTCGGAACCGGTGTCGCGCGCAGCTTCAAGGATGTGATGCTGGCGGCCTATGCCGCGCTCGGCACAACGCCGAACATCGAATATGTCGACATGCCGGAGGCGATCCGCGGCAGCTACCAGTACTTCACCCAGAGCGACGTCGATCGGCTGCAGCGCGCCGGCTATAATGGCGGTTTTACGGCGCTGGAAGACTCGGTTGAAACTTACGTCAAGGATTTCCTCGATCGGCCCGATCGTTTTCGCTGATCGGGCAACAGCTAAACAGGTTCTGATGTTGGATTTTGACGCCCTGTCGAATGCGATGGCCCGCCAGACGGTGCTCTGCGTCGGCGATCTGATGCTCGACGAATTCGTCTATGGCGAGGTTTCGCGCATCTCGCCGGAAGCGCCGGCGCCGGTCATAGCCGTGCGGCGCTCCGAGACCAATATCGGCGGCGCCGGAAATGTCGCGCGCAACATCGCATCGCTCGGCGCGCGCTGCATCTTCGTCGGCCTGATCGGCGAGGACGATGCAGGCAGCGTCTTAAAGACCGCGCTGGCGCAGGAAAGCAGAATCGAAAGCGTACTGGTCTGTGATTCCGCGCGTCCGACCACGCGAAAAGTACGCTTCGTCTCCGAGCATTTTTCCACCCACATGCTGCGAGCGGACTGGGAGACAGCGCTGCCGGCCGCGGCCGAACTCGAGCAAAAGCTGATCGACGCGATCCTGCCGCTGCTGCCTCGCGCCGATATCGTGCTGCTGTCGGATTATGCCAAGGGTGTCCTGACCGCGCGCGTGATCCGCAACACGATCGATGCCGCGCGAAAACTCGGCAAGCGGGTCATCGTCGATCCCAAGAGCGCCAACTTCGCCATTTATCGCGGTGCGACGTTGCTGACGCCCAATCGCCGGGAATTCGCCAAAGCCACCCGCAGCCGCGCCGATACGGACATGGAAATCGCAATCGCCGCGCAGGATGCGATGCAGCTTGCGGATTGCGAGGTCATGCTGGTGACGCAAAGCGAGCACGGCATGACCCTGGTGCCGCGCGGCGGCGAGGCGTTCCATGTGCCGGCCCATCCGGTCAAGGTACGCGACGTCTCCGGAGCCGGCGACACCGTCGCGGCGGTGCTTGCGGTGGCGCTCGCGGCCGGCGCCGACTGGGAGACCGCGCTGCGGGTCGCGAACGCGGCGGCAGCCGTCGCGGTTGGCAAGAAGGGCACCGCCATCGTCACGGCGTCGGAACTACGGCGAAAAATTCTGCCGCACGCCTTCCTCGCGGCCGAGGAAAAGATCGTGGCGGCCGGCGATCTCGACGCGCATTTGTCGGATTGGCGCAGGCAGGGCCTGAGGATCGGCTTCACCAATGGCTGTTTCGACATTCTGCATCCAGGTCACGTCAAGGTGCTGACCGCAGCGCGCGGCGCCTGCGACCGGCTGGTCGTAGGTCTCAACAGCGATGCGTCGGTCAAGCGGCTCAAGGGCGAGGGGCGACCAGTACAGGGCGAACGCGCGCGGGCTGAAGTGCTGGCGGCGCTGGAAGCGGTTGATCTGGTCGCCATTTTCGAGCAGGACACGCCGCTCGAACTGATCACACGGGTCAAGCCAAGCGTGCTGGTGAAGGGCGGCGATTACACCCGCGACGAGGTCGTTGGCCATGAAATCGTCGAGGCTGCCGGCGGTGAAGTATTGCTGGTCGATATCCTCGAAGGCTTCAGCACGACTTCGCTGGTGCAGCGCGCCCGCGAGGGCAAGGCGTGAGTGCGACTGCGGCACGTTCCCAGGCAAGCCCGGCACTGCCGGTCTGGCGCGATCCGGCCGCGTGGGCGAAAGCAGCGGATGTCGTCGCGGTTCTGATCGCGCTTGCGTTGCCATGGTCGACTTCGCTGGTCGGCATCTTCGCCACGATGTGGCTGGTCACGATTGCTCCGACGCTCGACCTCAAGCGCTTGGTGGCGTCGCTGCGGCGTCCGGTTTGCGCGCTGCCGGTCGCGCTATTTGCACTGGCGGCCGTCGGCACGCTGTGGTCGGACGCGTCATGGGCCGCGCGGCTTTATGCGGTCGGTCCAACCGCGAAACTGCTGATGTTGCCGCTGCTGTTCCATCATTTCGAGCGCTCAACCCGCGGCATGTGGGTATTCATCGCTTTCCTGGCGTCCTGCACGCTGCTGATGGCGATGTCCTGGATCGTAGTCCTCGATCCCGGCATCACCCTCAAAAAGGGCGACGCCGAGCGCGGTATTTTCGTCAAGAACTATATCGACCAGAGCCAGGAATTCGCCTTGTGTGCCGTGGCGCTTGCTTATCCGATCATCATCCTTGTTCGCGAGAAACGAACCCGGCTGGCGGCGCTGCTGGCTGCTGTTTCCCTGAGTTTTATTCTTAACATGGCGCTCGTCATCGTGTCGCGGACAGCGCTGGTCACGATGCCGATCATGCTCGCGGTCTTCGCGGCACTTCACCTGAGGTGGCGGAGCAATCTCGTCATATTGTGCGCGGCGGTGGTGCTGGCGGGACTGGCATGGACGATGTCACCGCAGTTGCGCGCAACGACCGAGCGCTTCACCAGAGATTACGAGGTCTACAAGGAGCTCAATCAGCCGACCTCGATCGGCATGCGGCTGGAATTCTGGCAAAAGTCGCTGCGGTTCTTCGCCGAGGCGCCGCTGATTGGGCACGGCACTGGATCGACGCGCGGACTTTTCGAGCGCGCCGCGACAGGTCCGGACGTTCTCGCCGGCGGTCAGGTGATCGGAAATCCGCACAACCAGACCCTGAACGTCGCGGTGCAATGGGGCGCAGCCGGGGTCGCCGTGCTCTATGCGATGTGGCTGTGTCACTTGCTGCTGTTTCGCGGCGACGGCCTGGTGACCTGGATCGGACTCCTGGTCGTGGTGCAGAATATCGTCACCTCGCTGTTCAATTCTCACCTGTTCGATTTCCACGAAGGCTGGATGTACGTGCTGGGCGTGGGAATCGCAGGGGGCATGACGCTGGGAACGCCGGACCAGGCGGCCATGGCGGCGCGTTCCCGGCCATGACGGCTGGCATGCGCAGGCGAGATAAGCTATCAGCAGCCGGGGAACGAGGTGCAAACCGGGACTATTGCTGGCCAGCGAAATGACGCGTCTTTCGAATCTGACATTGCGTAATCTGTTGATCGCGACGCACGACGCGCTCGCGACGGCGCTTGCCGTGTTGGCGAGTTTTTACCTGCGCTTCGAGGGCGATTTGTTTTTCGTCCGCCTCCCGTTGCTGCTTCGCTTCCTGCCCTGGTTCATCCTGCTCAGCATCGTGGTGTGCTATCTCTTCAACCTGACCACCACGAAATGGCGGTTCTTTTCGCTGCCGGACGCGTTGAATATCCTGCGCGCGGCGACGGTGCTGACGTTGGCACTGCTGGTGCTGGACTACATTTTCGTGGCGCCCAACGTTCATGGTAGTTTCGTCGCATCCAATATCCAGGGATCGTTCTTTCTCGGCAAGATCACCATCATCCTCTACTGGTTCCTCGAAATATTCTTCCTGAGCGGATCGCGCTTCGCCTATCGTTATTTCCGCTATACCCGCGCGCGCTATCGCGCTCGGACCGATGAGGACGCCGTGCCGGCGGTATTGATCGGCCGCGCCGCGGATGCCGAAATTCTGCTGCGCGCCATCGAAAGCGGCGCGGTCAAGCGGCTGTGGCCGGTAGGTGTGCTGTCGCCGTCGCCAGCCGATCGCGGGCAGATGATCCGGAACATTCCGGTGCTGGGCGGGATCGACGACTTCGACGACGTCATCCAGGATTTCGCGCGGCGCAACAAGCCGATCACGCGCGTGGTGATGGCGCCGTCGGCATTCGAGCCCGAGGCGCGTCCCGAATTGGTTTTGATAAGTGCGCGACGGCAAGGGCTGATCGTGAGTCGGCTGCCCTCGCTTGAAAGCGGCGACGCCCCGCGGCTGACGCCGGTAGCCGTCGAGGATCTGCTGCTGCGGCCCAGTGAAACCATTGACTACGCGCGTCTCGAAGCGCTGGTGAAGGACAAGTCGGTCATCGTCACCGGCGGCGGCGGATCGATCGGCTCGGAAATTTGCGAACGGGTGGCGACGTTCGGCGCGGCGCGACTGCTGGTGATCGAGAATTCCGAGCCCGCGCTTTATGCCGTCGTAGAGGCGCTCGCCGCGCAGAACAGCGAAGTCGCGATCGAAGGCCGCATCGCCGACATCCGCGACCGCGACCGCGTCCATCGCCTGATGAGCGAATTCAGGCCTGACATCGTGTTTCACGCCGCCGCCCTCAAGCATGTCCCCATTCTCGAACGTGACTGGAGCGAGGGCGTCAAGACCAACATCTTCGGATCGGTCAACGTCGCCGACGCCGCGGTTGCCTCGGGTGCGGGAGCCATGGTGATGATTTCCACCGACAAGGCGATCGAGCCGGTATCCATGCTCGGCCTGACCAAGCGGTTTGCCGAGATGTATTGCCAGGCGCTCGATCACGATCTGGCGTCGGATTTCGATGGCAAACCGCGGATGCGGCTGATTTCCGTGCGATTCGGCAATGTGCTGGCGTCGAACGGATCAGTGGTGCCGAAATTCAAGGCCCAGATCGAGGCCGGCGGCCCGGTGACGGTTACGCATCCCGATATGGTCCGGTATTTCATGACCATCCGCGAAGCCTGCGATCTGGTGTTAACGGCCGCGACGCATGCGCTGACGCCGGTTCGTCCAGACGTTTCAGTCTATGTGCTCAATATGGGCCAGCCGGTCAAAATCGTCGATCTCGCCGAGCGCATGATCAGGTTGTCCGGGCTGCAGCCTGGTCACGACATCGACATCGTTTTCACCGGGATGCGGCCGGGCGAGCGGCTGAACGAAATCCTGTTCGCGAACGAAGAACCCACGGTCGAGATCGGCCTCGCCGGTATCATGGCGGCCAAACCCAACGAACCGCCGATGCCGGTGCTGCGGCAATGGATTGGCGCGCTTGAAGCGGCGATCGCGAAAGACGACCGTGCCACCATCAGGATGGTCCTGAAGGACGCGATTCCCGAATTCGGTTCGGCTGCGCCGCCCGAGGCGGCGGCGCCCGGCGCGCTTTTACGATCTTAATTTGCGGAGCTGGAAAATCCGCCGCGCGAAGCGCAGGAAAAATGCGGGGTCGATGGGCGGCGCATTCAGATGCGCGCGCCGCGACCGCAGGCATTCCAGGTTGCCCCGGATGGTCACACCCAATCCCTTGGTGCTGATGCCGCCGACCTGAAAGTCCACGATGACCCGGGGAACATAGCGCGCCCTGAAATTGTTCAGGGCAAGCGCGCGCAGCATGTAATCATAGTCCGCCGTGGTGATGTAGCTCAGGTCGTAGTCGCCGACCTTTTGCGCGACCTCCCTGCGTATGTAGAAGGTGGGGTGCGGCGGCACCCACCCGAGCTGGAACGAATAGCGGTTGAAATTTCCGCCGCGCCAGGACCGCACCAGGCTCTTGGTCCTGTGATCGGTCACCATGTCGAGGTCGCCATACACGATGTCGGCGTTCTGTAGCGCCGCGGCGATGTCCCCAAGCGCACGGGAATCATGAAAGGTATCGTCGGAGTTCAGGAAACCCACGGCGTCGCCCTGAAACAGATGAAAGCCCTTGTTCATGGCGTCATAGACGCCGTTGTCCTGTTCGGAAAAAACGCGGATCGCGTCCGAACCGAATGACTCGACGATCTTGACGGTCGTATCGCTGGATGCTCCGTCGATCACCAGCATTTCTTTTTCGGGATGATCCTGCGCGAGAAACGATTCGATGGTAAAGCCGATCGTCGCCTGGGAATTGTAGCTCGCTGTAACGACGCTGATCTTCATATGGCTCTCACGACGGCGCCGACGTTATCGAGGCGTGGCAGGCCTGTCAAAATCATCTTCACCGAACGCCATCACATTAAAGCGCGTCAATCCCGTCAGGTACGAGAGAGCAATCGACGTGCCGCGAAGGGGGCGCTATTCCGGCACCTCGATCGGTGCCGCGCCCTGCGCGCGCTTTTCAGCGCTGACGATCCATATCAGGCCGCCGAACGCGCCGACGATGAAGGATACGCAGCCGAACAGCAGCGACACATTCACGCCCTCGCTGGTCACGAGGCCGGCGTAGCCGAATGCCAAGCCCATGGTGGCTTCGCGCACGCCCCAGCCGGCAATCGAGATCGGAAGCATCGTGATCAGCATCACCGGCGGCACCAGCTGGAAAATCTGTCCAAACAGCACGGGTGCCGCGATCGACTGAACCACGCACCAGGCGATGACGACGGCTAGGACATGAACCAGAAAGGACAGCACCGCCAGTTTCGGTCCACGTTGGCGGCTGAAAATCAGGCGGTTCGCAATCACCGAACAGGCATGAAGGTGATGCGTTCCCCACCAGCGCTTCAGCCACGGCCACGGCAGCCTGCCCAGCAGGAGAAAGCCGGCGCCACCCGCGAGCGCTGCGAAATCGACAAACAGCAGGGCCGAACGGCCGTGCGGGTTGTCGATCAGCCGGTAGCTCCATGGCAGGCTCGCCACGATGATGATCGCAAGCGCGATCAGGCCGATCGCGCGGTCGACGAAGATGGAATAGGTTGCCGCGCGCCATCCGGCGCCGCCACGTGCGACCAGCCATAACCGTACCGCGTCGCCGCCGATCGAGGATGGCAGGGTCTGGTTGAAAAACGTCCCGATCAGATTGAAACGAAATGCCTGTGTTATGACGAGAGGGGCGCCGCAATCCGCGCTAATCTCGCGCCACCGCAATGCGCCGAGAAAGATCTGCAGAAACGTGACGGCAATCGCGAGCCCGATCCACCCCAGACTCGCAATGTCGAATCGCGACGCCAGGTCGTAAAAATTGATCTTGCGCAGCGCGAAATAGAGCAGCGCCACGGAGATCAGTATCTTTACGGCTGAAAGCAGGATCCGGCGCATTGCGCTCGCGCTCGTCAGGTTGAGAAGGATGTAAAACACGCAATCCGGCGACCGCGCCGGACTTTGCCCGTCTTGGTATGGTCTCGGCGCCGATCTGGCAATAGCCGCCGCAAACGGCTATTGCGGCCCCCTCATGACGGCGGCTAAAGAGGCCCGGGCCGGTGGCGCCGAGCGGAACCGATGCCCGGATTTCTTGAGGCTTAGATGGCGGATCACGCGATACTGGTCACCGGCGCGGCGGGATTTATCGGCTTTCACGTGGCTCGCCAGCTACTGGCCGCGGGCCGCAGTGTTGTCGGTCTGGACAGCCTGAACAGCTATTACGACCCGGTTCTGAAACAGTCGCGCTTGAATATGCTGCGCGACGAGTCGCGCTTCAGTTTCGTGCATGCCGACCTCGCCGACCGGCGCGCGACGCACGAGCTGTTCGCGCAGCACCGGTTTGCCGAAGTGATCCATCTTGCGGCGCAGGCCGGCGTCCGCCATTCGATCGATCACCCCCACGCTTATGTGGACGCCAATCTCGAAGGTTTCGTCAACGTGCTGGAGGGATGCCGGAATCAGGAATGCCGGCATCTCGTCTACGCGTCCTCATCCTCGGTCTACGGCGCCAATGTGAAGCTGCCGTTTTCGGTCGATGACCGCGCCGATCACCCGGTCAGCCTGTATGCCGCAACCAAAAGGGCTAACGAACTGATGGCGTATTCCTACAGCCATCTCTATCGCCTGCCGGTGACAGGCTTGCGATTTTTTACCATTTACGGACCGTGGGGGCGGCCCGACATGGCGATCTTTCTTTTTGCCAGGGCCATCATCGAGGGCACGCCGATCAAGCTTTTTAACCATGGCAGGATGCGCCGCGACTTCACCTATATCGCCGACGTCACTCGTGTCATATTGCGCCTGATCGATCATGTCCCTCGAGGCGATGTCGGTAAAGCCGGGGGTGCACCGGCGCGGATTTACAATGTTGGCAATCATCACCCGGAAGACCTTATGCGTGTCGTGGCGGTTCTGGAGAAAGAACTGGAGCGCAAGGCGGCCATGGAGATGTTGCCGATGCAGCCCGGAGACGTCGTGGAGACGTTCGCCGATATCGGCGATCTGATGCGCGACACAGGTTTTATGCCGCAGACATCGATCGAAGACGGCATCCGCGAATTCGTCAAGTGGTATCGCGGCCATTACAAGGTTTGACAGCGACATTCGAGGTTCGATGGACAGGCGAATTATTCCACTGATCATGTGCGGCGGCGCCGGAACCCGGCTGTGGCCAGCATCGCGCGAGGTGCACCCGAAACAATTCCTGCCGCTGTTCGGGCCGCGTTCGACGTTTCAGGACACGCTGGTGCGGGTTTCCGAGGCGACGCTGTTCGAGCGCCCGATCATCATCACCAATACCGCATATCGGTTCATGGTGCTCGAGCAGCTTGCCGAGATCGGCATCGAGGCCGATATCCTGCTGGAGCCGATGCGGCGCGATTCCGGTCCGGCGATCGCCGCAGGCGCGGTCTTTGCGCAAAGTCGCGCCGGCGACGCCGTGGTGCTGGCGCTTGCCGCCGATCACGTCGTCCGTGACACCGCGGCTTTCGTCGCCGCCTGCCGGCAGGGCCTGCTCGCGGCCGATGCCGGCCGCATCGTCACGTTTGGCGTACAGCCCGAGCGTCCGGCCACCGGGTATGGCTACATCGATTCCGGCGAGCCGGTTTCCGGCGACGTCCGCGCCGTGGCGAAGTTTGTCGAGAAGCCGGACCCCGCGACCGCCGCCGAATACATCAAGGCCGGCTATCTCTGGAACAGCGGCAATTTCATGTTTCGCGCCAACGTGCTGCTCGACGAGTATCGGAGCGTCGATGCAGACAGCGTGCAGGCTGTCAGCGATGCCGTGACCAGGGCCGGCCGCGACCTCGGCTTCGTGACGCTCGATCCGGAATTGTTTGCAACGGCCAAGGCGATTTCGATCGACTATGCCGTGATGGAAAAAACGTCGCGCGCCGCCGTCGTGCCGGTGGCGTGCGGCTGGTCCGATGTCGGCTCCTGGCACGCGGTGTGGGAGCTGTCGGGCAAGGACAGTCACGGCAACGCCGCGCAGGGTACCGCCGTGTTCGAGGACTCCCGGAACTGCAACGTGTCGACCGACAAGGCGCTGGTCGCCCTGGAGGGCGTCGACGATCTGGTCGTTGTGGCGACGCAGGATGCCGTCCTGGTGTCACGCCAGCGGGACGCCAACGGCCTGAAGCGGTTGGTGGCGAAATTGAAGGCAGTGGCGCCCCACGTTACCGAGGATCACATCAAGGTGCATCGCCCGTGGGGGAATTATCAATCGATTGACAACGGCGATCGTCACCAAGTCAAGCGTATCGTCGTCAAACCGGGGGGCCGGCTCTCGCTGCAAAAGCATCACCATCGTGCCGAGCACTGGATCGTGGTGCGGGGCGCGGCGCGCGTGACGGTCAACGAACTGGTCAAGACCGTGCACGAGAATGAATCGATCTACATTCCGATCGGCGCCACCCATCGGCTGGAAAATCCAGGCAAGATTCTGCTGGAGCTGATCGAAGTGCAGACCGGCAGCTATTTCGGCGAGGACGACATCATCCGCATTGAGGACGATTACCGGCGTTCCTGATGCCGGGCTGCATCCGTCCGGCGCGCTGAATCGTGGCAAAACGTGTAATTCTTTGAATCAAAACGTGTTTGGGATCGCTCCGCGGGCATTCGCCACATTTGTGATGACGTGCTAGGAGAGCCTGCGTGCTGGTCGCGGTCGGGGGACCGGTTCGTTGCAGATTTTTCGGGGTTTGCCACATGAATTTAAAGGGGTCCGCGGCCAAGGCGGAGCGGATGCTTCGTGTTGGCGTCATCGGCGCCGGCATCATGGGAAGCAATCATGCCCGCGTGCTGGCTGGCCTGCCGGGCATCGATCTGGTCGGGGTCGTCGATCCGCTGGCTGCGCACCGCACCCGGGTCATGGAGCTTGCAGGTTGCCGGACATTCGCCGGTCTTGATGAATTGATCGCGGAAGGAGCGGACGCGGTGACCATCGCCGCGCCGACGCATCTTCATCACGAGATCGCGCTTTCCTGCATCGCCCGCAATATCCACGTCCTGGTCGAAAAGCCGATCGCATCCTCGGTTGAGGAAGGGCGCGACATCGTTGCTGCCGCCCGCCGCGCCGGCGTGACCTTGATGGTTGGCCATGTCGAGCGTTTCAATCCGGCCGTCGCCGCCATCAAGGCGGCGATCACGGGTGAGGACATTCTCTCCATCGCCATCACCCGCGTCGGTCCATTTCCGCCGCGCATGTCGAACGTCGGCGTCGTGATCGACCTTGCGGTGCATGACATCGATTTGATCCGCTGGTTCACCGAATCGGACATTGTCGAGGTGCAGCCGCAACTCTCGAGCGCAGTCGCCGAGCGGGAAGATATCGCGCTGCTGCAGTTCCGCACCGCCTCCGGAGTGCTCGCGCATATCAACACCAATTGGCTGACGCCGTTCAAGGCGCGCAACGTCACCGTCGCGACCCGCGGCAAATACGTGATGGGCGACCTTCTGACCCGTCAGGTCACCGAGTGCTTCGGCTTCAAGCAGGACGGCAGCTATTCCATGCGCCATCTGCCGGTTGGCCATGACGAGCCGTTGCGTGCCGAATTGATCGCATTTCTCGACGCGGTGCGCGGCGGAGGCGTGCCGGCGGTGACCGGCGCGGAGGGCGTGGCCAGCCTCGAGATCGCGATCAGATGCCTGGAAACTCCCGCTAAGCCCGCCGCGGCCTCGACCCGCAAGGGGCCGCGCCGCGTGGTCGGCTGATTGATCGGCCGTAAATGTCCAACTCTCCATTGTCGCAAAGCGTCATGAACCAGCATCTTCGTCCTGACCCGGTGCCGTTCATCGATATCGGCGCGCAGCGCCGCCGGCTCGGTCAATCGATTGACGACGCGGTTGGACGCGTGCTCGCGCATTGCCAGTTCATCAACGGTCCGGAAGTGTCGCAACTTGAAACTGCGCTCGCGGCTTTCAGCGGCGCCCGGCATGTGGTGACTTGCGCTAGCGGCACCGACGCGCTGCTAATGGTGTTGATGGCTGGAGGTGTCGGCCGCGGTGACGCGGTGCTCTGTCCGTCTTTCACCTTCTGCGCTACCGGGGAAGCCGTGGCGCTGACCGGCGCGACACCGGTATTCGTCGATGTCGATGAAGCGACTTTCAACATGGATGCGGACGCGCTGAGGCGCGGCATCGCTACCGCGAAAAAACGCGGGCTGAAGCCAAAGGCGGTAATTCCCGTCGATCTGTTCGGGCAGAGCGCCGATCACGATGCCATCGGTGCGGTCGCGGAAGCCGAGGGCCTGTTCGTGCTCGACGATGCGGCGCAGGCGTTTGGCGCAGGTTATAAAGGTCGCCGCCTCGGCACCTTCGGCCTCGCCACCGCGACCAGTTTCTTTCCCGCCAAGCCGCTCGGCTGCTTCGGCGACGGCGGGGCGATCCTTACCGACGACGCCCAGCTGGCAGAGACGCTGCGCAGCATCCGCGTCCACGGCCAGGGTTCGGACAAGTATGACAACGTTCGGCTCGGGCTTACCGGACGGCTCGATACGATGCAGGCGGCGATCCTGATCGAAAAGCTGAAAATCTTCGACGACGAAATCGCCGCGCGTGATCGGGTTGCGCATCGCTACGCGCGCGGGCTCGGCAATGTGGTGATGGTGCCGCGCGTCGCCGACGGCTGCACCTCGGTGTGGGCGCAATACACCATCCGGCTGCCCCGTGGCACAGATCGTGACGGCTTTGCCGCGGCGCTGAAGGCGCAGGGCATTCCGACGGCGATCTACTATCCGAAGTCGATGCATCAGCAGACGGCGTATCGGAACTTTCCGGTCGCCGAGGGTGGTTTGCCAGTCAGCGAAAAGCTCTCCTGCGATGTCATCAGTCTGCCGATGCATGCCTATCTCGATGAGCCAACGCAGGCGCGGATCATCGAGGCTGTGCATGGCGCGCTGGCATAACTGTCATCATCCGCGAAAGCGGATGATCCAGTATTCCCCGAAGCCTGAGTTGAGCATGCACGCCTGCTTACTGGATACCCGCCTTCGCGGGTATGACGACGGGAGATTTGGCAGGCTGTGCGAAACTTCATTTTACGACTCCCCGGCATGCTGTAGAAGCGGCGCATGCTCGGACGTATTTTCACCGTCGGCGGCTATACGCTTCTCTCGCGGCTGACCGGTTTCGCGCGCGACATCATGCTCGCGGCGATCCTGGGCGCGGGACCGGTGGCCGACGCGTTCTTCGTAGCGCTGCGGCTGCCCAATCATTTCCGTGCGATCTTCGCGGAAGGCGCGTTCAATGCCGCTTTCGTGCCGGCCTACGCCCATCTTCACAGCCGCAACGAAACATCGGCAAGACTGTTCGCCGATCGCATTTTCACACTGCTGTTCAGCGCTCAGGTCGTGCTGCTGGTAGTGGCGTGGCTGTTCATGCCCCAGGTGATCGCGATCCTGGCGCCAGGATTTTCCACCGACCCGGTTCGCGGCGAACTGGCAATCTCGCTGACGCGGATCACGTTTCCCTATCTGCTGCTGGTCACGCTGGTGACGCTCTATGGCGGCATGCTCAATGTGATGCACCGTTTTGCAACCGCAGCGGCGGCGCCGATATTTCTCAATTTGTCGATGATGGCGACGCTGGCGCTGGCGGCGTTCTTTCCGGGCGCGGGATATGCGGCGGCGTGGGGTGTCTTGATTGCCGGATTTCTCGAGTTCTTCCTGCTGGCCGGCGACGCTGCGCGAAACGACATCCTGCCACGGTTTGCGCCGCTCAGGCTCGATGACGACGTCCGCGCTTTTTTTCGCGCGCTGGGCCCCGCTACGGTCGGCTCGATGGGAACCCAGGTCGCACTGTTTGCGGACACCATCATCGCGACGTTTCTTCCCGCCGGCGCGCTGTCGGCGCTGTACTATGCCGACCGGCTCAACCAGTTGCCGATCGGTGTGATCGGTATCGCCATCGGCACCGTGCTGCTGCCGGAAATGTCGCGGCAACTCACCACCCGCGATCACGCCGGCGCGATGGCCTCGCAGCGCCGCGCTTTCGATTTCACGTTGTTGTTTTCAGTGCCGTTCGTGGCCGCGTTCCTGACCGTACCCGACGTCATCATGCGCGCGATGTTTGCGCGCGGCGCGTTCTCCAAGGCCGATGCCGCCGCGGCCGGCGCCACGCTCGCGGCCTATGCGATCGGGCTGATCCCGTTTGTCCTGATCCGCAGCGCGGTAGCGACCTTTTATGCCCGCAAGGATACCGCGACGCCGGTGAAGGCGGCGCTGACCGGCGTCGCTGTCAATGTCGCGCTGAAGATCGCGTTGGTAGGATCGCTGGCGCAGGTTGGCCTCGCGCTGGCGACCGCGGCCGGCGCCTGGGTCAATCTGCTGCTGGTGATCGGCTTTGCTGTACGGGCAGGATACCTCGAACTCGACCGGACGCTGCTGCGGTCTTCGGCGAAATTCGTCGTATCCGGTATTCTGCTTGGGTTGGCGCTCTGGCTCGCCGCACAATTTGCCAGCGCCCATTTCGCACAATGGAGTGTATTCCGAGACGAGGCCACACTTTTGTTGCTGATCGCGGTGGGAGCGGGCGTCTATGCCGGATTGATCATGCTGCTGTTCGGCAAGGGCTGGCTGAAATCCCTCGTGCGTGGTTAGGTACTGAGGTCCGGGCGGCGCAACCCTCGCGCTGCTCCGCGCACCGGCCCTGTCACAGGCATCCCAGTCTTGTGAAGGTCCCTTGATAGCGGGATTTGCGCTGCCGGCTGATCCCATGCAGTATGGCGAAAACAAATCGTATTCGGAGAACCAATGGCTCCTATCAAGTTCGGCGTCGGTCAAAGCGTGTTGCGCAAAGAAGACGATGCGCTGATTCGCGGCAAGGGCCGCTACACCGACGATCATGCGCCGGCGACCCTGCACGCGCTGGTGCTGCGCTCGCCGCATGCGCATGCAAAATTCACCATCGACGCCGACCGCGCCCGCGGACTACCCGGGGTGGCCGCCATCTTCACCGGCGAGGACGTCAAGGATCTGGGCGGTCTTCCCTGCCTATTCAACCTGGAAGTCGATCCGTTCACCGGTCCGCCCTATGCCATCCTCGCCCACGACGAGGTGCGCCATGTCGGCGACGCCGTGGCGTTCGTCGTCGCGGAAACGATCGATCGGGCGCGTGACGCCATCGAAGCCATCGATGTCAACTGGACGCCGCTGCCCGCGGTGGTCGGCGTCGTCAACGCTGTGAAAAAAGGCGCGCCGCAGGTTTGGCCCGGGCATGCCGGTAATGTGCTGTTCGACGTGCCGATCGGAGACAAAAAGGCGACCGAAGCGGCGTTTGCTAAAGCGCATGCGATCGCCGAAATATCGATCGTCAATCCGCGCGTCGTCACCAACTTCATGGAGACCCGCGCGGTGGTCTGCGAATACGACGCCAAGCGCGATCATCTCACGTTGACGATCGGCAGCCAGGGTAGCCATCGATTGCGCGATATCCTGTGCCAGAACGTCCTGAAGATTCCGGTCGAAAACATGCGGGTGGTCTGTCCGGACGTCGGCGGCGGATTCGGCACAAAATTATTTCCCTACCGCGAATACGCGCTGGCCGCGGTCGCCGCGCGCAAATTGCGCAAGACTGTCAAGTGGGCCGCCGACCGCGCCGATCACTTCATGGGCGACGCCCAGGGCCGCGACAACGTTACCACCGCGCGCATGGCGCTTGCAGAGGATGGCAAGTTCCTCGGCATGGACGTCGACCTGATGGGCGACATGGGCGCGTATTTGTCGACTTTCGGCCCTTATATTCCGCATGGCGGCGCCGGCATGCTGCCCGGGCTTTACGACATCCAGGCTTTCCATTGCCGAGTCCGTACGATCTTTACGCATACCGTGCCGGTCGATGCCTATCGCGGCGCGGGCCGTCCCGAGGCGGCCTATGTAGTCGAGCGTCTGGTGGATGCCGCCGCGCGAAAACTCGGAATGACGCCGGATGCAATCAGGCGCAGGAATTTCGTCGCGCCGCGCGCAATGCCCTACAAGACCGCTACCGGCAAGACCTACGATTCAGGCGACTTCACCGCGCACATGAAGCGGGCGATGGAAATCGCGAACTGGAAGGAGTTTCCCAAGCGCGCCAAGGCCGCGAAGAAGCATGGTCTGGTGCGAGGCATCGGACTTGGCACCTATGTCGAGGTCTGCGGTACCATGGGCGAGGAAACCGCCAATGTGGCGCTTGATCCCAACGGCGACGTGACGATCCTGATCGGAACACAATCGAGCGGACAGGGGCACCAGACCGCCTATGCGCAAATCGTCGCCGAACAGTTCGGTCTAGTGCCCGAACGCGTCCACATCTTCCAGGGTGACACCGACAGGATCGCCACCGGCCTCGGCACCGGCGGCTCGGCTTCGGTTCCGACCGGCGGCGTCAGCGTCGAGCGCGCCACCCGCAAGCTTGGAATGAATTTGCGCGAGATCGCCGCCGACGCGCTTGAGACCAGTGCGGCCGATCTGGAGATCGGCGACGGCGTGGTGCGCGTCGCCGGCACCGATCGCTCGATCACCTTTGCCGACATCGCAAAACGGCCGGGTGTCGATCCCTCGAAGCTGAATGCGAGTGCGACCTTCTCCAGCGCCGACGGCACTTATCCAAACGGCACCCATCTTGCCGAAGTCGAGATCGATCCCGCCACCGGCAAGATCGCAATCGTCAATTACGTCATCGTCGACGATTTCGGGGTTACGCTGAACCCGCTGCTGCTTGCCGGCCAGGTGCATGGCGGCGCCATGCAAGGCATCGGGCAGGCGCTGATGGAGCGGGCGTTTTATGACCCGAAGGACGGCCAGCTTATTACCGGCACGTTCATGGATTACGCGCTGCCGCGCGCTTCCGACGGCCCGTCATTCGTGTTCGAAACCCGCAACGTTCCCTGCAAAACCAATCCGCTGGGGGTCAAGGGCGCAGGCGAGGCGGGCGCGATCGGCTCGTGCCCGGCCGTCGTCAATGCAATCATCGACGGGCTGTGGCGGGAATACAAGATCGATCATATCGACATGCCGGCGACGGCGGAGAGGGTCTGGATCGCGATTCGCGAACATCAGCGACGGCACAGCCTCTGATATTCGTGCGGCGTGGCGGAGGAATGAAACGCCCGTTGTGGTGTTTGATGGACGATAGCCGGAGTTCGCGAGCGGCGGACTGGCGGCGCATTGAAACCGAAAAAGGAGAGCGGCCCGATGATTCGGACTGGGGTTGTCGTTGCAGCGTTGCTGCTGGGAATTGGTGTAGTAGCGGCGCAACAGGACGCGCTTAAGAGCGCTCAGACGGTTATGAAGGCGAATGGCAAGAGCCTTGGCGGGGTTTTGGGTCCGATGAACAAGGGCGAGAAGCCCTACGATCAAGCCGCGGTTACCGAGGCGCTCAACACCTTGGACGATACCGCCAAAAAGCTGCCGACGATGTTTCCAGAGAGCCTTAAAGGCATGAAGGCGGAAGGCGATTACAGTCCGTCACCCAAGATCTGGGAAGACAAGGCTGGCTTCAGCGCCAGTATCGCAACGTTCGCCAAGGCCGTGACCGACGCCAAGACTTCGGTCAAGGATCTGGCCACGTTGAAAGCGGCCTTTCCGGCGATCGGGAAGTCCTGCGGTAGCTGCCATGAAACCTTCCGCGTAAAGAACAGCTAGCCGGTCTCGTCATTATCCGGTTCGCGCTGCATGGCCCGGAATGACAAAAGAAAAAGGCGGACGCGATGCGTCTGCCTTTCGTTTTTGGATATCCCGCAAGTCTTACTTCGTCACCTGACCGCGGATTTCGCCGCCCGGATTGGCTGCGGTGTGAACGTTGACGTAATACTTGCCGGCCATCAGGTCGGCGGCCTGGGCATCCGTCAGCGTGGCGCTGCCTTCGGCAGGGCTCGAGGTTGCATTGGGGATCGCGACGGCGACGCCGGCATTCTTGCCTTCTTCAGCGGGGCCATGGAAATGCGCCGCAGTTGCGGGGCCGGAGAGACCCGAATAGGTCAGCTTCCAGCTCAGCTTTTTGGAAGCGGCATCGTAGTCGATGTCGGCTGTGCCTTTGCCCGCGCTGGTGTTGGCCGGCACCTCGGACTTGCCGTCAAGGGTAGCCTTCATTTTGTCGGCGAAGGCCGGTCCGGCGAAGGCTACGGCGGCGCCGATGGTAAGCGTAGCGAGCGTGATTTTGGCTTTTGACATGGTTCTCTCCCTGTGGACGTCGATTTTAGAACAATGAGACTTTGGATTTATTCCCGGATTCGGCGGAAACGGGCCTAAATTTCACTGAGGAATTGCCGAGACTCTCCTTCATAGTGGCAGTATGGAATTTGCCTCGTGATGGGATGAGCACGTGCTGAGCCGATTTTTCCTTGTCCTGGTTATTGCAGGCGTTGCCGGCCTCGGCGTCTTCTGGTGGCTGACGATGCCGGCGGTCATTGCCGCTAACGCACTTCCGGCCTATACGCCCGATCCGGCCAACGGTCTCAAAACGTTCAATGCCGGTGGATGTTCCTCCTGCCATGCCGTGCCGGGACAGCCCGACCGCACCAGACTTGGCGGTGGACTTGCCATCCCGTCGCCATTCGGGACATTTTACGCACCGAACATCTCCCCCGATATGAAAGATGGCATCGGGCGCTGGACCGAGGGTGATTTTGTCAGCGCGGTGATCAAAGGCACCTCGCCGGCTAAAACGCATTATTTCCCGGCCTTTCCCTACACGTCCTACCAGCACGCGAAAATCGAGGATGTCCGCGACCTTTTTGCCTGGCTGAAAACGCTGGCGCCGGTTTCCGGCAAGGCGCGCGACCACGACGTGCCGTTTCCGTTCAATATCCGGCGCAGCATCGGCATCTGGAAATTGATGTTCATGGACGGCAAGCCGTTTGTACCGGATGATGCGCGACCCGCGCAGTGGAATCGCGGCGCCTACCTGGTCAACGCTCTCGGTCATTGCGCCGAATGTCACAGCCCGCGCAACTTTCTCGGCGGCATCGTCGCTGATAAGCGCTTTGCCGGCGGTCCTAATCCGGAAGGCGAGGGCTGGGTGCCGAACATCACGCAAAAGGGGCTGGGCGACTGGAGCGAAAAGGACGTCGCGTATTTTCTCGAAACCGGGCTGACGCCGGACGGCGATACCGCCGGCGGTTCGATGGCGCGCGTGATCCGCAATACGTCGCAGCTGAGCGCAGAAGACCGCGCCGCGATGGCGAATTTTCTGAAATCGTTGCCGCCGATCGAAGGGCCGCCGCGGCCTGCGAGGAAGAAGACCTCGTGATGATATTCGGCCATCTTGGCGTAGCGGCAAACGCGAGGATGACGGTTAGAGCGCCAGTTGCTATTTCGAGTCGAACGCCTTGAAGGTGATGATGGTGTGGGTATCCTGAATACCCGGAATCACCTGGACCTTTTCGTTGACGAAATGGCCGATGTCGGTGTCGTTATCGACGTAGAATTTCACCAGCAGATCGTAGTCGCCGGCGGTGGAGTAGATTTCCGAGGCGATCTCGGCTTCCGCGAGCGCGTTGGCGACGACATAAGACTGGCCAAGCTTGCATTTGAACTGGACAAAGAAGGGAACCATCGCTGTTGTCTCCGGAAGGGCTTCGCGTCGCGCTCAATATAGCTCGTCAGCGAACTTGCTGCCAATGGCACACCGCGCTACCACGAACCGCAGTTCTTGAGTTCAAGATGTCGCGAGCCGGACGATGACCACTCCCATTGCGCTGACCATCGCCGGCTCGGATTCGTCGGGCGGTGCCGGCATCCAGGCAGATCTCAAGACGTTTGCCGCCCTTGGCGTCTACGGCGCATCGGTCATCACGGCGCTCACCGCGCAAAACACGAGAGGCGTCAGCGCTATCCATCAGGTGCCTGCGGATTTCGTTGTTGCGCAAATCGACGCGGTGTTCGGCGATCTCGACGTCCAGGCGGTCAAGATCGGCATGGTTGCGCAGCGCGCCGTCATTGACGCCATCGCGGCCGGGCTCGAGCGGTGGCCGCCGCGGCATGTGGTGCTCGATCCGGTGATGGTTGCGACATCGGGCGATCGTCTGCTGGCGCCGGATGCGATCGAGGCGCTGCGCAAAAAACTCATTCCGCGCGCGGACATCATCACGCCGAACCTGCCGGAAGCGGCAGCGCTACTTGATGAGCCGCTGGCGTCGAGCGAAGCGGATATCGGGAGCCAGGGCAAGCGCCTGCTTGCAATCGGCGCGCGCGCGGTGCTGATCAAGGGCGGCCACGGGCAAGGCGCGCAGAGTATCGATTATCTCATCCGCAGGGACGGCGTGGTCGCGTTGCCGGCACCGCGCATCGCCACTAGAAACACCCACGGCACCGGATGCTCGCTCTCTGCGGCCATCGCGGCAGGCCTCGCCAACGGCAACGATCTGGAAACCGCGGTTCGCCATGCCAAGTCCTGGATCAGCGCCGCCATCGCCGCCGCCGACCGCCTGAATGTCGGGCATGGCCACGGCCCGATCAATCATTTTCATGCATTCGATTAAGCGGCTCGGCGCACCTCACGGCGACCGTTGGCCAAAGCTTATGCGTTTTTGTATTTCCGAGGAGGACTGATACGTTCGGACTAGTCCTTTTGGATTTACGTTTGGCGTGTCCGGCTTCTCTCTATATCCCGCCGCAATACCGCCGCCAGTTCATCGCAAGATGTAATCGGAGACGATCGTCTTTGCATTTGTCAACAACATCAGCGGTGTACCAAATTGACTCCGGCCTCGAGATCTCGACGAAACATTCACCACCACCAGCGACCTGATCTGCATTCGTGTGGCTTCTCTCCTGTCGCGGCTCGCGCTAAGGTAGCGGCATGAAAAATTTTGTTCCCACTCTTCCTGTCGCATCCATGGACATCGACGCCGCGGCGCGCGTGCTCGCGCCTTTCGCGGTGAGGACGCCGTTGCTTTCGTCGCCCACGCTCGACGAGCGCGTGGGTGCCAGGGTTTTCCTGAAATCGGAAATGCTGCAGCGAACCGGATCTTTCAAGTTTCGCGGCGCTTTCAACAAGATGTGGTCCATTCCGCAAGATGTGCGCGCAGGCGGCGTGGTTGCATTTTCGTCCGGCAATCACGCGCAAGGCGTGGCGGCGGCGGCGGCGATCTTGAACACGCGGGCGACCATCGTGATGCCGTCGGACGCGCCGCTCTCCAAACGCGAACGCACCAAAGGCTACGGCGCCGAGGTGGTGCTGTACGATCGCGATCACGAGGATCGCGAAGCCATCGCCCGCGACATCGCCGGCAAACATGGCGCGACGCTGGTGCCGCCTTACGATGATCCGAAGGTTATCGCCGGGCAGGGCACCGTTGGCCGCGAAATCGCCGAAGACATCGCCATGCTCGGCTTGACGCCGGATATCGTGGTCGCGCCCGCATCGGGCGGTGGATTGATCGCGGGTGTCGCAACGGCTGTGAAGGCGCGGTATCCGCAGGCAATCCTGATATCGGCCGAGCCTGAAGGCTTTGACGATCATGCACGCTCTTTGCGCTCCGGCAAGCGCGAGCCGCACCGCGCCGAGGGGCGCACCATCTGCGACGCGCTGATGGCGACGGTCCCCGGCGACATCACTTTCGCGATCAACCAGCGGCTGCTTACCCAGGGCGTCACTGCATCCGACACGGAAGTCGCCGCCGCCGTCGCCTTCGTGTTCCGGGAGTTGAAACTGGTGGTCGAGCCGGGCGGGGCAGTGGGTCTCGCCGCGCTTCTGGCCGGCCGCATCGACGCGCGCGGCAAGACCATCGTCATCGTGCTGTCCGGCGGCAATGTCGACGCGGATCTGTATGCCAAACTGATTGGCTGACGCGAATTACGAAAAGAACGCGATCTTCTCGGCTTGGCTCATGCGCCGGACCGGCGCCAGTGGATCGACGGACGTATCCGGCCTTCGCACAATTCCGTTCGCGATCAACGAAGCGCCTAGTGAAGGCTGTGGCGAAGGTGCAGATTCCGGCTGCGGTGCGATGGCTGACTCGGTCACGCGCACGGTGACGTCCGGCCTGCTCAATTCCTGTTCAGCAGCATAAAGTTCATCGTCTTCGGCTGGGTCCAGAGCAGCCATCTCCAGTGCAATGACATCCAGCGCATCATCGAGCGCGGTCTCGGCATCGGGAATGGCGGTGTTGGCCTGCGCCGTCGCGGCGATGACTTCAGGTGGCGAGGTCGCCGCATCTTTCACCGCGTCCTCGTACAGCGAAGCGGGCGCCGCCCTGGCGTCGGGCACTTGTTCGCCGATCGTCGCCAATGGCGTCTCGCCGGCTGACGACTGTGCCGTATCGTCGTCTCCGAATCCCTCGATCCGGCGATCGATCAGATCGAATGCGGCACTCAGCGCGGCTTTTACATCCGTCGAAGCGACTTGTCCGCAACCGGCTTCGATGGCGCCGACTTGCGAGTCGATCAGATCGTAAATCCGGCCGTCGGCACCGATTTCACGCAGTCTCGCCAGAATCTCGCGAATGACCTGCGCGCCCTTGCGAATCGATGCGAGCGATTCTTCGGCAACAAGCGCGCCGACGGCTTGCGACGCCGCGGCCCTCGCTTCCTGTACCGCGTCCCTGATGGTCGCGAGCGCCTCCGGCAGCCGATCGTCCGGCGTCGCGTCTTTCTCGGCGGCGATGTTCTGCTCGATGCGTGCTACCGCCTCCAGCACCATGCGCGTATCGGCATTGCGATTGCGCTTGGCATATTCGCTGAGAAACCAGCGACCCCGCGACGTCTCCATGAAGGCGTCGCTGATGGCGTCATAGTCCGCTTCGCCCGGCAGTGTCGCGCGGGCGGAGATCGGCGATAGGGCGAAAGCTTCGTCGGCCATGGAAAACTCGTCGCGCAAATCACCGCGCGTTGCTGTTACGATCATCATGAACTCACGCGAATCGCAATTGAATTGATGCCGCCCAAATCACAAATCCCCACCGTATCGCAAGCCGTACGGCGATTCGCGGTCCGGCTGGCGCTGTTTTACGGGACCCTGCTCGGACTGCTGGGGACCTATTTGCCGTTCTTTCCGGTGTGGCTGAAGGCCATCGGCATCGACGCGTCATGGATCGGGCTGATTACGGCCGCGCCGTCGGTGACGCGGTTCACGATCCTGCCGTTCGTGACGGGGTTCGCGGAAAAGCGCCAATCGGTGCGCGGTGCGATCATGATCACGGCCTTTGCCACCGCGCTGGGTTTTGCCGTTCTCGGAACCCTGCAGGAGCCGCTCGCGGTTTTCGTCCTGTTCGCTGCGATGGCTTGCATGTGGACCCCGATCCTTCCCTTGACCGACGGCTATGCATTGAAGGGCGTGGCGCGCTACGGTCTCAATTATGGGCCGCTGCGGCTGTGGGGTTCGGCGGCATTCGTGATTGGCGCGCTGGCATGCGGCCTGCTGCTCGATGTCATCGCTCCCCGGCATTTGATCTGGGTTATCGCAAGTGTGGCAGCGCTTGGAGCGCTTGTCAGTCTCGGTCTGCAGCCACTGGATGCTCCGGCTGGCAATCAATCGGGATTGTCGGGCGCCAATGCCCTGCTGCGGGAGCCCGGCTTTCTCGCGATCATCGCGGCCTCGGCTTTGATTCAGGGAAGCCACGCCGCGTATTATACCTTCGCGTCGATCAACTGGCACAACGCGGGTCTTGACGGGCTGACCATCGCCGGATTATGGGCGCTTGGCGTAATCGCGGAGATTATCGTGTTCGCGCTGTCGCCGCGATTTACGCTGCCACCCGCGATGCTGGTGGTCATCGGCGCATTGAGCGCGGCGGTACGCTGGCTGCTCACCGCGCAGGAACCTTCGATCGCGGTGCTCGCCATGGTCCAACTGATGCACGGTCTGACGTTCGGCCTCACGCAGGTGGGCACCATGAATTTGATGGTGCATCGGGTGCCGACGCATGTGATGGCAAGCGGGCAGGGTTATCTCACCGCCTGCACCGGCATTGTCATGAGCAGCGCCTCGATCGCGTCCGGCCCGATCTATGCCGCCTATGGCGCAAGGCTCTATTACGCGATGGCCGCGATGGCGCTTGTGGGCGGCACGGTGATGTGGCTGGCGCGCCAACTGCTGGAACGTCAGCCCCAAAGCGCGGCATCAGGCGGATAGATCGTACTGCCGTCATAGCGAAGGCCGTCCTCGCGATCGCCGGCCAGCAGCAACGGGCCGTCGAGATCGACGAATCGGGCCTGCTGCGTCAGCAGCATCGCCGGCGCCATCGCCAGCGAGGTGGCGACCATGCAGCCGACCATGATCTCAAAACCGAGCGTCTGCGCGGCGTCGGCCATCGCCAGCGCCTCGGTCAAGCCGCCGGCCTTGTCGAGCTTGATGTTGATGGCGTCGTAACGTCCGCGCAGGACTTCCAGCGAAGCGCGGTCGTGCACGCTTTCGTCGGCGCAGATCGCCATCGGTCTGCGGATGCGGGCCAGTAACTCGTCCAGCCCGGCGCGAAGCGGCTGTTCGACCATGGTGACCCCGGCTGCCTCGCAGGCAGCCAGATTCTGCGCGAGATTATCAGGCGTCCAAGCCTCGTTGGCATCGACGATCAGTTCGGATTCCGGGGCCTCCTTGCGGACTGCTGCGATCCGGGCCCCGTCGCCTTCGCCGCCCAGCTTGATCTTGAGCAGAGGCCGGCTGGCAGCCCTGGCAGTCGCTGCGGCCATTGCCTCCGGGCTCTCAAACGAGATTGTAAAGGCGGTGGTGCAGGCCCGCGGAGCCGGCCGTCCAAGCAGCTCCCAGGCCCGCCGGCCGCTGATTTTGGCTTCCAAGTCCAGCAGCGCGCAATCGATTGCATTGCGCGCCGCTCCTGCCGGCAGCACGCCTTGCAGGGATGACCGGCTGAATCCGCCGCTCGTCGCGCCCTGCAGGGACAGGATGGCAGCCAGGGTCGTTTCCGGCGTTTCGCCGTAGCGGGCATAGGGAACGCATTCGCCACGTCCGGTATGGCCGCCCTGGCTGAGTTCCGCGACAACCGTGACCGCCTCGGTTTTGGCGCCGCGGCTGATGCTGAAGCTGCCCGCGATCGGCCAGCGCTCGATTCGGGCAACAAGCTTTGGCGGTTGGCTGGAAGTCGTTTTAATATCTGGCAATTTTCTGAACCGCAGGGTTGCTAGGGACAACCAAGTATGGCTGGTTAGGATCGTATCCCACAAGGCATGGCGGCGGTGTTGGATTTCTGTCCGTCGCCGGCGGGTCATGGCGCAGGAGTTGATATTGGACGGCGGCCCGACACTGGAGCGGATTGCGCAGGGCAATGGCCTTGCGCTGTGTGCCGCGGGTTCGTGGACCGCCCGCTTTGCGCCTGTGCTGGAGCAGCTCGTCGGCGATGCCGAAAAATTGACCGGCAGCCGTCCCAACATCTTTATCGACGTATCGCAGGTCTCCAAGCTCGACACCTTCGGCGCCTGGCTGATCGAGCGGCTGCGCCGCAGTCTTACCCAAGGTGGCGTGGAGGCAAAGATCGCCGGACTTTCGGCGAATTATTCGAGCCTGGTCGACGAGGTGCGCCGGGTAAAGGATGCGCCTGAAGCCGAAACTGCTCCGGTGACGGTCATCGGCCTGTTGGATCAGATCGGCCGCAGCGTATATGGCGTCGGCGAGGCGTTGACCGGCTTGGTCGGCATGCTCGGCGCGGTGCTGGCGGCTGGCGCGCGCGTCGTCGTGCATCCGTCCGGATTTCGCCTCACTTCCACCGTTCATCATCTCGAACAGGTATGCTGGCGCGCGGTGCCGATTGTGGTGCTCATCACGTTCCTGATCGGATGCATCATCTCCCAGCAAGGCATCTTTCATTTCCGCAAGTTCGGCGCCGACGTCTTCGTTGTCGACATGCTCGGCGTGCTGGTGCTGCGCGAAATCGGCGTGCTGCTGGTGGCGATCATGGTGGCAGGCCGCTCGGGTAGTGCCTACACCGCCGAGCTTGGCTCGATGAAGATGCGCGAGGAGATCGACGCCCTGCGCACCATGGGCTTCGATCCGATCGAAGTCCTGATTCTGCCGAGGATGCTGGCGCTGGTCATTGCGTTGCCGATCCTGGCCTTTCTCGGCGGGGTTGCCGCGCTGTATGGCGGCGGTTTGGTGGCCTGGCTCTATGGCGGCGTCGATCCGGAGGCCTTCCTGCTTCGCCTGCGCGACGCGATTTCGATCGATCACTTCACGGTCGGCATGATCAAGGCGCCGGTGATGGCGGCGGTGATCGGGATCGTCGCCTGCGTCGAGGGGCTTGCGGTCGAAGGCAGCGCCGAGTCGCTTGGACAGCACACCACCTCGTCGGTCGTGAAAGGGATATTTCTCGTGATCGTGATGGACGGCGTGTTCGCGATCTTCTTCGCATCGATCGGGATGTAGCAATGGCCGCCGAAGTCCCCGATGCCATCATCCGGGTTCGCGATATCTCGGTGCAGTTCGGCCCCACCAAGGTGCTCGACCGGCTTGATCTCGACGTCAAGCGCGGTGAAATCCTAGGTTTCGTCGGTCCCTCCGGCGCCGGCAAGTCGGTGCTGACGCGGACCATCATCGGTCTGATACCCAAGATCAGTGGACGCATCGAGGTATTCGGGATCGACCTCGACGCCGCCGACGCCACGACGCGCCGGGGCGTCGAGCGGCGCTGGGGAATCCTGTTCCAGCAGGGCGCGCTATTTTCCTCGCTCAGCGTGCGGCAGAACATCCAGTTTCCGGTGCGCGAATACTTGAACGTCTCGCAGCGCCTGCTTGACGAGATCACCATCGCCAAGCTCGGCATGGTCGGACTGAAGCCCGAAGTGGCCGATCGTTTTCCCTCGGAACTTTCCGGCGGCATGATCAAGCGTGTCGCGCTGGCGCGCGCGCTGGCGCTCGACCCCGAACTGGTGTTTCTCGATGAGCCGACCTCGGGCCTGGATCCGATCGGCGCCGGCGACTTCGACGAACTGGTGCGGACCCTGCAGCGCACTTTGGGCCTGACCGTTTTCATGGTAACCCACGACCTCGACAGTCTTTATACCGCATGCGACCGCATCGCAGTATTGGGAAACGGCAAGATCATCGCAGCAGGAACTATTGAAGACATGAAGGCTTCGCAGCATCCCTGGTTGAAGCAATACTTTCATGGCAAGCGCGCCCGCGCTGTCGTGGTCTAGCTGGAGCTGATCGATGGAAACGCGGGCGAATTTCATGCTGATCGGATCGTTCACGCTGGCGGTGATCGCGGCGGCGCTCGGCTTTGTGCTGTGGTTTCAAAGTCTCCACGCCACCAAGCAGCGCAGCCCGTTGCGCGTCATCTTCGAAGGCCCGGCGGCCGGCCTGCGCAATGGCGGCAGCGTCAATTTCAACGGTATCCGGGTCGGAGAAGTGATCTCCGTGAAGCTGGACAATCCGCGGCGGGTTGTCGCACTCGCGATGGTGGAGAACAACGCGCCGCTCCGAAAGGACACGCTGGTCGGCCTGGAATTTCAGGGGCTGACCGGCGTTGCGGCGATATCGCTGAAAGGCGGCGAGGTGGCGGCGCCTGCGGTTCCGCTGGACGAAGATGGCGTTCCGACGCTTACCGCCGATCCAAAGGCGCTCCAGGACGTCACGGAATCCATCCGCGCGACATTGCAGAACATCAACAAGGTGGTGGCCGACAATCAGGAAGCGGTAAAGAACTCGCTCCTGAATCTCGAGACATTCACGGCATCGCTGGCGCGCAATGCCGAAAAGATCGACAACATCATGCTCAAAGTCAATGACGTGATGGGCAAGGCCGATGGCGTGATGAGCAAGACCGATAATTTGATGCTTGGCCTGAACACACTTGCCGGCGGCAAGGACGGGGGCGAGCTTCTCCAGGCGGTGAAATCGATCCGCGAACTGGCCGATGATTTCGACAAGCGCTCGGGCGCGTTGATGTCCGATGGTCGCCGCACTTTGGGTGACATCAGCCGCGCCGTGAACAATCTCGACAAGAATCCGACGCGCCTGCTGTTCGGCGCGGGAAGCGGCGGCACGCCGGCGGAGCCGCCCAGACCGGGACCCGCGCCTACGGGCCAAAAGCGGCAATAGAGCAATCTGAAGCGGGTCTTTCATATCCCGGACACGGTGCGGCGCTTCTTCAGCGGTGCACGCAAAGCCGGCACCGTCGCAAGCACCGTCCTCTATACGGCCCGGCTCTGCAGCGCATCGCTTCGCGAAGGGCTGCGCGCTGCGCTGCATCCGGGCACCAGAGCCAGCCAAGCGAAAAACGGAGGCATCGCTGCCTCCGTTTGGACTGAGTTCGCTTGAGCCTTATCCCAGCCGTCCTGCGGCATGGGCGAGCAGGGTGTAGACCAGCCCGGTTTCCGACGTGAGATGGCCGCGCAGTGCCGCAGGGGCACGGTCTTCCCGTGCAACTTCATCGAGCAGCCGTTCGAACTCCTGGATATAGCGATCGACGGTCTGCTTGAAATTGCGGTCGGCGCGATACTTGCGGCTGACCTCGTCGAACGCCTTCTGGCCGGCGGGCGTATACAGCCGCTTGCTGAAGGCCTTGCTCTCGCCGCGCTGATAGCGATCCCACATTTCGGCGGCGAGATTGCGATCCATCAACCGGCCGATGTCGAGCGACAGCGATTCCAGAGGGTTGCCGCCGGCCGCCTGTTGCGGCCCGCGTTCGCGCGGAACGTCGCGGTCGTTGCCGGTATCGGCGCGGTTCAGCAGATCGGAAAGCCATCCGTCGCGGCCCTGATCGGCGCTCGCAGGGCTGACCGGCGGCGCGTCGGTGCGGCGTGACGAGGGCATGCCAAGGTCGGGCGGCGGCAAATTCGAGGCGCTACGCGGCGCGGATCGCGCCATGGCCTCGTTGCGCCCGCCGGCCGCCGCCAGCATGGGCTCTTCCTCACGCTGTGAACTGCTGCGTCCGCTGCCGACCACATCAAGGCCGCGGCCGTGGCGTGCCACGATCCGGTTCAGTTCGGCCAGCGCTTCGATCTGGTCGACGATGACCTTGCGCATTTGCGCCGTGCTTTCGGCTGCTTCCTGCGGCATCTCGAAGACGCCGCGACGGAGTTCGCCGCGCGTAGCTTCAAGTTCGCTGTGCATCTCGGCGGCCATCTGCTTCATGCCCTGTACGGTCGCGGCAAACTTGTCCGCGGACTGCTTGAACATCGCGTCGGCTTCCTGGGTGCCCTGCTGATAGATATGGTGCATTGCCTCCGCCGTCAGGCGGCGCTCTTCTTCAGCCGCGTCGCGAACCGCCTCAAACTGCCGGGTGATCGCGGCCGAGCCGGCACCGGCGGTTTCCGCAACTACGCGCGCGATGTCGCGCGCGCGCTCCTCGGCCGCCGCCAGCGATTCATCGAGCAGGCTGGTGAAGCGGGTCAGGCGCTGGTCGAGATCGGTGGTGCGCAGGTCGATTGTCGTCACCAAGGATTCCAGCGCGGCCTTGCGTTCGCCGACCGAGGCGGTGGTGCTGCGGTTGCTCTGCTCGACCAGGGCCGCAGCGTCGGCAAGCGCCTTGCCGTGGGTCTCGAACTGTCCGGAAAGCGAGCCGAGGTCTTCCAGCGCCTTTGAGGTCTTGGTGTTGAAAACCGACAACTGGTCTTCGAGGGTCTGGGTGGCGACGCCGTTGCGCGAGGTCACGTCATTCATGGCGGAAACGAAGTCCGCCACCCGCGTGACCAGGGCGCGCTCCAGCGAGTTGAGATTGTCGTGCGCACCCGTAAGCACTTCCTGCAACAGGATATTGCCTTCGCGCAGGCGCTCGAACAGGGCAACCGTGTCGGTGCGCAGGATCTTGCTGGTCTCCTGCATTTCGGTGACCGCCGCGATCGAAACTTGGCGCGACTGGTCGATCGCCGCGCGGGAGGCCTGTTCGAGATCCTTCAGCGACTTGCTGATCGCGCCGGTTGCCAGGTCGCCGGCGTTGGTGATCGTACGCGCGACGTCCGTGCCGTTGGTGACCATCGATTGCGTGAACGCCTGTCCGCGGCTCTCGATCGATTTCAGTGCGTCGGTGGTGACGCGGTCGATATCGGTTGTGAGCTGGTTGGTCTTGGCGCCGAGCGCCTCGACCAGCAATCCGCGCTTGGAGTTGACGATCTGCGCGAGGCGATCGGTCTGCTGCTGTACGTAGGTGACGATTTCATCGGTCTTGCCGGTCATGGTCGAGCCGAAGCTCGCGCCGGCGGCAAAGACGGAACGTTCGATATCGGACGTCGTCGTCTTGATCTTCGTGGTGACCTCGTTCGACGCGGCAACCAGCGAATTCTGGGCGCTGAGCGCGCTGGCCTGGATGTTGTCGGTCGTAGACGCGGTGACGGCGCCGAGCGACCGCTCGATATCGACCGAGATCGACTTGATCTTGTCGGCTGCCTCGGCAGACGTCGCCGCGAACGAGGACTGGGCTTCCCGCGCGCTGCTTAGAATTGACGCGGCAGTGTCGGCGCCGACCGCGGTCAATGTGCGTTCAACATCTCCGGCCAGCGATTTGACGTGGCTGGCGGCGTCGGTAGATGCCGTAACCAGCGTGGCCTGAACCTCGTTGGCGCCCTCGCGGATCGAAGCGGCGGTGGCGGTTCCTGCCGCCAGCAGGGTTCGTTCAATGTCGGCGGTTAGCGATTTGACGTGGCTGGCGGCGTCCGTGGATGCCGTGACCAGCGTGGTCTGAATCTCGTTGGCGCCTTCGCGAAGCGAAGCCGCGGTGGCACTTCCCACCGCCAGCAGCGTTCGTTCAACGTCGGCGGCCAAGGATTTGACGTGGCTGGCGGCGTCCGTGGATGCTGAAACCAGCGTGGCATGAACCTCGTTGGCACCCTCCCGGAGCGAAGCGAAGGTGGCCGTTCCGGCCGTCAGCAGCGTTCGTTCGACGTCGGCGGCCAGCGATTTGACGTGGCTGGCGGCGTCCGAAGACGCCGTGACCAGTGTGGTCTGGGCTTCGCGCGCGCTATTGAGAATGGACTCGGCCGTTGCAGAGCCTGCGATGGAAAGGCTGCGCTCGATGTCGCTTGCGAGCGATTTGACTTGATTGGACGCATCGGACGAGGCAGCGACCAGCGTACTTTGCGCGGCGCGGGCTCCGGAAAGCACCGACTCCGCGGTGGCCGCGCCGGCGGCTGACAGCGTGCGTTCGATATCGGACGACAGGGACTGGATCTGGCCGGCAACTTCCGTCGAGGTAGATACCAGCGTGTTCTGAGCGGCGCGAGCCCCCGTCAGGACCGAATCCGCCGTGGCGGCGCCGGCCGCGGACAGCGTCCGCTCGACGTTGGCCGACAGCGATTGAATCTGGCTGGCGACGTCCGTCGATGTCGCCATCAATGTGCTCTGAGCGGCGCGGGCCCCGGTCAGGACCGAATCCGCCGTGGCGGCGCCGGCTGCGGACAGCGTCCGCTCGACGTTGGCCGACAGCGACTGAATTCTGGTTGGCAACTTCCGTCGATGTCGTCACCAGCGTGCTTTGTGCCTCCCGTGCGCCGCTGAGCAGCGAAGCCGCGGTTGCGGAACCGGCAGCAGACAAGGTGCGCTCGACGTTGGCCGACAGCGACTTGATCTGGTTCGACGCATCGGCGGATGCTGTGATCAGCGTGGTATGCGCGTCCCGGGCGCTGTTGAGTACCGAAGCCGCGGCGTTGGTGCCTACCGCGGTCAGCGCGCTCTCGACTTCCGCCGAGGCGAGCCTGAGCTGCGCGCTCACATCGGTGGAAACCGACAGCATCGACTGTTGCGCCGCGCGGGCGCCGGTCTGAATGGTCTCGCTGGTATTGACCACGAGAGTGGTCAGCGAGCGTTCCGCATCCTCGACGTGGGACTTGATGCCGAGCGACAGTTCCTCGGCGCGCGCCACCAGGCCGTCGCTGGCCTGACGCCCGCTGCTCTCGATACGGCCCGCCACCGCTTCGACGCGGGAACCAAGAAGATCCTCGAACTGCGAAACGCGCAGGTCGATGTCGCTCACCACGGCGCCGGCACGGCTTTCCATGCCCTGATGAATTTCCTGGAACCGTGCCGTGATCGTGTCCGCCAGATGGACGCTGCGGCCGTCGATCGTTTCCGTCACGTTGGTAATGCGCCGGTCGATTGCTTCGATGGCTTGCGTGGTTCCGTCTGTCAGCGACGAGGTGAGGTGGGAAAGCCGCGAGTTGATCGAGTGAATCGCCTGCACCGCGCCGTCGGTCAGTGCGGAAGTGAGGTGGGTGAGGCGCGAGTTCGATCGACTCGACCGCTTGCGTGGCACCGGTGGTGAGCGAAGAGGCCAGCGTGTTGAGCCGGGTGTCGACGGTTTCGGTCAGCGACCGGGCGCGCGCATCGAAGGTAGTGTCGAGCGTCTTGAGCCGGCCATCGATCGTGTCGTCCAGCGACTTGATCCGGGTGTCGAGCGAGGTGTCGAGACCCGATACCCGGGACTCCAGGGAGGTCTCGAATGCCGCAAGACGCTGGTCGAGGGCACCGGTGAGTTCGCCGCTGCGGGAGGTGACACGGGTATCGAACGTGTCGACATAGGTCTTCAGGCTCTCCGAAATATCCTGGGTGCGCTGACCCATGCGGTCGACGATCTCGCCGCCGAAGGTTTTGACGGTCCGGTCGAATTCCGAGATATGGCGGGTGATCAGCGCACCAAGCGTGCCGCTGTCGCGCGCGAATTTCTCCGCGAGTTCGGCGCCCTGGTCCTTCACTAGTTCGTCGAAGGCGCTCATCTGCAGGCTGAGCGAGTCGTGGGCGTTCTCGGTCTGGCTGACGACTTTGGCGACCAGCGAATTCACGGTTACGTCGAGCGCATCGCTGGCCTTGTCGCCGCTGGTGAGAATGCGGGTAGCGAGCCGATTGCCGGCCTCGTCGATCTTGTTGACGAGATCGCCGCTGCGCAATTCAAGCTCCAGCAACAGCGAATCGCTGGAGTTCTTCAACGAATCATGAACCTGCTCGGTGCGGTCGGAAATTCCGTCGACAATGGTGGACGAACGCTGTTCGAACTCGCTGGTGATGCGGTCGATGCGCTCGTTCAGCATCTCGTGGACGCGGTTGGCCAGATCGACGAACTCGTCGTGAACGTGGCCGGTCTTGAAATTCAGGCTGGTGGTGAGACGCTCGCTGGCGTCGAGCACAGCGCGCGTGGTCTCGGCGCTGGCTTCTTCCAGCCGGTCGAGCAGGTCGCCGCCGCGTTCGCCCAGCGCGAGGATCATGTTGTCACCGGCGTTGCTGAGCGCGCCGGTGATGTGCGCGCCGCGCTCTTCCAGCGCGCCGGTGATGCTCTTTGCGACTTCATCGACGCGCGACGCGATCGCGTCCGAAATCAGCGCGATGTCATGGCGCAGATCGATCTGCACACCGGAAATCGCGCTGCGGACCTGCTCGGCCTGGCCGACGAGATTGTCGCGCTGGTGTGCGATATCTTGCAACAGCGCGCGGATGCGTACCTCGTTATCCGAGTAGGCGCGCTCCAGCGCGGATACTTCATTGGCGACCAGAGTTTCGAGTTCGCCGGCGCGCGCGATCGCACGCTCGACGCCATCGCCCATGGCCGCGACTTCGCGGCGGATCGCCTGGCCCACCGTCACCATCGAATCGCTTGCCGCGCCTTCTGGCTCGGAGAAGCGGATCGCGACCTGCGCCATCGACTGCGCGATCAACCGCAACTCCTGGCCGCGCCAAGACAGGCTCGCCAGGAAGTAGAACAGCAAGACGGGTGCGAAAAACAACGCCGCAAGCCCTGCCAGCACCAGCGTTCCGCCACTGCCCTGGCCCATGGAGGCCTGCAGCGAGGGAAGGAAGCTGACCGTCAGAAGTCCGGCGCCCAAGATCCAGACGCCGGCAAACAGAGTGGCGAGGGTATAGACGTTGCGGGCAGGGCGGCCTTTCTGGATTGCCTGCAGAATTTGCCCGATGGTTTCGCGATCGTCATTGGCGGCACGGCGCGGCGCGCGCTGCTCTTCAATCGGCTCGAAGGACGGCTGGTCCGGAGTGTTCCGGAAGTCGAACGAGGCGTCGTCATACGGCGGCGCCGGGGGCGCCTCCGCCGACGTCGCGTCGGCGCGCACCGAAGATCGGCTGGTATCGATCGGGACGTCGCTGATATTCAGGGCTTCCTGAATGGCAGAAAGCGCTACTTCGGTCGGATCTTTGACCTTTTTCGGGTTGTTCGCCATGTTCAGCCTACGCCCTCTATTACGCGTCCCCGGTAAGCCTTGCGCGCCCGCAAGTCTCGACACCGTCCCACATGCTTTGAGCGGCACGAGCGGGACCACTGGCCCCACCCGGCTTGTCCGCTACATCCGCAAACATCCTATTGGCTTGGCGATGCGAATGAAATGGTTGCGATTAATACAATCTTAATCATCGTTAACGGCGGGACGCCTGATGCCTTTGAATGACAGCGAATCCCGCCGGCCCGTCGCCGTTGGGGAACTTTTCGCCAAAAAGGCGGCAAACTTGCGGCTGTGCTCAAAACGTTCCGTTAACCACTTCCATGATTGGCTGGCAGGGTTTCCGGCCGGAATCGTCCGGCTCCGGACATTTGGGCCACCCCATGCCCTTCAATCTGCAACGGATCGACTGGATGCCATCGCCGCCGCTCGTTCCCGATGACGGTCCCATCGACATTGCGCATCTGAAGCGCATGACGCTGGGCGCTGTTGGCCTTGAACGCGAAGTGCTTGCGATGTTCGCGGCGCAAGCGGTTCGCCTGAGCGGCGCATTGGCCGTCCGGCCGGCCGACGCGGCTGCACTGGCGCATACGCTGAAGGGATCGGCGCGCGCGATCGGCGCGTTTCAGGTCGCCGACGCGGCCGAAGGGCTGGAAGATGCCATGCGGGACGGCGGCGAACCTTCCGCCGCCCTGGCCGCGCTCCAGCAGGCCGTGGTCCAGGCCCGGGCGGCCATCGACGCCATGCTGCGGCGTTCCTGACTGGCGCTGGCCGGACCGACCCGTTATAGGACAGCTCGAACCTTTCCAATTCCGGCAGCACGAGCGATCATGGCCAAGATTCACTTTGTCGACCACACCGGCGAAACCCGCATTATCGAAGTCGAGAACGGGGCCACCGTGATGGAAGCGGCGATCCGCAACGGCATCCCCGGCATCGAGGCCGAATGCGGCGGCGCCTGCGCCTGCGCGACCTGTCATGTCTATGTCGACGAAGCCTGGCGCGAGAAGACGGGCTCGCCGACGCCGATGGAAGAGGACATGCTGGACTTCGGCTTCGACGTGCGGCCGAATTCGCGGCTGTCGTGCCAAATCAAGGTCACCGACGCGCTCGACGGCTTGGTGGTGACGACGCCGGAGCGGCAGGCCTGAGACAAGAACTCAGGCGTTTTCGAAACCGCGCCGCCACCAGGGTTCGAAATTCTTCCTGATCCGTTCGGTAAGCGGCGTCGGCTTTCGCGTGGCTTCGTCGATCAGAACGCTGACCGATTGCGCCGAGGCGACGCAGCGCCGTTCGGAAAACACCACCTGATCGAAGGTCACCGAGGTTCGGCCGAACTTCGAGACGCCGAGCCCCATCTCGATGATGCCAGGCCATTTCAACTCGGCGCGGAAATGCATGTCGAGCCGCACCATGATCCAGGCCAGCCCCTCCGGCATCAATCCAAAGCCGCGGTCCTTCATCAGCGTGACGCGGCCGGTTTCAAAATAGGTCGCATAAACGGCGTTGTTGACATGCTGGTTAGGATCGAGATCGGCAAACCGCACATTGTCGGTGAGCCGGTAGGGAAAATCTTCCAGCCGCGGCGTCGCATTGAGGTCGGTTGGTGCGTTCAAGGCCCGTTCCTTCGAAAGATCATGCTGTTACAGCCCAGTTGCCGCAAGCGTGCAAGGGCATTGGCGAAGCCCCGGATTGCATATTTATGCCTTCCCTCCAACGGCCGCGTTGGCTAGACAGGCGCAGCCGAAACGGGCCTGCGATACGGCGCGCCAAGCCAGTCTCAACCGAAAAGAAATTCTGATGAGCGAAGCGATCAAAACCGATGTGCTGATTATTGGCGCGGGCCCCTGCGGACTGTTCGCCGTGTTCGAACTGGGCCTGCTCGACATGAAGGCGCATCTGGTCGATATCCTCGACAAGATCGGCGGCCAGTGCGCCGAGCTCTATCCGGAAAAGCCGATCTACGACATTCCCGGCATTCCCTACGTCACCGGCCAGGGCCTCACCGAAGCGCTGCTGGAGCAAATCAAGCCGTTCAACCCGACCTTCCATCTCAACGAGATGGTGGAGCGCATTGAGAAGATCGGCGATCCGGGATTCCGCGTCACCACCGACGCCGGACAGATCTTCGAATGCAAGGTGGTGGTGATTTCGGCCGGCGGCGGATCGTTCCAGCCGAAGCGGCCGCCGGTGCCGGGCATCGAGGCCTATGAGGGCACCTCGGTATTCTACGCGGTGCGCAAGATGGAGCAATTCCGCGGCAAGGAGCTGTTGATCGTGGGCGGCGGCGACTCGGCGCTGGACTGGACGCTGAACCTGCATCCGATCGCAAAGCGCGTCACGCTGCTGCATCGTCGCGACGATTTTCGCGCCGCGCCGCACAGCGTCGAGCAGATGCGCACCCTGGTCGCGTCCGGCCAGATGGATTTGAAGATCGGCCAGGTTACGGCGTTGGAAGGCGATGGCGGCCAGGTCTCCGGCGCGGTGGTGAAAGGCAACGACAACGAAATCTCGAAGGTCGGCTGCGATACCATTTTGCCGTTCTTCGGTCTGACCATGAAGCTCGGTCCGGTCGCGAACTGGGGCATCGCGCTGGAAAACAACCTGGTGCCGGTGGAGACCGCCGCCTTCGAAACCAGCGTGCCCGGCATCTTCGCGATCGGCGACATCAACACCTATCCGGGCAAGCTGAAGCTGATCCTGTCCGGCTTCCACGAGGGCGCGCTGATGGCGCAGAAGGCGCATCGCTACGTCTATCCCGACAAGCGGCTGGTGTTTCAGTACACCACCTCGTCCTCCAGCCTGCAGAAGAAACTCGGCGTGAATTGAGGGACTTGGCGGGCATGACGCATGAGTCCGCCGAGGCCTTGCGGCAGACTTCAGGCACTTGCGCCGGGATCGCGGCAGCGCTCACGGTCGTCGCGGCGCGCGCGTTGCGAAAGGCGCGGTGAGTCAAGGGCTTGAGCGGCCCGCGCTGTGAAAGGCCGCGGGTGCGCGCAAATTCAACCGTCCATTGAAACACTTAAGCCGGGATGCCCGCGCGCCGTGCGCCTGGTCGCCGCGCGGCTTGCTGCGAAATCCGAAGCCGCGTGAAGCGCTTGCGCGATGTCGCCCGGCCGTGGTCGTTAGCGGCGGAAACGGCATGTGATTGCGTTGCGGCGAACCCAGGGCAAAACCGGGGCACGCGTTTTTCTTGCGACGAAAGGAGGTTTTTCCGCGGCGAAAATTGGAGCACGCGGTTTTCCCGTGAAACGTCGTGGAGCGACGGGACGCGCACGAGAACAAGCTTGCGGAGCGCGGCGTCAGGCCGACGCGCGGATGTTCATCGCCATCGGGATTGATCCCGCGACATCAAGTTCAGGCCCTCCCGCGATCATGGTTCGCCGCGACCGCCGCAACATGCGCTGCACGGCTCGTAGTCGCGCCGCATCTTCGCCGAGCATCGTCTGCTCTGCCGCCTCTCTGTCTACGGCAGCGAGCGGCGGATCGGAGATCGCGCAGTGTCGGTATTATTATTGATGAGCATGTTATGATCCTTTGGGGTTGGCCCAAGCCTGATGCCCCGCTAGGTTGCGCCAATGGGGGAAGCCAAAAACATCGGCGCGGTGAACGCCTTTATCAAACGCTGGCAGGGCCGCGAGGGCGGTCAGGAGCGGGCGAACTATGTCTCCTTTCTCAATGAGCTGATTGCGCTGCTGGGCCTCGACCCTCCCGATCCGGCCGACGCCACCCACGAGAACAACGACTATGTGTTCGAGCGCGCGGTGAAGAAACACCGTGACGACGGCGACACCCAGGGCCGCATCGACCTCTACAAGAAGAACAGCTTCGTACTCGAAGCCAAGCAGAGCCGACTCAAGGGCTTCAAGAAAATCGGCGGCCAGAACGACCTGTTTACCGCGGAGATTCCGGAAGCCTCCCGCGGCAAGCGGGGCGCGGATCGCGCATGGGACGTGCTGATGCTCAACGCCAAGCGTCAGGCGGAAGAATACGCCCGCGCGCTGCCGACCTCGCACGGCTGGCCGCCGTTTATTCTGGTTTGCGATGTCGGGCACTGCATCGAGGTCTATGCGGATTTCTCCGGACAGGGAAAGAACTACACGCAATTCCCGGATCGCCAGGGCTTTCGCATCTATCTGGAAGACCTCCGTGAGGAGGGTATTCGCGAACGGTTGCGAAAGATCTGGACCGAACCGCAGACGCTCGATCCGGCGCAGGCCTCGGCGAAGGTGACGCGCGATATCGCCAAGCGCCTTGCGCAGGTCTCGCTGGCGCTGGAGAAACAGAAATATCCCGCGCAGGACGTGGCGATGTTCCTGATGCGCTGCCTGTTCACGATGTTCGCAGAAGACGTCGGGCTGCTGCCGGAGAAGTCTTTCAAGGATGTGCTTGAAGAGTGCGAACGCAATCCGGAAGCTTTCACCCACGATGTTGGCCAGCTTTGGGAGGCGATGAATGGCGGTGGCTGGGCGCACGCGCTGAAAAAAGAGGTAAAGAAATTCAACGGCGAGTTCTTCAAGAGTAAAGCGGCATTACCGCTCGGCCGCGAGGAAATCGGCGAACTCAGGCAAGCCGCGAGCTACACCTGGAAGGAAGTCGACCCATCGATCTTCGGCACCTTGCTGGAACAGGCGCTCGATCCCGAAGAGCGGGCGCGGCTGGGCGCACACTACACGCCGCGCGCTTATGTCGAACGGCTGGTGATCGCAACCATCATCGAGCCGCTGCGCGAAGACTGGCGCAATGTGCAGGCAACCGCCGAGACGCTGCGCGCTTCGGGCAACCTCGAGGGCGCTGCGGCGGAGGTGAAAGCATTTCACGACAAGCTTTGCGAGACCCGTGTGCTCGATCCGGCCTGCGGCACCGGTAATTTTCTCTATGTCTCGCTGGAGTTGATGAAACGCCTGGAAGGCGAGGTGCTGGAAGCGCTGCTCGACCTCGGCGGACAGGAGGCCTTGCGTGGTCTCGGCTCGCACAGCGTCGACCCGCACCAGTTCCTCGGGCTTGAGATCAATCCGCGCGCGGCCGCGATCGCCGAACTGGTGCTGTGGATCGGCTATCTGCAGTGGCACTTCCGCACCAAGGGCGCGGCGCCGGAAGAACCGATCCTGCGCGCGTTCAGGAATATCCAGGTCAAGAACGCGGTGCTGACGTGGGACGGCGAACCGGTTCCGAAGATCGTCGGTGGCAAGGAGACCTATCAGAACGCGCGGCGGCCGGAATGGCCGGCAGCGGAGTTTATCGTGGGCAATCCGCCGTTTATTGGAGGCAGTTTTCTTCGAGCGAGGCTCAGCAATGCTTTCGCAGAGGCGTTGTGGGCTGTGCATTCGCACATGAACGAGTCAGCTGACTTTGTCATGTACTGGTGGGATCATGTTGCGGAGTTGCTCGTACGGAGCGGCACAGTGCTTCGTCGTTTCGGTCTTGTGACGACTAATTCTGTTTCACAGGTATTACAGCGCCGTGTGATGGAAAGGCATCTTAACGCAAAGAGGCCGATTTCGCTCGTCATGGCGATTCCAGATCACCCATGGACGAAAGCCACCGACGATGCCGCGGCAGTAAGAATTGCGATGACGGTTGGAGTAGCTGGTTCGAGCGACGGATTGTTGCGGGAAGTTGTGGGCGAAAACGGGCTTAATACTGATGCGCCACAAATCACATTAGAAGAATCTATCGGCAGAATTAATTCTGACCTTACGATCGGAATTGACGTAACCTTGGCCAAAGGGCTCAGCTCAAACAATGGAATTTGCTCCCCCGGAGTCAAACTCCATGGCGCAGGTTTTATCGTCAGCCCACAGCAAGCTGAGCACCTAGGGCTCGGTAAGCGCGACGGACTCGAGAGATATATTCGCGACTATCGAAATGGGCGCGACCTAACCTCTCGGCCACGCGGCGTCAAAATAATTGATCTGTTTGGGCTGGATGTGGCATCCGTTCGTTTACGTTTTCCCGAAGTGTATCAGCATATTTCGGGAGCCGTAAAACCTGAGCGAGAAAAAGAAGCCGCTCGTTCTGGAAGCAAAGATTCACGAACCTATGCCAAACTTTGGTGGTTATTTGGCAAACCTCGACAAGAACTTCGGCCCGTCTTGGCGGCGCTTCCTCGTTATATAGCTACCGTCGAAACAACAAAGCATCGCGTATTTCAATTTCTCGACGCGTCAATCCTGCCAGACAACATGCTGATTGCCATAGGGTCCGATGACGCCTTCCATCTCGGCGTCCTTTCCTCGCGTATTCATGTCGTTTGGACGCTTGCTCAAGGCGGCACGCTCGAAGATCGGCCTCGATATACTAAGTCCCAATGTTTCGATCCTTTCCCATTCCCCGACGCTAGCGCCATCCAGAAGCAAACCATCCGCGCCATCGCTGAAGAATTAGATGCCCACCGCAAGCGCGTGCTGGCAGAGCGCCCGCATCTGACCCTGACCGGCCTCTACAACGTGCTGGAAGAACTGCGCGCGGGCACTAAGCCCAACGATCTCGACGAGAAGCATCGCAAAATCTTCGACGACGGTCTCGTGCTGATCATGAAGGAGCTGCACGACAAGCTCGACGCCGCGGTGGCCGACGCCTATGGCTGGCCTGCCGATCTCAGCGACGATGAAATCCTCGGTAAACTCGTGGCGCTGAACAAGGAGCGCGCGGAGGAAGAAAAGCGTGGACTGGTGCGCTGGCTGCGGCCGGACTACCAGATTCCGCGCTTTGGCAAGGGCGCCGACAAGCAGGCCGCCGCGGAGGAGGGCGCCCAGGTCGCCGCCACGCTGGACATTATTGAAAAAGTGCAATTGCCGTCGTTTCCCTCCGGCGCGGTGGAGCAGACCGCCGCTGTATTTGCAGCGCTCGCCTCCGCCAATGCGCCGCTCGACGCTAAAGCCATTGCTGCGCAATTCAAGAAGTCGAAAATATCCGAGAAGAAAATCGCCGACGTACTGTCCTCGCTGGCACGGCTCGGCCACGTCACGTTGGAGGGAGGATTATTCTCGCTGCGACGGGTTGCGTGACCAGCCACTATTTATAACGGTAAGCATGTCACGCGCGTATAGGCTTAAAGCCTCGTTCTGCGAATCCTTCGCCTGCACGTCGTCGATCCTTCAAGCCGCGACGGCGCTGTTGCTGCCTTTTTGACGCCGGCGTGACGGAAGGACCTGCCTGCCTCGCTTGCTAGGCCCAGCGGTCTTCCTCGCGGCGGTGCTCTTCCGTGTTCAGCCGCTCCGCGAGATCTTCCGCGATGGCCGGCGTCTGTGCCTTGGCGATTTCCTTGCCATCGGGCTTGACGATCTTGTTCTGCTCGGTATGAACCGGAAAATCGTCGGGCTTCAATTGCTCTTTGTTGGCCATGATGCGTCTCCTGGTTGTGGGGGTAACGCGGGACGGCGGGTTACGATCCAGGCCGAACCGTGCTTTTGGACGTCCGTGCATCCGTCATGCGTCGCTAGAGGCTTCGAAGGCGATGGATGCCGCGGTCAAGCCTGCCAGATCCACACCTCTCGTCATGCGCGGGCTCGACCCGCCTGCGGGGCCGAAGCCCCTTCGGCGAGGCGAAGGCCCGCGCACCCATCGATCTTTGCAAGATGCTTCCGAAGAAAGATGGATTGCCGGGTCAAGCCCTACTGGATTCACACATCTCGTCATACGCGGGCTTGACCCGCGTATCCATCCATCTTCGCAAGACTCTTTCGAAAACGATGGATTGCCGGGTCAAGCCCGGCAATGACGATGAAGATGTGTGAATCTGAGTAGGATCGAGCCCGGCAATGACGAAGGCGCTGCGGAGAAGGGCAGCCTGGATCAAACCTCATGGCCGGTCCGCCTGCCGCGGCGGTCCAGTCATGCGCCGTGCGCGCCGTCAAGCCCGGCAGGACCGCTACATTTGCCCGCGGCCCATTTCCTCCTCCCGCAAAATCGACATAGTATGGGTTCGGTATGCCAATGCCGATTGCGGAAAAAGAAGGATTTGGTCACAGACATGCGGATTGTCCGAACTGATGTCACCTGGCGCGTCATGGCGTTGCCGGCCGCACTTGCCGTGCTGCTGGCCGTCGCGTTTCACCAGCCCGCCGCGGCGCAGACCGCGCAGGCCGGCCCCTCCGCCGCGGGGCTGTGGGAGAAGACCGAGGATGGCAAGCCCGACGGCTGGTTCCTGGTGGTCGATCACGACGGCATCTTCGAGGGTGCGATCGCCAAGATGTTCATGAAGGCCGGCGACGATCCGAACGTGCTCTGCACCAAATGCACCGACGACCGCAAGAACATGCCCTGGCTCGGGCTGTCTTTTATCCGCGACATGAAGCGCGACGGCCTGAAATACGAGAACGGCAACGTGCTCGATCCGCGCGACGGCAAGATCTACAAGGCGAAGATGACGCTGAGCCCGGACGGGCAAACCCTCACCATGCGCGGCTATATGGGATTCTCGCTGTTCGGCAAGGACGAGGTCTGGCACCGGCTGCCCGACACCGAGATCGCCACGCTCGATCCGGCGGTGATCGCCAAATACCTGCCGGCGCAGGCCGCGGCGGTCAGGCCGCCCGGCGCGAAAGCGCCCGCAAGGAAGAACACCGCGCCCGTTCCCGCGCCGGCCGCGGCGCGGTAGCACGCCCTCGCATCCAAAACGCGATGCAGTGCGCGGCCATCAATGCGCGCGTGTCACGCATGAAAAGAGCCCGGGCGGTCTGCCCGGGCTCTTGCGTGCCATGCCATGTCGTTACGTGCGGGATCCCGCCTTACCAGTAGTGACGGTGGCGCCAGTAGCGGTGGCGGTAAACCGGGCCGCCGCCATAATACGCGTAAGGACCGCCGTAATAGGCCGGCCGGTAATAGCGCGGTCCGTAATAGCCGTAACCCGGTCCGTAATAGCCGCCATACGGATAGCTGCTGGCCGCGATGCCTGCGCCGATCGCGCCTGCCGCGAGACCAAAGGCGAGGCCCGGCCCGAGGCCGCGCGCTTCCGCGGGCGACGGTGCGCTGATCGCCGCGGCGCCGAGGGCCGCCACCGTGGCCAAAGCGATTGCCGTTTTCTTCATACTGCATTCTCCTCCAGTTCGAAACACCTGCCTGATAACGCGGGCGAATTTCGATGGTTGCAGGAACTTGCGGGCTGGATGAAATTTCATGTTGATGAACGGCAGTTGCGCGGTGTGCTGCAAATGCTGGCGCGTGCAGATGGTCATGCGTGCAGATGCTCATGCAATGTTGTGCGACGCAAACCGCCGCGAGTCGTCCCCGCGCAGGCGCTAAGGCATGCACACATCTCGTCATGCGCGGGCTTGACCCGCGCATCCATCCATCTTCGAAAGAGTCTTTCGAAGCGTGATGGATTGCCGGGTCAAGCCCGGCAATGACGACAGAGATATGTGCATGCCTTAGCGCCTGCGCGGGGACGACATCGAGTTTGGGGTGAGCGCATCGCGTCGGGGGACCCATAACAATGGCGTCAATCGGCGCTGCGCAGGCGTTGCATGGTGAATTCGATGCGGCCGTCCGGCAGTTCGCGCCAGCGCTCGACCCTGCTCATATAGCCGGCCGCCGGATAGCGGTCGAGAAATTCGCGCGCTTTGGCCCGCGCCGCCGGCCGCGGCAGCACAAAGCTTTCGCGCAGAAAGCCGTCATCCAGCGCGCGCCGCCCGGACATCCGCTCCGCGAGATCGCGCGGTCGTTTGGCCATGTCGCAACTCCGAACAACAGACGACCGGCCTGATATAGGACCTCGGCGCGCCGAATCCGAGTTCGCCGGCCAGGCCCCGGAACATTGTCGGTCATCGCCGGTTGCCCGGGCATGCGAAGGTGCAGACAGGAGAACGCACATGGCGATGGCAGACGACGAGACCGGCAGGCTGATCGGCAGCGACAAGGTCGAGGGCACCGCGGTATACGGCGCCGACGACGCCAAGATCGGCACCATCGAGCGCGTGATGATCGACAAGACCAGCGGCAGGGTGTCCTACGCGGTGCTTGGCTTCGGCGGTTTTCTCGGCATCGGCAACGATCACTATCCGCTGCCGTGGCACTCGCTGAAATACGACACGCGGCTCGGCGGTTATGTCACCGGTATCACCGAGGACCAGCTTCGCGGCGCGCCGCGCTATGGCGTCGATAACGACTGGAACTGGGGCGACCCCACCCGCGCCCGCGCGGTCGACGACTATTACGGCGTGCCGGCGGTGTGATTGCGCCTCTCGGCGTTGTTGCCGGGGCTCGATCTACGTCATTGCCGGGCTTGACCCGGCAATCCATCGTCTTCGACAGAATCTTGCGAAGATTGATGGATACGCGGGTCAAGCCCGCGTATGACGAAATGTGTGAATCCAGTAGGGCTTGACCCGGCAATCCATCCTCCGGAGCGCGCTTTTGCGCCGCACGATGGATGCGCCGAGCGCATCGCGAAGCGCGTCTTCGCGCTTCGGCCCGCGCAAGACGGTTGCGGATTTGCGGAAGCTACTGCGACAGCTTCACGAAATCCGGAAACTTCATCTTGCCTTCCGCGATCGGTTTTGGCCACACCGTGACCTGCTTGCCATTCTGCCACTGGAACACCAGGCCGGTGACCGCGCCGGGGCCGGACTTGATGCCATGGGTGAACTCGTCGTCGCGGCCATAGAAGGAGATGCGGCCGATGGTGCCTTCGTAGTTGGTCTTCTCCAGTTCGGCGACCATCTTGTCCGGATCGGTCGAGCCGGCGCGCTGGATCGCCTCCGCGATGATGTAGACCTCGTCATAGGCGGTGTAGCCGGTATAGGCCGGCGCGCTTCCGAACTTCGCCTTGAAGGCCTGCGCGAACGGCTTGGTCTTCGGCGTCACCGCGACATCCGGCGTGGCCACCGCGAGCGAGGGCACGCCGTCGGCGGCGCCGTTGGTGTCGTTCCAGAAGGTCGGGCTCAGCGCCTGCGCGCTGATGCCGAACATCGGGATCGGCACCTGCTGGTTCTTCCACTGCACGGTCGGCTGCACGCCGACATGCGAGATGCCGGTGACGATGGCGTCGGGCTTCTTCGCCTCGATGGTGTTGAAGATCGGCGTGAAGTCGGTGGTATCGGGCGAGAACCTTATATGCTCGACCACCGTCAGTCCGGCCTTCGGCAGGCAGGCCTCGTAGCCGATATCGAGCGGCTTGGTCCAGGCGGCGTCCTCGCTCATGATCGCAACCGTCTTGAATTTCAGATTGTTGGCCAAAAGCTCCTTCGCCGCGTCGCAGACCAGTTGCGCCTGCGCCGCCGAGGTCAGGTAGCCGTGGAAGGTGTATTTGTTCTTGTCGTAGTCGTTGTGGATCGCCTTGGTGATCTCGTTCGACGCCGCGCCAGGCGTGATCAGCGGCATCTTCAGCCGCGCCGCCCATGGCTCCAGCGCCAGCACCACCTCGCTGATATAGCTTGCGATCACCGCCGAGACCTTGTCGTCGTTGACGGCGCGCTGGAACGCGCGCACCGAATCCGCCGACGAGCTCTTGTTGTCGTAGGACACGATCTCGATCTTGCGTCCCATCACGCCGCCCTTGGCGTTGATCTCGTCGGCGGCGATCTGCGCGCCGCCCGGCGTCGCGGCACCCGCGATCGACTGCACCTCGGCAATCACGCCGATCTTGATGGGATCGCCGGACTGCGCCAACGCCGGTGCGGCGAGGCACGCCGCAAGCGCGGTTGCGAGGGATAATTGTCTGGTGGGGACCTTCATCGCTGGTTTCTCCCTGTTGTTATAAGCTGTTTCCGCGGCACGTTGGCGGCGGCCGGAAGAGTGTAGGCCGGTATGTGTCCGGGTCAACGTATCGGACGCAGCGCAGCGCCAAACTTCTCCAAGTCGTCCCCGCGCAGGCGGGGACCCATAACCACCGGCGGTCATGATTGCACAGGATCGGCGGCAATTGATTTCGATCTCAGGCGACGGTGTCTATGGGTCCCCGCCTGCGCGGGGACGACAGTGAGATGGCGGGGACGATGGCGATATGGCAGTGCCGTCAAGCGACGCTGCATCGCGCCCCGGCGCAGCGCAGCACCAACTTCTCCAAGTCGTCCCCGCGCAGGCGGGGACCCATAACCACCGCTGTTGATGGAGAGCGAAGGCGGCAACCCTTGTGAGCGGTATCGCGCAAAGATGGGTTGGAGGCTATAGGTCCTCGCCTTCGCGGCGACGACATTTTCGCGGGCGGGGCGGTTGTGCGGTCCCGGCTCTGCAAAGCAGCATCCATTGCGCGTCGAGATACAAGATGTCAGCGCGCGAAATCCCTGGCGCGGGCCAGTTCGGGGCGCTCGCTGTCGGCGTTTTTAGCAAGCTCCAGCAGCTTGCCGTAATACATCGCCGCCTTGCCGCGGTCGCCGGATGCTTCCGCTGCGCGGGCCGCGCCATAGAACCCGCGGAAGCGGTTCGGCTCGCGCTGCTGCGAGGCTTCATATTCCTTGAGCGCCGGCGCCGGCTGGCCGGCCTCCAGCAGCATGTCGCCGAGCAGTTCGCGCGCGGGCAACAGCCGCCCCGGCGTGACGATGTGCTTTTCGTTACCGTCTTCGAGGTCGGCCGCCTCGCGCATCGATCCCAGCGCGTCGCCGGTCTTGTTCTGCGCGAAGGCGATCCAGGCCGTCACGGCGCGTTGCTGGATGTCCACCTCGCGGGCCCAGTAGCCGTTGTTCGCATCGAGCAGCTTCTGGCGGCGGGCGCCGAGTACGGCGGCATCGGCTTCCGCCGCGGCGGCATCGCCGGCGCGCGCGGCGCCGATTCCGCGCGCGAACCATGTCAGCGCTTCGGTATAGGCGAGGCCGCCCGCGGCGGGCGCAAGCCCGCTCGCCGCGCGCCAGTCGCCGCGCTCCAGCGCAAGCCGCGCGGGCATCGCCGCCGACGAATAGGCCACGGCACCCTGCGAAGTCGCCGCCACCTTGAGCTTGAGCGCGCCTTCCATGTCGCTCCGCGCGGCGGCATCGCGGCCCAGTTGCAGGTCGGCATACACCGCGTAATCACTGGCGTGATAGGCCTCGGAAAATTCGCCGCCCTTGACCGCCACCTGATAGGAGCGGTGATTGGTGAACGCCGAATCCTCCCAGGCGCCGACCCGGGTGAAGATATGCGACGGCATGTGCAGCGCATGCGGCGCGTCGGGCGCCAGGGACGCATAACGCCGCGCCGCGGCGAGGCCGTGCGCCGCGATCGGCGGCGCGTCGTAGGAATGGATCAGGTAATGCGCGATTCCCGGATGATCCGGCGTCTTCGCGAATTGCTTTTCCAGGATCGCGGCGGCCCTTGCATAGGCCGCATAGGTCTGGTCGGCCTGGCTTTGGGTGCCGGCGATATAGAGCGCGCTGAAGATCTGCGCTTCGTCGTCCCCAGGGTAGCGGGCGGCCAATGCTTCGAACGCCGCCGCGCGGGCCTGCTGGCGTTCACGCTCGGGATGGCCGGCCCAGTCCTGGTAATACGCCGCGACGGCCTCGAGATAATCACGCTCGCGCGCGGTTTTGGCAGGCGTCGCGCGGCCGGCGGCGATCGCCGCCTGCGCTTTTTCCGCGTCCTTTGCCGATGGGCCGATGCCGTTGAGCGGATTGTACATCAGGATCGAGGCGATGCCCCAGTCCGCGATGGCACAGGACGGGTCTTTCGCCAGCACGCCGCGAAACGCCTGTTCGCCGGCGCCGAACCAGAACGAATGCAGCATCGCCACGCCGCGCATCAGCTCGGCCTGCACGTCGGAAGCGCAGGAGTTCTCGAAATTCACCGTGCCGACGAGCTGGCCATGGCCCTCATGGCCGGTATGTTCGTCGTGGGCGAGGGCGGCGGCGGTGAACAGCACGGCGGCGATGCCGAGGGCGAGCGTGGTGCGCGGTTTCATGGGAAGCGCTCCTTGTTTCGTGGCGGCGACCGCCGCCGACAGCGACTGTAGCCCGGATAAAGCGCAGCGCAAACCAAACGGGTCATCCCCGCGCAGGCGCTAAGGCATGCACACATCTCGTCATGCGCGGGCTTGACCCGCGCATCCATCCATCTTCCAAAGAGTCTTTCGAAGATGGATGGATTGCCGGGTCAAGCCCGGCAATGACGACAGAGATATGTGCATGCCCTAGCGCGCAGGCGGGGACCCATAACCTCCGTCAGCAGTGATGCGGAAGGTATCAGCAGGCTGTGGAACGATCCGCCGGACGATAATCAGCGGCGGCTATGGGTCCCCGCTTGCGCGGGGACGACATTTGAAGCGCGGTCTCTACTGCCGCTCCGCGCCCGCCGGCGTCAACGGGGCTTGCGTCACGTCGCCTTCCGCCGCGTCGAGCCGCAGCGCGGCGGCGGCGGCGGGCAGGGCGGCGTCGGCCATCGCGGCGTGGCCTTCGGCGGTCGGATGCACGGCGCCGCCATAGACCGCCGAGAGGATGCCCCAGGTGGCGTCGTGGATGTCGGCGGGCTGGCTCGAGGCCGGCAGCGCCTGCGGATAGGTCATCGCCGCGAAATAGCTGTCGTTGGCGTCGCGGATCCAGCGCGCGCGCGGCAGATAGGCGCGGTATTCGCCGGCGCTGCGGCCGCACAGCATCGGCTGCGCCGCCGCCGAGACGATGTCGGGATCGAAACTGTCGCCGCTGGCGGAGAAACATGTGCGGTCGAATTCCGGATCGGTTTGCGCGCGCGCGCAGAACCCGTGCGCGGCGAACGCTGCCTGATGGGCATCGACAAAGCTGAACCGGTCGCGCGCGGGATCGCGGCACAGCACGCCGCCGCTGCACAGCGCGATCGCCTTGAGCTGCGGCAGGAATTCGCTTTGCACGTAGCCGGAGACGGCGGCGAGGCGGCGCGGATCGGCGTTGAACGAGGGATGGATGTCGAAGCCGGCGCGGCCGCCGGGGCAGGGCGCGCCCTCGGCCAGCGTCGGGTTGGCATAGGAGACGTAGACCACGCGCTGGAGGTCGCCGACCATGGGCCTGAGCGCCTCGCGCAGCTTGGCAAATGCCTGCGGCAGATCGCGCGCCAGCGCGGCGCGGGAATCGGCGACCGATCCGATCACGCCGCTCTGCCGGAACAGCGTTCGCTCGGTCGCGGTCTCGACAATCACGTCGGCCACCAGGCCGGAGAAGTCGATGTCGTTGGCGCCGACCGACAGCAGCACCAGATCGAGCCTGCGGTCGGGCTGACGGCGTTTCGCGGCCGCGAGCGCTTCGCGCAGTTCGGCGAGCTGCGCGTTGACGGTGCCGGCGCAGGTCGTGGCGTTCCTGGCCGGCAGGCATTCCCGCGCGCGCTGCGCGGCGAACAGGCCCTCGGCGATGGTGGCGCCGGTGCAGGCCAGCGGCAGGAAGGTCACCGCGATGTGCGGATACTGCACGGCGAGCGCCAGCGCGGTGCGGGTCTGGTAGCTGTAGAGCGAGCGATGGCAGGCCGAATTGAACCACAGCGCGCTTTGGCGCTGCCAGTTCTGCAGTGTGTCCGGCGCCTCGCAGGCGCGGCCGCCTTTATATCCGGCGCGGCTCGGCCGGTAATATTGCGCGGCCGCGGTGCCGAGATAGGAGCGGAAGCAGAAACCCTCGTCCGAGAGCGCGATGGCGCGATCCGGATTGCCTTCGCCGGAGGCGACGGAATCGCCGAGTCCGGCGATGAAGACGTCGCGCACCCTGATCTCCGTGCTGACGCGCAGCGGCGCATCGGGGCCGGAGGAGACGTCGACGCTGGCCGCCGTCGGCTTGCCATAGCGGGCGCGGAAATTGATCGGCTCGTTGCAGTCGAAGGCCTGTTGCCGCGGCGGCCCGTCGCCGTCGTCGAAGGTCCAGGCGCAGGTTGCGCCGACTGGAACTTGCCCGGTAAGGCGAACGGTGACCGGGTGCTCGGTCGGCGTCAAATAGCTTTCCTTGACGTTGTCGCGGTTGCAGGGCTCGCTGACGCGGCCCTGCAGATCGATGCAGAGCCGGTTGACCATATTGCGCGCCCAGCCGCGCCCGTCGCCCTGCGGCTCAAGCTGCTGTTCGGCGGCCAGCACGCTCCCCGCCCGCATGCTTTCGGCATGCAGCAGGAAGTCGCGTTCCTCGCGAAACAGCCGGAAACGGTTGCGCACCTCCCACGAGATCTGCATCGAGCCGTCGGTCACGCTCTGTGGCACCGGCGCCGGCGCGATCTGCACCGGAGCCGGGACCTGCGCCCGCGCGCGTTGCGCGGGCAGGGCGGCGAGCGCCGCAAGCAGCAGCGCAGCGCCGATGCGACGATGGAAACGAATTCGGATCATGAGGCGTTTGACGGCACAGATGGGGCGGAAATAAGAGGAGACGGACTCTTTCATTCCGTTACTTTCTTCCCTCTCCCCTCGAGGGACTTTCTTCCCTCTCCCCTTGAGGGTGGCTCGCATCGACAGATGCGAGACGGGTGAGGGGTTCAGGTCACCGATTGAGCGAGACCCCTCACCCGCCCTCGATGCTTCGCATCGTGTGCACCCTCTCCCTCAGGGGGAGAGGGAAGAAAGCGGGGGAAGACGCCGTGTCAGTATCCCCGCGCCATGTCGACCACGTTCCGCAGCGGCTGGCCTGCCTCGAACTGCGCGATCTGCTCGGCCACGTAGCGCGAGATTGCGTCCGGATCGGTGTCGGCGGCGTTGTGCGGGGTCAGGATCACCTTCGGGTGGGTCCAGAACGGGCTGTCCGCCGGCAGCGGCTCGGTTTCGAACACGTCGAGCGTGGCGGCGCCGAGCGTGCCGTCATCCAGGCACGCCAGCAACTCCGCCTCGTGCTGCAATCCGCCGCGGCCGGCATTGATCAGCACCGGCGCGCCGAGCGGGCCGGTGCGATCCAGCATCGCGAACAGCCCGCGGTTCAGGATATGCCGCGTCCTCGCCGTCAGCGGCAGCAGGCAGACCAGGATGCAGGTCTGCCGCAGGAACGGCGCGAGGCCGTCTTTGCCGTGAAAGCAGGTCACGCCGGCAACGGTCTTGGCGCTGTCGCTCCAGCCCGAGACGCGAAAGCCGAGATGCTTCAGCGCCGCCGCGGCATGGGTGCCGAGATGGCCGAGCCCCATGATGCCGACCGAGATCGCGCCGGCCGGCCACTGGTACTTCGGCGCCCAGCGCTTGTCGCGCTGGCTGTCGCGCAGGTACATCTCCTGACGATGATGCGCGAGCACGTGCAGGACGACATATTCGGTCATCCGCTGCGTGAGGTCGTCGACCGCGACGCGCACGACCGGCAGCTTCGGCAGCGACGCATCCGATATCAGCGCGTCGACGCCGGCGCCGAGATTGAAGATCGCCCGCAGCTTCGGGAACGCGGCGAGTTCGCCCGGGCGTGGCTTCCACACCGCGGCGTAATGCACCGCCGCGGGATCGAGGCCTTCGTCGGGCATCAGAGCCACGCGCCGGCCCGCGCACACCGCGTCGAATCGCGTCTTCCATCGTGCCGGCGACCAGTTGTCGGCGCCGCCGCGGATCAGCAATGCCAGTGCGCCGTCGGTCATTGGATGCACCCCCGCTGCGCAGGCCCTTCGCCGGACCGGCCGTTCTTCCGCTCAAGCTCGTTGCGCGGCCGGCGCGCGCCTTCGCGCACATGACCCGCGAATCCATTTCCGTCGCGCGATGTCGGGTAGGACCAAAGATGTAGAACGCGGCGCCGCCGAATTGGGAACATAACATCCGTCCGCACCTTGGTTTCCCATATACAAGAAAGGGAAACGACCATGAAGATCACGACCATCGCATTCGCGGCAGCCTTCGCGCTGTCCGGCACGCTGGCTTTTGCGCAGACCGGCGGCAACAGCGCCGGCGGAAGTTCGGCGGCAGGCGGCCCGGCAGCCAGCAAGACCACTACCGGCGATTCCATGAATGGCAGCACCACAGGGCCTGGCGGTACCGCCATGAAAAACGGCGCCGGTGCGACCACCACCGGTAGCTCCACGTCATCCCCCGGCAACGCCAGCAACCAGGGCGCACCGACCGCGGGGTCGGCCGAGAAGACGGGCAACGCCACCTCTCCGGGCGGCATGATGAAGAAATAACACGGCAGTTCCGCGCGGCCCGGCTGGCCGGGCCGCGTCGGTGCCGGCCGGCGGCGCAGGCGGTTCGGCGCATTTTCCATGCCGGCGATTTATCCCCGCGCTCGCCGTTTCACGGTTTGCGGGATCGGCGCCGTGGCGGCGGCTTCGGCGTGCGCTTCCGCCTTGCGGCCTTCCTGCCACGGCTGCACCACGTTGAGCCACAATTCACGGGCCCCCATGATGGTGATGGCGACGACGAAGGGCGCCATGAAATACAGCACGCGGTAGATCAGAAGCGTCGCCAGCAACTGCTCGCGGCCGAACTGCGGCAACGCCACCAGCATCGCGGCGTCGAACACCCCGAGGCTGCCGGGCGCATGACTGGCGAAGCCGAGCAGCGTCGCCAGGATGAACACCACCGCCACCGATACGAAATCGATGTCGGGGTGCACCGGCATCAGCAGGTATATCGCCAGCGCGCAAAATCCGAGATCGATGATGCCGATCAGGATCTGCAGCAGCGTCAGCCGCAGCGACGGCAGCACCACTTTCCAGCCGTGCCGGCCGAGTTCGCGCCGCCCCCTGCCGGTTGAAATCCAAACCAGATAGCCGGCGATGCCGGCCAGGCAGCCGAGCGCGATCAGGCGATTGACTTGCGGCGGCAGCAGGTCCATCGCGCTCGCCGCCCACGGATGCCAAGCCATGCCGAGCCCGAGCACGAACAGGTTGCCGAGCCAGAACGTCAGTCCGGAGATGAAGCAGATTTTCGCGACGTCGATCGCGTTCAGCCCGTAGTCCGAGTAGATCCGGAATCGGATCGCGCCGCCGGTGAACACGGTGGCGCCGATGTTGTGGCCGATGGTATAGCTGGTGAAGCTCGACAGCGCCGCGATCCGGTAGGGCACATGGCGCTTGCCGATGGTGCGCAGCGCAAAGTAATCGTAGAACGTCAGCGTGCCGAACGCGCCGATCACGCATAATGCGGCGAGCGCGATCTGGAGCAGCGGCTTTTCCGCCAGCGCGACCACGATCACGCCGATGTCGACGCCCTTCAGCGTGCGCACCAGCGTCGTGATCGCGAAGCCGATGATGAGAAGACTCGCGGCGATCCCGAGCCGTTTCCAGCCGATCCGTTCCATGAAGCCACGCTTGAGCGTGGTCAGCAGCCGATGCATTCATCCTCCCGGCAGGGTGGCAACAAACAATCGAGCCGATGGGCCGCGACTGTCGCACCCTCACCTTTATGCGAAAATCCTTAAGGCAAAAACGCCGCGCTGTGCAGCCCTTGACATTGATAGTTTGTGGCGAGGGTGTGTCATACGCCGTTCGCAAGCTGCGCGCGGTTCGTGGTTCTGATGTGCGGGCGCCGCAGTGTTCCATCGCGTTTGCAACGATCATTTTGGCGGGAACACACCCGTGGCCAGGAACAACATTTGCGTTGACCGGTTAGCGAGGCATCCGCAACCGGAAGCTTGTCGCGCCGTTCCATCGAACGGCATCGCCGGTTTGCCCCAACCTCAAGGAATTCACCATGGGTCTGTTTACCAAAGACATCAAGACCATGAACGATCTGTTCGTGCACCAGCTTCAGGACATCTATTATGCCGAGAAGCAATTGATAAAGGCGCTGCCGAAGATGGCGGAGAAGTCCACCGACCCGCAGCTCAAGCAGGGTTTTCTGACCCATCTCGACGAGACCAAGATCCATGTGCAGCGGCTGGAGCAGGTATTCCAGATGCATGGTGCCGAAGTGAAGGCGGTAAGCTGTCCCGCGATCGACGGCATCATCAAGGAAGCCGACGAGACCGCCGGCGAGGTCGAGGACAAGCGCGTGCTCGACGCCGCGCTGATCAATGCAGCGCAAGCGGCCGAGCACTATGAGATCGTGCGTTATGGCAGCCTGATCGCATGGGCAAGGCAGCTCGGCCGCAACGATTGCGCGGCCGTGTTGCAAAAGACGCTGGACGAGGAAAAGGCTACCGACCTGAAGCTCACCGCGCTGGCCGAAGCCAAGGTCAACCTGCGCGCCGCGGGCTGAAGTCTTGCTCCGTAGCGCGGCCGTTGCTGCGCTGCGGAGCTGCGGCCAAAGCCAAAGCTCTTCGTCATTGCCGAACTTGACCGGCAATTCATCGTCTTCGCAAGAGTCTTTACGAAGCTCGATGGATACGCGGGTCAAGCCCGTATCACGCGATCTGAGATGAACGCCGCGTACAGGAACCGCGCGTGGTGGCGTGTTCGCCGGTGGTGCCCTGCCTAAATTTTCAACCGGCTAAATCACGCGGCGGGCAACCGGTGTGGAACATCTTTTGTGAGTCGTGCGTTCGCTTTCTGTCACAGGAGGCGACCATGCCGTTTTCGATGCCCTCGTATTGTCTCGGAGTGGGAACCGTGGTGGGCGCGCTGACGCTCGGTTTCGGCGGCGGCGTACTGCTGACCAAGACTGCGATCAAGGACACCCCGAACGGTCCAAGCCGGATCGAGCGGGCCGCGCGCGCAGAGCCGGCGCCGGCGCCGGCGCCGCAGGGAACCGAAGCCAGGATCATAGAACCCAAGGCCGTGGAAGCAAGAGCTGCGGCGCCGCACGCCGATCCAGCACCGATCCAGCCGGCGGCTGCGTCCGAACCGCCGCAAATCCAGGCTGCGGCAGAGCCCGCCAAGCCGATCGCGGAACCGCCGAAACAGGAAGCAACACGAGCCGCTGCCGCGCCTGCGAAACCCGCCGAACCGGCGCGCCAGATCGAAGCAGCGCGGCAGGTCGAGCCGGCGGTGCGGGTCGAGCAGAAAGATGCCGGCACATGGGTGAGCGAACGTGACCAGCGCCGTGTCGAACGCGAACAGCGGCGCGCCGAGCGCAAGATGGAGCGCGAGAGGCGCTATGCCGAGCGCAAGTCGCGTATGGTCGGCGAGGTTCGGGTGCGACAACGGTCGATCGAGGAGCAGGATCGGCCGGCGCGGCCGGAGCTCGCCTTCGAACGCGAGGAGCCGCGGGCCACGCCGTTCGAAGGTCTGTTCGGGCGGCCCGCAGATGCCGCGTCCGGCGACCGCGATTAAGCAATCGCGTCTGCGCCTCCGGCGCGCTGCATGAATGATCGAGAATCGCGCGTGATGTCCATCCCTTCAGCCATTACGGCATGTTGGGATTGACTTGATCCGTCCGGCAAAGCCGGTGTCGTCGATCGCCCTCATTAGCTCAATCAGCGGAGCCTCGTTGTCCCGGCGCGGAACAATGCCATAATGCGCTTCTGCGATTGTTCGCCGCAGGGGAGAGACTTCATGTCGGCAATTCTGGGCTCGGGCGAGCACCGTTATCGTGTAGTCGAGAACTGGGCCAGGCTCCCTCCGGGATGGAATCTCACCGACGTCGCGTCGGTCGCGGTGGATTCGAAGGATCGGGTCCATGTATTTAACCGCGGCGCGCATCCGGTGGTGGTGCTGGATCGCGACGGAAATTTTCTCGCAAGCTGGGGCGAGGGGCTGTTCAGCCGCCCGCACGGGCTGCACATCGACGCCGACGACAATCTCTATTGCACCGACGACGGCGACCATACCGTGCGCAAGTGTTCGGCCGACGGCAAGGTGCTGCTGACCATCGGCATACCCAACCGGCCGAAACCCTTGATGAGCGGCGAGCCGTTTCACCGCTGCACCCACACCGCGCTGTCGCCGCGCGGCGACATCTATGTCTCCGACGGTTACGGCAATGCCTGCGTGCACAAGTTTTCGCCGGACGGCAGGCTGCTGAAAAGCTGGGGCGAGCCGGGCAGCGATCCCGGCCAGTTCAACATCGTGCACAACATCGTCGCCGATGCCGACGGCTGGGTCTACGTCGCCGACCGCGAGAACCATCGCGTTCAGGTGTTCGACGGCGACGGCCGCTACGAGACCCAGTGGAACAATCTGCATCGGCCCTGCGCACTGTGCTGCTGCGGCGGCAAAGCGCCCGTTTTCATCATCGGCGAACTCGGCCCCGGCATGCCGGTCAACCGCAAGGTGCCGAATCTAGGGCCGCGCCTGTCCATCGTCGATGCGCATGGCAAACGCATCGCGCGGCTCGGCGGCGAGCACGGCCCCGGGCTCGAGACCGGGAAATTCCTGGCGCCGCACGGCATCGCGCTGGATTCGAAAGGCGACATCTATGTCGGCGAAGTCGGCGTCACCGACTGGAACACTAGCTTTCCCGACACGCCGATGCCGGCGGAGGTCGCGGTGCAGCGATGCCTGCAGAAACTGGAGCGGGTTTGACGTTTATGCCTTGCGCAGCGCGAAATGCGCGCCGCAGAACGACATCGCCGCACCGAGACCGAGTGCGGCGAGGCCGGCCAGCACGCCGGAAATGGTCGGGATCGGACTTGGCGCCGAGGCGGCCTGTCCGGCGCCGGCCAGCACCAGCACGCCGACCGCGATCAGGAACTGGCGCATCCGTTGCGGGATCTGCCCGGACACCGCGCTCTGCATCAGCGAGGCGGTGAAATAGCCGCCGGAGAACGCCGCCGTTGCGATCAGCCACCATGCCACCGCGGCACCCGCCGGCATGAAATCGCGGGTGTTAGACCACAGCCCGCCGAGATCGAGACCGAAGCGCGCGCCCAGCATGTGCACGGCGAGCGCCAGCAGCACGCCCGACATCAAGGCCGCGGCGAAGATGATGCGGCGTGGAAAAGAGGTGGTCTCGGCCATGGCTGGTGCGCCGGTGCGGATGGTGTCGGAAGCGACTTGTAAGATAGAGTGCGCGCCTCGCGCAAGCCGGCGGCGATGCCGGCGCCATCACAGGATGATTGAATTGCATATCGAAATGCGATCGCCGGACCAGCCGGCGACGGGCGCGGGCTCCAGCTACGTCTACAAGGCGTCGCTGATCGGCTCGGCGCATCGTTTCGAGCTGATCGACGAGGGGCTGTCATGGCACGTCGGCGGCAAATCCGGCGTATGGCCTTATGCGGAAATCGCCGCGGTCCGGCTGTCGTACCGGCCGGTGTCGATGCAGTCGCGGCGGTTTCGCTGCGATATCGAGCATCGCAACGGCCAGCGCGTGTCGATCCTGTCGACGACGTGGCAGACCGTCACCTTGATGACGCCGCAGGACAGCGACTATCGCGCCTTCATCGTCGCACTGCACCGCCGGCTCGCCGCAGCCGGGAGCAGGGCGGCGCTGGTGGGCGGATTGAAGCCTGGCCTCTATCTTGCCGGCGTCATCGTGCTGGTGCTGGTCGCGATCGCCATGACCGGTCTGCTGGCGCGCGCAGTCGCCACCGGCGCGATCGGCGGCGCGCTATTCCTCGCCGGCTTCGCCGCGCTGTTCGGCTGGCAGATCGGCGGTTTCGTAAGACGCAACAAACCGCGGCGCTACGCGTTCGACGATCTGCCGAAGCAGTTGCTGCCGTAACGCTATGTCATTGTCGGGCTTGACCCTACGGTATTCACACATCTTCATCGTCATTGCCGGGCTTGACCCGGCAATCCATCGTGTTCGAAACGACTTTTGCGAAGATGGATGGATGCGCGGGTCAAGCCCGCGCATGACGCATGGTAATTCGTCGGGACGACGATCAGTGCCTCACCACCAGTACCGAGCACTTGGCGTAGCGGACGACGTGGCCGGCGTTGGAGCCCAGAAAATAAGTCCGCATCGCCGGCCGATGCGAGGTCATGACGATGAGGTCGGCCTTGATCGCCGTGGCCTCTTCGAGGATCTCGTGATAGATGCCGCCCTGACGCACCACGCTGGAAATCCGCCGACTTTCGATTCCCGAACTCGCGGGCGACGATGGTGAGCGCTTCCTCGGACGACTGGCGCTGCTGCACGTCGAAATCCGCCGGCACATATTCGGCCAGCATCACCGGCGTCATCGGCAGCACGTTCAACAGCCGCACCGAGCCGGAATAGGTTTGCGACAGCGTCGCCGCGGTGGCGATGGCGGGTTTGGCAAGATCGGTATCGGCGAGATCGATCGGGACCAGAATGGATTTGAACATCGCGACCCCTCCATTTTGCCAAACCAGCCTAGCATATTATCGCGGTCATGCGTAACGCGTCGTCCCCGCGAAGGCGGGGACCCATACGCACCGTCGCTCAATTTGAAAAAAAGCTGCCGCCCCGCGCGTAACTTCAAACGCAGGTGGTTATGGGCCCCCGCCTCGCGGGGACGACGGGGAATGTTGGCGGCGTGCGTTATCCGCCCGAGGCCGCCTTCAGCAGTTTGGGGCTGACGAACAGTTCAAGGCGTCCGCCGCGAAATGCGACGTTGTCCCAGTCCTCGATGTCGAAGTCGATCACGGCAAGGCCCGAGGTCGGCAGGTTGTCGGCCAGCGCCGCGCGGGCGGCGGCGGCGCCGCCGCCGGTCAGGGCGAAGGCGAATTCGTGCAGGCCGGGATTGTGCCCGACCAGCAGCAGCCGCCTCGGGTCGCCGGTGGCGACGCTGCGGACGATTTGCAGCAATGTCGTCGGGTCGGCGCCGTAGAGTTCCGGCAGCAGCTCGACCTTCGGCGCCGCCACGCCGGACATCGCGCCCCAGGCAATGTCCCAGGTCTGGTGCGCCCGCACCGCCGTCGAAACCAGCACGGAATCCGGAAACGGCGGATGGCGGGCGATCCAGCCGCCGATCTCGGCGGCGTCATGCCTGCCGCGGTCGTCGAGACGGCGGTCCTGGTCGCGGCCGCTTGGCGCGTCGTTCTCGGTCTTGGAATGACGCAGCAGCATCAAACGGCGCATGGCGCGATCTCGATTCGGTTCAGACCCGATTAATGTACAAGCTTTGATCGCGGGACAAGGTGACAAGCGCCGGACGGGTCCGTAAGTAAAAGCGATGGACCAGCCTTCCACAAGCGCGAACAATGGACATGACGCCGCGGCAACGGCCAAAACGGTTCCGGAACGCGCGCGGCTGACCTTCGATCTCGACGTCGATATTTGCGTGGTCGGCGCCGGGCTCGCCGGTCTCACCGTGGCGCGCGAGGCGGCCCTGCTCGGCGCCAGCGTCGCCGTGCTCGAAGGCCGCCATGTCGGCTGGAACGCCTCCGGGAACATGCTCGGCACGGTGATGCCGGGTTACGGCGTTCCGCTCGGCGACCTGATCGCGCGCGTCGGGTTCGAGGACACCCGCGAATTGTGGGCGCTGTCGAAGCAGGGCGCCGACTATGTCCGCGCCGCGGCGACGCTGATTCCGTTCAGCGCCTTCAGCGCCGGCGCGCTGGAGGTTTCCGGTGTCGACGTCGGCGACACCTTGATCAGCCGGCTGCAGATGCTGGGCGAGGATTTCGACACCGAGGTCGAGGGCTGGCAGGTCGACCGCGTCCGCGACGAACTCAGGACCAGGCGCTATTTCCACGGCGTGTATTATCCAAAGGCGTTCCAGATCGACGGCCGCCTTTATGCCCAGGGCCTCGCGGGATTGGCGCGAAAGGCCGGCGCGCGGATATTCGAGGACACTCCGGTGGTCTCGATCGATGCTTCCGGCATCCGCAAGCGCATCGTCACCCCGCAGGCGCGGCTTCGCGCCTCGCATATCGTGCTGGCCGGCAATGTTCATCTCGGCGCGCCGCTGCGGCGGCTGTCGGAAACGCTGCTGCCGGTGTGGCGCTACGCGGCGGTGACCGCGCCGCTCGGCGAGCGCCTCGCCGGATCGATCGCATTCCAGGGCTCGGTGACCGACAGCGACGGCATCGACCATTTCCGGATCGTCGAGGGCGACCGGCTAATGTGGTCCAGCCCGGAAACCACATGGGGGGCGCGGCCGCAGCGTTTCGCGCCGGCGATCCAGCGCCGCATCGCCACGATCTTTCCAAAACTTGGAAAAGTCGAGATCGCGCAAGCGTTCGGCGGCGTCGTGGGACAGACCGTGCACGGCATGCCGCAGATCGGGCAGTTGCGCAAAGGTCTCTGGGTCGCCAGCGGTTTCGGCCGACAGGGATTGAACACCACGGCGATGGCCGGGCAACTGATCGCGCGCAGCATCCTGTGGGGCGACGAGCGCTGGCGGCTGTTTTCGCCGTTCGAACTGGTATGGGCGGGCGGACGCACCGGGCGGATCGTCGGGCAGGCGGTCGGGATGTGGCAACGCGGCACCGCCACCGCCGCCGGCGCCCTGTCGCGGTACCGCGAAGGCGCGCGCGCCCGCGAACAGGTTCGCGAAGCGCGCCTTGCCGAAGCCAATCGCCAGGCCGGCACCCGCGGCCCGCGCAAACGCACCGCCCCGGGGAGGGGGCCGGCGCGGCCACGGCCGGCGGCGCCGCCGGTATCGCCCGAAGCCGGCGAGGGTGAGGCACGGTAATCCAGTCGTCCCCGCGCAGCGCGGGGACCCATAGCCTCCGTCCCTCGATCGAAGCGCCAAATGGCCAGCTTCGTGCGTAACCGCCAATTACGGTGGGTATGGGTCCCCGCCTGCGCGCTAGGGCATGCACATATCTCTGTCGTCATTGCCGGGCTTGACCCGGCATCCATCACGCTTCGAAAGACTCTTTCGAAGATGGATGAATGCGCGGGTCAAGCCCGCGCATGACGAGATGTGTGCATGCCTTAGCGCCTGCGCGGGGACGACGGGGCAGTGGCTCGCAACAACGTGAGAAAAATCCCGCCATAACCATGTAACTTCCGGCTCACCGCATCGTATCTACAGCAACCCGTTCATCCGCCCGGAGACCGCCATGCTCGACCGCCGCATTCTGATCGCTTCCATCGCCAGTCTGTTCGGGCTCGCCGCGTTTCGCTGGCTGCGGACGACGCCGGCGGAGGCCGCGGAAAAATTCGAGATCGAGAAGACCGACGCCGAATGGCGCGCGCAGCTCACGCCGCAGCAATATGACATCCTGCGCAAGCAGGGCACCGAGCGCCCGGGCTCGAGCCCGCTGCTCAAGGAGCATCGCAAGGGCACCTTCGCCTGCGCCGGCTGCGACCTGCCGCTGTTTGCCTCCGAGACCAAATATGAGAGCGGCACCGGCTGGCCAAGCTTTTGGAAGCCGCTGGATAACGCCGTCGGCGAAACCAGGGACTCCACCTTCGGCATGACGCGCACCGAAATCCACTGCCGCCGCTGCGGCGGCCATCTCGGCCACGTCTTCGACGACGGCCCGAAGCCGACCGGCCTGCGCTACTGCATGGACGGCTTCGCGCTGGTATTCAAGCCGGCCGCGCCGTCGGCGAGCTGATCCGGCACGCGCATATTTTCCACGTCGTCCCCGCGCGGGCGGCGATCCATACGCCGTGCCGTTCGTAGCTGGACCCGCCTGCGGGGCCGAGCCCGTTCGGCGAGGCAAAGGCCCGCGCACCGGTCGACCTTCGAGAAGACTCTTTCGAAGACATCTCGTCATACGCGGGCTTGACCCGCGTATCCATCAATCTTCGCAAGACTCTTTCGAAGACGATGGATTGCCGGGTCAAGCCCGGCAATGACGACGAAGATGTGTGAATACCGCAGGGTCAGGCCCAGCACCGGACGCGGGGACCTCGGCAATTATTACCCCGATAGGCAATTGTGCCCCGGTGACGCGGCCGGGGCGTTGGCCTCATCACGTTGAACCAACAGCATTTTCCGCTCTGGCATGTCCCCTGCAATGTCCGGCCTGACGGCCGTGCCTTATCGCGCCGGACACGAATTTGGAGACGACGTTATGGGTATCTTCGATGCGCTCAATACTTCGGTGGGCGGTTTGCAGGCGCAGTCCTTTGCGCTGCAGAACATTTCCGGCAACATCGCCAACGCGCAGACCACCGGCTTCAAAGGCATCAACACCTCCTTCGTCGACCTCGTGCCGGATGCCACCAGTCCGGACCGCCAGGTCGCGGGCGGCGTGACCGCCTATGCGCGGCAGACGATTTCGTCGCAAGGCACGGTGTCCGCCTCGACCGTCGGCACCTTCATGGCGGTCAATGGCGACGGCTTCTTTTCGGTGCAGAAGTCGAGCGGCACGGTCGACAACGCGCCGGTGTTCACGGGCGTGACCAACTACACGCGGCGCGGCGACTTCCAGGTCAACGCCAACGGCAACCTCGTCAACGGCGCCGGCTATTTCCTGATGGGGGTCGCGGTCGATTCCAAAACCGGCAATCCGCTCGGCAACGTGCCGCAGGTGCTGCAATTCCAGAACAGCTTCGTGCCGGCGCAGGCGACCACGACGATCAATTACGGCCTCAACCTGCCGGCCACGCCGGCAACGGCGGCGGCCAGCACCGCGACGCCCGGAACGATTACCGCCGCCGGCGGTCTCGACGCCACCGTGTTCACCGTCAACCCGACGGTGGCCGGCACCGGCACGGTGGTTGGCAACGATGCCACGCTGTTCCAGAACCAGTCGATCAGCGGCGGCGCCGTTACCGCCTACGATGCGTCGGGCACGCCGGTGAACCTGCAACTGCGCTGGGCCAAGACCGACAGCGCGGCCCTCGGCGGCACCCATGTCGACAATTGGGAATTGTTCTATCAAAAGAATCCGGCCGCGACCGGCACTCAGGTCGCATGGGTCAATGCCGGCACCGATTTCAAGTTCGGCACCAACGGCAAGCTGACCGCGCCGACCACGCCGTCGATCACGCTGACCGGCGTTGCGGTCGGCGGCCAGAGCCTCGGCAACGTCTCGGTCTCGATCGGCGCCAGCGGGCTTACGCAATTCGCCACCACCGGCGGCACCGCGACCATCAACCAGATTTCGCAGAACGGTTATCCGGCCGGGCAATTGCAGTCGGTCGCGATCAGCAATTCGGGCCTGGTGATCGGCACCTTCTCCAACGGACAGAACATCAACCTGGCCGCGGTGACGCTGTCGCACTTCAACGGCACCAATTACCTGAAATCGCTCGACGGCGGCGCCTATGCGGTGACCGATCAATCCGGCGCGGCGATCACCGGCGCGTCCGGCACCATCAGCGGCTCGTCGCTGGAGGGATCCAACACCGACATCGCCGACGAATTCACCAAACTGATCGTGACCCAGCAGGCCTATTCGGCCAACACCAAGGTCATCACCACCGCCAACAGCATGGTGCAGGATCTGCTGAACGTGCTGCGCTGATTTTTTTCGTCATGCGCGGGCTTGACCCGCGCATCCATCCTCTTCGCGAGAATCTTTCGAAGGGGATGGATTGCCGGGTCAAGCCCGGCAATGACGCGGGACACGACAGACGTGACATGACTTAAAGCAAGACGGGCCATCGACATGAGTTTGAGTTCAGCCCTCTCCACCGCGATGGCCGGCCTGCGCGCCAACCAGGCTGCGCTCGGTATCGTCTCGTCCAACATCGCCAACGCGCAGACGCCGGGCTATGTCAGCCAGCGCGTCAACCAGATCGAACTCGCCGGCGGCGCCGGCAACGGCGCCAGCGTGCGCGTCGACGGCGTCAACCGCCAGCTCGACCAATATATCCAGGCACAGTTGCGCACCGAGACCTCGGGCGGCGCCTATGCCAACCGGATCGCCGGCATCCTGAGCCAGTTGCAGAACGTCTACGGCACGCCAGGCCAGGACGGCACGCTGGAAAACGCCTTCGGCAATTTCACCAGCGCGGTGCAGGCGCTGTCGGCAAGCTCCGGGTCCACATCCGCGCAGTCGCAGGTGCTGTCGACGGCCCAATCGCTGGCGCAGCAGCTCAACGCCACGACCGCGGGCATCCAGACCTTGCGCTCCAACATCGAGCAGGATATCGGCGTGTCGGTCGGGCAGGCCAATGTCGCGCTCGATCAGATCGCGCAGCTCAATTCGCGGCTGCAGAGCATGAACGCGACCGATCCGGCCGCGGCGACGCTGATGGACCAGCGCGACAACGCCATCAACCAGCTCGCGCAACTGATGGACATCCGCGTCGTCACCGACAACACCAACCAGGCGAGCGTGTTCACCAATTCCGGCATCCAGCTCGTCGGCGGCAGCCAGGCGTCGCAGCTCGATTTCAACTCGCAGGGCACGCTGAACGCCGCCTCGCAATGGAGCAGCAATCCGACGCTGTCGGGCGCCGGCACCATCACCGTCAAGCTGCCCAACGGCGGCAATTTCGACATGATCGCCAACAACGCGATCGCATCCGGCCAGCTCGCGGCCGACCTGAAACTGCGCGACAAGACGCTGGTGACGGCGCAGGCGCAGGTCGACCAGCTTGCCGCGGCGCTGGCGAGTTCGCTGTCCGATGTCACGAAATCCGGCGCCGCGGTAACCGGTCCACCGGCCGGCTTCGACCTCGATCTCTCCGCCGTGCAGCCCGGCAACAGCATCAATCTCACCTATACAGACACCGCGACCAACACCAGGCATCAGGTCACAATCCTGCGCGTCGACGATCCCGCGGCGCTGCCGCTGCAGAACACCGCGACCGCCGATCCCGGCGACCGGGTGATCGGCGTAAATTTTTCCGGCGGCATGGCGTCCATTGTCGCGCAGTTAAATGCCGCGCTCGGGCCATCGCATCTGCAGTTATCGAATCCGGCCGGCTCGACCCTGCGCGCGGTGGATGACAACACCAGCGCCGCAATCGTCAACGCGGCGTCCACGACCACCACCGTGTCGTCGCTCGCCGGCGGCACGGCGCAACTGCCGCTGTTCACCGACGCGGGCGCGCTCTACACCGGCAGCATCACCTCCGGCGGTTTGCAGGTCACCGGGCTGGCGGGACGCATCACCGTCAATTCGGCCCTGCTCGGCGATCCCTCGAAGCTCACCGTTTACAACACCTCGCCGGTGACGCCGTCGGGCGACACCACGCGCGCGGACTTCATCTATTCGCAGCTCACCTCCGGCAGCCTGACCTGGTCGCCGCAGACCGGGCTGGGGTCGGCGACGACGCCGTTCAAGGGCACCATCCCCGGTTTCCTGCAGCAATTCCTCAGCCAGCAGAGCAACGCGTCGGCGACCGCTACCCAGCTTCAGCAGGGACAGGATGTCGTGGTTTCCACCTTGCAGCAAAAATTCAACGCCGCGTCGGGCGTCAGCATCGACACCGAAATGGCGAACCTGATCGCGCTGCAGAATTCCTACGCGGCGAACGCGCATGTGATGAGCGTGGTGCAGAGCATGATGACGACGCTGCTGCAGGTTCAGGGTTGAGGGCGCGACAATGGCGATCAACAGCATCGGATACGGCAGCACCGTCCTCGGACAGTCGGTGCGCAACCTCAACGACCAGCTCACCGCGCTGTCGTCGCAGCTCACCACCGGCAAGAAGGCGACGACCTATGCCGGCATGGGCGTCAACGAGGGGTTTGCGATCGCCGCCCGCGCGCAACTGTCGAACATTTCCGCATTCACCGACACCATGACCAAGATCGGCACCACCATCAGCGTCGCCAACACCGCGTTGCAGTCGCTGGTCGACATCGGCGGCCAGGTGCAGAACGCCGCCGCCGGCGGCGCGCTGGCGCTGAACGGCGCGGGGCAAACCATCGCGCAGCAGAACGCGGTCGCGCAGCTCGGATCGATGCTGGGAATCCTCAATACGCAATCCGGCGACCGCTATGTGTTTTCCGGCAGCGCCATCGACACACCGGCGGTCGCCGATGCCGACACCATCCTCAATGGCAGCGGCGCGCAGGCCGGGCTGAAGCAGGTGATCGCCGAGCGGCGACAGGCCGATCTCGGTAGCGGTTCGGGACGGCTGACGATCTCCGCGTCGGCAACGACGCCGATTTCGATCGCCGAGGAAACGCCTGCCACGGTGTTCGGATTGAAACTGAACTCGGTCTCGTCGTCGCTGAGCGGCGCGACGGTGACGGGACCGTCGGGATCGCCGGCGGCGGTGTCGATCGGCCTCGGCGCCAATCCGGGCAGCGGCGACCAGATCAGCCTGAAGTTCAACCTGCCGGACGGCACCACCGAGACGGTCGAGCTCATCGCGTCGAGCGCGGTGCCGACTCCGGCCGGCAGTTTCGCGATCGGCGCGACGCCGGCTGCGACGTTGGCCAATCTCAACGCGGCGCTGACCAGCGCGGTCGGCACGCTCGCCAACACCTCGCTGGTGGCGGCTTCCGCGGTGGCCGCGTCGAACGATTTCTTCGGCTCGCCGCCGCTGCGCGTCGGTACCACGCCGCTGGCGGCCGCGACCACGCTGGTGCCCGGCAGCAGTGCGAATACCGTGTCGTGGTATGGCGGCGAGGCCGGGGCCGGTCCGGCGCGGGCGTCGTCGATCGCGCGGATCGATGCGTCGGTCACTGTGCAATACGGCGCGCGCGCCAACGAGCAGGCGATCCGCAATCAGTTGCAATCCGTCGCGGTGCTTGCCGCGGTCACGACGTCGCCGTCGGGCCCGAACGCGGCCGCGCAGGCCGCCGCATTGAGCCAGCGCGTCGCGCAGAATCTGACGGCGCAGCCGGGGCAGCAGACTATGCAGGACATCCAGTCCGATCTGTCGATCGCCCAGACCACCATGAAAGACGCCGCCGCGCGCCAGACCCAGACCCAGGCGATGCTGCAGAACATCGTCGACCAGGCCGAAAGCGTGGCGCCCGAGCAGGTCGCAAGCCAGATCCTAGCGCTGCAGACCGCATTGCAGGCTTCCTACCAGACCACCGCGATGCTCTCGCAACTGAGCCTGACGAAATTCCTGCCAATTTAGTAACGGCGATGAAAGCGTCTTCCGGGTCGCCTGATCGGTTTCATGGTTCGAGACGCGCGAAGACGCGCTCCCCACTAGGAGGGTCTAAGACTCGATCCCAGAGGTTTCAAACTCATTCCAGAGGTTCTCAGACCCCATCCTGAGGAGCATCGCGAAGCGATGCGTCTCGAAGGATGAAGCCATCGAACTGGAAAACGCTCTAGAGCATGATGGTATCAAATCGAATCGCCACGACGCTCTGTTCACCTCTCCCCTTGAGGGAGAGGTCGACGCGCATCGTCAGATGCGCGACGGGTGAGGGGTTCAGGTTATCGGGTGAGCCTAACCCCTCACCCGTCTCGCCGCCGCTTCGCGCCGTCGAGCCACCCTCTCCCTCAAGGGGAGAGGGAAGAAGGCGCCGCTTCAACTTGAATTCATCAAGTTCTAGCAAAGCGTGACCCGTATCACGTGCGCACAGCGTGGAAGGCGGCGGGAGGACGCTGCGCCAATTCGCCACGTTCTTGCTGGCCTGTTTGGATCATAATAACTTGACAGTCTTAAATTCAAGGTTGCATCCTGCAGAACTCCACTCAAAGGGAGATTACTTTGCGCCGTTTATCTGTATTCATAATGATGGCATTTATTTTTACGTTATTTGTTGGACAAGCCTCCGCTGCACAAGACGAACCATCCGCCGAGCGTGCGTGGCTGCTGGCTGACTTTTTATGCAAGCATATACAGGGAGATGGGTGCTGCGGAGTTCCGAATGAAGCCGGGTTGCCTAGCGGTGAATGCGCTTGTGGCCGCTTTGTCAGTCCGGGCAAGTTCACCCTTGCAGATCGGAAAGCAATTGCTCTCAAATATCGCGTGATGAAACCGCCCGCCGGTTTTTCAAAGTTCGTTCAGAACTGGGAAAGTTCGGCGAAGCAACGCTAAGCGTCTCCGGCCTGGAGGCCATGTTGCTTCGGTGCGTGTGGTGCGGAGCGGAGCGGGGGGTTACGCGGATTTTACGGTCTGCAGCCGGCGTGCGCTTTCCAGCAGGCCGTCTTCGTGCGCGATCAGTTTCCTGGCTTCCTTCAAGGCGAGATAGACCTCGCCGTTGAGGATGTGGTTGTTGATGCCCTCGATGAACGGCCAGGAGCTCGGCGCGGCCTGCAGCATGTCGCGCATCAGGCTGAAATAGGCGGGGTGATGGACCTGCGGGTCCGGCGACAGGTACATCAACTGCACCGCGAGATAGATCAGCTTGGCCGGAGTGTCGGCGGTGGCGGAGGTCAGGATGTCCTTCTCGCGCAGGATCGGGATTTTCTCGCCTTCGATCAGGAGTTTGGTGCGCTGATCGGTATTGGTGATGACGCAGGCTCCGATGATGATGCGCTCGTGCGGCTTGAGTTCGACTTTCAGCGCCATGAGCCTTCTCCGTTGCAATCGTGCCGGCTGGTTCGCTTGTTGCTGTGAGCGCGCATCCTTTCGCACCATGGTTAACGTCGGGTAAACACCGAGATGCCCGCTTGGCGCTGCGCAACAGGAAACTACAACCGCGATCGGCGGCTTTGCTGCGTTTTGCATGATTTATGCGCGGTTTCGTGCAACCGGGGCGGAAATTCGGGGGTCCGGATTCCGCATTCCGATTCATGTTTTTTTAAACTCTTGGTTCCAGTGTGCGGCGGTCGTCCGATGGAAAAGATCGGCGTGTATGCGTAACCAGAAAGGTACAACAATGTCCGGTATCGTCCTTACGGCGTCAGTTCGCCAGAACTTGCTTTCTCTTCAGTCCACCGCCGACCTGCTCTCCACCACGCAGAACCGTCTTGCCACCGGCAACAAGGTCAATTCGGCGCTCGACAATCCGACCAACTTCTTCACCGCGCAGGGCCTCAACAACCGCGCCAGCGACATCAACAATCTGCTCGACTCGATCGGCAACGGCGTGCAGGTGCTGCAGGCCGCCAACACCGGCATCACCTCGCTGCAGAAGCTGGTCGATACCGCAAAGTCGATCGCCAACCAGGTGCTGCAGGCGCCGACCGGCTATTCGGCGAAGTCGACGGTCACTTCGGCGGCAGCCCTCGGCGGCACCGCGGCCAACTTGGTCGACGGCGCCACCATCAAGGCCGGCCAAACCATCATCGTCGCCGCGAACGGAGCCCTCCCGGCAGTCACCGTCACCATCGGCGCCGCCGAGTCGCTGGATCAGTTGAACACCGCGTTGGCGCCCGCCAACCTCACCGCCAGCCTGGACAGCGCCAACAAGCTGGTCTTCACCACGACCAACGACTACGCTTCGTCCACGATCGGCGCGGTTACCGTCGGCTCAACTCCCGGCTCCGCGACGTTCGGCGCTGCTGTCGCTCCGGTTGCCGACGCGGCCTCGCAGACCATCCGGGCCAGCCTCGTCAAGCAGTACAACGACATCGTCACGCAGATCTCGACCACGTCGCAGGATTCGTCCTTCAACGGCATCAACCTGCTGAACGGCGATAACCTCAAGCTGACCTTTAACGAAACCGGCAAGTCGACGCTCAACGTTTCCGGCGTCACCTTCAACGCGGCGGGCCTCGGCCTTGCGGCGCTGACCTCGGGCACCGATTTCCTGGACAACAATTCCGCGAATTCAGTGCTGACCAAGCTGGGCACCGCCAGCACCACGCTGCGCACCGAAGCCTCGGCGCTGGGTTCGAACCTGTCGGTTGTGCAGATCCGCCAGGACTTCAACAAGAGCCTGATCAGCGTGCTGCAGACCGGTTCGTCGAACTTGACGCTGGCCGACACCAACGAGGAAGCCGCCAACAGCCAGGCGCTGTCGACCCGCCAGTCGATCGCGGTCTCGGCGCTGGCGCTGGCCAACCAGTCGCAGCAGAGCGTGCTTCGCCTGCTGCAGTGATCTGAAGCGCTCAACTGACTATCGGAAACGGCGGGGGAAACCCCGCCGTTTTTCGTTTAGGTGCGTCGTCCCCGCGCAGGCGGGGACCCATACACTCCATCGCCGGTGATGCGGAAAGTGGCGACGTGCAGCGACGGCTCGCGTACAATGAGCATCGGCGGTTATGGTCCGCGCCTGCGCGGGAACGACGGCGATAGGGCTCTACCACAGAGTGCAAGAGGAGGAATTAGCGCACTTTGGCAGGCGGTCTTAACGGTCGCGTAACTATATTGGGGGATATTGCCCGGGACTTGTTCCAATTAACCATCTCCGTTGACCCGGATTTTGTCCAAACGAGAAAGTCGCGACCATGTCAGATATTGTTCTCACAGCGTCAGTCCGCCAGAACCTGCTCTCGCTGCAGTCCACCGCCGACCTGCTCGCCACTACGCAGAACCGTCTTGCCACCGGCAAGAAGGTCAACACCGCGCTGGACAATCCGACCAACTTCTTCACCGCGCAGGGCCTCAACAACCGCGCCAGCGACATCAACAATCTGCTCGACTCGATCGGGAACGGCGTGCAGGTGCTGCAGGCCGCCAACACCGGCATCACCTCGCTGCAGAAGCTGGTCGATACCGCAAAGTCGATCGCCAATCAGGTGCTGCAGGCGCCGACCGGCTATTCGGCGAAGTCGACCGTGACGTCGGCGGCGGCCCTCGGCGGCACCGCGGCCAACCTCGTCGACGGCGCCACCATCAAGGCCGGCCAGACCATCATCGTCGCCGCCAACGGCGCCCTTCCGGCGGTCACCGTCACCATCGGCGCCAGCGAGTCGCTGGACCAGTTGAACACCGCGTTGGCGCCCGCCAACCTCACCGCCAGCCTGGACAGCGCCAACAAGCTGGTCTTCACCACGGCCAACGACTACGCTTCGTCCACGATCGGCGCGGTTACCGTCGGCTCGACTCCCGGCTCCGCGACGTTCGGCGCTGCCACCGCTCCGGTTGCCGACGTCGCCTCGCAGACCATCCGCGCCAACCTGGTCAGCCAGTACAACAACATCATCACGCAGATCACCACCACCGCACAGGATTCGTCCTTCAACGGCATCAACCTGCTGAACGGCGACGACCTCAAGCTGACCTTCAACGAAACCGGCAAGTCCACCCTCAACATCAAGGGCGTGACCTACAACGCGGCGGGTCTTGGCCTTGCCCTGCTGACCTCCGGCACCGACTTCCTGGACAACAGCTCCGCGAACGCGACGCTGACCAAGATCTCCAACGCCAGCACCACGCTGCGCACCGAAGCCTCGACGCTGGGTTCGAACCTGTCGGTGGTTCAGATCCGCCAGGACTTCAACAAGAACCTGATCAACGTGCTGCAGACCGGTTCGGCCAATCTGACGCTGGCCGATACCAACGAGGAAGCCGCCAACAGCCAGGCGCTGTCGACCCGCCAGTCGATCGCGGTCTCGGCGCTGGCGCTGGCCAACCAGTCGCAGCAGAGCGTGCTCAAGCTGCTGCAGTGATCTGAAGCAAACGATCCGAAGCCGAGACGGCGGGGGAAACCCCGCCGTTTTTTGTTTGTGTAAACTCCGTCATTGCCGGGCTTGATCCGGCAATCCATCGGCTTCGAAAAACCCTTTGCCAAGGTGATGGATGCGCGGGTCAAGCCCGCGCATGACGAGGATTTCGCGCGCACATGCCGCAACCGAATTGCGTCACAATCTGAAATAGCAATTAACCATATTTTAAAGGCGGGACTGTATAAATCGTGGGCACTTTCCGCGCCCTGCGCCATTGATCGAGGTCATGAATGTCCAACGCCGCCCAGACCTACGCCCGCAACTCCCAGACCACCGCATCTCCGAGGGAAATCGAAGCGCAGGCGCTGTTGAAGGCGGCACGACAGCTCCAGGACGTGGTCGAGAACTGGAGCGGGGCCGGCAGCCATCTCAATTCGGCGATCATGTTCAATCGAAAGTTGTGGTCGATCTTCATGAGCGATGCCGTCAACGATGAAAATCCGCTGGCGATCGAGATCCGCCAGAAGATCGCCAATATCGGTATCTTCGTGTTGAAGCAGACCGTCGAGATCCAGACCGATCCCGCGCCTGAAAAGCTGAAGTCGCTGATCGACATCAACTGCAATCTCGCCGCGGGTCTTTCCGGCCGCGCCTGATGGCCGATATCCTCAACATCATCGCGACGAACTACACCACGGTGGGCGGCATGATGCCGTCGAAGACGCCCTATGCCGCGGTCAATGCCGCCGACTATCAGGGCACCTGGGAAGGCAAGTATTCGACCGGCGAGTCCTTCTCCTTCACGGTCTCCAACGTCAACGGGTTTCGTGCCAAGGTCCGCTACCAGAGCGGTTCGACGGTCAAATATCAGGACGTCCTGATCCGCGACGCCTCGTTTCGGATCGGCGATTCCAAGTTCATGCTGGCCAAACTCGGCAAGGCGACGATCAAGACGGTCGTGACCAATCCCGCGGACGGCTCCTCGCGGCTGAACACCGCCTACGCAACGCGGAGCTAGCCACCGATGTCGTCCCCGCGCAGGCGGGGACCCATACACTCCGTCGTCAATGATGCAAAAAATATTGGCGGTCTGCGGCGATAGCTCACCGCACAATGACCATCGGTGGTTATGGGTCCCCGCCTGCGCGGGGACGACGGCGCGTCATAGTTTCGCGCTTCGCTCAAATCCTGCGATCGATCCGCAACGAATACGCATCCTCGCGAATCTGTTCCAGCGCGCGCGCATAGGCGCGGCGGCGCAGCACGCCCTGATCGGGAAACTGCTTGACCACGAGGCTGGTCCGGTTGTCGACCACCTGATAGATCACCGAGGCGGCGTCGCGATCGAGGATGACGTGGTTCGAGGTGTTGCCGCCGGGGTTTTGCGGATCATTGCGCAGGCGCGCGGCGGCATCCGCCGCCGCCACGCTTTGGCGCGCGGGCAGGTCGGTCGCCACCGCTTCGTCCGCCGCCGGCGACACTGGTTGCGCCAATGGCGTCGCAACCGGCGACCCCACCGGCTTGATGCTGAAATCGGTACCCATGGCAGCCTCCAGGCTTGGCCCCAAGTCAACTCCCGACCCCTCCTGTTGGCAACACTAGCGCGCGGCCCTCACCACCGCGTTAGAAAACGCGCTCAATTTCGCGCTGATGCGGCGGCACATTTTTTATGAAAATTGTCGGGTTCGTGCGTTTCGCCAACCTGCGAAAAGTGTAATTGTAAAATGCCGCGCTCACGTCCGCGCGGCCAACGGCATATCACGGGGAAACGCGATGCGGCCAGCGACACTGATTCCGTTTCCAGCGCCATGAGCAGTCAAGCCGCGGCCGGACGGTCCGGCCGGTCGTCCTCCCCCGCAGAATTCGACTACGTCATCGTCGGCGCCGGATCGGCGGGATGCGTGCTGGCCCATCGCCTGAGCGAATCCGGCAGACATTCGGTGCTGTTGCTGGAGGCCGGCCCGAAGGACCGCAACATCTGGATCCACGTGCCGCTCGGATACGGCAAGCTGTTCAAGGACCGCAGCGTCAACTGGATGTATCAGACCGAGCCCGAGCCGGGACTGGGCGGGCGAACCGTATTCCAGCCGCGCGGAAAAGTTCTCGGCGGCTCGAGTTCGATCAACGGCCTGCTGTATGTCCGCGGCCAGCACGAGGATTACGATCGCTGGCGCCAGCGCGGCAACAGCGGCTGGGGCTTCGACGACGTGCTGCCGTATTTCAGGAAAGCCGAGGACCAGCAGCGCGGCGCCGATGAATTCCACGGCGTAGGCGGTCCGCAGCCGGTATCGGATTCACGGCATCCGGATCCGTTGTCGCAGGCTTTCATCACGGCGGCGGTCGAGGCCGGCATTCCCGAAAATCCGGATTTCAACGGCGCAACCCAGGAGGGCGCGGGCTGGTTCCAGACCACAACGCGGCGCGGGCGCAGGGCCAGCACCGCACGCTCCTATCTTCGCGCGGCGCGGCAGCGCGGCAATCTGCGGATCGAGACCGCGGCGCTGGCGCAGCGCATCGTATTCGACGGTTGCCGCGCGACGGCGGTACAATACAGCCAGGGCGGCGTCACCCGAACGGTCCGCGCCGGCAGGGAGATCCTGGTTTCGGGCGGCGCCTACAACTCGCCGCAACTGCTGCAGCTCTCCGGCATCGGTCCCGCCGCACTGCTGACCAGCCACGGCATCGACGTCGTGCTGGACGCGCCGGGCGTGGGCAACGACCTGCAGGACCACATGCAGGTCCGGATCGTCACCCGTTGCGCGCAGCGCATCACGCTCAACGATGTCGTCAACAGCCCGCTTCGCAGCCTGATGACCGGGCTGCAATATGCCGCTTTCCGCACCGGCCCGCTGACCATCGCCGCCGGCACCAGCGGCGCGTTCTTGAGGACCGACCCGCGGCTGGCGACGCCGGACGTGCAGATTCACTTCCTGCCGTTCTCGACCGACAAGATGGGCGAGAAGCTGCATGCCTATTCGGGATTTTCGGCTTCGGTTTGCCAGTTGCGCCCGGAAAGCCGCGGCTCGCTTCGCATCCGAAGCGCCGACCCGTCGGCGCCGCCGGAGATACGCATCAACTATCTCGCCACCGAAACCGACCGCACCGTCAATGTCGAAGGGCTGAAGATATTGCGCAGGATTCTGGCGGCGCCGGCGCTAAAGCCGTTCGCGGTCGAAGAGGTCGAACCCGGGCCGAAGGTCGCAAGCGACGAGGAATTGCTGAACTTCTGCCGGCTCCGCGGCAGCACGGTCTATCATCCGACCTCGACCTGCCGGATGGGCAACGATTCCCTCGCGGTGGTCGACCAGAAACTCCGCCTGCGCGGCATCGAGGGCCTGCGCGTGGTCGACGCTTCCGTCATGCCGGACATCGTGTCCGGCAACACCAACGCCGCGGTCATCATGATTGCCGAAAAGGCTGCGCATATGATCCTGGAGGACGCGCGATGACGCAGTCGTGGCTCGGAGGGGAGGGCGGCATGAAGCGGTATGTGATCTTCGCGCTGCTGGGGCCGTTCCTCGGCGGCTTCCTGCTGCTGATCGCGACCACGGTAATGTCGGGATACTGGAACGAGACCAATATCGGCGAAGTGAAGAAGATCTTCGTCGTGCTGTTCTCCACGCTGCAATACACCTATCTGTTCGGTCTGTTGCCGGCGCTCGCCATCGCCGCGGTCGACGACATTCTCTACCACGTCAAACGCATCAACCCGACGGTCCGCATGCTGATCGTCGGCGCCACTGCGTTTGCCGCGGCGGAGCTGCTCTATGGCGGCAGGGGAGCCGACAGCGGTACGTTGCAGTTCATCCTCTACGGGATGGTCGGTCTCGTGCCGGCCATGCTGTCGTCCTGGCTCGCACGGGACAAGAAGGCGGCGTGATGCATCGACATTGCGCGGCCGGTTCGCGCGTTTTACAAATCGCGCCGCGCCTGTCTTAATGGCGCGGTGGTCCATTTTGAAGTGAAGGGGTGCATCTCATGATTTTCGAAAGAACCAAGCTGTCCGGCATGTTTGCGGCGGCGTTGCTGTGCGTTGGCATCGGCGCCCCGCAGGCAGGCGCCCGCACGGCGTGCGAACCGCCGGCCGCGCGTGCAACCGCCGCCGCGCCGCTCTGCCAGCCGGCCGGATACCGGGCCGCGGCCGATATGTCCGGCCGTTTCCGCGTCGCGCAGATTTTGCCCTTCGACTGCTATGATCGCTGCATCGCGGATTTCAAAACCTGCATGGGAGAGAATTCGTCGAACGGGCCGCCGAAGACCCAGCTTCCTCCCGGCAGCGGCAATACAGTGCCGACGCCGCCGCCTTACGAATTCTGCATCGGCGTGCAGGATCAGTGCATCGCCACATGCAAGGAAGCCTCCGGCCGCAAGACGCGGTTCTGAACAGGAGGCGGCAGCCGGGTGAGCGCGGGGAACGGGCCTCGCGTGCTACCCGTCGTTGCCGGGCTCGACCCCTACGATATCCACCATCTTCATCGTCAATGCCGGGCTTGACCCGGCAATCCATCCCGCAGCCGTCATTCCGGGATGCGCCCTTCTGGGCACAGCCCGGAATCCATAACCTACAATCGTGGTTATGGATTCCGGGCTCGCGCAAAAACGCGCGCCGCGGAATGACGGTCTCTGGATGGATGCGCGCTTCAGGTGCGCATTCCGCACCTGAAGCGGCAGCGTGCGTTGTCGAAACGGTGTCTTGCAACCTTTCGCGCTGGTATCGAAAATACCATTGGATTTATGGGACGCACCGCAGTTACGCTACGCGTTCGCCCGTTCCGAAGGGCGCAACGAATAAAAACGGGAGCGTACGCCATGGACGAAGTGGAGAAGCGCGTAATCGGCAAGGTGATGCGGCGCCTGATACCGTTCCTGATCCTGTGTTACTTCGTCGCCTATCTCGACCGCGTCAATGTCGGCTTCGCCAAGCTGCACATGAACCAGGCGCTCGGCTTCAGCGAGGCGGCGTTTGGACTCGGCGCCGGATTGTTCTTCATCGCCTACTTCCTGTTCGAAGTGCCGTCCAACCTGTTTCTGGAAAAAGTCGGCGCGCGGGTCTGGATCGCGCGCATCATGATCACCTGGGGCATCGTCTCGGGTATGTTCGCATTCATCCCGCAACTATCGAGCGCGACCGGCGCTTCCAATGAAACGGTGTTTTATGCGCTGCGGCTGCTGCTCGGGGCCTGCGAGGCCGGCTTCTTCCCCGGCATCATCTTTTACCTGACCCTGTGGTTTCCGGCGCTGTACCGCGCCCGCGTCATCAGCTTCTTCATGCTGGCGATCCCGATTTCGTCCATCATCGGCTCGCCGATCTCGGGGCTGTTGCTCAATCTCAAGGGCTTTGGACTGGACGGCTGGCAATGGCTGTTCATTCTCGAAGCCTTGCCGTCGGTGTTGGTGGGAATTGCCGTGCTGTTCTACCTGACCGATTTTCCGCGCCAGGCGCACTGGCTGAAGGCGGAGGAAATCGCGTGGCTGGAGAACGTGCAGGCCACGGAGAAAAGCAACAAGGAGAAGGTCGAGCACCTGTCGCTATTTCAGGCGCTCACCGACGTCAGGATACTGATGTGCGCGGTGGTGTATTTCTGCCTGAACGCGGCGAGCTATGGTGTCGCCTTCTTCCTGCCGACCATCATCAAGAATTTCGGTGTCAGCGATACCCAGACCGGACTGCTGGCGGCGCTGCCCTTCGTGTTCGGCGGCATCGGCATGGTGCTGCTCGGCCGGCATTCCGACCGCACCATGGAGCGCAAGGGCCACGTCGCGGCGGCGCTGTTGATGGCGGCGATCGGGATCGGCCTGTCGGGGCTGGTTTCCAGTCCCGTGCTGATCATGGCACTGCTGTGCTTTGCGCAGATCGGCGTCTCCGCGGTGCCGCCGATGTTCTGGCCGCTGCCGGCGAGTTTTTTGACCGGCGCGTCCGCCGCCGCCGGAATTGCGGCGATCAATTCGCTCGGCAATTTGTCCGGCTTCGCCGGTCCCTATGCGATGGGTTATCTGAAGGACCTGACCGGGAATTTCACGACCGGGCTGCTGCTGCTCGCCGGCTGTGCCGTGGTCGGCGCCGCCGCGGTCATGAGCCTGCGCATCGACGTGCGGCGTGAGCAGGCGTCGGGCGAGGCCGTGCTGGCGCATTAGAGAGCTGGCGCGCTAAACTCAAGTGTCGTCCCCGCGCAGGCGGGGACCCATAACCACCGACGATGCAACGGAGCGCATTGTTTCCGCAAGCTGTCAAAGCTTCCGCATCGCGAGGACGGAGGCTATGGGACCCCGCCTGCGCGGGGACGACGAAGCGTTGAGAATGAGCCCTACAGCGACCGGCTCAGCGCCAGCGGCGAGATGTTGCGCGGGCTAGGCGCGGCGCGCCGTCCTGCCGCGGTGTAGGTGTTGGGGATGTTGCGGCGCTGCAGTTCGGCATTGACGCCGCGCACGATTCCTTCCGATACCGCGTGCGCGGTGGCGAGCACGGTGAGGTTGACCTGCAGCATGGCGCGGAAGGTGTCGTGATGGCGGTGCAGCGCGGCGAGCAGTTCGGGCGTGGCGCGGGCGAGATAGCTCTGGCTGTTTTTCAAATGCGCCACGGTGCCGACATAACGGCGCGACAGTTCGGACTTCTTGGTTTCCAGCGCCATCGCCTCGCGCACCTTGCCGGCGCGCACCAGTTCGGTCTCGCGCTCGATCACGCCGAGCAGCGCGCTCATCACGTCCATCAACCCTTCGGCAAGTTTTTTGGCGTCGGCGGGCGTTGCCGCCAACGGGACGGCGGCGGGCAGCGGCTGGCGAAATGATGGACTCATGGCGTTTCCCCGATCAGCCGGCGCGGTTGGCCTGCTGCAGAATCAGCGTGCGATAGACGTCGTTGGAAATGCCGACGCCGCCGGCCTTGGCGAAGGATTTGGAATATTCTTCCGTGAGCATCGAGCGCCACACGCCGGTGCCCGGCGTGTCGCCGAACGGGCCGTCGCCCTTGATGCCCGATGTCATCTGCGAAAACATTGAATTCAGGAACACGGATTCGAAGTCCTGCGCGGCGCCCCTGGCCTTGAGTTGTGCCTGCGGCGAGACTTTCTTCAGCGCATCGGAAAGCGCGTAGTCGGGGCGGCCGTTGAGCATCGGCATCACCGCCTTGGCGGGCATGCTGCCGTGAGAACCGATCGGGCCCGGCTGCATCACATCACCTCGATGTTGGCCTGGATCGCGCCTGCCGCCTTGATCGCCTGCAGGATGCCGATCAGGTCGCGCGGGCCGATGCCGAGACCGTTGAGGCCGTCGACCAGTTGCTGCAGCGAGACGCCGTCCTTGACCAGCGCCAGCTTCTTGCCGTCTTCGGAGACGCCGATCGACGTTCGCGGCGTCACCACGGTCCTGCCGCGCGCAAATGGCTGCGGCTGGCTCACCTGCGGGCTTTCGGAAATCGAGACGGTGAGGTTGCCCTGCGCCACGGCGACGGTGGCGACGCGGACGTCACGGCCCATCACGATGATGCCGGAGCGTTCGTCGATAATGATTTTCGCGGCCAGATCCGGCTCCACCTGCAATTGCTCGATCTCGGTCAGCAGCGCCACCACGTTGCTCTTGAATTCCGTCGGCACCGACATCTGCACGGTGGAGGGGTCGATCGGCTCGGCGGTCTTGGTGCCGAGGAAATCGTTGACGGCGGCCGCGATGCGCTTGGCGGTGGTGAAATCGGGATTGCGCAGCGCGAGCCGTACATTGGGCAGGCGGTTGAGCGCGAATTCGATCTCGCGCTCGATGATGGCGCCGTTGGCGATGCGCCCCACCGTCGGCACGCCCTTGGTGATGCTGGCAGCCGCGCCTTCGGCCTGGAACCCGCCGATCGCAACCGAGCCCTGCGCCACCGCATAGACGTTGCCGTCGGCGCCGAGCAGGGGGGTGACGAGCAGGGTGCCGCCCTGCAGGTTCTTGGCGTCGCCCAGCGCCGACACCGTGACATCCATCCGCGTGCCCTGGGTGCCGAATGCCGGCAGATTGCCGGTGACCATGACGGCGGCGACATTGCCGGTGCGGATGGTGGCGCCGCGGATGTTGACGCCCATGCGTTCCAGCATCGCCTGCAGCGATTGCTTGGTGAAGGGAATGTTGTTCAGGGTATCGCCGCTGCCGTTGAGGCCGACGACAAGGCCGTAGCCGATCAACTGGTTCTGGCGCACGCCCTCGATATTGGCGAGGTCCTTGATCCGCGAGGTGGCGCCCGCCGGCAACGCCGACAGCACCAGCACGGCAAATGCCGCGCCGATCGTCCCGAAAACTGCCTTACGTGGTATCGGCATCCTCTGCTCCCCGCGAGGTCTTGTCGGACCAGGATGTCACGCTCCCACATGACGTCGGTCCGGCATTAACCATGCGAGCGCCGTGCCATGGCCGACGGCGTGTTCAAGCATCTGGCCGAATTGGAGTATTTGAAAACCCCAGGTCCGGCCCGCGCGCCCGCGGGGGCGGCGAAGTTGCCGCCGCCGGCAGATTTTGCCGGGCCGTTTACGGAACATTAACCATAAGGACACCAAGCTTCGGTCCGGCACCTCCAAAGGCATCGCATGCGCATCTACGGACCAAACGGCGCAACTCTTGGGTCACCGGCCGGCAATGCCCGGCGTACCGGCGCGAGCGGCTTTGCGTTGCCCGATACCGTCTCGACGCCCGAAACCCGCGCGGCGACGGCGCCGAAAGCGGCCGGAAACATCGACGCGCTGCTGGCGATGCAGGGCGTCGAGGACCCGGTGGAGCGCCGCAAGCGCTCGGTCGCGCGCGGCCGCGGCGCGCTCGACGTGCTCGACGACCTCAAGATCGGGCTGTTGTCCGGCAATTTCGATGCTTCCACCGTGAGCCGGCTGCGCGACGCCGCAGCCTCCCTCAAATCCACCTCCGGCGACCCCGGTCTCGACGCGGTATTGTCGGAGATCGAATTGCGGGTCGAGGTCGAACTGGCCAAGGCCGGGCAGTTCTGACCCTTCGCGCCGTCGTCCGTTATCGACAGGTTCCTGCGCGGAAACCTTGCGGCAGCCGGCGTTCCGGCCGCGGACGTTATTGTCTGTGACAACACGCCGCTATATAAGGCGCGCGCGGACGGACCTTTTTCGTCCTGCCTTGCACGTACAGATGGGCTGGCCTTGGAAAAGTTGAAAAACTATCGACCCTCCGAAAAAGAGCCTTTCATGAACGAGCGCCAGCGCGATTATTTTCGCGGAAAGCTGCTGGACTGGAAGGAAGAAATTTTACGGGAATCGCGGGTCACACTGCAGACGCTGCAGGAAGAGAACGTCAATCATCCCGATCTCGCCGACCGTGCCTCCTCGGAGACGGATCGGGCGATCGAACTGCGCGCCCGCGACCGCCAGCGCAAGCTGATCTCCAAGATCGACGCGGCGCTGCAGCGCATCGAGGACAACACCTACGGTTATTGCGAGGAGACCGGCGAGCCGATCTCGCTGAAGCGCCTCGAGGCCAGGCCGATCGCCACCCTGTCGGTGGAAGCCCAGGAGCGTCATGAAAAGCGCGAGAAGGTCTATCGCGACGAGTGAGGGCGGGCGCGGCCAGACTGGCAGCCGGCTTTTTGAGCTTGATTGCCGCGCTGCCGCCATTCCTGAGGAGCGTGCTCTTGCACGCGTCTCGAAGGATGGCCCGCAGAGACAGTGTTCCGGCCTCGATCCTTCGAGGCTCGCTACGCTCACGCCTCAGGATGACGCACCATCGGGTGCTGGAGCATGATGAATTCATGTTGAAGCGGGCGCCTTTTTCCCTCTCGCCTTGAGGGAGAGGGTGGCTCGACGGCGCGAAGCGGCGGCGAGACGGGTGAGGGGTTAAGCTCACCCGATAAACCTGAACCCCTCACCCGCCGCGCATCTGACGATGCGCATCGACCTCTCCCTCGAGGGAGAGGTGAACAGAGCGTCGTGGCATTTCGACTTGAGACCATCATGCTCCAGAAGGGCCTTCCATGGACAAAATCCTCGAAGCCGCCAAGGCCATCGCATCTGCCCGCCGCGATCACGTCCCGCTGCAGCGGCTCGATGCGGCGATCGCGCCGCGCGATGAGGGGCAAGGGTATCGCATCCAGGACATGGTGCACGAACTGGTCGCCGGCGATGCCGGTCCGCTGGTCGGCTACAAGATCGGCTGCACCAGCGATGTGATGCAGCGCTACCTGAACATTCCGCATCCGTGCGGCGGCGGCGTGTTCGAAAACGGCGTGCACGAAAGCGGCGTCGTTCTGCGTCATGCGGATTACATCCGCGTCGGCGTCGAGTGCGAAATCGCGGTGCGGCTCGCACGCGATCTCTCGCCATCGGGCGCCACATTCGATGCGGATCGCGTGGCGCTGGCGATCGAGGCCTATCACCCGGCTATCGAGATCGTCGACGACCGCTACGCCGACTGGCAGAGCATCGGCGCGCCGACGCTGGTGGCCGACGATTTCTTCGCCGCCGGCTGCGTGCTCGGTAACGCGGTGTTGCGCGACGCGGCGCCCGAGCTGTCGACGGTGGCCGGACGCGCGATCATCAACGGCATCGAGGCCGGATGCGGCAGCGGTGCCGACGTGCTCGGCCATCCGCATCAGGCGCTGGCGTGGCTCGCCAATCATCTCGCCGCCGAGGGCAAGCACTTGCGCGCAGGTCAGATCGTGTTGACCGGAAGTCTGGTCAAGACGCTGTGGCTCAACGCCGGCGACAAGGCGGTGATGGAGCTGTCGGGGCTGGGCACCGTGACGGCGGAGTTCTCCTGAGCGGGACTGGATTGCTTCGTTGCTGTGCTCCTCCCAATGACGGCATGTCGCACAAACGACCACGGCCTTCGCCAGGGGAGCTGACGAAGGCCGCGTCGACCGCCTTGTCGCGCCTGAAGCGCAAGTTGGCGTGGGAGCTTGTCGTGTCCCGGGCGCGATGCAGCACGAAGTGCTGCTTCGCAGAACCAGGACCGTACCGGGCCGTGTCCGGCACAGCTCCGGCTCTGCGGCGCACCGCAAGGGCGCTGCGCCGCGTCCGGGGCACGGTAAGTCTAGAACGGCAGCAGCACGTCCATCACCTGCTGGCCGTAGCGCGGTTGCTGCACGTCGGTGATCTGGCCGCGGCCGCCATAGGCGATGCGGGCCTGGGCGATCTTGCCGCTGTCGATGGTGTTGTCGCTCTGGATGTCCTCGGGCCGCACGATGCCGGCGACGATCAGTTCGCGGATTTCGAAATTGACGCGGATCTCCTGCTTGCCTTCGACCACGAGGTTGCCGTTGGGCAGCACCTGCGTGACCACGGCGGCGATCGAGGTCTGCAGATTTTCCTGGCGCTGCACCGAGCCCTTGTTGTCGGTCGATGCCGTTCCGTCCGCGGTGAGCAGTTGGCCGGGCAGGATCGCGGTCGCGGGGTTCTTGATCAGCTTGTCGCCGAGGAAGGAGGTAATGCCGGAATCCTCCTTGGCGGCGCGGCTGCGCTGGGTCTCGTTGGCGATGTTGGCCTTGTCGGTGAAGTTCACCGTCACCGTGAGCAGATCGCCGATCTGGTGCGCGCGCTGATCCTTGAAGAACGCGCGGCTGCCGTTGCGCCACAGCGAATTGGCGTTGTACGACGCAGCTTCCGGTTTCGGCATCGGCATCTGCACCGGCTTGTAGCCCGGCTGCGCCGTCGGGTTTTCGATCGCCGCCAGCGCCGGCTTCTCGCCGATCGATGCCAGGCGGTCGATCGACGAACAGCCGCCGCCAATGGCCGCGGTCGCCAACAATGCGGCCGCAAGTGCAACGCGGTTGGTTGTACTGGACGTGAACATGAACACTACTCAGCTTTTCGAGGACCAGGCGCGGGTTCGTTGGCAGCGACGGAAACGGGAACGGCAGGTTGAGCCGCGCTCGATGTCGCGGCGGCGTCGGCGGGAAGGCGGGGCGCGGCGATCGCAACCGAGACCTGGCCGCGGCCGACCACGATGCCCGATACCGTGCGCTTGGATTGCAGGTTGAGCACGTTGACCACGTCGCCTTCGGTGCCGCCCTCCAGCGCCTTGCCGCGGATGGTCAGATACAGCCCGGAGGATTCGTAGATCAGCGTAACGTTCTGGTCGCGGGTGACGAGATCCGGCTTTGCCAGATCGGCCGCGCGCAGCGCTTGCCCGGCGCGCAGTTGCCGCCGCGCCTGCATGCCGACCGCATTGTCGCGCCCGGCGACATCGTTGCCGACCTCGGACTTCGGCCGCCGCTCCAGCACGACGTCGGAGGATTTCAGGATCTCGTTGCGCTCGACACCGCGCGCCAGCACCGCGGCTTCCACGGTCTCGACCACGATACCGGTGAAGCGCAGCTTGGTCGGCGCGCCGGCGTCGTTGGCGATCTCGAAACCGATGTCGAAACGGCCGCTGCGCGGCTCGTAACGCACCGAGGCCGGCTGTAGCGTGCCGCTGTTCGATGCATCGAGTTGCAGCGTCTGCACGGCGCGGTCGAAGCTCAGCGACAGATTGGCGGCGTCGCCGAGCCCGTTGCGGCGTTCCAGCGCCCGGGCGATCTGAAGCTCGATCTCCCCAGGCTCCAGCGTGCGCGCCAGCCGCGTCACCGAGATCGCCTTGATATCCCTGGTGTCGACGCCGATCACCTGATGCGCGCGCAGCGCGGCCAGCACCTGCGCGATCGGCAACGAGCCGGTGGTGCCGAGGTCGGGCGCGCGATAGATCGCGATCTGCGATGCGCTGCCGGCGTTGTCGACCACGTCGCCGATCCGCACCACCTCGCCGGTGACGTCGACATTGGCACGCAGCACGGGGACCGTGATGTCCGGGCGGCCCTGGGCGAACGCCGTGGTGGCGCCGGCCGCGAGCAGGGCGGTCGCGAAAAGGAGCGAACGGATTCTCATCGTCGTCTCCTCAGCGGAACAGGTTGGCGGTGGATTGCAGCATCTGGTCGGCGGCGCTGATCACCTTGGCGTTCATCTCGTAGGCGCGTTGCGCCGCGATCAGGTCGGAGATTTCCGAGACCACTTCCACATTGGCCTGCTCGAGATTGCTCTGCTGCATGTCGCCGAACCCATCGGCGTTGGCGATGCCGTCCTGCGGCGTGCCGGACGCCGGAGTGTCGGTGAACAGGTTGTCGCCGGTCGGCTGCAGGCCGGCCTTGTTGATGAAGCGCGTCAGACCGATCTGGCCGACGGTGGTCGGCGTGGTGGAGCCGGGCAGCGTCACCGTGACCTGGCCCTGCGCGTTGATGGTCAGGCCGGACGAGTTTTGCGGAATCGTGATGGTCGGCTGCACCGGATTGCCCTGCGCCGTGACCACGCGGCCCTGCGCGTCCATCTGGAACGAGCCGTCGCGGGTGTAGGCGTAGGTGCCATCCGGCATCTGGATCTTGAAAAAACCCTCGCCGCGGATCGCGATGTCGAGGTCGTTGCCGGTCGGCGACAGCGTGCCTTGCGTCATCAGCCGCGGCGTGCCGACGGTCTTGACGCCGCCGCCGATGTCGATGCCGACGGGAAGGATGGTGCCCTGGTCGGAGGCCTGTGCGCCGACCCGGCGCACATGGTCGTAGATCAGGTCCTGGAACGCGGCGCGCTGCTTCTTGTAGCCGGTGGTACGCAGGTTTGCGATGTTGTTGGAGATCACCTGGACGTTGAGTTCCTGGGCCGCCATTCCCGTCGCCGCGGTAGAAAGAGCGCGCATGGTCAGATCCCTTATGCCGGAACGTCGGCGAGTTTTTCGATCGCGGATTTTCGCAGGTCGCCCTGTTGCTGTAGCAGCGCGGAAATCTGCGTATAGGCGCGCGTCACCTCGATCATCTTGCTCATCTCGGCCACCGAGTTGACGTTGGACTTCTCGATGAAGCCCTGGCGCACCCGCGAGGTGGCGTCGGGCTGTGCCGCGTTGCCTTCGCCGCCGGCGTAGAGGTTGGCGCCTTCCTTCACGAGCTTCTGCGCCTGCGCGAAGCTCACGAGGCGCAGCTTGCCGCGAATTGAATCGATGCGGTTGACGCCTTCGAGCACGCTGACACCGCCGTCGGCGTTGATGCTGATTTCCTTGTCGGTGGGCTGGAAAACGATCGGGCCGGCGGTGCCCAGCACCGGGTTGCCGGCCGCGGTGACGAGCTGGCCCTGCGAATTGATCTGCAGGTTGCCGTCGCGGGTATAGCGTTCGCCGCCGGGCGTCTGCACCACCAGGAAGCCCTTGCCGTCGATCGCGACGTCGAGCGGATTCTTGGTCGGTTCGGCCGGCCCTTGCGAAAAGTCGTGGTAAGTGGCGCGGTCGGTCACATAGCTGACGCGGCGGTCGCGGCCGACAAAATTGTCCTGATGCGCGCCGGAAGTCAGATATTCCTGGAACATCGACTTGTCGGCCTTGTAGCCGGTGGTGTTGACGTTCGCGACGTTGTTGGCGACGACATCCATCTGCCGTTCCAGCGTCATCTGCCGCGATAGTCCGATGAGAAGCATATTCTCCATCGGTGTTCTCCCCTTCCATGATCCGCACTGGCTCTCCCAAGCCGGGCGGATCTGAGCGAACCGCTCAGCTCTCCCAAGCCGCGGTTCGCTGGGGTACACAGCGAAAGCCGTGCCAAACTGAAAGTTTTCGAATTTACAGGGGGTTAGATGTTCGCGAGGGCTACCGCGCGTCGGCAGAAAGGTCTTGTTGACCATAATGACCCGGCAGTTTTTTCCTGTCCGGCGACCAAATCAGGCATCGGAGTGTTCGGGCCTGCGCGCGGGATGCCGAATGGCGACGACGATAATTTCGTCCCTCGCGTCATTCGCTACGTAAGACGCGGTAGGAGTACCGTCGCGCGACGATCTTTCGCACACCTTCTTCTTCCTGATTACGCCCAAGTTCTGGAAACAGCGAGAGAGATTCTGCAATGATTGAAGGATAGCGTCGCGCACCCGTAAGGCCGCTTCTGGACTGCGTTCCCAAAAATAATCGCCGATATTGGCGAGGTCGCGCGCGGCTCGCGGCGTGAACCGAAGCTTCACCGCTCGAAGCGGCGAAAGGCAGCCTCGACCTCTGCGTCGGTTGCGAACTCACGGCGTCTCGCTTGCGCCAGTCCTTCGAGCACTGCCGGAAGGTCAGCGGGATCAATTTTTTCGGGTTCGCCGTCGTTGAAGGACAGGCTCAACATCGCGAGCGCGATCTGGTCCTGGCTGTCTGGAGGCAACCGCCGCACGCTTCAAGGGCTTTTTCCAACAGTTTGGTCATGGCTTCAAAATAGTCCCTCAACCCTGAAAGGGAAGCAACTATTGCGAGTAATAATTTCCGGTGGGAACAACCCGGCAGATTTTTCCTACCTGAAGGCGAAAAGAAAGGTTCCATTAACCATTGCAAACCTAGTGTTCCGTCAGTTGAGGGCGCGCGTGCGCCGGGGGCTTTTGTATCGCGTCACACGCCTGACTGGTGGCATCGGGCCTCATCCCAAATCCGGATGGGCAGGCGATGGCGGACAATGACGACAAGGACGACGGCGCCGCGGAAGCGGCTGCTGCGCCGAAAAAAAGCAGGAAGAAGCTGATCGTCATGGCCGCGGCGGCATTGCTGCTGGTCGGCGGCGGCGGCGCCACCTGGTTCTTTTTCTTCCGCGCTCACGCCGAGGAGACGCACGTCGAGGCCGCGGCGCCGAAGGCGCCGATCTTCGTCGACGTGCCCGAAGTGCTGGTCAACCTGGTCGGCGCGCCCGGCGAGCGTGTGCAGTATCTCAAGGTCAAGGCCGTGCTCGAGGTTAGGGAAGAGAAGCAGGTCGAGGCGATCAAGCCGACCATGCCGCGGGTCAGCGACATCTTCCAGACCTACATGCGCGAATTGCGTCCCGCCGACCTCAACGGATCGGCAGGGCTGTTTCGCCTCAAGGAAGAGCTGACGCGGCGGGTCAACGTCGCGGTGGCGCCAGGCCAGGTCAACGCGGTGCTGTTCAAGGAAATCGTCATTCAGTGACGGGACGGATGTGAGACGATGGCGGGCAACGACCAGGTCGACCAGGATGCGATCGCCGCCCAGTGGGAGGCGTCGCTGGATTCCGAGGATCCGGCGGCGGCGGAATCGGCGGCCGACAACGAACTCTCCGGCGCGATGGCGCTGCAATGGGCCGCCATGGTCGAAGACGGCGGCCGCGACCTCGGTGGCGGCAAGAACGGCGGCGAGCGCGTTTTGTCGCAGGAAGAGATCGACAACCTGCTCGGCTTCTCGGTCGGCGAAGTCAATCTCGACGACAACTCCGGCATCCGCGCCATCATCGATTCCGCGATGGTGTCCTACGAGCGGCTGCCGATGCTCGAAATCGTGTTCGACCGGCTGGTCCGGCTGATGACCACGAGCCTGCGCAATTTCACTTCCGATAACGTCGAGGTCTCGCTCGACCGCATCACCTCGGTACGGTTCGGCGACTACATGAATTCGATCCCGCTGCCCGCGGTGCTCAGCGTGTTCAAGGCCGAGGAGTGGGAAAATTTCGGCCTCGCCACCGTCGACTCCAGCCTGATCTATTCCATGATCGACGTGCTCTTGGGTGGCCGCCGCGGCCAGACCTCGCTGCGCATCGAGGGCCGTCCCTACACCACCATCGAGACCAACCTGGTCAAGCGGCTGGTCGAGGTAGTGCTGTCGGACGCCGAGCAGGCGTTCCGGCCGCTGTCGCCGGTGACCTTCACGATCGACCGGCTGGAGACCAATCCGCGCTTCGCAGCCATCTCCAGGCCTGCCAATGCCGCGATCCTGGTGCGGCTGCGCATCGACATGGAGGACCGTGGCGGCAACATCGAATTGCTGCTGCCCTATGCGACCATCGAGCCGATCCGCAACGTGCTGTTGCAGATGTTCATGGGCGAGAAATTCGGCCGCGATCCGATCTGGGAAGGGCATCTGGCGACCGAAATCGCGCAGGCGCAGATCTCGGTCGATGCCGTGCTCTATGAGGCCGACATCCCGCTCAAGCAATTAATGAAGCTGAAGGTCGGCGACACCCTGCCGCTGGAGATGCGTTCGGATGCGCTGATCGCGGTGCGTTGCGGCAATGTGACCTTGACCGAGGGGCGCATGGGCCGGGTCGGCGACCGCGTCGCCATCCGCGTCACCAAGCAGTTGCGCAAACCCAATACCACCTTCGCGATGTTCGAGAAGGCCGAAGAGCAAACCAAGTTGATGGAGGCACAATGAGTCATTCATTCGGAATGGTGATCGAGAGTCTGGTTGCGGTTCTGCTGCTGCTCACGATCGGCTACTGCATGCTGCTCAACAAGCGCCTGTTGCGGCTGAAGGCCGACGAACAGTCGCTTAAAGCCACCATCGGCGAACTGATCACGGCGACCGAAATCGCCGAACGCGCCATCGGCGGGCTCAAGCACACCGTGCGCGACGTCAACGAGAACCTTGGCAGCCAGCTCAATTCTGCCACCGACATGTCGCGGCAGTTGACGAAGCTGCTGGCGGAGGGCGACGGCGTGCTGCGGCGGATCAGCCGGATCGCGGTCGCGGCACGGCCGGCCGAACCGGAAGCTCCAAAACCGTTGACGGCGCAGTCGATCGCTGCGGCGGCGCAGGCCTTCTCCGACCGCAGGAGGCCGAGCGGTCTCGCTGCATGAAGGCACTTCGCGACATCCGCGTCATCCCCGTCGTCCTGACCGCGGTTTTCGGCCTTGCGGTGCTGAAGGTCGCGGGCCTGGTGATCGATGGCGGATATGTGTTCGACTACCAGCCGCGATCGACCAAGCGTTCGTGGGCGCAGGAAAGTTTCAATTTCCCTTCGGGTGGCAAAACCGATTCCTCCGACATCACCGGATCGGTCACGGCCAAGAAGGAAGAGCCGCCGGCAAAGCCCGCGGTGAGCGCGCCGGAAACCGCCAAGCCGCCGGACGGCACCGTGCTGTATCCGGACCCGGCGCAGCCGGTCTCGGCTTCGGAGCGTGCGCTGCTGGAGCGGCTGCAGGCGCGACGCCAGGAACTCGAGGCGCGGGCGCGCGAAATCGACATCCGGGAAAATCTTTTGAAGTCCGCCGAAAAGCGGATCGAAGGGCGGGTCGAGGAACTGAAGGCCGTCGAATCGCGCATCGGGACGGCGACCGAGCAGAAGAAGGAAGCCGACGATACGCGGTTGAAGGGCCTCGTCACCATGTATGAGAGCATGAAGCCGAAGGATGCCGCCAAGGTGTTTGACCGGCTCGAGATGCCGGTGCTGTTCGAGATCGCCTCCAAGATCGCGCCGCGCAAGATGTCGGACATCATGGGCCTGATGGCGCCGGAAGCCGCCGAGCGGCTGACCGTTGAACTGGCCCGCCGCGCCGGCGGCGACAGGTCGGCCGCCACCGCCGAACTGCCCAAGATCGAAGGCAAGATGCTGCCGCAAAACCGATAGGTGGCACGGTCAAACTGCACTCCGTAAGGCGGGTAAAGGCGCGTCTTCGTGCCGTGCCCACCCTACAAAATCGGCAATTGGCCGGGATATTTAACAAGTCCTTAAATCGGCAATTCTAGACTCGCATGCGCAAGGCGGGGGCATCCATCCGCCGCCCCGTTGAGACTGCCTGATGGCCGGATCGGCTGCCGCTGACTGTTGGTCGAAAGCCCGCGCCTGCGCGCGGCTCGCCCTGTCATGCGGGGCCTTCGGTCTTGCGTTGCTGACCGCATCCTTTTCCGCAGCATACGCCCAGCCGGTCAAGGGCGAGGCGACGTTCTCCGCGGCCAACGGCTATGCCCGCCTTGTGCTCAAGCTCGACGAAGACGTCGATTCCGAAGTCAGCGTGGCCGGCTCGATCATCGTGATCCGCTTCAAGCGGCCGGTGGACATCCCGGTCGACAAATTGTCCGACGCCGTGCCCGCCTATGTCGGCTCGGCTCGGCGCGATCCCGATGGTGCTGCGATCCGGCTGTCGCTGGCGCGCAAGGTCACGGTCAACGCCATGACCGCCGGCGAGCGCATCTTCGTCGACCTGCTGCCGGATAGCTGGAGCGGTCTACCGCCTAGTCTCCCCCAGGAGGTGATCCGCGAATTGTCCGAGCGCGCGCGGGTTGCGGAGCGGGCGTTGCGGGCGCAGCGCGCGGCGGAACTGGCGCTGAAGCGGGCGCCGGTGCGGGTGCGCGCCTCGGTGCAGCCGACGTTCGTGCGCTTTGTGTTCGAACTGCCGGACGGCGCCAGCGTCTCGTCCGTGCTGAACGAACAGAAGCTGGCGCTGGTTTTCAACACCGCGCTGACCTTCGATCTCGCCGATGCACGGTTAGCGGCGCCGTCGAACGTCGCATCGATCAACCAGAAGATCGAGGGCGAGAACGCGACCGTCGAAGTGGCGCTGATCGGCGATGTCGACGTGCATTCGTTCCGCGAGGAAAAAAACTACATCGTCGATGTCGGCTTCCAGTCGGAAAAGCCGTCGCCGCTGGCGTCGCCCGCCGCCGCGCCGGCTGCACCCGCCGCTCCCGACAGACCCGCCGAGGCACCGCAGCAATCCAGCGAGATCATGCCGCCGACGTCGGAGTCGATTGCACAGCAGACCAAGCCCGAGCCGAAACCCATGCCTGCGACAAGGCGACCGCCGGTTATTGCCGCAGCGCCGCCGCCTGCCGCGAAGGAAGCTCCAGTCGCGGCGGCCGTCGCGCCGCCATCGCCAAAAACCTCTCTGGCCTCCGCCGATCCGCAGGTCGAAAGCACGCCGGCCAGCGGCGATAGCGTCGATGTCAAACGGAATAGCGACGGACTGCGCCTGACATTCGCATTCGCCGGCGCCGCGCCCGCCGCCCTGTTCCGCCGCGCCGACGTGCTGTGGCTGGTCGTCGAACTCGGCAGCGCCACTCGATCTCGAACCGATCCGTCGCGCCGCGAGCTCGATGGTCGGCGAAGTCAGCGCGTTGCCGCTGCCAAGAGGGCAGGCGATCCGCATGCGGCTCAGCCGCCCGCAACTGGCGTCGTTGACGTCGGATGAAACGGCCGTCGGCGCGAAATGGGTTGTGACCTTCGCCGACGCCATGCAGACGCCGTCGCAGCCGCTCACTGCGATCCGCAACATCACCGACCCCGTGCGCGCCAATGTCACCGTCCCGATCGCAAGGCCGAGCCTCGTGCATCGTCTTGTCGATCCCGACGCCGGCGACGCGCTGATGGTGATCACGGCACCGCCGCCCGGTCGCGGCTTTGTACGCAAGCAGGATTTTGTCGAGTTCTCGTTTCTCGAATCGGTCCACGGCGTGGTGATCCAGCCGAATTCCGACGACGTCACGGCTGAACTCGCCTCCGACAAGATCACGCTGAGCCGGCCGGGCGGGCTGACGCTGTCGTCGGCCGATGTCGGCGCCGAGCGCGCGGCGACGGCTGTTCGCCCGGTGTTCGACGTCAATGAATGGCGCCGCAATCAGTCGGAAGATTTCATCAAGCGGCTGGATACGCTGGTCGCCGCGTCCGCGAATGCCGTAGCCGAGCAGCGCACGCCGACCCGGCTCGATCTCGCGCGCTTCTACATGTCGCGTGGGATGTATCCGGAAGCCAAGGGCGTGCTGGATCTCGTGCTCGCCGAGGCGCGGCCGGGACAGGAGGATCTTTCGGCGCTGATCGTGCATTCGGTGGCCTTGACGTTGATGGGCCGGCCCGAACAGGGACTGAAGGATCTCGCGGTGCCCGCGATCGGCACCAATTATGATTCCCAGCTCTGGAAGGCGCTGGCGCTGGCGCGGCAGGGCAAATGGTCCGACGCGCGGGAAAAATTCAAGAACGTCGAGTTCGCCATCGCCTCGCTGCCGCTGGAATTGCAGCGCGCGGTCCTGACGGAAGGCATGCGCGCGGCAATCGAGGTCAGGGATTATTCCGGCGCCGCCAGCCGCGGCAACGATCTCGATGTCATCGGCGTCCCCGCCGATCTCAAGCCTGCGATCTCGGTGCTGCGCGGCAAACTGGCTGAAGCGCTGGGCCGTGAGAAGGATGCGCTGGCTGAATACAGGGCAGCGGCGAAATCCGCCGACCGCGCGGCTGCGATGGAAGCGCGGCTGCACGAGATCGCGTTGCGCCAGAAGCGCGACGAGATCGGCCAGGAAGAAAGCTTACGCGATCTCGAGACGCTGTCGATGACATGGCGCGGCGACGGGCTCGAGGTGAAAGCGCTGTCGATGATGGCGCGGATTTATTCCGACATCGGGCGTTACAGTGAATCGCTCGGCGCGGCGCGTACCGCGACGAGGCTGCAGCCCAACTCAGAAATCTCGCGCGCGACCCAGGACGACGCCGCGGCGCTTTTCGCACAATTGTTCCTCTCGACCAAGGGCGACAACATGCCGCCGGTCGACGCGCTGGCGCTGTTCTACGAATACAGCGAACTCACGCCGATCGGCCGGCGTGGCGACGAGATGATCCGCCGCCTTGCCGATCGTCTGGTCGGTGTCGACCTGCTCGACCAGGCCAGCGAGCTGCTGCAATACCAGGTCGATCACCGGCTCGAGGGAGCCGCGCGGGCGCAGGTCGCGGCGCGGCTGGCGATGGTGTATCTGATGAACCGCAAGCCGGACCGCGCCATCGGCGCGTTGCGCACCACCCGCATCGCCGATCTCGCCGGCGAATTGCGGCAGCAGCGGTTGTTGCTGGAAGCGCGCGCGCAAAGCGACATCGGCCGCCGCGATCTCGGCCTCGATATCATCTCCAACATTGCCGGGCGCGAGGCGATCCGGCTGCGTTCCGACATCTACTGGGCGGCGCGGCGCTGGCGCGAATCTTCCGAACAGATCGAGCTGTATTACGGCGACCGCTGGCGCGATTTCACGCCGCTCAACGCCGCTGAAAAAGGCGACGTGATCCGCGCCGTGGTCGGCTATGCGCTGGCGGAGGATTCGCTGGGGCTTTCGCGCTTCCGCGAAAAATACGCCGCGCTGATGAGCGGCGAGGCCGACCGCGCGGCGTTCGAGATCGCGAGCAAGCCTGCTTCCACTAACAGCGCCGAATTCGCGCAGATCGCCAAGATGGCGGCCAGCGTCGACACGCTGGACGGCTTCCTGCGCGAGATGAAGGCGCGCTTCCCCGACATGACGGCAAAGGCGCCGCTGCCGCCGGAGACGCAAAAAGCCGACCCGTTCCCGACCGGCGCGCTGCCGGCGATCGTCGGCCTGAAGCGGGTTCAGGCGGCGAGGTAGGCCAGGGCGCTTTCACATTCTCAACTGTCGTCCCCCGCCTGCGCGCTAAGGCATGCACACATCTCGTCATGCGCGGGCTTGACCCGCGCATCCATCCATCTTCGAAAGAGTTTTTCGAAGCGTGATGGATTGCCGGGTCAAGCCCGGCAATGACGACAGAGATATGTGCATGCCTTAGCGCGAAGGCGGGGACCCATAACCACCGTGCTCGCGGCTCGCTAACGACTGTTGCAACGTCTTATATCAAACTGAAAATCCTGGGCGTATGGGTCCCCGCCTTCGCGGGGACGACTGTTGAGTATGTTGCGCCGCCACGCCCCCTCGACAGACGCGTGCCGAAACGGCAACCTGCGGCTACCGGTCCGCAGGAAGCACCCTCATGAGCAAATCCGTCAAGACCGGGACGACAGCTTTCACCACTTCAACTCCATGCTGCCGCCCACCGGCAGTTCCTGCCATTTCGCCAACATGTCCCGATAGGCGCCGTAGACCTCCGATATTTCCGCGTCGCTGAAGCGGCGAAACTCCAGTCCGGGACGGGCGAGCCGGCTTCGCAACCGCTCGCGCAACACCGGCGAGTTTTCCTGATGGCCCTGTTCGATGGTGTCGTTGAAAATGCGCACCAGGGCTTCGGCCTCGTTGAGCGGCGCGGCATTGACCTTCAACAGGCTTTCCGACCGCTCGGCCGCCTTCGGCTTCCTGCGGCCGCCGATGTAACTCATCGACTTGAACACCGCCCCATCGGCGACGTTGCCCCAAAACCCGCGATGCAGCCGCAGCGTCTTCTCAACCAGAAAATGTGCGAGGTCGTGCGGGATGGCGAACATGTGCGCCACGCCCTTCAGCCGGTAGCTCACCCCGTCATCGCGCGTGACGACGGTTTCGTATTTGCCCTGATCGAGGCGGGTGACCATCAGTTTCATGCGCGAGCGTGTCCCGGACGCGGTGCAGCGTCGCTACCCCCCGTAACTCTGCACCAGACTTCCCGCCACCAGCGACCAGCCGTCGACCAGCACGAAGAAGATCAGCTTGAACGGCAGCGACACCACCACCGGCGGCAGCATCATCATGCCCATCGACATCAGGACCGAGGCGACCACGAGGTCGATGATCAAAAACGGCAGGAACAGCAGGAAGCCGATTTCGAAGGCGCGTTTCAGTTCGGAGATCATGAATGCCGGCACCAGGATGCGCAGCGACATGTCGGCGGGCGTGGCCGGCGGCGGCTCGCCGGACAGGTCCATGAACAGTTTCAGGTCCTTTTCGCGGACGTTCTTCTGCATGAAACCGCGCAGCGGCACCACCGCGCGCTGCAGCGCCTCTTCCACGCCGATCTGGTTGGCGACCAGCGGCCTGATGCCGTCGTCGTAGGATTTCTGCAGCACCGGGCCCATCACGAAGGCGGTGAGGAACAACGCCAGCGCCAGGATCACCGAATTCGGCGGCGCGGTCGCGGTGCCAAGCGCCGTGCGCAGAAGCGACAGCACCACCACGATGCGGGTGAACGACGTCATCATGATCAGGATCGACGGCGCGATCGACAGCACCGTCAACAGCGCGATCAACTGGATCGCGCGCTCGGTGACGCCGCCATTGCCTTGGCCGAGATTGATGCTGATGTCCTGCGCCAGCGCCGAACCGGCAAGCGATCCGGCGGCGATCAGACTGACAAGAAATAAAACTCTACGCGGGACGCCGGCCGATCTCACGTAGGGGTCTTTGGACGACCCAGCAGCGATGCCATTTCGTCCTCGAGGTTCTCAAAGCCGCCCTTGGGCGAGGCAACCGGCGGCGCTTCACCGCGCGGCGGCCGGCCCGGCGGCGGCTCGGGCTGCACCGGTGGCGCGCCGACCCGCGGTTCGCCCGCCTCGCCCGCGGGACGGCGCAGCGCCGCTTCCAGCTGCTGCGCCATCTCGGCGAGATTCTGGTCGGCGGACGATAGCGCCTCCGAGGGCGGCGGTGGGGGAGGCGGCGTCGGTGCGGCGGTGCGTGCCTGGGTGCGCATCGGCGGCGCCTTCGGCGGCTCGAGCGGGCGCGAGGGACGGGGGATCAGCGGCTCGCCGCGGGCGGGGCGGGTCGGCATCGGCTCGCCCCGTGGTTCAAGGCGGGGTTCGGGACGCAGCGAAGATTCCGGCGGCGCGAGACCGGAGAGCAGGTCGCTGCCGCGTCGCTCCGACAGCGCCGGCGCCGGGCGACGCACCTCGTCGGCGAAGGAGGGCCGCGCCGGGCGCGGCGGCGGTTCCGGCATCGCCGGTTCGGCCGAATCGAAGCTGTCGGACCGGGTATCGCCGTCAGACCAGGTGCTGCCGGCGTCCGGCAATGCCAGCCGCGGCTGCAAGTCGGCGCCGCCGACATTGGCCCGCGGCGGCGCCTGGTCGCGCGCCGGCATCGCTCGCACGATATTCTGCTCCACCACGATATCGGTGGGGCCGCCGATCATCAGCAGGTGTTCGATATTGTCGCGCCTTACCAGCACCAGCCGGCGGCGGCCGTCCACCGCGGCGGCGTCGATCACGGCGAGGCGCGGCATCCGTCCGCGGTTGGCATTGGCGCCGAGGCGATTGCCGGCGAATCGGCGCACCAGCCAGGCCGCGAGCCCGATCAGCGCCAGCACGGCGACGAATGCAAAGAAGAATGCGAGCGGTGTCTGCATGTTGGTCCCCGGCAAGTGCACTTTTTCGCGTTTTTAGAATCGTCGGACGCAACCGGAACGATACACAAACAGCGAACAAAGCGTAAGTTTTGCCCTCACTCCTAATTCTCCGCGGCACGACCGGCCGCCCGACTCCTTAATAAACCATGAATTGACCGGGCCAAAACAACTTCTGGGGGTATCGGGGATCAATGAATTGCGTGGTTAATGCGGGTATCCCGGCGAAACCGTATGGCCGTCGGCGGCGAATGCGATTTCGCTAATCAAAAGCGCTCCAAAAGCTCCTTAACCCGCTGTTAACCATGGAGGCGGCAAATTCTGCCTACCTTGCGCGCCCCGCGCCGGGGCGGAGAGCGGCCGATGTCCATCAATGACCTTCCGGTTCTGTCGGCGTTGCGCACCAGGATGCAGTGGCATCAGGAGCGCCAGCGCGTGCTCGCGGAAAACATCGCCAATTCCGACACGCCAAATTTCAAGCCGCGCGACCTGGTCGAGCCCAAATTCAACCGCAACAGCCCCAGCGCCGCCGACCCGATGGGATCGCTGGCGATGATGCGCACCAGCGCCTCGCATATCGCGCCTTCAGGCGGGACCGGCAGCTTCGCGCAGAACACCAGAGCGGGCTACGAGACCCGGCCGGCCGGCAACGCCGTCAACTTGGAAGACGAGATGCTGAAGGTGTCGGCCAACCAGATGGACTACGCGGCCGCGACCTCGCTTTACAGCCGCAGCCTCGGACTGTTGAAGACCGCGATCGGAAAACGCTGAGGCATAGGAGAACGACATCATGGCCAACGATGGAGGGGATTTCGTCCGATCGATGGGCATCGCGACCTCGGGCCTGCGCGCGCAGGCCGGACGGATGCGGGTGATCTCGGAAAACATCGCCAACGCGGATTCCACGGCATCGACCACCGGCGGTGACCCCTACCGCCGCAAGGTGCCGACCTTCTCTTCGGCACTCGACCGCACGCTGGACGCCAAGGTGGTGGCCTTGGGCAAGATCAGGACCGACGCTTCCGCATTTCGCGTCAAATACGAGCCGAGCAATCCGTCCGCAGATGCCAGCGGCAACGTCAAATATCCCAACGTCAATCCGCTGATCGAAATGACCGACATGCGCGACGCGCAACGGTCCTACGAGGCGAACCTCAACATCATCAGCGCGACGCGGCGGATGATTCAACGCACGCTCGACATCCTCAAGGCCTGAAGGAAATTTTAGCCATGGCTTCACCTACCGTTGCTGCCAATGCCTATGCAAGTCTCGGCCGGATGCTGGAATCCGGCGGCGGAATCGGCGCCGGCGCCGGCAAGGCCTCCGAGGCCGGCGGTCAATCCTTTGGCGCGATGCTCAAGGATGCTATCGGCAGCGTGATGGATTCGGGCCGCAAGTCCGACGCGCAATCCATCGCGATGGCGTCGGGCAAGGCCAATGTGATGGACGTGGTGACGGCGGTGGCGGAAACCGACGTCGCGGTCTCGACCCTGGTGTCGGTGCGCGACCGGATGATCCAGTCCTACGAAGACATCATGAAGATGCCGATCTAGCCGTCGTTCCGGGGCGACGCGAAGCAATCCAATGTTGCAAAGAACTGGATTGCTTCGTCGCAAGGGCTCCTCGCAATGACGGAGCGAATGTTCTCCAGAGAGTACAGGACTTGAAATGACCGGCGCCGAAACCCTCGACATCGCGCGCGACGCGATCTGGACTATCGTGGTGGTGTCGTCGCCGCTGATGGTCGTCGGTCTCGTGGTCGGCGTCGTCATCTCGCTGATCCAGGCGCTGACGCAGATCCAGGAACAGACCCTGATCTTCGTGCCGAAGATCCTTGCGATTTTCGTGACATTGCTGCTGGCGCTGCCATTCATGGCCGACGCGCTGCACGGCCATATGATGCGGATCTCGTCGCAAATCATCGGCGGCTGATGCACAATCGCCGCGGTTATGCTCGCGTGCCAGAACTCCGCCGTCATCCTGAGAAGCGGCAAAGCCGCGTCTCGAAGGATGGAGAGGAGTTCCGGTCCATCCTTCGAGACGGGCGCATGCGCGCTCCTCAGGATAACGGTTGAGTGCAAATTGCTTCCACCGTTTCAAGGCACCCTTCGCCCATGCGCATCGACATCTCCCTGCTGCCGCAACTCGCCGCCACCTTCATGCTGGTGTTCGCCCGCATCGGCGCGATGGTGATGCTGTTGCCGGGCTTCGGCGAGACCAACATCCCGGTTCGCATCAAGCTCGCGATCGCCCTCGCGCTGACGCTGATCATCCTGCCGCTGCACCGCGCCGCCTACGCCATCGACATGCAGTCGATGGCGCCGCTGATGGTGATGCTGGTGCATGAGATCGTGATCGGCGTGGTGCTCGGCGCCACCGCGCGGGTGACGCTGTCGGCGCTGCAGGTCGCGGGCTCCGTGATCGCCCAGCAGCTCGGGCTCGGCTTCGTCACCGCGGTCGATCCGACGCAGGGCCAGCAGGGGCTCCTGATCGGCAACTTCCTCACCATCCTCGGCCTGACACTGCTGTTTGCCACCGACACGCATTATCTGGTGATCGCCGCGCTGAACGACAGCTATGCGATCTTTTCGCCCGGTGAATTCATTCCAAGCGGCGATATCGCTTCGCTGGCGACCCGCGCCTTCACCGCCGCGTTCCGGATCGGCGCGCAACTGGCGGCACCGTTCCTGGTGTTCGGTCTCGTCTTTAACATGGGACTTGGCGTGTTGGCGCGGCTGATGCCGCAGATGCAGGTCTACTTCGTCGGCGTGCCGCTCTCGATCCTTGCCGGCTTCCTGATCTTCGCCGCGGTGCTGGCGACGATGATGGGAACCTACATGGACTACTTCGTCGGCGTTATGCACCAGCTGATCCCGCGGAGCTGACATGGCCGAGGAGAACGACGCCGCCGAAAAAACAGAAGACCCGACGCAAAAACGTCTCGACGACGCCCATGACCGCGGCGACGTCGCCAAGAGCCAGGAGGTCAATACCTGGTTCATGATCGCGGGCGCGACGCTGGTGTTGTCGACCTTCTCCGGATCGATCGGCGGCGGCATTTTGACGCCGCTGCGCAACCTTGTCGCCAATTCCTGGATGATCCGTGCCGACGGGCCGGGCCTGCTGGCGCTCGCGCAACACCTCGAAGTCGCGCTGATCGCGGCGCTCGGCGTGCCGCTGCTGCTGCTGATGCTCGCGGCCGTCGCCGGCAACATGGTGCAGCACCGGCTGGTCTGGTCGGGCGAATCGCTGAAGCCGAAGCTGAGCAAGGTTTCGCCGCTGGCGGGCGCCAAACGGGTGTTCGGCAAGCAGGCGGCGGCGAATTTCCTCAAGGGCCTTTTCAAGGTTGCCGCGCTCGGCGCGGTAATGACCGCGGTGCTGTGGCCGGAGCGGCATCGGCTCGACGCGATGATACGGTTCGATCCGGCGGCGATTCTCGGCACCACCACGGCATTGACGCTGCAATTGCTCGGCGCGGTGGTGGCGATGCTGGCGCTGGTCGCGATCGCCGATTATTTCTTCCAGTACCGGCAGTGGTTCGAGCGGCAGAAGATGTCGCTGCGGGAGATGAAGGAAGAGTTCAAGCAATCGGAAGGCGACCCGCATATCAAGGGCCGGATCCGGCAATTGCGCCACGCGCGCATGAAGAAGCGGATGATGGCCGCGGTTCCAAAGGCCTCCGTCATCATCACCAACCCGACCCATTACGCGGTGGCGCTGTCCTATGAGCGCGGCATGTCGGCGCCGGTCTGCGTCGCCAAGGGCATCGACACCATCGCGCTCAAGATCAGGGAAGTCGCGAAAGCGCACGATATCCCGATCGTCGAGAACGTGCCGCTGGCCCGCGCCCTGCACGCCACGGTGGAGATCGACGACGAGATTCCGGTTGAGCACTACCACGCGGTGGCCGAAATCATCGGCTATGTGATGGGCCTGAAGCGCGGGCTTTCCGGGCGAAGGGTGTGACGGTCCGTGTCCCGGGCGCGATACGGCGCTTCTTTAGCGCTGCTTCGCAGAACCACGACCGTACCGGACGCCGGTGCTGCGTTACGGCCCGGCTCAGCAGCGCACCGCAAGAGCGCTGCGCTGCGTCCGGGGCAAGAGAGCAGAGCAGGCGAAATGAGCCGAAATAACCGCACGATGTGCTTGCGCCGATGGGGCCGATTCAGGCACTCAGGAGTTATCGCGTGCGTGCGTTCCCCCGTTTTCAGAGGCCACAGCCCATCCGATGACTGCCGACATTGACAGCGATCTGCAACATCCCCCGATGACGGCGCATGAGCCGGCGCGGCGGAGCGGCAGCATCGTGCTGGTGCTGCTGGTCGCAGGCGCCATTGTCGCTGCTGCCGTGGCGTTCATGACGCTTGGCCGGGCGCAGGCACAGCCTTATATCCTCGGCCTGCTGGCATTGCTGGCGATGGTCGGGCTGTTCAACCTGTTCGCGTTTGCAGCCGGCATCATCCGCTTCGCCGATCGCGTCGCCGACGATCCGATCATGCGTCCGATTGCCGATCATGCCTTCGACGGCCTCGCGGTCACCGATTCCCGCGGCCATGTGGTCTACACCAACGCCGCCTATCTGGCGCTCACCGGCGCCGCCACCGCCCAGGATGCACGTCCGGTCGAGCGGGTCTTTATCGGCAATCCCGATGTCTCGGAGGCGGTGTTCCGGCTGCTCAAGGCGGCGCGCGAGGGCAAGCGTCAGCAGGAGGAGGTCCGCGTCGCCGGCACGGACGGTGCCAACGGCCGCTGGCTGCGGATGCGGGTGCGGCCGCTCGGTCAGTCCAAGCGCGAGGCAAAATTCGCGGTGTGGTCGATCGCCGACATCACACGCGACCGCGAGCGCCAGGAAGACGTGTTCCAGGAACTGCAGCATGCCATCGAATATCTCGATCACGCGCCGTGCGGATTCTTCTCGGTCGATGCATCGGGCAATCTCGTCTATGTCAACGCCACGCTGGCGAACTGGCTCGATCACGATCTCGCCGAGATCGGCAATGGCGGCTTGAAGCTGACCGATATCGTGTCGGGCGACGGCGCCTCGCTGCTGACCTCGATCGTGCCGGCCCCCGGCGAAGTGAAAACCGAGGTGTTCGACATCGACCTGCGGATGCGCAGCGGCAAGACCATGCCGGTGCGGCTCTATCACAAGCTGGCGTTCGGGGCCGACGGCGCGCCCGGGCGCATCGCGCACACTGGTGATCAGCCGGGCCCGCGACGAGCGGTTCGATCCGCAGCGCGCCGCCGAAGTGCGCTTCATGCGCTTCTTCGATCACACCCCGATGGCGATTGCCACCGTCGACAGAGCGGGCGCGGTGGTGCGCGCCAATGCGCGGTTCGCCAAGCTGGCGCAGAGCCTCAATTCCGGCGCCGCCGGCAAGTCGATCCTGTCGGTGGTCAACGACCGTGACCGCAGCCACCTGGTCGCGGCGATCGGTCAGGCCGCCGAAGGGCAGGGCGACATCGCGCCGGTGGAGGCGATGCTGGACGGCGCCAAGGAGCGCTGGGGCCAGTTTTTCGTCACTGCGGTGGAGGAGGACGAGCGCGAGACCGAAGCCGCCATCGTCTACATGCTGGAAACCACCGAGCGGCGCACGCTGGAAAACCAGATCAACCAGTCGCAGAAGATGGACATGGTCGGCCAACTCGCCGGCGGTATCGCGCACGACTTCAACAACGTGCTGTCCGCGATCATGATGGCGAACGATTTTCTGCTCAACGCGCACAAGCCGACCGATCCGTCGTTCCAGGACATCATGCAGATCAAGCAGAACGCCACCCGCGCCGCGACGCTGGTGCGGCAACTGCTGGCGTTCTCGCGGCGGCAGACCTTGCGGCCGCAGGTGCTCGATCTCGGCGACGCGCTGAGCGACCTCACCATGCTGCTGCGCCGGCTGATCGGCGAGAAGGTGTCGTTTCCCGGCGTGGTTCACGGCAGGGACCTGTGGCCGGTGAAGGCGGACGTCTCGCAATTCGAACAGGTCATTGTCAATCTCGCGGTCAACGCCCGCGACGCCATGCCGGATGGCGGTACCTTGACCATCCGCACTGCGAACGTTCCCGCGCAGGAAGCCGAGAACCTGTCCTACAAAGGCATGCCGGCAGCGGATTATGTGCGGATCGACGTTACCGATACCGGCACCGGAATCCCGGTGGACATCGTCGACAAGATTTTCGAGCCTTTTTTCTCGACCAAGGAAGTCGGCAAGGGTACCGGACTCGGGCTGTCGACGGTGTACGGCATCGTCAAGCAGACCGGCGGTTTCATCTATGTCGACTCCGAAGCCGACAAGGGCACCTCGTTCCACATCTTCCTGCCGCGACATCACCCCGAGCAGGCGGCGGAGCCGGAAGCGGCCGTCAGCGACGCGGCAAAGGCAGCGCCGGCGGAGCCGAAGCGCGCTGCCGACCTCACCGGGCAGGGCACCATCCTGCTGGTCGAGGACGAGGAAGGCTTGCGGTCGCTGAATGCGCGCGGCCTGCGCTCGCGCGGCTACAGCGTGATCGAGGCCTCCAACGGCATCGAGGCGATGGAAGCGCTGGAAGAAAAGAACGGCGCGGTCGATCTCGTGGTCTCCGACGTGGTGATGCCGGAAATGGACGGACCGACGCTGCTGCGCGAAATGCGCACGCGCAACCCCGAATCTCAAGATCATCTTCGTCTCCGGCTACGCCGAGGATGCGTTCGAAAAGAGCCTGCCGCGAGAACGAGCAGTTCGCCTTTCTGGCAAAACCGTTCGCGCTCAGCGCGCTGGTCGAGAAGGTCAAGCAGACCATGGCGGCGGGGTGAGAGCAGTCATCTGGTCGTCCCCGCGAAGGCGGGGACCCATAGCCTGCTGACCTATCGGTTTGAACGATGACGTTTACCCAAAGACATGTCTTGCACGACATCCTGCACTCCATCGACATCGGTGGTTATGAGTCCCCCGCCTGCGCGGGGACGACCGCCACCCGCGACCGAGCGCCGCAGCCCTGCGTCGTCATGGGCGCTTCACTTTTGGGCAGCGCGTGCCCATCTTAGTGGCGCTTCCCCCTGCCGGGGAATGAGGGAACCATCATGAATTTCACGCAACGTATGCGCGGCATCGTCAAGACGATCGCTGTCGTCCTGTCGTTGGCCTTGCCGGTGATGCTCGCCGTCTCCGCGGCCGACGCCCGGATCGGCGGCGGCGGCAGTTCGGGCTCGCGGGGATCGCGCACCTTCTCGGCGCCGCCGAGCACCTCGACCGCGCCGAACACGGCGCAGCCCTTCAATCGCACCATGACCCAGCCGGGCAGCCCCGGAATGGGAACCGCTGCCGGCGCGGCCGGCAGAGGCGGCTTCTTCAACCGGCCCGGCATGGGCATGCTCGGCGGCCTCGCCGCGGGCTTCCTCGGCGCCGGCCTGCTCGGCATGCTGTTCGGCGGCGGAATGTTCGGCGGCCTCGGCGGATTGTCGTCGATCTTCGGCCTGATCCTGCAGATCGGCCTGATCATCATTGTGGTCCGGCTGGCCATGAACTGGTGGCAGCGCCGCAACGCGACTGCCTCGGCCTATGCCGGTCCATCCGGAGCCGGACCCGCCGCCGGCGCCGGCCCGTTGGCCAGCTTCCGCAGCGGATCGGGCTTCGGCCTGGGATCCGGCAGCGCGCCGCTGGAGATCGGTCCTTCCGACTATGAGGCCTTCGAACGCCTGCTCGGCGAGATCCAGGCCGCCTGGTCGAACGAGGACGTCAACAAGCTGCACACGCTGGCGACGCCGGAGATGGTCTCGTACTTCACCGAAGACCTCGCCAAGAACAAGGCGCAGGGCGACGTCAACAAGGTGTCCGACGTCAAGCTGCTGCAGGGTGACCTCGCGGAGGCATGGCGCGAAGGCGAAACCGACTATGCCAGCGTTGCGATGCGTTTCTCGCTGGTCGACAAGACTATCGAGCGCTCCACTGGCCGGCTGGTCGGCGGCAGCGAGCAGCCGACCGAGGCCACCGAAGTGTGGACCTTCGTGCGGCCGCGCGGCGCGAACTGGGAACTCTCGGCGATCCAGCAGCGCATGAGTCGACGCGCCTGAATTTCAAGCCGGATTTCAAGTCAGGAACTTCAAAGCAAGGCGCCGCGGTGTCATTCCGCGGCGCCTTTGTGTTTGCGCCATCGGCGTCGCGGAACGGAATAATGCCGGAAGTCGCGTGTTGATGTCTTGTCATGCGCCGGCCAACGAACCGGCGTCAAAAACAAACCGGGAGGAAATCGATGTCTTCAATTTGCAGGAGCATTTCGCGTGCGTGTCTCGCCCTCGCGGCGATCGCGATCGCGATCGTCGCAGCCGCGCCGCAGCCGGTGCATGCGCAAGGCGCCGGCACCACGTTCTTCCTCACCAGCACCGGCATCGGCAATGGCGGCAATCTCGGCGGTCTTGCCGGCGCCGACAATTATTGCCAGACCCTGGCGCAGGCAGCGGGCGCCGGCGCCAAAACCTGGCGCGCGTACCTCTCGACGCAGGCCGCCGACGGCAAGCCCGCAGTCAACGCGCGCGACCGCATCGGCAAGGGGCCGTGGCAGAATGCCAAGGGCGTCGTGGTCGCCAAGGATGTGGCCGATCTGCACGGCGCCAACAACCTCACCAAGCAGACCGCGCTCAGCGAAAAGGGCGACGTCATCAACGGCCGCGGCGACACCCCGAATCGCCATGATGTGCTGACCGGATCGCAGCCGGACGGCACCGCTTTTGCAGGAAGTGACGATCGCACCTGCAAGAACTGGACGAGCAGCACGCAAGGCTGCGGCGATGGTCGGCCATTCCGACCGCATCGGGCTGCGCGACGACGACGCTTCGAAATCCTGGAACTCGTCGCATCCCTCGCGCGGACCCGACGGTGGCTGCTCGCAAAATGATTTGAAGAGCACCGGCGGCGACGGCCTGCTGTACTGCTTCGCGGCGAATTGAGCTTTGTGCCCCGGACGCAGTGCAGCGCGTAGCGTTTGCGAAGCGGTGTTCTGCAAGCCGGGGCCGTAACGAACGCCGGTGCTTGGTAAGGTCCCGGCTCTGCGGAGCGGCATGATCGGCGATGCTTCGCATCGCCTTAGAATGCCGCACCGCGTCCGGGACACAAACCCTACGCGGCGGCGATGGCCGGTACTGTATCGATGATCGCCTCACGATCACGCTCAAACCGCCCCGCCGCTTCAATCGCGGCTGGCAGTTTCGCCAGCGCGACCGGCCTGGCGAACAGATAGCCCTGGCCCTTGGCGCAGCCTCCGCGCGCCAGGAATTGCCACTGCGCTTCGGTTTCGATGCCTTCGGCGAGCACGGGAATTTCGAGACTGCGGCCCAAGGCGAGCACCGTACGCACGATGGCTGCGGCGGCAGCGTCGCCGGGCAGGCGTTTCACGAAAGACTGGTCGAGTTTGATCTTGTCGAACGGAAACGCGTGCAGCGTCGCCAGCGACGAATAGCCGGTGCCGAAATCGTCCATCGCGATCGTGATGCCCATCGATTTCAGCTTGCGCAGGGTATGCAGGCCGCGGGCCTGATCGGACATCAACGTCGATTCCGTGACCTCGACCTCGAGCCGCCGCGGCGGCAGCCCGGTTTCGATCAGGATCGCATGGATTTTTTCAGCCAAATTGTCGCGGCCGAACTGCACCGGCGACAGGTTGACCGCGACCGTGCCGGGGATCCTGCCGCCGGCGGCATCGCGGCAGGCGGTGCGCAGCGCCCATTCGCCCATCGGGATGATGGCCTCGGTTTCCTCCGACAGCGGAATGAACTCGGCCGGCGAGATCATGCCGCGCTTGGGATGGCGCCAGCGCATCAGCGCTTCGGCGCCGCAGATTTTTCCGTCATCGAGCGTCGTCTGCAATTGATAATGCAGTTCGAGCTCGTCGCGCTCGACCGCGGTCTGCAGGTCGCGCGCCAGCGCCCGCCGCGCCCGGGCGGCGTCATCCATCTCGCGCTGATATTTTGTGATCATGCCGCGCTGCTTGCCTTTGCCGCGATACATTGCGAGCTTGGCGTTGCTCAGCAACTGGTCGCGTTCCGGCGTGTCGGTCGGGAAAATCGAAAAGCCGATTGAGGCGGTCAGAACGACCGGCTGGCCGTGTACCTGAAACGGCTGCGCGAACACCGCGGCGATGCGCTCGGCAAAGGCCTGTGCGTCATGCGGGTGATTGCCGGACATCCGCAGCCCCAGAAATTCATCGCCGCTCTGGCGCGCCAGGAATTCACCGGGTCCGAGCAGCCGGCGCATGCGGTCCGCGGCCTCGATCAGTAACAGGTCGCCGGCGCTGTGGCCGAATACGTCGTTGACGTCCTTGAAGCCGTCGAGGTCGATCGAAAATGCCGCGACCTTGTGCGCCAGTTCGTGGGCCTCGGCGACCGTGAACGCCAGCCGTTCGTTGAACGCGACGCGGTTCGGCAGCCCGGTCATGGTGTCGTTGAACGACAGCTGGTTGATGCGGTCGGCGGATTCCGTGCGGGTCCGAAGGTCGACGATATAGGTGGAGAAGCCGCTGCCCATCACCAGCAGCACCGCCCCGACCACGCTGACGCCGAGCATGTGCGCGGGGATCAGATATCCCGGCAGGACCACCGACGGATCGGGGACGCTGCTCGACGCCGCCGTCAGCGCGTAGTGCATCACGCAGATCATGAAGGCCATCACGATCGCCGCGCCATGCCGGCAATATCGTGTCACCGGACGGTTGGCGCGATTGACGGAGAGCGCGCTCAGAGTCAGGCCAAGAACCAATGTGAGGCCGACGCCCCAGCCGTTCCAGTGCATGGTGCCCGCGATATGCCAGGCTTTCAGTCCGACAAAATGCATGCCGAGCAGGCCGATGCCCATCACCAGCCCGCCGAGTTCGGGCGCCAGCGCAGGATATGGCCGGCTGCCGATCTCGAAGCCCAGCAGGCAGGCCAGGATGGCGATAACCAGCACGGCGGCGGTGGCCAGCGGCTCGAAGCCGCTGTTCAGCGACGGATCGAGTGCCAGGATCGAGATGAAGGTGGACGCCCACAACGCGACGCCGGTGCCGACCGAGGCCATGAACAGCCAGCCATAGCGGGTCAGGCCCTCGGTAGCTCGGGCGCGCGCGAAATGCCGCATGCCGACCCAGGTGCCGAACAGGCAGACGCAGCCGGCCACGACGACCAGCATCTGGTGATATGCGAAAACCAAGGCGGCTTGTTGCGGCATGACGGCTTTTCCCTGCGCTTACGTAACAAGACCAGATATTAATCCGGCGTGTTGCCGCGCGTTTATCGCACTGAAAAACTTGGCGCTTTGCCAAACAGCGTTGACATTCTGTAAGTACCCGCGATGCCGCATTTGATCGGGCCGCCGCGCCCGGCGTCGAACGAATGGCTTAACGGGCCGTTAACGCCGCGTCGCCGGGCGCCCCGACATCGAGGCCTATCTCGCAAGCGACCGCCGTATTCCGTTCAACGAGGATGGCCATCTTCCGGCGATATAAGGTGCTGGACGGGTGAGCCGCGCTTTCTTGACCTCGCCCCGCCTGCGGGGAAAGGTCGCCACGCATCGATAGATGCGAGGCGGGTGAGGGGGACTCTGCGCGAGTTCGCGCTTGTGGAGAAGCCCTCACCCCAACCCTCTCCCCGCAAGAGCGGGGCGAGGGAGCTTAACTACATATTCCGCCCGTCGATCGGCGTCATCTGCAGCTTCGCGAGCTCGATGCCGTCGATGCAGCTCACATTCAGCGCCACCACCTCGCTGCCGTCGGGCTTCTTGCCGCGGGCAAAGACTTCGACGCCGCAATCGGCGCAGAACTGGTGCCGGATTGCGTGCTTGTTGAACAGATATTCCTTCAAATCATCCTCGCCGGCGCGCAGATGAAAGCTGACCGGCGCCAGAAACGTGAAGTGCAGGCCCTTCTTGGTGCAGATCGAGCAGTTGCACGCCGTCACCATGGCGAGGTCGCAAGTGCATTCGAACCGCACCATGCCGCAATGGCAGCCGCCGGTGTAGGTTTTTAGCTCGGGCATCGCCGGCCTCCTGTTGTCGCGGTGATAATAAATCGCGGATCGCGAACTAAGTTCAATCCGTTACCAGAATCCTGGGATCAGGCGGTAGCGCGGCAATGGAGTCGGGATCGTGGCACCGCGCGTTGCGTCATTGCCGGGCTTGACCCGGCAATCCATCGTCTTCGACAGAGTCTTGCGAAGATTGATGGATACGCGGGTCAAGCCCGCGTATGACGAAATGTGTGAATCCAGTAGGGTCAAGCCCGGCAATGGATGAAGATTTGTGAATGCTGTAGGCCTTGGTGCGCTGCTGAGCCGGGGCCGTGGCGAACGCCGGTGTTCGCGACGATCCCGGTCTGCGCAGCAGGGCGAAGAGCGCCGCATCGCGCCCCGGACACAGAACGATTACTCGTCCTTTCTTCGCGAGATCGCGATCGACGCCTCGGTCTTGGTGCGGTTGCACACCATGTCGAGCCGGCGGTAGCGAATCTTGATAGTGTCGCCGCGCAGCAGCCCCATCCGATTGATGCAGCGCGTTACGCCTCGCGTCGTATCGTCGATCGTCACCGTGAAGACGATGGCGGCAGCCCGCGCCACCAGATCGTAAAACGCCTGCTTCGGCTTGCGGGTGTTGGCCTTGGCATAAAGCTCGTTGCTATACTCGCGGCCGCGGCAGCCCAGCGACATCTCCCTAGCGTCCGGATGCGATAGATAAATCACCCGCGCAGCCGTGATGCCGACCTTGAGGCCGTCGATCTGCCCCTTGAGCTGGTCTGCGATATCCTCGCAGCGATCGGCGCGCGCGGGGGAGGCGAGGGCGGTGATCGCGGCAAATGCGAAGACCGTTAAACTTGCAAAGTTGCTATTTTTCATGAAGTCCTTCGCCCCTGCCGTCGTCATGCGCGGGCTCGACCCCCTGAGTGGCCGAAGCCCCTTCGGCGAGGTGTAGGCCCGCGCATCCATCTTGAAAAAGACTCTTCAGGAAGATGGATTGCCGGGTCAAGCCCGGCAATGACGAAATTTGTGTCGAAATCCGTGCAGGCTTACGGTTGCTCGGTTACAAACGTTTTAGAGGCCGCTTCCACATTTCGACTACATTCGTCAAGATCTCGGACACCGATCGTTCGGCTCCATCATCCAGACGAACCACCAGTGCCAATTTCCGGTATCGAACTATCCTCATCAAATGCCCCAGCGTCGAACGCGCCGCCTCTTCGCCGAAATCCTGTTTGAGCCGCGCTTGTGACTCTTCGGGTTTTTCGACAGAGAGCAAAATGCTTGTGGCCGAGTACGTTCGCTTGATGGACTGCTACCTTGATGTGATAACGATCCGCTGGATTTTGGATGTGATCGTTGTACGCACGACTAACGAACTGATCGAAAACGTCTTAGAATCAAAAATAGAAAACTCTTGTCCTTCCATGATCCGTCTCCAAAATCGACCTGTAAGTCCTGAAAATGATTTCGAAAGCGCCTCTATCTTTATATAGAGTTCGAGATCACCTATACAACAACGCCATTTAGCCTTGCTCAGATTGTTGTCCTCAATATTGGATCGCCAGATGAACGCCCCAACTCCCATCCCGTCCGCCGCCACCCCCGTCCCGCCCTACAAGCACACCCCGCTGTTCCCGCTCGGCGCCGACGCCACGCCGTACAAGAAGATCGCCGCCGATGGCGTGCGGGTCGAGAAAGTGCTGGGGCGCGACATGCTGGTGGTGACGCGCGAGGCGCTGCGGGCGCTGTCAGAGGCCGCGTTCGGCGATATCAACCACTATTTGCGGCCGGGGCATCTGCAGCAGCTGCGCAACATCCTCGACGACGCCGAGGCCTCCGATAACGACAAGTTCGTCGCGTTCGATTTTCTGAAAAATGCCAACATCGCCGCAGGCGGCGTGCTGCCGATGTGCCAGGACACCGGCACCGCGATCATCATGGGCAAGAAGGGCTGCAATGTCATCACCGACGGCGACGACGAGGCGGCGCTGAGCGAAGGCGCGCGCGACGCTTATCTGCGGCGCAATCTGCGCTACTCGCAGGTGGCGCCGCTGTCGATGTACGAGGAGAAGAACACCGCCAACAATATGCCGGCGCAGTGCGAGATCTATGCGGAAGGCGACGATGCCTACAAGTTCATGTTCATGGCCAAGGGCGGCGGCTCGGCCAACAAGAGTTTTCTGTTCCAGGCAACGCCGTCGGTGCTGACGAAAGACCGGCTGCTGGCGTTTTTGAAGGAGAAGGTGTTGACGCTGGGCACCGCGGCGTGCCCGCCCTATCACCTTGCGATCGCCATCGGCGGCACCTCGGCCGAACTGTGCATGAAGACCGTGAAGCTCGCCTCGGCGCGTTATCTCGACGCGCTGCCGACCCATGGTTCGGCCGACGGCAATGCGTTTCGCGACCTCGAAATGGAGCAGGAAATCCTGAAGATGACGCAGTCGCTCGGCGTCGGCGCGCAGTTCGGCGGCAAGTATTTTTGTCACGACGTCCGCGTGATCCGGCTGCCGCGCCACGGCGCGTCGCTGCCGATCGGGCTTGGCGTGTCGTGCTCGGCGGATCGCCAGGTGCTCGGCAAGATCACCAGGGATGGCGTTTATCTCGAAGAGCTGGAGCATAACCCCGCGCAGTATCTGCCGCAGGTCGAGCAGGCGCTCGGCGGCGAGGTGGTGAAGATCGATCTCAACCAGCCGATGAAGGATATACTTAGCACCCTGTCAAAGCATCCAATCAAGACCCGGCTGTCGCTCACGGGTACCATGATCGTCGCGCGGGATTCCGCGCATGCCAAGCTGCGCGAGCGGCTGGAAAAAGGCGAGCCGCTACCGGATTATTTCAGGAACCATCCGGTGTATTACGCCGGGCCCGCCAAGACGCCGGACGGTTATGCCTCCGGCGCGTTCGGCCCGACCACCGCGGGACGGATGGATTCCTTTGTCGACCAGTTCCAGGCCGCGGGAGGTTCGATGGTGATGGTGGCCAAGGGCAACCGCGCGGTGGCGGTGCGCGAAGCCTGCAAGAAACACGGCGGCTTCTATCTCGGCTCGATCGGCGGGGCCGCGGCAAATCTCGCCGAGCACTGCATCAAGAAGGTCGAAGTCGTCGAATATCCCGAACTCGGCATGGAAGCGATCTGGCGGATCGAGGTCGAGGATTTCCCGGCCTTCATCATCATCGACGACAAGGGCAACGATTTCTTCAAGGAATTGAATTTGGGGTGAGAGGGTTTACGCCATAACATTCGGCTGCCGTCCCCGCGAACGCGGAGACCCATAACCACCGATGGTTATTATTTAGCGCAGTGCTTCCGCAAGTGGCTGACTCCGTCGACATCGCTACCACGGAGGGTATGGGTCCCCGCGGTTCGCGGGGACGACGCTGAACTGGCGTTGCGTCTACGCCGCACTGGATCGGCGCCAGCGCCAGCGTAGAGAAGCCGCTTGGCATTTGGAACCGTCCGTTACTCTTTCCTGTCGAGCTTGTTCATCTGCTGCTCAATGAACTCGCGCGGAGACAACGGCGCTGTCTTCTCGGGGGCGCCCGACGGCTGATCGGCCGCCGGCGTGGTAAGCTTGTCTATCTGCGCCCGAAGCCGGGCTGCTCTAGCAGTGCTTTCGGCAGAAGGTTCGTTGGGCATTGAGCCACCTCGGTTTGGATTGCACAACGATATCTAATGCGTCCCCGCAGCCACTTAAAGGCGGGCAGGCACGGATTTTCAAACCCTCCGCGTGGATAACAGACCGTCAGTCGCCGACCCGGCGCCGGCGCTGCGGGTTCTTGGTTATTGCACCTTTCTGCTGGGCTGTGCCGACAAGAGATTCGATTTGCGTCCGCCACATCCTGGCTTTCGACGTTGTCGATTCCCTGCTTTTCGTTGACTGGCTGGTTATCATGGCGGCGGTCAGGCCCGCGGAAGTCAACGATGCCTGGCCCGCGGATAACACCTTCATGCTTTGACCTTCCGTAAGACGGTCGATTTGGGATCGCAGGCTGCCGCTCTTGCTGTCGAGCTTACCGAGGTTGCGGAACGTCGGTTTAGGTCCCTCGAACCAAATTTCCTGCCACCATTCCGAGGTGACCGAATCGACCCAGGACAGATATCCGCCGCGCAGGACCTGCCGCGGGCTTTCGATCTTATCTGTAAACGAATAGCGGACTTTGGGCGCCGGAACCGGATCGAAGTATCGCGGGGTGTAGAAATCGGATACCCGAATGCCGTTACAGGTGTAAGCGAAGGCAGGAGCTTCCGACGGATCGCAAACCTCGACAAGAAAGCTGACGCGTCCCTGGCCCTTCATCGGTGAAACGCCGGCGACCAGGCGGTCGCCGTAGGGGTCGACGAGCATCTCCAATGCCTCATGCGATGCCGTCAAAGACCATCTATCCAGCTCCGGCGACGAACTGATCAATGCAAAAGGCTGGCGATCGTCGTCTTTATGGATGCCGAGCGCGGCGACGCCGATGTTGTCTTTTACGATCATCGGCCAATAGCCGAGCGGTACATCTTCGAGTTTTTCGAAGGCGTCGACCGTGGCTGAAATATTCCAAGTTGGCGCCAGATCCCGGCTGGCCTGCTTTTGTATGGCGGCGGCAACCCGCATCAGGTCACCATTACCGACGAGCTTGGATTCCGAGACGAGTGCAAGCTGCTGAATGATTGCGTCCACTATAGCCTCCTGAAAAAAATAATAAAAAGTCGGGGAAAAATGCTGAGCCAAGAAAACTACTTATAGTAGCATGGCTTTGAGGAGCTGGCTAGGCTCGGAAGCGATCTGGCGAGGTCAAGGATTTCCCGGCCTTCATCATCATCGACGACAAGGGCAACGATTTCTTCAAGGAATTGAATTTGGGGTGAGGGAGATATGCGAGCATACCTCGAATCTTCCCCGCGCAGGCGGGACCCATAACCACCGATGGTTATTATTTAGCGCAGTGTTTCCGCAAGTGGCTGACTCCGTCGACATCGCTGTCACGGAGGGTATGGGTCCCGCCTGCGCGGGGACGACAGCAGTGAAGTCCGCCGCCCTACGCCCGCACGCCCTTGAACGGAAAGCTGCCCATCGGGCCGATGCCCATCTCGCCGCCGATGGTGTCTCCCGAAACCTTGCCGGTGAAGGCGAGCGTCAGCGGCATCGGGCTGGTGATCGAGATTTTCCAGGCGACGTCGTCGCCATTGACGGTGCCGTCGAAAATCGGGCCGGTCTGGCCCTCGGCGCCCTGGGTGCCGGTCAGCGTGCCGCCGGAGCTCTGCAGCGTCAGATCGGCATTGCGCTCGCCCATTGGCGTGCTCATGGTGATTTTCCAGTTTCCATCGACCGACATCGTGTCTCCCTTCGGCAATTGTTGTGCTCCGGCATAGGCATGTCACAGCACGAGCCCACCACGCAAGAGGCGAGCGCGTCGCGGTCCGGATCAGGCGCGCGCGGCGCGAAGCCGGCCGGTGACCAGGATGCGGAACGCGACATATTGCACGGCGAACGCCGCAACTTTTGCGCCGATCGCGATCACCGACACATACAGCGCCCACAGCCTGATGTCGCCAGTCGAGGCGACCGCGATCACACCCGCGCCGATCGCGAACATCAGCGCCGCCCAGGCATAGCCCGCCAGGGTGACGTATTCCGGAATGGTTGCGGTCACGATAGGCGGCATGTAGCGCAGCAACCAGCCGCGCTTGAGCATGATCGCGCCGATCGCAAAATGCCCGATCGCCGGTTTTGCCAGCACGAAGCGCGGATCGTGGGTAAGCAGCGTCGCGCCGCCAAGCACGATGACGAGACCGAGACTCGCCCAGGTCATGTAGCCGAGCGTCCGTCTCTTGACGCGCGAATAGATCACCTGGCCGACCGCGCCCGCGATCGCCACCGAGGTGGCAAGAACGACATTGTCGGTCGCAAGGAAGATAGCGAGGAACACGATGGTGGAGAGGAAGTCGGAGCCCAGTCGCGCGAATATGTCTTTCATCGTCGTCTCCGTTGCCAGTTCGTCATTGCGAGGAGCACTTGCCACGAAGCAATCCAGTCTGTGCTTGGGTCCTCTGGACTGCTTCGCTTCGCTCGCAATGACGGATCAAACCAATGCGCCGGCCGGCGCCGTAGCATACTTTGCCCGACGATACGCCGGATACCATTTGGTGAAATAAGCCGCGCTGTTGCGGGCGACGATGCCGATGCCGAGCCCGACCCAGAACGGCAGGCTGGGCATATAGATCATCAGGAGGTTGGCGATCAACATCAGTACGAACGCGCCGGTCCACGCCCAGGTGATGATGTAATTGGCGCGCATGAAGCCGGGCAGCTCCATGGTTTCGGCGTCGACTGCTTCGCGGGCATATTGCAGCGTGAACGGCGCGCGCATCGCGATCGATACAAGCGCGATGGCAAGCGTGCCGATATCGACGGCGAGGCGGACCTCGATCGTGCTCCAGTCGCCGTCGACCAGGCAGATATAACCGCCGAGAGCGCTGAACATGATCACGGCGCCAACCGCGAGCATCTTGACCGAGCGGCCGCGAAAAACTTCGTATCCGATGGTCGCAGCGGCGACGACGGCACCCGCGAACAGGCTGACCGCTGCGGAGGCGACCAGCATCAACAATGCGAAGGTGGCGAACGGAGCAAGGATTAGGAAGATCGTCATCGCGGCCTCATAAGGCTAATCTTTACATCGTAAAGATGATTTAGGCCTAAATCAGCAGACGGTCAAGGGAAATCTTTACAGTGTAAAAATTAAAATGGGTTTGGTGCGCAGGCTCCGTGTCCCGGACGCGGTGCGGCATTCTACATGCCGCTCCTCAGAGCCGGGACCGTACAAGCACCGGCGTTTGGTACGGCCCCGGCTCTGCAGCGCACCGCCTCGCAAGAGCTTCGCGCTGCGCTGCGTCCGGGCACGAGACCGTCTATGCGGCCCCCACCCAATTGCCATGAAAGCCGTCTGGAACACGAGTCCCTAATTGTACCAGTGCCGTGGGGCCCGCCTCGACATCGCCGGCGTTGAATACCGCAAGATCGCTGCGGTTTTCCCGGGCGCGCCATACCACCGCCAGCAGCCAGCCATCGCCTTCGGTGGCGTCAGGCCTGCGTTCGACGAATACCGGTTCGGAAATGGTGTCGCCGGCAGGCAGCAGATACCGGCCGCGCCGCGATCCTCTGCCATCGACATGCACGAGGCCGGACAGCGCGCCGAACATCGGCAGATCGGGATTGGCGCAGGCGTACCAGCCGTGCTTGTTGGCAAGCCCCGCACGGCGGTCGTCGATGCGCGGAAATTCTCCGGTCGCGTCGTCGAGATACACCTGCGTAAATCGGTCGGTATTGCCGGCAAGGTCAAACGTCCAGCGGCACAGCCGCGCGCGCGACTTTGTCGGATCCGTCGGCGAGCCGTCGGGGTGGGCGAACAGCGGCGCTTCCTCGAACTGCATCACGTCGGCGATGATGCGCTCGCCGTCTTCCCACGCATTCATGACATGGAAGACGTAGCAGCTCTCGGCACGGAACCAGACGATATTTTCAGGTGAGCCATTGCGCTTCATCACGCCGACATAGCCGCCCTTGTCGGGCTCCCAGGCATAAGGCGGCCTGCCGCGCATCGCGCGGTCCATGCTTCCGGTAATCGGCAGGATCGGAAACAGCAGATGGTTTGCGGTGACGATGAAGTCGTGCACCATGCTGGCATAAGGCGCCTCGAAGCGATCGAACTTTGTAACGATGCCCGACGCGTCGACCGATCCGTAGGAGAGCAGGGGAGTGAAAGGCCCGGCGGCATTGTAGCCGAAGAACACCATCTCGCCGGTGACTGGATCGATCTTCGGATGCGCGGTGAACGGACCGGCGATGCGGCCGTCATAATTGGTGGCGCCGACGGTCCGCAGCGTGCCCGGCTCGATCTCGGTCGGCAAATGGCCTTCTTCCAGCGCCAGCAGGCGCCCGCCATGAAAGACGATGTTGGTGTTGGCTACGCCGCCGTCCAACGGTGCAGATGCCGGCGCGTCCGGCAGTTTGCGGCCGAAGCCGCCGAACAGCGCCCGGCCGGCGTCATGCTCGGCCTGCCATTTCGCCGTGCGGACCCAGCGGTTGCGATAGCTGGCGCGGCCGTTCTCAAGATGAAAGGCGTGCAGCATGCCGTCGCCGACGAACCAGTGCGCGCCGGGCGAATCGAATTGCGGATTGGGGCCGTTGCGGTAGAGCGTGCCGTTGAGTTCGCGCGGAAGCTCGCCCTCGATCTTGAGGAACGGCGCATCGCATTCAAATGGAATCGGCGCCAAGTTGCTCCTTGTCGCTCGGGCGGTCTCCTGCTGCATCGGCCGCTCCTTCCATGATGAAATCTTTACATCGTAAAGATCACGTATGCGAAACCGCAACGTTCGTCAAGCGAATCTTTACAGTGTAAAAATCACGGACTATAAGGTTGGCGATGACGACAAGATCGAAAACCGGCCGCTCCCGCCGGGTGGTTTCGCGCAACGCCGCACCGGGCCGGGGTGCGGTCAAGCGTACCAAGTCTCGAGCCGTCGCCGGCGTAAGCGAGGATGCGCCGTACCATCATGGCGCGCTGCACGACGCGCTGCTCGAGGCGGCGGAGAAGGTGCTCGAACGCGACGGTCTGCAGGGCCTTACTTTGCGCGCGGTGGCGCGCGAAGCCGGCGTGTCGCATGCCGCGCCGACGCATCATTTCGGCGACCTCACCGGGCTGGTCAGCGAACTCGCCGCGATCGGCTTTCGCCAGTTCAACGCCGCGATGGCGGCGGCCGATCGCAGCGGGCCGTCGCCGCTCGAAAGAGCGATGGCGAGGGCGAAAGCCTATGTTGCCTATGCGCGCGCCCATCCCGGCATGTACGGGCTGATGTTCCGCACCGAGCGCCTCGACATGACGCGGCCGGCATTGCACGAGGCGGCGCATGCGTCCTTCGCCGGTCTGGCGGGGGCGATCGGCGCCAGCCGCCATGAGCATATCGCGGCCGAAACGTTGTCGCTGGATCAGGCCGCGGCGATCGCGCGGGCATGGTCGCTGGTGCACGGTTTCACCATGCTGCTGCTCGACGGCCGCCTCACCGACATCCTGCATCGGTTGCCCGCGGGCGCCGACGCCGAAACGCTGCTGGACGCGATGTTGCGGTCGACGGTGGGCCGCGCGCCGGGATCGTGACGCAACCTTTGCCTGCGTCATGCGTTTGGCAAGATGGCAAAAAAATCACCTGCTCCGTGGAAGCGTTCCAACCCGCGCAAGCGGGCGGGGAAAACGTCCAGGCCGCTTTCTCCCGCAAAAAAAGCCGCTGCCAAGGCCAGTGCCCGCCGCGCCGGTCGGCCTTATCCCAATCTCGTGGACAACATGCGCATGGCATCGAAGACCAAGGCCAAAAAGACCAAGTCGAAGAAAAAATCCGCCGCGAAAAAGCGCAGCGGCCGCCGAGCGGCGCATAAAAAGTCTGCAAAGAAGTCCGCGCGAAAGTCGCGCACGGCCGGCGACAAGGATCCGCGCGGCGGATTGACCGCGGCGGGGCGCGAGGCGTTTGCGAGGAAGGACGGTTCGCATCTGAAGCCCGGGGTGCGCAAGGCCATGGCCAACATGACGCCGTCGGACATGCGCCGCAAGGGCAGTTGGGCGGTGCGCTTCTACGGCCGTGCCGAACTGCCACCGCTGGTCGATCGCAACGGCAAGCCGACCCGCCACGCGCTTTCGGCTCATGCCTGGGGCGAACCGGTTCCGAGGACCGTCGCCGCCGCGCGGCGTATCGCAGCGAAAGGCGAGCGGCTGCTGGCGCGCTACCGGCGAACGAAAAACAAAGCCTAGCGTTGCGGCAGCAGCGCCGGTGCTGCCGATCCCGTTCATTCAAGTTGGGGAAGGATCGACCGGCGTGCGCGAAACACCTGACATTCCGGCGGAATCGTTTTAGAACGACGACTTCGCGATCCCCGTCATTCTCACCAGCGTGCCAGTTCGTATCGAACATGCCTGCCATTTCGTCGCACAAACCGTTCCGTATCGGCCGTTCCCGCACCGGACTCGGCCTCTTCGCTACCAAACCGATCGAAAAAGGCGCCAAAATCGTCAGGTATTTTGGCCCACTGCTCGATTCCAGAAACAAAAAGCATGAAGACATCGAGAATAAATATCTGTTCGAACTGAACGGCCGCTGGACCATCGACGGCTCGATACGCAAGAACGTCGCGCGTTACATCAACCACGCCTGCAGGCCGAACGCCGAATCCGACGTCAGCGCCCGCAAGCGCACGGTCGTGATCCGCGCCATCAAGAACATCTCGCCCGGCGAGGAAATCAACTACGATTACGGCACCGACTACTTCAAGGCCTATCTGAAGCCGATCGGTTGCAAATGCGCGTCGTGCGAAAAAAAGCGCAAGAAATTGCGTGCCGAGGCGCGTGAAAAGAAAAAGCGCGCCAAGGCGCGGGCGGAGAAACGGGCGGCCAAAGCCAAGGCGCTTAACGGCCACGCCGACGGCAAGCGGCGGCACGGCCGTGGCGGCAAGACGAGGAAACTGAAACCGTCCGCACCGCCGGGGACTAAGACGCGCTGAGCGACATGCTCGCTGTCATGAACTGGCTTGTCCCTACCAGGTTCACACATCTTGTCCATACGCGGGCTTGACCCGCATACCCATCCATCTTCGCAAGACTCTTGCGAAGATGATGGATTGCCCGGTCAAGCCCGGCAATGACGAAGATGATCCTAAGCCGCCGCGCTCCTCTAGCCAACTCCCCTGACACCGTCCCAGCCGCAGAGTTTCGACTGGTGTTTGCGGCGGACGTTTCGCTGGACGCAAGGTTTGTTCAGGCCGCGAATGCGCCGTGGCTGCGGCGCAGGCCGAGAAATTGCAGTTCGGCGATCACGCCGACGGCAATTGCCTGCATCGCCACCGCGGCCTCGCCGAACAGATTCGGCGTCACCGCGCCGCTAAACAGTAATACGGTGCTCGCAAGCGTCCAGGCTGCGTTGCCGACGATAACGATCCATACCAGCGCCGCCGGCATCGATGACCGGGTGCCCAGCCATCCGACCAACGCGGTGTAGGCGATCAGGAACAGACCGGTTTCGCGCAGCAATGCCTCGGGCAGGTTGAGCAGCGGCGCAAGAGCGCCGGCGCCGAAGCTGAGCAGCAGCGCCGACGCGCCGCTGAAGACGGCGTCGAACTGGACGGCGCGGCGAAGAAACAAGGATGGATGGATCATGGCAGTTCTCCTCTGAGGCGACAGGTTCTCCTGTTGTCATGAAGATGATCCGTGGCGGCGCCGAAATCGATTACGTCCGAGGTAATGGAACGTGCGAAATCCGCGTGGTAGGTTCTGGTCATGAACGCACAGCCTGCCGCGGCGCGCACCGCTCGTACCCAGCCCGCTCACATCGGCGATCATTTGCGCGAATGGCGGCAGCGCCGCCATCTCAGCCAGCTCGATCTCGCCGGCGACGCCGAGATTTCCGCGCGCCATTTGAGTTTTGTGGAAACCGGGCGCGCCGCTCCCTCGCGCGACATGGTGCTGAGGCTGGCGGAGCGGCTGGAAGTGCCGCTGCGCGAGCGCAACATGTTGCTGGTAGCGGCGGGTTTCGCGCCGGCGTTTCCGCAGCGCTCGCTCGACGATCCCGCGCTAAAGTCCGCGCGGGCTGCGATCGATCTGGTGTTGAAAGCACATGAGCCCAACCCGGCGCTGGCCTATGACCGGCACTGGAATTTGGTTTCGGCCAATCGCATGGTGATGCCGCTGCTGCAGGGGGTTCCAGCGCGGCTGCTCGCGCAGCCTTTCAACATCCTGCGTCTCGCCTTTCATCCCGAGGCGCTGGCGGCGCGCACCGTCAATCTTGCCGAATGGTGCAGCCACCTGCTGGAACGGCTGCATCGCCAGTGCGAGGCCACCGCCGACCCCGAGCTGATAGAACTCTATCAGGAGCTGAAGGCCTATCCGATTCCGGCGCGCGCCGCGCCGCTGCCGGCCGACAGCGTGGCGATTCCGTTCAAGATGCGGTTCGGCGACGAGACCTTGAGTTTTATGTCGACGACCATGATTTTCGGCACGCCGGTGGACGTCACGCTGTCCGAACTGGCGCTGGAGACCTTCTTTCCGGCCGACGACCTGACCGCCGGGCGGATGCGGGCGATCACGGCGAATTTGTAATGCCCCGTCATTCCGGGATGCGCTCTTCGCGCAGACCCGACACCAGACGCTGTCTCGTGTTTCTGGATTGCGGGCTCGCGCTCCACGCGCCCCGAATGACGATTTCGATTGATTTGCGCGCTTGTCCGCCTTCCGCTGGCGCCTTATTTGTGGTTCTTGCAGAGGAGAAACCGATGAGCACGCTAAAACCGCTTCAGATCGACATCGTGTCCGACGTGGTGTGCCCGTGGTGCTATATCGGCAAGCGCCGTATCGAGAACGCGCTGGCGCTGACGCCGGAGGTGCCGGTGCAGATCCACTGGCGGCCGTTCTTCCTCAACCCATGGGTACCGCGCGAGGGCATCAGCCGCGACGAATACCTCACCGCGAAGTTCGGCTCGGTCGAGGCCTATAAGGGCATCGCGGGCCGCGTGGTTGCCGCGGCGGGTGAGGAGGGGCTCACGTACCGGCCCGATCTCGTCAGGCGTCAGCCCAACACCACCGATTGCCATCGCCTGATCCACTGGGCCGAGCACGATTCCTCCGGCGACAAATCCGCGGCGATGAAGCAACGCCTGATGGAACTGTATTTCCGCGAAGGCGGCGACCTGACCGATGGCGACGTGCTGGTGCAGGCCGCAGCTGACGTCGGCATGGATGCGGACAGCGTGCGCCGGCGCCTCGCTACCGATGAGGATGTCGAGCTGATCTCGGCGCAAGCCAAGGAGGCCTCCGACAAGGGCATCTCCGGCGTGCCGACCTTTGTGTTCGCCGGCAAATACGCGGTGTCCGGCGCCCAGCCCGCCGAGCAGCTCGCCCGCGCTATCCGCCAAGTGTCGGCCGAGGTCAACGCGCAGGCGGCGGAATAAGCGGACGCATACATCGTCCTCATCCTGAGGAGCGCGCTCTTGCGAGCGTCTCGAAGACTGGCCGTGCACACCATCCCCCGTTGCCATTTTCGAGACGCGGCGAAGTCGCCGCTCCTCAGGATGAGTATTGTGGCGGCGTCACGCCCCCTTCAGATAATAATTCGCGCGTTTGCCGAGCGCGATGCGGCGCAGGATCTTGCGCATTGCTAGCGAGGCGCGCAGCGGTTTGATCGCGGCGGTCACGCTGCGATAGAATGCGAGCTTGATGGCGTCGCGGACGGGCTGTTTGCCCGGCGGCTGCTGCGGCAGGCCGATGCCGCGCAGCATTGAATTGAAGAAATGCAGGTCGTTGAGGCGGCGCACCTCGCGGGTTTTCCAGGTGATCGCCAGCGAGATCGAAGTGGAGCTCGCGGTCCGCACCCAATGCGGCCATTGATACGGCACGTAGCAGCCATCGCCCGCGAACAGATGAAACTCGATGCCGCGCGGCGCGAAGCTGTCGTCGTATTTCAGGTTGCGGTGCTTGGTCATCGAGCGCTCGATCTCGTCGTCGCAAACGATGGCGCGGTCGTTGTTGTCGAAAATGCTGAAGAACTTCTCGCCGTGGATATGGACAAAGAAATTGTCCTCGCTGTCGAGATGAAACGGCGTGGTCGAATTCGGCGACGACACGAACACAAAGCCCTCGACCTGCTCGAAACCGGCGTTGGCCAAGCTGTTGAAGCCGCGCGCGCGGGCGACCGACAGCAGCGCGTCCTCCAGCAGCCTGCGATACTCCGGCGAGTTCTCCACCCGCTTCAGCACCATCCAGGCCCCGGCGGTCTCAATCCGCTTCACCACCTCGACCGGATCGAGATCGACCGGCGGGATGGCATCCGGATCCTGGCTGACCGCCACCTTGCCGGAATTGTATTCGATCAGGTCACGCGGCAGCTCCGAGGCGAGCTGGGCGATGCGCGGCAGGGTCAGCAGCGGATGTCCCGCCAGCTTGTGACGGATCGCGAACGGTTTGAGCGGGAAGTCGCGCCGCAGCGCTTCGTTGGCGGCCGATATCACCGGCGCAATCTCGGCGACGGCATTCATGGGCGTTTCTCCTTCAGCTTCCGGATGAAATGAATGGCGCGGCGGGCCGGCTCGCGGACGCGTTTTCTAAGATTCATCGCGGCGTAAATCAGCGCGACCACCGGGTCATGGCGCCGCAGCGGGATCAGCACGTCGCCGATCGCAAGCCGCCCGCGCCAGATCGGGTTGATCATCGGATGGCCGGCTGCCGCCATGGAGTTGACCATGGCAATGGCCGGATCCGCGCACAGGTGCCGGGTGACTTCGAGGGTCAGTTGCACGCCGGGCGAAAATTTGGCGAAGCGCTCGTCGACGCCGAGCTTGAAATAGAATGCGCGATCCTGGTGCCGCAGCACGATCGCCGCGGCTACGGGCGTATCGCCGGCGCGCAACGTCACGATCTCGCACTGGCCGTGCTCCGATAGCCGGACGGCGGCGTGGCGGATGAACGTGGCATCACCGGCGTCCTGGGCAAGCGCGGTGCCACGCTCGGCCTTCCAGCCGCTCGCTTCCAGCGTCAGGAATGTTTCGAGCCCGCGCGCGACCTCGTTCGGTGTGCGCGCCACGTCGAACTCTATCTCGCCGTGCTCGGCCAGCCGATGGCGCTGGCGGCGCAACTCCTTCAGCTTCTTCGCGCCCAGCGCGTCGCGCAGCAATTTGTCCGCATCGCACGTGGCGTCGAGGCAGGCGCGCACGTGGGATTGCAAGGTGCGCGGACGCAGTCCGTCTCGTGCCAGAACGCTTGCGAAGGTTTTTACGGCGGCGCCATCGAGCGCCACATCGCGCAGGATCAGCGCGTGCGCGCCGCCGTCGCGGGCCTGCCGCATCAGCTGGATTGCCGCTTCATCAACCATCTCGTGATCGAGCAGCGGGGTGCAAAGCGTGCCATAGGGATCGGCGCTCACCAGCGCGGGCAAGGGGATCTTGGTGGCGCGCCACAGCGAGACCGCCGGCAGCAGGCCGATCAGATGCGCGCCGGGCTCCGCCGCGGCAGCGCTCCATGCGCCGAGCGCGCAAATGCCGGTACGGCCGCGCGCCGAGGCGTCGATCGCCAACGCCCAGTCGGGCAGATAAAAACCATTCGGCTCGATCGCGCGGTCGGCCAGCGTCCTCCAGCGGTCGACGGCAATCGACGGCAGCGAAATCGGCGCGCGGGGCGATACTTTCGCCGGCGCGCGCAATGGCGCATTCCGCGTCGGTGTGCGGCGGAGGGCTGAAGGATTTGCAAGTTCGACCACGTCCCGATCCCCATCGCGATGAATGCGGCCGGCGCACGGCGTCGCTCCGTCAATCGCACTCACGGCAAACGCTATGGAAGAATGTTGGAGATAGCGTTGGTTTCGGCGAATAATTCGAGCGATATTCTTAACGAAGCATTCACCATCGGGAGTACCGGCGTCGCCGCGGCGAAGGTCGACGGTCCCGGCCGGAACTAGAGTACGAGGAATTTTGTAGCGTCTTCACTGCGAGCAAAGCGAGGCAATCCAGTACCGCGAGAATAGACTGGTTGCTTCGTCGCTTTGCTCCTCGCAATGACGAGTTTGCAGAACCTATCGTGCTCCAGCGCTCGTCGTGATGGCCTGCCGGCTTTCGATTTCGCCGCGCTCGATGGCCAGCGTCACGTCGGCAAAACTGTCGAGAAGCTTCGGGTTCGACTCGGTTATCAGCAGCGTGATGGCGTTGTCCTGCGAACGCAGCCGTCGCAGCGCTTCGGCATAGCGCTGCGCCAGCACGGGGGCGAGGCCCTGGAACGGTTCGTCGAGAATGAGCAGGCGCGTCCCCAGCATCAAAGCCCGTCCCAGCGCCACCATTTTGCCCTGTCCGCCGGAGACCGATCCCGCCGGCCGCCCGGCCAGTTCTTTCAGCTCCGGAAGCACGGCATAGGCCCGCTCCAGCCTGCGCCGCATCTCTTCGGGGTTAAGCTTGGCCACGCGGCCCGGAAGCAGAATGTTCTCCTCTACGGTAAATGCGGAAAACAGGCGGCGGTCCTCAGGGGCATAGCCGATCCCCAGCGATGGCCGGCGGTGCGGGGCAACGGGCCCGAGATCCTTGCCGTCCAGGCGCACCGTACCGCGGGCGTCCGTGAAACCCATGATGGTGCGCACCGTCGTGGTCTTGCCGGCGCCGTTGCGCCCGACAAGGGCGGCGCTCGCACCGGCCTGCAGGGAGAAACTGACACTGCGCAGCACCGGCGCGCCGGCGATGGCGACATTGACGTTCTCGAAACTCAGCATCGGAGTCATATCCCGATCACCTGCTCGCGGACTTTCGGGTCGGCCAGGACCTCGGCAGGCGTGCCGACTTTTTGAATCTTGCCCATGTTCCAGACCGCGACCCGGCTGGCGTAGCGCTCTACCATGTCCATGTCGTGCTCGACAAAGACCGAGGTAACTTTCTCCAGTGCGAGCGCCTTGGTGAGGATGTCCATGATGCCGAGCTTCTCGGAGGAAGCGACGCCGGAAGTCGGCTCGTCCATCAGCAACAGTTTTGGTTTCAAGGCGAGGGCAAGCGCGATATCGACCAGCTTGCGCTGTCCTTCGGGTAATTCCCGCGCCTTGCGTTCGGCGTACATCTCGACGCCCACCAGCTCGAGCAGCCGCGCCATCTCCGGCGCCTCCGGCAGGCTCGCCAGAGCCGTAAGACCCGATGGGCGGCCTTTAAGCGAAGCAGCCGCGATCAGCATGTTCTCCATCACGGTCTGGTCGAGAAACAATTGTGGAATCTGGAAGGCGCGGGCGATGCCGAGCCGGGTGATGGTGCGCGGCAACTGCGCGGTGATATCGTGGCCAAGAAAGCTCACGCTGCCCGCCTGTGGCCTGAGGTAGCCCGTGGCTATGTTGAGGAAGGTCGTCTTGCCGGCGCCATTGGGTCCGATGATGGCGAGATTTTCGCCCTCATGGACGTCGAGGTCGATTCCATCCGCCGCGACGACCCCGCCGAAACGGATTTCGATACCTTTGGCCGAAAGCAGGACGCCGGCCATCAGTGACCTCCTTCCTCGCGCCTGATATCGCGCTGCCTTAAGCCGATCAGGCCGTTCGGCGCGTAGAGGATGATGACGATCAGCACCGCGCCCAGGATGAGCTGCCATGCGTCCGCGAGTTGAGCGGCGGCGTAGAACCGGACCAGCTCGAACATGGCGGCCCCTGCGAACGCACCGAACGCATGCGCGCCGCCGCCGAGGATCGCGATGAATACGAACTCGCCCGACTTCGTCCAGTAACCGAACTCCGGTGTTGCGATCTGCTGGACGATTGCCACCAATGCGCCGCCAACGCCGCCAAGGAAGGCAGAGATCACGTAGCCGACGAGAAGAACGCGGCGCGCGGAAGTCCCCAGATACTCCAGTCGCGTCTCGTTCGACTTGATCGCCCGCAACATGTGCCCGAGTGGGCTGTCGAGGTAGCGCTGCACGCCGAAGAATGCCGCGACGGCGATCAGCAGGCTCACATACAGAATGACGTACTGGAAGGTTTCCGGCGTGAATGAAAATCCCAGCAAACCCGGGCGCGCCACGCGAATGCCGTCCGCACCGTTGGTGATGTGGAACATCTTCTCCAGCAGCGACCACAGCACCATCGAGAAAGCGAGGTTGAGCATGCCGAAGAAGATTTCCCGGTAACGCACCACGAACAGGCCGACCAGGAGGCCAAGCGCAGTGGACGACACGGCGCCGAGCACAAGATAGAGCAGGATGTCGCCGCCACCCGCATACTTGCCCCAGAAAGCCGCGGCGTAGGCGCCGGTCGTGAAGAACATCGCGTGGCCGAACGATACCTGTCCGGCTTGCAGCAGCAGGATGATGCCCAGCACCACGATGCTCTTGGCGAGGATCAACGCGAACAGCGTGGCCCAGCTTGAGACGAACAGCGGCGCGATCGCGGCCACCAGGAAGAAGACGGCCGCGGCAACAGTGATCGACTTGAAACGGCCGGCCATCAGATTTTCCTCATCTGAACGGCGCCGAACAATCCGAACGGCCGCGCCAGCAGCACCAGCACCATGAGCAGATAGGGCACCAGCACCTCGAACTCGGGCTGGATGTAGATGATGAAGGCGCGCGTCAGGCCGATCATGAGGGCGGTGACGGCGGTGCCTTCGATCTGGCCCAGACCGGCGGTCGCTGCAACGGCAAAGGAGAGCACGATCATGTCGGCGCCCATCCCCGGCACTAGCGACGTGGTCGGCGAAGCAAGCGCGCCGCCAAGTGCTGCGAAGCTCGCTCCGATGATGAAGGTGACGAAGTAGACGCGCCTGGCGTCGATGCCAATGGCGGTGGCCGCCTCGCGATCTTCGGTGACGGCCAAAATCACGGCGCCCGCAAGCGTGCGGCGCAGAAAGTAGCGCAGGCCGATCAGCATCAGCAACGCCACGCAGGGCAGCAGCACGACTTGGTAGGACGTGTAGTTGACGCCGAACGCCGAGATATTAGGCAGCAGCTTCAGCGGCTCGGCGGCGAAAATCGGCTGAACCCCCCAGATCAGGCGCTGCAAATTGTCCATGATCATGAAAGCCGCGAAGGTGATCAGGAGCTGCAGGATATCGTCGCGCCCGTACAGCGGCCGTAGCAAGAAGCGCTCGATCAACCCGCCGCATGTCACGCCGATGACGATGGAAGCCGCCACCAATGCGGGATAGGTGAGCCATGGCGACAGCGGCGCGACGGCAAGGCTGAAGGTGGCGGCCAGATAAGCCCCGAAGGCATAGAACGAGCCGTGCGCGACGTTTACCACGCGCAGCACGCCGAAGATCAGGCTGAGCCCGACGGAAACCAGGAACACCAATGCGGCGTAACTGATCCCGTCGAGAACGGCCAGAATGGCGAGGGTCGAGTTCATCGCAAACCTTCAAGGCCGAAAATGCGGTCAATGAAACAGGTCTTTATAGCGAAACTCGTCATGCCCGGCCCTGTGCCGGGTATCCACGTCTTTGCTTCCCCAAAGCAAGAAAGACGTGGATGGCCGGGACAAGCCCGGCCATGACGAAAAGAGACTTATTTTCGGTCAAGCTCAAGAAGACGCGTTCACGGCGTCATTGCTTGAAGGTCGGTACTTCGATCTTTACAAAGTCCGGCTTGAGCGTCTTCAGCCACTCCACTGAGCGCACGCCCGGCGGATTGGTCATCACCTTGGGGTCGAAGATCATCATGTTGTCGAGCAGCTTGAAGTCATAGCCCGCCACCGCCTTGGTGGTGCCGACAAGCTGGGCCTCAAGGCCCTGATTGTCTTCCGTTCGCAGCGTGACCGGCCTGCCGAAGCCGGTTGCGAATTCGGCGCCGGCTGCCGCATCCACGACCTGCTCATGCGTTGGCCAGTTGCCGCCATTCGCCTTGATCGCCTTGTCGTAGGCTGTCTGCAGCGCGGAGAAGGCCTGGGCCATGTGATAGACCGGGTAGATCGGCCAGGACCCGGTCTTTGCCTTGAACGCCTCGTTGAAGGCCTTGAAGGCGGCATCGTTCTTCTTCTCGGGATGCAGGAACCAGTGATCGCCGCGGGCGCCGACGATCAAGCCTTCGGGCAGTTCCTTGCCCAGCCGCTGGATCGACGATTCTCCGATGCCGAGCACGAACATCGACTGTTGCAGCAGGCCGCGCTGGCCGGCCTGGCGAACCAGGGTGTCGAGATCGCCGCCCCAGCTCGTGGTCAGCACGACATCGGGCCGCAATGCCAAGAGCCGGCTGACCTCGGTGGAGTAGTCGGGAGAACCGAATTTCGGGAACAGCTCCGCCACCACCTGCACGTCCGGCTTCATCGCCTTCAGCGCGGTTGAGAAGATCTCCCAGCTTTCACGGCCCCAAGCGTAGTCCTGATTGACGACCGCGATAGTCTTGAAGTCCGGTTTCACCTTGAGGAGATAGACGAGAACGGCCAGCATTTCCGGCGTGCCGTTGGCCTGGGTGCGAAAATTGTAGCGGTACTTCTTGGTCTCGAGGATCGAAGCGGCGCCGCAATCCCACATGAAGTTCATGACCTTGAGGTCTTCCGCAACCGGGACCAGCTGATTGCAACTGCCCGAGGAGATCGAGGCAAACGTCGCGTCGACCTTTTCGTCCTGCACCATGCGGCGATAATTCGAGACCAGGGCCTCGCCGCCGGCGCCTTCGTCGACAAAGGACAGTTTTACCGGCACGCCGCCGATCCCACCTTTCTTGTTGAGTTCCTCTGCGATCATCTCCGCGGCGGCCTTTGCGGGCACGCCGAACACGGAAGCCGGTCCGGACAGGAATGTCGTGATGCCGATCTTGATTTCAGCGGGTTTCCCCTGCGCAAGCACGGGGCCCGCCAGCATTGCCATGGCGGCGCCGGCCGCAAGCGCGGTCTTGAGAAATCGCATTGAAGTCCTCCCTTGGTTTATCCCGACCCTGGCATGCGGCCTTGGCGGCCGTTTTGTCGTTGTTGCCTGGAGCGACGACGCTACTGAATTCCGGCGTCATCGTCACCTTGATTAAGGCGATATCCCTTGGCGCAGCCGAAGCTGCAACTTGACCTTGTGATGTTTGCGCAAGGACCGCAGCGGTACGGCGATGCCGGATCAAATCCCCTCATAGGTTTCCGACGCGCAATTGTCGTCGCTCTCGACCCGCCGGCGATCCCGGATCGCGCCGCCGCTGATGCTGACGAGATAGGTCTGGGTGCCGAGCGACCGGCCTATGACCGAATCGACCTCGGCCTTGACGCATGCGGTCCAGCCGGGGCCGTTGGGTTCGCGGCGCGGCGGCGAGACCCGGACGTACCGCGGATGCGCGGCCGTCGTGAATACCGACTCCAGATGGTCGCGGAGCAGTCGCTTCATGTCGGGTTGCGGATCCGGCAGCCTCGGCTCACTGGCTTTTCCCAGCATGAAGTCGGGAAGTTTTGCACGGCTGTCGGCGGCGCCGCAGCCCACCAGTGCCACCGCCGCACCCGCCATCGCCAATGCTGAAACCGTGACCCGCCACATTTCGGCGTTTTACCCCCGCGCCGGTTAAAATTACCCGCATCTCGTGGTTCAGGCGGTGTCGTCGCGCGATCAACAATCGCTGAAATCGGCCGCCGAATGGGGTATCGTGCCCCGGGGGTCGCGAGCTTGCCACAGTTGGATCGCGACATGGGCAACCGATGCAGGGAAAGAACACAGCGATGAAAGCCTTCACGGTTGCGGCGGTGGTGCTGGCATCGCTGACGATGCCCGCGGCCGCGCAGGTGAACAGCAAGCGGCATGCCGGCGACGAGCAGAAGAAGGCCGATCCGGGACGTCCGAAAGTCGATGAAAAAGCCTACAAGGCTGCACTCGAGCGAATCCCGGAGCCGAAGGAAAAATACGATCCTTGGGGCGTGGCGCGCCCTGGCGACGCGGCGAAGAAACCGAAGTAGCACTCCGGCTCAGATTATAAAGGACATGCGAAAGCTCTCTGGCCTCTTCGCCCTCGCATGCTTTATCAGCGCGCCAGCGCCGGCGTGGGAGCATTGGGGCGGCGACCGCGGCGGCACGCGGTTCTCGCCGCTTTCCGCGATTACGCCCGCCAATGTCGACAGCCTCGTAACAGCCTGGCGATTCCGCACCGGCGACCTCGATGCGCGCGCGCCGGCAGTCATGGCGCGGACAAAGTTCCAGGCAACGCCGCTGTTCGTCGAGGACAGCGTGATCTTCTGCTCGCCCTTCAACGAGACAATTGCGCTCGACCCCGGCACCGGCGCGCAGAAATGGCGGTTCGATCCCAAAATCAGCACCGGCATCCGCGTCGCCAATCGCTACAATTGCCGCGGCGTCGCATACTGGGTGGACGAGAAGGCCGCCGAGGGCGCAGCCTGCCGATCGCGCATTGTCATGAATACGAACGACGCACGGGTGATTGCGCTGGATGCCAAAACGGGCATGCCATGCGCCGATTTCGGCACCGGCGGCGAGGTCAGGATCGACATCGGCGAGCCGGGTGCGGCACCGGGCGAGTTTCAGGTCACGTCCGCGCCGGTCATCGGCCGCGGCGTGATTGTGGTCGGATCGGCGATCGGCGACAACCGTGACGTCGATGCGCCGCGAGGAACGGTGCGGGCCTATGACGTGCGCAGCGGACAGCCGCGCTGGACCTGGGATCCGCTTGTTCACGACGGCATCGTTGCGGGCCACGCCAATGTATGGGCCCCGATGTCGGTCGATGAAGAGCGCGGGCTGGTGTTCCTGCCGACGGGATCGGCGAGCCCGGACTTCTGGGGCGGCAAGCGACCGGGCAACAACGAACATGCCAATTCGGTGGTGGCGCTGCGCGTCGAGACCGGCGAACTGGTGTGGTCATTCCAGACCGTGCATCATGACCTCTGGGATTACGATGTGCCGGCGCAGCCGACGCTCGCGCGTGTCGATACCGGCGCGGGAGTGCGCGACGTCGTCATCCAGCCGACCAAGCAGGGCTTTGTTTTCGTGCTGGACCGGGAAACCGGCAAACCGGTCTGGCCGGTCGAGGAACGCAGCGTTCCGCAACGCGGCGCGGAGGGCGAACGCCTGTCGCGGACGCAGCCGTTTCCGACCCATGTGCCGGTGCTGGTGCCGCAGACGATTTCACCGGACGATGTATTCGGCCTGATTCCGTTTCGGGATCGCGCGGCATGCCGCGAGCGACTGGCGGCGGCGCGCAACGAGGGTCTCTATACGCCACCGTCGACGCAAGGCACCGTGCTGTTCCCGTTCACCGGCGGCGGCGTCAACTGGGGTGGAGTCGCGTTCGATCCCGTGCACCAGATCCTCTACGCAAACACCAGCCGCGCCGTGCATATCGTCAAGTTGATGGCGAGGGCCGATGCCGAAGGGTTCAAGCCGCCGCCCGGTTACGATTTCGGACCGCAGCGCGGCGCGCCGTTTGCGATGACGCGCGCCGTTGCGATGTCGCCGCTGGGCATGCCGTGCAACAAGCCGCCATGGGGCGCGCTGGTCGCGGTCGATCTGAAGGCGGGCAAAATTCTCTGGCAGGCATCGGTCGGCACCGCGGAGGATCGCGCGCCGCTCGGCATGGCGTTCGACTGGGGCACGCCGCTTTCCAACGGCGTGCTGATTACCGCGGGCGGTCTTGTATTTACCGGCGCGCTGGATGCTTATTTGCGCGCTTTCGATGCCAAATCCGGAGCCGAACTGTGGCAGGGCAGGCTGCCGGTGCCCGGCGTCGCCAATCCCATGACCTATATGTGGAATGGCGAGCAATATGTCGTCATCGCAGCCGGCGGTCATTCCGAGGCCGGCACTTCGATCGGCGACAGCGTGATGGCGTTTCGGCTGGCGCGCGCCGGCGAAGCGCCTTCGCTGCGGTCGCGGACCATCGACCGGCCCGGGGGCCGTTTCTGGTGCGGGACGATGGTTGCTGCGATCGCCTTGGGGGTGCTGCTGTTCATCGCGATGCGGTCGTGGCGCCGCCGCACGAGACGCAACACGGCGTCGCAAACCGGGGCTTAGTCGAACGCCACGCCGATCCGCTTGTCGCTGCCCCAGACCCGGCGGCAGCGGCGGATGAACTGATCGGCCTCGATCACAAGCATGAACGAGGGCGGCAGGCCGGCCGGGCTTGCGACGTCGATCGCGGCGCCGGTCAACGACAGGTTGCGCACGGTACATTCGACGCCGTTGCCGTCGAACGCGATGGTGGCGCCCTTCAGGACCCGGTAACGAGGGGCCGATCTTTTCTCGATTAGGGTGTCGATCATCTTCGTGATCCGCATTCTGGTTGTGCTGTTATGTGAAGGCTACCACGACGAGATTGCGAACCGATAAAACCGATTGGTTCCATCGATGCAGATATTTTCAGACCTTGTTTACGATGACGGGTGCCGCTGCCGGCAAAGCACGACGCGCTCACAGCATGGCGAAGGCACTCGCGACCATAGCCACCGGCTTGTTGTCGGTGGTGCCGAATAGCGTGACCCGGCCAAAACTCATAGTGCGGCCGAGCCGCACCACGCGCGCATCGGCCAGCACGTCCGACGATGTCACGGCCCGCATGAAATGCGTCGTTTGATCGACGGTGGTCATGGGACGAAAACCGCGATTGGCCGCCAGGATCGCGATCACCATGGCGGTATCGGCCAGCGCCATCAGGGCCTGGCCGCAGACAATGCCGCCATGCCGGCACAGCCGTTCGGAAAATGCCATCCTCAGCGTCGCGCCGGGCTGCCAGTCGGCGGCAGCGTCCGGCGGTGGCGACGTTTCCAGCGCGGCGATCGAAAGTCCTAGATCCTGCACCCATGGCGCGAACACGTCACCGAGAACGCGCCTGGCTTCGTCGAGATCGAACTCCACTGCTTTCTGTTGGGACACTTGGTTCCTCGCCCGCCATGAATCACCGGCGCATTGTATTCGCAATGCCGGTCGTGGGCACGCTGCGATGGCCAGGCAACAATCCATTCCGGCTTGAAAACGCCGCGATTGGTCCCGTAAGATGGCCTTGTATCGAGTAGGGTGGGGCCATGTACCGGCGTTTGGCGATTTTATTCGGCGTGATCGCCCTTGGCCTTCTTCTCGACGGCTGCACCAAATGCGGCCCGATCTGGGACGATTGGCTGCAAGCGCCGAAGGCCTGCAAGTCGGACCGCCTGTAGGCCGGCCCGCTTGGCCTTGCCGCCGCCGCGGTGGTATATTGCGGGCAACATTCAGGGAGCATCCGCATGAAGATTTTCGGCGCAGCGGCGCTGGTCGCATTACTGGCGGGACTGTCGGTGCCGGCCCACGCCCAAAGTCCCAATATCAACCTGATGCCGGAGATCGCCACCAAGACGCCCGAGGAAAAGGAAGCCGACGCGATCAGGGACAAGGCCTATCGGGAATCCCTGCGGAAAATTCCCGATGCCAAGGCGTCCAGCGATCCGTGGGGCGCGGTGCGCAGCACCGACACGCCCAGGCCCGCCAAGCCGAAAACCAAGACCGGCAGCACCGCGAACTGAGGCGTATCGTGGCACCCTCGTTCGAGGTGCATGCGCGGCGCGCTTCCGGCGGGATGCAAACCGGCTGGTAAACGCACAGCGCCGCCGGCGGAATATGATCGCCGGCGGGGCTGCGTATAACACTGGGCCCTCAAATCCCCAGCAATCGGTAGTCTGCCGCGCGGGAAAAAAGGTTCAACCGCGAGTGACGTTCTGGAACCATTACCCGCTGCCGCAGTTATTCGGTAGTTGATAGACTCCCCAGACTTTACCGGCCCCAGTTCGCCCCCCCGCGCTGGGGCCGTTTCGTTTGCGCTGCGCGGGAACGAATGCCGGTCGCCTTCCGTTGCTACCGGCAAAGGGAGAACGCGATGCCGAAGGAAAACGATCTGGAAGGCGAGCAGGATCAGGGCGGCAAGCACGGCGGGCAGAAGGGCATGCCCAAGCCGGAACCATGGCCGGCCCAGCAAACGGAAATTCCCGGTCGCAGCCGCCCGGGACAGCAGCCGGGCACGTCACCCGGCGCCGCGCCGCCAAAATAAAAGCCGCGTGTTAAGATGGCCTTTTCCGCTGCCGGTCAGCAACGGCACTTGCCGGCCGCGCAGAAACGACACGCCGTTTACCCTTCAGCGAATCGACTCGGCAAGTTGCTCGGCTACCCTGCGATGGCCCTCCGCCGTGATGTGAATTCCATCCTCCTGCCACAAGCCGCTGCGCAGCGCCGCCGCGACATAACCGTCGGCTTCGATGGTCTGGATGCCGCGGGCATGAAGCTGTCTGCGGATCTCTTCCCGGTTGGTCTCCGCAGCGGCGGCGCTCATTCCCTTCATCGCATCGTTGCCGGCGATCTGCAGGATGACGATTTTCGTGCCCGGCGGCACCGCGCTCGACAATCGTGCCAGCATGCCGCCGGTGGTATCGCCGCTGATGCCGGCGGCACTGACGGACATCGGCTGGCCCCGGGCGCGCAGCATCGCTTCGAGCTGCGCCGGATAGGCCGCCGCTGCGCCGACGCCGTACCCTGCGGTATTGCTTGCGCCAAGCGCCACGATCTGAGCGTTGGCGCCGGTGATGGCGGCGAGGTTGAGCAGCGAAACGATGACCAAGCGGACGAACATCGATCGGTCTTTCGACAAGTCAGGTGACGGATTGCGCGCCGCGCCTGCGCCGCGACAAAAGGGTCGCCAGCGGCGGCGGCCCGGTCCGATCGCTATCGCCTCTCCATTCCGGCAACCTGCATGCCGCTGTAGGGGCCGACATGAACGCCGGTGCGCAGGCATTGCGCTTTGGCGGCCTGGCACGGCCCCATTCCATCGCCCCGGCGAACGGCGACGCGCATGCACGAGGCTGCATAGGCGCTACAGGTGAGCGGGATCGCGCGTCGCGCCAGCGACAGCTTGGCGCGGTATGAACGCCCTCCGTCCGACGACTGGCAGCACTTGCCGTTCATCCTGGTGGCGGATGCCGGCGTGATATCGGACGACAACGCGATACTGGATATTGCAAGCGACATGATGACGGCAATTGTCCTCATGACAGACCTCCCGGTTCTGGTTGCTGGCACCGACAATATGCCGGAACCGCCGGGTTTAGGCAACGGCGGGTTGCAAGAATGCGAACGAGTTGCAACAATGCTTCCATCGGGCGCGGCAAAGACGGACAGTTTCCGGTTGATTTCGGACCCGAGCGGATGGCGGGCTGCTGGAGCGTTTTCGTGCCGCCGAACCGAGAACGATTGCAAACCTAAAAGGCGCGCAATAGGATTTCCGCTTTCACCCCCGGGAGGAATTAATGAAAACGATTACCGTGCTCGCGATATCCGCTTTTCTGAGTGTAACCATGGTCTCCTCGTTTGCGCCCGCCCACGCCGCCGCCCCCGGTGCGATGAGCGGGAAGAGCGACTATGGCACAAGAGGTTACAGGCAGGCAGCCAAGCAGAAGGCCAAGGGTGCCAAGACGGTGATGCCGAAACAGCAGTGACCTTGGGGTTTTGCAAATCCGAGCCCCGGCATGGCCCGGGGCTCGGTTGTCGCAAGCGGGCCAGTTCGGCCGGTGCAAGGATGATGCCGGGCTTGCCTTCGCGGCAGGGCGGGCATAGCTTTTCGGACGATGGGGATGGAGTTCCCCTTTAACCGCCATACCGGCTGATGACTCCTGCTGGCGCCAGAGCGCAGGTAGGAGGATACACAATGACCCCGCAATTCATTCTTTCGGTGGCTGCCGGTGGCGCGATCGGATCGATCGCCAGATATCTTGTCGGCATCGGATCCCGCACCATGTTCGGCCCGGATTTCCCCTGGGGCACATTGATCGTCAATGTGTCCGGATCGTTTCTGGTCGGGCTGTTCATCGCGCTGGCCGCGACGAAATGGGATCTGCCACAGGCGGTGCGCATTTTCCTGGTGATTGGAATCTGCGGCGGATACACCACTTTTTCGACGTTCACGCTCGACATCTTCTATCTCGTCGATCGCGGCCAGGCGCTTGCGGCGAGTGCCTATATGGTCGGTTCGGTGGCGTTGTCGGCGGCGGCGCTGGTTGCCGCGATCCAGCTTGTCCGCCTCGTTCCAAGCTAGCGCGCAATTGCCCGCGGCCAAGCCGCGGCTTCGGCCGGTCATGATCGTCGGGAGGTCTTGACGGCCGGTCGCCGCGCGCCCACCTCCATGTTATGCTCGAAGCGGAGCCTAGTCGGGACGATGAAACCATGGTGATCCCGATCAAAATCGCGCTACTGGCTGGCCTGGCGGTGCTTACCCTCGGCGTTTTTCCGGACCGGCGAAGGGGCGCCATCATCGCCGTCGCGACCTGCATCGCCGCCGCCGTCGTCCTTCATCTCGTGGCGCCGTGAAACATCCAGCGGCGCTGCCGCCAGGAACGAATGAGGCCGCTGCCACGTTGTTGCGAAGGAGGCTCCGATGCGGTTTTTGGCTTTGGCAATTTTGATCGTCGCGGCGGGTTCGGCGGCGACGCCGGCGCCGGCGCAGACCTACGATCCGAAATATCCGGTCTGCCTGCAGGTCTACCAGGGTCTTGCCGACTATTATTTCGAGTGCGCCTATAGCTCGCTGGCTCAGTGCAACATGTCGGCCTCGGGCCGCGCTGCATCGTGCGTGGTCAATCCGTATTACGCGGGCACGAAAGCCGCGCCGGGCAGGCGCATCCGCCGGCCGCGCGGCGATTATTGAGGGCCGCGAAACAGATCGTCGGCGTGAGCAAGACGTGCTTCGACGATGGAGAAGTTGGACAGGTAGGTCGCTCATGCACAAAGCGGTGCGATCGACGGCGTATCTCGCGACAGCGGGGCGGCTGCCCAACGAGGCGGTCTCACTTTTTGCTGAGGCCGGCGACCGGCGACGATCCCATGTTATATTCGGCGCGCGGCAAATTCGGAGTCGTCCATGTCGGCCTCGTTGATCATTGCCCTCGTCTCGATAGCCTCGATGCCGGTTGCCTATGACATGGCCCGCGACCGCGGCAGATCAACCAACGCATGGCTGGGCACGGCGATGATTTTTGGGCCATTGGCGCTTCTCGCCCTCCTCATTCTCGGCAAGCGACGCGCCGGCAAAACCGGCCGCACCTCAAAGTCTAGGTGACCGCGAAGGAGAGGCCGTCATGTCGAGACCGGCAATCGCGTTTGTGCTGGCACTGGCCGCAACGGCGGCCGGTGCGCAGGATATCAGGTCCGGGTAGCCGCAAACGCCGGCCGTCCCCAGCGCCAATGGAACGCGGCCATTCCTGTTTGATGGACGAATGACAGGCGATGGTGCGCGGCGCCGAACGCTCGCCGTCAACAATCCCCGCAACGCCGAGGCCATCGTCATGCCGCCTGGCGCGCGGCCAACGCGGTAATTGCAAAGCTTCGGCAAGGCTGGCACATTCACCACCCCTTCGGTCCTTCGCCACCCGTTGTCCGTTCACGTGTTGTCGGAAATAGAATCGGGCCACGCTCGGCCCTCCCTTGGTTGGGACCTGCGCAGCCCGCCATGTGTCCCTCTTCAGCCCATACTACTGCTGTCCCAGATCAGTCGTCGCGCCACCGAGAGGCATCGGCGTGGTGCCAACGGCACCATTGCCGGACAACCGGTTATTGCCGAACGTGCCTGCCGAGCCGGAAAACGCCGCGTTGTTGAATGAGATCTCGCTGTTCGACACGCGCACCGACGAACTGCTTTGCACGCCATAGCCATTGTGGCTGATCGTGGAATCGTTGACGATGATTTGGGAGCCGGCGTCGCCCAGCACGCCCGCAGTCGTGTTACCCGAAAAGTTGGAGCGGTTGATCGCGACACGGTTGCCGTTCGCAACGGCGATGCCATAAGCGCTGTTTTGCGAACTTACATTGTCGAGAACCGTGATCGCTGTTGCCGCCGAAGCGGAAACGATACCTGGTCCGCCATTTCCCCCAATCGTGGTGTCTTTACAGCGATGGAAACCAAGAAAAACCGCAGCAGCATCGAATCGCCCCACATCAGCTGGAAAGGATGAGGGACTTATTGAATTGCTACGGCGGCCCGGAGTCAACGCGCCGCCGAAGTTGCCGTTATCTGATGTGCGACCAAGGGTGTGCTTGATCCGATACCCTTGATTTCTGCCTGGCGAGGCCGCATTGAGAAGCTGAGCGAGGGCGGTCACAAGCTGCGATGGCGCGAACGGCTTTGCGAGCATCACGCCGTTCAGCGGCGAGCCAAAGTCAGCGACTGTGCAAAAACGTCGTGATTTTGCGGTCAAGCTGCCAGAGATCCCCATCGTGACCGTCAACGAGTTGGCAGGCCTTCTCCTCGGCGGTCGCAACCACAATGCAGATCAACCGGCCTGATTAAGGCTGTCACCGTCCAGGATGCAGGCGCGGTAATACTGTGTCATTTGCCGCGGACCAGATTCATCATGGCTGTGGGCGGCCGAAGTCCGGGCGAGGTCAGCCACTCGTTGATGTGAGAAGCTGTCTCGGCTTGCCGGGCGCGACGCAACAGTAGTTCGCGAGCGGTACCCGGCGGTAGTTTGTTAGCGGCTTCCTGGAAGCGTAGCGCTTCCTCGGCCAGCCGCTGCTGAAAGCTTTTCTGATGTTTGGTTCGACGGCGCTCGGTCATGGCGCTGCTCCTTTCCCTTGAGGAAGGCGGGAGCGCTACCGGCGTTCTCATCACAGATAGAAGCCGCCATCCGGCTGTGATGGCCTGAATATGCGCTTCGAAACCTGAAAACGCAACTCATTTGCTGGGAGGGACCACCGCTAAATCAAAAGGGGCCATTAACCCTCAGAGGGTCGAAAGGGGCCAGTACCCCTTTTTGGTACTGGCCAAAATAGGCCACTCGTCATTGTAAAACGGGCCACTCAGCGCAGGAAGCTCAGAACGAAAGCTGCGACGGTGACGATCGCAGTGGTAATGAGACCGCCTCTCAGTCCTTTGCCCGGGTCGCCCCAATAGAGACCCGCAAAAACTATGAGGCCCACCATGGTCAGGCCGATTCGCGTCAAGGTCATCGTCGAAACCCTCCGCTGGGGCCGTTTCTTTGGAAAGGCCGCCAACTGAGGCGGGCCTTTACTCCCGGGCGCAATAAGCGCACAAAAGGTGATGGTTTCGCTAGATCATTTCGCACACGAACTCACCGTCACATTGCGGCAGGCTCATTTGGCTGGTGCGGTGGACCTTCTCGTTAATTCGACCGAGTTTGCAGGACGGATGCGCAGGGGCGAATCGAATGCTCGGAATTGCTGCGAAGCAATGAGCAACGAAATGAAGCTGGGCGACGTGCTTGAGCCAGAGCTAGCTGGCGTCAAAGGGCTGACCATCCGCTATCAGCTACCGCGCGCCTAGCAAGATGCCAAATCAAAACAGGCCACTGCTGATTTCAAATCAGGCCACCGAGGCTCGAAACAGGCCAGCACCCTTTTTTCAAAAGGAACATATTGCGAACTGAGAACAAATAGAGTACATTGTTGCATCGGGCCCAACTCGCGGCCGCCGTTTGTCCCTCGCGCGAATCCCCGCCATAAGGAGCACCTATGCCTGCCTCTACCCTGCGTATCGTCGAAGGATCCTCCATGGACAAGACCAAGGCCCTGACGGCCGCGCTCTCCCAGATCGAGCGCCAGTTCGGCAAGGGCTCGGTGATGAAGCTCGGCAAGAACGACCGTTCGATGGACGTCGAGACCATCTCGTCGGGTTCGCTCGGGCTGGACATCGCGCTCGGCGTCGGCGGCCTGCCGAAGGGGCGGGTGGTGGAAATCTACGGCCCGGAATCTTCCGGCAAGACCACGCTGGCGCTGCATGCGGTGGCGGAGGCGCAGAAGAAGGGCGGCATCTGCGCCTTCATCGATGCCGAGCACGCGCTCGATCCGGTCTATGCGCGCAAGCTGGGCGTCAATGTCGATGAGCTGCTGATCTCGCAGCCGGATCACGGCGAGCAGGCGCTGGAAATCGCCGACACGCTGGTGCGCTCCGGCGCGGTCGACGTGCTGGTGGTGGATTCGGTGGCAGCGCTGGTGCCGCGCGCCGAACTGGAAGGCGAGATGGGTGATTCGCTGCCCGGGCTGCAGGCGCGGCTGATGAGCCAGGCGCTGCGCAAGCTCACCGCCTCGATCAACAAGTCCCACACCATGGTGATCTTCATCAACCAGATCCGGATGAAGATCGGCGTGATGTACGGTTCGCCGGAGACCACCACCGGCGGCAACGCGCTGAAATTCTATGCCTCCGTCCGTCTCGATATCCGCCGCATCGGCGCCATCAAGGAGCGCGACGAGGTGGTCGGCAACCAGACTCGGGTCAAGGTGGTGAAGAACAAGCTGGCGCCGCCGTTCAAGCAGGTCGAATTCGACATCATGTATGGCGAGGGCGTCTCCAAGATGGGCGAGATCCTCGATCTCGGCGTCAAGGCCGGGATTGTCGAGAAATCCGGCGCCTGGTTCTCCTATGACAGCCAGCGGCTCGGCCAGGGCCGCGAGAATTCCAAGGCGTTCCTGAAGGCCAACCCGGACATGACCGCCAAGATCGAGGCCGCGATCCGGCAGAACTCAGGCCTGATCGCCGAGCAGATCCTGGCAGGCTCGCCGGAGCGCGACGCCGACGGCGAGGAGCCGGCGGAGGATTGATTCGTCTTGTCGTCCTCGCGAAGGCGGGGACCCATAGCCTCCGCAGAGGTTTTGCGATGATTGGGGCCGCAGCTTGTGTGACAACAAGCATCGGCGGCTATGGGTCCCCGCCTGCTTCGCGGGGACGACGTGGATGACGCGGCTCGAGATTCTGGGTTCGCGCTAAGGCGCGCCCGAATGCCGGCCTTTCGGCTGTCATTCCGCCGCCTGCGCGTAATCGGCGACCGGCGGACACGAGCATACCAGGTTGCGGTCGCCGTGGACATTGTCGACGCGTCCGACCGGCGACCAGTATTTATCCGACCGCGAGGTGCCGGCGGGAAAACAGCCCTCGGCGCGCGAATAGCTCCGCGCCCAGTTGTCGTCGGCAATGTCGTGCACCGTGTGCGGCGCGTGACGCAGCGGCGAGGCTTCCGCTTTCCAGCGTCCGCCCTCGATCTCGGAGATCTCGCGCCGGATCGCGATCATGGCCTCGCAGAAGCGGTCGATCTCCGTCTTGGATTCGGATTCGGTCGGCTCGATCATCAGCGTTCCGGGCACCGGAAAGCTCATGGTCGGGGCGTGAAAGCCATAATCGATCAGCCGTTTGGCGATGTCGTCGACGCTGACGCCGCACCTCGCTTTCAGCGGCCGCGGGTCGACGATGCATTCATGCGCGACGCGGCCACGGGCGTTGCGGTAGAGCACCGGAAAATGCGGGTCCAGCCTTGCGGCGATGTAGTTGGCGTTCAGGATCGCCACCTCGGTGGCGCGCGTCAGGCCTTCGCCGCCCATCATCAGGATGTAGATGTAGGAGATCGTCAGGATCGAGGCCGATCCGTAGGGCGCCGCCGATACCGGGCCGACGGCTGAAGCCTGCGCGCCGTCGGGAGAGCCGGGCAGAAACGGCGCCAGATGTGCTTTCACGCCGATCGGCCCCATGCCGGGGCCGCCGCCGCCATGCGGGATGCAGAACGTCTTGTGCAGGTTGAGATGGCTAACATCGGCGCCGTAATCGCCGGGCCGCGCCAGCCCCACCTGCGCGTTCAGGTTGGCGCCGTCGAGATAGACCTGCCCGCCATGGCCGTGCACGATGTCGCAGATCTCGCGGATGTGCTCCTCGAACACGCCATGCGTCGAGGGATATGTGATCATCACGGCGGCGAGCTGGCGGGCGTGCTGCGCGGCCCTGGTGCGGAGATCATCGACATCGACGTCGCCGCGCGCGTCGCACGCCACCACCACCACCTCCATGCCGGCCATGCTGGCGGAAGCCGGATTGGTGCCGTGCGCGGAAGAAGGGATCAGGCACACATTGCGATGCGGCTCGCCGCGCGCGGCGTGCCAGCCGCGGATCGCCAGCAGCCCGGCATATTCACCCTGCGCGCCGGAATTCGGCTGCAGCGATACTGCGTCGTAGCCGGTAATGTCGCACAGCCATTTTTCGAGGCGGGCGAACATCGCATGATAGCCATTCGCTTGCTCGCGCGGCGCCAATGGATGCAGCGCGCCGAACGCCGGCCAGGTCAGCGGGATCATCTCGGCGGTGGCGTTGAGCTTCATGGTGCAGGAGCCGAGCGGGATCATGGCGCGGTCGAGCGCGAGATCGCGGTCGGACAGTTTTCGCATATAGCGCAGCAGTTCGGTTTCCGAGCGATGCCCGTGAAATACCGGATGGGTCAGAAACGCGGTGCGGCGGTTCAGCCCGTCCGGCAGCGCCTCACTCGCGTCCGCCTCGACGTCTGCGTAGACCAGCGCGCCGCCGAATGCGCGCCATACCGCCTCGACGATCGCCGGCGTCGTGGTTTCATCCAGCGCAATGCCCAGTGTCGCATCGTCGACGCGCAGGTTGATCGTTTCCTGGCGCGCGCGCGCGATAATCTCGTCTCGCCTCGCGCCGGCGTCCACCGTGACCGTATCGAAAAACGCTTCGCTGCGCGGCGCAAATCCTAATCTCTTCAATCCCGCCGCCAGCACCGTCGCGCGGCGATGCACCGTTTTCGCGATGTGCGTCAGCCCCTCCGGCCCGTGATAGACCGCATACATCGACGCCATCACCGCCAGCAGCACCTGCGCGGTGCAGATGTTGGAGGTCGCCTTTTCGCGGCGGATATGTTGTTCGCGGGTCTGCAGCGCGAGGCGATAGGCGGGTGCCCCGCGCGAATCGACCGAGAGGCCGACGAGGCGGCCGGGCAGCGCGCGCTTCAGCGCATCGCGCACTGCCATATAGGCCGCGTGCGGGCCGCCATATCCCATCGGTACGCCAAACCGCTGCGCCGAACCGATCGCAATATCGGCGCCGAGTTCGCCCGGCGATGCCAGCAACGTCAGCGCCAAGAGATCGGCGGCCACGATCGCCATCGCGCCCTTTCCGCGCAGCGCCGCGACCGCGGGCCGCAGGTCGCGCACCGCGCCGGACGTGCCAGGATACTGCAACAGTCCGCCGAACACATCGGCGCCGTCGAGATCGGCGAGTGGATCGCCGACAACGAGATTCCAGCCGAGCGGCTCGGCGCGGGTGCGCAGCACCGCCAGTGTCTGCGGATGCACCTCGCGATCGACAAAGAACAGTTTCGATTTCGTCTGCGCCGCGCGTTCGGCCAGCGCCATCGCCTCCGCCGCGGCGGTGGCTTCATCGAGCAGCGAGGCGTTGGCGACGTCGAGCCCGGTGAGGTCGCAGATCATGGTTTGGAAATTGAACAGCGCTTCCAGCCGGCCCTGGCTGATCTCGGGCTGGTACGGCGTATAAGCTGTATACCAAGCCGGATTTTCCAAAATGTTGCGCTGGATCACCGCCGGCAGAATGGTCCCGGAATAGCCTTGGCCGATCAGCGAGGTGAACACCTGGTTCCGCGCGGCAAGCTCGCTCATGTGCTGAAGCGCTTCGGTCTCGCTCAGCGGCGGGCTGAGATCGAGCGGCGCCTGTTGCCGGATCGACGCCGGCAGCGTTTCGCTCATCAGCGTAGCGAGGCTTGTGGCGCCGACGGTTTGCAGCATTGCGTCGATATCGTGCGGCGAGGGCCCGATATGGCGGCGTGCGAAGGTGGTCGCGGGCTCGTTGGTAACGTTTCGCTTCGTCATGTGAGTCTCTTAGTGAAGACGTGAATGGCCGGGACAAGCCCGGCCATGACGAGGTTAGGGTTCACGCCGTGTGGCTCTTGTAGGCGGCTTCGTCCATCAGACCGCCGAGTTCGCTCTTGTCTGCGATTCGGAGCTTGAAGAACCACGCCTTGCCATCGGCATCGGAATTGACCAGCGCAGGTTCGGCACTGAGCGCCTCGTTGACTTCCAGCACTTCACCGGAGATCGGCGCGTAGACGTCGGACGCTGCCTTGACCGATTCGACCACCGCGGCGGCTTCGGCCTTCTTCAACTGCCGGCCGACTTTCGGCAATTCCACGAACACCACGTCGCCGAGTTGCGACTGCGCGAAATCGGTGACGCCGATGGTGGCGATGTCGCCCTCGATACGCAGCCATTCGTGGTCCGATGTGAACAGGGTGGTCATGGCGATCCTTCAGCGTTTGTAGGTGTTGGGAACAAAGGGCATGGCCGTCACCCGCAGCGGCAATCGCCGGCCGCGCAGTTCGGCAAAGACCGTGCCGCCGGCCGCGGCATGCGGCGCCGGCAAATAGCCCATCGCAACCGGCGCGCCGAGGCTCGGACCGAATCCGCCCGAGGTGACCGCGCCGATCCGTTCGCTTGACGATGCATCGGCAAACAGCGGCGCGCCCTCGCGCACCGGCGCGCGGCCTTCGGGCGCCAGACCGACGCGACGGCGCGGCGCGCCGAGTTCGAGTTGCGCAAGAATGACATCCGCGCCGAAAAAGCCGCCGGGGCGGGCGCCGCCGTTGCGGCGGCTGTTCTGGACCGACCATGCGAGACCGGCCTCGACCGGCGTGGTCGCGGCATTGATGTCATGGCCGTAAAGGCAAAGCCCGGCCTCGAGCCGCAGGCTGTCGCGGGCGCCGAGGCCGATCGGCAGCGCGTCGCCGCTGTCAAGCAAAGCGGTTGCCAACGCGTCGGCGCGCGGCGCGGGAACCGAAATCTCGAAGCCGTCCTCGCCAGTATAGCCGGAGCGCGACACCAGGCAGTCGATGTCCAGGCCTTCGATCCGCACGCGGCGCGGCCCGGCATCCATGAAGCGCATTGCCGCGGCATCCGGACAAAATCCCGCCAGCACCGATTCGGCTTTCGGGCCCTGCAGCGCGATCAGCGCGCGATGCGGCAACGGTTCGACGATGCAAACGTCGGACAGATGCGCGCGCAGATGCGCCTCGTCCGCGGCCTTGCAGGCGGCGTTGACCACCAGAAACAGGTGCGTGCCGACATTCGCGATCATCAAATCGTCGAGAATGCCGCCGGCATCGTTGGTGAATTGCGCATAGCGCTGGCGGCCCGGCGCAAGACTGCGAATATCCTGCGGCACCAGCCGCTCCATCGCGATGGCCGCGTCCTCGATCTGGCCGGACCTCGCATGCAGCGCGATCTGGCCCATGTGCGAGACGTCGAACAGGCCGGCGCCGGCGCGGGTGTGGAGATGTTCCTTCAGCACGCCGCTGGCATATTGCACCGGCATGTCGTAGCCGGCGAACGGTACCATCTTGCCGCCGCGCGCGACATGCAGCGCATGCAGGGGGGTGCGTTTCAGCGATAACGATTCGGGTTCGCGCGCAAGCATCACAGGGCCTCCCAGGTTGCCCGGGACGATTCCCTGGAAACCTGACGAAGCCCCATCTGTCGCTGTGCCTGAGAGTATTATCCCGTCGGCGGGCGCACCGAAGTCCGGTGGCGCCTCTTTCCAGATGTCATCGAGTCGCGCGGTCCCGTTTGCCTGAGAGTTTCCGGGGCGGTTGCTCCTTCGGCGCCGGCTTTTTCAAGCCGATCTCTCCCGACGCGACTTACTCTTTAACAGATGCAAGGAAAACACGGCGGCCGCAAGGCTGTCAACGCAAGCCGCGGCAATTATCAACGGCAGGTTCTGGCGAAAAATACGGCAGGACTCTGGACCCGTCATTCCGGGACGCGCCTTCTCGGCATTATGGCGCAACGCCACAAGCTTTTCGGCCCATTCGAGCCTGCCGTATGGGATACCCGCCCCATCCAATCGGGGGCGAGAAATGGCACGGTCCAAAGCGGCAAAGTCCTCAGAGCGGGTGTCCGCCTGACTGTGGGCATGGAACAGCCGTTTCGCGATGCGATAGATTACCTGATCGCGCTTCGTCGGATCGGGCTTGGCCTCGTGGCTCTTGACGAAGAGGAGGCGGGACAATCACAGCCGTTGCATTGGCCGCTGGCGGGCGACTGAACGCCAAGCCGCGATCTTGGCCGCGCTGCGGGCGCGGAACGGCAAGACGGTTACGGGTGATGCGCGCCGGTAAGGTGGCGGTTGCGTTTTTCAGGGTGACCCGGCAGCAGGGACCGGCCCCCGCTTGCTCCGGAGGCCTCCATAGCCGGCTGGAAACGCATCCGTCGTTTATTCAAGAAAAACAGGTATTTAATGTATAATGCCTGCTGCGTCGCAGCAACGATTTTACTGTTGATGGGACAGTGTTCCTGCTGCTCTTTGCCGGGCGGCGCGCGTACGGTTGAGGAATCAAGAAGCGCTGCCAGCATAAGTTGACCAAACGCGTTGACTCGCTCTCATCGGTGAAGCAGAAGATTGGAACTCGGCCGATCCTATCAACTTGAATAGGTAACTTTTTTAACCGTCACATGGCATCCTGGGGAATTGAAAATGCTTTTGAAGCTGGGCGATATGGGCAACAAACTCGTTACGGGGACCCGAGACGAGAAGATCGAGGCGGCGACCAACATTGCCATGTGCGCCGCAGCGCTCGGGTTGACCCTCTCTACCGTAACTCTTTATTCACAACCTTTCCTCTCCCATGCCATTGCGCCATATGTAACTGACGATACAGCCGCGCTGGTAGGTTTCGTCGTCGGCGGCGCCATAAGCGCACTCAAGTTCACGTAACTTCCCATGATTTCGCAGTACGCTCCGCTGGCGCTTACGCCAGCAGCGGCCTTTGGTGCCGGTGTCCTTGGAATTCTGATACTTCTTGTTCGCGGCAAACACCGCGATCAAAGCGGCGTTCGTCCAGAGCGCTTCGGAGTGGCCTTCACTCTGGGCTTTGGCATTTACTCGGTAGCCGTCCTGGTCGTTTCGAACTTTTTCGATTTGATTACTCTTGCAGACGCCGTGAAAAGAGTAGGAAACGACCGCGTCTCCATCTTGTTCGCGGCGATTTTGGTTGATCTGTTCGGGCGCTTTTTCAGGCTGGTCGCATAAGCACCTTCGCTCCCTAGTCCTCCTTGGAACGAACGCCTGCTGTTCCCTACACGATCAACAAATGCCTTGTTAAAATCGACGACTTCGCTCCAATTCAGTCGCGTATCGACGTGGCCGACGGTGGCGGCAAGGCCGGCAACGCAAGCCGCAGCAATTATCAACGGCGACGGGTTGGCGAAAAATGCGGCAAGCAGGGCTGAAGCAATGACCTATCGTCATTGCTGGGCTTGACCCGGCAATCCATCCACTTCCGACGACTCCTTCAAACAGGAATGGATGGCTGGATCAAGTCCGGCCATGACACGGTGTATTGGATCAGGCCGCCATCGCCTTGGTGAGATTCTCCGCGACCTTGTCGAGGAAGCCGGTGGTGGAGAGCCAGCGCTGGTCGGCGCCGACCAGGAGCGCGAGATCCTTGGTCATGTAGCCGGACTCGACGGTGTCGACGCAGACCTTTTCCAGCGTCTTGGCGAATTTGGCCAGTTCCTCGTTGTTGTCGAGCTTGGCGCGATGCGCCAGGCCCTGGGTCCAGGCGAAGATCGAGGCGATGGAGTTGGTCGAGGTCTCCTTGCCCTTCTGGTGCTCGCGGTAATGCCGCGTCACCGTGCCATGCGCGGCTTCGGCCTCCACCACCTGGCCGTCGGGCGTCAGCAGCACCGAGGTCATCAGGCCGAGCGAGCCGTAACCCTGCGCCACGGTGTCGGACTGCACGTCGCCGTCATAGTTCTTGCAGGCCCAGACATAACCGCCGGACCATTTCAGCGCCGAGGCGACCATGTCGTCGATCAGGCGGTGCTCGTAAGTGAGATGTTTTGCTTCAAAATCCTTCTTGAAATCCTTCTCGTAGATCTCCTCAAAAATATCCTTGAAGCGGCCGTCATAGACTTTCATGATGGTGTTCTTGGTCGACAGATACACCGGATAGCCGCGGTTGAGGCCATAGGTCAGCGAGGCCCGAGCAAAGTCTCGGATAGAGTCATCGAGATTGTACATGCTCATGGCGACGCCGGCGCCCGGCGTCTTGAACACCTCGCGCTCGATCACGGCGCCGTCCTCGCCGACGAATTTCATCGACAGCGTGCCCTTGCCGGGAAACTTGATGTCGGTGGCGCGGTATTGGTCGCCATAGGCGTGGCGGCCGATGATGATCGGCTTGGTCCAGCCGGGAACAAGGCGCGGCACGTTCTTGCAGATGATCGGCTCGCGGAAGATCACGCCGCCCAGGATGTTGCGGATGGTGCCGTTCGGCGACTTCCACATCTGCTTGAGACCGAATTCCTTGACCCGCGCCTCGTCCGGCGTGATGGTCGCGCATTTGACGCCGACGCCGTGTTTCTTGATCGCGTTGGCCGCGTCGATGGTGACCTGGTCGTCGGTCTTGTCGCGGTACTCCATCCCGAGGTCGTAGTATTCGAGCTTCACGTCGAGGAACGGGGTGATCAGCTTGTCCTTGATGTACTGCCAGATGATCCGGGTCATCTCGTCGCCATCGAGTTCGACGACGGGGTTTTGGACCTTGATTTTCGCCATGGGGAAGCAAGCCTTTTTCGTGAATTCAAGCATTTCGGGACGGGTTGACGGACTGCATAGCATCGCAAATGCGGCTGCGAAAGCCGACCAGGCCGCGTCGCCGCGCTGATTTTGCATTTCGCTTAAGAAAATGCACTAAAGGCGCAAAACATCGCCGTCGTCCCCGCGCAGGCGGGGACCCATAACCTCCGTGGCAGTAATTGTCGAAGGTATAAGCAGCGTGCGGAAGTACGCGCCAACAACAACGGTCGGTGGTTATGGGTCTCCGCCTGCGCGGGGACGACGTGGCGAAAGTGAGATAATGTCAGGCACCGACAAAACCAAAATCCCAACCGATCTGGCCGGCCCCGTCGTGATTCTGGTCGAGCCGCAGCTCGGCGAGAACATCGGCATGGCCGCGCGCGCGATGGGCAATTTCGGCCTGACGCGGCTGCGGCTCGTCAATCCGCGCGACGGCTGGCCCAACGTCAGCGCGCAGCGCGCGGCCGCGGGCGCCGATCACATCCTGGACAAGGTCGAGCTGTTCGACACCGTCGCGCAGGCGGTGGCCGACTGCACGCTGCTGTTCGCCACCACGGCGCGTGCGCACGACCAGGCCAAACCGGTGATCGGGCCGGGGCAGGCCGCGCAGGAGATCGTGCGCGAAATCGCGGCCTCCGGCCAGGCCGCGATCCTGTTCGGCCGCGAACGCGCGGGTCTGCTCAACGAGGAGGTGGCGCTGAGCGACCGCATCGTCACATTCCCGGTCAATCCCGCGTTCGCCTCGCTCAATCTCGCCCAGGCCGTGCTGTTGATGGGGTACGAATGGTTCAGGCTGGCCACCGCGGACGCGCTGCCGTTCGCGATGCCGGAACGCTCGATACGCGCCTCGCAGCACCAGATGCAGGCGTTCTTCGACAATCTGGTGCGCGAACTCGACCGCGTCGAATTCCTGCGGCCGGCAGAGAAGCGCGAGACCATGCTGGTCAATCTGCGCAACATCTTTTCCCGCATGGAGCCGACCAAGCAGGACATGCATACGCTGCACGGCGTGGTGATGGCGATCGCCGAAGGCCGCAAGGGTCCGGCCAAGGGCGGGGTGCTCGACGGCGAACAGGCGACGCGGCTGCGCGCGCTGCTCGCCGAGCACGGGCAGGGCGGATCGACGTCGGAGAGCGGCACGGTGCGGGGCCTGGCGCGGCTGCTGCGGCGCAATCCGACCGACGCCGAGCGCATCCTGTGGCAGGCGCTGACGTCGGACCGGCGGTTCGCCGGACAGTTCAAACGGCAGACGCCCGTGGGGCGGCATATCCCGGATTTCGTGTCGTTCGTGAAACGGGTGGCGATCGAGCTTGTCAATGCCGACGAGACCGAAGCGATCGCGCAGGATCGCGCCGCGCGGCAGGCGTGGCTGGAAGCGCGGGGCTATCGGGTGTGTCTGCTGAATGCGGGCGACGTCGAGCGGGATGTGGCGGGAGAGCTCGATCGCCTTGCAGACATTTAACTATCGCCCCATGATCGCCGCGAGGTGTGACGTACATGGATGATTTCAACCGTCGCGCCTGTCACGCTGTAGAAAATCTTGTAGCGATAGCGCCGCACCACATGCACGCGGATGTCAGAATCATCCGTGCCCTGATACGATAACGGATGTTCGGCAATCAGGTGGATACTAGCGTATATGGCATGCAAGACGTTGCGCGCGCCTGCCGGACTGTGCTCTTCAAGCGACCGATGAATGGCGTCGATGTCGGCGAGCGCCTGCGCGCGGTATCGCAGCCTCATGCCAGGCCGCGACGCTTCCAGAAAGCTTCGACCTCGTCATCGGCCGCGAATGGACCGCGCCGGGCGGCGTCGATGGTGGCCCGTTCCTCTTCGCTCAGGCGATAAACGCCGGTGCGCCGGGCCTCGATCTCGCGCGCCAGTTCGGAAAGTTCCTCCTGGTCCTCAGCCGGCCAGGACGCCATCAACTCGAGAATGGTTTTCACCGCTGGGCTCATGGAAGCAATATAGCCCGGCATCGCTGCAAATTCCACTTTGCAGTTGGCCTGCGGCGTTAAGATCGAGCGCAAAAGCTCCTAGTCTGCAAATACCGTCGTCCGGCGCGGCAATCCTGGACCGAAAATGTCGCTTAACTTTTTAATGGTTGCTACGGGATAGGTGACCGCCGCCGTCCCCCTTTCGGCAGCCGTACGTTGCCGACATCCTCCACCGGCGTGTTCGCCTCGATCAAGAGATCCAGCGCCTCTTGCGGCGCGCGGTCGAGGTCGACGCCGCCGCGGCGCATTTCCTTCAGCGCGGTTGCGATGGCTTTGTCGCGCTCGGCTTTCCAGACGCCGCTAACCGCCGGGCCGATCCATGGGCGGCGGCGGGCCCGGTTACCCATCACCTCCAGCCGCGCCATCCGCAGCACCTGCAGCGCCTGCATCAGTTTGTCGAGATCGACACCTCGGGTCTCTTCCAGTTCGCGGACATAACGTTCGGCTATCGCCTGCAGCCGGCCGGCAAGCTTGCGCAACTTCAAGCGGCGGCCGGCGCGCCAGTTCGGCATCATGTCGTTGGAGCGCGGCGCGTTCGGCGGACGCTGCCATCCGAAGTCCCGCGTCCAGCGCGATATGGCGCAGGTGCTGGCGCCGGTCCTGGCCTCGATTTCCCGGTAGCTCAGAACGGTGTTCTCGATCAGATGGCGCACCTTTGCGACCGTCATGTCGCTGTGCGGCAGCCGCGAGCCGCGCGGCCGTTGCGCAACGATCGCAGGCGGCCCCTCGGCGGGTTGATCCGGCGTCACGCGGTAGCGGACGATACTGCCGGAACTGAGCTGCGCGCGGATGTAGGAAGTGGCCATCCAAAGAATGTAGTCCTATCAATGGAATAATACAACAAAAAGTTGTATGTTCCGGCAGCGCACTTTGCCATCGCCGCAACAATATTACTGCCCCACTGGATTAAAACCCAGTTCCGACGGTTACTTTCAACACCACAACAACAAATAGGAGGCTTCAATATGCGTCGTGTTGCTTTGACATTGCTTGCTGCCGCATCCGTGCTTGCCGCGGGACCTGCGCGCGCGCAGGCGCCACAGGTCGAAAAGAACGTCTCGATGGCAATGGCAATGGCCATCATCCAGGGCACGATCGAGCAATGCACCAGGGATGGTTACAAGGTGTCGGTCACGGTGGTGGACAAGGCCGGCAACGTCGCGGCCTCGCTGCGCGGCGACGGCACCAATCCCCACACCATGGAATTCAGCCGCCTCAAGGCCTACACCTCGCGGACCCGCGGTCAGACCTCGCTCGAATTCATGAAGCTGACGTCGGATCCGGCCAACGCCTATCTGCGCCAGATCCCCGGTACGGTCGCGGTCGGCGGCGGCGTACCGATCAAGGTCGGCAACGAGGTGATCGGCGCGGCCGGCGCGTCCGGCGCCCCCGGTGGCGAGAAAGACGAATTGTGCGTCATGAACGGCATCGCCAAGGTCGCCGACGCGCTGAAATGATCTTCTATTGAATTGTAGGGTGGGCAAAGGCGCGCCTTCGCGCCGTGCCCATCATATATCGTTCGTATCGCGCCGCTTGTATGGTGGGCACGCTTCGCTCTGCCTACGACAAATTGCAGAGGCTGCCCATTTTTGCGGCAGTCTCTGCTGGTTTGTGCGCCCATAGCCGTGCGTGCCCCGGACGCAGTGCAGCGCGTAGCCCTTGCGGAGCGGTGCGCTGCAGAGCCGGGGCCGTAACGAACGCTGGCGCACGGTAGGGTCCGGTTCTGCGAAGCAGCGTGAAGATCGCTGCATCGTGCGGCGACACGGTATGCCGCGGCTCATGGCACAGCGATTGCACTTTTTACCGGCGGCGGCACGCCGGCAAGGAGTACTCGATGTCCACATTCGACAACCCGTTCGATCCCGATCGCGGCCTTCAGCGCGGCGGTTGCAGTTGCGGGCGATGCACAATTATCTGCTGCGCTATTACCTCGCCGAACACGGGCTCGATCCCGATCTCGACGTGCAGATTCGCGCCGTGCCGCCGCCGGAAATGGTCGCCAATTTGCGTGCCGACAATATCGATGGATTCCTCGGCCCCGATCCGATGAACCAGCGCGCGGTGTATGACGGCGTCGGCTTCATCCACATTTTGACGAAAGACATCTGGGAAGGCCATCCATGCTGCGCCTTCGCAGCGTCGAAGGAATTCGTCACCACGATGCCGAACACCTATGGCGCGCTGCTCAAATCGATCGTCGAGGCCACCGCGTTCGCGCACAAGGCGGAAAACCGCAAGCAGATCGCCGAAGCCATCGCGCCGGCGAACTACCTCAACCAGCCGCAGATCGTGCTCGAGCAGATTCTCACCGGCACCTTTGCCGACGGGCTCGGCAATATCGTGACGCAGCCGGACCGCGTCGATTTCGATCCATTCCCCTGGCAGTCGTTCGCGATCTGGATCATGACCCAGATGAAGCGCTGGGGTCAGGTCAAAGGCGATGTCGACTATGCCGGCATCGCCTCGCAGGTCTATCTCGCCACCGATGCCACCAGATTGATGACGGAGGCGGGGCTGACGCCGCCGGCCGCGACGACGAAGAGCTTTGTGGTGATGGGCAAGACCTTCGATCCGGCAAAGCCCGACGAATATCTGGCGAGCTTCAAGATCAGGAAGGCGAGCTGACGATGGAGGCTGGCCTTCGCTTTCGCGCGGCGATGGTGTCGATCGTGCTGTTTCTGGCTTTCGTCGGGACGTGGCACATCGCGACGCGTGCGACCGGCACGGTCGCGGCGATGACGCCGGAATACGCCAGACTGATGGGACTGACGGCGACCCGAGGCCAATCGGCGATGCCGGGTCCGCTCGACGTCGGCGCGAAATTGTGGGAACACCTGCAGCGGCCGTTCTACGACAACGGCCCGAACGACAAGGGGCTGGGCATCCAGCTCGGCTATTCCATCGCCCGCGTCGGGCTCGGCTATCTGCTCGCGGTGCTGGTGGCGATCCCGCTCGGTTTCCTGATCGGAATGTCGCCCCTGATCAACAGGGCGTTGGATCCCTTCGTCCAGATCCTGAAGCCGATCTCGCCGCTGGCGTGGATGCCGCTGGCGCTCTACACCATCAAGGATTCCGCGCTGTCGGCGATCTTCGTGATTTTCATCTGCTCGGTGTGGCCGATGCTGCTCAATACCGCGTTCGGCGTCGCCGCCGTGCGCAAGGAATGGATCAACGTCGCGCGCACATTGGAAGTCGGTACGATCAGGCGCGCTTTTACGATCATTCTACCCGCCGCCGCGCCGACGATTCTGACCGGCATGCGGATATCGATCGGCATTGCCTGGCTCGTGATCGTCGCCGCGGAGATGCTGGTGGGTGGCACCGGCATCGGTTACTTTGTCTGGAACGAATGGAATAATTTTTCGATCGTTAATGTGATCATCGCTATTTTCGTGATCGGCGTGGTCGGCATGCTGCTCGACCAGATCCTGGCGCGGTTCGCGCGCATGGTCACGTTTCCGGAGTGAGGCGATGACCGAGCGGTTCATTTCCATCGAGGCGATCGCCAGACGCTATCCGGGCGCCGACGGCGGCAGCGTCGCGGTGTTCGAGAACCTGTGGCTGGGAATCGCGCGCGGCGAATTCGCCTGCGTGATCGGCCATTCCGGCTGCGGCAAGACCACGGTGCTCAACATCCTGGCCGGGCTCGACGCGCCCTCCGAGGGCGCCGTGATCGTCGACGGCCAGGCGATCGAGGGCACCAGCCTCGACCGCGCGGTGATCTTCCAGAGCCACGCGCTGTTGCCATGGCGCACCGTGCTCGGCAACGTCGCCTATGCGGTTTCCTCGAAATGGCGCGGCTGGGACCGCGCAAAGGTAAAAGCCCACGCGCAGGCCTTTATCGACCTGGTCGGCCTCAGCGGCGCCGAGCACAAGCGCCCCTCCGAGCTTTCCGGCGGCATGAAGCAGCGCGTCGGCATCGCGCGCGCACTCTCGATAGCGCCGAAGATCATGCTGATGGACGAGCCGTTCTCCGCGCTGGACGCGCTGACGCGCGGCACGCTGCAGGACGAGGTGCGCCGCATCTGTCTCGAAACCGGGCAGACCGCGTTCATGATCACCCACGACGTCGACGAGGCGATCTATCTCGCGGACAGGATTTTCCTGATGACCAACGGTCCCGGCGCGGTGCTGGCGGAGATCGTGGAAAATCCGCTGCCCAAGCAGCGCGGCCGCGCCGACCTGCACCGCCATCCGCATTATTACGCGGTGCGCAACCATATCGTCGATTTCCTGGTCACGCGCAGCAAGACCTTCACGGCCGCCGCGGACGGCCACAATCCGCGCCACGTGCCGGTGGTGCGGCCGGTGCCGTCGGAGCTTGCTCTCGCCAGTAACAACGCGTCATTGCCGGGCTTGACCCGGCAATCCATCGCGTCGGGATAATTTTTTGGATGGATGCGCGGGCGGTCTTGCATGAAGACGCGCCTCGCGCTTCAGCCCGCGCATGACGAACTGGAAAAGGAGCCACCATGAAGCGATCCGATCTCACCGAGAAGCTGCTCGACATCAAGCGCGAGCAGGGCTGGAGCTGGAAGCACATCTGCGAGACCATCGGCGGCATGTCGCCGGTGATGGTGACAGGCGCGGTGCTCGGCCATCACAAGATGACCAAACCGATGGCCTCCGCCGCGGCAAAGCTGTTCGGCCTTTCGACCGCCGAGGAGCGGTTGCTCAACGAAGTGCCGATGCGCGGCGAAGGCACCGCGATGCCGCCGACCGATCCCTTGATCTACCGTTTCTACGAACTGGTGATGATCAACGGCCCGGCCTGGAAGGCGCTGATCGAGGAGGAGTTCGGCGACGGCATCATGTCGGCGATCGATTTCGACATGGTGATGGAACGCCTGCCCGACCCCAAAGGCGACCGCGTCAGGATCGCCATGAGCGGAAAATTTCTGCCGTTCAAATATTATGGGGCAAGCGGGAATGAGCAGGCGCTGGGGTATAAGGAGGAGTGAGGGAAACTTCTTTAACCCACTGCGTTCAGAAATTTCATAACGATGCGGTATGCCGGTTCGTAGGCACGGAAAGCCGGTTCTTCCGCCTGTAGTTCACCATGAAGCAACGCGTTTCTCATTGCGTAGATTACTTCTATGATTGCTGAAAAAAGCTCCGTATCAAGGCAGCGAAATTCGATGTCGCCTGCGACAATTGGCGGTTCAGCGCCAACAAGTAGGTTAGAAATCGGCCGGGGATTGCACTGTTGATATAGATTGCGAAGCTGATCACGTTTCTCATCCGACCGTTCAGCGACATAGTTGGGGTGAACGATAAGGTCATCAAGGCTGTATTCGGCTTGCTCTATCCGGATTGCCTCGGTGCCATCTGCACGGGTAGCGACACTAGTCCATGTACCGTTTACCTTAGTCACCGTGTAAGTGATCCGCCGGTAGTTGGCTCTGTGTGGTAGGTTTACGCCGCGCTTGCGCACTGAGCGGAATGAAATCTGCTCCAAGGCATTGTTGAGGAAAATTTCGAGCCGATAAGCCTCCAAGCGGGCGTGAAGTTCTGCGACCAGCAGTTTGAATTCTTGTGCGGGCTCTACGTCACGAATTGGTCGTCCATTAAGATCATTGCCGCGCGGTTGACCTTTGCCACCGCCACGGCGGTATGCGGCCGCCGCGACCCCTGCGGTCGCACCGCCACGATCGCGCCCGGCCCCGTGGCGGGCTCGGGCTCGTCGGGGGTGACGCGAAGGCGGACGATGAGGTCGGGAACATGGGGAAAGCGCATGCCCCGGAGTATAGTCCGGCCGGCGCCCCCGGGGATTGCGATTTTCGGCGTGACGTGCCGCGCCACCCTTCCGTCGTCGTGAGGCGGAAGGTCTCGGCCGCTCGCGGGAGCAACGCGTCACGCAATGATCGTCGGTGGTTATGGGTTACCGCCGGAGCCTGTCATCGGGCCGCGCTTCGCGCGGACCCGTTGGCGGGAACGACGAGAGAGCCTACGTTCCCGCCTTCACCTGCAGGATCGCCTGCGCCATCAGTTCGTCCATTTTGACGCGGACCTGCGCTTCGGTGACGCCCTTGGGCGCGAGGTCGCCGGCGACCTTGCGCAGCACGTCGCCGTCGCCGGCTTCCTCGAAATCGGCGGCGACCACCTCCTTGGCATAGGCCGCGGCGGCGTCGCCGGACATCCCGAGCTGCTCCGCCGCCCACAGTCCCAACAGCTTGTTGCGGCGCGCGTTGGCCTTGAACCTCTGCTCCTCGTCCATCGCGAATTTCTTCTCGAAACCTTCTTCACGCTTGTCGAATGTCGTCATGTCGGCGGGTTCCAGGGAGCTATGTCAAATGGAGGAGGGCCGCGGCGTTGCGGCGGCGGCTGCGAGAGCCTAGATACCGGCAGAGAAAGGCTAAAACAACAGCCGCAAGGTCGCAGGCGGTGGTGGGTAAACTCATCCCCGTCGCCCGGATCGATTGTGCTGGGCAGACCGATCGGCTAGGCTGCGATCGGGCCGGTTCCTGTTCTGTTTCCCCTGTCCGGCCTTCACGGCAGCTCCGCTGTGGACCGAATCTGTCATAAGGAGCACACCAATTTCATGGATTTCAACAACACACGGTACATCCCAATGAGCCGTCGACGTCGCATTTATGAAGGCAAGGCCAAGGTGCTATATGAAGGGCCGGAACCGGGAACCCTGATTCAGCACTTCAAGGACGATGCGACCGCGTTCAATGCCAAGAAACACCAGGTAATCGAGGGCAAGGGCGTCCTCAACAACCGGATTTCGGAATACCTGTTCCAGCACCTCAACGACATCGGGGTGCCGACGCATTTCATCCGCCGGCTCAACATGCGCGAGCAGCTGATTCGCGAGGTCGAGATCGTCCCGCTCGAAGTGGTGGTGCGCAACGTCGCCGCCGGCTCCTTGTCGCAGCGGCTCGGCATCGAGGAGGGCACGCAATTGCCGCGCTCGATCATCGAGTTCTATTACAAGAACGACCAGCTCAACGACCCGATGGTGTCCGAAGAGCACATCACCGCGTTCGGCTGGGCCACGCCGCAGGAGATCGACGACATCATGGCGCTGGCGATCCGCGTCAACGATTTCCTCACCGGGCTGTTTCTCGGCATTGGCATCCGCCTGGTCGACTTCAAGATGGAGTGCGGCCGGCTGTTCGAGAACGACATGATGCGGATCATCGTCGCCGACGAGATCTCGCCGGATTCCTGCCGGCTGTGGGACATCAAGTCGAACGAGAAGCTCGACAAGGACCGCTTCCGCCGCGACCTCGGCGGCCTGCTCGAAGCCTACACCGAGGTGGCCAAGCGGCTCGGCATCCTGATGGAGAACGAGCGCCCGGTGGGGTCCGGTCCGGTGCTGGTGAAGGGCTGATCGTCATTGCGAGCGAAGCGAAGCAATCCATTTTCTGTCATTGCCGGGCTTGACCCGGCAATCCATCATCTTCGACAAGCTTTTTTTGAAGTGTGATGGATGCGCGGGTCAAGCCCGCGCATGACGACAGACTGGATTGCTTCGGCCCAAGTGCGCCTCGCAATGACGGCTCGAATAGTGGATTTGAACAAATGAAAGCGCGCGTCACCGTCACCTTGAAATCCGGCATTCTCGATCCGCAAGGCAAGGCCATCGAGGGCGCGTTGAAATCGCTCGGCGTCGCCGGCATCGCAAGCGTGCGGCAGGGCAAGGTGTTCGACATTGAAGTCGCCGGCGCCGACAAGGCCCAGGCCGAGGCGGCCCTGAAGGATGCCGCCGACAAGCTGTTGGCGAATACCGTGATCGAGAATTATCGGGTTGAAGTTCTGAGCTAAGCCATCGCGTCATGAAATCCGCCGTCCTCGTCTTTCCCGGTATCAATCGCGAGCGCGACATGGCGCGCGCGCTGAAGCTCGCCTCGGGCCGGGAGCCGGCGATGGTGTGGCATGCCGAGACCGAACTGCCCGAGGGGACCGACCTCGTGGTGGTGCCCGGCGGGTTTTCCTACGGCGACTACCTGCGCTGCGGCGCCATCGCCGCGCGTGCCCCGGTGATGGACGCGGTGCGCAATTTCGCGGGGCGCGGCGGCATCGTGCTCGGCGTCTGCAACGGTTTCCAGATCCTGTGCGAGTCCGGTCTGTTGCCCGGCGTGCTGATGCGCAATGCGCGGCTGAAATTCATCTGCCACGACGTGCACCTGCGGGTGGAGCGTTCCGACACGCCGTTCACGCGCGGCTACAATGCCGGCCAGGTGATCCGCGTGCCCGTCGCGCATGGCGAGGGCAATTACGCCGCGGACGAAGACACCATCCGGCGGCTCGAAGGCGAGGGCCGGGTGCTCTATCGCTATTGCTCGGCGGGCGGCGAAGTCGGCGACACCCACAACATCAACGGCGCCGCGCAGTCGATCGCCGGCATCGTCAACGCCGACGGCAACGTGCTCGGCATGATGCCGCATCCGGAAAACCACGTCGAGGACGTCATGGGCTGCACCGACGGCCGCGGCCTGTTCGCCGGTCTGGTCGCGCATCTGGAACGCGCGGCATGACCGCCGCCGCGGCGTGGCTGTTCGGCACCGCGCTTGCGCTTGCGTCATTCGCGTATCCTGCGTTCGCGCAGGATTATCCCAAACGCCCGATCACCATGATCGTGCCGTTCGCGGCCGGCGGCGCGTCTGACGTGATCGCGCGGACGGTGGCCGAGCAAATGGGTCCGGCGCTCGGGCAAACCATCGTGATCGAGAACATCGGTGGCGCCGGCGGTTCGACGGCGCTGGCGCGCGCCGCCAAGGCCGCGCCCGACGGCTATACCATCGCGATTGGCAATGCCGGCACCAACGCGGCCGCCTACACGATCTATCCGATGCTGCCGTTCAAGGCCGATGCGTTCGTGCCGATTGCGATGGTCGCCAAGACCTTCGGCATCGTGGCGCTGCGCAAGGATTTTCCGGCGAGGAATTTGCAGGAATTCATCGCCTACGCCAAGGCCCATGCCGGCAAGCTCAATCTCGGCCATGCCGGGGTCGGTTCGTCGAATTACCTGATCTGCAAGAGTTTCGTGCAGGCAGCCGGCATCGACGTGACGCTGGTCGGCTATCGCGGTGGCGCGCCGGCGCTCACCGACGCGATCGGCGGCCAGATCGATGGTGTCTGCGACAACGCCGCCTCGGTATCGCAGGCGATCGACGACAAGCTCGTGAAAGGCCTGGTGATCGGCTCGACCGTGCGGCTTGCGACGCTGCCGGACCTGCCGACCTCAGCGGAAGCGGGCTTGCCCGAATTCGAGGCGCAGGGCTGGAACGGGCTGTTCGCCCCACAAGGCACGCCGCCGGAAATCATTACGAAGCTGAATGCAGCCGCGCGGACCGCGGTGGAAAGCGAGCCGGTGAAGAAGCGTTTCCACGACCTGTCGTCGGTGCCGCCCGATGCCGACGAGCATACGCCGGAGGTGCTCGAGCGGCTGGTGACGCGCGACGTCGCGAAATACCGCAAGCTGCTGGCGAACGACAAACCCTGATCGCTTGGTGTTGGCCGGTCGAGTAGATGACCTGGCCCGGCTACGATCTCCAGTGTCGGAGCCGTGCGCAACCGGCACTCCATGCTACCGCCCCTCTATCGCCACAGCCTTCGCAGCGGCTGCGATTTCCTGGGGTTGCCGGTCCTCAAGGTACAAAGACAGCAAAGAGAATCCTTCAGGCCCCGAGCGGGTCCTCACCCGCATAGGGGGTAGAGGTACCGAATTGTGCGTGTCAGGCGCCAGCTGCACATAACTGACTTGCCCGAGATTGTTTACCGAGTTGACCTTGTCGCAAAGGTTCTGGGCCGCTCCGTAAGAGTTACCGAATTGTATGCATCCGCGAATCAAGAATAACGCCAGATAAAAGAAATCCATCGCAGGTATTAATTTGCCGGGAGCAGTGGATTGAATCACGCGCTCGTATGTGGAAATCGTCTGCGTGAGCTGGCATCGCAACCGGCCGTTATCGTCGTTCCAGATATTACAGATCGTATTATCGGAATTAAGCTGCCGAAAAATTCTTCGCTTTGTTCCGCAGAAATAATCTGCAATACGAATGTCGTCTTCCATCAATGCGATCGCGATGCGGTGCATGGGCAAGACGAGCTGGGACGCTAAAATCATCCTTGTCGGCGTCGTCGCAGCCTCCGCCATATAACGGGCGTACCATGCCAGCTTGGCATGCAGTACCGATTGGGACGCCGATGACATTCGCACGGTCGTTAATTTCAACAGCTCGCTGGTTCCAGCACTGAAATTCGGCGATATGCCCGCCGGCGCTTCCAGCACCTCCTGAACAAAGTAGAAGAGATCGTCTCTGGGTATAACGCGGATGGACCGCCGCGGCAGAGATTGCTTGATGGTGCCGCCACCGCCTTCCCGCGCAGCCTCTTCACCCGGCAGCGTCAGATCGTACATGCACAGGACGGGATCAATGCCTTGATCCCGGAACACGTCTCGGCATGAGAAGAAGCGAAAGAGGCCGGTCAACTCTCGCGTAGGATACGACGGATTTGCGTGGAGAAAATCCGCGACGGCAAGCCGGCCTTGACCGAGACTATCGTCAAATTCAACCGCGCATCGTTCCCGGATCCGAGTTACGGCGGTGGCCTCCTGGCGTAGCGAGGCTATTCTTTTTTTTAATGTCTCGATCGAGACGTGGGTTGGCGCCATTTATTCAGCCCGGAATATTGTCGTGCCATGGTTAAGGTAAAATCGATCGTTCGCAGCACCTTCAGTCGATGCGCGGCGGGTTGTCGCTTTCTTGTTTCGCCGCTCTGTTGCCCGAGGTAATCCAGCCGGCGAAGGCTTCGGATCAGAGAAAAGAAGCAGATCAGAAGAATGCGGTCGGCGGCGCTGAGCGATGATAGGTGAGGCGCCCGCGCGCAGACAGCCCGAAAATACCTTGGTCCAAAATGAGCAAGAAGCCCGCCATAATCATGCAGCGGGTGACTGAACATCGAATGACTGAAGTCCAGGATTATCCAGCGGGAGGTAACGTGACAAAACAGGATGTTCTCGATATGCAGATCATTATGCGTGAACGTATATCGGTCCTCGATTGACGAGATGCGTTCGAACAATTCGCGCACCGCGTTCCACGGCCGAAAAGAGTTCAGCAGCGCAAAGGACCGATAGGCCCTCATCGAAGCCATATGATCGGAAAGAGAATATTGCAGATGTCGGGGCGGCGGACTGGACCGGCTATGGTCGCGCCGTAAGCTCCTGATGAGCGACTCGATGGCGTAGAATACCCGAAGCGGATAAAAGGACGCGTGGGGCGGCGCTTGTATGTAGTCTAATAAAATGTATCGAACAAAGGGATCGCCGGGCCAGGATCCCGCATGATGAAACGTTGCCAGATTGGGATGTCCTGAAAGTCTGTCATAAAACAGCTTCTCGGTTTCGAAAAGATCCCCGTCACCCGGCGAGAAAAGCTTGAACAGCAGTAGGCGGTCTTCCAGCTGGAGGCGCTCGACCTTGCGCGTGACGCCGGCATCAAAGGCCGGTCCGGCTTCCCGGTTAAAGACGCCTTTTTCTATCAACTCGTCAAACGTAACTGTCTGCGCCATCGAATGGTTTCTATGGTGGCCAATGCCGCTTCGATACCTTTATTCAAACCGTCGTCGGAGGTGCGAACATTGACCTGCTCGATCGAACTCGCGGGAATTATGCAATTGATGATCGGTGTCCTGGCCGTAAGAACAAGCTGAGCAAAAGAATGGGTCAGAGTATCCATGATCATCTCGAAATGCGCGGTTTCCCCTTTCATGAGGATTTCCGAAACACGCGATCGCATCGATCCGGTTCTCGTGTTTGTCGATCAGATCGATGCACGCCAGCGGCATTTCCAGGCATCCGCTCAATGTATGCACCTCGACTGCATGGCATTCGGCGGATGCCAGCACTTTCACGTAGCGTTTCACCAAAGCGTTGGTGTGCTCCGGATACCATTTGGATTGCAACACGTGAACCTTGGCTTCGCCGAGAACAGGTATGTTCGAAAGGTCTTGTTCTGTCAGCATTTTCTCGCCGCCTGTTTCTGACTCGATCTTAACGCAAGGATGTAGTCGCGCAAGAGCATTGAATGGAGGGTGACTTGTTCGATTGCCGACGGAGAATGACGCTTGGACAACCGCGCCAGGAAAAGACCAACATGCTCCCTAAAGATTTTTACCTCTAACCGGCGCCGAGCAGAACGACACCGAAGATCAGGGCCAGGCAACCGATAATGCGCCATGCGTTGACGGGCTCGCGCAGGATCAGCATGCCGAATAGGGCGGCCACCATCATCGACATTTCCCGCGCCGGAGCCACCAGGCTGAGCGGGGCTCCCATGTCGATGGCGCTCAGCACCAGGATGTACGACAGCGGAGACAGCACCCCGACGCCGATCGCCAGACGCCAGCGGCCCTTCATGGCGGCCCTGGCGCGCGCGGGGTTGGACAGCACGACCGGCGCCAGCATGGCGAAGCGCGCCAGGTTTGCAAACCAGTTGAGCAGGACCGGGTGAATCGCAAGTACCTTGACGCCGTATCCGTCGAGCACGGTATAGCCCGCAATCAGCGAACCCGTCGCCAGACCCCAGCGCATGCCGTCCTGGCCTCCGGGCCGGCGGAACGCGGAAATGTCACCCTGCGTGGAGATGAAGCCGATGCCGACGACGACGGCGAGCAGCCCAAGCGTGCCGAGCAGGGAGGGCGTTTCGCCCAGCAGCGCGAACGCGCCCAGCGTCGACAGCGTCGGACCGGCGCCCCGCGCGACAGGATACACTACCGACAGGTCGGCGAGCTGATAGGCTTTTTGCAGGCAAAGGCTGTAGGCGAGGTGAAGCACCGCGCTCAGAAAAATACAGCCGGCGACAGGCAGCGTCCAGGCCAGCGCCTGGTGTGCGACAACCCAGCCGACCCAGGGCAGGCAGACGACGCAGGCGACGACATTATAGGCCAGCACGAACGCGGGGCCAGCCGGCGCGGCGCGCTTGGACAGCAGATTCCAGGTCGCGTGCAGGAAGGCGGCGAGCACGACGAGAGCGAGCGCGGTGAACGACATCTGATCTCCTCGTAACCGGCCCGCTCACTCGCGATTCATGCGGGCGCGCCCTCAGCCGGCGGCCGCGGCTTGACCCGCTTGATGGTGCCGGAAAACGAAAACAGCGGCCGCTCGCCGCAATTCAGCATCCCGCGCAGAAAGATCAGCGAACCACCGGCGCGCATGATTTCGCCGGAGGCCTCGATCAGATCGCCTTCATGGCCGGCGTCGAGAAATTCGCAGGCGAACGCCACCGTTACGCCCGGTCCCTTCAGCACCGGCGAGGCGAAGGCGAACAGGCAGTAGTCGGCGAAGGTCATGAAAGCGCCGCCGTGGACGTTGCGCAGGCCGTTGAGATGCTTGCCCTCGACGCGGAACGCGCAACGCACGCGGCCGTCGTCTTCCATTCTGTGCCAGAACGGCCCGTTATTGGATTCGAAGCTGTCGCGGCTCCAGGTACGCCAGCCCGCGAATTCGCCTTGGGTTTCGACATGCAAATCGGGGCGGCGAAGGAACGCCGTTCTGCTCAAATCGTCCACGTGATGTCGCCCTTGCTTGAGGTGTTCGGGTTGTTAAACCCGATCCATCCGCGATGTGCAAACGCCTGAACCGTTCGAACGCGTCAGGGCCGGGCCTGTCCCGACGATCCATCCGCGGCCGTCATTCCGGTATGCGCCCTCCTGGGCGCAAGCCCGGAATCCATGATCTCCGGTTGTGGTTGTGGATTCCGGGCTCGCGCGAAGACCGGACGCAATTTTATCGAATGCTTTCCGGCCGCACTCTCAGGGGCCGCGCGGCAACAGGTCCTCTTCGTAAAACAGTTTGTCGCCGATCTCGGGCTCGGAATGCGGTGCGTTGGCCGTGCCCCAGCTCGGATATTCGTAATAGGTGGCGTGAATCTTCTCGGGTGCGATGTCCAGGATTGCAAATGCGTGATTATAGAAATCCATTCCGCCGAAATGCGACATCGTCAGTCTCGGCATCTTCGCCATGAAACGCGCCGCCGGATATTTCTCGTCGAACGGATCGTCGTTTGCATTTTCCTCGTAGGCGCTGCACCCCAGCAACCGGCCTTTGGCCAGCACCGGCTGGCCCGGATCGATTTCAAAGTCGTTTTCGAACAGGATCAGGCTGTGTTCGTGGCCCCAGTACCACGCGGAAATGCGATCGAAATATTTGCCGAACCGCCTGTAGAGCTTCTCGTTGAGATGGGAACGGCTGCCGCTGTCGAGCTGCTCCTTGGCCGAGATCAACTGGTGATGCGACAGCAATATCGTGGAGCCGGCGAAGGTGTTCCTGTCCAGCTTGTGCGCATGCCAGTCACCCTCGCCGTCGCGCAGGTCGGGACCTTGCGGATCGCTGGACAACAGGTCGGTGGGGACGCGGTCATTATAGCCGGTATCCATGCCGAGGAACTGCCATCGGTCGTCCTCGGTGCGCAGGCAGAAATAGCTCGCGCGCTGGGTGCAGTCGGCGATGCCCGCGTTCACCTTCTCGATGGTCCGGTAAAAACCGCGTCCGCCCGCATAATAATCGTGATTGCCCGGAATGGCGAAGAACGGCGGGCGCGGCGCCAGCGTCGGGTCGGCAAAAATCTCGTCCATCACCTCGAGAACGTTTTGCGTGCATTCCTCGACGGTGCCGGAATAGTAGACGTCGCCGAGATGGATGATGACGTGCGGACGGAATTTCCTTACCGCCTGGCGCAGCAGCGCGACGTTGTCGGGCATGTGCGTGCCCCAGTCGCCGATCATGAGCGCGCGGCAATGGCTCGGCAGCCGGTACTTGATGACACCGAAATCCGGGTCGGCAGGGGTCTGTGTTTTCCAGTCGACATAGGGCGGGGGCAGGCGGGCCAGAACGTAGTATTTGACATAGTACCACCAGCATTTGACCCAGCCGCCGAGGTCGAAGACGCTGTAGCGCCGGAACAGATCGAAGAAGAGGTCGAGCAGCGAGGCGCGCCGGCCCGCGGCGCGGCGGGCGTGGAGGGTCCTGGCAGCGGCCGGGGAGGCATAGGTGGTGTTGGCCGGTCCGCTGCCCGAGCTTGCATCGGCTGCCGCGCCTCCGGCTCGCGCGCCGGAAGGCGGCTTTTGCTGCTTCGCCTGCGCGCGCTGCGAAACCTTGCATTCGACGGTTTTCTTGTCGGCATCCGACAGACGGGTATTGACCAGCGTCTGACGAACGGCCGACTGCCACAGCGACATGTTTCGATCGCGAACCGGCTGTTGCACGCGCATGAAAAATCTCCACTTTACCGGTATCGAGAAATCGAGAATCGCGGCGAAAGGCGCCGGTCGGAAGCCGCAAAAAAGCGATTTCGATCGATGGTAGCGACATCCGGAGCGCGATAAAAGCCGCTCGTCCCCCGCTTTCAACCCCGGTCCCGGAACATCTGATTTACTTGTCAGCCGCGTGGGCCTAATTCCATGAACCCGCAGCCGTCACCAGGAAGTACATGTCCCGCAACGAACCCGCGATCACCGCCGAACTCGTCGCCTCCCACGGCCTCAAGCCCGACGAATACCAGCGCATCCTGAAGCTGATAGGCCGGGTGCCGAGTTTCACCGAACTCGGGATTTTTTCGGCGATGTGGAACGAGCACTGCTCGTACAAATCCTCGCGCATCCATCTGCGCGGGCTGCCGACCAAAGCGCCATGGGTGATCCAGGGCCCCGGCGAGAATGCCGGCGTGATCGATATCGGCGACGGCCAGGCGGTGGTGTTCAAGATGGAAAGCCACAACCATCCGAGTTACATCGAGCCCTATCAGGGCGCGACTACCGGCGTCGGCGGCATTTTGCGCGACGTCTTCACCATGGGTGCGCGGCCGATCGCCTGCCTCAACGCGCTGAGTTTCGGCGCGCCGGAGCATCCGAAGACCCGGCATCTCGTCGGCGGCGTGGTGGCCGGCGTCGGCGGCTATGGCAATTCGTTCGGCGTGCCGACGGTCGGCGGGCAGGTGCGTTTCCACACCCGCTACGACGGCAACATCCTGGTCAATGCCATGGCGGTCGGCCTCGCCGACACCGACAAGATCTTTTATGCGGCCGCATCGGGCGTCAACATGCCGATCGTCTATCTCGGCTCCAAGACCGGCCGCGACGGCATCCACGGCGCCTCGATGGCGTTGGCCGAATTCGACGACGACTCGGCGGAGAAACGTCCGACCGTGCAGGTCGGCGATCCCTTCGCCGAGAAACTGCTGCTGGAAGCCTGTCTCGAAATCATGGCAGCGGATTGCGTGATCGCGATCCAGGACATGGGTGCAGCGGGGCTGACCTGCTCGGCGGTGGAGATGGGCGCCAAGGGCGACCTTGGCGTCGATCTCGATCTCGACGCGGTGCCGACCCGCGAGACCGGCATGAGCGCCTATGAGATGATGCTGTCGGAAAGCCAGGAGCGCATGCTCATGGTGCTGAAACCCGAAAAGGAAAAGCAGGCCGAGGCGATCTTCAAAAAATGGGGGCTGGATTTTGCCGTCGTCGGTTACACCACGCCGAGCAAGCGCTTCGTGGTAAAACACGGCGGCGACGTGATGGCCGACCTGCCGATCAAGGAGCTGGGTGACGAGGCGCCGCTGTACGACCGGCCGCACGTGGCCTCGCCGCCGCTGCCGGTCATTCATGCGCGGGATGTGAAGCCGCCGATCGGCATCATGCCGGCGTTGGAAAAGCTGATCGCCACGCCCGAATTGTGCTCGAAACGCTGGGTGTGGGAGCAATACGATCACGTCATCCTCGGCAATACCGTGCAGCGCCCCGGCGGCGACGCCGCGGTGGTGCGGGTCGAGGACGGCCCCAAGGGCCTCGCGCTGACCGTCGACGTGACGCCGCGCTATTGCGAGGCCGATCCCTGTCAGGGCGGCATGCAGGCGGTGGCGGAAGCCTGGCGCAACATCACCGCGGTCGGCGGGCGGCCGCTGGCGATCACCGACAACCTGAATTTCGGCAATCCGGAGCGGCCCGAGATCATGGGCCAGTTCGTCGGCTGCCTGAAGGGGATTTCGGAAGCCTGTCGCGCGCTGAATTTCCCGGTCGTGTCCGGCAACGTCTCGCTCTACAACGAGACTAACGGTCGCGGGATTTTGCCGACGCCGTCGATCGGCGGCGTTGGGCTGCTCGACGATTTTACCAGAATCCGCGACGCTGGCGTTCAAGGCCGAAGGCGAGGTGATCCTGCTGATCGGCGACACCCGGGGCTGGCTCGGCCAGTCGGTGTATTTGCGCGACATCTGCGGCCGCGAGGAAGGCGCGCCGCCGCCGGTCGATCTTGCCGCCGAGAAGCGCAATGGCGACGTGGTGCGCGGCATGATCCACGCCGGCACCGCGACCGCGGTGCATGACGTTTCCGATGGCGGGCTGTTGATCGCGCTCGCCGAGATGGCAATCGCGGGCGGTATCGGCGCCATGCTCGACGAAGCGCCGGGAGAGATCGTGCCGCATGCCTGGTGGTTCGGCGAAGACCAGGGCCGCTATATCGTCACGGTGAACGAAAAGGATCTGCTTGGCGTCTTCACCAAGCTCAAGGCGGTCGAGGTGCCCTGCGTGCAGATCGGCCTCACCGGCGGCAATGAGGTGGTGGTTACCGGGGAGGGCGCCGCGCATATCAAGGCGCTGACCCACGCCTTCGAAAGCTGGCTGCCGGGGTATATGGGCGGCAAGGCGAAGTAAGCGCTCCGCGTCTTCGCGTATATGACTCGCGCATCCATCACCTTTCGCAAGAGTCTTTCGAAGACGACGGATTGTCGGGTCAAGCCCGGCAATGACGATGAAGATGTATGAATGCCTTTAGGGTCGAGCCCGGCAATGACGGGGGTAGTTTGGTTGCTTGCTCGCTGTGACGATCAAGGCGCGCGAAGCCCGAGGAGCGTGCGCGATGATGCAATCCATCGCCGTCATTGCCGGGCTTGACCCGGCAATCCATCTTCTTGTGAAGATCCGATTGGGTGCGTCGGCCGATGACGGGCATCCTTACTTCATCGCCTTTCGCATCACGCTTTCGATATAGGCGGATTTGGCGTCGGTATAAGCCTCGCGATCGGCCCGGTGTTCGGCGGCAAGCCGTCGTTTGAGCTGCTGGTAAGTCGCCGCTTCCTGCGGATGCGCGCGCAAATAGTCCCTGAACACCAGGCGCTGCCACATTTCGCCATGCGGCTCCGTCACATGAACATGGTGGGAGCGCCGCGCTCCAAAGGGCGGCATGCCCTTGACGAAGAATAGTCGATCGTTCTTCGGATTTTCAGCCCAATGGACATAATCGAGATTTCGCAGGGCTTCGACAAAGCTGGCTTGCGCGTCCGTCAACGATCGGACCGCGATCAGGATATCGATGATGGGCTTGGCCGACAGGCCGGGAATAGCCGTGCTTCCAAAATGCTCAAGTCCGGAAATCAAGGACGGATCTAGAACCGCCCGCAGCCGTTCGGCTTCCTGGTCGAACAAGACCAGCCAGCGCGGATCGTAATCGACGATCTCGACCTCATCCATGTCGATGGCTCCCTGACCGTGGCTGCGACGTCACAGCACCCGCGCCGCGCCGGGAAGCATCCGCAATGCCCGCGTCAGGGCCCAGCTCGCCGCCAGCGTGAAGGCGAAGCCGGTCAATACCTTGACGATCGCGGGCAGATCGAAATCGAACAGCCAGTACTGGATCCACAGCGCGAACGCATAGTGCACGAGGAAGATGCCATAGGCGTCCTTCTGCATCGGATCGAGCACGCTCCAGCCGCTTCGCCTGAAGCGCAGGAAGAAGGCCAGGATCGTGAACATCATCGCGGCGCCGAAGATCACGAACAGGATGCCGTAACTTGTCTCGTACCAGTACGGCAGCACGCTGGGATTGCCCAGAACTTGGCGCTTGATGGCGATCAGCCCCCACAGCAGGCAATAAGCAACGAATGTCGCGATCGCCCAGCCCCAGCCGCCCTTCGCCAACCGGCTGCCGGCGCCGAGCAATCCGCGATCGAAATTCGCTGCGCCGACGCCGGCCCCGATGAAGAAATAGGCCGCATACAGCAGCACGCGGCTCGCCTGCACCGAGAATGGCCCGAACTCGAACCAGTGGTTGACCCCGAAATAGAGCCGCGCCGGGACGTAGGCGATTGCGGTCACGGCAAGCATGAACAGGAAAAAGCCGACCGGCCTGTCGAAGCCGCGCAGCGCGCGGCGGTTGACCGGATCGAGCAGGTTCGGCGACAGCCGGTACAACAGGCCGGCGCTCAGGTCGAACGCCAGCAGCACCCAGAGAAACCACAGCGGGCCGCTCGGCCACGGCCCGGCCGTCACCATCTTCCACCAGTATTCCGAAAAGCTCGTGGCAGGGTGCTGCCGCAACTCGAGCGCGTAATAGGCGATCGGGATGATGGTGAACGCGGCAATCGCGAAGGGCAGGCCGAGCCTAAGCAGGCGATCGCGAAAAAACGACCCCGGCGACTTGTGGCGGAGGCTTGGCCAGACGAACAGGCCGGACAGGAAAAAGAACATCGCCATGAAGAAGCTGTCGGTGGCGAGCACGACGGCGTCGAAGCCGATCCAGGCGGCGGGATCGGTGTGGCCGAAATGGGTGTAGGGGATCACCGCGTGGTGAATCAGCACCACGATGGTGAGGAAGGTGCGGGCGCGATCCAACGTCAGGTTGCGGCCAACCGCCTTGGGGGCTGCGCGAACCTCAGTGGCTGCCGCCGTCTGTGAAATCGATGTCATGGCGCCCACCGGCAAGTTGCGCCGGCGATGTTGCCGCCGCGACCGGCGTTCGGCAAGGGGTGAAAAGTTCAAAATCGGGAACTATCGCGCCGGTGCGTCGTTGTGGCCATCGGCAAGCTTTCACGGGAGCGGACGATGACAATTCTCAAATGGGCGCTGATCTTTTTCCTGGTATCGGTTGTCGCCGGCATCCTCGGCTTCACCGGCATCTCGGCGGCATCCGCGGACGTCGCGCAATTCCTGTTTTACGTGTTTGTGGTAATCTTCCTGGTGCTGCTGATATTGGGGCTGACGATCTTCAGGGCATAGGATCCCGCGCCACATTTTTCCGTCGTCCCCGCGCAGGCGTGGACCCATAGCCACCGGCGGCCGTGATAGACGCAGGCCATAAGTACCATCGCCCTTGATATAACCGACGGTGACTATGGGTCCACGCCTGCGCGGGGACGACGGGAATTTGCAGGGATGACGGGAAAGGAAGCTCGCGTCTACACTTCCTCGATCGTCACCTTGTCGGGATAGAATGCGAGATGGCCGGAGATTTCCGCCATTGCCGGGAACGGCGTCTCGTAGGTCCAGATCGAATTTTCCAGCGCCTTGCCGCCGGCGGTGACGCCGTAGTAGCTGGCGTCTCCCTTGTAGGGGCAATGCGTCACCCGGTCGCTGCGCGACAGCAGCGCCATGTTTGTATCCTGACGCGGGATGTACTGCACCGCCGGGTAGCTTGCCTCTTTCAGCGTCAGGGCGCGGGTGGTGTCGGCGATCACCGTGCCGCCCGCGGTGACGCGGATGCGCTTCGGATTCGCCGTGATGGCGATGGGATGGTCGGGGCCGGGAATTTTCATGGTCAGCCTCTCTGGCGTCGGCATTTTTGATCAAATGTGCGGTCCGCCCGGGCTTTGAAAGAGGCGGGCAGCGGATATATTGCATGGGTGCGTGACGCCGCCACGGGTCCGCGTTAGGGTTGATGTGCGATCGCGGCGGAGTTGGCCGTGATTCGGACGGTTTGGGAGAATATCCGGATGCCGATGGACGCCCGCGACATCGAGACCATGATCAAGACCGCGATTCCGGACGCCGAGGTGACGATCCGCGACCTTGCTGGCGACGGCGACCATTACGCGGCGACCGTGATCTCGGAATCGTTCCGCGGCAAATCCCGCGTCCAGCAGCACCAGATCGTCTATCAATCGCTGGGGGGCCAGATGGGCGGCGTGCTGCATGCGCTGGCGCTGCAGACCGGGGTGCCCGGCGGCTAGACCTTCACCTGGGTGCCGACTTCCACCACCCGCCCGGTCGGAACCTGAAAGTAATCCGTGGCGTCGTTCGCGGCGCGTGCCAATGCGATGAACAGGTGATCCTGCCACCGCGGCATCATCGAGCCGTGCGCCGGCCGGAGCGTGCGGCGCGATAAAAAGAACGTCGTCGACATGATGTCGAAATGCCATCCGTGCCTGCGCGCGATCGCCAATGACTGCGGCACGTCGGGCGTTTCCATGAACCCGAAGCGGAGCACGATGCGAAAAAACGTCTCTGAAACCGGTTCGATGTGAACGCGGTCGGCCGCGTCGACGCGCGGCAGCGGATCGGTTGCGATGGTCAGAACGGCATTGCGCTCGTGCAGCACCTTGTAGTGCTTGAGGCTGTGCATCAGCGCGGTCGGTGCGCTCAGCGGATCGCTGGTGAGGAAAATGGCCGTTCCGGGCACGCGGACCGGAGGCTTTTTTTCAAGCATCCGGATCAGATCGTCCAACGGCAATTCCAGTCGTCGGGTCTTCTCGGAAAGAATCCGGCTGCCGCGACGCCAGGTATACATCACCAGCATCACCATCGAACCGAGAGCCAGCGGCATCCAGCCGCCTTCGAGGATTTTCAGCGCGTTGGCACTGAGGAAAGTTAGATCGATCAGCAGGAATGGGCCTATCAGGCACCCGGCGGCGAGCGCCGACCATCTCCATACCTTCCAGATCGCAACGAACGCCAGCATGCTGGTCACGACCATCGTGCCGGTGACGGCTATGCCGTAGGCGGATGCGAGCGCGCTCGAAGAACGGAACAACATGACCAGGAGAAGCACACCGATCAGCAGCAAGGCATTCACGCGTGGCATGTAGATCTGGCCGGACAGAGCCGCCGAAGTGTGGCGGATTTCAAGGCGCGGCAGCAGACCGAGCGATATGGCCTGGCGGGTGAGCGAGTAGGCGCCGGTGATTACCGCCTGGCTTGCGATGACCGTGGCAGCGGTCGCGAGACCAACCATCGGCAGCAGCGCCCATTCGGGATATAGCAGAAAGAACGGATTCTCGATGGTCTTTGGGTCGGCCAGAATCAGGGCGCCCTGACCGAGGTAGTTGAGCAGAAGCGCTGGCAGCGCAACGAACAGCCACGCGGCCTGGATCGGACGGCGTCCAAAATGTCCGAGGTCAGCGTAGAGCGCTTCCGAACCCGTGACCACGAGGAATACGGCGCCGAGCGTCAGAAAGCCGATAAGGCGGTTGGCGACCAGAAACGCGATGCCGTAAGAGGGATCGAACGCGGCCAGGACGACGGGATTACGTGCGACCTGCCAAATCCCGGCGGCTGCCAGAGTCAGGAACCAGACCAGCGTGATCGGCCCGAAAAACACGGCGATCGTGGCGGTGCCGCGCGACTGAACAACAAACAAGCTGATCAGAATCAAAATCGTGATCGGCACTACATAGGGATCGAAAGCCGGCGTCGCGATCTTCAGCCCCTCGATCGCTGACAGCACCGAGAGCGCCGGCGTAATCAGTGCATCGCCGTAAAATAACGCGCCGCTGACAATGCCGAGCAGAATGACGATCGAGCTGCCGTGGGCCATTCCCCGTTGAGCCAATGCCATCAAGGCAAGCGTGCCGCCTTCGCCTTTGTTGTCCGCGTGCAGCAGCAACAGGACATATTTCGCAGTCACCACGACGAGCAGCGCCCAGATCACAAGCGACAGAATGCCCAGCACGACCGCTTGGCTGGCTGGGTTGCCGACCCCGACCGCGGCGATCACGGATTCCCGCATCGCGTAGAGCGGGCTGGTGCCGATGTCGCCATACACGATCCCGATGCTTCCAAGCGTCAGAGCCCAGAACCCGGCGGCCGGGGGGGCGTGGCCTGCCGCGTCGGACGCGGGTGCAGTTATCGAGCTCATTTCATTTCCTCTTGAGGGTCGGTTCGAGCGGGCGCGAGGGCGCCCCTCGCAGGCGGATGCGTTGCAAGTTGGTCGTAACAGGCGAGCCGGGCTGCACCGTTGGCGATCGCGGCGCAATCCAGCCGCTCGTCTTCGAAATAACGAGCGTTGAATCCGAAAGCCCATACGGCGCAGGCAAGTGCGCCGATCCCGATCAGGCCGAGGACTGGTGCAAGCAGATTGGCCGTTGGCCGCGGCTCATCTGCCGGATGGCCGGGATCGTTCGCTTCCTCACGCGAGGTCACGGTGTTCCTCTCGTCAATATGCGTCGCGCCGTGACAGCTAGAAGGATCGACCTAAGCGATCAATGCGGGAAACCGGGCCGCGGTATAAGGAAATCATAAAGATGCGCGCGCGGACCAATGCCGACATCGCCCCGACAGTTGCGAAATCGCCGACGATCTATCGCTCGGTCGCCTCGGCAGCGCGGTAGCCAATTCCGGGCTCGGTAATGATGACACGGGGGTCGCTGGGATCGGCTTCGATCTTCTGGCGAAGCTGGCCGATATAGACGCGAAGATACTGGGTGTCCGCCGCGTGCGCCGGACCCCAGACGGTGGTCAGAATCTGCTTGTGGGTAACCACCTTGCCAGCATGCCGCGACAGAAACGAAAGCAGCTCAAATTCCCTGGGCGTCAGCTTGAGCTCGAAAGTGCCGCGCATGACCCGATGTCGCACATTGTCGATTTCGAGATTTGCGATGCGCAGAACGGGCGTCTCGGAGGCGCGTTCCATCCGATGCCGCAGCGCTGTCCGCATTCGGGCAAGCAATTCGCCGATGCCAAACGGTTTGTTGACGAAATCATCGCTGCCGAGGTCCAGGGCTTCGATCTTCTCGACTTCGCGGTCCCGCGCCGACAGCACAATGATTGGCACGTCCGACCGGGTCCGCACCTGCCGGATCACGTCTTTGCCATCTCCGTCGGGAAGCCCGAGATCGAGCACCACGATGTCCGGTGGGTCGGCGGTGATCCGCTCCATGGCTTCTGCGACCGTGCAGGCGCTCGTCAGGGCATAATTATTGGCTTCCAATGCAGGCTTTAGAAACCGCAGGATTGCCGGCTCGTCGTCGACAACGAGAACACGGATCTTCGCCATCACGACACCTCCCGCGGAAATGTCAGCGTGATGCGGGTCCCGCCGCCGTCGGCGACCGGACTCTCGGCGCTGACCCAGCCGTTGTGCGCGGCGACAATGCCCTTGGTGATCGCAAGCCCGAGGCCGATTCCTTCGCCGTTCTGGGCTCCAGATGCATTGCCCGTACTCGCGCGCACGAACTTTTCGAACACGCGCGGCAGGGCCTCCGCAGGGATGCCTGGGCCTTCGTCGGTGACACGCAGCGAAACCGTGTCGGGCGTAACGAGGGCGTCGATCGCGACGCGGGTTCCGGCCGGGGTATGCGAAATGACGTTGTTCACCACGTTGAAGAGCGCCTGCTCGACCAGAATTGCATCGGCTGCGATCATCGGCAGTTCCGGCGGCAAATCCAATGAAAAGGACAAAGTGGCTCCACGTCGCTTGGCAAGGCTGACGACGCGTTCGGCGATTTCGCGTAAGTCGACCCAGTCGCGCCGCAACGCAAGCGCTCCGGCGTCGATCCGGGCAATGGCCAGGAGATTGCGCACCATTTCGTCGAGTCCCTCGGCTTCGGCCTTTATGTTTGCAAGAAGGCCGAGCTGCAGCTTGTCGTCGAGCTTGTCGCGGTAATCGAGCAGGCTCGTGACCGATCCTAAAATGGACGCAAGTGGCGTTCGGAAGTCGTGAGAAACCGACGCCAGCAGTACGTTGCGAACCCGCTCGGTCTCCGCTGTATTTCGCGCGGCCACCATTTCCCGCGCCAGGAACGAGCGCTCGAGTGCCGCCGCGGTCTGTTCGGCGAGCGTCCCAAGCAGCGCGCGCGACTCGAAATCCGGCGCCAGGCCGTGCGCGTCGCGCGCAATGCCGACCACACCGACCGATCGGCTCTGGGTGCGAAGCGGAATGAAGTGCCATTGGGCGTCGGACACTATCGAAGTCCCGCATCCAACCGGCTCGTTGCGCGCGAACGACTGTCGTGCTGCCTCCATGGTCCGGGAGTCCAGGGTGTCTTCGGGTGGCCAGGCCGCGGACAGAGAGAGTTCGCCGTCCCGATGAAGAAGAAGCAGCGCTGGACGACGCAGGCTGCGATGAACCTCCCCGGCGGCGCCGTCCGCCACGGCATCGACATCTGTCAGTCCCGAGAGCTTCCAGGTGAACTCATAGAGACGTCGCATGCTGCGTGCACGCTCATTCGCCGCCCAGGCCTGGTCGCGCACGCGTCCCGCCAGAGCCGATGTCACAATCGCGACAATCAGGAAGATGATGAGCGCGAGCAGTTCATGCGGCTGCGCGATCTGAAAGGTGTGGAGCGGCTCGATAAAGAAAAAGTTATAGGCGAGGCACGATAAAACCGACGTATAGACCGCCGATAGCACTCCAAAATTGACGGCGGAAAACAGAACCGCCATCAAGAACACGATCGATATGTTGGGGATCGGCGCAAGCGCCGAAAAGAACCGGCCGGAAAGGATCGCGACCGCAACCGCGGCCGTGCACCACACGAACGCCATCCATTGACGTGAAGTCGGAATTGCAGTCACCCGCACCGTGAAACGACGATCAGCGCCCCGATGTCCTGACCAGGTTGCGTCCTTCGATCTTAAGAGGAATATAGCGGCGGGAAAATAGCGAATGTCGCGCGCTGCCGTCTGCATTGGACGCGCTTTTGACCCTATCAAAGCTCTCTTTCCAGCAGATAGGATGCTGCCTGGTGAGCATAGGGCCGACCTTGATTCGGCGCGATTTGTTCAGGTTTTTCGGAGCTGCGGCGGCGTGGCCGGTTGCAGGAGAGCATGCAGATGGCGGCTGACAACCAACGCGGCGTGCTGTATCGCCGGGTCGCGCCGCATCAGCACAGCCGCGTCACCTACGCCGAACTGTTTTTCGATCTGGTGTTCGTTTTCGCGGTCACCCAGATATCGCACACCTTGCTCGGCCGTCTCACCCCGCTCGGGCTGGCGCAGACCACGCTGTTGTTCCTCGCCGTGTGGTGGGTCTGGGTCTATACCTCCTGGATCACCAACTGGCTCAATCCCGAACTGACGCCGGTCCGCGTCCTGCTGTTCGCGCTGATGCTGGGCGGCCTCGTGCTCTCGACCTCGATTCCGCAGGCCTTCGAGGCGCGGGGATTGTGGTTCGCTTTCGCCTACGCCGCGATGCAGGTTGGCCGCACTGTCTTTCTGCTGCTATCGACGCCGCGCGGCCAGACCCTGGCGCGGCTGAACGCGGTCCGTATCCTGGCCTGGCTGTCGATGTCGGCGGTGTTCTGGATCGCCGGCGGCTTTGCGCAGGGGCATGCGCGGTTGCTGCTGTGGGCGGTGGCGCTGGGAATCGAATACATTTCACCGGCGGTGCGGTTCTGGATACCGAAATACGGCGCGTCGCGGGTCGCGGACTGGGTGGTCGAGGGCGGCCACATGGCGGAGCGCTGCGCCGGCTTCATCATCATCGCGCTCGGCGAATCCATCGTCGTCACCGGCGCCACCTTCGCCGAACTGGACTGGACCGCCGCGACCGTCGGCGCCTTCACGTTGGCCTTCGTCGGCAGCCTGGCGATGTGGTGGATCTATTTCCACAAGGGCGCGGAGGCCGGCTCCGAGCAGATCTCGCGCGCCAGCGAACCGGGGCGGCTGGCGCGGCTGGCCTACACCTATCTGCACATGCCGATCGTCGCCGGCATCATCGTCTCGGCGGTGGCCGACGAACTGGTGCTGAAGCATCCGACCGGGCATTCCGATATCAGCGTGGTGCTCAGCGCGATCGGCGGGCCGCTGTTGTTTCTGCTCGGAACCGTCCTGTTCAAGCACACCTTTCGCGGCTTTCTGCAGCTTTCGCACGGCGCCGGCATCGTCGCGCTCGGCGTCCTCGGCTGGTTCGCAGGCGAGCTGTCGCCGCTGCTGCTGTCGGCATTGACCACCGCGATCATGATCGTGGTCGCGGCGTGGGAATCGATGTCATTGAAATCGGGCGTAGCGCAATCCGAAGCGTGATGAAATTGCCCGGCGCGGATTACCTTGCCCCGCAAGAAGAAAGCGCAAAGCGGAGATGGAGATGGACGATCCAACCGTGCGGACGGCGCTGCGGCGCCACTGGGAGGCTTCGGACGCCAGCGATTTCGAGGCCGAACATGACATCTACCACGACGACGCCGTGCTGGAATATCCGCAATCCGGCGAGCGGATCCATGGCCGGCGCAACATCCAGGAGAGCCGAACCGTGCAGCCGAACCACAAGCGCTTCACGGTCCGGCGGACGACCGGCAGCGGCGATCTCTGGGTCACCGAATTCATGCTGACCTATGACGGCAATCCGTCCTACGCGGTGAGCATCATGGAATTCCGCGACGGGCGGGTGGCCCGCGAAACGCAATATTTCGCCGACCGGTTCGATCCCGCACCTTCACGGGCGCATCTTGTGGAGCCCGCAGGCGGCGGGTAAAGGCGCTGCGCTTTAATCCGACGCCACCAGCGCGTGGACCGAGAACATCGCGTGGGCATCGGTCCATGACGCGGTCGGCTTCCAGTCCGAGCCGCGCGCCAGTGCCGTGAAGCGCTCGAGGCTGTATTTGTAGCTGCTCTCGGTGTGGATGCTTTCGCCCGAGCGGAACGAAAAGCTCCGGCCCAGGATCCGCACCGTCTGCGCCTTGCGGCTGATCAGGTGCATCTCGATGCGGTGGCGCTCGCGATTGTAGATCGCGCGATGGGTGAAGCCCGAGAGGTCGAAATTGCCGCCGAGTTCCTGGTTGATGCGGACCAGCATATTGAGGTTGAATCGCGCGGTGACGCCGGCTGCGTCGTTGTAGGCGTCATACAATACGCGTTCGTCCTTTTCGAGATCGACGCCGATGATCATCTGCGCGCTCTTGCCGAGGATCTGCCGCGCGGTGCGCAGGAAGCCGCAGGCCTCGTGGGGCTCGAAATTTCCGAGCGTCGAGCCCGGAAAGAATCCCACCTTCGGCATCGCCGACACCGCGGCCGGCAGCGCGAACGGCGCGGTGAAATCTGCCGTCACCGGATAAACGCCGAGCGTGGGGAAATCCCGGCTCAGCGCGCCGGCCTGTGCGTTGAGGAAATCGCCGGAGATGTCGACCGGCACATAGGCGCCAAAGCTGCATCGGTCGAGCAGCAGCCGCACCTTGGTGGTGGCGCCGGCGCCGAATTCCACCAGCGCCGCGCCGGCCGGGATGATGTCGGCGATCTCGGCGCCGCGGTCGCGCAGGATGCCAAGCTCGGTCCGGGTCGGATAATACTCCGGCAGCAGCGTGATCTGTTCGAACAGTTCGGAGCCGGCAGCGTCGTAGAAATATTTCGGCGACAGCCGTTTGGGCTGCTGCGTGAGACCTTCGATCACATCGTGGGCAAAGGCCGAGGTCCGTTCGTCGACGCGGTGCGCTTTCGCGCGGGCAGCGTGCACATTCATGACGGTCTCCCGGGCGCCGGTCGCGGCGCGGTTGAATCCTGAAAATCAGCCGCCGTAATCGGCGAGGCGCAGCCCCGTGAATTGCCAGCGATGGTGCGGATAAAAGAAGTTTCGATAGGTGACGCGGCTGTGGTTGTCGGGCGTCGCCAGCGACGAGCCGCGCAGCACCAGCTGGTTGACCATGAACTTGCCGTTGTATTCGCCGAGCGCGCCCTCGATGGCGCGGTAACCGGGGTAGGGCGCATACGCGCTGCGAGTCCATTGCCAGACGATGCCGAAGGCGTCGTCGAGGTGGCCGGCGCGGGCGGCGACTTCCCATTCCATTTCGGCCGGCAGGTGTTTGCCGCGCCAGCGCGCGAACGCGTCGGCTTCGTAGTAGCTGACATGGCAGACCGCGCCTGCGGGATCGACCGGCTGCAATCCGCCGAGCGTCATGATCCGCCATTCGCCATCGATCCTGCGCCAGTGGCCGGGCGCCTGCCAGTCCTCACTGCTCGCAGCGGCAAAGCCGTCCATCAGCCACAGCGTCGGCCTGCGGTAGCCGCCGGCATCGATGAATTCGAGCCACTCGGCGTTGCTGACGAGATTGCGTGCCAGTTTTACCGGGCCGACCAGCGCCCGATGTGAAGGTTTTTCGTTGTCGAAGTGAAAGCCGTCGCCGGCATGTCCGATGGTGTGGATGCCCTCGTTGAGAGTCGTCCACCCGTCGCTGCCGGGGGTGGAGGCGGGAAATTTCCACGCCGGATCATAGGCCGGCGGGACCGGATTCTGCGCGAAGGCGTGCAGGATGTCGGTCAGCATCAGTTCCTGATGCTGCTGTTCGTGGTTGAAGCCGACTTCCAGCAGCGGCATCAGGCCGGCAAGTGTATGTTCATCCGCTTCCTGGAAAAACCTCACCACAGCGGCGTCGACATGGCGGCGATAGGCGGTAACTTCGTCGGCGCCGGGGCGGGTGAGGTGGCCGCGCTGGGCGCGGGCGTGCCGCGGGCCGGCCGAGACGTAATAGGAATTGAACAGAAACGCGTAGTCGGGATGGTAGGGCGCATAGCCCGGACAGTGCTCGCCGAGCAGAAATTGCTCCCAAAACCAAGTGACATGGGCTCGATGCCACTTCGCGGGGCTGGCGTCCGGCATCGATTGGATCAGCTGGTCCTCCGGCGACAGCGGGGCGGCGCGGCGCTCGGTCTCGTTGCGGACCGCGAGATACGCGTCGGTCAATTGGTTGGCGAGGGTGCCGGAATTGGAGAAAAATGACGGGGCCGGGCCAGCCGACGAGGCTGCGGCGGATGCTGGTTGCGACACGATACTCTCCGATTTGAGGGAGAACGTTGTTCTGGCAGATGGGTTCCGAGCGGCAGCCCGTCCTAGATAGGGGCCCTGCCGTCAGGATAAAAGCCTCGGCTGGCGATCATTTTGGCGCCCGCCGGGTATCGGCCGCCTGGGTGTACAGTGGCCGATATCGCGTCCGGGACACGGTCTCGGCATGCCAGCTCCCCGGCATTTTACTTTGGATCGACAACGGTTTCAGGCTACATATATGGCAGGTATCTGATTTGACGGGCCGTTGCCGGCTTCCGGCCCGCGCCGCAAAAGGACGCGACCATGAGCATTGAGCAATTCATCGATAACGAAGTGAAGTCGAACGACGTCGTGCTTTTCATGAAGGGCACGCCGCAGTTTCCGCAGTGCGGATTTTCCGGCCAGGTGGTCCAGATCCTCGACCACGTCGGCGTCGGCTACAAGGGCCTGAACGTGCTGGAATCCGCCGACCTGCGCGACGGCATCAAGACCTACTCCAACTGGCCGACCATTCCGCAGCTTTACGTCAAGGGCGAATTCGTCGGCGGCTGCGACATCATTCGCGAGATGTTCCAGGCCGGCGAATTGCAGCAATTGCTCGCCGACAAGGGCGTCACCACCGCGGCACCGGCCTCGGCCTGAATTGGCATGCCGACAGCGTGTCCCGGACGCGGTGCAGCGCTTCTATAGCGATGCACCGCTGAGCCGGGACCGTATCGAGCGCCGGCGTCTGGTAAGACCCGGGCTCTGCAGCGCACCGTCACAGCGCTGCACTGCGTCCGGGGCACGAGGTCCTCGTGCTATTGCAGCTTGTGCCGGTGCATCCGGCAGCTAGACTTCATCGCGAATTCCTGAGCGGGAGAACGCGATGAATCGGCTGATGGCGCGCTCGCTTGTGGGTGCCGCGCTACTTGCGGGCGCGACATATGTCGGTCCGGCGCTCGCGGAAGGCGGTTTCGACATTCCCGCCGTCGCGCATTTCAATCCGCAGAAGCTCGAACGCATCTCCGACTTCTTTCGCAAGGAGGTTGCCGACGGCAAGATTCCCGGCGCCATCGTGTTGATTTCCCAGCATGGCAGGCCGGTTTATTTCGAGAAATTCGGCGTGCGTGACGTCGCCACCGGCGCGCCGATGACCGACGACACCATCTTCACCGTGTATTCGATGTCGAAGCCGGTCACCAGCGTCGCGGCGATGATGCTGGTGGACGACGGCAGGCTGAGGCTGGACGATCCGGTTTCGAAATACATCCCCGCCTTCGCCGACGCCAAGGTCGGCGTGGAATCGACAGCCGAGAATGGCGATAAGAAGCTCGAACTGGTGCCGCTGAAAAGCCCGATCACGATCCTGGACCTGATGCGGCACACCTCCGGCATCACCTATGGCTTCTACGGCGACAGCCTGGTCCGCAAGGCCTACGCCAACGCGCTGATCTATGGCGGCGATTTCAACAACGCGGAGTTCGCCGACCGCATCGCCAGGCTGCCGCTGGCCGAGCAGCCGGGCACACTGTGGGATTACGGGCATTCCACCGACGTGCTGGGCCGTGTCGTGGAAGTAATCTCGGGAAAATCGCTGCTCGAATTCGAAAAGGAAAGGCTGCTCGATCCGCTAGGCATGCCCGACACCGCTTTCTATGTCACCGATCCGGCCAAGCTGGCGCGGCTCGCAGCGCCCTTGCCGACCGACAGCGACTATCACGTTGGCAACGATCTCAGCGCGCGCCGCATGATGAAATGGGAGTCCGGCGGCGGCATGGTTTCGACCATCAAGGACTTTGCCCGCTTCTCGCAGATGCTGGTCAATGGCGGCTCGCTCGACGGCAGGCAATATCTCACGCCGAAAGCCTTTGATGCGATGGCTGCCGACCATGTCGGGCCTTCGTCCGGGGTGGCGCGCGACTATTTCTATTTTCCCGGCGACGGTTTCGGTTTCGGTCTCGGTTTCGGCGTGCGCACCGATCCGGGCAATGCCAGGCCGCCGCCGCCGGGCTCGCTCGGCGAACTGAAATGGGATGGCGCCAGCGGCTGCTACTTCGCGATCGACCGCAGGCAGGACATGTTCTTCATTCTGATGGAGCAGACGCCGTCGCAACGCCAGCGCATCCAGCCGGCGCTGAAGAAACTGATCTATGAGGCGCTGGAGAATTGAAGCGGGCGATCGGTCAAGTCGTCGTCGCGTTGACCCTGCGATGTCGTCCCCGCGCAGCAGGCGGGGACGACGGAACCGATGACGCTTCCGGGCTACGCTGTCCGCACGATCTCGCGCACCAGTCCGATGGTCTCCTCGATCATATCGGCGCTGACGTCGAGGTGAGTGCAGGCGCGGATCCGGCCGTCCATCATGGCGAGCAGCACGCCCCGTTGGCGTAAATCCGCGACCATTTGCGCACCCGGCACGCCGCTGCCCTCAGGATCGAAGAACACCAGATTGGTCTCCGGCGCCTGCACCTCGATGCCGGAGATCTGTGACAGGCCGCGCGCCAGCGCGCGGGCGTTGTTGTGGTCATCCGCGAGCCGGTCGATGTTGTGGTCGAGGGCGTAAGTGCAGGCCGCGGCACAGACCCCGGACTGCCGCATCGCGCCGCCGAGCCGCTGCTTCCAGTGCCAGACCTCGTCGATGAAGGCGTGCGACCCCGCCATCACCGCGCCGACCGGCGCGCCCAGACCTTTGGAAAAATCGATCCAGGCCGAATCCCATCCCGACGCCATGTCGCGCGCGGAGATGCCGGTAGCCACCGTCGCGTTCAGCAATCGTGCGCCGTCCATGTGGGTGACCATGCCGTGGCTCCTGGCAATCTCGGCGATGGCGTCCAGCCCGGCCTTTTTCCAGATCGTGCCGCCGCCGATATTGGCGGTTTGTTCGACACTAACAACGGTTTGCGGCGGCTCGTAACGGGTGCGCGGATGCAGCGCGGCACGGAACGTGTCGGGACTGAATTGGCCGTCCGCGCCCGTGAGCCTGGTGATCTGGAATCCGCCGAGGGCTGCGTGCGCGCCACCTTCGCGGGCGACGATATGCGCGGTCTCGTGCGCGAGGATTTCGTCGCCGGGCCGGCAATGCGACAGCGTGGCCGCGACATTGCACATGGTGCCCGACGGCATGAATATCGCGGCCTGCTTGCCGAGCAGGTCGGCCACGCGTTCGCACAAAAGGTTGGTGGTCGGATCGTCGCCGATCTGCTCGTCGCCGACCTCCGCGCGCGCCATCGCCTCGCGCATTCCCGGCGTGGGGCGGGTCTGCGTATCCGACAGGAGATTGATGCGCACCGGCGGCGCCTTCGGATCGCGCGCGGCGGGGGTGTAGGGCATGATCAAATTATCCTCCGTCATTGCCGGGCTTGACCCGGCAACCCATCGTCTTCGAACAACTCTTGTGAAGATTGATGGATGCGCGGGTCAAGTCCGCGCATGACGAACAATGAAAAAAGGCCCCGGAAAAACCGAGGCCCGTTGTCGTCACTCGCATTGTCATCCGGCGCCGATAGCAATCAGCGCGAGTAGAATTCGACGATCAGATGCGGCTCCATCTGCACGGCGAACGGCACGTCCGACAGATGCGGAATGCGGTTGAACGTCGCGGTCTGCTTGCCGTGGTCGACTTCGAGGAAATCCGGCACGTCGCGCTCGCCGAGCTGGTTGGCTTCCAGCACGACGGTGAGCTGCTTGGAGGCGTCCTTGATTTCGACGACGTCGCCGACCTTGAGCCTGTAGCTCGAGATGTTGACGCGGCGGCCGTTCACCTTGACGTGGCCGTGGTTGATGAACTGGCGCGCGGCGAACATGGTGGCGACGAATTTGGCGCGATAGACCACGGTATCGAGACGGCGCTCGAGGAGGCCGATCAGGTTTTCACCGGTGTCGCCCTTCATGCGCCCGGCCTCGACATAGATGCCGTGGAACTGGCGCTCGGAAATATTGGCGTAATAGCCTTTCAGCTTCTGCTTGGCGCGCAGTTGCACGCCGAAGTCGGAGAGCTTGCCCTTGCGGCGCTGGCCGTGCTGGCCGGGACCGTATTCACGCTTGTTCACTGGGCTCTTTGGACGGCCCCAGATATTCTGGCCCATGCGGCGATCGATCTTGTATTTCGCCTCACTGCGCTTGGTCATCGCGTCCTCTTTCATGGCCATCGCCGACAGCGATGGCGTTCTGATTGCTGGATTGAGGAGACGCGCCCTCCTGTGCAACGGGAATGGTCCCGATGCCGACAGGTCCAGTCCCTAAAGCGTGAGGAATGGACCACGGGTCGCGAAACGCAACGCGGGCCGAAACCGGCCCGCGTTGCAGAGGGGTTCTAGGAAGAAACAACCGGGATGTCAAACGGAAGGGCCGGGATTTGCAAGTTAAACCCGGGCAAATCGACCCCAAAACCGTCATTCCGGGATGCGCCACTTGGTGCAGGCCCGGAATCCATAAACGCCGATCGTTATGGATTCCGGGCTCGCGCTTCGCGCGCCCCGGAATGACGGCTAGGTCGCCACCGCCCGCACCGCTTTCGGCCCCGGCATGTGCCTGTCGCCAAGCAATTCAGCCGCTATCGCCCCGTTCAGCACCTGCTCGAGCCGGGTCAGCGCCTTAGCGATCAGCGCCGCGTCGGTGACGCGGTGGTCCCAGCGGATCACCACGTCGATGGTCCGGTCCGGCCTAGCCACGCCGTAGCTGACGATGAACGGCCCAGGGCTCAAGGCATGAAGCTCGCCGGCGCCGTAGGCGGCGACCGAGGTGATGCCGAAACTGCCGAAATAATTGGCGCGCTGGCGGCCGAAATTGAGCCCGACCATCCAGACCAGCCGGCGCAGCGGAAGCGGCAGCCGTGTCGCCCGCAGGATTTTCCGGAATGCCGGCACGTCATCGACGTCAGCGGTCTTGGCATGGCGAATCAGGGCATCGACTTCGGCCAGGGGCAATTCGTCGGCGGCGCTGACCTTTTGCGGCAGCACGCAATCCTCGCCGTCTTCGACGCGCGCGATGGCGACCATGCCGACGCTGCGCGGCAATTGATAGAAATGCGGCCACGGCCATTTCAGATACAGCGTCCGCAACGCCGGTTCCTCGCGGGCCAGCAGGCAGAACGCCTTGGCGAAGATCGCCGCCCATCCCGGCTGTTGCGCGGAGGCGGCGCGGGCCTCGATCAACGGCCCGAGTTCGAGGGTTCGCCGCAGCGAGACGAACGGCACGCGCCGCGACGCATGCATGAGATCGGCGACGAGGCGGCGCGGCACTGAAAGTTTTCGAACCGTTCCGCGCATCTTTATTCGGGTTCCCACGTCAGAGGGCCGGCACATCGGAACAACCGCTGCCGGCCCATCGATCCAGCTTGATCCAACCGCTCTGAGGCTGGTTGGTTCTACACCTTACGGCGCCGGGGTAGCCAGCGGCTTGTCTTTGTCCACGATATAAATCGCCATGATCTTCAGCGGTTTGTCGCCGCTGACCTTGGCGTCGTGAATAGTGCCGGCGGGAATCGCCCAGGAGTCGCCGGGCTTCAGGAGCTTGGTTGGCTGGCCTTCGATGATCAACTCGCCTTCGCCCTCGATGACATAGCCGGTCTCCACGCCGGGATGGGTATGGCGGCCCGCCGATCCACCGGCCGGAATTTCCGCAATCGCAGTCACCGTGGTGAAGCCCGGCGGAAATTCGATCTTTTGCAGCGGCGTGCGTTTGATGCCCTGGGCAAACGCCCCGGTGCAGGCGAATGCGGCGACGGTCAAACCAAGTAAGATTTTTCTGATCATGATGTTGCTCCCTGTGGCGGCGAAACTAGCAGGCGAGCTGCGGGCTGGAAAGGTCGGCGTTGTGGGAGCCGACGTTGCCAGGCTTGACCCTGCTGGATTCACGCTTCCCGTCATACGCGGGCTTGACCCGCGTATCCATCGATCTTCGCGAGACTCTTTCCGGCGTGATGGATGCGCGGGTCAAGCCCGCGCATGGCGCTGATGGTTCGTCGATTGCCGGCACTGGATTGCTTCGTCGCAAGTGATCCTCGCAACGACGCACAACGGGTTCAGGCCGGAACCATGCCGCCGAAAAATGGCGTCAGTGCCTCGCTCAACACGTGGCGCCGACCGGATGTGAAAATCATTTCAGCACGGGGGCACCCGACGCCGCCGTTGCCCGGCCCGAGCAAATTCGCGACGCGCCGTGCGATCGCGGGGGCCGGATCGATCCAGTCGACCGGCCAGGGTGCGAGCGCGACCAGCCGGGCCAGCAGCAACGGGAAATGGGTACAAGCCAGCACCACGGTGTCGGTGCGAGCCGAAGTGTCGCCCGCATCCTCGACAAAACACGGTGCGACTTCGGTGAGGATATCCCGATCGCTGACGTCGCCGCCGTTCAGCGCGGCTTCGGCCAGCGCAGCGAGATTCGCCGAACCCACCAGGGTGACCTGACAGCCCTGCGCGAAATCGCGGATCAGCCCCTGCGTGTATTCGCGCTTGACGGTGCCGCTGGTGCCGAGCACCGACACGCGCTTCGTCGTGGAACGCGCGCAGGCCGGCTTGATCGCGGGCACGGTGCCGACGAACGGGACGGTGTAGGCCGCGCGCAGATGCGACATCACCAGGGTCGAGGCGGTGTTGCAGGCGATCACGACGAGGTCGGGCGCGTGCGCGGCGATCATTTCTCCAGCCAGCGGCACCACCCGCGCGATGATCTGCTCCTCGCTGTGATGGCCATAGGGAAAAAACGCATCGTCGGCGACGTAGATGTAACGCGCGTCGGGTCGCGCCCTGACCACCTCGCGCAGCACCGTGAGGCCGCCGAGGCCGGAATCGAGGACGACAATGGTCTGGCTTGTCGGCATGGCCGGAGACTAGCCCGATTTGGTTACCAGTTTGGAACTATTCCAGACGCCGCAAGAACGCAAACGGCTTGCACCGAGGCGCATGGCCATTTATCGCCGCCCTTAGAATCTCTCCAATCAGCGCGCGTCTTTTTGCCTCGCGACGGCGCGGCTGATAACACCGTATGAAACCGTCGCACTCGCATTGAAGGAACGATCATGTCACGCGCGCGCAGATTTTCGACGATGGTTGCCGCCCTGGTTTTCGGCGCAGTGCTGGCGACCGGCGCTACGGCCCAGCAGGCCACCGAGGTCCAGCTGAGCTACAAGGACAAGAAGTTCACGCCCGCGGAAGTAACCGTTCCCGCCAATGCCGCCTTCACCATCAAGGTGAAGAATCTCGACGCCAAGGCGATGGAATTCGAAAGCAAACCATTGAAGATCGAAAAGGTCATCGCGGCGGGCAGCGAGGCCGTCGTCAATGTGCGCCCGCAAAAGCCGGGCAAGTACAAGTTCGTCGACGAGTACAACGAGGACATCGCCATCGGCAATGTGGTCGTGAAGTAAGGCCCGCCGTGCTCGCAGCGCTGATCATCGTCTTCCGCGAAGTGTTCGAGGCCGGTTTGATCGTCGGCATCGTGCTGGCGGTGACACGGACCGTCCCGCATCGCAATCTCTGGATCGGCGGCGGCGTGCTCGGCGGCGTTGCCGGCGCATGTCTGGTCGCCGCCTTCGCCGGCGCGCTGTCGAACCTGTTCGCCGGCATGGGGCAGGAACTGTTCAACGCTTCGATCCTCGGCATCGCGGTGGTGATGCTGACCTGGCACAATGTCTGGATGGCGCGGCACGGCCGTGAAATGGCCAGCGAAGTCCGCGCCATCGGGCGGGCAGTGGCCGAGGGTTCGAAATCGCTGTTCGCACTCGCGGTCGTCGTCGGCGTGGCGGTGCTGCGCGAAGGCAGCGAGGTCGCGCTGTTTCTCTATGGCATCGTCACCAGCGACGGTGGCTCGGCTGCGAGCCTGGCGCTGGGCGGTGTGACCGGCCTGGTGCTGGGTGCGCTGGTCTGCATGCTCACCTATGCCGGCCTGGTCAGCATCCCCATGCGCTCGCTGTTCGCGGTGACGACCGTGCTGATCACGCTGCTGGCGGCGGGGATGGCCGCGCAAGCCGCGGCGTTTCTTGAGAAGGCGAACTGGCTGACTGCGATGAGCAACGTCGTTTGGGACACGTCATGGATGCTGGATGAATCGAGCATTCCCGGCAAGGCGCTCCATACCCTGATCGGATACACCGATCAGCCGACCGCGATGCAGCTCAGCGTCTATGTCGCAGTGCTGGCCATCACCTTCGTGCTGATGCGGCTGTCGGGTTCGCAGCCGCAGACAGCGCAGCCGGCGCGGCGCTGAGTCTCGTCATCCCCGGGGCGCGCAAAGCGCGAACCCGGAATCCATGACCATCATCATGAGATGGACTCCTGGTCTGCGCACAAGAAGGCGCATCCCGGAATGACGAAAGAGAATCGCGGTCACACCGGCAGCAGCGGCCGACGCGGTCCCGCCGGCAATTCGATCCGGACCGCATCTTGCGGCCGCACGTCGCCGTCCGCCAGCACGATGCCCATGATACCGGCCTTGCGGACCGGATTGCCGTCCGCGTCCTTGCCCAGCGTCGCGGCCATCAGCCCCTTTTGAAAGCCGTCGAGCTGGATGCAGGGATTGCGCAGGCCGGTGACCTGGACCACCGCGGTTTCGCCGAGATGCAGCCGCGTTCCAACGGGCAGTGCCAGCAGATCGATCCCCTTGGTGGTGACATTCTCGCCGAGATCTCCGGGTCGCACGTCGAAACCTTTCGCGCGCAATTCGTCGAACAGCTCCGCGTGCATCAGGTGCACCTGGCGCAGATTGGGCCGGGCCGGATCCCTGTGGACGTGAGAGCGGTGCTTCACCGTCGCGCCCATATGCGCGTCGCCGGCAGCGCCAAGGCCGGTCAGCAGGCGGATGCTCAAGCCCGGCGTCTTGCTGAAATGATGGCCGCGACGGAGGCTGACGGCGACGACGCGAGGGCGCGCCACTGAATTCGTCATTGCGAGGAGCTCTTGCGACGAAGCAATCCAGTCCTCGCTTGCGGCTTCTGGATCGCTTCGCCGCGCTCGCAATGACGGTTGCTGCTCAGGACGCCGTCCCGAACACGCGCTTGAAAATCGTATCGACGTGCTTGAGATGATAGCCAAGGTCGAACTGCTCGGCGATCTCGGCGTCGGTGAGATACTTCTTCAGGTCGGTATCTTTTTTTAAAAGGTCGAGGAAATCGCCTTCGCCGCGCCACACCGGCATGGCGTTGCGCTGCACCAGCCTGTAGGCGTCCTCGCGGCTGGCGCCTTTTTGCGTCAATGCGATCAAGAGCCGCTGCGAGTGCACGAGGCCGCCGAGCTGGTCGAGATTCCTCTGCATGTTTTGTGGATAGACCAGCAGCTTGTCGATCAGGCCGGCGAGCCGGTTCAGCGCGAAATCGAGCGTCACCGTGGCATCGGGACCGATCATGCGTTCGGCCGAGGAGTGCGAGATGTCGCGCTCATGCCACAGCACGACGTTCTCCATCGCCGGCGTCACATAGGCGCGCACCATGCGGGCGAGGCCAGTGAGATTTTCGCTCAGCACCGGGTTGCGCTTGTGCGGCATCGCCGAGGAGCCCTTCTGGCCCTCGGAGAAGAATTCTTCCGCTTCCAGCACCTCGGTGCGCTGCAGATGCCGGATCTCGGTGGCAAGCCGTTCCACCGACGCCGCGATCACCCCCAGCGTCGCAAAATACATCGCATGGCGGTCGCGCGGGATCACCTGGGTCGAGATCGGCTCCGGCGTGAGTCCCATCGCCTTGGCAACGTGTTCTTCGACGCGCGGATCGATCTGCGCAAAGGTGCCGACCGCGCCTGATATCGCGCAGGTCGCGATGTCAGCGCGCGCGGTGACGAGCCGTTCGCGGGCGCGGCTGAATTCGGCATGGGCATAAGCGAGTTTCAGGCCGAATGTCACCGGTTCGGCATGGATGCCGTGGGAGCGGCCGATGGTCGGCGTCATCTTGTGCTCGAAGGCGCGTTTTTTCAGCGCTGCCAGCACCCTGTCGATATCGGCGATCAACAGATCGGCAGCGCGGGAGAGCTGCACGTTGAGGCAGGTGTCGAGCACGTCCGACGAGGTCATGCCCTGATGCACGAAGCGCGCTTCGGAGCCGACGATTTCGGCCAGATGGGTCAGGAAGGCGATGACGTCGTGCTTGGTCTCGCGCTCGATCTCGTCGATCCGCGCGACGTCGAAAGTCGCGTCCTTTGCCTTCGCCCAGATCGCCTTCGCGGCCTGCTGCGGAATCACGCCCAGCTCGGCCAGCGCATCGGCCGCATGCGCCTCGATCTCGAACCATATCCTGAAGCGGGTCTGCGGCTCCCAAATAGAGGCCATTTCCGGGCGGGTATAGCGCGGGATCATCAAACTCTCTTTGCCGTTCGGGGTTACGACACGCTTTAGCAGAGCCGTGCCGGTGAGACAAACGCCTACTTGGCCTTTGTTCTGAAGGCGTGAATGGTCGCGTCATTGCGTGCAGCGCGAAGCAACCCGGAGGCAGGAGCGGGACCGGTTTATCGTGTCGCTCTTACAACGACGGTTTAACCGCACACGCCGCCGTCCCTTTCGCGCATGGCTTGGCCGTCGTGCTGGCGGATGCGATGGCTGGGATTGTTCACATAATATTGACTGACAGATATTGAAATCTGTCAGCGAGATACTCTATATAGACCATGACGCCTATGCCGGCGTCATGCGGGTTTGGCGACCAGGCGGCCACAAACCTGCACTTTGCAGAGGACGACCCGATGACCATCGAAATTCTTTACCTGACCGCCCAAATCCAGCGCTGGCTCAACGAGCGCATCGCAAGACACCTTGCAGCGCAGGCGCAAAAGCTCGACCATTAAAGGACTTGATATGACCGCCCGCCAGATTTTTCTGAAATACACAGTGCGCGCATGAACGAAGCAGTCGTTCTGACCCCCGAGCGGATTCTCGAAGTGACCGAGGATGTGCTGCGCCGCTTCGGCCTCGCCAAGGCGACGGTGGTGGATGTCGCCCGCGCGCTCGATGTCAGCCATGGCAGCGTCTACCGGCATTTTCCGAGCAAGGCCTCGCTGCGCGACGCGGTCGCAAAACGCTGGCTCGACCGGGTCAAGGCGCCGCTGCAGAAGATTGCCGATGCGAAAGGGCCGGCGCCGGCAAAACTGGAGCGCTGGCTGCGCGCGCTATTTGCCGCCAAATACACCAAGGTGTGCGACGACCCGGAGATGTTCGCGACCTACCTCACGCTGGCGCGCGAAGCGCGCGACGTGGTGAAGGCGCACAAGGAAAACCTCGCCGGCCAGATCGAACATATCCTTACGGAAGGGATGCAGCAGGGCGCATTCGAGATCGCCGACGTCAAGGCTTCGGCGCAGGCGATTTTCGACGCCACCGTCCGCTATCATCATCCCGCCCATGCCGAGGAATGGAGCGATCCGGCGCTGGCGACGCGGGTCGACGCGCTGCTGATGTTGTTGCTCAGGGGACTTGAGGCGAAGCGGTAGAGCGCACTCCGCCGTCATGCTGAGGAATGCGCTTGAGCGTGTCCCGAAGGATGGACTGGCTCCGCTTCCATCCTTCGCAGCTCGCCTAATGGCTCGCACCCCGGGATGACGACGGTAATGCGCTAGATCATCTCCCCGCGGGCCGAGGCGGCGGCGGTCCTGATCGCTGCAATATTCGCCTTGTACGATTCCATCGTGCCGCCCTTGAACACCGCGGAGCCCGCGACAAAGGCATTGGCGCCGGCGGCTGCGAGTTGGCCCGAAACGTCCGGTCCCACGCCGCCGTCGACCTCGATATCGATCGGCCGGCCCGCGGTCATCGCACGCAGGTCGCCGATTTTTCCAAGCGCAGAGGCGATGAAAGCCTGGCCGCCGAAGCCGGGATTGACCGACATCACCAGCACGAGGTCGATCATGTCGATGACGTATTCGATCGCTGAGAGCGGCGTGCCGGGATTGAGCGACACGCCGGCCTTCTTGCCGAGCGCGCGGATCGCCTGCAGCGAACGATGCAGATGCGGGCCGGCCTCGGCATGCACGGTGATGTGGTCGCAGCCGGCTTTTGCGAAAGCCTCGAGATAGGGATCGCACGGCGCGATCATCAGATGCGCGTCGAAGATCTTGCCGGTGTGCGGCCGCATCGCCTTGATGACGTCCGGGCCATAGGAAATGTTGGGCACGAAATGCCCGTCCATCACGTCGAGATGGATCCAGTCGGCGCCTGCGGCATCGACCGCGCGGACCTCTTCGCCCAACCTGGAAAAGTCCGACGCCAGAATCGACGGCGCGATGACAAGGGGACGCGGCGAGAAGGGCTGAGACATGGTTGTTTCCGGGCAGTTTGTATGGTTTCGCGTAACATGAGCGGCATAATGGGGCAAATGTGCGCCGGCCTGCTCTCGCGGGCGGTTTCTCCCCGCGGGTCAGCGACCGACCTGGAAACAATTGTAGCAATCTCGAATGTCGCTGTTGAAAAACGCACCTTTGGAACTTGCGGCCTTGAAGGCCTCGAACACGTTTTGCGGAACATCGGTATAAACATAGCGCCGGCCGCTCACGAAAGTGATCGTCAGTTCCTTGTTCCCGGCAGAATATGAAAACCGGCGAATGACACTCGATGGCATTTGCGACCTCCGGATATGCGTCGCTATCTCCCGAACCGATTCTTCCAGGCCGGCAGCGCACCGGGGAAGGGCAGCGCGGTCGCCTCGAATACACCGCGGGCGATGGCGCGCGCTACCGTATTGGCCGCGACCATGCCGAGTTCGGTCAGTCCGATCAACGGATCGATCGGCTTTTCGCCGGTCGCCGCAACGAATAGCACGTCACCATCGAGCGGCGCATGCACCGGATAGATGGCGCGGGCGAAGCCGGTCTGTGCGATCATCGCTAGCCGTCCGGCCTGCGGCCTGGTGAGGATGGCGTCGGTCACCACCACCGCCAGCGTGGTATTCTCGGCGGCCTTGGCCGCGGCGCCGCCCTTCAGACGCATCGCCAGCATGTCCGGCGTGAACGATGGCGGCAGGCCGCGTCCGCCGAACTCGCCGTTGATTTCAAAAGGCGCTGCCCAGAACCACGGTCCGTCGCCGACCGTAACGCTACCGACCGCGTTGACCACCGCGAGGGCTGCGACGCCTATGCCGTTTTGCGTCGCCGCCGAAGCCGAGCCCAGCCCGCCCTTGACGTTCGCCGTGGTGGCGCCGAACCCGGCGCCGGCGCTGCCGAGCGTGAAGGTTGTATCCGCCGCCGCCGCCGCGGCGTAACCGAGGTCGCGGTACGGCGGAAAACGGCCCCATGTCTTGTCGCCGCCGTTCGACACGTCGAACACCACCGCACCCGGCACGATCGGAACGCGTACCGGGCCGACGGCAAAGCCGCGCCCCTGTTCGGCGAGCCATGCCTGCACGCCGCCGCCGGTTTCGAGCCCGAATACCGAGCCGCCCGACAATGCGATGGCGTCGATCCGTTCCACCGTGTTGGCGAGACCGAGCACCGCGCCATCGCGGATACCGGGGCCGCCGCCGCGCACGTCGATCGCGGCGACCGCGGGCGCATCGAAAATCACCGCGGTGACGCCGGAGCCAAGCGCGGCATCATCGGCATGGCCGACGCGAACGCCAGGGATATCGGTGAGGAGGTTTTTCATGCAATAAACATTCGTCGTCTCCGCACAAAGCAATGCTATCGTTGCAAACTATCCACACGACCCGCAGCACCGCAATCGGCATTGCCGGGCTTGACCCGACAATCCATCCATCTGAGAAAAGTTTTTTAGAAGATGGATACGCCGGTCAAGCCGGCGTATGACGAACTGGGAGGGTTCGAGGCCGACAATGCGTTTTCTTCTGGCGATCCTGACAATGCTTCTGGCCGGTCCGGGCTGGGCCGCCGATGTCATCGTAAAAGATGGACGCACCCTGGGGCTTGGAAGCATTACATATCGGCTCGACGGCATCGACGCCCCGGAATTCGACCAGGTGTGCATCGACCAGAAAGCCGACTTGTGGCCATGCGGGGTAGATGTGCGCGATCAGCTCGCGAAAGCGATCGGCGATCGAAACGTACGCTGCGAAGACAAGGGCCCTGAAGCTACAACCAGGACCCGGCGGGTCGGTATTTGTACCATCGAGGGCGAGAGCGGCAGCCTCAATCAATGGCTGGTCGGTCAGGGCTTGGCGCTGAACCTCGAACCGGTCGCCGGGGGACGGTTCGGGGCAGAGGAGGCAGATGCGAGGGACCATCAAAGGGGGCTGTGGCGAGGGTGCTTCACCGCCCCGCAGGAATTTCGGCGCTGGAATACCAATGCAGTCCTGCTGGGAGCGTCGTGCCGGACCGACAAGGAAGCCGAACTGCGCCAATTCCTGTTTCCCGCCGACCCCGCGATGCCGCCGCGATGCACGATCAAGGGGAAATTCGCAGTTCGTGCCAGGGTCACGGGCAATGTCGGCGTTTATCACATGCAGGGCTGTCGCAGTTACGCGGGCCTGACCAAGACCAACCGCTGGTTTTGCTCCGAAGAGGATGCGCAGGCCGCGGGATTTCGTAAGGCCTATAATTGCGGCGGTGCGCGGCGCCGGTGAAACGCACGGCCCCGCAACTTCGTACCAACAGGGATCACGCGCGGATCACAAAGTGCTTCGGCGCCCGGCGCCGGGCTTGCGTCCCGTCACTCCTGCGGTGCATGGAAAGATCATGATCCACGACGTCACCATTCCCGCGGCGCTGATCGCCGGCCTGGTCAGTTTCCTGTCGCCCTGCGTGCTGCCGCTGGTGCCGCCGTATCTGATCTATCTCACCGGCGCCACCATCGAGCGCGTCAACAGCGAACAGACCGCGTCGGCGTCGAAACGCGCGGTGATGCTCGCGGCCATGATGTTCGTGCTCGGGTTTTCCACCGTGTTCGTGGCGCTCGGCGCCAGCGCCTCGTTCGTCGGCGGCCTGATCCGGGCCTGGTCGGCCGAATTGTCGATCGTCGCCGGCATCGTGATCATCGTCATGGGCCTGCATTTTTTAGGCCTGACGCGGATCGGTCTGCTGATGCGGGAAGGGCGGCTGACCGCGCCAAAACCGGTCGGGTTATGGGGTGCCTATGTGATGGGCCTGGCGTTCGCGTTCGGCTGGACCCCATGCATCGGGCCGATCCTGGCGGCGATCCTGTCGGTCGCCGCCAGCGAGGCGACGGTCGCCAAGGGCGCCGGCTTGCTGGCGGTGTATTCGGCGGGACTCGGCATTCCGTTTCTGCTGGCGGCGTTCATGGTCGAACAGTTCTCCTCGCTGTTCGCGCGGATGAAGCGGCATCTCGCCACGGTCGAGCGCGCGATGGGCGTGCTGATGGTGATCACCGGCATTGCCTTTCTCACCGGCAGCGTGTCGGCGGTAAGCATCTGGCTGCTCGAGACGTTCCCCGCGCTGCAGAGTTTCGGGTAGGGAGCGCTCTCGTGCCCCGGACGCAGCGCAGCGCTCCTGCGGTGCGCTGCAGAGCCGGGGCCGCATCAAACTCCGGCCTTCGTGACGGTCCCGGTTCTGCGAAGCGGCACTCCGCGCTGCATCTCGCCCGGGACACGCACACTTGTCTCACGTTCCCTTGCCGGGATCGATCTCGGCGTAGTTGCCCTTGGCGTCCCACTTGTAGACGACATAGTCGATCTGCTTGATGTCGCCCTTGGCGTCGAATTCCATCTTGCCGATCACGGTGTCCCACGAGCCGGCCTTGATGGTGTCCATCACCTTCTTCGGGTCGGTGGTGCCGGCCTTGGCCACTGCCTGCGTCCATACCTGCATCGCAGCGTAAGTGTAAAGCGTGTAGCCTTCAGGATCGACACCCTTGGCCTTGAACGCCTCTACGATCTTTTTCGCGGTCGGCTTGTTGCGCGGATCGGGGCCGAAGGTGAACAGCGTGCCGTCGCCGGCCGGTCCGGTGATGGACGCGAACTCCTTGTCGGCCAGCGCGTCGCCGGCCATCAGGATGGTCTTCATGCCTTGATCGCGCATTTGGCGCACGATCAGTCCGGATTCCTGATGATAGCCGCCGACATAAACGAGATCGATGTTGTCGCGCTTCATGCGCGAGACGATCGCGGTGAAATCCTTGTCGCCCTTGTTGTAGGACTCGAACATCTTTTCGGTAAGGCCGGCCTTGTTGAGCGCCTTTTTGGTCTCGTCGGCGAGGCCCTTGCCGTAGGTGGTCTTGTCGTTGAGGATGGCGACGTTCTTGCCCTTGTAATTCTTGGCGATGTAGTCGGCAGCGACCAGGCCCTGCTGATCGTCGCGGCCGCAGACCCGCGCCACGTTCCAGAGCTTGCGCTCGGTGAACAGCGGATTGGTAGAGGCCGGCGTGATCTGCAGCACGTTGCCGTCGGCATAGGCCTCCGACGCCGGGATCGACGACGACGAGCAATAATGTCCCGCGACAAACGGGATCTTCGAACTGGCTATCTTTTCCGCGACCGAGCGCGCCTGTTTCGGATCGCAGGCGTCATCGCCGACGAACAGCGCGAGCTTCTTGCCGAGCACGCCGCCGGCGGCGTTGAAATCGGCAATGGCCTGATCGGCGCCGTTCTTCAACTGTCGGCCGAAGGCGGATTCGCCGCCGGTCATCGGCCCCGCCACCGCGATGGTGATATCCTGCGCAAATGCGGCGGTCGACAGCGCCAGCGTCGCGCCCAGCGCCAGGCCGATGAATTTCAGTTGTTTCATGGGTGGTCCTCACAATGATCGTGAAAGGGAAGACCCCGGCGGTCCCGCGCCGGGGCTGGAACTCGGTCGTTATTGTCGGCTGATTTGGCCGTGAAGTCATCGGCAAATTTCGGACTTTTACAACGCAAGATCGCCGCATCTTGCCGCAGCTGCTAAGTCGTCCCCGCGCAGGCGGGGACCCATAGCCGCCGATCTTTCCGTTTGGCGGTGTTGACCCGGATGCACCTCGCACACATCGACATCGGTGGTTATGGGTCCCCGCCTTCGCGGGGACGACTCGTGGCGGGATGGTCGCCCCGTCGTCCGCCCTCGAGATATGCCGCGCGGATTTCCGGCCGCTGCAGCAGCTCCGCGCCGGTGCCGTCGAGCGTGATCAGGCCGTTGACCATGACGTAGCCGCGGTGCGCGAGCCGCAATGCGTGGTTGGCGTTCTGTTCGACGATCAGCACGGTCAGGCCATCCTGCCGGTTCAGGGTGCGGATGGCGTCGAAAATCTGCCGCGCGATCAGCGGCGCCAGGCCCAGCGACGGCTCGTCCAGCATCAACAGCCGAGGACGGCTCATCAGTGCGCGGCCGATCGCCAGCATCTGCTGCTCGCCGCCCGACAGCGTGCCGCCGCGCTGGACCATGCGCTCTTTCAGGCGCGGGAACAGCGCCAGTACGCGATCGAGTTCGGCGGCACGATCCGCCTCGCTGCTGTCGGTGGCGTCGGCGCCCATCTGAAGGTTTTCTGCTACGCTCATGCGCGGGAAGATCCGCCGGCCCTCGGGCGATTGCGCGATCCGCATGCGCGCGATCTGGTGCGTCGGGACATCGGTGATATCGCGGCCGTCATACTCGATCGTGCCGGCGCGGGCGCGCGGCCTGCCGAACACGGTCATCATCAGCGTCGATTTGCCGGCGCCGTTGGCGCCGATCAGCGCCACGATTTCACCGGCGTTGATCGTAAGATCGACGCCCTTCAGCGCCTCGATCTTGCCGTAGGCCGCGCGCAGGCCGCGGATCGCGAGCATGGGCGTTGCCGATGGCGCGGTCATGGCGCCACTCCCGTATCCCGGACGCGATGCAGCGTGCAACGCGGCTTCGCAGAACCGGGATCGTACCGGGCGCCGGCGGTTGTAACGGTCCCGGCACTGCGGAGCAGCACAAGAGTACTGCACCGCGTCCGGGACACAGTTTGAAGCGCCATCATAGCCCCAACTCCTGCTCGACCGCGGCGACCTTGTCGTCCTCCACGCCGAGATAGGCCGCGATCACCCTCGGGTCATCGCGGATTTGCCGCGGCGTGCCGTCAGCGATCTTCACGCCATAGTCCAGCACCACCACGTGATCGGAAATCTCCATCACCACCGACATGTCATGCTCGATCAGCAGCACCGAGGTGCCGTGATCGGCGCGGATCGACAGCAGCAGCTCGCTCAATGCGGCACTTTCGCGGGCGTTCAGTCCGGCGGCCGGCTCGTCGAGGCACAACAGCGCCGGCTCGGTGCACATCGCGCGCGCGATTTCGAGGCGGCGCTGGTCGCCATAGGGCAAATTGCCGGCAGCGTCGTCGGCGCGTTCCAGAAGGCCGATGCGGTCAAGCCACAGCCGCGCCAGATCGATGGCGTGTTTCTCCGCCGCCCGCCAGGAAGGCGCGCCGACGAGGCCGAGCAGGGTGAAACCGGAGGCGCGCATCAGCGCGTTGTGCTGCGCCACCATCAGATTTTCCAGTGCGGTCATGCCGGGAAACAGCCGGATGTTCTGGAAGGTGCGCGCCACTCTTGCGAGTTTGGAAATCCGGAAATCGTTCAGGCGCTCGAGCTGGATGCCCGCGCCGTCGCCATGCGTCAGCCGCATCGAGCCCGCGGTCGGCTTGTAAAATCCGGTGATGCAGTTGAACACCGTGGTCTTGCCGGCGCCGTTCGGCCCGATCAGCGCGGTGATCTTGCCGCGTTGCGCGGTAAACGAGAAGTCGTTGACCGCGACAATGCCGCCGAAGCGCATTGTGAGGCGTTCGACGCTGAGGATGTCGCCCCCATTCATCCGTGGCCCTCCTTGACGAGGTCGGACGAAATCGCGTGGGCCTGCCGCAGAAACACGGTGGGCGCGCGATGCCCGATCAGGCCGCGCGGCCGCCAGATCATCAGCAGCACCATCGCCACGCCGAACACCAGCATGCGGTACTGGTCGAGGCCGCGAAACAGCTCGAAGCCGCCGATCATGGCCACTGCCGCCAGCGCCACGCCGAGCTGCGAGCCCATGCCGCCGAGCACCACGATCGCCAGCACCAGCGCCGATTCCTGGAAGGTAAAGGATTCCGGGCTGATAAAGCCCTGGCGGGTGGCGAAGAATGCGCCGGCGAAGCCGCCGAACATCGCGCCGGTGGCGAACGCGGTGAGCTTGGTGGTGGTGGTGTTGATGCCGAGCGCGCGGCAGGCGACTTCGTCCTCGCGCAAGGCCTCCCAGGCGCGGCCGATCGGCAGCCGCCGCAGCCGGATCGTCACCCAGTTCGTCAGCAGCGCCAGTGCGAGGATCAGATAGAACAGGAACACGATGCGATGGGTCGGCGAGAATTCGATGCCGAGCCTTGCCGCGAGGCCATCGTCGCCGGGCGACAGCGGGATGCCGAACAGGGTCGGACGCGGAATGCCGGAGACGCCGTTGGGGCCGCCGGTCAGGCTCTGCCAGTTGATGATGACGAGGCGAATGATCTCGCCGAACGCCAGCGTGACGATGGCGAGATAGTCGCCGCGCAGCCGCAGCACCGGAAACCCCAGCAGCACGCCCCAGAACGCGGCGAGGATGCCGGCCAACGGCAGGCAGACCCAGAACGACAGGCCGAAATTGGTCGCCAGCAGCGCGTAGGAGTAGGCGCCGACCGCGTAGAACGCGACGTAGCCGAGATCGAGCAGTCCGGCGAGGCCGACCACCACATTGAGGCCCCAGCCCAGCATCACATAGGTCAGCACCAGGATGCCGAGGTCGAGAATGTAGCGCTGGTCATAGAAGATCACCGGCACCAGCAAGGTGAAGACCAGCAGCGCCGGCGCAATCAGTTTTCGCGCGACGGCGAGGCCGCTCTGCACCTTCGGCGGAACGATCCTGACGGTGCCGACTGGACCCCACCACTGCCGCAGCAATTCGACCGCGATACTGCCGCCGAACACGATGGCAACGATGGCGGCGAGATCGCCGAATCGCGTCCACCAAGTCAATTGCCCGGTAGGCCCGGCTTCGGTGCGGATGCCGATCATCAGCGAGAACAGCACCAGCGCCACCAGCGCCGAGATCAGTGCCTTCTTGAAAATGAATGCGATGCCGGGAACGCGCGAAGCTTGCTCGGTTGCAGCCACGGCGCGCCGTCAGACTTTTTCGACTTCGGGCCGGCCCAACAGGCCGGTCGGAAGGAAGATGAGCACGATAATGAGAATCGAGAACGCCGCGACGTCCTTGTATTCGACGGAAAAATACGCCGACCACAGCGTTTCGATCAGCCCGATCAGGAGCCCGCCGAGCATCGCGCCGGGCAGCGAGCCGATGCCGCCGAGCACGGCGGCGGTGAACGCCTTGATCCCCGCCACGAAGCCCATGAAGAAATCGACCAGCCCGTAATAGAGCAGGTACATCATGCCGGCGACCGCGGCGAGTGCTGCGCCGATCACGAAGGTCATCGAAATGGTGCGGTCGACATCGACGCCGAGCAGCGCCGCCATGGTCTGGTCCTGTTCGCAGGCGCGCATGTCGCGACCGAGCCGGGTGCGCGCCACCAGCCAGGTGAAGATCGCCAGCAGCACGATGGTGGTGACGACCACCACGATCTGGATGTTGGAGAGCTGCACCACGAAACCGCCGCTGCCCTCATGCAGGGTGTAACCGCCGGTGATGATCGGCGGCACCGGTTTGACGCGGGCGCCCTGCGCGATCTGCGAATAGTTGGTCAGCACGAACGACATGCCGATCGCCGACAGCATCGGCGCGAGGCGGAACGAGTGGCGCAGCGGGCGATAGGCGATGCGCTCCACGGTCCAGCCATAGAGCGCGGTGATTGCCATCGAGACCAGCAGCACGATCAGCAGGATCACGGGCACGACGGTAAGGCCGATCGACACCAGGATCAGGAACGAGATCAGCGCGATGAAGCCGCCGATCATGAAGATGTCGCCGTGGGCGAAATTGATCATGCCGACGATGCCGTAAACCATCGTGTAGCCGATCGCGATCAAGCCATAGATCGAGCCGAGCACGATGCCGTTGATGAGTTGCTGGGCAAGATAATCCATGCGCTGCCGTGCTTTGATGATCTGCGCGTAAGCGCGCATTCTAGTGCAAACCGGTGCCCATGCCTTGCAAAATACGCGGGAGCGACGCGGCAATGGCCTCTGCAAACTGGAACACCGTGTCGCGGATCATTTTCTAACAGTGGGAACCCGGGGCGGCAACAGCGCGGAGCGTATCCGGCCGCCCTGTACACGGGAGTTTCGCCCTGCGCGGCCCCGGTTCCCGGGCCACATTGTTGCACCCCGCGTTGCGCTTGGGACATCAGGTTCCGCTTCGTCCTCGGCCGTTAAGGTAAACAAATGGTTTAGATTGCCGGTCGCAGTTTAGCGGAGCACCGTCGCCCGCATAGCCGCCGCTCCCATCGAAGCGCTGCGGAATGCGGAAAAGCGACATGGCGACAAACTGGCGAATCAGCACGTTCAACGGCGCGCTCCTGGCGGCCTATTTCATCCCGACCTGGACCATCGTCGCGTTCAAGATCATGATTTCGCCGATCCACGGTTTTTACGAGCGGCCGAATATCTCGGTGGCGCTGTTCATCAGCGACCATCTGCATCTGGCGGCCATCGGCACGGTCCGCTTCGCCTGGCTGCTGGCGCTGGGCAAGCTGACCATGGTGGCCTTTTTCGCGCTGTTCCTGGTTTTCATCGCCCGGCCTGCGGTACGCAAAAGCGGCGGATGCGACGAAGCGCTGGCGCTGGCGCTGGCCATCGGCTGCCTGATCAGCTTCGCCAGCATGGCGATGGCGTCGCAGGTCGGCGAGACCGCGGCCCTTCGGCTGCACGCCACCGAGTTGCTGATGCTGCTCGGCACCGGGATCGTGTTGCTGGTCGAACGCCCTGCAGAGGCGCGGGGGCAGCCGGAGGGTACCGGCGCTCTATCGCTTCAGCAGTCCTAATTCCTGCACGATCGCCAAGGCTTCCTTGACCGCATGGTTGGCGGCGGGCACGCCGCAATAGATCGCCTGCTGCAGCAGGATCTCCTTGATGTCGTCGGGCGAAAAGCCGCCTTCGGTAAGCGCCGCGCGCACGTGCAGGCGGAATTCATCCCACTGGCCGAGCGCCACCAGCGTGCCGATCACCAATATCCGGCGGGTACGCGCGTCGAAATGCGGCCGGGTCCATATATCGGCCCAGGCATGCCGCGTGATCAGGTCGATGAAGTCGGCGTTGAACGAATTGGTGCTGGCCGCCGATTTATCGACCCAGGCGTCGCCCAGCACTTTTCGGCGTTGCGCCATGCCGGCATCGCGGCGTCGCTGATCGTCCATGGGTGGTTTCTCCCTCTGTCATTGCGAGGAGTGAAGCGACGAAGCAATCCCGTCCTTGCCGTGAGGCATTCTGGATTGCTTCGCTCCGCTCGCAATGACGATTGTGTCAGCGTTGCGTCAAGAAACCGATCACCGCATCGGTGAAGGCGTCGGGCTGCTCGACATTGGAAATATGCGCGGCATCCAGGATGGTCATGTGGGCGCCGGGGATCTGGCTGCGGATGAATTCGCCGGCCGCGACCGGGGTCGCGGGGTCGTGGCGTCCGGCGATCACCAGCACAGGCCTGTCGATCTTCGGCAGCAGCGCGCGCTGGTCGAGTGTGCTCAACGCCTCGCAGCAGGCGAGATAGCCGGCCTGCGGCGATGCGGTCAGCATCGCCTTCAACCGTGCCGTGACCTGCGGTTCGCGCGCGCGAAAATCCGCCGTGAGCCAGCCCGAGATCACGGTGTCGGCAACCGCGGCGATGCCGCCTTCCTTTACCGCCTTGATGCGGTTGAGCCAGTTGGTCGGATCGGGATAGTAGCAGGCGGTGTTGGACAGGATGAGGCGGTCGAAGCGTTCCGGCGCATTGGCGCCCAGCCATTGCCCGACCATGCCGCCCATCGACAGTCCGCACCAGTGCGTCCGGGCGATGTTGAGGCCGTCGAGGATCGCCAGCACGTCCTTGCCGAACCGTTCCATCGAATAGGGTCCGGGCGGCACGCCGGACTTGCCGTGGCCGCGCCGGTCATAACGGACCACGCGAAACTGCTTTGTCAGCGCCGCCATCTGCGGCTCCCACATCTGCAAGGTGCAGCCCAGCGAATTGGACAGCATCAGGGTCGGGCCGCCGTCGCGGCCGTCGACCGATACATTGAGCAGGCATCCGTCACCGGCATCGATCATGGGCATTGTTTATCTCCATTTATCGTTCGTCATTGCGAGGAGCGAAGCGACGAAGCAATCCAGAACCTTGCTTGCGGCCTCTGGATTGCTTCGCTTCGCTCGCAATGACGGCATTCATTGTTTCTCATCCAGCGATTTGAGCAGCCGGTCGATCAACGCCTGCGAGGCGCCCTGATAGGCCATCGGTTCGAACAATTTTGCGATTTCATCGGCAGCGAGATGCGCGGTGATGTTCGGATCGCGCGCAACGACGTCTTTCAAATGCTGTTTGCCGGCTACGGCCCGCTTCACGGCGGCCTCGACCAGATGATGCGCATCGCGCTTGCCGAGTTTTTCCGCCAGCGCGAAGGTCACGGCCTCCGCCATGATCAACCCGTGGGTGGCGTCGAGATTGACGCGCATCCGCGCGGTGTCCACTTCCAGCCCCTCGGCGATGTCTACGATGGCGGCCAGCGCGCCAGAGGTAACCAGCAGCAGCGTCGGCAGGGTCGGCCACTCCGAATGCCATGGCCCGGCGCTGCGCTCGTGATCCTGCACCTGCGCGGCAAAAATGGTCGCCGCCAGGTTCGGCGCCATGGCGGCGGCGGCAAGAGCCGTCGCAGCGGCCACCGGATTGCGCTTATGCGGCATGGTCGAAGAGCCGCCGCGGCCTTCGCCGGATGGCTCGAATGCTTCGGCCACGTCGGTCTGCATCATCAGCGACACGTCGCGGGCGATCTTGCCGCAACTGCCGGTCAGGATCGCGAAACCGGACGCAAGCTCGGCGATGCGGTCGCGATGGGTATGCCACGGTGCATCCGGGAGCGGCAGTTCGAGTTCGGCGGCGAGTTTTTCCGCCACCGCAAGGCCGTTGTCGCCGAGCGCCGCCAGGGTGCCGGCGGCGCCGCCGAATTGCAGCGCCAACGCTTCGCCGCGCAGCCGTTTCAGCCGCTCCCGCGAGCGGTCGAGCGCCGCGGCATATTCCGCGAGCTTCAGGCCGAACGGCATCGGCAGGGCGTGCTGCAGCCAGGTCCGCGCCACCATGGCGGTGTCGCGGTGCTGCCGCGCCAGTCCGGTAAATCCGGCGATGGCGCGGTCGAGATCAAGCAACAGCACCTCGATGGCGGCGCGCAAGGTCAGCATGGTCGCGCTGTCGATCACGTCCTGGCTGGTGGCGCCCCAGTGCACGTAGCGCGCGGCATCCGCGTCCGTCCTTGCCACGGCCGCGGTGAGCGCCTTGACCAGCGGAATCGCAAGATTGCCGGAACGGGTGGCGTCCTCCGCCAGTGCCGGGATGTCGAATGCTTCCGCGTTGCAGGCTTTTGCGATCGGCGCCGCGGCGCTTGCGGGAATCACGCCCGCCGCTACCTCGGCGCGCGCCAATGCCGCTTCGAAGTCGAGCATGTGCTGAAGACAGGTGGTGTCGTCGCAGACGGCACGCATGGCGGCGCTGGAGAACATCGGTGCAAGCAGGGGCGACAGGGACGTGCTCATGGTGCGCGCGACCTAACCATTCCCGCCGGCGTCTGCCAATGCCCAACCAGTTTACTTTCGTCATGGCCGGGCTGGTCTCCGGCCATCCACGTTTTCTTGATGCGCTGCCTTAAAGACGTTGGATGCCCGGGACAAGCCCACGGCTGTCCGGTTGGATTTTTATGGACAGAGTGCATGACGTGGATTCTTCTGTGTTTTGAGCGCTTCGCACACGTTCGGGACACGGAAGGAGATCCACGCCATGCGGCACCAGAATAGCGTATTTCATAGTCTAACGAAGCACATTCCCTGGAGCAGGTTCGATGGGATTGTGGAGAAGTACGGGGCCAACAAACTGGTTCGCAGGTTGACGACAAAGCGGCAGTTCATCGCGCTGCTGTATGGGCAATTCAGCGGCTCGACGAGCCTTCGCGAGATCGTGAGCGGGATGGATAGCCATGAGACGCGGCTTTATCATCTTGGGGCGGCCACGGTGAAGCGCTCGACGCTGTCCGATGCCAATACAATGCGGCCCTGGCAGGTGTTCAGCGAGCTGTTTGGGCAGATGCTGGAACAGGCGCATCCTGGCCTGCGGCGGGCGAGCCGAGACGCGGTCCGGCTGATTGATTCAACGACATTGCGGCTTTCGAGCCTGAGCGCAGACTGGGCAGGGTTCTCGACTGATTTTTCCGGAGCCAAAATTCACGTTGTGTATGACCCGCAGAGCGAGCTGCCAGTTTACTTTGCGGTGACGCCGTCCAAGGTCAACGACATCACATCGGCCAAAGCGATGCCGATCGAGGCCGGCGCCACCTATGTCTACGATCTCGGTTATTACGATTATGGCTGGTGGGCCAAGCTTGACGCTGCCGGTTGCCGCTTCGTGACGCGGCTGAAGAAGAACACTCCCCTGCGCGTGATCCAGCAGAACCGGGTAGACGGCAACAGCAATATATTAAACGACCGTATCGGCCATCTGCCGCAAAGACTTGCGCGCAACCGCAGCAATCCGATGCAAGAGCCGGTTCGAGAGGTGCGGGTGATCAACGACGCCGGCAAGGAACTGCGTATCGTCACCAACGACCTCGACAGCCCCGCCCGGGAGATCGCCGACCTTTACAAGCAGCGCTGGCAGATCGAGTTGTTCTTCCGCTGGATCAAGCAAGTCCTGAGAATCCGGCACTTCGTTGGCATATCCGAGAATGCCGTGCGCATTCAGATCGCAGTTGCCCTCATCGCCTTTCTGATCCTGCGCCTCGCTACAGCCCTACAAAAGGCCGTGCGTAGCCCCCTCGAATTTGCCCGACTCGCTCGCGCAAACCTCATGCACCGACGCCGCCTCGACCGCTTGCTCGACGCCGAGCCGCCGCTTCAAATAAATCCAAACCAGTTGAGCCTCGAACTATACTGCCAATGAACCGGACAGCCGTGGGACAAGCCCGGGCATGACGGAATATGGGGCTGTGCTGCGCTGCGAATATGCATCGCTCCCCATCCCATTGGTCCCCTTCCTTTTGAGCCGTCCGTGCTTTACTTGGGAAGGCCGCAGCCCAAGGCGGCGTGCGATCCCTGGAGGCGACCCCCAATGGCCATGACGATGAACGGCGAGGTGCAGCTTGCGGCGCCGCGCGAAACGGTATGGGAAAAGCTCAACGATCCCGAGGTGCTGAAGGCCTGCATTCCCGGCTGCGAAGAGCTGGAGAAAACCGAGGACAACGGCTTTCGCGCGGTTGCGAAAATGAAAGTCGGGCCGGTGTCGGCGCGCTTCAAGGGGCGGGTGATGCTGAGCGATCTCGATCCGCCCAATGGCTACAGGATTTCCGGCGAAGGCGAGGGCGGCGTCGCCGGTTTCGCCAAGGGCGGCGCCACCGTCGGGCTGACCGACAAGGATGGCGGCACCCTGCTCAAATACGATGTCGAAGCGCAGATCGGCGGCAAGCTGGCCCAACTCGGGCAGCGGCTGATCAACGGCTCGGCCAAGAAACTCGCGGATGAATTTTTCGCCAATTTCGCCAGGGCTGTGCAGGGCTAGGCGGCTGTCATTGCGAGCGAAGCGAAGCAATCCAGAGGCCACAAAGCAAAGACTGGATTGCTTCGTCGCAAGTGCTCCTCGCAATGACGCATGGTTCGGAGGTTGCTCATTGCCGGGATGGCCCATATTATGGGTGAAATGATTTGAAATGACTGCGTTGCGCGTGGTGCGTGCGCAGATGAAGAGAGTGCTGATGGCTAAAATTTCCCTGATCGTGAACGGCAATCCCGTCACCGCCAACATCGACCCGCGCACGCTGCTGGTGCAGTTCTTGCGCGAGAATCTGCGGCTCACCGGCACCCATGTCGGCTGCGACACCTCGCAATGCGGCGCCTGCGTCGTGCATCTCGATGGCAAGGCGGTCAAGGCCTGCACGACGCTCGCGGTGATGGCGGACGGGCACGAGGTCAAGACCATCGAGGGCCTCGCCGCCGACGGCGCGCCGCTGCACCCGATGCAGGAAGCGTTCCGCGAACACCATGGCCTGCAATGCGGCTTCTGCACGCCCGGCATGATCATGACCGCGATCGACCTGGTGCACCGCCGCGGTCACGACCTCAGCGACCACACCATTCGCGAAGAGCTCGAGGGCAATCTCTGCCGTTGCACCGGCTATCAGAACATCGTGCTGTCGATCGCCGCCGGCGCCAAGGCGATGGCGACTTCCGACCTCGCGTAAAACCTCACCCCACGGCGGGCGTCTCGAAGGACCATTCATGTACGAATTCAAGTATCATCGTCCGGCGACCGTTCGGCAGGCCGCCAACCTGCTGATCAAGAACGAAGACGCCAAATTGATCGCCGGCGGCCATACGCTGATTCCGGTGATGAAACAGCGGCTCGCCAGCCCGCCGCATCTTGTCGACCTGTCCCACATCGACGGCCTCGACGGCATCGAGATGAAAGGCCGTTCGCTGGTGATCGGCGCCACCGCGCGGCATGCCGAGGTTGCCCGCTCGCCGATCGTCGGCGAAGCGATCCCGGCGCTGGCCGAACTCGCCGGGCTGATCGGCGACCCCGCGGTGCGCCATAAGGGCACCATTGGCGGCTCGCTCGCCAACAACGATCCGACCGCGGATTATCCCGCCGCATGCGTGGCGCTCGGCGCTACCATCGTCACCAACAAGCGCCGGCTGAAGCCGGAAGAGTTTTTTCAGGGCCTGTTCACGACCTCGCTGGACAGCGACGAGATCATCACCCACGTGATGTTCCCGGTGCCGAAGAAGGCGGCCTACATCAAATTTCGCAACCAGGCCTCGCGCTACGCGCTGGTCGGCGTGTTCGTCGCGAAAAGACCGTCGGACGTTCGCGTCGCCGTCACCGGCGCCGGCTCCGATGGCGTCTTCCGCGTCACCTCCTTCGAGGAGGCGCTGCAAAAGCGTTTCAACTCGAAGTCGCTGGACGGTCTTTCGGTGCCGGCGGATGGCTTGAACAGCGACCTGCATGGCAGCGCCGAATATCGCGCGCATCTGATCGCCGTGCTGGCGCGCCGCGCCGTCGACACCGCCAACGGCAAGGCGTGAGGTTGCCCATTCTTGCGCAATCGAGATTGAGTTGCTCATGAGTGCATCGCTGCCCGGTTCCGTCGATGCGACGCTCGACCTGCTCACCGCGCGTGGTTATCTCGCTGAGCGTTCGCTGGCGACGGTGGTATACCTGTCGTTGCGCATGGGCCGGCCGTTGTTCCTGGAAGGCGAAGCCGGCGTCGGCAAGACCGAGATCGCCAAGGTGCTGGCGGCGGCGCTGGGTCGCAAGCTGATCCGGCTGCAATGCTATGAGGGGCTCGACGTCGCGTCCGCCGTATACGAATGGAACAGCGCGGCGCAGATGATCGCCATTCGCCTCGCCGAAGCCGCCGGCGATACCGATCGCGAGCAGCTTTCCAGCGATATCTTCGCCGAACGCTATCTGATCAAGCGGCCGCTGCTGCAGGCGCTGGAGCCCGACGTCGCCGGCTCCCCGGTGCTGCTGATCGACGAACTCGACCGCGCCGACGAGGCGTTCGAAGCCTATCTCCTGGAAATCCTCAGCGATTTCCAGGTGACGATTCCCGAACTCGGCACGGTGAAGGCGCCGACGCCACCGATCGTCATCGTCACCTCGAACCGTACCCGCGAAATCCACGACGCGCTGAAACGGCGCTGTCTCTATCATTGGGTGGACTATCCCTCCGCCGAGCGTGAACTGGCGATCGTCAAATCGCGCGTGCCCGGCATTTCGCAAAAGCTGTCGCAGCAGGTGGTCGGCTTCGTGCAGGCGCTGCGCGAGCAGGATTTCTACAAGTCGCCCGGCGTCGCCGAGACCATCGACTGGGCCACCGCGCTGACCGAACTCGACGCCCGCTCGCTTACCCCGCAGGTGGTCGGCGACACGCTGGGCGCGCTGTTGAAATACCAGGACGACATCGCGCGGATGCAGGGCGACAATCTGCACAAGGTGCTGAAGGAAGCGACCAGTGAAAATTAAGCATCGTCATTCCGGGACGCGCCACTTGGCGCGGGCCCGGAATCCATAACCCCCAATCGTGGTTATGGATTCCGGGCTCGCGACTTCGTCGCGCCCCGGAATGACGATGGTGAGGCTACAAGCGCATGCCCATCGACCATCTCGATCCGCCCACCGGCCTGATCGCCGACAATGTCGTCGGTTTTGCCCGCGCGCTGCGAGCGGCCGGCATTCCCGTCGGTCCCGGCGCGGTGATCGATGCGCTCAGCGCGTTGCGTGTGATCGACATCGGCAACCGCGCCGACGTGTTCGCCACGCTGGAATCTATCTTCATCAAGCGCCACGAGCACGCGCTGATCTTCGCGCAGGCATTCGACCTGTTCTTCCGGGTTGAGGAAGAATGGAAGCACATGCTGGATTCGATCCCGCTTCCCGACCATGCCAGGAAGAAGCCGCGGCCGGCCTCGCGCCGCGTGCAGGAGGCGTTGTCGCAACCCTCGATGAGCGAGGCGCCGCAAGCGCAGGAACAGGAATTGCGGCTGTCGGTGTCCGACAGGGAAGTGCTGCAGAAGAAAGACTTTGCGCAGATGAGCGCCGCCGAAATCGCGCAGGTCACGCGCGCCATCGCGCAGATGAAACTGCCGCAGGCCGAACTGCGCACCCGCCGCACCCAGCCCAATCCACGCGGGCTGCGGCTGGATTTGCGAAGGACCCTGCGCGGGTCCTTGCGCACCGGCGGCGACATCGTCGACATCCGCCGGCTCGGCCTGATCGACAAGCCTGCGCCGATCGTCGCGCTGCTCGACATCTCCGGCTCGATGAGCGAGTACACCAGGCTGTTCCTGCATTTCCTCCACGCCATCACCGATGCGCGCAAGCGCGTCTCGGTATTCCTATTCGGCACCCGGCTGACCAATGTGACGCGGGCGCTGCGCGCGCGCGACCCGGACGAGGCGCTGGCAAGCTGCTCGTCCGCCGTAGAGGACTGGGCCGGCGGCACCCGGATCGCCACCTCGCTGCACACCTTTAACAAGCTGTGGGGCCGCCGCGTGCTCGGGCAGGGCGCGATCGTGCTATTGATATCCGACGGGCTGGAACGCGAAGCGGATGACAGGCTTGCGTTCGAGATGGACCGGCTGCACCGTTCCTGCCGCCGGCTGGTCTGGCTCAATCCGTTATTGCGCTTCGGCGGCTTCGAGGCCAAGGCATCAGGTATCAAAACCATGCTACCGCATGTTGACGAATTCCGTCCGGTGCATAATTTGGGCTCGATCGAAGGGCTGATCGCGGCACTGTCGTCGGCGCCGCCGCACCATCGCGGCCTGATACGCCCGGCAGCCTGAAATTTCGCTTCAAAGAAAGGCAATCATGCTCAATCGCGACGAAGACATCTTGAAAGCGGCTGAGGATTGGCAAAAAGCCGGCCATGGCGTGGCTCTCGCCACCGTGGTCGAGACCTGGGGCTCGGCGCCGCGCCCTGCGGGCTCCAGCCTCGTGATCAACGACAATGGCATGTTCCTCGGCTCGGTATCCGGCGGCTGCGTCGAAGGCGCTGTCGTCACCGAAGCACTCGACGTGATCGTGAGCGGCCGCCCGAAAATGCTGGAATTCGGCGTCGCCGACGAGACCGCGTGGAACGTCGGTCTCTCCTGCGGTGGCACCATCCGGGTATTCGTGGAGAAGGTCGCCCAGTCGTGAAGCTTGCGATGCTTTCGGAAGTCAACGTCGAGCGCGCCGCGCGGCGGCCGGTGATTGTGATCACCGACATTATCGATGGCGCGCAGCGCATGGTGAAAGCGGTCGATATCGCCGCCGATCCGTTGAGCGGGCCTCTGTCCAAACAATTGCGCATCGGCAAAAGCGGCATGATCGAGGCCGAGGGCAGGAAACTATTTCTCAACGTCTATGCGCCGACCGCGCGGCTGGTTATCGTCGGCGCGGTCCATATCAGCCAGGCGTTGGCGCCACTGGCGCGCTCGCTGGGCTATGACGTCTACGTGGTCGATCCGCGCACCGCGTTCGCGTCGCCGGAGCGTTTCCCCGATGTGCCGCTGTTCGCCGACTGGCCCGACGTGGCGCTGCCGCCGCTCAAAGTCGATCGGTACACTGCGTTCGCAGCGTTGACGCACGATCCCAAGATCGACGATCCGGCGTTGTTGCACGCCTTCGCACGCGACTGTTTCTATATCGGCGCGCTCGGCTCGCGAAAAACTCACGCCAAGCGCGGCGAGCGGCTAAAGGCGCAGGGCGCGAGCGATGCCGACATCGCGCGGATACATGCGCCGATCGGGCTCGACATCGGCGCGGTGTCGCCGCCGGAGATCGCGGTGGCGATCATGGCCGAAATCACCGCGGCACTGCGGCTGCCCAAGGAGAAGTTGAAAGAAAACGCGGCATGAAGTTCGGCCCGGCAACGCCGGCGGACGCGATCGGCGGCGTCACCGTGCACACCCTGCGTCAGGGATCGCTGGTGCTGAAGAAAGGCACCACGATCGGCGCCGCGGAGGCGGAAGCGTTGACTCGCGCGGGGGTCGGCGAAGTCGTCGTGGTCCGGCTCGAGGACGGCGACGTGTCGGAGGACGTCGCCGCCGCCAGTATCGCGCGGACCGTCGCCGGCGACGGCGTCCATGTCGAGCGCGCCTTTACCGGCCGCGCCAATCTGTTCGCGGCGCGCGCCGGCGTGCTGGTGGTGGATCGCGCCGCGGTCGACCGCGTCAACGGCGTCGACGAGGCGATTACCGTTGCGACGCTGGCTGCGTTCAAGCCGGTGGTCGAAGGCGAGATGATTGCCACCGTCAAACTGATTCCGTTCGGCGTCGAGGCGAAGCTGCGCGACGCCGCGGTGAAAGCCGCCGGCGGACGCGCGATGCGGGTCGCGCCCTACACGATCAAGCGCGTCGGTATCGTTTCCACGCTGCTGCCGGGTCTGGCACCGAAAGTGATCGACAAGACCCTGCGGGTCACCGCGGAGCGCCTTGCGCCTGCGGGTGCGGCCATCGTCGCCGAGCGCCGCGTGCCCCATGACGAGGACGCGCTGGCGGCGGCAATCAAGGAGTTGATTGAGCTTGGCGCCGAACTGGTCATCGTATTCGGCGCCTCCGCCATCGCCGACCGCCGCGACGTGATCCCGGCGGCGATCGAGCATATCGGCGGCGTCATCGAGCAGTTTGGGATGCCGGTCGATCCGGGAAATCTCTTGCTGATCGGCAATGCCGGCGGCGTGCCGGTGCTGGGCGCGCCGGGCTGCGCGCGCTCGCCGGTGGAGAACGGATTCGACTGGGTGCTGATGCGGCTGCTTGCGGGCCTGAAAGTGACGCGCGCGGATCTTACCGCGATGGGCGTCGGCGGCCTGCTGATGGAGATCGTTACCCGGCCGCAGCCGCGCGTGCCGGTCGGCACCGACGGCAATCACGAGGTCGCGGCCGTGATCCTGGCAGCGGGGCGTTCGACCCGGATGGGGGGACCGAACAAGCTGCTGGCCGAAATCGGCGGCAAGACGCTGGTGCGGATCGTTGCCGAGCAGGTGCTGGCCTCGAAAGCTTCCAACGTCACCGTTGTCACCGGGCATCAGGCGGCCGAGGTCGAGAAGGCGTTGCGCGGCCTCAAGGTCGACTTCGTCTACAATCCGGATTTCGTCGACGGGCTTGCCAGTTCGGTCAAGGCCGGTATCGCGGCCGTGCCGGAGAAGGCGGACGCCGCGGTGGTCTGCCTCGGCGACATGCCGCTGATCGACGCGCATCTGATCGACCGCTTGATCGAGGTTTTTACGCCGGACCAGGGCGGACTGATCGCGGTGCCGGTCAGCGACGGCCGACGCGGCAATCCGGTGCTGTGGTCGCGGCGGTTCTTCAAGGAATTGATGACGCTGGATGGCGATATCGGCGCCCGGCACCTGATCGCCAGGCATGGCGAGGCGGTCGTGGAAGTGCCGGTCCAGGGTCACGGCGCCTTCCTCGATATCGATACCCCGCAGGCGCTCGAGGCGGCGCGGCTGGCGCCGTCGTAGGCGCCTTGTGTCCCGGACGCGGTGCGGCATTCTAAGGCGATGCGGAGCATCGCCGGTCATGCCGCTGCGCAGAGCCGGGACCAAGCACCGGCGTTCGTTACGGCCGGCTATGCACCGCTTCGCAAGGGCTACGCGCTGCGCTGCGTCCGGGGCACAGCATCGTTCACCAGTTTGAAACGCCCCTTGGGTAATTTGCTCCCGCATCACCTCGGGGGAGGGGCTTTTGACGTTTCTTGGGTTCGCGCGCGGCGCGATTTTTACGGCTACCCTGGTTTTCGTAAGCGCTGGACCGCAACTTGCGGATCCGTCACAGGCCGCCGGCGCGTTCGCCATCGGCAAATGCGGCGCCTATGGCCAGGCCTTCGACTATCCTGCGGGGCAGGGCGCGGTCGCGGCGGCCCGCAGGCAGTGCAAGGGCCAGTGCACCACCGTGACCATGAACCGCGCCTGCGCGGCGTTTGCGGTCGACATGGCCAATCCGTGCGGCGCCCACGGTTACGCGGTCAAGCCGCGCATTTCCAGTTCGCTCAACGCCGCGACAAAAAAATGCTACGACTTCGGCGGCAAGGAATGCGTCATCCGCGCCTGGGCCTGCGACGCCAAGGGCTGACTTCCAAGGCGAAAACGGGTTGTGCAATACCCGCAGGCTGTCAGCCGTCGCATCGCCGTCATTGCGAGCGCAGCGAAGCAATCCAGCGCCGGACGGGCGTATTGGATTGCTTCGTCGCTGCGCTCCTCCCAATGACGGGATGACCCGCCGTCCCTGCTGAATAATCCATTTCACGGAAATGCGACCGGTTGGCCGCCCAAAGCCCCTTGAATATGACTGACTAGTCAGTCATATTCATAGCGTGAAAAATTCGAAACCGGCATTGCCGAAGCGGGGGACCGGACGTCACGCCAAAGGCGCCGCCGAGGCCAAGGCTGCTGCGGCGCCGGCCAAATCACGGTCTGCCATATCCTCGTCCAGCCGCACCACGCGCGCTGCCGAACGGCGCGCGGCGATCGCCGCGGCGGGGCTGGAGGAATTCATCGCACGCGGCTTCGCGGCGACGCGGCTGGACGACGTCGCCAAGCGCGCGGGTGTCGCCAAAGGCACGATCTATCTGCACTTCAAGGACAAGGAGGCGCTGTTCGAGGAATTGATTCGGACCGCCATCGTGCCGCTGGTCGACCGCCTTGCCGCGCCGCCTATGGTAGGCGGATCGGTGCGCGACACGATCGAGGGTTTTGCCAAGGCTTTCGTCCAGGAGGTGGCGACGACGCAACGCGGCGACATCGTGCGCCTGATTGTCGCCGAGGGCCCGCGATTTCCGGCTGTCGCCGATTTCTACTATCGCGAAGTGGTTTCGCGCGGCCTCGCCGGCATGCGGGCCTTGATCGAGCTTGCGGTCGCACGCGGCGAAATCAGCAATAAAAACCTGGCGCGTTTTCCACAGTTACTGGTGGCGCCTGCCATCGTCGCGGTGATCTGGCAGAGCCTGTTCAGCAAACACGCACCGCTGGATGCGATCGAGATGTTCCGCGTGCATCTCGATCTGATCTTTGGCGAACGGAGGACGGCATGACCTCGTCGCGATTGTTGTTGCAAGTTTTCGGCGCGCTGGCACTTGCCGGCTGCAAGGAAGTGAAAAATCCTGGTTACCAGGGCTGGATCGAAGCCGACATGATCTTCGTCAGCCCCGACGAGCCTGGCCGCATTATCAAACTGAACGTCCGGGAAGGGGATCAGGTCAAGGAAGGCGCGTCGCTGTATTCGATCGACGACGACCTGCAAAAGGCCGATCTCAACCAGAACAATGCCACGCTCGCCAACGCCCAGCAGACCTATGACCGCGCGGCGGCGCTGAGCAGGACCGGCTCCGGAACGCAGGCCAGCCTGGACTCCGCGGTGTCGGCGCTGCGCGTCGCCGAGGCACGGGTCAACACTTCGCAGACCCGGCTGGCCCGCCGCGGCGCATTCGCGCCGGTGAGCGGCAGCGTCCAGCAGATCTATTTTCGCGAAGGCGAGATGGTGCCAGCTCAACGCCCGGTGCTGTCGATCATGCCTCCGGGCAACATGAAGGTTCGCTTCTTCGTCTCCGAACCGGATTTGCCGAAGTTTGCACTTGGCGACGACGTCCGCGTCACCTGCGACAACTGCGCCGGCGATGTCACGGCGAAGATCCATTTCATCGCGACCCAGGCCGAATACACCCCGCCGGTGATCTACAGCCTCGAGGAGCGTAACAAGCTTGTGTTCCTGATCCAGGCGCGGCCCAACAAGCCCGACAGCCTCAAGGTCGGCCAGCCGGTCAGCGTGTTCATCAACGCCAGGGCGCAGTGAGCGCTGCGATGACCGAGGCAGCAGTTACAGCCGACATCGCCATCGACGTCCACGGCCTGTCAAAATCGTTTGGCGGCCGCGAGGTGGTGCATGACCTGTCGATGCAGGTCAAGCGCGGCACCATCTACGGTTTTCTCGGGCCCAACGGCTCCGGCAAGACCACCACCATCCGCATGCTGTGCGGACTGCTGACGCCGGACAGCGGCGAGGGCACCTGCCTCGGTTACGACATCCGCCGCGACGCCGTCAGGATCAAGCGTCAGGTCGGCTACATGACGCAGCGTTTCAGTCTCTATCAGGACTTGTCGGTGCGTGAGAATCTGGAATTTGTCGCGCGCCTGTACGGCGTGCGCGATCCGCGAGGTGCCACGCGCGACATGATCGAACGGATCGGACTCGCCGGCCGCGAGGCGCAGCTCGCCGGCGAACTGTCGGGCGGCTGGAAACAGCGCCTCGCACTCGGCGCCTGCACGCTGCCCAATCCGCAACTGCTGCTGCTGGATGAGCCGACCGCCGGTGTCGATCCCAAGGCGCGGCGCGAGTTCTGGAACGAGATTCACGCGCTCGCCGCCGACGGCCTGACGGTGCTGGTCTCGACACACTACATGGACGAAGCCGAGCGATGCCATGAGATCGCTTACATCGCCTACGGTCATCTGCTAGCGCATGGCACCGTGGACGACGTGATCGCGAAGTCGGCGCTGACGACTTATACCGTCACCGGCGATGACCTCAATGCGCTCGCCGCCGAACTGGCCGGCAAGCCCGGGATCGACATGGTGGCACCATTCGGCACCAGCCTGCATGTCTCCGGTCGCGATCAGGCCGCGCTTGAGTCAACCATCGCGCCGTATCGCGCGCGGCAGGGAGTGCGTTGGCAGCACGGCGAGCCGTCGCTGGAGGACGTGTTCATCGAGCTGATGGGCCGCTCAAAGGACAATTTCCAATGAGCGCCGCGGCATCCGACCGCGCCCATAGCCACGCTGCCGCCGACGCCGCGTCGGGTTTCTGGCGGCGCACCTATGCGATGCTGGTCAAGGAGTTCATCCAGCTCAGGCGCGACCGGGTTTCGTTCGCGATGATCGTGATGATCCCAGTCATGCAGCTGCTGTTGTTCGGTTACGCCATCAACACCAATCCACGCAACCTGCCGACCGCGGTGCTGACGCAGGAGGACAGTGACCTCGGGCGCTCCGTGCTCAAGGCGCTGCAAAATTCGGCGTATTTCCGCTTCACAGAGGAAGTACACGACGTCGCGACCTTCGACAATCTGCTGCTGTCCGGAAAGGTGCTGTTCGGCGTGGAAATCCCGCGCGGTTTCGAGCGCGCGGTGCGGCGCGGCGATCGTCCGGCGCTGCTGGTCGCGGCCGACGCGACCGATCCGGTGGCGGCCGGCTCGGCACTGTCGGCGCTCAGCGTATTGGTGCAGACCGCGCTGGGGCACGATTTGCACGCGGGCGATCCGCCGTCGATGCCGTTCGAGATCCGGGCGCATGCGCGCTACAACCCGGCGGCGTCGTCCCGTCTCAATATCGTGCCCGGACTGGTCGGCACCATCCTGACCATGACCATGCTGATCTTCACCGCGCTGTCGGTGACGCGAGAGATCGAACGCGGCACCATGGAAAGCCTGCTGTCGATGCCGATCAAGCCGGTCGAGATCATGTTCGGCAAGATCATCCCCTATGTGCTGGTCGGCTTTATCCAGGCCACGCTGATCCTCGGCATCGGCGTGCTGCTGTTCGGGGTCCCGGTCCATGGCAGCCTGATCCTGCTCACCCTGCTGACGACCCTGTTCATCACCACCAACCTTGCGATCGGCTACACGTTTTCGACCATCGTGCAGAACCAGCTTCAGGCGATGCAGATGTCGATGATGTTCTTCCTGCCGAGCATTTTGCTGTCCGGCTTCATGTTTCCATTCGCCGGCATGCCGGTGTGGGCGCAGTACCTAGGCGAAGGCCTGCCGCTGACTCACTATGTCCGGATCGTCCGCGCCATCATGCTGAAGGGCGCAACGCTGGCGAATGTGCAAACCGACGCCATCGCACTGCTGGCATTGACGCTGGTCGCCATGACCGTCGCCGTCACCCGCTTCCGCCGCACGCTGGATTAACCGCGCGGACCGATGCTACGCTGCGCCGGATTTTTTGGATTAGGACCATGACGGACCCGGCGCGGAAGATGGAGTACGGCGAGCCTTCGATGCCGGGCTTTCATACTGCCCTGACCCGGGAAATCCTCGTCACCGAGCGGCTCCGCATCAACGCGGTGCTGTCGACGATCCTGCTGTTCGCGGCGGCGCTCACCGTCATGCACCTGATGTTTCCGAGCAGCATGGAGCGGATCTGGCGCGGTCAGTTCGAACTCTGGAAGTTCTACGTCGTTGCCGCGCCCCTGGTCATCTTCGAACTGGTCGTGCTGTGGCTGCTCAAGCGGCGCATCGCGCTCAATCGCGACGTGCCGGTGCTGCGCCGTTACTTGAGCGCGCTGATCGAGACTAGCCTGCCGACCATCGCGCTGGCGATCCAGATGAACGCGATGGGACCCGAGCGGGCGCTCGGTTTCGCGGCGCCGCTGGCCTATTTCATGTTCGTCATTCTTTCGACGCTGCGGCTGGATTTCTGGCTGTCGACCTTTACCGGTCTCGTGGCCGCGGTGGAATTGTTCGCCATGGCGATGTTCTATCATCCGCAGGGGTTCGCCGGCGAGGCGGCACAGGAGCCCGGCTATAACATCGTCCGCAGTATTTTGCTTTTGATCGGCGGCGTGCTCGCGGGCGCGGTCGGGTTGCAGCTGCGCCGGCAGTTCGAGGCCAGCATCGCGGCCTCGACCGCGCGCGACCGCGTCACCAACCTGTTCGGACAGCACGTGTCGCCGCAGGTGGTGGAACGGCTGCTGGCAGCCGGCGCGGGCGCAGCCAGCGACGTCAGGCATGTCGCCATCATGTTCGTGGATTTCCGCAACTTCACCGGAGCGGCGAGGGTGCGTTCGCCGCAGCAGGTGGTCGATCGAACTCGACGGCGTGTTCGCGGTACTGGTCGATATCCTGGATCGCCACCACGGCATCGTGAACAAGTTCCTCGGCGACGGCTTCCTGGCGCTGTTCGGGGCGCCGATCGAGGATCCGGATGCGGCCCGCCAGGCAGTCGCCGCGGCGCGCGAGATGCTCGAGGCGATGGCAGCGAATAATGCCGGCAGTGATTGGCAGTTGCGGATCGGCATCGGCATTCACATGGGCAATGTGGTGGCCGGCAATGTCGGCTCGCCCCGGCGCAAGGAATATACCGTGATCGGCGACACCGTGAATTTCGCGGCGCGGCTGGAGACCCTCAACAAGGAATTTGATTCGCAGTTTCTCATCTCGTCGGCGGTTCATGACGCGCTCGGCGAGGCTTGCGGCGACGCGGTGTCGCTCGGCGCGGTCCCGATCAAGGGCTACGATCAGCCGCAGACGGTGTGGAAATTGGGGTAGTTTGTCGTCACCGCGCAGGGGGGACCCATACGCCCAGGATTTTCATTTGGAATGAGACGATGCAACAGTTATCAGTGAGCCGCGAGCAGGGTGGTTATGGGTCTCCGCCTTCGCGGAGACGACGCTGGAGTATTACTGCCGCGTCAGAACGCCGATGCGTCCGTAGATGCCGCTGCGGTGATAACTGTCGGTGAGGTAGCCAACGGCGGCGGACCATTCGAACGACTCAAACTGGAACCCCGTCAGATGCGCGCCGGCGCGAACCTGCTGGCTGAACGCATCACTGGACGCGGAAATTTCCGGCCCAGCCCAGACCCGGTCGAGCACGCGCCAGCCGGCGGCCACGCGCCCGCTGTGGCTGACCGCATTGGTGGACGCGGAGAACGCCGAGGTCAGCATCATCTCCGGCATCGGCTCCCACCACAGTTCGGCCGCTACCCGCAAGCCGATATGGATACCGCGAAATGCGGCGGCGGGAACGTCCGGCGTCAGCGTCCGGTTTTCCAGTTCGGGACCGGCGAAAACCTTCAGCTCAAGCGTGCCCTGGCTGAACCGCCCGCCGGCGAGCGGCGCGATGCGGGCGATCTCGGTGTTGAAACGTCGTGGACCGGCGTCGTAACGTTCGATGCCGCGGGAGACGAACAGCCGCGTAATAAATCCATCATTGTTCAGGCCGCCCGGCGCCCAGTAGAAACCGCCGTAAGCGGCGCGGCCGTAGCGCCAGATGTCGAAGCCGGCGTAGAGCAGGACGCGCTCGACCTTGGTGCCGCCGCTCAGACCATCGGAGGACGGCGTATCCGGCTCAAGTGCCTGTGCCAGCGCGCGATCCGCGCCGCAGACCGCCGCCGCGGCCACGCAAAACGCACGCAACGCACTCGAACGCATGGGAGCCCAACCCCAAGACCACAACGCAACCAGAAATGCAGTTAGAGGTCGGGGAAGCGGGAGCGTCTAGCGACCGGCGCGTGCAGGCATATACTCACAGTTGCGACGGCAGCAGGTTTTCGATCTTCACATGATCGCGGTCTTCGACGATCTCCGCGATCCATTTGCGGTGGCACTGCGTGTGATCGCGTTCGTAGCAGAGCAGGCAGACCGGTCCCCCCTTCATCACCAGCGACGACAGCTCGTCGAGCTCTTCTTTCGCCTGCGGGGTCTTCAGATGCTTTGCATAGATGCGCTGCAGGCTCTTTACGTCGCCGCTGCGCGCGGCGAGGCGGCCTTCCTTGGGCGTGCCCAGCCCCTTCAGGTGAATGTAGGAAATGCCGCGCTCGTCGAGGGCGGCGGCGAGCTGGCTCTTGGAAAAGCCCGGGCGGCGCGAGGAGACCACCGCGCGCACGTCCACCAGCAGTTTCACGCCCGCGTTTTCCAGTTCGTCCAGCACGGCCTTCGGCGGCGCCTGCTCGTAGCCGATGGTGAAGAGGCGGGTTGTCTTGCGTGCCATGCGCCGATCCGATGTTGCCGTCATTCCGGGCGATGCGAAGCTCGAAACCGGAATCCAGAACCATTGCTGGCTCCGGGTCCGCGCGAAGGGCGCGTCGTGGAACGACGGCCGCGCGTTGTCGCCGCATGCGGTATACCTCATAGTGACGTCGCAAAAAAGCGCGGGCCGGCGTTCACCGATCTGCTCGCGGGCCACGTCGACCTGTTCTTCGACTCGATCGCGGCAGGGCTGCCTTACGTGCAATCGGGGCAGGCAAGGGGCATCGCGCTGCTGTCCTCGAAGCGCAGTCTGATCCGTGACGCCGGCATCAGGTTGGATTGAGTTGGCTCGTGCCCTGGACGCTGCACAGCCGGGGCCCAGCTTTTTTTGCGGACTCCGATAGCTGGGTCCCGATTCTGCGAAGCAGCGCTTCGCAAGTGCTACGTGCTGCATCGTGCCTGGGACGCCGAGATCCTATTTCACCCGCGCGATCAATTCCATCGCGCCGGCCGGCGCGCGTAGCTTGCCTTCGTGGATCACGTAGGCGAACACGTCGCGCGGTATTTTCTTCGGTTTTGTTTTATCGACGCGCGGCAGGTCGTTGGGCTCGCCGCCCGCGGCCCAGGCCTGGAATCGCTTCGCCCAGGCATCGAGTTGCTTCGGTGGATAGCAGGTTTTCAAACTGTCGTCGCCCTTCTGTAGCCGCGCATAGACGAAATCGCCGATCACGTCGGCGATGGCCGGATACTTGCCGTGCTCGGCGAGCACCACCGGCGTTTCGAATTGCCGCAGCAGCGCTACAAAATCCGGCGTGCAGAAACTGTCATTGCGCACCTCGACCACATGGCGCAGCGTACGTCCATCGAGCCTGCGCGGCAACAGCTCCAGGAATTTTCCGAAATCGGCTGCGTCGAATTTTTTGGTCGGCGCGAACTGCCACAGCACCGGCCCGAGCCGGTCCTTGAGCTCCAGCACCCCCGAATCGTAGAACCGCTTGATCGAATCGCCGGCCTCAGCGAGCACCTTTCTGTTGGTGGCGAAGCGCGGCCCTTTCAACGAGAACACGAACCCGTCCGGCACCTCGCCCGCCCATTTGCGAAAACTCTCCGGCTTCTGCGAGCCGTAATAGGTACCGTTGATTTCGATCGAGGTCAGCTTCGAGGCCGCGTAGCTGAGCTCCTTCGCCTGCGTCAGCTTCTCCGGATAAAACATCCCGCGCCACGGCTCGAAGGTCCAGCCGCCGATGCCGATGTGGATGGCGCCGGATTTGCCCGTCATTGGATGACCTCTTGTCAAACGTCTGAATCGTTCCTATCTAGACTACAACGGCGACGTTGATGCTTCATAGCTCCGGCGCTGGGACGACCACGTAATAGCAAGGCAGCGCCGGATGTACGCGCGCCTGTTGTTCGTGGTCGTTGGCATTTTCAGGGCTGTTTTGGGCCGTTTTACCGTCTAAATCCCGGTCATTTGGTTCCCGCGCCTTGGCATCGCCGGGTGCCGGCGATATACGCTGGCGCATGAACGAAGCCATCAGACCGGGGCAAGGGACCGCGCCGCAAGCGGCTGTGACGCCCGAATTGTCGGTTGTCGTCCCCACCTTCAACGAGCGCGATAACGTCGTCGCCCTGTTCCGCAAGCTGGAGACGGCGCTGGCCGGCCGCGCGTGGGAGGTCATCTATGTCGACGATAATTCCCCGGACGGCACCTGGGACGTGGTGCGAATGCTGGCGCAACGGGATCCGCAGGTGCGCTGCATCCGGCGGATCGGGCGGCGCGGCCTGTCCGGCGCCTGCATCGAGGGAATTCTGGCTTCCAGCGCGCCCTGCGCCGCGGTGATCGACGCCGACCTGCAGCACGACGAAACCCAACTGCCGAAGATGCTGGCGCTGCTGCAAGACGGCGAGGCGGAGTTGGTGGTGGGCAGCCGCTATATCGAAGGAGGCAGCGCCGACAGTTTTGACAGGCAGCGCGCCGGCATCAGCATGCTGGCGACGACGGTTGCCAAAAAACTGCTTCGGATCGAGATCGCCGATCCGATGAGCGGCTTCTTCATGATCCGCCGCGACCGGTTCGAGCAATTGGCGCCTGAGCTTTCCACCCAAGGCTTCAAGATCCTGCTCGATATCGTCGCTACCGCGCGCGGCAGCCTGCGCATAAAGGAAATCCCCTACAGCTTCGGCGCGCGCCTGCATGGCGAGAGCAAGCTCAATTCCATGGTAGCGCTGGATTTCTTAGGGCTGGTGCTGGCAAAACTGACCGGCGACGCGGTGTCGCTGCGCTTCCTGTTGTTCGCGATGGTCGGTTCGCTCGGCCTGTTCGTGCATCTCGCCGCGTTGTTTGTCGCACTTGAGCTGTTCAACGTGCCGTTTCCCGAGGCGCAGGCCTTTGGCGCGCTGCTGGCCATGACCAGCAATTTCCTGCTCAACAATTTTTTGACCTACCGCGACCAGCGGTTGAAGAGGTTTGGTATCCTGCGCGGGCTGCTGCTGTTTTACCTCGTGTGCAGCGTCGGACTTCTCGCCAATGTCGGCGTGGCATTCTCGGTCTACGACCAGGAGCCGATCTGGTGGCTCGCTGGTGCGGCCGGCGCGCTGATGGGCGTGGTGTGGAATTACGCCATGTCCGGCCTGTTTGTCTGGCGCAAGCGATGATCGCATGATGAGCGCTGGCGAGGCGCGGCCGGTCCGCAACACGGCTCTCACGATTCTCGCATTGATCGCGCTGCGGCTGGTTTCGGCGGCGTATACGCCGCTGACCTTCGACGAGGCCTATTACTGGACCTGGTCGAAACATCTGGCCTTCGGCTATTACGACCACCCGCCGATGGTGGCGGTCCTGATCCGCCTCGGCACGCTGATCGCCGGCGATAGCGAATTCGGCGTGCGGCTGGTGTCGATCCTGCTGGCGCTGCCGATGAGTTTCGCGGTGTATCGCAGCGCCGAGATCCTGTTCGGCGGCCGCCGCGTCGCTGTGACCGCGACCATCCTGCTCAATGTCACGCTGATGGCGGCGGTCGGCACCATGATCGTGACGCCGGACGCGCCGCTGTTGGTTGCCTCCAGCTTCGTGCTGTTTTGTCTGGCCAAAGTGCTCGCGACCGGGCGCGGCGCATGGTGGCTCGGGGTCGGCATCGCGGTCGGCGCGGCGCTGCTGTCGAAATATACCGCGCTGTTCTTTGGCCCGGCGATCCTGATCTGGCTGATCGCGGTGCCGAAACTGCGGCGCTGGCTGCTTTCGCCATGGCCCTATCTCGGCGGCATCGTCGCGTTTGCGATCTTCTTGCCGGTGATCTTGTGGAATGCCGACCATCAATGGGTCTCGTTCATCAAGCAGCTCGGCCGCGCGCGGGTCGAAGACTTTACGCTGCGCTATATCGGCGAGCTGATCCCGACCCAGATCGCTTTCGCAACGCCGCTGGTATTCATCCTGGGTGCGATGGGATTGTACGCGCTGTGCAAGCACAACGCCGGCGCGTCGGCGGCGCGGGTACTGATCGGTTCGATGTTCTGGACCATCACGCTGTATTTCGTCTGGCACTCGCTGCACAGCCGTGTCGAGGCCAACTGGTTCGGCCCGGTTTATCCGGCCCTCGCCATCGCCGCGGCGGTTGCCGGCAACCTCACGCGATGGAGCGGCCGCGCGCAACGCACCGTCGGTTTCTGTCTACGCTGGGCCGCGCCTTCCGGAATCCTGATGTTCGCGTTGCTGATCGTGCAGGCCAACACCGGCGCACTCTCCGGCTATCGCCGCGACGCCACGGTGCGCAGCGTCGGCGTCGGCTGGCGCGAGCTGGCCGGCGAGATCGAAGCGGTTCGCGCCCGCGAAGGGGCCGCCTGTGTGCTGGCGCTGGACTACGGCACCACAAGCTGGCTTTCGTTCTATTTGCCGAAAGGAACCTGTGTGGCGCAGCGCGGCCAGCGCTTTCGCTGGGTCAGTATGCCGGAGCCCGATCCGGCGCTGCTCAGGGGCAAGCTGTTGTATGTCGACGAGGCGAGGGAAGACCAGGCGTTGTTGAAAAAGGATTTTGCGCGGGTCGCAAAAGTCGCGGAGCTGAAGCGCAAAAGAGGACCGCTGCTGATCGAAACCATCGAACTCGACGTGCTCGAAGGTCCGCGAGGCGACGTGTTCGATCGTGCCCCGCCGCCGGAACTTGGAAAATAGTGGCGGGCTGACGCGTGATAGTTTTGTGGATTTATGGCGTCGGGCCGCGGCCGCAATATCGATCCTGGTGCGGGGTTGGAACCGGTTCCAATGCGGGAGCGATTCGGACAATTCCACCGCGCCGGTTCCGTTGGCCTTACATTCGCCCGCACTTAATCTCCATTTAACTAAAAGTCGCCTTAATGACGCTCCGCGCCTCTGCGAGATGCTTCGCCGGAAACCCTGCGCAAGCCCGCCCGTGAGAGGAACAAAGTGGAATCATTCTGGACGCGAGGCGAATGACTTACGGAACCGGTACGCGTCATGATTTCACGGCCTGTCACCCACAAAATTCATCCCTGAAAAGCGTTTCCCGACGTATTTTTGGCGGCGCCGCGCTTGTCTGCACCGCGATGGCCTGCGCCTGGACCCTGACCAGCCATATGCCGGGAACCGGCGTCGATCCCGGCGCAGCCAGCAGTCTCGATCCCGGCTCAATGTCCGGCGGCGAGCGGCTGACCTTCAGTGCGCGCTTCAATGCACTCGGTACCGAGCCGGAAGGCCTGACCTTGGTACGGAAGTCGGCGCCTGTCGCGCGGCAAGCGTCGGAGTTGGTCCGCAAGACCTATATGGCGCTGCTCGACGTCACCTATTCGCTGGGGCCGCCGCCCGGATCGTTTTCGACCTCGATGCCGCGTACAGCGGACCGTCGGCTTGCGATGCTGCCGCCAGATCAATCCGACGCGAAGGCTTTCGCGCCGGCGGCCCCGAAGCGCGCCGCCGACAGCGTGCCGACGCCGGCGCCGCGACCCTCCACGCTTCGGCTGCTCGCCAGCCGCGAAATCGCAAAGGCCAAGGCGGCGATTCTGGCGGTTACCGACCGCGACAAGCCCAGCATCTTCGAGAAGCTGTGGGGCAAGCCGCATGCGCCGGGGCCGACGCTGGCTTTCGCGTCCGCGGATTTCAGCGATGTCAGCATTCCCAATCCCGCAAAGGCCAGTGCGATGGGCAACGCGGCGCCTTACGACAAGTCGACCGCGGTGTACGATATCTCGGCCCGCACGGTTTACCTGCCCGACGGCACCAAGCTGGAGGCGCATTCGGGTCTCGGCGCGAAGCTCGACGATCCGCGTTACGCCCATGTCAGGATGCAGGGCGTTACGCCGCCGCATCTCTATGACCTGCAGCCGCGCGAGGCGCTGTTTCACGGCGTGCCGGCGCTGCGGCTGAAACCGGTCGGCGGCGAGGAAGCGATCTTCGGACGCAGCGGCCTGCTTGCGCACACCTACATGCTCGGCCCCAACGGCGACTCCAACGGCTGCGTGTCGTTCAAGGACTACTACGCGTTCCTGAACGCCTACCGCAACGGCGGCATCAAGCGTCTCGCGGTCGTGGCGAAAGTGGAATGAGGCTGCGATTTCGTCATTGCCGGGCTTGATCCGGCAATCCATCGCCTTCGAAAAAGTCTTGCGAAGAATCCTGGATGCACGGCCTTCGCCGCGCCGAAAGGGTTTTGGGCCCGCAGGCGGTTCAAGCCCGCGCATGATGCTCCGCCGTCGGGTGCGAAGGTCCAAGCTTTCGGCACAGCCTGAGCAGCGGCCGCTCCACAAGGATGTTGAGGGCGAGGCCAAGCGCCACGACGACGCAGCTCGTGACGGCAAGCAGCAGCAGCGGCGGAAGCGCCGGAACCAGACCCGCAATATGGCGGCTCGCCAGCGACACGGTTTCCACCTGTGCCAGATAGATCGAATAGGACGCATCCCCGAGCCGCGCCAGCACACGCTCCGGCCATGATGGTTCGAGGCGCCTGCGGCTGGCCCAGGCCGCGGCCGCGACCAGGCAGGCGGCGGGGAGGCCGGACACGATGACGCGGGAGGCCGAGTCCGTCGCCAGCAGCGCCGCGATCGCACAGCCCGCGGCAACGGGCAGCGGCCAGTCGATCCGGCGATGTGCGACGATGTGGCCCACGATGACGCCGAGCACGAATTCCAGGATCATCGGATCGGTGAAGAACGCAGCGTTGCCGAGCGCTGCGCCGACGCCCGGGATCTGTCCGAGCAGCGCAAGCGCGGAAAACATCACCGCGATATTGCGCCAGACCTCGCGCGTCAGCGCCATCAGCAGCGCCGTGGCGAGATAGAAATACATTTCGTATTCGAGCGACCAGCCGACATAGACCACCGGCATCTCGCCGTCGGTGAAGGCGATGAACGCCAGCGATTTGAGGATGTGGCGCGGCGTGTACCAGTCCGGCGTGCCGAAGGTGGCGGGCAGCGTCACCGCCAGCACGGTGACGGCGAAGATCACGAAAAAATACAGCGGCACGATGCGCTCGACGCGGCGGCGCAGGAACTCCGCCGGCGTCGACGGCGCGGAACGGGTCGCGTAGAAAATGACGAAGCCGGAAATCACAAAAAACAGGTCGACGCCACGCCCGCCATAGGACAGCACGAAGGAAACCGCGCTCTCCGGAACCTCGAAGCCGGGCGGCGGCGCGCCCAGCACGTGAAACGCGATCACCGCGAGCGCGGCGACGAAGCGCAGGATCTGGATGTAGACGAGCATGCCGCCTCGTTAAAGCATGATGAGTTCTTGTAACGTCGTCATTGCAAGCGAAGCAACTCATCACGCAAGAGCGGGCAAGGATTGCTTCGGCATCGGTATCTTCTTGGATGACGGTTGTAGAAAACTGTTCGCGTGCTGCGAGCTTGATCGTGCGAGCCGCAAAATATCGTTCGCCATTTTTCGGGGCGCGCCTCTTCGCGAGCCCGGAATCCATAACCACCATCGGAGCGTATGGATTCCGGGCCTTCGCCCAAGAGGGCGAATCCCGGAATGACGGGGAGGATGCCACGGACGTCAAACAAAACCCCGGCATCGCTGCCGGGGTTTTGCATTTCGTCTGTGGCGATCCCGGCTCTGCGGAGCGGCACTTCGCGCCGCACCGCGTCCGGGAAACGTGGATCAGAAATCCATGCCGCCCATGCCGCCGCCCGGGGGCATGCCGCCGCCGGCGGGCTGGTTCTTCTTCGGCAGTTCGGCGACCATGGCTTCGGTGGTGATCAGGAGCGCCGCCACGGAGGCTGCGTTCTGGATCGCCGCACGGACCACTTTGGTCGGGTCGATGATGCCCTTCTTGACGAGGTCGCCGTACTCGCCGGTCTGCGAGTTGAATCCCCAGGCATAGGTCTTGTTCTCGAGGATCTTGCCGACGATGACGCTGCCGTCCTCGCCCGCATTGATCGCGATCTGGCGGGCCGGCCAGGACAGCGCCTTGCGCACGATCTCGACGCCGGTCTTCTGGTCGTCGTTCTTGGTGCGCAGACCCTTGAGCTGCTCGGACGCACGGAGCAGGGCGACGCCGCCGCCCGGCACGATGCCTTCCTCGACCGCCGCGCGGGTCGCATGCATCGCGTCGTCCACGCGATCCTTGCGCTCCTTGACCTCGACCTCGGTCGCGCCGCCGACGCGGATCACCGCGACGCCGCCCGCGAGCTTGGCCAGACGCTCCTGCAGCTTCTCACGGTCGTAGTCCGAAGTGGTTTCCTCGATCTGCGCCTTGATCTGCGCCACCCGCGCCTCGATGTCGGCCTTCTTGCCGGCGCCGTTGACGATGGTGGTGTTCTCCTTGTCGATCATCACCTTCTTGGCGCGGCCAAGCATCTGCAGGGTGACGTTCTCCATCTTGATGCCGAGATCTTCCGAGATCGCCTGACCGCCGGTCAAGACCGCGATGTCCTGCAGCATCGCCTTGCGGCGATCGCCGAAGCCCGGCGCCTTGACGGCTGCGACCTTGAGGCCGCCACGGAGCCTGTTGACGACCAGCGTGGCCAGCGCCTCGCCTTCGACGTCTTCGGCGACGATCACCAGCGGCTTGCCGGTCTGCACCACGGCTTCGAGCAGCGGCAGCAGTTCATTGAGGTTGGAGAGCTTCTTCTCGTTGATCAGGATGTAGGCGTCGTCGAATTCGACGCGCATCTTATCGGCGTTGGTGACGAAGTAGGGCGAGATGTAGCCGCGGTCGAACTGCATGCCCTCGACAACGTCGAGTTCGGTCTCGAGGCTCTTGGCTTCCTCAACCGTGATGACGCCTTCGTTGCCGACTTTTTTCATGGCGTCGGAAAGGAACTTGCCGATCTCGGCATCGCCGTTGGCGGAAATGGTGCCGACCTGGGCGATTTCGTCGTTCGACGTGACCTTCTTGGAGTTCTTGACGAGGTCGGCGACCACGGCGTCAACCGCCATGTCAATGCCGCGCTTCAGGTCCATCGGGTTCATGCCGGCGGCCACCGACTTGGCGCCCTCACGGACGATGGCAGCGGCGAGAACCGTCGCGGTGGTGGTGCCATCGCCGGCCGCGTCCGCCGACTTGGAGGCGACTTCGCGTACCATCTGGGCGCCCATGTTCTCGAACTTGTCCTCAAGCTCGATCTCCTTGGCGACGGTGACGCCGTCCTTGGTGATGCGAGGGGCGCCGAACGACTTGTCGAGCACGACGTTGCGGCCCTTGGGACCGAGCGTGACCTTGACGGCGTTGGCGAGAATGTCGACGCCGCGCAGCATGCGGTCGCGGGCATCGACGCCGAATTTCACTTCTTTGCTAGCCATGGTGGGATTTTTCCTTGGTGTTTTACGCTGTCCGTCATCCTGAGGTGCAAGCGAAGCGAGCCTCGAAGGATGACCGGGATGTGAGCCATCCTTCGAGACGCGCCCTGCGGGCGCTCCTCAGGATGACGGCGGTGGTTGCGGCTACCTTAAGCGGCCTTCTTCTTGGCGGCGGGGACGTCGGTGAGGACGCCCATGATGTCGCTTTCCTTCATGATCAGCAGTTCCTGACCATCGAGCTTCACCTCGGTGCCCGACCACTTGCCGAACAGCACGCGGTCGCCGACCTTGAGGTCGATCGGAATCAGCTTGCCGGCCTCGTCGCGGCCGCCCGGACCGACAGCGGTAATTTCGCCCTGCGACGGCTTTTCCTTGGCGCTGTCCGGGATGATGATGCCGCCAGCGGTCTTCTCTTCGGCGTCGATACGCTTGACCACGACGCGGTCGTGAAGCGGACGGAATTTCATGCAGTCCTCCTTAGGTTTTTGAAGCTGTTTGCGAATTCTGAAAATTTGGCAGTCAACGCCAGCGAGTGCCAGCACGACTTGGTTGGACATAGGCCAGACTCGTCCGATGGACAAGCCCTTCTAGCAGAAAAATTAGCACTCAAATATGACGGCTGCCAATTTCATTAAGTATCATTAACTCTGCGGTCCTAGTACGAAGTGTGCTGTTAGCACCTGCGGTAAGTCGCTGCCAACGCACGAAATATCAACACATTATTAAACTTTTAGGCTTGTGATGGGTTGGTATCGTGCGTCAGATTTCTTACGTGAGCGCATCTCCGCCGGGTGGTTCCCGGTAGGCACCACTTCGTGAATGCGCTCCAGCGATGGAGGTTGGCATGGTCTCGCGGGTTGAAGTTTCCCAAGGTCTTCCAAGCGAGGATTTTCGGAAACAGGTGCTTGGTTACGGGCTGACGACGGCGCAAATTCTGTATCGCATGCCGGATCATCCCTCGCTGCTGCAAACCTACGTTTGGCAGAACTACGACCTGTTTCCGAAATTCCCGGCGCTGAAGGATTTTCTCGCATTCTGGGAAAAATCGCTTGAAGGCCCGTTGTTCTCGGTCACCGTGGCGCATTCCAAGCTGATTAAGCCGGCGGAATTGCGCGCCGTCGACGGCGTGTTCAGGCTGCATTGAGCGGACTCCGTCATTCCGGGCCTGCGCCGAAGAAGGCGCATCCCGGAATGACGGAGGAGGATTTCGTGCTAGTCTCCTGCTTCAACGGGAGAAGCATCATGGCCAAGCAGAAGCCGGAATCGCAAGCTGCGGTGGGCACGGCCACGCAGAAGAAATCGCCCCGGCCGAAGATCACCGCCAAATCGACATCACGCAAAGCGCTCGAGGCCACACCTGCGATAAAGCCGCGCCGGCCGAAACAGCGCATCGCCATCAGTCATTACAGCGACGCGGATTTTGCGCCCAACGGCCTGCGCGCTTACGCGCACTATCGCGATCTCGGCATCGCGGATGCGACCCGCGGGCTGGCGCAGGCGCATGTGATCCGCCTGATCGGGCCATGCAACCCCGCCGAAGTCTCGAAACTGCATTTTCACGATATCGAATTCCAGATGGTCTACGTCCTGAAGGGCTGGGTAAAGACCTACCTGGAAGGGCAGGGCGAGACGCTGATGAAAGAGGGCAGCTGCTGGACCCAGCCGCCGCGCATCAAGCATCTCATTCTGGATTATGCCGACAATTGCGAGCTGCTGGAGGTGATCCTGCCGGCGGCGTTCAAGACGGTCGAACTCGCGACGTGAGAGCCGCCTGCCGCGATTCCCAGGCGACATGAGAATGCGCGACATCTCCACGCGTCGTCCCCGCGCGGGCGGGGACCCATACGCCGTGTTCTCGCGGTTTTGCGGAACTGCCCGAGTTCATTTCGATACAGCGGTGGTTATGGATCCCCGCCTTCGCGGGGACGACGGAAGGTGACGCGCGCCTATCGCGAAGATATCGACTGGCTGCGCGCCATCGCCGTGCTCAGCGTGGTGGCGTTTCACTTTGAAGCCCCCGCGGTGTTCGGCGGCTTCGTCGGCGTCGACATCTTCTTCGTCATCTCCGGATACCTGATCACCGGGATCGTGCAGTCAGAAGTGCAAAGCGGCACATTTTCGTTTTCGCGGTTTTACGAACGCCGGGTGCGCCGGCTGCTGCCGGCGCTGTATGCGATGGTGGCGCTGACCGCGATCCCGTCGCTTTACTACCTGCTGACGTCGGAGCGGCAGGAATTTTTCCGGTCGGTCGCGGCCGTCGTCACCTTCACCTCGAATTTCTTCTTCTGGTTTCAGACCGGCTATTTCGACCATGCCGCGGTGGAGAAGCCGCTGCTGCACACCTGGTCACTTGCCGTCGAGGAGCAGTTTTACCTGGCGTTGCCGGTGCTGTTGTGGGCGTTGCTGCGTCACGGGCACGGGCGGCTGCGACTGCCGGTCGCGCTGGCCGCACTTGGCATTGCTTCCTTCGTGCTGTGCGTCTGGCTGATGAAGACCGACCGCTCCGCCAGCGCCTTTTTCATGAGCCCGCCGCGGGCGTGGGAATTCTTGATCGGCGGCCTCGTCGCGGTCGATGGCTTCCCGGCGCTGCGCAATATTCGCCTGCGACAGGCCGTGCGTGGGCTGGCGCTGGTGCTGCTGGCCATTCCGGTGTTTTCACTGCGGCAGGGTCCCGGATTTCCCGGAGTCAACGCGCTGCTGCCGTGCATCGGCGCCGCGATGTTCATCTGGAGCGGCATCGGCGTGCCGACGCCCGCGCGCGTTCGCTATTCGCCGCTCAATCTCGTAAAATTCTTCGGCCGGATTTCCTATTCGCTGTACCTCTGGCATTGGCCGCTGTTCACGTTCGCGCGGTTTTCCAAAAGCAGTCTGGTGCTTGATCCGTGGGACAAGATCGGGCTGTTCGCGGCTACGGTCGCGATCTCCTGGCTGTCATGGCGGTTTGTCGAGCAACCGTTCCGCGACCGCTCGCTGGCGCCGACGCGGCGCGCCGCCTTTCGCGCCGCCGGCGTCAGTTCGGCTGTCCTGCTGGTCGCCAGCGTCGCCGGCATTGCCGTCAGCCGGTATCCGTCGGACGCCGATCGCAGCGCGCAGCAGCTCGAATCCTACAACGCCTACGCCTATCAGCCGCTGTTCCGGTCCGGCACGTGCTTCACGCAGAACTGGGGCACATTCGACGAGAAATGCCTCGGACTCGCATCCGGCAAAACCAACGTGCTGCTGTGGGGCGACTCCTACGCCGCGCAATATTTTCACGGCTTCAGCAAGGCCACCGATCCAGACGCGGTGAATATCCTGCAGGCGACGCAGGCGGCCTGCATGCCGACCTTGAATGCCGCCTCGCAAGGCAATGTGTCCTGCCGCGGCTTCGCCGCACGCATGGGTTCGTTTTTTCAAGGCGGCAAGCCCGATCTCGTCATCCTGTCGGCGGACTGGCTGGAATATTCGCGCGGATCGCGCTTTGACGGGATGATCGCGGATATCAAGCAGACCGTCGCGCGGCTTGACGGCCTTGGTATCGGTGTGGTGCTGCTCGGCCCGGCCGTGCAATTCCGCAGCCGGCTGCCGGCGATGTTGATGCGGGCGCAGCTCAGACACGCCGAGTTGCGCGCCGACGATTTTGTGCTGCCGGACATTTTCGCGCTCGACGCGCGAATGCGGGCGGCGTTGCCGTCGCGGGAAAAATTCAGCTATGGGTCCGTCGTCAACGCGCTTTGTCCGGCGCGGCAATGTCCGCTCACGATCGGCGACGACATTCCGCTGGCCTGGGACCACGCGCATCTGACGGCGGAGGGGTCGGAGTATGTGGCGAACCGGATCGTGGCGATGCTGGGGTTGACGAAGTAGCCCGTCATTCCGGGGCGTGTGCATCCCCGTGTCCCAGGCGCGATGCAGCACGCCGCCTTCTCGCGGCGTGATGCTTCGCAGAACCGACAGTACGGGCATCGGCGCCCGCGACGGTCCCGGCTCTGCGATGCACCGCTCCGCAAGGGCCATAGCGCGTCGAAGACGCGCGTAAACGCGCTGATGGCGCTGCACAAGCGTCTGGGACACGCTTATGTCAGCACCCCGACAACCGCGCCCATCAGGCACGTCACCAGCGTGCCCGATACGATCGACTTCAGCCCAAGCGCGGCGATCTCGCCGCGCCGTTCCGGCGCCATGGTGCCGAGGCCGCCGATCATGATGCCGAGACTGCCGAAATTGGCGAAGCCGCACATCGCATACAGCATGATAAGGCGCGAACGGGGATCGAGCGCGTCGGGACCGAGTTTCGACAGTTCCACATAGGCGATCAATTCGTTCAGCACGGTCTTGATGCCCATCAGGCTTCCGGCCGCGATCGCCTGGCTCCACGGCACGCCCATCAGCCAGCATACCGGCGCCATGACGGCGCCGAGCAGGCGCTGCAACGAAATCGCGGTCCCGCCGAAATCCGGCAACAGGCCGATGATCGCGTTGGCAAGGTAGACCAGCGCCACCAGCACGATCAGCATCGCTACGATGTTGAGCAGCAGTTCCAGTCCGGCCGTGGTGCCCTTGACGATGGCGTCCATGGTGCTGGAGGCATGGATGTCTGGATCGGCGAGCGCGCCGGTGCGCTTGGCGTTCGTTTCGGGCACCATGATCAGGCTGATCAGGATCGCCGCCGGCGCTCCCAGCACCGACGCGATCACGAAATGCGCCGCCGCATCCGGGATCAGCGGCGCCAGCAGCGTGGCGTAGAGCACCAGCACCGTGCCGGCGATCCCCGCCATGCCGCCGGTCATCACCAGGAACAGTTCGCTGCGGGTAAGTTGCGCCAGATACGGCCGGATGAACAGCGGCGCCTCCACCATGCCGAGGAAGACATTGGCGGCGGTGGAGAGGCCGACCGCGCCGCCGACGCCGAGCGTGCGCTCCAGCAGCCATGCCATGGCGCGCACCACCGGCGGCAGCATGCCCCAGTAGAACAACAGCGTGGTCAGCACGCTCATCACCAGCACGACGGGGAGCGCTTGAAACGCCAGGATGAAATCGGCGCCGGGTGCCTTCAGGTCGAACGGCAATGCGCCGCCGCCGAGATAGCCGAACACGAACGAGGTGCCCGCGCGCGACGCGGCGGAGATGGCGCCGACGGCGGCGTTGATCACGGAAAAGGCGTGGGCGACGAAGGGCAATTTTATCAGCGCAACGGCGGTGATGAAGGTGAGGACGAGGCCGATCGCCGCCTGCTTCAGCGACACCGCGCGACGGTTTTCGCTGATCGCCCAGGCCACGCCCAGCAACGCGAACACGCCGAACGCCGATTGCAGTTGCTGCATTCACCCCACCAAGCCGTCGTCCCCGCGAAAGCGGGGACCCATAACCACCGACTTACGCGACGGTATGATGCTAGCAAAAAATGAATTCGTGGAAAGCGTTTGTTAACCTCATGACCGACGGAGGGTACGGGTCCTCGCCTGCGCGAGGACGACACCGGTATGTGTTGCGACTATCCCCGTCCGACGAACGGCATCTTGCTGGCCATCACCGTCATGAACAGCACGTTGGCGTCGAGCGGCAGCGTTGCCATGTAGGCCACCGCGTCGCCGACCGCCTTGGCGTCCATTCGCGGCTCCTGTTTCATGCTGCCGTCCGGCTGCATCACGCCGGGGCCGTCGACCATGCGGTCGGTCATCGGCGTCGCGGCATTGCCGATATCGATCTGGCCGACCGCGATGTCGTAGCCGCGGCCGTCGAGATTGCTGGCCTTGGTCAGGCCGGTGATGCCGTGCTTGGTCGAGGTATAGGGCGAGGAGAACGGCCTAGGCGCGTGCGCGGAGATCGAGCCGTTGTTGATGATGCGGCCGCCACGCGGCGTCTGGTCTTTCATGATGCGAAAGGCGTGCTGGGTGCACAAAAACGGCGCGGTCAGATTGGTGTTCACCACCGCCTGCCACTGCGCGAGGCTGAGGTCTTCGAACGGCACCGGCGGCGCGCCCATGCCGGCGTTGTTGAACAGCACGTCGAGACGGCCGTAGACTTCCATCACCTTGGCGAACAATGCGGCGATCGATGCGGGATCGGTCATGTCAGCCGAGACCGGCAGGCTCTTGCCGACATTGTCGCCGAGCTCGCGGGTTTCTTCCAGCTTCTCCATGCGACGTCCGGCGAGCACCACGGTGAAGCCGGCCGCCATCAGCGCCAGCGACGCGGCGCGGCCCACTCCGGTGCCGGCACCGGTGACGATTGCGATTTTTTCTACGGCGTCTGCCATTTTGTTTCCTGCCCTGGTTATTTTTACGAACTGATTTTTTACCGTTCAGCGATCCTCACTTCCGTCATGCGCGGGCTTGATCCGCACATCCATCCATCTTCGGAAGATTTTTGCGAAGAAGATGGATTGCCGGGTCAGGCCCGGCAATGACGCTCTCTAAGCTCCCTTCTTATATGGCGGCCGCGGGATGTTCTGGTGCGCGGCGCGCAACGCCGCCGACCAGCGCGAGCGCAGGTCGTGGAAGTACGGCTCGCCCGCCTCGATGCGGTGGTTGAGATCGGCGTCGCAGACGTCCGCGCGAACCACCAGCACGTCGATCGGCAGGCCGACGCCGAGATTCGAGCGCATCGTCGAATCCATGGAGATCAGCCCGGATTTCAGCGCTTCATAGAGATCGACGTCGTAATGCATGGCGCGGTCGAGCACCGGCTTGCCGTATTTGTGCTCGCCGATCTGCAGATAGGGCGTGTCGGTGGTGCATTCGATGAAATTGCCGGCCGGATAGATCATGAACAGCCGCATCCGCGAGCCTTTGATCTGGCCGCCGAACAAAAACGACACGTCGAAATTGATGTCTTCGGACTGCAGCGCAACGCCTTCGGTCGCATTCACGCTGCGGATCGCGCGGCCGATGCGCTGCGCTGCCTGAAACATGGTCGGCGCGTTCATCAGCGTTTCGATGTCGCCGGTGGTGGGATCTTCGAGGCCCTCAGTCAGGGTCGACAGTACCGACTGGCTGATCGACAGGTTGCCGGCGCTGGCGATCGCCATGATGCAGTCGCCGGGCCTGTTGAAGACGTGGAGCTTGCGAAATGTCGAGATGTTGTCGAGTCCGGCATTGGTGCGGGTGTCGGCAATCATCACCAGACCTTCCTTCACCAGAATTCCGCAACAATAGGTCATTCCCGGTCCCTGAACACGTCGGCATTGTCGGCGTGGAACGTGTAGCCAATTTTGGACGGGCGTCCAACCCCGTCGTCATTCCGGGGCGCGCTTCTTCGGCGCGAGCCCGGAATCCATGACCGCCGTGTTAGCGTTCAGCGTCCATATGTCAGCACGGAGTTTATGGATTCCGGGTCCACGCCGAAGAAGCGTGTCCCAAGACGCGCAATTGCGCGTCGGGGAATGACAAGAACTCAAGATTGCGACTGCGACTGGCCCTGCCGTCCGGCCTGATCGACCTTGACCTCGACCGACAATGTCTCGGTGCCGCCGCCATAGCGCGTGCCGCGCACCGGTGCCGCGCCGAGGTAATCGAGGCCGATGGCTACGCGGGCGTGCGCGTCGGTGGTGCAGATGCCGTTGGCCGGATCGAATCCGACCCAGCCGAGGTCCGGCACGAAGGCTTCGGCCCAGGCATGGCCGGCCTGCTGATTGACCATGCCGTCGGAGCGCAGGAAGTGCCCGGCGACGAAGCGCGCGGGCACGCCGCCCGAGCGCGCGCAGGCGATGAAGATATGCGCGTAGTCCTGGCAGACCCCGCGCTTTCCCGCGAAGGCTTCCATCGCCGAGGTGCCGGAATTGGTCGGGTCTTCGTCGAAAATCATGTGCTCGTTGATCTGCATCATCAGCGCATGCAGGAATCCAAGCACGTCGTTTTCGGATTCCGACCGCAATTTACGCGCGAACGCCGCCATCGCCGGATTGACTTCGGTCAGCGGCGAGGAACGCAGGAACAGGCTCGGCGGAAAACGCTCGTCGGTGCCCCGCAGCACGCCGCCGGTATCGTGGGTTTCGATCAGGCCTTCGACGTTGATGGTCAGGTCCGAGATCGGTCCGTGGGTCAGCACATGCGTGACATTGCCGAACGCGTCCTGGTGCATGTCGAGCCGCGAATTGGTGGAGACGTCGATCTGCCAGTCGGCGACATATTGGCCGTCATGGCTGCCCGGCGTCATCCGCAGAATTTGGATCACGCCGGAGGCCGGCGGCTCGTAGCGATAGGTGGTGGAATGGGCAATTCGCAGGCGCATGGCGGTGCTTTCGTATTTCAGGCTTCGTCATTCCGGGGCGCCGCGAAGCGGCGAGCCCGGAATGACGGTGCGTGGTTCATATCAAATACTGCTTGGCAATGATTTCGCCGAGCCTGCCGTTATCGGTGATGAATTCCTGGATGAATTCATGCACGCCGTGCTGGAAGATGTCGTTCATGTTGCTGTGTTCGAGACGGTTGCGGACGCCGCGGGCGTGGCGCTGGGCGGCGCCCTGGCGGCCATAGGCGACGCCGATCTGATCGAGATTGCGCACCAGGTTGCTGTAACAGCTCGCCAGCGAGCGCGGCAGCGATTTGTTGAGGATCAGGAGGTCGGCGATCAGCCATGGTTTCAACGTCTCGCGATAGACCCAGTGATACGCCGTCAGCGCCGAGACCGAGCGCAGGATCGAGGTCCACTGATAATAGTCCAGCGGCCCGCCGACATGTTCCTCCTCCGGCAGCAGCACGTGGTACTTCACGTCGAGAATGCGCGCGGTGTTGTCGGCGCGCTCCAGATGCAGCCCGAGCCGGGAGAACCAGTAGGCGTCGTTGCGCAGCATGGTTCGATAGGCCGAACCGTCGAACCGCAGCGATATCTCCTGCACGAAGCGCAGGAACTTGTTGAGTTCCTCGCGGGACTTGGTGCCCTTGCCCCAGACCTCCTGCAATTCGATCCAGGCGCCGTTGATGGTGTCCCACATCTCGCTGGTCAGCGCGGTGCGCACCGACCGCGAATTCAGCCGCGCGTTCTCGATGCAGTTGCGAATCGAGGACGGATTGGCCGGCGAGAACGACAGGTATTCAACCACGCTGTGCTCGTTGGCCTTTTCGTAGAGTGTGTAGAAGCTGGCGCTGACGCCGGCAGTGAGCAGCGCCGAATCCCATTCATTGGTCTTGCCGACATAGGTATTCGGCAGCGCGGTGACGCGCAGCGTCGCCTCGATCGTGCGCGCGAGATATTCGGCGCGCTCTACATAGCGGGCCAGCCAGTACAGGTTCTCAGCGGTGCGCGACAGCATGCGGTGTCACCTATCGTGTCCCGGGCGCAATGCAGCGCAAGCGAAGCGCAGCGTTGCGTTGCAGAACCGGGACCGTCACGAAGGCGGTGTTTCGGGCGGTCCCGGTTCTGCGCAGCGGCATGAAGAATGCCGCAGCGCGCCCGGGACACAATGTCATTGGCCAGGTTCTCATAGCTCGTCCAGGATCCAGGTATCCTTGGTGCCGCCGCCCTGGCTCGAATTCACCACCAGCGAGCCTTCCTTCAGCGCCACGCGGGTCAATCCGCCGGGGATGATGTTGACGCGGTCGCGCCCGGTCAGCACGAAGGGTCGCAGGTCTACATGGCGCGGCGCCAGGCCTTTTTCGGTGCAGGTCGGACAGGTCGACAGCGCCAGTGTCGGCTGGGCGATGAAGCCTTCCGGCTCACGCTTCAGTTTATCGCGAAAGGCCTCGATGGTAGCCTTGGTCGCGGCCGGCCCGATCAGCATGCCGTAACCGCCGGAGCCGTGCACTTCCTTCACCACCAGCTCGGCGAGGTGGTCGAGCACGTAAGCGAGGTCCTTCGCCTCGCGGCAGCGCCAGGTTGGCACGTTCTTCAGGATCGGCTCTTCGTCGAGATAGAATTTTACGATCTCCGGCATGTAGCTGTAGACCGCCTTGTCGTCGGCGATGCCGGTGCCGACCGCGTTGGCTAGCGTTACATTGCCGGCCATGTAGGCCGACATCAGGCCGGGCACGCCGAGCGCGGAATCCGGCCGGAAGGTGAGCGGGTCGAGGAAATCGTCGTCGACGCGGCGGTAGATCACGTCGACACGCTTGAGGCCCTCGGTGGTGCGCATGAACACCTCGTCGTTCTTGACGATGAGGTCGCGCCCCTCGACCAGTTCGACGCCGAGCTTGTCGGCCAGAAACGAGTGCTCGTAATAGGCGGAATTGTAGACGCCGGGGGTCATCAAGGCCACGACCGGCTCGGCCGATGCGCTGAGCGGCGCCACCGAGCGTAGCGCGGAGAGCAGTTCGTCCGGATACTTTTCCACAGGCGCCACGCGATGGCGGGCAAACAGGTCCGGAAACAGCCGCATCATGATTTCGCGGTTTTCCAGCATGTAGGATACGCCGGATGGCGTGCGGGCGTTATCCTCGAGCACGAAGAAATTCTCCGGCTCGGTGCGGATGATGTCGATGCCGGCGATATGGACATAGACGTCGTGCGGCACGTGCTGGCCGTTCATCTCCGGGCGGAACACCGGATTCTGGAAAATCAGGTCGTCGGGAACAACATTGGCGCGCAGGATATCGCGGCCGTGGTAGACGTCGCGCAGGAACATGTTGAGCGCGCGGACCCGCTGCTTCAGGCCCTTTTCCAGCAGCGTCCACTCCTTGCCCGAGAAGATGCGCGGGATCACGTCGAAGGGAATCAGCCGTTCCTGGGCTTCGGCGTCGCCATATACGGCAAAGGTGATGCCGATCCGGCGAAACAGCAGCTCGGCCTCCTGACGGCGATATTCCAGCGCGTCAGGCGGCGTCTCCTTGAGCCAGCGGGAGAGTTCCTGATAGGCCGGGCGAAGGTCGCCACCGGGCCCGTTCATTTCGTCGAACGCAACTGCCATTTACCCAGACTGTTTTCCGTGATCGTGCAACACAGTGCATGACCGAAAGGGATGGTAGCAAGGCCCGGGCCAGCGCGATATGCATGAGCCGGACGGATTTGGAACAGGCAAGCGCGGCGTTGCCCGAAAAAACGGCTAAAACCTGCCCATTTCGACGGCAAAATAGCGCGGCCCTGCGGCGGCGTCCATGCAGGGGTTCCGGAAGCGGCGAGGAGAGGTCATGAACGATATCGTCACGGCGGGCATCCTGGTGATCGGGGACGAGATTCTGTCCGGCCGCACCAAGGACAAGAACATCGGATTCATCGCCGAATACCTCACCAATCTCGGGATCGACCTCAAGGAGGTCCGCGTCGTCGCCGACGACGAGGCCGACATTGTCGCGGCGTTGGATGCCCTGCGCCATCGCTACGACTACGTCTTCACCACCGGCGGCATCGGGCCAACCCACGATGACATCACCGCCGACAGCGTTGCGAAAGCGTTCGGCGTCGGCATCGACCATCATCCCGAAGTGGTGGCGCGGTTTCGCGAGCGCTTCCAGGGCGCCGGCGAGCTGAACGAGGCGCGGTTGCGGATGGCCCGAATTCCCGATGGCGCCGAATTGATCCAGAGCGCGACCATCCTCGCGCCGGGTTTCAAGATCGGCAACGTCGTCGTGATGGCCGGGGTGCCGTCGATTATGCAGGCGATGATGGACATCATCACGCCGAAGCTGAAATCCGGCGTTCGCATGCTGTCGGAATCGGTTCGCGCCAATGCGCGGGAAGGTGACATCGGCGGCCCGCTGCGCGAAATCGCGCTGGCGCATCCCGACACTGTCATCGGCAGCTACCCGTTCCAGGACGAGGACAAGAAGCCGAACACCAATCTGGTCGTGCGCTCCCGCGACCCGGAAAAACTCGCTGCCGCGATGAGCGCGGTAAAGGAGATGCTGGCGGGGCTCAATATAGCGCGGTAAGCATCGTCATCGCGAGGAACGAAGCGGATCCGACCGTTTCCGTCATTGCCCGCGCATGACGGCCGGGTGGATTGCTTCGTCGCAAGAGCTCCTCGCAATGACGAAAGATGGGCGATCGTTCGCAAAATGTAGGAGAAGGTCATGGCGGGGGAAGCTCCGGAATTGAGCGCGCAGGAGCGGGCAGGCAAGGCGTTTCCGGTATCGTGGGATCAGTTTCATCGCGACTGCCGGGCGCTGACCTGGCGGTTGAACGAGGTCGGCCCGTTTCACGCGGTGATCGCGATCACCCGCGGCGGGCTGGTGCCGGCGGCGATCGTGGCGCGTGAACTCGGCGTCCGCATCATCGATACCGTCTGCATCGCCAGCTACGATCATACCAAGCAGGGCGACCTAAAGGTTCTGAAAGGCATTTCGGAGGATACCGCGGCCCTCGGCGGCGGCACCGGCAAGGGTCTGTTGATCGTCGATGATCTCGTCGACACCGGAAAAACCGGGCGGCTGGTGCGCGAGATGATGCCGGAGGCGCATTTTGCGACCGTCTACGCCAAACCGAAAGGCCGGCCGCTGGTCGATACCTTCATCACCGAAGTGTCGCAGGACACCTGGATCTTCTTTCCGTGGGACACCGCGCTGGCGTTTCTGCCGCCGATCCGGGATGGGGCGGCGTGAGTGCCGTCATTGCGAGCGAAGCGAAGCAATCCAGTGGCGCAAAGCGAAGACTGGATTGCTTCGTCGCAAATGCTCCTCGCAATGACGGAAGGAGGCAAGCTTGTCTTTGCAAAACCGCGTCACGCCGCTGGGAGATATCGTTGCTACCCCGCAGCGTGGCATGTTCATGGGTAATCGCGGCATCATCCACGACCCCGCGACAAGGACGCTGCTGAACCGGCGCTGGAGCAGCAAGGCGTGGCTCATCTGCGTCTGCGACTTTCGCGGTCGGCGGCGCGACGTGATGGCGACGCGAAGCTGGACCGAGCTTTTCTTTCTCGACGAGGCAACTGCGCTCGCGGCCGGACACCGCCCGTGCTTCTACTGCCGCCGCGACGACGCCAACGCCTTTCGCGCGGCGTGGGAGCAGGGAAATGGCGTCGCGCACGCCGGCGCGCCTGACATCGACGAAGTGCTGCATCGCGAGCGGCTGGATGGAAAGCAGAAACGACTGCATGCGCTGCCGATGCCGCTGGAACAGTTGCCTGATGGCGCGATAGTGCAGGCAGGCGGGGAAAGTTATTTGATCTTGAAGAGACGATTTCTACTGTGGTCGTTCGAAGGGTATCGCGAAGCCGCTACTCCGCCGCGCGACGCCGCACTGCTCACGCCCCCTTCGACGCTGCGCGCGTTCAGCGCCGGGTATCGGTCAGTGCTGCATCCGAGCGCAAAATAAGAAGTTCGTCATTCCGGGATGCGCCTCTTGGGGCGCAGGCCCGGAATCTATAACCCCAATCGTGGTTATGGATTCCGGGCTCGCTCCCTTTGGTCGCGCCCCGGAATGACGGCTTACCCAAACCTTTGCCGCGCCAGCTTCGCTCCGGCGCCCAGCGCCATCAGCTTGGCTTCGGCGATGTCGCGATGCATCGGCGCCATGCCGCAGTTCGTGGTGGCCACGATGTTGCTCGCCGGAACGTGCTTCATTACCGCCTCGATGGTGGTTGCCACATCCTCTGCGGTCTCCACGGTATCGCTGGCAACATCGATCACGCCGGCCTGCACGATCTTGCCCTTCAGAAGACCGAGCAATTCCAGCGGCACCTTCGAATTGCGGCATTCGACGGCGACCTGCTGGATCGAACTGGCGTCGATTGCCGGGAAGATGTCCTCGTACTGCCGCCACTCGCTGCCCAGCGTCTGTTTCCAGTCGGTGTTGGCCTTGATGCCGTAGCCGTAGCAGATGTGCACGGCGGTAGCGCAGATCAGCCCTTCGGCGGCACGCTCCAGCGCCTTGATGCCCCAGTCGCTGACCTCGTCCATGTAGACGTTGAACGCCGGCTCGTCGAACTGGATCACGTCGACGCCGTTGGCCTGCAGCGCCTTTGCTTCCTCGTTGAGCAGCTCGGCGAAGGCGAACGCCATCTTGACGCGGTCGCCGTAATACTGGTCGGCGATGGTGTCGATGATGGTCATCGGGCCGGGCAACGTAAACTTCAACCGGTGCGCGGTGTGGGTGCGGGCGACGCGGGCCTCGTCGGCGTGAACCCGGCCCCGCAGCTTCAGCGGCGCCACGACCTGCGGCACCATCGCCTTGTAGCGGTCTTTACGGATTCCCATTTCGACCTTGTGGGCGAAATCGATGCCGTCGATGTTGGCGAGAAAGCCGTGCACGAAATGCTGCCGGGCCTGCTCGCCCTCGGTGACGATATCGACGCCGGCGTCCTCCTGCAGTTTTACCGCCAGCATGGTGGCGTCGCGCTTGGCGCGTGTCAGTTCGGCGCCGGCCGATTTCCATGGCGCCCACAGCACGTTCGGCTCCGCCAGCCATTCCGGTTTCGGCAGCGAGCCGGCGATCGTGGTTGGAAACAGCATGTGGGCGTGTCCTCTGAAGTTTTTGATTTGGCCGTCTATCTGCCATGTCCCGGGGGCGGCGTACAGAACAACAAAAGTCGTCATACGCGGGCTTGACCCGCGTATCCATCGATCTTCCCAGGAAGTGTCTTTCGAAGCGGATGGATTGCCGGGTCAAGCCCGGCAATGACGAAGAAATACTTTCAGTTCGTTCCCGCGTTGCATAGGATCGCCGAAAGCGTCTGAGGAAACCTCATGATCGACCTGCACTACGCGCCGACGCCGAACGGCTGGAAAATCTCAATCATGCTGGAGGAACTCGGGCTGCCCTATACGGTGACCCCAGTGAACATCCGCGCCGGCGACCAGTTCAAGGCGGAATTTCTCGCCATCAGCCCTAACAACCGGATTCCGGCGATCGTCGATCACACGCCTGCGGATGGCGGCGAACCGTTTCCGGTGTTCGAGACCGGCGCCATCCTGATCTATCTCGCCGAGAAAACCGGCCGCTTCCTGCCCGGCGACCTGCGCGGCCGTTCCAGGGCGATCCAGTGGGTGATGTGGCAGATGGGCGGGCTTGGCCCGATGCTCGGTCAGCACGGACATTTTGCGTTGTATGCGCCCGAGAAAATTCCCTACGCCATCGAGCGCTATCGCGACGAAGCGGCGCGGCTTTACGGCGTGCTCGACCGGCAGCTCGGCAAGACCGGGGCCTACGTCGCCGGAGATTATTCGATTGCCGACATCGCCTGCTTCCCATGGACCATGACCCACAAGGCGCAGGGCTTTACGCTTGACGACTATCCGCACATAAAACGCTGGTATGCCGAGGTGCGCGCGCGGCCGCAGGTGCAGGCGGGACTTGCGGTCGGCAAGTTCGTCAAGGAGCCGTTCGACGACGACGCGCGAAAGAACATGTTTGGACAAGCGGCGAAGGCGCTGTCGGGACGCGCAACGCAATGATCCGTTATTCCGGGGCGCGCGAAGCGCGAGCCCGGAATCCATAACCACCATCGTGAGTATGGATTCCGGGCCTGCGCCAAGAGGCGCATCCCGGAATGACGAGTAGTAATGACTGAGCGCATAAACAAGGCAACCCACCATGATCGAATTCTTCTTCGACTGCTCCAGTCCGTGGACCTATCTCGCTTTCCACAACATCCAGCCGCTGGCGCAGGAATTCGGCGTCGAGGTTTCATGGCGGCCGATCCTGGTCGGCGGCATCTTCAACAGCATCAATCCGAGCGTCTATGCTTCGCGCGAGCATCCGGTGCCGGCCAAGGTCGCGTATCAGAAGAAAGACATGGCGGATTGGGCGCGCTCGACGGGGCTGACCATCAAGATGCGGCCGACGGTGTTTCCGGTGAACAGCGTCAAGGCGATGCGCGGTTGCATTTTTCTCGACAAAGAGATGCTGCCGTTCGCCCGCGCGGTGTTCGAGATCTACTGGGGCGAGGACCGGGACATTTCGCAGGATGCGGTGTTGATGGAAGTCTGCCAGCGCGTCGGCGTCGATCCTGCGAAATTCTTTGCCGGGATCGGCGATCAGGCGATCAAGGATCAGCTCAAGGCCAACACCGACGAGGTGATGGCGCGCGGCGGTTTCGGTTCGCCGACCATCTTCATCGACAAATCAGACATGTATTTCGGCAACGACCGGCTGCCTCTGGTCCGTGAAGCCCTGGCACGCCGCAAGGTACGCGCCGAAGGCGCGGAGAGCGCCGCCTGATGCCGAAGGCCATCTTCTGCCGCGAACTTGGCCCGCCGGAGAAACTGCGGCTGGAAACTTTCGCGTCGATGCCGCTGGCGCCGGGACAGGTGCGCGTCGCCGTTCATGCCGCCGGAATCAACTTTCCTGACATATTGATGACGGCGGGCGAATATTAGCTCAAGCCGGAGCTGCCGTTCATTCCGGGCATGGAAGCCGCGGGTGAGGTGACCGAAGTCGACGGCGCGGCAAGGGGCATCGTGGTCGGCGACAAGGTGATCATAAAACTGCGTCATGGCGGCTATGCCGACGAGGCGATTGTCATGCCGTCGCAGCTAACGCCGCTGCCGTCGACTTTCGACTACGCCGAGGGGGCGACGTTTCTCGCCGCCCATGGCACCGCGTATCACGCGCTGGTCGACCGCGCGCAAATACGGCCCGGCGAAACGCTGCTGGTGCACGGTGCCGGCGGCGGCGTCGGCCTCGCCGCGGTCGAACTCGGCAAACTGCTCGGCGCAACCGTGGTTGCGGCGGCGTCTTCGGAGGAGAAGCTGGCCGCGGCGCAGTCGCACGGCGCAGCTCATGGCGTGCTCTACGCGCGCGAACCGTTTCGCGATGCCGTCAAGCGCATTACCGCTGGCCGCGGTGCCGACGTGGTGTTCGATCCGGTCGGCGGCGAGATATTCGAGCACAGCCTGCGCTGCATCGCCTGGGGTGCGCGGGTGCTCATCATCGGTTTTACGGGTGGCATTGGCCTCGCGCGCGCCAATCTCGTCTTGATCAAGGGCGCCAGCGTGCTCGGGGTAAGAGCAGGGGAGGCGGCGCGGAAAAATCCGGCGCTGGGCGTGGCGCGCATCAAGGCGCTGTCGGAATGGGCGGAAGCTGGAAAGATCCGGCCGAACATCTCGCATCGCCTGCCGCTGGAAGACTACGCAAAAGCGATGCGGCTATTGACGGAGCGCCAGGCCATCGGACGGGTGGCGCTTTTGATGAAGTGACGTGTCCCGGACGCGGTGCGGCATTCTTATGGCGCTCCGCAGAGCCGGGACCGCACGAAGCGCCGGAGTTTGGCACGACCCCGGCTCTGCAGCGCATCACTTGGTGCTGCGCAGCGTCCGGGGCACGGTCTTCACTTATACTCCCGCTCCTCCCACCACGGGAAATAGTCGGGCATATCCGATGATACTTTGTTGTTAAACACTGCCGGGCGTTTTTCCAGGAACGACACCACGCCTTCCTTGACGTCCTCGGAGCGGCCGCGGGCGTAGATGCCGCGGCTGTCGATCTTGTGCGCCTCCATCGGGTCGTCGGCGCCGAGCATGCGCCACATCATCTGCCGGATCAGCGCCACCGACACCGGCGCGGTCTTGTCCGCGATGTCACGCGCCAGGGCACGCGCGGTCGGCAACAGTTCATCCGCCGGCACCACGCGGCTGACGAGGCGGCCGGCCAGCGCTTCCTGCGCCGGAAACACCCGGCCGGTGTAGCACCATTCCAGCGCCTGGCTGATGCCGACGATGCGCGGCAGGAACCAGCTCGAGGCCGCCTCCGGCACGATGCCGCGCTGGGAAAACACGAAGCCGAACCGCGCATTCTCGGACGCAATGCGGATATCCATCGCCAGCTGCATGGTGACGCCGATGCCGACCGCCGCGCCGTTGATGGCGCCGATTACGGGTTTCAGGCACTTGAAGATGCGCAGCGTCACCTGGCCGCCGCCGTCGCGCGCATTGGGATCGCTGTAATCGACACTGCCGTCGGCGAGGCGCTTGACCGCTCCGCGCCGGGCATCGCGGTCGAAGGTCTTGGCGCCTTCCGACAGGTCGGCGCCGGCGCAGAACGCGCGGCCGGCGCCGGTGACGATGACGGCGCGGACGCCATCGTCCTTGTCGGCCGCATCGAAGGCCTCGATCAATTCCCTCTGCATCGCGCCGTTGAAGGCATTGAGCTTGTCCGGCCGGTTCAGCGTGATGGTGAGGATCTGCTCGGCGACGTCGTAGGGTGATCGTCTCGTAGGCCATCGCGTGTTCCTCTTGTTAGTTATCGTCATTGCGAGGAGCGAAGCGACGAAGCAATCCAGTTCTGCGCTTGCGGCCTCTGGATTGCTTCGCTTCGCTCGCAATGACGGCAATTATTTCCTCGGCGCCACCGGCCACGGCTTCTGCGGGCCGCGCATGGCCTCGAACGTCTTCGCCATCCGCAGCACGCCGAGATCGTCGAAGCGGCGCCCGACGATCTGCACGCCGATCGGAAAGCCTTTGGCGTCGGTGCCGCCGTTGATGGAGATCGCCGGATTTTCCGCCATATTCCAGGTCACGGTGTAGCAGATGTGCTCGAACGGCTTTGCCGGATCGTCGAGCGGGGAGGCCAGCTCGGCGGCGAAATTCACCACCGGCGACACCGGCGAAATCACATAGTCGAGTTCGCAGAACAGTTTTGCCGCCGCGGCGCGGATCGCCATGGTGGCGTTGAAGCCCCGGATCACGTCGACGCCTGAAAGCCCGGCGCCGCCTTCGGCCCATTTATAGATGTAGGGCAGCGCCTTGGCGCGATCGTCCGGCGCAAGTCTCGAAAGATCGTCCCACGCGCGCGCGCGCCAGAATGCGTCGAGGCCGTCGAGCATTTCGCGCGTCAGCACGCCCGGCACGTCGCTGACATCGGCGCCGGCCGCCTCGAACGCGCGCGCGGCTTTTACGGCCACGTCGCGCACCTCCTGCTGCAGCGGCTGGCCGACGCCGAGGTCGAGCATCAGCCCGATTCGCAGCTTTCGCGGCGGCAGGTCCAGCGCCTTCCAGTTGATATCGTTGGGCGGCAGGCTCATGCCGTCACGACGGTCGGACTTCGACAGCACGGCCATCATCAGCGCCGCGTCGTCGACCGTGCGGGTCATGGGCCCGGCGACGCGGCCGACATAGGGCGGATCGATCGGAACGCGTCCGAGGCTTGGCTTCAGCGCGACCAAGCCGCACCAGCACGCCGGCAGCCGCACCGAGCCGCCGATATCGGTGCCGAGATGCAGCGGGCCATAGCCTGCCGCGCCGGCGGCAGCGGCGCCTGCACTGGAGCCGCCGGGATTTTTCGACAGGTCCCACGGATTGCGGGTGAGGGGATGGAAGCTGGAAAGACCCGACGACAGCATGCCGTAATCCGGCATGGTGGTCTTGGAAAAGATCACCGCGCCGGCCTCGCGCAGCCGTGCTGCCGGCGGCGCGTCGGCCGGCGAGGGCACGAGCTTGGTCGTGGCGGCGCCGAGCGGCACCGGCACGCCCTTGGTGGCGATGTTTTCCTTGATCGTGACGGGAACGCCGTCGAGCGGACCCGATGGTTCGCCGTTGTGCCAGCGCTCGCTCGAGGCTTTCGCAACCAGCCGCGCGCCGCCGGGATCGAAGGCGTACAGCGCCTTGATGTGCGGCTCCCACGCCGCGACGTTCGCCAGCACGTCCTCCAGCACTTCGGTCGGCGAGAACTGCCTGGCGCGAAAGCCGGCGATCAGGTCGACGGCGCTGAGGTCGTGCAGCGACGTCACCGTTTCCTTGCGCGCGCGTTCATGCATGGGCGGCCACCGGCAGGCGGGCTTCGACGATGCGCGCGAACATACTGGCGCCAATGGGGAGGATGTTGTCGTCGAGGACATAACCGGAATTATGCACAGGCACCGAGCCCTCATGGCCAAGCCAGAAATACGCGCCGGGCACCGCGTGCAGCATGTCGGCGAAATCCTCGCTGCCCATCTTCGGCGTCGACCGGGTCAGAACCTTCGAAGGGTCGACGACGCTGCGCGCCACCTCGGCGACGACCCTGGACTGCTCCTCGTTATTGACTAGAACGCTGAACGTATCGCGGATGTCGGCCTTGATCTCGACCTGGAAGGCGGCGGCGAGGCCGGCGCACAGCGCGCGCATCCGCTCCCGGATCAATGCGCGGGTCTCGTCGGAAAACGCGCGAACCGTTCCGCACAGTTTCGCTTCGCCGGGGATCACATTGTAGGCCGAGCCGGCGTGGATCTGCGTGATCGACAGCACCGCGGCCTGCAGCGGATCGACGTTGCGGCTGACGATGGTCTGCAATGCCTGGCCCAGCGTCATGGCGATGACCACGGGGTCTTTCGAGCGTTCCGGCATCGCGCCGTGCGCGCCATAGCCGTCGATGGTGATGTCGAAAAAATCGGCGCCGGCCATCGCCGGGCCCGGCAAGATCGCCACTTCGCCGAGATTGAGATCGGGCGCGTTGTGCAGACCGTAAATTTCGTCACAGGGAAATTTCTCGAATAGTCCGTCCTTGATCATCGCGCGTGCGCCGCCGAGACCTTCTTCCGCCGGCTGGAAAATGAAATGCACGGTGCCGTCGAAATCTCTGGTCTCGGCGAGATAGCGCGCGGTGCCGAGCAGCATCGTGGTGTGGCCGTCATGGCCGCAGCCATGGAATTTGCCGGGAATGGTGGAGCGCCAGCGCAGATTGGTATTTTCCTCCATCGGCAGCGCGTCCATGTCGGCGCGCAGCCCGATGCGTTTGCCGCTCGCGCCCTTGCCCCTGAGCACGCCGACCACGCCGGTACCGCCGAGGCCGCGATGCACCTCGATGCCGTATTGCTTAAGTTTTTCGGCGACGATTCCTGACGTTCGCACTTCTTCGAAACCGATCTCGGGATGGGCATGCAGGTCGCGCCTGATAGCGGTAAGTTCGTCGGCAAAACCTTCGATGCGGTCGATGCTGGGCATGAGATGTGTCCTGTCGGGTTAGTTGGAAAGATGCCCGTGTGTCCCGGGCGCGGTGCAGCACGGCTTCGTGCTGCTCCGCTGAGCCGGGACCGTACCGAGCACCGCCTTCGCGACGGCCCCGGCTCTGCGAAGCAATACTTCGTATTGCATCGCGTCCGGGGCACGCACAACAGACGGAGTGATTGATATCGCCATCATCAGATACCCGTCATCAATGGCGCGGCGGGCACGAACGGCTTTCCATTCGGCTTGAGGCGGATGCCGGGGCGCAGCCGCCTCCATGGCAGGGCGGCGGTATCGGCGGGCATGGCGCCCGGCGCGGCGCAGATGATGATGTTCTCGGCGATCGGTTCGAAGTCGGCGCGGAAATGCACCGAGCTCTTGTTGACGAGGATGGACTGCCCGGTCGGCTCGATGCCGACGAAGCGGTACATCGCCTGGTCCGCCAGTTGCGCCTTGTGCGACGAGATTACCACCCGGACATCGCCGATGCGCAGGCACGCCGACGGTCCCATTTTCATCTTGCGGCCGCCGTAATAGGGACCCGGCGCGATGAATATTCCGTCCGACAATTTTTCGACGGCGAATGTCTCCTTGTATGGGGCGTCGCCCGGAATACCCGATTTGCCGCCGAGCGCGAGCGTCACCGTGGCGCCTTCGCCGGCGGCGTGCGCGATCCCGGCGGATTCCGGATCCCAGATCACGCCGGTCGCCGCCCTTGTGGCGTTGTTGCGGACCAGCGCGCGCAGCATGCCGGTGGTGTCGGAATCGCCGCCGGCGCCAGGATTGTCCTGGGTGTCGGCGATCACGATCGGCTTGCTGGCGTGCTTCGCCAGCTCCATCGCAATGCGCACGCCGTCGTCGGGCGTGTAGATGCGGCCGTCGAAATCGCCTTCATGGCCGGTGATGAGCGCGGCGACGGTATCCGCCGCCGTGTCGGCACCGGCCTGGGTCCGGCCATAGGCGAACACGCTGGGGCCGCAGTCGGAAAAATCCGCCGCCGGAAAGCCCGGCGCGAACGACAGGGTCGGCACCGCCTCGCTCTCAAGCGCGGCGAGTTTTGCGTAGATGCTCTTGCAGGGTTCGTCATTGGTGCACTGCCAGCTGATCGGAATCAGGAACGGCACTTGCCGAAACGCCTTGGCGAGTTTCCGTCCGGATTGCAGCAGCAGCGCCAGATGCTTCGCGGCGGCGCGGCCGGTGGCGGCCATATCGACATGCGGATAGGTGCGATAGGCAATCAGCGCGTCGGCATGCTCCATCATCAGTGGCGTTACATTGGCATGCAGGTCGAGACTGACGACGAGCGGCAGATCCTTGCCAGTCACCTTGCGCACGCGCGCAAGAAGTTCGCCCTCGCCGTCGTCGAGATGCTCGGTGACCATGGCACCGTGCAGGTCGAGATAGACCGCGTCGAGCCGGCCCGCCGCGGCAATGCCGTCGAATATCACCTTGGCGATGCGCTCGAAGGCATCTTCGGTCACATGCGCACACGGGCTGGCGGCGCAGAAGATGGTCGGCACCATCTCCCACCCTTCCGCGTCTGCCGCGTCGATGAAGCCGGCGAGCCCGACATTGATGTTGCGCAGCTTCATCACGTCGGCGCCAACCGCCATCCCCGGCCATCCGCCGCCATGTTTGAAATCGGCGTAAACCGCCTTGGTCGGCGCGAAGGTGTTGGTCTCGTGCAGAAAGCCGCCGATGGCGATACGGGTCATGGAATGACTCTGATCTTTCGTAGGATAACACCACCTCAACTCGTCATGCCCGGCCTTGTGCCGGGCATCCACGTCTTCCTTTAGGCAGAAGACGTGGATGGCCGGGACGAGCCCGGCCATGACGGTGAGACGGTTGAAACCGGCCGGAAGTTGGCGAAATCCCACTCCCGTCCGGGCGCCGCGTCAAGCAGCGCGCGGGTATAGGCCACTTGCGGATTTGTCAGGACTAGCGCGGCCGGTCCCTGTTCGACGATGCGGCCATGCTGCATCACGGCGACGTCGTCGCAGATCTGCGCCGCCACCCGTAAATCGTGGGTGATGAACAACAGCGCGATGCCGAGCCGGCGCTGGAGTTCGTTGAGCAATTCCAGCACCTGCGCCTGCACCGATACGTCGAGCGCGGAGACCGCTTCGTCCGCCACCAGCACATCGGGATCGAGCGCCAGCGCGCGCGCGATTGCGATGCGCTGGCGCTGGCCGCCGGAGAACTGATGCGGATAGCGCGAGATCGCGTCCGGCGGCAAGTCGACCAATTCCAGGAGCTCGCGGGCCTTCGCCAGCGCCTCGTCGCGCGGCATGCCGTAATTGACCGGACCCTCCGCGATGGTTTCGCCCACGGCGATGCGCGGATCGAGCGAACGATAAGGATCCTGGAAGATGATTTGGATGCGCCTGCGGTGCGGCCGCAACAGCCGGGGCGGCAGGCCGGAGATCTCGCGGCCCGCAAGGCGAATGCCGCCGGACGTCGGATCGATCAGCCGCACAATGCAGCGCGCTACCGTGGACTTGCCGGAGCCGCTTTCGCCGACGATGCCTAGGGTACGGCCCTTGCGCAAGGTCAGCGTCACATCCTTTGCGGCGGCGACTTCGCGGGTCTTGCCGAAGAATGAGCGTTCGCGATAGATCTTGCCGAGGTCGCTGGTTTCCAGCACCACAGGTTCGGAAACATCCGCGCGCGGCATGCGGGGAACGAGGCTGGGCACCGCCGACAGCAGATTGCGCGTGTACTCCATCGCCGGCGCGCGCAGGATTTGGTCCAATGCGCCGGTCTCCACGATGCGCCCGTTTCGCATCACCGCGACGCGGTCGGCGATCTCGGCGACCACGCCCATGTCGTGAGTAATAAACAGTACGGCGGTGCCATGGTCGCGCTGCAGCTCGCGGATCAGCGCGAGGATTTGCTTTTGCGTGGTGACGTCCAGCGCGGTGGTCGGCTCGTCGGCGATCAGCAGTTTCGGTTCCAGCACCAGTGCCATCGCGATCATGATGCGCTGGCGCTGGCCGCCGGAAAGCCGATGCGGATAGGAGGCGAAAATGCGGTCGACCTCGGGCAGGCGCACCTGCTCCATCATGGCGAGGATGCGCCGGCGCCGCGCGGGGGCATCGAGATCGGTATGGGCGCGCAGCACTTCGTCGATCTGTTTGCCGACCGGCACCACCGGATTGAGCGCCGTCATCGGCTCCTGAAAAATCATCGCCATCCGGGTGGCGCGCAATTGCCGCAGGCGGCGGTCGCTGAGGCCGAGGATTTCCTCACCGACCAGTTTGATGCCGCCGCCGGAAGGCACCAGCGAGCCTTTTTGCAGCAGCCCCATCACCGTCAGCGACGTCACCGACTTGCCGGAGCCGCTTTCGCCAACCAGGCACAGGGTTTCGCCCTCATGCACCTGCAGCGAGACACCATCGATGATCCGCTCGTTGAGCGGATTCTTGCCGAGGCCGACGACGAGATTGTCGATGTCGAGGACCACGGGGGTCATCTGGTCTCTCCGCTTTCATTGCGAGCGTAGCGAAGCATTCCAGTCCTTCCGCGTGCGCCGCCCTGGATTGCTTCGCTACGCTCGCAATGACGGAGTGTCACTTGCCGCCCTCGCGGCGTTTCATGCGGGGGTCGAGCGCGTCGCGCGCGGCGTCGCCGATCAGGTTGACGGAAAGGATCGCGATCGAGAGCAACAGTCCCGGCCAGAAGATAAGCGATGGCTTGATCTGAAAATAAGCGCGGCCCTCGGCCATGATGTTGCCCCAGGTCGGTGTCTCCGGGTTGATGCCGGCGCCGAGGAACGACAGGATGGCCTCGGTGAGCACTGCGGAAGCGCAGACATAGGTGCCCTGTACGATCAGCGGCGCGACCGTGTTCGGCATCAGATGTCGCCACATGATTTTCGGCAAGGAGGAGCCGACCGAAATTGCCGCCTCCACATACGGCTCCTCGCGCGCCGACAGCACCACCGAGCGCACCAGCCGCGCCACGCGCGGGATTTCCGGAATGGTGATGGCCACTAGCACCGTGGCAAGGCTCGCGCCGGACAGCGACACCACTGCGATGGCGAGCAGGATGCTCGGGATCGCCATCAGCCCGTCCATCACCCGCATCAACACCGCGTCGACCCATTTGAAGAAGCCGGAAACGAGTCCGATCGCCAGCCCCGCCGCGATGCTGACCACCGCGGCACCGAGCCCGATCAGCAGCGAGATGCGGCCGCCGTAGAGAATGCGCGACAACACGTCGCGGCCATAGGCGTCGGTGCCGAGCAGGAATTGCGCGCTCGCCGGCTTCAGCCGCTGCGCCGGCGCCAGCAACAGCGGGTCGTGCGGGGCGATCCATGGTGCAAAGACGGCGGACGCGATCACCAGCGCGAGGCAAACCGTGGCGGCGGCGATGATCGGCGTCGCGGTCAAAAATCCGAGCCCCGGCCGCAGCGGCGTGGTGATCGGGATCGAGGGTTCGGGAAGGGTTTCGATCGCCATCTTCTTACCTTGCCTTCAATACCGGATACGGGGATCGAGCAAGGTATAGGCGAGGTCGATCAGCAGATTGACGGTGACGTAAATGCCCGAGGTCAGAAGGATCATCGCCTGGATCACGGGATAGTCGCGCGCCAGCACGGCATCGACCGTGAGGCGGCCGATGCCGGGCAGGTTGAACACGCTCTCGGTGACGACCACGCCGGATATCAGCAGCGCAAAGCCGGTGCCGATCACGGTAATCACCGGCACCGCGGCGTTGCGCAGCGCATGACGCAGCAGCACGCCGCTTTCGGAAATGCCCTTGGCGCGCGCGGTGCGGACGTAATCCTCGCCAAGCACGTCCAGCATCGCGGCGCGGGTCATGCGGGCGATCAGCGCGATGTAGATGAACGCCAGCGTGCAGGTCGGCAGGACGATGCGTTCGAGGAACGGCGCGAAACCCGCCGAGATGCTGCGAAAACCCTGCACCGGCAGCCAGCGCAGATCGATGGCGAAAATCTGGATCAATACATACCCAATCACGAATACCGGCACCGAGAAGCCGACCACCGACAATCCCATCACGAAGCGGTCGATCCAGGTGCCGTGTTTCCACGCCGCGATGACGCCGAGCGGCACTGCGACCACGATGGCGAGGACGATGGTCGATATTGCGATCGAGATCGACGGCTCGACGCGCTGGCCGATCATCTTCAGCACCGGGACGTTCGAGATCAGCGATACGCCGAGGTCGCCGTGCAGCAGCTTGTTGATCCAGGTGAAGAACTGGGTGTAGAGCGGCTCGTTCAGTCCGAGCGAGGTGCGGATGCGCTCGAGTTGTTCCGGTGACGCATTGTCGCCGGCAAGGATCGCGGCCGGGTCGCCCGGCGTCAGCCGCAGCAGCAGGAACACGAACAGCGCCACCACGCCCAGCACGGGGATGGCGGCGAGCACGCGGCGGACCAGGTAGCCTAGCATCGGCGTCGTCCCCGCGAAGGCGGGGACCCATACACGCTGGAGCTTCGTTGGGGCGCGGTGGGAGAGACCTTGTGTAACAACGAAGGTCGGTAGTTCTGGGTCCCCGCCTTCGCAGGGACGACGTCGGGAATGGTGCAAAAATCGATCATCGCACTTACTTTCGCAGATCGTCGCCCTGAAGCAAGTTCAGCAATTCCCGTGCCATGGGGTCACTCCAGCGTCGCCAGCAGCCCGGCCATCAGCCGGCCGCGCTCGGCGAGGCTGTCGACTTCGATATGTTCGTTCAGGGTGTGTGCGTCGGCGCCGCGCACGCCAAGGCCGTCGAGCGTTGCAATTCCCATCGCACCGGTGAAATTGCCGTCGGAGCCGCCGCCGGCGCTGCCATGCGGCAGGTCGATGCCCATCCGCTGCGCGACGCCGCGCGCTTTTTCGTAGAGCGCCATGGTTCCGGCGTCGGGTTCCCATACCGGCCGGGTGACGCCGCGCGTCACCTTGAAGGTGACGTCGTTCGATGTGCCCGACAGCGCCAGCATCCGCTCCACGCCGCGGTCGAGATCGGCCTGGCGCTTGGCCATGCTCAGTGCTTCGCCCGTACAGGTGGTGGCGACGCAGTTGACCCATTGGCCGCCGTGAACGATGCCGACGCTGAAGGTGCAATCCTCCGTTGTCATGCCGTCGATGGCGATGATGTGCCGCGCCATCTCGCGGATCGCGGAACGGCCGGAGGACAGTGTGGCGCCGGCATGGCTCGGTTTGCCGATGGCTTCGAGGTCGAAGCGCGCAATGGCGTAACGCCCGGTGACGACGCCGTTGTTGTTTCGGCCGGGCTCTGGCACCAGCACATATTTGTTGCGTGCGGCTTCGGCCTCGATGACGTCGCGCGTTGACGGCGTGCCGACTTCCTCGTCCGGGGTGAACAGCACGGTCACCGGCAGCGGCGTGGTGAACGACGCGCGCGCCAGTTGCCGGATCGCTTCCAGCGACAGATAGTTGCCGCCCTTCATGTCGAAAATGCCGGGGCCGTAGCATTTGTTGCCGTCGCGTCGGAACGGCAGTTTTTGCAGCGTGCCGACCGGATGCACGGTGTCGAAATGTCCCGCGATCAGGATGCCGGGCTCGCCCTGCCTGGGATGCGGAAAGTGGGCGCGGACGCAGCCGGCAAACCCCTGCCGGCCGGCGATGCGTTCAATGGTGGCTCCCATGATTGCCATGTCGCGCGCGGCGATGTCGAGCATGCGCTCCACCGCGCTGCTGTCCCAGGTCGGGCTTTCGCATTCCACCCAGGCCTGCAAGCCCTCCAGCATGGCCTCGGAATCGAACGGAAGATTGGTGGGGTTCATCTGGCGTCCCTCGTGTTTGACCGGCCATTTGTAGGGTGAAAACCGGTAGCCGCGCCAGCGCCGAACGCCGCGCCGGAGCGCGATTGACGCATGGCACGCTTGGTGCAAGTCTCAAATCCGCAAGGAACACGAGGGCGTATGCGGCCGAAATCGGCGCCGCTTGCATAATGAATCGTCGACGGATGATCAGTTTCAGGTCAGGAGAGATCGAATGTTGCACGTTTCGGGTTGGTCGCGTCTGAGGTCGGCGTCGAAAATCGCGTTGCCGGCCATCGCACTCTCCGCGGTTCTGGCGCTTCCCGTCCACGCTGCCGGCGTCAAGACCATCACTGCGGTAATGCATTCCGATTTGCGGGTGACCGATCCGATCATCACCACCGCCTATATCAGCCGCGATCACGGCTACATGGTCTACGACACGCTGCTGGCGATGGATTCGAACTTCAAGATCCAGCCCCAGATGGCGGACTGGAAGGTCTCCGACGACAAGCTGACCTATACCTTCACGTTGCGCGACGGGCTCAAATGGCATGACGGCGCGCCGGTGACGGCGGAGGATTGCGTGGCCTCGCTGCAGCGCTGGGGTAAGCGCGACGGCATGGGCCAGAAGCTGATGAATTTTGTCGCCTCGATCGAGGCCGCCGATCCCAGGACCATCACGCTGAAGCTGAAGGAGCCCTACGGCCTGGTGCTGGAATCGCTCGGCAAGCCGTCCTCGGTGGTGCCCTTCATGATGCCGAAGCGTATCGCCGAGACTCCGGCTGACAAGGCGATCGCCGAGCAGATCGGCTCCGGTCCGTTCAAGTTCGTGGCCGCCGAATTCCAGCCCGGCGTCAAGGCGGTGTACGAGAAGAACAAGGACTACGTGCCGCGCAAGGAAGCGCCGAGCTGGGCCTCGGGAGCCAAGGTGGTGAAGGTCGATCGCGTCGAATGGATCACCATGGCGGATGCGCAGACCGCGGTGAACGCGCTGCAGTCCGGCGATATCGATTTCATGGAGAATCCGTCGTGGGATATTCTGCCGGTATTGGCCGCCAACAACGACCTGACGGTCAAGGCCCTCGACGAGCTTGGATTCCAGACCGTCGGACGGATGAATTTTTTGTATCCGCCATTCGACAACCTCAAAATTCGCCGGGCGGCGCTGCTGGCGATGAACCAGAAGGACGTTTTGGACGCGCTGGTCGGTAATCCGCAATATTACAAGCTGTGCGGCGCGATCTTCATGTGCGACACCCCGCTCGCAACCGACGTCGGTTCGGAAACGTTGCTCAAGAAAAGCGGCATGGCGGAGGCGAAAAAACTGCTCGCCGAATCCGGCTATGACGGCACCCCCGTGGTCGTCATGGCGCCCGGCGATGTGGTCACGCTGAAGGCGCAGCCGATCGTCGCGGCACAGTTGTTGCGCGAGGCCGGCTTCAAGGTCGATGTGCAGGCCACCGACTGGCAGACCGTGGTGACCCGCAGGGCCAGCCAGAAACCGCCGAAGGAGGGCGGCTGGAATATGTTCTTCACCAACTGGGCTGCCGCCGACGTGGTGAATCCCGTTGCGAGCCTGCCGGTCAGCGGCAAAGGCAAGAACGGCGGCTGGTTCGGCTGGCCGGAGGACGCCAAGCTGGAAGAGATGCGGGACGCCTATGCCCGGTCGTCGTCGCCGGAGGAGCAAAGGAAAATCGCCGCCGAACTCCAGGCTCGCGTCTATGAGCAGGTGATCTACATTCCGCTCGGGCAATACACCGCGCCCAGCGCATGGCGCAAATCGCTCAGCGGCGTGCTCGGCGGCCCGGCCACGCCGGTATTCTGGAATATCGACAAGACGGAGTGATCCGCGTCACGGCGGACAGGCCTTGAGGTGCTCAGCAGCAATTCGCTGACCCGCTCGGGCGCCTGGTCGGCCGCGAAGTGGCCGACGCCCGGCAGTACCTCGAAGCGATAAGGCGCCGAGACGAAATCCCCGGTGCCATCGGCGGCGATCCGCCCCACGGTGTCGTCGGCATCGCCCCAGATGTAGAGCGTCGGCACTTTGATCACGCCGAGCGGGCCGCGGATCGCGCCGCGCGCGCGGTACCACGCGAGCGCTGCTTCCATTGCTTGCCTGTTGCCGAGCACGCCGAGATGCCGCTCGATCGAGTTCTGCCGGAACGCCGTTCGCGGCCAGGCGCTCGCAGCCATTTGGAATTGTCGGCCAGCACCACATCGGCGGCGTCGGATTCGAGAAATGCTTTGTGATGCCGCGAGCGATGCGCCTGGTCGCCATCGGGCATCTGCAAGGCGCGGTTGAAGGCATTGGGGTGCGGCCGTGACAGCACGGTGAGCGATACCAGCCGTTCCGGAAAGCGGTCGGCCAGCGCCCACGCGATGCTGCCGCCCCAATCGTGCCCGACCAGGTGAAAGCGGCGGTCGCCGTGGCCGCAGGCCGCGACGATCGCCATCGCGTCGTCCAACAGGCGGTCGATGTGATAATTCTCGGTGTTGCCTGGGTCGGGCCGGGCGCGAGGCGAATAGCCGCGCTGGCCCGGCGCCACCGCGCGATATCCCGCGGTCGCCAGTGCCGCCACTTGCGCACGCCAGCAATGCATGGATTCGGCAAAGCCGTGCAGCAGCAGCACCAGCGGCGCGTCCGCCACGCCGGCGGCAAGGGCGTCGAAAGTGAGGCCGGGAGCGGTTGCGATATTTTCAAACGTGGACATGGAGATGGTTTCCGATGCAAGCCGGCTGGTAGGGAATCATTTGCACGATATCGATCGTTCGCGCAGTTTTCTTTCTGCGGCCGGTTTCCATCGCCCCTTAAAACGCGCTAAAGCAACGCCTCTGGCCCATCAGCGGACGTGGCGGAACCGGTAGACGCAAGGGACTTAAAATCCCTCGATGGCGACATCGTGTGGGTTCGAGTCCCACCGCCCGCACCATCCATCAGCCTCAATCCGGACATGTCCCGGTGCTTTACGCAGCTTCAATGTTGTCGATATACCAATAGCCATGGTCGCTCGCGTTCGTCATCTTGCGCCGGAATCGCTCTCATGGTGGCGCGGGTGCTGCTCGTGCCGGCCACCGGGATTTGTATCGGCCTCGCCGGCTGTGCCGACATGGGCGACAGTTTTGCTTCCAGCGCGTTTGTGGATCCGGCGAAATACGACAATTATGATTGCAGGCAGCTCGAAGGCGAACGCAAGGGCATCGCCGCCCGCGCCGCGGAACTGCAGGGCCTGATGGCCAAGGCCGAGACCGGCGGTTGTCGCGCAGCGCTTCCGCTAGCAACATAAGCGCATGCTTCGTAGCCCCAGACGAAATCTCCGCATAAGCACGCGGTTCTACCCGAGACCTTTGCCGGTTTTAAGTTCGATCAATCCATCAGGCTCAGACACGAACCACGCGTAGCTACCCCATGCCAAAGCACCCACCGTCTTTTTGAAAGAGGTTCCATCGCGATCAAGATAGGCGGTCACATATGCAATATGTTGCAACGGGAACCCCGCTTTGGTCGCGAGGTCTTCCAGTGCCTTCTTGCGCCGCTCATTCACTGGACCATCTGTTGCCACCGCCTCAACAAAGACGAGCAAAGGATGCGCTGGACCAAGATCGACCAAGATCGTGTCCGGAAGATTTTTATCGGCTTTGATATCGAGACCAATCGAACGTGCAAGGTCATCATCGCGTGCGACAACTTTATTCCCACTCTCACTGACAAATAGAACAGCGGGCTTTTGCAGAAACTTCGGAGCAAACACTTCGATTACCGCTTTAGTGATATCCGTGCTCGGTCCTACGCCCATACGGCGCGTCTCGCCGTTGGGAAACGTCACGAGAACATTGCTGCCACCCGCCGCCGCACCTTTGCGTACGAGCGCAATCCTTGCCAGAGCGCCAGGATTGAGGGCGGTCGCTTGCCATGCTGCGATTGCGGATTCGAGCGCCTTGTCGGTGAGTTGCGGGTCGAATAACGCGGCGAAACCGCCTGCTAGTGCATAACGCGGCTTGCTTGATGTCGTGGGAACATCCGTTTTTTCAATGACAGCACCGAGAGCGACCAAGCCTTCGCGTAACGTTTCGTCGCGTATGGGTTCGCGAGTGTTGTCACTATACCAACGTTTTCCGGGTGGCTGGAAACCCGCGCCCACAATCTTGCTTGCATAACGGCTGCGGCTCGCTTCGTCCGCGCGTTCAGACTGCTTATCCGTCATGCGGTAAACATGTTTCGGTCCGAAGAAGACTCCGGTGCCATCAACCGCGCCAACGTAAAGCGCGACGAAGACCGTGCTGGCCGCTAACTCACGTGTGGCGTAATTCCTGTTGGGAGTTCCTTCAGGAAAGATCAGTTTGAGACGGGCGTGAACGCCGTCGGTATCAAGAAGGTTAAGAAGCATCATTGCTACCGCCGAGATAGAGAGCGCGCAGCAAAGATTCGATCGTCTTAGTGTCCGCTCTTTTGCGAATAAGCTTCTCGACTTCCGCCATCGCGTCGGTACTTGGAAGCGGAAGAGCTTCTAGCTCGAAAGCCGAAACGGCAACGCTGCCGCTGATGCAGCGGAAGGCCGCATCGGCGATGCCGCTGTTCATCAGAGCCGATAGAGCCGCCGTCGAAACCTTCGGCTTTCTTCCATCAATCGGCTTAATCATGTTGAGATGGTTTTCAACGATTACCGCGCCATATTTTTTAATGAAGGAAAGAGGCATCGCTGCCGCGATTAATCGGCGAGGTTGTTCCTTCGCGGTGGTGCGCTGAAGCAGAACGCAAGGGACACTCACCTTGAGCCACGCATCTTTTGCTCGCGCGTAGAAGTATGGCTCGTGGCTACGTTTTTCAGCCCGGTGAATAAAACGATTTGGCCCGGCTACCGCTTCAGCCCATACGAGGGGGAATGTATCTTTGCCTGTTTTTGAGCGAAGCTGCGTCTTGAAACGGTTCCAAACCAGCGGACCGGTTGAAACCTGATATCCCCAATCGCTCAGCCTGGACGACATCGACGAGAGCCTATCAACGAGCGTTTGATGCTCCGGAATACGAGGCACGAGCCACGGCTTCTCAGCAGCCGACGGAACAACAAACCGTCCCGCATGCGTGATGCCGGCGCTCATATCCGACGTGACGCAGAGATAATGGATAGGTGTTCCGTTTGCGACGCCTCCTTTGCGATAGGTCGCCAACAAAGCTTCCTGAAGCACGTCCTCAAATACCCCGCGCCGCGCGGTGATGAAGTCGATAGCGACGGGTGGAGCCTCGCGAGCGAGAAGGGAACGAAGGCTCTTGAAATATTCTCCAGCTAAAAAGCTCGTAGGGGTCACATACGCAATCACACCGCTTGGTTTCGCCCAACGCAGCGCTATGTCCGTGAACACTCCATAAAGGTTGGCGTGTCCATACAGACCGCGCTTGAAGCGTTCTCGTTGTTCCCCGGTCAACGTCACGCGGCCATACGGAGGATTCCCAATCACCAAGTCGAAAAATGTGTCACTTGGTTCTTGTTCGAGCGTATCGCGTACCCGCACCACCGAAGGAAGGCGCTTGCCCACAAGGCAATCTGCAAAGGCTATCTCAAGCCAGGTCTGCGTGAGCCATGCAGCGAATGGGTCAATTTCAAAGCCGCGCAATCGGCTCATAATATCGCTCAGAAGATCTTCCGTTGACCCCCGTGTAATGGCTTCGCGCATACGAAGCGCAACGGGCAGAAGGAACGCACCGCCCCCGCATGCCGGGTCCAGAACATGAGCTGTCCGCCAATCAATCCCTGCTTCCTCAGCCATATCCAATAAGCGCTGTGTAAGGGCTGGAGGCGTATAGTACATGCCGAGCTCGCTCCGCGTGCAGGAAGGCACCAGAGCTGTGTAGGTTGCGCTTAGCTGAAAGCAGGCCTGCTCAATTGGAAGCTCAGAAGCCTCTTGACCGACGACGCGTGCAAGCTCGATGACGGCTTTGTCCAGCGTATAGGTCAACACGATCGAAGGCGGCGTGACGTTCAGGGGCCTACCGAGTTTCTTTGCGGACAGGTCGATGTATTCGTCGATGGCAGCCTTGATAAAAGCCCACGCGGCTTGCTGACGCTGCCGCTCTGGAACGGTCGCGCTCCACGCACGAGCCATAAGCCGTCCAGACTGAATGCCGGTGACGATCTCTTTTCGGGATTGTCGCTTGGTCGAAAGTTCTGCTCTGGCAAGGCGGGTGGCGATCATGCGGTTGAGACTCTAGGAGAAACAGGTCTGCCCCATACAGACAAATTCCGCAGGCCGATGCAGAGAAATCCCCTCACGGCGCCCGCCCAGGTTGGGGACAACATCGAAAACAGGAGAAGCAAACCGGCATCGAACAGCTACAGAAAAGATCGAATGTTCTTATTTTGTTCTATTTTCTCCAACCAGTCAAATATTGCTTTAAGTGATTGAAAGAGAGTTGATTTTCGGAACGTAGTTCTCGCATTAGTTTTGGAGGCCTGCTGCCCTTAGGCCGCCAAGGTCAAGGCAAGCGGAAAGCACTTCGGTGTAGTCGCTTCGGTCCAGCCCGCGCCAGTCGCGCTCTTTCCGACCTGTGACGGCCAACCCCGCTTTTAAAGCTGCTTCCCGCTGGGTTGCATGGCGTACCCCCCAGCGGGCAAAAGGCTCCTATAGGCCGCGAGCTCGAGATGAGGCCATAGTGTCCGGAGCTAGCGTTCCGAGGTATTCAATCGCTTCTATGACATCTGCCACCATCAGCCTCAATCCGGACATGTCCCGGTGCTTTACGCAGCTTCAATGTTGTCGATATACCAATGGCCCATGGTCGCTCGCGTTCGTCATCTTGCGCCGGAATCGCGTCTCATGGCGGCGCGGGTGCTGCTCGTGCCGGCCACCGGGATTTGTCTCGGCCTCGCCGGCTGTGCCGACATGGGCGACAGTTTTGCTTCCAGCGCGTTTGTGGATCCGGCGAAATACGACAATTATGATTGCAGGCAGCTCGAAGGCGAACGCAAGGGCATCGCCGCCCGCGCCGCGGAACTGCAGGGCCTGATGGCCAAGGCCGAGACCGGCACCGGCGGTTCGGTGGTCTCCGAACTGGCATATCGCAACGACTATATCGCGGCTCGCGGCCAGGCCAGGCTTGCCGAGGAGGTGTGGCAGCGGAACAAATGCGTCGCCACTTCGCCCGCCGCGGCGCCGGCAACGCCGCCGCTTGCACCCGCGCCGGGGCCGGGCAGGGGCCGCGGCCCGACCCGGTCGGGAAGCGCCGGGCTCTAGTGCGCCCCGGTGCGCATGATTGCCGTTTGCCGCGAAGCTGGGTCACGCTCGCCAGTCATGGATCCAATCCTGCCGCGCCAGCATGCGCTGCGGTCCCATCATCCGGATGAAGAGGTCGCGCGCCAGCGCCGCCGCGCCGCTCAAATGATAAATCTTGCCGCTGCGCCGCGCCGCGTGCTGCATCCGCGCCACGCGCGCGCGCCGCAGTCCGGCATAGCGCTGCAGCGCCGGCGCGATCGCCGCGACATTGTCGCCTGCTCCGGCAAGGCATTTCGCCAGCACCGCGGCGTCCTCGATCGACATTCCCGCGCCTTGCGCGGCAAATGGCAGCATGGCATGCGCGGCGTCGCCCAATAGCGCCATCGCGCCGCTGCTCCAGTCACAGCCGTCCGGTACCGTGAACAGCGCCCATTTCCGCCAGCCGTCGACGGCGCCGATCATCATCCGCGCCGGCGCCGGCCAGTGTTGCGGCGTGAACCGGCCCTTGATCTCCATGGCGTCGCCAGGCGCGCTCCAGCCCGGCCTGTTCCATGTTTCCTGCACGATGGCGACGACGTTGATCTGGCGTCCGCCGGAGATCGGATAGGCCACCAGATGCGCGTCTGGTCCCATCCAAAGCTGCACCCGCCTCGAGGCATGTTCCCGCGGCAATTGCCTGGCTTCGATGGTGCCGCGCCAGGCGATCAGCCCGGAGAATTGCGGCTGCACATCCGGAAACAACCGGTGCCGCACCGCGGACCATACGCCGTCGGCGCCGATCAGTGCCAAGGCCGATTCCTGCCGCCGCGTCGTACCGCTGCGCTGGCCGACGACAAGCCCTTCGGCATGGGCCACGACGTCCTCGAACTGGCAGCCGAGCCGCAGCTCGATGTCGGGATTGGCGTTGACATGGGCCTGCAGCGCCGACTGCAGGTCGGCGCGGTGCACCACCCAATAGGGCGCGCCGGCGCGAAAGCAGGCGGCCGCGCCGAGTGGCAGGCGGACGATTTCGCGGCCAGCCCGCGCACTCATGATGCTGATGGCGTCAGGCGTGACCGCGCTGCCAAGTCGGTCGCGCAGTCCGAGTTCGATCAGCACGCGGCTCGCATTGGGCGACAGCTGCAATCCGGCACCGGCTTCTTCCAGCCGCTCGACCTTCTCCAGAACGACGACGCGGAATCCCTTTGCGGCGAGCGCCAGTGCCGCTGTCAATCCGCCGATCCCGGCACCAGCGACAACGATGGTGCGCGTGGCCACAGCGGGATTATGCGACTTTGTCCTTCAGCACGCATTCCGGCGGCCGCGCCTCGCCGGCAGCGAGGTCCGCGGCATAGCGATACAGCGTCGAGCAATAGGGACAGATGATCTCGTTGTCGTTGCCGAGATCCAGGAAGACGTGCGGATGATCGAACGGCGGATTGGCGCCCACGCACATGAACTCCTGCGAGCCGATCTCGATGACCGCAACTCCGGCGTCATTGTGAAAATGCGGAACGACGTGATCGGCCATCTTGTTCACCTTTGGTCGTAATCGACCGCGCTGTCGGAACGCCGAACGCCATCATGGCGGTCGCGGCGATTCCCGGTACTCGCCATCCGGTCATGCAAATTCGACACAATCTTGTCGTCCTGGAGAAGCCCTTCTTTCGTCGGGGCGGTTGTGTCTTAAAAACGCCACACCATCTCGTGGAAGCGGAAAGACGAGGTTTTCGGCGATGTGGTTGCGGATCGGCACGGCGTTGACGGGCATGGCGGGATGCGCGGTCGCCTGCGCGCTGCTGTGGCCGCACGCCCGCGATGCCGGCGCCGTCCTGGCTGCGCAGGATGATCCCGCGCAGTTGTCCGATCTCCAGCTTGATTTTGCCCTGCGGAACAGTCCGGACGCGATCGCGCAGCACACCGAGGCAGCGCTGGCGGCCGGCGATGCCGATCTGGCGAAAAGTTTTGTCGACCTCGCCGCGGCGAAAAACATTCCGCTTGCCGAGGATGTGTCCCGCCGGGTCGCAGATGCCGTCGCGGAACAGAATTCGACGGCGCATTTCGCCAAACGTTTCGCTACCGGGCTCGTCACCGGCACCGCCGACGATGCCGCGAGCCTGTCCGGCACGGTGGCCGGCGATCTGTTCGTGTTCGGCGACGTCAGGGACGTGGTGCGGGAGGGCAAGCATCTTGCGATGGGGGAGGATACCGACCGGCTGGTGCTGGGCCTGGCCGCCGCGGGCCTCGCGGTAACGGCGGCGACCTACGTGTCCGCCGGCGTCGTCGCGCCGGTGCGCGCGGGGCTGACGCTGGTAAAGGATGCTCGTAAGGTCGGGCGCCTGGGCGAGGGGCTGACGCAATGGGCCGGCCGCTCCGCGCGCGAGGTCGTCGACGCGCCGATGCTGCAGAACGCGGTCGCGACCGGCTCGGTGCTGCGGCCCGGCCAGACCATCAACGCGATCAAGGCCGCGTTCCGCGCCGAGAAAGCCGGCGGGCTGGTGCGGCTCGCCAAGGACGTCGGCCGGGTCGGCGAGAAGGCCGGCACGCGCGGCGCGCTCGACACGCTGCGGATCGCCGAAGGCCCGAAGGATGTCGCGCGCGCGGCAAGGCTCGCCGAATCCAAAGGCGGCCAGACCCGCGCGATCCTGAAGCTGCTTGGCCGCGGCGCGCTGCTGCTGGCGGCCGGTGCGTTCAATCTGACGCTGTGGGTATTCGGCGCGCTGCTGGCGCTGTTTGGATTTGTATCGTCGATCAAGGCCACCACCGAGCGGCTGACGATGTCGTATCTGCAGTCCACGAAGACGAAACGGCTGCGCAGGCAGATGGCAACGGCGTCCCGACCCGCTCTGGCCGTCGCCGCCGCGCACGGCTAAAGTCGCAGCCGATTTACGGCCGCTTATCCTCCCAAAACATGGACCGCCCGATGCCGAGCTTTCACCACGGCGCCGTTGAAATCGCCTATCTCGACGAGGGCAAGGGAGACCCGATTCTGCTCGTGCACGGGTTTGCCTCGAGCAAGAACGTCAACTGGGTCTATCCGGCATGGGTGTCGGACCTGAAGAAGAGCGGCCGCAGAGTCATCGCGCTCGACCTGCGCGGCCATGGCGAGTTCGAGCAAGCTGTATGATCCCGCGGACTACAGCATCGAGATCATGGCGGACGATGCGCTGGCGCTGCTGGATCATCTGGAAATCGAACGCGCCGACATGATGGGCTATTCGCTCGGCGCGCGGATCACCGGCTCGGTCGCGGTAAAACGGCCGGAGCGTCTGCGCTCGGCGATCTTCGGCGGTCTCGGCATCGGTTTGATCGAGGGCGGCGGTCCCGGCGAGAACGTCGCCATGGCGCTGGAGGCGCCGTCGCTCGACGACGTGACCGATCCGGTGGGCCGCACCTTCCGTGCCTTCGCCGACCAGACCCGTTCGGATCGCCGGGCGCTAGCGGCCTGCCTGCGTGGCTCGCGGCCGCTGATGACGGAGCAGGAAGCCGCCGCCATCACGGTGCCGGTGCTGATCGCGGTGGGAACGGCGGACGAAATCGCGGGCTCGGCGGAAGCGCTCGGGAAAATCATCCCGGGATCGCAGGTGCTCGACATCCCGCGCCGCGATCACATGCGGGCGGTGGGCGACAAGGTCTACAAGGAAGGCGTGATCGAATTCCTGTCACGCCGATAGCGAGGTCGTGGCCGGCATGGCTGAGTTGCAGCGGTGCCCATATCGGCAAATAGTCGGACCTCAAACCGTTGGGATCAGCTTGATTTGCAGAAAAATCCGACCAACTCTGACGGTGGCAGTGTTTTTGCCTGACCGACGAGGCGACAGCCCTTTGCCGGTGGTGTATAAGGTCTGGCCAAACAGCGACGGCGGGAACACAATGGCAGCACATCAGGTCAATCCGCAGAGCAGCAAACTAACGACGCTCGATCCGATCTGGGATCGCATCCGCGCCGAGGCTGAAGATATCGTTCGCCGTGAGCCGGAACTGGCGTCGTTCATCTATGCGACGGTGCTGCATCACGATCGTCTGGAAGACGCGGTAATCCACCGCATCGCCGAACGTCTCGATCATCAGGCGCTGTCGGGCGATCTGATCCGGCAGACCTATGACGAAGCCTTGCGCGACGAGCCCGACCTCGGCAACGCGTTCCGCGCCGACCTGGTTGCGGTTTACGACCGCGATCCGGCGATCTCGCGCTTCATCGATCCGCTGCTCTACTTCAAGGGTTTTCACGCTATCCAGACCCATCGCCTGGCGCACTGGCTGCACAAAAAGGGCCGCAAGGATTTTGCGTATTACCTGCAAAGCCGCTCGTCGGCGGTGTTCCAGACCGACATCAACCCCAACGCCAGGATTGGCCGCGGCATTTTTCTCGATCACGCCACCGGTCTCGTGGTCGGTCAGACCGCCGTCATCGACGATGACGTCTCCATTCTGCACGGCGTCACGCTCGGCGGCACCGGCAAGGAAAACGAGGACCGCCATCCGAAAATCCGAAGCGGCGTGATGATCGGCGCCGGCGCCAAGATTCTGGGCAATATCGAGGTCGGCCATTGCGCGCGGATCGCGGCGGGCTCGGTCGTGGTGAAGCCGGTGCCGCATAATGTCACGGTGGCCGGCGTTCCCGCCAAGATCGTCGGCGAAGCCGGCTGCGCGGAGCCGTCGCGCACCATGGACCAGATGATCAACGCGATCGGGCTCTGATTTTTACCGTATAAATGTCGCGTGCGGTTGGGTACAAACGCCGGATCGCGCGTTTTCATCCCGCATTGAAGCTTCGCCAACACCTCGATTGATCGGAGACTGCCGTGGACGTTCAGGAAGTCAGGAAGCTCGACGCCTATCTCAAGCGTCTGTTCGGCAACCAGAAGATCCGCGTGGTGCCGCGGCCGAAGAAAGACGATTCGGCGGAGGTCTATATCGGCGAAGAGTTCATCGGCGTGCTGTTCGTGGACGACGAGGACGACGACCGCTCGTTCCAGTTCCAAATGGCGATTCTCGAGGACGATCTGGTCGATCAGGGGTGAAGTGACGTATTGCGATTGCCCACCACGTCGTCTCCGCGCAGGCGGGGACCGGTAGCCTCCGTCGTCGTGAGGCGGAAGGTGTCAGCAGCTTGCAGAAGCAACTTGGCGAACAATAATTATTGGTGGTCAGGATCCCCGCCCCGTTCGCGGGGACGACACCAAGAATGTGGCTGCCGCTTCGCGAACTTCAATCTATCCCCGCGGTCCGCGCAGTTGCGCTGCCAAAGAGTCCATTGCGCCGGCGACGTCGCGCCATTGCGCGAGCCAGCTTCTCGGAAAACGAAACGTCAGGTCCGCGCCGTCGACACGGCGCTCGCTGAGGCACATGCCGGGGGTCGCGCCATCGCGGGTGCAGCGCGCCACCAGAGCCGGCGTGCCGGCGACAAAGAGGTCTTCATTGCCGTAGGGCGTGCCATCGCGGAACGCGCGCGCGGTCAGGCCATCCTGCGCCGGCGCGAAAGCCTTCTCCAGATAGCGCGGATAGATGGTGCGCACGCGAACATCCGGCGCCAGCGCATCGTGATGCGCGGAGATCGACAGGAAGATGCGGTCGATCGGCGGCACGGCGTCTTCCGACGTCTCTGCGCCGGCGTGCCTCGGCGCGCCGGCGGCATCGAGTGACGGATAGGCGAAGGAAAGATCGACGCGTTCCTGCGGGCCGGAATGCCGCTGCACTTTCCTGCGCACGGCAAGGGTTGGCACGTTGAACAGCGTGGCGCCGACGCTGACCGGCAGCCGCGAGGGATCGCTGGATTTGTCCGGCTCCCAGGTTGGCCATAGCAAATAGGCGACCAGCGCGACCGCCAGCGCCGCGATCACGCCGCCCAGTGCGATCGGCAACAGATGGCCGCGGTGCCGCCGGCGCAAGCGGCGCGGAATGGTCTGGGCCGACGAGAGCAGGGTCATGCGGATATCATCATGAGCGTACGGAAGTTCCGGGAAAGCAGTAGCCGAATCAGCCTCCGAATATGCCACGCGCGTGAAAACTTCCGCACGGTTTTACGCGATCGAACTGCGTGTCGCGGCCGACGTTGTTAACCTTTCCTTAAGGATGATGTAGCGCGGCGGTCCGTATTTTGCGAAGCATGACGGGTGCTCTGTGATGCGTGAGGCCGCCGATGTCGCCCGATGCGTTGAATTCGCTGTTCGCCCTCTGTATCGGCTTTGCCTGGGCCGGCGCGCTTGCCAGCGGCTACCAAGCGTGGATGCAACGCCCCGCCGGCTTCGGTCTTCTGCAGCAAGGTGTCGCGCCGAAAACCTTCGCCGCGGTGCCATTCCTGGTGTTCGCGGCGCCGTTCATCATCATGCGCAACATGCTGCGCGGCGCGCGGATCGAACGCCGCCGCTTCGAATTCGTGATGATGGCGACGGTGCTGTCCGGATTCTGGAGCCTGATGTCGGGCACCTTCGTGGTGATGACGCTGCGCGCCGCGGGATTGCTGGCCTGAGCGCGATCAACTATGCAATGTCTGTAGAATAAGGACATTGACATGGCGATCTACGAGCTCGACGGGCAGGGGCCCGAACTTCCCTCCGACGGAAATTACTTCATCGCCGATACCGCGATGGTGATCGGCAAGATACGGTTGCTGCGTTCGGCGAGCGTGTGGTTCGGCGCGGTGCTGCGCGGCGACAATGAATGGATCGAGATCGGTGAAAATTCCAACGTGCAGGACAACTCGACCTGCCACACCGACATGGGCTTTCCGCTCACCATCGGAAAAAACTGCACCATCGGCCATAACGTCATTCTGCACGGCTGCACCGTCGAGGACGGCGCGTTGATCGGCATGGGGTCGATCGTGATGAACGGCGCGCGGATCGGCCGCGGCAGCATTGTCGGCGCCGGCGCAGTGATCACCGAAGGCAAGGAGTTTCCCGAATACTCGCTGATAATCGGCGCACCGGCGCGGGTGATTCGTGCGCTGGATCCCGCGCAGGTCGCGGCGATGGGAAGTGCCGCGAAGTTCTATGTAGCCAACGGACCGCGTTTCAAGAAAGGTCTGAAGAAGATCGGCTGAAGGCCAACGCGCCTTCAAGTCCCTTCCGCCTCGTTGGCCTCGGCTTCGCCGGCCTCCTGCTCATGACCGGCGCTCCACAGCGAATGCTCTTCCGAGCCGTCCCGATACGGATTGGCCTCGGCGGGAATGTTTTTCCGCGCGGCGCGCTGGCCTTCTTCAAACGGATCCGGATCGGCTGTCATGGCTTCGTTTCCTTGCTGGTGCGGATTTTCAGTGGCCGTTTGTCGGCGGACGCTTTGGCGCAGTGCATCCTTAAGATCGATGGAAACGCCGTGCTTAAAGCGATCAGCGTGCGCCACAGTGCAGCTCCCGGACAAACGAGATTTGCGATGCAGGCCAAACCGGGCGCCACATTCAATTGCGGTAAGCCGAGTTTGTTCCGGCGCCGACCGCCGGGCCAGCCATGGCGCACTGAAGATGAACGGGCTGAAGCCGGAAAATTAAAATATTGACCGCCTCGCTATCAATTTACGCTGAGGGCGCAACAAAGCCGCGGGAAAGGAGTCATACTGGCAGGGTGCGATACCTTTACGGAGGACGGTCATGTTGCGGAAAACAGTTCTGACATTATTGGCGGCCGTGACGGTGGCGGCGGTGGGCGTAGCGACGGCCACAGACGCATCGGCGCGGGGCGGCATCGGAGGAGGCGGCGGCTTCCACGGCGGCGGCGGTTTCCATGGCGGCGGTTTTGGCGGCGGCGGTTTCCGCGCAGCCGGAATCGGTGGAGGGGGCTTCCGCTCGGCGGCGATTGGCGGCGGCTGGCACGGCGGCGGTTGGCGCGGTGGCGGATGGCGGGGACCGGGTTTGATCGGCGTTGGCCTCGGTCTCGGCTTGGCCGGAGCCTACGCTGGCTACCCCTATGGATACGGCTACGGATACGGCTACGATCCTTATTACGCGGGCTATTACGACGACGGCTACGGCTATGGCGGTGGTTGCTATATCGTTCGCCAGCGCGTGTGGGGTCCGTATGGACCGGCCATCCGCCGCGTTCAGGTCTGCAACTGAACCGGCGATACAGAACGATTTCAACAGATAGGCCTCGGCGCGATCCGCGCCGAGGCCACGGCTTGTAATCTGTAATGTTCATCCCAGCTATCGCAGCCGTGGTATGGCGATTGCATTATCAAGATGATGCTGACCACACTCACCGCTCCGGATTTAACCTGGCTGTTTCTGGCCGTGGTGGTTTCCCTGTTGTCGACGGCGGTCTGGGCATTTTGGGAACTGGAGCAGCGCCATCGCAAGGGCGGTCGCTTCGGATAGGGTGTTATAGCCCGTAAACGCCAAGGCCGCGCGGCGTGTCCGCCGCGCAGCTTTGAAGATGCATTTGCCGGGTGCTGTCGATCAGCCCAGTACCTTGTATTTCCTGAACCACGCCTGCATCTGATTCCAACCGTCCTCGGCGGCTTCCTTGCGGTAGCTCGGACGATAATCGGCATGGAAGCCGTGCGGTGCGCCGGGATAGATCTTGAACTCCGCGGTTTTCTTGTTCTCAGCCAGCGCGGCCTTCATCTGCTCAACTTGCGCGACGGGAATGCCTTGATCGGCTTCCCCGTAAAGCCCGAGCACCGGGGCTTTCATGTCGGGCGCGAGCTGGAGCGGGCTCTTCGGCCATAGCGGATTCGGCGGATCGACCGGCGGGCCGTAAAATGCAACGCCCGCCTTGAGCGCGCTCGAATGCCCGGCGTATTCCCACACCGTTCGTCCGCCGCGGCAGAAGCCGATGATGCCGAGCCGGCCGGTGTCGCCGCCTTGCGACTTCGCCCATGCGACGGTGCTATCGAGATCGGACAGCAATTCGGCGTCGGGTTTCGCATTTACGATCGGCATGAGTTGCGGGATATCGGAAATCTTGGTGAGGTCGACGCCCCTGCGGAAATAATAGTCCGGGGCCACCGCGAAGGCTCCCAGCTTGGCGAGCCGCCGCGTCACGTCCTTGATGTATTCGTGCAGGCCGAAGATCTCCATCGCCACCAGCACGACCGGCGGGTTGGCGGCGCCCTTGGGCCTGGCGAAATAACCGGGCATCTCGCCGTCGGCAACCTTGATACGGGCGTCGCCGGTATCGAGGCCGTCGGTGTTGGTCTTGATCACGTCGGCGCGCACCGGTCCCGCGGCCAGCGTATAGCCGGCGGCGGTGGCGGCGGAAGCGGTCATGAAACCGCGGCGCGACAGCGGCGCGGTGCGGGTCAATCCGATAATGTCTGAGGTCAGTGTAGGGTTCGCGGTCATGGTTCCTCCGGCTTGTCTGGAGCTGCAATCAGCAGACAATGCCGGCAGAACGCAAATCACGCGCTTGCGAGGATGGGAGGCGGCGCACCGGCGAAAAAGAACAAGGCCGCTGGCGTAGTATGACGCCGCGCGGCCCTGCCATGCCCCAGACATTAAAATTGGCTTGCGCCGTCCGGTAGTTGCATCCTGACTCGGACTCGCGAGATCGAATGTGAACTAGTTCACATTTGATCAAAAAAGTTGTGAGCAGGCCTTTTTCCCGTTGGAGCGCCGCTTCGGCCGGACCAACCGGTGTCAGCAGTAGCCGTACAAACCGCAGGCGTAGGGCAGCCGGTCAAAATAGTAATAGAGCGATCTGCCGTAATACGGAGCGTAAAAGTACGAGTTGGGCTTGCCGTAATAGCCGGCGACCAAAGGCGGGATATCAACCTGCGGGGCATATACCGTTGCATAGCCGTGTGATCGGTAGGCATAGGCGGCTTCTGCCCGGGAGGGCGGAGGATCTGCAAATACCGCCCCAAGCCGGCTCTGCACCGGCAGGTCGGCGGCGCTCGCCGCCGTAGCGGCAACGGCGAAAGCGGTCAGCATTATCCTGCGTGCCATCCCGAACTCCATTGATTCGGCTATTCTATCGCATAGCCGTTAGCAGGGGGTAACGCCGCTCGATTCCGCTGCCGGCGCTTCGTCAAAAAGTTGCGGCCAGCTCTTGGGGGAGAGCTGGCCGCGCGCGATCCGGTCCGGGACGGGGAGGGGTGGGGATGTGACCGGGTCGCGGGTCTCCAATTTCAGTGCGGCATGATCTTTTCCGAAAGCCGGGATCGACTTTTCGGGATCATGCCATCTCAATGTTCGCGGGCGCTGGCGGTAGCCATTGCCGGCCGGGAGTCGCCAAGCGAAACCCAGACGTTGGGATCGGCCTGGGACTGGCGTTTGACGAAGCGGTAGCCGGTCTCGGTCCATGCCACGACGCTTTCATTCTGGTTGTCGAGGATGAACTCGCCCTTGTCGCTCTTGACGGTCAGCACGGCATGGCCTTCGCCCTTCCTGTCGCGTACCACCGTGATCAGCAGCGCCTCGCGCGGCCATCCGGAGTCGATCAGCATCTTGCGCTTCAGCAGCACGTAGTCCTCGCAGTCGCCGTAGCCGTCCGTCGGCAACGACCATTTCTCGATCACGCCCCAATGATCCATGTCGGTCATCGGCTTGATGGTTTCGTTGACCCAGCGGTTGACCCGCACCAGGTCCTTCCAAGCGGTCTGGGTCATCACGATATCGCGCGGCTGCGTTGCGCCGCCGCGGCAGTCGCCGGGATTGTCGGCGCAGAATTCGACCCAGCCGATCGGCGAACGCGTGCTCTCGCCAAGGCTAGCATACATAACCCGTTCGTCTCCGGCGTATCCCGGCGCAGTCATTCCCAACAGGACGGCCGCTAAAGCCAGTCCCATCCCCTGTCCCCTGATGCCCATTGTGGCCCCCGTTTCTTGTTGGGACCACAATGCGCACAAAGGTTTTGCGGCGCGGCTAAGTTGGCCAAGTACAATTGAATTGAATACTGTTCAAAGCTTCGGCTAATTAAATTTATACTTGAATTGAATTTGACTAAAATTTGAAACAACTGCAATTGATTCAAATTTTATGCATTTATGAGCGAGCGCAATGAAACCGCGGATTTCCGGCGGCAAATGCGGCCGCGCCAAGTGAGTTTTGGGGAATACCCGAACCGCAAAAGGCGGCGTCCGGCCGCGCGGATACTGCTTGCAAGGTTCTAAAAGAGCTGAATCAGGCGCTGTGGCCGTTTACCGGGCGGTGACGCTATCTTCCAGCGTCTCGGCCAGTTGCTCGTGGACGAATTCGAGCGCGAAGCCTTCCTCGAGATTTCGTACTACCCGCGACTGCACCTTGCCGAGCGACACCAGCGACTTCAGCGGCGGCCGGGTTTCCGCGGCAATAGCCGCGCCCGACAGCGACATGTCGATGATGCGGCAGGTCATCTTGCTGCCGTCCTCGAGCGTGAGCAGCGAAATCGGATTGCGCGGCACGATACGGTCGTGGCGGCGGTCTTCCGGCAGATTGAGAATGTCGCGGTTGGCAAGCCAGGTGAGCTGCGCCGCCAGCTTGTCGCGCTTGCGCGCGGTTGCGCCGACGCTCATGGCAAAACCGTTGTCGATGATGCGGGTGATCTTGCCCTCGACCCGGCCGATATGGTCGAGATAGGCGATCACGCGGTCGCCGACATTACCGATCCCAGGCGCCAGCAGCGCCAGCCCGCCGGGCGACATGTTGATGATCTGGCAGGGAAATTCGCGCCGGTCCGGCAGCATGTAGCGGCCGAGCAAGTGTACCTTGACGCGTTGAAAGCGCCGCCGCTCCTCGGCCGATGGAAGGACTGATTTATGCTGCGCAAACGCCATTCGATGCCACCCGACAACCGGCCCAAGCGGTGTCGTCTGACCCTACGGCCGGCAAGGTTAACGACGCGTTAGCGGGGGGTTGCAGGAATGCCGGGCATTCGTCATGCAGTGATGGCGGAGGCAAACATGCGGATGAAACGGAATTTGGCGAATGCGCACGACCTATGGCGGACCATTGCTGGTAGGGCGTGACCTGATGTCATTCGTGATTTCGGATAAGGTCGATGCCTTGAGTGCCGATGGCGATGTATTGAAGCCGCTGTCGGTGCCGTAAAGAATTACCACCTCGATCGCAAGAACAAGAAAAGAGGAAACCATGACCCAGATCCGCGTCTGCACCTATGACGGCCCCGGCGCGCAACCCGTCATTCGCACCGTGCCGTGGCCGAAAATTCCGAAGAAGGCGGCGCTGATAAAAGTCGGCGCCTGCGGCGTATGCGGCACCGATCTGCATATCCTGAAAGGGCATTGGCCGAAGCAGTTGCCGTGGCCGTTCACGCTGGGGCATGAGATCGGCGGCGTGCTGGTCGAGATCGGGTCGGAATTTTCCGAAGACTTCATGAGCAAGCCGCTCGCCGTGGGATCGAAGGTGATGATCCCGCCGCTGATGCCGTGCGGGCAGTGCTATTACTGCATCCATTATCCGCTAAGCGCCAACAAGTGCCTGACGCCGGTGTATTATGGCCGCTATCTCGGTTTCGACAAGGCGCCGCATCTGTGGGGCGGCTGGGCGGAATACGTCTATGTCGATCTCGACATGCTGCCGGGCACGAAGATCTACAAATTGCCCGACGACATGTCGCTGCGGCTCGGTGCATTGAGCGAGCCGCTGACGTCCTGCATTCGCGCCTTCAACCGCGCCACCCGCGCCGGCGGGTTCACCTGGGGTGACACCGTGGTGATCCAGGGCTCCGGCCCAATCGGAATTCTGGCGGTGGCGGCGGCGCAGGAGATGGGAGCGGGACGGGTGATCTGCGTCGGCGCGCCGGAGGAGCCGCGACTGGCGCTGGCGCGCAAGTTTGGCGCGGAGGCGACGGTGAACATCGAAGAGGTGAAGACACCGGAAGCGCGCATCAAAAAAGTGCGCGACATCGTCGGCGGATTCGGCGCCGACTTGGTGATGGACTGCTCGGGCCATCCCAGCGCCGGCCCGGAAGGCATCGAGATGCTGCGCGACGGCGGCACCTATGTCGAGATGGGGCAGTTCACCGATGCCGGCTCGATCAATACGTCGTGGCACCGTATCTGCACCAAGGATCTCAACGTGCTCGGCTCCTGGGGCTTCACGGGCAACGACCTGCCTTTAGGCGTCGACATGCTCTATCGCACGCGAGATAAATATCCCTGGCTGGAAATGCAGACGATCTATCCGTTCTCGGAAGAAGGCATCGGCCGCGCGGTATCCGACGCGATGGCGATGAAGACGGTGAAGTCGACCATCGTACCGTGGCCGGAACTGGCGGAGTGATACAAATTCCGTCATTCCGGGTTCGCGCGAAGAGCGCGCCCTGGAATGACGTAGGCTGCTCAGCGCAGTCCTTCGTAGACCATGAAGCCGCGCGCGACCGCCAGCTTGCGCAACATCCGCGGACCAAGACGCGGCGGATGACCAAGGTAGCGCCATGAGGTGAGATTGAAGTCGCTGACCACGCGATGCTCGCCGCCGAACGGCGCCAGCAGTCCGGTCAGGCTCAGCGGCGTGTGCGCGCGATTGTTGAACGGCAGCAGCAGCAATTCCAGATGCGTCACAGAGCCGTCGTCCGCGGTCGCGACAATACCGGCGACGGCCGGCTGCATTTCCTCGGCCACGATGCCGACGAGGTCTTCGATCTCGCGGCGGCAGCCGGCGTTGAACAGCGTCGAAAAACCCGATCCCTTCTGGTCGCCGCCGAGCAGCGCGCAGATCCGTGTTCCGGCGACGCGAAACGGATAGCCGGCCGCCGGATCATAGGACAGCACGAAAATGTCGCCAAGCAAGTCGCGCACCGCGCCAGGCTCGATCTCGCTGCGGTCGGGGGCGCGCGCCGCGCCGCGCCTGTCGTCCCAATATGCGAAGAATTTCCGGCTCGACGGATGCTTCATGACCTGAAAACCCTGCCCGCCCGCTGTCGCGAAGGGACACATCTGTCCCGCTTTCACGCACCGCGCGTCCCCTTGTTTGTTGTGCAGGAGAGCACTTGCAGCGTCCATGCCGCAGCGGTTGTGCGCTGGTCCTGGCGGGGGTTTGTGACGTTAACGTTAAATTAACTATGCGGTTGGCATCGCCGGAGCAGCAGTTAAGGTCGGCGCATTCATCGCTGGTTTCTCCAAGGGCCGGCGATGGCGCAGGTGGCGTCAAACAGGTTGGTCATCGCGCGGGGAGGGGTGGGGATGTCGCCCCGGGTCTTCGTGCGGCAAGGTCGGCATCGACGAAAGGGAGAGCTTCTCAGGCTCTCTCTTTTTTCGTTTTAGCTTCCGCGCCGACCGGCGCATGGCGCGCGTCGCGAGCGCAACGTTCTGCGCCTGCTGCAATCCTTTGCTTGCGCCGCCACGCCAAGCCGCCTATTTGGGCGCATCGCTCCGCCGAGCCGCTTCAGTCAGGTCCTTGAACGCTTTGGATTCCCCGCCGGAACTCAACCAGGACGCTCCGCGCGAGCCGATCCTGACGCTGCCCGGGGCCTTGACTGCCTATGTCGTCCTGTTGGCCGTGCTGCATCTGCGCGTGCTGCTGCCGCCCGATCTGGAATACTGGACCATCGAAGTGTTCGGCTTCATTCCGAAGCGCTACGATTCCACGCTGCTGGCGACGCCGTTTCCCGGCGGCTCGCCCGCCAAGGTGTGGTCATTCGTGACTTATTCGCTGCTGCATGCCAATCTCAGCCACATCGGCTTCAACGTGCTGTGGCTCCTGCCGTTCGGAAGTGCCGTAGCGCGCCGTTTCGGCGCGGTGCGGTTCTTCCTGTTCATGGTAGTGACCGCGATTGCCGGCGCACTGGCACACCTGATTACCCACGAGCACGCGGTGGCGCCGATGATCGGTGCCTCGGCCTCGGTGTCCGGCGCGATGGCCGCCGCGATTCGCTTCGCCTTCGCACAGGGCAGTTTTCTGTCGTTTCGCCGCGGCGATGCCGATACCGCGGCGCAGGTGCCGGCGCTGCCGCTGCTGCGCGCGCTGCGCAATCCACGCGTGCTGGCGTTTCTCGGCGTCTGGTTCGGCGTCAATATCATCTTCGGCGTGGGTTCGATCGCCATCGGCGCCGATGGCGTGAGTATCGCCTGGCAGGCGCATATTGGCGGGTTCTTCGCAGGATTGTTGTTGTTTTCGCTGTTCGATCCGGTTCCACGCGATGCCGCCGACGCGCCGCCCGCCGACGCGTCCGATCGCCGCTAGCTCGACGCGCCTTGCGGCGCAGGCCGATTTCATCCATCATCGCAGCGTTTTCAGGCGAAGGCACCTCCGTTTCGCATGAAGAACATGCCTCGCATGCTCGATGCGCACGAACGAAATTGACGCCGGACTGTTGCCTGAAGGCGAGGTGACGATTGCGCGGATACGATGCGATCGCAGTCAGGGAGGCGACAATGACAGTACGTGCAATTCTCGATACCAAGGGCCACACCATCCAGAGCGTCGGGCCGGAAGCGACGCTTTCCGCCGCGGTCAAGGTCCTGTCGGAGCGCCGTATCGGCGCCGTGCTGGTAATGAATAGCGGGCGCATCGAAGGCATCCTGTCGGAGCGCGACATCGTACGTGTGCTCGGTGAGCGCGGCGCCACAGTGCTCGATGAGCCGGTGAGCGCGGTGATGACGCGCAAAGTCGTCAGTTGTCGGGAGAACGATACCGTCAGCTCGATCATGGAACGGATGACGACGGGGAAGTTCAGGCACCTGCCGGTGGTCGAGGAAGACAAGGTAGTCGGTCTGATCTCGATCGGCGATATCGTCAAATGGCGGGTCAAGGAATTCGAGAACGAACAGGAAGCGCTGCAGAATTACATCAAGACGGCTTGATAGCAGGACCTCGTGTCCCGGACGCGGTGCGGCATTCTTATGCCGCTCCGCAGAGCCGGGGACCGTCGCAACTCCGAGCTTCACGACGGCCCAGCTCTGCAGCGCACATGCCGTAAAGAACGGCGCGCTGCGCTGCATCCGCGGCAAAAAAATTACGGTTTCTTCTCGACTGCCGCCGGCTCGCCGGCGCCTGGGGCGAGAATCTGGATCGCTTCCTGGATCGACTCGATGGCGCGTTCGGCCGCGCGCGCGCCATGTGCGATCAGATCGTCGGCGCGATGAAAATCGAACCAGCCGATCTGGCCGACGCGCGGAGTAATCAACAGGTCCGGCGGATCGCCGGCGAGCCGGGCGCGGGTGATGCGGTCCTGCATGATGTTGAAGGCATCGACCATCACGGTGGAAATGCCGGGGCGGCCACCGCTGCCGAAGAATTCCCGCTTCATGGTGCGCTCGGGCGAGAAGAATTTTCCGAACCCGCGTTTCGGGGGCGCGACGGCGACGTCGATGACCGGCTCCGGCGCGGTAGCCGATCCGCCGTGGGAAAAGATCGTCGTCGAATGCGCGAACACGTCGGTGGACAGATTGGCCGCGATCACGATCTCGGCGCCGAGCGCGCGCGCCGCCGAAACCGGCACCGGATTGACCAGCGCGCCATCGACCAGCCAGCGGTCGCCGACCAGCACCGGTGAGAAAATTCCCGGCAGCGCATAGGAGGCGCGCATCGCCTCGACGATGCCGCCATGGGTCAGCCAGATTTCGTGGCCGGTGCGGACTTCGGTTGCCACGGTGGCGAATTTCAGCGGCAGGTCTTCGATCAGGCTCTGGCCCAATGCCGCCTCGAGCTGGGCCGTGAGCTTGGCGCCGCCGATCAGGCCGGATCCGTTGAGGCGGATGTCGAGATAGCCGAAGATGTTGCGCGGCTGCAGGCTGCGCGCCCATTCCTCCAGCTTGTCGAGGTGGCCCGCGGCGTAGCAGCCGCCGACGACCGCGCCGATCGAGGTGCCGACCACGACGTTGGGGACGATGCCGTGCGCGACCAGCGTCCTGACAATGCCGATATGGGCAAATCCGCGCGCCGCGCCGCCGCCGAGCGCCAGCCCGATGACCGGTCGCCGGGTGGCGCCGAGACCGACCTTGTCGCCCCCATGCGGTCCGTTCTGGCCGCGGCCGATCAGATTATTCAGCACCGCAACGTCTCTCCATCGATGGCACGCAGAACTTATTCGCAACGCGATTGTTGCGCCAGATTGTGCCGTGAGCATGGTTTATACGCGACGATGTAGGTCGTTTGCTGCGCTCGAAGCCTGCTTCAGAAATGGCGTGCGGGCTCGCCGCAGGCTTGAATTCGCCGCGTTTTCGGTGAAAAGCATGCGCCATGACTTCGAGGGGCCATATTCCAGCAGGCCGGGAGACCGGGCCGGGGCGGGGCCGGTCGGCGGCATGGGCGTTTGCGCTCGCCGCGCTGATGGCGCTTGCACTGCCGAATGTGTCGCTGGCACAGATGTTTACCGATCGGCCGCCGCCGGTGCCGCCGGGGCTGGTGCCTGATGTGCCGTCCGGCGGCGCCATCAGTCTCGCGCCGCCCTCCGGTCCGGCCGCGGCGCCCAATCTGCCCGCACCCTTGACCCAGCCTCCGGTTTCTGCGGTCACGCCGCCGGTGGTCCCGCCTCCGATCGCGTCGACGCCGGGCCAGGCGGTGCTGTCGCTGACCGCGCGTTACGGCAAGGATCTGCCGGTCATCAACAGCGGACTGGTCTGGCGGGTTTTTTCCGACCGGCCCGACGAGACCGGCACCTTCAAGCTGATCCGAGAGGAACGTGGTGCTACGCCGAATATCGTGCTGCCACCCGGCAGCTACGTGGTCCATGTTACGCTTGGTCTCGTCAGCGCGGTGCGGCCGGTCACGCTGAAGGCGGAGACCGACCGCGAATCCTTCCTGCTGCCGGCCGGCGGGCTGCGTATTGAAGGCCGCGTCGGCACCTCGAAGATTCCGCAAAACCAGATTTCATTCGCGATCTACAAGGGCAGCCAGTTCGAGGCCGCCGAGCGCGCCTCGCTGGTGCCGAACGTGGCGGCCGGCGACGTGGTGCTGGTGCCGGAGGGCACCTACTACATCATCTCGAATTATGGCGACGCCAATTCGGTGGTGCGCTCGGATATCCGCGTGCAGGCCGGCAAGCTGACCGACGTCATTATCACCCATCGCGCCGCGGTGATCACGCTGAAACTGGTCAGCGACAAGGGCGGCGAGGCATTGGCCAACACCGCGTGGTCGGTGATCACGCCCGGCGGCGACGTCATCAAGGAATCGATCGGCGCCTTCCCCCGCGTCGTGCTGTCCGAAGGCGAATATCGCGCCATCGCCAAGAACGAGGGCAAGGTGTTCGAGCGGCCGTTCAATGTTGTCAATGGCGTCGACGGTGAGATCGAGGTGGTGGCAAGGTAGTATTCAAATCTCATGTCCCGGACGCGGTGCAGCGCTTCTTCAGCGGTGCACCGCTGAGCCGGGATTATACCAAGCACCAGCGTTCGTAACGGCCCCGGCTCTGCAGCGCACCGCTACGCGCTGCGCTGCGTCCGGGGCACGAGCCTTCTCAAAACCTCGTCACGATATCCTTCAGCGCCGGGCGAGGGCGGTCCTCGATCGGTTTCGAGGGCTTGCCGATGTGGATGAAGCCGGCGAGCTTCTCCTCGGCCTTCAGCCCCAGTCCGTCGAGCACGTCGCGGTCGTAGGCGAACCAGCCGGTCAGCCAGTTGGCGCCGTAGCCCAGCGCGGTGGCGGCGGTGACGATATTCATGGCGGTGGCGCCGGCGGAGAGTTGCTGCTCCCATGCCGGCACCTTGGGATGCGGCCTGGTGAAGCTGACCACCGCGACCACCAGCGGTGCATCCATCATCCGGCGCTTTTCAATATCGATTTCAGCCTGCGGGCTTTGCGGATTTTTCCGCGCGAACACGTTGGCGATCACCTCGCCGGCGCGGGCGCGGCCGTCGTCTTCGAACACGATGAAACGCCACGGCGCAAGCTTGCCGTGGTCGGGCACGCGCGCGCCGACGGTAAGGATGGTTTCAAGTTCCGCGGGCGAGGGGCCGGGCCCGCTCATCTCGCGCGGCTTCACCGAGCGGCGGGTTTTCAGGAATTCGATGGTGTCGGGCACTCAACTATCTTTCATCTGGAATCATTCCGCATCCGGATCGTTCGCAATCGGGTAGCATCAAGATAAGTATGCAACGAAACGATTGAAGTAGATTTAGACCGATTATAAAATCGAGTGGCGTAAAACCTGCGGACCACGCGACCTCATCGAGCCGCGTAACGATCACGCCGCCGACCGCGCCCGCTTCACATCGGGCGGCGTCGCCTCGTCGACTAGCGCGGCGATCGCCTCGTCGGTGGCCATCACCTTCTGTCCGTCGCTTCCCAGGCGGCGGATCGAGACCGAATGTGTTTCGGCTTCCTTCTTGCCGACCACCAGCAGCGCCGGGATCTTCGCCAGCGAGTGCTCGCGGACCTTGTAGTTGATCTTCTCGTTGCGCAGATCGATATCGACCCGCAGCCCCGCGCGCCGCGCTGCGGCGGCGACCACCTTGGCGTATTCATCGCCTTCGGACGTGATGGTGGTGACCATGGCCTGCACCGGCGCCAGCCAGAGCGGGAAATTTCCGGCGTAGTGCTCGATCAGGATGCCGATGAAGCGCTCCATCGAGCCGCAGATCGCGCGATGCACCATCACCGGCACTTTCTTGGAGCCGTCGGCGTCGATGTAAAACGCGCCGAAGCGTTCCGGCAGGTTGAAATCCACCTGCGTGGTGCCGCATTGCCAGTCGCGGCCGATGGCGTCGCGCAGCACGTATTCGAATTTCGGGCCGTAGAACGCGCCTTCGCCGGGATTGATCGAGGTCCTGATGCGGTGGTTGTGGCCCTGCGCCTCAATCTGCGACAGCACCGTCGCCATCACGCGCTCGGCATGATCCCACATCTCGTCGGTGCCGACGCGGTTCTCCGGGCGCGTCGACAGTTTTACCGTTAGTTCGCCCTCGAAGCCGAAGTCCGCATAGGTCGACAGGATGAGGTCGTTGATCTTCAGGCATTCGTCGGCGAGCTGCGCCTCGGTGCAGAACACATGGGCATCATCTTGCGTGAATCCGCGCACCCGCATCAGGCCGTGCATGGCGCCCGACGGCTCGTAGCGGTGCACCACGCCGAATTCGGCGAGCCGCAGCGGCAGGTCGCGATAGCTCTTCAACCCATGCTTGAAGATCTGTACATGGCCAGGACAGTTCATCGGCTTGATCGCAAACCAGCGCTTGTCTTCGGCTTCGTCGCCGGCCGATTGCGCGGCGAACATGTTCTCGCGGTACCATTCCCAATGGCCGGAGATTTCCCACAGCGACTTGTCCAGCATCTGCGGTGCGTTGACCTCGTCGTAGTCGCCAGTCAAGCGCCGGCGCATGTAGGTGACCACCGCCTGGAAAATGGTCCAGCCTTTGGCGTGCCAGAACACCACGCCGGGGCCCTCCTCCTGGAAGTGAAACAGGTCGAGTTCGCGGCCGAGCCTGCGGTGGTCGCGTTTTTCCGCTTCCTCGATCTGCTTGAGGTAGGCGTCGAGTTCTTCCTGCTTGGCGAACGCGGTGCCGTAGATGCGCGTCAGCATCGGATTGTTGCTGTCGCCGCGCCAGTAGGCGCCCGCGACCTTCATCAGCTTGAAGGCATTGCCGATCTTGCCCGTGGACGTCATATGCGGCCCGCGGCAAAGATCGAACCAGTCGCCCTGATAGTAAATCCTGATCGGCTCGTCGCCGGGAATGGCGTCGACCAGCTCGACCTTGAACGCTTCGCCCTTGTCGCGGAACACCTGCTTGGTCTTTTCGCGGTCCCAGACGTCCTTGGTGAACGGTTTGTCGCGTGCGATGATCTCGCGCATCTTCTTCTCGATCGCGGAAAAATCTTCCGGCGTGAACGGCTCGTTGCGGAAGAAGTCGTAATAGAATCCGTTCTCGATCACCGGGCCGATGGTGACCTGGGTACCCGGCCACAGCGACTGCACCGCTTCGGCCAGCACATGCGCCGCATCGTGCCGGATCAGTTCCAGCGCGCGGGGATCGTCGCGGTTGATGAACTCGATTTTCGCGTCGGCTGAAATCGGATCGGCGAGGTCGTGCAACTCACCATTCAGCGCCATCGCCACCGTGCGCTTGGCCAGCGACGGAGAGATGCCCTTGGCAAGTTCGAGGCCGGTTATGTTCTTGAGGAATTCGCGCTTGGCGCCGTCGGGGAAGGTGAGGGCGATCTTCTGCTCGGGTTCGGAGGGCTTCAGATTGGCGAGGCCGAACTGGAATCCGGATGCGGGCGCGTCTTTGTCGTCGGGCATGGCAGTCTCCTATGGCTCACTCCTGCGTACGAGCGCAGGTAAGCGGGAACACGAGATAGCGCAGGACACGGCGAGGAGCAATCGCTCCGATGAAGGCTATTTTGGCGGGGCGCCGATTAGGCTGCTCGCGGTTCGCCCTTCGTCGAAGCAGACGGTTCATCTGCAACCTCAAAGCAGCGCCGTGAAATAGTTCGCGCGCGTGCTTTCCTTTGCCGCGGATTTCATCTACAGGCACCAGCATGCATAGTCCGGTCAGCCAGGTCGAACGCCGCTTCGCGCCCACCGCCTTGATGCTGGGGAATTTCGTGACCGGCTGCTCGGTGCTGGCGCCGGCGGGCATGCTCGGCGAATTGTCCGCGGAGCTTGACGTCAGCATTCGCGACGCCGGCTTCCTGATCACGTGGGGCGCGGTGATGCTGTGCATCTGTTCGCCGCTGACGGCGTGGCTGACCAGCCGGATCGAACGCCGCACGCTGCTGGTCTCGACGCTGGCGGTGTTCGCCATCACTAATGCGGCATCCGCCTTCGCCTCCAGTTACGCCATGCTGCTGGTGCTCCGCCTGCTGATGCTGGCGGTCGGCGCGCTGTACACGCCGCAGGCGGCGGGAACCGCGGGCTTGATCGTGCCGGCGGAGAAACGCGGCAGCACCATCGCCTACATCTTCCTCGGATGGTCGCTGGCCGCGGCGGTCGGCTTGCCGCTGATAACGTTCATTGCCAGCCGCTACGGTTTTCGCGCGGCATATGGCGGCATCGGCGTGGTCGGATTTATCAGTTTCCTGCTGCTGGCCTGGCGGTTGCCCGGCGGGTTGATCGGCGCGCCGGTGGATCTGAAAACCTGGGCCGCTCTCGGGCGCGACCGGATGATCCTGCTGCTGTTGCTGATCACCACGCTGCAGATGTCCGGGCAATTCGCGGTGTTTACCTTCATGGGTCCGTTGCTGGTGAAACTCACCGGCGCCGGTCCGGATGCGGTCGGGCTGGTGTTCGCGATCTATGGCGGGTGCGGCTTCATCGGCGTGGCGATCGCGACCCGGATCGTCGATTCGTGGGGCGCCTACAAGACCTCCTTGCTGTTCACGATCCTGATGCTTACCGGCGTCAGCGGCTGGGCGTTCGGTGCCGGCGTGTATTCGCTGATGGCGTTCTCGGTTGCGATCTGGGGACTGGGCTTCGCCTCGACCAATTCCATGCAGCAGGTCCGGCTCGTCGCCGCCGCGCCCGCGCTCGCCTCCGCGTCGGTGTCGCTGAATACTTCGGTGCTCTATATCGGCCAAGCCGTGGGCTCGGCGATCGGCGGCGTTTTATACGCGCGCGGTCTGCTGCACGAGACCGGTTATGTGGCGATGGGGTTTGTCGTACTGGCGCTGGTGACGGTGATCTCGACGCGCCGGCTTTCCATGGCGGGATCTTAAGAGTTTAGCGGCCGGACAGCAGTACGATCATCCAAGGACGATTCCGGCGTTCCGCTCGGCAATTACGATCCGACGAAATGGCGGTTCTTTCCGTTGGGTCGCTACGCTGGCCCGATCGACATTTTTACGGCAGATACCAGGCGAGATACGCCGAGTTGTTCAAAAAGAGCCAGCCGATGGATTTTGGTATCGGCTACCGCTGGCGTTCGCCGCGCTAAAGATCTACCAGCGCACCGACTGGCTCGGCACAATAAAGGCCGTCGTGGTCGGCGGCTCCGAACTGCCGCCGAAATATCGGCAGGCCGCGACGATAATAATAAGCAAGGCAAATACTGCAGCAAGGTCGATGTGGCGCGGATCGTGTCCGCGATGGCTGATTTTCCAGCGCATATTTATTCCTCCCGACGGAAGCATCAAACCAATGCGGCTTCGTTGCCGTGGTTCCGTCCGACAGCGATGCGCGGTGGCGTGGAAGCGCCGCAACGCAGCGAACCCTAGAGTCCGTTGACGCCGCGCCAGCGCCCGTAACGCCATGGCAGATACCAGCGCGCGCCGGCCGGCGGCGCCGACGGCACGTTGTCGAGGCCGGAGGTGCCAAAAGGCTGGCAGCGTAGCAGCCGCGCCAACGTCATCCAGCCGCCGCTCCACAGGCCGAAGCGCGCGATCGCCTCGTCGCCATAGACCGAGCAGGTCGGCAAATGCCGGCAATTGTATCCAACCAGCGGCGACAGGGTGTGCCAGTACAGCCAGATCATTGCGCGGCCGGCGATGCGCGGCAGCAGCCTGACGCTGCGCGCGCAGTCCGGGCACCGCAACGAATATGGTGATGGATGTTTCATGAGCGGTTTGCTCGTCATAGAGCGCAGTTTTGCCCGGTTCCGATGCAGGGAACTGGCCAAGACATGCAATTGAGTCACACCAGCTTGGAATCCGGCATCAATTGGTCGCGGTGCAGCAAATTCTTGATAGACGGATTCCCGACATACGGTTACCTTTTTCATAACGTTTGAATGACAGAATCATTTGACGTTGAACTGGGGCCGTTACCACTGCCTGACTTGGGGTGCGTGGGGGAAGGAACCAACGTGAGGCTGTCGCTCAAATTTGGCGGCTCGGTGCTGCTCTGCGCTGCCGCCTTTTGTATCGCCTTGACCGGCCCGGTGGCCATATCGGGCGGTTCGGCACATGCCGGCGGCACCCTCGAAGAGCGCAAACTGCCGATGCGGTTCACCTGGATCGCGTGCCAGCCGAATTGCCGCGGTTGGGTTGGCGCGGTCGGCATCGTTACCGCGGAAACTCCGAAAGAGTTTGACGAATTTGCGCGCGAGCGGCAGCTTCGTGGCACCACCGTGGTACTGGATTCCAGCGGCGGCTCGGTCAACGACGCGATTGCGCTCGGACGGCGCTGGCGCTCTCTCGGCATGCTGACCACCGTCGGCACCAGCCTCGATCCGCGCAATGGCGATCGCGCCGAAATCGCGCCGCATGCCTATTGCGAGTCGATGTGCGTGTTCCTGTTGCTGTCGGGTAAGGCGCGTTACGTGCCGGACGGCGCCCATGTGCGGGTGCACCAGATCTGGATGGGCGACCGCGCCGACGATGCCAAGGCTGCGAGCTACAGCGCGCAGGATCTGATGATCGTGGAGCGCGACATCGGCCGTCTCGCCAAATACACCTTCGACATGGGCGGCGCCGGCGATCTGCTGTCGCTGGCGCTCAGCGTGCCGCCCTGGGAGGATCTCCACGAAATGTCGCGGGACGAATTGCGGCTGACCAATCTGGTCACCACGGAAGCCGTCGCCGGAGTGCTGCCGCCGAATGACAGCGCCGTCGTCGCGGCTGTCGCCGACCTCAACGCGAAGCCGGTGCAGGATCGCTTCGTCAGCGAGGTCAATGTGGAGAAGCCGCTGCCTGCGGCGAAGTCGACCAAAACCGCGGAGGCATCGGTGCCGACGGGCGGCGTGACCTCGGCGCCCGCTCAACAGCAGCGATAAATCAAAATCGTCTCATTGCGGGTGGCACGTGCGCAAGCCGGGAATCCGTTGGCGGTCTTGATCGCGCCGGCGCAAGGTGCGCCATCTGATCGGCGGTTGTGGGATTATGGATCAGGGTGCCCGTTTTTATGCGTCCCGGGATGACGGCTGCAATTTGATGCGCTCACCCGGCGTTGCTGCCGGTGCTTCATTCTTCGCCTCTATCTGGCCGATTGCGTCGACGACGGCGTCGAAGGTCAGCATTGTCGATGCATGGCGCGCCTTGTAGTCGCGCACCGGTTCCAACAGCGCGATGTTGGCCCATTTGCCTTCCGGCGGCCTGCCGTTTTCCTTCAGCATCTTGCGCACCGTCTCGTGCAACGCGCGCAGTTCGTCGGCGGTCGAGCCGACCACATGGCTTGCCATGATCGAGGACGAGGCTTGGCCCAGCGCGCAGGCTTTGACGTCATGGGCGAAATCGGTGACGACGGGACCATCCATGGTGAGGTCGATCTTGACGGTCGAGCCGCATAATTTCGAATGGGCGGTAGCGCTGGCGTCGGGGGCGGGAAGGCGGCCGAGACGGGGAATATTGCCGGCCAGTTCGATGATGCGCTTGTTGTAAATGTCGTTCAGCATAGAATCGAGGTCCCGAACTTGCCGTAGGATCGCCCTTGGCGGGCATCTACTGCGGTCCTATATATGGTCGAGGCGGCGGAAATACAGTCCGGCCGGCTGCCCGGTGACACTCCGGTCTCGAAGACCGGTCGAACGGAGTTAACATGGACGCATTGATCAAGCCGCTGCGCGGAAATAAGCCGTCTGAAACCAAGCCGGCCGAGTTTCGTCCCGCCGAACTGGATCCTGCGGAATTTCTTGCCGCCGCCGTGCGCGCGGACCAGCCGCGGCCGTCGCGCGCCGAGGCAGAGCAGGCGGTCAAGACCCTGCTCGGATATATCGGCGAAAATACCGCCCGCGAAGGATTGCTTGATACGCCCCGCCGCGTGGTCGAAGCCTACGACGAACTTTATCAGGGCTATCACCAGTGCCCGGCCGAAGTGCTCAACCGCACCTTCGGCGAAACCGCGGGCTATGACGACTTCGTGCTGATCCGCGACATCGAATTCACCTCGCAATGCGAACATCACATGATGCCGTTCTACGGCAAGGCGCATATCGCCTATACGCCGGTGGAGCGCGTGGTGGGACTGTCGAAGCTGGCGCGGCTGACCGACATCTTTGCGCGGCGGCTGCAGACTCAGGAACACCTGACCGCGCAGATCGCGGCGGCGATCGACGAGGTTCTGAAACCGCGCGGCGTTGCGGTGGTGATCGAGGCGGAGCATACCTGCATGTCGGTGCGCGGTGTTGCCAAGCACGGCGCGATGACTTTCACCAGCCGCTTCACCGGCATGTTCCGCGACAATCCGGCGGAGCAGGCGCGTTTCCTGTCCATGGTGCGAGGGCCACAGCGGTAGCTCGCCTGAACCGTCGCGAGGCTGACCGTGTACACATCCGCAGACAACGATGATCGCGAAGAGGGGCTGGCATTCCAGCCCAAATTCGACACGTCTGGGCTCCTGACCTGCGTCGCTACCGATGCTGCGACCGGGGATGTGCTGATGGTCGCGCACATGAATGCGGAAGCGCTACGCAGGACCCTCGACAGCGGCGACGCCTGGTATTTCAGCCGCTCGCGTAATTCGTTGTGGCGCAAGGGCGAGAGCTCCGGCCACACCCAGCGCGTGGTCGAGATGCGAATGGACTGCGACCAGGATGCGGTGTGGATCAAGGTCGATCAGACCGGCGCCGCCTGCCACACCAATCGCCGTTCGTGTTTCTATCGGGTGGTGCAGGGCGGCGCAGGCAGCGTTGCGCTGGTATTCGTGGATTAGCAAGCTCGCCGACAGGGAGAAACGTGGGCCATTTCGGGCTTCCCGAAAGATTCCGGTGATCACGCCCGTATGCGCAGGCATGCGTCGATAACGGACTAGTACGCTTACCGCTCGTTTCCATCCCGGCATATTCTTGCTCTTGATAGGATTGCGGATGCCTTGTCCGCGTGTTGAACTCGTCCGTGCAACCGCGAGTAGGAATTCATGACAACAGCCGTACTTGGTATTATCGGTGGATCCGGCGTCTACGATTTGCCCGGGCTCGAAAACGTGCGCGACGAGACGATCGCAAGTCCGTGGGGAGAACCCTCGGCGCCGGTCCGGCATGGCACCATTGCGGGCCTGCCGATGGTATTTCTGCCGCGCCACGGCAAGGGCCACCGGGTGCCGCCATCGGACATCAATTACCGCGCCAACATCGACGTGCTCAAGCGCGCGGGCGTCACCGACCTGATCGCGCTGTCGGCCTGCGGCTCGTTCAAGGAGGAGTTGCCGCCGGGAACCTTTGTGCTGGTCGACCAGTTCGTCGACCGCACCCACCGGCGCGAGAGTTCGTTCTTCGGCACCGGCTGCGTCGCGCATGTGTCGATGGCGCATCCCGTGTCGCCGCGGCTGCACGTCCATCTTGCCGCCGCCGCGGCGGCTGAAGGCATGACGGTTGCGAACGGCGGCACCTATGTCTGCATGGAAGGTCCGCAATTCTCGAGCTACGCCGAGAGCATGACCTACAAGAATCTCGGTTATTCGGTGATCGGCATGACCAACATGCCGGAGGCCAAGCTCGCGCGCGAGGCAGAGATCTGCTACGCCAGCGTGGCCATGGTGACCGATTTCGATTGCTGGCACCCCGACCACGACGCCGTCACGGTGCAGGACATCATCCGGGTGCTGAATTCGAACGCCGAAAAGGCGAAGGGCCTGATCGCGCGGCTGGCACGCGATTTTCCGCGCGAGCACGAGCCATGCCCGATCGGTTCGGACCGCGTGCTCGACACCGCGCTGATCACGGCGCCGGAGGCGCGCGACCCGGAACTGCTGAAGAAGCTCGAAGCGGTCGCTGGACGGGTGTTACGAACATGAAGGTCAATGGCAGGCATTTCCGCAGTATCTGGCTGGAGCCCGACGGCTGGTCGGTCGGCGTGGTCGACCAAACCAGACTGCCGCATGAATTCGTCGTCGTGCGGATCGCCGACTGCGACGCGGCGGCCGACGCCATCCGCTCCATGCTGGTGCGCGGCGCTCCGCTGATCGGCGCCACCGCCGCCTACGGCGTGGCGCTGGCGATGCGCGCCGACGGCTCCGACCGCGCGCTCGAGCGCGCCTGCGCGCTGCTGCTCGCTACGCGGCCGACCGCGATCAACCTGAAATGGGCGCTGGACGAAATGCAGGCGGCGCTGCGGCCGCTGCCCGCGTCGGCGCGCGCGGATGCCGCCTATGCCCGCGCCGGCGCGATCGCCGATGAGGATATCGCGCTCAACCGGAGCATCGGCGAGCACGGCCTTGCGCTGATCGAAAAAATCGCCGCGGCAAAGCCGCCGGGCGAGCGGGTCAACGTGCTGACTCGATTGCAACGCCGGCTGGTTGGCAACGGTCGACTGGGGCACCGCGACGGCGCCGATGTACATGGCGCACGACAAGAGCCACCCTATCCATGTCTGGGTCGACGAGACCCGGCCGCGCAATCAGGGCGCCTCGCTCACCGCCTGGGAACTCGGCCATCACGGCGTGCCGCACACCGTGATCGCCGACAATGCCGGCGGCCACCTGATGCAGCACGGCATGGTCGATCTCGTGATCGTCGGTACCGACCGCACCACCGCCAATGGCGACGTCTGCAACAAGATCGGCACCTACCTGAAGGCGCTCGCCGCGCACGACAACGGCGTGCCGTTCTATGTGGCGCTGCCGTCGCCGACCATCGACTTCACCATCGACGACGGCGTTCGGCAAATTCCGATCGAGCAGCGCGCCGCCGGCGAGGTCGCCGTGATGACGGGACGCACCGCCGACGGCCGCATCGAGAGCGTGCGGATCGTTCCGGAAACATCGCCGGTTTCCAACTACGCGTTCGACGTGACGCCTGCGCGGCTGGTCACCGGGCTGATCACCGAGCGCGGCGTGCTGCGGCCTAATCGCGCCGCGTTGGCTGGCGCGTTTCCGGAGCGGGTGAAGGCGGAAGCGGCGGAGTGAAAGAACGCAGCCGTGCCCGGGTGCGGCGCATTGCTTCGTCATGCGTGGGCTAAGTGCGAAGCGCGTCTTCGCGCGCATGGCCCGCGCATCATCATCGTCGCAAGCACCCACTCGTCATACGCCGGCTTGACCCGCGTATCCATTCACCTTCGCGACTCTTTCGAAACGGATGGATTGCCGGGTTAAGCCCGGCAATGACGATGGAGATGTGGAAATACCGTAGGGTGAAGCCCGCGCATGACGCTTCGGTCGGCAAGGTCCATGCGCCGCGGTGCTGTCGAACAGAGACGCTGCATCGCGTAGGAGACACACATCTTTAACCCGCCATTAACCATAATTGCCGCAGGGTCGGGGCGGGCTTAGGCGTTCCAGGGCACCAACACATGTCGGTCGACGCATCCAGCGCTGGTCAGACGGCACGCGTCGATCCGTCGCGCGCAAGGATTGCCGGCGCCATCAGGCAGGCCGCCAGCACCACCGGCACCAGTTTCGAATACCTGCTCGCCACCGCGAAGATGGAATCGAATTTCAATCCGACCGCGGCCGCTTCGACCTCGTCAGCGCGCGGGCTTTATCAATTCATCGACCAGACCTGGCTCGGCACCGTGAAGGAAGCCGGCAGTCAGCTCGGCTATGGCAATTATGCCGACGCCATCACGCGATCCTCCTCCGGATATTCGGTCAGCGATCCTGCGGCGCGGAGCGCGATCCTCAAATTGCGCGACGATCCGGCGGCGTCGTCGGCGATGGCGGGCGTGCTGACCCGGTCCAACAGCTTCAAGCTCACCGGCAAGATCGGCCGCCGTCCCACCGACGGCGAACTCTACATGGCGCATTTCATGGGTGTCGGGGGTGCTGCAAAACTGATCGCTAATGCCGAGGACAATCCGCAGGCCCCCGGCGCCCGGCTGTTTCCAAATGCCGCCGCGGCCAACCGTCCGATCTTCTACGATCACGGCGGGCGAGCGCGCAACGTTTCCGAAGTCTATTCGGTGCTGACATCACGCTATGCCAGCGCCGCCAATTCGCCGGCAACGCGCACGGCGATGGCGGCGGCCGGTGTGATACCAGTAACGGTGACCGCAGCGGCTGCGCCGGTCGCCAACGCCGCCTCCCTGTCGAATTTTTCCGATCCGCGGCTGGTGGCGCCGCAGCCAACCGTCGCCGCGGCGTCGCTGCAGCCAAGCCAGCCGATATTCCGGTCGCTGTTCCAGGCCGGCGAGCGCTCGCAGCCGGTTTCGCCGGCGGTGCAGGAATTATGGGGCAACGGCTCATCGCTGACCTCGGTCGCAACCGCGAGCCCGGCCTCGCAGACGCCCAGCGTGCGCGCGCCGCGCCCGCTCGACCTGTTCAGCGACCGCAACGGCACCTTCAGCGGGTAGCTCGTTCCCCGGACGCAGCGCAGCACTTGCGGCGGTGCGCTGCAGAGCCGGGGCCACATCGAGGCACCGTCTCGTGACGGTCCGGCTCTGCTGTAGCAACGTGAATAACGCTGCAGCGCGTCCGGAAACCTCGCACCCTTAACAAAACCTCAATAACCCCAGTCGTTTATGGTGAACCCTTTGTTAAGCGTCATGGTTTATTTTGTATGACAGTGGCATCGCGTCACGGTGTCGTTCAAGTTGCGTAAGCCGGCAGGACCATGATCGTTCGGCAGTTCATCAATTGGGTACGTACCGCTCCCGCAGGCGAGCGGGCAGAAGCCACGCGGTCGCTGGCGCGGGCTTTCCTCTTTTCCGACATGTCGAACGACGATCGCGGCGCCGCCGAGGGCGCGCTGCTGATGCTGCTCGACGATGCGTCCCCGCTCGTGCGCCAGGCGATGGCGGAAGTGTTTTCACGCAGCGCCGAGGCGCCGGCCGCTATCGTGCAGGCGCTGTCGGTCGACCAGGCCTCGGTGGCGCTGCCGGTGCTCGAACATTCGCCGCTGCTGCTCGACGCCGACCTGGTCGACATCATCGCCACGGGCGACGGCGAGATGCAATGCGCCATCGCGCGCCGTATGAACCTGCCGGCCGCGGTCTGCGCTGCGATCGCCGAAGTCGGCACGCCGGCGGCGGCGCTCGAGCTGATCGAAAATCCATATGCCGAGCTGGCGCCGTTTTCGTGGGACCGCATCGTCGAACGTCATGGTCACCTGGCGGCGATCCGCGAATCGATGCTTGTGCTGGAGGATCTTCCCGCGGCGACGCGGTTGGCGCTGGTCGCCAAGCTGTCCGACACGCTGGCGCAATTCGTGACGGCGCGCAACTGGCTCAGCGCCGACCGCGCGACGCGCATTGCCGGCGAAGCACGCGACCGCTGCACCGTCCACGTCGCGGCGCGTTCGCGCGGCGAGGACATGCACGGGCTGGTGCGGCATCTGCGCCGGACCGGCCAGCTCACCGCAGGCCTGATCCTGCGCGCGCTGCTGTCGGGCAATCTCGAACTGTTCGATGCCGCGCTGGTGGAATTGTCCGGACTGCCGGAATCCAGGGTCTCCGCGCTGGTGCACGATCGCGGCGGCGCCGGCCTGAACGCGCTGCTGGCGCGCGCCAGCCTGCCGCCATCCACTTTCCCGGTCTTCAACGCGGCGCTGGAAGTGAGCCACGAAATCGGTTTCGCCGGCAGCGCCGGCGATGCGGCGCGTCTGCGCCGCCGCATGGTCGAGCGGGTGCTGACGCGCTGCGAGACCGACGATGAGACCGCTGAGCCGCTGTTGATCCTGCTGCGCCGCTTCGCGACCGAATCGGCGCGCGAGGAAGCCCGCCTGTTCTGCGACGAATTGATCGCGGAGGAGGCCGCCGCGATGCATGGCCACGACCTGATCGCGGCGTGATCCAGCGCTTGCGGTAATCTACCCTTGACGTCGTCCCCGCGCAGGCGGGGACCTATAGACACTGAAGTCCGTAGTTGGATCTCGGCGTGGCAACGTATTTTCCAAATCAACGGCGACCCGTATGGGTCCCCGCCTGCACGGGGACGACAGCGGGAGGCGCTACTCCCCGGGCACGATGCTCGGTGCCAGGACGGCTTCGAGATGGTCGGGGCGGTCGCGGTTGACGGCGGCAAGATATTCGTCGGCGACGCCGCGCAGTTTTTTGCTCAGGGCCGCGGCCATTCCAGCGTTGTTGATGCTGGCGTTCTCGCGCACGATCGCCTGGATGGCGTTGATGTGATGGGCGATCAGTTCGGGCGGCACCCGTTCGAGGTCCGGCGCGTGTTCGATGATCCGGGTCAGGCTTTCGGCGGCGGCGCCCGCGGCCGGATAACCGAAGGTGGCGGCGTCGCCCTTGATGTCGTGCGCGGCGCGAAACAGTTCATCGCGCGTCGCGGTGGTAAGACCGTCCCTGAGGATCGCCGCATGCGCGGCCGCGAGCCGGTCGCATTCGATTGCCATCCAGTCCTTAAATTCCCCGGACAGGCCGGCCAGCGCTTTTTCCGCGCGCGCGACCGGATCGTCGAGATCCTTTTCGTCGACCCGGCGCAGTACCCGGCGCAGCGGGTTGGGCTGGGTGATGACGTGATGGTCGGCGAAGGCCTGAACGTTGAGGCTCGCGGGTTTTTCCTTGGCCATGATGATGTCCTTGCGGGCCGCGTCAGTTGGAAGAGCGGGCCTTCTCGAGCAGCGAGGGCTGCTGGAGAATTTCCGTCTCGGCGCCGCTGCGGCGCTCGGGGCCGATATAGGCGTTGCCGGTATTGCGGCGGCGATCCGGCCCGAAATAGGTCCTGGTCTTGATGAAGGGGCGCGGATTGGCGACGACGTTGAGGATGCGGTGATAGAGGCCCTTGGCCGAGATCGGCTTGGCGAGGAATTCGGTGACGCCGGCGTCGCGCGCCATGGTGACACGGCGCTTTTCCGAATGCCCGGTCAACATGATGATCGGCGCGTAGGGATTGCCCTTGGCGTCGGGCTGGCGGATCATCTGCGCCAGTTCGAGGCCGTCGAAGATCGGCATCGACCAGTCGGTGATGACGATGTCGGGCGCGTAATGGCTGTACATCTCCAGCGCGGTGGCGCCGTCCTCGGCCTCATAGACCTCGCGCGCGCCGAACGAATGCAGCAGGGTGCGCAGGATGCGCCGCATATGTGCGTTGTCGTCGCACAGCAAAAACCGCAATTTGTTGAAATCGATGCGAAACATGGCTGGCCCCGGGCGCACCCCCCGTCGGATTACCCGGCATTAACCATACGCCGCCGCCGTTAACGAATGGTTGAGGGCAGGGCGCACCGCGTCATCCCGGTGTTTCCCGTTTGCCTCGCGCCGCCCGTTGCGCTTTAATCGGGTTTATTGCCGAAGCTGTCCATCGGAATGGGACCATGATCCGATCAGTGTGGCTTGCCTTTATCTTCCTTGCCTGCCTGTGCGGCCTGGCGGCGTTCAAGACCGGGATCGCGACTCCGTCGGCGCAACAGGCCGCGATCGAGGCCGACGTCATCGAGGTCGAGCTGTCGCAGACCTTGCTGCCCAAGGCCGACAGGCTGGATGACACTTCCGAGCCCAGGGCGGTGCAGGCGATTGCCATCGTGCCGCCGGCAACGGCGGCGGCGCAGCCGCAGGAAAAGCCCACCAAGTTCGTCAGCCGGCATTGGCGCGACAGCTACGCCAAGGTCAAGAAGCGCAAGCATTTCCGCCATCACGCGATACGGACTAAGAAGCTCCGCCGCGCTCATCGATAACACGGCGTTTCGTCATCCGAGGAGCGGCGTCTTTGCCGCGTCGAAGGATGGCCACAGGGCTCATGGTTCGAGACGCGCGCAAGGGCGCGCTCCTCACCATGACGGTTCATCCTAATATCCGAACTGTTCGCGCAGGATTCGTTCTTCCAGGCTGTGGCCGGGATCGAACAGCATCCGCATCGAAATGGTCTTGTCGGACAGCACCTCGACGCGGCGGACGTCGCGCGCCTCGTCATGATCGGCCACCGCCGCGACCGGGCGCTTCTCGCCTTCCAGCACCTCGATGACGACAAAAGCGGTATTGGGGAGTAGGGCACCGTGCCAGCGCCTCGGCCGGAACGCGCTGATCGGCGTCAGCGCCAGAAGCGCGGCATTGATGGGCAGGATCGGTCCCTGCGCCGAAAGGTTGTAGGCGGTCGATCCCGCCGGCGTGGCTACCATGATCCCGTCGGCAATCAGTTCGGCCATGCGTTCGTGTTCGTCGATCCGAATGCGCAGGCGCGCGGCCTGATGGGTCTGGCGAAACAGCGACACTTCATTGATGGCATGATGCAGATGCACCTTGCCATGCACATCGGTGGCGCGCATCAGCAGCGGATGGATCACAGTTTCGCGCGCCGCCGCAAGGCGGCCGTGCAGGTCGTGCGCGGAAAACTCGTTCATCAGGAAGCCGACGGTGCCGCGATGCATGCCGTAGATCGGCCTGTGCGAATGCATGTGCCGGTGCAGCGTCTGCAGCATCAGGCCGTCGCCGCCGAGCGCCACTATGATGTCGGCGTCGGCAGGCTCGCGATTGCCGTACATCTGCGCCAGTTGGCCGAGGGCCCGCTGGGCTTCCGCGCTCGGGCTCGCAACAAAGGCGATCCGGTCGTATCGCTGGAGGCTGGTCATGGATCGCGGCTCACGTCGGCGCAACAAAGAAGCGTAAAGCCTCGTCTAACCGACCTTGGCCGCGCTTGTCGAGATGGCAGTAAAGGACGCCGCCACCGTGTAGCGCAAGGAAAACTCGCCGCGAGAGCCGGCGCCCTTCTCCTCTCGGAAAGAGGCAAAACAAAACCGGCGTGGCGTTGCGGCCGCGCCGGTCAAATTGCGTTAGCAGGGTCAGTAGACGAGACCGGTGCCCGGCGGCTTTTCAAGCGCGGCGGCGAGCGACTTGTATTCCTCGGACGCGGTACCGCTGATCGCGGCGATCCGGCTCAAGTGGTATTGCGCCTGATCGCGGTTGCCCTGCTCGACGTGCCACAACCCGTAATACTGCCAAGTCTTGACATGGCTGGGGTCGGCTTTCAGCGCGCGCTCGTACCAGATCTGCGAGACCTTGTAGTCGCCGAGCTTGCGGTAGGAATAGCCGATGAGGTTGGCAACGGCGGCGCTGTCGTCATGGCCGAGCGCCTTGAGTTGCTCGATGGCCGAGGCGTAGTCGTGGCGGTCGTAGATCTTCGCATAGGCCGCGCGATATCCATCGGCGAACGCCGCGTAGCTGCGCGATCCGTTTTCACTGGATTTCTTTTTCTTGCCCTTGGAATCTGACGGCGGCGGATCGCTGTCGGGCGCGGCGTAGGCGAGCACAGGTGCTGCGACCACCGCCGTCGAAAGCATCGCCAGCGTCAAAAGCCTGACCGCAAATTTGCTCATGCATCTCTCCTGTTTCCGATAGAGGCGATCCTACACCCATGCCCGATGATTTGAACACCCGGCCGGCGCGAACATTCCCGCCCGCCGGCCGGTTATGACCGGATTGTCATCCAGGTGAACGAAGCCCGTCGCTCCGCTTCAGGGTGGGTTCAGCCTGCGCCGGGCATGCTCGTCCCGCACGATCGACAGGTCCGGCCATCCGGCCGGGCGTTTGGCGATCCAACGAGGAGACGACCATGATCAAGACCATTTCCGCAGCTTTGCTGGCGGTTTCCGTTCTCGCCGCGCCGGCGATGGCTGCCGGCACCGCCAAAACCCGTGCCGCGCCGGCGATCAAGTCGGTGCAGGTCAAGTCCAGCGTGCTGAACGCCAACGCCAGAATGGGCCGCCATCATCACCGGCACAGCCGTCATCATCATCATCGCCACCACCGCTGATGGGTTTTCCGTGGTTGCGGCTCTATCCACATTGTCCCGCCGCGATCGTGGAATAAGGCCGGCCCGCGCCGTTGCTTCCTCAATGGCGCGGGTCGGAACCGTTCGCAGGCGCCGATAACCGGATACGAATTCCATTTCCCACGCGAACGCTATAAGAGGTTCGGCGGCGTCAGGTTTTTGGGACACGGGTTGCAAGTGGGGATATCGGCAAAGCGTGCGGCGATCCTGATGGTGCCGTTGCTGCTCGCGGCCTGCGCCGGGAGCGACGACGGCAAGAGCATCACCTATACCGACGACCGCGGCGTCGCCAACCAGCCGTTTCCCTCCAACTACCGCCCCGAAATACTGTCGTTCATGAAGGCCTATCTCAACAATCCGGTCGGGGTGCGCGATGCTGCGATGGCCGAGCCGGTGCAGCGCACCGTCGGCGGGCGGCTGCGCTATGTCAGTTGCCTGCGCTACAATGCCAAGGATACCGACGGCACCTATCGCGGGCCACGCGAGCGCGCGATTCTCTTTGTCGATGCCCGGCTCGACCGCGTCGTCGAGGATGCCGGCGACATCTGCGCGGGCGCCGTCTACGCGCCGTTTCCCGGGCTGGAGAACATGACGCGGTAGCCCCGTCGCACCCAACCCCGCGTGGGAATCGGGATCGCCCCGGTCGTAAACCCGAATGCGCGGTTGGCAATAGGGCTTCCAAAAGCCAGTAAAACCGCTACCATTCCAGCTAGATCAAGAAGTTTTGAAAACTCCAGATTGTCACGGTCGCGCGCTCGACAGTGCCGGGCGCCGGCAAGATGGGAGCGAATCATGCTTTACAATCGAATGGCGCGCGGGATTCTTGGAGTCGATGCCGCCAGAGCGGAGCAGATCCGTCGGCTCAAGCCGGCCCGCAAGTCGGTGTCGGCCATGCTCGACAGCGGCGATATCAATTTCGACTACGTCGTGATCGGAGCCGGCTCGGCGGGCTGCACGCTGGTCAACACGCTGCTGTCCAGCGACATGACGAATTCGGTGCTGCTGATCGAGGCCGGCGGCAGCAACAATGTCCCCGACATCCAGAATTTCACCGATGCGATGCATCTGCGGGGAACGGTTTACGACTGGAACGACGTCTCGCAGCCGCAGAACTGCATGGACGGCCAGACGGTGGCGTACGACGCCGGCGCCGTCGATGGCGGCAGCAGTTCGATCAACGGCATGGTATGGGTGCGCGGCAACCCGCTGGATTACAACAACTGGGCGGCCAATGGCTGCGTCGGGTGGGACTACGACAGCCTGCTGCCGGTATTCATCCGCACCGAAGCCTATGCCGGCGGCGGACCGAACCGCGGCGTATCCGGACCTGTCAACGTCACCACCCAGCTATCGCAGAATTCGGTGTCGAGCGCGTTCACGACTGCCATGACCAATCTGGGTTACGCTGCCAACCCGGACTACAACAGCGGCAGCCAGAACGGCGTATTCTATACCCAGCTCAACGTGTTTCCGACCGATCCACCGGCCTACGGCATCCGGCAGGATGCTTTTTCGACAATGGTCCAACCGTTCGCCAACGACCCCCGCCTGGTAATTTTCAACGATACCTACGCCACCAAGCTGCTGCTCGACGACACCAACACTGTTGTCGGCGTTCAAGTGTTCATCGAGGACGCGTTCTATACCTTGGGGGCCAATATCGAGACCATCGTGTGCGCTGGGACCTTGCGTTCCCCCCAGCTCCTGATGTTGTCGGGGATCGGCGATCCCGGACAACTTGCAAATGTGGGCGTTCCCTGCCTGGTGCCGCTGTCGGGCGTTGGACAGAATTTGCAGGACCAGCTCGTCGTGTTTGTCGTGCGGGCGCTGCAAACCACCGATCCCAATCATTTCTCGGTCATGGACAATGGTGTCTTCGTCGGCAGTCCGGAAGCGCAGCCGGACTACCAGACGCAGACCTTCTACATGGTCGACAATCCGGGATTTCCGCCAAACTCGTTCGCGGTCGGCAATATCGTCCTGCACCCGTCCAGCCGCGGCGCCGTGACCCTGGCCTCAGCGAATCCGCTGGACCGGCCGCTGATCCAGCCAATGCTGCTGTGCAACCAGAATGACGTCACGCTGTCGCTGCAGGGGCTGAAGCTGGCGCGTCAAATGGCCGACGAATTCGCGGCGTCCTCAAACTGGCTCGGCGCCGAACTGATGCCGGGTCCCAACGTGCAGACCGACGCCGACCTGATCGCCTACATGAACCAGTCCTCGGTTCCGGATTTCCACTTTGTCGGCACCTGCAAGATGGGTCCCCAAAGCGATCCCGCCGCCGTGGTCAACCCGCAATTGCAGGTCTATGGCGTCAACAGGCTGCGGGTGGCGGACGCCTCCATCATGCCGACGTCGACGTCGGGCAACACCAATTGTCCTGCCATGACCATCGGCGGACGATGCGGCGATTTCATCCTCGCGTCCGCGCAAGGCAAGGCTGCGGCGCGTGAGAAAACCGCGTCTTGAGAAAGCCGCCGGCACTCAGCGAAAACTTCGATCGGTTCTGGCCGCCGTATGAACCTTATCGCAGGCGCGGCGACCTATATTTGCCGCCAGTGGGCAAGGCAGCTGCGAGAAACGCGGGGTGGATGGAACCGGAGTGTGGCACAGTTGTCACAATGAGGACATCTGTTGTGCCGGGCTCTGCCGCGAAGCAACCAAACTGAGACCACGTTGTTTGTCGAGGGTCAAACGACGTAACAGGGGAACGAACATGAAGAAATTTTTGCTTGGCGCAGCCGCTCTGGTCGCATTCGCGACTCCGGCATTCGCGGCCGACATGCAGGCGCGGACCTACACCAAGGCTCCGGCCTATACGGCGCCGCAGATCGTCTACAACTGGACCGGTTTTTATGTCGGCGGTCATGTCGGCGGGGCGTTCGCAGGCGACAACAATCTCGCAGGCAGCAGCGACGGCCGGTTCTTCGGCGGCGTGCAGGGCGGCTTCGACTATCAGTTCGCCGGCAACTGGGTGATCGGCGCCGAGGCGCAGTATTCCTGGCTCGCCAACAGCAATAACGGCGTGCTGTTCCCGGGCGGCACCTTGGTGACGGCGAACAGCGACCAGCTCGGCTCGGTCACCGGTCGGCTCGGCTATGCATGGGGCCCGGCGCTGCTCTACGGCAAGGGCGGTTACGCCTGGCGCGACAACAACAACCTCAACGCCACCATCGCCGGCGTGCCGGCGGCCTTCACCACCGACGGCAACCGCCGCGACGGTTATACTGTCGGCGCGGGGCTCGAATACATGTTCGCGCCGAACTGGTCTGCCAAGCTGGAGTACCAGTATTACAACTTCGGCAACACGACCTTCACCAGCGGCCCCGCGGATATCGTCGGCACCCGCTTCCGCGACGACGAGCATACCATCAAGGCCGGCCTGAACTACCGATTTGGCTGGGGCGGACCGGTGGTCGCCAAGTACTGACGCGAGTGGTTCACGCGGCGCCGGAGCCGCCGACACTGACTTTCGGCATAGACCTGAAAGGCCGGCTTCGCGCCGGCCTTTCTTTGCATGTCAGACGAGAGGCTTCCGGCCGACCGCGAAAAAATTTTCGCATGGGCTTGGAACCTGAAACTGTCGTCGATAATTGTGGGCTAGTGGCTGCTGGAACACCGAGATGCGTGCAACTGCGTTGGGGCTAATATTCTGCACGGTCGCCCTGCCGTGCCTCGCTCAAACCATCCTCAAATCCGAACCGCTGATGCTGGCTCCCTACGAAGTCGCCTTTGTGCAGGACGCCACCTGTCCGCTGGGCCAAGTCAAGAAAATCACCGGCGCGATCCGCGGGCTCAACCGTAAGAAAGCCTGCGTGAATTTGGGGCTGGAGCAGGCCACGTTATCAGCCGCAACGCCCTAGGTCGCGCAGATCGGTACGCTGCCATCCGTTGAGATAAGCCGATGAACCATTGTCCCGGCGCGCATTTAACGACGGCGGCGCAACGCGCTACGAGTCCAGCTGAAATTCTATCTCCTGCTCTTGCTCGGCGTCGGCCTTGTTCTTTTCCGGACTTTCCGCCGGATCTGCCCGGCATGGCCTGATCTCGTAGTCGTTGTCGAGCACCGGACGGGGGTGCGGCTTTTCCTCTTCCGACACCACGTCGACCACCAACCCGGAGTGCTGAGCGAGCTTCCAGACGTCGGCTTCGGTCGGATAGGCCTTGCTCAGCCTAGCCTCCTTGCAGAATAGCGCGTAGGGCATCGGATCGCTCCGCCAAAAAAGCCTAACGCGCAAGGTGGGCTCGGGTTTCAGCTCGGACACAAGGTTCCGCGAAGAGTCCTGAGTCGTAAACGAGTCCTGAATCGCGCGAAAAATATGCTGCGAGACTCCCGGGCTAGAATCGCCCGATGTTTTTGCCATGGAAACCATGCTCACACGGACCGGCGGTCGGTTAGAACTCGGGCTCACGCTCGCCTTGCTGATGGCCTGCTCGGTAAATCTGCTGCTGGTATGCGCGTGGCTTTAGCGGTGTGAGACAGCCCCTGCGGGAGCTCCGGCAATGTTGCTGTAAACCGATGCACCGCTTTTGAAATCGTATCGGGCTGATATCGGCTAGGCGTGAGACAGCTTCATGGCCAGCAACAAGCTCAGCCTGGCCGCGTCCAGCGGAACGCTCGACGTCCACACCGTGAAGGCCGGCGTCAACTATCGCTTCGGCTGGGGCGGCGTCCCGGTGACCGCGCGCTACCGAGCGTTGTTCCGGCATGGGTGAAGGGCCGGTCCACCGGCCTTTTGCTTGTGTGGATCTCGCGGACACTGGCATGCCGTGGTTGCTGTCGCCGCGCGCCATTTGCGCGGTTCGAAATTTGGTCGCACACGCCCCCATTGTCGCCGCATTACTATTCGATGCTTGCACGGTCGATATTCGCTGAGTGGGGACTCAATCAAGCGAATACTCGTGGTGGGGTGTTCCGCGTAAAAAAACGAAATGAGCCGTCGGGCCTTCGCGGGCAACGATGGCTCATGCCCGAAAGCCCGGGTCTAGGGAGACGACAATGAAGGATGCCACCAGAAGGGCAGCCTCGGGAGCGCTCGCGCAAATTCTGGCGGTGACGGCCATGCTCGTCATCGCCAGCTTTGTGTTTTACGTGCGGTGAGCGGTGATCGCTTGCTTTCAAGTCGTCCACCGGATCAATTCTCGTCTGTAATTATCGTCTACAACTCGGTTTGTAAGTACAATGTGACAATGAGTCCGTGGACGATTAGTCGACATTTGTCCCATGGCGTGATGGCGGATTATGCGAAAATTTTGGCGCAGAACGTGAAAGCGACCCGAAAGGCGCTCGACTTGTCACAGGAAGCTCTTGCCCTGGAGACAAATATTGACCGGACTTACATTTCCGGCATCGAGCGCGGGAAGCGTAATCCGTCTCTCGAGCTGATTGTAAAACTTGCCAAGCGGTTGAAGACGACGCCAGGCAAACTGCTGACGCAGGCGGACTGAGCCGGAAGCCAGATGCCAAAAACAGTCACGTCGCCGTTGCAAAAGAAACTTGCGGCCATGCTGGTCGGGCAGCGCAAGAAGGCCGGATTGCGCCAGGTCGATCTGGCCAAGAAGCTGGGCGTCTATCAGTCCTGGGTCACGCATATGAATCTGGTTAGCGCCGGATCGACGTGATTGAGCTGATCGAACTCGGCAACGCGATGGGATTTGATGCCGCCGCCATGGTGCGCAAGTTGTCCCGGCCATGATTTCGCAGGCTTGCCGGACCATGAAACACAGAGAAGGCTGGTGCCGGCAGAGAGGATTGAACTCCCGACCTTCGGTTTACAAAACCGCTGCTCTACCGCTGAGCTATGCCGGCTGAGATCCCAAGGCGGCCGAGGCCGTCTCGCAACCTTTTTGCTTGCAGGACGTCGCGCGCGTTACCGGGGACGCTCGATGTGTTTCTGTTTATGGCGGCTGGTCGGGCGTCGTCAACCGGTCAGGGGGCGTTCGCGTGCATGGCAGCGGTGACATCGCGCAGGCTGGCCTTTTCCGTCGTGTGTGCCGCCGCGGCTGGCCGGCCACACGTTGTGCCCTTGCTCTTGCGCGGACGGGGTCGGCAATGGCTTGCCCGCCCAGCAAAGCAAAGGGCCGGCACAAGTGCCGGCCCAGTCAGGGAGAGAAGTCAGCTTGGAGGTCAGTACTTCGCAACGACGGGCCCACCCCAGTTAAACTTGTAGTTCACGCCGACCAGCGCCTGATTGACGGTCAGTCGGGTGGAGACAATAGACGCGCCGAACGGCGAGACCGTGGCGGGGGCCTGGACGAAGGCGATGTCCTTGCGGCCGAAGTCCATGTAGTTGTATTCGCCGAACACCGACCAGCCCGGCGCAAACATCCATTCGAGGCCGCCGCCGACGGTCCAGCCGTCGCGAGTGGTGCTGGCGCTTTCCGAAAGCAGGCCGTTGGGCTGGATCACGTTATAGTCGACCCGCGCCCAGGCGCCGCCGCCCTTGACATAGCCGAGCACTTGCGGCGCAAACAGATAGCCGAGGCGGGCAGTGGCCGTGAAGATATCCCTGGTCCGGTTGGTGGAGACAAATCCCGGCGTGTTGCCGGGGAATACCGGGATCGCATGGGAGCTGTCGACATTGCCGAAGTCGAACATGCCCTGCGCGCCGATCACCCAGTTGCCGGCGAACTGGTAGTCGCAGCCGATCTGGGCGCCCCCGACGACATTGCTGCCCTCGCTATTGCCGAAGTCGAACGGGCCGAACGGAATGCCGGTGACAAATCCGACGATGGTCTGGTCGGTGCGGGCCCAGGCGCCGCCGACATTGCCGCCGACGTAGCAGCCGGTCCAGTTGTACGTCACGACGGGAGCGGCCACCGGCGCCTTGGTGTAGCGCGGCGCCATGTCGGCCGCGAGCGCAGGCACGGCGATCGCCGTAACGATGGCTACCATTGAAGCAGTCAGAAACTTGTTCATGTGAGACACCAAATTTCCTGACTTCCGCGAGTCGGTATCGCGATACGAATCATAATGGAAAAGCCGCAAAAACGCTGTCGCCCAGATGCAACATCCCCCCGCATTCGTCGCGGAAGAGTTGGCGGCAGGCGGACCATGTCCACGCCGCCATATCCTGCGTCGCCGATGCGATGGCCGCTGCAAGGAAAGGCCGTACGGCCGGATCAGAAAAGGCGTGCTTCAAGCAAAAGGGCCGGCACAAGTGCCGGCCCAGTTCAGGGAGAAAGAAGTCAGCTTACAGGTCAGTACTTCGCAACAACGGGTCCACCCCAGTTGAACTTGTAATTCACGCCGGCCAGCGCCTGCTGGACGGTCAGACGAGTCGAGACGACATCCGGAAGGCCTACGGTGGCGGGGCCAGCGATGAAGCCAATGTCCTTGCGGCCAAAATCCATATAGTTGTATTCGCCGAACACCGACCAGCCGGGAGCGAACATCCATTCGAGGCCGCCGCCGACGGTCCAGCCGAAGCGATCGACGTTGTCGGCGCTTTCGGAGAGGAAGGGGGCCGGGATGGTGCCGATGAAGTTGTGATCCTGATTGGCCCAGGCAGCGCCGCCCTTGACGTAGCCGAGAACCTGCGGAGCGAACAGGTAGCCGATACGGCCCGTCGCGGTGACGGTGTAGTTGACCTTGTTGTTCGAAATGAACGCACCGACCGGGAAGCCGGGGAACGCTGTGGGGACAACGTGCGAGCTGCGGATGTCACCGAAGTCCGCCATGCCCTGTACGCCGACCACCCAGTTGCCAGCGAACTGATAGTCGCAACCGATCTGGCCGCCACCGATGAAATTGCCGTCGCTGTCGCTTCTGCCGAAATCGTTGCTCGGAATGACCGCCGGTCCACCGACCTTGGCGATCTGGTCCTGCCGCGTCCGTGCCCAGCCGCCGCCGACGTTGCCGCCGATGTAGCAGCCGGTCCAGTTATAAACCACGACTGGAGCGGGGGCCGGGGCCTTGCTGTAGCGCGGCGCCATGTCGGCAGCCAGAGCAGGCACGGCGGCCGCCATTGCAACTGCAACAATCGACCCAGTCAGGAATTTGTTCATCGAAGGCCCCAAGCTTTGGAAACGAGTTTTCAGAAAAGCTGTCGGCATATCGGCAATGCCACGACAAAACCATACAGGAAACGGTGAAAAATGGTGTCACCGGGATGCCACAGTCGCCAGCATTCGCCTGCCCGACGGGGACTTCAGGCCATTCCAAGAAAGGCTGCGGCTCCAAGGATCAAGCGATTGAAAAAACAACACTTTCAAACGGTGTGAGATCGGCTTCGCGATCTGGGGCAGGGCGCCTTTGTCCGCCGGCCGATATCATTTTCATCTTGCATCGGCGATCCGCCCTCGGCGCGCCCTGACCGGTGTTCCGCGTTCGCGCCGTTTCCGATGATTCCCAATCTGCGGCGCGGACGTGATCCGGGTGATGCTGCTTTCCGGATTCGCCGGCGGCCCGGCGTTAACATTTCAATATCGCGCGCAGAGCAATTGAACGTCGTCGAATCCTTACGCATTAGGCTTACTCGCAGTTTGCGCCGCGGCTTTAACCCTTGGACGCACGCCTTCGACTAGGGTGCGTTCAGTCAATCGGGACCTCCACGAATGCGTGCGGCACGGACCTTGCTCCTTCTGATCGCGACGGCGTCGCCGGCGCTGTCTCCGGCTTTTGCCAATGACGGGTTTTCCATTGTAGTGCCCGGCCGCGCCGGCGTGCCGATTGTCATCAACGGCGTCGATGCGTCCTGGGCGGTGGTGGAAAGCGACTGGGGGCTGGCCAAGAACGTCCAGCTCCAGCCGACGGTCTATGGTGGCCGCCGCGTCGATCCCGGACCGCCGGTCGGTCACTATTATCCAAGCGCCGGTTACACGCCCGGTTACGGACGGCTCGAAATCCAGCCGCCCACCAACCGCAAGCTGCCGCGCCCTGCGGAAAGTTTCCATCAGTCATGGTCGGCGCATTCCACACCGCAGCCTGTGCAGCCCGACATCCCTTATTACCCGCCGCCGGTGATCGAAGGCTCGCCCGGCCTGCCGCAGGCCGGCGCTCCGCCGCAGGATTTCCACAACCCCCCGCATGATTTCCGGCATCGAAATCACCGCAAGTTCCGCCCCTAAAATCCACCCAGAAGAAAACAGATCGACAGGAGAGAGTGATGCGTCAGATGATTTCAGGATTGGTCGCGGCAGCCGCCGTGATGACGGTCAGCGCCGCGCCGGCGATGGCCTGCGGAGGCGGCCTGTTCGGCGGCTGCTCGCCATGCGGTCAGGCCTATGTCAGCTCATGCGGGCAGTCCTACGCGCAGACCTATGCGCCGGCCTTCAACTACACCAGCGGTTATGCCGGTGGCTGCGGCGGTTGCGGCGGCGGCGTCGCCTATGAGCGGCTGCCCGAGCTTTCGCCGCAATATTACCACGTCAACCAGGGTCCGGTTTATTCCGGTCCCGGCAACTTCGCGCCGCTGCCGACCTACCAGGAAAGCGCGGTGTCGGGATGGGGCGCCTATCGCAACAGCAACTATTACTACGGCTATGACGGCGGCCGTTACGCCAACGCCACCAATCACTATTACGACGGCGCCACCGTGCAGGGCGGCGGGATTTACGGCTACGGGCCGCGTTCGTATTACCGGCCGCGTCTTGGCTACGGCTATGGCGTCGGCCGCGGCTATGGTGTCGGCCGTGGTTACGCTGTCGGTATCGGACGCGGTTACGGCGTGAGTCGCGGCTACGGCTACGGTGCTCGCACCGGCATGGGCTATGGCGGTCACCGCTATGGCATGACGCGGGGCTATGGTGTTTCGCGCGGCTACGGCCCCGGCAGTATGCGCCGCTACTGATCGAAGCTCTTCTGAACAACGCAGCGTCCGTTCGCATGGTTGCGAGCGGACGTTTGCGTGAGCGCGTCAGCCCGTGACGGCGCCGGGCGTCCGGTCTTAGCCCATGAGGCCGAGCCGGCTGGCGCCGATATAGAGCGCCAGCACCGCCGCGTTGGAGACGTTGAGGCTCTTGATCGCGCCGGGCATGTCGAGCCGCGCCACTACGCCGCAGGTCTCGCGCGTCAGTTGCCGCAGGCCTTTGCCTTCGGCGCCGAGCACCAGCGCCAGCGGCTGCCGCAGGGCGACTGCGCCGAGATCTTCTGTTCCCTCGCTGTCGAGGCCGACGGTGAGGAAGCCGATGTCGTTCAGTTCGTTCAGCGCCCGCGCCAGATTTTGCACCGTCACCATCGGCACCAGCTCCAGCGCGCCGGACGCGGATTTCGCCAGCACGCCGGTGGCCTCGGGGCTGTGACGCGCGGTGGTGACGATGGCCGTGATCGCGAACGCCGCGGCCGAGCGCAGGATGGCGCCGACATTGTGCGGATCGGTGATCTGGTCGAGCACCAGCACGATGCCTCGCTGCGGCAGGCTGTCGAGGTGCGGTTGCTGCAGCGGATCGACTTCCGCCAGCAGGCCCTGATGCACGGCGTCGGGCCCGAGGCGTTGATCGATCTGTTGCGGCCGGACGATTTCCGGCGGAACACGGGTGTCGATGTTCTCGTCGGCAAGCCGTCGCGCCGCGTTCTCGGTCAGCAGCAGGGTGCGGACGGTGCGCCGCGGGTTGGCCAGCGCTGCCGCCACCGTATGCCATCCGTAGAGAATGGCCGGGCTGTCGGCGCGCGCCTCGCGGTCGCGCCAGGCCGGGCGGCCGCCATTGCGTCCCTTCGGCTGTCCCTTGGGTTGGGCTTTGCCGGGCGCGGGTGAAAAGCGCGGTTTCCGATCGCGATCACTCATGCGCGCTTGTCTCACGGGTTCCGGATAATGGCAATTTATGGCCGCGGCGTCGGCCTGGGCAAGGCGAGGATTTGGCTGCCGTCCTTGGTTGACTTTGCCGGGCCGTTTCGCCCATAAACGCGCCAACCGGTCGCCCGCCATCGGCAACCGGTTTTAACGCCATCCAGAGCCGTATTGCCGCCGTTTCGGCAGGACAGCCTGCAATGGAGTTGAGCGGGGGAGTGTCCCGAGTGGCAAAGGGAGCTGACTGTAAATCAGCCGTCTTATGACTTCGAAGGTTCGAGTCCTTCTTCCCCCACCACGCTTCGCGACTTTCAGGACTCCGCGTGGCGCGGCCAAGAGCGCCAGTCAGCGCGAAGCGGGTCCGGCGTAACTTAAGCGCAGCGCAAGCGAGGACGAACCGGTGCGCACGGCTGATGCGCCTCGCAAACTTCTCGCTTTTTCATCAATCACGACGCAGGTGTGCTTCCGAAATTGCGATGGAGGTCGCACGTGCGGATTTAACCTCGCCGCCACCCTGGCGGCGAGATTCTCTAACGCCTCGCAATATGTCGCGGACGAAACATTCCGGAAACACGATTGCCGGGTTTCGGATTGAACGCATGCCGTACACGAGGCGACTGATGCGCAGAACGCAGCAACTGCGCACAGCGTTTCAACGATGCGCAACCGGTGATTTCGCACCGGCATCCCGTTTCTATCGGCACTTTGGTTTTCGACGTCGCTATTGGTTTTTGTTTTCCTCCGCCGCGTCCGTTCCGGATCCGGCCATCGTTTACAATCTCATTGAAAAAAAGGTGATACATGCAAAATTGTAAATCGATCTGGGCGGCGCTCGCGCTCGCGTCGTCGCTGTTCGCGATTGCCGCGCCCGCCCACGCCCAGGCGACGCGCACCTGGGTATCCGGCGTCGGCAGCGACGCCAATCCGTGCAGCCGCACCGCGCCCTGCAAGACCTTCGCCGGCGCGATGCCCAACACCGCGACCAACGGCATCATCAACTGCATCGACAACGCCGCGTATGGCAGCGTCACCATCGTGAAATCCATCACCATCGATTGTCACGAAGCGTTCGCGTCGATCCTGGCCAGCCAGGATGGCGTCAACGGCATCGTCATCAACATCCCCTCCGGCGACCCGAAGGATCCGCTGCGGACCGTGCGCCTGCGCAACATCGACATCGCCGGCGTCGGCGCCGGCAACACCGGCGTCGCCATCATCGCTGCGGCGGCGGTTGTCATGGAGGACATGTCGATCACCGGCTTCGTCAAACAGGGCATCAGCGACGTTCGCGCCGAGGGCGGCACCGTGCTCGTGGTCAAGAACTCCATCGTCGCCAACGGCGCCGGTGTCGGCGTGCAGGCGGCTGCGGCTTCGGGCAACAACGTGCTGCTGGAGAACGTGCAGTCGATCAAGAACGCCTACGGGCTCGCGGTGGCGAAGGGCAACAATGTGGTGGCCAACCGCTCGGCGCTCTATGCAAACAGCAACACCGGCGCCCAGGTAGACTCCAGCGGCCAGCTGACCCTGGACAACAGCGTGGTCAGCAGCAACGCAATCGGCCTCTCCAGCCCCGGCGCGATCACGCTCGGCAATACCGACATCTCCTTCAACGGCACCGCGTTCTCCGGTGCGACGTCGTCCTATGGCAACAACAGGATCTTCGGCAACACCGCGATGGGAACCGCGACCACGCCGGCGGGGCCCGCGGCGGCCGCGTTCGGCCAGCAGTAACCGCGATACGCCCGTTCGGCCCCGGCCCGGCGGCTTTGTCGCAGGACGCCGCGCCATGCGCGACGGCATGCACGCCCGAAACAAGAGACGCGGCGGGATCGCTCCCGCCGCGTCCGATCTTGTCTCGCTGGTCCAGGCGCTGAGACGCCCGTTGCGAAGGCTCGATAAAGCCTAGCGGGCGATCCCAGCGAGGTGACAGCGCTTGGAATAAGACACTGGATCACCTCCTTTCGTTGTTGGTGGAAGTGAGAGTATAGGCACGGAACCCGGTGCTGTTAAGAGGGAAGGCGACACAGCTCCGCCGTCATCCTGAGAGTCTGGTCGAAAAGACGCAGGATGGCCCCGGGTCGCATGACCGAAGTAACAGGCACTTCATCGCGGTTGAGACGGGCAGGCAGGCATGTTAGGGGATCGCGCAGGCGCGGGTGTAGCTCAATGGTAGAGCAGCAGCCTTCCAAGCTGAATACGAGGGTTCGATTCCCTTCACCCGCTCCAGCCGATGCTTCGGCACCGCTTGGATATGTTTGCGACCCCGCTCGGTGTTCTTGCGTAATCAGTGTTTTTGCGGAATCCGTATCGGCGGTGCGCCGTCTCCCGGGGTCGAAATCGGCGTCGGATTCTTTCTTTTGTGTATGACGACCGGTTTCCCTTTTATCGAATCTACCGAAAAGCTTATCGCGGACGCGGGGCTGTCAGGCTCCGGATCGAATGCCTGGGTGCTGCACTGGATTCCGGACGAGTCTTGCAGGCTGAATGTCACGAATCCGCCGAGGATGTAGCACGGGTTTGTAAACCTGTCGCAAGCCTCGTTGGGATGAGGGGCGACCCAGGTGGAGTTGTCGCTCTGGTAATTTCTTGCTTGTCCGCCGGGAGGGGCCAGAAACAAGCCTTTGAAAGGCGTCGACACCTGCGAAAACTGCAGGCTCCGGGACCAGCCCGAGGCTGCGCGTCAAGGTTGGGGTGGATGGCGGTATCTGCGCGGGTATTGGGCCGAAGGGATCGTGCACCTTGAAAATAAATCCGTCATCGGCAGTTGCATCCTTCGTCCAGCCCTTGACGGCGACCGCGTGACTCGCCGGGTTGATATTCCAACTGATCGACCCGTCGGCATTGACGTTTCCCTCGATGGGAAGAAGCACAAGCGCCACGCCGATTCCGGCCTGGATCAAGTCTGCTATGGACTTTGCCGTAACCACCCTGAAATCCAGGTTTGTTGCATTGGCCTCGCGATAGGAGACGCCGACGCTCGGCTGCGCGGCGCTATTGATGGCGTTCTTGAGATCCTGCAGTCCGATCCCCACGCCCTTCGTGAAATTGTTGTCCGATACGGTGGTGCCGGTATCGGCGTTGGTGTCCATCCGCCCAAACATCTCGTTTACAAAGCTCACATCCCAGAAATCGGGCAGCAGCCGCGTTCCGGCGGTGCCCGCGGTTCCTGTCGGAATGGGAGGCGGCAGGTTTTTAAATCTATTGGTGAAGGTCGAACTGGATTTGAACGATGTAAACCGGGCTTTGGAATTTTCTATCACGGCCCTGACGATCATCGTCACCGCCAGGGGAACGCAGGCGACATTGGACGGCTCGTACATTTCCGCATCGGCTTCAGTCTGAACCGTCGGGCCTTTTCGGGCGTAGGTGGCGTTCTGGTTCATCAATCGCATCGCCGGAAAGAAACACGTCTTGTTTTCGGCCTGGACCTGGAGCGGGAATGCCGAGCACATGGCGGCGGTCGCGATCAATCCAACCAGGCAGCGTTTCATCGGTCTCTCGCCTGCTAAAAGCCGAACCTGTGCCCACGTTACCGGCCCGGCAATCCGATGTCATGTTCATTGTTCGGTCCTCGTGGGACGGGACATCGTCCTTTCGCGGCCGGCGCGGAGCAACCGCACCATGCGGCAGTTCCGGCCCGGTGCTTGCATCGACAGGCCGCTGCCGCCGTTAAGCTTGATCGCTTAGGTTAATGCCGTGATTGCGTTGTCAACAGGCGAGGCGACGCTAGGGTGCGGCGGCTACGACGGCAATTGGCACCCTCGAATCCGAGAACGGCTTGTGACCGCAGCGCGCGCGGACCGCATCACTGCTCCTGCCGACACCATGCTTGCCCCGATCCAGTGGCTGCGCGCGATCGCGGCGATGATGGTGGTGATCCATCACATCAATTTCCATGCCGACTGGCTGCGCCAGCAGGCCGGCGGCGCGCCGTCGCTGTTTTCGAGCATTCCGTGGTCGTTCGGAATTCATATCTTTTTCGTGGTCTCCGGCTTCATCATGATCCTGACCACAAAAAGTTTCGGCGAGCCCGGCGCATGGCGGCGCTTCCTGGTCCGTCGCACCCTGCGCATCGTGCCGCTGTACTGGATCCTGACCACGGCGATGGTCGTCGGCGTGTGGCTCGCGCCGCGCTCGATCGAGATATCCGGCGACAGGTTCTGGTACATCGTCGGTTCGTATTTCTTCATCCCGGTGCTGCGGTCATCAGGCGATCTGCGACCGATCCTCGGGCAGGGCTGGACGCTGGATTACGAAATGTACTTCTATGTGGCGCTGGCGCTGGCCACGCTGTGCACGCGCCGCATCGGCATCGGCATCCTGACCGCGGTCTTCGTCGCCTTGTCGTGGCTCGGCCGCGACCTCGACGTCTCCACACCAAAACTGTTCACCTGGACCGACGGCATCATCCTGGAATTCGTGCTCGGCCTCTATCTCGGCCTGCTGTACGAGACGGGCTGGCGGGTGCGTGGATGGATCGCAGCCTGCATGGTGGTCGCCGGCTTTGCGCTGGCGATGCCGGAATTTCTCTTGCCGGCGGTATTCTCGGCCGGCGTTCCCGCGATGATGATCGTCGGCGGTTTCGTGCTCGGACCGCCGCTAAAGGATTCAATGGCAACGGGATGGCTGACCGGCCTCGGCAACGCATCCTACAGCCTCTATCTCAGTCACACGCTGGCGCTGCGCCCGCTGCGCGATATCTGGATGCGCCTGACCGATGGTACGTGGCCGCCGGTGTTGTTTTTCGTGCTTGGCGTGATGGTGTCGGTGTTGGTCGGCTGTGCGATTCACGTTGCCGTCGAACGGCCGCTGACGCGGGTTTTGAATGCAAGGCTGCGCGGGTCGTCGCAAAAGGTTGCGTTGTCGGTCGCGGCACCCGTTACGTAGTCAAGACGGCCGTTTTCCGGATGTGGCCGGGTTCGGCGTCATGTAGCGCTTTTTTGCCTTCGGAAAAACACTCGGAAGGCGTTCTGTGAACGATTGAACGGCTCTGACGCTCAGGTCTTCGACGCTTGTTCGCGCGGCAAACTTGCGTGGGCCGAAAAGGGCAATCGGGCCTTTCGTAAAGTCGATCACCAGACGTCCCGCGTTGATGACTTCATTCCAGCCTACGCGAAATCTTGCAAATTTGCCTTTAAGTCTGGCCGTATATCTGCATGTCACGTTGACGATCGTATACGTTCCGGGCGGCAGAAATGCCAATCCGCCAAGAAAGATTTGCGGGCGCCCCTCGTCCGATACGGCATTCACCGTCATATCAATGCAACGACCACTATCCTTGCCCCCTTCAAGCATTTTTACATCCATGAACAAGAGGCTCCAGTCCAGATGCTTCTGAGTGTCGGAGCGAAGCAGCAGCTCCGTGAAAGTCTCTGCGGTGGCACCGCTGAGCGGCAATAGGAATGCGGCGAGCGTGGCAATGAGTATTCGTTTCAAGTTGTTGTCCTTGATCGGGTGCGGGCGCCCGACGATCAGCATAAGGAAGCTATGGTCGGCCGCCATACAGCTTTGCCGTTAGCGCTGCGGGATTAGCGCGCCCGCCGTGCTCCCACGGCCTCGGTTGCCTTCCGTTCCGGATCACGGCCCGTCAACGTCATCGCTGCCGCGGCCACCACCCGTTCCACCACCGCGTTCACGTCATCCAGATCGCACTTGCCCTCCGACAGTTTCGCCAGCCGCTCGCTGTCGCGGATGGTCTGGTGCGCCATCGCCAGCGCGAAGTGCAGCCCCCAGTACAATTCGACCTCGTCGCGTCCCGGCAGGGCGCGCTGCATCGCCGCCGCGAACCGCCGCAAGTGGTCGATCTCGCGGTTCTTGATCCTGCGGATCGGGGCCACCGATTCGATCGAAGCGCGGATCATGAAGCGTGCCGCGGCCGAGCGCTGCCGGTCGGGACCGAGGCAGCCTTTCAAGGACGGGCCGACCAGCGCGCGCAACACCTCGGCGATGTCGGCGCGGCCGCCGCCACGTTCTTCAGCGGCGCGCAGTTCGCTCAGCCGTTCGCGGTTCAGCGCAAGGCTGCGGGTCACGAACAGCTCCGCGATCAGTTCGTCCTTGGAGCCGAAATGATAATTCACCGCCGCGAGGTTGACCTCGGCCGCGGCCACGATGTCGCGCAGCGTCACGTCGGCGAAACCGCGGTCGGCATAGAGCCGCTCGGCGGCGGTTAGGATCGCGCTTCGAGTGTGATCCGACGGCATCTCATGGCTCCCATGCGACCGAAGACCAGGATTGCAATTCAAACAGTTGTATGAAACTATGGTTTGAAAGATTGAATGTCAAATGCGCGCCGTGCGCGCCGTGCGCGGCTGCGGCTGCTGACGCCGCGCGTCGGGGACATGCCAACAAACGCCTTGCGGCAAGCCGGCCGCGGGGAGACAGTGTCGCCAACAATTTTCGTAACAGGACGAGGAACGCCCCATGGATTTCACGATGTCGGACCGCCAGAAGGAATGGCTCAATCGCGTGCAGTCGTTCATGACCAAGCACGTCCGTCCCGCCGTGCCGGTCTACAAGCAGCAGGACGCCGAGGGCGCGCGCTGGAAAGTGATTCCGGTCGTCGAGGATCTGAAGAAGAAGGCACGCGCCGAAGGTCTCTGGAACATGTTCATGCCGCCGTCTTCGCATGAAGACGACGAATTCCGCGGCGCGGGTCTGTCCAATCTCGAATACGCGCCGCTGGCCGAGGAGATGGGCCACATCGGCTGGGCCTCGGAGGTGTTCAACTGCTCGGCGCCCGACACCGGCAACATGGAAGTGTTCATGCGCTACGCGTCGAAGGATCTGAAGCGGAAGTATCTGCGTCCCTTGATGGACGGCGAGATCCGCTCCGCGTTTTTGATGACCGAGCCTGCCGTTGCATCGTCCGACGCCACCAACATCGAAACCTCGATCCGGCGCGACGGCGACGAATACGTCATCAACGGCCGCAAATGGTGGTCGTCGGGCATGGGCGATCCGCGCTGCAAAGTAATGATCGTGATGGGCAAGACCGATCCGAGCGCGCCCAAGCATCAGGCACAGTCGCAGATCGTGGTTCCGGCCAACGCCAAGGGCGTGACGGTCGAGAAGATGCTGCCGGTGTTCGGCTTCGACGACGCACCGCATGGCCACGCCCAGGTGCTGCTGGAGAACGTCCGCGTGCCCGCCGGCAACATCCTGCTCGGCGAGGGCAGGGGGTTCGAGATCGCGCAAGGCCGTCTCGGTCCCGGCCGCATCCATCATTGCATGCGTACCATCGGCAAGGCCGAGGAGGCGCTGGAGAAGATGGTGCGGCGGCTGTCATCGCGCACCGCGTTCGGCCGCAAGATCATCGAATATTCGATCTGGGAACAGCGCATCGCGGAGGCTCGCACCGACATCGAGATGAACCGCCTCTTGTGCCTCAAGGCCGCCGACATGATGGACAAGGTCGGCAACAAGACAGCCCAGCTCGAGATCGCGATGATCAAGGTCTCCGGCCCGAACATGGCGCTGCGGATCATCGACAACGCGATCCAGGCCTACGGCGCCGCCGGCGTCTCCGACGATGCGGGCTTGGCACGCGACTACGCCTCGATGCGCACCATGCGGCTGGCCGATGGTCCGGACGAGGTGCACAACCGCGCCATTGCCAGACTTGAACTTCGGAAGTATGCAAACGCTCCAACGCACTAACGTGTAGTGCGTTAAGCTGAATTGGGTCACCTCTGCCCGCTTGCGGGGAGAGGTCGTCTTGCATCGTCAGATGCGAGACGGGTGAGGGGGACTCTCCGCGAGCCCGAGTGTGTGGAGAGTGCCCGTCACCCCGACCCTCTCCCCGAAGCGAGGAGAGGGAGAAGCAAAAAGGGAGCGCCGACGTGACCGAGGGCGTCAGGAAAGATGAGGAATTTTCCGGCACCAGGCCGGTCGAGGAGCGTCATCGCATCGACGAAGTGCGCCTCGACGGCTGGATGCGTGAGCACGTCGAGGACTATGCCGGCCCGCTGACAGTGCTGCAATTCAAGGGCGGCCAGTCCAATCCGACCTACCGGCTCGATACCCCCCGCCGCTCTTATGTGATGCGCCGAAAACCGTTCGGTAAACTGCTGCCTTCGGCACATGCGGTCGACCGCGAGTTCAAGGTGATCGCAGCACTGGGCAAGCAGGGCTTTCCGGTCGCGCGCGCCTATGCGCTGTGCATCGACGACGCCGTGATCGGTGCCGCCTTTTACATCATGTCGATGGAAGAGGGCCGGGTGTTCTGGGATCCGGCGTTGCCGAGCCAGACGCCGGAGGCGCGGCGCGGCATCTTCACCAGCAAGATCGAGACGCTGGCCAGGCTGCATCAATACGATCCGGAAATAATCGGGCTCGGCGATTTCGGCAAGCCCGGCAATTATTTTGCGCGCCAGGTCGATCGCTGGACCAAGCAGTACCGCGCCTCGGAGACCCAGCACATTCCCGAAGTCGAAAAGCTGATCGAGTGGCTGCCGCGCACCGTGCCGGAGCAGAAGCGCGTCTCGGTGGTGCATGGCGACTACCGGCTCGACAACATGATCTTCCACGCCACTGAGCCGCGTGTGCAGGCGGTGCTGGACTGGGAATTGTCGACGCTGGGCGATCCGATGGCGGACTTCACCTATTTGTTGATGCAGTGGACCATGCCCGGGCTCGCCAATGCCGACCTTGCCGCGCTGAACATTCCGAGCATGGAAGAGGCCGCGAAAATCTATTGCGACGCCACCGGCGAGACCGTGCCGGACCTCAACTGGTATTTCTCCTACAACCTGTTCCGGCTGGCCGGCATCACCCAAGGCATCGCCGGCCGCATCCGCGACGGCACCGCCGCCAGCGCGAAGGCCATGGAATCCGCCAAGCGCACCGTGCCGCTGTCGCAGGCGTCATGGGAGTACGCGCAAAAGGCCGGAGCGAAGTAATCTACTCCGCTGTCGTCCCCGCCTTCGCGCTAAGGCATGCACACATCTCGTCATGCGCGGGCTTGACCCGCGCATCCATCCATCTTCGAAAGAGTCTTTCGAAGCGTGATGGATTGCCGGGTCAAGCCCGGCAATGACGACAGAGATATGTGCATGCCCTAGCGCGCAGGCGGGGACCTATAGCTTCCGTCACTGTGAGGCGGAACATGCCAGCCGCGTGCAAAACATAACCATCGGTGGTTATGGGTCCCCGCCTGCGCGGGGACGACACTGAGTTTGCGGCGCCTTCTTCTTAAACCGGCTTGCCCGCATAGGGCATCGAGGCCGTCAGCCCGCCGTCGACCGGGATCGCCTGGCCGTTGACGTAGGACGCCTCGTCGCTGGCGAGAAACAGGCCCATCGCGGCGAGTTCGTGCGGCTGGCCAGCGCGCTTGAGCGGGTTGAGCTGGCCGATCTTGTGATCGGAGCCGCGCGATTTGGCGTTGTCGAAGATCGGTTTGGTCATGCCGGTCTCGATCAGGCCTGGGCATACCGCGTTGATGCGCACGCCGGTGCCGGACAGCGAATAGGCGGTGGTCTGTACGAGGCTGATCACGCCGGCCTTGCTGGCGCCGTAGGGATGGCCGGACGCACCGGATTTCAGTCCCGCGACCGACGCGGTGCAGACGATCGCGCCGGACCTCTGTTTGATCATGTGCGGGATCGCATATTTGATCGCGAGGAATGGCCCGATCAGGTTGATACGCAGGATTTCCTGCCAATGCTCGACGGTCTGGTCGGCCAATGGCACCAGCCCGCCGCTAATGCCGGCATTGGCCCAGATCGCATCCAGCCTGCCGTATTTCGACATCGCCCTGTCGATGAACGCCTTGACGTCGGCTTCCGAACCGGCGTCCAGCCTCATGGCTTCGACCGTGCCGCCGGCGTCGCTGACCAGCTTCTCGGTTTCCATCACGCTGTCGCTGCGGTCGACCGCGATCAGCCTGGCGCCTTCCTTGGTGAACAACAGCGACGCGGCGCGGCCGATGCCGCTACCGGCGCCGGTGATGATGACGGATTTGCCTTTGAGGCGGCCCATGACGTTCTCCTGCTGCTGTTTTTTTCGGCGCTTGCCGCCATGCGGAATTCAAAGACGTGCCGACCGTCGATGTGGCTTGAGGCGAGGCCCACTCTCACGTACAGCGGCGTGACATTATTGAAGGGTTTTATCGATGTCCAATCCAGACAGATCGTTGGCCCTGCAACATGCCGTTCCTAAAGGCGTGGTCGCAACGCGGTGGTGGTGGATACGTCACGCGCCGGTGCGCGACGACGGCGGTAACATTTATGGACAGAAGGACATGCCTTGCGATTGCAGCGATGGCGTGGTGTTCGGCGCGGTCGGCAAGATCCTGCCGCGCGATGCGGTGTGGATCGCCAGCAAGCTGAAGCGCACCCACCAGACCGCGGAAGCGATCTGGGCCGCCGGTTTTCCGAAACCCGACGCGATGCCTCACGAGGCCGATCTGAACGAGCAGCACCTCGGCGACTGGCAGGGCATGAACCGCGCGGCCTTCATCGCCAGCCTGCCGCATGGCAGCCACTGGTTTGCGCCGATCGATCAGCCCTCGCCGAACGGCGAAAGCTTCATGGATCTGTACAACCGCGTGCGCCGCGCCATCGACCGCATCAACGCCGAGCACGCCGGCAGGGACATCGTCGCCGTCGCACATGGCGGCACCATCAGGGCTGCGCTCGGCGTGGCGCTGGGCGACCAGCCGGAAAAATGCCTCGCCTTTACCATCGACAATTGCTCCATCACGCGGCTCGATCATCATAACAGCAGCGGCCACAGCGGCTGGCGGATTCCTTTCGTCAACCAGCAGCCGTGGATCGCCGACCCCTCGCACGCCGCCATGCATCAGCCGGCAGGTCCGGAAGCAGAGCCGGCGACCAAGCTCGCGTGAGTTGGTCGGTGCATCGGTGTGCCCCGGACGCAGTGCAGCGCGCCGCCTTTGCGGCGTGATGCGCTGCAGAGCCGGGGCCGTAACGAACACTGGTACCGTCCCGGCTCTGCGGAGCGGCATAAGAATGCCGCCCCGCATCCGGGACACGAGAGTCGCGGCTGACCGTGTATTTTGCTATCGACACAAACAAAATTTAGGGACAAACGCATGACCTTGTTCGACATGAGCGGAAAAGTCGCCGTCATCACCGGTTCGTCGCGCGGCATCGGCCGCGCCATTGCCGAGCGGATGGCCGAGCACGGCGCCAGGGTGGTGATCTCCTCGCGCAAGCAGCAGGTCTGCGACGAGGTGGCCAAGGCGATCAACGACAAGGCCGGCCGGCAAATGGCGCTGGCGGTGGCGGCCAACATTTCCGCCAAGGACGATCTGAAGCATCTGGTCGAGGAAACCAACCGCGCCTTCGGCACCATCGACACCCTGGTCTGCAACGCCGCGTCGAACCCCTATTACGGGCCGCAGGCCGGAATATCCGACGACCAGTTCCGCAAGATCCTCGACAACAACATCGTAGCCAATCACTGGCTGATCGCGCTGGTGGCGCCGCAGATGGTCGAACGCAAAGACGGCTCGATTACCATCATCTCCTCGATCGGCGGCTTGAAGGGCTCCACCGTGCTCGGCTCCTACGCGATCTCGAAGGCCGCCGACATGCAGCTCGCGCGCAATCTCGCCTGCGAATACGGCAAGCACAATGTGCGCGTGAACTGCATCGCGCCGGGCCTGATCAAGACCGATTTTGCCAAGGCGCTGTGGGACAACCCTGAAACCCTTAAGGCCGCCACCGCGCGCTCGCCCTTGCTGCGGATCGGCGAGCCGGACGAAATCGCGGGAGCGGCGGTGTTTCTGGCGTCGGCTGCCGGTACGTTCATGACCGGACAGACCATCGTCATCGACGGCGGCGCGACGATCAGCTAGCTCATTTCCGTCCCGTGCCATGCATGAGGGTCTTTCGGAAGCCGCGTTCACTTTCCGGGGCATTGCCGATAGCCGAATTTACGGATGATGTCGCGGCCGGAGATGGCATGGAAGGTGAATGAATTCATGTAATGATTTGCAAGGACGAAGGCGCGGAGACTTGAATTGTAATGGCTCGCCATATGCGCGTTCTTTTCCGGATATGGCGCGTGATCCCGTTCGCGGGCCGAAAGCGAGGCATGAAACAACAGGTTGGCGTTTGCATCGACGCAGACGTTTCTGATCGCGAGAAACATGGTGCAGGATGATTGGCAATGACCTTCGATGCGAAACAGTTCGCCCGACGCATTGTACTGCCCGATAATCGCGTCGAACCTTGCCATCGGACCGCCGCCGCCATAAGGAACCGACGATCCGTTGGCCAGCGCGGCGGAGGTGCAGGCGAGCGTTGTGAGGCAACTAAGCAGGGACAGGCGCTTGAGACGTGATGCGGCTTTTGCGATTGAACTTCGCGACATGTGTACCGCTCCTCGTTCTCGTGTCCCGGGCATGCAGCGTTGCCGCCTACTCAACTGTCGTCCCGCGCAGGCGGGGACCCATACACGCCGCCGTGAGTAGCGCGGAAAGTGTTAGTGGCGCGTAGAAGCAGCGTGTGAAACATGAGCATCAGTGGTTATGAGTTCCCCGCCTGCGCGGGGGCGATACGGCGCGTGTTGCGCGAGCAAGCCTTACTCCACCGCGGCGTAGACCAAGCCCCGCAGCATCGTGCGCAGATGCTCGCGTTGTCCTGGGCCTTGCGACATCAGTATTGCGAACAGATCTTCCTCGGGGTCGATGAAGAAAAACGTTCCGGCCATGCCGCTCCAGAAGAACTGGCCGACCGAGCCCGCGAACGGCGCCATGCCGTCGTCGGTGCGCACCGCGAAGCCGAGCCCGAAACCGTGGCCGGGCGACAGCAGCGTGCCGTTGATCTTTACGCCCGCGTCGAGATGGTTGGACGCCATCAGGCGCAGCGTCTTGCGGCCGATGATGCGGTTGCCGTCGAGCGAGCCGCCGCCCAGCAGCATCTGGCAGAAGCGCGCATAGTCCATCGTGGTCGAGACGAGGCCGCCGCCGCCGGATTCCATCACCGGCTTTTCCAGCATGTCGATGAGGTTTACAGGCTCGCCGGTCCACGGATCCTTTGCGAAGGGTTGGGCCAGACGATGGGCGTTCTCCTGAGCGGTATGGAACGTGGTCTCCGTCATCTGCAATGGCGCGAGAATGCGGTCGGTCAGATAGGCGCTCAAGGGTTTGCCGGAAACGATCTCGATGATACGGCCCAGAATGTCGGTGGAGCGGCTGTAATTCCATTCGGAACCGGGTTGGCAGACCAGCGGCAGCGCGGCGACAAGGGATGCGTGTTCGGCATTGCTGATTTTGCGGTCGCGCAGCGGCGCCTGCTTGTACATCCGCTGCACCGCTCCATCTCCGGTATGATCATAGGTGATTCCGGAGGTATGCCGCAGCAGGTCCTGAATCGTGATCGGCCGCGCCAGCGGCACAAGATCGAGCTTGCCGTTATTCTCGACGCCGACTTTCTGGCCGGCGAACTCCGGAATGTATTTCGCCAGTGGTTCGCTGAGCAGAAGAAATCCGTCCTCGACCAGCTGCATGATGCCGATCGAGACGATCGGCTTGGTCATCGAGTAGATGCGAAAGACGCTGTCGCGAGTTATCGGCGCGCTGGCTGCGGGGTCTTGCCGGCCCAGTGCCTCGAACCAGCCGATCTGGCCGCGCCGCGCCACCATCACGGTGACGCCGGGGATGGTACCCTTGTCGATCTCGCGCTTGAACGCGTCCGATATCCGCGCCAGCCGGGTCGGAGACAGCCCGAGCGTTTCCGGCTTTGCGTCCGGCAGCGGCGGGGTTCGCAGCTGGCTTACTGGCTTGGCGGCGGCTTGCGCGTTCATCAACGTCTCCCGATTGCTCTTTTTGTTTCCATGCCTAGATAAGGCGCTCAGCCGGCATGGTAAGCGCGAGATTGGCCCAGAAGTTCTGGCTTGAACAGGGGCGTTTTTCGAGAGTAAACCAGCCGCAATTTTCAATGCCGCGCGTAGAAAGCGCAGCCGACAAGGACGGATGTGAATGGCCAAAGCAAAGTTTGAACGTAACAAGCCGCATTGCAACATTGGTACGATCGGTCACGTCGACCATGGGAAGACGTCGCTGACGGCGGCGATCACCAAGGTTCTTGCGGAGACGGGCGGTGCGACGTTCACGGCCTACGACCAGATCGACAAGGCGCCGGAGGAGAAGGCGCGGGGCATCACGATTTCGACGGCGCATGTCGAATACGAGACGGCGAACCGGCATTACGCCCACGTCGACTGCCCGGGCCATGCCGACTATGTGAAGAACATGATCACGGGTGCGGCGCAGATGGACGGCGCGATCCTGGTGGTGTCGGCGGCTGACGGGCCGATGCCGCAGACCCGCGAGCACATCCTTTTGGCGCGCCAGGTCGGCGTTCCGGCGCTGGTGGTGTTCCTGAACAAATGCGACATGGTGGACGATCCTGAACTGCTCGAACTGGTCGAGATGGAGGTCCGCGAGCTGCTGTCGAAGTACGATTTCCCGGGCGACGACATTCCGATCGTCAAGGGTTCGGCACTGGCTGCGCTGGAGAACAAGGACCCCAAGCTCGGCCATGATGCGATCCTGGAGCTGATGAAGGCGGTGGACGCCTATATTCCGCAGCCGGAGCGGCCGATCGACCAGCCGTTCCTGATGCCGGTGGAAGACGTGTTCTCGATCTCGGGCCGCGGCACGGTGGTGACGGGGCGGGTCGAGCGCGGCATCGTCAAGGTCGGCGAGGAAATCGAGATCGTGGGCCTTCGCGACACCCAGAAGACCATCGTCACCGGGGTGGAGATGTTCCGCAAGCTTCTGGACCAGGGCCAGGCGGGCGACAACATCGGCGCGCTGCTGCGCGGCACCAAGCGCGAGGAAGTGGAGCGCGGTCAGGTGTTGTGCAAGCCGGGTTCGGTGAAGCCGCACACCAAGTTCAAGGCCGAGGCCTACATCCTGACCAAGGAGGAGGGCGGCCGCCACACCCCGTTCTTCACCAACTACCGTCCGCAGTTCTATTTCCGCACCACCGACGTGACCGGGGTGGTGCACCTGCCGGAGGGCACCGAGATGGTGATGCCGGGCGACAATATCGCGATGGAAGTGCACCTGATCGTGCCGATCGCGATGGAGGAGAAGCTGCGCTTCGCCATCCGCGAAGGCGGCCGTACCGTCGGCGCAGGCGTGGTCGCAAGCATCATCGAGTAACAGATACCTGGTGTTCCGGACGCGGTGCGGTATTCTGAGGCGATGCGAAGCATTGCCGATGATGCCACTCCGCAGAGCCGGGACATAAAGAGTTCGAAAATGCCCGGCTTGCCCGGGCTTTTTCATGCTCGCAATGCTGGCAACGAACGCTACCGCGCGCGACCGCAATTAAAGATAGACAATCGCCGGCGCACCACTTATTGACCCGCCCCTGGGACAACAGGGGTGGGGAATTCATGAAAAAGGTGCTGGGAATGGCACGGCTGGCCGTGCTTGCGGGCCCTCGCGCTGACCGGCTGCGTCACTGTCGAAAATTCGCTGTCGAAAAACGACATTGCCGCCATGAAGCTGGCGGGTGTCACCGTCAGCTTCGCGCCTGAAGCGAATGTGCAGTGGGAGGATGGCATCCGCGCCGATGCCACCGCAAAGTCCATCCCGGACGACGAGATCGCGACGCGGACGAATACTCCGGAAGGCAAGGCTTACGTCCAGAGCTTGCTGGCGCCCAAGATCAAGTCGGGGGTCGAGCGGGTGATGGCCGGCCAGCTCAACGGCACACGGCCGGTGCGGCTCGATATCGTCGTCAAATCCTTCACGATTGCGTCGGCGGTGCAACGCATCCTGATCGGCGGCGGCTATGGCATGGCCGCGGACGTCAATCTGGTCGATGCCAAAACCGGAGCGGTCATCCTCGCCCATCCCAACCTGACCGGCATGCTGCTCGCCGGACAGGGCGTTTTGGGAACCGCGGTTCAAGCAGCGGTCGACAACTCCTATAAACAAGGCGTTCCCGAAAGAATTGTCGAAAGCTACGCGGAGAATTTTCGCGATTGGCTGCTGCCCAAGGCGTAATCGGGCGAGGTCCGCGACCCGCGCGGCCGCCTTCACCCTTGCTTTTCGGGCCCGCCCTATGCTTGAAACGGCGCGATCGGCGGTTGCGCCGCGGTCCCGATAGGGGTGTAGCTCAGTTGGTAGAGTACCGGTCTCCAAAACCGGTTGTCGCAGGTTCGAGCCCTGCCGCCCCTGCCAGCTACCAGGCTGTCCGGCCGAACCGGCAACGCTCGGCCGTGTCCCTTCACATAGTTCGAATTGAACGACATAACTGCGCGCGTCGCCTTCGCGGGGCTTTTCAGGCATCGAACGAATTCGGCGGCAACGCGTTGTTCCTGCATGCCCAGGCGCAAGCCCACATCGACCGGCCCAATGAGCGAGCAGCCGCTCGCGCACAGTTCGATTGCGCCGACCCTGGTGCTGCCGGCGATGCCGGCGAGCGGGGCGGTGACGAAAACGCTGCTCAGGAAAAAGCCGGCAACCCCGGCGGAAGCCATCCGGGCCGCGCAAGCCGGGATCTCGCGGCGCGCTTCGTTGCGCAAACAGCGGCAGGCGCAAAAAAGCTAGGCTCGTCAACGGTGGGCGTGGATCGCCGGCGCGCGGGCTGCGTTGCCTTCAGTTTGCCGCAACGCTCGCCGCGAACTGCGAGTGTTCATCGTGCCGTGGCCTTTAGATGCTTCAATGTACGTCGCGTTTCCTTCGATCGAAACGATGGCGACGCGCTGGTGTAAACAATGATCGCTTGGGCGAACGATGCCGCTCTGCAATTTGCAGTCGGCGCGCGCCTCGGCCTTAAGCCGCCTTAACGCGCCGGCAGTACGGGAGGTGGTTTGGGTAAACCCGCGCTGGGGAGCGGCGCAGGAATAACAGCAGGATTTACGGGTCCCGTTTGCGCCGGCGCCGATAGCGCGCTTCTGCTCTGGCTTACCTGGGACCGGTACAGCTCGGTTTGTGGTCCCTGCGGCATTCTTCCCACAATTTGATCTGCGTTGTTGAGATGCTGCATGGCAGCCTCGATGTTGCGTGCTGCCCCTTCGGCCTGAGCCCAGTTAATTTCCGTAAGAAAATTGGTGTAATTCTTGGTAAAGTCATCATAGGTTCGATATTTTTCAGCGAAAATATCCACGGCACTCTGAAAGTGCCTGCGCGCGTCGCCGGTCTTTCCCATCATCATCTCCAGCGATGCCAACAGTCTCAGGGCGCCGACTTCGTCATCGAGAATCGTCGCAACCGCCAACGCGTTGTTGAAATTCGCAGTCGCCGTATCGAAATTTCTGGATTGCTCCAGTGCCATGGCTACCGCGGTGTAATCGGTTGCGGAAACCTGGTCTTTCGGCAGCCGCTTGATCACTTCGTTGGCTTGCTTGGAGAGCAGCAGGTTTTCCTGGTTCAGATATCCGGAGAGCACGGCGATCGTATTCGGCTCGGTTTGATATTTTTTATAGATTTCAAGATTCTCTTTTGGCAGGGCAGCGAGTCTCTGCAAAAGGCTTCTGAGCTCTGATTTAAGATTGTGAATATCCTGGTCGTTGGTCCGCTTGTAGGAAACGATTGTGGTCCCGAACGAAAAAAGGAATGCCGCGACGGAAATGACCGTCGCGATGTTTTTGAACCAGGGACCTTTCGCTTCCTGATTCTCCTCGGCGATAAAATCGACCTTGTTGCGCAGGTGGGTAATTTCATCTCGTAGATCGTTGATGGAAACGGTTTCCATGGTGGTCTCGCAAATGGGTGTGTGAAACTGAATTTATCCAATGCGGGTAAATTGACCGCAACCAAAAGGTGAACGCAAGGGCTGACTTCCGCCTTTTCCGGACCTTGACCTTGCACCGCGACCGCAGTACATAGCCGTCACCTGCTGCTGGCCCGCTTTGCGGATATCCGGCGCGGCCTTGAATTTCCCCCGGACAATCGAGCCCGCTTGGCGCTCATCCTTCAAGAGAGGGTTGGGCGCAAAAGGGCTGTTCGGATTTCTTGAAAACCCTGAATCGCTCACCGACGGACGCCGACAGACGATGGCTTTCAGCCCGTTCAAATTCCTGCAGGAAGTGCGCAGCGAGACCGCCAAGGTCACGTGGCCGTCGCGCCGCGAGACCACGATCACCACCATCATGGTGTTCGTCATGGTGGCGCTGGCGTCGATCTTCTTCTTCGCCGCGGATCAGGTGATCCGCGTTCTCGTTACCTTCATTCTCGGCATCCACTGACAAGAGCGCACGGACCCCATCATGAGCATGCGCTGGTACATCGTCCACGCCTATTCGAATTTCGAGAAGAAAGTCGCCGAATCGATCCGCGAGCAGTCGAAGCAGCGCGGGCTCGAGGAATTGTTCGAGCAGGTGTTGGTGCCGACCGAAAAGGTCACGGAAGTCCGCCGCGGCCGCAAGGTCGATGCCGAACGCAAGTTTTTCCCAGGCTACGTTCTGGTCAAGATGAACCTTACCGACGAGGCGTTTCACCTGATCAAGAACACGCCGAAGGTAACGGGCTTTCTTGGTGCTGAAAACAAACCGATGCCGATTTCCGAGGCCGAAGCCATGCGCATCCTGCATCAGGTGCAGGAAGGCGTGGAGCGACCGAAGGCGTCGGTTTCGTTCGAGATCGGCGAGAACGTGCGGGTGGCCGACGGCCCGTTCGCGTCGTTCTCCGGCGTGGTGGAAGAAATCGACGAGGGCCGCTCGCGCGTCAAGGTCGCGGTGTCGATCTTCGGCCGCGCAACCCCGGTCGAACTGGAGTTTGGCCAGGTCGAGAAGGTATAAGAGTTTCGTCATTGCCGGGCTTGACCCGGCAATGCATCCTCTTCGAAAGACTCTTGTTCAAAGAACTCTTGCGAAGTGCGATGGATACGCGGGTCAAGCCCGCGTATGACAAAAGGGAAGCAGCAAGCGCTGTTTTCCATGAATGCCGTGGAAGGAAGCAGGCGATCGCCAGTCGCCATGTGACCGCACCACGGTCCTTGACGTAGCTCCGGAATGGTCCGGAACAGCATGAGGAGTAACGCATGGCAAAGAAAGTGACCGGATACCTGAAATTGCAGGTGCCGGCGGGCGCCGCGAATCCTTCGCCCCCGATCGGACCCGCGCTTGGTCAGCGCGGCCTCAACATTATGGAATTCTGCAAGGCGTTCAATGCCCAGACGCAGAAGGAAGAGAAGAATACGCCGATTCCGGTGGTGATCACGATCTACGCCGATCGTTCCTTCACCTTCGAGATGAAGACCCCGCCGATGTCCTTCTTTCTCAAGCAGGCCGCCAAAATCCAGTCCGGATCGAAAGCTCCAGGCCGCGACAAGGCCGGCAAGGTGACTTCAGCGCAGGTGCGCGAGATCGCCGAGAAGAAGATGAAGGATCTCAATTGCGATACCATCGAGTTGGCCATGAAGATGGTCGAGGGCTCTGCCCGCTCGATGGGTCTTGAAGTGGCGGGATGACGGTCATGGCAATCGGAAAACGTTTGACGAAGGCCCGCGAAGGCGTCGATCGCGAAAAACTCTATTCCCTCGACGACGCCATCAAGATGGTGAAGGAGCGCGCCAAGTCGAAGTTCGACGAGACCATTGAGGTTGCGATCAACCTCGGCGTCGATCCGCGTCACGCCGACCAGATGGTGCGCGGCGTGGTGACACTGCCGAACGGCACCGGCCGCACCTTGCGCGTCGGGGTGTTCGCGCGCGGCGCCAAGGCGGAGGAAGCCAAGGCGGCGGGTGCGGACGTGGTCGGCGCGGAAGACCTGGTGGAGAAGGTTCAAGGCGGCACCATCGATTTCGATCGGTGCATCGCAACCCCTGACATGATGCCGCTGGTTGGCCGTCTCGGCAAGGTGCTCGGCCCCCGCGGCATGATGCCCAACCCGAAGATCGGTACCGTCACCATGGACGTCGCCACCGCCGTCAAGGGCGCCAAGGGCGGCTCGGTCGAATTCCGCGTCGAGAAAGCGGGAATCGTGCAGGCCGGCGTCGGCAAGGCGTCGTTCAGCGAAGAGAAACTGGTGCAGAACATCAAGGCGCTTGCGGACGCGGTAGCCAAGGCGAAGCCGGCCGGCGCCAAGGGCACCTACATCCAGCGCGTCGCGGTCTCATCGACCATGGGTCCAGGCGTGAAGGTCGAGCCGAGCACGCTCGTCGGCAACGCCGGCGGGACGTAAGCCCACGCCTTTTACGGCACATGAAGCGAACCAGGGCGGAATTGGGAAACCGGTTTCGCCCTTTAATTTGGTTTCCGTCTATCATTCGTCATGCGCAGGCTTGACCCGCGCATCCATCACTCTTCGCAAAAAATCTTTCGAAGACGATGGATTGCCTGGTCAAGCCCGGCAATGACGGAGGAAAGAGAAAAAGATGCCCGACAAGGTTCTGATCTATTCGCGTTTTCCCAAGGCGATGATGGTGCGCATCGGACAGCGCTACGACCTGATGGACGCCGCGGGAAAACCGCCGGACGAAATGTTCGCGGCTGAACAACTGGCCGACATCCGCGCGATGATCACAGCCGGCGGCACGCCGCTAGGCGCCGATATGATGGACACGTTGCCGGCATTGCAGGCGATCGTCTGCTACGGCACCGGCTATGACGGCGTTGACCTCGAAGCCGCGGCGAATTGAAAGATCATGGTCGGCAACAGCCCGGCCGCAAACGCGTCGGCGGTCGCCGATCTCGCCATGACGCTGATGCTGGCGGTGACGCGGCGCATATTGCCCGCGGACGATTATGTGCGGAGCGGAAACTGGTCGTCGGCAAAACCGTCGCCGCTGATGAAGCCACAGCCGGGCAATCCGGCTCGCCGTCTCGGCGTCTACGGCATGGGTGAGATCGGCCGCAAGATCGCGGCGCGGGCGGCGGCGTTCGAGATGGATGTCGCCTATTACAGCCGCAGCCGGCGCGACGTGCCGTATCGATACGTTCCGAGCCTCGAAGCGCTGGTGGAGTGGTGCGGCGTGCTGATGATCGCGGTCCGCGCCGGCGCCGATACCCATCACGTGATCGATGCCGCGATGCTGCGAAAGCTCGGCCCGGACGGCTATCTCGTCAATATTTCGCGCGGCTCCGTGATTGATCAGGATGCGCTGGTCGCTGCCCTGACCGACAAGACCATCGCGGGTGCGGGCCTTGACGTGTATGCGAAGGAGCCGCACGCGCCCGACGCCTTGACCGCGTTTCCCAATGTGGTGCTGACGCCGCATATCGGCGGCCACACCGTCGAATTGCACACCGCGATGCAGGATTGCGTGATGGCCAATCTCGATGCGGCTTTCGCGGGGCAACCGCTGGCTTATCCGGTGACGTGACGTCGTCACCACGCGTCGTCCCCGCGAAGGCGAGGGCCATACGCCGTGCCGTTTCAGTTGAAAAGCGCCGTTGCACCGTGGGTTTCTAAGCCGCATCGTCGGTGGCATGGATCCCCCGCCTGCGCGGGGACGACGAAGAGCAAAAAACCCTTGGCAAGCCCGCCGAGACTCGCTAAACACCGGCTTCCGGACGTGCTGGCCGTTGCTGGCACGTCTGTGCTCGCATTCCTAAAACCCGATTTGCTAGGAGACTATTCCTTTCAAGACATCCGCATGGATTGCTCGAAAGGAAGCTGATCGCGTTGGAGGATATGGAGCAGGGGGTCGCCGGCCACGCCGGAGAACCTCGATCCTGTCCAAGACTGCAGGCGCCTGCGACGAGACTTCAAAGTCCCTTCAACGGCTTAATTGCATGGCCTGCACAGACGGGTGAAGACCGGATTTTAGCTGTTCGCCGCTTTCTGCGGCGAGCTGCGGAGTTGGTTCGAACCTCGACACCTCGGTCTTTGCTGGTTTCGGCCGGCAACGGTCGGGAGGGCAGGCTTTTCAATGTCGTCTTGCCCGGCATGTCCGAAGACCAGCGTGTCTTGAGGTCAGGTTCCGGGTCGGATGTCGGGTGCAACCCGGCGGTCTGCTCATGATGCAGAGGCCGCCTACCGGAGAGAGCTTGCTTTGGAAAGAGCGGCAAAAAAAGAGGCGGTCGAAGCGCTGAACGGTCTGTTCAAGACCACCAGCGTTGCGGTCGTGGCTCATTATTCCGGCCTCACTGTCGCCCAGAT
>CAVYEF010000001.1:495000-4268965 GCA_963767445.1 uncultured Alphaproteobacteria bacterium | reverse complement strand
TGAACAGATGAGTTATACACAGGATTGTGTGGAGATTGGTGGGAACACCCCTCGAATTTCCACGATCACCACCCCATATCGGGGCGGCAGCACGAAAGCACGGCTTGGCGAAAGGAGACGGCGACGTTTCTGCGTAAGCCGTTGGGAGATAAGCAAATTTCGGGCTTCTTCGGTCCGTAGACAGATGGTTGAGACGGGCGAAGCAGGACACCTGCTTCGCACGTCGTTTTGCGTTCTGAGTGCTGTACGGTCGGGTCTAAGATTAAAAACCTGACATCGAGCTTCGGAATTTGGATGTGTCGGAATTCAACCCGGGGGCGACCGCAATCGCGCTTCGGAAGGTTCGCCTCAAACGGGCGACGAAATGAGAGGCCACTATGGCGCAGCAGACGTTCACCGGTCGCAAACGCGTTCGCAAGTTCTTCGGGCACATCAAGGAAGTGGCGGAGATGCCGAACCTCATCGAGGTTCAGAAGGCATCTTACGACCAGTTCCTGATGGTTGACGAGCCGGTCGGCGGGCGGCTGGACGAAGGCTTGCAGGCGGTGTTCCGGTCGGTATTCCCGATTTCGGATTTTTCCAACACCTCGATGCTGGAATTCGTCCGCTACGAGTTCGAGCCGCCGAAATATGACGTCGACGAATGCCGCCAGCGCGGCATGACCTACGCCGCCCCGCTCAAGGTGACGCTGCGCCTGATCGTGTTCGATATCGACGAGGAAACCGGCGCCCGCTCGGTGAAGGACATCAAGGAGCAGGACGTCTACATGGGCGATATTCCGCTCATGACCATGAACGGCACCTTCGTCGTCAACGGCACCGAGCGCGTCATCGTCTCGCAGATGCACCGCTCGCCCGGCGTGTTCTTCGATCACGACAAGGGCAAGACCCATTCGTCCGGCAAACTGCTGTTCGCCGCGCGCGTGATTCCCTATCGCGGCTCCTGGCTCGACATCGAATTCGACGCCAAGGACATCGTGTTCGCGCGTATCGACCGCCGCCGCAAAATTCCGGTTACGTCGCTGATGTTCGCGCTCGGCCTCGACGGCGAGGAGATCCTGTCGACCTTCTACAAGAAGATCATGTACAAGCGCGCCAAGGACGGCTGGCGCGTGCCGTTCGACGTCAACCGTTTCCGCGGCTATTCGACCATCAACGACCTGATCGACGCCGACAGTGGCAAGGTCGTGCTCGAAGCCGGCAAGAAGCTCACCGTCCGCTCTGCCCGCCAGCTCCAGGAAAAGGGTCTGAAGGCGCTGCGGCTGTCGGATGACGAATTGATCGGCAACTATCTCGCCGAGGATCTGGTCAACCCGAAGACCGGCGAAATCTACGCCGAGGCCGGCGAGGAAATCACCGAGAAGTCGCTGAAGGGTCTGAACGAACAGGGCTACAAGGAACTGCCGCTGCTCGACATCGACCATGTCAATGTCGGCGCCTACATCCGCAACACGCTCAACGCCGACAAGAACATGACGCGGGAAGACGCGCTGTTCGACATCTATCGCGTGATGCGTCCCGGCGAGCCGCCGACCATCGATTCGGCGCAGAACATGTTCCAGTCGCTGTTCTTCGATTCCGAGCGCTACGACCTGTCGGCGGTCGGCCGCGTCAAGATGAACATGCGCCTCGAACTCGACGCGCCCGATACCCATCGCACGCTGCGCAAGGAAGACATCCTCGCGGTGATCAAGACATTGGTCGATCTGCGCGACGGCAAGGGTGAGATCGACGACATCGATCACCTCGGCAACCGGCGCGTCCGCTCGGTAGGCGAACTGATGGAGAACCAGTATCGCATCGGCCTGTTGCGCATGGAGCGCGCGATCAAGGAGCGCATGTCCAGCGTCGACATCGACACCGTGATGCCGCAGGACCTGATCAACGCCAAGCCGGCGGCAGCGGCGGTGCGCGAGTTCTTCGGCTCTTCGCAGCTCTCGCAGTTCATGGACCAGACCAACCCGCTGTCCGAGATCACTCACAAGCGCCGGCTCTCGGCGCTTGGCCCCGGCGGTCTCACGCGCGAACGCGCCGGCTTCGAAGTGCGCGACGTGCATCCGACTCATTATGGCCGCATCTGCCCGATCGAGACTTCGGAAGGCCCCAACATCGGCCTGATCAACTCGCTGGCAACCTTTGCGCGGGTGAACAAATACGGCTTCGTCGAGACGCCGTATCGCAAGGTCAAGGACGGCCGCGTCACCGATGAGGTGGTCTATCTCTCGGCCATGGAAGAAGGCCGCTATCACGTGGCGCAGGCGAATGTGGCGCTCGATAACAGGGGCCGTTTCACCGACGACCTCGTGGTCTGCCGTCACGCCGGCGACGTGCTGATGATCACGCCGGACAAGGTCGACTACATGGACGTGTCGCCGAAGCAGCTCGTTTCGGTGGCCGCGGCGCTGATCCCGTTCCTTGAAAACGACGACGCCAACCGCGCGCTGATGGGCTCGAACATGCAGCGTCAGGCCGTGCCCCTGGTGCGCGCCGAGGCGCCGTTTGTCGGTACCGGCATGGAAGGCGTGGTCGCCCGCGACTTCGGCGCTGCGATCGCGGCCCGCCGCACCGGCGTGATCGACCAGATCGATGCCACGCGTATCGTTATTCGGGCCACCGAAGATCTCGATCCCACCAAGTCCGGCGTCGATATCTATCGCCTGATGAAGTACCAGCGCTCCAACCAGTCAACCTGCATCAACCAGCGTCCGCTGGTGAAGGTCGGCGACACCGTGCGCAAGGGCGACATCATTGCCGACGGTCCCTCGACCGATCTCGGCGAACTTGCGCTCGGCCGCAACGTGCTGGTCGCGTTCATGCCCTGGAATGGCTACAACTTCGAAGATTCGATCCTGCTGTCGGAGCGGATCGTGAAGGACGACGTCTTCACCTCGATCCACATCGAGGAATTCGAGGTGATGGCCCGCGATACGAAGCTCGGTCCTGAGGAAATCACCCGCGACATTCCGAACGTTTCGGAAGAGGCGTTGAAGAACCTCGACGAAGCCGGCATCGTCTATATCGGCGCCGAAGTGCGCGCCGGCGACATCCTGGTGGGCAAGATCACGCCAAAGGGCGAAAGCCCGATGACGCCGGAAGAAAAGCTGCTGCGCGCCATCTTCGGCGAAAAGGCTTCCGACGTACGCGACACCTCGCTCCGCGTGCCGCCGGGCGTGCAGGGCACCATCGTCGAGGTGCGGGTGTTCAACCGGCACGGCGTCGACAAGGACGAGCGCGCCTTGGCGATCGAACGGGAAGAGATCGAACGCCTCGCCAAGGACCGCGACGACGAACAGGCGATTCTCGACCGTAACGTTTACGGCCGTCTGGCGGAGCTGCTGGAAAACCGCCAGGGCATCGCCGGTCCGAAGGGCTTCAAGAAGGACACCAAGATCACCCGCGGGGTGCTCGACGAGCATCCGCGCTCGCAGTGGTGGATGTTTGCGTCCCCCAACGACAAGCTGATGGCCGAAATCGAGGCCATGCGAAAGCAGTACGACGAATCGAAGAAGGGCCTTGAACAGCGCTTCCTCGACAAGGTCGAGAAGCTGCAGCGCGGCGACGAATTGCCACCCGGCGTGATGAAGATGGTCAAGGTCTTTGTCGCGGTGAAGCGCAAGATCCAGCCCGGCGACAAGATGGCGGGCCGTCACGGCAATAAAGGCGTGGTGTCGAAGATCGTGCCGGTCGAGGACATGCCGTTCCTCGAAGACGGAACGCATGCCGATATCGTGCTCAACCCGTTGGGCGTGCCAAGCCGGATGAACGTCGGTCAGATTCTCGAGACGCACCTCGGCTGGGCCTGCGCCGGGCTCGGCAAGCGGATCGGGCAGGCGGTCGACGCCTACCTCTCCAATGCGAAGCAGGATACCAGGCCACTCAAGGATACGTTGAAGAAGATCTACGGCGACGACGAGACCATCAAGTCGCTCAACGATTCCGAGTTGATAGAGCTTGGCGGCAATTTGCGCCACGGTGTACCAATTGCAACGCCGGTGTTCGACGGTGCAAAGGAGGCCGACATCGAGCAGATGCTCGAACTCGCCGGCATGGACAAGTCGGGACAATCGACCGTCTATGACGGCCGTACCGGCGACGCGTTCGATCGCAAGGTGACGGTTGGGTATATCTACATGCTCAAGCTGCACCATCTGGTCGACGACAAGATTCATGCGCGATCGATCGGCCCGTACTCTCTCGTCACCCAGCAGCCGCTGGGCGGCAAGGCGCAGTTCGGCGGGCAGCGTTTCGGCGAAATGGAAGTGTGGGCGCTCGAGGCCTACGGCGCGGCATATACTTTGCAGGAAATGCTGACCGTGAAGTCGGACGACGTGGCCGGCCGTACCAAGGTGTACGAGGCCATCGTGCGTGGCGACGACACCTTCGAGGCCGGCATTCCGGAGTCGTTCAACGTGCTGGTCAAGGAAATGCGTTCGCTCGGCCTCAACGTCGACCTGCACAATTCCAAGATCGGCGGCACGACATCCGAAGCTGCGGAGTAACAACCAATACCGTCATGGCCGGGCTTAAGCGCGAGGCGCGTCTTCGCATAGATGTCCCGGCCATCCACGTCTTCGCTTCGTTTCCGGCTTGAAGACGTGGATGCCCGGGACTAGCCCGGGCATGACGAATACGGAATTTCTTAGGGCCGCCCGGCGGCCAAGGAGAAGACCATGAACCAAGAAATTATGAATCTCTTCAATCCGACGACGCCGGCTCAGGTCTTCGACCAGATCCGGATTTCGATCGCGTCGCCGGAGAAGATTCTGTCGTGGTCCTACGGCGAAATCAAGAAGCCGGAGACCATCAACTACCGCACCTTCAAGCCGGAGCGCGACGGCCTGTTCTGCGCGCGCATCTTCGGGCCGATCAAGGACTACGAGTGCCTGTGCGGCAAGTACAAGCGCATGAAGTACAAGGGCATCATCTGCGAGAAGTGCTCGGTCGAAGTGACGCTGAGCCGCGTCCGGCGCGAGCGCATGGGCCACATCGAACTGGCCGCCCCGGTTGCGCATATCTGGTTCCTGAAGTCGCTGCCGTCGCGCATCGGCCTCTTGCTCGACATGACGCTGAAGGATCTCGAGCGGATTCTGTATTTCGAATATTACGTCGTTCTGGAGCCGGGTCTTACCGCGCTCAAGGACCGTCAGCTGTTGTCCGAAGAGGAATATCTCCGCGCGCAGGACGAATACGGCCAGGACTCCTTCACCGCCATGATCGGCGCGGAAGCGATCCGCGAATTGCTCAAAGGCCTCGAGCTCGAAAAGCTGGAAACCCAGCTCCGGGCCGAGATGCAAGAGACCGAGTCCGACATCAAGCACAAGAAACTCGCCAAGCGCCTGAAGATCGTCGAGGCGTTCCGCTTCTCCGGCAACAAACCGGAGTGGATGATCCTCACCGTGGTGCCGGTGATTCCGCCGGACCTGCGTCCGCTGGTGCCGCTCGACGGCGGCCGCTTTGCCACGTCCGATCTCAACGATCTCTACCGGCGTGTCATCAACCGCAACAACCGCCTGAAGCGGCTGATGGAACTGCGTGCGCCCGACATCATCATCCGCAACGAAAAGCGCATGCTGCAGGAGGCCGTCGACGCGCTGTTCGACAACGGCCGCCGCGGCCGCGTCATTACCGGCGCCAACAAGCGCCCGCTGAAGTCGCTCGCCGACATGCTGAAGGGCAAGCAAGGCCGCTTCCGGCAGAACCTGCTCGGCAAGCGCGTCGACTATTCCGGCCGTTCGGTGATCGTGGTCGGTCCCGAGCTGCGGCTGCATCAGTGCGGCCTGCCGAAGAAGATGGCGCTCGAACTGTTCAAGCCGTTCATCTATTCGCGGCTCGACGCCAAGGGCCTCTCCACCACGGTGAAGCAGGCGAAGAAGCTGGTCGAAAAGGAGCGTCCCGAGGTCTGGGATATTCTCGACGAGGTCATTCGCGAGCATCCCGTGCTCTTGAATCGCGCGCCGACGCTGCATCGCCTCGGCATTCAGGCGTTCGAGCCGGTGCTGATCGAGGGAAAGGCGATCCAGCTGCATCCGCTGGTTTGCGCGGCTTTCAACGCCGACTTCGACGGCGACCAGATGGCCGTGCACGTTCCGCTGTCGCTCGAAGCGCAGCTGGAAGCGCGCGTGCTGATGATGTCGACCAACAACATCCTGCATCCGGCGAACGGCCAGCCGATCATCGTACCGTCGCAGGACATCGTGCTCGGCCTGTATTACCTGTCGATCCTGCGCGAAGGCCTGCCCGGCGAAGGCAAGTTGTACGGCGAGATGGCCGAGATCGAGCACGCTTTGCATTCCAAGGTGATCCACCTCCACACTAAGATCAAATATCGCTGGGAAGGCGTGGACGAGAACGGCAAGCCGGTCGACCGTTGGTATGAAACCACGGCGGGCCGCGCCATGCTCGGCCAGGTGCTGCCGAAATCGCCGAAGATGCCGTTCGACGTCATCAACAAGCTGATGACCAAGAAGGAAATCTCCGGCGTGATCGACCAGGTCTATCGCCACTGCGGCCAGAAGGAGACGGTGATCTTCTGCGACCGCATCATGGCGCTCGGCTTCTACAACGCGTTCAAGGCCGGCATTTCGTTCGGCAAGGACGACATGGTCGTGCCGGCTTCGAAGTGGAAGATCGTCGACACCACCCGTACGCTGGCGAAGGATTTCGAGCAGCAGTACAATGACGGCCTGATCACCCATGGCGAGAAGTACAACAAGGTGGTCGACGCCTGGTCGAAGGCCACCGAGGAAATCGCCAAGGAGATGATGAAGGAAATCTCCGCCGTCAAAAAGAACCCAAAGGGCGGCGAGGCGCAGATCAACTCGATCTACATGATGGCGCATTCGGGCGCGCGCGGTTCGCCGGCGCAGATGCGCCAGCTCGCCGGCATGCGTGGCCTGATGGCAAAGCCGTCGGGCGAAATCATCGAGACGCCGATCATTTCCAACTTCAAGGAAGGCCTGTCGGTGCTCGAATACTTCAACTCGACCCACGGCGCCCGCAAGGGTCTCGCGGACACCGCGTTGAAGACTGCGAACTCCGGTTACCTGACGCGCCGTCTGGTCGACGTGGCGCAGGACTGCATCATCACGCAGGACGACTGCGGTACCAAGCTCGGCATCAAGATGCGCGCCATCATCGACGCCGGCACGGTGGTCGCATCGCTGGCCTCCCGCATCCTCGGACGCACCGCGGGTGAAGATCTGCGCGATCCCAACAGCAACAAGGTCGTGGTCAAGCGCGGCACGCTGATGGAGGAGACGCATGTCGACGCCATCCAGCAGGCCGGCATCCAGGAAGTCAAAATCCGCTCGGCGCTGACCTGCGAACTGGTCAACGGCATTTGCGGCAAGTGCTACGGCCGCGATCTCGCCCGCGGCACGCCGGTCAACCATGGTGAAGCGGTCGGCGTCATCGCGGCGCAGTCGATCGGCGAACCGGGCACGCAGCTGACGATGCGCACGTTCCACATCGGCGGCGCGGCTCAGATCAATGAGCAGTCGGTGATCGAGTCGAATTTCGACGGCAAGATCACGATCAAGAACAAGGCCATCGCCAAGAACGGCGAAGGTCACCTGGTCGCGATGGTGCGCAACATGGTGGTTGCCATCACCGATGCCGACGGCACCGAGCGTGCAACCCATCGCATTCAGTACGGCGCGCGCATGCATGTCGATGAGGGCGATATGGTCAAGCGCGGTCAGCGCATCGCGGAATGGGATCCGTACACACGGCCCATTCTGACCGAGGTCGAGGGCACCATCGGTTTCGAGGATCTGGTCGAGGGCCAGTCGATCTCGGAGACGCTCGACGAGTCCACCGGTATCGCCAAGCGCATCGTCATCGACTGGCGTTCGTCGCGCGGCGGCGCGGATCTGCGTCCGGCCATCGTCGTCAAGGGCAAGGACGGCAAGATCCTCAAGCTCGCGCGTGGCGGCGAGGCCCGCTACATGCTGTCGGTCGACGCGATCTTGTCGGTCGACGTCGGCGCCAAAGTGAAGACCGGCGACATCCTCGCGCGTATCTCCACGGAAAGCGCGAAGACCCGCGACATCACCGGCGGTCTACCGCGGGTGGCGGAATTGTTCGAGGCCCGCAAGCCGAAGGACGCCGCCATCATCGCCGAGATCGCGGGTACCATCCGCTTCGGCCGCGACTACAAGAACAAGCGGCGCATCTCGATCGAGCCGATGGACAAGAATGAGGAAGCCCGCGAATACCTCATTCCGAAGGGCAAGCACATCCATCTGCAGGATGGTGACATCGTCGAGAAGGGCGATTTCATCGTCGAAGGCAATCCGGCGCCGCACGACATCCTGGCAATCAAGGGCATCGAGGAACTCGCAGCCTATCTGGTCAACGAAATCCAGGAAGTTTACCGGTTGCAGGGCGTGCTGATCAACGACAAGCACATCGAGGTGATCGTTCGTCAGATGCTGCAGAAGGTGGAGATCACCGACCAGGGCGAGACCGACATGATCTCGGGCGAACAGATCGACAAGATCGAGTTCGACCAGATCAACGCCAGGGCCAAGGAAGAAGGCAAGAAGATCGCGACGGGAACGCCGGTGCTGCTCGGCATTACCAAGGCGAGCCTGCAGACCCGCTCGTTCTTCTCCGCGGCCTCGTTCCAGGAGACCACCCGCGTGCTCACCGAAGCCGCCGTCAACGGCAAGGTGGACCCGCTGGAAGGCCTCAAGGAAAACGTCATTGTCGGCCGGCTGATCCCGGCGGGCACCGGCGCATCGATGGCCAAGATCCGCGAAGTCGCCGTCAAGCGCGACAAGCTGATTCTCGACGAGCGCGAAAAGCAGGCGACCATCGTTCCCGCGGCACCGGAGGTCGAACCCCTGGCGCTGCCGCCGGCGGAATAAGCCCTGGCGGATTTATGATGTTATGAAAAGGCCGGCTCAGCCGGCCTTTTTTGCGGTTTTGTTCGATGCTGCGGCGCACGAACCTGCTTTGTTCATCTTTCCTTCAGGCTGAAAAGCGCTTTTGTTAGGGTGACTTAGACCGCACGCTCTGGAGATGGCGGCCGCGGCAGGCGACGGAAAACACATGCTAGATCTTGCAATAGTTGGCGGCGGTCCCGGCGGCCTGATGAGCGCCTGGTATCTCAAGCGGAAGCTCGGCGAGCTCTGCCGTGTCACCATTTATGAAGCGTCCGACCGCGTTGGCGGCAAAATCGTCACGCGCAAGTTCGATTCGGCACCCGCGATGTACGAGGCGGGTGTCGCCGAGATTTACGATTACTCGATGACGGGCCCAGATCCGTTGCGCGAGCTGATTCAGCATTTCGGCTTGCAGACCATTCCAATGGACGCCGAGCAGGTCCAGCTTGACGGCGAGTTGCTGCACGATGTGCCGGGCATGCGCCGCAAATACGGCGCAAAGACCGCGGACGCGATCGAAGCCTTCCGCAAGCGTTGCGCCGACATCATGTCGCCGGTGGAATATTACGAAGGCGTCGGTGCGCACGACAATGAGCATCCGTGGGCATTTGTTACCTGCGAGGAACTGCTCGACAGGGAAGTCGACGACCCGACGGCCAAACGCTTCCTGAAAGTGATGGCGCGCTCCGATCTCGCCACCGAAAGCCACAACACCAATGGCCTGAATGCGCTGAAGAATTTCGTGATGGATGTCGACGGCTATATCGGCCTGTATTCGATCCAGAACGGCAACGAGCAACTGATCGGTTGCCTGCGGTCCGAGGTCGATGCGGACATCCAGCTCAATCACCGCGTTCTCAAGATCGGCAAGGCTCCGGACGGTCGCTACCAGCTCAACATGATGAACGGCAAGGGGCCGGAGACTCGCAACTTCGACCTTGTCCTGATGTGCCTGCCGCATAGCTGGCTCGCAACCATGCAGTGGGACGGCGAGCAATTGCGCAAGTCGATGGTCAAGCACATCGCTTATTTCGATCGCCCAGCGCATTATCTTCGGGTCTCGGTCCTGTTCGATATGCCCTTTTGGGGCGAGAAGATTCCCGGCGCGTGGTTCATGTCGGAAGCGTTCGGCGGCTGCTGCGTCTACAACGAAGGTGCGCGCCACGACGTCGGCAAGCACGGCGTGCTGAACTGGCTGATCGCGGGCTCCGACGCGCTGGCGTTTGCCAATTTGAGCGACGAGCAACTGATCGACGCCGCGTTGAAATCGCTACCGGCGTCGCTCGGCGACGCGCGCGCGCGTTTCATGGAAGGCAAGATCCATCGCTGGCTGTCGTCGGTGAATGCGATCCCGGGCGGCCTGCCGGCGCGCGACGTCATGACCAACCACCGGCCCGAGCCGAAGCAGCATCCCGGCCTTGTCGTGGTCGGCGATTATCTGTTCGACTCCACCTTGAACGGGTTGCTCAACTCTTCCGACGCCGCCACGGACATCATTCTCACCGAGATGATCAAGCTGCGCCATGCACGCCGCGAGGATGGCAGCACAACTTCGGACCGGATCGACCGCGATTTCTTCGAGAATTATCGCGGGCTTGGTCCTTACAGCGAGGTTTGGAACCGGTTCACGGATCCCGCCTATCTGTCGGACCTGATTAAGATCGTCTGGAACCGGGCCAAGGGCTACAAGCTGCTGGTGGCCGGATCGGCGAGCGGCGAACTGGTCGGCGCGCTGCGCGCGCGCGGCATCGATGCATGGGGCATCGAGAACAACCGTGCGATCCATGCGAAAACACCGAAAATGCTGAAGAAGTTCAACAAGCTCGGATCGATCGTCGATCTGCCGTTCAAGAACGGCGAGTTCGACTTCGTGTTCGAGACCAGTCTCTGCCATGTTGCGGAAAAACAGGTTCCGCGCGCGGTTCGCGAATTGAACCGCGTGGTCAGGACCGGCCTGGTATTCGGATCGGTTACGTCGGACATGGCGCCCGCGCTGATCGACCGATACGACTTGCTGCGCGGCGTGAGGAAGCTCGGCACCTGGTGGGAGTGGTCGGAGCTGTTTTTCGGAAACGGTTTCGATCTGTCGATGCACCGGCGCGATTGCACCGACGCGGTGTGGGCGGCGACGCTGGCCGCCAACAAGGGGCCGGGCCAGTGGTACGCCGACTCCGACAGTCTGCGTTATTCGTTTTTCGACAAAGTCGCCGCCGACGACTGAGCCGGACGGTGGCGGCTTTGCCCAATGTGATCTGATCGCGTAAGATCAACGCGGTGGTCGCCTCAACGGCCGCGGCAACGTTTGCGGTCGTCCTGGCCGTGCAGCAACGGTTTGTTTCATGGCGCCCAAGCCACCATCATCGGATAACCCTGCTTCCGCGGATGATCCGGTCGCGCCGGAACTCGAGAGGAAGGTTGCGGCAGGCACCGATACTGGCGCTCCAGGCCAGGTGATCGACGGCAAGCCGACCGCGACGTCGCCGTCCGACAATGACCACGACGATGACGAACCCGAGATCGACGACGACGAGGAAGAAGAGGATCTCGTCGTCTTTACCGCGAAAGAAGCCGCCGGCGCGCTGGCGACCGTCTATGGTTTCGTCAAACCGTTCCTGACCAGTTACAAGAAAATGCTGGCCTTTGTCGGCATCGGGGTCGTGGTCGAAACCCTGTTCAACGTCATCATGCCGTTGAGTCTCAAATTCCTGATCGACGACGCGCTCGGCGAGGAAGATTTCCAGGCGCTCTATACCATCCTTGGCGTGCTGGCGGCTGCCGGCATTTTCACATCGATCGTTGCGGTCTGGTACGAACGCTGGGACGCAAGGCTTGCTGCCTGCGTTATCGCGGATGTGCGGTCGCGCCTGTTCGAGCACGTTCAGAATCTGCCCTCGGCTTATTTTGCCCGCACCAAGCGCGGCGAAATCCTGTCGCGATTTTCCATCGATCTGTCGGCGTTCGAAGGATCGATCAAGAGCTTTGCCAACAGCGCGATGCTCCCCTTTCTGGAACTGATCGCCGGCATCGTGCTGATGCTGTTCCTGAACTGGCAACTCGCCGCGGTGGCGCTGCTGGTGTTTCCGGTCACGCTGATCGGCCCCCGCATTCTCACGCCCAAGGCAGTGCAGGCGAATTACGAACAGAAGCTCAACGAGTCCGCGCTGCTCGGCATGGTGCAGGAAAACGTCGCGGCGCAGGCGGTAGTCAAGGCGTTCAGCCTGCAGCGCCGGACGTTCGGCTGGTTCACGATGCGTAACGACGACGTACGCCGGAAAACCGCGTCCGCCGTGTTCCTGTCGACCATGGTGGAGCGCACGGTCGCCATTTCCGTGCTGCTGCTGCACCTTGTCGTGCTTGCGATTGGGGCCTATCTCGCTACCAAGGGCCAGATCACTATCGGGACCTTCGTGACGTTCGAAAGCGCGTTCTGGGAGGTTTCGTACAACATCGCGCATCTGATGCATTTCATTCCGGTGTCGATCCAGTCCGCCGCCGCGGTCCGCCATATGCAGGAATTGCTGGACGAGCCGTCCCGCGGCGCCGATCGTCCGGGCGCCCCCGATCTGCCGCGCATCACCAACGACATCACCTTCGACCGCGTTACCTTCGGTTACGAAAACAGCCAGACGCCGGTTCTCGACAATTTAAGTTTGAAACTCAAAGTCGGAAAGACCATCGCCATCGTCGGCCCGAGCGGCTCCGGCAAAAGTACGCTGCTCAATCTGATCCTGCGGCTCTATGTGCCCGACGAGGGACGCGTCACCATCGACGGCGTGGATATTCGCAGGGTCACCCGTGAATCGCTGCGCAAGAGCATGGCGGTGGTGTTTCAGGAAAACATGCTGTTCAACATGTCGATCCGCGAAAACATCCGGCTCGGCAAGGAGGGCGCGACCGACGAAGAGGTGGAGCAGGCGGCGCGCAAGGCCGAGATTCACCGCTACATCATGAGCCTGCCGCAGAAATACGACACTTCGGTCGGCGAGCGCGGCGACACGCTGTCGGGTGGCCAGCGCCAGCGCATCGCGATTGCGCGCGCCATCGTTCGCAATCCGTCGGTGCTGCTGCTCGACGAGGCGACGTCGGCCCTGGATCAGACCACCGAAGCTGCGATCAACAAGACGCTTATGAAGCTGGCCAGGGGTCGCACCATGATCTTTTCCACCCATCGTCTGACGTCGGTGGTCGACATGGACGAGATCATCGTCATCAGCGGCGGCAAGGCGATCGAGCGCGGCTCGCATGCCCAGCTGCTGGCGATGAACGGCACCTATCGGAAGCTCTGGGACGACCAAGGGGTTCAGATGCACGCGCCCGCCGAGGCGGACGACGACGAAGACGAAGAGGATGATGAGTAAGGCCGGCGCTCATTACCCCATGAAATGCCGCGGTGACGGAAAATTAACGCCAATTTTAACGATCCGGACGGCGTACGCAGAAATTAGCCATTGGCTTTCGCCGCGATGCTAGAGTTATATCGCGGACGCAGCTCGATGGCCGGGCGACGGTTTCCAAACCGGAGGTGTGGGTTCGATTCCCTCCGTCCGCTCCAAAACGCGTTATGCGAGCCTTCCCTGCGACGGCCTGGTCGTTCTTCTGTGAGTGCTTGATCCGGCGTTGAGCCGATTGCGCAACCTCCGCAATGTGCCTTCCCCGAGACCGGCAACGAACCGGGCCCAGCGCTGGGCCCGCCAGACAAGCCCGTTCTCGATGGTTACCGAGCGGAAACTGTAAGCCTTGGCAGCCGACCATGCGTCGCACTTCATCTTCACCGGATCGTCGTAGAACGCCGCGATCTTGGCTTCGTCCATCCCCTCCGTTGCAAGCCAGTTCGGGATGTGAACGTTGCAGAGCCGTTCCACGTCCGTGAATACTTTGTCCGTTCCGGTTCCGGTAACCGGGCAGGAGGTTGCGAAGGCATCGCCGACCAGAACGACACCGGGCTGACGATAACCGTTGCTGACGTAGAGGTCCGCGGGGCGAATCCTGATCTCGCCGATGATCCTGAAACCGCCGGTGAGTCTGCGGAGCCTTGGCAGCGCGGCGTTCAGGGTCGCTTCGGGCGTCCGGCGCATCTGCCGGAGCCATGGATCGTCCGCTTCCCGATAGACGAACAGGTTGGCCCGCATTGTATCGCCGACCGGGAACAGCGTCAGATAAGGAATCCGGTCGCTCGACCGTTCGGAAAAATAGGTGAGCGCTGGAAAGTCGAAGGCGGCGCGGCCCAGCGGCGCCATGTCGAATCCGAGCGAGACCGAGTGGCAGGCGCTGACGACCCGTCGTTCGATTCCGAGCGTGTGGCGCAACCCGACGTTCAATCCGTTGGCCAGCACGACGAGACGCGCCGAGATTTCGTTGCCGTCGGACAGTGTAAGCTTCTGCCGCTCCGCGCTTGTCTTGATCGCGACGGTCTTGGCGTGGATCATCTGCGCGGCAGGCGGAATTTCAGCCCGGATCGCATTGATCAACGCGTCGTACATGATGCCGAATTGCTGGCTGGGCTTCCGGTCGAGCAGGACCCCGAAGCGCGCGATCCAGTTCTCGCCGTCATGCGTGGCCGATCGAAGCACGGCATCACCGAGGCCGGTCCGGCGAAAGCGTTCAATCTGCTGCTGACCGCTGAGCTTTTCGACGCGAAAGTCGGGCCGGTACACCGGATGCGGATCGATCAGGACCGTGGAAATACCCGCGCGTCCAAGCATGGCGGCGGCGGTCGAGCCGGCAAGACCACCGCCGACGATCGCAATGTCCGTGTACCACATGGGCCTGTCTTCGCTTTGCAGCGCTATCATTGCGCCGGAAAAGGCAAACAAACCCTTAGTTCACCGCCGAGCCTTGGGCAGTTCCAAGTCAGGGGCGGATTCGACCCCGCCAATCGGCGTTGTGCTCAAGAATTCGCTGGCCGTGACCGATACCGCTCATTTTGATAATATCCGGGTAATATTAGTGGATGGCGGCGTATGACGATCACCGCGGCATTGCCCAAGAGAACTTTTCCGACTTATCGCGGTCAGGCGCGCCGCGTGCCAAACAAAGCCGCGCAGGCTGGCTCGGGCGGCTGAAAACGGCCGTCACATAGCCGCTGGAACGTTGTTTTCATTGATGTAAGAAGTGCTTCTGCCGCTGCGGGTTTAGCCTTGACTTGGCTAACCATGGTGGATAAAACCCGCGCACTTAACGACAGGCGGTGAGCGTCGCCAGAGTCGGAACGGATCACCCTCTCGGTCTTTCGGGACTTTCAGTCCTCGAAGATTTGGACGGGCACCAACCTCGACGAATGCCGCTCAGACGCTGTCGATCAAAGTCTAGGCAATGCCAGGACGATCTTCGTTCTCTTGAGCAAGTTCTCTCGAGATTGATTTCGGATGCATGACCTCGGTACGGGCTGGGCAGCAATCGCTGACCGGCGCAATCGCGGTCCTCTGTGGCGTCGAAGCGCTTTCCGCTCGGCAACGAGCGGTTGGCGCGAATTCGTTTTGCGTAACGTTTGCGCGAATGCAAACGCCGCGATGCGAACCGATGGGACAGGTGGTCCCGAACGAATTTGCGAAGCCGATCACGGTTTCGCGCGAACAAGGGTGAACGATGCCGACGATCAACCAGCTGATCGCAAGTCCGCGCATGGTGCAGAAGTCGCGCAAGAAGGTGCCGGCGCTGCAGCAGTCGCCGCAGAAGCGCGGCGTCTGCACGCGCGTCTACACCACGACCCCGAAGAAGCCGAACTCGGCGCTTCGCAAGGTCGCCAAGGTGCGCCTGACCAATGGCTTCGAAGTCATCGGTTACATTCCCGGCGAAGGCCACAACCTTCAGGAACATTCCGTGGTCATGATCCGCGGCGGCCGCGTCAAGGATTTGCCTGGCGTGCGCTATCACATTCTCCGCGGCGTCCTCGATACCCAGGGCGTCAAGAACCGCAAGCAGCGCCGTTCCAAGTACGGCGCGAAGCGTCCGAAATAATCGGGAAACGAAACGATGTCTCGCCGCCATTCTGCTGAAAAGCGCGAAGTGCTTCCGGATCCGAAGTTCGGAAACATTATCATTACGAAGTTCATGAACTCGGTGATGTACGCCGGGAAGAAGTCGGTCGCCGAAGGCATCGTCTACGGCGCGCTCGAGCATGATCGAGACCAAGACCAAGCAGAGCCCGCTGCCGATCTTCGAGCAGGCGCTTGAAAACGTGATGCCGACCATCGAAGTGCGCTCGCGCCGCGTCGGCGGCGCCACCTATCAGGTTCCGGTCGAAGTCCGCAGCGTCCGCCGCCAGGCGTTGGGCATTCGCTGGATCATTACCGCGGCGCGCGACCGCAACGAAAAGACGATGACGGAGCGGCTCTCGGCCGAACTGCTCGACGCGTCGAATGGCAGGGGAAACGCCGTTAAGAAGCGGGAAGACGTGCACCGGATGGCGGAAGCCAACCGCGCCTTCTCGCACTATCGCTGGTAACGGCGAAACAACGGAATTTAAGGATCATCCCATGCCCCGCGTTCATGCCATAGAGGACTACCGCAACTTCGGTATCATGGCGCATATCGATGCCGGCAAGACCACGACCACCGAGCGCATCCTTTATTACACCGGCAAGAGCCACAAGATCGGCGAAGTGCACGAAGGTGCCGCGACGATGGACTGGATGGAGCAGGAGCAGGAGCGCGGCATCACCATCACGTCGGCCGCCACCACCGCGTTCTGGAACGGCAAGCGCCTCAACATCATCGATACCCCCGGCCACGTCGACTTCACCATCGAAGTCGAGCGTTCGCTGCGCGTGCTCGACGGCGCGGTATGCGTGCTCGATTCCAACCAGGGCGTCGAGCCGCAGACCGAAACCGTCTGGCGCCAGGGCGACAAGTACAAAGTTCCGCGCATCGTCTTCGCCAACAAGATGGACAAGACCGGCGCCGATTTCTTCAAATGCCTCGACGATATCGTCGACCGCCTCGGCGCCAAGCCGATCGCAATCCAGCTCCCGATCGGCTCCGAAAACAATTTCAAGGGCCTGGTCGATCTCGTCCGCATGAAGGGCGTGGTCTGGGAAGACGAGGCGCTCGGCGCCAATTTCAAGGACATCGATATTCCCGAAGATATGGTCGAGAAGGCCAAGGAATATCGCGAGAAGATGCTGGAGGCCGCCGTCGAGCTCGACGACGAGGTGCTTGCCGCCTACCTCGACGGCAATGAGCCCGATGAAGCGACGCTGAAGCGCATGATCCGCAAGGCGGTTCTGACCGGCGCGTTCTTCCCGGTGCTGTGCGGCTCGGCGTTCAAGAACAAGGGCGTGCAGCCGCTGCTCGACGCCGTGGTGGACTACCTGCCGTCGCCGGTCGACGTGCCCGCCATCAAGGGCGTCGATGAAGACGGCAACGAAGTCGTTCGGCTGCCGAACGACAAGGAGCCGCTGGCGCTGCTTGCGTTCAAGATCATGGACGACCCGTTCGTCGGCACCATCACCTTCTGCCGCATCTATTCCGGCACGCTGCTCTCGGGCACCGGCGTCATCAATTCGACGCGCGACCGCAAGGAGCGCATCGGCCGCATGCTGCTGATGCATGCCAACAACCGCGAAGACATCAAGGAAGCCTATGCCGGCGACATCGTCGCGCTGGCGGGCCTGAAGGAAGCGCGCACCGGCGACACGCTGTGCGATCCGAACAAGCCGGTGATTCTGGAAAAGATGGAATTTCCGGAGCCCGTCATCGAAATCGCGATCGAGCCGAAGTCGAAGGCCGACCAGGAAAAGCTCGGCGTGGCGCTGGCAAAACTCGCCGCGGAAGATCCGTCGTTCCGGGTTTCGACCGATCAGGAGTCCGGCCAGACCATCCTCAAGGGCATGGGCGAACTCCATCTCGACATCAAGGTCGACATCCTGCGCCGCACCTACAAGGTCGATGCCAATATCGGCGCGCCGCAGGTGGCGTTCCGCGAGCGCGTCACCAAGCGCGTGGAGCACAGCTACGTCCACAAGAAGCAGACCGGCGGTACCGGCCAGTTCGCGGCCGTTTCGCTGATCGTCGAACCGAACGAGCCTGGCAAGGGTTACGAGTTCGAGTCGAAGGTCGTCGGCGGCGCGGTGCCGAAGGAATACATCCCGGGCGTCGAGAAGGGCATCGAGTCGGTGCTGGGTGCGGGCGTGGTCGCCGGCTTCCCGGTGGTGGACGTCAAGGTCCAGCTCGTCGACGGCAAGTATCATGACGTCGACTCCTCGGCGCTGGCCTTCGAAATCGCGACGCGTGCCTGTTTCCGCGAAGCGCTGCAGAAGGGCAAGTCCGTTCTGCTCGAGCCGATCATGAAGGTCGAAGTGGTGACCCCGGAAGACTACACCGGCTCGGTCATCGGCGATCTGAATTCGCGGCGCGGCCAGATCCAGGGTCAGGACATGCGCGGCAATGCCAACGTCATCAATGCGATGGTGCCGCTCATGAACATGTTCGGTTACGTGAATAACCTGCGCTCGATGAGCCAGGGCCGCGCGACCTTTACCATGCAGTTCGATCACTACGCGGAAGCGCCGGCAAACGTGTCGGCGGAAGTCCAGAAAAAGTTTGCCTGATTGTCGTTGGCGACAGTTAACGACTGAACGGAGAGTCAAATGGCCAAAGCAAAGTTTGAACGTACCAAGCCGCATTGCAACATCGGGACGATCGGTCACGTCGACCATGGCAAGACGTCGCTGACGGCGGCGATCACCAAGGTTCTGGCGGAGACCGGCGGTGCGACGTTCACGGCCTATGACCAGATCGACAAGGCGCCGGAGGAGAAGGCGCGCGGCATCACGATTTCGACCGCGCATGTCGAATACGAGACCGCGAACCGGCACTACGCCCATGTCGATTGCCCGGGCCATGCCGACTATGTGAAGAACATGATCACCGGTGCGGCGCAGATGGACGGCGCGATCCTGGTGGTGTCGGCGGCCGACGGCCCGATGCCGCAGACCCGCGAGCACATCCTGCTGGCGCGCCAGGTCGGCGTGCCCGCGCTGGTGGTGTACCTGAACAAGTGCGACATGGTCGACGATCCGGAACTGCTCGAACTGGTCGAGATGGAAGTCCGCGAGCTGCTGTCGAAGTACGATTTCCCCGGCGACGACATTCCGATCGTCAAGGGTTCGGCGCTGGCGGCGCTGGAGAACAAGGACCCCAAGCTCGGCCATGATTCGATCCTGGAGCTGATGAAGGCGGTGGACGCCTACATTCCGCAGCCGGAGCGGCCGATCGACCAGCCGTTCCTGATGCCGGTGGAAGACGTGTTCTCGATCTCGGGCCGCGGCACGGTGGTGACGGGGCGGGTCGAGCGCGGCGTGGTCAAGGTCGGCGAGGAAATCGAGATCGTGGGCCTGCGCGACACCCAGAAGACCATCGTCACCGGGGTGGAGATGTTCCGCAAGCTGCTGGACCAGGGCCAGGCCGGCGACAACATCGGCGCGCTGCTGCGCGGCACCAAGCGCGAGGAAGTCGAGCGCGGCCAGGTGCTGTGCAAGCCGGGTTCGGTGAAGCCGCACACCAAGTTCAAGGCCGAGGCCTACATCCTGACCAAGGAGGAGGGCGGTCGTCACACCCCGTTCTTCACCAACTACCGTCCGCAGTTCTACTTCCGCACCACCGACGTGACCGGGGTGGTGCATCTGCCGGAGGGCACCGAGATGGTGATGCCGGGCGACAACATCGCGATGGAAGTGCACCTGATCGTGCCGATCGCGATGGAGGAGAAGCTGCGCTTCGCCATCCGCGAAGGCGGCCGCACCGTCGGTGCGGGCGTGGTGGCGAGCATTATCGAGTAACGACACTATCCGTCGTCATGCCCGGCCTTGTCCCGGGCATCCACGACTTCCTCTTTAAGACGTGGATGGCCGGGACAAGCCCGGCCATGACGGAACAGAAGAGACACAGATCGAGCAATGAACGGCCAGAATATTCGCATTCGTCTCAAGGCGTTCGACCATCGAATTCTCGATTCGTCGACGCGTGAGATCGTGAACACGGCGAAACGGACCGGTGCACAGGTTCGCGGACCAATTCCGCTGCCGACGCGCATCGAGAAGTTCACCGTCAACCGTTCGCCGCATGTCGACAAGAAGAGCCGCGAGCAATTCGAGATGCGCACCCACAAGCGCCTTCTCGACATTGTCGATCCGACACCGCAGACCGTCGATGCCTTGATGAAGCTCGATCTGGCCGCCGGCGTCGACGTCGAAATCAAGCTCTAATTTTTATCTCCAGTCCGCACAGTTGCGGACGACAAGAACAGGAAGCACGCCGATGCGCTCCGGAGTGATCGCACAAAAGGTCGGGATGACGCGGGTCTTTACGGAGACCGGCGAACATATCCCTGTGACCGTGCTCAAGCTGGGCAATTGCCAGGTGTTGGGTCACCGCACCAGCGAGAAGAACGGTTACGTCGCGCTGCAGCTCGGTTCAGGCACGCGCAAGACCGTCTATCTGCCCAAGGCCGAGCGCGGCCAGTTTGCCGTCGCCAAGGTCGAGCCGAAGCGCAAGGTCACCGAATTCCGCGTCTCGGAAGACGCGCTGATCCCGGTCGGCGCCGAAATTCAGGCGGATCATTTCGTGGTCGGCCAGTTCGTCGATGTCACCGGCACCTCGGTCGGCAAGGGTTTTGCGGGCGGCATCAAGCGCTGGAATTTCGGCGGCTTGCGCGCCACCCACGGCGTCTCGGTATCGCATCGCTCGATCGGTTCGACCGGCGGACGCCAGGATCCCGGCAAGACCTTCAAGAACAAGAAGATGCCCGGTCACATGGGCGTCGATCGCATCACCACGCTTAACCTGCGCGTGGTGCAGACCGACGTTGCGCGCGGCCTGATCCTGGTCGAAGGCGCCGTTCCCGGCTCCAAGGGCGGCTGGATCGCGGTGCGCGATGCGGTGAAGAAGGCATTGCCGAAGGACGCGCCGAAGCCGGGCAAGTTCAAGCTGGCCGAATGGCGGCGGTGAAGAAGCTGCTCCCGCTGATGCGCCGGCCGCCGAGCAGGAGGGCGTGTGAGATGAAATTGAATATCACCACGCTTGAAGGCAAGGACGCCGGCTCGGTTGAGCTGTCGGACGAGATTTTCGGTCTCGAGCCGCGCAAGGATCTGATCCAGCGCTGCGTCAACTGGCAACTCGCCAAGCGTCAGGCCGGCACCCACAAGGCGCAAGGCCGTGCGGATGTCTGGCGCACCGGCAAGAAGATGTACAAGCAGAAGGGCACCGGCGGTGCGCGTCACGGCTCGGCCCGCGTGCCGCAGTTCCGCGGCGGCGGCCGCGCGTTCGGTCCGGTGGTCCGCAGCCACGCCTTCGCGCTGCCGAAGAAGGTTCGCGCGCTGGCGCTGCGCCATGCGCTCTCGGCCAAGGCCAAGGACGGCGGCCTGATCGTGATCGACAACGCGACCCTGAAGGACGCCAAGACCAAGTCCCTGATCGGCCACTTCTCGGGTCTCGGCCTCACCAGCGCGCTGATCATCGACGGCGCCGAGGTTCACAACGGTTTCGCCGCGGCCGCCCGCAACATTCCGAATATCGACGTGCTGCCGATCCAGGGCATCAACGTCTATGACATTCTGCGCCGCCAGAAGCTGGTGCTGACCAAGGCGGCGGTCGATGCGTTGGAGGCGCGCTTCAAATGAAGAACATCGATCCGCGCCATTACGACATCATCGTGGCACCCGTCGTGACCGAAAAGGCGACGATGGCCTCCGAGCACAACAAGGTTGTGTTCAAGGTCGCGAGCAAGGCCACCAAGCCGCAGATCAAGGAAGCCGTCGAAAAACTGTTCGACGTCAAGGTGAAGAGCGTGAACACGCTGGTGCGCAAGGGCAAGACCAAGGTCTTCCGCGGCCAGTTCGGTTCGCAGTCGGATGTGAAGCGTGCGATCGTGACCCTCGAAGAGGGCCACCGCATCGACGTCACCACCGGGCTATAAGGCGGATACGACGATGGCATTGAAAAAATACAACCCCACGACGCCCGGCCAGCGCCAGTTGGTGATGGTCGATCGTTCGGCGCTCTACAAGGGCAAGCCGGTCAAGGCGTTGACCGAGGGCAAGCATTCGTCAGCGGCGGCCGCAACAACACCGGCCGCATGGTCGTGCGTTTCCGCGGCGGCGGCCACAAGCAGACCTATCGCATCGTCGATTTCAAGCGCACCAAGGTCGACATGCCGGCGACCGTCGAGCGCCTGGAATACGATCCGAACCGCACCGCCTTCATCGCGCTCATGAAATATACCGACGGCACGCAGGCCTACATCCTGGCTCCGCAGCGTCTCGCCGTTGGCGACAGCGTGATCGCCGGCAACTATGTCGACGTGAAGCCGGGCAATGTCATGCCGCTGGGCAACATGCCGATCGGCACCATCATCCACAACGTCGAACTGAAGATCGGCAAGGGCGGCCAGCTCGCGCGCTCCGCCGGCACCTACGCCCAGCTCGTCGGCCGCGATCAGGACTATGTCATCATCCGCCTGAATTCGGGCGAGCAGCGCCTGGTTCACGGCCGCTGCACCGGCACCATCGGCGCGGTGTCCAATCCGGATCACATGAACATCTCGATCGGCAAGGCCGGTCGCAACCGCTGGCTCGGCCGCAAGCCGCACAACCGCGGCGTCTCCATGAACCCGGTGGACCATCCGCACGGCGGCGGCGAAGGCCGCACCTCCGGCGGCCGTCATCCGGTGACGCCGTGGGGCAAGCCGACCAAGGGCAAGAAGACGCGTTCGAACAAGTCGACCAACAAATTCATTCTCATCAGCCGCCACAAGCGGAAGAAGTAAGGAAACGCCGGACATGGTTCGTTCAGTCTGGAAAGGCCCGTTCGTCGAAGGCTCCCTGCTCAAGAAGGCAGATGCCGCGCGTGCGTCCGGCCGTCATGACGTGATCAAGATCTGGAGCCGTCGCTCGACGATCCTGCCGCAGTTCGTCGGCCTGGTGTTCGGCGTCTACAACGGCCAGAAGCATGTGCCGGTGTCGGTCAACGAGGAAATGGTCGGTCACAAGTTCGGCGAGTTTTCGCCGACCCGGACCTTCCATGGCCATTCGGGCGACAAGAAAGCCAAGAAGGCTTGAGGACTAAGCTATGAGCAAACCAAAGCGCGAACGGAGCCTCCCGGATAACGAGGCCAAGGCGATCGCCCGGATGCTGCGCGTCAGCCCGCAGAAGCTCAATCTTGTCGCGCAGCTGATCCGCGGCCGCAAGGCTTCGGCGGCGCTCGCCGATCTGCAGTTCTCGCGCAAGCGGATCGCGGTCGACGTCAAGAAGTGCCTGGAGTCCGCGATCGCCAATGCCGAGAACAACCATGACCTCGAGGTCGACGACCTGATCGTCTCCGAGGCGCATGTCGGCAAGGGCATCGTGATGAAGCGTTTCGCACCGCGCGGCCGTGGCCGCTCGGGCCGTATCTTTAAACCATTCTCGCAGCTGACGATCGTCGTTCGTCAGGTCGAGGCGAGCGCTTAAGCAGGCGCGGGAGAGAACGATGGGTCAGAAGATCAATCCAATCGGACTGCGTCTCGGCATCAACCGGACGTGGGATTCCCGTTGGTACGCCGGCAAGAACGAATACGGCAAGCTGCTGCACGAGGACGTCAAAATCCGCGAGATGCTGCACAAGGAATTGAAGCAGGCGGCCGTCGCCAGGATCGTGATCGAGCGTCCGCACAAGAAGTGCCGCGTGACGATCCATTCGGCGCGCCCCGGCGTCGTGATCGGCAAGAAGGGCGCCGACATCGACAAGCTGCGCAAGAAGGTTGCCGACATCACCGCCTCCGACGTCGTCATCAACATCGTCGAAATCCGCAAGCCCGAGCTCGACGCCACCCTGGTCGCCGAATCGATCGCGCAGCAGCTCGAGCGCCGCGTCGCGTTCCGCCGCGCCATGAAGCGCGCGGTGCAGTCGGCGATGCGTCTCGGCGCCGAAGGCATTCGTATCAACTGCTCGGGCCGCCTCGGCGGCGCCGAAATCGCGCGCATGGAATGGTATCGCGAAGGCCGCGTGCCGCTGCACACGCTGCGCGCCGATGTCGATTACGGCGTCGCGACCGCGTTCACCACGTTCGGCACCTGCGGCGTCAAGGTCTGGATCTTCAAGGGCGAAATCCTCGAGCACGATCCGATGGCCCAGGACAAGAAGATGGCCGAAGGCGACAGTTCGCGGCCGCGCCGCGACGCCGCTTGAGCGATACAGCATGATCCCGAAAAGTGGGTACCGGTTTTCGGATCAGATCATGCGCAAAGAGACAAAGAAGGTTTGAGGGCGTAAGCCATGATGCAACCAAAGAAGACGAAGTTTCGGAAGGCGCATAAGGGCCGGATTCACGGCACCGCGACTTCGGGCGCGACGTTGTCGTTCGGCCAGTTCGGCCTGAAGGCGATGGCGCCCGAGCGCATCACCGCGCGCCAGATCGAAGCCGCGCGGCGCGCGCTGACCCGCCACATGAAGCGCGCCGGCCGCGTCTGGATCCGTATCTTCCCGGACGTTCCGGTGTCGAAGAAGCCGGCCGAAGTGCGGATGGGCTCGGGCAAGGGCACGCCCGAACTGTGGGTGGCGCGGGTAAAACCCGGCCGCGTCATTTTCGAGATCGACGGCGTCACCGTGCAGACCGCGAAAGAAGCGCTGTCGCTCGCCGCCGCCAAGCTGCCGATCAAGACGCGCTTCGTCGCGCGCATCGCGGAGTGACGATCATGGCCGAGATGAAAACCGCCGATATCCGCGCAATGAGCCCCGATCAGATGGACGACGCCGTCCTCAATCTGAAGAAGGAGCGCTTCAATCTGCGTTTCCAGCGCGCCACCGGGCAGCTGGAGAACACCTCGCGGCTGCGCGAAGCCCGCCGCGACATCGCCCGCATCAAGACCATCGCCGCGCAGAAGCGCGACGCGAAGAAGTAAGGGGCCGACATGCCAAAACGTACGCTGCAGGGCGTGGTCGTCAGCGACAAGCAAGCCAAGACGGTTGTGGTGCGCGTCGACCGCCGCTTCACCCATCCGATCTACAAGAAGACCATTCGCCGCTCGAAAAACTATCACGCGCACGACGAGAACAACGAGTTCAAGCCGGGCGACATGGTGTGGATCGAGGAGAGCAAGCCGATCTCGAAGTTGAAGCGCTGGACCGTGGTCCGGGGCGAACAGAAGAAAACCGCGTAAGCGCAACCTTGCGCGCATCGCGCATCAGAAAGAGGACGAGGTGCATCAATGATTCAGATGCAGACCAACCTCGACGTGGCCGATAATTCAGGCGCACGCCGTGTCATGTGCATCAAGGTGCTTGGAGGTTCCAAGCGCCGCTATGCCACCGTGGGCGACGTCATTGTCGTGTCGATCAAGGAAGCCATCCCGCGGGGCAAGGTGAAGAAGGGCGACGTGATGAAGGCCGTGGTGGTGCGGGTCCGCAAGGACATCCGCCGCGCCGACGGCTCGGTGATCCGCTTCGACCGCAACGCCGCCGTGCTGATCAACAATCAGTCCGAGCCGGTCGGCACCCGTATCTTCGGGCCGGTGCCGCGCGAGCTGCGCGCCAAGAACCACATGAAGATCATCTCGCTCGCGCCGGAGGTGCTGTGATGGCTGCCAAGATCCGGAAGGGCGACAAGGTCATCGTGCTGAACGGCCGCGACAAGGGCCGCACCGGCGAAGTGTTCGAGGTGCGCCCCGGCGACAACAAGGCGCTGGTGCGCGGCGTCAACCTGGTGAAGCGTCACCAGAAGCAGACCCAGGCGCAGGAAGGCGGCATCATCTCCAAGGAGTCGCCGATCCACCTGTCCAACATCGCCATCGTCGGCAAGGACGGCAAGCCGACGCGCGTCGGATTCAAGATTCAGGCGGATGGCAAGAAGGTACGCATCGCCAAGAGCTCGGGAGCAGAGATCGATGGCTGAGACCGCATACGTTCCGCGTTTACGCGAACAGTTCGACAAGGAAATCCGCGGCAAGCTGACCGAGCAGTTCGGCTATGCCAATGTCATGCAGGTGCCGCGCCTGGACAAGGTCGTGCTCAACATGGGCGTCGGCGAGGCCGTCAACGACCGCAAGAAGGCCGAATTGGCCGCGGCCGATCTCGCGCTGATCGCGGGCCAGAAGCCGATCGTGACCTATTCGCGGGTCGCGATCGCGACCTTCAAGCTGCGTGAAAACCAGCCGATCGGCGCCAAGGTCACGCTGCGCAAGTCGAAGATGTACGATTTCATCGATCGTCTGATCAACATCGCGCTGCCGCGCGTGCGGGATTTCCGCGGCCTCAACCCGAAGAGTTTCGACGGCCGCGGCAACTATTCGCTCGGCATCAAGGAACACATCATTTTCCCCGAAATCGACTTCGACAAGATGGGGGAGACATGGGGCATGGACGTCACGGTTTGCACCACCGCGCGGACCGACGACGAAGCCAGAGCACTGTTGACCGCATTCAATTTCCCGTTCCGGCAGTGAGACGCTGAAAAGCCTCTCAAACGCGGAAACGCAAGGAGCCAAGCATGGCAAAGAAGAGTTCGATCGAGAAGAACAACCGGCGGAAGAAGATGACCAAGAACGCTGCGCCCAAGCGGGCGAAGCTCAAGGCCATCATCGCCGACAAGAAGAAGCCGATGGAAGAGCGCTTCGCGGCGACGCTGAAGCTCGCCGAATTGCCGCGCAATTCGTCGGCGACCCGGATTCGCAACCGCTGCGAAATCACCGGCCGTCCGCGCTCGGTCTATCGCAAGAACAAGATGAGCCGCATCGCGATGCGTGAATACGGCTCGAAGGGGCTTATTCCCGGCCTCGTCAAGTCGAGCTGGTAAGGAGGGTCGGACATGTCAACGCACGATCCGATCAGCGATCTCATCACCCGCATCCGCAACGCGCAGATGCGCGCCAAGCCCAAGGTTTCGACCCCGGGCTCGAAGATGCGCGCCAACGTGCTCGAAGTGCTGAAGAGCGAAGGCTACATCCGCGGCTACGCCAGCGTCGAGCATGCCTCCGGCCGCAGCGAGCTCGAGATCGAGCTGAAGTATTTCGACGGCGAGCCTGTCATTCGCGAGATCGAGCGGGTTTCCAAGCCGGGACGGCGGGTTTACGCCTCGGTCAAGAACCTGCCGCGCGTCAACAACGGGCTCGGAATTTCGGTGTTATCGACGCCGAAGGGAATCATGGCCGACCACGACGCGCGCGACGCGAATGTGGGCGGCGAAATTCTCTTCACGGTGTTCTGAGGAAGGATCGATCATGTCACGTGTTGGCAAACGACCTGTCACGGTCCCGTCGGGCGTTACCGCGACCGTCGAGGGACAGACCGTCAAGATGAAGGGGCCGAAGGGCCAGCTTCAGTTCGTCGTGCATGACGACGTCGACGTGAAGTTCGAAAACGGCGCGGTCAAGGTCGCGCCGCGGTTCGAGACCAATCGCGCGCGCGCGCTGTACGGCACCGCCCGCGCCCAGGTCGCCAACCTGGTCGAAGGCGTCACCAAGGGATTCGAGAAGAAGCTCGATATCACCGGCGTCGGCTATCGCGCCACGTTGCAGGGCAAGAACCTGCAGCTCGCGCTCGGCTACAGCCACGACGTGGTCTACGCGATCCCGGAAGGCATCACGATCACGGTGCCGAAGCCGACCGAAATCACCATCGTCGGCAACGATTCGCAGAAGGTCGGCCAGGTCGCCGCCGAGATCCGCAGCTACCGTCCGCCGGAGCCCTACAAGGGCAAGGGCGTGAGATATTCAGACGAATTTATCTTCCGCAAGGAAGGCAAGAAGAAGTAACGGAGCCGGTCATGTCGAAACTCAAGATTACGAATGCCCGGCGCAAGCAACGCGTGCGGCTGTCGTTGCGCCGCACCGCCGGCGGCCGTCCGCGTCTGTCGGTGTTCCGCTCGTCGAAGCACATCTACGCGCAGGTCATCGACGACCTGAAGGGCGAGACGCTGGCGTCGGCCTCCTCGCTGGAGAAGACGTTGCGCGAAGGCGGCAAGACCGGCGCGGACATCGATGCGGCCAAGGCGGTCGGCAAGCTGCTGGCGGAGCGCGCGGTGAAGAACGGCGTCAAGGAAGTGGTGTTCGACCGCGGCGGCTATCTCTATCACGGCCGCGTCAAGGCGCTTGCGGATGCGGCGCGCGAGAGCGGGCTCAGCTTCTAACTGAATTGAACGGATAGATTGGAAAAACACCATGGCAGGTGAACGCGAACGCGGTGGCGGCCACAGGGGCGGCCGGGAAGAACGCGACAGCGAATTCGTCGACAAGCTCGTCCACATCAATCGTGTGGCGAAGGTCGTCAAGGGCGGCAAGCGCTTCGGCTTTGCGGCGCTGGTCGTGATCGGCGACCAGAAGGGCCGGGTCGGATTCGGCCACGGCAAGGCGCGCGAAGTGCCGGAAGCGATCCGCAAGGCGACCGAATTGGCGAAGCGCAATCTGACCCGCGTCGCGTTGCGCGAAGGCCGCACGCTGCATCACGATATCGCCGGCCGCCATGGCGCGGGCCGCGTCTACCTGCGCGCGGCGCCGGCCGGTACCGGCATCATCGCCGGCGGCCCGATGCGCGCGGTGTTCGAAACGCTCGGCATCCAGGACGTGGTGGCGAAGTCGATCGGCTCGTCGAACCCCTACAACATGGTTCGCGCCACCTTCGACGCGCTGAAGCATCAGGATTCGCCGCGCTCGGTCGCGGCGCGCCGCAACATCAAGGTGTCCACGCTGCAGTCGCGCCGTGTCGGCGGCGACGCTGAAGTGGTTGCCGAATAAAACGCGCGTCCAGCGCTTTCGGAGTTATGACGATGGCCAAGGCCGCAAAGATGATCAAGGTCGAGCAGACCGGCAGCGCGATCCGCCGCCATCACTCGCAGCGCGCGACGCTGATCGGCCTGAAACTCAACAAGATCGGCCGGGTCACCGAGCTGCAGGATACGCCTGCGGTTCGCGGCATGATCGCAAAAGTTCAACACCTCGTCCGCGTCGTCGGACGAGAAATAAGTTTTAGCCGTCATGCCCGGGCTTGTGCCGGGCATCCACGTCTTTGGTCAGACGGAGCAGGAAGACGTGGATGGCCGGGACAAGGCCCGGCGCATGACGAAGAGAATGAGGGTAGAACGATGAAGCTCAGCGATATCGCCGACAATGCCGGCTCGCGCAAGAAGCGCATGCGGGTCGGCCGTGGCATCGGCTCCGGCAAGGGCAAGACCGCCGGCCGCGGCGGCAAGGGCCAGACCGCGCGCTCCGGCGTGCGCATCAAGGGTTTTGAAGGCGGCCAGATGCCGCTGCATCGGCGGCTGCCGAAGCGCGGCTTCACCAACATCTTCCGGGTCGAATTCGCCGAGATCAATCTCGACCGCATTCAGGGCGCGATCGACGCCAAGACGCTGGACGCCAAGGACACCATCAACGCCGAATTGCTGGTGAAATCCGGCGCCATCCGGCGCGCCAAGGGCGGCGTGCGGCTGCTCGGCCGCGGCGAGATCAAGGCCAAGCTGACCATCGAGGTTCACGGCGCGTCGAAATCCGCCATCGCGGCGGTCGAGAAGGCCGGCGGCACGGTGAAAATCCTGGCGCCGAAAAAGGACGAAGAGCGAAGCTGCGTAACATCTGCGTCATCGCCGGCTTGTGCCGGGCATCCCGGCATGCCGGGACGGTGGATTTTTCGAAAGCCGAGCACCAAATTGATGTCCGGCGTCAGTGGGGCGCGGGAGAAAGGACCAAACGATGGTCTCTGCAGCAGAACAACTGGCGGCAAACCTTAATTTCGGCGCCCTGGCCAAGGCCGACGAACTGAAGAAGCGCATCTGGTTCACGCTGGGTGCGCTGCTGGTCTATCGGCTCGGCACCTACATCCCGCTGCCCGGCATCGATCCCAACATCTGGGAACAGGTGTTCCAAGCTCGCAGGCCGGCGGCATTCTCGGCATGTTCAACATGTTCGCCGGCGGCGGCATCCACCGCATGGCGATCTTCGCGCTGAACATCATGCCGTACATCTCGGCCTCGATCATCATTCAGCTCTTGACCACGGTATCGCCGCAGCTCGAAGCCCTGAAGAAGGAAGGCGAGGCGGGCCGCAAGACCCTCAACCAGTACACCCGCTATCTCACGGTGATCCTGGCTGCGTTCCAGTCCTACGGCATCGCCGTCGGCCTCGAAGGCGCCGGCAATGTGGTCAGCGACCCCGGCCTGTTCTTCCGTCTTTCGACCGCGATCACCCTGACCGGCGGCACCATGTTCCTGATGTGGCTCGGCGAGCAGATCACCTCGCGCGGCATCGGCAACGGCATTTCGCTGATCATCCTCGCCGGCATCGTCGCCGAACTGCCGTCGGCGCTCGCCAACATGCTCGAGCTCGGCCGCCAGGGCGCGCTGTCCACCGGCCTCATCCTGGTCGTGATCGTGATGGCGGTCGCGGTGATCGCGTTCATCGTGTTCATGGAGCGGGCGCAGCGCCGGCTTCTGATTCAGTATCCGAAGCGCCAGGTCGGCAACAAGATGTTCGAGGGCCAGTCCTCGCATCTGCCGCTCAAGCTCAACACCTCCGGCGTGATTCCGCCGATCTTCGCCTCGTCGCTGCTGCTGCTGCCGACCACGGTTGCGAATTTCAACGCCGGCAAGGGGCCGGAATGGTTTCAGTGGCTCAATACCCAGCTGAGCCACGGCCGTCCGCTGTTCCTGTTTCTCTATCTCGCGCTGATCGTGTTCTTCGCGTTCTTCTATACCGCGATCGTGTTCAACCCGACCGAGACCGCCGACAATCTCAAGAAGCATGGCGGCTTCATTCCCGGCATTCGCCCCGGCGAGCGCACGGCCGAATATATCGACTATGTGCTGTCGCGCATCACGGTGCTTGGCGCCGGCTATCTGGCGATCGTCTGTCTGATTCCCGGAAATTCTGATTTCCTACGCCTCGGTGCCGTTCTACTTCGGCGGCACCTCGCTGCTGATCGTCGTCAGCGTCACCATGGATACGGTGGCGCAGGTGCAGGGCTATCTGCTCGCCCATCAGTATGAAGGGCTGATCCGGAAGTCGAAGCTGAGGGGCCGTCGTCGATAACGCTGGCGGGCAGGGGGCGAATACGCATGAGATTGATTCTTCTCGGGCCGCCGGGGGCGGGCAAGGGGACGCAGGCGCAGCGGCTGGTTCATCGCTACGGCATCGTTCAGCTGTCGACCGGCGAGATGCTGCGCGCCGCCGTGGCAGCCGGACTCCCGTCGGCCTCAAGGCCAAGGACATCATGGCCAGCGGCGCGCTGGTGCCCGACGACATCGTCGTCGGGATCATTTCCGATCGTCTCGATCAGCCGGACGCGGCGAAGGGCTTTATTCTCGACGGCTTTCCGCGCACCGTTCCGCAGGCGCAGGCGCTCGACGATCTGCTGAAGAAAAAGCACATCAAGCTCGACGCCGTGGTCGAGCTGCGCGTCAACGAGAGCGCGCTGCTGGCGCGCGTGGAGACCCGGGTCGCGGAGATGCTGGCGCGCGGCGAGGAAGTCCGCATCGACGATACCCCGGAAGTGCTGTCGAAGCGGCTGGCAAGCTACCGTCGCTGACCGAGCCGCTGATTCACTATTATTCGGAACGGCGCAAGCTGCTGACGGTCGATGGCATGATGACCATCGAGCACGTCACCCGGGAGATCAATCGCATCCTGACCGCGATCGGGGCGGTGGACGCGAAATCGGCCAAAAAGCCGGCCGGCGGCGGCGCTGCCAGAAGCGCTAAAAAGGCCGCCGGAAGGGTATCGACGCGACCGGGCAAAGCCGCCAAAACGGCCAAAAAGCCGCCAAGGCGGCCCGAAAGGCCGGGAAACCGGCCTCGAAGGGCACCAAAAAGCCGGCTCGCAAGGCCGGATCAGGCTCCAAGGCCAAGGCGGCCAGGATGCCCAAAAAATCCGCTAAAAAGGTCACGAAAAAGCGAGCTAAGGCCTAGAGACGGTTGACGAAACGAAGTGGAATCCTTTAATAAGCCCGGTATCCAGTCGGATAGTTTTCCAACGATGCCGGGCCCCGAGACAATCCAGGGGACGGGCGTCGTGTTCGCGTTTGCGGATACACGCCTGACATAATGAAAGAATGCCGGTCTTCAGATGACCGGCGACAGGAGAGAAGTCTGTGGCCCGTATTGCCGGCGTGAATATCCCGACCAACAAGCGCGTCCTGATCGCGCTTCAGTACATCCATGGCATCGGCCAGAAGAATGCCGCCGAGATCATGGAGAAGGTCAAGATTCCCGATGATCGCCGGGTGTCGCAACTGAGCGACCAGGAAGTGCTGCAGATTCGCGAAGTGATCGATCGCGACTACATGGTCGAAGGCGACCTGCGTCGCGAGACCGGCATGAACATCAAGCGTCTGATGGACCTCGGCTGCTATCGCGGCCTGCGTCATCGCCGCGGATTGCCGGTGCGCGGTCAGCGCACCCACACCAATGCGCGCACGCGCAAGGGTCCGGCCAAGTCGATCGCCGGCAAGAAGAAGTAGAACAGCGAATAGCGAAGCGGCGAATGGCGAATAGTCATCCTGTTCGCCGCTTCGCTACTCGCGTTTTCAGGTGTAGCCGCTGGCATTACGGCGGCGTTGAGATCGCAAGAAAGGTTTGGAATGGGCAAGGATGCCACCCGCATACGCCGCCGCGAGCGCAAGAACATCGCGTCCGGCGTTGCGCATGTGAATTCGTCGTTCAACAACACGACCATCACCATCACCGACGCGCAGGGCAATACCATTGCCTGGTCGTCGGCGGGCACGATGGGCTTCAAGGGCTCGCGCAAGTCGACCCCCTATGCCGCGCAGGTCGCGGCCGAAGACGTCTCCAAGAAGGCGCAGGAACACGGCATGCGCACGCTGGAGGTTGAAGTCGCAGGCCCCGGTTCGGGCCGCGAATCGGCGCTTCGCGCGCTGCAGGCTGCGGGCTTCACCGTCACCTCGATCCGCGACGTGACCACGATCCCGCACAATGGCTGCCGGCCGCGCAAGCGCCGGCGGGTTTGATTTCTCGACCGCGGGCGGGTGATCGCCCGCGATGGATTTCGATGAATATGACGCGGGCTGATCCGCGATCTCCAACGCCAGTGGTTTTGATGGCAATTCAATTGGCAGGTATGGGTGACACAGTGACGATCCAGAAAAATTGGCAAGAACTTATTCGGCCGAACAAGCTCCAGGTAACCCCGGGCACCGACCCCAATCGTTTCGCGACCCTGGTCGCCGAGCCGCTTGAGCGTGGCTTCGGCCAGACCCTGGGCAATGCGCTGCGCCGCATCCTGCTGTCCTCGCTGCAGGGCGCCGCCGTGCAGTCGGTGCATATCGACGGCGTGCTGCACGAGTTCTCCTCGATCGCCGGCGTGCGCGAGGACGTTACCGACATCGTGCTCAACATCAAGGACATCTCGATCAAGATGCAGGGCGAAGGTCCGAAGCGCATGGTCGTGAAAAAGCAGGGACCGGGCGCCGTCACCGCCGGCGACATCCAGACCGTCGGCGACGTCGTGGTGCTCAATCCGGATCTGCAGATCTGCACCCTCGACGAGGGCGCTGAAATCCGCATGGAATTCACGGTCGCTGCCGGCAAGGGCTATGTCGCCGCCGAGCGCAACCGCCCCGAGGACGCGCCGATCGGCCTGATCCCGGTAGACAGCCTGTTCTCGCCGGTGCGCAAGGTGTCCTACAAGGTCGAGAACACCCGCGAGGGCCAGATCCTCGACTACGACAAGCTTACCATGACCATCGAGACCAACGGTGCGATTAGCCCCGACGATGCGGTGGCCTATGCCGCGCGCATCCTGCAGGATCAGCTCAATGTGTTCGTGAACTTCGAAGAGCCGCGCAAGGAAGTGGCGCAGGAGATCATTCCGGATCTCGCGTTCAATCCGGCGTTCCTCAAGAAGGTCGACGAACTCGAACTGTCGGTGCGTTCCGCCAACTGCCTGAAGAACGACAACATCGTCTACATCGGCGATCTCGTGCAGAAGTCGGAAGCGGAGATGCTTCGCACTCCGAATTTCGGCCGCAAGTCGCTGAACGAGATCAAGGAAGTGCTGGCCCAGATGGGCCTGCATCTCGGCATGGAAGTGCCGGGCTGGCCGCCGGAAAATATCGACGAACTGGCCAAGCGGTTCGAGGATCATTACTGATCTCGTCATTCCGGGACGCACCCTTGCGCGAACCCGGAATCCAGAAGTCGAGCACATCGAGATTCCGGATCGCCGCTACGCGGCGTCCGGAATGACGGGGCGAACGCAGGAAGCCCACCTGAGAACATGTCCGGCGAATCGTCGCGACAAAATCGAGATCGAGGAAGATCATGCGTCACGGCAAGGTTCATCGCAAGCTTAACCGCACTGCGGAGCATCGCAAGGCGATGTTCGCCAATATGTGCGCGGCGCTGATCAAACACGAGCAGATCGTCACCACGCTGCCGAAAGCCAAGGAATTGCGCCCGATCGTTGAGAAGCTTGTCACGCTGGGCAAGAAAGGCGGCCTGTCCATGCGCCGCCAGGCGATCAGCGAGATGCGCGACCTCGACCAGACCCGAAAACTGTTCGATGTGCTGGCGGCCCGCTACAAGGACCGCCAGGGCGGCTACACCCGCATCATCAAGGCCGGCTTCCGCTACGGCGACAACGCGCCGATGGCGGTAATCGAATTCGTCGACCGCGACGTCGACGCCAAGGGACTGGATTCCGGCCCGGACATGTCGAAGCCTGCGGAAGCGGCGTAAACCACCTGCACTTGGTTTAAAAAAGCGGCGCCCAGTGCGCCGCTTTTGTCGTTGCGGGGAGCGAAGCGACGGACCAATGCAGTCTGCGTCACGAACTGGATTGCTTCGCTTCGCTCGCAATGACAATTCAACCACAACGCATCATGCTCTAGGACTCGCGGTAGTAGCTCGCCCAACCATAACCATGGTTGTTATAGGTCCCGCCTGCGCGGGCCACCTCGTTTTGCGGCGGCAATAACGCTTGCCCGGTTCTACCAGCCTTCCAGCACGATCTTGCCGCGTGACTTGCCGGATTCGATCAGCGCATGCGCGCGCTTGAGGTTGACGGCATTGATGGTTCCGAACGTCTGGTCGAGCGTGGTGCACAGCACGCTTTTGTCGATCAGGTCGGCGACATCGTTCAGCAGGTGGTGCTGCGCGATCATGTCGGCGGTCTGGAACGAACTGCGGGTGAACATCGATTCCCAGTGGATCGAGATCGCCTTGCCCTTGAACACGGCGACGTTGAATTCCGGCGGATCGTCGATCAATCCAAATTTGCCTTGCGGCGCGATGATGTCCGCCAGCGCCTTGTAGTGCTGGTCGGTGTTGGTGAGGCTCGCGATCAGCGCGACCGGCGGAAATTTCAGCTTCTCGATCTGTTCGTTCATTGGCTTTGCGTGATCGATTACGGCGTGGGCGCCGAGATCGAGACACCATTTGTACGATTCTGGCCGGGATGCCGTGGCAATGACCGTCAAGCCTGTCAGCCGCCGTGCTAACTGGATCAGGATCGACCCAACGCCACCGGCGCCGCCGACGATCAGCACCGTCCGCGGATCGATGCTCTTACCGGGCACCGCACCAAGGCGGTCGAACAGCAATTCCCATGCGGTGATCGAGGTCAGCGGAAGTGCCGCAGCCTGCATGAACGACAGCGTTTTGGGCTTGTTGCCGACGATGCGCTCGTCGACCAGATGATATTCCGAATTGGTGCCCTGGCGCTGGATCGAGCCGGCGTAAAACACTTCGTCGCCGGGTTTGAACAAGGTGACGTCAGGCCCGATGGCATCGACGACGCCGGCGGCGTCGTAGCCGAGAATCTTGGTATCGCCCGCGGGCGGCGCGGCGCGCTTGCGCACCTTGGTATCGACCGGGTTGACCGACACGGCCTTGACCGCGACGCGGATGTCGCGCGCCTGCGGTTCCGGTTTTGCCGCCTCGAAGTCGACCAGCGATTCCGCGGCTTCGATGGGATGTGATTTCCGATATCCGACGGCCTTCATTTGGCGCTTCTCCCTGTGTCCGGCAGCCCGGCTGCATTACGTGCGTGCCGGCGCTGGAATTGCAAGCATTTGCCGATGAAAGATAACGGGTAGGTCGCACCGCGTTGTGTTTCCTGCACGCCGTCACTTCTATTCGTACAGCAAAAAGCCTATATTCGCCCGGTCGATTTCCGGGATTCCATCCATGACCTTTCTTCGCGTTTTTACGGCACTTTTGATCTCCATGGCCGCGATGGTCCCGGCCGGCGCGCAGGACCGGCGGGTGCCGGTGTCGCCGGCGGATGTGCGGTTGTCCTATGCGCCGATCGTGCAGCGCGTGCAGCCCGCAGTGGTGAACGTGTATGCCGCCAAGACGGTGCAAAATCGCAATCCGCTGCTCGACGATCCGATCTTCCGCCGTTTCTTCGGCGTGCCCGGCCAGCAGCCGGAGCAGATGCAGCGCTCGCTCGGCTCTGGCGTGATGGTCGACCCGACCGGTCTGGTTGTCACCAACAATCACGTCATCGAAGGCGCCGACCAGGTCAAGGTGTCGCTCTCGGACAAGCGTGAATTCGAGGCCGAGATCGTGCTGAAGGACAGCCGTACCGATTTGGCGGTGCTGCGGCTGAAAGATACCAAAGAGAAATTTCCCATGCTGGATTTCGCCAATTCCGACGAATTGCTGGTCGGCGATGTCGTGCTCGCGATCGGAAATCCGTTCGGCGTCGGGCAGACGGTAACGCACGGCATCATCTCAGCGCTGGCACGCACCCAGGTCGGCATCACCGACTATCAGTTCTTTATCCAGACCGATGCCGCGATCAATCCAGGCAATTCCGGCGGCGCGCTGGTCGACATGACCGGCAAGCTGGTCGGGATCAACACCGCGATCTTCTCGCGCTCGGGCGGCTCGCAGGGCATCGGTTTTGCCATTCCCGCCAACATGGTGCGCGTTGTCGTCGCCTCCGCCAAGAGCGGCGGCAAGGCCGTGAAGCGGCCGTGGCTGGGCGCGCGACTGCAGACCGTGACGCCGGAGATCGCCGAGACGCTCGGGCTCAAGGCGCCCAATGGCGCGCTGGTCGCCAGCATTACGGCGGGTAGTCCGGCGGCACGGGCAGGGTTGAAATTGTCCGACCTTATTATGTCGATCGACGGCCAGTCGATCGATGATCTCAACGCCTTCGATTACCGCTTTGCGACGCGTCCGCTGGGCGGAACGGCGCAACTGGAGATCCAGCGTAACGGCAAACCCGTCAAGCTGGCCGTTCCGCTGGAAACCGCGCCCGATACCGGCCGTGACGAAATCGTCCTGACCGGCCGCTCCCCGTTACAGGGCGCGAAGGTTGCCAACATCTCGCCGGCGGTTGCCGATGAATTGCATCTGGATACGGCCACCGAAGGCGTCGTCGTGACCGATCTCGCCGACGGCGGAACGGCCGCCGGCGTCGGTTTCCAGAAGGGCGACATCATTCTCGCCGTCAACAACAAGAAGATCGAAAAGACCGGCGATCTCGAGAAAGCCACGCGCGAATCCGCACGGCTCTGGCGCATCATTGTGGTGCGCGGAGGCCAGCAGATCAACGTTACGCTCGGCGGATGAGTCCGAAGCGCCCACGCGAAGCTGCAAACCTGTTCGCCGCGGCCGGACTGGAAAACGACGCGCCGCATCCGCTGCCGGCCCGGTTACGTCCGCGTGTACTTTCGGATGTCGTCGGTCAGGATCATATCCTCGGGCCGGACGGCGCGCTGACACGCATGCTGGAAACGCGCACGCTGGGCTCGCTGATCTTCTGGGGCCCGCCGGGCACCGGCAAGACCACGGTGGCGCGGCTGCTGGCAGACGCTACGGAGCTGCATTTCGAGCAGATTTCCGCGGTATTCTCGGGCGTCGCCGACCTCAAGAAAGTCTTCGACGCCGCTCGCGCGCGACGCGAGATGGGCAAGGGAACGTTGCTGTTCGTCGACGAGGTGCATCGTTTCAATCGCGCGCAGCAGGATTCGTTTCTGCCGGTGATGGAAGACGGCACCGTGGTGCTGGTCGGTGCGACCACGGAAAATCCCTCGTTCGAGCTCAACGCGGCTCTGCTGTCGCGGGCGCGGGTTCTGGTGTTTCATTCGCTCGACGCAGACGCGATCGGAAAACTGTTCGCGCATGCGGAAAGGATCGAGGGCAAAAAGCTGCCGCTGGACGACGAAGCCCGCGCGATACTGGTGCGGATGGCCGACGGAGACGGTCGCGCTGCGCTGACCTTGGCCGAAGAGGTCTGGCGCGCCGCGCGCGAAGGCGAGACATTCGATGCCGTCAAGTTGCAGGATATCCTGCAGCGCCGCGCGCCGATCTACGACAAGTCGGCCGACGGCCATTACAACCTGATCTCGGCGCTGCACAAGTCGGTGCGTGGCTCCGACCCCGACGCGTCCCTGTATTACCTGGCACGAATGATGGATGCCGGCGAGGATCCGCTGTTTCTGGCGCGACGCGTGGTCCGCATGGCGGTCGAGGACATCGGCCTCGCCGATCCGCAGGCGCTGGTGATCTGCAATGCTGCCAAGGACGCCTATGATTTTCTGGGAAGCCCGGAGGGCGAACTCGCGATCGCGCAAGCCGTGCTCTACCTCGCCACCGCGCCGAAATCCAACGCCGCCTACACGGCTTTCGGCGCTGCGATGCGGGCGGCCAAGGAGGGCGGTTCGCTGCTGCCGCCGAAGCACATCCTGAACTCGCCGACCAAATTGATGAAGTCGGAAGGCTATGGCGGCGGCTACGAATACGATCACGACACGCCGGAAGGCTTCTCCGGACAAGACTATTTTCCGGAGGCGCTGGGCCGGCAGACCTTTTATGACCCGCCCGATCGCGGCTTCGAACGCGAACTTCGCAAGCGGCTGGATTACTGGGCCAAGCTGCGCCGGGAGCGGCGCTGACTTAATTTGCCAGCCTGTTCCGCAAACGTGAATATTTCCGCGGTCAGTCCGTTATCGTCGGTATTGATCGAATAGACCTCCGACATGTGACTGTGTTGCGGGAGCAGGCCCGCCGTGATGCATCCGCTGGGTCGTTTGCAGGCGGCATCCCGCAGAAGCTCGAACTGCTGCACGAAATCGGGTGGATCGAGTCCGGCGGCCGCGATCATCAGTGGCGTATTGGTCCGCAGCAGTCCCTGAAGCGACGATCGTTCGGCATAGTGCGCCGGATCGGCGCCGAAATATGCGACCTCCGGATCGCCCGTCGGCGTCGCTGCCAAATCATATAGTCCGGACAGCATGATCGCGCCGGCCAGCCCACCGCCCTTCACCTTGAAGAATTCGGGATGCGATACATAGCTGGCGACGTGCACGGCGCCAGCCGAGTGTCCCATCAGGAAAATACGGACCGGATCGCCGCCGCGATCCGTTATGCTTTGTGACACCCACTGGACCGCCGCGGCGATATCCTCCGCGCCGGCCGGCCACGTCGCCTGCGGCGCCAACCGATAGGTAATATTGACGCCGACAAAACCGTTCCTGACGGCCCACAGCATGATGTTGTCGTAGAACGGACTGCCGGGTGGATGTTTGTTTCCAGCAACGAAACCGCCGCCATGGACGTATATCAGGACCGGCCGGAACGAGGAGCCTGCTTCCGGCGTGAACACGTCGAGCAGGTTGCGGTCCGCGGGGCCGTATTTGACGTCGCGCTCGATAAGGACCCCTTGATAGGGCTCCTTCTGCTGCAGCGGCGCATAAAGCGGAGCGGTGTCAGACGGATCGATGACGCGGCCCATCTCCTGCAGTTTCGCGGCGATGTCCGCGGGCATCGGGCTTTGCTGGGACCATGCCGTCGTGCTTGCCATGACTGCGGCTGCGAGCAGTACCAACGCTGATTTGGGCGATGCCATCCGAACGCACTCCTTTTTCATTTTTGGGCCTTCGGCCTGTCCGGCTCAGCATGGCCGATCCTGCACAGAATTTGTACTGATTTTGCCGTGACGATGGGTGGCTTTTACGCTACCCAACCGTGAACCCCCGGAGCCGAAGCAACTATGAGCCGTCGCGTCAAAAGACCTTTAGCAAAGCGCACGTCGGGTGATCGCCCGAAGGGTGCGCGACCTTACCGGAGTTCCGAGGTGGAGCGGCCGCAGGCTCATCGTCCCGGCGGCAAGACGCCTGCACGTTTTAGTTCAGCGGCCCCGCGGGCGGCGAAGCCGGCGCCTTTCATCGCGGAGCCCGCGAAGGCCGTCGCCGAACCGCCGCCGCTGCCGACAAAAGTCCAGACCGTCACCGTGGCGGCCGACGAGGCGAACATGCGCGTCGACCGTTTCCTCGAAGCGCGGTTTCCCGGCCTTTCGTTCTCCCACATTCAGCGCATCGTCCGCAAAGGCGAGTTGCGCGTGAACGGCAAGCGCGCCGACAGCAAGGACCGGCTGGAGGAAGGGCAAAGCGTCCGCATCCCCCCGCTAAAACTCGATGCACCGAAGGCCGCGGAAAGTTTTTCGGAGGCCGCGAAGAAAACCCTCGATGCGCTGAAGGACATGATCCTGTTCGAGGACGACGACGTGATGGTGCTGAACAAGCCGGCGGGGCTTGCCGTGCAGGGCGGCTCCGGCATCACGCGGCATGTCGACCAGATGTTGGAGACCCTGCGCGATGCCAGGGGGCAGAGGCCGCGGCTGGTGCATCGGCTTGATCGTGAGACGTCGGGATGCCTGCTGGTCGCCAAGACCCGCTTTGCCGCAACGGCGCTGACCGGCTCCTTCCGTCACCGTTCCGCGCGCAAAATCTATTGGGCGCTGGTCGCAGGCGTGCCGAAGCCGAAGCAGGGCCGCATCTCGACCTATCTGGCAAAGGAAGAGAACGAGGATGATTCCATCATGCGCGTGGCCGCGCACGGCGACGAGGGCGCCAGCCACGCGGTGACCTATTATGCGGTGGTGGAAACATCCGCGACCAAACTTGCCTGGGTGTCGCTGAAGCCGGTAACAGGGCGCACCCACCAGTTACGCGCGCACATGGCGCATATCGATCACGCCATCGTCGGCGATCCAAAATATTTCAACAAGGAGAACTGGCAGTTGCCAGGCGGCCTGCAGAACCGGCTGCATCTGCTGGCGCGGCGTATCGTCATCCCGCATCCGCGCGGCGGTTTTATCGACGCTACGGCGCCGCTGCCGCCGCACATGCTGCAATCCTGGAACCTGCTGGGCCTGGAAGCCGATCGCTTCGATCCGATCGAAAACGCGCCGGAAGAATAGATTATTTTGTGGTTTTCGCGAATGGCGCGATTTGTCATTGTTGATGAGGAAATCCCTCGTCATCGCCGGCTTGACCCGCCTGCGAAAGAGTCTCTGCGAAGCGTGATGGATACGCGGTCAAGCCCGCGTATAACGAACTGCGTAATCCGATCATACTCTCCAACACAACGATCCTGACAGGCAGAACTCCAAATGCGCGAATTGTTTGACGAAGCCGCCGGCCGGTCGCCGCTTGACCCTCAGGAAGCGGTTCGGCGCACGACGCGCCGACCCCAGCGCAAGCGTTTTTACGGCAGCGCCGGCGTTACCGAAATTCCCGGCGGTTTTGCCATCGTTCTCGACGGCAAACCTGTTCGCACGCCTTCGCGGCATCCGCTGGCCGTGCCGGCCCGCGAGATCGCCGAGGCCATCGCCGCTGAATGGGACGCACAGAAGGAGACCATCGATCCCGTGACGATGCCGCTGACGCGGCTGGCGAACAGCGTGATCGACGCGGTCGTGGGACGCGTCGAGGCTGTCGCCGACGACATCGCAAAATATTTCCAGTCCGACATGCTGTTCTACCGCGCAGGCCATCCCGAAGCCTTAGTCGCGCGGGAAGCCGCACATTGGGACCCCGTGCTGTTCTGGGCGGCGGACTCGCTGGGTGCCCATTTCATCCTTGCCGAAGGCATCGTGCATGTGCGTCAAGCCGATCAGGCCGTCGCCGCGGCGCGCGCGGCGCTGCCGGCCGACCCATGGTCGATCGCGGCACTTCATGTGGTGACGACGTTGACAGGTTCCGCGCTGCTGGCGTTGGCGCTAATGCGCGGCGTGCTCGATCAGGATCAGGTCTGGTCCGCCGCCCATGTCGATGAAGACTGGAATATCGAGCAATGGGGTGTGGACGAGGAAGTCGCGGCGCGCCGCATGGCGCGGTTCATGGATTTCAGGGCGGCAGCCAGCGTGCTGGCGGCGCATTGGCCTACCGGCGATGTCGTCCCCACGCAGGCGCAACACACACCCGCCGATGTCGTCCCCGCGCAGGCGGGGACCCATGCACACCGTCGCCAGTGAGGCGGACGGTGTCAGCGACTTGCGGCTCTATCTCGCTAGCAACGACCACGTGGTTATGGGTCCCCGCCTGCGGGGACGACGGCGTCGGAAATTCGCACTACGCGTGACACCCGCACCGCCGAGCGTCAGGAGCACGAGAAAGAAATTCCGCCTGCGTCTGGGCACAGAGCGTTCCAGTTAACAAAAGGTTTACGAGGCTTCGCTAGCTTGCGGCGGAACGAGACCGTTATATGCCGATTTCCATCGACCCGATCTTTCCGGTAATTGCCGCACAGGGGGCGTCGCCCGATGTCGTGTTGCAGCCGGGCACGGTGATCGACGCGCAGGTACTCCGGATTCTGGCCAACGACCTGGTGCGGATCGCGATTGCCAATCTGTCGATCGAGGTGTTCTCGGAAATTCCGCTTCAGGTTGGCCAAGCTTTGCAGCTTGCGGTGTCGCAGACGTCCGACGGCGTCAGGCTTGCCGTGGTCGGGCAGGGCGCGGCGCCGAGCACATCGCAAGCGGCGGGCAAGACCGTCGCTCCGAATGTTGCGTCGCCGGACCTGCTCTTTGCAGCACCGGAAGCAACCATCGACGCTGCGGCAAAACCGGCAGCGGAGACAGCTCCGCTCAAAAATCCGTTGACCCCCCTGCAGGCACTGGCGGTATCCGCGGCGGCACAGACAGCCGCCGCCCGGCAGGGAAGCCTCGCGCCGCTATTTGCAAACCTCGGTGCGATCGCGGCGTCGAATGGATATCCGGCGACGCTGCAACAGGCGGCGGTCCAATTGCTGGCGCTGCGTCCGAACCTCGATCAAAATCTGACCGGCAACGATATCGAGGCAGCCTTCAAAAGCTCCGGTCTTTTTCTGGAATCGTCGTTCGCAGCCGAAACCGCGGCTTTGCCATCGCCGGCTGACATGCCCGATCTCAAGGCGGCGCTGATCGTGCTGCGGCAAACGCTGTTGTCGTTCGGTACTGCTGCTAACTCGGAAAGTGGGTCGGCGCCGGCGCCAGCCTTCCAGCCCCCGTCAGCGCGTGTCGCCCCGCCCGTTTCCGATATCGCCGCAGCCGATACCGATACCGGGCCCGCGGCACCGGTCGCAGCGGCGCCCACGCTTGCCCCTTCGTTGATGCCCGACGTGGATATCGAGGAAGTTTTTCTGCCGCAGGCGCGGTTGCCGGTCGCGGACGAGCTCGTTGAATTGAATGAGACTAGCTCGCTGTTTTCCGCCCCGACCGGGCTGCGCAATGCCGAAGCCGGACCGCATGCCGCGGCAACCGGCGCGATATTGACTTTGTTGCAGGAGATGCTCCAGGCCATCCCGCAGAAAATGGACAACCCGCCAAAGCCGATGTCCGAAAACGATGCGTTGAATCCGCTGCCTTCGGTGAATCAGCCACGAAGCTCGCCGCTCCATGATGAGGTTGCGGCGGTACGCGCCACCGCGCCGTCGCCGCCGTTTCGCGGCGCCCTGCCTTCGGCGCAGCCGATCATGCCGCCCTCTCTTGCACCCGATGCGCCGCTGGCATCGGCCGTGCATCATTTGCTCGACGAAACCGATGCGGCGCTTGCGCGTCAGACGTTGCTGCAGGTGGCCTCATTGCCGGACCGCGCCGACATCGCCGGTCCGCGTACCGATCCGGCCGCGCCACGATGGAATTTCGAGATACCGTTCGCAACGCCGGCTGGAACCGCTACTGCACAATTCGAGATTTCTCGTGACGGGGGCGCGAATGAGGTTGCCGCGGCGAAACGAGCATGGCGGGCGCGGTTCTCGCTCGATGTCGAGCCGGCCGGTCCTGTTCACGCCCTGATATTGCTGTCGGGAGATAGGACATCGGTTCGGATGTGGGCGGAGCGTCCTGCAACGGCTGCGCAACTGCGGGCCGGCGCATTGCAGCTCGGCCAGGCCTTGAGCCGCGCCGAGCTTCAGCCGGGCGACATTGTGATTCGCGATGGCGCGCCGACGCAATCGGCGCCTGCGCCCGCCGGGCATTTTCTGGATCGCGCATTATGAGCGGGGAAACCAGGGGTCAGCTCGCGGTCGCGCTGCACTATGACAAGACCGGCGCGCCGCGCGTCGTCGCCAAGGGCAGGGGCACCGTCGGCGAGAAGATCATCGAGGTGGCGCGGGCTCATGACATCCCGATCGAAGAGAATGAAGTTCTTGCTGGCGCGCTTTCCAATGTGGAACTTGGCGACGAAATTCCAGCCGAGCTCTACAAGGCAGTCGCCGAGGTATTGATCTTCGTGCTGCGATTGTCGGGCCAGATCCGCTAGAAGTTTCCCTGTTCGCCGTCATCGTTTTACCACGATGGCGCGCGCATCGTTGCGGCTTCATCCATCGCATCGGTGCTTCCTTGATCAATCGCCGCCACCTTCTTGCACTTGTTACTGCCGCCGCGGTGGCGCCGACGCGCGCTATCGGTAATGTCGCGTCTCAGCGCAGCGAAATCCGCGATGCTCTGGCGAAACGCTTTGCAGACGAAGGCACAGCCGGCACCTTTGTCGGCTACAAAACGAACGACTATCTGATCATCGCCAGCGACAAGGAGCGCTCGGGCCAGGCAATGCTGCCGGCCTCGACCTACAAGATTCCGAATTCGCTGATCGCGCTGGAAACCGGCGTGGTCGCCGATCCGGACAAGGATGTGTTCAAGTGGGACGGTGTGAAGCGCGACATCGAGGCGTGGAATAAGGACCACACAATGCGTTCGGCAATCGCGGCCTCCGCGGTGCCGGTGTATCAGGAAATCGCGCGTCGCATCGGCGAGGTGCGGATGCAGAAATATGTCGCTCTGCTCGAATACGGCAATCGCAACATCGGCGGCGGCATCGACCAGTTCTGGCTGACCGGCGATCTACGCATCGACCCGATCCAACAGATCGATTTCGTCGATCGCCTCAGGCGCGGGGCGCTGCCGGTCTCCAAACGCAGCCAGGACCTGGTACGGGACATCGTGCCGATGACAAAGGTCGGCGACTCAATCATCCATTTCAAGAGCGGGCTGCTCGGTGCCGAACGCGGCAAGCCCTCGCTGGGCTGGATGGTTGGCTGGGCCGAGAAAGGCCAGGGGGACAATCAGCAGACCGTGTTCGCCCTCAACATGGACTGCAGCGATCCCAAGCACATTCCCGCGCGCATGACGCTGACGCAGCAATGTCTCACCGACATCGGCGCCATCTAATCTGGCCGGTCGCATGTCTGTGGCGATCGCTGTTCGCGTTTACGGCAGCCGGAATGGCGTCCCGCCCCCGGCCATGATAGGAAGAATTCATGGGACTTCTGGTGATGATCGTCGGGCTGGCGCTGTTTCTCGGCGTCCATATGCTGAGTACGCAGCGCAAGGTGCGCGCCCAGATCGTCGCTACATCCGGCGAGGGCGGCTACAAGATCGGCTATTCGCTGGTCTCGGTGGCCGGCCTTGCGCTGATCATTTGGGGCTTTGCGCATTATCGCGCTAGCGGAATGTGGGACGTTTGGACCCCGCCCGTTGCTTTCAAGCACATCGCTGTGGCGCTGATGCTGCCCGCGGTGATCCTGGTCGTGGCGTCCTACATTCGCGGCCGCATCTACACCACGCTGAAGCATCCGATGCTGGCTGGCGTTAAATTGTGGGCCGCCGCGCATCTCCTCGCCAACGGCGATCTCGGTTCGATGATCCTGTTCGGTTCGTTTCTGGCATGGGCCGTGCTGGACCGTATCTCGCTCAAACGCCGCAGTGATGCCGGCGCGCCGCCGATCCCGGCAGGTGGTCCGGCCAACGACTTGATCGCCGTCGCTGTTGGCGTGGTGGCCTATCTTGCGTTGGGCTTCGCATTTCATCCGGTCGTGATCGGCGTTCCCGTGTTCGGAGCATAGGCCTCGATCCGCGGCCGATCATCGTTAACGCTTTGCCTCGGCGCGCTTTGCCTTGCCGTCGCCATATCGTTAGAGTATCGCCGCCGCCATCGGGACCGGTATGCGGCAGAGGTCGCTGGTCCGGCGCGGCCCATCGGGGACGGGATAGCTTTAAGTGTCTGAATTATTTGATGAAGTCGACGAGGAAGTTCGTCGCGAGCAGCTCAAGAAGCTGTGGGACCGGTATTCGATCTTTATCATCGCGGGTGCGATTCTGATTGTCGTCGCGGTGGGCGGCTGGCGCGGCTACCAGTATCTGGAAGCCAGGAAAGCCGCTGAGGCCGGCGCGGCGTTCGAGGCGGCTGCGGAGCTTTCCGAGCAGAACAAGCATGCCGAGGCCGAAGCGGCTTTCACCCGGCTCGCTGCGACGGCACCCTATGGATACCGGATGTTGGCGCGGCTCCGTGCTGCGGCGGAAGTCGCGACCCGCGATCCACAAGGGGCGGCAAAACTATACGACGATATCGCCGCCGACCGCAGCGTCGGCGTATCCGAGCAGGATCTCGCCAGGATCCGCGCGGCCGGATTGCTGATCGATACCACGAGCTACAACAACATGCTGCAGCGTTTGGAGCCCGCCACGGCGCCGGGCGCGACTTATCGTCATACCGCGCGCGAATTGCTTGCGCTGTCGGCCTGGCGTGCCAACGATGCCGCAGCGACGCGACAATGGCTCGATATGATTGCCAATGACGGCGAAACGCCGGCCAGCCTGCGCTCGCGCGCCGAAGCGCTGCAGGCCTTGCTTCCGCCGGTCGCCAAGAGCTGAGTGGGAAATTGGCCATGCGATCGCAACGTTTCATTGCCGCCGCTGTCCTCATCGCGCTGGCGGGCGCGCTGGCGGGTTGCAGCAGCGGTCTGAGCAATTGGGATCCGACCGACCTGCTGGATTTTCTCGATACCAAGAAAAAGCTGCCCGGCGAGCGCAAGCCGGTCTTCCCCGACGGCGTTCCGGGTCTCGAGCAGGGCGTGCCGAAGGATCTTTACAAGGGGGCGAACCAGCAGCAGGACGCGCCCGCCGTCGCCACTGCGCAGCCGCTCGAAGAGCCGAAGCCGAAGATGAAGAAAGGCAGCAAGGGCAGGCCGCCGGCCGCTGCCGCCCCCGTGCAGGCGCCGGCACCCGATGGCGAGGCCGCGCCTGAGGAAGAAGGTTCGACCGCCGCGGCGCCGCCGGCCCCGAAACCTAAAAAGATCGTGCGCCGCCGCACTACCGCGCCTCCTCCCGACGCGCCGGCGCCGCAGGCCGCCCGACCTGCGGCTCAACCGCAACAATCCGCTTCGCCGTTCCCGGCGCCGATGCCCGCCGGCACATTCCAGCGCTGAGATCGACGCCCATCGCATTGACATGCGCTTCGTAAAGGGCGCACGGATCGGTTATGTCCTTCACCATTGCAATCATCGGCCGGCCCAATGTCGGCAAGTCGACGCTGTTCAACCGGCTGGTCGGGCAGAAGCTAGCGCTGGTCGATGACGAGCCAGGCGTCACGCGCGACCGCCGCGAAGGCCAGGGCAGGCTCGGCGATCTCGAATTCACCATCATCGATACCGCGGGACTGGACGAGGGCGCCAAGGGTTCGCTGACGGCGCGGATGCAGGAGCAGACCGAAGCCGCGATCGGTCTGGCCAACGCGCTGATGTTCGTCATCGATGCGCGCGCAGGTCTGACGCCGAACGACCGCTCGTTCGCCGATTTCGCGCGCCGCGCCAACAAACCGGTCATGCTGGTGGCCAACAAGAGCGAGGGCAGGCACGGCGAGGCGGGCGCGATGGAGTCCTACGCGCTGGGTCTCGGCGAGCCGATCCAGATCTCCGCCGAGCATGGCGAGGGCCTCGGCGATCTCTACGATTCGCTGCGGATACTGATGCCCGAGCCGGCGCAGCAGCGTGACGAATACGATGACGACGACATCATCGGCCCCGACGAGGATTTGTCGAAACGGCCGATCCGCGTCGCCATCGTCGGCCGCCCCAACGCCGGCAAATCCACCCTGATCAACCACCTGCTGGGCGAAGAACGGCTGTTGACCTCGGCGGAGGCCGGTACTACCCGCGATTCCATTTCGGTGGAGATCGTCTGGCAAGGCCGCGACTTCCGCGTGTTCGATACCGCCGGCCTGCGGCGCCGTTCTCGGATCGAGGAGAAGCTGGAGAAACTTTCAGTCGCGGATGCGCTGCGCGCCGTGCGGTTCGCCGAAGTCGTGGTGCTGGTGATGGACGCGCAGAACAAATTCGAGGAGCAGGATCTGCGCATCGCCGACCTGATCGAGCGCGAGGGCCGTGCGCTGGTGATCGCGGTCAACAAATGGGATCTGATGGGGCGGCAATCGAGCCTGATCGCCGCGCTCCGCAGCGACGCCGACCATCTTCTGCCGCAGGTCAAGGGCATGCCGATCGTCGCGGTTTCCGGCCTGATGGGCGAGGGCATCGATCGGCTGATGCGTGCGATCGAAGAGGCCTATGCGGTGTGGAATCGACGAGTGCCAACGGCGGCGCTCAATCGCTGGTTCGAGCAGGCGGTCGACGCCAATCCGCCGCCGGCGGTGTCGGGCCGCCGGCTGAAGCTGAACTACGTCACGCAGACCAAGGCGCGCCCGCCGAGCTTTGTCGTGTTCTGCTCGCGCGCCGACGCGGTGCCGGAATCCTATCTGCGCTATCTGGTCAACAGCCTGCGCGGCTTCTTCGATCTGCCGGGCACGCCGGTGCGGATCACCTTGCGCGAGAAGACCAATCCGTTCGCTCACAAGCGCAAGCGGCCATCGTGAACGCGGCGAAAATTGCAGTTTCGCGCTAAATCAACGCGCTTATTTTTCGCGTTTCATTTTGACGGAAAGCCAAAGCACGCACGCGCCGAGTGGCTGCAAAGCCACAGAAGGTTTATTTCAGGTTAATGGCCTAGACTCCTGCATGGTAGGCATGCAATTTTAAATTTAGGCATTCTACGGACAACCACGCGCATTTCGACGTGGCCGGATGCGGAGATTTTGCGATGAAAAAAGCATTTTGTGTCGCCGCTACTGCTTTGTCTTTTTTTACCGCGGGATGCGCCATTCATCCGCTGCCAGAGGATGTAACGGGCGTTTCCACCTATCACATCGTTCGGCAGATTCGATGCGAGGCGCGAGCCGCGGTGATCGATTCCGCAATCCGCGGACTGAAAAACTACACGCCCGATCCGGCGACCCAGCAAATCGGCCTGGATTTCGAAAGCGGCGCGCGACCGATCGCTTCGCTGTCCTACAAGCTCTTCCAAGAGCCGCGAATTCGCTCGATCGTAAAACTGTTTTTCGATACCGGCGTTGCCTACAATTTCAATCTCGAGATGACCGAAAATAACGACCTCGGCACCGAGATCAATCTGCTTAAGCCTTTCACATCTTCGAATCTCACCGTGGGCATCAATGCCGGCTTCAATCGGCAGCGGGTGAATACCCGCAGCTTCACGGTGACCGATACGTTCGCCAAACTCGTCCGCGATGTGAGCGATGAATACTGCACCAAGTTCATTGTGACGCCAAATTACGTCTATCCGATCACCGGCAGAATCGGCATCGAGAAGATGGTGCAAGATTTCATCAATCTGACATTGTTCGCCAATCTCGGGGGAAATTCGGGCGACGGGGCTGGACCTCCTACACTCGTTGATGCTCTCGAATTTTCGACCACGATCACGGGCACCGCAACGCCAAAGATTGCATTCTCTCCGGTCGGAGCGGGGCTGAGCGTGGTAGACGCCAACTTGACCGGAACGCTGTCTCGCATCGATCTTCATAAGGTGACTGTCGGCTTGGCAATCGACAAGGGAAGCGTGCCAGAAGTAGCGGCGTTTCGTTCAACCTTGTTTACTCCTCTATTGACCGCCTCCGGTGGGCGTGCGGAGCAGAAAGCAGCGGAAGCCGTCAATCAGGTCCTGACCAGTAAGTTGTTTACCCGTACGATCATTGTTCCCAGGTAACGCTCGGAGAATTGCAATGGCTAAGACAGCAAAGAAGACCAAAGTTAAGCCGACTTTTATGAAAGGAAAGAAACCTCTGAAAATCGGCTTGCACGATGTAATTAGGGCGCTGAAAGTGATCGAAGAGCATGGTCAAATGGATAGATTTACAAAGGCGGCGAAAAAGAAGAAGGCTAGGATGCTGGTCGAGCCTGACACCGTTAATTTCGTCAAGGACTTCATGGCCAAGAACGATATGCATGAGCATCCGGTCGGCAGGCATATCGTCAATCCCGTGGTCGTCGCTGCAGCGGCATCCGGCCCAGCGCCAGGCGGAACCCCAAAAGACAAATTTGAGTGCGACTTTAGAAAGGATTGAGCCGACTTCGACCCCGGAAATGCGATCTCTGATGAAGACACCGGCACTGACAAGCAGGGCGTTTTAAATTGTTACTACCGGGCGTGGTGTTGAATCCTGCTTGCGCCGGGGCCGCCGTTACTGCTGACGCTGCTGATCGCGGCGCCAGTGCTACGGGCGGTGCGACAAAGCGAAAGCCTAGTCGCATAACGAAACGCGACGCTCTGCGCCACCGATGGCCGAAGTGCGGGCTTAGTTCAGCGCGTCAGAGGTCAGCTTGAATTTCTGGACGCGTTTTCCGGTATCGACCTCGGCGGTATAGACGTTGCCCTTCTGGTCGACGGCCATGGCGTGAATCCAGTGAAACTGGCCGGCATTGCGGCCATTGTGACCGAATGTCCCGACCACGCTGCCGTCGTCGCGCTTCAGGACGCGGATTTCATTGTTCTCGCCATCGGCGCTGAGCAAATAGGTTTGTTTCGGATCCGGCCAGATCGCAACATCCCATACCGCGCCGTTGCCGAGCGTGCTCTTCTCATAGAAAAATTCCTTCACGAAGGTGCCGTCCTTCTTGAAGACCTGGATGCGATTGTTGATGCGGTCGCAGACATAAACAAGGCCGTCATTTGTAACCTTGACGCAATGCACAGGGTTGCCGAACTGCTGCGACACCGGCGCGTTCGGATCATACGCCTGCTGCTTGTCGTCGTTCGGCTTGTTGCCGTAGGCGCCCCAGTGCCGCTTGTAGGCTCCGCTCGTCGCGTCGAACACGATGACGCGCCGGTTGCCGTAGCCGTCGGCGACATACAGTTCATTGGCGTCCTTGTCGAACGTGATCTCGGCGGGTTTACCGAGCTGGGTGGTATCGTTGCTGCCTTTTGTCGGCGCGATCTTGCCGATTTGCATAATGAACTTGCCGTCGCCGGTGAATTTCATGGCGACATTGTCGTTGTCGGCATTGCCGGTAAGCCAGACGTTGCCCTTGTCGTCGACCTCGATGCCGTGTTCGCGGCCGACCCATTCATAACCCTCGCCGGGGCCGCCCCACGACCGCAGCAGGTTGCCGTCGCTATCGAATTCCAGCACTGGCGGCGCCGAGACGCAGCATTTCGAGCGCGGTGGCGTCAGCGCAGCACCTTTCTCGTCGTCGGTCAGCGAGCGCGGCCGGTGGATGACCCAGATATGGCCTTTTGAATCCGCGGTGATGCCGCCGACCTGGCCGATGATCCAGTTGTTCGGCAGCGGTTTTGGCCAGGACGCATCGACGGCGAAGGCGGGAACGTCGCCGGCGCGCGCGGGTTGAGAAAGCGCCGCGGTGCCGATCAACGCGGCAACGGCAAACAGGGACAGGGTTGTTGCGACCGCACGGTTCGAGCGACCGCGATCCGACATCGGTGTCATGGCATCCTCCCGGAATTCGATGCGGATTTTTCCGCTTGGGAGGGAGTGAATAGCGCTGTCGTTCGGGAGTCAACGGCCCAAAACCGTCATTGCGAGCGAAGCGAAGCAATCCATATCGCGGCCCGCGCGATCTGGATTGCTTCGTCGCTCCGCTGCTCGCAACGACCGCTATGCCGGCGGGCGAAAGCTCATCAGATTGCGCGTTTTATAATCGTAGAGCTTGCCCGTCTCGGTCCAGTCCGGCGCGCACATCGGCACGATCAGTTCCGCAACCTGCTCGGGCGTATTCAGCGTTGACGGGTCTTCGCCGGGGAAGACCGTGGCGCGCATCCGTGTCCGGTTCGGGCCCGGATCGAACAGGTTGATCCGGATCGGCGTCGATGCGACTTCGTTGGCCCATGCCCGCGCCAGCGTCTCGAGTGCCGCCTTGGAGGCCGCATAGGGACCGAGATAAGCCGAAGCCGCGGCCGCAGCGCCCGAAGTAATGAACACGGCGCGGCCGGCATCGGATTGCTTCAGCAGCGGCTCCATGCAGCGGATCAACTGGAAGTTCGCAGTGACGTTGATCGCCATCACGTCGTTCCAGGGTTTCATTTCGATATGACCGAGCGGCGACGAGGGACCTGCGATGCCGGCGTTGCCGACCAGAATGTCGAGCTTGCCATGGCGTTCGTGCAGTGCCGCGCCAAGCCGCGCGATGCCGTCGAAGTCGGTGAGATTGAGCGGCACCAGCGTGGCGCTGCCGCCATCGCCGCGGATGTCATCGTCGAGTTCTTCGAGGCCCGCCTGCGTGCGCGCCACGGCCACGACATGGGCGCCGGCTTTTGCCAGTGCCCGCGCGGTCGCATAGCCGATGCCGCGCGAGGCGCCGGTGACGAGAGCGATGCGGGAGGTGAGGAGGGTCGTCAAGCAAATCGCTCCATGGTCGTCCCCGCGAAGGCGGGAACCCATACACACCGAGGGTTATGATGGGGGAAGGCGTTTGTGTATAATTTTGTTCAACGAAGCAGTGCCGGTGGTTGTGGGTCCCGCCTTTGCGGGGACGACCAGCTAGCTCGCTTCCGCCAGCAGCGACAATTGCCGCGGCTGCGGCTCGACCTGGGTCTGATCGGTAAGGTGGGTGGGATAGGCGCCGGTGAAGCAGTGATCGGCGAATTTCGGATTGGCCGGATCGCGGCCGGGCTCGCCCATGGCGCGGTACATGCCGTCGATCGACAGGAAGGCCAGCGAATCGGCGCCGATAATGTCGCGCATCTGCTCGATGCTGTGGGTTGCCGCGAGAAGTCCTCCGTGGTCGGGCAGGTCGATGCCGTAATAATCGGGATGGATGATCGGCGGCGAGGCGAGACGGAAGTGCACCTCGCGCGCGCCGGCGTCGCGCATCATGCGGACGATCTTCTTCGAGGTGGTGCCGCGCACCAGCGAATCGTCGATCAGGATGATGCGCTTGCCTTCGATCGCGGCGCGGTTGGCCGAATGCTTCATGCGCACGCCGAGTTCGCGCACGCTTTGGGTCGGCTGAATGAAGGTGCGTCCGACATAGTGATTTCTGATGATGCCGAGTTCGAACGGCACGCCGGAGTGCTGGCTGTAGCCTACCGCAGCGGGCACGCCGGAATCCGGCACCGGCACCACCACATCAACCTCGGCATGGCTTTCACGCGCGAGCTGCGCGCCGAAGGCCTTGCGGACCTCGTAGACCGACCGCCCGCCGACGATGGAGTTGGGCCGTGAGAAGTAGATGTATTCGAAGATGCAGGGCCGCGGCGGTTTCGGAGGAAACGGCTTGTGGCTTTGCACGCCGCGCTCGTCGAACACGATGATCTCGCCGGGCTCGACGTCGCGCAGGTATTTCGCGCCGATGATGTCGAGCGCGCAGGTTTCGGATGCCAGAATTGGGCAGCCGTCGAGTTCGCCGAGCACCAGCGGACGGATCCCGAGTGGATCGCGGGCGCCGATCAGCTTCTTGTTGGTCAGCGACACCAGCGCCCAGGCGCCTTCGATCGCGCGCAACGCCTCGATGAAGCGGTCGATGAAGCGGTTGCGCTTGGACTGCGCGACCAGATGCAGGATCACTTCGGTGTCGGTGGTGGACTGCATCATGGCGCCGTTGCGCACCAGTTCACGGCGCAGCGTCAGCCCGTTGGTGAGGTTGCCGTTGTGGCCGACCGCAAATCCTCCGGCGTTGAGTTCGGCGAACAACGGCTGCACGTTGCGCAGGATGGTCGCTCCGGTGGTGGAGTAGCGCACATGGCCGACGGCGGCGCCGCCGGGCAGGCGTTCGATCACTTCGCGGCGGGAGAAAGTATCACCGACGAGGCCGAGCCGGCGTTCGGAATGAAACCGCGAGCCGTCGAAGGAGACGATGCCAGCGGCTTCTTGGCCGCGATGCTGTAAAGCGTGCAGCCCGAGCGCCGTGATGGCGGCGGCCTCGGGATGGCCGAAGATGCCGAACACCCCGCATTCCTCGCGCAGCGTATCGCCATCCACGTCGTCGTCTGTCAGGTCCGGCGCGGCGAGGTTGAGATCCAGATGCAGTTGTCCGGCGTCATCGCAAGGGCTCTGTATCTCGTCCATCGCGCCTCTCTTTTGGCAGGGAGCTAACGTCCCACCGGCTTGCCATCGATCAGTTTCTTGAGCTGATCGCGGGCAGGTTTGGTGTAGCCATCACCGGCGCCCGGCGTGGCCGGGTCGGTTTCAGTGCTTTCTTCATCCGGCTTGTTCTTCTTGAATCTCTTCAAGATGGTGTTTTCGGGGTCATCCGGCAAGAGCGCCATCAGCCAATCCCCGGTTCCCTGCAGCACGACGCGTGACTTGGCGCCGTTAACCCAATCCGGGCGCTGCTTGTCCGGCACCAGCCAGCTAAAGAACAGGAATGCGACCACCACGATCAGAAGACCGCGCGCAAGGCCGAACAGGAATCCGAGGGTGCGGTCGAGCGCGCCGATCCGCGAATCCAGGATCATGTCGGAGATCCGCACAGTAATGATCGAGACCACGATCAGTGTGCCGACAAATACGCCGGCAACCACCACCACGCTGGCGACGGTGTCGTTGTTGAAATAGGTTTTGGCGGTCGGAAGCAGCTTTGAAAACGCGTACAGCGTCACCAGGGCTGCTGCGCCCCAAGCCGCGATCGACAGGATTTCCCGCATGAAGCCGCGGACCATCGCAAGCAGGCCGGAGATCAGCATCACCCCGAGCAGGACAAGATCGAGTATCGTTATCGGCATCGGCTGGTGAGGTCCGCTCGTAAGTCCGTAAACCGCGAATCGGCGTGTCGGTGCTGCCCTAAGTGAGGGACAACCGGCACGTCCCGCAAGGCCGGAAACCGTGCCATCCCGGTCGCGCGGGTTGTATAGCGACGGCTGCGGTCAAGGTCACGCCACTTTAGCCATTGTCGCGACGGAATTGCGCCGGTGTGGCATTTTTCTCAAGATTCGGGTTTCGCGTGCTGCCCCGCGCGGCGATGTCCGCGACCAGGCTGGTCAGGCTGGCGACGGTGTGGAGGGCGAGCCCGGCATCGCCGCTTGGCTCGCCGCGGGCCGATTCCGGCAATATCGCGCGGCCGAAGCCGAGTTTCGCCGCTTCCTTCAGCCGGGCCGAGGTCTGCGCCACCGGCCGCACCGCGCCGGACAGCGAAATCTCGCCGAAATATACCGCATCGACGGGCAACGGCGCGTTGACCAGCGACGACACCAGCGCGGCCGCGGCGGCAAGGTCAGCCGCGGGCTCCTGAATGCGCAGGCCGCCGGCGACGTTGAGGTAGACGTCGTGGCCGGACAGTTTGACCCCGCAATGGGCCTCCAGCACCGCCAGCACCATCGACAGCCGGCTCGGATCCCAGCCTACCACGGCGCGTCGCGGAGTGCCGAGCGAGGTCGGCGCCACCAGCGCCTGCAATTCCACCAGCACCGGCCGGGTTCCCTCGATGCCTGCGAACACCGCCGTGCCGGGGCTGCCGAGATCGCGTTCGGACAGGAACAGTTCGGACGGGTTGGAGACTTCGCGCAAGCCGAGGCCGGTCATCTCGAACACGCCGATCTCGTCGGTCGGTCCGAAGCGGTTCTTGACCGCGCGCAAAATGCGGAACTGCTGCGAGCCTTCGCCCTCGAACGACAGCACCGCGTCGACCATGTGCTCGACCACGCGCGGGCCCGCGATCTGGCCATCCTTGGTGACGTGGCCGACCAGGATGATCGCGGCACCGGATTTTTTCGCGAAACGAATCAGCGCCTGCGCCGAGGCACGAACCTGGGTTACCGTGCCCGGCGCGGATTCCACGGTGTCGGTCCACATGGTCTGGATCGAGTTCGATCACGATAAGGCGCGGCACGGCGCCTTCCGACAGCGTCGAGACGATGTCCTCGACCGAGGTTTCGGCCGCGAGCTGTACCGGCGCATCGGCGAGGCCGAGGCGCTCGGCGCGCAGCCGCACCTGCGCCACCGCCTCTTCGCCGGAAATATACACCGCGCGATGACCCGATCGGGCGAGCAGGGAGGTTGCCTGGGTCAGCAGCGTGGATTTGCCGATGCCGGGATCGCCGCCCACCAGCAGCACCGAGCCGCGCACAAATCCCCCGCCGGTGACGCGATCGAGTTCGACCATGCCCGAGGACAGCCGAGGCGCCTCAAAGCTCTTGCCGGTCAGTGTCTCCAGCGCGAACAGCCGGCCCTTGCGCCGCGAGCGGACGCTGACCGGCATCGTCGTGGCGCCGGTAGTGTCCTCCTCCGCCAGCGTGTTCCACTCCCCGCAGGCCTCGCACTTGCCCGCCCAGCGGTTATACGCTGCGCCGCAATTCTGGCAGACAAAGGAGAGCGCGGATTTGGGCATCGGAAAGGATTAAATTGCGTCCGAGTAGGAGATTAGAACATAACAAGAACATTGAGATTCGATTAACCGAGACCTGCCAGCTTAGTCAAGACGAAAGGGCTGCAAATGGCCGGAATTTCAAAGATTGAATGGACCGACTCTACTTTTAACCCGTGGGTAGGGTGCACCAAAATCGAACGTGCTGGCGATAAACCTTCTGCTTGCGACTTTTGTTATGCTGAGAAGTGGGCAAAGCGCAGCGGTCAGGTGGCTTGGGGCAATCATCCGCGCCGGCGAACCACGGCCGCATATTGGAACGCACCGAAAGCTTGGAATAAACGTGCCTCAGAATTCCAATCGAAGTTCGGGCGACGACAACGGGTGTTTTGTGCATCTCTTGCCGATGTATTCGACAATCAGGTCGATCGAGTATGGCGCGCCGATCTCTTCGAACTCATTTTCGAGTGCGATCACCTGGACTGGCTTCTTCTGACGAAACGACCGCAAAACATTCGGAAAATGCTGCCAGCCGATTGGGGCGCGGGCTACGCCAATGTTTGGCTGGGGACAACAGCCGAAGATGCTCACGCCTATAGGCAGCGCATGTCACATTTGCTTTCAGTGCCCGCAGTAATTCGATTCGTAAGCTACGAGCCGGCGCTCGGTCCGTTGGGTCCTATTTCGATTTCGGGCGAGGTGCCCAACTGGATCATTATCGGTGGCGAAAGTGGAGTCCGTTCTGACCTTGCGCGTGCCACCAATCCTCAATGGGCCAGGGATGCGATCGCTGAATGCCGGCGCGAGAAAGTGGCGCCGTTTTTGAAGCAGTGGGGAAGCTACGCGAACAACCCTATCGTCGTTGAGCAGGGTGGTTCAGTTCAAGATGCGATGCAACGCGACCCGCCTGAAAATGGAAAGGGTGGCGGAATGCTGGATGGCAAACTCTGGAGAGATTTCCCAGTAGTGCGTGCCGTTCAAAAGCCGAGAGGGACGGCCGTTAAAAATGCCTGTGAACGGGGAGCATTACTGGCAGGATGACGATGGTCTCTGGGTAGAGAACGTAGGTCCGTGGGCCAAGGAGAAGCAGAAAATACTGACGGACTATGTGCAGATATGTAGCGGCACCCGGAAGAAGTACACTCACTGCGGTTTCATTGATGTTTTCAGCGGCCCAGGCAAATCCAGGATAAGGACTAGCGGCGAACTGATTGATGGCAGCCCAGTAGCGGCTTTCAAACAAGCGCAAGGTGCAAGTCCATTTTCGCAAATCTATGTCTCGGATGCCGACGATGAACTCCTCAAGTCGGCCACGCAGCGGCTAAAATTACTTGGTGCCAACGTCATATCGGTTGCTGGGCCAGCGTCAGCAGCATTGCCTTCGATCGTGCAAACCATTGATCGGTTCGGCCTTCATCTCGCACTGCTCGATCCGCATAATCTTGGAACACTTTCCTTCGATCTATTTGAAACGCTGGCCAAACTGAAACATATCGACGTCATTGTTCATGTCAGTCTCGGTGATCTGCAGCGCAACGTAGATCGCTATACGTCTGAAGATTATCAGCAATTCGACCGGTTTGCGCCTGACTGGCGCAAGCATGTTCGAACTGACGTCAACCAAGTCTCGCTGAGGGCACGTATCCTTGAATATTGGACCGATAAAGTTGCTGGGCTGGGGCTCCCGCGAGCGAAGCACTGCGAGCTGATTAGGGGTACACAGAGCCAGCGCCTTTACTGGCTCATGCTTTTAGCAAAGCATGATTTGGCTCATTCTTTCTGGACGAAAATAACGTCGGTAGCTAAGTCCCCGGGCTTCGATTTTTAGGGGCGGTTAATGTCGCTTGAGGTTATTCATCAAGCAGGTGAAGGAACGACGGTTCCTTACGATCCGATTTTTGACGATATTAGAAATAACAGGGGGTTTGTAGATGCTCGCGGGCGACCAGACATTGCGGCCAGTATCGCAGAAGGCAGCGACTCCGCTGCGCTGAGACGGCTTTTGATCCGAATTTCGGAGGAGAATGTGTATTTTTCGCTTGGATGCGACCTCGGCATGCATTCAGAGCCCGAAGCGAAAGCGACCTTGCGTCAAGTTGCTGGCGGATATGTCCAAGTAGTCGGCATGGATTACGAGCTATTATCTACCGACGACTACGACGAATTCGGCAAGTGCTTCGAGTGGGGATTGCGCACAAAATCCCAAGGACGCAATTGGCGAATATGTCTTCAGGGCCGCTATGTTAATTTCAAGTTTCCAGATCAGCCAACTATGATGACCCCAAGCATGTGGATATGGTTTTTTGAACTCGCGCGTACGAAGGAAAAGGCCGTATCCTTGAGAGAATCGTTGATCGATGCGATATCGGATGTGCTACACATGCCAAAGACTGTTCGTACCTTGGCAATTAAATATCGATCGTAGGGCGGCTATGACTGCGCCGCGTTCCATAGCACGGAAAGCCCGGCCGCAATCATGATCCCGTCCATCACCAGCCGGAATACATTGGCGTCGAGCCGCAGCACGAAGCGCTTGGCGATGAAGGCGCCGAACATCAGCGAGGAGCCCGCCGTCAGGCCTTTCAGCGCGATCTCCGGGGTGAGCGCCCCGAAGCGCTGGAAGGTCACGGATTTGCTTAGATAGAGCCCGAGCGAACTGGCGGCTTCGGTGGCGAGGAACGCGCCCTTGGTCAGGCCGTAAAACAAAAATAGCGGCACGCTCAAGGGGCCGGTGGAAACCACAATGCCGGTGAGATAGCCGATGATCGCGCCACCGAGCGCGAGGTGCCACAGCGAGGCCTTCAGATCGTGCCGCGCGAGCCAGTGCCGCATCGGCACCACCGCAATCAGGAACAGGCCGATCGCGATATCGACGGCGTGGGACGGCAACTCCAGCAGTGTTCGCGCGCCCAGTGCTGCCGCCGGAATGCCGGTAACCGAATAGGCAGCACAGGCGCGCCAGTCGACCTCGCGCCACCAAGCGACGATCCGCGACAGGTTGGCCATCACGGCGGCGACAGCCATGATCGGCACGGCTTCCTTCGGCCCATACTGATAGACCAGCACCGGCATCAGCATGATCGAGGACCCGGTGCCGACGATGCCGCTGATGGTGCCGGCGAGAAGCCCGACGGCGAGGACGAAGAGTAAATTCAAAAGTCCGTGCTCCGCGGTCGTTCGGAGTGTCGCGTAGAACGCACTCGAATGTTCGAATTTGCCGTCAGGCCGCGACCAACCCTAGCCTCCAGCAGGCGCGTCTCATAGTCTCTCGCCCGCAATGCCCCGCATTCGGTCGCAGGCGGGCGCGAGAAACGAAAAACCGGGAGATAACGCAATGATCAAATTGCTGATGGCCTGTGCGGTTGTTTTTCTGAACATTGTTCCGGGCGCGGTGCAGGCTGCCGACGCGCCGAAATTTCAGGTCGATCCGTCGTGGCCAAAACCCTTGCCCAACAATTGGATCATGGGCGCGGCTGCCGGCGTCGCCGTCGATGCGCAGGATCACGTCTGGGTAGTGCAGCGTCCGCGCACGTTGACCGACGATGAGAAGGCGGCGGGTCTGTCGCCGCCGCGAACCAGGTGCTGCGTACCGGCGCCGCCGGTGATGGAATTCGACCAGGAGGGAAACCTGGTCAAGGCGTGGGGCGGCAAGGGTGAAGGTTATGACTGGCCGGAGAACGAGCACGGCATCTATATCGATCAGAAAGGTTTCGTCTGGCTCGCCGGCAACGGCGAGCATGACGGTTTCATCCTCAAATTCACGCGTGACGGAAAGTTCGTCATGCAGATCGGCAAGCAGGGCAACCAGACCGACAGCCTGGACACCACCCGCCTTGGCAAGCCTGCCAACATGACGGTCGATGCCGCCGCCAGCGAGGTCTACGTCGCCGACGGCTATTTTAATCATCGCGTGATCGTGTTCGACAGCGAAACCGGTGCGTTCAAACGGCAGTGGGGCGCCTATGGCAAGCCTCCGACCGACGTGAAGATGCCGGCCTACGACCCCTCCGCGCCGCCGTCACCGCAATTCGGCAATCCGGTGCATTGCGTGAGGATCGCCAGCGACGGCCTGGTCTATGTTTGCGACCGGATGAACGATCGTATCCAGGTGTTTCGGAAGGATGGTAGTTTCGTCAAGGAAATGTTCGTCGAGAAAAACACGCTGGCGAACGGCTCGGTCTGGGACCTCGAGATCTGGCCTGACGCCGGCGAGACATTCCTGATCAACGCCGACGGCGCCAATAACGAGGTCCGCACGCTGTTGCGGGACAGCGGCGAGACGGTCGACCGCTTCGGCCGCAACGGCCGCATGGCCGGCGAATTCCACTGGGTCCACAATCTGGCGCTCAACTCCAGGGGCAATATCTTCACCACCGAGGTCGACACCGGCAAGCGCGCTCAGAAATTCCTGTTCAAGGGAGACATGGTGCTGAAGAAACGTACGCCCTGAGCGGGCGTACAGCACACGCTAAATCGTTCCCGCGCAGGCGCTCAGGCATGCACACATCCCGTCATGCGCGGGCTTGACCCGCGCATCCATCCATCTTCGAAAGAGTCTTTCGAAGATGGATGGATTGCGGGGTCAAGCCCGGCAATGACGACAGAGATATGTGCATGTCCTAGCGCGCAGGCGGGGACCCATGACCACCCTGATCATTCTGGCGAGTTGTTGCCGCAGCCGCCCCGCTTGCGCGGGACAACATCGAGGATGAGTCAACACGTGCTTGGGGGCGGAGATAAGGTTTGATCGATTTAATATCAATGAGCGGCCGCGTTAAGAAAGTCGCCATCGTCTTCGCGTGATTCATGCGATTTTTCGACATCGAACCTCATTTCAGGAGTAAGAAGCCGCAGCACCTGACCGGAGCATGGCATGGACAAGAAGGCAGCGCGGGAAGAGGCCGAACGCCTGATGCGCGAGGCGATGGCGCGCAAGTCCGTCGTCGTTAAGCAGGGCGACACCCGCATCCTCGCCACCTGCGGCAAATGCGGCGCGCCCAACAAGACCAAGGCTCCGAAAGGCGTCGCGCGCGTCAAGTTCACCTGCAAGGAATGCGGGTACGAGCAGGCGACGCTGTGACAGGCCCGTCCGGCTTTAGCAGGGCTTATGAGAAAAGCTTGGGAACCAGATGGGCGGCGCCAACTCCCAGCGCAAATGCCGTCGTTATGGCTCCGGTGGCGGCGATGATTTCCTTCGGCGTCATCTCCGACAGCTTGAGATTGCCCTCGATTGCCTTGATCGCCCGGGGACCGCTGGCTTGAGGAACGACCCTCGTTGTAACCCACGACTGGATCGATCCGCTGATCTCCGGCTTGAATATCGTGCCCTGTGCAATATCCGCGGGCTGAACATACCAGTCGAGTTTGGTTTCGATCAAACCTTCTTCGGCCAATCCATGCTGGCAAATAATATAAAGTGGAAGACCGAAGCTGAACGCCATCGCCGATTCGATGTGATTCCACGCCGTTGTATAGGTAAGACCATTCAAGTTTCGTGGTGTGCTTCCGCCTCTTTTTTCGATTCCGGCTTCGAGAAATTTGCGCTCGTAAGCGACGACCAGAACGCCGTGGCACCCCCGCATGACGTCGCGGATTTTTTCCAGCGGGCTGCCGGACGGATATTCATTTTTTCCGATTATTCTGGGATCAACCTTGCAGCTATCGCGCAGGAAGGACTCCAACTCGTCGCGAAATTGCGAATATTGGGCGGTGTAAGGCGTTCCCATGCTGATGAATACGCGCGGCGTTACCATTAAATCCCCATCGCTCAATCGCTGCTTCCGGATAATTGGCGGAATTCAACCACCGGAGGATGAAGATGTCTAGCAATTGCGGGATAAACCTGCATCCTGCGCTCAATGACCAAAGGATGCCGCCATGCTCACGCTTCATCATCTCAACGACTCCCGCTCGCAGCGTATCCTGTGGTTGCTGGAGGAGCTCGGCACTCCTTATGAGCTGAAGTGCTATCAGCGTGACCTCGCGACCCGACTGGCGCCGCCGGAGCTGGAGGCGGTGCATCCGCTCGGCAAATCGCCGGTGATTGTCGATGGCGGTTTGACCATCGCGGAGTCCGGCGCGATCGTGGATTACCTGATCCGCCGCTACGGAAGCGGCAGGCTGATGCCCGCACCCGGCAGCGCCGACCATGAGGCCTATAACGAGTGGCTGCATTATGCGGAAGGGTCGGCGATGCTGCCGCTGATGCTGAATCTGTATGTCTCGCGGCTGAAGGAGGCGGGCGCGCCACTGCATCCGCGGATCGACAGCGAGACGGCCAACCATCTCGGTTATGTCGACCGCGCGCTTGAGGGACGCGCGTTCTTCGTCGGCGACACGCTGTCCGGCGCGGATATCCAGATGAGTTTTGTGGCTGAGCTGGCGAAGGTATTCGACCGGCTCGGGCCGTATCCGAATCTCACCGCATGGCTGACGCGCATGCAAGCGCGGCCGGCGTTCCGGCGAAGCGTCGAGAAGGGCGGGGCGTACCGGTTTGCGAAATAGGAGGCTCGTGTCCCGGACGCGGTGCGGCATTCCAAGGCGATGCGAAGCACCGCCGATCATGCCGCTCCGCAGAGCCGGGACCGTCCCAAACGCTGGATTCGGGACGGCCCCGGCTGCAGCGCATCGCTTCGCAGGCTACGCGCTGTGCTGCGTCCGGGGAACGGCAACCTCTCCCAAAAACCCTGGCATCCCACCATATCTTGCATAAATCTCGGGCGGGAGCCGCAAGCGCTTGGCCTGTTCGCCCCGATATGCTAATCGGCGGACGCCGCTTCGACCGCCACACATGACCGTCCGCATCTCGTTCAGGAGCTTGCGGCGGTGGAGATATTCGCCGATGAATCCTGCCACCTCCGCCAAGGCCGCTTCCGCGCCCAACTCGTTCTTCACCGCCACGCTCGACCAAGCCGATCCGGAGATCGCTGCCGCGATCCGCGGCGAACTCGGCCGCCAGCGCCATGAGATCGAATTGATCGCCTCGGAAAACATCGTCAGTCGCGCGGTGCTGGAAGCGCAGGGCTCGGTGATGACCAACAAATACGCCGAAGGCTATCCCGGCGCGCGTTACTACGGCGGCTGCGAATTCGTCGACGTCGCCGAGACGCTGGCGATCGAGCGCGCCAAGAAGCTGTTCGGCGCCGGTTTCGCGAATGTGCAGCCCAATTCCGGCAGCCAGATGAACCAGGCGGTATTTCTGGCGCTGCTGCAGCCCGGCGATACCTTCATGGGGCTCGATCTTGCGGCTGGCGGTCATCTCACCCACGGCGCACCGGTGAACATTTCCGGCAAATGGTTCAAGGCGCAGCACTATACCGTGCGCCGCGACGACCAGTTGATCGACATGGACGAGGTCGCGCGCCGCGCCGACGAGGTGAAGCCGAAACTGATCATCGCCGGCGGCTCGGCCTATTCGCGGCCGTGGGATTTCAAGCGCTTTCGCGAGATCGCGGACAGTGTCGGCGCATATTTCATGGTGGACATGGCGCATTTCGCCGGCCTCGTCGCCGGTGGCGTCCATGCCTCGCCAATTCCGCATGCGCATGTCACCACCACCACCACGCACAAGTCGCTGCGCGGCCCGCGCGGCGGCTTGATGCTGTGGAATGACGAGGCGCTGACCAGGAAATTCAACTCGGCGGTATTCCCGGGGCTGCAGGGCGGACCGCTGATGCATGTGATCGCCGCCAAGGCGGTGGCGTTCGCCGAAGCGCTGCGGCCCGACTTCAAAATCTATGCGAAGAACGTGGTCGAGAATGCCAAGGCGCTGGCCGAAAGCCTGCGCGCCAACGGTCTCGATATCGTTTCCGGCGGCACCGACAACCATCTGATGCTCGTGGATCTCAGGCCCAAGGGCCTCAAGGGCAACGTCTCGGAAAAGGCCCTGGTCCGCGCGGCGCTGACCTGCAACAAAAACGGCATTCCGTTCGATCCCGAAACGCCGTTCGTGACCTCCGGCCTTCGCCTCGGCACACCGGCGGCCACGACGCGCGGCTTCGGCGTCGCCGAATTCCGGCAGGTCGGCGGTTTGATCGCGGAAGTGCTGAACGCGCTGGCGCAATCGCCCGATAGCAAGGCGCCGCTGGTGGAAACCTCGGTGAAGGAACGGGTCAAGGCGCTCACGGACCGTTTTCCGATTTACTAAAAGAGGTATCAAGTGCTCACGTCATTGCGAGCGAAGCGAAGCAATCCAGAGTGCGGCGCGAGGCTGGATTGCTTCGTCGCTACGCTCCTCGCAATGACGGAGAGATAGCGACATGCGCTGCCCGAGCTGCAACAGTCTCGATACGCAGGTAAAGGACTCTCGTCCCACAGAGGATTCCGCGGTCATTCGTCGTCGTCGCGTCTGCATGGCCTGCAATTTCCGCTTCACCACCTTCGAACGGGTGCAACTGCGCGAACTGACGGTGATCAAGCGCAACGGCCAACGGGTGCCGTTCGATCGCGACAAGCTGGTGCGTTCGCTGCAGATCAGTCTGCGCAAGCGCCCGGTCGATCCGGAGCGGGTCGAGAAGATGGTCTCGGCGATCGTGCGCGAGCTTGAGAGCGGCGGTGAGGCGGAGATTTCGTCGGAGACCATCGGCGAGATCGTGATGGAGCATCTGCGCCAGCTCGACGACGTCGCCTATGTGCGCTTCGCCTCGGTCTACCGCAATTTTCGCGAGGCCAAGGATTTCGAGACCGTGCTCGGCGAACTCTCCGGCGACGACGACGCCCGGCCGGCCAGTTTACGAAAATGATCTTCCGCCTTCTGGAAGATCGATACGCCGAAAAATCCAGAGCCTCGAAAGCTGTCGACCGGCGCTTCATGGCGCTGGCGCTGGCGCTGGGACGGCGCGGGCAGGGCCGGACCTGGCCCAATCCCGCGGTCGGCGCGGTAATCGTGAAAGACGGCGTCCTTGTCGGCCGCGGCTGGACCCAGCCGGGCGGCCGGCCGCACGCCGAGGTCGAGGCGCTGAGGAGGGCGGGGGTGGCTGCGCGCGGCGCCACGCTCTATGTGACGCTGGAACCGTGCTCGCATCACGGCAAGTCGCCGCCCTGCGCCGACGCGGTGATTGCCGCGGGCATCTCGCGCGTGGTGTCGGCGATCGAGGATCCCAATCCGGAGGTGGCAGGGCAGGGCCGTGCGCGCCTGCGCGCGGCCGGGATCATGGTGGATGTCGGGCTATCCGCGCGGGAGGCCGCGCGCGATCACGCCGGGCATTTCAGGCGAATGCGCGACAAACGCCCGCATGTCATTCTCAAGCTCGCGGTGTCCTCTGACGACAGGATTGCCGGGGCGGGCCGCAAGCCGCTGGCGATTACCGGCGACGCCGCGCGGTCGCGCGTGCATCTGCTGCGCGCGCAATGCGACGCAATTCTCGTGGGCATCGGCACCGTGCTTTCCGACGATCCGCTGTTGACCTGCCGGCTACCGGGCCTGGAGCCGCAATCGCCGGTGCGGGTGGTGCTGGACCGCGCGTTGCGGCTGCCCGGGACCAGCCGCCTTGTGCATTCCGCCCGCGCAACCCCGCTGTGGGTGATGACTTCAAGCCTCTCGGAAGCACCCGCTGCCATGAAGCTCGGCGCCGCCGGCGCGCAGGTGATCCGCGTGGCAACCACGAGCGCGCCTTCTGGGCTGGATTTGCCCGCAGTGCTGCGCGTGCTGGCCGAAAAAGGCATCACGCGGCTGTTGGTCGAAGGCGGATCGAGGGTGGCGTCGTCGTTTGTCGCGGCTGACCTTGTCGATGAGGTGCAACTGCTGCGCGGACCGGACACGATCGGTACCGATGGCGTCGCGGCGCTGGATGCGTTGCCGCTCTCCGCCATCACGCAGTCGCCGAGGCTTAAGCTCCGTGCTACCGAAGCGCTGCAGGACGACACCCTGACGATTTACGAGCGCGTATAGGTCGTCATGCTCAGGCTTCCACGTCTTTAAATCCCGCGTCAAGGAAGACGTGGATGGCGGGACAAGCCCGGCCACGACGGATAAAAGGAATTCATGTTCACCGGCATTGTCACCGACATCGGCGAGATCGTCGCCCTCACGCCGACGGCGCAGGGCCAGCTGCACCGGCTGCGTGTCGCCTGCCGTTACGACCGGACCACCATCGCCGACGGCGCTTCGATCGCCTGTAATGGCGTCTGCCTCACCGTGGTAGCCTCCGGCGTGGCACAGGGCGAAACCTGGTTCGAGGTCGATGCCGCCGCCGAGACGCTCGCCATGACCACGGCGAGGCATTGGGGGCTCGGCACGCGGCTTAACCTGGAACGCGCGCTCAAGATCGGCGACGAACTCGGCGGCCATATCGTCGCAGGACATGCCGACGGCATCGCCACCATCGTTGCGCGGGACGACCTGCCTGACATGGCGCGGTTCGAATTGCGGACCACCCGCGAACTGGCGCGTTTCATCGCCGCCAAGGGCTCGGTAACGCTTGACGGCGTGTCGCTGACGGTGAACACCGTGGATGATGTGGCGTTTTCTGTGCTGATCATTCCGCATACGCTGACCGTGACCACGCTCGGTGGCTGGTGCGCGAACGGCGAGGTCAATCTGGAGGTCGACCTGATGGCGCGATACGCCGCGCGCCTGAGCGAAATGAAATAGGCGTCAACGATAAATGTGTCATACGCGGGCTTGACCCGCGTATCCATCCTCTTAACAAGGCTTCTCGATTGTGATGGATTGCCGGGTCAAGCCCGGCAATGACGGGGACTGCACATGGCGGACGCGCGGCGCGCAGCTCTGAAGGACCAGACCGACATATCCGGAGCGCGCATTCCACTCGTCAATGCGCGTTTCTACGACGACATCCAGGATGCGCTGCCGGAAGGCGCATTGGCCTGCGCTGGGCCTCGACCATGACGAACGATCCCCATCCGAAGACCTCCGACAAGAAGGCCAACCGGCGCGGCGCGGCGCGGCTTGCCGCGGTGCAGGCGCTGTACCAGATGGACATCGCCGGCGCCGGCATCAACGACATCTTCGCGGAGTTCGAAAGCCACTGGCTTGGCGGCGAGGTCGAGGGCGACAGATACCTGCCCGCGGAGGCTGCGTTCTTCAGGGATGTGGTCGCCGGCGTGGTGCGCGATCAGGCGAAACTCGATCCGCTGATCGACGACGCGTTGTCGAAAGGCTGGCCGCTGAAGCGGATCGACGCCATTTTGCGCGCGGTGCTGCGCGCCGGTTCGTACGAGCTCGAGCGTCGCAAGGATGTGCCGGCGCGCGTGGTCGTGTCCGAATATGTCGATGTGGCGCATGCTTTTGTCGATGGCGACGAAACTGGAATGGTCAACGCGGTGCTCGACCAGATCGCCCGCCACTTCCGCGGCGACGAGTTCGCGCATGCGGGCCGGTAGGGACCGCTTCGGTCTCCGCTGTCATCATCCGCGAAAGCGGATGACCCAGTACTCCGCGGCTTCTGTGTATGATCACCGACGGTGCCGGATACTGGGTCGCCCGGTCAAGCCGGGCGATGACGAGGGTAGGGTGGGTGCCGCCCATGACAGGTGAAGACTCCCTCATCACCCGCTATTTTGCCCCGCTGGCGACCGATCCCGGCGCGCTCGGCTTGACCGACGACGCTGCGATCCTGACAGCATCCGCCGCCGATATCGTGGTGACCACCGATGCCATCGTCGAAGGCGTGCATTTTCTGCCCGACGATCCTGCGGATACCATCGCACGCAAGGCGCTGCGGGTGAATCTCTCCGATCTTGCTGCCAAAGGCGCGGCGCCGGCCGGTTTTGTGCTGACGCTGGCCTTGCGCAAGGCCGATGATGCCTGGCTGGCGTCGTTCGCGCATGCCCTTGGCGAGGATGCGGCGTTGTTTCAATGCCCGCTGCTCGGCGGCGATACCGTGTCCACCCCGGGACCGCTGACGATCTCGATCACGGCGTTCGGCCGCGTGCCCTCGGGGCAGATGGTGCGGCGCCATGGCGCACGGGCGGGCGACCGCGTGGTGGTGTCGGGAACCATTGGCGATGCGGCCTTAGGTCTGGATGTACTGAAAGGCGGCATGGTGGCCGCGGCGCTTGCGGGCGATGTCGCAGCGGCAAAGATGCTGGTTGACCGTTACCGGATTCCCCAACCGCGCAACGCGCTGGCGCAGGCGGTGCGCGAACATGCCCATGCTGCGATGGACGTCTCCGACGGGCTTGCCGGCGACCTCGCCAAACTGTGTGCGGCGTCAGGCGTTTCGGCTGCGATTGACGCTCAAAGCATCCCGCTGTCTTCCGACGCGGGATTATTACTGAAATGCGGCACGGTCGGGATCGAATCAATCGTGTCCGGGGGTGACGATTACGAGATTCTGTGTGCGATTCCGGAGAATCGCCTCGAGGCCTTCGAACAGGCCGCAAAACTTGCCGGGGTGGCCGCGACTTCGATCGGGACTATCGTAGCCGGGGCGTCGGTTCCGAGGTTTATCGACGCCAAGGGCCGCGAAATAGCGCTGAAGAGGCTGTCTTACAGCCATTTCTGAAGATTTTTGCTGTCAAGCGTGCTTGAGGCGCCCTATCTGCAAAACCTTTCGAAAATCGACCGTTTAAGCCGCCCGCGGCGTTGCGCCGGGGAAGCGATTTTGGCATGGTCCCGCCGATTTGAGGCCGCCCTTTTGGGCAGGGCAGGCCTCCTTTTTATGCGCCCGCCGCTTTCGTGGCGATGGCGTGGGGTCGATCCAAATCTGAGGCAACTTAAATGACAGCATTATGGGTGATTGTGCTCTGCGGAGCGCTTTCCATTGTTTACGCCGCATGGGCGACCGCATCGGTCTTGAAGGCGGATGCGGGCAATCCGCGCATGCAGGAGATCGCGGCCGCGGTGCGCGAAGGCGCGCAGGCGTATCTGAAGCGCCAGTACATGACCATCGGCCTGGTCGGCATCGTGATCTTCGCGCTGCTCGCCTACTTCCTCGGCATGCTGGTTGCGATCGGATTCCTGATCGGCGCGGTGCTGTCGGGCGCCGCGGGCTTCATCGGCATGAACGTCTCGGTGCGCGCCAACGTGCGTACCGCGCAGGCCGCGACGACTTCGCTGGCTGGCGGACTCGAACTCGCCTTCAAAGCCGGTGCCATCACCGGCATGCTGGTCGCGGGCCTCGCGCTGCTCGGCGTCACCATCTATTTCGCCTATCTCACCCACGTCATGGGCCTGAAGGCCAACGACCGCGTCGTGGTCGACGCGCTGGTGGCGCTCGGCTTCGGCGCCTCGCTGATCTCGATCTTCGCGCGGCTCGGCGGCGGCATCTTTACCAAGGGCGCTGACGTCGGCGGCGATCTCGTCGGCAAGGTCGAAGCTGGCATTCCGGAAGACGATCCGCGCAACCCTGCGACGATCGCCGACAACGTCGGCGACAATGTCGGCGACTGCGCCGGCATGGCGGCCGACCTGTTCGAGACCTATGCGGTGACCGCGGTTGCCACCATGGTGCTGGCCGCGATCTTCTTTGCGACCTCGCCGCTCTTGGTCAACATGATGACGCTGCCGCTCGCCATTGGCGGCATCTGCATCATTACCTCGATCGTCGGCACCTTCTTCGTCAAGCTCGGCGCCAGCCAGTCGATCATGGGCGCGCTGTACAAGGGCCTGATCGCCACCGGGGTGCTGTCGCTCGTCGGTGTCGCCGCCGTCATCTACTGGCTGATCGGGTTCGGTCCGCTGGCCGGCGTGAAATACACCGGCATGGCGCTGTTCGAATGCGGCGTCGTCGGCCTCGTCGTTACCGGGCTGATCATCTGGATCACCGAATACTACACCGGCACGGAATATCGTCCGGTGAAGTCGATCGCGGCGTCGTCGGTGACCGGCCACGGCACCAACGTAATCCAGGGTCTGGCAATCTCGATGGAGTCGACCGCCGGTCCGGCCCTCGTCATCATCGCCGGCATTCTTGTCACCTACAGCCTTGCCGGCCTGTTCGGCATCGCGATTGCGACCACCACCATGCTGGCGCTGGCCGGCATGATCGTGGCGCTCGACGCCTTCGGCCCGGTCACCGACAACGCCGGCGGCATTGCCGAAATGGCCGGCCTGCCGAAGGAAGTGCGCAAGGCCACCGACGCGCTGGACGCGGTCGGCAACACCACCAAGGCGGTCACCAAGGGCTATGCGATCGGCTCGGCCGGTCTCGGCGCGCTGGTGCTGTTCGCGGCCTATAATGAAGATCTGAAGTTCTTCATCGCCAACGCCGCGAAGTATCCATACTTCCAGGGCGTCCTGCCCGACTTCTCACTGAACAATCCGTACGTCGTGGTCGGCCTGCTGTTCGGCGGCCTGCTGCCGTACCTGTTCGGCGCGATGGGCATGACCGCCGTGGGCCGCGCCGCCGGCGCGATCGTCGAGGAAGTGCGGCGCCAGTTCCGTGAAAAGCCCGGCATCATGCAAGGCACCGACAAGCCGGATTACGGCAAGGCGGTGGACCTTTTGACCGTGGCGGCGATCAAGGAAATGATCATCCCGTCGCTGCTGCCGGTGCTGTCGCCGATCTTCGTCTATTTCGCGATCTACGCCATCGCAGGCGGCGGCGCGGCCGGCAAGTCGGCGGCGTTCTCCGCCGTCGGCGCGATGCTGCTCGGCGTGATCGTGACCGGCCTGTTCGTCGCGATCTCGATGACCTCGGGCGGCGGCGCCTGGGATAACGCCAAGAAGTACATCGAGGACGGCCATTACGGCGGCAAAGGTTCCGAAGCCCACAAGGCCGCGGTGACCGGCGACACCGTCGGCGATCCCTACAAGGATACGGCGGGCCCCGCGGTCAATCCGATGATCAAGATCACCAACATCGTAGCGCTGTTGCTGCTGGCGATCCTGGCGCACTGACTGTTGCGACAAGGATGAATGCGAAAACCCCGCGGTGCGAGCCGCGGGGTTTTTGTTGGGGTGAGCCAAGGCTAAGCAAAAAGGGAAAATCATGTCGTTGTCATCGGCCAGGAACTACGCGCTTCGCGCCGCGAAATCGCAGGATCAAAAGGAAGCGGCCGAGCTTCTGTCGAAGGCAATTCTCGAATTAGCGATGTCGATTGAGGCGACGGACGCCAAGATCAAGAAGATAAACAAGTCGTCGTAACACCGCGCGAGGCGGTTGAATCTAATCCGCCGCCGAGGAGCATCGAGACGACGATGCCAGACGCGACGGGCGCTTCGCTTCATCGGGACTACGAAAAGGCTCTCCATTCCCGTCCAACGACGGGCGGACGTGGCATCGCGCCGCCGATCCGTGGCGGCTTAGAGCATGATGACATTAGGTTGAAATGCGTCATGCGAGGAGCTAAGCGACGAAGCAATCCAGTCCTCTGCGCGCGCCCGCTGGATTGCTTCGCCTAGCGCAAATTTGCAGAGCAAATTTGTCGCACGGCTCGCAATGACGATTCAAAGAACGCATCATGTTCTAGCGGAAGCTGATCAGCTTGAACAGCGGTGCGAGGTAGCTGAGCTCCTGGCCCGAGGTCGGCGTGGTGCGGCTGATGAAGTCGAAGATCTTGCCGTCCTGCAACCCGTAATTGGCGAGCCGCTGCACCTGTCGGTTCTTGTCGAAGTAGACCGCGATCACCCGCTGGTCGATGACCTGCTGGTTCATGAACATCACCTTGCGTTCGGTACGCTGCGAGATGTAGTAAAACACCTCGCCGTTGAGCGTGGCGACCGTGGAGGGCGTCCCCAGCACGATCAGCACCTGGTCCTGGCTGGCGCCGATCGGAATCTGCTCGAGCGCGCCGGGCGGCAGGATGTAGCCCTTCTGGAACTGCTCTGCGGTGCAGGCCCCCAGCGCCGCGCAGACCACAGCGACCGCCACGACCGCGCGCAGCCCGCGCCAGCGCGCAACGAGGCTACGTGGATGGGCGCGTGAGCGGGTCTGGCTGGAAATAGTCATCGCGGGGCTGGCCCCATCCTCTTGCATCGCGCGAGGCGTTGACGTACCGGGCAGCACAGAGGATTGCAACATGCGCGGGTGCCCAATAAGCAAACCTTTGGGGCTCGCTTGCGGAACCCACAATGCTTTGGCCGTTCAATCACTTCAGAAAACCCCTCGCGCCCCCGCGCGGCACCATTGAGGCCATCTATGGCATGATCGTGGCGCAAGCGCGAGAACCCTTGTTTTACCGAGCCATGGGGGTGCCGGACACGGTTAACGGGCGTTTCGACATGGTGTTGCTGCACCTGTGGATGGTGCTGCGGCGGCTGCGGCCCGTCGAGGGCGGTGCCGATCAATGCCAAGCGCTGTTCGACCATTTCTGCGGCGATATGGATGCCAACTTACGCGAACTGGGCGTCGGCGACCTGACGGTGCCCAAACGCATGCAGCAATTCGGCGAGGCATTTTACGGGCGCAGTGCCGCCTATGACGAGGCGCTGGAGACGGATACCGAAGCGCTGGCGCTGGCGCTGTGCAAGAACGTGCTGGACGGGCGCGACATCGGGCACGCGCGGCAGCTTGCCGCTTATGCGCATGCGGTCATCGCGGCCCTGGCCGGGCTTGACGACAAGGTGGCCGGCGACGGGTCATGGCGGTTTCCCTCGCCCGCGCCGTTCTCGGCATCGGCATCGGCATCGGCAGAGTAAACGAGATGACAGACAACGCAAATGCGGACGGTACAAATCCCTGGAGCGTCACCGTTGCCGTGGTGCAGATTCCAGACACCGGATTGCATCGCGAATTCGCGGCCAGCCCCAACGAGCGCAATGCAATCGCCGATCTCGGTGACTTGCGCGCGGTGGTATCGGCGAGTGTGTCCCTGGATCTCACCCTGATGCGCCAAGGACGCGTGCATGTCGCAGGCACCGTCAGGGCGCGGGTCGGACAGATCTGCGTCATCACGCTCGATCCGATCGAGAGCGACATCGACGAAGCGATCGACCTGATCTTTGCGCCGCCCGAGCAGATTCCTGCACTGGCCGACCTGGTCGATGACGCCGCGGAAAGCGATGCCGAGATTCCCGATCCGCCGGAGCCCATCGTCGACGGCGTCATCGATCTCGGCCGGCTGGCGACCGATGCGCTGCTCCTCGCAATAGACCCCCATCCGCGCAAACCCGGCGCGGTTTTCGAGCCGCCGGTAATTCCTGACGACCCGGAAGATCATCCGTTCGCCGCCCTGAAGGCATTGAAGCCGGAAGCCGGGCAGCCCAAATCCAAGCGCAGGGATGACTGAGCGGAACCTTAAGTTGTGGAAGGCCCCGCGAATCGGGTCCAAAATTAGCTATAATACCCTGAATTAGCTCGCTTTTCTGAAGCCACCGATTCACGGCCGCGGTATCCGGCCTGCGCAAAACGATGCGGTCAAGATGTTGTATCGAGCCTAGGAAACGCTATTGTCCCCGCCCGGCCGGAGTGCAGCGCTGTACTTGGCCGATCGCCGTCATCCGCAGCGATTTGTTGGTTCGCAGCCGAGCGCTCCAGGGCTGCAAGAAATCAGGTTTCCGGGACGTTCATGCCTCAAAAGGTTCGAATCGCGCTTGACGCCATGGGTGGCGACATCGGCGCATCGGTTGTCGTTCCCGGCGCCGCGATTTCGTTGAGCCGGCATCCCGACACCGAATTCCTGCTGTTCGGCGACCGCGCGCTGATCGACGCCCAACTCGCACAGCACCCGGCGATGAAGGCGGCATCGCGCGTTGTTCATACCGACGTCGCCGTCAGCATGCACGACAAGCCGAGCCAAGCGCTGCGCCGTGGCCGCAAGACCTCGTCGATGTGGCTGGCGATCGACGCCGTCAAGAAGGGCGAGGCCGACGTCGCGGTGTCCGCCGGCAATACCGGCGCGCTGATGGCGATGGCGCGGTTCTGTCTGCGCATGCTGCCGGGCATCGACCGCCCCGCGCTGGCGGCGGTGTGGCCGACCATGCGCGGCGATTCCGTGGTGCTGGATCTCGGTGCAACTATCGGTGGTGACGCGCAACACCTGATGGCGCTTGCCGTCATGGGCAGCGCCATGGCGAGCGCGCTGTTCGATTTGCCGCGGCCCAGCGTCGGGTTGCTCAATATCGGCGTCGAGGAAATGAAGGGCGGCGAGGAAATCCGCGAGGCCGCCGAGCTGCTGCGCACAGCCAATCTGCCGCAACTCGAATTCATCGGCTTTGTCGAAGGCGACGGCATCGGCAAAGGCGCCGCCGACGTCATCGTCACCGAGGGGTTCAGCGGCAATATCGCCTTGAAGGCCGCCGAAGGCACCGCGCGGCAGCTTTCGGAATACCTGCGCAGCGCCATGGCGCGCACTTGGCGCTCGCGGATCGGTTATCTGTTCGCCAAGGGCGCCTTCAAGGCGCTGCGCGACAAGATGGACCCGAATAAATCCAACGGCGCGGTTTTTCTCGGGCTTAACGGCATCGTCGTGAAAAGCCATGGCGGCACCAACGCCGATGGCTTCGCCTACGCGATCGATGTCGGCTATGACATGGTTCGTTACGATCTCCTGACCAAGATCAATCAAATGCTCAACCGCGACGGCAGCGGGTTTGCCTCTGGGCGGGCTGCGCAGGAGGCTGTCTCGTGACTGCGAACCGGTCTGTCGTGCTCGGCTGCGGCGCTTATTTGCCGGAGCGGATTCTGACCAACGCCGAACTGGCGGCGAAGGTGGATACCTCGGACGAATGGATCGTCCAGCGTACCGGCATCCGGCAGCGTCACATCGCCGCGGAGGGCGAGTTCACCTCGCATCTTGCGATCAAGGCGGCGCAGGCCGCGCTCGCCAATGCCGGAATTGACGCGCAGTCGATCGACCTGATCGTGTTGGCCACCTCGACGCCGGACAATACGTTTCCCGCGACCGCGGTGGCGGTACAGAGCGCGCTGGGCATCACCCGCGGCGCCGCGTTCGATTTGCAAGCGGTATGTTCGGGTTTCATTTTCGCGCTTGCCACCGCCGACAGCTTTCTGCGTAACGGCGCGTTCAAGCGGGCGCTGGTGATCGGCGCCGAGACCTTTTCACGAATCCTGGACTGGAGCGATCGTGGCACCTGCGTGCTGTTCGGCGATGGGGCGGGGGCGGTCGTGCTGGAGTCGCAGCACGCACCGGGCGAGCGCTCCGATCGCGGCGTGCTGACCACGCATCTGCGCTCCGACGGCCGTCACAAGTCGAAATTGTATGTCGACGGCGGACCTTCCTCGACCCAGACGGTCGGTTATCTCCGGATGGAAGGCAAGGAAGTGTTCAAGCATGCGGTAGGCATGATCACCGACGTGATTGTCGATGCGTTCAAGGCCAGCGGCGTCACTGCCGACGATATCGACTGGTTCATTCCGCATCAGGCCAACAAACGAATTATCGATGCTTCGGCGCACAAGCTGCATATTGCGCCGCAGAAGGTGGTGCTGACGGTCGACCGTCATGGCAATACATCGGCGGCCTCGATTCCGCTGGCACTGTCGGTCGCGGTCGCCGACGGCCGGGTAAAGAAGGGCGATCTGGTGCTGCTGGAGGCCATGGGCGGAGGCTTTACCTGGGGCTCGGCGCTGCTGCGCTGGTAACCGCAGCGTTAAAATAGCTATGTACTTTGCGCTCTTCTTTCATGCTAATGCATGATGAGGGCTGTTGACCGGGGGTCGTTAAGCTCATAATTTCCAGCCGTAAATTGTTCGCCGTGAGTTGGGGCAGGCGATGACAGGAACTGGCAAGACAGTTACACGCGTCGATCTGTGCGAAGCGGTCTACCAGAAGGTGGGCCTGTCGCGCACGGAGTTGTCTGCCTTCGTCGAACTGGTGCTGAAGGAGATCACCGATTGCCTGGAGAAGGGCGAGACGGTGAAACTCTCCTCGTTCGGCTCCTTCATGGTGCGCAAGAAGGGTCAGCGCATCGGCCGCAATCCCAAGACCGGCACCGAGGTGCCGATCTCGCCGCGCCGCGTGATGGTGTTCAAGCCGTCCGCCATTCTGAAGCAGCGGATCAATGGCAATGGCAGCGCTGCTACCGGCGCGGACGGCAAGGACGACTAGTTCTGCGTTCAACGTCAGATTGAAACAGGAGCTTGCGTTTGGACAAGGCGCCGGATGCGTTCCGAACGATCAGCGAGGTCGCCGACGACCTCGACATTCCCCAGCACGTCCTGCGGTTCTGGGAGACCCGGTTCGCCCAGATCAAGCCGATGAAGCGCAGCGGCGGCCGGCGCTACTATCGCCCCGACGATGTCGACCTGCTGCGAGGCATCCGCCGGCTGCTGTACGGCGAGGGCTACACCATCCGTGGGGTGCAGCGCATCCTGAAGGAGCACGGTATCAAGTCGGTGCAGGGGCTGGTGGACGGATCGACTGCGCTACCCGCCTTCGGCGCGCCCGGCGAGGAGGCAATGCCCGCGAGGGCCGATGGCGACGAGGAAGCCATTGTTGAGACCGGCGATGACGAGGCGGCCGAGGCCGCCGCTGCGCAGGTCCTAATGCAGCCGCCGGCGTTGCAACCCCCCGCGAGCGAATCCGCGACCGGCGCGGGGGAGCGTAAGCTCGATGTCGCAAAGCTTCAGGCCGCACTGCAGGATCTGGTCGCCTGCCGGGAATTGCTGGATAGTGCGATGAAGGACGGGTGAGACCCGTCCCCGCAAGCCACCACGCGCCTTGCGCTGGGCGCGGTGAGAAGCTAATGGAACGGAGCCGTCATGGCATCGGAGCGTAGCGCAGCCCGGTTAGCGCACTAGTCTGGGAGACTAGGGGTCGGAGGTTCAAATCCTCTCGCTCCGACCATTAGCTTTTGATTTCCATCCCCTGCAATTCTGACAATTGGGCTGCATTCAGGCGTCCAGTTCTCGCTCTTTCTCTGCTCGGATCCATCGCACATTTGGTCTTGATGCCGAGGACATGCGCGGAAGCTGTCGCGGCGACGGCGTTACCCATACAGTTTCCGACAAAGGAACGAATTCGGAAAAATCGCATTGTCTGGTCTGAAAAATCAGAGGTGTGTCATGAAGCCGACGCCCGACGCCGACGAAAGCCGCCGTCTTGCAGGTATTCAGAACAAGAAAGCCGATAAGCTTCCCGAAGGCCGTGAAAAGGAAACGCATTTGAAAAAGGCGCGCGACCACGAGGCCAATGCGCACTCCAACGACTGGCGCGACTTTAATCTGCACGCACCGAAATAGCGGCGCTAAAAGTGCGTGACCAGCACCGCGGTGCCCAGTACGAGCGCGATGCTGATGGCGATGATGACGAGAAAGAATTTGCCCGTCGAATTGATGCTCTGGTCAGGGTTTCGAAACGCGATGGGTCAGACAACCGTAAGACCCGTTCGCGCCGGCGATAGTCGACCGATAATACTGTCCCATCGATGATGCATTCAGGAATGTGTCCAGCGTCGCCGGTGGAATGTTGCAATATTGAAAATAGAGCGCGTTCACCTGGATGATCATGGAGTGGTCCGCCGCGTCATAACAAACCCGGTTGATGAGGGTACTCCTTGTGATGTCGTGGCAAGCGAAGGATGCCAGGTCCGTCGCTCCGCGACGTTCTACATGGACTGTTTCGGCCTCCATCCATGTCGTCCCGGCCAAGCGGATCAAGAGTATCGGCAGGTATCGAGAGAGCATTGGTGGAACTTTCGCTGCGTCGGTTTGTTGGAGCGTTGATGGAAGCCTCATCTGATCATAAGACGAACGTCCTGCGGCGTATCGGCTCACAGCCGGTTGCGCTGGCCGCGGGCGCGCTCGTAATCATGGTGCTCGGGGCCGGTTCGATCGGTGCATGGCGGGCTTACACCGGCAATTCGCCCGAACAGGAACGTACCACATCGCTTCGCCTGATGCAGGCCCGCGCCACTCAGGCATCCGAGCAGCTGGTCGAGAAAACCAGGGGTCTCGAGGTGTCGCAGCAGGAGTCGATCGATCAGCTGCAGGCGGTCCAGGATCAGTTACAGATTCTCAAGCGCCTTGTCACCGCGCAACAGGCCGACACCAAGCGGCTTTCCGAACAGGTCAGCGGCCTTGCAAGCTCGATCGACACATTGCGGCAATCCTTCGCAAGCACCCAGTCCACCGAGCCATTGACGCCGCCAGCCATCCATCGGAAACCGGCCCGGTCCAGAAGCAGCCATCGCCAGCGCGCGAAATCCTGAATTTGTTCATCTCGCCCAGCCCGGTTCGGTAGACTGCCAGCCGCAGCACAGTCGCCGCAATTTCGACAATCACCTGCAGTTCCGGTCAATCAGCTTCAGGAATACCCTATGTCATTCATGGGCCATTACGGAACCATAATAGCGGTGAGCCGTTGATCGGGAACATTCGGCAATGACCCGGTACAAAGCCGGGCCTCACCCCAGAGGAGTTCAGCATGAATAAAGTCATTATCTCGCTCGCATTCGGCGCGAGCGCGTTGTTCGCCACCGCCGCGTCGGCAGCGCCGCTCACCAATGGTCTGGCGATTGTCCCCGACAACGGCATTGAAAACGTCCGCATGGTCTGCAACGAATCCGGACGCTGCTGGCGGGAACGTGGCGGGCGTCGTGTCATCGTTGAGGATTCGTACGGCTATGCGCCGCGCGAACGTTACATCGAGCGCCGTGGCTATGGCGGCGGATACTACAATGACGGTCCGAGCGTCGGGATCGGCGTTGGTCCGGGCGGCGTGGGCGTCGGTGTCGGCGTCGGTCCGCGCTGGTAATCCTTCGGTTTGAAGAATCAGAAAAGGCCGCGGAGAAATCTGCGGCCTTTTCGATGCGCCGCTGAGTGAGCCCTATCGAAGTTATCAGCCGCCGCAGCGGAACGTCTCGAGACGCTCGTGATTGATCTACGCATTTGCCGGAGACGATCATGAAAACCTTGCCGCGTTTTACCATTTTGGCTTCTGTATTCCTAGCCACGGCCGCGGCGGCACAACCCGGCGACTGGCAGCGATATGTCGTACCTGAAACCGGAGCCAGCGTTGAGGTCCCAGTAAAGGTGTTCGTGGAAGGGGCAGGCAAGCCTGAAACAGGGTACGGGCGGCGTTTCGTGACGGCGGACCGACGCGCCAATCTGACCGTTCAGTCGATTCCCAATGACGACGGCTATTCGCCAGCAACTTTCTTGGCGAAAAAAAATCCGCCCACCGGCATTGTCTACAAGCGGATCACAAACCGGTTCTTCGTCGTCTCCAGTTTCCGCGACGACAAGATCTGGTACAATCGCTGTAACTTCGCCGGGCGCTTTGCAAATTGCGTCTTGATCAATTATCCCGCTGCCGAGAAGCGGCAATGGGACGGCATCGTGACCCGCATCAGCAACACGCTGGCCCGCCGATAACGCCACGTCCGGTTCGCCGGCTATAACCTACGCCTCTTCCAGCATCGTCCGCACCCGCATCGCAAGTGCGGTTTGCGAGAATGGTTTCTGCATCAGCGATACGCCGGCGTCGAGCCGGCCCTGGTGCACGATGGCGTTGCGGGAATAGCCGGTCATGTACAGAACCTTCAGCCCGGGACGGTGCTGTTGCGCCGCCTCTACGAGCTTGCGTCCGTTCATGCCGGGCATCACAACGTCGGTAAGCAGAAGATCGACCCGACCGGAATCAGCCAGGATGCCGAGTGCAGCTTCCGCGTTCGCGGCCTCGCGGACGTTGTAATTGAGCGCGGACAAGGTCTCGACCACGTAGGCGCGGACGTCGGGATCGTCCTCGACCACCAGCACGGTTTCCTGGTTACCTTCCGGGCTGTCACCCTCCACCGGCTTGCTGCTTGCAAGTGGCTTGTCGTTGGCCAGACTGCGCGGCAGGTAGAGTTTGACCGTAGTCCCTTCGCCGATCTCGCTGTAGATCCGCACATGGCCGCCGCTCTGCCTGATAAACCCATAGACCTGGCTGAGGCCAAGGCCGGTACCCGCGCCGGCGGCCTTGGTGGTAAAGAAAGGGTCGAACGCCTTGTCGATCACCTCTCGTGGCATTCCGGATCCGGTATCGGTCACGGAAATCATCACATATTGACCGGGTTTTACGCCTTCCACCGACTGGCAGTAAAACTCGTCGAGGAAGGCATTGCCGGTTTCGATGGTGACCTTGCCGCCGTCGGCCATGGCGTCGCGGGCATTGATCGCGAGATTGAGGATCGCGGCTTCCAGTTGCGGCCCGTCGGCCTCGATCAGCCACAGCCCGGCGCTGCGCACGGTTTCGACGGCGACTGTTTCGCCGAGCGTGCGATCCAGCAGGTCCGACATGCCGGCGACCAGCCGGTTGGCGTCGAGCGGACGCGGGTCGAGCGGCTGACTGCGCGAAAATGCCAGCAGGCGCTTCGTGAGCTCCGCGGCGCGGTCCGCGGCCTGATACGCATTCGCGATCAATGTCGTTGTCTTGCCCTCCGGGCTTCGCCGCAGCGCCATCTGCAGATTGCCCAGGATGATGGTCAGCAGATTGTTGAAGTCGTGCGCGACGCCCCCGGTCAGTTGCCCGACCGCTTCCATCTTTTGCGATTGCCGCAAGCTTGCTTCCAGCGCTTCGCGGCGTTCGGCTTCGGCGTAGAGCGCCGAGGTTCTGCGCATCGCCAGCACGATCAGCACGACCAGAAACAGCGTAGCGGGAATGCCGAACACCAGATGGCCGGCCATGTAGCGCAGCCAGCCGCCAACAATGTCGCGAGTCTCCAGGCTGGAGCCGACATAGAGCGGAAAGCCGGCGAGCTTGCGGACGAAAAAGCGCCGCTGCAACTGGTCGACTCCCGAAACCGTCGTGTAGTGGCCGCCCTCGGGATTGCGTGCGATCAATTGTCCAAAACCGGTCGACGCGTCGAGCTTGATGCCGGTCGTGGCCGGCAGCGGGTAGCGCGCCAGCACCGCGCCGTCGGCCCGGATCAACGAAAAGCTCGCGCTGGTGCGCGCGGCAAGCGCCTCGTAGAAGCGCTCGAACGCCTGCGGCGATATGGAGATTTCGGTGATGCCGGCGAACGTTCCGGAACTGTCCATGCGCCATTTGCTGGCCGGAAAGATCAGTTTTCCGGTGAGATCGATACGCACCACTTCACCGATATGCACGTTCGCATCCGACGCCAGTTGCGCTTTCAGGTCGGCACGCTCGGGCGCGTTGAAGGCCGATGGAATCGGGAAAAACAGCGAGGAGACCAGCGCATCGAGCTTGTCGTCGAGGATCCAGATCGATCCGATACCGGGAAGGGCGGCCACGAACTGCTTGAGCCGTTCGCTCAGCTCGGCTTCGTTGATCTTGATGGTCTGCGCGGTGCGGCCGCGGGTAATCTGCTCGACGCTGTCGAAAGTGACGCTGATCGACTGGAACACACGCAGCGCCTGTTCGGCGGCGATGTCACCGGCACGCTCGATGCGCTCGTCGGCGAGCTCGAACGCGGCGCGGTAGTTCAGCCAGGCCGTGTAGCTGAACAACAGCAATGGAAGCGCGACGCTCGCAACGAGCATCCACTTCAGACTTCGAAGCGCGGCATCCCGGCGCTGTCGCATGCGGAATCATTCCCATCAGCCGCTGCGGCGGTGCGCAAATCGATACCAGCTAGCCGCCGTTGAGAAAAGATGGCCCGCCGCGCCAACCGGCGCGATTTTTGAACGAGGTTGATCGAGCGTGACGTCGTGGCGCTGACCGCGCCTATGATGTCGACTTCGGCAGGCGAGACGGTCAGGACGGCAGCTTGGGGATCTTCTCCGCGAACCCGTTGAAGCAGGTCAGCCTTTCGTCCTCTTCCTTGATGAAGCGACAATCGGTCACGCTTTTGGCGGCCGCCGCTTTGGGTTTCGGCGTCGGCGGAAAGATCGCGTCGTAGCAATTCAACCGCTCCTTGGTGGCGTCGTCGATATCAAGACAAGCCTGCAGTTTCGCGGCAATCGATTGCGGTTTCGCCGGCGCAGCCTTCGGCTTTACCGCCGCGGCTTTGGGTTTCGCAGCCGGCGCCGGCGCCGGCGTTTGGGCAAACGCGGCCGCCGAACAGAGCACCGCAAGCAGCAAGACCAGTCGCCTCATAGTATTTTCTCTCCCGTCGCCGGCGCGTCGTCGGCACGCGCCAAAGGCTGCCCTACGAATCGGGAATAAACCAAATAGATGTGGCGAAGGCTACAGAGAAACACGCCGGTCCGCCATCGTATCCGCCGATGATTTGCCGCCGGCAAACCCGGCTTTCGCGGTGCGGACCTTTGCAGGCGGGCTCTATATCCCGCCTGGCAAGCTACAGGACCGCGCGGCATCGCAGCCTCGATATTGTCGAATCCGAGACTTTGAAGAATCGGGCGATAGACGCCACATGCTCGCCGGCCTGCTTGCGCGCGCAGGCCGCGCGCCGCTGATCTTCATTCAGCTTCGGGCGGCGGCCGAGCCGCACGCCGTTGGCTACCGCCCGCGCCCGACCCTCGGCCGTGCGCGTCCGTATCAGTTCCCGCTCGAACTCAGCCATACCGCCCAGCACGGTCAGCATGAGACGGCCATGGGCCGTGGTGGTATCGGCCCAAACGTCTGCCAGGGAGCGGAAGCCCGCGCTCCGACTGCTCAGCAACGCAAGGATATTGAGGAGATCGCGGGTAGAGCGTGCCAGCCGGTCCAGGCGCGTTACCAGCACCACGTCGCCATTACGCAGGACGCGCAGCATCTTTTTGAGTTGCGCTCGATCTGCTTTTGCCCCGCTGACTTTTTCTTGAAAGATTCTTGCGCATCCTGCCGCTTTCAGCTGCGCAACCTGTGCACCGAGTTCCTGCCCGTTAGTGCTGACCCTTGCGTAGCCGTAAACGTTCATGTCCATGCAAAATTCTTGATTTATGCATCCTGACTTCAAGCACTGTAATTGCTAAAGATTTCATAAAATACCGGAACCAGTTGCCTCCTCCGGTTGTACAACCGGTTGTGAGTGCAATCGGCCGCTATTTCCTTGTTTTCTTTCTCAATTGCAGTGACTCAGGTCTTGTCAGAAATCAAGATATATGCCTTTACTACCCACGGTTATATTACGTGGGAATACACCAATGCCTATAGTGCAGGTCTGTAAGTGCGATAGTTGCGGAAAAAAACTCGCGGCCGAATTTTGTGCGTGTCCTCTCAACGATCGCGTGTTCTGCGGCTACCTTTGCGCCATGCGTGACTTCATCCAGGAACGCTTGGCGACTGCGCCTCATTTGTTGCCGGACGATATCCCGCCGACGCTCCAACCTAGGTCGCGACGCCTGTAAGGAACGGCCAGCTGGCGCTGTCCGCGGCCAATGCTGTTTGCATTCGACGGCGTATTCACCGGTCGCCTGCTGCCGACGGCGCTCACCGCGCTTGTTCATGGCAGGTGACATTGCGTCGGCATCCGCGAAGGCTCGCCACGGGTGCATAATCCCCGCAAAGCGACGGAACCCTGCGATCTGAAAAGGCTTGTCATGAAAGCGCCGCGGCGTCGGCGCGGGGGTGACCGTCACAACAGGCAGGACGCCATGAACAGGTGGATCGTCGTTTTCGGATTGATCGCTTTCAGTCACTTTCCGGCTTTTGGAGCTGAACTCACTCCGGAGAGCATCAATACTGCGAATTTTACCGGGAAGGTACCCTCGGAAGATCGCATCAACCCTCTCGGTGTCAAAGTCCAGGTGCTGCTCGACCGCGCAAGGTTTTCGCCGGGCGAGATCGATGGCAGGTTCGGGGAGAATGTCGAGAAAGCGCTGCGGGCTTTTGCCGAGGCAAACGGCCTGGCATCAGGCAAGGTCTTGACGCCGGAAATCTGGTCGAAACTTCAGCAGACCTCGGGCGAAGCAGTGATCGCTGAATACGTGCTGACCGACAAGGATATCAGGGGGCCTTATATCGAAAAGCTTCCGGTAAAAATGGAAGCCATGAAGCCGCTCAAGGCGCTGAGTTATACCGGTCCGAAGGAGGCCTTGAGCGAGCGTTTCCATATGAGCGAGGATCTGCTGTCGGCTCTCAATCTGGCGAAGAAATTCGATCGAGCCGGCGACAGGATCATGGTGGTGAATGTTCTGCACGACAAACCGGCGGCCAAGGCGGCGCGCGTCGAAGTGGACAAGGCGCGCGAAACGGTAAAGGCCTTTGCAAAGGATGGAACGCTGCTCGCATTCTATCCTGCCAGCGTTGGCAGCGAGGAAAAGCCCACGCCGTCAGGTACGCTGAAGGTGGTTTCGGTTCAAGCCAATCCGACCTACCGCTACGATCCGAAATATAAATTCAAGGGCGTGGAATCGACCACTCCGTTCACGCTCAGCGCGGGCCCGAACAATCCGGTCGGCGCCATGTGGATCGGATTGTCGCAAGCAAGCTATGGCATTCACGGTACGGCCGATCCGTCGCGCGTCGGCAAAAGCGAATCCCACGGGTGCGTCCGATTGACGAATTGGGACGTCGAACGGCTGGGACGGTCGGTGAAGAAAGGCGTCGAGGTCACCTTCGTCGAGGGCAAGCAGGCCTCGCAATAGGTTGCCAGTTTCGTAGAGCCCGGCGACCCATCACGGGGCAAGGTAAATCACCTTGTACGAAATCATTCCACCACCTCAGCAACGCGCGGTCGCTACATAAAAAACAAGTACTGTAGCGGAGTATTATCGCGCCTGGTTCGTTGGTCTCCGGCTTCATTGGCTTGGTTGACACGCCCCCGCGCTTCCGGCTCAATAAGCGCCGGACAATGCAGGTTATGGCGCCGCGAAAGGCTGAGCGCTGAATCCATGCAGGATGCGGTAAAGGCGGTCGCAACGAACCGCCGCGCATCGGGGAGGGATCGACAATGCTGGACTTCGTTCAGCAATTGGTGAGCGGTATTGCGCTTGGCTGCGTCTACGGCCTGATCGCGCTCGGCTTCGTGCTGGTCTACAAGGCGACCGAAGTGGTGAACTTCGCTCAGGGCGACCTGATGATGCTTGGCGGATTCTTCGCCTTCACTTTCATCGGCATCCTCGGCCTCAATTACTGGATCGGCTTTGCCGGCGCTGTGGCGGCGATGGCGCTGTTCGGCATGCTGGCTGAGCGCGTGGTGGTGCGGCCCATTCTCGGCTATCCGCAATTCTCCATCATCATGGCGACCATCGGGCTCGGCACTTTCCTGCGCTCGGTGGTCGGCATGGTGTGGGGTACCGACGACTTCAAGATCGAGACGCCGTTCAGCCAGGGCGTGCTGCGGATCGGCAGCCTCGTGCTGGCCTACGACAAGCTCTCGGTCATCGCCGCCACTGTCATCCTCTGCGCCTTGCTCTATGTGTTCTTCAACAGGACCACGCTGGGTACCGCGATGCGCGCCAGTTCGGAGAATATGCTGGCGGCCTATTACATGGGCATCCCGGTCAAGCGCGTGGTGTCGATCGTATGGGCGATCTCGGCGGCGGTCGCGACCTGCGCCGGCGTGCTGCTGGCGCCGATCACCTTCATTCATTCCAATGTCGGGCTGGTGCTCGGATTAAAGGCGTTTCCGGCCGCCGTGCTTGGCGGCTTCGGCTCGATCCCCGGTGCTGTGGTCGGCGGGGTGCTGATCGGCGTGATCGAGAGCATGGCCGGCTTCTACCTGCCGCAGGGATGGAAGGATGTGGCGCCCTACGTCGTGCTGCTGGTGGTGCTGCTGCTCAAGCCCGAAGGCCTGTTCGGGCTTCACATGCGCAAGAAGGTCTGACGCATGCGGTTCGTCTTCAAGACCGACTACGAGGATGACATCAAGCTGTTTCCGCACAGCGGTTATGTCTGGTCCTACGGCTGCCTGCTGGCGCTGCTGGCAATCGCGCCGTTCGTACTCTCAAGCTACCTGGTGAGCCAACTCGTCTTCGTTTGCATCTACGCGATCGTCGGGGTCGGGCTGATGATCCTGACCGGATTTACCGGGCAGGCGTCCCTGGGCCATGCCGCTTTTCTAGCGATCGGCGCCTATACCACCGGCTATCTGCAGCAGTTCGGCGTGCCGTTTCCGGTGTATTTTTTGGCCGCCGGCCTGCTCACCGGCATCATCGGCGCGATGGTCGGCTTTCCGGCGTTGCGGCTGCAGGGCATCTATCTCGTCATCGCGACCATTTCCTTTGCCTTCATTGTCGAGGAAATCCTGGCGCGCTGGGAGAGCGTCACCCACGGCAACGAAGGCATGCGGGTCAAGGCGGTGCAGTTGCTTGGGCTGCCGGTGCCGCGCGACAGCCCGGCATTCTACTTCCTCTGCCTCGGCGTGCTGGTCCTGACCATCGTGGGCTCGCTCAACCTGCTGCGCTCCCCGACCGGACGCGCCTTCGTCGCGATCCGCGACAGCGAGACCGCGGCGCGCAGCATGGGCGTCAATGTGTCGCTCTACAAGGTCAAGTCGTTCGCGATCAGCGCGGCGATCACCGGCCTGGCGGGCTGCCTGTTCGCGCACAAGCTGTCCTTCATCAGCCCGGAAATGTTCACGCTGCAACTATCGATCGAGTTCATCATCGTGATCATCATCGGCGGCGCGTTCAGCCTGCATGGCGCGGTGCTCGGCGCGATCTTCATCGTCATGGTCGATCCGTTCCTGACTTTCCTCAAGGATGATATCCCCGGCGTCGTCGCCGGTGTTGCGGCGGCGCTCGGCGCGGGCTCCGCGCGCGCGGCCCATATTCAGAACAATGTCGCCGCCTTTGCTTCCGCCAATGGTTTGAAGGGCGCCATCTACGGCGTCATCATCATCCTGTTCGTGCTGTTCGAGCCGCTCGGCCTCTACGGGCGCTGGCTCAAGATCAAACTGTTTTTCCAGCTATTCCCGCTCTACAAGCGCGCCACCTTCAAGCGGCAGAAGATCTATGTGAAGTCGGAGCGCAACCGATGAGCTATCTCCGCGCCGAAAATATCTCGCTGCATTTCGGCGGTCTCAAGGCCGTCGATTCCGTCAGCTTCGCGGTGGAGAAGGGCGAGATTCTCTCCATCATCGGCCCCAACGGCGCCGGCAAAAGCTCGATCTTCAACCTGATCTCGCGCATCTACAGCCCGACCTCCGGGCGGATTTTCTTCGAGGACCACGACATCACCCAGGAGCCCGCATTCGGCATCGCGAAACTCGGCATCGCCCGTACATTTCAAAATATCGAACTGTTCGAGAACGCCACCGTGCTCGCCAACCTGCTGGTCGGGCGCCACCGCCATTCCACCACGCAGTTGTGGCAGGAACTGCTGTTCCTGCCGAGCGTGCGCGCCACCGAAAAGGCGCACCGCCGCCGTGTCGAGCACGTCATCGAATTCCTCGACCTCGCCCCCTATCGCGACAAGCTCATCTCGGGGTTGCCTTACGGCGTTCGCAAGGTGATCGAGCTTGCCCGTGCGCTGTGCACGGAACCAAAGCTCATCCTGCTCGACGAGCCGTCGAGCGGGCTGAATGTCGAGGAGACCGGCGACATGTCGTTCTGGATCCGCGACATGAAAACCGAACTTGGCATTACCGTGCTGATGGTCGAGCACGACATGACGCTGGTGAACCGGGTGTCGGACCGCGTGATCGCGCTGAACTATGGCCGCGTGCTGGCCATGGGATCGCCGGCCGAGGTGCAGCGCCATCCCGACGTCGTCGCAGCCTATCTCGGGGCCTGATGTCATGACCACGCCCGATATCATCCTCAAGCTCAGCAACATCGAGAGCTTTTACGGGCCGATCATGGCAATCCGCGGCATCAGCCTGGAGGTGCCGCGCGGCAAGATCGTCACGCTGCTCGGAGCCAACGGCGCCGGCAAGACCACGGTGCTGAAAACCATTTCGGGCATTCTCGATCCGCAGAAAGGTTCCATCGAATTCCTAGGGCGGCCGATCCAGCGCATGGAAGCCGACAGGATCGTGCGGCTGGGTTTGAGCCATGTGCCGGAGGGGCGCGAGGTGTTTCCTTTCCTGAGCGTGCGCGAGAACCTGATGATGGGCGCCTATCCGCGCAGCGACCGCGACGCCGTGGCTGACGATCTGGAGCGGGTTTACGGCTATTTTCCGCGGCTGCGCGAACGGTTGAACCAGCCCGCGGGGCAGCTCTCGGGCGGCGAGCAGCAGATGCTGGCGATCGGGCGGGCGCTGATGAACCGTCCCGCGCTGTTGCTGCTCGACGAGCCGTCGCTTGGGCTGTCGCCAATTCTGGTCAAGGAGATTTTCACCATCATCCGCCGCGTCAACGAGGAGCAGGGCATGTCGATCCTGCTGGTGGAGCAAAACGCCAAGGTGGCGCTGGAGACGGCGCATTACGGCTACGTGCTGGAAATCGGCCGGGTCGTCATGAACGACAGTTGCGAACGACTGATGCATTCCAAAGACATTCAGGAATTCTACCTGGGCGCAAAGGAAGCAGGCGCGCGGGACGAACGACGCTGGAAAAAGAAGAAGACCTGGCGTTAGACTACCAGGGTTGGGAAAAGACCGGCGAAGCCGGCATCCGGCGCAGGACGATCAAGGAGGAAAACGCGGAATGGCTGGACCTGCGGTTCTGACGGTGGCTGACACGATCGCGGGCAGTTTCCTGCTCGCCGTGGCGACGCGCGGCGACCGGCCCGCGATCCGTGCGAAAAAATTCGGCATCTGGCACCCGACGAGTTGGCGGCAATGGCTGCAAATATCGAAGGAAATCGCCTATGCTCTGCACGCGGTCGGTTTCCGTCCCGGCGATGTCGCCTCGATCGTCGCCAATGCCGTGCCCGAATGGGTCTACGCCGACATGGGCATTTTGTGCGCCGGCGGCGTCTCGTCCGGCATCTACCCGACCGACTCGGCAAGCCAGGTCGAATATCTGGTCAACGATTCCCGCACCAAAGTGATTTTCGCCGAGGACGAGGAGCAACTCGACAAGATCCTGAGCTGCCGCGCGCGCTGCCCGACGCTCGAGAGGATCGTCGTGTTCGACATGGAGGGTCTGGGCGGTTTCAGCGATCCGATGGTGACGTCGTTTGCCGAATTCATGGCGCTGGGACGCAATCACATCAACGGCCGCGCGGCGTTGTGGGAGCAGATGACGGCAAGCCGCTCATCTTCCGATCTGGCCATCCTGGTCTACACCTCGGGCACTACCGGGCCGCCCAAGGGCGCCATGCACTGCAACCGCGGCGTCACCCACCAGATGCGCCACGCCAACGACCTCATTCCCTCCACCGACGATGAGGAGCGGCTGGTGTTCCTGCCGCTCTGCCACGTCGCCGAGCGGATCGGCGGCTATTACATCTCACTGGCGCTGGGTTCGGTGATGAACTTCGCCGAAAGTCCGGAGACAGTGCCGGACAATCTTCGCGAGGTGCAGCCGACCGCATTCCTGGCGGTGCCGCGGATCTGGGAGAAATTCTATTCCGGCGTCACCATCGCATTGAAGGATGCTACCCCGTTCCAGAACTGGATGTATCGCCACGCGCTGGCGCTGGGCTACCGCCTGACCGATTGCAGGCTGGAAGGCGAGACGCCTTCGCTGCCACTGCGTCTCGCCAACATGGCGGCTTACTGGCTGGTGTTCCGCAACATCAGGCGCATGCTTGGCCTCGATCGCTGCCGTCTCGCATTCACCGGTGCCGCTCCGATCGCGCCCGACCTGATCCGCTGGTATCTCGCGCTTGGCATTGAGATGCGCGAGGTTTACGGCCAAACCGAAAATTGCGGCGTCGCCACCATGATGCCGTCGGACCGCGTCAAGCTCGGCTCGGTCGGAAAGGCCGCCCCCTGGGGCGAGGTTGCGATCTCGCCGGAAGGCGAAATCCTGATCCGGGGCGACTACCTGTTCATGGGTTATCTCAACCAGCCCGAACGTACGGCAGAGACGCTCGACGCAAAAGGCTGGCTGCACACCGGCGACGTCGGCTCGATCGACAATGAAGGCTTTGTCAAGATCACCGACCGCATGAAGGACATCATCATCACTTCCGGCGGCAAGAACATCACGCCGTCGGAGATCGAGAACCAACTCAAATTCTCGCCCTACATTTCCGACACCGTCGTGATTGGCGACAAGCGCGCCTACCTGACCTGCCTTGTGATGATTGATCAGGAAAATGTCGAGAAATTCGCACAGGACCACGACATCCCGTTCACCAATTATGCGAGCTTGTGCCGCGCCGCCCAGATCCAGGATCTGATCCAGCGCGAGATCGAGGTGGTGAACGCCAACTTCGCGCGGGTCGAAACCATCAAGAAATTCTTCCTGATCGAACGCCAGCTGACGCCCGAGGATGAAGAACTGACGCCGACCATGAAACTGAAGCGAAATTTCGTCAACAAGCGCTATGCCGCGGAAATCGACGCGATGTATGCCGACAAGGCGGTGGCGTAGAAACCGTCATTGCGAGCGAAGCGAAGCAATCCAGGGGCTAGAAGGAAAGTCTGGATTGCTTCGTCGCAAGTGCTCCTCGCAATGACGAGAGATGAAAAACGGCGGGGAGCACGGCCTATCCCTCGCATCATAAACAGGCCAACGGAGAGGAGAAGGACATGTCGAAATCTTTGCAGGCGTTGGGCCTTGCGGTGGGCGCACTCGCGCTGGCCCATCTGCCGGCTTCCGCCCAGACCAAGGTCACGAACGAAGGCATTTCGGCTACCGAGATCGTGATCGGTACCCATCAGGATTTGTCCGGCCCGATCAAGGTATGGGGCGTGCCGGTGTCCAACGGCATGAAAATGGCCGTCGAGGAAATCAACGCCGCCGGTGGCATCAACGGCCGCAAGCTCAGGATGATCCTGGAGGACAACGGCTACGATCCCAAGAAAGCGGTGCTGGCCTCGCAGAAAATGATCGAGCGCGACAAGATATTCGCCATGATCGGCCCAATGGGTTCGGCTCCCGTGCTGGCGGCGCAGGACATCCTGTTCGACGCCGGGGTGCTGCAATTGTTTCCGCTGACCGCGGCCGAATTCACTTATCGGTTCGATCCGTCGAAGCCGCAGGAGCGGTTGAAGTTCAACAATCTGCTGCCTTACGTCGAGAGCACGCGCGCGGCCTACAAATTCATGATGGAGGCAAAAGGCTTCAAGAAGCCCTGCCTGATGCATCAGGACGACGAGTACGGCAAAAGCGTGCTCGACGGCTTCACCCAGCAATCCGAGGCGCTGAAGGTGCAGCCCGTCTCGATCACCAGCTACAAGCGCGGTGTTTCGGATTTCTCGGCCCAGATCGCCAAGATGAAGTCCGACGGCTGCGACATCGTCGTACTCGGCACCATCATTCGTGAGACCATCGGCGCGATGAGCGAGGCCAAGAAGCTTGGCTGGGACGTGACCTTCCTCGGCGCCACGCCGACCAACGTGCTGGAGGTGCCGGCACTCGGCAAGGAGGCGGTGGAAGGTCTCTATGCCGCCGCCGCCTTCGAGATCCCGTATGAGGATACGGCCAAGGGCAAGGTCAAGGACTGGCTTATCAACTACAAAAAGACATTCGGCACCGACGCCAACACCCAGGCCATCATCGGTTACAACGCAGTGATGACTTTCGCCTATTACGTCAACAAGGCTGGCAAGGATCTCACGGGTCAGAAAGTGCTGGATGCGCTGGAGTCCGGCGATCCGTTCCAGGATATCTTCTCGTCGCCGCCCTCGATTTTCTCCAAAACCAGCCATCTCGCCTCCACCGTGACCCAGGTGCAGCAGATCAAGAACGGCCGCTGGGTGCTCATGAAAGACAGCCTGTCGTTCTGACGACGTCAGTCCGGGACACGCCACTTGGCTTGGGCCAGGAATCCATAATCTCCAATCGTGGTTATGGATTCCCGGCTCGCCGCTACGCGTCGCCCCGGAATGACGTCGAGTGAAGGGTGTGCTAAGGACCCTCGGACGCTTAACGTCTCGTCCACCCATATCCAAATCAATCACGGAAAGGCACAGCGCTCGCATGAAGGATTTTGCCGGAAAGACCGCAGTCATCACCGGGGGTGGCACCGGCATGGGCCGTGAGCTCGCGCGCCAGCTGGTTGCCGAAGGCTGCAATGTCGCGATGTGCGACGTCTCCGCGAGCGCGATGGCGGAAACCAAACGACTTTGCGAGGTGGAGAAGCTGCCGCAGGGCCTGCGCATCACCACGCATCTCGCCGACGTCGCGGACGAGGCCCAGTTGCTGCGTTTCCGCGACGAGCTTGCCGAGCAGCAGGACACTGACAGGATCCATCTGCTGTTCAACAACGCCGGCATCGGCGGCGGCGGCAGCCTGTTCACCAACACGCGCGAGCAGTGGGAGAAGACGTTCGGCATCTGCTGGGGCGGCGTCTATCTCGGCGTCCGCACCTTCCTGCCGATGCTGCTCAAGGCCGACGAAGGCCACATCGTCAACACCTCCAGCGTCAATGGTTTCTGGGCGTCGGTCGGGATGTTGCAGTCCCATACCGCTTACAGCGCCGCGAAGTTCGCGGTGAAGGGTTTTACCGAGGCGCTGATCAACGACCTTCGCCTCAACGCGCCGCATATCAAATGCTCGGTGGTGATGCCCGGCCATATCGGTACCTCGATCCTGTCGAACTCGCGAAAAATCCAGAGCGGCACCGATTCCACGCGCCTCAGCGACAGCGAGGTCGCGCTGCTGCGCACCCGTCTCGGCATGGCCGGGATCGATGCTGCGAACATGTCGGACGAACAGCTTCAGGCGGTCGCCGCCGAACGGGCGCGAAGCTTTCAGGAGGATGCGCCAACCTCGGCCGCAGAGGCGGCGAAGACCATTCTCGACGGCGTCAAGGCCGAACGCTGGCGTATCCTGGTCGGCGACGACGCCCACCGCCTCGACGAACGCGTGCGACGGACGCCCGAACAGGCCTACGATCTGGAATTCTACCAAAGCTTCGCGGCCGAGGTAGGCTGGCGGATGGGGTAGGTCTCTCATTGTTAAGGCGAAGTTTTGCGAACGTTTCTGTGCGAGTTGGCTGGAAGAACGCAACTAAAAGTGCTATGTCGATCTTGCTGTTTGGTTCCTTTTTGAGCGGCGTATGCTGCGTTAATAATGGATTGGAAATAGCAATGCCCTCGCCATCAGGCAATGAGCCTTCCAAAAAAGATGCGACTAGCTCAAAACTCTTGTCCCTGTCCGCTTTGACGGCTTTAGCTGTAACCACAATGGTGACTACCGGGGTCGGATCTCTGTTTCAATATGTTAGCTGGAGAAATTCCACAAAACTTGAGGTCGCTAATACCCGAGTAATTAAAGCAAACGAATTATACGAACGGATCGCTTTGTCCATAGGCGAGAGATATTATTCAACATTACTGTACTTGGCGGCAACGCGTGACTTCGTGAACGCACCTTCCAGCGACAGCGAGCTGCAAAAGTTTCACAACAAGCTCAACCATGAACGCCTTCAGGAGTTCTACAAAGTACTTCGGTCCTGGAATGAAAACTACGACAAGCTTTTAACTTCCGTAGACTTCGTTTTTGATGGCCCTGTAGGGGTTATTGAGCGTGTGGAAAACGGCAAACTTAACAAAATTAGTTGCGACCTCAATATTGTTGAACAATTTGCTCCCCAAAAATTGAACTATAATAGTTTAAAAATTCAGTTTGCCGCTATCAACCACTGCTTTGCGGAGTCCATTATTGAGTTTAGCGCAGAGCGTGATCATGCGTTGGTGGATGCCAGCTATCGGATAAATGAAAAGAAAAAACAAGAAGCCAATATTGCGATCAATAATGTTGCTGCGATGGCCAACGAATTCAGATGCCATGCATTATTCAGGCTGCAATATTTTCAGGCGGCGAAACAAGGCCTTGTATCGCCTGTGGGTTGGTTCAATAAAAACGAATTCGACACATCGCGTTCAGAGGCATTTTTCAGCAAAGCTTGGCAGAAGTGCAAGTTGACGAAAGACTAATTCGCGCTATTGCGGAGTGTGTGCTGCTAGACTAGCCATGCACCACCGCTTTCGCGATCATGCAGTGAATCCCCTTGGAGCCGTTCACCGTTTGCGTGACGCGCAAATCGGCAGCGAGCGAACACAGCGTGTAGGCATCTTCGCGCGACAGATTGCGCTTCTCGCCCAGCAGTACGATCATGTCACGCAGCGCCCGCACCACGCACTGGTCGAGGTCGGGGTCCATCGCCATGGTCATGTAGTGATCGGGCGTCTCCGCGCGTGGGGTGTCGAGCCGCAAATCCCGGCGCACCGTCAGCCGGAAACGTCCCTGCAGCGCGGTCTCGATGGCGGTGACGCAGACCTCGCCGTCGCCCTGAACGCCATGGCCGTCGCCGCAGGAGAACAGCGCGCCGGGCACGAACACCGGCAGGTACAGCTTTGCGCCGGGGACCAGTTCCTTGTTGTCGAGGTTGCCGCCCATCGCGCGCGGGATCAGCGAGCTGATGCGGCCCCAGGCCGGCGGCGGTGCTACGCCCATCACGCCGAAGAACGGTTTCAACGGCAGATCGAGCCCCCACGGCAGCCGGCCCACCATGCGCTTCTCATCCAGCGGAATGTTCAGCAAGCGGGTCTGGTGGAAATCGTCGGGCAGGGTGCCGGCGAGCGGCCGGATCAGGTTGTAGCCCCAGTCCTGCCGGAGTTTTATGTCCAATATCTCGACCTCGAGGACGTCGCCGGGCTCGGCACCCGCGACCGCGATCGGGCCGGTCAGGATGTGGCCGGGTACCATGCGTTCGTTTTTGGCGTGGACCTCGTCAAGCTCGGGCGGAACGTGAAAACCGGCCCGGTCCGGCACCACCTCGGGCCCGCCGCTGATGGTGTCGACGGTGACCTCGTCGCCGCTGGCGATGGCGAGAGCCGGCTGCAACTTCGCTTCGAAGAAGCCCCAGTGGCAGGTCGCGGGACTGGCGTGCAGATGGTGATGGGCCATGGGGATCTCGTCGCGCAAACGATGCGTCATTGCCGGACCTGATCCGGCAATCCATCCTGGAAGACTGGTTTTGCTAAGAGTGATGGATACGCAGGTCAAGCCCGCGTATGACGGTGTGCCAAATTCCAGAGGAATCCCCGCACTTGTTTTTTGCGCTTTCCAAAACCCTTGGCGTCATGCTGCTGCCGTCCAATTTCCTGATCGGCCTTGGCATCGTCGGCGTGATCCTGCTGTTCACCCGGTTTACCTTGACCGGCCGCAAGTTGGTCTTTGCAAGCATCGCACTGCTCGCCTTCTGCGGATTCTCGCCGGCCGGCAACTGGTTGCTTTACCCGCTGGAATCGCGATTTCCGCCGTGGGACGACGCGCGTGGCGCGCCGGATGGCGTCGTGGTGCTGGGTGGATCGATCGAATCGGATCTTTCGGCGGCGCATGGCGTGGCGGTGTTCAATGCATCCGTCGCCCGCGTGATCGCCGCCGCGGCGTTGGCTCATCGCTATCCGCAGGCCCGCATCGTCTTTACCGGCGGCAGCGCCAATCTGGTCGCAAGCGACGCCGCGAAAGAGGCCGATTATGCCATGCCGGTATTCGAGAGTTTCGGAATTACCGCAGAACGCCTGACGATGGAGCGGGCCGCGCGCAACACCGTGGAAAACGCCGAATTCTCGAAAGCGCTGCTGTCACCCAAACCAGGCGAGCGCTGGCTGCTGGTGACCTCCGCCTATCATATGCCGAGGTCGATCGGCGTGTTTCGCAAGGCCGGATTTGCCGTCGAACCCTATCCGACCGACTGGCGGGTGGGAGGAGCCGGAGACCTTCTGAAATTTTCGGCCTTCTCCCTCGACGGACTGGAACGCGTCGACCTTGCCATGCGTGAATGGATCGGCCTTGCCGCCTATTGGATATCGGGCAAGACCGGCGGGTTTTTTCCAGGTCCCGAAAACAATAACAAGGGACAATAAGCGCCGCGCCGGTCGCAAGCGCCGGGTAATCCAGCTACAATCCACCAGGCCAGGCAGCGCTCCGTCTGCCGTCAGGGAGAAGGTTCATGCAGCAAGACGGTACCCGGCCGGAGACCTTCGATCTGGCCGCAATCGTTGCCGACCTGAACGCCCTGCTGCGGCTAAAGACCACTGTGATTGGCATGAAGATGTTCGCAAGCGCTGACGAAATGGCGGCGATCCCGAAAATCCGGCGTCCCTCCGCCGTTCACACCACCGACCAGATCGTCAGCATGGCCTCGCGGCTGGGCTGGACCGTCGGCATTACCGCCGACGACCTGGTCGGCGCGCAATGCCGGGCCGTGATCGGCCTTGCGCCGCAAGATGACAAGTGGCTGGCCGGCCAGTCCTATGTCGGGGTCTGGCACGGCACCGCGGAGGACGCGGCCAAACGCCAGCAAGCGCTCGATGTGGTGCCATACGGCCATTACCAGGCGCTGGCGGTCAGTCCGCTTGCCAGCGGCCGGCTCGACCCGCCGGACATCTGCCTCGTCTATGCCACGCCAGGCCAGATGATCATCCTGATCAACGGCCTGCAATATACCGGCTACAAGAAGTTCGAATGGGGCGTGGTCGGAGAGACCGCATGCGCCGATTCATGGGGCCGCGCGCTCAAGACCGGCGAGCCTAGCCTGTCGCTGCCGTGTTATGCCGAACGCCGCTACGGCGGCGTGCCCGACGAGGAAATGCTGATGGCGCTGTCGCCGGCACATCTGGCCAAAGCCATTATCGGCATGAAGCAGCTTGCCAGTAACGGCTTGCGCTATCCGATCGCGCCCTATGGCATCCAGAGCGACGTGCGCGCCGGCATGGGCGTCTCTTACGCGAAGAAATAGGCGGCGTCGTCATTGCCAAGCAATCGATCCTGCCTCTGCCGTCATTGCCGGGCTTGACCCGGCAATCCATCCTCTTCAGAAAATCCTTGCAAAGATGATGGATACGCGGGTCAAGCCCGCGTATGACGAGATGCGTGAAGCCAGCAAGGGGCTTGACCCGGCAATCCATCTTCTTCGAAAAGGCGCTTTCGAAGTGATGGATGCGCAGGGCCGAACCCCACATGACGAACGTTCACTGTATTTTTGATTCTTGTCTGAGGAATCCTTCATGAAGCCTTCGTCGAAATTCGACATCGTTGTCTATGGCGCCAGCGGCTTTACCGGCCAGCTCGTGGCCGAGTACCTCGCATCGCGCTATGCGAAAGACAGCGACCTGAAATGGGCGATGGCCGGACGCAGCCTGGACAAGCTCGCCAGCGTGCGCAACGCCATCGGCGCGCCGGCGGACACGCCACTGATCGCCGCCGATGCCGGCGATGCCGCGTCGCTGAAAGCGATGATCGGCCAGACCAAATCGGTGCTGACCACGGTCGGGCCCTACCAGCTCTACGGCGCTGAACTGGTGGCGGCGTGCGCCGCGTCGGGCACCGACTATCTCGATCTCTGCGGCGAGCCGGTGTGGATGCGGCAGATGATCGACGCGCACGAAGCGACCGCGAAAGCCAGCGGCGCGCGGATCGTGTTTTCCTGCGGTTTCGACTCAATTCCGTTCGAACTCGGCGTGTTCTTCTGCGAGGCAACGGCGAAAAAGACTTTTGGCGCGCCGGTCAACCGTGTCAAGGGCCGCGTCCGCGACCTGAAGGGGGGCCCTTCCGGCGGCACGGTGGCGAGCATCAAGGCGACGTTCATGGCTGCGGCAAGAGATCTCAGCCTGGTGTCGATGCTGCAGAACCCGTTCGTATTGACGCCGGGCTTCGAAGGTCCCGACCAGCCCCGCGGCAACAGGCCGAAGCTGGACGAGGATATCGGTTCGTGGACGGCGCCGTTCGGAATGGCGACCATCAACACCCGCAACGTGCATCGCTCCAACATGCTGATGGGCTTTCCGTACGGCAAAGACTTTGTCTATGACGAAATGGTCGTGACCGGCGCGGGAGAGCAGGGCGAAGCCGAAGCAAGACGCTTGTTTGCCGCCAGTAAGGCGGAGCGGACCGGCGTCGGCGGACCGAAGCCGGGCGAGGGACCCTCGAAGGAGGAACGCGAGTCCGGCTACTACGACGTGTTGTTCGTTGGCCTCGCTGCGGACGGCCGTCAGGTCCGCGTCGCCGTCAAGGGCGATCGCGATCCCGGATATGGATCCACCTCCAAGATGATCTCCGAATGCGCGGTATGCCTGCTGCGCGACACCCCCGATCTCGCGGGCGGCATCTGGACCCCCGGTGCCGCGATGGGAGATCGCCTGATCAAGCGGCTGGTCGACAACGCCGGTCTGACGTTCGAGGTGGAAGCGTAATCTGGTGACAGGCCGGGGCGCTTGCGAAGCAAGCGAATCCGGAATCCGGAGCAGCGCGCGGAACTGGATTTCGGGTTTGCGCGAAGACGCGCGCCGGGAATGGCGAGCGAAATTATTCCGCTGCTTCCAGGACCGCGACCGGTGGATGCGTCGCCATGTATCGATGCGCGGCGGCGAACATTCCCCACATCGCGCCCAGCATCATCCAGAAATGCCGCCAGTGATCGGTGTCGATCACGAAACTTTCGCCGACCGTACCCAGAAACGCCGCGAAGATCGCGAGATAGGCGCGCTGCCACGGCACGCGAACGAAGACGTAGCGAAAGCCGAGGATCACCGTGGTGAACATCAGCGCCGGATAACAGATGCCGGAAATCCAGCCGCCCGACATGAATGCGTTCAGGTAGGAGTTATGGGTATCCTCGGGAAAGAACTTGTTGAATTGCAGCGGCCCGATGCCCAACGGCAGGTCGAGCGCCATGTCGGCGCCGAGAATGTGCCGGCCGAAGCGGCCGAAGCGGCCCTCGTCGTAACTTTGATCGAAGCTCGCGCGTTGCCTGAACATTTCGGCGGTCGAATCGAACGACAGCAGTACCGCCAGCAGCGCGGCGACGATGACCGCTGCCGCCACCGCCATCGCGATAATGCGCGACCGCTGCGTCTGCGAGCGGCTGGTCAGCACCATCAGCGCCAGCATGAACGCCGATGTGATGAGCAGCCCGCCCCACGCGGCGCGCGAAAAGGCCAGCAGAATCGCCAGCGTCATGATCCCGAGTGCGATAGCGCTGCGGAACGCCTTGCCGAAACCATCGGAGACAACGCTCTGCAGGGCAAACAACGCAGGCAGGATCAGGAACGCGCCGAGCACGTTGGGGTCCTTGAAAGTGCCGCGGGCGCGCTCATACAGGGTCAGCAGGTCGTGTCCGCCGGGGACCAGATTGAAATAGCCGGCGATACCGGCAATTCCGGCGATCAGGCCGCCGAAGATCAATCCGCGGCGAAGCAGATCCAGCCGTGCCATCGTATCTTCGGACACGATCATCGCGAACAAAAGCACCGTGACCGCCATGTACCATGACGTCAGTACCCAGTTGACGATTTCGGGCTTGTCCAGCAGATGCGCGGCACCGATGCTGTAGCCAAAGTTGATCAGAAACAGCAGCAGAGCAACGGGGATGAACACCAGCCGCAACCGCATGCCGGACACGAAAAATACCAGCATCGCCGCGAGCGTGACGAGTTCGTAGGGACTTGGCTCGATGAAGACGATGGCGCCGGACGCGCCGAGCAGCCACACCATCGACCGTTGCAGTCCCGCGGTGGCCGGCGCAGCCGTCAACGACGGGTAACTATCGGCCGCTGCCGTATAAGTCATTACACAACCCACGCAACTTCACGCAACACCATGCGGCGGGTCCGGCGCCGCCAGCCGTACCGGTCTCAATAAGCGTTCTCGTTTTTCGTCAGCAGCGCCAGCGGCGTCTTGAACAGAATGTAGACGTCGAACAGCACCGACCAGTTCTCTATGTAATAAAGATCGAACTCGACCCGCTTCTGGATCTTCTCTTCGTTGTCGATCTCGCCGCGCCAGCCGTTGATCTGCGCCCAGCCGGTGATGCCCGGCTTGACCCGGTGGCGCGCGAAATAACCGTCGACGGCTTCGTCGAACAGCCGGCTCTGCAGCTTGCCCTGCACCGCGTGGGGGCGGGGACCGACCAGCGACAGGTTGCGTGCGAATACCACGTTGAACAGTTGCGGCAGTTCGTCGAGGCTGGTCTTGCGGATGAAGCGGCCGACGCGGGTGACGCGTGGATCGTTTTTGGTGACTACCCTGGTCGCAAGCGGATCGGCCTGGTGGTGGTACATCGAGCGGAACTTGAAGACGTCGATACGTTCGTTGTTGAAGCCGAAGCGCTTCTGGCGGAACAGCGCCGGACCCGGGCTGTCCAGCTTTACCGCGAGTGCCACCAGCGCCATCACCGGCGCCAGCAATACCAACAACAGCGCGCCGACGATCCGATCGAACAGCGACTTCATCACTTGGTCCCAGTCGGTGATCGGCGCCTCGAACACGTCTAATGTCGGCACCTTGCCGAGATAGGAGTAGGAGCGGGGGCGGAAGCGCAGCTTGTTGGTATGCGCCGACAGACGGATGTCCACCGGCAGCACCCACAGCTTCTTCAGCATCTCCAGGATGCGGGTCTCCGCCGAGATCGGCAGCGCGAACAGCACGAGATCCACCCGTGTGCGGCGGGCGAATTCGACGATGTCGTCGACCTTGCCGAGTTTTGGGCTGCCGGCGCAGGTATCCAGTGCGCGGGTGTCGTTACGGTCGTCGAACACGCCCAATATGTCGATGTCGGAGTCGTCCTGGATTTTAAGCGCCTCGATCAGTTGTTCGCCGCACCGGTCGGATCCGACCACGATGGTGCGGCGGTCGAGCCGGCCCTCCCGCGCCCAGCGCCGGACCATGCCGCGCAAAATCATGCGCTCGGTAATGAGTGCCGCGAGCCCGACGAAGAAGAATGCCGAGAGCCAGAGCCGCGACACCTCGCCGCCGAGTTTTGCGAAGAACGACACGCCGATGAACAGCAGGAACACGAATGCCCAGGCCGAGATCATCCGCGTCATCTGCCGGAGCTGGCCGCGGAACACCTGCACTTCGTAGATGTCGGAGGCCTGGAAACACATCACCGCCGCCGCGGCCATGGCGAGAATGGCCGCGATGTATTGCCAGTTGAAACCGGAGAGGCGGGCGACGTAACCGAAATAAATGGCGATGCCGACGATGCTCAGGATGAGGAAGTCGGCGACGCGAACCGCCCCTGCGATGACGACCGGCGAATAGGCGGTGCGAACCTTCTGGTTGGTCACCGCGAGCGCCGCCGGCGACAGTCGCCGCCGCCGTTCGACCTGCGGGCGGCCGCCGGAGGTTTCCGCCGCGACGGCCGCGGCGGCGTTGATCATGGAGCGTGCGTTGATCGGTTCCACTGTCGCTCAAATCCGTTGTTGCGCGCATGCGGAGACATGCGCGCCGGGCAAATGCTGAACCCCACGGATTAAAGGACAAATCGGAAGAAACAGTTACGCCGTTAACTAGGGTTAACAATTGGCTAACCCGTCGTCCCCGCGCAGGCGGGGACCAATAACCACCGTGGATGTTTTGCGAAGATTATGGCCGCAGCCCTTATAACAACAAGCATCGGCGGCTATGGGTCCCCGCCTTCGCGCTAGGGCATGCACATATCTCTGTCGTCATTGCCGGGCTTGACCCGGCAATCCATCACGCTTCGAAAGACTCTTTCGAAGATGGATGGATGCGCGGGTCAAGCCCGCGCATGACGAGATGTGTGCATGCCTTAGCGCCTGCGCGGGGACGACATGGCGAGGAAGCCTCAACGCCTGGCGAACGCGTCGCGGTATCCGGCCATGATGCCCTCGACCATCGCCTTTTGCGAGAAGTGCAGGAAGATGCGTTCGCGAAGCGCCTTGGCACGCTCGGTCGCGGCCGCGGGATCGTCGAGCGCGGTCTCGATCGCGTCCGCCATCGCGCCGACGATGTTCGGGGCGAACAGCGCCTCGGTGTGCTCGCCGAAAATCTCCGGGATGCCGCCGACATTGGTGGCCACCATGGGAATGCCCGCCGCCCCCGCCTCGATCACCACATAGGGCATCGAGTCGCCGCGCGAGGGCACCACCAGCACTTTACCCTTGGAGAAGCCATAGCGCGCCTTGACGTGGCCGATGAAGCGCACGGCCTCGGTGAGGCCGAGGCGTTCGACCTGCGCCTTCAGTGCTTCCAGTTCTTCGCCGTCGCCGGCAAGCGTCAGGTTGACCTGCTTGCCGTTGGCCCGCAGCCGCGCCACCGCGTCGATCAGGATGTCCGCGCCCTTGATGTGCCTGAACTCGCCGACATAGACGATGTCGGTGGCGTCATCGGCAAGCGTGATGGGGTCGAATTCGTCGGCGGTAACGCCGTTGAATACGCAGCGGACGAGGCCTGCCGGCTTGCCGATGGTACGCTGATAGGTGTTGCGCGCGAACGCGCTTTCGAACAGGAACAGATCGGTCCGATTCATCAGCGCGCGTTCCAGCCGGCTGTAGATCGCGCCCTTCAGCGTATTCAGCGGATAATGCAGCGAGCCGCCATGCGGCGTATAGACGCGAATGGTCTTGGCCGAGCGGCCCTTGAGACGGATGAAGGCGCCGGCCTTGGCGCCATGTCCGTGCAGCACGTCCGGCTTCAGCTTGCGGATCAGCCGCATGAAATGCGCCCAGACCACCGCGTCGATCGGCACCGGCTCGCGCCGGATGGCAAGACGGTGCACGCCGAGCTTGAGCCGCGGCGCGATCGCCGCCAGCGCCGCTTCGGCGCGCTCGCCGCCGGTCATGCTGTCGGCGATGATGCCGACATGATGGCCGCGGTTGGCCTGTCCGTTGGCGACATCGAGGATATGGCGGAAGATGCCGCCGACCGGGGCTCGAACCGCGTGCAGGATACGAAGCTGCTGGTCTGAAGCGGCGGCCATGGTCAGAACCAGCGTTCGCCGACGAGAACGGTGTCGCCGGGGTTGATGGGTGTGCCGAGCGGTACGATGACGCGGATCGAGCCGGCTGCGTCGGTATGAGTCAGCGTGACGCGGTCGCGCTTGGCGCGCGGCGAGAAACCGCCGGCAATCGCCACCGCGCTTTCGACGCTCATGTTCGGCACGTAAGGGTACTGCCCGGGCGCGGCGACTTCGCCGAGAATGAAGAACGGCCGGTAGGCCTCGATTTCGACCGCGACAGATGGCTCGCGGATGTAGCCGTTGCGAAGCCTGGCGGTGATCTCGGCGGCGAGGCCTGCGGGCGTGCGTCCTCGCGCGGGAACCGCGCCGATCAACGGCAGGGTGATGGAGCCGCCGGCATCGATGGCGTAGGTATTGGTGAGGCCCTCCTGGCCGTAGATGACGATGCGCAATTTATCGCCGGCATCGAGCTTGTAGGCGGCGTCATAGGCCGCCGGTGCCACCGCGTATGCAACGGGTACGGCGTAGGAGCGTCCATATGCCAGGGAATCGAGGCTGCCGTGCGGCTGCGCTATTGCGACAGGCGCGGGCCTGCGCAGGCAGCCCGACAGAGCAAGCGCGATCAGAACACAGACGAGAATGGCGCGCGGGCTCCGCATCGGACAATCCATGCCAATTATTGATTCCGATTAAGGACTTTCATGGTTAACAAAGCATGACTGCGCCTTGCCAAATGCCGTCATTGCCGGGCTTGAGCCGGCAATCCATCACAAAAGACTTTTTGCGAAGCACGACGGATGCGCGGGTCAAGCTCGCGCATGACGAAGGGCGGCGAATTAACCGCGCGGCAACCTTAATGGAGTGTAATCGCCTCCGTTCAGTGGAGTCGTGAGCGTCTGTGGGAGTCTGCGATGCGTATACCGTTGTGGCGTTCGACTAAGGGCGCGTCGGCCGAAAAGGCCAAGGCGGCGCCTGTGGCAAAGCCAGTGCTGGCAATGCCCGCGCCTGCAGCGTCCGAGTTCGGCGACCTCGACCTGCGCGCAATCGGGCAGGCGCTGAACCGCAAGCGGTCCTGGATCATCGTTCCGACGCTGCTCGCAGCCGTCATTTCCACGGCCGCCGTAAACCTTGTGCCGCCGCGCTACAAATCCGAGGCGCGCATCCTGATCGACGGCCGCGAAAACGTGTTCCTGCGGCCCAACGGCGAGCGCGACGACCAGCGCAACTCGGTCGATCCGGAAGCCGTCACCAGCCAGGTGCAGTTGCTGCTGTCGCGCGATCTCGCGCGTGAGATCATCAAGAAGAACAAGCTCGCCGACCGGCCGGAATTCGATCCGGTGCTGCAGGGCCTGTCGCCGGTGAAATCGCTGCTGGCGCTGTTCGGGATCGGCCGCGATCCGGTCAGTCTGACGCCGGAAGAGCGCGTGCTCGATGCCTATTTCGACCGGCTCGCCGCCTATGCGGTGGATAAATCGCGCGTCGTCGTGATCGAATTCCAGTCGCGCGATCCCGATCTGGCGGCGAAGGTCGCCAATTCGATCGCCGAAGGCTATCTGGTCCTGCAGCAGAACGCGCGGCAGGAGCAGGCGAAGGCGGCGGGGCAGTGGCTGTCCGGCGAGATCGACAGCCTGCGCAAGAAAGTCGGCGACGCCGAATCGCGGGTCGAGGATTTTCGCTCCAAGTCCAGCCTGTTCGTCGGCACCAACAATACCACGCTGTCGAACCAGCAGATGGGCGAGCTCAATACGCAATTGAACAACGCCCGCGCGCTGAAGTCGGATGCCGAATCGAAGGCACGGCTGATCCGCGAGATGCTGCAGTCGGGCAAGCCGATCGAAGCTTCCGAAGTGCTCAATTCCGAACTGACCCGGCGCCTGTCGGAGCAGCGCGTGACGCTGCGCGCACAACTGGCCGAGCAGTCGTCGACGCTGCTGGACGGCCATCCGCGCATCAAGGAATTAAAGGCGCAGCTTGCCGATATCGACCGCCAGATTCGCGAAGAGGCGAGCAAGGTTTCGCGCTCACTGGAAAACGATTCACGCATCGCGGCCGGCAGGGTCGAAAGCCTCAGCGCAAGTCTCGAGGCCTCGAAGAAGCAGGCGACTTCGACCAATGGCCAGGACGTGCAGTTGCGGGCGCTGGAACGCGAGGCCAAATCGCAGCGTGACCTGTTGGAATCCTACCTCGCCAAATATCGCGAGGCGACGGCGCGTGAAAACATCGACGCCGCACCTGCCGATGGCCGCATTATTTCCCGCGCGCTGGTGTCGAACACGCCGGCCTTCCCGAAGAAGATGCCGATCGTGCTGATCGCGACCCTGGCGACGCTGATGCTGTGCGCCGGCTGTGTCGCGACGGCTGAGTTGCTGCGCGTGACCGCGCCGCGTGCGCCGGTGACGTTCGCCGCCGCTCCTGCGCGCACGGCAGAGCCCGTTGTCGTTTCTCCGCCGACCGTGCCGGTGTTGAGCAATACCGAACCCGAACCGGCCGCACCTCTCACCGAAATCGACCAGCTCACCGAAGCATTGCTCGGCGCCGGCGACGGCGCGCGCAAGATCGTGGTGCTTGGAAGCGGGCAGGGCGAAAGCATCACGCTGACCGCGCTGACGCTGGCGCGGTTGCTGTCGCGCAGTGCCAAGGTCGTGGTGGTGGATCTGTCGGCGTCCTCGCCGGCTCTTGCCGCGGTGTCCGTCGATCCGATGGCACCTGGACTGGCCGAACTGATGCTGGGCGAGGCCTCGTTCGCGCAGGTGATCACGCGCGACCGGCTGTCGCGGGCGCATATCGTCACCACGGGACGCCAGGGCGCGGATCGTGCGCTGCTGCAGTCGCCGCGGCTGGCGCTGGCGCTCGATGCGCTGCTGCAGGTGTACGAGCACGTGCTGCTCGACGCCGGCACCGCCTCCGACCTGCCGGCGGAACTGCTGACGTCAAATGCGCGCGCGGTGGTGGTGCCCGATCCGTCGATGAATGCCGAGGCGCGCAAGCTGATGTCCGACCAGCTCAGGGATGTGGGTTTTTCGGATGTGACGATGCTGAGCAAGCCGTCGCAGCCTGCCGAGATCGTCGAGCCGGGGCCACGGGTAGTGGCGGCGTAAACGCGTCGTCACCGCACACTCGTCGTCCCACGCAAGCCCGATCCTGTCGTCCCCGCGCAGGCGGGGACCCATAACCACTGCTGGTTATTGGTTGGCGCGTTGTTTCCGGAAGCGGCTGACACCTTCCGCATTACGATTGATGGAGGGTATGGGGACGACGTCAGTTACGCGGCAACACGCCTCGCATCCGCTGCGCGATTTGCATCAATGCCGGCGTGTGCTTCACCATCCGCTTGGCGCGGGTGAGCGCTGACAGGCCCGCAGCGGCAACCTTGCCGCGCAGGGTGAGCGGAATAAAGCCGTCGAAGATCGGCTCGTCGTCCTTGCAGAACAGCCGCTTGTAATCGTCCGAGCCGATGCCGAGATCGAGCGAGGTGAAACCGCGCTCGGCGTAATGATCGATGATGTCGCGCATCAGGATCAGGCCGGGGCTGTATTTCGAATTGGCCGACAGCGTGTAGGTGTTGAACATCATCGAGAAACGGTGACCGTCGGCGACGCCGGCGAAGATCGCGATCACTTCGTCGTCGCATTCCAGCGCGTGGATGTCGATGGCATGGCCGCCGCCGGCAAGCTCCGCCGCGCAGGCGTCGCGGATGAACTCCTCGATGCCGGGATCGGCGAACACGTCGGGCAGTTTTTGCGCCGCCATGCGCTGCGGCTTGATGGTGAAGAACCAGTCGAGCAGTCGCTTGATGTCGGCATCCGACGAAGCGAGGCGATAGCCGTAGCCGGGCAGCGCCTGCAGCTTACGTTCCTTGCCCTTGAGGCGGCGGCGAAACGAATTGCTGATGCGCGCTGCCGGCGACGCACCCGGCGCCATGGTGAGCAGCGGACAATCGTTGGCGGAATCCTGGTTCGGCAGCAGCGCAAATGGATTGGGCTGATCCAGCCAGCGTTGCGGCTGCTGCGTCAGCGCCAGCACGTCGATCCGGGCATGGGCGCGGATTCCCGACATCAGCGCGTCGAGGTCGGCTGTGGTCGCAGTGGCCGCGAAAGCAGTGTCCCATAATGCCATATTGAAAGTGGCATGTTTGCCGCCGAGAAACCGCGCGACGCGCGCACCGCTTTCGCGCCTGGTCCCGAGCGGAAGCAGCAGCAGCGGCCGATGTTCCCTGTCCCGGGCGATGACGATGAACGGGCTGATGCCCCCGCGCTCGCCGACCTGGCGCTGCCATGCGCTGAGAAAATCGAAACGCTGATACGGCGTAAAAAACTGGCCGGGCTGTTGCAACGCGCGCCACACGCTCTCGGCGGCGCGCAACTCGGTGACGATCTCGACGCTGGCGATGCGGCTTGTTTCCGACCATGCCTGCGTTCCGGGTCGGCTTTCCATCACGGCCGCCATGGTCATCGCGCAACCCGTATTTTGAGAGTTTGTTTACATTTTTCGGCGTCGGCCGACCTTTGCAAAGAAATGTCAACAAAGAGTAATGACAATGCGGTGGCGGCGGGGTGGAAACGGCCGCATGAGGGACGTGGCGTTGTCATCCGCAAACCGATTTCTGACCGGCGCGGGCCTACGGCTGGCGTATTTCAGCGGTTACGCGCGGCTGATGGAGCGGCGAACCGGCGGCGCCGGCGTCATCCTGCGGTTCGAACGCGTGCGACCGGCACGCGGCGTGGCTTTCCAGCCGCGCCGGGCCCACGAGATCACGCCCGACTTTCTCGATCGCGCGATCCGCTCGCTGAAACGCTGGCGGTTCGAGTTCATCGGGATGGACGACGTGTGCCGACGCGCGGTCGGCCTGAAATCGCCGAAGCGCTTCGTATGCCTGACCTTCGATGGCGGATATCGCGACCTCGCGAACACAGCCTATCCGGTGCTGGCACGGCATGCCGTGCCGTTCGCGGTCTACGTGCCGACGGCGTTTGCCGACGGCCTCGGCGAGGCGTGGTGGCTCGCGCTTGAGGCGGTCATTGCGCGGAACGATCGTATCGCTTTGATGATGGATCGCGTGGAGAAACGCTTCGAGATCGCGGACATTGACGACAAATACCGGCTTTACGATTTCCTCCATCGATGGCTGGAATCGCTCGGACCGGAAGATCTGTCGGCGGCGATCAACGATCTCTGCAGGCGTTATTCGGTCGATCTCGCGGCGCTGGCGCGCGACGCGTTCATGGACTGGAACGATCTGGCGACGCTTGCGGCCAACCCGAATGTCACGATCGGAAGCGCGACGGTGAACTATCCGGTGCTGACCAGCCTGAAGGATGCTGCGGCGTCGCGCGAAATGTCGATGGGCAGGGCGGTGGCGCAGACCGCGGTGCATCGCGATGTGCCGCATCTGGCCTATCCGTTCGGCGAACGTGAAACGTTCGGCCGGCAGCATGTAACGCTTGCCAGGGAAGCGGGCTTCGCCAGCGCGGTCACCGCGGTGCCCGGCGTGGTCCAAGCCGACGGCCGATCCAACCTGCATGCGCTGCCGCGCATCGCATGGGATGGTCGGCAACGTTCGCTGCGCGCGCTACGCGTGATGATGGCGGGGGTGATGCTGCCAAAGACGCGCTAGCGTGTTCGCTTACCCAGCGTCATGCGCGGGCTTGCCCCGCGCATCCATCACTCTTCACAGGAATCTTTCGAAGACGATGGATTGCCGGGTCGAGCCCTACTGGATTCACACATTTCGTCATACGCGGGCTTGACCCGCGTATCCATCAATCTTCGCAAGACTCTGTCGAAGACGATGGATTGCCGGGTCAAGCCCGGCAATGACGACGAAGATGTGTGAATACCGTAGGGTCGAGCCCGGCAATGACGGCCGCTACAGATCCGGCCGCGACATCCAGCTGATGATCGGCATCGCCGGCAATACCCAGCCGATGCCGGCCACCACGTAGAAGATCGCCTGATACAGCCCCGATGCGGCAAGCCATGGCGTTTGCGCCACCGTCATCCCCACCAGCGACCACACGGCCACCAGCACCAGCAGGGCGATGGTTCCAACGAATTTGCGGGTGCGGATTCTCATGACGGAAATGTGCGGCCGATAGCAGGAGCGCGCCTTGGCGCGCGGTAAGCGGCGGACTATAAGGTGCGCGCCAATTCATTCAAGACGCTGGTTTGATGACCGAACTCTCCGCGCAAGCTGTCGTTCCCGGCCGCGCCGTCCGCTGCTGGTTGCTGACCATAGCGGCATTGATCGCGATCATGGTGCTGGTCGGCGGCGCGACGCGCCTGACCGAATCCGGACTTTCGATCGTCGAGTGGAAGCCGGTCACCGGAACTCTGCCGCCGCTCGACGACGCGCAGTGGCGCCAAGCCTTTGCGGGCTATCAAACCATTCCGCAATATCGCGAGCTCAACGCGGGCATGAGCCTCGAGCAGTTCAAGGCGATATTCTGGTGGGAATGGAGCCACCGGCTGCTGGGCCGCGTTATCGGCATTGCCTACCTGCTGCCGTTCCTGTGGTTTCTCTGGCGCGGCGCGTTGAGCGCCGATCTGAAACGGCGGCTTTGGATCGTCTTCGGGCTCGGCGCGCTGCAGGGCGCGGTAGGCTGGTGGATGGTGGCGTCGGGCCTCACGCAGCGCGTCGAGGTCTCGCAAATCCGTCTCGCCACCCATTTGGTGCTGGCGCTGCTGATATACGCGGCCATCGTCTGGACGCTGCGTCGGCCGGCCGAGCGGTCGCTCGTTGCATCATCGCGCCTGAAAGTCACCGGCATGGGGCTGCTGGTGCTGACCTTCGTGCAGCTTTACCTCGGCGCGCTGGTTGCGGGCCTGCGGGCTGGGCGCGTCTACAATACCTGGCCCGACATCGATGGTGCGCTCGTTCCATCCATGCAGCGGCTGTTTTTCGAAACGCCGTGGTGGCGAAATCTGTTCGACAATACGCTGACGGTGCAGTTCGAGCACCGCATGGTGGCGTATGGGCTGTTCGCGCTGGCCATCCTGCATGCCATCGATGCCGTTCGTTCGCGCGCCGGGACTGCCGCGCTCAACGGCGCAGTTGCGCTGGTCGCCGCGATCGCGCTCCAGGCGGGTTTGGGAATCCTGACGCTGCTGCACCAAGTTCCGATTCTGCTGGCGCTGGCGCATCAGGCGGTCGCGATCGTGGTGTTGACGCTGGCGATCCTGCAGGCCGGGCGGCTGATCTCCCGGCAACCGCAACAGGCGCGCCGGCAGGTGGGATTGCCGGTGGGCCAGGCCGGATGAATTGAACGATTCTAATTCAGTGGCATATACGAGAAGTCGTTTATTTTCAGGCCTTTCATCGATTTTGCGTGGCGTTGACGAAGTTGTGCATGCGTGCGCCGCTTTACTTGGGCTTTGCGACGGATAAAACGGGCCAAACGCAAAACACAGGCTCGTTCATGTCATCCGCATTCATCCAGGCCGCCGTCATCCTGCTCCGTGAAGGGCTCGAAGCGATGCTGGTGATCGCAGCGCTTGGCGGCTATCTGACCAAGGCCGGTGCCGGCCATCGCATCAACGCGCTTTACGGTGGCGCACTGGCCGCGGTCGGCGCCAGCATCCTGGCAGCATGGCTGTTTGCGACGCTGAACTCCGGCGAGCACAGCGACGTGCTCGAAGGCGTCATCATTCTCGTCGCCGCGGGCCTGATGCTTTACGTCAGCGGCTGGCTGATGGTGAAGCAGGATCCGAAGGGCTGGCGGGACTACCTTTCGCACAAGGCGGACAATGCGCTGGCGCAGGATACAATGTGGGCGGTCGCTGCCCTGGCGTTCCTCGCGGTGTTCCGCGAAGGGGCGGAGACCGTGCTGTTCATCAACGCGCTCGCCACCGCGGAGGGCGGCTGGAGCGCGGGGCTGTTCGCAGGCCTTGCCGCCGCGACGTTCGGACTCGTGGTGCTGTTCTATTTCATCAATCTGATCGCGCAGAAAATGCCGCTGCGGCTATTGTTCATCGTCACGTCGGCCTTCCTGTTCGCGATGGCCATCAAATTCATCGGCGAGGCGGTGCAGGAATTCCAGGAGCAGGCGATCGTTTCGGTCACCGAGCTCAAGGGTGCGGCCTGGCTAGGCGCGATCGGTTTGAATTCAACCGTGGAAGCCTTGTCGATCCAGTTGCTGGTGATTTTGTTCGCGCTGGCGACCTATTCGGTGGTCCAGCGCAACGCCCGGCTGTCGCGCGAGGACAAGGCCGCGATGAGGACGGCAAAGGGGTAAGCCGTCATTGCCGGGCTCGACCCTATCAGATTCACACACTCCGACGTCATTGCCGGGCTTGACCCGGCAATCCATCCGCTTCGAAAGAGTCGTTTGAAGGTCGATGGATACGCGGGTCAAGCCCGCGTATGACGAGATGTGAATCTGTGCGCGACGATGGCCAGCCTACGCCAACAGCGCCTGCTCCAAATCGGCGATCAGGTCGTCCTTATCCTCGATGCCGATCGAGAGCCGCACGATGTCGGGTCCGGCGCCGGACTTGGTCTTGGCTACATCGTCGAGCTGGCTGTGCGTGGTGGACGCCGGGTGAATCACCAATGAGCGCGTATCGCCGACATTGGCCAGATGCGAGAACAGCTTCAGGTTCGACACCAGTTTAACGCCGGCATCGTATCCACCCTTGAGGCTGAAGGTGAACACGGCACCGGCGCCCTTCGGCGCATACTTGCGCGCGAGGTGATTGTACTTGTCGCCCGGAAGGCCCGCATAATTTACCGCCGCCACCGCCGGGTGCGCCTGCAGCCATTCGGCGACCGCCTTGGCATTTTCGCAATGCTTCTGCATCCGCAGCGGCAGCGTTTCGATGCCGGTGAGAATCAGGAACGCATTGAACGGCGACAGTGCAGGCCCGAGGTCGCGCAAGCCGAGCACCCGGCAGGCAATGGCAAAAGCAAAATTGCCGAATGTCTCCTGCAGCTTGATACCGTGATATTCCGGCCGCGGTTCGCTCAGCATCGGATATTTGTTGCCCTTCGACCAGTCGAAGGTGCCGGCGTCGACGATGACGCCGCCCATGGAATTGCCATGCCCGCCGAGAAACTTGGTCAGCGCCTGCACGACGATGTCGGCGCCGTGATCGATGGGGCGGATCAGATAGGCCGTTGCCAACGTGTTGTCGACGATCAGGGGAACGCCGGCTTTTCGCGCGACCGCGGCGACGGCCTCGATATCGGTGACGGAGCCGCCGGGGTTGGAGATCGATTCGACGAAGATCGCCTTGGTGTGCGGCGTCACCGCGCGTTCGAAACTGCCGATGTCGTCGGTATCGGCCCACACCACGTTCCAGCCGAAACTTTTGAAGGCGTGGGTGAACTGGTTGATCGAACCGCCATAGAGCTTGCGGCCGGCGATGAATTCGTCGCCAGGCATCAGCAATTGCTGCAACACGACGACCTGCGCGGCGTGTCCCGACGCCACCACCACCGCGGCGGTGCCGCCTTCGAGGGCGGCGACGCGCTCTTCCAGCGCCGAGCTGGTCGGATTGCCGATCCGGGTATAGATGTAGCCGAACGACTGCAGTCCGAACAGCGAAGCTGCATGGTCGGCGTCGTTGAACACGAATGAGGTGGTCTGGTAGATCGGCGTCACCCGCGCGCCGGTGGTAGGATCGGGCTGCGTGCCGGCATGGACGGCGAGGGTGGCAAATCCTGGAAGGCGATCGGTCATTTTTTGCTTCCTCTCGATTGGCTTTCTGTCAGTGCGAGGAGCAATGAACTCCGAAGCGATCCATTCGTCGTCATGCACGGACAAAACAGCGAAGCGCGCCTTCGCATGGTATGACCCGCGCATCCATCCCGGCAGAACTCATTCGCTCTGCTCGCTCGCAATGATGGCTTCACGTCCACAATCGCGGCCCGCGCGTTCGCCGTCAAGGCAGGAAGTGTCACATGACACGATCAGCACGGAAATGCTTCGGTTCGCTGCGGCGCTAAAAGAACTTTCTCGCAATTGCGTCACGCGCCGTCGGCTTTGTTCCTGGCCGCGCGATCGGAGGCCGCGGTTGCGCCGCCGCCGACGCTGCTGCGATGGAGCGACAGCCGCATGCCGTGGGTCGGCATCGGCGGGCGTTTCGAACTTAGCGTGCGCGTGTTGACGCCCATCCACGCAATTTCCGACGACAACCGGCCATACTCGATTTTCGGGCAGCGGTTCATCACCACCTTGAGACCGGCGGCTTCGGCTTTCGCCGCCGCGGCATCGTCGCGCGCGCCGAGCTGCATCCAGATCACCTTCGGTGGCGGCGACAGCGTCAACGCTTCATCGACCACCGGCATGATGTTGCTGGAGTTGCGGAAGATATCGACCATGTCGATAGGGCGTCCGATATCGACGAGCGAGGCCACGAACGGCTTGCCGTTCAGGCTTTTGCCGACATGGCCGGGATTGACCGGGATCATGTCGTAACCGCGCTCGGCTAGATACATGAAAGCGAAATAGCTCGGGCGGATATTCTGTGGCGACGCTCCCACCATCGCAATGGTTTTCACGCCGCTGAGGATCGAGCGGATGTAGCTGTCGTCGTAGTTGGCGTGGTTCATTTGCAGATCCCACTTCGTTAATTCGTCATGCGCGGGCTTGACCGCGCATCCATCCATCTTTCACAAGTCTTGCGAAGAAGATGGATTGCCGGGTCAAGCCCGGCAATGACGAAAGGCTGTTTATCACTTATCCTGCCATTTCGGCTCACGCTTCTCGATGAAGGCGCCGATGCCCTCTTCGGCGTCGCGGGCCATCATGTTTTCCGTCATCACTTCCGCCGCGTAACGGTAGGCGTCGGCAAGGTTCATCTCAAGCTGACGATAGAACGCGGCCTTGCCGATCTTCACCGTATAAGCCGACTTGCGAGCGACCTGTTGCGCCAGCGCAATCGCGGCATCCCGCTCGGTGCCGGCCGGGACGACGCGGTTGACGAGGCCGATGTCGCGCGCGGTGGCGGCTGGGACGGGCTCGCCGGTCAGCAGCATTTCCATCACCCGCTTGCGGGGCACGTTGCGCGACAGCGCCACCATCGGCGTCGAGCAGAACAGGCCGATATCGACGCCGGGAGTTGCGAAGGTCGCGCTTTCCGACGCGACAGCAAGGTCGCAGCTTGCGACCAATTGGCATCCGGCGGCGGTGGCGACGCCCTGCACCGCGGCAACCACCGGCTTCGGCAACTGCACGATGGCCTGCATCATCGCGCTGCAGGCGCTCATCATCTTCGCGAAATAGGCACGGCCGCGATCGGGGTCGGCGCGCCGCGCGGTGAGCTCCTTCATGTCGTGACCGGCGGAATACGCCGTGCCATTGGCGGCGATCACGACCGCGCGGACGTCTGCATCGTCGTGAATGTCTTGCAGCGCCCCGTGTATCGCCCCGATCATGGCTTCGGACAGGCTGTTGCGTGCAGCCGGGCGATTGAGCGTCAGCAACGCGACGCTGCCGGCGCTCTCGCGCAGGAGGATCGGAGCTTGCGTCGTCGCGCGGGCGGGCTGTGCGGTCATCAAAAGTTCCACTTGGGCAGCGCCTTTGTCTTAATGTAGGAAGCAAGACGACGCGACGGTAGGGGCGATGATATGGCGTTGGCAAAAATGAGCGTGGCTGAACTCGATGTGTTTCTGCACAAGGAGTTTCCACAAGCCTTCGCCGGCGGAAACATTACCATCGAGCGCGCGGACGGGATAAGTTGTCTGATCAGGGAGCGTTTTCACGACCGGATGCTGCGTCCGGGCGGAACGGTTTCGGGGCCGACGCTGATGGCGCTCGCCGATGTCGCCATGTATGTGGTGCTGCTCTCCGCAATCGGCCCGGTCGGACTTGCGGTGACGACCAGTCTCAACATCAATTTTCTGCGCAAGGGCGCCCCGGGACAAGACGTGCTCGCGGCGGCGAAGCTGCTGAAGCTCGGCAAACGCCTCGCGGTCGGCGAAGTCAGCCTGATGTCGGGAAATTCGCCGGATCCAATCGCGCATGTGACCGCGACCTATTCCATTCCGAACGCTTGAGGTTTTATCCGGTAATATCGCACCATATTTATAAGCGTTTGTTTTTACTTGTATAATCTGGCATTGTCGGCATTGACGTGAACCGCCGGCTTATCTACAAACCGTGCAAGTCCGGCGCTGTGGCGCTGCTGTCTCCCTTTACGGATTCCTCACATGAAAACGTTTTCGGCAAAGCCCGCCGAAGTGACGAAGAAGTGGGTGCTGATCGACGCCAAAGGTCTGGTCGTCGGCCGCCTTGCTACCCTCGTTGCGATGCGGCTGCGCGGCAAGCATCTTCCGACCTACACGCCCCACGTCGATTGCGGCGACCATGTCATCATTATCAACGCCGCGCATGTGGTGCTCACCGGGCGCAAGCGCGACAACAAGGTGTATTACAACCACACCGGCTTCATCGGCGGCATCAAGGAACGGACTGCGAAGTCCATCCTGGAGGGCCGTTTCCCGGAGCGTGTGGTGGAAAAGGCGATCGAGCGCATGATTCCGCGCGGGCCGCTCGGCCGCGTCCAACTGGGTAATCTGCGTGTCTATCCAGGTCCGGAGCACCCGCATGAAGCCCAGCAGCCGGAAACCGTCGATATCGCCGCGATGAACCGCAAGAACATGAGGGCCGCATAAAATGGCTGAAAGCATGCAGTCTCTCGATCAGTTGTCGCAGCTCAAGCCGGCCACGCCGGAATCGCCGCAATACACCAAGAAGGTCGACAAGCACGGCCGCGCCTATGCCACGGGGAAACGCAAGGACGCGGTCGCCCGGGTCTGGATCAAGCCGGGCGCCGGCAAGATCGTGGTCAACACCCGCGAGGTCGAGATCTATTTCGCCCGTCCAGTGCTGCGCATGATGATCCAGCAGCCGCTGGTCGCAGCCGCGCGCGCCGGCCAGTACGACGTGATCTGCACCGTCGCCGGCGGCGGATTGTCGGGGCAGGCGGGCGCCGTGCGTCACGGCATTTCCAAAGCGCTGACCAATTTCGAGCCCGACCTGCGCGGCGTACTGAAAAAGGGCGGCTTCCTCACCCGCGACAGCCGCGTGGTCGAGCGCAAGAAGTACGGCAAGGCGAAGGCCCGTCGCTCGTTCCAGTTCTCGAAGCGGTAACGGCTTCGGTAAGACTGGCTGGGTGCAGCACAGTCGAGACTTCAAAGGCGCCCCTCTCGCGGGCGCCTTTTTGTTTGCGTTCTCGCTTTAGAAAGTCTTTGCGTCATTGCGAGGAGCGAAGCGACCGCGCCTTTGTCATACGCGGGCTTGACCCGCGCGCCGTCGTCATGCGCGGGCTTGACCCGCGCATCCATCCATCTTCGCAAAAATCTCTTTCGAAGACGATGGATTGCCGGGTCAAGCCCGGCAATGACGATAAATCAAGCCCCGGCAATGCCGGGGAGGGCAATCGTCGTGCGATGCCCGCTATCGCGGTGCGAACCTATAGCGGAACGTGCAGCTCGGCGCGCCCTGCATCAACGTCTGATCGCGCTCCAGGCTGACCTCGCTGCCGGATGCCGACGCGATGTCGGTATCGGCGGCGCATACCAGCAGCGCGCCGAGTTCGGGTTCGTCCAGCGTGCGAAAGAATTCCGCGAAACCGCAACGCGTCACATCGATATGCAGCGCCTCGTTATCGCGCCTGATAACCTCGAAGTCGACCTCCTGCTGCGTAACGTCGTTGAACTGTCCCTGCAGGATGGCCCATTTGCGCCGGCCGCTGCCTTCGAGACCGTCGGCAATCTCGGCGAACAGTTTCTGCGACCAGTCGCGCAGCGCCTGCGTTACCAGCGCGTCGGCCGCGGTCTTGCCGAGCTCCACCCGCAGGTGGCGCAACAGCGGCACCAGCACCTGGGCCTGAATGCGGGTCTTTTCCAGCACCGAGATGTCAGGCTTCACCAGATAATCGTCGAGCACGTCCATGATCGCCTCCTGCCGCACCGGGGTCCATCAGCCCGTGCAGCCAGTTGCGGATGCAGCCTCAGCTCAACCCGTTGGTGATCGCCGCGCGGTAAGCCGTCGCGGTGGTTGCCGGCGCTTGTTCGGTGCCGCCGCAGCAGCCCGATAGCAGGCAACTCACCACCGAGTCATAAAGCCAGATGAAGCCGCCGTCCGGCGGATATGTTTCCTTCTTCCACGCGGCGTATTGGGTTTGCAGGTCGGAAGGGCAGGCCCCGGTCATGGGGTAGGGGTCGTAGGGGTTGCCGCAGCCGCCGCTAAGCGAATAGGCGTCGCATTGCGGTGCCGATCCCCACCACGGAATGCCGGCAAAAAACACCGCATCGCCCGGCTGGAATTGCTTGCCGGGACCGAGGTCGAGAAATCCGCGGCAGTAGAAGAAAAACGTCTCGCCGCCGAGCGCGGCCTGCATCGCGGCGTCGGGACTGGGGTAGTTGCCCTTGCGCAGCATGCCCGACCAGTCGGCTTCGCCGTACATCGCGACATTGGGGATTTCCACGACACTGCTGCCGCGATGGGCCGGCTGCCACTGGGTGGCGTTGACCCACCACGGCCCGTCTGGAGTCTGGACGGTCGCAAGCCCGGCAATGAGCAGGGTATTGCCGCCATTGTCGGCGATCATCTTCCCCCAGGTCGCCGGATCGTTGCCGCCGCCGCCACTGTAGCATTGCAGGTGAATTGCGCTGACGACGACGTTGTTCGGCGTCCCGCGCAACTGGTTGTAGGTGTCGGTCCAGGTCTCGATCGCGCGATACGGGCAAAACGTCACGCTGGCGTAACCGATCGCGGCAAGCATGACGCCAAGGCCGACCATGGTCTTGGTCTGAACCGGATCGGGTGAAACGCTGAACGATATCTCCTCATTGTCGAAATCGATGGCGTCGATGTCGCCGCCGCCGGCGACCATCGCCTTCTTCAGCGCGACAAAGTTGTCGTACAGCGGCTTGCCCGGCACGCCGCCGCCCGCCGCGAGCAGGGCGCCGATATTGGCATAGTCGCTCACCCCGCCGGAGCCGACCGAAAACAGGATCTGCATCCCGGCCTTGCGCAACTGTGCAAGCCGTTTCGGCAGGTCCATCGGCGTTGCCTCCTTATAGACGCCGTTGGAAACGATCTGCGTATTATTGAGAAACAGGTTACCGGTAGCGTCGACATGCACCGACCAGACCAGCACCGCCGAGTAATCGGCGGCGAGCAGGTCGTCGATCGCCGGCTGGCCGCCGAACGTGATCGCTCCGCCGGCATAAATACGTGTGTCGACAGCCATGCATGCTCCCGCCCGCTTGAGAATCTCCGCCGGATTACAGCGAACATTCGGGACCTATGCAAGTCTGGGTTGTCCTATTTCGAGCGGCCGGTGCGGAGTTTGTTCACCTGTCCCCGCTTGCGGCTACCAGATTCATACATCTCGTCATACGCAGACTTGACCCGCGTATCCATCAATCTTCGTAAAACTCTTCGAAGACGATGGATTGCCGGGTCAAGCCCGGCAATGACGATGAAAATGTGTAGCCGCGAGCGGGGCGATGGTGAAGAAGCACCGCACCGCATTTTCCTTGCACAACTGCCGACGAATTGTCGCTACTTTTCGATAAAAGTTGCGCCGGCGTGCAAACGGATTGCCAACGCGGCCGGCGTAAATTCCGCCGTCCCGAACGCGATTTCAGCCGTTTCGCCGTCGGGAACCCGTGACAAAAACACCCTGGTGATCCCGATCATGTCGCTCGATACTGCCACGCTTTATCTGGTTGCCACGTTGGTCGCGGCGATGCTGGGAGTGATGCTGCTGTTTTTCGGCAGGCAGGAACGCATCGCCGCGCTTAACTGGTGGGGCGCCGCCTACATCCTCGGCGCGGCCTCGGTTGCGCTTTGGACGCTGGCCAGCGCCGAACTAGGCGAAGCGCTCTCGCTGGCGCTCAACGCCGTCGGCTTCGTCGCGTGCGGCATGGTGTGGAACGCGGCGCGGGTATTCCACGGCCGCAGGCCGAACTGGCCGGGAATTTTCCTCGGCGCCATGGCATGGATCGCCGTCATCATGACGCTGGCGCCGGATGCGTCGGCGATGCGCATGACCGCCGGCGCCGGCATCGTGGCGGTCTACGCGGCGTTGACCACCGGCGAATTGTGGCTGGAGCGGCGCAGGGCGCTGCAGAAGCGCTGGCCGGCCGTTGCAGTGCCGGCGCTGCACGGCTTCGTGCTGATGCTGCCCATCCTGCTTGGCGACCTGCTGCGCCCGCACGACGATGCCTTCACCACCAGCATCTGGGTCACGGTGTTTGCCATCGAACTCGTACTCTATGCGGTCGGCACGGTCTTCATCATCTTCATGCTGGTGTCGGAGCGCACGGTGCGTGCGCACAAGACCGCGGCATCGATCGATCCCTTGACAGGCATGTTCAATCGCCGCGGTTTTGCCGAAGCGACCGCGCGCATGATCGAGCGCGAAGCCAATGCCGGGCGTCCGGTCACCGTGATGATTTTCGATATCGATCATTTCAAGTCGATCAACGACCGTTTCGGCCATCCGGCCGGCGACGAGGTGCTCAAGCTGTTCGCCGCCGTGGTCACCAATACGCTGCGTATCACCGACCTGTCGGGTCGCATCGGCGGCGAGGAGTTCGCGGCGCTGCTGCCATGTTCGATGGACGAAGCCATGATCGCGGCCGAACGCGTTCGCGAAGCCTTCGCGGGCAGCGGGATCGCGGCCGACGACGTGCCGGTCGAGACCACCGTCAGCATCGGCGTCGCCGGCGGACCGCCGTTCACCGAGCTCGATGTGCTGCTGGCGGCGGCCGATACCGCGCTCTATCAGGCCAAGCGGGCAGGGCGCAACCGGGTCCAGGCGGCCGCCGAGCAGCAGCCGATCTCGCTGGAAAACGGACGACGCAGAATCGCGGGAATTGCCGGGTATCGACCCGCCGTCGTCAGTCATGCCCAGACCTAGCCTGAAGAGCGGGAGAATGCTCCGCGCTAACCGTCCATTTACCATTCCATCGATAATATCGGCGGCATGAATACCGCCCGCAGCTCTCGCGCCGATGCCGCGCTGATCGCGCTGGAACGGGCTGCCACGTCGGCGCGCGGCGGGTTTGCCTGCATGTTCTCGAACTCGGACGAATACGAGACCGCGCTGATCACCGAGCGCCGCGCGGGCGGCCGCTATCAGAAGCCGAAAACCAACTGGCCGATGATTGCGTTTGTCGCTTGCTGCCTGATGATCACGGGCTTCGTCGTCCTGTTCAGCTGAGTCCCCTCGTTTTCGTCGTTGCCGGGCTTGACCCGGCAATCCATCATCTTTCAAAGAGGATGACGCAAACAGAAGGTCTCCCACATGATAACCGAAATCGCACAAATCGACATCAAGCCGGGCAGCGAAAAGGATTTCGAGGCCGCGATCGCCAAGGCGGAGCCGATCTTCCGGCGCTGCAAGGGCTGGAAGCATTTCGAGCTGCACCGCTCCATCGAGAAGCCGTCGCGCTACCGGCTGCACATCAAATGGGAGACGCTGGAAAATCACACGGTGGATTTTCGCGGCTCGGAGAAATTTTCCGAATGGCGCGCGCTGGTCGGACCGTATTTCGCGTCACCGCCGGAAGTCGAGCACACCAACACGGTGGCGAGCTTCTAAGCAACGTCGTCCCCGCGCAGGCGGGGACCCATACCCTCCGTCGTCGCGATGCGGAAGGTGTTGGCCGCCCGCGGCAACGACTTGCCCGACGATCATCATCGGTGGCTATGGGTCCCCGCCTGCGCGCTAGGGCATGCACATATCTCTGTCGTCATTGCCGGGCTTGACCCGGCAATCCATCACGCTTCGAAAGACTCTTTCGAAGATGGATGGATGCGCGGGTCAAGCCCGCGCATGACGAGATGTGTGCATGCCTTAGCGCCTGCGCGGGACGACGACATCCCCATTCTGAGGAAGACGGTTATGCGTTCACGCCGCCGTCGTCCTCGCGCAGGAACTCGATTACGACTTTCACCACCGCCACCAGCGGCAGTGCCAGTGCCAGCCCCCAGAGGCCGAACACCACACCGAGCAGGATCTGGAACGCGAACAGCGTCGCGGGCGGAATTTCCAGGGCCTGGCGCTGCAGCATCGGGGTCAGAATGTAGCTTTCCAGCGCGTGAATGCCCAAAAAAAGCACGAACGCGCTCAGGGCGGCGACCCCTCCCGAGGCGAGACTTGCCAGCACCACGATCAGCCCGCCGACCAGCGCGCCCACTGTCGGGATGAAGGTGAGCAGGCCGGCCTGAATGCCTAGAATGAAAGAACTCGGGATACCAAGCAGCGTCAGCCCGATCCATGTGATCAGGAATACCGCGAACATCGTGATCATCTGCGCAATCAGCCAGCGCTCCAGCGTCGTGCCGATGCGGTCCACCACGACAGTGACATTGGCGCGATGCCGGGCCGGCGCCATGTAGATCAGGCCGCGGCGATAGACGCCGGGCTGCGCGGCAAAGCACAGGCCGAGAAACAGCACGATGAAGAAGTTGCCGACCGCGCCGACGGTGCCGAGCACGATCTTCAGGGTCTGGCTGAGGATGGCGCCGCCGCTCGATGCAATGGTGCCTGCGCTGGGCAGATTATGCGCGGTCGTTGCCGACGCCGACGCCGACGCCGGCGCTTCCGCGTTTGCGGCTTGTTCCGCGGGCGCGGCCGCCAGGTTGCCGAGATCGAGGTAACTGGTATCGACGCCGTATTTCTCCAGGAAGGCCTTGACGTTCGCGACCTGCGATTTGATCGTGCCGCTCAGCACCGTGGCTTGCTGGGCGATGGTGGCGCCGCCGAGAAAAATCACGCCGGACAACATCGCTGCGAGCAGCAGGCAGATCGCGGCAAGCCGCAGCGAATGCGGCAGGCTTGTCACGCGGCCGAGCAGGCTTGTCAGGGCGTTGAGCGCGACGCCGAGCAGCATGCCGGCAAAGATCAGGAACAGTGTCGAGGCGAAATACCAGGTTGCGACCAGCAGCGCGGCAAACACGACGGTACAAATACCGCCGGCCGATATCGCCCATGCGAGGTCCTTGCGGGTCTGGACGCGGTTTTCGCCGGAACTTGTCACATGATTCCCTTTCGATTACTGGCGTCACTCTTCCGTTAAATGCGTCTGGGATCAAGCGGCAGCGCAAGGCGGTTTGACGCTGCCGCGCGAAACGTGCATGGCGATGCTCTGCATCCGGTCGACGGAAGAGAGGAGAGCATATGGATGACCGGGTGAAAAATGTCATTCATGAATTGAGCCGCGCATTGGACGAGGAGCGGATCAGCTTTCCTGACGTCGTGCAGGCGCTGATGGAGGCCGGTGTCGAGCGCTATCATGCCGATCTGGTGGCGGGAACGAAGACCTATTCCATGCCCGACGACAGTTTCGAGGTCATCCCCGGTCATCCGTTGCAGGCGGGAAACGACTTCAGGGGCGACATCGTCCAGCAGGCGGTGCATGCCGTCCAGCGGGGCGAGATCGGGTATCGCACGTTCTGCGCGCGCATTGCCGGCGCCGGCTGCGTCGGTTATTTCGTCAGCCTTGCCGGCCAGCGCGCGGTCTATTACGGCCGGACGCTCGCCGCGCATGTCGAGTGGTTCGGCCCGCCGCTATCGAGCCTGCCGACGCCGCCGGGTCCGCCGCCATCGAGGCGCGCGCCATGAATTTCAAATGGCTGGGTCCGATCGCGTTGGCGGCGGCGGTTGGCAAATACGTCACTGTCGCCGTCGCGGCTGCGCTCAAGAGCTGCCCGTTTTATCAGCCCGACTATAGCGCGCGCATGCGCCGCAGTTCCGGCTCGGCGGCGGCTATCGCCATGCGGCGGTCGGCGACGGCATGATGAAACTGTTCCAGCACCAGGCCGAAGGCCGACAAGTCGCCTTCCTCGATCGCGCCATCGTCGTAGCTGTCGAGCGTCTCCCGCAGGATCCCGTCGACCTCGTTCTGCATGGCGGCCAGTTCTTCCGGCGATTCAGCTTCGCGCGCCCTGGAAATCATCGTCAGCAGTTTTTCGCGCTGCAGCGTGTTTCGCTCCCGCTCGTCGCGCTTCAGATAATGCCGTAACCACGCGCCGCCCGAACCGAGGCCAGAGAAGATCAGAATGGCGAACCAGAAATAGTCGCTGTAGCGTTCGACAAACGTCCGCTCGGTGCCATCGATATAGGCAGCCGCGCCGGGGTGCGCGGGAAGGGCCGCGTCCTTGTCGGTGTCCGGTTTCTCGATTTTCGCGGCGCCCGGGACTTCCTTGGCAATCACTTGGCGAACTGCAAACAGTTGCCGGACAAATCCGCCGACCGCGGTTTCCGACAGCGACTTTCGCGCGACGATCAGGTGATTGACGCTCACCGTCTCGATCTTGTCTTCCGGCCGGGCCGGCGACGAACTGAAGGTGCTGCCTGGAATCTCTTCCGATTCATACAGCGGATGTTTCTGCGCGATCGCTTCCGATACGTCGATGGGAAGGAACTTCGGCTCGCCTCTGATACGGGCACTCGCGGCGATGGCTTCCGAGGTGATCCTGCTGTCCAGCGGACCTACCGCCATGAACGCGTCGATGGCGGGATCGCGCGCCATCTCGGCGATCTGGCTGGTGCCGAATTGCGTGATCGCCACCTTGTCGGGGTCGACGCCGGATTCTTTCAGGATGACCCGCAGCAGCGTCACATTCGCCTGCGTTCGGCCGACGACGCCGACACGATGTCCGGCGAGATCGTCGATGGTCTTGATTTTCGGCGTCGACTGCTTCTTCGAGCCTTTGGCGGGGAGTCCGGATGGCGACCACAGCGCCACGACGTTCTTGCGCAGGATGGCGACGGATGTGGCATCGGACGGCAGTTCGAGATCGCCGCGCGCGACCGCGAGGTCGGCTTTGGAACTGGCCAGCAGCGCGATGCTTTCAGCCGCGCCCTCGGTCGCTATCGTTGACAGTCGCACCGAACTTTTGTCCTGCGCAAAGGTCTGCGCCAGCGCCTGGATCAGCTTGTGATCCTCGCTGCCCGCCGGGCCGACTGCGATCCGCAAGCTGACAGGCCGCAACGCGAAATACAATGCACCCGCCGCGGCGCCGAACAGAAGCAGGCCGGCGGCAAGCACCAGCAATGCGGAAATCCTGTTTTTGCGCCGCCGGGGCGCCACTGCGGCTGGATCTGATGCGGCCATCGTCGCGCCACGCTACATGAAAAACGCCGCGGCGGGTACCGCTCTCTGCCGCGGTCGTCGATATCGGTTAACTCGCGACGCGGCTCTTTTCCGCGGCGAACGGACTGCGGCCGTGCCACATAGGTTGGTGTCCGGCGGCGCATTGACGCAGTCATCATGTTCTCCGTGCGCGTCCATCAAGATGTCGTCCCCGCGCAGGCGGGGACCCATAACCGCCGATGGTTTTGACGTGGGGACTCGTTGCGGCGCGCCTCGGGGACCTTCCGACCCACCGGCAATGGAGTGTACAGGTCCCCGCCTGCGCGGGGACGACGGTGGGGTACCATCACGATGTCGTCCCGGCGCAGGCGCTAAGGCATGCACACATCTCGTCATGCTCGGGCTTGACCCGCGCATCCATCCATCTTCGAAAGAGTTCTTCGAAGCGTGATGGATTGCCGGGTCAAGCCCGGCAATGACGACAGAGATATGTGCATGCCCTAGCGCGCAGGCGGGGACCTATAACCACCGATGGTTTTGACGTGGGGACTCGTTGCGGCAAGCCTCGGGGACCTTCCGACCCACCGGCAATGGAGTGTACAGGTCCCCGCCTGCGCGGGGACGACGGTGGGGTACGCTGCATCGTGCCGGGACACGCGAACGGTCCCCGCCCACATCGACTTAGGATTAACGGTTCCTCAACCGGAATTCCTAACGGTGCCTCCATTTGTGCGCTGTATCCATGCAACCCGGAGTTGGGCAATGCAGAAGCAGCCTTCACGAAGGAGTGCCGGTGGTCGTCTCGGCGTGGCAACAGCCGCCGCGGACAATTTGACGGCTGTTCAATCCGCGCTACGGCGTGGCCCGATCCAGTGGCTGATCCTGTGCGGCGTGGTGCTGGTTGCGGCGATCGGCATCGGGACCGCGGTGATGGTCGGAAATTTCCGTGAGCGGGCGCTGAGCAGCAGCGAGCGCGAACTGGAAAACACGGTGCTGTTGCTGGCGCGTCATTTCGATCAGCAGCTTCAGGACGCCGAGGTCATCCAAAACAGCCTGGTCGAATACATTTATACCGCCGATATCGGCACGCCGGAGGACTATCGGCGCCGAATGTCGGGCGAAGACGTGCATCTGATGCTGAAAGCCAAGCTGAGCGCGCTGTCCTATGTCGGGGCGGTCAACGTGTTCGATTCGAACGGCAAGCTGATCAACGCCTCGGGGGTGTGGCCGGCACCCGAGGTCAGCGTTGCCGACCGGGCCTATTTCAAGACCTTCACGTCAAGTCCGCAGTCGCCGACGGTATTGATCGAGCCGGTCTATGCCCGCGTCACCGGCGCGTGGACCACGATCATCGCCCGCAAGGTGACCGGAACCGACGGCGCGTTTCTCGGCAGCATTTCGCGCGGCGTGGAGCCGGCGCATTTCGAAAAATTCTTTGCGTCGCTGGCGCTCGGCGAGGGAGCGGCGATTTCGATGTTCGATCAGAATGGAACGTTGCTCGCCCGTCATCCGCATAACGAGGCGTTGATCGGGCGCAGCTTCAAGGGCGGGGCGCTTCTCGAACTGGTCCGCCCGCCACAGACCGACCATGGCACGCTGCGGCTGAAAAGTCCGATCGACGGCGAGGACCGGGTCGGCGTCGTGCGCCGCTTGGGCAAGTTTCCGATCACCATGGTCGCTACCACCTCGGTCTCCGCAGCGCTTGCCGACTGGTACGAACAGACCCGGTTCCTGATCGTTATCGCCGCGCTTTCGGCGCTGGTCGTCGCGGTCATCCTGTACCTGGTGGTGCGGCAGATATCGCGGCAACACCAGGCGTCGCAGCGCCGGCTGGCGCTGGAGAAGCAGCGCCTCGACACTGCGGTAAACAACATGACGCAAGGGCTGCTGTTTTTCGATTCGAAGCAGCGGCTGGTGATCTGCAACCAGCGCTACATTGATATGTTCGGCGTCTCGCGCGACGTCATCAAGCCCGGCTGCACGTTTCATGAACTGCTGAGGCATCGCCAGGAAACCGGGACCTTCGCGGAAAACGTCGACGAATATATCGAGGCCATCCTGCGCAAGATGGCGGAGCGCGGCGCCTTCGAACAAATCCTGACGACGTCCGACGGCCGTTCGATCCAGGTGCTGTACCAGCCGCTGGCGGACGGCGGATGGGTCACGACACTGGAGGACTTCACCGAGCGCAGGCAGGCCGACGAGCGGATCGCGCATCTGGCGCATTACGATGCGCTGACCGACCTGCCGAACCGGGTGCTGTTCCGCGACCAGCTCGAGCGCGAACTGAAGAAGATCGCCAGGGGCGGGCAGCTCGCGGTGCTCTATATCGACATCGATGAATTCAAGAGCGTCAACGATTCGCTCGGCCACCCCGTCGGCGACGAACTCCTGAAAGCCGTCGCTCTGCGCTTGAGCGGCTGTGTCAGGGAGTGCGATTTCGTCGCCCGTCTGGGCGGCGACGAGTTCGCCATCGTTCAGACCGCCGTCAACAACCCGGCCGACGTCATGGACCTCGTGATCCGGATCTACCAGGCGATCCGCATGCCCGTCGAATGTCTCGGCCACCAGCTCGTCACCGACGCCAGCATCGGCATTGCGCTCGCGCCGCAGGACGGCACCGACCTCGATCAATTGCTGAAGAACGCCGATCTGGCGATGTATGGCGCAAAATCCGACGGCCGCCGCACCTATCGCTTCTTCGAACGCGAGATGGACGCGCGGGTGCGGGCGCGCCGCGCGCTGGAACTGGATTTGCGCCAGGCGATCGTCGAGGGCCAGTTCGAGATCGCGTATCAGCCGGTCGTGAACCTGCGAAGCGGCGCCGTCTCCGGCTGCGAGGCGCTGCTGCGCTGGCATCATCCCGAGCGCGGCATCGTCTCGCCCGCCGAGTTCATCCCGGTTGCCGAAGAGATCGGTCTGATCAGCCAACTCGGCGAATGGGTGCTTGGCTCGGCCTGCGCCGAGGCGGCGAACTGGCCGGATCACATCAAGCTGGCGGTCAACGTCTCGCCGGTGCAATTCAGGAACCACACGCTGGCGCTGCATGTCGCAAGCGCGCTGGCCTCCTCCGGCCTCGCGGCGAACCGGCTGGAGCTTGAGATCACCGAAGCGGTGCTGATCCGCGACGACGAGACGGCGCTCGCGATTCTGCATGAACTTCGCGCAGTGGGGGTGCGCATCGCACTGGACGATTTCGGCACCGGCTATTCGTCGCTGAGCTATCTGCAGCGTTTTCCGTTCGACAAGATCAAGATCGACCGCTGCTTCGTCAACGAACTCGCAGAGCAGGGCGGTTCTTCCTCCATTGTGCAGGCCGTCGTGAATATCGCGACCGCGCGCAACATGACCACGACCGCGGAAGGCGTGGAGACCGAAGCCCAGAAGGAAATGCTGCGCAAGCTCGGCTGCACCGAGATGCAGGGCTATCTGTTCAGCAAGGCGAAGCCGGCCACCGAGGTGCGCGAGCTGTTATGGGGACGGGATGCCCGGGCGGGGGCGGTGGCGTAGGCGAGTGGACCGTGCAGCGTCGCTGCAGTCGGCCTGTTGCCGCATCGATGGGCAGATCGTTCAAACGGTATGCATGCCCAAGGAAAGATTTCCGCGAAATGTTTTTTCCGCGAATTCTTTTTTACAATTTCGTGTCAATTAATGTTTAGGCGCGACAAGCCATCGCCACGACTGCGCCGCGGGAAAAACCTCGTTCTGCCGCAAGAAAAATCGCGCGGAATGTGCTGCCTTCGGTTTGCCGCAAGACTCGATCGCGAAGTTAATGTTCGAGCCATGCGTGGATCGCGCATCCGCGTTAAGTGCTTTCCGTCGTGTCGGATTTCCTGCTCGACGACCCGCCGCCGGTTCTTTCCGCCGCCCTCGAACGGGCCGCAAGCGATTGAAGGGTCGTCCCAATTCGTTGGGCCGCACCGTTATTTCTTGTACCACCCTTCTTAAGCGCTTCCCTCAACATGGTTTTCGGCATCCGAACGACGCGCGGCGAAGCCGCCGAGCCGTCGGCGCCACCGGTTTGCCGCAACATGCCCAGCTTTCGCCGCAAGACTTCGCCATGCGCGGCAAGCCTTTCAACGGAAGCCGTTTTTCTGCTCGATCGATCCCGGCCTTTGGAACACGCGCGTTGTTGTGGAGCCGTCATTGCGCGCGGAGCGAGGCAATCCAGACCGCGTAGGAGACCGCATTGCTTCGCCGCTGACTCCTCGGAACGACGCTTCCTGCCGCAAGCGCCGCCCTTTGACGCTGCAAAAAAGGCGCCCTTGCGGAGCGCCTTTCGTATTTCGCGCCGTGCCGCGCGGGTAAAACCCGCGCCGCGAAACTCACAGTGAATAGTACATGTCGAACTCGACGGGATGCGGGGTCATTTCGAAGCGTTCGACTTCGGTCATCTTCAGTTCGATATAGGCGTCGATGAAGTCGTCGTCGAACACGCCGCCGTTCTTGAGGAAGCCGCGGTCCTTGTCGAGGTTTTCCAGCGCCTCGCGCAAGCTGCCGCACACCGTCGGGATCGATTTCAGTTCTTCCTTCGGCAGGTCGTACAGATCCTTGTCCATCGCAGGCCCGGGATCGATCTTGTTCTTGATGCCGTCGAGGCCTGCCATCAGCATCGCGGCGAAGCCCAGATACGGATTGGCCATCGGGTCGGGGAAGCGGACCTCGACGCGCTTGGCCTTCGGGTTGGCGGTGTAGGGAATGCGGCACGAGGCCGAGCGATTGCGCGCGGAGTAGGCGAGCAGCACCGGCGCTTCATAGCCGGGGACCAGGCGCTTGTAGGAGTTGGTCGAGGGGTTGGTGAAGGCGTTGATCGCCTTGGCGTGCTTGATGATGCCGCCGATGTAGTTGAGGCAGGTTTCCGACAGATCGGCGTATTTGTTGCCGGCGAATACCGGCTTGCCGTCCTTCCAGATCGACTGGTGGACGTGCATGCCCGAGCCGTTGTCGCCATAGACCGGCTTTGGCATGAAGGTGGCGGTCTTGCCGTAGATATGCGCGACCTGATGGATGCAATACTTGTAGATCTGCATCTGGTTGGCCATCAGCGTCAGAGTATCGAACTTCATGCCTAGCTCGTGCTGGGCGGAAGCCACCTCATGGTGATGCTTCTCGACCTTGACGCCCATCTTGGCCATGGCACCGAGCATTTCCGAACGCATGTCCTGCGCCGAATCCTGCGGCGGAACAGGGAAATAGCCGGCCTTGGTCCGGATGCGGTGGCCGAGATTGCCGCCTTCATATTCGGTGTCGGAGTTGATCGGCAGTTCGGAGGAATCCAGCTTGAAGCCGGTGTTGTAGGGCGTGCTCTGGTAGCGGACGTCATCGAACACGAAAAATTCGGCTTCCGGGCCGACGAATACGGTGTCGCCGACGCCCATCGACTTCACCATCGCCTCGGCCTTCTTGGCCATGCCGCGCGGGTCGCGGTTGTAGGGCTCGCCGGTGGTCGGCTCCAGCACGTCGCAGGTGATGACCATGGTGGTCTCGGCGAAGAACGGATCGATCGTCGCGGTGACGGGATCGGGCATCAGGCACATGTCGGATTCGTTGATCGCCTTCCAGCCGGCGATCGAGGAGCCATCGAACATCGTGCCTTCGGCGAAAATATCGTCGTCTATCATGCTGACGTCGAACGTGACATGCTGCCACTTGCCACGCGGATCGGTGAAACGCAGGTCAACGTATTTCACGTCGTTGTCCTTGATGGATTTCAGGACGTCTTTACCGGTCTTCATGAGTACCCCTTATGTCTGCGGGTCGATTCCAGGATTGAACGACGGATCGTCAACGGGATGTGCCGAATAAGAACAGGCCGCCGCAGCAGCCTTCATATTATGTCTCTAAGTCGCGAAATGTCGGATAGCACCCGGCTCAGATAGCGTCCAGCCCGGATTCTCCGGTGCGGATGCGGATGGCTTCCTCGATGTTGGAGACGAAGATTTTCCCGTCGCCGATGCGGCCGGTCTGGGCGGCGCGCCGGATCGCGTCGATAGCTTTCTCCACTAGGTCGTCCGAGATCACGATCTCGATTTTGACCTTGGGCAGGAAGTCCACGATGTACTCCGCGCCCCGGTACAGTTCGGCATGACCCTTCTGCCGGCCGAAGCCCTTGGCCTCGGTGACGGTGATGCCCTGCAGTCCGACTTCCTGAAGCGCTTCTTTCACCTCGTCGAGCTTGAATGGCTTGATGATGGCTTCGATTTTTTTCACTGAACGCCTCCCGGGCATTTCCATATTTCGGACTGTACTGTCGTTTCCACGTCGCGCAGGCTGCGCATCTCGTTCGATAACCTGTCCTGGACACCCGCACGGGTGTAATGGTTCGCAAGTGGCAGGGTATGCCCTGTCCCAGCCGACTTCCCCAAAAGCAGGGTCCGTGCCAAGTTATCAAAACGGCTGATTTGGGAATGTTATCAGAATATTACGCGCGATTGACAGGCACCTTGCGGAAGAATTCAGAATAGCGAAGCCTGCGAATTAGGCAAACGGGTTAACTCATGTGCAAATATCGGGGTTAGCGAACACTTTTAGAGGTGTGCTGCCTCAAGATGAGGCGTTTTACGCCAGGATTAGGCATGGAAATTCTCACCACGACCGAGATGGAGCATGCCGACCGGCTGGCGATCGCCGCAGGCACTTCGGGCTTTGCGCTGATGCTGCAGGCCGGCCAAGCTGTGGCGCAGGCGGCAATGGATCTGGTCGAGCAGGGCTCGATCCTTGTCATCGCCGGACGCGGCAATAATGGCGGCGACGGTTTTGTCGCGGCGACCGAGCTTGCAGCGCGTGGCAGAAACGTCTCCGTCATCCTGCTCTGCGACCGCGACACCTTGCAGGGCGACGCGGCGCTCGCGGCACGGGGCTGGAAGCATCCGGTACTGCCATGCGATCCGCGCTCGATCGGCGCGCCCGCCCTGATCGTCGACGCGTTGTTCGGTGCGGGCCTCAACCGGCCGATCAAGGGCGACCTCCGCGACATCATCGCGGCGGTCAACGCGAACGGCGCGCCGGTCCTCAGCATCGATCTGCCGAGCGGTATTAACGGCAACACCGGTGCCGTGATGGGCGTCGCGGTACGTGCCACCGAGACGGTGACGTTCTTCCGCCGCAAGCCCGGGCATCTGCTGCTGCCGGGACGAATTCATTGCGGCCGGGTACGCATCGTCGATATCGGCATCGATAGCGGCGTGCTCGACGAGATTCATCCCGAAGACCTTCGAGAACATTCCGCAGCTTTGGCGCGGCGCGTTCCCCGTGCCGCGGATCGATGGTCACAAATATGCCCGAGGACATGCGGTCGTGGTCTCCGGCAACCTCACCTCGACCGGCGCGGCGCGATTGGCCGCGCGGGGAGCGCTGCGGGCGGGCGCGGGGCTGGTCACGCTGGCGACGCCGCGGGATGCCCTTGCAGCCAACGCCGCGGCTTTAACCGCCGTGATGATCCGCGCCACCGATCGCACGGACGAGTTTGCCGACCTGCTGGCCGACAAGCGTTTGAACGCCTGCGTGATCGGTCCGGGGGCGGGCATAGGCGGGCGGACGCGGGATTTTGTACTGGCCGCACTGTCGGTCGGGCGCGGCCTTGTGCTCGATGCCGATGCGCTTACGAGCTTTGCGGAGGCGCCGGACCGGCTGTTCGATGCGATCAGAATATCCGGCAATTCACAGGTTGTACTTACCCCTCATCAGGGCGAATTTCGTCGTTTATTCAGTGGCATGAATAACAAAAATTCACTTCGTTCAAAACTTGAACGTGTTCGCATAGCTGCGGAGCACTCGGGAGCCGTGGTGCTGCTCAAGGGTCCCGACACCGTGGTGGCATCGCCGGACGGCCGTGCTGCGATTGCCGCCAACGCGCCGCCCTGGCTCGCGACCGCCGGCGCCGGTGATGTCCTGGCGGGAATGATCGCGAGTTTCCTTGCCCAGGGCGTGCCGGCCTTCGAGGCCGCCTGCATGGGGACGTGGATGCATGGCGAGGCCGGCAGCGAGGCTGGCCCCGGCCTAATCGCAGAAGATCTGCCGGAAGTCCTGCCAGCGGTGTTCCGAAGGCTCTACGACGCGTTCGGTATCGATTATTGAGCCGCATCAAGCGATCGCGGGTTTGCCCGCCAGCCGGACATGCTCACGCCGATTTCCTCATTCGACACCGTACCATCGCACAAGACGCGGCGCCGACCAGTCGGTCGCGACCGACTCCATCAGCCAATGGCCGATATGTTCGGCCGCGAACGCAACGCGCTGGGTTTGCCCGGCATCGACGACCAGCGTATCGAGCCAGAACGGCTTCCAGCCGTCGTCGAGCCGGTCCAACAGGCGGACGTGGTGGCCGTGCAGATGGAAAACATACGGGTGTTTGTCGCGATTGGTCAGCGCCAGCACCACCGTGCGGCCAGGTTTTACACGAAACGCCGGCGCGCTTGCGGCGGCAAAATTAGAGGGTCTCACCCAGTCTGCCTGCGATCCGCCCAGCGACAGTTCGACCCGCGCTGCGTTCTTTAGGTCGAGCTGCGCAGGCAGGCCGTTGGAGGGCAGCGGCGGCGCCGGCGGCAGTGCAGCCGGCCGGACCGGTGCATCGCCGGATATGACCAGCCGACCGATGGTGCGAGGTTCGGTACCGTCATGCAGCAAGATAGAGGACGTCGAGCCTGGCGGTTTGACGGCGTCAATGAATACGTCAACCCGCGTCCCCGGCGCCAGCACGAGCTGGCCGTTACGTGCCGGAAACGGTTCCGACGGCTGGCTGTCAATCGCCATCACGTGGGCATCATGATCTTCTATTTTAACAGCAATTACATTGCGATGACATGAATTAATAAAGCGAATTCTTAGCCTTTGCCGGGCACGCGCGACAATGTCGAGCGATGTGCGTCCGTTGACCGTATAGATCGGCACGGTGCCCGTTACGTCGCTGCCGGGCGTGACGATACTGCCGTCGGGGCGCAGCCGCCAGTCTTCGATCATGGCTACCTCGTCGCGGTCGACCGGGACCTGCTCGCTTTCCGCAACGATCAGCGCCCGCGCGGGCAGGGGCTTTGCCAGGCCATCGCCAAGCAGGCGGAGATCGTACAGGAAGGTGCCGGCATGGCGCAGCGGTATCACGAAGGTGTCCCTGGTCCCGGAAGCCAGCGGCGGCCGACCTGCCAGCGGCTCGGCTGCGACGGCGCCGTCGATGCCATGCCAGTTCAGCACCGTCGGCACCGGCAGATCGTTGCGCAGCGTGACGTCCAGTTCGTCGCCGCGCCTGAACCGCGGTTCCGGTTCTGGTGCCAGCAGCGACCAGATCGGCGTATCCGGCTGCCCCGGTCGCAATGCGGCCCTCCCGGGCCCGGCCAGCAGCGGCAGCCTCTTGCGCTCCTGGGCGGCCGCAAACGGCATCGCCGGGTCGAGGATAGCGGCACCCAGCACTGCCAGAAACCGGCGCCGGGTGATTGGGTAAACGCGACTGGTCATTGACGATGCGGACCATTTTCAGACCTATATGTCCAGCGACCGCGCCTGCGGCCTAACGCGGCTGCGACCAGCCATTTTTTTGCTGCGATTCGGCAACCTCATGTTATAAGCCCGCCGCCCGCGGCATCGCGGCCGGACATGATGCTGCTTGCGGGCGTGGCGGAACTGGTAGACGCGCTGGATTTAGGTTCCAGTGACGAAAGTTGTGGGGGTTCGAGTCCCTCCGCCCGCACCAAGCGCCCACCGCGTTTGAGCAAGACGATTTCCGGAGGATATGCTTTTGAAAGGGCGGTTGCCCTGACGAATGCGGTCCGCCGAACCGCCGACGCAGGCCGCAAGCCGCGCGTCGAACAGATTGACAATGATCCGGCATCGAGCCGGACCAAGCTGAAGAGAAGTAGACGCCCATGCAGGTCACTGAAACCCTCGCCGAGGGATTGAAGCACGAGTTCCAGATCAGCGTTCCGGCATCGGATCTCGATGCCAAGGCTGACAAGCGCCTTGTCGATCTCAAGGACAAGGTCCGCATCAACGGCTTCCGTCCGGGCAAGGTGCCGGTGAGCCATCTCAAGAAGGTCTACGGCCGCTCGGTGATGGCGGAAACCGTCGAGCAGACGATCCGCGATACCAATACCCAGATCTTCACCGAGCGCGGTTTCCGGCTCGCCACCGAGCCCAAGGTCACGATGCCGTCCGAGGGAAAAGAGGTCGAGGATATTCTCACCGGCAAGTCCGATCTGAATTACACCGTGTCGATCGAAGTCGTGCCGGCGATCCAGCTCGCCGACTTCAAGAGCTTCAGTGTCGAAAAGCCGGTCGCCGATGTCACCGATGCCGACGTTGACGAAGCCATCAAGCGTGTTGCCGACCAGAACCGCGCTTACGCCGCGAAAGCCGAGGGCGCGAAGGCGGAGAATAGCGACCGGGTGACGATTTCTTACAAGGGCAGCATCGACGGCACGCCATTTGAGGGCGGCACCGGTGATGCCCCCGTGGTGCTCGGCTCAAATACTTTCATTCCCGGCTTTGAAGAGCAGCTATTGGGCATGGCTGCGGGCGAAAACCGCACCCTGAAAGTTTCCTTTCCGAAGAACTACACCAATCTCGATCTGGCCGGAAAGGCAGCCGAATTCGAGACCACCGCGACCCTGGTCGAAGCGCCGCGGGACGTCGAGATCAATGACGAATTCGCCAAGACGCTCGGCCTTGAATTGCTGGACAAGCTGAAGCAAGCCGCGCGCGAGCGGCTGACGGCCGAATTCGCAGGCGCCACCCGGCAACGCGTCAAGCGCATGCTGCTGGACCGCCTCGACGAGGCCCATCGCTTCGAGGCGCCGCCCTCGCTGGTCGACGAGGAATTCAACCTGATGTGGAACTCGATCAAGGCCGAGATGGAATCCAGCAACAAGACCTTCAGTGACGAAGACACCACGGAAGAGGCGGCCAAGGAAGAGTACCGCAAAATCGCCGACCGCCGCGTCCGGCTCGGTCTCGTGCTGTCCGAAATCGGCGAGAAGAACAAGATTTCGGTCACCGAGGACGAAGTCAGCCGCGCCGTGATCGAGCGCGCGCGTTCGATGCCCGGCCGCGAGAAAGAGGTCTGGGACTACTACCGTAACAACGCCAACGCGCTGGCCCAGCTTCGCGCCCCGATTTACGAGGACAAGGTGGTCGATTTTATCCTCGAGCTCGCCAACGTCACCGAAAAGAAGGTGACGCGTGAAGAGCTCTACAGGGACGACGACGCCGAGAAGAGCGCGGCCTGATCGGTCCCTCCACGCGCTCCCGAAATCGGCTTGTATCAACCTTCACAGTGGTATTCGCCGGAAGAACGCATGGCGCACCTTGCCTTCAACGGCGGAAGTTGGGCGCGTCACGTCGCAATAACTGCACTTAGTGGCACATCCAACGAGTAGACGAACCCGGAGGGCTCATAGGCGAGCCGCACCTTGCCATTTAATTGTTGTCCAAGAGACTCCATCATGCGGGTGCCGAAGCTTCGGCGCGTTGGCGGCGCGACCAGAGGTCCGCCTCGTTCGGTCCAATTAAGCGCAAGCCTCTGCTCAACTGGATCTATCGTCCATGCCACCTCGATGCGGCCATCCAGGTTAACAAGTGCACCAAATTTGGTTGTGTTGGTGCACAATTCGTTGAACGTCATCGCAAGCGCGATTACGGCGCCGGAGGTGATTCTGATATCTGGACCGTTAAAAAGAAACCGTCTGTCCCCCTGGCTGTCGTAGGGATCGGTCGCACCGCTTAAGGTGCGAGCAAGACTGGCATTTGCCCAACGGACCTGCATCAGCATGTCGTGGGCTCGCCCTAACGCAATCAGGCGCCCCTCCATGGCTTTTTGTCCGTGCTCCACGCTGCTCGCTGCGCGGAAGCTTTGGGATGCGATGGCGCTCACTGTCGCAAGGGTATTCTTAACGCGATGATGCAGTTCCTCCAGGATGAGCTTCTGCAGCTTGTCCGCCGCCTCGCGCTCCTTGGCGTCGATGCCGGCCTGGGCAAGCAAGGTCTTGGCGTCGATGCCGGCTTGTTCGAGCAACAGCCGAAGGCTGTCGTTCTCAGCTGACAGCACTGCCTCTTGAGCGCGAGGTAACGGCGGAGAAGCAGAAACTATCGTTGTGTTTGGAACACTCTGCAATGCACCATCGCCGACCATGGCCTGCAACTGGGCAATCATATTTTCGACACCCACCGGTTTGCCGACGAAAAAACTGTGCGCAGGCCTTTCCGCCTCGGATGGCCTCACTTGCCCGGAGACCAATATGATTTTGATGGAGGGCCAGCGATCATGCACCGCATGGGCCAGCTTCAGCCCGTCCATGCTGCCAGGCATCTGAATGTCGGTGAAGAGGATAGAAATGTCCGACCGCGACTTCTAGAATGGCGATTGCTTCGTCGGCATTAACGGCTTCGACCGGGTGGAACCCCGCGTCTTCCACGATATCAACTGCGCGCATTCTGAGGATCATCTCGTCCTCGACGACGAGGACGTTTGGCACAGCCATTGGAATTGTTGACATTTTGAGCTACGGAGCCTTCCTGCATCAGCCGACAAGAGCGGCGGTGCTTCCAAGATGTTTTGATTAGCGCCGCGCGGTCACTAAACGAGCTTCTTGAACTCGGACCCCCGGACTCCCGTTGCACAGGCAAGGCGCATTAATGTTCGGCCTGACTTGGTCGGAGCAACTCTGGACAACGCTTCGGATTGGGAGCCGATCTGCCTTTGCCAAGGCGACCGTTTCGCTTGCTTCAGCTTGAGGAGCATAAATGGGTAACATAATCACCGACGTTCCCAGAAGCGCGAAAAGCGCTAGGGTCATCAAAGGTTTGATCATTTGAGGCTGCTGACTTTGGCCGTCGCCGGTCCCACTGCGGTCGGGACTCTATCATAACAACCTTGCTGCTTACCGGTTCCACGACCGCAACTTATATTTGAGATTTGCAGAGGCGGCGCTTTTGTCTGCGCCCTGCCTTGCTCATCTGCGGGACGTACCGGCCGATACGGTTGAGGGAGGCAGATCTTGTTCTGACCTTGAGTGGCCTATTTGATTTTAGCGGCGGCCGGAGCAGGCATGCGGCTGGACGCGCCGCTATACCGGTTCGAGCGAATCAGATTTCAACTGCGGCCGCATGCGCTTGCCTCGGTCTTGTCGCCGGTCAATTGGTCCATATCTGTGAGCTCTGTCCTTTAAGTCCAGCATCACGGGACGTTCGTCCTCACCCGGCAGTTTTGATCCCGTTCCAGCTTGCCGATGGATGTTCGCCTCCAACCCTTGGGTGATTAATGCGCGATCCGGTAGAAACCTATATGAACCTCGTGCCGATGGTGGTCGAGCAGACCAACCGAGGCGAGCGGGCCTACGATATTTTCTCACGGCTGCTGAAAGAGCGCATCATCTTCGTCACCGGACCGGTCGAGGACGGCATGTCGACACTGACCGTTGCGCAACTGTTGTTTCTCGAAGCCGAGAATCCGAAGAAGGAAATCTCGATGTACATCAACTCGCCCGGTGGCGTGGTGACATCGGGGCTTGCGATCTACGATACGATGCAATTCATCCGTCCGCCGGTGTCGACGCTCTGCACCGGACAGGCAGCCTCAATGGGCTCGCTGCTGCTGGCCGCGGGCCACAAGGACATGCGTTTCTCGCTGCCGAATTCGCGCATCATGGTGCACCAGCCATCCGGCGGCTTCCAGGGCCAGGCCACCGACATCATGCTCCACGCCCAGGAGATCCTGAACCTGAAGAAGCGGCTCAACGAAATCTATGTGAAGCATACCGGCCAGACCTACAAAGCGATCGAAGATGCGCTGGAGCGCGACAAGTTCCTTACCGCGGAAATGGCCCGCGACTTCGGCATTGTCGACAAGGTGATTGACAAGCGGTCCGAAGAGCCGACGGCAAAGGCGCCGTAGCCGGCGGTCACGATCGGCCGAAATTCGTCCGACGCGCCTGTTTCGGTCCCCCATTGCGGACGGCCTGCGTCGCAATACCCTCGGCGCCAGGCAAAGTTCCGCTTTCGTGCTCATCCGATGGCGTGGCAATCGCGCAACGCTGGGCTGATTTCCGCTGATAGGCTCGCCTCTATGCCGCAAATCACGCTATTGTCACGAAGCCGGACATATCGCCGATTAGCGAATTCTTGATAGTCGGATGGCACCATGGTTGGCTAGGATGGATTGGTTAGTGTCGGGGGATTCGAGTTAACCGCGATTCGGGCGGCACCTTAGATGAAGGGGTCTTTTCTGGTACGGATTTTGCTCTATCTAGATGATATTGCCGGCAAGTTCCGGAATGGGGCAATCGAGCGGACGGGATCGAACGGCGGACGGAGACGAGAATGAGTAAGGTCGGCACGAGCGACTCGAAGAATACGCTGTATTGCTCGTTCTGCGGCAAGAGCCAGCATGAGGTCCGCAAACTGATCGCGGGGCCCACCGTATTCATCTGCGACGAATGCGTCGAATTGTGCATGGACATCATTCGCGAGGAGAACAAGTCCTCGCTGGTGAAGTCGCGCGACGGCATTCCGACCCCGAAGGAAATCTGCAAGGTTCTCGACGATTACGTGATCGGCCAGAGCCATGCCAAGAAGGTGCTTTCGGTCGCGGTCCACAATCACTACAAGCGCCTCAATCACCAGACCAAGCATAACGACGTCGAGCTTGCGAAATCGAACATCCTGCTGATCGGTCCGACCGGTTCGGGCAAGACGCTGCTGGCGCAGACGCTGGCGCGGATCCTCGACGTGCCGTTTACGATGGCGGATGCGACGACGCTGACCGAAGCCGGTTACGTCGGCGAGGATGTCGAGAACATCATTCTGAAGCTCCTGCAGTTGGCCGACTACAACGTCGAGCGCGCGCAGCGCGGCATCGTCTACATCGACGAAATCGACAAGATCTCGCGAAAGTCCGACAATCCCTCGATCACGCGCGACGTGTCGGGCGAGGGCGTGCAGCAGGCGCTGTTGAAGATCATGGAAGGCACGGTTGCTTCCGTACCGCCGCAGGGCGGCCGTAAGCATCCGCAGCAGGAATTTCTGCAGGTCGACACCACCAACATCCTGTTTATCTGCGGCGGCGCATTCTCGGGTCTCGAGAAGATCATTTCCGCGCGCGGCCGCTCCACCTCGATCGGCTTTGCGGCGCAGGTGCTGGCGCCGGAAGATCGCCGCACCGGTGAAATCTTCCGCCACGTCGAGCCCGAGGATCTGTTGAAGTATGGATTGATCCCGGAATTCGTCGGGCGTCTTCCCGTGGTCGCAACGCTGGAGGATCTCGACGAGGCTTCGCTGAAGAAGATCCTGACCGATCCGAAGAACGCGCTGGTGAAGCAATATCAGCGGCTGTTCGAAATGGAGAACATCGAGCTTACCTTCGCCGACGAGGCGCTGGGCGCCGTGGCACGCAAGGCGATCGAGCGCAAAACCGGCGCGCGGGGACTGCGCTCCATCCTGGAGAGCATCCTGCTCGAGACCATGTTCGATCTTCCGGGTCTGGAAGGCGTCGAGGAAGTGGTGATCTCGCGTGAAGTGGTGGAAGGGACCGCGCGTCCGCTCTACATTTACGCCGATCGCTCGGACCGTACCGCCGAAAGCAGCGCCAGCGCCTGATTTCGGTCGAAACGGGTCCCGCGACCGGCTGTCGTGAACACAAACGGATGGCTGCCGGACCCTTCGGCAGTCACGTCCGCTCAGGTCACGACGTCACATTTATCCCGGATTGACGGGCCTTTTCTGACGACTTGACACCCCCATGCCCGATAGCCACCTAATGCTGTCGGTAGCGAAAAAATCTCGAAGATTCGCTGCATCACGATCCGGGCAGGTGAAGCCACCGAGTGGCCAACGCGACCTGGACACCTCGGCACCTTGTGGCGGTTGCGCAGGATTGCGGACTGCGTGCAAGGGGGCACAACAAAAGGAATCGGCCATGACTACCCCCAAATCCCGGCCATCTATCGTTCACGGCGAAAGCCACTCCTATCCGGTGCTGCCGCTTCGCGACATCGTCGTTTTTCCGCACATGATTGTGCCGCTGTTCGTCGGCCGCGAGAAATCGATCCGCGCGCTCGAAGAGGTCATGAAAAACGATGCCCTGATCATGCTCGCCACGCAGAAGAATGCGTCGGACGACGATCCGAGCCCGGATTCGATTTATGAAGTCGGCACGCTGGCCAGCGTGCTGCAGCTGTTGAAATTGCCCGATGGCACCGTCAAGGTGCTGGTGGAGGGCCTTGAGCGCGCCAAGGTCGAGAAGTATTCCGACCGTGCCGACTATTACGAAGCCACCGCCGTGGCGCTGGCCGACACCGACGCAACCTCGGTCGAGGCGGAAGCGCTGGCCCGTTCCGTGGTCTCGGATTTCGAGAGCTATGTGAAACTGAACAAGAAGATTTCGGCCGAGGTGGTCGGAGTGGTTCAGGCCAAGACCGACTTCGCCGAACTCAGCGACGCAGTCGCTGCGCATCTCGCCGTCAAGATCGCCGACCGCCAAGCGATCCTGGAAACACTGTCCGTCACCGCGCGCCTCGAGAAGGTGCTGGGCCTGATGGAGAGCGAGATTCGGTGCTGCAGGTCGAAAAGCGGATCCGCTCGCGCGTCAAGCGCCAGATGGAGAAGACCCAGCGCGAGTATTACCTCAACGAGCAGATGAAGGCGATCCAAAAGGAACTCGGCGACGACGAGGGCCGCGACGAACTGGCTGACCTGGAAGAAAAGATTGCCAAGACCAAGCTTTCCAAGGAAGCGCGGGAGAAGGCGCAGCACGAGTTGAAGAAGCTGCGCCAGATGTCGCCGATGTCTGCGGAAGCCACCGTTGTGCGCAACTATCTCGACTGGCTGCTGTCGATTCCGTGGAACAAGAAATCCAAGGTCAAGAAGGATTTGGTCGCGGCGCAGACCACGCTCGATGACGATCATTACGGGCTGGAGAAGGTCAAGGACCGCATTGTCGAGTATCTCGCCGTGCAGTCCCGTGCCAACAAGCTGACTGGCCCGATCCTGTGCCTGGTCGGCCCGCCCGGCGTCGGCAAGACCTCACTCGGCAAGAGTATCGCCAAGGCAACAGGCCGGGAGTTCGTGCGCGTGTCGCTTGGCGGCGTGCGGGATGAAGCGGAAATCCGCGGTCACCGCCGCACCTATATCGGCTCGATGCCCGGCAAGATCATCCAGTCGATGCGCAAGGCCAAGACCTCGAACCCGCTGTTCCTGCTGGACGAGATCGACAAGATGGGCGCCGATTTCCGCGGCGATCCGTCGTCGGCGCTGCTCGAGGTTCTCGATCCCGAGCAGAACTCGACCTTCAACGACCACTACCTTGAGGTCGATTACGATCTGTCCAACGTGATGTTCATCACCACCGCGAATACGCTGAATATTCCCGGCCCTTTGATGGACCGCATGGAGATCATCCGGATCGCCGGCTATACCGAGAACGAGAAGGTCGAGATCGCCCGCAAGCATCTCATCCCGAACGCGATCGCCAAACACGGCCTCGATTCCAAGGAATGGTCGATCGACGACGATGCGTTGCTTTTGATGATCCGGCGCTACACCCGCGAAGCCGGCGTACGTAATCTCGAGCGTGAGCTTTCGACGCTGGCCCGCAAGGCGGTCAAGGAACTGATGATCTCCAAGAAGAAGTCGGTCCGAGTGACCGAAACCTCTCTTGAGGAATTTCTCGGCGTTCCGAAGTATCGCTACGGCGAGATCGAAAGCGACGATCAAGTCGGCATCGTTACCGGCCTCGCATGGACCGACGTCGGCGGCGAGCTGCTTACCATTGAAGGCGTCATGATGCCCGGCAAGGGCAAGATGACGGTGACGGGCAATTTGCGCGACGTGATGAAGGAGTTGATCTCCGCGGCGGCGTCCTATGTCCGCTCGCGCGCGGTCGGCTTCGGAATCGAACCGCCACTGTTCGATCGGCGCGATATCCACGTCCACGTCCCGGAGGGGGCTACCCCGAAGGACGGGCCGTCGGCGGGTGTCGCGATGGCTACGGCGATCGTCTCGATCATGACCGGCATCCCGGTCCGGCACGATGTCGCCATGACCGGCGAGATCACCTTGCGCGGGCGCGTGCTGCCGATTGGCGGCCTCAAGGAGAAGCTGCTGGCGGCCGCACGCGGCGGCATCAAGACCGTGCTGATCCCGGAGGACAATGCCAAGGACCTCACGGAGATTTCCGATGCGATCAAGGGCGGCATGACCATCGTTCCGGTCGCCCGCCTCGACGACGTGATCTCCAAGGCGCTGGTGCGGACGCCGGTGTCGATCGTCTGGGAAGAGGACAGCAAGGTGCCGGTCAAGCCCGACGCCACGGATGAAGCGAAGGGCGGCCTGACGGCGCACTGACGTACCTTCGCAGACACACACTCAGCGGCGCCCCATTGGGGCGCCGTTTTGTTGAGCTGATCACAATCGCAAGGATGCTATCATGCACATCAATGGCCAGTGTCATTGCGGCCGCATTCGTTACGAGGCGGAGATCGACCCTGCGCGAATCTCTATCTGTCACTGCACGGATTGCCAACGCCTTACAGGCTCACCGTTTCGCGTCACGGCGTTGTGCGATGGCAGCCTCATCAAGCAGACCGGCGACGCGCCGGCGATTTATGTCAAGACCGCCGAAAGCGGCCGCAAACGAAACATGTATTTCTGCGGCGCGTGCGGAACGCCGCTTTTCTCGTCGAGCGCGGAGGGAACGGGCGAATGGGGGATTCGCTGGGGCTCGATCAATCAGCGCGACACACTGGTGCCCCAGCGGCAGATCTGGGCGCGTTCAAGCGTTCCCTGGATATGCGACATGAGGACGTTGCCCGATGGCGGCAACCCGTGATTTCCGCCTTGCGCGCCGGGACGGCGGGAGGCTACAACAACACTGATTTCAGGGGCGGTTAGCTCAGCTGGTTAGAGCATCTCGTTTACACCGAGAGGGTCGGCGGTTCGAATCCGTCACCGCCTACCAGCTTTCCAGCGATATGAACACCTGACGTCCATTCAGGCACCACTGGAAATCCGTTTACCGAATAAGCGCGCATTGGCAAGATTGTTTGCGGCGAGAGCCTGATCATCGCCGCTATAGTGAAAAAAGCAGCCGCCGTAACGAATTCCCAGATAACTGCATGTCTGGACGAGGATCGTTTCGAATCCGGCTTTGCCTTCAGGATGTACCGAGTATGACGCGATAACGTAGAGCGTTTTGCCTCGCATCTGCCTGCCGACATTCCTGGTATGGGTAGTAAAATCGTTCCAGCGGTCGATGAACGATTTCATGATGGCGCTGGTCGCATACCAATAGATGGGTGTGGCAAGCACTATCGGATCGTGTGCGACCATGCGTTGCGCGAGCAGGGGAAAATCGTCCGTCTTATTCCGGTAGTCATAATCAAAAGTCGAAAAATCAAGCTGGCTCAGATTCGCGATCGGGATCGCTTGGTGTTGGATGACCATCTGAACCGCGTTCCATGTATTCCCCTGCTGACGGGCGCTGCCAAAGATAATGAGGGGGTTGGGCATGATACCTCGCGTTGCAGATCGTTCCGTTTTGTTTGCTTCCTCGCAAGAAATCTCATTCGGATTAGGTATCAACCATTCGATAAGCTATGCCCGCTCTTCCCAGATCGCCGCAAGATGCACGATGGTGCGCACGGCGGCTTCCATATCCTGCACGCTGACCCATTCGGTCCGGGAATGGAAGGCGTGCTCGCCGGCGAAGATGTTGGGGCAGGGCAGCCCCACGAACGACAGCCGGGAGCCATCGGTGCCGCCGCGAATACTTGTTCTTTTCGGGGTGAGGCCGCTGCGGCGGATGGCCTCCATCGCATGGTCGAGGATTTCCGGGTGGCGGTCGATCACCTGCTTCATGTTGCGGTACTGTTGCCTGACTTCCATCCGATAGGATGAATGCGGAAAGCCCTTGATCGCCGCCGCGGCGATATTTTCCAGCAGGGCTTCCTTCTGCTTCAGCCCCTCGTCGGTGAAATCGCGCACGATGAAGCTGAGCGTCGTCTTCTCCAGCGTGCCGGTGATGCCGACCGGATGCACAAAGCCCTCCCTGCCTTCGGTGGTTTCCGGCGAACAGCTGTGCTTCGGCAGCCGTTCGAGCATCGCGGTCGCGATCTTGATGGCGTGCTCCATCTTGCCCTTGGCAAAGCCGGGGTGAGTGCTGACGCCTTCGATCGTGATGGTGACGCCATCGGCGGAAAAGGTTTCATCCTCGATATTTCCCGCGGTCTCGCCGTCGATGGTGTAGGCGAAGTCCGCAGCGAGCTTTCTCAAATCGACCTTGTCGACGCCGCGGCCGATCTCTTCGTCCGGTGTGAACAGCAGCTTGATTGTTCCATGTTTGACCTGCGGATTGCTGACCAGGAAATGCGTCGCATCCATGATCTCCGCGAGGCCGGCCTTGTTGTCGGCACCAAGCAGGGTGCTGCCGTCTGTGGTGATGATGTCATTGCCGATCTGATCCGCCAGTGCCGGATTATCGATGACCCGGATCACCTGCGCGCGATCGGCCTTCAGCACGATGTCGCCGCCGCGATAATTTCTCACGATCTGCGGTTTGACGTCCTTGCCGGTGCAGTCGGGCGAGGTGTCCATGTGCGAACAGAAGCAGATGACGGGAACGCGCTTGTCGGTATTCGCCGGGATCGTGGCGTAGACATAACCGTGCTCATCGAGATGTGCGTCGGCGATGCCCATCGCCTGCAACTCCTCGACCAGCAGGCGGCCCAGATCCTTTTGCTTTTCGGTGGACGGGCAAGTCGGCGAGGTCGGGTCCGACTGGGTGTCGATCACCGCATAGCGCAGAAAGCGCTCGGTGACGGTATGCGTGAACTTCAAATGCGAGGTCACAGTCGAAACCACCGGCCGTCAAAACAGAAACGTCATCCCGAGGCTAGTTATGCCGTGCTCCGGAATGACGCAATGTCTGGAATCGGGAAACGTTGGATCAGACGGCTTCCTTCAGCTCCTTGGCGGCGCGGAAGGCCACCTTCTTGCTGGCCTTGATGTGAATCGCTTCGCCGGTGGCCGGGTTACGGCCCATGCGCGCGGCGCGCTTGCGCACCTGGAGGATGCCGAGGCCGACAATACGGATACGCTCACCCTTCTTCAGATGCTTGGTAATGCGGGTGACGAGGTCACCGAGCACCGCTTCGGTCTGCTTCTTGGACATCTCGTGCTCTTCCGACAATGCTGCCGCGAGATGCTTGAGCGTGACGGTGGTCGGGGTCGCTGCTTTCTTCGCCATATTTGGCCCTCCTCGTTGTTGATGGCTTAGGAACCTAAGACATATCAGGCCTTAAATGATTCGGGGGGGCGCTGCCTATGCTGTTTTGCCGATAAACAGGGGATTATTTGCATCGGCCGCGCAAAAACGCCCGGCTGGCAAGGAGATTCGCAACAACCTTGACTTGGGATAGTCCCGCCTTTAAGTCGTCATTTCCAAGGCGGAATAATCGAAGCATCCGCGGGAGTAGCTCAGTTGGTTAGAGCGCCGCCCTGTCACGGCGGAGGCCGCGGGTTCGAGTCCCGTCTCTCGCGCCATTTTTCGTTATAACTCTTGCACTTATGTGGGCTGTTGCCGCCTGCGAGCGTCAGTCGCGATCGCGTTTGGCTTCGTCGCGAATTAGCTGCTCCATTCCGCCTCTGAGGCGATCGAGATCGGCTCTTGGATCCCACGTTTTGAAATACCAGTAAGCGGGGAACGCGGCCGCCAGGCCAACGCCGATCAGCGCCGGCACCCATTGTTCGATCGTTATCAGATAAACCACGATGGCCGCGAGAAGCGCTGAAATGCCGAGGAACGCCGGGGTCGAACCCGTGCCTCCCTGGAAAACCGAATGATACGGCAGTGCAGCACCCACTGCGATGCAGATCATCAGCGGCACCATAAATCCGTAGCCGACCAGATAGCTGATGCCGCCGACGCACAGCCCGACCAGCAGGCCGAACAGCGGAAACCCGATCAGAACAATCGCCATTGCTTTTTCCCCCTTTGCACTCAACCCTTCAAAAAAAGACCGAACGCCACGACAAAGGTCAAGCCCGCGGCGCCCAGCGATAGGAAAGCATCGCCATGATCAGAAACGGCAGCGCCGCATATTTTTCGTAGAAGTTGCTCATCCGGGGCCCCGCCACACCGATTGCATCTGCCCGACAGCTATAGCAGTTTCCGGTCCGCGCCGCGATCTCACCGGCATAAGGCCCGATTTTTGCCACGGCGACAATAGTTCGGAAGGGGCATCAATGATCTTCTCCCGGAGGCAATTGCTGACGGCGGCGTCCAGCGCAGGCGCGGCGTCGATCCTGCCTCGCCAGGCGCGGGCCGCGGCCGAGTTCGAATTCAAGCTCGGCGTCAACACTCCGGATACCCATCCGCTGACGCTGCGGCTGGCCGAAGCCGCGCGTGCGATCGGCGCGCAATCCGCGGGCCGGCTGAACGTCACGGTTTTTTCCAACAGCCAGCTCGGCGGCGATCCGGAGATGCTGTCGCAGTTACGCTTCTACGCGCAAGGGCAGAAGACTTATGGCGCAGATGCCTGGGCGCGTCTCGAGCAGTATACCGGTCGCTGATGTGATCCTGCTTTTCGTTCTTTGGCCAATGTAGCGATGCAGTGTTTGGTTGCGGTATGCCTGGGGCACCGGGCAACGACCGGCAAGTGAATTGAACTGACCATCCCGCGATGTCGCGCCTGTTTTGTTCAGCGTAACACAATCCACGCCGGCGCGTGGTCGCTCGCACCTTCCTCGCCGCGCATGCCGCGATCGACGCCTGCCTTGTGCAGGCGCGGTGTCAGCGTCGGACTGAGCAGAAGGTGGTCCAGCCGCAGGCCTGCGTCACGCACCCAGCGATTGCGTTTGTAGTCCCAGAAGGTGAACATCGGTTTTGACGGATGCAGGGTACGGATCGCGTCGGTCCAACCTTGCGCCATTAACGCCTTGAAAGCGGCACGGCTCTTCGGCTGAATCAAGGCGTCTTTGTCCCACGAGCGCGTCGGATAAATGTCGAGACCGGTCTGCGCCACATTGAAGTCGCCGGCCAGTACGACCGGAATATCCTGCTTGAGGAACGTCGCGGCATGCCGGCGCAGCCGCCTGAACCAGTCGAGCTTGTAATCGAATTTCGGCCCCGGCTGCGGATTGCCATTGGGCAGGTAGATGCTGGTGATAACGATGCCTCCGACCGCGGCTTCGATATAGCGCGCCTGCTCGTCATCGCTGTCGCCGGGCAACTCCCTCCTGATCAGAACCGGATCGGCCTTGCGCGCGAGGATGGCCACGCCGTTCCAGGTTTTTTGGCCGCGCCAGACCGCGCCATAGCCGGCCTTGTGGATCGCATCGATCGGGAAGTCGCCGTCGGTTGATTTCAATTCCTGCAAGCAGACAATATCGGGTTTTGAGGATCGCAACCATCGCAGCAGGTTCGGCAGGCGCCGGTTGACATTGTTGATGTTGAAGGTCGCGACTTTCAACAATATCAGGCCCGTGGCGGCGTGGGGGCAGGAGCCGCGGTCGGCGTGTCGTCGCCGCCGGTTTTTGCCTCGCCGCCCTTGTAGATCCGCGCATAGCGCGAGCCAAGGCTGGTCAGCACCTCGTAGCCGATGGTGCCGAAATGATGTGCGAGCTGGTTGGCCGTAATGCCTTCGCCGATCAACGTCACCATATGGCCGCGCCGCGCCGTCTTGTCCGGCAAGTCGGTGATATCGACCGCCATCAGATCCATCGAGATGCGTCCGGCAACAGGGCAGCGCTTGCCGGCCGCCATGACTTCGGCGCCGCGCGTACCGTCGCTGCCGCCGGCAGCGCGGAAATAGCCGTCGGCATATCCGGCCGAGACAATGGCCAGTCTGGTTGGCCGCCGCGCCGTCCAGGTCCCGCCGTAGCCGACGCTCTCGCCGCGCTCGACGTTACGGAGCTGCACAATGCGGGCTTTCAGCTCGACTACGGGCTGCATCGGATTGTCGGCTTCCGGTGTCGGATTGATACCGTAGAGCGCCGCTCCGGGCCGCACCATGTCGAACTGGAATTGCGGGCCGAGATAGATGCCTGATGAATTGGACAGCGAGGCCGGCACGCCAGAATACAGGCTTGCGATCTCGCGGAAAGTCGCGACTTGTTTCGCGTTGAGCGGGTGGTTGAGGCTCTCGGCGCAGGCGAGGTGGCTCATCACCAGCGTGATGCCGTGGTCGCCGGCATTGATCCGCGGCACGATGCCGTTGGCTTCAACAAGGCTGAGACCGAGCCGGTTCATGCCGGTATCGATATGAATGGCAGCGCCGCCCGACCATCCGGAGCGCCGGCAAAACACGTCCCATTCCGCAAGCTCGTTGAGGTCGCCGATCACCGGCCTGCAGTTGATCCTGGCGAAACTGTCGCCGCAATTCTGGAAGAAGCCGTCGAGCACATAGATGTTGGCCGATGGCAACGCTTCACGCGCGACGCGTGCTTCATCAAGGGTAGCGACGAAGAACGTCTTGCAGCCGGCGGCCGAAAGTGCCCGCGCCACGCGTTCGATGCCGCAGCCATAGGCATCGGCTTTGATGACGGCGGCGCATTCGGCTGGCACCGCGGCCTTCTCAAGCTTGCGCCAGTTCGCGACGATGGCGTCGAGGTCGATGGTGAGGATGCCCGGTGCAGTAGCGGTTGCGGCGGCGAGCGCCGCTGCGGCATTCGCCTCAGGGGACAGAAGCCCGCCAGGGGAAATCGATTTCAGGTCGGAAACTGGGTTCATGCCGCACTTTACGCGTCGCGCGGTATGGGTTCAACCGTGCAGGTGGTTCAGTACGACCGCTCCGGCAGGTGGCTGTCGTGCGCAAGGTCGCTAAACCGCGTGAACTGGCCTTCGAACTGCAATTCGACCGCGCCGGTCGGACCATGGCGCTGCTTGCCGATGATGACCTCGGCTTTGCCGTGGACCAGCGACATATCGAGCTGCCATTTCTCGTGTTCCGGTGTGCCTGCGCGAGGCTCCTTGTTGGCGAGGTAATACTCCTCGCGGAACACGAACATCACCACGTCGGCATCCTGCTCGATCGAGCCGGATTCACGCAAGTCCGACAGTTGCGGGCGCTTGTCGTCCCGGCTTTCGACCTGACGCGACAATTGCGACAGCGCGATGATCGGAACGTTCAGTTCTTTAGCCAGCGCCTTCAGGCTGGTGGTGATTTCGGTGACTTCCTGCACGCGGTTGTCGTTGCCGCGCTTGCCGGTGCCCTGAAGCAGTTGAATATAGTCGACCACTATCAGGTCGAGACCTTTCTGCCGCTTCAGCCGCCGCGCCCGCGCCGTGAGCTGTGAGATCGACAGACCGCCGGTTTCGTCGACATAAAGCGGCAGCGATTGCAACTCGATGGAGTAGTCGCGGATTTTCTCGAAATCGGTTTCGGAAATTCCGCCGCGACGGATGGTGCTCGACGCGATGCTGGTCTGTTCGGCGAGGATACGCGTTGCAAGTTGCTCCGCCGACATTTCGCAGGAGAAGAAACCGACGATGCCACCGTTGACGGATTTCATGGTGCCATCGGCCTGAACCTCGGCGCGATGGGCTTTCGCGACATTGTATGCGATGTTTGTTGCCAATGCGGTCTTGCCCATGCCAGGACGTCCTGCGACGATGATGAGGTCGGAAGGTTGCAGGCCGCCCATCTTGATGTCGAGATCGCGCAGGCCGGTGGCGATGCCCGACAGCTTCCCGTCGCGCTGGAACGCCTTCGCCGCCATGTCGACCGCGACCGTCAGCGCCTGCGCGAAGCGCTGGAACCCGCCGTCGTAGCGGCCGGATTCGGCGAGTTCGTACAGTTTTCGTTCGGCATCCTCGATCTGCGCGCGGGGCGCGAAATCGACCGGTGCGTCGAAGGCGACATTGACCATGTCGGTGCCGACGTCGATCAGGTTCCGCCGCAACGACAAATCGTAGATGGTCCGCCCATAGTCATGGGCGTTGATGATGGTGGTGGCTTCGGCGGCGAGGCGGGCGAGGTATTGGCCGACCGTCATGCCACCGATGTCGGTGTCGGCAGGCAGAAACGTTTTCAGCGTGACCGGCGTGGCCACCTTGCCGGCGCGGATCAGGCTGGCGGCGGTCTCGAAGATGATCTGATGGATCGGTTCGAAGAAGTGCCTCGGCTCGAGAAAATCCGATACCCGGTAGAACGCGTCGTTGTTGACCAGAATGGCGCCGAGAACGCTCTGTTCCGCTTCGATATTGTGCGGCGCGGTGCGATAAGCGGGTGCCGCCGCGTCGGGCGCGAGCTTGAGAACGTTCGAATCAGTCAGGGCCATGGGCTGAAATTGTTCTTCGGATTTTGTCGGATGCGGGGCGCGATAAGGCGCTTCCTCGCACCAGAGCGAAAGCTGGAACGCGCCTTATGCCCGATTCACACAAAGCCGTAGATGAAACCTTCCGAAGGCGCGCATGGCGCTTGACGGCTTTCTGAAAAACCGCCGAAAGCGCCAGCCAGTTTGTCACGGATGAAAAAGCTGCCCGGGCGCGGCTGAACCTTATTGCGCGCCCGCGCACTTATGATGGGATGGCGCGTTTACCGCCGCGCCGTGGCGATCGTCAAGCTGGTCAGACCAGGATCAGGTAGAGCAGCGCGATCAGGCCGGCGGTGACGCTGGCCGCGATCAGCGCGTAATCGGTGCGGAGATCGACGGGTTGCTCGAATGAAGGCTGAGTTGTCCTCTGGGGCATTGCGACGGTTTAGGGCGGATAAATCGGATGGTTTGTGAAAGGGATCACATTTGCCCGATCTTTTTTCTCGCACGATCCGGGAACAGGTTTTCCGCCGGCGGGTTGATATCGGAACCGCGTTCGGCGGCGTAAGGCGCGAGAAACAGGCATGACCCAGCAAATCCAGCGATGTCGATCCGGAAGGCGCGAAATGGCGTGGCTGTCAGCCTTGGTCGATACTATGGAGACGCTGTCGCGCCCGGAATACCGCTCAACGCCTTGTGATCGCAGTTTGCAAGCGGCAGTATACGCCCATTTGGCACGTCCAGCGACGCCGAGCAGGATTTGCGCCTCGAATTTCAGCTTTCAAAACTAAAGTCCCAGATTGGATTACTCTCCGGCTATCTGCAACCGCGGGCGCTGGCCGCCTTCGATGTTGCGGAGGCGTGCTTCCTCACGCCCGATATAATCCCGGGTCATTGGAACCACACCCTGGCGCTTGGTCAGCTGGATCTGGAAGTTCATCATGTTCTGTTTGCGGAACGACATTTCCGACGCTGCCAGGTAAAATTCCCACATCCGCGCAAACCGCTCGTCGTAGAGACGCACAGCTTCCTCGCGCCGCGCCATGAAACGCTCGCGCCAGCCCTTCAAGGTTTCCGCATAGTGCAGACGCAAGATTTCGATGTCGCATACGAGGAGTCCGGCACGCTCGATTGCCGGCATTACCTCGGAAAGCGCGGGAATGTAGCCGCCCGGAAAAATATATTTGGCAATCCATGGATTGGTGGCGTCTGGACCTTCGGAGCGGCCGATCGAGTGCAGCACCATCACGCCGTCGTCGGTGAGCAGTTCGGCGCAGCGCCCGAAATAGATTTCATAGAAATCGACACCAACATGCTCGAACATGCCCACCGACACGATGCGGTCGAACGGACCGGGTACCTCACGATAATCTTTCAGCAGGAATTTCGCCGACCCAGTCAATTCTTTTTCAGCGGCGAAGGCGTTGGAAGCCTGCAATTGTTCGTTTGACAGCGTAACGCCGGTGACATTGGCGCCGGCCGTTTCCGCGAGATAAAGCCCAAGTCCGCCCCAGCCCGAGCCGATATCAAGCACGCGGTGGCCGCGGTCGATCAAAAGCTTGGCCACGAGGTGACGTTTCTTGGCAAGCTGGGCGTCGTCGAGCGTGGCGCCCGGCGTCTCGAAATAGGCACAGCTATATTGCTTGTCGGCATCGAGGAAGAGCGAATAGAGCCGGCTGTCAAGGTCATAGTGGCGCGCGACATTGTTCTTCGCCCGCGAGGGTGGGTTGAACTGCCGAACATGCCGGACGAGATAGCGCAGCCACCATTGCAACCTGGCCCAGCGCGGCAGCACGTCGGGTTGACCGAACAGGATCGTGAGCGCGTCGGCGAGGGAGGCGTTCTCGACAACGAACGAACCTTCCATATAGACCTCGCCAAGCGCAAGTTCGGGATTGAGCAGCACCCGCCGCTGCGCGTCTGCCGTCAGGAACCGCACCGCGACCGGGTCGCCGGACCCGTCGCCGCAGGTGAACTTTGCCCCGCTCGCGGTCGTGAAATGCATCGTCCCGCGGCGGATGAACTGCTCGAGAAAATAACGCAGCAAGCGGTCCATCGAAACCACCTTACTGAGCGATCCCGCGCCGACGCGGGCAACCGATACTCTCGACGCGCACCGGATCGAAATTGTCCTGCCGGCCTGCAAGTAAAATCATAATAATGCCGGGACGTGGAAGCTAGTGCCTTGGCCGCAAAGCGGATATTCCGAATCGTTCGTTTCACGCGGTTGCGTCATCTGTGCGCTTCCATTCGCGGCATAATCGGCTAAAAGGTGACCGCCGCAATTGGCTCGCAACGACGCCGGATTCCGGCAACGCTGGCGAAATTCCGCATCTGGAGAATAACGAATGTTGAGCCGAGCGCTCAGTTTAGCGACGGTGATGCTTCTGATCGGCGGTTTCGCGGCGGTCCCAGTGCGGGCGCAAAATCTCGAGGCCGGCAAGAGCCCTTCCCAGATTTTTTCAGGCACCTGCGCGGCCTGTCATAAGGGGGCGAGAGGTCTGCTCAGAACTGTGGCTCCGGGATCGCTGCCCGGGTTTCTTCGCCAGCATTATACTACCAGCAGCGAGATGGCGTCGGTGCTCAGCGCTTATCTGGTATCCAATGGGGCTACCGATACCCGCTACATTGGCAGCCAACCTAAACAGGGCAGCAAGGACGCCAAGCGGGAACCATCCGGAGCGCCAACCCAGCTTGACCGCTATGGACGTCCTGTTCGCCGGGCGCCGGTCCAGGAGGTTGCCAGACCTGACGCTGACGGGCGTGGGCCGCAGTCCGAGCCGGAAGGGCGCCGTAACCGGTTGGCAAATCCCGACGCCGCCAAACCCGCCGGAGAGGCACAGGCCCCGTCCATTGCTGCGGAAGAGCGCGGTGCCGATGGCCGGAAATCTTCGGCCAAACAGCGGCTCAGCAAGCGCGGCAAGCCCGGCGATGAGCCGCCCAAGACCGACGCCGGCAAGACCGATGCGCCAATGGGCGAGACCGCAAAGGGCGAGGCGGGCAAGGAAGAAAAGTCCGGAGAGGACAAGAAAGACGAAGTCGGCAAGCCCGAGGCAAAGCCTGCCGACGAGGGCAAGTCCGAATCCGCCAAGCTCGATGCCCCGAAGGGCGAGGGCGCCAAGGCCGACGTGCCGCTGAGGGCCGATCCGGTTCCCGCCGTGACGCCGGCGCCGAAATCGCCCGAAGGCGAAGGCAAGCCTGCGCAGACGGCGACCCCGGCCCCGGATGGCGGGGCGATCGCGCCGGCACCCTCGGCCTCCAATGCCGCGCCGGAAAAACAAGCAGGCGGATTGATCCCCGCCGTCCAACCGCCGGCATCATCCGTAAGGGCGCCGCCACCGCCGTCACCACCGGTGGCCCCGGCAGGCCTCCCGGCGCCGCCTATTTCGCAATAAACGCAAAAAGCAAAGAGCCCGGCTTGATCGGCCGGGCTCCAGTATTCGATTGCAAACAGTCCTCGCTTATTTCTCGGCCGTCTCTTCCGGCGCCGGCTCCGCGTCGTCGTGGCGGGCTTCCGGATCGAAGAATTCGCCGGCGGCGGCAAGCGCTTCGGCGGCGGCGTCCTGATCTTCCTGACGGGTCGAGATGTCTTCGCCGCGGTTGATGCGTTCAGCTTCATCGGCGCTACGCGCGACGGTGACGGTGACGCCGACCTCGACTTCCGGATGCACGGCAATGGCGATGGTGTGCTTGCCGATGGTCTTGATCGGCGCGTCGAGCAGCACTTGGCTGCGGCTGATCGTGACCTTGTCGTGCTCGAACGACGCAATGATGTCGCGCACCGATACCGATCCGAACAGTTGTCCGGACTCTGACGCCTGACGCAGGATGACGACGTTGCGGCCGTCGATCTTTTCCGCGACCTTGGTCGCTTCGCCCTTGGCCTGCAGATTGCGGGCTTCGAGGTTGGCCTTCATGCCTTCGAATTTCGAGCGATTGTCGGAGGTGGCGCGCAGTGCCTTGCCGCGCTTCAGCAGGAAGTTGCGGGCAAAGCCGTCCTTGACGCGGACGACCTCGCCCATCTGGCCGAGCTTGGCGACGCGTTCCAGCAAAATGACTTCCATGTCGTTGTCTCCTTATATGTGAATGGACGTTGTTTGAGGTAAAGAGAATGATCGTCAGGAGGAGGGGACCGGCGGCGGTGTCCTCCGTTGCAGGTAGCGTTGGCGAAATCCGAAAACGGCGTCGGCGAGACCGAGGACAACCATCGCCAGCACCGGCCAGCCAATCACCAGCACCAGCGCGTAGGTTCCGCTGAGCCATATCGCGCGGCTCTTCATTGTCAGCGTCAGCGTGTGGAGCACGGCAAAACCGACCAGCGCGTAGGCTATCATCAGCGCCGCGCTTATGATCTGGCCCAGCATTGCGAACAGCCCCCCGGTGAAGCAGGACGCCAGCGCCAGCGACAACGCCACCAGCGTCATCGGCGGCAGCGCCGCGCCTTTCATGTCGGGCCAGGGACGATGCAGCCGGCCCGAGGTTGCGGTAATTTTTGCGGCCAGCCAGAGATTGAGCGTCAGGGTCATCATCGCAGCCACGGCCGCAGCGGCCGGCGCGATCACCACCAAGGCGTCGATGAATTGCTCGGTGTCACCGGTTGCCGGGATCGAATCACGGGCGCCGATGATCCGCAGCAGCCCGCGGCGCAGCGCGCCTGTAACGGTCGCGGCGTCGGCGCCGAGCGTGAGCAGCGCCGCCATGGTGGTCAGCGCAGCGAAGCCGACGGTCCAGAGCAGAATGCGGCCGACCGGATACCATTCCATCACCGGTGCGACGGGCGCCGCCCCGTTGCCCGCCGGCGCGCCGGGGACAGGCCGTCCCAGCAACGCAAGATGTCCGAGCCACCAGGCCGGCAGCGCCACGGTCAGGACGAAGGCGATGCAATAGGGCAGGCCGAAGATCGCACCGAGCCCCGTGGCCGCGGCGATGCCGCCGATGGTGGCGCTGAGCGGTCCCCATCCGAGGCCGGCGACCATCAGCGGCAGCGGCGCCAGATAGAAAAGCACAAGCGAGATCAGCGCGCCCGAGATGATCGAAGCGAACATCAAGGCCGACGCGCAGCCGGCCGCCAACGCAATGAGAACGGTCGTCATCATCAGCTGTCCCGCTCCTTTCGAGCGGTTAGAGGCGTGAACCCCAACCATCGGCGACCGGACGACCCGGAAGCCTTATGAACATTCAACTTTGTCATTGCGAGGCGCGAAGCGACGAAGCAATCCAGTCTTCGTTTGCTATTCTGGATTGCTTCGCTGCGCTCGCAACGACGAACGTGGTCGATCGCGTCCGAAATTAACGGATCACGTAGGGAAGCAATCCAAGGAAACGCGAGCGCTTGATGGCGCGCGCGAGCTCACGCTGCTTCTTGGCGGAGACAGCGGTGATACGGCTCGGCACGATCTTGCCGCGCTCGGAAACATAACGCATCAGCAGCTTGGAATCCTTGTAGTCGATCTTCGGCGCATTCGGGCCCGTGAAAGGGCAGGTCTTGCGGCGGCGGAAAAACGGACGGCGTGCACCGGCTTCGGCCATGATGATTACTCCTCAGTCGTTGCTGCTGCGGGGGCGTCGGCATCCTCGCGCGGGCGGCGCGGGCCGCGGTCGCCACGGAAGCCGCCGCCATCGCGGTCGCCACCACGGAATCCGCCGCCTTCGCGATCGCCCCGGAATCCGCCCTCGCGGTCGCCGCGGAAGCCGCCGCCCCGGTCGTCGCGGTCACGGTCGCGGTCGACCTTGCGCAACATCGCCGAGGGACCTTCCTCGTGCTCTTCGACGCGAACGGTGAGATAGCGGATGACGTCTTCGCTGATGCGCTCCTGTCGCTCGATCTCGGCGACTACCGCGGAGGGGCCGTCGATGTTCAACAGCACGAAATGCGCCTTGCGATTCTTGTTCATGCGATAGGTCAGCGAGCGCACGCCCCAGTTCTCGGTCTTGACGACCTTGCCACCGCCTTGCTCGACGATGCCGGTCATCTGGGTGGTCAGTTCTTCGACCTGCTGGGTGCTCGCATCCTGACGCGCGAGAAAAACATGCTCATAAAGAGGCATGGGTGTCCTTTCCTGTGTTGGCGCGTTTCCCGGCGGCAAGCCCTTCGAGACCTTCGGAAAGGACTCGACAATGCTCAGAAGGCGGAAGCACGGGACGACGGACCGACTGGCCCTGCCGCATCAAGATCGCCCAAAAGGTGAAATTGCTGAGACCGTCCGTTCAGCTCCCGGCCGGGATCCACGGATGGCGCGGTTTATACGGATTTTGACCGGGATGGCAAGAGAAACAGGGTTGGAATTTGCCGCCTCGGCAAGGGCCGGTCGAACCGGTTGCCTGGACCTTGGCTTGACATATCAGGTCCCGCCGGTGTCTTTCGGCGCGACTTCAGGGACTTCAGGGGCGTCGATGACGGCAGCTTTCACTTTTCCGGGGCAGGGCTCCCAGGCCGTCGGCATGGGCAAAGCGCTGGCAGATGCATTTCCAGCGGCCCAAACCGTTTTCGACGAGGTCGATGCGGCATTGGGCGAAAAGCTGACCTCCATTATCTGGGAGGGGCCGGTCGAGCGGTTGCAGCTGACTGAAAACGCGCAGCCGGCGCTGATGGCGGTTTCGCTTGCGGCGCTGCGCGTGCTGGAAACCGAGGCCGGCTTCTCGGTGGCGCGCGACGCTGCCTATGTGGCAGGGCATTCGCTTGGCGAATATTCCGCGCTGGCCGCCGCCGGAAGCTTTTCCATCAGCGATACCGCGCGGCTGCTGCGCATCCGCGGCCTTGCGATGCAAAAGGCCGTCCCGGTCGGCGTCGGCGCCATGGCGGCGCTGCTTGGGCTCGACTACGACATGGCCGCCGCCGTCGCCGAGGAGGCTGCCCAAGATCAGGTCTGCCAGGCTGCCAACGACAATGGCGGCGGCCAGGTGGTGGTTTCCGGCGACAAGGCCGCTGTCGAGCGCGCGCTTGAGATCGCCAAGGCCAAAGGCGCCCGGCGCGCCATGCTGCTGCCGGTGTCGGCGCCATTCCACTGCCGCTTGATGCAGCCTGCGGCCGACGCGATGGCGAAGGCGTTGGCTGAGGTCACGATTCACAAGCCGGCGTCGCCGCTGGTGTCCAATGTGCTCGCGGCTGCCATTTCCGACCCGGACGAGATTCGCCGCCGCCTGATCGAGCAGGTTACGGGGACCGTGCGCTGGCGCGAGTCGGTGACTTACATGTCCGCCCATGGGGTGACCCGATTTTTCGAGATCGGCGCTGGCAAGGTGCTGAGCGGGCTGGTCAAGCGGATCGCCGATGGCGCCGTCGGGATTTCCATCGGTGGGCCGAATGACATTGCGGCGGCCAAAGACGCGCTTGCGGCGGCGCACGCGTGAGTGGGCAGGGGAGACTGGCATGTTCGATCTGACTGGAAGGACCGCGCTTGTCACCGGCGCGACCGGCGGCATCGGCAGCGCCATCGCGCAGGCGCTGCATGCGCAGGGCGCGACGGTGGCGATTTCGGGGACGCGGCGGGAAGTGCTGGACATACTCGCCGGCAAGCTTGGCGAGCGGACGCACGTGCTGCCCTGCAATCTTTCGGACACGGCCGAGGTCGAAGCGCTTGTCCCCGCCGCCGAGTTGGCGATGGGCCAGGTCGATATCCTCGTCGCCAATGCCGGAATCACCCGGGACAATCTTTTCGTGCAGTTGCGCGATGAGGATTGGGATGAAGTTATCACCGTCAACCTGACCGCGACCTTTCGCCTTGCGCGCGCCGCAACCAAGCTGATGATGCGCAAGCGCTTCGGCCGCATCATCGCGATCACGTCGATCGTCGGCGTGACGGGCAATCCCGGCCAGGCCAACTACACCGCGTCAAAGGCCGGGCTGATCGGTCTGATCAAGACGCTGGGCGCCGAATACGCCAAGCGCAACGTCACCGCCAACTGCATTGCACCCGGCTTTATTGCGACGCCGATGACGGACGCGCTCAATGACAAGCAGCGCGAAACCATCCTGTCCAAGGTTCCTGCGGCGCGGCTCGGGACACCCGCCGAGATCGCAGCTGCGGCGGTCTATCTCAGTTCGAACGAGGCCGCCTATGTCACCGGGCAGACGATTCACGTCAATGGCGGAATGGCCATGTTTTGAGGCATTTGGCCGCCGCCGCAAAGGATTGCGAAGGCTTTTGGCGTGCCGTTTGGGCTTGTGGTCAAGCCTGCCGACGTGTGATAACCGGGCCATGATCGGCACGGCAAAGAACGCCATTGCAGGATTTTGAAACCCTGTATATTGGCGGTGCGGAGCCTGCCGTCGTTCGCCGGGCCTTCGTCCGCAATGACGGGGCCAACTCAAGACAATGCGCGACCGCGATAGGGACTTAGCGAGTTAACGCGACCTGGATGGCTCGGATGGGCGTCGGGTCTAATGGAACAAGCACGAGGTTGAACGATGAGCGAGATTGGCGAGCGGGTTAAAAAGATCGTGGTCGAACACCTTGGTGTCGAGCCCGAGAAGGTGGTCGACAATGCAAGCTTCATCGACGACCTCGGCGCCGACAGTCTGGATACGGTCGAGCTCGTGATGGCGTTCGAGGAAGAATTCGGCTGCGAAATTCCCGACGATGCGGCGGAGACGATTCTGACCGTTGGCGACGCCACGAAATTCCTTGAGAAGAACGCGAAAAGCTGACGACCCCGCGCGGTGCCGATGAAGCCGGACGGGCCGTGACAGCGGTCCACCGGCTTCTTGTTGTGGGCTGCGAGCTTAGAGGGCTGGAGTTTTGGAAATGAGGCGGGTTGTCGTCACGGGCCTCGGCATGGTGTCGCCACTGGGATGTGGTGTCGAGCCGACCTGGAAGCGCATCCTCAACAGCGAAAGCGGCGCCAGGAAGATCGATACGTTCGACGTTTCGGATCTGACCAGCCGGATCGCCTGTGTCGTTCCGCGCGGCGACGGCACTGGCGGCACCTTCAATCCCGATCAGTGGATGGAGCCGAAGGACCAGCGCAAGGTCGATGACTTTATCATCTTCGCAATGTGTGCGGCAAAGCAGGCGCTCGATGATTCCGGCTGGCATCCGACCACCGAAGAAGATCGCTGCGCTACCGGTGTAATGATCGGGTCCGGCATCGGCGGCCTTTCCGGCATCGCCGACGCGGCGATCCTGTTGAAAGAACGCGGCCCGCGAAAACTGTCGCCGTTTTTCATTCCAGGCCGGCTGATCAATCTGGCCTCGGGTTATGTCTCGATCGAGCATGGCCTGAAAGGCCCGAACCATGCGGTGGTGACCGCCTGCTCGACCGGCGCCCACGCCATCGGCGATGCCAGCCGTCTGATCGCGCTCGGCGACGCCGACGTAATGGTTGCGGGCGGCACCGAATCCCCGATCAACCGTTTGGCGATGGCGGGGTTCTGCGCGATGCGCGCGCTCTCGACCGGTTTCAACGACATGCCGCAGAAAGCCTCGCGGCCCTATGACAAGGACCGCGACGGCTTCGTGATGGGCGAGGGCGCCGGCGTTGTCGTGCTCGAGGAATACGAGCACGCGAAGCGGCGTGGCGCCTTGATCTATGCTGAAATCATCGGCTATGGCATGTCCGGTGACGCCTATCATATCACGGCGCCGACGCCGGACGGCGACGGCGCTTTCCGCTGTATGAGCATGGCGATGAAGCGCGCAGGAATTACGGCGTCCGATCTCGACTACATCAACGCGCACGGCACATCGACGCCATTGGGCGACGAAATCGAACTGGGGGCCGCCCAGCGTCTGCTTGGCAACGCCGCCTCGACAGTGTCGATGTCGTCGACCAAGTCATCGACCGGGCATCTGCTTGGCGCCGCCGGGGCCGTGGAGGCGATCTTTTGCATCCTTGCCATTCGCGACAATATCGCGCCGCCCACCATCAATCTGGACAACCCGTCGGTGGAAACGGCGATCGACCTCGTTCCCCAAAAACCGCGTCAACGGGAGATCAGGGTGGCGCTGTCGAATTCGTTCGGCTTCGGCGGCACCAACGCGTCCGTGATTGTGCAGCGTGTGGTAAATTGAGGAGCCGGTCCGAACAACTCCACCGTTTCGCCGTATTCGGCGACATTTGTGCCTTGGGCGTATGCTATGGGTGTCTACGAAGATGCCTTCCCCACGATTGAACCGTCAGGATTCAGGTTGCATCGATGAGTGAGAGGCCGCCCATTTCGCCACGCAGCCCGCGCGCCGCGCTGGAGCCCGAGCAGGTTCCGCCGCCGCCCAGGCGGTCGGAGCGCGCCCGTAATCCGTTTGTCATTGTCGGTAATGCGGTCATTACCCTGTTGCTGATATCGATGCTTGGCGCCGGCGGGGCTTATATTTACGGCAAGCAGTTGCTGGAGACTCCGGGGCCGCTGCAGGAAGAAAAGATCGTCAGCTTTCCGGCGCGCGCCGGAAAAAGGGATTTCGCCGACATCCTGCAGCGGGAAGGCGTGACCGACATTAATCCTTGGGTATTCATCGGCAGCGTGTTCGCACTGAAGGCCAGTTCCGACCTGAAGCCCGGCGAATACGCATTCCAGAAGAATGCCAGCCTCCGCGACGTCATTGGCACCCTGGTCGAAGGCAAGGTGGTGCAGCATTCTGTTACGATTCCCGAAGGCCTGACCTCCGAGCAGATCGTGGCGCGGCTTTCGGAAAATGACATCTTTACCGGCACCGTTCGCGAGCAGCCCCGCGAGGGCACGCTGTTGCCTGAAACCTACAAGTTTCCGCGCGGCACCACCCGCGAACAGGTGATCCAGCGCATGCAGCAGTCGCAGAAGCGGGTGCTTGCGGAGATTTGGGAGCGGCGCAACACCGACATTCCGGTCAAGACCCCGGAGCAACTGGTGACGCTGGCCTCGATTGTCGAAAAGGAAACCGGCAAGGCGGATGAGCGCAGCCGCGTCGCCGCGGTGTTCGTCAATCGTCTGCGGCAGAAGATGAAGCTGCAGTCGGATCCGACGATCATCTACGGGCTGGTCGGCGGCAAGGGAACGCTGGGACGTCCGATCAAGCGCAGCGAGATCACGCAGCCCTCGCCCTATAACACCTACGTGGTCGATGGCGTGCCGCCCGGGCCGATCGCCAATCCGGGCCGGGCTTCGCTGGAAGCTACCGCCAATCCGGCGCGCACGCGCGACTTGTTCTTCGTGGCCGATGGCACCGGCGGGCACAGTTTTACCGAGACCTACGACCAGCACCAGAAGAATGTCGCCAGGCTGCGGACTCAGGAAAAAGCGATCCAGAACGATACGGTCGAACCGCCGGACGATCCGGCCCCCGCCGCCGCGGCTACCCCGGCCACGGACACCAATCCCACGGCCTCGGCTACCAAGCCCGCGGCGCCGGCAAAACGCACCCGCAGTACAACGGCACCCGGCCGGCAGGGCGCCGCGCAATCGGCGACGACCCCCGCCGTGGTCCAGAGATAGCCGGACATTCCCGGCTTTCCGCCCGAACCGAATTCCACTCCATCCGAAAACGCTCTAAGGTCGCGGCCGATCCGAAGGGCGAATCCCGCAAACCGAATTTTCTGGAGTCAATCACGCGATGGCGCTGTCGAGCATGACCGGCTTTGCGCGAAGCCACGGCACCAGCGGACCATATGCGTTCGAATGGGAATTGAAATCGGTCAACGCCAAGGGTTTCGATCTTCGCATGCGGCTGCCGCCGGGATGGGACGAGATCGAACAGATCGCGCGCAAGCGCGCCGCCGAAGTGCTGTCGCGCGGCACGGTCTATGCCAACCTGAGCGTCGAGCGCGCGGGCGCGCTTTCGACGGTGCGCGTCAATGAAGAGGTGCTGGCTTCGATCGTTAAGATCTCCGGGCAGCTTGCAAGCAGGATCGACGCCGTGGCGCCGAGCATCGACGGGCTGCTGGCGATCAAGGGCGTGATCGAAGTCGTCGAGCCGGAAAGCGACGAAGACGAGGACAAGGCGGCGAGGCTGGCCGTCGGGGCGGCGTTCGAGCAGGCGTTGTCCGCGCTGGTCGAGATGCGCGAGCGCGAGGGCGTGACGCTTGGCCAGATCCTGTCGCAACGGATGGACGAGATCGAGGCGCTCGCGAAGAAGGCCGAGGTCGCGCCTGGCCGCAGGCCCGAAGCCATTAGGGCGCGGCTGGCCGAGCAGGTCGCGGCGCTGCTTGAATCCTCCGACCGCTTCGATTCCGACCGGCTCAATCAGGAAGCCATCATGATCGCGGCGAAGGCCGATATCCGCGAGGAGCTCGACCGCATCGCCTCGCATATTTCGCAGGCCCGCGAGATGATCGGCAAGGGCGGCGCGATCGGGCGACGCCTCGATTTTCTGGCACAGGAGTTCAACCGCGAGGTCAACACCTGCTGCTCCAAGTCGAACGATCTCGAATTGACCAACACCGGGCTCGAAATGAAGAACGTGGTCGAGCAATTCCGCGAGCAGGTCCAGAATCTGGAGTGATCGATGATGGCGGCGGACAGCCACGGCTTCGACGGCGTTGAGCGGCGCGGGCTGATGTTCGTGCTGTCGTCGCCGTCGGGCGCCGGCAAGACCACGTTGTCGCGTCGGTTGATCGACCGGATGCCCGGCCTGACGCTTTCGGTATCGGCCACCACGCGGCCGATACGGCCGGGTGAAAAGGATGGCCTGGATTACCAATTCGTCGACAAGGCGCGGTTCGAAACCATGGTCGAACGTGACGAACTGCTGGAATGGGCGACAGTGTTCGACAACCGCTACGGCACGCCGCGCGCGCCGGTGGAGCGCGCATTGTCGGCGGGGACCGACGTGCTGTTCGACATCGACTGGCAGGGCACTCAGCAATTGCGGGAGAAGGCGCGTGCCGACGTCGTCAGCGTGTTCATCCTGCCGCCGTCGGCGGCCGACCTCGAAAAGCGGCTGCATACCCGCGCGCAGGATTCGGACATGGTGATCCGGGGAAGGATGAGCCGCGCCACCCATGAACTCAGCCACTGGGCTGAATACGATTACATCGTCATCAATCGCAATGTCGACGACGCTTTCGCAGAGGTGCGGTCGATCCTTCAGGCCGAGCGTCTGAAGCGCGAGCGCCGCACCGGTTTGACGACGTTTGTGCGCGAACTGCAACGGCAACTCGAGCAGTAACGTGCCGGTGGTGCGGAGATAGCACTTGCCGCCCGCGTCGGCATTTTGGTACGACATATTCGGTCATGGCGGCTGACCATGGAAGCGATTTCGATGTTGCTGGATAATTCATCAAGCGGATTTTACCGATAGATTTGCGGAGTGATCGATGAACCTTTGGCTTCGCAGTGCGGCCATAGCAGTCGGCACTATCGTCGTGATCGTCGGCGTGTTTACGGCGGTGGATTTCCTTGGGCGCGGCTCCGACACGCCCACCCTGGAAGTCGATACCGTCTCGACGGATTGGAACGATGCGGTCCGCCAACTGAATATCGAGCCAATCTATCCCCCGCAGGAAGATATCTATGTCGGCGATATCTACGCCACGATCACGCGCGGCGATCGCAATTTCCAGGGAAAGTCGATCAAGCTTTGGCATGTGGACCTGTCCGACGCGGTCAAGCGGGCCTATAGCGACGTTCCGGTTTTTCCCAAGACGCTTGCTCCGCCGGAAAAGGACGGCCAGATGTGGGATCAGGCGCCATCGGATGGATTGTTCGACACCGGGCAGCGCAAGTCGCTATCGCTCGTCGCTTTCCCCCGCTTTGTCGTCCGGCACTCGCGCCAGGCGGCGGGAGGGGCGTCTGCGAACCAGGGTCTGTTCGGATGGGCCAGTGGGCTGATCGGCTCGACGAGTTCCAGCGACGAACTCGAAGAACTGTATTTTCCGGGCGCGGAAACCTACGGCATCAACTCGATCGAAGCGTCGGCGGCACTCCTGCTGTTCTGCGAGACCGAACAAAACAAGCCGATCTGCGCGGAGACCGGCGTCCGGCAGATGCTGTCGATGGTGGTCGGCGACGAGATCTGGAAAAAAGAGCTCGATGACAAGAAGAAGCCGACCGGCCGTTACGCCATGGGCGTCGAGTTGATCCTGGTCAATCAGGTGTTCCTGACGCGCTCGATTGTACGAACGCATTCGCTCGACAATGGGAAAAGCCTGGTTGCGAATATTGCCGCCAAGGTCAAAGAGCTGAGTGAGCCGTCGCCGCCGCCAAATCCCAACGCGGCCGCGCCGGCCGGCGACCAGCAGTCTGAAGCGAAGAAATCGGCGTTGGAACGACAGCAGGAGCAGGCGGCCCGGCTGAAGATCACGCTGGAAGAGTTGCGGCGCGCGGGCGTCGGAGCTAATTTGTCGGCATCGGCTGCCGACGGCAGCAATATCGCGCTGAACCAGACCTTTCCGAGGCCTATCGTTGTCGGCGTGAGAGCCGTCCGACGTGTCCCGGCAAGCACGCCCGACCCGGCAGGCTCCAAATAGCCTCAATTATGGAATGTTTTTGAGAGACTCGGTGCGATCGCAAATTCCTGGATAGTTAAAGGCCGTGCGATGTTGAGAGGATTGTGTCTGGTTTCGTTTCTGCTCTGGTCGGCGGGATGCCTTGCGCAACAGCCGCCGGATCCGCCACCGGTCGCAGCCGACACGCCGCCATCCGCCTGCAAGTCCAGCGATGCGCTATGTATTCTCGCCGAGAGACTGAAGAAGAAAGATCCCGGCATTGGTTCCCGCTCGGGCACGTCGCCGGGCTTCATCGCGAAGCAGCCACCTAATGCCGTCATCCCCGGCGGCAAGCTCGATATCGAGTTTTTGCGGGAATACAAAAGCTGAGGACGGGTGCGAGAATAGACAGCATCCGGGTGTCGACCCGATTCTAACTATCCATCAATTTTTCAGCACGATTCGCCCGACCACCTTGCCGACGCGCAATTCGTCGATCCATTTCTGCACGTCGCCCATCGGTTCTTCCCGCATCGGCGTCGGCTTGATCTTGCCGGCGCGCGCCAACGCCATCAGGTCATGCGCCTCGGCCAGCGTTCCGGTCATGAACCCCTCGATGGTCATGCGCTTGTAAATCCACTGCACCATCGGCAGGCTGAAATTGCCGCCCATCAGGCCGGACACCACGATCTTGCCGCCCCGTGCCAGCACCGACACCGCAAATCCCATGGATTTTTCGTTGCCGGCAAAATCGACGATCTCGTCGAAACCGCCGTCGGTCTCTTTAAGGATGCGCTTGACGATATCCGGCTCAGACGGATCGTAAGCGGTCGTTGCGCCGTTGCTCAACGCGCTCTCGCGTGCCGAAGCGCTGAGATCGGCCACCGAAATGGCCTGCTTGAACATGGCCTGCGCGAACGCCAGCCCCATCATGCCGACGCCCCCAAGCCCGATCAGCAGCAGGTTGCGCTGCCGCGGTCGGTCGGTGAGCCGCTTCAGCGCGCCGTAGGCGGTGACGCCGGAACACATCAGGGTCGCGGCCTGATTGACCGGCAACGGATCGTAGTCCAGCAGGTATTTGGCGTCGGGCACGAGCACGTGGCTGGCGAAACCGCCGTCGATGGCGACGCCAATAAAACGCTGTTTGGCGCAGAGATTCTCGTCGCCGGCGAGGCAGTCCCGGCACTGGCCGCAACCGATCCAGGGGAATACGGCCTTCTTCGTTCCGATTAAGTCCTTTGAGACATCCAAGCCGACTTCTTCGACGACGCCGGCGATTTCATGGCCCAGCGTAAACGGCAGCGTCATGCCGCGCGTGGTGTCGAGCCGCTTGCCGCCGCCAAGATCGGCGTAACCATCCTGGATGTGCAGGTCGGAGTGGCACAGCCCACAACGCTCGATGCGGACCAGGACTTCCTTGCCCAGCGGCTTCGGCGTCTCGACGATGGTCTCACACAATGGTGCATCGAATTTGACAAGCGACTGGCGACGCATTTGCGCCATGGTGTTCTCTCCTTCAGGACATCTTTGATTTTGCGCCGCGTATATCGGTCAATTCGCGGGCCATGGCAACAAAACCTCCGACCGGAATGGTCTCGGCCCGCCGTGTCGGATCGACATGCGCGGCTCCTGCCAGCCGCGCCGGATCGGCGCCAAGCGATTTGAGGCTTTGCCGCAGCATCTTACGGCGCTGGCTGAAGGCTGCCGCTGCGACCTGCTCCAGCGCCCTGCGGTCGCACGGTTCCGGTGTTTGGCGAGGCACCAGCCGCACCACCGAGGAGGTGACCTTGGGCTGGGGAACGAATGCCGCCGGCGAAATATCGAACAGAATTTTTGTTTCCGCGCGCCAGTTCGAGAGCACCGCCAGCCGTCCATAGGCTTCGTCGTCCTCGCGCGCGACGATCCGCTCGGCGACTTCGCGCTGAAACATCAGCACCATCATGTCGTACCAGGGCGGCCATGGCTCGATGGAGAGCCAGTCGACCAGCAGGCTGGTTGCGATGTTATAGGGCAGGTTGGCCACGATTCTGGCACGACTACCGCCCAGCAGCGGGCGCGGATCGAACGTTGTCGCATCGCCCGGCACGATCTCCAGGCGTCCGGGATACCGCCTCGAAATGTCTTCGAGCGCCGCCAGCGCACGCGTGTCGCGCTCGACCGCGATGACGCGTTGGGCGCCAAGCGCGAGCAGGGCGCGCGTCAGTCCGCCAGGGCCCGGTCCGATTTCCACGACGGTGGCGTCTTCGAGGGGTGCGGCGGCGCGCGCGATGCGCGCGGTGAGATTTAGGTCGAGCAGGAAATTCTGTCCGAGCGATTTGCGCGCCGACAGTGCGTGTTGCCTGATCACGTCGCGCAGCGGCGGAAGGTCGTCGATCGCGCTCATGCCGGCTGTGTCGTCGCGACCATGCGGGCAGCCAGATGCAGCGCCGCGACCAGGCTCGACGGATTGGCACGGCCGGTGCCGGCGATGTCGAAGGCCGTACCGTGATCCGGCGACGTGCGGACGAACGGCAGGCCCAGCGTGACATTGACCGCGTCATCGAATGCCAGCGTCTTGACCGGTATCAGCGCCTGGTCGTGGTACATGCAGATCGCGCAGTCATAGGTTTGTCGCGCGGCGCCGTGAAACATGGTGTCCGCGGGCAACGGACCCCTCGCATCGATACCGTCGCGGCGCAGGGTTTCGACCGCGGGAGTGACGATGGTCTGGTCTTCGGTGCCGAGCGAACCGGCTTCGCCGGCATGGGGATTGAGGCCGGATACCGCAAGCCGCGGACGCGCCAAACCGAAACGGGCCTTCAGGTCCGCGGCAACGATTTTGGCGGTGCTCACGATCAGGCCGCTCGACAACTGCGCAATGGCGTCCCGCAGCGACAAATGGATGGTCACCGGCACCACGGCGACCGCGGGTGACCACAATAACATCACCGGCTGCGGCGTTTTGCCGTCGTGCGCGGCGAGTTCGGCGAGAAATTCGGTGTGGCCGGGATGCCGGAAGCCGGCACGGTACAGGACGCTCTTTGCAATCGGATTGGTGACGACCGCCGCTGCGCGCCCGGCGATCACGTCGCCGACCGCGTGGCGAATTGAGCCGATCGCGGCATCCGCGCTGCTGTCGTCCGGCTGTCCCGGTCGCGCCGTCGCGGCATGGCCGGTCGCCACCACCGGCAAGGCGTCCGGGAACGTCGCCAACGTATCCTCGGCGCGAACGTCTTTCAGTTTGATATCGAGACCAAGAGTCTTGGCACGCGCGCCGAGAAAATCACGATCGCCGACGAGGTAGAAGGCCGGGAGCTTCAACTCGCGGCGGCGCAGCCACGCTGCGATGGCGATATCCGGCCCGATCCCCGCCGGTTCGCCCAGAGTCAGCGCGAGGGGCTTTGTCATGCGCCTACCGGTATTCGATCATCGCGGCTTTGCGGACTTCGTCGAGGTAAGCCTTCTGCTTCTTTTCGTATTTTTCCAGAAACATCTTGTCTCGCACCTCGCGCTTCTTCGGCGTGTCGACGGTGGTCGGCTTGCGGCCGCAGAGCGCGACCATTTCGATGCCCTGTTTGGTCACCTCCGGCGCGGTGAGATGGCCGATCGGGGTCTTGTCAAGCACGTCGCGAAGAACGGCCGGAAGGTCGGCGGAGGTCTTGACGACGATGTCCCGTATCGCGGCGTTCTGGATGGATCTGAAAATCGAGTTAGCGTCGTCGCAGGTCTGCACGCGCGCGCGCAGCGCCTCGGCTTCCTTTCGGCGCAACTCCATAGCCGCCGGTGCAGCGCCTCGCGGCACCACCAGCACGATCGGTCGCATCTGGTATTCGAAGCTTTCGGTCGCCGGCTTGTCCTTGTCGTCGGCATTGACCTGAACGGCGGCGGCGACATCCTTTTCGCCGACCTGCAGACTTTCCTTGAACCGGCCGCGCACCAGACTGCCCCAGACCATGTTGGCCTTGATGCGGGACTTGAGGGTATCAGGCCGGATACCCTGGTTTTCCAGCGTCTTATCGAGCTGCTCCGACGTCAGGCGCATGCGCGAACTCATCATTGCATAGGACGAATCGATCTCGGCGGCGGTGGGATCGACGCCGAATCGCTTGGCTTCCTTGATCTTCACCTTTTCGTTGATCAGTTCATTGATCACGTCCTGCCGGGGAGGGGTCTTGTGCGTCGTAAGGGCGTTCAGCTTGCTGCGCTGCTCGATATCGTAATTGGTGATGGGTTCACCGTTGACCATCACGGCAATGGCCTGCGCGCGCAACGGCGACCCGCCGGCCATGAGCACCAGGATCGCGGCACCGCTGATGATCAGACGCGAAAGAGGCGAGAGGAAGAACATTGTCATCGTAAAATCCGTGTCAGCCGATCGATTAGCTGCATGGCGCCCGCCGGTGCCGGCTCTACTGAATACCGGTCGCGCCGCCCGTCGAGGACGTATTGCCGAGCGTTCGCAAACCGATCTGCAGCATAATCGCGTGGTTCAGCACCGGTGGTGTCGATCCCGCAGCGTAGGTATAGGAAGTGACATAGTTCGCCGCCAGCACGAAACAATCGTCCACATATCCGGCGCCGATGACGTACTGGTTGATCTGGTTCGCCACGAGATCCCATCGGGCGGCGCCGGTCACCACCCAGTTCGCTGCGACCTTGATCGAGCCGCTGCCGAGCAGGCCTTCACGGCGGGTCAGGTATCCCAGCTCGGGCTGCGCCGCGTAGTTGCCGTACATCAGGCTGACGGACCAGCGATCGAAGGCGGCGCGGCCTTCCGCCTCGAACCGCTGCACGTTCAGCGTCGATTCATCCAGCCGTGCGCGCGTGCTGAAGGTATAAGTCCGGTTGGGCGAATAGTTGACGCGGGCGACATAGTCGGAGCGCGGTTTGTCGAGGCCGGAATCCAAGCCGGTGTTGGTCACGTCGGCGACCGCAAACGAATTCAGGCCGAACAGCTGATAGGATTGCCCGAACAGCACATTGACCGAACCGCCGCGGTCGAACTGCGTCGTGGCCTGCACGCCGACATTGGCACGGCCGCCGCCTTCGACGCGGTCGTATCCGGAGAATTTATCGACGCTGAACAGGTTGCTGGCGTCGAATACCATGCTTTGCGCGTCTTCGTTGGGGAGCTTGCCGGCATATGATTCGTTCGGGCGGATGATAATCTGTGCGACCGGCTCGATCGTCGTGGTGCCCCAGGGCTGAACGTTGATGAAGGGGTAGCGATATTCGAGACCGACGGTCGGCATCACGCGCAGCGCCTGGGTGTCGCCGGTCGGCAGGAAGTTCGAAACGCCGGGCTGGGTCGAAATCGAAGCGTCGATCACGTCGGCGCGCACGGAGGCGAATGGCGTCCAGATTTGTCCGGCGTCGTCGGTGAACGAGCGGCGCCATTGCGCCTGGGCCGACAGCCGCGTGTAAGTGCCGGGGATGCCACGCAGCAGGCAGTTGCTGGGCGTCTTGACCGTGGGATCGGCCGACGTCGGCAGGCACCAGCCATTGTTGGCGGCCAGAAGCGTGATCGGATCGAACGCTGCGGTTTCGCGCGTCAGACTGGTGAAGTTCGTCTTGTAGCTGACCTCGCCGCCAAAAATGTTCCAGTTGAGTACATTCGAATAATCGATCACCGGATGGATCACCGGCACCTGCGCCTGGTTGCCCGAGAAACTCAGATAATAAATCGTGCGTGCGTCGAAGTAGCTGCGGTTACCGACGCCGGTCAGGTACAGCTGAGAGATCGCCTCGGTCGGCAGGCTGAGAAACGACCCCAGCGGATCCTTGTATTGCGACAGCCGGTAATCCGAGAAGAAGTAATAGTCCGAGAGCAGGACACCGTCCCAGCCCCAGACCCATTTGTCGTTCAGCGCGAACTGGCCCTTGGTGTCGACGCCGCCGCGGAACTGGCGATCGCCGGGCTGGCCGGCGAAGGCGCCGGGATCCAGCTGATCGATTCCATAAGCGCGGATTTGATACGATCCATTGATGAGGCGTTGGCGGAATTCGCCTTGGAATAACACGCCCTGCTTACTCGTGATGCGCGGACTGAAGGTCGCGTCGTAGTCGGGCGCGATGGCCCAGTAGAACGGCGTCTCAACGCCGAACCCGTAGGTCGAGCTCGACGTGATGTAGGGCATCAGGAAGCCGGTCTTGCGCTTCACCGTGGGATCGGGTGTCGAGAAATAGGGCAGGTATGCCATCGGAACGCCGAAGAACTCCAGCTGTGCGTTCTCGAAGTACAACATCTTGTCGGTCTGGTCGTGGATGATCCGGGCGCCCTTGACCTGCCACAGCGGCGGCTTCTTCGGGTCGTCCTTGCATGGCGCGCAGGCGGTGTAGACGCCGTTTTCGAACACCGTGTAATTGCCTTCGGAGCGATTGGCGCGCGTCGCGGCCATCCGCGTCTGCTCGGCGCTGTCGACCCGCAGCGAATCGACGAAGCCGTCGCGATAGTCGTCGCTCAGGTCCATGACTTCGGCGTAGGTGATCTTGCCGTCCGCATCGGTCAGGCGAATATTGCCTTCGGCGTGCAGGCGCTTGGTCTTCTGATCGTAGATGACCTTGTCGGCCTCGATGGACGTTCCGTTGAAGAACATCTGCACATTGCCGACCGCCGACACCCGCTGGTTATTGTAGTCGTAATCCACCTCGACGGCCTGCACCAGCATCTGCCCGTTATTGGCGGGAGGCGGCGGCTTCGGCCGGGTGTGGATCGGGTTGTAGGTAAAGCCCTGCGCCGCAGCCGGCGAGACCGCCGCAACGTTCAGCGCGGCTGCGACAACCAGCCCTGCCAGCAGTCCCGTAATCGCAGACAAGCGAAGCTGATGGCGGCGCAGCAATGCGCGCCGCCCGAATCCGGACGCACTTCGCTGGAGGGCGGCGACAATGGCCACTACCCGTCCTCCTGGTACAGCAAGGCCAGAAAGCCGGTGAGGCCGCCCACGCAGACGGGCAACCACGCCGCAGCGATGGGATGCATCAACTCAGCCTTGCTCAAATCCTCGGTCACTTTCGACAAAACGTAGAGCAGAAAGCCCGCACCCACGCCACTTAAAACCATCTTCTGCACGCCGCCGAAGCGGAAGAACCGCAGGCTTACCGAAGCCGCCAGCATCACCATCGCGGCCAGCAAAAACGGCTGTGCGATAAGCTTGTGGTACTGCAGGCGGTAGCCGGCGGTGGCAAATCCGGAACTCTCGGAAGACCGGATATAGCCCGGGAGTTGCCAAAATGACACGGTTTCAGGGGTCGAAAAACTGTTCCGGACCTGTGCCGGCGTCAGGGTGGTTTTGAGGCTGAAACTGTCCTGGTCGATCGGCGGTCCATCAAGCGAAAAGCGGCGGGCCGACTTGAACAGCCAGTACCCGTCCTCCAGCGTCGCCTCGCGCGCCTCGATTCGCTCCTTGAATGTGAAGTCGGGATCGAATCTGAACACGGTCAGGCCGGTGAGGCGGACGCCCTGTTGTTCGCTACGGGCAGCGTTGATGATGGCCTGACCTTCGCTCGTCACCTGATTGACCCAGAAGCCGGCTGCGTCCTGCAGACCGGCACCGGGGGAAGAGCCGAACAATTCCGCTTCCATCCGCTTCGAAAGCTCGCGCAGGTTTGCGGACACCGGATTGTAGACCGTGGTGGCGACGATGCCGAGCACCACCGCACTGGCCAGCGCAGGCGCGATGAACTGCCACGCCGACACCCCGGCGGCGCGGGCCACCACCAGTTCCAGCCGCCGCGACAGCGCCAGGTAGCAGGTCATCGCTCCTATCAGGATGCAGAACGGCATCATCTTTTCGAGCAATTGCGGCACACGAAACAGCGAGGTCTCGGCCACCATGAGGGCGGGCGCGGAGACCAGTCCCGAGGTTCGCCGGACCATCTCGATGTAGTCGACGAGAACGAGAAGAAAGAAAATGCTGGCGAATACGCCGACCGCGGAAACCACGAAGCGGCCCGCAAAGTATCGCCCAAGCGTGTTGCTCAACATGCTCATGCTGTCGCCGGCCGCCCGATCATGCGCGCGAGCCGCGCGTTGGATTTGGTGATGGTTTCCATCAATGCGGCCGGCGGCTCGACGACGACGCCGCGGAGAATGATCCACAGGCTTGCGGCGATCCCTGCGGTCAGCATGACATACTGAACGACAGGCGCCATCGGCGACTTCACGGTGATTACCGAACAGGCGAATCCCGCGATGCGCAGCCCGAACACCGCAAGGATCGAACAGGCCATCGAAAAAGTTCGGCTCTGGCGCGTGGTGCGCGGCGTGCCGAGAAACGCGAAGGTCAAGGCCGCGAACACGAACGGGTAGATCGGCGCCATGAACCGGTCATGCACCTCGGCACGGAATTGTCCGGGCAACTGGGCATAGACCGGATCATCCGGCGCCGGCGACAGCAACTCCCAGAGATAACGTTCGCGGATGCCAAAGGTAACATCGCGGCCGTGATTGGAGAACTTCGACATGTCGAACGCGTAACGGCCGAAAGCGACCAGGGCCGGATCGCGCTTGCCGACTTCGAAGCGCTGCAGATTGCCGTCTTCGAGAACCAGAAACGAACCGGTGCTGTTGTTCAGGACCGTGCCGTGGTCGGCGACGATGCTGACACGTTCGTCGGGATTGCGGCGGTCGTCGACGAAAATGCCAACCAGCACGCCGCCGGGCTGCCGTTCCCGGATTCGAATGGTCAGGTTCTGATCGAGCTGCGTGAAGCGGCCGGGCTGCAGGATATTGGCCAGTACGTCGGCGGTGATTTCGGCGTCCCACTGCTTGAGGCGGCGCATGCCGTCGGGCGCGAGATAGGCCGCAATGAAGGCGACCATGATCGCAACCACGACGGTGGCGTAGATGAAAGGGCGGAACAGCCGGAAAGGCGAAAGGCCGGCAGCGTTCATGACGATGATCTCGGAATCGGTCGCCAGCTTATTGAGCGTGTGCGAAATCGCGATCATCAGCGCGACCGGCGCGATGATCAGCACGAGCACCGGAATGATCAGGCTGGTGACGCCGAGAAAGGTCAGGATGGTCTGGCCCTGGCTGGTCATCAGATCGATGCCGCGCAACGCCTGCGTAATCCAGATCACGCCGGTCAGGCTGACTAGAACCAGCGCAAACGACGCGAGCGTCGTGCGAAAAATATACCTGTCGATCGACCCCATCGTACCCGCAAGATCCCCACCGCCCGAACCGGAACACGCCGCCGTGGCCAGATCCCCGACCGGAGATCCCCCTGTGGCCGCGCCGCCGTTCCATCCGGCATACTCTCACACTACCATCCCTTTGATCGGTCAACAAAATGGCTGCGCGATGGCACCCTAGAGATATGGTTAATAATTTGCTGGATGTGGCCCGTTCGCCACGTCTGCGCTTGGCAGCAAGGCAGCGGACAGGCCATAGTGGCGGTGACCATGTTCCATGGTCGGGACGTGTGCCGCTGGAACCATCCGGAGGACGGCGCGAACGCTCGAACACCGCAATAGCAGACGCTGGTCCCGACCTGCGACAGCCCTGATTCTGGAGGATTGCCCTATGCCCGACGCCGTCAAGGTCGGCTTCGTCCCGTTTTCCAGCGCCCCGCGCGGTATTCTGGTCGTGTTCTGCGACGATGCGCTGAAGTTCGGCACGGCGACTGGCAAGACGCTGGGGGCGGCGGCAGGCATGATCAGGCGCGCCGCCGCGGCCAATCAGTTCAAAGGCAAGAGCGGCTCGACGCTGGATTTTTTGGCACCCGAAGGGGTCAGGGCGAGTCGGCTGATCGTGGTAGGCGCCGGCAAGCCGTCTGACATCAAGGACAACGACTTTCTCAAGTTCGGCGGCGCGGCCGCCGGCAAGCTTCACCGCGGCCGCGAGCCGGTAACGATCATGGCCGAACTGCCGACCGGGGCCATGAAGCCCGACCAGATCGCGGCTGTCGCGTCGGGCGTGCGGTTGCGCGCTTACAGATTCGATCGTTACAAGACCAAAAAGAAGGACGGCGAGGATGCGGCCCTCGACGCTGAGATTTCATTCGCAGTGTCCAACGTCGATGCCGCGAAAAAAGCGTTCGCATCCGACGACCATATCGTCGATGGCGTCATCCTTGCCCGCGAACTGGTCAACGAGCCGCCGAACGTGCTGTTCCCGGTGGAATTTGCGCGCCGCGCCAGCCAGTTGCGCAAGCTCGGCGTCGACGTCGAGGTGCTCGATGTCAAGGCCATGAAGAAGCTCGGCATGGGGGCGCTGCTCGGCGTGGGGCAGGGCTCCACCCAGCCCAGCCGCACTGTGATCATGCGCTGGAACGGCGGCAGGAAAGGCGAACAGCCGGTTGCGTTTATCGGCAAGGGCGTCTGTTTCGACACCGGCGGCATCTCGATCAAGCCTGCCGGAAGCATGGAGGACATGAAAGGCGATATGGGCGGCGCGGCCTGCGTGGTTGGGCTGATGCATGCGCTGGCGGGCCGCAAGGCCAAGGCCAATGTGGTCGGCGCCATCGGCCTTGTTGAGAACATGCCCGACGGCAACGCGCAGCGACCCGGCGATATCGTGACTTCGATGTCCGGCCAGACCATCGAGATCATCAATACTGATGCCGAAGGCCGACTCGTGCTGGCCGATGTACTCTGGTACGTGGCGCAGAAGTTCAAGCCGAAATTCATGATCGATCTTGCGACGCTGACGGGAGCGATCATGGTCGCGCTCGGCACCGAATATGCCGGAATGTTCTCGAACAACGATCAGTTGGCAGAACGGCTGAACAGCGTCGGGCAGGCGACTGGCGAACGGGTCTGGCGAATGCCGCTAGGTCCGGAATACGACAAGCAGATCGATTCGCAATTCGCCGACATGAAGAACACGGGCGGCCGTAACGGCGGCTCGATCACCGCCGCGCAGTTCCTGCAGCGCTTTGTCGACGATACGCCCTGGGCTCACCTCGATATCGCCGGTACGGCGATGGGGGCGCCCAAAACCGAGATCAATCAAAGCTGGGGCTCGGGCTATGGCGTGCGCCTGCTGGAGCGGCTGGTCGCGGAGTATTACGAAGGCAAGCCATGACGGAAGTGCTGTTCTATCATCTGCAGAACATGTCGCTCGAAACCGTCTTGCCGCCACTGCTCGAGAAGTCGCTGGAGCGAGGCTGGCGCGTCGTCGTGCAGGGAACTTCGGAAGAGCGCGCCGACGCGCTCGACACGCATCTATGGACCTACCGAGAGGATTCGTTCCTGCCACATGCGACCTGGCGCGTTGGAGACCCGCAGGATCAGCCGATCATGCTGGCGGTCGCGGAGGACAATCCCAACAAAGCCAATGTCCGGTTCCTGATCGATAACGCGGCTTTGCCTGCGGATTGCGATGCATACGAGCGCCTCGTGCTGGTTTTCAACGGCGATGACGGCGAAGCGCTCGCCGCGGCGCGTGCTGCGTGGACCGATTGCAAGTCGCGGGGCTTTGAGGTCACCTACTGGCAGGCGGACGAGCGAGGCCGCTGGCAACGGCGGGATTAGCGATATCCGGCAATTAATGATAATCGTAAGTCGGCCGGTGGGCGGTCATACAGCCACGTTGGTGCCGCAAAGTGGTGGTGGGACAAGCGCTTAGGGCCGAGGTGGGAACTTAGGTGATCGTGCGACAGGGCAATTTTCAACAAAAGCGACTGCTCATGCTGATTGTGGTGGCGCCATTGATGGCTGGCTGCTCCAGCACGGCCGCCATGTTTTCCTCGGACCTTTTGACCAAGGATGCCGACTGGTTCTCGCGCCCTGGCCGGATGTTCATCCGCAATGTCTCGATTGAAACCGCTCCCTTGACCCCGGACAAGCCGATCGCACCGGACGATCTGATCAGCGCGGACGGTCAGTGCCCGGGAATGGCTCCGCCGGGGGTTCCCGCCGACGCCAATGCGTTGTCCGACAGCGGCGCGGCGGGGCCGGCGCTGAAACCGGGTGCCGTTGCGCTTGGCCATACCGAATGCGACGTGGAGCGCGGCATTGGCGCGGCGCCCGATAGTGTCGGCCTTTCCAACAATTCGCGTGGCGACCGGGTCGCGGTTCTGACCTATTCGCGTGGTCCGCGCGCCGGAATCTACACGTTCACGTCCGGCCGCCTGTCTGCGGTCGAGCGCGCAGCGGAGCCGGCGGGTCAGCCGAAAACGGCAAAGCCCAAGGCGAAGAAGAAGCCCGCGGCGACATAAGGCATGGCGTCACGCGCATCGCGGCAGACGCGGAGTTGCGGAGCGTTATCCCGTCGCCCCTTCGTGTTGCGAACTTGCCGTCAGCCATTCCTCTTCCGCGCGCGCCAGCGCCGATGCCGCGCCGGCGCGGGCCTTGCTTAATTGCGCTGCCTGCTTCGGATCGCGCTGGAACAGATCCGGCAGCGCCAGCGCGGCATCGATCTTCGTGATGATGCCGCTGATGCGCGCGATCTCAGCCTCGGCATCGGAAATTTTTTGTTTCAGCGGCGTGCGCTTCTCGGCCTTGGCGCGCTGTGGCCTGTCTCGGGTGTTGGGGCGTTCGTCCGTTCCGCGATCGCGAGAACGCATGCCTCGCACCGACAGCACCATGCGGCGATATTCGTCGAGATCGCCGTCATATGGCGTCACCGTGCGATCGGCCACGACCCACAATTGATCTGCGCAGGATTCAATCAGGTAGCGGTCATGGGAGACCATGATGACGGCGCCTGGAAACTCGTTGATCGCTTCCGCCAACGCCGCACGGCTATCGATATCGAGGTGGTTGGTGGGCTCGTCGAGGATGATCATGTTGGGGCCGAAAAACGTCGCCAGCCCCAGCAGCAGACGGGCCTTCTCGCCGCCGGACAGGCTCTTGACCAGGGTGTCGCCGGCCTTGCCCGAGAAGCCGATCGCCCCAGTGCGTCCGCGCACCTTGGTTTCCGGAGCATCCGGCATCAGCTTGCGCACGTGATCGTAGGGCGAGCCGTCCTCGTTCAACTCTTCGAGCTGATGCTGGGCAAAATAGGCGATGGAAATCTTGTCGGCCCGCGTGATCTTGCCCGAGAATGGCGCCAGCCGATTGGCGAGCAACTTCACCAGCGTCGATTTGCCATTACCGTTGGCGCCGAGCAGGGCGATGCGATCGTCGTTGTCGATGCGCAGCGTGACGTTCCTGAGCACCGGCTGGGCTGGATCGTAGCCGACCGAAACCGCGTCGATGGCGATGATCGGCGGCGACAGCATCTTTTCCGGAGCCGGGAAGTTGATTTCGCGGACGTCCTGCCGCACCACCGCGGCGATCGGCTTCATCTTTTCCAGCATCTTGACGCGCGACTGCGCCTGGCGGGCCTTCGAAGCCTTGGCTTTGAAGCGGTCGACGAACTCCTGCAGGCGCTTGCGCTCGGCATCCTGGCGCTTTGCTTGCTTGGCGTCGAGCATTTCCTTGGTAGCGCGCTGCTCTTCATAGGAAGAATATGTGCCGCGATAAAGCGTCAGCTTGCCGCGGTCGAGATGAAGGATCTGATCGACCGACGTATCGAGCAGATCGCGGTCATGGCTGATAACGATCACGGTGCGGGGATAGCTCGCCAGATGGTCTTCAAGCCATAGCGTGCCTTCCAGATCGAGATAATTGGTCGGCTCGTCCAGCAGCAGAAGATCGGGCGCGGAGAACAGCGTCGCCGCAAGTGCAACGCGCATCCGCCAGCCGCCGGAGAATTCCGAGCAGGGTCGCGCCTGATCGGCAGTCGAAAATCCCAGCCCGCTCAGGATCGCAGCCGCGCGGGCCGGTGCCGAATGCGCGTCGATGTCGACAAGCCGGGTCTGGATTTCGGCGATCCGGTGCGGATCCTGCGCGGTATCGGCTTCCAGCAACAGGGCGTCGCGTTCCAAATCCGCCTTGAGAACCACATCGATCAGGCTCTCCGGGCCGTTCGGCGCCTCCTGCGCCAGGCTGCCTATCCGCCACCGCGGCGGTATGGAGATGGTGCCGGTTTCGGTCGGCAGTTCGCCGCGAATGGCATGAAACAGCGTCGATTTCCCCGCGCCGTTGCGACCGATCAGGCCAACACGGGCGCCCGGAACGATCTGCGCCGTGCCGTGATCGATAAGCAGTCGTCCGGCGATCCGGATGGAAATATCGGTGATAGAAAGCATGCGGGGTTGTCACCGGAGGCGCGCTCAAACGCAACCCCATCGGTGGTGGAATGTTGCTTTCCGTCTATGTCGGGTCAGGTCAGTGGTCGTCCTGTCGCCGCAACTCATCCATCAGCCTGTCAAGATGTGACGGCAGTGCAGACCGTTCCGGGCAAAGGTCTCGCTGCAACCGCTCGCCGACGGCATGGCAGATCGATAGGCTGGTAGCGCGGTCGATCTGGTCGCTCTCGTTGCTTCGGTTCGACATCGCGGGTTCCGCTTTGCGCTCGTTGCTGTTGATTGACATGTGACCAAGTCATCCGGGCCGGAATTGTTTCGTTGCTAACCGATTGCATGCCTTTCTCGTAAAAATTGAATGAAGGTCGGGCGCGGGTTACTGGGTGTTAAAATAGCAAATAGCCCGCCGCGAGCGTGGCCGGGCGCGTTCGAAGCCGGAATCGGCGGCCTGCGATCAATAACACGGCCGTTCAGGCGCCAGCGCGGATCCCCACGGGTCGAGGCCAGTCGCGGAACCCGGCGCGCTGTAACCATAAGTGCCAAAATAACGACTTGCCGACACCAAGTGGTCCGCCCAGCCGCCGTGGTGCCAGTCGCCACTATGCGGACGGCGGGACGTCTGTTCGGAAAAGGTTCAACCTGATGAAAAATCGCGGCGATGCCGGCAAGCCGGCCTCCGACCGGCGACGCGATGTCGCTTGCGGCATGCCGCCTGATCGCTTGCCGAGGCGGAGGGGCGCCGATATAAGCGCCGCGACCTCCCCTTCCGTTTCAAGGACAAATCATGGCGATTGAGCGCACTTTTTCGATCATCAAACCCGACGCGACCGAGCGAAATCTGACCGGCGCGATCAATGCCCTGATCGAAAAGGCCGGGCTGCGGATCGTCGCGCAGAAGCGTATCCGCATGACCCGCGAGCAGGCCGAAACCTTCTATGCCGTCCACAAGGCGCGCCCGTTTTTTAGCGAACTGGTGGATTTCATGATCTCGGCGCCGGTCGTTGTGCAGGTCTTGGAAGGCGAAAACGCCGTGCTGAAGCACCGCGACGTGATGGGCGCAACCGATCCATCCAAAGCCGCCGACGGCACCATCCGCAAGCTGCACGCGAAATCGATCGGCGAAAATTCGGTGCACGGCTCGGACGCCGCCGAGACCGCCGCGGTCGAGATCGCGCAGTTTTTCTCGGGCAACGAAATCGTCGGCTGATTTTGGGGCGCCGGTGCGCCGGCTGAGAGGGGCGGACCGTGAATTCGCTGCTGCAGATATTCGATCCGGCGATCGTCGGGGCGTTTTTTACCCAGTTTAACGCCGAGATGCAGCAGCCGGCATTCTGGCTGGCGGTCGGCAAGATCATCTGGATCAACGTGCTGTTGTCCGGCGACAACGCGCTGGTGATCGCACTGGCCTGCCGCGGGCTGGAGCCGCGTCAGCGGCTGTGGGGCATGATCCTCGGCGCGGCCGCGGCGGTGATCCTGCGCATCATCTTCACCGGCATCGTCGCCACCCTGATGGAATTGCCCTATCTCAAGCTGGTCGGTGGCCTCGCGCTGATCGTGATTGCCGCAAAATTGCTGGTGCCGGAGGACGAGAACGAGGACGGCGTCAAGTCGGCATCGCATCTGTGGGCCGCGGTCCAGATCGTCGTGGTCGCGGACATTGTCATGAGTCTCGACAACGTCATCGCGGTCGCCGCCGCCGCCAATGGCAGCGTGCCGTTGCTGGTGCTGGGGCTCGCCGTCAGCGTTCCCTTGATCGTTGCCGGCGCCGCGCTGATCATGGCGCTGCTCAGCCGCCTGCCGATCCTGGTGTGGGCCGGTGCGGCTCTGCTGGGCTGGATCGCCGGCGACGTCATCGCGACCGATCCGGCAATTCATCCAATGCTGCAGCGCTTTTTCGACGGCGCGGCCGGCATCAGGCTGGACGCCATGCTGGCGGTGTTCGGTCTGGCGCCGCGCTTCGGCGGCGGCGGGCACGGGGGAGAGCTGGTCTGTGCGGTACTTGGCGTAATCGTGGTGCTGGCGGTGGGATGGATCTGGCGAAAGCGCCGGCTACAGCACGCGGAGCGGGTGCACTGATCGCAGTGCACGAGGAGCGTTTATCGCTTCTTGCCGCCCTTCTGGTCCGGACCGAGCGCATCCTTTTCCTCCATCACTTCCATCAGCGCCATCGACAGAATGTAAGCGCTTGTTGGCAACTTTAAGTGGCGAGCCTGCTCGATTGCCGATAGGATGGTAGTTGCCATTGCGCTAAGTTCTTCCTTGCGGGTCATTGTTTTCTACTCGCCTTTGGAGCTTGTATTGTGAACACCGACAATTCGGATGATAGATTTCGGAAGCTGCTGCAGATTGACGAAGGTGACGAAACGATCGGCGAAGGCCTTCGCCTCGTCATTGCCTTTCGAAAAATCAAGGATGCGGCCGATCGGCTGAAGGTGATCGAACTGGCTGAACGTCTCGGAAAATGAGACTGGCCTCGACGCCGTCGTTCGCTGCCGGTCATGCCGTCACCTCATTGCTTTCCGCGATAAGGTCGGAGCAGGTCCGGATACGGGCGTAGTTGCCGATGACTTTGACGACGGCGTCTTTGTACGCCGCCGCGTCGCCATTGGCCGGGCGCCGGCAGGCCACCGCGTCCCGAACGATCTGATAGCTGTGGCTGCGATGAAATCCGTCGACCACCGTCGAAAGGACGGTTTCATCAAGCGAGAATCCCTGCACCACACAGCGGATCGCCTTCATGTTCGACATGTATTCCGCGAACCGGCTCGAACTGTAAGCCGACGGCAGCGGGTGCTCGAAGGTGAGTTCTCCCGGCTTCGGCTTCAACACCGGGATCCAGTCGGTCAGGTTCGAAGCCGGGTTGAACCAGGCCGCGTGCGCGATCCGTTTCAGGTGCATGACCGGCCACAGATTGTTGCGCCAGATCGTCAGCAGTTCGTGGCATCGCGACGTAATCGCGTCGGCGTCCGTGATGACGTGGCTGCGCCCTTCGGTGAGATATTCGGTTTGCAGATCGGCGCAGATCAGGATCGGCGGATCGTCGTGCATGGATATCAAAAATTTCCGATTCATCATCGCGCCACCGAGGGTGCCGTTTGCCGAAGCGGCGAAGATGCGGCACGGCTTGAAGACACATCCAGCACACCTGGCCTGTCCCAATCGCCTTCAGGCCGAATGATCACGTAGGGATCGCTGTCGAGCGTGATGGCGTCGGGACTGGGTTCGAGATCGAGCACCATCTCGGTGTAGGAAAAGTCGGAAAATGTGAGCCTGCGGTTGTCGCCAAGCGGCTTGGCGCCGAAATGGGCCCAGAAATTCACCAGTCGGTCCTGCGCATGACCGTAGACCTTTTTGAACCCCTTGCGTTTGATGTAATCGAAGCTCGCTTGAACCAACTTGAAAGATATACGTGACCGCCGGAACTGATGGCGGACGGCAAGGCGTTCAATCTTTGCAAACTCTCCGAAAAATCGCACCCGAAGACAGGCGGCTGGTTCGGGTCCGATAAATCCAATGAAATGCGCGGCCACCATGTCGTTGCCATCGAATTCTTCTTCGATCGGGCAATCCTGCTCAGCAAGATAAACCGACGCGCGAATAGCCGTGACGAGCATCAGATCACTCGGATCGCGCGCAATTCGGATCGAAATCGAGCGCGATTCCAGCTTGGCCAACGATGGAAGTTTAGTACCGTGCATCCGCAAAATTCCTTTTTGAGACGTGTGATGCGGGTGTATCCGGTAGAAGGCGGTTCCATGGGCGTTCGTAGCGCCATAGTTCGTGCTGACAGCTGGGAACAGGTTTGAAGCCAAGTGCGACTAGCAAGTCATGACCCGCCGTAGTCGAGGGCTTGGCAAAGTAGTCAGCGTTGATAAATCGTGCCTTTCTCATATATTTCGCGACGTTCGAGAGCCCCACAACAGCACGCCCGCGGCACGCAAGGGCCCAAACATAAATAGCTGATACCGCCTGGTCGGGATCTGCCAAGAATTCGTGGCTTGGGTTTTTTAGGTCGATGTCGTCAAGCAAAAGAGCATTAAACCCTCGGGAATTAAGGTAAAGGAAGGCTATGCCGCCTAGCAGGTTTCCCATCCGTTCAAGTGCAAAAATCGATTCTGGATCGCTCTGCAAAAATTGAGAGAGGCTGACCTCCGAGATTTTGACCCCGGGAATATTCCGCCGGGCAATGGCGACCAAATCGGCTAGCTGCCGACGTGTCGCTAGAGGAGCGGTGATTACAGAGGTCGGGGCAAGCCCGTCTAATTCATGTCGCGGCACAAAATCTACTTCCTTGAAGCTTTTTATGCAATTAAGGTCCTGCACCTGTAACAACTATCATACCTGACGGGAATGACGGGTATGCCGCAACGTTTGCATCGGGGTGCTGCACCAACGCAGCACAAGAAAGTCGAAGATCTTCTCAATGCGTCATGGGAGGATTTGCGAGCGTTCCTCCTATGCACCCGACATCAGAGCTTCCGGAATGCTGCTGAAGTTTTAGGGCTGACCGGTACAACGCTAATGCGGAAAATCGACAGGCTTGAAGAGGAGTTGGGGTTCAAATTATTTTTGCGTGACCAGTCAGGCTTGTCGCTGAGCGATGAAGGAAAGGCTTTGCTGTTCGATGTTGAACAGATGGAGCGCCTAAGCTTCAACATCTTCCGACGCGCCTCCATGTCGACGGAAATAAATGGTTCGGTGCGTGTTGCTGTGACGGAGGGGCCGGGTCTCTCGTGGATTCTTCCTAGATTGATCGACTTCCAAAAAACCTACAGAAAAATTATGGTCGATCTTCGGTGCGCAATGGAGCAGGCTGATGTGTCGCGCCTGGAGGCAGACATTTCGCTCCAGCTAGCGCGGCCGACAAACCCCGATCTCATTGTTACGAAGCTTGGAAGGCTTCATATCTATGCGTTCGCGTCCGAAGCATATCGCGATGCCTATGGGCTGCCAAAAAGTCTCTCCGAACTTAAGAATCACCGGATCGTCAAGCAACACGGCGTACAACTCGACGAGACTGGTTATGCACGAATATTAGGATTGCAATCGCTGGAAGGGATCGTTGGCATATCGACAAATTCCAGTGTCGCGGTCCTCTATGCTATTGAACGCGGTGCGGGGATCGGATTTTTACCGACATCCGTAGTTGCGCTCGGCGCGCCTCTCGTCGCGATCGATCTCTCGATCAACTACCACATGGATTTGTGGCTTACGTACCACAAAGAGTTTCGGAACTCTGATCGACATAAGATTGTGATCGATTGGCTCAAAAAGATATTCGATCCCAAAGTCTACCCTTGCTTCGGGGACGAGTTTATCCATCCAAATGAGCTCTTGCCATTGATGGCGGAGCAAAGACGTAATTACGGTCTCCAGGGGTACGCGGCAGCTGGGTTGGCTTCCGACATGGATTAATCCAGCCCAGAGTTAGCTAGCTAGCTAGCTTGCGCCGCCCTACCACTTGAGCTCCACCCCCACCGTGCCCTGGTGCGACTGCGCGGCGGTGCGGAATTTTCCGTCGTAATTGATGTAGAGTTGGGCGCTGCTGCTCAGGCTTAACGACGCCGAGGCGCCGGCATCGGCGCCATAGCGGCTCTCGCCGATGCCCTGCACCGTGATGCTCTGCGGCCCGAGGCTGACGGTGACGTCGCTGAAATTTTGCGCGACGTTGTCGATGAACTTCCCATAGCCGGACAGATCGAGAACCTTCTGGTCGAAGATCCAGTAGCGTCCGACCTCCGCGCCGACCAGGATTTTCGCCCGCTCCGCCGAGGCGCCGCTCGCCGCCACCGGGTCGAGGCCGCCGAATTCCTGCAGATTCGAGGTGGAGGAGCGGACGAACTCGAACCCGGCCTTGGGAACGATGCGGCTCTGGTCGAGGCTCCAGTAATAGCTGAGCTCGGTGAGCGCCCCGTCGAGGCGGGCGCTATAGCCGGCATTCGCGAAGCCGAAGCCGGTGTCGCGTCGCGAATTGATGTTGCCGTAGCCGTGGACGGCAGCGAGCGCCCACGTCCAGGGCCCCTTGTCGACCGACAGGTTGAAGCCGAACTGGGTCAGGTCGAGCGTCGCGGTCTGCAGCGCCAGCGGCACGTCGATTGCGGTATGGCTCTGGTCGACCGCAAGGCCCATGTTCATGCCGGGAGCAATGCGCATGCCGACCCCGGCTACCCCGCCAATGGTTGCGCGCCGGTCACCGACGAAGTCGCCGACCGCGCCGGTCCGCGCTGAAATGCCGTAGGCCTCGCCCCAGGTCCGAAAACGCGGCGCCTCGGTTTCCGCCGAAGCGCCGCCGCCGCCTGGATTGTCGCGCAGCGCCTTGTTGAAACCGAATGTCGCCTGGTTTCCAAGCCGCCGCAGGAAATTGCTGCCGAGATCCAGCATCGCGGTGTTGGCCGACATGCCGGAGTTGATGTCGGTTCGCGCCGGGCCTGGCGGGGTCGGGATAGGCGTGGGTGTTGGAGTTGGCGCCGGAGTCGGGGTTGGAGTTGGTGTGGGGGTCGGCGTCGGTGCGGGGGTCGGTGTCGGCACCGGAGCGATCTGCGCTTTGGCAGCGGAAGGTGCTGTCGCAGCACCGAGCGCGAAGGTAAGCGCGAGCGCATGTCCGAGCTTCTGCCCCAGCCTTGCGTTTTCTGCTTGCGCAGGCTGTGATGCGTTGCGCATGACAATCATTCCCGGACCAACGCCAGCCTTACCAACGATAAAATCGTATCGATCAGCCGCGATTTGTGCTGAGTTCAACTGGAGCGTCAATCGGTTATACCGGTTCACGCCCCGGGAATGCCGCCGGTTGTTGTTCTGCGGCCACAGATCACGCCTGCGTCCCTTAGTCCGATGGACCTGACCTGCTTCCTTCATCCCGGCTGGCAGCCATTGATCCGGCCGGCGCCGGCCAGGCGCGACTGGATGGACGGCACGCCGGAATCCTTTGCCTATCGCTGCTTGCCGCTCAACATCGCCAATGCGCACGGCTGGGAGCTGCTGAACCCTTGCGCCTTCGATGCCTGCTGGAACGGAGAGACCGACACCGGCGGGGTCACGATCAGACCTCATGCGGAGGGCGAGGTGGCAAGCGCGGCGACCTCGCTGTTCGGGCAGGGCATCCTGACCTTCCATGTCCCCGGCATCTTCCGTACGCCGCCGGGTTGGAATTTGTGGATCGGCGGCTCGCCGAACCTGCCGAAGGACGGGATCTATCCGCTGACCGGCGTGGTCGAGACCGATTGGTCGCCGTTTACCTTCACCATGAACTGGCGGTTTACTCGGCCGGACCACTGGATCCATTTCGCCGCGGGTGAACCGATCTGCTTCTTCTTTCCGGTTCAGCGCGCGCTGCTCGACGACATCAAGCCCGCCATGACGCCGATCGACGCCGAGCCCGGCTTGCTCGACCGCTTTCAGGACTGGAGCAGGGGACGCGATGCCTTCGTGCTGCGGATGGCCAACGAGCCGCCGCCGGCGCCCGTCGATAAATGGCAGAAGCATTATTATCGCGGCGTCGACATGAGCGAGAAGGAGCAGACCGGAGATCATCGCACCCGGCTCCGGCTGAAGCCGTTCGATGCATCGGCGATTTCCTGGCCGCTGGAGCCGCCGGCCGTCTTCCGCTCCGAAACCGGCACATCCCGCGCGCCGGAAACGCCCAGGCCGGTTGCATCGGATCAAGCCTCCGGACCCGTTGCGCCGTCGTCACAGGCGCTTCTCGATCTGCGCAAGCGCGAGTGGCTGCTGGATACGCTGGAGCGTCAGCGTGCCCTGTCAGCGAAAGATGCGACCATCGAACGGCGGGCGAACCTGAGCAGCGATGAGTTTCTCGACCGCTATTACGCCGCTAACCGCCCGGTGATCCTGACCGGCGAGATGTCCGACTGGCCCGCGCTGGCGAAATGGACGCCCGAGTACCTCAAGCACGCGGTCGGTTCAAAACCGATCGAATTCCAGGGCGACCGCAGCAAAAGCGACCGCTTCGAGATTCACAAGGAGGCGCACAAGCGGGAAATGCCGTTCGATGCCTTCATCGATCTGGTGTCACGGCCGGGCGCCGGCAACGATGCCTACCTCACCGCCTATAATTCGGCACGCAACGCCGAAGCGATCTCGCTGTTGCATCCTGACCTCGGTTTTCCGGAAAAATTCCTTTCCCGCGAAGTCGAGCAGCCCAATGGCATGATGTGGATCGGGCCCGCCGGCACGCTGACCTCGCTGCATCACGACCTCACCAACAATCTGATTGGCCAACTAGTGGGACGAAAGCGGCTGCTGGTGCTGCCGGCCTCCGAAGTCGGCAAGCTCTATAACCACCTTCATGTTTTCAGCGAGATTTCCGATCTCGAGGATCCTGCGCTGACGCTCGCGCAGTATCCGCGGCTGGAGCATGCACGCTTCACCGAGGTGACGCTAATGCCCGGCGAGATGATCTTCATGCCGCTGGCGTGGTGGCATCAGGTGAGGTCGATCGATTTCAGCGTCACCATCACTTACACGAATTTCCGCTGGCCGAACGACGGCTACAGGGATTTTCCGGCGGCCTGAGATGCGGCCCCACGGACCCGTTCGGTGCCTGTTCAAGGCTTGCTAACCTGCAATTTTCGTGTTGCAATCCGGGGCACAATCGGATTTAGGCCGTTCGACTGTGCGTTTCGCGACCAGGAAATTCAGCAGACCTCCGGAAGCCCGCTTGTGGCGCGGCACGCAAAAAGCGTGGCCGCGTCGTTTTTATGTCTAGAGCAGGAGACAGGCGATGCAAAAAGGCACCGTCAAATGGTTCAACCCGACCAAGGGTTATGGTTTCATCAAGCCGATGGCCGGCGATAAGGACGTGTTCGTCCATATCTCGGCGGTCGAGCGCGCTGGACTGAGCACCCTCAACGAAAATCAGGTGATCGAATACGATCTCGTGGAAAACCGCGGCAAGACTTCCGCGGAAAATCTCAAGGTCTCTTAGACTTCGTCACCGTCCGCACAAGCAATCATGATGACGATTTCCCCCGGTGCAAGCCGGGGGTTTATTTTTGTCCGGATCAGATGACAACGGGCGAAATCAGGCTGTCGCCGTGACCCGCGTCTACCGTCGTTCTGCAGACGTCACCCTCGATCTTCACTCCGCCGCCGGCGACCAGCCGCAGCGCCTCCGGATAGATGCGATGTTCGATTTCGAGCACGCGCGCCGCCAGTGTTTGCGGCGTGTCGTCGTCGCGCACCGCCACCGCGCCCTGCATCACGATCGGGCCGGCGTCGGTTTCGGGAATGACGAAATGCACGGTGGCCCCGGAAATCTTCACCCCAGCGCGCAACGCCTGGCCGTGTGGGTCGAGGCCGGGGAACAACGGCAGCAGTGAGGGATGAATATTGAGCATGCGGCCGTGCCAGCGCTGCACGAAATCAGCGGTGAACAACCGCATGAAGCCGCCGAGACAAATCAGGTCGACCCGATATTCGTCGAGCGCCGACTGCAGCCTCGCCTCGAAACCCGCGCGGTCTGGGCCGAACGGTTTGCTCTCGATGGCAAAAGCGGGAACGCCGCTGTCGCGCGCGTGGGCAAGGCCGCCCGCATCGGCCCTGTTGGCGATGACGACGACGATCTCGGCAGGAAAGTCTTCCGCGCTGGCGGCGTTTATCAGCGCGGTCATGTTGGATCCGCGCCCGGAAATCAGGATGGCGACGCGGCGCTTCATTGCCTCACCCTGCAAGATCGAGATGGCCGTTATAAACGACGCGATGCTCCCCCGCGGCGGGAATGACCTCGCCCAGCAGCGCCACGGTTTCGCCGGCCTCGGTGAACACCTCCATGACCCGATCGATCGCGTCGGACCTTACGACCGCGATCATGCCGATGCCGCAGTTGAAGGTGCGCAGCAACTCCAGTTCGGCGATGCCGCCTTGTTCCGCCAGCCACTTGAACACCGGAAGCACCGGTAGGCGTGGCAGATCAATTCCCACTCCGAGATGTTTCGGCAGCACGCGCGGGATATTGTCGGTAAAGCCGCCGCCAGTGATATGGGCCAGTCCTTTGATCGCGCCGGTTTCTCGGATCGCGCGCAGGCACGATTTTACGTATAGCCGCGTCGGCGTCAGCAGTGCGCCGCCGAGTGTCATGACCGGCGAGAACGGTGCTTGTGCCTCGAAACCGAGGCCCGACATCGCAACGATTTTGCGGACCAGGGAAAATCCGTTGGAATGAAGACCCGACGAGGTCAAACCGATCACCGCGTCACCGGCCGCGATATCGGGATGCGGCAGCAGCGTGCCGCGCTCGGCGGCACCGACCGCGAAACCGGCAAGGTCGTAGTCGCCGTCTTTGTAGAGGCCGGGCATTTCCGCGGTCTCGCCGCCGATCAGCGCGCAGCCGGATTCCCGGCAGCCTTCCGCCACGCCGGCGACGATGGTGGCCGCAGCCTCGGGATCGAGCTTGCCGCAGGCAAAATAATCCAGGAAGAACAGCGGCTCGGCACCCTGGACCACGAGGTCGTTAACCGACATCGCGACGAGGTCGATGCCGATCCCGGCATGCAAGCCGGTTTCAATCGCGATCTTGACCTTGGTGCCGACGCCGTCGGTGGCCGCGACCAGAACCGGATCCTTGAAGCCCGCGGCCTTAAGGTCGAACAGTCCACCGAATCCGCCGATTTCAGCATCGGCACCGGCCCGCGCGGTGGCGCGCACCATCGGCTTGATGAGATCGACCAGACGGTTGCCGGCATCGATATCGACGCCGGAATCCGCGTAAGTGAGCCCGTTTTTTCGGTCGGTCATGCCCGATTCCAGATGATGGCCGGGCTGGTTACGTCGGATTTCGCCGCCGTGCAATGGCTCGCAACCGCCTCTGGCATATACTATGTAGACAACAAGCCGGTCCGGGCCGCGAAAGCTCTGATCTTGATTGAAACCGGGCCAGAGCCGGGAAACGCTGAGTTGAGCATTCCAAACATCATCACCTTGGGCCGCATCCTGCTGGTGCCGTTCATCGTCTGGGCGATCGCGTCCAACCAGATGGAAATCGCCTTTGCGATCTTCGTCATCGCCGGCGTCAGCGACGCGGTGGATGGTTTTCTAGCCAAGCGCTTCAACATGGCCAGCGAATTGGGAGCGCTGCTCGACCCTCTTGCCGACAAGGCGCTACTGGTCTCGATCTATGTGGCGCTCGGCATCTGGGGCGCAGTTCCGCGTTGGATCGTCATTCTGGTGGTGTCGCGCGACATCATGATTGTATCTGCAGTGATCGTGTCGTGGTTGTTCGACAAGCCGATTCCAATGAAGCCGCTGATGGTGTCGAAGCTCAACACCGTGGCGCAGGTCGCGTTCGCGGCGTTGGTGCTGGCGGCGCTTGGTTTCGGCTTCAGGTCTACGCCCTACGATCTGATCCTGATGGGCTTCGTGACGATCTTTACTTTGGTTTCGGTGTCGCTCTATCTCGTGGAATGGGTGCGGCACATGAGCACGATAGAGCCGAGCTAGCGCATACCGCGCAACGCGTGCGCCGGAGCGCCGGGATGGAGTGACTGCGTGGCTACCCGCGTTCAACCCCGCCAACTCGCGTTTGCGCTGCCTCATGCTGAAAGTCTCTCGCGCGACGATTTTTTCGAAGGCCCGGCCAATGCCGCAGCACTTTCGCTTGTCGACGGCTGGCCCGACTGGCCGAACCGGGTCATGCTTCTGACCGGCCCGGAAGGCTCGGGCAAAAGCCATCTCGCGGCGATCTGGGCCGAAAAGGCGGGGGCGCGATCGACTACCGCGCATGCGTTGACCGCGGCGGCGGTACCCGGTGCGCTCGCGACCGGCGCGCTGGTGGTCGAGGATCTGAACCCGTCCGGTTTCGACGAGCGCGCGCTATTTCACCTGATGAATCTCGCGCGCGAAGATCAAGCGTATGTCCTGATCACGGCACGGACGCCGCCGGCGAACTTGCAGGTCGAGTTGCGCGATCTGCGTTCGCGGCTTCGCGCCGTGCCGGTGGTGACGCTGCTGCCGCCTGACGATCAAATGTTTCGCGCATTGATCGTGAAATTCTGCGCGGACCGCCAACTCGGCGTCGACGAACCCGTGGTGAGCTATCTTGCGACCCGGATCGAGCGCTCCTTTGCCGCCGCGCGCCGGACGGTCGAGTTGCTGGATACCGAGGCGTTGCGGCTGGGCAGACCGGTAACGCGCGCGCTCGCGGCCGAACTGTTGCGGGATGGCTGACGGCACCCGAAGCGGCTTGACGTCGCAGCTTCCTGGAACATCAATGTCATTGAAACGTCATCGCAATATCACATGCTACGCGCCGCACGGCACCGATCGCGGCGCCGCCTGATCGGGGGATGGATCTTATACCCATGGATTCCGCACAAGTCGTTGTTTTGAAAGAAAAAGAAGCGGATCTACATCCTGGTTCTACGAGCGGAGCCAGCCCGGAACGGTTCATCAACCGGGAACTGTCCTGGCTGCATTTCAATCGCCGGGTGCTGGAGGAATCCGTTAATCCCGGTCATCCGGCGCTGGAGCGGGTGCGATTCCTGTCGATTTCGGCCAATAACCTTGACGAGTTCTTCATGGTCCGGGTGGCCGGCATCAAGGCCCAGGTGCGTGAAGGCATCGCCGAGCGCAGTCCGGACGGACTGACCCCCTCCGAGCAGCTGGTCCTCATCAACGAGACCGTTTCCAAGCTCGCCACCGACCAGCAGGCGATCTGGCGCGATCTGCGCGGCATTCTTTCTGAGGTCGGTATCATTCTAGTCGATGGCCGCGAGGTCACCAAGACCGAGCGGAGCTGGATCGAGGATCATTTCCTGCACAACATCTTCCCGCTGCTGACGCCGCTCGCGATCGATCCGGCGCATCCGTTCCCGTTCATTCCCAGCCTCGGTTTCACCATTGCGCTGCATCTGGCCCGCGTTTCCGACGGCAAGCCGATGAATGCGCTGATCCGCATGCCCGGCAAGATCGACCGCTTCATCCGACTGCCGGCGGGCAAAGACGGCGCGGTGCGGCTGATTACGCTGGAACAGGCGACCGGACTGTTCATCGGCCGGCTGTTTCCCGGTTATACCGTCAAGGGGCAGGGCGCGTTCCGCATCATCCGCGACTCCGAACTGGAAATCGAGGAGGAGGCGGAAGATCTGGTTCGGCTGTTCGAGACCGCATTGAAGCGGCGGCGGCGGGGCTCGGTGATCCGGCTGGAGATCGAGGCGACGATGCCGGAGGAACTGCGTGCGTTCGTGCAGCGCGCGCTCTCCACCGCCGATGATGAGGTGCTGCTGGTCGAGGGCGTGCTCGCCATGAACGAACTGTCGCAGTTGACGCGGCTGGACCGGCCCGATCTTGAATTCGTGCCCTATGTGCCGCGCCATCCCGAGCGCGTCAGGGATCACGGCGGCGACATTTTCGCGGCAATCCGGCAGAAGGATCTGATCGTCCATCATCCCTACGAATCCTTCGACGTGGTCGTGCAGTTTCTGCAGCAAGCCGCGCGCGATCCGGATGTCGTGGCGATCAAGCAGACGCTTTATCGCACCTCGCGCGACTCTCCGATCGTGCGCACGCTGGTGGAGGCCGCCGAAGCCGGAAAATCCGTCACTGCGCTGGTCGAACTCAAGGCCCGCTTCGACGAGGAGGCCAACATCCGCTGGGCGCGCGATCTGGAGCGTGCCGGCGTGCAGGTCGTCTATGGTTTCCTCGAATTGAAGACCCACGCCAAGTTGTCGCTGGTGGTGCGGCGCGAGGGCGCCACGCTCACCACCTATGTTCACACCGGAACCGGCAACTATCATCCGGTGACGGCGCGCATCTATACCGACCTGTCCTATTTCACATCCGATCCGATCATCGGTCGCGATGCCGCGCGGGTGTTCAACTACATCACCGGCTATGCCGAGCCGAGCGACATCGAGAAGATGGCGGTGTCGCCGCTGACCTTGCGCAAGCGGATGCTGGAGCATATTCGCGGCGAGACCAATTACGCCCGCCACGGCAAGCCCGGTGCGATCTGGCTGAAGATGAATTCGCTGGTCGATCCCGATATCATCGATGCGCTGTATGAAGCATCGCAAGCCGGCGTTTCGATCGAGCTGATCGTGCGCGGCATCTGCTGCCTGCGGCCCGGCGTTCCCGGTCTTTCCGACCATATCCGCGTCAAATCGATCATCGGCCGCTTCCTCGAACATGGCCGGATCTATTGTTTCGGAATGGGACACGGCCTGCCCGGCGCCAAGGCAGCTGTGTATATCTCGTCGGCCGACATGATGCCGCGCAACCTCGACCGTCGCGTCGAAATCCTCTGTCCGTTGCAAAATCCCACGGTGCATCAGCAGGTTCTCGAACAGATCATGGTCGCCAATTTGAAGGATACCGAGCAAAGCTGGCAGTTGTTGCCGGATGGATCGTCAACGCGTATGAAGGCCGCGAAGGGTGAGGAGCCCTTCAACCTGCATAATTACTTCATGACGAATCCGAGTCTGTCAGGCCGTGGAAAGTCGCTCAAGGAATCCTCGCCGCGCCGCCTCACGCGCCGTAACGAGCGTCAGCAACCGTCGCCATAAGGCGTTTGCGCAGTGAAGCGGCCGCGCAAGCGCGCATCCAGCGTCGCGGTCATCGACATCGGCTCCAATTCGGTGCGTCTAGTCGTCTATGCGGCGATGGAGCGCAGCCTGGTTTCCATCTTCAACGAAAAGACCCTGTGCGGGCTTGGCCGTGAGGTGCAGAGCACCGGCCTGCTGGCGCCCGATGCCGTCACCAAGGCGCTGACGTCGCTGCGGCGGTTTCGCGCGTTGTGCCGGGTGATGAAAGTCGGCCGCGTCCATGCCATCGCCACCGCGGCGTGCCGCGACGCCAGCAACGGTCCTGATTTTATCGCCAGAGCGGAACGCATCTGCGGCGTTGCGATCGAGATATTGTCGGGGCCGCGCGAGGCGAAACTGTCGGCGCTGGGCGTCGTCTCCGGCGTGCACAGGCCGGACGGCATCGTCGGCGACCTCGGCGGCGGGTCGCTGGAATTGATCGACGTGCGCGGCAATCGCGTACGTCAGGGCGTGACGCTGCCATTGGGAAGCCTGGCGCTATTGGATTCGTCGCACAAATCGGTCAAGCGCGCCGAGCGCATCGTCAAGGGCGAGCTTTCCGGCGTCGCACAGCTCAAAGCCGGCCGCGGCCGGGTTTTTTACGCGGTCGGCGGAACATGGCGGGCGCTGGCGCGCATCCACATCATCCAGAGCGAATATCCGCTTCGCGTGATGCACGGCTATTCGATCTCCGCCGCGGACGCGCTCGATTTCGCCCAGCGGCTGCGTCGCCTGGTGTCGGCCAACATGCTGGCCAATATCGAGTCGGTGGCCGATGCCCGCCGCCCGCTGCTGGCCTATGCCGCGCTCGTGCTTGAACACATCATTCGCACAGCCAGGCCTAAGACCATCGTGTTTTCGACCTATGGCGTGCGCGAAGGGCTGCTGTATTCGATGCTGCCGGAAAAGGAGCGTTCCAGGGACGGATTGATCTGCGCAGCCCAGACCCTGAACGGCTTGCTGTCGCGATCCGCACGCCACGCCCAGGAGCTGATCGGCTGGACCGATCGCTTTGTCAGGATCGCGAAGCTGCGGGAAAGCGACGAAGACCGCCGCCTGCGCCACACCGCATGCCTGCTCTCCGACATCGGATGGCGGGTGCATCCTGACTATCGGGGCGAGCAGACGCTCAATCTCATCACCAACGGAAATTTCGGTGCGATCAGCCATCAGGGCAGGGCGTTCGTGGCATTGGCGGTGTTCTACCGTTACGCCGGCCTGAGCGAACAGAACGAGCCGCCTGAACTGATTCGCGCGCTGGTGGCGCCATCCATGGTCGAACGCGCGCGCGTCCTTGGCGCAGCCTTTCGTGTAGCGCATCTGATCTCAGCGGCGCGGCCCGGCGTGCTGCCAGCGATCCACTTCCGCAGCCGGGGCCGCAAGCTGATGCTGGTATTCGAGCATCGCATGGTCGATCTGGTCGCCGACCGTGTCGGCAGCCGCTTCAAGCAGCTGGCGCGGCTGGTGGGGCGTGCGGGGACGATCGTGCGGCGGTAATCAGCCGTCATTGCAAGGAGCGAAGCCACCCAGGCTCGTCATGCGCGGGCTTGACCCGCGCATCCATCGCAATCGAAAGAGTCCTTCGAAGAAGATGGATTGCCGCGTCAAGCCCGGCGAGGACAGAAGTTAATTGTTTCGCGCCTCAGGACGACGGTTACGTCTATTCCCGATCCATCCCCACCACGCGACCCTTCTCGATCGCCAGCGCCAGCCGACCGTGCTTCAGCTTCAGCGCCGCCTCGCCAAACAGTTCGCGGCGCCAGCCGTGCAGCGCGCCGACATCGGCGTTGTCGTCCGCCGCGATCTGTTCGAGGTCGTCGACGGTGGCGATTACCTTGCTGGCGACGGCATGGCGCTCGGACGTCATCCGCAGCAGCACCTTTAATAGCTCGACGATGGCCCCGCCATTGGCGTTGTTGCGCTGCTTTTCGATCTTTGGCAGCGTGCGCGGGTCGCGCGCGATGCCGCGTTGCACGGCGGCGACGATATCGGCTCCCCATTTCGAGCGGTCGAATCCTTTCGGCAGCGAACGCAGGCTTGCAAGCCGCTCCAGGCTGGTCGGCGCATGGGTGGCGATGTCGCCGACCGCGTCGTCTTTCAGCACGCGGCTGCGCGGCACGTCACGGCTTTGCGCTTCCTGCTCGCGCCAGGCGGCCACTTCCATCAGCACGGCAAGCTCTTTCGGCTTGCGCACCCGCGTCTTCAGCCGTTCCCACGCGCGTTCGGGATGGAAATCATAGGTTTTGGGCGAGGTCAGGACTTCCATTTCCTCGCTGACCCAGTCGCTGCGCCCGCGTTTTTTGAGGTCGGCATCCAGCGCGATGAAAACGTCGCGCAGATGGGTGACGTCAGAGACGGCGTAGTGCATCTGCTCTTCGGTCAGCGGCCGGCGCGACCAGTCGGTGAAGCGATGGGTCTTGTCGGGCCGATGTCCGGTGATGCGCTCGACCAACTGGTCGTAAGCGATGCTGTCGCCGTAGCCGAGCACCATCGCCGCCACCTGGGTGTCGAAGATCGGATGAGGGAGGATACCCGCTTCGTGCCATACGATCTCGATATCCTGCCGCGCGGCGTGAAATACCTTTAATACTTTCTCGTCACCCATCAGATCGAAGAACGGCTGCAGATCGATGCCTTCCGCAAGTGCATCGATCACGACGGCTTCCTCGACGCTGGCCATCTGGATTACGCAGAGCAGCGGATAGTAGGTTGTCTCGCGCAGGAACTCGGTATCGACGGTGATGACCGGGTGACCGGCAAGCCGTTGGCAGGCGGCCGCGAGTTCGGCGGTGGTGGTAATCAGGTCCATGAACAGTCCATAACGCTTCCAAAAGGGCGTTCTGCCGAAAGCGCAAATATGTCAAGGGTCTTGCGGTAAATTTGCCGCTTGCAATGGGGGGTGGGCGGCTGTTTTCGAGCTCGTACCCCGGACGCAGCGCAGCACGCCGTCCTTCACAGTGGTGCGCCGCAGAGCCGGGGCCGTCACGAACTCCGGCGTTTCGGTCCCGGCTCTGCGGAGCGGCATCAAGAATGCCGCACCGCGTCTGGGGCACCAGATACCGCAGCCTTGGATCAAACTCTGCGCGCGCGGCCGACCGGCGCCCGCCGCGAGGGGATCGCGATCACGATGAGGCACAGGCCGAGCATCGCCAGTCCCAGAAACTCAAACGCCAATGTGTCGAACACGATAATTCCCCCAGCAAACCGTTAGATTTGTCGGGAACGCGTTGACTGTTTCTTAAAACATGTGACGTGACCCGCACGCGATGGCGGAGAGGTTACCGAGCGGTTAACGACCTCAAGTGCCGCAGAAGGTTTGCATCACGCGCTCTTCCGGTTTGGGCGGTTCGGCATAATGCGCGAATGCCGGCTGGTCCTCATAGGGCTTCGACAGGACAGTGAGCAACTCCTCGAACAGGGCAAAATCGTTGCGGTTCACTGCCGCCTCGATCGCCGCCTCGACGCGATGGTTGCGCGGAATGAAAGCGGGATTGACGGCCCGCATCGCGGCCTGCCGCATGGTGGCATCCTGAGGCTCGTCGGCTATCCGCTGCCGCCAGCGTGCCGCCCAGACTTCGAAGGCAGCCCGGTCGGCAAACAGGTTTCCAACTTCGGCATCGCCGGCCGGATCAGGCGCGGCGTCGCTCAAGCGCCGGAAGGTGAGGGTGAAGTCCGCGTTGTTTTCGGCCATGATCTTGAACAGGTCATTGGCGAGAACAGGATCGTCGTCGCGCGCGCTGAACAGGCCGAGTTTGCCGCGCAGGCCGCCATAATAGGCGGCATCGAATTTTTCGCTGAAGCCCGTCAGTGCCGCCTGCGCTTCCGCAATGGCCTTGTCCTGGTCGTCGGAGAACAGCGGCAGCAGGCATTCGGCGAGGCGAGTCAGGTTCCACAGCGCGATGCGCGGCTGGTTGCCATACGCGTAGCGGCCCATCTCGTCGATGGAACTGAACACCGTCGCCGGATCGTAATGGTCCATAAAGGCACATGGCCCGTAGTCGATGGTTTCGCCGGATATTGATGTGTTGTCGGTATTCATGACGCCATGGATGAAACCGATCAACAGCCAGCGCGCCACCAGTTCGGCCTGCCGTGCGATCGCCGCGTCCAGCAAGGCATGGTACGGGCGCGCGGCGCCGGCGACGTCAGGATAATGCCGGGCGATGACATGATCGGCGAGGCGGCGCACGCCGGATGCGTCACTGCGCGCGGCGAAATACTGGAAGGTGCCGACGCGGATGTGGCTGGACGCGACACGGGTAAGAACGGCGCCGGGCAACAGCGTCTCGCGAACCACGTTTTCGCCGGTCATGACTGCGGCGAGGGAGCGCGTGGTCTTGATGCCCAGCGCCGCCATGGCCTCGCTGACGATATATTCGCGCAACACAGGACCAAGCGCGGCGCGGCCGTCGCCGCGGCGCGAGAACGGCGTCGGACCTGACCCCTTGAGCTGGATGTCGCGGCGAATGCCGTCGGCGTCGATCACTTCGCCCAGCAGGATGGCGCGGCCATCGCCGAGCTGCGGCACGAAATGGCCGAATTGATGCCCGGCATAGGCCATCGCGATTGGATCGGCACCGTCGGGGACGCGCTTGCCGGCGAGAATTTCAACGCCCTCGGGGCTGCTCAGCCAGTCCGGATCGAGGCCAAGATGCAGGGCAAGAGGACGGTTCAACTTGATCAGCTTCGGAGAGGAGACGGGTGTCGGCGCCACCCGTGCAAAGAAGTTCTGCGGCAGCGCCACATAGCTGTTGTCGAAGGGGAAATGGAGGGTCATTGGGTAAAGATAGTTACGCGAAGGAATTAGGCAATTGGCATTCCCCGGATGTCGCAGCGCGGCGCACCTGCGGCGTACGCTGCCACGCCCGGAACGATGGATGTTCCGACGATCATGGGTCTGGGCTCTGCGGAGCATCGTAAGGACCCGAAGTAAGCACCCGAACCAGCTTTGGGACACGACAAGGCTGGGTTTTTCGCGGTTTGAAGCCTTATTTGAAGAGCAAAAAACGCCCCTGCATTCGGTTGCCGCGCCGGTTTGCCTCGGGTAAACCCTGCCTTCTTTGCGGGCTCGTGAGCAGCCTCGATTCTGAACCTCCGACACACTTCCAGGATTTCCATGCATCGTTACCGGTCCCACACCTGCGGCGCGCTCCGCGACAGCGATATCGGCCAGACCGTTCGTTTGTCCGGCTGGTGCCACCGTATTCGCGATCATGGCGGGCTGCTGTTCATCGACCTGCGCGACCATTACGGGCTGACGCAGTGCGTCGCCGACCCGGATTCGCCGGCATTTGGGGACGCTGAAAAGCTGCGCGCAGAGTGGGTGGTGCGGATCGACGGCAAAGTCCGGCGCCGCCCTGAGGGGACGGAAAACGCCGAATTGCCGACCGGCGCAGTCGAGCTTTTCATCACCGAGATCGAAGTACTGGGCCCAGCCGGCGAATTGCCGTTGCCGGTGTTTGGAGAGCAGGAATATCCTGAAGATATAAGGCTTAAGTACCGTTTCCTCGACCTTCGTCGTGAGAAGCTGCATCAAAACATCATGACGCGCGGTCAAATCGTTGATTCAATGCGTAAGCGGATGAAAGAGCAAGGCTTCTTCGAATTCCAGACCCCGATTCTGACGGCGTCGTCGCCGGAAGGCGCGCGCGACTTCCTGGTGCCGAGCCGTATCCATCCGGGCAAGTTCTACGCGCTGCCGCAGGCTCCCCAGCAGTACAAGCAATTGCTGATGATGTCGGGCTTCGATCGCTATTTCCAGATCGCGCCGTGCTTCCGCGACGAGGATCCGCGCGCCGACCGGCTGCCCGGCGAATTCTACCAGCTCGATGTCGAGATGAGCTTTGTCGAGCAGGCCGACGTGTTCGCGGCAATGGAGCCGGTGATCACCGGCGTGTTCGAGGACTTTGCCAAGGGCAAGCCGGTTACCAAAGGCTGGCCGCGGATTCCGTTCGCGGAAGCGTTACGCAAATACGGCTCGGACAAGCCCGACTTGCGCAACCCGATCGAGATGCAGGACGTCTCCGAACATTTCCGCGGCTCCGGTTTCAAGGTGTTCGCGCGGATGCTGGAAGACCCGAAGAATCAGGTCTGGGCAATTCCCGGACGGGGCGGCGGCAGCCGCGCGTTCTGCGACCGCATGAACTCCTGGGCGCAGGGCGAGGGCCAGCCCGGGCTCGGCTACATCATGTGGCGCGAAGGCCAGGATGCTGAGATTCCGGGCGCCGGCCCGCTCGCCAACAACATTGGCCCGGAACGCACCGCCGCGATCCGCACGGCGTTGGGATTGAAGGAAGGCGACGCCGCGTTTTTCGTTGCCGGCGATCCTGCAAAATTCTGGAAGTTTGCAGGACTGGCGCGCGCGAAACTCGGCGAGGAGCTGAACCTGGTCGACCGGGACCGGTTCGAACTCGCCTGGATCGTCGATTTTCCGATGTACGAATACGACGAGAACGAGAAGAAGATCGACTTCTCGCACAATCCGTTCTCGATGCCGCAGGGCGGCCTTGAAGCCTTGCGGACCAGCGACCCGCTGACCATCAAGGCGTTCCAATACGACATCGTCTGCAATGGCTACGAGATCGCCTCCGGCGGTATTCGCAACCACAGTCCTGAAGCCATGGTGAAGGCGTTCGAAATTGCCGGCTATGGCGAGAACGATGTGATCGAGCGCTTCGGCGGCATGTACCGCGCATTCCAGTACGGCGCGCCGCCGCATGGCGGCATGGCGGCGGGCGTCGACCGTATCGTCATGCTGCTCTGCGGCACCACCAACCTGCGGGAAATCTCGCTGTTTCCGATGAACCAGCGCGCCGAGGACCTGCTGATGGGCGCGCCCTCCGAGGTTGCGCCTAAGCAGTTGCGCGAGCTTCACATCCGGCTCAATCTGCCGGACAGTTGATCGCCTTGATCCGGCCACCGGCGCATCAAGCCGGGGAATAGGAAGCCCGCGGGGGGAAACGCATGTCGACCTACTCTGAAGATCTTCATTCCGCGGCGATCGCCTATCACCAGTTCCCGCGCCCCGGTAAACTCGAGATCCAGGCGACCAAGCCGCTCGGCAACCAGCGCGATCTGGCGCTGGCCTATTCGCCCGGCGTCGCCGCGGCCTGCATGGAGATCGCCGGCGACCCCGCCAGAGCGGCCGACCTGACCGTTCGCGGCAACCTGGTTGCGGTGGTGTCCAACGGCACCGCTGTGCTCGGTCTCGGCAATATCGGTCCGTTGGCCTCCAAGCCGGTGATGGAAGGCAAGGCCGTGCTGTTCAAGAAATTCGCCGGCATCAACGTGTTCGACATCGAGATCGCCGCCGACACCATCGACAAGGTGGTCGAGGCGGTGGCGGCGCTGGAGCCCACCTTCGGCGGCATCAATCTGGAGGACATCAAGGGCCCGGAATGTTTCGAGATCGAGACCCGGCTCAAGGAGCGGATGAAGATCCCGGTATTCCACGACGACCAGCATGGCACAGCCATCATCGTCGCCGCCGCGATCAAGAATGCGCTGCTGCTCAACGGCAAAAAGCTGGAGGACGTCAAGATCGTCGCCTCCGGCGCCGGCGCCGCGGCCATTGCCTGCCTCAATTTGCTGGTGTCGCTGGGTGCGCAGCACAAGAATATCTGGGTCTGCGATATCGACGGCGTCGTGCACGAGGGCCGCAACACGCTGATGGACCGCTGGAAGGCGGTGTATGCGCAGAAGACCGACAAGCGCTCGCTTGCCGATGTGATTTCCGGCGCCGACATCTTCCTTGGCCTGTCCGCTCCCAATGTGCTGAAGCCGGACATGGTCAAGCAGATGGCGGACAAGCCGCTGGTGATGGCGCTGGCCAATCCGGACCCGGAAATCATGCCCGACGAAGCCCGCAAGGCGCGGCCCGACGCGATGATCTGCACCGGGCGCTCCGACTTTCCCAACCAGGTCAATAACGTCCTGTGCTTTCCCTTCATCTTCCGCGGCGCGCTCGATGTCGGCGCCACCGCGATCAATGAGGACATGAAGCACGCCGCGGTGGACGCGATCGCGCAGCTGGCGCGCGATCCGCCGTCGGACGCCGTCGCGCGCGGGTTCGACAGCACCGAAAGCCAGGGGTTTGGCCCGGGCTCGCTGATCCCGAGCCCGTTCGATCCACGGCTGATCCTGCGTATCGCGCCGGCCGTGGCTAAAGCCGCCATGGCCTCCGGCGTCGCGACGCGGCCGATCAGGAACTTCGACGAATACGCCGCGGGCCTCGAACGCTTCGCATTCCGCTCCGGCCTGGTGATGAAACCAGTGTTTGCCAAAGCCAAGACGCAGCCCGTGCGTGTGATCTATGCCGAGGGCGAGGACGAGCGCGTGCTGCGGGCGACGCAAGTCGTGCTCGAGGAAAAGCTGGCGCGGCCGATCCTGGTGGGCCGCCCCTCGGTGGTCGAAGCACGGATCAAGCGGTTCGGGCTGGCGATCAAGGCCGGCAGGGATTTCGATCTGATCAACCCCGAGGACGATCCGCGATACCGCTCCTACGTGCAGTCCTACATCGAAGTGGCGGGACGTTACGGGGCAACGCCGGATGTCGCGCGGACGACAATTCGAACCAACGCCACGGTTATCGCGGCGCTGGCGGTGGTTCGCGGCGAGGCCGACGCGATGCTTTGCGGCATCGAGGGCAGCTACATGCGGCATCTCCGCCATATCAGAGAAATCATCGGATACCAGTCCGGCGTTAGCGACTTTGCGGCGCTCTCGTTGATGATCTCCAGCAAGGGCGCCATTTTCATCGCCGACACCCAGGTACGGCCAAACCCCTCCGCCGAAGAACTCGTGGACATTGCTGGGCGGGCAGCGATTCACGTGCAGCGCTTTGGCATCACCCCAAAAATTGCTTTCGTATCACATTCCGACTTCGGCAGTTACGATACGGAATCTTCCCGCAAGATGCGAAAGGCGGCAAATCTGTTTGCCGGGCGTCACCCGGAAATCGAGGCCGACGGTGAGATGCAGGGCGATACCGCCTTGTCCGAGGCGGCCCGGGAGTTGATCCTGCCGCATTCGCGGTTGAAAGGCGTGGCGAACACCCTGATTATGCCCAATCTCGACGCCGGCAACGCGGCCTACCAGATGATCAAGATACTGGCCAACGCGCTCCCCGTGGGACCGATCCTGATCGGGCCTGCAAGGCCGGCCCATATCCTCACGCCATCGGTGACCGCCCGCGGCATCCTCAACATGACCGCGGTCGCAGCGGTTGAAGCGCAGGAGCGGGCCGGACGCCAGCAGCCGAGTCTGTTTGGCTAGATCGAGCGCTGTAAACCGCCGCGGCCGGTTCCGTTTCAGCCGCGCGCTCCGACGATTATTTGATCGTTTGAAAAGCATGGCTTGAACGCCCATAATCGATCCGCGTTCGCGAAAATTCTTTCGTTGCAGCAGTTCAAGCGAGGCTCACCATGCCAGCGTTTATCACCTTCGGGCGGGTTCTTTTCGCAGTGTTGTTCATCATATCCGGAGCATTCAAGCTGCTCGACATCACCGCGACCACCCAGATGATTTCGGACAAGATCGTTATTCCCGGATTGCTGGCGCCGTACAGCACGCAGCTCGAAGGCATTACCGGGATGCCGATGCCGCAGATGCTGGCGATCGCGGCGGGCGCGCTGGAACTGATCTGCGGCTTGCTGATCGCGCTGAATTTCGGCGCGCGGTTTTTTGCGATCGTGCTGATTATTTTCGTGATCGCCGCGACCTTCTACTACCACGACTTCTGGAACCAGACCGGCGCCGACCAAAAGAACAACATGATCCATGCGCTGAAGAACCTGTCGATCATCGGCGCGCTGTTCATCATCGCGGGGATAGGGCGCGGACCGAGGGTCAACGAGCCGACCTATACCGATGTTTAGAGCGTCATGCGCGGGCTTGACCCGCATCCATCGATCTTCGCAAAAGTCTTTCAAGCGAGATGGATTGCCAAGTCAAGCCTTACCGGATTCACACATCTCGTCATGTAAGAGTTCTTTGAAGAATGATGGATTGCCGGGTCAAGCCCGGCAATGATGACAGAGATGTGTGAATACTATCGGGATCAAGCCCGGCAATGACGGGAGTCAACCAGCCCGCCGCCACGGCGTCACCGTGACATCATGCGCGGCATCGAGAATCTGCGGCGCTTCCGCCGTCAGGCCGTGCGCTGCCAGAATGGCCCGCGGCGAGCGCTCCGGCACGCCGGGCAGGCAGGGTTGACCGCCCGCGAGACGCACATGCGGCGCCTCCGACAGCCAGAACGTATCGTAGCGGTCGAGAAACATCCCGAACACACCAGGCCCCCCGAGGATGGCGACAGTGCCGGCAGCAACGCCGGCGCGATCGCAGGCCTGTTCGAATGTGGCACCGGCCGGATTCCACAGGATCGCGTTGGGATTGGACGGATCGGGCGCCAGTTCCGTTGTCGCCGACGTCAAAACGATCCGCTTTCGCCTTGGTGAGTTCGGCTGGCCTTCGTGGGAATGGCGGCCGTGAACGATCAGGGCCGCGCGGTCGAGGCTGGCGTTGAAGAATTCCTGGTCGCCCTTGAATTTCAATTCGTCTGGCATCACGCGATCCGCGTTCGCGAGCATGCCGTCGGCGGAGACGATGACATAACCTTCGATACACAACGCTGACATGATTGCGCTTGTCGATCGTTATTCCGAAATCGTCTGTACCACGCTGTTGACCGGACGGCTGCTGACGGTCGGCAGCTTGGCGTCCTTCAACAGCTCCTGGTCATATTGCGGAAGCGTCTGCACCGGCGTCTTGGCTTTCATCTGCACCACCTTGTAGCCGCCGGCCTTCAGCCTGCGAAGAATTTCCGGCAGCGCTTCTGCGGTATGTTTCTGGAAATCGTGCATCAGGATGATGCCCTTGCCGAGCTTGTCGAGTTTCTTGAAAATGGTATCGACCACCTGTTGCGATTTGCTCGATTTGAAATCGAATGAATCGAGATCGCAGGAGAAGATGCCAATGTTGCGTTCGCCGAGATAGGTCACCATTTCCGGCGGGTGCTGCAGCGCCGGAAAGCGGAAGAACGGCGCCGGTGCCGCTCCCAGCGCCCACTTCACCGCCGCAAAACCCTTTTCAATCTCGTCCTTCTTCTGCTGGTCGTTGAGCTTCTTGCCGTTCAGATTGGCGTGCGACCAGGTATGCGATCCAACGGTATGCCCAGCCGCGGCAACCTGCTTGAGGATTTCCGGATAATATGTGGCGTGCTTGCCGATCGGGAAGAAGATGCCGGTGGTGCACTGGTCGGCCAGCGATTTAAGGACCGAGGGCGTGTTGTTCAGCCAGGGCCCGTCATCGAATGTCAGCACTACTTCCTTGTCTTTCAGAAAATCGAGCTGCTTGAAATGCTCGAAACCGAAACCGGGCCCGCCGGTGGTATCGATCTGCACGACGCGGGACACCCCAAGCGCATCGGCTGCGCCGTTGCACGCGACCTTGGGTCCGGGTGGCGGGGCTGGAGGCGCCTGCGGGGCGGGGACTGCCTGCGGTGTCGGCGCGGTGCCTTTGGCTGCCGGAGCCGCTGGCGCTGTGCCTTTGGCTGCGGGGGCCTGCGCGCCGGCTGAACCTGCCGCAAAACAAATCGCGCCCGCAAAGATCAAGCCTGCCGCAATGCGCATCGTAGTCCCCCTCGGATATTGTCGGCCTCAACGCCACCCGATGGAGGCGCAGACGATTTTTCGCCTTAACCTTAGCTGAATTGAGGTTGCGCCGCCATTGTGGCGTCTTTTATCCTCAAAGCCCAATTCGTGGTCGTCTCACCGCGCCGCGTGGGAGGCCATCAGGTTTCCGCCAGCGCACGGGCGATAGCCGTCTTGATACGGGTATCCGCCGGCTCGACCGACTCGGGGAAAACGTCGGCAATGTAGCCGTCGCGGCCGAGCAGGTATTTGTGAAAATTCCAGCGCGGCAGATCCTTTGGCCGCGCCTCGGCTGCCCATTTGTAGAAGGGATGCGCATTCGCGCCTTTCACCACGGTTTTTGCCGCGATTGGAAAGGTGACACCGTACTGGTGTTGTGCCGTCTCCGCGATCTCCTTTGAACCGCCCGGTTCTTGTCCGCCAAAATCGTTCGAGGGCACGCCGATGATCATCAAGCCACGATCACGAAACTGGGTCCACAGTTCCTGCAGTCCGGCGTATTGCGGTGTGTAGCCGCACAGCGAGGCGGTGTTGACCACCACGAACGGCCGGCCGGCAAAGTCGGCAAGCCGGATGTTGCCGCCGCTGAGCGCCGGAAACGAAAAACCATAGGCGGTGATCCGGCTGACGGGTGCTTGCGCGAGAGCGGTCCGCATTGAAGCCTGCGCGGCTACAGCGGCCAGCGCCGCCGTCATGATGGTCCTGCGATCGATCATGGTTCAATTCCTGTCCGTCATTGCGATGAAGTGACGAAGCAATCCAGTCGTGCTTGTGGCCTCTGGATTGCTTCGCTGCGCTCGCAATGACGATAAGCTTTTTTGCGCAAGCGCGCCGCTCAACATCGCGTCATGAGGAGGCCTGCTTGCACCACGGCAGCGGTAGTAGCGGCAGGTGATATCGATTCCATTCGCATACGGCTTCCGGCCCCGCGCGCTTGAGCGCGTATTTTACCGGCTCGGCCTGGCCAACGACGAGATGCAGGACCAGCAGCGTTGCTGCAACCGGATAGGCCCATGCGTGAAATCGAATGAAGCTCAACCGGTCGAGCAGCAGCGCGCCGGCGAGAACGATCAGGGGGTCGGTGAACACAAAATATTCGGATTTCAAACCGCGGCGCACGCCGAGCGCGTCGATCCCGATCGCCGCAAGCAGAAGCATCGACGCCTGTATCCCGGTCTGCCGCTCGCCGCGGCGCCATGCGACGACGATGCCGGGAACGATCAGCCAGGTCAGAAACACCGTAGGCCGCGGCGAGGAATGCAGCACGAAGGTATACCGCGCGAGGACAGACCCGATGCCTTCGAACAGCGGCACGAGAATGCCCCGCAAGCTCGCGCCGTTGGCAAGATCGGCGGTGCCGGCATCCGTGAAACTCAGCATTTTTTCCAGCGGATTGAAAACCGCGATCACGTCGCCGGCGTTGAATTCAATGTTCAGTGCGAGCAGCGCAATCAGCGCGCCTGCCGCGACCGCGAACATCGATGCGACGGTTTCCGCCGCGCCGACGCGCCAGATCGCCGCATAGGCCATCATGCACGCGCCGATCAGGATCAGAAGCGCCGCCTGATACACGCCGAATTTTCCGAGAAACAGCGGGTGAAATTGCGCCGTGTCGAGCAGGGCGCGGTCGAAACCGACGCCGATCAGCGGGTAGGCGACCCATGCGGCTGCGGCGGCGGCGAGCACCGCGACAGCCGCGGCCGGCCATGCCGACGCCGGACGGCGCCAGAATGCGACGCTGGCGCTGCCCGCGTCGCCGAACGCCAGCATGATCGGCGGCAGCGCTGCGACCAGCAGGATCGCCTGTACCTTGTTCTCCATGCCGAGCATGCAGAGCGATGCCGCCAGCGCCATTCCTAGCGGGCGTCCGACGCTGCCGCGGCGTCCAATCACGATCAGGATCAGCAGCGCCGACAGTACTGGGAACGCCGCGACGAGTTCGCTGCGCAGGATGCGCGAGTGAACCGCGATGCCGCCGGAGAACGCAAAGGCAAACGTCGCGATCAGCGCGACGCGCCAGTCGCGCACGACCAGCCGAATGAGGCCTGCGAAAGCCAGAACGCAGCCGGTCGCGGTCAGCCACGCGAGCAGCCGTCCGGCGCGGATCGCGCCCGTCATCGCGGCGTCGAATGCAGCCGGATCGGATGACACGCTGGATAGCGTCCAAGGGTCGAGCAGCCCGAGCTCGTGCAGCAGCTTGAACCAGAGCTGCACGGCAAGGATCGTGATGTAGGCGGTGTGGTCGAAAAAATGCTGCGGCTTGCTGTCGTTGAGCAGGAGCGCGTTGTAGACCACCATGAAATCCATGTCGGCATTGCGCCAGTAAACCAACGCGTAGCCGAGGAGGAAAAACGAGGCGCCAAGGCCGATGACGATCGCGGCAAGACCGTTTCGCCAGCCTAGAAACGTAATCCGGTCGAAGGTGTCCTTCGCCATCGGCTGAGGCGTCGAATCCGGTGCGAGAAGCTGGTCCATGCAGGGCGTGTTCTAGCTCAGCGCACCGCTTAAGGCGACCGGTCGCCGATAAGACCGTGTAGCTCCCTAGCGCAGCGGTATGATGAAATCGGTGCCCAGGCCGGTTTCGCCCGCGGTGACGCCCTGATCGGAGACGATGATCGAGCCGCCGGTCGAGAGGGCCTCGGTAATCCGCGCCATCGCGTCCGCCGGAATGGTCAGCCGGTCCAATGCCTCGGCGGCGCTGTCGGGCACCGGTGTGGCCTTTACTTCGATGGCGCCCATGGTCTTTCTACGGCGCGACCCGCGTTCGTCTTCATCCTGCCGCGTGGCATTGCGCGCCACTACCGGCATCGAGACCACCGACCAGTGCAGAAGATTGGCGTCGTCCCTGTCGGTCCGCGCCGTGAAAATATGAGTTCCGAGCGGACGATCGCCCGGCGCGATTGCAACAGGCGCGTCGAACAGCGGCTTGAAGTTCTGTCGCACATAAAGCTTGCCGTCCTTCCGGCTGATCAGCACGGCGATCTGCCCGCTGCGCTTGGGCGCTTCCGCGGCGACGGGAGCCGGCTTGGGAACCGCGATCTGTTCCGGATCTGACGGTCTGGCCTGATCCTTCTTCACATCCGGAATAGCCGCGACGGCGTCCGCCGGCTTGATCTGCTCTTCGGGCTTGCCGATTGCGCCGGGCGCGTCCGATCTGGCCGCATCGGACGTCATGGTCCCGTCGCTTTTCGGCGCGGCTTCCGCCATTGCGGATTTTGCATCGTCATTTGTCGCATCGCGATCGGCTTTCGCCGCAGGACCGTTCGCCGATGAGGTAGCATCGAAAACCGTTACTGGCGAACCCGCCGCCGACAACGCCCCGCTGGCGTCGGCGGTGTGGGTCTGGTCGCGCAGCAGCGTGGAAGCTTCGTGGCCGACTGTCGACTTCAATTCCAGGCTCGCCTCTGAAGACGCCGCCTTGCTGGCTGCGTCCGCGCTCGCCGCTTTGTCGGATTTCGCAGCGACGACGACGTCTTTCTCCGGTTGGGCGTCGGCGACCGGCGTCGGCACCACCTTTTGTGTGACCAGCAGCGGATGCGAAAAATTCTCGGGCGTCAGTTCGCCGGGCGTGACGACGACGCGCGCGCCCATCCTGGTCCAATTCCACAGCTTCATGGCGAAGCTCATGGGCATGCGGATGCAGCCGTGCGACGCCGGATAACCGGGAAGCACGCCCGCGTGCATCGCGACGCCGGACCAGGTGATGCGCTGCATGTAGGGCATCGGCGCGCCGCTGTAGATGTTGGACTGGTGGTATTTGTGTTTCTCGAGGATGCTGAACACGCCCATCGGAGTGGAGTGCCCCTTCATGCCCGTCGAAATCGGGGTCTCCGCGAAATAGCCGTTGGCGTCGTAGATCTTGAGGACCTGCCTTTCGATCGAGACGGCGATGATCACCGGTCCTTGCGGTTTCCGGGCGTCCTTTGCGACGACTTCGTCCTTGGGAAGGCGATGATGCCTGGGCGATTTACGTACGCGCGGCGGCACGAACCGCGGCTGCGGCGTGGGCTCATAGTAATCCGGCCAGAATATCGAGGTGGCAGCTTCGGTCGGTGAGGTGCCGAGGATTCCAACCAATGCCGCAACAGCAATACCGCCAAGGAAATAACTTTTACCGGTCGACAGCCGCCTCGGCTGCCCCGCAGAAACAGTCCTATGCCCGTCCACTTCCACCACCTCGAATCCAGCTTCACTGTTTAGTGTCGCAGACGGCCAACGCGTTCACCAGCGTAAGCCCTCCAACAACCGTGGTTTTCACCCTATCGTAGCAAAAAAGCCTCACATTTTATTAACCACGGCGGAAACGGCGAGCGGTCGTCTTCCAGTGTGACATCGCCGCACTACATAGGAGAAATCCCGCCCACGGAGACCTTCATGACACGCCATTACAGCGACCTTTGTGACACGCGGCTGCGACGCTGGATTTGCGCGGGCCTCGTGCTGGCGGCATTGGGAGGTTCGCCGGCGCTGGCCGCCGATGAGCCCGACCTGATCTTTCGGCGCTCGACGGTGTTCAAGCTGCTCAGTCCGAACGACAAGCTGGCCACTTACGCGGTTGACGATCCGGAGGTCGAGGGAGTGGCGTGCCACTTCACCGTGCCGGAAAAAGGCGGCTTCAAGGGATGGCTCGGTTTGGCTGAAGAGGTTTCGGACATTTCGCTGGCCTGCCGCCAGATCGGTCCCATCCATTTCAAGGGCAAACTTGAGCAGGGCGACGACATGTTCCGGCAGCGGCGCTCGCTTTTCTTCAAGAAAATGCAGATCGTGCGCGGCTGCGACGCCAAGCGTAATGTGCTGGTCTACATGGTCTATTCGGACCGTATCATCGAAGGATCGCCGAAGAACTCGACTTCTTCGGTACCGATCATGCCATGGGGCGCGACCGATCCTGCGATTCAGAAGTGCGGCGAATTCATTCAGTAATCCGCGTCAGCGCTTGGCTGAGATGAGATCCGGGCGAATCCACGGTCGGAGCCGGGCATCGGGGTCGCGATAACCGACCAGTCGCACCAGCTTTTGCGGAACAGACTCGTTGCCGCGACCGCTGTCGGCGCTTTGCTCCGACATCGCGCCGCTTCTTCGCAAGTCATCTGATTTCAAGGAACCCGTTCGCTTCAGGAAACCTTGGCGGTCAGTCCGCAATTCGGAGAAGCCGCTCGCCGAACGCTCGACGGCTGATGATCCGTGGCCCGGAATTTCACTGCCAATCTCGATGCTGCCATTGGCCACGAGTGCAATCCTGTTCTGAGTATGCGACAACGCGCAACTGCTCAGAAAAGTTGCATGCACGTCGGCTGGTGCGTCGAAGGATGGAGCATCCGGGTTCACGGCTTTGCCGGACAGACGCGCCTGTTCCCACAGAAAAGTTTAGAAAACCTGACCAGCGTCGAATCCCGCCGATGTTGTAGGCGCGGTGCCGCTGTTAAGCACGATGACAGGGATCGACCGGCCGGCCGTCATCGGGTGTATGCCCATTATACTGAAATTATTGAGTTTTTTCCTGTATTGTTTCGCCGCCAGGTTCCGACGACACAATTTTCTCAAGCGACGAAACCATTTTCCGTTTTTCAAGCAGATATCCGGAAACAGCGGCTGGTTATCAAATGGGCAACGAACGGCGCCGAGCGCCTCGGCCTTCAAGCGGAGACAAGCCAGAAATGCGAACCATCAGCTTCATCCTCGCCTTTGCCTTCATTCTCGCCGGTCCCTCGATCGCCGGTTCCGTCGATGGCAGCCTGCCGGGCATCGGGACGTTCTCTTACGCGCCGGTCGTTACGCCGACGCTTCTTGCCGCGAACTGATCGCTCGAGCGCAATCCCAAGAAGAGTGATAATGATGATCCGCACCGGTTCGCTTGCCGCCGTCCTTTTCACCGTTGTTTTCGCAAGCTCCGCGCAGGCGCAGATCTGGTCCTGGAAGAAATTACCCGACCCTCGCGGCGAATTCGTTCGGCTGTGCGCGCCGCACATGGTCGATCGCTGGGCCCATCCCGAAGCCGTCTGCGGCTGCCTGCACGACCACGCGGTCGGGACCGTCGAAGACCCCGATCTTCGCGACGCGCTGTTGCGCGGCATCAGCGAGACCGGCGTGCCGACCATCGAGAACGATTGGGTGCCGCCCTCAAAGCAGACTGAGATCGCCGCGACCTTCACCAAGATTGCGAAGCCGACGCTGCAGTGCATGTTCGAGCCGCGCACCTGAGCGACCGATACCGTTTTTTGCAGTGGGTTCGTCATGCCCGGCCTTGTGCCGGGCATCCGCGTCTTAATAGCATCGAAAACAGCAAGATGTGGATGGCCGGTACAAGCCTGTCCATGACAGGAGAGGCATGACCGATACTCCCCGCGACGACCGTCTCAAAGGCAAGGTCGCCATTGTCACCGGCGCCGGCTCGCGCGCGGATGGCATCGGCAACGGCCGCGCAACTGCGATCGTTCTGGCCCGGCACGCCGCGCGGGTCACGCTGGTCGATACCGTCGCGCAGTGGGCCGAACAAACCAGACGATTGATCGAGGCCGAAGGCGGCGTTTGCCAGATCGTCGAAGGCGACGTCAGCGATCCGGATTCGTGCCGGGCGATTGTCACGCGCACGACGCAAGCCTGGGGCAGGCTCGACATTCTCGTCAACAATGTCGGCATCACCGGTCCGCGCGGCAACGCCGTCGAGGTCGATGTCGGGGCGTGGGACGCGGCGATGCGCGTCAACGTCGCCTCGATGATGCTGATGGCGAAATACGCCATTCCCGAGATGATCAAGACCGGCGGCGGCTCGATCATCAACCTCACCTCGGTGGCGGGGCTGCAGGGCGGCCATCCCAGCCTGCTGTATCCGACCTCGAAAGGCGCCGTCGTCAGCCTGACGCGCGCGATGGCGGCGCACCACGGCCGCGACGGCATCCGCGTCAACTGCATCGCGCCGGGCACGGTCTACACGCCGATGGTGGCGTCGCGCGGCATGACGCCCGAGATGCGCAAGGCCCGCAGCGAGCGCACGCTGCTCGGCACCGAGGGTACCGGCTGGGACATCGGCTATGGCGCGCTGTATCTGGCAAGCGACGAATCGCGCTGGGTCACCGGCATCACGCTGCCAATCGACGGCGGCGCCACCGCCGGCAGCAAGGCCTCGCCGGTGCCGGAGAGCGAACCGGGGAGCTGATCAGCAGCGCAGGGTGGCGGTTTATCGTCGATGTAGCTACTTCTTCGTGCCCATCCGGGGCACGCATTTTCGCGCACGCGCAACGCCGGTCGTGGTCAGCTTCACACCGGTGACTTCCTTGATCTGGCCTGCGGGACACGACCCGTCGTCGACCATCATGCGCTGGCCAAGCCTGAGATCGACGATGTCCTGTTCGCGCGCGACCTGTTCGGCCGCCGCAGACCCTGCAAATCCGAACAGCAGCAGCGCGAAAAAAACGATGCGCGGGAATCTCATGCATATCACTTGTTTTGGATCTTCAGGCCGTCAGGACCGACATTGATCTGGACACCTTTCGGCTCCTTCCTGGCTTCATAAAGATTGTAGCCGAGCACGCCTACCACGACGACCAGCGCGCCAATGATGAGAAACATGAGGTTGCGGGGCATAAGCTCTCCTTCGCTTCGGTCCTTGAGGAGCGAAGCGACGAGGCAATGCAGTCCTCGCATTCGCGTTCCGGGTTGCGTCGCTTCGCTCGCAGCGACGGTTCAGCATTGCATTGTATGGACGCGCCAGCAATTCTCATAGCGATCAAAAAAAGTCGGCAAATTGCCGATAGTATGGTTTGATCCGGAGTCAACGGGAGGAGCGGTGCGATGAGTTCCAGCGATACCATGCGCAAAATTCTCGATGCCGTCGATGCCGGCTTCGACGGGCAACTCGCCACCACCAAGGACTTTGTCGCAATTCCCTCCACCCGTGGTGCCGAGGGACCCTGCCAGGACATGATCGGCGATCTGTTGCGCCAGCGCGGCTACGAGGTCGACGACTGGCACATCGATGTCGACGACCTGAAAGACTTGCGCGGTTTCGGACCCGTCGAGCATGATTTTTCAAAAGCCCGCAGTGTGGTCGGAACCTACCGGCCGTCGCGCAACGCCGGCAAATCGCTGATTCTGCAGGGCCACTGCGACGTGGTGCCGGCCGGCCCGCTCGAGATGTGGGAGACGCCGCCGTTTGCACCCGTCGTGAAGGACGGCAGGATGTACGGCCGCGGGGCCTGCGACATGAAGTCCGGCACCATCGGCGCGCTCTATGCGCTCGACGCCATCGCGGCGGCAGGATTGAAGCCGACCGCGCGAATACACGTTCAGTCCGTGATCGAGGAGGAGAGCACCGGCGCCGGCGCGCTTTCGACCTTGCAGCGCGGCTATCGTGCCGACTGCTGCTTCATCCCCGAACCTACGTCCGGCCATATGGTGCGCTCGCAGGTCGGCGTGATCTGGTTTCGCCTGAAAGTGCGCGGCTTTCCCGTCCATGTGTTCGAGGCCGGCGCCGGCTCCAACGCGATTACGGCTGCATACCATCTGATTCACGCGCTGCAAAAGCTTGAGGATGAATGGAACGAGCGCGCCGGGAACGATCGTCACTTCAAGGCAGTGACGCATCCGATCAATTTCAATCCGGGCATCATCAAGGGCGGCGACTGGGCTTCCAGCGTGCCGGCTTGGTGCGATGTCGATTGCCGGATCGCGATCCTGCCGGGCTGGTCGGTCAAGGATTGCCAGGCCGAGATTCTGGCTTGCGTCTCGGCCGCGGCGCGCGACCATCGTTTTCTTTCGAACAATCCGCCCGACGTGGAATGGTCCGGCTTTTTGTCGGAAGGATACGAGCTGAAGGATTCCGCCGCGCCCGAAGCCGCCTTCGGCAAGGCCTATGACGCGGTGTATGGCGGAACGACGCCCGATCTTGCTTTCACGGCGCTGACCGACACGCGTTTCTACGGGCTGAACTACAACATTCCAAGCCTGTGCTTCGGCGCCAGCGGAGCCGCGATGCATGGCTTCAATGAATATGTCGATCTGGAATCGCTGCGCAAATCCACCAAGGCCATGGCGTTGTTCATCGCCGAATGGTGCGGTGTGGAGAAGGTGTAATTTCGTGTCCCGGACGCGGTGCGGCATTCTAAGGCGATGCGAAGCATCGCCGGTCATGCCGCTCCGCAGAGCCGGGACCGTAAGAAGCGCCGCGTGGTTACGGTCCCGGCTCTGCAGCGCACCGCTTCGCAAGAGCTACGCTGCGTCCGGGGCACGAGACATCAATCCAGCCACAATGCCTTCACGATCGCATCCAGCCCGTCCGTCAGCGCCGCCGGGCCGGGCTGCAGGATCAGCGGCGACTTGATCTCGACAATACGGTTGTTGCGCACTGCCGGAATCTCGTTCCAGCCCGGCCGCTGCCTGATCCGCTCCGGCACCACTTTCTTGCCGCACCACGACGCCAGGATCACATCGGGCGCCGCGTCGCGCACCAGCTCCGGCGGTATGATGCGGTCCTTTGCGGCCTGCCGGAATCGCAGGTACGGCAGAATGTCCTGGCCGCCCGCGATCTCGATCAGTTCGGACACCCAGCCGATACCGCTGATCAGGGGATCGTCCCATTCCTCGAAATAGACCTTTGGTTTGGGCGATGGCCGGACCATGCCTGCGATGTCGGCCAGCCGCTGCGCGTACCGATCAGCGAGTTGATCGGCTCGGCCGGCCGCCCCGACCAACGCGCCCACCGCCCGGATCATCGCCAGGATGCCGGCGACGTCACGCTGGTTGAAGACGTGGATGGCAATACCGGCCCGCACCAGATCGGCGGCGATGTCCGCCTGCAGGTCGGAGAAGGCCAGCACCAGATCGGGCTCGAGCGCGAGGATTTTCGGAATGTCGGCGGAAATGAAGGCGGAGACCCGCGGCTTCTCGCGCCGCACCTGCGGCGGCCGCACCGCGTAGCCGGAAACCCCGACGATGCGGTCCTGCTCGCCGAGCAGATACAGCGTCTCGACTGTTTCCTCGGTGAGACAAACGATCCGGCGGGGAGGAAATTGGCGCATGCTCCATGATATGCCAGACATCGAACGCGTGCCATCGGCAGAAGCGTCATTGCCGGGTCGAGCCCTACGGCATTCCCATATCTCTGTCGTCATTGCCGGGCTTGACCCGGCAATCCATCGTCTTCGACAGAGTCTTGCGAAGATTGATGGATACGCGGGTCAAGCCCACGGCTGTCCGGTTCATTGGCAGTATAGTTCGAGGCTCAACTGGTTTGGATTTATTTGAAGCGGCGGCTCGGCGTCGAGCAAGCGGTCGAGGCGGCGTCGGTGCATGAGGTTTGCGCGAGCGAGTCGGGCAAATTCGAGGGGGCTACGCACGGCCTTTTGTAGGGCTGTAGCGAGGCGCAGGATCAGAAAGGCGATGAGGGCAACTGCGATCTGAATGCGCACGGCATTCTCGGATATGCCAACGAAGTGCCGGATTCTCAGGACTTGCTTGATCCAGCGGAAGAACAACTCGATCTGCCAGCGCTGCTTGTAAAGGTCGGCGATCTCCCGGGCGGGGCTGTCGAGGTCGTTGGTGACGATACGCAGTTCCTTGCCGGCGTCGTTGATCACCCGCACCTCTCGAACCGGCTCTTGCATCGGATTGCTGCGGTTGCGCGCAAGTCTTTGCGGCAGATGGCCGATACGGTCGTTTAATATATTGCTGTTGCCGTCTACCCGGTTCTGCTGGATCACGCGCAGGGGAGTGTTCTTCTTCAGCCGCGTCACGAAGCGGCAACCGGCAGCGTCAAGCTTGGCCCACCAGCCATAATCGTAATAACCGAGATCGTAGACATAGGTGGCGCCGGCCTCGATCGGCATCGCTTTGGCCGATGTGATGTCGTTGACCTTGGACGGCGTCACCGCAAAGTAAACTGGCAGCTCGCTCTGCGGGTCATACACAACGTGAATTTTGGCTCCGGAAAAATCAGTCGAGAACCCTGCCCAGTCTGCGCTCAGGCTCGAAAGCCGCAATGTCGTTAAATCAATCAGCCGGACCGCGTCTCGGCTCGCCCGCCGCAGGCCAGGATGCGCCTGTTCCAGCATCTGCCCAAACAGCTCGCTGAACACCTGCCAGGGCCGCATTGTATTGGCATCGGACAGCGTCGAGCGCTTCACCGTGGCCGCCCCAAGATGATAAAGCCGCGTCTCATGGCTATCCATCCCGCTCACGATCTCGCGAAGGCTCGTCGAGCCGCTGAATTGCCCATACAGCAGCGCGATGAACTGCCGCTTTGTCGTCAACCTGCGAACCAGTTTGTCGGCCCCGTACTTCTCCACAATCCCATCGAACCTGCTCCAGGGAATGTGCTTCGTTAGACTATGAAATACGCTATTCTGGTGCCGCATGGCGTGGATCTCCTTCCGTGTCCCGAACGTGTGCGAAGCGCTCAAAACACAGAAGAATCCACGTCATGCACTCTGTCCATAAAAATCCAACCGGACAGCCGTGGGTCAAGCCCGCGTATGACGGGATGGGAGGGGATCGATCATGACGCCGCTTGAAAAAATCCATGCGATGAAAATGCCGTTTGCGGAATTGAAAGGCGTGACATTCATCGAAGCGGAAAAGGATCGCGTGATGGCACAGATGCTGGTGCGGCCGGATCTCTGCACGTTGCATCACACGATCCACGGTGGCGCGATCATGGCGCTGGCCAACTCGGTGAGCGCGGCAGCGACCGTCATCAACCTGGCGGACGACGCCAAGGGCACCACCACCATTGAAAGCAAGACTAATTTCATCAGCGGCGCCAGGGAAGGAACGACGGTGATCGCGACCGCAACTCCGGTGCACCGCGGCCGCCGCACGCAGGTCTGGCAGACACGGCTGACGACCGAGGATGGCAGACTGGTCGCGGTTGTGACGCAAACCCAGATGGTGCTTTAGGTGGAACTTTCGATATTAAGAATTATTAACGATGTATTGTACGAAACAGGGGCTTTCTGCCGTTATTTCAGGCGGTTAACGGTCTTGCATTTCATGGTGCAGCGCACAATATTGATCGTCTAGGGGATTGACGCTTCCTCGGAAGGCTTCACGAGGAGAAAGAATGACCATGAACGAACTTCCCGCCAATGGCAGTATCAGGACTCTTACCGCGCGCGAGATGCCGTTGCTGCGCGACCATTTGCTGAGGCTTGATCCCGATAGCCGGCGCGACCGCTTCAACGGCGCCACCGATGAAAGCTTCGTGGAATCCTACGCCGGGCGCTGCCTCGCCGACGGCACCGTGGTGATCGCCTATGTCGAGGATGGCCAAGTGTTGGGTGCCGCCGAATTGCATCAGCCGGATTCCTCCGAGGACGGCATGCCGGAGATTGCATTCAGCGTTGAGCGGTCGGTCCGCCGTAAGGGCGTCGGTAGCATTCTGTTCAAGCGGCTCATTGCCGAAGCGGAAGGGCGGGGCCACCAAAGTTTGCGCATCACCACCGGCTACAGCAACGAAGCGATGCGGGCGTTGGCCAACAAATTCGGTGCGCATCTGACGTTTCGGCAGGGCGAATCGACCGGAAGCATCGATTTAAGTCAGCAAAAGCAGGCCGAAGTCGCAAAATTTCCAGCCAACACGCCGGCCGAAGCCGCGCGCGCCGCCGTGGATTTCAACCGCGCCTGGTGGAAAATGGTGTGGGGGATGTCGGGCTGGCGGCGAACCGCGTAACCGCGCTTCCGGAAAACAAGGAACGCGCGCACGTTTGCTGGAAATTACGTTCCAGTGCGCTTGTCGTTGCCGAATTTCCGCACGATGCGGCGCTCGACCACCACGGAGCGCTGCGCGCCTTGTTCGCCGGCAATGACGCGCGTCGTCGAGCGGCCGGGGGTAGCGCGGCCGGCCTTTTTCACTTCGGCCTGCACGTCCTCGATCGGCAGTCCCATCAGCGAAGCCGCGATCTCGGCTTGCGCTTCCTGATCGTCGGTAATTCCGATCGCAGCGAAGATGGCCTCGTCCAGCGTCGGCGGATCGCGCCGGACGCGACGGCGTCCATATTTGGTCGTCCAGTCTTCGCTCATTTCAGCCTCGTCAACATGATCCGGAATAGCTAGTGAAGCCGATGTTGCAATGCAATATAGGATTTAGCAGGGCAACGCAGCCATGCATGGGCACGGCTAGAGTTTTTCAAGTCGGGTCGCGTCATATAGTTCAATCGTGCTGGCGCTTGCGGCAAGCTTTTGCAGCGCGCGCACGAAATTGCGCGAGGCAGGGACGGCGAAATGCGCCAGCAGACTGGCGCGATCTGCCCATTGTTCGATGAACACCAGCCGCAGCGCATTCTCGCAATCGACATGCACTGCATGCGAAATGCAGCCCGGCTCGCACCGCGAGCGATGCACATGTTCGAGGCTGATGCGGCGCATCTCGTCGAGCGAATCCTGACGGGCCGTCACGCTCCCGGTCACCACGATCATGCTGCCCTCCATCGTCGACTTGCGCAATTAAGCCGGCATCAGCCCGGCCGCGTCGGTAGTTTCCACCGGCTGCGGCCAGCGCTTCAAGGCCGCGCGTCCGGCGTCGGTCAGAGCGTAGACGCCGCGCTCGGCGCGGTCGAACCAGCCATAGTGATTGTGACGCAGGATTTTGGGCGCGTCCGGAATGTCGGGGCGCAACTCGCGCACCCTGCGCGGTCCCAGCGCCAGCGCCGATGCACAGGCCAGCGCCTGCTGGCGGTACGCGGTCATGATCGGCGATCGCGTAGCGCCGCCGGCGGTCGGATCGCCCTTGCGCCTGACATGCTCGGCGACCAGCCGCGAGCGTTTCTTCGGATTGCGGCGTGGCGCCGTCGTGGCCGGTTTGACGATCACCTCGACCTGGCCGCTGGCGGTTACCGCGAGCATGCCGAAGCCAAGCCGCCGGCACAGGTTACGGTAGCGCGCGTCACTTTCGCGGCCTTTGCCCCGCGCCGACATTTTCGCCGCCAGCCACACTTCGTCGCAGGCGCCGGCGCGGTCGACCGCCTGCAGTATCAGTTCGAGGTTGAAGGTCAGTTTCAGTTCGCCGATCACCACGACCGGCGGGTCGTCGCCGCTCAGCGCCACCAGGTCGCAGCCGCCGACCTCGCCCTTGACCGTAAAGCCGAGCTTTTCCAGGAAGCGTTTGACGGGCAGGTAAAGCGCGGTTTCCAAGGCAAGCTCCGGCGTCGCGGCAGCCGCAACTCAATGCCCCAAGTCTAGCCTGAAACGCCGTAAAGGATTTGATCAAACCGGCCGGGAAAGGTTACGATGGGCCTGGGACAAGATGAATGGTGGAATTTGAATAAACCCGCGGATCGGGGATCCGCGGGTTGCGACGCATTTCGTCGATGCCGGAGCGACTGCGGTGCTGCAGGGGCTGTACAAGGTCGAATTTCATACCATGCACGGTTCGCGCCGGGGTGTGATCTATGCCTATGGCGGCAGGATGCTTGGCGGAAATTCCGCGTTCGCCTTCATTGGACATTACGACGAAACCGGCGAGGAAATCAGGGCGGAAGTCTCGACCGTGCGCCATTATGACGATCCGGACTACCAGCCGTTGTTCAAGACCGACAAGATTACCTTGAAGCTGCGGGGCTGGCAGGAGGAGGACCATTTCTATTTCGAGGGCGGCAGCGGGCAACTGCCCGGCATCCCCTTCAAATCGCTAATGACGCCGATCAGCGACGAGGCCGCGCCTCCATTTTCGCGGCCTGGAGCCGGCGCTATCGCCAATGGTCTGTACTCGATCCACATCAAGATGCTCGACGGCGTCGGCGGCGGCAACACCGGCGTCATGGTGCTGCATGACGGCCGGATTCGCGGCGGCGACGGATTCTTCGACTACATGGGTTCCTACACTTCCGCGAACGGCAAATGGAAAGGCGAGATCGTCAATCACGAGCATACGCCCAGCAAGGGCGAGCGGCCGGTGTTCGGCGGCCACGAGGTCGGCATCGGCTTTTCCGGCACTTACACCGACAAAGCCGTCGAGGCGGAGGCCACCGCGCTGGCCGGCAAGCGCAGCATTCGTTTCAAGGCGGTGTTGAAGAAGTTCGCGGATTGGTGATCTTGTCATGCACGCGCATGCGGGGCATCCATTACACGCCGGCTTGAGTGAAGACCCGACGGCGGGGTTACCGGATCATCCGCTTTCGCCGATGATGAAAACTCGGCCTCATACCCGCCCTGCGACCGGCAACAGCGCGCCGGTCACGGCGCCCGCGTCGTCGCCGGCGAGAAACAGGATCACGCCGGCGAGTTCGTCCGCGGTCACCCATTTCGCGAAATCCGCGTCCGGCATGGCGGCGCGGTTGGCCGGCGTATCGATGGTGGACGGCAGCACCGCGTTGACGGTAACCTTGCCCTTGAGTTCGGCTGCCAGAGCCTCGGTGAGCCGATGCACGCCGGCCTTGGACGCGGCATAGGGGCCCATGCCGGCGCTGGCCTGGAGCGCGCCCATCGCGCCGATGTTGACGATCCGCCCCGCACCGGATGCGAGCAGATGCGGGATCGCCGCGCGTGCCGCATTCAATGCCGTGAGCACGTTGATCGCATGCAGGCGTTGCCAGGTGTTCGGATCGCCTTCGGCGACAGTCTCGAACGAAAACGCCCCGGCGATATTGATGAGCACGTCCAGCCGGCCGAACCGCGCCGCCACGGTGTCGATGGCCTTGTTGGCCTGTACGGCGTCGGAAAGGTCGACGCCGCCCAATTCGATGTGCTCAGCCGTATCGGTGCTCCCCGAATTCGCGTGGTCCACTCCGGCTACCCGGGCGCCCCGTCTCAACGCCGCCTCCGCAACCACTCTGCCCAGCGCGCCGGAAGCGCCGGTGACGAGGATGACTTTTCCTTGCATGGGGCTGTCTCCGGAAGACGGACAAAACGTTCGCGGTTACGGATAAGCGAATTTCATTTGCAATGCTCTGAAATTTTGCACCCATATGCCATGTAAATTCCCCGACGGAGGGTACAAATGTGCGACTGTGATGCGCCCCTTTGCGATATCCCTGAAGACCTCATTCGTTTCAAGTATCCGCTGCCGCATTTGGCGCAGGCCCTCAAGGGCAAGGACAAGATCAAAATCGTCGCGATCGGTTCATCATCGACCGCGGGCGAAGGCGGCATCCCGCCATATCCCTGTCGGCTGGAAGTAGCCTTGAGGGAGCGGTTTCCCAACCAGACGATCGACATACTCAACCGCGGCAAGAGTGGCGAAGAGGCGCCGGAAGAGTTGAAACGTTTTAACAGCGATATCTTGGGCGAAGCGCCGCTGTTGGTCATCTGGCAGGTCGGCACTAACGCAGTCTACCATCACGATGATCCGGACGTTGCTGTTGCGGCGATCGCGGAGGGACTGGGTCGCCTCCGGGCGCTGCCCGTGGATGTCGTATTGATGGATTTGCAATACGCGCCTGCCATGCTCCAGTTCACTACCGCTGAAACGGCCGAGAAAATGGTTTCGTCGATCGCCGCCGAGGCCGAGAAGGCCGGCGTCAATGTATTTCGCCGCTTCGCCCTGATGAAGCACTGGCGCTGGGACAACAACATTCTCTTCGACCGGATGATCGACCCAACCGACAATTCGCAACTTCATCAAAGCGAATGGAGCAGCCGCTGCGTTGCGCAGGCACTTTTTCGCGCGATTGAGGGAGCAGTGATGGCTGGAGCTTGATGCCGCGAACGCCCCGTTACATCCGTCCCGTCCACGAACGGTGGAAATGATACGGCATCAATATGCCGGACCAGCTGAACCGCTTGAGGTGGCGTTCGGGAATCTTGTCGGCGATGGTCTTGTGGATCTCGGGAAGCTCGGTCCAGTGGGCGCCCGGCCGGATATGATGCGCGGTGTGGTATCCGAAATTGTGGGTCGTGCGATTGAACCACCAGGACAGCGAATTGTTGGCCCTGACATAGGGATTGGCGCTGGCTTCGTCGCAGCCGTAATGGTTGAGGTAGTCGACATAGCGCGTGACGAACTGGGTGACGAAATAAAACGGCAGCAGATAGATCAGCACCAGCCAGGGCTGCCATGCCGCCAGGATCGCCACCAAACCCAGCAGCAGCATGTGTTCGAAAAACGCCCAGCGGTAGCTGATCGGCGTTTTGATGTCGTCCATAATTCCCTTGTTGAAGGATTCGATGATCGGCGCATAAAAGGTTTCGATCAGCGAGATCGCCGAATAGGAAATCGCCCGCATCGTCGAATAGTTTTCCAGGTATGCGCTTCGTTCACCGCGATAGGGCCTATCGACGCCGCGATGGTGGCCGTAGAGGTGCTGAATTCGCCAGTTCGAAGCGGTCATCCCGGTGGCGGCGCCCATGCTCAGGTCGAACAGGAGATTGAGAGCGGGGTTGCGGCTGAACGGCCGGTGAATGTGCAGATGCAGCAGGTAATTGGTTTTTCCGATCATCAGGAAGATGACGATGGCGTAGACGATCTCGTAGCCGGCAAACCAGTTCACGACGAAAGGGGCGAACAGCAGGAACGGCGCGATCAACGCTCTTGCCGCATTCCAGCGGTCGGCGGGGTGACTAATCCATTTGTGCGTCATAACGATCGAACGAAATCCCGGAAGTTTGCAAAATAATCCTGGCAGCCGCGTATTGCTGCGGACGCTTCACAATTGATGCGTGACGCCTGACCAGCGGACAGGCGCGCTGCCGCAAAATAAATTGCCCGCTTTTGTTTTTAAACGCAACTGAAGATTGAAGCATTCGAATTGAAAGCTGTCGATGATCGCGAAGGGTGGCGGCGAGGCGACTGCATCCGCGGGTTTGGTCGAATTCACTCAAATTTTCCGCAGTTTTGTAAGCGGATTTCAGAGAAAGCCCGCTAGACGTAATGGCATCCAATAAAAGGCTGGGGAACAATCATGATGAAATCTCTCGCGGACCACGGTCTGCCGCTGGTTCAGCTCAAGGAGCAGCGGCGCGATCTGGTGGTGGCTCTGCAAAAGCGTAACGGCCCGATCAATGGCTGGGAACTGATGCAGATCGCCGCTGTCCAGCAGGCGATCTCGGCGTTTGAGGACGTCATTGCCGATCTCGACGCGGAAATGGAGGCCGCGGCATAACAGCCGGCGTTCCGCCGTCCTTGACCCGGAAACCATCCTGGCCTCACGATTTCCCCGGTGAAAATCATCGATGGCCGGATCGGGTTCGGCCATGACAATCGAGGCCGGTCATGCGCTATACTCGCCCGGACGGCGGGAGGCGAATGATGCACCGGCGCGGGGCCAGCGTCATTGTCGGCGCGGCATTCTATATGATCAACGTCGTGGCCGGCGCGCCGTACGCGGCGGCGAAGACGTTTCAGACCTACGCCTGCGCCGACGGTTCGCAGTTCGTCGCCGCCTTCTATCCATCCGACCCTAGGCGTGCGCATTTGCAGATCGACGGCAAGGCCGTGGCGCTGCGCAAGGGCTTTGCCTTGTCCGGCGCGCGCTATTCGGGTGGCGGCATCACGCTCAGGATCGCCAAAACCGGCACCACGATCAAGCGCGGCAGGCGGCCGGCGTCGGCGTGCAGCCCGCAGTCATAGGGAAACATCTTGGAACAGGCCGGCCCGAACGATAAGCTGCCGTCAAGATGTACGTCACGATCGAACGCCCTCACGCACTGCGCTTCATCGCGGCATTCGGCATCGCCTTCGCCGCGACGGCCGTGACGCCGTCGGCGTCGCGCGCGCAATCCGCCGACCTCGTGCTGTGCGACCGGCTTGCCGCCGATCCCGCCGATCCGGACAAGCCGGCCGATGTCAGGGGTATGGCCGAACTCGCCGCGGCGGACATTGCCACCGCCATCAGGTTCTGCCGGATCGCAGCCGGGTCGTCGCGCCGGGCGCTGTACCAGCTCGGCCGCGCCTACGCCGCCAACCGGCAAATGCCGGAAGCCATCGGGGCGTGGCGCAAGGCCGTCGACAAGGGCTCGACCTCGGCGATGGTCGAACTCGGCGTAGCCTACGGCACCGGCGCCGGCGTGACGCAGGACGAGGCGCAGGCGCGAAAGCTGTTCGAACGCGCCGCCCAAGCCGGCAACCCCCGTGGAATTTCCAATATCGCAGCGCTCGGCGGCGGTACCTCCGCCGACCCCGCGCAGGCGCGCAGCATGCTGGCGAAAGCGGGGGAGACCAATGCCGAGGCGCAATACCAGCTCGGATTGATGATCGCGGACGGCGTCGGCGGGCCGAAAGACGACGTCACGGCAAGGGCGCTGTTCGACAAGGCCGCCGCGCAAAATCATCCCGGCGCGCTGGAACGGATGGGCGCCTTCGCCCAGGAAGGACGCGGCGGGACAAAGGATTCCTCCGCCGCCAAGGCCTATTACGAGAAGGCCGCCGCGCTCGGCAACGAGGACGCCAAGGCCGCGCTCAAGCGCATCGAATGTCCCTACGCAATCAAGGACAAGCGCGGAAATTTCGTGACCAATCTTTGCTTTTAGGTGTACGCCGGGAATGCAGGTAGCCGGAAGGAGGAATGATGGATAGCTGGAGCGGCTTTGGCTATGTCGTGTTCGGAATCTTCTTCGTGCTGTTCCTGCCGTTCATCGTCGCGCTGTTCGGCCGCGATCCGCGCTGGAAGATACTTTCGCTCGGCCTCTGCATCGCCACGCTGCTGTTGACCGGCTTCGATGCGCTGATGATCGCCTGCTGGCTCGGCGCCTGGGTATTCGCGGGGCTGGCGATCCGGGCGCGGATCAGGGCCGGGGCGGAGCGCCGGCCGGACAGTCCGGCGCCCTGAATGCGAAGCCGACGGCCCGGTCTCGTTTGGCGCATCGAAGCGTGGCACAGTGGCGCCTCACATCGTCGAAGTGACCCATGACCATACTCGTATTCTACGGCTCCTACCGTTCCGACCGGATGGGCATCCGGCTTGCGCATTTCGTTGTTGAAGGCTTTCGGGCGCGCGGCGACGACGTCGAACTGATCGACGCGAAGGCGGTCGGGCTGCCGATGCTGGACCGGATGTACAAGGAATATCCGAAAGGCGGGGCGCCGGCCGCGCTGGAAACCCTTGCGGGCAAAATCCGCGATGCCGACGGGTTTGTCTTCATCGTCGGCGAATACAACTGGGGCCTGCAGCCGGGCCTCAAAAACCTCACCGACCATTTCCTCGAGGAATGGTTCTGGCGCCCCGCCGCCATCGCCAGCTATTCCGCCGGCCGCATCGGCGGCGCCCGCGCCGCGCTGGCGTGGCACGGTACGCTGAGCGAAATGGGCATGGTGGTGACCTCGAGCACGCTCACGGCCGGCGGCATCGCGCAGTCGCTGTCGGAGCAGGGCGGGCCGGCCGGCGACGGCGGCAAGGCGCTGGTGCACGCGTTTCCGCGGTTTGCGGACGATCTCAAATGGTGGATCGAGGCGGCGAGGGCGCAGCGCGAGCGGAAGAAGCCGCCGTATTGAGATGGATACGCGGATCAAGCCCGCGTATGACGCTGAGCATGTTCGGCGAAAAACGGAAAGCAGAATGAAGAAAGCGGCGAAGAAAACAGCGGGCGGGGTTCGCAACATCCTCACGATCGATATCGGAGGCTCTCACGTCAAGATCATGACCAGCCGCGGGCGCACCAAACGCCAGTTCGTGTCCGGGCCGCAACTGTCCGCGGCAGCGATGGTGCGCGGGGTGAAGGCGTTGTCGCAGGACTGGTCGTATGACGCGATTTCCATCGGCTATCCCGGCGTGGTCGCCGCCGATCGCGTGGTCAAGGAGCCGTGGAATCTCGGCCGCGGCTGGAAGGGTTTCGATTTCGGCAAGGCGTTCGGAAAGCCGACCAGGGTCGTCAACGACGCGCTGATGCAGGCGCTCGGCGGTTACGACCGCGGCCGCATGCTGTTCCTCGGGCTCGGTACCGGCATGGGCTCGGCGATGATCCTCGACGGCACGCTGGTGCCGATGGAATTGGGCCATCTGCCCTATGCGAAGAAGACGTTCGAGGATTACGTCGGCGCCGATGGGCTGAAGCGCCACGGCCGCAAGAAATGGCGGCTGCACGTCGCCGACGTGGTCGAGCAGCTGATCGCGGCGCTGCAGCCCGACACTGTCCTGCTCGGCGGCGGCAACGTCGACAAGCTCGACCGGCTGCCGCCAAAATGCCGCCGCGGCGACAACCGCGACGCGTTTAAAGGCGGATTCAGGTTGTGGGAGGAGGAGGCGCGGCGGTAGCGACGGCGATAGCACGCCCGGCGACGCGGATGATAGGTTTCACTTCGCTCACCCGTCTACGATTGCGGTTTCCAGAAGCGCGCGCGAACCGTTCATGTCACTTGCGGCAAAAGTGTATCGGATGCCCAGCGCCATTCGCTTGCCCTCGTCATTCCGGGATGCGCCCTCTTGGGCGCAGGCCCGGAATCCATACACTCCAATCGTGGTTATGGATTCCGGGCTCGCGCAAAAACGCGCGCCCCGGAATGACGGACGCGAAAATACTGGGACTATTGTGCGTGGTTTAATCGGCGGCAGGCTGATGATCTTGCTCGATGAAAGCAGGCGCGTTGGTCGCTCGAAACATACGGAGGCTTCGGGTCGCGCGCGAGCTCTCGCAGGAGATGCTTGCCGTCGATGCCGGGATCGACCGGACCTATGTCAGCCGTCTTGAACGGGGACTTGAGAATCCGAGCGTCGCGGTCCTCGAAAAACTGGCGCGCGCCCTGTCTTCGGATATCGAGGAATTTTTCACGGCGCCGCGCGCCGGGGAGGGCGGCACGTCGCCTCGCGTCCGGAGCAAACCATGAACAGCAAGCGAAGCGGCCCGCCTCCAAACGTTACGACGCTGCGCGCGTCGCGGCTTGGCCCACCCGGCACGGCCGCAATTCTCGAGGGCTTGAAATTGATGCAGGTGTTCTTGAGAATCAAAACCCTGCGGGATCGCAACAAGGTGCTCGACATGGCAAGGCAGCTCGCGCTTAACGATGCAGACGCGAAGCCATGAATGCGCCGGAGCCTATGCGCGATTCTGCGCCGTCATTGCGAGCGAAGCGAAGCAATCCAGAGCCACGCGTGCGGAAGCAACTGGATTGCTTCGTCGCTTCGCTCCTCGCAATGACGGCGTAGTTCGGATGCGCCATTGCCTCGTGCTCCGCTGCTCGCAACCCTCGCCACACCCGCACTCGCCCAAGACCAACCAAAACCCCTCAAGACGGTACGAATTCACACGCCGTCGCCCGGCGCGTCCACCCTCTACGCGATCGATGAAGACGGCACGGTGCGGATCGATTGGCCCACCGCAGAAGCCCTCGCCGCGTCGAAAGCGGATCGCACCGTCCTGCCCATCGCGCAATTGATGCTGGCGATCAGGGACGGGACGTGGAAGGCGGCTCGGTGATGGGCGTGGGCATGCCTGCAAAAAAGAGTACAATGACAACACTCTTCTGACGGTTGGTTGCGGGGCGGTTTCAGGCGACGATAACCTGATCCCCGATGGGCAGGGACTCGCGGGATCTCATAAGAGAACTGGAGGCGGATGGCTGGCGCTACATCGGCGCGACAGGCAGCCATCACCACTATAAGCACCCGGCAAAACCGGGTAAGGTGACGCTGCCGCATCCGAAACGGGACCTGCACCCCAAGACGGTCCGCTCGATCTACAGGCAGGCGGGTCTAAAGGAGCCACGGTGAGCGAGAGAGGTTTCATCGCACTGGTCCACAAGGACAACGGCACCAGCTACGGCGTCAGCTTTCCCGACGTGCCCGGCTGCATTTCGGCGGGAGATACGTTCGAGCAGGCTGTCGACAATGCCTCCGAAGCACTCGCCGGACATCTTGCCGCCCTGCGCACGGACGGCGACAAAATGCCGGCTCCGCGAAGCATCGAAGAACTCAGGCAGGATGCGGAATTTATCGACGACGCCAGCGACGCCGTCGTGGCGTTCGTCATCCCGCGCGCGGTGACGCCGGCTTTGTGATGTCGCGGCGGCCAGAGGGCTAGCCATCGAGAGCCGGGATGCGCGAGGTGGTAGGAAAACCGCGTCATACGCGGGCTTGACCCGCGTATCCATCCACCTTCGCAAGAATCGTTCGAAGCGGATGGATTGCTGGGCCTGCGCCTCGCGGAAGCGGCTTCCGGCCGCGCAGGCGAGTCAAGCCCGGCAATGACGCAGTAGCCGAAGTAAAACAGCGCATGGATCGCTTCGGCAGGCGACGTGACTCTTCATCGGCGGTCTTTGCTTCGTCGACAACTTGCAGGATGCTTGTCAAGAGCTTATGCGCCATAGGGCTCGGCGACGTGTCGTTCTAGGCTACATGCTCCGGCGAACGTGTAATATCGCCACGGCCCGAGAGTAGCCCTGCGACGGAAATATCCTCATCGAGTGCTTCCCAATGCAAGCCGACGCGGCTCAACTCGACTTGTTCGCGTTCGGCTGGAGTTGCGCGCAAGAGCCGCGGAAACCATGCGAGCGGCACGCCGAGCGTTCGGCCGTCGGTCAGGTCGACCCACATGGTGTGCTCGTCGAAGCGGACGCTACTTGGCGAAATGGTCATGCCAGGCTCTTAAGATCAGGTCGCGGTTCTCAGCGACAGTCCGCAGGATATTCGAAAGTTCGCGGGGGTTGAAGCCATAACTGTCGTCTATCGATATCTCCGGCTCAAGCCAGACCTTAGCGTCCCGGCCGCCGCCTTTGATATGAATATGAGGGCTCTCGGGTGGAGAGCCCTCATTGGAGAAGAAGTAATACCGCAGGCCGTCCCGTCGGAATACCACAGGCATGAATGCCTCCGGGCGGTTGGGGTTCAGTTATCAACTACACCCCGTCGTGCTCCCGCACGTATCGCACTTCATGCATGTCCCATTGCGTACCAGCGAGAAGTGGCCGCATTCGCCGCACATTTCGCCCTCATAGCCCTTGGCCTTGGCCTCGGCGCGGCGCTCCGCTTTTGACGGTGCCGCCTGCGCCGCCGCACCCGCGCGGCTCCATTGCAGCGCCTCCAGCTTCTCCGTCGGCGAGAGGTCGTGCTGGGCTTCCTGCTTCAGCGCGACGGCGCCTTCCAGCGTGTCGGCGACGCGCGACGAGTTCAAAGCGGTGACTCGCGGCGACCCCCCTCCCTGACCCTCCCCCGCAAGGGGGGAGGGGACGGAACCGCCGGCGCTTCGGGCCTCGGAGGATGCGCGTGCGTCGCTGCCGCCGCGCACCACGTGAAGATTGTCGGTGCGCGATCTTGTCAGCCCCTTCGATACGTATTTGGTCGAATGCGCCGGGTCGGGCTGCTTGCCTTCCTCGACGCCCTTGCCGAGCGCGTCGAAATTCGACTCGGTGGGGTCGACATGGGCGAGGTCGAAGCGGCCCATGTAGCTGACGGCGAGTTCGCGGAATACGTAGTCCAGGATCGAGGTCGCGAACTTGATGAAGTTGTTGCCCTGCACGGTGCCGGCGGGCTCGAAGCGGGTGAAGGTGAAGGCGTCGACATATTCCTCCAGCGGCACGCCGTATTGCAGGCCGAGCGAAACCGCGATCGCGAAGTTGTTGATAAAGGAGCGCAGCGCCGCGCCTTCCTTGTGCATGTCGATGAAGATCTCGCCGATGCGGCCGTCGTCATATTCGCCGGTGCGCAAGTAGACCTTGTGGCCGCCGACCACGGCCTTCTGGGTATAGCCCTTGCGGCGGTCCGGCATCTTCTCGCGCTCGCGCATCACCACGATGCGCTCGACCAGCCGCTCCACCACTTTCTCCGATAGGGCAGCGGTTCGCGCGGCCATCGGCTTGTCCATGAAGGCCTCGATGGCGTCGTCTTCCTCGTCGTCGTCGCTGATCAGTTGCGAGTTCAAGGGCTGCGACAGTTTCGAGCCGTCGCGGTACAGCGCGTTGGCCTTCAGCGCCAGCTTCCACGACAAGAGGTAGGCGGACTTGCAATCCTCCACCGTGGCGTCGTTGGGCATGTTGATGGTCTTGGAGATCGCACCCGAAATGAACGGCTGCGACGCCGCCATCATGCGGATGTGGCTTTCCACCGAGAGGTAGCGCTTGCCGACCTTGCCGCAGGGATTGGCGCAGTCGAACACGCTGTAGTGCTCGGCCTTTAGGTGCGGCGCGCCTTCTACCGTCATCGCGCCGCAGATGTGCACATTGGCGGCCTCGATCTCGCGCTTCGAAAATCCGACCGCGGCGAGCAGGTCGAAGTTCGGCTGCGCGATCGCTTCGGCTGAGATGTTCAGCACCTCGCGCAAAAACTCCTCGCCAAAAGTCCATTTGTTGAAGGCGAACTTGATGTCGAACGCAGTCGGAAGCGCGGCTTCCACTTTTGCGAGGGCTTCGTCGGTGAAGCCCTTGGCCTTCAGCGTGGAGACGTTGATCGCGGGCGCGTTGGAGAGCGAGCCATGGCCGACGGCGTAGGCCTCGATCTCCGCGATGTCGCTCTCGCGATAGCCGAGCGCGCGCAGCGCCTCGGGGACGGCGCGGTTGATGATCTTCCAGTAGCCGCCGCCGGCGAGCTTCTTGAATTTCACCAGCGCAAAATCCGGCTCGATGCCGGTGGTGTCGCAATCCATCACGAGGCCAATGGTGCCGGTCGGCGCCACCACGGTTACTTGCGCGTTGCGGTAGCCATGCAGTTCGCCGAGTTCGAGCGCGTTGTCCCAGGCAGCCTTGGCGTGGGTGACGATGTTGGCCTGCGGCACGCTCGCGGCATCCAGCGGCACCGGATTGACGGCGAGCGCCTCATAGCCGCGCGATTCGCCATGCGCGGCGCGGCGGTGGTTGCGGATCACGCGCAGCATATGCGCGGCGTTCTTCTTGTAGCCGGGGAAGGGGCCAAGCTCCTTGGCCATCTCCGCCGAGGTCGCATAGGACACGCCGGTCATGACCGCCGTCAGCGCGCCGCACAGCGCGCGGCCTTCCTTGCTGTCGTAAGACAGCCCCATGGTCATCAGCAACCCGCCGATATTGGCGAAGCCGAGGCCCAGCGTGCGGAACTCGTAAGACAATTCCGCGATCGACCGGGACGGGAACTGCGCCATCATCACCGAGATTTCGAGCACCACCGTCCACAGACGGCAGAGGTGTTCATAGGCCTCGACGTCGAACTGTTTTGTCCTGGTGTCGTAGAAGGTGATCAGGTTGGCGGATGCCAGATTGCACGCGGTGTCGTCCAGGAACATGTATTCCGAGCACGGATTGGACGCGCGGATGTCGCCGGACGCCTTGCAGGTGTGCCAGTCGTTCATGGTGGTATTGAAATGCAGCCCGGGATCGGCGCTAGCCCATGCGGCGTGGCCGATCTTTTCCCAGAGATCGCGGGCCTTCAGCGTCTTGGTTACCTTCTTGTTGGTGCGGCCGATCAAATCCCAGGTGCCGTCGGTCTCCACCGCGCGCAAAAAGTCGTCCTTCAGCGAGACGGAGTTGTTGGAGTTCTGGCCGGAGACCGTGAGGTAAGCTTCCGAATCCCAGTCGGTGTCGAGAATCGGGAAATCGATCTCCTTGTAACCTTGCCGCGCGAACTGGATGACGCGCTTGATCATGCCGTCGGTGACCAGCGCGCGGCGCGCCAGTTTTATTTCGCGGCGCAACGCCGGGTTCTTTTCGGGATCGAAGCAGTCGTCGCCGCTTCCCTCGCAATTGACGCACGCCTTCAGGATCGCCTTGAGGTGCTTCTGGTTGATCTTGGAGCCGGTCACCAGGGCTGCGACCTTCTGCTCCTCTTTCACCTTCCACTCGATATAGGTCTCGATGTCCGGATGGTCGGCGTCGACCACCACCATCTTGGCCGCGCGCCGCGTGGTGCCGCCGCTCTTGATGGCGCCCGCGGCGCGGTCGCCGATCTTGAGGAAGGACATCAGGCCGGACGAGCGGCCGCCGCCCGAGAGGCGTTCGCCTTCACCGCGCAGCCGCGAGAAATTCGAGCCGGTGCCGGAGCCGTATTTGAACAGACGTGCCTCACGAACCCACAGGTCCATGATGCCGCCCTCGTTGACGAGGTCGTCCTGGATGCCCTGGATGAAGCAGGCGTGCGGCTGCGGATGTTCGTAAGAGGACTTCGACTTGGTCAGCTTGTGGGAGAACGGATCGACGTAATAGTGGCCCTGGCCGGGCCCATCGACGCCGTAGGCCCAGTGCAGGCCGGTGTTGAACCATTGCGGCGAGTTCGGCGCCACCATCTGCTTGGCCAGCATGTAGCGCAGTTCGTCGAAGAAGGCGCGCGCGTCGTCTTCGCTGGTGTAGTAGCCGCCCTTCCAGCCCCAATAGGTCCAGCAGCCAGCGAGGCGGTCGAACACCTGCTTGGCGGAGAGTTCGCTGACGTAGCGCTCGGATTCCGGGAGGAGGGCAAGTGCCTCGGTGTCCGGCACCGCGCGCCACAGCCACGACGGCACGGTCTCCTCCTCGACCTTCTTCAGCCGGGCGGCGACGCCTGCTTTCCGAAAATACTTCTGTGCCAGCACGTCGGAGGCGACCTGCGACCAGAACTCCGGCACCTCGACGTTTTCGAGGCGAAACACCACCGAGCCATCGGGATTGCGAATCTCCGATGTCGTCAGCCTGAAATCAATCGCTGCATAAGGTGACCGGCCGTCGGTGGTGTAGCGCCGCTCGATTCGCATGTCGTGCCCGTTCTTTTTTTGACCGGACCGCAACGCCTGCGGTTGCCGGGTGGTTTTCCTTGAGCGGGGCTTAAGATCGCACTCGCGATCCTACGCATCCGCGGTTCAGCCGGTGGACCCGACTTCTGTTCTCTAAGCGCAAAATTGTTTGAGCAATTTTGTCGCTGGGAGCATGTCCTGACGGAGCGCCGGCTCCGACTTTCAAGGCATGCTTTAACGCCTCAACCCCTCAGACGGGGCGGTGATGGGGCACATCATCGCCCCATTTTCCGCCTCGTTATCAGCGCTCCGGGCATCCTGATTCAGGGCGCAGCAACCCATCACCCGTTGCCTCTATCGGCGGACGGAGCGCGTCACTCTGGAACCCTTTTGGGACGACCGGCGGGACTCCAACACACTCGCGCCGAACAGTTTCAAGCTAGAGCAACTCCCTCGTGCTCGTCAAGCACTAGTACGAGTTCCTGAATCAAGTACTAAATATGGTGGAAAATCGGGAAACCAAGGGGATATTGCCATGCCCTGATCGCTGCCAAGTATCGGTGAGTCCTCATGGATTCGGAAGCGAAAAAAATCTTTTCGGGAGCGTGGATTTCGACCTTCGCCCGCTGTTCACAGGGCAACTATTTATTGTCGGCATGGGGTTGCCCCGGAGAGACTCAGGGGCTCGCGGACGGTCTTAGCCGGGGGCGCGGCCCGCAGATGGCTTCCAGCGCCGATAACCGGCATGGTGCTGCCGATTTCCATCGGTCAATTTCCCAATGACAGTGCAAAATCAGCCGGGCGCGCACGCCCGAATCGCGCCCGCCGGGCTGATGTTCCTCGCCGTCACCTCGCTCGGCTGGGGATTCAACTGGCCGGTCACCAAATACCTGCTTGGCGAATTGCCGCCGCTCACCTTGCGCGGCTCGACCGGTGTGATCGGTGCCGGCCTGCTTGCCGCGCTCGCGGTGATGCGCGGGCAAAGCATGAAAGTCCGCCCCGGGCTCTGGCCCCGGCTTGCGCTGGCGGCGGTGCTGAACGTGATGGGCTGGATGGTGTTGATGGGTTTTGCGCTGCTCTGGCTTCCCGCCAGCGAAGCCGCCCTGATCGCCTATACCATGCCGGTCTGGGCGTCGATGCTGGCCTGGCCCGTGCTCGGCGAGCGGCCGACCGTCCTGCGTACGATCGCACTGCTGATGGCGTTCGCGGGCCTCGCATCCATCATGGGCGGCAATGGCATCACCGCGAGTGCGGCAAAGCTGCCGGGTATCGTCATGGCGCTGGTGGGCTCGGTCGGGTTCGCGCTCGGTACGGTGCTGGCAAAGAAGCTGCCGCTGCAACTGCCGCCGATCGCCGCCGCGGCCTGGCAGATCGGCCTCGGATGTTTTCCGGTGGCGGTCGCAGGGCTGTTCATCGAGCATTCGAATTGGAATGCCGTATCGAATGTCGGCTGGTGGCTGATCATCTATTCTACCGTGGTGCAGTTCTGCATCGCATATGTTGCATGGTTCGCAGCACTGGCACGGTTGCCGGCCTCGGTTGCCGCGATCGGCACCATGGCGGTGCCGGTGATCGGCGTGGTTGCCTCCGCAGTCGCGCTGCACGAACCGCTCGGTCCCGGCCAGATCTCCGCGCTGGCGTTCACGCTGGCCGGTGTGGTGCTGGCGACGCGGTCATGACCGTCGCCTCGTTCACCGCGGTGCTTGCTTCGCCTCGCAGCGCCGGTAGAGCTTGCCGTCTATCCTGAGCGTGCCCTCCGGCCCCGGGGCCAGTTTGATGGTCGCCTTGCGTGCCTGCACGCCTTTGTTGAAATCCTCCCAAAACCCGAAACATGCGGCCGTCAGCAGCGTTGCGCCTGCGGCCGCGGTTTTCCGACCGATTTTGCAATGGTTTTCATACTGGTCGAAGATCGGGACCGGCTTGTCCGCAATGACATTGCCAAGGTCGATCAGCGTTCTGCTGGTCGGGCTGTCCTGATCGCGGCATTCCCTTGCGGTTCTTGCCCAGACGCCTTCGAAAGGTTCGGCCGCCAGCGCGGCCGCCTGCGCGAGCGTCAGAGCCAGCAACGCGCCGGACACGCTTCGCGCGCGCAGCTTCAACATGGCGTTGCGCTCACAGTTTCGCCGACACCGCCGCCAGCGGCACGCGGATCGAGAAATGCGAGCCGTGCGCCAGATCCGATTTGACGTCGATGACATGGCCGAGCGCCTCCGAAGTCCGCCGCACGATCGACAGGCCCAGACCAAGGCCTTCGCTGGCCGGATCGATCTGGTGAAACGCATCGAATATGGCGCCGAGCTGTTCGGCCGGAATTCCCGATCCTGTATCCAGCACCTCGATGCCAACGAAGCTGCCGCGCCGGCGGCAACCCACCAGCACGCGGCCGCTGCCGGTATATTTGATCGCGTTACCGACCAGGTTGCCGACAATGGCGCGCAGCATGGCGGGATCGCTGACCACCCGGGCACTCGACGGCATCACGATCAGCCGCAGGCCTTTCTGTTCGGCGTGCATCCGCCAGGTGTTAGTGATGGAATCGAACACCTCCGAAATCGGAAACGTCCTGACCTGCGGCGCGCCAAGACCGGTCTGCAGCGCGGATGTTTCCGCGAGCTGATCGAGCTCCTCGGCCATCCGCATTCCCGCCTCGACGGCGTAACCGAGCCGCTCCTGGTCCTTTGGGTCGGCAAGCTTGCCGCGAACGCGGTCGATCGCCATCACCATGACCTGCAGTGGCTGTTTCAGATCGTGGCCGGCGACCGCCATCAGCCGGCTGACGTTGCGTTGCAGGCGATCCGACAGCAGCAGCGCGCGGCGGAATTCCATCTGCGACATGACCTGACGGGCGAGGGCTGCGAGTATCTCGCGCTGCTCCGGTGTCAGCTGCCGCGATTTGTAGTCGAGCACGCAGATGGTGCCCATCGGCAGCCCGTCCGGCGTGCGCAACAGGGCGCCGGCATAGAATCGCAGATGCGGGTCGCCGGTAACCAAGGGATTGCCGGCGACACGCGGATCTTTTGTGGTGTCGGGAATTTCGAGAAAAGAATGTTCGAGCAGCGCATGCGCGCACATCGACTGGTCGATCGGCGTCTGCCGAATGCCCAAACCGTGCTCGGACTTGAACCATTGCCGGTCATGCTCGACGAGGCTGATAACGGAGATCGGCGCCTGACAGACGTAACTTGCAATCCTGGTGATATCGTCGAACGCCGGCTCGATCGCGGTATCGAGAATCCCGTAAGAGCGCAGCGCGTGCAGCCGCTCGGCCTCGTTGGGATGCAGTGCTGCCCTTTTATGCTTGTCTGAAACGTCCACAACCTCGTCCGTACCCGCTTTCCATCCGCCAACCTAGCTCGTTTTCGAGTAATAGCGAACGGCTCAGTCAGGAACACTTCACCGAAAACAAAGGACGGCGCATGGTCTGCGCCGTCCCGAAACTTGTCTTCACCGACCCGGTTACGGGCAGGGATGCCGCAGGCCGTCATTGCCGAGATAGGTTCCCGACGCCGGATCATAAGAGCGGAAGCGCTGCACGCAATATGCGGTGTCATCGCCGCCGCCGGGGACGACCGCGACTGTGCTGTCGTCGTAATAGTCGCCATCGTAATAGCCGGTACCACCATAATAGCCATACGGATACTGCGAGGCGTATGCGCCGCCGATCACCGCGCCGGCGACCAACCCGGTGCCGAATCCGCCGCCGCCGCGATGGTAACCTCCACGGTAGCCGCCGCCACGATAAGCGTATCCGCCACCGCCGCCGCCTATGGCAGCGCCGCCGCCGCGAACTCCACCGCCGCCGCCGCGAACTCCGCCGCCGCCGCCGCGAAACCCACCACCGCCACCGGCTATGGCCGCACCACCGCCGTATCCGCCGCCACCGCGACCTATGGCGCCTCCACCGCCTCCACCGCCGCCATGGAAGCCGCCGCCGCCACCACCACCACCGCCGCGTGCTCCGCCAGCGCCGCCGACCGCGCCCGGCGGCGCCTGTGCGAAGCTGGGCTCAGGCGTTATCAGCGGCAACGCCAGCGCTGCTACAGCAGCGATACTTAAAACTTTGAAATTCATCATCGAGTAGCTCCATTTTTGGGGACACGGCCTAACCCCGATCGCAGCCCGGACGTTCCCCGGTCTTGTACGATTTGTACTGTCTGCAGGCTGTCAGAAGACCAACTATACGCGAGATGAACGAATAACGTCGTTTACGCGACATTAAGTCATCCCAATTCGCGCGGCAGACCAGGTGTCATCTCGCAACAGGCAATCCAACTGGACAATCCGGCCCGCCAATGGCATCAGGAGCGCAAGCTTTTCGCAACCGGCACGGCCCATGAAACTGTTTTTTCTCAAAATTTTCACTTGGTGGAACGGCCAGACCTTTGGCACGCAACTGTGGACGTGGCGGTTCGGCGAACTGGTCGGCAAGGACGAGCAGGGCAACCGCTACTACCGCACCATCGGCCGCAAGATTGATCCGACGCTCGGCTTCGAGCGCCGCTGGGTGATCTACAACGGCTACGCCGAGGCGAGCCGGGTACCGCCGTCGTGGCACGGCTGGCTGCATCACACCGTCGATGTCGCGCCGACCGAAGAGGCCTACACGCCGCGTGAATGGCAAAAGCCGCATATCCCGAACCTGACCGGCACGGCCGCGGCCTATCGTCCCTCCGGCTCGACGCTGGCGAGCGGCCGCCGGCCCGCGGCCACCGGCGATTACCAGCCATGGACGCCCGGACAGTAGCGGCCGTTACCGCTCCAAGGCACGATTGCCGCAAAAAAGCCTGCATGCGCCGCCCATTGTACGGCCACCTGACAGCGGAAGGGGCGGCCGGTCATGCGCAGGATTTCCCATGTTCTCCTTGGTGCCGTCGTCGGCGCGTGTTTGACGGTCCTCGCCATCCAGCCGCCGAGCACACTGGTTGCGGCAGCAAGGGCAGCCGCCAGCATCGACACCTATTCGCAGCTCAATTTGTTCGGCGAGGTGTTCGAGCGGGTCAGGGCCGGCTATGTCGAGAAACCCGACGACGCAAAGCTCATTGAAGCCTCGATCAACGGCATGCTGACATCGCTCGATCCGCATTCGCGCTACATGAACGACAAGGCTTGGCGCGTCATGCAGGAAACCACCAGCGGCGAGTTCGGCGGGCTCGGCATCGAGGTCACGATGGAGGATGGCCTCGTCAAGGTGGTCGCGCCGATGGACGACACCCCCGCGGCAAAAGCCGGCATCATGTCGGGCGACCTGATTACCTCGATCGACAACTCCGCGGTCCAGGGGCTCACGCTCGAGCAGGCAGTGTTCAAGATGAAAGGGCCGATCAATACCAAGACCAGACTGAAGATCACGCGCAAGGGCGCGGAGCAGCCGATCGATATCTCGATCGTGCGCGAGGTCATTCGGGTGCGGCCGGTTCGTTACCGCACCGAGGGCGGCGACGTCGGCTATGTCCGGATCACCACGTTCAACGAACAGACCACTGACGGACTGAAGAAGGCGATTGCCGATATCGCAAGGCAGATCCCGCCGGAAAAGCTCGCCGGTTATGTCGTCGACCTGCGCAACAATCCCGGCGGCCTGCTCGACCAGGCGGTCTCGGTGTCCAGCGCGTTCCTGAAACGGGGCGAAGTGGTCTCGACGCGCGGCCGCAGGCCCGAGGAGATCCAGCGTTTCACAGCGCGGACCGGCGACTTGACCAAGGGCAAGCCGCTGGTCGTGCTGATCAACGGCGGATCGGCATCGGCTTCGGAGATCGTGGCCGGCGCGTTGCACGACCAAAAACGCGCGACTCTGATCGGCACCCGCTCGTTCGGCAAGGGCTCGGTGCAGACCATCATTCCGCTCGGCCCCGGCAAGGGCGCGATGGCGCTCACCACCGCGCGCTATTTCACCCCGTCCGGCCAGTCGATCCAGGCCAGGGGCATCATACCCGACATCGAGGTGTTGCAGGACGTGCCGGACGAGTTCAAGGCCCGTGCCGACATCAAGGGCGAAGCGTCGATGCGTGGCCACCTTTCCGCCGAGGGCGCGGAGCAGACCGGCTCGCAGTCCTACGTTCCGCCGCTGGAGAAGGACGACAAGGCGCTCGGCGCGGCCTACAAGCTTCTGCGCGGCGTTACCGTCAACGCGGACGTGCCGTCGCCGAAGGCGGCGATCCCGAACTAGCTGCCGCTGAAGCATGGATCGCAACGCGAGGACGCGGCGCTGCATGCGCTGCTGAAGATGCGCTGCACCTCGTCATGCCCGGCCTTGTGCTGGGCATCCCCGTCTTGACGGTCCCAAAGCAAGAAAGCCGTGGATGGCCGGGACAAAGCCCGGCCATGACGGATAGTGAATCGTTTTCAATCCGTAGTGAAGCCCCGGAAACACGGAATACTTTTTCGGTCAGGCTCTGAGGACTTCCGCCGGCGCCGTATCGGGCGAGCCAGCCAACGGCGGCGCCGGATCGTCGTCTGCGAAGCAATCCGGCCGCCTGTACGGGTAGACCGGATTGCTTCGTCGCCTTGCTTCGCGCAATGACGAACAGAAGTAATATCTTATCCTAGCCCAGCGCCTTCAACCATGCGCCGATCTCTTTCGCCGCGACGTTGGCCTGCGGCAGCAGTTTGCCCATGGTGAAAAAACCGTGGAACTGGCCGGGATAGGTCTTGTAGGTCACTGGCACGCCGGCGTCCTTGAGCCGTTCGGCGAATTCGTCGCCTTCGTCGCGCAACGGATCGGCGCCGGCCGTCAGCAGGTAGGTCGGCGGCAGGCCGGCGAGATTTTCCACGCGCGCCGGCGAGGCGCGCCAGTCGTCGATGTCTTCGGGGCCGTTGAGGTAATGGTCCTTGAACCAGCGGATCACCGAATGGGTGAGCAGGATGCTGGTTTCGGGTTCACTGTGCGAGGGATGCGTCATCCGGAAATCGGTACCGGGATAGATCAGCACCTGGCCTGCGAGCTTTGGGCCGCCATGGTCGCGCGCGTAAATCGCAACGACCGCGGAGAGATTGCCTCCGGCCGAGTCGCCGCCGACCAGCAGCCGCGTTGCATCCACCCCGAGTGTCATCGCATTTTCCGAGATCCATTTCGTCGCGGCGATCGAGTCCTCGACGGCGGCGGGAAATTTTGCTTCGGGCGAAAGCCGGTAATCCACCGCGATCACGATCAACTCGCCTTCATGCGCCAGCGTCCGGCACACCACATCGTGGGAATCGAGGTCGCCGATCACCCAGCCGCCGCCGTGAAAGAACACCAGGCAGGGCGACATGCCGTCGGTCTGCCGCGGCGCCTTCGGCGTATAGACCCGCGCCGGGAGGGCGCCGCCAGGGCCGGGGATCGCGATCTGCTGGACCGATGCCAGTTCGGGCGGTTCAGGATTGCTGACGGCGCGGCCCTTCAGATAAAGCTCGCGCGCTTCGGCCGGCGAAACGGTTTCATAGGGCGGACGGCCCGCCTCCTGATAAGCCTTGTAGACGGCGGCGGCATCCGGATCGAGAACGACGGGCATGGAGAGGAGGACCTGCTGTTGTTGAATATTCTGTCATTCCGGGATGCGCCCTTGGCGCAAGGCCCGGAATCCATAATCCCGATCGTGGTTATGGATTCCGGGCTCTCTCGCTGCGCTCGCGCCCCGGAATGACGATCTTACGCGGCGGTCCGGCCGCCGTCGACCGTGTAGGCCGAGCCCGAAACATAGCTCGCCTCGTCGGAGGCGAGGAACGCCACCACCGAGGCGACTTCGTTTGCAAGACCGAGCCGCCGCGCCGGAATCCGTTCGACGATCCTGTCAGTGGGCACCGGCGCGTCGCCGGGATTGCGGCCCTCGATGATCGCACTCAGCATCCGGCTGTCGATCAGGCCCGGACACACGCAGTTCACGCGCACGCCGGTGCCGGTGCACTCCAGTGCCGCGCTCCTGGTCAGCCCGATCACGGCGTGCTTGCTGGCGCTGTAGACGGCGATCTCGGGTGAGCCGATCAGGCCGGCGATCGATGCGGTATTGATGATGCTGCCGCGGTTCTGCTTCAGCATCGCCGGCAGCACATGCTTCAGCCCGAGAAAGACGCCGATCACATTGACGTCGAGCACGCGGCGGAACGTCTCCAGTGAATAGCGCACGATCGGCGCGATATCGCCTTCAATGCCGGCGTTGTTGTAGAACACGTCGATGGCGCCAAATTTCTCCGTCGCGACGCGGACATAGTCGGCGACCTCGTCCTCCTGCGTTACATCGGCGGTGACCGCGCAGGCCTCGGCCTGTGCCGGCAACTCCCCGATCGCGGCCTGAAGCCGCTTCGCGTCGCGATCGACTGCGACGATCCGCGCGCCGCGCTCGGCCAGGAGTTTCATCGTCGCGGCGCCGATAACCCCGGCGGCACGGTAACGATGGCAATCCGGCCATCCAGGCGAATACGATCGGGCATAGCGCGCGTTTCCCATGCTGTTCCGGTTATCCCGGATGTCGCGCTACTATTTCATCGGTGACGCTGCATGACCAGCCGATGGGGACGGGTGCCGACCCGCCCTTTCCCCGCCGTATTCGGCGTGTTAACCGGGCACTGCGAGCGGCCGTCCAGCGGTCTTCCGATCTCCGATACAATGCGTGATCCTGATTCGCCGAGGGTTGTCGCCAAGGGTTGCCAAGGGTTGCCGCGCGGATGTCTCGAACCATTGCCCTGACGGGTTTTGCGGCCCTGATCGCCGCCATGACACTCGCTGCCGCGCCGCCGGCGCGTGCGCAGTTCGGCAATCTGTTTTCCGATCCGGCGCCGCGTCCGCCCGGCAACGTTCCGCGCGGCCAGGTCCAGCAAGACGACGACGAAGAAGTGCCGGAGCTGCCGCAGGGTCGTATCCTGCCGACGCCCAATCGGCCGCCGCCGGGGCAGGGCGTGCCGCCACCCGGTCCGGTGCAATCTCAGCCGCTGGCGCCGCCGCCGGGAACTACCATCGTTCCGCAGAACGCGCCGGCCGGCATCGCGGTCGCGCCGCCGCAGCCCGGTCAGGGCGGCGCCGTTGCGACGCCGGGGCCTAATCCGTTGCCTGGATTGCCGTCGGGCCAGCGCCAGCCTAAAAACGTGCCCGGCGTGGCGGCCACCCTGCAGCCCGGCGATGAGGTTGTCAGCGAGCCACCCGCCAGCAAGATCGTCAACAAGAAGGCGAGCTTTTCCGGCCTCGACAAGATCACCGGGCGGATCATCAATTTCGACGCCGATATCGGCGAGACGGTGCAGTTCGGCGCGCTGCGGGTGAAGACCGACGCTTGCTATACGCGCCCGGCGACCGAGACCACCAATACCGACGCCTTTGTCGAGGTCGACGAGATCACGCTGCAGGGCGAAGTGAAGCGGATTTTCTCCGGCTGGATGTTCGCGGCAAGCCCCGGCCTGCACGGCGTCGAACATCCGATCTACGACATCTGGCTGAGCGACTGCAAAGGGCCGGGCCAGACCATCGTCAGCGCGCAACCCGATCCGCCGAAACCGCCGGCGCCTCCGCCGGTGCAGCAGAAACGCGTTCCGCCGAAGCAAGCCGCTCCGCGCCCGCCGCCGCCGCAATTTCAGCAGCAGCAGGTCCAGGAGCAGCCGCGGCCGCAGCCGCCGCCACAGCAGCAGACCAATCCGTTCTTCAATTTGTTCAGATAGCCTCGATGCCGTCCCCGCGAAGGCGCTAAGGCATGCACACATCTCGTCATGCGCGGGCTTGACCCGCGCATCCATCCATCTTCGAAAGAGTCTTTCGAAGATGGATGGATTGCCGGGTCAAGCCCGGCAATGACGACAGAGATATGTGCATGCCCTAGCGCGAAGGCGGGGACCCATAACCGCCGTGTTCACTATGATTCGGGTGGTTCAACGTTCCGAGCCAATCGCGGGGCCAGCGTGTATGGGTCCCCGCCTGCGAGCCTGTGAAGAAATCTTCTCGATTTCGGGGTGAACTGTGATTCAATGGAGATGTTGACTGATTGGGTGATAGAGGGATTGCAGGGATGGCGGGTCGAGGCGATGCTCGGGTTGTGGTTGCGAACCGGGCTCAACTGTCGTGGGATCTGATCAATCCGGATGGCTGGCTGGCGGCGGACCACCGCGCGCGATTGGTGGTTGGGTTCGTCGAGACGCTTGATTTGACGGTGCTCTACGACAAGATCGAAGCGCGTGAGGGAACGGCGGGCCGGCCGGCGGCGGATCCGGCTGTGCTGTTTGCGTTGTGGCTTTTGGCGACGATGGACGGGGTTGGCTCGGCGCGCGAACTGGACCGGTTGACCAGCCAGGATCTGGCCTATCGGTGGGTGGCCTGCGGCGTTCCTGTCAACTACCACGGACTTGCGGACTTTCGCGTGGCGCATGCCGATGTGCTCGACGCTCTGCTCACCGAAACGCTGGCAGCGTTCATGGCGGAGGGACTGTTCGAGGCCGACGAGATCGTCGTCGACGGCACCAAAATCAAGGCTTCCGCGGGCAAGAGTTCGTACAAGCGGGCGCTGCGTCTGGACGAGGCGGAGGCCAAGGCGAAGGCGCGTGTGGTGGCCTTGAAAGCCGAGGTCGAGGCGGACCCGGCGGCGAGTTCCAAGCGCCGGCAGGCGGCGCGGGCCCGTGGCTTGAGCCAGACCCAGGAGCGGATTGAGAAGGCACGCGCCAAATTGGCCGAGATCGAAGCGGAGAAGGCCAAGCGGGCCGAGCGCAGCCCGAAGGAGATTGCCGAACAAACAGAAGCTCGCGCCTCGCTCACCGATCCGCAGGCGCGGCGGATGCGGTGCGCGGATGGCGCGGTGCGCGCGAGCTACAATGTGCAGATTGCAGCAACGACGGATCATGGCTTCGTCACCGCGATCATGGCGACGGACCGGCGCAACGACAGTGATCTGGTGCGGCCGATGGTCGAGGAGAGCGAGCAACGGCTGGGGCGGCCGATCAAACGCGTGCTGGCGGACACGGGCTTTGCGCAGGTTGACGATATCGCAGCCCTGAGCAGCCGGCCCGAAGCGCCGGTCGGCGTCTACATCCACCCGCCCAGGGATCGCACCGATGTCAAGCCGGCAACGCTGCTGAGGCGGCAAAAGCAACGAGAAGGAGAGCCGCAGACCATCAAGGACTGGCGGCAGCGCATGACCAGCACCGAGGCCGAGGCGGTGATGAAAAAGAGGGGACGGATCGAACGGGTCAACGCAAGCTTCAAAAACCGAGGCTTCGGCACGCTCCTGGTGCGAGGCCTTGCCAAGGTGCAAGCGATCGGACTGTGGCACGCGCTTGCCCACAACCTCTCAATCGCCGTGCGATTAAGGACAATCGCCGCCGCATGAAGCCAATCGTCCGACCAATAGTATACGCCACCGCAGACACCGCTTCAGATAAGTTCACAGGCTCCTGCGCGGGGACGACGGTAGAGATTTAGCGTCCCGCGATGATCCGCAGCGCTTCGGCGCCGCTGACATCGGCGGGCAACTTCGAAAAATCCGCATCGTCCGCGATCGCCTGGTCGAGCAGCGCGCGGTAGCGCCGCCGCGGCACTTCGATGGCGCCGAAGCTGCGCAGATGCGCGGTGACGAACTGCGTGTCCAGCAGCACGAATCCGCCGGCGATCAGGCGGGCGACGAGATGCACCAGCGCCACCTTCGAGGCGTCGCGGGCGCGATGGAACATGCTCTCGCCGAAAAAGGCGCGGCCGAGACTGACGCCGTAAAGCCCGCCGACCAGATCGTCGCCATCCCAGGCCTCGACACTGTGGCAATGGCCGATCTCGTGCAGGCTGGTGTAGAGATCGCGGATGCGGCGGTTGATCCAGGTGTCGTCGCGGCCGGGAGAGGGCGCCGCGCAGCCGTCGATCACGGCCTTGAACGCGGTGTTGACCGTGACGCGGAAAACGTCCGAGCGCACCGTGCGCGCCAGCCGCGAGGAAACGCGAAAGCCGCCGAGCGGAATGAGACCGCGCGCTTCCGGCTCGACCCAGAACAGCGTCGGATCGTCGACGCTCTCGGCCATCGGAAAGATGCCGCAGGCATAGGCGCGCAGCAGCACTTCCGGCGTGATGTCCGACGAGGCGTTATCGCGGGAGCTCATGACCGTAGAATAGCAGGCTCCTGAACGCCGCGCGACCGCGAACGCCAGGCCCCAATTGCCGGCTACGGAGGTGGGGATGGCCGGGCCAACCCACGCCATGACGTTGCCAGACAGCGAACCTTAGCCCGCAGCGCTTGCGGACCTCACCGGCGCCGGGGCCGGCGTGTTTACGCGACGGAAGCGCAGCACGATGCGCGTTCCGGCGTGGGCGGGATCGCGCTCGACATGGGCATCCAGTTTCTGCGCCATCGCGGTGACGATGCGCTGGCCCATGCCGGTGGAGCGCGGGTCGGTCTTGACGTTGAGGCCGACGCCGTCGTCGGCGATCGACAGTTCGAGACCTTCTCCGTCGGCGCTGAGCACCACGTGGATCGGCCCTGCGCCGTTGGGATAGGCATACTTAACCGCGTTCATCACCAGTTCGTTGACGATGATGCCGATCGCCACCGCGCGGTCGGGGTCGATCTCGATCGGCTCGGCCTTCAGTGTCAGCCGCGACATCTTGTTGCCTTCGGCCGAACGCCGCAGATCCTCCAGCAGCGCTTCCAGGTATTGATTGAGCAGCACGCTTTTCAGGTCATGCGAGGTGTAGAGCCGCCTGTGCACCTGCGCCACGGCGGCGACCCGGCCCATCGCGTTGGTGAGCGCCGCTTTGACGTCGTCCTGACCGCTGGAGCTGGCCTGCAGGTGCAGCAACGAGGCGATGATCTGCAGACTGTTGCCGACGCGATGGTTGACCTCGCGCAGCAACACCTCGCGCTCGGCGGCGAGCGCGGCGTAACGGTCGCGCGAGGCATGGACCTCGGCTTCGGCGTCGTCACGGGCTTTTCGGATCATCGCCTGACCGATGGCGCTGTCGACGGCAACATGGAGCAGGGGGATGAAATCCCCCATCGTGTCTTTCACCAGGTAATCGGCGGCACCCGCCTTCAGGGCGGTCACCGCGATCTTGGAGTCCTGCGAGGCGGTGACGAACACCACCGGCGGCGCATCCGGAATTTCCAGGATTCGCGCCAGCGTCTCCAGTCCGTCGAGGCCCGGCATGTATTGATCCAGCGCCACCACGTCGATGCCGCCCTGCTGCAGGCGGGTCAGCCCCGCCTCGCCGTTGGCCGCATGGACGACGTTAAAACCCTGCCGCGTCAGGCCGCGCGTGACCAGCCGGGCGAGCGCCTCGTCGTCGTCGATATACAGCAGCGTGGACGCGGCGGTGGTCATGAGATGGCTTGCGGGACCTGAATGACGGAGAAAAACAGTCCGAGTTGGCGAATGGCGTTGGCGAAGCTCTCGTAATTCACCGGCTTGGTGATGTAGACGTTGCAGCCCAGTTCGTAGCAGCGCTTGATCTCCTGCGCGTCGTCGGTGGTGGTGAGCACCACGACCGGCGCGTATTTCAAATATTCGTTTTCCTTGACCCGGCGCAGGATCTCTATGCCGGTCATGTCGGGCAGATTGAGGTCGAGCAAAATCAGCAGCGCCTGCCCCTTGTGAGCACGGCCGCTGCCATCTTCGCCAAACAGGTAATTCACCGCGTCTGTACCGTTGGTGAATGGAACGATCTCATTGTTGACACCGGACCGCCTGATGTTGCGCTCAATCAGGCGGGCGTGGCCCTCGTCGTCCTCCACCATGATGATTTTGACTGGTTTACTCATGAATCTCTGTTCCGGTTGCTGGCCGCCCATTTGAGCGGCAGTGTTATCGTGAAAACGCTGCCGTTGTGAAGTTCCGATGCGACCGACATGGTGCCGCCGAGGCGCCGCACCAGGGCACGGACGTGGGCGAGCCCGATTCCCTGGCCTGGACGGTCCTGTGTCCCGGCGCGTCGAAAAAGGTCAAAAATCCGCTGATGGTCCTTGGGGTCGATGCCCCGGCCGTTGTCACTGATCTCGAAAATGGCGAAGCCGAGCTTTGTCCGGCCCCGGACAGAGATGTCGCCGGGTACGCCGGGTTTGAGGTATTTCAGCGCGTTGTCGATCAGGTTGGAGAAGATCTGTTCCAACGCGAGGCGGTCGCTGACGATCTTGGGCAGCGGCTCGATCCGGATTTGCGCCTCGGCTTCCGCGGCCTGATGCGCGACCGTGGAGACGATGCCCTCGATCAGTTCGCGGGTGTCGATTTGCACCGGCTGAAATTCGCGGCGGCCTTCGCGGGTCAAATTGAGGATCGCGGTAATCAACCGGTCCATCTTGGCGATGGAAGACTTAATGAATCCAAGCGCCTCGGTGAAGTCCTGGGAGAGCTGTTTGTCGGTGCCGTCCAGCGCCGGCTCGGCGTCATCACTGGCGTTATCCGGTACGAGCGGCGCGGAAGACGCGGTTCGGGCCAGCGTTGCGATCCGTTTGAAGATGTCGCCACGCAGTTCCTCAAGTTCGCTGGTAAAACCCATGATGTTGACCAAAGGCGAACGCAGGTCGTGGCTGACGATGTAGGCGAAACGCTGGATTTCCTCGTTGGCCTCGCGCAGGTCGGCGGTGCGTTCGCCGACGATCGATTCCAGGTTGAGATTGCTGTCGCGCAACTGCGCCTCGGCTTCGTCGCGCGCTTGCGCCGAACGCCTTATCAGGAAGATCGACAACGCCGCCAGCGCGACCACGAAACTCGACCCGGCTATGGTCACGGAAGACGCGAGAACCTGCGTGCGATCCGCTTTCTGCGTGCGTCGTTCGAACAGGCGGGTTTCCTCGGCGAGCAAGGTCGTCGCCACCTCGCGGATCGCGCCGGTCGATTTATTGAGGGCCGCCTGCCGAACCAGTTCTGCCGCGCCGGCCTGATCGCCTTGCTTCACCAACGCCATTTCCCGGTCGAACTGTGCCAACCTTTGCTCGATCACCGAGCGCAGCTTCTGGATATTTGCAATCTGCACAGGGTTGTCGGAGGTCAGCTCGGCAAGCCGGCCAACGTCGGGACGAATGCCGGCGACGGCGGCCTCATGCTCGGCCAGAAACTGCGGATCCAATGTCAGCAGATAGCCGCGCGCGGCACTTTCGGCGCGCCGGATCTCCAGCAGCGCCGTGCTGATCTGGTTTTCCACCTCGACGGTATGCACTACCAGGCCGCTGTCTTCGCGGGCCTGGTTGACGAGCACAACGGAGGTCACGCTGATTGCGACCAGCGCGAGAAATCCCGCCGCAAGCAGCAGGATTTGCCAGATCGCACGGCGACGCGTTTCGTCGGCGGTCAAAAGGTTCTTAACTGACGAAATCAACAATCCCCCGCGCGGGCTGACGCCCCGGCAAGTGCGCATAACGGGGATGCCAAGCAATGGTTCCACAGTTGTGCAACGTTTTCCACCGGAGCAATGACAGCCTAGTTCGCCGCCTTGCCCGCGAGATACTGTTCCAGCCAATGGATGTGGTAGTCGCCGTCGATAATGGCGGGCTCCCGCACCAGCGCGCGGAACAGCGGCAACGTGGTTTCGATGCCCTCTACCACCATCTCGTCCAGGGCGCGGCGCAGCCGCATCAGGCACTCGCCGCGGGTCTTGCCATGGACGATAAGCTTGCCGACCAGCGAGTCATAATAGGGCGGAATGACGTAACCCTGATAGACGGCGGAATCGATGCGCACACCGAGGCCGCCGGGAGGATGGTATTGCGTGATCTTTCCGGGCGAAGGGCGGAAGGTCTCGGCGTTTTCCGCGTTGATGCGGCATTCGATGGCATGGCCTATGATGGCGACGTCGCCCTGGGTGGCCGGCAGATCGCCGCCGGCGGCGATGCGAATCTGTTCCAGCACGAGGTCGATATCGGTGATCATTTCCGTGACCGGGTGTTCAACCTGGATGCGGGTGTTCATCTCGATGAAATAGAATTCTCCATCCTCATAGAGGAATTCGACGGTACCGACGCCGAGATACTTCATCTCGCGCATTGCCTTGGCGACGGTCTCGCCGATCTTGTTGCGCGCGGCCGCGGCGAGAACGGGCGAGGGGCCTTCCTCCCAGATCTTCTGGTGGCGCCGTTGCAGCGAGCAGTCGCGCTCTCCAAGGTGGATGGCGCCGCCACGGCCGTCGCCGAGCACCTGGATTTCGATGTGGCGCGGCTTCTGCAAGTATTTTTCCAGATACACCGAGGCGTCGCCGAACGCGGCCTTGGCTTCGTTGCCGGCGGTGGACAGCGCCATTGCCAGATCGTCGGCGGTTTGCGCGACCTTCATGCCGCGGCCGCCGCCGCCCGCCGCGGCTTTCACCAGCACCGGAAAGCCGATTGCTTGCGCGATCGCCATCGCGTCGTCCTCGGGGCCGACGCCGCCGTCGGAGCCGGGCACCACCGGAATGCCGAGCTTTTTCGCGGTCTTCTTGGCCTCGATCTTGTCGCCCATCAGACGAATGTGCTCGGCCTTGGGGCCGATGAATTGCAGATTGTGATCGGCGAGGATTTCGGCGAAGCGGGCGTTTTCGGACAAAAAGCCGTAGCCTGGATGCACCGCGTCGGCGCCGGTGATCTCGCAGGCGGCAAGCAGCGCCGGAATATTCAGGTAACTGTCCTTCGAGGGGGGCGGCCCAATGCAGACGCTCTCATCGGCGAGGCGCACATGCATGGCGTCGGCATCGGCGGTGGAATGCACCGCGACGGTTGCGATGCCGAGTTCCTTGCATGCGCGCAAGATCCGCAATGCGATCTCGCCGCGATTGGCTATCAGGATTTTATCGAACATCGTTCGTTGCCTTCACCCGTCATTGCGGACGTAGCGAAGCAATCCTGTCGCACGAAAAGCAACGACTGGATTGCTTCGTCGCTGTCGCTTTTCGCAACGACGGCTATGCCAAGCCTATTCAATAATCACCAGCGGTTCGCCGTACTCGACCGGTACGCCGTCCTCGACCAAAATCTGCGTCACGGTGCCGGCGCGCGGGGCCGGAATCTGGTTCATCGTCTTCATGGCCTCAATGATGAGCAGCGTCTGCCCCGCGGTCACCCTGGCTCCGATTTCGATGAAGGGTTTGGCGCCGGGTTCGGACGCCCAATACACGGTGCCGACCATCGGCGAGGGTACCGCGCCTGGATGCTTTGCGGCATCGGCAACAGTCGCGGGGCCGGCGGAGGCTGCCGGCGCCGCCGGCGCATAACTCGGCGCCATCGAGGCTGCGATCGAGACGTTGCGCGCGACCCGGACCCGCAAACCGGCGCGTTCGATCTCTATCTCGGTGAGGTTGGTCTCGTCGAGCAGCAGTGCGAGTTCACGGATCAGCGCGCTGTCTCCGAACTGCTCGCTCGACTTGGATTTCGCGGTGTCTTCAGGCTGGCGCGCCATGATCGGATCCGAAGCTTTCTGTTGGGGCCGTTGCCGGCTATCAGGCTCTGACTTTGACGCCGATTTTGGCGGCAAGGCCGTTGATCGCCAGCCGGTATCCGTCGATGCCGAAGCCGCACAGGGTGGCGAATGCCGCTCTGGCGGTGAAGGAATGGTGGCGGAAATCTTCGCGGGCGTAAATATTGCTGACGTGGACTTCAACGGTGGGAATTTTCACGGCCATAAGCGCGTCGTGCAGCGCGATCGAGGTGTGGGAGTATCCGCCGGCATTGATGACGATGCCGGCCGCCTTGTTGGCGTGCGCTTCGTGCACGAACTCGATCAGTTCGCCCTCGCGATTGGACTGACGGCAGTCGGCGGCGAGATCGAATTGCGCGGCGGCCGCCGCACAGAGCTTCTCGACGTCAGCAAGCGTGGCATGACCGTAGGTTTCCGGCTCGCGGGTCCCGAGCAGATTAAGATTTGGGCCGTTGAGCACGTAAATTGTTCCGGCAGCGGTTTTGGCCATCCAAATCCCGGCAATGGTGTGCTGATATGCGGGGTTATAGGTAACAACCGGCCCGAGGGGAAGCCTCAAAGGCGCTCCCGGCCCGCCTCCAAAGGCCTCATCGAATTCATAAAAACGGCTTGGAAACTGCGAAAACCGCTCGTTAACTACCATTAACGATGACGGCTTTGGCGTTCATGGCAATAACGCAAAAAGGGGCGGCCATTGCTGGCCGCCCCAACGTGGCAAGACTGGATCGTATCAGTCTTCAATTACGTAAACGATTTCGCGGGTCTGCGGACGAACGATCACGTACCGTCCATGGACCAGGATCACGTCGTAGCCGCGCCACTCCGGATAGATTTCGACGATACGGGCCGGAAGCGGGTAGAAATGGACGGATGCCGGAACGGCCGTGCCTACCGAAATGTTGAAGTTTACATTGGTCGTTTCCTGGATTTTTTCCGATTTGATAGCCGAAGCGATCTGGCTACGCTTTTCAGCAGGAGGCGCCGCGGTGGCCGAAGTCGCCGCGTTGCCTGTCGTCTTGCTATCCGAGGTGCTTGAGCCGGCCTTGTTGTCGGCGGTGCCCTTGCCGTCGGCCGCGCCCTTGGATTCCGCGTTCTTGGCTGCGTCGTTTTTCATGCCGTCCTTGGACTCGGAGCTCATGCTCTTCGAGCGTTCGCCCTTCATGTTATTGTCTTGGGCTGCTTTTTCGCCCTTCGGACCGGCTTTCATGTCGTCCTGCGCGCGCTGGTTCTTGGCGCCGTCCCGATCCATGTCCTTGGATTGAGCCGACTTCGGCGCTTCGGCGGGTGCGCCGCTCTGCGAAGAGTCGCGATTCATCGACGAGCCCGCAGAACCGCGGTCCGATGACGGCGCGCTCTGATGGGTGGTAGCGGCTCCGGACGACGGTGCGCCGCTCGTGCCGGTTCCTTGTGCATTGGCTAAGCCAGCTCCGGCGATCAGCGCTGCCGCTGCGACGGACATCAAAAAACGATTACTCATCTAAATCTCCTTGGTTGCATTGCCCGCGCCGACAACGAAAAGCGCTGTGCGATGTTCCAGGTTATTTCAAGTTTCGCGGGATTTGTTTGTGAATGCGAGGTGAACGGGATTGCGCGGTTCAATAGGTGCTTGAAAATGAAAGGCATAAACGGTCGCGAAGACGGCGGCGTAATCCTGTATCATGAAAAAAACCGGCTGGGGTGCAGCCGGTTTTTCCAGTCATGGAAACGGTCAGTACCTTCTCAGCATGTTGCCTTGCCGCAGCGGGCGACGCCAATTTTTTCCTTGAGGCTGTCGACGCCGACCGCGCCAATCACGACCTGCTTGCCGATCACGTAGCTTGGCGTGCCATTCATGCCCATGTCCTCGGCGAGCTTGAAGTTCTCTTCCAGGGTGGCGCGCACTTCGGGGCTTGCAAGGTCTTTTTCCAGCTTCGCCATATCGAGGCCGGCCTCTTTCGCCGCCGCCATCGCACGCGCTTTGTCGGCCTGGCCGCGGCCGCCGAGCAGCTTTTGATGAAAGTCGAGATATTTCTTGCCGGTCGGATCCTGCATCCGGACCGCAACCGCGACTTGCGCCGCCTCGACCGAGCCCGGCCCAAGCACCGGGAATTCCTTGAGCACGACTTTCAGCTTCGAATCCGACTTCATCAGATCGAGCATGTCGGTCATCGCGCGCTTGCAGTAGCCACAATTGTAGTCGAAGAACTCGACGAAGGCGACGTCGCCATCCTTGTTGCCGATCGTCACGCCGCGCGGTGAGGAGAAAATCGCCTGCGCATTCTTGGTTACGGCGGCCTCATGCTTGACCGCTTCGGCGGCGGTCTGGCGCTTGCTCAATTCGGCCGATACTTCCTCAAGCACTTCCGGGTGGGACAGCAGGTAATCCCTGACGATTTTCTCGATCTCGCCGCGCTGCGGCTCGGAAAAACCTTGCGCCGATGCGATCGCGGGGGCGCCGCATAGCGCGAGCGCCAGCAGCGGGGGGGCTAGAAAACGAAACGAAGGCATTGGAAAATCCTCTCAAGAAGCTCTGGTTTTTCAGAAACGTATGAACTCAAGCCGGCTAGTTGTTCTTCTGGCCGGGCATCGGCTTTGCAGAGACAATATCGTCGGCCTTGACCCATCCGGGGGTGCCGACGGCGAAGCGGGTTTTCGCGCGTGAGGCGAGATCGCGCGCGGTTTTGTTGTCGCCGCGCAGATATGCGGCCTGCGCCGACGCCAGATCGGCCTGCGCATAGTCGCCCTTGCGGCCATAGGCCATCGCGAGCTGGGTATAGCCGATCGGCGCTTCGGTTTCCCGCACCACCGCCGCCCGCAGAATCGCAATTGCCTCCTCGGTATAGGCCTTGTTATCGGACGCCACGAGTGCCTGCCCAAGTAACATCTCGATGAGCGGCGCATTATTCGACAGTTGCACAGCCTTGCGGAGCGGGGCGACCGCCTCGGCGGGCTTGCTGCGTTCCAGCAGCGCCTGACCGCGTAATTCGTGGAAATACGGATTGTTCGGCTGCGTCTGGATCAGCGTATCGATCTGGGCGAGCGCGGAACGCAAGTCGCCGTGAAGATAGGTGGTGATGGCATGTGCGTAGCGCGCGGGCAGGCTGGTGTCGGACAGCGGATAGCGCCGATAGACGGTATCCTGCCGTTCCATGAACGCCGAGGTTTTGGCGCGCATCATGTCATGACGCAGTTGCAGCGCCGGATCGTCCTTCTTGTCCCAATAGGGGCTTGTCTTCGCGAACTCCTCCAGTGCGGCAACGCGCTCGATCGGCATCGGATGCGATTGCAGATAAGGATCGGCGCCGCGGGAGGAAAACAGGCTGTCGTTGGTAAACCGCTTGAAAGTTTCGTACATGCCCTTCGGCGACTGCCCCGTCGCGGTCAAGAACTTGACCCCGGCGCGGTCGGCATTTTCTTCCTGCTGGCGTATGTAGGACAGCAGGGTCCGCTTGATCATCTCCTGAGGACCGGCGACGGCGGCCGCGCCGGCGTTGGCCAGGCCGCTGCCGGGGCCACTCCGTGCGCCGGCCACCATCGCACCGGCGCCGATCAGCATGGCGATGATCATCTGGGTCTGCGCCTGCGCTAATTGTTCGCGCATCTTGGACAGATGACCGCCGGCGAGATGCCCGGTCTCGTGCGCCAGAACGCCGATGATCTGGTTGGGGGTTTCCGACTTCATCAGCGCGCCGTAATTGACGAAGATGCGGCGCCCGTCGGCGACAAAGGCGTTGAAACCCCCGTCGTTGATGATGACGACCTGGATATTCTGCTTCTCAAGTCCAGCCGCACGCAGAATCGGCCGCGTGTACTCGCGCAGCAATTGCTCGATCTCGCTATCGCGCAGCAGCGCAGGACCCTTGTTCTCCTGGGCGCGGGCCGATGATAAAGGCGCAAGCACCAGCGCCGCCGCGGTGACGACCGCGGTCAGTCTGGACAACGTCCGGGTCGCAGCCCTGCCGGGCCGCAGTCGCTTGTGTTTCGTCATTGTCCGTGGTTCGGATACGATAACCGCCCAACAAACCGTGGAATGCGGCTAGTGTGGGGCGCTCGGTCAGATAGCAGATTTCGATGTTGGATGCGATACTTAGAGACCGTGCCAGGGGCCTGCTGACGGCGTCGGGGCGCAGCAACGTTCCGCCCTTCATGGTGATGGACGTAATGGCGGCCGCGGACCGGATCGAGGCAGCCGGCGGTCACATAATTCACATGGAAGTGGGTCAGCCGGCTGCTCCGGCGCCAAAAGCCGCGATCGAAGCCGCGCGGGCGGCATTGACGCAGGGCCGGATCGACTACACCTCGGCGCTCGGCATTCCCGCGCTGCGTCAGCGTATCGCGCAACATTATCGCGATGCCTATGGCTGCGCCGTCGAGCCCGAACGCGTCGTCGTCACCACGGGGTCATCGGGTGCGTTCATTCTCGCCTTTCTCACCATGTTCGAGCCGGGAGACCGCGTCGCGGTGACGGTACCCGGCTATCCGCCATATCGGCATATTCTGACTGCGCTCGGCTGCGAGCCGGTGCTGATCGAAACCTCAAGCGAAACGCGCCACGCGCTGACCGGCGAGGCCCTGCTTTCGGCGCATCGCAGGACGCCGCTGCGGGGCGTGCTGATCGGAAGCCCGGCCAACCCCACGGGTACGATGATGGCGCGCCACGCGCTGACCGGCCTGATATCGGCCGCGGAAGGCGAAGGCATCCGCTTCATTTCCGACGAGATCTATCACGGTCTCGACCATGCCTTTCCCGCCGTGACCGCGGCCGAGCTGTCGCCGCATGCGCTGGTGATCAATTCGTTCTCGAAATATTTCTGCATGACCGGCTGGCGGGTCGGCTGGATGGTTGTCCCTGCGTCGCTGGTGCGCCCGATCGAGCGGCTGCAGCAAAATCTGGCGATCTCGGTGCCGACGCTGTCGCAGATTGCCGCTGCTGCGGCGTTTGAAGGTCGCGACGAGATGGACGAAGTGAAGCGCGGTTATGAAGAGAACCGCCGCATTTTAATCGCGGGTTTGCCGCAAGCCGGTCTCAAGAAATTTCTGCCTGCCGACGGCGCCTTCTATCTCTATGCAGACGTTTCGGAATTTACCTCCAACAGCCTCGATTTCGCCAGGCAGATGCTAGAGCAGGCCCACGTCGCGGCGACGCCCGGCATCGATTTCGATCCAGTGCACGGCCACCGGTATATTCGCTTCTCCTATGCGCGCTCGGCCGATGACATGCGTGAAGCCGTTGCCCGCATTACGCGCTGGCTTACACAAGGCGCTCCGTCACACGGCTAATCTTACGCTTGTGAGAGCCCTGTGGCCCAATCGCTCGACGGTTGTACCGAAGCCGTGCGCGTCATCGTTCTTGTCATTGCGGGAATGGCGTTGTTGACGCTGTCGGCGAAGATCAACCTGCCGTGCCAACGCCGTTGACTCCGAAGGCCTAACTGATTTTGGCTGTAGGGGGCCGGCAAATAAAAAACGCCCGGTTTTCGCCGGACGGTTTTTTGTTCAGCGCCTGGCTTATTCGCCGTTGCCGAAGCGGCGCGACCACCAGCCTGCGCGGCGCGGCTGAGTATCGGTTGCGGTTTCGGCAGGCGGGGCGGCGGGAGCGGGAGCCGCCGGCTCAGGCTCGGAATTTATTGGATCCGCTGCGGTGGTTTCGGAAGGCTGCGCGCCGGCGACGAAGCTCACCTTTTCACGCACCGTAGAGCGACGACGAGCGGCCTTTTCGGCTTCTTGAGCCGCCTCATCCAGCACGGGCGCGCGAGGAGCCTCCTGCGGGCATTCATCATCCGCGTGCTGCGGTTCAACCGGGTCGGGTTGAGGTGCGGACAACTGCGGCTCAGGCATAGATCCGTCAAAATCGGCAACTGCCGGCGCGGACTCAGATGTCGACGTCGGTCCCAATTCATCCGCTATCGATCCGGGAAGGCCGTCGTCCAGCCCGCCGCGACGGCGACGGCCACCGCGGCGTCCGCGGCGGCGGGGCCGCCGCTCGCCGCCGGCGCCCTGATCGGCGCGAACCTCGTCGGGCTGATCCTCGGACTCGTCCTCGTCGGTTTCGCTGTCATCGCCGGCAACGATACCTGCATCGGCGTCGGGCGCGACGCGTGGAATGTCATTTTCGTCACGCGCAGGACCACCGTCGCGCATCTCACCGGTGCGGCCGCGCCGCCGCCGCCGTCGCTTTCGCTTGCGGCCATCGGCATCGGTCTCGCTGCCGTCGCTGCTCTCGCCAGCCGGTTGATCGCCGTTGAGTCCCTCGGTCTCTTCGGTTTCCACTTCCGCTTCGACCTCGAACGGCTCCTCCTCGTCAATGGCTTCTTCGACATGAGCCGGGAAGGCGGCAACCTGCGCCGCCAGCAGCGCCTTGGCCGCTTCCAGGGTATGGACCTGCTCGCCGCGGTCGATAATGAACGACTGCTGAGCGCTGACGGTGGCGTCGGCGACGACGGCGAGGGTCACCTTGAAACTGTTCTCGAGGTCGCGCAGATGGCCGCGCTTGTGGTTGAGCACGTAGAGCGCGACGTCGGTTCGCGTCCGCACCACGAGATTATGCGTGGCGCCCTTCATCAGAATTTCCTCAAGACCGCGCAGCAACTGCAACGCTACCGAAGACACCGAACGGACGTGGCCGCTGCCGCCGCATTGCGGGCAGGGCTCGGTGGAGCTTTCCAGCACGCTGGCGCGGATGCGCTGCCGCGACATTTCCAGCAGGCCGAAATGCGAGATGCGGCCAACCTGAATGCGCGCGCGATCCTGCCGCAGGCAATCGCTGAGCTTGCGCTCGACCGAGCGATTGTTGCGCTTCTCGTCCATGTCGATGAAGTCGATGACGATGAGGCCTGCGAGATCGCGCAAACGCAGTTGCCGCGCGACCTCCTCGGCAGCTTCGAGATTGGTCTTGAGCGCGGTGTCCTCGATGTGGTGTTCGCGTGTCGAACGGCCCGAATTGACGTCGATCGAAACCAGAGCCTCGGTCTGGTTGATCACGATATAGCCGCCGGATCGCAATTGTACGGTCGGCGAAAACATCGCGTCGAGCTGGCTTTCGACCCCCATGCGCGAGAACAGTGGCTGGCCGTCGCGATATTGCCTGACGGTGCGCACGTTCGACGGCATCAGCATCTTCATGAAATCGCGCGCTTCCTGATAGCCGGCTTCGCCGGCGACCTGGATTTCGTCGATTTCCTTGTTGTAGAGGTCACGCAGCGACCGCTTGATCAACGAGCCTTCCTCGTAGACGAGGGTTGGCGCCTGCGATTTCAGGGTCATGTCGCGCACGGTTTCCCACATGCGGATCAGATATTCGAAGTCGCGCTTGATTTCCGGCTTGGTGCGCGCGGCTCCCGCGGTGCGCAGGATGATCCCCATGCCTTCGGGCACGTCGAGATCCTGCACCACTTCCTTGAGCCGTGAGCGGTCCTGCGCCGAAGTGATCTTGCGACTTATACCGCCGCCTCGCGCGGTGTTGGGCATCAGCACCGCGTAGCGGCCAGCCAGCGAAAGATAAGTGGTCAACGCCGCGCCCTTGTTGCCGCGTTCTTCTTTGACGACCTGAACCAGCATCACCTGCCGGCGCTTGATGACTTCCTGAATCTTGTACTGACGTCGCGGCCGAAAGGCGCGCTCTGGCACTTCCTCCATGACGTCGTCGCCGCCGACCGATTCGACGATTTCTTCCTCGGCTTCTTCGCCTTCGTCCTCGTCGTCATCATGCTGCTCGTCGCCCTGCGGAGCGGCGGCATGATCGTCGGGGGGCAAAGCGGCGTGTTCGCCGGCCTCGGCGGTCGGCGCATCGTCTGCATGGGCCTGGTTTTCAAACGCGTGATCGTCATGCGCGTGCGCTTCGCGGGCTTCGGCGTCGGTCGCTGCATCCGGCGTGGACGCTTCGATGGCTTCCGGAGCCGGCAATTCTGCCGGCGTGGCGGGTGCGGCGGATTCGCTTACGGTGTGCTCGTACTCATCGTGGGCGTGTTCATGGGGATGATCTGCATGCTCATGCGAATGCTCATGGCCGTCATGGTCATGATGATCCGCGTCGGCATGGTGATGTTCGGCGTCGTGCGCATGGTCGTGCGGCGCATGAACGTCGGGCTGCGGAGCCTGCGATAAATCCGGACCATCCGCATTCACAATCTCGCTTTGTACCCGTTCGCCACCGCCGCGGCGGCGGGAGTTGCGTTGCCGCGGACGACGGCGGTTGGAACGGTTTTCGGTTTCTTCCTCGGCTTCGCGATGCGCGCGTTCGTTGGCCTCGATCAGCGCTTGGCGGTCGGCGACCGGAATTTGGTAATAGTCGGGGTGGATTTCGCTGAAGGCCAGAAAGCCGTGGCGGTTGCCGCCGTATTCGATGAAGGCGGCCTGCAACGATGGCTCTACGCGTGTGACCTTGGCGAGATAAATATTGCCGCGCAGTTGTTTGCGCTGGGCGGTCTCGAAATCAAACTCTTCGACGCGATTGCCGCGAACCACGACGACCCGGGTTTCTTCCGGGTGAGTGGCATCGATCAACATTTTGTTGGGCATTTTGGGACTCTTGACGGCGGAGGGCGCGCATGACGGCAAGCGCATATCGCGCCGCCGGGTGACGCGACGGTCCACCTGATTCGGGGGTGAGGGGAAGGCCGAAACGCAACCCGGGACGCCCAGCCGACCGCAATCCCGCAACAAGGCGACGCGCAAAGCTGTCGCTTCGCACCGGCGCGGTCTTTGCGTGGGTCTTGGTCGGCATCTCAGTCTGGCGCATCAAGCGTCGGCCCGTCTGAACACGTTGGCGGCAATGGCGCCACCTTGTTTGTCGCCGTCGGCCCGGCGTGGCGCCTAAGCGCTCGCCGGTTGTCGCATATCGCGGCCCTTGAGGCCGAAATAATCGGTTATGAAGTGTCTAGAGCCGCCCTTGAGCAAGTAAAGTGACCTTGGGGGCGGACGCCGCCCGGGCTCGAAACCGTCCCTTCGGGTCGGCCGCGCGCTGCGCTGGCCGTGATGGGATCGGAAAGACGCTGGACCCTCAGACTTATCGGAGGACCCGGCGCTGCACCGGGAAGCTGAACGCGACACAACCGGAAGTTAAACCGTCAGCGCCTTTTACATACGTGGATTGACGAGCCCATGCAAGGGAAGCGTCGCAACGTAGCAACACTTCAGCGCATTCGGCTGGCATCGTTAAGGTTTGATTAACCCTCCGGTTCTATTGCGGTAAAAGGACTGCTCGGAGGCATGGATTCGGTGGCTGGCCGCGCAAATCGTACCGTTTTGCTTGGAACAGCGCTTGCATACGTTGCAGGGGCCGTTTGCTGCTGGCCAACCATCGTCCGCGCGGCAGAGGACGAGTTAGCTCGCTCCGTAGTTGCATCGGATTTCCCTGTTGCCTCTGACGTGCGATTGGCCGGTGACGACAAGCGCACTCGCTTCGTTCTCGACCTTGACAAGAATATCCAGTTTCGCGCGTTCGCTCTCGCCGACCCCTACCGGGTGGTCGTTGATCTCCCACAAGTCACCTTTCAATTGGCCGTCGGTGCCGGTACGGCGGGGCGGGGTCTCATCAAGGCATTCCGATACGGCTTGGTGATGCCCGGCGGTTCGCGCATCGTCTTCGATCTCGCCGGCCCGGCTAAAATCGAGAAATCTTACGTGCTGGATGCCGCCAACGGTCAGCCGCCGCGGCTGGTGCTCGATCTCGAAGCGGTGGATCGGATCGCCTTCGTGCAGTCGCTCGCGGTAGAAGGCCGGCCGGATTTGCGCCCTGCGGTCGGGACCGCGACCGCGGTCGAGACAACTGCCATTGCTGCAATAACCGCTGCTGTGGATACGACTGGCACAACCAAGGCCGCCGGTCCGCCGGATACGCGTCCCGTCGTGGTGATCGATCCCGGCCATGGCGGCATCGACAACGGCACTCAGGCTGGCGGCGAAAGCGAAAAGAATCTCGTGTTGGGTTTTGCGCTGGCGTTGCGGGATCGGGTCGAGAAGGTCGGCAAATATCGGGTCGTGATGACCCGGGCCGACGATACCTTTATTCCGCTCCCAGACCGGGTGCGGATTGCGCGCAATCAGTCGGCAGCCCTGTTTGTATCTATTCACGCCGACGCCCTGCCGCGCGGCGAGGGCGACGCCCAGGGCGCCACCATCTACACCCTGTCGGACAAGGCCTCCGACGCCGAGGCCGAGCGGCTCGCCGAGCTCGAGAACAAAGCCGACGCCATCGCCGGCGTCAATTTGACGGAGGAGCCAACCGACGTCGCCGATATCCTGATCGATCTGGCGCAGCGGGAAACCCGTACCTTCTCAAATCGCTTTGCCCGTCTGTTGAAGAACGAAATGAGGACCACTGCCCGGATGCATAAACATCCGCTCAAGTCCGCCGGTTTCAAAGTATTGAAGGCGCCGGACGTGCCGTCGGTCCTGATCGAACTAGGCTATGTATCCAACAAAAGCGACCTCGAGCATCTGGTCTCCGATAACTGGCGGTCCAAGACGGTGGGATCGGTAGCGCAGGCAATCGATGCCTTCTTCAGCAAACGGATGGTAACGGCTGGTTCGGCCAACTGAAAAAGTCAGGACTTGCAATGGCCAAAGCCCTAGTTTGGCCACAGCAGCGGTTCTATAAAAAGTTTCTGCAAGCCTGAAGAATCGGTAAAATCCCCTGTACCGGGCTGAAACGCCGCGCGTTATGGCGCAAGGGTCGAAACGGATATTTGAATGCGCTTTCTGGTGCGGTTTTTGGGTTTTCTGTTCGCGGCCGGAACCGTGGTGTTCCTGGTGGGCGTCGCCGCCACCGCCGGCATGATCTGGCACTATTCCAAGGATCTGCCGGACTATTCGCAGCTTCAGGACTATGAACCGGCGGTGATGACACGGGTTCATGCGTCCGACGGCGCGCTGCTTGCGGAATATTCCAAGGAGCGCCGGCTGTATCTGCCGATTCAGGCGGTCCCAAAGATGGTGATCAACGCGTTTCTGGCGGCGGAAGACAAGAACTTCTACGAACACGGCGGCATCGACTTTTCCGGCATGGCACGCGCCGCGATGTTGTTTGCGCAAAACTACGGATCGAACAGGCGCCCGCAGGGCGCTTCCACGATCACCCAGCAGGTCGCAAAGAACTTCCTGCTGACCAACGAGGTGTCCTTTACCCGCAAGATCAAGGAAGCGCTGCTGGCGATGCGCATCGAGCGCGCCTATTCGAAGGACAAGATTCTCGAGCTCTATCTCAACGAAATCTACCTCGGCCTTAGCGCTTACGGTGTTGCCGCCGCTTCTCTGGTCTATTTCGACAAATCGGTGAACGAACTTACCATCGCGGAAGCGGCCTACCTCGCCGCGTTGCCGAAGGCGCCGTCGTCGCTGCATCCGATCCGCAATCGCGAACGCGCCATCGAACGCCGCAACTATGTGATCGATCGCCTGCTGGAAAATGGCTGGATCAAGCAGGCCGACGCCGAGGCCGCCCGCAAGGCGCCGATGACGGTGACCAACCGGGCGAACGCCGCGCATATTTTCGCCGGTGAATACTTCGCCGAGGAAGTCCGCCGCGACGTGTTCGAGCGCTACGGCGAAAAGAAGCTCTATGAAGGTGGCCTGTCGGTTCGAACCACGCTCGATCCGAAACTGCAGATGATGGCTCGCAAGACCATGACCAACGGCCTGATCAATTTTGATGAGGCGCAGGGCTGGCGCGGCGCGGCCACCAAGCTCGACGTATCCGGCGACTGGGGCGTCAAGCTTGCCGATGTCAAATCCCTGTCGGATATCGCGCCATGGCGAATGGCGGTGGTACTGGAGACCAGCGATCAGTCTGCGCGGATCGGCTTTCAGCCCGGCCGCGAACTTGGCGGCGCCGTTCTCAAGGACCGACAGACCGGGAACATTACGCTTGAGGGTGTGAAATGGGCGAAAGCCGCGTCCGGTCCGACGCGCTTCAAGACGCCGACCACGGTTTCGCAGGTTCTGTCGCCGGGTGACGTCATCTATGTCGACCCGTTGATCGCCAAGGATGGAACGCCGGTCGAAGGCCAGTTTCGGCTGCGGCAGTATCCCGAGGTCTCCGGCGCGATGGTGGTAATGGATCCCTGGACCGGCCGCGTGCTGGCGATGGTCGGCGGATTTTCGTTCGATCAAAGTCAGTTCAACCGCGCCACGCAGGCCTACCGTCAACCTGGTTCGTCATTCAAGCCGCTGGTCTATTCCTCCGCTCTCGACAACGGTTATACGCCATCCACGGTCGTGATCGATGCGCCCATTGAAATCGATCAGGGGCAGGGCGCGGGGGTCTGGCGTCCGGAAAACTATTCCACCGGCAAATATTATGGGCCGCAGACCTTGCGCAACGCGCTGCAGAAATCGCTCAACACGGTGACGGTGCGGTTGGCGCAGGACATCGGCATGCCGCTGATCGGCGAATACGCCAAGCGGTTCGGCGTCTACGACGAATTGCCGAACTATCTGTCGTATGCACTCGGCGCGGGCGAAACCACCGTGATGCGCATGGTCACCGCCTATTCGATGTTCGCCAACGGCGGCAGGCGCGTGAAGTCGACGCTGATCGATCGCATCCAAGACCGCTATGGCCATACCATCTTCAAGCACGACGCCCGCGAGTGCCGCGGCTGCGACGCCGCCGACGGCTGGAAAAATCAGCCCGAGCCGCAGCTTGTCGATCGCCGCGAGCAGGTGCTGGACGCCATGACCGCCTACCAGATCACCTCTATGATGGAAGGCGTGGTGCAGGCCGGCACTGCGACGGTGGTGAAAGAGGTCGGCAAGCCGATAGCCGGCAAGACTGGCACCACCAACGACGAAAAGGACGCCTGGTTCATCGGATTCTTCGCCCGATATCGTGGTTGGGATCTATGTCGGTTACGACAAGCCTCGCAATCTTGGCAAGGGTGCGACGGGCGGTCATCTGGCCGCGCCGATTGCCCGCGACTTCCTGAAACTCGCGCTAGCCGATAAGCCGGCAATTCCGTTTCGCGTACCCGCCGGCATCAAACTGATCCGCGTCGACGCCAAGAGCGGCATGCGTGCAGGCCCGGGAGACGGTGGCAGGACCATTCTGGAAGCATTCAAGCCAGGCACTGCGCCGCCGGATAACTACTCGGTGATTGGAGTTGCAGACGCGGACGGTCGCATCCCGCAACAGGTTTCACCAGATGCCGAGCGCGGCCTGTTTCAGTCCGGCAGGGGATTGTACTGACCGCGTTGCGCTTTTGTCCGCCTGCCGCTACATCCCTCCTGTCCATCTCGTAATTGCGGCTCGCGCCGCAGATCAGAGAACCAATGCGTGCTGAAATCGAAAAACTCTCCGAAGAGATCAAGCAGTCGGTCGGGCTGCTGAGGAGGCATCTTTGACGTCGAACAATCCACGGCGCGCCTAGCCGAGCTGAACAAGCTCGCCGAAGACCCCAATCTCTGGAACGACCCGCAAAAGGCGCAGAAGCTGATGCAGGAGCGGACCTCGCTGGAGGATTCGCTTGGCGGTATCGGCAAGGTCGAGCGCGAGCTCGAGGACAATATCGGCATGATCGAACTCGGCGAAGCCGAGAACGACGAGGGCGTGGTCGCGGAAGCCGAGACCGCGCTGAAAAACCTGAAAAAGGAAGTCGCCCGCCGCGAGCTCGAAGCGCTGCTGTCGGGCGAAGCCGACCGGTTCAACTCCTATCTCGAAGTCCATGCCGGAGCGGGGGGAACCGAGAGCCAGGACTGGGCCTCGATGCTGCTGCGCATGTACACGCGCTGGGCCGAGAAGCACGGTTTCAAGATCGAATATCTGGAAGAAACCCAGGGCGAAGAGGCCGGCATCAAGTCGGCCACCATCCAGATCAGCGGCCACAACGCCTATGGCTGGCTCAAGACCGAGGCGGGGGTGCACCGATTGGTGCGGATCTCGCCATTCGATTCCAATGCGCGCAGGCATACGTCGTTTTCGAGCGTCGCGATCTTTCCGGTCGTCGACAACTCGATCAAGATCGATATCGCCGAGTCCGATGTGCGCGTCGATACCATGCGTTCCGGCGGCGCCGGCGGCCAGCACGTCAACAAGACCAAATCCGCGGTGCGGCTCACGCATATTCCGACCGGCGTAGCGGTGGTCTGCCAAGCCGGCCGTTCGCAGCACAAGAACAAGGCACAGGCCTGGGACATGCTGCGCGCGCGACTTTATGAAATCGAGTTGAAGAAGCGTGAGGAACAGGCGGCCGCCGATCAGGCCGCCAAGACCGATATCGGCTGGGGCCACCAGATCCGCTCCTACGTGCTTCAGCCCTATCAGATGGTGAAGGATCTGCGCACTGGCGTGCAGACCTCGGACACATCGGGCGTGCTCGACGGCGATCTCGACGAATTCATGGCGGCGACGCTGGCGCAGCGCGCGTTCGGCGCGCCGCCTGCGTCCATCGATGACGTGGAGTAGCCGATGGCACATGTCGCCTTCATTGGTCTCGGACGCATGGGCCAGGGAATGGCGGGTCGCTATCTCGACGGTGGATTCACCGTCGCGTTGTGGAATCGCAGCAGGACCAAGGCGGATGATCTGGTCGCGCGTGGCGCGCGCTGGGCGAATTCGCCGGCAGATGCGGCCGATGGCGCGGACGCCATCGTCACCATGGTCGCCGATGACGACGCCTCGCGCGCAGTCTGGCTTGGCAAGGATGGCGCAATCGAAACCGCCCGAGCGGATACGTTGGCAATCGAATGTTCCACGGTGTCGTACCAGCACGCGCTCGATCTGGGGCGCGAATTGCGCGCACGTGGTCTTGTTTATATCGACAGTCCGGTTACCGGCTTGCCGAACGCCGCGGCGGCGGGAAAACTGACGTTGCTGATCGGTGCCGACGCCGCCGATCTGGATCGGGCACGGCCGTTTCTCACACCGCTCAGCACCGCCATACGGCATTTTGGACCGGTGGGCAGCGGTACGGTCTACAAACTGATCAACAATCTGATGGGTGCGATCCAGATTGCCGGACTGGCCGAGGGACTTGCGATCGCCGAGCAGGCTGGTCTCGACCCCAAGATCGTCCAGGAAGCGCTGGCCAACGGTGCGGTAGCGAGCCCGCAGGTGATCCGCCATTCCAAGCGCATGGTAGAACGCGATTTCAGCAATCCGTCGTTCACGATCGCACTTCGCCACAAGGATGCGGCCTATGCGGTGGCGCTGGCGGAAAGCCTGCTGCCAAATGTTTTAGTCGGTCGAGCCGCAGTGCAGGCCTATGCACGTTCAAAAGCTGTCGCACCCGAGGCCAACGAAGCAAGCTTGATCGAAATCGTCTCGCAGCCGAAGTAGCGCTCCCCCCCCCCGCCCGGCGTCCGTTGGAACCGGAATCGATCGAGCGTCTTGTACTGGCGCTATCAGCGGTCGGTATGACCTGGAATCGATCATCGGAGGGACTCATGAAGATTTATCCCTTTCTCGCCGCTGCGGGTGTCGCATTAATGCTCGTCGGTTGTGGCAGGGATCCCGGACCATCCGGCCCGAAGGGCGAACCGGGTGTGCAAGGCCCGGCCGGACCTCAGGGCGCGCAAGGCATCCAGGGTGTACCAGGCCCCCAGGGGCAGGCGGGAGCGCAGGGCCCACAGGGTCCTCAAGGCACCCCCGGCGACAAGGGTGATAAAGGCGACAAGGGTGAAAAGGGCGACAAAGGGGACAAGGGCGATGCAGCCCTGACGGGTCTTCGTGCGGTGCAACTGGATGGCCCGATCAATTGCGAGGCCAACGAACTTCTGGTCTCCGTGGTGTGTCCCGGCGGCGGCGCGCCGGACGGCACCAAGTGTGCGACACCCCCGACGGTCGGTCTTTGCATGAAGAAATAGCTGGCATCTGCCGTCACGTCAGTCACGCGAGCGCTGCCACGCTGCGAGCCATGTCGTAAACCGCCGGCTGTCGCGCCCGCCGCGGTGCCACGCCGCGTAGACCGTGCCATTGCTGGTCACCAGCAATACCACATCGAGATCTTTCGAGCGTCGCAACGTCTCGATGGCCTGCCGCGGCGTCTGCGCGATCGGGCCCGCGATGTTGAAGGAGGTATTGACGGAGATTTCGACGCCGATATGACGGCCGAGCGCCTTCAGGTAGGCGTAGGTAACAGGATCATTTTCAGCGCGCACAATCTGTATGCGGCCGGTGCCGTCTGCGTGAATGACCGCGGGAATTTTGGCGCGCGCCTGCGGTTTCGACTGTGCCGTCAGCACCATGTAATTGTAGGCGTTATAGTTTCCATCCGAGGCGCCTTCGAGCAGATCGAAATACTGCTGTGCCGCTTCCAGCGTCGCCATCGGTGCCAGCGGCCGGATGGCCTCACGGTATTTCACGCGTTCGTTGAGCCGTTCGCGCGTATTCGGGTCGCAGGGGTTCGCCAGGATCGAGCGGTGACCGAGCGCACGGGGGCCGGTCTCCGCCGATCCCTGATACAGCGCGATAACGGCGTTGCGCGCCACCATGAACGCCATCAGGTCGGCGATTGCGTCGCGACCATCCGGCGTCGAGACGTCGCCGATGCGTTGCGAAGCAATGTCGTCGGCCTCCAGCGCAAGTGCAATGTCGCCGGGCGAGGGCGGCGACCCGCAATAGAATGCATGCGTTATCGGCTTGCCGCGCGGCGCGCCGGCGAGATGAGCAAACAGCCACGCCGCGCCGATGGTGACGCCGGCATCGCCTGGCGTCGGCGGCACCCAAAGATGCAGGCGGGTTTTTCGTTGTTGCGCGCGAGCGAACCACGTTTCGTCGAAATGTTCGAGCAGGCGCATGTTGCCGATCGCGTTCAACGCCACGCCGCCGGTAAGAACAAGTTTGCCGGCGCCCGTCAAACGCAGCAGATGATCGACGACATGGATCATGGCGTCCTCAAACACCAGTTGCGTCGCCGCCGCCTTGTCGAGGCGGTCCTGCGTGTCGGGCCGATGGCTGATATCCTCGACGCCCAATACCGCGTCGGGATTCCATAGCTGATCGGGGCGCAACGGCTCGCCAAACATGTCAATCAATGCGCACTTGTAGGGGTGCTCGAACGGGTCGCAATACCAGTTCGCCATGGCGCGATTGAGTTTGACCTCGCCATTGGCGCCAAAATCCAGCACGTCTTTCAAGCGACTATAATAAGGGTTGGAGGCGCGGCTCATGTCGCCCCACGCCGAGGCCCCCATGTAGCGCCCTTCGCTGGACAGCCAGGTCCAGCCACCCTGGGTCGATGAAATCACGCTGTAAAACGCGCCTAGCGAGTCGAATACGCTGTTGTTGCAGGAGAGGCGGCGCATCGTGCCGTTCTCGGCGGCATATAGCGAAATCGATCCCCGGTCGCCGGTGCCGTCCAGCACAGCGATGGCGACGGGCTCACCGGTTTTGGCAAACGGCGATGCCGCGAACGAAAACCACGCGTGATTGTCGTGATGTGGCATGCAGATCAGCGGTACGCGCGCGGCAAGTCCGAGCTGCCTGCCGAGCAGCTTCGGCGTGCGGGTCATTTGCTCCAGACGGCGGCCGTCGAAGCCTGCTGCGTCGGTGTTGCGCAACAGCTTCAGGCTCTGCGGCGCTTCCTCCAGCACCGAACGCATTAGCGTCCCGAACAACATCGGGTAATCCCATGTCGTGATCCATGCCGCGATATCGCCGATGTCGCGGCCCAGGTCCCGTAAGGTTGCGATCATCGCATCGACCGATGCCCGCGGATATTCGGTCGTATGCTTGTTGCCGGAAAACCGTTCTTCCTCATTGTTGATGATCAGGCGAGGTCCATCAACCTGCGTCACCTCGATCAGCGCCACTCCGGAGTTATGTGTACCGGGCGGCCCTATCCCGGCGAGATAGACCGTCTCGCCACGCGCGAGCCGCTCCCGAACCAATGCAATCCGATCGTTGGCGAAGTCCGAGCCAAGCCGATGAAACCCCGCAGCCTTTAACAGGCGCGTACCGAGCCATCGTCCCGCGCGGAAGCCGACGGCACCGAGGCGGGGATGCTTGGGACCAATTCGTTTGCCGGTCATATTCAACGCTGGCTTGGAAGATTTTGGGCGCATGGATGTGAAGCATCAATCACAATTGAAGGCGGGCAACAACGCCTGTTCCGCGCCACAGAATATCCGGCCGCTTGCGCGGGCGCCTTCTGGCTGCGACAATCACAGCAAATCAAAACCATCCTCGGGAGGAAGCGATGCCGGAGCGTGCGACAGGTCTTATTGGCCTGACAATTGTGGCCACGGCGATTTTCGCGTCAGTATCGGCCGCCAATGCACAGAAGAAATACGATCCCGGCGCGAGCGACACCGAGATCAAGATCGGCAACATCATGCCCTACAGCGGCCCGGCGTCGTCCTATGGTGTGATCGGCAAGTCGGAGGCCGCCTATTTCAGCAAGGTCAATGCCGAGGGCGGCATCAACGGCCGCAAGATCAATTTCATTTCCTACGATGACGCATACAGCCCGCCCAAGGCGATCGAGCAGGCGCGCAAGCTGGTGGAAAGCGACGAGGTCCTGCTGATATTCCAGCCGCTCGGCACGCCCTCCAACAGCGCGATCCAGAAGTACATGAACGTCAAGAAGGTGCCGCAGCTATTCGTCGCCTCCGGCGCAACGAAGTGGGGCGATCCCAAGAATTTTCCGTGGACCATGGGGTTTCAGCCTAACTACCAGAGCGAAGGCCGCATCTATGCCAAATATATTCTGGACCACTTTCCGAACGGCAAGATCGCGGTGTTCTGGCAGAATGACGATGCCGGCAAGGATCAGGTCAAGGGATTGCGCGACGGCCTTGGCGCCAAGGCCGGCATGATCATCGCCGAGAAATCGTACGAGGTGTCGGACCCGAGCATCGATTCCCAGATCGTGGCTTTGCATGATTTCGGCGCCGACATCTTCTTTTCGTGGGCTGCGCCAAAAGGATCGGCGCAGGCGATCCGAAAGGTCGGCGAACTCGGCTGGAAACCAAAATTCTTCCTTGCCAATACGGCAACCTCGGTGGCCGCGGTGCTGAAGCCGGCGGGGCTTCAATATGCAAAGGATATCATCTCGACAGCCTATTTGAAGGATCCGACCGATCCGGCCTGGAAGAACGATCCGGGCGTGAAGGCCTGGGAGGCGTTCATGGACAAATATTATCCCGACGGCGACAAGACCAATGCCAACAATGTCTATGGCTATGTTCAGGCTCAGGCCATGGTTCAGGTTCTCAAGCAGTGCGGCGATAACCTGACCCGCGAGAACGTCATGAAGCAGGCCGCCAGCCTGAAAGACTTTTCGACCGACATGATGTTGCCCGGCATCAAGGTCAACACCAGCGCGGATGATTTCTATCCGATCGAGCAGATGCAGCTGATGCAATTCGATGGCGAGGCATGGCGGTTGTTCGGCGACGTCATCGATGGCGAGGTTGGGCACGCCCCCTAGGTTCAGCCGGCGCTGAGCCGCACCCCGGCGCGCAAAAACTTCTGTGGATCGACCGCTTCGCCGTCGATCCGGGTTTCGTAATGCAGATGCGGACCCGTCGATCGGCCGGTCGAGCCGACCGCACCGATCACCTGTCCGATCCTGATCTGGTCGCCGACCTTGACGCTGATCTCCGACATATGACCGTAGCGGGTCGCAAGTCCATTGCCATGGTCGATCTCCACCATGCGGCCATAGCCGCCGGCCCATCCCGACGAGACGACCTTTCCGTTCGCGGTCGCGCGCACCGGGTCACCTGTCGAGGCGCGGAAATCCAGGCCGGTATGCATGGCCGGCCGGCCCAGGAATGGATCGCTGCGGACACCGAAACCTGATGTGAATTCGACTTCGCCGATCACCGGCTTGCGATAGGGCACCAGCGCCAGCGTCCGGTTCAGGCGGTCAACCTGAGCGCGGGCGATGTTGATGCGATAAAGCTGGCGCTCGAACGGCCCTGCATCGGCGGGCAGTTTGACCGGCACAAACGGCCCTCCCATGCCGGAGCGCGGCGTTGCGGCTTCCAGCTGCGCGATGTCGAGGCCGAGATCGCTGAACACGCCGCGCATGCGGCGCGCGCGCGATTCCATACTGTCTTCGACCGAGCCAAGCATCGCCATTTGACGGCTTTCGACCTGATCGAGCGAGGTTTGCAAGCGAACCAGGACGTTGTCGACGCCGTGGATTTTCGCAAATTGGTTCGGTTGCGGATTGACCACCGGCGGGGTCCGGGATTCCAGCCGGGCTTCGCGATCGGGCGGCGCCACGAAAATCACGGTGTCGCTGATCGGAGAAGGTTTCGGTCCGCCGGACGAGCCCGCATCGGTGGCGGTGCGAGGCTGCTTGATCGATCCCGTGACCGATGCGTCGGGAATTGAGCTGAGAGCGGTGGCGCGGGATTCCAGGGTGGTCTGGCGCCGCATGATCTGGTCGAGCTTCTGGTCGAACTGTTCCTGGTCGAGCAACTGGCGGCTGGTAGTGCGGTCAACCTTGGCGCGCAACTCGGCGATGCGGTCTTCATAGGCGTATTGCATGTCGGCCTGACGCGCGATCAATCGCGTCAGTACGTCGTCGCGAAATGCGAAATACGTCGCAGTCGCAGCCGACCACGCGCCGAGCACGGTAACCGTGCCGATGACGATCCAGAATACCACGGGTCCAAACCGGACCTGCTTGCCGGCGTGGACAATGGTGTAGCCGTTCTGCGCGGATTGTGGTCGGGCAGGGGCGTGCGACGTCGCCGGTCGGCGGAGATGCGACCTGCCGTGATCGTGGGCATGATGCTGCGGATACTCGGAATATTGACCCGAACGGTACGACATCGGCACTCCCGCGCCGGTCGGAAACAACATCCGTTCGGCTCAACTTGCGGGGCGATTTGACCCTGTCATGGTTAATTTTTGGCGAATGGAACGGTGCAATCACAATGCCTGGGCGGCTGCCAGCACCTCATCGACATGGCCGTCAACCTTCACATTACGCCAAATCCTTGCGATTTTACCACCTGCGTCTACCAGAACTGTTGTTCGAGCAATGCCGAAGAAAGTCTTGCCATACATGGATTTTTCGCCCCAAACGCCATAGGCGTTCAGCATCTCGTGCGTCTCGTCGGAAGCCAGGGGAATCGAGAGCTGATGCTTGTCCCGAAATGCTTCCTGCGCCCTCATCGGGTTGGCCGAAACGCCGAGCACTGCCGTCTTGGCGTTGCCGAAAGCATCGGACAAGCGGGTGAAGTCGATGGCCTCCTTGGTGCAACCGGGCGTATCGGCTCGCGGATAGAAGAAAATCACCAGTTTCGTTCCCAGATAGTCTGCCAGAGAAACGCTCTTTCCACCGTCGCGCGGCAACTGGAAGGCGGGGGCTTTAGCGCCCTCGGTCGCTAAGACCGCCTTGCCGGGCGTCGCGTCCGGCCCGGCGTGCGGCTGTTTTTGGGCCGATGCGTTTTCCGGTGCAGGTTTTGCGGCGGTTGCCCTCGATCCGGCGACCGTGGCTGAAAGGGATTTTTGCGGGGCCGCCACTTTTAACTTTTTCGACGTCGCCTTGTGCGATGCTGTCGAGGATGCATTCGCCCTGACCGGTTTTTTAGCCGACACGTTCACCAACATCCGGCCGGTTTTGGCCCCGGGCTTTTTGGCTGCTGTCTTCGATGCGGCGCGCGACGTCGGTTTGGAGGCCGGCTTTTTAATGGACGGCTCGGGGGATTTCTTGCGCGTTTTCTTGGACATACGCCTTCCTTTCGTCGCTTTCAGCGGGTCAATCATAGCAATATGCGGGTCCTGCGCCGACGCTGCCCGTGCTGGGCAAATCTGCCGACCTCGGAGTATGGTTACAACGGATTCTATGCGGCCACCCGCCCCCATTTCTGTTGAAAACGCTGTTGGGCCGGATGACGAGTAACAGTTTCAACAGAGGATTGGCAGCGATGCCGGCACAGGAGCGCTCGTCACGTGCCGATGCGCATGATCCTGACAGCGGGCAATTCGACAATCAGCGCCAGGACCGAGAGGCCCGGCACCGAGAGGCAATGGCAAGAAATAAGCCATACAAAGCGTTGAATTCACGCGCCGAGGACCAGCCTTCGGATTGGGACGATTCCACATGGGATCGTGACCAGGACGAAGCCGCGGGCCATCGCGCACGCCGGCTGTTGTCGAGGTCCAACTCCGGGCTACACCGGCTCGGCGACAGCATCGGTGCGACACGCCGATGGTTGGGACGCGAACGCTGGGTGAAACGGCTCGCTATCGTCGTTGCGGTCCTGCTGGTGATCTTCGCGGGCTGTTTCGGCGGACTGTGGTGGAGACTTGGGGCAGGCCCGATCAATCTCGATATGGCGACACCGTGGCTGGCCGCGGCGATCGAAGAAAATATCGGCCACGGCAACACTGTCGAAGTGGGCGGCACTCAAATCGAGCGCGCCGGCCGAATCCGCATTGCCGTGCGCATACGCGACATCGTCGTTCGCGACCACGACCATGTCATTGTCGCGACTGCACCGAAGGCCGAAGTGAAACTATCCGGCACCGCGTTGCTGATGGGCCAGCTTCGCGCAGAAAGCCTCAATCTGGTAGACGCCGAACTCGCCGTTCGCATCACGCCGGACGGCCAGGTCACCGTATCGACGGGCGACACTGCGCGCCCGCTTGCAACCGGCACCGCCTCGACGCCGCGGCCCGGTATATCGCCGCTGCCTCTCGGGCAGGCGTCGCAGCCGCCGGGAACGGCGATATCGGCTGACAAGCGCGATTCGGTCAGCGGATTGCTCGCAGGGCTCGATTGGCTCGACAGCCTCAGCCTTACCGGGCTCGATGGCCAGAATCTCAACGAAATCGGCCTGAAGAACGGAAACCTTACCGTCGACGATCAGCAGCGCGGTAACAAATGGAATTTCGACAATATTACCCTCAGTCTTCGCCGGCCGAGCGGTGGTGGAGTGGCTTTGAGCGTCGGAGAAGATGGCACCCATGCCTGGTCGCTTCGCATCGCCGTCGGCCCGCCGGCGAACGGCGTGCGGTCGGTTGACATTCGCGCCGACAAGGTTTCGACCACGAACATCCTGCTGGCGCTGCGCCTGAAGGATCTCACCTATAGCGCGGATTTGCCGCTCAGCGGCGAACTGAAAGGCGAACTCGGACGTGACGGCCTGCCGACCTATTTCCGCGGCAAGCTTGTCGCCGGCGCTGGCAGTGTCACCGACAGCGACACGCCCGACTATCCGATGGCCATCGATTCGGCCGAGATCAATGTCGAATGGGACGCCGGGCGGCGCGTGCTCATGGCGCCATTCAAGATCGTGTCAGGCGTAAACCGCGTCACTTTGCTGGCGCACATCGAGCCTCCAAACGACAACATTCGCGATTGGCAGATGGGCCTCAGCGGCGGCACCATCGTCCTTGCAGGGACCGACGGAGAGCCACCGCTTATTTTCAACCGGATCGCCATCGGTCTGCGTTTTGATACCGATAACCGGCGCGTCATGCTGACCCAGGCCGATATCAGCAATGGCGAAATCGGCGTCGCCGGTACCGGCAGCGTCGATTACGCGGCAGAGCCGCGCCTGACCCTTGGTTTCGCCGGAACACCGATGTCGGCGTCCGCCCTCAAGCGCATGTGGCCGATCCTGATCGTGCCCGAGGTGCGCGAATGGGTGATCGAGCGCATCGAACGCGGCTCGCTGCAGCGCATCGAAGTGGGCGTCAATTCTCCTGTTCGAAACCTTTCGCGGCGCGGCCCGCCGATTCCGGATGATGGTCTGGCGGTGAATATTTTTGCCACCAATGTAACGTTGCGGCCGGTGGACGATCTGCCGCTGGTGCGCGACGCCGACTTGAAAGCCCGGGTTACCGGTCGTACTGCGACGGTGACAATCGGCCAGGCCGCGGTGGATACGCCCGCGGGGCGGAAGCTGACCGTCGCCGATTTTGTTTTCGAGGTACCCGACATGGCGCCGAAACCGGCGCCGGCGCGCATCAAATTCCGCATCGACGGGCCGGTGCCCGCGGCAGCTGAAATACTCGCCTCCGACCGCCTGAGCGAGTTTTCCGGCACTCTTATCGATCCGAACGCCAGTCAGGGAAAGGTCTCGGCCCAGATATCGTTGGGCCTGCCGCTCAGGCGTGAACTGACCAAGGCCGATACGACCTATGCCGTTACCGCCGATCTCGGGGGATTTGCCGCCGATCGCCTGGTGATGAATCAGAAGCTCGAGGCGAATATGCTGAAAGTTGTCGCCAACAATCAGGGCTATCAGGTCAAGGGAGACGTCAAGATCAACGGCCAGCAGGCTTCGCTCGATTATCGCAAGCCGAACGATGGCGATGCCGACGTCAAATTACAGGCAACCCTCGACGACGCGAGTTCGCGCGCGGCTCGGTTTCGACCTTGGTCCCACCGTCTCCGGCACGATTCCGATCAAGCTTAACGGCAAGATTGGCGGCGGCCCTGATCGCGATAGCCGCATGGGCATCGAGGCCGATCTGACCCAGCTTAAGCTCGATAATGTCCTGCCGGGATGGGTCAAGATGCCCGGTAAATCCGGCCGCGCGGTGTTCAACGTGGTGCAGAAGCAGCAATCTACACGGCTGGAAGACATCGTTGTCGACGGCGGCGGCGTACTGATCAAGGGATCGCTCGAGGTCGATCAAAATGGCGACGTGATCAACGCAAATTTTCCGACCTATTCTCCCTCGGAAGGCGACAAGACGTCGTTGAAGGCCGAACGCGCCTCCGACGGCACCTTGAAAGTGACCATGCGTGGCGACGTGTTCGACGGCCGCGGTTTTCTCAAGTCGGCCATTTCGGGTAAGGAAGCCGATGCCAAGGCCAAAACGAAGAATTTCGATTTCGACGTCGACCTGAAGCTTGGAGCCGTAGCCGGCTACAATGGCGAGGCGGTGCGCAGCGTCGATGTCAAAATGTCCCGGCGTAACGGTGCGATTCGAAGCTTTGCGCTCAGCGGCAAGCTCGGACGCGATACGCCCTTGACCGGCGATTTGCGTGGCCGCGCGCAGGGACGCGAAGTCGTCTATCTCGAAACCAACGACGCCGGCGCTTTTTTTCGCTTTACCGACACCTACGCCAAAATGGTCGGTGGCCAACTGGCGCTGGCGATGGATCCGCCCACTGTCGATCCACATCCGAAAGAGGGTCTGATCAACGTTCGCGATTTCACCATCAAAGGCGAAGGCTCGCTGGACCGGGTCGCCGCGGGCGGGCCGACCGGCGTGCAGAGCGGCATCTCGTTTTCACGGTTGCGCGCGGAATTCACCCGGCAAAATGGACAGCTCACGGTGAGAGAAGGCGTGGTGAAGGGACCTAGCATCGGCGCCACCATCGAAGGCAGTATCGATTATCCTGGCAACCAGGTGCGCATGAGCGGCACCTTCGTTCCGATGTACGGGTTGAACAATATCTTCGGCCAGCTCCCGATCGTGGGCCTGTTCCTCGGCGGCGGCAGCAATGAGGGCTTGATCGGCGTGACCTATGAAGTGGTAGGTACTCCCGGCGCGCCGGTGCTTCGAGTCAACCCCATTTCAGCGATGGCGCCTGGCGTGCTCAGAAAGATCTTCGAATTCAATACCGGCAAGCAATACAACCCGGTCGAACTGCCGGGGCAGAACTAGTTCTTTCGAAGTCTGGCTAGCGCCGCAGTGCCGGCACGACCAAGAAGGGGATCATCCCCAGCACCACGGCAATGAGGGCGAACCCGATCAGCGGATTGTAGCTGTGGGTGAAATCGTGGATAAGGCCTCCGCTCCACGAGCCAAATGCCGAGCCTAGGCCGCTGCCGATGGCAATGGTGCCGTAGATGGTCCCGACCTGCCTGCCGCGAAAGATCTTCATCGCGGTGGCCGTAAGCAACGGGCCGCGCGAGCCGATCATGCTGCCGAAGCACACCACGAAGCCGGTCAGCAGCCAGAAGTTCGGGTACCATTGCAGCAGCCAAAGCATGACGATGCCGGCGATCGACAGTGCATAGCTGAACAATACGGATGGCCGTTGGCCGATGATGCCGTCCAGCCAGCTGATGCCGAGCATGCCGAACAGCAGCACGACGCCGCTGAATCCCCACGCGGTCGCCGCCTGTAGCGGCGGGAAGCCGGCATCGATCAGATAGGCGACGACCTGGGCTGCGATGGCGTACATGCCGATCGCGGTAAAGAAGAACGTCGAGAACAGCGCCCAGAACGCGTGGTGGCGCATTGCGCTCGGAAGCGTCCAGCCGTCGTCGACGAAATCCGCGGCGGTGCTTTTGGCAACGGTCGGCGAGCCCGTCGAGAACAATCGCCACGGCAATAGCAGCAATGGCAGGAGCAGGATCAACGCCGTGCAGCCGAACATCCGGTAGGCGTTGCGCCAGCCGAAATGATCGATCAGCACCTGCGACAGCGGCAGCAGCACCAGCACGCCCGCGCCGGTCGCGGAATAGACCACGGCCATGGCGGTTGGCAATCGTGGTCCGAACCAACGGCCGAGCAGGATGGAATTCGGGACGTTGCCGATGAAGGCGATGCCAAGACCGACGCACAGCCCGAGGCTGACCTGGAATTGCCAGAGTTCTTGCGCATAGGCGGCAACCAGGAATGCCCCACTCAGCAGCACAAGTCCCAGCGAGTAGACGATGCGGGGACCGGAATGGTCGAACAGCCGGCCGACCAGCGGCGATGCCAGTCCGCCGGCAAGTGCTGCCAGCGAATATACCGAGACCACTTGCGCACGGTCCCAGCCGAAGTTCTCGGAGATCGGCAGCAGAAAAACCGTAAAGCTTTCGCCGAGACCGCGGCCGAGCACGGATAATGCAAAACACAGCGCGAGCACGTTGAGCGCGATGCGAACCGGCTTCAATGCGCTCGCCGTCGGCTTCCCGGTGTTAGTATCCTGGTCCATGCGGCAATCATGGAACGCCTTTTCGCGGCAAAGAACAGTGGCTTTGGCGGAATGCGCCTATGCAGGCCGGAGCAGAACGTGGCGCTTTTTGCCCAACGAAAGCTTGATCACGCCTCCCGGGGTAAGGTGCGCCGGCGTCAGTGTCATCTTCTCGTCGGTCACCGCGGCGTCGTTGACGCGCAGACCGCCGCCCTTGACTTGCCGCCGCGCTTCGCCATTGGAAGCAACAAGGCCGGCCTTGACGAACAACGCGAGCACGCCGATTCCTGCTTCCAGTTCGGCCTGGGGAATTTCCACGGTCGGAAGGTTTTCCGCGATCGCGCCTTCCTCGAAGGTTTGCCGCGCCGTTTCCGCGGCGATATTGGCCGCGGCCGCGCCGTGTAGAAGCGTCGTGGCGGCATCGGCGAGAGCCTTTTTTGCCTCGTTGATCTCGGCTCCCCGCAAGTCCGCCAGCCGCTCGATGTCGTCGAGCGGCAGCGTCGTGAACAGCTTCAGGAACCGCGCCACGTCGGCATCGGCGGTGTTGCGCCAGAACTGCCAATACTCGTAGGGGCTTTTCATGTCGGCGTTCAGCCAGACCGCGCCGCTGGCGGTTTTGCCCATCTTCTCGCCATTGGCCGTGGTGATCAGGGGCGTCGTCAAGGCGTGCAGCTGCGGCGTACCCATTCGACGGCCGAGATCGATGCCGTTGACGATGTTGCCCCATTGGTCCGAACCGCCCATCTGCAGCCGGCAGTCGTAACGCTGGTTGAGCACAACGTAGTCATAGGCCTGCAGGATCATGTAGTTGAATTCGATGAAGCTCATCTCCTGGTCGCGTTCGAGCCGCAGCTTCACCGAATCCATCGCCAGCATGCGGTTGACCGAGAAATGCCGGCCGATATCGCGCAGCATCTCGATCCAGTTCAGCCTGGTCAGCCATTCCGCATTGTCCGGCATGACGGCGTCGGAACTGCCGTCGCCAAACTTCAGGAAATGCGAAAACACCTGTTTGATGCCGTCCTTGTTGCGCTCGATGTCCTCGATCGACAGGATCTTGCGCGTTTCGTCCTTGCCGGAAGGATCGCCCACCCGCGTGGTGCCGCCGCCCATCAGCGCGATCGGCTTGTTGCCGGTCTGTTGCAACCAGTACAGGCACATGATCTGCACCATCGAGCCGACATGGAGCGAAGGTGCCGTGCAATCGAAACCGATATAGGCCACGAGCTTACGCTTGGCGGCGAGCATATCCAGCGATTCGGGGTCCGAGATCTGATGGATAAAGCCGCGGCTTTGCAGCACATTGAGAAAATCAGATTTAAATGCAGTCATTGCTGTGCGACTCTGATCATTCTTATTTCACGCTGTTTCCAGCGAATTTTGGATGGGCTGCGGTTAAGGACTGCCGTGGCGCGGCGTCCTGTGGCATTATAAGATGTGCATGTTCGACACAAGTTGGACGTCGAGGGCACGGTCGCGAAAGTGCCAATGCCATGATGATGACAGCGGTCGGCCTGATGAGCGGCACCTCGCTGGACGGGGTCGATGTCGCCTTGATCGAAACCGACGGCAAGCGGGTGAGGTCGTTCGGCCCGACCGGCTACCGCGCCTACACCGAAGGTGAGCGCGGCCTGCTGCGCCAGGCCCTGGTCGAGGCGGTGAACCTTTCGGCGCGCGATGCCCGCCCCGGGATCCTGCGCGAGGCCGAGCGCGCGGTCACGCTCGCGCATGCCGAAGCTGTCGCCGCCTTTACCGCGCAAAATCACATTACCCGCGAAAATATCGACATCGTCGGTTTTCACGGCCAGACCGTGCTGCACCGGCCCGCTCAAAAAATGACGGTTCAGATCGGCGATGCCGCAGCCTTGGCCCGGGCGATCCACATTCCGGTCATGCATGATTTCCGTGCAGCCGACGTCGCTGCCGGCGGGCAGGGCGCGCCCTTCGTTCCAGTCTATCATCGCGCGCTGGCGCAGTCGCTCGATCGCGACGGGGCGCTGGCCGTGGTCAATATCGGCGGCGTTTCCAATATCACTTACATCGACGGTCCCGACACATTGATCGCCTGCGATACCGGGCCGGGCAACGCTCTGCTGGATGATTTCATCTTCCGCACCATGGGCCAGCCGTTCGATTGCGAAGGTCGCATCGCGGCCAAGGGCGTCGTCGACGAAGCCTGGGTGACGCGGGCTCTGCAGCATCCGTTCTTCGCACATCCGCCGCCCAAGTCGCTTGATCGCAACGATTTCGCCGCGCTGGAATTGCATGCCCAATCGCCTGCCGACGGCGCCGCGACGCTGACGGCCTTTACTGCCGCGGCCATTGCCCGGATTGTCCCATTGCTGCCAAAGCCTCCGCGCAACTGGGTCGTCGCCGGCGGCGGCGCCCGCAATCATACGATGCTCAGGATGCTGCGCGAGCGCCTTGCCCCGGCAACGGTTGAGGCGGCGGACGCACTGGGATGGTCGAGCGACGCCATCGAGGCGCAGGCCTTTGGTTTTCTCGCCGCCCGCGGCCTGAAGGGCTTGCCGTTAAGCTATCCCGCGACCACCGGGGTGCCTATTCCAATGACAGGTGGAATTATCGCCAAGCCCTGATCCGGCGGCGCCGCGGCCAGATCGGACAGTGCCATGGGCAGGCCAAACGCAGGCTCGACCGGTGCCGGCACCACCGGCGTTCCATCCGGTTCCGCAGCGCTCGGCGTCGGCAACAACGGGACCAACGTTCCGAGTTGCATCGGCAATGCATCAAAAGTCGCACTGCCCCCACCGCCGAGCACTAGCCCGATGCGTCGGGGAGGGGGACGACGGTAAAGCCTGGGGCATGACTATCAAAATCCGGATCGCGATGACGCTGTCTCTAACGGGTGACAGTTCTTGCTGCTTGGTCGGCTTTCCGAGCGGCATACTCGCGGAACGCACAACTTTTGGTTGATGGCATGACAAGCTTAGGTGCTGAAAGTCTTCGCTAATGTCGTAGACAGTAGAAAATGCAGATGCTCTAATTCCACCTCGTTGGCGTGCATTGGGACTGGGATCGAACCAGCAGCATCAAGGTGCGAATAAGCGACGTCGTTGGAACCAGCGAAGTGGTTATTCATGCCGCATGCAGTCGGTCTCCGAAAACCGCTGGAATTCGCGAATTTTGCATCAAGGGCCGTGCGATGGCATCTTTACAGGGAAAGCATTTCAGATTCGCACTCGATGCTATCGAAACGATAAGTCACGCAGAAACTTTTGAGAGTGTTTGCGGCGCGGTTACCGATTTAACTGCGTCCTTCGGTTATAACCATGTTTGCTTTTTAACATCTTCTGGTTGTAAAGAGCAATCTTTTGATGAAAGAGTTGTAATGAAGCTCTGGCCAAAGGCGTGGGCGGAGCAATATTCATTTTCGAATTTCTACGCATTTGATCCCGTTGCGCCACGCATAAGGCAGTGGCCCGAATCGTTTACTTGGGCGGAAATCTACCCGAGCGCGACGGATATGGTCGCCAATTCCATTATGGAGATAGCAACAACGGATTACGGCTTAAAACACGGGTTGTGCATACCCGTACACGGCATGAACGGTTATCAAGCCGGAGTATCCATGGCTGGACCGGAGGTTGAAACGACGCAGGAAGCGCGAGCAGCGATCGAGCTTGTGACGATGTTTGCATTCAACCGCCTAACGATACTGAAGTCGCGGCAGCCCACGGCGCCGATGATCCTCACCCCGCGTGAGCGGGAAGTAATGACTTGGGTCGCTGCCGGAAAGACAGCCTGGGCCACAAGCGCAATTTTGAAGATTTCAGAGGATACCGTGAACAAAATGGCCTCTACAGCCATGCAAAAGCTGAACGTCCACACACGCGCACAAGCTGTTGCCGAGTGTATACGGCGTGGGGAAATCGATCTTTGAGTGTCAATAACATGTCCATGTAATAGCTCGCCGCTCTAACGACATGGAAAGCTCTCCCGCAAAACGGAGGGTTCTTGATGATCCGAGCGGTCCACGGCGGTAACCGGAGCCGATTTGCAAAAATAATGGATCGGCAATTCCGGCTGCGGCACGACATATTCGTCAAAGGCCGCGGGTGGAGCGAATTCGAGGTCGATGGCGTTTACGAAAAAGATCCATATGACAACAGCCATGCTGCCTACATCATCGCCGTCGACGAGATGGAAAACGTAGCAGGTGGCTTTCGGTTATATCCGACGACGCTGCCTCATATGCTGTCCGAGCAATTTCCGAACTTGGTTGATCGCAATGTGCTTAGACGAAGGGATGTGTTGGAGCTGACACGCTTCGCGATGCGGAAAACCGAGCGCCGCAGTTCGCACTATTTTGAACTGCTTGTCGCTATTCAAGAGCACGGTCTCGGCGAGGGACTGGCTGGATACACTTCCGTTATCAACACACTGCGCATCCCGATTCTACAAAGTTTCGGATTTGATATCGAACCGCTTGGGCTTCCCCGAACGATCGATGGCGAGACAATAATTGCCGTTTTTTTTCACGTTAGTGAAGATTGTCTGTCTCGCGTCCGCAAGGCCGTCGATATCCATACATCCGTCTTCGAAACTGCGGTCGCACAACGGCGGATCGCATGAGGTAATCCATGGGTGATCTAAAATTGATAGAAGGTGGAAGGGAAGAGGATCTTGTCGAGATCCTCCTACGCGCGCTTGACTTGGCCCAGTCATCTCGCTCTGCGACAACTGTATACTTGCTTAAAATGGCACTGTTGAATGAAGGCATTCAACTCGCAACGGAGCTCGCGCAAAACGAAACCGTTGCAGTTGCGCCAAATAGCGTATCTCCGGTGTCCCGCCCGAATTTCGCAAATGCGGAACGGATGTCGGGCTGCCAATTGCCTAGTTTGCTCTCTGCGCGTCGAGTAATCGCTCGGCCAAGGTGACAACTTTCTGTCGATCTTGAAAATCCTCCAGCTTGATAAAGACGTTCGTCAATCGAAGACCCTGTTTAACAAGTTCCTCCGACAACAAATCTGCCTCCAGCGGCGGTCTTGATTTTTTTTCTGACATTAATTCGACCCGAATTGATTAATGCGACGAGCGCCAACCTAAAGTCGCGTATCGTTCGACACGAAGCATTCATTTTCGAGATTATTTTTGCGATTCCTAAAAATCGGAATTGACAATCAGGGAATGATTTCGCCACGACGGATCAATTCAGCCACCGCCTGGACTCGCGAATAAACATTGAGCTTCCGCATCGCCGACGCGATATGTTTGTTTACGGTATCGGCCGCGATATCAAGGATTGTACCGGTGTCCCACGCGGTCTTGCCAGCCGCTGCCCACCGGAGCACCTCTTTTTCCCTCGTCGTAAGAATCGGTTCCTTGCCGATAGATTTGAGATTTGTCAGCCGGTTAAATGCGTAAATTCCTATCAATTGAAGGCTCGCATCTACTTCCTTCGCGTCTTCGATTTCAAATCCGGCAAATGAAATCCCAGCCTGGTAACCGCTCAGGCTGTGAATAGGTACGCAAAAACCGTGTCGCATCCCGTATTCGTTCGATGAGATCGCCATTAAATCTTTCGCGAGCCGATCGTCAGGTGGGATTGGTATTTCGGCCCACCTGAACGCTTCGGTGCGGGTGCGAATGGAAATTGAAATAGGGTCATGTTGATGGAAGTTCGACGTTGAATATTGATCGAGCCAACCTTTCGGCCAATTATTAAGCAGAACCCTTTCATCAAAGGCGCGGGCTTGAATGCCCGGAGCTGACAGGCAACATAGAAACTGATATCCAAACGTCGCGACGGCGCGCGACAGTTGATTGGAGAGAGCTGCAATGGTTTCAGCGCGGTCAAACTGCTCGATGGCATCCAGTGCCACCTGAAAATAACGACCATGGATGGTTGCCATATCCAATGTCCCTAGGTGGGATCGACCCGAACAGACACCGCGCGTACTTATCGTACCGCGCCTCGCAGTCCCATCCGGCAACTTTTTGAATCCGAAATCAATGGCCGTGATGCAAATGGTCCGTATCCGACAACGCCGACCGGATTTGCGCGCTAACGACGTAGACTGCCGAGCCGATGGATTGGCTTCGGACGCATGGCAGTTCGCTTGAAGGCGATAAGCTCTGCGAACTCAGCGCAGCAATCGATGATAAGGCGCAGGGCAGACCTTCGCGCCGCTCGCGATCCGCTCCCAGCCGGGCGCTGCACGCTTTCCTGTCGAGTGTTGCAAATCGGAGACATTAGCGCGAGCCCGGTCATGCTACCTGTAACGTACAATTTTGGATGGGAGTTGAACATGAAGAAATTTTTGCTTGGCGCCACGGCGCTGACAGCGTTGGCGATGACTGCTCCAGCATCCGCCGCCGATCTTGCCGCGCGGCCTTATACCAAGGCCCCCGTGGCGGTGGCCGCGGTCTATGACTGGACCGGCTTCTACGTCGGCGCCAATGGCGGCGGCGCGTGGAGCCGCAAGTGCTTCGACATCGTTCCGGTGGTCGCCGGGCCTCTGGCCGCCGAAGGCTGTCACGACGCCACCGGCGCCGTCGCCGGCGGCCAGATCGGTTATCGCTGGCAGACCGCGTCGTGGGTGTTCGGCGTGGAAGCCCAGGGCGACTGGGCCGACCTCCACGCTTCGACACCGAGCGGGCAATTCATCTTGGTGCCGGGCGATGCGACCTTCAACACCCGGGTGCGCGCGCTCGGCCTGTTCACCGGTCAGGTCGGCTACGCCTGGAATAACGCCCTGCTGTACGTCAAGGGCGGCGCTGCGGTTACCGACGATCGTTACGATCATCGCTTCCTGGCGACCAACGTCGTGTTCGACCGCGCCAACGAATCGCGCTGGGGTGCGGTGGTCGGCGTCGGCCTCGAATACGGCTTCACCCCGAATTGGTCGGTCGGCGTCGAATACGATCACATGTTCATGGGCGACCGCAACGTGAACTTCACTACCCCGGCCGGCGGCCTGCTCTCCACCATCGATCGCGTCCGGCAGGATGTCGACATGGTCACCGCCCGCGTCAACTACCGCTTCGGCGGCCCGGTCGTCGCTCGGTACTGATTTCCTGCAAAATCGGAAACACCAACGCTCAAAGCCCCGGCATCGACCGGGGCTTTTTGCATTCACGGCTTTAAAATAGCGGCGGCGTGCGGCGCGTCATCCGATATCAGCCTCAGCATCTCCCGAAAATGGCCCGCAATCGCCGGCTCCCCCCAACAGCTGGGCCGATTTGATTCGGCGCCGAGGCGTTCATCCTGGTAGCGCCCGAGCCGATGCCGCCGGCGCCATACGCGCTGTGGGGGCCTGTGCGCCACGCGACAACCGCCAAACCTACCGGGACGGCGATTGAATCAATTCAGTGCCGACATAAAGGTCTTTGGCCAGCCGGGAGGAAATGTAAGCTAATACTGATTTCATTGGTGAGCGCGGAGGGACTCGAACCCTCGACCCCATGATTAAAAGTCACGTGCTCTACCGCCTGAGCTACGCGCTCACTTGCCGCGCTGTGTAGGGGGAGGGCCCCGGCGGGTCAATAGCGGCGCGGGGCGAAAATCTACCGGTCAACAACGGGATTCGCACGATATTGTAGGGCTTTAGCTCAACTCCGCGATCGGCGCCGTGCCCGCTTCGAAGCTTTAATTAGCCTCTTGATGAATCTCGGAGGACGCCGGCTGCGAAGCCCCGATCGCGGTCGGCATGGTCACCGGACGCAGCCCGATCAATTCAGCGGTCCGCACTCCGGTATTGCGCCAGAACGAAAATGCGTTGATCCGCGAATTTTCCAGGATCGCGATCGCGACTGCTGACAGGAACGGCAGGCTCTCCAGAACCAGCACGGCTGCGAATACGTAAATCTCGCGGACCTCCTTCTGGTTGTTGGTGACCACCAGGACCGCGGCGCCGGCCAGCAGCAGGACGCCGATCACCGCCTCCCAGAATGCCTGGAATTCGATCGACATTACCGACAGCCCGCCCTTGGAAGTGCGCGCGAATGCCAGATGTTCGGTGATCAGGCCCTGCGCCACCGCCCGGCATACCGTCCATTGCACTGACATCGCCGCGATCATCGCGCCCAGCATCTGCGGGGTCTTCACCGGAACACGGAGCCGATACAGTGCGACGAAATGGATCAACGACACCAGGAACGAGGCGATGATCGGCAGCGTCAGAATTTTGTCGGGGATGGCGATGTCGGCAAAAGCGACGATCGGCACCCAGATCAGATTCAGGATGGCGACGAGGACGCCGAGGCTCTCGGCGCCGAGCCAGTTCAGCCAACCGAGCGCGAATTCACGTTTCTGGTCCGGCGACAGCCGGCTGGCGCCCGGCAGAAAACGCCGCCAGTGCTTCTTGACGATCTGGAAGCCGCCATAGGCCCAGCGGTGGCGCTGCTTTTTGAACGCCTCGTAAGTGTCGGGCAGCAGGCCGAAGCCATAACGGTCGTTGGTGTAGTGGGTCAGCCAGCCGTGCTCGATGATCGCAAGGCCGAGGTCGGTGTCCTCGCAGATGGTGTCGCCGGCCCAGCCGCCGGCCATGTCCATCGCGGCGCGCCGGATCAGGCACATCGTGCCATGCACGATGATGGAGTTGGCTTCGTTGCGCTGAACCATGCCGATGTCGAAGAACCCGGCATATTCGCCGTTCATGACGTAATGCATCAGCGAGCGGTTGCCGTCGCGATGGTCCTGCGGCGCCTGCACCAGACCGACGCGGGGATCGGCGAACGCCGGCACCAGTTCCTTCAGCCAGTCTGGTTGCACGACATAGTCTGCATCGATGATTCCGATGATCTCGGCGTTGGCCGCGGTGCGTTCCATCGCAATGCGCAGCGCGCCGGCCTTGAAGCCCTGGACCTTCTCGGCATTGATGAACTTGAAACGTTCGCCGAGCGCGCGGCAGTGATCCTGGATCGGCTGCCAGAATTCCGGATCGGGCGTGTTGTTGATGATAACCACACATTCGAAATTCGGATAATCCAGCCGGGAGACGGCATCGAGCGTCTGCTTGAGCATGTCCGGCGGCTCGAAATAAGCCGGGACATGGATCGAAACCTTGGGGAACGCTTGGTCCGCGCCGGCGATCGGTCCGGCCGGCAGCCCCTTGACCAGAAGCCGGCGCGGGCTGCGGCCAAAGGCGATGGCGGCGATCTCCTCGATTCGCGCCATCGCGATCAGCACCAGCGGGATCAGCAGGATCAAACCGAGGATCAGGGCGAAAGCCGAACCCCACACGAAATAGTGCCCGGTCCAGTAGGCGAACACGGTCGCGACCCACGCGCCGACGCCGTTGGCGGCGGCCGACAACACCAGGGCCTGCATGGCCGTGGGGCGAACCAGCCGCAGGATCGGCAACGACATCAGGACGCCGACCAGCAGCGCGATGCCCGCAAGCTTCCAGTAGGCGGGGTCTTCCACAGGCCCGGTCCATGCGAATTTTGGCTCGCGCGCAGCGTTCAGAATGCCCCAATAGGGACCGACGCCGCCCTCGAAGAATTTCCACGGCTGGTCGATCGCCTCGACGATGTTGTATTCCATGCCGATGGCTTCGGCCCGGCTGACAAAGGTCCGCAGCGTTACGGCCTGCTCGAAAGGCCCAGGAATGCCGTTCTTCAAATTGTAACCGGCGCTGGGCCAGCCGAATTCGGCGATCACGATGCGCTTGCCGGGAAAAGCGTCGCGCAGCTTCTGATAGATGATCAGTGCCTGGTCCACGGCCTGCTTTTCGGAAAATCCTTCCCAGTACGGCAGGATGTGAGCGGCGATGAAATCCACCGACGAGGCCAACTCCGGATGTTCGATCCAGATATTCCAGATTTCACCTGTGGTTACAGGTACATTGACCGATCCTTTCACGCGCTGGATTAGTTTGATCAGGTCGTCGATCTTCTGCTCGCCGCGGTAAATCGTCTCGTTCCCGACCACGATGCCGTTGACGTTGCTGTTGCGCTTGGCGAGTTCGATTGCCGAGAGCATTTCGCGTTCATTGCGATCGACATTCTTATCGATCCACGCGCCGACGGTGACCTTCAATCCTACTTCATTGGCGATCGGCGGCACCATTTCGACGCCGCCGGTCGACGAATAGAGCCGGATTGCACGGGTCATCGGCGCCAGCGTTTTCACGTCGGCGCGGATCTTGTCGGCGTTGGGAAGGTTGTCGACGTCGGGATGGCCCGTGCCGTCGAATGGCGCATAGGAAACGCTGGGCAGGATGCCCCTGAATTCGGGAGCCTGTTGCTTGTCCCGCAGGACACCCCAGAGCCCCGCATGCGCGGCGGTGACGAACAACAGAACGGCGACGACGGCGCGCATCGCGACTAGACCATGAGGGGCGAGCAAAACGGACGCGGACCCGTCCCCGAGGTCCGACCAAACCACCGGCAGATCAACATAACTCTGCCACGTGATTTAACAACTCATATGACGCCATGGCGTTTTGAGGGCGGCAGTTTTGAAACCGGAAAAATTTCGGATCGTTCCGACGCGGCGGGATTATTTCGATGGCGCGGCGGCTGGCGCCGGAGTTGGCGGTGCCGCCGCCGGCGCAGTCGCACCGGCCGTGGCGGACGGGGCAGCTTGAGCGGCGGCGGCAGCCTGCGGCTGGGCATTCGGATTGATCCAGCAGGCGTGAACCCTGCCGCTGAGGCTCTCGGGCACCTTGGGATCGATGGCGCCAAAACGCACGAGGCATCGGAACGTGGCCTGGATATGCCCGCCGGGGCAGCCGAACCGGTCATAAAGATCGAGATGGCGGAATGCGGTGTCGAGATCGTCGCGCCACATCAGCACCACCATGCGGCGGCCCAGCCAGACGCATTCCGGATTTCCGGCCGGACCGTTGATCGCCTGCGCAGCCTCGACGAATTCGTCGGTCTTGCGCTGGTTGTCCTTGGCGGCATCCGCGGGTGTCGCGGGACTTGCCGCATTGGCGGGCGGTTTGGACTGATCCTGGGTGCGCAGATCGCCGCTTTGGGCGAAAGCGCTCCCGAGACCGATCAGCAGCGCCAGTCCGGATGCGGCAACACGACGCAAAACCGCATTCTGAAACTTCACTACCCACTGACCCATAAAGTCCCCGATTTGTTGCCCGCTCGCGGCATATCCTGACATGGCCGTTGATGCCGTTCAAATGGGTCTCCATTGCGGCAGAGACACATCCGAATCCCATGGCCGACAATTTGGTTTTTGTCCAGCAACCCCGTAACTTTATCGCTTCGTGGTAAAGCCGCCCGGCCGGAAGTCCGGGATCGCACATAAGCTCCTCTTGGCAGACGGCCAATGACCGGCTAATCGACGAACCTCCTTGAGAGGATGGAACCGATTTCCCTTCGCACGCCGCTGGCGCTTCTCCTCGTATCCCTGAGCATGATCGCCGCAGTGTGGTGGTGGCTGGCCACGCCGGTGACGCTGGCACGCGCGCCGATTGATCCGGCGGCCAAGCTGTTGTGCGTTTCCTATGCTCCGTTCCGCGATGATCAGACCCCGCTGCTGCCGACGACCCAGATCTCGCCGGAGCAGATTGCCCAGGATCTCGAGCAACTCTCCAAGATTTCGAACTGCGTCAGAACCTACTCGCTCGAGAACGGCCTTGACCGTGTTCCGGAACTCGCCGCCAAGGTCGGCCTCAAGGTTATCCAGGGCATCTGGCTCGGCAGCAATCGCCTGAAGAATCTCGCCCAGATTTCGACCGCTGTCGCGTTGGCCAAGGAATATCCGGGGGTCATCACGTCGCTAGTCGTCGGCAACGAGGTGCTGCTGCGCGGCGAAATGACCACCTCCGACCTCGCATCCACCATCCGTTCGGTCAAGGCGCAGGTCGCCGTGCCGGTGACCTATGCCGACGTCTGGGAGTACTGGTTGCGTAACCGGGAAATCTACGACGCGGTCGATTTCGTCACCATCCACATCCTGCCGTACTGGGAGGACTTTCCGATCCGGGCGAAATACGCCGCCGCCCATGTCGACGCCATCCGCAAGCGGATGGCGGTCGCTTTTCCGGGCAAGGAGATCCTGATTGGTGAAACCGGATGGCCGAGCGCGGGACGGATGCGCGATGCGGCGCTGCCGTCGCGCACCAATCAGGCGCGCGTCGTTTCGGAAATTCTCGACCTGGCGAAGCGGGAAAATTTCCGGGTAAACCTGATCGAAGCCTACGACCAGCCCTGGAAACGCCAGCTTGAGGGCACCGTCGGGGGATACTGGGGCCTGATCGATTCGGTAAAGCGTGCGCTGAAATATCCGCCCAGCATACCCATCAGCAACTATCCGCTGTGGAGGCTGCAGATGGGATGCGGAATGGCGCTGAGCGTCCTGGTGTTCGCCGCGGCCCTGCTGACGTTGCGGCGCCGGCCGTGGCCGCCGCGGCTGCTGTCGTGGATAGCGGTGGCGGTGTCGGCGACCGCGGGCGGGATTCTGCTCGGCCTCGGCGCCGACAAGATCTTCTACGAAAGCTACGGCTTCGGCGGCTGGCTCAGGTGGGGCCTGTTACTGGCGGCGGGGATTGCCGCACCGCTGCTGTCGGCCAACGCATTGATGTCCGGGCGCGCCTTGCCGACATTTCTGGAGCTTGTCGGTCCGCGTGAGACCAGAACGTCGTCGGTTCTGACCATGATGTTGGGTTTCACGCTGATCGTGACCACCTTGATTGCGGCCGAGACCGCGCTCGGTTTCGCGTTCGATCCGCGTTACCGCGACTTTCCGTTTGCCGCGCTGACCATGGCGGTGCTGCCGTTCTGGACATTGATGCTGCTTAACCGTCCGCAAAGCGGGAGACGCCCGATTGCCGAGGCCGTCTTTGCCGGATTGTTTGCAGGCGCCGCGCTTTACACGGTGTTCAACGAAGGGCCGGACAATTGGCAATCGCTGTGGACCTGCGGGCTTTACTTCCTGCTCGGCGTTACGCTGTGGCAGGCGCGGGGCGTGCAAATCCCAAAATAAGCAGCCCGATCGCGATTCCCGAAAGGCCGATATTGTAAAGCACGATGCCCGAACCGGCTGCGATCACCCCGCCGGTCATCAGCACGATCGACGGACGGATGACGTGAAGCGTCGCGATGATCAACGCCACGCCACCAAACACCGAATTGCGAAACAAATAGGTCACTACCAGGCGTGTCTTGCAAAGCATGGTCTGCAGACCGGCATCGCACGCCAATGCCACCGCCGAAAATTCGACGGCGAGATAGCGCAAATACAGCGCATAACCGACGGTGAGGAAACCGACGATCAACAGCCACTGGACCTGATATGGCGTCAGCCGGAACGGAGCTTTTTTCATGCGGCGAATATGGTTTGGATCGCGCGACGGGACAAGCGGCACATGACCGGCCATGTCGGCGAAATCGTCCGCATTTCTGAGACACCCGATCTAACCCATTGAATTAACAAATTCCTGGTCGTTATCGCGTTCCGAACATGGCCGATACCGCCGAGCCCTTGGGCTTCGCCGGCTGCTCCTCGGCACTCATGCGCTTGACGCCGCCGCGCTTGCGCGGCGGCAGCCGTGCGGAAGGAACCGGATCGTCGCTCTTCATCGCCAGGCGCTGACCGTCGAACACGGTTGTCTCGCAGGAACGCCGGCTTTCAATCAAGGTCGCGCAGATTTTGGCGGCGGCGGCGGCATCGCTCAGGGGGCCCGCAACCAGCCGCAGCTGCATGCCTAGCCCGTTGCCGCGTTCCTTTACGACAATGATCGGCCGCAGCGTCGTCAAGGCGCCATTCGACTTGTGAAGACCGCGCCACAACCCGCGCAGACCCTCGATCGAATTGGCGCCGCCGAGATCGACACCGAATTCGGTGCGCTGGACTGCGATTTCGGCTGTCGTCCTTGATGCCTGGTCGGGTGCCGGCGGCGCCGTGTTGGAAACATCGGGCACCGGCGTGGCGGTGATGACTTCAGGCGGTTGGTCCGGCTCGGTCAGCTTGGTCGCGGCAGGATCGGGCGGTGCCATTATCGACTTGGATGGCATCAGCGGCGTTGCCGGCGTCAGGTCGGACGCTTTGGCGTTCTTTGTCTCCACCGCTGCGGATGAGGCGGCAGACGGAGCAGCCTCTGGCTGGCGAGCAGCGACGTCGCGCGGCTTTTCGGTGAGCGCGGCAACCGTCGTCGCGGGAGCGGCGGCGATCGGCGGATTTGCAGCAGCCGGTTGCGGCGGCCCGGACGCACTTGATTGGGATGCGGCACCTTGCGGCGAACCCGCGACGGAATTTTGACGCGCGATCGAGCCGGTCACGCTGTCCAGGCCTTGCTCGAGGATGGTGACGCGGGAATAAAGCCGGTCCCGGTCGCCGTTCAGGGTGTCAACCGCGGACGCCAGCCGCCGCGCCTCGCTCTGGCTTTCCTTGGCAACGAATTGTATCTGCTGCGCCTGCCGCGCCAGATCGGCGGAGGCGATCTGGTCGCGCCGTGCTCCGATCGATGACTGACTGGCCATCACCGCCACCACCACGGCGGCGACCGAGCCGACCCCCCACGATCCCAGCCGCCACAAAGAACGCCGGTCGAGATCTTCCTCCTCGGCCAAAAAGCCTGCCAGCCAACCGGCGGAATTGTCGGTGTCGAACCCCTCAGCCAGATTGTCGCGATCTTTTGCCATGCGACGTCTGCAGCCCTCCCGCGGCCAGCGCGAATCATGCTGGGAACATTATCAGGAAATGGCGTTGCAGCTTAAGCCGAGCGTTTTCCGCTGGCGAATCGGTTTCCTCTTCGGTTGAAAACGCTCTATGACGGCGGCGGCACGATCGGCGCCATGAAACTTCAGCGACTAGCAAGGACCAGGATGAGCGGCCGAACCAGCCTTACCATCGTGCTCGCTGCCGGCGAGGGCACGCGGATGCGGTCGTCGATGCCGAAAGTGCTGCATCCGGTGGCCGGACAACCGCTGCTGGCTCATGTGCTTCGGGCAGTTCCGCATGGCGAAGGGGCATCGCTGGCCGTCGTGGTTGGACCCGATCATCAGGCGGTCGTGGAAGAAGCCCGACGAACACGTCCGGATGCCGCGACGTTCGTGCAGCGCGAACGGCTTGGCACCGCGCATGCGGTTCTGGCCGCGAAAGATGCGATTGCCCAAGGCGCGGACGATCTGCTGGTGCTGTTCGGCGACACACCGCTGATTTCGGAAACCACCCTGGAGCGTATGCGGGCCCCGCTGAAGGACGGCGCGACGGTGGTCGTGCTTGGTTTTCGCGCCGCCGATCCGACCGGTTATGGCCGGCTGCTGGTCGAAGGCGGTCAGTTGACGGCGATCCGCGAACAGGCCGACGCCAGCGCCGAGGAGCGTGCGATCACCCTGTGCAACGCCGGCGTGATGGCATTCGATGGCCGCCGCGCGCTCGAAATCCTGGAAAAGATCGGCAAGGCAAAGAACAAGAACGAGTATTATCTGCCCGACGCAGTTGCCATCGTTCGCGACATGGGCCGGCGGGCTGCCGTGATCGAAACCAGCGAGGATGAAGTGCGCGGCATCAACACCAAGGCCCAGCTCGCCGAAGCCGAAGCGGTGATGCAGGCACGGCTTCGTCAGGCGGCGTTCGATGCCGGCGTGACCATGATCGCGCCCGAGACGGTCTACCTCGCCGCCGACACGACGTTCGGCAGGAACGTGACGATCGAGCCCTTTGTGGTGATCGGCCCCGGCGTGACCATCGCCGATGGCGCGGTGATCCACGCCTTCTCCCACCTCGTTCAGGCGACAATCGGCAAGAACGCATCGGTCGGTCCCTATGCGCGGTTGCGGCCGGGGACATCGCTGGGCGAGGGCGCGCGGATCGGCAATTTCGTGGAAACCAAGGCCGCCATTCTCGAGGCCGGCGTCAAGGTCAATCACCTCACTTACATCGGCGACACCCACATCGGCGCGGGCGCCAACATCGGCGCCGGCACCATCACCTGCAATTACGATGGCTTCAACAAGCACAAGACTATGATCGGCGCCGGCGCTTTCGTCGGCTCAAACTCGTCGCTGGTTGCACCGGTGAAGATCGGCAACGGTGCCTATATCGGTTCCGGTTCGGTTATCACCCGCGATGTGCCCGACGACGCGCTGGCGGTCGAGCGCACTACGCAAACGACGCGCGAAGGCTGGGCGGCGCGATACCGCGAGATGAAGACCCGCGACAAGTCAAAGACCTGACGAAGCGCGGAATCGCCCAGCCCGATCGTCGCGTCGGGGGTGTGAAGCAGGGAAGGCGATGTCGGGTGGACCGCGATATCCTGTATCCCGCCGCACGGCGCTGGCAAGCCTCGCCGCTGTTGCCGCGTATGGCGCTGCCCGGGATGGCTCCGCCGGACCGGCTTCCCCCACCGGCGCGGCCGGAAATGGCGACAGTCCGGGTTTTTCTCCCACCGGCCCGAACGCCGAGTTGTACGGAGCCGCGGAAGGTTTTCCGGTCGCCGATCGAGCCCTTGTCGTTCAACCCGGCAACCCGCATGAACCGAAATATCGCGTCGGCGCATTCAGCCATTTCGATGAAATATATCCGACGCGGCGCATCAAGCGTGCTGTCACGCCATGGATGTTCGGCCGGTCGTCAACCGAAGTCCGTTACTCGTATCGGGGAGGTCGGTCTTCCGTCGCCGACTACTTGTCGCGCAATCCCGTTACCGGGTTGCTGATCGCCAAAGACGACCAGATTCTGTTCGAGCATTATCAATACGGCCGGACCGATCGTGACCGCTTTATTTCGCAGTCGATGTCCAAATCGATCATGGGACTACTGATCGGCATCGCCATTTCCGAAGGTGCGATCAAATCGGTCGATGATACGCCGGAAATCTACGTGCCCGGCTTCAAGGGTACGGAATACGGCCGAACGCCGATCCGCGACCTTCTTCATATGTCCTCGGGCGTCGAATTCGGAGAACAGCAACACGACGGACGTGACCTTGATCGCCTGTGGAACGACATGGTGCTGGCGTTCGGGACCAGCAAAGGCACCATCGGCAGCATCGCACAATTCAATCGGCGGATTGCCCCGCCGGGTACCAGGTATTTTTACGCCAGTATCGAGCCCGATGTGCTTGGTATGGTTCTCCACAGCGCCGTCAACAGGTCGGCGTCCGACTATCTGCAAGAGAAGCTGTGGGAACCGATCGGCGCCGAAGCCGACGCCACGTGGTTGGTGGATGCGGAAGGGTTTGAAGTGGCGCACTTCGCCTTCAATGCCGTGCTGCGCGATTACGCGCGGCTCGGACGCCTGCTGGCCCATGATGGCGCGTGGGACGGCAGGCGGATCATTCCGGCGCAATGGATGATCGACGCAACGACGGTGCGAGCGTCCGATGCTTACCTGTTGCCGGGCAGAGCCATGGCCCCTCAGCCGTTCGGCTACGGCTACCTGCTGTGGCTGCTTCCCGGAGCCCGGCGCCAGTTCGCACTGCTTGGCGACTTCGGCCAGCGTATTTGCGTAGACCCGGCGTCGAAGCTTGTCATGGTCCAAACCGCCGTCGAGGGGACTTCCGAGTTCTGGCGTCTGTGGCCGGCCGTGGTCGAGCAGTTCGGCAACGGATAATGTGGCCGCAACGGTCGATATTGTTTATCGGTCCGCTTCTAACCCTCGTCGAATTCCGAGAACAACGCCCGGGTAAGGCGCCAGCCGCGCGATTTTGCCAGCTTCGGCTTTTCGTTCGCCTCGTGCCGGATGATTTTCGGTTGTGATTGCCCGCTGCGGAATGGCGGCGGCCAGTGCGCAAGCTTGGTTCGTTCGGGACGAGTTTGCGAGGAAGCGGAAAAGCTCCGGTCAAAGCCTCTTGGTTCACGCGTGTCAGTCATGGCTTGCGCCTCCGGGGCAATGAGCGTTGGGCAGAAACATTGACGAACGGTTAATTAAGCTTGCTGCTTAACGCTGTCTCAATCCGCAATAATTATTGAGTACCCGCGCGTCCGCGATTCTCGTTAAGAGGGGCATGCGCCTGGTTTGGCAATTTTCGTCGATTTGGAGCTATTGATCCGCATGTGCGGCATTGTCGGGATTTTGGGACGCGGCCCGGTTGCGGAGCAACTGGTGGATTCACTCAAGCGCCTTGAATACCGCGGCTACGATTCCGCCGGCGTCGCCACGCTGGAGGGCGCGCATCTGGAGCGTCGCCGCGCCGAAGGCAAGTTGCGCAATCTCGAGGCGCGGCTGAAAGCCGAACCGCTCGCCGGTCATCTCGGCATCGGACATACCCGCTGGGCCACCCATGGCAAGCCGACGGAGAACAACGCCCATCCGCATGCCGCCGACAATGTTGCCGTGGTGCATAACGGCATCATCGAGAATTTTCGCGAATTGCGCCTCGAACTGGAGGCGCAGGGCGCGAAATTTGTCAGCGAGACCGACACGGAAGTCGTCGCGCATCTGGTCAATTCCTACATCGCCAATGGGGCGTCGCCGGCGGAAGCCGTGAAGGCGTCGTTGCCGCGGTTGCGCGGTGCATTCGCGCTGGCATTTGTGTTCAAGGGTCATGAGGATCTCATGATCGGCGCGCGCAAGGGCTCGCCGCTCGCCATCGGTTACGGCGAGGGCGAGATGTATCTTGGATCGGACGCCATTGCGCTGGCGCCGTTTACCGACACCATCAGCTACCTCGAGGACGGCGACTGGGTGGTGCTGACCCGTGAGCTCGGCGTGATTCACAACGCACAGGGCGTCGTGGTCAATCGAGAGGTGCTGAAGTCCGGCGCCTCTTCGTTCCTGGTCGACAAGGCGAACTACCGCCATTTCATGGCCAAGGAAATTCACGAGCAGCCCGAAGTGGTCGGCCACACCTTGGCGCGCTATGTCGACATGGCGACCGAGCGCGTATCGCTGCCGATAAGCCTGCCGTTCGATTTTCGCGACATCCAGCGCATCTCGATCACCGCCTGCGGGACCGCGAGCTATGCCGGTTACGTCGCAAAATACTGGTTCGAACGCCTGAGCCGCTTGCCGGTCGAACTCGATGTGGCTTCGGAATTTCGTTATCGCGAAGCACCGTTGCGCAAGGGCGACCTTGGTATCTTCATTTCCCAGTCCGGCGAAACCGCCGACACGCTGGCGGCGTTGCGTTACGCCAAGGGGCAGGGGCTGCATACGCTTTCGGTGGTCAACGTGCCGACCTCGACCATCGCGCGCGAAAGCGAAACCGTGCTGCCGACGCTGGCGGGGCCGGAGATCGGCGTTGCCTCGACCAAGGCATTCACCTGCCAGTTGATGGTGTTGGCCGCGATCGCGATCGCCGCGGGCAAGGCGCGCGGCGAATTGTCGGATGCAGACGAAGCCCGGCTCGTGCATGGCCTCGTTGAAATCCCGCGGCTGATGGCGGCGGCGCTCGCCACCGAGCCGCAGATTGAAAAGCTGGCGCGCGACATCGCCAAATCCAAGGATGTGCTTTATCTCGGCCGCGGCACCAGCTATCCACTGGCGCTGGAAGGTGCGCTGAAGCTGAAGGAAATTTCCTACATCCACGCCGAAGGTTACGCCGCCGGTGAACTCAAGCACGGCCCGATCGCGCTGATCGACGAGAACATGCCGGTGGTGGTGATCGCGCCGTTCGACCGCGTGTTCGAAAAAACCGTCTCCAACATGCAGGAAGTAGCTGCCCGTGGGGGCCGAATTATCCTGATGACCGACGCCAAGGGCGCCGCAGAAGCGACCGTCGAGTCGCTGGTGACGATCATCATGCCCGACATGGCGGCGGCCTTCACGCCGATGGTTTACGCCATTCCCGTGCAGTTGCTGGCCTATCATACCGCCGTCATCATGGGTACCGACGTCGACCAGCCACGCAATCTGGCAAAGTCCGTCACCGTCGAATAGGCACCGGCCGTCCCAATTGCTTCGTTGCGCCGGGCCCTGCAAAAGTCTGCTAGAATGCATTTGCCCGCGAGCTGCGACGTGGTTTGATCGATTTTGGAAACCTGATGAATTGTAATGACTTGCCTCCGATAATGGCTCCACCAAGTGAACTGTCGCCGGACGCACCGCGCGGCTTCATGGCCCGTTTCCGCACCTATTTCCTGACCGGCCTGATCGTCGCTGGTCCGATCGCGATCACCTTCTATCTGACCTGGTGGTTCGTGACCTGGGTGGATGGCCTGGTGCGGCCATTCGTTCCGATCGCCTACCGGCCGGAAACCTATCTGCCGTTCGGCCTACCGGGTTCGGGGCTGATCGTGGCCGTCATCGCGCTGACGCTGCTCGGCTTCCTCACCGCCAACCTGATCGGCCGGACGCTGGTCGATCTCGGCGAAAAGCTGCTGGGACGGATGCCGGTGGTGCGCGCGATCTATCGCGGCCTGAAGCAGGTATTCGAGACTTTGTTCTCCGGGCAGGGCTCAAGCTTCCGCCGCGTCGGCCTGGTTGAATTTCCCTCGCCGGGGATGTGGTCGATCGTGCTGATCTCGCAGCCGCCGAGTGTGGAAGTCGCAGCCAGTCTTCCGGGTCAGGACGAGCATATCTCGGTATTCCTGCCCTGTGCCCCGAACCCGACGACGGGCTTTTTCTTTTATGTGCCCAAGAGCAAGCTGATCGAGGTCGAGATGAGCGCCGAAGACGCCGCTACCCTGATCATGTCCTGCGGCGTGGTGCAGCCGGGCTCCGACCAGCAGAAAAAGATCGCGGCTTTGGCGGAGACGGCGAATGCGGCGCGGGCGGCAAATGCGTCGACGCCGAAGCCGGTGCCGGCGAAGGTGGATTGAATCGTCGTCCCCGCGAAGGCGGGGACCCATAACCACGGAAATTTATTGTTTGGCGAATTGCTGCCGCGAGTTGCTGACGCCTTCCGCATTATTACGACGGAGTGTATAGGTCCCCGCCTGCGCGGGGACGACAATCATCCGGCTCCGATCAACGGAATTGCCTCGTCTCGCTCGAACAGATACAGCAGACATCGCAGCGCCTCGCCGCGGTCGCCCGTCAGCTTCGGGTTGCTCTTCAGGATCCGCAGCGCCTCGTCGCGCGCCTGCGTGATCAACTGCGCATGCACCTCCGAACGCGCGATGCGATAGCCGGGCAAGCCGCTCTGGCGGACGCCGAGCACGTCGCCTTCGCCGCGCAGCCTCAAATCTTCTTCGGCGATGCGGAAGCCGTCAGTGGTTTCACGGATGGCCTTCAGCCGCGCGGCGGACATCTCGTTGAGCGGCTCGGTGTAGAGCAACAGGCAGGTCGAAGCCTCGGAGCCACGGCCGATGCGCCCGCGCAACTGGTGCAATTGCGCCAGTCCAAAACGCTCGGCGTTCTCGATCACCATGATGGTGGCGGCGGGGACGTCGACGCCGACTTCGACTACCGTGGTTGCAACCAGCAGACCAATGTCGCCCGCGGCGAACTGCGCCATGACGCTGTCTTTTTCGCCCCCTTTCATCTGGCCGTGCACCAGGCCGACGCGGTCGCCGAAGCGCTCGTGCAGGCTTTCGAACCGCTCGGTCGCGTTGGTGAGATGCTCGACGCCCTCCGCTTCGGACTCCTCGACCAGCGGACAGATCCAGTATGCCCGCTTGCCGGCCTTGAGCGCGCGGCCGATCGCATCCACCACTTCGTTGATCCGGCCGCTGGGCATCGCACGCGTATCGATCGGCTGCCGTCCTGCGGGCTTTTCGCGCAGTTCCGATACATCCATGTCGCCGAAATAGGTCAGCACCAGCGTGCGCGGGATCGGCGTCGCGCTCAGCACCAGCACATCGACGGCTTCGCCCTTGGCGGTGAGTGCCAGCCTCTCGCGGACGCCGAAGCGGTGCTGCTCGTCGACGACCGCAAGCGCCAGTGCCTTGAATATCACGTCGTGCTGGATCAGCGCATGGGTGCCGACCAGCAGGTCGATCTCGCCGGCCTCGAGCCGGGCCAGGAGTTCGCGGCGCTCCTTGCCCTTTTCCCGCCCGGTCAGGATAGCAACCCGCAGGCCGGCGCGCTCGGCCAGCGGCGCGATGGTCTTGATGTGCTGCCGCGCCAGGATTTCCGTGGGCGCCATCAGGGCGGCCTGTTTGCCAGCCTCAGTAACGGCGGCGGCGGCGAGCAGCGCCACCACGGTCTTGCCGGAGCCGACGTCGCCCTGCAGCAGCCGCAGCATCCGCACCGGCTGGCGCAGGTCGTCGATGATCGCAGCCGCGGCCTGCTGCTGCGATTCCGTCAACGAATAGGGCAGCGCATCGATGATTTTCCTGCGCAGATGACCGTCGCCGGAATGGCGCACGCCCGCGGGACGGCGCAATTGTGTGCGGACCAGTGCCAGTGCCAGTTGCCCGGCCAGCAATTCGTCGAACGCCAGGCGTGACCAGAACGGACCGTCGGGTAGAACATCCGTCAGTTCGACTGGCATGTGCACGCGGTGCAACGCTTCCGTGATCGGCGGAAACTTGCAGCGCTTGATGACCTCGGGACTGATCCATTCCGGCAGCGAGGGTATTTTTTGCAGTGCCTGCGCCATCGCGCGACGTAACGAGCCCAGCGCCAGTCCTTCGGTGAGCGGATAGACCGGATCGATGCCGGAGAGTTTCGAAAAACTGTCTTCATCCAGCACCCGGTCAGGGTGCACCATTTGCGGCATGCCGTCGAATAGCTGGATCGTGCCCGAGATGTAGCGTTTGGCTCCGACCGGCAGCAGCTTTTCGACATAACCGGGCTGGGCGCGGAAATAGGTCAGCACCACGGTACTGGTGTCGTCGCTGGCATAGACCAGATGCGGCGCGCGCGAGTTGCGTCCCGGCGCCGGTCGATGCCGGTCGATCGTCACCTCCAGGGTCACGATGGTTCCCGGCGTGGCATCTTTGATTTTCGGCCGCGCCCGGCGATCGACCACGCTGGCCGGCAAGTGCAGCAGCAGGTCGACCAGTCGCGGCGTCTCGGTTCGGCCGAGCAGGTAACGGAACAATTTGTCTTGCTTGGGCCCGAACTCCGCTCAGACTTGTGACCGGCGCAAAAAGCGGATTGAGCAAAGCAGGGCGCATGCATTTCTCTTCCCGTCGTCCACGCGCAGGCGGGGACCCATACACGCTGTCGCCGCTGATGCGCAAGATGCCTGCGATCTGGAAACATCATGCCAGATCATAACCAGCGGTGTCATGGGTCCCCCGCCTGCGCGAGGACGACATCGAGTTCGTGGGGACGACTAATCATTTCAATGCCGACCCAAAAATTACATTCAGCGAGGCTGACATTCGCCGTCCCAAACGTTATATCAACCGCGCCCGGCATGTCCGGGCTTTTGGCGTTCGGACGAGGTGGACAGATGACGGGATCGACACGATCAAGTAGTGGCCTGGACGACCGCCGCAAGCGGCTGTTATTCCGTTGCTGGCACCGTGGCACCCGCGAGATGGACCTGATCCTCGGACGTTTCGCCGACGCTGAGATCACCGATCTCACCGACGCCGAATTATCGCAGCTGGAGCGTCTGATCGAGTTGCCGGATCCCGATTTGTATGCTGCCTTGAGCAGCGGCGCTTTGCTGCCGCTGGAATACCGCACCGACTTGTTCGATCGCATCAAGTCGTTTCGCGCCGTGGACCATTCGGCATGAAATCGCCGACCCGACGATCGCCCGCCGAGCAGCTCGGCCCGGGGCGCCCGCTGACCCTTGCCAACGTTGCGGAGGGCGCGGAAGGGCTTGTGATTTCCGACCTTGCGCGCGCGGTTGCAGCGCGGCCTCAGCCGCCGGCGGTCAGTCTCGCCGTGGTTTGTCGCGACGGTCCGCGCATGCAGCAACTGGCCCGCGCGCTGGAATTCTTTGCGCCTGATCTATCCGTGATGCAGTTCCCGGCTTGGGATTGCCAGCCCTATGACCGGGTGTCGCCGCATGGCGGCATCCTCGCGCAGCGGCTGACCACGCTGGCACGGCTCGCGCGGCTCCAGGGCAGCGACAAGCCGTTGATCGTGCTGACCACGGTCAATGCGATCGTGCAGCGGGTGCCGGCACGCGACATCGTCGCAGCGCAGGCCTTATCGGTGGCGCCCGGCCATGTAGTGCCGATGGACTCCATCGTGGCATGGCTGGAGCATAACGGCTACAATCGCTCTTCGACCGTGCGCGAGCCCGGCGAATACGCCGTTCGCGGCGGCATTCTCGACCTGTTTCCGGCGGGGCTCGAGCAGCCGGTGCGGTTCGACTTCTTCGGCGACAGCCTGGAATCGATCCGCAGCTTCGATGCCGAAACCCAGCGCACCCATTTCGAGATGCGCGCGCTGGACTTGGTGCCGATCTCGGAATTCCAGCTCATCACCGAAACCATCCGCCGCTTTCGCATGGGCTATGTCGCAGCGTTCGGCGCGCCGGGTCGCGACGATCCGCTCTATGAAGCAGTGAGCGAGGGCCGCCGACATCCCGGAATGGAGCACTGGCTGCCGCTGTTCCAGGAGCGGATGGACACGCTGTTCGACTATCTCGGCGCCGCGCCGGTTGCGATCGAGCCGCAGAGCGAAGACGCTGCGTGCGAACGCTTCAGGCAGATCAGCGATTATTACGAAGCGCGGCGCGAGGCGATGGAACACCCGAGCGGCGGTGCGGTCTATAAGCCGCTGCCGCCCGATCGGCTGTACCTGACCGCGGACGAATGGACCGGGCGGCTCGGTGCGGCGGCGCTGGCGCGGTTGACGCCGTTCGCGGTGCCCGGCGACGACACGAACGTCGTCGATGCCGGCGCGCGACAGGGCCGCAATTTTGCGCCCGAACGTGCCGACGGCTCTGTCAACGTGTTCGAGGCGGTGGTCGCGCATGTGCAGGCGCTGCAGGCCCAGCGCAAGAAAGTGGTGATTGCGCTGTGGAGCGAAGGCTCGCGCGACCGCATGGCGAGCATGCTGAAGGACCACAAGATGCTCAACCTCACCAGCGTCAACTCGTGGCGCACCGTGCAGGCGACGCCGCGCAACGAGGCAATGCTCGCAGTGGTCGGCATGGAATCCGGTTTCGAGACCGACAACGCCGCGGTCATCAGCGAGCAGGACATTCTGGGCGACCGGCTGGTTCGGCCGCGCAAGGCCAGCCGCAAGCTCGATAATTTCATCTCGGAGGTCACCAGCCTAGCCGCGGGCGATCTCGTGGTGCATGTCGAGCACGGCATCGGGCGCTTTGTCGGCCTGCAGACGCTGGATGTGGCCGGCGCGCCGCACGATTGTCTTGAACTGCACTACGCCGCCGACACCAAGCTGTTTTTGCCAGTCGAGAATATCGAACTGCTGTCGCGCTACGGCTCCGATCACGCCAATGTCGAACTGGATCGGCTGGGTGGCAGCGGCTGGCAGGCGCGCAAGGCGAAACTCAAGAACCGCATCCGTGAAATCGCCGGCGCGCTGATCAAGATCGCCGCCGAGCGGCATCTGCACGAAGCACCGAAAATGCCGGTGCAGCAACATAGTTACGACGAATTCTGCGCGCGCTTCCCTTATGAGGAGACCGAGGATCAACTCGGTGCCATCAACGCCACACTGAAAGATCTCGAAAGCGGGCGTCCGATGGACCGCCTGATCTGCGGCGACGTCGGTTTCGGCAAGACCGAGGTGGCGCTCCGCGCCACTTTTGCTGCGGCGCTCGACGGCAAGCAGGTCGCCGTGGTGGTGCCGACCACCCTGCTGGCGCGGCAGCACGCCAAGACCTTCACCGAGCGGTTTCGCGGCTTTCCGGTCAATGTCGCACAGGCCTCGCGGCTAATCGCGCCGAAGGAACTGACGCAAGTGAAAAAGAATATCGCCGAGGGCGCGGTCGATATCGTGGTCGGTACCCACGCCCTGCTAGGCAAGTCGATCAAGTTCAGGGACCTCGGCCTGCTGATCGTCGACGAGGAGCAGCATTTCGGCGTTTCGCACAAGGAGCGGCTGAAGCAACTGCGCGCCGAGGTGCATGTGCTGACGCTGAGCGCGACGCCGATCCCGCGCACCCTGCAACTGGCGCTGACCGGCGTGCGCGATCTCTCGATCATCGCCTCGCCGCCGGTGGACCGTCTCGCGGTCCGCACTTTCGTGGCGCCGCACGATCCCCTCATGATCCGCGAAGCGCTGCTGCGTGAGCGCTATCGCGGCGGGCAGGCGTTCTATGTGGTGCCGCGGATTGAGGATCTCGCAGGCGTCAAGGATTTCCTCGACAAGAATGTGCCGGAGATGAAAGTCGCGGTCGCGCATGGCCAGATGGCGCCCACCGTGATCGAGGATATCATGTCGGCCTTCTACGACGGCAAATACGACATCCTGCTATCGACCACCATTATCGAATCCGGCCTCGACATTCCGACCGCCAACACGCTGATCGTACACCGCGCCGACATGTTCGGCCTCGCGCAGCTCTATCAGCTGCGCGGAAGGGTGGGACGTTCCAAGCTCCGCGCCTACGCGTTGTTCACATTGCCGGCGCAGGCGAAGATCACGGCCCAGGCAGAGCGGCGGCTGAAGGTGCTGCAGTCGCTGGAAACCCTCGGAGCCGGATTTCAACTGGCGTCGCACGATCTCGATATTCGCGGCGCCGGCAACCTGCTCGGCGAGGAGCAATCCGGCCATATCAAGGAGGTCGGTTTCGAGCTGTATCAGTCGATGCTGGAGGAGGCGATCCTCAACCTGAAGGCCGGCGTGACCGAGCCCACGGCGGACCGCTGGTCGCCGCAAATCACCGTCGGAATGCCCGTGCTGATCCCGGAGGAATTCGTTGCCGACCTCGCGGTGCGGCTGTCGCTGTACCGTCGGCTCGCCGATCTCGACACTGACGACGAGATCGACAATTTCGCCGCCGAATTGCGCGACCGCTTCGGCGTGCTACCCGATGAGGTGCGCTATCTGTTCAAGATCGCGGCGATCAAAGGCTACTGCCGGCGTGCCAATGTCGAGAAGGTCGATGCCGGACCGAAGGGCGTCGTCATCAGCTTTCGCGACAACAAGTTCACGCAGCCGGAGCGGCTGGTCTATTTCATCCGGCAACATGGCCAAGCCGCCAAGGTGCGGCCGGACATGAAGGTGGTGTTCTTCCAGGAATGGGAAACGCCGGAGGAGCGGCTGGCTGGCACGACCGAGATTTTGCGGCAACTCGCCAATCTGGCTGAAGACAGGAAGGCGGCGTAGGCCGCCGCCATCATTGCGAGCGAAGCGAAGCAATCCAGTACGGTGTCCGTGGCTCTGGATTGCTTCGTCGCTAGGCTCCTCGCAAATGACGGCCGCCGGCATGCTGCCAACGGCCGATAATTGTCGAAACGTACGTCTTACTTCGGATACTTGAATTCCGGCGCCGCCTTCAGCGCTTCCTTGGTGGTATTCATCGACGCCATCCACTTGTTGTTCTTGTCGTCGTGGCGAACATTGACCGATGACGGCGACACCGCGACGTAATGTTCGCCCATGCCGAGGAAGCCGCCGACCGACAGGATCAACGCTTCAACCTGGTGGTTCTTGATGGCGAGATCGGTGATTTCGCCGACCGATTCATCCTTCTGATTGTAGACATTCAGACCCTTGAGCTTCGACGAAAACATTTCGTCCTTTGAGACCGTCGAGAATTTCGCCTCGGCCGGCGCGGTGCCCGTCGTCTTGGCATCCTCGGCGAAGGCCGGGGCGGCGAGCAGGGCCAGCGAAGCGGTGATCAGTGCAATTTTCTTCATGGTGTCCTCCAGTGAAGTGATGGCGGACAATGCAAAACGGGAACAAACGTTCCGCAATTTTATTGGAACCTTTTAGGATGCGGCGGGCCGGGATTGCTCGGCAAGCCGCGCCAAAATCGACCGCGCCGACTCAGTCCCCTGCAGCGTCGCGACGGCTACGCAAGGGTCGGCGCGTAGCCCTTGCTTGGCATGAATGGTATGCTTCATTACGCTTGATAACCGCCGCGCGATCATGTGAGCATTGCGCAGGTCGGTTTCGGCAAACACCACGATGATCGAATCGTCGTCCTGTACGGTACCGAAATCCATCTGCCGCATCAGGCGGCTGGCAATCCGCGCACCGTCCAGTTGCGCGCGCTGATGATCCGGGTCGAACGAAAACCGTGCCACCGATAACCCGCCGCCGCGCGACTGCGTATGATATACCGCAGTCGCAAAATCGCGATTGAACGCCGTCGGCGTCAGCAGGCCGGTTCGCGGGTCGAGCAGACCGCCGGCGTCTATCGACGCGAGGGTCCGGCTCAGGCGTGCTTCCAGCGCGTGCTGTCGGATCAGCGGCAGGGCAATTGATGCAACACGGTTGGCATCGCCGGAGACCATCTCCAGATTGGGCAGATCATGATGCGGCGTCAGGCCGTCGATGGTTACGACCACTGGGAGATGGCGAAACCGGACGTCTTCCGCCAATACGGTCAGAAATGCATCGGTCACGCGCGCGCTGAAACCGCCGGTCAATACAATGCCGTCGAGGTCGCGCAGGTTGAGGTGCTTGGCGGCGGCTTCGATGCTGAGCGCGCCGACGACGCCGATCCGCTCGCCCAGCGCCACGGAGAGAGAAGGATAGGCCGCGCCGCGACCGATCAGCAGCACGGTGGCGTCGTGAATCGGATCGGTATCGACGAGCTTTATCGGCGTGGCCGGATCGCCGGCAACGCGACGCAGCACGGTAGAATGCAGCGAGCGCACCCGCAGCGCCGCCCGCAGACGAGCGCTCAAACGTTCAATGCCGCCCGTGAAAGAAAACGGCAACGCGTTCGCAGGCAGCGTCAGTGGGGGATCAATGGCGATGAGTGGGACGTAGGGCTTGATGTTCGCAATTTGCGTGGCGAGTGGCGCCATTGCCGCTTCAGCCACGCCGGACATCACGACCGCGGCGGGCTGCAACTGCCCGAGGGCGCGCGCTGCCTCGCACCAGTTGGTTTCAACCACTGGAAATATTCCGGCATCCGGCAGCGCGGCGGGCAGCGAAATGACTTCCGAAGATCTGGGCTCGCCGGACGACACGACTAGAATCGGGCCTTGCTGGGACATGTCAAAACCCGGAAACGAGACGCGGCGATTGAAGCGTCATCCTAGGTTTCCGTCGTTAATGCCACGTCAACGCGCGCCGTTGATTTCAATCAAAGGGGAGCGGCGCGTGAATCGCGAAATGCCTCCGACATCAACGGGTTGAGGCCAAGTCCTGAAAGCGCCTCGCGGGCGCGGGCATTATCCTCGGCGCGGCCGGCGAGGCGGTGGCCACATAACCGGTCGGGCAACGCGGTCAGTAGCGCGCCCTGTCCAAGTCGCTTCGCCCATTCCTGCAAATCATGCGCGCGAAACCGGTAGCCGCCGACGGCCATGATGCCCGACGGCGGCGCCGTGATGCAAATGGCGCCGGTGCTGCGGTCCAGCCGTGCTACATAGCCGGTGTCGACGTAATCGGGCGTCGGTTGCGCCATCGACAAATGACCCGAGGCGACGGATGGCGCATAGGCGGCGACCGGAATCATCGGCCCGCGCAGCGCCAGCGTTCCCTTCGGTGTCAGCAGAATTTCCCCCGTGATCGACGCGTCGCTCGCATCGCGTGGCGCCGCATGCGGCCCAGGCTGGATCGCAACCGGCGTGCCATCCTCCGCGCGGCGCGCGCCGAACAATCCGGCTTCGCCGAACAGATAGACGTCGGTCAACACGGTTTCGCCCGGCCAGGCCGGCGACGACGGGGCTTGCTCCGGCGCGCGCCAAAGCGCGATCACATGGCGTAGCGTCGGTGTGCGTGACAGTGTCCCGGCCTCGGCAAGCCGTAACGCCAACGGCGCCGGCGCGACGAGGACATCGCAAGCCTGTTGGTTGATCTGCCGTTCGAGCACATCGGCATCGAAGGGATGATGCAGCGCCAGCGCGCCGCCGCTCAGTAGCCACGCCGTCAGGGACGATGCGACGGCTGCAAACGATGACGGCGCCAATGCCGACAAGATCGTGGCGCCTTGCGGCATGCCGCTTTCGAGGAAGACCGCAAGACCGCCTGCGATCAGGTTCAGGTGCGTGCGCGGCACCGCTAGAAAGCCGTCCGCTGTAACGTCGAATGAAATGATCGCCGCGCGGCAGCCATCCTGCGTCGCGGCCGGCCGGACGGCCGATCCGTTGGCCATCACGTCGTCGAGAGAAACCATGCCTTCCGGCAGATCGTCGCCGAACCCGCAGACATGACGAATTGAAAATGCTTCCACCGCGGCGTTCATGGCGAGGTCTGCGTGCCCAACGCCATCGATCCGGCTCATGGTCACGACCGCGCGCGCGCCGGTGCGGTTGAGTGCCACCGTCAGCTCCGCCTGCCGCCACAGTTGCGGCAGCAGCGCCACCACGAGGCCGGCGCGGTGTGCCGCCAATACCGTCAGCACGAATTCAATGGTGTTAGGCAGTTGAACCGCGATCACCGAATTGGCCGGCAGGCCCGCCTCGACGAAATGCGCCGCCAGCGCTGCGATGGCCCGGTTGGCCTGCGCGAATGTCAGGCGTTGCGGCGATTTGCCGGTGACACGGGATTTGTCGAGCGGGTCGGCCAGCGCCGGCGCATCCGGCCGGCGTGCCAGCAGCCGTCGAAACAGGCCGTCGAGCGTCGGCGGTGCGGCAGTCTGGATCACGGCATCACTTCGGTTGCGGCTTCTGCCACCAGGTTTCCGGCAGATATCCCGATAACGCGGTCGTTGAGGGACGTTCTATCCGATTCCAGCGCGCGATCCATTGTTCCTGTGCGTTGTACAGTGGAATTGCGTAGAAACCGGACATCAAGGTGCGATCGAGCGCTCGTACTGCGGAGACGAATTCCGGGTGTTCGCGCGCCTCCAGCATGGCTGCGATCATTGCATCGACGGCGGGATCTTTCGCTCCCATGTAGTTGCGGGTGCCCTGGTTGTCCGCGGCCTCGGAGCCCCAGTAAAATGACTGTTCATTGCCGGGCGAGAGCGACTGATCCCAGCGATTCTGGATCATGTCGAAGTCAAAGCTGAGACGCCGCTGATCGAATTGCACGCCGTCGACCGCGCGCACCGAAACCTCGATACCGGCGCGCTTGAGGTCGCGGGCGAAGGCCAGCGCAACGCGTTCCTGGTCGCGCGTCGTCACCAGAACCTCGAAGGTGAGGGGCGTGCGGGTGGAACGTTGCCGCAGCACCGTGCCATCGAGGTCGTATCCGGCCTGCGACAACAACGAAAGAGCGCCGCGCAGCGCCGCGCGGTCGCGGCCGGAGCTGTCGCTGACGGGAAGGCGCCAGGTCCCGTCCAGAATGTCCGCCGGTATATGCGCGGCATAGGGTTTCAGCAGCGCGCGCTCGCGGTCGTCACTGGCGCGGCCATAGGCTGACAATTCGGAGCCGGCAAAGAAGCCGCCGGCGCGCCCGTAGAGACCGAAAAAGTAATTGCGGTTGATCCATTCGAAATCGAACAGCAATGTCAGCGCCTGTCGCACCCGGACATCTGAAAATACCGGCCGCCGCGTATTGAACACCAGGAATTCCGACGGCTGCGGCATGCCGGTCCTGATGACGTCGCGGATTACCTCGCCGTTGCGGACGGCTGGAAAATCATAACCGTCGTGCCAGCGCAATGGCTCGGTTTCGACGCGAAAATCATAAAGACTGCGCTTAAAGGCCTCGAACGCGCCATTGGCCTCGCGATAGAAATCGAGCCGGATCTCGTCGAAATTCCACAGGCCGCGGTTGACCGGCAGGTCGCGGCCCCAGTAATCCGGATTGCGCGTCAGCGTCAGACTGGCACCGGGTCTGACCGCGGTGACGCGGTAAGGGCCAGAGCCGACAGGGGCCTTCATCGAGGTTTCCTCGAAGGTCTCGACATCGACGCCATGCTTCGGCAGCACCGGCATCAAGCCCAGGATCAGCGGTAGTTCACGGTCACTGGCGCCGCCAAAATCAAATCGCACGGTGCGCGCATCCAGCGCCTCGGCCTTGCTCACCTTTACGTAGTACAGCCGGTGATTGGGACGGCCCTTGTCGCGCAGCAAGGCCCATGAAAACAGCACGTCCTCGGCGAGCACAGGCTGGCCATCCGAAAAGCGCGCCAGCGGATCGAGCCGAAAGGTGACATAGGACCTTGCTTCATCGGTTTCGATGCTTTTGGCGAGCAGGCCATAGAGCGTGAACGGCTCGTCATTGCCCCGCGCCATCAGGCTTTCGACCACAAAGCCGCGGATTTGCTGGACCGCAAGGCCTTTGACGATCACCGGATTGAGGCTGTCGAAGGTGCCGGGCAGTCCCTGCACCAACCGGCCGCCTTTTGGCGCGTCGGGATTGGCATAGGGCATGTGAGCGAAGTTCGACGGCAAGGCCGGCGTACCGTGCATGGCGATGGCGAAGCCCGGTTCCGCGGCAGCAGGGCAGGCGGCTGCCGCCAGCAATAGGATCGCGGCGGCAAAGCCACCCCCGCAGTGGCGTGCTCGCCATGGCATCCGCGAGACACCGCGCTTAGTTGATTCGGGTCGGTTCACAACGAAATTTTACCATAGGCGCTAACGTTGAGCCCTATGCGGTAGCCGTTAAGACCGCTGTCGGCATTGATCTTTTCGCCCGCCGCTGTATTGAAGGCGAGCAATTGACCGTGACAACACGGCCTGTCACGCAACCGCCTCATTTAGCAAAGAGACAGCCGCGGCAGGCAGGCAGGTTTTGGCGCCGTTGTCGCGGTTCGAGCGCTACCGTTCAGAAAGGGTTTTCCGCGATGAATTTCCGTATCTTGGCCGCGCCAGCCTGGCCTCGTGGGCGGGTTTTGGCCTTGTTGGCGGCAACTGCATTGACCGCCGCCTGCATTACCCTCGATGCCCAGGCCCAGACGCCTGCCCCGGCGCCCGGTGCGCCTGCGGCCGCTCCGAAAGCCGCTCCCAAGGCCGCACCGAAGGCTGCTCCAAAAGCCGCCCCAGCCCCAGCGCCTGCCGCGCAGGCGCCGGCCGCACCCGCCGCAGGCGCTCCCGCGGCGGCCGACCAAGTCCAGCTGATATATGCGCCATGGACCAAATTCTGCCTGAAGGGACAGGAAGCCGGTGCCAAGCAGGTATGCTTCACCGGCAAGGACGGCCGCATCGAATCGGGCCAGCCGGTGATTGCCGCGGTGATCATCGAGCCGGAAGGCGAGCCGAAGAAAATCCTTCGCGTCACGCTGCCGCTCGGCATGCAGCTGGTTCACGGTACCCGCGTTATCGTCGATAGCAATGCGCCGCAGCAGGCCCCTTATGTGATCTGCTTCCAGAATGGCTGCATGTCGGACTACGATGTGACGCCGGAATTGATCGCCAATCTCAAGAAGGGCCAGAATCTCGTAGTCCAGGCGATCAATTCCAATGGCGCGCCGCTGACCCTGCCGCTGCCGCTTGCGGAATTCGCCAAGGCCTATGACGGTCCGCCGACCGATCCGAAGGTTTTCGAGGAAACCCAGAAGAAGCTGCAGGAAGAATTGCAGAAGCGCGCCGCCGAAGCGCGCGCCAAGCTCGAGGCCAGTCAGCCTGCAGGTGCCAATCCGGCTGCGAAATAAGTTCTTTCGTTCGAAACCAAAAGGCGCCCCGAGCGAGCGGGCGCCTTTTTATAGGGCCACGTGTGACTTAAAATTTGCGCCTAGTTCAGCGATGGATTGCGTGGCCGGTAGCTGCCGGATTTGTCCTTGACGAAAATTTCCGCCACTTGCGAATGCCGGATCGGCTCGCCAGATTCGTCGGGCAGCAGATTCTGCTCTGAAACATAAGCGACATATTCGGATTCGGAATTTTCGGCGAGCAAATGATAAAACGGCTGGTCCTTGTGAGGACGGACGTCCTCAGGAATCGAAAGCCACCATTCCTCGGTGTTATTGAATTCCGGATCGATATCGAAAATCACGCCGCGGAACGAAAAAATCCGGTGGCGAACGATCTGCCCGATCTGAAATTTGGCGGTCCGCGTTTTGATCATAGCTGGTCGAATAGACCATGATTGTGGCCGATGCTAGAGGCAAACCAACGAATTAATCCGTGTGCCGCCGCCTGCCGAGCACCTCGTTCGGGGCGAACAACCGACAAGAAGACGCTTCGCCATGATCGACATCCTCAATCTGGCGCTGCCATATTTCGGGCTGATCTTCATCGGGTTTGCCTGCGGCAAATGCAGCAGTCTGCCGGAAACCGGCCTCGCCTGGATGAACTTTTTCCTGCTCTACGTGTCGCTGCCTGCCTTGCTGTTCGGCATTATGTCGAAGACGCCATTCGCAGAACTTAACAATCCGCCGTTTTTGATCGCGACCACATTGGGCACCGCCAGCGCGTTCGTTCTGGCCATGGTTGTCGGGCGGCTGCTCGGACGTCTATCGTTGCGCGAAATGGCGCTGGCCGGGCTGTCCGGCGGTTACGGCAATATCGGTTATATTGGCCCAGGACTGGCGCTTGCCGTGCTCGGCGCCAAGGCTGCGGCGCCGACGGCCTTGATCTTCTGCTGCGACAGCATTTTTCTGTTTTCGATCGTGCCGCTGCTGATCGCGTTTACGGGCGAAAGGCGTCCCATTCATCACACCATCGGGATCGTGGTTCGCCAGATCGTGCTCAATCCGCTGATCATGTCGGCTTGCGCTGGCGCGCTCGCCGCATCACTGCACCTTGAGTTTCCGGTCGCGATCATAAACACGCTGGCGTTCCTGCAAAATGCCGCGGCGCCGGTGGCGCTGTTCGTGCTCGGCGTCACGGTGGCGCTGCGGCCGTTCGGCCGGATTCCGTGGGAGGTACCGGGTATCATCGCGGTAAAGCTGTTGATCCATCCGCTGATTGTAGTCGCACTGATGCTGCTGCTGGGGCCGTTCACGCCGGAATGGGCGGTAACCGCCGTGTTGATGGCGTCGCTGCCGCCCGCGCTGAACGTTTTTGTGATCGCCCGGCAATTCGACACATGGATCGAGCCGGCCTCCGTTGCGGTGCTGATCGGCACGTTCGCTTCGGTCGTTACGCTGACCAGCGTGATGTGGCTGATCAAGTCGGGCCAGTTGGTGTTTCCTTAAATTCCCGCACCGGCCGCCACGACGGCCCCAGTCCCTCGCGCATGGCAAGACGCCGCAGCGGCCCGAACGCGCCGATCAGATGCAGTCCGGCCGCCCGCAACATCTGCACGGGCAGAAAATCCGACAGCAGCGAGCGGTTCGCCATGTCGATCGCCACTGTCCGGCTGACAATATCGGAGCGCCGCGCGGCGTTGAACCGCGAGGTCACGGCCGGCGAGCCGGGATCTTCGCCCCGCAGCATCGCATCGCCGGCGATCCCGGCAATGTCGGCCGCGTCGCGCAGTCCCATGTTGAGGCCCTGCGCGCCGATCGGCGGCAGCACATGCGCGGCTTCGCCGACGAGCGCGATGCGCTTCGTTGCGAATTGCCTGGGCTGTTCGATCGCCAGCTGAAATAGATGGCGCCCGGGCTCGACGTTGACGCGGCCGAGAATGGAATGCGACTGCCGCTCGGCGGCATCGGACAGTTCGGTATCGCTCAGCGCCATCAGGCGCTGGGCCTCATCCGGCATCATGACCCACACCACGCTCGATCGATCACCCGGCAGCGGCACGAATACGCACGGTCCTTGCGGCGTATGAAACTCGGTCGAGCTGTTTCGATGCGGCCGCGAATGCGCGATGTTGAAAGTCAGCGCGGCCTGTTCGAGCGCGCGGCGCTTGACATCGATGCCGGCAGCCTCGCGACAGAGCGAATGCCGCCCGTTGGCCCCTATTACCAGCCTTGCAGACAATGATTGACTTTGCCGGGTGCGGATCACGGCCTGCGCATCGCCGGGACTGACGTCTTCCGCTTCGTCATCGATCCGGACGAGATCTGCTATCTCGGCGGCGCGCTCTTCGAGCGTCGCCATCAAGAGGCGGTTCTCGATATTATAACCGAACGCATCGAGACCGATTTCATCGGACGAAAAACGCACCTCCGGCGCGCGGAGCAGACGGCCGGTGTCATCGACCAGCCGCATCACCCGAAGTGCGGCGGCACTTGCCTCGCAGCGGCGCCACACTTGCAGTCTCTGAAGAAAGTCCACCGAGCCGCCGAGCAGCGCCGTGGTCCGGTTATCTGCATAAGGTGCGCGCCGCGCGATCAACGCGGTGCTCGCGCCGGACTCCGCCGCTGCTATCGCCGCCGCCAGGCCGGCGGGTCCGCCGCCGATCACGGCGACGTCGAAAAGGCTTTGTTCCGGAGGTGCTTCAATCATGAAAGGACAATTGACGTTTACCCGGATATTTTCAACCCCGCGTTCAGTTCCTCGTCGTTTCCGGCGGTCTGCGCGGCGGAACGCCGCAAGGCCAGATGTGCAATTGCAGACGATTCCTGATAGCACTGCCTGACAAATGAGCCAGTCCAGCCAGCACGATTCTTCCGCGATATCGCGCACAGCGCGCGCGGCTGCTTTTTCGGTGCACATCTTCACGGCATTGGGCGCCGGGATTGCCCTAATCGCGCTGCTGGAAGCGGTGCGTGAGCACTGGGCCGCGATGTTTGGCTGGCTTGGCGCAGCGCTTGCCATCGACGCCCTGGACGGGCCGATTGCACGGCGCCTCGATGTGGCGCGGGTGCAACCGGACTGGTCGGGCGAGGTGCTCGACCTCGTGGTGGATTTCGTCACTTACGTATTCGTGCCAGCCTATGCGATCACCGCCAGCGGCACGTTGTTGCCGCTGGCGGCGCCACTGCTTGGCGCCGGCATCGTCGTGACCAGCGCGCTGTATTTCGCCGATCGCCGCATGAAGACGGCGGACAATCATTTTCGCGGATTTCCGGCGCTGTGGAATGCCGTCGCGTTCTATTTGTTCCTGCTTCGCCCGTCGCCGGCGCTGGCGAGTCTTGGCGTCGCCGCGCTCATCGTGCTGACCTTCGTGCCGTTCAACGTCATTCATCCCGTGCGGGTGCAGCGCTTGCGCGGGCTGACGCTTTCACTGATCGGCACCTGGGCCGTGCTTGCGATCGTCACGCTTGCCTGCGATTTCAAGGTCAGCGCGCCGGTTACCGTCGCGCTATGCGCGATTGCCGTTTATGTGGTGGCCAGCGATGCCGTAATCCGTTTCATGACATCGGCCAACGCATGATCGAGTTGCTGACCAGCCCGGAAGCATGGGCCGCGCTGTTGACCCTGACGGCGCTGGAGATCGTTCTTGGCATCGATAACGTGATCTTTCTGTCGGTCATTGTCTCGCGCATCCCGCCGCAGCAGGCCAAGCGCGCGCGGCAGATCGGCCTGGCGCTGGCGCTGGTGTTCCGCATCGTGCTGTTATGCGTGCTGGTGTGGCTGATAGGACTGACCGCGCCGGTCGTCATCGTGAAAAACCTCGCGTTGTCGTGGCGCGACATCATCCTGATCGGCGGCGGACTGTTTTTGATCGGCAAGGCGACGCACGAAATTCACGGCGAGGTCGAGGCACGCGAGGGAGACGCGGATGCCACGCCCCGTCCAGGCGCGTTTCTCCTGGTGATCATGCAGATCATCATTATTGACATGGTATTCTCGCTGGATTCGATCATCACCGCGATCGGCATGGCGCAGGATCTTGAGATCATGATCGCGGCCGTGATCATCGCCTGCGTCATCATGTATGTGTCATCGGGCCCGGTCGCGAAATTCATTGCGGAACATCCAACCACCAAGATGCTGGCTCTGGCGTTCCTGGTCCTGATCGGGGTCGCACTGGTGGCGGACGGATTAAAATTCCACATTCCGCGCGGCTACATCTATTTCGCCATCACGTTTTCCGCCGCGGTCGAGGTCTTCAACGTGCTGGCCAAACGCAACCGGAAAAAGCCGTCCGATCGTCGCGTCCCGACGTCCCGGAGTTGACAACGAGGTCCTAATGGCTATCGCTTGTCGGCAAGGAAAGCAGGGAGAAAGCAATGACCAAAGCTGTGCGCGTACATCAGGTCGGTGGACCGGAAGTCCTCACCTATGAAGCTGTGGATGTGCCGGCGCCGGGATCGGGCGAGGTTCGTATCCGCCAGCACGCGGTAGGTCTGAATTTCATCGACGTGTATTTCCGGACCGGTCTCTACAAGGCGCCATCGCTGCCCTTCATCGCCGGCAACGAAGCTTCCGGCGAAGTGTTGTCGGTCGGTCCCGGCGTGACGAATTTCCATCCCGGCGACCGCGTCGCCTATTATTTCAATCTCGGCGGCTACGCCACCGAGCGGAACATCCCCGCCGACAAGCTGGTCAAGCTGCCCGATCACATCACCTACGAGCAGGGCGCCGTGCTGATGCTGAAGGGGCTGACGGTGTGGTATCTGCTGCACAAGACTTTCAAGGTCGAGCCGGGGCATCGTGTGCTGATCCACGCCGCGGCCGGCGGCATCGGCCTGCTTGCCTGCCAGTGGGCCAAGGCACTCGGCGCGCATGTCATCGGTACCGTCGGCTCCAAGGCCAAGGCCGATCTGGCGCTGGCCAATGGCTGCGATCACGTCATTCTCTATAACGACGAGGACTTTGTCGCGCGGGTGAAACAGATCAGCCGCAACGAGCTGTGCGACGTGGTCTATGACGGCGTCGGCAAGACCACGTTTCCGGGGTCTTTGTCATGCCTTAGGCCGCGCGGGCTGTTCGTGAGCTTCGGCAACGCATCGGGGCCGGTGCCGCCGTTCTCGATCGCCGAACTCAACAACCACGGCTCGCTGTTCGCGACCCGGCCGAAGCTCAATGACTATGTCGGCAAACGCTCGGAACTGCTCGAGGGCGCCGACACGCTGTTCGCCGCCGTGATCAACGGCAAGCTGCATGTGCCGATCAATCACGCCTACGCTCTGAAGGACGCGGCCAAGGCGCATATCGATCTGGAAGGCCGGGCTACGACAGGGGCGGCGATTTTGAGGCCGTAACGCCGAGCGTCATTGCGAGGAGCGCTTGCGACGAAGCAATCAGCCTGCTGCCTGGATTGCTTCGCTTCGCTCGCAATGACGGCGGTGAGCTTTTCGGGATCCTACGCCACGTACCTTGCCACACCCATCTTGATCAGGATCGCGTCCAGCCTCTCGATCATCTCGGCGATCTCCTCGCGCGTCACGTTGAGCGCCGGCATGAAGCGCAGCGCGTTCGGTTGCGGCGCGTTGAGCAGCACGCCGTCATCCATTGCTTGCGCGACGATGGCGGCGCCGATCGGGCGCTTCAGATCGAGCGCAAGCAGCAGCCCTTTGCCGCGCACCTCGCCGAGCCCTTGCTGCGCGGAAATCCGCTGCAACTCGCTGGCGAGAAACAGGCCGGTGTCGGTCACCGATTTCAGAAACTCCGGCCGGCCGACATGTTCAAGCACGGCGAGTCCCACCGCGCACATCAGCGGATTTCCATTGAAGGTGCCGCCCTGGTCGCCGTGCTGGAAACACGCCGCCGCCTCGGTGGCCAGCAAGGCGGCCAGTGGCACGCCGCCGCCGATTCCCTTGCCCAGCGTCATGACATCCGGCTCAATTCCGGCGTGCTGGTAGTGGAACAGCTTTCCGGTGCGGCCCATGCCGGTCTGGATCTCGTCGAGGATCAGCAGCAGACCATGCTGGCGGGTGAGCGCACGCAGCTCGCGCAAAAATTCATCCGTCGCCGGCCATACGCCGGCTTCGCCCTGGATCGGCTCCAGCATCACGCCGATGGTCTTGTCATTGATCAAACGCTGTACCGACGCAAGATCGTTGAGCCGTGCCTTGGGGAAGCCGGGCACCTTGGGTTCGAACAACGGCTCGAACGCTTTCTTGCCCGATGCCGACATCGTCGCCAGCGTTCGGCCGTGGAAGGCGCCTTCGAAGGCGATGATCTCGTAGGCGCCGCCGCGGTGCAGGGCGCCGTATTTGCGCGCCAGCTTGATGGCGCCTTCATTGGCTTCGGCGCCCGAATTGGTGAAAAACACCCGGTCGAAACAACTACGGTCGACCAGGGTTTTTGCCAGCTTGAGGCTGGGCGCATTGTAAAATGCCGGGCTCGGCGTCAGCAGCAGCCTTGCCTGCTCCACGAGCGCCTCGACGATCACCGGCGGCGAATGGCCGAGGCAATTGACCGCCCAGCCCTGCATGAAATCCAGATAGCGCTTGCCGCTGTCGTCCCACAGCCAGCCGCCTTCGCCCCGAACGAAGACGGCCGGCGGACGCGCCGTGATGTCCATCAGCGCGTCGAACGGATGGGTGGCGATGGTCATGTCGAACTCCTGCGATTGATTGAAAAGCTGGCCGAAACGCGAGAAGGCCGCACTTGCGGGTGCGGCCTTCTCGAAAACTTGAGCTGATTTACCTGTTCAGCTCTGTCGTCGGGCACGGCGCAACCCATCATCGTCGAACGAGCGACGACGGAAAGCTGCGCGGGACGTGGTCCGGTTCAAGGTCATGACGCGGCCATACAGCCGAACGGTGAGCGGTGTCAAGCGTTCAGAAGCCCGCGACGGTGCCGTGCAGGTCGTACGCGTCGGCACGCTCGATCTTTGCGGTCACGATTTCGCCGACCCGCAGCGGGCGGCGGCTTGAGAGATAGACCGCGCCATCGATCTGCGGCGCGTCCGCTTTGGAACGGCCTTTCGAGACGGTCGGGCCGACTTCGTCGACGATGACCTGCTGCCGCGTGCCGACCTTGCGTTTCAGGCGGCGCGCGGAAATGGCCTGCTGCCGCGCCATCAGCGTGTTCCAGCGCTGCTGCTTGATCTCTTCATGCACTGGATTTCCCAGTGCGTTCGAGGATGCGCCGGCGACCGGTTCATACTTGAAGCAGCCAACGCGATCGATCTCGGCTTCGTCGAGCCAGTCGAGCAGATAAGCGAAATCCGAATCGGTTTCACCGGGAAAGCCGACGATGAAGGTCGAGCGAAGGGTCAGCTCGGGACATTCCTCACGCCATTTCTTGATCCGCGCCAAGGTCTTGTCCTGCGCCGCCGGGCGCTTCATCGCTTTCAGGATTTCCGGGTTGGCGTGCTGAAACGGAATGTCCAGATAGGGCAGAACCTTACCCTGCGTCATCAGGCCGATCACTTCGTCGACATGCGGGTAGGGGTAGACATATTGCAGCCGCACCCAGGCTCCGAACGCGCCAAGTTCTTTCGCCAGATCGAAAAACCTGGCGCGAACCTCGCGGTCTTTCCACGGGGTGGGGGCATATTTCACATCGACGCCATAGGCGGATGTATCCTGCGAAATGACCAGCAGTTCCTTGACCCCGGCGTTGACCAGCTTTTCGGCCTCGCGCAGCACATCGTTGGCCGGACGCGATATCAGGTCGCCGCGCAATTTCGGAATGATGCAGAAGCTGCAGCGGTTGTTGCAGCCCTCGGATATTTTCAAATAAGCGTAGTGCCGCGGTGTCAGCTTGATGCCTTGCGGCGGCACCAGATCAAGATGCGGATTGTGCAGCGGCGGCAGCGCGCGGTGCACCGCATCGAGCACGCTCTCATATTGCTGCGGCCCGGTGATCGACAATACGCCGGGATAGGCCGTCTCGATCTGCCCGGGCTCGGCGCCCATGCAGCCGGTGACGATCACCTTGCCATTCTCCGCCATCGCCTCGCCGATGGCGCCGAGCGATTCCTGCTTGGCGCTGTCGAGAAAACCGCAGGTATTGACGATGACGAGATCGGCGCCGTCGTGCTTGCGCGCGAGTTCATAACCTTCCGCGCGCAGCCGCGTGATGATGCGTTCGGAATCCACCAGCGCCTTCGGGCACCCCAGGGATACAAAGCTGACTTTGGGCGCGGCGGCCTGTTGCATATTCGATCTGCCCGATTGATGAGCAGGAGCTAGTCCCAATTGCTCATAATTACAAGGCTTTAAGCCACTCTTGCACGTGCTATGGATGTTTTTGCCGGAACGCGAGTGATCGATGGGTGTCGAGCAATCTCCTAAAATCGTCATCGTCGACGAAAGCCCGATCCGGGCCGCAATCCTTGAGGAAGGGCTGCGGGAGGCCGGCTTTACCGGCGTCACCCACATCAGCGAGATGTACAACCTGCTTGCCCGGATCTACGCGCTCGATCCCGATGTGATCCTGATCGATCTGGAAAATCCCAGCCGCGACGTGCTTGAACAGATGTTCCAGGTCAGCCGCGCGGTGCGGCGGCCGATCGCGATGTTCGTCGATCAGAGCGACTCCGCGTCGATCCAGGCCTCGGTCGATGCCGGGGTTTCCGCTTATATCGTCGATGGGCTGAAGAAGGAGCGCATCAAGCCGATCCTCGATCTCTGCATTTCCCGCTTCAATGCATTCTCGAAGCTGCAGAACGAGCTTGAACGCACCAAGTCCGCACTCGAAGATCGCAAGATAATCGATCGCGCCAAAGGCATCCTGATGAAGCTGAAGGGATTGACGGAAGAGGAAGCCTACGTGTTGCTACGATCCACTGCGATGCGCGAGAAGAAGAAAATCGGCGATATCGCCCAGTCGATCGTCACCGCGGCGGAGTTGCTGAAATGACCGGCCGGCCGCTTCACATAGGTTTCATTCCGCTGGTCGATGCCGCAGCCCTGATTATCGCGGCCGACAAGGGATTTGCCGCCGCCGAAGGGCTCGATGTCACGCTGGTGCGGGAAGTATCCTGGTCCAACGTGCGCGACAAACTCAATATCGGCTTGTTCGATGCCGCGCATCTGCTGGCCCCCGTTGCGATCGCGTCAAGTCTCGGGCTCGGTCATGTCAAGGTGCCGATCGTGGCGCCGTTCAATCTCGGCCTCAACGGCAACGCCATTACGGTATCGCCGGCGCTGCATGCGGAAATCATGCGCGAAATCGACGGCGACCGGTTCGATCCGATGGCGACCGGACTGGCGCTTGCGCGCGTGGTCACGGCCCGGCGCAACCGCGGCGCCGAACCGCTGACTTTCGGCATGACGTTTCCATTCTCGACCCATAATTACCAATTGCGGTTCTGGATGGCCGCGGGCGGGGTCGATCCGGATGAGGATGTGCGCCTGGTGGTGCTGCCGCCGCCCTATATGGTGGACAGTCTGGCCAGCGGTCATGTCGATGCGTTCTGCGTCGGTGCGCCATGGAATTCCATCGCCGTCGATCTCGGCGTCGGACACATCCTGCATTTCGTCTCCGACATCCTGGTACGCGCGGCGGAGAAGGTGCTGGCCGTGCGGCGGGACTGGGCGGAGAAGAATTCGGACGTACTTGCGGCGCTGACGCGGGCACATCAGCGCGCCGCCGAATTCATCGAGAATCCGGACAATCGCGCCGAGGCGGCACGCATCCTGGCGCAGCGGGAACGGATCGGCGTGTCGGCGGAGGTTATCCAGCGCACGCTGGATGGCCGCCTCAAGACGTCTCCCGACGGCACCATGCGCCAAAGCAGTCGTTATCTGCTGGTCGGACGCGAAGGGGCGGGGCGGCCTGATCCGAGGCAGGCCGCCTGGCTCTACGCACAGATGGTAAGGTGGGGACAGGCGCCGCTCAGTGCGGACGCCCTCGCCGTCGCAAAGGCGGTGTTTCGGCCGGACCTTTACGACACCGCGCTCGGCCTTGAGGCGACCGCCAAAGAGGGCTCAGATGCCATTGGCGCGTTCGTCGGCCCGGCTTTCGATGCGGACGACATCGCCGGTCACTTGGCTGCATTTGATATTATCAGGCGCAAGCCCTGAATCCGGGCATCCGGCCCTTGCGGCTAATATTTGAGCTTTCCGCTTCAAAACGGTCGCGAATTTGAATGCACACTGCCGTTGAATACCAGCAAGCCATTGAAATAAAATGAACTTCCTAAAAAGTGTCTCTGGCACACTATTTGAATGGTGCAGTGCAGCTAGCCGTCGGTGACGTCGGGCTGGCTCTGTCCAAGATGGATTTCCGCAGCAACGAGGCTGATCGGATCGTCGCAGAATCAAGGTCGGCCATTGGCCGAACGAGGTGCTGGCCGGTTTGCAACCTTTCCCGTTGAGGCCACACCGTGGCCGCAGGAGCTTCGTCGCAATCAAATGAAAATCGACCCCCTTTCCGTCGACTTTACCGACCAGCAAAAGCGTTATCTCGAAGGCTTTACTTCAGGGCTGCAAATCGCGCGCGCGGGGCGCGGTGTCACCCGCGTCGCGGACAAGCCGGGCGCGGAGCCGTCGGGACCCGACGCCGCGCACATCAAGGCGCAAGACAAGGTGATCGCGAGTGGCAAGAAGCTCGCCGACGCCGAGAAATACAAGCGCGAGGAACATCCGTTCGACGCCTATCCGCGCCTGAAACAGCAGGCGCTGACCAATACGCCGCCATCGCCCGCCGACAATTTCCGCTGGCGCTATTACGGCCTGTTTCATGTCGCGCCGGCACAGGATTCCTATATGTGCCGGTTGCGGATTCCAAACGGCATCCTCAAGCACTGGCAGTTCGCAGGCATGGCGGATCTCGCCGAGCGGCTATGCGGGCCGTTCTGCCACGTTACTACCCGTGCCAACCTTCAGGTCCGCGAAATCCCGCCAAAGCATGCGGTCGAACTGATCGAAGGCATCCAGGATCTCGGACTGTGCTCGCGCGGTTCCGGCGCCGATAACATCCGCAATGTTACGGGCACGCCGACTGCCGGCATCGATCCGCAGGAATTGCTGGACACTCGTCCTTACGCGCGGGAGTGGCACACCCATATTCTCAACGATCGCTCGCTGACCGGATTGCCGCGCAAGTTCAACGTCGCTTTCGACGGCGCCGGCAAGATCGCGGTGCTCGAGGACACCAACGACATCGCCTTCGCCGCCGTGCAGGTGAAGGATGGCTTTGGCGTCGAGCCCGGGATCTGGTTTCGGCTGGGCCTCGGCGGCATCACCGGTCACAAGGATTTTGCAAAAGAGACCGGCATCGTCGTCAAACCGGCGGACGCCACGCGAGTGGCCGACGCCATCGTGCGGGTCTTCATCGACCTCGGCGACCGTACCAACCGCCTCAAGGCGCGGCTGAAATATGTCATCGACGGCATGGGCATGGATAAATTCCTTGTTCTGGTCGAAGAAAGACTGGGTCAACCGTTCACACGCGTGCCTACGGATGCCCTGCTGCCGCGGCCGGGTTTCGACCGCTCCGCGCATCTCGGCATTCACAAGCAGAAGCAGGGAGACCTGAACTGGATCGGCGTCGCGTTGCCGTTGGGCAAAGTGACCTGCGAACAGATGCGCGGTCTCTCGAGGATCGCCGCCGATCTTGGCGACGGCGAACTGCGTCTTACGGTTTGGCAGAATCTGCTGATTCCAGGCGTGAAGGATGCCAATGTCACGCTGGCAATTGCCGCCATCGAGGCGCTTGAACTCGCGGTCCAGACCACCGGCATTCGCGCGGGACTGATCGCCTGCACCGGCCGCGCCGGCTGCAAGTTCGGCCTTGCCGATACCAAGCGCACCGCAGCTTCCATCGGCGATTGGTGCGATACGCGTGTCGAACTGGATACGCCGATCAATATCCATCTTACCGGATGCCATCACTCCTGCGCTCAGCATTATATCAGCGATATCGGCATGATCGGCGCGCGGGTCTCGGTCGACGACAGCGACGACAGTGTGGATGGCTTTCACATCTTCGCGGGCGGGGGCTTCGGGTCCGAGGCCGACATTGGACAGGAAGTCTATCGCGACGTGAGATCTGAGGACGCGCCTATGATTGTCGAGCGTCTGTTGAAGGCGTATCTCGCACATCGCGCATCCTCGGAGGAAACCTTCCTGACCTTTGCCCGCCGTCACGACGGCGAGGCTCTGCGCAGGCTGGCGGATGCGGAGGCTTCATCATGAATCAGATGACGCCGCCCGCCAAAATCGAGATCATCCCTTCATCGGCGCCGTTTTCAGAGGCACAGCGGTCGTGGCTGAACGGCTTCTTCGCCGGCCTGTTATCGACCGACGGAGTCACGCTGCTGTCGGCCGAGCAGGGCAGCAGCCTGCTGCAAAGCCCGACGGGCGACGGCGACGACAGCGAAGCGCCGTGGCACGACCAGACCATGCCGATTGCCGATCGGATGAAGCTCGCCGAGGGCCGGCCGTTGCGGCGGCGGATGATGGCGGCAATGGCGCAGCAGGACTGCGGCCAGTGCGGTTATAACTGCAACGACTATTCCGACGCGATCGCCAGCAAGGCCGAAGCACGGCTGAATCTCTGCGTCCCCGGCGGCAAAGAAACCGCACGGGCGTTGAAGGCGCTCAATGAAGAACTGGAAAAAGCGCCGGCGGCTTCGTCGGATGCCACGGCCGCGCCCGTCGCTCTGGCGCCGGCCGTGGCTGCTGCCGAACCGGGCCGCTCGCGTGACAATCCCGTGCCCGCGACATTCGTGTCGCGCCGCCTGCTCAATGGCGCCGGCTCGGAAAAAGAGACCTGGCATATCGATTTCGATCTCAGCGGCTGTGGGCTCGATTACGTCGTCGGAGATTCCTTCGGTATTTTCGCGCGCAACGACCTCGGCCATGTCGACCAGATCATCGCGCTGCTCGGCGCATCGCATAACACGGAGGTCCGCGGCAAAACCCTGCGCGAGGTGCTGCAGGATGAAGTGTCGCTGGCCCCCGCGCCGGACACTTTGTTCGAATTGTTGTCGTTCATCACCGGCGGCGCACAGCGCGAAAAGGCCCGCGCGCTGGCCCAGGGGGAAGATCCCGACGGCGACGCCGCGACACTGGACGTGATGGCGGCGCTGCAGAAATTTTCCGGCGTGCGGCCGCATCCGGAGGCGTTCGTCGAGGCGCTGGAACCATTGCAACCGCGGCTGTATTCGATTTCATCGTCGCACAATGCGACGCCGGGAAAGCTGTCGCTGACGGTGGACTGCGTGCGCTACGTGATCGGCAAGCGCCGGAGACTCGGCCTTGCCTCGACCTTCCTTGCCGAGCGCATCAAGCCCGGCGATCAGCTCAAGGTCTATGTGCAGAAAGCCCATGGCTTCGCGCTGCCGCAGGATCCGAAAACGCCGATCATCATGGTAGGCCCCGGCACCGGCATTGCGCCGTTCCGCGCCTTCCTGCACGACCGCAGGGCGACCGGGGCGACCGGCAAGAATTGGCTGTTCTTCGGCCACCAGCGCAGCGCTTCCGATTTCTTTTATGCCGACGAACTCAACGCCATGAAGACTTCCGGTCTGCTGACGCGGATGTCGCTGGCATGGTCGCGCGACGGCGACAGGAAGTTCTATGTGCAGGACCGGATGCGCGAGGTCGGGCGCGATTTGTGGACCTGGCTGGCCGAGGGCGCCAATGTCTATATCTGCGGCGACGCCAAGCGTATGGCAAAGGATGTCGAGCGCGCATTGGTCGACATCGTCGCGCAATTCGGCGCGCGCTCGACCGATGAGGCGGTGCTGTTTGTCGCTGATTTGAAGAAGGCGGGCCGGTTCCAACAGGATGTGTACTGACGGGTCCGATTTACTTCCCATTTGAGCGAATAAAATTCTCGCTCGGAATTTCCGAATAGAATTTTAGTCTGCCTACCAACTCCACGACGGAATCCGCGTCGTTATTTTTCCAACCGGCTTGCACTTGGCCAAAACCGGCCTTTCTCTGGACGCATATGCTGCATTGGAGATCGACTATGCGCGAACTGTCGGCTGAAGCCCGCCTGCATTTTTATGCCCGCTCGCTTTCAAGACGGACCGGGCGCGGTTTGCACGCGGCCGCCCTCTACGGATCGCTTGCAATGATCGCCGCCGTGGTGTTCGGCACGCTGTCAGTTCATCCATTCTGACGGAAACCTGCGACCTTGAACGGGGCGACCTCGATTCCGTTGTCTTTCAAAGCCTGCCTGACGCCGCGCGCGATATCGACGGCACCCGGCGTATCGCCGTGGATGCAAACCGTATCGGTGCGCATGCTGATAACCTTGCCCGTCACCGACACCACCGCACCATCCTGAACCATCCGTACCACGCGCTGCGCGATCCGGTTGGCGTCGTGCAACACCGCCCCAGGCTTGCGGCGCGATACCAGCGAGCCATCGTCTTCATAGGCGCGGTCGGCGAATACCTCGTGCACCATCGGCAGATTGGCGGCTTCGCCGGCCTGCACCAGCTTCGAATTCGCCAGCACCACAAAGATCAGATTGGGGTCAACCGCCTTGATCGCGTTGGCGATGGCGCGCGCGATCACATCGTCCTCGCACGCAACGTTCGACAGCGCGCCATGCGCCTTGACGTGGGTTACCTTGTGGCCGGCCGCGGTTGCGATCGCCTGCAGCGCGCCGATCTGGTAGGCGACCAAGTTTTCGATTTCAGAGGACGTCATGCCCGGCACTGGTCTGCGCCCGAAACCGTGCAGATCGCGATAGCCGGGATGCGCGCCGATGCTGACGCCGCGCGCTTTGGCGAGTTCTACCGTCTTGCGCATGATGTCGGCATCGCCGGCATGATAACCGCAGGCGATGTTGACCGAGGTGGCAAGCTCGATCATGGCGGCATCGTTGCCCATTTCCCACGGGCCGAAACTCTCGCCGAGATCGCAGTTCAAATCGACTGTCATGATGTCATGCCCGCTGCTTGTGAATCGGTATCGAGCTGGTCCTCGATCTGAATTTGCCACGTCCGTATGTCGAATGCATTGACGGCGGCTCCGGCGACGTTGGCATTTTGCAATGCTTCGACATCGAGGACCGAATTCTGTACGTCGTGGACGCGGCTGGGCAGGGTGCGCAACAGCTCGGCAAACATCCGCGCTTCGGCCTGCGCCTCGGTCATGGTGATCGCCTTGAAACGAAACCCTCGGCCTGCCGGCCTCTGCGCGAATCGCCCGAGATCGGCCGTGATCACCGTCGCGATCTTGGGATAACCACCGCTGGTGCCGCGATCCGGCATCAGCACGATGGGCGCGCCGTTGCCGGGGACCTGAATGCTGCCATTCACGGTGCCGTCGGAGACGATGTTGTGGCCGTGCAGATGCCGGATCGCAGGGCCTTCGAGCCGATAGCCCATGCGGTCGCTGGTCGCCGATATCTTCCACTCGCTGTCGAGAAACAGTTTTGTCGCATCGCCGAATTCGTCATCCTGCGGCCCCATCACAACCCGGATCGGCCCGTCGGGAATTACCGGCAGGTCGATGCCGCGCTCAGTCGTATCACCCGCGGTCCTCACTTCAAGGGTATCGCCGGCCTGCAGCGGACGGGGGTACGGACTGCCGAGCCCGGCACGGGCATTGACGGCAAAGCTGCCGAACATCGGTTCGCCGTGCACGCCGCCTTCGATCGCGAGATAGCTGAAGGTGCCGCCGCGCGCAAATCCCAGCGTCAGGCTTTCGCCATCGGCCAGCGTCATCGAGGTGTCGAACGCGACAGCGCGCCCGGCGATGTCCGCGTTGCGCGCAGCACCAGCGAGTGCCACGCGCACGGCGCCGTCGCGCGCAGTAAATGTTGCGCCGAGTGGACCGATCTCGACTGCTGCGGCGAATGGTTGGTTTCCTACCAGACAATTAGCGGCCGCAAGCGCCAGTCGATCCATCGCGCCGCTTGGCACAAGACCATAGCGTTGCGCACCGGTGCGGCCGCCGTCCTGCACGGAACTGGCGGGACCGATGGCCGTGATGACGAGCTGAGTCATGACGCCACCAGTTCCGCGACTATCTCGCCGTTTTCGGCCGCGCGATCCTGCTCGGCGAAAGTTTTGCCGTCCACTACGGAGAATGTTACGGCATCGCCGGGTTCCAGCAGGAAAACAGGATCGCGATGCAGTTGGTAGGTTCGCACCGCGGTTCGTCCGAGCAGGTGCCAGCCGCTTGGGCCGGCTAGGCATTGCACGCCGGTCTGCACACCGCCGATGGAAATCGTGCCGGACGGCGTTAGCAGCCGCGGGTTCTGCCGCCGTGGCATCTGCAGCGACTTCTCCAATCCACTGAGATAGGACCATCCCGGCGTGAAGCCGATCATGGCGACGCGGTAGTCACCGGCAACGTGCCGCGCCACGATGTCTTCCGGAGTGGTGTTGAGGGTTCTGGCGACGTCTTCGAGATCGATGCCGTGTTCGCCGCCGTAGGTGACGGGAATGCGCCAGCGCCGCGTGCTGATCGTCGGTGGCACCGGCAATTGCGCCAACGCGGTCAGCCTGTTTCCCAGTTCTTCAAAGCCGATCTGGACGGGATCGTAGTGCACCAGCAGCGAGCGATAGGTCGGCACCGCCTCGGTGACGCCGGAAATCGACTCGCGCGCCAGAATCCGATCAAGCGCCAGCACGCGCCGATTGGCCTCGCCATCGATGCTGCGGCTGAACTCCACCGTGATGGCGCTGTCGCCACTAGGCAGAATGCGGGGCGGGGAGAGGGTCGCGGCCATGGCCTCACAACTCGTCGGCGGAGCTCCAGCCTTAGCGCGTTTTGACGTAAAGTGGAATTCGCCAAGCGCCAATTTGCCTGTGACTTCAATAAATTAATATACAGGACGAAGATAAGCCCCGGTGATCGCTGGTCTGCGCCGCGGCGCGTTCAACCACCGGTTCACGCCACTTGACGCGATGCCCGCGCCCCGCAAGATGCGCGCCTCAATTCTCACCGGAGCAGACCATCACATGCCACTCAGCCCAGAAGCCCTCGCAACGCTGTCGCGCGTCTCCACCGCGACGATAACCACCGCTCTCTTGAAGAAGGGCCTGCGCAACGTCTGGCTGCGAGGGTCGCGTCCGCTGCGGCCCGGACAGCCCCGGCTGGTGGGAGAAGCCTTCACGCTTCGCTTCGTGCCGGCGCGCGAAGACCTTGCCACGCCGGAATCCTGGTCATCGCCGATCTCGACCCGCACCGCGATCGAGGCGATGCCGGAGGGCTGCATTGCCGTCGTCGATGCCATGGGCGTCCGGGACGCCGGCATCTTCGGAGATATCCTGTGCGCGCGCATGGTGAAGCGCGGCGTTGCGGCATTGGTCACCGATGGCGTGGTGCGCGATCTCGAAGGCGTACTCAGTACCGGCCTGCCGGTGTGGTGCGACGGTTTTGCCGCGCCGCCTTCGGTCGCGGGACTCACGTTCGTCGGTTGGGGCGAACCGATCGGCTGTGGCGGCGTTGCGATCTTCCCGGAGGACATTATTGTCGCCGACCAGGACGGCGCGGTGGTGATCCCGAAAGCGTTCCTCGATCTCATTCTGGCGGAGGGCGCGGAACAGGAACGGATGGAGGCCTGGATCGTCGACCAGGTCAATGGCGGCGCGGCATTGCCAGGCCTGTACCCGATGAACGCCGACACCAAGGCGCGTTACGCGGCTTCGAAAAAGCAATAAGCTTACAAAAGAGAGGAAATTCGATGGATATTCATCTCGCAGGTTCGCGACCCACCCGGCGCGCGTCAAGCGATTGGTTCACCGGCACGGTCTGGCAGGACCCGATCAATACCCCGCCGGCTCCGGCGCGGGTCAATTCCGCCCGCGTCGCGTTCGAACCCGGTGCGCGTACCGCATGGCACACCCACCCGCTCGGACAAACGCTTTTTGTTATCTCTGGCGTCGGACGAGTACAGACCAAGGGCGGTCCTGTCCGGGAAATCCGCGCCGGCGATACAGTGTGGATTCCGCCCCATGAAAAACATTGGCACGGCGCCTCGCCCAATAACGGAATGGTTCACATCGCGATGCATGAGTCGCTGGACGGCAACCATGTTACGTGGATGGAGCAGGTGACCGACGAAGAATATTCCGTGGCGGTCAGCGGGTAATCCCGGCCTACAGCGTCATCTTGAGAGCGCCCTTGCGCGGCGTCTTGAAGTATGGCCGCGACGCGCTTGTGGCCATCCTTCGAAGCTCGCCGTGAAGAACGGCGAGTATCAGCAGTGCCGCCGTAGTCAATTTAGCGGTGGACGCAGCATTGCAGGATTATTCGAACCACGCCGCATAGATCTTCCTGAAACTACCGTCCTCCATCGCGATATGCAGCCATTGATCGACGAATGCCTTCAGTGCCACGTCGCGCTGCATCCAGTAGGCTTTCTCCGCAAAATCGAAGGGTTGGTCCGGATGCACGGCGCAGAGCACACCGGGATGCAGCTTCTGCTGATATCGCGTCTCCGATGAATCCGTCATCATCAGGTCGGCGTTTCCGTTGGCGATCTCGTCGAAGATCGTAACGTTATCGCCGTGGACCTTGATCTCCGCGTTTTTGACATTCGCCTCGGCGAAGCGCTCGTTGGTGCCGCCGGGATTGACGATCACCCGCGTGCCCGGTCTGTCGATGTCGGCAATGGTTTCGTACTTCTTCTTGTCCGCGCAACGGGCGATCGGCGTTTTGCCTTCGCGCATGATCGGTGTCGAAAACATTCCTTTTTTCTGCCGATCGAGGGTAATCGACACGCCTCCCATCGCGATGTCGAAGTTGTCCGCTTCAAAATCCTTCGTCAGCCGAGGCCAACCGGTCTGGACGTATTCAACCTTGACGCCCAACGCTTTTCCGAGCGCTTCCGCCATGTCGACGTCGAATCCCCTGAACCTGGAAGTTACCTTGTCGAGCGAGGTGAACGGCAGATAGTCGCCGGTCATGCCGACGCGCAGCGTTCCGCGCTTCATGATGTCGTCGAGGCGCGACGACGCCGCGGCCTGCTGGGCATATGCCGAGGCTGTCGTCAGAAAAAACGCGATAACAACGCCAGCCAGCCCGCGAGTCATCAATCCTCTTTCGATGCCGATACGTTCCGGGCTGCCATTTCGCGCTTGATGCCTTCAAACCTCCGCCGCGCCTCGCTTTCGCGTTCGTCAACGAGTTTGATCGCAGCATCTTTCGGCATCGGCCCGCTGCTGATCGGCACCGAATTCTCGCCTATGGTCTCGTCGACGAAATAGGCGTCATCGCTGTCGCGCCGCACTGTCCACTTGAAACGGATCGCCGGCAACGGACCCGGACCGATCTTGGAATAGCCATCGGCATCGATGATCTCGACGGGCGCAACAACCGGGGTTTCGTCAGCGGTCGACGCGTCCGGAACAGACCGGGTTTCAGGTTTGTCGAGGATGCTTGCGATGGCTGCAAGCGCATGATCGGTTGGATCGCTATCGCTCAAGACGTTGTCTCCGCATTGGAACGCAACACGCTGTAACCGGCGCCGGCCGAGGCGCGGAGCTTATTCCGGGTTCCTGTGGCTTTTTTAAGCGCAAACCGGCGGTCGCTTGTCTTTCCACGGGCGCTCCTGCTCGAGCTGAGCCGCCAACCGGAACAACGTCGCCTCACCGCCCAGACGTGCTGCGAACATCATGCCGAGCGGCAGCCCCGCCGCGTTCCAGGCCAAAGGGACCGACATCGCCGGCTGGCCGGACATGTTGAACATGCTGGTGCCCGGCATGTAGCGCCGCAGGATCGGTACGATATGCGACAGATCGTCCGACATGGTATTGAGTTCGCCGATTTTCAGCGGCGGCGAGCAGAGCGTCGGCGACAGAAACACATCGCAGCCTTCAAGGAAGGTCGCGAGGCTGTGCAGGATTTGGAAGGCGTTCTGCTGCGCGGCAACATAGTCGGTCGCAGTCGTCTTCTGCGCGTTGTGGGCGCTAACGAGCGTCAATATCTCGAAATCGCTCGATGTCATTTCACGACCGAAACGCTGCTCGGCAACGCGTACGCTGAGCGCGGTATTGGCAGCCACGATGGTTGTCATCACCAGCGCCGGATCGGCGGGCAGCGCTGGCGCGCGCTCTTCGACATGGTGGCCGAGACCGGCCAGCATCGCAGCGACATCGCGGACCGCCGCTGCGATTTCGGGGTCGATCTGCTCGCCATAAGGCGACTTGTCGGTGAAGGCGATCCGTAATTTTCCGGGGCTGCGCCCGACTTCCTGCGCGAAAGGCCGCTCCGGCGGCGGCGCAACATAGGGACTCGATGTTTCAGGTCCGTGGATCGCGTCCAGCATCGCGGCGCTGTCGCGCACGCTGATGCTCAGCACATGGCCGCAGGAAAATCCGCCCCAGCCTTCGCCGCGATCGGGACCGAGCGGATTGCGCGCGCGAGTCGGCTTCAGTCCGAATACGCCCGATGCCGACGCGGGAATGCGGATCGAGCCGCCGCCGTCGCTGGCGTGGGCGACGGGAAGGATGCGCGCGGCGACCGCCGCGCCGGCCCCGCCGGAAGAGCCGCCGGACGAACGCGCGAGATTCCAAGGATTTCGGGTCGGGCCGAACAGCCGCGACTCGGTCGTCGGCATCAGCCCGAACTCGGGACTGGCGCTCTTGCCGAAGATGGTCACGCCGGTGTCGAGGAAGCGCTGAGCAAGGGTGCCGGTGTGATCGGCGACGTTATCCTTGTAGACCGCGGCCCCAGAGGTGGTCCGCGTACCTTTGAGAAGATCCAGATCCTTGAGCAGAAACGGTACGCCGGCAAACGGCCCATCTGGAAGCCCGTGGGCGATTTGCGCCCGCGCGTAGTCGTAATGCCGGACGACCACGGCGTTGATCTGCGGATCGATTTTCTCGGTCCGCGCGATGGCTTCGTCCAGCAACTCCGTCGCGCTGACCTGCCCGGTGCGGACGAGATTGGCGAGACCAAGTCCGTCGTGGCTGCCGTACTCCTTGATGGTCATGGACGTTACTCGCGGGTGACGAAGTGACGGAAGAAAGATGTACCGGAGGCGATCGAAAAGCTATTGCTTTCGCGTCAGCCCAGCACATCCTGGTTGATGACGTTTTGACGGATCGGCTCGCCATCGAGCGCGCTGAGGATATTGCGGGCGGTTTGTTCGCTCATGCGGTCGACCGCCTCGCGGGTAACACCCGCGACATGCGGCGCGATGATCACGTTGGGCAGTTCGAACAGCGAGTGTCCGACCGGCGGCGGCTCCTGTTCGAAAACGTCGAGGCCGGCACCGGCGAGTTTACCGGAAACCAGCGCATTGTGCAGCGCCGGCTCATCGACGATGCCGCCGCGCGCGGTGTTGACGAGGTAGGCTGTCGGCTTCATGCGCTTCAATCGCGCGGTGTCGAACATGCCGACCGTTTCCGGCGTCTTCGGGCAATGGATGCTGACGAAATCCGCGCGCGGCAATGCCGCGTCGAGATCGGCGACAGGCTCGCAGCCGGCGGCCCCGATCTCCTTGGTGGACTTGTAGGGATCGTATACCAGAACGTTCATTTCCATGGCGAGACAGCGTTTTGCGGTCCGAGTACCGATGCGGCCGAAGCCGATGATCAGCACGGTCTTGCCGTAAAGATCGAACGGCAATTTGCCAAGCCGCGTGCTCCAGTTGCCCTCCTTGACCAGCGCGTGCATTTCCACCGCGCGTTTAGCCAGCGTCAGCATCATGAACAGCGCCTGCTCGGCGACGGAGGGTGAGTTGGCCGTGCCTGCGACCATCAGCGGGACTTTGCGGCGGCTCAGCGCCGGAACATCGACCGCGTCATAACCGACGCCGATGCGCGTCACCACCCGCATGTCGCCGGATGCTTCCAGTTCAGGTTCGCCGAAGCGCGTTGCACCCAGCGCCACGCCGTGAACCGGCGCCTGCTGTTTGAGCATCGTCTCGAAATCGGCTGATGATATCATGTTTGGGAATTCGACCAGTTCGATGTCATCCCGGTCCTTGAAAAGGTCTCGTCCCTGCTGCGAAAACGATTCAGTGATGAGAACTTTCTTTCTATTGGTCACCATTCCCTGCACCTTTGGTCTTTTTTTGTTTTGCGTTCGTCATATGACGGCGCCGCTGACCTCATTTAGCAGGTGCATATTATTGAGGTCCACAGCCAATAGGAGGGAGCTGCCATCGCGAGCGCCGGCGTTCGGGCTGACGCGTCCGCAGATCTGGACGCCGTCGAGTGTGAAATAGATCAACGTCTCCATGCCCATCGGCTCGGTCACGTCAAGCATGGCGTCGAAAGTCTCGATACCGGGCTCCCGGTGCATCTTGGCTTCGGTAATATGTTCCGGCCGTAACCCGAGCAACAACTTTTCACCCCTGCCGACGCTCTGATATCTGGCCGCGCGTTCGGGCGGCAGCGGAAAAGAAATCAAGTCTGTCAGTCGAACGTGCAGGCTGCCGGCAACGTCCTCGAGCCGACAGGGAACGAAGTTCATCGCGGGCGAGCCGATGAAACCGGCCACGAAACGCGTGGCGGGCTTGTGATACAGCTCGTTCGGGGTGCCGATCTGTTCGATGCGGCCGTGGTTCATGACCACCACGCGGTTGGCCAGTGTCATCGCCTCCACCTGGTCGTGCGTCACGTATACAGTGGTAGTGCGGACTTTCTGATGCACCTTTTTGATCTCGATCCGCATCTGCACCCGCAACTTGGCGTCAAGGTTTGAAAGCGGCTCGTCGAACAGAAACACTTTCGGGTTGCGGACGATGGCGCGGCCCATCGCCACGCGCTGGCGCTGGCCGCCGGACAACTGCTTGGGCTTGCGGTCGACCAGTTCGGTGATGTCGAGCATACGGGCGGCTTCGTCGACCCGCGTCTTGATTTCGGCTTTCGGATAATGCTTCAGGCGTAACCCGAACGACATGTTCTCGGCGACGGTCATGTGCGGATACAGCGCATAGTTCTGAAAAACCATGGCGATGTCACGATCCTTCGGCGGCACGTCGTTGACAACATCGCCGCCGATCATGATGTCGCCGTCGGTGATGTCCTCCAGACCGGCGATCATTCGCAGCGTCGTTGATTTTCCGCAGCCCGACGGTCCCACCAGAACGACAAATTCATGGTCGGCGATATCGAGATCGATGCCGCGTACCGCTTCCACATCGTCGTAACGTTTGATGACTTTACGCAACGTAACATCGGCCATGAAACCTAACCCTTTGTCGCGCCGGCGGTCAGTCCGGCGATGTAGTAGTCCATTAGGAACGCGTAGATGATAAGCGGTGGAGCGGCGCCGAGCAGGGCGCCGGTCATGATCTGCCCCCAGTTGAAGACATCGCCCTTGATCAGCGTCGTGATGATGCCCGCCGTCAGTACCAGTTGATCGGTGGAAGTCGTGAAAACCAGCGGATAGAGGAACTGCGCCCAGGATACGGTAAAGGCGAAGATCGTCGCCGCGATGATCCCGGGCAACGCCACTGGAATGAAAATGCGTGTCAATGTCTGAAACCACGAGGCGCCGTCGATAATCGCGGCTTCGTCGAGTTCCTTGGGGATCGATGCGAAGTAACCGATCATGATCCAGGTGCAGAACGGCACGGTGAGTGTCGGATACACGATCAGCAGAACGTACCACCGGTTGATCAGTTGGATTCCGGTCCAGTCGCCGAATACCGCAAACATCTTGAACAGCGGAATAAATAACAGGGTGTCAGGAATGAGATAGGTCAGAAATACACCGGTGGCGAGCGTGGCCGAGCCCCAGAATCGCATGCGCGCCAAAGCGAAGGCGGCCGGCACGCTGATCAGCATGGTGATGGTCACCACGAAGATCGAGACCATGGCCGAGTTCCAGAAGAACCTCAGAAACTGGTTCGAGGTCAGCAGCCCGACATAGTTCGCCAGCGTCGGATGGAATACCCACCAGGGATTCGTCGCGGCCGAGATTTCGACGCTGCTCTTGAGTGAGGTGATCAGCATGTAGAGCGGGGGCACCAGCGAAAAAATCGCGAACAGCGTAAGAAAGAAATACGACCACCGCAGTGCCCAGGTGCGGTCCCGGCTCATGCTGCCGTATTTAACTGTCCGGGTTGGCGCGGCCTTGTCGATCACGATCGTGCTTGCCATCAGGCTTCATTCCCACGTTTGTTGATGTCGCGCAGGATGAAGATCGCCGCGATTGCGAGTATCGGCACCATGAACAGCGAGACGCTGGCGCCAAGCGGGATATCGCTGCCTTCGATGCCGATTTTGAAGGCCCAGGTCGCGAAAATGTGGGTGTGATCGAGCGGGCCGCCCGCGGTGAGGATGCGCACGATATCGAAGTTCGCGAAGGTGACGATCAGGGAGAACAGCGTCGTGATGGCGATGATGTTGCGCATCATCGGCAGCGTCACGTACCAGATCCGCTGCCACCAGTTGGCGCCGTCGATGGCCGCGGCCTCGTACAACTGTTCCGGCACCGATTTCAGGGATGCCAAGTACATGATCATGAAAAACGGGGCGCCGTACCAGATATTCACCAGAATAACGGAAAAACGCGCCCAGACGGGATCGCCGGTCCATGCGATCGGTCCGATGCCGAAAAACGCCAGCGTGTAATTGAAGGCGCTATAGGAGGGATCGAACAGCCACAGCCACGCCAGCGTACTCATCACCGGCGGAATGACCCATGGCACCAGCAATATCCCGCGCCACTTGCGCTGGCCCTTGGCGGGAATGTTGTGAACGAAGTGTGCGACGATGAAGCCAATCAGCGCCTTGAAAACCACGGCCGTGATCGCAAAAATGCAGGACTGCTCGACCACAAGCCAGAACGTTTCGCGCTTGAACAGGAACTGGAAGTTTCCAAGCCCGACAAAGCGCTGCATCGACTTGTTCAGCGTCGCCAAATGGAGGGAATAAAAGGCTGGGTAGATGACCAGAATTGCGACGAGAAGGATCAGCGGCAGCGTCATGAGAAAAGCCGCGGTCGATTTCCGCTTCAGCGCGGTCCGCAAACTGGCGCGCTTGCGCGCGGATCGCGCCGGGGCAACGCCGTTCGGTTGAAGTGTGACGTCAACCATAGTGCATCTTCCTCACACGTCTGGTTTTTGGAGCAGCGGATTGTCAGATGTGTCGACGAGAAGCCGGCGTTGCGCCGGCTTCCAATTTTACTGCCAGAAAGGCGACATTGCGGGCATCCACCGCACCAGCCCTGCAGTCAAGCTGCCGGTCACTGCGGAAAATCCTCGCTCAGCTCCGCATATAGCCTTCGCATTCGCCTTCGGCCCAGGCCAGCGTCTTCTCCATCGCTTCGCCCTGATGATATCTCAGGCACATCTTTGTAAGGATGGCCTGCGAGTAAATCTGCTGGGCAATCTTTGGAGGCGCCGGCGACGCGGAGATCGACAGAATTTGGTGCTTGAAGGGGTTTGGATAATGATAGAGCGTTCCCTTCGGCGGACCTTCCTCGGCCCACGTTTTCAGGGTCGTGAGTTTCTCCCATGCCGGCAAGTCATAACCGCCGCTCGCCGTAACCATTTTCTCGATCGAAGCCGGTTGCGACAGGTGGACGAGCAGACTCTTCGCCGCTTCCTTGTTCTTGGAGAAGCTCCAGATGCTCCAGAAGTAAGGAAGGAACGGCGCAAACCGGCCTTTTGGTCCCGCGGGAAAGCCGTGTGTCCAGCATTGCTCGGCGACCTGCGGAGCATCGCGCTTGGCGACCGCCCATGCGCTCGGCGGATTCATGATCATCGCGCCCTTGCCGGAAACCAGCCACTTGTTGTTGGACGCGTCGTCCCACGCCGCTACGTCCGGCGGCAGGAATCCGATCAGTTTCTTGTAGAATTCGAGAGCCTGCCGCACCTCGTCGGTCTTGACCGTAAGGTTGCCTTTGGCATCCACAAGCTGGGCGCCAAACGCCAGGAAGAAGGCGCCGGCGGTATCGACGTTATCAGGCGTCTCGCCAAGGCCGATGCCGAAGGGGAATCCGCCTTTTTGACAGGCTTCGGCCGCCTTTAGGAACGTTTCCGTGGTCCAGTTGTCCGCTTTGGGCGGGCCGCCCGCCGGATACATCTCCTGAACGTCGATGTTGGCATACTTTTTCATCAGATCGATGCGCGAGCAGGGGCCCTTGATCTGGCTGCCGACGCATGCCGGAACACCGAGCCATTTGTCGCCGGCCTTGCCGAGGTATTGCACCGTGCCGTTGACCTCGCCGTTGAGCTTGATCAGCGGCTCCATGATGTCGTTCACGGGCTCAAGCTGTTCGGCGTGCGCGTGGGGCCACCACGTCGGCATCGCGAGAAAGTCATGGCCGGACTTCGCTTGCGCTTCGGCGGCGATGGTCAGCAGGTTCTTGTTGCCCTGGCTCGGGATGTAGTCGATCGAAACCTCGACCTTTTCCTTCTCAGCCCACTCGTTGACGAGGTCGGTACTGGCCTTGTTGGCGCCGGGCACCCAGTGATCCCAAAAACCCATCGAAAGTTTGCCGGCAGCATGCGCCGTTCGCATATACGGCGCGGTAATCAGCGCGGCGGATGACAGTGCGGTAGCAGCGACAAATTGCCGTCGAGAAAGCTTCCTCCGAGACATGGCGTTCTCTCCCTGGTGAGCCATTCATGGTAAGCCAAATTGTGCTGTGTTCTTGTTTCTCCGTCTGCCAGCCAGGCCACAAGCGGGACACTTGCCGGACGCCGCGAAGATTTCGTTGACGATCAGAGCAGAATTGCCGGCATCTGTCGAGAAATCAGCATGTACCCGCTTATAGAACTTACGTTGCGTGCGCAGACTCGGGCTGCCGCCTTGCTCATACGCTTCCCGAGAGTGCGCCGCACATATCGGCGCGTTCCACCTTCTGCGCGGGATTGTCGCAGGCTCAATGTCAACAGAATGTCCCGGATCGCCCCGTGGACTTGCGCGGCGCGAAAACGATATTGTCTGAATCGTCGCGCACGAACCGCGCCCCCGCCGCGACAGACGAATTGCCATGGAGAGTAGGTGATGATCAGCCCGGGACTTCCAACGCGCACAAACCAGAGACTGCTTGTCGCGCTCGTTGCCGGAACCGTCACGCTTTGTGCCGCATCACCCGGTGTGCATGCTCAAGGACTGGTCAAAGGCGTTCAGAAAGGCGCTGCGGAAGGCAACAAGGCGGCAGGTCCGGTTGGCGGCGTATTGGGTGGCGCCATTGGCGGCGTCGTCGGCGTATTCACAGGCGTGCTTGGCGTCGGCGAAAACAACGCGCCTACGACGACACAGCCCGCAGCGAAATTGACAGGTCCGAAAGCCACCAAAACGGCAAAAAACAAGGCGACCCAACAGCGAGCGCAAACGACCGAGCCTCAATTGACCGCGGAACAGATCGTCGCCAACAGCGATGCCTATATCGAGCGGATCAAGACCGAACTGCAACTGACGCCGGAGCAGGAGAAGAACTGGACCGCGTTCAACAGCGCCATGCATTACCTCGGGCATAACGGCGCCGACCGCCTGAACCTGCGGATCGCGCGCGCGCAGCGGGATCCTCCCGACGATATCATTGAGCAGATGCGCAATGAAGCCCAGTTTCTCAACGACCGCGCCGTCGACCAGAGGAATGTTGCCGACGCTGCCGAGCCGCTATTTGCCAGTCTCAATGACAAGCAGAAAGCGATTTTCATCGATCAAATGGTTCGCCTTAGCCGCGAGCGCGGGCTGGACTGAGTGCCATTTTCGCCTGCGGTGCCGCTGCTGTTCTGCCGGCGCGGTGTTTTCGATCTCGACTTGCTGAAAACCCGGCGCCGGAACTACGCCGCCGCCGCCTCACAACTCGAAGGCACCTAACCGGTATTCTTCGATCGCTTCAGCCGGGGACTGCACGATGAGGGTGAATGCGGCGTCTGGATATTGCTGCCAAACCGCAAGGTCATCCGCGGTGATGGTCAGCCAACCGAATGTGAAAAGGTATCGGCCGGGCTCGGCAACGCGCCCGACCTGCTGCCAGGTTACCTTATGCACTCCGGGATCGATCATCGCTTTCGCCTTCAGCGCAACCTCGGCAGACGCTTCGCGCCCGAACCGGCCGAAGTAAGCTGGACGAGATCGCTCCGAAAAACGAGCGGAAAGATCGTCATAGGTGGAGGCGTTGTGGCCGCAAACCGGGCGGCCCTTCCATTATTGCGAAGGAATCAACATCGCGCGGCGTCCGGCACAAAAAGAAAAGAGGGCCGAAGCCCTCTTTCCCGATCACCAGCGGCGGTAGCCCCGACGATATCCGTAACCATAGCCGCCCCGCCGCACCCCATAGGCGTAGCCACGCCGGACGCCGTAGCCATAACCGTAAACACGCGGCGCCGTACGGACGCAGCCGTTCGGACCGCAAACCAGCGCAACGCTTTCGACATTTGAGGCGGCGGATTGCCCGAGCGGGGCGAGCGGCATGGCCGACGCCATTCCGGCGCTGAGCGCGGCACCGCCGAGTGCAACGAAGCCAACAAGTGCGAATTTAAGTTTCATGGTTTCCTCCAGTGGAATTTAGACTATAGCGCGCACACTATGAAGTTGAATGTGAACAGGGGATGAGCGCTTCGTTCAGATGGACTGGTAGTTAACGGCGGAACTAAGTCGGTGTCGCAGACGCCGAACTCGACAATCGGATCTCTGGCGGAAGGGGTGGGATTCGAACCCACGGTACCCTTGCAGGTACGCCGGTTTTCAAGACCGGTGCCTTAAACCACTCGGCCACCCTTCCGTCGCGAATCTCATGGGGGAAGGCGCCGCCGATTGCAAGCGACGGCGCGGTCCGGGCGGGCCGCGGGGCACAAGCAACCATTCCTTCACCACGTCCGTGCCCACCCCATTTCCGCCGCGTTCGCTCTGCGATATATTCATACCCCGGTGCGCAGATGGGCCGCGTCGGGAAAAGCGGCTTCGTTGAACGCCTGACATAGGCACGCGGCCGGTGGAATGGTATTGGGGCGGATGGGGATTCGGCGGCCAAATCCGGTGGGCAGGGCGGTGCAAGCCGTCGCGATCGCAGGCGCATGCCTGGTGCTCGCAAACTGCGCGCAAAACGGAAAATTCAGCCGTGTCGATCCTAAATATGGGGTGTCCAGCAGCCCGCGGGTGGTGGCCTTTGGCGAGCCGGTGCCGAAAGGTGGCGGCACCTACCGTGTCGGCAAGCCTTATACGGTCGCAGGCCGGGTTTACGTGCCGGAGGAGGACACCGGCTATCGCGCCGAGGGCATGGCCTCCTGGTACGGCGACGATTTCCATGGCCGGCTGACCGCCAATGGCGAGGTCTTCGACATGGCCTCGCTGACCGCGGCCCATCCTACCCTGCCGATGCCGTCTTATGCGCGCGTGACAAATCTCAGCAACGGCAAGTCGCTGATCGTACGGGTCAACGACCGTGGACCGTACCATGGCAACCGGCTGATCGACGTCTCCAACCGGGCCGCCGAACTGCTCGAATTCAAGGGCAACGGCGTGGCGCGGGTACGGGTCGAATACGTCGCGCGGGCGCCGCTGGAAGGCTCCGACGATCGCCAGCTGGTAGCCACGCTGCGCACCGGCGTGCCGGCGCCTTCGCCCTCAACCGTCAGAGTGGCTTCGGCGAAACCCTTTATCCCGGAAATTCCGGCGCAAGGCCGCGCAATTCGTGGCGACGTTCCGATGCCGGAAGGGCGGCCCTATAGCCTCGGCAATACATCGGCGGACCTGGCGTCGATCAACGCGACGTCCGAAATGTCCGCATCTGGCCGGATGCGGACAGGCGGCCGTGTCCTGGAAAATCCGCGCGCGGTGTCTTACGACATCGACGGCGCGTATGCGCCGCCGAACGCCAGGCCGGTCTCCGCCTATGCCCCGGTCGATCCGCGCGGACCGAGCGAGTTGTTGTCCGGCCGTGGCCTGTACTGAGCCGCTGTTGTTCACGGCCTGCCGGCCTCGTTCAGAAAATTGATCAGCGCATTATTCACTTCAGCAGGCCGCTCCTGCTGAATCCAGTGGCCGGCGCCATCGATGATCAGCTTCTGCCGCAAGTTCGGCAGCACCCGCTCCAGTTCCGTGACGCGTTTGGCGCCGATCAGGCCGGTGATGACGGAATCCTTCGATCCGGCAATGAACAGCGATGGCTGGTGGATCTGCGCGCCTTGCCATGGCGCGGTCAGTTCCCAGTTACGGTCGATGTTGCGATACCAGTTGAGTCCACCGCGAAAGCCGGAGCTTCGATAGGATTCGACGAAGTGAGACAGGTCGGCTTCGCCGAGCCATTCCGGCAACGGCCGGTCGATCCGTGCATCGCCGAGAAATCCCTTGCCGTCCTCGATGAATAACGAAGCCGCCGGATCGGAAAATCCGCGGCCGAGCAGGGTTCGCATCGTCAAAGCCACGTCGCGCTCGAATTCGGTTTCGGCAATTCCCGGCGTCTGGAAATACTGCCAGTAAAAATTGGTGACGCCGCTGTCGCGCAGCGTATCCAGCGGCCGGCCGCGGCCGCGAAAGGGCGGCGGCACGCTGAGACCCGCGACGGCGCGAAAGATGTCCGGCCGGAACAGCGCGGCGTGCCAGGCCACCGGCGCGCCCCAGTCATGACCGATGATGGCGGCCTGTTTTTCGCCCAAAGCCGCGACCAGCGCGACCATGTCTCCGACAAGGTCGAAGATGCTGTAGGCGCCGATGTCGGAAGGCGCGCCGGTGCGGCCGAAGCCGCGCATGTCCGGCGCGACAACGTGAAAACCGGCTTCGGCAAGCGTGGAAATCTGATGCCGCCAGGAATACGACAGTTCCGGCCAGCCATGGCAGAGCAGCACCAGCGGACCATCGCCCTGTTCGGTCAAGAACATTTCGATGCCATTGGCGGAAATCATACGTGAGGATTGCATCGCTTTTCCGCCTTGTTTCGCAGATTTTGTGAGCTTGCGCGGCGGCACGATAGAGTTGATCGTGCCCTCTCGCAATCACGCGGGGGTTGGCCGCGGCCGGAGCAAACCCATGTTGTTTGCGTCGTTCCCAACTGTTAGAACGCTGCGTTCAGGACATCGCGTATGGGCCTCAATTTATTCATGAATAGCGGATTGCAGGTCGCGGCAGCATGCCGCTGGCGGAGCCTGATTGCCGGCATTGTCGCACTATGCATGGCCTGCGGCGGCGGCGCTTTCGCGGCCAATCAGAGTGTGCAAGGCGCCAAGAAGGACGATGGCGGCTACGACACCGATGCGCCCACCGCGATCCTGATCGAGGCTGCCAGCGGCAGCGTGCTGTTCGAAAAGAGTCCGGACGAACTGCGGGCTCCATCCAGCATGATGACGCTGATGACCACCGAAGTGGTTTTTCGCGCTATCAAACAGGGCGACATCAAGCTCACCGATCAATACATGGTCAGTGAAAACGCCTGGCGCAGAGGCGGCGCTCCCGCAGGCGGGCCGACGATGTTCGCGGCAATTCACAGCCGCGTTCCAGTGGACGACCTGCTGCATGGCGCCATCATCCAGAACGGCAATGATGCCTGCATGATCCTGGCCGAAGGCATTGGCGGCAGTGAAAAGGCCTTCGCCGAAACGCTGACCAGACGCGCCCGGGAACTCGGCCTGACCCGGTCGACCTTTGCCAATTCGAGCGGTCTGCCCGACCCCGGCAACAGGATGACGGTGCGCGAACTCGCAAAGCTCGCGCGTCATATCATTCAGACCTATCCTGAATTCTACAAGCTGTTCGGTGAACGCGACTACACCTGGAACAAGATCCGGCAGCAGAACCGCAATGCGCTGCTCAACTCGCTTGAAGGCGCCGATGGGTTGAAGAGCGGATACACCAAGGAGGGGGGCTACGGCCTGGTCGGCTCCGCCGTGCAGAACGGCATGCGGCTGATCGTCGTCGTCAACGGCCTCGACGATCCCGACGATCGCGTGACCGAGGCAAAGAAACTGCTCGAGTGGGGATTCCGCAATTTCGAGGCGCGGACGCTGTTCGCGGCGCAACAGCCGGTCGGCTATGCCAAGGTTTTCGGCGGCGACAGCCGCTCGGTCAAACTCGCGAGCCCAGAGCCCGTCAAGGTGATGGTGCAGAAGAACGGCAGCGACAAGCTGATTGCCCGGATCGTCTATAGCGGACCGGTGCGCGCGCCGATCGAACCGGGTCAGCAGGTCGGCTTCGTCAAGGTCTGGCGCGGCGCCAACCTCGCCGTGGAAACCCCGGTTTATGCGGCGGAATCGGTGGCTGCTGGATCGACGGTGCGGCGCGCGATCGATGGCGCCAGCGAACTCGTGATAGGAATGTTCCGCGCGGGCGCCGAGAAGCTCTGACATGGCCACGGCGGATGCCAAAAAAGATATGAGACGTGGGCGATTCATCACCTTCGAGGGGGGCGAGGGATCGGGCAAATCCACGCAAATCAAGACGCTCGCCAAACGTCTCAACGGCATGAAGTTGCGTACCATGGTCACCCGCGAGCCGGGTGGATCGCCGGGCGCCGAGATCATTCGCTATCTCCTGCTGTCCGGAATGGGAAAGCTGCTTGGCCCGGAGGCCGAGACGCTGCTGTTTGCCGCGGCGCGCGACGATCATGTGCATGCGGTCATCCAGCCGGCGCTGGATGAGGGCGTGTGGGTGCTGTGCGACCGATTTTTTGATTCCACGCGCGCCTATCAGGGCGGAGTTGGGAAGGTCGAGCCCGAAATCCTGAATGCGATGCAGCGGGTCACCATCGGCAACATCAAGCCGGAGCTCACGATTATTCTCGACGTTCCCGTGGAAATAGGCATGCAGCGCGCCGCAACACGGCGCGGCGCAGGCACGCCGGATCGCTTCGAAGCGGAGGATGTCAGATTTCATGAGGGCCTGCGCGACGCCTACCTTCAGATCGCCGCGGCGGAGCCACAGCGCTGCGTCCTGATCGATGCCAATGCCGCCGCCGGAATCGTCGCGGCGCGAGTCTGGACCGTCGTGCGCGACCGTTTCCTGGAATTCGATGTTTTCAAGGTAGCCAACCTATGAGCGCCCGCCAGGTCGAAGCATCCGTCCCCGTGCCGCATCCGCGCGAAACCCGTTCGCTGTTCGGTCATCGCGAGGCTGAAGTGGCTTTGCTGAACGCCTATCGCGGCGGAAGGATTCCACATGCCTGGCTGATCGGCGGCGCACAGGGCATCGGCAAGGCGACCTTGGCGTATCGCATGGCGCGGTTCGTGCTCGCGAATCGCGATCCGCTGGCGCCGGAGGTGCAAGGCGCCGAAACGCTTGCGGTCAACCCGTCGCATCCGGTGTCCCGCCACGTCGCGGCAGGCGCCCATGGCGGATTGCTGACGCTCGAGCGTACGCTTAATGACAAGGGCGTGATGCGCACCGTTATCACCGTTGATGAAATCCGCGAGACGATTTCGTTTTTTGGTTCGACCGCGGCAGTGGAAGGGTGGCGGATCTGCATCGTCGACACCGTCGATGAGTTGAACGCCAATGCAGCCAACGCGCTGCTCAAGGTTCTCGAAGAGCCGCCGCGGCAATCGCTATTCCTGCTGGTCAGCCACGCGCCGGCGCGCGTGCTGCCTACCATCCAGTCGCGCTGCCGGAAATTGCCGTTACGACCGCTGGCGATCGGCGACGTTATCCAGGCTGCGGCAGAGGCCAAACAAACTCTGCCCGATGATCCCTTGCTCGCGGAGGCGGCGGAAGCGGCGGAAGGAAGCGTCGCGCGTGCGCTGACCTTGCTTGGCGGCGAGGCACTCAAGCTGCATCAGCGCACGGCCGCGCTGCTGAACGGCTTGCCGCGGGTCGATCCGCGCGATCTTCATGCCCTAGGCGACGCCCTCGGTGGCACCGACCGTGCCGTGCTCACGGCCTTTATCGACAGCGTCGATCGCTGGATCGCCGAGCGGCTGCGCGCCGACGCCAATGCCAACGTGAACCTGCCGCGCCTTGCGCGGCTTGCGGAGGTATGGGAAAAGATCAACCGCGTCGCGCGCGATACCGCCGAATACAATCTTGAGCGGAAACCGCTGGTTTTCTCGGTGTTCGGGCTGCTTGCAGAGGCGATCAACTGACGTGTCCATGAAAGGCTTCGCAGCGATGGCGAATGCGAAAAATTTGCCCCGTGAATCTTTCTATATCACGACTGCGATCGTTTATCCCAACGGCGCGCCGCATATCGGCCACGCTTACGAGGCGATTGCGACCGACGTGCTCGCGCGTTTCCAGAAGCTGGATGGCAAGGACGTGTTTTTCCTGACCGGGACGGACGAGCACGGCCAAAAGATGATTCAGACCGCGCAACGGGAAGGTATTTCCGCGCTCGAACTCGCGACCCGCAATGCAGGTTTGCTGCGCAAGCTCGATGAAAGGCTCAACGTTTCCTTCAGCCGTTTTATCCGCACGTCCGAAGAGCAGCATCATCGTTCGGTCCAGGAAGTCTGGCGGCGGATGGCCGAGAATGGCGACATCTATCTTTCCAGTTATTCCGGCTGGTATTCGGTGCGCGACGAAGCTTATTACGCCGAAGACGAAACCGTTCTTGGCGATGACAAGGTCCGTCGCGGCCCGCAAGGCACCGCGGTCGAATGGGTCGAGGAGAAGAGCTATTTCTTCAAGCTTTCCGCCTATCAGGACAAGCTGCTCGCGCTTTATGAGGCACAGCCCGATTTCATCGGACCGGATTCCAGCCGCGCCGAGGTGATGAGTTTCGTCAAAGGCGGGCTCAAGGATCTGTCGATCTCACGCACCACATTCGATTGGGGTATCAAGGTGCCGAACGACCCCGAACATGTAATGTATGTCTGGGTTGATGCCCTGACCAATTACATTACCGGCGTCGGTTTTCCCAACGAGGGCAGCGCAAACTGGCATTACTGGCCCGCCGACCTGCATGTCATCGGCAAGGATATCATCCGCTTTCATGCGGTGTACTGGCCCGCCTTCCTGATGTCCGCAGGCATCGCGCTGCCGAAACGGGTCTACGCGCACGGCTTCGTTCTGAACCGCGGCGAGAAAATGTCGAAGTCTACCGGCAACGTCGTCGATCCGTTCGCCATGGCCGATCAGTACGGTGTCGACCAGATGCGCTATTTCTTCATGCGGGAAGTATCGTTCGGTCAGGACGGCAGTTATAATCACGAAGCAATCGTGTCGCGGACCAATGCCGATCTTGCCAATGATCTCGGCAACCTGGCGCAGCGCTCGCTGTCGATGATCGCAAAGCAACATGACGGCGTTTTGCCGGAGCCGGGCGCATTCACCGACAACGACAAAGCCATCCTCGCTCAGGCCGACGGCATGATCGCCCTGGCGCGGACTGCGATGGCAACCCAGCAAATTCACCAGGCGCTCAATGCCATCTGGGCGGTCGTGGCCGAAGCCAACCGCTATTTCGCGGGCGAAGCGCCGTGGGCACTGGCCAAGACCGATCCGCCGCGCCAGCGTACGGTATTGTATGTGACCGCCGAGGTCATCCGCCAGGTTGCCATTCTCACGCAGCCGGCGATGCCGGAAGCCTCGGAGAAACTGCTCGACAGTCTTGGCATACCGGAAGGCGAACGCAATTTTGCGGCGCTGGGCGGCGCGACCCGCATCAGAGCGGGAGTGGTTTTGCCTGCGCCGGTGGCGGTCTTCCCGCGTTACATCGAGCCCTCGGCGGCGTAGGGACATGCTCGTCGACAGCCACTGCCATCTCGATTTTCCGGATTTTTCCGACGATCTCGACGCCATCGTAGCGCGCGCCGGGGCCGTGGGAATAGGGCGCATCGTCACTATCTCAACGCGGGTGAAACATCTCGAAGCCTTGCTGTCCATCACGGCACGCTTTCCAGGCGTCTATTGTTCGGTCGGCACCCATCCGCATCACGCCGACGAGGAAGACGGCATTCCGGCGGATCGGCTGATCGAGTTGACGCGGCATCCGAAAATTGTCGCCTTGGGCGAAGCTGGGCTGGATTATTTTTACCAGCACGGCTCGCGCGAGGCTCAGGAGCGCGGGTTTCGCGCCCATATCGCCGCCGCCCGCGCCACCGGCCTGCCGCTGGTAATCCATACCCGCGACGCCGACGAGGATTGCGGCCGCATCCTGCAAGACGAAATGGCCAGGGGATCGTTTCGCGCCGTGCTGCATTGTTACACCGGCGGACGCGACCTTGCGATGAAAGCAATTTCCTTGGGTCTTTCGATTTCGTTCACGGGCATTCTGACTTTCAAGAAATCTCAGGCGCTGCGCGATCTAGCTGCCGAGCTTCCGGCCGATCGCATCATGGTGGAAACCGACGCGCCCTATCTCGCGCCGGGAAAGTTTCGCGGCAAGCGCAACGAGCCGGCCTATGTCGTGGAAATCGCAAAAGTGCTGGCGGAGACACGCGGTGTCTCACCGGACGACATCGCGCGCCAGACCACCGAAAATTTCTTCCGTTTGTTCAGCAAGGTGCCGCCGGTGGAAACCGCGACATGACGCTGACCCTGACCGTTCTTGGTTGCGGATCGTCGGCCGGCGTGCCGCGTCCCGCGCTTGGCTGGGGCGCCTGCGATCCTGCCAATCCAAAAAACCGCCGCCGCCGTTGTTCATTGCTGGCCGAGCAGACATCGGAAACCGGCATCACACGCGTCGTGATCGATACTTCGCCGGATCTGCGCGAGCAACTGATTGACGCCAACGTCGATCATATCGATGCGGTGTTCCTCACCCATGAACACGCCGACCAGACTCACGGCATCGACGATCTGCGTTCGGTGGTGCTGCATCAGCGCCGGCGTATTCCGGTGTATCTCAATCAGGCCACAGCCCGTCACATCCTGCCGCGCTTCGGCTATTGTTTCGAGAGACCCGAAGGCAGCGATTACCCGCCGATCCTCGAACATCTTGCCGTTGAAGCCGGCGAAAGCCGAGCCATCGCGGGGAAGGGCGGTCCGCTCGTGTTCTCCGCGTTCATCCTGCAGCACGGCAACATCCCGGCGCTGGGCTTCCGGATCGGCGACGCTGCCTATACGCCCGACGTCAGTGACATTCCGCGCGATAGCTGGCAGGCACTGGAAAACCTCGATCTCTGGATCATCGACGGGTTGCGCTATGCCGGCCATCCCAGCCACTTCAGCGTCAGCGACGCGCTGTCCTGGATCGAACGATTCAAGCCGCGCCGTGCCGTCATCACCAATATGCATGCCGACCTGGATTACGAGGTGCTGCGTCTCAGCCTGCCGGCGGGCGTGATTCCGGCCTATGACGGCATGCGGCTGACGCTGGACTAACCCGTCATTGCGAGCGAAGCGAAGCAATCCAGAATCGCTGAAGCGAACTGGATTGCTTCGTCGCTGCGCTCCTCGCAATGACAATGGGGCTTCATGCCGATATCGCCTTCGCCGATTTCACCTGATCGCGCAGCATGAATTTCTGGATTTTGCCGGTCGACGTTTTCGGAATCGTGCCGAACACCACCGCTTTCGGCGTCTTGAAGCCGGGCATCTGGCCGCGGCAGAACGCGATGATGTTGGCCTCGGTTGCGCGCGCGTTGTCCTTCAGTTCGACGAAGGCGCAGGGCACTTCACCCCATTTTGCATCGGGTTTTGCAACCACGGCCGCAAACAGCACCGCCGGATGCTTGTACAGCACGTCCTCGACCTCGACTGAGGAAATGTTCTCGCCGCCGGAAATGATGATGTCCTTGGACCGGTCCTTGATGATGACGTAGCCATCCTTGTCAAGGACGCCGAGATCGCCGGTGTGAAACCAGCCGCCCGCAAAGGCTTCTTCAGTAGCCTTTGCGTTTTTCAGATAGCCCTTCATCACGATGTTGCCGCGGAACATTACCTCGCCGACGGTCTCGCCGTCGCGCGGCACCTCGCGCATCGTCTCTGGATCGATCACCGTTACCTGTTCCTGCAGCGGATAAGATACGCCCTGACGCCGCTTCAGTTGCGCACGCTGGTCGGCGGGCAAATCATCCCAGCCCGGCTGCTCCGCGCAGACCGAGGCGGGACCATAGGTTTCCGTCAATCCGTAGACATGCGTCAGCTTGATGCCGATATTTTCCGCGCCTTCGAGCACCGCGACCGGCGGTGCGGCGCCGGCAATCGACCCATGCACCATCGGACCGCTACTGTATCTCGGCGCATCGGCCGCATTGATCAGGGTGTTGTAGACGATCGGCGCGCCGCACATGTGGGTGACGCCGCACTGCTCGATCAGTTCGAAAATCTTGGTGGGGTCGACTTTGCGCAGGCAAACGTTGATGCCGGCGGTTGCGGCAATAGTCCAGGGAAAGCACCAGCCGTTGCAGTGAAACATCGGCAGGGTCCAGAGATAGACCGGATGCTGGCCGAGCCCGCAGGCAAGGATGTTGCTGACGGCGTTGAGATAGGCGCCGCGATGGTGGGTCACGACCCCCTTCGGACTGCCCGTGGTTCCCGAGGTATAACTCAATGCGATGGCGTCCCATTCGTCGTGCGGCAGTCTTGCGGCAAACCTGGGATCGCCTTGCGACACAGCTTCCTCGTATTCGATTTCGCCAATCCGCTGTGCGGGATAGACCGCGTCATCGACATCGATGACCAGTGGCTTTGGACCCGTCATCAGCGCCAGTGCCTCGGCGATCACGCCGGCAAATTCCGGGTCCACCAGGATGATCTTGGCACCGCCGTGATCGAGCTGGAAGGCGATGGTATTGGCTTCGAGACGGATGTTGAGGGTGTTGAGTACGGCCCCCGTCATCGGCACCGCGAAATGCGCCTCGTTCATCGCGGGAATGTTTGGCAGCATCGCGGCTACCGTGTCGCCTCGGCCGATTCCCTTGCCGGCGAGAAACGAAGCGAAGCGCCGGCAGCGCTCATAGGTCTCGGCCCAGGTGAAGATCCGGCCTTCGTAGACGGTACTGGTGAGGTTGGGATAGACCGCAGCGGAACGTTCGAGGAAGCTCAACGGTGACAACGGGACGAAATTGGCCGGCGTCTTGTCCAGTCCGATGCTGTAATCGCCCTGATCGCTCATGGTTTCGGTCCACTTCCCGGCTCATAGAAATCCGATCGAAATCCAAGGGAATATGGCGACGATAATCAATCCTACCAATAGTGCGAACAGATACCCCATGATCGGACCGACGCCTTCGGCAGGATCGACCCTGCCGATCGCGCATGCGGCATAATAGCCGACGCCAAACGGTGGCGCGAACAGGCCGATGCCCATCGCGAGGATCACAATCATCGCATAATGAACCTCGTGGACGCCGACCAGACGCGCCACCGGAAACAGCAGCGGCCCAAACAGCACGATGGCCGGAATTCCCTCCAGTACACTGCCTAAAATCACGAAAACGACGATGGATACCGCGATAAAAGTCGCGGAACCACCGGGCAGGCCGGTCATCGCAGCGGCCAGCGCGCGCGAGAACCCGGATTGGGTCAATCCCCACGCCATTCCGGTCGCGGTGCCGATGATCAGCAGGATCGCACCGGACAGGCACGCCGTCTCGATCAGCATCGGCATCAATCGCCGCCAGTCGAACTGGCGATAGATCGCAAGCCCGATCATGAAGGCATAGACGATGCCGATGGTGGAAACCTCGGTCGCGGTTGCGACGCCTTCGACCACGGCATAACGGATCACAAACGGCAAAGCGAGCGCGGGCAGGGCGATGACCAAGGATCGGGCGATCTCGCCGCCCTTCGCCTTGGTGACGTGGCTGAGATCCTCGCCGCGATAGCGCCACCACACCAGCGCCGACAGCGTGATCGCCAGCACCACGCCGGGCAGCAATCCGCCGGTAAACAGCGCGGAAATCGAGACACCGGTGACCGAGCCAATGGTGATCAGCACAAGGCTGGGCGGAATGGTTTCGGTCTGCGCGCCGGTGGCCGCGAGCAGGGCGACGAGATCGCCGGGCCTGGCGCCGCGCGTTTTCATTTCCGGAAACAGCACGGGGGCAACGGCAGCCATGTCGGCAGCCTTGGAACCGGATATGCCGGAGACCAGATACATCGCGCCGACCAGCACGTAATGCAGTCCGCCGCGGACATGGCCAAGCAGGCTAGCCAGGAACGCCACCATGGCCCGCGCCATCCCGGTCATCTCGATCAACAGGCCGAGGAAGACGAACAGCGGGACCGACAGCAGAATAAGGTGGCTCATGCCCTCGTCCATGCGGCCGACCAGAACCATCAGCGGCGTTCGCGTCGTGAGCGCCAGATAGCCGAAGATTGCAAGGCCAAATCCGAACGCGATCGGCACCCCGGTAAAGACGCAGAAGCCTGCAACGCCGACGAAGAAGATGATCAGGTTGATGTTGCCGAGCGGACGCAGCCATGGCTGCGCCAGCCAGAATACCGCGATCAGCAGCGCCACCGACAGCATCGCGCCGAGCAGGGTCCTCGGATCGCCCGCTTTTGCCAGCCGCAGCAACGCGAACATCGCCATCAGGCAGATGCCGGCCGGCAGCGCCGCCGCGCGCCAAATGTTGGGAATCTGCAGCGCCGGCGTGGTGATGAAGCTTTCCTCATAGGCGTATTCGTAGGAAGGCCAGGCAATCAGCAGCAGGAACGCCAGCGCCGCGCAGGTCGCGATCACGTCGAGGTAGGCGCGCATCGCCGGTCCCGCGCTGGCGACGACGGCGGTCATCCGCATGTGCTCGGCGCGGCGGAAAGCCACCGCGGCGCCCAGCATCGCCAGCCAGAGAAACAGGATCGACGCCAGTTCGTCGGACCAGATCAGCGGCCGGTGCAACCCGTATCGCGCCACAACGCCGGCGAACAGGATGACAATTTCCGCGACCACCAGAAATGCGGCCGGAATCTCGACCAGCATGCCGAGATACACGTTGGCCGATGCCGCCAGCGAACGGCGGCGAAGGGCCTCGAGGGCTGCCTCCCCAGCCGCCGCATGCGAAAGTTCGGCGTGCGCCATCTCGATTTTCCTGAGCGCCCGTTATGACAGCTTGCCGACGGATTTCTCCAATAGCTCCCAGGCCTGGTCGCCGTATTTGCCTTTCCACTCCGCATAGAAGCCGGCCGACCGCAATTTTTCACGGAACGGCGCAACATCGGGTTGATTGAATGCCAGCCCCTTGCCCTCCAGTTCGCCACGCAAGTTGCCGTTCAGCTTCGCGGTATCGACGCGTTCCTTCACCGCGGCGGCGTTGATGTTTTTCGCGACGATGCTGCGGATATCTTCAGGCACCTTTTCCCAGGCGCGCCTGTTGGCGAGGAACCAGAAGCCATCCCACATGTGGTTGGTAAGCGAACAGTACTTCTGCACCTCGTAAAGCTTGGCGGTCGAGATCAGCGCCAGCGGGTTTTCCTGGCCTTCGACGATTTTGGTCTGCAACGCCGAATAGACCTCGCTGAAATTGATCGAGGCCGGGGAGGCGTCGAACGCCTTGAACATCGAAGTCCAGAGCGGCGACACCGGCACGCGGATCTTGAAGCCTTTGTAATCGTTGGGATTGCTGATCGGCTTGGTCGATGACGTAGTCTGTCGAAACCCGTTGTCCCAGATCTTGTCCATTGCGACGAGATTGGCCTTGGCAATTTCACCGCGGACATAGGCGCCGAGATCGCCATCCATGGCCTTCCAGACCGTGTCGTAGTCCGGAAAGGCGAAGCCGATGCCGTTGATCGAGGCGGCCGGAACCAAAGTAGCGAGGATCAGCCCCGACAGCGTGAAGAATTCGATGCCGCCTGAACGGATTTGGCTCAGCATGTCGGTATCGGAACCGAGCTGGTTATTCGGGAAAATCTGCAGGTCGAAGCGGCCGTTGGTCTCGGTCTGGATCGCGGCGGCCATTTCTTTGGCGCGCACATTCATCGGGTGCGAGTCCGGTGCATTGTTGGCGTATTTGTAGACAAATTCGGCAGTTTGCGCGCGCGCCACAAACGGTGCGCCGACGCTGCCCATCACGGCCGTGGCCGCGGATGCCTTCAACAGCGTGCGTCGTGAAAAACTCATCTGGTCGTCTCCCCAAGGTTATTGTTCTTGTGAGATGGATCATACGGACCCGGCGCCGCCCGGTCATCAACCATCTCGCGATGGCTTATTGCAGTGTCCGGACGGCGCGGCAATATCGGCGGCTCCGTTAGGCGCGCCACAATGCGATGCGTTACGAAGCCGTCGCTACCAATCGCAAAACCGGAAGACCGCAAGCTTGCCGGCAACGATACGGCGTCACCGGAACGTGGCCATTTTCATGTAAGTTATGATGTATTCTATATAAGCCAATGGAATATATAATATAATAAATATTCCATAATATACCTTATGCGAATCGTGGATTAGCGATCGAGGGGCCCGCCGGTCATGTCGCGCAAGGCTGCGGTCTCAGGTATCGCTCGGTCGAAGCCGGATACTTTGCGAGCATTGCCGCGGCACGGATCGGGCGCCTGACGAGATTGCCCTGACAGTTCGGGCAGACGCCGGCGAAAACATTGGCGGCACAGTCCGCGCAGAATGTGCATTCGAAGGTACAGATTTGCGCCTCCGGACTTTCCGGCGGCAGGTCGCGATCGCAGCATTCGCAGTTCGGTTTCAGTTTCATCATCGCAAGTTCTCCCGTCGAAGATGTTCAGCGGCCGGTGAAGCGCGGCTTACGGCGGCCGAGGAACGCCGCCACGCCTTCCTTGTGATCGTCGGTCAGGCTGGCCAGCGCAAACTGATCGACATCCATGTGACTTGTCAGGTCGTCCAGCGCGTGGGTCAGGCGGTTGACGGTCAGCTTGGTCATGGCGACCGACAACGGCGGCTGCGCGGCGACCTTTGCGGCCAGCGCCATTGCCACGTCAAACGCGTGGCCGGGATCGGCCACCTCCTCCACCAAGCCCCAATCATGGGCCTCCGCGGCGGAGATGCGCTGGTTGGCCAGGATTACCGCCTGCTTGGTGCGGGCCGGTCCAATCAGGTGCAGCATGCGCGGGACGCTCTGCCAGCTCATGTTCATGCCGAGGCCGATCTCGGGCACCCGCATATGTGCATCGCGCGCCATGACGCGGAAATCCAGCGCCACCGCCAGCGCGACGCCGCCACCGAGGCAAAACCCTTCGATGGCGCCGATGGTGATCTGTTCCATCTCCTGCCAGGCGCGTGTCAGCCGCGGCCCCAGCTTCAGGTGTCGGCGCAAGGCACCGAGGTCCATGGTGGCGCGGGAACGACCCTCGGCGTCCTTCAGGTCGAAACCGGCGCTGAAGGCCGCGGCGCTGCCGGTCAGCACCACGGCGGAGGTTGAACCATCGTCCTCGAAACTGCGCGCGGCATCGGTCAATTGCCGCAGCGCGGCCGGCGAAAGCGCATTGATGCCGTCGCCGCGGTCGAAGCGCACCACGGCTACGCGGCCTTCAGGGCCGAGGCCTTTTTCAATGGTCACAAAATCTGCCATTGCTCCCGCGCTCCCTGCCCGCCGTTTTCTTCTACAAGTGCCCCGTGCGATCCCGCGCAGGTTTGCTTTCCGGCGGCGGGAACCGCACGGTAGTGCCCAGGGTTATCCAGTTGGCGTTCTCGCCCATGATGTTGCGGCCGTAGATCAGGTCGACCGAGAAAATCTCGTTGGGACGATAGCGGACCCCGGCCTGAAACCGCGGCCGGGTTACGCTTGGCGTATCCGCCTGCCCGGCCTGGCCGAACGCCTCGATCGTGAGTTGCAACACGTCGGTAAATTTCCAGTCCCAGCCGATGCCATAAAGCAGATAGTGCCGGTCGACGATACGGTCCCACAGCCAGCCGCCGTTGAGGTTGATCCGCATGGTCTCCGAAAGCCGATAGGTCGCCGGGATTACCGCAAAAGCAGTCAGGTTCTCGCCGCTCAGCGCGTCGAACGAGCCGCCGGCGTAGATCGAAAAGCCCAATTTCCCGATCCCGGTCGGAACCAGATTGGTCTTGGCCTTCGGTTGAAAGCTGTTGCCCCATTCGCCATCGCTGCGAAAGCGAGTGCTCAGCACGCTGAGTTCCACCGGCTTGCCGATATCGACCACGCAGGAGGGATTGGCGACCAGCGAAAAATCCGCGTTGGTCGCAGTGGATATCCAGCTCTCGAGCTTGCAGGAGCCGACTTCGGAGATATCGGCGGCGTCCACCGAGAATGCGCCATTGGCCGCACGCGCACCATCGGCCATTGGCAACGTCGCTATGGCTAGTATCGTCGCAAGTGCTATGCGCCCTGCCCGTCCCATCCCGGGAAGCTAGCAGAGTTTGCGGCTCGACATACCCCGAAAATTGCGTTTATCCTGATGCCATGAGCGACCACAAGGACCATCATCACCACCACGATCACAACCATTCGGAGCTATCCGAAACCGAATTGCGGGTGCGTGCGCTCGAAACCATCCTGACCGAGAAAGGCTATGTCGATCCGGCTGCGCTCGATCTGTTGATCGAGACCTACGAAACCAAGGTGGGCCCGCGTAACGGTGCCCGCGTGGTGGCACGGGCTTGGGCCGATCCCGCCTATCGCGCGCGCCTCGTTGCTGATGCCACACCTGCGATCGCCGAACTCGGCTATGCCGGACGTCAGGGCGAGCACATCGTTGCGCTTGAGAACACTCCTGCCCTGCACAACATGGTCGTATGCACGCTGTGCTCCTGCTATCCATGGCCGGTTTTGGGACTTCCGCCGGTGTGGTACAAATCCGCGCCCTACCGTTCCAAGGCAGTGAAAGATCCACGCGGCGTACTGCGGGATTTCGGGTTCGAATTGCCAGCCGGCACCGACATCCGCGTCTGGGATTTAACCGCGGAAATCCGCTATCTGGTGCTGCCGATGCGACCCGAAGGCACCGCGGGCTGGAGCGAGCAACGCCTCGCCGACCTCGTCACCCGCGACAGCATGATCGGTACCGGCTTGCCGAAACAACCGCACGAGATCGCCTGATGGACGGCGGGCAGGACATGGGTGGAGTTTGGTCAGGCCAGGTACAGCCCGAGCCGAACGAGCCGCCATTTCACGCCGAATGGGAACGCCGGGCCTTTGCGCTCACGCTTGCGATGGCAATGCCCGGTGGCTGGAATATCGATATGTCGCGCTTTGCGCGAGAGGATCGGCCGCGCGACGATTATCTAGCCATGAGCTATTACCAGATCTGGCTCGCCGGTCTCGAACGTTTGATGCTGGAACGCAACCTTGTTTCAACGGACGAGATCGAAGCCGGGAAACCGCTGCATCCGGCGAAGCCGGTTGCCAAAACCCTGACGCCGGAGGGTGTCGCCGGCATGTTGCATCGGGGTGGACCGACCGAACGCGAGGCCATGCGCGCTGCATATTTTGGACCCGGGGACCGGGTACGCGCCCGCACCATCGATCCGCCGACCCATACGCGGCTGCCACGTTATGTGCGCGGGCATATCGGCGTCGTCGAGCGCGTGCTGGGCTGTCATGTCTATCCTGACAGCAATGCGCGCGGTGCGGGCGAAAATCCGCAATGGCTCTACACCGTGACGTTCGGCGGTCGTGAATTATGGGGCGAGAGCGGCGATCCAGGCTTGAAGGTTTCGGTCGATGCTTGGGAGCCTTATCTGGAGCCCGCGTGATGCCGATCGATCCGCAAGCCGCCGCGCACGCGACCGCTGCGGTGCCAAGCATTCCCCGCGATTTTGACGGCCCGGTGTTTTGCGAGCCGTGGGAGGCGCAGGCGTTTGCGATGGCGCTGGCGCTGCATGCGCGCGGACTGTTCACGTGGCAGGAATGGGCCACGTCGCTGGCCGGCGAAATCACGCGTGCGCAGGGCTCTGGCGATCCCGACACCGGCGAAACCTACTACCGGCACTGGCTTGTTACCCTGGAAACGTTGATCGCGGCAAAGGGCGTTGCGACGTCCGATACCCTCCGCCGCTACCGCGATGCATGGGACCATGCTGCGGACCGCACGCCCCATGGACAGCCGATTGAATTGAGGCCGGAGGATTTCGGCTAATAACAAACCAACAAGAGTACTCATGATCCCTTCCCGCGATATCTCCCACCTGATCGAGATCATGGCGCGGCTGCGCACGCCCGGCAGCGGCTGCCCATGGGACCTCGAACAGAATTTTTCGACCATCGCGCCCTACACCATCGAGGAAGCCCATGAAGTCGCCGATGCGATTGCGCGCGGTGATCTCGAGGATCTGCGCGACGAACTCGGCGATCTGCTGCTGCAGGTGGTGTTTCACGCCCGCATGGCGGAAGAGCAACACGCGTTTTCGTTCGGCGACGTGGTCGATGCGATTACGCGCAAGATGATACGCCGGCATCCGCATGTGTTCGCCGATTCCGACGGATGCTTGACGCCGTCGGACGTGAAAGGCGCCTGGGATCGCATCAAGGCCGAGGAGAAGGCGGAACGCGCGGCGCGCCGGCCAATGGAAGAAACAACTCCCAAATCGCTGTTGTCGGACGTCAAGGCCGGACAGCCGGCGCTTTCGCGCGCGATGGAATTGCAGCGCAAGGCCTCCAGCGTCGGTTTCGATTGGAACGACCCCCGCGCGGTGCTGCACAAGATCCGCGAGGAAGCCGACGAGATCGAAACGGCCCTCGACCGCGGCGACCAGTACGAACTTGCTGCCGAGACCGGCGACCTGTTGTTCGCAGTGGTCAATCTCGCCCGGCATATCCGCGCCGACCCGGATCAGGCGTTGCGCGGCGCGAACGCGAAATTCGAACGCCGCTTTGGTTACATCGAGCGGAAACTGGCGGAGCAGTGGCGTTCACCGGATCAATCGTCGCTCGAAGAGATGGACGCACTGTGGGATGAGGCGAAGGCCTTTGAATCTCCACGTCGTCCCCGCGCAGGCGGGGACCCATAACCACCGTCTTGCGGTTGGGCACGGCATCCCACACGCGTGTTGAAATGCCGGAAGCTGAATTCATGCATCGGCGGCTATGGGTCCCCGCCTGCGCGGGGACGACGGTTGTGGTTTTGGCGACGTTCGCGCTTCACACCCCCGTTTGGGTGATGAACTTGGTGTTGAAATAACCGTCCATCGCCTCGGTACCGCCTTCCGAGCCGTAGCCGGAATCCTTCACCCCGCCGAACGGCACCTCGGGCAGCGCCAGCCCAAAACTGTTGATCGAGACCATGCCGCTTTCGATCGCCGCCCCGATCGCAGTCGCGGTCTTGGTGGAACTGGTGAAGGCATAGGATGCGAGCCCGTATGGCAGGCGGTTGGCTTCCTCGGTCACCTCGTCCAGCGTCGAGAAACGCGAGATCAGCGCCAGCGGTCCGAACGGCTCTTCGTTCATGGCGCGGGCGTCCTTGGGCACGTCGCTAACCACGGTCGGTTCGTAGAAATAGCCCTTGTTGCCAATTCTGTGGCCCCCGGTCTCGAGTTTGGCGCCCTTGCCCACGGCGTCCTGCACCATGCCTTCGATGGCAGTGACACGGCGCGGATTGGCCAGCGAACCCATTTTGGAATCCGCGTCCATGCCGTTGCCGACCTTCATGGTCTTCGCGCCCTCGACGAATTTGTCGACGAATTCGCGGAATACATCGTCCTGTACCAGCATCCGCGTCGGCGAGATGCAGACCTGGCCGGCATTTCGGTACTTCGCCGCCGAAAGAATCCTGGCGGCCGACGCCACATCGGCATCGTTGAACACGATGGCCGGCGCGTGACCGCCCAATTCCATGGTGGCGCGCTTCATGTGCAGGCCGGCAAGCGCGGAAAGCTGCTTGCCGACCACGGTCGAGCCGGTAAAAGAGATTTTGCGGATGGTCGGATGCGGAATGAGATATTCGGAAATTTCCGACGGTACGCCGTAGACGAGATTGATCACACCCGCGGGCACGCCGGCGTCCGCAAAGGCGCGGATCAATTGCGCGGGTGAAGCTGGAGTTTCCTCCGGTGCCTTGACGATGATCGAGCAGCCCGAAGCCAGCGCGGCCGAGAGCTTGCGCACTACCTGGTTGATCGGGAAATTCCAGGGCGTAAATGCCGCGACCGGGCCGACCGGCTCCTTGATCGCGAGCTGGTAGATGCCGGGACCGCGCGCCGGGATTACCCGGCCGTAGGCGCGCTTGGCTTCCTCGGCGAACCACTCGATCACGTCGGCAGCGGCCATGGCTTCCATTTTGGCTTCGGCTAATGTTTTGCCCTGCTCCATGGTCAGGAGCGGCGCGATCTCGTCGTTGCGCTCGCGCATGATAGCGGCTGCCTTGCGCATGATCTTGCAGCGGTCGAACGCCGACACCGCGCGCCAGACCTTGAAGCCCGCGGCAGCGGCAGCCAGCGCCTCGTCGAGATCGGCGCGGTCGGCATGCGCGACGGTGCCGATGGTCTCTTCGGTCGCAGGATTGAGCACGTCGATGGTCTTGCCGGACTGGCTCGGACGCCACCTGCCGTTGATGAATAGCTGGATGTCGGAATAGGTCACAAATTTCTCCCTGGATATCTTCCGTTTTGTTGGACGCATGGAATAGTGTCGCGCCCTTTATCGTCAAGTGTTTCCTTCACTCCACCCGTCGTCCCCGCGCAGGCGTTAGGTCATGCACACATGTCGTCATACGCGGGCTTGACCCGCGTATCCATCATCTTCGCAAGGGTGTTTCGAAGTAGATGGATTGCCGGGTCGAGCCCGGCAATGACGACAGAGATGTGTGCATGACCTAACGCCTGCGCGGGGACGACGGGGAAAGTTTTCGCGGGGGATGACACTAAACCGCGTGCGGCACCGCGTCGAAGCGGTTTACCACGATATCGCGTTTGGTTTCGTCGACGCGCACGGTCATGGCGAAGCGGCCGTCGTGCAGTTCCTTGTTCAGCACTTCCGAGTTGCGGTGCAACCAACTGATGCCTGCGCCGTCGGATGCGTCGATCGACAAATCCAGGGTCGTCCGCGTCGCCGCGAGCCGATCCTCGATCGCGGCCAGTAGCGCATCGACCCCCTCGCCTGTCTCCGCGGACACCAGGAAACACGGGCGGTCCGGCGGGCGTCGCGCCGCGAGGTTTTGCAGATTCTCGCGTTCATCCGGCGTGAACCGATCGATCTTGTTCCAAACTTCCAGGATGCGCGCGCCGGCGTCCGGATCGATGCCGAGCTGCCGCAGCACCGCGTCGACATCGCGCTGCTGCGCGTCCGAGTCTTCATGTGAAATGTCGCGGACGTGGAGAATGACGTCGGCTTCCATCACCTCTTCCAGGGTGGCGCGAAATGCCGCAACCAGTTGGGTCGGCAGGTTGGAAATGAATCCGACAGTATCCGACAGCATGGCCTTGCCGCCATGGGGCAGGCTCAAGCTCCGCAATGTCGGATCAAGCGTGGCAAACAGCATGTCGGCGGCCTGCACCTCGGCACGGGTCAGCCGGTTGAACAGCGTCGATTTTCCGGCGTTGGTGTAGCCGACCAGCGCTACCAGGCGATAGGGCACGCGCTGCCGGCCTACGCGGTGCAGCCGACGTGTCGCCTGAACTTTCTTGATCTCGTTCTCGAGCCGGCTGATCCGATCACCGATCAAGCGCCGGTCCGCCTCGATCTGGGTTTCTCCCGGCCCGCCCATAAATCCAAAGCCGCCGCGCTGCCGCTCCAGATGGGTCCATGACCGCACCAGCCGGCTGCGTTGATAATTCAGATGTGCGAGCTCGACCTGCAATGAACCTTCCTTGGTCTTGGCGCGGCGGCCGAAGATTTCCAGGATCAATCCAGTGCGGTCGAGCACCTTGGTATTCCACGCCTTCTCCAGGTTGCGCTGCTGGATCGGCGATAGCGCGCAATCCATCACCACCAGTTCGATGTCATGCCCTGTGATGAGGCCGACGATCTCCTCGACCTTGCCCTTGCCGAGATAGGTGGCGGGCCGAATCTGGCTAACCGGTGCGATGATCGCATCGGCGACGGCAAGGTCGATGGCGCGTGCCAGCCCTTTGGCTTCCTCAAGCCGCGCCTCGGAATTGCGGATGGCATGGCTGTCCGTCTGCGCGTCGGGGTCGGCGCGCCGCATCCGTAAATAAGGGCCGATGACGATCACCCGCCCGGTCTGTGTGCCCCCCGCCGGCCGTGGACGGTCGGCGCCTCCTTCAAGATTACGGGGTTCCAATCAAGCGTCTTTCAAGCTTTTGCTCACGCCGGTGCGTCCTCGCCGCCTTCGAACAACTGGATCGGTGCCCCGGGCATGATAGTCGAGATCGCGTGCTTATAGACAAGCTGCGAATGACCGTCGCGCCGCAGCAGCAGACAGAAGTTGTCGAACCAGGTGACAATTCCCTGCAGCTTCACGCCGTTGACCAGGAAGATCGTCAGCGGCGTCTTGGTTTTGCGAACGTGGTTTAGGAAGGTGTCCTGAAGATTTTGTGCGCGGTTGGCCGCCATTGTTGTTATCCCGCATTCTCTTTTTTATTGAACCGATTGCTGCCCCCTCGAGGAACATCTTCCGGTTGCCAAGCCTCCCCTGAGATCCCCCTCCGAGGGCCCGGCAGCGCAATTAGACGGCAGGCGTGGTTTTTAGGCAAGCGGGTTTGCGCGGCCGCCGGGCTAAAGACGGGGGCAATTGCCGGTAAAAGACCGAAAGAGAAAGAATTTCTCCTGCGGCATCGTGATTCCGCCGGGCGATATTACCCTACCCCCAGTGCCTTGAGCTTGCGGTGCAGGGCCGAGCGTTCCATGCCGACGAATTCCGCCGTGCGCGAGATGTTGCCGGAGAAGCGGCTGATCTGCGCGATCAGATAGTCGCGCTCGAACACCTCGCGGGCCTCGCGCAGCGGCAGGCCCATGATGTGCTCGCCATTGTTGCTGGTCGGCATCGCCGGCACCATCGAGCCGACGTCCTGCGGCAGCATGTCGGCGGTGATGATCACTTCCGGCCCGCCTCCGGCGAGGATCATCACGCGCTCGACATTGTTGCGGAGCTGGCGCACATTTCCCGGCCAGACATGCGATTGCAGCACGGCCATCGCGTCCTGCCCGATCTGGCGTTTCGGCAGGCCGGTGGTGGCCGAGATCTGATCCATGAAATATCCGATCAGTTCGGGAATGTCCTCGCGGCGCTCGGACAGCGGCGGCACCCGGATCGGCACCACGCTCAATCGATGAAACAGATCCTCGCGGAATTGGCCTGCCGCGATTTCCTCTTCCAGATTGCGCGCGGTAGAGGAAACGATGCGGACATCGACGTGAACCTTGGCGGTGCCGCCCGAGCGCTGAAACGTTTGGTCGACCAGCACACGCAGGATCTTGTTCTGGGTCTCGCGCGGCATGTCGGCGATCTCGTCGATGAACAATGTACCGCCATGGGCCTCTTCCAGCGCGCCGGCCTTGCGCCCCTGTTCGCCATTGGACTGTTCGATACCGAACAGCTCGACTTCCATGCGCTCCGGCGTGATGGCGGCGGCGTTGATGACGACAAAGGGCCCTTCGGCACGCGGCGAGGCATGGTGCAGCGTACGCGCCGCCAGTTCCTTGCCGGCACCCGAAGGGCCGACGATCATGATGCGGCTGTTGGCCTTGGCGGCGCGGTCGATGGTTTGGCGAAGCTGGTTCATGCAGGCGGAGCGGCCCATCAGGGTGCTGGAGGCCGGCGCGAGCTGCTTCAGTTCCTTGACCTCACGCTTGAGGCGCGACGTCTCAAGCGCCCGTGTCGCCACCAGGATGAGACGGTCGGACTTGAACGGCTTTTCGATGAAGTCATAGGCGCCGCGCTTGATCGCTGCCACCGCGGTTTCGATATTGCCGTGGCCCGAGATCATCACGATCGGCAGTTCGGCATGATCGCGCTTGATCTGTTCCAGAAGCTGCAGGCCGTCGAGCTTGCTGCCTTGCAGCCAGATGTCGAGAAAAACCAGATGCGGGCGTCGGTTGGAGATTTCGGTCAAAGCAGAATTGCTGTCGCGGGCGGTTCGGGTGGTGAACCCCTCGTCATCGAGAATGCCCGCAACCAGGTCGCGGATATCTGCTTCGTCATCGACAATCAGAATGTCATTAGCCATGGATTACGCCCTGTCTCGTCAATTGCCTGTTGCGGCTTCGATTTTTGGATCGTTGTTAGTCGCGCTTGGGAGCCCGGCGGTTTGATCTTTTGCTAGCGTCACTTCGTCATTCGGTTTGGCCTCGCTTGGCGGATGGCCAGATATGGCAAACCGCAGCCGCATCCAGGCTCCCCGCGCACCCGGCCGGATCGCCGCCGCATCGTTGAGCTCGATGCCGCCGCCGTGATCCTCCAGAACGCGGCCGACGATCGCGAGCCCAAGGCCGGTGCCCTTCTCGCGGGTGGTGACATAGGGCTCCAGCAGTCGCGACCGGCTGACCTTCGGCAGGCCGATCCCATTGTCGATCACGTCGATCACGATGTCTGCGCCCTCGCGCGCCGCGACGACGTCGATCCGGCCTTTGTCCAGGGTTTCGGCCGGAACCGCTTCAATGGCTTCAGTCGCGTTCTTGATAATGTTGGTCAGCGCCTGCGAGATCAGCCGGCGGTCGAATTGCGCGCGCATCGGCTCGTCCTTGATCACCGTCTCGATATCGATCTCGGGATGTCCGACCCGCATCAGGAACACCACCTGCCGCACGGTGTCAGCTACATCCTCGCCCTCCATGACCGGCTTCGGCATCCGCGCGAAGCGGGAGAATTCATCGACCATCCGCCTGATGTCGTCGACCTGGCGCACGATGGTATCGGTGCACTGTTCGAAGATTGCCTTGTCCTCGGTAATGACCTTGCCGAATTTGCGGCGGATGCGCTCGGCTGAAAGCTGGATCGGCGTCAGCGGGTTCTTGATCTCATGCGCGATGCGGCGCGCAACGTCGCCCCATGCCGAGGTGCGCTGCGCGGAAACAAGATCCGTGATGTCGTCGAGCGTGATGATATAACTGTCCTGCGACTGGCTGGTATGCTCGGCGCTGACCCTCACGGAAAGATTGCGCTCGCGACTGTCTCGCGTAAGCGTGATCTGCCCCTGCACCAGCCGCTGCGTGCCTTCCCGCGCAGTTTTCATCATGTCGTCGAGCTCGGGGATGATCTCGGACAGCGGATGACCGAGCGTCTCGGATTCGGCGTGACCGATCAGCTTTTCCGCCGATCGATTGAGGATGCCGATGCTGCCGGACGCGTCGACGCCAATGATGCCGGCGCTTGCCGACGACAGCACCGCTTCGATGAAACGGCGCCGGCTGTCGATCAGGTCGCTTGCGCTCATCAGTTCGTCGCGCTGGGTGCGCAGTTCCTGCGTCATCTTGTTGAAGGTCTCGCCGAGCTGGGCGAGATCGCCCTCGGATTTCAGTACCGGAACCTGAACGTGGAGGTCGCCGGTCGATACGATATTGGCGGCGCTCATCAGCCGGCGGATCGGCGCCACCAGCCAGTTGGCGAAATTCAGTCCGATCAGCACCGACGCCATCAAGACGGTCAGAGCGATCACGGCGAACATCAGCGCGAACGCGACCTGGATGCCAAGCCGGCGCGATTCGATCTGGGCGTATTCGGCGACGCTGGCCTGGGTTTGCCGCAATTGGGCGACCACGCGCGGATCGAGCAGCCGCGCGACATACAGGAACGTATCGTTGAATGCGCGCAACCGAATGACCGCGGCGACGTAATTTGCTTCAATCACGATCTCGGGCTCGGTTTCGTTGAAGTTCTTGATGAACTCCGCCGGCGGCTTGCTGAAGTCCTGCTGAATGCCGGTTTGCGCGGTCTCCAGGACGTTGGCGTCTTTATCGAGCAGCATCGTACCCGGCAGATTGCGCGCAGCGGCGCTCGCCGTCAGCACGTCACGGAACGACCGCCGGTCCTGGTCGAACAATGGCCGTGCATTGGCGATATCGTTCGCCATCCCCAGGATGTCGCCACGAATGAGCTGGGCGTTTTCGTTGAGATAGGCGCTGGCGACAATAAGCGAATTGTCGATCGCCGCTTTCGTGGTCCCAGAAAACAGACGATCGAGGCCGCGATCGATGGTCACGTTGGCAACGATCGAGACTAGAACTGCGGGCAGCACCGCGATCACCGAAAACAGGCTGACGATCTGGACATGCAGCCGTGCCGCCGCGCGCCCGCGTCGGCGCGCCTGCACCACTTGCCAGACTTCACGGATGATGATGCCGACCAGCAACAGGATGGTGGCGGCATTGATCAGCAGAAACGAGACGACGACGCCGCGGGTGGGCTCGATCGGCGTGAGACCCGTCAACACCACGAAGGTGAGGCAGGCGGACAGCAGCGCGAAACCAACCGCAAACGGCGCCAGCAGCCTGCGCAGCGGCGCTTTGCGCGGCTCCGCGAGCAACGGATCAAACGATGGGGCCGACGTGTCTGCGCTGGTCATCCGGGAACAGGTAAGCGTGAAAGCCGAGCGGTCTGTCAGGTAAACGACAGCCGAACTGATGCATTCATATCACAATGTTGCCGAATTGCGACTAATCCGCGGCACGTTTGCTGGGCGTCACCTTGCCCACCAGTCATCCGTTTGACCGGAATGCTTCACTGATTCAACCGCCGGTGCGATACACCTGAATATCCAGATCGCGGATTTTCTTGCGCAGGGTGTTGCGGTTGAGGCCGAGCAGGTCCGCCGCCCGGATCTGGTTGCCACGGGTCGCCGCCAGCGCCGCGGTGAGCAGCGGCACTTCGATCTCGCGGAGGATCCGGTGGTAAAGGCCCGGCGGCGGCACGCCGTTCGGAAAACTCGAAAAGTGCGAGGACAGATAGACCTCGACCGCGCCGCCGAGGTTATCGACGCCGTGATGCACGCTGCCGCCGGAGACGACCGCGGGCGGTGCCAGTTCACCATCGATCACAGAGCCGGTGATGACATCCTGCGGGTACAGCGCCGCGAGCCTGCGCGCCAGATTTTCGAGTTCCCGGACATTGCCGGGCCAGCGATGCTGTTTCAGGCGCTCCAGCGCCAGGGTGTCGAGCTTTTTCGGCGGTAATCCATCCTTCTCTGCCAGTGCGAAGAAATGGCGGATCAGGTCGGGCAAGTCCTCGATGCGCTCGCGTAGCGGCGGCAGTCGCAACGGCACGACGTTGAGGCGGAAGAACAGGTCTTCGCGAAACAGGCCCTGCTGAATCAGGATGCGCAGATCCTTGTTGCTCGCCGCGACGATCCGCACGTCGGTCTTGATCGGGGTGCGGCCTCCTACCGTGGTATATTCGCCCTGCTGCAGCACGCGCAGCAGCCGGGTCTGCGCTTCCATCGGCATGTCGCCGATCTCGTCGAGAAACAACGTGCCGCCTTCGGCCTGCTCGAACCGGCCGGAAGCGCGGGTGTTGGCGCCGGTGAACGCGCCCCGTTCGTGGCCGAACAATTCCGACTCGATCAGATCGCGCGGGATCGCGGCCATGTTGACGGCGACAAACGGCCCGTTGCGCCGCTTGCCATAGTCGTGCAGCGCGCGCGCGACCAGTTCCTTGCCGGTGCCGGACTCGCCGGAGATCATGACGGTCAGGTCGGTTTGCATCAGCCGGGCCAGAACCCGGTAGATTTCCTGCATCGCCGGCGAGCGGCCAACCAGCGGTATGGAATCAAACTCGGCATCGTCGGCGTGATTGGCGACGCGCTCCTTCGGTTCGGCCAGCGCGCGGCCAACGATGGCTATCAATTCCTTCAGGTCAAACGGCTTCGGCAGATATTCGTAGGCGCCGCGTTCCGACGCGCGGATCGCGGTCATGAACGTGTTCTGCGCGCTCATGACGATGACCGGCAAATTGGGCCGCATCTTCTTGATCCGCGGCAACAGGTCGAACGCGTTCTCGTCGGGCATCACCACATCGGTGATGACGAGATCGCCCTCCCCCTGGCTCACCCAGCGCCACAGCGTCGCCGCGGTCCCGGTCAGACGCACCTCGTATCCTGCCCGAGACAGAGCCTGGTTCAGAACCGTACGGATGGCAGTGTCGTCATCGGCGACAAGTATGCTACCTGCGGGCATTTTTATTCCTCATCGTGAGTCCTGTGAGGCGAGCGACGACGGTTCCGGCGTGCCGTCGCTGCTGCCTTGTTCGAAGCTTTTGGCGGTGCTGAACATCGGCAGCAGCACGCGAAAAATGGTTTTGCGTGGTTGCGATTCGCATTCGATGATGCCGCCGTGATCGCCGACGATCTTGGCCACCAGCGCGAGCCCGAGCCCGCTGCCAGTCGGTTTTGTGGTGACGAACGGATCGAACAGGTTCGGCAGCAGATCCTCTGGCACGCCGGGTCCGTTGTCCTTGACGCAAAATTCGAGTGGCAGCGACACCCGCGATTTTTTTCCCGGTACCGACAGCCGAACGCCTGGCCGAAACGCGGTGGTGAGCTGGATTTCGCCGTCGCTGCCGAGATCGACGACGGCCTCGGCGGCGTTCTTAACCAGATTGAGAAACACCTGGATCAACTGGTCCTGATTGGCGAGCACTGGTGGCAGCGACGGGTCGTAATCCTCAGCGAAGCGCACATTGCGGGCGAAACCTGACTGGGCCAGCCGCTTGACGTGATCAAGCACCGAATGAATATTGACCGGGCCGCGCGCCACCGGCCTGTCATCGCCGAACACTTCCATGCGATCGACCAGCGTGACGATGCGGTCGGCCTCGTCGCAGATCAGCCGCGTCAGCATGCGGTCTTCCGAGGATGCCGCCTGTTCAAGCAACTGCGCCGCGCCGCGGATGCCCGACAGCGGGTTCTTGATCTCGTGGGCCAGCATCGCAGCCAGCGCGATCACCGAGCGGGCCGCGCTTCGATGCGTCAGTTGCCGGTCCATCTTGTCGGCGATGGTACGCTCTTGCAGCATCACCACGATGTGGCCAGGGCGTTCCGTCAACGGCGCGACGTGCAGGTCGACCTGGCGGTCGCCACCGATCCGCGGCGTGCCGAGATCGACCTTGTATTCGTTGACCGGCGAGCCGCTAGATCGCACCTGGTCGATCAGCGCCAGCAGCGGACTGCCGAACGGCACCAGTTCTTTCAGCGACTGGCGGCGCAAAAACTGCGTCGAAATCTCGAAGAACGATTCCGCTGCCATGTTGGCATCGACGATCTTGCCGTCGGGCGCCACCAGCAGCACCGGGTTGGGCAGTGCGTTGAGGATGGCGTCGCTGTCTGACAGCAGCGGATGGTGATGTCCTGCGGCTGACGTCATGCGGCTGCGCTCCATGCAAAGTCGCCAAATGCATCGCGGAGAGAACGATGCACGCCGGAAGGATCTTCAGCGGTCAAAATCTTTTGCCGCCAGTTCTTGAGAACGGCCGCGGGCGCGCAGCTATACGCCGCCGCCACGTCCAGCGCCCAGCCGAGATGCTTGCGCGCATGGCGAAGGCCGATGCGCAGGCCGTAATGGCTGACGACGTCGTCATAGAGCATGCAGACATATTTCAGTTGATCGGCCAGTGTCGGCGCGGCTTCCGCAATTCCGCACTCAAGCCGGCGTCCGATCTGGCCCGGCAGCCAAGGCTGGCCCTGCGCACCGCGGCCAACCATGACTGCATCGGCGCCGGACATTTCAAGTGCCGCTAGCGCCTTCTCGTAGGATGTGATGTCGCCGTTGACGACGAGCGGAATGCGGATCGCGTCGCGCACCGCGCGCACCGCACTCCAGTCAGCCACGCCCTTGTAGAACTGGCATCGCGTGCGTCCGTGGACCGAGATCAATTGCACGCCCGCCGCCTCGGCGCGCCGCGCCAGCTCGGGCGCGTTGAGCGAGCGCTCGTCCCAGCCGAGCCGCATCTTCAAGGTGACCGGCACCTTGACCGCGGCAATGGTCGCCTCGATCAATTTCAGCGCATGGTCGAGATCGCGCATCAGCGCCGAACCTGACTGGCCGCCGGTGACATGGCGCGCCGGACAGCCCATGTTTATGTCGATGATATCAGCGCCGGCAGCTTCGGCGATCCGCGCGCCTTCCGCCATCCAATGCGTCTCGCATCCAGCGAGCTGAACCACATGGGGCCCTATTCCGGCGGCCTCGCATCGAAGCCGTGACATCGGCCGGCCATGGACGAGATCATCGCTGGCAGTCATTTCGGAAACAACGAGACCGGCGCCAAGCGAGGCCGCAAGCCGTCGAAAAGGCGCGTCGGTAATTCCCGACATCGGCGCCAGTAAAACCCGGTTGGCGACCGCGATATCGCCAATTTTCAACGGCGAGAGAGAATACACCGGGCCTGTCACTTATTTTCTCATATCCAAGACATCCGCTTCATTGCGGATGCCCAACAACGATTTTGCGCACATTTCTTGGGCAGTCAAGGTTCATGCCTACACTTTAGACAATTCTGCCAGTCTTGCAAGTGCAGTGCAACAAAATACACAGAGGTAGGGGAATTCGCTCCGTTTTCGGATTTCAACATGATAAGGGCTGTGCGCGCTGGGGCGACACCCCCTTGATCCCGCAACGCCTCCTGCAGAGTCACGATGCCGACACAGAAACGGACCGCCGCTATCATTGTCGCCGCTGGCCGCGGGCTTCGTGCCGGGTCTGCGGGCCCAAAGCAATACCGTACGATCGGCGGCAAAACGGTGATTTCGCGAGCGATGGAGCCGTTTTGCCGCCATCCACAGATCTTTGCGGTGCAGCCGGTTGTTAATCCCGACGATGCTGCGGCGTTCAACGAAGCCGTCGGTGACATGCGCTACTGGCCCCCCGCCAACGGCGGTGCTACCCGCCAGGCCTCGGTCCGAGCCGGACTGGAAGCACTCGCAGGTCAATCTCCCGACATTGTGCTGATCCACGACGCTGCGCGGCCATTCGTCACGCCTGCGGTGATTTCGCGCGCCATCGATGCCGCTGGCCTGACCGGCGCGGCGGTGCCCGCAATTCCCGTCAGTGACACCATCAAGCTGATCGGCGACAGCGGGCATGTCGAAGCCACTCCTGAACGTGCGCGGCTGCGCATCGCGCAAACGCCGCAGGCATTTTCCTTCGATATAATTCTCGACGCGCATCGCCGCGCGGCGCGCGACGGCCGCGACGATTTCACCGACGATGCCGCCCTTGCGGAGTGGGCGGGATTGACGGTGGCGACATTTGAAGGCGATCCTGCCAACATGAAGCTCACAACTCCGGAAGATTTTGTTCGTGAAGAAGCCCGTCTCGGCGCCGCGCTGGGCGATGTGCGGACCGGCAGCGGCTACGACGTTCATGCCTTCGGCGACGGCGATCATCTGATGATCTGCGGCGTGCGGGTGCCGCACACGAAAGGATTCCTGGCGCATTCGGACGGCGACGTCGGCCTGCATGCGCTGGTCGATGCGATCCTCGGCGCGCTGGCCGACGGCGATATCGGTTCGCATTTTCCACCAAGCGACCCGCAGTGGAAGGGGGCTGCGTCGGACCGGTTTCTGAAATACGCGGTTGATCGCGTCACCGCGCGCGGCGGACGCATTGCGCATCTCGACGTAACATTGATCTGCGAACGGCCGAAGGTCGGACCCTTCCGCGACGCGATGCGCGCGCGAATCTCGGAAATCACTGGATTGAATTTGTCGCGCGTGGCGGTGAAGGCCACCACCAGCGAGCGGCTCGGCTTCACCGGCCGCGAGGAAGGTATCGCCGCGATGGCGAGCGCTACCATTCGTTTGCCCTGGAGCGACTGAGATGAGCGGCAGCGACGCCCGCGCCCTCTCCCGCTCGCTGCTGGATCTATGCCGGAGCCGCAAGCTCACCATCGCCACCGCCGAATCCTGTACCGGCGGACTGGTCGCCGGCGCGCTGACGGACATTCCAGGATCTTCCGACGTGATCGACCGCGGTTTTGTCACTTATTCTAATGACGCCAAGCGGACAATGCTGAGTGTGAAAGCAACCACGCTCGAAAGTTTCGGCGCGGTCAGCAAGGAAACCGCGACCGCGATGGCGATCGGCGCACTGGAAAAAGCCGGCGTCGATCTTGCCGTGTCTATCACCGGCGTCGCCGGCCCCGGCGGCGCAACACCAGGCAAGCCGGTTGGATTGGTGCATTTCGCTGTCGCCGCCCGCGACGGCAGAATTCTGCACCGCGAGTGCCGGTTCGGTGCCATCGGCCGCAGCGCCGTGCGGCAGCGCTCGGTGGTCGAAGCCCTGAAGATGCTGATGGAACTGGCGCGCGGCCCGCAGGCACCAGCCAAGCCGCGCCGTGAAACTGCGAGCCGCCTGCATCCGCGCGTGGCGCGATCGCCAAGGCGGAGCGCAGTGAAACGGCGGCGAGTGCCGCGGGTATGATCTGGTGTCGCGTTGCAACTTTCCGTATCTGGCACTTTCCCACGTTCACAATAAACTTATCTAACCTGATCCAGACAGAAGCTGTGAAAAAGGCATCATGACAAAAACGCTCCGCGACCTGTTGGCCCATGCTGAAACCTGGCCCCGCGAAGATCAGGATGAACTCGCCGAATACGCTCGTGAAATCGAAGCGCGGCGAAGCGAGCGAGCCGCCGTGAGCCAAGGCATGGCTGAAGCGGATCAAGGCAAATTCGTAGCTGACGACTTGGTAGCCAAAGCCGATAAGCGCCATGAGCAATGAGGGTTCGTTACACTCCGCAAGCATTTTCAGACCGCGAGCGGATAATCAACTACCTGCGAGAACACTCCCCGGTCGGCGCTCGAAATATCGCTGCTAGCATTCGCGACGCCGTAGCGCAGCTGCACGAGCATCCGCTGAGCGGATACCGAACAAACGACCCTGACGTCCGAGTGATGTTCGTCGTCCGCACCCTTACAAGATATCTATCGGGTACGAGAGATCGTCGGAGATTTTACACATCCGCCATACCTCGCGCCGCGAGCGTCGCTGAGATTCAGCTAAGAATCGCCGCCTAAACAGGCTTCCCGTAAATTGCATCCGCGCGCTTCTCGAATGCCGCCGCAAAGCGCTGGAAAGCCGCGTCGAACATGGTGCCCATCAGCATCGCCAGCATCTGGCTCTTGAACTCGTAGGCGATGAAAAATCCGACGTCGCAGGCGTCGTCACCCTTCGGCTCGAACGTCCAGCGGTTTTCGAGATTACTGAACGGGCCTTGCAGATACTCCACCATGATCTTGAGATTGGAACGGTCCAGCGTCACCTTGCTGGTGAAGGCTTCGCGCACCAGCTTGAACGACACCGTCATGTCGGCGATGACGATTTCGCTGCCGTCGGGTCCCGGAATGCGTTCGCGAATCTTCAGCGATTTGCACAGCGGCACGAACTCCGGGTAACGTTCCACGTCTGCGACCAGATCGAACATCTGCGGCGCGCTATGGCGAGCCCGGCGCTTGCTGGAAAATCTCGGCATCGTCCGAGGCTCAGCCCGATGACGCGGCGCGTGCCGTCCGCAACTTCGCGAAATCGTCGCCGGCATGATGCGACGACCGCGTCAGCGGGCTTGCCGACACCATCAGAAAACCCTTGGTGTAGGCAACTTTTTCATAGCCGGCGAATTCGTCGGGCGGGACATAGCGCATCACCGCATGATGCTTACGGGTCGGCTGCAGATATTGCCCGATGGTGAGAAAATCGACATCCGCCGAGCGCAGGTCGTCCATCACCTGCAGCACCTCGTGCCGCTCTTCGCCGAGACCCAGCATGATGCCGGACTTGGTGAAGATGGCGGGATCGATTTCCTTGACCCGCTGCAGCAGCCGGATGGAATGGAAATAGCGCGCGCCCGGGCGCACCGTGAGATAGCGCGACGGTACAGTTTCCAGATTGTGATTGAACACGTCGGGTTTCGCCGCCACCACCGCTTCCAGCGCGCCGTTCTTGCGCAAAAAGTCCGGCGTGAGGATTTCGATGGTCGTCGTCGGGCAGCGTTCGCGGATGGCGCGGATGGTGCGCGCGAAATGCTCCGCGCCGCCATCGGGTAGATCGTCGCGGTCGACCGAGGTGACGACGATGTGGGCGAGACCGAGCTTGAAAGTGGCTTCGGCGACGTGTTCCGGCTCCGAGCTATCCAGCGCGCCGGGCATCCCAGTCTTGACGTTGCAGAACGCGCAGGCGCGGGTGCAGGTGTCGCCCATGATCATGAAGGTGGCGTGCTTCTTGTCCCAGCACTCGCCGATGTTAGGGCAGCCCGCCTCCTCGCACACCGTGACAAGGCCGTTCTCTTTGACGATCCGGCGGGTGTCGACGTAGCCGCGCGCATTCGGCGCGCGCACCCGGATCCAGTCCGGCTTCGGCGGCGACAGCGCATCTGGCCGGTTCACCTTTTCGGGATGGCGCGGGCGCAGCGGCGTGGCTGAGACGGTATCGACGACGACAACCATAAATCATCCGTTCCGGAAGAACCTTAGCTAGTCCGCCTGAAGCGGAACCGCAACTGCTCGCCTTGCTCAGCGTCAAATCTTAGCATATCGGCTCGCATGGCTCAAAACCGCCCATCGAACGAGCACAAGCTCGGCAAGCCGCTGAAACGCGCGTTCTTTTCCCGCAGCGTGCACGAGGTCGCGCCCGAACTGATCGGCGCGACGCTGCTGGTGAAGGGCGTTGGCGGCGTCATTGTCGAGGTCGAGGCTTATCACCACACCGATCCCGCGGCGCATTCGTTTCGCGGCCCGACGCCGCGCAACCGGGTGATGTTCGGGCCACCCGGCTTTATCTACGTCTACCGCTCCTATGGCATTCACTGGTGCGTGAATTTCGTCTGCGAAAAGGAAGGCTCCGCCAGTGCGGTGCTGATTCGCGCCTTGCAGCCGACACACGGTGTCCCCGCGATGCGGCGGCGGCGTGGGCTGCAGGACGAACGCATGCTGTGCTCAGGCCCGGGTAAACTGACGGAGGCGCTGGGAATCGCCGACACCCACAACGGACTGCCGCTCGATGCTCCGCCCGTTGCGCTGCATGCGCGCCTGGAAAAACCCGAAATCGCAACCGGCGTGCGCATCGGCATTACCAAGGCGATCGAACTGCCATGGCGATACGGGCTAAAGGGCTCGAAATTCCTCAGCAAACCACTTTGAGCTGGCTGTTTTGTTGCTGCGGAAGTGCGACATCTGACCACACCGCCCATGCATGTTAACTTCAACTGCAAGCGCGTGACAGCAATCCGCGAGGCCTGCCTCTAAGCTTTGTGGATTCGGGCGCCGTGCTGCGCCGATGGCAATTTTGGGGGCGACCATGAAGAAGCTGGCAGTCGCGGCAGTTACGGGAAGTGCATTACTCACCGCCATCGTCACGGCAAATGCCGCCGATATGGCCGTTAAAGCCGCGCCCATCCCGATGGCGCCCGCGTTCAGCTGGACCGGTTTCTACGTCGGCGCCAATGTCGGCGGTGCCTGGACCCCCAATAGCGGCGGCAGCGCTTTCGGACCGCTGTTCCCTCCTTTCGCCGTGCTTCCCCGGCTGCGCCGATACCGACTATCATTCCCGGTCAGCTCGACGTGCTAGCCGGCGGGGGTCGTCGCAGCGGTGTCATCGGCGGTGGCCAGATCGGCTACAACTGGCAGGTTAACCAGTTCGTACTGGGCGTGGAAGCCGACGCGGTCGGTACCGGCTTGAACGGCACCAGCGGCACCGCTTCGCGCACCATCGGCGCGCCGATCTTTGTGGTTCCTGTCACCCAGACGGTGACGGTCGATTTCGGCCACATCGACTGGATGGCGACATTCCGCGGACGCGCCGGCTTCGCTATCGACCGCGCGCTGTTCTATGTCACCGGCGGCGCGGCGGTCGCGGAGATCGGCGGCTCCACCACCACCGTGGTCAACGGGCCGGGCATTGGCCTTCCGGCCGGCACATTCGTGGCAACTAACGGCGGCAATACTACACGCTGGGGCTGGACCGTCGGCGGCGGCATCGAGTGGGCGTTCAGCCAGAACTGGAGCGTGGCCGGTGAATATCGCCATACCGACTTCGGCAACCGCGGCATCAATTTCAACGTTCCCGACGGGTTCGGCGGGACATTCGCAACCGGAACGTCGAGCTCGCGGTTGACGGTCGATCAGGCCACCGCGCGCCTCAACTACCGCTTCAACTGGGGCGGACCGGTGGTCGCGCGGTACTGAGCCTGAGAATGATATCAGGTTAAGCGTCATTGCGAGGAGCAAAGCGACGAAGCAATCCAGGCTGTTGCTGTGGCAATCGCTGGATTGCTTCGCTTCGCTCGCAATGACGGTTCGACAAAACGCAGCATGTTTGAAGCGTTCCGATGTGACGAACGCGGCGCCTGATTGGAGCCGTCTTTTCAAGCCGCGTTTTTGAGGCGCTCCAGCGCTTCGAGAAGCTTGGCCTTCCGCACCACGGCGGCCTCGCGCTTTTCTTTCTCTTCCTCGACGATGTCTTCCGGCGCGTTGGCGACGAATTTCTCGTTGGCGAGCTTGGCATTGACGCGCTTGATGTCGGCGTCGGCCTTCGCGATTTCCTTGTCGAGCCGCGTTTGTTCGGCCAACAGGTCGATCACGCCTTTCAACGGCAATGCGGCAACCTCGCCGCGCACCAGCAACTGCACTGCGCCCGCTGGGGCGCGATCGGCAAAGGAAATATCGGCGAGGCGCGCCATGCGCCTGACCACGTCGTTCCAACGCTGCGCGCGATCCTTCGTTTCCGCGGACGCGCCCGCCAGCACCAGCGGCGTCAACGTTGCCGGCGGAATGTTCATCTCCGCCCGTAGCGAACGGATGGTGGTGACGAGATCGACCACCCACCCGATCTCGGCTTCGGCCGCCGGATCGCTGAAATCGGCCGGCGCTTCCAGCGCGGCGATAATGGCGGGTGCGCTCAACAGATCGCCTTCGGCAAATCCAGCGACCAGCGGCACTTGTTCGGGCAAAACGCCCGTTTTCCGCGACCACGAAGCCAGTGCCAGCAGTCCGTCCCGCTTCGACGTCACCGCCCACAGTTCCTCGGTGATGAATGGCATGAACGGATGTAGCAGTTTCAGGATCTCGTCTCGCCCCCACGCGACCATGGCGCGGGTTTCGGTCCTGGCGGCGCTCTCCTCGCCCAGCAGCACCGGCTTGGCGAGTTCGAGATACCAATCGCAATACACGTTCCAGACAAAGCGATAGGCCGCGCCCGCCGCATCGTTGAAGCGATAGGCTTCGATGGCTTCGGTAATCTCTTTTGCGGCATGCGCGGTTTCGTGCGCGATCCAGCGATTCAGCGTCTCCGTCGCATCGGCGGGATCAAAGTCCGGAGGCAATGCACAACTGTTCATTTCGGCAAAACGACAGGCATTCCAGAGTTTGGTCGCAAAATTCCGATAACCGGCAACGCGCTGGGTATCCAGCTTGATATCGCGGCCTTGCGCGGCCATCGCCGTCAGGGTGAAACGCAGCGCGTCGGCGCCATACTCATCGATCAGGTCCAAGGGATCGATCACGTTGCCCTTCGACTTTGACATCTTGGCGCCCTTCGCGTCGCGAACAAGGGCATGGATGTAGACGGTCGGGAATGGAACATCCTTCATGAAATGAAGGCCCATCATCATCATCCGGGCCACCCAGAAGAAGATGATGTCAAAGCCGGTGACAAGAACGTCAGTCGGATAATAGCGCTTCACATCCCGGTCATCGTCGGGCCAACCCAGCGTCGAGAACGGCCATAGTGCCGATGAGAACCAAGTGTCGAGCACGTCTTCATCGCGGGTGATGAAGCCCTCGCGCTTTCCAGGATCGAGCGCCATCTCCCGCCCTTGCTCCGGCGTGATGACGTCCTGCTCGACGTAGTAACCGAGGGCATTGCCGATGGCCTCTTCCTCGGTCTCGGCGACGAACACCTTGCCGTCCGGCCCATACCACGCCGGAATCTGGTGACCCCACCAGAGCTGGCGCGAGATACACCACGGTTGGATGTTCTCCATCCATTCGAAATAGGTCTTTTCCCAATTTTTCGGCACGAACGAGGTAGCGCCGCTGCGTACCGCCGCGATTGCCGGTTCGGCCAGTGTTTTGGCGTCGACATACCATTGATCGGTCAGATAAGGCTCGATCACGACGCCGGAGCGATCGCCATGCGGCACCATGTGCATGTTCGGCTCGATCCGCTCCAGGAAGCCGAAATCTTCCAGACGCGAGACGATCTGCTTGCGCGCGGCGAAGCGTTCGACGCCATTCATCTCCTCAGCGAGCTGCAATGAACCCACCGGCAAATCGCGCAGATAGTCCTCGTTGCGGAGGAGAAGGACCCGGCCCTCCTGATCGAGCACGCTGATCTGCGGCAGATTATGCCGCCTGCCGACCTCGAAATCATTGAAGTCGTGCGCCGGCGTGATCTTCACCGCGCCGGAGCCTTTTTCCGGATCGGAATATTCATCTGAGACAATCGGAATCCTGCGGCCGACCAGCGGCAGGATCACATGCTTGCCGATCAGTTCAACGTAGCGTTCGTCGTCCGGATGCACCGCGACGGCGGTGTCGCCAAGCATCGTCTCCGGCCGCGTGGTGGCAACCACGATGAAGGTCGACGGATCGTCCGGATTGAACGCCTTGCCCTCAAGCGGATAGCGCAGATACCACAGGCTGCCTTTGACCTCGACCTGCTGCACCTCAAGGTCAGAGATCGCGGTCAGCAGCTTGGGATCCCAATTCACCAGCCGCTTGTCTTTGTAGATCAGCCCCTCACGATGCAGCTCGACGAAGACCTTGACGACTGCACGCGACAGGCCCTCGTCCATGGTGAAACGTTCGCGCGACCAGTCGCAGGATGCGCCCAGCCGCTTTAACTGGTTGACGATGACGCCGCCGCTCTCGGCCTTCCATTGCCAGACCCGTTCAAGAAAGCTGGCGCGGCCCATCTCGCGGCGGCCAGGCTGCTGACGCTCCGTCAATTGCCGTTCCACCACCATCTGGGTGGCGATGCCGGCGTGATCGGTGCCCGGCTGCCACAGCACGTCGCGGCCGCGCATCCGCTCAAACCGGCACAACACATCCTGCAACGTGTTGTTGAGCGCATGCCCCATGTGCAGCGACCCCGTGACGTTAGGCGGCGGAATCACGATAGTGAAGGGCTTTGCGCCACGGCGCTCGGAGCGGCCGGCCTTGAATGCGCCGGCCTCCTCCCAGAGGCGGGACATGCGGGTTTCGATTTCGGCGGGTTGGTAGGTTTTCTCGATCATGGCGCTAGAAACCTGCCGCAGCGCGTCAAGTCAACACGTCAGGTCGCATCAGAAAGTCAGCGCCCGCGGGAAACCCGCTCGATTTCCGCCTTGACGATGCGCTCAACGAGTCCGGGTAGATTGTCGTCGAGCCAGGATTTCAGCATTGGCCGCAGCATTTCCTTGACCAGGTCCTCGAGCGTCCGCGCATTATTGCTGAGCACCGTATTTGCAAGTGTGTTGAACGCCGATTCGACCGCCGAAACGGTCGAGCGCGACAATATCTGCGGCGGCGGCGGGGCGGGACTTTCATAGAGCGGCGGCGGCTCGAATGCGGGCTGGCGTTGCTTCGGAGCGGTGGCGGCAATGGTCTCGCTGAACTCCAGATCGTCGTCAGGCTCAACCCTGCGGAACGGCGCCGGCTGCGAATCCGGCAGCGCCATCGCATCGGTGAGCTCGAAGACGTCTCCGTCCGGCAGCGGCGACCTGACTTCCGCCTCGGAGGTCGCGGCGTCAAGCCCGGCCAGCATGGCGTCGATATCGTCCTGGCTGTTGGCGGCCGCCTGTTCGTGCGATGGCGCCGCTTTCGCCGGCGTCGGCTGGGCCACCGCAATCGCCGAAGGCGGAATATCGGCCTTCACACCGGATTTCTCCACGGGCGACACCGCGCCGGCCGGCTCAGAACTATTGGTGGACCCCGCACCGGCGCCTCTCTCGGCAGGTTTTGCTTCGTCGTCGGCAATGATACGCCGGATCGACGCCAGAATCTCCTCCATCGAGGGTTCCTGGACCTTTGCAGGCTGCGTCATTTCCGACTCCACATCATCAACGCCCTCGTCAGCGTTTTACACCAGGCGGCGCAGGATTTGCCGGTTCCGATTTGCAGGCCGCGGTTTTTCATCGTGCAGGCCTGACTTGTCCCCAGTTCAAGCAACGCTCGATCAGTTCGGAACAGCCCATCCTCGTCGAGGGCACCGAAACATCGCGGCTTTCGGATGTCGGGTGTGCCGCGAATCGCTTTGCTGCCCCTCAGGAAAGGTATGTCATGGCAACAAGTGATTGCAAGCAAAGGGCTGTGAAGACAGCCCTTTCAAGCTCGGCCGTCAGCGGCCGTCGGGAATGCGGACGCCGGCCCAGCTATCGCGCACCTGGTGATAATGCACGCTCGGATCGTAGACGTTTGTCTTCAGGCCCAGCACCTGCGGTCCCAGCCTTCCCACCGCGTTCAGAACGGCGTAGGACGCAACGACGCGATCATGCTGCGCGGTAACGAGCGCCACGCGCGCGTTTACCAACGCCTGCTGCGCGTTCAACACGTCGAGCGTGGTGCGCTGGCCGGCTTTGGCCTCCTCGCGGACGCCATTGAGTGCAATCTCCGATGCCGAGACCTGGGATTGCGCCGAGGCAACCTGCGCCTTGCCCGCCACCAGCTGTCCCCATGCCTGGACGACGTTGGCGCGGGTCTGGTCGCGCACCTGTTCCAGATTGAGGCGCTGTTGCGCCAGGGATTCCTTCGACTGTCGGATCAGCGCATATTCCGCGCCGCCCTGGTAAACCGGGACCGAGAGCTGCGCGACCGCGGAGGCGCCGAAGCTCCGGAACGTGGTCAGCGTCTGCTCGTAGGATTGCTGCACCGAGCCTTGCAGGGTCACGGTCGGAAGCAGCGCGCCTTCGTTCACCTTGACCTGAAGGTAGCTAACATCGATGCCGAACATCGCTGCGGTGACGTTCGGATTTTCCGTCAACCCCAGATCAACCGCGCCGGGCAGGCTTGGCGGCAAAAAGCGATCCACGGGGGAACCCGGCGCAAGCGCTTCGGGCTCGTTGCCAATGATGCGGCGGAAATTCGCCTTGGTCGTAACCAGGTTGGATTCTGCGGTGAGCAACTGGGTGCGGCCGGCGGCCAGCTGCGCCTCCGACTGCGCAACGTCGGTGCGGGTCACTTCGCCGACGTTGAAGCGGTCACGCGTCTGCTTCAATGTTTGTTCGAGCACGCGGACGTTGCTGCGCTGGACCTCCACGATCGCTGCGTCGCGCAGATAGTCCATATAGATGGTAGCGCCGGAGAGCAGAACCGACTGTTCGAGAACCCGCAGGCCCTCGCGAGCCCCAGAAACTTGTCCTTCTGCCGCTCGGGTGCGATTCGCGGTCTGAAAACCGTTGAAGAGAGTTTGCGATACCGTCGCACCAACGCTGCGCGGCGCATTGACACCATGGAAGTCGCTTTTGGCGAGGTTATTGGGACCGCCGCCCGATGTGACCAAGGTATCGGTATATTGAGTACCGGCGCTGGCGGTAATCGCAACGCGCGGACGATAGCCCGATAGTGCCTGCGGCACGTTTTCGTCGGTAAAACGCACCTGCGCGCGCTGCGCGTTGAGCTGCGGATTGTTTTGATAGGCGCGCACCAGCGCGGCGTCGATCGTATCGGCCAAAACAGGGGCAATACCCATATTCGCCAACAAGAGCACCGCAGCCGCGGCCCCGGTAACGACCCTCACGCTACCCATTCCAAGTTATCCATTCATGACGCCTTCCCAGCTCGGCGGCGCCGGCCGGGTTATTCGCTTCGACCTGAGTCGATTTCCCGTCGCATCTTATTCCGCGCACCAGTGCGACGGAACCCCCGGAGACCAATCCCGGCGGAAACTCTTAAGATGGGGCATCTAGGCCACACTTCTGATTCGACGTGGTATTTACCCGCTCTGCGCTAGAAAACGAACGCGGCCGGCCGTTCCAGCCCGGGCAAAACCGGTGCCGCTGCATCGAAAAGCGCGCGGTCGCCGAAGTCGGCATGGGAATGCGTTATAATCATCGCCCGCTGCGGCCGGCTCGTTGCAAAAACACCGACCAGCCGCCCCCCGTCGCCAAGCTGCCGGTAAAGCCGATCGGGAATAATTTCGGTCGCCCCGGCAAGGACAATCACGTCATACGGCGCATTGTCCGCGTCTCCATCGGCGGCCGCACCGGCGCGAACGGTGACATTGTCGAATCCCAGCCTTCCAAGCACGTCGCGTGTCTTTGTAACCAGCACGCCGTCGCTTTCGGTCGCCGTCACCCGCTTCGCAAGTCTCGCAACCACCGCAGCCGTGTATCCGCTCGGGCAACCGACCACCAGTACCTTGTCCGTCTTGTTGATTTCGGCGGCTTGCAGCATCTTTGCGATCACCGCCGGTTTGATCAGAAATCGCTTCGCGGCCCCCACTTCGCTGACATCGAGATCGACGTCGAGATATGCCAGCGCACGCTGGCCGACGGGGACGAATTCCTCGCGTGGAATGGCCAGCATCGCGTCGAGTATCCGCAAATCCGTGACGTCGCTGGGGCGCACCTGACCATCGACCATCTTCTGGCGCGCGGTCGAAAAGTCGGACATCGGCAATCCTGCATCGACTGGAGTTGGAAAGACATCAGGCCGCGCATCTTTGATGCAAGGTTGAGCAAAACGCAACCGCGGCGGGACCCCGCCGATAATGCGAATAGTTTTTGAAGCCCTGCATTTTTAAGGAATCAACTTGGCGTCGACTGCCTCCAAACAGCGAAGCGCCCAACGACGTTTATTCGATCGTAACGGCCAATCTTCCGATCAACTGCGCGACTTCGTCGAGTTGTCCGGTGTCGTGATCCTCCACCGCGCGCGCGAGGCGGTTGAGACATTCGTCGTCGCTCATCGCGGGAACATCTTGCGGAACGATCGATGGCATTGCGGAATCGGAGTGAAGGACGGGCATTTGATCACCTCCAAAATCAAACCGGCGACACCCAGCATTGTTCCCGAATAAGACATTTTGGCGTCCGGTCGTCACGTTGGCCGCCTTGCAGCTCGGCCCGGCATTTCCCGCTTTGCAAGCCTCAGGGGCTTTGTTATACGCTGCCCGTGGCGAAGACTGTTTCGCTCTGTTCCCTGGTAGCTCAGTGGTAGAGCAACCGGCTGTTAACCGGTTGGTCGCTGGTTCGAATCCGGCCCGGGGAGCCAACGCACGCGCTTCAAAGTGTTTCTGGCGCTGTCACCGCCCGTCACTTCATATTCGGCCCTGGTACCATGTTAGCGGCGTCGGGAGCCAAAAACGCGGCCGAGGCGAGGTATCGTCCGGCAATCCGCATCTTCCGAAGTTTTTAATAAAGTCGGACCATCATCCAAGCTGGCAGGTGCTTATGCGTAACCACGACTTTGTCGCCGATGGATTTCTGGCGTTAACCGCCGCCGGGTTCGTATTGCTGTGCGCGAGCCTGTTCGCGATCACTTTCCACTGATTGGCAGAGCGCGCCTGGTCCGCAGCCGCGCCATAGAGTCCAGCATCAATAAACCGGTAACCAAGGCCCGCGTTGCAGGCCGATCGATACAATTTGAACGATCACTGCAACGTGCAAAAAAACGCTTTTTGTCATGGTGGCTCCTGAACGCGGAGAATACCCATGAGCGAAGTAGAATTCGACCGATTGCTGGACGCCGTCCGGACGGCCGTCGCGCCCCCGCCCCCGCCGGGCTTTCCGTGCCTCCCGCTGGATTTCGATGCGCCGCCGATGGCCGCGAACGACAACCAATTGGCTTGGTCGTACATTCCCTTCCCGGAAGGTTGGAGCGGATCGTGCTGATCTGCGGCGCGCCAATACCCGCACCAATCTATTAAATTCTCAGGATAAGAGATTGATAAAATTGATGGAGGCCACGACCAGAATTGAACTGGTGTACACGGTTTTGCAGACCGTTGCGTAACCACTCCGCCACGTGGCCTCATGGTCGAACTCATATACGGCGCGGCTCCGGTAGGCAACCGAGGCCGATCAGGCCCGCCTGCGCCGCCGGTAATCTCGTTTAGGCTTTGGCTTCGGCGCCAGCTCCGGAATTGTGGCTTGCGCCTGCCGATATTTCGCCAGCATCCGCTCAAAGCTGGCGTTCAACGTCGCCTCGATATCCGGGCGTTTTTCGAGGCCAGCGAGCAACATGCCGGCCGCCTCGATGGTCGATAATCCGTCATGGCGGGGCTCGCGGCGCAACTTTCCATAGAGCGAGGGTCCTGCCGGATCGAGGATGACGCGCTGGCACTTCAGCATCCAGGCATTGCGCCACCACAGCGCCTTGGCTTGGCTCCAGGTGCCGTCCAGCAACACGATGCCCTCGATGTCCTTCAAAATGCCGCGTTGATCGCCTTCGACCTCGCCCTTGCGGTTAAGGGCGACGATGTCGCGGTCAGTGTCGAGATCGGCAACCTTGGCGGAGCCGAGGTAAAGCACCGCCCAGCGTGACGGATCGTGCACCGGGCGGCCGAGCGCCTTGGACAGGCTCGGCCAAGACAGCCCGATCTTGAGCACTGCATTCTTGAAATGCAGCGCCGTCACCCGCGCGGTGCCGAGCGCCCTGTCCTGCTCCTGCGGATGCTGGAGGATCAGGAGCGAGACGCGATTTGCGATCGGCTGGATGCTGTCGCAGATGCACAAAGGCTGCGGCTTGTGGCAGGTCGGGCAATCTGGAATTGCCTCTACCGTGGCGCCGCCGGGTTCTTGGTGTTTTGACATGGCCCGCTATACGCTTGGCGGCTCCGCGCTTCAACAACCAGGAAATCGCGTTTCATTCCGCCGGGGCGGCGGCCGGCACGGGCGCGGATCGCCGCCGCAGCCGGTCGATCAGCAAATAGATCACCGGCGTCGTGTACAGCGTCAGAATCTGCGAGACGAACAGTCCGCCTATAATGGTGATGCCGAGCGGCCGGCGCAGTTCGGTGCCCGGACCGGTAGCGATCGCCAGCGGGATGCCGGCGAACAGGGCCGCCATGGTCGTCATCAGAATGGGGCGAAACCGCGCGCTGCAGGCCTCGAAAATCGCATCCGCCGACGACAGCCCGCGACGGCGTTCGGCATCCAGCGCGAAATCCACCATCATGATCCCGTTTTTCTTGACGATGCCGATCAGCAGGATGATGCCGACGAAGGCGATGACGGTCAGCGGCGTATTGGTGACCTGAAGCGCCAGCAGCGCGCCGAGGCCTGCCGACGGCAGCGTGGAGATGATGGTCAGCGGGTGCGCGAGGCTCTCATAGAGCACGCCAAGCACGATATACATCGCCACCAGCGCGCCAAGGATCAACAATGGCTGCCGACCGGCGGTCTTGTTGAAGTCGCCGGCGTTGCCGTCAAAACTGCCGCGAATCCCTTCAGGCATGTGCAATTCGTCCACCGCGCGCTGGACATTGGAGGTGGCGACCTCCAGCGGAACGTCCGGCAGGATGTTGAAGGATACCGTGGTGGAGGGAAACGATTGCGAATGGTAGACCGCCAGCGGCGACAGCCCGCGCTGGGTGCCGACCACGGCCGATAGCGGCACCTGCGTGCCATTGGCGCCGGCGACGAAGATGCGTTCGAGATTGGACGGGTCGCTCTGGAATTTCGGGTCGATCTCCAGCACCACCATGTACTGGTTGCGCTGGGTGTAGATGATCGAGATCTGCCGCTGCGAAAATGCGTTGTTGAGCGCGTTGTCGATGTCCTGGACCCGGACGCCGAGGCTCGACGCCTTCCGCCGGTCGATCGCCAGCGTCAGTTGCAGGCCGCCGGGATCGCGATCGCTCGAGACGTCGGTGATGCCTTCGACGGTCTCCATGCGCTTGGCGACCAGCGGCGCCCACTTCTGCAATAGATCGAGATCGGTGCTCGACAAGGTGTATTGGTAATCGGAATCGCTTTGTCGTCCGCCGGTACGGATATCCTGCGCGGCAAACATGAACAGCCGGATGCCGGCGACCGCGCCGAGATTCTTGCGCAGCCGGTCGATCACCAGCGCGGTGGTCATTCCGCCGCGTTCCGCCGGCGGCTTGAGGCTGATGAACATGATGCCGCGGTTGGAGCCACCGCCCCCGGGGCCGCCTGCCCCGCCAAGCGACGAGCCCACTCCCGCCACCGCCGGATCGGCCATCACGATATCGGCCAGCCGCTGCTGCAGTCCGAGCATGGACTGGAACGATATGTCGGCTGACGCCCTGGTTGCGCCGATCACGAACCCGCTGTCGTCGACCGGAAAATAGCCTTTCGGCGTCCTGATATAGAGCGTTACCGTCAACGCGATCGTGGCAAAGAACACGATCAGCGTCAGAAATGGAAAATCGAGCACGAAGCGCAACGTTCGCTCATAAAAGCCGACAATGCGCGACAGCGAGCCCTCGACGATGCGGTCGAACCATGTCGCATCGTTCGACGTCGTCTCCTTGATGTAGTGCGCACAGATCATCGGGGTGACAGTCAGCGACACCACCGTGGACACCACGATGGCGAATGTCAGCGTCAGCGAAAACTCGCGCAACAGCCGGCCGACGATGCCGTCCATGAAAATCAGCGGAGTGAATGCCGCGATCAGCGACAGACTGATCGAAAGCACCGTGAAGCCGATCTGGCGCGCGCCTTCCAGCGCCGCCTGGTAGGGGCGCATGCCGTGCTCGAGATTGCGGTACATGTTCTCGATCATGACGATCGCGTCGTCGACCACAAAGCCGATGGAAATCGCCAGCGCCATCAGCGACAGATTGTCGATCGAAAATCCGGCAAGCCACATGCCCGCGCAGGTGCCGGCCAATGCCAGCGGCACCGACACGCCGGCGGCGATGGTCGGCGTGATCCGGCGCAGGAACACGAACACCACCAGCATGACCAGGAAGGCCGTCGCCAGCAGCGTGAGCTGCATGTCCTCGACACTGGCGCGGATCGTTCCGGTGCGATCGGTCAACGTCGAAATCTCGACCCCGGCGGGAATCCACTGCTTGAGGTCGGGGATCAGCGCCTTGACCCGGTCGACCATGTCGAGGACGTTGGCGTCGCCCTGCTTGGTGATCTGGATCAGCACCGCCGGCTGCTTGTTGAACCACGCAATCGACCGGCTGTTGCGGACCGAATCCTCGACCTCGGCCACGTCGGAAAGCCGGACAAAATTGCCGCTCGCGCTTTTGATCAGAATGTCGCGGAACTCGGCCGCGGTCCGCATCTGCCGGTTGACCGACAGCGTTTCACTTTGCCGGCCGCCATTGAAAATGCCGACCGGGCCGAGCGCGTTGGCGTTGATGATCGCGGTCCTGACGTCGTCGGTGGCGATGCCTGCATTCGACAGCGCGACCGGGTTGAGTGCAATGCGAACAGCCGGCTGGTCCGCTCCCGTGACGGTCACCTCGCCGACACCGGGCACCTGCGAAATCCGCTGTGCGATCACGGTATCGGCCACGTCATAGATGGCGCTCGGGGTGATCGTCTTCGACGTCAGCGCCAGCACGAATACCGGTGCCGCCGCCGGATTGGCCTTGCGGAATTTCGGCAAGGACGGCAGGTCGCTCGGCAAGTCCGCCAGCGACGCATTGATTGCGGCCTGAACGTCACGCGCCGCGCGGTCGATATCGCGGCCGATGTTGAATTGCAACTGGATGCTGGTCGATCCCAGCGAACTGGTGGATGTGATCTGGTTGATGCCCGCGATCTGGCCGAGCCGGCGTTCTAGAGGTGCTGCGACGGTTCCCGCCATGACTGTGGGATCCGCGCCGGGACGCGTCGCCGATACCCGGATCATCGGGAAATCGACATTGGGCACCGCCGCCACCGGTAGAAATTCGTAAGCGACCGCGCCGACCAGAAACAGCCCGATCGCCAGCAACGTGGTGCCCACCGGACGCCGGATGAATGGTTCGGAGATCGAAACCATTATTGCATGCCTTCGGTCGCGCCGGCGATCGGCGGGATGTCGGGTCCGGCCGTCGGCACTGCCTTTTCGATTCTGCGATTCAGCCGGTCGAGCGCAAGATAGATCACCGGCGTGGTGTACAGCGTCAGCAACTGGCTGAGCAGCAAGCCGCCGATGATGGAAATGCCCAGCGGAAACCGCAACTCGGCGCCGGTGCCGCTTTCCACCGCCAGCGGCAGCGCGCCGAACAATGCGGCCAGCGTGGTCATCATGATGGGGCGGAACCGCAGCAGACAGGCCTGCACGATCGCGTCATTTGCCGACATGCCCTGATGCCGCTCGGCTTCCAGCGCGAAGTCGATCATCATGATCGCGTTCTTCTTGACGATACCCATCAGCAGAATAATGCCGATCAGGCCGATCACGGACAGATCCTGTCCGAACAGCATCAGCGCCAGAATGGCGCCGACGCCGGCCGACGGCAGCGTCGAAAGGATCGTGATCGGGTGAATGTAGCTTTCATACAGAACCCCGAGCACGATGTAGATGGTGACCAGGGCTGCGAGGATCAGCCAAGGCTGACCGGCCAGCGATTTGGAAAATTCCGCCGCGTCGCCGGCGAACAGTCCGACGATGCTGGTCGGCATTCCGATCCGGCTTTCGATGGTCTTGACCTCCTCCACCGCGTCGCCAAGCGCGGCGCCAGCCGCGAGATTGAAGCTCAGCGAGATCGCCGGAAATTGCGCCTGATGCGAGATCGCCAGCGGCGCGGTGGTGCGCGTCAGGGCCGCCACCGCGGAGATCGGTACCTGTCCGGCGGCAACGCCGGGAACGCCGCTGGCGGCGCCGGGCACGTAGAGCTTTGACAGGATCGAGGGATCGCGCTGATATTCGGGCAACGCCTCCAACACCACGCGATACTGGTTGGCCTGGCCGTAGATCGTCGAAATCTGCCGCTGCGCGAATGCGTCGTTCAATGTATCGTTAACGGCCTGGATGCTGACGCCGAGCTGGCCTGCACGTTGTCGATTGACATCGAGCGCGGCGCGCAGGCCGCCCTCCTGCGCCTCTGAGGACACGTCGCGGAACAGCGGATCGCGCCGTAATTCGGCAACCAGCCTGCTTGCCCACAACGTCACCTGCACGGCGTCGGTACCGGTCAGCGTATACTGATATTGCGAGCGGCTCGACTGGGTGCTGATCTGGACGTCCTGCACCGGCTGGAAATAGACGGTCATGCCGGGAATCGAAGCCACGCGCTGCTTTAACCGCGCCACCACAACCGAAATGTCGTCATGACGTTCGCCGCGCGGCTTCAACGTCATCACCAGACGGCCGACATTGGTGGTCGGATTGACGGAACCTGCGCCGATCACCGACACCACGCCGGTGACGTCGGGGTTGGCCCTGATCGCGTCCGCAGCCTCGGTCTGACGTTTCTGCATTTCTGCGAACGACACGTCGGCGCCGGCCTCGGTCACCGCGGTGATCGAGGCGGTATCCTGCAGCGGCAGGAACCCCTTCGGCGCCACGATGTAGAGCGCTACCGTCGCCGCGATCGTCAGCAGCGTAACGATCAGTGTCGCGCGCTGATGCCGCAGCACCCACAGCAGCGTGCGATGATAGAACGCGACCATGCGGTCGATGCCGCGGCTGACCGCGGCAAGACCCGGAACCGCAATCTCCTCGCCGGCGTGCTTCAGCAGCCGCGAGCACATCATCGGCGTCAGCGTCAGCGAAACAACAGCCGATGTCACCACCGCGATGGTCAGCGTCAACGCGAATTCGCGGAACATCCGCCCCACCAGGCCGGACATGAACAGCAACGGGATGAACACCGCGATCAGCGACACCGTAAGTGAAATCACGGTGAAGCCGATTTCGCTGGCTCCCCTGAGCGACGCTTCCATCGCAGTTTCGCCGTTCTCCATGTGGCGAACGATGTTCTCGATCATCACGATGGCATCGTCGACCACGAAGCCGGTGCCGATGGTCAGCGCCATCAGCGACAGATTGTCGAGGCTGAACCCCGCAAAATACATGATGCCGAAGCTGGTGATCAGCGACAGCGGCAGCGCCACGCCTGCGATCAACGTCGCCCGCATCGACCGCAGAAACAGCAGCACCACCAGCGTGACCAGTACGACGCTCAGGATTAGCGTGAACTGCACGTCGTTGACCGAGGCGCGGATGGTGACGGTGCGGTCGCTGACGATGGTCAGGTTGACGCCGGCTGGAATCGCGCGCTGCACTTTCGGAATTTCAGCGCGGATCTGGCGGACGACCTCGATCACGTTGGCGCCGGGCTGGCGCTGGATATCGATGATGACGGCCGGCGTGCCGTTGTACCAGCCGCCGGTACGGTCGTTCTCCAGCCCATCGACGATCCGTGCGACGTCGCCGATGGTGACCGGGGCACCATTGCGGTAGGCGATAATGATGGGCTTGTAGGCGTCCGCCGCCGCGATCTGGTCGTTGGCGGCGATGGTGTAGGCCTGCTGCGCGCCGTCGAGCGATCCTTTCGGTCCGGAGACATTGGCGCCGGCGATGGCGTTGCGCAGGTCCTCCATCGCGATGCCGTAGGCGGCGAGCCGCGCCAGATCGGCTTGCACACGCACTGCCGGCTTGAGGCCGCCCAGCACTGCGACCCGTCCCACGCCGGAAATCTGGCTGAGGCGCTGGCCGAGCAACGTGTCGGCGATATCGCTCATGGCGCGCAGCGAGATCGTCTCCGACGTCAGCGCCAGCGTCATCACCGGCGCGTTGGCCGGATTGACCTTGGCATAGGTCGGCGGATACGGCAGGTTTTTCGGCAGGATTCCCGCCGCGGCATTGATGGCGGCCTGCACGTCCTGGGTGGCGCCGTCGATGTCGCGGTTGAGGTCGAACTGAAGCGATATCTGGCTGACACCGAACGAACTCGTCGAGGTCATCGACGACAGCGACGGAATCTGGCCGAGCTGGCGTTCTAGCGGTGCGGTGATCAGCGACGCGATCACGTCGGGACTCGCGCCGGGCAATTGCGTCGTCACCTGCACGGTCGGGAAATCGACCTGGGGCAATGCCGACACCGGCAGCGCCCAATAGCCGAGCGCGCCGCCGATCAGCAGCGCGATCCCCAGCAGCGACGTGGCGATCGGACGGCGAATGAACGGTTCCGAGACGCTCATAGCCGCGTCCTTATTGCTGCGAAAACTGGGTCATGGCTGCGCTTTCGCTGCGCTGCCTGACTGATCGTTTCCCTGCGCCGGTCCGGTCTGACCCTTCTGATCGCCCTCGCCTCTTTTGCCGCGCTTTTCGCCTTGCCCGTCCTTGCCCTGCGCGTCGCGACTGTTCCTGCGTTTACGCGGCGCGAGGTTGGCCGACGGCGTTTGCTCGTCCTTGCCGACGACGACCTTCGAGCCGTCGGCCAGATTCGCGAAGCCTGTGGTCACCACCCGGTCGGTCGGCGAAAGACCGCTTCCGATCACCGCGTCGGTCTCGTTCTGCTGCGTGACCACGATCGGTTTTGCCGTCACGGTGTCGTCGTCACCGATCACATAGCTGAACGTTCCGGCAGGCCCGCGCTGCGCCGCCGAGGTTGGAATCACGATGGCCTGGGGCAGCGTTTCAACCTTGAGCCGCACATTAACGAACTGTCCCGGCCACAACTGAAATCTTGCATTGGGAAATTCGGCCTTGAGCTTCAACGTCCCGGTGGTCGGATCGACCTGGTTGTCGATGCCCTTAAGCGTGCCGGTGTCGGCCACCGTCGTGCCGTCATTGCCGAACACATCGACCGACAATGCGCCCTTGGCCGACGCGGCATTGACCCGCACGATCTGCTGCTGCGGCAGGCTGAACTGCACCACGATCGGCTGCAACTGCGTGATGATCACCAGCCCGGTCGCATCCGAGGCATGAATGATGTTGCCCTGATCGACCTGTCGCAGTCCGGCGCGGCCGGATAGCGGCGCGACGATCTTGGTGTAACCAAGGGTCGCCCGCGCATTGTCGACCAGCGCTTGATCGGCGGCGACCAAGGCCTCCTGCTGCGCGACGACGGCGCGCTGGGTGTCGGCCTGCTGCTTCGACCCCGCGTTGGAAGCGGCAAGCTGCTGATAGCGGGTCAAGTCGATACGCATATTGGCAAGCTGCGCTTCGTCCTGGGCCTTTTTGGCGACGGCCTGGTCGAGTTGCGCCTTGTAGATCACGGGATCGATCTCGCCGAGAACATCGCCCTTCTTGACGTCCTGCCCTTCGTTGAAGTTGACAGCAATCAGCTTGCCGTCGACCTGCGAGCGCACCAGGACGTTGTTCAACGCCCGAACCGAGCCGACCCCTTCGAGATAGACCGGCACGTCCTGGATGCGCGGCGTCGCGGCCAGCACGGGAACGGCGAGATCGGGGCGCGCCCGGTTGGGATTGGCGGCCTGCTGCTTCTGCTGGAATGCCGTCCAGCCGATATAGCCGAGACCGCCGAGGATCAGCAACGTGATGAAAATCGAAACTACGCGGCGGCGCGCGCCACCGGCTACCCGGGCGACTCTGCCGTCGGCAGCCTTCGCGGTTTCATTCGGATCCGGCTTAAAGAGCATTGACCGGTCTCTCCATCCTCGGCTCCCAGCCGCCCCCCAGCGCCTGATACAGACTGACGATCGCAAGCAAGCGGGCAAGCTGCGCCTGCCACAACACGTCTTCAGCCTGAAACAGCGTCAACTGCGTATTTAGCACAGTTACAATGTCGGCGGTGCCGGCGCGAAGCTGCTGCTCGGAGAGCTGAAAGGCCCGCCGGGACGCAGCCACCACCTCGCGCTGCAGCCGCAGCTTCTCCGTCGTCTGCCGAATCGCTACCAGCGCATTGTCGACATCGGCAAAGGCCTGCACCACCGTTTTGCGGTAACTCTGCAGCAATTCGTCCTGCCGGGCCTTGGTCAATTCAAAGTTGCCCAGGATCCGCCCGCCGTCGAAAATCGGCTGGGTCAGGCTGCCCACTGCATTGAAGAACGCGGCGTGTGGCTGGAACAGCGATGCCAGCGAGGAGCTCTGGTAACCACCCTGCCCGGTCAGGGTGATGCTCGGGAAAAACTGCGCACGCGCGCTGCCGACATTGGCAGTGGCGGAGGCGAGCTGCGCTTCCTGACGGCGGATGTCCGGACGCTGCGTGAGCAGTTCGGAGGGCAGGCCCGGCGTCACCCGCGGCGGCACGATCGCGTTGAGCGAGCCGCCGGTAACCTTCACGCTTTCCGGCGGGCGCGATACCAATGTGGCGAGCGCGTTGACGTTCTGCGCCAGCGTCTGGCGCAGCGGCGGGATCAGGGCCCGCTGGTTGGCGAGCACGGCTTCCTGCTGGGCCACGTCGAGATCGGTGCCGGTGCCGGCTTTGAGGCGCGCCTTGATGGCCTCGAGAATTCGCGTGGCGCTGGCAATGTTGCCATTGGCGGTGCGCAGCCGGTCCTGCGATGCCAATACCTGAAAGTAGGCGTTGGCGACGGCCGCGAGCGTGGTCAACGCAACCACATCGCGATCGAAGCGATTTGCCGTGGAGGTTTCCTCCGCCGCCAGCGCGGCATCGCGGTTCTTGCCCCAGAAATCGATTTCGTAGGCCGAGCTGAGCGAGGCTGTGTAATTGACCGTTTCGCGGCCGCCGATGGACAGGCCGCTGGCGCTGGAGCCAGAGGTGCGCGAATAGGTCTCCTGGCCATTGAAGTTCAGGGTCGGCAGCAACGCCGCGCCGGCGATGCGCGCCTGCGCGTTGGCCTGAATGATCCGCGCCGTGGCCGCGGCGATGTCGAGATTGACCGTCTGCGCTTCTTCCATCAGCGTGGTCAGTTCGGAAGAGCGGAAACCGCGCCACCAATCCAGCGTCGGCGGCGCGCCGATGCCGTTCAGTCGCGCGGCCTTGTAGCCATCCGGAATTTCCAGCGCGGGATCGGGAAGATCCTTGGTCAGAATGCAGCCCGCCGACGTCGCGGCAAGCATGGATGCCCCGAGCAGGTTCACCCAACGCACGAACCGAGGCTTTGCCGACGCAACCTGCATATTCACGGGGGTGACGCTTCCTGTAAAACGGCCGTCATTCTAGCGGTCGGATCGGGGCTCGGACAGTCCTGTCGGGGCGCAGTCCTCCGACAGTGATCGCCCGGCCACAGGCCGGCGTCAGCGATGAAATCGGCAAAGCCCAGGTTTTATGGGGATAACTAGGCTTTTTGCCGCGACTCGTGCCAATGGCATCTTACCAAGATTTCATGTGTTTTCGGTCAAGAGCCAGGTGTAGCCGCCGCCTCGACACCGGCCCCGGACTGAAACTTGTGATCGCCGGTTCCGTATCTTGCAACATCGGAAAATTGCCTGGGGACTTGAAGAATGCGCGTCGCAGTTATTGGAACGGGAATCGCCGGCAATGCCGCGGCATGGGCCTTGTCGAAGCGATACCCGGTCACCGTCTACGACCGCGAAATCAGACCCGGCGGCCACAGCCACACCGTCACCATCGATTATGACGGCACCCCGCTCGCGGTGGATATCGGCTTCATCGTCTATAACGAGATGAACTATCCCGACCTGACGGCACTGTTCGCGCATCTCGGCGTCGAGACGATGGAAAGCTGCATGAGCTTTGCCGTCACTGCCGATGCCGGCCGCTTCGAGTGGAAAGGCGGCGGCAACACCTGGCGCGATACCGCGCAGGGCCTGTTCGCCCAACCGCAAAATCTGTTATCGCCGTCCTATTTGTGGATGCTGCGCGACATCCTGACGTTCAATACCCAAAGCATCGAGGACTATGCGGCCGGCAAGCTCGCCGGCCTCTCACTGGGCGAGTATTTCGCGCGGCGCCATTTCGCGCCGCGCTTGCTGAGAGATTACCTGGCGCCGATGGGCGCCGCCATCTGGTCGGCGCCATCGGACCAGATGCTAGACTTCCCGGCCGAGAATTTCGTCGCCTTCTTCAGCAACCATCGTCTGCTGCAATACGACCGCCCGGTGTGGCGCACCGTGAAAGGCGGCAGCCGGCGCTATGTTGAAAAACTGACCTCGACATTCAGGGATCGATTGCGGCTTGGCTGCGCCGTAACGTCGATCGAGCGCACTCCACACGGGGTTATAGTTCATGACAGCCATGGCGGACACGAAAGCTACGACCATGTGGTGATCGCCGCGCATAGCGATCAGGCGCTGGCGATGTTGTCCGAGCCCGGCGATCAGGAACGCGCCATTCTCGGCGACATCCGCTATGCGCCCAATATCGTCTATCTGCACCGCGATCCCAGGCTGATGCCGAAGCGCCGCCGTGCCTGGGCGTCATGGAATTTCCTGCGCTGGCAGCGCCAGGGCAGCACCGTCAACGACGTGGCGGTGACCTATTGGATGAACCGGCTGCAGGGCATCGACGACGACAGACCGCTGTTCGTCAGCCTCAATCCTCCGTTCGAGCCGGATCCGGCGCTGACATTCGGCAGGCATATGTGCGATCATCCGCAATACAACGCCGCGGCTTTTGCCGCGCAAAAGCGGCTCGGCGAGATTCAAGGCAAGCGCCACACCTGGTTCTGCGGCGCCTGGACCGGCTATGGCTTCCACGAGGACGGGCTGCGATCCGGCCTTGCCGTGGCCGAAGCATTGGGGGCAACGGCGCCGTGGCGTGCGCCGCCGCCCGAACTGGCGCAAGCCGCGGAGTAGCGATGCCGGACGATGCCGCCAGATCCCGGTCGCAAGCCGCCAGCGCCGCGGCCGCGCTTTACTTTGGTGACGTCATGCATGCGCGGCTGAAACCGACGGGTCACCGTTTCAGCTATCGCGTCATGAGCCTGCTGATCGATCTCGACCGGCTTGACGAGGCCGACCGGCAGTCGCCGCTGTTCGCGGTGAACCGGCCGGGACTTTACAGTTTTAGCGAGGCCGACCATGGCGCGCGCGACGGATCGTCATTACGAGCCTATGTGCAGCGCTGCGCCGCCGGGCATGCAATCGATCTGACCGGCGGACGCGTACTGCTGCTGTGCTACCCCCGCCTGCTCGGCTACACTTTCAATCCGTTGTCGGCCTATTTCTGCTATCGCGCCGATGGCGGGCTGGCGCTCATCATCTATGAAGTCCGCAACACATTTGGTGAAATTCATTCCTATGTGCTGCCGGTGCAGCCCAATGAGGTCAGCGCAGCCGGCGTCCGCCAGCAGCAGGATAAGCTTTTTTACGTCTCCCCCTTCATCGAGATGGCGATGCGCTACCATTTCCGGGTCTCGCCACCGGGAGCGAGCGTCAAACTGCGCATCCTTGAGACCGACAGCGCGGGTCCCCTGCTCTCCGCCACGTTCAGCGGCCGGCGCCGCGACCTGACCACGGCGGCGCTTTTGCGATCGTTGTTTTCACTGCCGCTCGTCACGTTCAAGATCGTCGCGGCAATCCACTGGGAGGCGCTGCGTATCTGGCTCAAGGGCACGCGCCTGGTGCCGCGTGCCGAACCTGTGCGGACAAAAACAGACCCAGATACCGGCTTGGCGACCGGCGATTGCAACGATTATACTGCCACGGCGTTGCCCGAGGCCGGAGTTGTCTCCGTGTCGCGGAAAAGCGCTCTGGTCCAGTGAAGGTCGGATCTGGGGCAAATCGACCATCGACGGACACAGAACCATATCACCCGATGGATCTGCCATGTCTGACTTGATCGCGCTCACTCCTGAAAATGTCGATACCGAGCTTTCCGACCTGCCGCGCGTGGTGCGACTTGCATTCGGCTTCGGTTCGAAGTTGCGCCGCGGCACGCTGGACGTGACCCTGCCCGATGGCCGCAAGGTCAGACTGGGCGGGATGGAGCCCGGCCCGTCGGCGGCGATGACCCTCACCAATTATGGCTTTGCGTCGCGGCTTCTCCATGGCGGCGACATCGGAATAGCCGAAGCTTATCTGCGCGGCGAATGGGATACGCCGGACCTGACGCAATTTCTGTATCTGTTCTGCGTCAATCATGACCTGATCCAGGTGATGCTCGGCGACAATCCGCTGATGCGATTTGTTCAGATCGTCCGGCACTGGTTCAACCGCAACACCAGGCGTCAGGCGCGCCGCAATATCTACGCGCATTACGACATCGGCAACGCGTTCTACTCGGCATGGCTCGACCCGAGCATGACCTATTCCTCGGCGCTGTTCGAAGACGACACACCGGACCTCACCGCCGCGCAGAACAACAAGTACCGGCGCCTTGCCGAAGCCATCGATCTGCAACCCGGCCAGAAGGTGCTGGAGATTGGATGCGGCTGGGGCGGTTTTGCCGAATACGCCGCCAAGAACTACGGCGCCAGCGTGATCGGGCTTACCATCAGCAAGGAGCAGCGCGATTTTGCGCAGCGGCGCATTCAGGAAGCCGGGCTCGGCGACAAGGTTGAAATCAGGTTTCAGGACTATCGGGACGAGCGCGGCCATTACGACCGAATTGCCTCGATCGAGATGATCGAGGCGGTCGGCGAGCAATTCTGGCCGCGTTATTTTTCCCAGCTTCGCGACCGGCTGTTGCCCGGCGGCCTGGTGGGGCTTCAGGCCATCACCATTCAGGACCGGTTCTTTCAGACCTATCGCCTCGAGGTCGACTTCATCCAGCGCTATGTTTTTCCGGGCGGAATGCTGCCTTCGCCGGAGGTGCTGAAATCGCTGGGCGAGCGGTTCGGCGTTCCGGTCATCCGCGAACGCGTGTTCGGGCAAGATTATGCCAAGACACTTGCGACCTGGCGAAATAATTTCCGGGCGGCTTGGCCGAACCTGATGCCGCTCGGTTTCGACGACCGGTTCCGGCGATTGTGGGAATACTACCTCGCCTATTGCGAGGCCGGTTTTCTTTCCGGAAATATCGACGTGCGTCAGGTGGTGTTCGCGAAATCGAAATAGCGCGGCCGGCCCGCGCGCCATTCGCTCACTTGTGCCGCTATCGCGCCTCCACTAGGGTTGCCGCCTGACTTCAATTGCTGGCAGAATTCCCATCTCATGACATTCAACAAAGACGTTGTCGAAGCGATCGGCAACACGCCGCTGATCAAGCTGAAACGTGCCTCCGATGAAACCGGCTGCACCATTCTCGGCAAGGCCGAGTTCATGAATCCCGGCCAATCGGTAAAGGACCGCGCCGCGCTCGGCATCATTCGCGACGCCGTGCAGCGTGGCATGCTGCGGCCCGGCGGCGTTGTCGTCGAAGGCACGGCGGGCAATACCGGGATTGGTCTGGCGCTGGTTGCCAACGCGCTCGGCTTTCGCACGGTGATCGTGATCCCGAATACGCAGAGCCAGGAAAAGAAGGACATGCTGCGGCTGTGCGGCGCCGAGCTGATCGAAGTGCCCGCGGTGCCCTACGCCAATCCCAACAACTACGTGAAACTGTCGGGACGTCTTGCCGAACAGCTCGCCAGGACCGAGCCCAACGGTGCGATCTGGGCCAACCAGTTCGACAACGTCGCCAACCGGAAGGCCCATGTCGAGACTACCGCGCCGGAGATATGGAATCAGACCGGCGGCAAGGTGGATGGCTTTGTGTGTTCTGTAGGTTCCGGGGGCACCCTCGCGGGGGTTTCGCTCGGCCTGAAGAAGTTCAATCCGAAAATCCGGATCGTGCTCGCCGATCCCATGGGCTCGGCGCTGTATCACTATTACAAGCACGGCACGCTGAAATCCGAAGGCTCCTCGATCACCGAAGGCATCGGCCAGGGCCGCGTCACCGGCAATCTCGAAGGTGTGGTCGTCGACGACGCCTACCAGATTTATGACGACGAAGCGGTGCGGATCGTGTTCGACCTGCTTGAACATGAAGGGCTGTGCCTCGGCGGCTCGACTGGAATCAACGTCGCCGGCGCCATCCGTCTCGCAAAGGATCTGGGCCCGGGTCATACCATCGTGACCGTGCTTTGCGACTACGGCACGCGGTATCAGTCGAAGCTTTTCAATCCGGACTTCATGCGGTCGAAAAACCTGCCGGTGCCGGAATGGCTGGAGCACAAGAGCGCGATCAGCGTGCCGTTCGAGCAGGTTTGAATACATCCGTCATTGCGAGCGAAGCGAAGCAATCCAGTGCCGTCAACGAACGCAGATCGGATTGCTTCGTCGCTACGCTCCTCGCAATGACGAAAACGCTCAGCGCAGTATCTGGCTCAGAAACAGTTGCGTCCGCGCGTGCTGCGGGTTGGCGAAGAAATTCGCCGGCGTGTTCGATTCGATGATCTGTCCCGCGTCCATGAAAACCACGCGGTTCGCCACTTCCTTGGCGAATCCCATTTCGTGGGTGACCACCAGCATGGTCATGCCGTCATTGGCAAGGTTGACCATGGTGTCCAGCACTTCCTTGACCATTTCGGGATCGAGCGCGGAGGTCGGCTCGTCGAACAGCATCACTTTCGGATTCATGGTCAGCGCACGCGCGATCGCGACGCGCTGCTGCTGACCGCCGGACATCTGACCGGGATACTTGTTGGCCTGATGCGGAATTTTGACGCGCTCGAGAAACTTCATCGCGGTTGCCTCGGCGTCTTTTTTCGGGATGTTGCGCACCCAGATCGGCGCCAGCGTACAGTTCTCCAGCACGGTCAGATGCGGGAACAGGTTGAAGCTCTGGAATACCATACCGACTTCGCGGCGGACTTCATCGACCCGCCTCAAATTGGGCCCGAGCTCGATGCCATCGATGACGATCTCGCCTTCCTGGAACTCCTCCAGCGCGTTCATGCAGCGGATTAGCGTCGATTTGCCGGAGCCCGACGGGCCGCAGATCACGATGCGTTCACCTTTGGCGACATCGAGGTTGATGTCGCGCAGCACGTGAAAATCGCCATACCACTTGTTCAGCGCGGCGACCTTGACGATCGAATCCGTTGTCATGACCAGGACATCTCAGTTGCGCCGGTGAGCATTCAGCCGACGTTCGACGAACAGCGAATAACGCGACATTGCGAAGCAGAACACGAAATAGACCAAGCCGGTGAAGGCAAATCCGGTGAACAGCGTCGTCGGCGTCGCCCAATTCGGATCGGCGAACGAAGCGCGCAGCGAACCCAGCAAATCGAACAGTGCTACGATCGACACCAGCGAGGTATCCTTGAACAGCGCGATGAAACTGTTGACGAGTTCAGGAATGACATGACGCAGCGCCTGCGGCATCACGATCAGTCCCGTGGTCTTCCAATAGGAAAGGCCAAGCGCGCTGGCGGCCTCAGCCTGCCCGCGCGGAATTGCCTGGAGGCCGCCGCGAATGACTTCGGCCTGGTAAGCGCCGGCGAACAGCGCGATGCCGATCAGCGCCCGAACCAGGCCGTCCACCGTAAAACCGGTGGGCAGGAACAGCGGCAACATGTAGGTGGCAAAGAACAGCACCGTAATCAGCGGCACGCCGCGCCAGAACTCGATGAATGCCACCGAAAATGTACGGATCAGCGGGATGGTCGAACGGCGCCCAAGCGCCAGCGCGATCCCGATCGGCATCGACGTGACGATACCGGTAACTGATACCACCAGCGTCACCAGCAGACCGCCCCACAGCCTTGTGTCAACGATCGGCAGGCCGCCGCGATCGAGCCCCATCGCGGCGATGACGATGCCGATCCCGGCGAACACCGCGAGGCTCACAATGAGCGCGCGCCATCCGGTGCGAAACCCGCCATTGAGGAGAAACAAGACGATCGAAAGGATTACCGCGGTGGCGGCGAAGTCTGCCCACAGCGGGTTGCCGGCCGCCTGAATCTGATCGCGCAACCAGGTCAACGGCCAGATCAGCAGCGAGACGGCCGTACTCAGCAAAACGATGAATTTGCCGAGCAGCACCAGCAGCGGTCCTGCCACCGCCTTTGCCGTACCCACTTCCGCGAGCTTGCGGCCGGCGTCGCCTATGCTGTTTGTGAAGCCTGACAGTAAGTCGGAACTCCAGCTGATGCCAAAACCTTTCAATCCGCCGCCGTGCAGCAGGAAAAACGCCACGACGGGAAACGCGATAAAGAACAGGCCGGCGTTGAGCCCCTTCGCCGGTAGCCGCGGAATCAGCAGCGGCAGCAGCAATATCGCCGCCATGATGAAGGTCAGGTTGACCCGCCAGCGCTCGGCCTCGGGATAAAACCCATAGATGAACTGCGTGAACTTGGCGTGGATATAGGGCCAGCACGCCCCGACCACATGTCCGGCGTTCTCTGCGAGACACGCGTTGCGGTCGCTGCCACGCCATACCGCGTCGATCAGCAGGAATTTCACCGAGGGAATGACCGTGAACCACAGCAGCAGCGCGCTGACGATGGTAATCAGGATGTTGGTCGGCGAGTTGAACAGCCGGGTGCGCAGGAATCCGACAAAACCGGTGGTCTTGACCGGCGCGGGACGCTCGGGAATGAGTACCTTGCTGACAAAAACGTTCAGGTCGGTCGTTGCGCCGAGATCGCTCATGTGTTGCCGAGGCTCCGGCCGAGCCGCCACCCGTAGAAGCTCATGATCGCGCTGGTGACGAGCGAGATCAAAAGATAGACGCCCATGGTGATGGCGATGATCTCGATCGCCTGCCCGGTCTGGCTCAACGTGGTTCCGGCGAATACCGAGAACAGGTCGGGATACCCGATTGCCACCGCCAGCGACGAGTTCTTGGTGAGATTGAGATACTGGTTGGTCAGCGGCGGCAGGATGACGCGCAGCGCCTGCGGCACCACGATCAACCGCAACGTTGAGCCACGCGACAATCCCAGCGAGGAGCCGGCTTCCATCTGCCCCTTGTGAACCGACAGAACGCCGGCGCGGACGATTTCGGCGATGAAGGCCGCGGTGTAGGTCGACAGCGCCAGCGTCAGGGCTACGAATTCCGGGATCACCCGCGATCCGCCGGAAAAATTGAAACCCTTCAGTTCCGGCATCTCAAACGTCACCGGCTTGCCGACCGCCAGTATGGCGATCAATGGCAGTCCGATCAGCAGGCCGAGGACATAGGGCCAGATCGTCAGCAGCCTGCCCGATTGAAACAGCAGGCGGCGCGCGTAGCTTCGCAACAGCAACGATGCGGCGATCGCAATCATGACGGCGACGACGAACAAGGTCAGTCCGTCATGCGGAACCGGTTTTGAAATCACAAAGCCGCGGTTGGAAAGAAAGAAACTGCCGAACAGCGAGATGCTTTGCCGGGGGTTGGGCAAGGTGGCGAGCACGGCCAGATACCAGAACAGGATCTGGAACAGCAGCGGCAGATTGCGGACCAGCTCGACATAGGCGCCGGCTACCCGCGACAGCAGCCAGTTCGGCGATAGCCGGCCAAGCCCGACCAGAAATCCGATGATGGTGGCAAAAAAGATGCCGATGACCGCCACCAGCAGCGTGTTGAGCAGTCCGACGAAAAACACGCGGGTGTAGCTGTCGGATCCGGAATATGGAATCAGGTTCTGGCTGACGTCGAAACCCGCCGTGTTGGCCATGAACCCGAAGCCGGACGTAATCCGCTGCGCCTCCAGATTGGCGCGTGCATTGGCCACGATTTCATAGGCGATCCAGGCAAGGGCTGCGACGAACAGAATCTGGAGCGCGAAGCCGCTCCAGCCGGCGCGCCCGCCAAGCGCCCGTCGCAGTTTGGCGACAAACTGCGACGGTGGTTTTCGGGCTTCGACGGCCATCGCCGCTACCGGCCTGTTGCGATCAGCGGATCGGCGGCGCGTATTGAATTCCGCCCTTGTTCCAGAGCTGGTTAAGGCCGCGCGCAATTCCGAGCTTGGAGCCGGCACCAACGTTGCGATCGAACGATTCGCCGTAATTGCCGACTGCCTTCACGATCCGCGACACCCAGTCCTTGGTAAGACCAAGCTGTTCGCCGAGATTGCCGTCGGTGCCGAATGCCCGTTTCAGCTCCGGCTTGTCCGATTTCGCCATCTCGTCGACATTCTTCTGGGTAACGCCGAGTTCTTCGGCATCGACCATGGCGAACAGCGTCCACTTCACGATGTCGAACCATTGGTCGTCGCCATGGCGCACCATCGGCCCCAGCGGCTCTTTCGAGATCACCTCGGGAAGCACGGCATGATCGGCCGGATTGGAAAGCTTCAGGCGTTCCGCGTAGAGCTGCGACACGTCCGAGGTGAAGACGTCGCAGCGCCCGGACTCATAGGCCTTGACGGTTTCATCCGCGGTGCCGAACGCGATCACCTCGTATTTCATGTTGTTGCCTTTGAAGTAATCGGCAAGGTTCTGCTCGGTGGTGGTGCCGGTCTGCACGCAGACCGACGCGCTGTTGAGCTCCAGCGCGGAATTCACCTTGAGGGATTTTTTGACCAGGAATCCCTGGCCGTCATAATAGGTGACGCCGGTAAAATTCGCGCCGAGCGAGGTATCGCGTGAAAGCGTCCAGGTCGTGTTGCGCGAGAGTACGTCGATTTCGCCGGATTGCAGCGCCGTGAAACGGTCCTTGGCCGACAGCGGCACGAACTTGACCTTGGTTGCATCGCTGAAGATAGCCGCCGCGACCGCGCGGCAGATGTCGACGTCGAGGCCGGCCCAGTTGCCCTTGTCGTCGGGCGCCGAGAAGCCGGGCAATCCCTGACTCACGCCGCAGGACAGCATGCCACGGTCCTTGACCGTCTTGAGGGTCTGCGCGATGGCGGCCTGCGTCGAAAGACCACCGGCCAGAGCAACAATGAGGGCGAGAGATGCGCGATTCATGGGCAAAACCTTTCAAGGATCGGAACGCTTTTTTTGCAGTGTCATCGCGTGCGCGCGGAAAGGCCGGCCGGTCCGGTCCGGCCATCCCGCGGAGTCAGCCCTGAACACAGGCTGGCAACCCACTCGGTCGGACGACGGATCGAAGTTCGCAGCAGGCCCCTCAACGTGCAGCGACTGAATAGCTGGCTTGCATCACAGAACGGTTGGAGAGCCGGGTCAAGGGGTTGACGGCGGTCTTCTGTGTCCTGTTACTAACAAAGTTGAGCCCGACCCGCCTTTCGGCGGGTGTTCGCGACCCATCGCGGCTGCGGCAAAACGTCTTTTGGCCGGCGGCGGACGCATGAACTTCGCAAAAGATCACGAACAATCGCAGCTGCAGCCTGAAACCGCGCTGGTAACCTCCGGCCGCGACACCCAGGCGCAGAAAGGCTTCGTCAATCCGCCGGTTGTTCGCGGCTCGACGGTTCTGTATCCGACCGCCGGGGATCTGCACGCCCATCGTGGCGAGTTCCAGTACGGCCGTCATGGGACCCCGACCACCAGGGCGCTTCAGGATGCCCTGATGGCACTTGAGGGGCCGAACTGCGCCGGCGTCGGGCTTGCTCCCTCCGGCCTCGCGGCAATCTCGACCGCGCTGCTGGCGGTGCTGAAGGCCGGCGATCATCTGCTGGTCTGCGACAACGCCTATCGCCCGACGCGAAATTTCTGCAACGGAATACTCGCTCGCTACGGCGTCGAGACCACCTATTACGATCCCTTGCTTGGCGCTGCGATTGCCGGATTGTTCAAGCCAAACACCAAAGCGGTGGTGACCGAAGCGCCGGGATCGCAGTCTTTCGAAATGCCGGACATTCCGGCGATTGCAGCGGCCGCGCACGCGCATGATGCGCTGGTGCTCGACGACAACACCTGGGCAACGCCACTGTTTCACCGCTCGCTGGACCAGGGCGTCGACATCAGCATCCAGGCTGCGACCAAATACATCGGCGGGCATTCCGACGTCATGTTCGGCACCATCTCGGCCAACGCCAAGGCGTGGCCGACCATTGCCGAGAACATACGATTGCTCGGCGTCTGCGCCGGGCCCGACGACGTATTCCTGGCATTGCGTGGATTGCGCACGCTCAGCGTTCGGCTGCATCAGCATTACCAGTCCGGGCTCGAGATGGCGCGCTGGCTGGCGGCGCGGCCGGAAGTGAAGCAGGTGTTGCACCCTGCCCTCGAAAGCCATCCCGGCCATGCGATCTGGAAACGCGATTTCACCGGCGCGTCCGGATTGTTCAGCATCGTGCTGAAACCCGCTTCGAAGAAAGCCGTTGATGCGCTGCTCGACACCGTAAAACTGTTCGGCATGGGCTACTCATGGGGTGGCTTCGAGAAGTCTCGTCATTCCGTTCGACTGCGCCGATTATCGCACGGCGACCAAGTGGACGCCGGGCGGCCCGACGTTGCGGCTGCACATTGGCCTGGAACACGTCGACGATCTGAAAGCCGACCTCGACCGCGGCTTTTCCGCCTTCAACGCGGCGTAGCCGGCCCCACGCTTCTCAGCCTTCGGTTGAATAAAATGATTGATCCTAAGCCATTTGCCGATAGCCTGATGCCGATAGCCTGAGCTTTCGACCCGAATTTCGAAGTGGATCACCATGGGAAGCATCGTTCTTCTCGACCTGATGGGCGGCGTCGCGCTGCTGTTGTGGGGCCTGCACATGGTCCACAGCGGCATTTTGCGCGCGTTCGGCCCCGACCTGCGCCTGATCCTGGCCGGAGCGCTGAAGAACCGCCTCGCCGCATTCGCCGCGGGTGTCGGTCTTACCGCGCTGCTGCAAAGCAGTACCGCAACGGCGCTGATCACCAGTTCCTTCACCGCGGAGGGGCTTGTCAGCCTGGTTCCGGCCCTTGCGATCATGCTTGGCGCCAATGTCGGGACCACGCTGATCGTTCAGATTCTGTCGTTCAACATCGCAGCCGCCGCACCCGTTCTGTTCATCCTCGGCCTCGTCGCCTTCCGCGGCGGCGCGCGCTCGCGCATCAAGGACCTCGGCCGCGTCTCCATCGGTCTCGGCCTGATGCTGCTGGCGCTGCATATCCTGCTGGATACGTTGGCGCCGGCGGAAAACGCGCCGGGCGTGCGCGTGTTAATGAATGCGATTACCGGCGATCCGGTGCTCTGCATCGTCATCGGTGCCGCCGTGACATGGGCGGTGCATTCCAGCGTTGCCACCGTGCTGCTGATCATGTCGCTGGCATATGCGCATTTCGTCACGCCCTATGCGGCGCTGGCGCTGGTGCTCGGCGCCAATCTCGGCAGCGCCATCAACCCGGTATTCGAAGGCGCCCGCCGCGACAATCCGGCGAGCTATCGGCTGCCGGCCGGCAACCTGCTCAACCGTCTGGCGGGCATCTTGCTGGTGGCACCGTTGCTGCGCCCGATCACCGAAGCCTTGCAAGCGTGGCAGCCGGATCTGGCGAAGGCCACGGCCGAATTCCACATCGCCTTCAACCTCGTCACGGCGGTGATCTTCATCGGCCTGCTCGATCCCATGGCAAGGATGCTGAAGAAACTGCTGCCCAATCGTGTTCCGGAAGTCGATCCGGCGCGGCCGCGCTATCTCGACGAGAGCGCGCTGGAGACGCCATCGCTTGCGCTGGCAGATGCCGCACGCGAAACGCTGCATATGGGCGATCTGGTCGAAGTGATGCTGCGCAAGGTGATGGCCGCTGTGATGACCAACGACCGTGCGCTGGTCGATCAGGTGTCGCGGATGGACAACGCCGTCGACGGACTCGACGAGGCCATCAAGCTTTATCTGACCAAGCTGACGCGCGGCAGCCTCGACGAGCGCGAGGGGCAGCGCGCGATGGAAATCATCTCCTTTGCCATCAACCTCGAGCATATCGGCGACATCATCGACAAGAACCTGAGCGAATTGGCTACCAAGAAGATCAAGCGCCGCTTCCAATTTTCACCTGAAGGCGCCGACGAGCTGTCGGCGTTCCACAAGCGCACCATGGATTCGTTGCGGATCGCGTTCGGCGTGTTCATGTCGGGTGACGTCGGCGAAGCCCGCAAGCTGCTCGCGGAAAAGGCGGCGTTGCGCAATGCCGAGCTGGCCGCGACTGAACGGCACCTGGATCGCCTGCGCGAAGGCCGCCCCGAAACCATCGAGACCACGTCGTTGCATCTCGACGTGCTGCGCGACCTCAGGCGGATTCATTCGCACATCTGCTCGGTGGCCTATCCGGTGCTCGACGCGGCCGGCGAGCTCCCAGCCCTGCAGGCGGCGGAACGCGATCCCGGCGCGCTGGTATCGCCCGCGGGGCATCCTTCCACGTGATAAACACCTCAGCCGCCGGTGGACGCCTGCCGGCCGTTGATGATGATGAAATACAGATTGCGGATGTAGACCAGCAGGCCGAGCGCCTGCCCTGCGATGAACACCGGGTCCTTGCGGTACAGCGCATAGATCAACAGCAATACGCCCCCGCCGATCGAGAAGAACCAGAACGCCACCGGGATCACGCTTTTCCGCGCGCGCTCGGACGCGATCCACTGCACTACAAAACGCATGGTAAAAAAACCCTGCGCCACGAATCCGAAGAATCACCCAGCCGTCGAACTTGATGACGAAGACGTCGTGCAGATAGCTGCCCAGCATGTTGAACAGGTCACTCATGAGACGTCACCTCGGTCGCTGCGGGGGTCGGCTTCTTGCGGCGGATCAGCCACCACACGCCCGCGAGATCCATGATCCCGATCCACAGCCGGTCGAAGAAACCGTAATTCGATACGCCGGAGCGGCGGGGACGGTCGATCACATCCACGTAAGCGATGTCGTAGCCCTCGCGGCGCACCAGCGCCGGCAGGAAGCGATGCAGCCCGTCGAAATACGGCATGATCAGGAATACGTCGCGCGGAAACGCCTTCAATCCGCAACCGGTATCGCGCGTGCCGTCGCGCAAAATCGCGTTGCGCACGCTGTTGGCGACGCGCGACTGCATCTTCTTGAAGCCTGTGTCCCTGCGCCCGACGCGCTGACCCGCGGCGAGGCCGATGCGCCCCCCGCCGCCTGCGACGGCCGAAATCAGATCGGGCAGGAACGCCGGATCGTTTTGCCCGTCGCCGTCGAGTGTCGCGACAATGGCGCCGCGCGCCGCACGAATCCCGCTGCGTACCGCCGCCGATTGCCCGGATGACGCGGCATGACGGATCTGGCGCAGGTTTCCGCGCGCTTTCATCATCGATGCAAGCCGGTCGGCGGTCGCATCGGTCGAGCCGTCATCGACGTAGATGATCTCATAGGACCAGCGGCCATCGAGCGCGGCTGATATCTCGTCGATCAGCGGCGCCACATTCTCGGCCTCGTTGCGCACGGGCACAACGATGGAAACATCGACCACGGCAGCGTCAGAAGGTGACAAATCAACGCTCGTTGCTTGAGTTCATCGGTCCGGAACCGTGCTCGGTAGGCCCGTCGGCGTCCGCTTCTTATGGGGCGAACGCAACGCGGGCAACCCTTTTGAGGTGCTCCAGCGAGGGTCCCGCAAGCGGTTCAATCGCGCCATCGCGCCGTATCGTGAAGGCGAGATGGCGAACCGCGAACCAGTACCGCACGAACATTGCGCCGATCACGCCGGTCAGCGCTCCCGCGACCACGTCGCTCGGATGATGGGCGAGCAGGACGAGCCGGCTGGCGGCAATCGCGACGGCATAGATCAACATCACCCCGCGCAACCGCGGCCACAGCACCGAAACCGCAAATGCCAGCGCGAACGCCGTAACGGCATGTCCCGACGGAAAGCTCGCATAGGCCTCCGTTCCGGCGAAATGCGAGAAGTTGAAGGCGTTGGCCTGGCCGCCGAGGAACGGCCGGCCGCGCCCGACGATGTCCTTGAGGAGCTCGCCCGTGAGCACCGGCAGCAACACCGCAAAAAACATGAACAGCAGCCGCGTGCCGAGGCCGGCCAGCACCGACCGCGCCGTTCCGCGTGCAAGCGGAAATGCAAGCGCGGTCACGCAAAGCAGCGCCGCCAGCAGCCACAGCACGTAAGTCGACTTGCCGAAATCGGTCAGGATGCGAACCGGCCAGAGCCAGGCAGTGCCGCGCGGCGGCATCCAGCCGATTTCGGTGGCGTCGAACAGATACATCAGTACGACGATCGCCACACCGATGCCTGTGGCAAGAAACAGCGAATGCCGCGCCCATCGGCGCGCGGCCTCGGCGCGCCGCGAATGCGATGGCGAATGGACCAATTGCGCCAGCGCAAGCCATGCGAACGATCCCAGGCGGACGACGTAATTCGGCGCCGACGCGCCGATTTCGCCTTTGGCCGACACCTATTCCGTGCCCTCGGAGCGGAATACCGCCACCGAAATCGCCTTGCCTTGGGAGAAATTATAACCCTCGATCCGCGTTGCGACGTTGTAACGCAACCCGATGGCCTCGGCGCGCTGCGCGAATGCGCGTTCCGACCGCGATTCGACCAGTGCAAACCGACAACTGCCGTGGCCGAGAAAATCCGCCGCGCCGGAACCGTCGGTCAGCAAGGTTGAAGTGCCGGTCATGAAGACGAGGCTGGGTTCATGATAACCCGCGGCGGCGGCCCTCGGGCCGACGCAGACCACGTTGCGCAGTACCCGTGCGATTTCCACCGACGGAAACAGCGGCGTCAAGGCCGGCACCACCACTCCGTAGACCGCAACGCCCAGCAACAGCGCGGCAACGCCGGCATTCAGCAGCGAACGTTCGGCGCGGTTGTCGTCGTAAAGCCACCACGCGAACAGTCCGAAGATCAGCGAGCCCGCGAGGAATGGCCACGCCAGAAATGCAGGCTGGCGCGTCAGCGCAATCGCGCCGACGACGACGGAGACCGCGGTGATCGCGGGAATCGCGAACCACCACGCCGCGCCCCGCACCAGCCAGGGCGAGCGTGACAGCACGCGGCGCTCCAGCGCGCCGACGATCAGGATCGCGATCGCGGGATATAGCGGCAGCACGTAATGCGGCAGCTTGGTCAGCACCAGTTCGAACACGATCCAGGACGGCATCAGCCAGGCGAGAAGATATTGCGCGCCGGGCTCGCGCCTGGCCCGCCAGATCGCCGGCGCCGCCAGCCCTGCCAGCGGCGCGCCTGGCCAGAACGTTATCCAGAACAGCAGCAGATAGGTGCCCGGCGGCGCACCGTGGGATTCCTGCGCCGCGAGCTTGCTCAGCATGTCGCCACCCAGCGAGTCCACAAAGAAGGTATCGCCGGCGCGCCAGAAGATCGCGACGAACCATGGCAGCACCAGGATCAGCAGCCACGTCAGTCCCCACACAGGCCGCAGCCGCCAAATCCACGTCGAGGTCCGGTCCAGGATCGCCAGCGCGCCGATGGTCAGCACGATGAACATCAGGATCAGCGGTCCCTTGAGCAGGATGCCGCCGGCCAGCGCGGTCCAGAAAATCGCCGGCCATGTCCATGAAGGATGCGCGACGTCTTCGCCGCGCTGCCATGACAAATAGACCCGCGCCATGGCGCCAAACGCCGCGACCACGGTGAACAACAGCATGGCGTCGGTTTTTGCCAGCCGCGCCTCGCCACCGAGCAGGACCGAGCTGCACATGATCAATCCGGCAAGGATCGCGCCGCGCCGCGTGACAAATGCCAGCGCGGCCCAGTAGGTCATCAACACCGCCCCGATGGCGCCAATCAAGGACGGCACGCGATAAAGCCAGATGCGGACCTGGGCGCGCTGCAGGCCGAGCTTGCTCGCGGTTTCGACCGCGGCGGCCTGCAGCCAGTAGATGCCCACCGGCTTCTTGTAACGCACGTCGTCCTGGAAACGGATATCGACAAAATCGCCGGTTTCGACCATCTGCTTGGTCGCCTGCGCAAATCGCGTCTCGTCGCGGTCGACCGGTGGGATGTTGAAGAAACCGGGCAGGAAAAACAGCAACCCGCAGATCGCCAGGAATGCGACGGCGCGGGCATGGCTGCCGCTGACGACGTCAAGAACTTTCACCAGCACGCCAGCCGGAATTACCCGGCTCTTCGGCTCGCGCGGCTCTCCAAATCTAGGGCGTGCATAGGTCTCGGCCATTGGTTCCGCATACGCTGAAAACGCCATGGCGACAACCGCTTAGCCGATCCCTATTGAATTCTGACCACAACTGTGTCCGCGGCGCCCGTGGCGTCCTGTACGGTCAGGCGCACAAAGCCCGCCCCTGGCGGATCGATCAGCCGCTGACGGCGGCCGTCGATTTCTCCGACCGCCACCCCGTTCACCAGCATGGTCATCGGCAGGACGCCGCCGGCGACCTTAACCGGCAGCGCCGAAAACCGCGTCTCGCCGGCGCCGGCCGTATCGATCCGGGAGCCGTTCAGCGGAAACTGGATGCGCAACGCCTGCTGTCCACCGGTTTGCACCAGTTCTCCCGCCGGGCGAAACCGGCGCAGCGGCAGCGGCAGCTTTGCGTTGCTCGCTACCAGCGCACCTTTCGGCGCTTTGGGCAAAGGCACCGGCAGCTTTCCGGTGCGCGCGAAGGCGTCGAACAGGATCGGTGCCGCGGCGGTACGGCCGACAAGGCCGGGCACCGGCGCGCCGTCGGGACGGCCGACCCAGACGCCGATGGTGATGCGGCCGTCGAAGCCGACCGACCATGCGTCGCGATAACCATACGAAGTGCCGGTCTTGAACGCGATCCGGTTATGCGCTGCGTTTTCCGGCGGCGGCGTGCCCATCAGCACGTTGCCGACCTGCCAGGCCGCGACGGGATCCATCAACCGAAGCGGCTCGCGTGCGTCGTCCTTCCAGACGATCTCCCGCAATGGCTTGGCGCTGCCCAGCCGCGCGATGCCGGCATAAAGCTGCACCAGATCCCGCAACGTGACGCCGACGCCGCCGAGCCCCATGGCCAAACCCGGCACTTCGTCCTTCGGGAGCACCAGATTGGCACCGGCCTGTTTCAGCCGGGACGACAGCCTTGAGGTGCCGACGCGGTCTAGCAATTCGATCGCCGGCACATTGAGCGACAGCTGCAACGCTCGGCGGACCGGCACGGTGCCCTGAAAGGTCATGTCGAAATTTTCCGGCGCGTAGCTGCCGAAGCGGATCGGGCGGTCGTCGATCAAGCTCTCCGGATGCACGAAACCGTCTTCGAAGGCGAGCCCGTAGATGAACGGCTTCAGCGTCGATCCCGGCGAGCGCACCGCGCGGGTCATGTCTACCTGCCCGGCCCGCCGCTGGTCGAAATAATCCGGCGAACCGACATGGGCCAGCACGTCGCCGGTTTCATTGTCGACCGCGATCATGGCTACGGAAATATCCGAGCCCAGCGCCAGCGCGCGGTCGCGCGCCAACGCTTCGAGAACCGTCTGCAAGCTGGAATCCAGCGCCAGTGCGATGACCGGAGCATCCTTGACGGTGGCCATGGCCTGGTCGGCAGAATGCGGCGCGAGGATCGGCATCGGCCTGCGCATCGGCCGCACCGACACCGCCTTGGCCTGCGCGGCGTCGTCGGCCGACATAACGCCGTCTTCAATCATGCGATCGAGCACACGATTGCGCGCCGCCGCGGCCGTCGCGGGATAGCGATCGAGCCTTCGGGTTTCCGGCGACTGCGGCAACGCCACCAGCAATGCCGCTTCGGCCAGCGACAGCCGCTTCGGTTCCTTGCCGAAATAGGCAACCGATGCCGCGCGAATGCCTTCGAGATTGCCGCCGAACGGCGCCAGCGCCAGATACAGGTCGAGGATCTGATCCTTGCTGAGCCGTCGCTCGATTTCCAGCGCGCGGACCATCTGCCGCAGTTTTGCCGACATCGAACGCTCGCGCCGCGGCTCCATCAGCCGCGCCAGTTGCATGGTAATGGTGGACCCGCCCGAGACGATGTGCCCGCGCGTCAGCAGTTGCAGCGCCGCGCGCCCCAACGCCAGCGGATCGACGCCGGCGTGGGAGCGGAAGCGCCGGTCCTCATAGGCCAGCAGCAGTTTCAGGTAAGTGGGATCGGCGCCGGTTCTGGCATCGATCGGCAGCCGCCAGCGGCCGTCCGCCATGGCGTAAGCGCGCAGCAGCTTGCTATTGCGGTCGACAACAGTGGTCGAGACCTGGCGCGCCTGCGCCAGCGGCAGCGGCAGCGGCCCGAGCGAGACGACCCAGGCCGCGGTTGCCAGCACCATTGAAATACAGAGTGCAGCGATGCTGATGAGAACTCGCCGCTTACCCCAAACGCCGTCATGGCCGGGCCTGACCCGGCCAGATTTACACATTTCGTCATACGCGGGCTTGACCCGCGTATCCATCGGTCTTCGCAACGATCTATCGACGAGGATGGATTGCCGGGTCAAGCCCGGCAATGACGGTGGTGTCTGGTGAGACGCGCTCATTTGGCGGAACGCACCTCGATCGTGCCGGTGCCGGTGCGGCCGTAACGCGAGGGGTTGTACATGTCCTCGACATAGGCCTGCGGCAGCACGTATTTGCCGGGCGACACCGCGCGTACCACATAGGCCACTGTGAACACCGCCTTGTCGTCGCTGCCGCGATCGATGGCGGCGGTGAAACGATCGTCGCGGAATTCGGTATGCTCCGGCTCCTCGCCGTCCTCGATCCAGTCCAGCGTGCCGGTGTCGCCGGACGACACCAGACGCGGGTTGTCGATCTCGAAGCCGGCGGGGAGATAATCCGACACCATGATGTGTCCGTATTCCGGCTTGGCCTCGGTGATCTTCAGCACCACGGCGAAACGATCGTTCTGCTTTGTCTTGGCTGGATCGGCCGGCTTGCCATCCAGCGTGAAGTAGTTGCGCTCGATCTTGAAGCCGTTCGACGCCGCGGGCTCCGGCGTCACCGGCGCGCCTGAAACCGAGATCACCGCCTGCACCGGCGTGTCGCCGGTGTTGGTGATCCTGATTGGCTGGCCCGCCATGTCGGAAGATTTATAACTGCGGTACAGCGCGGTCCTGACCGGACTGCCGTTGACATCGAGCGCCAGCGTTTCCTTCGCCAGCGCGCGCGAGGCCAGCACCAGCCAGGCATTTTCCTGGGTCGAGGTGTAGGGCGTCAGCCCTCGCGCCGCCTCGACGCGCTGCACGGCCTGGGTAATCGTCGCGCTCGATGCGTTGCCTTCGCTGCCCAATGATACCAGCGCCGCAGCGTCGCGCAGCGCCGAGCCGTAATCGACCCTGCCGAATTCCAGCACCGGCTTCGGCGCGAGGCTTTCCAGCGCCGCGGCATAGACCCGCTCCGCACGGCTGCGGTCGCCGACCAGCGCCAGCGCCGCCGCCAGTTGCGATTTCGCAATCGGGGTGGCGAGGTTGTTCAGCTTCGTATCGGCGAGATAACGCAGATCGCCGACCGGCGCGGTGCCGTTACGGGCCAGCACATAAAGGCCATAGGCCAGATCGCGGCCGCCGTTCTTTTCCGGCTCCTCGGCATTGACCACCGAGTTGCGGATACGATCCAGCGCGCTTCGAAACAGCACATCCGGCACTGCAAATCCCTTTTCGCGGGCGCGGGTCAGGAAGTCGGTGACGTAGGCATCGAGCCAGGCGTCATCGCCGCCCGCCGACCACAGCCCGAACGAGCCGTTGGAGCCCTGCCGCGCCAGCAGCCGATCGATGGCATCCTTGATGCGCTGGTCGACGGCGGTGTCCATCGCCAGATGCGCCCCCGCGGACAGATCGTTGACGTAGAGCAGCGGCATCGCGCGGCTGGTGATCTGTTCGGAACAGCCATAAGGATAGCGGTCCAGCGCCTTCAGGATGGTGGCGGCGTCCAGCGCCGTCGACAGGCTGACCGACATCGACACCGCGCCGGTGCCCTGCACGAGGTCGGAGAACATGTCCGACGTCAGGGTCAGGCTTTCGCCCTTCGCCAGCGTGCGGATCGAGCGGCGCGCGAGGATTTGCGTCGCGGCCTTGACGTCCAGCGTATAGTGCCGTGCCAGCGTCAGACCGTTCGGTCCCTTGATGTCGACATCGAGTTGCGCGGTGCCGGCGCCGCCGGCATCGAGCGCTAGCGCCATCGAGGTCCGCTGCTTGGCGGCAAGCCTGACCGTGACCGCCGGATTGCCGGCGACCTTCACCGGCCCGGAAGCCTTGACGCTGATGGTGTAATCGCCCGGCACTCCCTCGACGTTGTCGAGGTCGAAGCTCATGCTGCCGCGGTCGCCGTTGAGCAGGAAACGCGGCAGCGTCGCCGTCAGGACGACGGGATCGCGCACCGTGACATCGATGGTGGCGCGGCCGAGTTTGGTGGCGGTCCATGCCACCGCCATCACCCGCGCGGTGCCGGCGAATTCCGGAATATCGAACGAAATTTCCGCCGAGCCGTCGGCGGCGACGGTGACGATCCCCGAATACAGCGCCAGCGGCTTTTGGGTCGGCGGACTGCCCTGCAATTCGGCGCCGGCAGAGTCGCCGCCGGTCCTGAGCTGGCCGCGTGTGCCCTGCATGCCGTCGATCAATTGCCCATAAAGATCGCGAATCTCCGAGGTCATCCGGCGCTGGCCGAGGTAATAATCGTTCGGCGCCGGCGGCTTGTAATTGGTCAGGTTGAGAATGCCGACGTCGACCGCGGCGACGACGATCTTGGCGTCCTCGCCGGGATTGAGCCCGCCGAGCTTGACCGGCAGTTTCAGCGTGGCGCCGGGCCGCACCAACGGCGGCGGCGAGAGGCCGACGGCGAGCGAGCGCGCCTTCTTGTCGATCCCAAACCATTTCAGCCCGATCGCACGGCCGGGCATCCGCCGGGCAGCGGCATCCAACGGGCGACGCAGCGTCGCCACGACATAGGCGCCGGTACCCCAATCCTTGCCGAGGGGAATTTTGACCTGCGCGGTGCCTTCCTTGATGTCGGTCGACTGCGTGGTCAGTAGCCGGTCGCCGAGCACGTTGATGGTCAGCTTGCCTGCCGAGCGTGCATTTACCGACACCACCATGGTGTCGCCGGACTGGTACTCGGGCCTGTCGATCGATGTTTCCAGCAGATCTGGCGTGTCGGCGCTGCCGTCGGAATACCAGCCGACATCGAATTGCACCGACGTCAGCGGCCCGTCGGCCTCGGCCGATTTGACGTCGAACCGATAGCGGCCGGGCTGCGGCGACAGCGTCACCCGCGACGGCTTGTCGGCAGTAACCGTAAGATCGCCGTCCGCCAAGCGCTTGGTGGACTTTACCGGCTCGTATTCCCAGGACGAACTCTGACGATACCACTGATAGGTGGATTCCAGCTTCAGCAGCTCATAGCGCAGCCCGTCGCGGGCCAGCCGCTTGCCATCGGGTGCTACGAACACGACGTCGAATTCGGCCTTGTCGCCTTCGGCGACGTTCTTGTCGCCGAACAGCGGTTTTACCCCGATCATGGCCGCCGCCGGTGCTACCGGCAGCACCAGCTTACGCTCGACGGCGCGGCCACCGGCCTCCGTCATGCGAATGAAAATCTGTGCTTCCTGCGGACGTGTTGACGATGGCGGCTTTGCCAGGCTGACCGGGAACGTGGCGGTTCCGTTGGCATCCGCCTCGGGCAGGTTCTCGATCGGCGTACGCTCGTTGCTGGTGGTTTCCTCATCGGCGACACCGAACTGGTAGCCGGCAAAATTTGGTCGGCTCGATGCCGGCGCGACCAAGAGGTCGCCCTCGAGCTGCAATCCGGACGCCGGAGCGCCATAGAGAAAATGCCCCTCAACTTTAAGTTCTGCAGGAGCTTCAGCTTTAATCTGTTTGTCTTTGCTGGATAATTCAAACTCGATCCGGTCCGGAACGTAGTCTTCGACCATGAAGGAGGTCTCGCCGACCGATGCGCCCTTGGGGTCCGTGAAGGCACGCGCCCGCCACGTCCCGGTGGGCACTGCGGAATTGAGCGGCAGGGTCAGACTGCGTCCGCCCGCACCCTGATCGGGCAGCACGGCGCGGCGAAATTCGACGCCATCCGGTCGCTCGATCACCAGCGTCAGCGGTCCGCCGGTCACGGCATTGCCTTGGCCGTCGCGCAACAGCGCGGTGAGGTACACCGTCTCGCCGGAACGATAGACCCCGCGCTCGGCATAGACGAAAGCATCGGCGCCCGCCGGCACCACGCGACCGGCAACGCCGCGGTCGGTGAGATCGAAGGCGTTGGATTTGAGACTGAGGAAGGCATAGTCGGTCTTCTCGCCGGACACCGTTAGCAGCGCCGGCGACAGCCCGCCCTCACCCCGCGTCAGCCCCGGCTCGAACAGCACATGGCCGGACTCGTCCGTCTTGCGGAGGGCGAGGACCTCGTTGTTACGCGCCACCAACCGCACCTCGGCCCTGGCGACCGCTTCCGTCGAGGCCAGCGAATGGACGAACACATGGATGCCGTCATTGCCAGAAAATGCCGCAAGCCCGAGATCGGACACGATGAACCACTGCGTCGCCAGCGAACCGGAATCCTCGTCCTTTCCCGAGCCCGGCCCCTTGGCGGTGGCGGTCATCACATAGACCCCGGGCTGCAGATCGCCCAATGCCTGATCGACCGGGAATGCGGTGGTGACGTCCTGGTTGAGCGTGGTGGCGGTGGCGAGTTCACCCGACCAGACCTTGACGCCGCGCTCATTGCCGAGATCGTCGAGCTGGTAGCTGGACAGCGTCTTCTGGAAATCGCTGTCAACGACGGTGTTGATCAGGTTGCGGTCGCCGATCCGGAACACCTGCACCGCCACCGAAGGCGTATTGACGCTGACCAGCGGAATGCCGCGCTGGCCGGTGCGCGGCAGCACATAGGCGCGCCCGGTGAAGCGCACGAGCGGTTTGCGGTCGCGAACATAGATGTTGAACTCGGCCGACTTCGGCAGGCTCTCTTTCACGGTCGCCGGCAGCCCGGCGCGCAGGTTGATGTTGTAGCGCTCGCCGTGCCTGAGGCCCTCGACGCAAAGCTGCTTTTCTTCCGAGGTCAGCGCCGGCTTGTCGCTGCCGGCCAGCGCCAGGAATGGCGAGAAATCGGTGCGTTTGGCGAGATCCTCGGAGAACTGGAAACAGGCCCGCGGCGATGCCGAATCCAAATCGACGGTGTAATCCAAGAGCCGGAAGCCGTGATCGTCGCGCAGCTTTTCGTACGCGCCGCGGACCTCGGCGACTTCCTTGAGGTCCAGCGAAAGCCGCAGACTATCCAGCGCCGGGCGCCATAATTTGCGTTCAGACAGTGCGCGGCCAAGCACGGCAAGGGCATCGGCCTCCTCGGAGGCGTTGCCGGCGCGCTGATAGGCGATGTAAGCCGCCGTGGAAGCACGCTCATACAGAAACGTCTGTTCGCTGGTGGCAGCGCGGATCTGGAAAATGGTCCGCGCCAGCCGCAGCCAGTTGCCGCTGTCTTCCGGAGCCAATGCCGCGATCTGGCCGACGATCTGCAAGCCGACCCGGTAATCCAGCCGCCTGAAGGCGGCATCGGCGTCGGTCCGCAATGTCGCCGCCGACTTGGCGACCGGTCCGGCCTCGCTCTTGATCTGGGCCTCCAGCTTGACCGCCGAATCGGCCAGATCGTCGCGCCGGAAGCTCTTATCCGCCGCCTGCGCCGAAACCAGGCCAAGCGCCAGCGTTGCGCAAAGCGAAACGGCGCGAACCAAACCGATCATGATGGACTCCCTGGGGGCGGACGAACGCCCCCTGACGAACAGAAACGCGTGAAAAGGTGACGGACTGATGGCCGCGGAATGGGATAGCGAAAAACTCTCATGCGACGTTAGCCGTAACCGGTCCATGCCCGCCGCGATCGCGGCCGTATCGTTGACGGTGAAGACGGCCAAACGCCGCCCCGCCGCACATGGTTGTCGCATGCGCGCGCAAAATGGTTCGGTTCAGACTTGGCAGGAAAGCGGATTTTTCATATTGGCGGTGCTATCAGGAGCGCGACGGTCCCGTAGCTCAACTGGATAGAGTAACGGATTTCTACTCCGTGGGTTGCAGGTTCGAATCCTGCCGGGATCGCCAAAGGACTCCATTGTTCGGTCAGGCTACTTCCGCTCCAGCCCCTCCCGCTCCGCAACCAGCTTGTCCAGCTCGGCTGTCTGCTGCGCAATCCGGTCCGCCGTCCGCTCCTCGTTCTGGCCGCCGGATGCGGCGGCGGCCTGTTCGACCAGCTGGCGGATATTGTCGCGGAGCACCGCGATACGGTCGTCCAGTTCGGCAGATGAAAGATTGCTTGGCATTGCGCGGCTCCAGCTTGATTGCTCTGTCACCCCAACCATAGCGCCCACCGCCGGCCACTTCCTATCGAAAAAACGCCCGGATTTCCTCGCGGACCCCTTCACGCCCGATTCGCCCGTGCCCTCGACGAAACAAATCTCGAAACAATTCTCCCGGGCCACGAAACCATTTTGGGTTCCCGACGCAATCGTCCTGAAACCGTCGCCGGAGCAATCTCCCCGTCAAGGATACGCCGAAAAGGCGACCGGGGAGACTTCATATGAACCATTCCATTTACAGTGCAGACCGATCGACCCATCTCAAGATCGTCATTGTCGCGCTCGTGGCCGGCATCGCGGTGGCGGGTTTCGGCATTTCGGCCCGGACCGGTTCCGACGACGGTACCACCCAGACCGCGCGCGTGATGAAGGCCGGCAAGCCGGTGGCGATCACCAGTTCCGAAGCTTCGCTGGTTCGCTAGGAGCCGATCATGCTGACCTCGGATACGGACCATCTTGCAAGCGGCGGTCTCGATCCCGCCATCTGGTCGGTCGTAGCCGCCTTCGGCGCCGCGCTCGTCTACCTGGTATGCCTGAGCTGATTCCAAGCCTTACACGTCGATTCCGCACGGGCGCAGCATTGCGCCTGTTTTCGTTTCGGGGTGCGCCAACGGGGCTCTCGGTGCATCCGATCCCCCGCCATCCGAATGGTAGCCCTCCTTTTCGCGCACTTCCCTGCGCGGCGTCGGCATCGTAGCATCCCGCGCATCGGCGGTACGCAGGCGCGGCGGCCGTTCAAAAACAACATGCGCCATGGGAAGAACGCCATGTTCGAGATACTCGATCGGCGCACGAGTCTGACCGGCAACCAGATCAAGATCCTGGCGGCGGCCATCATCGGCGATGCGCTGGAATTCTTCGACTACTTCCTGATCGGATTCGTGCTCGCCTTCCTGATCGGGCCGTGGAAGCTCACTTTCGGCCAGTCGGCGGTCGTGCTGATGAGCTCCGGCATCGGCGCCATCATCGGTGCCTATGTCTGGGGCTGGCTCGCCGATCGCATCGGCCGCCGCAAGGTGTTCATCGGCACCGTGCTGAACTTCTCCATTGCCACCGGCCTGCTCTATTTCACCCCTGACAATGGCTGGATCTATCTGGCCATCATGCGCTTTTTCGTCGGCATCGGCGTCGGCGGGCTGTATTGCGTGGACCTGCCGCTGGTGCAGGAGTTCATGCCCTCCGCCAAGCGCGGCTGGGTTGGCGGTCTGGTGACCTGCGTGATCCCGCTCGGCGTCGGCCTCGGCGCGGTGATGGGCGCCTTCATCGGCGCCGGTCAATGGCGACTGCTGTTCGCGATCGGTGTGCTGCCGGCGCTGCTGGTGCTGCTGGTGAGGCTGTGGGTGCCGGAATTGCCGCGCTGGCTGTGCCGGCAGGGGCGCTACGAGGAGGCTCGCCGGTCGCTTGCCTGGGCGCTGCAGATGCAGCCGTCCGCGTTGCCGTTGCCGAGCGCCGCCGATGCCGGCCCAATCGTCAAGAGCAACTGGCTCGACCTTTTCAAATATCCGCGCAGCCTGATCGTTTCCTGGCTTGGTAATGCCGGCGCGCAGACCGGCGTTTACGGCATCACGCTGTGGGCGCCGTCGCTGTTCGTGCTGCTGCTCAAGGTGACGCCGCAGGAAGCCGCCAAGATGATGATCCTGCTCTCGGTCTCCGGCTTCATCGGCCGGCTTTCCTTTTCGTTCTTCTCGGACTGGATGGGGCGGCGTAACGCCGGCGGTCTGCTCGGCCTCGGCGCCGGGGTTCTGACCATCGTCGCGGGGTACCATTACGACGCCACGCTGTTCGGACTGTCGGCGTTCTGGCTGATCCTGGCCCTGGCGTTCTTCTTCGCCGACGGCGGTTTTGCCATCGTCGGACCCTATGCCGCCGAGGTCTGGCCGTCGCACCTGCGGACCTCGGGGATGGGCTCGGCCTATGGTTTCGGCGGCATCGGCAAGATCATTGGACCCGTGGGCCTTGCTCTGATCGTTGGCTCGGACAACTTCCTCAAGCCCGATGTTCCGCTGCCGCAGATTCCGACGGCCTTTGTCTATCTCGGCTGCTGGTTTTTGATGGCCGGGGCGGTGTATTATTTCCTCGGGATTGAGACCAGGGGCAAGTCGATCGAGCAGATCGACAAGGAACTGGCCGTCACCGCCTGATTTGTGTTCGCACCTGTTCGACGAGGACTGCCTTGGACACGATGACTTCCGATTCCGCCGACCTTGCCGGCGACCCGACCGTGATATCGCGTGCCGAGGCGATCCGGCCGGCCGTCGCAGCGGCGGCGGACGAGATCGAACGCACCCGCCGGCTGCCCCAGGAACTGCTTCACAAACTGCACCAGGCGCGGCTGTTCCGCCTGCTGCTGCCGCGTTCGTCCGAAGGCATCGAAACCGATCCCGTCACCTTCTTCCATGTGATCGAAACCATCGCCCGGGAGGATGCCTCGACCGCCTGGTGCCTCAGCCAGGCCGGCGGCTGCGCCATGTCGGCGGCTTATCTCGATCTGCCGGTGGCGCAGGCGATCTTCGGCGAGGACCCGCGCGCCGTGCTCGCCTGGGGTCCCGGTCCGAAGGTCAAGGCGGTCGAATGCGAAGGCGGCTACAAGGTCAGCGGCGTATGGGCCTTTGCCTCCGGCGGCCGTCACGCGACCTGGCTCGGCGCGCATTGCCCGATCTATCAGGCCGACGGCTCGCCGCGGCGCGATGCCGCGACCGGTGAACAAATGGAGCGCACCATGCTGGTGCGCACCGAGGACGTGGAGTGGACCGACATCTGGACTACGGTTGGCCTGCGCGGCACCGCGAGCGATCAGTTCGCGCTCAACGACCACTTCGTCCGTGCCGACCATTCCATCACCCGCGACTTCGACAAGGAGTGCCGCGAGAACGGGCCGCTCTACCGCATGGGCAACGGCACCTGCTATCAGGTCGGCTTTGCGGGCGTCGCCTGCGGCATCGCCCGCAGCGCGCTCGACGGCTTCGTCGACGTGGCACGCAACAAGGTCCCGCGCGGCGCCAGCAAGCCGTTGCGCGACAATGCGGCGGTGCAGACCAACCTCGCCCAGGCCGAGGTCAATCTGCGCGCCGCGCGTACCTATCTGCTGCAATCCATGGCGGAGATATGGAAGGATCTGTGCGCCGGCGCCATGATTACCGTCCAGCAGCGCATCGTCATCCGCATGGCGTCAACCCACGCCATCCACAAGGCGCGCGAGGCGGTCGATTTCGCCTGGAATGCCGCGGGCGCCACCGCGATCTTCGAGAGCCATCCGTTGGAGCGCCGCTTCCGCGACATGCACACCGTGACCCAGCAGTTGCAGGGCCAGCTCCGGCATTTCGAAACCGTCGGGGCCTGGATGCTGGGCGCCGAAGCCGACCTTACCTTCGTCTAAAAGCAAAAAGGAAAAACACCCATGCCCCTCGGCGGACTGCAGCATTACACCATCGAACCTTCCGATCTCGAGCGCACCAAGGACTTCTATTGCGACGTCCTGGGTCTGGAGAACGGCGACCGCCCGCCGCTCGACTTCCCCGGCTACTGGCTCTACTCCGGCGGCGCCGCCACCGTGCACCTGATGGGCACCCGCAAGCCGCGCGACGGCATCGTCGTGCGCGGCACCGAGAAGAAATATGAAGACACCGGCCGCCTCGACCACATCGCCTTCGCCGCCACCGACGTCGAGGGTGTGCGCAAACGCCTGCAGGAGAAGAACGTCAAGTTCCGCGAGAGCATCGTGCCGCGCACCGGCGACACGCAGTTTTTCCTTTACGATCCCGACGGCGTCGGCGTGGAGCTGAATTTCCTCAAACCTTGACGCGGTTGGCAAATTTCCGCCGACGGCTTTCCGGCATCGTTCATGACGCCCGTTCGCTGCTGTCCAGCGCGGGCGTCATGCTTGGATCGGCCGACCTTTCCGGCGCCGTCAATTTCCTCGCCATGACCGCGCGTAGGTCGCGCAAGCCGATCCGGGTAAGGGTTCGCTCGATCCCGATTCTTGTACGGCCGTGCACGCCGGACATGGACGTTGCGAAAGTCGGTTTCGCCGGCGAGTTCGATGCAGCCGTCGCGGCGGCGCGACCGCTCCGGCATAATTTCATCATCGACGCCGGCGGCTACATCGGCACGGCGGCGATCGTGCTTGCACGCGCGTTCCCGGACGCGACGATCGTCAGCCTCGAACCGTCCCGCGATAATTTCGCGGTTCTGGCGCGTAATGTGCGCGACTATCCGAATGTCGTTGCTTTGAACGTGGCGCTCGGCCCGACCGAAACCTCAACCCGGCTGGTCGACCGCGGCACCGGAGAGGTCGGTTTCTCGACCATCCAGACGCCGGCCGATTGCGTATCGCCGTCCACCCTGCACGAGGTTGCGGTAACGACGGTACCGGAATTGATGAAGAAGTTCGGAGCGTCCGGCATCGATTTTCTCAAACTGGATATCGAAGGTGCGGAGCACGGCGTGCTCGTCGGGCAGCCTCCATGGCTGGACGCGACTCGCATCGTTCTTGCCGAGCTTCACGAGCGGATCGTGCCCGGATGCGAAGCCGTTTTTGCGGACGCGACCGCGGGCCGAACCAACTCCATCGATGTTCGCGGCGAAAAGATTCTTTCGATCTGCCGGGACTAGGCCGCGTTCAGCCCTTCACGTCGAGCAGTTCGACGTCGAACATCAATGTCGCATTCGGCGGGATCACGCCGCCTGCGCCGCGCGCGCCGTAGCCGAGCTGAGGCGGAATGATCAAGGTGCGCTTGCCGCCGACCTTCATGCTGGCGACGCCCTCGTCCCAGCCGGCGATCACCTTGCGCTGGCCGATCGGGAATTCGAACGGCTCGTTGCGGTCGACCGAGGAGTCGAACTTCTTACCCTTGACGCCGTTCTCGTAGAGCCAACCGGTGTAATGCATGACGCAGGTCTGGCCGGGTTTCGGGGTCGCCCCGGTGCCGACCTTGCTGTCGGTGATCTGCAAGCCTGAGGGAGTGGTCATGGATTTTCCTGCGGTCTGGGCTGTTGCGGGGTGAAACGGTGCATCGAGGACCACGGCGGTCGACACCGCCATCAATGAACATATGGCCAGGACGCTGGCACGTCGAAAGTTCGGCATCTTGTCTCCTGGTTCGGAAGCGCTCGCATGTGTTTTGCAGGTCATGCTTCGCAGGCTCCGCATCGCGATACACGAGTTGTGTTTTTGCGGCAAATTCGGGTTGACTGCGCTAAAGGAACCCAATCGCAATTCATCGGTGATATCGCATATGAAGAACGGGCTATATTCGGTTCATCTCCAAATGGGAGACGGCGTGAAGGGCCGGTCTAGCGGTGTCCTTGTACTGCGGGATGGCACTATTATGGGCGGCGATCCCTATTTCTGGTGCGTCGGTTCCTATATTGTCAGGGACGGCGCCTGGAAAGGCGACCTGGTCACCAACCAGCACACGCCTTATCATGACAGCGCGGCGCGGCCGGTATATGGCGGCCGCGAGGTTACCACCGGCTTTTCCGGGACATTCACCGACGAGCGCGCGGAGGTATTCGGGACATCGCTGGTCGGTAGCCGCAGCGTCAGTTTTCGCGCGACATTGCGCAAGCTAGCGGATAACTAGACGCATCCCGGCTCAACCACAGACAACGAAAGCAGCAAGGCCTTTTAGATGAGTGGATTTAAGGAAGTCAGTTTCGCAGACCGCCAGAAAGCGGCGCAGCAGGCCAGACAGAATATTGTGAACAAGTTTCGCGCGCAGCCCGGCGCCGACGATCCGGCGGTGAAGCAGCGTCAGGCCGAGCGCGAGGCCCAGGCCGCCGCGCGCGCCAAGGCCAAGCTCGCGCGCGATGCCGAAAAGGCCGCGAAGAAGGCCGAGGAGGCGCGGTTGGCCGAAGAAGCGGCCGCCCAGCTCGCCCGCGAGAAAGAGGAAGCCGCCGCCCGCGAATTGGCGTTGGAAGCCGAGCGCAAGGCCGCCCGCGATGCGCGCTATGCGGCACGGAAAAAGAAGCGGAAGTAGTCGGCCGTCCCCCGCGCAGGGCCGGCGTTCCTTTATGCCCGAACGCGATGTGGCGCGAAGTGCCGGTCCTGCCGCCATCCAGCGCACGACCAGGCTTCTTAAAGTCGGGCCATTCTCCGTCGTCCCCGAGAAGGCGGCGCCACATTCTCGCTGTCGTCCTGGCGAAAGGGGGACCCATAGCCTCCGACCGATCCTTTGGGCATTGCTGTCCACGCGCGGTATTGAACTCGCGCCACATCGGCATCGGTGATTATGGGTCCCCGCTTTCGCGAGGACGACGGCGGCGTTTCCGGCGCCGCCGTTCATCAACATTAAATCTTGAGGGATACTTATCCCCGTCCCCCGAACCTCGCTTATCATCGCCGTGTCCTGTCCAATGAGGGGGCGCTTCTAGAGGCGATCCTGAAGTGGGACAGAGCGAAAGCTTGGCTGGCGAGGGGTAACCGAACCGGCCGGATGCGGCGCCTGCGGCCATGCCTCGCAAGCATGGTATCGGGGGGCCCTGGGTAGCCGTCCGGGCCCACTATGGGGCTCTGCCTTCAATGGCTGGACGGGAGCGGGTGAAGGGCGGGGAAACCTGCCTGGATCAGCGAGCCAGTCTCGCGCCTGCTGCCGGAAGCGCGGCCCCAGGGTCGAAGAAGTCGCCGCGGCGGGACGCCGGAAGGCGTTGCCGTGTGCCTCTGTTTCCCGGCGATCCGGGAAATAAGCCGCGGCTGTTACCCAAGGTGCGCCTTTCGGCGTTCCGCCTCCCCTCACGGTCAAGGGGAGAAACCAAAAGCCCACCTCGCGCGGCGGCGCGGGGACGCTGGCGCGTGGCTGTTTGAAACTCGAATTTGGAAATTTTGCACGAGGCGCTCACACACCCTCACTGTCGTCCTCGCGCAGGCGAGGACCCATACCCTCCGTCCACAGTGATGCGGAAGGTGCCAGCAACCGCGGCGTTAACTCGCTCAATCATAACCACGGCGGTTATGGGTCCCCGCCTGCTGCGCGGGGACGACGCGTCGTGACGCGGTTACAACGTGGGTCAAGCCGGCGATGACGAAACCCTCGTATCCCCGGCGCGGTGCGACGCCATGAAATAATCCGCACGTTGACGTGTTTTTGAAGAAAGCGCGGACTGGGCGGTGCGTTCGCTGCCCAAACTATGTTAGGTCAATATTCGCCTCGAATTCAGGCGCGTGCGGTGCAGCAACACAGCCTTGCGCCGTATCGCCTCAAACTATCAGATGAGAGAAAGTAAGGGGATCCTCCGGCTAACATGCCGCATCGACATCGCCCGCATTCCCAATAGAAAAAAGCTTCAGGGAGACATCCATGATCACACGCCGCCACGTTCTCGCATCCGCGCTTGCCGCTCCTGCCATCCTCCGCCTTGGAACCGGAACGGCGCACGCCGCGACCACCCTGAAAATTTCGCATCAGTTCCCCGGCGGCACCGTTGACAAGGGCGATTTTCGCGACCGGCTGGTGCGCGTGTTCGCCGCCGAGATCGCCAAGCGCTCGGGCGGCGAACTGGCCGCCGAGGTCTATCCGAACTCATCGTTGATCAAGACCAACGCGCAGTTCTCCGCCATGCGTAAGGGCGCGCTCGATCTCAGCCTGTATCCCCTGCCCTATGCCGGCGGCGAGCTGCCGGAAACCAATATCGGCCTGATGCCCGGGCTGGTCTCGACTTACGACCAGGGCTTGAAATGGAAGAGCCAGCCGATCGGCAAGGCGTTGACCGATTTTCTCGCCGACAAGGGCATCATGATCGTTACCTGGGTATGGCAGGCCGGCGGCGTTGCCAGCCGCTCCAGGCCGATTGTCGCGCCGGAGGACGTCAAGGGTTTGAAGGTACGCGGCGGCTCGCGCGAGATGGACATGGTGCTGCAGACCGCTGGCGCGGCGGTGCTGGCGCTGCCGTCGAACGAACTCTACGCTGCGATGCAGACCGGCGCCTGCGACGCCGGCATCACTTCTTCCACCAGCCTGATCTCGTTCCGGCTCGAGGAAGTGGCCAAGGCGCTGACCTCGGGCGCAGGAGCCTCCTACTGGTTCATGTTCGAGCCGCTGCTGATGTCGAAGGCGATCTTCGACAAGCTGCCGAAGAACCAGCAGGATATTATCCTGGCCGTCGGCGCCGAAATGGAAGCCTTCGGCAAGAAGGGCGCGCAGGACGACGACGTCGAGGTCGCCAAGGTCTATGAGAAGGCCGGCGCCAAGGTCAGCCCGCTCGATCAGGCCACGGTCAACAAGTGGCGCGACATCGCCCGCGATACCGCCTGGAAGGATTACGGCGGCAAGAGCGCGGCTGCAGCCAATCTGCTGAAGCTTGCAACCGACGTCTCCGCATGATGCATGGTCCGCTTCCGGATCAGCCTGAAACGTCGAGCGTCGCCGCGGGCAATGGATTTGTGGCGGCGCTCGAACGCGCGCTCGTCTTTTGCAACAAAATCATTGTCATTTTGTCCGCGATCGCGCTGGTCGCTGCGAGCGCGATCCTGAGCTACAGCGTGCTCGGCCGCGCGCTGTTCCACAGCCCGAACTACTGGCAGGACGAGGCGGCGGTGTTTCTGCTGGTCGGCGCCACGTTCATGACCGCCGCCTATGTGCAGGGCCAGCGCGGCCACATCGGCATCGAGGCATTCATCGGACTGCTGCCGCCGCGGGCCAATCGGATTAGGCTCTGGCTGGTGGATCTCGCCAGCCTGATGTTCTGCGCATTTTTCGCCTGGAAATCCTGGACGCTGGCGCATGAAGCCTGGGTCGACGGCCAGGTTACGAACTCGATGTGGTCGGCACCGTTGGCGATCCCCTATGTTCTGATGGCGTCGGGAATGACGCTGCTGTGTCTGCAATTGTTGCTGCAGATCATTATTCCGCTGAGCGGAGCGGGGCGCCGATGACTGTACTCGGAATCGGGATCAGCTACGGAATCGCGACCCTGGTGGCGATGTTTTCGGGCATGCCGATCGCGTTCGCGCTGGGCGCGGTCGCGGTGGTGTTCATGGCGATCTACATGCCGTCGGCGTCGCTCGATACGGTGACGCAGAACGTCTACGAGGAAATGGCTTCCATCACGCTGCTGGCGATCCCGCTGTTCATCCTCAAGGGCGCCGCGATCGGCAAATCGCGCGCCGGCCAGGATCTCTATTCGGCGCTGCACGCCTGGCTGCATCGGGTGCCCGGCGGGCTCGGCGTTGCCAATGTGTTCGCCTGCGCGCTGTTCGCGGCGATGGCAGGGTCTTCGCCCGCCACCTGTTCGGCGATCGGCTCCGCCGGTATCCCCGAAATGCGCAAGCGCGGTTACTCCGGCGGATTCGCCGCCGGCATTATCGCCGCCGGCGGCACGCTTGGCATTCTGCTGCCACCGTCGATCACCATGATCCTGTTCGCGGTCGCCGCGGAAAAATCGCTCGGACGGCTGTTCCTTGCCGGCATCGGACCGGGGCTGCTGCTGGTATCGTTGTTCGGGGTCTATGCGGTGCTTCGTTTTCGCGTGGAATATGCAACCGCCGCCGCCGCTTATGCGAAGTCAGGCGAAACATCGGCGATCCTGATGCGCGACGATTTCACCATGACGGAACGTTTCAACGTACTGCCGCGGGTGTTGCCGTTCGTCATCCTGCTGACCGGGGTGATGATCGCGCTTTATGGCGGTTATGCAACGCCGTCGGAAACCGCCGGTCTCGGCGGCCTGCTCGCGCTGGTGCTGATCGCGGCGATCTACAGCGTCTGGACGCCGTCCGACCTTGCGCCGATCATGAAATCGACGATCCGCGATTCCACCATGCTGATGATGATCATCGGCATGTCGCTGTTGTATTCCTACGTCATGAGCTATCTGCACATCTCGCAATCGGTCGCCGAATCCATTGTCGCGATGCACCTGCCGCGCTGGGAGCTGCTGGCGGCGATCCTGGTGATGGTGGTGGTGCTCGGCTTTTTCCTGCCGCCGGTATCCATCATTCTGATGACCGCGCCGATCATCCTGCCGCCGCTGCGCGCCGCCGGCTTCGACATCATCTGGTTCGGCGTTGTCTTGACGATCGTGATGGAGATGGGACTGATCCACCCGCCGGTCGGGCTGAACATCTTCGTCATCCGCAACGTCGCTCCCGACATTCCGCTGATGGAGGTGATCTGGGGCACGCTGCCGTTCGTGCTCCTGATGATGGCGGCGGTGGTCCTGCTGTGCTTCGTGCCGCAGATCGCAACCTGGCTGCCGGATCTGGTGATGGGACCGGACGGCGGGAGGTGAGCGCGTCATGAGGACCACCTTGGCCGTCGTCTCGCATTCATCGCCGACGCCACCCGGCTGACCGGCGGCCGTCCGATCAGGCGGGCAACCTCGTTGGTCGCCGCCACCAGCCCGGCCATGTCAACGCCGGTGGCGATGCCCATCCCCTCCAGCATGTAGACGACATCCTCGGTCGCGACATTGCCGGTCGCGCCCGGCGCATAAGGACAGCCACCGAGCCCGCCCGCCGCCGAATTGATCACGCGCGCCCCCTCCTCCATTCCCGCATAGAGATTGGCCAGCGCTTGTCCATAGGTGTCGTGGAAATGCATCGCAAGATGTGCCATCGGCACCGCACCGCTCACGGCGCGCAGCAGCTCGCGCGCCTTCAGCGGCGTGCCGACGCCGATGGTGTCGCCGAGCGACACTTCGTAACAGCCGAGATCCCAAAGCGCCTTGGCGACGCCGACAACGGCTTGCGGCTTCACCGCGCCGTCAAAGGGACAGCCGAGTACGCAGGAAATATAGCCGCGCACCCTGACGCCATCGGCCTTGGCACGCGCGATCACCGGCTTGAAGCGCTCGATGGATTCGGCCACCGAACAATTGATGTTGGCGCGGGAAAAACCCTCGGAGGCCGAGGCGAACACCGCGATCACCTTGGCGCCGGCAGCGCGTGCTGCGGCATAGCCCTTTTCGTTCGGCACCAGCACATGGAATTCGCCGGCTACGCCCCCGAGCCCGCGCAGCACCTGGTCGGAATTCACCATCTGCGGAATCGCCTTCGGCGACACGAAGGCGCCGACCTCGATCGTTGACAGTCCGGCCGACAGCAGCGCGTTGATGAAGGCGACGCGCGCTTCGACGCCGATCGGGGTCTTCTCGTTCTGCAGCCCGTCGCGCGGACCTACTTCGACGATGCGTACCGGATCATTCATGCTGATCTCACGCGGCGGTCGGCTCGACTTCGGCCAGTTCAGCACCTTCCTGCACGATATCGCCGACCTTGCATTTTATCGCCTTCAACACGCCTGCGAACGGCGCGCGCAGCGTCTGCTCCATCTTCATGACCTCAAGGGTCAGGATGGCCGCGCCTTTCTCCAGCGTCGTGCCGACCTCGGCCAGCAAGGCCACGACGGTGCCCGGCAACGGCGCCACGATCTTGTCCTCGCCGACCTGCTCCTCGTCGTCGCCGCCGAACGGATCGACCCAGTGCAGCTCGAAGCGGCCGTTGCGCGTTCGCAGGTATAATTCATGGCCTTGGACAACCGCGGCGACATGGGATCGCGCGCCATCCACTGTAAGGTCGAATCCGCCGGCATTCCCGGACGACGACATGAAGGCGAATTCGCGCCCGTCGATCGAGAGCATCGCGGGCCCGCTTCCATAGTTCAGCGTCACCTCGTATTCGCCGTCCTGCCCGCGGCGAAACTTGAAAATCCGCTGCCTGCGGCCGACCGGCATCCAGCCTGACGTTCGCCATGGCGAATGCGCTTCGGCCAGCGCGGCCTTTTGTTCGTCCTGCAAAATCGCCGCGACCGCCGCGCAAAATTCTAGATTGCCGGGTGCCGCGGCATCCGGTGTCAGCTTCGTCAATTCGCGCTCGATAAAACCGGTATCGATGGCATTGGCGCGCACCTTGGGATGCGTCACCAGCGCGGACAGGAACGGGATGTTGGTGACGACACCGCGAACGTCGGTCTCCTCCAGTCCGCGGTTGAGCCTGTCGATGGCGGCGTCGCGGTTTGGCGCCCACGCGATCACTTTGGCCAGCATGGCGTCGTAATGCGGCGACACCGCATCGCCCTCGCGATAGCCGGCATCGATCCGCAGGCCGTCGGTCTGCTCAGGCGTGCGCCAGGTCAGGATCTTGCCGACCGACGGCATGAAATTGCGGTGCGGATTTTCCGCATAGACCCGCGCCTCGATGGCGTGCCCGTTAAGCTGGATCTCGTCCTGACCGAGCGGCAGCCTCTCGCCGAACGCAACGCGCAACTGCCATTCCACCAGATCGATGCCGGTGATCAGTTCGGTCACCGGATGTTCGACCTGCAGCCGGGTGTTCATCTCGATGAAGAACACGTCCTTGCCGTTGGAGACGAATTCGATGGTTCCGGCGCCAACGTAATTCACCGCCGCCGCCGCCTTGCGGGCCGCGGCGCAGACCGCGTCGCGTTGCGCGGCATCGAGGGTGGGCGACGGGGCTTCCTCGATCACCTTCTGGTGCCGCCGCTGCAGGGTGCATTCGCGTTCGAACAGCGACAGCAGATTGCCGTGGCTGTCGCCGATCACCTGCACCTCGATGTGGCGGGGATTGTCGACATACCTCTCGATCAGCATGCGGTCGTCGCCGAACGCCGCCTTGGCCTCGCGCTTGGCGCTGACGATGGCCGGGGCGAGTTCGCCAGCAGAGCGGACGACCCGCATGCCGCGTCCGCCGCCGCCCGCGGAAGCCTTGACCAACACGGGAAAGCCGATCTTGTCGGCGGCGTTCGCCAGCGTCGTCTCGTCCTGCGCCTCGCTGTGATAGCCGGGCACGAGCGGCACGCCGGCCTTTTCCATCAGCATTTTGGAGCCGGATTTCGAACCCATCGCCGTCATCATCGCAGCCGTGGGGCCGACGAACACCAGCCCGGCATCGGCACAGGCCTGCGCGAACTCGGCATTCTCCGACAAAAAGCCGTAACCGGGATGCACCGCCTCGGCGCCGCTCTTTTTCGCGGCTTCGATGACGCGTTCGATATTGAGATAGCTGTCGCGCGCCCGCGCCGGCCCCAACAGCACGGCCTCGTCGGCCATGGCGACGTGCAAGGCGTCGCGATCGGCTTCTGAATAGACCGCCACGGTGCGCAGCCCCATCGTCCGCGCGGTGCGGATCACGCGGCAGGCAATCTCGCCGCGATTGGCGATCAGCAACGTACGGAAACGTCGATATTGTACAGACGATGTCATACCAGGATCCTGCATCACATCCTGAACAGCCCGAAGCGGGTCGGCTCGATCGGCGCGTTTGAGGACGCCGAAAGCCCAAGGCCCAGCACCAGCCGCGTATCGGCGGGATCGATCACGCCGTCATCCCATAAACGCGCGGTGGCATAATAGGGACTGCCCTGCGCCTCATACTGGGCGCGGATCGGCGCGCGAAACTTGTCTTCCTCTTCCGCCGACCAGGTGCCGCCCTTGGCCTCGATGTTGTCGCGGCGAACCTGGCTCAGCACCATCGACGCCTGCTCGCCACCCATCACCGAAATCCGGGCGTTCGGCCACATCCACAGGAAGCGCGGCGAATAGGCCCGGCCGCACATGCCGTAATTGCCGGCGCCATAGGAGCCGCCGATCACCACGGTGAATTTCGGCACGCCGGCGGTAGCGACCGCCGTCACCAGCTTGGCACCGTCACGCGCGATGCCGCCGGCCTCGTATTTCTTGCCGACCATGAAGCCGGTGATGTTCTGCAGGAACACCAGCGGAATATTGCGCTGGCAGCACAATTCGATGAAATGCGCGCCCTTCAGCGAGCTTTCGCTGAACAGGATTCCATTGTTGGCGATGATGCCGACCGGAAAACCCCAAATATGGGCGAAGCCACAGATCAGCGTCTGGCCGTACAGCTTCTTGAATTCATCGAACTCGGACCCATCGATCAGCCGCGCGATGATGTCATGCACATCGAACGGCTTTCGGCCGTCCGCCGAGACCACGCCGTAAATCTCCTCGGGCGCAAACAGCGGTTCAAGCGGTTCGCGCATGTTAAACGCGGCGCGTTGCGGCGGCTTGAGCGTGGCGACGAGCTTTCGTGCGATCCCGATCGCATGGCCGTCGTTCTGCGCATAATGGTCGGTGACGCCGGACTGCCGCGAATGCACATCGGCGCCGCCCAATTCCTCGGCGGTCACCACCTCGCCGGTCGCGGCCTTCACCAGCGGAGGGCCGCCAAGAAAGATCGTGCCCTGGTTACGCACGATGATGCTCTCGTCCGACATTGCCGGAACGTAAGCGCCGCCCGCGGTGCAGGAGCCCATGACAATGGCGATCTGCGGAATCCCCTGCGACGACATCTGCGCCTGGTTGTAGAAGATGCGGCCGAAGTGCCGCTCGTCGGGAAAAATCTCGTCCTGCTGTGGCAGGAACGCGCCGCCGGAATCCACCATGTAGATGCAGGGCAGATTGTTCTGCCGGGCGATATCCTGGGCGCGAAGATGTTTTTTCACCGTCATCGGATAATAGGTGCCGCCCTTGATGGTCGCATCGTTGGCAACGATGACGCATTCGCGGCCAGACACCCGTCCCACCCCGGTAATTACGCTCGCGGAATGCACGTCGCCACCATAGAGATCGTAAGCCGCGAGCGGCGACAGTTCGAGGAACGCGGTGCCGGGATCGATCAGGAGATCGACGCGTTGCCGCGCCAGCATCTTGCCGCGCGAAAGGTGCCGTTTGCGGGACGCTTCGCCACCGCCGCCGGCGACGCTGTCGAGCTTCTCCCGCAAGTCGGCGACCAGCGCCCGCATGGTTTCGGCGTTGCGGGCGAATTCCGATGAAGCGGGATCGATACTGGAGCGAAGCGACATGGGTTTCCGCGTTCGGTTGTGCGCCGCAGTTCGTCGCGCGGCCGGCGTCATGGTGTCATTGCGCCGCGGTCCGGCGCAACCTCAACTTTGGGTCTGCGCCCGGATTTGCTGTCCGGAGAAGTTTGATTCAGCGTATCCAGTTCTCAGTGTGTCCAGGGTTCGCCGCGCCGAAACGCAAAATTGTCGGCATAGGCGGCCTGGCGGCGCGCCGGCTCCTTCGGCTCGAGCACCTGATAGGGAATGCCCTCGCGCTCGCAATAGGCGATGGCGTCCTCCTTGGTGTCGAAGCGGATGGTGAGTTGCTGCTTCATGTCGCCCGAGCTGGTCCAGCCCATCAGCGGCTCGACCACGCGGGGTTGCTCGGGCTCGTAGTCCAGTTGCCATTCCCTGGTCTTGGCGGTACCGGACTGCATTGCGTTTTTGGCGGGCTTGAAAATGCGTGCGGTCATGGATTGACGAGGCCTGTTGGGATGCGACACCGGGCCGAATTGGTGGAAATGACGGGCATAGGTTAGGATCACCTGTCCGGAAGTCGATCTGTGATTCCGTCATCGGACGGCTATATTTTCGAATTTGGTATAATCCGTCTGAAGCCTCGTGACAATCTCGGCCCTCCGCCACTCCATTGAGCATCACCCATGGAAATCAGAGCAATCCTGCCGCCCAAAGGCCGCGATCTGCGGCTCGACCTGTTTCGCGGCGTGGCAAACTGGGCGATTTTTCTGGATCATATTCCGGACAATGTGGTGAACTGGATCACCACGCGCAATTACGGCTTTAGTGACGCCGCCGATCTGTTTGTTTTCATTTCCGGATACACCGCGTCATTCGTCTATGCCCGAATGATGATCGAGCGCGGCTTCATTGTCGGCGCCACGCGGCTGTTCAAGCGGGTCTGGCAACTCTATGTCGCTCACGTCATCCTGTTCGTGATTTATATCGTTTCGATCGGCTATGTTGCCTACCGGTACAGTGACGCCGACATCGTCAACGAATTCAACGTGGCGGGGCTCGTGGAGAATCCCATCGAGACGCTGCGTCAGGGATTGCTGCTGAAATTCAAGCCACTCAATCTCGACGTGCTGCCGCTCTACATCGTGCTGATGGGCTTTTTCCCGCCGGTGCTGTGGATGATGCTGCGCCGTCCCAACCTGACGATGCTGGCCTCGCTGGCGCTGTGGCTCGCGGCCCGGCAATTCGGTTGGAATTTCCCCGGCTTCCCGGGAGGCTTCTGGTATTTCAACCCGTTCTGCTGGCAATTGCTGTTCGTGTTCGGGTCCTGGTGCGCGCTCGGCGGAGCCACGCAAGCACGCGCGATCATCGATTTGCCGGTGGCGACCTGGTTCTGTTTCGCCTACCTGCTGTTTGCGATGGTTATGACCTTTGCCGGCAAGTTTCCGGATTTCGGCGCCTTGTTTCCGGAATGGCTGTTTTCCGCTTTCAACCCGAACGACAAGACCAATCTCGCCTGGTACCGCTTCCTGCACTTCGTCGTTATCGTGGTTCTGACCGTCAAGTTCGTGAAAAAAGATTGGCCCGGGCTGGAGTGGCGGATCTGGGAGCCGGTCATCAAATGCGGCCAGCAATCACTCGCCGTGTTCTGCGTCGGCGTGTTTCTTTCGTTCGTCGGCCATTTTGCATTGATCCTGAGTTCAGGTTCGGTGCTGGCACAAGTCGTCGTGAGCATCGCCGGCATCGCAACCATGACCGCGGTCGCCTATTACATCTCCTGGTCGAAGAAACAGGACAAACCGTTACCCAAGCCGGCGGTGGCTACGTCATGAAGAAGGGAGGGCAAGCGCCCTCCCCGATCGCTTGCTTTGATTGCCTACCAGCGGCGCCAACCCCGGCGCAAGCCATAGCCATAACCGCCGCCATAGTAGCGCGGCCCGGCATAGCCGCCGTAACCGTACACGCGAGGGCCGACATAATAGTTCGGCCGGTACCAGCAGCGGCCCCACGCATTGCAAACCATCACCACGTTCTCGGCATTGGAAAACGGGCCGGTGGCCGGCATGCCGTTCGGCATCGCCGAGGCCGCACCGGCGCCAAGTGTCACGGCACCGAGCCCAGCCAGCCCAACAACCGCGTTTTTGAAATTGATCATCAAACTCCTCCTGGAGATATCTGGTAACGCGATGACGGCGAGCAGATGTGCCGGCTAAACATCGCGAGCGTTCTGGTTGTCGGGAAATGTGGTTTTTTTTCGCAACCACTGCGGTCTCCGGCGGTATGGCCCATTGGATCATCGCTTGCCAGGTCAAAGCAGTGCCATGCGCCGTGCCGACGCTTTGTAACTGGAACGATCGCATGACCTGCTGGTTGCTCCTGCCCACGCCAAGGAAAAGGACATTACATGAAATTTACTACAATCGCGCTCGCAGCAGCTCTCGCAGCGAGTTCTTCACTGGCTCTCGCACAAAGCGGCAGCTCGTTGGCCGTAGGAAGTTCCTCCGCAGGCGGTCCGGCAGCAAGCGGGACTACCACGGGCAGTTCGATGAACGGCACCACAACCGGCGGAGCCCACGGCATGTCGGGGACGACGGGCATGAGCCATGGCGCTACCGGTGCAGATCCGAACGGTGGCAATCCAAACGGCACCGCAGGCGGACCAACGTCGCTTAGCGGCACCGGTTCGTCGCAATATGGCGGCGTCGGCACACCCGGCACCACCAACGGCCGGTGATGCATAAAAAAGAAACCTCGCCAATGCGGGGTTTTTTTGCGCTATTTCCGGCGACATATTTCCGGCGACATAACCGAGCGGTGGAATTCCCACCTTGACGGCTAGACTAGGAGGTGTTCGCCAGCACCAGGGTGGCGACTTCGGTATATACGCGCACCAGCGGCGCAACGATCCCATGAAGCGCGTTTTTCGAGATCAGCGTATCGTGCAGCACGAGATTATCGATCCCGGTTGTCAGGAAACAGACCACGGCATCGGCAGGCGTCTCGACGATCGGTTCGCCCTTGACGTTGAAGGAAGTGTTGATCAGAACCGGGACGCCGGTGAGCGCCTCGAACTCCTTGAGCAGTCGATACAGCTTCGGATTGGTATCTTCGGACACGGTCTGCACCCGCGCCGTGCCGTCGACGTGAACGATGGCCGGTATCCTGTCGCGCCATTCCTTACGCACCGATTTGGCGATAAGCATGAACGGCGAATCCTCGTCGCCTTCGAATATCTCTTTCGCGCGTTCGGCCAGAACGATCGGCGCGAAAGGACGAAACGGTTGCCGGTGCTTGACGCGGCTGTTCAGGATGTCCTTCATCTCGGCCTTGCGAGGGTCTGCAAGCAGGCTGCGATTGCCAAGTGCGCGCGGGCCAAATTCGGAGCCACCCTGAAACCAGCCAATCACCCGCTGCTCGGCCAGTAATTTCGCGGTGTCGCGGCAGACATCGTCGCTGCGAACAACCTTTGTCTGGATGCGAATCAGGAACTTGCGCGTAGCGTTCCCGACTTCCCGATCGGTATAAGGTTTGCCGACGTAGGACTGCTTCATCACGAAGGAGCGCGGTTGTTTCAAAACCTCGAGCTGACCATAGGCAGCGCAGCCGATCGCGATGCCGTCGTCGCCCGCCGCCGGCTGAATCCATACATTCTCAAATCCGGCCTCGCGCGCAATCCGGCCGTTGGCCACGCAGTTCAGCGCCACGCCGCCGGCGATGCACAGATTTTTGGCGCCGGTGGTTTCACGTAGCCAGCGCGCTCGCGCCAACAGCACTTTTTCGGTGTCGTCCTGAACCCGCCATGCGAGATCCTCCCAATGCCGCATCGACGGGCTCGTTTCCCATCTTACCCCGCTGTCCATTACGTGGGGCCGGTTGAACTCCGCCGACCAGCGCGGCACGTGCAATTCATTGCCGGCGATTTCCATCAGCGGCTTGATCTGTTCGCGGCGGCCATAAGGCGCGAGCCCCATCAGCTCGCCGCATTTATTCCAGTCGCCGAAAATGTAAGTCGAGGCCCGGCTGTAGAGCGCGCCGAGGCCCGGCATGTTGTAGAATTCATCGCTGAGAAAGCCGCGATCAGGCTCCATCCAGACCTTTTTCAGACATTCGATCTTCGAACCGCTGAAGGTGTAATAGCTCTCCGACTCGCGGGCGAGCGGCGTAGCCATATCGGTCGCCGGATAGGGTTCGGACACATCGGACCGGTAACTGCCGACACCATCGACCACCATGACCACACCGTCCTCGAAGGGCGAGACGGCGAAGGCGCTATAGGCGTGTGCCAGATGATGAGAGATCGTTACCACCTTGCCGGAATGCGACCGGTACAGCGGATGTTTGGCGACGTCGACGCGTTCGTATTCGGGAAGGAAGCCCGGCATGTCCTGATACACCAGGCGGTCTTCCATCTCGGAAACCGGCAGGATGTAGCAATTACGAACGATAACATCGACGTCCTCGAGCGTGATGCCCTCGGCATCCAGGCAATAATCGATCACCTCCTTGTAGAAACCGCTGGCATGCTTCTCGCGCGTGATCCGCTCCTTGGCGATGGCGAACGCAATTGCACCGTCCTTGAGCAGGCAGGCGCTGACATCGTGATCATAGGTATTCAGGCCGAGGACGTAGATGTGTTGCTTTGACATGGATTTCTTAAAGCCCGACAGGGAGTGGCGAACCGGTCTTAGGCCGTGATGCAGTTTTTGGCGAGAGCAGCCCTCGCAAAAGGTTAAATCCGTTCAGATTATGAACAAATGCTGCGGGGCAACATGCCGATATATATTTGTTTTCATGTAAGGAACTAGCGGTTTGCAATCAGCTTAGCTTGACCGAAGGCGCGCCTTGCCTCTATTCTGTTGCGACGGAAACGTGCCCGCCTGTTCTACGCTACGACTATGTTCGCACGCATCAGAAACACGGACTGCAGTTCGACGACAGAGTTCATACGTCGATTGCTTCACCGACCGGGAGAACCAAATGGCTCAAAATACCCCGCGTAATTTTCTAACACGCTGGCTGGCGACGTTCGCCCTGGTCTGCGTTTACTGCCTCAGCATTATCGGCGCTTCGACACTGCTATTGACCGCATCGAGCACCTCGGCGGATGCCCGTGGCGGAGGCGGCGGCCGCGGTGGTGGAGGCGGCCGGGGTGGCGGCGGCATGCGCGGCGGCGGCGGTATGCGCGGCGGTGGCATGCGCGGCGGTGGTGTGGTCGTCCGTGGCGGCGGCTATCGCGGCCGCGGATACGGCAGAGGCTGGGGTCGCGGCATTGGCGTCTATGGCGCAGGCTGTTACTGGAATCCCTATGGCCGCTGGATTTGCCCTTATTATTGATCGCCTCGCGCGATTTCGTCAGACAATAAATCAGGCGCGTCGGGTTGCCGGCGCGCCTGATTTGTTTGATGGTCGCCTAATTCCTTGACGGCGCCTTGTTCTTTAACGCCTGTCTTGGCGGCCTTTATTGGCGGTTACCCCTGTCCCGATGCCTTGCTGGCGCCACGCCAACCGTGTATCGACTCGCTTGCTGGAATTCGGGGTATAGCGCAGCCTGGTAGCGCGGCAGTTTTGGGTACTGCAGGTCGTTGGTTCGAATCCAGCTGCCCCGACCAAATTCAGCCACACTCGCGGATACCGCGGCGCGCTTGTTCAGCGTCCGTTGAACAGCGGATGCGCCACCCGGTCTCCGGGCTGAATGCCGTATTTCTTCGCCGTTCCCGCGATCACCTCGAGCACGCCTTTCGCAAGGCCCCCCGAGGGGATGATCCTGGTGGATTGCGGTTCGGTATTCTCGGCAATCCGCAGGATCCGGCCATCGGCGCGGATGAAGATCATGTCGAGCGAGATGAAAGTGTTCTTCATCCACATCGACACCTGCTGCTCCGGCGAAAAGTCGAACAGCATGCCTTTGCCATCCGCAAGTTCCTTGCGGTACATCAGGCCGGTTTCCTTTTCCTGCTCGGTCGTCGCCATCTCGACCGAGAACACCTGCACGCCGGATTTGGTTACGATCTCAAGCGGCTGAATGCTGGCAGCTTGCGCGCCGGCACAGCCGAACGCAAACGCCGCGGCGACCGCGGCCATGGCGATCCACGACTTCACATTCTGGCCGACACGATTGAAGTACATGAGCAATGAACCCGCTGGCCGGCCTTCCCTGGCCGGAATACCGGCCGGAGGCACGTGGCAGATACCAGACCGCGGTAATGCAGCGCAATACGATTTGCAGGTCCGCGCGGTAGCGAGCCATTCAAGCCGCGGAATTGTGATCGGCAGATCAGTGCGACGATAGCCCAGGAGAGCCGGCCTCGGGCTGAATCTCGGCGGCCATCATGCCTTTGGAACCGGGGCCGAACCGGACCAGCACGAACTGGCCCGGACGCAACTCGGTCATCCCGAAACGGCGCAGGGTTTCCATGTGCACAAAGATGTCCGGAGTGCCTTCCCCACAGGTCAGGAAGCCGAATCCGCGCAGCCGATTGAACCACTTGACCTGCGCCCGCTCCAGCCCGCTGGTTGGCGTGACGCTGACATGGGTGCGCGGCGGCAGCATCTGCGCGGGATGGATCGCAGTGGACTCGTCCATCGAGACGATACGGAAGGCCTGATAACCCTTGGCGCGCTGCACGCATTCGACGACAAGGCGCGCGCCCTCATAGGCGGTCTGATAGCCGTCACGGCGCAGCACGGTGACATGCAGGAGCACGTCCGGCCAGCCATTGTCGGGCACGATGAAGCCATAGCCCTTTGACGCGTCGAACCATTTAATGACGCCGCTGATTTCAACCAGATTGGCTGCGGCGTCGCCGAGACCGGCAAATGCATCGACCGCGGCGTCGCGATCGCCGCTTGAAAAATCATTCGGCCCAAACCTGGCAGGTCCGGTCCCGCTCGGCGCGGCCCCCCCAGGCTTCTTGGACTCAAATCCGTCCGACCCCATGACCCCGGACCCCACACGTCATCTGCAGCCTGCCATCTTTGCGACAGCGCCGGAACACGCGCCCATCCATGACAATTCATGATGACACAACGCGAATCCTTACGAATCGAAGATAACACTCTCGCCTGCGCCGCAAAGACAAAAAACCAGGGCAGCGAGACCTATGAACAGCCTTGCGTGGCCGCGAATCATTCCGGCATCAGTTACCCACAAACGGTCCGAGGGTTTCGCCGATGTCGTGCCGGATCACGAGATCGGCGATCTCGTCCTGTTCGGTGGGTTCGTTGTTGATGATCACGAGCTTGGCGCCACAGTTCCTGGCCAACATAGGAAAGCCTGCGGCCGGCCAGACCACCAGCGACGAACCGATAGCGAGAAACAGATCGCTATGCTGAGCGAGCTCGGTAGCGCGCCGCATCGCGTCTTCCGGCATCGCCTGCCCGAACGAGACGGTCGCCGTCTTCACCGGCTCGCCGCAGGTGGGACAATCCGGCGCATAGCTTGTGGCATCCATGCGCTCCTTGACCCATGCGAGACCGTAAGATTGTCCGCAGCCGATGCAGCGGGCGTAAGTGGTATTGCCATGGAGTTCGACAACGTGCTCGGCGGCAAAGCCCGAGTTCTGGTGCAGGTTGTCGATGTTCTGGGTCACGATGGCGGGAATCTTGCCGGCCTTGTAGAGCGCCGCCAACGCGCGATGACCGCGGCCCGGCTTCGCCGCAGCAAATGTCGGCTCCATGGCAAAACGCCGCCGCCATGCCTCGTCGCGGGCGTCCTGGCTGGCAACAAATTCATCATAGGGAATCGGCCGGTTGCGGGTCCACAATCCGCCGGGCGAACGGAAATCGGGAATGCCACACTCGGTGGAGATACCGGCACCGGTGAAGGGTACGATCACTTTCGCCTCGGCGATCATGTCGCCAAGCCGTTCCACCCCGCTGCGAATATCCGACACGATCATTCAGGCGTTGTCCCGGGCCAGCGATCAAACTGCCCTGGTCGCGGCACCGGGCATCTGCATACGACGAACCGCCCGGTGGAGGCCGGACGGCTGCCAATTTCCGATCCGCGGTCGCTTACGACCATCGCCGGGTATATGGGGTACCATGGCCGAAATAGTAAGCTCCGGTTAGCCTGCCACGATCGAGGTATGGCGGCGGCCGTGGAACACGACCCGGCATTGTTCACATCCTGAGCGCGATCTCACGCAGGACAATTAAAGGATGCGATGTGACAAAATAATATAAAGGGCCGCGGCTTATTTGGCCTTGCGCTGCTTTTTCGCAGGTTTTGCGATCAGAAAATCTTCCCGTTTCTTTCCGGCCTTGATTTCCCTGGCAAGCCATCCTGCAACGCCTCCCCTGCCGCTCCATGTCTCGCCGGTCTTGGGATGCCGATATTTTGCCGCGACCTTCATGCCTTTCACTGAGCCGGCTCTTCTGGCCGATCGGCCGTCGCCGCCGATCTCCGCGAGCTGGGCCTGCAACTCGGACCTTTTCGACTGAAGGAGACGATCGATATCCGCCCGCATCGCGAGCAGCTGCGGCACCGAAAGGGCCTTGATGTTGGTCGAGGGCATTACGAACTCCAAATTAAAAAAAAGCATTGGCTTTATAAGAGCCTTTTCAAAGCATTAACAGCACGCCGTAGTTGAATATATGTGATGGTTGAAATTGTCCGAATGTCGCGCGGGCAATTCGGTAAAGGCGGACAGCGTTCATTAAGGACGCGAAGCCGCACTGCGGCGGCGAGCTGTGGCTAACGGGTCACGCGCAGCATCGATCATTTTCATCCCGACGCAATTTCGTTGATCTTGACGTCGACCTGCTATGAAATGCTTCCGAACCTTGGGGTATGCATGATGAAGTTGTGGATGCGTGAGCGCGACCAGTTGATCGAACAGACGCTGGCGTTTGTCGAAGGGGTTACGGCAGCCCGTCCGCGGGCCGAGCCGAAGCCCGAGCCCAAGGCCATGAAACCGGCGGAAGCGCCGAAATCGGTCACGGTTGGGGCTTTTGCATCCGAGCGTGCCGAAATCGAAAGACGCGTGGCCTGCTTCAAGGCGAACCAGCAGAAATTCCAGCGGGAACGCGAACAGCACTACGACACAGTTTTCTCAAAAACACGCGCGGTCCCTGGGAACACCCTTAGCTCTTGAGCGTTGTCGTGGCGGAGCAACCTCCCCCCTTGCTCTATTTTACAGAGAGCCCCGCCCCATCCCCCGGCGGGGCTTTCGCTTTTCGGAAACAATTTCCACCCCGGTCGGAATGGAGCTGATCCGGCACTTCCCTGCCGCTCGCGGCATTTTGCTGCTATTGATGGCCCGAACAACAACAACAATCCTGCAATGAGATCAGGGAGACAACCATGCGCTACCTTCACACCATGCTGCGCGTCCGCAACCTCGATGCCGCGCTGAAGTTTTATCGGGACGCGCTGGGATTAAAGGAAGTGCGGCGCGTCGATAACGACAAGGCGAAATTCACGCTGGTTTTTTTGTGCGCCGCCGAAGACGAGGGCCTGTTCAAGCAATCGAAAGGACGCGGTGCGCCCTTGGTCGAACTCACCTACAACTGGGATGAGGAAAAATACGGCGAAGATCGCTATTTCGGCCATCTCGCTTATGAGGTCGACGATATCTACGCGACCTGCGAGCGGCTGATGAAGCTCGGCGTCACCATCAATCGCCCACCGCGCGACGGCCAGATGGCGTTTGTCCGCTCGCCGGATCTACATTCGATCGAACTGCTGCAAAAGGGCGATGCAAAGCCGCCGGCGGAGCCGTGGACGTCGATGCCGAACACTGGACACTGGTGACATGCTGTGAATTCCAAACGGGGTAAATGGTCCCCGTCGGCTCACCTCACGAGGAAATCTCCGTTATTTTCTTGTTCCCCCGGGGAACCCGGCGCACCGCTTCGCGTTCTCTGATGCGACACTGGTTCATGGAGGCGAAAATGGGACGCGGAATTCTGCTTTGGCTGCTGGGTGTGCCTATCCCGATCATCATCTTGCTGTGGCTGTTCTTCGGCCGTTGACGGCCCCGAACTGACGCAGGCGTTTTGTAGTATCAGGCTCCGTCGTGGACGGAGCCTGATTTTTGCCAGCGCGCGCATATTCATCCCGAAAATCCGCTATGACGGACCGGCATCAACCGCCGAAGGGTCACGCCGTGCCGGACAGCGAGCAACATCATCTGACGATTTGGGGCCGGGCCAATTCGGTCAATGTCCAGAAAGTGCTGTGGTGCGCCGAAGAACTAGGCCTTGGTTATCGGCGCATCGACGCCGGCATGCAGTTCGGGCGTAACACCGAACCCGAATACCTGGCGATGAATCCCAACGGGCGCGTGCCTACCTTGGTAGACGGCGATTTCGTGCTCTGGGAATCCAATTCGATCATGCGCTATCTGGCCCTCGCCTATGGAAAAGGTTCGACGATCTATCCTGAAGCGCCGAAGCTGCGCGCCGCAGTCGACCGCTGGCTGGACTGGACGCTCTCAACCCTGCAGCCGGTGGATCGGCCGGTGTTCTGGGCGCTGGTCCGCACCCCTGCCGAAAAACGCGACATGGCGGCAATTCAGAAGGATGCCGATGCCGAGGCGGTGGTTTGGCGGATCGCCGACGTCCAGTTGGCAACCCGACAATTCATCGAGGGCGATCAGTTCACGCTCGCCGACATCGCGGTCGGCGCCTATGCACGCCGCTGGTTCGGCGTCGAGGGCATCCGCAAGCCGAAGCTGCCGCATCTTGAGCGCTGGTTCGGGCAATTTTCCAGCCGCGCCGGATTTCAGAAATTCATCGCACCGCCGATGTCGTGAACGCGGCGGTCGCGGGCATCAGTGACTCGACCGCTCGAACAGCAGGATGCAAAAAATCAGCACCAGCGTAACAGCGGCCACCGTCAAACGCGTGCTCCATGTCATTCCGCGGCTAACCCACCACAGCAGCGCGCAGCTCATCAACACTGGAATCACGATATCGAGTTGCAAGCCCGGCCCTCGTTTTCGAAACGTTCAGCGCGACCCGGCGGCCCGGACGCTGAGACTGCCGCCTATTTTCATGCAGGTGGACGATCCCTCGAGCCTGACAAAGCCGGGACCGTATTCCGTGCACGGATTCGTCGCAGTCCTGGCGGGGTGTAGCGAGAGCGACGCGGCGGGCTTGTCGGGCTTCCGGTTGCGGGACTGCTGCGCCGAAACCGGCGATATCGACAGCGCGGCTAGAACGATCGTGACCACGGTTTTTCGCATCGCCCGGATTTTATCGCGGACAACGCCGTTTTGCTACCGGGCGAATTTGACGCCTAGCGTTTTGCCGCGGCGCCAGACCACTTCGCAGGTTCGTCCGGTCCGGGCGTCGCGCGCGAACGCCAGCCGTACCTTCGCCGTCACCGCATTGGGGTCGTCGACGGTGATCTTTGCCCCGGCCGAAGACAGGTCGAGCACGGTACACGGCCGCGCCGCGAAGCCCCCGTCCAGGGTGATCCATCCGGGCTGCCGGACCGATTTCCGGGCTTCCCGCTTCCTGGGTGTTGGTGCCATATCCTGTCACTCCTCGGATCCATTGCTACCTGCGCGGGCTTTCGAAAGCATTGAAGCCGCCTCGCAAAACCCAAGATATTGCCCCGCTGCCAATCCGGTCCGGCTAACATCAGGCGGTGCCGGAGACGGCTTGCCGGACCGGACAAACGCCACTATACGTTCGCGCGCCATGGCTGAACCGGTTCGGCCCTGGCGCGCCCCGTCACCGCCTTTAAAGCGCTGATCTGGCGGACGTATTTTTCTGTGCTGCGTGCGAAATACGGCTTTGGCGATCAGGTGGTCATCACAAAGCCGGTAGTTTCGCTCCCTTCGTCTATCGGTTAGGACGCCACCCTTTCACGGTGGAGAGAGCGGTTCGATTCCGCTAGGGAGCGCCACCATTAGAAGTGGCCGCTGATCTTCCTTCGTAAAATTGCCCTCAGTGTCGCACCATTGAGAACGTCTGTTCCGGTGCGACACAAATCGCAGTCGCTTAAGCGAGTCCTTGTCAGGAACGTTTAGCTTCACGGCGCGTATATTTGTAAATCAACTAACATATTGATATCGCGGGGCGAAGATTTGGAACGTAGAGACCGATTTGAAGCCGCGCAGTCTGCCGAAGGCCGCTACCGCATGCTGGTCGAGGCGGTAACGGACTATGCCATCTACATGCTCGACCCACATGGCATTATCAGCAGTTGGAATCCCGGTGCGCGTCGCTTCAAGGGCTATGAGGAATCCGAAATCATCGGTGAGCATTTCTCGCGGTTCTACACCGAGGAGGACCGAAAGACAGAGCTTCCGCGGCGGGCCCTTGAGACAGCGGAACGCGAGGGCAAGTTCGAAAGCGAAGGCTGGCGCGTCCGCAAGGACGGCAGCCGGTTTTGGGCATATGTCATCATCGATCCCATCCGCGACAGCGAAGGCAAGCTGGTCGGATTTGCGAAGGTCACGCGCGACCTGACGGAACGGCGGGCGGCCGAAGCCGACCTGCGGCGGAGCCAGGAACAGTTCCGCCTGCTGGTGCAGGGCGTGACCGACTATGCGATCTTTCTGCTCAGCCTTGAGGGGATAATCGCAAGCTGGAACACGGGGGCGGAACGCATCAAAGGCTACAATCCGGAAGAAGCCATCGGTCAGCACTTTTCCATCTTCTACACCGAAGAAGACCGTACGGCTGGACTTCCTGCAATCGCGCTCGAAACAGCGCGGCGGGACGGCAGATTCGAAAAAGAAGGTCTGCGCGTCCGCAAGGACGGCACAAAATTCTGGGCTAACGTCGTCATCGACGCGATCCGCGACGGCGAAGGGGTGCTCATGGGCTTTGCCAAGATCACGCGGGACATCACCGAACGCAGGAAAGCGGAAGAGACCCTTGAGCGTACTCGGGAAGCGCTGGTGCAGTCCCAGAAGATGGAGGCGATCGGTCACCTGACCGGCGGCGTCGCCCATGATTTCAACAACCTGCTGATGGCCATCCAGGGCAGTCTGGAGATGATGAGACGCCGCCTGCCCTCAGGTGATAGCCAGATGCGCCGGTTCATCGACAACGCCCTGCAGGGTGCCCAGCGCGGCGCGGCGCTGACGCGGCGGATGCTGGCATTTGCCCGGCGACAGGAGCTCAAGCTCCAATCCGTCAATGTCGCCGAACTCATCAACGGCATGGCCGACCTGCTGCGGAGTTCACTGGGCTCATCGATCCAGATCGAAACCCACTTCTCGCTAGGCCTGCCAAACGCGTCCGCCGACCCGAACCAGCTTGAGCTCGCCATCCTGAACCTTGCGACGAACGCAAAGGACGCAATGCCTCGGGGCGGCTCTATCGTCATCGCCGCGCATGAGCGGAACGTCCAAAACGAGCCGGGGCTAAAGCCGGGGCGCTATATTTGCCTCTCCGTGAAAGACACCGGCACAGGCATGGACGAACACACATTAAGACAAGCGATCGAACCCTTCTACACGACCAAGGGTGTGGGAAAGGGTACGGGTCTCGGACTTCCGATGGTGCTCGGTATGACTGAGCAGACCGGCGGCAAACTATATCTCAAGAGCGAACCCGGAAAGGGAACGATAGCTGAGATTTGCCTGCCGGCAGCGCTTACCGCAGAGGAGCCGGAAACAGCAAATTCTTCTGCTCCTGCCGCATCAACCACGCGCTCGCTCAGGATCGTCAACGTCGACGACGATCCCTTGGTTGCCTTCAATACACTCGCCATGCTGCAAGAACTCGGGCACACCGTCTTTTCCGCATCAAGCGCAGCGGAAGCCCTAACCCTCATTCGCGAGATGGGAGACATCGATCTGCTCATCACCGATCACGCGATGCCGGGCATGACCGGCTCCGAACTCGCGGAAGCAGTCCGCCGCGACTGGCCGGATCTTCCGATAATCATTGCGACCGGCTACGTAGAATTGCCGGAGGGCCCGGCCCAGGCAATTCCGCGCCTCGCGAAACCTTTCTTCGAACGCGACCTGGCAGACGCTATCGCATCGATCGAGGGCGTCCCGGAGAAGTCCGTTTAGCGATCTGCAAGAATCAATGCATCGGCCCAATGCCCCCCTCGCCCACGCACCTGGGCCTCAACTGCGTGGAAGCCGAACAGAGAAAGTCGTTCCCGCTTGCTCGTCCGAGATGACGGAAATCCCGCCGTCGTGCGCTTCGGCTATCATTTTTGCAATGTAAAGGCCGAGGCCCAGGTGCGTACCTTGCTCGGGCGCATGCTTCGCGTCACCGCCGCGTTTCCATGATTGGAATATCAGCTTGCGCGTTTCCATAGGAATCGCGGGGCCGAGGTTGTGCACGGTGATGGTGACGGATTCGGGATCGTTCCCCTCGACCTTTACCGAGATTGGGCTCGCCACATCGCCATACTGGATCGCGTTGCTCATCAGGTTTTGACACCGCCTGCCCTAGGCGCGCCGGGTCGCAGGACGCCGTCGGATCGCCTTCATGCGTGACCTCAAAACGTCGTTTCGGGTTGGTGGCACGAAGCTCGTTCGCAATGTTCTCACAGAGCGAAGCTATGTCGGTCTTGATCTTCGCGACGGGAATTTCAGTTCCGAAAGACGAGCGCGTGAGGTCGATCAGGTCGTTCAGGATTCGTATCGCGCGATTTGCCGCCGTCTTGATCTCCGAAATTACCTTCGCCTGCTTCGGATTCGTTGTTCCGGATCGCTCAATCCACTGTGCACCCATGAAAACCGCGCCCAAAGGATTGCGAAGGTCGTGACCCAAGACACCCAGAAACAGATTGCGGGAGTTGTTGATTGTCTTCGTGTAGTGAGCCACCGACTCCGTTACGGCCTGATCAATCGACTCGTTGAATCGCGTCAGATCGTCGATATCGGTGTTGCTGAGGATCTGATAATGCGCCACCCATAGCTTGACGACGCTTGCTCGAAGTGCCCTGTACTCGGAAACCATCTGATCGATGTCAAAACCGTCGGCAAGGCGAAGCGCGGCATGAACTTCTGCCGCGCTTTCGGAAAGCGGCCCTCCATCGGGGCCCTTACCGCGCGACTTGTCAAACCGCTGGCGGGGCGTTTGTGCGGACTCCAGATCCTCCACGACAAATGCGAGGATATCGACGATATGGTCTTCCAACGCCAGTTTCGACATATTGTCGCTGGCGGGCGAGATAGTTCGTGCGAACTCTATCCATTCTTTACAATGGGCGCCTCGTTCTGGCGGATGAAATCCGCTAGGCGTTTATGCCCCTGGTCCGTCATTGCTTAAAGATCCCCCCGTCGCTCAACCCGCGCACGTTAAAACACGGCTTAGCCTAACGAAAGTGCCCCAACAGTCCTAGAAGGATCATCATGGCCGATGGTTCTATTCCGGCCGCTGCGACGACGCCAGTCGATCCGCCCACTGCAATCAATCAGGCAATCTAGGCGGCGGTTTCCGCCAGCTGGGAATTTATGCCCGGTAGATGAAGGGGATCGAACTTTATAGAGATATTTGTCTCGGACGGGCCGAAACTCAGCCCTGTGGCAACTGCGTCAGCTATACGTGGGTCGGTTGCAGATGCGTCAGGTCGGTGTCCGCGTTTGGCGGCATGAATTGCACGCCGACGTCAGAGGCGCCGCCCGCGTGATGCCTGTTGCCATAAATCATCAGTCTGGCTCGGAATCTTCGCCGGCCGAGGAAAACTTTTTGACTGTGCGGCCTCGCATGCCGTTTCAGTACCGCCGGGGCACCAAGGACGGTTTTGCGATGATCGAGACAGTAACGGCTTTTTTCGGACTTATCAGCGCCAGCATTTTCCTGGCCCATGCTTTTGACGGCTATCGTTCGCGCTCCTGATCAGCAAGATAGCGGCGCCTGCACGGTTTTCGTCCACTGAAGATCAGAAGTGGCGTCGCGCGTGGCTGGGAATGGACTTCGCCTGGAGAAACGCTAGCCTGGAAGCTCGCCGGGATCGGCGGCCTGCTGGAGACGGGCCATCATCTGCGTCAAAGCGCCGAGGTCCGAGGGCGCTGCGGCTTCGGCTGCGATCGCGCGCCCGAGCACGCCCGCCGCGATTTCCTTTGCCAGCCGGGTATAGTCGGTCCAGATCAAATACAGCATCAGCGGTGGCGTCTCTCCCTGCGCCAGCATCTGGCGACAACGCGGACCGGCACCCTCCATCGCCCACCATTGCTGCGCCAGCACTATGAGCTTCCTGAAATGGTGCAGCGTGCCCGAGAATTTTTCCCGGTCCACCCCCGCAATGACGGCGCAGTAATTGAGCCAGTTGAAGCCGGCGAAAACGGCAATTGCCACGTCGCTCATCGTGGCGCCGGTGAAATCGATCACGGTGTCTTCGTGCGGTTGCTGACGAAGGAAGGCGTCGAGCATTTCGGACTGGCGATCCGGATCGCCGAGCAGTTCGAATTCGCGCCGTGGCAACAGCATCGCATAGCGCACCGCTTCCAGCCGGGTGCGATCCCAGATGGCGTGGACGTCGGCGACGCTTGAAATGTTCGTCCTGCAGGCCGGATAAGTCAGCCTGCCCTGGTCGGCATCCTCGATGTATTGCGGGACGCGTTTGGCAAGATCCTCGAGAATAGCCTGAGGACCGGATGGAGCGGCCGCAACGGCCGCCTGATCTTTCGCGAGCCAACCAAACCAGCCCATCGAGACCTCCGGTCCATACCGCGCGCATCCTAATAAATAAACGGATGGATTCGCGAAACAAGCGGCTCAGGTCAGCGCGTGAAACACCAGAACCGGCGACAATCCGAGCAACAGCGCCCAGACCCCGAATGCCGAAACCATCAGGATGTCATGTATCACCAGCGCGCGACGGCTAATCGGATAGTTCGCAAAGTGTTTGGCATGAATGCTCATGGTCTCTTCCCCATTCCCCTTGTCGCGGAGACAATAAGCATCAAATTTTAAAAGCCCGGCCGGGATTTCACTCGGATTTGAACGACGAACATCATCAGAAATTAACCGAAGGCACCGTCTTTCGGTTACGTCGGACATCGTTTGCGGTTCGGCTCCTTGCCGCGATGGAGCCACCAACAACCCTCTCGTGCTCCCACCAGCCAACTCAACGAGAAATTAGGTTATTCGCCGCTAGTTTGTATTCAGGAATGCTCTGTAGGGAAGAAATAATGTTCAAGGGCCTCTACAAGGTAGAATTCAAGACTCCCCGGCACAAGGCGATCGGCATTCTCTACGCCGCCGATGGAAAACTTCACGGCGGCAATTCGGCTTTCGCCTATGTCGGCTCCTATAAAGAAAACGGCAACACCATCACCGCCGTCGTTTCCAGCATGCGCCACACCGACAATCCGAACTATCCGCCGGTGTTCGGCTTCGACCGGGTCACGATCGATTGCCAGGGTTCGGCGAATGGGGATTTTGCGATGTTTGAAGGCACGGCCGCCGAAACACCCTCGCTCGGCTTCAAGGCGGTGCTGACGCGAATTACCGAATAAGGGGCCCGGTGCCACGCGGGCGGCATTGCCGATCGTGCTTTGTTTGGAACGAGATACAGTGATTGCCTGAAGTGCCATGATCGGCAATAAGTCAACCATTGCCGGATGCGTTTTATTACTGGTGGGGTGCATGTCAGCCAGGATTACGATTAACGCTCAGTTGCGGTGGCCCGATGTGAAGGACGACTATGTCGTTCAGTTCGATGGACATTCGATCGGCCGGGTCCGCCTGGACGGGACAAGTTGGGTTTGGAGCATCACTGTTCCGATGGGGTTGCCAGAATGGGCGGAAGGAGCCGCCGAGAGCCGGGACCAAAGCTTCAAGACCCTCGCGGCCGCTTGGAGCAAGTTATTGACGCACACCAGCCCGGATCGCCTGCAGCGGGCATGGGATTTGGAAAAAGCCTTTGAGGCACGCCAGCAAAAGATGGCGACGATCAAGCCAACCGAAACCCAGCCATGATCGCCGCGGCGCGTCACCCAAAGCGTCGACCATGAATAGGTATCGATGGTATCTTTGAGCTGATGTACCTGCTCGAATCTCTTCCCACCGTCATTGGCACCGCAGCCATCGCGCCGGCTTTGCTGGTGCTGTGGCTGGTGATCGCCGCCGACGAGCGCCCAGGTCCGCCGGTCAAGGTCTGGGCCGCCTTCCTGTTGGGCGCCGCCAGTATTTCGCTGCTGAGCGTGGTGCGGGCGCCGTTCATGGCATTGCTGGCCATCACCGATAATCCCGGGCTCGCGCTGGCCCTGCGCTCGATCTTCGGCATCGCCGCACCGGAGGAAATCGTCAAGATTCTCGTTATTGTCGTGGTGTCGTGGCGGCGGCAGCGGTTCGCGGATCCAATGGACACCGTGGTTTATGGTGCTGCGGCCGGGCTCGGCTTCGCGGCGTACGAAAACCTCGCATATCTCGTCCAGCATCCCGATATGTGGCGGTCGCTGGCGGTGCTGCGCAGCGTGCTGACGGTACCGTTCCATGGCGCGCTCGGCATCATTGCCGGAGCTTATCTGGCGATCTCCCGATCCGGCACCGCGCTCGGCGCCCATCGTCATCACCGCGACTGGGCGCGCATCAGCACCCGCGTCCTGGTCCTGCTGGTGCCGCTGGCGCTGCATTCGGGTTTCGATTTCCCGCTGCTGACGCTGCAGCAAAATCCCGAACTCGACGGCTCAACCCGATTGACCCTTGAATGCACCAGCATGCTGATCGGGTTCGGCACCATCGCTTTCGCGGTGCGGCTGGTGCGGCGGGTCGGCCGCCATCACGCGCCGCGAACCGAGACGTCGCGGGAGCGGCTCGGCAATTTGCGCCGGATGTGGGCGCTTCTGGTGGCCGGCGGCGGTGCCGGATTTGCCGGCCTGGCGTTCGTGCTGTCGTCGATCCACCACTGGTTCGTCAATCCCGAGCGGAACGTGACGCTCGTGCTCGTTCCGGTCGGATTTATCTCGATCATGGTCGGCATTGCATTGCTGGTTATCACGACGGCGATCTATGTTCTGGGCCGCAACCGGCTGCGCACGACGATATTGGACGGATAGGCGCATGGGGAGTAGGATATCGTCATTCTCCCTTCGCTCCCGGCATCAGGAGATACCAATGACGCTCCCCCGCGACATCGCCAGTCTTCCGAACAAAATGAGCGCCGCGGTGCGCGGCCGTTGGAAAGCGTTTCTGATCGAGGGCATTTTGCTGGTCATTCTGGGCCTCGCGGCGATGATCGTGCCGCCGCTCGCAAGCCTTGCCGTCACCATTTTCCTCGGCTGGATGTTTCTGATCAGTGGCGTCGCAGGCCTCGTGCTGACGTTCTGGGCGCGGCAGATGCCGGGCTTCTGGTGGTCGCTGATTTCAGCGCTGTTGGCGATCGGTGCGGGCATCGTCCTTTTGGCGCAGCCGGTGCAGGGTGCCCTGACCCTTACCATTGTGGTCGGCGCCTATTTCCTTGCCGAGGGCGTCGCCACCGTCATGTACGCGCTGGAACACCGCAAGCAGCTCTCCGAGCGTTGGGGCTGGCTGCTCACCGCCGGAATCATGGATATCCTGGTCGCGGCGTTCATTATCGCGGGCCTGCCGGGGTCGGCGCTGTGGGCGCTGGGCCTTCTGGTCGGAATCAACATGCTGTTCGGCGGCGCAACGCTGATCGGAATGGCGCTGGCTGCGCGCAAGGGGCAGGCTTAAATCAGCGCAATACCGTCCATCGGAAGAACCGGCCCTTCATAGAAAAGGCCGTAAAAAAATCCAGAGATCCGCATGGTCTCATGCAGCAGCAGGCGTTTCTCGTGCCGCTTCGTCGATCGCCGACATGACCGACCTCGTCGCGGATTGATGGACCATGTGGCCAGTGCCGGCCACGCGATGCATCTTACTATGCGCTACCACATCGTGAAGCCGGCCAGACTGCTCATCGATGTCGATCAGTTTGTCATCCTCACCGGCAATGATAACGACCGGCATTTTCAGCCTCGCATACGCGCCGCTGGTAGAGGCGGCGTTCGGGATCATAAGCGCTGACTTCCGCGGCGCTTGCCCGAATTTGTGACGGTCGAACAGCCATTGCTTTAGGAAACGCTTCGAACTTGCTGGGGACGGACCTCGGACCAAACATTTTTTTAATCAATAGAGGCCACATCAGTCTGCTGATGAGAGGAGACAAGGTCTGGCTCAGGACGTCACCGACGCCGGGGATGGCAGGCGTCGACAGCGCTACAAAATCGGGGCGAATGCTCGGAAAATAATATCCGGACGCAAGAATCAATCCTTCCACAAGTCGTGGATGTTGAAGCGCGAGTGCGACGGCGACGGACGCTCCCCAGGAATGCCCCAGCACCAGTGCATGTGAGACCCCAAGACGCTTGAGGGCTTTGGCGAAAAGATCAGCTTGCGCCGCGGGTGTCCAGACCACATTCCTGGGGCGCCGGCTGTGGCCAAACCCGGGGCGATCGAACACGATGACCTTATAGCTTTCAGCGGCGAGATCGATAAGGCCGCTTGCCTCAAAATCCTGGATCATGCTGCCGTTGCCGTGAAACAGGACCAGGGGCCGACCCTTCCCTCGCTCGACATAGTGCAGGCGAACCCCATCAATATCGAGAAAGCTGCCGGTGGGAGGATTGTCGCGTTGAGCTTTTCGGGCGAGTTGCCGATTTAGGAATGCGGTTCCGAGCAGGACGCCGCCGACCGCGGCGGATGCAGCGAGCCACGGGTTTAACTTTAAAGCTGACAGCGACGTCGCCAGGAGAGAACGGGGAACAATACGGCGCATGATAATCCGAACGTTGCATGCACGACTGCTCTGAAGTCAGAGAAATGTTGCATCGCAAGAGGAACGGTCCGGAACGGCAATCGTTCCGCGTTGAAGCCGGTAGTATTTCGAATGATACACTTTGGGCCGTGTTATTCGCTCCGATCCATAGGCAGCACTCACGGCATCGGAACGGAACGTCAATCCTACATCGAGCTACGGGATCGCCGCGGAACAAAAGGTTGCATTGCAGATTGCAGTGCGCAGGCATGACGGAATCAAAAGCTGACCAGAGCCATGACAGATAATGATGAAAGCGCGATCACCCGCCTGGCAATCCGCCATTCGGTTTCGCCGGACGCAGTCCGCACCATTCTGCGCGCGCTGCGCTCGGGCGGCGGCATGGCACAGTTCAGTCACCCTGACTTCGGCGGTATGTCGCAATGGTCAAGTGGCATGACCATGGTTGGCGACATGTTCAACAGTGAGCTCAAATCAAAACTTGATGCCATCTGCACGGAGTTGGCTTCGTATCTGGCGAAATCTGGCCGAGGCGGCCCGGAAAAGGGAGGCGACAGTATCGGCGCCAGTTATCGATCGGACCAGACGTCGGACTGGTGGCCGGCCGGTCTCGGAGCTCCATCGTCCGTAGGCGCCCAGAATGATGTGAAATACGCCGTGTTTCCCGAAGCACGCAAATTGGCCATCAAGGACGGCCGCCATATCGAGGTGTACGATACCGGCGACCACCGGATCTTCGGGGTGGCGCAATCGCAAAGTACAGATCAAACCATCACATTCACCAGCCAGACCGGCCTCGTGTGCATCGCCGACTTGCCAAAGATGGACTCATAGTCGAAGCCGGAGCGCAAAAGTCCGGCCCTAGCAGCCGCGGCAGATGTTCTTGATCTTCTTGTCGAGCGCGGCGTTTTCCCTGCTCAAGGGATCGTTCGGATCGTTCGAATTTCGCTCGGAAGAAAGGTCGGTTACACGGGGCTGGCGGTGACCGATCGGGGCCTCCCTGCTCTGTGAAGAACTCGCGGCGCCCGTCGATCCCTTACTGCTCCCGCTCTGTGCCATCGCCGGACCGCCCATCAAGGCCAGCAGCGCCATCGTCGTGATCAGGTTTCGCATCGCGCTTTTCCTCCCGGTTGGAAGATCAATCTACTGCGGACGATCCGGAATTTCGATGCTAGCGCAGTTACGGCGACCTTGTGCCGCACAATCCTGAACCTTCCGGACGTCCGCCATGGTGCCGAGCAGCCAGATTCCCGCGGCAACCAGCACCACGAAGAAGCCGAACATTACCACATTCTCGAATGCGCGGTGGCCCTGATCCTCCGGCGGCTCCGGCTCGGCCATTTCAACCCTCATCCCGGTCATGGCTTCGGAGGATAGAAATGAACGTCGCCGCAATAGTCGACGATACGATAGCGCGACTCCGGAGGCCGTTCACCTTCCCGCGATAGCGAATCCGCATCCGACAGATAATTCGGGCTCACCGGCGTCTTGCCGTGTCCACCGGGAATATCAAGCACGTAGTCCGGCTGGCATAATCCCGACACGCGTCCCCGCAATGCACGCATCAGGTCGCGCCCATGCTCCAGCGTGGTACGCAGATGCCCGGTGCCCGGTGCGAGGTCGCCATGGTGCAAATAATACGGCTTGATACGGCATTCGACAAAGGCTCGCATCAGCGCTTCCAGTGTCTTTGCGTCGTCATTGACGCCGCGCAGCAGCACCGACTGGCTGACCATGGGGATGCCGGCGTCGATCAGGCGGGCGCAGGCGGCGCGGGCGCCGTCGGTCAGTTCGCGGGGATGGTTGGCATGCAGCGCAACCCATGTCGTCGCGCCGGCGACCTTGAGCGCGGCGACCATTTCGTCGTCAATGCGCGCCGGATCGGCCACCGGAATGCGGGTGTGAAGCCGGACGATCCGGACATGATCGATGGCCGCGAGATCGACTATGATTTCGGCGAGCCGCCGCGGCGACAACATCAAGGGGTCGCCGCCGGTCAGGATGACTTCCCAGATTTCGTCGTGCGCGCGGATGTAATCGAGCGCGTTCCGGTAAGTGGTCGGCGACAGCGCGCTCTCGCGGCCCGGCCCGACCATTTCGCGGCGGAAGCAGAAACGGCAATACACCGCGCAGACATGCACCAGCTTGAACAGCACCCGGTCGGGATAGCGGTGCACAATGCCCTCGACCGGCGAATGGCTGTGATCGCCGATCGGATCGGCGCTCTCGCCAGGTTGCATCCTCAGCTCTTCGACGGTCGGAATGTATTGCCGCGCGATCGGATCGTCAGGATCGCCGGGGTCGATCAACGCTGCCACCGCAGACGTTACCGCTACCGCGTAGCGCGCTGCGACTTTTTCCAGGCCGGGCAAATCCGCCGCGGACGCAAAGCCATGCGCGACCAGTTCGGCAGGTTGCCGCAATGTCGATGCGATGCCGCGATTGAATTTGCTCATGCCTCTCCCGCTGGCGGCGTCCATACCACCTGATCGATTTTTGCGGCACCACTAGCCAGCATCACCAGCCGATCAAACCCCAGCGCCACGCCGCTGGCCTGCGGCATCGCGGCCATTGCGGCGAGAAAATCCTCGTCGAGCGGATAGCGCTCGCCATAGCGCCGTTGTTTTTCGTCCATTGCCAACGTGAAACGGCGCCGCTGCTCGTGCGCGTCGGTCAATTCGCCAAATCCGTTGGCAAGCTCGACGCCGCAGGCATAGACTTCGAAACGCTCGGCGACGCGCGGACTCTCCGGTTTTGTGCGTGCCAGCGCGGCTTCCGGCGCGGGATATTCGAACAGCACCGTCAATCGCCCCTGGCCCAGATGCGGCTCGACATATTCGACCAGCAGCTTGCTGAAAATATCCGACCAGGTATCGTCGCCGCTGAGCCGCACCTTGCCGTTGGCCGCATCGGCCAGCGCCGCACGATCGCCGCTGCCGTCCCGAATAGTGTCGAGCAGGTCGATTCCGGCAAAGCGGTCGAACGCGGCGGCTACGGTGAGCAGCTCGGGCTCCGCGAATGGATCGGCGATCTTGCCGCGAAACGAAAACCGTCCGATTCCGGTGGCATGCGCCGCATGCGCGATGACGACGATGGTGTCCGCCATTACGGCGTCATAGGTCATGCCGGCACGATACCATTCCAGCATGGTGAACTCCGGCAGATGCAGATCGCCACGCTCGCGGTTGCGAAACACTCGCGCGAATTCGAATATCTTCTCCTCGCCCGCCGCCAGCAGTTTCTTGGCTGCGAATTCCGGTGAGGTGCGAAGATAGCGGGTGGCTCGCCTGCCGGCGCTGTCTCTCAGTTCGGTCCGCGGCGCATGCAGATGGACCTCGTTGCCCGGGGACACCTGCAGAATGCCGGTTTCGACCTCGGCAAAGCCCTGCTCGTCGAACCAGCCTCGAACAGCCTTGGTGATGGCGCCGCGCGCGGCCAAAAACGGCCGACGGTCGGTGTGGCGGGAGCGCGACCACCACGGCGAAAGCTGGTCGATTTCAGCCATCAATGAGCCGCCCTGCAAGCCTGTAAAACGCTGGCATCGACCGGCAAAATCAGTATGTTGCAGCCCGAAACCGGCTCAAAGGCCTCGGGACGCGCATGTCCGGATCGGTCCCGAACCCAAAACTCAGGAAAATCAGCTTTGAAAGTCATCGCCAGTTCTATTCGCAAGGGCAACGTCATCGAGCAAGACGGCAAGCTTTACGTGGTTCTGACCGCCGAGAACATCCATCCCGGCAAGGGAACTCCCGTCAGCCAGATCGAAATGCGTCGAATCAGCGATGGCGTGAAGGTTTCCGAACGCTACAAGACCACCGACCAGGTCGAAAAGGCGACGATCGAGGACCACAATTTCAACTATCTCTATGAAGACGGCGACGGTTTTCATTTCATGAATACCGACACCTACGACCAGGTGCAGGTGCCCAAGGACGTGATCGGCAGCTCGGCGCCCTACCTGCAGGAAAACATGCAGGTCAAATTATCGCTGCACGACATGGTGCCGGTGGCAATCCAGATGCCGCAACGCGCAACGCTGGAAGTGGTCGATACCGAGCCGGTCACCAAGGGCCAGACCGCGTCGTCGTCCTACAAGCCGGCCAGGCTGTCCAACGGCGTGCGCACCAACGTGCCGCCTCACATCGGAGTGGGAACGCGGATCGTGGTCATGACCGAGGATGGCTCCTACGTCGAACGCGCCAAGGACTAGCCGAGCGCGAGCACGGAATCCAGCGCACACATCCGGCGCGCACTGCGTGAAGGTTTCCCAGTGCGCGCAACATGATCCTGTCACATGGTTAGCGATCACGCCGCGCGGGATCGGACTGACCCGGATTGTCCCCCGGAGCCCGATCCTGATATTGCGTCCAACGGGCGACGGAGAGCTGCCGCACGATGGCTGGTTCCAGCGGCGAATGGCCTCTGCCATCAAGCTCCTGCTGTCGCTAGAATGGACCGATGAACCAGACCGATTCTCGAAAATCGCTATCCCGCCGTGAGTTGCTGCAATCCAGCTTCGGCGCCGGTAGCTTGTTCGTACTTCCCTTGCCCGCATTCGCAGCGCCGCCCGGCTTCGAGCAATGGCGTGACAATTTTCGTGCCCGCGCGCTCGCCAAGGGTATCTCGGATGCGACCTGGAGCCGCGTGATGGGCCGCATCGAGCCGGACATGTCCGTATTCAAGCAGATGCAGCGCCAGCCGGAGTTTTACGAACAGATCTGGCAATACATCAATCGCCGCGTCTCGGACTGGCGCATTATTGCCGGCAAGGAAGCATTGCGGAAGAACGAGGCGCTGTTTGCGCGGATCGAGCAGGATTTCGGGGTCGAGCGCGGCACGCTGCTGGCGCTGTGGGGCGTCGAATCCGCGTTCGGCGATCCCCTGGTGCAGCAGAATCACATGCGCCCGGTATTTCCGTCGCTGGCGGCGCTGGCCTGGAACGAGCCGCGGCGCCGCGCCTATTGGGAAACCGAACTGATCAATGCGCTGCGCGTGGTCGATCGCGGCTGGAGCACGCCCGACGAGATGCGCGGCTCCTGGGCCGGTGCCATGGGGCACACCCAGTGGATGCCGGAAGTCTGGCTCAATGTCGGCATGGATTACGACAAGGACGGCCGGGTATCGCCGTTCGGCAAACCCGACGATGCGCTGGGCTCCACCGCGCGCTATCTGGTTAATCGCGGGAAGTATCATCGGGGCGAGCATTGGGGCTATGAGGTGCGCGCCCCCGCCGGCGCCGCGAGCGGCAGCCGGACCTATGCGGCCTGGGCCGGCGCCGGCGTGACGCGCGCCGACGGCCAGCCGTTTCCGCAGCCTAATGCGAGCGCGCGGATGTGGGTGCCGGTCGCCGGCGGTCCGGCGTTTCTGCTCGGGCCGAATTTTGACGCGGTGAAAAGCTACAATCCGTCGATGAACTACGCGCTGGCGATCTGCCATCTCGGCGACCGCATCCTGGGAAGCCCGCCCTTCATCCAGCCCTTCCCCGGCTCCGAGCGCGCGCTGACCCTTGCCGAAGTGCAGGAAGTGCAGACCCGCCTCACCAAGGCCGGCTTCGATACCGGCGGCACCGACGGCCGCGTCGGTAACGACACCATGAAGGCGGTGAAAGACTACCAAACCAAAATGGGCCTGCTGCCGGCGGACGGTTACGGCGGGCTGAAGGTGCTGGCGCGGTTGCGGCAGGGCGGTTAGCCCCCAACTCGCTATTGCAAGCGAAGCGAAGCAATCCCGTCGCTTCAAAAACTGGATTGCTTCGTCGCTACGCTCCTCGCAACGACACGTGCTATCGAATGACCGCGGGTCCCTGGTCCGGCACCGCGACGTCGAGCACCCGCAGTTGCACGCGCTCGCTGCCCTGCCAGCGATCGACCGCGAGCGATCCCGCCACATGCAGCGGCTGACCGCGATGCTCGGCGAGCGCGTTGCCAAGTTTCTGGCCGATCGAGCGAAACGCGATGCCGTTGACAATCGAGCCATCGCCGGATTTGAACCGCACCCGCATGTGGGCCTGGCCGACTTCGTCGGCATAGACCAGTTGATGCGACGGCAAAGCCACCACCGGCTCCGGATTGCCGCTGCCGAACGGACCTGCGCGATTGAGCGTCGCTACCAGCTCCGGCGTTACTGCGCGCGCGCTTACCGCACCATCGATGAACAGTTCATGGGCATGGCGCGACTGCGCGACATCGCCGGCGAGCGTGCTTTCCATATAAGCCCGGAATTCGGCCAGTCGCTCTTTCCGCAACGTCACGCCCGCCGCCATGGCGTGGCCGCCGCCCTTCATCAAAAGGCCGTCGCTCACTGCCTGCCGCACCGCACGGCCGAGATCGACGCCCGCTATCGAGCGGCCCGAGCCGGTGCCGATACCGCCGGGTTCCAGCGCAATTGCAAATGCCGGCCGCGAGAATTTTTCCTTGAGGCGTGAGGCGACGAGGCCGACCACGCCGGGGTGCCAACCCTCCGAAGCGGTGACGATCACCGCGCCCTTGTCTTCCAGCCCGAGCGAAGCCAAGGCCTCGGCTTCCGCCTGTGCCTCTGCCATCTGCTCGATGACGCGGCGCTCGGTATTGAGCCGGTCGAGCTCGGCGGCGATCCTTGCGGCTTCGGAGACGTCGCCCTCCAGCAGCAGCCGCACCCCGAGATCGGCGCGGCCGATGCGGCCGCCGGCGTTGATGCGCGGCCCAAGCAGGAAGCCGAGATGCCAAGCCTCCGGCGGGCCGTTCAGCCGGGCCACGTCCATCAGCGCGGTGTGGCCGACATGGTCGCGCCGCCGCATTGCGATCAGGCCCTTGGCGACAAAGGCGCGATTGAGACCGATCAGCGGCGCGACATCGGCGACAGTGCCGAGCGCGACGTGATGCAGCATCCCGAGCAGATCCGGCTCCGGCATTTCGGAGGTCCAGAAGCCCCGCGTGCGCAGTTCCCTGTTGACCGCGACCAGCGTCACCAGCACAAGGCCGACGGCGGCGAGATGGCCGAGGCCGGAGAGATCGTCAGACCGGTTCGGATTCACCAGCGCATCGACAAGCGGCAGTTCATCGCCGGCTTGATGATGATCGATCACGACCACCGACATCCCCAGCCGCCACGCCTCGGCCAAAGGCTCAAGGCTGGTAGTGCCGCAGTCCACCGTCACCAGCAGCGTCGCGCCCTTGTCCGCGAGCATCCGTACCGCTTCGGTATTGGGGCCATAGCCCTCGAAGATGCGGTCGGGAATATGGATCAGCGGGTCGAGCCCGCAATGGCGCAGGTGCCAGGTCAGCAGCGCCGCCGAGGTCGCGCCGTCGACGTCATAGTCGCCGAAGATCGCAACCCTTTCTCTCCGCACCGCGGCATCCGCGATACGCTTCGCCGCCGCCTCCATCTGCGTCACGGTATAGGGGTCGGGCATCAGCTTGCGGATGGTCGGGTCGAGAAAATCCTGCACCGCGTCGATCTCGACGTCGCGTCCGGCCAGCACCCGCGCCAGCATTTCCGGCAATTGATATCGCTGCGCGATCGCCAGCGCCCGCGCGGCTCCGCGCGGATCGAGCCGGTCGCGCCACAGTTTCCCCGTCGCGGAATCCGACACGCCGAGGAAAGCCTGCGGCGACTCGACGGGCAATGCGGATGCGGAGAGGGTCATGATGCCTTCAGCAGATAGGCAGGATGGTCCGCCGTTCAATGATTCGCGCACGGTTGTCGCAGACATGCCCTTGATCCAGCGCAGGTCGCGAAAGCCGGGCGACGGTCCCGTCGTTTCCCGTAATGACTCCGCCGTCGTCAACAAACTCCGTGGTCGTCCTCGCGAAGGCGGGGACTCATACACACCGTCGCTCATGTCGAAGTACGATGTTGCGTCGCTACTATGTAGCCACAAACATCGGTGGTATGGGTCCCCGCCTTCGCGGGGACGACAACCTGCTAACAATCAAACCCGATTTATGGCACATCAAGCCGCAGCCACACCGTTTTCGAGTTCATGATGCCCGCACCCCGGCCGCCCGCTTTCGAAACCCTGAGCCTCCACGCCGGACAACATCCGGATCCGGTCACCGGCGCGCGCGCCGTTCCGATCTACCAGACCACGTCCTATGTATTTCAGGACTCCGAACATGCCGCCGCCCTGTTCAACCTCGAGCGCGCCGGGCACATTTACACCCGCATTTCAAATCCGACCACCGCGGTGCTCGAAGAGCGGCTTGCCGCGCTCGAAGGCGGCGTCGGCGCCGTCTGCACGGCGAGCGGGATGGCCGCGATGCATCTCGCAATCGCGACGCTGCTTGGCCGGCGACCACATCGTGGCCTCGTCCTCCCTCTATGGCGGCACCATCAATCTGCTTGCGCATACGCTGCCGCGCTTCGGCATTACCACCACCTTTGTAAAGCCGCGCGCGCTGGACCAATTCCGCGAAGCGATCCGGTCGAATACGCGCCTTGTGATCGGCGAAACCATCGGCAATCCCGGTCTCGAAGTGTTGGATATCGCAAACGTCGCGCAGATCGCGCACGAGGCGAAAATCCCGCTGCTGATCGATAACACGTTTGCAACACCGTGGCTCAGCCGCCCGATCGAGCTTGGCGCCGACATTGTCATGAACTCGGCCACCAAATGGATCGGCGGCCATGGCATCGCGATCGGCGGCGTGATCGTCGACGGCGGCCGGTTCGACTGGCGCGGTTCCGGCAAATTTGCGGCGTTGACGGAGCCCTATGCCGGATATCACGGCATTGTCTTCGATGAGCAATTCGGCCCGGCCGCGTTCATCATGCGCGCTCGCACCGAAGGCCTGCGCGACTTCGGCGCATGCCTGTCGCCGACCAACGCTTTTCAACTGCTGCAGGGGGTCGAGACGCTCGGCATCCGCATGGATCGCCATATCGCGAATACCGGGACGGTGCTGGAGTTCCTCACCGCGAACAAGGCGGTCGACTGGGTGCTGCATCCCTCGCTGCAAAACCATCCCGATTACGAATTGGCAAAACGATTGCTGCCGCGCGGCGCGGGGTCCATCGTCAGCTTCGGAATCAAGGGCGGCCGTCCTGCCGGCAAGAAATTCATCGAGGCGTTGCGTATGATCAGTCATCTGGCCAATGTCGGCGATGCCAAGACGCTGGTCATTCATCCGGCCAGCACCACGCATCAGCAAATGGACGCCGCCCAACTCAGGGCTGCCGGAGTCGGCGAAGAGCTGGTCCGGCTGTCGGTCGGCATCGAAGCTGCCTCCGATATCGTCGATGACCTCGGTCAGGCGCTTCGCGTGTCGCAGAAAGCCTGACCATGCAGTTGTCCGTGAACGGCCTTGAGACATTCGTCGCCACCGGCGGCAAGGAATTCGAACCATCCCAGCCGGCTATTGTGCTCCTGCACGGCGCCGGCTTCGATCATACCACCTGGGCCCTGCACAGCCGTTGGTTCGCCCATCATGGTTACACCGTATTGGCGCCGGATCTGCCGGGCCATGGGCGCTCGATCGGCGCGCCGATTTCAACGATCGCCGGCATGGCCGACTGGACGGCGGCGCTACTCGAAGCCGCGGGTGCGGCGACGGCACGGCTCGTTGGCCATTCCATGGGATCGCTGATCGCGCTGGAGACCGCGGCCCGGCATCCGGCAAAAGTCTCGGGCCTCGGCCTGATTGGAACGGCGGCGACCATGACGGTGGGTCCCGATTTGCTCAAGGCCGCCGAAGCCAACGATCGTTCAGCCATCGATATGGTTTCAATCTGGGGGCTCGGCTTCCAGGCCGAACTGGGTGGCAGCCGCGCACCGGGTTTGTGGATGCACAGCGGCGCCCAGCGGGTTCTCGAACGGTGCCGGCCCGGCGTGCTGTTCAACGACCTGTCCGCCTGCAACTCGTATCAAAATGCGCTGGCCGCGGCCGCGCAGATCACGGTCCCTGCCACCTTCATTCTCGGCGAGCGCGACATGATGACGCCGGCGAAGGCCGGCAAGGCGCTTGCGGCCGCGCTGCCAAATTCACGCACCGTGGTGCTGTCTGGCGCGGGTCACATGATCATGGTTGAACGGCCCGACGAACTGCTGGCGGCGTTGCAGGGCTGACCGCTGCGGGCGCGACCGGCCTACACCCCGGTCGACGACAGGCCGGCGGCAGCGATCCGAATGACCAGAACCAATCGGCGCCGTATCCGGGATGACGTCGAGCGAAGCTGCGAGCGTATTCGTTCCATACGAAATTCTCCGCGCGGGCACATTCCGCTCCCGAAATCTGGCGTCGGCGGCGCCGTCCGTCGAGGGCATCGGAGAAATAACAACGTCTCCGCTATTTGATGGCAAGAAGGCAGGAGATTTGTTGCCGCGCTTCGGCCTGCAACAGGCAGTTATTCTTTACCGCAGCCAGTTCCGCTGTCATCCCCGCGTCCTTCTTGCTTTGGCGCAGTCAAGATGCGGATGCCCGGCATGACGAACCAACGGCGAAGTCCAATTTTAGTGAATGCTTTTTCGGCCAGACGCCCATGAATGACCACGGTGTTTGTGGTCGGCTAACACCCCATCCGCTCGGCAACTTCATTGAAGTCCTTGGCGACGATATCCCAGTCGCCCTTGGCCTCGAAATCGTATTTCTGCAGCGGGCCATATTCGGTAGGCCGCGCAACAAAGGCGGTCTTCAACCCCAGCTTTTGCGCGGCTTTCAGATCGTGATTGTGCGCGGCCACCATCATCACCCGCTCCGGCGGCAGGCCGAGCAGTTTTGCCGCGCCGAGATAGGTTTCCGGATCCGGCTTGTAGTGCTCGAATAGCTCCGCGGACAGCACGAGGTCCCACGGCAAGCCGGCGAATTTCGCCATGTTGGTGAGCAGCGCGACGTTGCCGTTCGACAATGGTGCAATGATGTATTTTGTCTTCAACCGGGTCAGCCCGGAGACGCTGTCCGGCCACGGGTGGAGCCGGTGCCAGCCCATGGTCAGGTAATGCAGATCCGCCTCGCTCAATCCCGAAATCGAAAGCTGCGCGACCAGTTTCTCCAGCGACTGCCGATGCAGCTTGTCCAGGATGACGTAGCCGCGCTCCGGATGCTTCCGCACCTCGTCCATCGATGCCGCATATACGGCGCGCCAGCCATCGACCAGCGCGGTCCAGTCCGCCTGGATGCCGCGCTGCTCGGACCATTTGGTGAAATCCGCGATCAGGCTGCTGCGCCAGTCCACCACCGTGCCGAACACGTCGAATACCAGGGCTTTGACGTCAGGAATCCGGCTCATTGTTTCTTCCTTGTTGTTGCGATGCCGCCCGTTTCGTCATTGCGAGGAGCACGTGCGACGAAGCAATCCAGTTGGGCTCCAGTGTCCGGATTGCGTCGCTTCGCTCGCAATGACGGTGGCTCAAAGCACCTTCCGGTACTGAATGAATCCGAGATTGTCGGCGACCTTGTCATACAGTGCCCGCGCCTGCGCATTGTTCGACTGCGTCAGCCAGTAGACCCGGCTTGCGCCCGCTGACTCGGCCCTGCGATATACCTCTTCGATCAACGCGCGCCCCAATCCGCGGCCGCGCGCGTCTTCCGACACGAACAAATCCTCGAGATAGCAATAGCGGTTATGCGCCCAGGTCGAACGATGGAATAAATAGTGGGCAATGCCGAGCAGCCGGCCATCAACGTAGCCGCCCAGCGCGAACAGCGGCTCGTCGGGATCGTGAAAGCGCGACCACGCGAGGTCGCTGACCTCCTGCGCAAGCGCCGACTTGTAGAACTCCAGATAGCCTGCCCACAGCGGATTCCAGGCGTCACGCTCGTCTTCGCCGACCGGACGAATGATAACGCTGCCGGCCATCCTGCATCCTCAATCGAGGTGGAATTTTTCAAGCTGCCGATGCTCGGCCTTGATGTAGCGCACCGTGCCGGTGACCGAGCGCATCACCACGGTCTCGGTCTCGATCACGTTTTTGCGGAACTTGACGCCGGACAGCAGCGAACCGGTGGTGACACCGGTCGCGGCGAACAGGCAATCGCCCTTCGCCATATCCTCGATGCCGTAGATCATCTTCGGATCCTTGACGCCCATCTTGGCCGCGCGCTCGCGCTTTTCCGGCGTGTCGAGAATCAGTCGGGTCTGCATCTGCCCGCCGATGCAGCGCAGCGCGGCCGCCGCCAGCACGCCTTCGGGCGCACCGCCGGTGCCGATATAGATATCGACGCCGGTTTCATCGGGAGTCGCGGTATGGATCACGCCGGCAACGTCGCCATCGGTGATCAGACGCACCGCCGCGCCGGTCGAGCGGATGGCGGCGATGATATCGGCGTGACGCGGACGGTCCAGCACCAGCGCGGTGATGGCGGACGCTTCGACGCCCTTGGCCCTGGCAAGGCGGCGGATGTTCTCCGCCGGCGGCGCGTCGAGCTCAATGACGTTTTTGTCGTAACCCGGTCCGATCGCGATCTTCTGCATGTAGACATCCGGGGCGTGAAGCAGCGTGCCGCCATCCGCCATCGCCATGGTGGCGATCGCGCCGGGCATGTTCTTGGCGCACAGGGTGGTGCCTTCGAGCGGGTCGACCGCGATGTCGACTTCGGGGCCGGCATTGAGACCGACCTTTTCGCCGATGAACAGCATCGGCGCCTCGTCGCGCTCGCCTTCGCCGATCACGATGGTGCCTTCGATCGGCAGCTTGTTGAGTTCGCGGCGCATGGCGTCGACTGCGGCCTGGTCGGCGGCCTTTTCCTGGCCGTGGCCGCGCAGCCGCGCCGCCGAAACCGCCGCGCGCTCCGTCACCCGCACGATCTCGAGCGTCAGGATGCGCTCCAGCAATAGCTGCGGCGGAACGGAAATATGGGTCGACATCGGCGTAAGCTCCCTCAACGTCCAGGCGGGCAACCTGCCCGCAAACAATCCTGATGCCCACGGTCCGTCCGGATCATGCGCTAGTTTTTTTCAATCCGTATCACCTGCGGCCGGCCGCTGATCACCTTGTCGTGTTGCACTGCCTGCAGCGCACGGCGCACCGCGTCCTCGCTCGTCGCGTAGGTAATCAGAATGACCGGCACCGGCGACGGTTTCCGCGCCGCACCGCTGGTGTCGACGCCATCGGGATGGCGTTGCACGATCGATTCGATGGAAATCTTCTGCTCGGCGAGCCGGGTGGCGATCGTCGCAACGGTTCCGGTGAAATCGCGCGCCAACAGGCGGATGTAATAGCCGCCTTCATGGCGCTCCATCGGTGCCTTCGTGATGGCGCGCAGCCTTGCCACCGGGCGTCCGAACGGCTTGGCACGAATGCCCCGCGCAACATCGGCGATGTCGGCAATCACGGCGGATGCGGTCGCGGATCCACCCGCGCCTGGCCCGACCAGCGTGATCGGCGAAATGCCCTCGCCGTCGATGGTCACCGCATTGGTGACGCCCATCACCTGCGCGATTGAAGACGACTTCGGCACCATGGTCGGATGCACGCGTTGCTCGATGCCCTTGGCGGTCCGCACCGCAACACCGAGCAGTTTTACGCGATAGCCGAGTTCTTCGGCGGCGCGCAAATCTTCCGGCGCGATGGAGGAAATGCCTTCCACAGAGACGGCGCTCTGCGAGACCCTGGTGCCGAAGGCAAGGCTGGCGAGAATTGCGAGTTTCTGAGCGGTGTCGTGACCGTCGACGTCGAACGACGGATTGGCTTCGGCGTATCCCAGCCGCTGCGCGTCCTTCAAGCATTCGGCGAAGGAGAGCCCCTCCTGCTCCATCCGGGTCAGGATATAGTTGCAGGTGCCGTTGAGGATACCGTAGACGCGGTTGATGTCGGTGCCTGCGAGGCCCTCGCGCAGGGTTTTGATGATGGGGATCGCAGCGCCCACCGCGGCCTCGAAATTCAGGGCGCCGCCATGGGTCTCGGCCAATTCCGCCAGCCGCAGGCCGTGCTTGGCGATCAGCGCCTTGTTGGCGGTGACCACCGACTTGCCGGATTTAAGCGCGGCTTCAATGGCCGACAGCGCCGGGTCGCCGGAGCCGCCGATCAATTCGACGAAGCAGTCGATGCCCGGATCATTGGCGAGATCGAGCGCGTTTCTGGCCCAGTGAATTCCGCGCAGGTCGAGACCACGCTTTTTCGTTTTCGAGCGTGCGGTGACGGCAACGACGCGTACGCCACGGCCGCAGCGTGCCGACAGGACCTGGCTCTGCGCTTCAACAAGGCGGACCACTTCGGCGCCAACGGTGCCGAGCCCCGCGATACCCACTTTCAGGGGTTCGACCATAACGCGAAAACCTACTGGAACGCTATCGCCGGTTGGCGAGAGGAACAACGTTGTGCAACGTTTCGATGCCGCTTTCAAGGAAGCGGCGCACGCCGCGCGCGGCCTGGCGGATGCGTTGTTCGTTTTCCACCATGGCGATGCGGACATAGCCCTCGCCGTGCTCGCCGAAGGCGACGCCCGGCGAGACCACGACACCGGATTTCTCCACCATCAGGGTGGCAAACTGCATGCTGCCGACGTCCTTGAATGCCGGAGGCAACGGCGCCCAGGCGAACATCGAGGCGCTCGGCGGCGGAATATCCCACCCCGCACGCCCGAACGATTCCACCAGCGCGTCACGGCGTTTGCGATAGGTATCGCGCATCTCGCGGATACACTCTTCCGGGCCGTTGAGGGCGGCGGTGGCCGCCACCTGGACCGGCGTGAACGCGCCGTAATCCAGATAGGACTTCACCCGCGTCAGCGCTGCGATAATGCGCTCGTTACCGACCGCAAATCCCATGCGCCAGCCGGCCATCGAAAACGTCTTCGACATCGAGGTGAACTCGACGGTGACGTCGATGGCGCCGGGAACCTGAAGCACCGAAGGCGGCGGATCGTTGTCGAAATAGACCTCGGCATAGGCGAGATCGGACAGAATGAAAACCTCGTGTTTTTTCGCGAAAGCCACCAAATCCCGGTAGAAATCGAGGCTTGCGACGTAAGCCGTTGGGTTGGAAGGGTAGCAGACCACGATCGCCAGCGGTTTCGGGATCGAGTGAATGATCGCCCGCTCGCAGGCCTCGAAAAACTGCGGCGTCGGCTCGGAGGGCACCGAGCGGATCACGCCGCCGGCCATCAGGAATCCAAATGCGTGAATCGGATAACTCGGGTTCGGGCATAGCACGACGTCGCCCGGGGCGGTGATCGCCTGTGCGACATTGGCGAAGCCCTCCTTGGAGCCCAGCGTCGCCACGACCTGGGTTTCGGGATTGAGCTTGACGCCGAAGCGGCGGTCGTAATAGGCGGCCTGCGCCTTGCGCAAGCCGGTGATCCCGCGCGATGCGGAGTAGCGGTCGGTACGCGGCTTGCCCAGCGTATCCTTCAGCTTGTCGATGACGTGGATCGGCGTCGGCAAGTCCGGATTGCCCATGCCGAGATCGATAATATCGGCGCCGGCATTCCGCGCGGCTGCCTTGGCCCGGTTGACCTGCTCGAACACATAGGGCGGCAGACGGCGGATGCGGTAGAACTCTTCCATGGGTCCAAAACTCCGGGAACCGGGTACGGCAGGATCGCGGCCCGATTTGTAGAAAATAGGTCTGATCAGTGATTTAGAGCGAATTCGAGCACAAAACCGGTCAGCTCTTCGGTCAGATTCGCTGCAAGCCTGCTGTTGAATTGCCCTCGTTTTACCACGGACACGCCGCTATGCCACCTGTAACCGCGCGTCCCGGTCACTTCGCAGCGGGGTTTTTGCCGGATGGCGGAACGGCGCCGGTCGAGGCCTGGCGGTCGCGGGCGGCGATCAGTTCGGTGGAGACTTTGGCGCGTTCCGCCGCATCCATCGCGGTTTCCGGCCTGTCCTGCGGCAAATCGTGCACGGCGGGATAGGCACCGGTCTCCTTTGGCCGCGGCGGAGCGTCGGCCGGCACGCCGATCAGCGGTAAATCCGCGATCGACGTCGAACAGCCGCCGGCCGGAAGCGCCAGCAACAGCGCGGCCAAGGCCAGTACCCTGCTCGCGGAACTCGCCGGCATCAATTCGAAAATCTCCATTTCACTGAACCCAACAGCGGTCTGATACTTATTTCGTCAAGCGCCATGTTCGCAGCACTGTGGTCCGAAACGATTAAGACCGCATCACAGATTACACCCGTTGGGCTTCAATATGACCAAACAATGATCGGTATCGCAATGCAGCACGTCCCGTCCACGCGATTAACCGCGAACCGCGTCATCGTCATTGCGACCAAACCGCGCCGTGACGAACCTGAAATGACCCTGTAGTGTCCTGACGATGAACGACGTTACAACCGAAAGCAAACCTGCAAAGACGTTCGATCCGGAAGCCTTCGCGATGAATCTCGCCAAGGCGATGGAAAGCAGCGGGCAGGCGCTTGCCTCATACCTCAAGCGGCGTGAAAACGGCGAAGCCAAGGATAAGCCGCCGAACGAGTTCGGCGAGGTGATCAAGACCTTCAGCACGTTGGCGGACTACTGGTTGTCGGACCAGACCCGCGCCGCCGAATTGCAAATGAAGCTGGGCAGGGCCTATCTCGATCTCTGGGGATCATCGATGCGGCGCCTTGTCGGTGAACAGGCGCCGCCCGCGATTGCGCCTGCGCCGCGCGACAAGCGGTTTGCCGATCCGGAATGGAAGTCGAACCAGTTCTTCGATTTTGTGATGCAGGCCTACCTGCTGTCGACGCAATGGGCGCAAGACCTCGTGCGCGATGCCGAGGGCCTCGATCCGCACACCCGCAAGAAAGCCGAGTTCTACGTCCAGCAGATCACCAACGCGCTGGCGCCGTCGAATTTCGTCCTCACCAATCCGGAAGTGTTGCGCGAAACGCTGGCATCCAGCGGCGGCAATCTGGTCCGCGGCATGAAGATGCTGGCGGAGGATATCGAAGCCGGAGGCGGAACCCTGCGCATCCGCCAGTCCGACCCCTCCAATCTCGAGGTCGGCGTCAACATGGCGACGACGCCAGGCAAGGTCATTTTCCAGAACGACCTGATGCAACTGATCCAGTACGCGCCTGCCACCGAAAACGTGCTGCGCACGCCGCTGCTGATCGTGCCGCCGTGGATCAACAAGTTCTACATCCTCGATCTCAAGCCGGAAAAATCCTACGTCAAATGGTGCGTCGACCAGGGCATCACCGTGTTCCTGATCTCGTGGGTCAATCCGGACAAGGCCCTGGGCCAGAAGACATTCGACGACTACATGAAGGAAGGCCCGCTCGCCGCGATGGATGCCATCGAAAAGGCGACCGGCGAATTGAAAGTCCACACCGCCGGCTATTGCGTCGGCGGCACCCTGCTCGCCACCACGCTGGCATGGCTCGCGGAAAAGCGTCGCCAGCGCGTGACGTCGGCAACGTTCTTTGCGGCGCAGGTGGATTTCACGCACGCCGGCGACTTGCTGGTGTTTGTCGATGAGAATCAGATTTCGGCGCTGGAGCGCGACATGCAGTCGTCCGGCGTGCTCGAAGGCTCGAAGATGGCGATGGCCTTCAACATGCTGCGCTCCAACGACCTGATCTGGTCGTATGTCGTCAGCAATTACCTGAAGGGCAAGGTGCCCTCCTCTTTCGACCTGCTGCACTGGAATTCGGACGCGACGCGGATGCCCGCGGCCAACCATTCCTTCTACCTGCGCAATTGTTACCTGGAGAACCGGTTGTCCACCGGCACCATGGTGCTCGACAACACGCTGCTCGACCTCTCGAAGGTGAAAGTGCCGGTCTACAATCTGGCGACAAAGGAAGATCACATCGCGCCGGCGGATTTGGTGCTGTACGGCTCGCAGTTTTTCGGCGGCCCGGTGAAATTCGTGCTGTCGGGATCCGGACATATCGCCGGCGTCGTCAACCCTCCGGCATCCAACAAATATCAGTTCTGGACCAACGACAATGTCAAGGACACAACGCTCGCGGAATGGATCAAGGGCGCCCGGGAACACAAGGGCTCGTGGTGGCCGGACTGGCTCGAATGGCTGCGCAGCATCGATGCCGAACAGGTTCCGGCGCGCGCCGTCGGCACCGAGTCCTTGCCGGCGATCGAGGACGCCCCCGGCAACTACGTCCGTGTCCGCGCATAGCGAAACGCTGCGCATTTGAATATAACGACCCGTCCCGCCGTGACGGGATTCGAACTTGAATTGAGGGGGAGCCGATGACGCGCGAATTGTTCTGGCTGACATGGACGGTGATTTTGACCGGGCTGATGTGGGTTCCCTATGTACTCAACCGTTCCCGGGTGCGCGGCCTGAGCGGCGCGATGGCCAATCCGTCGCGCAACGACAAGCCACAGGCCGAATGGGCCAACCGCTTAATGTTCGCGCACGACAACGCGGTCGAAAATCTCGTGGTGTTTGCACCTTTGGTGCTGATCCTTGCCGAAATCGACTATTCGACGAAATGGACCGTCTATGCCTGCGTGGTTTATTTCTGGGCCCGCGTCGCACACCTGATTGTCTACACCATGGGCCTGCCGGTGTTCCGGACGTTGGCATTTACCGTCGGCTTCCTCGCGCAAGCAGTTCTGGTGCTGGCGATTTTCAAGATACTCTGACCCGGGCATCTCGGACGCGGTTCGGCATTCCAAGGCGATGCGAAGCATCGCTTATGCCGCTCCGCAGAGCTGGGACCGCACAAGGCGCTGGCGTTCCATCTGGCTCTGCGGCGTACCGTTTCGCAAAGCGCTGCGCGCTGCGTCGCGTTCGGGGAACGCGTCCGAACTTATAGAGGCGCGTTTGTTGCATGAAGCCTGAAATGAGCCGCACCGCCTCCGACCTCAAGACCGTCGTCAAGGAAATCGCCGACGACATGGCGCAGCGGACCGACCGCGGCGAGGTTGCGAATTACATCCCGGAACTAGCGAACGTTCACAACAAGCGCTTCGGCCTTGTCGTGGTGGACGGCGCCGGCAACGTCGCCGCGGCAGGCGACAGCGAGATGCCGTTTTCGATCCAAAGCATCTCCAAAGTGTTCACCTTGACGCTTGCGCTCGGGCTGATCGGCGACAGACTGTGGCAGCGGGTTGGCCGCGAGCCGTCAGGCAGTCCGTTCAACTCCATCGTCCAGCTCGAATATGAGCGCGGCAAGCCGCGCAACCCGTTCATCAATGCCGGCGCGATCGCCGTCACCGACGTGATCCTGTCGGGGCACCAGCCGCGCGAGGCGATCGGCGAAATCCTCCGCTTCATGCGTTTTCTGGCCGACGACCCCTCGATCGCGATCGACGAGGCGGTGGCAGCGTCCGAGCAACGCACCGGATTCCGCAACATCGCGCTTGCCAATTACATGAAATCGTTCGGCGTGCTTGATAATCCCGTCAACTTCACGCTCGGCGTCTATTTTCATCACTGCGCGATCGCCATGTCATGCCGGCAGCTTGCGATGGCGGGCCGCTATCTGGCCTGGTCCGGCGTCAATCCGTCCACCGGCCACTCCGTCGTTTCGGTCGAGCGGGCGCGCCGCATCAACGCGGTGATGCTGACCTGCGGTCACTATGACGGTTCAGGAGAATTCGCGTTCCGGGTGGGCTTGCCAGGAAAAAGCGGCGTCGGCGGCGGCGTTCTGGCGGTCGCGCCCGGCAAGGCTTCCATCGCAGTCTGGGCGCCGGGCCTCGATGTACATGGCAACTCGCATCTTGGGCGCGTCGCGCTGGAAGCGTTGAGCAGGAGGATGGGCTGGTCGATCTTCGGCGTATGATGCGGGCTGCGGCGACACGCTTAATTGGCGCGCGGCCGTTCAGCTTCCTGAATCGCTGCTTCATGATACCAGCCGCTGCCGGCTGCTACTTTCACCGGCGGCTGAGATTCAGGGTTGGTTCTCGTTTGAGGTTCGCCGCGGGCGTTCGATGCAAAGCGGCCCCGCAGGGGAAATTCGTGAATCTGGGCAGACCCGCGAGAAATATTCGTCGTCATCGATCGTCTCCATTTGCGCGCGTCACTCAACCGCGAGTTGTCGGGTCGATCCAATATAGGCCTGTTGCTCGTACTTTGCTCAGTTTGCCCGTCAAAAAACCAGCAAATGCATACAATATCAGCACTGGGCATTTTGCATCTTGCGCCTGCATGACCGATGCTGCGCCGCGGCGACCCTGCTCAATGTCTGCCCATCGCGACGATTTGCTGCATGGATTGGCATGATTGGTGCTTCGGGTAGCTCAGGCGGTTGGCGGCCGGGTGCCGTTGGCGGCGGACACGAACGAGATCTTCGTCATCAGCTCATGAGAGATAGGTAATGGCAAAATATAAACTCGAATACATCTGGCTTGACGGCTATACGCCGACGCCAAACCTGCGCGGCAAAACGCAGATCAAGGAATTCGCGTCGTTCCCGACTCTTGAACAGCTTCCGTTGTGGGGCTTCGACGGCTCGTCGACCATGCAGGCGGAAGGCAGAAGCTCGGACTGCGTGCTGAAGCCGGTCGCGGTTTATCCGGACGGCGCGCGCACCAATGGTGTTCTGGTGATGTGCGAAGTCATGATGCCGGACGGCGTCACACCGCACGCGACCAACAGGCGCGCCACCATTCTCGACGACGAAGGCGCCTGGTTCGGCTTCGAGCAGGAATACTTCATGTATCAGGACGGCCGGCCGCTCGGCTTCCCGACGGCGGGTTATCCTGCGCCGCAGGGGCCCTACTACACCGGCGTTGGCTACAGCAATGTCGGCCCGGTCGCGCGTGAGATCGTCGAGAAGCATCTCGACCTCTGCCTGTTCGCCGGCATCAACCATGAAGGCATCAACGCGGAGGTCGCGAAAGGCCAGTGGGAATTCCAGATCTTCGGCAAGGGCTCCAAAAAAGCCGCCGACGAAATGTGGATGGCGCGCTACCTGTTGCAGCGGCTGACCGAAAGCTACGGCATCGACATCGAGTATCACTGCAAGCCGCTCGGCGATACCGACTGGAACGGCTCGGGCATGCACGCCAACTTCTCGACCGAGTATCTGCGTAACGTCGGCGGCAAGGAGTACTTCGAGGCGCTGATGGCGGCCTTTGAGAAGAATCTGATGGACCACATCGCGGTCTACGGGCCGGACAACGACAAGCGCCTGACCGGCAAGCACGAGACCGCGCCGTGGAACAAGTTCAGCTATGGTGTGGCCGACCGCGGCGCCTCGATCCGCGTGCCGCACTCGTTCATCAAGAACGATTACAAGGGCTATCTCGAGGACCGCCGCCCGAACTCGCAAGGCGACCCCTATGCCATCGCTTCGCAGATCCTGAAGACCATCGCCGAAGTTCCGACGGCCAAGAAGGCGGTCGCGGCGTAAGCTCTCAAAGCGTCATGGCCGGGCTTGCCCGGCCATCCGTCTTTTGAAGATGCTTTTTGCAAAGCGTGATGGATGCGCGGGTCAAGCCCGCGCATGACGGATGGCCTATTCGGTGCCTTCCGGAAATCCCAGCATCAGCCGCATGTTCTGCACCGCCGCGCCCGAGGCGCCCTTGCCCAGATTGTCGAGCCGCGCAACGAGAACGGCCTGCCGGTGCTTCTCGCTGGCAAAGACGTAGAGCTCGAGCGTGTTGGTTTCGTTGAGCGCCTCCGGTTCCAGCCGCCCGCTCCTTATCGCATCATCGTCAAGCGGCATTACCGAGACATAGGCGCTGCCGGAATAACGCTTCGCCAGCGCGGCATGCAGACCGGCGCCATCCGGCTTGCCCGGAAGCGTATCGAGATGCAGCGGCACCGAGACCAGCATCCCCTGCCGATAGTTGCCGACCGACGGCACGAAAATGGGCCGGCGGGAAAGATGCGCGTAGAGCTGCGTCTCCGGCACATGCTTATGCTCGAAGCCAAGCCCATAGAGTTCGAACGCGGGCGCGGCGCCGTCTTCGAAATCTGCGATCATCGACTTGCCGCCGCCGGAATAGCCGCTTACCGCATTGATGACGATGGGATGATCGGCCGGTACAAGACCCGCATCGACCAGCGGCCGCAGCAGCGCTACCGCGCCGGTCGGATAGCAGCCCGGGTTGGAGACTTTCCGCGCGGTGCGGATCCGGTCGGCCTGGTCCGGCGCCAGTTCGGGGAAGCCGTATGTCCAATCGGGCGCGACCCGGAACGCCGTGGAGGCATCCAGCACCTTGGGCGCCGCGGCTCCCATGCCGTCGATCAAGGCCACGGTTTCTCTCGCGGCGTCATCGGGCAGGCAGAGAATGACGAGATCCACCTCCTCCATCAGTGCGCGCTTGGCCGCGGTGTCCTTGCGTTTTTCCTCGGCGATGCTTCTGACTGCTATATCGCTTTGCCGGTCGAGGCGCTCGCGGATGCCGAGCCCCGTTGTTCCGGAAGCACCGTCCACGAACACGACGGGTTTTTTGGAAGCCTTGGCTGGCGCCTGGCGTTTGGGCTGCATGGTCTCGGAGAGATTCATGGCGTATTCCTTCCATCCGCGAGGCCGCTGACGGGCATGAGGGATTTGTAGTCCAACTGCGGCCGCAGCGCGACCATCCGTTTTCCGATTGCCTGTGCGCCGGCATCGCCCTGCCCCAACAGTTCGTTCGCGATCGCCGTGTGATCGACATCCGATTTATGCTGGTTCAGCTTGAAACTGCCCTCAATGTCTTCGACCGTCATCACCAGTCCCACGATGGCCTTCATCATCGCCTGACGCCGTCCCGCGGTCATCTCGCTCGTGGTCCAGGGCGGCTTCGGCTCAAGCCAGCTTTCAAACTTCGCGCTGAGCGCGTCGAGATGCTCGCCCAGTGCCTGATCGGGCATGGTCCGAACCAGCCCGGTGAGATGCACGGCCTGGTAAAGCCAGGTCGGCACCTGGTCCGGCGATGCGTACCAGTGCGGCGAGATGTATGTATCCGTGCCGTTCACGGCAATCAGCCAGTTCGACCTGCCGTCGGCAAGCGTGGCCAGCCTGTTGCCGCGCGCGACATGGAACGCCGCGGTTGGCGTGCCGTCGTTGGAATATTCGAGGCAGAATGGCAGCGCCGAAGCGACCGGCCGCACCCCGTCATAGGCACAGACCGTACCAAAGCCGCGCTCTCTCGCGAAACCGAGGCTCGCGGCGCGGTCGGGTTGAAAGAATGGCGGGGCATACATGGCGGTCTCCTGCTTGAGAAGGAAACCGCCGGATCAGATCGCGCTGGTGTTCGAAAAATGCCGCGGACCGGATCCGGCGGCAGGGGCGACGATTAAACGCGAACGTCCGCCCATACCGCGATGGCGCGGCGGCGGCGAGCGATCGATATGGTCGCGGCGTTGATCATGGGCGCGGCTATAGGGCGGCGGGCGGGTCGCGTCAAGCAGTCAGTTGTCCCAGACGCGGTGCGGCATCCTTCATGCGCTCCGCAGAGCCGGGACCGCGCCAAGCGCCGGCGTTCGTCAGGGCCCCGGCTCTGCAGCGCACCGCTCCCGCGCTGCGCTGCGTCCGGGCACATCAGCGTCATGCGCGGGCTCGACCCGCGCATCCATCATTCTTCGCAAGACTGTTTCGAAAACGATGGATTGCCGGGTCAAGCCCTACTGGATTCACACATTTCGTCATACGCGGGCTTGACCCGCGTATCCATCAATCTTCGCAAGACTCTGTCGAAGATGATGGATTGCCGGGTCAAGCCCGGCAATGACGATGAAGATGTGTGAATACCCTAGGGTCAAGCCCGGCAATGACACCTTAAGATTCAGATCACCGGATTCCACGGCGCCGGCACCAGCCGGTAGCCATTGCCATCCTTCTCGATATAGCCGTTGGCCGGGAACGGATAGTGGAAACCCTGCACCCGCATCTTGTCGGCGGCGAGCATGTCATAGACCTTGCGGCGGGTGTTTTCCGCCAACGCCGGATCCTGGTCGAACATCAGGTGCCAGCCCGGATTGGCCACGAACAACGCCGGCAGGTTAGTGACGTCGGACTGAATGAACACCTTGTCGGAGCCGGACGAGAGCACGTAGGAGGTATGGCCCGGCGTGTGGCCGATGGATTCCACGGCGAGCAGTCCGGGTGCGATCTCCTTGCCCCATTCATAGGGCGTCACTTTCTTCTTCAGCCCGACTTCGAGAACGCGGCGGGCGTTCTTGAACACCGCCTGCATCCGGCCCTCGGGCGCCCTGCTCATCTCGCCGTCATCCATGAAATATTTCCATTCCGCGACCGGCACCAGCACTTCGGCGTTGGGAAATGCCAGCGTGCCTTCGGCATTGAGCAGGCCGTTGATGTGATCGCCATGGAAGTGCGAGATCACCACCATGTCGACGGCGTGCGGGTCGAATCCCGCGGCCTTCATGTTGGTGACGAATTGCCCGTTGGCGCCCTTGCTCGATTCGTACGCGGCCGGACCGTTGCCGGTGTCGATGACGACGAGCTTGCCCCCGTTGTTGATGACGAGCGGCGCGAACTGGATGCTCATCTTGTCTTTCGGCATGTGCGCCTTCTCAAGCGCGGCATTGACCTCGTCCTTCTTGACATTGAGCACGAAGGTGTCGCCCAGCGCGAAATTGTTGACGCCGTCGGAGACGACATTCACCTGCGCGTCGCCGACCTTGTAGCGATAAAAGCTTGGAGCCTGCCTGTTGGCCACGGGAGTTGCAGCCTTGGCAGGTATCGAAGGCAGCAGCGGCGCGGCGGCAAGCGCGGCGGCGCCGGCCAAGGCGTGACGTCGGGTTAGTTCCATGGCGATGTCCTCCCTGTAAAAAACTGGATGGGCGCGGTTTTTCCGCTTACTGGTTTTTATCGCGGCGACTCTTACCAGCGTTTTGGCGCCGGCGCGATCACGACGGTGCAATAAATAGACCTGGCAAGTGTAGGGATTAAACCCCCGCGCCTCCGGCTTATTCCGGAGCGGTACCGGATGCGCCGTCAGACCGCGCGCCACAGCCATTCCACGATTTGCGAAATCACATCGCCGAACAGCAGAAGCGCCGCGGCCCATATCAGCGCGGAAACGAAATTGGCGACCTGGAAGCGCCAGTACGGCATCTCGAAAATGCCGGCGGCCAGCGGCACCGAGGCCCGCAGAGGCCCGAAGAATCGCCCGATGAAAATGCTGGGCACGCCCCAGTTTTTCACGAAGGCCTCGCCGCGCGGCAGCAGTTCTGGATAGCGCGACAACGGCCACATCTGCGCGACGTGCTCCTTGTATTTGAAGCCGAACCAGTAGGACAGCCAGTCGCCCAGCGCCGCGCCAATTCCGCCGCCGATCCAGACCGGCCAGAACGAGATGTCCGCCGCTCCGATCAGCGCGCCGATGGCAACCAGCGCGCCCCAGGCCGGGATCAGCAATGAGATGAATGCAAGCGACTCGCCGAAAGCCAGCAGAAGAACGATCGGCGCGGCCCAGGCCTGATGGTCGCGGACAAAATCTGCGATGCCGCGAAACGCTTCTTCCATTCCCAACGCCCTTTTGCCTCTGTTTGCCCGGCCGGGCGCGGTTTGAACCTTTTTACAGGTTCGATGCCTAAACGGGTAGGCCGGCCCCGTCCGTGACATCAAGTCACAATGGCGAGGATCGCGCGTGAGCGCCCTCTCCCCCCGGACGGCCTTCAAACCTCGGAACAGACAGGAAAGACCGATGATCGGATCGTTGATGATGTGCGTGAGCGTGGTCGTGTTGTTGATCGGAATGCTGGCCGGCATAGCGATGGGCATTACCCAGAATTTCGTCCTGGCGCCCGCGCACGCGCACCTCAATCTGGTCGGCGGCGTGCTGCTGTTCCTGTTCGGACTGTATTACAGGCTGGTCCCCGCGGCTGGAACGACCGCCCTGGCCAGGCTTCAGGGCTGGCTCCATATCGCCGGCGGCATCCTGTTTCCCGTCGGTGTCGCCGCCGTACTGCTTAAGGGGCCATCCGCCGAAGCGGCGCCGATCGCCGGCTCGCTGATCGTGGTGGCAGCAATGCTGCTGTTCTCGGTCATCGTGTTCCGCACCGCGCGTGCTTGAGCCGCGGGCGGCATTTCCGGCTATTCGTGCCTACATGGGGGCGGGCGGGCCCTATCTCTCCCGCCGTCATTTTTTAAGCCTATCCGTGGCATAGTCAGGGAGCCGATTCGCCGCCTTCCGGCACGCTCAACACATGAAGAAAAATGCCCAAACCACTGAAAATAAAAGAAGACCTTTTTGAAGCTCCGGACCGCCGGCCGTCCTCCAAGCCCGCGCCTCGCGCATCCAGCGCCGAGGCCGGCTACACCGCGGCCGACATCGAGGTGCTGGAGGGACTGGAACCGGTCCGCCGCCGGCCCGGCATGTATATCGGCGGCACCGATGAGAAGGCGCTGCATCATCTGTTTGCCGAGGTGATCGACAATGCCATGGACGAGGCACTGGCCGGCCACGCTTCCTTTATCGAGGTGGAAGTGACCGCGGACGGCTTCCTCACGGTCACCGACAACGGCCGCGGCATCCCGGTCGATCCGCATCCGAAGTTTCCAAAGAAATCCGCGCTCGAAGTCATCATGTGCACGCTGCATTCCGGCGGCAAGTTCGACTCCAAGGTCTATGAGACCTCGGGCGGTCTGCACGGCGTCGGCGTCTCCGTGGTCAACGCTCTTTCCTCGCGCCTCGAGGTGGAAGTGGCGCGTGGCCAGAAACTTTACCGCATGGCGTTCGAGCGCGGCCATCCCAAGGGCAAGCTGGAAGACCTCGGCAAGATCAACAACCGCCGCGGCACCAGGATCCGCTTCAAGCCGGACGCCGAGATTTTCGGGGGCAAGGCCGCGTTCAAGCCGCAGCGCCTGTTCAAGATGACGAGGTCGAAGGCCTATCTGTTCGGCGGCGTCGAAATCCGCTGGCGCTGCGATCCGGAGTTGCTGAAGGGCGTCGACGATGTCCCCGCCGAGGACAGCTTTCACTTTCCGGGCGGGTTGAAGGATTACCTCGGCGCGGCCATTCATGCCGACACCCTGGTGCATCCGGATATCTTCTCCGGCAAATCGGGACGCAATGGAGCCCACGGCGCCTGCGAATGGGCGGTGGCCTGGACCGCCGACGCCGACGGGTTTTTGTCGTCCTATTGCAACACCGTCCCCACCCCGGATGGCGGCACCCACGAATCCGGCATGCGCAGCGCACTGCTGCGCGGCCTGAAGGATCACGCCGAACGTGTCGGCCAGGGCAAGCGCGCCGCGCCCATCACCTCCGAGGACGTGATGGTAGGGGCCGCAGTGATGCTCTCAGTGTTCGTGCGCGAGCCCGAGTTTCAGGGCCAGACCAAGGATCGCTTGGCCACCGCCGAAGCGCAGCGCATCGTCGAGCAGGCCATCAAGGATCCGTTCGACCACTGGCTGTCGGGCAATCCGCTGCAGGCCAACAAGCTTTTGGATTTCGTCATCGAGCGCGCCGACGAGCGGCTGCGCCGCCGCGCCGAAAAGGAAATCTCGCGCAAGACCGCGGTAAAGAAGCTTCGCCTGCCCGGCAAGCTCGCCGACTGCACCAATACCGCGGCCGAAGGCTCCGAATTGTTCATCGTCGAGGGCGATTCCGCCGGCGGCAGCGCCAAGCAGGCCCGCGACCGCAAGACCCAGGCCATCCTCCCGCTGCGCGGAAAGATTCTCAACGTTGCGTCTGCCACCAAGGACAAGCTGACCGCCAACGCCCAGCTCGCCGACCTGATGCAGGCGATCGGCGCCGGCACGCTGGCGCATTACCGCGAAGAGGATTTGCGCTACTCGCGCATCATCATCATGACCGATGCCGACGTCGACGGCGCCCACATCGCATCGCTGTTGATCACATTCTTCTACCGGCAGATGCCGCGTCTGATCGACGAGGGCCACCTCTATCTCGCCGTGCCCCCGCTCTACCGTCTCACCCACGGCGCTAAGACGGTCTACGCCCGCGACGACGCCCACAAGGACCAGCTTTTGAAAAGCGAATTCAACGCCAACGCCAAGGTCGATGTCGGCCGGTTCAAGGGCTTGGGCGAAATGATGCCGGCGCAGCTCAAGGAAACCACCATGGATCCGGCCAAGCGCACGCTGCTGCGTGTAGTACTGCTGGCCGACGATCGCGAAGGCACCGCCGATTCCGTCGAGCGGCTGATGGGAAACAAGGCCGAAGTCGCGCTTTGCGTTCATTTCAGACAAGGCGGAGTTCGCGCGCGAGGATCTGCTGGACGTGTAACTTTTGTAGGGTGGGCAAAATCAAAGCGTGCCCATCAACAGATCAGGGTTTCGAATGACGGTGGGCACGGCGCAAGAGCGCCTTTGCCCACTCTACAAGCTTCTACGCGCGGCGCAGAAAGCGAAAAGGCAGGACAGTTCATGCGCGGCCAGACGATTCTCGGCATCCTTGCCCTCCTCGTCGGCCTGCTCTGGATCGGCCAGGGTACCGGCGTTGTCGCCTGGCCGCAGTCGAGCTTCATGATCAGCCAGATTCAATGGGTCTGGTACGGCGCGGCGCTGGCGCTGGTCGGATTGGTCCTGATCTGGCGCGGCCGGCGTTGATTGCTTCGTTAATGCCGGGGCTTGTCCCTACGGTATTCACACATCTCTCTCGTCATTGCCGGGCTTGACCCGGCAATCCATCTTTCTTCGAAAAATTGTTGTGAAGACCGATGGATACGCGGGTCAAGCCCGCGTATGACGCGATGTGTGAATCTTGTAGGGCTTCTCCCGCCCTCCACATTTTAAACATTACCGACCGCAAGAAGTGGATGGCCGGGACAAGCCCGGCCATGACGAAGAAAGAGTAACAAATGCCAACCTCCCTCTTCGACCTCAGCGGCCGCGTCGCCATCGTCACCGGCGGCAATGGCGGCATCGGGCTTGGCATGGCGCGCGGGTTGGCGGAGGCCGGTGCTGCCGTGGCTATCGTCGGGCGCAATGCGGCGAAATCGGATGCGGCGGTCGCGGAGCTTATGCAGCGCGGCGGCAAAGCCATTTCCGTCGTTGCCGATGTCACCGACAAGGCCGCGGTCGCCGCCATGGTCGAACGCGTGAAGAACGAATTCGGCCGTATCGATATTCTCGTCAACAACGCGGGCATCAACGTCCGCAAGCCGCCGCACGCACTGGCCATCGAAGAATGGGACAGCGTCATCAAGACCAATCTCACCAGCGCGTTCCTGTGCTCGCAGGCGGTGCATCCTGCGATGAAAGCTGCGGGCGGGGGCAAGATCGTCAATATCGGCTCGATGATGTCGATCTTCGGCGCCAGCTTTGCGCCGGCCTATGCCGCCAGCAAGGGCGGCATCGTGCAGTTCACACGCTCCTGCGCGGTCGCCTGGGCCGCCGACAACATCCAGGCCAACGCCATCCTGCCGGGCTGGATCGATACCGACCTGACCAGACGTGCACGGCAGGAGATCGACGGCCTACACGACAAGGTGCTGGCGCGCACGCCGGCGGCGCGATGGGGCGCGATCGGCGATTTCGCCGGCATCGCGGTGTTCCTGTCTTCCGCCGCGTCGGACTTCGTGACCGGCACGGCGATTCCGGTCGACGGCGGATTCTCGATTCAGGGCTGAGGCGCCAGGAAACGAAGCTGACGAAGAAACCAACGAAAAAGCCCCGGACGATGCCGGGGCTTTTGATTTGAGCAGTGGCTTGCGAGCGATCAGTACCTCGCGACCACCGGGCCGCCGAACTTGTAGTTCACACCAACGCGAACCGAGTCGAACTCGTGGTGGAAACGATAGGTCGCGATATTCGGCGTGGCCGGGAAGTTGACCGGATCGCGCATCGTGACATTGTCGCTGCCGAGATCGACATGCAGATATTCAGCACGTGCGGTCCAGTTCGGAGCAAAGCCCCATTCGACGCCGGCGCCGGCTGCCCAGCCGAAGCGGGTGTCGCTGACGTCAGCCGCTGCGTTGGCCGCAGTGACCGGCGTTCCTACGTTGTTGATCGTGGTGCGAACGCCGCCGTAGGCAAAACCGCCGGTTCCGTAGAACAGCCAGTTGTTGGCGGCAAAGCCGAGCCGGCCGCGAACCGTGCCGAAATAGTCGATATGGTCGCGCGCGGTCGTGGTGATCGGAACGACGCCGCCGCCGCCCGGGAAGAACTGCACCACCGACTTGCCGATGTCCGCGCCCTGAATATCGGCTTCAAGGCCGAGCACGAAGTTGCTCATCTGCCAGTTGTAGCCGACCTGCGCGCCGCCGAAGCCGCCTTCATGACGCAGCAACAGGTTGCCCGGGATGCCGCCCACCGCGACAGCACCGGCTGCGATCGGATCGTTGGCGATCAGGGTACCGTGATTGCGGTCGTCGAACGCGTAGCCGCCGTTCACGCCGACATAGAAACCGGTCCAGCTATAGACGGCGTCCATGACCATCGGCGCCTTGGTGTAAGGCCGCGCGGCTAGGTCCGCAGCCGATGCTGCGCTCATGCTGAGCGCGGTGCTGACCGCAAGGGCGGCAATAAATTTTGTGTTGCTCATAGCTCTATCCATTCTTCTTTTGGTGCCCGCACAACGGAATCGGGCTCGCACGGAGACGACGGCGATTTCTACCCCGGATTTGGTGCATGCCTAATCTCATTCAACTCATGCTGCATCGAATCCGCGCAACTGTTGCAGATATGGCGCAGATTGGAACTTGATGTTCTATCCGGTGCTTGGGGTGCACGCGGCCTTGGGAGATCGCACATGCTCCGGCCGCACGCCGAGGCCGATGAAGCGCGCAGTAATGCCCTGCAACCACGGCACAGCGTTGATCAGGCGCGCAAACAACGGAGCTTTCAGCGGTGCATCGCCGGGCTTCAGCGCCACGCTGATGATGTTGTTCTGTACAACCACCTGCATCGCTTGAGTCATCCGCACCGGGAATTCGCGGCGCCGCCGCACCGCATCCAGTTCGGCTTCGTCCGGAACGCCGGTTGCGAGCCGCGCCGCCAGCAGGTTCGCGGCGGCGACCGCGTCCTGTACCGCAAGGTTGACGCCGACGCCGCCGACCGGCGACATCGCATGCGCGGCGTCGCCGATGCACAGCAGCCCCGGCCGGGTCCAGCGCTTCAGCCTGTTGATCGCCACCGTCAGCAACTTCACGTCGTCCCAGCTCTTCACGTCCGAAATGCCCGATTGCAGGATCGGCGCCATGCGAACAATGTCGTCGCGCAGCGCGTCGAGCCCGCGCGCCTTGACCGCGTCATACTGGTTTTTGGCGATGACATAGGCGCATTGCCAGTAATCGCCGCGGTCGAACGTCACCATCATCTTGCCGGTTTCGACCCGGGCAAACACGCTTTCGCTTTCATCGCCGCGCTTGCCGGCGCGAAACCACAGCACATCCATCGGCGCGCCCAGTTCGGCGACTTCGAGCCCGGCCTTTTCGCGCACCATCGAATGCCGGCCGTCGCATGCGACCGTTAGTCCGGCGCGGATTTCGATGGGTCCTTCCGGGGTGGCGGCCTTGACGCCGGCGACGGCATCGCCCGACCAGATCAGGTCGGTGGCATTGGCATTCATCATGACTTTTAGCGAGGCAAACCGTGTTCCGTGCTCGCGCAAAAAATTGAGAAAATCCCATTGCGGCATGAAGGCGATGAAGGGGTAATTGACCCGGAGCCGGCTGAGATCGGCGATGCGGATCGAACTGCCGCCGAACTGGCCGTCCATCTTCTGCAACTGCTGATGCGGAAGTTTCAGGAAACCGTCGATCAGGCCGAGTTCGTCCATCACCTGCAGCGTGGAGGGATGCACGGTATCGCCGCGGAAGTCGCGAAAGAAATCGGCGTGCTTTTCAAGAACGACGGTTTCGACACCGGCACGTCCCAGTAGATAACCGAGCATCATCCCGGCCGGCCCGCCGCCGACGATGCAGCAGCGGGTGGTAATCGTCCGCTGCTGTTCTGGTCGCTCCGAAAACATACCCCCGTCCATGGCCTGCCCCCCCCCGCTGCATCGGCGTTTCGTTACGCCGTATGCCGTCATCCTTGCACACCGGCGTCGTCCAAATCGGCCACCGGCTTATCTGCGAAATCCCTGCCCGCGCTCTGAGACGGCGGTGCCCAAAGGATAGTCTATCGACCCGCCGCACCGGTTCGCACGTGGGGTTTTAGAGCGTATTCCCCCAAAACATTAAGCTTTTTCCTCCCTTCCGGCCTCTGATCCATTGACTTTAGCCGGTCAGACCTTATGTTCCGCCTCGACGCGGCCCGGAATCGAAACGCGATATCCTGAGTAAGCCGCCTGTCAGCGTATCCTAAAAACCCCGTGCATATCTGCGTGCCGTTCCGGGGTTGAGCGCGACAGTCTTTATTCCGAGATTCCAAACGGCGGACTCTTGTAGAGGCTCCAAGAAGCTCAATGTCTTTTTCCCATCTCGGCTTGTCCGAAAAGGTGCTCGCCGCCGTCGCGGCCACCGGTTACACCACGCCTACTCCCATCCAGGAACAAGCGATCCCCCACGTTCTGGCCCGCCGGGACGTCCTCGGCATCGCCCAGACCGGTACCGGCAAGACCGCCGCCTTCGTGCTTCCGATGCTCACCATCCTGGAAAAGGGCCGCGCCCGCGCCCGGATGCCCCGCACCCTCATCCTGGAACCGACACGCGAACTCGCCGCCCAGGTGAAGGAGAATTTCGACAAATACGGCGCCGGCCAGAAGCTCAACGTCGCGCTGCTGATCGGCGGCGTCTCGTTCGGCGACCAGGATACCAAGCTGACGCGCGGCGTCGACGTGCTGATCGCAACGCCGGGCCGCCTGCTCGATCATACCGAGCGCGGCGGCCTCCTCCTCACCGGCGTGGAATTGCTGGTGATCGACGAAGCCGACCGCATGCTGGACATGGGCTTCATTCCGGACATCGAGCGCATCTGCAAGATGATCCCATTCACGAGGCAGACGCTGTTTTTCACCGCGACCATGCCGCCCGAAATCCGCCGCATCACCGAAACCTTCCTGCACAACCCTGAAAAAGTCGAAGTTTCGCGGCCCGCTACCACCGCCGTCGGCGTTTCCCAGTTCCAGGTCGGCGTCGGCCGCGAGCCACACGAGAAACGCGAAACGCTGCGCCGCCTGCTGCGCGACGCCACCGATCTCCAGAACGCGATCATCTTCTGCAACCGCAAGCGCGAAGTCGCGCTGCTGTACAAATCGCTGCAGAAACATGGCTTCAGTGTCGGCGCCCTGCATGGCGACATGGACCAGTCGGCGCGCACCGCGGCCCTCGATCAGTTCCGCAAGGGTGAAATTCCCCTCCTCGTAGCGTCCGACGTCGCCGCGCGGGGCCTCGATATCCCGACCACCAGCCACGTCTTCAATTTCGACGTCCCGCATCACGCCGACGATTACGTTCACCGCATCGGCCGTACCGGCCGCGCCGGCCGCGCCGGCACCGCGATCACGATTGTCACTCCGCTCGACTTCAAGTCGATGGCGGCGATCGAAAAGCTGATCGGTCAAAGCATCCCACCGGCCGAAGGCGTTGAAACCGCCGTGCCATCGGAAGCGGCCGACGCGCCCGTTCGGGACGGCGAGCATGCCCGCAAGCCGAGACGCCGGAACGGTAATCGTGAAGCGAATTTCGGCACGCCGCGTGAAGGGTCAGGCGAAAGCCGCAAACCCCGCCGCGAGCGCGGGCCCCGGCGTTCCGGCGCTGACCGAAACAACGGCTCGCAGCCTCAGAACGAACCGGCCGCCTTCACGCCCCCGGTCGCACCACCGCCGTCGCGGACGCCGTCCATCGGACGCGCCGAGGCACCGCGGAACCCCCGCGAAGAAGCCAGCGAGCCCGCCGATCACTCGCACCTGCCGGCATTCCTGCTGCGTCCGGTGCGCGCAAGGGTCTGATCGTCTGGAAATCCTGAAGTCCGCCAACGAACCCGTTTACTGGTCGTTCATTCTCGTCCGTTAACTTGGCCCCGATAATTTTAACTATTGCCGGCCAGGACGACGGGCAGGATGCCCGGATTGGGGACGCTATCAGTGATCAAGGTTCTGGATGAACATGAACGCTCGATGGCGTTCGCGGAAGTGGCGCTTGGCCAGATCAGGTCGCTGCGGCAGACCGCGGTGCCGCGCAACTACGAAATCTGGTACGTCTACGCCACCGGCTATAATGCCCCGCTCAACAAGATCATCAACGAGACGCTGGCGCGCAACGGCAAGCTGACCGAGGCCGACCTCGACCAGATCTACGACACCTATCTGTCCCAGATCAAAACCACCGACCGCATCGACAAGGTCGGCGCGCGCGTGATCAACGAAATCGACGACGTGATGAGCCTGATCAGCGACGCGCTGGGCATGTCGGCGAGCTACGACGACAGCTTGTCGGGTGCTACCCAGAAACTGTCGGTGGCAAAGAACCGCGACCAGGTCAAAGCGGTGGTCGAACAGCTCGTCGTTTCCACGCGCGAGATGCGCGATACCAACAAGGCGCTGGAAGACCGGCTGTCGCTGTCGAAGCAGGAAATTTCCAACCTGCAGCAGAGCCTCGAGGCGATCCGTGCGGAAAGCCTGACCGATCCCCTAACCAGCCTCGGCAACCGCAAATATTTCGACCGCGCCATCGCGGCCGCCGTTCAAGGCGCCGCGGCAAGCGGCGAGTCGCTGTCGCTGCTGATGCTCGACATCGACCACTTCAAATCGTTCAACGACAATTACGGCCACCTCACCGGCGACCAGGTGCTGCGGCTGGTCGGCATGTCGCTGAAACAGACCATCAAGGGTCAGGACATTACCGCTCGCTACGGCGGCGAGGAATTCGCGGTGGTGCTTCCCGCCACCGCGCTTCGCCAGGCGCTGACCGTTGCAGACAACATCCGCCGCGCCGTGATGTCGAAGGAACTGAAGAAGAAATCCACCGGTGAAATCCTCGGCCGCGTCACCATCTCGATCGGCGTGTCGATGCTGCAGCCGGGCGACGACACCGATTCGCTGATCGAGCGTGCCGACGCCTGCCTCTACGCCGCCAAGCGCAACGGCCGCAACCGCGTGATCTGCGAGGCGGATCCGGAATATGCCGCCGAGATTCATAGCCAGGTGGCGTGATCAACACCCATGTCGTCCCCGCGCAGGCGGGGACCCATACGCCCAGGGTTTTCAACTGGAATAAGACGTTGCAACGCTGGTGCGCTATCACCGATAGCGGTGGTTATGGGTCCCCCGCCTGCGCGGGGACGACTCGCGGATAATTGCTACGCCCTTTTCCCGGCCTTTTTCGTCGCAGCCTTGTTCTTGATCGCCTTCTTCGCCGTCTTTCCCGCCTTCGGCCGCTTGTTCAGCGCCGCGGAATCCCGCTCTGCGGGGCGGCATAAGGATGCCGCACCGCGTCCGGGACACGATACTTATCCCTCTATTTTCGCGGCCGTGAGCTGCACCGACTCGCCGCAACCGCAGGCGCCGGTCTGGTTCGGATTGTTGAAGATGAACTGCGACTGCATCTTGTTGGCCTTGTAATCCATCTCGGTGCCGAGCAGGAACAGCACCGCCTTGGGGTCGACCAGGATCTTGACGCCTTTGTCCTCGACGACCTCGTCGGTTGGCCTGACGTCGTGGGCGTATTCGACGGTGTAGGACTGCCCGGCGCAGCCGCCGTTCTTGATCCCGACGCGCAATCCGACGATTTCGGAATCGGCGCGCCTCGTCAGCTCCTGTATCCGCGCCGCCGCGGCTTCGGTGAGTTTCATCACCTGCGGACGCGGCCGCGGTTTCGGCTTTGTGGGTGTAGCTGGTGTCATATCCGTCATCTATTTCATCCTCGCGGAACATCAATGCCCGATTGAAACGCGTCATTGCCGGGCTTGACCCGGCAATCCATCATCCTTCGAAAAAGGATGGATGCGCCGATCAAGTCCGCGCATGACGCAGCATATCGGGAAGCGCTTGCGGAGCCGCTGCAACGATGCGACATCGCCTCACCACATATTCAAGACGAGGCGCGCTTCGTCGGTCATGCGGTCCGGCGTCCATGCCGGCTCCCAGACAATATTGACGTTGACCACGCCGACGCCGGGCACGCTGGCGACGGCGTTCTCGACCATTTGCGGCATTTCGGCTGCCGCCGGACAGTTCGGTGTCGTCAGCGTCATCTCGACGTCGATGGTGCGGTCGTCCTTGATGTCGACCTTGTAGATCAGGCCGAGTTCGTAAATGTTGGCCGGAATTTCCGGATCGAACACCGTCTTCAAGGCGGCGACGATTTCGCCGCCGAGACGTTCGGTCTCCTCCGGCGCGAGCGCAGAGACGGTTTCCATATTGGGTTTGGCGGTTTCGACGGTGTCGGTCATGAAAACAAATCCCGCGCCTTTATCAGCGCCTGTGCCAAGTGGTCGATTTCCTCACGCGTATTATACATGCCGAACGAGGCGCGGCACGTCGCCGTGACATTGAATCGCTCCAGAAGCGGCATCACGCAATGGGTGCCGGCGCGCACCGCGATACCCTGGCGGTCGATTACGGTTGCGACATCATGGGCGTGTGCGCCCTTCATCTCGAACGAGATCACCGGCCCCTTGCCGCGCGCGGTACCGATCAGGCGCAGCGAGTTGATTTCGCGCAGGCGATCCTGGGCGTAGGTCAAAAGATCATGTTCGTGCGCCGCGATGCGCTCCTTGCCGATCGAAGTGACGTAGTCGATGGCGGCACCCAGTCCCACCGCCTCGACGATCGGCGGCGTGCCGGCTTCGAATTTGTGCGGCGGGTCGCCATAGGTGACCCAGTCCCGCGCGACTTCGCGGATCATCTCGCCGCCACCATTATAGGGCCGCATCGCCGCCAGGTGCTCATGCTTGGCGTAGAGCACGCCGATCCCGGTCGGGCCGTAAAGCTTGTGGCCGGTGAAGACGAAAAAGTCGCAGTCGATGTCCTGTACGTCGATAGCCAGATGAACCGCGGCCTGGCTGCCGTCGATCAGCACCGGGATGCCCCGCGCGTGCGCCAGCTTCACCACTTCCTTGACCGGCACGACGGTGCCCAGCGCATTCGACATCTGCGTGATCGCGACAATTCTTGTGCGATCGGTCAGTAGCTTTTCGAATTCGTCGACCAGGAAATTGCCTTCGTCATCAACCGGCGCCCACTTGATAACGGCGCCCTGCCGCTCGCGCAGGAAATGCCACGGCACGATGTTGGAATGGTGTTCCATGATGGAGAGCACGATCTCGTCGCCGGGCTTGATGTTCTCGCCGCCCCACGACGACGCCACCAGGTTGATCGCCTCGGTGGCGTTACGGGTGAAAACAATTTCTTCCGGACGTCCCGCGTTGAGAAACTGCTGCACCTTGACGCGGCCGCCCTCATAGGCCTCCGTCGCCGCGTTGGCGAGATAGTGCAGTCCGCGATGCACGTTGGCGTATTCGGTCTTGTAGGCCTCGGTCATGCGGTCGAGCACGGCGGTCGGCTTCTGCGCCGACGCAGCGTTATCGAGATAGACCAGCGGCTTGCCATAGACGCGCAGCGCCAGCGCCGGAAAATCCTGCCGGACGCGGGCTACATCGTAAGAGCCGTTTGAGACCGCGGGATGGGTCATCGCTTGCCTTTACTTTCAGTAGCCGTCATTGCGAGGAGCTCTTGCGACGAAGCAATCCAGTCTGAGCCCGGGGCTCTGGATTGCTTCGCTACGCTCGCAATGACGAACTTCTGCATCTCAATCTTACTCTCGCGCCGCCAGCCAGCGCTGCGCCGCGGCTGTTGCGAGTTCGCGCAGATTGTCGTTGACGATGGATTCGATGGCCTCGCCGACGAACGCCTGGATCAGCAGCGCCTGCGCCTCCTTTTCGGAAAGGCCGCGCGCGCGCAGATAGAACAACAGGCTTTCGTCGAGCGCGCCGGTGGTGGCGCCATGGCCGCAGGTGACGTCGTCGGCGAAAATCTCGAGCTCCGGCTTGTTGTCGGCCTCGGCCTCGTCGGACAGCAACAGCGCCCGCGTCATCATCCTGGCATCGGTCTTCTGCGCTCCGGGCTGCACGGTAATGCGGCCCTGAAATACCGAATGTCCGCGATCGTCGACTACGCTGCGAAAAATCTCGTGACTGGAACAATGCGGCACCGCGTGGTCCATGAACAACGTGGTGTCGGCATGCTGCCGGCCATTGAGAAGGTTGACGCCATTGGTCTCGACCCGCGAGCCCTCGCCCGCGAATGCGATGGTCGCCTGGTAGCGGCTAAGACCGGCGCCGCTGGTCAGTCCGAATGTGTTGAAATGCGCGTGCGCGCCGAGTTTCACCTCCGACAAGGAAATGTTGAAGGCTTCGCGGCTGTCCTCGATCAGCCGGACATGGTCGAGCCGCGCGTTGTCACCGATCGAAACGAGCAGCAAGTCGTGGGTCTGATAGGTTTTCGCACCGTCAGCGGCGATGAAACTCTCCACCAGAGTGGCAGCCGCGGACGCACCGACCCTCAACAGCGAGCGCGTGAACATCGCGGACGGCACGCCGCCGCTGGCGATATGAACGACATGCAGCGGCTGTGTCAGCGCCGCACCGTCGGCTACCTCGATCAACAGGCCGTCGGTCATCATTGCCGAGTTCAGCGCCACCATCGGGCCGGAATTATCCGGCGCCAGCAGTTGCGCGTGCAACGCGGCGTCGCCGGCTTCCAGCACCTCGCGCAAAGTGCGGATGCCCAAGCCATTTTCCAGACTGGAAAGATCGGACAGTTTTGGCGCGAACACGCCGTCGACCAGAACCAGTTTTCGCACGCCGTCGATGGCATGTAGATCCAAGGCCGCGCCGGCCCGGGCAAAGGCGTTCTGATCCGGCGCCGCCGCAAGCGGCAGCACCTCGCGCATCAGCATCCGCAGGTCGGTGTATTTCCAGTCCTCGATGCGCCGGTGCGGCAGGTCCGCGCGACGATAGGTCTCAAAAGCCTCTACGCGCGTGTCGGCGATCTTCCCCGCGCCGGGCAGCCGCGTACGCGCAGCGGCGAACAGCTCGTTCAGCGCGCGTCCGGTTTCCGTTTTTGCCAAAGCCACGTTCATATCGATATCCGTGTCAGGCCGCGTCTTCGAACTGCGCGTAGCCGGACTCTTCCAGCTCCAGCGCCAGTTCCTTGCCGCCGCTCTTCACCACGCGGCCCTTCGACATCACATGCACGACGTCGGGCACGATGTAGTTCAACAGCCGCTGGTAATGCGTGATCACCACCATGGCGCGGTCGGACGAGCGCAGCGCATTGACGCCGTCGGCGGCAACTCGCAGCGCGTCGATGTCGAGGCCGGAATCCATTTCATCCAGAATGCACAGGCTCGGCTCGAACAGCGCCATCTGCAGAATCTCGTTGCGCTTCTTCTCGCCGCCGGAGAACCCGACGTTGACGCCGCGCTTCAGCATGTCCATCGGAATGTTCAGCGAGGCCGCCACGCTGCGCACCTTCTTCAGGAATTCCGGCACCAGAAACTCGGTTTCACCGCGCGCCTTGCGTTGCGCATTGAGCGCCGTGCGCAGGAAATTCATGGTGGTGACGCCCGGAATTTCCACCGGATACTGAAACGCGAGGAATACGCCCTTGGCGGCGCGTTGATCCGGCGACATCGCCAGCACGTCCTCGCCTTTGAACAGCACTTCGCCCGAGGTGACTTCATAGCCCGGCTTGCCGGCGATGACATGGCTCAGCGTCGACTTGCCGGAACCGTTCGGTCCCATGATGGCATGGACCTCGCCGGCGTTTACGGTCAGCGACAGCCCGTGGAGGATCTCGCGCTCCTCGACACGCACATGCAAATCTTTGACGTCAAGTAACGACATTAGTCTCAATCCTGTTGCTGGCTAGATTCGGACGCCCTCGGGCGCCGTGTAAGTCTGATCCACGACATCGCCGGTATTGCGAACGCCGGTCGGTTCAAAGATGATGATCTCGGCCTCCTCGTCCGCAACCGTCCGATGTTCGATGCCGCGTGGAACGACCAGAGCCTCTCCGGGGTCCAGAACCACCATGCGGTCGCGGAACTCGACGCGAAATTGTCCTTTCCAGACCAGAAAAAATTCGTCCTCGGCCTCGTGCCGGTGCCAGGGAAACTCGCCCTGAACCTTCACCAGCTTGACGTCCTGATCGTTCAGGGAGGCGACCGTCTTCGGCCGCCAACGATCGGCAAACATCGCGAACTTCCGATCAAGGCTGAATTTCTCCGGCATGAACTAACCTACGCTGCCTTCCAGCGAGATCGAAATCAGCTTCTGCGCTTCGACCGCGAACTCCATCGGCAGTTGCTGCAGCACGTCCTTGACAAAGCCGTTGACGACAAGGCCGACCGCTTCCTCCTGGCTCAGTCCGCGCTGCACGCAATAGAACAGCACGTCTTCGGAGATCTTCGACGTGGTGGCCTCGTGCTCGAACAGCGCCGATGAATTCTTGGCCTCGATATAGGGCACGGTGTGCGCACCGCATTTGTCACCGATCAACAGCAAGTCGCAGGCCGTGAAGTTGCGCGCGTTGGCCGCCTTGCGGTGCGCGGTGACGAGACCGCGATAGGTATTTTGCGAAACGCCGGCGGCGATGCCTTTGGAGATGATGCGGCTGGTGGTGTTGTTGCCGAGATGAATCATCTTGGTGCCGGAATCAACCTGCTGGTGGCCATTCGAGATTGCGATCGAGTAGAACTCGCCGCGCGAATTATCGCCGCGCAGGATGCAGCTCGGATATTTCCAGGTAATCGCCGAACCGGTCTCGACCTGGGTCCATGATATCTTGGAATTGTTACCGCGGCAGTCGCCGCGCTTGGTGACGAAATTATAGATACCGCCCTTGCCTTCGGAATTTCCGGGATACCAGTTCTGCACCGTCGAATACTTGATCTCGGCATCGTCGAGCGTGACCAGTTCGACCACGGCGGCGTGCAACTGGTTCTCGTCGCGCTGCGGCGCGGTGCAGCCTTCGAGATAGCTGACATAGGCACCCTTGTCGGCGATGATCAGCGTGCGCTCGAACTGGCCGGTATTGCGCTCGTTGATGCGGAAATAGGTCGAAAGCTCCATCGGACAACGCACGCCCGACGGCACATAGACGAACGAGCCGTCGGAAAACACCGCCGAGTTCAGGGTCGCGAAGTAGTTGTCCGAGGTCGGCACCACGGTGCCGAGATATTTTCTCACCAGATCCGGATGCTCGCGGATCGCTTCCGATATCGGCATGAAGATCACGCCGGCCTGCTTCAATTCCTTCTGGAACGTGGTCGCGACCGAAACCGAATCGAACACGGCATCCACGGCGATCCTGCGCTCGCCCAGATTGTTGCCATCGGCATCCTGTCGAACGACGCCTTCCAGCATCTCCACTTCGCGCAACGGAATGCCGAGCTTTTTGTAGGTCTCGAGAATATCCGGATCGATCTCGTCCAGCGATCCGATGGTCTTCTTCGGCTTCGGTGCCGAATAGTAATAAAGATCCTGATAATCGATCTTCGGATAGTGAACGCGCGCCCACTCCGGCTCCTTCATGGTCAGCCAGCGCCGATAGGCTTCCAGCCGCCACTCCAGCATCCAGACCGGTTCGTTCTTTTTCGCGGAGATGAACCGGACGATATCTTCCGAAAGCCCGCGCGGAGCCTTGTCGGACTCGATAAGCGTCTCAAACCCATATCGATATTGATCGACGTCGATCCGCCTAACGCGATCGACGGTCTCCTGCACGGCCGCCATGACTGTCCTCCGCTCGCGGTTTCAAGGACCGCGGTGGACTGGTTGCTCTACGGTAGCGACGAAACACGCTTAGAACCGTTCAAGCTCTGTTTCATTGTACTCTTTAACTAATGCGCTGGCTAGTGTTCGCCAAGCCTTCAGACAGCGATCGATGTCCATTTCGGTGGTGGACCAGCCCAGACTGAGACGCACGGCTCCCTTTGCCAATTCCGGTCCAAATCCCATAGCTGCCAGCACGTGGGACGGCTGGACCTTGCCCGACGAGCAGGCCGAACCCGACGATACCGCGATACCCTCCAGATCGAACCGGATGACCGCCGTTTCAGCCTGCAGGCCGGGAACCGTAAACAGAGTCGTGTTGGGCAAGCGCCGGGCATTTTCGGAGAACACAAAAAGGCCCCGGGTTTGCCGCAGGCCGGTCTCAAGACGATTTCGCAGCTTTTCCACCCTGCTGCTGTCGTGGTCCAGCGATGCCATGGCGGCCTTCACTGCCGCCGCAAAGCCGGCGACGCCAGGCACGTTCTCGGTACCCGCGCGACGCCCCTGCTCCTGACCACCCCCGCGCAATACTGCCTCCAGACCACCCAAGCCTTGCGTAACTACAACGGCGCCCACGCCCTTCGGACCGCCAAACTTATGCGCAGAAATCGATATAATATCTGCATCCAATTCCTTGTTATTAAACCTTATTTTTCCAAACGACTGCACCGCATCGACATGCAACAGGCCGCCGGCATGATGGACCATTTGCGCGATTTCCGCGATCGGTTGCAATGCGCCGGTTTCATTATTGGCGGACATGACAGCCACCAGCGCCGGCGGTCCATTGGCTAAAATTTCGCGGAGATGGTCGAGGTCGGCGACGCCTGATTTAGTAACGCGCAGCGTTTCGGTCGCCTCCCGGGGGAACCGACCGCCCGCAAGTGTCGAAACGTGTTCGATTGCGGAGACGATCAACCGGTTGACTGGCAGACGGGAATCTCGTCGAAGCCCGGGCGTCAGCGCCAGTGAATTTGCCTCGGTCCCACCCGAGGTAAAAACAACATTACGAGGGTCGGCACCGACGGATTCGGCCACCAGCACCCTCGAATCCTCAATCATTTTTCGCGCCGCTCGGCCTTCGGTGTGAACCGACGAGGGATTGCCGCTGAGATCCAGGGCAACCGCCATCGCCGCCCGGGCCTCCGGGCGCAGCGGCGTCGTGGCGTTCCAGTCGAGATAGACCCGGTCAGCTGTCACGTATCAGTTACCTGTTTGACCTTAGCGCCGCGGATTTCAGTGCTTTAGGCGGGGGTCGGCGCCGCTCAAGACGCTTGCTTTTTGCCCCTTGCCTCATGCTAGAACGCGGCCTCCAGTTCACCAAGCCGTTCGCGTCAAGCCCAACGACGCCCGATCGGCCGCTCAAGCACGGCGTTCATTTGCCGAGCCGGATGAGCCGGGTGCGCGAGCCGGTCGACGTTGCCAAGGATCACCGATGCCCGAAGTCATTTTCACCGGCCCCGCAGGCCGCCTCGAAGGCCGCTATCATCCGGCGAAACAGAAGAATGCGCCAATCGCGATGGTGCTGCACCCGCATCCGCAATTCCACGGCACCATGAACCACCAGATCATCTACCAGTGCTATTACGCCTTTGTACATCGCGGGTTTTCGGTGTTGCGCTTCAATTTCCGCGGCGTCGGCCGAAGTCAGGGGTCATTCGATCACGGCACCGGGGAACTCTCGGACGCCGCTTCGGCGCTCGATTGGGCGCAGACCATCAATCCGGAAGCACGCGCCTGCTGGGTGGCCGGCTTTTCGTTCGGCGCCTGGATCGGCATGCAGTTATTGATGCGGCGGCCCGAAGTCGAGGGTTTTATCTCGATCGCACCCCCGGCCAATCTTTACGACTTCTCTTTTCTGGCGCCCTGCCCGTCCTCGGGCCTGATCGTCCATGGCGAAAAGGACGCCGTAGTGCCGCCGAAGGACGTCAATACGCTGGTCGAAAAGTTGAAAACGCAAAAAGGCATCGTTATCGACCAGCAGATCATTCCGGGGGCCAATCACTTCTTCGACGGCAAGCTGCAGCCGCTGATGGAATCGGTGACCGGCTATCTCGACATGCGGCTGGCCAACGTTCGCTAAACCCGTCTCAGGCGGCCGCGCGGCGCTGAAGCTGCGACAACCACGATTTCCGTCTGTTCAGGAAGTCGGTCAGCAGCGCCGGGTAATCGGCGCTGACGGCCGCGCGAACCGACGGACGCGCCGCCAACGCTCCGCGCCAGCTTGCGAGCCGTGGCTTGTCAGCGAAAAACCCGAAGTCCGCGATGGTATCAAACACGTCGAAGTAACGGAACACCGGGCCGAACGCCGCATCGACCAGCGAGAATTCACCGCCGTCGAACCATGGCGACGCCACGACGCGCGTTTCCAGCCGCGCAAGGCGCTGTTCGAGTTGCGCCGTCCTCGCAGCGAAACCGGCCTCATCAGGCGCCGCGTAAAAGCCGGCAATATCGTTGAGGACCGTCGAGCCGAACTCGATCCAGCCGCGATACTCGGCGCGCGTAAGGGGGTCGGGCGGATGCAGCGGGTTCGGTTGTGTCTCCTCGAGATATTCCAGGATAACGGCGGATTCGAAGATGGCGCGGTCGCCGACCTGGAGAACCGGCGTTTTGCCGAGCGGCGAAATCGCGAAAAACCAGTTCGGCTTGTCGGCGAGGTCGATATCGATCCGTTCGAATGGCACGCCCTTCTCGGTCAGTGCGATGACCGCACGTTGCACATAGGGACAAAGCTTGTGGCTGATCAGCTTGAGTTTTTCCGTCACACCAACCTCCCGTTACATGCATCTGCATCAAATTAGATGCATCTGCATGTAAATGTCAAGATCGATGCATTGCCTATTCCGCGCGTGATCCGGATCTCATCGCGCTTTGAAAGGGCATTGCGCCTGTTGATAACCCGGCGCGCCGGCGTGCGACGCGTGACTTGCGCTTGCCGCGTGTTATCGACGCCGGGATACGATCCGGCTAAAATCGGTTCTGCCGCGCCCTGCCTTCGCCCGCGCTCAATAACGGAAGAACATCATGCGGATTACTCTCGTCGGCTCCCGTCATTTCGGCGTGACGACGCTCGACATGCTGCGCAAGCACGACGTCGAGATCGTCCGGGTGGTGGTCGCCGACGCCGACGACCGGCTTGCCGCCGCGGCCCGCGCCGCGGGCATCGAAGTCGTGGTGCAGGCCGATCCGAAGCTCGTGGTGGCAAGTGAAATCGCCGCGGGCACCGATCTGATCGTCACCGCCCACAGCCACGCGCGAATAGCCAAGGAAGCGCTGGCGGCGGCAAGACTTGGCGGGATCGGCTATCACCCATCGCTGTTGCCGCGGCACCGCGGCATCGCTGCGGTCGAATGGACCATCCGCGAAGGCGATCCGATTGCCGGCGGCACGGTCTATCATCTTGCCGACCGTATGGATGCCGGCGCCATCGCCGCGCAGGAATGGTGTTTTGTCCGCAATGGCGAGACTGCCCGGGAGCTATGGGAGCGCGCGCTGGCGCCGCTAGGTCAAAAGCTGCTCGGAGAGGTGATCGACTACGCAACGACCCACGACAGCCTGCCAGCCAAGCCCCAGGACGAGCAATTTGCAACCAAAGCGCCTGCCCTGTCTGCCTACTGACCGCACGAGCTTCGGGTGACGTGACCAAAACCCGACCAAGGATGGAACAAAAACTCGCTGAATTTATTGGGCTTTCGCGCGGAGTGTTTTTCTCTACCGCATCGCAGCAAAATTTGGACACATTGTCTGCCGATAAGCCACCCATCACACTCATCGGGGATATGATTCATGCGTCTTGACCGCATCTGCACCGTTTTTGCGCTTTCCGCCCTGGCCGCCGCTGCATCTCTGGCGACCGAGCCAGCCTATGCCCAGACCCCTTATGACGGACTATGGAACGTGACGCTGGTGACAAAAACGGGCTCTTGTGAGCCGTCGGCGCGCTATCCCGTGACGGTGACCGATGGTAAGGTTTCTGCGGGCGGCGCGCCCGTGTCCGGCACCGTAGGCCGTGAAGGCGCGGTCCGGGTGTCGATCAGCGGCGCTTTCGCCAATGGCCAGCTCAGCGGCAGTGCCGGGTCTGGCAGGTGGAATGGAGCATCGGGCGGAATTCCCTGCAGCGGACGCTGGGAAGCATCGCGCCAGTAACATTTGGGGAATCAAGATGATGCGGTTTGGTCTGCGGTCGGCAATTCTGACCGCGGTGGCGTGCGCTGGTCCGTTATTTTTTAGCTCCGCAGGTTATGCCCAGTCCGGCCCGTTTGCCGGCATGGCCGGAAACTGGTCGGGCGGCGGCACCGTCACGCTCGACGACGGCTCGACCGAACGCATCCGCTGCCGTGCCAATTATGTCATCGGCGCCGGCGGCAACGGTCTCAATCAAAGCCTCACCTGTGCCAGCGACAGCTACCGGTTCAATCTGAGCAGCAACGTCGTGTCCAGCGGCGGGGCGCTTTCCGGCACGTGGAGCGAGTCCAGCCGGGGCGTCAGCGGGAATCTCGAAGGACGCGGCTCCGCCGGCAGTTTCCAGATCGTGGCCAGCGCACCCGGATTCACGGCCAACATCGCGCTAAGGACCACCGGCAACAAGCAGTCCGTTACGATCCGCGCCGATAACCAGTTTCGAGGCGCGTCGATTTCGCTGTCGCGCTAAGCCGAACTCCACCGCCTGCGAACCGCCGACAAGCGTCAGCCCTGCGGTTTCGGTTTCGCGAGTTGCGCGGCCGTATCCTTCATGGTCTTGGCGATCAGCAGGGCCTGCTCCTTGTTGAGGGCGAAATCCTGCACGCCGTTCTTGGTGGTGAGCGAAAGAACCATGAGATCGGGCTGATTTTCAGGCCACCCGGTGGCGAAGGCGGTGACGAAATCGGCCGAGGTGGATCGCTGGGTCATTTGTCTGTCCTGAGTTGGTTGGCTATTTCACCGGCACGAAGGCCGTGACTTCGATCTCGACTTTCGCGCGGGCGTCGACCAGGCCGGAAATGTAAAGCAGCGTCGAGGGCGGGAAGTTACGGCCCAGGGTTGCTTTCCACGCCGCGCCAATTCCCGCGCCGGCCGCCTCATATTCGGCTTTGCTAGTCAGGTACCATGTCAGGCGAACGATATGTTCGGGACCGGCGCCGGTCTCGCCGAGCAGCTTGACGATGCGCTTCAACGCAGTGGCCACCTGCCCTGCCATGTCTTCCGGATAATCGCCCGCCTCATCGCCCCCGGTCTGGCCCGCGAGCACGATCCATTTGCCCGGACCGTCGACCACAACGCCATGGGAAAAGCCGCGAGGTTTCGGCCATCCGGCCGGATGCAAAACAACCATGCGACGATTCCTCAAACTATCCGCACCGTCCGGGCGCCGCCGGAACATCCGGTCTTAACACCGATTGGATGGACGATCCCATACCGAAATCCGCGCTGCGCATCGCAGCATCAGCATTTTTGCGCGTTGCAAAGCGGCGTGGCGTCGCCGATACGAGCTTCGTTCTTCCTCGATCGCGATACTGCAACCCCGGTGTTTTCCGTTAATGGATCGAAGTCCTTCCAAACCTCTGGCCGCGCTGTGGATGACCGGCTGGCTCACGCTGATGCTGGTCATGGCCATCGCCGGCCGCGAGACCACCCGCGAGCTGAACGTTTTCCAGATCATGGAAGTGCGTTCGGTGCTCGGCTTCTTCCTGCTGTACCCTCTGATCCACAGGAACGGAGGCTTGGCGGCGATGAAGACGTCGCGGCCGCTGCAGCATGTCGGGCGCAACCTCGTCCATTATGCCGCGCAGCTCGCCTGGTTCTTCGCGCTGACCCTGATCCCGCTCGGCCAGGTGATTTCGATCGAATTCACCATGCCGGTCTGGACGGCAATCCTGGCCGCGGGTTTCCTGGGCGAACACTTGACCGCCTCGAAGATTTCCGCGGTCGTGCTCGGGCTGCTCGGTGTCGCCATTATCGTTCGCCCCGGCACCAGCGAGATCAATCCCGGGCAACTGATCGCACTCGGCGCCGCCGTCGGCTTTGGCACGTCGATTGCGATGATGAAATCGCTGACCCGTACCGAATCGACGCTGCGGATCATTTTCTGGATGATCGTCATCCAGGGCGCCGCCGGATTTTTCCCGTCGCTATACGTCTGGCAATGGCCCTCGGCATATGCCTGGGGCTGGATCGTCGTGATCGCGTTTTGCGGAACGTTTTCGCATTATTGCATGGCCCGGGCGATGCTCCACGCCGACGCCACCGTGGTGATCCCGATGGACTTTGTGCGAGTGCCGTTGAGCGCCACGGCAGGCTGGCTGATCTACTCCGAGCGGCTGGACACCTTCACCATACTCGGCGCCGCGCTGATCCTGACCGGGAATCTGCTGAACTTGCGAAGTTCCAGTCCGGTACCGGCACGCGTCGGAAGGTAATCGCTCGGCCGCCTTGAGGAATATCCTCAAGCTGCCCGATTTTTCCTGGCGCGAACTGTGTTTTTTTCGTGTAGCTTTTGGCACATTGCGGTCGAAGGTTCGACTCGATGCAGGGGTTGCCAATGCGCCATGCCATCATTTTCCTCTTCATGATTTGCATGCTGTTTTCAGCAAATGCGGCAAGGGCCGACCGGCGCGTTGCCTTCGTGGTCGGGAATGGCGCCTACAAGAACGTGCAGCCGCTTCCCAATCCGCCGATCGACGCCAAGTCGATGGCGAGCGTGCTGCGCAATGTCGGTTTCGAGGTGGTCGAGGGCACCAATCTCACGCGTGACAAGATGACCGAGCGGTTGCTCGAATTCGGCAAGAAGGCGCAGGGCGCCGATGTCGCGCTGTTCTTCTATGCCGGCCACGGCATCGCCATCGGCGGCACCAACTACCTGTTGCCGATCGACGCCGACATCAAATCCGAGATGGACGTCAAGCTCGGCGCCGCGATCAATATCGATCTCACGCTCGACCAGACCATGAGCGACGCCAAGGTCAAGCTGGTGTTCCTCGACGCCTGCCGCGACAATCCGTTCGCGGCCAAGATCAAGTCGAATTCGGCGACCCGCAGCGTTTCCGTGCAGACAGGCTTGGCGGAAATGAAGTCCGGCGAAGGCACGCTGATCGCGTTCGCCACCGGACCGGGCCAGACCGCGCTCGATGGCCAGGAAGGCACCAACAGTCCGTTCACCCGCGCGCTGATGGCCAATATCGCCAAGCCGGGCATCGAGATTCAGCAGGCGATGACTTAGGTCCGTGCCCAGGTCAACGAGGAGACCAACAAGGGCCAGCTTCCCTGGGGACACACCAACCTGATCGGCTCGGTCTACCTGAATGGGGCAGCCGCGCCTGCCGCCGCCGCGGCGCCGTCCTCCGCGGGCACCGCGCCTGTCGCCTCGGCTTCCGGCGGCTCCGACGTCGAACTCGAGTTCTGGCGCTCGATCCGGGAATCCAACAAGCCCGAAGAACTCAACGCGTATCTCACCAACTATCCGAACGGGCAGTTCAAGTCGCTGGCGCTGGCTCGCATCGCGTCCTTGCAGGACGGCCCGAGCACGACGACCCGCAACCTGACCACCGGCATCGATCCGGCAACCTTCACCGCCGATGCGACCCAGACGACCGAGGACCAGATCGGCCTCGACAAGGGTCAGCGCCGCGACGTGCAGCGTCGGCTTACCGGTCTCGGCTTTGACACCAGGGTGAACGGCAAGTTCGACGATTCCACCCGTGCCGTCATCACCCGCTGGCAGGCCGCGCGCGGCTATCCGAAGTCGGGGTTCCTGAACAAGTTGCAGCACAAGGCCTTGCTGACGGAAATCGTCGCGACCACGACGGCGAGTTCAAGCGACGACTCCGACAGTAAGCCGAGCCGCCGACGGCGCGGCGGCGGTGGAGGCGGTGGCCGCCATTATCATGGCGGCGGCGGGCCCGGCGGCTTCATCGGCGGCGTGGTCGGCGGGATGTTCCGCTAGGGCTAGGAATACTTCTCCCTCGCCCCGCTTGCGGGGAGAGGGTCGGGGTGAGGGGGACTTTCCACGCGCTCCGAACTCGCGGAGAGTCCCCCTCACCCGGATCGCATCTGACGATGCGATCCGACCTCTCCCCGCAAGCGGGGAGAGGTAAGAGAGGCCAGCGCTTCTACTTCCCCGCCGCCTTGCGCAAGGCGGCGTTGATACGATCCTGCCAGCCCGGACCGTCCTGCTGGAAATGTTCGAGGACATCCTGGTCGATCCGCAGCGACACCAGCTCTTTGACGCCTGGCAGCGCGGCTTTCGTCGGTGGAGCTTCCGCCACCTTGGCGGTGGTTTTCTTGAACGCCGCCTCGGCCTCGGTGCGGGCGTCGTTCAGGGTTCGCGGTCGTCGCGGCTGATCCGGCACGGTCAAATCCCCTCGAACAGCGCCGTCGACAGATAGCGCTCGGCGAACGACGGCACGATAGCCAGAACGGTCTTGCCGACATTCTCCGGTCGCTTGCCGATCTGAAGCGCCGCGGCAATCGCGGCGCCCGACGAAATCCCGCCGGGAATGCCCTCGTTGCGGGCCAACGACCGCGACATGTCGATGGCGGCGGCGCTGTTGATCTTGACGACCTCGTCGATCACCGAACGATCCAGTACGTCCGGAACGAAGCCCGCGCCGATGCCCTGAATCTTGTGCGGCGAATGCGTGCCGCCGGAGAGCACCGGGCTTTCCTCCGGCTCGACCGCGACGACGCGCAGCGACGGCTTGCGCGGCTTCAACACCTGCCCGACACCGGTGATGGTGCCGCCGGTGCCGACCCCGGCGACGAAGACATCGAGCTTACCGCCGGTGTCGTTCCAGATTTCCTCCGCCGTGGTGCGGCGGTGGATTTCGGGATTGGCGAGGTTCTTGAACTGTTGCGGCATCACGGCGTTCGGCGTGGTCCGCACCAATTCCTCCGCGGTGGCGATCGAGCCTTTCATGCCCTGCGCCGCGGGCGTCAGCACGATCTCGGCGCCGAGAAACGCAAGCATCTTGCGCCGCTCGATCGACATCGATTCCGGCATCACCAGTTTCAGCCGATAGCCGCGCGACGCCGCGACAAAGGCCAGCGCAATCCCCGTGTTGCCCGATGTCGGCTCGATCAGCACGGTATCGGCATTGATGATGCCGGCTTTCTCCATCGCGATGACCATGGCCGCGCCGATGCGGTCCTTCACGCTCACCGCCGGATTGAAGTATTCCAGCTTGGCAAGAATGGTCGCATTAACCCCGTGCTGCTGCGGCAGCCTGCGCAAGCGCACGATCGGCGTATCGCCGATCGCGTCGACGATGCTGTCGAAGACCCTGCCCCGTCCGGGAAGGTGCGTAGGCGTTGCGCGCGTGGTTGACGGCGTGTCCATGATCGATCCTTTGCGACAAAACTGCGTGAAGTTGTGGAGCTTTCTGCCAGACTGCGCCGAAGCGCCGGCGCATGCAACCACCGCGCCAGGCGTGCGTTCCCTGCATTGCAAAATCCCAAAATCCTAAAAGAAACGCATTTGTGTTGCGACATCGTCAAACAAATCATTGTATGTTGCCGACAGGTCATAGCTTGAGGAGGTCACGATGCCAGCGATTGCTGAAGTCCTGTCGACCAGCGTGCCTCACACCGCGCCGCGCGGCAGCGATCTGCCGGTGTGTCTTGTTTGCGCCAATTCAATGGTAGCAGCCGAAGCGTCCGCGTTCCTGTCCGATAACGTCGTGAGCTATCTCTGGACCTGCGATACCTGCGGTTATGGTTTTGTGACCAGGCATTCGCTCGGCAAGTTTTCGTGTAACTGATCTTCGGAAAGATTTCAGCGCGGCGCGATGTCGCCGCGCGCCCAATCGTCGCGGGTGCGCCGGCGGAACTCCGCGAAGCTGCCTTGCGCAATCGCGTCCCGAATGCCGCGCATCAGGCTTTGGTAGTAGGCGATATTGATTTCCGACAGCAGCATGGCGCCGAGAGTCTCGCCTGACTTCACCAGATGATGCAGATACGCCCGCGCGCAGGTGCGGGTAGACGACCAGGAGCTTTCATCGTCCACCGGACGCGGATCGTCGGCATGCCTTGCGTTGCCCAGGTTGACCGGACCGAACCGCGTGAACGCCATCCCGTGGCGCCCGTTCCGGGTCGGCATCACGCAATCGAACATGTCGATGCCCCGCGCCACCGCTTCGAGCATGTCGTGCGGCGTGCCGACGCCCATCAGATAGCGCGGCCGATCCGCCGGCAAGATCGGGATGACCTCTTCGATCATTGCAAGCATCACCGCCTGCGGTTCGCCTACCGCCAGGCCGCCGATCGCATAGCCATGGAAACCTGTATCGACCAATGCGCGTGCGCTGGCCTGCCGAAGCTGCGGCACGTCACCGCCCTGCGCGATACCGAACAGCATATATCCCGGGGGCGCGCACTCGAAAGCGCGTTTGCTGCGTTCGCCCCAGCGCAGCGACAGTTGCATGGCGCGTTCGATATCCTCGCGCTCGGCCGGCAGCCGCACGCATTCGTCGAGCTGCATGGCGATGTCGGAACCCAGCAGCCGTTGCACCTCGATGGATCGTTCCGGCGACAGCTCGTGGCTGCTGCCGTCGACGTGCGAGCGGAACGTCACAGCGCGTTCGCTCAGCTTGCGCAACTGCGCCAGCGACATCACCTGAAAGCCGCCGGAATCCGTCAGCATCGGGCCATTCCAGCCGGTAAACGCCTGCAGACCGCCGAGGGCCGCGATGCGCTCGGCGCCCGGCCGCAGCATCAAATGGTAGGTATTGCCGAGCACGATATCGGCGCCGGCGTCGCGCACCTCGCGCCAGTGCAAGCCCTTCATCGCGCCTGCGGTGCCGACCGGCATGAACGCCGGCGTTCGCACCACGCCATGCGGCGTGGTCAGCGCGCCGACCCGAGCTTCGCCGTCGCGGCCGTGGAGCTGGAAATAATTCGCCAATGTCATGGCAGGGTTTTATCACGAAACAGCAGGCAGGCATCGCCGTAGGAGTAGAACCGGTAACCCTGCGCGATCGCGTGGGCATAAGCCCGTTGCATGGTCTCGCTGCCCGAGAAGGCCGACACCAGCATGAACAATGTCGATCGCGGCAAATGGAAATTGGTCATCAGGATATCAACGGCGCGAAACCGATGACCCGGCGTGATGAAGATCGCGGTCTCGCCGGTGAATGGCAGCACGCTGCCGTCTTTGGCCGCGGCGCTTTCCAGTAGCCGCAGCGACGTGGTGCCGACCGCGGCGATCCGGCCGCCCGCGGCACGCGCGGCGTTCAGCGCATCGGCGGTCTGCTGCGAAATCGTGCCCCATTCCGAGTGCATCTTGTGCGCGGCGGTATCCTCGACCTTGACCGGCAGAAACGTCCCTGCCCCCACATGCAGGGTCACCCGATGAATACCGACTCCGCGTTCCCGCAGCGCCGTTTCGAGCGACGGCGTAAAATGCAGGCCGGCGGTGGGCGCTGCGACCGCGCCTTCATGGACGGCAAACATAGTCTGATAGTCAGCGGCATCGCGCTCATCCGGCGCCCGCTTCGAAGCGATATAAGGCGGCAGCGGCGGCGAGCCGAGTTCGGCGACGGCCTGATCGAGCATCGGCCCGTGAAATGAAAATGACAGCGTGATCTCGCCGTCCTCGCCTTTGTGTTCGACCTCGGCGTCGAGATGACCCAGCAGGCAAACCCGGCCCTCGTTTCCGAAGCGAATGACGTCGCCGGCGGCCAGCTTTTTCGCGGGCTTGACCAGCGCCCGCCAGTGCGACCCGTCGAGCCGCCTGATCAGCGTCGCCTCGATTTTCGGCTCGGCACCGCGGCCGATGCGGCGGCCGGTGAGCTGTGCCGCGATCACCCTGGTGTCGTTCACCACCAACTGATCGCCGCTCCGCAACCACCGCGGCAGATCGGCGACGATGCGATCCTGCAACGGCGCGCCGGGCTGCACCACCAGCATCCGCGCGGAATCGCGCGGAGTTGCCGGCCGCAGCGCGATGCAGTCGGGGGGAAGTTCGAAGTCGAAGAGGTCGGTGCGCATGCGACTGCCGTAGGCAATTTTCCCCGTCATTTCGAGGAGCACTTGCGGCGAAGCAATCCGGTTGTTGCGGCCTTCCGGATCGCTTCGCTTCGCTGGCAATGACCCTCAGTCCGCGGCCATACGCGCCTTGATGATCTTGTCCGGATTCTGCACCGGCTCGCCGCGCTTGATGTTGTCGACGTTCTCCATGCCCTTGGTGACCTTGCCCCACACCGTATACTGGTTGTTGAGGAACGAGGCGTCGTCGAAGCAAATGAAGAACTGGCTGTCGCCGGAATCCGGGCTTGCCGCGCGCGCCATCGAGGTGGTTCCGCGCACATGCGGTTCCTTGTTGAATTCGGCTTTCAGCTTCTTGCCGGAGCCCCCGGTGCCGGTGCCCTGCGGACATCCGGTCTGCGCCATGAAGCCGTCGATGACGCGGTGAAACACGATGCCGTCGTAAAAACCTTCGCGCACCAGTTCCTTGATCCGCGCGACATGGCCAGGCGCGAGATCGGGACGCATTTCGATGGTGACGGGGCCTTGCGTCGTTTCGAGGATCAAAGTGTTGTCGTTGTCAGCCATGCTCTCTTCTCTGTCGGTTTGGGTGAAGGTCTGCGAACTTGAAAACGGACGGCGAAGGGCCGGCCCGCAACGGCCCCGCCCATCCCTTCCGTAAATGGCATCGGCGTGCAGCGTTGCAACGCTTCCATGACGGCGACGCGATACAGCAGCCTGTCGTTATCGGTAGCATTTTCCAATTCATAGGTGATTTTCGGATGTCCAAGGATATTTCCGTCCCGCGTGAACGTCACGATCGCGGTGATTGCGACGTCCGGATTGGCCTGTGATGGCAGCGGCGGTTTCCAGCACGCGTACAGCCTCACGAACGCTTGCTTGATGTTGTCGACCTGCCCCTGTTCGGCGTGTGCCGACGCAATCGATGCGAGCAGCAGCGATGCTGCGAGCCAAAGCAACGATTGGCCGGGCCGCGCCACCGCTTCTCACTTGACGTCGGATGCGACCTGCACCTTCACCATCTTGTCGGGATCGGTGACGCTGCCGCCTGACGAACCCGGAGACGCTTTCTTCAGCTTGTCGACCACGTCCATGCCGGAAACGACGTCGCCGATCACGGTGTATTGGCCGTTCAGGCTGGCGCCGTCGGCGAACATGATGAAGAACTGCGAATTCGCGGTATCCACGCTGTCGCCGCGCCGCGCCATGCCGACCACGCCGCGCTTGAACGGCACGCTGGAGAACTCGGCCTTCAGGTTGGGATATTTGGAGCCGCCGGTGCCGTTGAAATTCTGGCCGTCGCCGGTCTGCGCCATGAAGCCGTCCATCACCCGGTGGAACGGCACGTTGTTGTAGTAGCCCTCGCGCGCCAGCATCTTGATACGCTCGGCGTGCTGCGGGGCGAGATCGGTGCGCAGCTTGATGACGATGCGGCCTTTGGTGGTATCGATGACGATCGCATTCGCCTTGTCGAGATTGGCCGGCAGCGGCTGCCCGACAGCGGGAGCCACGCACACCAGCGCGGCGAGGACGGCAAATATCCGGATCATGAATACTCCAGTGGTGAGCCGGCTAACCGGCGAATTTGGTTTTGAGGCCAGCCGCGACCGCCTCGGGAACGAAGGCCGATACGTCGCCGCCCATGGCCGCGATTTGACGTACCAGTGTGGCGGTGATCGGGCGGACAGCGACCGAGGCTGGGATGAACACCGTATGCACGCCGGGCGCCATGGTCTCGTTCATGCCGGCGATCTGCATCTCGTAGTCGAGGTCGGTGCCGTCGCGCAGGCCGCGAATCATGATGCTCGCGCCGCTGTTCTGTGCCGCGGCGATGGTGAGATTGTCGTAGGTCGTGCAGTCGAAGGCGCAGCCGGCCGCTGACGCAACCGGGGCAAACACCGAATTCGACCATGTCCAGCCGTTCCTCGGTCGAAAACAGCGGCTTTTTGCCAGGATGGACCCCGATTGCAACGATCAGGCGGTCGCACAGGCCAACAGCATGCCGAACGACATCGAGGTGGCCGTTGGTGACGGGATCAAACGAACCTGGATACAGGGCGATACGGGGCATAAATCCCTGTACCGCGCCCCGAGAAGACCCGCAAGCGAACCTGGTTCCAGCCCCGAACAGCTTTTATTTTGCAGTACCGCTCGAACCAGAACGGGGTTTCCGCGTCTTTTGTGCGGACCGGCGATTATTTCGTCCTGGGATGGGCCACGAAACAAATCTCCGGCGGGACGAAACCATATTCCGCGTCCGCGAAAGCAGGCTGAAACGGACGCTGGGTATCAGTTCGTTAACGAAACGACGGGCCGCCAAGGCCCAATGACAGGGGACCGTCATGATCAAGGCTTTTTCGGCAATCGCCATCGCGGCTTTCATTGCAGCCGCCCTCACCGTTCTTCCCGGCTTCGCTCCGCAGGTCGAAGCCAGCGTGCCTGGCCCGCTGGCCAAGGCCAACCGGCTGGATGTCCGCTCCGGTGGCTGCTCGCAGCAGTCCTGGCCGAACATCGAAGCCTCCTGCCTCCGCGTCTCCGGTTCCAAAATGTTGGTTCGTGAAGCCCGTCTGGTTACCGCCGAGCGTCGCTAATCCGAGTTTTTCCATCCGGCATGCCCGCCGGACCTCCAAGCCCACAGAGCCGCCGGCATCGCCCGGCGGCTTCTAATTCCAGCGTCGGTTCGAAACAGAAATCTCATAGCAATTTACAGCGCGGCATCGCAGACTGGGTTTTCGCGTCCCGTCACGCGGGTGCGATACCCCGGGGGTATCAGTGACCGCCATTCCCGCCGCCCATCCTCCCGGTTCCTTCAAGCTTCCCCTGACTGCAACCATCGGCGCGCTCGGCGTCGTCTATGGCGATATCGGCACCAGCCCGCTCTACGCACTCAAGGAGGCGGCCAAAGCAGCCACCCATCATGGCGGCGGACAGGTTGCGCCGGGGGCCGTCCTCGGCGTGGTGTCGCTGATCCTGTGGGCGCTGATCCTGATTATCTCCCTCAAATATGCGCTGCTGATCCTGCGCGCCGACAACCGGGGCGAAGGTGGCATCGTCGCGCTGCTGGCATTATTGTCCGCCCGCAACGCTCAGCCCGGCACCTGGCGCGCCCAGCTTCTGGTCGTCGGACTGATCGGCGCCGCGCTGCTTTATGGCGACGGCGCCATCACGCCGGCAATCTCGGTGCTGTCGGCGATCGAAGGCCTCAAGGTCGACGCGCCGTCGCTGGCGCCCGCCGTGGTGCCTCTCACGGTCGTCATCCTGATTGGACTTTTCCTGGTCCAGAAGAAGGGCGCCGGCTTTATCGGCAGGATATTCGGGCCGGTGATGCTGGCGTGGTTTCTGGTGCTGGCGTTGCTCGGCATCCATGGCATCGGCAAGGCGCCGGGCGTACTGGCCGCGGCAAGTCCGCTTTATGCATTCGATTTTCTGGTCCATCAGGATTTTCACGTCAGCTTCGCCATCCTCGGCGCGGCATTTCTCGCGGTTACCGGCGGCGAGGCGATGTATGCCGACATGGGGCATTTCGGCCGGGTACCGATCCGGCTCGCATGGTTCGCGATCGCCCTGCCCGCGCTGGTGCTGAATTATTTCGGCCAGGCGGCGCTGCTGATCACCGATCCGACCGCGCTGGAAAATCCGTTCTATCAGCTGGCGCCGGACTGGCTGCATTACCCGCTGGTCGCCTTCGCGACGGTCGCGGCGGTGATCGCATCGCAGGCGATCATCTCCGGCGTATTTTCATTGACGCAGCAATCGATCCAGCTCGGCTTCCTGCCGCGCATGCAGATCAAGCACACCACCAGTCAGTCGATCGGTCAGATCTACGTCCCGCTGGTGAATTGGATGCTGGCGGCGGCGACGCTCGGCGCGGTGCTCGGCTTCGGCACCTCCGATGCGCTGGCCGGCGCCTATGGCATCGCGGTGTCGCTGCTAATGGCGATCACCACGCTGCTGGCGGCGCTGGTGGCGATCCAGTGGGGGTATCCGCCGGTCATTGTCATTGCGTGCAACGGTTTCTTCTTCGCGATCGACTGCATCTTTTTCGCCGCGAACTCGGCGAAATTCCTCGAGGGCGGCTGGTTTCCGCTGGTGCTGGCCGGCATCGTGGCATTCCTGATGCTGACGTGGCGCAGCGGCGTCAAGCTGGTAGAACGCGCCCGCGGCAAATTGCGCCAACCGGAAGAGGATCTGATCGAGACCGCGGTCAGCAGGTGCCACGCGCGGCTTCCCGGCACCGCGGTGTTTCTGGCGTCCGCCGCCAACGGCGTCCCGCTGGCGCTGACGCAGTTCGTCAAGCACAACCACGTCCTGCACCAACGCGTGGTGCTGGTCACCGTGCTGATCGAGGAAGCGCCGCGGATCGCCGATGAAGATCGCGCCGAGGTGATTGAAATCATCGAAGGCATCACCCGCGTGATCCTGCACTACGGCTTCATGCAGTATCCGACGATCTGGGAAGGCCTGAAACTGGCCTGCGAACAGGGCAAGCTGCCCGGTATCGATCTTACTGACATCACCTATTACATCGGCCGCGAAACCATCATCCCCAGCGAGGACATCCCGGGCATGTGGGTGTGGCGCGAAACCGTGTTCGCGTTCCTGCAGCGCAACGCCGAGCGCTCCGCCGCGTTCTTCGGCGTGCCTACCCGCCAAGTGGTCGAGTTCGGGACGGAGATCGAGATCTAGCGCATGATGATATTAGGTTGAAATGCGTCGTTGCGAGGAGCGAAGCGACGAAGCAATCCAGTCCTTCTATGCGCCTGCTCTGGATTGCTTCGCCTAGCGCAAATTTGCAGAGCAAATTTGTCGCACGCCTCGCAAATGACGATTAAACAACAACGCATGCTTAGATCGCTGCTGCTGCGTCTTAAGGGAACGGGTGCGGAACCCAGGCGGCAACCGATTCCGCCGTTCCTGCGCACCTGGCGGAGGCGACGAAGCGTTGCAGCCGGGGATGCCCGAGAAAGGGCGCCGAAGGTATGCACAGCGGCACCAGCTCCGGCGCGAATACCTTGCAGGCGAACAGTCCGTGATCCTCCATTTCCGGCGTTGTCAGATCGAACGCAATCGGTGTCACCTTCATGCTCCCACATCGGTCCAGCAATGCACGAAGGCGCCCGGCAGAACTGGTTTCGTCCGGCGCAGAGGGATAATGACGCGTCGAGAAAGTCCGGTTTTGCAAAAACCACTCGGAATATTGCGCGTTCGAAGGTTCCGCAAAAAATCGCAGATTGGTGTCGAAGTCATTGAAGGCGCTGCCTGCGGGCGGCGCTTCACTCCCATTGGCCAAAAACTTGATGAAGGGACGTCCCTGCCCGGCCTCGATCGATGCTTTCCGCGCCGCGGTCGGCACGTCGAGGCCGGATGCGGCACTGAGCAGGAAGAAGCAGGGACGGCCGGTCCTCTCGACGCAGGTGACGCCGACGACGGGCACGTCTCCGTCCAGCGTCAGATCGTGAAGCCGGATCTCGAGTTCGCGGCACTGCCGCCCGAACGGTTCTCCCAAGAGGTCGGCTGGATCAAGATCCAGAAGCGGCGGCGCAAGACGCGCGTACCAGCGGATCATGATCGCATCCCGCTCGATCAGTTCGAGCAGTCCGGCCAGCACCGCGCCCTCTGCCGAAGTACTGCACGCACAGCCGGAACTGGTCGGATAGAAACAACGCGGGACTTCGTCGCGGCCGGGAACGTAACCGAAAGAGACCACTTCACCGGGAACATGGACAGGAGAACCATCCATCAGATCGGTGCCCTCGAGCCATCCGATCGGCGTGTCTTCCGTCAACGTGGCATAGCGAAAGCCCGGCGTCGCCAGCTGTTCGCCGGTGAACAGTGCCAGCGCCTCGAATGGAACGACCCTGTGTCCCCGGCCAGCGAGCGCCTTATGCGACGATACGACCCTTGCCGCGCCGTCGTAAGCAAGCGACGCATATCGCTCCACCAGTTCTCCCATGGCGCGATTGATCGCATCGTCGAGTTCGACCCCCGCGCCGCCGGCACGCGGCTCGAACGTGCCCGCGTGCCCCATCAGTCTGGCCAGCGATGTCGTGGCGGGGAATGCATGATGAAGACGGAAGTCGTCGGGATCGATCGCCAGATCGGATATGGACTTTGCCAGTCCCAGCTTCCTGCCCAGAAACGGCAGCCATTGCCGCGGCACGGCGCGTGGGGGACGGTTCAACATCGGGCTCTAGCTGCTTTTGGTGCGTGTGTTGAGCAAATGCGAAAAGACATTCACCCTGGGAGCGCCAGCGCGCCGCGAACAGTCCGGGCAGCGCGGCAGGCGAAGCACGGATTCGCGGTGAAAGGTCACGTTCAACCGGTGCACGACAAGGAAGTTGTTGCGGGTGAAGCCGCGGCTTTCCATCGCGGCGATCAGCTCCAGTCCGAACATGGACGTGATCAGGGAAATCCACGCGCCGGTCCGGGGCCCCGCCGACCAAGGCGACGGGACCCGGTGAACCTTGATGCCGGGGTCCATGAAGACGTGCTGCGGTTCGGCGGCGCCGGCGGACAGACGCCGGCGGAAGCATCCAAAACAGGCGGTCTGACTCGGCACGAATGTCGGCCCTACCCAGCCCTCATACCCGTCGAAACAAACCAGCGACCACGGAATGCCGAGCTGCAGGGCGGCCTTGTTGAGCGCCGCCAGTTCTTCGGGCTCGAAACAGTCCTGCGCCGCGACGATCCAGTCATGGTCTTGGATGACTTCTATCCATTGCGCGGCGCTGCCGGGGCGCGGCAGCCGCGGGGAAATCGCCGCGCCGGTGTCATGGCCGGCTGTTGCGACCGACGAACTTTCGATCATCGTGACAGGTCCGCATGGCATTTCCGTCAGCAGCCTTCGAATGGCCTGCCCGAGCACGCCGTGGCCAACGACGGCCAGCCTGGCCTCCGCCAGCGGCTTTCCAAGCATGGGCATGGCGAGGTCGTGCCCGGCGCCGGGGGCATGCTGCTCATCTTCGGCTTCGACGACGCCGCTGTCCTGCAACTGCGGAATGACTTCGTCGAGCAATTCGATCTCAATTTCATTCCAGGGCCGGCCCGCCCCTGCTTCCTGCGCCAGCAATCGCTGGATGACGGGACCCAGAAGGCCGCGCCGCTCCGGGTCAGACACCACACAAGCCGTACCGCTGGTCGATCCGGTGCGGAACTGGACTTCATCCGGAGAGAGGACGAAGACGCCGTATGGTTGCTTGAAACGGATCGCCCCTGCGGGGTACGAGGAATCAGAGTTCGGCATGGCGCGGGACCGCGTCGGGTTGGTCAGGCATCGATCCGACCGCGACCGCCGCAATGACGGCATGATCGACGCCGTCGAGCTCGAGGCACCCGTGCACTTCGTCGTCGTAGAATCCACCGAGCACGATGTGGGCAAGTCCAAGCGCGACCGCGGTGAGGCTGAGGTTCTGGCAGGCGGCCCCCGCCTCCTGCAGACAGTAGCGGTAACCGCGCGGGCCGTATTTGGCGCGGCTCCGCCAGAATTTCGTGGTGATGAAATAAAGGCTGGACGCCTGCGCCAGATTCACTACCACCGGGTGAATCGGAAAGGCCGCAAACAGCGCGCCGATATCCGGCTCGGTCAGCGGCTTGACCAGCTCCAGTGCGTGCTCCGGCGGATCGTAGCGGTAGATACCGGCGGGTAAATCGTCCTGCCGCAGCACCGCTACGAAGATGTTGGTGGGTTGAAGACCTCCTCCGGACGGAATCGACCTCAACGCCACCTTGACCGGCCCGCCATCCTCGCCGCCGGCTATCAGTTGTCCGGTCTCGCCAATCGCCCCGAACAGCAGCGCGCCTGTCTGCGGCAACCTGACCGGACTTCCGCCAAAACTGCGGCAACTGCGCCGGCCGCGAACGACCTCGGAGAAGAGAACGTCGGGGATTGCCGGCGCGGGCAGGCGTATCAAGGGTCGTAGCGGATAATCGCGGTCGTGCGTGAACAGCACCGAATGCATGAACGATCTTTGGAAAAAAGTCATGGACTCCAGCATGCGCAGGTCGTCACCGCGGCCGAGCTTGGTGAGCTCATGACCGATCTCGACGATGTCATCCGGCGCGCCGCGCTGGCGATACGCTTCTACAAAGCCTCCCTGAAGCTGGATGCAGCGCGGATCGTGAAGTTCGGAGCATAGAAACGCGAACTGCCGCCCTGATCGCGCGCTATCCATGTTTGAAACTCTCCATGGCCAAGGCGGGTGGCTCAAGCGAATTGAAGATCCAAGCAAACGCGCGCGGTTCGGCCTCGAAGAACCCCACGGCTCGCATATTCGAGCGGCAGAGCTGCGGCCACGACTGTTCTACGCCTCAATCTCGAAGGTGAGGCGAGGCGAAACACGGCGTTGGCGTGATCTTTGGCCGTTCCGTGGCCAGAGACGGCGTAACTTACATTTGTTGTGTAGGATCTGTCGGGAACGGGGTGCAGGTGGTGCAGCAACTGAAGCCAAAGCCGCGGGCGCTGGCAGGTACCACCATTTCATGCGAGGACACTTCCTGACCACTGTCGACGTCGACAACCTTGACCTGGATGCGCTGACTTCCTTTGGGTTTGTCGGCCATTTGTGACACTCCCTGAGTTAAAAAATTTAATCGAACGGCCAAAGCAATGCTGGCACGTTCAAGAGCAATAGAGTTCCATTACCACATCGTCACCCGCCTTGCAATGAATGCTCGTGATCGGCGACGTAACGATCTGGTGTTGGGCACGAAAGAGGTGCCGGCGCGAAAGCCACGCGCGTGAGTCCGGCGCCTTATCGGGATCAAACAGGCATGAAGTCCGGTGCGCGGACCGCACGGCCCTAAATCTCGGGACTAGCCCGACCGCACGCTCTGGGCATGCCTGAAGATATCTTTCGGATCATAATGAGCCTTGATCCTCATCAGTCTCGGAAGGTTGTCGCCCCAATAGGCATTCGCATAGCCGCCGCCGAAATCGCGATCGCATAGTTGACGTAGCATCCGCCCGAAACGAACGGCGCATCGACAGGTACAAGCGCAATGAGGCGTATATCCTGTCGGCTTCCGGCCAGGCCGTCCTAGCCGCCGTTGCCGTTCTCGCCCTCTTCGCCTTCGCCGATATGCTCGACCGAAACCACATGCTCGTCCTCGGCGGTATCGAACACGATCACGCCCTGGGTGGAGCGGCCGGCGATGCGGATGCCCTCGACCGGGCAGCGGATCAACTGCCCCCTGTCGGTCACCAGCATGATCTGGTCGGAATCCTCCACCGGGAACGACGCCACCAGATTGCCATTGCGGCCGTTGACCTGCATCGCCACGATGCCCTTGCCGCCACGGCCTGTGGTTCGGTATTCGAACGACGACGAACGCTTGCCATAGCCGTTGACGGAAATCGTCAGGACGACCTGCTCATACGCTGACATTTCGGCGTAGCGTTCCGAACTGAGCTGAATGGCGCTTGTAGTCTCTTCAGCTTCGCCTTCAACGGCTTCCTCGGCGCCAGCTTCGCCGGCAACGGCGCGGCGCATCCTGAGATAAGCGGCACGCTCATCGGAGGTGACGTCCAGGTGACGCAGGATTGACAGCGAAATCACGCGGTCATCTTTTTCCAATTTAATTCCGCGCACGCCCATAGAAGTACGGCCGGTGAATACCCTTACGCCGTGCTCTACGCCGTCTCTTTCATCCGAAACCGGAAAGCGGATGCATTGACCTCCCGCCGTCGTCAGCAGCACGTCGTCGTTCTCGGTGCAGATCTGGACGTCGACGATGGCCTCGTCGTCATCGAGCTTCATCGCGATGATGCCGGAACGGCGGACGTCGACGAAGTCGGACAGCTTGTTGCGGCGGACCGTGCCGCCGGTGGTGGCGAACATCACGTCCAGATTGGCCCATGAGGATTTATCTTCCGGCAGCGGCATGATGGTGGTGATGCGTTCGCCCTGCTCCAGCGGCAGGATGTTGATCAGCGCCTTGCCGCGGCCGTTCGGCGGCGCCACTGGCAGCCGCCAGACCTTTTCCTTGTAAACCTGGCCGCGCGACGAGAAGAACAGCACCGGCGTGTGGGTCGAGGCCACGAACAACCTGGAGACGAAATCCTCCTCGCGGGTCTGCATTCCGGACCGGCCCTTGCCGCCGCGCTTCTGCGCGCGGTAGGTCGACAGCGGCACGCGTTTGACGTAGCCGGCGTGCGACACCGTCACCACCATGTCCTCGCGCTGGATCAGGTCTTCGTCCTCGACCTCGCCCTCGTGCTCGATGATGACGGTCTTGCGCGGGGTGGCGAATTCGGACTTCACCGCGGCCAGTTCGGTCTTGATGATGCTCTGGATGCGCGCCCGCGAGCGCAGGATATCCAGGTAGTCGGCGATCTCGGCCGCAAGCTTGTCGAGTTCTTCGGAAATTTCCTCGCGTCCAAGCGCGGTCAGCCGCTGCAACCGCAAATCCAGAATGGCCTTGGCCTGTTCCATCGACAGCCGCGCGGTGCCGTCGGCATTGAGGCGATGCCGCGGATCGTCGATCAACGTGATCATCGCCGCCACGTCTTTGGCCGGCCAGTCGCGCGACATCAGGGTTTCGCGCGCGGTGTTGGGATCCGGCGAGGTCCGGATCACGCGAATGATCTCGTCGATATTGGCGACCGCGATGGCGAGGCCGACCAGGATATGGGCGCGGTCGCGGGCCTTGTTGAGCAGGAACTTGGTGCGGCGCGACACCACCTGTTCGCGGAAGGCGATGAACAGCGTCAGCAAATCCTTCAGGTTCATCACCTGCGGACGGCCGGCATCGAGCGCCACGACATTGGCGCCGAAATTGGTCTGCAGCGGCGTGAACCGGTAGAGCTGGTTCAGCACCACTTCGGGTACCGCGTCGCGCCTCAGTTCGACGACGACACGAAAACCGTCGCGGTCGGATTCGTCGCGCAGATCGGAAATGCCCTCGATCTTCTTGTCGCGCACCAGTTCGGCTATTCGCTCCACCATGGTGGCCTTGTTCACCTGGTACGGAATTTCGGAAATGACGATCGCTTCGCGATCCTTGCGGGCGGGCTCGATCGACACCTTGCCGCGCATCACGATAGAGCCGCGGCCGAGGTGATAGGCCGAGCGGATGCCCTGACGGCCGAGGATGATGCCGCCGGTCGGAAAATCGGGCCCGGGAATGAAGTTGATGAGATCGTCGATGCCTAAAGCGGGATCGTCGATCAGCGCCACGCAGGCGTCGATGACTTCGCCGAGATTGTGCGGCGGGATGTTGGTGGCCATGCCGACGGCGATGCCGCCGGCGCCGTTGACCAGCAGGTTGGGAAATTTTGCCGGCAGAACCCGCGGCTCCTGCTCGGAGTTGTCGTAGTTGCTCTGGAAATCGACGGTGTCCTCGTCGATGTCGTCGATCAACGATTGCGCAATCTTGGTCAACCGCGACTTGGTGTAACGCATCGCGGCGGCCATATCGCCGTCCACCGAGCCGAAATTGCCCTGCCCGTCGATCAACGGCACGCGCATGGAGAAATCCTGCGCCATGCGCACCAGCGCGTCATAGACCGACTGGTCGCCGTGGGGATGGTATTTACCGATGACATCGCCGACGGTACGAGCCGACTTGCGATATGGCTTATTCCACTCGAAGCCGTTCTCGTACATGGCGTAGAGAATCCGGCGATGCACCGGCTTCAATCCGTCGCGCGCATCCGGCAGCGCTCGCGCCACGATCACGCTCATGGCGTAATCGAGGTAGGAGCGCTTCATCTCGTCGAGGATCGAAACAGGACGAATGTCGGAAGGAGCCGGCGGCTCTCCGGGCTTCGGTTCTTCGGTATCGGACAACGGGGGAATCCGGTCGGTTTTCGCTGGGAATCATATAGCCTAGGAGGCGTCAAAAAACCACCCCGGACAGGCCTAGGGGACGGCTTTTTCCCTACGTTTTTACAATTACTTAGGTGCTATCTATCGTAACCGGTCAAGCTGTTCGAGCGCGGCGCAGTGGCGTACAAGCGAGCTTTGCGGCAGTCTCGTGTCCGGACGCGGTGCGGCATTCTTGCCGCCTCCGCAGAGCTGGGACCATACCGAGCAGCGGTGTCCGCGACGGCCCCGGCTCCGCAGCGCACCGCTCCGCGAAGGGCTACGCGCTGCGCTGCGTCCGAGGCACGAGGTAGATCAGAACGGAATGTCGTCGTCCATGTCGCTGTTGCGCGACCCCGCTCCGGCCGAGGCCATCGCGCGGCGCGGCGCGGCGCTGGAAGGACCGCCGGATCCGAAATCTCCGCTGGAATCATCCGAACCGAAATTGCCGCCGCCGCTGCGGCCGTCCAGCATGGTCAGGTTCGAATTGAAGCCCTGCAGCACCACCTCGGTCGAGTATTTCTCCACGCCGCTCTGGTCGGTCCATTTGCGGGTCTGCAACGCGCCCTCGATGTAAACCTTGGCGCCTTTCTTCAGATACTGTTCGGCGACCTTGGCTAGCCCTTCACTGAAAATCACCACCCGGTGCCATTCGGTCTTTTCCTTGCGTTCGCCGGTCGCCTTGTCGCGCCAGCTTTCCGACGTTGCGATGCTCAGATTCACCACTGGATTGCCGTTCTGCATGCGCCGGACTTCCGGATCCTTGCCCAGATTTCCGACCAGAATTACCTTGTTGACCGAACCCGCCATCACAACTCTCCATTACCGTCACTTGTCTGAACCACCCTACGCCTTCGCGGCCATTGCCGCGCGGGCTCCGGGCAGTTGTCCACGTTCCAATATGGGTGATCCCCGGCATTTTACATTGTTCGCTTTTTGTTCTAGCAGCCGCGCGATTTATCGGCAAGGATTTTCCGTGACGATTCGTCAGTCGGAGCATGGTGCAACCCGTCCCGCAACAAACCGTTGATGGCTGCAACGCGGCACTGGAAATCATACCCCGTTCTACCTACGTTCCGAATACTCCATCCATATGGCGGCACGTCGCGATGTTAAGGCGATGCGCGCCCACGAGCGGCGCACTCGACGCGTCTGGAATTGCCGATCATGGACGAAATCCTCAAGGCGAAGCGCCAACACACCGGCTCGGCGATGCGCGCCATCACCGTTCGCGGCGCCCGCGAGCACAATCTGAAGAACGTCGACCTCGAAATTCCGCGCGACAAGCTCGTGGTGTTCACCGGGCTGTCCGGCTCCGGGAAATCGTCGCTCGCCTTCGACACCATCTATGCCGAGGGGCAGCGGCGCTACGTGGAATCGCTGTTCGGCCTATGCCCGTCAATTCCTGGAGATGATGCAGAAGCCGGACGTCGACCAGATCGACGGGCTGTCGCCGGCGATCTCCATCGAGCAGAAGACCACCTCGAAAAATCCCCGTTCCACGGTCGGTACCGTCACCGAGATCTACGATTACATGCGGCTGTTGTGGGCGCGGGTCGGCGTGCCCTATTCGCCGGCCACGGGCCTTCCGATCGAAAGCCAGATCGTATCGCAGATGGTCGACCGGGTACTGGCGCTGCCGGAGGGAACGCGGCTGTATCTGCTGGCGCCGGTGGTGCGCGGACGCAAGGGCGAATACCGCAAGGAACTGGCCGAGTATCTCAAGAAGGGATTCCAGCGCGTCAAGATCGACGGCAGCTTTCATGAACTGGCGGACGCGCCGGTGCTGGACAAGAAATTTCCGCACGACATCGACGTCGTGGTCGACCGCATCGTGGTGCGGCCGGACATCGGCCAGCGGCTGGCGGAAAGTTTCGAGACCGCGCTGAAGCTGGCCGACGGTCTGGCGGTGATCGAATACGCCGACCTTCCCGCGTCATCACCGGGCCGCGCTGAAAGCGCGAGACCCGGTGATCCATCTTCTTCGAAAGCGATGGATGGCCGGGTCAAGCCCGGCCATGACGAAAAGAAGAAAACCGCAAAAATCCACGACAAGAGCGGTCCCGAACGCATCCTGTTCTCGGAGAAATTCGCCTGTCCGGTGTCCGGCTTCACGATTCCGGAAATCGAACCGCGGCTGTTCTCCTTCAACAACCCCTATGGCGCGTGCCCGGAATGCGGCGGGCTCGGCGTCGAGCAGCACGTCGACGAAGAGCTGGTCATCCCCGACAAGGAGCTGAGCCTGCGCAAGGGCGCGATCGCGCCATGGGCGAAATCGTCCTCGCCCTATTACATCCAGACCCTGACGGCGCTCGGCAAATTCTACAAGTTCACGCTCGACACCAAGTGGAAGGATCTGCCGAAAAAGACGAGAGACGCCATCCTGCACGGCTCCGGCGACGACGAGATCAAGTTTTCCTATGAAGACGGCGTGCGCTCATACGACACCAGAAAACCGTTCGAGGGTGTCGTCACCAACATCGACCGCCGCTACCGCGAGACCGAGAGCGAGTGGGCCCGCGAGGAACTCGCGAAATATTTTTCCGACGTTCCCTGCGCCGGCTGCAACGGCTATCGGCTGAAACCGGAAGCGCTGTGCGTCAAGATCGGCGGCAAGCACATCGGCCAGATCTCCGAACTGTCGGTACGATCGGCCGGCGAATGGTTCGAGACCGTGCCGGAAGCGCTCAACGCGCAGCAGAACGAGATCGCCGCGCGCGTGCTGAAGGAGATCCGCGAACGGCTGTCGTTCCTGCTCGACGTTGGCCTCAACTACCTGACGCTGGCGCGCGCTTCCGGCACGCTCTCGGGCGGCGAGAGCCAGCGCATCCGGCTGGCGTCGCAGATCGGATTCCGGCTTGACCGGGGTACTGTATGTGCTGGACGAGCCTTCGATCGGCCTGCACCAGCGCGACAACGCCCGGCTCCTGGAAACGCTGAAGCGGCTGCGCGACCTCGGCAACACCGTGATCGTGGTCGAACATGATGAGGATGCCATCCGCCTTGCCGACCATGTGCTCGACATCGGCCCCGGCGCCGGCATGCACGGCGGACACATCGTCGCGCAGGGCACCCCCTCCGACATCATGAACAACCCGGCGTCATTGACCGGCCAGTATCTCACCGGCGAACTTTCGGTCGAGGTGCCGGAGCGGCGGCCGCCGAACCATCGCCGCACCATCAAGGTGATCAACGCCCGCGGCAACAACCTGAAGAACGTCTCGGCGGAAATTCCGCTCGGCCTGTTCACCTGCGTCACCGGCGTCTCCGGCGGCGGCAAGTCGACGCTGTTGATCGACACGCTGTATAAAGCGATCGCGCGCAAGCTCAACAACGCCAGCGAAGGTGCCGCCCCGCACGACCGCATCGAGGGGCTGGAGCATATCGACAAGATCATCGACATCGACCAGTCGCCGATCGGCCGCACCCCGCGCTCCAACCCCGCGACCTACACCGGCGCGTTCACGCCAATCCGCGAATGGTTCGCCGGCCTGCCCGAGGCCAAGGCGCGCGGCTACGAGCCCGGCCGCTTCTCCTTCAACGTCAAGGGCGGCCGCTGCGAGGCCTGCCAGGGCGACGGCGTCATCAAGATCGAGATGCACTTCCTGCCCGACGTCTACGTCACCTGCACCGCCTGCAAGGGCAAGCGCTACAACCGCGAGACGCTGGAGGTGCTGTTCAAGGGCAAGTCGATATCGGACGTGCTCGACATGACGGTCGAGGAAGCCGCCGAATTCTTCAAGGCGGTGCCGCGCGTGCGCGAAACTTTTAAAACGCTGCACCGCGTTCGGCCTCGACTACATCCATGTCGGCCAACAGGCCACCACGCTGTCCGGCGGCGAAGCGCAGCGCGTCAAGCTCGCCAAGGAACTGAGCAAGCGCGCCACCGGCCGCACGCTCTACATCCTCGACGAGCCGACCACCGGGCTGCATTTTCACGACGTCAAGAAGCTGCTCGAGGTGCTGCACGAACTGGTGGCGCAGGGCAACACCGTGGTGGTGATCGAGCACAATCTCGAAGTCATCAAGACCGCCGACTGGGTGATCGACCTCGGCCCCGAAGGCGGCGACGGCGGCGGCGAAATCGTCGCCTGGGGCCCGCCGGAGGACATCGTCAAGGCGCCAAGGAGCTATACGGGGAAGTTTCTGGGCCCGGTGCTGGCGAAAAGCGCGAGCGGCGGGAAGCGGAGGAAGAGCGGGGCGAGTGAGGCGGCGGAGTAAACTTATAAACACCCTAACTAAGTCTATCAGTTAAATGGAGAAATTTAAGATGCAACAAGTTATTAACACGGTAGTGGTCGATGCCGACGAGGAAGCAGGATCCAAAGGGTTTTTCGATCAAACACGCGCGATGAATACGGTTGTAGCATTCGATATGGATATTCTCGCAACAAAGATCAGGGAATTTTCATCCGCCTTCGGCGGTCTTTTTTCAAGCATTTCTGCATCCGAAGCTATGAACCTTGAGCAAATAGAACTCTCGATCGAGTTGACCGCGAAGGGAGAAATCAGGCTCATTGCCGCCGGCAGTATAGAAACGAAAGGCGCCGTGAAACTGACGTTTAAGCGAAAATGAAGCAGGGCGCGCTTATAGTTGGTTGTGGGACATTTCCCGATTTGGGGATATCCGCACTACAATTTTGCTCGAAGGATGCTTATCGATTTGCCGAGACACTACAAAAGTTTTGCGGTCTACCCTTCGCCGATTCAGCAGTTTTATCTGACGAGGCTAAGGAGCCTCTGGAACTCCCGACGCGCAACAACATTGTGCGCCTGATCGGCCAGATCGAGCGAAAATGCAAAAACGAGCGAATAGATCGCATTTTCCTGTTTATGAGTGGGCACGGAATTTTCTCACCTGAGACGGGTGACCTTCATTTCGTATGCCGAGACACATACCGAGAGGATTTTGAAGAAACCAGTATTTCGATTGACCGCATCTTAAAGCGGCTTAGAAACTCCGGCACGCGCGAAATTTTGGTGTTTCTGGATACGTGTCGTTCAAATTTAGCGGGTAGCCGATCAGCCGTTACAGACATCGCCAATACCTACAAATTGGATCTTCAAGGTGTTGGAAATCTTATCGCCTTCGGATGCCAACCGGGGTACCAGTCGTTTGAAGAGAAAGATCTCGAGTCCGGCCTATTTACTCACTCTCTTGTGGAAGCGTTAAGCGACGTGGGTCGCTGTTGTACAGTCGGTGATGTTATTAAGTTTATTGAAAGACGCGTACCTGAACTTAGTCGAGCGCATTCAAAACGTCCTTTACAACGCCCCTATATAATACTTGAAAATCCTTCTTTCGCTGAAGCCATCATTGTTGATCGGCAAACGGAAATCAGGCGACGACATTCAAGTCTAGTCGCGCAAGAAATCCGTACCCCCATCAAAGCTGGTTTGGCACCAGAAATTCCAACAACGCTGGTTTGCGGCGTTGATTTTGGCAGCTCAAAATCCGTAGCCGCTTTCTATAACCTTAATAAGACCAGTATCGTTCTTCTTCCCTCAGTTGATCGAACTCCGTTGATAAAATCGGCTCTATTTATAGACGCAGCATTGCAATATAAAGCTGGAATAGCTGCCTACAACAGTTACGGCATCGATCCGCAAGCCTACGTTCAGGATTTTAAAAGAGCAATCGGCACCAGTAGGTCTTGGTCTTTTCACAATTTAACTTTGGGGCCGACCTTGCTCGCCGCCATGTTGCTGGCATCAATTCGACGAAATGCAAGCGAGTATCTTGCTTGTGATTGCAAAGACGTGGTGGTTTCATTTCCTGTTGAATTTTCGTTACGCCAAGTCGCAGAATTAAAAGCTGCCTTTCATATAGCAGGGTTCAAGATAATTCGCGCAATATCGGAGGCCGCAGCGGCCACTCTGGCTATTTGCGAACCGGGTAGCGACAATAATTTTGGCAATGTTTTGGTCATAGATATGGGGGGCGGCACTTTCGATGTAGCAGTCGCGAGTATGGGAGACCAAGTAGTTGAGATTGTACTAATTTCCGGCGACGCTGAATTAGGCGGTCAGGACATCGATGATCAGCTGACTCAGTTAATTAACTCAAAGATTGAGGTGGCCAATTCCGAAGCGCATGGAACATACATTCTCGATCGATGTCGCCAATATGATAGACAAATCGAAGCGATCAAGGTTCACCTCAACGAGGAGCAGACAGCTTACTACGAAATTCCAGATGTCATTGCAGTTGACGGAAACTCCGTATCGATAAGAATAGAAATAACTTCGACAGACTTTGAGAACATTCTGATTCCATACTTAGACCGTATTAAAGATATCTTGGTGACAGCCATTAAGCAATTTAATAGCCAAAGAGGAGAAGACTTCGACTGGGTTGTATTCGCTGGTCAGGGCTGCAAGCTAAAACCATTGCGCACCTTGATGGCACAAATTCTTCCCGACGTTCCAATAATAGATAAATATCAGGAAAACGCCGTTATTAGAGGCGTAACCTACCAGGCCGGGGTACTCTCAGGATCATTGAGAAGCATTTTATTGTTGGATGTGTTTCACTGGATAATTGGCATCTATTCCAGTGGTTCGCGTGATGTTCGGTTCGAAGTTGCTAGTCCAATATTTGCTATCTCTGGAACAAGTCAAAATTTAACCTTTGCTCCCTTGTTTCAAGATCGAGATACAACGATACCCGCAAAAAGAATGTTCCGAATAATACTTGAGGACTGTGAGAAACGGAAAGTCCTCGTCCCGATTGGCGAGCTACATGGGCGATCTGAAGAGTTCATGCAATGGGGAACGTTAATTTTTGACCTCTTACGGACCTCAGAAAAAATTTGGCGTCTCACAATCGATGTCGATGCCAATGCCGACGTTGATCTAATTGTACGAAGCGAAGAGACTCCCTCCATTGAATATACGTTCAGATTGCTTTTCATATCGCCAATTCTTCATGAAGCTGAGTATGCTGATAACGGCGAGGTCGTCAGTTTCATCCCTTCGATCTCGAGCGGCTGATCTCGTAGCAACTAGGGAAAGAGCTACCTCACCCCCGTCCCGCCACATCTCTGGCACTTCACCACCTTGTCCCCCTTCTTCACCAACCCCTTGCCTTCGCAATTCTTGCACTTCTGCTTCTTCTTGACGTTGGGGCCTTTTTCATTGGCCACGAGTTTCTCCATTCATGATGTTGCGGGAGCATCCGGGATGTTCCTAACGTCCTACGAACTCGATAACCGTTTCTCCGCGTTCGACGGCAGCGATAATCGTCGGCAAAGCGCGCAAAATCTGCGCGATCAGAGTTCGATTGTCGGTGTTGCCAATCCGAACCCACAAGATGGTGGGGCCATCGTTACTAGTTGCGCGGAGAATCGGAAAGTCTCGATCTTTGGTGACCAGAACCGCCGATCGTGACATCGCTTCATCCCAAATTTGTCGATCGGTAGCGGCCAGCAAGCCGAGGTCGCCAATATGGACCGCATCGCAACCGGCATCGCGCAGCGCCGCCGCCAACAACGGCGGAAGTTGAGCGTCAATCAGGAACAGCATGTCTCATTCTGCCGCAATGATCGGATGATCGGCCTGACGGGCGGCAAAAGCCAGAGCCGCATCAATGTCGGCGCTCTCCAGATACGGATAATCCTTCAGGATCGCTTCGCGCGACTGTCCGGATGACAACATCCCGAGTACATCGGCAACCGTCACGCGCAAACCGCGTATGCAGGGACGCCCGTGCATTCGTTCGGGATCAATCGTAATTCTTGCCAACAAGTCTGACATTCGGCACCTTTGATCCCAATATATCAGATCGAACCAGAGTTGTCAGTGGTGGCTCCAAGGTGCCCTCTCCCACCTACACCCTCTTCCGCAACGCCATCCTTAGCCAGCAGCAGGTGATCTGCAGCTATGGCGGTCGTCATCGCGAACTATGCCCGATTATCCTCGGCACCAACAGGAAGGGCGATGAAGCCGTGCTGGCCTGGCAATTTGCCGGTGAAGTCAGCGACGGCAAGCTTCCACCCGGCGGCGCCTGGAAATGCTTTCGACTCGCTAACGTCCGCAATGCCCGCGCCCGCGACGGCCGCTGGCACGAGGGCGGGTCGCATCGGTCCGAACAGAGCTGCGTCACCAAGATCGACCTCGACATCAACATTCATGTGCGCAAAAATCGCCGTTGAGGAGACTTGAGGAATCATGCCCGCTGTCCGCGACAACACCGGCCTCGGCCGCTTCGAGCTCGATGTCGAGGGCGGGCTTGCGCTGGCATATTACCGGCGCATGCCGGGCACCGTCATCATCACCCATACCGAGACGCCGCGGGCGCTGCGGGGACGCGGCATCGCCTCGGAACTGGTGGCCGGCGCGCTGCAACTGATCCGCGCCGACGGCAACAAGGTCGTCGCCGGCTGCGGTTTTGTGGCGGACTATCTGCGCAAGCATCCGGAGTTTTCGGATCTTGCGCAGTAGCGCGGCACGTTTTTGTGGCCTCTGATGCTTGGTTTTTGAAATCTGAATCGGGAAATCTTCGCAAGGCGGACGACAGACATCCGCCGTCGTCCCCGCGCAGGCGGGGACCCATACCCTCCCTCCTAGTGATGCGGAAGATGTCGGCGACTTGGCGGCAACAACTCTCATCATAACCACGGTGGTTATGGGTCCCCGCCTGCGCGGGGACGACGAAGCCTTGTGGGCGCGACGTCGTATACCGCAGGACCATGGTACCCGCCCTGCGCGAGGACGACACGTCGAGTGTGTGCCTAAACGATCCGGATCGACATGTCCGGCAGGCCCTGCAGCTTGCACAGCAGCACGTCGCCCTTGACCACCGGGCCGACGTTTTCCGGCGTGCCGGAATAGATGATGTCGCCGGCTTTCAATTCGAATGCCTCCGACAGCTTTGCGATCTGCTCGGCGACGCTCCAGATCATCTTGTCGAGATCGGAATTCTGCCGCACCGTGCCGTTGACCGAAAGCGAGATCGGGCCCTTGGTGAAGTGACCGGTCTTGGCCGCCGGATGGATCGGGCCGAGCACCGCGGCATGATCGAAGCTCTTGCCGATTTCCCAGGGCTTCTTTTCGGCGGCCATGCCGTTCTGCAGATCGCGCCGGGTCATGTCGAGGCCAAGCGCATAGCCGTAGACGTGATCGAGCGCCTGCTCGGCGGCAATATTGGTGCCCCCGGATTTCAGCGCCGCCACCAGTTCCACCTCGTGATGATAGTTCTTGGTCAGCGACGGGTACGGATGATCGGCGACCTCGCCGACCTCAACGTTCTGGATCGCATCGGTCGGCTTCTGGAAGAAGAACGGCGGCTCGCGGTTCGGGTCGGAGCCGCGCTCGATCGCGTGCGCGGCATAATTGCGCCCGATGCAATAGATGCGGCGGACCTGGAACACGTCGGTCTCGCCGACGATCGGAATCGTGATGGCGGGCACCGGAAACATCGGCTTCGGGCCGGCCTGCGCCGCGGCCGGCGGGCTCTGGACGGCAGCGCCCGCGAGCGCCAGCGCGCCCGTTGCGAGAATGGTCCGGCGGTCGATATCCATGGCGTTCTCCCGTAAGCTTATGATTGCCGGCGTATCTAGACCCGCAGGCCGCGCCGGGCAATGCGGCATTAGACCAAGGCGCGTTGCCGCGGACGCAAAAGGCCCGCACGAGGCGGGCCTTTCCGGTTGCCATGAACGAAGAGACTCAGTGCTTGATCTCCGGCGGCAGCTTGCCGCCATTGGCGGCGAGTTTTGTCATCACCTGCTTGTGCAGCCAGATGTTCATGCTGGCTGAATTGTTGCTGTCGCCGGTGTAGCCGAGTTCTTTCGCGAGTTCCTTGCGCGCGGAAAAACTGGAATCGATATCCAGCGCCTTCATCAGGTCGACGATCGAGGTGCGCCATTCCAGCTTTTCGCCCTTGGCGGCGACGGCCTTGTCCAGGATCGGCGCCACATCGACCGTTTGCGCGGGCGCAGCCGTCGCGGCCGGCGATCCGCCGCCGGAACTGGCTCCCGAGGCCGGACCAGGCGCAGCAGCCGAACCGCCCGCGGCGGTTGTGGTGCCCGGGGCGGCATCGGCCTTGGTGCCGAAGATCGCGCCCATGATCTTTCCGAAAATACTCATGGTGTCGTTCCCTGTGTCATGACGAGGTATAAGATTTCACGCGGCACTTGGTTCATTCCGACAGCACCGGATCGGTCGGCCGGACGTTATCCGCACGTGAAAGGCTTGCCAATGCGGGACATGGCTACCTGCGCGGTTTGCCGCAGGCCGGATTCTCTCGCCGCTTGAACGCCACCATCACCGAACCGTGAGCAACGGGCGCGGCGGATTGCGCCTAGCATCGCCGTACAGTTCGCGACCCGGCCGGTTGGGTTTGCTGTCTGCGTCCGGCCCTGATTGCGAGGTTTGTCCAAGGCAAACGCGTGCCCTCGATCGGCACGACGAACTTGCCGCATGCATCAGGGAGACAATGACAATGGCCACTCCGTATCCCGGCAATGTCTCGCCGCTCGCGCAACCTGAATCCGGCATCGCCGCGCCGGCGATCCGCACGATCGGCTTTTCCGATCTGCGCGACGCGCTGCGTCTTGGCTGGGAGGATTTCAAGGCGGTACCCAGCCACGCCATCATCCTGTGCATCATATATCCGGTGCTGGGACTGGTGCTGGCCCGGCTGGCGCTGGGCTATTCGGTGCTGCCGTTGCTGTTTCCGCTCGCCGCCGGCTTCGCCCTGCTCGGCCCGTTCGCCGCACTGGGTCTGTATGAACTGAGCTATCGGCGCGAGCGCGGCGAACCGGCGTTGGCCTGGCATGCGACCGAGGTGCTGCGCTCGCCGTCGTTCGGCGCCATGCTTGCGCTGGGCACGCTGCTGCTGGCGCTGTTCGTGATCTGGGTCGCCGCCGCGCAGGCCATTTATGTTTCGGCGTTCGGCTATGAAGCCGCGGCCGGGATCCCGGATTTCACAAGGCGCGTGCTGACGACGTCGCAGGGCTGGTGGCTGATCGTGGTCGGCTGCGGTGTCGGCTTCCTGTTCGCGGTGGCGGCGCTCTGCATCAGCGTGGTGTCGTTTCCGCTGATGCTCGATCGCCACGCCAGCGCCGCCGACGCCATGCTGACCTCGCTGCGGGTCGTCGCCCGCAATCCGCTGCCGATGGCGGCGTGGGGACTGATCGTGGCGATGCTGCTGGTGATCGGCTCGCTGCCGTTCTTCCTCGGCCTGGCAATCGTGATCCCGCTGCTCGGGCACGCCACCTGGCATCTTTATCGCAAGGCGATCGAGCCGGTCGCCGTCTCGCACACGCCGCCTCCGCTGGCGAAGGTGCAGCGTTATGCGGCGGATTTTCCCGCCTCGCTGTTTCAGTGGCGGCGCCGCGATGGTTGATCGCAGCACAACCGGTTGATTGTTGCGCCGCGGTTTGGCATGCAGGCGCTGTTTGCAGATTGAAACGGTAAGCAGCGCCTGATGTTCGACGCGGTGGTATTCGCCGGCGGGGGTAACCGCTGTTACTGGCAGGGCGGTTTCTACGAGACGGCGGCGCCGCGGCTGCGGCTGATGCCGAAGCTGGTGGTGGGCGCCAGCGCCGGCGCGTTCGCCGCCACCTATTCATTGCTCGGCATCGGACCGCAGGCGCGCAGCCGAGTGTACGACGGATGCGGCCCGCATCTGAGGAATTTCGACGTCGCAGCCTGGCGCCGCGGCGAGCCGCTCTGTCCGGTCGGGCCGCTGTACAACGAATTGCTGGTGCAGACCGTCGACGCCGCCGCCCTGGCGCGGCTCAATGCCATCACCGACCTGCGGATCGCGGTGACCCGGATGCCGCTGGGCGTGCCGGCGCTCGCCGGCGCGCTGCTGGGCATCGGCGCCTATCAGCTTGAAAAACATCTGTTGCATCCGGTGCACCCGCGCTTCGGCCGCGCGCTCGGCTTTCGCGCCGAATTCGTTTCGGCGCGAAAGCTCTCTGGCGCGCGCGACATGCACGACGTGTTGATGGCAAGCAGCGGCGTGCCGCCGTTCATGCCGGTGACGCTGGTAAACGGCGAGCCGGCCTTCGATGGCGGCCTCGTCGACAACGTGCCGGTCGAGCCGCTGGCACCGATCGAATCCGCCGGCGGACGCACGCTGGTGCTGCTGACCCGGCGCTACAAGAAGCTGCCCGATGTTGCCGGCCGCACCTACGTGCAGCCGTCGCAGAAAATAAATCTGTCGCAATTCGACATCACCAATCCCGGCGGCATCCGCGCCGCCTACGAATTGGGTGCGCGGGACGGCGAGGCGTTCGCGGCGATGCTGGGCCGCTGAGCATGATGCGATTGTTCCGGGGAGCGAAGCCTTGTTTTGGCCGCGGTTGGTCACGACATTCCGGGTGCCCGGCAATCTTCATCCGCGGAACGTTCGCGGCGGACTCACGATGACGCCTAGTTTTCTTTTCCGTTCATTGGCAGCAGGCGCTCTTGTGTTCGCGACCATGTCAGCAGCCGATGCGGCCTCGTGTGGCGGCAGCTTCGAGACGTGGCTGGCCGAGTTCAAAACCGAAGCCGCCGCGAAGGGCATCTCGCAGGGCGCGATTGCCGCGGGACTGAACGGGATGACGCTCGACCAGGCCGTGCTGTCGCGCGACCGGTCGCAGAAGGTTTTTCAGCAAAGTTTTGAAGAATTTTCCGGCCGCATGATCCCTCCCCGGCTCGGGCCCGGCTCGAACAAGCTGAAACAATATGGTTCGGCGCTATCGCGCATCGAGCAGCAATATGGCGTCCCCGGCGAAGTGCTGGTGGCAATCTGGGGACTGGAAACCGATTTCGGCGCCAACATCGGAAAGTTTGCCACGCTCCGCGCGCTGGCGACGCTGGCTTACGACTGCCGACGCACGGAGCTGTTCCGCGCCGAGTTGATGGACGCCCTGCGCATTGTCGAGCGCGGCGATCTCACGCCATTGGAAATGCGCGGCGCCTGGGCTGGCGAAATCGGCCAGACCCAGTTCATGCCATCGTCCTGGATCAAGTTCGCCGTCGATTTCGACGGCAACGGCCGCCGCGACCTGCTGCGTAGCGCACCTGATGTGCTGGCATCGACCGCGAACTATCTTGCCAGCTATGGCTGGCAGCGCGGCAAGGATTTTGCGCCGGGCAGCGCCAATTTCGCCGTGATCCAGCAATGGAACAAGAGCGACGTCTATTCGAAAACCATCGCGGCGTTCGCAAGCCAGCTCGCGCGCGCCCCCTGATTCAAGGCGTCATCGCGATAAGCAAGTGCGACGAAGCAATCCAGCCCGTGGTTGCACTGGATTGCTTCGCTTGCGCTGGCAATGACGATCTGCTGCGCTTACTTCATCATGCCCGCATGCATTGCCTTGCTGAGGTGCGAGGCGCATGCACCCATCTTGCCATTGAGCATCGCGTCCTGGGCCTGCGCCACTTCCTTCTGCGCCGCCATCTTGCCTGGACCGTCGGCCATGGCTTCAATCGCGGATTCGGTTTTGGTCAAGTTGCCACCGCTGCAGCCTTTCATGCTCGCCGCCGACGCCGGTGCGACTGCGACAATCAAGGCGGCCATTGCGGCCGCTCCGAGTAACTTATTGCTCATGTTACTTTCCTGTTCGAACAGATCCCGCATCATTGCCGGATGCTGTGAACGGATTGTTCGATATCGCGGAGCAGTTACAGAATGAATTTCGCGCGAGAAAAATGTGATCGTCCGTGGCGCAAATGTGTCATGCACGCGGCGTACTTTCGATTACAACTCGGTAATGAATTCAGCGTTGCGGCGCCGCGCTGGTCGCGCCCAGCGCATTGACGTTGAAAGTCACATCGAGCGATCCAGCTTTCTCGAATTGCAGCTTCGCTTTGAATGTATCGCCAGGCCTGAGCGGCTGGTTTAGGTCCATGAACATCAAATGATGGCCGCCCGATTTGAGTTCGACCGTCTCGCCCGGCTTGATCTCCAGGCCGTCGGGCAACGGCCGCATCTTCATCACGCCGTCGTTCATCGACATTTCATGGAGTTCGATGCGGCCAGCGGTGTCGGAGGTGGCGCCGACGAAACGGTCGGTTGAGCTGCCGTTATTGGTGACCACCAGATAGCCGCCGGCAATTCTGGCACCGCCCGGCGTTGCCCGCGTCCATGGCGAGGTCACCACGAGATCGCCGGTTCGGAATGTCGCGCCGCCTGACGTCACCTCCTGCGCGTTTTGATCCGCCTGAATCTGCGCGGTCGCCGCTGTGGGAAGCGCAAGCGCGCCGATCAGCGCTGCGGCAAGGCGCATAAGGAGTCGAATACGGGCGGGGGATGGACGGGTCATGGATCCTCAAAAATCGCGCGGGTTTGCGGCCCCTTGACGCGAGCGTCATGCCACGCGGACGACGGCACGTCCATTGACGAAAACGATACCCGGATTGTGCAAGTCGTACGCAATCGCATGGTTCGCCAACGGAACTAATACAATGATTTGTCACTCATTTCTACAATCTCTCATGTGAATCGCGCATACAAAAAGCAATGAGCGACAGCACTTTGAAATCGGAACTCACTTGAGATCAGATAATATCCAATCAAATCTCGTCGGTCCTAAAGCCGGTTCGAAGGCGGCTGTTTTATGACAACTTTATGATTAAATTGGTTATTTCTCGACTTCGTTCCAACCGGCAGAGTCGTTGCTTCGCCAGGAGGCAGTCAAGGCAAAACGTTAATCATTTCTTGCTAAAGCCATGCAAATCAAACCTAGCTGCATCGCAGCAATGGAACTGCTGCATCGCGAAATCAAGGTCTATATTGCTGGCAACGATAAAGCTTCCTCCAAGAGCTGAATCGCCAAGACAAGGAGACTACCATGTTGCTTTCGCTCATCCGCATGATCCAGGCGTTCCGGGACTATCAGCGCAATGTCAGCGAACTGTCCCAGCTTAGCGATCGCGAACTGGCCGATATCGGCCTTGATCGCTCGGACATCCCGCGCGTTGCAGCCGGTTCTTACAAAAGCTGATGCCCTCAGCCGACTGATAGACGGACAACGCCCGCCTCGCCGCGGGCGTTGTCGTATCCGGCGCGGCACGATTCCACTTTGCCTGAAAACGCGCTAACCCTGCGCGATGACAGCGCCCCTCTCCGAACCCGTCCATATCATCGGCGCCGGCCTTGCCGGTTCCGAAGCCGCCTGGCAGGTCGCGAAAGCGGGAATCCGCGTGGTGCTGCACGAGATGCGTCCCGCAAGGATGACCGAGGCACACCGCACCGAGGGTTTCGCCGAACTGGTCTGCTCCAATTCATTCCGCTCCGACGACGCCGCCAACAATGCGGTCGGGCTCCTGCATGCCGAGATGCGGCGGCTGGGATCGCTGGTCATGCGCGCCGCCGACGCCAATCAAGTCCCGGCCGGCGGCGCGCTGGCGGTGGATCGCGATGGCTTTTCCACTGCCGTCACCCAAGCGCTCAACGATCACCCGCTGATCGAGATTTGCCGTGACGAAGTAGCCGGCCTGCCGCCGGCCGGCTGGCGTAACGTCATCGTCGCGACCGGTCCTCTCACCTCGGCGCCGCTCGCCGACGCTATCCGCGGCCTGTCGGGTGAAAATGCATTGGCGTTCTTCGACGCGATCGCGCCGATTGTGCACAAGGATTCCATCGACATGTCGGTGGCCTGGTTCCAGTCGCGTTATGACAAGGCTGGCCCCGGCGGCAGCGGTGCCGACTACATCAATTGCCCGATGACGCGCGAACAATACGACGCCTTCGTCGATGCGCTGCTGGCCGGAGAGAAGACCGACTTCAAGGAGTGGGAGGCCAACACGCCTTATTTCGACGGCTGCCTGCCGATCGAGGTGATGGCGGCGCGGGGCCGCGAAACGCTGCGTCACGGCCCGATGAAGCCGGTCGGCCTCACCAATCCGAACGACCCGACCGTGAAGGCGCATGCCATCGTGCAGTTGCGCCAGGACAACAAGCTCGGCACGCTCTACAACATGGTCGGTTTCCAGACCAAGCTGAAATACGGCCCGCAGCAGCAGATCTTCCGCACCATCCCCGGACTGCAGAACGCCGAATTCGCACGACTCGGCGGCCTGCATCGCAACACGTTTCTGAATTCGCCCAAATTGCTCGACGGGCAATTGCGCTTGCACGCGCAGCCGCGGCTGCGCTTCGCAGGCCAGATGACGGGCTGCGAGGGCTATGTGGAGTCCGCAAGCGTCGGCCTGATGGCAGGCCTCTATGCCGCCGCCGATGCCCGGCAGCAGTCACTGACGGCGCCGCCGCCGACCACGGCGCTGGGTTCGCTGCTCGGCCATATCACCGGCGGCCATATCGAGACCATCGACGCAGGTCCCCGCTCGTTCCAGCCGATGAACATCAACTTCGGGCTGTTCCCGCCGCTGGCCAGTGCACCGACCCGAAAGCCCGATGGCACGCGCCTGCGCGGCAACGAAAAGACCGTCGCCAGGAAGCAGGCGCTCAGCGCCCGCGCCTTGGCGGATATGGATCGCTGGATCGCCGAGAATCTGCGCGTGCCGGCTGCGGCGTGATCAACGCGCGTTGTAGGATGGGTAGAGCGAAGCGAAACCCATCACTCACAGGCATTCGCAGGTGTAAACGATGGGTTTCGCTTCGCTCTACCCATCCTACGAGAATTCCTTCGACCGCGAAGCCCGCCACAGCGTCCACAACGTCCGCAACCGCGATGTAGTCAGCGGCGCGAACAAATCGCTGTCCGCGCGCGACATCCGCTTCAAATCCCGGCGCACCAGCGTCAGCGGCAGAAACAATGGGCGCACTTCTGCCGGCGCGTCCGCCAGCAGTTCGAATGCTGTCTTCAGATGCGCACACGCGTCACCGAGCAGTTGATCCAGCGCCGCGCGCAGCCGCGGCGTCTGCTTGCTCGCGAATACCTCTTCCATGCTGCTGCCGTGCTGTTCCAGCAATTGCAGCGGCACGAACAGCTGCCGGCGCGCGGCATCGACGGGCAATGCGGCGATCACGCGCGCAAGACCGTGCGCCAGCCCCGCATGACGGGCGAGATGATCGGTTTCCGCGGACTGTCGTCCCATCACGCGCGCGCCGAGCGCGTACAGCGCCGAGGACGTGTCACTGACGTAGCCTTCCAGCGCCGCCATGCTCGGCATCGGGTCGTTGTAGAGATCGAACTGGTGCTCGTCGATCAGGCGCGACAGCGGCTCCGCCGCAAGGCCGTGCGCCTTGACCGCCCGTAACAGTTCGGCGGCGACCGGATTGCCCTCGACGCCGCCATGGCCGGCACCGGCGAGCATGTCGGTCCACCATTGCAGGCGGATTTCGCCCGGCAGCGGCTGGCTGACCTGCTCGCGCACGCGCGATATCTCGACATTGAAAGCATACAGCGCCAGCAGCGCGCGGCGCTTGTCGGCATCGACAAACAGCGTCGAGGCATAACGCTCAAAATCGTGGGACCGCACCTGCTCGGCACAAAACGCCGCCGAATCACCGTCCGCGCCCGCGCTCATGGCACGGCGATCAGCGCCGCGGCGACCCGCCGCCGTTCGCCGATCATGATGTTGTAGGTCCGGATCGCGGGCCCGGTCTGCATCGCGTCGATCACCACGCCGACCCTGCGCAACCGTTCGCGCAGCGACGTCGGCGGCCGCCAGACCTCGTTGCCGGTGCCGACGATCAGCGTATCGATAACGGCCGCGTTCGCGATCACGCGCCGCAGCGACGCTTCATCGATCTCCGCGGGCCGGCCAACCGGCCAGGCCCAGATCGCATCGGGCAGGCACAGCAGCGAGCCGCGATGCGACATCTCGGCGAAGGCAAAGCCGCCATTGCCATAAGCCTCGATCGGCGCTGACCTCGGAAGATGCGGAGCGTCCGGGCGGGCGGCCATGCTCAGGGTTTCGATGGTTTCGCCGGCTTGTCCGGCGCGTCGGCCCGGTTGGTGCCGACGCCGAGATAGATCAGAATCGGCGCCGCAATGAAGATCGAGGTGTAGGTGCCGACCAGCACCACGCCGAACATCATCACCGCCGTGAAGCTGTGGATGGCGTGGCCGCCGAACAGCAGCAACGCCAGCAGGGCCAGCGTCACCGTGACGTGGGTGATGATCGAGCGCGACAGCGTCGAATTGATCGAACTCGTTGAGCAGTTCCGGCATCGGCATTTTCTTGTAACGCCGCAGCATTTCGCGGATCCGGTCATAGATCACGACCGTATCGTTGAGCGAATAACCGAGAATGGTCAGCAGCGCCGCGATGCTGGTGAGATCGAAATCGACCTGGCTGATCGACATGAAGCCGATGGTGAGCACGATGTCGTGGACATTGGCGATCATGGCGCCCAGCGCGAACTGCCACTCGAACCGGAACCAGAGATAGATCAGGATCGCGACGATCGCCAGCATCAGGCCGAGCATGCCGTAAGCCAGCAACTCGCTGGAAACGCGCGGCCCCACCACTTCGACGCGGCGGTATTCGACGCTGTCGCCGAGCGCGCCGCGTACCTTCTGGACGGCGGCCTGCTGCGCCGGATCGCCGCCGGGCTGTTCGGCGACGCGGATCAGCACGTCGGCGGGGCCGCCAAACTGCTGCAACTGAACGTCGCCGAGACCGAGGCCGCCAAGCGTGTTGCGCATCGACGGAATATCGGCCGCGCCGGACTTGGCCTGCACTTCCAGCAGCGTGCCGCCCTTGAAGTCGATGCCGAAATTCAGCCCGTGGGTAAAGAACAGCGTGATCGCGACGATCGACAGCAAGGCCGAAATCGGAAAGCTGACGCGCCGGAACCGGGTGAAATCGAAATGCGTGTTGTCGGGCACGATGCGCAGCGACGGCAGCAGGCCGAGCGCCGCAACGACCGTCAGCACGGCAATGAGGACGCCGAGTCCGATGAGAACGAGATGTGTCACAGCCAACTCCGCATTCTTCAGATCGGCACGCTTTGCGGCCGCTTCCACCGCACCCAGCCCGCGACGATCAGGCGGGTCAGCGTAAAGGCGGTGAAAACCGTGGTGATGATGCCGATGCCGAGGGTGACGGCGAAGCCGCGCACCGGACCGGTGCCGATATAGAACAATACGGCGGCGGCGATGAAGGTGGTGATGTTGGAATCCAGAATCGTGGACAGCGCGCGCTTGAAGCCGGCGTCGATCGCCGAAATCGCGTTGCGGCCGCCGCGCAGTTCTTCACGGATGCGCTCATAGATCAGCACGTTGGAGTCCACCGCGATGCCGACCGTCAGCACGATTCCGGCGATGCCGGGCAGCGTCAGCGTGGCATTCAAAAGCGACAGCACGCCGAAGATCATCGCGACGTTGATCGCGACCGCGATGTTGGCGAACACGCCGAACAGCCGGTAGGTCAGCAGCATGAACACGATCACCATGATCGAGCCGACATAGGCGGCGAGTTCGCCCTTTTCGATGGAGTCCTGGCCAAGCCCCGGCCCGACGGTGCGCTCCTCGATAATAGTCAGCGGCGCCGGCAGCGCGCCGGCGCGCAGCAGGATTGCAAGATCGTTGGCCGCCTGCACCGTGAAGCTGCCGGAAATCTGGCCGGATCCCCCGGTGATCGGCTCGCGGATCACAGGTGCGGAAATCACCTCGTTGTCGAGCACGATGGCAAACGGCTGTCCGACATTTTCGGACGTCGCCTGCGCGAATTTGCGCGAGCCCGAAGTGTTGAAACGGAAACTGACGATCGGCTCGTTCGAGCGCTGGTCGAAGCCCGGCTGGGCGTCGGTGAGATCGCCGCCGGATACCAGAATCTGCTTCTTGATGACGTAAGGCACCTTCGGGGCCTGCGCGCTCATCAATATCTCGGAATCGGGCGGCACCCTGCCCTGCACCGCCTGATCCGGCGGCACCGTCTGGTCGACCATGCGGAAATCGAGCTTCGCGGTCTTGCCGAGCAATTCCTTCAGGCGGGTCGGATCCTGCAAGCCCGGCACCTGCACCAGGATGCGGTCGGTGCCCTGGCGCTGGATCAGCGGCTCGACGGTGCCGAGTTCGTTGACGCGGCGCTCGACGATCTGGATCGACTGCTCGACCGACTGGCGAACGCGGTCGGTGATGGCCGCTTGCGGCACCGTCAGGCGGATCAAGCCGCCGCCGGCGTCGCTCACTTCCAGGCTGCGCTGGCCCGAGGAGCCGAGCAGGCCGCCCAGCGGCTGCGACAGTTCGCGCAGCTTGCTCAGCGCGTTCTGCAGATCGGTATCCTTGACGCGGACCTCGACGCTGTCGGTGCGCGCGGCAAGGCCGGTATAGCCGATCTTGGCATCGCGCAGCGTCCGGCGCACGTCGTCGCGGACCTGATCGAGCTTGTCCTTCTTGACCGAGTTGGAATCGACCTCGAGCAGGATGTGCGAGCCGCCCTGCAGATCCAGCCCCAGCACCAGATGGCGCTGCGCCCATTTCGGCCAGCTCTTTACCTTGGCTTCGGGAAAGAAATTCGGAACGGCGCAAAGGCACACCACCAGCGCCGTCAGGATGATCGCCAGCGCCTTCCACCGCGTAAAATACAACATCGAGTTGACCCGTCAGATCGTTGAGATGGCGGCGCGCGAAAGCGTGCTAGCTCGCGGAGGTGTCGTCCTTGGCGGCTTCGACCTTTTCCTTTGCCGGCTCGCCCTTGGCGCGCACGCCCGAAATCATCTGCCGCATCTGCCGCACCCGCACGCCGTCCGAGATCTCGAACTCGATCTGGTCGTCGTCCACCACTTTCGTCACTTTGCCGACCAGGCCGCCCGACGTGACGACGGTATCGCCGCGGCGGATGTTCTTCACGAGATCGGCGTGGTCCTTCACCTTCTTCTGCTGCGGCCGCAGGATCAGGAAATACATGATGACGAAAATCAGCGCGAACGGCAGCAGCGACATCAACATGCTGTTGGTGTCGCCGCCGGCCGCGGCCTGGGCAAACGCAGGGGTAATCAGCATTCGGACGATCCTTGTGAAACAGGAATGAGCCGGCGACGCATCCGCATCTGGCCGGCCCGGGCAAATTCGCGCGGACTATAGCGGCCGGCGCTCCAATTGCAACGCCGCCAACCCCTTGATTTGCGCCGCTTGCGGGCTCCGGAAAGGCCCGTTATGGGTGCGTGGTCAGGAACCCGCAAGATGTCGAAAAAGCCCCGGAAAACCGGCCCGCACGCGGCGTCGAAGGCGGCGTCGCCGAAATCGCCGAAGCCCGCGACAAAACGCCCGCCGCCGCCGTCGAATCGCAGCATGGAAGACCGAATCGCGCGCGCGCTGGAGGCCATCGCGGCCGGCCTGTCGGCGGCATCGCCCAAGGCCTCGAGCGCCGCCGCGCTGGCGGACGCGGACGCCTTTATCTGGCACCCCAACGGACGGTTGACGCCGGTGCCGCGCGTCAACCGCGTCGACCTCGGCCTGCTCAAGGGCATCGACCGCATGCGCGACATCCTGATCGAGAACACCGAACGCTTCGCCAACGGATATCCTGCAAACAACGCACTGCTGTGGGGCGCGCGCGGCATGGGCAAGTCGTCGCTGGTCAAGGCGGCGCACGCCAGCATCAATGTCGACCGCAGGCCGGCGGATCGCCTGAAACTGATCGAGATTCACCGCGAGGATATCGAGACGCTGCCGGCGCTGATGACGCTGCTGCGGACGTCGCCGTTCCACTTCATCGTGTTCTGCGACGACCTGTCGTTCGACGGCAACGATGCATCCTACAAGTCGCTGAAGGCCGTGCTCGAAGGCGGCATCGAGGGCCGCCCCGACAACGTCATCCTGTACGCGACCTCGAACCGCCGCCATCTGCTGGCGCGCGAGATGGTCGAGAACGAACGCTCAACCGCGATCAATCCCAGCGAAGCGGTGGAGGAGAAGGTGTCGCTATCGGACCGGTTCGGGCTATGGCTCGGCTTCCACCGTTGCAGTCAGGACGAATACCTTGCGATGGTGACGGGCTATTGCGGCCATTTCGGCATCAGGCTTGACGACGCCGAACTGGAGCGCGAAGCGCTGGAATGGGCGACCACCCGCGGCTCCCGTTCGGGGCGCGTCGCCTGGCAGTTCACGCAGGAGCTTGCGGGGCGGTTGGGGGTGCGGATCAAGGCATCATAGCTGCCGACGCAACATAGCTGTCGTCCCCGCGCAGGCGGGGACCCATAGCCTCGCTCTATCCGTTCGAATAAAGCGCCCACACGCGTTGACGCTTCCATCCGCATCACCGTCGGTCGTTATGGGTCTCCGCCTTCGCGGAGACGACGAGTCGCGAACGGAATCAGCAGCAGTCCGAGCACCGCCACGCATGCCAGCAGCGCCCAGGCTTCGTTGGCGCTGGCGGCAAGAGCCGCCTGCTCGATCAGCGGACCCGCCGCTGTTATGTCCGCCGGAGGCCGATCGAGCCCGATCGCCTGCGCCGCCGTCACGTCGCCCGCCATCAGGCGCTGGCGGATGGCGCCGGCGTGTCCCGCGGTGCGGCCGTACAGGATGGTATCGATCAGCGCGATGCCGACCGCACCGCCGAGGTTGCGCATCATGTTGAACAGGCCGCTGGCGTCCGGCACCTGCTTGTGCGGCAGCGTCTCCAGCGCCAGCCGCGTCGGCGGCAGCAGGCAGAACATCGCCGCGAAACCGCGCAGGACCTGCGGCCAGAACATCTCGTCGTAATCGGCGGCCGGGCTTTCCAACGCGCTCCAGCCCAGTCCGATCGCGAACAGGCTGAATCCGAATGCCGACAACAGACGTGAATCCATCCGGCTTTCCAGCGCGCCGGCGATCGGCGCGGCCACCAGTTGCGCCGCGCCCGTGACCAGCATGATCGAGCCGATCTGCAACGCGTCGTGATGGCGGACATAAGCGAGAAAGACCGGCATCAGATACACCGCGCCGAACAATCCGACGCCGAGGCAGAAACTGAGCGCGCAGCCGATCGAAAACGGCCGCACCTTGAACAATGCGATCTCGATCACCCGCTGCACCGCCCTTCGCGTCCGGCTCACAAACAGGGCCGCGGTGACACCGCACAGCGCGAACAGGCCGCAGCATTCGATCGAGAACCAGCCATAGTGCGGAGCCTGCTTCAAACCGATCTCCAGGCTCGCCAATGACACCGCCATCAACGCCAGCGAGACCGCGTCGAAATTCCTGAGCTGGTTCAGCCGCGATCGACCGCGCGGCAGCAGGAATGGCGTCGCGATGGCGGCGATGGCGCCGGGAATGACATTGACCAGAAACAGCCACGGCCACGAATAATGGTGCGTGATCCAGCCGCCGACCACCGGTCCGACCGTGGGCGCCAGCACGGCCACGATTCCGGCCATGGTGCCGGTGATCGGATGGGAGCGCGCCGGAAACAACAGAAAGATGCCGGTGAATACCGCGGGGATCAGCGTGCCCCCCGCAAAGCCCTGAAAGACGCGGAAGGTGACGAGAGACGCGAAGTTGCTGCTGAAGGCGCAGCCGATCGAGGCCAGCGTGAACATGAAGATCGCGATCACGAACAACCATCGCAGCGTCAGCGCGCGCGTGAACCAGCCGGTCAAGGGAATGGCGATCACTTCTGCGATCAGATAGGCGGTCTGGATCCAGCTCATCGCATCCGGCGATATCGCCAGCGCCTGCTGGATGGTCGGCAGCGACGTCGCAACCACCTGAATGTCCAGAATCGCCATGAACATGCCGAGGCACATCAGGCTGAAGCCGAACCAGGTGGCGATTCTCGCACCGGTGGTGCGCCAGATCGGTGTCGCGCTGCTAGGCACGGATTTCGGCATGGCGGATCGCAAGAACCGGGCGGTATGAAATGATCGAGGCCGTGACAAGCGATGGGCTGAGGCAATCGACAATCGAAGCGGTGCGGCACGAAATAGCCGACTGCGGCGGCAATGTACACCTTAACGGCGTCGTCCCCGCGCAGGCGGGGATCCATAGCCATCGATGGTTATGATGTTGCACACGCTTCCGTGCGTGGCTGCCAGCGCCCGTATCGCTACCACGGAGGGTATAGGTCCCCGCCTGCGCGGGGACGACGATGTGAGAGGCCTCACGCTCCGTTGAGGAATTGCAGCGGATCGACCGGGGACGATCCCTTGCGAATCTCGAAGTGGAGCTGCGGCGACCCCACCTCGCCGGACTGCCCCGACTTGGCAATGATCTGGCCGCGCTTGATGGTCTCGCCGCGCTTCACCATCAGCTCGCTCGCATGGGCATATGCGGTGACATAACCGTTGGAGTGCCGAACCAGGATCAGGTTGCCGTAACCCTTCAACTCGTTGCCCGAATAGGCGACGACGCCGTCCTCGGCGGCCTTCACCGGCGTACCCTCGGGCACCGCGACGTTGATGCCGTCGTTGGATTTGCCGTTGGTCTTGGCGCCGTAGCCGGTGACGACGCGGCCGCGCACCGGCCAGCGGAAAGTCGGCAGCGCGCCGGTGGCTTCGGCGGTCTTGACCGGTGTTTCGACGATGGCTGCTTCCGGCGTGGTGGTGGCCTGGGCAAGCCGCGCCTTTTCCTTCGGATCGGTCACGACCGCGGCCATCTTTGTCGCAGGCGCCGCCACCGCGGCCGGTTGAGCGGCGGCCACTTGCGCCGGCTGGGCGGCAGCGGGCACCGGCGCGGCGGCCGATCTGGCGCCGGGCACGTTGATCTTCTGGCCGAGCTTCAGCTTGGAATTCGCATCGAGGCTGTTGGCACGCGCGAGTTCGGCCACCGGCACATGGTTGCGATGCGCGATGCTCATCAAGGTATCGCCGTGATTGACGACGTGCACGCTCGGCGCTGCTGCGACCGGCGTTACGGCCGCGACGGCGGGTTTCGGAGGCGCGACGGACGCCGGCGCCGCGGCGACCGCGGATTGATGCGGGATGACCAGCTGCTGTCCGGGCTGCAACGCGCGCGGGCCCTTATAGCCGTTGGCCTGCAGGATCGCGGCGGAAGAAACGTTATAGCGGCGCGACAGCGTCTCCAGCGTATCGCTGGTGCCGACGATAATGGTGGTGCCGGCCTCGCGGCCGGGCGCGCGGGTCGCGGCAATCGAGCGCGGCGCGACGCTGCCGGTGGCCTCGATCGGCTGACGGCTCGGCGGAGAATAGGACGCGAGCCCGCGCCCTCCTCCGGACACGCCGCCTGCCGGATAGGACTGCGGCGCCGCGATCGGCGGCGGCAAGGCCGATGACTGGTACTGCGCCTGCGGGCGTTGATATTGAGGCAGCTCGCGGCGTTCGACCTGGGGCGTTGGCGCGGCAACCGACCCGGTCGCTTCCGGCTGCGAGGAAAATGGATTGGAGAGCGAGTTTTGCGACAACCGCGTCTGCATGTCGGCACTGCAGCCGGCAAAACCGAACGACATCAGCGCCAACACCGCGACTTGCGGAGTGCGGCGCGAGCAAAGCAACTCGACGACACGGGACATGGTTACTCACTCACACGCAACAAATTACTGAATTGAGTAAACACCTCCTGAGTAAACAACCCTTTAACCCTGTCAGTTCGTTGTTCAGCGACTCCGGCGGTTGCAGTAGCAACTTCAGCATGTAAAGATCGACGGCGTCCAAGTTTTGCCCCATCGGTACGGTATTTGCGATCGTGACAATTGAAGCAATTCGGCGCAACGAACGACGCAAATTGAGCGCTACATTCTGTAACACCGTTGCCACCGCTATTTTAGCCATTGGTGTCTTGACCCCGGTCGTCGCCCTGGTGCTCGGCATTCGAGAAACCAACAGCAATATCAACGCTTTGGGTTGGACGGCGCTTGTTTCGACGTTCTTTTCTATTGTGCTACACTTTGTTGGCCGACGCATTATGACGAGGCTGGAAGAGTGACAACGTTACAAATCCTCTCGGTAGCCGCTCCGATCTGGGCCGCCGCGGTGGTCATGTCGGTCGTCTGGGTCGAAAACTATTTCGACGAACGCGAAATGCTTCGCGAGAATTTGGCGGCAAAACCGGCGAGTTCGGTTCTGCCGGAATTAAGGACAACCGAGATCCCGGTACAGGACTTTGCAGAGCCGCAAGAAGCTCCGGACGGAAGCGAAACGCTAACTTCGAAACAGACGCTGCAGCAAGCTCTAGTACAGCCAGCCGGCATGGCTGAGCCGGTGGCCAAGCCGACGCTAATAGCCGACTCTGACGAAAGATTGCGCTCGATCATTTCGACTCTCGAAAAGTCCCGGTCGGCGCTGGTCGAGAGTCTCAATACCGAAGCGGCGCAGGTGCTCGCCGTCTCAATTCTTCAGCTCCGCATGCGGCTCCATCGAATCGATGATGATGAGCTTACGCAACTATCCAACGCCATGGTGAAACGCGAGCGGCGCAAAAAAGTAACGTCCGACGCGAAAACGTCTCGCAAGGGTAATTAATTCTGAGCTCTTTTTGCGAAGGCAAGGACGTAAAAAATATCGCTGTCGTGATAGCAACGCCGTCCTCACAACTCCCGGGCGATGCCGGGCAGCGCCGGTACAAAACGCACGTCGACCAGTTGCTTGCGTTCCAGGCCGGCATCGGTCCTGGCCACCCGGATCAGGGTCTGAATGCCGTTGTGCGGGCCGACCGGCGCGACCAGGATGCCGCCGGGTTCGAGCCGTCCGGTCAGGGCCTCCGGGATTTGCTCCATCGCCGCGGTAACAATGATGCGGTCGAAGCTGCCGGCCCCGGCCGGAATATCGAAGCCGTCCCCCAGCAGCACCTCGACATTGTCGCAATGCAGGCCCGCAAGCCGATTGCGGGCGCTGTCGGCGAGGGTCCGGTATCGCTCGATGGTCAGCACCTGCCGGCACAGTTTGCACAGGATCGCCGTCTGGTAGCCGGAACCAGTGCCGATCTCCAGCACGCGATGATCGGGCTTCAACTGCAATTGCTCGGTCATGTAGGCCACCACGAATGGCTGGCTGATGGTCTGGCCGCAGGCGATGCCGAGTGCGGTGTCGCTATAGGCGTCCCGGCAATCCGAGGGCTCGACGAACAGGTCGCGCGGAATCGCCTCCATGGCACGCAGCACCGCCTGGTCGCTGATCCCGCGCCGCCGCAGGTTGAGCTGAAACATCATCTTTTCCGGCGGCGGATTTTCGGTTATCGGCATGGCGATCCTGTGTATGGTGACAACTCCAACGCGTCATGATCGACGCGATGCAGCGCAACAAGTGTTCAAAAAAGGAACATTTTAGTTCCAAAAACGGAACCGAGACCGCCTCCCGACGTTAAAGGCTCCGCAAAGCCCCACAATCGCCTCGCAACGCCGCGAGTCGGTACGTTTTCTACCGCTTTTCTCACGCAAACGGCATGATCTGGACATTGCGCCGGGTCGCGTTATTTGCGAACTTGATTCCGGGACACTTCTCGAAGTTGGGTACTGGGCTAAGGATTTCCACCATGACTGTATCCCGGCCGCCGGGCGGTTCTGTGTTTCTCGTCGAAGACGAGGTCATGATACGGATGATGGTGGCGGACATGCTGGACGAACTTGGATACAGCGTGGCCGCGGAAGCCGGCGAGATCAACGAGGCGCTCAAGCTTGCGCAGTCGACCGAGTTCGACATCGCCATTCTCGACGTCAACGTCAATGGCAAGGTGATTTCACCGGTTGCCGAACTGATCAAGGCGCGCAACCGCCCCTTCATTTTCGCCACCGGATACGGCTCGCAGGGCCTGCCGGAAGAATACCGCGACCGCCCCGCGCTGCAAAAGCCGTTTCAGATCGAAACCCTGGGCAGAATGATCGAGGGCGCGCTGAAAGGCGCGACGGTATAGACAACCCAGTCGTCGGCCGTGTCCCCGGACGCGGTGCAGCGCCTCTTGGCGGTGCGTCGCAGAGTTGCGATCGCCCTACTTCAACGTCGCCGTCAATGTTGCTGAAAACTCGTCGTCGGTTCGGTCGAGCCGCAGCGGCGTCACCGAGACGAAACGCGCCGCAAGGGCTGCGAGATCGGTGCCTTCGGCCGGTGTGTCGATCATCGCCGCGCGCTCAAAACCGATCCAGAAATACGGATTGCCGCGGCCATCGCGGCGCTCGTCAACCTTCAGAAAGCCGAGATTGCGCTTGCCCTGCCGCGTCACCAGCACACCGGCGACATCGTCGGGCGCTACGGCCGGAAAGTTGACGTTGATCACGGTGTTCTTGGGCACACCGGCCTCGATCACCTTGCGCAGGATCGGCGGGCCAAACTTCAGCGCCGTGTTCCACAATGGCTTGTCGCGGGTTTCGATCGAGAATTCCTGGCTCAGCGCGAACGACGGAATGCCGAGGATGGTGCCTTCCAGCGCGCCGGCGATGGTGCCGGAATACACCACGTCCTCGGCGACGTTGCGGCCTTTGTTGACTCCGGACAATACCAGGTCCGGGCCCTTGCCGCCGAGGATGTGCCGCGAGCCCATGATCACGCAATCGGTCGGCGTACCCCGCACCGCGAAGTGGCGCGGCCCGACCTCGCGCAGGCGCAACGGGTCGTTCAGCGACAGCGAATGCGAGACGCCGGACTGGTCAAGCTCCGGCGCCACCACCCAGACATCGTCGGACAGCGCGCGCGCAATCTCTTCGACGGTCTTCAGGCCGGGCGCATGGATGCCGTCATCGTTGGTGCAAAGAATCCGCATCCCGCTGCATGCCCTTTTCCATCGGCGCCACCAGGCATGGTGGCAGGCTCGTATTATCGGGTGAGCGCCACGGTGGCAAACTTGGCAAAAGCCGGCGGAAATGGTTGTTTTTGGCCGATCCTGGCCAGACGAATCTACTGCCAGTTCGTTCGCAGGCTGCGGATCGCCACAGGCTTGCCCGCCATCACGAAGCTGCTTTGCGGTAGCGAAGCGGGCGCCGACCAGTTCGCCGCGGCGCCAGACCAGCCGACACACCCGAATCACCGTCCCGCATGAGGTAAAGGCCAGTCCGAACATTCGCGGCACCACCAATGTGCCTGCATCGATACAAACGCCGCTCTCGGAGATGTCGACGATGAAGCACTCGATCCAGGGCGCATCAGGCGCCGGGATGACGAAGCCCGGTCGCCGAACCTCGATCCGTTCGTGCTTGCGTTCGCCGAGGTCTTTCCGATGCCGCCCCATCCCAATACCGTAGACGGCAAAGCTTGAGCCGGCGTTATCGAAAGACATTAACGAAACGTGCATTGGAACCGGATTTGAGTTCCAATAATGGAACGTGCAGTATGACATCGACGGGAGAGTTACTTTTTTGACAACCTGGGGAGGTTGGGGGTGGGAAGTGGGACCGCCGGACTGATTACAAACTGGCGGTCCCGTGTCCCGCAATTGAAATTGTGGCCGGGAAGTGCGGCTTCGCCGGTCAGCTCTGCGTGACGCCATCACGTTAGCCGTCCGCCGAAAGCCCGCAACGCGATCCCTGTTTTAACCTAACCGCTCAACCTTACCGCTCGGGGCGCCGTCGGCGGCGACCAGAACCAAGCCATTGTGCGTCCGGTTCTGCATCTGCATGTCGAAGACGTTGCTGCTTGTTCATTGCGCTCGACGCGCGCCGCCAGCGATGGTCACGAAGAAACTGACTTCCCGGACCCAACCCCAGGATGATCAACTTGATGTGTTTGCGTGTTCGCGCGGGTTGTGGAACGCTTCACGCGGCGGCTGGCCCGCCAGTGGGACGTTCGAGGTGCGGAATGCAAACGACAGCCGCGAATTTCGATGCTTTCGGTGACCGTGGCCCGCTGTTGCGATGGCTGGTCTTCACCGGGCTTTGTGTTTTTGCCGCCGTCCTGCTGTGGCGCTACGGGCTGATCGGTCTGATGATCGCCGGCGACCGCACCTATCTCTCCTCGATCATCGCCCTGCTCTATGTCGCGGCGTCCCTGCATTGCCTGTGGCGTACGATCGTGATCTCGCGCGAGGCCGATGCGGCGCGCCGCAGCGGCGCTTTGATCGCGACCGGATCCGGTGGCCTTGCGCTCGAGAACGATGCCGTCGTCGTCGAGGGGGCCGGGCGGCTGCCGTCCTGCCTCGTCTCGTCACACATCCACGATCTGGCGGTCAAGGCGCGGCTGCAAGGCGCGCGGCGGCTTGACCAGACGCTGCTGCTGCGCGGGCTCGCAGGCAGGCTGCGCGGGTCCAACCAGTTCGGCGCCTTCGCCAGCGACACGCTGATGAAACTCGGCCTGCTCGGCACCATCATCGGTTTCATCATGATGCTGGCGCCGATCGCGGGACTCGACACCGCCGATCGCGGCGCGATCAAATCCTCGATGAACGTCATGAGCGGCGGCATGGCGGTGGCGATGTACACCACGCTCGCTGGCCTCGTCGGCTCGATCCTGGTCCGGATCCAGTACTACATGCTCGACGATGCCACCGCGAAGCTGTTTGCATATGCCGTTGGCCTGACCGAAGTCCGGGTCATATCGACCCTTGAACGTCAGCCCGAGGCGGCAGAATGATCGACGAGTTCGACCTGATGCCGCAGGAAGAGCCGTTCGACCCGTTCGCGGTCATGCTGTTCAAGGCGTTGCAGGTCATCGCTTTCCTGTTTTTCATCGCGCTGCTGATCATCGTGCCGGAGGCCAAGGACGGCAAGATCGACAGCAAGGCGGAATTCCTCGTCACCATCGGCTGGCCGGACCAGCATCCCGACGACATCGACCTGTTTGTCCAGGATCCAGTCGGCAACATGGTCTGGTATCGCCGGCGCGAGGCGGGATTCATGGTGCTCGATCGTGACGATCGCGGCGGCGCCAATGATTTCATCATGGTCAACGGACACAAGGTGCTGTCGCCGATCCGGCAGGAGACGGTCAGCATCCGCGGCATCGTCGCCGGCGAGTACACCGTCAATGTCTATCATTTCATTGCGATGGGCCGCGAGCCGGTGCCGGTGTCGGTGAAGGTCGAGAAGCTCAACCCGGTGGTCCAGGTCGTACACTACGATACCCTGATGCTGGAACGGGCCGGCGTCGAGCGCACGGCCGTTCGGTTTTCGATCGACGAGAGCGGCGCCGTCACCGACGTCAACAGTCATGAGAAGTCGCTTCTGCAGACGCTGCGCAATCCGCGCCGCAACGCCGGCTGACGAGAATGGGACTGCAGACGGAAATCATCGGCCTGTCGATCGCCTACACCTTGCTGGCGGCGCTGCTCTTGGTGATCGCCCTGCGCGCCCGCATTCCATGGCCGCTCAAGATCGTCGTCGCCATTGTCACCGGCGCTTTCTATTGCCTGGCGTTCTTCCGCACCGAAGGACTGCCGGGATGGTCGGCATCGGCGCCGTTGCCGGCCCGGTTTCAACTGTTGTGGGCGCGGGTGGTCGAACCCAATCCGCTCGATCAGGATCCCGGGGCGGTGCATGTCTGGGTGGAAGAACTCGATACGTCCAACCTTCCAAGCGGCCAGCCTCGCGCCTACCGCCTGCCCTATTCGCCGGCGCTCGCACGCAAGGTGGAAGCTGCGCGCGAGCAAATCCTGAAAGGTCATCCGATCGGAGGACGTGCGGTCGACATCGGAAACGGCAAGGGACAGGAAGCGCCCGAAGGCCCCGCCAACGTCTCGACGCTTCGTCCATCGGCTGCCCCGGGCGGCGATCCGGCCAGCGGCGGCCCGCTCGATCTGTCGTTCCTGATGGGCCAGTCCGGCAACATCGACTTCGAGCCGCTGCCGGGAGCGATATTGCCGGCGAAGGATGCGCCGCCCGAGGATGGCAGCCCCGTGGCGCAGCGGCCACCGCGCGGCCAACGTTGAACGAACGTAACGCGCGCTAAAGCGGGATGCCTTAAGGTTGAAACGTCATTGCGAGCGAAGCGAAGCAATCCAGCGCAGCAAGAGCAGGCTGGATTGCTTCGTCGCTTTGCTCCTCGCAATGACGCATATCGACCAAATATCATCCTGCTCCAGCTAGTCTAAGCTTAAGCGCCGTCATTTTGGGATGCAGGCCCGGAATCCATACGCACGATGGAGGTCATGGATTCCGGGCTCGCGCCGAGCGGCGCGCCCCGGAATGACGATCCTGTGGGACGCGCGGCTAACTCTTCTCGACCACTTTCAACCCGCCCATATAGGGCTGCAGCACCTCGGGCACGGCGATCGAGCCGTCTTCCTGCTGATAGGTTTCCATTACCGCGATCAGCGCGCGTCCGACCGCCGTACCGGAGCCGTTCAGCGTGTGCACGAAGCGCGGCTTGTTGGTCGAATCGCGATAGCGCGCGTCCATGCGGCGGGCCTGGAAATCGCCGCACACCGAGCACGATGAAATCTCGCGATAGGCGCCGCCCTCGCCCTGGCTCGATATTTGTCCTGGCATCCAGACCTCGATGTCGTAGGTTTTCTGCGCAGAGAATCCCATGTCGCCGGCGCACAGCGTCATCACCCGGTAATGCAGGTCGAGCCGGCGCAGCACTTCCTCGGCGCAGGCCAGCATGCGCTCATGCTCGTCGCGGCTCGTCTCCGGCGTGGTGATCGACACCAGTTCGACCTTGGTGAACTGGTGCTGCCGGATCATGCCGCGGGTGTCGCGTCCCGCCGCGCCTGCCTCGGCGCGAAAGCATGGCGTCAGCGCGGTCAGCCGTATCGGCAATTCTTTTTCGTCGAGAATGGATTCGCGGACGAGGTTTGTGAGAGAAACCTCGGCGGTTGGGATGAGACCCAATCGTTCACTGCGTAACCGGCCAAGACGTTCAACATCGTCATCGGCGCCGGTCAGCAATTCACCTTTTACCGCCCAGAACTGGTCATCCTCAAACTTTGGAAGCTGGCCCGTGCCGAACATCACCTCATCCCGCACCAGCAGCGGCGGATTGATTTCAGTATAGCCATGTTCAGTGGTATGCAGATCGAGCATGAACTGCCCGATCGCGCGCTCGAGCCGTGCCAGTCCTTTCTTCAACACGACAAAGCGCGCGCCGGAGAGCTTTGCGGCGGTCTCAAAATCCATGAAGCCAAGTGCGCCGCCGAGATCGTCGTGCGGTTTCGGATTGAACGCATAGTTTCGCATCTTGCCGAACACCTGCCGTTGTACATTGTCGTGCTCGTCAGTTCCCTCGGGCACGTCGTCAAGCGGCAGGTTCGGGATCTCCGCCAGCGCCTTCTGCAATTCATCGTCGGCCGCCTTCGCCGCCGCCTCGAGCTGCGGCATGGTGGTCTTGAGCTCGGCAACTTCCGCCATCAGCTTGGCCGCGCGCGCGTCGTCCTTCGCCTTCTTGGCGTCGCCGATTTCCTTCGATGCCGAGTTGCGCCGCGCCTGTGCCTGCTCGGAAGTCAGAATCGCCGCGCGGCGCTTCTCGTCGATCGCCAGCAGCGACTCCGACAACGGCTCCAGCCCGCGCCGTTTTAAGCCGGCGTCAAAAGCTTGAGGGTTGTCGCGGATCGATCTGATATCGTGCATGACCACAATCCCTGCGTCATGACCGGGCAAAAGCGCGAAGCGCATCTTCGCATCAGAATCCCGGCCATCCACGTCTTTCGCGCGTTAGACCAAGTCGTGGACGCCCGGGTCAAGTCCGGGCATGACGAATCATGGCGGCGGGGCCGTTTTACCGTGCAGAAAGTTACAAGAAGATACCGATTAATGCAGACGAAGCATCATGGCCAATATGCCCATCCCGGCGGCCAATACCCCGACGCCGGCGGCCACGATCCCGCCCAGTCGGACAGTCAAGCGTAGTGTGAGGGTATCCATCGCGCTCTGCATGTCAGTTTTGGTGACAACTTCGGTCATGATGAACTCGCGAGCGGCTTCCGCATGGGCTTCCGACTGCGCATTCGAGACGCCGGCGTCGCGAAGGCGCTTGGCATATCCCAATGTATCAAATGCAAAGGCCAACGTCATCTCCGGGCAAGCGTGCAATGATGCGCACTTGAACGCGAAAGCGCCAGCAACCGGGGGTCGAACACGCATTCAAAAGCGTGAGCGTTGTCGCCGATCGATTTGATATTGTGCATGACCAATTCCTGCGTCATGGCACGGTAAAGGCGCGAAGCGCGTCTTCACGCCAAAATCCCGACCATCCACATCTTGACTGCACGGTCTGTAAAAGACGCGGATGCCGGGGACCGGCCCGGCATGACGAATCGGGCAGAGCCGATTAGTGGAGACGCCCTAGAAGGGCTAATATGCCGATACCGGCTGCTACGATACCGCCCAAGCGCACGGTCAGACGGAGGGTCTGCGTATCGATCTTGGACTCCAGCCTGGCCTCCACAGTATCGATTTTCACTTCCAGGGCTTTGATTGCCACCCGCAGAGGTTCGATCCCAGTCTGCAGGTCCTGCTTGGTCACCAACTCGATCATGATGAATTCACGTGCAGCTTCTGCACGGGCTTCCGCCTGTGGGTTTGCAACGCCGCCATCCCGCAATCGCTTCGCATAGCCCAATGTATCAAACGCTCAGACCACGGTCATCTCCCTGATGACCTGATTTAAGCATCCAGCAGAGCACTCTACCACAACCGGCGGCTGAAAGAGCAGAATTTTATGGAAGCCCTACTCCACAGGCTTAGGATCGGGCGGGGATGCAGATGGCGTCACAGCAGCCGCCTTTGCCGCGGCCCTCTTCTCCACCATTTGCACCGCAATGATCGAGCCTTCGTACAGCGCCAGCAAGGGAATAGCGAGCGAGGCCTGGCTGATTACGTCGGGCGGCGTCAGCACCGCTGCGATGATGAAGGCGATGACGATGAAATAGCGCCGCTTCTCGCGCAACTGCTTCGAGGTGATGATGCCGATCCGCCCCAGCAGCGTCAGAATCACCGGAAGCTGGAACGCGACCCCGAATGCGAAGATCAGCGACATCATCAGCGACAGATATTCGCCGACTTTCGGCAACAACTGGATTTGCGCGGTTTCGGAACTTCCGGCCTGCTGCATGCCCAGCGAAAAGCGCACCAGCATCGGCAACACGACGAAATACACCAGCATCGATCCCAGCACGAAAAAGAATGGCGTCGCCACCAGATACGGCACGAACGCGCCACGCTCGTGCTTGTAAAGGCCGGGCGCCACGAACTTGTAAATCTGCGCCGCGACGATCGGAAACGAAATGAATCCGGCGCCGAACAGCGCCAGCTTCAATTGCGTAAGGAAATATTCCAGCAGAGCGGTGTAAATGAATTTCGAATTCTCCGGGCCGGCGACCCAGACGAACGGCCACACCAGCACGTTGTAGATCTGCTTGGCAAAGAAGAAGCAGAAGATGAACGCGATGCCGAACGCCAGCAGTGCCTTGATCAGCCGCGAGCGCAGCTCGATCAGGTGGTCCATCAAGGGCGCTTTACTGGCCTCGATATCTTCGGCGCTCATGACGCTTTGGCGTCCTTGAGAATGTCCGGGTTTTCGGCCAGCACGGGCTGCTCGCCCGGCGTCGGCTGCTCGGCCGGCGTGAACTTATCGGCCGGCGCGGCAGCGCGCGCTTGCTGGCGGATCGCGAGACGCTCGGCGACCGCATCCGCATCCGTTTCCACTTCCGCTTCGACGAACGTCGCCGGCGTCGGCGGCTCCGGCGTTGTCGACGTCGCCAGCGCGTCGCTCGACGTCGCCAGCGCGTCGCTCGACGTCGCCAGCGCGTCGCTCGACGTCGCCGGCGTATCGCTCGACATCGCCGGCGGTTCGATCGCGGGCTTGTCGATATTGTCGATCTTCAGCGCCTCACCGACGTCGTGCTGCAGCGAGGTCATGATGTTGTTGCTGGCAAAACCGGATGCCGCGTCCTTGACCTCGTCGAAGGTTTTCTTGAGGTCGGCCATTTCGGCCTCGCGCATCGCTTCCTGAAACTGGCCCTGGAATTCGGCGGCCATCCTGCGCGCCTTGCCCATCCATTGCCCGACCATGCGGAGCACGCCCGGCAGCTCTTTTGGACCGATGGCGATCAGCGCAACGACCGCGATGACGAGCAGTTCACTCCAGCCGATGTCGAACATGAAAAATTCCGCTCACACAAGGCTTTAGGCGTGCCCGCGTCTCTTTCAACCGGTCTTGCCGCAATCGTGCCGCAAGATCAACGCGCTGCCACCAGTTTGCCGCAAGCGTGCCGCATGATTTTTTCGCGATCAGAGGGCCTTGCTGCTGACGTCCGATCGCGCCGCCGTGGGCGCCGGGGCGTTGTGGTCGATGGTCTTGACGGGCTCGGGTTTCTCCGGCGTCTTGTCATCGTCCTGCATGCCTTTCTTGAAGGCCTTGATACCCTGCGCCACGTCGCCCATCAGGTCGGAAATCTTGCCGCGGCCGAACAACAGCAGGACGACCGCGATCACGACGATCCAGTGCCAGATACTAAGCGAACCCATCCTGCAATCCTCCAAACACGCGGCCGGCGAACCGGCCTCATTCTTGGGGAAACCTAGGCTCAGGAGGTGTCAAAAACAAGGACTTACGCCTTGTCATATCGCCTATAACGCGACGCATTGCCGCGATCGTTAATTGCCGTCGACGGCGGTTTTCGTCAGCTTCCGCTATCGTTATCCGGCTCCACGGCTGGCGCCAGCGCCAGTTCGAGGTCGCCGATATCCAGCGGATCCTCATCGTCGCGTAGCGCCGCGTCATCCGAGGGCGCCGGAACGCTGAACCCGGAAGGCAGCCGCGAGTCCAGCAGACCCGTACCCTTCAGTTCCTCGAGTCCCGGCAGATCGCCCAGCGCCTCCAGGCTGAATTGCGACAGGAAAGCTTCGGTGGTACCGAATGTTAGCGGCCGTCCCGGGGTCTTGCGGCGGCCGCGCGGGCGCACCCAGCCGGTTTCCAGCAGCACGTCCAGCGTACCTTTCGAGGTGATCACGCCCCTGATATCCTCGATCTCGGCACGGGTGACCGGCTGATGATAGGCGATGATCGCGAGCATCTCGATGGCCGCGCGTGACAGTCGCCGCGTTTCGGTACTTTCCCGCGTCATCAGCCACGACAGGTCGCCCGCGGTGCGGAACGTCCATTTGTTGGCGACGCGTACCAGATTGACCCCTCGCGAGGCGTAGTCCGCCTGCAGCCGCGCCAGCGCCGTCTTGATATCGACGCCGTCCGGCATCCGCTTGGCGAGGGCTGCCTGATCGAGCGGCTCGGTGGCGGCGAACAGCAGCGCTTCCAGCAGACGTAATTCCTCAGGCCGCGCTTCCGGATTTTCGGAACGGTCCTCGGCTTCCGCGATGCGTTTTTCCGCCAGGCTTGCCATGGCTCGGTCTCCTTCTTCCAACGACGCTCAATTACTCTTGCGACATATCCGGCGCAGCATGGGCGTCGGACATCGGTTGCGCCTGACGCTTGCGAAAATACAGCGGCGCGAACGCTTGCTTCTGATGCAGTTCGACCTCGCCTTCCCGCACCATTTCCAGCGCCGCGGCGAAGCTGGATGCGAACACGGTGGCTTTTTGCGAAGGATCTACGACGTAGTTGATCAGGTATTCGTCGAGCCGGCTCCAGTCTTCGGCCATCCCGACCAGACGTTCCAGCGATGCCCGCGCCTCGGTCAAGGACCACACCGTGCGCCGCGCCAGATGCACGCTAGCCAGCACGCGCTGCTGGCGCTGCGCTGCGTAGGCTGTGAGCAGGTCAAACAGCGTGGCGGTGAATCTGGGATGCCGGATTTCGGCGATTGATTCGGGCTGGCCGCGCGGAAAAATATCGCGCTGCAATTGCGGGCGGTTCATCAACCGGTTGGAGGCTTCGCGAATGGCCTCCAGCCGGCGCAACCGGTTGGCCAGCGCGGTCGCCATCTCCTCGGCGCTTGGGCCATCCGGGGTAGCCGGTTCGGGCAGCAGCAGCCGCGATTTGAGAAATGCAAGCCACGCCGCCATCACCAGATAGTCGGCGGCGAGCTCCAGACGAATTTTCCGCGCAGCTTCGATAAAGACCAGGTACTGATCGGCCAGCGCCAGAATGGAGATCTTGTGCAGGTCGACCTTCTGCTGCCGCGCCAGCGCCAACAGCAGGTCGAGCGGGCCCTCATAGCCCTCGACATCGACCATCAACGACGGCTCGCTGTCCGCAAGTTCCGCAGGCCGGCCGGTTTCAAACGACAAAATTTCCGCGCTCATGCGCCAACCCCTGCACGACCGATCAACTCGTCCAATTCAGCCCGTGCCGCCGCGCGATCGAGCGGCTGCGGAGCTTTGCGCGATATCAGCGCCCGCTTGGCGCGATCCAGCGCCCCGCCCGACAATTCCGGCGTTTCCCGCGCGACCTCGCGCATTTCGTCAAGCTTGCCGTTGCAGTGAAGAATCATGTCGCAGCCTGCTGAAACGATCGCCCGGGTCCGCTCCGCGATCGACCCTGCCAATGCGTTCATCGACACATCATCACTCATCAACAAGCCCTGGAACCCGATACTACCGCGAATCACCTGTTCGATGATTGTCGCAGAAGTCGTCGCGGGTTGGGCAGGATCAAGCGCGCTAAACACAACATGTGCGGTCATGGCCATCGCCAGATCCGCAAGCGGTCGGAACGCCGCAAAATCGGTCCGTTCCAGTTCGGCCAATGGCGTATCGACTACTGGAAGCCGAAAATGGGTGTCGGCAGTCGCCCGCCCATGTCCCGGAATATGCTTTAAGACCGGCAGCACGCCGCCCTGTTCCAACCCGTCTGTTACCGCGCGGGCAATGGCTGCGACCTTGGCGGGCTCGGTTCCATAGGCCCGATTGCCGATCACGGCATCGGCGCCGGCGACCGGAAGGTCCGCCAGCGGCAGACAGTCAACGGTCACCCCAAGGTCGATCAGATCAGCCGCAATCAGCCGCGCACTTAATTGCGCCGCCGTCAGGCCGAGGCTGCGGTCGATGTCATACAAGGTTCCAAAGGTAGCGCCGGGCGGATAGGCCGGCCACTGCGGCGGCCCTAACCGCTGCACCCGTCCGCCTTCCTGATCGATCAGCACCGGCGCTTCGGGAACATCAATACTCTTTCGCAATTCATCCACCAGCGCAATTACTTGCGACGGAGTATCAATGTTACGCTTGAATAGTATAAAGCCCCATGGCCGCTCCGCGCGCATGAATTCGCGCTCGTCGGCGGTCAACGTCAACCCAGATACCCCGGTAATGAATGCGCGCGCGGTCATGGCGCGGATTAGACCGCACGCAGGCCGAGGGTCAAGGAAACGGCTGTTAATTCCTTTGGACGGTTAGTTCTTTTGAACCACGCACTGACCGCCAGCGGTCTTCAGATTGCCGCAGACCTGGGTCGCCTCTTCCGACGAAGCGAACGGCCCGACCATGGCGCGGTAGTAAACGCCCTTGTCGCCCAGATCGGCGCGCTTGATCAGCGGCGGGCGTGAACCGAGGACCGAGGGAAACTTGCCTTGCAGCGACCGGTAAGAGGCCTGCGCGTCGGCTTCACTGCGCTGCGACGAGACCTGGACCACATAAGTTCCCCCGCCACCTGAAGCCGTCTGCGCGGCGTTGGTCGAGGCAAGGTTGGTTCGGGCGTCCGGAGCGGCCTGGACGGCTTGCGGCGATAGCGACAAAGGCCCACCGCCCGCCGATGCATTGGCGTTGGCGGCTGGAGACGGCACGCGCGCCGTTGCAGCCGGTGACGGCACCGGACGCGGTGCGGCTGCGGGTTTCGGCGCAGGCGTCGCTGCCACGTCGGCTGGATCACCCTTGACCGCCAGTGTCCTGATCTTGCGCGGTTCGTCACCCGCCAGAGTACCGTTGTTGGCGGGAGCCGCTGGCGGCTTTGCACCGGGAGCCACGCTCGCCGCCGAGGGCGGGTTGGCATTCTGGTTCAGCGGCGGAAATACCACGCGCGGGCCGGCATTGACGTCGACCGGCGCTTCCTCGCGCGGAACGATCTTCTCGGCACCGCCGGGTGCCATGCGGTCCGGCACTTTGGTCACGCCGTCGCTGGACGGCGCCGGCACAATCTTGGTTGGACCTGCGTCAGCCCGGATGATCGGAGGCTCGCCGCCGCGGGTGGATCCGACATAGGTCCGATAGGCAAATGCGCCGCCGGTACCGACGACCGCCAACGCCAACACGGCCACGACGGTGATCATGCCATTACGACGCGGCCTATGGTTTTCGGTCTGTTCGTCATAACCGTCCTGATAGGCATACGGATCGTCTGCATAGGCGGGATCGAGCTGTCGAGCGTCGTAGGCGCCAGGATCCGGCTCGCCGTAGAGCGCATCGTCGTAACGCGCGGGATCGACCTGCGGATGCCGATCCGGCTCGGCGGCGAAAGGCGGCGTCTCGTGGTAGTCCGGCTCGGCCGCCGGGCGAGCGGCCGCATAGCGGCGAAGCGGATGCACCGAATTGTCGAAATCCTGCTGCGGCGGCTCCTGCTGCTGCGTCATCCGCTGCATCCAGGACGGCGGGCCCGCGGAGACTTCTTCGACATCAGGCTCCGGTTCGGGCTGATGATAGGAATCGGGTTCATGAGGCATCGGCCGGTTGGCGCGGCCGAAATTGGAAAACGGGTCGGTTTGCCCGATCAGCCGCGCGAGTTCGGCCAACGGATCGCTGTCGCCCTTGGCGGACGCGCGCTGAACGCCGCGGCCATCGTCGTCATCCGCGGTAAACGGTTTGTCCTGGTATCGATCAGCCATCGTGATGATGCGTCCCCTTCGGGAAAGCCGCCAACCCGCTCTTGCAAACGAACCAGCCGCTGCCAGTTAGTCGCACCCACAGGTCCCCATGCGGGCGCGGTATCCCCTGCCTATCGCATCTCGTCTGGTGCGTGGACGCCGAGAATGGCGAGGCCCGATGCCAGAACCGAGACGACGCCCTGGACCAAAGCCAATCGCGCCTTTGTGATTTCTGCATCATTATTGATAATGAAGCGTAAATAGGGCAAATCGCGCCCCCTCGTCCACAGCCCGTGAAATTCACTGGCAAGATCATAGAGGTAAAAGGCGATTCGGTGCGGTTCGTGTGCAACCGCCGCCGCCTCGATCATCCGCGGATACAGTGCCAGCCGCCTCAAGAGGTCCAGTTCAGCCGGGTTGGCCAGCCGCTCGACCGCGGCATGGGCGAGGAATTCGGACCGCGCCCCGTCGTCTTCCGGCAGTTCCGGAACCACCTCGCGGGCATTGCGAAACACCGAATGCCCCCGGGCATGGCCATACTGCACATAGAATACCGGGTTCTCCCGAGACTGTTCCTTGACCTTGGCGAGGTCGAAATCCAGCACCGCGTCATTCTTGCGAAACAGCATCATGAAGCGCACCGCGTCGGAGCCGACTTCATCGACCACCTCGCGCAGCGTCACGAAGTCGCCGGAGCGTTTTGACATTTTTACCGGTTCGCCCGCGCGCAGCAATCTGACGAGCTGCACGATCTTCACATCCAGTGCGGCTTGGTCGGATGTGGCCGCTTTCACAGCAGCCTGCATGCGCTTGATATAGCCGCCGTGATCGGCTCCCCAGACGTCAATCATTTCGCGAAAACCGCGATCAAATTTGTTTCTGTGGTAGGCGATGTCAGCGGCGAAATAGGTATAACTGCCGTCGGATTTCCGCAGCGGTCGATCGACGTCGTCGCCATATGCGGTGGCGCGAAACAGAGTTTGCTCGCGATCCTCGTAGTCTTCGATTGGCGCGCCTTTCGGCGGCGGGAGGCGTCCTGAGTAAATGAGATTCCGATCCGCAAGCTCCTCAAGCGTTTTCGCTATATAGTTCGGCTCCCCGAGCGCGCCGAGTACTTTTTCCGTCGAGAAAGTAACCGATGCAGCGCCTAATTCTCTCAGCTTTTCGCGCGCTAGATAAGCACGAATACCGGTGTGCCCCTTTGGAGTTAAATCGTAGGATGTCTTCGCAAAATAGAAACTCGGTCGTTGGTCCGGCGCAAAAAACCGAACAGCCCCTTCTGCAAGCGCTTTTTCTGAGAAGAAGATATCAAATGTAATATTCAATTTTTTGAGATCGGTCAGAATTTGTACAAGCATCGATTCTAAGGCCGTCTGCCGCACAATCGGTAGCCACTCCGCCTCGGCCTTCGCCAGAAGGCCGTTGCCATACAAATCGACAAGAACCTGGCCGACCGGTACAAGATAGTCGCCGGGATATAACCCCTCCGGTATCTCGCCGATGTTTTCGCCCAGCGCCTCGCGATAGCGCAGGAAAGCCGAACGCGCGAGCACGTCGACCTGGGCGCCGGCATCGTTGATGTAATATTCGCGGGTTACGTCATAGCCGGCGAAGGCCAGCAGGCTCGCCAGCGCATCGCCGAACACCGCGCCGCGGCAGTGGCCGACATGCATCGGCCCGGTCGGATTGGCCGAGACGTATTCGACATTGGCCTTTGCGCCCGAGCCGATTGCGCTGCGCCCGTAATCGCTGCCTGCGCGCAGGACGGTACGCAGAGCATCCGCCCAGACATGTGCCTTCAGGGTCAGATTGATAAAACCGGGGCCGGCGACGTCGACCCTTTCAATCAGTTCGTCCGCGCGCAGTCTGGCAGCGATCCGCTCGGCAAGATCGCGCGGTTTTACCTTGGCGTCCTTGGCCAGCACCATCGCCGCATTGGTCGCCATGTCGCCGTGCGAAGGGTCGCGCGGCGGTTCGACCACTATACGCGAGAGATCGACATGCGGCCATTGGCCTTCAGCCGCGAGCACGCCGCAGGCGGCATGCACGCGTGCCAGCACTTGAGCGAAAAGGTGCTGGGATGATGCGGGATCGACCATGGGCCTGTCTGGGATCGGGGGGATTGTGCCGGATCGTCCGGCCAGCCCGCCGCCTAACGCAAATCCGGGGTCGAGTCAAAAAGCCGCTGATGCTCGGTCAGCGCAAAGCGGTCGGTCATCCCAGCGATGAAATTGCCGATCCAGCGTGCGCGGCCGGTTTCGTTTTCTGCATCCTCGCCACCTCGGGGCAGCCATTCCGGCGGCAGATCCTGTGGCGACTGCTGATAGCGCGCAAACAGATCGAACAAGATTGATTTCAGCCTCGCCCATCACCCGCATCACGCGTGGGTGTCGGTACATCCGCTCTTTCAGGAAAACCTTGATCATTTTCTCTGCTTCTTCCGCTTCAGGCGGAAACGCGATCAACGTGCTGCCGTGGTTGCGGACTTCTTCGACAGATTTTGGTTTGGCGGCATCCAGACGCCGGCGCGATTCCGAGAACACCGCCTCGATCAAATACGAAATCAGCTCACGGACCAGCTCCGCGCCACGTTTGTCGTCGTCAAGGTCCGGATATCGCTGCGCGATGCCGGCGATCATGCGTGACGTGAGGGGCATGACCTTCAAATCGTCGACCGTGAACAACCCGGCGCGCAAGCCGTCATCGATGTCGTGGGCGTCATAGGCGATATCGTCCGATATCGCCGCCACCTGCGCTTCAAGTGACGCGTAGCTCCATAACTCCAGGTCCCAAATCCGATCGAACTCGTAAATCCCGAGCGGCACGCCATGGTCGCGATAACGCCCGGTCGACCCTCCGCATCCGTCGGTCAGTGGCCCATTGTGTTTGACGATCCCCTCCAGCGATTCCCAGGTCAGGTTAAGGCCGTCGAAACCAGGATGGCGATGCTCCAGCGATGTCACGACCCGCAGCGCCTGGGCATTGTGGTCGAAACCGCCATGGGCCTGCAAGCAGCTGTCGAGCGCGCGCTCGCCGGCATGACCGAACGGCGGATGGCCGAGATCATGCGCCAGCGCCAGCGTCTCGGTCAGATCCTCGTCTAGGCCGAGTTGACGGGCCAGCGCGCGGGCGATCTGGGCCACTTCCAGGGTATGGGTCAGCCGGGTGCGGTAATGATCGCCCTCGTGGAACACGAACACCTGGGTCTTGTGCTTCAGGCGGCGGAACGCGGTAGAATGGATCACCCGGTCGCAATCGCGCCGGAATGGGCTGCGGGTCTTGCTCGGCGGCTCGTCGAACAGCCGCCCCCGGCTGCAGTCGGGGTTGGAGGCACAGGCCATGCGAGGGGCAGCCATTCCGACCGACACGGTATTTTAGTCCTTGTCCATTTGATTCTACTGCACGGCGCACTTAACTACGCCTTGCGGGCAATTCAAAATTGCTGAAGAGTCCAGCACAATCGCCCTGGAGTCGAACTATGGCAGATGTAAGCGTCACCATCAGCGAGCGAGCAGCCCGCCGCATCGGCGAAATCCTCAAAGTCGAGGGCGACGGCGCCATGCTCCGCATCAGCGTCCAAGGCGGCGGCTGCTCTGGTTTCCAGTACAAATTCGACGTGGAGCGTGCCAAGGCAGAAGATGATCTGGTTATCGCGCGCGACAGCGCCGTGGTGCTGGTCGATCCCGCTTCAGTGCCGTTTTTAGCCGGCTCGGAGGTGGATTTCGTCGATGACCTGATTGGCGCCTCGTTCCGGGTGGTCAACCCGAATGCGACCGCATCTTGCGGGTGCGGGACGAGTTTTTCGATCTGAAGAACCGAGCGCTGGCAGCTGCCACCGGATTGTCAGGCGAGACACCATTACTCCGCCGCGACGACGTGTGGCCGCCCGGTCTCTTCGACTTCATCGGATTGCGGTTCGAGGCGGCGCTTCAGACGGCGGTCGATGCGATCGAGATAGATGTAGATCACCGGCGTGATGAACAGTGTCAGCAACTGCGATACGCAGAGGCCGCCGACTACGGCGACGCCCAGCGGCTGACGCAGCTCCGCCCCCGCGCCTGCGCCGATGGCGATCGGCAGCGTGCCGAAGATTGCGGCGAAGGTCGTCATCATGATCGGACGGAACCGCAGCAGCGCGGCCTCGCGGATGGCATGCTCGGCGCTCAAGCCGACGCGGCGACGCTCCAGCGCGAAGTCCACCATCATGATCGCGTTCTTCTTCACGATGCCAACCAGCATCACGATGCCGATCATTGCGATTACCGACAGTTCCATGTTGAACAGCATCAGGGTGAGGATCGCGCCGATGCCTGCCGACGGCAGGCCGGAAATGATCGTGATCGGATGGATGAAACTCTCGTAGAGGATCCCGAGGATCACGAATGCGGCAAATACCGCGGCGAGGATCAGCACGCCCTGCCCGCGCAATGAATCCTGGAATACCTGCGCTGTGCCGGAGAAGCCGGTCGCGATGGTCGCAGGAAGGTTCGAGCTTTGCTCGATCGCGGTGATCCGGTCCACCGCATAGCCGAGTGAAACATTCGGTGCGAGATTGAACGAGATCGTCACTGCCGGCTGCTGACCCTGGTGGTTGATCTGCAGCGCGCCAACGGTCGGTGTCAATTTGGCGACCGTGTCGAGCGGGATGGTCTGGTTGGTCGCGGTCTTCATGTAAAGCTTCGAAAGGTCCGACGGATCGATGCGAAACTGCGGTTGGGCCTCGAGAATGATCTGGTAGTCATTGGACGGCATGTAGATGGTGCCGACCTGACGCGAGCCATAGGCGTTATAGAGCTGGTTGCGCACCTGATCGACGGTAACGCCATAAACCGCGGCCTTTTCCCGATCGATATCGACGGTCATCTGCGGATTCTTGATGTAGAGATCGGTGGTGACGTCGAGCAGACCCGGTATCTTTGCTATCTTGTCGCGCATTTCCGGCGCCAGCCGGTAGAGCGATTCGGTGTCGCCGCTTTGCAGTGTGTATTGATACTGGCTCTTCGACGGCCGACCGCCGATATTCAGGTTCTGAATGCTCTGGAAAAACGCCTGTATTCCCGGAACCTGGGTGGCCTTCTGGCGCAAACGCGCCATCACCACCGGCGCCGGTTCGCGCTCTTTCCTGGGCTTCAAGGCAATGAACAGCCGGCCGAAATTCGCGGTCGGATTGGGACCGCCGGCGCCGACCGTGCTGTTGATATAGTCGACCGCGGGATCCAGGCTCAGAATATCGGTGATCGCCTTTTGCCGCACCGACATCGCCTCGAACGACGTATCGGTCGCCGCTTCCGTCACGCCGGACAGGAAACCTGTATCCTCCTGCGGGAAAAACCCTTTCGGGACCACGATATACAGCGCAACCGTGCCCGCGAGCGTCGCCAGCGTCACCATCAGCATCATCGCCTTGTGCGCCAGCACATGGTCGAGCGCCCATTCGTAGGCCCGCAGCCAGGAATCGAACATCCGCTCAAAGATGCGTAGAACGACATTGGGCCGTTTGGTCGCATCGTGCGCCTTCAGCACGCGCGCGCACAGCATCGGCGTCAGCGTCAGCGAGACAAAGCCGGACACCACGATCGCAACCGCGATCGTCACCGCGAATTCGCGGAACACGCGGCCGACGATGCCGCCCATCAGCAGCACCGGAATGAACACCGCGATCAGCGAAAACGTGATGGAAATGATGGTGAAGCCGATTTCGCGGGCACCTTTCAGCGCCGCATCGTAGGGCCGCATGCCATGCTCGATATGGCGGACGATGTTCTCCAGCATGACGATGGCGTCGTCGACCACGAAACCGACGGACAATGTCAGCGCCAGCAGCGTCATGTTGTTGACGGAAAAATCCAGCATGTACATGACGGCAAAGGTGCCGCAGAGCGAGATCGGCACCGCCAACGCCGGGATCAGCGTCGCCGACGCCGAGCGCAGGAACAGGAAAATCACCAGAATGACGAGACCGACGGCAATCAGAAGAGTTTCCTCGACATCGGCCACGGACTGGCGGATCGATTGCGAACGATCCATGGTGACGTCGATCTTCACCGATGGCGGGATCTGGGCGCGTAATACCGGCAGCTTGGCCAACACGCCATCGACCACAGCCACCGTATTGGCGTCCGGCTGTTTGTAGATGGCGAGAACAATGGAACGGGCACCGTTGAACCACGTCGCCGTCTTGTCGTTTTCGACGCTGTCGTAAACTTTTGCGATCTCGTCGAGCCGGACCGGGGAGCCGTTGCGCCAGGCAACGATTACGTGCCGGTAATCGGCCGCTTTGTCCATCTGGCCGGAGGCCTGCAGGGCGACGTCCTGTTTCGGCCCGTTCAAGGTGCCGACCGGCGTGGACGAGTTCGCACGCGAGACCGCGGTGCGGACGTCTTCAAGCGATATTCCGCGGGCCGCTGCCGCTTCCGGGTCGGCCTGCACCCGGATGGCAAATTTCTGGCTGCCGAAAATCACGACCTGGGCGACGCCCTGAATTTGCGAAAGCGCCTGACCGATGGTGATGTCGCCGTATTCATTGACGGCAGAGAGCGGCAGCGTTTCCGAGCTCAGCGAGATGAACAGGATCGCGAAGTCGGACGGATTGACCTTCCGGAAACTTGGCGGGATCGTCATCTCGATCGGCAGCCGGCGCTGGGCGATGGTGAGCGCGGTCTGAACGTCGAGCGCCGCCGCATCGATATTCCGGTTCAGGTCAAACTGAATGACAATCGCGGTCGTGCCCTGCGATGAGGTGGACGACATCGAGGAGATGCCCGCGATGGTCGAGAGCTGCCGCTCGATCGGTCCGGCAACCGAGGCCGCCATGGTATCGGCGCTGGCCCCTGGCAAGGTAGCGGTCACTGCGATGGTCGGAAAATCGACCTTGGGCAGTGCCGAAACCGGCAGCAAGCGGAAACCGAAAACGCCGAATGCGATAATCGACGCGGTCATCAGCGTGGTCATGACCGGGCGGCGGATACACAGTTCGGACAGCGTCATCGGTCAGGCTCCCGCCTTCGGACCGCGCGGCGCGACAAGCGTTCCTTCCGACAACAGCAGCTGTCCGTCGACAACGACGTCCTCGCCGCCGGAAAGGCCGCTTGCAATCACGGACAGGCCTTGGAACGTACGGCTGACGGTTACCGGCTGAACATGGGCCTTGCCGTCCCGCACGACAAACACGTAGTTGCCGCCCTGGCTGCGCTGCACGGCGGCCGTTGGCACAGTCACCCCGTCCTCGACTCGAACGACGAGTTTGGTGTTGACGAGAATGCCCGGCCATAGCGTTTCGCTGGCGTTATTCATAATACCGCGCACGGTAACCATGCCGGTGGTTGAATCTACAGTATTTTCAACCATCGCTACCTTGCCGTCTTCGGACTTCTGGTGGCCCGGAATGGTCGCGATCACCTTGGACGATCCGCTCGACATGGCATCGCGCAGATCGACCAGCACGCGCTGCGGAATGGCGAAGGTCACATATACCGGCGCCATCTGGTTGATGACGGCCAGCGGCGCGGTATCGGCGGGACGAACGAAATTTCCGACTTTTACGTTGGCCACGCTGATCCGTCCTGAAAACGGCGCGCGGATGGTCGTAAAACTCTTCTGGACCTTCAGATTGTCCAGCGCGGCCTGATCGGCCTTGATGGTGCCGGTCAGGATATCGGCCTGGGTCTTGGCGTTGTCGACGTTGACCTGGGTGGTGGCGCCTTTTCCGATCAGGTCGTTGAAGCGTTTCAGGTCGCGTTCCGCGCCGGCGAGCTGGGCCTGATCTTTCGCTAGCATGCCTTCGGCCTGCTCGATCTGGGCGTCGATCTGGCGGGAGTCGAGGGTGAACAGCAGGTCGCCCTGGTTGACCTTGGCGCCGTCTTCGAAATGCACGGCGACGATGGTGGTCTCCAGCCGCGACTTCAGGGCCACGCTCGAAATCGGCGTCACCGTCCCGATCGAATCGACATCGACCGGCACCGGCTTGCGCTCGGCCTTGGCCAGTTCAACGGAGACCGTGCGCGGACGCTGCGGTCCCTGGGCGCTGGCCCCGGTGCCCATCCATGCCGAGCGCATCACGAACGCGGCGATCAGCGCGCCAACAACCAGCACGGCCGCGCAAATAATCAAACTGCGTTTTTTCATAACATCTCACGTCAACCGGTCCACAAGGGATCGGGACGGCCCGGTTTTTCCAACCCTTGATGGCGACTTTTGCGCCTTATTGTAACGGCTTATCATAGCCGCGTGGATCATGGTATGCCACAGAAACGAAAATTTAATATCGTTAGCGGAATACGCCATGCGGATAGCGTCCTGGAACGTCAATTCAGTCCGGCAACGGCTGGAACACCTGCTGACCTGGCTGCGCGACCGCGCACCCGATATCGTCTGCTTGCAGGAAATCAAATGCCTCGATGAGGCGTTTCCGCGCGAGGCCATCGAGGCGCTTGGCTACAACGTGGTTACCCACGGCCAGAAGACATTCAACGGCGTGGCGTTGCTGTCGAAATACCCGCTGGAAGAAGCTACCCCACGATTGGCCGGTGACGAGGAGGATGTTCATGCCCGGTTCCTTGAAGGCGTGGTGTCGCTGAAATCCGGCGTAGTCCGCGTCGCCTGCCTTTATCTGCCCAATGGCAACCCCGTCGGTACAGATAAGTATCCCTACAAACTCAAATGGATGTCGCGACTTCTTGAATATTCAAAGCAACGGCTGAAAACGGAGGAACCTCTGGTCCTGGCCGGCGATTTCAACGTTATTCCAGCGCCACGGGATGTCCACAATCCGGCCGCCTGGGCCGACGATGCGCTGTTCAGGCCGGAGACTCGCGAGAGTTTTCAGGCGCTGCTTGGGCTGGGGTTTACCGATGCGTTGCGCGCCGTTTCGGACGAGCCTGGACAATATACGTTCTGGGATTATCAGGCCGGCGCCTGGCAAAAGAACTGGGGCATCCGCATCGATCACCTGCTGCTGTCACCGCAAGCCAGCGACCGCCTGACCGATGCCGGAATCGATAAATACGTGCGCGCTTGGGAAAAGCCCTCCGACCATGTTCCGGTCTGGATCGATCTGGATTTGGAGGCTGCGTGACCTCTGCTCCCCGTCATTGCAAGCGAAACAAAGCAATCCAGACGTAGCGCGGTACGAAGTAAAAGCTGGATTGCTTCGTCGCAAACTCTCCTCGCAATGACGAAGAAAATTAGTCCTTGCGGCCCTGCACCCAGTGCTCAAGCATCTGCAGCGCCATCGCGCGGTCGTTCTCGGACGCTTTCGCGATCGCCTTGTTGTAGCTTTCCTTGATCCAGGTCTCATCTGGCGCGGCGTTGTCCCGCGCCAGCGTCAGCCACATCAACCCGCGTGCGGCCTGCTTCGGCAGTTGATCGCCATTGAACAGCATCTGGCCGAGCATAGCCTGTGCCTGATGCTGGCCTTTCTGGGCGGCAAGGCCGAGCCAGCGCGCGCCGTAACGGGAATCCCGCGGCGCGCCGATGCCGTTGAGGTACAGCCGAGCGAGATCGTATTGCGCATCGGCATTGCCGAAATAAGACGCGGCGTAGGAGAACATCTCCCGCGCGCGGTCGGCATCGGCCTTGATCTTCGAATTGGGGATACCGTTCAGATAGTAGCGGCCGAGTGCGACAAAGGCGTTGGCGACGATCGCCGCCTGCGGTGCCGACGGGCTGTCTTCGGCGTGGGCGTTGGCGATGCTGCTGAAATAATTGAAGGCGCGAAGGTCGTCCTGAGTGACGCCGTCGCCATCCGCATACATCCGCCCCAACTTCCACTGTGCCACCGGGTGGCCGCCCTCTGCGGCGTATTGCAGAGAGGTCAGCGAGGTCGCCATTGTGCTCGGCGGCACTGCTTTCTTCAGCGCCGGCACGGCACCAGGCTGGGCGGCGACCACCGGGATAGCGGAATCCTGTGGTCCGACGGGCGTGCCCTCAAAGGCGAACGCCGGGGCCGCCATCGGCGTGGCGCTCGAAATCAACGCAACGATGAACCACTCAAATATCCGCATAACACTTTTTCTCGCGCGCCCCACCTGGATGGGTAACGGCACCATCCACCGCGGGTCCGACCTGCTGGGCGTACTTCCACAGCGCGCCGGACGCATGATCTGTCTCGCGAGGGCTCCATTTGGTCTTGCGTTCGGCCAATTCCGCGTCGGTCAATTTTACGTCAAGGGTGCCGACGACCGCGTCGATTTCAATGATGTCGCCATCCCGCAGCAATGCGATGGGTCCGCCGACGGCGGCCTCCGGCCCAACATGGCCGATGCAGAAGCCCCGGGTAGCGCCGGAAAACCGTCCATCGGTGATCAGCGCGATCTTGCCGCCCATGCCCTGCCCGGTCAGCGCCGCGGTGGTCGAGAGCATCTCGCGCATGCCGGGACCGCCGCGCGGCCCCTCATAGCGGATCACCAGAACCTCACCTTCCTTGTAGGTCTTCTTCTGTACCGACTCGAACGCATCCTCTTCGCAGTCAAAGCAGCGGGCAGGTCCGGTGAATTTCAAATTCGACATTCCGGCAACCTTCACGATCGCGCCCTCCGGCGCGAGGTTTCCCTTCAGACCGACAACACCCCCGGTCACGGTGATTGGCTTGTCGGCACTCCGCACCACATCCTGATGCGGATTCCATTTCACGCCCTTGAGATTTTCCGCGATCGTCCTGCCGGTAACGGTCAGGCAGTCGCCGTGAAGGTATCCGTGGTCGAGCAATGTCTTCATCAGAAGCGGTATGCCGCCAACTTCAAACATGTCTTTGGCGACATAACGACCGCCCGGCTTCAAATCCGCGACATATGGTGTCTTTTTGAAGATTTCGGCGACATCGAACAGGTCGAACTTGATGCCGCATTCGTGCGCAATCGCCGGCAGATGCAGCGCGGCGTTGGTCGATCCACCGGACGCGGCTACCACCGCCGCGGCATTCTCCAGCGCCTGACGCGTGACGATGTCGCGCGGCCGGATGTTGGCGGCGATCAATTCCATTACCTTCTCGCCCGCGGTCATGCAGAACGAGTCGCGAATTTCATAGGGCGCCGGGGCGCCGGCCGAATATGGCAGCGCCAGGCCGATGGCTTCCGATACCGTTGCCATGGTGTTGGCGGTGAACTGTGCACCACACGCGCCGGCCAACGGGCACGCCACCCGCTCGATTTCATCCAGATCGGCGTCGGACATCTCGCCCACCGAGTGTTTGCCGACCGCCTCGAACATATCCTGTACGGTGACCTGCTGACCGCGAAAATTACCGGGAAGGATCGAGCCGCCATAAATGAAGATCGACGGTACGTTGAGGCGAACCATCGCCATCATCATGCCCGGCAGCGACTTGTCGCAGCCGGCAAGGCCGACCAGCGCGTCGTAGGCGTGGCCCCGTACGGTCAATTCGACCAAATCGGCGATGCATTCCCGTGATGGCAGCGACGAGCGCATGCCGTCATGGCCCATTGCGATACCGTCGGTCACGGTGATGGTGCAGAATTCGCGGGGAGTGCCGCCGGCCGAAGCGACGCCCTTCTTGACCGCCTGAGCCTGGCGCATCAGTGAAATATTGCAGGGGGCGGCCTCGTTCCAGCACGACGCCACGCCGACGAACGGCTGGTGGATCTGTTGCGTGGTCAGGCCCATGGCGTAGAGGTACGACCGATGCGGGGCGCGCTCCGGACCTTCCGTCACATGGCGGCTGGGCAATCTCTTCTTGATATCGGTCTTGGCGTCCATCGCGAAACCCGTTTCCCCAGCCAACTCTTTTTTTGAACCCGGAAATCCGAGGAAGGATTCCCTTCGCCTTCGCGAGCGCCGTGGCCATCAGCTACGAAGAAATTATTTCATGGAGGCGTGTGGCTAAATAGCGGCGCGCGCAAGAGCCGGCCGGGTTGTCCGCCGAATGTTCAGGACTGTTGCGTCCACGCAACATTCGTTGCAGCCGGGCAACCACTGCGATTCGGTCCAGACATACTCCAGTTCGCGCAACGGCTTGAGGAAAGTCGCGGGTCAGGACACGAGACATCGCGACAAGTTCAAACAGACACGGCTTCACGGTCTCGCGGCGCATTGCGTCCGAGGTTTACCAGTCCCTCGTGCGACATTTGCGCGAGGGGGTGAAGCGGCGGGAGGCGCCAGGATGCTTGCGAGGCACCCCTGGAGGCAGGATTAACGGACCTGCCTCGCGCGGTAAGGCACCGCGCGCGCCCAAGGCTAGGCGCAGCGCCTCCCGGCGCTCCACCAACCACTAGGCCATCAACCGGTCCGGGGCGCCCCGTCCGGCCAGCTTTTGCTCTATTCGCTCAAAGGATCGCCTCTAGAAAGCGGCCCCCTGTCGAACAGGACCCGAGCAGGATAAGCGAGGTCTTAAAGACAGGGATAGGTATACATTCACAAATTTGTGATGGCAGTTTTTGATGAGCCTGAGACTTCGCAGCCCGGATATAGCGCAACGCAATCCGGGCTACGAACCAAGCGTCGAGCCGAACGATCAGCGTCCCGCGGGCGCCGAAAGACCGCCGCTGCTGTAGCGCGACCAGTTAGGCTGCACGGCCGGCCACGCCGCATTGGAATCGCGGAAGTGCTCGTTCTTCGTCATTGCCGGCACACGGTCCGCTTTATGCGAACGGTGCGGCTGGGCGGCCGCAGCCATCTGCGCCGCCGTCGCGGCAATGAAGGCAGCGCCAACAAGAGTAACAATCGTCCTTCGCATCTGCATCTCCTATCATGGGCGTTGCGCCGCGAAGCCATTCGTTTCACGTCGCGCCTTTGTCCTGCAGATAACGTCGGGAGATGCGGATCAATACTCGCGCAGGCATCACGAAGCGGCGAGCAATTTTTTTGTTCAATGGTTTTCGCGCTCACATATTCAGCACGCGACCGTAGGCATCCAGCACCGCCTCCTTCATCATTTCCGACAGCGTCGGATGCGGGAAGATGGTGTGCATCAGCTCTTCCTCGGTGGTTTCGAGATTCATCGCGACGACATAGCCTTGGATCAATTCCGTCACCTCGGCGCCGACCATATGCGCGCCCAGCAGCTGGCCGGTTTTCTTGTCGAAGATCACCTTGACCAGGCCTTGGTCCTCGCCGAGCGCGATCGCCTTGCCGTTGCCGACGAAAGGAAAACGCCCGACACGGATTTCCCGGCCGCCCTCTTTCGCCTTAGTCTCGGTGAGGCCGACCGAGGCGACCTGCGGATGGCAATAGGTGCACCCCGGAATCAGGTTCTTGTCCATCGGATGCGGATGCATGCCTTTGATGGCTTCGACGCAGATGATGCCTTCGTGCTCGGCCTTGTGCGCGAGCATCGGCGGTCCCGCGACATCCCCGATGGCGTAGATGCCCGGCACATTGGTCTTGCAGAAACCGTCTATGACGACGACACCGCGGTCGGTTTTAACGCCGAGTTTTTCCAGCCCGAGATTTTCGATGTTGCCGACCACGCCCACCGCCGAAATCACCCGGTCGACTTCGATGGTTTGCGGCTTGCCCTTGCCGTCGTCGAGAGTCGCAACCACGCTGTCGCTCTTCTTCTCCAGTTTTGTCACCTTGGTGTTGGTGAGGATCTTGATGCCCTGCTTCTCGAAGGCCTTGTGCGCGAATTTCGAGATTTCCGCGTCTTCCACGGGAAGAATCTGCGGCAACACCTCGACCACGGTGACCTCCGCGCCCATGGTACGGAAGAACGACGCGAATTCGATGCCGATCGCCCCGGAGCCTACCACCAGCAGCGACTTCGGCATCCTGTCCGGCACCATCGCCTCGAAATAGGTCCAGACCAGTTTCTTGTCGGGCTCCAGCCCCGGCAGCACCCGCGGCCGCGCGCCGGTCGCGACGATGATGTGCTTGGCCTGATAGGTGCCCTCGCCCAGCGCGCCCTTCGGCGCCTCGACCGCGGATTTCTTCACGGTAAGCTTGCCCGGCGCCTCCAGCGTCGCCTCGCCCCATATCACCGTAACTTTGTTCTTCTTGAACAGATAGCCGACGCCGTCGTTCAACCGCTTCACGACGCCCCGCGAACGCTGCACCACAGCCTGCAGGTCGAACGAGATTTTCTCCGCCGAGAGGCCGTAGTCCTTGGCGTGCCGCATCAGATGATAGACCTCCGCCGAACGCAGCAGCGCCTTGGTCGGAATGCAACCCCAGTTATTGCAGATGCCGCCGAAATAGGCCTTTTCGACCACCGCGGTCTTGAGGCCAAGCTGTGCCGCGCGGATCGCGGTGACATAGCCGCCGGGGCCTGCGCCGATGATGATGACGTCGAAGGATGTATCGGCCATGGTTATCTTGCCTCACGCATATTGGGCAACGCCGTTGCCGAACGACCAGTTTTCCTTCGCAACCTCGAGCAGGTTGATGAATATATCTTCCTTGCGCAGGCCAGGCTTTTGCGAGAGCAGTTCAACGATGCGCGCGAACAAAGCCTTTTTCTGTTCAATGGTGCGCGTATTGCTGACCGTGATCTGCAGGATGACGAGGTCATCGGTCCGTTCGATATCCATGTAGGTCTTGCTGAACTGGAATTCGCTGTCGGAGTGCTCGGAAACGGTGACGAAGCGGTCTTCGTCGGGCACGGTGAATGTTTCGCGCAAGGCGCGATAGACGCCGTCGCCGATCGCGCGTTTGTAATCGTCAGATTTTCCCCGGCGCAACGAAACCCGGACCAGAGGCATCTCAGACCACCATCATCACCGGATTTTCGATCAGCATCTTGAACGCGCCGATCAGTTCGGCGCCAAGCGCGCCGTCGATGGCGCGATGATCGCAACTCAGCGTCACGCTCATGATGGTCGCCGGCACGATCTGCCCGTTGCGCACCACCGGGCGCTGCTCCCCGGTGCCGACCGCTAATATCGACGACTGCGGCGGATTGATCACCGCGGTGAAATCCTTGATGCCGTACATGCCGAGATTGGACACCGACGAGGTGCCGCCCTGGTATTCGTTCGGCTTCAGCTTCTTGGCCCTGGCGCGTGCGGCGAGATCCTTCATCTCGTTCGAGATCGCCGATATCGACTTGGTCTCGGCCTGGCGGATGATCGGCGTGATCAGCCCAAACGGCAGGGCAACTGCGACGCCGATGTCGGAATGCTTGTGCCTGAGCATCGCCGCCTCCGACCAACTGACATTGGCCTCGGGAATGCGTTGCAGCGCCAGCGCCATCGCCTTGATGACGAAGTCGTTGACCGAAAGCTTGTAGAGCGGCTTTTTGTCTTTGTCTTTCGGCGCCGCGGCGTTGATCTCTTCGCGCGCGGCCGATAGCTTGCCGATGTCGCAGTCGATGGTGAGGTAGAATGTCGGCATCGACTGGGTCGCGGCGGTAAGCCGCTGCGCGATAGTTCGCCGCATGCCGTCATGCGGCACAAGTTCGTAGGAACCTTCCTCGTACAGCCCGAGGATCTGCTTGTCGGACATCGCAGGCGCGGTTGCCGGCGCGCCGGCGGCGGGGGCCGCGGCTGCAGCTTTCAGACCCTTGCCGGATTTGGCCTCCTCGACGTCGCGCGCAATGATGCGGCCGTGCGGGCCGGAACCGGTGATCCGCGCGACGTCGATGCCGGCCTCCTTGGCGAGACGCCGCGCCAGAGGCGACGAGAAAATGCGGGCGTGGCCGTTGGTTTGCGGCGTGGACGGCTGTGCCGGAGCGGACGCCGGTGCAGCGGCGGCCGGAGCCTTCTCGGCGGGTGCTGCGGTCGCCTTCTCTTTCGGCGCTTCGGCTTTGGCTTCAGGTTTTGCCTCGGCCTTGGCTTCCGCCTTGGCTTCAGGCTTTGCTTCAGATTTCACCTCGGACTTGGCCTGCTGGGGCGCCGCTCCCGCTGCCTTGACGTCCTCGCCGTCGCCGGCCAGCACCGCGATCACGTCGTTGACCGGCACATCCTGCGTGCCCTCGGGCACCACGATCTTCGCAATCGTGCCCTCGTCGACCGCTTCCACTTCCATGGTGGCCTTGTCGGTCTCGATCTCCGCGATCACGTCGCCGGATTTGACCTTGTCGCCCTCTTTCTTGAGCCACTTCGCAAGGTTGCCCTTTTCCATCGTCGGCGACAGCGCGGGCATCAGGATGTTGATAGGCATTGTCAGTGACCTTGTTGCGACCGCGGCGTGGTGTCGCTGGTGTCGGTTGGCCGCGCGATTTCGGCGTCGAACATTGTGACGATGCGCGTCAGCGCCTCGTCCTCGGTATAAGCGCTTTCGCGAGCGTAGGCGCGCGCGGCATGGCGCGCGATATCGACCAGCAGAAGACCCCACATATCCGGTTCCTCGAACGCGCGCATGAATGCGATCGAAAGGCCTTCATCGACGACGAATGCGCGCAGCACTTCCGTCGCGTCCTCGCGGCCGGCGACGTCTGGCGGCAATGGCTGTTGTTTCGGACCAGCCATGGCTCACCGATAGCAAACGGCTTTGGCGGCTTCGACCACCTCGGCCACCGAGGGCAATGCCAGCTTCTCCAGATTGGCGGCATAAGGCATCGGCACGTCCTTGCCCGACACCCGTGCCACCGGCGCATCGAGATAGTCGAAGGCGTGCTCCATGAGGCGCGCCGCGATTTCAGCGCCGACACCGCATTGCTGCCAGCCTTCCTCTACGGTGACGGCGCGGCCGGTTTTCTGTACCGACGCGATGATCGTGTCGGTGTCCAGCGGACGCAGCGTGCGGAGATCGATGACCTCGGCCTCGATGCCCTCTTTCGCCAGCTCGTTGGCCGCTTTGAGCGCGTAGCTCATGCCGTTCGACCACGACACGACAGTGACGTGGCTGCCTGCGCGCACGATCCGCGCCTTGCCGATCGGGATCACGTAATCTTCGAGTTTGGGGACCGGGCCGGAATGCCCGTACAGCATTTCGTTTTCAAGGAAGATCACCGGATTGGGATCGCGGATCGCGGCCTTCAGCAGGCCCTTGTAGTCGGCAGCCGAAAACGGGGCGATGACCTTCAGCCCCGGTACTTGCGAATACCATGCCGAGTAATCCTGACTGTGCTGGGCCGCGACGCGGGATGCCGCGCCGTTGGGCCCGCGGAACACGATCGAGCAACCCATCTGGCCACCGGACATGTACAGCGTCTTGGCGGCGGAGTTAATGACCTGGTCGATCGCCTGCATGGCGAAATTGAAGGTCATGAATTCGACGATCGGTTTCAGGCCTGCCATCGCGGCACCGACGCCGACGCCGGCAAAGCCATGCTCGGTAATCGGGGTATCGATCACGCGCTTGTCGCCGAATTCCTGCAGCAGCCCTTGCGTCACCTTGTAGGCGCCCTGATACTCGGCCACCTCCTCGCCCATGATGAACACGTCCGGGTCGCGGCGCATTTCCTCGGCCATGGCGTCGCGCAATGCTTCGCGGATGGTCATGGTCACCATCTCGGTACCTTCGGGCACTTCGGGGTCCGGCTCGGCGGCGGTCTTCGGCGCAGCGGGTAGCTTTTTCTCCTTCTCTTCGCCGCCTGATTTTGTATCGGTCGGGTCGGGCGCCGGCGTTTCCGGTTTTGCCTCGGCAGCGGCCGCGGGTTCGGCGGCTTTCTCCTGTTTCGCGGGCGTTTTACCGAGATCGGCGGCGCTTTCGCCATCGGCCAGAATGGTGGCGATGGGCGTGTTGACCGCGACGTCGGCGGTACCTTCCGGAATCAGGATTTTGCCCAGGGTGCCTTCGTCGGTGGCTTCGACTTCCATGGTGGCTTTGTCGGTTTCGATCTCGGCGATGACGTCGCCGGACTTGATCGTTTCGCCTTCCTTCTTAAGCCATTTGGAGAGGTTACCCTTCTCCATGGTTGGCGACAGCGCAGGCATCAACACTTGAATTGGCATAGGTGCTCCAGATCAGCTTGCGCTTAACGATAGACGTCGGTCCACAATTCGGATGCGTCGGGCTCGGGATCGGTTTGTGCGAAATCCGCGGATGCGTTGACAATCTCGCGCACATCGGCATCGATCTGCTTGAGTTCCTGCTCGGTCATTTTGGCCGCCAGCAGGCGATTGCGCACCTGCTCGATCGGATCCTGGTCGTGACGTACCTTGTCGACCTCCTCGCGGGTTCGGTATTTCGCCGGGTCCGACATCGAGTGGCCGCGATAACGGTAGGTCTGCATCTCGAGGATGAACGGCCCCTTGCCGGCGCGGCACCATGCGACCGCCTTGTCCGCTGCCGCTTTCACCGCGCGGACATCCATGCCATCGACTTGCTCGCCGGGAATGTTGAAGGAAATGCCGCGCTTGGAAAAATCGGTTTGCGCCGAGGAACGCGTCACCGACGTACCCATGGCATAGCGGTTGTTTTCGATGACGTAGATCACAGGCAGCTTCCACAGCTCCGCCATGTTGAAGCTCTCGTAAACCTGGCCCTGATTGGAGGCGCCGTCGCCGAAATAGGCCAGGCTGACATTGTCGTTGCCGCGATAGCGATTGGCGAAAGCAAGACCGGTGCCGAGCGGGACCTGTGCGCCGACAATGCCGTGGCCCCCATAGAAATGCTTCTCCTTGCTAAACATGTGCATGGAGCCGCCCTTGCCCTTTGAATAGCCGCCGTGGCGTCCGGTCAGTTCGGCCATCACGCCCTTGGCTTCCATGCCGCAGGCCAGCATGTGCCCGTGGTCACGGTATCCGGTTATGACCTGATCGCCCCGTTTCAGAGCCATCTGCATGCCGACGACGATAGCTTCCTGGCCGATATAGAGGTGGCAAAAGCCGCCGATGGCGCCCATTCCATAGAGCTGGCCGGCTTTTTCCTCGAAGCGCCGGATCAGCAGCATGTCACGCAACGCCTGCAGCTCCTGCTCCCTGGTGAATTCGAGCTTTGATGCAGACTGAGAGCCGTTGCCTTTGTCCTGGTCTTTTTCGGTTACGGCATTTTTCTTCTGAGCGGCCATGGACAATTCCGTCTGCGAAAGAGGTCATCCCTCTCTACCCCAACTCATTTCTCGTTAAAAGGATTGCGTGACACCATGGCGAATTCGCCATGCCGCAGTGCACCGCGGCGAAATCTTTGGAATTGAATATGCCAGGTTTTGTAATTTGCCACCGACCGTTATCCTGACGCGCTCGCATTTCACGGCGAGCCACAAGGATGGCCGCGGGCGCATGTCCTTCGAGACGCCGCGCAAGTGCGCGGCTCTCAGGATGACGGTAGTCTCGCGGTTAGATCAATTTGCGGGCTTCATGGTCCGCACCAGTTCGCGCGGGTCGGCGTAATCGAGCTGGTAGCGCACGCGTTCATCGAGCATATCGGGGTCGACCCGGTCCGACCGCAGCAGCGAGACCCGTTGCTCACCCTCGGCCCGTTCGCGCTTCAGCCGCGCCAGTTCGGAGGTCAACGCGATGATTTCCTGGTCGAGTTCCTGCCGCGCGTTCAGGCCGTATTTGCCGGTATAGGCATTGACACCAAAATAACCGACCATGGCAGCCGCCAGCGCATAAAGGACGAGCCCGGTAAGCAGAGATTTGAGTCGGGTGCGAGAAACCATACCGCGACGATGCGACGGTCCGGTTAAGAGAATCCTAACGGCTGCCGCCGCGGCGGTTTTCTTCGGCTATTTATTGTGCTTTTCCACCCATGCGGCATACGCGTCGATGTACTGCTTCATCACCTTTTGCATCGGCTCCTTGGTAAGGTTGCCTTGCGCGTCGAACGCGTCGCCCACGCCCACCAGGTAGATCTCCGGCTGTCCCATGATCGGACCGGTAATGCCGGGAAGAAGCTGCTTCAGGTTCATCGCCGCGTTGACGCCGCCGAGCACGCCCGGGGAATTGCTGACAATGCCGATCGGCTTGCCGAGAAACGAACTCTTGCCGTAGGGCCGCGATCCAACGTCGATGGCGTTCTTCAGGACGCCTGGAATGGAACGGTTGTATTCCGGGGTGACGAACAGCACGCCGTTCGATTTCTGCAGTTTTTCGCGGAAAGCCAGCCAGTCGGCGGGCGGATTGGCTTCGAGGTCCTGGTTGAAAAACGAGATATCGTGCAGCGTCGCGACTTCCAGCGTCAGCGTGTCGGGAGCGAGCTTGACCAGCGCGTTGGCGACCTTGAGCGTGTAGGACTCCTTGCGAAGGCTGCCAACAATGACGACAATGTTGTGCGGGGTGGCCATGAAGGCGTCCTTTCCTGAAACAAGAGCGGCTACATTGACTTAGCCAACTCCGCAAAAAGATGCAAGTGCATGAATTTGCCATCCGGAAGCGGGATATCTATTCCGCTGCGGTGACGCGCAACGCGGACAGTACCTCGTCGTTATGCTCACCCAGTTTTGGCGCATCGGAACGCGGATGCGGCCGCTCGCCGTCGAATACGATGGGCAGACCGACCACGTTGAGATCGGTGCCGGGCAAATTGCGCAACAGATCGGCCGCCTTGAGTTGTTCGGTCTGCGACAGTTCGGGGATATCGTTGACCGGACTGCAAGGAACGCCGGCCTTCTCCAGTCCCATCAGCCATTCGGCGCGGCTGCGTGTCTTCAGTACCGGTTTCATCAGGTCGATCAGCGCGTGGCGATTGGCTGCGCGGTCGCGGACCTTGAGGAAGCGCGGATCGCTGGCCCATTCGGGATGACCGAGCACGGTGGCGCATTTGACGAACAACCGGTCGTTGCCGGCGGCGACGCAGATCGGCCGGTCTGACGTTTCGAACACCTGGTACGGAACCAGCGTGAAGCTGGCGCCGCCGAAACGCTGCGGCGGTTTTCCGGTGTGGTTGTAACCGTTGAGCGGCCCCTCGACCCAGGCAACCGCGCTGTCGAACAATGAAGTGTCGATTACGCAGCCTTTGCCAGTCTGGTGCCGCGCCTGCAGCGCACCGAGTGCACCGATCACGCACCATTGCGCGGTGGCCCTGTCATTGATCGCGGGCGCGCAGAATGTCGGCGGATCGTCCGGCCGTCCGGTCAGCGACATCACGCCGCCATAGGCTTGCAGGAGCGGGTCGAAACCCGGCGCGTTCCGTAACGGTCCATTTTTGCCGAATGCCCACACCGAGCAGTAGATCAGCCGCGGGTTCAATGCACACATTACATCCGGGCCGATGCCGAGTTGGGCGACAATGCCCGAACGCAAATTCTGGATCAGGATGTCGGCATCGGCAACCAGCGTCTTCAGCCTGACGACGTCGTCGGGATTCTTGATATCCAGCGTCACCGACTTCTTGTTGCGATTCATCGAGTGAAACAGCATGGAATCGCCGTCGATGAAGGGCGGTCCCCACGCCCGCGCATCGTCGCCGCCGTCGTGCTTCTCGATCTTGATCACCTCGGCGCCCATGTCGCCGAGGATCATGCCGGCCATCGGTCCCGCGACCGCCTGCCCGATCTCGATCACTCTAATGCCCGCGAGCGGCCCGGTCATGCTTTTGCTCCTTCATTTCCTGGCGGCGTGTCGTGCTAACCGTCCTTGTTCGGATTGATCAGGTACTTTTCCCCCGTCGCCCGCCTGCCGTAGGCAGCAATGTTCGGCAGTTGAAGCGCCTCTTGCAACGATACCACCTTCGTGTAGTGGCTTGCGAACGTGGTCTTGAGTTCATCGACTACCCGCTGCCGCAGCCTTGCGCCGTCGGCGGGCCCGATCTTTTGCAGGAACGGAAACAGCAACCAGCCGCCGACACTCCAGGCCATTCCGAAAGCGCCGCCCAACTCGGTCGGACGCATATCGAGTCGACCGTAGATATAGACCTGCTTGTGCACGCTCGATCCATAACGGCTATAAACTTTTGCGGTCTTGTTGGCCGCGGCTTCCATGCAGGTCAGGATTTGCCCGGCGAGTTTGCCGCCGCCGATGGCATCGAACGCGAGCGTCGCGCCGGTTTCCACCAGTGCATTGGTGAGATCATCCATGAATGTCGGTATAGTGGAATCGACCACATGTTTCGCCCCGAGCTTGCGCAGGATATTACCCTGCTCCGCGTTACGGACAATGTTGACCAGATCGACCCCGTCCTTGATGCAGATCTTGTTGAGCATCTGCCCGAGGTTCGAGGCCGCCGCAGTGTGCACCAGAGCCTTGTGGCTTTCGCGCCGCATGGTTTCGACCATGCCGAGCGAAGTCAGCGGATTGACGAAGCACGATGCGCCTTCGGCCGGCGTGGTGCCCGGAGGAAGCGGCAAAACATCTTTTGCCCTTAGACAGCGGTATTGCGAATACATGGCGCCGCCGATCATCGCCACGGTCTTGCCGAGCAGCGCCTGTGCCGCATCCGAAGAGCCCGCCTTGATCACCACGCCGGCGCCCTCGTTGCCAACCGGCATCGATTCATCGAGTCGCCCTGCCATGGCTTTCATCGCACTCTCCGGCACCTTCGCCGTAACAACCGTGGTGTCGCCGCTACCGGACGTCTTGGCCGTGGACATATCCGCGGCGCCTACCAGAAGGCCAAGGTCCGACGGATTGATTGGCGAGGCCTCGACCCGGACCAGCACCTCCTCGGGGCCGGGTTCGGGAATTGGCTCTCTGGCCAGCGACAGTTCGAGTTCGCCGCTCTTTTTGACCAGCGAGCGAAGCTGCAATCCGGTCTTATTGTCAGAAGCCATCTTAAACCCTCCCTGTTCGAATTTTTGGTGTTGTATGACTAGTCGAACCAGGGCCAGTCCGCAGCACCTTGATGTGTCACCGCGCCGCCGGGCGCCTGCCCGACCAGCCGCGCATATTTGGACAAGGCTCCGGCGCGGTGTCGTGGCGGCAGCGGGGTCCATGCCTGCCGCCGCCGCGCCAGCTCGGCCTCGTCGATCAAAACATCCATCCTGCGCGCGGCGGCATCGATCCGGATGCGGTCGCCGGCGCGCACCAGCGCGAGTGGACCGCCGACAAAGGACTCCGGCGACACATAGCCGATACACATGCCGCGGGTGGCGCCCGAGAACCGGCCGTCGGTCACGAGTGCCACCTTCTCGCCCATGCCCTGGCCATAGATCAGCGCGGTGACCCCTAGCATCTCGCGCATGCCGGGGCCGCCGACCGGTCCTTCGTTTCGGATAATGAGAACGTCGCCTTCGCTGTAGCTCCGCTGTCGAACGGCCTCAACGCATGTTTCCTCATCTTCAAAAATACGAGCGTTACCTTCGAATACCAGCTTCTTCAGCCCGGCGACCTTGATCACGGCGCCATCCGGACAAAGATTGCCCTTCAGCACGGCCACGCCGCCGTCAGGCATGATTGGCGCGTCGGTATGGTAGATGATTTCGCCATCGGTCCTGTTGGCCTCACCGTATTCCTCGGCGATGGTCCGGCCGGTGATGGTCAAACAACTGCCGTCGATGTGGCCGCTTTCGACCAGCGCGCGGATCACGACAGCGGTTCCGCCGATATCGTAAACGTCCTTTGCGGTGTACTTTCCACCGGGGCGCAGATTTCCGATCAGCGGCGTGCGGGCAAAAATCTCGCCGACATCGTCGATGCTGAATCGTATACCGGCTTCATTGGCAATGGCCGGCAGATGCAGCGCCGCATTGGTCGACCCGCCGGTGGCGGCAACGATCGCCGCACCGTTTTCAAGAGCTCGGCGCGTCACCAGTTCGCGTGGCAAGGGTCCGCCGCGTTTCAACATCTCCATTACGAGCCGTCCGGCGCGGCGTGCATAGTGCGCGCGCTCGGCGTAGACGCCGGGTACCATCGAGACGTTCGGAATCGTCAATCCCATGGCCTCGGAGACCATTGCCATGGTGTTGGCGGTGAATTGCCCGGCACAGGCACCGACGGTCGGCAGGCACGCCCGTTCGATACCGGCCAGCGTCGCCTCGTCGATCTCGCCGGTCATGAAACCACCGACGGCCTCATAAGAATCCAGCACGGTCAACGTTCGCCCCTTAAACCGACCGGGGAGCGCGCTGCCGCCATAGATGAAGATCGACGGCACGTTGCAGCGGACCATGCCCATCATAACGCCGGGCAGCGTCTTGTCGCAGCCACCGAATCCGATCAAGGCGTCATAGGCCAGACCATGAACGACGGCCTCGATGGAATCCGCGATCAGTTCGCGCGAGAGCAGAGAAAATTTCATGCCCTCGTGGTTCATGCTGATGCCGTCCGACACCGAGATGGTGGAGAATTCACGGGGCGTGCCGCCGGCCTCGGCAATTCCGGCTTTGGCGGCATCGACCTGGAAATCATGGGTCATGTTGCAGGGCGTCTGTTCGCCCTTCATGCTGACGACGCCGATCATCGGCTTTGCGATAGCCTCGTCATCGAGCCCCATCGCGCGCATGAAGGCGCGGTGCGGCGCACGATCGAGGCCGTCCGTCGTCACCCGTGACCGCCATTTTTTCATGCGATGCGTTTTCTGCAGGCCGTCCCGGCGAATGCCGGTTCTGCTACTGAAGCGGCGCGACGATGGTTGGATGCTTGAACTGCGCGACGTCGAGCTTGGGCAGCATTCCGGTCTCCGCATAGATGTCGAGCATTTTCTGAATCGCCTCGAAGTTCGGCGCGGCGTCCGGGTCGCGGCCGAAATCATTGTCCTTGAGAAGGTAGGTATCCAGAACCGGCACCGGAGCCTTCAGCACCTCTGAGACGACCTTGAGAGTCTCCTCACGACTGGCCAGCGCCTTTTTCATCCCCGCAGTGATGTCGCGCACATAGGCCTTCGCCAACTCCGGATTTTTGTCGACGAAATCGGCGCGACAGGCTTCGAGAATGTGGACGATGTTGGGCATCGCTTCCGACAGCGAGAACAGTTTTCGTGTGCCGCCCTTTGCTTCCGCGCGCGCGGCGAACGGCTGGTTCATGTTCACGGCGTCGACGCGGCCTTGACGCAAGGCGCCCTCGGAGATCGAGAAGCCGGTTTCAACCAGCTTGATATCGGTCTTCGGATCGACGCCGTTCTTCTTCAACAACAACTCGAACGGGCCCTGGGTGCCGCCTCCGATCACCGAAATGCCGATCGTCTTGCCCTTGAGGTCCGCGATCTTCTTGATCGGGGAATCGTCCATTACGGCCCAGTAGACCGAGAAGCCGCCGGGCTTTTCGTAAACATGCTGCGCCACGATGTAAGCCTTCAAATTCCCGCCCACTACGCCGTTCGCCAGCGGCAGCGGCGCCTGCGTCGCGCAATCCAGCGCCCCGGCCGCCAGCGCCTGCGTCATCGGAGACGTCCCCTGGAACTGGGTCCATTCGATATTATAGGTCTTGCCGAGATTGGGAAATTCCGCCGGCCGCTGCATCATCCAATATTTCAACTCTTCGGCCGGGATGGTCCAGCCGACGCGAATGGTTTGCTGGGCCTGGGCAGCCGTAACGCCTGCAAGCGCATAAATCCCGACCGCAGCCGCCGTCAGCCATTGCAAATTCAACCGTTTCATTTGGATCCCCCATGCCGGCCGCTAACCGGCCGTTGCAGCACCAATTTCGGTGAGCCTTTCATGCTTCAAACGACCGGGCAAGCACCGCGCTCGTCTCAACGGCGCGTATCTGCCAGAGCCGGTACTGGTGAAGCGCCATGGTGGCCGCACGGAACGAAATCGGGCACGCTGCCGCGGCTCCCTTAACGGGAATGCGATGGATGGTTTCGCGGACTGACACCGACGGCACCGAAGCGTCCGGTGGATGACAAGAAACGGTCCAGGTTGGCGGCTTCGGGGCCGTTGCTGCCAGGACGGATCACGTCACCGTAGCGACGCAGGGCAGGATTATTCGTTCTGCATGCGCTACGTTTCCGCGAATTTTTCGGCGATTTCGATGACCTTTCGGCGCAAGTCATGATCGCTGATCTTCAACATCGCCTTGACGATGGCGACACCCTCTTTCGTTGTCATGAACGTCGCGAATGGGGCGCTGGCGGCCGTCCGGCGTTGGGTGAGATCTTCGAAGAACTGCGTAATATTGCATTCGAGCACGTCAGCAATATTGAGCAGCAACTCGGAACTTACCCGGTCGCTGCCTTTTTCGTATTCCTGAACTTGGTGGAGCGTGAGGCCGAGAGCCTTGCTCAGATTTTCCTGACTCATCCCGACTTCGAGGCGGCGCGCTTGAATACGCGTGGCTATCAATGCCTCGACGTCGGTATTCTGTGTCGAACTCATCGGTCTCTCTCCGGACTGGTTCTTGGCCGAGTTGGCGATGCGCTCGACCAAGTCGCTGAGGTTGTGTCGAATTGCCCGGTCCGCGATGTCTGCATAGGCCGTCAGCAATTCGGACGCGGAATCTCAGCGATATGGCAATGCGCTGCGTGATGGATCGCACGACCTATGGAAGAACTTGTTGATGACGTGCAATCTTAGATCATCCTGCCCGCCAAATCGTTCTGCTGTTTTGTGCACACCGCAGGCGTTGCGATTCTGCCGGCTTTTCGCCCGACTTTTCCGGTTGTTGGCGGTTCATCGAAACAACTTGCCTGTACGCCCCGCGACGACGGCGGTTCCCTCGCGTGACAGGAAGACTGTCACTTCAACGCCAGCGTTGAACGGCGGCACGTTTCCCACCTTTCGCTGACCGAGCCGGTCCGTCTATTTGTCGCTACCTGCTGTGGAGAGGAGAGAAATGTGGAACATAAAATGAGGGCCATCACCCCAGACCACAATCAAATCCGCTGCGAGGTCGTGACGACCTACGAGCAGATGCTCCACGCCTACGCCATCCGCAGCATTTGTTTCATGGAAGAGCATGGCGTCAAAGCGCAGCAAACTTTCGATGGCAACGATTATCAGGCCACTCATGTGATCATGTACACAGGCGATGAGCCGATCGGCACCCTGCGTATCCGCTGGTTCAAGGACTTCGCCAAGCTTGAGCGCACCGCCTTTCGCCAGGATTATCGCAACACTCACGTCCTCAAGGCTTTCGCCTTCTTCGTGTTCGATCATGTCGCCCGCAAAGGTTACGACAAGGTCATTACCCATGCGCAACCGAAATACGCGCGGCTTTGGCGGATGATCCTAGGGTTCAAGAACGCCGAGGGCAAAAAGCCGCTTTATTTTGAAGGCCACGAGGAGCCTTATACCGAACTCGTCAAGGAGCTCGTCCCGCCGCCCAACGCTATCTCAGTCAGTACGGACTCGGCCGTTCTGTTCCGAATCGAGGGCTCTTGGGACGCGCCGTCCAAGTTTGAAACCGCAGCAGCGTGATTGCGACCACGGACGTTTCCAACCATTCGAGCGGGCATTCTCGTGGATTTTTTCCGATCCCATCTGATGCAGGTGGTCAGCATCCACCGCGTAATGTTCGAAAAACTGCTGTTCGGCGAGGACGCAACCATAAGTCCGGAGCTCGCCGATCTGTTCGAGGATGCCGGCAAGACCTATCTGCAAATTTCGGAACGAATTAGTAATCGCTGCCACGCCCGCCCGTCTCTCAAAGATTGAACATTTTCCGAAAGCCGTTGTCGTATTCGCTCGGCGGATTGTTCAGTTTGAATTCATCGTTGAACCATGGATTGTTGCCACCGAAGATTTCGGCGAGCCAATCGAATACGAGACGGACAGGGCGGGCGTGCAGACGCTCGGTAAGCGCAAGCAAAAAAAGAGGAACCGATATCCGCAAGCCAATTTCCAGCGGAACGAAACAAGGCTCAACCAGCGTGTAGCTGCCAAGCAGCCCTATGCCGTGTCCTGCTTTCACCAACATGCCGTATGCAAATGAGTCGTCGCAAAAATGCGCGATGCGTCCGCGTGACACAACTTGTTGCCAGCTATCCCATAGTCCGGTTCTGGCCAAATAGTACTCGGACTGGACGAAAAGATGCCGTTCCAGATTTTCGCTGGTCGGCAACCCGCGTTCCTGGATATATTTCTTCGCGACGACCGGAATGAAATGAAGCTGGCCCAGCTTTCTGAATTGAATGTCGGAGGACACACTGGGACCAAATCCGATCATCATGTCCGTTTGATTTTCTCGCAGGTTTATGAGGTTGAGCGGGCTTTTCAGATGTAACTGGATTTTCGGATACTGCGCGGAGAACGGTAACAGCGCGGGTGCCGCAAAAAGCGCATTCAGTCCGTCGGTGATGCTGACGCGCACGGTACCTTCCGCTTCACGGCTCTCCGCCTTCAAATTACTGGTGATGGAATAGAGCGTGTGATCGAGCCGCGACAAGGCTTGCGCCAGCGCTTCGCCCTTTTTGGTAAGCTTGACGCCGCGCGGCGTCGAAATGAAAAGCTGCGAGCCCACCACATCCTGGAGCCGCTTGACTTGCCGGCTTACCGTCGGCTGGCTCGTGTTGGTAATCTCGGCGGCGCGATTGAACGACTTGGTCTTCGCCACGGCGAGAAAGACACGAAGTTCGCCCCAGAACTGTCCGCTCAATAGCGTCTCTTCGTCAAGCGTGCTTTTGTTAAGAGACTGTTCCGCGTCGAACGGGAGCATGGCATCCTCCGACAGGTGAATGAATGATGGCGTACAGCTTATCCGTGTCTCGGGCCGGAAGTCCACTCGGACCTGGCGCGCTTGGCCTGGCAGTGCCCAACGCAAACCGCAGGGCCGCACGGGGCGACGTGGAATGGCTTCACGCTGTGCGTGAATCACGTCCGCGGAATCGTCCACGTCTTGCGGTTCAACAATGAATACCGATCATGAGCTACCAGAAATACGAAAACTTCATGACTACGCACAGCGCCGCCGTGTTCATTGCGCCAGCGTCTTCAGTACCGACCTGCCCGCGTACTTCGCCTGGGTGCCCAGTTGCTGTTCGATGCGCAGCAGTTGGTTGTATTTGGCGGTACGGTCCGAGCGCGCCAGCGAGCCGGTCTTGATCTGCCCGCAATTGGTGGCGACCGCGAGATCGGCAATGGTGGAATCCTCGGTCTCGCCGGAGCGGTGCGACATCACCGCGGTATAGCCGGCCTTGTAGGCCATCTCGACGGCGGAAAGCGTTTCGGTCAGCGTGCCGATCTGGTTGACCTTGATCAGGATGGAATTGGCGCGACCGTGTTTGATGCCGTCGGCGAGCCGCGTCACATTGGTGACGAACAGGTCGTCGCCGACCAACTGGCACTTGTCCCCGACCAGATCGGTCAGTTCCTTCCAGCCGTCCATGTCGTCTTCCGACATGCCGTCCTCGATAGAGACGATGGGATAGCGCGATGCAAGATCGGCGAGATATCTGGCCTGCTCCGAACCGCTGCGGGTCTTGTTCTCGCCGCCATAGACGTAAGCGCCGTCCTTGAAGAACTCGGTGGCGGCACAGTCCAGCGCCAGCATTACGTCGGAGCCGGCGTTATAGCCGGCCTTGCCGATCGCACCCATGACGAACTCGAGCGCCGCGTCGGCCAACGGCAGGTTCGGCGCAAACCCGCCCTCGTCGCCGACATTGGTATTATGACCGGCCTTTTTCAATTCGCCGCGCAGGGTATGGAAGATTTCCGACCCGCATCGCAGCGCTTCCGCGAAGGTTTTCGCGCCGATCGGCATGATCATGAATTCCTGGAAATCGATCGGGTTGTCGGCATGCACGCCGCCATTGATGATGTTCATCATCGGCACCGGCAGTGTCCGCGCCGAGGTGCCGCCGACGTATCGGTACAGCGGCAGGTCCAGCGATTCCGCGGACGCCTTGGCAACGGCGAGCGACACGCCGAGAATGGCGTTGGCGCCGAGCCGGCTCTTGTTGGCCGTGCCGTCGAGCGCGATCATGGTCTGGTCGATCAGCACCTGCTGCTCGGAATCCATGCCGCCGAGCGCGTCGAACAGTTCGCCGTTGACGGCCTCAACTGCCTTTTGCGCACCCTTGCCGAAATAGCGTGCCTTGTCGCCATCGCGTAGTTCCACCGCTTCGTGGGCGCCGGTGGAGGCCCCCGACGGCACCGCGGCGCGGCCCAGAGAGCCATCCTCCAGCACCACATCCACCTCGACCGTGGGATTGCCGCGGCTGTCGAGAATTTCACGGCCAATGATATCGACGATCGCTGTCATGGGTGCCCTCTCGGCAATTCTGGGAACGTTGGTGGTGCTTCTACAGTAAGCCACCAGGACGGAAAAGGCCGCGTGACCTCAGCGATCCGATTGGCTAAGAAATTGGCAAGGAGATCGCTATGGCTAAAAAGCCCTACAAATCGAAATCTGCGTCGAAATCGCCCAAACTTCAGCTTGGCCGCGCGGTGGAATGGCCGACGTCGCCCGACCGGGCGCAGATTGATGGAGTACCCAACCCGCAGCAGGACACGGATTATCTGGTGCGGTTCGCGGTGCCGGAATTCACGTCGATCTGCCCGGTGACGGGACAGCCCGATTTCGCGCATCTGGTGATCGATTACGTGCCAGGGCAATGGCTGCTGGAATCGAAATCTCTGAAACTCTTTGTCGCGAGCTTTCGCAATCATGGTGCGTTTCATGAGGACTGCACGGTTTCCATTGGCAAGCGGCTCGCCGCCGAGATCAAACCGAAATGGCTGCGCATCGGCGGCTACTGGTATCCGCGCGGCGGTATTCCGATTGACGTGTTCTGGCAGACCGGCAAGCTGCCCAAGGGCATTTGGATTCCCGATCAGGGCGTTGCGTCCTATCGTGGACGCGGCTAGGACTTCTGCAGGACGGGTAGAGCGAAGCGAAATCCATCCTACGATCCGGCGTCAGCCGGCCGCGACTGGCGCAACAGCCTTGCACAGACGAAACCCAACGCGATCATCACCGCCGCGGCGGCGAGCAGCGTCGGAATTTTTCCCAGATGTCCGATGCCTAGGCCATAGGCGATCGGGCCGACGGTCTGGCCCATGAAGAAAAAGAACGAATGCAGCGACAGCGCGGTGGCGCGGGCTTCGACGGACAGTTCGCTGGCGAATACCTGCAGGCAGCCGTGGATCATGTAGAAGCCCCAGCCCATGAACAGCAGGCTCAGAGCCTGGATCTTCCAGCCAGGACCGAAAGCGATGACGGCAAGCTGCAATCCAACGAGGGCTGCGCCTGAAATCATCATGCCCTTGACGCCGAGCCATGGCAGAAATCGCGACACGCTCATGGTATAGAACAGGCCGCCCACAGCAAAACCCGCGATCACGATTCCGGCGATCGACAGGCTCGTCACACCAAGTTCGAATAGAAACGCCGCGATGAACGGAAACAATCCAAGCACGCAGCAACCTTCGATGAAGACCGCCGAATAGCAGACCGGCGCATTCGGATTGGCGAAGATCGTCCGGTAGCCGTGTTTGAGTGCTGCCAAATTCGTTCGCGGCGCCCGCGTCAGCGCCGCGCCGCGAAAGCCGATGGCGACGGCAACGGATGCTGCGATTACAAGAACGCCTAGCACCGCGAGCACACCGCGCCAGCCCAGAAAATCGCCGATCAGACCGGAAGCGGAAGCGCCCAACAGGTTACCGGTCATGGCGCCAGCCAATGTTCGCCCGATCGCGACCTGCCGCTTGTCCGGCGCAACCAGATCGCTGGTAAGACCGAGCGCTATCGGAAACACCCCTCCGGAGCCGATGCCGGCGAGGATGCGGGTGGCGAACAGCATGGGAAACGAGACCGACAGCGCACCGAGGATGCTGGCGATGCCGAGCAGCACCAGACAGGCGATCATCAGCCGCGCCTTGCCGAACAGGTCTGCCGCAGCGCCCAGTACCGGCTGCACGATAGCGAAGGTGAAGGCGAACACCGCGGCGAAACTGGCCGCGGCGGCGATGCTGACGCCGAAATCGTCCGCGACATGCGGCAGCACCGGGTCGAGCGCCCGCGCCGACAGGCTGGCGGCGAAAGTCGCCAACGCGATGATGTTGAGGACCGGTGGCATCAGAGCATGATCCCAAAAAGTGGATACCGGTTTTTGGACAAGATCATGCTCAACCAAACAAATGCCTTCACGCGCAAGCCCTGCCCGCCGGCATCAACACGTCCCGCGCATCGCGGCGCCCTTGGCAATTGTGTCGAACGCCATCAGCGTCCGCAGTAAAGCCTCGAGTTCGCGCAGCGGCATCATGTTGGGTCCGTCGGATGGCGCATGGTCAGGGTCGGGGTGGGTTTCGATGAACACACCGGCAACGCCGACCGCGACCGCAGCGCGCGCAAGTACCGGAACGAATTCGCGCTCGCCGCCGGATGACGATCCCTTGCCGCCGGGCTGCTGCACCGAATGGGTGGCGTCGAAAATCACGGGCGCGCCGGTGGTGCGGGCCAGGATCGGCAGCGCGCGCATGTCCGAGACCAGCGCGTTGTAGCCGAACGACGCGCCACGTTCGGTGACCAGCACGTTGCAATTGCCGCCGCTCGTGATCTTGGTCACGACATTGGTCATGTCCCAGGGTGCGAGAAACTGCCCCTTCTTGACGTTGATCGTTTTGCCGGTCGCCGCCGCCGCCAGCAGCAGGTCGGTCTGCCTGCACAGGAAAGCCGGAATCTGCAGCACATCGACGGCTTCAGCTACTTCGGCGCATTGCGAGGCTTCATGGACATCGGTCAACACCGGGATTCCGAGCGAGGTACGAATCTCGGCAAAGATCGGCATTGCCTGCTTTAAGCCCATACCGCGCGCGGCAGAGGCGCTGGTGCGGTTGGCCTTATCGAACGAGGTTTTGTAGACAAGGCCGATTTTGAGCCGCGCCGCGATCTCTTTCAGCGCGGATGCCACTTCGAGCGCATGCGCCCGGCTTTCCAGCTGACACGGTCCTGCGATGATCGAGATCGGCAGTTCATTGCCGAAGGTGACATTACCCACGGTAACGGCCGACGCGGCTGAAATAGCAGTATTCAAGATGTTTCCTCTTCGGGCCGGACCATGCCGGGCAGCGTCGGCCGGATCAACCTATTTGGACGTCCCGAATATCAGGGTTGCGCCGTGCGCCTCGTCCGGCGGCACGACAATGCTACCATTGCGTTCGGTCGCGGCGATGCCGCTGTTTCTCAACGCCGACATCACCCCGGCCTTGTCGCGCACGGCGAAGCATATGGCCGCAAGATGCGCGCCGCGCGTCAAATCCGGAGGTTCGGTCCCCGTCGCTGCGCGCCAAGCGGACGGATTCATCACCTGTATGACTCCGCGCGGGGTCGTCACGGAAATTCCGTTCTCGTCTGCATCGATATGTTGCACGCCGGCAAAGGAACTTGCGAAGTGGCTATGGTCCTCGGGATTTTCGGAGACTATGACAATCCCCGCGATGCCCGCCGCGCCGTTCGAATGTTTCTGGAACGCCGAATTCCAGAAATTTTCCGGATAATGATGCTGGCAGGTGAAGTAGCCGATGCCGGGGGCCTTTTCGTCGACGGCGAACACAAGCGAGAACGCCACCTTCACCGCCGACCCGTCGGGGCGCTTCGCCTCCCGCTCGAAGTTGAACGGCTTAAAATCGCCGATGCCAGCGGCACGAAACGCCGCAACATCGTCGGCGGCGCCTTTGCCTTCCAGCACCAGCATCGCCAGCCCCTCTTCCCGCGCGAGGAAATCGCGCGCGAAAGCTCCAAACGAGAAGGTGCCAGGTGCCCCTGCCCTTATCAGTTCGGGTTCGCCGACCGTGATCAGCTCAATGAAAACGCCGTCGAATTGTACGATCCGGTTATGCGTACCCCACGGATGCCGATTGCGCGCGCCGACCGTGAAGCCGGCGCGGCGATAAAAATGCGCCGCCGCGTCCAGGTCGCGGACGGCGTGCACGATATGGTCGAGCCCTCTGGGCACAGGACGGATATCCGCCTACTTCACCGACGAGAACGCGGTCGGCACCAGCAATTGACTGGCGATATTGCCGACGATCTGGCCGTTGGCCTCGCTCTGCGCGCGCGCGGCGTGCCAGTCCGGATCGCTTTGGAACGCGTTCCATTTCTTTTCGCGGTCGCCAAGCGAGTCCCACGCCAGAATATACGTCAGTTCCTGATTGGATTCGCCAATCAGCGTGGTGAAAAAACCTGCTTGCTTGATGCCGTGCTTGTCCCAAAGTTTTAGCGTAACTGTCTCGAAGCGCTTGAGCAGCGCCGGCAGCCGGCCCGGCACACAGCGGTAGACGCGCATCTCGTAGATCATCGGTTTCCTCCGTTTCTTGTGCGGTGGTTATAGCTGGTGGTTCCGGTGTTGTCTTGGTTGGATCGCGCGGGATCGGCGCCGCAAATTGCATGCCTGCGTAAATGCCGATTGACCGGCGACGACGCAATCAAGACGAACTATTTATGCAAATCACTCAGCGCTCGGCAAAGATCCCAGCGCTGCCGTTTCCTCCGCCATCGCGGCGATCTCGAGAATGCGGCGGCCGTGGTGTTCGATCTCGGCGATGGTCGCCCGCATCGCAAGCATTTCATCGGCGGCCGGTTTGGAGTTGGCGGCGCCGCCGCAATGGGGGCATTCGCGCTCGCTCGCGTAGATGTATTCATCACAGGATCTACACAGCACAAGACGGCCACGCTTGCGCCGTTTGTGGTCGAGCCCCGACGAACGCGGCGCGCGCGATCCGTCTTCGCGCTCGAGGCGGACCTCGAAACGGCCGACGGCGAACGGCTGATCGGGCGCCTCCGCGACCTTCACGATGCGCTCGCGCAAGCCGCGTTCGGCGAGCGTCGTGGCGCGGTAATAACAATAGGGATTGTCGCCGCGCTTGCCTTCAAGCACGTGCGACACCCAGGTGCAGCCACCGCGGCAGACGCTCCAGTAGTAACACGAACCGCAAAAGCCGCGGCCGCGATTGCCGTCGCGCCGAACCGTCCGGCTTTCGAGATTGCGCAGGGCATCATCGATCGACATCGAGCGGGTTTCGCCGGCGGCGAAATGCGATTTCGGCAGCGACGGGCAACTCTTGATCGTTCCGTCGGCCTCGAGGCCGAGGGCGGTCTCGCCCGCCGTGCAGCCGGTCCAGTGCTCGATTTCGCTGGTCAGCGAGCGCCAATAGGCTTCATGGTGTCCGAAATATCCGATGCTGTTGCCGGGCAGCAGCCGAAGGCCGACGTCGCGGCCCTTGTGATAGAGACCGGCAAGCGTATCGACCACCTCGATGATTTGATGCGGCTGCAACAGCATTGCTGCGTTATCGACCGCGTTTCCCATCGCGACCGTCAATTGCACTTGCCAGTATTTGGCGCCGGCCGCGACGATTTCGTCGAATATTTGCGGCAATTGGTGCATCGACAACGCGTTGATCTGGGTGTTCGCCCCGGGCTCGATGCCGACGTCACTGATATCCTTGAGGGCGCGGATTGCCTGATCGTGACTGCCGGCCACACCCCTGATGGAATTGTGCAGTTCGCGCACGCCGTCGACCGAAACGCCCATCGCACGTACGCCCGCGGTGTAAGCCGCGGCAATCCGCTCCCTGGTCAGACCGCGGGCGCCGGTCTGCACGCCACAGTGAACGCCAAGTCGCGCTATCTCGGCGACGATTTCGAGCCAATCGCGGCGCAGATAGGCCTCGCCGCCGATCAGTGTGATTTCCCGGGTTCCGGCAGCAGCCAATTGACGAACGACGTCAATGCATTCCGCCGTCGACAATTCATTCGCGCGTCGCTTTCCGGCCCGCGATCCGCAGTGACCGCATTTCAGATTGCAGGCGAGCGTGATCTCCCAAACGACGTGGACCGGCACGTGGGAACGCCGATCCTGCACCGTCCGCAAACGTTGGGGCGTCCGCGGCATATTGCCCGTTTCTGCGTTCGGCATCGGTGCCTCACGCGCAGCCGCGCGTCACTTCTTTTTCTTCGCCTTCTTCGCCGACCTGGCGGGGGCCTTCTCGCGCGACTTGATCTCTTTTTCCAATTTGGCAAGCGACCCCTTGAGATCACCTTGCGCCTTCATCAGCGAAACGGCGTGCTCGCGCAGCACCTTGAGGTCCTCGAGTTTGGTTTTTGGATTCTTCAAGGCTGTATTGATGGCCGTGCCGTAGGCAATGAGAGTCATGGTCTACTCCAAAATATTTTTTCCGGTTGCGCCGGTTCAAGATCGTCTCATAAGTTGCGAATTATGTCTAGCGAACGCCGGTCAGGCGCAGCACTCGTCCGGAAATTTCACGCGCGAACCGCGGAAGCCACGGATTCGATTCTCGAACGCGCGCTAGCAATCGAGCCGGTCGACGAGAAGCGTGCCGATGAATTGCCGGCATTGCTGCGTCGCTACGGCAACCAGAATTTCACGTTTTTCGGCGGCACGCCATTTCATGAGATTCGTGAAATCTTTCGCTGCCTCGACCCGCAGCCGGACGAACTGTTCTGCGATGCCGGCGCGGGATACGGCCACGTCGTGCTTTACGGAGCCTGCGTCGCGCCGTGCCGGCTCCGCGCTGTCGAAATCCTGCCGGTCCGATGCGCAGCGATGCTGCGAAGCGCGCGGGGTCTCGGCTTGAACAATATCGAGGTCGTCGAAGGCGACGCGCTGGCGCAAAACTACGACGACGTGTCGTATCTGCTGCTGAACAGCCCGTTCTTTCCGGATGTCGCCGCGCCGTTCATCGGCAAGCTGGCGGCAGCGCGCGAACAGATGCCAACTGTGATCGCGATGAACAATATTGTAGATGCGTTTCGGGCGAGCGGCGCGTTCACCGAACTCGAATTCGAGGTCGATATCCCGAACTATCGTTTCGGCGTGTTTCGTCCGAAAAGGCGGCGAAGCGGACGTTAATTCTGCGGCTAAACCAGCCGCGACTGTACCATCGCCGCCTGCACGAACGAGGCGAACAGCGGATGCGGCTCGAATGGCCGCGATTTCAGCTCGGGGTGGAATTGCACCCCGATGAACCATGGATGGTCTTCGTATTCGACAATCTCCGGCAGCACCCCGTCCGGCGACATCCCCGAAAACCGCAGCCCGTGTTGCTCCAACCGGTCTTTGTAAGCGGTGTTGACCTCGTAACGGTGGCGATGGCGCTCGGAAATTTCGGTGGCGCCGCCATAGATGCCGGACACCCGGCTGCCGCGCCTGAGCGAGGCTGGATACGCGCCGAGCCGCATGGTGCCGCCGAGGTCGCCGGCTTTCGAGCGCTTCTCCAGTTCGTTGCCACGCAGCCATTCGGTCATTAGCCCGACCACTGCCTCGTCGGTCGGACCGAACTCGGTTGAATTCGCGTTTTCAATGCCGACCAGATTACGCGCTGCCTCGATCACCGCCATCTGCATCCCGAAACAAATGCCGAAATACGGCACGTCGCGCTCGCGCGCGAACTGCGCCGCGCGGAGCTTGCCTTCGGCGCCGCGCTGGCCAAAGCCGCCGGGCACCAGGATGCCGTTGACGTGTTCCAGGAACGGCGTGGGGTCCTCGTTTTCGAACACCTCGCTCTCGATCCAGTCGAGATTGACCTTCACCTTGTTGGCGATGCCGCCATGGCTGAGCGCTTCGATCAGCGATTTGTAGGCATCCTTCATGCCAGTGTATTTGCCGACAATGGCGATGGTGACCGCGCCTTCCGGGTTATGCACCCGCTCATTGATGTCGTGCCAACTTTGCAACCCTGGCGGACTTCTAGCCTCGATGCCGAATGCCGCCAGTACCTCGTCGTCGAGCCCGGAGGCGTGGTAGGCCTCCGGCACAGCGTAGATATTGTCGACGTCGCGCGCCTCGATCACCGCGCTTTCGCGGACATTGCAGAACAGGCCGAGCTTGCGGCGCTCTTCCTTAGGAATTGGCCGGTCGGTCCGGCACAACAGGATATCCGGCTGGATGCCGATCGAGCGCAGTTCCTTGACCGAATGCTGGGTCGGCTTGGTCTTCAACTCGCCGGCGCTGGGGATGTATGGCAACAGCGTCAAATGGACATAGATGGCCTGGCCGCGCGGCAGGTCGTTCTTGATCTGGCGGATCGCCTCGAAGAACGGCAGGCCCTCGATATCGCCGACGGTGCCGCCGATCTCGCACAGTACGAAGTCGTACCCGTCGTTGCTGTCGAGGATGAAATCCTTGATGGCGTTGGTGACATGGGGGATCACCTGAATGGTGGCGCCGAGATAGTCGCCGCGGCGTTCCTTGGTCAGGATGTCCTGATAGATCCGTCCGGTGGTGATGTTGTTGGCCTTGGTCGCGGGCCGCCCGGTGAAACGCTCGTAATGGCCGAGATCGAGATCGGTCTCGGCGCCGTCATCGGTCACGAACACCTCGCCGTGCTGATACGGCGACATCGTTCCGGGATCGAGGTTTAGATAAGGGTCGAGCTTGCGAAGCCGGACCTTGTAGCCCCGCGCCTGCAGCAGGGCGCCCAGCGCTGCCGAAGCCAAACCTTTTCCGAGCGAGGAGACCACGCCGCCGGTGATGAAAATATACCGCGCCATGGGTCTTAACCTTTAAGGGCACCCGGCCGATTCGCCAAAACGAATTGCAATCTCGAGCCAAGAAGCGGCTTCGCTGTGGGTGAAGTTAAAAACAAATGTATTCTCAGCCTCTTGATGGAGACTGATGACGCAAGACAGTAGCCTTCGCCCTGCATGGCCGGGCTGCTTTATTGCGAGCGGGGCGCCTGCGGGCCAGTTGGTGCCGGCTGATTTTGCTGACGCTCGTCCGATTTCTTCAGCGAATCCAGAATTCCGCCACCCTGCGGCGGCGAAATCGGCGTGGCAGGGCCGGCGGGTTGCGACTGCGACGCCGGGTCGCTTGGAACGATCGAGCTCGGCTTGCGATCATAGCTGGCAAGCCACGACAGGAAGAGGCTGGTGAGGAAAAAACCCACCGCCAGCACCGCCGTTGTGCGCGACAGCAGGTTGGCGGTGCCGCGGCTTGACATGAAGCCGGCGCCGCCACCCATTCCCAGGCCGCCACCCTCGGACTTCTGCAGCAGCACCGTCGCGATCAATGCCGCGACCAGCATAAGGTGGACCACAATGACGACAGTCTGCATTTGGAACCTTCCATCGCAGACATGCGGCGCCGAAGGCCGGCTGCTCGACAGGTTTGCGGGGTTTGAAGTCGCGCGGTGTCTACACGATAAAACGGGGCATTGTCACCCCCGGACACATTGAACCTTGGACCTCTTCCGTATGAAGGGAACGCTGTCCAGGCCGCTCATGTATCAAAGCTAGTTAGGGGCAACTGGCCGCAATCGCAAGAAAATCGGCGGCCTTCAAACTGGCACCGCCGACCAGCGCGCCATTGACATTCGGCACCGCCATCAGTTCCACAGCATTGGAAGGCTTCACCGAGCCGCCATACAGGATGCGGATGCCGGTTCCTTCTCTATTAAATCTATCTGTGAGGTTATTTCGTATAAACTTATGAATTTGCTTGATATCTTCTGCAGTTGGTGTGAGGCCGGTGCCAATCGCCCAGACCGGCTCATAGGCGACAACGAGATTGCCGGCGGTGGCCCCGTCCGGCAGCGAGCCGTTGAGCTGGCCACCGCAAATATCCAGCGTATGTCCTGCGTCACGATGGGCCCGGGTTTCGCCGATACAAACGACCGCGACCAGTCCTGCCCGCCACGCAGCTTCGGCTTTTTGCCGAACCAACGCATCGCTTTCACCATGGTCGGCGCGGCGCTCGGAGTGACCGACAATGACAAAGCTCGCACCTGCGTCGGCTAGCATTTCGGTGGAAATGTCACCGGTGTGAGCGCCGGTGGCCTTCGGATGGCAGTCCTGCGCGCCCAGCGCGAGAGCCTTTCGATCTGCCGGCAGGATGCCGGTCTTTTCGGCAAAGATCGTAAGCAGCGTTACTGGGGGACAGACCAGCAGATCGGCCTTCGCGACCACCGATCCGGCGCCCGCGATCATGGCGTCGAATTCAGACGTCGAGGCTTTCAAGCCGTTCATTTTCCAGTTGCCGGCGATCAGCGGCCGAATGGTGTCAGTCATGGGTGAAACCTCGCACAGGCGCAGTGGGCAGCGCTAGCAGAAGCCAGCGGCGTGGACCAGATGCCGTCTCGGCACCTTACAGATCGTTAACCGCTTCAATTCGCCGCCCCGCCGAGGTTGCGACGGGAAGACAGCCACTTTATGATGCCGCATCAACTCGGCGCCAGCCGTCCGCGGACCAAGCGTCCCGGCGCGAACCCGGTTCCCTCCTGCCAAATAAGTTGGACCCATGCTTCGAGGAATGCGCAAAGCCTCATCAAACTGGCTCGGCAAGATCATCATGGCCACCGTGATGGGGGTGCTGATCATCAGCTTCGGCGTCTGGGGCATTGCCGACATCTTCAAGGGCTTCGGACAATCGACGCTGGCGAAAATCGGCCGCACCGAGATTTCGACCGAACAATTCCGTCAGCTCTACACCGAGAAACTGCAGCAGATCGGTCGCCAGTTTGGCCGCCCATTGACCATGGATCAGGCGCGCGCCTTCGGCCTCGACCGTCAAGTGCTGCAGCAGGTCATCGCGGAGGCGGCCCTCGACGACAACGCGCGACAGCTCGGCCTTGGCCAATCCAACGCCGAAACCATGCGGATGATCACCGGCGATCCAAACTTCAAGGGCGTCTCGGGCAACTTCGACCCGGCACGGTTCCAGGCAACCATCCGCCAGGTCGGCTATACCGAACAGCGCTATATCGCCGATCAGCGGCGGGTTTCGCTGCGCCGACAGATCGCAAATACCATCACCGCCGGACTTGAGCCGCCGAAAACCCTGATTGACGCACTGGTCCGCTTCCAGAGCGAACAGCGTAGCATCGACTACGTCAAGCTCGACGCAGTGCAGGCGGGCGCCATCGATCCGCCCTCGCCCGAGGCGCTGGCTGGATATTTCGACGATCACAAGACCCAGTTCCGCGCTCCCGAATATCGCAAGCTGTCGTTCGTCATGATCACGCCGGAAGAGATCGGCAAATGGGCCACGGTCTCCGACGAGGACGCCAGAAAGACCTTCGAGGAACGCCGAGAGAAACTGTCGACGCCGGAACGCCGCCAGGTTGCGCAAATGGTTTTCCCGAATGCCGAGGAAGCCATGGCCGCGCGCGGCCGGATTGCGTCGGGACTGTCGTTCGACGATCTGGCCAAGGAACGTGGACTCAGTCCGTCCGATATCGATCTCGGCACGATACCGAAATCCGCCATCATCGACCCCGCGATTGCAGACGCCGCCTTTTCTTTGGCGCCCGACGACGTCAGCCAGCCCGTGCAGGGCCGGTTCGGCACGGCGCTGGTGAAGGTCGGCAAGATCGAGCCGGGCACCCAGGTGACATATGAAAGCGTTGCGTCCAATTTGAAGCGCGAAATTGCAGGCGAGCGCGCACGCAGCCAGGTCGCGAGCCTGCACGATAAGATGGAGGATGAACGCGGCGGTGGCGCCAGCGTCATCGAGGCCGCTCAGAAGCTTGGGCTGGCGGCCGTCACCATCGAGGCCGTCGACCGGTCCGGGCGCGCGCCGAATGGCCAGCCGGTTTCCGGCATTCCGCAGGGGCTCAATATCGTCAACCAGGTGTTCTTGAGCGACGTCGGCGTCGACAACGATCCGGTTCAGTTCAATAACGGCTATGTCTGGTTCGACGTGCTCGGTATCACGCCGTCGCGCGAACGCAGCATCGAGGAGGTCAAGGACCAGGTCGAAGCGCGCTGGCGCGACGACCAGATCACGACCCGCCTGCGCGCCAAGGCGGCCGAGATAGTGCAGAAGCTCAATCAGGGCGGCAAGCTTGCCGATGAAGCCTCTGGCCTCGGCGTGAAGGTCGAGGCGGCAGCGGGGTTCAGGCGCGACGCCACCGTGCCGGGCGTACCGACCAGCGTGATCGAGGCTGCTTTCCGTACTCCGAAGGACGCAGCCGCACAAACTTCCGGTGCCGGCGGCAGCGACTGGATCGTGTTCCGCGTCACCGATGTGAACGTGCCGCCGGTCGATCCCGCTTCCGACGACATCAGGAAACTGAAGGAAACTTTGCTGCGCGGTTTGAGCGACGAACAGATCGCCCAATACGTCACCAAATTGGAATCCGAGATCGGCACCAGCATCAACCAGAACGCCCTCGCGCAGGTGACCGGCGCTAATAATTGATCCGTGTAATTCCCCTCATCCTGAGGAGCGGCCCCTTGGCCGCGTCTCGAAGGATGGGCCATACTCCGCATGGTTCGAGACGCGCGAAGATGCGCTCCTCACCATGAGGTCCCATCCTGGTCCGAAAGCTACTTAATGGACGACCTCAAGTCACTGATCGGAAAAGTCGCCACCGGCGCAACGCTGTCGCGTGAGGAGGCAGCGTCGGCGTTTGACAGCATGATGTCCGGCGAAGCCACTCCGTCGCAAATGGGCGGCCTGCTGATGGCGTTGCGCGTCCGCGGCGAAACCGTCGATGAGATCACCGGAGCGGTATCGGCGATGCGCGCCAAGATGCTGCGCGTCAAGGCGCCCGACGGCGCCGTCGACGTGGTCGGCACCGGTGGCGACGGTTCCGGCTCGGTCAACGTTTCGACCTGCGCCTCCTTTATCGTCGCAGGCGCCGGCGTGCCCGTCGCCAAGCATGGCAATCGCGCGCTGTCGTCGCGCTCGGGGGCTGCCGACGTGCTGTCCGCGCTCGGCGTCAAAATCGACATCTCGCCCGATCATGTCGGACGCTGCGTGGCCGAGACCGGGATCGGCTTCATGTTCGCGCCGTCGCATCATCCTGCGATGAAGAATGTCGGCCCAACCCGGGTTGAGCTTGCGACCCGTACCATCTTCAACCTGCTGGGGCCGCTGTCCAATCCGGCTGGCGTCAAACGGCAGATGGTGGGCGTGTTCTCAAGGCAATGGGTGCAACCGCTGGCGCAGGTGCTGAAGAATCTGGGCGCTGAATCGATCTGGGTGGTACACGGCTCCGACGGACTGGATGAAATTACCCTCACCGGCCCGACCTTCGTGGCCGCGCTCGAGAACGGCAATGTCCGCACGTTCGAGGTGACGCCGGAGGACGCCGGCCTTACCCGGGTCGACGGCGACGCTCTGAAGGGCGGCGATGCGGCCGCGAATGCGATTGCGCTGCAAGAGGTGCTCGACGGCAAGGCCGGCGCGTTTCGCGACGTAGCGCTGCTCAACGCAGCAGCGGCGCTGATCGTCGCCGGCAAGGTCAAGGACTTGAAGGAAGGCGTCGCGCTTGGCACCAGATCGCTTGGCAGCGGTGCTGCGGCGGCGAAGTTGAAACATCTGGTCGTGGTTTCCAACGGCTGAGGGATCCGGCTTGTCTGACATCCTTACCAAGATCGAGGCCTACAAGCGCGAGGAAATCGCCGTTGCGAAGCGCGCATATCCGCTTTCCGGCGTCGAAGCCTTGGCAAAAGCGGCTCCGCCCCCGCGTGGCTTTGTTCGCGCGATCCGCGAGAAACTCAGCCGCGGCGATTACGCCCTGATTGCTGAAGTGAAGAAAGCTTCACCCTCCAGAGGCCTGATCCGCGCCGACTTCGATCCCCCGGCGCTGGCCAAGGCATACGAAGCCGGCGGCGCGGCGTGCCTTTCGGTGCTGACGGACACCCCGTCATTTCAGGGGCATCTTGATTTCATGGTGTCCGCGCGCGCAGCGACTTCGTTGCCGGTACTTCGCAAGGATTTCATGTATGACACCTATCAAGTGGCTGAGGCCCGTGCTTACGGAGCCGACTGCATCCTCATCATCCTGGCCGCGCTCGACGACAAAACCGCCGGAGATATCGAGGATGCCGCATTTGCATATGGCATGGACGTGCTGCTCGAGGTGCACGATCGCGCGGAACTGGAGCGCGCGTTGAAACTGCGCTCGCCGATGATCGGCGTCAACAACCGCAACCTGCGGACCTTCGAGACCGCGCTCGCCACCAGCGAGGCGCTGGCGCCGCTGATTCCGACGGACCGCCTGATGGTCGGAGAAAGCGGAATCTTCTCGCCGGCAGATCTCGCGCGGCTCGCACAAGTGGGCATGTCGACCTTCCTGGTCGGTGAAAGCCTGATGCGGCAGGCCGACGTCACGGCGGCGACCCGCGCGCTGCTGGCCCGCAGCGACGCGTCCTGCGCCACGGGAATCCGATAACCCATGGCCGGCAGGAAACCGACACCGAAGCACCCGGCCGCCCTCACCCACATCGACGGCAAGGGCGAAGCACGGATGGTCGACGTTTCGGCCAAGCCAGCCACCGAACGGACCGCCATCGCCGAAGGCCGCGTCGTCATGAGCCAGGCGACGCTGGACCTCATTATCTCAGGCGACGCCAAAAAGGGCGACGTGCTCGGCACCGCGCGCGTCGCCGGCATCATGGCGGCAAAGCGAACCGCCGACCTCATTCCGCTGTGTCATCCCCTCGCTTTATCGAAGGTCACCCTCGCCATCGTGCCAGACGGCACGCTGCCGGGCTGCGTCGTCCGTGCCACCGTGAAAGTAACCGGCCCGACCGGCGTCGAGATGGAAGCGCTCACCGCGGTAGCAGTCGCGTGCCTGACGATCTACGACATGATCAAGGCCGCAGAGCGCGGCGTACGTATCGAGCGCATTCATCTGGTCGAGAAGCAGGGCGGCAAGTCCGGCCGCTATCGGGCGTCCCCATCACGCTAGTTTGATCGGCCAAACCCGGAGGTGCGGTGTTCAACCGTTATGCTCGACGAGCACAATGCGGAGAACGTCATGTCACGATTAAAGCTATTGGGCGCAGTGGTCATGCTGGCAACCGCGATGGCTTCCCCGGTCCCAGCGCAGCAGGTCATCTCGGAGCCGGGCTATTGCGCGCAGTTCTATCCCAACGCCAACTGCCAGAACAAAGGCTACGGCAACCCCTATACCGGCTCCAGCGGTTACTATCAGCGCGGCGGCGACCCCGGCATGTACGCGTCCGCAGGCAGCACTCCCAGCGCTTGTGCGCAGCGTCGCTCCTATGATCCAGCCTCATGCACCTATATCGGCCGCAATGGTCAGCGCATCGCCTGCCGGTGACCGTCACACTCCGGAATGAAGAGCAGTGGTCGATCTGAGTCTCCCGTGTTCGCGCGGCAAATTGGAACCTCACGTCTGTTTGAGCAACACGGCTGGAACGTGAGGCATCTCATGGTGTTCTTCTCCGACTCTAACGCGGAGACACCAGATGACGAAGTTGAAACTACTTAGCGCAGCGGCGATCATGTCTGCCGCCATCGCAACGCCAGCCTTGGCGCAGGAAGTGATCTACAATCCAGGCTACTGCGCCCAGTTCTATCCCAATGCGAATTGCCAGAACAAAGGGCCGAACAATCCCTACACCGGCAGTTACCAGCGCGGGGATGCCTATCAGAACGGCAACTACGGCTACTGGGATAACGGCTGGAACAATAACCGTGGCTTCTGGCCGGGCGATGTAGCGGCAGGTGCTGTCGGCGGCGCGGTCGGTACAGCCGGCGCGATTGCAGGCGCACCGTCTCGCGGTTATCGCAATGATAACTCCTATGCGTATATGGACGACAACGCCTCCTATTGTGCCCAGCGCTATCGGTCGTACGATCCCGCATCGGGCACCTTCCTTGGCCGTGACGGCAGGCGCCACGCCTGCCAGTGACGGCGACGACAACTGAACACTATCCAAAGGCGGCCTCCGGGCCGCCTTTCTGTTCAACTTTATCCCATTTTTAACTGGCTATTGTCGAACGCGGCGTCACTCGTCGCGATCTGCCGCCGGCCGCGAATGATCGATAACGACCGCCAGCAGACGAAACGGAAACTCAAGGAATCTTCCCGCTCTCGTCGAGCCCCCTCTGCCAGGTTGACGGCTGCGTACCGAAACCACGCTTGGCTCGTGTCCCGAGCCAGTATCCGAACTGCGGCGGCACGTTGCGGAACGGACCTTCGACACCGAGTTTTGATGCGGCGTCCATTGGCCAGTTCGGATTGTTCAGCCGGCGTCCAGGCGTCCCAGTCGTCGATGTCAGGCGTTCGCTGCAGCGGCCGGTCGCCTTCCCACGGCCGGGTGGCGCGCGCTTTGCGGCCGGAATGGCCGAGCTGGATTCCCGGCACCGCGTTTTGCTGCTTGATGAACCGAACCAGCCGCGCCAACGGCTCGACAAAGGTGTCGTCCCAGATGCCGAGATCTCCTACCGTGCCACAGCCGCGCCGTTCAACCTTGGTGGATTCGACTACCACGAGCCCGGCGCCGCCCGCCGCGAATTTGCCTGCGTTCATCAAGTGCCAGTCGGTCGGATATCCCTTCGCCGCAGAGTACTGGTGCATCGGCGGCACTACGATGCGGTTGCGCAGCTCGACGCCGCAAATGGTCAACGGCGAGAACAGCAAGGTGTCGCTCATGGCGGGGTCTCCGACGGTTTCGCTAGTCGGAACCGCGGCATTATCATGGCAAGGGAGCTACGATTAATAGCGGCAATGTTGCAGTATTACTACAGTAGACCAACGGTTTGCCGTTACACTGCGGCCATTGAATTATTAAGAGCACAAAAATGCATCGTGGGTTTTTCATTGCACTGACGTTGGCGTTGGGCGCTTGCGGCGTGCTGGGCCCGGCAAATGCCCAAGAACGCATCGGGCGCGCGGCCGTGATCCGCAACGACGTTTCCCAGATCTCGCCTCGCATTGCCAGGATCGGCACGGGAGATGAAATCTTTCGCGACGAAACCGTTCGCACCGCCGCGGACAGCGACGCCAAATTCGTACTCCGCGACGACACCAATCTGTCGCTTGGTCCCGGGTCGACTTTGAAGCTGGATCGCGCGGTGTTTTCCGGCGAGACCAGCGCCGGCGATATCGCGGTTAAATTGACTTCCGGTGCGTTTCGTTTCGTCACCGGCCACTCCACCAAGGAGTCCTACAAGATCGTCACGCCGCTTGCGACCATCGGCGTGCGCGGAACAACGCTGGACTTTCTGATCCAGAGAGGCCGCAACACCGTCGTATTACAGGACGGACACGCGCGAGTCTGCGCCGGCGGGCAGTGTGTCGACCTTCTGAATCCGGGCGACTCGGTTGTGATCACCTCAACCGGCGGAAAGATTCAGCTTACCAAGACCTCTTCACCGCCCTGGACATTTGCAGGAGCATGCGCTGCCAACGCTGCGTTGTGCAGTCCAACCACTTTCGCGCAAACAACCATGCCCGGAACGCCTGAGATCGACGTCGACTTCGCTTCGGCGTTGTGCGGCAAGTGAGACGGAACGATGAGTAGTGCATCGCAGCCATCCGGTTACGCCACGCTGGGTCAAAAACTCGGCCGCGCCGCGGCGATCGGATTCGCAGTTGTCGTTGCCGCCGCGCCAGCCATTGCGCAGGCGCAGACCGTGGTTCCAACTCCTACTCCTACTCCAACTCCAACTCCAACTCCAACTCCAACTCCAACTCCTACTCCAACTCCGACACCGACACCGACACCGACACCAACGCCGACCCCTACTCCAACGCCAACACCAACACCAACTCCGACCCCGACCCCTACTCCGACCCCTACTCCGACTCCAACTCCAACTCCTACACCAACGCCGACACCGACACCGACACCAACTCCGACCCCGACGCCAACTCCGGCACCGACTCCAACGCCTACGCCAACTCCGACTCCGACACCAACCCCCACTCCGACGCCGGGGGGGCCGACGCCGAACCAGCAATCGAGCACCAGTTCGATTCAGAACCTCGCCGATCAGCGATTTTCGCAGATGATCACAACGCGGGTGCTGGCGAGCGTACTGCTCGGAGTGAACGAACAGGCGAATTGCTCGAACTGCGTCAGCGCGTTCGGCTCGGCAGGTTCGTTTTCAGCCGGTGTGCACGGCCGCTACAACATCACCGACAGTCTCTCGGTCCTGGGCGGCATCGCCTATGCGCAGTTCAACGAAAACGGTTTTAACGTCACCAGCGCCCCGATCGGCGCGTTCGCGCTACGCTATGATTTTACGGAGTGGGGAAAGTCACGGCCGTTTTTCGACATTGGCACCGTGCTTTCGCCCGACCAGCACGTCGGCTACCAAAGGTCTTACATTTCCAGCATGGGACCGACGCAAGTCCTGAGCAACACCACGAGTTCGAATTACTCGGTGTTCGAACGCGCCGGATGGATCGTCCGCGTCACACCCCGCGACGAATTCGCCGTATCCGGCGAATTGTGGCAGGGTTGGCAGCGCGTCCGCGGCTACCAGGAAATCGCCACGCTTGCCAATCCGTTCAGCGCCACCATTGCCGACAGCACCGACCGGATCAACCTTGCCCGCATCGGCGCGCAGTGGACCCACCTGTTCGGCAATTTCATCGAAGTGAATGTCAACGGCGGTTTCGTGCAATCGTTTGCAAGCTCGACAGGACTGCAGGCGGCCGTGGTCGGCGTCGGCACCATCCTGCCCACCTTCGGCAACCAGCACTGGGTGGAACTGGGCGGCCGCATCGGTGCGCGCCTGTCCAAGAACATGATCGCTGACGTGTTCGTCAACGGCACGCTCGGGCCCTACCCCGTCGGCAACACCGTGCATGGCGGTGTCGGCCTGCGCATCAATTACTGAACCGGCGTCAGCGCCAGCTCGAAAACCACATCAGCCGTTCGTATCCGGCCAGCGACGTAGCGACCGACGCGGCAGAGATTGGCAATAACATCAAAAAGCCGGCGAATGCCGCCGCCAGAAAAACCCATCGCGCCCAAAGCCAGAGCCTTGCTTCGCTTCGGAAGAAGCAATATGCCAGCGCAAGGCTCGCGACGGTCGCCGACGGCAAGTAATAAAAGCAAAAACCGACGGCACGCGGCAGCACGATCCAGGCGAGATAGAGTCCCGTATAACTCGCGACGATCAAAAAAGCGTCGCGCCGGCGCGTGACGATCCAGTCGCGCAGGCAGACCAGAATTGCCGGTATGGCGCTCCACATGATCACCGGATTGCCAAGCGACAGCACCGCCCGATATCGATCGTCGCCGGCCTTCTCGAACAGGAACCACACCGGCCGCATCAGCAGCGGCCAGTTCGGCCACGCGCTCATATAGGGATGCGGCGTGAGCAGCGTCGCGTTGTCCTGGAAAATCCGCCGTTGCGCCTCCAGCAAGGCAGCCGGCGAAAAGCCGTAGATCGGCAACCAGCTTGCGATATAGGCGGCGAGCGGAACAAGACCGAGGCACACCAGCCAATCGCCCGCGCGCATTTCCGTCCACAGATCGGGGCGATACCAGTCCGCTGGACGGGGGTCGTCGAAATGCGTGCGCCAGCGCCGCAGAACCAGCACCACGGCGACGATCGCGACGCACATGCCCCATGCAAACATCCCGCTCCATTTGCACGCGGTTGCAAGCCCAAGACAAAGTCCGGCGGCAGCGAGCAGTGCGCGCGCCGGCGCGCCCCGGCGAAAGCTCGCCATGAAAGCGGCAAGGCCCCACAACACGAAGGCCAGCGCGTAGACGTCGAGCATCGCCACCCGCGCCTGCACGAACAGCATCTGGTTGAGCCCGGTTATCGCGGAGGCCCACAACGCCACGCGCTGATCGCTGAACAACGCCCGGCCGCAGAGATAGATTCCGGTCATCGCCAGCGCGCCGAACAGCGCGCTCATGGTACGCCAGCCGAAAGGGTTGTCGCCGAACAGCCAGATCGACAGCGCCATCAGCTCTTTTGCCAGCGGCGGATGTTCGAGATTGAGCGTCGGAACAGCAAAATGCGTTTGCATCAACTGGCGCGCCGCCGGAACGTAGTGCGTCTCGTCGAAATACGGATGGTCCGGCGTATCCAACCCGATCAGCAGCATAAAATAACTGAACAGGAAAATGGCAAATCCTGCTGCCGCGCTGCGCCATTCGAAACGGGTAATCTGATGCGTGTCGGTCAAAGGCGCCTGCTCGAGCTCACTCCAAGTTCCAGAACGCACAAAACAATCGGACCGGTCAACCTCTCCATACTCACCCTTTGCTTGAATGCACGGGCCTTGCGTGTTAGGTGCATGATGTCCGGGCCATCGGCAACCGCCCGGTCAGCTGCCGCGCAGCCAAGCGTTGTCTCGCTCCGTCACGGAGGTGAGACATGTCCCGCGGCCCCCTGCCTTCACACCGACCGCCGCAATGAAAACTCCGCCGGATATTCTTTGTCTGTACGGCGCGCGAGCGCTGCGCGGATTCGGCGACGGCTTTGCGATCCTTATCCTGCCGGTCTATCTTACTGCGATCGGCTTCAGCCCGCTTGAGATCGGGATCGTCGCCAGCGCGTCGCTGCTCGGAACGGCAGTGCTGACCTTGATCACAGGATTCATCGCGCCGCGCTTTGAGCTGCGAAACCTGTTTCTCGCCGGCGCCGGATTGATCGTCTTCACCGGGTTGATATTCCCGGCGGCCGAAACCTTGGCGCCGGTTCTGCTGGTCGCCTTCATCGGGAGCATCAACCCTTCCGCCGGCGATCTTGGCATGCTGGTGCCGCTAGAGCACGCGTTGCTCACCAAGGAGACCGCCGACCGCGACCGCACTGCGGTCTTTGCCCGCTATAGCCTGGTCGGCGCACTGACGGCTGCTGTCGGAGCGCTGGCGGCAGCGTTCCCCGAGATGCTTGCGTTAAATGGTTCGCCGAAACTCGGCGCCATCAAGCTGATGTTCTACATATATGCCGCACTCGGTCTGCTGGCGGCGCTGCTCTACGCACGACTGCCGCGCGACCACGCTCACGCGAAGAGCCGCCCCAAGGCGGCGCTTGGGCCATCCCGTGGTATCGTTTACAGGCTCGCAGTTCTGTTCAGCCTCGATGCCTTTGCTGGCGGCTTTGTCGTGCAATCACTGCTGGCGCTCTGGCTGTTTCAAAAATTCAGTCTGTCGCTGGAAGCGGCCGGTGTGTTTTTCTTCTGCTCGAGCCTGTTGGGTGCGATGTCGTTTCCGGTCGCGGTCTGGCTGTCCCGGCGCATCGGGCTGATCAACACCATGGTGTTCACCCACATTCCATCCAGCCTCTGCCTGATCGCCGCGGCGTTTTCATCAAGCCTGACCGTGGTGCTGTCGCTGCTGCTGGTGCGCTCGGCACTGTCGCAAATGGACGTACCAACCCGGTCATCCTACGTCATGGCCGTGGTAACCCCCGCCGAGCGTACAGCCGCCGCAAGCGTCACTGCGGTGCCGCGCAGCCTTGCCTCGTCGATCAGCCCCGCCATCGCCGGCTTCATGCTGGCCGGGCCGTTTTCCGCGCTGCCACTGGTGCTGTGCGGAGCCTTGAAGATCGGCTACGACTTGGCGTTGCTGCGGATGTTCCGGCATACCAAGCCGCCTGAGGAAACTTAAGCTACCGCAATGGCAAGGGCCGATGCGCTCGCTGCGTTGGGAATTTGAGGAGTTCAAATGGCATTGATGCCGGTTGCCGATGCGCTGGCCGCGGTACTCGATGGTGCCGAAGCGTTGCCGGAGGAAATGGTCGCGCTTGATGCCGCGTATCACCGCGTGCTGGCGCGCGACGTCGCGGCCTTGCGGACCCAGCCGCCGCAAGCAATGTCGGCGATGGACGGCTATGCGGTGCGGTCGGCCGACGCTTCGCGCGTGGCGGCACGGCTGAAGGTGATAGGTGAAGTCGCCGCAGGCCGGCCGTTCGACACAGCGCTACGCGCGGGCGAAGCAGTGCGGATTTTCACCGGCGGCGTGGTCCCCGAGGGCGCCGATGCCGTCGTGATCCAGGAGGATACGGTACGTGACCGCGACAGCATCGAGGTGACCGAGGTGGCAGCCGCCGGGCGCCATATCCGTCCCGCCGGCATCGACTTTCGTGAAGGTGACGTGCTGCTGCGCAGGGGCCGTCGTCTTGCCGACCGCGACCTGTCGCTGGCCGCGGGCATGAATTATCCCCAATTGCCGGTCCGGCGCCGGCCGAAGGTCGCGGTGCTCGCCACCGGCGACGAACTGGTGATGCCGGGCTCGACGCTCGGCCCCGGCCAGATCGTCTATTCCAACGGTTATGCGCTGCGGGCGCTGGCCCGCGCTGAAGGCGCCGATACCGTCGACCTCGGCATCGCCGCCGACACCGTCTCGGCGACGACCGACGGCATCCGCCGCGCCCGCGACAGCGGCGCCGACATCCTGATAACCACCGGCGGCGCCTCGGTCGGCGATCACGATCTGGTCAAGCAATCGCTGGAAGCCGAGGGTGTCACCATGGCGTTCTGGCGGATTGCGATGCGGCCGGGCAAGCCGATGATGCATGGCAGGCTCGGTGCAATGCGCGTGATCGGCCTGCCCGGCAATCCGGTGTCGTCCTATGTCTGCGGCTTCCTGTTCATGGTGCCCTTGATTCGCTTGCTGTCAGGCCGCTTGGACGTGCAACATGCGACGGAAGCGGCAGTGCTCGGGCGCGATCTAGCCGCAAACGACCTGCGTGAAGATTATCTACGGGCGCGGATCGAAGAGCGCGCCGACGGCATACCGGTGGCAACCCCGGTCGATCATCAGGATAGCTCGCTGTTGGGAAATCTCGCGGCGGCGCGGGCACTTGTAATCCGTTCTCCATTCGCCCCTGCTGCCACAGCCGGCGCGCCTTGCGTCATCGTCAGGCTGCCGGATTGAACGGGCGTTCCAGCAAATTCCATTTTGTTGACGCGAAATTAAGTGGTTGCAGAACACATATGGAACATATAGGGTCCGTTCATGATTTGTTTCGAGTGCTCGTACCTTTAAATCGCGGTCCACAATCGGAGCTGCGGCGCCGCTTGAGGATCGAACGGCATCAACAAACTGGGGATTGGACGAGATGCTCACGCGCAAACAATATGAACTGCTGCGATTCATCAACGAGCGGTTGAAAGAAGCCGGCGTTCCCCCGTCTTTCGACGAAATGAAGGATGCGCTGGACTTGCGCTCGAAGTCCGGCATTCACCGCCTGATCACGGCACTTGAAGAGCGCGGCTTCATCCGCCGCCTGCCCAATCGTGCCCGCGCCATCGAGGTCATCAAGCTTCCCGAACTGTCAGGCAACGGTGGCGGCAACGGTCGCCGCGGCTTCACTCCCAGCGTGATCGAAGGCAACCTCGGCAAGGTGCGCCCATCGGCCGGCAGTTCGGAGGACGATGGCAATCGTCCGGTAGCGGTGCCGGTAATGGGCCGTATCGCGGCCGGCACCCCGATCGAGGCGCTGCAGACCCGCAGCCATACCATCAGCGTGCCGCCTGACATGCTTGGCTCCGGCGAACATTATGCGCTTGAGGTGCGGGGTGATTCGATGGTGGACGCCGGGATCCTCGACGGCGACATGGCATTGATCCAGCGTAATGAGACCGCGGAGACCGGCGACATCGTGGTGGCACTGATCGACGAGGAGGAAGCCACGCTTAAACGCTTCCGCCGCCGTGGCGCCTCGATTGCGCTCGAACCCGCCAACACCTCGTACGAAGTCCGCATTCTGCCGCCGAACCGGGTCCGGATCCAAGGCAAGCTGATCGGACTGTACCGGAAATATTGAGCCGGGAGCGGCTATTCCTCCATCTGCAAGTCCGCTTCCGCAGGCGTCGTGTCCACGGGACGTGGATTTGCTTGCTGCGGATCTCCGTTCTCGAACTCCGTTGTCCGGCGGGCCGGCGACCATGGCCGATCCATCCCATTCGGTCTCACCGCATCGATCACAAATCCGCCGCGGGTTCGCCGCAGCCCGGTCGCTGCCTGTTCCTGCAGGCGCTCCCGATCGATTACCAGCGCGCCGCATCCGCGCCATGCCTGCCTTGCCGTGACGATAACAGCCGACCGTTCGCAATCATCCGCGAGCGCCTCCGGCCGCAGCGCCAGCGCGACAAGCCTGCCGTCCGGCAATGACGTCACACAACCCGCCTCATCGCAGGAGACGCCGTCGCCGAGCGAGGTATCGCCGGGCTGCCGCGAATCGGCATCCGCCGCCAGCCATTCCCTCACCAGAAAGATGTCCTTTGCGGTCCGCATCAGATGCAGGCGGCCGTCCCCGCCCCGCACACCTACATGATGCCCATCTGCGGAGATCAGGATCTCGGGTTGCGGTGATGCGAGCGCCCAAACCGCCGCGAGCACAATGGCGACCGCGCCGCTCCATCGTAGCGGCGACCGCAGCAGTCCCAGCAAGATGATCCCCGCGCTTGCCACAAGCAGCGGGCCGGTGTCGAACGCCGCCACGCGACCGACGGCGCCGGGCAGCGCCGCCACCCATTGCGCCACCGCGATCATCCAGTCGATGCCGAATTCCATCAGGCGCCAAAATACGCGGTCGAAACCGAAGGGCATCGCGGCAAGGCCGAGCAGCCCAGCCGGCATCACCAGAACCGATACTACCGGCATCGCTGCCAGGTTTGCGAGCACGCCATACGGGGTCACGCGGTGAAAATGAAACGCCGCATAGGGTGTCGTCGCGAGGCCCGCGACCAATGATGCCAGCGCCAGCATTGCGACTTCGCGACCGCCCCACAGCGCCGCCCGTGCGGTTGCAGAGTGGTCTGGCGACGCAAACAGCGCGGGCATGCCGATCTGAACCAGCGCCACCAGTCCCAACGTCGCCGCGAACGACATCTGAAAGCTTGGATGCACCACCGCTTCCGGCGCCAGCAGCAGTACGAGCATGGCGGCCACGGCCAGTGTACGAAGCGTCACCGCGCGGCGGTCGACCATGATGGCGATCAGCACCACTGCGGTCATGCAGAACGAGCGCTGCGTCGCGACCTCCGCGCCGGACAGCAGAAGATAGAACGCAGCGGCCAGCAGCGCCGCCACAGCCGACCACTTCTTGATCGGAAACATCACCGTCAATGCCGGACTAAGCGCCAGCAATGCGCGCACGGCGAAAAACACCACGCCGGCGACGACCGCCATGTGATACCCGGAAATCGAGAGCACGTGGCCCAATCCTGAAATGAACATCGCGTCATTGACCGGTCCTGAGATGGCGTCTCGCCGTCCGGTCAGCAACGCGGTGGCGATGGCGCGCTGGTCGCCGCTGAGAACGGTGCGAATCCGCGCGTCGATGGCATCGCGCAGTCCTTGCATGAAGGCGGCGTAGCGTAGCGCAGTTCCGCCGCTGAACGGCGGCTGCAAAGTCCTGATGGCGCCCATCGCAAAGCCGGATGCGCCGATGCCCTGGAAATACATGTCGCGTGCGAAATCGTAGCTGCCCGGCCGCAGCGGCGCGAGCGGCGGCTGCAGCCGCGCCTTCAACTCCACGAAGCTGCCGACCGCGGGTGCGGCACCCTTTTTCACCGAGAGACGAACGCGGTCCAGCTTTGCCTGTGCGCGTGGACTCTCCATCGTCACCACCCGCAACACAAAGCGGTCGGTGCGCTCGCGCTCCTCACGGGTCTCGACAAAGCCGTTGAGCAAGACCGAATAGATCGGCCGCGCCAGTACGCCATGCGCGACCCGCACGGTTTTCAACGTCGCGGCAGCAAAGCCCGCCGCTACGGCGGCAACCATGACGGCCGCAGGGAATATCTTGCGCCGCCGTAGAAGGAACGCCGTCGCGCAAAAGCCCGACGCCGTTGCGGCAGCCGCCCAGGCAATCGGCTCACGATCGGCGGCGAAATAGAATGCAATCCCAGTGCCGAACGCGACCGGGATCCACGGCAGCAGCCGGCCGGCGCCGGCTTCGGCGCGCGCCCAGCCTTGCAGCTTTGCGACGATCGAGGACCATGTTCCGAAAGCCGAAGGCGTGAAACCACCGGCCCGTGCCGCTTCGCGCGGCGGCCAGGTGCCCGCCTTGCTTCGGCCGGCTCCCAACTCCGCCACAGCACACCATCCTCAAGACGATGCGCCATCAAAAATGAAATACAGGATTGCCGCCAGCAACCGGGGGTTTAAACTTTGCCGCCTACTTCTTTCGCGAACGTGTCACGCAGGCCGATGGTGCGGTTGAATACCGGCTTGTCCGGCTTAGAATCCGGATCACGCGTGAAATATCCTTGCCGCTCGAACTGCATGGCATCAGGTGATGGGGTCTCGGTGATCGCAGGCTCGACTCTTGCGTCGGTCAACACTTCCAGCGATCGCGGATTGAGGTCGGCCGCGAAATTGGCCGCTTCCGGACTGGGTCTCAGGAACAGCGGATTGTAAAGCCGGATCTCGGCCGGCCTCGAATGCGCCGCCGACAGCCAGTGCATGGTCGCTTTCACTTTGCGCCCATCCGGTGCGTTGCCGCCTTTGGTGACAGGATCGTAGGTGCAGCGCAGTTCGACGACCTCTCCGGCCGCGTTCTTCACCACGTCCCGGCAGGTCACAAAATAGGCATAGCGCAGCCGGACCTCGTTGCCCGGCGACAGCCGGAAAAACTTCTTCGGCGGATTCTCCATGAAGTCGTCGCGCTCGATATAAAGTTCGCGGCCGAACTTGATCTTGCGCGTCCCGGCGGATGGATCGTCGGGATGATTGATGGCTTCGATCTCCTCGGCCTGCCCCTCCGGATAATTCTCGATCACAACTTTTAGAGGCCGTAGCACCGCCATTCGCCGCAGCGCGGTCTTGTTGAGCAATTCGCGAATGCAGAATTCCAGCATGCCGACATCGACCACGCTGTTGGCTTTCGCAACACCGATACGCTTGACGAACTCACGGATCGCCGCCGGCGGTACCCCGCGCCGCTTCAAGCCGGCAATCGTCGGCATGCGCGGATCGTCCCAGCCCGCGACATGGCCGCCGCGCACCAGTTCAGTCAGCACGCGCTTCGACAGCAGCGTGTAGGTCAGGTTGAGCCGTGCGAACTCGTATTGGTGCGGCTTGGACGGCACCGGCAGCTTGTCGAGCAGCCATTCGTACAGCGGACGGTGATCTTCAAATTCCAGCGTACAGATCGAATGCGTGATGCCCTCGATGGCGTCGGACTGACCGTGAGCATAATCATAGCTCGGATAGATCGACCATGTATCGCCGGTGCGCGGGTGCTTGGCGTGCAGGATACGATAAAGCACGGGGTCGCGCAGATTGATGTTGCCGGACGACATGTCGATTTTTGCGCGCAACACGCGGGCGCCGTTGGGAAATTCGCCGGCCTTCATGCGGCGAAACAGATCGAGGTTTTCCTCGACGCTCCGCTCACGAAAAGGACTGTTTTTTCCGGGCTCGGTCAGCGTGCCCCGTGAATGGCGGATTTCTTCCTGCGACTGGTCATCGACATAGGCGTGGCCGGCGCGGATCAGCTCTTCCGCCCAGCCATATAGCCGCTCGAAATAATCGGATGCATAAAAAAGATCGGTACCCCAGTCATAGCCGAGCCATTTCACGTCGGCCTGAATCGAATCGATGTATTCCTGCTCTTCCTTGGTCGGATTGGTGTCGTCGAAGCGCAGGTGGCAGCGGCCGGCAAATTCCTGCGCGATGCCGAAATTCAGCGCGATCGACTTGGCGTGGCCGATATGCAGGTAGCCGTTCGGCTCCGGCGGAAAGCGCGTCACGACTTGGCCGTGTTTGTGCGAATTAAGATCGGCCTGCACGATGTCGCGAATGAAATCGCGCCCCGTTTCCGCCGCCGCCAGTTCTGCCGTCATCTGATTTCCTGTTCGGGAACTAGCGGACCTTCTGCCAAATTCAACGGTTCCCGCCAAGCCCGCCGAGGGCTTTAGTTATGCATCTTTCCTGCTATACACCACCGCGCTTCACGCATGTCCTCCTTGTCTTCCAGACTGCACAATGGCCGATTCCGTCATCACCCGTTTTGCCCCCTCGCCTACCGGCTTTCTCCATATCGGAGGCGCCCGTACGGCGTTGTTCAACTGGCTATATGCACGCAAACACGGCGGCAGGATGCTGCTGCGGATCGAGGATACCGACCGGGAGCGATCGACCCCGGAGGCCATCGACGCCATTCTCGACGGGCTGAAATGGCTGGGGCTCGAGTGGGACGGCGAGGTCACCTACCAGTTTCAGCGCGCCGCGCGCCACCGCGAAGTGGCCGAACAATTGCTGGCCGCGGGCCAGGCTTATCGCTGCTACGCGACCCAGGATGAACTCAAGACGATGCGCGAGAAGGCGCGTGCCGAAGGCCGCACCCGCCTCTACGACGGGCTGTGGCGCGACCGCGATTCAGCGGAGGCCCCTGCGGACGTCAAGCCTACCATCCGTCTCAAGGCACCGCAGACCGGAGAAACCGTAATCGAGGACCAGGTCCAGGGCCGCGTGGTCTGGCAGAACGAAAGCCTCGACGATCTTGTGCTGCTGCGCGGCGACGGTAATCCGACCTACATGCTGGCCGTCGTGGTCGACGATCATGACATGGGGGTTACCCACGTCATCCGCGGCGACGATCATTTGATCAACGCCGCGCGGCAAAAACAGATTTACGACGCACTGGGATGGCATCTGCCAAGCATGTCCCATATTCCGCTGATCCACGGACCCGACGGTTCGAAACTGTCGAAACGTCACGGCGCCCTCGGCGTGGAGGCCTACCGCGCCATGGGATATGTACCGGCTGCGCTGCGCAACTACCTAGTCCGGCTCGGCTGGAGCCATGGCGACCAGGAAATATTCTCGACCCAGGAAATGATCGACGCGTTCGATCTGCCGGGAATCGGACGGTCGGCGGCGCGCTTCGATTTCGCCAAGCTGGAAAACCTCAACGGGCACTACATCCGCCACGCCGACGATCAATCTCTCGTGAGCATGTTCGAGGACTTGTTGAGCCACCTCCCCGAGCGTTCGGAGTTGAAGGCCAAGTTGAACGACACTACCCGATCGCAACTGCTACGGGCCATGCCCGACCTCAAACTGCGCGCAAAAACGCTGATTGAGCTGATCGACAGCGCGAATTTCATCTTCGCTGACCGACCGCTGGCGATCGAGCAAAAAGCAGCGGCGCTGTTGACGCCGGAAATCCGTGAATTGATCGGCAAGCTGGGCAGCGCGCTGGAAAACATATCGCCGTGGACCCGCGAAACCACCGAGGCGGCGATGCGCGCCTTTGCCGAAGCGAACAATCTCAAGCTGGGTGCCGTTGCGCAGCCGCTACGGGTGGCACTGACAGGGCGTACCACCTCACCCGGTATCTTCGACGTATTGGCGATCCTGGGCCGGCAGGAAAGCCTGGCCCGGCTCGGCGATCAGGTGCACCGCTAAAAGGCGGCATGGTAGGCCGAGCGTCCATCTTGCAGTGCACACGGCAATAAGATACCCATTTCAGCGGTGCTTCTGGACTATCCGGCCGGTCCCACCATCTCACTGGTCAGGCCCAGCCCGGCCTTCACAACGATCGCATCGGGGACTTCACGATGGACGCCAAAACCGACACCACGACCAAGACCGCAACGCTCACCGTCGGCAATAAGAACTACGATTTCCCGGTTTTGAGCGGCACCGTCGGACCCGACGTCGTCGACATCAGCAAGCTCTATGCCCAGGCCGGAATGTTTACCTACGACCCCGGCTTTACGTCCACGGGCAGTTGCCAATCGAAGATCACTTATATCGACGGCGACGCCGGAATCCTGGAATACCGGGGCTATCCGATCGAACAACTGGCGGAAAAAGGTGATTTCCTCGAAACCTGCTATCTCCTGCTTTACGGCGAGCTTCCGACCAAGGCGCAGAAAGAAGATTTCGATCAGCGCGTGATCCATCACACCATGGTGCACGAGCAGATGGCGCGGTTCTACCAAGGCTTCCGCCGCGACGCCCATCCGATGGCGATCATGGTGGCGGCCGTCGGCGCACTGGCGGCGTTCTATCACGATTCCACCGATATCAACGATCCGACCCAGCGCATGATCGCTTCGATGCGCATGATCGCGAAAATTCCGACACTGGCGGCGATGGCTTTCAAATACACCATCGGCCAGCCTTTCGTTTACCCGAAGAATTCGCTGAGCTTTGCCGAGAACTTCTTGCATATGTGCTTTGCGGTGCCGTGCGAAGACTACAAGATCAACCCGGTACTCGCCGATGCGCTTGACAAGATATTCATCCTGCACGCCGATCATGAACAGAATGCCTCGACCTCGACAGTGCGGATCGCAGGCTCTTCCGGCGCCAATCCGTTTGCCTGCATCGCCGCCGGCATCGCTTGCCTGTGGGGACCGGCCCATGGCGGCGCCAATGAAGCAGCCCTGGCGATGCTGTCCGGCATCGGCTCGGTCGACAAGATCCCGGACTTCATCAAGCGGGTGAAAGACAAAAACAGCGACGTCCGCCTGATGGGTTTCGGCCATCGCGTCTACAAGAACTACGATCCCCGCGCCAAGATCATGCAGAAGATGTGTCACGCCGTGCTGGCGGAAACCGGCCACGGCGACGATCCGATGCTGAAGGTCGCGCTGGAGCTGGAAAAGATTGCGCTCAGCGACGAATATTTCATCGACCGCAAGCTGTACCCGAACGTCGACTTCTATTCCGGCATCACGCTGAAGGCGATGGGTTTCCCGACCTCGATGTTTACCGTGCTGTTCGCGGTGGCCCGCACGGTCGGCTGGATCAGCCAGTGGAGCGAGATGATTGAGGACCCGCATCAGAAGATCGGCCGCCCGCGCCAGCTCTATACCGGCAAGACGCATCGCGACTACGTCGATATCGCCAAACGCGGATAGAAAAACCCGGAGCGATACGAAGCACTTGAGGTGCATGCCGCGCGCAGCCCGTGCGTATTGACGGGTCTTGCGGCGAACTTCAGCGATGTAGCGCGCCGCGCCATCTCGCAAACCTGCGCCTTGGCCGAACTGCTACCTGCAAGGATGCTTCGTCAGAATTACAATGTTCACGAAAACCTAAACCGGTTTTCACGTTCCCCGCAGCATTGCGAGCACGATGTCGGCGGCGCGCACGCTCGGTCGCTGGCTACCGATGGACATGATCGCGTCGAGCCGTGCAAAGGCTTCGACCTGACGCCGCCGCGACGGTGTATCCCCGAGGATATCACGCAGTGCGGGCACCAGCTTCTCCGGCGTGGCATTCTGCTGCATGAATTCGGGGACCACGTTCTCACCAATAACGAGATTGGCGAGAATGACCGACGCCGTTTGCGCCAGCCGCAAGGCGATCCACATTTCGACCGGACCCGCCCTGTAGGCGCCAATCATCGGCACCCCGGCCAATGCAAGTTCGAGTGTCACGGTGCCCGATTTGGCAAATGCCGCCCAGGCAATTCGGAACGCCGCCTTCTTTTCCTGCTCGCCGACCGCAATGCGCGGTTGTACCTGCCAGTCCGCGATGCCCTCCCGGACGGCGTCGAGCAAATGCGGCATGGTGGGAAGCACCAGCTCAAAAGCCGTTCCTTGCGCTCGCAACTGGCGCAACGTTTCGCCGAACACCGCCATGTGATGCCTGATCTCACTGCGGCGGCTTCCCGGCAGCACCAGCAAGATCGGCGGCTGGCCGTCGCGGCGCTTCCGTTCCTCGGGACCGGGCCGAAGCATATCGATCTGCTCGATCAAGCTATGCCCGATATAGGTGCAAGGCGGACCTTTCAGCCTGCGATAAGCTTCGGGTTCGAACGGCAGCAGCGCCAGCACATGATCGATATACCGGCGCATGGCCCGCGCGCGGCCCGGTCGCCACGCCCAGACCGAGGGCGACACGTAATCGACGATGGGGATATCAGGCGCTCGCGCCCGGACCCGTCGCGCCACCCGGTGCGTGAAATCGGGACTGTCGATGATGACCAGAACATCGGGGTCCGCGTCGATGACGGCATCGGCGGCCTCGCGGATGCGCGCCAGAATCATCGGAAGCTTTCGCACCACCGCGGTGAATCCCATGATCGAAAGCTCCTCGATCGGGAATAGCGACGCCAAACCTTCGCGCGCCATGGAAAGGCCGCCGATGCCCTCGAACCGCACCATGCCGCCGAGTTGCTGATGCAGTACCTTCATCAGGCCGGCGCCGAGCCGATCCCCCAATTCCTCCGTAGCAACGAGGAATATTTTTCGCGCGTCGGCAGCGGCTGGCCCGGCCGCCGTCACGCGGGCAGCCCAACGACAAAGAGCCCCGCTTTGTCCGCTGCCTCGATCATGGCCTGCGGCTCGGCGACGATGGTATGACCGGCGACGATGGCGATACCCGCCAGGTCGGCAGCCGCGGCGCCTTCGATGGTCCGCGGCCCCAGCGTCGGAAGGTCGAAACGCAGAATCCTGCCCGCTCTTCGGCGCTTTCACCAGCACGCCGCGTGCGGATTTTGCGCGAATGCGCCCTTCCGCCCGCAAGCGCGCCACCCGCGCCAGCAATCCGTCGGTGCCCTCGATGTCTTCCACGCCGAGGACGTGACCGTCGATCACGATTGCGGCCTGCCCGATGTCGAATGGACTGAGCGCGCGCAATACCTGCTGTCCCCTGGCGATATCGGCGTCGGCGCCGGGGTCGGGAGCCGACCGGGTGAGGCAGCCCTGCGGCATCAGCAAATCCGGTGCGGCGTCCTTGATGCCGACCATCCGGAAACCGTCGTTTTCGAGAATCCGGCCGACGCTAGACAGCAAATGATCGTCACCGCCGCGGAATGCTTTCAAAACGCTCGGCATCGCCCGGATGGTTTTCCAGTCGAGCCGGATTTCCGACAGCGCAGGCCGTACCAACGCGCCGATAAAAACCAGATCGCGGCAGTTCTCGGCCCGCAGCAATTTCGCCAGTCGGCCCAGTTGACCGATTGAAATCCAGTGGTGGCGAAAGCGCGCAACCTGCGCCGGATCGCAGACCCCGCGCAGGGCGAAAAAAACCGGACTGATGCCGCGCGCGAGAAGGGAATGCGCAACGGCGAATGGCAACATGCCGCCCGCCGCGATCAGGCCGATGGGAGATGAAATCTGCGGAGTCTGACTGGTCACCGGCGACCCTGCGATCAAGAGGAATTGCCGTCCGCGGGCAGACAGAGCGCGCGGTGTTTGCCGGCACCGATGAATGCCAGGATCTCGGCAATCGCAGGATCCTGCGCCGCGAGATGCTGCACATCGTTCAGGCGTTCGGCGAACACGCCGGAGCCGTGAAACAGCTTCTGATAGAACGACCGGACCGCGGCGAGCCGTTCGCGCGTGAACTTGCGGCGTTTCATGCCGATGATGTTGAGGCCTTCAAGGACCGCGTACTGGCCGTTGACCAGGCCGAACGGAATCACATCGCCGCGCACCCCACAGACACCGCCGACCATCACCTGCGGCCCGATCCGCGTAAATTGATGCACCGCGGACAACCCGCCGATGAAAACGAAATCGCCGATCTCGCAGTGGCCGCCCAGGGTCGCCGAGGTTGCGAAGATTACGTCATTGCCGACCTTGCAATCGTGACCGACATGGCTGCAGTTCATGAAGTATCCGCGCTCGCCGACACGGGTGACGCCACCGCCGGCCACGGTACCGGCATTCATGGTCACCGACTCCCGGATCGTGCAGCCATGCCCGATCTGAAGCCTGGTGGGTTCGCCGCGGTAGCTCAGCGATTGCGGTGGCGTTCCCAGCGAGGCAAACGGGTAGATCGTGCAGTTGGCGCCGATGGTGGTCTGCGCGGTGACATGCACATGTCCGATCAGCCGGCAGCCGGGACCGATCACGACTTCCGGGCCGATGATGCAATATGGGCCGATCGTCGTGCCGTCGCCGATCACAGCGCCGTCGGCAATCCGCGCGGTGGGGTCGATCTTGCTCTTTGACTGGTCAAGCATAAAACGGCAGGTCGGTTGTGGCGGGTTTTTCGTTGGTTAGCCCGACATGCCTGAACTGTCTAGTGACGGATAGCTAGACCTTGTTTCGACGCCTCGCTGTTAGAGCGGGAGAAAGTTATGGCAATTCTCTATAATGTGAGCCGTTTCACATATCCGATCCCGCGGTGGTTGTACCGTGCTCGAATTCCGCATGAAGCGGCCTGTTCGAACCTGTCTCGCTGAAAAGGGAGTTTGGAAATGGTTCGCATCGCCTTGGGAATTATCGCTTCCGTTTTCGTTTCAACTCAAGCCTTTTCGGATCCAGGCAGTGCCACCGTGCGCGAAATGGCTCCATCTTTGGCGCACTTGGCGATCACTGTGCTTGGCATGGCCGTAGCAGGCCGACTGGCCTGGCAAGCGTTCGGCCGCGCCGTCACTATTGCCGAAGTCCCGACGATTCCAAAATACATGACGAGCCGGCAGCAATACCGGTTGGGAAGTTTCGCCTTTGTGCTGTTCGCCTGTGGCTTCTTCCTCCTTCTTGTTCATGAGAACCGGAGCGTCATCGCCTTGGCTTCGCAGATTCCGGCGATCCCCGAAAGCCTCCTGCAAGCAGCCAACAACCAGTCCCCGCCCTATTTGGTCGTCATCGCCGCCATGGGTGCCGTCTATTTGTACCTCCTGACGAAAGAGGCTGGGTGGAACGTCCTGCTGATGATGCGGGACGTGATCCAGAGCTGGATCAGCGTTCCCCAGCTTGCCAAACAGATCATGGCGCAAATCCGTTTTTCACTTCGCATACCGCAGGATGTGCTTGCGAAAGTGACCGCGAGTTCGCCCGAAGTGGTAGAGCAGGACTTCCGTAAGGACTCCAATACACCGGATCGGATGTGGGCAGAAATCTGCTACATGAAGTGGTGGCTGGCGCAAGGTCGCGACGCCGGAGACGACGCAACCTTTTTCACCGAGGAAAGCTTCGGCTTCGACAAGTTGATGGAGGAGTTTCAACAGGCGTCGCTGACGATGAGTCAATGGAAATCCGGCGCGCCGGTCGGCTTGGCAGCATCACAAATCACTCAATCGATCAAGGCCCTTTTCAACCGCTTTACCCGACTCGTTGCGTGTTACTTGATCTACCGCAATGGCTCCAGGACGGACCTGCGCAGGGAGGCCAGAAAGTTTGGAATCGAAGTTGACGCTCCGATTCACGACAATCCCTTGCGCTATTGGATCGTATATATCATCGCGCTGATCGGCTCGGTCTATATCGGCGTGACCGTGTCCGCGATTGCCTACGACCTGCATCAGGGCAAGGGTATGGTTCTGGCACAGGATCCTAATCGCTTGCTGGCATGGGTCATGTATTCGCTTTGCAACTATGGATTGGCCATCGTTGCAGTTCTTATGCTGCGATTTGCAGTCGGTTCATTGACAGGCGCTTTAAGTCAGTCGTACCTCACCACCTATTGCTGGAGCTTTCTGGTAGCAATGGTTGTGGGTCCATGCGGCCTGACCGTGGCCGTCCATTATTTCGGAGAGGGCGATTTGCCGAAAATGGATTTGATAGCTCTCTACTACAACATGCTGCGGTGGGGGCTAGGGCCTGCGCTCGTTACAGTCTATATCTCTTACTACCTGGACAGGCAGATTTGTTCCGATTTGCCGGACATCAACAACTCCGTCGGAACGGTAACATGGCGACTGGTGAATTGCAGCGGCTTTGCTGCAATATCGCTGGTCCTGCTTCTTCCACCCTTGCTGTCGATGATAGCGCCAGTGGGCGCGACCTGGGACACCGACAAACTGCGCTTCGTTGCCGCTGGCACGACGTTCTGCGTGGCATTCGGACTGGCCCTCGCGGCACAGTTCGCGCTCAAAAAAATGCCGCCCGCCGCGGCACTCGATCGAGCTAAACACGCTTCCATTTAATATCCGCCTCACCGCTTGATGAGGGTCGAGATCGCCGAGACAAAGGTGCCGGGATACAACGTTCGCCGAGTGGCCGGTTCAACCCCGTTTGCCACTCGATCCATGTGAACGGATCTTGGTGCATTACTTTCGAATTCATGGGCGGGGACGCCTTCAACGTCGATTTCGAAAGACGCTCGTCACCCCGATGTAGCAGCGAGAATTGGCAAGCTGATCGGCGCCGGGCCAGCCATCTAGCTTCGCCAGCGATGCCGGCCCATGCAAGCGGGAGGTGATCAGGATCTCCACTCTGGAACCGGATGGACGAGGTTCGACGATTGCAGCGGATGGCTCAGCCTTTGCGTGCCTTGCTGTCGATCAGGTTTTGAGCCAGTACCTGGACGGCCGCGGCCGGGAGCTGAATGCCTGACAGTTTCCATCCGCTGCCTTCGAAATGGATGCTCACGGCTCCTGCGCTCTCGTCGTCTCCAAGGCGCACCTGCAATTCGACCGGCTTTACCGGCGAGATACGCTTCAACATTGCCAGCATATTGGAAGTATCGATCCCGCCGAGCCCCTGCATGTTTGCAATCGGGCTGCCGCCCGAGTTCGATCCCGCCATCTTTCAGAATACGCGTGAGATTTTCCTCGGTGAGCATTTTAGCAATTATCGCATCGGCAACAGTTGCGCCGTAGGTGGTGGCCAGCACCCGTTCCAGGGGCTTGACCGGCCGGTCCTTTCCCAATTGCTTCAGGTAGGCCAACACAATCTGATCGACCAGCGATCGCCGAAGCCGCTCCACGTCCGTTCGTGCAATAACACCGGCGCCATCTCCGGCGCGCGCGGCTTCCGCCAGCCCGCTTAGCGAGACGAGCGCCGATCCAACGTAAATTCCAGCACCTGCCAGAAGCGCGAGCAGTATTCCAGCAAACCATCGCATTGAGTCATCCTGTATATTTGCGCGATGCTTGGCTGATCTTTGTGAAACAATTTAGGCAGCTTGGCTGCTGGCTTGTCGCGCCGGCACGAGGCGACGCGGCCGCACGAATTATCATAGGGCTATGCCGGCCGCATCAGCCTCAGCGCCGCCGTCAGGCGGAGACTGCGCTTGCCTGCCAGGGCGGTCGCTTCGAGCAGCGCGCCTTGCGCGTCGCAGGTGCCGGAAAAACCGATACCCACTTCATGGCCGCCGAAGATCGGATGCTCGCCCTTTGCCGGGGTGTGCTCCTGATTGAGGATCTGGCCCTTCCAGCGGCCGTTGGCCGAGGTGTAGGTGCCGAGATAGTAGAAAAAGGCGTCGCCGCCGAGAATGCGGCCATCGTGCAGCAGCATCACGCCGGTGAGGCCGCCCTCGACGCCGTCGAGCATCCGGATGTGAACGGAATAAAGCCCGTTGACGATGCCGCCCTCGCCCACCGCGCCTGCCATAGGAACGGTCTCATCCTCGATCGGCGTCATCACCGATTGAAAGATCGCGCCGGGCATCTGCGGCGACCCGCCCCTGAAGTGATAAATGTCGCCCTGCGCGCTGCCTTTGACATTGATTTTGGCAATGTCGGCGCCAAGCAGCGACTTGTAGTTCGGGTCGTCGTTGTGGCGATGGCTGGTAATCTCCGAGATCACCACGCCGTCGACCTCTTCATAGGTACCGTAATGCGCGAACGCCGAATTGCCGCCCAGCATGCTGCCCGCATGCGCGTACATCACGCTTCGGCCGACCGCATTGTCGACCTGAAACCTGACCTTGTAAAATCCCTCAAGCACTTGATCCCGTCCCCGCCGCGATCCCTCAATCCGTCAGCATCGCCCCGACATCGGCTTCCGCTACCGTGACGCCAGCCACCTTGGCGTCGCCGTGAAACCACCACATATTCTTGCGGCGGCCGATGCTGCTCATGTGATATTCGATGGTGTCGCCCGGCATCACCGGCTTACGAAACTTGCACTTGTCGATGGTGAGGAAATAGACCGCGCGCGGCTTCTCGGTGCCTTGCACCGAAAGGATGCCGATCACGCCGGCCGTCTGCGCCATCGCTTCGATCATCATCACTCCGGGATAAACCGGCCGTTCCGGGAAGTGTCCGAGAAACGGATATTCATTGTATGTGACGTTCTTGATACCGGTGCCGCTGTAATCGGTCCGGATATTGATCACCCGGTCGATCAACAGCATCGGATAGCGATGCGGAAGTGTTTTGAGGATGGCATTGATGTCGACCATCTCGAACCTGACCGCTACGTCCATCAATCGCGCCCCTCATCTTTCGGCTTCGGCGAAGCCGGTCCTCGATTTGACCCGCCGTCGCGCACCAGACGCTCCACGGCGACGATCTCCCGAAACCACTGGCTGGTCGGCTTGGCAAAGAAACCGCCCCAGCGTGCATTGGCGGGTACGTCGTCCTTGACGCCGCTCATGGCGGTGACCTGTGCGCCGTCGCCGATATCGAGGTGATTTTTGAGCCCAACCCCGGCGCCGAATGCCACATTGTCACCGATGGTGACGCTGCCGCCGACCGCCACCTTGGCGGCGAGCAGGCAATTCCGGCCGATTGTCACGTTGTGTCCGATCTGGACCTGGTTGTCGATTTTGGTGCCTTCGCCAACGATGGTGTCGCGCACGCTGCCGCGGTCGACGGTGGTGCCGGCGCCTATTTCAACGTCGTGCTGGATCAGGACGCGCCCGGTCTGCGGTACCTTGAGGTGACGACCGGATCCCGGCACGAAGCCAAAGCCGTCTTGCCCGATGTGGCAGCCCGGATGAATCAGGACATTGTTGCCGACAAGCGCGAATTGCAGCGACGAGTTGGCGCCGACGTTGCAATCCCTGCCGATCCGGACATTGGGGCCGATCACGACGCCCGAACCGATCACCGAACCCGCGCCGATTTCAACGCCGGGCCCGATCACGGCGAGCGGCTCGACAATCACATCGTCTTCCAGATGCGCCGTCGGATGGAGCACGGCGGACGCCGCGATACCGCTGTTGCCGAACCATGATTGCGGCCGAAGGCAGTCGGCATGAAGTTCACGTGCAAATGTCACAAAGGCGCCGAGCGGGTCCGCCGCGCGCAGGACGGCGACGTGAGACGGCACGGCGCCGGCAAATCGATCGTTGACCAGGCAAGCGCCCGCGCGGGTTTGCGCAAGCTGGCCGGCATATTTCACGTTGTCGAAAAACGTCAGATGTGACGGGCCGGCCTCGTCGAGCGAAGCCAGTCCTCTGATCGTTTGATCGGCCCGCGAGGTGTCGACCAAATGTGCCTTCGTCAACGCTGCGATTTCAGCCAGCGTTGCCAGAGGAAGTTGCCTGAAGAAACTTGGCTGCGCCATTCCATCCGCTGCGGCCCGGCTTGCGATCAAACCTCAGAACGAAGTTCCGCCGCCAAACTTGAATTGCTGCACGCGATCATACACGCCCTTGGTGATCGGCACCGCGTAATCGAAGCGCAGCGGTCCGAATGGCGACGCCCAGATCAGGCCGACGCCCACCGAGGTGCGGACGACGTTGCTGTTGTCATAGACCATCGCGCATTTGCACAGGGCCGAATTGACTTCGCCGGTCAGCAGATTCGACGTCGGTCCCTGGTAGTCGAACAGCGAGCCGGCATCGGCGTAAACCGCGCCCTTCAGCCCGACTTCCTTGGGCAGGAACCAGAACGGCATCTGCAATTCGGCTGATGCACCCCAGTACTTGGTACCGCCCAGTGCATCGCCGGATCCGGTATATGGGAAGAAGGTCAGGTCGCGCGGGCCGATGCCGTTGGGAGCAAAACCGCGGACGAGGTTGGGCCCCATCTGGAAATGGTCGAGCATGCGAATGTCATTGTTGCCGATCTTGGTCAGCGCTCCAGCCTGAACATGGATCAGGCCGACGATATCGGCGACCAGCGGCGTGTAGTATTTTCCGTCGAAGGCGCTCTTCAGATAGGTGACATCGCCGCCGACGCCGGCGAAGTCCTGCCGGAAGTCAAGCAGTAGACCGTCGGTCGGGTTCCTGTTGTTGTCCAGCGTATTGAAGTTCAGCGTGTACCCAACCAGCGAGGTCAGGGTCGATCCGCTTGCCAGTTCCTTGCGGACCGGCAGCGACGATTTGCCATCGCCCAGACAGCCGGGAATACCCGCTGTGGCAATATTACCGGTAGGATCAACCCCGCCCAGAACCTGATTGATGTAAGCCGGCGTCGGGTAGAACGCCGGATTCGGCGTCACGCCATCGGCGAGGAACTGAAGATTGTTACAATTATTCAGAGCCGACGGCAGCGACACGGAGGTTTGATACAGCGAATAGCGAAGCTGCAAGGACAGGTCCTCGCGCAGACCGAACCCGAGCCGCGGACTGAACCCCATTGTCTTGGTGTTGTAGGAAACGTAACTGTTGGCCAGCTGCTCGCGATAGAACAGGTCGAGACCGCCCGCGACCCGGTAATCGAACAGATAAGGTTCGATAAACGAAAGCGAGCCGCCGCGGGCGTATTGCCCATACTGGACCGCTGCTTTGGCGAACATGCCGCGGCCGAGGAAATTGCGCTCGGATATGCTGACCTCGGCGAGCGCGCCGTCCGACGTCGAGTAACCGCCGGATACCGAGAAGTCGCCGGTCGATTTCTCTTCCAGGTCCACCACGAGGATCACGCGATCGCTCGACGAGCCGGGTTCCGTGGTGATCTTCACGCTCTTGAAGAAGTCCAGGTTCTTCAGGCGGCGCTCCGAGCGGTCGACCAGCGCACGGTTGTAGGCATCGCCTTCGGAGACATCGAATTCACGGCGGATCACATAATCCCGAGTACGGGTATTGCCGCGTATGTTGATGCGCTCGATATAGGTCCGCGCCCCCTCGTCGATGGCGAACACGATCGAGACCGTATGCGCTTCGAAATTGCGATCGCCGCGCGGACGTACGGTGGCAAAAGCATAGCCGCGCCGCGAAGCCTCGATCTGCATTTCCTCGACGGATTTTTCCAGCGCTTCGGCGTTGTAGACCGATCCGACGCTGACCCGCGAATAGCTGCGCAGCGAGTTGCCGGCGAGCGTCGGGATGGTGGACTGGAAGTCGACCGAGGCGACCCGGTATTGCTGGCCTTCCTCGATCTTGAAGGTCACCAGGAAGCCGCCCCTCTGCGGGTCGTATTCGGTAAGCGCGGCCACCACCTGTACGTCGGCATAGCCGCGCTTCAGGTAAAAGCGGCGAATAAGGTCGCGATCCGCCTCGACCCGGTCCGGATCGTAGACGTCGCCGCCGCCGAGGAAGCTCAGCAGGTTCGATTCATGGGTCTTGATGATGTCCTTGAGGCGATACGACGAAAAGGCGCTGTTGCCGATAAAGTCGACCGATTTGACGCCGGTCTTCGAACCTTCGGTGACGGTGAAAACCAGATCGACGCGGTTGTTGGGCTGCTCGATGATTTCAGGGGTGACGCGCACGTCGTAACGGCCGGAGCGGCGATAGATTTCGGAGATGCGCTGGGCGTCGGACTGCACCGTCGGGCGCGACAGCGTGCCCCGCGGCTTGGACTGGATTTCCGCCGAAAGCTGCTCGTCCTTGACCTTCTTGTTGCCCTCGAAGGCGACGCGGCCGATCACCGGATTTTCGATCACGGTTACCACGATCCGGCCGCCGGCCTGATTGATCTTCACGTCCTGGAACAGGCCGGTCTCGATCAGCGCCTTCAGGCCGTCATCGATGCGGCCCTGGTCGAGGCGCCCGCCGGGCCCCGGCTTGAAATAGGAACGGATGGTCTCGACCTCGACCCGCCGGTTACCCTCGACGACGATCGAGGCGGCGGTCTGGGCGGCAACGGGCGACGACACAAGTGCTGCCGTCACCGTGGCGGCGACCGGCATGGCGACCAAGATCAGGGCGGCCAACAAGCCTCCCCGTACTCGCATTCCGACATTCATGCGCAACGCGCCTTTGTTATCCTTGCGCCGGTCCGCACCCCTACGAACCGGCAGATTCCCATTTGTTGTCCCGCTTGTAGCCAATTTGGCCGGGGCGGCAAACGGCCTTTCGCAGTGCGATTTCATTTTCATTCCAAGACGTTGCCCATCGGCCACGCGACGTAAAAGGCCTCTCATGACGCGGCCAGATGCAGGATGTCGTTGTAGGTCGCAAACACCATCAGCATCAGCACAAGTCCAAGACCGATCCGGAACCCCATCTCCTGGGCCCGTTCCGACAGTGGCCGGCCCCGAGCCGCCTCAACCGCATAGAACAAAAGGTGACCGCCATCGAGCAACGGTACCGGAAACAGGTTAAGCAGTCCGATCGAAATCGAAAGCACCGCTGCAAGGTGGATCAGGGCGGTGACCCCGATGGTGGCGACCTGCCCGGAAATCTGCGCGATCCGCAACGGACCGCCGACCTGGTCGGCGGCTTCGCGTCCGGTGAAAACCCCGCCGATATAGGCCAGCGTCCGGTCGACCACGAACCAGGTCTCCTTGACGCCAAGCAAGAGCGCCGTCGCGGGATTGACCCGTTCGGTCAGGACGTCGCCCGGATTGGTCGCACGGGTGATGCCAAGCACACCGAGCCGATGCACATTGCCGAAATTGTCTTTGACTTCCTTGAGTTCCGGCGTGCCCTGCAATTGCAGCGTGGAATCGCCGCGCTTGACCGTGAAGGTCAGCTTTTCGCCGGCCCGGATACTGACGATCCGCTGCATGTCGGAGAAGCTTCCGATGCCATCGCCGTCGATCGCCGTGACCACGTCGCCGCTCTGGAAGCCCGCGGCTGCCGCGGCACTGCCGGCCTGTACGGTATCGACCCGCGCGGTCGTGCTGGGCTTGCCGAAGAAGGTGAACAGACCGGTAAAGATCACGATCGCCAGGATGAAATTCGCGACCGGACCCGCGGCAACGATCGCCGCGCGCGGTCCAACTTTCTTGTGATGGAAACTGCCTTCACGCTCTTCCGCGGTCATGTTGGCGAGCGCTTCGCTCGATGGCGTGCTCGCTTCGCTCTCGTCGCCGAAGAACTTGACATAGCCCCCGAGAGGGATGGCGGAAATCTTCCAGCGGGTACCGTGGCGGTCGTTGAAACCGGCAAGTTCAGGCCCGAACCCGAGCGAGAATGTTAACACCTTGACCCCGGCCCAGCGGGCGACGAGGAAATGTCCGAGCTCATGGAAGAAGACGACGATCGTCAGCACGAACAGGAAGGGAATGATATAGCCGATCACGCCGTGGCTCAACGTATTGAAACTATGTAGAAAAACGTTGGCCATTCAATTCCCCTCGCGCAGAGCCGTTGGCCCTGTCCCCAACCCTCTAGGATGCCTTTGCGGCAATTTGAGGCAAGAGGGTGGCGGCTTTATTTCTCGCATTATGGTCAACGGCAATCGCGTCGTTGGCCGACGTCAGCGGGCTGAGGTTTCCGGACCGGATCCAGTCGTTCATTGTCGTCTCGACAAGCCGGGCAATGGCGCCGAATCGGATCTTGCCGGCGATGAAGGCTGCCACCGCCACCTCATTGGCGGCGTTATAGACCGTCGTCAGTCCCCGACCGGTTCGCAGCGCGTCATAAGCGAGCCGCAGCGCCGGAAAGCGTTCGAAGTCCGGCGCCTCGAAGGTCAGTTGTCCGATCTTGGCGAGATCGAGCGGCGCCGCGGGCCCCACAATGCGCTCGGGCCAGCCGAGACAATGCGCGATCGGTGTGCGCATGTCCGGCGCGCCAAGCTGCGCCACCACCGAACGATCCGAAAACTCGACCATGCCGTGGATGATCGATTGCGGATGCACCAGCACGTCGATCTCTTCCGGCGTCAGCGCGAACAGATAGGACGCTTCGATCACCTCGAGCCCCTTGTTCATCATCGACGCGGAATTGATGGTGATTTTCTGTCCCATGCTCCAGTTCGGATGCTTCAGCGCCTGCGCCAGCGTCGCCTGCTCGATATCGGTGACGGCCCATGTCCGGAACGGCCCACCCGAGGCGGTGATGATGACGCGGACCAGTTCTTCGCGATTGCCAGAACCCAGCGCCTGAAACAGCGCGTTGTGTTCGGAATCGGCGGGCAGAATGCACGCTCCCGCGTTGGCCGCGCGCTGCATGAAGAAGTCGCCCGCGCACACCAGGCATTCCTTGTTGGCGAGCGCAATCGTGGCGCCCCTGTCGACGGCGGCGAGCGCCGGCTTCAGCCCGGCGGCGCCGCTGACAGCGGCCATCAGCCAGTCCGCCGGACGCGACGCGGCCTCAATGACCGCGCTCGCCCCGGCGCCGCATTCGATGCCGGTTCCGGCCAGCGCGTTCTTGAGTTCGTCGAACCGGACCGGATCGGCAACCGCGGCAAAGCGCGCATTGAACTCGATCGCCAGCTTCGCCAAGGCCTCGACATTGCTGTTGGCGGTCAGCGCCTCGACTTGATAGCGCTCGGGCGACGCCCGCAACAAATCCATCGTGCTGTCGCCGATCGAGCCGGTCGCGCCGAGCACGGTTACCGCGCGGACGGCAGACGCCGCAGCCTTGTTGTTACGCAACGGAACAGCGCTCATGTCTTTCACCAAACCATAAGACCGCGGCCGACGCCATCCACGCCGCCACGCATAATGCCGATAAGTGCCGCCAGAACGATCGCGGCGACGAAGCCGTCGAGCCGGTCGAGCAATCCGCCATGACCGGGAATGATCTGGCTCGAATCCTTGACGCCAAACCGCCGTTTCACAGCCGATTCAAACAGATCGCCAAGTTGCGACGCAACCGAAAGCACCGCGCCCAGTACCAGGAGAGGGCCGATATTGCCAAAACCGAACCCCGCGAAAACCGCCGCGATCACGAGGCTGGCGATAAACCCGCCGAAGGCGCCGGCCCAGGTTTTCTTCGGGCTGACGAGCGGCCACAGTTTGGGGCCCCCTATCCCGCGGCCGGCGAAATAGCCGCCGATATCGGTCACCCACACGATCAGCAGAACCAGGACCAAAGCCGCAAAGCCCGCGCCGACATCGAGGCGCATCAGCACCGATGCGATCTCCGCCGCCGCGGCGTAACAGAAACCGGTTGCTGCCCAGCCGCGCCGCTCCGTCGCCAACAGGACGACCCCGACAACGCCTAGTGCCAACGCCCCGAGCGCAAGATCGAGGCGGCCGAGCGCAAGACATAATCCAGCAACCGACAGCGCGACGATGCCGGCCGCCACGACGCGCGTTCTCTGCGCGGCGCCAATGATCATCAGCCACTCGACATAGAGCCCGATCGCGGCAAGCGCCACCAGACCGGTCCAAAGCCATCCGCCGGCCCAGGCGATGGCAATGGCTGACGGCGCCAGCACCAAAGCGGCCGCGACACGCGTCAGGAGATTTCGTGATCCTCGCTCCGCCGCGGCCGCCGGCGCGGCCTTGCTCCCGGTCACGATCCGGTTTTCGCGACGAGACCGCCGAAACGACGCTCACGTCTTGAATATTCGGCGATGGCGCCCTCGAGCGCTGCTTTGTCGAAATCCGGCCAGTGGATCGGCACGAATACCAGTTCGCTATAGGCCGCCTGCCACATCAGGAAATTCGACAGCCGCTGTTCACCGCTGGTGCGGATGATCAGGTCGGGATCCGGGATATCCGGCGCATCGAGATACTGGCCGAGGCTGTCAGCATTGATGGTCGCGGGGTCGCGCTTTCCCTCGGCAACCTCGCGCGCCAGTCGCTGCGCGGCACCGGCTATTTCCTGCCGCGATCCATAATTGAAGGCGACCACGAGATTGAGGCGGCTGTTGTCCCGCGTCAGGTCTTCGGCCTCCTTGAGAAGCGCGCAGATGTCCTGCTCCAACCCATCGCGTTCGCCGATGACGCGCACCCGCACGCCGTCGCGGTGCAGTGTCGCCAGATCGTTGCGGATGAAGCGCCTGAGCAGGCCGAACAGATCGCCGATCTCGGTCGCCGGGCGCGACCAGTTCTCGGAGCTGAAGGAAAAAATCGTCAGATACGAGATTCCGAGTTCGCTTGCCGCGCGAACCACGCGGCGTAACGCCTCGACACCCCGGCGATGCCCTTCAGCCCGCGGCAGGCCACGGGCCGCGGCCCAGCGTCCATTGCCGTCCATGATAATCGCGACATGCAAAGGCGGTTCGGCTAGGTCCGATCCATCGGTTGCTGGCATGGCGACGTTCGACATCGGTCTATCCCAGAGCGTTTGCCGGCAGCGCGATTCGCAAAATGCGGGAAAACGATCCAAATCAATACGTTACGCCTTTACTCTGCGCAAGTCAGCGGCGGCTCGCATACCGGACTCAGACGGTCAGGATTTCCTTTTCCTTGCCCGCCAGCAACTGATCGATCTCCGCGATCGCCGCGTCGGTGGCCTTCTGCACGTCGTTGTCCAGACGCTTCTGGTCGTCCTCGGAAATTTCGTGATTCTTCTCGAGCTTCTTGACCGTATCGATGCCGTCGCGGCGAACATGGCGCACAGCGACTTTCGCCGCCTCAGCATATTTATGCGCGACCTTGACCAGTTCCTTGCGCCGCTCTTCGTTGAGCTCGGGAATTCTCAAGCGCAGCACCTGGCCTTCGGTCGCAGGATTGAGCCCGAGATTGGAATCGACGATCGCCTTCTCCACCGCCTTGACCATCGATTTGTCCCAGACTTGAACGGACAACAGGCGCGGCTCCGGGACGCTGACGGTCGCAAGCTGGTTGAGCGGCATGTGGGTGCCGTAAGCGTCGACCTGCACCGGCTCCAGCATCGAGGCCGCGGCGCGTCCGGTGCGTAGGCCACCCAGCTCGTGTTTGAGGGCCTGGGTGGCGCCCTGCATGCGCCGCTTCAATTCGTTGATGTCGAAATTGCCCGTGGGCATATCGCTCTCCTTCTGAAACTTCCGTCTCGATCCGAGCGTCAGCGAAACCGGCGTTTACCGGTCAGCCCGCGACGACCGTACCGCGGCCCGTGCCCCGCAGAACCGCGCCGACCGAACCCGGTTCGGCGATCGAGAATACAATGATAGGCAGCGACGTCTCCCGGGCAAGTGCGAAAGCCGTCGCATCCATGACCTTGTAACCCCCCTCGAGCGCCTGCGAATGGGTGAGTCGCTCGAATCGCCTGGCCGAAGGGTCTTTCTTGGGATCGGCGGTATAGACGCCATCGACATTGGTGGCCTTTAGAACGGCGTGGGCGCCGATTTCGGCGGCGCGCAACACCGCCGTGGTGTCGGTAGTGAAGAACGGATTGCCGGTGCCGCCGCCGAGCAACACGATGCGCCCCTCGGCAAGATATCGGAAGGCCGTGGACCGCGTGTACAACTCGCAGACTTCCGGCATCACGAATGCCGACAGGGTCCGGGCCGGCTGCCCCTTGCGCTCGATGGCTGCCTCCAGCGCCAGGCAGTTCATGATGGTCGCAAGCATGCCCATGGTGTCGCCGACCGGACGGGATACGCCGCGCGACGATACTTCAACGCCGCGAACCATGTTGCCGCCACCGACCACGACGGCGATCTCGACGCCGAGCTGCTTGGCCGCAATGAGGTCGCCGGCAATCCGGTCGATGGTCGGCTGGTCCATGCCGAACGAATGGCTGCCAGCGAAATACTCGCCGGAAAGCTTGATCACCACGCGACGATAGATCGGCTCAGCCATGATGCGTTTCCTTCTCACCTCTCCCCGGAGGGGCGAGGTGATGCATATGACCGAGCACAGCGAAAATAACTGGTCGTCCCCGCGAAGGCGGGGACCCATAACCACCGACACTTATTGTTCGCTGCGTTGTTTCCGTGAGGGTTAGCACCTTCCGAATCTTCCGCACGGAGGGTATGGGTCCCCGCCTTCGCGGGGACGACGTGTACTGGGATGCCTTCGGCGTCATATGCGATAGCCCTGCCCCGGAGCGGAGAGGCGAATTGAGCGTCGTGGCGAAGCGGCGTAAAACCATCGTGCTCCCTGCGCGGGCCAACCCCGTTACGATACAGTCGCGGGATCCTCCGGCGGCTTTTGCTGGCCGCTGGCGGCCGCGACTTCGGCCGCAAAATCGGATTCCTGCTTCTCGATTCCCTCGCCCAGAGCATAGCGCACAAAGCCGGTGATCTTCACCGGCGCGCCGACCCGGCCCTCAGCTTCCTTCAGGGCCTGGGCCACCGACTTGCCCTTTTCGTCGTGGATGAAGGCCTGGTCCAGCAGGCAGACTTCCTTGTAGTAGGTCTTCAAGCCGGACTCGACGATCTTCTCGATCACGTTCTCGGGCTTGCCCTGCTCACGGTACTTGTTGGCCAGCACATCCTTCTCGCGCTGCACGATGGCGGGATCGAGCGCCGCGGAATCCAGTGCCTGCGGATTGGCGGCGGCGACGTGCATGGCGAGCTGTTTTCCGAGCGAGGCAAGTTCGTCGGCCTTGCCGTCGGATTCCAGCGCCACGATCACGCCCATCTTGCCCGCGCCGTCGACCACGGCGTTATGGATATAGCTCGATATCAAGCCTTTGCCGACTTCAAGCGAAGCGGCGCGGCGCAGCGTCATGTTCTCGCCGATGGTGGCGATGGCGTCGGTGATCGCGCGCTCGACCGAGACCTCGCCCACCGGTGCAGCCTTGATCTTTTCGACGTCGGCGCCAACCTTGAGCGCGACCTGCGCGACCATCTTGACCAGTCCCTGAAACTGCTCGTTGCGCGCAACGAAGTCGGTCTCGGAATTCACCTCGACGACGACGCCCCTGGTGCCCGCGGTCACCGCGCCGATCAGGCCTTCGGCGGCAACGCGGCCAGCCTTCTTGGCCGCCTTCGACAGACCTTTCTTGCGCAGCCAGTCGATCGCCGCTTCCATGTCGCCGTTGTTTTCGGAAAGCGCCTGCTTGCAATCCATCATGCCGACGCCGGTCGTCTCGCGCAAATCCTTGACCATCGCCGCTGTGATTGTAGCCATCGTTTTGTCCTTTGCCAGTGGTAGCGAGCGAGCACGAAGTGCACTGTCATTGCGCGTGTAGCGAAGAAGCAATCCCAGTCTTTGCCGGTGGCCTTCTGGATTGCTTCGCTTCGCTCGCAATGACGGCTCAATGAAAACGCATCAATGCTCCGAAAGCCTCGCCGCTGCTTGCCATCAGGGATGTGCGCAACTGAAACCAGACTGTCGGCCGGATGGTTCCGGCCGCGAGGCGTTTTCTCGTTATTCCGCTTCCGCCGTCATCGCCTTGGCCTGGGCCACCCAGCCATCGGCACGGGCCGGCAGGCCGACTTCCTCGCCGATGTGATGCGCGGTATCGTGATCGAGTTCGGCAAGCTGCCAGTAATGGAAAATACCGAGATCGTTGAACTTCTTTTCGATCGCGCCGGACACGCCGGTGAGCTTCTTGAGGTCATCGGCAGCGCCGCGCGGACCGGCAAGACCCTGGAAGCCCGCGGGTTGCGTCGCGGCCGGGATTTCCTCGCGCGCCGGTTGCGCCGAGGCGCCGATATCGACGCCCGATTCACCCTGCGCGCGCGAAATACCGTCGATCACCGCCCGCGCCACGAGGTCGCAATACAGCGTGATGGCGCGGCCCGCGTCGTCGTTGCCGGGCACGACATAGGTGATGCCCTTTGGATCCGAATTAGTATCGACGATCGCGGCGACCGGAATGTTCAGCCGCTGCGCCTCCTGGATCGCAATGTCTTCCTTGTTGGTGTCGATGACAAAAATCAGATCGGGCAAACCGCCCATGTCCTTGATGCCACCCAGCGAGCGGTCGAGCTTGTCGCGCTCGCGCTGCAGCGTCAGCCGCTCTTTCTTGGTGTAGGCATTGGCATCGCCGGAATTGAGCACCTCATCGAGATGGCGAAGCCGCTTGATCGAACCAGAAATGGTTTTCCAGTTGGTCAGCGTACCGCCGAGCCAGCGCGAATTGACGAAATACTGCGCCGAGCGCTTCGCGGCTTCCGCGACGCCGTCCTGCGCCTGCCGCTTGGTGCCGACGAACAGGATGCGGCCGCCCTTGGCGACGGTGTCGCTGACGGCCTGCAATGCGCGGTGCAACAGCGGCACGGTCTGGGCGAGATCGATGATGTGGATGTTGTTGCGGGCACCGAAAATAAAATCCGACATCTTCGGATTCCAGCGGTGCGATTGGTGGCCAAAGTGCACGCCAGCCTCTAACAGCTGACGCATGGAAAAATCGGGTAGCGCCATCGTTCAGTTCTCCGGTTGGTTCCTCCGGAAGCGTGTGAGCAATGCGAACCTTAAGTCATGAAGACTTGCGGCCCGGCTTTGCCACCGGACGGCCTGTGACAGCCATGCTTCCGTGTGAGATGGAGCGGTATATAGCGGGATTTTCGGGGGAAGCAAGGAAAAGTAAGGGGTTTCGGAGCCTAATTGCCGATCCAGACGGCGCTATCGGCAACGATCACTTGATCCCTCGTCCTTTGCGCGCCTCTCGGAGAGATCACCGCGCCAGCGATATTTGCCGAAGCCGCGCGGACCTCGTGCTGCCGCCGCAGTCGGACCATCAAACGGAGTGCTCTTCCACGGTCTGCTTCTTGGTGGCGTGTCCGGAAACCTTCTCCGTTCGACCATGAGCCGACGACGAAGCCACGCCCGCGCTACACCGTCTGCACGTCCACCACGCCCGACACCGCCTTGATCGCGCCCGCGATTTGCGGCGAGACCTTGAAGCGGCCGGGCAGCTTCATTTCGACCTCGGTTTCGAGATCGAGCATCAGCACCAGCGACACGTCGCCGTCGCCACCCGCCGCAGATGGCTGCCTTGGCGCCGGATTGCGGCTTGGATCGGCTTCTGGCCCCTGCAATCGCCGCACGATCGACTCCAGCGGCTTGGTGTCGCGCAGGAATATCCGCAGGCCTTTCTGGGTTTTGGCCGCTGCGGCATCGAGCGGCTCTGCGTGCAGGACCCGGGCGCGGACGTCCTCGCCCTGCAGTTCGGCGCCGAGCTGCATCAGCACGGCGGCGCCGGGTTCAAGAATGTCGCGATACTGGGCAAGACCTTCCGAGAACAGCACGGCCTCGAAATGCCCGGTCGGGTCGGAGAGCCCGATGATGCCCATCTTGTTGCCGGTCTTGGTGCGGCGCTCCATGCGCGACACCACGGTCGCGGCCACCTTGCCCGCGGTGGCGCCGGTTTTCACCGCGCGGGAAAACTCCGCCCACGACTGCACCCGCAAGCGCTTCAACGCGGTCGCGTAGTCGTCGAGCGGATGGCCCGACAGGAAAAACCCGATGGCGTCGTATTCGCGCCGCAGCCGCTCAGCGGGCAGCCAGGGTTCGACCTGCGGCAGCATGATGGTGGGCGCGTCGGCGGCGCCGCCGAACATGTCGTTCTGACCCACGGTTGCCGCCTCGTGGCTGCGCTGGCAGGACGCCAGGATGGCCTCGGCGCCGGCGAATACCCGCGCGCGATTGGAATCAAGGGAATCGAAAGCACCGGCGGCGGCAAGGCTTTCAATGACGCGTTTGTTGATCGCGCGCGGATTTACGCGCGCGGCGAAATCGGCTGGCGACGTGAAGAGTCCGTCCTTCCGCGCTTCGACGATCAATTCGACGGCCTGCGCGCCGACGCCCTTCAGCCCCGCCAGCGCGTAATAGATCGTGCCGGCGCTGACTTCGAAGGTCGCGCCGGAAAGATTGACCGACGGCGCTTCGACCTTGATGCCAAGCCGCTGCGCTTCAGCGCGAAATTCCGACAGCTTGTCGGTGTTGCTCATATCCAGCGTCATCGAGGCCGCGAGAAATTCCACCGGATGATGCGCCTTCATATAGGCGGTATGATACGACACCAGCGCATAGGCGGCGGCGTGGCTCTTGTTGAAGCCGTAATCGGCGAATTTTGCGAGCAGTTCGAAGATGGTGTTGGCCTGGTCCTTCGTGATCGCGTTCTTGACGGCGCCTTCAACAAACCGCTTGCGTTGCGCCTCCATTTCGCTGCGGATCTTCTTGCCCATCGCGCGGCGCAGCAGGTCGGCTTCGCCGAGCGAATAGCCGGCCATGACCTGCGCGATCTGCATCACCTGTTCCTGATAGATGATGACGCCGAACGTCTCTTTCAGGATCGGCTCCAGCATGGGGTGCAGGTATTCGGGCTCCTCGTCGCCGTGCTTGCGCGCGCAATAGGTCGGGATGTTGGCCATCGGACCGGGGCGATACAGCGCCACCAGCGCGATGATGTCCTCGAAGCGGTCGGGACGCATGTCGACCAGCGCCCGCCGCATGCCCTGGCTTTCCACCTGGAACACACCGACCACGTCGCCGCGTGCCAACATCTGATAACTCGCCGCATCGTCGAGCGGCAGCGTCGGCAGATCGAGTTCGAGGCCGCGCTTCTTCAACAGCTTGACCGCCAGATCGAGCACCGTCAGCGTTTTCAGGCCCAGGAAGTCGAATTTGACAAGGCCTGCCGGCTCGACCCATTTCATGTTGAACTGGGTCACCGGCATGTCGGACTTCGGATCGCGGTAGAGCGGCACCAGTTCGCTCAACGGGCGGTCGCCGATCACGATGCCGGCGGCGTGAGTCGATGCGTGGCGGGTCAAGCCCTCGAGGCGCTGCGCGATGTCGAAAGCCCGCGCGACCACGGGATCTTCATCGCGAAATGCCTGCAGCTTCGGCTCGCTTGCGATCGCCTGCGCCAACGTCACGGGCGCCGCGGGATTTTGCGGCACCAGTTTTGTCAGCTTGTCGACCTGTCCATAGGGCATCTGCAGCACGCGGCCGACGTCGCGCAGCACGCCGCGCGCCTGCAGCGTGCCGAAGGTGATGATCTGGGCTACCTGGTCGCGGCCATAGCGCTGCTGCACATAGCGAATGACCTCGTCGCGGCGGTCCTGGCAGAAGTCGATGTCGAAGTCCGGCATCGAGACGCGCTCGGGATTGAGGAACCGTTCGAACAGCAGGCCGAAACGAATGGGGTCGAGATCGGTGATGGTAAGCGCGTAGGCGACCAGCGAGCCCGCGCCCGAGCCGCGGCCGGGTCCGACCGGAATGCCTTCGGCCTTGGCCCACTGGATAAAGTCGGCGACGATCAGGAAGTAGCCCGCATAGTTCATGCGGGTAATGACATCGATCTCGAAGGCGAGCCGCGCGCGGTAGGTCTCCTCGGTCTCCCCTTGGGCCAGACCATGGACCTTGAGCCGGTTGCTCAGTCCCTCCTCCGCTTGACGGCGGAGTTCAGCGGCCTCGTCGTCCTCGGCACCGGCGGCATTGGCGCCCGCACCGACGGTGAACCGCGGCAGGATCGGCTTTCGCGTGGTCGGACGGAACGCGCAGCGTTCGGCGATCTCGACGGTAGAGGCCAGCGCTTCCGGAATATCGGCGAACAGCACCGCCATTTCGGCGCGGCTCTTGAAGCGGTGATCGGGGGTCAGTTGATCGCGGTCGGTCTCGGCGACCAGACGCGCGCCGGCGATGCACAGCAGCGCGTCATGGGCTTCGTAATCGTCGGCGGTCGCGAAATAAGGCTCGTTGGTTGCGACCAGCGGAAAACCCTTGGCATAGGCCAGATCGATCAACGCGGTTTCCGCCCGCCGCTCCTTCTCGACGCCGTGGCGCTGCAGTTCGATGTAGAGCCGATCGCCGAACAATTGCGCCAGCCGCTCGCAGCGCGACGTTGCCAGCGCGGCGTGATCGGCATTGATGGCAAGTGCTACCGGACCGTCCGGTCCGCCGGTCAGGGCGATCAGGCCCTCGGCATTGTCCTGCAGCCAGTCGAATTTGACGTGCGGGGCCTGATGGACCGGGGTTTCCAGGAACGCCCGCGAATTCAGCCGCATCAAATTGCGATAGCCGGCCTCGCGGGCCGCCAGCAGCACGATCCGCGCCGGCGCCGCCGCCAGCGCATTGCGCGCATTAGGATCCTGATCGCCGAAATCGACCGCCAGTTCACAACCGATGATCGGCTGGATGCCGTAACCGGCCAGCTTGTCGGAAAATTCCAGCGCTCCGAACATGTTGTCGGTGTCAGTCAGCGCCAGCGCGGGCTGCCGGTCGGCTTTGGCCAACTCGGCGAGCTTCGCGATCTTGATCGAGCCTTTCAGCAGCGAATAGGCCGAATGCACGTGCAGATGGACGAATCCAGCGTTGGACATGGCCCAAGGCTCTTGAATTCCGGGCTTTTGAATCATCGGCTTTAAGCGATTACCGGCTTGAGGGCGCATCGCGACCCCAAAGGCCGACTTGCCCGCCGATGGTGATGCTTCCCGCCCAACCTGTCCACGCGGAACCGGTCTTTCCAGCCCGCCATCCGGCTTTTCCCCAAGCCGGGATGACTATCAAAGCTGGGGAATCAGTTGCGCCCAGACCGCGATCATCCCGACAAAAAGCACGATAGACGCCAGTGCCGCAGCCTCTTCCACGAATGTCTTCAACATGTCCCCGCTCCCTTGATTAGAACATAGGAAGAACATTGTTCCTTTTTTGTTCTCAAGTCAATGAGGGGTAGTGGGTCAGTTTGAAAAATGACCCGAAAAATACCGCTTGGTTAACTGGACTCGCCTTGGGTGAATGACGGCGGGTAAGGTTGCGACATGGACGCTCATGTCTACGTCGGACTTGGCCTTTCGCTCGTCTCATATTTCGGACGATACGCTGTGACCGAACTCCCGAAAAGTGTCGCTTGGGCGGGGGTCGCAGCTGGCGGGTTTGTTACGAGCGTTCCGCTTTGGGGAGAGGATATGAAACCGCCCGTGGGATCATTGCTGTTTGCGGTCGCTGGATTTGTTTGTTTCGGAATAGCCGCGCATCTCTTCATGAACCGGACGCAAGAGGTCGCTCTGCAATCAGGTCGTGCACTTCCAAGCAATCCAACACCATCAGGCCCTGCTCCCGGTACGGACGTCGTCAAAACAACCCAGCAATATTATACGAGGCCTGAAATTGACGCGATGCTGACATCGCTAGGTGAACTCGACCGATTTTTTAGACCTAAGCCAGTTCATAGCGAGGCCATTCAAAAAATGATCCGCCAAGTGAGAGGGGTACTTTGGGCACCCGACATCCCTGAATACCCGTCGATTGCCGACGGGCTTGAACAATACGCTCAACAATTGAGAAATGACGGGATAGAGGCGCGTCGGATCGTCAAAGACAGTGATGAATTTGTTCGAACTGTAGTGCCTGATGAACCAACTGGACCAAACCTCCCGTTTTACGGAATCCTTTTCAACGTGGCAGAGGTTCTAAACGATGTCGCCGGTAGGACGACAGACAACCGCCTTGCGGCAGCCGCAATAAGAGTACAGCAGGAGCAAGTTATCGACGAATTTACGAAATATCGCGATTCCATTCAGTCCACGAAACAAAAGATCGCGGATAAGATTAAAGACCTTAGAGGCCGCTAAACCCAAGCTCGTTCACTCAAGCCGGTTAGCGCGGTTCTGTTCGATTAACCACGCCTGTGACTTCTCTTTAATCCATTGGAGCGCATCGGCCTCTTTCTCAAATCCGAAAATCGTATCGACTTCTCCGCCGCGCCAGAGAACGCTAACGGAATGTCCCTTGCCGATCGCATACTGCCGAACAACGAAATTGTATTCCGGTTTGAAGTTCGCCAACTCCCATTGCTCTAGCATCGCAACGATATCGGACACTTCCCACAGCTTGTCAGTAACGCCAGCGGCAAGCCGATGTTGGCCATTTCCGGCTCGCCGGTCCTGGCCGTGTGGTTTCATTGGATAGGGTACGCCGAGGCAGGCCCTGATCGAGAGATGCGCGGCTCAGGTTTTGTCCATGCACTGTTCGATGTAGAACCATCGATTATCCTCGATCAAACCTTTCGCTTTTACTTCTTTACGGCAGGCGGCGAGCTTGGATTTATTCTGGCTCCACTTTGCCTTCATCTCCTTGAGACGGGCGACGCTGTACTTTTTTGTAGCAGGTGCTGGGCTTTGTGCAGACGCGGAAGAGATCGCGCAGGAAAGGACGAGCATGCTGGCGAGCCAGACAGTTTTGCGAAACATGAGACAGCCCCGTTTTTGTGAATCAAGCCGAGGCCTAAGCTACCGCGCATTAATGACACGCGAAAGCGCCCCGATGGCGAGTGGACCTTTTAACCAATCAGTTGAGCACGTCCGTGGGCCTGGAAAACCCGGACGAAGCTTGAGCACGAACCGCTCGGCGTTGGCTATGCGGGCGATCTCTTGTCGTTGTTCTGGCGTGAGCTTATCCGCCCGCGCTCGATCGCCCTTAAGCCCCCCAAGTCCGGCGAATTGTGAGGCTTCGGAGGGTTCGGAGTCAACGGAGGGTGGCGTCGCCCTGGTCGCGATATCCACGATCAACTTGGCGAGCTGGTTGGGGTCCCAGGGCGCTTCGACGTCATTCCGGCCTGCTAATCAGCTCGCAGGACCGGAAGCTGGTCGAATTTCCGCCCGCTATCCATTCGCCTGTCGCACACTTCGCATTCCGCCGAAACGCAAAGTTTGAAGTGCCGCAGGCACCCGCTACCCTGTTTGCCCCCCGTAACGAAAGACCACGCCTGATCGCGGATGCTGGATTTCCGGACAATTCGACGGCGGATGAGGAGCGCTGAAACAAACGGCCGGGCGCGCGATTAGGCTCCGGCTACGGTTTTTTGGCAACGGGAGGATCATCCCATGAGGCGCAAAGCTTCTCGCACCCTACCGGGTACCAAGCCTCTCGATGACAAGAAGCGCGGCGGGCGGGACGTGACGATCGAGGACGCGGACGAAAACAACGACCAGGGCCGTGATCTCGCCCGTGGCGAGGGCGGCACGCTGGACATGCCGGTGAAGCCCGGCGATCTGTCCAGGGACGACTAGCCGGACCGGCGCGCTTCGGTCACCGGGTTGCGATTCCCGTCGTTGAACCTTTGGCTTTCACAAGCTCACCAATGTGAATTGACGGGAACCTCGCGGCCCGGCTGGGGTTGCCGTTCCGGGAATCGAAAAATCCGGCTTCGGCGGTGAGGAGGTAACATGCGCAGCGTCATTCTGGTTTTACTGGCCGCCGCAGGACTGGGGATGGCGGGCGCCGCTCCGGCCGGCGCGGTCGGCAGCCGCTACCCGTTTTGCCTGCAGGGCAATGAATTGCCCGGCCTGAGCAACTGCACCTTCACCAGCTACCAGCAATGCCAGGCCAGCGCGTCCGGCCGATTTCTGTATTGCGTCGCCAACCCGTTCTATGCCGGCGGCGGCGAACCGGGCGTGTACCGGGAGCGCCGGCCACCTCCGGGCTATTCCCGCTACTGAAGGCCGATTTGGAGGGCCAGACATGCGCAGGGCGATGCTGGCTTTGACGATCGTCGTTGGCGCGGTCGATGCGGTGCCGGCTCTGGCCCGGGACTACCCGTACTGCATCAAAGGCTGCGATTACGGCAGCGGATTGGGCGACTGCAGCTTTGCGACCTACCAGCAATGTCAGGCCACGGCGTCCGGCCGGCTGGCTTATTGCGGTGCCAATCCCTATTTCAGCCGGAACGCCGATCCGTTGCCGAACCGAAGTAGCCGTCGGCATTATTGAACGTCATCGCGAAGAAGCGGCCAAGGTCGCAGGAGAGATTCCCATGCGTAATGCAGCAGCAATGTTAGGAGCGTTGGCGATATCGGCTATTTCGGCACTCGGGGCGGCCCCGGCGCAGGCCGGATACGATTATCCCGTCTGCCTGCGGGTCTACGGTCCCGCCACCTACAATGAGTGCGCCTACACCTCGATTGGGCAATGCAAAGCGTCGGCCGCCGGACGGGCCGCGGAGTGCTATCCCAATGCATTCTATGCCGACGCCGCAGCGGCGCCATCGGGACGGCGCTACCGGCACCGTGGCGCTTACTGAGCGCTAGTCGAGTTCGACGACACGTCCGTCCTTGAGCGACACCCGACGGTCCATGCGGCCGGCCAGTTCCATGTTATGGGTCGCGATCAGCATCGCCACCCGCGTTGCCCTGACCAGTTGCATCAGCGCCTGGAATACGTGGTCCGCGGTGTGCGGGTCGAGATTGCCGGTCGGCTCGTCCGCGAACAGGACGCGCGGCGCGTTGGCGACCGCGCGGGCAATCGCGACCCGCTGCTGCTCGCCGCCCGACAGTTCGGCCGGCCGATGCGTGATGCGGTCGCGCAGCCCGAGATAAGCAAGGATTTCAGTCGCGCGCGTGACGGTCTCGGAGCGTTTGAGGCCGCGGATCATCTGCGGCAGCATGACGTTTTCGAGCGCGGTGAATTCCGGCAGCAGCCGATGCGATTGATAGACGAAGCCGATGTCGGCGCGGCGGATCTGGGTTCGCTCGACATCGGACAATCCCGAGGTAGCGGTGCCGCCGACAAAGACCTCGCCCTCGTCCGGACTCTCCAGCAGGCCCGCGATGTGCAGCAGCGTCGATTTGCCCGAACCCGACGGCGCGACCAGCGCCACCGACTGGCCCGCCCACAGCGCCAGCGTAGCGCCGTCGAGAATCGTCAGCGTCGCCTCGCCTTGCACGTACTGGCGCCTTATCTCGTGGAGATAGACCACCGGTACATCTTCGCCCTGCTCCATTTCGGCCACTCACTCGTACCGCAGCGCTTCGACGGGATCGAGACGCGCGGCGCGCCATGATGGATAGAGCGTGGCAAGGAACGACAGCGTCAACGCCATGACCACCACCGCGCTGGTTTCGCCGACGTCGATCTCCGCCGGCAGCTTGGAGAGAAAATACAATTCCGGCGAAAACAGTTCGGTGTTGGTGAGCCAGGACAGGAATTGCCGGATCGATTCGATGTTGAGACAAATCAGCATGCCGACGAAAAACCCGACCAGCGTACCGACCACGCCGATCGCCGCGCCGGTGATCAGGAATATTCGCATGATCGAGCCCTGCGAGGCGCCCATGGTGCGTAGGATCGCGATGTCGCTGCCCTTGTCCTTCACCAGCATGATCAAGCCCGACACAATGTTAAGCGCCGCCACCAGCACGATCAGGGTCAGGATCAGGAACATCACGTTGCGCTCGACCTGCAGCGCGTTGAAGAACGTCGAGTTGCGTTGCCGCCAGTCGACCAGAAACACCGGCCGTCCGGCGGCCTCGGTCACGGACTTGCGGAACGCGTCGATCTTGTCGGGATTGGTCGTGTAGACCTCGATAGAGGTGACGTCGGAGTTGCGGTTGAAATAAGCTTGCGCTTCCACCAGCGGCATGAACACGAAGGTCGAGTCATATTCCGACATGCCGATCTCGAACACCGCCGCCACCTTGTAGGGCTTTATCCGCGGCGTCGTGCCCATCGGCGTCACCGCGCCGCGCGGCGCCACCAGGGTGATGCTGTCGCCGGCATGCAGCGACAACTGGTCGGCGAGCCGGCGTCCGATCGCGACGCCCTGCCCCTCGTCGAATCCCTCGAGCGTGCCCTGCTTGATATTCTTGGCGATCGAGGTGAGATTGTTGAGGTCGTCGGCGCGGATGCCGCGCACGAAGACCCCCGAGGCGTTGAACGGCGATGAGCCCAGCGCCTGGCCATCCACCACCGGCGCCGCCAGCCTGATCCCCGCGACCTGGTTGATGCGCTCGGCGACATCCTTCCAGTCGGTCAGCGGGGATTCCAGCGGCTGCACCAAGAGATGGCCGTTAAGTCCCAAAATCTTGTCCAGCAATTCCTTGCGGAAGCCGTTCATGACCGCCATCACGATGATCAGCGTGGCAACGCCGAGCATGATGCCGAGGAACGAAAAACCGGCGATGACCGAGATGAAGCCTTCCTTGCGTCGCGCCCGCAGATAGCGCCCGGACAGCAGCCATTCGAAGGCCGCGAAGGGTGGGGTTCGAACTGGCTCGCTCATGGCTTCATCCATAGTTCGATTCTCACAGGATTTGGGCTAATTCTAGCCTTGACCGTCGGGCTGCGGCGGCCCCGCGGTGGATAAATCGTCATGCAGTGAGCCGCGCCAGGGCCTCGGCGGGGCTGACGTTCTCGCGCGATCCGTCGCTGCGCCGCTTGATTTCGACCTTGCCCTCGGCAATCCCCCGCGGCCCGACCATGATCTGCCAGGGGATGCCGATCAGGTCGGCGGTGGCGAACTTGGCGCCGGCGCGGGAATCGGTGTCGTCGTAGAGCACATCGACGCCCTTGGCGGCGAGGTCGCGGTACAGTTGCTCGCAGGCTGTATCGGTTTCCTGCGCGCCCTGCTTCAGATTCAGGATCGCGGCGCGGAAGGGAGCGACGGCGTCCGGCCATTTGATGCCGGCTTCGTCATGGCAGGCCTCGATAATGGCGCCGACCAGCCGCGAAACGCCGACGCCATAGGAGCCGCCGTGAACAGGTACCTCGGCGCCGTCGGCGCCGGCGACGACAGCCCTCATGGAATCCGAATATTTGGTGCCGAAATAGAAGATCTGCCCGACCTCGATGCCGCGGGTCTGCACTTTCTTCTCGGCCGGAACTTCGCGCTCGAAGCGATCGGCGTCATGGACGTCCGCGGTGGCGGCATAGGCCGAGGTCCATTCCCTGATGATCGGCGTGAGGTCGCCGTCGTAGTCGATCTCCTCGCCGGGGACCGGCAGGTTGAGCAGATCGCTGTTGCAATAAACAGCGGATTCTCCGGTCTCGGCGAGCACGATGAATTCATGACTGAGATCACCGCCGATCGGGCCGGTTTCCGCGCGCATCGGGATCGCCTTCAATCCCATCCGCGCAAAGGTGCGGAGATAGGCCACGAACATCTTGTTGTAGGACCGCCGCGCGGCGGCCTCGTCGATGTCGAAGGAATACGCGTCCTTCATCAGGAATTCGCGGCCGCGCATGACGCCGAAACGCGGGCGCTGCTCGTCGCGGAATTTCCACTGGATGTGGTAGAGATTGAGCGGCAGGCTCCTGTAAGAGCGCACGTAGCTGCGGAAAATCTCGGTAATCATTTCCTCGTTGGTCGGCCCGTACAGGAGTTCGCGCTTGTGGCGATCCTGGATCCGCAGCATTTCCGGACCATAGGCGTCGTAGCGTCCGCTCTCGCGCCAGAGGTCGGCGAGCTGCAGCGTCGGCATCAGCAGTTCAATTGCGCCGGCGCGGTTCTGCTCCTCGCGCACGATCTGCTCGATCTTTTTGAGTACGCGCAATCCCAGGGGCAGCCACGCGTAAATGCCCGCAGCCTCTTGCCGCATCATGCCGGCACGCAGCATCAGGCGATGCGATACGATCTCGGCCTCCTTCGGAGTTTCCTTCAGGATGGGCAGAAAAAACCGCGATAATCGCATGGACACGCTCAAGAATCAGGAGAAAACGGGAAGTTGCCAGTGAAACCGGATCGGATGCCAAAACACAAGGGCGGGGGTTCGGCAAAACTTCCCGAAATACCTCGATTTGCACCCCTGGGCCGAACTGGCGACCGCGCGATCAAGCCACAAACAGATCGGCAAAACGTGGCCTCACGAAACTTCGCGCTACCGCGCCGGCACGTCGAGTTCCTGTTCGAGCGTGACCTTGTTAAAATCCGTTACCAGCGCCTCGATGCGAACCAGCCAGCGGCCGGCGTAGGGGATCGGCACGTCACGGATGGACCAGACGCCGATCTTGTCCCGCGCCGCCTTGCGCTCGAAGGGCTCGATGCCCTTCTCGGGCAGGCTCAGGATCAGGCTGACTTCCTTTGCTTCCATGGGGCTCGCATCCCCCGCCATGATCCGCAGCAGGACATCGTCGATGCCGGCGATGCCCGGCCAGACCAGCATCTGGAACATCGCATGGTCGGAATGAACATGGAGCACCAGCGGCGCGGCAGCCGTCATCATCGCGCGCGGCGGGGGCGTGAAACGCCATCCGGCCACCACTGCCAGAATGCCGATGATGACCGCGCACTCGGTCAGCATCGAGCGAACCAGCGGCGCCGTATTTTGCGCATCCAATGCCAGCGCCGGCATCAGGCGAAAGCGGTTGAACGCGGCAAGTCCGAGCAGCATCAGGACCAGCGCCAGCTTGATGGACAGTATCCAGCCGTATCCTGTGTCGATCAGCGCATGGAGACGTTCGAGCTGAATGACCGCGAGCATGAGTCCGGTCAGCGCCAGCACGCCCACCACCGGCACCGCCGCGCGTGAAAACCGTTGCAGTACCGGGAGCAGCGATTGCGTTCGCGTGCGCGCCAATGCCAGCAGCGGCAGCAGTGCGCCTGCCCAATAGGCGACGCCGACGCCATGCAGGAAGATTGCAGACCGGGTCAGCCATTGCGGCGACGCCGTGCCGGCATGGCCGCTGGAGGCGAGGCAAATGCCGACGCCGGCAATCGCGAGCGCCGACAGCGGCCGGGCGGAGCCGACCGACGCGCTTTGCTGGGCGAGAAAACTCAAGCCGATGGCGGCGGCGGCAATCAGCAGCGACGGACCAAGGCTGGTCACGATCGCGGCCTGCCAGGGCGCGGAGGTGACGATGCTGCTGACCGGAAGATCGAGCAGATCGAGGCCCTGACAACCCAGCGACAGAGCGGCGCTGAAGAGGCCAAGCCACAGGGTCGCGACGGTTGCCGTCCGGCGCGGGCGGCCGGGTGCGATCCACGCGTCGAAAAACGCCCCGCCGATGCCGGCGAACAGTCCGAGATACAGGCCGATCCGCCCCAACCAGATCAGGGCCGCGACCGCGGATACAGGCTGCACCCGCGCCGGTGCCGATGTCCCCGTCGGCGTGCCTATGGAAAAAACGATTGAGCCGCCGACGGGATGTCCGTCCTCCGAGATCACGCGATAGCTGATCGTCTGGGTGCCCGGCGGAAGTGCGTCGGGCAGCGTGACGCGGATGGTTTCATTGGCGACATCGAACGCCGCATCGTCGCGCGTCTTGCCTGCGGCGTCGATCAAACGGATGAACGCAGGCGTCACCGCCTCGTTGAACCGCAGCTCTACCGTCTTGGGCGGTTGCGCGACCACGCCGCCGTCGCGCGGTTCCGATGAAACCAGCGACGCATGCGCGAAGGCACCGGTGGCAAAACCGAGTCCCCACGCCAGCGCGGCCAAGGCGATGACGAAACGTATCATGCAGGTTATGGCTTCGGCAGCAATTTGACGCCGGGGGCTGGCGACTTGCCGTCATGGGCCGGCCTGCCCTCCTGCGGAATCTCGATCCAGCGGCTGACGCCCTGCTCGCATTCCTGCACCACCGGGAAATAAAGCGTGGTGTTGGGCTTGAGACTTGCGGTGAGGAAGGTGCTCAGCACAAACTCATCGTAGTTGTCGTCCGCCAGTTTGCCGCCGCTCCAGAGCACTTCCCTGACGCCTTCCGAAATTGTCGTCCCGTGAAGTTCGTAACTCGCGGAATACTTGCCCCTCACGGTTTCGACGCTCCAGCCGGCTTTCGGCATCGGCTTTACCGCGATCACGCCTTCCGGAATCTGAACCCGGATCTTGACCGTGGCCGAGCCGGCGCAGCCATGCGGCACCGCGAATACCGCCTTGTAATAAGACGCCGGTGTTGCCTGACGGTTCTCCAGCGTAATGTGGGCAGCGGCGGGTGAGGCAGCGAGCGCCGTCAAAGCGAGAAGAAAGCCCGGATAATTTCTGTTCTGCGTCATCCCGCTCACCTCGTCGACAGTGCCGTTCAGAATTTATACTTCGCCGCCAGCACGTAGGTTCTGCCGGGGAAGGGATGGAACAGGAAATATTGTTCGTTCAGAACATTGTCGATCCCGAAATCGAATGAGAAATTCGCGGTCGCATTATAATGGACCTTCATGTCGACCACGAAGAAGTTATCGAAGGCCCCGAACACGTGCGGAATGACGTCGGTGTTGTCCAGAGTCGAATACTGCTTGCCGCTGTAGCGGGCCGCGACGGTATAGGCCCAACTGTCATTCGGCCGGTAGGTGACCCCCAGTTTCGCGCGCCAGTCCGGGACATTGGGGACACGCTTGCCGACCACGGTGTCCGGCAGCCCGGTGAGCGGATTGCTCCCGGCCCAGCTCGGGTCCGACAGAATGCGCGAATCGACATAAGTGACGCTGCCGAACACTTGCAGGCCGTTGATCAGCACGTTGTTCTTTTCGCCGGACAACTCGACGCCTTGCATCCGGATCGCGGCCACGTTGCCGATGGTGGTGGTGGGAACCTGCGCGCCGGTCGCGGGATTGGTCGCAAGGTTGGTCTGCGAGATGATCGCGTTGTTGGTCCTCTCCTTGAATAGCGTCAACCGCGTCCGGCCATCGTTCCATTTGCGCTCGATGTTCAGTTCTCCGCTGAAGTCCTGCTCCGGCGTCAGGTTCGGATTGGCGAACGTCGCCACTCCGCCGACCGAGATGTTCTGGTAGAGTTCGGTGACCGTCGGATAGCGGTAGGATTTGCCGAACGAGCCGGTGACATTCCACTCCTTGTTGACGTCGTAGGAGAGCGACGCCTTCGGCGAAAAATTGGTGGAGTTCAGTCCAGGTTGGTTCACCGTCGCGGTCGAGGTGACGACGCCGCCGGCATTCGCGGTTGTATTGAGATTGAATCCGTCAAACGCCCGCCAGGTTTCCAGCCGCGCGCCCAGCGTCAGCTTCAGCCCCGGGACGATTTTCCAGGCATCCTGCATCCAGAGCGCGCCGGTGCGGGTTTCGCCGACCCCTTCCGAATAAAGCTGACCGGTGCCGGTCGACGGCGTCGCATACCAGAGCGCGGACGCGAACACCGGGTTTTCGAAGCGATATCGATCGCCGTGAGCGCCGAATGTGATTTCCTGCGCACCATCGATTCCGAACGGGCGCCAGATACCCTTTGCATCGGCATTCTGCCAGTTGGTGCCGTCGTTGCGCGCGACCTTGCCGTTCTGCGAGAAACCGATGCCGGTGGGCGCCACCGTGAACGGATTGAGCATGATATCCTGCAAATAATTGTAGGTCGACGCCGACAGGTCGAAATCGAACACGCCGCGGGTGTCGCTGCGGAGCGACAGGGCGTTGCTCAGATGGGTCTGGTCCCAGCTGTATTTGTTGCTCGCGAATGCGGCGAGGCCCGCGAATGTCGGCGCAGCCGTCGCCGTCGACCGCAGATAGGTCTGGGGATTGGAGGTTTGGACGTTGTTCCAGATCCCGAGCGAGTACCCGGCCTGTACCAACGGCGTGACATCATAGGCGAGCTTCAGGTTGGCCGCGGTTTGCTGGGAATGCGCGAGCGCGCCGGTGCCGACCACATTGGCGGGAAGCCCTTGCTTGTTGAGCGCCGGAAAGGCGCCGGTGGTCCCGCCGGGGATCGTGGCGTTGGTTGTATAGGTCAGCGGTTGCTGAAACGTGTCCTGGTAGTTGACGCCGAGCAACCACGAGAAGGCGCCGTTGCGGTCGCCCGCGGCGGCGCTGGTCTGGCTGCTGACATAGGTGTCCTTGGTGCCGTATTGATTCCATGGCATGACCGACACCGTTTCCTTCGCGACGGCGAACGGCCGGTCCGGCATCTTGGAGGTGATCAGCAGCACGCCGCCGATGGAATTGCCGGGATAGGCGGCCGAGTAAGGCCCGTTGAGAAAATCGATCCGCGCGATCGATTCCGGTGAAATCAGGTTCCAGCGCGGCGAGGCACCCGAATTATTGTTGCCGATTAATGCGGAGATCAGCAGATCGTCGAAATAGATCAGGGTGCGCGCGCTTGAATTGAGGCCCCAGCTCCGGGTCGCGAGCACTGCCTGGTTGTCGCCATCGTTGCGCTTGCGGACGAAAAGGCTCGGCATGTATTTGACCGCGTCTTCGGAATCCTTGAGATTGATGGTCTCGTCGATCTGCTTCGCCGTGATGCTGAACGACTGTTGCGGGAGCTGGAATTGGGCGACGGCCGGCGGCGTCCCAAGCGACGCATTCGGCCCGCCTCCCTCGGCGTTGACCACCAGAACCGGAACCTGTCGCGCCGGCGGCGCCGTTGTCGCGCGCTGCGATTGCCGCCTGCCCGACGCCAACGGCGGCTGAGGTTTTCGCACCGCGCGCCTGGCCGGGGCCGGCGCATCGATCACCACGGCCGGCAAGGCCTGCTCCTCGCCCTGCGCACACGCTTCGGAACCAGGCGCAAGCAATACAACCTGAAGCGCCAAGATGCTCACGCCGCCCAGGGCATGACAACGATACATCGGTAATTCCTGACACTGGCACCATTGCCAGCCTGCTCAACTGCATCATCGGATGCGGCGAAGGCCGCACCCATCGTGAGGTGTCGTGAGGTCAGGAAAAGACGGGCGGGCCGCGCGCCTGGGCATCGGACCCTACCCTGGAGCCGAGCCGGTCGGGTGCAGCATCGAGCCACACCACACGCTCGACGTGCCGGTAGGGTGTGGCAAGCGTGGTTCGCGGCCTGTCGAGCGGAGCGCCGCTGTGAACCACGCTGCACACCGAGCAACATCCGTCATGGGCGCGATGCTGGCCGGTTTGATCGCTATGGCCGGAGTTGGATGCCGCGTTGCCGTGGCAAATGACGGCGCCATGCAGCGGGTCGGACGCGGCAATGCTGGCGGCCCAGGTTGCGCCGATCGGCGCGAATATCTGCACCAACAGGGCAATCAGGACGATCGGAAGAAATTTCCCCACCCGCCGGCGCATGATTTCACCTTTCCGACATCGCGAACTAATCATGCAGGGAGTCGGGAGTTGAGATCGGGTTCCCAAAGATGTGGCGCCTGCGCTATTTTTGACACACAACGTCGTTTTGACGCAACTACAGATGGCCGCAACTCATTCATTTCGCAGAGTGCTCGAATTTTAGACAATCGTTGCTGAAAATGGTGACAAGACAAAAAAGATCGGGTACGAGTGCGGGCTCAGGCTGCCGCAAGGTGAAGTCTGGTGGTCCAAGTCTCGGGAGGAGCCCGACGCGCACAAGCAGCGTCACCCCGTCAAGCAAAGACAAATCTCAATCTTTCGGGGAAACAGGGTCGACACAATTTTTCGAGCGGGGCTTTGGCCCCGCTCTTTTTTTGGCAACCTGACGAAGATCAGCGCCCGCATTTGCCGAGACGCCGGGCCATGACGCTACCGAGGAAATTCGAGCCGATATCCGCTTTCTCTTCACCGGACAGCGTGTAGATCGCCGAACGTGAAATTTCAGAGCGGCATCCCCATCAGCTTCGATAGCCGCTCGATATTCAGATAGCCCGCTCTGTACGCCAGCATTGCCACCGCATAGATCGCCGCCGATGCCACCGTGGTCCAGATCAGCTTGCGGCCCATCCGGCTCGCCACCGGGGCGCCGGGATCGGTGCCCGCCACACCCGCGCCGTCCTCATGCTGGCTGCGTACACCAAACGGCAGCGTCAGAAACAGCGTGATCCACCAGATCACAAAATAGATCGCAAGCGCGGTTGAGATCGTGGTGGCCATCGCTCAGACCTGCTCAATTTCGACGAGCGCGCCGGAAAAATCCTTCGGATGCAGGAACAGCACCGGCTTGCCATGCGCGCCGATCTTCGGCACGCCGTCGCCAAGCACCCGCGCGCCCTCCCTGATCAGGGTGTCGCGCGCGGCGATAATGTCGGGCACGTCGTAGCAGATGTGATGGATACCGCCGTCGGGATTACGCTCGACGAATTTCGCGATCGGGCTGGCGTCCCCGAGCGGCTGGATGAATTCGATCTTGGTGTTGGGCAGCGTCGCGAAAACGGTGATGACGCCATGCTCCGGCAGCGGCACCGCGCCTGAGATCTCGGCGCCAAATGCCGTGCCGTAGATCTTCGCGGCTTTCTTCGCATCGCGAACCGCGATGGCGACATGATTGAGCCGGCCCAGCATCATGATCCTCTTTCCAATGCCGTCATGGCGAGGCGCGAAGCGGCCAAACGATCCAGCTTTCGTTTGCCCATCTGCTGCACCATGGATTGCTTCGCTCCGCTCGCAATGACGAACGTCTCAAACCGTCAGAACGTGAACATAGCACAGCGGCTTCTTGCCCCAATGCTCGTTGATCGCGGCACGCACCGCGCGGCGCACCGACTCCGCTATCGCATCCGGATCGCGTCGCCGCGCCCGCGGCAGTCCCTCGACCGTGGATACCACGATGTCGAACACCATGTCGTCGATCACCTCTCCCGCGGTATTCTTTTCCGGGATGCCGACCAGATCGACCTCGGGATCGTCCGCGAGTTCGCCCTTGTCGGTGACGGCGATCGCCACAAACGCGCAACCGGCGAATCCGAGCTTCCGCCGTTCCACCACCGCGCGTGACTTCGAATCCTCGAGGATCGAGCCGTCCTTGTAGAGTCGCCCGGCCGGCAGCTGGTCGATGATGCCGGGATCGCCGGGCCCGAGCATCACCAGATCGCCGTTCTTGCAGATCAACACCTTCGGCACGCCGGCGGCGCGCGCCAGTTTGGCATGTTCGAACAGATGCAGTGCCTCGCCATGCACCGGGATCAGCAGTTGCGGCCGCACCCAGGATATCATGTCACGCAGTTCGTCGCGGCGCGGATGGCCGGAGACATGCACCAGATGGGTGCGGTCGGTGATCACCTCGATCCCCTGGCCGATCAGGCCGTTGATGATTCCGCCGACCGCCTTCTCGTTGCCGGGAATGGTGCGCGAGGAAAAGATCACGCAGTCGCCCTTGTTGAGGGTGACCTGCGGATGATCGTCGTTGGCGATGCGCGCAAGTGCGGCGCGCGGCTCGCCCTGGCTGCCGGTGCAGAGCGCCAGCACCTTGTCCGGCGGCAGATGGCCATAGACATCCGCGCTGCGGAAACCCTGCACGCCGTCGAGATAGCCGGTCTCGCGTGCCACCTGCGCCACGCGCTCCATGGCGCGACCGACCACGACGACCTCGCGGCCGGCGGCCTTCGCGGCGTCCGCGACGGCGCGCAGCCGCGCCACGTTGGACGCAAAGGTGGTGACGGCGATACGACCCTTGGCCGCTTTCACCAGTTCGGTGATGGTTTTCGCGACTTCCGCCTCCGAAGGCGAGCGCCCTTCCCGTACCGCGTTGGTGGAATCGCCGACCAGCGCCAGCACGCCGGCGTCGCCGAGTTCGCGCAACCGCCGCTCGTCGGTAGGCACGCCTATGATCGGCGTCGGGTCGATCTTCCAGTCGCCGGTATGCAGTACCGTGCCGGCGCCGGTATGGATCGCCAGCGCGTGGGATTCCGGAATCGAATGCGCCACCGGGATGAATTCGACATTGAACGGCCCGAGATCGATACGTCCGCCTGATGCCACCACCGTCACCGGAATTTTCGGCGGATTGCGCTCCGATGCGCATTTGGCCTCGAACAAGGCCGCGCTGAATTTTGTCGCGTAGATCGGACATTTCAGTTTGGGCCACAGGTCGATGATGGCGCCGAAGTGGTCCTCATGGGCATGGGTCAGCACCAGCCCGACCAGGTTCTTGCGTTCTTTGATGAGAAAGCTGACGTCGGGCATGATCAGGTCGATGCCCGGCAGGTGCTCCTCATCGCCGAACGACACACCGAGATCGACCGCCAGCCAGCTTCGCTGATAACGGTTGCCGAGACCGTAGATCGACAGGTTCATGCCGATCTCGCCGACGCCGCCGAGCGGCGCAAAGGTCAATTCATCCAGCCGCATTACGCCGCTCCCGCCGAAGCCGCGGCGCCGAAATAGACGTCGCCAGCCGATACCGGCACCCGCCTGCCGTCCGCCGTCCGCACGATCATGCAGCCTAATTCATCGATGGTCTCGAACGTTCCCAATGCGGTCGCCCCACCGGATCGAACCGAGACCGGCTGGCCCAGTCCCGCCGCGCGCTGCAGCCACTTCAGGCGGATCGCATCAAAACCGCGACCGTTGTCCCAGATGCCGCGGAATTCCGTCCAGCGGTCCGACAACGCCGCGAACAATTCCGAGGCGCCGACATCGATGCCTAGCGCCTTGAGCGAGGTCGCAGGCGTTGGCGTCCCCTCCGGTGCCGCGACCACATTGGTGCCGATGCCGACCACGACAGCCAATCCAGTATCGACGGCTTCTGCTTCCAGCAGGATGCCGGCGAGCTTCCTGCTCCCCGCCAGCACGTCGTTGGGCCATTTGAGCCAGAACTTCATCTCGTCCGATCCTGCCAATTGCGCCAGCGTTGCCGCGCTCACCTCTTGTAAGGCGCCTTCAAGCGCCAGTCCCGCGGCAAAGCCCAGCGTCGCAGCGACAGCCGGCGAAATATCGATCACCTCAAGCACGCTGGCGGCAAGATTACCACGTGGCGCGATCCACGGGCGGTGTCGCCGTCCGCGTCCCGCGGTCTGCTCCGAGGTGACGAACCACATCGGCCCTCGCTCACCGTCGCGCGCGCGCGCCAGTGCTTCCGCATTGGTCGAGCCGATGGAATCGAACGCCGCAAGCCCGTAGCCCGCCGAGGTCGCGCGCGGACCGAGCGAAAATGTCATTGTGTGAATTGAGGTCGTAGCGGCTCTTTTTCACCTCTCCCCGCAGGGGAGAGGTCGAAGCCGGAGCGCCAGCGGAGGCTTCGGGTGAGGGGTCTCTCCGCGCACTCGGACTCGCGGATAGATCCCCCACCCGCCGCGCATCTGACGATGCGCGTCGACCTCTCCCCTCCGGGGAAAGGTCGACGAAGCGTCGCGGCAAATCGATTCAAAATCGTCATGATCTAGAACAGCGACTTCGCAGCTATCGTCGCAGCGCTGACCAGCGGTCCCGGATAGGCGAAGAACAGGATATTGAAGAGACCCGCGACCGCCAGCACCGTGCGCAGTTCAGCGCGCATCGGATCGAGTTTTGTCAGCGGCTCGTCGAAATACATCACCTTGATGATGCCGAGATAATAATACGCACCGACGACGCTGGCGAGAACGCCGACTACCGCCAGCGTGAACAGCCCGGCCTTGATGGCGGCGACGAACACGTAGAATTTCGCGAAGAAACCGGCCAGCGGCGGAATTCCAGCGAGCGAGAACAGCAGCATCGCGAAGAAAAACGCCAGCAGCGGATTGGTGCGCGACAGGCCGGCGAAATCGCCGATAGTCTCGACAGCCTGCCCGTTGCGCTTCATGGTCAGGATCACCGCGAAGGTGCCGAGCGTCATCGCCACATAGATCGCAATGTAGATCAGCACGCCCTGCGCACCTTCGACCGTTCCTGCCGCGAGTCCCACCAGCGCAAAACCCATGTGGCCGATCGACGAATAGGCCATCAGGCGCTTGATGTTGCTTTGACCGATGGCGGCAAACGAGCCCAGCACCATCGAGGCGATGGCCACGAACACCACGATCTGCTGCCACTGTGAAACGATGCCCGGGAACGCCGTCAGCGCGACCCGGGTGAACACCGCAAGGGCCGCTACTTTCGGCGCCGACGCAAAGAACGCCGTTACCGGCGTCGGCGCCCCCTCATAGACGTCGGGCGTCCACATGTGGAACGGCACCGCCGAAACCTTGAAGCAGAGGCCGGCGAGCAGAAACACCAGCCCGAACACGATGCCGATGCTGCCCTCTTTCGCCGCCGCCGCGATGCCGGCGAAGCTCACCGTGCCGGTGAAGCCATAGATCAGCGATGCGCCGTACAGCAGCATGCCGGACGATAGCGCGCCGAGCACGAAATACTTCAATCCGGCTTCGGTGGATCGTGCGTCGTCGCGATTGCTGGCGGCCACCACGTAGAGCGCCAGACTCATCAGTTCCAGCCCGAGATAGAGCATGATCAGGTCGCCGGCGGAGATCAGCACCATCATGCCCAGGGTCGAAAGCAGCACCAGAATGGAATACTCGAAGATGCGGCGCGATGGGTCGGCCAGAAACTCGGTCGACAGGATCAGCGTCGCCGCGGAGCCGAGCAGCGCCAGGACCTTCAGGAAGCGGGCGAAATCGTCGACAATGAAACTGCCGCCGAAGGTGGTCAGCTTTCCTGCCGGCAGCATGAACTCAAGCGCTCCGACTACAGCCAGCAGGCCGACCGCCAGCCCGGTGACCAGACCGGTGGTCTGCGGCCCGCGATATGCGCCCAGCATCAGCAGCACCATGCTGCCTGCCGCCAGCAAAAGCTCGGGCAATACGGGCAGCAACTGGTATCCGGCGGTCTGAAAACTCATGGTGCGTTGTCCTGGCCTGCCGTGTTCATGGCAGCAGCGCGGCTGCCTTGATGGCAGACGTCGCGGCGGCGTAATTGTCGACAAGGAGTTGCACCGACGCCGCCGACATGTCCAGCACCGGCTTCGGATAGACACCGAACAGGATGGTCAGCACCACCAGCGGCACCAGCGTCAGGCTTTCGCGCAAGGTGAGATCCTTGATGCTCGTTAGTGACGGTTTTACCAGCGCGCCGAAGATCACCTTGCGGTAAAGCCACAGCGCGTAGGCCGCCGACAGGATCACGCCGAGGGTTGCGACCGCCGCGGTGGGAATGCTGACCTTGAAGGTGCCGATCAGGGTCATGAACTCGCCGACAAAGCCCGACGTCCCCGGAAGGCCGACATTGGCCATGGTGAACACCATGAACACCAGCGCGTACAGCGGCATGCGGTTGACCAGACCGCCATAGGCGGCGATCTCACGGGTATGCAGGCGGTCGTAGACAATGCCGACGCAGAGGAACAGCGCGCCGGAGACGATGCCATGTGACACCATCTGGAACACGCCGCCCGCAACGCCCTGGGTGGTGCCGGCGAAGATTCCCATGGTGACGAAGCCCATATGGGCCACCGACGAATAGGCGATCAGCTTCTTGATATCTTCCTGCATCAGCGCCACCAGCGAGGTGTAGACGATGGCGATGGTCGAGAGCGTGAAGATCAGCGGCGCGAAATCGTGGCTGGCAGCCGGGAACATCGGCAGCGAGAAGCGGAGGAAGCCGTAGCCGCCCATCTTCAGCAGGATCGCGGCCAGGATCACCGAGCCCGCGGTCGGCGCTTCGACATGCGCATCCGGCAGCCAGGTGTGCACCGGCCACATCGGCATCTTCACCGCAAAGGATGCGAAGAACGCAAGCCAGGCCCAGGTCTGCAAGCTACGCGGCACCGCGGTATGCATCAGCGTCGGAATGTCGGTGGTGCCGGCGTTCCAGTACAGCGCCATGATCGCCAGCAGCATCAGCACCGAGCCGAGCAGCGTGTAGAGGAAGAACTTGAACGAGGCATAGACCCGGCGCGGGCCGCCCCACACCCCGATGATCAAAAACATCGGGATCAGCCCGCCCTCGAAAAACAAATAAAACAGCACCAGATCGAGCGCCGAGAAGGTGCCGACCATCAGCGTTTCCAGCAGCAGGAACGCCATCATGTATTCGCGCACCCGCGTCGTGATCGATTTCCAGCTCGCGACGATGCAGAACGGCATCAGCGCGGTGGTCAGGATCACGAACGGCAGCGAGATGCCGTCGACGCCCATGTGATAGGTGATGGCGCTGGCGAGCCACGGCGCCTTTTCGACGAACTGGAAGTCCGGCTGCGTCGGATCGAAGCGCATCACCAGTATCAGCGACACCGCGAAGGTGATCAGCGTGGTCCACAGCGCGATCCAGCGCGCGTTGCGGTTCGCCGCCTCATCGCTGCCGCGCGCCAGCAGATAGACCAGCAGCGCGCCGAAGGTCGGCAGGAAGGTGACGACCGAGAGAATTGGCCAAGTTGTCATCACTGGCCTCCCACGCCGAACATGAACCAGGTGATCAAGCCGGCCACCCCGATCAGCATCGCAAACGCATAGTGGTAGAGATAGCCGGTCTGCAGCTTCACCACATTGCGGGTAACGTCGAGCACCCGCGCCGAGACGCCGTCGGGCCCGAAACCGTCGATGACGAAGCCGTCGCCCTTCTTCCACAGGAAACGGCCGAGCCATTTCGCCGGACGCACGAAGATCAGGTCATAGAGTTCGTCAAAATACCATTTGTTGAGCAGGAAGCGATAGAGCATCTGGTGCTGGTTGGCGAGTTCGACCGGAAGATATGGCCTGCGAATATAGAATAGCCACGACACCACGAATCCCAGCGCCATCATCACCGTCGGCAGGAAGGCGATGCTCTGCGGAATGTGGTGCATCTCCTCGATGATATGCGGGTGCATCTTCACCAACTCGCGGAAGAACTCCTCCACGCCATGGCCGGCGAACAGTTCTTTGAACGGAAAGCCGGCGAGGATCGATCCCGCCGCAAGGATGCCGATCGGGATCAGCATCCAGATCGGGGCTTCATGGGCCGCCTCGTAATGTTCCTGGTCGTGCGGCTCGCCGTGGAAGGTCTTGAAGATCAGTCGCCACGAATAAAACGAGGTCAGACCCGCGGCGATCACCGTCATCAGGAAGCCGTAGAACGCGAACGGATTGTGCGAAACAAAGGCGGATTCGATGATCGCATCCTTGGAGAAATAACCGGCGGTGAGCGGAAAACCTGTCAGCGCCAGCGTGCCTATCACCATCACGACGTAGGTGTAGGGAATCCTGTCCTTCAGACCGCCCATGTTGCGGATGTCCTGCTCGTGATGCATCGCGTAGATCACCGAGCCCGACCCCAAAAACAGCAGCGCCTTGAAGAAGGCGTGGGTGAACAGGTGAAACATGCCGACCGAGTAAGCGCCTGCCCCCATCGCCACGAACATGTAGCCGAGCTGCGAGCAGGTCGAATACGCGACGATGCGCTTGATGTCGTTCTGCACCAGACCGATGGTGGCGGCGAAGAACGCCGTGGTGGCGCCGATGAACATCACGAAGGCCTGCGCATTCGGCGCGAGTTCGAACAGCGGCGACAACCGCGCCACCATGAACACGCCGGCGGTGACCATGGTCGCGGCGTGGATCAGCGCCGACACCGGCGTCGGGCCCTCCATCGCGTCGGGCAGCCAGGTATGCAACAGGAACTGGGCCGACTTGCCCATCGCGCCCATGAACAGCAGCAGGCAGGTCAGCGTCAGCGCGTCGGCGTGCCAGCCGAAGAAATCGATGGCCTTGCCGGCGAGACCCGGCGCACCGGCGAAAATGGTCTCGAAATCGGTCGATCCGATCAGCATGAACACCGCGAAAATGCCGAGCGCAAAGCCGAAATCGCCGACCCGGTTAACCACGAAGGCCTTGATCGCCGCGGCGTTGGCGGACGGCTTCTGGTACCAGAAGCCGATCAGCAGATAGCTGGCGAGACCGACGCCCTCCCAGCCGAAGAACATCTGCACCAGATTGTCCGCGGTCACCAGCATCAGCATTGCGAAGGTGAACAGCGAGAGGTAGGCGAAGAACCGCGGCCGGTTCGGATCCTCGTCCATGTAGCCGATCGAATACAGGTGAACGAGGGATGAGACGGTATTGACGACCACCAGCATCACCGCGGTCAGCGTATCCACCCGCAGCGCCCATGCGATCTGCAGATCGCCGGAATCGATCCAGGGGAACAGCGCGATCCGCGCGTCGTGATGCATGAACCCGACATCGACCAGCGCCATCCATGACAGCCCGGCCGAAACCAGCAGCAGCCCGGTCGTGATCAGTTCGGCCGCGCGCGATCCGGCAGCCGGCGGCTCGGCGGCATGATGGTCGTCATGATCATCATGCGCGTCGGCCTCGTGATGCGAGGCATGGATAACGCCGGCATCCTCGGTGACCGCCGGCGCGCCATGGCCATGGGAGCCGTCGTGATGCTCGACCGTGTCGCCGCTCGGATTGCGCGCATGCGCGCCAAAGATCGAGATCAGGCCCGCGAGTAAGGCGCCAATCAGCGGCAGGAATACGATTGCCTGAAACATCCAAGTTCCTTTTAGCGCATGATCTTTTCGGAAAACCGGTATCCACCCATCGGGTCGTAGCCCAAGGGCGTGCTTTTCCGGATCATGCGTCAGCCCTTCATCAGGTTAACGTCTTCAACCGCGATCGAGCCGCGGTTGCGGTAGTAGACCACCAGCACCGCAAGACCGATCGCCGCTTCCGCCGCGGCCACCGTCAGCACCAGCAGCGCGAACACCTGGCCGACGATGTCGCCGAGAAACGACGAGAACGCCACCAGGTTGATATTGACCGCGAGCAGGATCAGCTCGACCGACATCAGGATGACGATGATGTTCTTGCGATTAAGAAAGATGCCGAGAATCCCGAGCGTGAACAGGATAGCGCCGACTGCGAGGTAGTGTCCGAGCCCGATGGTCATTGCACCCACTCCGGCGCGTCGGCTTCCTGCAGGCCTTGGCCCGACGCCACCTTGCGCACGCGCATGGCAAGTTCGGGCGTCCGCGCGTTCTGCACGTTGATGTCCTGGCGCTTGACGCTGGCCTTGTGCCGCAGCGTCAGCACGATGGCGCCGATCATCGCCACCAGCAGCACCATGCCGGCAAGCTGGAAGTAGTGAATGTATTTCGTATAGAGCACGAGGCCGAGCGCGGCCGTGTTGCTGATGTCGCCGGGGATCGGCGCGGTGATCGATTTCGCGATGCCGGGGTTGATGATCCAGCCGCCGGCGACCAGCAGCAGCTCAGCGAGGAACACCGCGCCGATCAACAGCCCGACCGGCAGGTATTCCAGAAATCCCTCGCGCAGCTCGGTGAAGTCGACGTCCAGCATCATGATCACGAACAGGAACAGCACCGCGACCGCGCCGACATAGACCACGACTAAAATCATCGCCAGGAATTCCGCGCCCAGCAGAATGAACAGCCCAGACGCGTTGACGAAGGCCAGGATCAGGAACAGCACCGAATGCACGGGATTGCGCGACACGATCACCATCACCGCCGATGCGACGCAGACCCCGGCGAACAGATAGAAGAACAGCGCGGGAAGGATCATGTGAAACTCCCGCCTTGAGCCACGCGCGCCGCTATGTTCCTTCCCCCCTTGCGGGGGAGGGTTAGGGAGGGGGGTAAGCCACGCGCACCGAACCCGGGGCTTACCCCCCTCTCCATCTCCCCCCCGCAAGGGGGGAGAGAGCACACCGCGCTCGCGGCGATTGGATACATCACAGCAACCAAGTTCTTTCCCTCACCGGTACGGCGCGTCGAGTTCGATGGATTTCGCAATCTCGCGCTCCCAGCGGTCGCCATTGGCGAGCAGTTTCGCCTTGTCATAATAGAGTTCCTCGCGGGTCTCGGTCGCGAATTCGAAATTCGGTCCCTCGACAATGGCGTCGACAGGACAAGCCTCCTGGCACAATCCGCAATAGATGCACTTCACCATGTCGATGTCGTAGCGCACGGTGCGGCGGGTGCCGTCATTGCGCCGCGGGCCAGCCTCGATGGTGATGGCCTGCGCCGGACAGACTGCTTCACACAGCTTGCAGGCGATGCAGCGCTCCTCGCCGTTGGGATAGCGGCGCAGCGCATGCTCGCCGCGAAAGCGCGGGCTGATCGGGCCCTTCTCGAACGGATAGTTCAGCGTCGGTTTCGGCTTGAAGAAATAGCGCATGGCGAGAAAGAACGCCGAGACGAATTCCGACAGCAGAAGCGAGCGGGCCGTTGCGTTGACATTGACACTCATGACGACCTCATTTCGGCGCAAGCCCAGCGAACTGCAGCACGCCGGCGACCACCACCACCATCGCCAGCGACAGCGGCAAGAACACCTTCCAGCCCAGTCGCATCAACTGGTCGTAGCGGTAGCGCGGCACGATCGCCTTCGCCATCGCAAACAGAAAGAACATGAAAAATACCTTGAGCACGAACCAGATGATCCCAGGAACCCAGGTGAACGGCGCAACGGGAATCGGCGGCAGCCAGCCGCCTAGGAACATGATCGCGCCCATTGCGCACATGGTGGTGATGGCGACATATTCGCCGAGCATGAACAGCAAATACGGCGTTGAGCCGTATTCGACCATGAAACCCGCGACCAGCTCGGATTCCGCCTCGACCAGATCGAATGGCGGCCGGTTGGTTTCGGCCAGCGCCGAGACATAGAAGATCACGAACATCGGAAACAGCGGCAGCCAGTACCAGCCCAGCAGTCCTAACCTGGTGTTCTGCGCCTCGACCACCGCCGACAGGTTCAGCGAGCCGGCGCAAAGCAGCACGGTGATGATGACGAAGCCGATCGAGACTTCGTAGGACACCATCTGCGCCGCCGAGCGCAGCGCTGCAAGGAAAGGGTATTTCGAATTCGACGACCAGCCGGCCATGATGATGCCGTAGATCGACAGCGACGAGATTGCGAAAATATACAGTACGCCGACATTGATGTCGGCAATGACCCATCCGAGATTCATCGGGATCACCGCCCATGCGGCGAGCGCCAGCACGCAACTCACCAGCGGCGCCAGCAGGAACACGCCCTTGTTGGCGCCGGAGGGAATGATCGGTTCCTTCAGCACAAATTTCAAAAGGTCGGCGAAAGATTGCAGCAGGCCCCATGGTCCGACGACATTGGGTCCGCGGCGGATCTGCACCGCCGCCCAGATCTTGCGGTCGGCCAGCAGGATATAGGCGATCGCGACCAGCAGCAGCACCAGCAACAGCACGCTCTGCGCGATCATGACGATCAGCGGCCAAAGAAAGCCGGTCCAAAAGGCGCTTGCGAAGAATTCAGCCATCAGGTCACGCTCACTCCGCTGCCGTCAGCATCCGGCCGGATGCTAGGCGGGAACATTCCGCCATCACCGCCGACGCGCGCGCGATCGGGTTGGTCAAATAATAATCCTCGACCGGCGACCTGAACGGCGCCTTCTCCACGCTGCCGCCCTGCCCCGCAAGCGTCTTAACCGCATCGGCATTGCCCGGCGCGATCTGGTCCATGCGCATCAGATGCGGCACCGCCTTGAAGATCGCCTGCCGCAATGCGCTTAGGGAATCATAAGGCAGCTTCCTGCCAACGACGTCCGACAACGCACGGACGATCGCCCAGTCCTCGCGGGCGTCGCCCGGCGGGAATGCGGCGCGGTTGGCCATCTGCACCCTGCCCTCGGTATTGACGTAGATGCCGGACTTTTCGGTATAGGCCGCTCCCGGCAGGATCACGTCGGCGCGGTGCGCGCCGCGGTCGCCATGGGTGCCGATATAGACCACGAACGTATCGCTTGGCATCTCGATCTCGTCGGCGCCGAGTGAAAACAGCACATCCAGCGTTCCCGACGTCGTCATCTGCGCTGCATTCAGGCCGCCTTTGTCAGGCGCAAAACCGATATCCAGCGCGCCCACGGTCGAGGCGGCATTATGCAACACGCCAAAACCGTTCCAACCATCCTTGATTGCGCCGATATCGAGCGCGAGCTTCGCCGCCAGCGCCAGCACAGCGGCACCGTCCTGCCGGGAGGCGGCACCTGCGCCAACCAGCACGATCGGGTTTTGCGCACCCTTCAGCACGTCGCCGAAGGAATGCCTGCCGGCGGCAAGGTCGTTCAGGGAATCCGTGCCTGCGCCGAGATGATCGTAGGGGTAGGTCAGGTCGGCCTTGTCGCCGATCACGCCGACCCTGAGCCCACCGCTGCGCCAGCGCTTGCGAATACGCGCGTTGAGAACGGCGGCTTCCCGGCGCGGGTTCGATCCGACGATCAGCAACGCGTCGGCCTGTTCGATGCCGGCAATCCCCGGGTTGAAAATCCAGGACGCGCGGCCGGCTTTCGGATCGAAGGCGTCGCTGCCCTGAGACGCGAGATTGATTGAACCGAATTTCGCCAGCAAATCCTTTAGCGCGTACATCTCCTCGACGGCCGCGAGGTCGCCGGCGATGGCACCGATTCGCTTGCCGTCCGAACCGGCCATCTTCGCCGCGATGGCTTCGAAGGCTTGCGGCCAGGACGCCGCGCGCAACTGTCCGTCCTGCCGGATATAGGGACGATCAAGCCGCTGCGTGCGCAGGCCGTCGACAATGTGGCGGGCCTTGTCGGAAATCCATTCCTCGTTCACGGCCTCGTTGACGCGCGGCAGAATGCGCATCACCTCGCGGCCACGGGTATCGACCCGGATCGCCGAGCCCACGGCGTCCATCACGTCGATCGATTGCGTCTTGCCGAGTTCCCACGGCCGCGCCGCAAACGCATAGGGTTTCGAGGTCAGCGCGCCCACCGGGCAGATGTCGACCAGATTACCCTGCAGCTCCGAGGTCAGCGCCGACTCCAGATAGGTAGTGATTTCCATGTCCTCGCCGCGGCCGGTCGCGCCCATCTCGGGAACACCGCACACTTCCGACGCAAAGCGGACGCAGCGCGTGCACTGGATGCAGCGGTTCATCGAGGTTTTGACCAGCACGCCGAGATATTTGTCCTCGACCGCGCGCTTGTTCTCGGCGAAGCGGCTGGTATCGACGCCGTAACCCATCGCCTGATCCTGCAGGTCGCATTCGCCGCCCTGATCGCAGATCGGGCAATCCAGAGGATGGTTGATGAGGAGAAATTCCATCACGCCTTCGCGCGCCTTCTTTACCATCGGCGACCGCGTCGAGATTTCCGGCGGCTCGCCCTTGGGACCGGGCCGGCAATCGCGGACGCCCCAGGCGCAGCTCGCGACCGGCTTCGGGCCGCCTTTCACCTCGACCAGGCACATCCGGCAATTGCCGGCGATCGACAGCCGCTCGTGATAGCAGAAGCGCGGAATTTCTGCGCCCGCGGCCTCGCATGCTTGCAGCAGGGTATACTCCGCCGGGACATCGATCTCTTTGCCGTCGATGATAAGTTTGGTCATTATCTCAAGTCTTTCCCAGCTTGCAGTCCGGGGGGTTGAGGCCGGCGGTTTTCATGGATGACTTGACCCATTGCTGGGTTTCGGCGCCGTAGGTCGCAAGATAAGCCGGCTCAGCCGCGTTCTTCTCGCACAGGAACGGCAAATGGGGCCTTAGATCGTAGTCGCACGACGCCTGCCATTCGCGCTTATCGGTGAACGCATTGAAAGCCTCCTCGCAGGCGTAGAGAAAATACGACACAAAGCTTTCGTACTGCACTTGCTGTTCGTGGCCGCCTTGCCTGATGACATCATAGTCCGGCGCCGAGAATTTCGGATTCTTGAACGCCAGGTCGGTATAGCCCAGAAACGCCTGCCGCGCGCTGGTGGCGCGGTTGTTGGAGCGGATTTCATTGATCTGAAACAGGATCGCGACAAAGCCGAGCAGCGCCACGGCCGCCTGCGCCATCTGCGCCAGCGTCCCGTATTTCTGCCACCAGAAGGCGACCGGTTGCGACATCGTCATCACTCCGCCGCGACCATGTGCGCGGGATCGAGGACACCTTGATCGTCGATATCGGCCTTGCGCGAATACTCGTCGATGCGCGCTTCGATCTCGTGACGGAAATGCGCGATCAGGCCCTGGATAGGCCACGCCGCGGCATCGCCGAGCGCGCAGATGGTGTGGCCCTCGACCTGTTTCGTCACCTCCAGCAGCATGTCGATCTCGCGTTTATGCGCCCGGCCCTCCGCCATGCGGGTCAGCACCCGCCACATCCACCCGGTGCCCTCACGGCATGGCGTGCACTGGCCGCAGCTCTCGTGCTTGTAGAAATAAGCTAGCCGCGCCACCGCGCGGATCAGGTCGGTCGACTTGTCCATCACGATCACGGCGGCGGTGCCGAGGCCGGAGCGCAGCTTGCCGAGGCTGTCAAAATCCATCGGGGTGTCGATGATCTGCTCGGCCGGCACCATGCGCACCGAGGAGCCGCCGGGGATCACCGCTTTGAGATTGTCCCAGCCGCCGCGGACGCCGCCGCAATGCCGCTCGATCAGTTCGCGGAACGGAATGCCCATCGCCTCTTCGACGTTGCAGGGCCGCTCGACATGGCCGGAGATGCAGAACAGCTTGGTGCCGACATTGTTGGGCCGGCCGATCGCCGCGAACCATGCCGCACCTCTCCGCAGGATGTCCGGCGCCACCGCGATCGACTCGACGTTGTTGACCGTGGTCGGACAGCCGTAGAGACCGACATTGGCGGGGAATGGCGGCTTCAGCCGAGGTTGGCCTTTCTTGCCTTCCAGGCTCTCGAGCAGGGCGGTTTCTTCGCCGCAGATATAGGCGCCGGCGCCGTGGGTCACGTAGATGTCGAACGGCCAGCCGTTGATATTGTCCTTGCCGACCAGCCTCGCCTCGTAGGCCTGATCGACCGCCGCTTGCAGATGCTCGCGCTCGCGGATGAATTCGCCGCGCACATAGATGTAGCAGGCATGCGCATTCATCGCGAAGCTCGCGAGCAGGCAGCCTTCCACCAGCAGATGCGGATCGTGCCGCATGATCTCGCGGTCCTTGCAGGTGCCGGGCTCGGATTCGTCGGCGTTGACCACGAGATAGCTCGGCCGGCCGTCGGTGGATTCTTTCGGCATGAACGACCATTTCAAACCGGTCGGAAATCCCGCTCCGCCGCGTCCGCGCAGGCCCGAGGCCTTCATCTCGGCGATGATCCAGTCGCGGCCTTTGTCGACGATCGCTTTGGTGCCGTCCCAGGCGCCGCGGCGGCGCGCGCCTTCCAGGCCCCAGTCCTCGAGGCCGTAGAGATTGCGGAAGATGCGATCCTTGTCGTCGAGCATTTTCAGGCGTCCCGATCAGCGATTGGTCTGCGAATAAGCGAGCCCGGCGGCGCAGCCCGCGAACACCGCTGCCCACAGCAGGCTGGATTCAAGCGAAGCGCTCAAGGCGTAGCGTTGCAGCAGGAAAATGAATCCGGCGGCGGCCAGCGTATGCAGCAATATGTAACGCCAGTTTTTCGGCATTGCTGCAACGCTCCTCGTGAGTTTGCCGCCGTGGGTCATGGCGAACCCTTGCGGGTCGCGTCATCGCCCGGCGGCTTCGGCGCGGGTCTCTCCCGAACATTGGCGCCCGCGCCCGGCTTTTTGGACTCGGCGTCCGTCAACGCCGGCCCCTCCGGTGCGCCGGAGCTGTTGGTTGTGCTTTCGCCGCCACGCTTCAGCGTGATCGGCCCGCCGATCGGCGCGGAAAACTGCCGGCCGTTTTGCGGCCCCGGCTTCGGCAGATTGCCGGACGCAAAACCGTCCAGCACCTCGCCGAAACTTTCCCTGGTCAGGTCCTCGTAGGTATCGCTCCAGATCAGCACCATCGGCGCGTTGACGCAGGCGCCGAGGCACTCGACTTCTTCCCAGCTGAAATTCCCGTCTTCCGACAGTTGGAAAGGATCGTGATGGATACGGTGCCGGCATACCTCGATCAGGTCTTCCGCCCCGCGCAGCCGGCATGGCGTAGTGCCGCAGACCTGGACATGGGCCTTCCTGCCGACCGGCTTGAGCTGGAACATGGTGTAGAAGGTCGCGACCTCGAGCACGCGGATGTACGGCATGTCGAGCAGATCTGCGATGGCGCGGATCGCGGCTTCCGAGACCCAGCCGCCTTCCTGTTCCTGCACCCGCCACATGATCGCGATCACCGCAGACGCCTGCCGGCCAGGCGGGTATTTTTCAATCTGCTGCTTCGCCCAGGCGAGATTCTCTTCGGTGAACGCGAAGCTCGCGGGCTGCAGTTCCTTCGAGGCCAGACGGCGGACGGACATTGTCGTTTCAGTCTCTCATATAAGCGCGGCGCGTGGCGCTGGCATTCAAACTGTGAACACGGTTTTCCCAGAACGCGCTTGCGGTACCGAGCACGTTGTAGCCGACATGGGTCGACACCTTGATGCGGTCCAGGATCGAAAGCTCGGTCACGGTCTCGAAACGGTCGCTGCGCGGATCGTAGACGATCAGCTTCAGCGGCGTCTGCTCCAGGATGTAGCGCGACACCGAGTGGGTCGGATCGTTGCCGTGCTCCTCGCACAGGATCACGGAATCACCCTGCAGCAGCCGCGTCCCGCCCTTGATGGCCTCGATCTCGACGCCTTCGACGTCGAGCTTGATCAGATATTTTCCATCCGGCGAAATTCGCCCATCATCGAGCAGGTTGTCGAGCGCGATGACCGGCACTTCCTCGCCGTCCACACCGGCACCGCCGGCGATGCTGAACGCCTCGTGCTTGGTGCCCGACAGCCGCGCGGTGCCGCGGGCCGCGCCGATGGCGCACTTCATCACCTCGAAGCGGCCGCCGTTGATCTCAGCGTTGTTGGCGAGCTTGCTGAAATTCTGCGACGAGGGTTCGACCGCGATCGCCTTGTGCGATCCATAGGGCGCGCTGGACACCAGCACCGACCAGTAACCGTAATTCGCGCCGCAATCGAGCAGTGTGTAATCGACATCGGCGGAATCCCGGAACAGCAGTTCCAACTCGTCTTCGTACGAAAACGTGCGATTGAGCAGCTTGCTCCAGTAGCCGTCGCCATAGGGAAATTCGAACACCGCGTCGCGATTGAGTTTGACGGCGATGTCGCGCTCGGGAAGCGTCTTGCGCAGCAGGTTGGCGCAACCATTGTAGCCGCGATGTGAAAACTTCGACGCCACCTTCGATCCCGCCGCCAGCGCCAGCGCGGCCATGCGTTCCCACGGGTTGGCGCCCTCGAGAACGCCGGAGGCGCGATCAAACCGAAGCGGCGGCTGCGCTATCACCGGTCGACCTCTCCGAACACGATGTCGAGGGAGCCCAGGATCGCCGATACGTCCGCCAGCAGGTGGCCCCGACAGATAAAATCCATCGCCTGCAAGTGGGCAAAGCCAGGCGAGCGGATCTTGCATTTATACGGCTTGTTGCTGCCGTCCGCGACCAGATAGACGCCGAATTCGCCCTTCGGCGCCTCAACCGGTACATAGACCTCGCCCGCGGGCACGTGAAACCCTTCGGTGTAGAGCTTGAAATGATGGATCAGCGCTTCCATGGAGCGCTTCATCTCGCTCCTACGCGGCGGAACGATCTTGTTGTCCTGAATGACGACCGGTCCCTGCCCGTCGGGGCTGCGCAGCTTTTCGATGCACTGCTTCATGATGCGTACCGACTGCCGCATCTCCTCCATCCGGATGCAGTAGCGATCGTAGCAGTCGCCGTTCTTGCCGATCGGAATATCAAAGTCCATTTCGGCATAGCAGTCGTAAGGCTGCGCCTTGCGCAAATCCCAGGCTGCGCCCGAACCGCGCACCATGACGCCGGAAAATCCCCACGCCCAGGCCTGCGCCAATGTCACTACACCGATATCGACGTTGCGCTGCTTGAAGATGCGATTGCCGGTGAGCAAGGTCTCGAGATCGTCCACCACCCGCAGGAACGGATCGCACCAGGCCTCGATGTCGTCGATCAGCTTCGGCGGCAGGTCCTGGTGCACGCCGCCGGGCCGATAATAATTCGCATGCATGCGCGAGCCGGACGCGCGCTCGTAAAACACCATCAGCTTCTCGCGCTCTTCAAAACCCCAGAGCGGCGGGGTGAGCGCGCCGACGTCCATCGCCTGCGTGGTGACGTTGAGCAGATGCGAAAGTATGCGACTGATTTCGTGATACAGCACGCGGATTAGCTGCCCGCGCCGCGCCGCTTTGATACCCAGCAGCTTTTCAATGGCGAGACAGAAGGCATGCTCCTGGGTCAGCGGCGCGACATAATCGAGCCGGTCGAAATACGGGATCGCCTGCAGATAGGTCTTGGCCTCAATCAGCTTTTCGGTGCCGCGATGCAACAGGCCGATGTGCGGGTCGACACGAGCGACGACTTCGCCGTCCAACTCCAGCACCAGCCGCAACACGCCATGCGCGGCCGGATGTTGCGGACCAAAATTGATCGTGAAATTGCGGAGATTGTGCTCGGTCATGGTCAGACTTTCGGACCCGCCTTCTCATCGCCCGGCAGGATCGGATAATTCGCGCCCTCCCATGGCGAGAGAAAATCGAAGTTGCGGAATTCCTGGTTGAGCCGCACCGGCTCGTAGAGCACCCGCTTCTCCTGGTCGTCGTAGCGCACCTCGACAAAGCCGGTGAGCGGAAAATCCTTGCGCAACGGATGGCCATCGAAACCGTAATCGGTCAACAGCCGCCGCAGGTCGGGATGACCGGTGAAAATCACGCCATAGAGATCGTAGCATTCGCGCTCGAACCAGTCGGCGCCGGGAAATACCTCGATGATCGACGGCACCTGCGTGGTCTCGGACGCCTCGGCGCGCAAGCGGATGCGTTCGTTCAGCGTCGGCGACAGCAGATGATAGATCACGTCGAAACGTTTTTCGCGGCCGGGATAGTCCACCGCGGTGACGTCGATGAAGCTGACGAAACGGCAGCCCGGATCGTCGCGCAGATGGCGTACGATGTCGACGATCTTCGAAGCTTCAACGACGACAGTGAGTTGATCGAACGCGACGGAATGACCCAACACGGCACCGGGCAGCCCGGCCGCGAGGGAGTCACCGAGAGCAGCGAGATCGGTCACTTCTGGGTCTCCAAATCGCGCAACTTCTGCTCCAATGCTTCGATTCGCTCCTCAAACTCGCCCGTTACCAGTTTGCTCATGAGGGTGTCCGCGGAGAGAGCCTGACGGTAGCTGACCTGCGCGCTCTCCACCGATCCCAAACGCTTATCGGGCAATGCATCATCGCACGCGTCTTTTCGTGTTCACTCAAATTTTCGGCCCGCATCTCACGCAACAGCGGCACGATCATGTCCTCGGGCTCGGCCATGGTTCTCTCAGCGTTCAATCGTGCCGGTGCGGCGGATCTTCTTCTGCAGCAGCATCACGCCGTACAGCAGCGCCTCGGCGGTCGGCGGGCAGCCCGGCACGTAGATATCGATCGGCACGATGCGGTCGCAGCCGCGCACCACCGAATAGGAATAGTGGTAGTAGCCGCCGCCATTGGCGCATGAGCCCATCGAGATGACGTAGCGCGGCTCCGGCATCTGGTCGTAGACCTTGCGCAAGGCCGGCGCCATTTTGTTGGTCAGCGTGCCCGCCACGATCATGACGTCGGATTGTCGCGGTGACGCGCGCGGCGCGAATCCAAAGCGCTCGGCGTCGTAGCGCGGCATCGACATCTGCATCATCTCGACCGCGCAGCACGCCAGACCAAAGGTCATCCACATCAGCGAGCCGGTGCGCGCCCAGGTAATGAGGTCGTCCGTCGCGGTGACGAAGAATCCCTTGTCGGACAATTCGTGGTTGACCTCGAGGAAATATGGGTCGCGGGCGCCGACGGGCTGGCCGGTGGACGGATCGAGAATACCGGTCGCGGTCGGCGCGACCAGCGGCTGCGCGCCCACCGGATGGCGCGAGGGTGTTTGTTGACCCGAGGTGGAGACCGGACTCAATCCCATTCGAGCGCGCCTTTCTTCCACTCATAGGCAAAACCGACGGTGAGGACGCCGAGGAACACCATCATCGACCAGAAGCCGGTCGCTCCGAGCTTTCCGAACGCCACCGCCCATGGGAACAGGAACGCCACTTCAAGATCGAAAATAATGAACAGGATCGCCACCAGATAGAATCGCACGTCGAACTTCATGCGGGCATCGTCGAAAGCGTTGAATCCGCATTCATAGGCGGAAAGCTTTTCCGGGTCGGGCTGCTGGAACGCGACGATGAAGGGGGCGATCAACAAGGCCAAGCCGATCACGGCCGCGATGCCGATAAACACCACCAGCGGAAGGTAATTCTGCAAGATGCCGTTCATCGGCGATCCCTTTTGCCGCGGCTCAAGCAGCCGTGGATTCGCTACACATTGGAATTATTCCGAGGCTTAGCGCAGCGCAACAATGGGCGCAAGACAAGCTATTTTGAGGGCTTCGGCCGTCCCCAGCCAGCGCGGGATGCGACGTCTGGCGACACCAGGCCGACTCAGGCGACGCAGATCGGCAGATGCCGTCCTCCCATGTCAACCAGCACGAATTGCATAACCGGTCGCTCAACCGAACGTTGGTAACGCGGGATCGCTTCGAGCCGATCGCCGCCAAGCGTTCACTGGTCGCGCAAGGCAGCACTATGGCCACGAAGGCATTCCGTACGCTGTGTCGTTGGCCTTACAGCCCGGTAAAGCCAGCCTTGACCGGATCGCTGGAGCCATCGAGCTCGCGCAAATAAGTCAGCCCGCAAACGGTCAGGCGGTGCATGTCCTTTTCGCCGGCCTGGAACAGTTTGCTAACGTATTCGGTCACCTTGACGCGCGCCTCGACGCTGGCGGCGGCGGCGGTCTGGTTCACCAGAAGATCGTAGGTCTGCATGATGCGGTCGATGGCGGAGTCCATGGAATCCTCACTGGCGGTCATGGGAACTGTCGAGATCAAACGCGCGAGCCAGCCTCGAACTGAGAGATCGCCTTATTGGCCAGACGGATCTTGTTGTACTCGCCGCGATGAAACATTTGCACGATGCTTTCCAGCAGGCGGTCGTTGGTGATGAAGGTGTCCGGGATGGCGCCGGTCTTACGCAGGTAGTTCGACGCAATCGCATAGGCGTCGCCGACCACCTCGACATTCATGACCCGCAAGCCGCGCTCGACCAACATGACAAGTCCTCCGATACGCACGGATAAAGCGCTGGCCCCTGCAAAGTTCCATTGCCGGAAACCATAATTTGCGTTGCGAAAACATAAAGCGCACCGGTCCGGGCATGGACCGATGCGCTGATGGCGAGAGCAATTGGAAGGCCGCCGGTCTTTTGATTCGCCGGCTTGGCCAGATCCGGATGGCAGCTCAGAGCCGGTAGAGAATCTGGTCGGTCCAGAACCGCTCAAGCCGATGCAGCGACTTGTTCAGGGTGGCGAATTCCTCGTTCGAGATGCCGCCGACCTGTTCCACGGTCTTGACGTGCTTCTGATACAGCGCGTCCACAATACGGCGGATTTCCTGGCCTTGCGCGGTGAGGCGGATGCGGACCGAGCGGCGGTCAACTCTGCTGCGCTGGTGATCGAGGAAACCGAGCTCGACCAGCTTCTTCAAATTATAGGAGACGTTGGAGCCGAGATAATAGCCGCGCGTGCGCAGTTCGCCCGCGGTCAATTCCTTGTCGCCGATGTTGTAGAGCAAAAGCGCCTGCACCGAATTGATGTCGGCGCGACCGCGGCGGTCGAATTCGTCCTTGATGACGTCGAGCAGCCGGCGATGCAGCCGTTCTACCAACGTCAGTGCTTCGAGGTAGAGCGGCTGCACCGGCGCCTGACCGGCAACCTGTTCGGCGGGTTCGATCGCCTTCGCAACGGCCTTCATCATGCTACGTCCCCTGTTGTCGTTTTTATCGACTTATTCGACGAAACTTGTGTCCCGCCTGATAGCCATAACGTAGGGGAGGCGTTTGAAGATCAGCTTAAATAAGACAATAAAGAGATCATGAATTTAAGACAGTGAATCTCGGATTAAGCCTGCCGCACAAGGACTATTTGCAACTTCCCGTTCATGACGCGAGGGCTCTGTTCACGCTTCGTCTACCGCTCCTGTAGCATTCGGAAACAGAACGGATCGAATTCGAAACATTCGCGTAACAGAGATGACCGGCGCGTTAGGGTGACTCAAATCTTACCGCGAAAAAATGCGGAAAATTTTATGCGCCTCCGTCATTCCGGGGCGTGCGAAGCGCGAGCCCGGAATCCATAACCACCATCGTGAGTAAGGATTCCGGGCCTGCGCCCAAGAGGGCGCATCCTGGAACGACGACAGCCGGGTCTACGGCGGCCGTTCCCGCGCGGCCATCCACGCCAGCGCCAGATACGCCGCCAGCATCAAGGCCTCGACCCCGACGATCACGATGCTGCCGCCGTAGATCGCGGGAAACATCAGCTCGATCACCGCCATCGACACCACGGTGGTGAGCCACACCACGGCGCCCCACGGCGTCGCCAGCCACAGGCCGACCGCGGCGACGAGTTCGATCACCGCGAAATACACCGTTGCCGATTGCCAGGCCATGGACTGGTTTTCGAAGGCGTCGTCTTCGCCGCCGACGAAACCCGTCACCTGCGCCCAGTGATAGAGGCCTTTTGCCACCGACAGCACCGCCATGATGCGCAGGAACAGCACCAGCCGGCTGGTCCAGGCATTGTCGCCGGTTTCCGTCCGCCCATGCGAAATCGCCGCCACCGACATGGCGTTATCTCGCGGCGCCTGGTCGCGCGTTGGCGTTTCAGACATGCAGGTCCGGACCTGTCGGCATGACAGCTTGTTCTTGTCCGACTCATGACCCGTTGGGACGGCAAAATCAATCGCATAGGCCTCATGGCGAGAACGCGGTGACGGAGCATCGCCGAAGTGCTAGGGTTGGAACGGGCTCGATCCAGCCTGCCCCGGAGGAGTGGTGGTAACATGGCGATCAAATTCGGGCGTCCGATCGAAATGCGCGACGCCCCCCGGCGCGACGCCGCCCTCGCCTTCCCGCTCGATCTGGCGATACGTCCGCGCCGCAACCGCAAGGCGGAGTGGGCGCGCCGGCTGGTGCGGGAGAACGTGCTGACGGCCGACGACCTGATCTGGCCGCTGTTCGTGGTCGACGGCCACAACAAGCGCGCCGCAGTCGCCTCGATGCCCGGCGTCGAGCGGCTCAGCGTCGATCAGGCGGTGGTCGATGCCGAACGCGCGGTGAAGCTGAACATCCCGTGCATCGCGCTGTTCCCCTATACCGAGCCGTCGCTGCGCGACGAGCGCGGCTCCGAGGCGCTGAATGCCGATAACCTGGTCTGCAGGTCGGTGCGTGCCATCAAGAAGGAATTCCCCGGCCTGGGCGTGCTCTGCGACGTTGCGCTCGATCCGTTCACCAGCCATGGCCATGACGGGTTGATCCAGGACGGCAGGATCCTCAACGACGAAACCGTCGCGGTACTGGTCAGGCAGGCGCTGGTCCAGGCCGAAGCCGGCTGCGACATCGTTGCACCCTCCGACATGATGGACGGCCGCATCGGCGCCATCCGCGAAGGGCTCGATGCCGCCGGCTTCCTCGACGTGCAGATCATGGCCTATGCCGCAAAGTATGCCTCGGCGTTTTACGGCCCGTTCCGCGACGCCATCGGCTCGGCGAAAACGCTGACCGGCGACAAGCGCACCTACCAGATGGATTCGGCGAATTCCGACGAAGCCCTGCGCGAAGTCGAGCTCGATATCGCGGAGGGCGCCGACATGGTGATGGTAAAACCCGGCATGCCCTATCTGGACGTCGTGCGGAGGGTCAAGGACACCTTTGCGATGCCGACCTTCGCCTATCAGGTGTCAGGCGAGTACGCGATGATCGCGGCCGCGGCGCAAAACGGCTGGATCGACGGCGAGCGCGCGATGATGGAAAGCCTGCTGGCATTCAAGCGCGCCGGCGCCGACGGCGTGCTGACCTACTTTGCCGCACAGGCCGCCCAAAAGCTGAAGGCGGATTCGTAGGGTGGGCAAAGGCGCCCTTGCGCCTTGCCCACCATCGGCCTCCGCATACGCGATGGCGGGCACGCTTCGCTTTGCCCACCCTACGCACTCGCCGCGTCATTGCGAGGAGCCCTTGCGACGAAGCAATCCAGTCTTTTGCGGCACCATTCTGGATTGCTTCGCTTCGCTCGCAATGACGGTGGAGATACTTGCGGTCCGCGCTGACCATTCCCATGTCCTGCGCGGCGACGCAGTCGAAAGGACTGATCATGTCTGACACCGGTTCATATGGCGGCGGCACCCGACCCGGCGGGTCTCCGCCCTTGGATCCATGGCTGCAGCCGGAATTGTTCCGCGGCGTGCTGACGCGGCGACTGTTCGCATTTTTGATCGACCTGGTCGTGCTGTCGATTCCCGTGGTGCTGGCCTGCATGTTCATTGCGGTGTTCGGCGTCGTTACGCTGGGACTCGGCTGGACGTTGTTCTGGCTGGTGTCCCCGGCTTCGGTGATCTGGGCGATCGTCTATTACGGCGCGTCGCTGGGCGGGGTGCATTCGGCCACGCTGGGCATGCGCGTGATGGACTTGCAACTGCGCAGTTGGACCGGCGCGCCCGGTTATTTCGTGCTGGGCGCCGCGCATGCAGTGCTGTTCTGGCTGTCGGTGTCGTTCTTCACGCCGCTGATTCTGCTCGTCGGCCTGTTCAACGGCCGCCGCCGCCTGCTGCACGACATGTTGCTGGGAACCGTGGTTATCAACAGTTCGGTGCGCGCCAACGTGGCGCAGACTGCCCGGACCTGGTGATCCGGTGGCAAACCGATTGACCGTCAGCCTGCGCGGCGCGATGCTCCCCGCGACTGCTTCGGAGATTGACGGCGCCCCGTGACCCAGCATTCGCGCGACACCCCGCAATTCTATCTGACGGCGCCCTCGCCCTGCCCGTATCTGCCGGGCCGGCACGAGCGCAAGGTGTTCACGCATCTGGTCGGCGACAAGGCCGGCGATCTCAACGACCTTCTGACCCACGGCGGCTTCCGGCGCAGCCAGTCGATCGCCTACCGCCCGGCCTGCGATCAGTGCCGGGCTTGCGTGTCGGTGCGCGTGATCGCAGGCGAATTCCGACCGTCGCGTAATTTCCGAAAGATCCTCACGCGCAATGCCGACATCATCGGCGAGCAGCGCAGCGCGGTACCGACCTCCGAGCAGTATTCGGTGTTCCGTGCCTATCTCGATCAGCGGCATCGCCATGGCGGAATGGCCAACATGACCGTGCTCGATTACGCGATGATGGTCGAGGACAGCCATGTCGAGACCCGTATCATCGAATATCGCAAGCGCGGCATCGACAGCGGTATCACCGGCCGCGGCGAAGGCCTGGTGGCGGTGGCGTTGTCCGATGTGCTCAGCGACGGGCTGTCGATGGTGTACTCGTTCTTCGAGCCGTCCGAGGAAAGCCGATCGCTCGGCACCTTCATGATCCTCGATCACATTGCCCGCGCCCGCAGGCTCGGACTGCCCTACGTCTATCTTGGCTACTGGATCGAAGGCTCGAAGAAGATGGACTACAAGGGCCGCTTCCTGCCGCAGCAGCGCCTCGCGCCCTCCGGCTGGCTGCGCGTCGATGCGACCGGCGAGGTGCCGAGCGAGCCGCAGGATTGACGCTGCGTTGTCATCGCCCGGCTTCACTAGGCGACCCAGTAAGCGGCGATCTATCGATTGGTCCACCATCATCTCTGGAATACTGGGTCATCCGGTCAAGCCGGGCGATGACAGCTGTGTATTCGGCCGTCACCCAACAATCGTATCGAACAGCAGCTTGACGTTCAGCATCACGATGATTGCGGCAACCATCCACGCCGCAACTGACATCCATCGCGGAATGACGAAATCGCCCATTTTGCGCCGGTCCGAGACGAACCGCACCAACGGGATAACCGCGAACGGCAGTTGCATCGACAGGACGACCTGACTGAAAACCAGCAATTGCCCGGTGCCGCGTTCGCCGTAGAGCGCGGTGACGATGACCACCGGCACGATGGCGATGCCGCGCGTCACCAGCCGCCGCGCCCAGGTCGGCATCCGCAACTGCAAAAATCCTTCCATGACGATTTGCCCCGCGAGCGTCGCGGTCACCGTCGAGTTGAGGCCGGATGCCAACAGCGCAATGGCAAACAGCGTCGAGGCGATGCCGAGACCCAGCAGCGGCGACAACAGCTCAAATGCCTTGCCGATCTCGGCGACGTCGGCATGGCCGCTGTCATGAAAGGTCGCCGCGGCGACGATTAGGATGGCAGCGTTGATGAACAGCGCCAGCATCAACGCGATCGTCGAGTCGGTGGTCGCCCATTTGATGGCGTCGCGGCGGCCTTCCTCGGTGCGCGGATAGGCGCGGGTCTGCACGATCGAGGAGTGCAAATAAAGGTTATGCGGCATCACCGTCGCGCCGATGATGCCGATGGCGATGTAGAGCATCGCGGGATTGGTCACGATCGCGGTAGATGGCGCAAAGCCCTTCAGCACGGCGGCAACCGGCGGCGCCGCGGCGACGATCTGGACGGTGAAACAGATCGCGATGACGATCAGCAGCGCAATGACGAAGGCTTCGAGAAACCGGAAACCCTTGTTCATCAACAGCAGCAGCAGGAACGCATCCAGCGCGGCGATCAGCGCGCCGCCGACCAGCGGAATGCCGAACAGCAATTGCAGCGCGATCGCGGTGCCGATCACCTCGGCCAGATCGCAGGCGATGATCGCGGCCTCGCAGGCGAGCCACAGCAGGATATTGACGGGCTTCGAAAAACTGTCGCGGCAGGCCTGCGCGAGATCGCGGTCGGTGACGATGCCAAGCCGCGCGGCGAGCGCCTGCAGCAGGATCGCCATCACGTTCGACAGCAGGATCACCGAGAGCAGCGTGTAGCCGAACTGCGCGCCGCCGGCGAGATCGGTGGCCCAGTTGCCGGGGTCCATGTACCCAACCGAAACCATGTAGCCCGGCCCCGCAAAGGCCAGCAGGCGGCGAAACCAGTGGCCGCCGATCGGGATCGGAATGCTGGAATTGACCTCGGAAAGGCTGTCCTGGGCATCCGCGCCCGAATGCCATCCCGTAGCACCGAGCACGCCGCGCGAGGCCGCCGCCTTGGGCAGGTCAGGTACTGTTTTGGGCGACATCGCATCCATGCCGAAGCATGCCGCATCTGCAGGCTTGTTGCAACTAATTTGCAACTGCATCTGGGTTCAGGACGATCCCCGCGCGGCTGGACAATTCCAGCACTGGCCGCCCGAACCTACGCGCGGCATCGGCGACGGATTTGCGCGCGTTGACGACAACGATGCCGCAGGCGTGCCGCCAGACCTTCAGGTCGGCCGCGCTGTCGCCCGCATAGATGAAGCCGCCCGGAAACATCGTTCGCAGCAGTTCGGCCTTTGTCGAGCCCTTGAGATTGCGCCGGCCGTCCGATGCGACCACGCGGTCGATGAAGCCAAAGCGCGACGCCAGTTGTTCGGCGAGAACCGCGTCGGCCGCGGTGGCGAGCACGACCACGCGGCCGGCGGTGCTTTCACGGATTGCCAGCGCCACGACGTCCCGATGCAGCGTGAGCCGACCCCAGTCGATCCGGCTCCGCAATGCAAGCTGGCGCTTCAGCGCGGCCCGGCCGTTCAAAAGCCATGCCGCGCATTGAAACGCCACGAAAGGATTACGCCGCAGGATCGAGAAAAAGCTTTTGTAAAGCAGGTCGCCCACGATCAGCGTGCCATCGAGATCGAGCACCAGCGGCATCGACACCGGAAGGCCAAACAGCGCGTCATTCCGATTGCCCGGAGACGCATGGGCAACTCTTACGATCCTATTCATGCGCGACACTCATCCGTGTTGCGACCCGGCATATTGCGAGTTGCCGGGCGCCGCTGTCTCTGGCCTTGCAGTCGTTGTAGCCAAGCTTGCTCGCCAGATCGGGGCCGGACTCGTCGGACGACGAGACGATCAGGACATGCGGCGCGCCCTGGTTGAATTTTCGAAAGCTGGCCAGCGAGGCCGCGTCGGGTTCGGATTCCCAATCCGGCGTCGCTCTCATCAAGTCGTGGGCTTCGACATATTGCAGCGGAAAATAACCGAAATATCGCGTCGACGGCAGCGGCGACGACAATCCGACACCCTGCGCGGCAAGTGCGGCGGTCTGCGCGGCATGCAGCGTCGGTCGAACGCGCCAGGCGAACAGCGCGCTGTCCCGCTGCGCGATCAGGTCGGCGCTGGCGAAGGTTTCGCCGGGATTGTCGCGGCCGGCGGCGAGTTCGCTTTCCAGCGTGGGCGCCCAGCTCTGATAGGCCATCGCGCGGATGGCGGCCTGTCCGGTCAGGCCCGCGAGCGCAGCCACGCACAGCATGCGTGTCAACGCGGGACCGGGCTGTCGGCTGGCAATTGCCATCGCCGCGGCAATCCAGGTGAAGGGAGCCAATCGCTCCGAAAGCGAAGCCGAGCCGGTCTTCAGATTGAGCAGCGACAGCAACACCACAAGCGTGAGGAAAACCGGCCACCTCAGGTCGCCCGATCCGATCTGGCGCAGCGCTGCGACCGCTGCGACCGCTGCGACCAGCAGTGCCGCCAACAACGGCGCGAGGGCGAGGATTTCCCACCAGCTAAAGCTGAACAAATACGTCGCTGCCACGATCCGGCGCAGGACCTGCGCCGTGCCGCCTTCGACGCCGGCAGCTTCGCCGGGAATATTCTGGTACGCCATCAGGAAACTGACGGTGATCAGCAGCACCGGCAGCGCAACCCCGGCCGCCCAGGCGGCATCGGCCACCAACCGGCGCGCGGCCGCGCCAATGCCGGAGCGGTCGAAGTTATGGATCGCGCGGGCGATGCCGTCGGCGGCAAGCAGCAGGCAGGCCGCAACGACGGCGGTGAGGTGCGTCAGACAGAGCACCAGCAGGAACAATGCGGTAGCAACAAAGATAGCGGCATCGCGGCGTTCCCCTGCCCGGCGCCAGAAACCTGCAAACAGCAGAAACAGCGGCACGCCGAGCGCGTAATTGTAGAAACCCCAATGGATGAACACGCCGAATGCGAGCGGCAGCAACAGCAGAAGCGGCAGCAGCGGCCGTTCGGTTTCGACGCGGCAGACGGTGAACGCGGCTGCAATCCAAAGCAGTCCGTACAGACTGAGGAACAGCGTATTGGCCATCAGCGCATCGCCGGTCAGCCTGATCAGGCCCGCAAGCAGGAGATAGATCGCGGAGTTCGGCTCGATGCGCGGATTCCATTGATAGAACGACGCGACGGGCTCCGACAGCACGCCGCCCCAACCGAACCGTGCAATCAGGTCGGCTTGGGCCAGATGAACCGGGCCGTCCTGGGTCGGCACCAGCTTTACAAGCCAGACCGGACCGTCGAGCAGCATGACCAGTGCCGCGAACAGCAGCATGACCGCCGCGACGCCAGCGGTGTTTCTTTGAACCTCAAGCGGTGCTGCGATCGACATGTCAGCGCCCGAGGCCGAGATGAATGAGGTCGGAACTGCTGAGACCGTTCAGCCACGGCAGATCGACGAAAGTCAGCAGGCCGAACAGCGCCATGGTGAGCGCGGCCCCGATCATCATCGCCGGCTGCCGCATCAGTTCTTCCGGCCGCGCGGCGGCCGAGTCGGGCGTCAGCGCCAACCGCATGTAAGCCGCGAACAACGCGATCAGCAGCGGAATGACAACCAGATATTCGATCCGGTATTTCAACAGGAAGATCGCCATCATGAACGCGAAGCCCTGGGCATAGACGAGGCAACTCGTCACCAGGCTGGATTGCGTATAGACGGCGAAGGACGGACGATATGCGGCAAGGCTCGCGGTACCGCCGGCCTCGACGATGGCGCGATGCTCGGAGACGCGCTTGGCGGCCATCAGGAACGCGCCGCCGAACCAGTAGGCAAGCAGGATCGACACCGGCGGCGCGACCTGCGGAGTAACCGCGAACCAGCCGAACAGGAATCGCAGCGGATTGTTGAGCGATTCGACGATGACATCGAGAAAGGCGCGATCCTTGGCGCGGATCGGCCGCACATTGTAGATCACGCCGAAAATGGCGAACACCACCGCAACCAGGCTGAAACTGCCGCCGAGTGTGTTGGCGGCGAGCACGCCGACCGAGGTGAGCAGGATATATTGGGCAAACACGATGGCGGGAGACATCGCGGTCTGCACCGCCGGCCGCACGCGCTTGGTGGGATGCATGGCATCGAACGGCGCGTCAAGCCACTCGTTGATGGTGTAGTTGGCCGACGACAGCGCCATCGCCACGAACAGACAGGCCACCAGTCGGCCGGCCAGCGCTGCGGCGTCGAGCGGCCCGGCCGCGGACATGATCATCGCAAAGGCGACGCCGGGAACGATCAGCACGTGCTTGATCCAGTGATCCGGCCGCGCGATGGCAAGATAGTCCGAGAACTTGGCCGCCGGCTGGGCGGCCTGATTTGAAGCGAGCATGAAATCCTCCAGGCGTCCTCGTGTGCCGCATCGGGTCGGATGACGGCGATAGATGAGCTGAAGGGCAGCGATCGTGCCGCCGCGGGCTGCGTAGCGCCACCACGGCCGAACGAAATGCAACGCGGTTAACGCGGCGAAATCGTCGCTGTTTTGCCGCGATTTCCCGTACGACGCGCGCGCCTGCGCGTTAACATCTTGCTTCTTCCAGTACCGTGGCTGCGGGGTTGCTGCGCGATGTGCGCCGGAATGAAACAAGCTGTCTCAATCTGGAATCGAGTCGGAAAACGGGTGGTTTCAGGCTCCTTCAGTTCCCATCCTGTCGATGCCGAGATGACGGGAGGCACCCATGGTCCAGTTCCACGACGATCGATTGCCGCCGACCTTCAACCGCCTGGCATGGTCGAATCTCGCCGCGCAATCGGCGGAGCAGATCGCGCTTGCGGCGGCACCGATCGTCGCCGTCCTGATGCTCGGCGTTGGCGAGGGCCAGACCGGCCTGCTGCAGACCGCGCTGACGCTGCCGTTCATCCTGTTCGCGATCCCCGCAGGACTGCTCGCCGACCGCATCTCGCGGCGCACGCTGATGGCGAGCTCCGAAGCCCTGCGCGCCGCGGCGCTGCTCGGCATTCTCGTGCTGATCCGGTGCAATCAGCTGACGCTGCCACTGCTGGCATTGCTCGGCTTCGTCGCGGTATGCGGAACGGTCGCCTACAGCGTGGCCGCTCCGGCGCTGGTGCCTTCGCTGGTGCCGCCGCGGTCGCTTCCCTCAGCCAATGCGCGGATCGAACTGGCGCGCACCGTCGCCTTTGCCGGCGGTCCGGCATTGGGCGGCGTGCTGGTGGGATGGACGGGCGCAGCGCCGGCATTCGGTGTCGCCGCGGTACTGTCGGTATCGGCGGTGGCGATGCTGTCGGGCCTTACCGAACCGGTGCGTGAACGTGAGCCGGCGCGGCATCCGCTGCAGGAGATCCGGGAAGGCGCGATATTCGTATTCCAGCATCCGCTGCTGCGTCCGATATTCGCAACGCAGTTCATCTTCAATACTGCGTCGTTCCTGGTGCTCGCGGTATTCGTGCCCTACGCCATCAGGCATCTCGGCCTGTCGGCGTCGGGCGTCGGAGCCGTGCTGGCCATGTACGGCGTCGGCATGGTCGGCGGCGCGCTCTCGGCGACACGGGTCATGCGGCGCCTGCGATTCGGCACCGTGATCGCGCTTGGACCGGTCACCGGCTTCATCGCCGCCGCCGTTCTGGCGCTGACGACGGCCGTCGCAAGTCCCGTGCTCGCGGGATTTGGCTTCTTCCTGCTCGGCGCCGGCCCGATCCTGTGGGTGATCTCGACCACCACGCTGCGGCAATCGGTGACGCCGCCACGGCTGCTCGGCAGGGTCTCCGCGATCAATATCATGAGCTATGGCGCCCGCCCGGTCGGCGCGATGCTCGGTGCCATCATCGGTGGACTTTACCGCGCGGAACTTTGTCTCTACCTGGCGGTCGCGATCTTCGGCATCCAGGCGCTAGTGATCCTGCTATCGCCCGCGGTCTCGTTGGTCCGGCAGCCGGAGATGGTGGGAGACGTCGAGGCATTGCACGTTTACTGAAAAACGCACTCCCGCTATCGCGAGGAGCGAACACGGAGCGATCCGCCGCGATCGTCATGCGCAGATTCGACCCGCGCATCCACCACACTCGGAAAAGTCTTTCGAAGGGATGGCTTTCGCGGGCCAAGCCGGCAATGACAAAAATGGATTGCCTCGTCGCGTCGCCCCTCGCAATGACGGTTTTTGCCCGCCATTTTCGCATGCTTGCCACGGAATCCATGGTAAACGGTCATGGATGTTCCGATCCTGTGTTATATGATATGTGTCATTTTATATTGACCGGGAGATTTCATGGCCGACCAGACCGTTTCCACGATCACCGCCAAGCCGCGCCCGGAAGCCGCCTCGACCGCGGCACAGATCGCCGTGCTCGCCACGCTGGCGGCGATCGGGACGCTTGCCACCAACATCCTGCTGCCGTCGCTGCCGCAGATGGCGGCGTCCCTGCATGTCACAACCGCGGAAGTGACCGCGTCGATCACGGTATTCCTCGCGGTGTTCGCCGTCGGACAGCTCGCGGTGGGGCCGATCTCGGATCGCTACGGACGGCGCGTACCGGTGCTGGCCGGCTTCGTCGTGTTCGTCGCCGGCAGCATCTGGTGCGGCCTTGCCGCTGATTTGCCGGCCCTGCTGACCGGGCGGGTGATCCAAGCCGCCGGCGCGTGTTCGACCTCCGTGCTCTCCCGCGCCATCGCCCGCGACCTGTACAGCGGCGCGGCGCTGGGGCGCGCGATGGCGCTGATCATGATCGCGATGGCGGCGGCGCCCGGCTTCTCGCCGCTGCTCGGCGGAGCGCTCGACCACGCCCTTGGCTGGCGTTCCGAATTCGCGGTTGTCGGCATCTTCGCGGCGGTCGCCGCCATCGCCTATGCCAGGGTGCTGGGCGAAACCCATACCTCGGCGCGGACCCCGCTCAATCCCGTTGCGATTGTCAAAACCTATGTCGGCCTGAGCCGGGATCGCCGCTTCCTCGTCCCGGCCGCGACCGTGAGCCTGATCACGGGCGCACTGTTCGCGATGTTCTCGGCGGCGCCGCGCGTGCTGATCGAAGGGCTGCGCTTCACCCCGATCCAGCTTGGCCTGTTCTTCGCGGGCACGGTGCTGATCGTGTTCGGCGCGGGCATGCTCGCCACGAAACTGCCGCCGCGCTTCGGGCTCCACCGTTCGATCCAGGGCGGGCTGTTGCTGGCGGCGACCGGCAGCATCGCGATCCTGCTGGTGTCCATGCTCAATCCCGCCTTCGTGCCATTTCTGGGCGGCATGCTGGTGTTCCTGCTCGGCATGGGAATCGTCAATCCGCTCGGCACCGCGCAGGGGCTGTCGCCATTCGGCGAAAAGGCCGGCGCAGCCTCGGCGCTGCTCGGTTTCTGGCAGATGATGAGCGCAGCGGTGGGCGTCTGGCTCGCCGCAAACATTTCGCACGAGGCAATGGCCGCGCTCGGCATCGTGTTGACATTGGCCTCGCTGCTGGCGCTGCTGCTCTACGCCATGCGGAAGAAGACCGGTTAGCATAACCGGGGGCGGGTCCGGCCGCGTCTCAGTTAGTATTGCGGGCTGCCTGCGGAGCGTCCGGACAGGTCTCGACCTCGACCGTCACGTGGCTGAGACCTCGCAGACCTTCGAGGCGCCGCTTGTAAGTCGCAGGCGGCAACGGGTTGTCGGACACGACCGCGATGACCGCCGCGCGATGGCCGGGCCCGACCTGCCACAGATGGAGGTCGGTCACGCGGTCGCCCTTGGTCTCCAACCGGTCACGGATCACGGCTTCGAGGTTTTTATCGACACTCACATCGAGCAGCACCGCACCGGCCTCCCTGATCAGGCCATAGGACCAGCTGGCGATCACGAGGCTGCCAATAATTCCAACCGCAGGGTCCGCCCATACCCATTGCGAAAACATCGCTACGACCAGTGCCAAAATCGCCAGCACAGAGGTCGCGGCATCGGCTATCACATGAACATACGCCGCGCGAAGGTTGTTGTCGCGGTGGTGATGGCCGTGGGCATGGCCGTGATGATCGTGTTCGTGGTTGTCGCGAAGCAGCCACGCGCTGACGAGATTGACGCCGAGACCCAGCACCGCGACCAGGATCGCCTCGCCATACGCGATCGGGACTGGATGAACCAGCCGGGTCGTACTTTCCCAGGCGATTTGAAGCGCGATCATCGCGAGCATGATCGCGCTGGAAAAAGCCGCGAGATCGCCGAACTTGCCGGTGCCGAAGGCGAACCGCGAATTGCGCGCGTGCTGACGGGCGAAAAAATAGGCGACGGCCGCGATGCCCAGCGCGGCGGCGTGCGTTGCCATGTGCCAGCCATCGGCGAGCAGCGCCATCGATCCGAAAAATGATCCTGCCGCGATCTCGCCAACCATCATGACGGCGGTAAGAACGACGACAAACCAAGTTCTGCGCTCGTTGCGGGCGTGCCGGTGACCGAGGAAGACGTGGTCGTGCGTCAACCGGTCGATGGGATGCGAATGCATTGGCTTTCCTTCGGCGCCGCGTCGTGTAGAGAATATATGCGCTCAATGAAGGTTCCACGAGAGGTGGCGCGAAAGCCGGGAAAGCAACCTGCGCCACCTGTCACGCGCATGTGTAGTTCGCATTGGGAGTTCTCGTTGACAGAATGGACTGACTCCGCTGTATTAATCATATGGGGGCCGGAGCGATCTCCCCACTAGGCGACATGCCCAAGTATCGCGTCCCGTTTTCACGAGGGCGCTCCCATGTCATCCTACACATCGATATCTCCAGACAAACTTGCGCGCCTGATCGGCACGGCGAAAGCGCCTGCTATCATCGACGTGCGTACCGACGAGGATTTTGCCGCCGATCCGCGGCTGATCCCCGGTGCCGTCAGGCGTAACCACCAGCAAGCCGCCGACTGGGGCAATCAATTCTCCGGGCGTTCGGCTGTCGTCGCCTGCCTGCGAGGCCAGAAGCTGGCCGAGGGCACCTCGGCCTGGCTCCGGCATGCCAACGTTTCGGCCGAGACGCTCGAAGGCGGTTTCGAAGGTTGGAAAGCGGCAAAACTCCCCTTGGTGCCGGCGTCGAGGCTGCCGGTTCACGACGCGCAGGGCCGCACGGTCTGGGTCACCCGCGCGCGACCAAAGATCGACCGCATCGCATGTCCGTGGCTGATCCGGCGTTTCGTCGATCCGAATGCGGTGTTCCTGTTTGTCGCGCCGTCCGAAGTGATCGCGGTCGGCGAGCGGTTCGGCGCGGCGCCATTCGACATCGAGAACGTGTTCTGGAGCCATCGCGGCGAACGCTGTACCTTCGATGTGATGGTCGAGGAATTCGGCCTGGCGACGCCGCCACTGCTGCGGCTGGCGACGACGGTGCGCGCCGCCGACACCGGCCGGCTCGACCTGTCACCGGAGGCGCCGGGTCTGCTCGCGGCGTCGCTCGGGCTGTCGCGCATGCACGACGACGACCTTGAGCAACTCGACGCCGGGATATCGCTTTACGATGCGTTCTATCGCTGGTATCGCGACGCCACCGATGAAACCTACAACTGGCCCATCCACAAGGCGAAGGCATGAGCGACCTCACCGCAGACCGGAAGGCAACCACGGATACCGGTCACGGCATCAGCTTCGGCGAATCCTTTCGGGTCTGGCTGCGGATCGCAATGCTGAGTTTTGGCGGGCCGGCAGGGCAGATCGCGGTAATGCACCGCATCCTGGTGGAGGAAAAGAACTGGATTTCGGAAGGCCGATTTCTGCACGCGCTCAATTACTGCATGCTGTTGCCAGGCCCGGAGGCGCAGCAGCTCGCCACCTATATCGGCTGGCTGCTGCACCGGACCGCCGGCGGCATCATGGCGGGCGGGCTGTTCGTCATGCCCGGCATCGTTTCCATCATGGTGCTGAGCATCATCTACGCGGCTTACGGCAATGTCGGGTTCATCGAAGCGCTGTTTTTCGGATTGAAGGCCGCGGTGCTCGCCATCGTCATCCAGGCCGTCGTCCGCGTCGGCAAGCGCGCGCTGCGCAACCGGATCACGATCGGGCTAGCCGCCGCGGCCTTCATCGCGATCTTCTTTTTCAACGTACCCTTTCCGATCATCATCATTGCCGCAGGCGCCGTCGGATATGTCGGCGCAAAAACCGGACGGCCGGAATTCGCTGCCGTCGAGCATGGTGGCGGCAACACCGCCGCGACCGTCGACAGCATGCTCGGGGACGCATTGCCGGAGCACGTCCGTCCCGGTGTCGCGCGCGCGTTGAGGGTCGGCGCGGTATGGCTGCTGCTCTGGCTGGTGCCGGTCCTCGCGCTGCTGACCCTGCTCGGCCACGTCAATGTGTTCAGCCAGATCGCGGTGTTCTTCAGCAAGATGGCAATGGTGACGTTCGGCGGGGCGTATGCGGTGCTGGCCTATGTCGCCCAGCAGGCGGTTGAGCATTATCACTGGCTGGCTCCGCGCGAAATGCTCGACGGTCTTGGCATGGCCGAAACCACCCCGGGACCGCTGATCATGGTCCTGCAATTCGTGGGCTTCATGGCGGCGTTTCGCGATCCCGGCACCCTGCCACCGATGCTGGCAGGCGCGCTTGGCGGCCTGCTGGCGACCTGGGTCACATTCACACCCTGCTTCCTCTGGATCTTCCTCGGCGCACCGTTCATCGAGACCATGCGCGGCAACAAGGGGCTTGTGGGCGCGCTGTCGGCGATCACCGCGGCGGTCGTCGGAGTCATTCCGAATTTGTCGATCTGGTTCGCGCTTCATACTGTGTTCCGGGAAACCATACCGGTGCGATCGTTCGGACTGGCCTTCGACGCGCCGGTGCCGTCGAGCGTTGATCTAGCCGCGCTGGTGCTGGCCACCGCGGCGGCGACCGCGATCTTCCGCTTCAATGCGGGGATGCTGACCGTGCTCGCAAGCTCATGCGCCGCAGGCGTTGCGCTTCGCCTGGTCGGGGCGACCTGATCGCACGAGCGTCTTCAAACGCTTATCTCGGCTTTTTGCCGCGACTGTCCCTTTCAATCCTGGGCAATTTCAAGCAAAACCCTGAAATGGACAAGGCGACCGGCATGGCGGCTGCGATCAGGGGATTTGTGCGGTGGTCGATCACGCCGCCGCAGTCCTATGCCGTGTACCTGGTCTGCCTGTTTCTGGTCGCCGGTTTGTCGTTCTATGCCGGTTCGCTGAAGCCCAGGCATCCGATTGGCATGCAAGCTCCGCCGATGTCAGCGCCGCGCAATTGAAGTCGCGTTGCGCCGGACAGGCCGAGCGAAATGGTTCAAAGCGCTACCGCGATCAGTTCCTCGACCAGGGGACCGCCACCGACCGGGAATGCGATGTATTGCTTGCCGCCGGCCATGTAGGTGATCGGCGCGCCGGTCGCATTGGCCGGCAACGGAATTTCCGCCAGCATCTCGCCGGTCGTCTTGTCATGGACCCGCAGATGGGAATCGCGATTGTAGAGGTCGTATATGTAGCGGCCATATTGCGGCATGAAGCGCGGGGCGCCCCGATATCCCATCTGGACGACGATCATCACCGTTTTGGTCAGCAGCGCCCAACTGCGCGACGGCAGTCCCAGCGGTTCGCGGATGCCGAGTTTCCGGATCGAAGCCATCGCCTCACTGTTGCCCATCGGGATGCGCCAGCGATGCTCGCCGCTGTTCAGGTCGATGGCGACCATGCTGCCGAACGGCGGCTTCAGCAGCGGCAATCCGCGCGGCCCCGGCAGGTACGGGGCTTCAGCGATGAAATCGTAGGAACCCTCCCATGGCGCAGTCGGTCTGCGAAGCGCGATCAGCATGGGTATGCGCTGGGTTCCGACATAGAGCGTGCCAGTTTCCGGGTCGATCGCCGCACCCGACCAGCTCGCGCCGCCAGTGGTGCCGGGCACCTGAATGATGCCGCGCATCGATGGCGGCGTGAATAGGCCGCCGCGATCGTAGCGGGAGGCGATGGCGACGGCTTCCTGATGAATCTCCGGCGTCAAGGCGATCAGGTCCTCATCGCGCGCGCTTTGGATGTCGAACGCCGCGGGCCGGGTCGGAACCGGCTGGGTTTTCGACGCGCGCTCGCCGGGAATATTGGACGCCGGCACGGGCTGCTCCTCGATCGGCCACACCGGCGCGCCGGTGACGCGGTCGAACACATAGACGAAGGCCTGCTTGGTCACCTGCGCGACCGCCTTCACGCGTTTTCCATCGACGGTGACGTCGATCAGATTGGGCGCGGCCGGCGGGTCGTAATCCCACAGCCCGTGATGGACAAGCTGGTAGTGCCAGACCTTTTTGCCGGTCGCCGCGTCGAGGCACACCAGGCTCTCGCCATAGAGACCGTCGCCCAGGCGATCGCCGCCGTAATAGTCGTTGGTCGGCGTCGAGACCGGCAGATAAACGTATCCAAGTTCCTCGTCCGCGTTCATCGGCGCCCAGACGTTGGCGTTGCCTACTTCCTTCCAGGATTCCTTTTCCCAGGTGTCGACGCCCGGCTCTTCGCCTTGCGCAACGGTGTGAAAGGTCCAGAGCAGACGGCCGGTGACCGCATCGAAACCGCGTACATCGCCCGGCGGCGACGGCCGCTTTCCCCACCAGTCCATTACCGACGAGCCGACCACGATCACGCCGCGGACGATCACCGGCGGCGACGTCATGGTGTAGTAATCGCGATCCACCGGCCGCCGCAGGCCTTCGGCTAGATCGACCCGGCCATCCGTGCCGAATGTCGGGACCGGTTTGCCTGTCCTGGCATCCAGCGCGATCATCTGCGCGAACGCGGTGAGCATCACGATGCGTTCGTCGTCGCCGCTGCGCCAATACGCGACGCCGCGATGCAGCCACCCGTTGTTGGCGGGAATACCGAGGCCGTTTTTGTAGACCTGCGGATCGAACGTCCATCTAGTCTGGCCGGTCGCGGCGTCGATGGCAGCCACCTGCGACAGCGACGTCGAAGTATAGAGCACCCCACCAACCATCAGCGGGGTCGATTTATTGGCAAAGCTGGGGGCAATGTTTGCATTGGCGTCCCGAACCGCGTGATCCGGCGACTTCCAGCGCCACGCAACGTGCAGGTCCCCGGCATTGCTGCGGTCGATCTGGGTGAGCGGCGAATAGCGCGCCGCGGCGTAGGTGCCGGCATAGGCCGGCCATTCGCCGCGCGACAGGGCGGCAGCGGATTCAGGAAGCGCGCCGGGGATGGTTTGGGCGTTGAGGACAACCGGAGTGAACAGCAACGCGACGGCAATGCCGACGATCAATTTCGCTTTGCGCAACGTCGCCTCCCTGTCGTCCCAGCGAACGCCGGGACCCATAACCACCGACGGTTGTTATAATACGAGATAGCGGATCGACCTCTTGCAATACATACAGCGGCGGGTATGGGTCCCCCCGTCCGCGGGGACGACAGCATTGCTACTCCACGCCGCGTCCAAACCGGTTGGACTTCGGCAAGCCATGGGCGAGACGGCCGGCGTCGGCGCGGTTGCCGCGCCAGTCAGCCAATTCCTTCAAGCTCAAACCCTGTTCGCGCCCCGCCGAATCCTTCCAGGTCAGGCCAGCCCTGGAATCGAATGTCGTCACATCGGACAACCCGCCGCCCTTGTATTTCTGCAGCCGCACGCCGCGGCCCCGCGCCATCTCCGGCACCTGATCGATCGGGAAGACCACCATCTTGTGGTTGGTACCGATCACTGCGACGGTGTCGCCCTTGACGGTCGCCAGTGCGCGGGCCTCATTCGGCATTTCGACATTCAGCACCTGCTTGCCCTTGCGGGTATTGCCGACGCAGTCGTCCTCGTTGACGACAAAGCCCTGCCCTTCGTAGCTTGCCACCAGGAATTTGCGGCCGCCGGTATTGACGAACAGCGACACGATCGCCGCGTCCTGCTCCATGTCGATGAACATCCGGATCGGCTCGCCATGCCCGCGGCCCCCCGGCAATTTTGCGACGTCGAGCGAATAGAATTTGCCGTTGGTGGCGAACAGCAGAAGCTTCGAGGTGGTCTCGGCGAAGAACGCCTTGTCGAGCTTGTCGTCGGTCTTGAAGGTCAGCCCCGACAGATCGGCGACGTGGCCCTTCAGCGTGCGCACCCAGCCTCTGTCGGAGACCACCACGGTGACCGGCTCGCGCTCGACAAAGGCTTCCTCGATCGCGGCAAGATCGTGCTCGGGCGCATCGGCAAACAGGGTGCGGCGTTTGCCGAGCGGCGTCTTCGGCCCGAAAATGTCGCGGACGTTCCGGACTTGGTCGCCGACCTTGGCCCACTGCTCGGCTTCGGAGCCGAGAATGCCCTTGATGCCCTTCAGCTCGGCGCGGAGGTTCTTGTCCTCGGTGCGGATCTCGAATTCCTCGAGCTTGCGCAACGACCGCAGCCGCATGTTGAGGATCGCGTTGGCCTGAATCTCGGTAAGCTTGAACGCCTTGACCAGCGCCGGCTTCGGTTCGTCCTCGGTGCGGATGATCTTGATCACCTTGTCGATATTCAGATAGGCGATCAAATAACCGCCGAGCACCTCGAGCCGGTGCTCGATCTGCTGCTTGCGGTAACTGGAGCGGCGCAGCAGCACGTCGCGCAGATGGTCGAGCCACTCACGCAGGCATTCGGCGAGCCCCAATACCTTGGGGATGCGGCCCTTCACCAGTACGTTGAGGTTCAGCGGGATACGGCTTTCCAGTTCGGTCAGCCGAAACAGCGATTCCATCAGCAGTTCCGGATCGACGCTACGCGATTTCGGTTCGATCACGACACGGAGGTCTTCGGCGGATTCATCGCGGACGTCGCCGACCAGGGGCAGTTTCTTTTCGTTGAGCAGTTCGGCGATCTTTTCGATCAGCCGGGATTTCTGCACCAGCCACGGAATTTCCGTGATGACCACGACCCAGGTGCCGCGCGCGCCTTCCTCCTGCTGCCATTTGGCGCGGGTGCGGAACGAGCCGCGCCCCGTGGTGTAGGCTTCGGCGATGCTCTCCTTGGAGTTGACGATGATGCCGCCGGTTGGAAAATCCGGTCCCTTGACGAAGCGCAGCAGCGTTTTCGATTTGGCGTCGGGCTTGTCGATCAGGTGCAGCGCCGCATCGCAGAGCTCGGCCGCATTGTGCGGCGGGATCGCGGTCGCCATGCCGACTGCGATCCCCTGCGCACCGTTGGCGAGCAAATTGGGGAAGCCGCCGGGCAGTACGATCGGCTCCTTCGACTGGCCGTCGTAATTGGCGCGGAATTCGACACCGTCCTCGTCGATACCGTCGAGCAGCAACCGCGCAACCTCGGTCATGCGCGCTTCGGTGTAGCGGTAGGCGGCGGGGTTATCGCCGTCGATGTTGCCGAAATTGCCCTGCCCGTCCACCAGCGGATAGCGCGAGGAAAAATCCTGCGCCAGCCGCACCAGCGCATCGTAGATCGACTGGTCGCCATGCGGATGGAACGATCCCATCACGTCGCCGACGATCTTGGCGGACTTCTTGAACGGCGTGCCGGGATCGAGCCGCAGCAGCCGCATGCCGTAGAGAATGCGGCGATGCACCGGCTTCAGGCCGTCGCGCGCGTCCGGCAGCGCCCGGTGCATGATGGTTGACAGCGCATAGGCGAGATAGCGCTCTTCCAGCGCCTCGCGCAGCTGAACTTCGTGAATTTCCGCCGGTTCCGGCGGGATCAATCGTTTTCCCATAACGACGGGTTAAACTTTTGAGCTGAATCGGGCAAGCTCCGGTGTCGTCCCCGCGCACGCGGTGACCCATAAACACAGGAGATTGTGGGGAAAAAGATTCGAACCGACCGAAGCCGCCGCGTTAAATAAGCGTCGGTGTGCATGGGTCCCGCCTGCGCCAGGACGATGCGGCTATATCTGCGCCGCCCTGGCTCTCTCTCTCGCCACCGCGTTGATAAACCCCTCGCGGGCGTCGGAATGGCCCTGCCCGCGCGGCTCCAGCACATGGCGCAACAGGAACAATCCGGTAAGCTGAAAGCCATCCTCCAGATCCTGGTCCGACCTTGCGTCACGGTCATTGCCCTGCTCGCGCAAAAATGGCGGCAGCCGCAACAGCTTGTCGCGCCAGGGCTCGCCGGCCAGCCTGGACACCGCGCCGCCGGATTTCGGCGAGACGTAGATCAGCTCAGTCGTCGCCCCGGTTGCAGCGCAGGTTTCAAGGTCCAGCCCGAAACCGAGTTCAGCCAGCATCGCCAACTCGAATTTCACCAGATGCACCGCGGCTTCGCCGATATCTTCGAAATCGTTCAGGATGCGGTCGAGCATGTCATAGATGTCTTCATGCGGATCGCGCTCCGGCAACAGCCGCGCCAAGGAGGCCAGATGCGTCACGCCATACACCGCGTGACCGGACGCCAGCACAGTGGCCGCGCGCAGCCGCGTGCCTTCGATCAGGTAATAGCCGAGGTGCTCGTCAAGCCGCGCCCGCCATACCGCGCGCACGGAATTGCCGGGCTGCAACAGCGGCCGCATCCGCGAGCCCGCGCCGCCGCGCACGAGCCCGAGATGGCGGCCGTGGCGGCGCGTCAGCAGTTCGACGATCGCGCTGGACTCGCCATGCCGCCGCACCCCCAGCACGATGCCGTCGTCGGTCCATTCCATAGGTCGGGAGTTTACAGGATCCGGCACCCGCCGTCTCGTGTCCCGGACGCGGCAGCGTTCTTCACGCTGCTCCGCAGAGCCGGGACCGTAACGAACTCCGGTGTTTGATACGCCCCCGGCTCTGCAGCGCACCGCTCCGCAAGAGCTACGCGCTGGGCTGCGTCCGGGGAACGCGAGCATTGTCACGCATTGAACCAGCCCTTGGCGTCGCCGGTGAAGGAAAAATACAGCCCGGCGGCCGTCAAAGCGCAGGAAACCACTTCGACCGCGCCGTCGAATTGCAGACCGTTCTCACCGATGACCTGCATCAGCGAGGTCACCGAAAGCACCAGCGCGGCGGTTAGCACCCAGCGCGGCCAGCTCTTGCGCTGATGCGCTGCGAGCCAGACCAGGTAAACGAACAGCAGTATCATGCAGGCCGAGATCATGCTGGTGGCCATGATCGTGGTGTCGGCGATCGAAGCGCGGTCCTGAAACGCGACCGACAGCGTATCCAGCACCAGCGACAGATACAGCAGGACCTGAAACCACAACACGTGCCTGGGAATGGTCATAGCGGCCGGCTATTCCTTTGGAAATTCGAGCCCCATTTCGCGGTAGCGGTTCGGGTCGTCGCCCCAGTTTTCGCGCACCTTGACGAACAGGAACAAATGTACGGGAACGCCGACGATCTCGGCGATCTCTTTTCGCGACTCCGCGCCGATCGACTTGATGGTCGCGCCGCCCTTGCCGAGCACGATCTTGCGCTGGCTTTCGCGCTCGACGAAAATCGTCTGCTCGATCCGGACCGACTTGTCCTTGCGCTCGGTCCAGCTGTCGGTTTCGACGGTCGACTGATACGGCAGTTCCTGATGCAACTGGCGAAAGATTTTCTCGCGGGTGATTTCGGCCGCCAGATGCCGCATCGGCGCGTCCGACATCTGGTCTTCCGGATAATGGAACGGACCCGCCGGCACCATTGCCGCCAGGGTGCGCCTGAGATCATCGACGCCATCGCCCGACAGCGCCGATACCATGAAGGTCTTTGCGAATTGCAGCCGCTCGTTAGCGGTCCTGGTCAGCGCCAGCAGTTTTTCGCGCGGAACCAGATCGATCTTGTTGAGCACCAGGATTTTCTCGTGCTTCACGGTGCCGAGCCTGGTGAGGATCGCATCGGCCTCCTCGTCGATTCCCGCACGCGCGTCGAGCAGCACGCAGACCAGATCGGCGTCATGCGCGCCGCTCCATGCCGTCGACACCATGGCGCGGTCGAGCCGCCGCTTGGGCAGGAAAATCCCGGGCGTGTCGACCAGGATGATTTGCGCGTTGTTCTCGATCGCGATGCCGCGGATCAGTGCACGCGTGGTCTGCACCTTGCGCGAGACGATGGTGACTTTGGAGCCGACCAGCGCGTTGACAAGCGTGGATTTGCCGACGTTGGGCGCGCCGATCAGCGCGACGAAGCCGCAGCGCGTGGCAACACTCGCAGCCTCGGTGGCGAGGTCGTCCGTCATTTGACGCCTTCGCGCGCGATCATCGCGGATGCCGCGACCTTCTCGGCAGCGCGTTTGCTGCCGCCGACGCCCTCGGCCGGCGCCAGCCCGGGCAAATCCACCGCGATGCGAAATTGCGGATCGTGATGCGGCCCGGTGCGCTCGACCTCACGATAGACCGGCGTCGGCAGACCCTTGCCCTGCGCCCATTCCTGAAGCACCGTCTTGGGATCGCGCAACGGGCGTTTCAGCGTGCGCATCCGCTCTTCCCAATTGCGCTGGACGAACGCCGCCGCCGCCGGGTATCCACCGTCGATAAACACCGCGCCGATCACGGCCTCGCAGATGTCCCCGATCACCGACGTGCGCAGCCGCGCGCCGGCGCCGGCGCCGACCGCGCCGAGCTTGATGGCTTCGATCAGCCCCAGCGATTTCGCCACGTCGGCACAGGTTTCCTTGCGCACGAGGTCGGCAAGCCGCTTCGATAACTCGCCTTCATTGGCTTTGGGGAACGTACGGTAGAGCATGTCGGACACGATCAGGCCGAGCACGTGATCGCCGAGGAATTCGAGACGCTGATAACTGTCGCCGCGGCTGCGCGCCGATTTCAGCGCGGAAACGTGGGTGAAGGCAGTTGCGAGCAGCGACGGATCGGCGAATTTGTGGCCGATGCGCGCCTCAATGGCGTCCGCCTCGGCCTTGGCGGCCGTCTTGCTGCGCCGTTTCCTTGCCGACGGACGCGCGGCGCCTGCTTCAGGACTGCCCTCCGGCGTGGATGGGGTCTGGAGGTCAGGTGATTTGTCGTTCATCGCACAATGGAGAATATGCGATTCCAGCGCACCGCGGTGGGCCAGCGCCAGATCTCCCAGGCATGTTCGCCCTCGCCGATCGAGAAGAAGATCATCTGGGCGCGCCCTACGATGTTCTCGAACGGAACGTAACCAACCGCCGACAGCACCCGGCTGTCGGTCGAATTGTCCCGATTGTCGCCCATCATGAAGAAGTGGTTGGGCGGCACGGTGTAGACATTGGTGTTGTCGTAAAAGCCGTTGTCGACGCAATCCAGCGACTGGTAGGTGACACCGTTCGGCAGCGTTTCCTTCCAGCGCTTGACCCGTGCTGTTGCATCGGAGCCGCAGGGGTCCTCGCCGATAAAGTCGGATAGTCGCTCGCGCACCACGGGCTTTTCGTTGATGTAGAGCAGGCCCTCTTTCATTTGGATACGGTCGCCGGGCAGGCCGATCACGCGCTTGATGTAATCGGTCGAATCGTCCTTCGGCAACCGGAATACCACGACGTCACCACGCGACGGCTCCGAGCCGAAGATGCGCCCGGAAAACAGCGGCGGCGACAGCGGGATCGAATAGTGGCTATAGCCGTACGAATATTTCGATACGAACAGATAGTCGCCGACCAGCAGCGTCGCCTTCATCGATCCCGACGGGATGTTGAAGGGTTGGAACAGGAAGGTGCGGATCACCAAAGCGATCAGAAGGGCGTGGATGACGACGCGGATCGTTTCGCCAAGGCCGCTTTCAGTCTTTGTCCCGGATGTCACACTCATCGCTTTCCCAATTTCCGTCGCGACCGCGCGCGGTGGCAGAGCATTTTCCTTACGCGAATCATCGGACGTTTCGCGTCAAGAAAATGGCCTTGATTCTGATGTTTTGAGCAAATTCCGGCGCAAACCCGAATTCGGCCCGGTTAGACGTAGTGTCGCGGCCATTTTAGACCGTTGTTCGCAGGCGCGCAATCAACGCCCCTGCTAAAACCCGCTAATCATATGACAAGTCAGTGATTTTTAGTTTGCTGTGCCCCGAACGCAGCGCAGCGCTCTTGCGGTGCGCTGCTGAGCCGGGTCCGGGACACGATACGCGTCACGATCTGCCGGGAATGACCGCCGAAATTATGACGAAAGCCTGCGCCAACGGCCAATCGTCGGTAATGGTGAGATCGATCCGCGCCTCATGGCCGCCGGGCGTCAGCGCGTCGAGCCTTGCCTGCGCTCCACCGGTCAATTTCATGCTGGGACGGCCGCCGGGCAGGTTCACCACCCCCATGTCGCGCCACCATACGCCTTGGCGGATGCCGGTGCCCAGCGCCTTGGAGCAAGCTTCCTTGGCGGCGAAGCGCTTGGCATAGGTCGCGACCACCATTTTTTCGTTTTTGGCGCGACGTTCGGCCTTGGCGCGCTCGGTATCGGTGAAGATGCGGTTGAGAAAGCGGTCGCCATGCCGCTCGATCACCTTCGCGACGCGGCGAATGTCGATCAGGTCCGAACCGATGCCGATGATCATGCGGGGCTTTCAAGCGCTTTGCGCCCGCGGTCCATCGCCGCCCGCATCGCGCGCACGGTCCCGGCAAGACCGACGAACAGCGCTTCGCCGATCATGTAATAGCCTATGTTGAGTTCGACAATCTGCGGCAGCGCCGCGATGGTTTCGGCGGTCGCATAATCGAGGCCATGGCCGGCATGGACCTCGAGCCCGGCCGATTTTGCGAACGCCGCACCCGAGACGATGCGCTGCCATTCCGTTTCCGCTTTCATCTGATCGCCATCGACCACGGCGTCGCACCAGGCGCCGGTGTGAATCTCGATCACCGGCGCGCGCAGCTTCGCCGCCATCTCGATCTGCCGCGCATCGGCGGTGATGAACAGCGACACCCGGATGCCGGCGTCGTTTAGCTGTGAGATGAAGGGCGCCAGCGCGTTGTGCTGTCCGGTGACGTCCAGCCCCCCCTCGGTGGTCAGTTCTTGGCGACGCTCGGGAACGAGACAGACCGCGTGCGGTCTGGTCTTCAGCGCGATCCGCAGCATGTCCTCGGTCGCTGCCATCTCGAAGTTCAGTGGCTTTGAGATTTCGGCCTTCAATCGCGCCATGTCGTCGTCGCGGATGTGACGGCGGTCCTCGCGCAGATGCGCGGTGATGCCGTCGGCGCCGGCCTCGATCGCGGTCAGCGCCGCGCGCACCGGATCGGGAAGGTCGCCCGCGCGTGCGTTGCGCAGCGTGGCGACGTGGTCGACATTGACTCCGAGACGCAAGGGAGGAGCTTTGGGCATGCGGGAGAACTCGGTTGGCTGTCATGCCGGGCTTGATCCGGGCATCCATCTTCTTCGCAAGAGTTTTTTCTTCGCAAAGAGTCTTTGAAGTGGATGGATTGTCGGGTCAAGCCCGGTAGGAGCAGAGTGGTTGCGTTTCCCAGGCGCGATGCAGCACGAAGTGCTGCTTCGCAGAACCGGGATCGTATCGAACACCGCGCTCTGTTAGGGCCCCGGCTCTGCGGCGCACCACGCCGCGAAGAGCGGCGCGCTGCGCAGCGTCCGGGGCACGCCTACCCATTGACGCGCTCGACCCGTGCGACGACGGCCTTCGCGCGCAACTGGGCGATAATCGCGCTGAGATGCTTCAGATCATAGACCTCGAGGTCGATGGTGAGTTCGGTGAAATCCGGCGAACGCCTGGACATGCTGATATTGTCGATATTGCCGTCATGCTCGGCAATCACGGTGGCGACCTGGGCGAGACTTCCGGGCTCGTTGACGTTGTCAACACGGATCCGCGCCGGAAAACGTTGCGGCGTCGACTCATCGACATCCCAGCGCACGTCGAGCCAGCGCTCCGGCATGTCCTCGAAATCCTTCAACGCCGGCGACTGGATCGGATAGATCGTGATGCCCTCCCCCGGCGTGACAATGCCGACGATGCGGTCGCCCGGCACCGCGCCGCCATTCGGCGCGAATTTGACCGGCAGATCGGAATTGATGCCGCGGATCGGTATCGCCGACGGGCTGCGCGGCGGTTCGGGCGGTGATTTCAGCCGCAGCTTGACTGCGAGGCTCTTCTTCGCGCCGAACCGGGCGACACGTTCTTCCTTGTAATCGGGATACATCGCGCGCGCGACGTCGGAAGCTCTCATCTCGCCGCGCCCGACCGACGCCATTACATCGTCGATGGAAGCGCGCGCCAGCCGCGGCAACGCGCCTTTCAGCTTGTCGTCGGCATATTCCATCTTGGCACGCGCAAACAGCCGCTCGACGATGCGCCGGCCGAGGCCGGCATACTGGTCGCGCACCGCGGTGCGGGTGGCGCGCCGGATCGCCGCTCTGGCCTTGCCGGTCACGGCGAGCGATTCCCACGCTGACGGCGGCGCTTCCTGTGCGCCCGAAGTCAGCACCTCGACTTCGTCGCCATTCTGCAATTCCGACGACAGCGGCGCAAACTTGCCGTTGATCTTGCAGCCCACCGCGCTGTTGCCGACGTCGGTATGCACCGCATAGGCAAAATCGATCACGTTGGCTTGCCGCGGCAGCGCGATCAGCTTGCCCTTCGGCGTGAAACAGAACACCTGGTCGTGAAACAGCTCAAGCTTGGTGTGCTCGAGGAATTCTTCGGGGTTGGCACTGTCGGACAGCACCCCGATGGTGTGACGCAACCAGGCAAAGGCGTTGGATTCCCGCTTGAGCATTTCGGTTGGCGAACCGATGCCCTCTTTGTAGAAAGCATGCGCGGCGATGCCGTATTCCGCGATCTGGTCCATGTCCTCGGTACGAATCTGCAACTCGACGCGCTGCTTGCCGGGGCCGATCACCGTGGTGTGGATCGAGCGGTAGTCGTTCTGCTTCGGCGTCGAAATGTAATCCTTGAACCGCTCCGGTACCGCCGGCCAAGTTGTGTGCACCACGCCGAGGGCGCGGTAGCAGGCTTCGACATCGTCCATCACAATGCGAAATCCGAAGATATCGGACAACTGCTCAAAGCCGACCGACTTGCGCTCCATCTTGGTCCAGATCGAAAATGGGCGCTTGCGACGGCCGCTCACGCGCGCGGCCATGCCGTTCTTCTGCAGATTGGCGGAGAGTTGGCTTTCGATCTCGCCGATCAGGTTGCGGTTGCGGTCCGCCAGCGCGTCGAGACGCTGCATGACCACGGCGTGAGCTTCCGGATCGAGGGTGCGGAACGACAGCTCCTCGAGTTCTTCGCGCATTTCCTGCATGCCCATGCGGCCGGCAAGCGGCGCATAGATGTCGAGGGTCTCTTCGGCGATGCGGCGGCGCGCGGGCGGCGGCACGAACTCCAGTGTTCGCATGTTGTGCAGGCGGTCCGCGAGTTTGATCAGCAGTACGCGGACGTCGTCGGAAATCGCCAGCAGCAGCTTGCGCAGATTTTCGGCCTGCTTGGCTTCGCGCGATACCAGTTCCAGCCGCTTCAGTTTGGTGAGGCCCTCCACCAGCGCGCCGATCTCGTGCCCGAACACGTGATCGATTTCGGCGCGGGTGGCCTCGGTGTCCTCAATGGTGTCGTGCAGCAAAGCAGCGACGATGGTGGCGTCGTCGAGCTTGAGGTCGGTCAGGATCGCCGCGACCTCGAGCGGATGCGAAAAATAAGGATCGCCGGAGGCGCGGGTCTGGGTGCCGTGCGCCTTCATGGCATAGACATAGGCGCGGTTCAGCAAATCCTCGTCGGTGTTCGGATTATAGGCGCGGACCCTGTCGACGAGGTCATATTGTCGCATCATCCGGGAGCGCGGCGACTTGGCCGCTTTTACCGCTGGCACGCCGGCAGACGCGTTGACGGGAAGCGCCACGGCGGCCGAATTGGCCGCGGCCTGCATTTGCCGGGAGCTGCGGCGCCAATACGCCATGCGATGCTGCTTTCATGTTCGGGGCCAAGCCCGACGCTCATTGTTCTAATCTATCCCAGAGTAGTACGGCAGGAAGTGAAATCCGACTTGAATTTGCTCAAGATTTCGCGTCCGGCGGTTCGCAGACCTGACATTCGGCCGATCTTGAACATCCGTTGCCAACGATACATTAAATTTTGTCCATAAATGTGAAGGCCCGGACCTTGAGGTCCGGGCCTTGCAATCTCTCAAATGGCGTTGTGGCTGCTTTACTCGTCTTCTTCCGGCTGTTCTTCCGGGGGCGCCAGGCCCTCAAGGCCCTTCAAAAGCTCTTCCTCGGTCATGCGCTCGACCGCAACCTCGGTATCGTCGGCATCCACGCTGGCCCCGGCGGAGCCGATCAGGGGCACCGTATCGGGCTCAGGTTCGTCGACTTCGACGAATTTCTGCAGGGAATGGACCAGTTCCTCCCGCAAATCTTCCGGTGAAATCGTCGAATCGGCAATTTCGCGCAAAGAGACAACTGGGTTCTTGTCATTATCGCGATCAACTGTAAGTTGTGATCCAGACGAAATCATGCGGGCGCGATGCGCCGCCAACAGGACCAGATCGAATCTGTTATCGACCTTATCAATGCAATCTTCTACCGTGACGCGCGCCATCGACTGTCGCTCCGTAAAATGGATCGAATTTGTTGATTATGCGCGGTAGGTATAGCGACGGGGAGTATTTCGCAAGCCAAATTTGCCGTTTGGCCTTGTTAAAACGCTCTGCTAACCACGTTTGGAACCGGCGGACCGGATACCTTGAGACTCGTCCAACAGCCTCTCGGACAAGAATTCGCTTCATTGCTTGACCTAAAGTAGCGAACTGAAGCTCTTACCTCATTCTGTCGACGGTGGTGTCTGGTCCAATTGACCGGTCCCTCAGGCAGCGAAGTTCTCTGGAATGCGTGGCCGCTGCCGCCGCGCCAAAAAAACGCTTTAGCAACAAACAACTTGTGAGAAACTTATGTCACCTGCTTCCAACAAGATCGCGCTTTTCATCGACGGCGCCAATCTTTATGCAACCGCCAAGACGCTCGGCTTCGATATCGATTACAAGCGCCTTCTCAAGGAATTCCAGAGCCGCGGCACCCTGGTGCGCGCTTTTTATTACACCGCGATCATTGAAGATCAGGAATATTCATCGATCCGGCCGCTGATCGACTGGCTCGATTACAACGGCTACACCGTCGTCACCAAGGCCACCAAAGAGTTCATCGATGCCAGCGGCCGCCGCAAGGTCAAGGGCAACATGGACATCGAGCTTGCGGTCGATGCGATGGAGCTCGCCGAACATGTCGACCAGATGGTGCTGTTTTCCGGTGACGGCGATTTCCGCTCCCTGGTTGAAGCCGTGCAGCGCCGCGGCGTCCGCGTCACCGTAGTCTCCACGATTTCGAGCCAGCCGCCGATGATCGCCGACGAATTGCGCCGCCAGGCCGACGTGTTTACCGATCTGGTAGAATTACAGCCCAAGCTCGGCCGCGATCCATCGGAGCGTCCGGCTCCACGCGAGCCGCGCCATCACGCGCCGCAATTCCTGCAGCGCGCCACGACCATGGCGCCACGAGGCGATGACGACGATTTCGACGACTGATCCGCCACGTCCCGTCATCAGCGCCGCCGGTCTTCGTAGCGAACCCGATCGCAATTGTCCGCTGTGTCCGCGGCTTGCCGACTTCCGGCAGGCCGCGCGCGCACGCGAACCCGCCTGGTTCAATTCGCCGGTACCGGCGTTCGGCGACATCAACGCACGGCTGTTGGTCGTCGGACTGGCGCCCGGCATGCAGGGCGCCAATCGTACCGGACGGCCGTTTACCGGCGATTATGCCGGCGATCTGCTCTATGCGACGCTGCTCGAATACGGTTTTGCGAAAGGCGTGTATCAGGCGCGTCCCGACGATGGGCTGGTGCTGGTCGATTGCCGGATCGGCAACGCGGTGCATTGCGTGCCACCGCAGAACAAGCCGCTGCCGGTAGAGATCAACACCTGCCGGCGGTTCCTGATCGCTCACCTGGAGACGATGCCGCGGCTGCGCGCGATCGTGGCGCTTGGCCGCATCGCGCATGAATTGACGGTGAAGGCGCTGGGCCTTCGCGCAGCATCGGCGCCGTTTTCCCATGGCGCCGTGCATCAGGCCGGCGGACTCAGGCTGTACGACAGCTATCACTGCTCACGCTACAACACCAACACGCGGGTGCTGACGCCGCAGATGTTCCGCAGCGTGTTTGCGAGGGTGCGGGCGGAACTAGGGAAATGAGCTTCGCACCAGACTCCGCCGTCATCCTTTGCGCGGCGTCTCGAAGGACGGCCGCTTGCGCTCGGGGCGCATCCTTCGAGACGCGGCCAAGAGGCCGCTCCTCGGGATGACGGTCTAGACCGGATTGTCCTTCAGCCATGCCAGCACGTCTTCCGCGTTGCGATCCGGCGGAAACACCGGATAGAACACGTGCGTAATCCGGGCGTCGTCGATCACGAGCGCCAACCGTTTGATCATGGTCAGGCCCGCGACGTCCATGGTTGGCAAGTTCAACGCGCGCGACAGCGCCAGTTTTTCATCGGACAGGACCGGAAACGGCAGATGCAGCCTTGAGGCCATCTCGGTCTGGTATTCGTTGCTTTGCGTCGATAGCCCAAACACATGCGCGGCGCCGGCCGCCTTCAGATCCGCGAACAGGTCGCGGAACGCACAGGTCTGCGGCGTGCAGCCACGCGCGCCGGGGATCATGTCCCAGTCATCGACGAGGCTGATCTTGCCAGGCTCGCCGGTGCGGGGATAGGCGAACACCACCGTTCGCCTCTTTAGCGCCGACAGCGCCACCGACGTGTCGTCGGTCGCGACCAGACTGATCGCCGGGATGGTCATGCCTTTCAGGTGCGCCGTGGCGCCGTCGTCGGACGGTGCCGGGATCTTGCTCCAGTCGACTTCGAGCAGGTTTTTTTGATTCATTGGCAACCTCGTCTGTGTATCGTCATGCGCGGGCTTGACCCGCGCATCATCCATCTTCCCAAGAGTTTTTCGAGCATGGATTGCCGGGTCAAGCCCGGCAATGACGGAACTACCCCCTCGCCCTGAGTAACCGCCCCTTCTCGCGTGACCAGTCGCGCTTCTTCGCGGTCTCGCGCTTGTCATGCAGCTTCTTGCCCTTGGCCACCGCAAGCAGAAGCTTGGCCCGGCCGCGTTCGTTGAAATACAGTTTTAGCGGAATCAGCGTCATGCCGTCGCGCTCGACGGCGCCCATCAACTTGTTGATCTGCTTCTTGTGCAGCAGCAGCTTGCGCGGCCGTTTCGGCTCGTGGTTGAAACGGTTGGCCTGCAGATATTCCGGAATATTGGCGTTGATCAGCCATATTTCGCCGCCCTTGGAATCCGCATAGGATTCGGCGATCGTGGTCTTGCCGTTGCGGATTGACTTGACCTCGGTCCCGGTCAGCGCAATGCCGGCCTCGATCGTGTCCTCGATCGCATAGTTGAACCGCGCTTTGCGATTTTCAGCGACGATCTTGATGGCGCGCTCGTTTTTCTCGGCCACATCAAGCCTTCTTGAGGAGATCGCGGATCTCGGTCAACAGCACGACTTCCGAACTCGGTCCAACCGGCTCGGCCTTCTTCTCGTCTTTGCGCTTCAGCTTGTTCATGGCGCGGATCACCATGAACAGCACAAAGGCGATGATGATGAAGTTGATGGTCAGCGTCAGGAAATTTCCCCACGCCAGCACCGCGCCCTGTTTTTTCGCATCGGCCAGATTGTTCGCGGTGACCGCTTTAGACAGGCCGGTGAAATAATTGGAGAAGTCCAGACCGCCGGTAATCGAGCCGACGATCGGCATGATGATATCGCCGACCAACGAGGTGACGATAGCGCCGAATGCCGCCCCGATGATGACGCCGACCGCGAGGTCGACCACATTGCCCTTCATCGCGAATTCGCGAAATTCTTTCAGCAACTGTTGTCCCTCTGTTCGATATCGCGGGCTGGAAAGCTTAAGGAAGGCCTAGTTGATCAGGCCCGCATGCACCATGGCGTCGCGAATGGTCTTGCCGGTGGATGGCGTCACCGGCATCAGCGGCAGGCGCACGTCCTCCTCCAGCCTGCCGAGCAGCTTGAGGCCATGCTTGGCACCGGCGAGGCCGGGTTCCTTGAACACGGCATCGTGCAGCGGAATAAGCCGGTCCTGAATCTTGAGGCCCGTCGCGTAGTCGCCCTTCAGGACGGCGGACATCAGATCGGCACACAGTTTCGGCGCGACGTTGGCAACGACCGAAATGCAGCCGTGTCCGCCCGCGGCCATATAGGCCAGCGCGGTCATGTCCTCGCCGGACAGCTGGATGAAATCCGGGCCCATCGCGTGGCGCTGCTGCGACACGCGCGCAAGGTTGGCGGTGGCGTCCTTGACGCCAATGATGTTCTTCAGTTCGAACAGCCGGGTCATGGTTTCGACCGACAGGTCGACCACCGAACGCGGCGGAATATTATAGATGATGATCGGGATGCCGATCGCATCGTTCACGGCCTTGAAGTGATAATACATCCCGTCCTGGGTCGGCTTGTTGTAGTAAGGCGTCACCACCAGTACGGCGTCGGCGCCGGCCTTTTCGGCGTGCCTGGCCAGATCGATGGCCTCGTGCGTCGAATTCGAGCCTGCTCCGGCAATCACCGGAACACGCCCCTTTGCCTCGTCGAGACATAGCTCCACCACCCGGTGGTGCTCATCGTGACTGAGGGTCGGACTTTCTCCGGTCGTGCCGACCGGCACCAGACCGTGCGAACCCTGCTCGATCTGCCAACTCACAAGCCCGCGAAAGGCGGCCTCGTCGAGCGAGCCGTTCTTGAACGGCGTGACCAAGGCGGTTAACGACCCCTGGAAATTCGTCTTGGCCATGGTTTGCTCCGAACGCGCGGCGAACGCCGGCGGCTCAATGTGTTGATCAAACCCAACTCATAACGGGTCTGGCGCCACCGCGAAAGACCCGCCCCGCCGGTAGCCGCGATTTTGCCGTGGTGCTGGTGCAGACATGGCCGCTGTCGACAGATTTAGTGTTTTGTCCACAACTTCAATGAAATAGACCTAGGAAGGTGCGATTGCTTGATTCGCTTCGAAAGAGAGCCGTGAACCCGTTTGCCCGCGCAACCGCGATACGGTGGACAGCCCTGAGCACGAGCCTGGCGCTGGCTGTCGGCTTGTTTGCCATGGAGGCTTCGGCCAAGGCAAAAATTCCGCTGCCGAAGCCCCGGCCGATCGCGCGCAATGTGGTGCCCAAAACCACCGTCGCGGTCAGAACCTCGACGCAATCTGCTTCCCCCGATGCAGCTACCCCTGCCCCCGCGATTCAACCTGCCACCAGGCAGCATGCAGCCATCCCCCCTGCGCGAAAACCGCCCCCGCCGGCGGCAATGGCTGCCACGTCATCGACCTCCCAGGCCGACACCGATGCAGTGGAAAACGTCATTGAACTGGTGCGCGCCCGCAAACCGGGGGATGCGACCCAGGCCGCGGCCGCATTGTCGGATCCGGTGGCGCGAAAACTCGCCGAATGGGTGATCCTGCGCAGCGAGAACAACGGCGCGCCGGTTGAGCGCTATCGCGCCTTCGTCGAGGCCAATCCAAGCTGGCCCTCGCAGACGTTTTTACGCCGACGCATCGAGGCCGCCCTTTGGGATGACCATCGCAACGATGCCACGGTGCTTTCATGGTTCGAGAACGAGAAGCCGCTGTCGGCCAAGGGCCGCTTCTCGCTGGCGCGGGCGCTGATCGCGCGCGGCGACCGAGCCGGCGCGGAACGGCTTTTGCGCGAAGCCTGGCGGTTCGACTCGATGTCGGCGGATACCGAAGAGACCGCGATGGATCTGTTCGGCGCGTTGCTGACGCCAGGCGACCAGAAGGCCCGGATGGACTCGCTGCTCTATGGCAGCGACCACGAAGCGGCGATGCGCGCCGCGAAACGAATTGGCCAGGTCGAGTTGGCCAAGGCCCGGATCGCCAGCTTCAAGAAGGCCTCCAACGCAAAAGCCCTGCTCGATGCCGTGCCGCACGAATTGCACGGCGACCCCGGCTACATGTTTTCGCGGATTCAACTGCTCCGCCGCGAGGAGAAATTCCAGGAGGCCGCGCAACTGATGCTGGCGGCACCGCGCGATCCCAACAGGCTCTACAATCTCGACGAATGGTGGGTCGAGCGGCGGCTGTTGGCGCGCAAAATGCTCGACGTCGGCGAGCACCGCAATGCCTACCTGATTGCCCGCGACGCCGCCCTCCCCGCCCGCGACATCTACAAGACCGAGCAGGAGTTCACCGCCGGCTGGATTGCACTGCGTTTCCTGCACGATCCGACCACCGCCGCGCAGCATTTTGCCCGCATCGGCGTGGGCAGCGTCAATCCTACGACGTTGGCGCGCGCAGGGTACTGGCAGGGCCGCGCCGCGGAGGCTAGCGGCCGCACCCAGGACGCGCGCAGGGCCTATGCTTCCGCCGCCGAGCAGTCGACGAGTTATTACGGCCAGTTGGCGCGGGCGAAACTCGGACTGCCGCAGATCGAGCTGAACGGCGCGCCGAGCAGCCGGTCCCGCGGCATCGAGCGGCTCGAGGTCGTCCGCGCGGTGCAATTGCTCTATGCGCTGGACGAGCGCGAGATGGTTATTCCGGTACTGGGCGACATGGGCGAGAACGGCGATCCCGATGTGCTGCTGGGACTCGGCGAGCTGGCGTCGCGCAACGGCGACGCGCGCGGCATGTTGCTGCTGGGCAAGGCCGCGCTCAATCGCGGCCTGCCGTTCGACTTCTATGCCTATCCGGTGGTGGGAATTCCGCCGTACAAACCGATCGGGCCCGAGGTCGAGCAAAGCATCGTGTTCGCCATCGCCCGGCAGGAAAGCGCGTTCAACCCGGCGGTCGTGTCGCCGGCGCAGGCCTATGGGCTGATGCAAGTGACGCCGGATGCCGGACGCTATGTCTGCAAGCGGCATGGCGCGACCTTCGATCTCGCCCGTATGAAGACCGACCCGGTCTACAATACGGCGCTGGGCGCCGCCGAACTCGGCGGGTTGATCGAGGATTATCGCGGCTCCTACATCATGACGTTCGCGGCGTACAATGCCGGGCGAGGCAGCGTCAAGAAATGGGTCGAGCGTTACGGCGATCCCCGCGATCCCAAGGTCGACGCCGTCGACTGGGTCGAGCAGATCCCGTTCTCCGAAACCCGCAATTACGTGCAGCGGATCATGGAAAACCTGCAGGTCTACCGGGCGCGGTTCGGCGGCGGCTCGCGGCTGCAGATCGAGGCCGACCTGCACCGCGGCGCAGCCGGCGCGACGGTGGAGTAGCCTTATAAGGCCAGGCAACCGCGCTTCTCGCCGTGTTTAGTATTTTCGCGATGCTCCTTCGACTGTGTCGAACTGCTCCTCAGAACTTCTTTGGCTAAACGACTGACCTCATCACGCACCGGAATCCGACGTGGCTGGTGGAGGTATCGACCGCCTCGGCGTGCCGCGCCGCGGGCCGATAACGCCGGCAGTAGTTCGGCGCGCACAGATGCGAGCCGCCCTTGATCACCTTGCGGGGGATCTTGATGGCCGGCTGGTGCGGGTCGTGGCTTCCCTGCTCGCTGCCGCCGCGCGGATTTTCCGGAATGCAGCACGCCTTCGGCGCGTTGGCCTCGTGCTTATGCGCGTACCAGTCGGTGGTCCATTCCCAGACATTGCCGATCATGTCGTGCACGCCAAAACCGTTCGGCGGAAACGCGGTGACGGGCGATGTGCGCTCAAAGCCATCCGCGTTCAGATTTTGTCTCGGAAATTCACCTTGCCAGGTGTTGGCCCGATGCTTGCCGCCGGGCGTGAATTCATCGCCCCAGGCATATTCGGCGCCGTCGAGCCCACCCCGCGCCGCATATTCCCACTCGGCTTCGGTAGGCAGGTGCTTGCCGGCCCAATGCGCATAAGCCAACGCATCCGCGAACGCGACGTGCACCACCGGATGATGGTCGAGATCGTGAATGTTGCTTTTGGGACCATGAGGATGCTGCCAATCGGCACCCCTGAGAAACGTCCACCATTCGCCCCAGTTGCGCAGATCGGCCGGCCGTGCAGGCGGCGTGAACACCAGCGACCCCGCATACAGCATGTGCGGCAGCGCGCCGGGGTAATGCTTCGGATCGGGCGGGATTTCCGCAAAGGTGACATGGCCGGTCGCCCTTACAAACTCTTTGAACTCCCGGTTGGTGACGGGCGTGGGATCGATAAAAAACGAATCGACTTTGACGCGATGAGCCGGGGCTTCTTCGGGATAATGTTTGTTCGATCCCATCCGGAACGTGCCGCCGGGAATAAGCACCATTCCCGCGTGGCCGACATGTTCGCCTGGGTGCCGGATTTCCTTCAATTCGTTTTCAAGCGGTACGATCAGAAATTACGTTGCGCGCGAAGCTGCAGCGACACGGCGTCCTGATCCTTGAATTCGTAGCGTGCGCCCTGCGCGACCCCGGGCTTCGGCGCCGCCGGCGTCAGCGCGGCGGTGCCGGTGAATTTCTGATCGAGGTGAAACCACATCACTTCCGCCGAGAAGGTCAGGTTCTTGACCGGGACCCAGCGCGTGATCACGCCGAGCTGTGAAACGTTGTAATCCGGGTTGCAGCTATAGTCCGTGCTAGGAGCCTTGCCGGCGAGATAATTGGCGCACATGCCGGCTTTCGCCGTGCCATCGTAGCGCACCGCCGCATAGCTGCCGAACAGGCTGGACGACCAGTGCGCATCCCAGTTGTGGTTGAACGCGCCGCGCATGCCGTAGGCTTCGGTCAAATGGATGGTTCCATCGCCGCCGGCGAACGCTGGGAGATAGACGCCGTCGGTCGTCGCGCCGAAACCGATGCTTTGATAGGCGTCGGCGCGGCCCGAGCCGCTGAAGATCGCAAAGCTGGGCGAAGCCGCGGAAGTGGAGATCACTTGCCGGGTGGCACCCTTCGACCAGGTGGCATCGACCTTGATGTCGTCGCCCGGACCGGTCGGAATGTTCTTGATGTTCAGCGCAGCCATCACGGCGCCGCCCCACTTGCTGTCGGGATGTCCGTTGATTTCCGAGAAACCTGTCGAGATCGCGCCGGCGGGGCCGATCGCGCCGGCGGGCACGGCCGCGGTATTGAGCACATTGTAGGCGCCGCTGACTTCGTGAGCCGCGGCGGACAACTGGAACAGTCCCCAGGCCTGATCGACACGGATATTGCCGACGATGTCGGGAGCACGAACGCCGGCATAGGCATTGCTGGTGGTGAAGGTGGCGCTGAGCGGCAGCGACAGGTTGTAGACATTGGTGCGGCCGAACACGACTGGATCGTCGAGGCCGATGGTGCCGGAGACGCCGTTGCCAAACTGGGCTGTGTACTGGATGTTGTTTACACCTGTCGTGGTGTCATGCCCGCCTAACAGGAACGATGAAATATTACCTGGAAAGGCATTCCAGGGAGTCGAATAAGCCGAAACGGATTTGCCGAAGGTGAAGCCGGCGAACTGGATGAATACCGATTCCACCGCGACATAGCCTTCGCCCGGCTGATTCAACAGATTGGAAGCGGTACCGGTGCTTGGCGATCCCGTGAACGACGCCGGGTTGACCGTATTGTTGGCTTGGGTAGTGAACTGAAAGTCGGCCTGAGCGAACGTGCGAACCGCGCCGTATTCGGTGGCGGTCCGCGTATCGACGGTAAGCGCCATCCGCGAGCGGGCGGAGTAGTAGTCGGCGTAGCGGTTGTGCTGGCCGATGTCTCCGTTCCATGCCGGCTGCCCTTGGGCGCCTCCGTTGAACGTGGTGTCGACGCGCAAATAGCCGCCAAGCTTCACGCAGGTGTCGGTGCCTGGGATGTACCAGAAGCCGGGTCCGTAAGCGGAGCAGATCCGCACATACTCGACTGCCTTGGCCTTGACCGGAAGGTCGGCTGCCTGTGCTGCGCCGATGCCGACGAGGATCGCCGCGGCCCCCAAGACGACGCTCTTGACCAACTTCATGCGAGCCTCCCGAATCTTCCGACGGAACGCGCCGGCTAGACAACACAACCACCTTACGCAAAGACCGCGCTATTGCCGATGACGACGCAGTGGTGGGAGCTTTGTTTGTCGGCGTATGTGATTTTCGCGCAACGCACCGCGGGGCCCCCTTCACCGCGTTCGCATGCGGCCACTGTGGTGACAGCGGTCGATCTTGCGAAGGTCACGTGATAGACCTCGTGAAACCTGAAGTTCCGGAGCGAAGCGTGACCGAGCATGACAATTCCATGACACTGACATTTCGCTGTCCTGCGGAACTGGACGGGCGGCTGCCGCCACCGCTGCCGGCGGCGCAGGGCCTGCCCGACTGGTTCAAGGTCATGACGCCGCAGGCATTCAACGCCGTCAACACGGTGATGGGCGACACCGTCAAGCGTTGCCCACCTTTTATCGATGCCATGACCGCCGGCTTCCTGATTCCGCTGATCTGCGACGTGCAGGTCCAGAATGGCGAATTCACCTGGGACAACGATCTGCCCGCAGGCGGAGAAGTCGGCTTCGTGCGCTCGCCGATCGGGTTTCACGATGCCAGCCAGGCCATCGGCACGCCGCTGTCGGCTCCGATCGCTTCATCATCAAATTCCATAATCTCTGGACGATCGAGGCGCCGGACGGCTATGCGCTGTTGTTCACGCATCCTGCCAACCGGTTCGACTTGCCATTCACGACATTGACGGGGATGGTCGATTGCGACCGCTACCATGACAACTGGATTCATTTTCCGGCGCATTGGCATGACATGAATTTCAACGGTGTGCTGCCGAGAGGCACGCCGGTCGCGCAGTGCATACCGGTCAAGAGAGAAAACTGGGTCGCGCGCACGGCGGCATTCACAAAACAGGAAACGCAACGGGCGCACGATCTTTCGACTGTGATCTATCGTGAAACGGGCGTCTACCGTCGACAATTCCGGACCTAGAACGTCAACCCTTTCCCGCGCGCAGGAATTTTACGGCGGCGCTCGGCCGCAAAAAGAAACGGCCGTGCGAAGCGGCGGCGAGCGATGTGATCGCGAGCCCAGCCATTTGCGGAGCGCTGCGGACCGCTTCCCGCAGGCGTTCCTCTCCGGCATCGCGTTCGCCCATTTCCAGCAGGCACGCTGCGAGATTGTTGCGTGTTACCGCATCGTCGGGCCGCATTCCCAGCGCCCGCCGAAACAAATCGGCCGCCGTGGCATAATCGCCTTCCAGCGCCGTCACCTTGGCCAGCGCAGGCAAGACATCGTACCGCTCTGGTGCCGCCGCAAGCACTTGCGCGAAGATGGCGCGGGCCTGGGCGCGGTCGTTGCGCTTGAGATGAACAAATCCGAGCTCCATTTGCAGGTCGAGCATGCCCGGGCGCATATGCGAGCCCCTGTTCGAGCACCGAAATGGCCTCGTCGAATCGTCCGATTTTGGCGAGCTGGCCGCCATATTCGAGAAATGCCGGGGCAAATGGCGGCGGTGTCGCGATAATTCGGCGTAGCTGGTCCAGCGCTTCGTCGCGCCGTCCGGCCGCGGCTAGTGCGACGGCGAGTTCCGTTGCAACCGCCGGATCGTCGCCGCGGCGTGCCGCCCTTTCCAGCGGGACGATGGCCTCGGCTGCGCGGTTCTGCATCAAGAGCGCGCGCCCGAGAACTTGCGCTGCAAGCATATTACCCCGGTTCGACTTCAACACAGCGGCGGCAAGACGCTCGGCCTCTTCGGGGCGCTGCATCCGCAGCGCAAATACGGCGCTTTCTATTGCCTGATTGCTGGAATTCGTCCGTTCGGCATGGATACGTGGCGGGCGGTTCGACATTGCGCTGGACAGTAAATGATAAACCGGATTGCGACCAGCCAAGCGCTCCGAAGCCGATCAGCACGCTGCAGAGCGGACGTCGAAACGTTTCACGGCAAGAAAAACCCCCGGCAGTTTCCTGCCGGGGGTTCTTTAGAAGTTGTTCTCAGACGATGCGATCAGAAGTTACGCTGAGCGCGGACGTTGAGCGAGAACACGTCCTGGTCGGCGAACTCGTAGCGAGCGCCTTGAGCCGCACCGGGCTTCGGAGCTGCCGGAGTGAGGGCAGCAGAGCCGGTGAACTTCTGGTCGAGGTGGAACCACATGACTTCAGCCGAGAACGTCAGGTTCTTGACAGGAGTCCAGCGGGTGACCACGCCGAGCTGCGAGACGTTGAAGTCCGGATTGCAGGAGTAATCCGCGCTCACGGCCTTGCCCGGTGTGTAAACCGCGCAGATCAGACCCTTGGCAGTGTCGTCATAACGAACCGACGAATAGCTGCCGAACAGGCTGGACGACCAGTACGGATCCCAGTTGTGGTTGAACGCGCCACGGATACCGTAGGCTTCGGTCAGATGCAGCGAGCCATCGCCACCGGCGAATGCCGGCAGGTAGACGGCGTCCGAGGTCGAACCGAACCCGACCGTGTCATACGCAACACCGGTAGGATTCTTGCCGCCCTGCGCACCGAAGATCGCGAAGCTCGGCGAGGCAGCGCTCGTGGAGATCACGTTCTTGGTGTCGCCCTTGGCCCAGGTCGCATCGATCTTGATGTCGTCGCCCGGTCCGGTCGGAATGTTCTTGATCTGCAACGCGGCCATCACCGAACCACCCACCTTGCTATCCGGGTGACCGTTGATTTCCGAGAAGCCGGTGGCAATGCCGCCAGCGGGGCCGATTCCGCCGGCAGGAACCGCCGTCGTGTTCAGCACGTTGTAGGAAGCATCGACTTCATGCAGTGCGCCCGAAATCTGGAACAGACCCCAAGCCTGATCGACGCGGATGTTGCCGACGAGATCAGGATAGTGCACGCCGCCGTAGGTGTTGACGAAGCCGCCAGTGGCACCCATGCCGAGCGTCAGGTTGGCGACCGAAGTGCGGTTGAACACGACCGGATCGTCGAGACCGATGGTCGCCGACACGCCGTTGCCGAACTGCGCGGTGTACTGGATGTTGTTCACGCCGGTGACGGTGTCATGACCGCCGAGCAAGAACGACGAGTTGTTGCCCGGATACCCATGCCACGGCGTCGCGTAAGCCGAAGCCGACTTACCGAAGGTGAAGCCCGCGAACTGGATGAACACGAACTCGACCGCGACATAGCCTTCGCCGGGCTGATTGAGCAGGCCGGTATTGGTGCCTGCTGTCGGCGATGCGGTGAAGTTGGCCGGGTTGACCGTGTTGTTGCCCTGGGTCGTGAACTGGAAGTCAGCCTGGGCGAAGGTGCGGACCACGCCGTACTCGGTGGCGGTACGGGTATCGACCGTCAACGCCATACGGGAACGGGAGTCAAAGTAGTCGCGGAAGCGATTGTTCTGGCCGAGGTCGCCAGACCAGGCCGGCTGATCATAGATCGAACCGTTGAACGTGGTATCGATACGGACGTAGCCGCCGATCTTCATGCAGGTGTCGGTGCCCGGGATGTACCAGAAACCAGCACCATACAGGGAGCAGATCCTCACGTATTCGACCGCTTTGGCCTTGACGGGAAGATCAGCTGCCTGGGCTCCGCTCATGGCGATGAGACCCGCCGCTGAGCCGAGGATAAGGCTCTTAACCATCTTCATTGTAACCTCCAAGTTGCTCTGTTGGGAAGGTTCCGGATCCGCTGGGTGCGATACACCCTAAGGTTGGTTCCCTTAATCCCCTGAAAAAACCGCTCAGTCGTTTCGCGTCTTCGGACACACCCGCATGAACGCGAGGGACTTAAGCGAACCACTTAACGGGACGACCTCGGGATGCCCCCCTCCGTCGCACGATCAACATCCATGAACAGTTCTGCACACGCAACAACAGAACGCCTCGGAAGCCCTCGACTCCGTTTGTTTTCAGGAGGGTGTTGCACAAATAACACGCAACTGTGATCGAACTCTCTTTGTAACCAATTGTTATACAACAATTATTTTTAATAGTTCCGTTTTCTACACCGACCAGCGCGTGGGCATCCATTGCGTGGTCGCCCGTCGCAAGACGTTGGATCGAAGCCGAATCGAGCGACAAAAGCGGCAATCCGATCACAGATTATCCGCGTCCGATGAGGCCGAGGGCGGCTTCGCTGCGTACTGATCGGCGCCAAGGCGCCGGGAAGCAGTCCGCATTAACTTTTGGTAAATGCCGGGCGCGCGTTGCAAACATCCGGGCCAAAACACGATTGAATGCAGCGCGCGTGATTTCAGAAACCCGTATGTCACCAGCTCAAATGAATTTCAAAGTTCCGTGGGCGCCATGGAACCGTGGCGCGATCGCTCATTGCAGGCGGTAACCGAAGAATCGGTGCGTGGGGGGCCGCTCGTGGCCACAACACTCCTGGCGCGAACCCGCGCAGCCTTATATTCCCGCGCAGCCTTATATTAAAGGCTGGCCTGTGGAGTCCTGGAATCGCACGCTTGAAAGCTGCGCTTGCGGCTGGCCACCGCGTCGGGCATATCCAGCCTACCGGAGCTGTGGCCGAGTGGCTGAAGGCGGCGGTTTGCTAAACCGTTATAGGGTTGTAAAGCCCTATCGAGGGTTCGAATCCCTCCGGCTCCGCCAGCAATCGTCTGCAAATCGATGATGTCGTCCGACCTGCCGTGTTCCGCGCGGATCGGCGTGCATGCGACTCATATTCATGGCGAGGTGCAACCCGAGTGCCGTTGGCAGCCGACACGGCCGACGAAACGCGGCGATGCCGCGGTTTTCCGCAGGCTCAGTGCGTCGTCATCCAGGCGCGGGCTTCGCGCTGGGCTGTGGCGATCTCGATATCGGACATCATCTCGGCGACCTCGCGGCGCAACTGGATCGCATCGACGCGGCCCTTCAGCGCTGCGAGATTGAACCATTTGTGCGCGGCCACCAGATCGATGAAACCGGCGCGTCCGCTCGCATAGAGCATGCCAAGGTCGAACAGCACGTCGCCGTTCGCGTAGGCTTCCACCGGGATCGCGGTGCCGAGATTGAGATGTCCCTGAAACATTTGTCTGCCCTTTTTATTATTGCCGCCCTGCTCCGAGCGCGGCTCCCGTCCGATCGTTCAACGTCCTGCTGTCCCCAACCGCCGTTTGCCGGCTTGTTGGGATGATCATGACCGATAAAATTTGAAGGGCAGTTTAAGGTTCGCGATGAATTGAATCTGAACGAAGTTCGTGCGCGAAGCTCGCGAGTACCGCAAAAGCGGTTATTTTACTGGACTATGCCGGGGTCTGCGAAATTCGATTTACCGTGCCGCTTGGCAAAGCGATAACCATTGCCACAACAGCTCGAAGCGGTGGCGACGAAAACGCGTGCGTCGGAAATCGGGCATATCAATAGCCAGGCGGTATCCGCGCCGGCAAGGGAACGAGGGCGTCGGCGAACACGTCAGGACCAAATCTCAACTGGCTAAGACTGCCGGTGAAACCGCGGAGCTCTGGATCCGCACCGAATGAAGAACACCAATAAGGATATTGAGCTTCTTCCGCCGGATCGTTTTTTCGAAGAGCGAGCTCTGTCGAAAATGACGATCCAGCCGTTTGACCTGATGTCTCGCCGACACCCTCTTTCGTCGACTAGAACCGTCGGTTTGAAATTTGCCACGAATGGCAAACCGCCCTGGGGCTCTCGTGACGTCGCCGGCATCAAGCTGCCGGCAATATCTCAGGCGAGATTACTTCTTCTTGGAAACCTTCTTCGCAGTCTTCTTCACTGCGCTCTTCGCCTTTTTCGCCTTCTTTGCCTTCTTAGCTTTCTTGGCCATGTTGCCCTCCTAATGTAGTGAGATGGCTTAGTCGCTGCGTGCATTCGGGAATCGATATGCACTGCATCCCGAATACACCAACACATTAGAAAAAACAGCGTCTCGCTTAAGGAAGTGTTGACGTAGCGATGTCAGCGCGCGCGTCACGCGCTCAGCGACAACACGACGATGGACGTCGAAGGCGACGCCGATAGTGCGCGAAAACTCTATGTCGGCGAATGTCAAGATCGCATAAAATGCCTGTGCCGCAGATGTTTTCTTAATTCACATGCGAAGCGAATAACATGCTGCGATCATCGTCGCGACTCATCGACGTCGATCGAAAGCACTTTGCGCGGACTCTGAGTCGCAGATTTTGGCAATGAAAAAATTTTCAAGCACAGAGACTTTGCGTCTCATCGCCGCTCGCCAAAACCGGATTTTCGCGCGAATCGCAGAAGGCTGATTCGCAGGGCGTTTTCCTGTTCGCGCGGCGCGCGCGGGTGTCGATCAACGTCGACATGTGTCACCGCGGCACGACGCGCCTCTCGAATGCGCCGGCGTTACTTCCGCAACGTTCAGATTCCGAGCTTTGATTTGAGCAGATCGTTGACCGACTGCGGATTGGCCTTGCCGCCGGACGCTTTCATGACCTGGCCGACAAACCAGCCGATCAGTTGCGGCTTGGCGCGCGCCTGCTCGGCCTTGTCGGGATTGGCGGCGATGATTTGGTCTACCGCCTTCTCGATCGCGCCGAGGTCGGTGACCTGCTTCATCCCGCGCGCTTCTACCAGCGCACGGGGATCGCCACCTTCCTGCCAGACGATCTCGAACACATCCTTGGCGATCTTGCCGGAGATAATGCCTTCGCCGATCAGATCGATAATCGCGCCGAGCTGCGCGGCCGATACCGGCGACGCCGCGATATGGCCGCCTTCCTTATTGAGGCGGCCGAACAACTCGTTGATCACCCAATTGGCGGCGAGCTTGCCATCGCGCGCCCTGTCCGCGAGTTTTGCCAGCACCGCTTCGTAGAAGTCAGCGCTTTCATGCTCGTTGACCAGCACGCCGGCGTCGTAGGGTGTCAGGCCGAAATCGCCGATGAAGCGCGACTTCTTCTGATCCGGCAGTTCCGGCAGGTCGGCCTTCAAGGCTTCGACGTATTCCTGCGTCAGCTCCAGCGGCAGCAGGTCGGGATCGGGAAAATAGCGGTAATCGTGCGCCTCTTCCTTGGAGCGCATCGAGCGGGTCTCGCCCCTGTTGGGGTCGAACAGCCGCGTCTCCTGCTCGATTGAACCGCCATCTTCCAGAATGCCGATTTGGCGCCGCGCTTCGTAGTCGATGGCCTGGCCGATGAAGCGGATCGAGTTGACGTTCTTGATTTCGCAACGGGTGCCCAGCGGATCGCCTGGCTTGCGCACGGAGACATTGACGTCGGCACGCAGGCTGCCCTTCTCCATGTCGCCGTCGCAGGTGCCGAGGTAGCGCAGGATCGCCCGCAGCTTTGTCACATAGGCCCGCGCCTGTTCGGACGAGCGCATGTCGGGTTTGGAGACAATCTCCATCAGCGCCACGCCGGAGCGGTTGAGGTCCACCAGCGACATGTCCGGATTCTGGTCGTGCAGCGATTTGCCGGCGTCCTGCTCCAGATGCAGCCGCTCGATGCCGACGGTGATGCTGTCGCCGCTCTCCAGATCGACGACAACCTCGCCCTCGCCCACGATCGGCGACTTGTACTGGCTGATCTGATATCCCTGCGGCAGGTCGGGATAGAAGTAGTTCTTGCGGTCGAATACCGAGCGCAGATTGATCTGCGCCTTCAGGCCAAGTCCGGTACGCACCGCCTGCCGGATGCAGACCTCGTTGATCACCGGCAACATGCCGGGCATCGCCGCGTCGACCAGCGAGACATGACTGTTGGGATCGCCGCCGAATTCCGTCGAGGCGCCGGAGAACAGTTTTGAGTTCGAGGTGACCTGGGCATGGACTTCGAGCCCGATTACCATTTCCCAGTCGCCGGTGGCGCCTCTGATCAGTTTGGAGGGGCTGACTGAAACGTTCATGCGGGTTCACCCATGATCAATGTGGACGCGATCTGCTCCCACTCGGCCTCGACCGGACCGGTCGCAACCGGCTTGCTCGCCCGCCGATACCAGTAACCGGCATTGCCAAGATCGCCCTCGACGCGGTGCAGGTAGGCATGAACCCAGGCCGCGTCGGCGCCGTGCTCGTCCTGCACGATCGCATGCGCCCTGCTCCAGTCGCCCTTGCCCGCCCACCACAACGCCGCGAGCGGCGGGGAAACGCCGGACGCAGGTGCGGTGCCGGACAGGCTGGATTTGAAGTCGGGCATGGTCATGGACGGCTTTTAGTTCGGGCATGGTCATGGACGGCTTTTCGTTCAGGCAGCATCTGAAATAAGCTGATCTGGCGATATTTCCAACCGGCCTGACTGCGCCTAATTCGGCGCCGGCGAGGGCGAGGCGTCGAATATCAGCGTAAACCAGGTGCCCCGCCCCCGGATGCTTTCGGCGCGGAAGACGACATTTTTGGCGTTTTCCCGAAGCGTCTGCAGAATCAGCGCGCCGAGCTTGCGTGGCGATGGCCATTCCTGATGTTCGCCAAGTCCCACCCCGTCGTCGGACACCATCACCGTGACGCGGCCGCCCTCGCTTTTGCAGATCAGCTTCAGCTGGCCGGCATTGCGGCCGACAAACGCGTATTTCAGTGCGTTGGTCAGCATTTCGTTGACCAGCAAGCCTGCCGGCATTGCGACGTTGATCGATAGCGGGCAGTAGCCGACTTGCAGATCGATTCCGACGTCCGGCACCGCACTGGCCTGCATCACCGCGGTCGCGATATCTGACAGATACTGCCCAAGGTCGATATCGGCGGTGGCGTCTTCCGCTGACAGGATCCGGTACAGAACCGCCAGCGCATCGATTCGGCTCGCAAGCCGTCCCAGCGCCACCGATTCGCCTTCTACCGCCGATCTCGCCTCAAGGCGGACAAGCGCCGTGACCAGTTGCAGATTGTTTTTCACCCGGTGCTGAAGCTCACGCAACAGCATATCGCGGTCGCGGATCTGGTTCTCGAACTGCTCGATCTGCGCCCGCTCCCTGCCACCGACATCGACCAGCGCCGCGATCCGAAAATTTTCGATGCCGTCATCGCTTTCGATCACCGCGGCGTAGGCTTGCACGATAACCAAGCGGTCGACCGGCCCGGCGGGACGGAATACGCCAATGAAATCCTCGCCATGCCTGATCGCTTCGCCCAGCGTCTGCGCCGGATTGTCCTCATTGAGAAAGCCGTCGAGGCAGAGCCAGCTTTGACCCTCGACGTCCGAGGTCGGCATCGACATTAGGTTTTCGAAGGCCTTGTTGACATAGGCGATACACTGATCGTCACCGGCGCCGCGCGATACCGCGACCGCGACCGGGACATGGTCGAGCAGGTGTTTATATCTGTCGTTCTCGATCGCCAGGACGAGCTTGGAAGACCCCAAAAGCTGATCGACCTTTTGGGAGGACGGAATCCCTTCGTCTCCGCTCATACTCATGACATCCCCATGATTCGACCATGACGAAGCGTTGCGCAAAACGCAATGCAAAAGCCGCTGCTTCCCAATGGAACTTCAAGCCCACCATTTCGGCGGCGTAAACCGTCCCGCTGCCTGCTCGATGACCTCGCCGAGCGAGAACAGCGTTTCTTCATCGAACGGACGTCCGATCAGTTGCAAGCCAAGCGGCAGTCCCTGCACGTCCGAGCCTGCGGGAACCGCGATTCCCGGCAGACCCGCCATGTTCACGGTCACCGTGAAGATATCGTTGAGGTACATCTCGACTGGATCGGCGCCGCCCTTTTCGCCGATGCCGAAGGCCGCCGAGGGCGTCGCCGGGGTCAGGATCGCGTGCACGCCGCGTGCGAAACAATCCTCGAAATCCTTCTTGATCAGGGTGCGCACTTTCTGTGCGCGCAAATAGTAGGCATCGTAATAGCCGGCAGAGAGCACATAGGTGCCGATCATGATGCGGCGGCGAACCTCGGCGCCAAAACCCTCGGCGCGGGTCTTCTCATACATCTCTATGATATTGCGTCCCTCGACGCGCAGGCCGTAGCGCACGCCGTCATAGCGTGCCAGGTTCGACGAGGCTTCCGCGGGGGCCACGATGTAATAGGCCGGCAACGCGTATTTGGTGTGCGGCAGCGACACCTCGACCAGCTCCGCGCCGGCCGACTTCAGCCACTTGGCCCCCTCGGTCCAGAGTTTCTCGATTTCATCGGGCATGCCATCGAGACGGTACTCTTTCGGAATGCCGATTTTCATGCCCTTGACGGATTTTCCAATCGCCGCTTCGAAGTCCGGCACCGCACGAGCGACCGACGTGGTGTCCTTCGGGTCGTGACCGGCCATCGACCGCATCAGGATCGCGGCATCCCGGACCGTACGCCCGATCGGTCCGGCCTGATCGAGTGACGAGGCGAACGCGACAATACCCCAGCGCGAGCAGCGGCCGTAAGTCGGCTTCATGCCGACCGTGCCGGTGAACGCGGCCGGTTGCCGGATCGAGCCGCCAGTATCGGTCGCGGTCGCCCCCATGCATAATTGTGCCGCTACCGCTGACGCCGAACCACCTGACGAGCCGCCGGGCACCAGAGGAGTGTCATCGAATTCCGGAAGGTCAATCCGCCCGACCTTCGCATCGCCACCCTCGGGCCGCGCGCTGACGGCGCCCGTGCGCCGCCGCCACGGATTGACCACCGGCCCGAAGCAGGAGGTCTCGTTCGACGAGCCCATGGCGAATTCGTCGTTGTTGAGTTTGCCGAGCAGCACCGCGCCGTCGCGCCACAATTGCGCGGTCACGGTGGATTCGTAAGGCGGCACGAAATTGGCGAGAATCTTCGAACCGGCGGTGGTCCGCACACCCTTGGTCGCAAACAGGTCCTTGATCCCAAGCGGGATGCCAGCGAGCGGACCCCCCTTGCCTTTCGCAAGACTGGCGTTGGCCTCGCGCGCCATGTCCCGCGCCTGGTCCGGCGTCTCCAGCACGAAGGCGTTGAGCCTGCGCGCGGCTTCGATCGCCGCGATATGCGCATCGGTCAGTTCAAGCGACGTGAATGATTTCCGCGCAAGGCCGTCACGGGCTTGCGCGAGCGTCAGCGATGTCAGGTCCGTCATTTATCGACCGGGCTGCAGAAGAACGGAGACAGCGTCTTGTCGTTGGCCGGGGCGTCGCCGACCATTTTGTTTCCAGCCTTTTCGGCTGCCTCGAGCCGATCGAGCACGGCATCCATCGCCTTGTCCGGATCGGCAGGCTTGCCCTGACGCTCCATGGCGTCGAGATAGTCCATATAGGCCCGATAGGCCTTTTCATCATCGCATAGCAGGCACATGGGATTTTCCGTCTCGAAACCCGAAAAAACTATTCGACGACTTTCGGCACCAGAAAGAAATGGTTTTCGGTCGCCGGCGCGTTGGCGACCACCTGCTCGGCGATCTCACCATCGTTGACGACATCGGCGCGCTTCTTCATCTCCATCGGCGTCACCGAGGTCATCGGCTCGACGCCGTCGACGTTGACTTCCGACAACTGCTCGACGAAGTCCAGCATCGCGTTCAGTTCGCCCTGCAGATGGGGAACCTCGGCCTCGTCGACCGCGATGCGCGCCAGATGCGCGATACGGCGGACGGTGTCGGCATCGACGGACATGATAACGGCCTTTCGACGGCAAAATCAGGCCGCCATATAGCAGACGGAGCTTTCACGCCGCAACCGCGGGATCGTTGATCCTTCCCCTGCAAAGGGTCACGTTCCCAGGGGCTACGACCCCGGTACCCGCTAAGCGCTTTTTCGCTGCCCGACACTCCAGCGCCGCAGCGCGACGACGGCCCAGATTGCCTCGACCACCCCGAACGGCCAGGCGCCCTGCAGGAATCCGTAAGCCGAGCCCAGCGCGCACGCCGCGGCAAAGGCCAGGATGAACCAGTGGCTGCGATGCTCCAGCGCGTAGCATACAAGCATCGCCGTCACTGCGAACAATCCGAACAGGCTGAGCGCGTCCATCGTGTGCCTTTCAGACAGGTTTGCCGGATTCCGGGCATGGTCGTTCGGACCCGGAACGACGCGGCAGAGGCATTTTGCCTGCGCACTATGACACATGCTATGCGATGCCATGCCCGCACTCATTTTACCGCTGGTGGAGGCGGCAGCGCATTGGCCGGCACGCGGCGCGTTGATCGGCCTCGATCTCGGCACCAAGACCATCGGCGTCGCGGTTTCGGATCCTGACCGCAAGCTCGCGACCGGCATCGAAACCATGGCGCGCAGCAATTTTACCGCCGACGCCGCGCGGTTGCTGGCGATCGCCAGGGAGCGTAACGCCGCCGGCTTCGTGCTCGGCCTGCCCATCAACATGGACGGCAGCGAAGGCCCGCGCGCGCAATCGACCCGCGCTTTCGCCCGCAACTTCTCCGGACTGACCGACCTCGCCATCGCATTGTGGGACGAACGACTCTCCACCGTCGCCGTGGAACGCGAACTGATCGGGATGGACATGAGCCGTAGCAGGCGCGCCGCGGTAATCGACGAACACGCGGCGATTTTCATTTTGCAAGGCGCGCTGGATCGGCTGACGGTGTTGAAGCGCACCGCCGGGGCCTGACACGCGTCATTGCGAGCGAAGCGAAACAATCCGGACCCAGGACATATGCGGAAAGGTCGGATTACTTCGCGCTGCGCTTCTCGCAATGACGATCTACTGTCCCGCCAGCCAGATGCTCTGCAGCGTCGCCGCCAGATTGTTGATCCCGTGCACCACGACCGTCAGCCATGTCGAGCCGGAGCGACAGCGCAAATAACCGAGCAACAGCCCGATCGAAAACACCTCGCCGAGAAAGAACAGATCGTATTGCAGGTGCATCGCGGTCCACACCAGCGATGACAGCACGATGGCTCCCGCCGGCCGCAGGAACGATTTCGACCAGCCCCGATAGAGAAAGCCGCGCACGAAAAACTCCTCGGTGGCCGGCGCCACCACGCAGAATGCGAGCACCAGAAGCCACAGCGCGCCATCGGCCCGCGCCGATTTAAGCACCTCGCCCATGAAGCCCGGCGCGATCTCACGTCCCAGCGCGCGCGACAACAGGTCCCAGCCGGCGATCAGCACGACCAGGGCGACAACGCCGAGCAGAAGATGGCCCCATCTGCTCCAGCGCAGCGCGAGGTAATCGGAGAACGGCATACGCGCCATTCGCGTCGCCAGCCAAAGTGCTGCGAGCACCGCGGGAAAGCCGGTGATGACCGACATCGAAATCGTAACGCCGCTGCCGAGGATGGTCCTGACCAGGTCGTAATCCGCCGACGCGCCGCGGCTGAGGACGAAATATCCTACCACCAGCATTTGCCCGGCGAACATCGCAGTGGCGACCACCAGGCCCCACAGCACGGTGCCCCAGAACTTCCAGACCCGGGGTGGACGTGGTGTCGGCGACAACGGTGCGGGCGCGGTCGGAACCACCGAACCTTCAGACGAACTCATCCATCGGCCTTTCCAACAACGTCATGGAGCTTGTCCGGCCATGACGTCTTGTTTTGCGGCAAATCTATTAAGGACTGAATACCCGTCATAAAGCGGAGCATGACGAGAGAAAGGACAGATCGGGGGATAACTCCAACGGCCCCTGTTCGCCCTTGCCCCCCCTGCCATCCGCCCCTATAGCTCTCGTTTTAATGACCCCTGCATCGAAATCGACCTTCGTCCTCGGTCACCGGCACCTGCTGGGCATCGAGGGGCTTTCCGCCGCCGACATCAGCGGCCTGCTCGACCTTTCCGAGGAATATGTCGAGCTCAACCGTCAGGTCGACAAGAAGCGCACAAGCTTGCGCGGACGTACCCAGGTCAATCTGTTCTTCGAAGCCTCGACCCGCACCCAGTCCTCGTTCGAACTCGCCGGCAAGCGGCTCGGCGCCGACGTCATGAACATGTCGGTGTCCTCGTCCTCGATCCGCAAAGGCGAGACGCTGATGGATACCGCGGTGACGCTGAATGCCATGCATCCGGATATCCTGGTGGTGCGGCATCACGCCTCGGGTGCGGTGGAACTGCTGGCGCGCAAGGTCGACGGCTCGGTGATCAACGCCGGCGACGGCGCCCATGAGCATCCGACGCAGGCGCTGCTCGACGCGCTGACGATCCGCCGCAACAAGGGCCGGCTCGAGGGTCTGGTGATCGCGATCTGCGGCGACGTGATGCATTCGCGCGTGGCACGCTCCAACATCCTGCTGCTCAACACCATGGGGGCGCGAGTGCGCGTGGTCGCTCCCTCCACGCTGCTGCCGCGCGGTATCGAGCGTATGGGGGTCGAGGTCGCGCGCGATATGCGCGAGGGCCTCGACGGCGCCGACATCGTGATGATGCTGCGGCTGCAGCGCGAGCGCATGAACGGCTCCTTCGTGCCGTCATCGCAGGAATACTTCCACTATTTCGGCCTCGACCAGAAAAAACTCGCCTATGCAAGACCGGACGCGTTGGTGATGCATCCGGGGCCGATGAACCGCGGCGTCGAGATCGACTCCATCGTCGCCGACGGCGCGCAGTCGCTGATCCGCGAACAGGTCGAAATGGGCGTGGCGGTGCGGATGGCGGTGCTGGAAGCGCTGGCGAGGAATTTGCCCAATGCGTGAAGCCGCACAACGGCGCTCGACGTCGCGCCCTCTCCCCTTAAGGGCGAAGACGTTGCGCCCTCTCCCCTTGAGGGAGAGGGCTGCTCGGTGTTCCCCAGGAAAAGGACGCGTGAGGGGTTGCGGCCTCACCTCTCAGCCCTTTGAGTGCGCCGAACCTTCCGCGCTGCCCTCTCCCTCAAGGGGAGAGGGCACGAGATGCGCACGCCGCGTTCATGATATCCGTGACAGGGCACATCGATGCTGACCGACCGCCGCCCGATCCTGCTCGCCAATGCCCGCCTGATCGATCCCTCGCGCGATCTCGACATTGTCGGCGACGTCCTGATCGCCGACGGCGTGATCCGCGAGTCACGGCGCGGCATCGGTGCGGCCGGCGTGCCGGAGGGGACCGACATCGTCAACTGCGCCGGCAAGGTCGTCGCGCCCGGACTGATCGACATGCGCGCCTTCGTCGGCGAACCCGGCGCCAGCCATCGCGAAACTTTCGCGTCGGCGAGCCAGGCGGCGGCGGCCGGCGGCATCACCACCATCGTCTGCCAGCCCGACACCAAACCTGTGATCGACAATTCCGCGACGGTGGATTTCATCCTGCGCCGCGCCCGCGACACCGCGATCGTCAACATCCATCCGATGGCGGCGCTGACCAAGGGCATGGAAGGCGCGGAAATGACCGAGATCGGCCTGCTCAAGGCCGCCGGCGCCGTCGCCTTCACCGACGGCGACCGCAGCGTCACCAATGCGCAGGTGATGCGCCGGGCGCTGACCTATGCCAGCGATTTCGACGCGCTGATCGTGCATCATACCGAAGACCCGAACCTGGTCGGCGAAGGCGTCATGAACGAAGGCGAGTTCGCCGCGCGACTGGGACTGGTCGGCGTGCCCAACGCCGCCGAAGCCGTGATGCTGGAGCGCGACATCCGCCTCGTTGCGCTGACCGGGGGACGCTATCATGCGGCGTCGCTGACCTGCATCGAATCGCTGGAAATCCTCACGCGCGCGCGCGACGCCGGGCTCAGGGTCTCGGCCTCGGTTTCGATCAATCACCTGACCCTGAACGAGAACGATATCGGCCCCTATCGGACCTTCCTCAAGCTGTCGCCGCCGCTGCGTACCGAGGACGATCGCCTGGCGCTGGTTGGAGCGGTCGCCACCGGTCTGATCGACGTGATCATGTCCGATCACAATCCGCAGGACGTGGAGACCAAGCGGCTGCCGTTCGCGGAAGCGGCCGCCGGCGCGATCGGCCTCGAAACCATGCTGCCGGCGGGTTTGCGCCTGATCCACGGCGGCGAGATGGATTTTCTGACCTTGATCCGCGCGATGTCGACCCGCCCCGCTGAACTGCTGGGCCTGCCCGGCGGATCGCTGCGGGCCGGCTCGCCTGCCGATGTGATCGTGATCGATCCCGACACGCCCTGGGTGCTCGATCCGGCCGACCTCAAGTCGCAGTGCAAGAACACGCCGTTCGACGAGTTGCGGTTCTCGGGCCGCGTCGCGCGCACCATCGTCGGCGGACGCACTGTTTACGAGCACGTGTGAGGACCAATGATCGGCACTTATCTTCTCGCCATCGCAATTGGCTATCTGCTCGGCTCGATCCCGTTCGGGCTGATCCTGACCAAATTCGCCGGTACCCCGGATCTGCGTTCGATCGGCTCCGGCAATATCGGCGCCACCAATGTGTTGCGCACCGGCCGCAAGGGTCTCGCCGCGGCGACGCTGCTGTGCGACATGCTGAAAGGCACGGTGGCGGTGGTGCTCGCGGGCACCTATGGCGGGCCCGATGCGGCGATGCTGGCAGCGCTCGCGGCGTTCCTTGGCCACCTGTTCCCGGTCTGGCTGAATTTCAAGGGCGGCAAGGGCGTCGCGGTCTATATCGGCGTGCTCATTGGATTGTTCTGGCCCGCCGCCGCCGTGTTCGGCGTGTTATGGATCGCGACCGCCGTGACCTCGCGCTACTCCTCGCTATCCGCGCTGGTCGCGAGTTTCATCACCCCGATTTTCCTGTGGTGGTTCGGCCATCCGGCGCTGGCCTCGCTGTTCGCAGTACTGACGCTGCTGCTGTTCTACGTGCATCGCGAAAACATCAGGCGGCTGCAGGCCGGGACCGAGGGGCGGATCGGGGAGAAAAGTTAGAATCGTCGTTGCGAGCGCAGCGAAGCAATCCAGACTTACGCAAAAGATCTGGATTGCTTCGTCGCCACGCTCCTCGCAATGACGACAGCACCCTTCAACCTCGCGCCAGCGCCTCTTCCACGAAACGCGCGGCCGTGAGCGCGCCGGCGTCGTCGCCAAACCGTGCGACCACCTGCACGCCGACCGGCAACCCGCCGTCGGCGATGATGGCGGGCACGTTGACGCAAGGTACGCCCATCAGAAGTCCAGAGCCGGTTGAAACGGGGATCGCCGGTCGAGGCCAATCCCTTGGGCGCAGCGCCGGGCGCCGAGAAGGTGAGCAATGCGTCAACGTCGTTGAACATACCGGCCAATGCGGCTCTGGCCTGGTCCGCGATGCGGCGCGCCGCATCGTATTCGGCGGCCGTCGTGCCCTTGCTTTCGTCGAGCCGGCCGCGCAACAGCGGCGGCATGGCGTCGTAATTGGCGCGATATTCCCAGGCGAACGCCTGGTGCGCCTCAAAATCCTGCACGGTCGGGTGAATGCGCCATGCGTCCGCGACGATCTCGGGAAGTTGAAGCGCACGAACGGCTGCGCCTGCCTGTTCCGCCGCGCGGATCGCGATCCGTAACGCCTCCGCGCCGGCTGCTTCCGGCTCGCCGGCGAAATCCTGCAGCACGACGCCGATGCGTGGAATTGAACGGGCAGGTTTCGGAAGCAATTCGGACCGGCCCGTCATGGCCGCAAGCCCGTGCGCCAGATCCACGGTTGCGGCCGCGAACAGGCCGACCGTATCGAGCGTCCAGGAAAAGCATTTTACGCCGACGCTTGGCAGCATCCGATAGGTCGGCTTGATCGCAGCGACGCCGCAGAACGAGGCCGGCCGGATCACCGAACCGCCGGTCTGCGTTCCCAGCGCCAGCGGAATCATGCCGGCGCCGACGGCCGCCGCCGAGCCGGACGACGAGCCGCCCGGTGTGTGGCCGTGATTGTGCGGATTGAGCGTCGCGGTCGGATCGTTCGCCGCGAAGGCCGTGGTCGTGGTCTTGCCGGCGATGGTCGCTCCAGCCGCCTTCAGCATCGCCACAACCGGCGCATCCGCGCGGGGTTGCCAGCCCTTGTAGATCGGCGAGCCCATTTCGGTCGGCAAATCTGCGGTGTCGATGATGTCCTTGATGCCCACCGCAATGCCGCGCAGCGGCCCGGCATTTTGCGCGCGAGCGGCTTCCGGCCGGCAGACGAAAGCGCCGATGTCCTTTTCATGCGCATCAATCGCCTCGATCGATTGCATGATCGCCGCGTCGGCGGAAAGATCGCCGGACTCGATACGGCGCTGGAGTCCGGCTAGCGACAACATCGGCATCGTTCCTGGGTGGAGACCGGAAGCTTTTACGGATCGCGCGGGAATCGGGCAAGGGCATTTGCCGCGGGGCCCTGCAACCGCAAGTAAGTTGTCGGCACTTCCAGGCTGTTCGATGCTTCGCCCAGGGCGGCGGACATGAGCACACAAACCACATCGTTTCTTACCGACGAGCAGCGGCTCGACTGGCTGCGGCTGATACGGTCCGACAATGTCGGGCCGCGCACGTTCCGTTCTCTGATCAATCATTTCGGGAGCGCGAGGAAAGCGCTGGAGCGGCTGCCCGAGTTGGCGCGGCGCGGTGGAGCCTCGCGTCAAATGCGCATCTGCGGCGAGGAGGACGCGCGCGCCGAAATCGACGCGAGCCAAACCATCGGCGTTCGCCTGGTCGCGCCTACCGAACCCGACTATCCGCCGCAATTGGCGTCGATCGACGACGCTCCGCCGCTGCTCGGCGTGCGCGGCGCAACCAGTGTGCTGACACGGCCAATGATCGCCATCGTCGGCTCGCGCAATGCCTCCGCCGCCGGCCTCAAATTCGCAGGCTCGCTGGCGCGCGATCTCGGCGATGCCGGATTCGTCATCGCCTCCGGCCTCGCGCGCGGCATCGACCAGGCCGCACATCGCGCCACGCTCGACAGCGGTACCGTGGCGGTGCTGGCCGGTGGTCATGACCGGGTCTATCCAGCCGAACATGAGGGCCTGCTGGAAAAGCTGCTGCAATCAGGCGCTGCGATCTCGGAGATGCCGCTTGGCCACGTGCCGCGTGCGCGGGATTTTCCGCGGCGCAACCGGCTGATCTCCGGCATCGCGCTCGGCGTTGTCGTGGTCGAGGCCGCGCATCGCTCAGGCTCCCTGATCACTGCGCGCATCGCCGTCGAACAGGGCCGCGAAGTGTTCGCCGTACCGGGCTCGCCGCTCGATCCGCGCGCCGCCGGCACCAACGATCTGATCAGGCAGGGCGCGACGCTTACCATCGAGGCGTCGGACGTCATTAACGCGGTCGTCCCGATCATGGATCGGCCGATGGAACTGCCGACACGCGAGCCGGAAGAAGCCCTGCCCGAGCCCTACGAGCCCGATGCGAGCGACCGCGTCCGCATCGTTGGCCTGCTTGGACCGAGCCCCATTGGAATCGATGACCTGATCCGGGAGGCCGGCACGTCGCCAGCCGTGGTGCGTACCGTGCTGCTCGAACTCGAACTTGCCGGACGGCTGGAGCGCCACGGCGGCGGGCTGGTGTCGCTGATCTAGCGCTTCCCGAGAAACGAACCGCGTGGAACCGTGAACCCGGCGCTGCCGGTCTCAGGACGTATTTTTCTTGTTCTTGCGGAGGATGTCCTGCGCCTCCATCAGCGCCATATCGAGCAGGAACCCGAGCGTGTCATGCTTGTGTCGGCGCGCCAGTTGCGCGAGGTCTTTCACTGCCTCCGCAATGTGGCTTGCCGCCTCGTCCGATCCGCCGTCCCGCGCAGACTTAGGTGACATCCGCGATCTTCCCTTCGCCGTGCTGGCACGGTCCAATATCGTATCGTTTGTTATAACTTCCCGCTAACGGAGTGCAACTAATCGTATGTTTCTTACAACTTGCAGGTGAAATATAACGCTGCTTTTGCCGTTTGTTCAACACTTGGCGATTTGACTTACCTGCTTCGTGCCACCATGTTCGCCACGAAACGGCCGGCGCGAGTTTCGCGTAAACGACCCGCAATTCCCCTGTAAGCTATTGGAATGAAATGAATATCGTCATTGTGGAGTTGCCTGCCAAGGCCAAGACGATCAACAAATATCTGGGCGGTTCCTACGAGGTTCTGGCGTCGTTCGGCCATGTCCGCGACCTTCCGGCGAAAAACGGATCGGTCGATCCAGACGCCAATTTTCAGATGATCTGGGAGATCGATCCCAAGGCGGCCGGCCGGCTTAACGACATCGCGCGCGCCCTGAAAGGCGCCGACCGGCTGATCCTCGCCACCGACCCCGATCGCGAAGGCGAGGCGATTTCGTGGCATGTGCTCGAGGTTTTAAAGGAGAAGCGCGCGCTGAAGGATCAGGCGATCGAGCGCGTGGTGTTCAACGCCATTACCAAGCAGGCGGTGACCGAAGCGATGAAGAACCCGCGCCAGATCGATGGCGCGCTGGTCGATGCCTATATGGCGCGCCGCGCGCTGGACTATCTGGTCGGTTTCACCCTCTCGCCAGTGCTTTGGCGAAAACTGCCGGGCGCGCGCTCGGCAGGCCGCGTACAGTCGGTGGCGCTGCGGCTGGTTTGCGACCGCGAACTCGAGATCGAAAAATTCATTCCGCGCGAATACTGGTCGCTGGTAGCCACGTTGACGACGCCACGGGGCGACGCCTTCGAGGCGCGGCTGGTTGGCGCCGACGGCAAGAAGATACAAAGGCTCGACATCGGCACCGGCGCCGAGGCTGACGATCTGAAGAAGGCGATCGAGGCGGCGGAATTCACGGTCTCCACCGTCGAGGCAAAACCAGCGCGGCGCAATCCACAGGCGCCCTTCACCACTTCGACGCTGCAGCAGGAAGCCAGCCGCAAGCTCGGCTTCGCGCCCGCGCATACCATGCGGATCGCACAACGGCTCTATGAAGGCATCGATATCGGCGGCGAGACCACCGGCCTCATCACCTATATGCGCACCGATGGCGTGCAGATCGACAATTCGGCGATCACGCAGGCGCGCAAGGTGATCGGCGAAGATTACGGCAATGCCTATGTGCCGGACGCGCCGCGCCAGTATCAGGCCAAGGCCAAGAACGCGCAGGAAGCCCATGAAGCCATTCGCCCGACCGACCTGTCGCGCCGTCCCGCCGAGATGCGCCGGCGGCTGGATAGCGATCAGGCGCGGCTCTATGAGCTGATCTGGATCCGCACCATCGCGAGCCAGATGGAATCCGCCGAACTGGAGCGCACCACCGTCGATATCGCAGCCCGGGCCGGATCGCGCGTGCTCGAACTGCGCGCCAGCGGCCAGGTGATAAAATTCGACGGATTTCTGGCGCTGTACCAGGAAGGCCGCGACGACGATGGCGACGACGAGGACTCCCGCCGCCTCCCCGCCATGGGCGAGGGCGAAGCGCTGAAGCGGCAGAATCTCGCCGTCACCCAGCATTTCACCGAACCGCCGCCGCGCTTTTCCGAAGCCTCGCTGGTCAAGCGCATGGAAGAGCTCGGCATCGGCCGGCCCTCGACCTACGCCTCCATCCTGCAGGTGCTGAAAGACCGCGGCTACGTCAAGCTCGACAAGAAGCGCCTGCACGGCGAGGACAAGGGTCGCGTCGTCGTCGCGTTCCTGGAAAACTTTTTCGCGCGTTATGTGGAGTACGACTTCACGGCCAATCTCGAAGAACAGCTCGACCGCATCTCCAACAACGAGATTTCCTGGCAGCAGGTGCTGAAGGATTTCTGGGTCGACTTCATCGGCGCGGTCAACGACATCAAGGACTTGAAAGTCTCGCAGGTGCTCGATGCGCTTGACGACATGCTGGGACCGCACATTTATGCCCCGCGCGAGGATGGCGGCGATCCCAGGCAATGTCCCAGTTGCGGCACAGGCAAACTCAATCTCAAAGCAGGCAAGTTTGGCGCCTTTGTCGGCTGTTCCAACTATCCGGAATGCCGCTACACCCGGCCGCTCGCCACCGACAGCGAAGCGACCGCCGACCGTGTCCTCGGCAAACACCCCGATACGGATCTCGAGGTCGCCGTAAAGGCCGGCCGCTTCGGCCCCTACATTCAACTGGGCGAGCCGAAGGATTATGCCGAAGGCGAGAAACCGAAGCGCGCCGGTATCCCCAAGGGCACCTCGCCCGGCGACATGGAGCTTGAGCTCGCGCTGCAATTGCTGTCGCTGCCGCGCGAAATCGGCAGGCACCCGGAAGACGGCGAACCGATCAAGGCCGGCATCGGCCGCTTCGGGCCCTATGTGCAACACGGCAAGACATATGCAAGCCTGGAAGCCGGCGACGAGGTCTTCACCATCGGACTCAACCGCGCCGTGACGCTGATCGCGGACCGGATTCTCAAAGGCCCGAGCAAGCGCCGGTTTGGCGCGGATCCAGGCAAGCCGCTCGGCGATCATCCGACGCTGGGCATCGTCGCGGTCAAGGGCGGACGCTATGGCGCCTATGTCACCGCGGGCGGGATCAACGCCACCATTCCCAGCGACAAGACTCAGGACACCATCACGCTCGAGGAAGCCGTTGCGCTGATCGACGAGCGCGCCGCCAAGGGCGGCGGCAAGCCGAAGCGGAGCGCGAAGAAAGCGCCGGCAAAGAAGGCGGCCAAGGCCGGCGCCGAGGCAACATCGCCCAAGCCGGCGAAGAAGGCCGCGGCCAAAAAATCCACCAAGCCGAAATCCGATTCGGCCAATAAGGCCCGCGCGCCGGTCACGGCAACTACGACGACATTGCCAGCGAAGCCCCCGAAACCCGTCGCGAAAAAGAGCGCCGGCAAGGCGAGTAGATAAAACTTGGCCAAACAGCGCGAGCAGAGCTTTCCGAACCGGGAGACAATCGTCGCATTCATACGCACGCATCCGGGGAAAATCGGAACCCGGGAGATCGCGCGCGAATTCGGCCTGAAGAACGCCGATCGCGTCGAACTGAAACGCATCCTGCGCGAACTCAAGGATGAAGGCGTCATCGCCAAACAAGGCAAGACCATCCACGAACCGGCGGCGCTGCCGCCGACCGTGATGGCCGATATCACCGGCCGCGACAGCGACGGCGAGCTGATCGCCACTCCGGCCGAATGGGACGAAGAACAAAGCGGCGCGCCGCCGAAAATCCGCATTCACGTCCCGCGCCGGCCGCAACCGGGCACCGCGGCAGGCGTCGGCGACCGCGCCCTGCTTCGCGTCGAGAGACCGGACGCCGAAGGCGGCGCGTACAGCGGACGCGTCATCAAGGTGGTCGACCGCGCCAAAACTCGCGTACTCGGCATTTTCCGCAAGCTTCCAGGCGGCGGCGGTCGGCTCGTTCCGGTCGATAAGAAGCAGGCCGGGCGCGAATTGAACATTGCGACGGCCGACTCCGGCGGCGCCGAAGACGGCGATCTGGTCAGCGTCGACCTGGTGCGCTCGCGCGGGTTCGGCCTCGCATCGGGCAAGGTGAAAGAGCGGCTGGGATCGCTGGCGAGTGAAAAAGCCGTCAGCCTAATTGCGATCCATGCCCACGAAATTCCACAGACGTTTTCCCCGGCCGCGTTGCGTGAGGCCGAACAGGCAAAACCCGCGACTTTGGCGGGCCGCGAAGACTGGCGCGACCTGCCGCTGGTCACCATCGATCCGCCGGACGCAAAAGATCACGACGACGCGGTGCATGCGGAAGCCGACCCCGACCCCGGCAACAAGGGTGGCTTTGTCCTCAACGTCGCCATCGCCGACGTCGCATTCTATGTACGGCCGGGATCGGCCTTGGATCGCGACGCGCTAACGCGCGGCAATTCGGTCTACTTTCCCGATCGCGTGGTGCCGATGCTGCCCGAGCGTATTTCCAACGACCTCTGCTCGCTGGTCCCCGGCGAGCCGCGCGGTGCGCTGGCGGTACGCATCGTGGTCGGCGCCGACGGCCGCAAGCGCTCGCATTCGTTTCACCGTATCCTGATGCGCTCGGCGGCGAAGCTGGGCTACGCGCAGGCGCAGGCCGCGGTCGACGGCCAGCCCGACGACACCAGCGGCCCCCTGCTCGCTTCCGTCCTGGAACCGCTCTACGCGGCCTATGCATGCGTGAAACTGGCGCGGGCGGAGCGCGATCCGCTCGATCTCGATCTGCCCGAACGCAAGATATTGCTCAAGCCCGATGGCACGGTGGATCGCGTGGTCGTGCCCGAGCGGCTCGACGCGCACAGGCTGATCGAGGAATTCATGATCCTCGCCAACGTCGCCGCGGCCGAAATGCTTGAAAAGAAGGCGCTGCCGCTTATCTACCGGGTGCATGACGAACCAACCGTCGAGAAGGTTCACAACCTGCAGGAATTTTTGAAGACCCTCGACTTGCCATTCGCCAAAAGCGGCGCATTGCGGCCATCGCTGTTCAATCGCGTGCTGGCGCAGGTCAAGGGCCACGATTCCGAGCCTCTGGTAAACGAAGTGGTGTTGCGCTCGCAGGCCCAGGCCGAATATTCAGCCGAGAATTACGGCCACTTCGGCCTGAACCTGCGGCGTTATGCGCATTTCACCTCGCCGATCCGCCGTTACGCCGATCTGGTCGTGCATCGCGCGCTGCTTCGCTCCCTTGGACTTGGCGAAGGCGCGCTGCCGCAGACCGAGACGGTGGAGACGCTCAGCGAGGTTGCGGCGCAGATTTCCATCACCGAGCGCCGCGCCATGAAGGCCGAGCGCGAAACCGCCGACCGCCTGATCGCGCATTTCCTCGCCGACCGCATCGGCGCAACCTTCCAGGGCCGGATCTCCGGCGTCACCCGCGCCGGACTGTTTGTGAAGCTGACCGATACCGGCGCCGACGGGCTGATCCCGATCCGCACGCTGGGCAGCGAATACTTCAATTACGACGAGGCGCGCCACGCGCTGGTCGGCTCGCGCAGCGGTGCCATGCACCGGCTAGGCGACGTGGTCGACGTGCGTCTGGTGGAGGCCGCACCGGTGGCGGGGGCGTTGCGGTTTGAGCTGTTGTCGGAAGGCAAGGTTGTGCAGCGCGGACGCCGGCGCGAGCAACCTCGTGGCGGTCCCCAAGCCCAGCCGACCGCGGAGGTCCGCGCGCATCCCGGCCGCAGTCGACGTAGAAAAGACCAAAAGCAGGGCAAGCCGAGGGGCAAGAGCAAGCCCGGCAAATCGAAGAAAGGCTGATCATGGTAACCGCGAGCGAACCAGCCAAGGTCTGGACCCGGGATCAGGTGTCCGGCGAAAAGCGCGATGTGTGGACTGCGTTGAAGCGCGGGCTTCGCGGCCGTTGCCCGCGCTGCGGCGAGGGAAAGCTGTTTCGCGCCTTCCTGAAAGTGGACGATCACTGCGCCGCGTGTGGGCTCGATTACACTCCGCATCGCGCCGACGACCTGCCGGCCTATCTCGTGATCGTCATCGTCGGCCACATCGTGGTGCCGATGATCCTCTGGATCGAGACCGACTATTCGCCTTCGGTGGCGTTGCAGCTATCGATTTATTTGCCGCTGACGCTGGTCCTGTCACTGCTTTTGCTGCAGCCGGTGAAGGGCGCGGTGGTCGGCGTGCAATGGGCGCTGCGCATGCACGGATTTGACGAGAACAATCCCGAACCGTAGAGACGTCATACGCGGGCTTGACCCGCGTATCCATCCATCTTCGCAAAGAGTTTTTCGAAGCGATGGATTGCCGGGTCAAGCCCGGCAATGACGAGAGAAACGGCGGAATGAAATGAGCGAAGCTGCAAAAGTCGCACAGCCGGAAAAAGAACCCGATCATCATCCCTACCGCCGGCCGGTGGACGCAGCGACGCTGATCCTGATCGACCGAAACGGCGCGACGCCGAAAGTCCTGGTCGGCAGGCGCCACGACAAGGTGGTATTCATGCCCGGCAAGTTCGTGTTTCCCGGCGGCCGCGTCGATAAATCGGACAACCGCGTGCCCGTGGCGGCGCCGATTCCGCAAGAACTTGAAGCCAATCTCACAAAGGGCAGCCCGAAAACGCCGCTCTCGCGCGCCCGCGCGCTGCCGATCGCCGCGATCCGCGAGGCCTGCGAAGAAACCGGGCTTTGCCTTGGGCGCAAAAGCGACGACGCAGCACCCAACCTCGACGGCGTGTGGCAGCCTTTCAGCGACGCCGGCCTGCTGCCCGATCCGTCGAGCCTGTTCCTGATCGCGCGGGCGATTACGCCGCCCGGCCGGGTGCGCCGGTTCGATACGCGCTTCTTCACGGCGGACGCTTCGGCCATTACCCATCACGTCCCCGGCGTAGTCCACCCTGACGCCGAGCTGGTGGAACTGGTCTGGGTCGAGCTCGGCTCTAAGCCACTGGCCGATCTGCATCCCATGACCAAAAATGTCCTGAACGAACTGGAAAAGCGCCTCGCCGCCGGACCGCTAAGCCACGACGCGGCCGTGCCATTCTTCCATTTCTATGGCGGCCGGATGCACAGGGATGTATTGGGCGGGTAACACCGACCGTCATCATCCGAGCGGATGACCCAGTATTCCGCGGCATCGAGTTCAACCGCAGGCGCCGCAAAATACTGGGTCGCCGGTCAAGCCGGGCGATGACGAACATCAATGAGGTCGAAGGCGATGCCGGAACGTCAATTGAAACTCGGCGCGCCCATCTGAAAAATCGCTTTTTGAGGCCTGAATTGCGGGAATTGCGCTGTTATCGGCCTTAAACCTTGACTTTGGAACGTTCGAAGCTAGGTTGCGGCCCAAATGCTGGCCAGTTTGTCTGGCACGCTATTTTTCCAGACATCAGAGGTTCCCATGGCCAAAGCGGTCACCATCAAGGTCAAGCTCGTCTCCACGGCGGACACCGGCTTTTATTATGTCGCCAAGAAGAATTCGCGCACCATGACCGACAAGCTGGTCAAGAAGAAGTACGATCCGGTCGCGCGCAAGCATGTCGAGTTCAAGGAATCCAAGATCAAGTAAGCGCTCGTGCTTCTGACGGATTTGAACGGGGCCTTCGGGTCCCGTTTTGCGTTGATGATCTCGTATCCCCGGCGCGATGCAGCGCTCTTCGCGCTGCTTCGCAAACCGGGATCGTACCAAACGCCCGGTGTCCGTTACGGCCCCGGCTCTGCAGCGCACCGCTTCGCAACTGCTACGCGCTGCGTTGCGTCCGGGGCAGGAGTTCGAACTAAGCCGCGTTCGCCACCACGCGGTTGCGGCCGTCGTGCTTTGCGCGGTAGAGCGCGGTGTCGGCGCGTTTGAGCACGTCGGCGATGGCTTCGCCCTTGCGCTCCAGCGTCGACAGCCCGATCGAGATCGTCACCTCGATGCGCTTCAGCCCTTTTTGAATCGAGAAAGGTTCGCCCGCGATCGAGCGCCGCAGCCGCTCCGCCACCAGGCCGGCGACATTCAGATCGGTCTCCGGCATCACGATGACGAATTCCTCGCCGCCGTAGCGGCAGGCCAGATCGATGCCGCGAATCGACTTGCGAACCCGGACCGCGAATTCGCGCAGCACGTCGTCGCCGGCGTCGTGGCCGTAATTGTCGTTGATCGATTTGAAAAAATCGATGTCGAGCATCATCAGCGCCAGGGGTTTGCCGCGGGCCGAGGCCTGCTCGGCCAGCGTGCCGAGGTGGCTTTCCATGTAGCGGCGATTATGCAAGCCGGTGAGGCCGTCGGTGATCGCCGCCTCGATCGAGTGCTGCACATTGTCGCGCAGATGGTCGGTATAACGGCGGCGCCGGATCTGGGTACGCGCGCGGGCCAGCAGTTCGTTCTTGTCGACCGGGCGCAGCAGGTAGTCGTTGACCCCGATCTCGAGGCCGCGCAGCAGCCGGGTGTTGTTGTCGGCGTCCGCAATCGCCAGGATCGGCACGTGCCGCGTGCGCTCCAGCGAGCGCGCCTGGCTGCACAGCCGCAAGCCGTCGAAATTCTCCAGGCCGAGCGAGACGATCAGCAGGTCGTAATTGCCCTCGGCGGCGTGAAACAGCGCTTCGGCCGGGTTGGATTCGACGTCCACGGTGTGCTCAGCTGCCAGCACCGGGGCCAGCCGCTCATAGGATGACGGCCTGTCGTCGACCAGCAGGATGCGCCCGCCCCTCCCGGTCTCGGCGATCGCGCCGCGCTCCGGCGCCTGCACGCCGATCTCGAGCGAGGTGATCGCGCGCATGCGCAACTCGTCGGTCATCATCTTCAGCCGCGTCAGCGAACGCACCCGTGCGATCAGCACCACGTCCGATACGGGCTTGGTAAGAAAGTCGTCTGCACCTGCTTCCAGTCCGCGCACGCGATCGGCGGGACTATCCAGCGCGGTCACCATCACCACCGGAATGAAATGCGTCGCCGGATTGGCCTTGAGGCGCCGGCAGACTTCAAAACCGTCGATGTCCGGCATCATCACGTCAAGCAGGATGATGTCGCATTCGGCGCGGGCGCAGATCGCGAGCGCCTCGGCACCGTTGGCCGCGGTCAATACGTCGAAATACTCGGCCGACAGCCGCGCTTCAAGCAACTTCACATTGGCGGGAATATCGTCGATGACCAGGACACGCGCAGACATCAAATTCTCCTAGCCGATAAAACGCCGAACCGTTTCGATGAATTTGCCGACCGAGATCGGCTTGGAAAGATATGCCTCGCAACCGCCCTCGCGGATGCGTTCCTCGTCGCCCTTCATCGCGAACGCCGTCACTGCGACCACGGGAATGGCGCGCAGCTCCGGATCGTCCTTGATCCAGCGCGTCACTTCCAGCCCGGAGACCTGCGGCAACTGGATATCCATCAGGATCAAATCGGGACGGAGCTTGCGGACGAGATCGAGTGCCTCGAAACCGTTGCTGGTGCCGGAGGTCTGGTAGCCATGGGCTTCCAGCAGATCGCGAAAGAGCTTCATGTTGAGCTCGTTGTCCTCCACGATCAGGACGGTTTTGACCATCCCGTCCCTCCCATCCAAAAAGGCGCCCGATGTGGGGCCCGATGCAGCCGCGCGATCGAACGCATTCAAAGCGAATTCAAATTAGCGCCAAATTCGCTCTAACCTGTTAAGCCCGGGTGCGTTCTTTCTGCGAAGTGGTTGCCACTTGCTTGAGCACGTTCCTACAGACTCGGGCATGATCGTTCTAAATTAGAGGCCATAGGTTACGGAAAGGCAAACAGGCGTGATGACAAAGCGTGTGCACAACGCCCGCGAAGTAGCTGAAATCGTGGCGATTCAGGCGTTGTCCTTTATCGCCGGAGAGCCCGAGCGGCTGGGCGCGTTCCTGGCCGAAAGCGGCATCGGACCGGAGACCCTGCGCTCGGCCGCGGCCGATCCGCAATTTCTCGTGAGCGTGCTCGATTTCGTGCTGCGCGACGACGCAACCGTAAAGGCCTTCGCCGCCGCCTCGGAAATGCACCCCACCAACGTTGCCGCCGCGCGTCAGGCATTGGGTGAATGTTGGGAGCGCGACGTCCCGTGACCGAGCGCGCGAAAGACGCCGAAGGCCCACGGTGCTTTTGCCGCGATTGCCTCGCCGACCTCGATGTTGCGACACGGCGATGCAACGCCTGTGGCTCGCCGCGCCTGCTGCGGCATCATGCCCTGCCCGCACTGACGCTGGCCCACATCGATTGCGACGCATTCTACGCCACCGTGGAAAAACGCGACAATCCGGAACTGGCCGACAAGCCGGTCATCATCGGCGGCGGCAAGCGCGGCGTGGTGGCCGCCGCGTGCTACATCTCGCGCACATTCGGGGTACGCTCGGCGATGCCGATGTTCAAGGCGCTCGCCCTGTGTCCGCAGGCAGCCGTGATTCGCCCGGACATGGCAAAATACGTCCGGGTCGGGCGCGAGGTGCGTCACGCCATGCAGGCGCTGACGCCGCTGGTCGAGCCATTGTCGATCGATGAGGCCTTTCTCGATCTCAGCGGTACCCAACGCGTGCACGGCATGATTCCCGCCAAGGTGCTGGCGCGCTTCGCGCGGCAGGTCGAGCGCGACATCGGCATCACGGTGTCGGTCGGACTGTCCTGCAACAAGTTCCTTGCCAAGATCGCCTCCGACCTCGACAAGCCGCGCGGCTTCGCGGCGCTCGATCAGGACGAGGCGCGCGCGCTGCTCGCCGACAGGCCGGTGGGCTTCATCTTCGGCGTCGGCCCGGCAACGCAGGAGCGGCTGTCGCAACGGGGTTTTCGCACCATCGCGGATCTGCAACGCGCCGACGAAATCGAGCTGATCAAGCAGTTCGCGGTCGAGGGCCGCCGATTGTGGCGGCTGGCGCGCGGCATCGACGATCGGGCTGTGGTACCCGATCGCGGCGCCAAGACGATTTCGAGCGAGACCACGTTCGAGACCGATATCCGCGATTTCGCGACGCTGGAAAGGATGCTGTGGCGGCTGTCGGAAAAGGTGTCGTCGCGGCTCAAGACTGGCGGGCTCGCCGGGTCTACCATCACGCTGAAGCTCAAGACCACCGACTTCCGGCAGCGCACCCGCTCGCAGACGGTGCATTCGCCGACCCAATTGGCGGCCAAGATTTTCGCGACCTCTCGCGAAATGCTGGCGAAGGAGACCGACGGCACCGCGTTCCGGCTGATGGGGACGGGCGTCAGCGCGCTTAAATCCGGCTCGCAGACCGACGAGTCGGACATGCTCGACCGTCGCTCGGCGCACGCCGAACGGGCGATCGACGATCTGCGCAAGAAATTCGGCGACGCTGCGGTGATCCGCGGCATCGCCTATGAAGGACCGGAGAAGGCGCAAGAGTGACAAACCAAAAATATCGTCATTGCCGGGCTTGACCCGGCAATCCATCCTCTTCGGAAAAAGGCATCTTGCGAAGGAGATGGATGCGCGGGTCAAGCCCGCGCATGACGGTTGGAGCCCGTGGCTCCAGCCGTCACTTACAAGGCTTGGCGTCCTTGACGTCGAACTTGCCCATCTTTCCCGAAATCACGAAATCATTGTAGTCGAGCACCAGTGCGCGCGAGACGCCGTCTTCGTACAGTTCGAACGACATTGCGTAGACCGGCGTCTGTTCGCCGCTGTTGGCCTTGGCGTCGCGGTCGTAATAGCTCACGGTCACCGGCCAACGCGTCAGCGCCTTCATCGTATCGTTCGACGTCGAGGGATCGGGGGTTGCAGTGGCGCGGTCACCGGGGATCGGCTGGCCGATTACCGAAAGCGTGTTATAGACCTTTTCGCCATTGTCGGAGCCGTCATAGACGCTCAGTTCGAGCACCGATTTGCCCGCTTTGGCGGCCATGATGATGCGCTGGATCTGCTCCGTCGGAAACACCGTGCTGCCGTCAAGCGTGAACGTCTTCGCCACCGGCTGCTTCAGCTTGACGGCGATGCGGTCGCCGGTGCGTTCGGCGACGCCGTCGACGGCGCTGGGATCGCCATTGTTCATCCGGGTATCGATCTTGAAGCGGTAGCTTTTGCCGGCGCCATCCTCCCAACTGGTGGAACGCAGATCGCTCAGCGTGGTCTTACCCTCGCCGCTGTCGAGTTCGGAGACCTGCCGGAAATCCGAGGTATAGCCCTCGCAGGCGCTGCCGGAGAAATTATAAAGGATGCGGCCGCGCGCGGCCTCGATCGAGGTGTTGCCGCGCGACTTCACCAGGCTCAGTTCATACAGCGCCTGATGCGGGAGAAACGGCGCGCCGGCCGCGGCCTGCGCGGCAATGCCGAAACCGGACATAAAGCCGACGGCGGCGGCCGCGAGCATGCCGGAAAGGTACGAACGACCCATGTCGTCTCCTGATCTGCGAATCCATACAATAATGGCCGCGCTGTTGCACCGCAACTGGTGCCGACCGCGGAAACGCCGGAACCGGGTGCCGAACACCATGTTTTCGGGATGCAACAACGCCGGAACCGTCACAGGCGGGGTCGATCCTGCCTCCCTTGCATGTCATGGCGCGATGGGCGAAACAGTGCCGGCCCAACGTCCTCGGTCAAGGAATTCGGGCGCGAAATCGATCCTCGGAGAGCAACAATGGCGGGAACGGTCGAGCAGAAGCTGGCGGCACAGGGCATTACCTTGCACGAGCCCGTTGCTCCGGTGGCGAATTACGTCGGCTTCGTGCGCACCGGCAATCTGTTGTTCGTGTCCGGTCAGGTCTGCGTCGATCCGGAAGGTAGGCTGATCGCCAAAGGCAAGCTAGGGGCCGGCGTCACCGTCGAGCAGGGCAATGTCGCGGCGCGCGGCTGCGCCATCAATCTCCTGGCACAGATCAAGGCCGCCCTCGGCGACCTCGACAAGGTGGTACGGGTGGTCCGGCTCGGCGGCTTCGTCAACTCGGCGCCGGATTTCCTCGATGGACCGAAGGTGCTCAACGGCGCTTCCGACCTGATGGTTCTGGCCTTCGGCGACAAAGGCCGGCATGCGCGCACCACGGTCGGCGTCGCATCCCTCCCCGCCGATGCCGCGGTCGAGGTCGAAGGAATCTTCGAGGTGTCGTAGCGGAGGCCGCCGATGCGCGCGCCGGAGTGGCTGACTGCGCGTCCGGTGGCCCATCGCGGCCTGCACGATCGCGCGCGCGGCATTGTCGAGAACATGCCCGCCGCCGCGGCCGCCGCGGTTGCGGGAAATTTCGCCATCGAGTGCGACATCCAGCTCACCGCCGACGGCGAAGCGATGGTGCATCATGACGCCGCGCTTGGCCGCCTTACCGAGGGCTCAGGTGCCCTGCTGAGCAAGACATCGGCCGAACTCAAGCGGGTTGTTTTCAAGGATACGCCGGAAAAGATGATGACGCTGGGCGACCTCTGCGCGGTGGTCGCGGGCCGGGTACCACTGGTGATCGAGGTGAAAAGCCATTTCGACGGCGACCGCAGGCTTGTCGCCCGGATGGCGGAGGTGCTGTCCTCCTACGACGGTCCCGCGGCTGGAATGTCGTTCGACCCGGATCAGGTGACGGCATTGCGCGAACTGATGCCGTCCCGCCCGCGCGGCATCGTCGCCGAGCGAACCTACGATCCCGCCGACTGGCCGGAGGCGACACCGGAGCAGCGCCGCGGCATGTTCCACCTGCGCCATGCTTTCCGCACCCGTCCGCATTTCGTCGCCTATTATGTCAATGAATTACCGGCGCCGGCGCCATGGATCGCCCGCAACGTCTTCGGCTGCCCGCTGCTGACCTGGACAGTGCGTACCCCGGAACAGCGGGCCAATGCGGCACGCCATGCGGACCAGATGATCTTCGAAGGGTTCCGACCGAAAGCCTGACCATCGCCGCCCTTGAAGTCGTTGACGCGATGCACGATCTTTGGAGCTGGTCACCATGCGCGATGGCTGACGCAGGCGTGACCGGTTCAAGTCGTCGATGGCATCATCCGAAATCTCTCTGGAAGCCGTGCCGTCCGTCAGCCAGATTTCGGCCGACGACTGGGATGCCTGCGCCAATCCGCCAGCCGGTCCCGATTCGCTCAATGGACTGGGCGGGCCGACTTCATCAAACACTTCAGGGGGCTTACTTTATCACTCAGCACATACTTATAACCCATTTGTTTCTCATGCTTTTTTTAATGCACTTGAAGTGTCCGGATCGGCCTGCGCGCGGACCGGCTGGGGGCCCCGTCATCTGATCGCGCGCCTCGACGGCCGTGTTGCCGGCATTGTGCCGTGTTATCTGAAATCGCATTCGCAGGGAGAATACGTGTTCGATCGCGGCTGGGCCGACGCCTATGAACGCGCTGGCGGCCGCTATTATCCAAAGCTGCAGGCTTCGGTTCCATTCACTCCGGCAACGGGGCCGCGACTGCTGATCCGCGACGGGGTCGACACGGAACTTGTCGGCGGCGCCCTAGCTGCCGGACTGGTCGCCCTATGCAACGCCACCGAGGCTTCCTCGATTCACGTCACCTTCGCGCGCGAGCAGGAGTGGAAATTCCTCGCCGGAAACGGGTTCCTGCAGCGCACCGATCAGCAGTTCCATTGGAACAATGAGGGATTTAAAACCTTCGAGGATTTTCTCGGCACCCTCAACGCCCGCCATCGCAAGACAATCCGCCGCGAGCGCCGCGAAGCGCTGGTCGGCGGCATCGCGATCCACGCCCTCACCGGCAGCGACATCACCGAGGACGCGTGGGACGCATTTTTCACGTTCTACATGGAAACCGGTTCACGGAAATGGGGCCGGCCTTACCTGACCCGCGCCTTCTTTTCGCTGATCGGCAAGACTATGGCCAAGGACGTCCTTCTGGTAATGGCCCGGCGCAACGGACGCTGGATTGCCGGCGCGATCAATTTCATCGGCTCCGAGACGCTGTTCGGGCGGAACTGGGGCGCGATCGAACATCATCCATTCCTGCATTTCGAGGTCTGCTATTATCAAGCCATCGATTTTGCGATCCGGCGAGGCCTGAAGCGGGTCGAGGCCGGTGCCCAGGGCGAGCACAAGATCGCGCGCGGCTACCTGCCGCAGACCACCTACTCCGCGCATTACATCGCCGATCCCGACCTGCGCCGCGCAGTGCGTGACTATCTCAGGCGTGAGCGGGAATATGTCGCGGAAATGGGTCGCGAACTCACCGATGCCGGGCCGTTTCGCAAGGCCGCCGACGATTCATCTTGACCAGGTGCAGGAGCAGCCATGACCGCCTACGACAGCAATAACATCTTCGCCAAGATCCTGCGCGGCGAGTTTCCCTGCTACAAGGTCTATGAGGACGAGCACGTCCTCGCCTTCCTCGATATTATGCCGCGGACGCCCGGCCATACGCTGGTAATCCCGAAGGCGCCGGCCCGCAACATCCTCGACATTACGCCGGAGGATTTCGCCCACGTCGCGCGTGGCGCCCGTACCATCGCCCGCGCCGCAATGCGGGCATTCAAGGCCGACGGCATCACCGTGCAGCAATTCAGCGAAGCCGCCGGTGGCCAGGTGGTATTTCACCTGCATATGCATGTGATGCCGCGCCATGACGGCGTCGCCCTGTTGCCGCCCGCCAGCCGCAAGGAAGATGCGAAAGTGCTGGAGGACAATGCGGCGAAGTTGATCGCGGCGCTGAAGGGCGCGGAATGAAATACGCCGTCATTGCGAGGAGCATTCGCGGCGACGCAATGACGGGTGCCCTACTCCATCTCGAAATCGCCGGGCAGCGCCGACGCCACCGGCGTGAACTCGCAGCGGTCGGGCTTGAGGTCGAGCAGCGGCGTCTCGTCGAGGCAATCGAGGCCACGCACGAGCACGACATTGCCTTCGATCCCGACGAGCTTGACGATCGAGGTGCCGATCGGATTCGGCCGCACCGGCGAGCGCAGTGAAAACGTGCCGCGAGTGGATGCGTCGTTCTTCGGGCTTTGCAGCACCAGGTCGCGGCGCGACTGATGCAGCCAGTAGATCACCTCGAGGTTCGAATAGAAATCGACGCCCTTTAGCGCCGGCACCCAGGGCTCAAAAATCTCGAGACGACAAACCGGTCCGTCGTGGCGGCCCTGCCGGGGGGTCATCCGCCGCGAGGTCCAGGGCGTGCGGATGCGGCCAATGAATGCAAGCCCGGCGTCGCGCGCCTTGGGCGGATCGACCGTGGTTTCGCCTTCCCGTATTTCACTTTCACGGACCATGCTCAATCCAGCGTTATATTCTGCGTCTGGATGACCTTCGACCATCGCGCCCGGTCGGCGTCAATGAATTCCGTGATCGCCGCAGGATCGCGGGGGCGGAATACGGGAAAGCCGATCTTCTCCAGCGAGGCGCGAAACGCATCGTCGTTCAAGGCGCGATCCAGACTCGCGCTGATCTTTTGCGCGATCTCGTCCGGCACCTTGGCGGGCGCTGCGATGCCATACCAGACGCTGACGCGATAATCCGGATAGCCGCTCTCCGCGACGGTCGGGACATCGGGAAGATCCGGGCTTCGCTCCACCGAGCTGACACCCAGCGGCCGCAGCAGCCCGGATTTAACCGGCGGCAGCGCGGTGCTCAGCGTGTCGAACATCACCTGGATATTGCCGGAGAGCAGATCGGTTAGCGCGGGACCGGCGCCCTTGTAAGGCACATGGATCATGTTGATCCCGGCAACCTGCTTGAACATCTCGCCGGCGAGGTGAATGGTACCGCCGGTGCCGGCCGACCCGAAATTCAGCTTGCCCGGATTTTGCTTGGCGTAGGCGACAAATTCCGCAATCGTCTTCGCCGGCACCGAGGGATGAACTTCCATCACCACCGGCAAATCGGTGACCAGCGCCAGCATCCGGAAATCCCTGGCGGGATCATAGGACAGCTTCTTGTAAAGCATCGGGTTGAGCACGATGATCGAGGCCGCCGCGACCAACAGCGTGTAGCCGTCGGGCTCGGCGCGGGCCACCGCTTCGGCGCCGATCGCGCCTTGCGCACCCGCCTTGTTCTCGACGATGGTCGCCTGCCTGAGGTCGCGGCCGAGAAAATCGGCCACCAGCCGGCCGAGGACGTCGGTCGGTCCGCCAGCGGCATATGGAACGACCACCCGGATCGGACGCACCGGATACTCGGCGGCGCTCACAGTCGTTGCTGTCAGCGTCGCGGCGATTGCGAGGCATGAGATCGCGATCGATCGTGCGTTTGGCATTTCGGCTCTCCAATCAACCCAGCCACCATTTTCCGGCGAACATAACAAGCTCGCCGCATACCACACCAGCGAAGATCGACCTACGGGCCATGACGAAGACCGCGAGTCCCGCCGCCACCGCGCCATAGCGCAAAAGTCCCGGCACGCTCGCCAGCGCGCCGGGTGGAAATACCAGGATCTGCGCGATTACGCCGGCAAGAATCGCGGTTGCAACCGCGCGCACCCACACCAGCAATTCGGAGCCCTCGTCGACGCCGCCGCCGAGCCACAGTCCGAGCATGCGCCATATCTCGTTGGGCAGAACGCCGGCCAGCAGCAGCACCATCAATGCATGTGGATTGCCGAGGAAGTCGCTCATGTTCGCTCCCGCCACCAGTGCACGCCGTAGGCAACGGTGCCCGCCGAAACACCGCTGATCAGGATATCGACGCCGGTATTCAGCATCGACACCACAGGAAACAGCGCCAGCCCCAGCGCCAGTGCAACGATATCGGCAAGCTGCCGGCAATTGCGCGCGGTCGAGAGCAGGAACGCCAGCGGCGTCAGCAGCAGGATGGCGGCGCCAAACAATTGCGGAAGATTGGCTGCCAGGCCGTAACCGACGGTGGTGGCAATCAGGCAGATTGATTGCAGGCCGACGCCGAGGCCATTGGTGAAGGCGACGCGCCGCTGGCGCGGGACCTGCGGCAGCAGGCGAAAACACTCGACCCATAAGGTGACCGCGATGAAATGGGTTGGGAGGATCAGATGCCGCCGCTTGGTTTGCGGCGTGCGCAGCATTGGCAACACCGACACCACCATCGGAAACAACCTGATGGCGCTGACGGTCACGGCGATCCCTGCCTGCACCGCCGTCGCACCGGATCCCAAGGTCGAAATCAGGATGATCTGCGCGGGTCCGGCCCATACCAGCGCCGTGCTGGCCAGCACCCATCCAAGGCTGAACCCGGTATCGTGCGCGAGCGCGCCAATGCCCAGATAGGTCGCGAACAGCACGAGCGTGAGAATCGTCGAGGCGATCGAGCGCAGACCCCAGGCGAATGCGCGCGCGGAGCCTTGCCATCTGGGCGAGTCGAGAGCAGGAAGCGGCACGGGTACCCGGTAACGCATGAATCGCAACGGGCATAACGCTGCCGAAATCCATCGGCGTCAAGCAAGCGGCTCACGGCTGCCCTGCAATTGCCGGTCAGCCTCTGTTTCGGAGCACGAAACAGGCACCGCCGGCGCGGCGAATGCGGTTGCAGAGATCGTCCGCAGCGACGCGGGTATCGGCGCCGATGCGTACCTGATAGAACGTACGGACACCACGGCTGCGCAGCGTCGTGCCGAGCAGACTTGGATCCTGATCGCCGATCACCGCGTTCAGCCGTTTGATCGCGCGGGAATACATCGCCAGCGCCCGATTGCGATCGAACCCGGCCGCGAGCTGTACACCCCATTCGCGGGCGGCGCTGAGTTTCACATGCTGCTCGAGTTCGGCGACAAAGGGATTCGGGGCGCGGCGCAGTAACGCCATCAGGTCGCGGCAGCTGGATGTCGGCGCACGGGCAGGCGGTCCGGCATTTTTGCTCGCCATGGCCCAGTCGTCGATCGAGGTGCCGGTGATGGCGGACACATAGTTGCGCGTCTCTGCCGGCATGCCGCCTTTGCCGGCAAGCCATTCCTGCACCCGTCGCGGTCCCGCATTGTAGGCGGCCGCGGCAAGTCCCAGATTGCCAAACTGTCTACGCAGTTCATTCAGGAATTCCGCCGATTTCGGCAGTGCCTGTACCGGGTCGAACGGGTCCAGCAGCCGGCGCTCACTGGCCGTCCCTGGCATGAACTGCGCGATGCCTTGCGCGCGCTGGCCGCTGCGGGTCATCGGACCTACGGCATTGGATTGGAACCGGCTTTCCTGCCATATCACGCGCGCGAAAAATTCCACCGGAAGATCCTGCGCCTTGGCCGCGGATTTAATCATCAGGCACATCGCCTCACGCGTGTCGGTATCGCGTGCAGTTTCCGGCTTTTGCGGCTCAGCTTTCTTTTCCTCCTTCGGGATGGCAAGCTCTTCCACGCTTGGCCGCACCACCTCGTCGCCTGACGGCGCATTCCCTGCGACGGCCGCAGCGCCCGGCCAGACCAGAACCGCCCAAAGCAACCGCAGACCCATAAATTTGTGCAGCCTCATGTCGGCTTCCTATTGGTCGTGCTTGACACACCGAACCGAGCAGCTAGCTATTCGAGAATGATGGCGCGCATGTGGGAGCGCAAGACATGACCGCAGCTTCGGGTGAATCGGCCGGCTTCGCCGCAGACGACGATGTCCCGATTCCCTACATGGCGCGAACACGCGACTATTATCAAGCGATCGGCTACGAGACGCCCTATCACTGGGCGCATCATGTGGGCGCGCCTTTTCAGGCGCTGCGCAAACCCCTCGCCCGCTCCCGCGTCGCCATCGTCACCACCGCTGCACCGTTCGATCCCGCCAAGGGCGACCAGGGCCCCGGTGCGAAATACAATGGCGGCGCCAAATTCTATTCTGTCTATGACGGCAGCACCTCAAAGCTGCACGATCTGCGCATCTCGCACATCGCCTATGACCGCGTTCACACCTCAGCCGACGACAGCGGCACCTGGTTTCCGCTGCCGCAATTGAACCGATTCGCGAGCGCTGGTCGGATCGGCGACGTCGCGCCGCGTTTCTTCGGCGCGCCGACCAACCGCAGCCACCGCGTCACTACTGAGACCGACGCGCCGGAGATTCTGGCGCGCTGCCGCGCCGATGGCGTAGACGCTGCGGTGCTGGTGCCGAACTGTCCGGTCTGTCACCAGACCGTCAGTCTCGTGGCCCGACACTTGGAAGCCAACGGCATCGCCACGGTGGTGATGGGCTGCGCCAAGGATATCGTCGAACACGCCGCGGTGCCGCGCTTTCTGTTCAGCGATTTTCCGCTGGGTAATTCGGCCGGCAAGCCGCATGACCAGGACTCGCAAGGCTTCACGCTGGAACTGGCATTGCGGGTGCTCGAAGCCGCCCCCGGTCCGCAGACGACGGTGCAGTCGCCGCTGCGCTGGAGCGCTGACGCTTCCTGGAAGCGGGATTACAACAACATCGCGCAGATCAGTGGAGAAGAACTGGCACGGCGGCGGCGCGAGTTCGACGCCCAGAAGGAAATCGCCCGCGGCGTCCGCGAAAGCGCGGCGTAGCACTGACGAAAGCCGGTTCACTCACAGTTTCCGGAAACAGCCTTGCCGCTCGGACGGCCAAGGTTGATTACGCGTTGCAACCTGTCGGAAAATCACGCTTCATGCGCAGCCCCGCAACGGCTTCAATGTGTTTCCTGTTTCAGTTCCCGGATCGTCATCGCCGGGTTCGATGCAAAGAAATTGTGCGGCATCAGTCTGAAACCGAACCAGTGTGTCGGCATCACCGGCCAGTCTTCCATGCGCGTGACATGATGGAAGCCAACCGTGTACCAGGCGACAATATCCTGATTAGCGATCGGCCGGTCCCGCGCGGTCCAGGCACCGAGCGAATCCGATCCGTCGCTCATCATGGCGAAGCGCCCGCCGGCGTAGCGCTCGGCCGGCGCATAAGGCGTCACCGAAAGCTGATAATGCAGATAGGGGTTGCGGCGGACCGGTGGATCGTCAGCCGCGAGCAAAGGATGAACATAACTTCCTTCCGGCATCAGCATGTAGCCGGGATGATGGCCGAGCGCGCTTTCGACGTTGTGATTGCCGAAATGATAAAGAGCCGGCGAGCCCGGCTCAATCCGCGTGCGCGCCGCCTTTTCGCTCGCCGGCATCTCACGGACGACCGAATAAAGCGAACGCCGTGGTGAGCCCTGCGGCAGCGCCTTCTGCACCAGGCGCTCGCGCATGAAATCATTCGCCGTACCGTCGATGTCGAGATCGAGGCGGAAGTTGAAATAGTGGCTATGGAACGGCGCGACGAGGCCTGGCGCAATCAGCGTTCCATAGAGCGTGTTGGCCTCAGCCGTTGTATCTTTCATCGATCGAGTAGCTACGCCCTTCACGGCGTCGATGCCAGTCGCACCGACCGCCACACGGATGCTGCCGTCCTGGCTAAAAACATAGTCGATCAGATAATCATAATTGCCCACCACCGAGGCCGAACGCACCACGAGTTCGCTCGCCGGCCGGCCCGCAGTCTGCACCGGGTTTTGCGGGGAGTTCGCAAAGATCTCGTAATGCCGCCAGGCGGGATCTCCGATCGATCGTTCAAACATGCAGATTGCATTCGGAATCTGGGTCGGTTCGCCATCGTCCTGCGGCATGGTGACTGCGAGGAAACGGGCATAGGACGGACAGTCGATCCCCTTGCGCAGCGGACTGAGCAAATTGCCGAACCCATATTCGCCACTGTCCATGTAGGTTCGCCAGTACCAGTTCTGATCCGGGTCCATGTAAGGAACGAAAACTTCCGACAAATGCATCTGGTAGGCGACCGAGCGCCAGCGCATGCCGTCGCGCGCCTCCACCATCGACAGCACCGGTCCCGGCCGCATATCGGCTCGAATGTGAAAGCGCCACATGTCCCAGACGAAGCGGCCATCCTGCACGACGATATTGTCCCGCTCAGGCGCGGCAAGACCTGCCGATTTGGTTTCCGACCGCAGTGCGTCGCGCGTTGCCACCTCGGCTTCGTCATAGCCCCATGGGTCATTGGAGACCGGCACCACACCGGTATCGGTCACATCCAATACCTTGCCGGCTTTCAAATCGACGGTCGCAAACAGGCCTTCGATCGGCCGCGCCCAATAATTGGAGCCTGCCGGCTTGGCGAAACATGGCACCTTGAAGAGACGACGGCCCTGCTCTTCCTTCCGGCCGAAATTTCCAGCCGTGAATGGCAAACAAAACACCTTGTCGGGGCTGAAACCGCGTTCTGCCAAGGATTGCACCATGCGGGGATCCGCCAGCGCCGTTTCTGAAACGTCCGTGATCTCGCTGAACACCAGGGCCGGTTCGCCCGTGATCGCCTGCCATCCGGTCATGCGCCCGGCGGACAGATCGATGGTGGCTTCATGCACCGTGCCTGCCTCGCTCACCACGGCAATGGCGCGCCGCGGCAAGGCGGTGCCCGGCCGCCACGCCATTACAGCGGCTTTCTCGGGCTCAACGAGATCGACGCTATGAAAGCGCAGCTTGGGCCCGAGTTTGCCTTCCGCCGCCAGGATGGTTTTCACCCGGCCAAGTTCGGCGCCGGTCAAGGCGTCGAGCGGATGCGCGGGCAGCGCCTCCTGCGCCGAGCCTGAAAACGGCAACAGCGCCAGCCCTGCAACCAGCGTCCATCGTGCCCAAATCGTCCGTCGATGCGTCGATGCATTCATTTGCCCATGCCTTCTTTTGGTCGCAGCCGATTCGACCGCCGATCCTCTTTCAGGAAGATGCCGGCGTTGCCGAAGCAATGTATTCGGCTAGTCTGCTTTCGGTCAACCAAGGGTAGTGTCTTTGTGACACTACCCGTTAGCCAGATGGTTCTCGCCCAACACGCAGCAAAAAGCCGGCGCGAGGCGCCGGCTTTTTCAATTCGCGATGCAGTCCCTTCAGACCTTGACCAATGGTCCCTTGGACGCCGGACCCTTTGACCCGCCACCGGGCGGGCTGCCCGGTTTCGGCTTGCGGGGCGGCGTCCGCTTGCGTGCCCCCGGCAATTTTTCCGGCTTCGGCGTAACCGGTCCATCAAGGAACTCGAAGCCGATCTTTTCCAGTTCCACGCCAGCAACCGCCTCGTCCTTGACGAGAACGACGCGAACGTGGCCGCCGCCCTTGAGCCTGCCGAACAGCACTTCATCCGCCAACGGTTTCTTGATGTGCTCCTGGATGACGCGAGCCATCGGCCGCGCGCCCATCTGCTCGTCGTAGCCGTGCTTGACCAGCCATGCCTTGGCGGGATCCGACAGCTCGATGGTCACGTCGCGATCCGCGAGCTGCGCCTCAAGCTGCAGCACGAACTTCTCAACCACCATGCCGATCACATCGGCATTAAGATGTGCGAACGAAACAATGGCATCAAGCCGATTGCGGAATTCAGGTGCAAACTGGCGGTTGATGGCCTCGTGGTCATCGCCTTCCCGCCTGTTGCGCGTAAAGCCGAAGGCCTGACGCGCCAGATCGGCTGCGCCTGCGTTGGTGGTCATGATCAGGATCACGTTGCGGAAATTGACCTGTTTGCCGTTGTGATCGGTCAGCCGGCCATGATCCATGATCTGCAGCAGGACGTTGTAGAGGTCGGGATGTGCCTTCTCGATTTCGTCCAACAGCACCACGCAATGGGGATGCTGATCCACGCCGTCGGTAAGCAGGCCGCCTTGATCAAAACCAACATAGCCCGGAGGCGCGCCGATCAGCCGCGATACGGTGTGACGCTCCATATATTCCGACATGTCGAACCGGATCAGTTCGACGCCAAGTGATTCGGCGAGCTGCTTGGCAACTTCGGTTTTACCAACGCCGGTAGGCCCCGAAAACAAGTATGAGCCAATCGGTTTTTCGGGTTCGCGCAAGCCCGCCCGCGCCAGCTTGATCGACGCCGCCAGTGCGTCGATCGCCTTGTCCTGGCCGAATACCACGCGCTTCAACGTCTGTTCGAGATGCTTAAGCACCTCGGCATCGTCCTTCGACACGCTCTTTGGTGGAATCCGCGCCATGGTCGCGATGGTAGTCTCGATTTCCTTGATGCCGATGGTCTTCTTGCGCTTGTTCTCGGCAACCAGCATCTGTGCCGCACCGGATTTATCGATCACGTCGATCGCCTTGTCCGGCAGCTTGCGGTCATGGATGTAGCGCGAGGAGAGCTGAACCGCGGCCTCAATGGCCTCATTGGTGTATTTCAGCCGGTGATAGTCTTCGAAATACGGTTTCAGCCCCTTCAGGATCGCAATGGCGTCCTCGACCGTGGGCTCGTTGACGTCGATTTTCTGGAACCGGCGGACCAGCGCGCGATCCTTTTCGAAATGCTGCCGATACTCCTTGTAAGTAGTAGAACCCATGCAGCGGATCGTGCCCGATGCCAGCGCCGGCTTGAGTAAATTGGAAGCATCCATCGCACCGCCGGATGTCGCGCCTGCACCGATCACGGTATGGATTTCGTCGATGAACAGAATCGCGTTGGGGTGGGCCTCCAGTTCCTTGAGGACCTGCTTCAGCCGTTCCTCGAAATCGCCTCGATACCGCGTGCCCGCCAGCAGGGTGCCCATGTCGAGCGAAAACACCGTCGCAGCGGCAAGCACCTCTGGCACCTCGCTGTCGACGATCCGTTTGGCGAGGCCCTCCGCAATCGCGGTTTTACCCACGCCGGCTTCGCCCACGAACAACGGATTATTCTTTTGCCTGCGGCACAACACCTGAATGGCTCGGTTGATCTCGGCGTTCCGTCCGATCACCGGGTCGATCTTGCCGTCGCGCGCCTTCTTGTTGAGGTTGACGCAATAGGTATCGAGCGCGTCGCCCTTTTTCTTAGAGTCCTCGCCGTTCTTGGATTCGGTCTCTTCATCGACGCCGCGCACCGGCCGCGCCTCGGATACGCCGGGCCGCTTGGCAATACCGTGGCTGATGTAGTTGACGGCGTCGTAGCGCGTCATGTCCTGCTCCTGCAGGAAGTACGCGGCATGGCTTTCGCGCTCGGCGAAGATCGCGATGAGGACGTTGGCGCCGGTCACTTCTTCGCGACCCGAGGATTGGACGTGAATCACCGCGCGCTGGATCACGCGCTGGAAACCCGCGGTAGGCTTGGCGTCGTCGGCACCGTCGGTCACAAGATTTTCGAATTCGGTTTCGAGGTAATTGACCAGGCTGGTGCGAAGCTTGTCGAGATCGACGCTGCAGGCTCGCATCACCGCCGCGGCGTCCGAATCATCGATCAGCGACAGCAACAAGTGCTCAAGCGTCGCATATTGATGATGGCGCTCGTTTGCGATCGCGAGGGCGCGATGAAGAGATTGTTCAAGGCTTTGAGAAAAAGTAGGCATTCCGCGTCCTCTTTGGCCCCCGCCATCATGATCGCCGTTGCCGTGTCAGGCAACAAGAACATTTCTCACATATAATCATACTTGATCAGGACGAAAGGCCGGTTCCGGCTGCTTGCATATGCCGTAAGCTCAATGCAAGACCCGTTCCCGTTTCAGGCCGTTCACGCAAGGCTACTTCTTTTCCATCACGCACTGCAAAGGATGCTGGTGCTTGCGGGCAAAATCCATCACCTGCGTGACCTTGGTCTCGGCGATCTCATAGGTAAAAACACCGCACTCGCCGATGCCGTGATGATGAACGTGCAGCATGATCTTGGTCGCGGCCTCGACATCCTTCTGGAAAAACTTCTCCAGCACATGAACGACAAACTCCATTGGCGTATAATCGTCGTTCAATATCAATACGCGGTAGAGATTGGGACGTTTCGTCTTCGGTTTGACTTTGGTGATGACGGATGTGGCCGGGCCGCCAGGCCCGGGGTTGCGGCCCTCGTCATTACCCATTCGGGGAACAAAAGCAGCGCCTGCGGACGTCGCTGACCTATCAATATTTGAAGACGGCTGTAGCATGGCTCAGGTGTTCGAAATTCCCACAGGAAACCGGACAGCAACCAGCCAATGGTCCCGATAAGCCCATCGTCAGGTTTCTCGGCAAACTTCCGGATCGCCGCTTTCCCGCCCGGTGCCGACCCATTTACTGGATCGATGACAGGAATATGGGACCGCGCATGGCTTGCCGCAAGCGCGCAGATCATCCTCTAACAGTCCCGCACGGCATCTGATTCCCAGCGCGGACGACCTTTCAAGGTTAATCGATCCTGCCCGGCGTGACAAAATGACGGCCTATGCCGTTCAGGGGATGTTGACAATGGTGGCAGCTTAACCGGCCCGGTTGCGCAGATATGCAGCTATTTAGCGATTTTCTCAGCACCGCTTTACCGCCTGTTTAGTCATGGCGGCCGAAATGGGCGGCAGAAACCCATTTTTCGGTGACAGTCATGTTCAGCGCATTACTTCGCAACCAGCTTAGCGACACGGCCGCCCGGTTCGCCCGAGCCAACGGCGGCAATATCGCGGTGATCTTTGCCATCGCACTCGTTCCCATCATCGGCTTCGTAGGTGCTGCGATCGACTACACCCGTGCCAACAGCGCGCGATCCTCGATGCAGGCGGCGCTCGATTCCACGGCATTGATGCTCTCGAAGGACCTCTCGGAGGGTACCATCACGACCGCGCAGATTTCCACCAAAGCGTCGGCCTATTTCAGCGCGCTCTATACCAACACCGACGCCAAATCGGTCGCGATCACCGCGACCTATACGGCCAACAGTTCCATGGGTTCGACCATCCAGGTCAACGGATCCGCCGCGGTAACCACGGACTTCATGAAGGTCGCGGGCTTTCCCAACATCAATTTCAATACCAGTTCGACGGCCGCATGGGGAAATGTACGGATGCGTGTCGCCATGGCGCTCGACAATACCGGATCGATGGCCGACGACGGCAAAATGCCGGCGATGCAGACGGCTGCGAAAAACCTGGTCGACCAGCTCAGCGCGCTGGCCAAGAATAATGGCGACATTTATATCTCGATCATTCCGTTCGCCAAGGACGTCAATGTCGACGACAGCAATTACACCCAAAGCTGGATCGACTGGACCGACTGGGATGCCGCGAATGGAACCAGCACGTGCAACAGCTATAATTGGTGGGGCGGCTGCACCAGTTCGACGTGGACGCCCGCCAAACACAACAAATGGACTGGCTGCGTCACCGACCGCGACCAGGATTACGATACCAAGAACATCGCGCCGACGAGCAGTGCCACGCAATTTCCGGCCGAAGAATATGTTTCTGGCAGCGAAAAATACTGCAAGTCGGGCAATCACCCGTACCTGCAGCCGATCCTGCCCCTGAGCTATGACTGGAGCGCGATCAAGAAGCGAATCGGGGACATGGAGCCGACCGGAAATACCAACCAGGGAATCGGCATGGCGTGGGCCTGGATGTCGCTCACCCAATCCGCGCCGCTGAATGCACCGGCGAAGGACGCCAACTACACCTACAAGGATGCGATCATCCTGCTGTCCGACGGTTTGAACACGCAAAACCGCTGGTACAGCAATGCCTCGCAGATCGACGCGCGCCAGAAGATCCTGTGCGACAACGCCAAGGCTGCCGGCATTACCATCTACACGATTCAGGTCAACACCAGCGGGGATCCAACCTCCGCCGTTCTGCAATACTGCGCGAGCGGTTCCGCGAACTTCTATTCGATCACGTCGGCAAGCCAGACCGTTGCCGCCTTCAACTCGATCGGGACATCGCTTTCAAAGCTGCGTGTCGCAAAATAAGTCGGCAAATTCGAATCAAAAAAAGCCCGGCCGCAATGACCGGGCTTTTTGCTATCGGGAGCCGCGTTGCAATTAGTGCGTGGCGGGGTTGAATTTCGTGATCAGGCCTTCAAACGGCTTGGAGGCCTGCTTGGCGAGATCGGCGTAAAGCCCGGCGATCTTCTGCGATTCCGACACGAACGTCTCATAGGCCGACTTCACGTACTCGGTCTGCACTTCGATGGCCTTGTCCAGCGACTTCACGCCGGCCAGCTTCTCCACGAACGACTTGGTGTCTTCAAACGACTTCTTGGCATATTCGCCGTAAGCGGTCGCGATTGTCTGAAAGCCATCCTGGAACGTGCTTGCCGCAGCAACGGCGGTTTCGTAATGCTCTTTTCCGTACTGCTGAATCTCTTCGACTTTAACCACGGTGCGTCCTTTCCCAGACTGATGTGTAATTGATCTGCCGGGAAGTCCCGGCTCCCTGACCACGTCGACCATAGTGCACCGCACAACGAAAGTCAAGAATATTGTGCGACGCACAATCCTGGATTAACTGCCGATGCGGAAAGGCCGTTGCAAGAATTTGCTTAACGCTTTGGAAACTCGAGCCACCTACCTTGATTCTCTACGTTGTTAATGCTCCGGTCAGAAGCCGAAAAGCCTCGTGAACCCAGTACTTTAGCTAGAATGGCCGCATTATCCGCTATTCTCGCCGAGAGACTTGTCCGCGTTGAATGTGCTTCAGCAGGACGCACCGCCGGCCGGCAGGGCATAATTTAGCCTCACGAACCGGTGATCTAGAGTGAAATTGGGACGGGGAAGTAAATGCTTCGCACAACCTCAACACGCGCCCTTCGGGTTTGCGTTCTCGGGCTTGCAACGATCACCACCGCCGTCATTTTTACCCACGATACCGCCGATGCACGTCGCTACAGGCACCGGCATCACGTTCGCAGTCATGAAGCACGTTCGAGTTACACCCCGGCATTTTCCTCCATCATCGTAGACGGCAATTCCGGAGCAACCCTCTCGGCGAACAATCCCGACGCTTCGCGACACCCCGCCTCCCTCACCAAGATCATGACGCTCTATCTGCTGTTCGAGCGCCTCGACGCCGGCAAGATAAAACTCGACACCGAGATGGACGTTTCCGAACACGCATCGGAACAGTCGCCGACCAAGCTTGGCTTGCGTCCGGGCCAGACCATCAAGGTCGAGGACGCCATCAAGGGACTGGTCACACGCTCGGCCAACGATGCCGCGGTCGTGATTGCCGAAGCCATCGCCGGCGATGAAGACGACTTCGCCAAGCTGATGACCCGCAAGGCGCGCGCGCTGGGCATGACCCGGACGGTTTATCGCAATGCGTCGGGACTTCCCGACGACGCCCAGATTACCACCGCGCGCGACCAGTCTACGCTCGGCCGCGCCATTCAGGACCGTTTCCCGCGCTATTACCGCTACTTCTCGACCAGCGCGTTCAACTATCATGGTCAGTCGATCCGCAACCACAATCGTCTGCTCGGCAGCGTCGAAGGCGTGGATGGAATCAAGACCGGTTACACCCGCGCCTCCGGCTTCAATCTCGTGACGTCGATGCGCCGCGGCAATCGCCATCTGGTCGGTGTGGTGCTGGGTGGACGCAGCGGCGGCTCGCGCGATGCCATCATGCGAAACCTGCTTGCGGAAAACCTTGAAAAAGGTGCGACCAGACGCACCGTGGCCGCGATCACCGAACGCAGCCCGGCGGACGCCAATGCCGATGTTGCGGAAGACCAGGCCCAGTCGCGACCGACCCAGATGGTTCAGGTCCAGGGCGCCATGCAGTTGGCGTCGGCGGCGCCCGACGAAGCGGCGCCGATGCGCACGGCGCCTCCCGTCACCAGACCGTCCATCATCGCCAACGCAACCGCGGCGCTGCCCCCCGCACAGGCGAAACCGGAGCCCGCTCCGTTGACCAGCGGCGTGATTCAGACGCAGCAAATTTCAGCCATTCCCGGTTCGTCCGAGCCGATGAAGCCGGTGCGGGTCAAAACGGTCCAGGTCAAGGCAGGCCAAACGAAGCTGGCGTCAGCCGATCCGGCCCAGGCCATCACCAATGCAATCCCGTCCGCGCGTTCGGAAGTACCGGAGACATCCGGTTCGGTGATCGCCAGGGCGGAACTTAACAAGGCTGAAATGAGGAAGGCGGAGCTGCCGCCGCAGCCTGCGGGACATGGTACCGGACGCGGTTTACTCGGAGTACTTCCAGCGTCAAGCGCACCGACGTCGCAGGCGATGGCATCCGCCGACACGTCCGCAGTGCCGCAGCCGCAGGCCATTCAGCAGAACGGCGCGATCAGACCGATTGCCGCCCGCAGCGGATGGATCATTCAGGTCGGCGCACTGGAGACCGAGGGTGAAGCGCGGCAGCGGCTTGAAGCCGCGCGCGCCCAAGCCCACGGTATGCTCGGCAAGGCCGATCCGTTTACGGAGCCGGTGGTCGCCAAAGGCGAAAGGAAGCTGTTCCGGGCGCGCTTTGCCGGTCTCGACCGCGATCAGGCCGAAGCCGTCTGCCGCACGTTGAAGCGCTCTGACATTTCCTGCATCACGGTCAGGAATTGATCGGCGACTGAGGATAAAAGGTTCTATTTCGTTGGGCCGGGGCTTCGCTCCGGCCCATCTCGTTTCAGAGGGGTGCCGTACGTAATTTCAGCCTACCGAAACCTCTCATCAAGAATTGGTCGCTATAAATAAGTAACCAAGATCGACCACGCCGGAACAACGGCGGGCGGCACGGACGTCAATCAGAGCGAAGCAGAAGCAAACTCGCGGTTTGTAGCGTTGGTAGCGTGCCGGAGTTAACTGCGATGAGTGCGAAGCAGAGTGTCCTTGGCCTCGTTTACACGGGCGGCCAGGTACGTCGACCCCCCCTGGTCGGGATGCAGTTTCTTCATCAAGGCGCGATGCGCGCGACCGATCTCGTCCCTCCCCGCCCCCGGCTGCAGGCCAAGGATCTGATAGGCCTCCTCGTCCGTCATTTTGCCGCTCGTCGCCGGGCGGCCCTGCCCCCGTGCCGTATCTCCCTGCGCGTCCTGACGCCAGGCGGGAAACCTGCGGTCCAGATAGCTTTCAAGTAGCGAAACGCTCTCGGCGTCGAAGCCGGTCATCATCGTCGCCAGTTGCGTGAGGTCGAATTCGTCAAGCGAGCGGCCCTCATACGGACCGGCCACGATGCGGCCGCTGAGTTTGCCGCTGTCGTGGTCCAGCGTCATATCCAGAAACTGCGAGCGGACCTGCGACGCCCGCCCCGGCGAGCGTTTGCTTGCGGCGCCGAACAGCCCGCCGATATTGCCGAAGCTTGACGCGCCGAACGGCGACCAGCCAAGCAGTCCCGCGCCGAAAATTCCAAGCGGGATCGCCACTGCAAGTTCGCCCTTGATGCCCGTGAAGGCAGCCCCCGCCAGCGCCACCACTCCGCCGCCGAGCTTGATCGCGCGGGCAAGCACGACGGGATTGGCCGCGCGAAACATTTGCAGCAGCGAGTAAAGAAGGATAACGGCGACGGCGCCGGCGATCAGCGTAGGCATCGACGAAAGATAGTATGTTGTCGACTGCTGTGAAAGCGGCCACTCACCGCATTTGTCCCAGCAATCGCGCGGCGCCGCCCGCGGTCTTGGAGAGCCGCAGCAACGCCTCCCGTCCTCCCGCCGCATAGGCTGCTGCCGCCCGCAGCAGTTCGCGCAATTGAGCGGCTGCGCCGGGATCGAACCTGCACCAGGCGCCTCCGGTCAGCCTCGCGATCTCGCGGAATGCCTGTTCGGCGACGTTGTCGTGGCCTTCCTGGAACATGAATGCGGGCACCTTGAGCAACCCAAGTTCGCCAGCCCGGGCGCAGAGATCATCGACGGATTCTTCCATCGCATCGCCGACGAATACCACGGCACGGACGCCGCAAGCGACCGCCTCACGCCTCGCTTCGGACAGCACTTTGCCGATCTGGGTGTTGCCGCCCTGGCAGGCGATCCCGCTCATCAGCCTCGCGAGGTGAGCGGTATCGGAAATCCAGGTGCTGGCGCGGCATTCGTTGAGGCCGCGGTAATAGACCAGCCGGATATCGAGGCTGCCGATTGCGGCGGCCTCGCGGAACATGTTGGCCTGTAGCGCGCAGGCCATGTCCCAGGTCGGCTGCCGGCTCATGGTGGCGTCCAGCGCGAATACCAGACGGCCTTTTGCTCCGGGCGCATGCGGCGACAGCGCCCGCGCTTGGGCGACGAACGCCGCGATGTCCTCGGAAGCGGACGGGCTGGTTTTCGGGAGCGAGCCGGCCGTGCCTGACTCGAGCTGCGACGCGGAAACCTTGCCGGCGGACGTTGGTTTGGTCGGATCCCGGGACATGACGGCTCGCAAATGGCTGCAAGCTTATGTGGCGTGCGGTGGCCGCTGGTCAATGCACCGACCTTGATCGGAAATGCCAGCCGGAGAGCATTAACCGCTAGTTGGCGATCGGCTTGTACATCGCCACCGGACCGGGCGCGTCGGCAAGATCAGGAACTTTGGTCGGCACCGGCGCCAGCGCGCTGTTGTCCGTGTCGTCCAAGAACTTGTCGAGCATGCCCTGGATGGTCGACTTGGCGGTGTCCGGACCGGTGTCCCGCATGTCGTTATGCTGGAAGCCGGTGTTGACCACGGTGATGCCGGACTTCTCGCAGACCTCGTCGTCGGGGACGACGCCGGGGTTGGCCTTGAAGACCGGATCCTTGGAGCGGAACGACAAAATCTTGAACTTGCCGTCGGTCATGAACGGCACACGCAGATTATCCAACGTGACGACCTTCTTCACCTGATCCGGATATTCCTTGGCAAAATACATCGAGATGTCGCCGCCCATCGAATGGCCTACCATGGTCACCTTGGTGTAGTCGGCGTTGGGCTGGACCTTCTTCATTTGCTCGACGGCAAAATGGATATTAGCCACGCCGCGCTGAATTTGTGGCAGCCGACCGACATACAGCTCACCGACCTTGGTCACCATCGGCGGGTCGGTCGGCAGATCGTGCTGAGGGCTGATCGACAGATAACCACGCGCCGCGAAGATGTTTGCGATAAACGAGTATTCGGTATTCTTGACAGTGTTACCGTGATTGAGGATTGCGACCGGCAACCTGATCATGCCGGCGTTGGCCTGCATTTCCTTGTCGCGGCGGACGGCAATATCGACAGCAACAAGACGGTTGTCACGCGCGGGATCGTGGAACGCCAGCGTCTCATGGCGGATCGCCCATTTGCTCGCGGTGAAATATCCGACCACGAACACCGCGCAAACCGAAAGCAGGATCAAAATTCCGCGCTTCATGCTCTTCCCTGTGCGTCCTGACGAACGAACCAATTATGCATTCAAGACTCTGCGGTCTTTTCAATAATATAGGTCACAGCGACGTGACACAAAGAGCAAAACTTGTGAAATCGCTGCATCGTCTTTGTGCAGTGCACCCTAACGTTAGGCAACCCAAATCATCGCCGCGCCCGAGAAATCAGGCGGGACCGTTCGAAAGCGGGATCATGCAGTGGATAAAGACGCAATTAAAACGGAAAGCGGGGCTGAATGTTCCCGCCAAACCGGTGCTTGGAGGCTTGGCAACGCTTCTATTGGCCTAGGCGGTGCGGATCGATGCGAGGAAGTTGTCGACTTCCAGCTTGAGTTGGCCGGTCTGGCTCGACAGCGATTGTGCCGACGACAACACCTGACCAGAGGCCGAGCCGGTGTCGGCTGCTCCTTGGTGTACGTCGGCGATGGCGCTTCCGACCTGGGCAGCCCCGGTAGACGCCATCTGTACATTGCGGGCAATCTCACGGGTCGCCACGCTTTGCTCTTTCACAGCCACGGTAATCATCCCGGAGACCTCGGCGATCCGCTGGATAATCGTGCCGATCTGTTTGATGGTCTCGACCGATTCCCCGGTTGCGGACTGCATGCCGGAAATCTGGATGTCGATCTCCTCGGTCGCCTTCGCGGTCTGCGCCGCCAGCGCCTTCACCTCTTGTGCGACCACGGCAAAGCCGCGGCCGGCGTCTCCTGCCCGCGCAGCTTCGATCGTCGCATTTAGCGCCAGCAGGTTGGTCTGCTCGGCGATACCGGTAATCAGCTTGACAACATCGCCGATCCGGCCCGCCGCCTGTGACAGCGCAGCGATCCGGGCGTCGGTGGTCCTGGCATGTTCGACGGCAGACTGCGCGATGCTGCTGGATTCCAGTACCTGCCGGCCGATCTCGCCAACCGACGAATTCATCTGCTCGATCGCCGCCGCCACCGACCGGATATTGCCTGAGGCCTCGGTCGAGGAAGCCGATACCACGCCCGACAATTCAAGTGTCGTCTCCGCGGTTCTGGTAAGGCTCGAAGCCGCCGCCTCCAGTTCGGTCGCCTCGGAGGACAGCTTGTCGACAATCGAACCGACCGCGTCCTGGAAACCGGATGCCAGCCGCACCCGCTCGTCCCGGCGCTGCTGCGACTGCGCTTCCTGATCTGCAAGTTGCGCGGTGCGCAACCGCTCGGTCTCGATCATGTTGTCCTTGAATACCTGCGCGGCGCCGGCCATTTCGCCGATTTCGTCGAGGCGACGAAGCCCCGGCAGGGCAACGCTGAAGTCTCCGCTCGCAAGCCTGGTCAATGCCGAGGTCATGGCGGAAATCGGCCGCGAAATCGCGCGGCCCAGCAGCAAGGACAACACGCACATCATCAGCGCCGCCAACGCAAGCGCAACGGCCATCCGCATTTTCATGACGTCACGCAAGGCCATCTCCGACGCGTTGGCCATGGCAGCGAGCCGATCGATCTCCCGCAGCGCTTCGACGACCAGCGGTTCGAATCCGCTGAACGTTTTCATGATGTCGGCCTCGGCCCGCGCAGCGTCCTGCGCACCGCTGACCCAGCCCGCAAAATCGCGTGTATAGCGGTCGAGATTTCAGCGAAAGCTTTTCCTGCACGTCGTATGGCAAATCCATTTCGGTCAGCACCAGACTGAATGCCAGTACGGCCTTCTTGAACTCGGCCGCGTATTTGTCGTCGCGCCACAGCATGAAATCTTTTTCATGCCGGCGCATGGTCAACAGGCGGCTGGTGAGCTTCGGATCGTTGATCTGGTTGACTCCGCCTTCGATGATATCGACCGCCTTGCGCAACGATCCGGTGAGGCCCGTCGTCTCGGTGAGGCCGATCTTGGCTTGAACCAGCGCCAGCACGGCAAAATCATTGCCGTAACTTTCAAAGCCGTCATGAACGACGCCGATCTTCTCCGACAGATCGGTATAGCCGGCGGAACCCACCATCGTCTTGAGTTCGTCGAAATCGCGGCCGATCGCACCCGACAATTGGGCGTGGTGTTTCACATAGGAGTCCTGCTTGCGCAGCATAAAGTTCTTTTCGTCGCGCCTCGCTTCCAGCATCTCGATCGAAATGCGCTTGGTGAGCGCGGAGATGGCGCGGGTCTCCTCCGCCACCTTGCGGGCGGCGTCTTGCGACCACGCCCCCTGCTGATAGATCAGCCCGACTACCGCCAGACCGAGGATGCCGACACAACCGATGGCCGCGACCTTGTGGGTAAGCCGAAACTGAAAGAGAACGGGCCGCATGAAGCCTCGGTTAGCTGAGGTTGAAATAGTCGCGCTTGTCGGACCTGCGCAATTGCCCATAATCAGCGCAAACTACCGCGAACATGGCTAACGATTGCTTAAAGTACGCGAACCCGGCGATTCGCCGGCGTCCCGATGCGGAGTTTCAGGCGCCGAGGATGTCGTGGGTTTCCAGCGGCCTGTCGACCTGGGCAAACCATTCGGCACGGTTGGCGGCACGGCGGCGGCCGCGTTCGTCGAGCGGCAGCTTCAACTGCCGCAGCAAGCCGGTGACTTCCTCGCGCGCGGTGACGTGGCCCATGCTCGGCCGGGTGCCGAGGGTGGCTTCATCGAGATCGTCGAGCGCGGTCAGGCCGCGCGGGAAAAATTCGCGGTAGACGACGCGCTCGGCAAAGCCGTCGACCGGGCGGAAACCGAGCCGGAGCGACAAATCTTTCAGCCCGTCGGCGACGAGTTGCTTGTTGCGCGATCCCAGCATCGACAGCCGGTTGCGCACCACGATCCAGTCGGTGCTGGCGCCGTCGAGCTGCCGGCGCTTGCGACGGGAGTCGCGCACCATCTCGGCATAATGGCTCTCGCCGGTCACCGAATAGTTGGCGGGGTCCACGGTGCCGAGAACGTCGAAGTCCAGGAAGCTGTCGTTGATCGGCGTCACCAGCGTGTCGGCCATCGAATGCGCAAGACGCATCAGGTAGCTGTCGGACCCGGGGGTGTCGATAACGATGAAGTCGAACGTCCGCTCCACGGTGCTGACGGCGTCCATGAATTGCAGGAACTCCGAGGATTCGTTGTCCGCGATCTGCATGGTCTCGCCAAGCTTGATGCAGCGATGAACCGGAAGTTCGAGGTTGAGCCCCGTGCGGCGGCCCCAGGCCCGCCGATTGTCGATGTAGCGGGTAAAACTTTGCTGCCGGCAATCGAGATCGATGGTGGCGACGCGCTGACCGGCTTTGAGCAGTGCAACGGCGACGTGCAGGGCGGTGGTGGATTTCCCCGACCCGCCCTTTTCATTGCCCAGCACAACCACATGCGCCGAACCCGATTGCCCCTGACTATTCTGTACCAGCATGCTTAAACCCTTATGGATATTTTCAAATCACGCGCGTCCGCGGTCAAGCGAAATGCGCGCCAACGGTCTCCAACCGCTGACCGTCTGTCTTAATCATGAATCGGAGACGCCAAGTCGGCCTCTGTGGGTATCGCCGGCGATTAACTTTGCGAGAGAGGATGGCTTAAGGCTGCGAGGGTGCGGGCTTGGCGATCAAGTACCGCCCTTGGTAAGGTCGGGCGTCCGCCGCAAGGTGGAATCCTTCCAGACGCCCCCACACAGATCGAGCGACGATGTCCCGAAGTCCCAAGATTGTCCGCACGGTGCCGCGGTTGGTGCGTGCGCTTGCCGGACTGCGCGCGGACAAGTACACGGTGGGGCTTGTTCCCACGATGGGCGCGCTCCATGACGGCCATGTGTCGCTGGTGCGGCTGGCGAAACGTCGCGCGGCGAAAGTGGTGGTGTCGATTTTCGTCAATCCAGCACAATTCGCCCCGACCGAGGATTTCAGCTCCTACCCGCGGACCTGGAAGGCCGATGTGGCCAAGCTCGCGGCCGAGGGCGTGGACCTGATCTGGAGTCCCGACGTCAAGGTGATGTACCCGGCAGGTTTTGCCACCAAAATTCTCACTGAAGGCCCGGCTACCGCCGGGCTCGAAGACCTTTTCCGGCCGCACTTCTTTGCCGGAGTTGCGACCGTGGTCGGCAAGCTGTTCACGCAATGCCGGCCGGATGTGGCGCTGTTCGGCGAAAAGGATTTCCAGCAGCTTCGCGTCGTCGCGCAAATGGCCCGCGATCTCGACCTTGGGGTACGGGTGATCGGCGCGCCGACGGTGCGTGAACGCGACGGCCTCGCGATGTCCTCGCGCAACGTTTACCTGACGCCGCAGGAACGCCTGATCGCACCAGTGCTGTATCGGGCCATGAAGGAAACCGCCAAGCGGGTGCGCGGCGGCGACGACATTGATGCCGCCATGGCCGGCGGCATGGCGCTCATCACCGCGGCTGGCTTTACGCTGGACTATTTCGAGGCGCGCCACGCCCGGACGCTGGCGCCAGTTAAATCGATAGAGGACGGACCGGTCCGTCTGCTGGTCGCCGCCAAAATCGGCAGCACCCGCCTCATCGACAATGTCGGGGTCTAAAGCAGTCCGAGGTCGCGCAGTTCGCGGCGCAGTGGCTCGGGCATCGCGGCAATGCTGGCGGCGGCCTTGCCGAGATCCGGCGGCGCGACGCTTTCCTCGAAATAGCGCCAGCCCTGGAACGCCCGCATCGGACGCGGCGACACTGCGATCACCTTGGGCTGCATGACCAGACGGCATCGCCCGATGCCGTCGCGGTCACGGAACGGCTCGATCGCGACGATTTTTTCCCGGGCGGCGATCTCGCCGCGGATTACCCAATATAGCGAGCCGCCGGCGAGCAGTTCCTCGTCTCGCTTCGGCGCCATTCGGGTGATGTGGATATGATGCGTCGGCAAGCCCTTTGCCTTCGCCGTTTTGATGCGTTCGGCGACCCAGCCCTTGAGTTCCTTCACCGACGCGCAACCGACGGCAAGCTTGATGAGATGAAGCGGCATGATTGAAGTTCAGCTTTCGGCGTCGGCTTTTCAGGATCAGTCGTTGTCCGCGGGCGGAGCCGGAGCGCCGGGGGCCGGCGCAAGTTGAACCGGCGCCGCAGTGCGCGCTTTCGGCGCGGCCTGTTTCTTTGCCGCAGTCGCGGTCGACGACGGACGCGGCGCCGGTATTGGCGTCTGCGCACTCGTTGCTGCCGTCGGAGGGCGTGGTGGAGCCGCAGGGGCGCCGGGGACTGGTTCAGGCGTCATGATATTGACCGGCGGCGTCGAGGCTGCGCTGGGAAACTCGGCATTGGTCGGCTTACCGGAGGGAAGTGACGGCGGAAGCGCCGCGACGGCTCCGGCAGCGGCAATCGCGGGCGTACCCCACGACGCTGAGTAGCGCAAGATCAGCCCGTCATAGACCCGTTCGTCCATGTTGGCCGCGACCTGGTTATGATCCGTCAGCGACCGGTAAGCCGCGCATTCGCCGGGCTGACAGCGATCCCGGACCGACAACACGTAGGCCATCAGGCCATAACGATCGCGTTCCACCGACCTCCGCAGCGCTTCAAGGTCGGGCGTCATGCTCTTGTTGGCGGTGGCGACGTCGCCGAATGCGGTCAACTGGGTAATCCGCGCCGCAGCATAGGACACGGCGGCTGCGGCTGCGTCCGCGGAGCCGAACAGAACCTTTTCGCAGGCCATCAGCACGGTCTCTCCTGCCAGATCGTCCACGCATGACAAGGCGGGCGATGCAATCATCATCGAGGAAGGCGGCTGCGAGCTCCGTGCGCCATCTGCGCTGCCGGGGCCGAAACCGCGAATGGTCGCCGTGACGGCGACGCCGATGGCGAGCAGCGTGATCACCGTCAATGCGCCATTGGCCACAGATTTCTCGGCACGCAGCAACGTCACGAGCAGGACAAGCGCGAAGAAAACCGCCGCGGCCAAGGTCAGCCACATAGGAAATGCGGGCGATCGCCAGATTTGTTCGAGCGATGTCGGCCAGGGCCAATTCATGCGCGATGTCCCCAAGTCTGGATCGGCACAGCAGCACAAAACTATCCGGCAAGGGGCCGAATCCGCTCCGCACCAAGCTGATGCAGATTACGTCAACTTGACGCGATCGTCGCTGTAATTTGCTTTGCCTGACTCAGGACGACGGATCGTCGCTTAAGCCAGGAAAGGCCGCTCAGCCTACGTCGAGCTGGCTTTCCTTGGCCACGCGCTCGAAGGCCTCGGTGGAGCTCTTGATCCGGTACTGGCAATCATCACCATCGGTCGGCAGCAGCCGGATTACCTCATAGGTGCCACTGGCGGCCGGACGCGCGACATTGCTGGCAGTAAAATAGACGGTCTCACCCACGCCAAACTTGTGCTTCAACGCCTTCTCCATCACACGAAAATGCCGGCCGTGCCCGCGGTCCCGCCGCGAGGCCGACTTAAAGTCCCGAGGCGGAACATAGCACGCGGCGGTCCAATTTGGCCAGTTACATCAGGACATGGCAAACACGCGAATTCGCTGCTTTCTCAGGCAGATAAAGCCGCCGAGGCGTACTTTGACGGAACCCGGCTGATCGATGGACATGACCTGCCGCACGATGGAGCGCAGACCGCAAATCCGGGGCCCGTCAATCCACTTCGAATTTCTCGATCAGCAATGTTTCTGCGAGCGCTGCGCGGGTCCATTCCTGCATTGCCGGCAGCGCCAACATGGCATCCATGTAGTCGCCAACGTCCGGCTTCACGTCGATTGCATAGGTCCGGAAGCGATGCACCACCGGAGCGTACATGGCGTCCGCGCCGCTGAAGGCGCCAAACAGATAAGGCCCTCGTTTTCCGTAACGCGCGCGGCATTCGGACCAACTTTGCTGAATGCGCGCGATATCGGCGCAGGCGTCTGCTGACAGCGCCTTGGCGCGGATCGGCCGATGCAGGTTCATGGTGCATTCCTCGCGCAGCGCTGCAAAGCCTGAATGCATCTCCGCCGAAACCGAGCGCGCATGCGCGCGGGCGGCAGCGTCCTGCGGCCACAGTTGCGCCCCGGGAAATCGTTCGGCGGCGTATTCGATGATGGCGAGCGAGTCCCAGATCGTGACATCGCCATCGACCAGCACCGGCACCTTGCCCGACTGCGTGAATTTGAGAACACGCTGCCTGTCGGCATCGCCGGTATACAGCGGGATCATGACTTCATCGAAGGCGATATCGCCAGCTTTCAGCGCAAGCCAGGGCCGCATCGACCACGACGAATAATTCTTGTTGCCGATCACAAGCGTCCAGGTCATGCGAAGCGTCCTGTTACGAGCGTGTCATATTCTGCCACGCCGCACCGACGCGATCAACCTGCGGCGTACGCCGTTGCTGTCGGCGCACGTGCATGGCAGCATCCGGGAACTCCAGGATAGTTCATGCCTGCATACGCGGTCGATATCTTCGCCATCGGCTTTTTGTTTTCGAGTGGACCGTCTATGCGGTCACGCTTGAGCACACCCTCTAAAGACGCGACAGTCTTTCGGCACGCATGTATGACCATGCCAACTTGAAGAAGCATAAACGAAAATCACGATCAGCCTGACGCGCTCCAATGCCTGGCGGGCGATGGAACGCTAAAGATGACAAACCGATGCAGACCATCTAACGGCGTACCTTCCCCCATCGCCAGGGCCTGATCATCGTCACGACCCTCGCCACGGTTCGGAGTGCTTACAACGGTATTGATCGCGGCAGTCGCGATCTATAGTCGCTCACGGGACGTCAGGCCCAGCGACGAAATGCGCGAGCGTGGGCAGAACGCAATGCCTGAACTCAACCAGGAGCCCCCATGATGTAGGGCTTCAGTATCGCGGCCATCATACCGTGGGTCGGCGTCGGGACGCCGAGCTGGCGACCGAGCTCAACGACCTTGCCGCCGAGCCAGGGCAGTTCGAGCCGGTTGCCCCGATCGAGATCGAGCGCCATCGACGCCTTCATGGCAGGCGGCATATGGCTGGTCAGATCGACAATCCGCTCGACGGCGTCGGCCGGCAGCGTGACACCTTTGGCACGGCCGACATCGATAACTTCCCGGTAGGCAGAAATGAACATCGGACGCAGGTCGGGATCGTCTCGAAGCTTGCCGATCGGCTGGCGCGTCGCCGCCATCATGCTGGCGTTGGAGGCGAGCAGGATGAACTTCATCCACAGATCGGTCAGGATCTGCTCGCTCAGCGTTGCATCGAATCCGGCCTTGAGACACAGCGCGAGAAAATCTTCGCCACGCCGGCTGCGCCTGCCATCGAGTTCGCCGAAGATCATGCGCATGAACGTTCCGACCTGCTGGATCAGGCCGGGTGCCGTGATCGACGCGCTGATCTGCGCCACGCCGCCCATCACGGCGTTGCTCCCAAGGATGGGGATCAACCGTTCGGCGGCGTCGATGCCGTTCTGCAGCGGGATCACCGCGGTGTCCGCACCGATCAGCGGCTTAATGTGCCCCCCTGCGCTCTCGACGTCCCATAGCTTGACGCAAAACAGCACGATATCGACCTCGCCGATCTCGGCGGGATCATCGGTTGCGTTGGTCGGTACCAGATGGATGTTGCCGCGATCGCTTCGAACGTGCAGCCCCTGCCTCTTCATGGCGGCAAGATGGGCGCCGCGCGCGATGAAGGCGACCTCGGCACCTGCCATGGCCAGCGCCGCGCCAAATCCGCCTCCGACACCGCCTGCGCCGACAACCGCAATACGCATGGAATTCCCCTTGCCGCCGAAGCCTGCCAATTGCGGCCGGACCGCGCGTGAGACTTATCGCATATGCGTGCTTGGTCAAATCCGGAAAGTGATCCTTGCGGCACAAGGTCAAAGCGGACGACACTATCGAGATCATGATGTCGGCCCTTACGGGCGAACGGGGAATGCGGCAACGGAGGGAACGATGAAGCTCGTTGCGAAGCTATTCGCCGCGCTGTTTGCGATGCTCATGGCGCAGACGGCATCGGCGCAATCCGGTTATCCGAGCCGGCCGGTGAAAATCCTGGTTGGCTTCACGCCCGGCACGGCGCCGGACCTCGCGGCGCGTATTCTTGCCGACCGGTTTTCGGAAGTCTGGGGCACGCCGTTCGTGGTCGAGAATGTCCCCGGCGCCGGCAGCAACGTCGCCACCGAGCGCGTCGCCAAGGCGGCCACCGATGGCACTGTGCTGCTGATGGGCGGCAACCCCTCGCTCGTCATTAATCCGAGCCTGTACGACAAACTGCCGTTCGACCCGCTCAACGACTTCGCGCCGATCTCGCAGGTCTTCATCGCGGCGAACGTGCTCGCCGTTCCGCCTGAACTTCCGGTCAGCACCGTGGCCGAACTGGTGACGCTCGCCAAAGCGGAGCCCGGGAGACTTTCGTATGGCCATGCCGGCGTAGGCACGTCGCAGCATCTGGCCGCGGAATTGTTCAAATACAGGGCACACGTCGATATTGCACCGGTGCCCTATCGCGGCACCACGGCGTTATTGCCGGACCTGCTCGCCAACCGGATCAACATGTCATTCGCCAATATCGTCAATGTGGTGCCGCTGGCGCGGGAAGGAAAATTGCGCGCGCTGGCGATCACCTCGATCAGGCGCTCGACGCTGGCGCCCGAGCTGCCGACCATGGCCGAATCCGGCTTTCCCGGCTTCGAAGCCGTGCCGTGGTTTGGCCTGCTGGCACCGGCCGGCACGCCGATAGATGTTCTGGGTAAATTGCATGACGAAACCGTCAATATCCTGGCAATGCCGCAAGTGCGCAGGAAATTCGACGAGCTCGGCCTGGAACCGGTCGGCAACACGCCGGCCGAATTCGCGGCGATCATCAAGAAGGAGACGCCCGAATGGGCAAAAATAATCAAGGACGCCGGCATCAAGCTCGGCAACAACTAGAATTACCTTGGTTCAATCAGACCCGGTCCGGCAGGTGCCATCGAGGCGGCAAAAGTATCAGCGAGCGCGCATGATGTGAAAATTGCCGTCGCTGGCGCGGTTGCGCCCGAATTGGATTCAGAACTGCAGTTTATCCTCAATCATAACCATCCGGCTGCATTGCCCAGCGCCATTGGTCGTGACCGTGCGCGTAATTGCGGTTGGTCTGCGCCGGATTGCGATTGACCAACTGCCGCAGATACATCGGATGAGTGGCGCTGCGCACTTCATGCTCGACCGTGAAAAGATGACGGCCGCTCGCGAGATCGACGATATCGCGGAAGCGATACTGGTACTGGTTGTCCTCGCTGTAGATCAAATTGCGCTCGCTTAGCTTGCGATGCGGGCCGGAGAAGTCGGCAATGTACATCTGCACATGGTGGCCGTCATACTCGGGCTGCGGCCGATCGGACTCGCGGAACCGGAAGTGCTGGTCCTTGCCCATCTGCACATGCGCCACGGTGCCATCGCCGTTCTTCAGCGTCGCCGGCACTCCCATGAGCTCGGGATAGAAAGCGCAAATACCCGGCGCAGTCCCAGCCGGCACGTCGAATTCGACATAGGGGATGCCGAGCGTGATGCGTCCGAAACGCGCGGCGTCCGGCTCGTAGCATCGCACGCGATTGCCCCACGGACAGATCGCCTCGACGTAATCATTATGCTCGCCGAACGAGAAAGCGGTACCGTCCAGTTTCCGGGCGACGGACGCGAGCCGGCCGAGCAGCGCCTCGCGGCCCGAAATGACGATCCCGATATGGCCGCGCAGCACCTGGGCCGCGCCGCTCGGCAGATGAAACTGACTTCTACCGACATTGATCCACATGTTGGTGTCGGAGACCATCAAATATGGATCGCGGGTGAGACCGAGCCCGGCAACGTAGAACAACGCCGCCAGACGCTGATCGGGCACCTGGACGTTGACGTGTTCGAAATGGATCGAGTTGCCGAGATCTTCAGCACTACGATCGAATCCGGAATTCATGATCACCCCATCCGATGCAGGGCGCAGAGCTTGTTGCCATCGGGATCGCGCAGATAGGCGATATACAGTTTCATCCCGCTGCCCTCGCGCACGCCCGGCGGCTCTTCGCAGGTCGTTCCGCCATGGGCGATACCTGCGGCGTGAAACGCGTCGGCCGCCTCGGTCGAATCCGCGGCAAAGCCGATGGTGCCGCCATTGGCCGGGGTCGCAGCCTTGCCGTCGATCGGCTTCGACACCGAAAAGGTACCGGTCTTGGTTCGATAGAAAATCCGATGGCGATCCACCCGTCCTGGCGGAACGCCCAGGGTCCCAAGCAGCGCATCATAGAACGATTTAGCTTTGTCCAGGTCGTTGGTTCCGATCATGACATGCGAAAACATACCGTTTCTCTCCCGTTTGCTGAGCGATCATGGTTGCCCCGCTCCTGACTTTTACGGAATCAACGCCAAGGACGCTAGTGGGATGCGAAGCCTCACAGCCGTTTTCGACGATCCGACTTCGGCATGCGGTGCGCGATACCTGCGGATTGCGAAAGCCGCTGCCGCAATCAGCGCACAATAAGGGTTCCGACCTTTGCCCCTTGTTCCGAAACGCGCCCTCGTCGATGATGACGCCAACAACAAGCTGTTCAGGGGAGTGACGTGATGCGCATTTTGCGTGGGATGATTGCAGCCGCGATGCTGCTGGCGGGGGTCGCGTCATCATTGGCGCAGGGATATCCGAACCGGCCAGTGCGCGTCGTAGTCGGGTTTCCGGCCGGCGGCCCTACCGACATCATCGCACGCATTGTGGCGCAACGGTTGTCTGACAGTCTCGGCCAGCAGTTCTATGTCGAGAACATCGGCGGCGCGGGCAGCAACACCGCGTCCGGTCAAGTCGCGCGCGCCAATCCGGACGGCTACACCATCATGGCGATCAGCACGGGTTTTTTGGTGAATCCCAGCCTCTACGCCAAGGTGCCGTACGATGCGATCAAGGATTTTGCCGCCGTGACGCTGGTTGCGGTGTCCCCCAATGTCGTCGTCGTCAATCCGTCCGTCCCGGCCAGGACGCTGCCGGAACTCGTGCAGTTGATCCGCGACAATCCTGGCAAATACAGCTATGCCGGCCCTGGCGTGGGTTCGACGCCGCATCTCGGCGGCGAGCTGTTTCGTCTGACCTACAAGCTCGACCTCATCCATGTCCCCTTCACCGGCGCGGCACCTGCCGTGCAGGCAACGATAGGCGGCCATACGCCCATCGCGTTCACTGCGTTGCCGTCCTCGATGGCGGCGATCCAGGCTGGCCAGGTGCGCGCGATCGGCATCGCGGCGACGGAGCGCGCGGAGCAACTGCCCGATGTGCCAACCTTCGCCGAACAGGGCATCAGGGATCAGGAAGCCGATACGCTCACCGGCATTGTCGCACCCGCGGGCACGCCCAAGGAGATCGTCGAGCTGCTTTACCGCGAGATCGCGAAAAGCGCCGCTCGGCCCGACGTCAAAGAGCGGCTCGCGGTGCTGGGCTTCAAGCCGGTCGCCAATACGCCTGACGAATTCGCCGCGCGCATCCGGCAGGAAATGGACAAGTGGGGCAAAGTGGTGCGCGACGCCAATCTCCGAATCGAATGACTGCGACAATCTTCGCCGCGACCGCCGGGGTTCGATAAGCCCGCGTGCCCAGGGCGCAGTACAGCTTGCGGTGTCTCGATCAATGCGGCATTGCATGGCGCATGTCAGCTCACGATTCGCCGCCAGCCGTTCCCCTTGAAGATTCCATCCTGGACGTCCTGGTGCAGGTCGGGACCGGCACGCTCAGCGCGCCGGAAATCGCGCATGCGATTGCGCCCCGGGGCGACTGGCACGGGTTGTTGATGCCGATCCGCCGCGCCGCGGTAGCGCTGGCGCAGGCCGGCCGTCTCGTCATCTACCGCAAGGGCAAGCCGGCCGATCCCGATGACTTCCGCGGCGTCTATCGTCTGGGCTTGCCGCGGCAGGATTGAACGGCGGTCGGAGCGTTGCCGATAAGCGCGGGGTTCTGCATTCAACTTTGCACCGCAAGCGCGGCAAATACCGTCTCCGGGGCATGGGCGATGACGGCGAGCAGTGCGCGTGCCGGTCCCCGCGGCATGCGCTTGCCCTGCTCCCAGTTGCGGATGGTCTCGACGGGCACGCCGAGCCGCGCCGCGAATTCGATCTGGGTCAGCCGCGCACGCTGACGAAGATCGCGAACCGCCGGCGTTTCCGTTGCCCGGGCCTCGGCAGCCGCAACCGGCGCCGCTGGCGCGAACGGAAATTCCCGTCCGTCCCGCAATTCGACGATCCGTCCGTCCGCCTTCAGCCACAGCCGCTGCATGTTCGACTCCAGGCAGCAACGGTCGGCGATGCGCATTAAGGTTTGATGAACGATCAGCCGTGCGGGCCAACTTACGTCAGCCCGAACCATAACGTCGCGATACCGAGGAACGAGAAGAAGCCGACCACGTCGGTGACCGTGGTGACGAAGGTGCCCGACGCCACTGCGGGATCGGCCCGCACCCGCTCCAGCACCATCGGGATCAGGATCCCGCCGAGCGCGCCGGCGACGAGATTGCACAGCATCGCAAGGCCGATCACGATGCCAAGCCCGGGAATCTTGAACCAAGCCACGGCGGTGACGCCGGTAATGACGGCGAAAGCGAGCCCGTTGACGAGCCCGACCAGTCCCTCGCGCATCACCACCCGGAACGCGTTGTTGGAACCGAGTTCGCGGGTCGCCAGCGCGCGCACCGCGACTGTCATGGTTTGTGTGGCGGCGTTGCCGCCTTGGCTCGCGACAATCGGCGCCAGCACCGCCAGTGCCACCATTTTTTCCAGTTGGCCTTCGAACAGGCCGAGCACCGACGACGCCAGGAAGGCGGTGGCGAGATTGACCAGCAGCCAGTTGAAGCGACCCTTGGCGATGGTCCAGACGCTATCGGACAGTTCTTCGTCGCTGATGACACCGCCGAGCGCCTTCAGGTCTTCGTCGGCCTCTTCCTCGATCACGTCGACCACATCGTCGATGGTGATGACGCCGACCAGCCGGTTGGCGGTATCGATCACCGGTGCCGCGACCAGATTGTATTTGCCGAACAACCGCGCCACCTCTTCCTGGTCATCCATGACCGAGACGCGGCGGCGATCCTCGTCGATCAGATCGGCCAGCGGCACCGGGCGGCGGGCACGCAGCAGCGCGTCGAGCGATACAGCGCCCTGCCAGTGCTGGGCGCTGTCGACCGCGTAGATTTCGTAAAACCGCTCCGGAAGATCCGGCGTGTCGCGCATGTAGTCGATGGCCTGCCCTACGTTCCAGTCCGGCGGCACCGCGATGAACTCGGTCTGCATCCGCCGGCCGGCGGAATTTTCCGGATAAAACAGGCTGCGTTCCAGCGCGACCCGCTCTGAGTGCGGCAGCTTTTCGAGGATTTCTTCCTGGTCCTCCTTGTTGAGGCCTTCGAGCAGTTCGACCGCGTCGTCGGATTCGAGTTCGCGGACGCCTTCCGCGACGGCCTCGGGTTCGAGTTCCTCGAGAATTTCCTCACGGACAGCATCATCGACTTCGTTCAGGGCGGAAAAGTCGAAGTCGGCGCCCGTGAGTTCCACCAGACGGGGGCGTTGCTCCGGATCGAGCGCCTCGATCAGGTCACCGAGATCGGCCTCGTGCAGTTCCGCGACGATTTCGCGCAGGAAGGGCGCATTGGCGGCCTCAACCGCGCGCGAGATTTCCTCGACAAATTCGGGGCGGATGTCGCCGTCTTCCTCCCGCATCGGGAGACGGTCCAGCACCAATTCATGGGCGGCATCGGCGGGTCCGGCAACGTCCACATCATCGGCCATGCCCCGCCTCGCGGTTTGTTACGAATGGAGGTCTAGCGCGCTTCAGGCGAATTGCGCTATCTCATCGATAAGAGGGAATTCGCACTCGTGTCGTGCATTACCGAATCGGCGATGCCGAGCGCAATGACAAATGTACGGCTTGCGCGCAAAGCACGCCGCGCCTCTTGGAAAGGTGTCACGATCGTGTTGCGAGCCGCCGTCGTTGCCCTGATCGCCTGCGCAGCAACCGCGCAGGCGGCGGAATGCCCGCGCAAGGACACGCTGGGTACCTCGCGAGTTCTTGCCGTCGATCCCGCTCAATATCCGCGCGTCGGGCTGAAGAACTTTCCCCAGACCCTGCCGCTCGACGATCACGAGGTGGTGCTGACCTTCGACGACGGTCCTTGGCTACAGACAACGCCGCGGGTTCTGGCGGCCCTCGCCAAGGAATGCGTGCACGCGACCTTCTTCCTGATCGGAAAGCCGGCCTCCGAGCATCCGGAACTGGTACGAAGAATAGCGGCCGAGGGCCACAGCGTCGGGCATCACACCTGGTTGCACCGCAGCCTGATGCGGATCAGGCCCGGCGAGACGACGGAAGAGATCGATCATGGTATTTCCGCGGTCGAAACGGCGCTGCATGGTGTCGCAACCAGCACGCCAAGTACGCCATTCTTTCGTTTTCCCGGCTTCGAGACCACACCCGCCACCCTCGAGTTGTTGCAATCGCGTGGCATCGCGGTATTCGGCGCGGACCTTTGGGCCAGCGACTGGAATAAAATGACGCCGGTCCAGGAACTGAAGCTGCTGACCGACCGCCTCAGGGCCGCCCGCAGGGGAATTATCCTGCTGCATGACCCCAAGGCTCAAACCGCCGCCATGCTGCCGGATTTCCTGCGTTATCTGAAGGACAATCGCTATCGCGTCGTTCACCTTGTGCCGGCCGTCAAAAAACCGGATGCCGTTCCGTCCGCCGCGGATTCATCTTCGGCGGGCAAGCAGGATTAAAGGCTGTGTTCATGGCGGCGACGGTAATTTTCTGCTCAATTGAGAAGCGTGCCGGTATTTGCGGAAATGGGTGAGGCGTTGAGCCGAAATCGGGCAGGATCGAACGCCGTGCTGGCGTTGTTGGTCACGCTGGTTTGCAGCATTGCCGCTGGACCCGCGTCGGCAGCCGGCTGCCCCGGCAATCCGGACGCGCTGGGCACATCGCGAACGCTGGTCGTCGATCCCCGCGAACATCCGCGGATCGGCACCATGCAATACGCCGAGACTCTGCCGCTGCAAGACCATGAAGTGGTGCTGACGTTCGATGACGGCCCGCTGCCGCCGCACAGCAACCAGGTTCTCGACATCCTCGCTTCGCAATGCGTGAAGGCGACGTTCTTCATCATCGGCCGCATGGCACGCGGTTTTCCGGAAGGCGTACGCAAAGTTCGCGACGCGGGGCACAGCATCGGCACCCATAGCCAGAATCATCCGCTCAGCATGAATCGGATGCCGATCGAGCGCGCCAGGCAGGAGATCGACGACGGCATCGCCGCCACCACGGCAGCGCTCGGCGAGCCCAACACGCTGGCGCCGTTCTTCCGGATTCCCGGCCTGCTCCGTGCCGAAGGGGTCGAGGATTATCTTGCGTCCAAGGGCCTCCAGACCTGGAGCGCGGACTTTCCGGCCGACGACTGGCGGCACATTTCCTCGGCCCGCGTATACGACCTCGCGATGAAACGCCTGGAGGCCAAGGGCAAGGGCATCCTGCTGCTGCACGACATCCAGGCCCGGACCGTCGCCGCGCTGCCGAAAATCCTGCATGACCTGAAGGCGCGAGGCTACCGCATCGTCCACGTCGTACCGACAGCGCCTGACCTGCCGAAAACACCGACGGAGCCGCAGCAGTGGCAGCTGCATCCGATTTCGGAGAACGTGGCGATCTCGCGCTGGCCGAAAATTCCCAATTTCGTGTTTGCCAGTACGGAGATGCTTCCCGCGCCCGCCTTGTCGGATTCGGACTGGCGCGATGGCCAGCCGCTGTCGTTGCCGGAATTCTTTGCGCGTCCGCGGCGGCTCGGGCACGGTTCAGTTCCCTTGCCGCGGCAGTCGCCGTGGCCTCGACTGCCGCCGTTGGCGGTGGCCGGCAGCACGATTACCCTGCCCGTGCCTGCCAAGGACATCTTCGAAATTCAGGAACGCTCCGGCGCAGCGGCGCAGCGGGCGGTACTCCCGTCATTACGTCACGCCGAACAGACGCCGACCGTAATTGAACGAGGCGCCGACGCAATCGCGAAGCTGATTTCGATCGAAGCCGGCGCTTCCAGACGTAGAATCCCGGGGAGCATGCCCATTGCCGAACCGGGGTTGAAACCTGTGCCGCTGACGGCGCGCCAGTACTAGCCGAGCGTCCCCCGGCTGACTGCGGGGGCCTTTGTCTGTTCAGGATATATGGTGCGCTCGGAGGGACTCGAACCCCCACGATTTTACTCACTGCCACCTCAAGGCAGCGCGTCTACCAATTCCGCCACGAGCGCAAGGTCGATGAATGGACGGCAGGGCTCGCGCCCGGCCGGATCGACGGCGCCGATGTAACAAATCAGGGATGGAGGGACAAGGCCCGCGAGACTATCTGTGGCCGGGGGTCCTGGGCAGCATTTGCTTGACTTCCACCGCGATCCGGTTGCGATCGACCAGCACCACGCCGCTGGCGATCGGCAGGTTGTTGGCGAGAACCCTGACCTCGTCCTGCTCGGTGGCGTCCAATTCAATGATGGCGCCGCGGCTGAGCCGCATCACCTGGTGAATCGGCATTGAGGTCGTCCCGAGCACCACCATAAGATCGACCGAGACTTTATCTAGGGTTGGCACGTCTGAACCACCAAACTGGACCCGAACTCGCACATGCAAATTGTCAGGCTCCAGATCACCACGTTATGGTTAGCCAATGGTTAAGGACCGCCAAAGACTCGATTTAACGATACTTGAGCCGCCTGCCGGCGCCGCCGCCGTCGAATGGCGGATTTCCGGCACGCCGGTGCCGTATCTGGAAGCGGTGGCCACGATGGATGCGCGGGTGGCAGCCATCGCCGACGGCACCGCGCCGGAGCTGGTGTGGCTGCTGGAGCACCCTCCACTCTACACCTCCGGCACCAGCGGCAAGGAGGCCGATCTGCTTGATTCCCGTTTCCCCCTGTTCGCCACCGGGCGCGGCGGGCAATTGACCTATCATGGCCCCGGACAGCGCGTGGCTTACGTCATGCTCAACCTGAAGCGCCGTCGCCCCGATGTACGCGCCTATGTCGCCGGTCTGGAGGAATGGATCATCCGGACCCTTGCCGCTTTCAACGTGCGTGGCGAACGGCGAGAAGACCGCGTCGGCGTCTGGGTCGCGCGACCGGACAAGGGCCGGGACTACGAGGATAAGATCGCCGCCATCGGCGTGCGGCTGCGGCGCTGGGTGTCGCTCCATGGCATCGCGATCAATGTCGAGCCGGACTTGACGCATTTTTCCGCGATCGTGCCGTGCGGCGTGATAAATCCGCGTTATGGCGTCACCAGTCTGGTCGATCTCGGCCATCCCCTGACGATGGCGGATGTCGATGTTGCGCTCCAGCGGGCATTCGAGGATGTATTCGGCTCCTCCTCACGGAGCGTAGAAGCGGCGACGGCCTGATAAAGCCGACAATCTAGAGCATGATACACTGTTGTTGAATCGTCATTGCGAGCCGTGCGACAAGTTTGCTCTGCAAATTTGCGCTAGATGAAGCAATCCAGCAGGCGCGCATAGACGGACTGGATTGCTTCGTCGCTTCGCTCCTCGCAATGACGCATTTCAAGCTAATATCATCATGCTTTAGATCGTCGACAATTCCGAGAACCGTTCATTCCGCCGACGCAGGTTCAGCGCGTCCGGTTCGGCGGCTTTTTCATCCACGGCATCGACCTGCGCCGATGCGGGACCATGCCGGCAGATCGCGATCATGTCAGCGACAATCTCTTCCGGTCCCGCGAACAGCGCTTCCACGCTGCCGTCCCCGCGGTTGCGTACCCAGCCTTGAAGGTCACGCGCGGTCGCCGTGCGCCTTGTCCAGTAGCGATAGCCGACGCCCTGCACCCGGCCCCGGATGATAACCTGCCGGACCACGTCGCTCATCACCGCTTCAGTCCCAGAAAATCCGCGGCGCGCTGCTTTACGGCGGCCTCGCGCATGACGCGGCCGTTCAATCCAGGCGAAGCGACGCCCTTCAAATTCTTTGGCGCGGTCCCGTCGCGGAGTGCCTTCAGCGTCTCATAGACCGCCTGTGTCGCAGCAGCGAATGGCGCATGGCCCTGCAGAGCGGCGGACACCCGCCTGCCGATCAGGAATTCCGGATCGTCCAGTTCGCCCTGGGCGTTGCCCAACACGATCGGCAGCGTGGTTGCCGCCGAAATCGCCTCAAGCTCCGCACGGGTTTTCAATCCGGTAAAAAACAGCGCATCGACGCCGGTGGCCTGATAGGCCTTCGCGCGAACCACCGCGTCATCCATCGATGTTACCGACGCAGCGCCGGTGCGGCCGATGATCACCAGCGACGGATCGCTGCGCGCATCGAGCGCGGCCTTCATCTTGCCGACGCCCTCCTCCAGAGAGATCAGTTGCACCTTGGCGTGGCCGTAGGCCTGTGGCAGCAAGGTATCCTCGATGGTCAGGCCGGCCGCACCGGCGGACTCCAATTCCTGCACCGTGCGGCGGACGTTCAGGGCGTTGCCATAGCCGTGGTCGGCATCGACCAGCACCGGCAGCGAACTTGCGCGCGACATTCGGCGCATCTGCTCGACAAGTTCGGTCAAGGTGATCAGCGTGACATCGGGATCGCCGAGCACGGCGAGCGATGCCACCGAGCCGCCGAACATGCCAAACTCGAAGCCGAGATCTTCGGCGATGCGGATGGAAATCGCGTCATACACCGAGCCCGGACGGATACACGCCGGTCCCGACAGGATCCCACGCAGAACATCGCGGCGCTTGCGGAAGGGCATCGCGGATCTCAGGCGAATTCGAGGATGAGCGCGTCCACCGCCAGCGTTGCGCCGGCGATGGCGGATATTTTTTTCACCACGCCGTCGTGCTCGGCGCGAAGCACGTTCTGCATCTTCATCGCCTCGACAACCGCCAGTGTTTCGCCTGCCTTGACCTCCTGACCTTCGGTCACCGCGATCGACACCACTAGGCCCGGCATTGGGCAAAGCAGTTTCTTGCCAGTATCGGCCGCCGTGGTCACCGGCATGAGCCGCGCAGCCATGGCTTCGCCTTCTGTGAAGACGTTGACCGCAACCTCAAAGCCCTGGTGTGCGAGTCGGATGCCGTTCGTGACCGGCCGTATCTGCATGGCGACCAGGTGACCATCGATGGTGCCCTGCCATACCGGCTCACCGGGCGTCCACGGCGACACCAGTTGATGCGGAGTGCCGAGGGTATCGTCAGCGGCGATAAAACGAACCGCGATACCCTCACCCTCGCGCGCGACGTCGAGCATGATCTCGTTGCGCTCCAGCCACACCGCGCGGCGGCGCCCGCGCTGCACCGGACGGCCACTCATCTGGCCGGAAATCTGCCGCCGGCGCTCACCGATCACATGATCGGCGGCGGCCGCGACGGCTGCGAGCCGGCGCGCGATCTCGCCTTCCGGCTCGCGCGCGGCAAAACCTTTCGGAAATTCTTCGGCAATGAACCCGGTGGAAAGATTGCCCTCGCGCCAGCGTGGATGATTCATCAGCGCCGACAGGAACGGGATGTTATGACGGATGCCGTCGATGTAGAAAGAGTCGAGCGCGGTCGACTGCGCCTCGATAGCGGCGGCGCGCGACGGCGCGTGGGTGACGAGCTTGGCAATCATCGGGTCGTAATGGATCGAAATCTCGCCGCCTTCCTGCACACCGGTGTCGTTGCGCACGGTAACGCCGTCGACGCTGCTTTCGGCCGGCGGCCGATATTTCACAAGCCGGCCGATCGACGGCAAGAAACTGCGGAACGGGTCCTCGGCGTAGACCCGTGATTCCACCGCCCAGCCGGTCAGCGTCACGTCCTTTTGCGCAACACCAAGTTTTTCACCTGCCGCGACCCGGATCATCTGCTCGACCAGATCGACCCCGGTCACCAGTTCGGTCACGGGATGCTCGACCTGCAGCCGCGTATTCATTTCGAGGAAATAAAAGCTCTTGTCCTGGCCGGCGACGAATTCGACGGTGCCGGCGGAATCGTAGTTCACCGCCTTGGCGAGTGCCACCGCCTGTTCGCCCATCCTGCGCCGCGTGGTTTCATCCAACAGCGGCGACGGCGCCTCCTCGATCACTTTTTGATTGCGGCGCTGGATCGAGCATTCGCGCTCGCCGAGATAGATCACGGTGCCGTGCTTGTCTCCGAGCACCTGGATTTCGATGTGGCGGGGGTCGACGATGAACTTTTCGATGAACACGCGGTCGTCGCCAAACGATGATTTCGCCTCAGCCTTGGCAAGGGCAAAGCCTTCGGCCACCTCCGCGGTCGAATGGGCGATGCGCATACCCTTGCCGCCACCGCCGGCGGAAGCCTTGATCATCACGGGATAGCCGATCTCGTCGGCGATCCTGACCGCGTGCTTGTCGTCCTCGATGACGCCGAGATAACCCGGCACCGTGGAAACATTCGCCTTCGCCGCAGCTTTCTTGGATTCGATCTTGTCGCCCATGGCGGCGATGGCGCTCGCATTAGGGCCGATGAAGACGACGCCGGCCTCGCCGAGCGCGCGCGGAAATGCCTCGCGTTCCGACAAGAAACCATAGCCCGGATGCACCGCTTCGGCGCCAGTCTTCCGGCAAGCTTCGACGATCTTCTCGATTACAAGATAACTTTCCGCCGCAGCCGGCGGCCCGATCGGCACGGCGTCATCGGCCATCTCGACATGGAGCGCGTCACGGTCGGCTTCGGAATAGACGGCGACGGTCTCGATTCCCATACGCCGGGCGGTCTTGATGACCCGGCAGGCGATCTCGCCGCGATTGGCGATCAGAATTCGTTTGAACATGAGCTTGTTTACTTGCAACCTTCGGGCGGGGTCCACTCTTGCGGGACAGGACTGCAATCTGGCACGCGGAGACAGATGTAACAATTCCGTCGTACAGAAAAACTAAACAGAGGCATGGCCGTTTGAGCCGGAATTTGCCTCAACGGGGAGATTTTGATGCGCCGCGCAATCGTCCTGCTATCTATCGGTCTGACTTTTCTGTCCGCCGGCGTAGCCTCGGCACAAGGCGACAGGCCCAAAAATCTTGTCCTGTTCGTGCCCGACGGGCTGCGCGGGCGAATCGTCACGCCACAGACCGCGCCGGCAATGGCGGAAGTCCGCGACAAGGGCGTCAATTTCAAAAATTCGCACTCGCTGTTTCCGACCTTTACGATGGCAAACGGCTCCGCCATGGCAACTGGCCATTATCTCGGCGACACCGGTGTCTTCAGCAACACGATCTACACGGCACATCCCGTCGCCCACGCCAACGATACGGTCGTGCCGTTTCTCGAAGTCGATCCGGTGATGCTGGAAGTGGACGAACAATTCGGCGGCGATTACCTGAATGAAGAGACGATCCTGAAAATGGCGAGGGCGCAGGGCTTCAGCACCGCGGCGATCGGCAAGCATGGTCCGGCCTTTCAGTTCGATCACACCGACAAGATCGGCACCGACGGCCAGCATTCCATTGTTATCGACGATGCCACCGGCGGCAAGAACGGCGTTCCACTGTCGCAGGAGATGCAGACCGCTCTTGCAAAGGCCGACCTTCCGTTGGCGACACCACCGCGTGGCGATAACGGCAAGGCCGGCGACGCCAGGACGCCGGGCACTACATCAGCCAACGTGGCGCAGCAAGCCTACATGGCCGAGGTGGCCACCAAGGTGGTGCTGCCGATGTTCAAGGCACGGAACAAGCCGTTCGTGCTGGTGTTCTGGTCGCGCGATCCCGACGGCAGCCAGCACAATACCGGCGACAGCCTCAACACAGTCACGCCGGAAATCAACGGTCCCACTTCGCTCGCCGGCATCAGGAACGCCGACGACAACCTCGCCCAACTGCGCAAAGCGCTCGACGAACTCGGCCTCGCAGCCTCGACCAACATCATGATCTCGTCCGATCACGGCTTTTCGACCATTTCGAAGGAGAGCAAGACCAGCCCGTCGGCAAAAATATCCTACGACGACACGCCAAGCGGCTTTCTGCCAATGGGCTTTCTGGCGATCGACCTCGCCAAGGCGCTCAAGCTGCCGCTGTTCGATCCGAACGACAAAAATGCGCCCGTTGCCGATACCGCGCATCCCAAGGCCGGTAATAGCCTGCTCGGCAAGGATCCCTCGAAGCCCGACGTGGTGGTCGCCACTAACGGCGGCTCCGATCTGGTCTACCTGCCGAACAACGACCGCAAGCTGGCCGGACGTATCGTCAAAGCCCTGCTGGAGCAGGATTACGTCAGCGGGCTGTTCGTGGAGGACGATCTCGGCCGCTTCCCCGGCACACTGCCGCTGTCGCACCTCGGCCTCCGCGGCAAGGCGGTGACGCCGCATCCGGCCATCGTCGTCAACTTCCGCTCCTGGTCTACCGGCTGCGACGAGCCGACCAACTGTTCCGTCGCGGTCGCCGATACGGTGCTACGGCAGGGCCAGGGCATGCACGGCAGTTTCAGCCGCGGCGATACCATGAATTTCATGGCGGCGATCGGGCCGGATTTCAAAACAGGTTACGTCGATGCGCTGCCGGTCAGCAATGCCGATATCGGCGCCACCGCCGCGCGCTTGCTCGGCCTCATGCCGAAACACAACGGCAGCCTGACCGGCAGGGTGATGACGGAAGCGATGCCGAATGGCGCAACGCCGCGCGCCACCGGCGGCAGCGTCAGTTCGCGCCTGTCGGCAAACGGTCTGAAGACCGTCCTTAAGTTCCAGCGCGTCGAGGCCCAGCGCTATTTCGACGTTGCGGGATTTCCCGGCCGCACGCTTGGCCTCGAAGCCGAAGGCGGCAAACAAAAAACGGCGGGAAAATAGCCCCGCCGCTCCTGATTCGTGCCTTGGCGGCCAGCTTACATTCCGATGTCGAACACGTTCGGAATTTGCGCCAGCGGCAGCGTAGCGGCGCCGACAATGGTTGCGACCAGCGTCATCAAGGTGCGGTTGCTGCGCCGGCGCCCGCGCATCTGGCTGGCGATCCATTCCAACACTTCGGTGTCGACGCCCACAGCCCTGGTGGGCGCCCAGCTTTCGATTGCGGTATCCGGCGACAGCGCGATGGTGCGCGACGGCACCGGCAGGCCGGACGCTGAGGCCGCATGATGCACGACCGCCTTGGCGAACAGATTGTCGAACAGTCCGTCATCGCTGCGTTCGGCCGCGGCGTCGTTGATCTCGAACAGCGCCTCGGCTTCGGCGCGGCTGACCGGCTGATGCTCAACCGCGGCTGCGGTAAGAATGCGCGCGCACCAGGCGGCGTCGTCGGCATCCAGCGCGCGGGAAAAATGAATACGGCCTTTGGTGGTCGGGCCTTCGCCGGTAATCACCCCGTCGCGGACAACAGTGAGAGCTCGTGCGGCGCTCTTGTGGCAGGAAACATTCAAGGTCTCGATGGCGATCGGTTGGGCGGGCATTCCAGCAGAGGCAGGCATCGGTACTCTTCTCTTTTTCTTTTCTGGTCCCAGCATTTCCATGCGGGCGTAAACGAGTGGTTAACGATTCGAAACTTGGGCCGTGTCTTTTTTAAATGGTTGCCGATTGGTCGCTGTGACATCGGTGACGGTTCGGGATGTCGCAACCTCGTCCGGCCGAGGTGGGGCGCACAAGCGGCAATATCGGGGCAATGAAGCTTTTGATGCCGTTGTGGTTTTTTCGTCGGGCGGGGGCGTATCAAAAGAAGATTTCAGCAGCAACCCTCGCCGGAGAAGATATTGTCGTTTTTGCGGAAAGCCATTCCGCCGCGGTAGGCCGTCCGTTATACTACGACCTGAATTTACCTGTAACTTGAATGACATGAGGTTAGAACATGGCTCTCCAGATTGGCGCTGTTGCCCCGGATTTCGAGGCCGAAACCACTGACGGCAAAATCAGGTTCCATGACTGGATCGGCCCTGGCTGGGCGCTGTTGTTCTCGCATCCGAAGGATTTCACGCCGGTCTGCACCACGGAACTCGGCGCGCTGGCGAAGCTCAAACCGGAATTCGACAAGCGTGGCGTCAAGCTGATCGGACTCAGCGTCGATCCCGTCGACAAGCACGCCAAATGGTCCGACGACATCAAGGAAACCCAGGGAGCGGCGCCGAATTTTCCAATGATCGGCGATACCGATCTGAACGTCTCAAAACTCTACGACATGCTGCCGGCCAGTACCTCGGGCGATGCCAATACCCGCACCGCTGCCGACAACGCCACGGTGCGCAACGTCTTCATTATCGGGCCGGACAAGAAGATAAAGCTGGTGCTGGTCTATCCGATGACAACCGGGCGCAATTTCCAGGAGATTCTGCGGGTGATCGATTCGCTGCAAATGACCGCGAAGCATCGCGTCGCCACGCCGGCCGACTGGAAACAGGGGGAGGATGTCATCATCGCAGGCTCGGTCACCGACGACGAAGCCAGAACGATCTATCCGCAGGGTTGGAAATCGCCGAAGCCCTACATCCGGATCGTGCCGCAGCCGAAGTAACAGGCGAGGTGTGTTTCAGGGTGGGCAAAGGCGCGCTTCCGCCATGCCCACCAACTATCACGCTATTGTAAATGGTGGACGCGTTGCGCTGTGCCCGCTCTACGCATTCGCAACGACTTCAAATCTTCGGCAGGATCCAGTTGGCGATTATCAAGCCGAGGGTGGACGCCACCGCGGTAACGAATGTCCCCCACGACACGTCAACTATCACCACGCTCCACGTCCAGTGTCTGAGCAGCGACAGCGACGTGAGCTCAAACGTCATGTAGCAGAAGAAGCCAAACAACGCACCGTATAGCAAGGTCGATTGCCATGTCGCGGCGGTCGAGCCGCTGACGAAGACCAGAATTCCCACCACGTAAAGCAGATAGAACAGGATCGCCGGCGTCAGCCTGATTTCACCGAGCATGTCACCGACCTGGGAGGTGAAAAAGCTCTTGGCAACGGTGCCCAAAAACAGGAAATCAACGGGTATCATGACGATCAGCGTCGCCAGATAAAGAACCGTATATCGCTTCACATCGTCCTCCAACGCCGCGGCCTTCTCAAATACGTCCAGGATTGCGTAAAGTTGCAATGCCGGCCACACCGATCGTGGCACGGACCTAACATGTCGCATCCGAGTTGAAACCCTGATGACAAGTCGGACTTCCCCCTGCATCGTCTGGTTTCGCGACGATCTGCGCCTCGCCGATCATCCTGCGCTGCACGCCGCCGCAAACACCGGCGCGCCGGTGATTTGCCTTTACGTGCTTGACGAGGTGAGCGCTGCCCTCAGTCCGAACGCGCGTCCGCTCGGCGGTGCGGCGCGCTGGTGGCTGGCGCAATCACTGTGCGCGTTGCGAAAAAGCCTTGACGCGATCGGCGCGCCGCTGACGCTGCGCCGGGGACCTGCCGCCAAGGTCATTGCGGAGATGGCGCGCAAAGCCGGCGCCGGCGCCGTTTTCTGGAATGAGATCGCGCAGGCGCCGCATCAGGCCGTCGCCGATGAGGTCGCCGCCGCGCTGAGGGAAATCGGCGTGACATCGCACCGCTTTCCCGGCGACCTGCTGGTGGCGCCCAACAACGTCCGTAACAGCAATGGCCGGGGTTTGCGCGTATTCACGCCGTTCTGGAAGAGGGTTCGAAGTTTTGGCGATCCGCCGGAGCCCCTGCCCGCGCCGAAAACGTTGAATTACCTTCCGGGAATCGCCGGCGAAACGCTCGAAAGCTGGCACCTCGAGCCCACGCATCCGGATTGGGCCGGCGGGTTGCGCCAGACGTGGACCCCGGGAGAAGCGTCTGCGAAGGCGCAGCTCGGGCAATTTCTTGAAAATGGCGTGGCCGGTTATTCCACCGACCGCGATCGCCCCGACCGCGACGGGACCTCACGATTTTCGCCGTATTTGCGATTCGGCGAGATCAGCCCGCGGCTGGTCTGGCACGCCGCACGCTTTGCCGCCGCCGAACATCCCGGGCTGGCCGGCGACATCGAGAAATTCCTCAGCGAACTGGGCTGGCGCGAATTTTGCCGGCATCTGCTGTTCGACGTACCCGATCTAGCCGAGCGCAACCTGCAGCCCTCTTTCGATGCATTCCCCTGGAAAGCCGACGAAAAGGCCCTGCGAGCCTGGCAGCGCGGCCGGACCGGCTATCCCATTGTCGACGCCGGGATGCGCGAACTCTGGCACACCGGCGTAATGCATAACCGGGTCCGGATGGTGGTAGCCTCATTCCTGGTCAAGCACCTCCTGATCGACTGGCGTCAGGGTGAAAAGTGGTTTTGGGACACCCTGGTCGATGCCGATGCCGGCAGCAATCCCGCCAACTGGCAGTGGGTCGCGGGCTCCGGAGCAGACGCCGCACCCTACTTCCGGATATTCAATCCGATCCTGCAGGGCGAGAAGTTCGATCCCGATGGCGTTTACGTCCGGCGCTGGGTGCCGGAACTTGCAGGGTTGCCAACCCGGCTGATCCACCAGCCCTGGACTGCAACGCCGCTGGAGCTTGCGAGCGCTGGTATCGCATCCGGCAAGACCTACCCGGCTCCTGTCATCGACCACAGGACCGGGCGGGAGCGAGCGCTGGCAGCCTATGCCAAGGTCCGCGCCGGATGAGCCAATTACGGCTTCTCTTTCAACAAACCGAGAATCGGCTATCGTCGGGACTTCAACAACCCCTGGGGGACGACATGGACGACCAGCCGATTTTAGAAACCGTGACGGACGCGGTGAGCGGTGCTGTCAGCGCAACCACGGCAACCGCCAAGGCGGTCGCGAAGAAAGCCAAAAAGACCGCCAAGAAAGTCGCGAAGGAAATGACGCCGAAAAAGAAAACGGCAAAGAAATCCAAGAAGGCCGGCAACAAATCTTCGGTGAAAAAGTCGGTCAAGAAAGCCGTCAAGAAAGTCGCGAAGAAAATGATGCCGAAGAAAAAGAAGGCGAAGAAGTCAAAGCGCTGATCCCTGGATGCCGCACACAAAAACCTTCGGATGAAAATCTGGAGGTTCTTGTCTGCGCGGGATCATCGGCCGGCGACCCGACGCGTGTTCTGCCTTTGCGGAGTGTTTCTTCGCCGGCGGCTTGAACGTCGAGCTCACGCGCTCTTGTTGACCAGAAATACCGCGGCAGCACAGGCGACCATGCCAACGATGGCGACGGCATCGAGCCGCTCGTCGAACAGCACATAGGCCATCACCGCCGTCACCGCCGGCACCAGATAGAACAGGCTGGCGACCGACGTGGCGGCGGAACGCCGTATCAGCCAGTACAACAATCCGATCGATCCGATCGACAGCACCACCGCGAGCCAGAGGACCGAAAGCACGAATTCGCTGGTCCAGTGCACGACATTGTTTTCGAACAGCCAGGCGGCGACGCTGAAGAAAATCGTTACCGCGACGTATTGCACCAGATTGCCGGCGCGCCAATCGATCCGGCTGCAATAGCGTTTCTGGTACAGCGTTCCAAGCGTGATGCTGACGAGCGAGACTCCGGAGGCGAACCACCCCCAACCCGCCTCGCCGCCCATCGGACGATTATGCAGGATCAGCACCACGCCGGCGAGCCCGAGCACGAGGCCGGCCCACTGCAGCGGCGTGACTCGCTCGCCGAGCCAGCGGTTGGCCAGTGTCGAGGTCAGAATCGGCTGCAATCCCGGAATCAGGGCCGACAGGCCGGCAGGTATCGAGTGCGCGATTGCAATCGCGGTACCCCCGAGATAAAAGCCATGCACCAGAATTCCTGCGACGACGCTGTGCGCGATGCCGCCGCGGTCGGGCCACTGCGGACGTGCAATCGCCGCGATAATCGCCATCAACACCACCACCAGGGCCATTCTGATCGCGAGATAGGTCAACGGCTCGGCGTTATGCAGCACGTATTTGGTGCCGATGAAGCCGGTGCTCCAGAGCACGACGAACACCGCCGGCGCGACTCGGGCGGCAAGATTCTCAAGGTCACGATTCATTTGCCGACCCGTGTGCCCGATCGTATGATATGCGGCAATGATGAAATGCGCGGGCTGCCCTCGCGATAACACATAACGCCCGCGCGGAACGGGTTTCTTCAGCGTACTGGCGCTTCAGGAATTAAATATGCTTCTGCGATTTCAAACCGTCGATGTGTTCACGTCGGACCAGTTCAGCGGCAATCCACTCGCGGTGGTGTTGAACGCGGAGGGTCTGTCGACGCAGCAGATGCAGTCGATCGCCGCCGAGTTCAACCTGGCGGAAACCACCTTCGTGCTGCCGCCGAAAGACGCAGCGCATACCGCGGAGGTACGGATTTTCACGCCGTGCGGCGAGATGCCGTTCGCGGGGCATCCTAACGTCGGCACCGCCTATGTGCTGGCGCGTGCCGGCACGAGTTACGGCCGAACCGTCGCTGGCGACCGCGTCATCTTCGAGGAGCAAGCCGGTCTGGTCCCGATTACATTGTTGAAAGACGGCGCGGCGCTGGCGGGCGCACGTCTTGCCTCCCCTCAGACGCTGTCGGTCGGCGCTGAAATTGCAGCTGAACTGGTGGCATCGGCCTGCGGTGTTGCGATCGATGCCATCGAGACCAGAAACCACCGCCCCTGCATCGCCTCGTGCGGCGCGGCCTTCATCCTCGCCGAACTGAAAACCCCTGCCGCGCTCGCCGCAGCAAGTCCACGCGCCGACGTTTTCCGCCAGGAAGTTACAAAACATCCGGCGACCAGCATCCTGCTTTACACGCAGGTCAATGAGGACGAAATCGACATCCGGGCCCGGATGTTCGCGCCGCAGCACGGCATTACCGAGGACCCGGCCACCGGAAGCGCGAATGTCGCGCTGATCGGACTGCTCGCCAAGCTCCGGCCGGAGCAGGAACTCGAATTTTCGAAGACGATCGCGCAGGGCGTGGAGATGGGCCGGCCGAGCCTGCTTCACGCGCAGGCGGAAAAGCGCGGCGGAGCCGTCACCGCGACATTCGTCGGCGGCCGTTGCGTCCCGGTAATGTCGGGTTCGATAGATCTGGCTTGAAGCGATCAGAAATCTTCCGGGCAGGGATCGACGATCTTCCAGAGATCCTGGCCGTTCTTGATCTTCTTCATGGTCGTGGTCAGCCCGCCGTTGCGGCTGATCCATTCCTTCACCGGCTGCGGATAATAGGCCATCAGGTCGGATGTCCCCTCATAGCTGGTGACCTTGATGCCGAAGGTAAACGCCTTGTCGTAATAGGCCTGGTGAAAGCCGAGGCTGGCGCGCGGCGTGACGCACACCTTGTTCAGCGGCACGATGCCGAACACCATGGTACAGGCGGAATTGCAGATGCCATCGATAATGACGCGCTCGTGACGGTCACGGATGCGCTCGTACTTCGCCTTGTATTCGGTGACATAGCCGCCGTGGTCGCGGGTGATGCGAAGGTCGGCGCGGGCCGGGGTAGCAGCCAGCAGCAAGAGCGACAGTAGAGCAAGGGGCGTGATGCGCATGGATCGAATGTACAACCGGATATGGACCGTCGGGATGCTGGCAGGCCGCGGCCACCCAACGGCAAGACTCTGGCGTTACTGTGTTTGAATTTCGTTAAGCACGCCAGTATCGCTAGAATTCCGCTAAGAATCTCCAACTACTTGATGAAACTCATCAATTTACTCGCCCCGCCGGCGATCTGGTAAGTGTTTCGTCGCAACAGGTCCGGAAACGGCCAATTCCTGCGATCAGACAGCTCCTGCCACGGCGCCGAATTGGCAGAAAATCCTCAGCCCATTGAAAAGTCCGAGAAAAAAGCCGTGGCGCAATCGTTCCGGGAGTGGCTTTCAGGCGCCGCCCAGCTATTGTGCGCGCGAAAGCGCTCGTAGCTCAGCTGGATAGAGCATCGGACTTCGAATCCGAGGGTCGGGAGTTCGAATCTCTCCGAGCGCGCCAAATTTCCAAAGTCCGTTCCGGAGCTCCGTTCCGGACACATGGGTTACGGGTGGTACCGAGACATGGGCCGGTCTTGACTCGCCGCCGCTCCGGTTACCCTCGGTTTTTGCGTTCCTCGGCGCGTTGCGCTTCCTCGATCCGAAACCGAGCTGCGAGCGCCGCGAACTCCTGAGGCCCTAGCATGAAGTCGGGTTTCGCCGGCCGCGGCACGATTTGAATTTCACGCCCGACAAACCGCACCTGCTGTCCGCTGGCGGTCGAAGGATGGTCGTACCAGGCTTTTGCAAGCCAAAGCATCCTGTCGTAATCATATGCGATGTCGCGAATGCCCCATCCGACATAAAGCCACCTTTCGAGCAGCGTCCGCCAGTTCGTGTGGTCGTCGCTGTGATAGAACTGGGAACACCAGTGCATAAGATGATCCAGCGCGCGCTCGTTCTCTTGCTGCAGCTCAAACGGACTTTTTCGATACTCGAAATGGGCCGTGTACGAACCGTCCTCCGCGATTTCGAGCGTCGTAACCGTGCCGTCGCTGGCGGTGTCCACAATCGTTTGCGGCTTGCGCCGGTTGCGACCAAACAGTGCAGACAGAAATTTCATTTTGCTTCTCCCTAAGGCTAAATATCTCGCGGCAATGTCCGGATTATAGGGATGGCTAAGCCGCAATACGACCACTAAAATCGGCGGACCGCCTGCCAGCAAGGCGCCGCAGGAAAAACCGGGAGAGTTGAATGCCGATCGTCACCTGGGACCACATCCATCTGCGCAGCCCCGATCCGGAAGCAACCGCGGCGTGGCTGCAGGATATTCTTGGCGGGGAGATCGTGCGCGGTCCTGGCCGCATCGACGTGAGGCTCGGCGGCGCCAATGTGTTCATCGCTCCGGTCGCGGCGGGTGACGGCGTCAACGCGCCACCGGCGACACCTTACCAGGGGCTCGATCATTTCGGCCTGACGGTGAAAGATATCGACGCGGCCGCAGCCGAAATCCGGGCGAAAGGCATCGAATTTACCAAAGACCCCACGACCATCCGGCCGGGCGTGCGCATCTGCTTCATCCGGGGCCCGCAGGGTATTTCAGTCGAACTACTCGAGCGCGACAAGAAGTATGCTTGAGCGGTGTGCGACGGAGCCGCTCTCCCGACGCAGCGCGGCGCACAGACTTGCGAAGCGGTGCTGCATAGCCGGGGTCCTACGGAGCGCGGTGTGGATTCTGCGAAGCGGCTCTTCGCACCGCATCGCGCCCGGGCCAACGGCCAACCTGTCGCGTTGACGCTGCGCCGCCGGATTGGCACAATGGCGCGGCGCTCCGCGACCCAAGACGGTCGCGTCGGGAATACGATGAAGAACGGGCTATATTCAATCCATGTCAGCTTGCTCGACGGGCGTTCGGGCAAGGGCAGTGGTGTGATCCTTTTCCGCGACGGGCAGATCCTCGGCGGCGACGCCTATCTGTTCTACACCGGCAGCTACTCCGTGAAGGGCGACACCTTCAAGGGCGAGGTCCTGGTCCAGCGCCACACCAGCAGTCCCGACGCCAGTCCATTGTTCGGCGGCCCTACCCCGGTCGGCATCGGCGTCTCAGGCACGTTCACCGACTCGGCGGCGGTCATGAACGGCACGGCACTGGTCGGAAAGGCCAGCCAGATCTTTGGGGCGACGCTGCGCAAACTCGCCGACAGCGACTAGGGCGTCGCCGTCATTGCGAGGAGCACTTGCGACGAAGCAACCCAGTTCTTGCCTTGTGGCTTCTGGATTGCTTCGCTTCGCTCGCAATGACGATTCCGGGTTCGCGACGAAGAGGCGCCCCGGAATGACGGTGGCTTACTCCGCCGCCAGTTCGATCGGCGCGGTCCGCGGCAGGACGATCTGGATCTGCGTGCCGCCGCCGGGCTGGGAATCCAGATCGAGCCGACCGCCCAGGCGATTGGTGACGATGCTGTAGACGATATGCAGACCCAGCCCGGTGCCGCCCTGGTCACGCCGGGTCGTGAAGAACGGATCGAATGCCCGGCGCCTGACGTCGAGACTCATGCCGATGCCATTGTCCGAAAAAAGAATTTCGACATTGTCCTTGCCGGACTCACGCACCTTGATCTCGACGGTGCCAGGCCTGCCGTTTGGAAACGCGTGCGCGACCGAGTTGAGGAACAGGTTGGTGAGCACCTGACCGTAAGGTCCGGGGTAGCTGTTCATGGTCAGGTTGGGCTGGCAATCGACGTTGAGGGTTAAATTGTGCTTTCGCAGCCCCGGCCGCAGGCTCATGACCACCTGCTCGGTCAGGTCGCCGAGATCGAAGCTGCGCTGATCCGAATAATTCCTGTCCGCGGCCACCTGCTTGAACGACTGGATCAGTTCGGCAGCGCGATTGAGATTCGCCACAAGCTGCGAAGCTGCGTCGCGGCTGGTTTCGAGAAAATCGTTCAGGCTCGACCGCTTGAGATCGCCGCGGGCGACCTCGGATGCAAACAGCGCGGTCTTGCGCTCGAGCGAGGAGGCCACCGTCAGGCTGATGCCGACCGGATTGTTGACCTCATGGGCGACGCCGGCCACCAGCCGCCCCAGCGCTGCGAGCTTCTCCGCTTCGATCAGCGAATTCTGGGTCTCGCGCAGGTTGCGCAGCGCGGCTTCGGCGGCATCCTTGGCCTTGCGCATTTCGAACTCGCCGCGCTTGCGTTCGCCGATGTCGAGCGCCACGGTAACGATGTTTTCGATATCGCCTCGTGCGTCGAGAAGCGGGAGCTTGTTGACCAGCCACTGCCGCATGCTGCCGGAGGAATTGATGTATTCCTCCTCGTAGAAGCCGAGTTCGCGGCCCTTGACCAGCACCAGCCTGTCGTTTTCGTCGGTTTTTTGCGCGCCGTAGCGCGACATCAGGTCGGAGGTAGTACGGCCGATCGCGTCCGCCGGTTCGATGCCGAAGATGCCGGCCATGTAGCGGTTCATCAGGATATAGCGCAGTTGCTTGTCCTTGACGTTGATTACCGCGGGCACGGTGTCGATCACTTCCTGCAACAGCCGCCGGCCTTCGGCAATCGCGTCTTCGGCGCGTTTCTGGTCGGTAATGTCGCGCACCGTCCCTTCGTAGCGGACGACCCGGCCGTCTTCGTCGCGCGCCGCGGTCGCGCTGTCGGAGAGCCAGAGAATTCCGCCCTCGCGCTGGCGCACTTGATATTCGAATTCGCGGACCATGCCTTCGCGCTGCATCCGTGCCTGATATTCCTCGCGTACGGCCGAATCGACGTAAATCGTCCGCGCGATATCGTTGACACCGCTGATCAGATCCTCCGGCCTGTCGTAACCCATCATCCGCGCCAGCGCAGAATTGGCATTGAGCAGGCGACCGTCCGGCGTCGTTACGTAGATCCCGTCGACCGAGCCTTCGAACAGCTTGCGGTAGCTTTCCTCGGCCAGCCGCTGCTCGGCCAGCGCGCGAACCGCCGCCTCGCGCGCGGCGTCGGCATCGACGAGCGTATGGCGGAACACTTCGGCGGCGCGGGCGATATCGCCGATCTCATTGTCCACGTCGACCCCGGGGATCGACGTATCCTTTTCACCCACGGCGAGCGAACGAATCGCCGTCGCGATGGCCTTGAGAGGCCGCACGGTCCGGCGCACCATGAACAGCGCCGCGAACAATCCGATCAGAACGCCGGCGGCGCCCAGCACGATGCTTTGCCATTTGTCGTCCGCAAGCGTGCGGGCTAGGTCGTTGGACAGCACGCGCCCCTGTTTCGCGCTGAGTTCGCGCAGCAATTCGGTCACGCGCCCGATCAGCCGGCCCTCGGTGCCCAGAACCTCCCTGTCGAGATCGGCGATCTGGCGTTCCCTGGTCGATAGCGAAATGATTGCCTCGGCATAAGCATCGACCGCGCTGCGAACCGCCGGCTCGCCGATGGGCAGCGTGCGCATGGATTGGGCGGATTGCTCGGCGCTGGCCGGATCGTGGGCCAGCAGCGCCGCGGCGATACGGCTCTGCGTGCCGAACAACGCTGCTGCCGCGGTCTTGTCCGAGGTCTCGGTGACGGCCTTGTCGAAATTTTCGCGCAACGGCGGCAACGCCGCGATCAATTCGTCACGGCGCGCGATCAGCGTCGTGACGCGTTCGATGCCGCTGCGGTAGGTCGAAAGCCGCGTCGCGACGCCGTCGATCATGTCCCGTTGATCGGGAGCAAGCTCCAGCCGCGTCTTTTTCAACAGCACATTCAGCGCCGACGCGGCATCCCATACGCCGGCGGAATGAGCCTCCGGATCGGTGACGTAATCGCGGGCGGCCAACCGCAATTCGTTCATGCGCCGGTCGATCTCTTCCGCCAGGTCGCCGACGCTTTGCAGCCGCTGCAGCTCGGCGAAGGTGGCATCGATGTGACGGATGGCGATGACGCTGGCGATGCTCGTCATCATGATCACCGCCAATACCAGCAAGAAGCTGCCAAAGGTCAGTTGACCGATCGAAAGCGAGAACGCGCGTATCCGTTGGGCAATCGCGGCAAATGGCATTGGTTATCGAGACCGGCTCCAAACAGGCCTTATTCCGAACCGGCTCTGTATACGACGGAATTGGCGTCAGGGGGAACACCCGGCCACGGCTCAGTCCGCGGTAATGCCCGCCTCCTTGACCACCCTCGCCCACAGCGCGACATCGGTCCGGATGATTTCGGCAAACCGCCCGAGCGGCGCGCTTTTGGCCTCGCATCCGGCGGTGTCGAGGCGCTGCTGCACCTCCGGTGTCGCCAGCGCCTTTTCGAGGGCCTCGCTGATGCGATCGACGATCGGCTGCGGCGTGCCCGCCGGCGCGACGATCCCGAACCACGGGGTAATCTGGGCGTCCGCAAAGCCCTGCTCGGCCATGGTCGGTACATCCGGGAAATATTTCGAGCGGCCGTCGCTGATCGCGCCGATGATCCTGATCGCACCGGTCTGGACCTGCGCCAGCGCCTGATTGGCGGACAGAAAGGTCGACGTGATCAGTCCGCTTGCGATATCCGGCACCATCTGTGGATAGCCGCGATAGCCGATGGCAGTGACGTCGATGCCGGCGAGCCGTTTGAACAGCTCGAAGCCAAGATGTCCCGTGGAGCCTTTACCCGGATGGCTGTAGTTCAAGGTGCCAGGCTTCGCCTTCGCCAGCGCGACATAATCGGCGACGCTGCGCACCGCCAGCGTGACCGGAACGATGAAAAAATTCGGGGCGCGGCACACTTGGCCAATGGGGACGAAATCGCGCAGCGGATCCCAGCGCAGCATCGAATTCAGCGACGGACTCGCGGTAAAGAATGTCGTCACCAGCAGCCACGTATAGCCGTCAGGCGCTGCGCGCGCGACTTCCTCGGCGGCAATCGAACCGTTGGCTCCGGATTTGGATTCGACGATGATCGATCCGTTCCACTGCGCGGCCATGTTCTGCGCGATGATGCGCGCGAACACGTCGGTCACGCTGCCCGGCGAATAGGGAATGACGATGCGTATGGGACGGCTGGGAAAGCTTTCTTGACCCAGCGCGACGCCGGATATCGCAAAATACATCAGCGACATTACCGCCGCGGCGACGTTGCGGCAGCTGGCAGAAAAAAAGGAGCAACCACACATACCGCCGTAATCCTCAGGAGCCGCGCTCTTGCGCGGCGTCTCGAAGGATCGCCGCGGGCGCCCGGGGCCGATCCTTCGAGGCTCGCCGCTGCGCGGCGAGCACCTCAGGATGACGATAGTGTAAGCGGCGACCCAATTAAAAATGGGCATGATGTGCCCTGCCCTCACCCCATCGCACCGACCTCGAACACCACCCCGTCGTAGCCCGCTTCGGCCGGGATATGCAGCTGGCGGCCGCCGTTCTCTCTGGTCATGACAGGCATAACGGTGACGACCGGCTTGACCCGGGCGTCCTCGAGCGCCGACTTCACGGTGCGGTATTTGCCAAGCTTGATCAGATTACGCGTGGTCGGGAACGGCAGCTTGAACCGCCCGCTTTCGCCGCCGGCGAGCGCCTCGCGCGGCGAGACCCAGATCGAGTTGGTCGATTCCTTGCCGTCATGCGCGCCAACCTGCTCGGGCGGCGCCGCGGCAAGAAAGAAATGAGTATCGAAGCGCTTCGGCATTCCCTCCGGCGTGATCCAGTGCGCATACGGCACCAGGTCGTTCAAGGTCAGCAACATTCCGTTGTCGGTGAGAAGCTTGAGGAAGTCCCGTTCCTTGTCCGGGGCGGCGCGAAAGGCAGCGCCGATATCGGCCGCCCGCGCCGCCGACACCAGTTCGTTCGACCCCCGCGGTTTCGCCAGCAGAATGCCGCTTTCCTCGAAGGTCTCGCGGATCGCGGCGATGCGGAACCCCAGCGCCTCGCGATCGAGCTTCTCGCCGCCTGCGTAGAGTTCAGGCCTGGCCGCGATGTCATGATCGCCGGGATCGACGCTGCCACCGGGAAACACCAGCGCGCCGGAATTGAAGTCGATCTCATAATGGCGCACCATCATGAACACTTCGATCTCGCTGCGACTTTTGTCGGCGACAGCGATGCCGCCGGGACCGGCGCTGTCGCGCAACAGCAGGATGGTGGACGCGGGACGGGCCTTGGCGGCTTCAGCCATGCGATCACCCCGCAGCGCTGGATTGCGGCTGCATCGCGGCACGCTTGTCGACGCGTGCCACGCGTGACAGCAGGTAGTCGACTTCCGCCTTCGCCGTCGCCGTTATGCTCGCCCCCGGCTTGCGTTGCGCGCTGGAGGCGATCACGCCCCGCTTCTGCAGCACGTATTTGCGCACCGCCAGACCCGCGCCCGGCTGCTGCTCGTAGCGGATCAGCGGCAGATGCGCGTCGAACAGGTCGTGCGCGGCGTCGCGCTTGCCCGCTTTCGACAGTTTCACCACATCGATCAGCAACTCCGGGAAGGCGTAGCCGGTCATCGCGCCATCGGCGCCCCGTTCCATCTCGAAATCGAGGAACAGCCCGCCATTGCCGGTCAGGATCGACAGCGGCCGCAGCGAACCGTCTTTCTGAAAACCGCGCAGCGCGGAAATCTTTTCCAGCCCCGGCCAGTCCTCATGCTTGAGCATCACGCAGGACGGATTGTCCATGACGATCTTGCGGATCACCGCGGGCGTAAACACCACGGATAACGTCAGCGGATAGTCCTGCAGCACCCACGGAATATCGTCGCCGACCGCTTCCACCGCCTGCTTGAAGTAACCGATGATCTGGTCGTCGGTGCGCAGATGTGGCGGCGGCGCGATCATCACGCCGGCGGCACCGGCGTCCATCGAGGCACGGGCCAACGAGCGCATCGCGGCAAAGCCGGGCGCGGAGACGCCGACGATGATCTGCATGTTCTTGGCGCGCTTGACGAAACGAACCGCGACCTGTTCGGCCTCGGCGCCGTCGAGTTTCGGCGCTTCGCCGAGAATACCGAGCACGGTGACACCGTCGCAGCCAACCTCGGTGTAGAAATCGGTCAGCCGATCGATCGATTTTTCATCGATGCGGCCGTCGTCGTGGAACGGCGTCGGAGCGATGGCAAAGGTGCCCGCGGCGGTGTGGGTGAGTTTCATGGAATCTCCTGTCGAAGGTTCGGCAGACTATAGCCGTTATTCGTCATTGCGAGGAGCACTTGCGACGAAGCAATCCAGTCTGTTGCGGCAGTTCTGGATTGCTTCGCTTCGCTCGCAATGACGGCGGTTTGTTCAAAACCGCCGCGCGGATTTCTTTACCGCGTCCTCGGAAAAGAAAATCTCCCCGGCGTGGTCCACGATGTCCTGCGCGCTCCATCCGTCATGCGGCGGCTTCCAGCCGTCCATTTCCATCATCCGCATTTCGCGCACGCCGCGCGGACCGGAGACACCGAGCACCTTGCCGGTCTGATCGCCGGAAAGGTCTGATACCATGTATAGCACCGCCGGCGCGATACCTTCCGGTCCCAGCGCCGCGCCGGGATTCTCGATATAGCGCGGCAGGTCTGATGTCATGCGGGTCAGCGCGCCGGGCGCGAGCGTCCAGATCCGGATATTGTATTTGCGGCCCTCGATCGCCAGCACGTTCGACAGGCCCCAGATGCCGCCCTTGGCCGCGCCGTAATTGGTCTGGCCGAAATTACCGATCAGCCCCGAGGTCGAGGACGTGTTGACGATGACGCCGCCGCCGTTCTCGCGCATCCAGCGGAACACCGGTTGCGTGACGCAGAAGGTGCCCTTGAGATGCACCTTCAGCACCTTGTCCCAGGCAGCTTCGGTCGCCTTGGCGAAGGTCTGGTCGAGCAGGATACCGGCATTGTTGACCAGGATATCGGCGCGACCGAAATGCCTGATGGCGTCGTCGAACACCGACTGGCCGCCGGCCATGGTGGAAATGTCGGCGCCGTTGGCGACGGCACGGCCGCCCTCGGCCTTGATCGCATCGACCACCTTCTGCGCCATCGAGGCGTCGCCGCCACTGCCGTCGCGCGGGCCGCCGAGGTCGTTGACCACCACCGCCGCGCCTTCGCGCGCGAACAGTTTGGCATAGGCCTCGCCAAGCCCGCCGCCCGCGCCGGTGATCAGCGCTACCTTGCCGTCGAGGTATCCCATGTTGTTTTCTCCCTTTGCTCCGTCGTTGCCGGGCTTGACCCGGCAATCCATCACCTTCGAAAGATTCTCCTGAAGATGGATGGATGCGCGGGTCAAGCCCGCGCATGACGACGTCGTTTAAAGCGTTTCTTCCGAACTCACCCCAGCACCGTCCGGCCGCTCTTGATCACCGTTACATTGCGCGCCTTCACCTTGGCCTCGAATGAAATCACGTCGCCGTCCTTCCACATCTCCATGGTGACGGTCTCACCCGGATAGACCGGCGACGAAAACCGCACCGCGTGCCGTTTGAACGCGGCGGCATCGTAGTCCGCATAAGTCTGCAGAACGCCGCGGCAGGTGATGCCGTAGGTGCACATGCCGTGCAGGATCGGTTTCGGAAAGCCGGCACGGTTGGCGAATTCCGGATCGCTATGCAACGGATTGCGGTCGCCGCAGAGCCGATAGATCAGCGCCTGATCCGGACGCGTCGCGATATCGACGGACCGGTCCGGCGCCCGCGTCGGCACCCGATGCGGTTCAGGCTGGCCTTCTGACGGGCCGCCAAAACCGCCGTCGCCGCGCGCAAACCGCGAGGCGACCAGCGTCGCAAGCTCCTCGCCGTTCTCGTTCTTGAGCACGGTCTTGTGTCTTATTACCGCGCCCTTTTCCTTGCCCTTGTCCCACGCGCCGAGCACGGTGGAATCCGCGGTGATGTCGGCCGCCACGGGAAGCGGCTTGTGGAAGGTGATGTCGCGCTCGCCATCGACCACCATCAGGCGGTTGAGATTCATCTCGCCGGGATTGGCGCCCCATGCGGCCACGGAAGCGAAGGTCGGCACCACTTTCAATGCGCGCGGGCTGAACGCGGCCTCATTGACATAAGCCAGTTCTTTCTCGTCCATCGGGTCCGCGCCCATGCCGATGCCATAGGCATACAGCATCACTTCGCGATCGGTGTAGGCGTATTTCTGGCCGAGATTCTTCAGCGCCATCAGCTCGTCATATTTGGGCATCCACCCTCCTTGCCAAAATCTTCTTTTAGCGGCGTCAGTGCTGCGCCCTCTCCCCTTGAGGGAGAGGGCTACACCGGTACCAACCACGAACTCACTGCGGTGAGGGGTTACTTCGCGAATGGAAACCCCTCATCCGGCAGCCTTCGGCTGCCACCTTCTCCCTCAAGGGGAGAAGGAAAATTCACACCGGCGTGAAGAAAGGCAGCGGCGCGCCGTCGGTTGGTTTGAACACCACTTTTACCTTTTGGCCGATCTTCAGCGAGCCCGGATCGCAATCGACAAAATTGGTCTGCAGCGACGGACCGTCTTTCAGCGTGACATAGCCGATCGCATAAGGCCCGCTGGCCGATTTGCGCATCAGGCTGAAAGTGTAGATCTCGCCCTCGCCCGAGCTTTCCTCCCATACCGTTTTGTCGGAAAAGCAGAACGGGCAGATCGATCGCGGAAAATAATGCGGCTCGCCGCAGGCGGTGCAGCGCTTGATCAGGAATTTGCCCTGTTTGGCCGCCTCCCAGAACGGCGCGGTCTCCGGATTGCCCTGCGGCGCCGGGTATTTTCTTGTCTCGGTCATCACACGCGCTCCAGAATGGCCGTCGAGGCGGCATGGCGGACGCCAAGCAATCCACCGGTGCCATGCGCGACGGCAAGATCGCAGTTCGGCACCTGTACTTTCGGATGCGCCTCGCCGCGCAGTTGCCGAACCGCCTCGATGATCTTGGTCATGCCGCCGCGGTTGACCGGATGGTTGCTGCACAGGCCGCCGCCATCGGTGTTGAACGGCAGCTTGCCGACGCCGGAAATCAAGTTGCCGTCGGCGACGAACTTGCCGCCCTCGCCCTTCTCGCAGAAACCGATATCCTCGAGCTGCATCAGCACGGTGATGGTGAAGCTGTCATAGATCGAGGCATATTTGATATCCTTTGGCGTCACGCCGGCCTCCTCGAACGCGCGCGGCCCGGACCACACTCCGGCCGAATAAGTCAGGTCAAGGTCCTTGCCACCGCGCGGACCTTTCATGGCTTCGCCATGGCCGATCATGCGCACCCGCGGCTTCTTCAGGCTTTTGGCGATTTCCGGCGTGGTTACGATCAGCGCGCCGCCGCCGTCGCTGACCACGCAGCAGTCGAGCCGATGCAGCGGATCGGAGATCATCGGCGAGTTCAGCACATCCTCGACGGTGACCACGTCCTTCAACATGGCGTGCGGGTTGTATTGCGCGTGGTGCGAGGCCGCGACCTTGATCCAGGCCAGTTGTTCGCTGGTGGTGCCGTAATCATGCATATGGCGCATCGCGCACATGCCGTAAGCATTATGGGTGGTCGCGCCATAAGCCGCCTCGAAGTCCTGCTCGGCGCCGGCGGCGCGCGGCGGCATTGTGCTGGTGCGTGGTTTTCCGGCGAGCGTGATCAGCGCGATCGAGCATTTTCCGGCCGCGATGGCTTCGGCGGCGTGGCCGAGATGGATGATATAAGAACAGCCGCCGGTCTCGGTGGAATCGATGTGACGGACCTTGAGGCCGAGGTAATCCACCATCGGCCACGCGCCGCCCGGCGCGTCTCCGGCGCAAAAATAGCCGTCGATATCGGCCTTGGCCAACCCGGCATCCTCAAGCGCGCCCTTGGCAACCTCTGCATGCAATTGCGCGATGGATTTATCGGGTGCGTGCCGGGTCGGATGCTCGTAGATCCCGGCGATGTAGGCCTTGCCTTTGATGCTCAATTGCCGGTCTCCGCTGGCGTTTCTTCCCGGCGGTTTTTGTGGCCTGTCACGACGGCCTTGGCAAGCGCGCTGAGCACGGAACGCCATGCACCACTCGTCATCGCCCGGCTTGACCCTACGGTATTCACACATCTCCTGTCGTCATTGCCGGGCTTGACCCTAGGGTATTCACACATCTTCATCGTCATTGCCGGGCTTGACCCGGCAATCCATCGTCTTCGAAAGAGTCTTGCGAAGATTGATGGATACGCGGGTCAAGCCCGCGTATGACGAAATGTGTGAATCCAGTAGGGCTTGACCCGGCAATCCATCCGCTTCGACAGATCCTTGCGAAGAGGATGGATACGCGGGTCAAGCCCGCGTATGACGAGATGTGTGAATCCGGTAGGGCTTGACCGGGCGATGACGGCCGTGATTATTCCGCCGCGATCTGCCGTGGCGCGGGCGGCGGATTGACCAGGTCCTTGGCTAATTCCGCGTAGCGGATTTTGGCGTCGGCCACAGACTTGTCCTTGACCGGGCCATAGCCGCGGATGCGGTCCGGCAGCGACAGCAATTCCACCGCGACATCAATCGTCTCGGGCGACAGCTTTTCCAGCACGAAGGCGACGTCCTTCTCGTAGCCTGCGATCAGGTCGCGTTCCATCCGACGCTCGGCGCTGCGGCCGAACACGTCGAGCGGCGTGCCGCGGACGAACCGCAATGCCGCCAGCAGCCGGAACGCCTTCATCATCCACGGCCCGAATGTCTTTTTCTTCGGACGGCCGAGGTGATCGTTCTCGGACGACAACAGCGGCGGCGCGAGGTGGAAGTTGAAGGTGTAGTCGCCCTCGAACTGGTCCCTAAGCTGCTTCTCGAACCGGCCGTCGGTGTACAACCGCGCCACTTCGTATTCGTCCTTGTAGGCGAGCAGTTTTGCGTAATTGACCGCCACTGCGCGTGAAAGGCCGTCGCCGAATTCGGCCGCCGTTTGCTTCCACACCTTATCCACCAGCGCGCGATAGCGCTTGGCCAGCCGCGCATTCTGATAGCCGGTGAGGTGCGCGCTGCGGTGCGCGATGATTTCGTCCAGCGACATCGCATCCAGCGCTTTCGGCGCGACCGCCTCGTCCTGCCCCTTCATCATCGCAGCCAGCCGCGCCGGATCGGCGGCCGCGAGCCGTCCAAGCTGGAACGCCTGGGTGTTCATCTTGATCGCCACGCCGTTGATCTCGATAGCCTGCTCAATGGCCGCCGCCGTCAGCGGCAGCAACCCCTTCTGGTAGGCGTATCCCATCATCATCATGTTGGTGGCGATGGAATCGCCGAGCAGGGTTTCGGCGGGCTTGGTGAAATCGAAGAACGAGGAATCCTTGCGCAAGGCCGTTTCCAGCACATGGTTGACCTTGCCGCTCTGGAAATTGAAATCGCGGTTCATGATGAAATCCGCGATCGGGATGAGGTGGGTGTTGATGACGCCGTGGGTGCGGCCGGATTCGCACAGCGACATGGTATCCTTGGCGGCAGCCACGACCTCGTCGGCGGCGATCACCAGATCGGCGGTGCCGGTGACGATGCGGGAAGACGTCACATCGGCCGGGTTTTCCGACAACCGCACGTGGCTCAGCACCGCGCCGCCCTTCTGCGCGAGCCCGGACATGTCGAGGATCATGCTGGCCTTGCCCTCGATATGCGCCGCCATGCCGAGCAGCGCGCCGATGGTAAGCACGCCGGTGCCGCCGACGCCGCCGACCGCGATGTTATAGGGACGGTCAAGCGAAGGACGCGACGCCGGCTCAGGCAGATCGCCGATGCTGCCAACGCCGGCTGGCGCGCGGCGCCGCGGCTTGCCGCCATCGACGGTAACAAAGGACGGGCAGAAGCCCTTCAGACACGAATAATCCTTGTTGCAGCTCGACTGGTTGATGGTGCGCTTGCGGCCCATCTCGGTTTCCAGCGGCTCCACCGAAATGCAGTTCGACTGCACCGAGCAGTCGCCGCAGCCTTCGCATACCGCCGGATTGATCAGCACGCGGCGCTGCGGATCCTCCAGGGTCCCCCTTTTACGGCGGCGACGTTTTTCGGCGGCGCAGGTCTGCACGAACACGATCGCCGAGGCGCCCTTGATCTCGCGGCAGGTTTTCATCACGGCGTCGAGTTCGTCGCGATGCGCGGTTTTGGTGCCCGGCGCGATCTCGGAAGCCGGATAGGCCTCGGGATTTTCCGATACCAGATAGATGCCGCGGATGCCTTCCGAATGCAGCTGGAAGGTGATCTGCTGCGGCGACAGGTCGCCGTCGACATGCTGCCCGCCGGTCATCGCGGTCGCGTCGTTGTAGAGAATTTTGTAGGTGATGTTGGCGCCGGAGGCGACCGCCTGGCGGATCGCCAGACTGCCGGAATGGAAGTACGTGCCGTCGCCGAGATTGGCGAAGACATGCTTTTCATCGGTGAAAGGCGCGACGCCGACCCACGGCACGCCCTCGCCGCCCATATGGGTAAAGGTCTCGGTGTTGCGGTCCATCCACAGCGCCATGAAGTGGCAGCCGATGCCGGCAAAGGCGCGGCTGCCTTGCGGCACCTTGGTCGAGGTATTGTGCGGACAGCCCGAGCAGAAATACGGCGTACGGGTGATCGGCGCCACCGCCTGCATCTGCGTGGCCTGGCGGCCGTTGAACCAGTTGGCCTTGGCGCGCAGCATGCTTGCTACTTCGGGATTGAGGTTGAGCCGCAGCAGCCGCTCTGTCAGTGAGCTCGCCAATGAAGCGACGCTGAGTTCCTCGGCAAAAGGCAGGAAGCGCTTGTCGTGTTCGTCCATCTTGCCGACGATGCGCGGGCGCACGTCGTCGCGCCAGTTGAACAGCTCCTGCTTGACCTGATTCTCGACAATCTCGCGGCGCTCTTCGACGATCAGGATTTCCTCCAGCCCGACGGCGAATTCGCGCACGCCCTGTGGCTCCAGCGGCCAGGGCATGCCGACCTTGTAGAGCCTGAGCCCGATCTTGGCGGCAACCTCCTGCGTAACGCCGAGCTCGCGCAGCGCCTGCCTGATATCCTCGTAGCTCTTGCCCGACGCCATGATGCCGAACCGCGCATTCGGCGAATCCATGGTGATGCGGTTGACCTTATTGGCGCGCGCAAACGCGATCGCCGCAAAACCCTTGTAGTCCTGCAGCCGGCGGTCCTGGTCGTAGCGGTCGTCGGGCCAGCGCAGGTTCAGCCCGCCCGGCGGCATCTCGAAGTCGGTCGGAATGATGAAGGGCTTCATCTCGTCTGACAGGTCGACCTCGGCCGTGGTTTCCACGGTCTCGGTAATCACCTTCATTCCGACCCAGCACCCGGAATAGCGCGACATTGCGATACCCAGCAGCCCCATCTCGATCATTTCATGGATGCTGGAAGGATAAAGATACGGCATCAGCGCGGAAACGAAGGCATGGTCCGACTGGTGCGGCACGGTAGAGGATTTGGCGCCGTGATCGTCGCCCGCAAGACACAGCACGCCGCCATTTTTGGCCGAGCCCGCGGCATTGCCGTGGCGGAACACGTCGCCGCAGCGATCGACGCCGGGACCCTTGCCGTACCAGATGCCGACCACGCCATCGTGCCTAGCGCCGGGCGACAGGTTCAACTGCTGTGAGCCCCAGATCGCGGTGGCCGCGAGGTCCTCGTTCACGCCAGGCTGGAACTTGATGTTGTATTGCTCGAGATGCTTGCGCGCCGCGAACAGTTGCTGATCGTAGCCGCCGAGCGGCGAGCCGCGGTATCCGGTGACGAAGCCCGCGGTGTTGAGACCGGCGGCGCGGTCGCGCCGGATTTGCGCCATCGGCAAGCGAACCAGCGCCTGGATACCCGTCAGAAAGACGTGGCCGGAGCCCTGGGTATATTTCTGATCGAGACTGATCGGCCCTTGGTTGATTCCCATTCCACCCTCTCAAACCCTGCACGACGACTCCAGCGGCAGGGCTTTTTTTATGTAGTTATTCAATTCATTAGAACCAGTCTATGTCGGTTTTCGCAGCAAACGCATCACAAATCTAGGCAATGGAGACCCGCATACGCGAATAGCAATTTCGTTCCGGGTGAGCGGCTGCGGTTTGCGCGTTATGTCCCGCCGGCGCCCCGCCGCGAAAGGACGTGACTGCTGCACCCGCCGCTTATTTCAGGGTTTCAGGTTATAACGCCGGAGAACAAGGATGAATCCGTGCAGCGACGAACTCAGGCGATGCGAGCGATTCTTTGCGCCGCGCTTTTGTGCACCGCGCCCGGCTATGATCCCGCGCAGGCCGACCCGCCATTGCCGGAAACAATCGCGCGCGGCAAGGCGCTGGTCGACGCTGCCGATTGCGCCAGTTGCCATACCGCCGATCCTGCAAAACCACTCGCCGGCGGCAAGCGGATCGATACCCCGTTCGGCGGCATCTTCTCCCCTAACCTCACTCCGGATCGCGAAACCGGATTGGGCGCATGGACCGACGGCGAATTCTACCGCGCGTTGCATGATGGCGTGGCACGCAATGGCGCGCGCTACTACCCCGCATTTCCTTATCCGAACTTTACCCGGATCACCCGCGACGATGTGCTTGCGATCCGGGCTTACCTCGCCACGCTGACGCCGGTCCGCAACACCCCACCGCCACCGCAATTGCGCTGGCCGCTGAACTATCGAATGGTAATGCGCGGCTGGAATTTCCTGTTCTTCCGTGCCGGCACCTTCGAGAAAAATCCGCAAAAGAGCGACGAATGGAATCGCGGCGCCTACCTCGTCGAAGGCGCCGCGCATTGCGGCGCTTGCCATACGCCGAAGAACGTGTTCGGCGCCGACAAACCCGGGCAGATGTATGGCGGCGGATGGATCGACGGCTGGTTCGCACCGCGCCTCGACGGCGCGGAGCGCAGCGGTTTGAAATCATGGAGCGTCGATGACATCGCCGAATACTTGCAGACCGGCCGCAACGGCAGAAGCCACGCGGGCAAGCCGATGGCCGAGGTCGTGGTCAACTCCACCTCGAAGATGAGCGATGCGGATATCCGCGCCATTGCGGTATATCTGAAGGATCTTGCCGCCGGCGCGCCCGAGCCCACCGCCGTCCCGCCGCCACAGGCGCAGATGGCCGACGGCGCCCGAGTTTACAAAGGCGCTTGCATCGCCTGCCACGAGAGCGACGGCACGGGCTCGCCGCGCATCTACCCGCCGCTGCCCGGCAACGCCAACCTGCAATCCGCCGATCCCTCCAGCGCGCTTCGCATTATTCTCGATGGTGCGCAGACCGTGACCACGCCCCGCGCGCCCAACACCGGGTCGATGCCGGCTTATGCCGGAAAATTATCGGATCAGGAGATCGCGGACGTTGCGACCTATATTCGCAACGCGTGGGGCAACGCGGCGCCCGCGGTAACGCCGGCTCATGTGGCAAAGGCGCGGAAATGACGCCACAGATGCGGGCGACCGTCCTGAACAACCATTCATCAGCGTGGACAAAGCTTAATTGTCCGCTGCATTGAAACCCTACCCTGGCCTCCTACTTCCTGCATGCCGGAGGAAGCCATGAAACAGTCCCAGGATTTCGTCGACAACGCGGAAAATTGCGCGCAGCTTGCCGAACGCGCGCCTGACGAGCCGACCTACAATCGTTACAAGCGCATGGAAACCGCCTGGCGCGCACTCGCCGAGGAGCAGGATTGGCTGGACGGTCAGGTGCCGCCGGTGCGTATCGCATCCTGATGCGTATCGCGTTCTGATGCGGATCCAACACGCTGGCGGTCGTGTCCGTTCCCGCTGTTCCCTATTCGCGCAAAATTTCTCCGATGATTTTCATCAGTTCCGCTTCGCGGAATGGCTTGCGAAGATAGGCGCGGTAGCTGACGACGCGGTCGCGCACCACGCTTTCCAGCAGCGACGTCATCACCACGACGGGAATGTCGCGTGTCGTTGATTTTTCCTGCATCGCGGCGACCAGGCCGGCGCCGTCGACGAACGGCATCATGAAATCGGTCAGAACCAGATCCGGCGTTTCCCGGTGCAGAATGTCGAGCGCCTCGCGGCCGTTGCCGGCGGCCAGCACGTTATAGCCGTTCTCGCTGAACAGAACTTGAAGCCAGTCGGCGATTGCCCATTCGTCTTCGACAATCAGTACGGTTCGCACTCTCACTCTCCAGTCAATTTCAAATCTGGAGAAAACGGCAAGGAGGTGCCCTGGCTGGAAATATCCCGAAGTATGATCTCGGCGCTGCGATGATCGTCGTCGAGCACGATACCGCTTTCGACGATGTCAAAGCGCCGCATCCGCATGTCGGTACGGCGGTCTCTGGCCTTGAGTACGGTCATCAGGCGCCAAGTTTCCGATCGCAGCGCCGCAAGATGCAGCGCGATGATGTTCTCGGCGACCGCAGACAGGCCGGTCTGGTTGACACCCGCCAGCGGATGGCCCGGCGTGATGCCGGCATGGTCGGTCTCGGCGGTCGCCAGCGTGGTAACCCCGAGCGCGCGCAACTCGTTGCACAGCGCAGATAAAAAAGAACCGATGCGCTTTTTCTCGTCGGTCAGCTTGGAAAACCCGTCGATACCGTCGATCACGAGACGCTTGACCCCGCGTGCCTTGATCGCGGCCAGCATCTCGGTGGCAACCTCGTCGAGAATCGCCTCGGTCTGCGGACGCCACAGCAGACTGACGGCATCGCCGCGCGCGGCGAGCGGCAACTTAAGTGCGTCGGCCTTGATCTTCAGCGCCACCGGGTTTTCGTGAAAGCCGAACCACATCGCAGGTTCGTCGGAGGGGCCGCCACAAAGGAATTGCAGACCGGCTGTGGTTTTGCCGCTGCCGGAAGGACCCATTACAACGGTAACAGAATGGGTATCGATGCCACCGAGCATGGCATCGACGCCGGGTACGCCGAAAGAAACCACTGGACCGTCGGCGCGATCCCACACGCTCGGCGTTTCCAGCAACGCTTCGATGCGCGGAAACACCGAAATGCCGTTGGCCGAAATGCGGTAGGAGTGTTGGCCGCCCATGAACCAGCTTCCCCGCAGCTTGTGCACCTGCAATTCGCGCTCTGCCCTGCGGCCGTGCAGCGATGTCTGCAATTCGATCAAACCGTCGACCATGGTATGCTCGGGCGGCGGCGTCTTCGGATTGATCGAACTCGTCAGCAGGAACATGGTGCAATTGCTGAACGCCGCCTGCGTTTGCAGCTCGTGAACGAATTTTTTGAGCTCCAGGTCGGAGCGGGCTTTTTCGTGGACCGTGATCAACCCGTCCAGCACGAGAATGCTGGCCTGGCGGGTGCGCACCTCGCGCCGGACCACCTCGAGCAGGCCGCGCAGCCCCTCATCTTCGAGCATCTTGAAGGCGCCGACATAGGATACCCGGTCGGGAATCGCAGCCTCGTCGAAAAACTCCAGCCGCCGCATGTGTCCGATCATGCGGGCGTGACTCTCCGCCAGCAGCGTGATGTACAGGGCATGGCGGCCCTGCGACGCCTGCGCGAAACAGATCTGGTTGCCGAGGGTGGTCTTTCCGGCGCCGGGCGCGCCTTGGATGATGTAGATGCCGCCTTGGAAAACACCGCCTCCGAGAATGGCGTCCAGCCCCGGCACGCCCGTCGAAACCCGATCGCCTTCGTCACTCATCGTCGCTGCGTCCCCAATTTACCCCGATATGAAGCGTATTCCGCATGCAAGGTGACGCGGCCGGCCTGCCCGGCGGGCGACCCTGCACCGAATTGAGATTGCATAAACTCCGCCCCGTGCACACGACCGTGCGATGCCAGAACGCAATTCGCGACATAAAGTTCCCGGGGTCCCGCCGGCGCAGCCCGGTGATCATTCCGGCGACGATTACGACCAACCGGGGGGCATGATTCGTCACGGCTGGAATTACTGCGCATGGAACTACGTCGCAGGTTCCGGCGTGACAGATGGAAAAGGATCGTCAGGTTCCTCGTTCATCCTGGAACCCATGTCTCGCCTGGCAATTGTCTTGGGGGAGACAACGGAGGACCCATCCATGGCTTACGAACGTAACCCGAACGATCCCTATCGTCCCAATCTCGCGGACGACGAGTTGCAGCGTCCACAGCGTCTCGACAGCGAGTTGCAGGCCGACCCCGAACTGAGCGAAGGCCCGGCCAGCGGCGGCAAGGTAGCGATGTTCGCGGTCGCAATCGCAGTCGTGCTCGGCGCGGTTTTCTATGGCCTCAACAACTCGTCGATGAACCCGGCCGGTACCGGCTCGACAGCGACTGCACCGGCGACCCAGACCACCGCGCAGACCACAACGCCGGCAGCCCCTCCCGGCATGCGCGACGTGACCCCGCGCAGCAATACCGAGCCGGGCATGACGACCGGCGCAGCGCCTGCTCGTCCGGCGCAACCGCCAGCGGCGGCGCCGACAGGTACGGAAGTCGACCGCTCGGCTAACCCGCCGGCCAATAAATAACCGATCGGTGCAACATCCGAAAGCGGCGGGCATGAAAATGCCCGCCGCTTTTCTGTGCGGCGTTCAGCCGCCGAACATCTTGTTCAGCTCGCCGCCCGGATACCCGGTGCCCAGTTCGACAAATGTCCCCTGCTGCGCGATTTCGCGCGCCGCCTTCATGAAACCGCCCCATGCCGTTCGCGCCAGCGAGCCGCCGACACTGATGCGGCGGACGCCGAGATCCGCGGCTTCCGCGACGGAAAGACCAGGAGAGCCGATCAGGAGGTTAACCGGTTTTGGATGCACCGCTTTCACCAATGCCGCGATTTGCTCCTTCGATCTGATGCCTGGCGCGTACAGGCAGTCGGCGCCGGCTTCCGCATAGGCGTTGAGCCGGTCGATCACCATGGCGAGATCGGTGAGCCCGACCAGAAAGCCTTCGCAGCGCCCGACCAGCAGCGCGCCGCTATTGTCGGCATCGATGGCCGCGCGCGCTGCCCTGATGCGCTCGATCGCAAAGGCGCGCTCGTAAAGCGGATTAGCCTTGTCGCCGGTGGAATCCTCGATCGACAGCCCGGCAATGCCGGTTGCTACCGCCCGCGCGACATTGACCGCGACCTTTTCCGGCTTGTGCGCGAAACCGCCCTCGAAATCGGCGTTGACCGGCAGATCGACCGCATTGCACAGCGCGGTCAAATGCCCGCAGACGTCGTCTACCGTGACGCGGTTGTCGGACTGCCCGATCGACCACGCATAACCGGCACTGGTCGAGGCGACAGCCTTGAAGCCGAGCTGTTGCAGCGCCCGCGCGCTGCCGACGTCCCACGGATTCGGCATCACGAAACAGCCGCTCTCGTGCAATTTCCGGAACGCCGTGCGCTTGTCCTGAATAGAAACCGCCATGTTGTCTCCCTTGACTGCCCTGTTTCCTGGCACGATACCACGCGCGACGTCCGGCGCCAGTGCGGTGACGTCAGGCCTCGACCTTGCGCAGGAACGTCCGCTCTTCGGCGAGGATGAATTTGTCTTCCTCGGCGAAATTGAAATTCGCCAAGCCTTCATCATCGGTGCGCAGCCGCGCGCGATAGGTCTCGTAAGCTGCCAGGCTCTCGAACGAGATCAGCGCGAACGCGATATTGTTGGTACCTTCATGTGGCATCCAGTAGCCTTCCAGTTCTCCGCCGCATTTCGGGATGACGGCGAGCCAGCGCCTGGCGTAGGCTTCGAACATCGCGCGCTTGAATGGATCGAGCTGGTAACGGATAAAAACCGTGACGGCCAAGGCAACCTCCGCTGTGCTTCGGGCGGCTTCGATATAAATGCTTGATCGACACGAACGCTTCGTCTATGATCGAAGTATGAAAGCAGGTCCCGATATTGCAATGGTCGCAGCACTGGTCGGCGATCCCGCGCGCGCCAACATCCTGACCGCGCTGCTGAGCGGTCGCGCGCTGACTGCGAGCGAACTCGCGCAGGAAGCCGGGGTCACGCCGCAGACCACCAGTTCGCATCTGGCCAAGCTCGAGGCCGGCGGTCTGATCGAGCCGGAGAAACAGGGCCGCCACCGCTATTATCGGCTCACCGGTTCGGACGTGGCCGGCGTGCTGGAGGGCCTCGCCGGACTTGCAGCGCGCGCCGGCCATTTGCGCGTGCGCACCGGGCCAAAGGATCCGGCGCTGCGGCGCGCGCGGGTTTGTTACGATCACCTCGCCGGCGACCTCGGCGTGCAGATGCTCGATGCCATGAAAAAACGGCGGCTGGTGCGCCAGCACAAGGTGGGAATCGACCTTACTCCGGATGGCGAGCGTTTTGTTGCCAGCGCCTTGCAGATCGACGCGGCATCGCTGGCGCACCCGCGCCGTCCATTGTGCAAGGCCTGCCTGGACTGGAGCGAGCGGCGCCATCATCTCGCCGGCACGCTGGGCGCCGCCATCATGACCCGGCTTACCGAGCTGAAATGGGCCGCGCGCGATTCCGCTCCCGGTAGCCGCGTCGTCAATTTCACCCGCAGCGGTGAAAAGCAGTTCGCGGCGCTGTTCGGGACGGGTGAGTAAGGCGCAGCCTCCTTCTCCCCTTGCGGGCGAAGGTGGATCGTCGCCGCGAGGCGGCGAGCCGGATCAGGGCTAACGCGCCATCGATGGACCTTAACTCCTCATCCATCGCGCATCTGACGATGCGAGCCACCTTCTCTTTCAAGGAGAGCAGGAAGAACTCACGGAGCTTTCGATGAAGCACATCATGTTCGCCGCCCTGCTCGCCGTCATGCCACCGGCCATTGTTGACGCCGCCGAACCCGCGCCGCGCGAACCCTACGGCATCGGGCTGGAAGGTTTTGCCTATCCCCATCCCGTCGCCATGCTGCCGCTGGTCAATGACGGCGAGCCGGTGCGGATGGCCTACATGGACGTCGCACCGGCGCAGCCGAACGGACGTGCTGTGGTGCTGCTGCATGGCCGCAACTTTCCATCGAGCTACTGGGCGCCGGTCATCAAGACGCTCGGCGACGCCGGCTACCGCGTGGTGGTGCCGGACCAGATCGGATTCGGCAAATCCTCCAAGCCTGCGGGCGACCTGCATTTCGACACCCTGGCGCGCAACACCATCGCGTTGCTCGATCGTCTGGGTATTGCGAAGGCCGACATCGTCGCGCATTCGCTGGGCGGCATGCTCGGCGTCCGCATCGCCCGCGCGTATCCCGACCGCATCGAGCATCTGCTGCTGGCGGCGCCGATCGGCCTCGAGGACTATCGACTTTACGTGCCGCCGACGCCGACCGAAAAAATCCTGGAGAACGAGGACAGGCTCACCGCCGAAGGTTATCGCAGGCAGCTCGAGACCAACTATTCGCTGAAGCTGCCGCCGGACCAAGTGACGCCGTTCATCGATGCGCGCTTCAACATCAAGGGCGCTGCCGACTATCCGCGTTGGCTGCGTGCCTTTGTCAGTTCGGCGCAGTTGATCTATCGCGAGCCGGTGGTGCATGAAATTCCTTTGCTTACGCTGCCGACACTGTTCGTGATGGGCGAAGACGATCACAACGCACCCGGCCGGCCCAACGCGCCGGAAGCGTTGCGGGCGAGAATGGGCCAGAACGCCGCGCTCGCCAAAGCGCTGGCGGCGACCATGCCGAACGCCAAGGCCGAGGTTATTCCCGGCACCGGCCATCTGGTATTTCTGGAAGCGCGGCAACAATTCGACGCGCTGATGCTCGCGTTTCTTGGCGGCCGTTGATCCAGGTGCAAAGGCCTCCTGGATTTGTCGAAGCTGTGTTCATTCGGCATTCAGATCGTCGTTCCTAGATTTACGCACCAATGTTCGATCGGTCGGTTGTCGAATTGCGCGGCTTGAATCAAGGTCCGGCGCCGCCTCGCGGCCCAACGCATGGAGGAAACATGAAGACGCTTTTTGCAGCAGTCCTGGTTGCCGGCACGCTGGCCGGTTTTGGCGCCGCAAATGCGTCCGGCGGATGCGGTCCCGGTTTCCACCGCGGTCCCTATGGCGGCTGCCGGCCGAACGGCGGCGCGGTGGTGGTCGCTCCGCGCGTCGTGGTGGCGCCTGCCCCGGTGGTGGTGGTGCGCCCCGGCCGGGTCTGCCCCTACGGCTTCGCCTGGCGCTATGGACGGTGCCGTCCGATCTGATTGTCGCGTCATCGCCGGCTTGACGCTGCCATTATCACCGCCGTCATTGCGTCCGGAACACGGTACTGGCAGTTGTCATTGCCGGACTTGACCCGGCTGCATGCGCACCTCTGATCGTCATTGCCGGGCTTGACCCTACCAGATTCACATTTCGTCATACGCGGGCTTGACCCGCGTATCCATCAATCTTCGCAAGACTCTGTCGAAGACGATGGATTGCCGGGTCAAGCCCGGCAATGACGATGAAGATGTGTGAATGCTGTAGGGCTTGACCCGGCAACGCATCTCGCAACCGTCATTCCGGGATGCGCCCTCTTGGGCGCAGGCCCGGAATCCATAGCCTCCAATGGTGGTTATGGATTCCGGGCTCGCGCGAAGACGCGCGCCCCGGAATGACAGTCTGGATGGATATGCGGGTCAAGCCCGCGTATGACGCAGCGCGGGTTGCAGCGCCTTGCGCAAGATTTCCAGATTTCGATTTCAAACAGCCAAGCGCCGTCGTCCTCGCGCCGCCGCGCGAGTTGGGCTTTTGGTTTTTCTCCCTCTCGAAACGAGAGGGAGGCGGAACGCCGAAAGGCGCACTTGGTAACGGCCGCGGCTTGTTTCCCGGATCGCCGGAAAACAGAAGCACACGGCAACGCCTCTCGGCGCTCCACCGCGGCGATCTTTTGGCTCCGGTCCGCGCTTCCGGGGACGTGGCGGCCCTTGGGGCCCGAGCACGGCGATTTCGCGCCGCTCGCCTGTCCCCGTCCAGCCAACTTCAGTGGCAGACCCTCCTAATGGGGCCGGACGGAAACCCGAAGCCTCCCGAGTGCGCGGAGCACCGTCTGCTCCGCGCCCGCAGGCGCCGCATCCCGCCCCGCGCTACAAGCGTCCCAGGCAACGCCCCTCAAGTGGAGCGGGATTGATTAGGCTTATAAACCATGCGAAGGAATATTGTCAAGAGATACCACATAAATTTTTTGCGCCGGCCACGGCGGCTTGCTGCATGGGAACGTCATGCGGCTCATCCCGCGAGTCTATCGCGTCATGCGCGGGCTCGACCCGCGCATCCATCCCGCTTGAGAAACTTAGTTGCGAAGCGCGATGGATATGCGGATCAAGCCCGCGCATGACGCGATGTAGGTCCGGCAACGACGAGAGTTCATGTCCCGGGCGCGTCGCAGCGGCTTATGGTGCATCAAAGACGCGCGTAACCGCGCTGATGGCTCCGCCGCGGCGGAAATCACGCCGCGGCAAATTCCTCGGCCAGCACCAGCACCTCGCGCGTCCGCGTCACCTCCGGCCAGTCGCGGTTGAAGTCGGCGATCAGCCGCTTCATTTCCTCGCCGCCGGTCGCGCGGTCGAGTGACGCCTTGTCGGCGAACCGGTAGGTCGCCAGATGCACGGCGGGATCCGTAACGCTCCAGTACCGCCACGCTCTGTCGCAGCCGAACACTTTCATCGCGTCGGGCAGATGCTCGCGCGCATACCAGGCGTCGAACGCCGCGCGCCTTGAGGGATCGGGGACGGTGGCGCGGACGGTGAAGAAGTGGTGGGGCATGGATAAATCCTGATATGCCGATGTCAAACGAGCTACTCTGGAAGCTTACCGCCAACGGCACGATAAAACCCTGCAAGTTGATTAGCCAATAATGATGCAAGAAGTTCTTCCATCTTTGACACATCAAATCGGCCGCCTTTCAACGCCAGATCGGCGGCATCCAATGCTTCGAAGTACGGCTCGCGATTGTCCACAATCTGGTCAGGTATCGTTGGCGTGCCAGGAAGAATTGAACCGGCGCGGACAGAGAGAACGGCGTACGAAACGATTCGAGATGTTCTCCCGTTTCCATCAGCGAACGGATGAATCCAATTTAGCCGCCACATTAAATAGGCGGCAAGATGAATCGGCGTGCTAGCTTCCCAATTGTCGTTCACGTAGTCGCACATATCCTCGATCAATTCGGGAACGAGGTGAGCGCCTACAGGCTCATGCTTACTGCCCTCAATTGACACCCCGCCATGACGATAATTACCAGCGTAGGAACTGATACCTGCCAGCGCTTCACGCTGCAGCCCCAGAATCAGCGACGGACGGAGTTTGAATGAGCCGCGTTCAAGTGCCTTTGGATCGTGCCAATAGCGGCGTCGTATTGGCGAAAGCCGTTGCGAGCTTCAGCCGCAGCTTTTGCTTGAGGATCGGTGATCAATTCAGGTTCAAGCGCGCGGCTATCTCGCCGCTCGCGCTCTTCACCCGTCATTTTTTATCCCTAGCCAGCTTCTCGGCCTCGCGAGCGACCATTTCCCGCGTGATCAAATCGTTTTCGAAATGAGTGTTGCCATAGACAAAGCTACGCCGCTGCTGTTCCCGATGTTCGGGTGTCGGCTTGGCCGTCTTGGCAGCTTCGAGTAATTTTTTCAAGTTGTCAGTCATGTACACAGTATATGTGAATCGATATCGACTTTCCACTGATGAATTTGTGATGGGTGCGACGTTCACAACGGCAGATTGTCGTGCTTCTTCGCCGGCATCTCCACCTTCTTGTCCCTTAGCATCGCCAGCGCCCGCGCGATCCGCCGCCGGGTCGAATGCGGCTTGATGACGTCGTCGATGTAGCCGCGTTCGGCGGCGATGAAGGGCGACAGGAAGCGGTCCTCGTATTCCTTGGTGCGCGCGGCGATCTTCTCGGCGTCGCCGATATCGCCGCGGAAGATGATCTCCACCGCGCCCTTGGCGCCCATCACCGCGATCTGCGCGGTCGGCCAGGCGTAGTTCATGTCGGCGCCGATTTCCTTCGAGGCCATGACGTCGAACGCGCCGCCATAGGCCTTTCGCGTGATCACCGTCACCAGCGGCACCGTCGCCTGCGAAAACGCGAACAGCAGTTTGGCGCCGTGTTTTATCAGGCCGCCATACTCCTGCGCGGTGCCCGGCAAAAATCCCGGTACGTCGACGAAGGTGACGATCGGGATGTTGAAGGCATCGCAGAACCGCACGAAGCGCGCGGCCTTGCGCGAGGCGTCGCTGTCCAGCACGCCCGCCAGCACCATCGGCTGGTTGGCGACGAAGCCGACGGTGCGCCCGGCGATGCGGCCGAAACCGGTGACGATATTTTTCGCAAAGGTTTCGGATATTTCGAAGAAGTCGCCCTCGTCCACCACTTTAAGGATCAGTTCCTTCATGTCGTAGGGCTTGTTCGGATTGTCGGGGATCAGCGTATCCAGCGACATGTCCATTCGTTCGGTGTCGTCGAAACTCGGCCATTCCGGCACGCCATCGGTATTGTTCAAGGGCAGGAAGTCGATCAGCCGGCGCATCTGCAGCAGCGTCTCGACGTCGTTCTCGAATGCGCCATCGGCGATCGATGACCGCGTGGCGTGCACGGACGCGCCGCCGAGTTCCTCGGCGGTGACGACCTCGTTGGTGACGGTCTTGACCACGTCGGGCCCGGTGACGAACATGTAGGAAGTGTTCTTCACCATGAAGATGAAGTCTGTCATCGCCGGCGAATAGACGTCGCCGCCGGCGCACGGTCCCATGATGACGCTGATCTGCGGGATCACGCCGGAGGCGATGACGTTGCGGCGGAACACATAGGAATAGCCCGCAAGCGCCGCGACGCCTTCCTGGATGCGCGCGCCGCCGGCGTCGTAGAGGCCGACGATGGGCGCCCGCGCCTTCATCGCCATGTCCTGGATCTTTACGATCTTTTGCGCGTGGGTTTCCGACAGCGAGCCGCCGAACACGGTAAAATCCTTGGCGAACACAAAAGTCTTGCGGCCGTTCACGGTGCCCCAGCCGGTCACGACGCCGTCGCCCGGCACCTTGGATTTCTCCATGCCGAATTCGACCGAGCGGTGCTCGACGAACATGTCGAACTCCTCGAACGAGTCCTTGTCGAGCAGAAGCTCGATGCGCTCCCGCGCGGTCAGCTTGCCGCGGGCATGCTGCGCCTCGACGCGCTTCTCGCCGCCGCCGAGCCTGGCGCCCGCGCGCCGCGCCTCGAGGGTGTCCAGGATGTCTGTCATGTACGCCGTCCCGTTTGATGCCGCCCGGTTCTAGCATGGCCTTTTGCGCGCGGGAAACCGCCGATTGACAGCGCTCCGGCGGCTCGGACGAGTGCGTTCAGCTCAACCCGCCTGTCGGCGGCAACGCGGCGGCAACCGAGGCCGCGCGCACCGCGGTGACCGACTTTGTACGGCAGGCGTTCAAACTGGAGTGAGTGTTCCAACGCACTCAGCCGTCATCCCCGCGAAAGCCGGGAACCAGTACCCGGTGGCGTTGCAGCTTATACCTGACGCTCCTCGAATACTGGGTCGCCCGGTCAAGCCGGGCGATGACAGTGTTGCGATGACGGCCCTCACCGCGTCCCCGACCGCTTCCCCAATTCGCGGTTGTCCACATAGCGGATCATGATCGGCCGCCCGGCCAGGGCGCCGCCGAGGCCGCCGGTGAATTTCAGCGGCATGCAGGCGTCGAGCGAAGAGGTGATCGCCTTGCGATAGAGGTCGCGGGTCTGCTGCGGCACGTCGCGGGTCGAATAGGTGACGCGCGGCGCCGAAATGATCTCGCCCGAGCGCCTGAAAGAGAACAGCACCGACATCTGCATGCCCTCGCGCGCGTCGTCGGCTTGCGGAGGCGACCAGCAGGCGCGCAATGCTGCGAACAGGTCGCCGATGGTGTCGAGGTCCTGATCCGGCTTTTGATATTTTTCCGCGTCGTCGCGCGGCGGTACGCTCTGGATGGTCAATTGCAGATTTTGCCCGATCGGATAGTCGATCTCCGGAATGCAGGGACCATGGTTGAACACGCCGCAGAACGACGGCGTGCACGGCTCGCCCGCCAGCACGCTGCACGGCGCATGCGCGAACGGCGTGGCATCGACCGGATGCCGCCGCTGCCGCGCGTCGGCGGAGGTGGCGAGTACTATACTCGCCGCGGCGATGAGATATATAGCCAAGCGCCGAAGCATCAAGCCTCTCTCTGCCGTCGTCCCCGCGAAGGTGGGGACCCATAATCACCGATGGTCGTTGTTCGGCAGATGGTTTCCGCCAGTCTTCCGCATCACTGCCGACGGAGTGTATAGGTCCCCGCCTGCGCGGGGACGACGATCTCATTTCTTCTTCACATCCTTGATACTCGAGAACGTAATGCCCTCGGCGCGTTCCCTGGTGTAGCCGAGATAGAACTCGTTCTTCGCCAAAAATACCGGATCGCCGTCGACGTCGTCGGCGACGCCGGAGCCGTTGGCGGCGATGAAGGCGTTGAGTTTCCTGGCATCGTCGGATGAAATCCAGCGCGCCAGCTGAAACTCGCTGACTTCGAAATCCACCGGCAGCGAATATTCGGCGTCGAGCCGGGCTTTCAGCACGTCGAGCTGCAGCGGGCCGACCACGCCGACCAGCGCGGGGGCGCCGTCGCGCGGGCGAAACACCTGCACCACGCCCTCCTCCGACATCTGCTGCAAGGCTTCCTTGAGCTTCTTCGCCTTCATCGCGTCCGCCAGCCGGACGCGGCGGACGATTTCCGGCGCGAACGAAGGCACGCCGACGAAATTGATGTCCTCGCCTTCGCTTAACGTATCGCCGATCCGCAGCGTGCCGTGATTGGGAATGCCGACGACGTCGCCGGCGAACGCCTCGTCCGCCAGCGCGCGGTCCTGCGCGAAGAAGAATTGCGGGCTGGACAGGCTCATGTTCTTGCCGGTGCGCACCAGCCTGGCCTTCATGCCGCGCGTCAGCTTGCCCGAGCACAGCCGCGCAAAAGCGATGCGGTCGCGGTGGTTGGGGTCCATGTTGGCCTGGATCTTGAACACGAAGGCGGTCATGCGCGGTTCGCTCGCCTCCACCTTGCGCAGATTGCTCTCCTGCGCGCGCGGCGGCGGCGCGAATTTGCCGAGCCCCTGCAACAGATCCCCGACGCCGAAATTGCGCAGCGCCGAGCCGAAATACACCGGCGTCAGATGGCCCTCGCGGAACGCATCGAGCTCGAACGGCTTGCAGGCTTCCGACACCAGCGCCAGTTCGTCCTTGACCTCGCTGACGTCGAGGTTGCCGTTGCGGCCGGCAAGATCGGCGATATCGATCTGCTGCGCGGCGCCGGTCTTGGCGCCGCCGCCTTCGAGCAGGCGCACACCGCCGGTTTCGATATCGTAGGTGCCGAGAAAGTCGCGGCCGCGGCCAACCGGCCAGGTCATCGGCGTGGTGTCCAGCGCCAGGGTCTTCTCGATCTCGTCCAGCAGTTCGAAGGTATCGCGGCTTTCGCGGTCCATCTTGTTGATGAAGGTGATGATCGGAATGTCGCGGAGCCGGCAGACCTCGAACAGTTTACGCGTTCGCGCCTCGATACCCTTGGCGGCGTCGATCACCATCACGGCGGAGTCGACCGCGGTCAGGGTGCGGTAGGTATCTTCGGAAAAGTCCTCGTGGCCCGGCGTGTCCAGCAGGTTGAAGACGAGGTCCTCGAACTCGAACGTCATCACCGAGGTGACCACCGAGATGCCGCGCTCGCGTTCGATCTTCATCCAGTCCGAACGGGTGTTGCGGCGCTCGCCCTTGGCCTTGACCTGGCCTGCAAGATTGATGGCGCCGCCGAACAGCAGCAGCTTCTCGGTCAGCGTGGTCTTGCCGGCGTCGGGATGCGAGATGATCGCAAAGGTGCGCCGGCGCGCGACTTCTGCCGCGAGCCCTGAGCGCGGCGGGGATTCGGCGGTAACGGCAAGGTCGGACATGGAGCGAGCGTGTGGCAGGGAAACCGGGCCGGATCAAGGAGATTAGCCTGAGAGCCCTATGATATAGGTTGAATTGCCGTCATTGCGAGGAGCAAAGCGACAAAGCAATCCAGTCCGTGGCGCCACTGGATTGCTTCGCTTCGCTCGCAATGACGAGAGGGACGATTCACTTGCTCAGCGCAGCAGCGCCACCGCCCAGTACGACAGGGCCGCGACGAGCGCGGAGGCCGGTATCGTGATGACCCAGGCATAGACGATCGAACTGGCCACGTTCCAGCGCACCGCCGAGACCCGCCGCGCCGCGCCGACGCCGACGATGGCGCCGGTGATGGTATGGGTGGTCGATACCGGCACGCCGAGGAAGGTGGCGATGAACAGCGTGATGGCGCCGCCGGTTTCCGCGCAAAATCCCTGCATCGGGGTCAGCTTGGTGATGCGCAGGCCCATGGTGCGCACGATCCGCCAGCCGCCCATCAGCGTGCCCAGCGCCATCGCCGCCTGGCACGACAGCACCACCCAGAACGGCACTGAAAAATGCTCGCCGAGATGCCCCTGCGAGTACAGCAGCACGGCGATGATGCCCATGGTCTTTTGCGCGTCGTTGCCGCCGTGTCCCAGCGAATACAGCGATGCGGAGACGAACTGCAGGATGCGGAACGCGCGGTCGACCGCGAATGGCGTCGAACGCACCGACAGCCACGACACGATCGCGACCAGCACCAGCGCCAACAGGAATCCCACCAGCGGCGACAGCACGATCGCCAGCAACGCCTTGGACAACCCGCTCCACAGCGCGGCGGACAATCCAGCCTTGGCGACGCCGGCGCCGAGCAACCCGCCGATCAGCGCATGGGAGCTGCTCGAAGGGATGCCGAGTGCCCAGGTCACCAGGTTCCAGACAATGGCGCCCATCAGCGCCGCGAAAATCACCCGTTCGTCAATGATGCCGGGATCGATGATTCCGGTGCCGATGGTGTTGGCGACATGGAGCCCGAACACCGCGAAGGCTATGAAGTTGAAAGATGCCGCCCAGAACACCGCGTATTGCGGCCGCAACACCCTCGTCGAGACGATGGTCGCGATCGAATTGGCGGCGTCGTGCAGGCCGTTAAGGAAATCGAACAGCAACGCGACTGCTATGAGTCCGATCAGGATCGGCAGACCAAGCGTGGCGTCCACTGCGCGGCCCTGCCCTATACCTGTTCGATCACAATGCTGTTGATCTCATTGGCGACGTCGTCGAAGCGGTCGGCGACTTTCTCAAGATGGTCGTAGATTTCGGCTCCGACGATGTAATCCATCGTGTTGGCGTTGCGATGCTTGAGAAACAGTTCCTTCAGGCCGATGTCGTGCAGATCGTCGACCCGGCCTTCCAGCTTGCCGAGCTCCTCGCTGATCGCGCTCAGCATCGCGACGTTCTCTCCGATCGATTGCATCAGCGGCAGCGCGCGGCCAACCAGGTTGGCGCATTCCACCAGCAGCGTGCCGATCTCGCGCATCGGCGGCTCGAAGCTTCGCACCTCGAACAGGATGACGGCCTTGGCGGTCTGCTGCATCTGGTCGATGGCGTCGTCCATCGAGGTGATCAGGTTCTTGATATCGACGCGGTCGAACGGCGTGATGAAGGTCCGGCGCACCGCCGTGAGGACTTCGCGGGTGATGCCGTCGGCATCGTTTTCGAACTGGCTGACGCGCTGGCAGAATACCGGGGTCTCCTCGCCGCCGCGCAACATGCCCTGCAACGCTTCGGCACCCTTCACCACGGTCTGCGAGTGACGGGCGAACAGCTCGAAAAACCGTTCCTCCCGCGGCAGAAAGTAACGAAACAAACGCATCATCGATCTGGTCCAGTAAGGCAGGATATCGGCGCAGGACGCGCCGCGTCACGAAGCCGTCATAGACCATTTCGGGCGAAAACGGGCGATTGCGGCGGTCCCGCACACGGTCATCCACCGCTTTGTCGGTTCCCCGCGACCCGGACTCGTCATTGCCGGGCCTGACCCGGCAATCCATCCCCTTCGAGAAGACTCTTGCGCAGATGATGGATACGCGGGTCAAGCCCGCGTATGACGCCTGCTACAGCGACCTGCGGAAATAATGCGCGATTTCGCCGATGACGCCGCGGCGGAAGGTCAGCACGCAGATCACGAAGATCACGCCCTGGATTACCGTGACCCATTGCCCGAATCCGGCAAGATACTGCTGCATCGCGATGATGACGAAAGCACCGACCACCGGACCAAACACGGTGCCGAGACCGCCGACCAGCGTCATCAGCACGATTTCGCCGGACATGGTCCAGTGCACGTCGGTCAGCGAAGCATTCTGCGCCACGAACACCTTCAGCGAGCCGGCAAGGCCGGCCAGCGTTCCCGACAGGATATAGGCGAGCAATTTATACTGGTCGGTCTTGTAGCCGAGCGAGATCGCGCGTTGTTCGTTCTCGCGGATCGATTTCAGCACCTCGCCGAACGGCGAATTGATGGTGCGATAGATCAGCAGGAATCCGAGCAGGAAACCGGCGAGAATGACGTAATACAGCGTGGTTGACCTGGCGAGGTTGAAGACGCCGAACAGATAGCCTTGCGGGATGCCCTGGATGCCGTCTTCGCCGTGGGTGAACGGCGTCTGCAAATAGATGAAATACAACAGCTGCGACAGCGCCAGCGTGATCATCGCGAAATAGATGCCCTGCCGGCGGATCGCCACGAGGCCGGTGACGACACCGAGGCCTGCGGCAGCCGCCGTGCCGGCGACGATGCCGAGTTCCGGCGACAGGCCCCAGACTTTCAGCGCATGCGCGGTGACGTAGCCGGCGGTGCCCAAGAACATCGCGTGGCCGAACGACAGCAATCCGCTGTAGCCGATCAGCAGGTTGAAAGCGCAGGCCAGCAGCGCAAAGCACAGCGCCTGCATGACGAAGAAGGGATAGACGCCGGTGAACGGCACGATGGCCAGCATTGCTGTCATGACGCCGAACACGACCATCTCGTCGCGGATGGTGCGGCCGGTTACCGGCAGGGTATCGTCGGTCATCGCGCTCATGTCAGGCCGCCCGTCCCGTCAGTCCCGAAGGCTTCACCAGCAGCACCAGCACCATCAGGACAAATACCACGGTATTGGAAGCTTCGGGATAAAAGTATTTCGTCAATCCCTCGATCACGCCGAGCGCAAAGCCGGTGATGATCGATCCCATGATCGAGCCCATGCCGCCGATCACCACCACCGCGAACACCACGATGATCAGGTCGGCGCCCATCAGCGGCCGCACCTGGTTGATCGGCGCCGACAGCACGCCGGCCAGCGCGGCGAGCCCGACGCCGAGGCCGTAGGTCAGCGTGATCATGCGCGGCACGTTGATGCCGAAGGCGCGCACCAGCGTCGGATTCTCGGTGGCGGCGCGCAAATTGGCGCCGAGCCGGGTTCGTTCGATCAGGAACCAGGTCAGCAGGCACACCACGAGGGAGAACACGACGACCCAGCCGCGGTAGATCGGCAGGAACATGAAGCCGAGATTCATTCCGCCTTTCAGTTCGTCGGGGATCGCATAGGGCAGACCGGACGAGCCGAAGTAGTTCTGGAACACGCCCTGGATGATCAGCGCGAGACCGAAGGTCAGCAGCAGGCCGTAGAGATGGTCGAGCCCGGACAGCCATTGCAGCATGGTCCGCTCCAGAACCATGCCGAAGATGCCGACCGCGACCGGCGCCAGGATCAGCGCCGGCCAATAGCCGATGCCGATCACATTGAGCAGGAAATACGCGCAGAAAGCGCCCATCATGTAGAGCGCGCCATGCGCGAAGTTGATGATGTTGAGCATTCCGAAGATCACGGCAAGACCGAGGCTCAACAGCGCGTAGAACGAGCCGTTGATCAGTCCCACCAGAAGCTGTGCGTAGAGCGCTTGCATGACCGTCTTTCCGCTCGATCCTCACCATAACAGGAATCGATGCCGCCGGCGCGCGGCCGGCGGGCATCAATCATTACTTCTTCAGCAGCGCGCACTTGCTTTCCGACAGCGGCGTGAACGCCTGGTCGCCCGGAACCGTGCCGACCAGCTTGTAGTAATCCCACGGCGCCTTGGATTCCGACGGTTTCTTCACCTCGAACAGATAGGCCGGATGGATCTTGCGTCCGTTGGGCTGGATCAGGCCCTTGCCGAACAGCGGATCTTCCGTCGGCATCGACTTCATCTTTTCCACGACCTTGATGCCGTCATGCGGATTGCCGCCGAGCGCTTCCAGCGCCTTGAAGTAATGGATCAGCCCGGAATAGACGCCGGCATGCACCATGGTCGGCGGCGTATTGTTCTTCATCCGGGCGGCGAACTTCTTGGAGAAGGCCCGGGTCTCATCGTTCATGTCCCAGTAGAACGTCTCGGTGAAGTTCAGCCCCTGCGCGGTCTCGAGGCCGATGGCCTTGACGTCGGTGATGAACAGCAGGAGCGCCGCGAGTTTCTGCCCGCCCTTGACGATGCCGAACTCGGCCGCCTGCTTGACGGTGTTGGTGGTGTCGCCGCCGGCGTTGGCAAGCCCGATGATCTTCGCCTTGGACGACTGCGCCTGCAGCAGGAAGGATGAGAAATCCGAGGTGTTCAGCGGATGCTTGACGCCGCCGACCACCTTGCCGCCATTCGCCGTGATGACGGCGGTGGTATCGCGTTCCAGCGCCGCGCCGAAGGCATAATCCGCGGTGAGGAAGAACCAGCTATCGCCGCCCGCCTTCACCAGCGCCCCCCCGGTGGTATGGGCGAGCATGTAGGTGTCGTAGGTCCAGTGCACGGTGTTGGGCGAGCACTGCGCGTTGGTGAGATCCGAAGAGGCCGCGCCGGAATTGATATAGGTGCCGTTCTTTTCCTTGACGATGTTGTTGACGGCAAGTGCCACGCCCGAATTCGGCACGTCGACGATGACATCGACCTTGTCGACGTCGAACCACTGCCGCGCGATGGCAGAGCCAATGTCGGGCTTGTTCTGGTGATCGCCGGAAATGATGTCGATCTTCCAGCCCTTGGCGGTCAGGCCGGAATCCTCGGCAGCCATCTGGGCGGCCAGCGTCGAGCCCGGCCCGCCAAGGTCGGCGTACAGGCCTGACTGATCGCTGAGCGAGCCGATTTTCACCGTCTTGTCCTGCGCGAACGCCAGACCGCCGGTCGAGAGGGTCAGCGCGGTGCCAAGCAGCAGCGCCGAGATCTTGTTCTTCATATCAGTCGTTCTCCGTTGGTCTTGTTGTTCCTATACACCGAGATAAGTGTGAAGCTTGTCCATGTTGGCCTGCAGTTCCGAGTTGGCAAAACCATCGATGATCTTGCCGTGCTCGACGATGTAGTAGCGGTCCGCCACGGTTGCGGCAAAACGGAAATTCTGTTCGACCAGAAGAATCGTGAACCCTTCCGACTTCAGCCGCGCGATGGTGTGTCCGATCTGCTGGATGATGACCGGTGCGAGGCCTTCGGTCGGCTCGTCCAGCATCAGGAACCGCGCCCCGGTGCGCAGGATGCGGGCGATCGCCAGCATCTGCTGCTCGCCGCCCGACAGTTTGGTGCCCTGGCTGCCGAGCCGTTCCTTCAGGTTGGGAAACAGTTCGAAGATCTGGTAGAGCGACAGGCCGCCCTCGCGCACGATCGGCGGCAGCATCAAATTCTCGCGCACGTCGAGGCTGGCGAAAATGCCGCGTTCCTCCGGACAGAACGCCACGCCCATGCGCGCGATTTTGTCGGACGAAGCCTTGGTGATGTCCTGGCCGCCGAAGCGGATCGAACCGGTACGCTTGCCGATGATGCCTATCACCGACTTCAGCGTCGTGGTCTTGCCGGCGCCGTTACGGCCGAGCAGCGTGACGACCTCGCCGGCGTTCACGTTGAAATTGATGCCGTGCAGGATATGGGACTCGCCATACCAGGCCTCGAGATTCTCGACCGCCAGCACGGCAGCGCGCCCGGCGGCAGTAACGCTACGGTCGGCCACTTTTGCTTCAGCCATGACCCGCCCCCAGATAGGCTTCCTTGACCCGCTCGTCCTTGGTCAGTTCGGCATAATTGCCCTCGGCAAGCACATGGCCGCGCGTCAACACCGTGATGATGTCGGACAGATTGGCGACGACGCTGAGATTGTGCTCGACCATCAGGATGGTGTATTTCGCGGAGATGCGCTTGATCAATGCCGCTATCTTGTCGATGTCCTCATGGCCCATGCCGGCCATCGGTTCGTCGAGCAGCATCATTTCGGGATCGAGCGCCAGCGTGGTGGCGATCTCCAGCGCCCGCTTGCGCCCATAGGGCATCTCGACCGCGGGCGTCTTCTCGAATTCGTTTAGACCCACATCGTTGAGCAGTTCGCGGGCGCGATTGTTGTATTTGTCGAGTACCGTCTTGGAGCGCCAGAAATCGAACGACTGTCCATGCTGGCGCTGCAGCGCGACCCGGACGTTTTCAAGCGCGGTGAGATGCGGAAATACCGCCGAAATCTGGAACGAACGCACCAGTCCTAGCCGCGCCACATCGGCGGGCGCCATGGCAGTAATGTCCTGACCCTTATAGAGGATCTGGCCGGCCGAAGGTTTCAGGAACTTGGTCAGCAGGTTGAAACACGTGGTCTTGCCGGCCCCGTTGGGACCGATCAAAGCGTGAATGCTGCCACGGCGGACACGCAGGTTGACGTCGCGAACAGCGAAGAATCCCGCGAATTCCTTGGTCAACCCGTGGGTTTCAAGAATGAACTCATCGGCCAATCGAATTACCCCCATCAGCCTTCGCAAGCGAAGTCGCGTTCGCACGTGGCTGAATTCTTGAACAGCCTGGTTCCATGACGCCTTGGAATTCGTCCCGGACCGGCCGCCTCCGGGCGGAATATGCCGTCAACGGATCGGTTTGTGCAAGGCGCAAAGCGGGGCATGCGACGCAGCAGCGCGGCGGCGGGGTTCGCATAAAGTCGAAGTGCCGGAGAGACTTAGCCGTTCAGCCCGCTCGCTCCGATGGAATTGCCCGATCGACGCAACCGCGTTTGCGGAAAGCAGCCGCCGCGTCTGCCGCCTATACCATGTGCACGATCGACGACATCTATGGCGTCGTCGCCTATGAGCGGTTGTTGCTGCCGTTCTCGAACGGCGGCGGCCGCAGCGATATCCGGCCGCTGGACCGAACTGGACCGCCTCAGCGCGACTTCCGCGTCACTTCCTTTGCGTACACCTCCGGCCTGAAGCCGACCAGCAGCTTGCCGCCGAGTTCGAGCACCGGCCGCTTGATCATCGACGGCTGCGCCAGCATCAGAGCCAGTGCCTTTCGCTCGTTCAGGCCTTCCCTGTCGGCATCGGGCAATTTGCGGAATGTGGTGCCGGCGCGATTGAGCAGCGTTTCCCAGCCAAGCGCGTCGGCCCATCCCTTGAGCCTGTCTTTCGCGATCCCCTCGGACTTGTAGTCGTGAAAGCTGTATCCGACGCCGTGGCTGTCCAGCCAGGCGCGAGCCTTCTTCATGGTGTCGCAATTCTTGATACCGTAGATGATGGCGGTCAAAATATCCTCACCCGAGGCATGGAAGCCTAGCCGCGCGACAGCCGGCGCGCCAGATCAATGTGGCAGACGTCCGGAACCCGATGGGGTGGTTGGTCGTTGCACCGCACATCATGATTGGAGCGCCGGCGGGCGCGTTACCCCAGAGGATATATGGCAGGAATCAGCACGGCGGCGCCGTCGCCGAGGGAGACAATCCCGAAACCAGCTACAATTCCTGTCGTGTTGATAGTCAATGGTATCGAAAAACAACTTAAGGTTGCGTCTTGGACTACGTTGCTCGACGCGCTGCGCGATCATCTCGGTCTTACCGGGACCAAGAAAGGCTGCGATCACGGCCAATGCGGCGCCTGCACCGTGCTGGTCGATGGCCGTCGCATCAATTCCTGCCTGACCCTGGCCGTCATGAAAGACGGCGCTGATATCACCACCATCGAGGGCCTCGCGGCCGACGGTGCGCTGCATCCGCTGCAGCAGGCCTTCATCGATCACGACGCGTTCCAGTGCGGCTACTGCACGCCGGGGCAAATCTGCTCGGCGGCGGGGATGATTGCGGAGGGCAAGGCGAGCACGACGGACGAGATCCGCGAAATGATGAGCGGCAACATCTGCCGCTGCGCCGCCTATCCGAATATCGTCGCGGCAATCCAGCAGGCGATGGACAAGATCGGCGAAAAGCGATGATCAATTTTCAATATTCCCGCGCCGGCGACGTCTCCGATGCGGTGCGCCAGATCGCGGCCGATCCCGCCGCGAAATTCATCGCCGGCGGAACCAACCTGCTCGACCTGATGAAGGAATATGTCGAGCGCCCTACCCGGTTGATCGACATCTCGCGGCTGCCGCTTAATACGGTCGAACAGACCAGGGATGGCGGCCTGCGCATCGGTGCACTGGTGCCGAATTCCGATCTCGCCTGGCACCCCGAGATCGAGCGACGCTACCCGTTGCTGTCGAGCGCGATCCTTGCCGGCGCCTCGGCGCAGCTCCGCAACATGGCCTCGACCGGCGGCAACCTGCTGCAGCGGACGCGCTGCTATTATTTCTACGACACCGCGACGCCATGCAACAAGCGCGAGCCCGGCAGCGGCTGCTCCGCGATTAATGGCGTCAACCGCATGCATGCGATTCTCGGGACCAGCGAAGCCTGCATCGCGACGCATCCTTCCGACATGTGCGTGGCGCTGGCCGCGCTCGAAGCCCATGTGCACGTGGCGGGTCCGTCCGGCGAACGTGCGATCGCGTTTGCGGATTTCCATCGTCTGCCCGGCGACACTCCGCAGCGCGACAGCAATCTGCAGCCGGACGAGATCATCGTTGCGATCGAGCTTCCGGCGCGGGGTTTTGCAGCAAACCACAGCTACCTGAAGATCCGCGACCGGCTGTCCTATGCATTCGCGCTGGTTTCCGTCGCCGCCGCTCTCGAACTTGACGGCGACCGCATTAAGGACGCGCGGCTCGCGCTCGGCGGCGTCGCGCACAAGCCGTGGCGCGATCCGGCGGCGGAAGCGGCGTTAAGCGGAAAGACCGCCGATCATGCGACCTTCGAGCACGCCGCCGACCTGCTGCTGCGCGGAGCAAAAGGCTTTGCGCACAACGGCTTCAAGATCGATCTGGCGCGGCGCGCCATCGTCCGCGCCCTGACCCAGGCGGCGCACGGCACGCCGCAGTCGCAATCCGACAAGAAAATCCGGTGAGCGCCATGGCCCCCTATATCGGTACACCTACATCCCGCGTCGACGGCCATGCCAAGGTCACCGGATCGGCAAAATACGCCGGTGAATTCGCAGGCCCGGACCTCGCCTATGGCAATCTCGTGACCTCGACGATCGCGAAGGGGCGCATCGCCAGCATCGATATCAGCCAGGCAATGTCCGTCGCCGGCGTGATCGCGGTGCTGACGCACAAGAACCGGCCGCCGATGGCGGACGACGATAAGTCCTACAAGGATGACACCGCGCCGGAAAAGGGTTCGCCCTATCGCCCGCTCTATGACGACGAGATCAGGTTCAGCGGCCAGCCGGTCGCGCTGGTGCTGGCCGACGATTGGGAGACCGCGCATTTCGCGGCTTCGCGCGTCCGCGTCGAATATGAAGAGGCGCCGCACCTCACCGATTTCGAGAGCCAGCTCGATCATACCAGACCGGCCGGCACCGCCCCGAAGCCGCGCGGTAACGCGGAAAAGGCGCTCGCCGCCGCCGCGGTGCGCCATGAGGGCGACTACATCGTTCCGATCGAGCATCAAAATCCGATGGAGCTGTTTGCATCCACCGTGATCCGCGATGCCGACGGCACACTGACGGTTTATGACAAGACCCAGGGCGTTCAGAACGTGCACCGCTATCTGTGCGGCGTTTTCCGGATGAAGCCGGACGAGGTGCGCGTGATGTCGCCCTACGTCGGCGGCGCGTTCGGGTCGGGCTTGCGTCCGCAGCATCAGGTGACCCTGGCGGTGCTGGCGGCGCGAGCGCTGCAACGCTCGGTGCGGCTGGTGCTGACGCGGCAGCAGATGTACACGCTGGGCTATCGCCCCTGGGCCACCCAGCGCGTCGCGCTCGGCGCGGGCGCGGATGGCGCGCTGGATGCGGTCATCCATGAGGTGATCTCGATCACCTCGCAATATGAAGATTTTGCGCGTCACGACACCGGCTGGTCCAGCGCGCTTTATAAATGCGCCAACACGAAATATTCCCACCGGCTGGCCAAGCTCGATGTGGCTACTCCCTGCGACATGCGCGCGCCCGGTGCGGCCACCGGCATGTACGCGCTGGAATGCGCCATGGATGAGCTCGCGGTCGCGCTGAAGATGGATCCGCTGCAACTGCGGCTGCGCAATTACTCGGACCGCGAGCAGGACGACGACAAGCCGTACACCAGCAAGGAGCTGCGCGAGTGTTACCGGCAGGCCTCGGAAGCCTTCGGATGGAGCAAGCGCAACGCCACACCGCGCTCGATGCGCGACGGCACCGAACTGGTCGGCTGGGGCATGGCCTCCGGCGTATGGGATGCGATGCAGCAGGAGACCGCCGCGCGCATCGTGCTGACCTCCAACGGCCATGCCGAAGTCGCCTGCGCCACTTCCGACATTGGTACTGGCACCTACACCATCATGGCCCAGGTCGCCGCCGAACTGCTCGGGCTGCCGATCGACAATGTCAGCATCAAGCTCGGCGATTCCTCGCTGCCGAAATCACCGGTCGAAGGCGGCTCGTGGACCGCGGCGTCGGTATCACACGCGATCAGGAACGCCGCCGACGCGGTTCGCGGGGAGTTGCTGGCGCTGGCGCAGAAGATGCCGGACTTGCCGCTGAAGCGGAGCAGCGTGAACGACGTCGTGCTCGCGGACGGCAAGATCGTCAGCACGCAGGATTCCGGCCATGCGGTGACGATTGCCGACGCGATGCGCCACGGCAAGGTCGACCGCATCGAGCAGCAACAATCCACCAACTTTGCCGAAGACGATCGCTACGCTCGCAACACCCATTCGGCTGTCTTCGCCGAGGTCAAGATCGACGAGCAACTCGGCGTCATCAGGGTGACGCGTCTGGTCAGCGCAATCGCCGCCGGGCGCATCCTCAACCTGAAAACCGCCACCAGCCAGATCATGGGCGGCATGATCTGGGGCATCGGCATGGCGCTGCACGAGGAAACCCAGTTCGATCATCGCTTCGGCCGCATCATGAATGCCAATTATGCCGAATATCACGTGCCGGTGAACGCCGACGTTCACGACATCAAGGTGATCTTCGTCGAAGAGAAGGACGACATCATCAACCCGCTGGGCATCAAGGGAGTCGGCGAAATCGGCCTCGTCGGCGTCGCCGCGGCCATTGCCAACGCGGTCTATCACGCGACCGGAAAACGGGTGCGCGACCTGCCGATCACGCTGGACAAGCTGCGGCGCTGAGCCGCGGCCGGATCGCTTGCGCCCTCGCCGACGGTGCAATCCATCGCTCCGCCAGCCGGATGTGGCCTACGACCATTCGTGCCGGAACGTCGTCCAGGTCACCTCCCTCGACAAAGGAGAGAGGACGCGGCCTGCCCGAACTAATTCGTCATTGCATTAGCCGTCGCGTTTGCGGAAAGCGGCTTCTCCGGCGTCCGACACCTCGACCCATTTCGGGTCGGGCGTGGCGTTGGGAACGTAGCTGTCGTTCCAATTCCACCATTTGTATGGCCGGCTCTGCGGGGTGCCTTCGGGCGAGTCTTCCCACTCTTCCTGACGCCCGAGCGCCGTCATGTCGAGATAGTTCCAGATGGTGCCCATCGCCTCGTCGCCGCGGCCGTTGATGAAATAAGTGCGGAAGATGCGCTCCCCCTCGCGAATAAACGCGTTGTGGCCGTGCCATTGATCCACCCCGAAATCGGCGTCGAAACTGTCGGTGATGGTGACCCAGGGAATGTCCCAGCCCATCCGCGCCTTCAGGCGCGCGATGTTGGCCTGCGGCGCGCGCGAGGCGTATGTCAGCGTGGTGTCACGCGCATTCAGGTGGACAAGGTTGCAGACCTGATCGGCCCCGAGCGAACAGCCGATGCAGGCGTGCTCCGGCCAGCCGTGCACGCCGGGCTCGAAGAAGGCGCGATAGACGATCAACTGGCGCCGTCCCTCGAACAGGTCGAGCAGGCTCGCTTTGCCCCCGGGGCCCTCGAACACATAGGTCTTTTCCACCGCGACCCGCGGCATCCGCCGCCGTTCGGCGGCCAGCGCATCGCGGGCGCGGGTCATTTCCTTCTCCTTGACGAGAAGTTTTTCGCGCGCGGCTTCCCATTCCTGCGGCGACACGATCGGTGACGTATGCATGGCGTGCTCTCTTTGTTCCGGCCGTTCTCGGGATGATGGAATCGCGGTGGTTGCAGTCAATGCGACCGGGTTCGATGTGCGTCAGTGCCTTCTCGAGGTGGCCTGTTCCGCCGCGATGGCGCCGATGGTGGGGACGACCTTGTTCCAGCCGTCGCTCATATTCGTGAATGCGGGTTCGTTGTTCGGCAGCACGAATCCGGAGTGGACCAGGCGAAGCCGCGTGCCGTTGCCGACGCTCGTGAGCGTAAACGTAACGACAGTGTCGAGCGGCGCGCCGTAACCGACGTTTTCCGCATGTCCGCTTTTCCAGCTATAGACCAGCCGTTCGTTCGGTTTCGCTTCCAGCACCTCGCAATGAATGACGCCGTCCCACGAGCCGCCGGGCGTGGTCTGATAGGTGAACCGCGTGCCTTTCACTGCTTCGAACCCGGCCGGGGTCATCTTCAACCAGCGCGCCATCAACGCGCCATCCGTCAGCGTCTTCCAGATCGTCTCCGGCGCATGCGGCAAGATCTCGTCGACGACGATCTCTTGGCTGCCGGATTTCAATACCGCGTCGTTCATGGATCGATTTCCTTCAAGAGAGTGCGGAGATTGGCGAAGCGGTCACGCCAGAACACGCCGTAATGGCTCATCCAGTCGACCAGGGGCGCAAGGCCCTCGGGCTTCGCGCGATAGAAAACCTTGCGGCCTTCGGGGCGCTCCGCCACCAGTCCGGCCAGCTTCAGGGATTTGAGGTGCTGGGAGATGGCGCCCTGCGTCACGCCGCTCCCCCGTGTCAGCTCGACCACGGTGATCTCGTCCGAACCGACGATGCGCTCGAACACCGCGCGCCGGGTAGGATCGGCGAGCGTGCGCATGACGGCATCGATGGCGGCGGGCTGGGTCATCAACATCAATTAGCATATGCTAATTGATTAGTCAAACCTAATTAATGCAAATTCGCCGGCGGTTCATTGTGCCGGTTCCAGCGCCTCGCCGAGTTTGATCGGATGCGCCATGGTTTCATGCAGCTTGTCCATGTCGAGCTCGCCTTCCGAACGGCTGATCACGATGCAGGCGATCCCGTTGCCGATCAGGTTGGTGAGCGCGCGGCATTCGCTCATGAATTTGTCGATCCCGATCAAGATGGCGATCGACTGGATCGGTATGTCAGGCACGATGGAGAGGGTCGCCGCCAGCGTGATGAAGCCGGCGCCGGTGACGCCCGAGGCCCCTTTCGAGGTGATCATGGCGATGCCGAGAATGCTGAGTTCCTGCCAGATCGTCAGGTTGGTATTGGTGGCCTGGGCAAGGAACAGCGTCGCCAGCGTCATGTAGATGTTGGTGCCATCCAGATTGAAGCTGTAACCGGTCGGAATCACGAGGCCGACCACGGATCGTGACGCGCCGAGATGCTCCATCTTCTGGATCATCTGCGGCAGCACGGTTTCCGAAGAGGACGTACCGAGCACGATCAGCAGTTCGTCCTTGATGTAGGCGAGGAAGCGAAGGATCGAGAAACCCGAAAGCCGCGCGATGGTGCCGAGAACGATCAGCACGAACAGCATGCTCGTCAGATAGAACGTGCCGATCAGCGCGATCAGGTTCCACAGCGCGTCGAGGCCGTATGCGCCGACCGTGAACGCCATCGCTCCGAAAGCGCCAATCGGCGCTGCCCGCACGATCATGCGAATGATGCCGAAGAACATCTTCGCGGCCTGGTCGATCGCATGAGCGATCGGCTCGCCGGTCTTGCCGAGCAAGGCGATGGCGAAGCCGGAGAGAATCGAGATCAGCAACACCTGCAACAGGTCGCCGCGCGCGAGCGCGCCGAAATAGCTGTCGGGAATGATGCCCATCAGATGCTCGACGACGCCCGATTCCTTCGCCTGGGTGACGTAGGTCGAGACCGACTTCGGATCGATGGCGGCCGGATCGATATTGAAGCCGCGCCCGGGCTTCAGCGCCTCGCCGACGATCAGGCCGATCGCAAGCGCCACCGTCGAGACCGTCTCGAAATAGATCAGCGTCTTCAGCCCGACGCGGCCGACACGCTTCAGGTCGCCCATCGAGGAAATGCCGTGCACCACGGTGCAGAAGATTACCGGCGCGATCATCATCTTGATCAGCGCGATGAAGCCATCGCCAAGCGGCTTCAGTTCCTTGCCCAGAGTTCGGATAGAAATGCCCGATCAGGATGCCCAGCACGATCGCGATCAGCACCTGGACGTAAAGGATCTGGTACCAGGGCTGACGATGCGGGGCGGGACGGACGGCCTCTGCGGTCATGGGAGCACCCGGGGCGGGAGATGCACAGGATAACGGTGTTACGATGCGGGAAAATGGGGCCGCGGACAACGGGAAATTCACCGCGAGCGTCACCCGTGCTCAACAAAACTCGGCTTGGGCGGCCTCGCAGTGCAGGGCGCAATAGCGCAACGTATCGCGCCGCCAGTTAGCCAGCCGCGCCGTCGTCGAGACTGACGATCACAGCCGCATTGGCAATGATGATGGAATCGCCGCCGCTCTCGGCGGGTATTTCGAGTCCACCCTTGACCGCGGTGACGGTCACCGTTCCATAAGGCAGCTCCTTCGCGACCGCGGCGGTGTCGACCGCGCCTGGGTCCGGCACGCCGATGGTGACATCGACGAACATGTCGCTCGAGGTCTTGCCAACCATCCGGAAGAACCCGAGGCTGGAGTGACGGATGGCGTCCGACACCGCGCGCCGCGCCGCCTTAGTGGCATCGCGGCCGTGAACGTCGACGCCCATGCCCATCTCGGTGATACAGCGGATGCGCGGCATGAGGGTTCCTGCCAATTAAGGTAGTCGTCATACAAGAACGAAGGGCACAAGAGCTAAGCGTACCTCACCCACCGTCCGCGATTTGGCGGAATACGCCACGCTTTTCCGCCCTGATGGGCGGTGGACATGGATTTACTATCCGCGCGATCGATTCCCAATGACAGTCAATATCCGACTGGAAGCGATTATTGAACGGGCTGAGGTGATAAGTCGGGAAAACAATCCTTCCACAAACTTCAAATTGTTTGCCAACCACGCCAGAAAGCGGCCCGGTTTGAACCGGAACTTTAAGCGCGAGGCACGTCGCTCGGTAGGCATGGTCCCCTAGCGTTACAATTACTCGCGGGGCTACGGCGTCTATTTGGCTACGCAGCACTCCACTACATGAACTAACCGCCGCCTTATTTGGCGCTTTGTTCTGACCGGCTGGACCATGCAGCACCGCATTCGTAATGTAAAAGTCCTTGGGGTCCAGTCGATATTTTTTCATCATCCCGCGATGTCTGATTGCTGTCTTATCTGCATGACAGTAGCAACAAACAAGGCCATCGCCTGCTACGCCATTCTCTCCAACGGATGGGTCACGGAGAACAAACATTCCTTTCGCATTCTCACCGGCATAGTGCACGGAGCATGATCGGCCAAACACCGGAAATCTCTTGCGAGGACAGCCCTCACATTCTGAATGACCGGAACCTCGCGCCTTTTCTAGAATAGCTTCGAGCCTCGACACTCTACCTCACTCCCACTCGATCGTTCCCGGCGGCTTACTGGTCACGTCGTACACCACGCGGTTGACGCCCTTGACCTCGTTGATGATGCGGGTCGCGGTCTCGCCGAGAAACTTCATGTCGAAGGAATAGAAGTCGGCGGTCATGCCGTCGGTGGAGGTCACCGCGCGCAGGCCCACGACATATTCATAGGTGCGGCCGTCGCCCATCACGCCGACGGTTTTTACCGGCAGCAGCACCGCGAAGGCCTGCCAGATCTTGTCGTACAGGCCCGCCTTGCGAATCTGATCGATATAAACCGCATCGGCATTGCGCAAGATCTCCAGCTTCTCCGGCGTGATGTCGCCGGGGCAACGGATCGCAAGCCCGGGGCCGGGAAACGGATGCCGGCCGACGAAGATGTCCGGCAAGCCGAGTTCGCGCCCGAGCACCCGCACCTCGTCCTTGAACAGCTCGCGCAAGGGCTCGACCAGCTTCATGTTCATGCGAGCGGGCAGCCCGCCGACATTGTGGTGGGATTTTATCGTCACCGACGGCCCGCCGGTGAACGACACGCTCTCGATCACGTCGGGATACAGCGTGCCCTGCGCCAGGAATTCCGCCGGGCCTTCACCTTTATTTGCGATCTTCTTGGCCTCGGCATCGAACACGTCGATGAACAGCCAGCCGATGGTCTTGCGCTTCGCTTCCGGGTCGGTGACGCCGGCGAGCTCGCCCAAAAACTGCTTCGACGCATCCACATGCACCAGCGGGATGTTGTAGTGATGGCGGAACAGGTCGACCACGGTCTCGGCTTCGTTGAGCCGCAGCAAGCCGTGATCGACAAACACGCAGGTGAGCTGGTCGCCGATCGCCTCATGGATCAGCACCGCGGCGACCGCGGAATTGACGCCGCCCGACAGGCCGCAGATCACCTTGCCTCTGCCTACCTGGGCGCGGATTTTCTCGATCGCCTCGTCGCGAAACGCGCGCATGGTCCAGTCGCCGGTAAGGCCGGCGACCTTGCGGACGAAGTTGCGGATCAGTTTTGCGCCGTCCGGGGTGTGCACCACTTCGGGATGGAACATCAGTCCGTAATAGCGGCGCGCCTCGTCCTGGATCACCGCGAACGGCGCATTCGCCGACACGCCGGCGACTTCAAAACCCGGCGGCATCTGCGTGATGCGGTCGCCATGGCTCATCCACACCGGATGACGCTCGCCCATACCCCACGTCGCGTCGAACAGCCGGCTCGCGGCCTTGACCTCGACATCGGCGCGGCCGTATTCGCGGTGGTGGCCGCCCTCGATGGTGCCGCCAAGCTGGGCCGCCATCGTCATCTGGCCGTAGCAGATGCCGAGCACCGGCACGCCGGAATTGAAAATCGCCTGCGGCGCGCGCGGCGAGCCTTTCTCGTGCACCGATTCCGGTCCGCCGGAGAGGATCACCGCTTTCGGCTTCATCGCGGCGAACGCCGCTTCGGCCTTCTGGAACGGCACAATCTCGGAATAGACGCCCTCTTCGCGCACCCGCCGCGCGATCAGTTGCGTCACCTGGGAGCCGAAATCGACGATCAGAATCTTGTCGTGCGCCGAGGCTACATGCGGCGACGGGTCCGGCGGCGAAGCGGCGGTTTTGCTGGATGCTGTCATGGCAAGGAATTACGCGACTCACGGCAGGGTCGCAACCCTGAAAACCGTCGTCTCCACCGTCATTGCGAGGAGCACTTGCGACGAAGCAATCCAGTCTGCACTCGCGAGAAAAACGGGATTGCTTCGCTTCACTCGCAATGACGGTTTAGCCAGCCTGCTTCCGCAATACCGACACGAAGAACCCGTCCGTGCCGGTGCGGCGCGGGGTCATCAGCAGGCCCTCGGCGGATTGCAGCGTGGCGGCGGCGAAATCCTCCGCTTTGTCCCACAGCACCGACGCCGTCTGCGACGGCGGCACCACCGAAAATTCCGGATGGCGGTCCATGAACGCCCGTACCTGCTCGCCGTTTTCCTGCGGCAGCACCGAGCAGGTGATGTAGGCGATCCGACCCCCCGGCTTGACGAGATCGGCGGCACGATCCAGCACCGCGATCTGATCCTTTAGCCGCACCTCCAGCGCGCCCGGACGCATCCGCCACTTGGCGTCGGGATTGCGCCGCCATGTCCCGGTGCCGGTGCAGGGCGCGTCGATCAGCACCAGGTCGGCGGAGGAATGGATATCGCTCAGCGTGTCGTCCGGCCCCTTCGGGGGGCGGACATCGGCATTGTGCACGCCCGCGCGCGACAGCCGCTCGTAAATCGGAGCGAGCTGCCGCTTGTCGTGGTCGGTCGCGATCAGCCGGCCCTTGCCCTGCATCAACGCTGCCAGCGCCAGCGTCTTGCCGCCGGCGCCGGCGCAGAGGTCGATCACCTGCTCGCCGGGTTTTGCGCCTGACAGCATCGCCGCGAGCTGCGAACCCTCGTCCTGAACTTCGATGGCGCCTTTGATAAAATCTTCCTCGGCATGAATGCCGGGATTGCGCGCGTCGGCGCCGAGAGCGATACGTAGCCCGATCGGCGACCACGGCGTCGGCGCCGCGCCGAGATGCCTGGTCGATCCCAGCACTTTTTCCCGCTTCGCCTTCAACGTATTGACGCGCAGATCGAGCGGCGCCCGGCTCGCCATCGCGGTTGCTTCCGCAACGCGATCATCGCCGAATACCTGCGCCAGATATCCGTCGAGCCATTGCGGATAATCGCCGGCAATATGCGCCGGCGCATCGGCTGTCGAACGGGACGCCAGTGCCGCGCGTTCGCCATCGCTCAGCGGCTGCGGCGCAAAGCGTCCGCCATCGCACAACGCCGCGATGGCGTCGGCATCCATGCCGCGCTCGAGCTTCAGCATGCCGAGCACGCGCGCGCGCGGCGTATCCTCGTCCATGATCCAGGCGCTGGAGGCGCGGCGGCGCAGCACGTCCCAGACGAGGCCCGAGATCGCGGCGCGGTCGCCGGAGCCGGCGTAGCGATGCGCGGTGCCCCACTCCTTCAGCGCCTTGGCTGCGGGAACGCGTTGGGTGTCGATCGCCTCGATCAGGTCGATAGCCGCAGAAAGCCGGGCAGCGGGCGTCATGGAAAACTTTCGGTTCGAGCGCGCAAATCTAAAAACTCGTCGTCCCCGCGCAGGCGAGGACCAATACCCTCCGTCTCAGCGATGCGGAAGGTGTTAGCCAGTGCGGAAGCAACCTGCCAAATCATAACCGCTGGTGGTTATGGGTCCCCGCCTGCGCGGGGACGACGGCGGAGCTAGATCAGCAGCAGGATCTTCAGCGCGAAATACAGCCACATCGCGAACAGCACCAGCACGCCGGCGAACCAGGCCAGCGACCTTCGATTGAGATCGTTCGAGGTCACAAAGATGCCGGCATGCGCAAACCGCGTGACCACGAACACCCAGGACAGCAGCACGATGACGAGGTTGGCCTTGTGCAGCGGCAGCGCGATTGCGACCAGGATGTAGAACAGAACCGGCAGCTCGAACTGGTTGCGGTAACAGTTGCCGATCTGGGTGGCACGCTGCGGCCAGTTGGACTGTCCGAGCGCGATGTCCCTTATCTTGGTCTCGCCACCGACCAGCGCGGCGCGCCGCGTCCCCGCCATTCCGAGCAGCAGCGCGAAGGTGAGCCCGACCAGCACGAACACCGGCAGCAAGACCATTTGAACCGACATTGCAATCCTCCCCACGACCGGCGTACCGGCCCGCTATAGCGGCCACGCCGCCGTCTGACAATGAAACCGGTTCGCCGCCGTCAGCATGACGGCCCGCGTGCGCGAACAAGGCGAGCAGCTCATGCCTTGTCCGGTCCCACCCGCACCAGTTGCTTGCCGAAATTGGCGCCCTTGAGCAATCCCATGAACGCGGCGGGGGCGCCGTCCAGCCCTTCGGTGACGAACTCGCGGTGCTTGACCTTGCCCTCGCGCACCCAGCCCGACATGTCGCGCAGAAAATCCGCGTGACGCGCGGCGAAATCGCTGACGATAAAGCCGCGGATGGTCAGCCGCTTGGTCAGCACGTTGCGCATCATCGACGACGCCCACTTCGGCGCCGAGGCCTGGGTGTCATTGTAATGCGCGATCAGGCCGCACACCGGGACCCGCGCGAACGCATTGAGCAGCGGGAATACCGCCTCGAACACCTCGCCGCCGACATTCTCGAAATAAACGTCGATCCCGTTCGGGCAGGCGGCCTTGAGTTTCGCCACGAGATCGGGATCGCGATGATCGACGCAATCGTCGAAGCCGAGCTCTTCCTTGACGTAGCGGCACTTGTCGGCGCCGCCCGCGATGCCGACGGCGCGCGCGCCCTTGATCTTGGCGATCTGCCCGACCGCGGAGCCGACTGCGCCGGAGGCTGCGGCGACGACGACGGTTTCGCCGGGCTGCGGCTTGCCGATATCGAGCAGGCCGGTATAAGCGGTCATGCCGGGCATGCCGAGCACGCCCACCGCGGTCGAGATCGGCGCCAGCTTCGGATCGATCTTGTTCAATCCCTTGCCGTCGGACAACGCATGGGTCTGCCAGCCGGCGCGCGACAGCACGATATCGCCCTTGGCAAAATCAGGATGGTTGGAGGCGATCACCTCCGACACCGTGCCGCCCTCCATCACGCCGCCGAGCGGCACCGGCTGCGCATAGGACGGCCCGTCGCTCATGCGCCCGCGCATATAGGGATCGAGCGACAGCCAGATGGTGCGCAGCAGAACCTGACCTTCGCCCGGCACCGGCGCCGCATGTTCCTCGATGCGAAAATCCGATGCTTTCGGCTCGCCGACGGGGCGGGAGGCGAGAACAACACGTTTGGCCGATTGCGACATGATGGTTTCCTCTGTGTTTGTTTTTCATTGCGAGCGAGCGAAACAATTCATCTCCGTCATTGCCGGACTTGACCCGGCAATCCATCCACTTCGAAAGATTCTTATGAAGATTGATGGATGCGCGGGTCAAGCCCGCGCATGACGAAAGATGAATGCTTTGTCGCTACGCGCAATGACGGCTTACGCTGTTATCTTCGCCAGTGCCGCATCGAAGGCTGCGGCGGCATCGCGCAGGTCCTTGAACGCCAGCGCGCTGTCTGCCGGCTGTTTCTGATTTTCGGTCGCGGTCGGGCGTATTTCGGCGACCGGCTTGGCCCCGTCGAGCAGCGCCGCAGGTGCGATCACATGAAACGCGTGGTCTTCCAGCGGCGCGTCCTTTTTCAGAAAGGCGCCGAGATAGACCGTGTCGTTGCCGCGGCGATAGGAGATGTAGCGCTCGATGGCGACCGAACCGTCGCGCTGCATGCCGCCGAGTTTTGCATAGCCCTTGGAATCCAGAAGCTTGTGCGCGCGAAACCCCTTCACGTCGGCCGACCGGGTTTTCGCGGTCTCTTCGGAAAGGTCGTACTTCTCCGCCATCTCCTTGCCGACCGCGGCGAGCTGCGCCGATACCTCGTGCTCGAACTCCTTGACCTCGGTGCGCGGCTTCGCGGCCTTGCGCGGCTTGGCCGCGTTGCGCTTTTCCAGTTCGGCCTGGCACTGCAAAATGATTTCAGCCGCGGATTTCCGCTCCGCATTGCCAAGCAGGGTCTTCAGATCCTGGTCCGAAAGCGCGGCAATCCTGTCGTCCGTCCAGTCAACCATCGTATCAATGCTTCTCTTTTTTTGAATGTCCGGGATGAGCTTAAATCAAGCCGCATGGCCGTGCGGCTTTTGGGCGCCGACGGCGCAGGCGGGGAACAGTAGCGCGTTTTGATGCCGTTGTGCGGCTCAATTTAGGCGAATGCAATCAGACCCCGCCGGGATAATTCGGGCTTTCGCGGGTGATGGTCACGTCGTGGACATGGCTTTCGCGCAATCCCGCGCCGGTGATGCGCACGAACTGCGCCTTGTCGTGAAATTCAGCGAGCGTTCGGGCTCCGACATATCCCATCGCGGCGCGAAGGCCGCCGGCGAGCTGGTGCATCACATTGCCGACCGGCCCCTTGTAAGGCACCTGGCCCTCGATGCCCTCCGGTACCAGTTTCAGCGTGTCCTTGATGTCCTGCTGGAAGTAGCGGTCGGCAGAGCCGCGCGCCATCGCGCCGACCGATCCCATGCCGCGATAGGCCTTGTAGGAACGGCCCTGCCACAGGAATACCTCGCCGGGGGTCTCGTCGGTACCCGCCAGCAATGAGCCGACCATGGCGATGTCGGCGCCGGCCGCCAGAGCCTTGGCGAGGTCGCCGGAATATTTGATACCGCCATCGGCGATCACGGGCACGTTGGCTTTCTTGGCGGCGTCCACCGCATCCATGATCGCGGTGAGTTGCGGCACGCCGACGCCGGCGACGATGCGGGTGGTGCAAATCGAACCCGGACCGATGCCGACCTTGATGGCGTCGGCGCCGGCGTCGATCAGCGCTTGCGCGCCGTCGGTGGTGGCGATGTTGCCGGCGATGATCTGCACCGCGTTCGACAGCCGCTTGATGCGGCTGACCGCCTCCAGCACCCGCGAGGAATGGCCATGCGCGGTGTCGACCACGACCAGGTCGACGCCGGCATCGATCAGTTTTTCGGTGCGCTCGAAACCGCCTTCGCCGACCGTGGTGGCGGCCGCGACCCGGAGCCGCCCCTGCGAATCCTTGCACGCCAGCGGATGCGCGACCGCCTTCTCCATGTCCTTGACGGTGATGAGGCCGACGCAGCGATACTGATCGTCGACCACCAGCAATTTCTCGATGCGGTGCTGGTGCAGCATCCGCTTGGCTTCGTCCTGGCTGACGCCTTCGCGCACGGTGACGAGATTCTCGTGCGTCATCAGTTCGGAAATTTTCTGGCGCGGGTCGGTGGCGAAACGAACGTCGCGGTTGGTGAGAATGCCGACCAGCTTGCCCGGCACGCCCTTGGCTGCGCCGGTGACCACCGGAATGCCGGAGAAGCCGTGATCGCTCATCAACGCCATCGCGTCCGACAGCATGGCATCCGGGCCGATCGTCAGCGGATTGACCACCATGCCGGATTCATACTTCTTCACCTGCCGAACCTGCGCGGCCTGGCCGTCGACGTCGAAATTGCGATGGATCACGCCGATGCCGCCGGCCTGCGCCATGGCGATCGCCATCCGTGCTTCGGTCACGGTATCCATCGCGGAGGCGATGATCGGAATATTGAGCGGGATGGCGCGGGTAACGTGGGAGCGGATATCGGCTTCGGAGGGCAGGATGTCGGAAAGGCCCGGCTTCAGCAGCACGTCGTCGAACGTGTAGGCTTCGCGTATTCCGTTCAGTCCCTGCACCAGCGCCATTGCCAACTCCATTGCGCGGCCTGCCGCCGCGATGTGACCCTCGGGATGAACGGCTTCTGCGGTGACACTGCTGGCGTCACCGTCGAATCAAAGCCCATCTGTGGGGTTGGCGGCGGTGGATAGCATGGCAGCCTGCCGAATCAAAGGGCTTGGCAGCCGTGCACAGGTTTTTGATCAGCGCGGATATCCCGGCGGCGGGCCGTGCTGCCGGATCGCCTCAACCACCTCGCGGTGCATCCGCTGTTCCCGCTTCATATGCACCGCGATCAGCGCATGCGCCGACGGTACCAGCAGCAGGATATGGAAAACCAGTCCGAAAACCGCACAAAACACGATCAGGACCAGGTTGAAAATCGCCGAAAAAGGCTGCCCGTTCAACAGCAGGCCAAGCGGCGGCAACAAGGCAGCGAGCACATAGATCATGGCAGGCTCTCCGGCGGTTTCGGTACGCAGGATTTAGGCGGTTTCCGCGGTTCCGCAATAGCCGCGGCTGGACAGGAATGTTACAGCCCGACTCTCGTTCCTCCGTGCGCCCTCCTCAATCCCATGAACAAAGAACGCCTGATCCCGCTCATCGTGGCTACCGCCCTGTTCATGGAGAACATGGATTCCACGGTGATCGCGACCTCGCTTCCGGCGATCGCCGCCGATATCGGCAGCAGCCCGCTGACGCTGAAACTCGCCATCACCTCGTACCTGCTGTCGCTCGCGGTATTCATTCCCGCCAGCGGATGGACCGCCGACCGGTTCGGCGCGCGCGCGGTGTTCTCGATCGCCATCGCCGTCTTCATGGTGGGCTCGATCGGCTGCGCGCTGTCGTCCTCGGTCACCCACTTCGTGATCGCGCGCATTTTGCAGGGTATCGGCGGCGCGATGATGACGCCGGTCGGACGGCTGGTGCTGCTGCGCTCGATCGACAAGAGCGCGCTGGTCAACGCGATGGCGTGGGTCACGGTGCCGGCGCTGATCGGTCCCGTCGTCGGGCCGCCGCTCGGCGGTTTCATCACCACTTATTTCTCCTGGCACTGGATCTTTCTGATCAACATTCCGATCGGATTGCTCGGCATCTTCATGGCCCTGCGCTACATCGACCCGATCCGCAGCCAGGACCCCGAGCGTTTCGATCTGTGGGGGTTGATCCTCGCCGGGACCGGGCTTGGCGGCATCGCGTTCGGCCTGTCGGTTGCCGGACTCAACCTGTTGCCATGGACCGTCGTGGTCGCATTGATCGCGGTCGGCTCGATCTCGATGACGCTTTATGTGATCCACGCCAAACGCACCGCTTCGCCGGTGCTGGACTTCACGCTGTTGCGGCTGCCGACGTTGCGCGCCAGCATCGTCGGGGGCTTCCTGTTCCGGCTCGGCATTGGCGCGCTGCCGTTCCTGCTGCCGCTGCTGATGCAGGTCGGCTTCGGCCTGTCGCCGTTCCGCTCGGGCCTCGTGACATTTTCGTCGGCGGTCGGCGCGATGGGCATGAAGACGCTGGCGGCGCGCATCATCCGTACCTTCGGCTTCCGCAACATCATGACCATCAACGCGGTGGTGAGTTCGGTCTTCCTTGCGGCCTGCGCGTTGTTCACCGTGACGACGCCGCTGCTGCTGATCATGATTTTGCTGGTGGTCGGCGGTTTCTTCCGTTCGCTGCAATTTACCGCGATCAACACGGTGGCCTATGCCGAGGTCGAGCCGGCCGAGATGAGCCGCGCCACCACGCTGGTCAGCGTCAACCAGCAACTGGCGGTTTCAGCCGGCGTCGCGGTGGGCGCTTTCTCGGTGGAATTGACCATGCTGCTGCATCGCGTCAGCGAACTCAGCGCCGCCGACTTCGCGCCCGCTTTCCTTGTGGTGGCGTTCATCTCGGCGGTGTCGGCGTATTTTTTCCACAAGATGCCGGCGGATGCGGGTCATCAGGTCTCGGGCCGCCGCGTGGTCGTGATTTCCGATCCGACCCGTGAACCTGAAGCGGAAGAAGAAGCGGCGAGCGAGACCGTCACCGCGCGCGATCAGCGGCTGGGATGAGCCGTCATTGCGAGGAGCGCAGCGACGAAGCAATCCAGTCTTGCTGCACCACCGGCTGGATTGCTTCGCTTCGCTCGCAATGACGAGATTGAAAAGTTATCGCTGCCCGCGAAACCCCATCGCCAGCACGTAGCGCTCCGAGGAATCGGCCCGGCTCGAGGCGGGCTTTACGTGTTTTACGCTTGCAAAATCACGCTTGAGCTGCGCCAGCAGGTCGGCGTCCGCGCCGCTCTGAAACACCTTTGCGACGAAGGTGCCACCGGGAGTGAGCACATCCGACGCAAAGGCGGCGGCGCCTTCCACCAGGCCGAGCATCCGCAACTGGTCGGTCTTGCGATGGCCGGTGGTATTGGCGGCCATGTCCGACAGCACGATATCGGCGCGGCCGCCGATCAACGCCAGCAATTTTCCCGGCGCATCCTCTTTGAGGAAATCAAGCTGCGCGAAGGCGACGCCGACAATTTCCGGCATCTCCAGGAGATCGATGGCGACGACCCTGCCCTTGCCGTTGGCCGCACCGACCCGTTTGGCGGCGATCTGGCTCCAGCCGCCCGGTGCCGCGCCGAGATCGACCACGGTCGCGCCGCGTTTGAGGAAATGATGTTTGTCGTCGATTTCGATCAGCTTGTAGGCCGCGCGCGAACGCAGGCCGTCGCGCTTGGCCTGCGCCACATAGGGGTCGTTGAGCTGGCGCTCCAGCCAGAGTTTTGACGACAGCTTGAGCCTGCCGCCGCTCTTGACGGTGACGCGCAGCCGTCCGGTGGTATCTTTTGCCATGGTCAATTGTGCTCGTTGCTGATCGGATCGTCATACGCGGGCTTGACCCGCGTATCCATCATTCTTCGCAAAAATGCCTTTTCGCAGGATGGATTGCCGGGTCAAGCCCGGCAAAGACGCGTTGAAGCATCAGCGCCCGCCGAGCACGCCGTCTTCGCGCATCATCTCGACCAGCATGCCCTCGCGCAGGCCGCGGTTGGCCACCCGCAGGCGCGGCAGCGGAAACGCATCACGAATCGCATCGAGGATGGCGCAGCCGGCCAGCACCAGGTCGGCGCGCTCGACGCCGATGCAGTGATTGCCGGCGCGCTCCTGATAGCTCATGCCGAGCAGGCGCGCGATGGTCGCGGTGACGTCGGTATCGCTCATCCAGACGCCGTCGATCCGGCGGCGATCGTAGCGGACCAGATTGAGATGCACGCCAGCGAGCGTCGTCACGGTCCCGGAGGTGCCGAGCATGTGCATCCCGTCGAGGCCGCCGCCGTGTTCTGCCGCGAAAGGCGCGATATGCCGCGCCACCTCCCGCACCATCAGTCCATAGGATTCCCGCGTGACATTCTTGCCGCCGAAACGCTCGGCCAGCGTGACCACGCCGAGCGGAATCGACATCCACGCCTTGATGCGCGGTGCGGCATTGCGCTGGTGCGGATCGCGTTCGATCCGCACCAGTTCGGTCGACCCGCCGCCGATGTCGAACAGGATGGCGCCGCGCCCATGCGGATCGAGCAGCGGCGAGCAGCCGATCACCGCCAGCGATGCCTCGGTCTCGCGGTCGATCACCTCGAGCCGGATGCCGGTTTCGCGTGCCATCTGCTCGCGAAAGCTGTCGGCATTGTCCGCGGCGCGACACGCCTCGGTCGCGATCAGCCGCAGCCGCGTGGCGTTTTTAGTCCGGATCTTGTCGCGGCAGATGCTCAGGGCGGCGACGGCGCGCCCAATCGCGGCATCGCTGATGCGGCCGGTCGCGGAGATGCCCTCCCCGAGCCGGATGATCCGAGAGAAGGAGTTGATCACACGGAAACTGTCGCCGGTCGGACATGCGATCAAAAGGCGGCAATTGTTGGTGCCGAGATCGAGCGCCGCATAGACCCCGGAACCCGGCGCCGGCGACCCCGCCTGCGCGGCAATGCCGCCCGGCGTGACGGCCGGTCCCTGCGCGCCGCTGCGCGGCGTCTGGCGGTCGTCTTCGCGCGGCGCAAGGCCATCGCGAAGCCGCGTGTCATCATTCATCCAAAATGTCTTTCCGCGGCCCGTTCAGACCGGCGAGGAATTTCCGTTCATGGAAACTCTAGGCAGCCAAGCCGGACGGTGCAACAGCCGCGCACATGGGACCATGTCCAATCAGCCGTTGTCGTCCGGAGCTACCTGCATTATCTGGAAAGCCCGGCCCGCGAAATCGCGCAAACATCGATATTTTCAGGACTCGCAATGCAGGATTACTCGTCGTCCGCGTCCGTCGAAACCACTATTGCACTGCAAAAATTCGGCGTCGGCCAGCCGGTGCTCCGCAAGGAAGACGACACGCTGGTGCGCGGCAAAGGCAAATATACCGACGATTTCAACCTGCCTGGACAGGCCTATGCCTGGATTGTGCGCAGCAGCCACGCCCATGGCACCATCAAGGCCATCGATACCGCGGCGGCCAAGGCGATGCCGGGCGTTCTCGGGGTCTGGACCGGCGCCGATCTCGCGGCGGCCGATTACGGCCCCTATACCTGCGGCCTGCCGTTGAAGAGCCGCGATGGCACGCCGCTGCTGCAGACCAACCGCACCGCGCTGATGACCGACAAGGTGCGCTATGTCGGAGATCCCGTGGCGTTCGTGGTGGGTGAAACGTTGGCGCAGGCGCGCGACGCCGCCGAAGCCGTGGTGCTGGATATCGACCCGCTGCCCGCCGTCACCAGCGCCGTGGAGGCCGCGAAACCCGGCGCGCCGCAGCTTTACGATCACATCCCCAACAACGTTGCACTGGACTATCACTATGGCGACGCTGCCAAGGTCGAAGCCGCCTTTGCAAGCGCGGCGCATGTCACGAAACTCGATATCACGAATACCCGGGTGGCCGTGGTGGCGATGGAGCCGCGCGCGGCACTTGCTTCCTACGACAAGCAAAGCGAGCGCTACACCATCCAGGTTCCAACCCAGGGCGTCGCGGGCAACCGCACCAATCTCGCAAAAAATCTTCTCAAAGTGCCTAATGAAAAGGTGCATCTGCTGACCGCCAATGTCGGCGGCTCGTTCGGCATGAAAAACATCAACTACCCCGAATACATGTGCATCCTTCACGCGGCGAAGACGCTGGGTCGTCCGGTGAAGTGGACCGACGAGCGCTCGACCAGTTTTCTGTCGGACAGCCACGGCCGCGCCCAGCAGATTCACGCCGAACTCGCGCTCGACGCCGAGGGCAAATTCCTCGCGGTGAAAGTTTCGGGCTACGGCAACCTCGGCGCCTACATTACCGGCGTGGCGCCCAGTCCGCTGTCGCTCAACGTCGGCAAGAATATCGCCAGCGTCTACCGGACGCCGCTGCTGTCCGTCGATATCAAGACGGTACTGACCAACACCACGCTGATGGGCGCCTATCGCGGCGCCGGCCGGCCCGAAGCCAATTACTTCATGGAGCGGCTGATCGACCGCGCCGCCGACGAGATGGGCATCAACCGGCTGACATTGCGCAAGCGCAATTTCATCAAGCCGGCGCAAATGCCGTTCGCGGCGTCATCGGGCGTCACCTATGACAGCGGCGACTTCCAGGGCGTGTTCAACAAGGCGCTGGAGATTTCCGATCACGCAGGCTTTGCCAAACGGAAAAAAGAGAGCCGCAGGCAGGGCAAGCTGCGTGGCATCGCCGTCGGCTCCTATCTCGAAGTCACCGCGCCTCCAGGCGTCGAACTCGGCAAGATCGCGTTCGAGGACGACGGTTCGGTCCGGCTGATCACGGGCACGCTCGACTATGGCCAGGGCCATGCCACGCCGTTCGCGCAAGTGATGGCCGAGCAGCTCGGCGTGCCGTTCGAGGCGGTCAGGCTCGAACAGGGCGACAGCGACATCGTGCATACCGGCAACGGCACCGGCGGCTCGCGCTCGATCACCGCTTCCGGCATGGCGATCGTCGAAGCCTCGAAGCTGGTCATCGAGAAGGGCAAGAAGGCGGCGGCGCATCTGATGGAAGCCGCCGAAGCCGACATTGAATTTTCCAATGGACGCTTCACCATTGCCGGCACCGATCGCAGCATCGACATCATGGAACTGGCGAAGCGCCTGCGCGAAGGCAAAATGCCGGAGGGCGTGCCGTCGTCATTGGACGTCGATCACACCACCAAGGAAGTGCCCTCCACTTTCCCCAACGGCTGCCATGTCGCCGAGGTCGAGATCGATCCCGAAACCGGCGTCGTGCAGATCGTGCGCTATACCGGCGTCAACGATTTCGGCACCATCGTCAATCCGATGCTGGTGGCGGGGCAGTTGCACGGCGGCGTCGCCCAGGGCATCGGACAGGCGCTGATGGAATGCGTCAGCTATGACTCCAGCGGCCAGCCGATCACGGGATCGTTCATGGACTATGCGATGCCCCGCGCCGAAGACATTCCGACGATGGCGGTCGGCGATCATCCGGTGCCGGCGAAGTCCAATCCGCTGGGCACCAAAGGCTGCGGCGAAGCCGGCTGCGCCGGCAGCCTGTCGACCATCGTCAACGCGGTGGTCGATGCCCTGTCGGAATTCGGCATCGCGCATGTCGACATGCCGCTGACCTCGGAGCGCATCTGGCGCGTGATCCGGGATGCCAAGGCGAAGATGGCGTAGGCTCCCACATACTCAGTGTCGTCCCCGCGAAGGCGGGGACCCATAGCCTCCGCCAGTGTTGCGGAAAGTGTCAGCAGCTTGCGGCAACAACTCTCCAGATCATAACCATCGGTGGTTATGGGTCCCCGCCTTCGCGGGAACGACACCGGAGCTACGCCGCCGCCTGCTCGCGTGGCGCGTAGATCGCGATGTGCTGGCAATGGGCGACCGGGGTGCGGCCGTTGGCGACGACCAGCGCGTCGAGTTCGACAAAGCGGTGGCCCTTCTTTTCATAGTTGCCGGTCACTTTCGCCCGCGCGGTCAGTTCGTCGCCGCTGCGCGCCGCCGCCAGCAACTGCATCCTGCTGCCGACATGAATCCACGGGCCGAGGATGGCGTTGTCAACCAGCACCTTGTTCATGATCCGCTGCAGCAGGCCGGGATGACCGAGCGCCTCGCGCGCATAGATCGGATTGGTTTCGCGGATGTCGGCAAGATATTCCGTCGCCGCCTCGCCCGCCCACGCGCGCGGCACGGTGCCGAGCCATTTGCCCAGTCCGTAGGACATCGCATCGACCGGGCGCCGCTCCGCCACCGGCGCAATGTCGTTAAAATCGGCGATTGACGGCGACGGCGCGGCCGACGGCAGCGACGCGCTTCCGGTGGCGCAGAGCTGGCCCCGGCTTTCGACGGCGATCGCCAGCACGCCGTCCTTTTCCTCGCCTGTCACCTCGGCGGTCTCGCCGTCGTAGACCGGCCTGGTAAAGCGCGCCTCGATCAGCCCGCGTTCGAGGAACGCGCGGCCCCATCTCGCCACCGGCAGGTGCATCATGTAAGCCATCACATCGACCCCGGGGACGAGGCCGCCGCTGAAACCGAACCGCTGCGCCACGGTGTCGTCGTGCATCTTGTTTTCGGATTGTTTCGCGGTGTTATAGGCCGAGACACGATACGGCTCGATCGTCATGCGTGTTTCCCGCTTTTTCATTGTTTATCGCGCCGATAATCCTACGCAAAAAACGCCGTGGCAAGCATGTTCCGCCCGGTTCCGCTCGCATTACCGGCGCTCATGGAGTACGACGCGCATCAAATGGTCAAACCCCGCATCTATGTCGATGCCGACGCCTGCCCGGTAAAGGACGAAATCTACCGCGTCGCCGGCCGTCATGGGCTTGCCGTCAGCGTCGTCGCCGGAAATTTCATCCGGGTGCCGCAGGATCCGCTGATCGAGCGCATCGCGGCCGGTTCCGGCATGGACGCCGCGGATGACTGGATTGCGGAACGTGCCGGAAAGGGCGATATCGTCATCACATCCGACATCCCGCTGGCGAGCCGCTGCGTGAAGGCCGGCGCCGAGGTGATCGCGCCCAACGGCAAGCCGTTCACGGAAGCCTCGATCGGGATGACGCTCGCGGTCCGCAACCTGATGACCGACCTGCGCTCGTCCGGCGAGATCACCGGCGGACCCAGATCGTTCGCGCCGCGCGACCGCTCGGCGTTCCTGTCGGCGCTCGACCAGACCATCCGCCGCATCCAGCGCGGACAACAGAAGTAGAGAATAGAACCAGATATGGCGCCTCCGCTGATCCAGTTGAAAGACATTCAGCTTACCTTCGGCGGTACGCCGCTGTTGTCGGGCGTGGAGCTGTCGGTATCGCAGTCCGAGCGCGTCTGCCTGATCGGCCGCAATGGCTCGGGCAAGTCGACGCTCCTGAAGATCGCCGCGGGCCTGGTCGAGCCGGACAAGGGCAGCCGCTTCGTACAGCCCGGCGCCACCATTCGCTATCTGCCGCAGGAGCCGGATTTTAGCGACCACGCCACGACGCTCGCTTATGTCGAGGCCGGGCTCGCACCCGGCGACGACCACTATCAGGCCCGCTTCATCGTGGAGCAGCTTGGGCTGCACGGCGACGAGGACCCCGCGCATCTTTCCGGCGGCGAGGCGCGCCGCGCCGCACTTGCCCGCGTGCTGGCGCCCTCGCCGGACATCCTGCTGCTGGACGAGCCCACCAACCATCTCGATCTCACCACCATCGAATGGCTGGAAGGCGAACTCGACAGCCGACGCACCGCGCTGGTGATCATCAGCCACGACCGCCGCTTCCTGTCCAACCTGTCGCGCTCGACCGCATGGCTCGATCGCGGCCAGATCAAGCGCATCGAGCGGGGTTTTTCCGCATTCGAATCCTGGCGCGACGAAGTGCTGGCTGAAGAAGAACGCGACCAGCACAAGCTCGACCGCAAGATCGTCATGGAGGAGCACTGGCTGCGCTATGGCGTCTCCGGCCGCCGCAAGCGCAACGTCAAACGGCTCGGCAATCTGCATGCGCTGCGCGAACAACGGCGCGACTATCGGGGCGCAGCGGGCAACGCCAATCTCGCGGCCGCCGAAGCCGACAAATCCGGCAAGCTGATCATCGAGGCAAAGAACGTCGGCCGGAGCTATGGCGACCGCAGGATCGTCGACAATTTCTCGATCCGGGTGCAGCGCGGCGACCGCATCGGCATTGTCGGGCCGAACGGCGCCGGCAAGACCACGCTGGTCGACATGCTGGCGGGAGCCAATCCGCCGGACACCGGAACGATCCGGTTCGGTGCCAACATCGAGATGGCGACGCTCGATCAGCATCGCGAGAGCCTCGATCCGAAATCGACTCTGGCCGACGCGCTGACCGGCGGCGGCAGCGACAATGTCATGGTCGGCGGCAAGCCGAAACATGTGGTCAGCTACATGAAGGATTTTCTGTTTGCGCAGGAGCAGATGCGCACGCCGCTGGAGGTGTTGTCGGGCGGTGAACGCGGCCGGCTGATGCTGGCGCGCGCGCTGGCGAAACCGTCCAACCTGCTGGTACTGGACGAACCGACCAACGACCTCGATCTGGAAACTCTCGACGTGCTGGAAGAGATGCTCGGCGACTACGAGGGCACCGTGATCCTGATCAGCCACGACCGCGATTTTCTCGATCGGGTCGTAACCTCGGTGATCGCGCCGGAAGGCGACGGCCGCTGGATCGAATATGCCGGCGGCTATACCGACATGCTGGCGCAGCGCGGGGCGGACCTGAAGCGCGCGGTGAAGGCCGCGGCCGTCGAAACCGGCAAACCGGCGAAAGGCGGCGCGGTTTCGAGCGCCGCGCGGCGGCGACTGAACTTCAACGAAAAACACGCGCTGGAAACGCTGCCGAAGACAATCGCCAAACTTCAGGCTGAAATCGCAAAACAGCAGCGGCATCTTGACGATCCCAACCTCTACAAAAAGGATCGCAAGAAGTTCGATTCCGCTTCGGACGCGCTGGCGACGGCGCAAAAGGAATTGCAACAGGCTGAAGACAAATGGCTGGAGCTTGAAATGCTCCGCGAAGAGATCGAAAGCGCCTGACATGACCACTCCCCTCGCCGCCCGAATCGCCCGCGATTACGGTACGCCGGCCGCGGTGATCGACATGGATCGCGTCGAGCGCAACATCGCACGGATCCAGGCGGCCTGCGATGCGGCGGGCGTCGCCAACCGGCCGCATATCAAGACCCACAAGAGCCCGATGCTGGCTAAAATGCAGATCGCGGCCGGCGCCAAGGGCATTACCTGCCAGAAACTCGGCGAAGCCGAGGTGATGGCGGAGGCCGGGATCGCCGACATCCTGATCAGCTACAATCTGATCGGCGATGAGAAGATGGCACGTCTCGGCGCGCTCCAGGCCAAGGCGAACATCACCGTCGCCGCCGACAATCCAACGGTTGTTGCCGGACTGCCGCAGGCCGCGGCGCTGTCGGGCCGCCTGTTATCCGTCGTGGTCGAATGCGACACCGGCCGCAAGCGCGCCGGCGTCGAGACACCCGCCGAAGCCATCGCACTCGCGCGCGCGATTGCGGCATCCAAGGGGTTGAGCTTCGCGGGTTTCATGCTGTATCCGACCGAGACCGGCTGGGCCGAGGCGCAGCGCTTCTATGACGAAGCGCTGGCCGGCGTTCGCGCGCACGGGCTGGAGCCGGCCATCGTTTCCACTGGCGGCACGCCAAACCTGAAGAATGTCGGCAAACTGCGCGGCGCCACCGAGCATCGGCCGGGCACCTATATCTACAACGACCGCATGCAGGTCGCGGCCGGCGTCGCCGGCTGGGACGACTGCGCGCTCAACATTTATGCAACGGTAGTGAGCCGCGCCGGCCCAGACCGCGGCATTCTGGACGCCGGCTCCAAGACACTGACCTCCGATACCGGTGGCGGGCTCGACGGCCATGGCCTGATCCTTGAGCATCCCGAAGCGAAGATCGCGCGCTTCGCCGAAGAGCACGGTTTCCTCGATCTCGCCCGCAGCAACACCCGCCCCAATGTCGGCGACGTGGTGCGGATCGTGCCCAACCATGTCTGCGTCGTCGTCAACATGATGGACGAAGTGGTGATGGTGCGCGGCGACGAGATTTTAGGGACGCTGCCGGTGGCGGCGAGAGGGAAGCTAAGATAGCTCGCTCGTCATTGCGAGGAGCGTAGCGACGAAGCAATCCAGTCTGGCTTGGGGTTCTGGATTGCTTCGCTTCGCTCGCAATGACGTGGATAGTTTGTAGGATGGGTAAAGCGCAGCGAACCCATCATCTTGCTTCAACGGCGGGTGATGGGTATCGGTTCGCTCAACCCATCCTACGGCTCAGCCACTTCAACGCACCCCTTCCCGCCGCGGCACCCGTCGCGAACGACGCCTGCAGCAGGTAACCGCCGGTGGGTGCCTCCCAGTCCAGCATCTCGCCGGCGGCGAACACACCGGGCAGACGGCGGATCATGAAATCGCCGTCGAGTTCTTCGAACAAAATCCCACCGGCGGTCGAGATCGCCCGCGCGATCGGGGCGATGCCATTCAGCCTGACCGGCACCGCGCTGATCAAGCCAGCGAGATCCGCCGGCGATAAGGACGACAGCGGAGCGCCCGATCCGGCTGCGGCCTCCTGCAACAGGCCGATGGCGACCGGCGACAGATGCGCTGCCTTGCGCAACCAGTTTGAGAACGACTGTTTGCCCTTTGGTGCGGATAGCCGTGCGACCAGGCCTTCCATTTCAAGATCGGGCCGCAACGCGACATTCAGCGTCGCAGTGCCTGCCGCGACGATCGCTTCCCGCAGATCGGCCGACAACGCATAGACCGCACCGCCTTCGATACCCGTCCGCGTGATCATGGCCTCGCCGCGCACGGTCTGCGAATCGAATGATAGTTCGATGCCGTTCAGCGGATGTCCCTCGAAACGATTCCGGAAGATCTCCGACCAAGCGACGGTGAACCCGCAATTTGCCGGACGGAACGGCGATATCGTTACGTCTTTTGCAGCGAGGGCTTCCACCCACGCGCCGTCCGAGCCGAGCCGCGGCCAGCTTGCCCCGCCGAGCGCCAGCACGGTCGCACCCACATCGACGACTTGTTCGCCCTCCGGCATTTGAAACAGCAGATCGCCGTCGCCATTCCAGCCGCTCCAGCGATGCCGCAACATCCGCCGCACGTCCATCGCATCGAGCCGCCGCAGCCAGGCCCGCAGCAGCGGCGAGGCCTTGAAGCTGTTCGGAAACACCCGGCCGCTAGAGCCGACGAAGGTCGGCTGCCCCAGTGCCTCGCTCCACGCGCGCAATGCGTCCGGCGGAAAAGCCGAGATCGCAGGCCGAAGCTGCGGTTCGGCGGCGCCATAGCGCGCCAGAAATTCCGGCAAGGTCTCGCTGTGCGTGAGGTTGAGTCCGCCGCGTCCCGCCATCAGGAATTTGCGCCCGGCCGACGGCATGGCGTCGTAGACGGTGACACGCGCCCCACCCTGCGCCAGCACCTCGGCGGCCATCAGTCCGGCCGGACCGGCGCCGACGATGGCAACTGTCGTCATTCCGGGATGTGCCGCTTGGCGCAGGCCTGGAATCCATAACCGCCGATCGTGATTATGAGTTCCGGGTTCGCGCTTCGCGCGCCCCGGAATGACAGTGTCACAACTTAACCCCCGCCCGCGCCGCGGCCTGCGCGACGTACTTCTGGGTCTGCTGAAACGCGCCTTCCAGCGCTTTCGCGCTCGACATGTCGCCAATCTCCGCAAAATGCGCGGCAATCGCATCCGGGGTCCAGTCGGATTCAGCCAGGTTGATGCCTTCGGTTTCCAGAATTTTGATCACGGCAAACGATCCGGCGCCCGCGCCCATGATGGTGCGGGTCGGCGCATCTTCCGCCAACAGGAACAGCACCGCCGGCGTGATCGATTCCGGCTTCATCAGCGCCAGCGCCTGCGGCGGCAGCAATTCCTCGGTCATCCGCGTCGCCGCGGTCGGCGAGATCGTGTTGACGCGGATGTTGGTCTTGCGGCCTTCCTCGGCCAGCACGTTCATCAGCCCGATCATGCCGGTTTTCGCCGCGCCGTAATTGGCTTGGCCGAAATTGCCGTACAGCCCCGACGACGACGTGGTGACGACGATGCGGCCATAGTTGCGTTCGCGCATGCCGTCCCACACCGCCTTGCAGCAATAGAACGTGCCGGTCAGATGCACGTCCAGCACCTTGGCGAAATCGGCGATCTCCATCTTGGCAAAGGATTTGTCGCGCAGGATGCCGGCATTGGCGCAGAGCAGATCGACGCTGCCCCATGTTTTCGCGGCCTTCGCCACCATCGCCTTGACCTGCTCGTAATTCGATACGTCGGCGCCATCGGCCATCGCCTCGCCGCCGGCCTGCCTGATCTCCTCGACCACGGCTTGCGCCGGCGTCAACGAGCCGCCGGTGCCGTCGCGCGCGCCGCCGAAATCGTTGACCACGACTTTGGCGCCGCGCGCCGCCAGCCCCAGCGCATGCGCGCGTCCAAGCCCATTGCCCGCGCCGGTGACGATGGCGACACGTCCGTCAAACCTGATTGTCATGCGTAGAATTCCCGGATTTGGTTTCTTCCGTCATACGCGGGCTTGACCCGCGTATCCACCACTCTTCACAAGACTGTTTTCTAAGTGGATGGACTGCCGGGTCAAGCCCGGCAATGACGGGGTGAGTGAGGTGACGCCGCCTACGCAAAATAAATCAGTCCCAACCAGTCGGCCGCAATGGCCGGCTTGGTCTCGCCTTCGATCTCGACACTGACGCTGGTGCGCGACAGCAATTCGGTCGGCTTGCGCAGCTTTGCTTCCATTAGAGTGAACCGGCCGCGCACGCGCGAGCCGGCGCGAACCGGCGAGAGGAAACGCAGTTTATCGAAGCCGTAATTGACTCCCATCGTGGTGCCTTCGATGACCGGCATCACCTCGTACGACATGATGCTCATCAGCGACATGGTCAGGAACCCGTGTGCCACCGTGGTGCCGAACGGCGTTTCGCGCGCGGCGCGTTCGGGGTCGATATGGATGAACTGGTGATCCTCGATCACGTCGGCATAGACGTCGATACGCTTCTGATCGACCAGATGCCACGAGGACACGCCGACTTCCCGGCCGACCATGGCCTGATAGGCCGCGAGCGGGATCGGTGGTTTTTTCCAGACTTCGTTCATTCATCCGTTCTCCGCGGACCCGGCCGTCCGCACCTTTTGCAATTCCGGAAAATCCTCTTCGCGGAACTCCTGTCCGCGCAGCGCGTCGCCGCGATCGTTGTTATGCTCAAGGCGCCGAAGCTGCACCCGGCGGATTTTGCCCGAGATCGTTTTCGGCAGTTCCGTCACCAGTTCGATGCGCCGGATCCGTTTGAACGGCGCCAGCCGCGTGTGCAGATGACGGAAGATCGACAGCGCGGTGTCGGCCGAACGCTCCTTGCCCGCCGTCAGCAGCACATAGGCTTTCGGAATGGCCAGCCGGATCGGATCTGGACTGGGCACGACGGCGGCCTCGGCGACCGATTCATGCTCAAGCAAAATGCTTTCCAGTTCGAACGGGCTGATGCGGTAGTCCGACGACTTGAACACGTCATCGGAACGGCCGACGAACGTCAGGTATCCTTCATCGTCGGCGAACACCACGTCGCCCGAACGATAGAGACCGCCATCGGCACCGCTGAGCCTGCCGTCGTCGTCTTGATAACCCTGCATCAGCCCGGCGGGCCGATCGGCGCCGAGCACCAGCGTGACCTCGCCCTCTTTGGTGACATGACCGTCGCTGTCGGTGATCTGCACGCGATAGCCCGGCAGCGGCCGCCCCATCGATCCGACTTTCACCTTCTGGCCCGGTGAGTTGCCCGCCAGCGCCGTGGTTTCGGTCTGGCCGTAGCCGTCGCGGATGGTGAGACCCCACGCGGCCTTGACCTGGTCGATCACTTCGGGATTGAGCGGCTCGCCGGCGCCGCAGACTTCGCGCAAGCTGACCTTGAAGGTTGCGAGCTTCTCCTGGATGAACAGCCGCCACACCGTCGGCGGCGCGCACAAGGTGGTAACACCGCAGCGACCGATGGTCGCGAGCAATCCCTTGGCGTCGAAGCGCGGCTGGTTGACCACGAACACCGTGGCGCCGGCATTCCAGGGGGCGAAGAAACAGCTCCAGGCGTGCTTGGCCCAGCCCGGCGAGGAAATATTGAGATGCACGTCGCCGGGCTGCAGCCCGAGCCAGAACATGGTCGAAAGGCCGCCAACCGGATAACTGCGCTGGCTGTGCCGCACCAGTTTCGGTTTGGCGGTGGTGCCGGAGGTGAAGTAAAGCAGCATCGGATCGTTGGCCTGGGTGGCGCCGTCCGGGGTGAATATTTCCGAAAACTCCGCGGCCTGCTCGAACGGCAGCCAGCCTTCGCCGATTGACGACGCGCCGGCGACGACGCGGGTAAGGCCGTCGTCGCCAAGGCCGGCGAATTTCGCGACCTGATCCTGTGACGCCACCACCAGCCTTGCCCGGCCGCGATCGAGCCGGTCACGCAATTCGTCCGGGGTCAACAGCGTGGTGGCGGGGATCACGACCACGCCGAGCTTGATCGATGCCAGCATGGTCTCCCACAACGGGATGACGTTACCGAGCAGCAGCAGCAGATGGTCGCCGCGCTTCAACCCCTGCGCGCGCAAAAAGTTCGCCACCTGATTGGAGCGGCGCGACAGCGCTTCGAATGAAAGCCTGCTCTCCTTGTTGCTGCCGGCATCGACGATCCACAACGCCGCGCGGCTTTTGCTTTCGGGGTCGCTTGCGAGTTCGGCGTCGAACCAGTCCAGCGCCCAGTTGAACGGCACGGGATCGGGCCAGCGGAAATCGGCGATTGCTTTGTCGTAGTCGGTGCGGTGCTGCAGCAAAAATGCGCGAGCTTGCTTGAAGGTCGTCATGTACGGACTCGTCTAACAACCACCGCCGTCATTGCCGGGCTTGACCCGGCGATCCATCCTCTTCGCAAGAATGCTTCTTGCGAGGATTGATGGATGCGCGGGTCAAGCCCGCGCACGACGATCATTACGTAGAGGCCTCTCACTTCTTTGCCAGCCCGCGCACGTGCTGGATGATCCCCGAGAAATCCACCCCGCCGTTCCCCGCCGCATCGAACGCCTTGTAGATTTCCTGTGCGTGTTTTCCAAGCGGCGTCGCCGCTCCTGTCGCGCTGGCCGCATCCTGCGCCAGGGTAAGATCCTTCACCATCAGCGCCGAGGCGAAACCAGGCTTATAGCCGTTGTTCGCAGGCGACGCCGGCACCGGTCCCGGCACCGGGCAATAGCTGGTCAGCGCCCAGCATTGTCCGGAAGACGTGGACGAAACATCGAACAGCGCCTGATGCGACAGGCCGAGCTTTTCGGCGAGCGCAAAAGCCTCGCCCACCGCGATCATCGAAATGCCCAAAATCATGTTGTTGCAGATCTTGGCCGCCTGCCCCGCGCCGCCCTCGCCGCAATGCACGATTTTCTTGCCCATCGCCTCAAGGATGGGCTTTGCCGCCGCGAACGCTTTGGCGTCGCCGCCGGCCATGAACGTCAATGTCGCGCCCTTGGCGCCGCCAGTGCCGCCGGACACCGGCGCATCGACCGAAAGCACCGACGCCTTGGCCGCGAGCGCGTGTGCCTGACGGGCACTTTCCACGTCGATGGTCGAGCAGTCGATCATCAATGCGCTCTCTGCAACCGACGGGATGATATCGCCCCACACCGAGACGACATGCTTGCCCGCCGGCAGCATCGTAATTACTACATCCGCGCCCTTCACCGCCGCCGCGGCGCTGTCCGCAATGCTGGCGCCGTCGGCTTTGGCTTGGTCGAGCGAGGTTTTCACCAGATCGAATCCGACGACCTTGTGCCCCGCCTTGACGAGATTGGCGGCCATCGGCCCGCCCATGTTGCCGAGCCCGATGAATGCGATGGTAGCCATGTATGACGCTCCGGTCAGGCGTTTCTGTTGGTGTCTGGTTTATCGAGCACGAGTTCGTCCTTGCCAAGATCGGCGAAGTAAGGCGCCAGTAGCTCTGGCGTGACATCCTCGATCCGCGGCGGCGACCATTTCGGGCTGCGATCCTTGTCGATCACGGCGGCGCGCACCCCTTCGCGAAAGTCGTCGCTGGCGAACACTTCGAGCGCGGCGCGATATTCGCGCACCAGGCATTCCTCCAGTGACGACGACGTACGCGCCAGCCGCAGCAGTTTCAGCGTGACCACCATGCCGCGCGGCGATTTTTCATTCAGGGTCTTGAGCGTCGATTGCGCGAGTTCCGAACCATCGCGGTGCAACGCCGCAAAAATATCTTCCATCCGATCATGGGCGAACCAGGCGTCGACGCGCGATTGAAGCGCGGCGACGGGCCCGGCGGTCTCGCCGGTCGCAAAGCCATCGATCACGGCTTTCATGTCGGCAGAGCTCGCGCCCGCAGGCACCTGCGTGAGCGCCTCGCGCAAGGCGGGCAGCCTGTCCGAAGGCACCACCGCATCGGCAAATCCCGCATAGACAGCATCCGGACCGTTCATGGTCTGGCCGGTCAACCCAAAATAGGCGCCGATCTTGCCCGGTGCGCGCGACAGCAGCCAGGTTCCGCCCACATCCGGAAAGAAGCCGAGGCCGACTTCCGGCATCGCCAGTTTTGTCGTGTCGGTCACGATCCGGTGGCTGCCATGCGCGGCAAGCCCGACACCGCCGCCCATCACGATGCCGTCCATGAAGGCGACATAGGGTTTTGGAAATTCAGCGATGCGCGCGTTGAGGATATACTCCTCGCGCCACAGGACTTTGCCGAGATTGCCGCGCACTTTCGAGCTCTCGTACAGCGCGCGAATGTCGCCGCCGGCGCACAGTCCGCGCGGGCCTGCGCCTTCGAGCAGGATCATGCCCACCGCCGGGTCGGCTTCAAATGCGTCCAGCGCCTTGTCGATGGCGCGAAACATCTCCAGCGTGACCGCGTTGATCGCCCTCGGCCGGTTGAGACGGATGACACCGGCGGCGCCCTCGCGCCGCACGATCAGATCGGGCTCGGGCGTCGCGTCGATCGCAGCGGATGGGTTCATCGCGCGCCTTCGATCAGTTTACGCGAAACGATCAGCCGCATGATCTCGTTGGTGCCTTCAAGAATTTGATGCACGCGCAGGTCGCGGACGATTTTCTCAATCCCGTATTCGCTGAGGTAACCATAACCGCCGTGCAGTTGCAGCGCCTGATTGGCGACGTCGAAGCCGACATCCGTACCGAACCGCTTGGCCATTGCGCACAGCATGGTGGCGTCAGCGTCCTTGCGATCGAGCGCCGCCGCCGCGCGCCACACAAAGGTCCGCGCCGCCTCCAGCGTGGTCGCCATGTCGGCCAGCCGAAACTGCAGCGCCTGGAATTCGTCGAGACGTTTTCCGAATGCCTTGCGCTCCTTCATGTAGGTCAGCGACTTGTCGAGCGCGCATTGCGCGCCGCCGAGCGAGCATGCCGCGATGTTGATGCGGCCGCCGTCGAGCCCGGCCATCGCGATCTTGAAACCGATGCCCTCGTCGCCGAGCCGGTTGGCGACGGGCACGCGCGCATTCTCGAAAATCACCGCGCGGGTCGGCTGTGCGTTCCAGCCCATCTTGCGTTCGTTGGCGCCGTAGGAGAGCCCCGGCGTATCGCCCTCGATCACCAGCGTCGAGATGCCGCCCGGCCCGTCCTGTCCGGTGCGTACCATCACTACGTACAGGTCGCCCTTGCCGGCGCCGGAGATGAACTGCTTCTGCCCGTTCAGTACATAATGGTCGCCGTCGCGCACCGCGCGGGTGCGCAGCGCCGCCGCGTCGGAGCCCGAGCCCGGCTCGGTCAGGCAATAGCTCGCCAGCAGCTCCATTGTGCACAGTTTCGGCAGCCATTGGCGGCGTTGCGCGTCCGAGCCATAGGCATCGATCATCCACGACGCCATGTTGTGTATCGAGATGAACGCCGACACGGTCGGACAGCCCTGTGCCAGCGCTTCGAAGATCAGCGCCGCGTCGAACCGTGTCATGCCGGAGCCGCCGACGTCGTCTCGGATATAGACGCCGCCGATGCCGAGCGCCGCCGCCTCGCGCATCACCTCGACCGGAAAATGCTTGTCCTCGTCCCAGCGGATCGCATGCGGCGCAATCTTCTCGGCGGCGAACTCCCGCGCCATGTCGCGCACTGCGATCTGGTCCTCGGTGAGAGCGAAGCTATGCATGATCTAGGACTTCTTCGGGACGGACCATGTGGATAGCTCATGCACAACAAGATTGGCGATCAGCTTCGCCTTGCGCGCCAGAGTTTTATCGGCGGTTACAAGGGGCAGCCCATTGTCGAGCGCGGCGCGTAGATAGATACAATCATAAACAGGATGATCGATCTGCACCGACAAATCGAATGCCATCACGAAATCTGGTTGTTTTGTCATGGGCTGAAAATATCTCGGCAGCTGCGTCAGTCGCTCCCGCGCATCGTCGACGCCGATGATCCCGGCCTTGCACTTCTTCCGAAGAATGTTGGATGCCTCTTCGAACATGAAGGCAGGCGTAAAAAGCGCGCTCTCGCTCTGTAAAAGGGCGAGAGCGGTGTTCGTATCCTGCTCCGTCACGAACCATTTGACGGCAACGCTCGCGTCGATGACGTAGGCCAATCACTTCAGTCCTTCGCGACGTTCTTCACCGGTCAGGGAGGGCTGCACGTCAGGATACTGCGCCAGGAATTGCTTCGTCAGGGCAACTCGTTCTTCCGTCGTGAATGGTCGATGCCGCTCCAGCAATTCACGCAATTCCTGCTCCAGGGAATGCCCGTTGAGTTCGGCCTTTTTCTTGAAAACGTCGATCGTTTCATCAGGAACATTTCGTATAAGAAGTTGTCCCATCGGACCTCCGTGCTATCATTTATGATAGCATACCCGCCCACCCAAATCAATTCATCGTCGGAATCGAGAATTCCGCGCCTTCCTTGACGCCGGAGGGCCAGCGCGCGGTCACCGTCTTGGTCTTGGTGTAGAAGCGGATCGAATCCGGGCCGTGCTGGTTGAGGTCGCCGAAGCCGGATTTCTTCCAGCCGCCGAACGTATAATACGCGATCGGCACCGGAATCGGCACGTTGATGCCGACCATGCCGACATTGACCTTGGCGGCGAAATCGCGCGCGGCGTCGCCGTCGCGGGTGAAGATCGCAACCCCGTTGCCGTAGTCGTGGTCGGACGGCAGCGCCAGCGCCTCGTTGTAGTCGTGCGCGCGCACCACCGAGAGCACGGGTCCGAATATCTCTTCCTTGTAGATCCGCATGTCCTTGGTGACGTTGTCGAACAGGCAGCCGCCCATGTAAAAACCGTTCTCGTAGCCCTGCATCTTGAAGCTGCGGCCATCGACGGCGAGCGTGGCGCCCTCCTGGATTCCAACCTCGACATAATTCCTGACGCGCTCCAGCGCGGCTTTGGTCACTAGCGGGCCGTAATCGGCGGACGGATCGATCGAGGTGCCGATCTTCAGGCTTTCCACCCGCGGAATCAGCTTCTCCATCAGCCGGTCGGCGGTGGTCTTGCCCACGGGCACCGCGACCGAGATCGCCATGCAGCGCTCGCCGGCCGAACCGTAGCCCGCGCCGATCAGCGCATCGACAGTCTGGTCCATGTCGGCGTCGGGCATCACGATGGCGTGGTTCTTGGCGCCGCCGAAACACTGCGCGCGTTTTCCGGTGGCGGCGGCGCGCTCATAGATGTATTGCGCGATCGGCGAGGAGCCGACAAAGCCGACGGCGCGGATATCGGGATCGTCCAATATCGCATCCACCGCTTCCTTGTCGCCGTTGACGACGTTGAGGATGCCCGGCGGCAGCCCCGCCTCGATCATCAGCGCCGCCAGCGCCATCGGCACGCCGGGATCGCGCTCCGAGGGCTTCAAGATGAACGCATTGCCGCAGGCGATCGCGGGCGCGAATTTCCACATCGGGATCATCGCCGGAAAATTGAACGGCGTGATGCCGGCAACGACGCCGAGCGGCTGCCGCATCGAATAGATGTCGATGCCGGGGCCGGCGCCTTCGGTATATTCGCCCTTCATCAGGTGCGGAATGCCGCAGGCGAATTCGACCACCTCAAGCCCGCGCTGGATGTCGCCCCGGGCGTCGGGGACGGTCTTGCCGTGCTCCCGCGCCAACAGGTCGGCGAGTTTGTCGTAATCGCGCTGCGCCAGTTCGAGAAACTTCATCATCACCCGGGCGCGGCGCTGCGGGTTGGTGGCGCCCCATTCCGGCTGCGCCGCAACCGCGTTCTCGACCGCCGCGCGCATTTCGGCCTTCGAGGCCAAGTCCACCTTGGCCTGCACGTCGCCGGTCATCGGCTCGAATACGTCCGCCGTCCGCCCCGATGTGCCCCTGACCTCGCGGCCGCCGATAAAATGTCCGATTGAGCGCATGGGTTCCTCCGCATGTGGCAAGGGCCGGTTTGCGGCATCTTGCAGGCTTTGCGGCATTTGGAAAGGGATTCTACGCGCGGCGGAATTGCGAAAATGCGGGTGTGGCCGCACTTCCGAGGCATTCAACAACGTCATATGCTCTGATAACTGTGTCAGTGCGCTTTCTTAGAGCATGATGCGTTGTTGTTGAAACGTCATTGCGAGCGCAGCGAAGCAATCCAGCAGGCGCGTAGAAGGACCGGATTGCTTCGTCGCTTCGCTCCTCGCATGACGCATTTCAACCTAATATTATCATGCTTTAGGCACGAACTTCTTCGCTGTCGACCGCCCACGACCAAGGGGTGCTGTCAAGGGCGCGCGGGCGTAGCTCTTTTAGCGATCGGTTTTCTTCCACCCGATTTCGGAGTTGCCGCCCGCTCCAGCACCGCCTCGCGCCCGGCGTCCAGAATGTCGTCGGAAAACTCGCCGCTGCCGGCGACGCGGGCCAGCACCAGCGTGCCCATCATGGTCGCGAGTGACGCCATCGCCTGTTTTCGCGCGGTTTTACGCGGCACACCGGGAATCTGCTCGGCGATCATGCCGATCATCTGTTCCAGCTTGGCCGCGAACGCCTTGCGGGTCTTCGGGCTCTCGCGGGCGATCTCCGCGCTCAGCGCCGGAATGGCGCAGCCGCGGCCGGGATCGTCGCGGTGCAGCGGCGTCAGATAGGACTCCACGATGCCGGCGAGGCGCCTGTCGGGCGGGGTCTGTTCGGCAAGCTTGCGCCAGCGCTCGGTCGAGCGGTCCATCGCATAGGCGAACGCCTCGATCACCAGCGCCTCCCGCGAATCGAAATGCGCATAGAACCCGCCATGGGTAAGGCCGGCGTCCTTCATCAGGTCGGCGACGCCGATGCCGTGCGCGCCTCTCTCGCGAAGCCGCACCGAGGCCTTCTTCACGATCCGGGCGTGGGTTTCCTGCTTGTGTTCCCTGGAATAGCGCATCGGCGTCCCATTGAATGTTCGAAGTCATATAATAACGCAAACGCCGGGAAAAGCTGCATCTATTTGCGCTGCCTCGCCGCCCGCCGCCGCGTCGGTCCGGCGACGCTTGACAAGCCGGTGGTTTGGCCGGGAAGTGGGCCTGGAAAATCGATGCGCCGGACCCGGAACCAGCCATGCACATGCTCAATCCCCATTGCGGCGTCGAACGCGAGCCGCGCGGCGTCGTTCGCCTGACCATCTGCAACGCCGGCTCGCTCAATATCCTCGGGTCGGCGGCGATCAAGGGCCTCCGCGAAGGCCTCGAACAACTGGCGACGGAGCATGCCATCCGCGCCCTCATCATCGCCGGCGAAAGCGAAAAGAGCATGATCGGCGGCGCCGACATCAAGGAGATGGCGAAGCTCGACCAGGTCTCGGCCGAAAAATTCATCACCGGCCTGCGCGACCTCTGCGAGGCGGCGCGCGCCTTTCCGGCGCCGGTGATCGCGCGGATCCCCGGCTGGTGCCTCGGCGGCGGGCTGGAATTCGCCGCCGCCTGCGATTTGCGGATCGCGGCGCACGACGCCAGATTCGCCATGCCCGAGGTCAAGGTCGGCATTCCCAGCGTGATCCACGCGGCGCTGCTGCCGCGGCTGATCGGCTGGGGCCGCGCCCGCTGGCTGATCATGACGGCGGCAACCATCGACGCGCCGACGGCGCTGAACTGGGGGCTGGTCGATGCGGTGGCGGCCCCGGGCGGGCTCGACGCCGCGGTGGAGAGCACCGTGGCGGCGTTGCTGGAATGCGGGCCGGAAGCGTTGCGCGCGCAGAAAGCGCTGCTGAAGCAATGGGAAGAGCTGCCGCTCAAGGAGTTGGTCAACCTCTCGATCGGGGTATTCGGGCAGTCGTTCCTGACCGACGAGCCGCGCCGGCTGATGCAAGGCTTTCTGGACCGCAAGCGGTAAGGCCATCCAGGGGCGGCGTCCCCGCGACCGCCCGTTGTTCATCCCTCGCTATTGCAAATTTTGCGGCGCATCATATTATGGGCGTCATTCAAACAGACCCCGCCGCCGACGCGCGGCGCATGACCCTGGCTTAAAATTCCGATCGGAAGATTCCATGATCTCCACCTGGCTGTCGGCTGCGCTGGCCCGCAAGAACATCCACTACGGCTGGGTGATGGTGGGCGTGACGTTCCTCACCGCGCTGATCACCGCGGGCACGGTCGGCGCGCCCGGGGTTTTCATCGTGCCGCTGCAGCAGGAATTCGGCTGGACCACCGCGGAGATTTCCGGCGCGCTGTCGATCCGCTTCATCCTGTTCGGGCTGATGGCGCCGTTCGCAGCCGCCCTGCTCAACCGCTATGGCTTGCGCAATGTCACGCTGTCGGCGCTGCTGATCGTGGTCTCGGCGCTGCTGGTATCGCTGGCGATGACAAAAGTCTGGCAGTTGATGCTGCTGTGGGGCGTGGTAATCGGCATCGGCACCGGCATGACCGCGCTGGTGCTTGGCGCCACCGTCGCCGCGCGCTGGTTCGTGGCGCGACGCGGTCTGGTGGTCGGAATTCTCACCGCAAGCGTCGCCACCGGGCAACTGGTATTCCTGCCGCTGCTGGCGAGCCTCACCGAGCGGATGGGCTGGCGGATCGCGCTGGCGTCGATGTGCGCGATGCTGGGGATCGCGGCGTTGGCCGTCGCCATGGTGATGCGCGACCGTCCAAGCGACGTCGGCCTGCGCCCGTTCGGCGACCAGGGCACCGAGCCGTTGCCGGCGCCGCCGCCGAACACCGCGCCGATCATGGCCGCGGCACTCGGAACGCTGCGCGACGCCGCCAGGACGCGCGTGTTCTGGATCCTGTTTGCGACCTTCTTCATCTGCGGCGCCTCCACCAACGGCCTGATCCAGGTGCATCTGATTCCGATGTGCCTCGACTTCGGCATTCCGCAGGTTCAAGCCGCGGGCCTGCTTGCCGCCATGGGCGTGTTCGATTTCGTCGGCACCATCGGATCGGGCTGGCTGTCGGACCGCTATGACAATCGTTATCTGCTGTTCTGGTATTATGGTCTGCGGGGCCTGTCGCTGCTGTTTCTCCCCTTCACCGACTTCTCGTTCTACGGACTGTCGCTGTTTGCGATGTTCTACGGTCTCGACTGGATCGCAACCGTGCCGCCGACGGTGCGGCTCACCGCGCAGCGGTTCGGGCCGGAGCGAGCCAACCTGGTGTTCGGCTGGATTTTTGCCGGCCATCAACTGGGCGCCGCCACCGCCGCATTCGGCGCAGGGTTATCGCGAACGGTGCTGTTGAGCTACCTGCCCGCCTTCTTCGCCGCCGGCGCGCTGTGCATCGTTGCGGCAGTTATAACGCTTATGATCTCACGGCCGGCTCCAAAGCCGGCTGTGGCGTAAGGCATCAGCTGTCATTGCGAGGAGCGCTTGCGACGAAGCAATCCAGTTCCTGGCGGCACTGGATTGCTTCGCTGCGCTCGCAATGACGGGAAACTAAGGCCTGATCGTCATGTTGGTCGCCATCCCCGGCGTGCGCAGCGGCTCGGCGAGGCGCGCGAATTCACACAGCAATGAGCGCGTCCTGCGCGGATCGATGATCTCCTCGACCCAGAACTTTTCCGCCGAGCGGAACGGCGAGCGCAGCTTGTTGAGGCGATCCTCGATTTCCTGCAGCTTGGCCTTCGGATCATCCGCTGCGTCGATGTCGGCGCGATAGGCCGCCTCGATGCCGCCTTCCAGCGGCAGCGATCCCCAATAGGCCGATGGCCATGCATAACGCATCGAGAACCGGTCCGCCGGCTGGTGCACGACGCCGGCAACCCCGAACGAGTTGCGCACGATGATGGTGCACCAGGGCACCGTGGTCTGGTTGACCGCCGCCATGGCGCGGACGCCGTGCTTGATGGTCCCCGCCTTCTCGGCGTCGAGCCCGATCATAAACCCCGGGCAGTCCATCAGATAGACCACCGGCAGGTGAAAGGTCTCGGCGAGATCGACGTAGCGCACCACTTTCTGGCACGCCTCCGCCGTCCACGAGCCGCCATAATGAAACGGGTCGCTGGCGAGCAGCAGTACCGCCCGACCCTCCAGCCGGGCAAACCCGGCAATGATCGAGCGGCCGAAATTTTGCCCCATCTCGAAGAACGAACCCCTGTCGACCACGGCGTCGATAATGGGCCGCATCTTGTAGACCTGGCGGCGATTGCGCGGCACCGCCTTGATCAGCGCTTCCTCGGCGCGTTCCGGATCGTCGTCGCAAGGATTCGTCGGCGGCAGCGCGTACACCGACGACGGCAGATAGGACAGGAAACGCCTGGCGCAGGCGAAGGCTTCCTCCTCGGTATCGACGGCGTGGTCGACGCCGCCGGCGCGGGTCTGGATATCGGCGCCGCCGAGTTCCTGCTTGGTGAGATCCTGGCCGAGCCGCTTCACCACCGGGGGACCTGCGACAAACATCGCCGAGCTTTTGGTCATCACCGAATAATGGCTGGCCGCAAGGCGCGCCGCACCCAGCCCCGCGACCGAGCCGAGCCCGAGCGCCACAACCGGCACGCGCGCCATATTCGCCGTCGTGTACCAGTACCAGCGGGTGCCGCCGATGCCGCCCGGCAGGTTGGCCGCTCCCTTGGTCTCGATGGTCTTCACCGAGCCGCCGCCGCCCGAGCCTTCGATCACCCGAACGATCGGCAGCCGGAAGTCGTGCGCCATCTCCTCGGCCATCAGCGGCTTGGCCGAGATCGACGCATCCGCCGAGCCGCCGCGCACGGTGAAATCGTCGCCGACCACGACCACGGTGCGGCCGTCGATCCTGCCGCGGCCGAACACGCAGTTCGCCGGCGTCAGGTTGGTCAGTTCGCCCTTGTCGTCGTACTCGGCGACGCCGGAGATGGCGCCGACTTCGTGAAAGGTTTTGGCATCGACCAGCCTGTCGATGCGTTCGCGGACGGTGAGCCGGCCCTGGTCGCGCTGCCGCTTGACCTTGTCAACGCCTCCCATCTCCCGCGCGAACGCTTCGCGCCGGGCGAGGTCGTCGAGTTCCGGCTTCCAGTTCATTCGTCTCCTCCGTCCGCATGATTTTCTTGTTGTTATGAATTGCCGCCGGCCCGCCCTGCGGCCGATTGTGGAAGATGTCGCCTTCGGCAGTTTCCAGCATCCCGCCGATCGCGGCGCTCAGTTCGAGCATGAGCGGCGCAACTTCCCTGTGCAACCGCTTCTCGTCATACATCGCGGACAACAGCCCGATGGTGACGACGACAAACGTCCGGTATTGCGGCGACCACAGCGGCACGGCGAGGCCGTTGATGTGCGGGCTCCACGATCCGCAGGCGACGACATAGCCGTGCTCGCGCAGGAAGCGGCGATTGTGGTCGATATGGGAACGCAGACCCTTGGCTGCTTCCGGGATTTCGCGCTCCATTTCGGCCAGCAGCGCGTTGCCTACATCGGTGTCCAGCGCCGCGGTGTAGGCGTGGCCGGCGGCGGTGCTGGCAATGGCAATCCGGTCGCCGGTCGACGAATGCAAGCCGATCGCGCGCGAAGCCCGCCCGAATTCGAAATAGACCAGATGAAAGCGGTCCGGAATCATGAACCCTACCGTGCCCGGCAGTTGCTCGGCGACATCCTGCAGCCGCAGCCGGATCAGATTGCGCAGTTGCAGGCCGCGCATCATCGAGGTGCTCATCGCCACCGCGCTGGGCCCGATGCGGTATTTCTGGTCGCGCGGCAGATACACCAACTGGCCCATCCGGGTCAGCGTATGGGTCAGCCGCGACACCGTGGATCGCGGCAGACCGCAACGGTTGGAAATTTCCAGGTTGCCGAGCCGCGCCTCATGGCCTTCAAAGCACCGCAACACGTCGAAGGCGCGCGACACCACCTGAATGACGTCGCCCTCCCCCGCCATGTCGCTGGCGAGCATTCCCTGTTTGCTGAGCCGTTCCGAGCGTCGTCCCATCCAAGTGCCCGCCATTCGTTCCTGCCGTCATTGCGAGGAGCAAAGCGACGAAGCAATCCAGTCCAAGTTCGGGCTTTGGATTGTTTCACTTCGCTCGCAATGACGGCCTAGCTATTCCGCGATGCGGAATAAAATTCCACTTGCAGAACAAACTACCTCAGGCAATCTGCCGCCACAACAGCAAGCCGTTCGCGAGGGCAATTGTCCGTCAGACGGTCCCTCGGAGAACGCGATGCCAGAGATCAAAATCGTGACCGAAGTGGCAGGGCGCGTCTGCGCGCTTCCCGTGGAAGAAGGTAGCAGCGTCGGCGAAGGCGACGACATCGCATTCGTCGAAGCCATGAAAATGGAAATCCCGGTCGCCGCGCCGGCTGCGGGAAAGCTTAAGTCGCTGCTCGTCAAGATCGATGATGTCGTCATCGAAGGACAGCCGATCGCGATTGTCGAGACGTGAGATTCCCTATCCACGTCATTGCGAGGAGCACTTGCGACGAAGCAATCCAGATCGCGCTCCGTGGCTCTGGATTGCTTCGTCGCTTCGCTCCTCGCAATGACGAGTAAATCGCCGCGACAATCTGTCCAGACTATCGTCTGAGGCTGCCAGCGTTGCCATCGCCGCAAGGCGATGACATGATCCGCTCAAGAATACGCAAATCGCAAAAGCGAATGCACTTGGGGAGAAACAGATGATTCGTCGGATCGCTGCACTTGCGTCCGTGGTACTGGCGAGCGCTTCGCTGCTGGAAAATTCGGCGGCCCGCGCGCAGGACATAAAGCTGCCGCCGACCATGACATTTACCGCCTATGACACCGGCACCGCCGGTTTCAATATCGCGGTCGCCGTCGGCAAGATGATGAAGGATAAATACGGCACCGACGTCCGCGTGCTTCCCGCCGGCAACGACGTTGCGCGGCTCGCGCCGCTGCGCGCCGGTCGCGCGGTGTCGTCGGCGATGGGCTCCGGCACCTATTTCGCGCAGGAAGGCGTGTTCGAATTTGGCGCAAAGGAATGGGGACCGCAGCCGTTGCAACTGGTGCTGTCTTCGGTCGACTGCAACGCCGGATCGCTCGGCGTCGCACGAGACACCGGCATCACCGAGATCAAGCAGCTCCGCGGCAAGCGGGTCGGCTTCGTGGTCGGCTCGCCGGCGCTGAACCAGAACGCGCTGGCGATCCTCGCCTTTGGCGGCCTCAGGCAGAGCGACGTGAAGATCGTCGAATTCGCCGGTTATGGCGCGATGTGGAAGGGGCTGATCAACAACGACACCGATGCCGCTTTTGGAACCACCATCACGGGACCGGCCAAGGAAGCCGAAACATCGCCGCGCGGCATCATCTGGCCGCCGCTGCCGCATAACGACAATGTCGGCTGGGACCGCGTTCAGAAAGTGGGCTCGTTCTTTTTCCGCCATGTCGCCACCTGCGGCGCCGGCATTTCTCCGGACAAACCGATCGAGCTTGGAAACTACCCGTATCCGATTTTCGTGGTGTACGGGTCGCAGTCGGCCGATCAGATATACGCCATCGCCAAGGCGATGATCACCGGCTACGACGCCTACAAGGATTCCGCGCCCGGCGCAGCCGGTCTCGCCGCCAGCCGGCAGACCATGAAATGGGTGGTGCCGTTCCACCCCGGCGCGGTGAAGGCGCTGAAGGAAGCCGGCAACTGGAGCGATGCCGATCAGGCGCATAATGACGGCCTGATCAAGCGTCAGGGCGTTCTCGGCGCCGCATGGGGCGATTACGGCAAATCCAGCCCGCCTTCCGACGAGAAGCAGTTCCTGGCGGGCTGGATGGAGGCGCGCGCCGCGGCCTTGGAAAAAGCCGGGCTGCCCAACGGGTTTGAGGAATAACCGCTGACGCGCGAGCCGCTTGATCAATTGACGGGATTGCCATGTCCTCCGCCTCATCGTCCGCCGATCAGGAAATACCCGCGGCTGCGGCCGCTGCGGGCGCGAAACGCATCGAATTCGACGATCCGCATGCCGGCATCGGCGGCCTGCAGGAAGCCGAAGTCTCGCGGGTGCGGACGTTGCGCGGCGGATGGCGCTGGGCGCTGATCGCATCGACCGCCGTGACCATACTGCTCTGCATCAACCAGCAATTCTCGCTGCGGTTTTTCATCGGCTATACCCAGCTCAACACCGAATATTTTTATCTGCTGATCGCGTTGATGCTGCCGTTCACCTTCCTGATCTTTCCGAATTCCGAAAAATCCCCGCTCGACCGCGTCCCCTGGTACGACATCGCGTTTTTCGTCCTCACCTTCGTTTCCGCCATTGTGCTGATGCGATCGGTCCGCAAGGCCGCGGAGGCCGGCTGGGAATTCGGCGGCGCGCCGACGACGGTCATCGTCGCAGGGCTGGCGATGTGGGTGGTACTGATGGAGGCGCTGCGCCGTACCGGCGGCTGGAGCCTGCTGCTCAGCGTGCTGCCCTTCACGGTGTACCCGCTGTTCGCGGACGCCGGATGGCTCGGCCCATTTCGTGGAACCCAGTCGACGCTGGAACAGGCCACGTCCTACCACGTGCTGTCTGGCGAGAGCCTGCTCGGCATTCCGATCCAGGCCTTTGCCGACACCGTGATCGGCTTTCTGGTGTTCGGCACCGCGCTGATGATGACCGGCGCCGGAAAATTCTTCATCAACATCGCGTTCGCGCTATGCGGGACGTTCCGCGGCGGCGCCGCCAAGGTTTGCATCTTTGCCAGCGGGTTGCTCGGCATGATGTCGGGCTCGATCATCTCCAACGTATTGACCGCCGGCACCATGACCATTCCAGTCATGAAGAAAAGCGGGTTTCGCGCATCCTATGCCGGCGCGATCGAGGCCTGCGCATCCACAGGTGCCGTGCTGGCGCCGCCGGTGATGGGCGCCACCGCGTTCGTGATCGCGCAGTTCCTCAACGTCAGTTACGCCGATGTGGCGATTGCCGCGATCATTCCGGCCGCGCTGTATTATATCGGCCTGTTCATGCAGGTGGATTTTACGCCGCGCGCCACAAGCTGCTCGGCATCCCGCGTTCGGAACTGCCCAAGATATGGGATACCGTCAAGGACGGCTGGTATTACGTCTTTGTCATCGCGCTTCTGATTGTGATGCTGCTGTATTTCAAGCGCGAAAGTCATGCGCCGTTCTACGCCACCGCGCTTTTGCTGGTGCTCAATCAGCTGTTTTCCAAGGAGACGCGCTGGACGCCGACCACGATCGGCAAGTTCCTCGAGGTCAACGGCCGCACCTTCGTCGAACTTGTCGGAATTCTGGCCGGCTGCGGCCTTCTGATCGGCGCGTTCTCGATGACCGGCGTGGTCTCCAGCCTCGCCAACGACCTGTTGCGCATCGCCGGCGACAACCCGTTCCTGCTGCTCGGGATGTGCGCCTTTACCAGTCTTATTCTCGGCCTCGGGCTGACCACAACGGCCTGCTACATCTTCCTCGCCATTCTGGTCGCGCCCGCGCTGGAGAAGCTGGGGCTGAACCGGATGGCCGTGCACATGTTCATCTTCTACTGGGGCATGCTGTCGTCGATCACGCCACCGGTTGCCATCGCCTCGTTCGCGGCCGCTGGAATCGCTGGTTCGCCTGCGATGAAAACCGGATGGGAATCGATGTGGGTCGGCAGCATCATCTATTTCATTCCGTTTTTCTTCGTACTGAACCCGGCGCTGGTGCTGCAGGGCGACAGCCCGTATTTCGCAGCGCTCGGCCTGATGGTGCTGGCGGCGTTCGGAACGCTGTTCATTTGCGGCGGCATTCAGGGCTACCAGTCCGGCGTCGGCGACCTTCGCAGCGCCGGCAAGTTCGAATGGCCGCTGCGCGTACTGCTGGTGATCGGCGGCTTCGTGGTGGCGACGCCCGGCGGCGGCATCATGCCGCTGTCGCAGATGCAGATCACCGGCCTCGGCTTCGCGATCCTGATTCCGACCGTGCTGATCGCGCTGATGCTGATGCGGCGCAATGCGTCCGTAAAGAGTGAACTGCGGACGCCGTAACCACCACTGTCGTCCCCGCGAAGGCGGGGACCCATACGCTCCATCTCAACGATGCGGAGGTATGGGCAGCTTGCGGATAGCAACGTGCTACATTATGACCATCGGTGGTTATGGTTCCCCGCCTGCGCGAGGACGACACCTGAGATCAAGACGACACTAGATGACGTCGCCCGCCGGCTGCATGTCGACGTCGAAGGTCTCGAGAAACTTCGATGTCATGATGTAGAAGCCGATCGAAAGCTGAAGTTCGATCAGCGCGCCCGGCGTCAGCTTCGCGGCGATGGCGTTGAATGTGACATCGGCCGGTTTGCGCGAGTTGACGGTCTCGTCGGTGAAGGCGAGCGCCGCGCGCTGCACCTCGTTGAAACACGAAGCCGCTTTCCAGTCTTCCAGCGCGGCGTTCTGTTCGTCGCTCACACCGACGCTTTTGCCGATCCGCTTGTGCGCCGCCACTTCATACGGCGCCTCGCACAGAATGCCGGTACGCGTAATGGCGAGTTCGCGCAGGATTGGATTCAGTTCGCCTCTGAAACGGATGGCGGCGCCGAGCCGGCAGTATTGCCGGAGATAATCCGGCGAATGCGCCATCATGCGGAAGATATTGGCGCCACGGTTCTTCGCGACGATGCCGTTGGTGCGGTCGTCAAGTTTCGCAGGGTCGGAATAGTCGATGCGCGCCATGCCCGCCTCAAGCCCGCTGCTGCCGCTTCGGCGCCACAAGCGCCGCGCCGAACGCCTGAAACAGCGCCCGATTGACCGGATTGCGCTGCGGGTCGTATTCCGCATGCCACTGCACGCCGAGCGCAAAGCCTGGCGCGTCCGCGATCCGGATCGCCTCGATAGTGCCGTCTTCCGCGACGCCTTCGACCACCACGCGGCTGCCGGGCTCCAGGATACCCTGTCCATGCAGCGAGTTGACGCGGATGGTTTCGCAGCCGAGCAGCGTCGCGAAGGCGCCGCCGGGAACCAGCGCGACGTCGTGGCGGTCGGCGAAAATGACCTTGTGGTCGGGATGAATCTCGCCGTTCGCGAGCCTCGGCATGCGGTGGTTCATCCGTCCCGGCAGTTCACGAATTTCGGGATGCAGCGAGCCGCCGAAGGCGACGTTCATCTCCTGCAGGCCGCGACAGATGCCGAACAGCGGCACGCCGCGGGCGACGCAGGCTTCTGTCAGCGACAGCGCAAGATCGTCGCGCTTGATATCGTAAGGCTCGTGCTTGGGGTGGGGATCGGTGCCGAACCGGGTCGGATGCACATTGGCGCGGGCGCCGGTCAGCACCACGCCATCGACCACATCCAGCAGCGCGCCGATCTCGGTAATCTCCGGCGCCGCCGCGAACATCAACGGCAGCGCGCCCGACACTTCGGCCACCGCCCGAAGGTTGCGTTCCCCGACCATCTGCACGGCAAACTGGTTTTCGACGCGATGTGCGTTTCCGATCACGCCGACCACCGGTCTTCTCATCGAATCCTGCTCTCTCGGTCAGAAACACTTTATGTCTAACAGAGCATTTGCTCTGCTCAAGTGGAATTCCATTCTTAAGTGCCAAATCGCTGCCGTCACTCTGAGGAGCGGCCTCTTGGCCGCGTCTCGAAGGATGGCAGCACGCGCTCGTGGCGATCCTTTGAGACGCCGCGCAAGAGGCGCGGCTCTTCAGGATGACGGTAGGTTGGTACTCACGGCCCCGTGAATGGGGCATAGTAACGGTCCGGCGGTGTTCACCGTAATATGCACCACCGGGAGGCAAACCATGATCCGCGCTGGAGTTTTGCTGCTGTCGTTGCTGTTCGCGGTGAGCGCTCGCGCGGCCCCGATCGAGAACGGCGACGGATTCTGGAGCCAGTGGAGCGAGGCGACTTTCGCCCGCGCCGCGGCCGAGAAGAAATTCGTCGTAGTGTCGCTGCAATCCTGGTGGTGCCGCTGGTGCCACGTGATGAACCGCGAAACCTGGTCCAATGCGGAAGTGCGCGGTGTCCTCAAGGACAAATACATCCCCGTCTATGTCGATCAGGACAGCCGGCCGGATATATCGCAGCGCTACGAGCGCTGGGGCTGGCCCGCCACCATCATCTTCGGGCCCGACGGCACCGAGATCGCAAAACTGCGCGGTTTTTACTCGCCGCAATATTTCATCCCGGTGCTCACCGCCACCATCGAGGACCCCTCCCCGGTGGAATACCCCGAGCCCGGCGGGCCCGAGCGCGGACGCATGCTGGCGACCGGCCTGACCGACGCGCAGCGCGACGAAATTCTCGGGTTCATCGACAAGGCCTGGGACCAGGAGCACGGCGGCTGGAGCAAGTCGAAGTTCTTTGATGGCCCGCTGCTGACCTGGGCATTGCAGCGGGCGCGGCAGGGCGACCAGCAGACCGCGGCGCGGATCAAGAACGCCCTGACATTGATGGCCGACACCATGATCGACAGCTCAGGCGCCATCAGCCAGGTCAACCTGAAATCCGACTGGTCGGAACCGGCGCGGGAGTTTCCGATGTTCGCGCAGGAAGCGGCGCTGACCGCCTATGCGCGGGCTGCCGTGATGTTCGGCGACCCGTCCTATCGGCAGGCCGCGGACCGCATCTATGGTTTCCTCAAAAACACCATGGCCGCGCCCGGCGGCGGCTTTTACGCCTCGATGGGTCTCAGCGAAGGCGAGCCCGGCGTCGACAAGCGGCAATATGCCCGCGAAACCGCGCAGGCGATGTCGGGCCTGCTGGCCTACTACGATGCCACGGGTGTCGTGGAGGCGCGCGAGCTGGCGATTTCAGGCGCGCGCTGGGCGCTGGCCAATCGCGCCCTCCCCGGCGGCGGCTTCCGCCACGCCGAACAGGACAAGGGCGGCCCGTATCTCGCCGACAATGTCGAGATGGCGAAGGCGCTGCTGGCGCTGCATCGCTCGACGGGGATGCGCGAATGGCTGCGCCACGCGCAGGCCGCCGCCGATTTCATCGCGGCGACGTTCGTCGATCCCGCAACCGGCGGCTTCGTCGCCTCGGCTTCGCCGGACGCGCGGCAACTGACAAAACCGATCAAGCAGCGTGAGGACAATGTCGGCGCGGTGCGGATGTTCAGCCTGCTCGCCTCCTACACCGGTGAGAACCGCTACCGCGAAATCGCCGAGGCCGGCATGGGCTATCTCACATCGCCGCCGATTCTCGACGCCTTCGGCTTCCTGCCCGACGTGTTGCTGGCCGAGGACGAACTGCGCAACGAGCCGGTGCATATCACCATCGTCGGCGCCAAAGACGATCCGCGCTCCGCGGCGCTGTACAAGGCGGCGCTGGCCTACCCGCTTCCCAACAAGCGGGCCGAATGGTGGGACAAGCGCGAGGGTAACCTCGCCAATATCGACGTGGATTATCCGGACTATCCGGACGGACCCGCGGCCTTTGCCTGCACGGCGACGTTCTGCTCGTATCCGGTCACGCAGCCGGCCGAGATCGCGGCGCAACTGGATGGGCTGAAACGGGCGCGGAAGATGTAAATTGTCGTCCCCGCGAAGGCGGGGACCCATAACCACCGATGTCAGTTGTTGGAGAAAGTTCTGGCCGCCTGCCCAAATGAGACGACGGAGGCTATGGGTCCCCGCCTTCGCGGGGACGACACTGTGTTACCTTCGCGGGGACGACATTGAGTCATCCCTGAAACACCACCGCATCGACCACCACGCAACCCTTGCCGGCTGAATCCAGCAGCACCGGGTTGAGGTCGAGGCTCATCACCTTGGCCGCGGGGTCGAGCATCAGCGCGCCGATCCTGACCACCGCCTCGCACAGCGCATCGACATCCATCGGCGGCTCGCCGCGCACGCCGGCAAACAGCGGCGCAATGCGCAGCCTGCCCACCGCCTCGCTGGCGTCGTCCTTCGCGAACGGCGGCAGCAGCAGCGTGGTGTCGCGAAAAATCTCGACATATTTGCCGCCGTCGCCGACCGCCACCACCGGCCCGAACACGGGATCGCGGTGCGCGCCGATCATGATTTCGCGGCGGCCGCCGGCCATCGCCGCGACGATGACGCCGTCGAACCGCGCGCCGTGCCCGCGGATGATATCTTCCATCTGCGTATAGATTTCGCCGGACTCCTCGCGTGTCTTGACGCCGAGCCTGACCAGGCCGAGTTCCGACTTGTGCGCGATATCGGCCGAGCAGCCCTTGACCACCGCCGGGCCGCCGATCGCTTCGAACGCGGCGATCGCTTCGGCGCGCGAGCGGCACAGCCGGTGCGCGACCACGGGAATGCCGCGTGCGGCCAGCAGCGCAAGGCTGTCGGCCTCGTTCAGCATGGTGGTAGCCGCCGGCAAATCCGGCGGCGCGCCGGCGTTCCGGCGTGTTGCCTTGCGTGCCAGCGTCCGCGCCATCAATTCGCGGTGCGCGAGAAACTGATGCAGCGCCGTCACTGCCTCGGTCTCGGTCGGAAATACCGTGCAGCCTTGCGCGGAAAACTGCTCGGCGACGCTGCGCTGCGTCGCCGCGACCACCAGCGGCTTTCCGGTCTGCTTGCCGAACGCCGCCGCGTCGCGCGCAAAAGCCTCGACGTCGTAACCGGGACCGGCAACCGGCACGCCGATCAGGAATGCATCGGCCGCAGGATCTTCCGCGATCACCGGCAGGATGTCGCCGAACAGCCGGCCGTTGGACAAAAGCGCCGCGGTAAGATCGATCGGATTGGTCGTGGTGGCAAAGCTCGGCAGAATGCCCTTGAGCTTCTTGTCGGTCGCATCCGCCAGCTTCGCCATCGGCATGCCGACCGCGGTGGCGGCGTCCGCCGCCATGACACAGACCGCGCCGGAATTACTGATGGCGACGAGCCGCCTGCCACCCGGCTTCCAGCCCTTGAGATAAAGCTCGGTGGCCTCGACCAGTCCGCGCATGTCCGGCGCGCGCCAGATGCCGTGATGCTCGAAGAAGGCATCGACCACACGATCCTCGCTGGCGAGCGCGCCGGTGTGGGATTGCGCGGCCTGCCGCCCCGCTTCGCTGCGGCCGGATTTCAACGCGATGATCGGCAGATCGCGATCCAGCGCGACCGCGGCGAGTTCTTCCAGATATTTCTTCTCGGGAATGCTCTCGAGATAGAGCAGCAGCAGCTTGACCTCGGGGTCCTCGGCGACCGCCACCGCCAGTTCGCCGACGGTGATGTCGGCGTCGTTGCCGGTGGCGTGGGTGTGGCGCGTGCCGATGCCGCGCTGGCGCAGGAATCCCACCGGCACCGTCGAGAGCGCGCCGCTCTGGCTCAGCATCGCGACATGGCCCTCGGCGCGGTCCATGTCCATGAACATGGTGGAGAAGCTGGCAATGGCGCCGGTGCCGAAATTGGCGAGACCCTGCGAGTTGGGGCCGACAATGCGCATGCCGGTCTTGTGCGCGGCCTCGACCATGCGCCGTTCCTTGGCTTTGCCGGCGACGGCGTCGACCTCGCCAAAACCCGACGCCATCACCACCGCGATCTTGACCCCATGCGCGGCGCAGTTCTCCACCGCGCCGATGGCGTTGTCGCCGGCGACCGCGACGATCGCCATCTCCGGGGCTTCCGGCAGATCGGCGAGGCTGGGATAGCATTTGTGGCCCTGCACTTCCGGGCGCGACGGATTGATCGGGAAGATTTTTCCCTTGAAGCCGAACTTGTCGAGGTAATGCACCGGCCGGCCGCCGACCTTGTTGGGATTTTCCGAGGCGCCAATGATGGCGATGGACGCGGGATCGAGGGCAGCGCGCAGGCGACTCATGATTTGGTCCTTGTGAAATATGGAACGAGGCGGCCGGTGAAGCGCGCGAACCTCGCGGTCACCCGGTCGCCGATGGCGAGATCGTTGTCGCCGTGGGCCATCATGCGGAAGCCCTCGGTCATATCGACCAGAACAATGTTGTAGGGCACATGCGCGCGCGCCTCCGGCGTGGCGGCGCGGATCACCAGCGACGTGGCGTAGACGACCCCGGTGCCGCCGGCGCATTTCTCGGCCGGATCCGGTGCTCCGCAGGCCGCGCAAAAACTCCGGCGAAAATATTGCCGGGCACCGCAGGCCGGGCACGATTGATAGACAATGGCTTCCGCGCCCCCGGTCCAGTCCGCGATGCGTCGTACGCCGCCGCTCATCGCACCCGCTCCAGAAACATGCTGACATGCGACGACAGCACGCCGCCGTCGCCATGCAGCAGCGCAATCGAGGTATCCTTTACCTGACGATTGCCGGCGCGTCCGGTCATCTGCAGCTGGGTCTCGACCAGATGCGCCATCGCGCCGCCGACGCCACAATGCCCGTAGCTCAAAAGTCCGCCATGGGTATTGAGCGGCATCGCGCCGTCGCGGCCGAAATGCCCGCTGCGCACCCGCGCCGCCGCCTCGCCGCGGCCGGCGAGGCCGAGTTCTTCCAGCAGCATCGCCAGTGTGATGGTGAAACTGTCGTAGATGCCGGCATAACGCACGTCGCCGATCGCGACGCCGGATTGCGCGCTGGCGCGCCGCAACGACGCCGCGGCGCCCATCTGATCGAAGGCTGGAATCATCGTCGCGTGCTGATGCGTGTGCGCCTGCGCGCAACCTCGAATGCGCACGCCGGCTTCGCCGGTGCGCTCGCGGCTGACGACGAAGGCCGCGCCGCCGTCCGACACCGGACAGCAGTCCAGCAGTTTCAGCGGCAGCGCCACCGGTTTCGAGGCCATCACGTTGGCCACGGTGATGCTGCCGCGAAACTGCGCGCCGGGATGCATGCGCGCATGATCGCGCATCAGCACCGCGAATGCGGCGAGGTCTTGCTGCGTAACGCCGTATTCATGCATGTAGCGCGACGCAACCAGCCCGTAATAGGCCGGAATGGTTGGCCCCAGCGGCACTTCGGTGTCGGGATGGCCGACCTGCGCCAGCGTCTGGATCGCGGCATCGCGGCTTTGCCCGGTGAGACGGTTCTCGCCGCCGACCACCAGCACATGCCTTGCCAGTCCGGCGTCGACGATGACGTGCGCCAGCATGGTCATCGCCAGGCCGGTCGCGCCGCCGACCTGAACGGCGTGCGCGTAAGAAGGCTGTATGCCGAAATGCTCGGCGAATACGGTCGCCAGCATGATGTGCGGCTGCACGGTCGAATAGCCGCACAGCACGCCGTCGACATCGGTGCGTTTCAGCCCGGCATCGGATATCGCCAGTTCCGCCGCTTGGCTCATCAGGTCGAGCGTCGAGGAGCCCTCATGCCGGCCGAATGACGTGAGACCGACGCCGGTGATGAAGCTCATGATGTGACCACCATACCAGCCACATGCGCGGTCTGCCCTCTCCCCCCTTGAGGGGGAGAGCTGGAGAGGGGGGTAGCCCCACGCACCGGAGTCTGGGGCTTACCCCTCTCCCTGACCCTCCCCCTCAAGGGGGGAGGGAACACTCCGACCGCACTCCAGTCCGCTTCGCTTGCAACGACGCGCCCCATCATCAATACGACTTCGGCAGGCCGAGCACCTTCTCGGCGATGAAACTCAAAATCAGCTGCGGGCTGATCGGCGCGATGCGCGGGATCAGGGATTCGCGCAGATAACGCTCGACGTGGTATTCCCTGGCGTAACCGAAACCGCCATGGGTCATCACCGCCTGCTCGCAGGCTGCAAAGCCGGCCTCGCCTGCGAGATATTTCGCGGCGTTGGCCGCCGGGCCGCACGGCATGCCCTGGTCGTATTGCCAGCCCGCCGACAGCGTCATCAGCCACGCGGCCTCCAGCTCCATCCAGTTCTTCGCAAGCGGATGCTGGATCGCCTGGTTTTTTCCGATCGGGCGATTGAACACGATGCGGCTTTTCGCATAAGCCGCTGCGCGCGACAGCGCCAGTTTGCCGAGGCCCACCGCTTCGGCAGCGATCAGAATCCGTTCCGGATTCATGCCATGCAGAATATATTCGAAGCCGCGGCCCTCCTCGCCGATGCGGTCCTCGACCGGGATTTCGAAATCCGCGATGAACAGCTCGTTGGAATTGACCGCCTTGCGGCCCATTTTCTCGATCTCGTGCACCGCGATGCGGCCGCGGTCGAAATCGGTGTAGAACAGGCTAAGCCCGCGGGTCGGATGCTTCACCTCCTCCAGCGGCGTGGTGCGCGCCAGCAGCAGGATCTTTTCGGCGGCCTGCGCCGTCGATATCCACACCTTCTGGCCGTTGACGACATATTTATTTCCGTCGCGCACCGCCCGCGTCTTGAGCTGCGTGGTGTTGAGGCCGGTGCTGGGCTCGGTGACGGCGAAGCAGGCCTTCTCGGCGCCGGACACGATCGGCGGCAGCATCCGCGCACATTGTTCCGGCGTGCCGAACACCACGACCGGATTGAGTCCGAACACGTTCATGTGCACGGCGGAGGCGCCGGACATGCCGGCGCCGGATTCCGAGATCGTGCGCATCATGATCGCGGCATCGGTGATGCCGAGGCCGGAGCCGCCATATTGTTCGGGCACGCAGATGCCGAGCCAGCCCGCGTCCGCCAGCGCCTTGTGAAAGTCGCCGGGGAAGCCGCCCTCCTTGTCCTTTTTCAGCCAATAGGCGTCGTCGAAGCGCGCGCAGATTTTCGTCACCGCGTCGCGGACCTGTTCCTGATTGGCGGAAAGCGCAAAATCCATGGCTCAGTCCCGCACGGCGAGCTTGGTGACGCCGTCGCGCGCCATCGCCGCGATCTCTTCCGCGGAGAAACCGGCCGCGCTCAGGATTTCCTCGCCGTGCTCGCCGAGGCGCGGCGCCAGCCGTGCCGGGTCCACCGCCGTTTCCGACCAGGCCGCGGAGGCCTTCATGCTGCGGATACGGCCCTCGGTCGGGTGATCGACGACGGGAAAGAAACCGGTCTCGACCAGATGCGGGTCCTGCAGGATGCTTTCGAGATCGTGCATCGGCATCACCGGCACGTTGGCCTTCGTCAAGAGATCGGTCCACTCCGCGGTAGCGCGGGTCTCGAAGATACGGGCAAGCTCCGCATACACCGTATCGATATTGGCGGCGCGGCCGGCGAAGGTCGCGAATTTCGGATCGCGGCGCAGATCGGCGCGGCCCGTCGCGTGGAAGAAATTCTCCCACTGCTTGTCGTTGTAGACGATCACGCAAATATAGCCGTCGGAGGTTTTGTAGGGGCGCCGGTCGCGCGACAGATGCCGCGCATAGCCGCCTCTGTCGAGCGGCGGCTCGTAGGTCAGTCCGCCCATGTGATCGCCCATCACGAAGCTCGCCATGGTCTCGAACATCGGAATGTCCAGCCGCTGGCCGCGCCCGGTGCGGTCGCGATGCACCAGGCTCGCGCAGATCGCGCCGACCGCGGTGAGGCCGACGATGCGATCGACCAGCGCGTTGGGAACATAGCGCGGAATACCGTCGCCGGTCCGCGCCATCAGCGCGGGCAGCGCGGTCGCGCCCTGGATCAAATCGTCATAAGCGGGTTTGGCGGCATAAGGGCCGTCCTGGCCGAAGCCGAACACGCCGGCATAGATCAGCCGCGGATTGATCTTCGACACCACGTCGTAGCCGAGTTGCAAGCGCGCCATCGCCTGCGGACGGACGTTGTAGACCAGCACGTCGGAAGCTGCGATCAGCCGCAGCGCGGCGTCGCGCCCGGCGGGTTTTTTCAGATCGAGGCAGATGCTGCGCTTGCTGCGGTTGGTGTTGAGGAACACCGGACCCATGCCCGGATTGCGGGTTGGCCCGATCTGCCGCGTCACGTCGCCCTCGAGTGTCTCGATCTTGATGATGTCGGCGCCGTAGTCGCCAAGCATCTGGGTCGCATAGGGGCCCATCAGCACCGTGGTCAGGTCGATGATCTGTACGCCCTGCAGGGGTCCCATGGTGTCGTCCGCTCCCGGCGCCGCGGCCCGCGCCGTTTTCTTGAGGTCTAGTAACGGCATGGCATCGGCAAGATCAAGGGCTGGCGGCGTATCGGCGTATGCTTGGGATGCGGGCGCCACCTATACGGTGTCGTCCCCGCGAAAGCGGGGACCCATACGCCCGGCAGACGCAATCTGAACTCGATGTTGCAACCATCTTGCGAAACCACAAGCACGGTGGTTATGGGTCCCCGCCTTCGCGCTCAGGCATGTACACATCTCGTCATGCGCGGGCTTGACCCGCGCATCCATCCATCTTCGAAAGAGTCTTTCGAAGCGTGATGGATTGCCGGGTCAAGCCCGGCAATGACGACAGAGATATGTGCATGCCCTAGCGCCTTCGCGGGGACGACAGCGGAGTTTACTTCCCCATCATCCTGCGCAATTCCGTCTTCAGCACCTTGCCGTAATTATTCTTCGGCAGCGCGTCGAGATAGACGTAGCGTTTCGGCCGCTTGAAGCGCGCGATCGAGTTAAGGCAATGCGCATCCAGCGCTTGGTCGGTTGCGGCGGCGCCCGGTTCCAGTACCACGCAGGCCACCACGATCTCGCCCCAGTCCGCATCGGGCACGCCGATCGCCGAGACTTCGCGTACGTCCGCATGCGTCAGCAGCGCCTCCTCGACCTCGCGCGGATAGATGTTAGTGCCGCCGGAAATGATCACGTCCTTGGAGCGGTCCGACAGCGTGAGGAATCCGTCTTGGTCGAGCCGCCCGATGTCGCCGGTGCGCAGCCAGCCGTCTTGCAGCGTCTCGGCATTGGCCTTCGGATTGTTCCAGTAGCCGAGCATCACGGCGGCGCCCTTGGCCTCGATTTCGCCGGTGCTGCCGGCTGGCAACGGCGTGCCGTCGGCATCGGTGATGCGAACCTGCATCACGCTCTGCGCGGGGCCCGCGGAGGCCAGCCGCTCCAGATAGCGCGGATGCTCGGTGTCGGCGTGCCAATGCCGGCCGAGCGCAGTGATGCACATCGGCGATTTACCCTGGCCGTAAATCTGCACGAAACGCTGGCCCATGGTGGCAATGGCGTCGCGGATATCGGCGAGATACATCGGACCGCCGCCATAGATGATGGTGCGCAGCCCCTCGCCGTTCTCGCCGCGCCGTTTGGCGGCATCGACCAGCCGCCGCACCATGGTGGGAGCGGCGAACATCACGACATTGCCGAGCTGCCGGCCGATGTCGAGCACCTCGTCCGGATCGAAGCCGCCGGATTCGGGGACAACGTGGCGTCCGCCCATGCGCATATGCGGCAGATGATAGAGCCCGGCGCCATGCGAGATCGGCGCGGCATACAGCGACACGTCGTCCGGCGTCGCCGGGTCGACATCGGCGAGATAACATAACGTCGCCGCCACCAGATTGCCGTGGCTGAGCATGACGCCCTTGGGACGGCCGGTGGTGCCGGAGGTGTAGAACAGCCAGGCCAGATCGTCGGTTTCGCACGACAGCGGCTGCGGCGACCCCTCGCCTTCGCGCAGTTTCAGATAAGCGCCGCTGTCCATCGACAGCGTTTGCATCGTTGCCGGCAATTCGGACCGAGCCTCCGCCAGCGCTTCAATCGTATCGTCCGAGACCAGCGTCAGCCTGGCGCCGGCGTCGGAGCAAATCCACGCCGCCTCGCGACCGTGCAGTTTTGCGTTGATGGGTATGGCCGCCGCGCCGATCCACCAGATGCCATAGAGGCATTCGAGATATTGCGTGCAGTTGGTGGCGAACAACGCGACGCGGTCGCCGGGCTGGATGCCATAGTCGCGGGTCAGTGCCATGCCGATGGAAGCGGCACGGCGTGCGAACGTCGCATAGTCCGCTTCGACGTCGAAGCCACGGAGCAGCGCCGGTGCATGGGGACGAAGCCGCGCGGATGCCGCCAGCCATTCGGCAACGTTCATCGCAGCAAGCTCCGATTTGTTCCCTCCCCCCAAGCGCAGCAATTGCTGCGCTTGGGGGAGGGAGCAGATCGGCGCACGTGGCGGAATTCATCGTCTACTTCGCCGGCTCCAGCAGCGAGACGTAGTTCGCGACCGCCGCCCCGCCCATGTTGAAGATGCCGCCGAGTTTTGCATTTTGGATCTGCATGCCTTCCGGCGCCTGTCCCAGCAATTGCATCGCGCTCAATACGTGCATGGAGACGCCGGTGGCGCCAATCGGATGACCTTTTGCTTTCAGACCGCCGGACGGGTTGATCGGCAGCTTGCCGTCCTTCCGGGTCCAGCCTTCCTTGATGGCGCGCGCGCCCTGCCCGCGCGGCGTCAGGCCCATCGCCTCGTATTCGATCAGTTCGGCGACGGTGAAGCAGTCGTGGGTTTCGACAAAGGAGAGGTCGGACAGCGTCACGCCCGCCTTCTCCAGCGCGCGCTGCCAGGCCACCGTGCAGCCCTCGAATTGCAGAATGTCGCGCTTCGACATCGGCAGGAAATCCTGGGCATGCGCGGTGGCCTTGATGTTGACGGCCTTGCCCATGGTCTTCGCGGTCGCCGAATCCGTCAGCACCAACGCCGCGGCGCCGTCCGACACCAGCGAGCAATCGGTGCGCTTCAAGGGACCTGCAACGAATGGATTCTTCTCGCTTTCGGAGCGGCAGAACTCATAACCGACATCCTTGCGCATCTGCGCATAGGGATTGGCGACGCCGTTCTTGTGGTTTTTCGCGGCAATCATCGCCAGCGCGTCGGACTGGTCGCCGTATTTCTGGAAATAGGCCTGCGCGATCTTGCCGAACACGCCCGCGAAACCGCCGGGGGTGTCGCCATCCTCCGGCAGATAGGACGCGCGCAGCAGGTTGCGGCCGATTTCCGGTCCCGGAGTGCGCGTCATCTGCTCGACGCCGACCACCAGCACGATTTTTGCGGCTCCGGCCTCGATGGCGCGAACGCCCTGATGCACCGCCGCGGAGCCTGTGGCGCAGGCGTTCTCGACCCGCGTCGCCGGCTTGAAGCGCAATTGCGGATCGGCCTGCAGCACCAGCGATGCGGTAAAATCCTGCGGCGAGAAGCCGGCGTTGAAATGCCCGAGCACGATTTCGTCGACATCGGCGGCGGAAATGCCGGCATCCGCCAGCGCTTCGGTCGCGACCTTGACGACGAGGCTTTCGACGGTCTCGGTGTCGAATTTTCCGAACGGCGTATGCGCCCATCCGACGATGCTGGCTGTCATGGTGGTTTCTCCCTTCGTCGTCCCCGCGAAGGCGGGGACCCATAACCACCAATGCCCATCGTGACGGCAGGTGGCTACCACATTGCCCAAACGGCTGGTCGGAGGCTGTGGGTCCCCGCCTTCGCGGGGACGACACACCTATACGACCTTCCCGCCGAGTTCGTCCTCTATATGGATACGGATGATATCGTCGAAAGTCTTCTCGGCAGTCGTGAAACCGAGTTTTTTCGCCCGGCCGGCATCGAAATTGCGCGGCCAGCCGGCGACGATGCCGATGATGAACGGGTCGGGCTCGCGCCTGATCCGGCCCGCGACCTTGTCGCCCGCCACCCGCTTCAGCGCCGCGATCTGTTCGCCGACGGTCGCCGACAGGCCCGGCATGGTGAGATTGCGGCGCGCGCCGGCCGCGGCCGTATCCATCGTGCCGGCGTGAAGCAAAAAGCCGACGGCCGATCGCGGCGAGGCGTGCCAGTGGCGGACGTCTTCCGACACCGGCAGCACCGCTTCCTTGCCGGCGAGCGGTTCGCGCAGGATGTTGGAGAAAAATCCCGAGGCTGCCTTGTTGGGCAGGCCGGGGCGGATGCAGATGGTCGGAAGCCGGATGCCGATGCCGTCCATGAATCCGCGGCGCGAATAATCGGCCAGCAGCAATTCGCCGATCGCCTTTTGCGTGCCGTAGCTCAAGAGCGGCGTATGAAAGAATTCATCGCCGATGGCGTCGGGAAACGGCGCGCCGAACACCGCGATCGACGAGGTGAACACCACCCGCGGTTTGTAGCCGCCCCCGACCAGCCTGATGGCGTCGAGCAGCATCCGCGTGCCGTCGAGATTGATGCGATAGCCCTTGTCGAAATCGAGTTCGGCCTCGCCGGACACGATGGCGGCCAGGTGGAAGATCACGTCGGGGCGGTCGGCGACCAGCTTCTCCGCAAAACCCGGCACCGCGAAATCGCCGCCGATCGTATCGACCGGAAATCCGGCGCCCGCGGGCTTGGTCGGCTCCACCACGTCCTGCAGCGTCATCCGCGTGATGTCGCTTTTTCCGAGACGGCCGTCGCGCAACAGACGTTCGGTCAGTTTGCGCCCGACCATGCCGGCCGCGCCAAGAATGAGGATGTGCAAGGGGGGAAGACTCCTTTTGTTATTATTTGAGTCGTCCCCGCGAAGGCGGGGACCCATAACCACCGATGTCAGTTGTAGCGGGCGGTGGCTGCCATATTGCCTAAACGATGGATTGGAGACTATGGGTCCCCGCCTTCGCGGGGACGACTGATTGAAACGTTTACTCCTTCACCGCGCCGGTCATCGCCGAGACGTAGTGCTCGACGAAGAACGCGTAGAGGATCACCAGCGGCAGCGATCCGGCCAGCGCGCCGGCCATCAGCGAGCCCCAGCGATAGATGTCGCCGTCGACGAACTCGTTGACGATGGCGACCGGCACGGTCTTGTTCTTGACCGACTGCAGGAACGTCAGCGCATAGATGAACTCGTTCCAGCACAGCGTGAAGCAGAAGATGAAGGCCGAGATCAGTCCCGGGATCGCCAGCGGCAGCACGATCTTGGTCAGGATCTGCCAGCGGCTGGCGCCGTCGATCAGCGCGCATTCTTCCAGCTCGAACGGAATGGTTTTGAAATAACCCATCAGCAGCCAGGTTGAGAACGGAATCAGGATGGTCGGGTAAGTGAGAATCAGCGCCATCGGCGAGTTGAACAGGCCGTATTGGAAGACCACGGTGGCGAGCGGAATGAACAGGATCGACGGCGGCACCAGATAGGACAGGAAGATCAGCCCGCCGACCCACTGCGCGCCGCGATAGCGCAGCCGCACGATCGCATAGGCCGCGAGCACGGAGGCGATGATCGACAGCACCGTGGCGCACACCGCCACATACATCGTGTTCCACAGCCACCACGGATAATAGCTCTGGAACAGCAGTTTATGGATGTGCTTGAAGGTCGGATTCCAGGTCCAGAACGGATTGAACTTGTCGAGGTCGAGCAGCTGCTCGTCCGGTTTGATTGCGGTCAGGCCCATCCAGTAGAACGGAAACAGCAGCACGAACACGATGATCGACAGCGGCAGATAAAGGGTGACCAGGCGGCGCGGTACCGACTGAAGATAGCTCATGCCCTCGCTATGATCGTCCTTAGCCACCGTCGGCGAAGTGCCGGCCAGAACGGATTTCAGGTCGACCTTGGGAGCGGGAATGTCAGTCATGATGCACTCCCTCGTTCCCCGGACGCAGCGCAGCGCGTAGCCACACGATGGTGAGACAACTCAATCATTGTTCTCTCCCTGCTGCCACTTGCGGCGCTGCAGGCCGAACCACGACACCATGATCGCGGCGAGCAGGAACGGGATCATCGCGCTGGAGATCGCAGCGCCCTCGCCGAGTTGCCCGGCGATGATCGCGCGCTGATAGGACAGCGTCGCCATCAGGTGGGTGGCGTTGACCGGGCCGCCGCGGGTCATCGCCCAGATCAGTTGGAAGTCGGTGAAGGTGAACAGCACCGAGAACGTCATCACCACCGCGATGATCGGGGTCAGCAGCGGATAGGTGATGTAGCGGAACAATTCCCAACGGCTCGCGCCGTCCAGCGTCGCGGCCTCGTAAAGCGACGGCTGCACGGTCTGCAGGCCGGCGAGCAGCGTGATGGCGACGAACGGCACGCCGCGCCAGATATTGGCGAAGATCACGCAGATCCGGGCCCAGGTGGTGTCGCCGAGAAAATTGATGTTCTGGGTGATCAGTCCGAGATGCTTCAGCGACCATGAGATGATCGAGAACTGCGAATCGAAGATCCACCAGAATGCCAGCGCGGAGAGCACCGTCGGCACGATGAACGGAATCAGCACCAGCGCGCGCAGCATCGCCTTGAATGGCATGTTCTCGTTGAGCAGCAGCGCGAGATAGAGACCGATCGCGAATTTGAAGGCGCTGGCGATGAACGTGTACAAAAGCGTGTTGAACACCGACAACCAGAAGATCGAGTCATCCCACAGCCACTCGTAATTCTCGGTGCCGATCCACTGGCCGATGCGGCCGATGCGGGTGTCGGTGAACGACAGCCAGACACCCAGGCCCAGCGGATAGGCGAGGAAGAAGATCAGGAACGCCATCGCCGGCAGCATGAACCAGAAGCCCAGCCAGTTACGGTTGGTCCTGAGCTGATCCCACGCCGTCGCTTCGCGGATCGGCGGCTTGGCGGCTCTGGTTCCGAATGCGATGTCAGCCATTGGCAAATTCCCGCGCTATTGATGGTCGTCATTGCGAGGAGCACTTGCGACGAAGCAATCCAGTTCTTGGTCGGTGACTTCTGGATTGCTTCGTCGCTTCGCTCCTCGCAATGACGCATTTCATAGTGGACTGGGCGGCGGTCGCCCACCGCCCGCTCCACACGTTTTAGCGATAGATCCGCTTCAGTTGCCGCTCGGCTTCCGCCATCGCGGCCTTGCCGTCCTTGGCGCCGGTGCAGTAGTTGGCGAACATGTCGACGACGATGAAGTCGGCGATCGCGGTGGCCGCCTTCTCGCCGGGCGTGCCGATGCCGGAGGCCGGCAGCGCGCGCTCGCTGGCGTGGCTGTACACCTCGTTCTTCGGGTCCGCCTTCCACACCGGGGACGCATCGTAGGATTTCAGGGTGTGGGTGAGGTAGCCCCGCGCGCCGGACAGCCATGGATCGAAGTTCTCCTTCTCCAGCATGAAAGCGGTGAAGGCCTTGCAGGCGTTCGGATATTTAGAGAAGTTGAAGGCCAGGATCGGAACCGCGAGTTGCAGTTCGGTCGGCTTGCCGCCGGGTCCGACGGGCCACAACGCGTGATAGGTGTCCTCGGCCAGGTCTTTCTTGCTCGGGTCGTCCTTGGCTGCGACATAGATCGAGATGCCGTTCGAGGTCAGGTACAGTTCGCCCGACAGGAACGCCTTGTTGTTGGACGAGTCGTTCCAGGATGCCACGCCGGGAATGAAGGTGTCGGACAGCGCCTTGGCGTATTCCAGCGCCTTCATCGTCTCCGGCGAGTTGATGATGACCTTGTCGCTCGCGTCGACGGTGTAGGCGTTGTGACCCCACAGGACATTGTGCACCCAGGCGTTGGCGTCGCCGGTGGCGTGCCCGAGTGCGAAGCCGGCCGGCGTGTTGTTGGCCTTCATCGCCTTGCACATTTCCAGATAGGCAGGGAAGTCCGCCGGAACGCCCTTCGAGAAGCCGGCCTTGTCGACGGCGGATTTGCGATAGGTCAGATAGCCGCCGATGGTGGCGACGGGAATGCCGAGCCAGTCGTTGCCCTGCTTGCAGGTCTTTTCCGCGGCCGACGTCCAGCCGCCGTATTTCTTGCCGAGATAATCGGCGACGTCGTTCATCTTGATGACCTTGGTCGGGAAAAGCTGCGGCAGCGTGTGCAGTCCCCACGCCATGTCGAGGCCGGAGCCGGTGTTGGCGGCAACCGAGGCTTTCGGCTGTACGTCCTCGAACGATTCCGAGAACACGTTCATCTCCGTGCCGGTCGCCTTGCTGAATGCCGCCACCATCGCGTTGAACGCGTCGTCTTCGGCCGGCACAAAGCGCTTCCAGCGCATCACGGTGAGCTTGGCGCCCTTTTCCGCCTGCCATGGCGCGGACTGTGCCCAGGCTTTGGCATATTCGAGCAAGGCCGGCCCGGTAAGGGCAGCGGCCGCGGTCAGCGCAGTGCCGCCTTTGAGAACGGAACGGCGGGTAAAATCATGCATCTTGGTGTCTCCCTCAGGTTTGGTTTTTTTGGTTGTTCAGGCGTTTAGCCGCTTACCCGTCGTCTCGTCGAACAGGTGGACGAGCGCGGGATCCGGTTTAAGCCGGACCTTGTCGCCCGGATTGAATTGATGACGTTCGCGGAACACCGCGACCACCTGTTCGCCGCCGAGCTTGGCGAAGACCTGGGTTTCCGATCCGGTCGGTTCCACCACCACGATCTCGGCCTCGGCGCCGTCATCCGCAATGGTGAAATGCTCGGGCCGCACGCCGTACACCACGGGCTTGCCGTCGGAATCGGCGGGCGCGTTGGCGACCGGCAATTTGACGCCGTTCGGGCCTTCGAAGAAGGCCGCGCCGTTGACCTTGATCTTGCCGTGCAGGAAATTCATCGCCGGTGAACCGATAAAGCCGGCGACGAACTGATTGTCGGGCCGGTCGTAGAGTTCGAGCGGCGAGCCGATCTGCTCGACGATGCCGTCATGCATCACCACGATCTTGTCGGCCATGGTCATGGCCTCGATCTGGTCGTGGGTGACATAGACCGTAGTGGTCTTCAGCCGCTGGTGCAGTTCCTTGATCTCGGTGCGCATCGCAACGCGCAGCTTGGCGTCGAGATTGGACAACGGCTCGTCGAACAGGAACACCTGCGGATCCCTGACGATGGCGCGGCCCATGGCGACGCGCTGGCGTTGACCCCCCGACAATTGCCGCGGATAACGGTCGAGCAGCGGCGTCAGCGCCAGGATTTCGGCGGCGCGCTTGACGCCCTTGTCGATCTCCTCCTTGCTCGCGCCGCGCAGCTTCAGGGAAAACCCCATGTTGTCGGCAACCGTCATGTGCGGATAGAGCGCATAGTTCTGGAACACCATCGCGATGTCGCGTTCTTTGGGCTGGACATTGTTGACCACGCGGTCGCCGATCGAAATCGTGCCGGAGGTGATGTTTTCCAGCCCCGCCAGCATCCGCAGCAAGGTCGACTTGCCGCAACCGGACGGGCCGACCAGCACGACGAACGCGCCGTCCTCGATCGGAACGCTCACGCCATGCAGGACCTCGAAGCCTCCGAACGATTTCCGCACGTCGTGAATCTGCACTGACGCCATACAATTCCCCTCCCAAGCGTTCGCGACCATCCGGCAACAGCCGTGGCCTTTTCTATTTTGATGGCGGTCATACCAGACTTTTTCGAAATTGTCGTTGGATCAAAGTCGTACAGGGTTACCTCCGCCGTCGACGTTGCGGAGCGTGCGGCGGCATGCAAACATCGCCCGCCGCCACTAACATTACGCACAAAAACAAGGCGCGTGCGCTGCGGGAGAAACAATGAACAAGCCGATACCCGGGGTCACCAGGCGCAAGCTCCGCTCCAGCGAGTGGTTCAACAACCCCCACAATCCCGGAATGACCGCCCTGTATCTGGAGCGGTACCTGAATTACGGGCTGACCCGCCGCGAATTGCAGTCCGGCAAGCCGATCATCGGCATCGCGCAGACCGGCAACGACCTGTCGCCGTGCAATCGCCACCACATCGAGCTGGCGCATCGCGTGCGCGAAGGCATCCGCGAGGCCGGTGGCATCGCCATGGAGTTCCCGACCCACCCCATTCAGGAAACCGGCAAGCGTCCCACCGCGGCGCTCGACCGCAATCTCGCCTATCTCGGCCTTGTCGAAATCCTGTTCGGCTATCCGCTGGACGGCGTGGTGCTGACCACCGGCTGCGACAAGACCACCCCTGCCTGCATGATGGCGGCCGCCACCGTCAACATCCCGGCCATCGTGCTCTCGGGCGGACCGATGCTGAATGGCTGGTTCAACGGCGAACGCACCGGCTCGGGCACCGTGGTCTGGAAATCGCGCGAGGAGATGGCTGCCGGCAAGATCGACTATGACGAATTCATGGACATCGTGGCGTCGTCGGCGCCGTCGGTTGGCCATTGCAACACCATGGGCACCGCCTCGACCATGAACTCGCTGGCCGAGGCGCTCGGCTTTTCGCTGCCCGGCTGCGCTGCGATTCCCGCGCCCTATCGCGAGCGCGGCCAGATCGCCTACGAGACCGGAAAACGCGCGGTCGAGATGGTGTGGGAAGACCTGAAGCCGTCCGATTTCCTGACCCGCAAGGCGTTCGAAAACTGCATCGTCGTCAATTCAGCGATCGGCGGCTCCACCAATGCGCCGATCCATATCAACGCGCTGGCGCGGCATATCGGCGTCGATCTTTTCATCGAGGACTGGCAGAAGGTTGGCCACGACGTGCCGCTGCTGGTCAACATGCAGCCGGCCGGCTTCTATCTCGGCGAGGAATATCACCGCGCCGGCGGCGTGCCGGCGGTGGTGCGCGAATTGATGAAGCACAAGCGCATCCACGAGGACGCGCTGACCGTCAATGGCAAGACTATGGGCGATAATTGCCGGCAGGCGCCCGCCCCCGACAATGACGTGATCCGCAGCTACGACAAGCCGCTGGTGAAGGACGCCGGGTTTATTGTGTTGCATGGCAACCTGTTCGATTCCGCGATCATGAAGACCAGCGTGATTTCGAAAGAATTCCGCGAACGTTATCTGTCCAATCCGAACGACCCGGAAGCGTTCGAGGGCCGCGCCATCGTATTCGAGGGACCTGAGGACTATCACCACCGCATCGACGATGAATTGCTCGACATCGACGAGCATTGCATGCTGTTCGTGCGCGGCGTTGGCCCGATCGGCTATCCCGGCGGCGCCGAGGTCGTGAACATGCAGCCGCCCGCCGCGCTGATCAAGAAAGGTATCACAGCGCTGCCTTGCATCGGCGACGGGCGCCAGTCCGGCACCTCCGGTTCGCCGTCGATCCTCAATGCCTCGCCGGAAGCCGCCGCCAATGGCGGTCTCGCCGTGCTCAAGACCGGCGACCGCGTCCGCATCGACCTTAACAAGGGTACCGCGAATATCCTGATCTCCGCGGAGGAGTTGAAGCAGCGCTTCGCCGACCTGAAGGCGATGGGCGGTTTCCCCTATCCGAAAAACCAGACGCCATGGCAGGAGCTTTATCGCGACACCGTGGGCCAGCAATCCACCGGCGCCTGCCTCGAACTCGCAACCCGCTACCGCGACATCGCCGGCACCGTCGGCGTGGCGCGGGATAATCACTGACGCCCGCGTCATTGCCGGGCTTGACCCGGCAATCCATCACTCTTCGCAAAGAGTTTTTTCGAAGCGTGATGGATACGCGGGTCAAGCCCGCGTATGACGCGACAAACATAAACGGAGGAAATCCATGTCAGACCGCCTGAAAGGCAAACGCGCATTCGTCACCGCGGGCGCGGTGGGAATTGGTCGCGCCTGCGCCGTCGCCTTTGCGCGCGAGGGCGCGGAGGTGTTCGCGACCGACATCGACGAGGAAAAGCTGGCGCTGCTGAAGCAGGACGGCGTGTCCGGCGTGGCGAAACTCGACGTCCGCGACACCGCCGCCGTCGACGCCATGGCCAAGCGCGTCGGCAAGGTCGACATCCTGCTCAACGCCGCCGGCTTCGTGCATCACGGCACCGTGCTGGACTGCTCCGACGCCGACTGGGATTTTTCCTTCGACCTGAATGTGAAATCGATGCACCGGACCATCCGCGCCTTCCTGCCCGGAATGCTGGAAGCCGGCCGCGGCTCGATCGTCAACATCTCCTCCGCCGCCGGCGTGTTCAAGGCCGCGCCCAACCGCTACGTCTACGGCGCGACCAAGGCCGCGGTCGCGGCACTGACCCGCGCGGTGGCGACCGATTTCATCACCAAGGGCATCCGCTGCAACGCCATCTGCCCCGGCACGATCGAGACCCCGTCGATGCTGGACCGCGCCGCCGCCGCGGGACCGCAAGGCCGCGACATGTTCGTCTCTAGGCAGCCGATGGGTCGGCTCGGCACCGCGGACGAAATCGGTTCGCTCGCGCTGTACCTTGCCAGCGACGAAAGCGCATTCACCACCGGCGTCGCCCACATCATCGACGGCGGCTGGACGCTTTAACTCGTCCGGGGCGTGCGTAGCACGAGCCCGGGAAACAAGGAGATTGACACTCTACCCCCGTCATTGCCGGGCTTGACCCGGCAATCCATCCGCTCAAAAGACTCTTGCGAAGATGGATGGATGCGCGGGTCAAGCCCGCGCATGACGCAAATTAAGGATGCAGCACCATGAATAAAATCGACCTCACCGGCCGCTGCGCCGTCGTTACCGGCGGCGCGCAGGGATTTGGACGCGCCATCACCGAGCGCTTCGTGGCGTCGGGCGCGAAAGTCGCGATCTGGGATTTCGATGACGCGCTCGCCCGCAAGACCGCCGCGGAAGTAGGCAGCGCGGTGACCGCGCTGAAGGTCGACGCGGCCGATCCGGCTTCGGTGGATGCGGCAGCCGCCGCCACGCTGAAGGCGTTCGGGCGGATCGACATCCTCGTCAACAATGCGGGTATCGCGGGCGTCAACAAGCCGGTCGCCGAGCTGTCGTTCGAGGAATGGCGTCAGGTCATGCGCATCAATCTCGACGGTCCCTTCATCTGCTGCAAGGCCGTGGTGCCGACGATGATGAAGCAGAATTACGGGCGCATCGTGAACATCGCCTCGATCGCGGGCAAGGAAGGCAACCCCAACGCTTCGCACTATTCGGCGTCGAAGGCCGGCGTGATCGCGCTCACCAAGTCGCTCGGAAAGGAACTGGCGGGTACCGACATCGCAGTCAACTGCGTGACGCCGGCCGCCGCGAAGACCGCGATTTTCGACCAGATGACGCAGCAGCATATCGACTTCATGCTGTCGAAGATTCCGCGCGGACGCTTCCTGAAGGTGGAAGAACTCGCGGCGCTGGTGGCGTGGATGTCGTCGGAGGATTGTCTCTATACGACCGGCGCCGTGTTCGACATTTCCGGCGGCCGCGCGACGTATTAGATGACCGTCATCCACGAAGGCGGCTGCCTGTGCGGCGCGGTCCGGTTCAAGGCCGACGGACATCCGATCAACGTCCGCCTCTGCCATTGCCGGTCATGCCAGAAGGCGACGGGCTCGCCGTTCTTTGCGCGCGCGCTGTTCCCGCAGACGGCGCTGACCGTCGAGGGCGAGACCGGCCGGTTTCCGTCGTCCGAGGGCCTCGATCGGGTGTTCTGCAAGGCATGCGGCACGCGGCTGTTCGGCTGGCGGAAGAATGGGACGGTTGCCGGCGTAGCGCTCGCGGCGTTCGACGATCGCAATGCGTTTGCGCCGACCGAGCACATCTGGGTCTCGGAAAAGATGGCGTGGCTGAAGCTTGACGACGGTCTTCCGCAACATCCGGGAGCGCCGCCGTCATGAACATCTCGCTGTACGACGTGTCGGTCTGGATAGTGCCGCTCGTCGTCGCCATCACCTTTCACGAGGCGGCCCATGGCTTTGTCGCGCACCGCCTCGGCGACGACACCGCTTTCGGACTCGGCCGCGTCAGCTTCAATCCGCTGAAGCATATCGATCCGTTCGGCACCCTGGTGCTGCCGGCCGTCCTGCTGCTGTCGCACGCGCCGTTTCTGTTCGGCTATGCCAAGCCGGTTCCGGTGAATTTTCGCGCGCTCAACCATCCGAGGATCGACATGGTCTGGGTCGCGCTGGCCGGGCCCGCCACCAACATCCTGCTCGCCCTTGTCGCGGCATCGGCATTTCACCTGTTGAACCTGGCGCCGCAAAACGCGGCGCAATGGATTGCCGACAATCTCAAAAACGCGCTTGTCATCAATGTCGTGCTGGCGGTCTTCAACATGCTTCCGATCCCGCCGCTGGATGGCGGGCGGGTCGCGGTCGGGCTGCTACCCGATATGCTGGCTCACCCGCTTTCCCGGCTGGAGCCGTACGGCATGGCGGTCCTGATCGGGCTGCTGATCGTCCTGCCATTGCTGGGCACGCAGTTCGGTCTAAATCTTGATGTTATTTCGACGATATTGCGTACAGTGACGGGTTATGTGCTTCGGCTGCTGCTTTTGTTGACCGGCAACGTTTAGTCGAAACCGCGCGACGGGCCGTCACGGACTCGGGGTCATTTTGATTAAATCACCGGATAAAATGATCGCACGCCGCGCCGACACCAAGGCGCGCGCCGATTTTGCGACCTGGAAGATGCTGTCGAAGCTGAACGGTACGTCGTCACTGCCTGCCGAAGCCCAGCGATTCCTGATCCGGTACAAGACGTTTCTCGGCGAGATGACGGAGGCCGAAGCGAGCGACGCTACGATCAGCCTGATGTACAAAAGCTATTATACGGAAATGGGCGGCGTCGGAACGCCGCCGGACGTTCGAATTCCGTCGAGCGACCAGATGACCGACAACGTCACCGCTTTCAGGCGGCCGCCGGCGCGGCCGGCCAAGCCCGCGAATGCCGGCCTGCAACCGAAATCGCGGCTTCCGGTGGCGCTGATCTTCGCCTGCCTCGTCGTGGTCTATGTCGCGTTGCGATACTTCTGGCGCTAGCCTGCTCCAGCGTCTATGGGTCCCCGCCTGCACGCTAACGCATGCACACATCTCGTCATGCGCGGGCTTGACCCGCGCATCCATCCATCTCTTCGAAAGAGTCTTTCGAAGCGTGATGGATTGCCGGGTCAAGCCCGGCAATGACGACAGAGATATGTGCATGCCCTAGCGCCTGCGCGGGGACGACAGGGTCAGCTCTTCCCCCTTCACGCGAAAATCACTCGCTGTCGCCTGCGTGCAAGATGTGCTGAGCCAGTTCAGGGCTTCGCAACAGGCACTACGTTACTTTAACCGTCGTCCCCGCGCAGGCGGGGACCCATAACCACCGCTGGCGAGGATTTGTCGAGTTGCTTACGCAAGCCGCTGACACTTTCCGCAATCACCGACCACGGAGGCTATGGGTCCCCGCCTGCACGGGGACGACGGGGTCAGCTCTTCCCCTTCACGCGAAAGATTACCGGCAGCGTAAAATTCAACCCCTCGTCGGCGACCAGCGGCGGGGGCCGCGGCACCGGGTCGGAGCGTCTGACCATAGCCAGCGCCGCTTCGTCGAAGGCGGTGTCGCCCGAACCCTTGACGATGCCGGTCGAAAGCACATGGCCGGTGCGGTCGAGCACGAAGCTGACCAGGATCTCGGCGGTTTTCTGCTGGCGTGCCGCGGGATAGCGCTTGTGCTTGTCGAGATGGGCGACCAGTTCCTTGGTCCAGGTCGCGCGCATCCGCCGCGCGCTCTCGCCGGTGCCGGACGCGGGCGCGACCGACCGCGGACCTTCCGGAATCGCCTCGGAGCTTGGCGTCGCGGTGGCTTCGGCGGCGACCGATTCCGTCGAGGCCTGCGTCTGCACCGCGGCCACTTCCTGCTCGTCCTTTTCCGGCTTCTTGGTGTCGTTGGTGGTGACGACGCGATCCGGCTCCTCGGTCTCGGTCGGCACGGCCTTCGGCAGATCGGTGTCCTTGACCACCGCCTGCTGCTCGGCCAGCGCGGGAGATGCGACGGAAGCGTCGGTGTCCGGACCCGGCGGCAGGTCGGTGGCCTCGACCTTCGGCGCCATCATCTCCAGCCCGATCTCGATCGCCGGCGCGCCCAGCGAGTCGTCGGGATCGTCGGTCTGCAACTGCGCGATCGCCAGCGCCGCGCAGCCGACATGGAGCGCGAGCGCGCCGGCGGCTGCGAATATCCAGAGCCGCCGCGACGGTTTTTGTTCGAGGTCGGGTTCTGTCATTTCGTCTCGACAGGCCCTCAGGGCTTGGCTGCTTCAGGAACCGGAGGCTGCGGCGCATTGTCCGCCACGCCCTCGAGCGCTACCAGCTTGATCTTCGAATATCCGCCGGCGCGCAAAATTTCCAGCACGTCCATCATCTCGCCATAGGGCACCGCGCGGTCGGCGCGCAGGAAGATGAAGCGATCCTTGCTGGCGTCGGCGGTGGTATCCAGCGTGCGAACCAGGTCGACCCGCTTCACCATGGTCTCGCCGATGGCGACCGCGAGGTCGGACTTGATCGAGACATAGGTCGGTTTGTCTGGCTTCTTCTGCGGGGTCGCGGTCGACGACGGCAGGTCGACCGGCAGGTCCACCGTCGACAGCGGCGCCGCCACCATGAAGATGATCAGCAGCACCAGCATGACGTCGATGAACGGCGTGACGTTGATCTCGTGGGCTTCGGCGAATTCCTCGTCGTCGTCGAGCCCGCCATCTGCGATCGAGGCGCCCATCGGCTACTCCGCCGCGCGCGAATGCGCGCCGCCAAGAGAACTGCCATGGGTGCGGTCGAGGTCGCGCGACAGCAGCCGCCCGGCAGCGCCGGATGCGCGGCTCACCTGTTCGAGATAGGTTTTGGTCACCCGCGCGAAATGATTGTAGATGATGACGGCCGGGATCGCGGCGACGAGGCCGATCGCGGTGGCGAGCAGTGCCTCGGCGATGCCCGGCGCGACCACGGCGAGATTGGTGGTCTGCGCCTTCGAGATGCCGATAAAGCTGTTCATGATGCCCCACACCGTGCCGAACAGTCCGACGAAGGGCGATGTGGCGCCGATGGTGGCAAGCAAACCCATGCCGAGCCGGATGCGGCGCGCCTCGGCGCGCAGGATTTCGGCAAAGCTCGACGCGGCACGCTCCTTGATGCCGCTGTCGGACGAAATCCCCGCCGACAGCCGCGCCTCGCGCATGGCGGCTGCGAGAAATGACGACAGCACGCCCTGCTTTGCGCCGAGCGCGAATTGCGCTTCCGCCAGCGAACGGGAGTCGGCGATCATGTTGAGCGCGGTCTTGAGCTTGCGCTGCGCCACTGCAAGCTCGATCATTTTCGCGATGAAGATGGTCCAGGTCACCAGCGACGCAAAGGCAAGGCCGATCATCACCGCCTTGACCAGGATGTCGGCGGACAGAAACATCGACCATGGCGACAATTCGCGCAGCGCCGACACTTCGGCCTTGAGCGATCGGCTACCGCTATTGGTAAGAGATGTTGCGGTCTCGGCCGTCGGCGTCGCAGGCGCGGGCCCGGCGGCGGGCACGGAAACCTGCGCCGCCGGCGCGGCCGGCGCTTGAACGACCGGCGCTTGCACCGCCGCGGGCGCTTGCACCGCCGCGGGCGCCTGCACCGCCGCGGGCGCCTGCACCGCCGCGGGCGCCTGCACCGCCGCGGGCGCCTGCACCGCCGCGGGCGCCTGCACCGCCGCGGGCGCCTGCACCGCCGCGGGCGCCTGCACCGCCGCGGGCGCCTGCATCGCCGGAGCCATCTTCTGCTGCGCGAGCGACGGTGAAGCCGGCGACAGCATCGCCAGCGCAAGGATTACACGATAGGTCGCTCCAAAACGTGACACATTCATACTTCGGCCCAGGTGCGGATGAGGTTGTGATAGATACCGGTCAATTTGACCGTTTCAGGGTCATCCCGCCCAAGTCGCTCCACAAGGGCCTGAATCGCGGTGTCGAGATCGAAGATCAGGCTGCGGGCGTGAGCATCCCGTATCATGCTCTGCAGCCAGAAAAAAGACGCAACGCGTAACCCTCGCGTGACCGGCGTGACCAGATGCAAACTGGACGCAGGATAAAGTACCAGATCGCCGGCCGGCAGCTTGATTTCATGGGAACCGAAATTGTCCTCGATCGTCAGCTCGCCGCCGTCATATTCCTCCGGCTCGGACAGAAACAGCGTGACCGACAGGTCGGTGCGGATGCGCAGGCCGGTCAGGCGGTCGCCGCGCACGGCATTGTCGACATGGACGCCGAAATGGTGTCCGTCGGCCGCCGCGTAGCGGTTGAACAGCGGCGGAAAAATCTGCAGCGGAATCGCCGCCGAAATGAAGCGCGGATTGGCGGTCAGCGCCGAGACCACGCGGTTGCCGAGTTGCCGCGACACCTCGCTGTCCGGCGGCAGTTGCTGGTTTTTCTTCACCAGCGCCGACTGCGCCCCGGCAGTGGAGCGGCCGTCTTCCCATTCGCATGCGTCCATGATGCGGCGGAAATCCGCCACATCGGCCTTGCTCAGCACATTGGGGACGCAGATCAGCATTCGTTGGCGTCTCGCTACTTACTTCACCTCTCCCCGCTTGCGGGGAGAGGGAGCGCACAGGGCGAGCGGCAGTCGTTCGCCCTGCCCGATCAATACCTCGCCGATACCACGATGTAGGCCGCGCGCCCCGGCGCCTCGAGCACGAACGGCGCAGCGCTCTGATACAGCGCATCGTAATAGGTCTTGTTGAACACGTTGTTCACGAACAGCTTGACCTTCCAGTTCTTGTCGATCTGCGCTTCGGCGAAAGCATCGAACCGCCAGTAGCCCGGAATCTGGGTGCCCTGGTTGGCGGCGAGGAAGGTGCCGCCATAGATCTTCGAGCGGTATACCGCCTGCCCGCCGAGCTCCCACACATCGGTGACCTGATACTTGGTCAGCAGGCTGAACGACTGATGCGCGACGTTCGCCAGCGGCAGGCCGACATTGCTGGAATACAGGATGGTATTCGCCGGCGGGATCAACGATTTGGTCACCTTGGAATCCATCAGCACCAGGCCGCCGAACACGCTCCATTTGTCGGTGATCTTGCCGGCAACCCCGAGATCGATGCCTTGGATGCGGTAGGCCGCGCCCGCGCTGATCAGCGACACGTTGCCGGCAACCCCCGGCACGGTGATGTTGCGCGACTCCCGCGCGTTGTCTTTTTCGGTCTGGAACAGCGCGCCGGTGACGAGCAGGCGCTTGTCGAACAGCTCCCACTTGGTGCCTATCTCGGCGGCCTGGTTCTGCTCCGGGCCGAAAATCTGGTTCGAGTTGCCGTTCAGAACCGGCGCCAGGCCGCCGTACTGGGCGGCGGTGCCGTCGAATTCCGCGCCGACCGGATTCGACGACGTCGCATAGGCGGCATAGATGCTTGCAATAGGGATCGGCTTGTACACCACGCCGCCGTTATAATTTATCATCCTGAAATCCGCCGCCTGCTGTCCGAACACGTTCGGTACGGCATTCGCGGTGGCATACCCGGTGGTATTGATCCCGTAATTGTCGAAACGTATGCCGGCATTCAGGAACAGGACATCGGCATAATTGGCGGTGTCGAGCACGTAAAAACTTTTGGTGGAAACGCCGACGGTGGTCGGCAGCCCGGTCAATTGCGGGTTGGCGCCGAACGGAAGGTCGGTGAACTGCGGGTTGAAGATGTTGACGCCGGTCAGCGAACCGGTGCCGCTGAAACCGCCCGGCAGCGCTTCCGAACTCAGGCCGGTATATTTATCGATGCTGACATGTTCGCGTGAAATCTCGACTCCCGCCACCGCCGCGTGCTTCCACGGGCCGGTGTCGAATTTGAACGCCGCCTCGCTCGCGTTGGCGAGAACCTCCGTGGTCTGATAGCGGCTCTGCGGGTTGGCGCTGAGCGTCCACAGCAGCGGGTTCGGATTGGTAATAACCGGCGCTTCGGGCAAGGTCCCGATGTAGTCGAGTACCGAGCGCTGCACCCGGGTCTTGTTGCTCACGGTCAGATTGGGACTGATCACGACCTCGCCGTTGATGGTGCCGATGTCCTGCTTGATGCTGGAATAATCGCGGTTGACGAGACCGTAGAAATTGTTGCGGTTGACGCCGAAATCCGGGAACGGCCCGCCGGCGGTCGAGGCCGTGCTCGGCCGGTAATACGGCACGCCGAAATCCGGCAATCCGTGCAGGTTGGTGTGAATGTAGTTCGCCGTCACCTTGACCGCATCGAGCGGCGTCCAGGCCACCGCGCCGAAAGCGCCGTCGCGATCGTCCTTGACGCGGTCGCGTCCGGCGACATTGGCATCCTGAAACAATCCGCCGGCGCGGACCGCCAAGGTCGGGCTGATGACCTGATTGGCGTCGAGCACCACTCGCTTGGTCATGTCGCTGCCGAACGTCGTGTCCATGTTGTAGAAGTTACCGCTGGTGGTGGCCTGCTTGGTGACGATGTTGATGGCGCCGCCGGTAGTGCCGCGGCCCGCAAAGGACGATCCAGGCCCGCGCAAAATCTCGACCTGTTCGGTGAAGAAATTCTCGCGGACGCTGACGCCGGGGTCGCGAACGCCGTCGATGAAGACGTCATTGCGCGCGTCGAAGCCGCGGATGAAGAAACGGTCGCCGAAGGCGTTGCCACCCTCTCCGGTACCTAACGTGACGCCGGCCGTAGAGAGCAGCGCCTGCTTCAGCGTGGTGGCGTTCTTGTCTTCCAGCACGTCCTTGGTCAGCACCGTGATCGATTTCGCCGTGTTGGCGATCGGCTGCGGAAACTTGTTGGAGGCCTGCACGCCGGTCGCCATATACGGCGCGTTAGGGTTGGCATAGGGATCGCGGTCCGCTCGCAAGGCGCCGGCATTCGGAAATGGCACCGCCGCCACCTGCGCGGGTCGGGTGCGGCGCGCGGCGCGGCGCAGCGCATTGCGCGCCCTCACCTGATCCACCGTCGGCCGTGTCGCGGCGGGACGCGGGCGGGCGACCGGAGCATCGACCGTCACCGGGGGCAGGTTCGATTGTTGCGCTTCCGCGCCCGAGAACGAGGCGACCGCGATCAGTCCGGCGACCACGGAGACTTTCTTGCCGGAATAGCCGTCGGAATTGTCCGGTACCGGATCGATCCTTGCGACCGAACGCAACGATCGCGGCATTTTCGCCTGGCCCATGACCCGTTCCCGATTTTCAATCCGCCCGCGCGATAACGTCGCGGTGAATGTCCCATGGGGTTTGGTAGCGAGCGCGAAATTTCAGGTCAACGCGAAATAATCCAATAACGACACGGTTTGTTTGAATCGCTCCAGATCAAAATGATTCTAATAATGATTCTGAAATCATGGACCCGATTGCGCGAACGATTGCGCTTTGACGTGATTTTATAGATACAGATTGAAACCGTTCTAAACCATTTCGGGACAGATCCCGCGCAGCAATCAATCGGCGCTCGGCGGTTTCATCAGCGAGAAAAGTTCGTCGACAGTCTGCTGGGCGACCAGCCGCACCCGATCGGTATTGTCCATTCCGGCGATATTGATGCCCTTCACCACCGCCCTGATCTCGTCGCGGAACTCGGTGAGAAACCTCAAGGGATCCGGTGAAGTGTTGGCCACCCGTGCGATCAGCCCCGTGATCAGGATCTGACAGGCAATCATTCGTCCGTTCAGTTCTTCCATCATGTGCTCCCGGTTGTCGTCCGCGCGAGGCGGCACCGTCCTGCGTTACAATATTGTCTTGAGATGACGCAATGGCGCGCCGCGTTCCCGCGCGGAAGCCCCGATCCCGGCACAAAAGGGTCGCGGTGCGCGCGGCCCGAAATGATGATAGGTTGGCGATGTCGGCGCTGCAATGTGTGAACTCGGAACGATCCCGCATCATTCGGAGAATGTCGGTGAAAACCATCACGGCCATCGCGGCAAGCAAGCTCGGCAATTTTCTGACCAGAGATTTTCGCCGCATCTTCGGCTCGGCGCATGACGATGACGCCGAGCGGCTGGGCGCCGCGGCGCGCGCCACCATCGAATGCCTGGCACGCAGCGACGCGCTTTATCACAACTACGAACATACGCTGCAGGTCACCATGGTCGGCCGCGACATTCTGCACGGAATGATGGTGTCGCAGCGCATAGAGCCTTCCGATTACATCCATCTGATCGTCGCCTGCCTGCTGCATGACATCGGCTATGTGCGCGGCGTGCTGAACGGCGACACCGAAACCGAGTTCGTGATCGACGCAAACGCGACCAGGATCGCGCTTCCCCGCGGCGCGTCCGACGCGGCGCTGACGCCCTATCATGTCGACCGCTCAAAGCTGTTCGCGTTCGAGCGGCTGGAAAAAACGCCGAACATCGACGCCGCCCGCGTGGCGGCGGCCATCGAGATGACGCGCTTTCCGATCCCGCAGGACCGCAAGGATGCAAGCGACAGCCTCGAACCGAAGCTGGTGCAGGCCGCCGATTTCATCGGGCAGCTCGGCGATCCGCTGTATTCGCGCAAGGCCAACGCACTTTACCGCGAATTCGAGGAGATCGGCACCAATCGGCAGTTGGGTTACTCGTCGCCCGCCGATATCATCGACAGATATCCGCCGTTCTTCTGGAACTGCGTCTCACACCATCTTGGCGACGGTATGAAATATCTCAACATGACGGCCTCCGGCCGGCAATGGATCGCCAACCTGCACCACCACATCCTGTGCGCCGAACGCGCGCAGCGGATGATGGGCCCTCAGACCTGATCCGTCAGCGCGGCAGTCGCATAGGTGTCTGTTCGTGCCCCTGTGGCGCCTGTCGGCTCGCATCGATACGACGCCACCTCCCGGACAGGCATGTTGCAAGCCGACCGTTCAGGTGAGCGCGATGGAGACCTTGCCGAAATGGCCGAAATCGGCTTCGAACCGGTCGCCCGCCGCGATCGGCAACGGCGGGTGGCAGGTGCCGGTGGTCACCACCTCCCCCGCTTTCAGCGTCAGCCCGAGCGACCGCAGTTCGTTGACAAGCCAGGCAAGCGCGACACGGGGATCGCCGAGCACATTCCTGCCGTGGCCGACAAAGCGTTGGCCGCGCAGCGTGACCACGGGTCTGTGCTCGACCAGATCGACCGCGCGCCAGTCCGCGGTGGTCGGCGCGCCGAGCACGAACAGATGCGCGCAGGCATTGTCGGCGATCAGTCGCGCCTCTCCGGCGGTGACGAAATCGGCGAAGCGGGAATCCGGCAGCTCGATCGCAGGATGCAGCGTGTCGATGGCACTCAACACCTCCTCGACCGGGTACGGCGTCGGTCGCGGCGGCAGATCCCGCCCCATGCGAAAGGCGAATTCCGGCTCCCCGACCCGCATCTCGTTGCCCGCCATCGACGCCGTGCCGCCATCGGCGATCACCCGCTCGGCAAAGATGCGTCCGGCCAGCGGGCCGCCGACATTGATATGCTTCTGGCCCGCTGCGCTGGTGGCGGCGATTTTCCAGCCGAACATTCCGGCGGTCGAATATTGTTCCATCGCGGCCTGAACGGCGTAACCCTCGACGCGATCGCGCGGCCGCAGCGCGGGTTCGAGATCACCGATCTTCGTGCCGGCTTGCCAGTGATCGTGCAGGGTTTTCGACGCAGCCGCGATTTGATCTTGATCGAGCATGGTGTTGAAATCCAGAATCCGCCTACTTCGCCGCCACGTCGCCGGGGTGCTCGCCCAGTCCCTTGATGCGGTCCTTGATGTCGCGCAGGGTTTCGAGGCTGGTCCCGATCGCGGCATCCGGAATATCCTGCAATACATCGGTGGCGATGGAATCGCGAAGCGAGTCGAGGTCGTCGACCAGTTGACGGCCGGCGTGGGTTAGAAACAAGCGGTTGGCGCGGCGGTCCTTGGGGTCCGGCCGCCGCTCCAGCAGATCATGCTCGACCAGACGGTCGAGCAGCCGGACCAACGAGATCGGCTGCAGCTCGAGCACGTCGGCAAGATCGACCTGCGAGAGTCCTTCCTGCTGTCGCAATCGGAACAGTACGATCCATTGCGCGCGCGTGGTGCCGCGCGTTTTCGCGCGATGGTCGATGTAGTTGCGCAGCAGGCGCGAACTTTCCACCAGTTGGGCAACGAGCTGTCGTTTCAGGTCGAGAGACATATCGGTTGCAGTCCTTTGCGCCCTCCGGCCCGTCCCAAAGCTTTCCAAATGTTCATCATTTCTCAAGTTATAGTGTGTGTACACATTAAGTGCACGCATATTATATTGCAAGCTTCAGGAACCGTTCTGCAGCCCGATTATTTGTTTTTGAAACCCAGAGCTTCACATGACCAGGTCGCGAACGATGCGTTGGGTTTTGCTGGCCGCCATCCTGGTTGCGGCAGGCTGGTTCGGCTGGCAACGCTTTCACGGCAAGGATCAGGCGGCGCAGGCTGACGGTGCGCAAAAGGCCGCGGCCGCGCAAAAGGCCGCCGTTCCCGTGACCGTCGCCACAGTCGAGAAGGCGGATTTTCCAGTGTTGTTGAGCGGGCTCGGCACCGTGCAGGGCTTCAACACCGTGGTGGTGCGAACACGGGTCGATGGCCAGATCAACAAGATTGCCTTCAAGGAAGGCGACCTCGTGAAACAGGGCGATCTGCTGGCGCAGATCGATCCGCGGCCGTTACAGGCTTCGCTCGATCAGGCCAAGGCCAAGAAGGCGCAGGACGAGGCCGGTCTTGCCAACGCCAATCTGGACTTGCAGCGCTACACCAAGCTCGGCGAATTCGCGACCCGGCAGCAGACTGACACCCAGCGCTCCACCGTCGCGCAACTCACCGCCCAGCTCGCGGCCGACGATGCGGCGATCTCGAATGCCCAGACCCAGCTTGACTACACCAGCGTCAAGGCGCCGATTTCCGGCGTCGCCGGCCTGCGTCAGGTCGACGTCGGCAACATCGTCAATGCATCGACCCAGACCGGCATCGTCACCATCGCGCAGATCGAACCGATCGCGGTGATTTTCACCTCGCCCGAAGAACAGTTGCCTTATATCAACGAAGAGCAGTCGAGGCAGCCGCTGAAGGTGACCGCGCTCACCACCGACGGCAAGAAGCAGCTTTCGGAGGGATCGTTGTCCGTGGTCAACAACCAGGTCGACACCACCAGCGGCACCATCCGTCTCAAGGCGGTGTTCGACAACAAGAATCATGCGCTGTGGCCCGGCCAGTCGGTGTCGACACGGCTGCTGGTGACCACGTTGAAGAACGCCACCGTGGTTCCAGACGATGCGGTCCAGCACGGCGTCGACGGACTCTACGCCTTCGCGGTCAACGCCGACAGCAAGGCCGAGCTGCGCAAGATCAAGGTCTCCAAATCGATCGATGGCCGCTCGGTGGTCGATCAGGGCCTTGATCCCGGCGAGAGGGTCATCGTGTCCGGGCAGTACAAGGTGCAGCCGGGCTCGGCGGTCGCGACCAAGGTTGCGAATTCGCAAGCCGCGCCGGCCGCGACCAAGGCCGACTAGCCATGAGCGAATACCCCGAAAGCATCTCCTCGCCGTTCATCCGGTATCCGATTGCGACGTCGCTGCTGATGGCGGGAATCCTGTTCGTCGGCCTCGTCGCCTATCCCCTGCTCCCGGTGGCGCCGCTGCCGCAGGTCGATTTCCCGACCATCCAGGTCGCAGCGTCCCTGCCCGGCGGCAGTCCCGAAACCATGGCGTCGTCGGTGGCGCAGCCGCTGGAACGGCAACTGGCGCAGATTCCCGGCGTCGCCCAGATGACCTCGACGAGTTCGCTGGGCACCACCGCGGTCACCATCCAGTTCGATCTCAACCGCTCCATCGACGGCGCGGCCAACGACGTGCAGGCCGCCATCAACGCCGCCGGCGGCCAGTTGCCGAAAAACCTTCCCTCGCCGCCGACCTACCGCAAGGTCAACCCGGCGGACTCGCCGATCCTGCTGCTGTCGGCGACGTCCGACACCCTGCCGCTGACCACGGTGAGCGATGCCGTCGATGCCCAGCTCGCCCAGCAGATCAGCCAGATTTCCGGCGTGGCGCAAGTCTCGATCGGCGGCCAGCAGAAGCCCGCGGTGCGCATCCAGATCGACCCCGCCAAGCTGGTGGCGAAGGGTCTGCAGCTCGAGGACGTCCGCGCCCAGATCGCCATCACCACCGTCGACAGCCCGAAGGGCAATATCGACGGCGCCACCAAGAGCTATACGATCTACGCCAACGACCAGTTGCCGGAATCCAAGGACTGGAACGAGGTCATCATCGCCTATCGCAACGGCGGCCCGCTGCGGATCCGCGACGTCGGCCAGGCCGTCACCGGGCCCGAGGATGCCAAGCAGGCCGCCTGGGCCAACGGCAAGCGCGGCGTATTCCTGGTGGTGTTCAAGCAGCCCGGCGCCAACGTCATCGAGACCGTCGACAAGATCAGGGCGCAACTGCCGCGGCTGGTCGCGGCGATCCCGCCATCGGTCAGCATCAACGTCATCAGCGACCGCACCCAGACCATCCGCGCCGCGGTGGAAGACGTGCAGTTCACGCTGCTGTTGACCATCGCGCTGGTGGTGATGGTGATCTTCATCTTCCTGCGCAGCGTATGGGCGACCGTCATCCCGAGCATCACGGTGCCGCTGGCGCTGCTCGGCGCGTGCTCGCTGATGTGGGTGTTCGGTTATACCCTCGATAATCTTTCGCTGATGGCACTGACGATTTCGGTCGGCTTCGTGGTCGACGACGCCATCGTGATGCTGGAGAACATCACGCGTTATATCGAGGAAGGCGAGACCCCGCTCGCCGCCGCCTTCAAGGGCGCTGGCGAAATCGGCTTCACCATTCTCTCGATCAGCATCTCGCTGGTGGCGGTGCTGATTCCGCTGCTGCTGATGGGCGGCATCATCGGCCGGCTGTTCCGCGAATTCGCGGTCACGCTGACGATGGCGATTTTCGTCTCGCTGATCGTGTCGCTGACGCTGACGCCGATGATGGCCTCGCGCTTTCTGCGCTCGCACAAGGAGACCCGTCACGGCCGCTTCTATCAATGGAGCGAGCGCGGTTTCGAGATGCTGCTGCATGCCTACGAACGCGGCCTCGACCGCGCCTTGCAGTGGCGCCTGACCACGCTCGGCATTTTCTTTGCGACGCTGGCGTTGTCGGTCTACCTGTTCGTGATCATCCCGAAGGGTTTCTTTCCGCAGCAGGACACCGGCCTGATCACGTCGACCTCGGAAGCGGCGCAGGATATTTCCTTTGCCGACATGAAGCGGCACCAGGAACAACTCGGCGCCATCGTACAGGCCGATCCCGACGTCGCCAGCGTCGCGATGTCGGTCGGCGGCAGCGGCGGCGCGCTCAATACCGGGCGCATGTTCATTACTTTGAAGCCGCGCAACGCGCGCAAATCCAGCGCGCAGCAGATCATCGCGCGGCTGCGGCCGACACTGGAGAAGGTCGAAGGCGCCCGGCTGTTCATGCAGGCGGCGCAGGACGTGCGGCTCGGCGGCCGCGCCACGCGAACCCAGTTCGAATTCACTTTGCAGGACGCCAATCTCGCCGAATTGAACGAGTGGGCGCCGAAGATCCTGAACAAGATGAAGACGCTTTCCGAATTGCGCGACGTCGCCACCGACCAGCAGACCCTGGGCACCACCCTGACGCTGACGATCGACCGCGACACCGCCTCGCGCTTCGGAATCCAGCCGCAGCTGATCGACGACACGCTGTACGACGCATTCGGCCAGCGCCAGGCCGCGCAGTACTTCACCCAGCTCAACAGCTATCACGTGATCCTAGAGATCCTGCCCGAACTGCAGGGCAATCTCGACACCCTGAACAAGATCTACATCAAGTCGCCGACCACCGGCGATCAGGTGCCGCTGTTGGCCTTCGCGAAATGGACCAGCGTGCCGGTGCGGCCGCTGTCGATCAGCCACCAGGGCCAGTTTCCGGCGATCACGATCAGCTTCAATCTGGCGCAGGACGTCGCCCTCGGCCAGGCGACCGCGGCGATCCAGAACGCGATGGTCGAACTGGGCGCGCCGTCCACGCTCAGCTCGAGCTTCCAGGGCACCGCGCAGGCGTTCCAGCAGTCGCTCGGCACCGTTCCGCTGTTGATCATGGCGGCGCTGGTGGTGGTGTATCTGATCCTCGGCATTCTCTACGAAAGCTACATCCATCCGCTCACGATCCTGTCGACGCTGCCCTCGGCGGGCGTCGGCGCGCTGGCGATCCTGATGCTGTTCGGATTCGATTTCAGCCTGATCGCGCTGATCGGCATCATCCTGCTGATCGGCATCGTCAAGAAGAACGGCATCATGATGGTCGATTTTGCGATCTCGGCCGAGCGCGACGAGCATCTGCCAGCGGATCAGGCGATCCGCAAGGCCGCGATCTTGCGTTTCCGCCCCATCATGATGACGACGATGGCGGCGCTGCTCGGCGGCGTGCCGCTGATGCTGGGCACCGGCACCGGTTCGGAAATCCGTCAGCCGCTGGGTTATGCGATGGTCGGCGGCCTGATCGTCAGCCAGGCGCTGACGCTGTTCACCACGCCGGTGGTGTATCTCTATCTCGACAAGCTTTCCGACTTCATCTCGGGCTGGGGCCGCTCGCCCGATGCCGGCAGCGGCGAGCCGGCGGTGGAGCATGGCCCGGTCAAGCAGGCCGCCGAGTGACTTGACTTTGGTCCCGCCGCGGCACATCCGGGAGGTTGGCCCGGAGACATCCGCATGAAAAATTCCGCAACGCTTGCGATCCTCGTGACAGCCATTGTCGCGGCGGGCTCGATCGGAATTGCCGGCGCCCAGCAGGCGGCCAAATCCAAGAGCCCGGCCAAGTCGGCGCAGCCGGCACCGGCCGCCGCGCCGCCAACCGCCGCGCCGGCTGACAACGCAAACGGCGCCGCGGCGACCGCCCCGCCCGCGCCGGGCTGGGGCGCGCGTTGCGCAAGCCCGAGCCGCAACGCGCCGCTGGAATGCGCCATCGAGCAGAACGCCGTTCTTTCACGCACCGGCCAGCTTGTCGTCGCCGTCAACATCCGCGTACCGGCCGATACACGCGCGCCGCTTGCGACCATTCACCTGCCGCTCGGACTGAACATTCCGGCCGGCGCAAAACTGCAGGTCGATGACGGCAAGGCGACCGAGTTTCAGATCCAGACCTGCGAAGCCAATGGCTGCTACGCCGGCACGGCTGTCGATCCAGAACTGCTGGCATCCATGAAATCGGGCAAGCAGTTGAAGGTCCTGTTCCAGAACCTGAGCAAGGAATCCGTGACGATACCGCTGCCGCTCGCCGATTTCGCCGCGGCATACGAGAAGATAAAGTAGCGCGCCGGGCCGTAACAATTACCCCGCCCATGCGCGGGCTCGGCCCGCGCATCCATCGTCCAAACCGATGGATGGCCGGTGAAGCCCTAAAAGATTCACACGTCGCGTCATACGCGGGCTTGACCCGCGTATCCATCGATCTTCGCAACACTCTTACGAAGGTGATGGATTGCCGGGTCAAGCTCGACAATGACGAGAGAGATGTATGAATACAGTAGGATCAAGCCCGGCCCTGACGCGTTCAAAGCCTTATGACGGCCCCTGCTTGCACCGCAAGAGCGCCATCGCGCCGGGTACACGAGCGTAACTACCCCGTCCCCAGATACACCTTCTGCACCTGCGGATCGTTGGCGAGATCGGCGGCGGCGCCGGACAGCACGCTTTTGCCGACCTGCAGCACGGTGGCGAAATCCGAGACTTCGAGCGCGAGTTCGATCGACTGCTCGGCGAGCAGGATGGTAAGGCCCTCCTTGTGCAGCCGCCCAAACGTCTCGTACATCGATTCCACCACCGCAGGCGCAAGACCGAGCGACGGCTCGTCGAGCATCAGCAGTTTCGGATCGCTCATCAAAGCGCGGCCGACCGCGAGCATCTGGCGCTCGCCGCCGGACATCGTGCCGGCGCGCTGGCTGCGCCGCTCCGCGAGTTTTGGAAAAATGCCGTAGACGCGATCCAGCAGCATGGCCGCGCGCTTCTTGTCGCGCAGCGGGGTGGCGCCAAGCCTGAGATTGTTCTCGACGCTCTGCTGCACGAACAGCCGCCAGCCTTCCGGCGACAATGCCAGCCCCTTGCGGACGATGGCGAACGCGGTCTGGCCGCCGATCTGTTCGCCGCGAAAGACGATCGATCCCGCATGCACGGGAATCAGGCCGGCGATGGCGTTGAGCGTCGTGGTCTTGCCGCCGCCATTGGAGCCGAGCAGCGCCACCACGCTGCCCTCCGGTACGTCCAGCGACACGTCGGAGACACCGATCAGGTCGCCATAGCGCACCTCGAGGTGCTCGATCCGGAGCAGCGGCGCGGTCACGCGGCCGGCCCGCCCATCAGTTCGACCGGCGTGTGGCCGGCGGCGGCCCTGGCAGCGCGGGTGCCGAGATAGGCTGCGATGACGGCCGGATCGGTGGTGACCTCGCGCGGGCTGCCGCGCGCGATCTCGCGGCCCTGGTGAAACACCATTACGCGGGTCGCCAGCGACATGATGACTTCCATGATGTGCTCGACGATGACCAGGGTGATGCCGGAGCGATGGATATCGCGCACCAGATCGATGGCGAGTTGCACCTCGCGCTGCGTCAGGCCGGCCATCGCCTCGTCAAGCAGCAAAATCTTCGGCTCGGTCGCAAGCGCGCGGGCGATTTCGAGCCGCTTGCGGCCGGGCGTGCCCAGCGAGCGCGCCGGCGCATTCGCCGATCCGCTCAAGCCGACGCGCTCCAGCACCGCGCGCGCTTTGATTTCAGCTTCCGCACGACGCGGCGTGCGTAGAAACGCACCGATCATGACATTCTCCAGCACCGACATGCCCTCGAACGTCTGCGGTACCTGGAAGGTCCGGGCGAGGCCGAGATGCGCGCGGGCTTCCGGCGTGAGGTTGGTAATATCGCGGCCTTGCAGCAGGACCTTGCCGGAGGTCGACAGCAGGTCGCCGGTCAGACAATTGAACAGCGTGGATTTGCCGGCGCCATTGGGGCCGATCAGGCCGAGGATGTCGCCCTGTTCCAGCGCGACCGAGGCTTTGTCAACGGCCTTGAAGCTGCCAAAGGCCTTGGTGATGTCGCGAGCTTCAAGGAGCATGGGCAGCTTTCGTTGCGACGACGCGCTCAGCCGTCCTGCGGCGTCTCGCCCACAGCCGATTGATCAGGGTGAGAATGCCGCCGGGCTGGAAGCGCGCGATCAGCACAATGATCGCGCCATACACCACGAAGGTCAGCCCCGCCCCCTTGCCGCCGAGCAGATTGTTGGAAATCTCCTCCAGCGGCACCAGGATCGCGGCACCGATCAGCGGCCCGAACAGCAGGCCGGCGCCGCCCAGCGCGGCCATGATCAGCATCTTCACGGAGATCAGGATGCCGAGCCCGGACTCCGGATCGACGAAGCCGAACATCATGGCATAAAGCGCGCCGGCGACGCTGGTCAGGCCCGCGCTCAGCATGAACGCGTAGAGCTTGGTCCGGCCGGCGGGGGCGCCGAGCGAGCGCGCGGCGCGTTCGGAATCCCTGATCGCGCGCAGATAGAAGCCCATCCGGCTGTTGGTCATCCGCCAGGTGATGAAAAGCGTGATCACGAGCACCGACAGGAATAAATAGTAATAAGGCAGCGCCGAGGTGAACGACAGATCGAATACGGTTCGCGGCACCGTGGGGCCGCTCAGGCCCACGGCCGCGCCGAGAACTTCGGTGTTGGTGACGACCAGCCTGACCAGTTCGGCGACGGCGATCGTCGCCATGCTGAAATAGTGCCCGGACAGGCGCAGCGTCGGCACGCCGATGACGGCGGCGATCAGCACGGCGGCGGCGATACCGACGGGGATTCCGACCAGCGGCACCATGCCGAAATGGGCGTACGCGCCCATCGCCGCGTAGGCGCCGCAGCCGAAGAACACCACATGCCCCACCGACACCTGCCCGGCATAGCCGCCGACGATGTTCCACGCCGACGCGGCGATCGCGTAAAGCAGGATCAGCGCGCCAAGGCGCTGTTGAAACGGCGTCGAGAACAGCAGCGGGTACGCAACGACCAGCGCCAGCGCCACCGATGGCCACAGATAACGCCGCATCACATCTTATCCATCAGGTCTTGCCCATCAAGCCTTGCGGCCGGAACCAGAGGAAACACAGAAACAGCGAGTACACCACGATGTCCTTGTAAATCGCGCCGATCCAGTACGCCGACACCGACTCGATGACGCCGATCAGCAGTCCCGCGACCAGCGCGCCGGGCACGCTGCCGAAACCGCCAAGCGACACCGTGACAAAGGCAACGATGCCGAGCGTCTCGCCGACCGTCGGCGCGATGTAGAAGAAGGTCGCGATCAGCGCCCCGGCGATGCCGGTCGCGGTGGCGGCAATGGCCCAGGCGATCGCCTGCATGGTGTCGGGGCGGATGCCCATCAGTTGCGCCGCGGTGGAATCTTCGGCGACCGCCAGCATTTTCGAGCCGAGCGAGGTGCGCGTCAGCAGCACATGCAGGCCGAGCGTAACCAGCAGCGCAACCCCGCCCGCAAGCAGGCGCGAGGCCTGGATCCGGATGCCCATCACGTCGAACGTGCCGCCGACGATGTTTTCCGGCAGCGTCATGAAGTTGGCACCGAAACCCCAGAACACCGAATAGCGCAGCAGCAGCGCGAGCCCGAAGGTGCCGAGAATCTGGGCCAGCATCGGCCCCTTCATCACGCTGCGGATCAGTCCGAAATAGACGATGACGCCGAGCGTCGCCAGCACCAGAGCGGCGGCCGGGGCGCCGAGGAACGGCCCGACCCCGAGCAGCGTCCAGACCATGAACGCCACATACATGCCGAGCATGACGAAATCGCCATGGGCGAAGTTGACGATGTTCATCATGCCCCAGATCAATGTGAGGCCGGAGGAGAACAGCGCATAGACAGCGCCGAGCAACAGGCCGCCGACGATCACCTGAACGAGGATGGAGGACATGAAAATCTTGCGGGTTGAATCCGGTCGACAGCCTCATTGCTGATCGACGAAGGCGGGATCGATGCCCGCCTTCGGAGGTTCAGTTATCACCAGCCCTTGTAGGGCAGTACTGGGGCCGTCTTCGCCAGGTTCTTCGGCCACACCGCGACGTAGTTCTCGCCGTCCTGCAACTGGATCACCAGGCCGGCCGCGAGGATATTCTGGCCCTTGTCGTCGAACTTGACGCCCTTGTAACCCATGATCAGCTGCTCGGGCTTGAGATCGGTGGCTTTCAGCGCCGCCTGGATCTTGTCGGGCTCGGTCGACTTGGCGCGATCGATCGCATCGATCAGAACGAAGAAGCCCTGCATCTGCCGGGCTGCGGTGTCGTCCATGTCGTCGCCGCTTCTTTTCTTGTACATCTCGTTGATCAGGAACGACGGCGATCCCGGAGGCCCGATGGCAAAGGAGGAGCGGTTGAATACACCCTGCGCAATTTTGCCGACCGACTTGATGAAGGAGGGATCGGAGAAGCCCGCGTTGTCGGCCACCATCATCGGCGGCTTGTAATCCAGCGCCTGCATGGTCTTGGCATACAGGATCGCATCGGACTGGTAGCAGACCATGATCACCACGTCCGGCTTCTTGTCCTTGAGCTGCAGTACCTGGCTCTGCACGTCGGTTGTGTTGGCGGAATACGCAATGTCCTGCGCGATGCTAACGCCGTTCTCCTTGAACACGCTGGTGATGACGCTCGCAACCGAGGTGCCGTATTCGGTGTTCTCATGGACGATGGCGATGTTGTCGGTCTTGGCGCCGCCGGCTTTCATGTCCTTGAGAAAGTCGAGATAGATTTTTGCGAAATCGGAAGCAACCGGCGTGGTGCGGAAAAACCATTTGAAGCCGCGCTCGGTCAAGCTTGCCGCCACCGACTCGCCGTTCAGATAAGGAATGCCGTATTTTTCGGCGATCGCGCTGGTGGTAAGCGTGATGCCGGACTGATAGGCGCCGTTAAGCGCAACCACCTTCTCCTCGGTGATCAGGCGCAGCGCCTGGTTCTGTCCGGTCGCCGGGCTGCCCTGGTTGTCGGCGAACACCACCTCGACCTTTGCCCCGCCGAGGCCGGGCAGACCGGGACCCTTGGTCACCGGCAGATTGCCGAGACCCGGATGCCCATTGTTGATGATCTCGACCGCGGTTTCGATTGCCGCCTTGGCATGAACACCGGCGCTGGCCGCGTTGCCGCTCAGCGGATAGATCGCGCCGATCTTGACGGTTTTTTGCTGCGCAAGCGCTGATCCGGTCAGGCCAAAGGAAATTGAGGCAGCGCAAAGCAGCCTGACGACGTGGTGGAATTTCATGCTGATGATCTCCGAAACGTTTCCCCATTGCCAGGCTCTGAGGCCGAGATGCGCCGGGCGCCGCCGCCCGCCACTCTCTTTTGTCGGCATCGTCAGCATGGCATGCCCGCCTTACAGGGGCAAGTTGCGGCCGGTCTTGACGCCGATGTAAACGGTGTTGCTCGCGTCGCGATCCTGAAGAGGATTTTCGAACGTCACGATATGCGCATCAGACGTTGCAAAGACACTGGCCAGCACGGTCCTGAAGTCATCGTTCGGCGGATCATTCGACCAAAGAGCAAAAACGCCGCCGGGATGCAGATGCTCGGCGAGCCGCCGCAATCCCTCCGGTTGGTACAGCGCGGCGTGGCCTGGATGCAGCAGGTCACGAGGCGAGTGGTCGATATCGACAAGCACCGCATCGAAGCAGCGGCATGGTATCCGCGGATCGAACCCTGCGATGGACGCCGACATCGCGAAGAAGTCGCCATGGACGAACTGGCAGCGGGCATCCGTCATCAACTGCTCACCTAGCGGCAGCAGGCCGCTCTCGTGCCACTCGATCACCTCGGCCAAGGCATCGACCACGATCAGCGATCGGACGCGGGCATCTTCCAGCACCGCCTGCGCGGTGTAACCAAGACCGAGTCCGCCAACGATCACGTCGAGATCGGTCCGCTGCAACGCGGCCAGTCCCAGCCGCGCCAGCGCGATCTCCGCGGCGGTGAACAAGCTCGACATCAAGAACGCGTCGCCGAGCTTGATCTCGTAGACGTCGGTGCCGGTGGATAACTGTCTTCGACGCCGCAGGCTCAGCACGCCCATCGCCGTCGGGCGAAAATCCAGCTCTTCGAAGTACACGCTCATGCGCCGACGGCTCCCTGACAACCCGCTGATCATGCCCCAAAACGGCCGCGCGTTCGCCGCAAGCGGATCGCAACACCCGCCGGCCGGGTCGCAGCACCCGTAACCTTCTGTAACCCTCTCATCTTGCTTGCCAAAGCCGGCCCTTGGCGCGTAGAAGGACGCTCGGCCGGGGGAACAGGCAAAACTCCCTCGCCATCAATTGCCGACATACATCTTAAGCTTTTGAGACTGCGAAGCAATTTTGGGGAATGGTGTAACGGTAGCACAACAGACTCTGACTCTGTTTGTCTAGGTTCGAATCCTAGTTCCCCAGCCAACTGGGCGGTTGGCCATATGTTGGCCTCCGCCCGACTTGGCTGCGCGTTAGTTCGCTCTCCGCTCAAGTCGAGTTCGAGCGAAATTCAAGAGCCGTCTTCTCCGCAGGCTTTTGAGCGTCGAACATGCGTTGCGCATCCCGCGACAACTCAAGCAAGCTTATTCCCCCTCTTCGAGGTAGGACTGATCCGCGGCCTAATGCCTTGCTAGGTCGCGCGGACATGATTTTGCTGCCTGCGGAAGTCGAGCGAATCGCCCTCTGATAAATGCTGCCCCGGTTCAGTAGCACAACGCGCGACTTGAAACGGTGCGCTCGTCAGGTTCTCCTGTGTTTCAGGGATCGAACGCTTCTACAAGTGCGATTGCTCAACCGGACCGGACGTCTTCCGAACTGAGTTGGCTTAGTCATAAGACCGCGCACGACAGTGTCAAACAGTACCTGCCAATTGGCGTGCGGCCATGCCGTCCGAAAATGTTGGAAATCCGCCATATCGAGTCCGGTCTACAAGTGTCAGGTTCTGTTGCCTCAGATGACGGGTTCTTGAACGAAACATTGCGTAGCTGAAGAAAGCGATGGAACGCCGGCTCGAGGCGGCGCTTTAGGCTTAAAATACTGCAGCCGCACGACAATCGCATGCTCGTGCTGCTTGTCTGGGTGTAATCCTTCCGCGAATTTGACAAATGGCTCCACTCAAAGCCGCGCCGTTGCGGGTACGTATTCGACATCACGAACAGAATGACGCGGGATGGGCGCAATCGACGCCCTAAGGGAGGTAGAGGAAATGGAGTTTCGAGAGCGGCTGCGCGTACCGCGCCAGGTTACCCTTCAGGGAAAGCAGGTCGAGGATCTTACGCGATGCTTGGAATTCGAGGGGACGATCGACGCAGTTGATCGCTATTTTCAACTACAGAAGGAGCGGAGCGAGCAACACCTATTCAACGGCCCGATGGGCTCGATGAGCATGGGTCTAATGGTCCCTCGGAGTATCGATGATCTGCGCCGTAAGCGACAACACTACAAGGAAGTCGCCGATATCTCTTTTGGCATGATGGGACGTACGCCGGACTTCATGAACGCGGCCCTCGCAGCATTTGTCTCCCATGCCGATGTCCTCTGCAGTCCTGACTTCGCGTCGAATATGCGCGCATTCTACGACCATGTAGCAACCGGAAATCTCTTTCTCGGCCATGCGGCGATAAATCCGCAAGTGGATCGCACGAAACCTCTGCATAAGCAGACCAGCGAATTCGCAGGACTCCGTACGCTCGCACGAAACGGCGAGGGTATCGTGGTCTCCGGCGCCAAGATGATTGTAACCCTCGCCCCGCTAACCGACGAGATTCTCTTTTTCAACATGCCCGGCCTGCAGACGGGGGATGAAAGCTACGCGGTGGCTTTTGCACTCCCAAGTACACACCCAGGTGTGCGGATATTCTGTCGTAAGTCGCTCCAGCGGCTGGGCCAAGGCGGTGATTTCGACTATCCGATGGCCAATCGGTTCGACGAAATTGACGCCTACGTTGTTCTAGACGAAGTCATTGTGCCGTGGGAGCGCGTTTTCGTGCTCGACAACGTCGCCGCTTCAAACGCGTTCTATGATCAGACGCGCGCGCGGCATCATACCGGCCACCAGAGTGTGACGCGCGGCTTGAGCAAAGCGGAACTGCTGTGCGGAGTCGCTTTAGAAGTTTCAAATGTATTAGGCCTCGACACGCATATCAACATCCAAGAGAAGCTTGGAGACCTGACGTCGAGCGTCGACCTTATGAGAGCTGCGGTTGATGCGGCCGAAAACAAGGCCGCAGAGGATGATAAGGGTGTCTACAATCCCGACATCCAAACGATCCAGGCGATCCGCTACCACTTTCCGCGCGTCTACGAGCGGATGATAAGCGTTATTCAATCGCTCGCCGCCGGATCAATTCTGGCGGTGCCCCATAGCGGAGACTTCGTCAATGGGAACGGCGACGTGCTCGACGCAGCACTGACCAGCTCGCTGGTGAGCTCACGAAATCGCTGTGTTCTCCTGAATCTCGCCTGGGACCTTACTGGCGATGCATTTGGCCAGCGCCAAAAGGTCTATGAGTACTTTCATGCGGGGGACCCGATGCGAATTGCAGCCGGGCATTACCGAGACGCTGATCGTGATGGCTTGCGGGCGGTCGTGCGACGAGCGCTGGCCGATTTGGGTCCTACCGCCGCGAGATGAGAGTTCGATAGATGCCTCAGTTCATTGGACTGCCAGAGGCTGATTCATCCACGGAGTCGATTTACAATGTGAGCCGACTCCAGATGGCCCTTGACCGCGATGGCCTGGATGGAGTCGTTGCGTCAACGCTCGAGAATTTCGCGTACTTTACAGGCGCATTGCCTGTTACACGCATCCTCCGCCCTTATCATGGCCGCTGCTTCGTTGTCGTATGCCGACGGCAGCCGACTGTGGTGCATGTGGTGCACTTCGTCGGCGAAGCGGACCAGCTTTTGGACATTATGTCCCCCTTGGGGCAAGTACGTTTGTACGGCGTCTTTTATCGCGAGCGCCCGGATACAGTAGCGTTGAATTCAGATGAGACAAAGCTTGCATACTGGTCTGATAGATGCGGAGGTTTTTCTGATCCGTGGGAAGCGCTTCGGGATCTGCTTACAGCGCTTGGGCTCGCCGGGGGACGATTGGCGCTGGACGAAGATGGGCTTGGATCAGACGGAATCTCCGAATTCTGTAAATTTTCAGGGGGAGCCGAGCTGCGTCCTTGGTCCGAAAACATAAGGTGGGTCCGGCGAGTAAAGACTGCTTACGAGGTAAATATGCTGCGGCTGTCAGGTCGCGCCAACGCTGAGGCAGTTGCTGCGACACTGCGGCAACTGCTTCCCGGCATGAGCGAGGCGGAGATAGCGGCCCGCTTTGAGACGGCCCTTGTGAGCAACCGGGCCAAGCCGGAACTCACGATGCTCAAGATCGGCAGACATGCTGTAGGGGGACAGAGGGTCCCCCGTCACGATATCCGCTACGCTCATGGCGACCTGGTGTGGTTCGACTCTGACAGTCGCTATCGAGCCCATTGGGCAGACATCGCACGTGTCTACATGCCGGAACGTGCTGAAAATCGCTCCAAAGTTGCCGATCGCGTTGAGGCATTGAAAGCTGGGATGAGTGCCGCGCGACGGGCTATCGAGCCGGGTATGACAGGCGCCGACGTGTTCGAGCTTGTCATCGGCGCGGTGCATAAAAGCGGTTTTTCGAGCTACCGAAGGCACCATGTGGGCCATGGTATTGGCGTTGAGCCATATGAACGTCCGCTACTCACGCCACGCGAAGATGCAATCGTTGAAGATGGTGCCGTGTTGTCCATCGAGACGCCATTTTACGAATACGGACTGGGGGCATTGCACTACGAGGATCCACTCTTGATTCAGGCGCAAGGTAACGAGTTTCTCACCGACACCGATTACACAAAATAGAGCGGGGAACGGGCATGCCGACATTCAATGTTGTAGACGGGATAGCTGGGACGATCGGACAAACGCCAATTGTTCACGTTCGACACCGCGCATTACCTACGTACAAGCGGCTGTACCTTAAACTCGAGCAATTCAATCCCACGTTCAGCGTGAAGGATCGCACGGCCCTGGGACTTGTCCGCGCCGCCTTTGATAAAGGGAAATTGCGACCCGGCGGAACTTTAATTGAGTCGACGTCCGGCAATCTGGGTAAATCGCTCGCGATGCTCGGAGCGGCAATGGGATTTCGTGTGATCATCGTCGTCGACCCAAAGGTCAGCCGTAATGCACTTAACTGGTTTCGGGCCTATGGAGCGGAGGTTGACGTGGTCGACACGCCAGACGAGTCGGGCGGCTACCAGAGGTCCCGCATTGCTCGAGTCCAGGAGCTTCTCCGGCTCCATCCAGGTGCCTATTGGTCCAATCAATACGACAACCCGGATAATTCAGAGTTTCATGCCCGTGAGACTTGCGATGAGGTTCGACACCTTGCTGCCGACGTCGTTGTGGGGTCGGTCAGTACCGGGGGGCATCTGACTGGAATAGCGCGGCGTCTTAGGGCTGAGCAGGCCCCGATCGAGGTTTTGGCGAGCGACGTGCGCGGTTCGGCAATCTTTGGCTCTCCGTTCGAACCGTATTTGTTGAACGGCCTGGGACTCGCGTGGCGCGCGGCAAACACAGATCTCGATCTTTACGATTTGACATGCGTCATTTCAGATCAGGAGGCATTTTCGATGTGCCGTCTGCTGGCAAATGAGCAAGGGGTCCTGCTCGGTGGATCCGGCGGGGTGGTGGTGTGCGCTGCGCTCTCGTATTTGCGCAATAGCGACGCGCGGACGGCATTGGCAATCGTTCCGGACTCCGGTGCCAACTACCTGGATCAATTCTATGATGAGGGATGGCTGCGTGACCGAAGCGTCACGTTGCTTACATCGGCCGACCTTATTTCTGCATTGGACGGCCGGGTGAGGCGATCCTGCGAGGATCGGCGCAGGGCCGAGCAAGCCGGGGCAAGGTGAGGTCATTTGGAGCAACCCACGTCACCTCTGCGAACGTAAAATCGCCCTTTCTGATCTCACCAAGCTTCACGTCGTCGAGACAATGCCTGATCGGAAACCCTGCATTTCCGAACTCGCGAACGGATTCATTGCTTTTCCCGGCAGAGCCAAAACTCCGGAGGAAATCTTTGAGCAATGACATGGGCTCAACTCGGTCTCCATCCCAAGCCATGCGCTCTGCTGAACATCCATGGCTACTTTGATTCTCCGCTACTAATGGCGCAAAGGGCCGTTAGCTATGGATTCATGCGCGACGAATACGCAGAGACGCTAATCGTGCATGACACAATCCAGCCGATATTGGCCGCCTTTGAAGGGTACAATCCGCATGCGGAAATTCGATTGCGCAAAGTGCTATGGCGAAAGCCAAATCAGAACAATAAATAGAGCGCCTGAGCGAGCTTTCAAAAGCATCATTGTCGGTATGGTTTGCGGATGCTAGGCCTCGACCACTTGATCAGCGGCAAGAATTCCGTGACTTCCTTTCGCCGAACTGGCCGAATCAATTACGATTGATGCTGGCTTCAGAAATCAGCATTCTTGGACGAAACCTCGCACAGCTACGGGTGAGTTAATGTCTTTAACAAATGAAATCACAGTTGGAGCAACAAAGCCATAAAATTGTCGCTTTGGGATTGCTACACCCTTAAGTAGACGCTCCATGCTATCCTTCATGCGGGGACGGATAGATCGCTGATGATTGGTGTTCTTATCTTTCCTGGTTTCCAATTGTTGGACGCCGCCGGGCCGATTGCGGTGTTCGAGATGGCTGGGCAGATCGCCGGGACCAAGCAGCCGGCGCATTGCTTCGCGACTCGCGGCGGCACTATCTCCAGTTCGTCAGGTATTGAGCTTACCGCACGCCGGTTTGCCAGGAGCTCCGCGATGAAAACCCTGATCATAGCGGGCGGAGAAGGTGTTTTCGATGCTGCAAATTGTGCGGCGACGCTGAATTTCGTTCGAAGCTGCGTGAATAACGGAGTCCGAGTTGCGAGCGTATGCACGGGGACCTATGTGCTCGCAGCGGCTGGAATCCTTGACGGACGTTGTGCGACCACGCATTGGCTGCATGCACAGCATTTTGCGTCACGCTTTCCAGAGGTTAAGCTCGAACCGGATCGAATTTTTGTCCGTGACCAAAACGTCTGGAGTTCGGCCGGTATCAGCGCGGGCATCGACCTTGCGCTGGCGATGGTGACTGAAGATCTCGGTCAGGAGATTGCGCGTACAACGGCACGGCGCTTGATCGTCTACCATCAGCGTATGGGTGGACAGTCGCAATTCTCATCGCTCCTTGAACTCAACTATCCAGATGGCCGTTTTGGATCGCTGCTGGCGTGGGTGCGAGAAAACCTACATAAGCCTTTAACCGTAGATGGCTTGGCCGAAAAGGCCGGAATAAGTGTCCGCCACTTCGCGCGCGCGTTCATTCGGGAGACCGGCGTCACACCGGCGAAGGCTCTGGAGAGATTAAGGCTCGAGGTTGCGCGCCAACGCGTACAGTCCGGAGCAGAGTCGATTGAGCGCGTGGCAGAATTGGCCGGCTTTAGAAACGCAGAACGAATGCGTCGTGCTTTTATCCGGACTTTCGGTCAGCCGCCTCAGGCACTGCGACGAGTAGCATACTCAAACGGGGCAATCAGAAGCCTGAAGATGGGGGCAAACGCAAGAGACCTTATGCTCGACAAAACCCATTTGAGCAAAGATATCACGTACAATCAGGCTCGACCTCACCTTTCCGCACGGGTAACTCATAGTTCGGTATCGAAGTGATAGCCGAACCAAAGGAAGCTCCGATTGCCGAGCGCAGAAAGAGCGCCCGGCTCGTTCCAATGCCGCATGTTGGGGTAGCATAGACTGCGGGGTAGCTTCTCCGCGCGCGCCATGTCGGCCAGTCGGCACATCGTTATGCCCACGGCTCTTAAGTTAACAAGACAAATGATGGACGCTGCAGTGACGTTCATCGCAAGGGCCATTCGCCGCGATAACAACGCAGTTTTTGTCCCGCGTCTGTCAGGATGATTGCTGTCAAGAACTCAATGGCGTCATCAGTTCCGTAAATCGCGCAACCGCCGCCGCGGGCAGAGGACAGGATCGGTGCGATTTATTATCCACGTGCACAAGAACGATTTTGGCGCTGGCGACGCATTGGTCGTCTTGAAAGAGCGCCTGCTTCATGTGAACCGAGGTGCGGCCGATCGACGTTACACGTGTTCCAATGCCTACAATGCCTGGCCAGAACATCTCGCCGCGCAGATCGAGGACAGAACTGACGATCACGTACGAGGTGCCATGGACTGTGAGAGGCGCACCGCGATCGTAAAGAAGCTCGCACCTGCCCGTTTCCATGAAGGTCAGAAATACAGAATTGTTTACATGGCCTTGCCGATCGAGATCTCCGAAGCGGATCTTATCCGAAGTCCGCGAAGAGAAGTCGGCCAAACGCGGCGGCGGCTCCAATTCACCTTTTGCCCGCGGCTTGACGTGGCTGGCCTCCCTTGTGTGGTCTCCGGGGCCTTTGTAGTCTCTTAAACTCGTCTCCATGTCGCTCATTTCATCACTCCATCGCGTTAGAAATACATGGGGCTCCTCCGGGCCCGCCGTCTAGTCACGGGAAGCCGCCGGGTCCGTCATGTTAATGTTGACCGCGTCGCTCGACGCCGGGAAAGCCGACGATCCCTCGAAGTGCAGAATGGCGTCCCTTACGAAGGGTGGAATCGGGACCGCCTTGGCTGCGTCCGGATCGAAGTGAACATAGGTTGTCCGCCCCGCGACGAGCGCGGTCTCGTCTCCCATGCGCGTCACCTTGAACGCCATGTCCAAGCTTGATCGCCCTATCCGATCCACGGCGCACCACACGCAAAGGACGTCGTCTAACCGCGCCGGCGCGGCGAATTCGAGTGTGGTCCTCACCAGAGCGAGCTCGAACACCTTTCTCCTGGCCAATTCGTGAATCTCGAGTTTCAGACAGTCGCGAAAGTATTCCACCATCGCGCAGTCGAAATAGGTCAGATAGTGACCGTGAAACACGAGCTTTTGCCCGTCGATTTCCGAATAGCGAACCCGCACGCTGTGATGAAATTTGAAGTCGGTCACCGCCGTCCTTTGTTGCTTATCGCTTGGAGAAACGCCAACTTTCGCCTCACAAGCCTGACACTTAACGACCCAGTTCGATACGGCGGAATTCCCCCTTTTTCGGACCATTGACGATCATGGACATCTCCTTGCCGTTACGTTGCTGGCGTCTTCCGACGAACCTATTTGCTCCGGACCACAGCCAAGATCTCGCGAACGAGTATTGTATGCCGGTGGGATCAACGACCTCTTCGCAACCGCCCGCATTGTCCTAATTCGGGGGATTTATGGCGTATCGCGATATAACTCCGCATGCTACAGAAGGACCAGACACGCTTAGATTGTGCAGATAGATGGCGACAGCTCTTCAACGCCTCGGGAGTTTGTACGAATGAATGTTCCGGCTAAAGTAGCTTGGCGCGGCGAAATCGTGCACCCTGAGCGTGCGCAAGCCGTCGCCGAACTCTCGACGTTCTTGACGGATCACGAGGACCAGGTCCTTGAGATTCTCACGGAGGTCACATGCTGCTCAGCGGTGCGCGCAGAAATTGCTTCATCACTAAAGGCTTTAGCTGGAGCGACGATTGAAGTCGAAACCCGGCAACCTCGATCGGTCGCGCGGATGGCCGTTTTCATGCCGTCCAACATGATTCTTTACTCGTATGTCCTGTACCTCGTCATCCCGTCTCTCTTCGTCCGAGAGATAGACTTTCGGCCGTCGTCCTATGTGATCGCGCAAACTGAGAAATTGCACGCCTTGCTCGGGCCGGTCCATAACCTGCCGTTGCATCTGAAGAGCGTCAGCCAGAAAGACTTCATGGAGCGGTCGGTTGGCGCCGCCGACGTGGTAACATTCACCGGCACCTATTCGAACGCCGAAAAGATAAAGATGCAACTCCGTAAGGACCAGTTGTATATCTTCTTTGGCCAGGGTGTGAATCCCTTCGTCATCAGCGAGTGCGCCGATATCGAGGCTGCGGTGAAAGACCTCGTCAGTGTTCGCTTATTCAATACCGGCCAGGATTGCCTGGGGCCTGACGCGATCTTCGTGCATAAGTCAATTGCGAACGAATTTATGCAAAGACTCGAAGGCGCCCTCCAGCAACTCGTGTTCGGCTCCCGCAAAGATCCGGATGCGGACTATTCGCCTATCTATTACGCGTCGACGCTGGAGATCCTCTCGAAGTACTTTATGGCGAACGCGCACTTCATCGTGCGCGGTGGCATCGTTGATTTTGGTCAACAGAAAATCGAGCCGACGGTTCTGCTTGGGTCGCTCAAGAAGCGTCCAGACACTGTCGAGTTCTTCGGTCCTGTTTTCAATGTGATTTTGTATGAGAGCGACAGGGAGCTCATCGCTGAGCTTGAACAGCCGTTCTACCGGGACCGAGCCATGGGTGCGAGCGTCTATGGGAAAGAGGTCTTCGCGGATGTCCTGCGGCGCTATCATTCTGTCTCGTTGAACGCGACTTTGTTTGACATCGAAGACGGCAATTCCCCGTTTGGCGGCTACGGGCCGATGGCCAACTATGTTCATTATCAGGGACAGTTAAAGATCGCGCCGATCCTGATTTCGCAGACTGTTGCGGATCTCATGTAAGGCGCGCGGGATGGAACAACATTCTCCTTGGGGCGCGATAGCTCGTTATTTGAACTTTATCGAGGTTTCCGTCGTCTTCGGCATCCCCGGAGACGACGTCACCATGCTCAAGGCGCTACAGGACCATTCCGTGCGAATGATCGTCACGAAAGACCAACGTAACGCGGCGTTCATGGCCGCTGGATATGCGCTGGCTCGACGATCACTGGGGGTTTGCGTGGTCGGGAAAGGGCCCGCCCTCACCAATGCGATCACGGGGTTGCTGGAGGCGACTTCCCTATCCGCGCCCGTATTGCTTCTCGGCGTCGGCACCGGCCGGGATCGGATCGGTACGAATGCGTTCCAGGAAGCAGACCAGATTTCGATGGTGCGGCCCATAGTAAAATGGGCTTACCGCGTCGAGAGTATAAAACGCCTTGTTTGGGCGCTTAGACGAGCGACGTTTCTGGCGCTCAATGACTGTCCAGGGGCAGTGTACATCGAAATCCCCGAGGATCTTGTGGAAGCCATGTCGTTGTCCGTGAACGAATTCGCGGTGCCGATGGTCACGCAAAGTGTTCCTTCCAGCGAACAGTTGAATCATGCCCTGGAACTTATGAGGAGGGCGAAGCGTCCCCTTCTGCTCTTAGGCGGTGGTGCACTGAACAGTGCGTCAAGGGAGCGACGCCTCGGGCAGTTGGCGGATTGTTTGAACGCTGCAATCTTCACCACGGCATCCGGTCGCGGAGCCATCGAGGAAAGCCACCCGTTGTTCGGAGGCCTGGCTGGATTGTACACCGCAGTATCCTTACGGGCGCTTTGGAAGGAAGCGGACCTGATTGTCGTTCTCGGAAGCCGCCTTGAGGAAACAGCGACGCTGCTCATGGACGCCGGCTGCGAACGACCAGTGATCCAGGTCAATGTGCGAAACGATCATTTCTCTCAAAACTACACGGGGCCGCTTTTGCTCGGCGACTGCCTCGCGGCGGCGGCCTTCTGGACCGATGCCCTTAACTTGAGTAACTCCAGGGCCGACCGCACGGAATGGGAGGCGCGCATAGCGCTTCTGAAGCAGAGCGCCACCGATGAGCGAAACGAATGGCTCTCTCAATGTTCTTCATCGGCCTCCATACGCGTCGCCGAGATCGTACGAGTTATCCAGCGGGTGATGCCGGATGAGGGAATTCTCGTGCAGGAGAACGGGCTGCTCGACATGTGGTCTTATTTCTATCCCTTCTTCGCGCTTCAGGCGGGGCAAGCTTCAATTGCCCCGAGCGAACAGACCAGCCTCGGTTTCGGCGCCGCAGCGGCTATCGGGATCAAAGCGGCAGCGCCACATCGGCCGGTGACTGCACTTGTCGGAGACGGCGCGTTCAACATCTTCCGATCTGACTTGACTACGGCAGCGGACAACGGCCTGCCGGTCACCTATATTATCCTCAATAACAATTCGTTTGGCTGGCTTGAGTACCAAGCTGCCTGCCAAGGTCTATCAGCCGTTCCATTTCGGTTTTCGGTCAATACCAGGATAACCCACGACAAAATTCTCCAGTTGGAGCCGATGCGGCCCGGCGAATTCGAGTTGGCACTCAAGACCGCGTACCTTCTCAACGTGAAAGGCACTACCGTGCTGATCAATATCCGTCTCGATTTGATGGAGATAGCCCCTGGCGTTCAAGATTTTTTCGGAGTGCCTCAACTCGAAAACGAGAGGGCCGCCGTATGACCCGCTTGTTTGATCAATCTGCGATGTCCGATCCGACACGCGTGCCAGATTGGCTGTTGAAGGAGTACGAGTTGTTTCACGCCATTGTTACGAACGATAGGTTTCCATGCACATTCGGCTTAGCCGCGGAACGGGAACGGAATTTGCGATATAGCTTCGTCGAGGGCAACGACTTAACGCCTTTGCCGAATACGCTTCGATCATTTCTTTGCCTTTCCAGGTCCCACCCCACAATCAAGCACAACCTGACAGTATTCTTTGAGCCCGAGGCGCAAGCGAGGTCGTTCGAATATTACCGCAAGCAATTTTGGTCTGTCCTGAATTTCCTGCACGGGTACGACGGCGTGGCCTGGCCGATCGAGATTCCGACCGACACGGCGCACCCGGGGTGGGAGTTCTGTTTCGACGGTGACGCTATCTTCTTGTTTGCGGCATCGCCGGCCTACATGCGGCGCAGGAGCCGAAACTACGGAAACAGCTTCATCATGCTGTTTCAGCCAAAGCGGATCTTTCGTGGCATTGAGAGCGAATTGTCGGCAGGGGTCAATGCTCGACGTGTTATCCGCGCCCGGCTGGAGAAATGGGACGGCCAACCCTCGGATCATCCGGACACCATTGAGTATGGCGAGGCCCTGACATATCGGTGGAGACAATATTTTCTTACCGACGATAACTCAGCTGCCAAGGGTGCATGTCCGTTTCGGTTCAAGGAAAAGGCGGATAGTCAAATCAACCACACAAGCATTGAGGGTGAAAATGACAAATGCAATTGGCAAAGCAGTGATTGTTAAGGGCGGTGCAACGACGCTGGACCAAGCCGTTCGAGAACTCTTGCCTGCGATCGGCAGCGTAAAGGTGCGTCGTGATCCAGCTGGCTTTGAGCACCCGACGCACGAGCATGAGACCGATGAAACGCTGCTGATCGTCGAGGGAAGCATCGAATTCTTCGCGCAAGACGTGCGAGGCATTTGCCAGCCTGGAGATCGGCTTCTACTCCCTCAAGGGATGAGGCATTCCTCCATTGCTGGCGATCAAGGCTGCGTCTACATTATCGCTCTGCACTGACAAGCCACGTCCGGAGCTTGAGTGGAATGGGACAGCATCAATGAGCCAGCCTACGGTTCGCCTTGCTAAGACGCTTTCGCTGCCGAGCGCGGTTGCCCTCGCCCTCGGCATTTGCGTCGGCGCGGGCTTGCTGGTCTTGACCGGGCTGGCCTACCAGCAATCCGGCGGTTCGGCCGTGTATGTTTGGGCGATTGATGGGCTGCTGGTGATGCCGGTATTGGCGGTACTTGCCTATCTCGGAGCCAGATATCCTAACGCCGAGGGTGTGGCGGGCATTATCAGGTTGGCGTTCGGCGGAAATGCAGCCATTGCCGTTCAGGCACTCTTGATCGGTACCTTCGCGCTCGGCCTGCCAGGAATATCCATTGTTGGTGGTAACTATTTTGCATTTCTAGTGCAAGGCGGTCCACTCGTGGGAGTGATCGCCGCTGCCGCTATTCTGGTGTTTTCCGGTGTATCCAACTATCTCGGCGCCAGGCTATCCGGAAACATCCAGAAAGGCTTCACGTTCAGTCTGCTGGCGATCGTCCTGGTCGTTGCTATCGTCGCCTTGTCACAGAATGACTATTCAAATGGTTCCGGCATCGCCCCAATCAGCGAATGGCACGAGGCAGTTCCCTCCTTGAAAATAGTCTTCATTGCCTTTTCGGGGTGGATTCTCGTCGCGTCTACGGTCGAGGAATATATCAACGCGCGGCGTGACTATCCCCTCGCCGTTCTGATCAGCTTCGTCATCGTCCTGGCTCTCTACCTGCTTATTGCGCTCGCAACTCAACTCACGCTTTCGCGCCATGATCCCGATCTGACTACGGCACCGGTCGCCGCCATCTTGGGAGCTTTGCTGGGGCAAGCCAGTGGCAAAGTTGTCGCGCTCGTCGGCTTCCTGATAGTGACGGCAAATCTGAACGGGGCGACTTGGGCATTTTCTCGTCTTCTCATGGCATCAGCACGCAACGGCCTTTTGCCGTCGAGGCTTGCGCGCATCAGTCAAACGAATGAGGTGCCGAGCGCAGCGATCTTCGCCGCAATCGCTCTTTTCCTTACCGTGCTTGGATTTTACTCATTGCACGTCGTTTCGCTGAATACTTTATTTTGGTTTGCAGGGCAGAACTTCTTCATTCTCTACCTGTTGTGCGTTCTTTCATTTATCAGGCTCTTCGACAAACTCTGGTTGCGGTTGCCCGCAATCTGCCTTGCAGTTGCATACGTTGTTTGGAGCGCAGACTATCGGCTGTCGCTTCTCTATCCGCTGACGCTGATGTGCGGCGGTTTGCTGGTGCTGTATCTGAAAGGAAATGCATTCAAGGCAGACGGTCGCCTCGGGAGGCCGAGGGACGTTACTTCGGCGCTCGCTTTCGGCGAGGGTAAACCGCTCCAACGGATCGACCAAGAAACCGATGCGCGTTGATCGCGCAACGACCGCACGAATTGAATTTCGGACTGGCTGCCGAACGAAAGTACGAAGCGTCGCTTCACTGGATTCTTGTCAGCGTGGGAACGCGCTTTGGACGTTCGGTCAGATTACCCGTTTAGCGAAACGCATCCGATGCCCATGAGAGAGTTATCATGAGAAACCAGCAAGAAGTGACAACCATGAAGAATAACCAGCACGAAGTGACCCGCCACGATCAGTTGAGCAGTTCGTCTATGGCGTCTTCGGCAAGCGCCAGTAAAGCTCCTGGTCTGGCCCCTCACGCGGGCGGTCGCACCTATGTCATGGTGGCCGGCGGCTGGCACGGCGGTTGGTGTTGGCGACGCGTCTCGGACTTTCTGGAGGCCAAAGGCCACAAAGTCTTCACACCGACTTTGACTGGCATCGGAGAGCGATCGCACCTTTGCACCGCCGATATCAATCTCGCCGTCCACATCGCCGATGTGGTCAACGTCATTAAATGGGAGGGTCTCGAAGATATCGTCCTGGTTGGCCACTCTTACGCAGGCTTCGTCATCGCCGGCGTCGCGGAACAACAGCGATCGAAAATTGCATCGATCGTGTTTATCGATTCGTTCGTACCGGAGAACGGTGACAGCCTGGCGAAGTTAGCCTCCGAGCCGGTACGTAAGGCAATCGCTGAGGCCGCCGAGAAGGGTAATGTGGTGCTCCCCGCGTTCCCAGCCTCGGGATTCCGCGTGAACGAAAACGATCAGGCATGGGTCGATGCGATGTGCACGCCGCATCCGCTGGCCACCTTGCGTGGCGAGGTCTCGGTCACAGGCGAGCTGAAACGGATTGGCAAGAAGACCTACATCCGAGCCACTGGCTATCCAAATATCGCCTTCGATGGCTACTACAACAAACTTAAGGACAGCGAGGGATGGCGTACCTATCAATTGGCTTCAGGACACGATCCGATGATCGACATGCCAGAGGAGCTGGGCGAAATTTTAATCGAAGTCGCCTAAGTCCTTTGCCTTGCGATGCGTGGCTCAGTTAGCAGCTTGCATCGCCAATAGCAGGCAGGAATCAAGAGGTCAGGTCGGCAAAGTCCTTCCCCATCCGCTTACAACCTGATCCTGCCTGAGGGCGATCCCTGATCGAGATCCCAAACGAATCGTTGCCAGCGGCAAACTATCGCGTAGCATTCGAACATGGTTCGAGGGAAGCGCATTGAAGATGACGCGGAGCGTATTCTGTTGTGTCAATGATGGCATGCGGTTCGTTGATCGGTGACTCACCGGGGCAGTGCTGTGCGACACAACCACAAAAAACCTCTGTTGTGATCGTGTCTGGAATGAACACGCGGTAGACCGGAATGGATACGACGACGATCAAGATCGTTGCTGCGCTGATTCGGGATGGCGCAGGACGAGTGCTGCTCGTGCGCAAACGAGGCACCGGAGCGTTCATGCAGCCAGGCGGCAAGCGCGATCTCGGCGAGGATGACATCACTGCCTTGTCACGCGAAATCGCCGAGGAACTCGGGTGTCATCTGGTCCCTGCTTCGGTCCGACCACTTGGCCAATTCGATGCCGCCGCGGCGAACGAGCCTGGCTTTCGGGTGGAGGCAAGCCTCTACACTGTCGAGATTTACGGCCAGATCACCCCAGGCGGGGAGATTGAGGAGACGATCTGGATTGATCCGGCCAATTCTTCCGGTGTGCAGCTTGCGCCGTTGACGCGTGAACATGTGCTGCCACTGGCTTTCACTCTAGGTCAGGCCTGATATGGTCGCGCATCCCATGTGTGTATGCCGCAATCGATCTGCGCGCGCTTTTGAGCGACCGCTGCCCGAGTCCGACGATGCCGCGCGTTTATCCTGTGACCAGCGGACGTTATTGGCCTTGATGCGCCTCGGCCCAGCGCCCTATTCCGGGCTTGATAGTTATACCTGCGCGAAGAGCTTTGCACTTTTCGGGCTGAATGAAGTTCGGGATCAAACCTTACGCGTGGATGTGCGGCGCGGCGCGGTCCGGACGCGGTGCTCGTTCTTCGCGCATCACTTCACCTCTACCGGCGGCGTGCCGTGCGTGTGAAACGACTCGATCGTCTTCAGCCCCCATGCCTGCCCCTTTTTTCGCTCCGTCTCGGTCCACACGATCGGCTTCCAGTCCGGTGCGAGGATGAGGCGCGCGCCGGCGTTGGCGACTTCGACGCGGTTGCCGCCGGGCTCATAGACATAGAGGAAGAAGGTCTGCTGAATGGCATGCTTGTGCGGACCGGTCTCGATGTGGACGCCGTTCTCCAGGAAGATGTCGGCGGCGCGCAGGATATCCTCGCGGCTGTCGAGGGCGTAGGTCACGTGGTGGAAACGGCCGGGCGTCCTGAAGTGATCGCGTGAGTACGCGAAGTCGTAACTCTTGTTCGACATCGTCATCCACATCGCGGCTTCGGTGCCGTCGTCGAGCACGATCTGTTCCGTCAGGCGGCAGCCGAGATAGGTTTCGAAGAAGATGCGGTTGGCCTTGATGTCCACCGCGAGGCAGTTGAGGTGGTCGAGGCGGCGGACGTTGACGCCGCGCGCCGGAAAGCGTTGCGCCTGGTTTTTCAGCGCGGGCTTTAACGCAGGCGGCGCCTCGTACCACTCGGTCTCGTAATACAGTTCGATGATGTGGCCGTCCGGATCGCGGCAGCGGAACGCCGGGCCATGACCAATATCGCCGTCGGTCCAGCCGATCTCGAATTCGGAGCCTTTCAAAGCAACGACCCGGCGTTGCAGCGCCTGCGGGCTTCGCGCCCGCAACGCCATATGTTCCATGCCGGACGTCTTCGACGCGGTCAGCTTGAGCGAAGTGCGCTCATAATCGTCCCAGCCCCGCAGATAGACCGATTCCCCCTTGCGGCCACTGATCGTCATGCCCATCACATCGACGAAGAACTTCAGGCTTTCGTCCGGTTTCGGCGTCAGCAATTCCATGTGGCCGAGATGAGCAAGATCGAAAATCGGCTCGGGTTCCATCCGCGTCGCTCCTTCCGCGCTACCATAGCGTCCGGGTCAGATCGTCGAACAACTCATCCACTGCAAATTCGCGTGGAATGAGTCCCTGCTGCGCCGTATACCGAATAATCAGTCGCAAAGAACGCCGCATTTCGTCGGCGCTGAATTGGGGCGATGCGGCCGGCGCATGTGCCGCGCTTTGTCGCAGCAAGCGGAACACCTCGCGCACCGCTTCCGGATACCTGTCGGACAGCGTCTTGCTGACCACCACCATGTGGTTGATTGGCATCACGCCGTGTTTTGCGAACCATGATCCTTCTTCGGCCGCGGTATCGGGAAACAGCGGCTTCAGATCCGGGTGCTCCGATTTCTCTCCAAGCACCGCGTCGAGTTCGCCATCGAGCAGCATCTGGACAATCTGCCTGCCCTGTGGCGCGCGAACGTTAGTATCACGAAATTCGGCGACGTGGGCGTCCTCGAATGTGACCCAGTCGATCGAGTCCAGATCGACGCCATAGTCGTTGGCCAGAATTCCACGCAGCCAAGCGCCAGTCGTGGTTGTGAAAGAACGGATACCAACGCGCCTGTTATTCAGGCCGGCGGGCGTCAGCGGCCCCAATCTGGCATTGTAAAGCGCGAATGCATGCTGAAAGCGCGCCATTGCCACGCACGGAAGCAGCACCATCGGCTTGCCAAAACTCTTCGCCATCAAATAGGTGACGATCGCCATTTCCGAGACATCGAAAGCCTGCTCGCGGACCATCGGCTTGAAGCCTTTGTGGGTCGGCGAATACTCGGCGAAATCGAACGTCACGGTATCGGACCTGATCGATCCATCCTTCACCGCGGCGGTACAGGAATGGTCGCCAAGCAGGGTCCGCAGCCGCATCGTCACTTCAATCGACCCCCGGTTCGTCGACATAGATGAGGCCAGCCTTCGCCAACGGCTCACGCATATTGTACATGTCGAGCCCTAGCACGCCGGCGGCGAGTTGCTTGCGCTTGCCTTCCTCGTCCGCCCGGCGTTTCTCGCCTTTTGCTGCGACTTCACCGGCATGTTTCTTCCGCACCACGACGACGCCATCGTCATCAGCGATTACGGCGTCGCCCGGCTCGACATTGATCCCGGCGCACACCACCGGAACGTTGACGGCGCCCAGCGCGGCCTTGACCGTCCCTTTGGCTGAAATCGCCCTTGACCACACCGGAAAACCCATCTCGCGCAGCGATTTCACGTCGCGGCAACCGGCATCGATGACGAGGCCGGTAACGCCCCGCGCCTGGAGCGATGTAGCCAGCAAATCGCCGAACATGCCATCGCTGTTGTCTGAGCTGCAGCTCACTACCAACACGTCGCCCGGCCGGCATTGTTCGACCGCCACATGAATCATCCAGTTGTCTCCAGGATGCGCCAGCACCGTGACGGCGGTACCCGCCGCTTCGCCGCCCGCCCATACCGGACGCAGATAAGGCTTCATCAGCCCGCTGCGGCCGTAAGCTTCGTGCACCGTCGCAACTCCGAGCTCGCCAAGCCGCTTGACGATACCGGCCTCGGTCCGATCGATGTTGCGGACGACGATTGTTTTCATGCCAGTTCCTCCACCGCCATCGGGAATAGTCGCTGATAGGCCTCGCCATAGGTCATCGCTTTCCCCGAGTTGCGCCCGCCCTGCATCCCGCGCTGAAGCGCAACCCTCTCGTAGTAGGCCCAGAGATGCTTTTGCGCCGCGAGAATCTCGAATGTCCGGCATTTCAAATCCCAGACCTCGTCGATGTTGAGGATCACCTGCGGCTTGAAGTTGCACATTTCCGGCTGATGCGGCTCAAACAGAAAAACCGGCGGGGCGCTGTAATTGTAGTCCGCCTGCGGCTTGTGGCCCATCGCCTGGGCGACGATACGCGCCTCCTGCGCATAGGCCGCCGCCGCCGGATGATCGACGTTATAAGGGTCCTCGATCGAATGCGTGAGCACAAAGCTCGGGTTGATCTCGCGATATATGTCGATCAGCCGGCCCATATGCGCCTCGGTAAGGCGCAGCGGATAGTCGCCGGCATCGAAGAACTCTATCTCGGCGCCGAGCGCCGCCGCAGCGCGCTCCGCTTCGTCCCGGCGGCCAGCCTTGACCTTGTCCAGCGTCATTCCCGGCTGCTTCCAGGCAAACTGGGATTCGCCGCGTTCGCCGAATGCGAGACATACGATCTTGACGCGGTAGCCCTTTTTGGCGTGCAACGCGATCGCGCCGCCGGCGCGCCAGACGAAGTCTCCCGGGTGGGCCGAAACCACCAAAGCTGTCCTGGACATGGCATTCCTTTCCTGCAGAACGTTACCTCGCATTCGCCGGGGCATGCACATGCCATAGATCGGCGCGCCAATGTAGCACGATGATCAGCATCAGCAGCAGCCCGGTGGCGGCGTAAAGCGATGCGGTGGCAACGAAGCCGATTTTTTCGATCAAATTGCCGGCCGCCAGCAGGCCGAGCGGCAAGCTGTAGATCGCAAGCATGCGAACGCCCATCACCCGGCCGCGAAAATGCTCGCTCGCAGCGCGCATCAGGATGACTGCGATCGAGATCATGGCAAGGCTTTGCGCAAAGCCCGCGGCCATCAGGCATGCCATCGCGACCGGCACACTCTGCAGCTGCGCGAACACCAGCAGCATGGCGTACCATATCGCTGTCGCGCCGATCATGAGGCGGGCAACGCGGACGCCGCCGACCACACTCAGCGTGATCGATCCGACCAGCGAACCGACGGCGAAGCTGGCCGAGAGATATCCGAGCCCGGTCTGGTCGGCGCCGTAGATGTCACGGGCAATATACGGCAGCAGTCCATTCGACAGAGGATAGGCGGTCAGGTTGGCGAGAAATGCGATCCAGATCGCGGCGCGCATGCGCGGCGTGGTCCAGACATAGGCAACCCCCTCCGTCAGGTCGCGAAGCGGCGAGCGCCGCGGCGGCCCAACGGCTGCCCCATCGGCGGCGTGTGGTTTCGATGGTGCGACGATGCCGAGCGTGAGCAAGGTACTGGCGATGTAGAGACTGACGATTGCGGCGTAGGCCGGCCCCATGCCGAGCGCGGCAAACAATCCCGCGCCGCTGAGCGCGCCGGCAATCCGTGCGGTATCCATCGTGGTCCGCGAGATACTGATTGCGCCGATCAATTGATCGTGCGGCATGATGGTGGCAACCAGCGCGCCGCGGACGCCGAGATCCGACGGGCGAACCAGCCCCATCGCCGTGGCGATAATGAAAACGTAGAGCGAGCTCAGATAACCGGTAAACGCAAGCATCATCAGCGTGGCCGAAAGCACGATATAGGCCGCGCGCATGGCGGCAAGCAGGTTGCGGTGACCAATACGGTCGCCGGCGACGCCGAACATTGGCGCGATCAGCGTACCGACATAGGTGAGCGCCGCGAAGAGCGTGAGCAGCAGCACCGAGCCGGTCTCGACAAGCACATACCAGCCGAGAATCAGCGTCTCCATCTCGAATGCCCACGAGGTGAGCAGGTCGGCAGGCCACTGAAAACGATAGTTGCGGATAAGGAATGGCGCCAGCGCCGAGGGCCGCGCGAACTCGCTCAAGATTTTATGCCGCGGCTCATCGCGTTCCAGCCTGCCCTGTTTCTTGTTGGAACCAGATTTACAGGGTCGGATCGGGCAACGCCAGCCCCGGAAAGCCTGCCTGCGCATATGCACTCGTTCCGGGTTAGGTAAACGAGGCATTAAGCGGCAGCCAACACCGTGCTTGCAACCGACGCGAAATCTGGTTTTTTTCAATCAATCATGGGCGAAACGACCCTGCGATTGCCGGCTGCCAAATTCCGCGCGGATATGGCCCGGTTTTGACGTTCCACAGCTTAACGGTTTCTCCAATAACCCCCTGCATAGTCGGCCAAAATAAAGGGCGCGGCAACGCGAATTCTCACATGGCAATTTCGACTACTGAGGCATCCTTCGGGCGCGTGATTTCGGTTCGCGGCTCTCTCGCGCGGGTCGGCCTGATGGCGGCGAGCCAGATGAGTCACACCGAGGTGCGGGCGACCGTTGGCCGGTTCGTCAGCATCCGCTGCTCGAATTCTACGATCGTGGCAATGATCACCGAAGTATCCTGTGAAAATCTGCCGACTTCGGACCTCTATATCGCCAGCGCTTCGGTCGATCTGCTCGGTGAAATCCTCGGGGGTCCAATACGTCCCAAATTCCAGCGCGGCGTTACAAACTACCCGACCATCGGCGACACCGTCGACCTGATTACCAATCAGGAACTCCGAACCGTCTATGCGCCGACGGGATCCGACCAGATCAACGTCGGAACCCTGCAGCAGGACCAGTCCGTCATCGCCTATGTCGATGTCGAAGAAATGCTCAGCAAGCATTTCGCTGTGCTCGGCTCGACCGGCGTCGGCAAGTCGAGCGGCGTGTCGCTGCTGCTGAATGAAATCCTGCGAACGCGGCCGAACCTGCGCATCTTCCTGCTTGACGTTCACAACGAATACGGCCGCTGCTTTGGCGATCGTTCGCTGGTTCTCAACCCGCGAAATTTGAAACTGCCATTCTGGCTGTTCAATTTCGAGGAGATCGTGGACGTGCTGTTCGCCGGCAGGCCCGGCGTGCCGGAAGAGCTCGACATCCTCGCCGAGGTCATTCCGATGGCGAAGGGAATCTACACCCAATACCAGAATGCCGATCGGGTGGGCCTGAAGCGGATCGATCCCAAGAGCATCGGCTATACCGCCGATACGCCGGTTCCCTACCGCCTGGTCGACCTGATCTCCCTGATCGACGAGCGCATGGGCAAGCTCGAGAACCGCTCCTCGCGCATCATTTATCACAAGCTGATCTCGCGTATCGAGACCGTGCGCAACGATCCGCGCTACGCCTTCATGTTCGACAACGCCAATGTCGGCGGCGACACCATGGCAGAGGTCATCAGCCATCTGTTCAGGCTGCCGGCCAACGGCAGGCCAATGACCATCATGCAGCTTGCCGGCTTCCCCGCAGAAGTCGTCGAACTCGGTGGTGTCGGTGCTGTGCCGGATGGCGTTCGATTTCGGCTTGTGGAGCGATGGCGTTTCGCCGCTGCTGTTTGTCTGCGAGGAGGCGCATCGTTACGCCTCGGCGGACCGTAACATCGGTTTTGGCCCGACCCGCAAAGCGGTGTCGCGTATCGCCAAGGAAGGCCGCAAATACGGCGTATATCTCGGTCTCGTCACGCAACGGCCCGCCGAACTCGACGCCACCATCATTTCCCAATGCAATACCCTGTTCGCGATGCGCCTCGCCAACGACCGTGACCAGGCGCTGCTGCGCTCGGCGGTGTCCGACGCCGCGGCAAACCTGCTGTCGTTCGTGCCCTCGCTCGGCACCCGCGAAGTGCTGGCTTTCGGCGAGGGCGTGGCGCTGCCGACCAGGCTGCGATTTAAGGAAGTTCCTCCGCATCAGCTGCCGCGCAGTGAAGCTGCGATTTCGACCGTACCATCCGCCTCCGCCGGTCATGACATGCACTTTGTCGGCGCCGTTTTGGAACGCTGGCGCGGAGCGACCTCACACCGTGACGTGCCGAACGATCCCGGCATCAACGAACGGCCGGCTGCGCGCACGATCGAAGCGCCGATGCTGCAGCCGTCGATGGGACTCGATCCCGACCGCTTCTCGCTGCTGAAGAAGCCGCTGCGCTAATCATCCGAACTACCTTCCCGTCACCTCTCGCGCCGCGCAACGCGCTTTGCGAGAGGTGCGGGCATCGACTATGATCGCGCGAGCGGATCACGCAGCCTGAACCGGACGATTCTGATGTCGCAACCCCTCGCCAAACGCTTCCCTGCCCCTGCCCTCGACGAATTGCCGGCCGATATCCGCGACCGCATTTTAGCTGTGCAGGAAAAGTCCGGCTTTGTTCCGAACGTGTTTCTCACGCTGGCATATCGTCCCGACGAATTTCGCGCATTCTTCGCCTATCATGACGCCCTGATGGACAAGGACGGCGGGCTGACCAAGGCCGAGCGCGAGATGATCGTGGTCGCCACGTCGAGCGCCAATCAATGCCATTACTGCGTTGTCGCGCACGGCGCGATCCTGCGCATTCGCGCCAAAAATCCGCAGATTGCCGACCAGATCGCCGTCAATTACCGCAAGGCGGACGTCACCCCGCGCCAGAAGGCGATGCTCGATTTTGCCATGAAGGTGAGCCGGGCAGCGGAGGAAATATCCGAGCAGGACTTTGCTGACATTGCCCGCCACGGTTTCAGCGACGACGACATCTGGGATATTGCCGCGATCGCGGCGTTCTTTGCGCTGTCGAACCGGATGGCCAATGTCACCGGCATGCGTCCGAACGATGAATTCTACATGATGGGACGTCTGCCGAAGTAACGCTTCGGTGGGAACATCGTATGCTTGACCGGTCGGAACTAATGCGGCGCAAAAACCTCTGTAAACTTGGATGATTAATGGTTTTCGCAGCCGTGCCATGCTGACTTTATTTGTGAGACAGGTCCTTGCGGTGATATAAGACGAATTCAAATGTCGCGGATCGAGCAGCGATGACAAGCCAGCGGCCAGTGTTGACGGATGACGGCGAGCATCGTGTGCTCAAGTTCCGGCCACGCACCACGGCCCGGCCTCCGGGCCGGAAGGATGAACCGGACGATCACGGGCAGGAGCCCGACGATCTTTCGCGATATGAGCGAGCCCGGGATGAACCCGACGATTTTCGCCACCGCATGTTGGCGAATATGGCGGCCTTCGCCTTCACCGTGGCGCTGACTGCTATCGGGATTTGGCTCGCCATGAGCATCGCCGACCTGCGCAAGACCCAGGATTGCGTGTTGATGGGCCGGCGGGATTGCGGACAGATATCGTCGCCGCGGACCTAGCAATCAGCGGGTTTGAGCGGAATCGGGCGAAATGGACGCCTGCCGCCACCATTGAACTCGAGGCGGCGCTCCGATATACGGGCACTCGACACCGCATGGGGGACAAGGCGTTCCGGGGCTCTGCCCTTTCCTCTCTCGCCATTCCGCCATTTACCTTCAATATATCAAAGGCTTAATGATGTCTTCTACATTTGACAAGATCGCCGACATTATCGCGGAGACCTGCGATATACCACGGGACACGATAACTCCCGACAGTCACGCGATCGACGATCTGGGGATCGACAGCCTGGACTTTCTCGACATTGCCTTTGCGATCGACAAGGCTTTCGGGATCAAACTGCCGCTCGAAAAGTGGACGCAGGAGGTCAATGACGGCAAGGCCACGACCGAGCAGTATTTCGTCCTGAAAAACCTCAGCGAGCGCATTGACGAGCTGGTCGCCGCCAAGGGCGCACAATCGCCCGACCATGCATCTTGAATATTTTCACCTGATCGACCGCATCGTCGACCTCAACGTCGGCGAGAAAACCATAACGGTTGAGGCGCAGGTTCCACAGCAAAACACCATTTTCGAGGGGCATTTCCCCGGCTATCCGTTGCTGCCCGGCGTATTGCTGATCGAGTCCATGGCGCAGACTTCCGGGTGGCTGCTGATTGCGCTGATGAATTTCGAACGCATGCCGTTTCTGGCGATGGTCAAGGAAGCCAAGATGCGGAGTTTCGTCACGCCTGGTGAACTGCTGACGGTCCACGCCCGCCTGGTTCACGAAGGATCCGGTTTCAGCATCACCGACGCCAAGATCAGCGTCGCCGGCAAACCGCGATGCAATGCAACGCTCACCTTTCGGCATATTCCTTTTCCCAATCCCGATCTGCGCGGGCACATGGACGCGATGGCCAAGCGTATTGGCTTCCCCGAAGAGGCGATGCCGCATGGCTGAGCCGAGATCGTCGACCTCGTCTCCGGTGGAAGTCTGGATCACCGGCATTGGTATAGCGACCTCGCTCGGCGAAGGATTGGACGCGCATTGGGATGCGCTCAACGCGCAGCGCGTCAACGTCGACGAGCAGCGTTTCGCGCCTTACATCGTTCATCCGTGGGCGCCCATCAAGCTCGACGCGCAGATCCCGAAAAAGGGCGACCAGCGGCAAATGGAGGCGTGGCAACGCATCGGTACCTATGCCGCGGGGCTGGCGCTGGATTCTGCCGGGGTCAAAGGAAATCAGGAAATCCTCGGACGAATGGACATGATCATCGCAGCCGGAGGCGGCGAGCGCGATGTCCCGGTCGATCTGGCCATTCTTAACGGTTATGTAAAAGGCAATTCTTCGCCTGCATTTCTCAACGAACGGCTGATGAACGATTTGCGGCCAACATTGTTCCTGGCCCAGCTCTCGAACTTGCTCGCCGGTAATATCGCCATTGTCCACGGCGTATCGGGATCATCGCGCACGTTCATGGGGGAGGAAGCTGCGAGCATCGACGCGGCGCGGATCGCGCTGGCACGCATCGCTTCGGGTCAAAGCGACATTGCGCTGATCGGCGCCGCTCATAACGGCGAACGGCCGGACCTGCTGATTCTCTATGAGTTCGGTGACTACAATCTGAAGGAAAAATTCGCTCCGGTCTGGGCTCGCGACGAAAAGGGTGGTTTTGCGCTCGGCTCCGCCGGAGCCTTTCTCGTCATCGAATCAAGAGCACACGCGGAAGCACGCGGCGCCAAGCCCTATGCGCGGCTGGCGAACGTGGTTTCCGACCGGGCGCAACGCAAGCGACCCGGCGAGGTGACCGCATCGCTCGAAGGGCTTTGGTCGAAGCTTGGCGTGAACAACGATGGCGGCGGCCTCCTCACCGGCGCAACCGGCGTCGGGCCGGTTACAGCCGAGGAAAAAACATTCTTGGGCCGACATCCCGGTTACGCGGTGCGCGCGACGGGAACGATGTTCGGCCACACCCTGGAAACGCAATTTCCGCTGGGACTAGCGCTCGCAGCACTTTCAATCGCGCGCGGCGCGCTGTTTCCGCCCAACGATCCCACCGGGCTGGAGGTTGAAAGGTCCGCGCCGCCGACCCAGATTGTCGTCGTCGGGACCGGCCATTGGCGGGGCGAGGGCATGGCATTGGTCGAGGCGGTGGGTTAAGCGCGGCGCAGGATCGACGGGGAAACCATGACAGCATCACGCGATAAGTTCGGCAGGCCGGTCGTCGTCGTCACCGGAATGGGCATCATGACATCGCTCGGTGCAGGCAAGAGCGATAATTGGAAGAAACTCACTGCGGGCGAATCCGGCATTCGCACCATCACGCGTTTTCCGATCGACGGGCTGAAAACGACCATGGCCGGAACGATCGATTTCGTGACGGTGGAGCCGTCGTCGTCCACCGGGCTTACCGAAAGGCTCGCCGATATGGCCACCGAAGAGGCGATCGCGCAGTCAGGCATCGGCAGCAAGGCGGATTTTCCGGGCCCATTATTTCTTGCGGTTGCGCCTGTCGAAGTCGAGTGGCCGCAGCGCATCGAAGTCGGACGCGCGGTCGGGAAGACCGACATGACCATTGACGATGTATTGCGGATCAGCGGCGGCGGAAAATTCGCGCAATATCACCATCGTTTCATGTTCGGTTCTGTGGCCGGCTATCTTGCTGAGACGTTCGGCACCAAGGGTTCGCCAATCTCGCTTTCAACCGCATGCGCCTCGGGCGCCACCGCCATCCAGCTCGGCGTCGAGGCGATCCGGCGCGGCGAAGCGGATGCGGCACTCTGTGTCGCCACTGACGGCTCGGTCAATCTGGAAGCTCTGGTCCGGTTTTCCCTGCTTTCCGCGCTGTCGACCCAGAACGACACGCCTCAGGCCGCGTCAAAGCCGTTTTCGAAGAACCGCGACGGGTTTGTCATGGCGGAAGGCGCCGGTGCGCTGGTGCTGGAAAGTTACGAGGCAGCTACCGCGCGCGGCGCGCAGATTCTCGGTGTCGTCGCCGGCTGTGGCGAATTAACAGATTTGTTTCATCGCACCCGTTCCAGTCCGGACGGCAAGCCGATCATCGGCTGCGTGCGCAATGTTCTCGCCGATGCCGGCATGACGCCTGAGCAGATCGATTACATCAATGCCCACGGGACGGCGACGCCGGAAAATGACAAGATGGAATACCTGAGTATTTCCGCAGTATTCGGCGAACGGACGTCGAAAATTCCGGTCTCGTCCAACAAATCAATGGTCGGTCACACGATCTCGGCGGCGGGAGCGGTCGAGGCGATTTTTTCCCTGCTTACACTCGAGCATCAGCGCATTCCGCCAACCATCAATTATGAAATTCCCGACCCTGCGATCCTGTTCGATGTCGTGCCCAACAAGGCTCGCGACGCGCGCGTGACCGCGGTGATGTCGAACTCGTTCGGTTTCGGCGGCCAGAATGCCTCGCTGGTTTTGACTCGTGAACCGATCTGACCCGCGCCGCGTCGTGCTCTGATGCGCCGTCTCCTGCTTCGTACCAAGGCCAAGCTTCGCGATGCCGCAAAACCGCTCGGCGATGCAGCGGTCGGTGCGCTGACGACGGGCCTGCTCCGCACCACGCGTTATTTCGATCCTATCAAGACTGCTAACCTGTTCGGACGCGTCTCGCGCTTCGTTGGCCGGAAGTTGCGGGAGGACAAGATCGGCCGCGCCAATCTCACCGCGGCATTTCCCGAGAAATCCCCACAGGAGATCGAGACTATCCTCACGGGTGTATGGGACAATCTCGGCCGCGTCGGTGCAGAATTTGCGCATCTCGATCACATCTGGGAGCACGATCCGGCGCGTCCCGAAGACAGCCGAATCGAGATCGCGCCGCGTACCCACGAATTGTTCGCGCAACTCCGGCTCGACGGCAAGCCGGCGCTGATTTTCGCGAGTCACCTTGGCAATTGGGAGCTGCCTGCGCTGGCCGCGGTTGCGCATGGGCTGGATGCCGCGATCCTGTACCGTCGTCCCAATATTGCTTCCGCTGACCGCGCCATCGAAAAGATTCGCGCGGTAAGCATGGGAACGCTGATTCCAGCCGGCCGCGATGCGCCGTTGAAGCTTGCCGAAGCGCTGCAGAAGGGTCAGCACGTCGCGATGCTGGTCGATCAATACCTGACCAACGGCGTGGATGTCACATTCTTCGGACGAAAGACCAAGGCCAATCCGATGATGGCTCGCCTGCTGCGGCAGGTTGAATGTCCGATTCATGGCGTGCGCATCATCCGCCTTGCCGGCCATCGCTTTCGCGCCGAATTATCGGAGGAGGTGAAGCCGGTCCGCGATGCCGAAGGAAAAATCGACATCCAGGGCACAATGCAGGCGATCACATCGGTGGTCGAGAGCTGGATCCGCGAATATCCCGACCAGTGGCTGTGGCTGCATCGGCGCTGGCGATAGCGACTACCAGTACACCGTCATTGCGAGCAAAGCGAAGCGGTCCGGAAAACAGCAAACAACAACTGTACTGCTCCGTCGCAGCGCCCTCGCGGTCACCGTCCGGTCTTCACCTTGGTCCATAGCCGGTTGACCACCCGTTGCGCCGCGGGGTCCCGTGCGGTGATGACAAAAAGCCGAAGCTGAGTTGTCTCGTCCGGATAAATGGTTTTATCGCCGGTTACTTTGGGATTGATGAGCTTCTGGCTTGCGAGATTGCCGTTGGCATAAGACAGAAAATCCGAATTCCGGGCGGCGACCTCCGGCCTGTAAAGATAATTGATCAGTTCGTGGGCCTCTGCGACGTTCCTGGCATCCACCGGAATCGCCAGATTGTCGAAGAACATTTCGGCCCCCTCTTTCGGTATCGTGTATCCGATTTCGACATCGCTCTTGGCTTCCTCTGCACGATTGCGTGCCTGGATGACGTCGCCGGACCAACCTACCACCAAACAGATCTCGCCGGTCGCCAGTGCGTTAAGGTATTCCGACGAATGAAATTTCCGGACAGACGGCCTCACCTTCATGATCAGGTCGGCAGCTTTTTCGAGATCGGCCTGCTTGGTGGAGTTCGGATCGAGGCCAAGATAATTTAATGCCGTTGGAAAAATATCATCCGCAGAATCCAGCATGTGAACACCGCAGTCTTTGAATTTCGCCAAGTTCTCCGGTTTGAAAACGATATCCCAACTGTCGATCCTGGCGTCGGCGCCGAGGATTTGCCGTACGGTTTTGATGTTGTAGCCGATCCCGGTGGTCCCCCACATATAGTTGGCGCCGTATTGATTACCCGGATCATAGACCGCCAAACGGCTTGTTACCGCATCCCACGCGTTGGCGAGGTTGGGCAGTTTGGACTTATCGAGCTTCTGAAAAATATTCGCCGATACCTGGCGCTGCAGGAAATAGGCCGAGGGGACAACGACGTCATAACCGGATTTGCCCGCCAGTAACCGCGTCTCCAGTGTCTCGTTGCCGTCGAACGTATCGTAGACGACCTTGATGCCGGTTTCCTTTGTGAAATCCTCGAGCACGCCCGGCGCCATGTAATTCGACCAGTTGTAGAAATTGACCACCCGCTCCTGCGCTGTTGCGCGAGACGGCACCATTGCACTTAGGACGACGGTGATCGCGGTTACTATACCGACAATGGGGATCCGCAAACGCATCAGAAAATTCCGCTTACCTGCGATGTACCGCATCCGACAGCCGCTCCAGCGCCGTGTCCAAGGTTGCGTCCTTCTTGGCGAAACAGAATTGCACCACCGAGGTCACGGCGTCTTCTTCATAAAATGCCGACACCGGAATCGCCGCGACCTTGTAGTCGGTCACGATGCGCTTGCAGAACGCCTCGTCGGTTTCATTGAGGCCCAACGGCGACAGATCGACGGTAAGAAAATAGGTCCCCTGTGACCTCAGAACCGGGAAGCCGATACTCTCCAGGCCTTTTGCGAGCCGGTCCCTGCTTTGCGCCAGTCCCTTGCGCATCTCGAAAAAATATTCCGCCGGTTTGCCGAGGCCGTAGGCGACCGCGGCCTGCAGGTTTGGCGCCGTGGTGAAGGTGAGAAACTGATGCACCTTGGCGGCCACACGCAACAGCGGCGGGGCGGCGCAGACAAAACCGATCTTCCACCCCGTCAGCGAGAAAATCTTGCCGGCAGAGCCCACCTTGATGGTACGGTCGCGCATGCCCGGAATCGTGATCAGGGGAATATGCTCGCGGCCATCGAAGACCACGTGCTCCCAGACCTCGTCGCAGATCGCGATGGTATCGAACTCCTGGCAAAACCGCGCCAGCAGTTCGAGGTCTTCGCGCGGATAGACGACAGCTGCAGGATTGAGCGGGTTGTTGAAGAGAACCGCCTTGGTCTTGGCGTTGAAGACGCCGTGCAACATTTCTTCGGTCAGCCGCCAGTGCGGCGGCTCGAGGCGGACGAGGCGCGGTGTGCCGCCGGCCTGGCGGATGATGGGAAGATAGGAATCATACACCGGCTGAAACACGATGACTTCATCGCCCGGCTGAACAACGGCGAGAATGGCCGACGTCAGCGCCTCCGTGCCACCTGACGTCACCATCACCTCGGTCATCGGATCGAGTGTCAGGCCATGCCAGCGCTCGTAATGGGCCGAGATCGCCTGGCGCAATTCCGGAATACCCATCATTGATGGATACTGGTTGTAGCCATCCATCACCGCATCAGCCGCGGCGCGCCTGATATCCTCGGGTCCGGGGTCATCCGGAAAGCCCTGCCCGAGATTGATGGCATTGTTGTCGCGCGCCAGTTGCGACATCGCCTCGAAAATGGTGACCGGAAGATCCGCAAAAACCCTGTTCATGGACGTCATGGAACGGTCAGCCAACCTTGGTCGGCAGGCCCGCGGCCTTCCAGGCCAGCATGCCGCCGGCAAGATGCTTGTCATAAGCAAGGCCATCCGCCTGCGCCGCCAGCGAGGCCGTCACCGACCTCTTGCCCGAACGGCAGGCGAAAACCACCTGCTTGCCGGCGGGGTCGGGAATATCCTGCGGGTCGAAACCGGAAAGTGGAACGACAACCGCGTCCGGATAAGCCTCCACCGCCACCTCGTTGGGTTCGCGAACGTCGACCAGCAAATAGCGTCCCTCGGCAACCCCCTTCGATACCTCTTCCGCCGTCAAATCCTGCACCTGATGGTCCGCCACTCGAAATCTCCCAACCGTCGCGTTTATCGGAGCCGTTCGACAAAAGGATATCGAACTCGCCTGCTCGGTGGAGGCCAAAGTCGCCTCTGGCGCCGGGAAAATCAAGCGCCGAACTCTCAAGCCGCGACTTAGATCGTGACCTGGGTGCCTACCTCGACCACCCGCCCGGTCGGAATCTGGAAATAGTCGGTGGCGTCGTTGGCCGAGCGGCTCAACGCAATGAACAGATGGTCCTGCCATTGCGGCATGCCCGACTGCGCCGCGGGCTTCAGCGAACGCCGCGAGACGAAGAACGATGTCGCCATGATATCAAACTGCCAGCCGAGCTTGCGGGCGATCACCAACGCCTTTGGAACGTTCGGCGATTCCATGAAACCGAAACGCAGCCGCACCGTCGAGAACTTGTCGCTGATGTTTTCCATGCGAACGCGCTCGGCAGGATCGACGCGCGGCGTTTGCGCGGTTTCGATTGTCAGGATCACATTGTGCTCGTGGAGCACCTTGTTGTGCTTGAGATTATGCAGCAGCGCGGTCGGCACGAAACTCGGATCGCTGGTGAGAAATACCGCGGTCCCCTTGACGAAATGGGGCGGACGCTTTTCCAGGCTTTTAATCAGGTCCTTCAGGGGCACCTCGGTACGCCGCGTCTTGCCGGTCAGGATCGCCGCGCCTCGGCGCCAGGTCCAGATCATGATCGCCATCGCCAGACCGAACAGCAGCGGGACCCATGCACCTTCGAACAGCTTCAGCAGATTGGCAGTGAAGAAGGTCATATCGACCACGACAAACGGAATGATAACCGCCGCCGCGGTCGCGGCCTTCCAGTTCCACAATTTCCAGATCACGACAAAACCCATGATACCGTCGGCAACCATCGTGGTCGACACCGCGATGCCGTAGGCGGATGCCAGCCCGCTCGATGTCCGAAACAGAAGTACCAGCAGCAGGACGCCGATCAGCAGCAGGGTGTTCACGCGTGGCAGATAGATTTGCCCGGCGTGGGTTTCCGAGGTGAAGCGGACTTCAAAACGCGGGAGAAGGCCGAGTTGCACGGCCTGGCGGACCAGCGAATAGGCACCGGTAATCACCGCCTGGCTCGCGATCACGGTCGCGGCGGTCGCCAGCCCGATCAGCGGCAGCAGCATCGACTCAGGGACCATCCGATAGAACGAATTCTCGATCGCCGCGGGATTGGAAAGCACCAGCGCACCCTGGCCGAAATAATTGATCAACAGCGCCGGCAAGACCAGAAAGAACCAGCCCGATCGGATCGGCTTGCGGCCGAAATGGCCGAGATCGGCGTAGAGCGCTTCCCCGCCGGTCACCGCGAGAAATACCGCGCCCAGCGTCACAAGTCCAATCGTGCCATGAGAAAGCAGAAATTGAATTCCGTACCAGGGATTGATTGCGGCAAGAACGGAAGGGTCGTCGCTGATATGAATGAGACCCATCACCGCAAGAACACTAAACCACAAAACCATGACCGGTCCGAAGGCCGTCGCGACCCGGGCCGTGCCGCTGCTCTGCACCGAGAACAACACGACCAGGATGAAAACCGTCAGGGGTACGACGTAATGCTCCAGGGCCGGCGCGGCGAGCTTGAGGCCCTCGACCGCGGAGAGCACCGAAATCGCTGGAGTGATCATGGAGTCGCCAATGAACATCGAGGCGCCGATCACGCCCAGCGCCAGCAACGGCCAGCTTCGGCGTCCCAGCGCGCGCTGACCGAGCGCCATCAGCGAGAGCGTTCCACCCTCGCCATTGTTGTCGGCGCGCAGTAGCAGCAGCACGTATTTGGCGGTCACGACGATAAAAAGCGCCCACACGATCAGCGACAAAACGCCGAGCACAATGATTTGCGTGACCGGCTGATGCCCGGCGGCGCCCGCGACGGCCTCGCGAAACGCATACAGCGGCGACGTTCCGATGTCGCCGAATACCACGCCGATGCTGCCTAGCGTCAGCGCCCAAAAACCCGTTGTGACCGGCGCCTCGACGGGGGCTTCGGTGGTTGTGTCGCTGATGGCCATGATATTTGAAGAACGCTCTGTCGGTGGTTTTGATCCGCGCTATCGACGCTTCGGGGCGGCCTGTCAACCGATCGACTATAGCACGCCGGACATGCCGATCCGCCTCCGACGCAACGCGGCTATAAGATAACAAAGGTAATATGGTAACTTTACGGCTTCAAATTGGGTGGCAGTGGCGGATCCTCGCGCATCAGGGTGATCGTTACCCTGCGATTTGCTGCCAGCGACGGATCGTCCGGAAACAGCGGCAAGGTGTTGGCCTTGCCGGAAACCGCAAAAACATGGCTGGTCGGCAGACCTTCCCGCTCCAGAATCTGGCGCACCGCATTGGCGCGATCGGCCGACAGGTCGAAGGCATCGTAATTGCTGCGCGACGGCACGAAGCCGGCCGCGGTATGGCCGACGATCGAGACCCGCAGCGGCGTCGCCTTGAGTGGTGCCGCCAGTTTCTGGATCAGTAATCGGGTGCGGTCGTAAGGCACCTTCGAGCCGTCGGCGAACATCGAGCGGCCGTCCTGATCGACGATCTCGAGGTTGAGACCCTGGTTGGTTTCCTCGAACATGATGTGCTTGGAAACTTCGGTCAGCTCCGGCATGTCCTGCAGCGCCTGACGCAGCGATGCCGACGCAAGCGCGAATTCACGGTCGATCTTGAGTTGCGCGCCTGCGGTGCGGCTTCGCTCCTGCTGGTCCGGAGTTGGTGTATTGGACGAGTTTTCCGGAGCGATATGCGCGGTGTTTTTAAGCTTCGGCCGGGTCGGCAGGCCATCGGACTCGATAATTCCGGAATACCGCACCTCGGTCGTAGTGCCGAAAGCATCGCGCATCGAGCCGGCGACGATCTTCAGCTTGTTGTTATCCATCGTGGAAAATGCAACGAGCATCACGAAGAAGCTCATCATCAGGCCCATCAGGTCGGCGAAGGTCACAAACCAGCCGTGTCCCCCGCCGTGCGCACCGCCCCGTTTCTTCTTGGCCATTGCTGGTTTCCTGGATCGCGGTCAGCAGCCTCAGGCCGCAACCGGCTCGCCCTCTTCGTGGCGATGTTTTTCCGGCAGATAGGCCAGCAACATTTCGCGCACCAGCGTCGGGCTTTTGGAATCCCGGATCATCAGAATGCCGTCGATGATCAGCGTTCGGTTGGTTTCCTCGTCGAGCAGCTTGCCGTGCAGCTTGTCGGCGATGGGCAGGCAGAACAGGTTGGCGACCAGCGCGCCGTACAGCGTCGCCAGCAAGGCCGTGGCCATGAACGGACCGAGCTTTGACGGGTCGGTCATGTTGGCGAACATCTGCACCATGCCGATCAAGGTACCGATCATGCCGAACGCCGGCGCGCAGTCGCCGATGGCGCGGTAGATCTTTCCGCCCTCGTCGAGATGCATGAGAAAGTTGTCGCGGTCGCGCTCCATATTGTCGCGAATGAATTCGAGATCGTAACCGTCGGCGACGTAGCGAATTCCCTTGGCCAGAAACGGCTCGTCGGTCTCGACCTTCTCAAGACCGACCGGTCCCTGCTTGCGCGCGATTTCCGCGATGCGGGCGAGTTCGTCAACGAGATCGCGCGCTGACAGCCGGCTCATGGTAAAAGCGAATTTGGCGCCGAGCGGAAGGCCATGCAGGATCGCGCTGAGCGGAAACCGGATCATGGTGGCTGCGATCGAGCCACCGAAGATGATAATCATCGCATGTTCGGAGACGAACATGTGCAGATCGCCGCCCATGAACACCATCACGGCCACGACAATGATGCCGGACACGAGCCCAACGCCCGTCATGATATCCATGGGGTACTCCACGCAACCGCGAACACCGGCCGCGCTGTGCGGCTGGGCGGCCCGTTCTGAGCCGCGGTTCGACCCTACCGTCCGCGCCATTAAAGACGCGTAAAGGTTAAGCCGCCGCGTGGATCGAAGATGGAGGGAAAAGCCGTTTCTTCGATTTTAGGCGTCCTCGGCTTCGTTCGTGCGATGCGCAACCGCGTTATCCGGCTGCATTTTCAACACTTTGCTAACCATACCGACGCGGGCGCCGCGAATTCTCGACCGGTCACCCTTTTGCCAAGCCGGTCAATTCGAAGCTGCGTTCGCGCAATTGCGTAATCAGGATAGTTTTGCCATGCGCGTCCATCTGAGAGCGCTTCCCTACTGCGCCTGCGCGCCGATACCAGCAGCCTTGATGATCGGCCACCATTTGTCGATCTCGGCTTTCTGAAACGCAGCCAGCCCTTCCGGGGTCTGCTGGTCGCGCGGAGCGACGTCGAGCCCCAGCTCCATGAAGCGTTTTTGCAGTGCCGGATCGGCGAGCGCTTCCACGGTCGCAGCGTTGAGTTTTGTCAGCACGTCCTTCGGCAACCCCTTCGGCGCGAAGAAGCCGAACCAGCCCGACATGTAAAGCCCCGGCACGCCGGTTTCGTCGGCGGTTGGAATGTCCGGCATCGAGGCCGAGCGCTGCGGCGACAGATTGGCGAGCGCCTTGATCTTGCCGGCGCGAATTTGCGGCAGCGCCACCGCGCCCTGCACGACGAGCAGGTCTACCGTGCCGGAGATCAAGTCGGTCATGGCCGGTCCAGCGCCGCGATAGGGAATGAACTGAACCTTCTGCCCTGTGAGATTCTCGAACAACACGCCGCTGACATTGGCTGCGGCGTTCTGATTGACGAAATTGATTTTGCCGGGATTGGCCTTCATCCACGTCACGAGCTCTGCGAGATTATTCGCCGGAAGGTTTTTCCTCGCAACAAGCAGTTGCGGATTGGTCGAGATCAGGGCGATCGGGTCAAAATCTTTTTCGAGATCGTAATCCAGCTTGTAGATGATGCTGCCGACATGAGTATCCCATTGGCCGATGTCGAAGGCATAACCGTCCGGCGCCGATCGTGCGACGCGCCCGACTGCGATACTGCCGCCGGCCCCGCCAACATTTTCGATTACGATCGGCTGCCCGAGCGATACGCGCATGCGCTCCGCCATGATGCGGGCGGCGGCATCGGTCGATCCGCCCGGCGGGAACGGAACTACCAGCGTGATCGAACGTGATGGATAGGTCTGTGCTTGCGCCGCGACGATGCTGGCCAGCATCGCCAGCGCAACAAAGAATTTTCTCATGATGAACCCCGGATCTCAGTGGATTTCGGCAGAACGCTTCAGCGCTTCTTTCAACTTCTCCAGCGTAAAATCCTTGCTGCGGGCGATTTCGAGAATGGGTGTCTCGCGACGCGCGCAGAGCTCGCAGGCATCCGGTACCTGCGCGGCGATATCGTGCGGGATCACAATGGCGCCGTGACTATCGGCGTGAATAAGATCGTCGGAGCGCACGGTCATGCCGGCAACGCGAACCTCAGTGCCGAAATTTTCGGCATGCACCCATGCATGCGACGGGCCGATCGACCCTGCGAGAGCCTGGAATCCCGGCGCCCATTGCGGGATGTCGCGGATCGATCCATCGGTGATCACGCCAAGGCAACCGAGTGCCTTGTGCACATTGCTTTGAACCTCGCCCCAGAACGCGCCGTATCCAACGTCAGGACCGTCGATATCCTGAATCACGCAAATGCGCGGGCCGAGGCCGGTGCCGACATACTCGTAATAATCGATGCGTCGCCTTGATTGCTCAGCTGCAGGTAGGCCGGACTGAAGTACGGAGCGAATCGTCACGGTACGGGCATAGCCGACAATCGGCGGCAAATCCGGAAACGGACATACCAGCGGCTTGGTCGTATAGCCGATCAGCCGGCGATGCGGGGCGACGATTTCCATCGCGTTGCAAATGGTCGGCGTGTCATAACGCGCCAGCGCATCGAGGATGGATGCGGACAATGGCGCGGTCGCGGGATCGGTCACGGCGTTTCTCCTGATTTTTGAGATTTTTTTGGAAGGGCATTGTCTGCCGTATACCCGACATTGGGGTCAAACCCAACTCGGCGGATCTCCACGGCAGATATTTCCGGACCACCCAACGGGGACCGATCAGTTCAGCCGTCCCGTACGATTGTCCTGTTCGGGTTCAGACGCCGTCGGGCCGTACGGCGGCGCCAGGTTCGATGCGGTGACATCAACCGCGGCCGAAGCGCGCGCGGCGGCAGCGCGTTCATGGTCGCGATAGGACTTCCAACCGGCAGGCAGGCTGAGCAGGAACAGCACGGAGCATGCAGAGAGAATGTGCCAGGGATAGCCGATCAACAGCGCGATGAAAAAAACCACCGCGACGAACACCGGCAGCACCATCTCCGGAGGCACCCTCATGCGCACCGTCTTGCCGGAAAATACCGGCAGCCGCGAAACCATGAGGATGGCGACGAGAAGCGTATAAAGCATGGTCAGCGCCGCCGGGGGTATCGGCATGCCCAGGAACGCAAGATAGATCGGCAACAGCACGGTGATCGCGCCCGCGGGGGCAGGAACGCCGGTAAAGAAATTGGCGGCGAACGCCGGCTTGTTCGGATCGTCCATGGTCGCATTGAAGCGGGCAAGCCTGAGACCGCCGCTGATGGCGAACGTCATCGACGCGATCCAGCCGACATTGCTCAGATCATGCAATTGCCAGAAGTACAGGATCAATCCCGGCGCCACGCCGAAATTAACGAAGTCTGCGAGGCTATCGAGTTCGGCTCCGAACTTCGACTGGCCCTTGATCATGCGCGCCACGCGGCCGTCGACGCCGTCAAGCACGGCCGCGAACACGATAGCCGCTACCGCCAGTTCCATGCGCCCTTCGGTGGAAAGACGAATGGCCGTCAGCCCGGCGCAGATCGCGAGCAACGTGATCACGTTCGGGACCAGCATACGCACCGGGATCGGTCGAAACCGGCGCCGGCGCAATTCCGGGTATTGTGGATCGACCGGCTGCATAGTTCTCATATAGCAAGTGCCAGCGTGCTCCGCCATCGCGGCGGCCGGTTGGCCGGCCCGGCAATTCAAATGGTTAATCGGCGCGGTAGGTACGTCCGCCGTCGCCAAGCTTGAAATCGGCCAGTACGGTTTCTCCGGCCACCGCGGTCTGGCCCTCGGAAACCAGAGACTTGGTGCCTTCGGGAAGAAACACGTCAAGCCGGGAACCGAAACGAATCAGCCCGAACCGCTCGCCCGCCCGGATGGTTTGCCCCTCGCGCACAAACGACACGATGCGCCGCGCCACCAGGCCTGCAATCTGGATGACGCCAATGCGTCCGTCCGGCGTCGAGATCACCAGAGAGTTGCGCTCGTTGTCCTCGCTTGCCTTGTCGAGTTCGGCATTGATGAAGGTGCCCGGACGATAGGCGATGCGGTCAATTCGGCCGGACACCGGGCTGCGATTTACGTGGCAATTGAACACGCTCATGAAGATCGAGATGCGCGGCAGCGGCCTGTCGCCGAGGCCAAGTTCGGCTGGCGGCACCACCTCCGTCACCATCGACACGCGGCCATCGGCCGGCGCCACGACGATGCCGTCGCGCAGCGGTGTCACCCTCACCGGATCGCGGAAAAACAGCGCGCACCATACCGTCAGCGCCGTCCCGATCCAGCCGAGCGGCGTCCAGATCCAGAACAGGATCAGGCTTGCTAATGCGAAGCCGCCGATAAACGGGTAGCCCTCCGGATGAACAGGCGGAATTTGCGCGCGGATGGAATTGGCGATGGACATCAAAGTTCACACTGGTTGTCCCTCTTCCACCGGGAGAAGAGGAAAAAGAAAATCATTCCGCGGCGGCGGTCGACACCAATGGGTCGTCGACCGGCGGCGGCACCCGGTTCGGCGCTGCGTTCTCGTCCGATATCCGCGCCAGCCTCTCGCGCGCTTCCTGCGCTTCGCGCTGCCTGTTCCACATACTGGCATAAAGTCCGCTCGATGCCAAAAGCTGGGTGTGGGTACCCCGTTCGGCAATGCGGCCCTGATCCAGCACGATGATTTCATCGGCGCCCACGATGGTCGACAGCCGATGCGCTATCACCAGCGAGGTCCGCTCGCGCGACACCTTTTCCAGCGCATCCTGGATTTCCTGCTCGGTGTGGCTGTCCAACGCTGACGTTGCCTCATCCAGCACCAGGATCGGCGGCGCTTTCAGAACCGTGCGCGCGATCGCGACGCGCTGCTTCTCGCCGCCGGATAATTTCAGGCCGCGCTCTCCGACCTCGGTTTCATATCCCTTGGGAGACATTCGGATAAAGCCGTCGATCTGCGCCATTCGCGCCGCCTGTTCGACCTCGTCGTCGGTAGCGTCCCAGCGGCCGTAGCGAATGTTGTAGCGAATGGTGTCGTTGAACAGCACGGTATCCTGCGGCACCATGCCGATCGACGCCCGCAGCGAGCCCTGCGTGACGTTCCGGATGTCCTGCCCGTCGATCAGGATACGACCGCCTGATACGTCGTAAAGCCGAAACAGCAACCGCGAGATGGTCGACTTGCCGGCACCGGACGGTCCAACAATAGCAACGGTCTTGCCGGCGGGCACCTCGAAGCAGAGCCCTTTCAGGATCGGGCGCTCCGGATCGTAGGAAAACCGCACGTCGTCGAAACGGATATTGCCGGTGGTCACGATCAGCGGCTTGGCGCCGGGAATGTCTTTCACCTCCGGATTCCGCGAAAGCACGCCGAACATTTTCTCGATGTCGATCACCGCCTGCTTGATCTCGCGATAGACCATGCCCATGAAATTCAGCGGCTGATAGAGCTGGATCATCATGGTGTTGACCATGACGAAATCGCCGACGGTATTCTTGCCGCTGCGGACATCGATCGCGCACATCAGCATGGTCACGGTGAGGCCCGCGGTGAAAATGATCGCCTGTCCGGTATTGAGAAGCGCGAGCGACGTGTAGGTCTTCACGCTGGCGCGCTCGTAGCGCTCCATCGAACGGTCATACCGGCTGGCCTCGCGCTCCTCGGCGCTGAAATATTTCACGGTTTCGTAATTCAACAGCGAATCGATCGCCTTGGTATTCGCCTCGGTGTCGGAATCGTTCATCCGCCGCCGGATCTCGATCCGCCATTCGGTTGCGACATAGGTGTAGTACATGTACACGACCACGGTGATCATGATCGTCAGCACATAACGCCAGTCGAACTGCCACAGCAGCACGCCCATGATCAGCGTCACCTCGACGATGGTCGGCACCAGCTGCAGGATGACCATCCGGACCATGACCTCGATGCTGAGCCGGCCGCGCTCCAGCACCCGGGTCAGGCCGCCGGTCTTGCGCTCGAGGTGGAAGCGCAGCGACAGTTCGTGCATGTGGATAAAGGTGAGATAGGCGAGTTTGCGAACCGCGTGCATCGCGACCTTGGCGAAAATGCCGTCGCGCCATTGTGTCAGCATCGCCATCAGCATGCGCACGGCGCCATAGCTGACGGTCATGATCAACGGCGACACTATCAGCCACACGGCCCAGTTCGACGATTGCACGGGAGCGGTGTCGGCGCCTGTCAGCGCGTCGATCGCCCATTTGAACGTGAACGGCACCGACAGCGTCGCCAGTTTGGCAACCAGCAGCAGCACGAATGACCACACCACGCGCATCTTCAGGTCGGCGCGATCGCTGGGCCAGATATACGGCCACAGATGGACCAAGGTCCCGATCAGTGTCGCGCGTTGGGTGGCTATGTCCTGCGCCGCCTCGGCGGCCGGTTGCGAATGGGCACCAGCCATCAAGCCCGCCCGAATGGCGCGACGGCTTGCGGTCGCAATGTTTTCTCAATGATGTGCATATCCGTCGGTCATATAGAACCTTTGAGCGCCGCATGCACCCTTGCGTGGCGATTCTTTTTGCATTTTACAGACGTTTCCGGGTTAAATCCCGTGTAGCGCCCGGCCTGCAAAGGCTTGACGCCTTCATTTCGCAATGCCACATCGCCATCATGAATACGATTAAAACCGTCTGTGTGTATTGCGGCTCCGGTCCAGGCACAAATCCGCGTTTTACGGAAGCCGCAACGGCTTTCGGCAAGGCGCTTGCTGACAACGGCGTCGGCCTCGTCTACGGCGGCGGCTCGATTGGACTGATGGGCGCCGTTGCGTCGTCGACGCTCGAACACGGTGGAACCGTTACCGGCATCATCCCGGAGTTTCTCACCAAGCGCGAGAATGCGCTAAGCGGTGCACAGGAGCTCATCGTCACGCACGACATGCACGAACGCAAACGGCTGATGTTCGAACGCTCGGATGCGTTTGTCGCCCTGCCCGGCGGCATCGGCACACTGGAGGAACTGGTCGAGCAGCTCACATGGCAGCAGCTTGGCCGCCACAGCAAGCCGATCCTGATTGCCGACATCGAAGGTTTCTGGCAGCCGTTGCTGGTGTTACTTACGCATATGCGCGCAACTCAATTTATCCGGCCGAATTTATCCGTCGATATTCTCAAGGCTGAACAAATCGAGGATATCCTGCCTCGATTACGCGCCGCTGCGGCCCTCGCGCCCGAACACGCCAAGGAGATGGCGCCTGACGTTGGCCGCCGGCTTTAACGGCCGAATTGTAAATCGTCAGTCGCGAGGAAATGTCACCGCCTCGATTCGGTTGCCGTCGGGATCGACAATGAACGCCGCGTAATAGCGCACACGCTCGTGCGGCCGCAGCCCCGGCGCGCCGTCGGAGCGGCCACCGGCGCCCAGCGCCGCGGCATGGAAGCTATCGACTTCACTGGTGGATTTCGCGCGAAGGCAGACGTGAACGCCGCTGTCGCGTGGCGTCGGCTCCGTGCCGGCGCGAAGATTGATCCAGAATTCGGGATAGGCTTTGCCGAAACCGACCGTGGCAGGCCGCGTCACCAGCCGTGACATGCCCAACGGCGCCAGCGCCAATTCGTAAAATCGCGCCGCGCGTTCCAGATCGCTGACGCCGACGGAAACATGGTCGATCATGGTATCCTCAGTGTTTATCGTCATTGCGAGGAGCGAAGCGACGAAGCAATCCAGACTTCTCCGCCGCTGGATTTCCGGATTGCTCCGCTGCTCGCAATGACGGCGTGTGTTGTCACGCCGGCGCGTTGGACTTTACCAGTTTGTAGATCACCGAATCCATCAGCGCCTGGAACGACGCGTCGATGATATTGGGCGACACGCCGATCGTGGTCCAGCGCTGACCAGCTTCGTCCTCGCTCTCGATCAGCACCCGGGTCACGGCTTCCGTGCCGCCGTTGAGGATACGCACGCGATAGTCGATCAGCTTCAGGCCTTCGATGTATTTCTGGTATTTTCCGAGATCCTTGCGCAGCGCCACATCGAGTGCATTGACCGGACCGTTGCCCTCGGCGGCCGAGATCAGCGTTTCGCCGGCGACATCGACCTTGACCACCGCCATCGCCACCGTGACGCGCTGGCCGTTGGAATTATAGCGCTGCTCGACATTGACGTCGAACTGCTCGACCCGGAAATATTCCGGCACCCGTCCGAGCGTGCGCCGCGCCAGCAGATCGAACGACGCGCTGGCGTTTTCATAGGCGTAGCCCGCAGCCTCGCGCTCTTTCATCTCATCGACCAGCCGGACCAGTTTCGGATCGTGCTTGTCGTAGGGAATGCCGGCGCGCTCGAGTTCGGCGATGACGTTGGAGCGGCCTGCCTGATCGGATACCAGCACCTTGCGATGATTTCCGATCGCCTCGGGCGGCACATGTTCGTAGCTGTGCGGGTCCTTCAGCATCGCCGAAGCATGAATTCCGGCCTTGGTGACGAAGGCGCTTTCGCCGACATAGGGCGCGTGCCGGTTCGGCGCCCTGTTGAGCATATCGTCCAGCGTCCGCGACACCTTCATCAAGGTTGCAAGCTTGTCCTGCGAGACGCCGATCTCGAAAGCGTCGGCGAATTCGCTCTTCAACCGCAGCGTAGGGATCAGCGAACACAGATTGGCATTGCCGCAACGCTCGCCCAGTCCGTTCAGCGTGCCCTGAATTTGCCGCACCCCTGCACGTACCGCCGCCAGCGAATTGGCAACCGCCTGTTCGGTATCGTTATGGGCATGAATGCCGACATTATCGCCAGGAACATGTTTGAGCACGTCGCCGACGATGGCTTCGACCTCGTGCGGCAGGGTGCCGCCGTTGGTGTCGCACAGCACGACCCAGCGCGCGCCGGATTCATAAGCCGTCCTGGCGCAGGCCAATGCGAATGTCGGGTCTTCCTTGTAGCCGTCGAAGAAGTGCTCGCAGTCGAGCATGACCTCGCGGCCCGCGGCTTTCGCGGCCTTGACGCTGTCGCGGATCGAGGCGAGGTTTTCCTCATTGGTAGTCTCGAGCGCGACCCGCACCTGATATGCGGAGGACTTTGCGACAAAGCAGATCGCATCCGCATCGGCTTCCAGCAGTCCTGCGACGCCCGGATCGTTCGAGATCGAGCGGCCAGGGCGGCGGGTCATGCCGAACGCGGTAAAGCGGGCGCGATCGAGCTTTGGTTTTTGTGAAAAGAATTCGGTATCGGTCGGATTGGCGCCAGGGTAGCCGCCCTCGATATAGTCGATGCCGAGCTCGTCGAGCATCTCCGCGATCAGATGCTTGTCGTGCAGCGTGAAATCGATGCCGTTGGTCTGCGCGCCATCGCGCAACGTGGTGTCGAACAGATAAAGTCGTTCGCGGCTCATTGCGTCGCCCCCTTCACATCGCCCGCAAGGGACTTTTGCATGGTGGTATTGGCGAGCCATTCGCCGTTGACGGTTACGGTGTTGCGCTGTTTTGCGACGTAGCCGCGCTTTGCAAAAAACTCCTGCGCGTTGTCGCTGGCATCGACAGCAAGCTCTTTGGCGCCGCGCCCGCCGGCGAGCTTCTCCAGCGCGTCGCACAGCACCGACGCCACGCCCTGCCCGGCGGCACTGGGATGAACATAAAGCATGTCGATATGATCGGCGCCTTTCAGCGACGCGAAACCGACCGGCGAATTCTGCAATGTCGCGATCAGCGTGAGTTGCCGTGCCAGCTTTTTACCAAATGCGTCCTCGTCTTCCGCTGCCGACGCCCACGCTTCACGCTGCGCTTCTGAATAATCGTCCGCGGTCAGTTCATCGATGGCGGCGACAAAGATCGCCGCGAGAACAGGAACGTCCTCCGGCAGCATAGGCCGTAGCGCGGGTTTTGGAAGCGTCTGGGCCATCACGCCACGACGCCCCAAACAAGTTTCACAGCAAGGACAATCGCGCCAATGATCAGCGCCCATTTGATGAAGATATAATAGCGCCAGTGTTTTGGGAACGGCGTGTCGGGTTTGGTCATCGCGCGATCTCGCTCATTCGTGGAGCGCCGTATGCGCCCGGCACTTCGTCATGCGCGGGCTTGACCCGCGCATCCATCAGACCAAAGGTCCTCTTCGGCTTCGCCGGATGGATTGCCGGGTCAAGCCCGGCAATGACGCGTCGAGAATTCATCGTACAATATCCCAAGTAGTGCCTTCTTTGGAATCCTTGATGACGACGCCCATTGCGGCAAGTTCGTCACGGATGCGGTCGGATTCCTTCCAATCTTTTCGCGCGCGGGCAGTATCGCGCATTGAAAGTCGAGAGACAATTTCGGCTTTCCGTTCTTCGGACAGAACTGCTTTTTCCACGTCCTGTAATTCGCCGCGAGAAAATGACTTGTGCGACACCAGTCCCAGAAGTTTGAGCGTTTGGTGCATTTCCTGAGCGGGCGCCAACCCTTTGCCTCGTGCCATGTTTCCCAAACGATGTAATTCGGCGATTACTCGTGGCGTATTGAGATCGTCGCATAGTCCAGCCAAAAATTCTCCCGATGGAAGATGGCCATCGGTAAAGGAGGTCTGATGCATCGAGAGAATGTCGATCCAATTGAGATGAACCTTCTGACTTTCTTCTAACCCCTTTATCGTCCAATCCATCGGCGAGCGATAATGCGTCTTTAGCATGTTCAGACGTAGCACCTCGCCCGGCCAATCAGCCAGCAACTCCCTGATCGTCACGAAGTTACCCTCGGACTTGCTCATCTTTGCGCCTTCGACCTGCAGGAAGCCGTTATGCATCCACACATTCGCCATGCGGTCTTCGTGAAACGCGCAGCACGACTGCGCGAGTTCGTTCTCGTGATGCGGAAACACCAGGTCAATGCCGCCGCCGTGGATGTCGAACTGTTCGCCAAGATGCTTCCATGCCATTGCGGAGCATTCGATGTGCCAGCCCGGGCGTCCCAGCACCGAAATGCCCGCCGGCGACGGCCATGACGGTTCGTCGGGCTTGGCCCGCTTCCACAGCACAAAGTCGGTCGCGTCGCGCTTGTAGGGCGCGACATCGACGCGGGCGCCGGCGATCATCTCATCCAGCGAACGGTTGGCCAGCGCGCCGTAACGCGGCAGCACGGAATTCGCGGCATTCATCGCCTGCGGCGAGAACAGCACATGATCTTCCGCGACATAGGCAAAACCGCCCTGCACCAGTCTGTCGATCAGCAGACGCATCTCGACGATATGCTCGGTCGCGCGCGGCTCGACCGTCGGCCGCAGGCAGCCCAGCGCATCGACGTCGTCGTGAAACTGTTTTTCAGTGAGTTCAGTAACCCTGCGAATCGCCTCGTTCAGCGGCAGGTCCGGAAAATCCCGCAGCGCCCGCGCGTTGATCTTGTCGTCCACGTCCGTGATGTTGCGGACATAGGTGACATGCTCTGACCGATAGAGACGCCGCAGCAGCCGGAACAGCACGTCGAACACGATGACCGGCCGTGCGTTGCCGATATGCGCGAAGTCGTAGACCGTCGGCCCGCAGACATACATGCGCACGTTGTTCGGATCGAGCGGCGTGAACGGCCGCTTCTCCCTCGTCAACGTATCGTAGAGGCGCAGTTCCATGGATATGCCGAACCTTGCGGCCGGGCGTCCAGTGATCTCGTGTGAGAAAAGACGGCCTCAGCCAGCTACACGCTAGCGAATAATCTCGCGGCAAATGCCACAGATGGCGAGGAAACCGTACATGCCGTCACCATGGAACAGCCTGTGCCGCCGCGTCAAGGGCCGGGCAGGCGGATTTCGGCCACGATCCAGCCCTAACCGGCGGCCGCCATGGTTAATCATTGTTAACCTTTCGGGTCTATCGAATGAGGGCGATTCCCTTAAGACGCCGGTGTGACATGCGATTGATTTCAGCCCTGCTGGTCTGCCTGTTGGTGGGCGCAGCCTCCGCGGCATCCGCCGACAGCCGCGTGTTCATCATCGCCAACCAGGCCAACAGCTACGGCATCGACCAGTGCCTTGCCAACGGCGAGAAATGCGGGGCGCACGCCGCACGATCCTATTGCCAGTCGCGCGATTTCGCCCAAGCCACGTCCTACCGGAGGGTCGATCCCGACGAAATTACGGGATCGGTTCCCAAAACGGCGGGCGATGCCTGCGGCCATGGCGGCTGCCACGAATACGTCGCCATCACCTGTCAACGGTGAGGCCTTAAAGGGGTCAAGAATCGCCACGCTGCGCGCCTCCGGAAACAACGTGACGCTGCCCCGGCAAGCGGCTATGTGATGCCGCACTGGCTGCGCCGAGTTTACCTTGCCTGAAATGTTCCAATGGCCGGATATGCCTGAAACGCCGATGCACTGCTTTTTCAGATGGGTTTTGGCCGGGACCGCCCTGCTCGGCGCAGTGACGCTGAACGTCGGCGGCGCCATGGCCCAGGTCAATCCGCCTGCCCCGGCGCAGCCGGGAGCCGCCGTCAATCCGATGTGTCAGCGGCTGGAAGCACAGCTGGCGACGGTGGACCGCGGCAGCGGCGATCCCGCAAAAGCCGATCAAATCCGCCGCTATGAAGAAGCGGCGAGCAAGCAGCAAGGCGAACTCGACCGCGTCACCTTGCAGGCCAAACGCATGGGTTGCGACAGTTCAGGGTTCTTCTCGCTGTTCAGCGGCCAGTCGGCGCAATGCGGACCGGTCAACAGCCAGATCCAGCAGATGCGCGGCAATCTGGACCAGATCACCACCAGCCTCGAACGGCTGCGCGGCGGCAGCGGTTTCGGCAACCCGGAACGCGACAATCAGCGCCGTTCGGTGCTGCTGGCGCTGGCGCAGAACAATTGCGGGCCGCAATATGCCAACGCCGCGCGCGGCGGCAATATTCTCGATAATCTGTTTGGCGGCAACAACCCATCGGCTCCGCCCTCGGACCTGGGCCCGCAGTCCGGGACCTTCCGCACCGTTTGCGCGCGCACCTGCGACGGCGCCTATTTCCCGATCTCGTTCGCCACCGTGCCGAGCCGGTTTCCCGACGACGAGAAGACCTGCAAGAGCCTTTGCCCGGGGACCGAAGCCAATCTCTTCGCCTACCGCAATCCCGGCGAGGATATGAATCAGGCGGTGTCGACCAGCGGGCAATCCTACTCGTCGATGCCGAACGCGTTCCGCTTCCGCAATGAGTTCGTGCCGTCCTGCGCCTGCAAGGCCGCCGGGCAAACCTGGTCGGATGCGCTGAAATCGATCGACGACAAGGCCGCCGCCGAACAGCAGGGCGACATCATCGTCACCGAGGAGAGCGCCAGGAAAATGTCGCAGCCGCCTCAGCAGAAGACCGCGCCTGTTGCAAAGAAGAAGGGCGCCGCGCCCGCAACCGCGGCCGGCAGCCCTGCTCCGGCAACCGAGCCGGCTCCGGCGCCTGCCGCGACCTCATCCGACACGGCGCCAGCCAAGGACCGGCCGATCCGCTCGGTTGGACCGAGCTTTATTCCCGCGCGCTGAACGCTTCTTCACCTCCCCGCCGGGAGAGGTGAAGACTATCCCTCGAACGCTTCCGCCGAGCCGCGGCTTGCGCGCGACACCAGCGTCTCGTCCGGTTCAGGTAGCGCCTTGCCGAGATCGCGGAACTTGTTGGTGATCGGATAGCGCCGGTCGCGGCCGAAATTCCGGCGTGTCACCTTGACGCCCGGCGCTGCCTGCCGCCGCTTGTATTCGGCGATGTTGAGCAGGCGATCGATCCGCGCCACCACCTCGCGGTCGAATCCGGCAGCGACGATCGATGCCAGCGGCTCCTCGCGCTCGACCAGCCGTTGCAGAATAGCGTCGAGCATGTCGTAAGGCGGCAGCGAATCCTGGTCGGTCTGGTTCTCGCGCAGTTCCGCGGTCGGCGGTCGCGTGATGATATTGACCGGAATGACCTCGCCCGAAGGTCCCAGCGCGCCGTCCGGCTTCCATGAATTGCGCAGGGCGGAGAGCCGGAACACCTCGGTCTTGTAGATATCCTTGATCGGGTTGAAGCCACCGTTCATGTCGCCATAGAGCGTGGCGTAGCCGACCGACATTTCCGACTTGTTGCCGGTGGTGACCACCATAGCGCCGGTCTTGTTGGAAATCGCCATCAGCAGCGTGCCGCGCGTGCGCGCCTGCAGGTTCTCTTCGGTGATGTCGCGTGGCAGGCCCGCGAAAGTGTCCGACAGAATGGCTTCGAAGCCATTGACGGCTTGCGCAATCGGCAGCACCTCGTAGCGGATGCCAAGCGCGCTCGCGAGTTTCGCGGCGTCATCGAGCGAGACTTGCGCGGTGAAACGGAACGGCAGCATCACGCCGCGCACCCGCTCGGCGCCCAGTGCATCGACGGCGATCGCCGCGCACAATGCGGAGTTGACGCCGCCGGACACGCCCAGCAGTACGCCGGGAAAGCCGGTCTTGTTGACGTAATCGCGCAAGCCGAGCACGCAGGCTGCGTAGTCGCCCTTGTCGCCTTCGATCAGGGGCGCAACGGGTCCGTCGCAGCGCCAGCCGGCATCGCCCTTGGTCCAGCGCAATGTTGTCACGTTCTCCTCGAAAGCCGGAAGTTGCGCCGCCAGCGAGCGATCCGCGTTCAGCGCGAACGATGCGCCGTCGAACACAAGCTCGTCCTGCCCGCCGACCTGGTTGAGATAGACCAGCGGCAGATCGCTCTCGGTAACGCGCGCCACGGCGATCGACAGCCGCAAATCGCTCTTGTCGCGTGCATAGGGCGAACCGTTCGGCACGATGAGGATTTCAGCGCCGGTTTCCGCAAGGCATTCGACGACGTTTTCGTATTCCTCCGACTCCTCGAGCCAGATGTCCTCACAGATCGGCACGCCTACGCGGATGCCGCGGATCGTCACCGGACCGGCGGCGGGGCCGCGCGCAAACAGACGCTTTTCGTCGAACACGCCATAGTTCGGCAGGTTGGCCTTGAAACGGATCGCCGCGATCCGCCCCCCATCCAGCAACGCGCAGGCATTGTAGAGCTTGCCCTCGTCGATCCACGGACTGCCAATCAGCACCGCCGGACCGCCGTCCGCCGTCTCGCGCGCAAGATCCTCGATCGCGGAACGGCATGCCGATTGAAACGCCGGCTTCAACACCAAGTCTTCCGGTGGATAGCCGGCAATGAACAATTCGGGAAACACAACAAGGTCGGCGCCGTCTGCGTTGGCCTGCCGCCGGGCGGCGCGCGCCTTGGCGGCGTTGCCGGCGACATCGCCCACGATCGGGTTCAACTGAGCTAGCGTGATCGTGAATCGGGAGGCGGTTTCGGTCATGACGTGATGGTGCCTTGCGGGCGAACGAACTGCAATCGCCTGCTTCAAATGAGGCCAATGCGTTCGGAGATGGCAAACAGCCAGAACGCGCCAGCCATCACCAGTGCGACGCCCACCGCCGCCGAGCCCATGTCCTTGACTCGTCCGATCTGCGGGTCGTGGTCGGTGGTCAGCCGGTCGGCGAGCTTCTCGATCGCCGTGTTGAGCAATTCGACCACCAGCACCAGAGCCACCACCGCGACCAATTCGACCCGCCGCATGCCCGTTGTCCCAACCAGCCAGGCCAGCGGCAGCGCGAGCGCCAGACCGATCAGTTCCTCGCGAAAGGCTTGCTCGGAACGAATCGCAAAGGCCAGGCCGTTACGCGTGTTGAGCGTGGCACGCCAAAATCGCAGCAACTCACAGTCCCGCCGCGACCGGCATCGGCTGCGCCCGGCCGCCGCGCTCCTGCTTGAGCAGTTCGGCGATCAGGAAAGCCATGTCAATCGACTGCTCGGCATTGAGACGCGGATCGCAAACCGTATGATAGCGGTCGTTGAGATCTTCGTCGGTGATGGCGCGGGCACCGCCGATGCATTCGGTGACATTCTGCCCAGTCATCTCCAGGTGAACGCCGCCGGCGTGGGTGCCTTCCGCCGCATGGATGGTGAAGAACGACTTCACTTCCGACAGGATACGGTCGAACGGCCGGGTCTTGTAACCCGAGGTCGAGGTGATCGTATTGCCATGCATGGGATCGCACGACCACACCACGGCGTGGCCTTCGCGCTTCACCGCGCGGACCAGTTGCGGCAGGTGGTCGCCGATCTTGTCGGACCCGAAGCGGTTGATGAGGGTCAGGCGCCCCGGCTCATTGTCCGGATTGAGTACGTCGATCAACCGCAGCAACTCATCTGGTTTCAGAGACGGCCCGCACTTCAATCCGATCGGATTTCTGATGCCGCGGAAATATTCCACGTGGCCGTGATCGAGCTGCCGTGTGCGGTCGCCGATCCAGATCATATGGCCTGAGGTTGCGTACCAGTCGCCGGTGGTTGAATCGACGCGCGTGAAGGCCTGCTCGTAGCCCAGCAGCAGCGCCTCGTGGCTGGTGTAAATATCGGTGGCGCGCAGTTCCGGATGGCTTTCCAGGTCGAGCCCGCAGGCACGCATGAAATTCAGCGCGTCGGAGATGCGGTCGGCCAGTTCCTTGTAGCGGCGCGACTGCTGGGAATCCTTCAGGAAACCCAGCATCCATTGATGGACGCTGCCGAGATTGGCGAAGCCGCCGGTGGCGAAGGCGCGCAGCAGGTTCAAGGTCGCCGCCGACTGCCGATAGGCCATCAACTGCCGCTGCGGATCGGGTATACGCGCCTGCCGGGTGAAGGCGATGTCGTTGACGATGTCGCCGCGATAGCTCGGCAATTCGACGCCGTCGATTTTTTCCATCGGCGAGGATCGCGGTTTGGCGAACTGTCCGGCGACGCGACCAACCTTCACCACTGGCAGCGCGCCGGCATAGGTCAGCACAACCGCCATCTGCAGCAGCACACGGAAAAAGTCGCGGATGTTGTTGGCACCATGCTCAGCGAAGCTCTCGGCGCAGTCGCCGCCCTGCAACAGGAACGCCTCGCCGGCAGCGACGCGCCCAAGCGCTTTTTTCAGGTTGCGCGCCTCACCTGCAAAAACCAGCGGCGGAAACGTTGCAAGCTGCGCCTCGACATCGGCCAACGCCTTGACGTCGGGATAGTCGGGCACTTGCAGCACCGGCTTGGTGCGCCAGCTGTCGGGTGTCCACCGCTCGGACATGACGTTAACTCCTGAGCAAAAACCGCTACTTATGTGAGATAGAAGCGCCGGTTTATACACAGGGTGACGGCGGACCGCCAGTTCATATTCCGCAATTCGATGCAAGCCCTTGCGGATAAAGCTGAATTCGCCTTTGCTGGCATGATCGCGAAGACGCGGGGGGAAAATCGCGGTGGCTGAGACCGGACTCGACGACGTCTTTATGGACGACATCACATTTTATGCGACAGACCGATATCCGCTCGGAGCGACGCTCTATCTGCCCCGCGGCGCCAAGCGCAATGCCGTCCTGATCAATTCGGCGGCGGCGACGCCGCGCAAGCTCTACAAGGGATTTGCCAGCTATCTGGCGCGGCGCGGCTGCGCGGTGCTGACATACGACTATCGCGGGACCGGAGATTCCCGGCAAAAATCCCTGACCGCCTATAACCAGCAGAAATCGCTGGTCGGCTTCAATGCCTCGATGTCGGACTGGGCCGCGCTTGATGTCACGGCGGCGGTGGCATGGATGCGCGAGCGCTACAAAACCCTGCCGCTCGGTTATATCGGTCACTCGTTCGGCGGCCAGGCGCTCGGACTGTTACCCAACAATACGGACGTCTCACGCGCGATGTTCATCGCGGCCCAGGCTGGATACTGGAAGCTGATGGCCGCGCCGGAACGCTATCGTGTCTATGCGATGCTGAATTTCATCGGCGTGCCGCTGACCCGGCTGATGGGATATGCGCCGGGCTGGACCGGGCTGGGGCTGGATCTGCCGAAAGGCGTTTTCCTGCAATGGGTCCACTGGGTCATGAGCAAGCGCTACATGCTCGACGATCCCGATCTCAAGGCGCTGGAAAATTTTCCGCGCTACAGGGGAGCGTTGCGCGCGCTTTGCATTTCAGACGATCCCTGGGCGACGCGGCCCGCAGTCGAACTGTTGTGTTCGGGATTTACCTCGATCGAGCCGGAGATACTGACCATCACGCCGGCCGATGCCGACGCCGCCGCGATCGGGCATTTCGGCTTCTTCAGGCCCGAACATCGCGACACGCTGTGGCGCGGAGCCGCGGAATGGATTCAGGCCGGAGACTAGCCGTGGCGATTATTCCGCGGCCTGCCGCACATGGCGCACGGTCGGCGTACGCATGGTCACGAGTTCTTCCGCGGCGGTGGGATGCAGCGCCATGGTGGCGTCGAAATCGGCCTTGGTTGCTTTCATTTTGACGGCGACGCCGAGAATCTGGACCATTTCGGCGGCACCGTCGCCGACGACATGGCATCCGACCACGCGATCGGTCGTACCATCGACCACCAGCTTCATCAGGATGCGCGTGTCGCGGCCTGACATTGTCGATTTGATCGGCCTGAAATCGGTCTTGTAAATATCGACATGGCTGAAATGCGCCCGGGCCTGCGCTTCCGTCAGTCCCACGGTGCCGACTTCCGGCTGGCAGAACACCGCGGTCGGTATATCGGCGTGATCGACTTGAACCGAGCGTTTGCCGAACACGGTGTCCGCAAACGCGTGCCCCTCGCGGATCGCGACGGGTGTCAAGTTGGTGCGGTGGGTGACATCGCCGATCGCGTAGATGTTCGGTACCGACGTGCGCGAGAAACCGTCGACCGCGATCCCGCCATTGCGCGGATTGATGGCGACGCCGGCTTTCTCGAGCCCCAGATTGGCGACGTTCGGATGCCGCCCGATCGCAAACATCACCTGATCCGAAGCGATACTCGAACCGTTGGACAGATGCGTGGTGAATTCCGTACCGCGTTTGTCGATCTTGTCGATCTTGTCGACCGTGCAGCCGGTCAGGATGGTGATACCTTCCTTTTCCATCTCGGCGCGCACATGGGCGCGAACGTCGTCATCGAAACCGCGCAGGATGTTGTCGCCGCGATAGACCAGCGTCACGTTGGAGCCGAAGCCCGCAAAAATACAGGCGAACTCCAAGGCAATGTAACCGCCGCCCTGAATCACGATGCGCTTCGGCAGTTCCGGCAAATGAAACACCTCGTCCGACGAAATCACGTGCTCGATGCCGGGTATCGCCGGGCCGTGATTTGGAGCGCCACCGGTAGCGATCATGATGTATTTCGCGCTGACGGCTTCGCCCGTACCAAGACGAAGCGTGTGGGCATCTTCAAATACCGCGCGAGTCTTGACAACGCGGGCGCCGGATTTCTCGACGTTGGCGGTGTAGATGCCTTCGAGCCGTGCGATCTCCTTGTCTTTGTTGGCAATCAGGGCCGACCAGTTGAACGTGACCGGCGGTATCGTCCACCCGAATCCCGCGGCATCCTCGATCTCGAAATGGATATGCGACGCCAGCACCAGGAGTTTCTTCGGCACGCAACCGCGGATCACGCAGGTGCCGCCCATCCGGTACTCCTCGGCCACCATGACGCGGGCGCCGTATCCAGCGGCGATGCGGGCGGCGCGTACGCCCCCCGAACCGCCACCGATCACGAACAGGTCGACGTCGAAATCAGCCATCGGATCCCCTCGCCGCGATCAGGCCCGTCAGATTTCCTTGCCGCGTTTTTTCATCTCGGCCCGAAACTGTTCATTGACCGTTTGCGCAAAAATCTGGCCCCACTGGTTCATGTAGGACATGCTGAACTGAATTGCACGGGGTTCCATGGCGAGCAGCTTCTGGCCCAACGGCGTCTTGTAGAACGCGACCAGGTCTTTCAACTCTTGCTCGGTAAATTCGTTGGCGTAGATCTTGGCCATGCCATCGCCGATTTCCTGCTCCTTGCCGGCAAGATTTTTCGCGACCACTACCGCGACTTCGTTGAGGTCTTTCTGATAGTTGAGATTGCTCTGCAGCAGCGCATTCTTGGTCTGCTCCACGATATTGGGGACGGCGCTGGCATACATCGCGTTGGCGTTCTTCATCATCAGAATTTCTTTTGCAGCCGCTACAGCCGCCGGCGAAGCCTGCTTGAGGCCGGGCGCGGGTGCCGCCTGCTTGGCCGCAGGTTGTTGCGCGTAGGCGGCAGCGCCAGCCAGAGCCAATCCCGCCGCAAGCCCCGCGGCGGCCAAAACGTTCGAAACATACTTCATTCCAATTCTCCTCGATTGCGGCCCTCAGGGCCGTTCAACAACGCGAATTCCCTGCGAGCCTGCCAGCATCGCCGTGCTGGCCAGACCGATGAACAGCCCATGCTCAACGACACCCGGTATCGAGGTCAACAGCCCCGCCAGTCGCGGTGCATCGGCTATTTGTCCGAGATGGGCGTCGACGATCCAGTGGCCGCCATCGGTGACAAAAGCATGGCCGTCCTTGCCTTTCCGCATCACCATTTGCCCGGAAACGCCGTTTTTCGCAAACGCCTGCGCCATGGCGCGCTGCGTCGCGGACAGGCCGAATGGGATCACCTCCACCGGCAGTGGAAAGCGGCCGAGCATTTTTACCCATTTGGAATCGTCGGCGATCACGATCATGCGATCCGACGCCGCTGCCACGATCTTCTCACGCAGCAGCGCGCCGCCGCCGCCCTTGATGACGTTGAGAACGGGATCGATTTCATCGGCGCCATCGACGGTCAGGTCGAGCCGGTCAATTTCGTCGAGCGTCGTCAGCGGTATGCCACAGCGTTGCGCATCCGCACGGGTCGCCTCGGAGGTCGGCACGCCGACGATTGTCAGCCCGGCGCGGACGCGCTCGCCGAGAAGCTCGACGAAATGCCGGGCCGTCGACCCTGTGCCGAGACCGAGCTTCATGCCATCGCGCACCTGCGCGAGCGCCTGGGCCGCCGCCTGTCTTTTCAGTTCGTCCATGGTCACCGTGCCAATGCTCCCAAAGCCGTTGTTGGTCGCCGCATTCGGCGCGGCATATCTAGCGTCGTTTCACGGGGAGGAACAGGCTTATGCGCCGTTTTTCAGCGAAGTCGCCAGCATTGCCGCAACCCACTTGCGCAATCGCCTCGAGGCCGTTAGCGATCCGCCATGAATCCTTCCCGCACGATTGTATTCGATCTGGATGGCACGCTGGTCGATACGGCACCCGATCTCATCAACGCGCTCAATTTCGTTCTCCATCGCGAAGGGCTGCCCGCGGTGCCGATTAAATCCGCACGCAACATGATCGGCGCCGGTGCCCGCAAGCTGATCGAGCGCGGATTGGAGGTGGACGGGCGCCACATCGATCCTGGCGATCTCGACCGGCTTACCGGTGATTTTATCGATCATTATGCAGCGCATATTGCCGACGAATCTCGTCCGTTTGAAGGTCTGGAAGACGCGCTCGACGATCTCGCCGCGCGCGGATGCCGCTTTGCGGTCTGTACCAACAAGCTGGAATGGCTATCGAAACTGCTGCTCGACAAGTTGGAATTGAGTTCGCGATTTTCAGCGATTTGCGGAGCCGACACGTTTGGCGTCGCCAAACCCGATCCCGCCATCCTGCAGCAGACCGTGGCACGCGCAGGTGGACGGATCGCCTCGACCGTCATGGTGGGAGATGCGGGAACCGATGTGGGCGTAGCCCGACGTGCCAATGTGCCAGTGGTCGGGGTCGACTTTGGCTATACGGACGTCCCCATGGCTGATCTCAAACCCGATCGTCTGATCGGTCACATGAGAGATTTGCCGGCTGCCGTGGAAAGCCTCACCGCAGGCCGTGGATCCCGATAACCGATTGATCAATATGAATAATTGATGATAGGCCGGCGGCCTATTAACCATCAATTAACTTTCCGGCCGGCCCCGTTGCGTGGGTGTCCGGACGCTCTTATGGTTGACTTGGGACTGTGGCGATAGCCGCAACAAGTGGATCGATCATGCGTCGTGTCATCGTGAGTGCCGTGGCAGGGCTCGGTTTGGCCGGCTGTTCATCGTTTTCGATGGATTCTTTCAGATCTGCCCCGCCAACCGTTCCGGTCCAGCTCGACTTAATCCCGTCGGGAGCCGACGCCAAGACGTCCCTGGGGCCAGGCTGCAAGACACCGTGCTCGGTTACCGTGCCTGCCGAAAATTTCACCGTCACCTATACGCTAAACAGATTTCAGCCGCTTACAGTGCCGGTACAGGTCGTCAATATTCCCGGCGATTTTTCGACTCCGGCCTCGACGTCGATCGATCCCAATCCGGTGGTGGGCGAACTCCAGCCTGCGGGGCCGCCGAAACCAGTCCGGAAGCCGCTCAGGCCGAAAAAGCCTAAACCGAAGCCTGCTGCAGCCACCCCTCCTGCGGCATCGCCGTTTCCGCAGCCGGCGGTTCCGGCGCCGACCCGATAACGCCAGCGTACTGCGGCGAACGTTCGCGTGGATTGTACGCGAAGCACATCATGCCTAGATTGTGACTACTGAGCCGCCGCACTGTTGTAGCCGCCGCGGCAGTGATACAATCATGTCCAGATGACCGTACGTGTGTCGAACCATCCTGTACCGCCTGCTCCTGCCATGACCGACCCGTTTGGCCGGGCCATCAGCTATTTGCGGGTATCGGTCACGGACCGCTGCGATCTGCGCTGTTTTTATTGCATGTCCGAAGACATGACCTTCTTGCCCAAGGCGGATCTGCTCACCCTGGAAGAACTCGACCGCCTGTGTTCGGCCTTCATCGCCAAGGGCGTCCGCAAGCTGCGGCTCACCGGCGGTGAACCGCTGGTTCGCCGTAACGTGATGTCGCTGGTGCGCTCGCTGTCGCGCCATCTCGACAGCGGCTCGCTGAACGAACTGACGCTGACGACCAACGGCTCGCAACTGGAACGGTTTGCCGGCGAGCTGCGCGACTGCGGCGTCAGGCGGATCAACGTCTCGCTGGACACCCTCGATCCGGCGAAATTCCGCGCCATCACCCGCTGGGGCGATCTCAACAAGGTTCTTGCCGGCATCGAGGCCGCGCGTGCCGCGGGGCTCGCGGTCAAGATCAACGCCGTCGCGTTGAAGAATATCAACGAAGATGAGATTCCTTCGTTGATGCAATGGGCGCACGGCAGAGGCATGGCGCTGACGCTGATCGAGGTGATGCCGATGGGCGACATCGGCGCAGGTCGCATCGATCAGTATGTGCCGCTGTCGCTGTTACGGGCGCGCCTCGCCAAGCAATATACGCTGACCGATCTCGACGACGACACCGGCGGCCCCGCGCGCTATGTCCGCGTCAGCGAGACCGGTGGCAAGCTGGGCTTTATCACGCCGATGACCCACAACTTCTGCGAGTCCTGCAATCGCGTCCGCATCACCTGCACCGGCACGCTGCACACCTGCCTCGGCCACGAGGATGCCTCCGATCTGCGCAAGCCGCTGCGCGCTTCCGCCAGCGACGACCTGCTCGGCGTTGCCATCGACCGCGCCATCGGCTTGAAGCCCAAGGGCCACGACTTTATCATCGACCGCCGGCACAATCGCCCGAGCGTCAGCCGCCATATGAGTGTCACCGGCGGCTGAAACTACCGAGACGCGTGGCGGAGATTAAGCGCGAGCCAATATTCCCCTTCAATATCAACAAACTTCCAATTGACGGCAGGCTTCCACGCTGGAATGGTGCTGCTGCTTCATGCACGCCCGGCTGGACAGGCCGCTGCGCTAGGTCGGCGTGGTCAAGACGGCGAAGCGCCAGCTGGGAGGGGTCAACGTTGCAATCGCTCTTGAGATTGAGCCGTGGAATTGACGCGTTCACGCGCTGGACGGGAAAACGGCTCGCGTGGTTGATTCTGGTCGCCGTGATCGTGTCGGCAGTGAACGCGATCATTCGCAAAACTTTCGATACATCATCGAATTCCTGGCTCGAACTTCAATGGGTGCTGTTTAGCATCGTTTTCCTGCTGTGCTCGCCCTGGACGCTGCTGGACAACGAACATATCCGCATCGATATCGTGAACCAGATGCTGCCGAAGCGGGTGCGCGACGGCATCGACGTAATGGGCCACCTGTTCTTTCTGATGCCGTTGTGCGTCATCATGATCATCACCGGCGGCCCATTCTTCATGCGCTCGTTCGAAATCAACGAGCAATCGGGCAACGCGGGCGGCCTGCCGCAATGGCCGGCCAAGTCGCTCATCATCGTTGGATTTGCGTTCCTGATCGTGCAAGGCGTCTCCGAATTGATCAAACGCATCGCCGTGATGCGCGGCGCAATCCCGGATCCGCACGCGTCGCAGGTGCATGCCCTCGAGGCCGAGGTCGAACATTTCGTCGAGGCGATTGAAAAACGCTGATCGCAGGGGCGCGATCTCAGGGGATTTGAATGTCAGCTTTTCTTATCGCAAACATGGCGCCGATTATGTTCGCGTCATTGGTCATTGTCCTGTTGCTCGGTTATCCAGCGGCATTCTCGCTCGGCGCGGTCGGACTGATCTACGCGTTCGTCGGTATCGAACTCGGTGAATTCCGGCCGGACTTCCTGCAGGCGTTGCCCGAACGCATCTATGGCGTGATGAACAACGACACGCTGCTGGCGATTCCGTTCTTCACCTTCATGGGACTGGTGCTGGAACGATCGGGCATGGCAGAAGATCTGCTCGATACCATCGGGCAATTGTTCGGGACCATTCGCGGCGGCCTCGCCTACGCCGTGGTGTTCGTCGGCGCGCTGCTTGCCGCCACCACCGGCGTGGTTGCAGCGTCGGTGATTTCAATGGGCCTGATCTCGCTGCCGATCATGCTGCGCTACGGCTACGACCGCCGCATGGCCACCGGCATCATCGCAGCTTCCGGCACGCTGGCTCAGGTCATTCCGCCGTCGCTGGTGCTGATCGTGATGGCCGACCAGCTCGGCAAGTCGGTCGGCGACATGTATGAGGGCGCGTTCATTCCGGGCCTGGTGCTGGCGGGCCTCTATGCTTTCTACGCGTTTGTGGTCACGCTGATCTTTCCCAAGGCCGCTCCCGGCCTGCCGCCCGAGGCGATCGGTTTCCGCGAACCCAACGGCAGCCGCGGCTTGATTTCGCTGGCCATGCTTTTTCTTGCCAGTTGCGTATTCGGCTGGTTCATGATGCGCCATTCCGAAACCCATGGAGCCGACTTTGTCGTACTCAGCATGTTTTTCGGAATCATCTTCGCCTTCTTTGTCGCTGTTGTGAACTGGATCATCGACAAGCTCACAGGCTTCCGCTTCCTGTCGGCGATGGCGCAGCAGACCACCTTCGTGATGGTTCCGCCGCTGTTCCTGATCTTCCTGGTGCTGGGCACGATCTTCATCGGCATCGCCACGCCGACGGAGGGCGGCGCGATGGGTGCTGCCGGTGCGATCATCCTGGGCGCCGCCAAGCGCCGGCTGACCTGGGACCTGATCCGGCAAGCAACGGAATTGACCGCGAAACTGTCGGCGTTCGTGGTCTTCATCCTGGTCGGCGCGCGCGTGTTTTCGCTGACCTTCTACGGCGTGAACGGCCACGTCTGGGTCGAGCATCTGCTGACTTCGTTGCCCGGCGGCCAAATCGGTTTCCTGATTTTTGTCAACGCGTTCGTGTTCGTCCTCGCTTTCTTCCTCGATTTCTTCGAACTCGCCTTCATCGTCATCCCACTGCTCGGACCGGCGGCGGAAAAACTCGGCATCGACCTGATCTGGTTCGGCGTCATCCTGGGCGTCAACATGCAGACATCGTTCATGCATCCACCGTTCGGGTTCGCGCTGTTCTATCTGCGCTCGGTCGCACCGAAGGAGTCCTACATCGACCGCGTCACCGGCAAGCGGATGGAGCCCGTTACAACAGGCCAGATTTATTGGGGGGCCGTACCCTTCGTCGTAATCCAGGTCGTCATGGTATTGCTGGTGATCATGTTCCCGGCGATGGTGATGCACTACAAGGGCACCGCGTCGACCATCGATCCGAACACCATCAAGATCGACATTCCGCAGATCGAAATGCCTCCACTCGACTTCGGCCCGCCGCCGAAACAATAGCGCCCTTGGACCCCTTGCAAAACAAACGCCCCGAAACGCGAGTTTCGGGGTGTTTTTCTTTCAGGGTGAAGATCGTCAACTTTGCGAGTTGCGCGCCATGAATGCGTCGTAACCGAGTTCGGCGACCTGAAACCACTGATAGCCGTTGTTCGAAAAAGTGGTCAGCGACTCATAGACCTTCTTGAAATCCGGATTGGTCGCCGCGACCTCGCTGTGCAACTCCTTTGCAGCCTTGAAGGAAGCCTGCATCACAGGCGGCGGAAAAGCGTGCAATTTTGCGCCGCTCGCGAGCAACCGGCGCAACGCCGACGGATTGGTCTGATCGTACTTTGCCATCATCCAGGTGTTGGCCTGGTGACCGGCCAGTTCGAGCACGCTCTGATAGTATTTCGGCAGCGCGTTCCATTTATCGAGATTGACGAACGCCAGCAGCATCGGTCCACCTTCCCACCATCCGGGATAGTAGTAATGCGGAGCGACCTTAACGAATCCGAGCTTCTCGTCATCGTAAGGACCGACCCACTCGGCGGCGTCAATCGTTCCCTTCTCAAGCGCCGGATAGATGTCGCCGCCAGCTAGCTGTTGCGGCACCGCGCCCAACTTCTGCATCACACGCCCCGCGAAGCCACCAATGCGGAATTTGAGACCCTTGAGGTCGTCGACGGTGTTGATTTCCTTGCGGAACCAACCGCCCATCTGACAACCGGTGTTACCGGCGAGTAGCGAAATACAGTTATATTTCTTGTAAAACTCGTTGAGGACTTCCCTGCCGCCGCCCAGCGTGTACCAGGCCTGGTTGATGCGCATGTTAGGTCCAAACGGCACCGATGAGCCGAACGTAAATGTTGGATCCTTGCCGAAGTAATAATACGAAGCCGTGTGGCCGATCTCACAGGTGCCGTTCGATACGGCGTCCACCACCTGCAGGCCGGGCACGATTTCGCCACCGGCGAACGACTGAATCTGAAACTTGTTGTCGGTCGCCTCACCGACCAGTTTGCACATCATCTCGGCGCCGCCATATAGTGTGTCGAGCGACTTCGGCCAACTCGTCGGCATGCGCCATTTGATTTCCGGCATCGATTGCGCAATTGCCGGTGCCGCGATCGTTGCGGCACCCACCGCTCCCAAGCCGGTCACCTTGATAAAGTCTCGTCGCTTCATTGAGCTCTCCCGTGGAATGATTCGTGTGGTGATGATGCGGCGGCCTTCTTGTGCGAGGCCTGCCCTGAGCATGGAACATCCTGTCCGCGTTTTCCATCACGAACTGGTCTGTCGCAACGCAAAAAGCCCGGCCTCTTCGCGAAGGCCGGGCTTTCATCGTGCTACTTTAAGTCGTATCAGCCGCGGGTGCGCGAGCGGATCATGAAGCTGTCGAAGGTGTATTCGGCAACCTGCCACCACAGATACTGATCAGACCGGTAAGCCTGCATCGCGTCGACGGATTTCTTGAAGTCGGGATTCTTTGCGGAGATTTCTCCCCACAACTCGTTGGTCGCTTTCAGACAGGCATCCAGCACTTCGTTGGTGAATGGCCGAAGCTGGGTACCGCCGGCAACCAAGCGCTTCAATGCCGCCGGGTTCTGCATGTCGTAGCGCGCTGCCATCCAGCTGTTGGCGTTGGCGGTCGCGTTGTGGATGATGGACTGATAACCCTTGGGCAACTCGTTCCACTTTTCCAGATTGGCGAAAGCATGAACCGTCGGCCCTCCTTCCCAGAAGCCGGGATAGTAGTAGTACTTGGCAACCTTCTGGAATCCGAGCTTCTCGTCGTCGTAAGGACCAACCCATTCGGCTGCGTCGATGGTGCCCTTCTCAAGTGACGGATAAATGTCGCCGCCGGCGAGTTGCTGCGGCACGACGCCAACTTTCTGAAGCACCTGTCCGGCAATGCCGCCGATGCGCATCTTCGTGCCGGAGAGATCGGCAACCGTCTTGATCTCTTTCCTGAACCAGCCGCCCATCTGGGTGCCGGTATTGCCGCACGGAAATCCGATCACACCGTGCTTGGCGAAGAACTCGTTGCCGAGCTCCATGCCGCCGCCCTGATACCACCACGAGTTTTGCTGGCGCGCGTTGAGTCCGAACGGCACCGACGCATAGATCGCAAAAGTTGGATCCTTGCCGACGTAATAATAGGAAACGGTATGACACATCTCGACGGTATTCTTTGCCGTGGCATCCAGCGCCTGCAGACCTGGAACGAGCTCACCGGCCTGAAAGACCTGAATTTGAAACTTGTTGTCGGTCATTTCCGCAACCTGTTTCGCGAAATATTCGGCGCCGCCGTAAATCGTATCGAGCGATTTGGGGAAACTCGACGTCAGGCGCCATTTGATCTCCGGTGACGACTGTGCAATCGCCGGCGCGGCAATCGCTGTCGCAGCGGCGCCGGCTGCGGAAACTTTCAAAAAATCACGACGCTTCATTCAAACTCTCCTTGAGGGCGTTTCTTGGAATTTTCTGGAGCTTTGCGGTAACGCAGTTCTACGCCGCCGGCACGCTCCGGTGCAGGGTCTCTAACACGGATATCGACAAGCGGAAACGCAACCAAGGCATGACAGGACGGATTAAACGAAAGTCGAATGTCGCGGTCCCTGGCTTGGAACGTGGTCACGCCGCCGCAATGACGCCCTGAAGCTGATCGCGGACCCTGGTGCCGATCGCCCGGTAGATCGCAGCATGCGGGCCGTCCGGCTCGCTTTCCACCACCGGCATTCCCGAATTGGAGGTGGCGCGGATCGACATATGCAGCGGGATTTCTCCCAGGAATGGCACGGCCAGCCGTTCCGCCTCATGCCGCGCGCCGCCATGGCCGAAAATATCCGACCGCGTACCGCAATGCGGGCACTGGAAATAGCTCATGTTCTCGACAATGCCGAGTACGGGAACATTGACCTTCTTGAACATCGCAAGCCCGCGGCGCGCGTCGACCAGCGCCAGATCCTGCGGCGTCGAGACGATCACCGCGCCCTTGAGGGGCACGTTCTGCGCCAGAGTCAGTTGCGCGTCGCCAGTGCCGGGCGGCATGTCCACCACGAGAATATCGAGCGTGCCCCACACCACATCGCGAAGCATCTGGGTGATCGCGGACATCACCATCGGTCCGCGCCAGATCATCGCGGTTTCCTCCTCGACCAGAAAGCCGATCGACATGATGGCGAGGCCGAACCGCTGGATCGGAATCATTTTCTTGTCGTCGGTGAGCTGCGGCTTATCGCGAATGCCGGTCAGCCGCGGTACCGAAGGCCCGTAGATATCGGCGTCGAGCAGGCCGACACGCAATCCGAGGTCGCGCAAGCCCAGCGCCAGATTGAGCGCGGTGGTGGATTTTCCGACGCCGCCCTTGCCGGAGGCGACCGCGATCACGGCAGAAATGCCGGGAATTTCCGCTTGTTTGGACATCGGCGAAGCCGACGCGGGTTGTTGTGGGGGACGATGCGTCGAAAGGTGCGGCACGCCCTGCGGAGGCCTAAGCGGGGCCTGGCCCGGTGCGGTGCCCGCCTTGCGTTCGGCGGTGAGCGCGATCATCGCGGTAGTGACACCGGGAATGGCACGAACGGCGGCTTCGGCCTCGGCCCGGACGTTTTCCCAAGCGCGGGCCTCCGCGGCATCGACATTGATGGAGAAAAACACCTTGCCATCGTTGACGGCGATACCGGACAAAACGTCCGCGTCGGTCAAGGCGATGCCGCCGGGCGACACCACCTTGGAAAGACGTTCCAGAACCTGCTGCTGTGTGACGCTCAAACCAAATCTCCCGAACCCCGGCAGCTTTCATACCGGACACTTAGAGCGAACCAGCAAAGAATACCGTATCAGGCCTTTTCGTTGGCCATTTCATAGTTGAGCTCGAGCATCACGCCGTTTGGATCGGTAACGAAAATCTGCCAGACGGCGACGCCCGGTACCTCTCGGACGTCGAACGGCAATCCCCTGGATGTAAGCCGCTGTTTCATGCCGGCAAACCCGTTACTAGCAAAGGCGACATGGTGAACAACGCCGGAATCGGGCTTCTGTTGCTCGTCCGTCTTCGAAATATCGACGAGATGGACCACCGGCTTGCCTTCGCTGTACATCCAGGCCCCCGGGAACGGGAAGTTAGGCCTGTCACCGTTCGTGAGGTCCAGTACGTCCTCATAGAACCGGACGGTCTCGGCGAGTTTTCGGGTCCGGATGTTGAAATGGTCGAGCAGGCCTACGCTCATGGAGTTCGCTCCGTTGTTTGAAGTCTTGATCGTCTCGGACGATTTCTAGCACAAAATACCGCAGGCCCGCCAATCGGGGGCGTTGCCCTTCGTGATGCACCGTTTATGCTGCGGATCCGCCCACGCGTCCCCAAAACACCGTTCGGCAGTTTCGTAGCAATGCCGGCGAAAACCCCAGGGTTCAGACATGGCCAAAATCGCTTTTCTCGGTCTCGGCGTCATGGGTTTTCCCATGGCGGGACATCTCGTCGCAAAAGGCGGGCACGAGGTAACGGTGTTCAATCGTTCGCCAGCCAAGGCGCAGGCCTGGGCTGAGAAATTCAAGGGGAAAACGGCGCCGACACCGCAGGCCGCGGCCGAAGGCCAGGACTTTGTCATGTGCTGCGTCGGGAACGACAACGATCTGCGCGCAGTGACGAACGGCGCCAATGGCGCGTTCGCGGCGATGAAGTCCGGAGCGATCTTTGTCGATCACACCACGGCGTTGGCCGAGGTTGCCCGCGAACTCGATGCCGAGGCCAGCAAGCGCGGCTTCAAATTCGTCGACGCACCGGTGTCGGGCGGTCAGGCCGGCGCGGAAAACGGCGTGTTGACGGTGATGTGCGGCGGCAGCGCCGACGCTTACGCGAAGGCCGAACCGGTGATCGCCGCCTATGCCCGGATGTGCAAGCTGCTAGGGCCCGCGGGTTCCGGCCAGTTGACCAAGATGGTCAACCAGATCTGCATTGCCGGCCTCGTCGAGGGGCTTTCCGAGGGAATCCATTTCGCCAAGAAAGCCGGGCTCGACGTTCATGCGGTGATTGACACCATTTCGAAGGGCGCGGCGCAGTCATGGCAGATGGAAAACCGCTACAAGACCATGAACGACGGCAAGTTCGACTTCGGTTTTGCCGTCGAATGGATGCGCAAGGATCTGTCGATCTGCCTCGCAGAAGCCCGCCGCAACGGCGCCAGCCTTCCGGTTACCGCGCTCTGCGACGCATTTTATGCGGAGGTCGAGAAAATGGGCGGCAAGCGTTGGGACACCTCGAGCCTGCTGGCCCGGCTCGAGCGCTGATTGCATCGAAATGCGCGGCTGACATGGTGTCAAGCCGCGCGGGCCGCTGCCACGATCCGTTAATTTAACTTTTCATTAACGCGATTCTTTAGCTCTTTAAGGCAGCTCTTAATGATTTGGCGCCACAGATAGCAGGAATGAAAAGCGCGCTCGGCTGCGTGCAGGATTCCTGTTGCTTGATGAGTAAACCCGCCGATAAGCCCGAGATTGTCCAGCTTCCGGCTGAGGCGCCGATCGCAGCACCGGCGCGCACCCGCCGCGCGGCCGCGCAGCGGGTGCGCGAGGCGCGCGACCGGTTAACGTCGACCAGTGGAACCCGGCCCGCGTTCGATCGTGAACTGCTTCGGCAATATGCCCAGACCCGGCTGTCGGCATCGTATGTGGTAATGCTGCTGGTGGTGGCGACGGGCTTGCTGTTCGGCATCTGGATGCAGCCGATCTCGGCACTGGCCTGGACTTGCGGCATGCTCTGCATTCATGCCGTGATCATTCGCAACTGCGCCCGGTTTCTCAACGAACCGCCCTCACCGGCCGGAATCCGCGTTTGGCGAACGCGATTTGTCCTGCTCGACCTGCTCTACGGTCTGTGCTGGATGGCCATCCTGATCCATCCCACCGGCGCCGACGTCACCTCGAACACGCTGCTGATGTTCCTGATGCTGCTGGTGGTGGCGGTATCGAGCATGCTGGCGGCCAGCCTGCCGATTGCAGCACTCGCGGCTACCACGCCGGTGACCTGTGCGATCGCATTGAATTTTATGCTCGGCGGCACCTTCGACAACTATGTCCTCGCTTTGCTCGCGGTGGCAGCGGAAGGCTATTTCGCGCTGCTCGCGCATCGGCTGCATTCGACGACACTGGCCACGCTCGAAGCGCGCGCGGAAAAAGACGCGCTGATCGGCGAGCTTGAACAGGCCAAGGCGATCTCCGATGAAGCGCGGCATCGCGCTGAATCCGCCAACGTCGCGAAATCGCGGTTTCTGGCACAGATGAGCCACGAACTGCGAACCCCGCTCAACGCCATCCTCGGCTTCTCCGAGGTGATGAAAAGCGAAATCTTCGGCGGCCATGCCGTGGCGGTCTACAAGGACTACTCCGCCGACATTCACAATTCGGGCGTACATCTGCTGAACCTGATCAACGAGATTCTCGACCTGTCGCGGATCGAGGCCGGGCGGTACGAACTCAACGAAGAGGCCGTCTCGCTGGTCCATGTCGTCGCCGACTGCCATCATCTGCTGAAGCTTCGCGCGTCCAGCCGCGGCATCACCATCCACGAGGTGTTCGAGCAGGGTATGCCGCGGGTCTGGGCCGACGAGCGCGCCACCCGCCAGATCGTGCTCAACCTGCTGTCGAACTCGATCAAATTCACGCCGCAGGGCGGAGAGATTTGGTTGAAGGCCGGATGGACCGCCTCCGGCGGCCAATACCTCAGCGTCAAGGATACCGGGTCTGGCATCGCCGAGGAGGAAATCCCGATCGTGCTGGCCTCGTTCGGTCAAGGCTCCAACTCGATCAAATCGGCCGAACAGGGCGCCGGCCTGGGCCTTCCGATCGCGAAAAGCCTGATCGACATGCACGGTGGTACCTTCACCTTGAAATCGAAACTTCGCATCGGCACCGAAGTCATCATCACCTTCCCGCCCGAGCGCGTGATGTCGGCTCTGGCGCCGATGACCGAGGAGGCCCCGCCGCTGCAGCCCGAATCGTCCGACGCTCTCGCTGCCGATGACAGGCGCCGGCCGCGCAGCAAGCCCATCATGAGCGCGGGGACAGGTCTGTGATGGCAGCGCTTGCGCAACCTGTCGATCCCGCCGCACTATCGCCGGATGAGCATCGAGACGCCGTGCATCGCGGTCTGCATGATCGATCCCACAACCAGCCTTTGTCTTGGCTGCGGACGTACCCTGCCGGAGATCGCGCGCTGGCACCGCATCGACAGCGCCGAGCGGCTGGCGATCATGGGGCGCTTGCCGGCGCGGATGGCCGAGGCCGGACTGCCGGCGTTCGCTCCAGTCGTTTCGAAAGACGGCCGATCATCGGATTCCTGAGAGGCGCGCCGTGAGCCGCTTCCTGCTCGTTCTGCTCGTGCTGGGTGCAACAGCCGGCGCGGTGGTCGCCTATGGCGATCCCGACCGGATCGCACAGGCCGGCACCACAGTCTCGGACATGCTGCACCGACGCGCCGCGCAGCCCGCGCGCGCCGTGCAGATACCACGCGGCCAAGCCGGGGAATTCGCGCTGCTCGCGAAAATCAACGGCGTCAGTGCGCCGATGGTGATCGATACCGGCGCAACCTCGGTCGTACTCACCTATGAAACCGCGAGAGCCGCCGGGTTGCCGCTTGAACTGCTCGATTACAACGTCGATGTCGAAACCGCCGGCGGCCACACCCGGGCGGCGCGGCTGACGCTGGATCGCCTCGCGATCGGCAAGCTCGTCGAGCGCTCGGTGCCCGCACTGGTGGTGCCGCGCGGGCAGATGAAGACAAATCTGTTGGGCATGAGTTTTCTGGACCGGCTGGAAAGCTGGGAAGTGCGCGCCGACCGCTTGATGCTGCACGGCTATCCCTAGGCCGCGATCGAGACCGGCGCGCGATTGTCGACCAGCGCAATCGCATCGCGCAAAACCTGCACGCCGGCGCCATGCTTCACGCTGTTCTCGGCGAGATGACGGCGGAACGCCCGCGCGCCCGGCACGCCGTGGAATGCGCCGACGAAATGCCTGGTGATGGAATGCAATCGCGTGCCCCGCGCGAGCTGATCCTCGATGTAAGGCAGCATCGCCTCGAAGGCGTCCTTCATTGTCGCGTGCGGCGCGGTTTCGCCGAACAGCTCAGGATCGGCCGACAACAAGCGCCACGGCTCCTGGTAAGCGGCGCGTCCCAGCATCACGCCGTCGACATGCGCAAGATGCCGCTTTGCCTCCGCGATGCCGGCGATGCCGCCGTTGATGACGATGGGCACATCCGGCAATGCAGCCTTCAGCCGGTACACCCTGCCGTAATCGAGCGGCGGAATGTCGCGATTTTCCTTTGGCGACAAGCCGCTGAGCCAGGCCTTGCGGGCGTGAACGATCAGCGCGTCGGCACCGGCCGCGACGACGCGGCGTGCCAGCATGTCGAGCGCCACTTCCGGATCCTGATCGTCGATGCCGATGCGGCATTTTACCGTGACCGGAACAGTGACCGCGCGCTTCATGGCGGCAACGCCGTCCGCTACGAGATCCGGCTCGGCCATCAGGCAGGCGCCGAAGCGGCCGTCCTTCACGCGATCCGACGGACAGCCGACATTCAGATTGATTTCGTCGTAGCCGAAATCTTCACCGATCCGGGCCGCGGTCGCGAGGTCTAACAGACCGGAGCCGCCAAGTTGCAACGCTACCGGATGCTCGCTGGCGTCGAATCCGAGCAGCCGCTGCCGATCGCCATGGATGATGGCGCCGGTGGTCAGCATCTCCGTGTAGAGCCTTGCCCGCCGCGTCAACAGGCGATGGAACACCCGGCAATGTCGGTCGGTCCAGTCCATCATCGGAGCAATGGAGAAGCGATGGTCCTGCGGCTTCAACAGCTTACTTTCTGCTCGATATCATCGTTTCAAGCACGGCGAATGGGGTTGGCACGACCATCCTTACGACAGGCCGCGTGACAAGTCAGCTCCCAGCGAGTCATGTGTGATCGATATCGGACTAGCCGAACTACCGCTTGAATTGAACGAGCGGTTAGTTAATTCTGTTCGGAAAATGACAGCGGCGTCGACCCGGGAAGCGGGCTACAAGACGCTGCCCGGGGGACGAACGGGCGTGGATGCAACTATTTTCCTGTTCCTGCTGCAGGACGGCATCATCAACGGCGCGGTCTACGCGCTGGTCGCGATTGCGACCGTGCTGGTGTTCGCGGTAACGCGGGTAATCCTGGTGCCGCAGGGCGAATTCGTGGCCTTCACCGCGCTCACCGTCGCAGCGCTCGAGAACGGCAACATGCCGTCGACGCCATGGCTGTTGCTGGCGCTGGGATGCCTTGCTGCGACATCGGAACTGATCCGGCACTTTCGCGAACTCACCGCACGCCGCATCGCACGAACTGTTTTGTTCGACCTGGCATTGCCGATTTCGCTGCTGCTGCTGACGCGGACGCTGGCACCTATGAAGCTTGGTCAGGCGGCCAACATTCTTCTTGCGATCACGCTGATCACACCGATGGGACCGATGATCTACCGCGTCGCGTTCGAGCCGATCGCGCATTCCAGCGTGCTGGTGCTGCTGATGGCCGCGTTCGGCGTGCATTTCTCGCTGATGGGCCTGGGCCTGCTGTTCTTCGGACCCGAGGGCACCGGCACCGCCCCGCTGTCATCGGCCTCGTTTTCACTGGGCGATCTCGTCGTCACCGGCCAGAGCGTCGCGGTGCTGATCGTCACCGCATTGCTGCTGGTGCTGTTCGCGCTGTTCTTCGGGCGCACGCTGCTCGGCAAGGCGTTGCGCGCCTGCTCCTCGAACCGCATCGGCGCTCGTCTGGTTGGAATCCCGACCTCCGCCGCGGGACAAATCGCGTTCGCCCTGGCGGCGCTTCTGGGCGCCGTTTCCGGCGTGCTGGTCGGTCCGCTGATGACAGTGTTTTATGACAGCGGTTTTCTGATCGGGTTGAAAGCCTTCGTCGCGGCGATCCTGGGTGGACTGGTGAGCTATCCGCTCACCGTCCTGGCCGCGCTTGGCGTCGGTTTCGCCGAAGCATTGTTTTCGTTCTGGGCCAGCAATTTCAAGGAAGTGCTGGTGTTCACGCTGATCATTCCGGTGCTGGCATGGCGCTCGGTTTATGCCCCGCATGCCGAGGAGACGGAATGAAACTGCCACGCGGGCCCGTTATTCCGATCATTTGCGCGCTGGCGCTCCTGATCGCACCCTTCAGCGGGCTGATGCCGGATTACTGGATCACCCTGTTCAATTACATCGGCATTTCCAGCTTGGTCGCAATCGGTCTGGTGCTGCTGACCGGCGTCGGCGGCATGACGTCGTTCGGACAGGCCGCCTTCGTTGGTTTCGGCGCCTATACGACCGGCGCGCTCACGGTCCATTTCGGTGTTTCGCCCTGGCTGACCCTGCCGGCCTCGCTCGCCGTGACGATGATCGCAGCCGGACTGATCGGCGCGGTCACTGTGCGACTGTCAGGTCACTATTTGCCGCTCGGCACCATCGCCTGGGGCATCGCGTTCTTCTATCTGTTCGGCAATATCAGTTGGCTCGGCGCCCACGACGGACTGCCGGGCATCCCTCCGCTGCGGATCGGCGCACATGCCCTGATCCATCCGCGTGAATATTTCGTCGTGGTATGGATCGCCGTGGTGCTCGCGGTAATCGCCACGCAAAATCTGCTCGGGGGCCGGATCGGCCGCGCCATCCGCGCGCTCCGGCGCTCTACCCGCGCCGCCGAAGCGTTTGGCGTCAACACCGCCGCCGCCAAACTGATGGTGTTCGTCTATGCCGCGATGCTCGCAGGCCTGGCCGGCTGGCTCTACGCGCATTTCCAGCGCTCGGTATCGCCGGGCCCGTTCGGCATCAGTGCCGGCACCGAATATCTGCTGATGGCGGTGCTGGGCGGCGCCGGCCGGGTCTACGGCGCCATGCTAGGCGCCGCCGGGATTACGGTGTTGCGCGACCAGTTGCAGAATTTCCTGCCCTGGCTGGTGGGCAATACCGGTAACTTCGAAGCCATCGCATTCGGTGCGGTGCTGGTGCTGATCCTGCAATTCGCGTCGAACGGATTATGGCCGATCCTGTTCGGACCGCCGGCGGCTCCGACGCCGCCGGTGCCGCGTGAAAACGAGCGGTTGCCGGACCGTTCGCTTCCCGAACCAGGCACGCCGCTGCTTCAGGCGAAGAGCGCGCGCAAGGCGTTTGGTGGGCTGGTTGCGGTCAACGATGTCAGCTTCGAGGTCGAGAGCGGCCGGATCATCGGGCTGATCGGACCCAACGGCGCCGGCAAAAGCACCACCTTCAACCTCATCACCGGGATGCTGCCGCTCACTTCCGGGCAAATCCAATTCGAAGGCCACCCGCTGCAGGCGCAGACGCCGCAGCGCGCCGCAGCGCTCGGTCTCGGCCGCACCTTTCAGCATGTCGAGATTGTCACCGACATGAGCGTGATCGAGAATGTCGCGCTCGGGGCCCATTTGCGCGGAAGCGCGGGACTTGTGCGTTCGATCCTCGATCTCGACCGCGCCGAGGAAGCACTGCTGTTCGCCAATGCGCGACGTCAACTCGATCGCGTCGGGCTGAGCGATGTTGCGTCCAGGCCGGCCGGCACGCTGGCACTGGGTCAACTGCGGCTGGTCGAAGTTGCCCGCGCGCTCAGTCTCAATCCTGTATTGCTGCTGCTGGATGAGCCCGCCGCTGGACTGCGCGTCGGCGAGAAGAAGGCGTTGGCCCATCTCCTGCGCGAGGTGCGCGCCGAGGGCATCAGCGTGCTGCTGGTCGAGCACGACATGGACTTTGTCATGAGCCTTGCCGATCGTCTCGTGGTGCTGGATTTCGGCACCAGGATCGCCGAGGGCATTCCCTCCGCGATCCGCAACGACCCTGTCGTGCTAGAGGCTTATCTCGGAGGCGTGTCGTGACCGCGCTGCTCGACGTGCGTGGCCTGTGCGTGTCTTACGGGCGCGCGCAGGTGGTTCATGATGTCTCGATCGCCGTGGCGGAAGGCGCTCTGGTCACCGTGATCGGCTCCAACGGCGCCGGCAAGACCACGCTGCTCAACGCCATCATGGGACTGCTGAGCGCGCGCGGCCATGTCGGTTTTCGCGATGCCGAGATCAACTCGGTGCCATTGGAAAGTCGTGTAAAGGCCGGCCTGTGCCTGGTGCCGGAACGTCGCGAATTGTTCGCTGACATGCCCGTCGAGGACAATCTGCTGCTGGGCGGCTTTCGGCGACCCCGCGCCGAGCGCAGGCAGACGCTGGAGGAGATTTATGCACGGTTGCCGCGGCTGCAGGAGCGGCGCCGGCAATTCGCCGGCACCCTGTCCGGCGGCGAACGGCAGATGCTGGCGATGGGCCGCGCGCTGATGGCGCGCCCTGTCCTGCTGATGCTGGATGAACCCAGCCTCGGCCTCGCGCCAAAAATCGTCCGCGACGTCTTTCATATCCTGACCGATCTGCGCAAGACCGGGGTTTCGATCCTGCTGGTCGAGCAGAACGCGCGTGCAGCACTTGAGGTTGCCGACTATGCCTATGTGATGGAACTGGGCGCCATTACCACGCAAGGATCGCCGGCGGAAATCGCGAAGGATTCCAGACTGGTCGAAAGTTATCTCGGCCTCGGCGGAAACGAGTATTAAGATCGCCAATAACCAAAAGGGAGAAAACAAAATGATACGCAGGAGTTGGATGGTGGCGCTGGCCACCGTGCTGGGGCTGGGGACCGCGCAGGCGCAGATCAAGGTAGGCATCACCATGAGCGCGTCCGGACCGGGCGCCGCGCTCGGCCAGCCGCAGAGCAAAACTGTCGCAGCACTTCCGAAAGAAGTCGCCGGACAGAAGATCACTTATTTTGCGCTCGACGACGAATCCGATCCGACCAAAGGCGCGCAGAACGCGCGCAAGCTCATTACCGAGGAAAAGGTCGATGTGCTGATCGGTTCGTCGCTGACCCCTGTCAGCCTGCCGTTGATCGATATCGCCGCGGAATCCAAAACCCCGCTGATGTCGCTGGCCGCCGCCGCCATTCTGGTCGCGCCGATGGATGACAAGCGCAAATGGGTGTTCAAGGTGGTGCCGAACGACGACATCATGGCCAACGCGATCCTGAAATATATCGCCAAGACCGGCGTCAAGACGCTCGGCTATATTGGCGTCTCTGATGCCTATGGCGAAGGTTATTACAAAGTACTAAGCGAAGCCGCGCCAAAACTCGGTATCACGCTGACGGGCCACGAAGTCTATGCGCGCAGCGACGCCAGCGTCACCGGGCAGGTACTGAAAATCCTCGCCACCAAGCCCGACGCGGTGTTCGTCGCTTCCGCCGGAACTCCGGCGGTGTTGCCGCAGAAGGCGTTGCGCGAGCGCGGCTACAAGGGGCCGATTTTCCAGACCCACGGCGTCGCCACGGAGGAATTCATCAAGCTCGGCGGCAAGGACGTCGACGGCGCGATCTTCACCGGCGAGGCATTCACCGTCGTCAACGACCTGCCCGCCGACAGTCCGTTCCGCAAGACCACGGCCGCCTTCGTCGATGCCTACAAGGCGGCAAACGGCAACATCCCGTCGATCTTCGGCGCGCATCTGTGGGATTCGATGTCACATGTGGAGCGGGCAATCCCCGCCGCGCTCCAGGTCGCCAAGCCGGGGACCGCCGAATTCCGCGCCGCGCTGCGCGACGAAATCGAGAAGACAAAGGACTTCGCGCTCAACAACGGCCTGTCCAACATGACGCCGGACAATCACAACGGCTACGACGAACGTTCGGCCTTCGTCATCGAGGTCAAGGACGGCGCGTTTCATCTGGTGAAGTGACAACTTCCGTCATTCCGGCCGCTCGCGCAGCGAGCGAACCTGGAATCTAGACGTTAAATTCGGCAGTTCACTACCTCTGGATTCCGGGTTCGCGCCAAGCGGCGCGCCCCGGAATGACGATGCGTTATTTTGGTGCAAATCCAAATGTGCGCTCGAAGCGCTTGGCATAGGCCGGCCACACTTCCGAATTGACGATGCGCGGCGGGCGCTTGCCATCGAGTGCGTCGAGCACCTGTTCGGCGGCGATGCGGCCCATATTGGCGCGGGCTTCCTTGGTGACGCCGGCGGTATGCGGACTCGCCAGCACGTTGTCGAACTGCAGCAGCGGGTGATCCGGCGGCGGCGGCTCCTTCGCCCACACATCGAGGCCGGCGCCGGCGATCGCCTTGCCGCGCAGCGCCTGCAAGAGCGCGCCTTCGTCATGGATGAAACCGCGCGCGGTGGTGATGAAATACGCATGCGGCTGCATCAGTGAAAACTCCCTCGCGCCAATCATGCCACGATTGTCTTTTGTCAGCGGGCAACTGATCGAGACGTAATCGGCAGCGCGCAGCAGGTCGTCAAGTTCGGCTTTCTCGCCGCCGCGCGCGGCAACCTCGGCTGCCGTGAGATACGGATCATAGGCCAGCACGGTCATGCCAAGCAGACCCTTGCAGAGTTCGGCAATGCGGCGGCCAACATTGCCAATGCCGACAATACCGACGGTCTTGCCCTGCACCTCGGTGCCGATCAGCGCATTACGGTTGACGTTCGGGTCGCGCCGCAACGCGCGGTCGGCTTCGATGATACGTTTCGACAGGGTCAGCATCATTCCCAAGGCGTGTTCGGCGACGGAATGCGCGTTGCCGCCGGACTGGTTGACGACCAGCACGCCGGCTGCGGTGCAGGCATCGACATCGACCGGGTCGAATCCGGCACCGTTGCTGGAGACGAGCAGCAGGTTGGGCGCCCGCTTCAACAAGTCGTCGTCGACGTGGAAATGCCGCGCGATCTCGTCGCGCGCGGCGCCGATCTGATAGACATGCGCCCCGTTCACGATCGGCGCGGCCACTTCATCCGGACTTTCGTTTTCGAGCCGGTCGAACCGCACGTCGGGCCGCGCCTGCATGATCTCGGAGTAAACCGGGTGCGCCAGGTATTTGACGTAGAACACACGCTTGTTGTTGACGGACATTCTTGTGCCTTCAGTTCGGGAATCCATAAAGCCTTGCGGGATTGCTGACGAGGATGCGGTGCTGGGTGGTCCGGTCCGGTGTCCACGCCTGAAACAGTTCAAACAGGTGTCCGACGTCCGGCATCTCGCCCTCGACGCGCGGGTGCGGCCAGTCGCCGCCCCAAACCAGCCGCTCCGGACTGGCCATCACCAGCGCCTCGTGAAACGGCCGTGCGTCGGGATAGTCGGGCGCATTCCGGCTGATGCGGTGCGCGCCGGACAGCTTGGCCCAGCACCAGCCCTCGCCGACCGCGCGCAGCAGGCTCTGAAAACCCTCGGTCGCGACTCCGGCGCGCGCATCGGTGCGGCCCATGTGATCGATCACCACCGGCAGACCGATCGCTTTCAGGACCGGAATGGTCTCCGGCAAATCCTTGACGTCGATCCAGAGCTGCAGATGCCAGCCAAGCTCGGCCATGACAGGCGCGAGCGCCGATGCGGCGGTCAGCGGCACGCCGCCGCGATAATGCAATTGCCCGTCGCGAAAGAAATGATTGAAGCGCAAGCCGCGCACGCCGAGTTCGTTCCATCGCCGCAAGGTTTCGGGCGGAACGGTTTCGTCGGCCACCGCAATGCCGCGCAGGCGCTCGGGCTGCTGCGCCAGCGCATCCAGCATCGCCGAGTTGTCGCGGCCGTGCGCGCTGCCCTGCACCAGCACGCCGCGGTCGAAACCGACCGTACCGAGCATGGCCAGATATTTTGCCAGTGGCGCGTCCGGCGGCGTGTAGCTGCGATCATCGGCGTAGGCAAAGCGCGCGGCCGGCCCGAATACATGCGCGTGGGTATCGCAGGCATTGGGCGGCGGCGGTACCCTGGGCCGAGTCGGCTCCCGCGGCGGCAGGCAGGCGGGAATCATCGAATTGTCAGCCGCGTCATTCGGCCTTCATTCCCGCGGCCTTGATGATCGGACCCCACTTCTCGTAATCGGCATGGATCACCGCGTCGAATTCCTTCGGCGAACTGCCGATGGGCGACGCCCCGAGTGTATTGAGGCGGTCCTTCACCGCGGGCGCATTCAGCGCGGCAATGAAATCGCTCGACAATTGCGCCACCACGTTTGCCGGCATTCCGGCCGGTCCGACAAGGCCCCACCACACGCCGGTGTCATAGCCGGCCACGCCCGCTTCAGCCATGGTCGGTACATCCGGCAGAAATGGCGCGCGCTTCGCGGTGGTGACGCTGAGCGCGCGAACAGTACCGGCGCTGATCTGTCCCACCGACTCCGGTCCATTGTTGAACGACATCGGAATCTGACCGCCCAACAGATCGTTCATCGCCGGACCGCCGCCCTTGTAGGGGATCGCCAGAATGTCGACCTTGGCGAGATTTTTCAGCAACTCGCCGGCAAGATGCGTCGAGGTGCCGTTGCCGGCCATACCGTAGGACAAGCCGCCCGGCTTCGCGCGCGCCTGCGCCAGCAGATCGGCCAGCGTCTTGAACGGCGAATCGGCGCGCACCAGCAGAATATTCGGCGACGATGCCAGCAGGCAGATCGGCGTGAAGGCCTTGAAGGTGTCGTAGGGGATTTTCGGATAGAGAAATGGATTGGTGGCATGGCCGCTGGCCACCACGATCAGCGTGTGACCGTCTGGCGGCGAGGTGGCGAGCGCCTGCGAAGCGACCACGCCGCCAGCGCCCGGCCGGTTTTCGACGATGACCGGCTGACTCCAGTTCTTCGACAGTTCGTCGCCGAGCGTGCGCGCCAGGATATCGACGGCGCCGCCGGCCGGATATGGCACGAACAGATGCACGGCCTTGGAGGGAAACCCGGTCTGCGCCGTGGCTGCGCCGCCTGCGGCGACCAGACCGACCGTCATGGCAAGAACGCGGAACCACCCCATCGCATTTCCTCCCGATGTTTTTTCTGGTTGCTTTCATGTATCGCATATTTGCGCCGTCGAACTCATCGCGGCGCGCAAATCAAACGGTCATCTCCGCATGTTGACAATCCCGCTGATCGCGTCAAGTTTCGGCGGCGATCTGACCATCGACGGCATTGCACAAGAACCGCAAAGATGAGGGAGAATTCAATGGCCGCCGCCGAGGGACAGATATCCCAACCCCAGCAGGGAACCTGGCACGGCGTGGTGCTTGAGACACTGAAGCGCAATGACATCCGTCTCGTGCCTTATGTGCCCGACCGCGTGCTGACGACGCTGATCAGGAACCTTCACGCCGATCCGTTCTTCACCACCTTCCCCGCCGCGCGCGAGGAAGAGGCGGTTGGAATCGTCGCCGGCGCATGGATGGGTGGAATGCGCGGCGCGGTGCTGATGCAAACCTCAGGCTTTGCGACACTGGCGAACGCGCTGGCCTCGATGGCGATCCCCTACCAGATTCCGCTTGTCATGTTCGTGTCCGAGCGCGGCACGCTCGGCGAGTTCAACTACGGGCAGTCGCTGGTGTGCCGCACCATGCGGCCGGTGCTGGACTCGCTGGCGATGGTGCATCACACCGCGACCCGGCTCGACGAATTCGAGTTCATCTGCGACCGGTCGATCAAGCAGGCGATCGCCACGCAGGCGCCGGTGGCGCTGATCCTGTCGCCGCTGCTGACGGGCGGAAAGGTGTTCGAGAAATGAGCAGGAACATACCGGCGCCAGTCCGCAACACCAAGGTGATGAACCGGTTCGATCTCACCAAACGGCTGGTCGCAAAATTGAAGCACGAGGAAGCCGTGATCGCCGGCATTGGCAATACAAATTTCGATCTGTGGTCCGCCGGACACCGCCCGCAGAACTTTTATATGCTGGGCAGCATGGGCCTCGCCTTTCCGATCGCGCTGGGCGTAGCCCTTGCGCAACCGCAACGACGCGTCATCGCGCTGGAGGGTGACGGCTCGCTGCTGATGCAGCTCGGCTGCCTCAGTACGATTGCATCATTGGCGCCGAAAAACCTCAGTCTTGTCGTGATGGACAACGGTATCTACCAGATCACCGGTTCTCAACCGACGCCGGCCGCGGCGTCGTCCGATATCGTCGCCATTGCGCAGGGCTGCGGTCTGGCGGACAGCGCGTGGGCGGCCGACGAGCACGATTTCGAACGGCTGGTTGATCGATCGCTCGCCGCAACCGTTCCGACGTTGATCGCGCTGCGCATCGACGACAAGCCGGGCGTCGGCACCACCGACCGCGACCCCGTGCAAATTCGCGAACGTTTTATGAGGGGCGTCGGTGTTCGCAAGGACGTGAAGCAGGTTAAGGGTTCCGAAGAAGATCGTGCTATTCGGAGCGCATGACCTTCATCCTCCGGATCATCGCCTGGCTGCTGACCGCCGCCGTCACCTTTGCGACTCTCGGGCCACCAAGGCTTCGGCCGCATTCCGATCTCGGCCAGGACGGCGAGCACGCGCTGGCGTTTGTACTGGTCGGACTGGCGTTCGGCCTTGCCTATCCGCGCCATCGTTTGCTCACCGCGATCGTTGCCGTGGTATTGATCGGCGCGCTCGAACTGCTGCAACTCTGGATGCCCGGCCGGCACGCACGGCTGGAAGATTTCATCGTCGATGCGCTGGCGGCCTGCGTGGGGATCGCCGTCGCTGCGATGCTGGGGTGGGTGATGCACCGATCAAAGGCCGATGTGTCTACCGACGCCTGACTGCGCGGTCTCGTGCCCCGGACGCAGCGCAGCGCGTAGCTCTTCGCGAAGCGGTGCGCTGCAGAGCCGGGGCCGTAACGAACGCGATGCCTGATACGGTCCCGGCTCTGCGGAGCGGCATAAAGAATGCCGCACCGCGTCCGGGACACGCGACCGAGTTACAGCAGCCCCGCGCCCCTCGCCCACTTGTACTTGGCGCCGAGCACCGCGACCGGAATTTCCGTCGAATAGGCATAGGCCACGATGCCATTCTGGTAGAGATAGTCCGCGGCCTCCTCGACCTCGATGTCGCCGGCCAGCGACGCCACGATCGGCTTCTCGATGCCCTTGGCCTTCATCGCGTTCTTCACCTCGACCATGTTCTTGGCAAACACCATCGGCGGCGTCACGATGGTGTGCCAGTAGCCGAGGATCAGCGAATGAATTCGCGGATCCTCGAGGCCGAGTTTCACCGTGTTGACATAGGTGATCGGCGGCTCGCCGCCGGTGATGTCGACCGGATTGCCGGCGGCGCCGAACGGCGGGATGAATTTCCGGAACGCGGCGTCGAGATCCGGGGGGATTTGCATCAGCGACAATTTGTTGTCGATGCAAGCGTCCGACAGCAGCACGCCGGAGCCGCCGGCGCCTGTAATGATCACGACGTTCTCGCCCTTGGGCGTCGGCAGCACCGGTATGCCGCGCGCGAATTCCAGCATGTCGCGCAACGAGCGGGCACGGATCACGCCGGACTGGTTGAACACGTCCTCATAGATCTTGTCGTTGCCGGCCAGGGCTCCGGTGTGCGAGCTCGCCGCCTTGGCGCCGGCCGAGGTGCGGCCCGCTTTCAGCACTACGATCGGCTTTTTCTTCGACACGCGCTTTGCCACTTCGGCGAAGGCTCGGCCGTCCTTCAAATCCTCGCAGTGCTGCGCGATGATGTGGGTGTTGTCGTCCTGCTCGAAGAAGGTCAGCAGATCGTCCTCGTCGATGTCGGACTTGTTGCCGAGGCCGACGATCGCCGAGACGCCCATCTTGGCGGATCGCGAGAAGCCGATGATCGCCATGCCGATGCCGCCGGACTGCGACGACAGCGCCGCCGAGCCCTTGACATCGTAGGCGGTGCAGAACGTCGCGCACAGATTGGCGTGCGTGTAGTAGAAGCCGTAGATGTTCGGCCCCATCAGGCGGATGCCGTACTTCTGGCCGATTGCCTGGATTTCCTCCTGGCCCTTCATGTTTCCGGTTTCGGCATAGCCCGACGGGATGAGAATCGCGCCGACCACTTTCTTCTCGCCGCATTCGGTCAATGCCGCGGCTACGAAGTTCGCCGGAATCGCGAACACCGCGATGTCGACTTCACCGGGCACGTCCTTGACCGACTTGTAGACTTTCTTGCCCATGATTTCGTTGGCCTTGGGGTGGATCGGATAGATCTCGCCCTTGTAGCCGCCGTTGATCAGGTTCTTCATCACCGAGTTGCCGATCTTGCCGGTCTCGGCGGAGGCGCCGATCACCGCCACCGACTTCGGCTTCATGATGCGGTTCATCTGGCGCACGATGTCGTCGTGGTTGGGACGCGGACGCGGCGGCTTCGGCTCGAAATCGACCACGATGCGCACGTCCGCGGCGATCGCGTCGGCCTTCGTCGCAAACACCGGATTGAGATCCATCTCGGAAATTTCGGGGAAGTCGGTGATCAGTTGCGAGACGCTTACAATGATGCCGGCAATGGCGTCGCGGTTGGCGGGGTCGCTGCCGCGCACGCCCTTCAGCATCTCATGCGCCTGGATGCCATCGAGCATCGACAGCGCATCCTCCTTGGTCGCGGGTGCGAGGCGGAAGGTGATGTCCTTCAACACTTCGACCAGCACGCCGCCGAGGCCAAATGCCACCAGCTTGCCGAACGAACCGTCGGTAACCGCGCCGATAATGACTTCCTGGCCGCCCAGCAGCATCTGCTGGACCTGGATGCCTTCGATCTTGGCGTCTGCCTTGTATTTTTTCGCGTTCGCCAGGATCGTCGCATAATTTTTCTCGGCGTCCTCGGCGGTCTTGACGCCCACCATCACGCCGCCGGCTTCGGTCTTGTGCAAAATATCCGGCGAGACGATTTTCATCACCACTGGAAAACCCATGCCGCTCGCGAGCTTGCCCGCTTCGGCCGCCGATGTGGCGACGCCCTCCTTGGGAACCGGGATGCCGTAGGCGTCGCAGACCAGTTTGCCTTCCGGCGCCGTAAGACTGGTGCGCTTGTCTGCCTTGACGGCCTCCAAAATCTTGCGAACCGCATCCTTGGAATGAGACATTGGCTTCTCCCTGACGTCCATTTTCTGCAACGATTGCCTGATAATTAGATTTATGGCATTTGGTATGCCAGAAACAAGCTTGTCAAGCTACCCTCGACTTCGGGAATGCCGAAAAAATAAGAGTAACTTGACATGGTGGTATTTGGTATGCCAAAAAACTAGCCGATTTATTCTGCTAAAATGACATCTCCGCTGGAGGAGATCAGTCGTGCCCGCACCGAAACAAATCAAGGCATCGCCCACAATGGCCGAGGCAGAAATCGCGATCGTCCGGATCGCGCCGGAGACCAGCTTCAAGAATAAGGCTTATGAAGCCTTGAAGGAAGCCATTCTCAAGATGGACATCTACGCTACGCCCGAACAGATCATGCTCGATGAGCGCGCGTTGTCGGAACGCCTGGGTGTCAGCCGCACCCCGATCCGCGAAGCCATCGCGATGCTGGAGCAGGACGGCTTCGTCAAGACCGTGCCGCGACGTGGCATCGTCGTGGTGCGCCGGACCAAGACCGAGATCGTCGACATGATCCGCGCCTGGGCTGCACTCGAGAGCATGGCGGCCCGGCTGATCACGACCACCGCGCGCAAAAAGGATATTTCCGCGCTGCGCGATTTCTTCAAGAATTTCGGCAAGGATCGCCTGCCGCAGGATCATGTCGAGGAATACTCGAAAGCCAATATCGCTTTTCATCAGGCGCTGATTTCGCTCAGCGAGTCGCCGGTGCTGGTCGACATGACCAACGACATCCTGCTGCATGTCCGCGGCTATCGGCAACTGACCATCGGGCGCGTCGATCGCACCGCAACGTCGCTGCCCGAGCATCTGGCGATCATCGAGGCGCTCGAGGAGCGCGATACCGAACTTGCTGAAAAGCGCGCGCGCGACCACACGCTGGGCCTGGCGGCCTATGTCGAGGCGCACGGCAAGGAACTCTTCAACTAGCCAAAAGCTTTACGTTTGGAAGACGAGAAACTCGTCCGCATCAAGAAACGATCAGGGAGAACGCGGAATGTCCGCAGCAGTACAGAGCATTGTCGCAAACACCGCTGAAGTCGAGCGCGAGCAGACCGACGGCTTCAATCTCATCATCGATGCGCTTAAGCTCAACGGCCTCACCACGATCTACGGCGTGCCGGGTATTCCGATCACCGACTTCGGCCGCATGGCGCAGGCCGCGGGCATCCGCGTCATTTCGTTCCGCCATGAGCAGAACGCCGGATATGCGGCGTCGATCGCCGGCTTTCTGACGAAAAAACCCGGCGTCTGTCTCACGGTGTCGGCGCCGGGCTTTCTCAACGGCCTGACCGCGCTGGCCCATGCCACCACCAACTGCTTCCCAATGATCCTGATCTCGGGCTCTTCGGAGCGCGAAATCGTCGATCTGCAACAGGGCGACTATGAGGAGATGGACCAGCTCGCCATTGCCAAGCCGCTGTGCAAGGCGGCATTCCGCGTGCTGCACGCGGCCGATATCGGCATCGGCCTCGCACGCGCAATCCGCGCCGCTGTCTCCGGCCGTCCCGGCGGCGTGTATCTCGATCTGCCGGCAAAACTGTTCGGCCAGGTGATGGACGCGGAAGCCGGCCAGAAATCGCTGGTGAAAGTGATCGACGCCGCGCCGGCGCAGATTCCTGCTCCCGATTCGATCAAGCGCGCGCTCGATGTGCTCAGGAGCGCGAAGAAGCCGCTGATCATCCTCGGCAAGGGCGCGGCCTACGCGCAGGCCGACGACGCGATCCGCCAACTGGTCGAAAAGAGCGGCATTCCGTTCCTGCCGATGAGCATGGCCAAGGGCCTGTTGCCCGACACGCATCCGCAATGCGCGGGTGCCGCGCGTTCGACGGTGCTGAAAGACTCGGACGTGGTGATGCTGATTGGCGCCCGCCTCAACTGGCTGCTGTCGCATGGCAAGGGTAAGGCCTGGGGCGATGCGCCGAAAAAGTTCATTCAGATCGACATCGAGCCGAAGGAAATGGACTCCAACGTCGAGATCGTGGCTCCGGTCGTTGGCGATATCGGCTCCTGCGTCTCGGCGCTTCTGCAGGGCATGGGCGGCGGCTGGCAGGCCCCGCCGGCTGACTGGATCAAAACCGTCAGCTCGAAGCGGGACGACAACGTCGCCAAGATGGCGCCGCGGCTGATGAACAACAACTCGCCGATGGATTACCATGGCGCGCTCGGCGTGCTGCGCACCATCGTCAAGGAGCGGCCCGACGCCATCCTGGTCAACGAGGGCGCCAACACGCTCGATCTCGCCCGCGGCATCATCGACATGTATCAGCCGCGCAGGCGCATCGACGTTGGCACCTGGGGCATCATGGGCATCGGCATGGGTTATTGCATCGCCGCGGCCATCGAGACCGGCAAGCCCGTGCTCGCCGTCGAAGGCGACAGCGCGTTCGGCTTCTCCGGCATGGAGGTCGAAACCATCTGCCGCTACAAATTGCCGGTCTGCATCGTCATTTTCAACAATGACGGCATCTATCGCGGTACCGACGTCAACAATGTCAGCTCGGACCCGGCACCTACGGTGTTCGTGAAAGGCTCGCGCTACGACAAGATGATGGAGGCGTTCGGCGGCGTCGGCGTCAATGCGACGTCTCCGGACGAGTTGAAGCGCGCCGTGAATGCCGCGATGGATTCCGGCAAGCCGACCCTGATCAACGCGGTGCTGGATCCGGCGGCCGGCAGCGAGAGCGGCCGCATCGGCAATCTCAACCCGCAGAGCAAGCTGAAGAAGAAATAGACGGACAAACATCGGCGTCATTCCCCGCGAAAGCGGGGAATCCAGTAATTGCCGACCTATCGCGAGACCAAGGCTGTGCCCGACGGAATAGACAGTGATTACTGGATGCCCGCATTCGCGGGCATGACGAGGATAATTAGACATTAACGGAGCAAGGCAATGACCAAGGCGCTGAAGGGCGTTCGCATTCTCGATTTCACCCACGTCCAGTCGGGGCCGACCTGTACGCAGCTGCTGGCTTGGTTCGGCGCCGATGTGATCAAGGTCGAGCGCCCCGGCGTCGGCGACATCACGCGCGGCCAGTTACAGGACATCCCGAAAGTGGACAGCCTGTATTTCACCATGCTCAACCACAACAAGCGTTCGATCACGCTCGACACCAAGAACCCGAAGGGCAAGGAAGTCCTCACCGCGCTGATCAAGAGCTGCGACGTGCTGGTGGAGAACTTCGGACCCGGCGTGCTCGATCGCATGGGATTTCCGTGGGAAAAAATCCAGAGCATCAATCCGAAGATGATCGTGGCCTCGATCAAGGGGTTCGGCCCCGGCCCTTACGAGGACTGCAAGGTCTATGAGAACGTAGCCCAATGCACCGGCGGCGCGGCATCGACCACCGGATTCCGCGACGGCCTGCCGCTGGTGACCGGCGCGCAGATCGGCGACAGCGGCACCGGACTGCACCTGGCGCTTGGCATCGTCACCGCGCTCTATCAGCGCACTGTCACCGGTCAGGGCCAGAAGGTCACCGCGGCGATGCAGGACGGCGTGCTCAACCTTGCGCGCGTCAAACTGCGCGACCAGCAGCGCCTCGCGCACGGCCCGCTCAAAGAGTACAGTCAGTTTGGCGAAGGCATTCCGTTCGGCGACGCGGTGCCGCGCGCGGGCAACGATTCCGGCGGTGGCCAGCCCGGCCGCATCCTCAAATGCAAGGGCTGGGAGACCGATCCCAATGCCTACATCTATTTCATCACGCAAGCGCCGGTGTGGGAAAAGATCTGCGACGTGATCGGCGAGCCCGGCTGGAAGACCCATCCGGATTATGCAAAACCACCGGCCCGGCTGTCGCGGCTGAACGAAATCTTCGCGCGCATCGAGCAATGGACCATGACCATGACCAAGTTCGAGGCCATGGATATCCTCAACAAGGACGACATCCCCTGCGGTCCGATCCTGTCGATGAAGGAGTTGATCGAGGATCAGTCGCTGCGCGCCACCGGCACCATCGTCGAAGTCGATCACCCCGAGCGCGGCAAATACTTCTCGGTCGGCAACCCGATCAAAATGTCCGACTCGCCCAGCGAAGTGACGCGGTCGCCGCTGTTAGGCGAGCATACCGACGAGATTCTGCGCCAGGTTCTGGGTTTTAGCGACCACGAGGTCGCCGAGATCCACGATTCGGGTGCGCTCGATCCTCCGCGGAAAGTGGCGGCCGAGTAGGAATACCTCTGCCCAATCATCGGACGCGGCGAAGCAACCGGCGTCTCCGTTAGGACGGAGACCTGGATTGCTTCGCTCGATTCGCAATGACGAGAACGGGCGGATGGCTGTTCCAGCGATATGAAAGCGCAATCGGTCTATTTTGTTGCATTGCACGCGTTTAATTGCTGCTATGCAAACAAATCAATTGCCTCTGGCATCTGGTATACCTAGATTGTCCTCAGATCGTTGCGCAGCGTTTCGCTGCCCTGCCAGAAGGGGATCAAAATGTCCAAAGCTGCCTCTATCGCCTTAGTTGCCTCCAACAGCGTGTTCACCAGACTGATGGCTTCCATCGACCGTGCACTCGAAAACTCCGCCCGTATTGCGGTGCGTAACGGCGACCTCCCCTATTTCGGCCTTTAAGGCCTACAATTCCGCGGCATTGCGAGGCCTCCAGTTTCGGAGTTCGCCTAGGGGTTGAGTTGCTAATTTCGACGAATGGCCCCCGTTTCGGGGCCGTTTTCGTCATAGAACTCTTGTCGCATCGACAAGGCGGTCGCATCCTGCGACATTTTCGGCAAAGGATGCCTTCCGCAATATAATAAGCTTGCGCTCTGGCATATCACATACCAAAATGACGTACCGGTAACGCTCGGCCCCTCAACAGAAGCGTACCTCGGGAGGATTTATGACGGATACGGTTCATGGAACGGCGCCCGCAGCCGCGCGGGTGAGCGACGCATATCGCTGGACGCAATTGGCCGTCGGCGTCGCCGCCATGGTGATGATCGCCAATTACCAGTATGGCTGGACATTCTTCGTCCCCGACATCCAGAAGAAATTCGGCTGGGATCGTGCCTCGATCCAGTGGGCATTCACGCTGTTCGTGCTGTTCGAGACCTGGCTGGTGCCGGTTGAAGGCTGGTTCGTCGATAAATACGGCCCGCGCCTTGTGGTGTTGATCGGCGGCATCCTTTGCGGCATTGGGTGGTTCATCAATTCGGAAGCGACCACGCTCAACGGCTACTATCTCGGCATGATCGTCGCGGGCATCGGTGCCGGCGGCGTTTATGGCACCTGCGTCGGCAATGCCTTGAAATGGTTTCCCGACAAGCGCGGCCTCGCCGCCGGCATCACCGCGGCCGGTTTCGGGGCGGGCTCCGCGCTGACCGTGGCGCCGATCCAGGCCATGATCAAGGATTCCGGTTTCCAGGCCACCTTCCTGTACTTCGGTCTCGGCCAAGGCATCCTGATCGTGATCCTCGCCTTCTTCCTGTTTGCGCCCAAGCCGGGACAGGTGCCCGCGGTTGTGCAAAATGCCAACCTGCAGCAGACCAGACGCAACTACGCGCCGATGGAAGTGATCCGGCAACCGATTTTCTGGTTGATGTACTTCATGTTCGTGATCGTCGGCGCCGGCGGATTGATGGTGACGGCCAACCTCAAGCCGATCGCCGTGGACTGGAAGGTCGACGCCATTTCGGTCACCCTGATCGGATTGACGATGACCACGGTGACCTTCGCTGCGACCATCGACCGCATTCTCAACGGCCTTACCCGTCCGTTCTTCGGGTGGATCTCCGACATGATTGGCCGCGAGAACACGATGTTCATCGCCTTCGGCATCGAGGGCCTGGGCATCTTTGCGCTGTACATGCTGGGCCACGATCCGATCTGGTTTGTCATCCTATCGGGCCTGGTGTTCTTCGCCTGGGGCGAGATCTACTCGCTGTTTCCGTCCACTTGCACCGACACCTTCGGCGCGAAATTCGCGACCACCAATGCGGGCCTGCTCTACACCGCAAAGGGCACCGCGGCGCTGCTGGTGCCGGTCGCGAACTACATGCAGCAATCTTCCGGCACATGGGACACTGTGTTCCTCGTCGCCGCCGGCGCGAACATCCTCGCCTCGCTGCTGGCCATCGCGGTGCTAAAGCCGTGGCGAAAAACGGTGGTCGCCAAATCGCAGGTCGCCTGACCGGCATTGCATGAATTGAGACAGCGCGCTCGTCCTTCGGGATGGGCGCGCTTTTGTTTGCATGCGCCGACCACGTCATAACGAATGTGATCAGGCCGCTGGTATACTTGCGGTTTCTACAGCTCCCGGTGGCCGAGATGTGATAGTCTGTCCCTACGGCAAGCGCGCTCGTGAACGTCAGTATTGCTGCCTTTTCATTATTTCGAAGAACCATAATTCAATTTGACAATTGGCATAATGTATACCAGTTTAAGACGCTAATAACCTGAAGGAGGTTGCGATGAAAGTCGGAGACGTCCTGCGCAAGAAGAATACCCGCATCGCGACGGTGCGCATGAACGAGACCGTCGCCATCGCCGCGCAACTGATGCGCGCCAGCAATATCAGCGCGCTGGTGGTAAAGGATGTTGTGCGCACCGAGGGCAACACCGCGGTCGGCATGTTTACCGAGCGCGACGTGGTGCGCGCGGTCGCCGAGCACGGTGCCGCCGGCGTCAATATCAAGGTGTCGCAGCTGATTTCGGTACAGCAGTTGATCTCGTGCAGCGCGGAAGACAGCCTCGAGCACGTTCGTCATCTGATGAACAAGAACCACATCCGGCATATGCCGGTGATCGATGACCATGCCCTGATGGGCGTCATCAGCATCCGCGACATCTCCACCGCCTTCGACGACGAGGCGACCGGGGCGGCGGCCCGATCCGTCGCCTGATCTTGGAGCGTGATGACGGCGCGCTCGGGCGGCCTTCGGGATAAAAGTCCCGTTTTTGCGTGATCGTGGCGCCTCTGACCGGCATCGCGGCAGATGGACATTTGCGGACCGGAACGGCATCCTGCCATTCGGAAACGTTCAAATGACATGCGCGGGGTATCTCGCGCGGCGAAAAACGAGGGCCGAATGATCAAGACGCGATTTACCGAACTGGTCGGGGTCGAGCATCCGATCGTCCAGGGCGGCATGCAGTGGGTCGGCCGTGCCGAACTGGTGGCCGCGGTGGCCAACGCCGGCGCGCTCGGCTTTATCACCGCGCTGACGCAGCCTACGCCCGAAGACCTCACCAAGGAAATTGCGCGCTGCCGCGGCCTCACGGAAAAACCGTTCGGCGTCAACCTTACCATCCTGCCGTCGATCAAGCCGCCGCCTTACGCGGAATACCGACAGGCCATCATCGAGAGCGGTATAAAGATCGTCGAGACCGCCGGCAACAAGCCGCAGGAGCACGTCACCGAATTCAAAAAGCACGGCATCGTGGTCGTGCACAAATGCACCAGCGTCCGGCACGCGCTGTCGGCGGAGCGGATGGGCGTCGACGCGATCTCCATCGATGGGTTCGAATGCGCCGGCCATCCCGGCGAGGACGATACGCCGGGCCTGATCCTGATCCCGGTCGCCGCCGACAAGGTGAAGATTCCGATGATCGCGTCCGGCGGTTTTGGCGACGGCCGCGGCCTGGTCGCAGCACTGGCGCTGGGCGCCGAAGGCATCAACATGGGCACGCGCTTCATGTGCACCAAGGAGAGCCCGATCCATCAACTGATCAAGGAAAAGATCGTCGCCAATGACGAGCGCGAGACCGAACTGATTTTCCGCACTATGCGCAACACCTCGCGGGTCGCGAAAAACGCGGTGAGCACCAAGGTGGTGGCGATGGAGAAGGAAGGCGCCACCTTCGAGCAGGTGCGCGATCTGGTCGCCGGCGCGCGCGGCAAGATGGTCTACGCCACCGGCGACGCCGATGAAGGCATCTGGTCGGCGGGCCAGGTGCAGGGATTGATCCACGATATCCCGACCTGCGCCGAACTGGTGTCGCGCATCATGCGCGACGCCGAAGCCATCATCGCAAGCCGGCTCGAAGCCATGATGTCCGGCGGCCGGCGCGAAGCCGCGGAATAACCCGTCATTGTGAGTACTCCGTCATTGCGAGAAGTGCGGCGACGAGCAATCCAGACTGCCACAAGGAACTGGATTTGCTTCGCTCACGCTCGCAATGACGATCGATAGAGCTCAATTCACCGAGAGAATGATCCCATGAAAGCCTTCATCTACGGCGCCAATGGCGCTGAAATCGCCGATGTTGCAAAGCCCGCGCCGAAGGCGGCGCAAGTGCTGGTGCGCGTCCGCGCCAACGGCCTCAACCGCGCCGATCTCGGCATGACCAAAGGCCACGCCCATGGCAGCGCCGGCGGCGTCGGCACGGTGCTCGGCATGGAATGGGCCGGCGAAGTCGCCGAACTCGGTCCCGACGCCAGGGGCGTCAAGATCGGCGACCGGGTGATGGGCTCGGGCGCCGCGGCGTTTGCGGAATACACGCTGGCCGACCACGGCCGCCTGTTCCACATCCCCTCGACCTCGAACATGAGCTTCGAGGAGGCCGCCACCTACCCCGTCGCCCTCGCGACCATGCACAACGCGGTGGTCACCAACGGCGGATTGCAGCCCGGGCAGTCGGTGCTGATCCAGGGCGCCAGTTCCGGCGTTGGGTTGATGGCAATGCAGATCGCAAAACTCAAGGGCGCAAAACTCGTGATCGGCTCGTCGACCGACCAGATGCGCCGCGGGCGGCTGAAGGAATTCGGCGCCGACCTCGCGGTGGATTCTTCCGATCCCGGCTGGGTCGATCAGGTGCTGAAAGCAACGGACGGCAAGGGCGTCGATCTGATCGTCGACCAGGTCTCGGGTAAGCTCGCCAACCAGAATCTCGCGGCAACCAGGATTTTGGGCCGCATCGTCAATGTCGGCCGGCTCGGGGGCACCCACGGCGACTTCAACTTCGACCTGCACGCCGCCCGCCGCATCCACTATATCGGCGTTACCTTCCGCACCCGCTCGATCGAGGAAATCCGCGAAATTTTCAATGAAGTCAAAAACGATATCTGGCCGGCGGTGGAGGGGGGCAAGCTGAAACTGCCGATCGACAAGGTCTATCCATTCGGCAAGATCGCAGAGGCCTTCGATCACATGGAAGCCAACAAACACCTCGGCAAGATCGTGGTGACGCAGTAGAGAGCTGGCGTTTCCCGGGCGCAATGCAGCGCACAGCGCTGCTTCGCAGAACCAGGATCGTACCAAACTAAGGTGCTCGCGACGACCCCGGTTTAGCAGCGCACCAGGCCGCAAGCGCGGCGCGCTGCGCAGCATCCGGGGAACGCGCGTCCTTTGTCATGGCAGGATTGATCTACCATTATGCCAAAGCTCGTCAGCCAATTCGATCAATACCGGCTGATGATCGGACGCGGCGGTTTCGCCGTCTACCTGCATATGACGGACACGGCCGGCCATATCCTCAGTGACGAAAATGAAATCGCGGCAATCCGCGCCGTTTTTCCATTGCACGCGATCATGAAGGCCGCAGGTCGGCGCGTGCGGCAGGCTCGGATGGCGGATGGCCCATGCGTCACGATAGTTGATTCCCGGGCGCGATGAGGCATCCAACATCTCGTGCTGAGGGTCGGATACGTCGAAATTGAAGTCGCCGCACAGGATGCCGGACGCGGCGATCATCTGCCGCCCGTAGGGCTCACGCGCGTCGGTTGCTTGCCGGTAGGTGGACGCTTCCTGCTGCAGATCCAGCAGCCGCCCGATCTGCGCATCGCGCTGCATTGCTGAATAATATTCCAGATGCGTATTGGTGACGCGCAGCGCCCCGAAGGATGTTTGCACGGTGATCTCGAGTGCCTGGCGCCGCATGCTGCGCTCCGAGCTGTCCTGCGGCCAGGGCAGCAGGTGACTGGCGACCTGCAGGATCGGCAGCCGCGACAGCGTCATGTTGCCGAAGCAATGGGACCTGCTCTGGCCGTCGATGGTTTCGACTGCCGGACGAAATACGGCCCGGTGTTCAGGCAGCAACGCGGCAAGTCGAGCGCCCTGATCGGTGCCTCCATCCAGGCTGGCAAAGCCGTTCGATACTTCCTGGAAGCAGAAAACATCCGCGTCGGCCAACGATCTGGCAACCGCAACGATACGTTCCAGGTCGACGACGCCGTCGCAGCCCTTGCCGCATTGGATATTCCAGGTGATCAGCTGCATCAGCGAATGCCCGCGCGCATGAAGGACTGCACGAATTGCCGCTGGAACAGCAGAAAAGCGATCAGTAGCGGCGCCATTGTCATCACGGTCGCGGCGGTGATGATCGACCAGTCGACCCCCGTCTCCGGCGCTCCGAATACCGCAAGCCCTACGGTAAGCGGCCGGCTCCCGACAGAATTGGTTACGATCAGCGGCCACAGAAAGTTGTTCCAATGGTAGCTGATTGAAACAAGGCCGAAGGCGATATAGGTTGGCCGGGCCAGCGGGACGTACACCCGCCAGAGGATTTGCAAGGGGCCCGCACCTTCGACGCGGGCGGCATCGACCAGTTCCTGCGGGATGCTCTTGAAGGTCTGCCGCAGCAGGAAAATCGCGAAGGCGCTGGCGAGATACGGCAGCGCGATGGCCGGGATCGTATCGAGCAGTCCGAGCGCACTGATGGCGCGATAATTCTCCACGATCAGCACGTCGGGCATGATCATCAGCTGCAGCAGGACCAGCGCGAAGGCGATGCCGCTGCCCTTGAATTTAAATCGTGCGAACGCATAGGCGGCGAGCGTGGAGAGCACGAGTTGTCCGGCCAGCACCATCAGAACCAGCAGGATGGTGTTGAGATAATACCGGCCGAACGGCGCCTGATTCCACGCGCGCACGAAATTTTCCAGCGTCCACGGCGCCGACAGGCTGAATGACGTTGCATAGGCAGCCGGATGAAATGCGCTCCAGAACGCATAAGCGAGCGGCGCAAGCCAGACCAGCGCCAGCAGCCAAGCGCCGACTGCCTCCAGCGGATGCGTCCTTTCATTCATTGATAGTGAATCCTGCGGTCGAGATATCCGAATTTTATCAGCGCGAGCGTGCTGAGGACGACCAGCAGCACCACCGTCAGGGTCGCAGCATAGGCTTGGTCCTGAAACGTGAAAGCGACTTCATAGATGTAATATAGCAGCAGCGAGCTCGCATTGCTGGGGCCGCCCTTGGTCATGATGACGAGGTGATCGACCAGTTTGAATGAATTGATGACCGCGTTGATCGCGACGAATAGCGTCGTCGGCATCAGCAGCGGAAACGTGATCCGCCGGAACGCATACCAGCGGCTGGCGCCCTCGACCGCCGCCGCTTCCTCGAAATCGGGCGACAACTGCTGGAGTGCGGCGAGATAGAAAATCATGAAGAAGCCGGCCTCCTTCCAGATCACCATCACGATCAGGCAGCCCATCACCGTAGAGGGATCGCCGAGCCAGTTCCAGCCCGGCAGCCCCACCAGTCCGCGCAACTGATCGAGCAGTCCGTAGTCCGGCGTGTAGAAGAACAGCCAGATATTGGCGACCGCGATCATCGGCAGCACGGTCGGGGTGAAATAAGCGAGCCGCAGAAACCCCCGCCCGCGCATGTTGCGATTGACCCACAGCGCCATCAGCAGCGCCAGCGCCATCGACGTCGGAACGGTGCCAAGCGCAAACCAGAAATTGTTGGTCAAGGCCTTCCAGAAGATCGCATCTTCGAACATGGCGCGGTAATTGTCGAAACCGACGAACAATTCTCCGCCGCTGCGCCGGACGATAAAGAAACTGTGCCTGATCGTGGCCAGGATCGGATAATGCGTGAAGGCGGCCAGCAGCACCGCCGCGGGCGCCAGCAGCAGCCACGCATTCACTGCGTTCCACCACGCATGCGAACGCGGCGTGCGTGCCGTAACAAGCGGGCTGGTAACCTGATCTGTCATCGGATGCAGTGCCAAACGGCGGATCGCCGCCGTCCGGTGCCCGTCCGCCTTTCTATTTATATGCTCGCAACACGCGATCGGCCTGGCTCTGCGCCGCAGTCAACGCTTCCAGCGGTTTCTGCGCGCCCGTCACTGCCGACTGCACGGCATCATTGACGAATTTGTAAATGCGGCCGTTTTCGTGGACCGACAGTTCGGGCACCGCATGATCGAGCTGATCGCGCGCGACCGTCGCGGCGGGAAAATCCCTGGCATAGTTCTGCATTGGCGACGTCTTGTAGGCCGCCGGAGACACCGCGACATATCCGGTCTTGATGCTCCATTCCGCGGCGCGCTCGGGGGCCGTCATCCACTGAATGAACTTGACCGCCGCTTTTTGCTGTTCGGACGATGCACTTTTGAAGATGTAGAAGCTGCCGCCGCCGGTAGGAGAACCGCGCTGTTCCCTGGCGGGCAGAATCGCAACGCCAAAATTGAATTTGGCGCCGTCCTTCACCGCCGTCAGGTTGCCGGTGGTGTGCCACATCATCGCGGTCTTGCCTTCGAGGAAGTCGGTGCGCAACGTGGCCCAGTCGACGGTTCCCGTCGGCATCACCATTTCCTTGCGGGACAGATCGACCCAGTAGTCCAGCGCGGCGACCGTTTTCGGCGCGGTGAGAAACACCTCGTTGCCGGCGTCGTTCATCAGCTTCTGACCGTTCTCGATCGCAAGCGCCTGCAGCATCCAGTAGGCGTAGCCGGTGGTCGGGATCTCGACGCCCCAGCGGACGACATTGCCCGACGCGTCCTTCTTGACGAGCTTCTTGCCCATCGCGACCATCTCGTCCCAGCTTGCCGGCGCCTTTTCGGGATCAAACCCCGCTTCCTTGAACGCGTCCTTGTTCCAGTACAGCACGATGGTCGAGCGCTGAAATGGAATGCTCCAGGTCTTGCCGTCGACTTGCCCATTCGCCATGAAGGCCGGATAGAAATCCTTGAACCAGGCCTTGTCCGCCACGAGGCCGTCGAACGGCACGATCGCGTTTTCGTCGATCAGGGTAAATACGTCGGTCGAGAGCAGCACCGACAGTTGCGGCGGCTGGCCGCCCTTCATCGCGGTCATCGCCTTGGTCATCGTGTCGGTATAGTTACCGGCATAGACCGCCGTCACCTTGATGTCGGAATTTTCCTTTTCGAACCGGCCGACCATGTCGTCGATGATCTTCGTCACCGGGCCGCCGACCGCGACCGGGTAATACATCGTGAGGTCGACCGCCGCCGCCGGGCGCGGCATTAGAAACAGCGCTGCGAGCGCTCCTGCCAGCATCGTTCGTCTGGAAATTTTCACGTCGTCCTCCCCGTTGCGGCGCTTGTCGCGTCCATTATGGCTACCGATCGGCATCAGCCGGTCGCCAGTTGCTTCACGTCGTTGGCAGTCGATGCGATCCGCTGCCCCGTCGCCTGATCGAATTGATGTTCGTCGCGGCCGGTCCAGGCAAGCCGGATGTCGTCGCCGGGAGCGGCCTTGCTGAAGCCGTCCTGCCGTACCGAAACCGGCTGCCCTTCGAACTCGCACAGCACGATGCTGTCGGCGCCGAGATGCTCGACGCTCTTTACCCGCGCCGGATGACCGTCCTGCGACACGATCCGGATATGCTCCGGGCGAATCCCGATCAGCTTTTCGCCGCGCGTGATCAGGTTCATCGGCGGCGTGCCGATGAAGCGCGCGGTGAAAGCGGTTGCCGGCCGGCTGTAAAGCTCCTCCGGCCGGCCATTCTGTTCGACGCGCCCGTCGCGCATCAGCACGACGCGATCGGCCATTGTCATCGCCTCGGTCTGGTCGTGCGTGACGTAAACCATCGTCATTTCCAGACGCTGCTGCAGGGCGCGAATCTCGGTGCGCATCTCGTGGCGAAGCTTGGCGTCGAGATTGGACAGCGGCTCGTCCATCAGGCACACGCGCGCTTCGGCGATGATCGAGCGGCCAAGCGCCACCCGCTGACGCTGGCCGCCGGACAGCTGGGATGGCTTGCGGTCGAGCAGTTGCGCAAGGCCCACGATGTCCGCGACACGTTTCAGCCTGATGTCACGCTCGGCGCGAGATACGCGGCGCACACGCAGGCCGAAGACGATATTCTCGGCAACGCTGAGATGCGGAAACAGGGCGTAGGACTGAAACACCATCGCGATTCTGCGCTGGGCGGGCGTCAGGCGGGTAACGTCGGCGCCGCCGATCATGACGGTTCCGCTGTCGGGCTGTTCCAGTCCGGCGATCAATCGCAGGGTTGTCGACTTGCCGCAGCCGGATGGGCCGAGCAGCACGAGCAGCGAGCCTTCCTCGGCCGTCAGGCTGACGCCATCGACCGCACGCGCCGAACCCCAGCGCTTGACGACGCGATCGAGCTGAATTGCCGACATGAACCTACCAACCGGGGCGCGGCACGGGATGGAATTTGTGTTGCACTATGACCATCCGTGCGCTGCGTTCCGCACGCATAAGATTTGACGCCGAACCGCTTGTCCAGCCGCAAAAAGATTTATCGGCCGACGTTTTGGCGGCCTCGGTCAGGGCCAGCCGGCCGCGGTGGATTGCAACAACAATCGCGATTGATTGGCAATTGCGAATGCACGCGTTGACGTGCCGCCGCGCCCTGCTAAACCGCGCCCATGAACGTCCCTGTTGCCACCGCCAAATCCCGCGTCGCCGCGATCTCGATTTTCGCCAGCGCCGCCATGGCCGCCGTCAAGTTCGCAGTCGGTGTCGCCATCGGTAGCCTCGCGCTGATTTCCGAGGCGCTGCATTCCCTGGTCGACCTGGTCGCCACCGTCGTTACATGGCTGGTGGTGCGGGTGTCGGATCGGCCGGCCGACGAGGAACATCATTATGGCCACGGCAAAATCGAGAGCCTGTCGGCGCTGGGCGTCATTGCGATGCTCTATGTGCTGGCCGGCGGCATTCTGGTGCAGGCCTGGAGTCATTTGCGCCACGGCGCACCGCCGCCAACGCTGTCGGCGGTTCCGTTCGCCGTTCTGGTGATCGATATCGCTGTCAATTTTTGGCGTGCCCGGGCGCTGCATCGCACTGCGCGCCACACCGGGAGCCAGGCGCTGGAAGCCGACGCGCTGCATTTCGCCTCGGACGTGTTCGGATCGAGCGCGGTGATCGTCGGGCTCGGGCTGTCCGCCTTCGGCTACGCATGGGGCGACGCCGCCGCCGCGATCGGAGTCGCGATTCTGATCTCCGTGCTCGGCCTGCGGCTGGGGCGTTCCACCATCGAAACCCTGCTCGACCGCGCGCCGGAAGGCGCGGCCGACAAGGCTGCCGCCGCGATCCAGGCGGTGTCCGGCGTGATCGACATCGAGCGCCTGCGGGTCCGCATGGTCGGCTTGACGCATTTCATTGATGCCGTCGTGCATGTACCGCGCACCCTTCCGATCGACCGCATCGAGCAGATCAAGCAGGCGTCGCGGGACGCGGTTACCGAAGCGCTGGGCGATGCCGACCTGACGTTCACCGCGGTGCCCGTCGCGCGCGACAATGAAAGCGTGCGCGAGCGCGTCATGGTGATCGCCCGTAATTCAGGCCTCGCGATCCACCATGTCACCGTGCACGATCTCGGCGGCAAGCTGACCGTCAGCATCGACCTCGAAGTCGACGGCGCGATGCCGTTGATCCAGGCGCACGACATTGCGCACAATCTGGAACACAGTATCCGCGACGAGTTCGGCGCCGATGTCGAGGTCGATACCCATATCGAGCCGCTGGAACCCGACTTGCCGGCCGGCACCGATGCCGAGCCCGGCCGCGTCGCAGAAATCCGGGCCGAACTGTCGCGCATCGCCGCCGCCGGCGGCGCGATTTATGACATCCACAATGTGCGGGTGCGCAATACCGAAGCTGGCGAAATCGTCAACTTCCACTGCCGCGCGGCATCCTCGATGAGCGTGATCGAGGTCCATGAAAACGTCGACACCGTCGAACGCGCCCTGCGCCGCGCCTATCCATCCGTGAAGCGCGTCATCAGCCATGCCGAGCCGCCGCGCGTGGAGTAACTCCGCCCTCATGGTGAGGAGCACGCCAACGGGTCCGCGCAAGGGGCGGCCCATGACAGGCTCCGCGTGCGTCTCGAACCATGAAGCGCCGCGCGTTTCCATCCTTCGAGACGCGGCGAAGACGCCGCTCCTCAGAATGAGGCCGGCGTTCTCGTTTCGGACTCGCCTTTCATGCTTTTCAGCAGTTCCGATTCTATGTTGGACAAGATTTATTTGCGTTAACGAATCGTTGACTCTCGACACCGCTAAAAAAACCGATTCAAATCGTTGTGATTCGGGAGCGGCTGGGGCTCTCTCGGACGGGTGGCAATAACAAGTATCCAGGGGGCCAAAGGCATGGCGCGCGCACACGCGGCGAGCGCGTGCGTCCAATCCGATTCGATCAAGGGATTGGCGCAGTCGATCGCGAAACCTGCCTATCATCGCCTGGTGATCGCGGAACCCGCGCTTCGCAGGGCGGTCCCTACCCTCATCATCGCGTTCCTGATCACGATCTGCGTCGGCGCCTTTGTCCAGGTGATCGACCAGGGCCGGCAGAAACGCGCGTCGATGAATCGCGATGTGTCGGCGCTGGCCGACCTGCTTGCCGAGCGTCTGGACCGCGCCGGAACGATCCGGCCGGACCGCGCCGGTTCGATCGAGCGTCTGCAGAAGCTGCTGCCGGATCTCATTCCATCGTGGGGGACCGCTGCGGGACGTCACGTCCTTGTCACCAGCACCGATGGCCGGATCCTCGGACGCACCCCCATCGAAGCGTCGCTGGGCGATGGCGACCGGATACTCGACGTCATCAGCGCGGCGCAGTTCATCACCCTGCCTGGCCAGCAGGCCGGCGTCACCGACATGATTTTGCCCAACGGCGGCAACGCGCTGGCGACGCTGCGCCTCGTCAAGGCGCTGCCCGGCCAGGTCATCGTGATCCAGGAAAAGGTCGAGTCGCTGTGGGGATCGGACGCTGCGTTATCGGTGACACTGTCGGCCACTACCGGCTTCGTGGTGCTGATCCTCGGTTTCGCTTTTCACTGGCAGTCGACCCGCGCGCGCGAAGGCGATCTCATCAACGACGCGGTGCGCGGCCGCATCGACACCGCGCTCAACCGCGGCCGATGCGGGTTGTGGGACTGGGATCTGTCGCGCGGCAGAATCTTCTGGTCGCAGTCGATGTTCACCATGCTCGGGCTCGACAGCCGCAGCGACCTGCTGACCTTCGGCGAGGTCAATGCGCTGGTGAAATCCGACGACATCGACCTGTTCGCCATCGCCGATCAACTGATCTCCGCCAAGATCAACCACATCGACCAGACCTTCCGGATGCAGCACACCAACGGCCACTGGATCTGGCTGCGGGTGCGCTGCGAACTCAGCGAAGGCAGCAACGACAGCGGCCTGCACCTGATCGGCATTGCCGTCGATATCACCGAGCAGAAGAGCCTCGCCGAAAAGACGGTGGAAGCCGACCTGCGGCTGCGCGACGCCATCGAGACCATCCCCGAAGCCTTCGTATTGTGGGACGCCGAAGACCGGCTGGTGCTGTGCAACTCGCACTTCCAACGGCTGCACCGGCTGCCGGATTCCGCGGTCACGCCGGGGACCTCCTATGAGACCGTGATCGAGGTCGGCAGCATGCCGGAAGTCCGCACCCGGCTGCACGAAACCGGCGCGCAGGCGCCGGGCGCGCGCACTTTCGAGGCGCAGCTCGACGACGGCAACTGGCTGCACATCTCGGAGCGCCGCACCAAGGACGGTGGCTACGTCTCGGTCGGCACCGACATCACCCGCATCAAGGAACATGAACAGAAACTGGTCGACAACGACCTCCGCCTGCGCGCGACGGTGATCGACCTGAAGCGCTCGCAGACCACGCTTGAAAGCCAGGCCATGGAGCTCGTCGACCTCGCGCAGAAATATTCCGACGAGAAAAACCGCGCCGAGGAGGCCAACCAGACCAAATCGAAATTCCTCGCCAACATGAGCCACGAACTGCGCACGCCTCTCAACGCCATCATCGGATTTTCCGAGATCATGGGCAGCGGCATGTTCGGCAATCTGGGTTCGGAAAAATACGCCGAATACTGCCACGACATCCTGACCAGCGGCCACTATTTGCTCGAGGTCATCAACGACATCCTCGACATGTCGAAAATCGAGGCCGGCCGCATGAAGCTCGACATGGAGCCGCTCGACCTGTCGCAGACCCTGGCGGAATCGCTGCGCGTGGTGTCCGGGCGCGCCGACGACAAGCATCTCACGCTCGGCACCGATATCGAGGGAACCGTGCCTGTGGTGGCCGACCGCCGCGCCATCAAACAGATCATCGTCAATCTGTTGTCGAACGCCGTGAAATTCACGCCCGACGGCGGCAGCGTCACGGTCCGTTGCCGCCGGCGGCGAAACGCCGTGGTGCTGATGATCGCCGACAGCGGCATCGGCATCGCGCCACAATCGCTGGCGCGGCTGGGCAAGCCGTTCGAGCAAGTCGAAAGCCAGTTGACCAAGACCTATCACGGCTCCGGCCTAGGGCTTGCGATCGCCAAGTCGCTGGCCAACCTGCACGGCGGATCGATGAAGCTGCGTTCGAAGCTCGGCGCCGGCACCGTGGTCTGCGTGACGCTGCCGCGCCACACGGGCAAGATCAAAGCCAGGGTTGCGGCGGCGGCTTAGCCTGCATGCTCCCGTCGTGGTTATGGATTCCAAATTCACGCTCCGCGCCCCGATGGACGAGCATTAGCTAGATCGCTCCCTCCACCACCTCGACAAACACCCGCCTCACCTCGCCCTGCGTCTCGCGCACCCTCGCTTCCAGCGAGGAAAAGTCCGGCGCGTCGCCGGCGCGCGCCATCACCCGCAGCAGATCCTCGCCCGCGCTCTCCGGCTTGAACCTGCTGCTGACGCACAGCCTCAGGATCTGCGTCAGGTCGTGATAGAGCCGCGCCGCCGGGCGCAACACTTCGGCGGCGGCCAGCGGCAGCACGCCGAGCCGCGCAGCATTATCCAACACCTGCAATGTGCTGACGCTGAGAATGTCGGGTTTCGCGGCGGCGTGCGCGAGCTGCAGGTACTGCGCGATGAACTCGATGTCGATCATGCCGCCGGCGGCGTATTTCAAGTCCCAGATATCGGCTTCGCCCTTTTCCAGCGCGATGGCGCGGCGCATTTCCGCGACGTCGCTGGCGATCACCGCGCGGTCGCGCGGTCGGGTCAGCACCTCGCGGATGACGCTTTCGATTCGGGCGCGAAAGTCCGGCGATGCCGAGATCACCCGCGCACGGGTCAGTGCCATGTGCTCCCAAGTCCAGGCTTCGCGCTCCTGGTATTCGGCGAAGGAATCGATGCGCGAGGCGAGCGGGCCGGCCCGCCCCGAGGGCCGCAGCCGCATGTCGACCTCGTAGAGCACGCCATAATTGGTCCGCGTCGTGAACGCGCTGATCAGCCGCTGCGTCAGCCGCGCGAAATATTGCGCGCCCTGCAACGCGCGCGGGCCGTCTGAATCCGGCGCCTCATGATCGAAATCGTAAATCAGGATCAAATCGAGATCGGACGACGCCGTCATCTCGCGGCTGCCGAGCTTGCCCATCGCCAGGATCGCGGTCTCCTGTTTTGCGATGCGGCCGTGCTGGGCAGCGAACTGACCGGTGACCAGGCCATGAACGGTGTGGACGATGCCTTCGGCGACATCGGCGAAGGCGGCGCTCGCATGCTGCGCCGACACCGTGCCGGACAGGATGCGCGCCCCGATCAAAAACAGGCTTTCCTGGCCGAACAGCCGCAGCCGGTCGAGAAATTCCTCGTAGGAGTCGGCGTCCCTCAGCGTCTCGGTCAATCGCGCGGAGAGTTCGCGCTGGTCCGGCATCGCGCCGAAGAAGCGCGGATCGATCAGCCCGTCCATCACCTGCGGCTGCCGCGCCAGCATGTCGCCGAGCCGCGGCGCGGCGCCTAAAATCAGCGCCACCAGCGCGACCAGGTCGCGGTTCTGGCTGAGCAGTGAGATCAGCCGGCCGCCGCGCTGCAAGGCCTGCAGAAAACGGTCGAACGCCGTCACCGCGTTGTCCGGTTCCTCGGCCTTTGCGAGACCCTCGATCAGCGCCGGGACAAATTCGACGAATGCATTGCGGGTCGCCTCGACGCGCAACACGCGGTAATCGCCCTGGATCCATTGCCGCACCGTCTCCGCCACCATGGCCGGCTTGGCAAAGCCGAGCGTGACATAGAGTTCGAGCAGCCGCTTGTCGGCGGGCCCCGCGCCGTAATCGAGCGCGGGCAGCTTGACGGTGCCGGCCGGATCGCCTTCGAACAGCTTGCTGTAGTGGCCCTGCACGATATTGAGATGACCGAGCAGGTCTTTCGCGAAAGCCTCGCGGCTGTCATAGCCGAAGAAATGCGCGAAGCGTTCCACCGCCTCGGCCTGCTCCGGCAGCGTATGGGTCTGCTCGTCCGCGATCATCTGCAGGCGGTGCTCGACCCGGCGCAGGAATTCGTAAGCCGCGGCCAGTTCGTCGCGCGCGACGAAGGTGATCCAGTTGCTCGACGCCAGCATGTCGAGCGCCTCCAGCGTCGGACGCACGCGCAACTCGGAATGCCGCCCGCCCGCGATCAACTGCTGGGTCTGCGCGAAAAACTCGATCTCGCGGATGCCGCCGCGCCCGACCTTGACATTATGGCCTTCGACCGAAATCTCGTTTTGCCCGCGAAAGGTCTGCATCCGCCGCTTCATGTCGTGGACGTCGGCGAGTGCCGCGAAATCTAGGTGCTTGCGCCACACGAAGGGAGCGATGTCGGCGACCAGCGCCTCGCCGGCGCTGGCATCGCCGGCGCATGGCCGCGCCTTGATCATCGCCGCGCGTTCCCAGGTGCGCCCTTCCCGTTCGTAATAGTGAAGTGCCGCTTCGGTCGAGATCGCCACCTGGGTCGAGGCCGGATCCGGCCGCAGCCGGAGATCGACGCGAAACACGTAGCCATCGCCGGTGCGCTGCTGCAGCAGCCGCGCCAGGCCCTGGGTGAGCCGCACGAAAAACGGCTGCGGCTCGATGTCCGGCGCCAGCGTCGGCGCGGCGGAATCGAAAAACACGATCAGGTCGATGTCGCTGGAATAGTTCAGTTCGCCCGCGCCCATCTTGCCCATCGCGAGCACCACCAAGCCGCTGCCGTCCTCGGGGCGCTCAGGATCGAAAGGTTGCAACCGGCCGCGTGCGACTTCCTGCCGCAGCAAATAGCGCAATGCCGATTGTACCGAGGCGACCGCGAGATCGGTCAGGCCCGCGGTCACCTGCATCACCGGCCACAACCCGCCGATGTCGCACAGCGCGATCAGCAACGCGGCTTCCGACTTCGTGCGCCGGAGTTCCTGCATGATGCCGGGTTCATCGGCCGCGCCGGCGGCGTGCGAAGTCCGCTCGATCAGGCCGGCGAGATGCTGCTCCGGGTCGCAATCGAGCAGCCGGAGCAGCCGCGCCGCGTCGGCGCGCATCAGATCGAACAGATAGGGCGACGCCTCCGCGATGCCTTCGAGCACGGCACGAAAGTGGGAGGATCCGTCGGCAAGGTGCCGCAATGCGCCGGATTGCTCCGGCGCGAGATCGGCGAACCAGCTTTCGAGCCGCTGCCTGGCTTCGTCAGGCGCGAATACATGCGGTCCGCCGGCGAAACGCGCGACCAGACGATGTCGGTCCGCGCCGCCCTTCGCGGATGAGGTCATGCGGTCTTCTGTGGCACATCCTGCGTTTGAACCGCAACCCTCTCGCCGACCCCGGCCGGCAGTGCCAGTGTCGCACTGAGGCCGGGATGCGCGTCGCCGAGCCTGAGCGCGCCGCCATGCAGCCGCGCCACCGCCGAGGCAAGGCTCAGGCCGAGGCCGGAGCCAGGCTGGGTGCGGCTCGCCTCCAGCCGGACGAACCGCTCCACCGCGTGGTCGCGATCGGCTTCGGGAATGCCGGGGCCATGGTCGGTGACGCTGAGCAGCACCTGGTCGCCGTCGCGGCGCGATTCGATCAGGATGTTCGTGCTGTCGGCAGCCGCGGTCGCATCGGCGCCGAGCGGCTGCGGCGACGGCGCCGGCCGGCCGTATTTGATCGCGTTTTCGACCAGATTGGCCAGCGCCTGGCTGACCAGTTCGCGATTGCCGTGCAGCGGGGCGTGCCCGGTCCTGACCTGAAGGGTCAGGCCGTTGTCTTCGGCCAGCGGCTCGTAAAGTTCGTGAATGCCCTGCGCCACGTCGGCGGCGTCAAAATCGTCCATGTTGCCGCGCGCCTGCCCGGATTCGGCGCGCGCGATCATCAGCAGCGCGTTGAAGGTGCGAATCAGTCCGTCGGACTCCTCGATGTTGCGCTCCAGCGCGGCGCGGTATTCGCTTTCGTTGCCGGCCTTCGCCAGCGCTTCCTCGGCGCGGTTGCGCAGGCGGGTCAGCGGCGTCTTCAAGTCATGCGCGATATTGTCGGAGACTTCCTTCAGCCCAACCATCAGCGCCTCGATGCGCTCCAGCATGGCGTTGAGGTTTTCCGCCAGCCGATCGAGTTCATCGCCGCTGCGCCCGACCGGAAGCCGGCCCGAAAGATCGCCGGCCATGATGCGCTGGGTGGTGCCGGTCATGGCGTCGATCCGGCGCAGCACGCGCCGCGCGACGAAGACGCCTCCGCCGAGCCCGAGCGCGATCACGATCAGCACCGACCACTGCGCGGCCTTGGCGACAATTCCGAACAGCCTGCGCCGTTCTTCGAGATCGCGGCCGATCAGCAGCCGAAAACCGTTGCTCAGTTCGGTGACATTGACCAGCGCGCGGTGATCCGCGGTGTCCTGGTCCTCCAGCCGCCGGTAGAACGTCTCCGACCATCCCGTCGTCCGCATTACCCCCGGCGCCAGCGACTCGATATTGCCGCCGAGCGCTTGCCCGTTGGGCGCCGTCACCAGATAGAGATTGGCACCGGGCCGCAATGCTCGGTTGCTAATGGTGCCGACGAGGCTGCGCAAACCGCGCCGCGCGTAGATATCGCCGATCTGGCCGACCTCGGCGTTGACGCTCGTCATGATCTGCTCGTTGATCAGCCGGCGGGTATTCCAGGCGAAATAGCCCAGCAGCGAGGCTGCGAACAGCGCGAACAGGAACAGATAGACCAGCGTCAGGCGAAACGCCGTGGTGCGGATCAGCTTGCCGAATGCCGTCACCGATCAGGCCCGGCATTTAAGATGCTGGAACTCGTTCATGACGCCGATCATTACCCATTTTCCGGGCCTCCAGAAGTGACAAATCATTCACCTCCAGAGCTTTCCGGTTTACCATCGCGCCGTCGAGCCACCGCAACAAGGGCCGGGAGGAAATATGCACGTGAGAGCTTTCATTGCCGCAACGACGATCGCGATGCTGGCCGGGCCGGTCCTTGCCCAGCAAGCCCCGATGCAGCGATACGGCGAAAAGGACAAGGACAAATCCTTTACCGAGAAGCAAATGGACAAGGAAGCCGAACGCGCCTACCAGCGCTCACTCGGCAGCGTTCCCGAGAAAGGTCCGGTCGATCCCTGGGGCAACGCGCGCAGCGTAGAGGCGCCGAAACCTGCGAAAGCGGATGCCAAGGCTGATGCGAAGTCCGCGTCGGCGAAGCCGAAAACCAGGGCGGGCGACCCGGCGAAGTAGAGCACGATAACCCCAAGTTGAACCGTCGTCATTGTGAGCGAAGCAAAGCAATCCAGTTGCCAAGCGAGACTTTGGATTGCTTCGTCGCTGCGCTCCTCGCAATGACGAACGTATCTACCTCACTCCGTCCCGGATCATATATCCCGCGCCGCGGATCGTGTGCAGCAGCGGGCGCTCGAAACCCTTGTCGATCTTGGAGCGCAGGCGGGAGATGTGAACGTCGATGACGTTGGTCTGCGGATCGAAGTGATAGTCCCAGACGTTTTCCAACAGCATGGTGCGCGTCACCACCTGGCCGGCATGCTTCATCAGATATTCCAGCAGCCGAAACTCGCGCGGCTGCAGCGTCAGTTCGTCCTGGCCGCGGGCAACGCGGTGCGAGAGCCGGTCGAGTTCGAGGTCGCCGACGCGATAGGTTGTTTCCTCGGTGGGACCGATATTGCGCCGCGACAGCACCTCGACACGGGCCAGCAATTCGGCAAAGGCATAGGGCTTCGGCAGATAATCGTCGCCGCCGGCACGCAGGCCCTTGATGCGGTCGTCGACCTGGCCCAGCGCGGAAAGGATCAGCGCCGGCGTGCGGTTGCCCTTCTCGCGCAGGGTACCGATGACCGACAGCCCGTCGCGTTTCGGCAGCATGCGGTCGATCACCAGCACGTCGTAGTCGCCTGAATCCGCCAGCGAGAGTCCCTCCTCACCGTCGCCGGCAAGGTCGGCGATATAGCCGACCTCGCGAAACGCCTTGACGAGGTAATCGGCGGATTCGCGGTCGTCTTCGATGATCAGCAGGCGCATCTGGGTGTCGGATCGGCTCAAGGCGGGTTGGCTTTCTGTCAACATGGCGCGGGCATCCTCGGCATGCAAGGCGAGCGATCGTCACGACACCCCCTGAGAAAAAGCGGGCGGTGAAGCTGGGGAACTTCACCGCCCTTCTAGCCTTCCGACGGAGGGGGGCGTTTTCCACCGGAAGGTAATCGTAGGGGACGGGCTTTTGGCCCGCCCCCCGGGAAAGCGCCGTCAGCGGGGGCGACGATTGCCGGCGGCACTTTCCATCGTTTGAACTTCCGATGCTCAGCCCTTGGCAAGCGGCACCGCGACGAAGCGCGATGAACCGCCGCTCTTGACCCGCATCAGAACGCTGTTCTTGTTGTCGGTCCGCGCGGCGTTGATCGCCTCGCGCACGTCGCCTGCGCTGGTGACGCTTTTTCCGGCGACCTCGAGGATCACGTCGCCTTCCTTGAAGCCGCGCTCCGCCGCGGCGCTCTTCGGATCGACTTCGGTAACGACGACGCCGTCCTTGCCGGCGCCGGCGACGCTATCGGCGGGCGCGAGCGTGAGGCCGAGCTTCGGCACTTCGGTGCCGCGCCGCATGCTGCCTTTGTCGCTGTTGTCGTTGTTGGCCTTGGCTTCGACCGAGTTCGGCAGCTGACCAAGCGTCAGGTTGATCACCTTGTCTTCGCCCTTGTGCAGCACGTTGAGCTTGACTGCGGCTCCAGGCGCGAGGCCGCCGATGGTGCGCGCGAGCTCGCGGGCATCCTTCACCGTCTCGCCGTTCACCGATGTGATGACGTCGCCGGATTCGATGCCGGCCTTGGCGGCCGGACCGTTGGGCTGCGGTTCGGCTACCAGCGCGCCTTCGGCCTTCTTCAGGCCGAGGCTGTCGGCGATGTCGGCGGTTACCGGCTGAATCTGCACGCCGATCCAGCCGCGGCTGACCGAGCCCTTGTCCTTGAGCTGCGCGATCACCGTCTTGACGGTGGAAGCCGGAATCGAAAACGCAATGCCGACACTGCCGCCGGACGGCGAATAGATCGCGGTGTTGACGCCCATCACCTCGCCGGAGGTATCGAACGCCGGACCGCCGGAGTTACCCTTGTTCACGGGCGCGTCGATCTGAATGAAATCGTCATACGGACCGTTGCCGATGTCGCGGCCCGAGGCCGAAACGATGCCGGCGGTGACCGTGCCGCCAAGGCCGAACGGATTGCCGACCGCGAGCACCCAGTCGCCGATGCGCGGCTTGCCGTCCGACAGTTTCGCGAACGGAAAGTTGGAACCGCCCTCGACCTTGATCAGCGCCACGTCGGTGCGCGCATCGGTGCCGATCACCTTGGCTTTGTAGATCTTGCCGTCATCGGTGGTGACTTCGACCTTGTCGGCGCCGTCGACCACGTGGTTGTTGGTCACGGCAAAGCCGTCGGCCGAAATGAAGAAGCCGGAGCCCTGACCCGTGACCTGGCCGCCGCGGCCGCCGCGCGGACCGCGCATTCCGGGCGGCATGCCATCGGGACCGCCGAAGCGCTTGAAGAAGCGTTCCATCGGTGAGCCGGGCTGGAACGGTGAATCATTGTCGTCGTTCTTGTTGGCGCTATCGTCCTTCGCAACCTTCTCGGCGATGTTGACGCGCACCGAAATCACCGACGGCTTCACGCGCTCGACAATGTCGGCAAAGCCGGTCGGCTGCGCCACCTGCTGCTTGACCTGCTTGTCGACCTGCGCATGAGCGGCGCTCGAGAAAATGTCGTGCGGCGCCGGGCTGAGGCCGTAGCCTGCGACGCCAAGGCCGGCGACGACCGATGCCATCAGCGCGAACTTGCGCGCCGAAAACAGCGAACCGCGCAGCGCACGATACGACGGGAGGGAAGCGAGTTCGGTGGGACGGTCGGTCATACGGGAAGTCTCCAGAGGGCCTGAAATCGATGGTGCGGAGAGCACCTTTTGCCCACTGAAGATGGGGTTTCCCGCCTTACGGCGCGCTGGCGGGCGAATTAATTCTTTGTAATGAAGGCGTGAATGAATGCGGCGGTTTGGCGCAGGGTTCTTTTGTGGTCGCCTTAAGCACAGCTGTCATCCTGAAAGCCTGACCGAAAAGCTCTGAGGAGCGGCGCGCGCGGCGTCTCGAAAGGATCGCCGCTCGTTTCCATTCCTTCGAGGCTCGCGCTGACGCGGCAAGCACCTCAGGATGGCGGTCCACCTAGGGGTTTTTCCTGTGCCAACAACGCGTCCAATCGCGCTTTTTCATCCGCGCTCAATTTGAACAATGGATCCTCCGCCGCCGCGGCTTTCGTCCGCCGCCGGTTATGCATCCACAGCGCCAGCCCGCCGCCGACGAGTGCGAGCGGCGGCAGCAGCCACAGCAACAGCGTGTGCGGTTTCAGCCGCGGCTTCAGCAGCACGAATTCGCCGTAGCGCGCCACCAGAAAATCCATCACCTGGGCGTCGCTGTCGCCGGCGGCGATGCGCTCGCGCACCAGCAGGCGCAGATCGCGCGCCAGCGGCGCATCGGAATCGTCGATCGACTGGTTCTGGCACACCATGCAGCGCAATTCGCGCGACAGATCGCGGGCGCGGGATTCCTTTGCGGAATCCGCCATGATCTCGTCGGGCTGCACGGCGTGGGCGGGTGAGAGCGCCGCCAACACGAGAAAGAGTCCCGCTAGAGAGACACGAAAACGCTTGCCAAAAACTCGCTGTCGTCCGCGCGCAGGCGGGGACCCATACCCTGTGACGCCAAAGATTATTCGTGGAGATGCCGCCGCTTGAATCGATAGATCGGTGGTTATGGGTCCCCGCCTGCGCGGGGACGACAGCGGAGGGCGGGTCGCGCTATTCATGTCACTCTGCCGGCTGCAGGCCGCGCGCGGCCTTGGCCGGCTTCGGCGCGCCGACGCGCAGCCGCCGGTCCGACAGCGACAGCATTCCGCCGAACGCCATCAGCACCGGGCCGAACCAGATCAGCAGAACCAGCGGCTTGTGATAGATCCGCACCGCGAGCGCGCCGTCGCCCGAGGTGTCGCCGAGCGAGATATAGAGCTGACTAGCCCCGCGGGTCAGCAGCGCGGCTTCCGTGGTCGACGACTGGCGCGTGGTGAAATTGCGCTTCGACGGCGTCATGATGCTGAGCGGCGCGCCGTCGAGACGCACCGTGAACTGCGCGATCTGCTCGCGAAAATTCGGGCCCGCGCGCTGGGTGACGCTGTCGAGCTTCAGCTCATAGCCCGCGACCTTTGCGATATCGTTCGGCTTCATCGATCCGATATATTCACTGTTCCACGTGGTTTCGCAGACGATGCCGATCAGCGCCACGCCGACGCCGGCATGCGCGAAGGCGGTGCCCCAGGTCGAGCGCGGCAATCCGCGTGCGCGGCGCGCCGCGACCGGCAAGGCCAGGCGAAACAGGCCGGTACGCTCGGCGAGATCGCTGAGCGCACCGGCGATGACGAATACCGCAAGGCCAATGGCCAGCGGCGCCAGCGCCGCGCCGCCACGGGTCCAGGCCCACACCACGGCGATCGCCGCCAGCGCCGCGACGCCGGCCGCCATCAGCCGTTGCGCCGCGCCCAAAATGTCGCCGCGCTTCCAGGCCAGCAGCGGCCCGAAGGGGACCGCGATCATCAGCGGAACGAACAGCGGCGCAAAGGTGAGGTTGAAGAACGGCGCGCCGACCGAAATCTTGTCGCCGGTGACGACTTCCAGCGCCAGCGGATACAGCGTGCCGATGAATACGGTGGCGCAGGCGGTGGTCAGGAACAGGTTGTTGAGCACCAGCGCGCCTTCGCGCGAGATCGGCGCGAACAGGCCGCCCTGCTTCAGCGCCGAGGCGCGCCAGGCATATAATGAAAGACTCCCTCCGATGAAAATGCAAAGGATCAAGAGGATGAACACGCCGCGCGCGGGATCGGTGGCGAAAGCATGCACCGAGGTCAGCACGCCCGAGCGCACCAGAAAGGTGCCGAGCAGCGACAGCGAGAAGGTCAGGATCGCCAGCAGGATGGTCCAGACCCGCAGCGCGTTGCGCTTCTCCATCACCACCGCGGAATGCAACAGCGCGGTGCCGGCCAGCCACGGCATCAGCGACGCATTCTCGACTGGATCCCAGAACCACCAGCCGCCCCAGCCGAGTTCGTAATAGGCCCAGTACGACCCCATCGCGATGCCGAGGGTGAGGAAGATCCACGCCACCAGCGTCCACGGCCGCACCCAGCGCGCCCATGCGGCATCGATGCGGCCCTCGAGCAGCGCCGCTACCGCGAACGAAAACGAAATCGAGAAGCCGACATAGCCGAGATACAGCATCGGCGGATGCACGGCGAGGCCGATGTCCTGCAGCACCGGATTGAGGTCGCGGCCCTCGATCGGCGGGTTGGCGATGCGCAGAAACGGATTCGAGGTGACCAGGATGAACAGATAGAACGCGGAAGCAATCCATGCCTGCACGCTCAAGACATGCGCGCGCAGCAACAGCGGCAGGTTGCTGCCGAAAGCGGCGACGAGGCCGCCGAACAGCGCGAGAATGGTCACCCACAGCAGCATCGAGCCTTCGTGATTGCCCCACACGCCGGTGATCTTGTAGATCAGCGGTTTCAGGGAATGCGAATTCTCGAACACGTTGACCACGGAGAAATCCGAGGTGACATGCAGCGTCACCAGCGCCGCGAACGACAACGCCACGAACAGCAATTGCGCCAGCGCGGTGGAGCGCGCCACGTTCATCAACGCGCCGTCGCGCCAGCGCGCGCCCAGCACCGGCACGGTGGACTGGATCAGCGCCAGCGCCAACGCCAGCACCAGCGCATAGTGCCCTGCTTCCGCGATCATCTTACGGCTCCCTGGCTCGCCTGCGACGCGCCCGGCATCTTCCTGTCGTAATCGTCCTTCCAGTGGCCCTGCTTCTTCAGCGCGTCGGCGACGTCTTTCGGCATGTAGGTCTCGTCGTGCTTGGCAAGCACGGTGTCGGCCTTGAACACCCCGGCGCCATCGAGCGCGCCTTCGGCGACGACGCCCTGCCCTTCGCGGAACAGGTCCGGCAGAATGCCTTTATAGGCCACCGGCAAGGTCGCGCTGCCGTCCGACACCTTGAAGCTGACGGCGAGATTGTCGCCGCGCACCAGCGACCCGTTTTCCACCAGCCCGCCGAGCCGGAACCTTTTTCCGGCGACGATGTGCTTCTCGGCCACCATCGACGGCGTCGAGAAGAACACGATGGAATCGCGCAGCGCATTCAGCACCAGCGCCAGCGCCACCGCCAGCACCGCCAGCGATCCGCCGATCATCGTCAACCGCCGCTGCCTGCGCGTCATGACAGGCCTGCGTTGACGCAAAATCGTTGCCGCCAGGCGCGGTGAGCCTCCTCTCCCCGCTTGCGGGGAGAGGGTTGGGGTGAGGGAGACCCTCCACGCACCGGAACTCGCGGATAGCCCCCCTCACCCGCCGCGCATCTGACGATGCGCGGCGACCTCTCCCCGCACGCGGGGCGAGGTGAAAAGAGGCCTGCGTTCAAGATTCGCATTCAACCATCCAGCCCAAGATTCTTCAGTCCCTCGTTCAGCGTCCGCAGCCGTTCCGCATCGTTGGCGACGGCTTGGCGCGCATCCGCGCTGGCGCTGCTCGCCTTGTCGCGGTCGCCCATCACCATATAGGCCCGCACCAGCCGCAGCCATCCCTCCACGTCGTCGCCGTTCTGCTTCAGCCGCGTCGCGAGCCGATCGACCATGCCGCGGATCATGGCGTTACGATCGGGTTCGGTCATGTCCTTGGCCGCGGCCATGGTGTCGTCGGACAGCGCGGGCGCGGTTGCGCCGACCCGCGCCAGCGCCGCCTGCACCAGCGGACGCCACGGCGCGTCCGGCGGCGCCTTGCCGAGCATCGCGCGCCAGATCGACGCCGCCTCCGGCGGGCGGCCATCCTGCTCGGCCGCGACTCCAAGAAAATAGCTGGCCTTGGCCTCGTCCGGATTCAACGCGATGGCGCGCTCGAATTCGGCCTTCGCTTCCGCCGTGACGACGCCGCCGGCCGCCGCACCGATGGCCTCGCCGAGATCGGCGCGTCGCGAAGCGCTGTCGCCATCATAAGCGATGACATTGCGATAGGCCCGCACCGCGTCGTCGAAGCGGCCGAGCTTAAGCAGCACCGGCGCCAGCACGTTCCAGCCACGGCCATCGGAGGGGTTTTTCTCCAGATGCGCCTCGACCTGCGCCACCAGATTATCCAGCGGCTGCGACGCCGCCGGCGCCTGCGCGCGCTGGCTGAGCGGAAAATCGGGAAGGCGCGGCGAGCCGAGCGGCAGATACAGCGCCACCGCCAGCACCGGCAGCCCGGCCAGCGCCACCACCGCGACGGCGCGGCGCAGCGTAGTGCTGGTAGAGGCCGGGATATCGCGTTCGGAATCGGCCGCCGCCAGCAGGCGCCGGCTGATCTCGATCCGTGCCGCCTCGGCCTCGGGTGCTGCGATCAGCCCCGCCGCGACGTCGCGCTCGATTTCGGCAAGCTGGTCCTTGTAGACGGTGGCCTCGCTGCCGCCGCGTTGCGGCCGCTGCCCGCGCCCGAGCGGCCACAGCACCGCGAACACCGCGGCGGCCGTCATCAGCGCGAATACAAACCATAGTGCCATTCAGCGGATCCGACTGGAACGGCGGCCGGACAGCGGCGCCGATGCGCCGGTTTACATCATGGGCGGGGATACAGCGCAATTGACAATTGCGGCACGGAACGCGGGCAAATGAGGCAGAAACCGCGACTACACCCGGATATGACGAGATGTGAATCTGTAGAGCCTACCCCACCTTGGTCGGCTTGCGTTCGCCAGACAGCGCGTTCTCCGCGGCCCTCGACATCAGCGAGGCATAGTCGTGGCCGAACAGCACGTCGCAGAAGCGGATCGCGGCCTTGACCTGGGTGTGCCGGAACGCGCGCGCGCGCGAATCCGCGGCACGCAACGACTGCACCAGCGCCTCGGTGGAGTGTTCGACATAGTGCTGCAGGTCGGAGAAGGTGCGCAGCGTCACTTCGTTGATCGCAAGCTCGCTGGCATAGGTGCGGCACACCGCGACGAAGTCGATCAGGTCCGCGGTCTCGTCGACATCGGACGGATCCAGCCGGGCGCTTGCGGAAATGTCCTTGTCGGCGCGCTGCCGCAGCAGCCGCCGCACCCGCCCCGGGACGCTGTCGATCTCCGCCTGCAAGGCGTTGGAAATATCGGCGCGCAGCGCGGTGAGCTGCTTGCCCCACGGCGAGTCGTTGCGCAGATCGAGTTCGGTGCGCAGGCCGCGCACGCCGTCATGAATGGTCTTGAGATGCTCGCCGACGTCGTTGAACTGACCGCGCTTGATGTCGGCCCGCAGCCTGGCCGCGACGATCGACAAATCGTGCAGCGCCATGGTGACGGCGACGCCACAGGAGGTGGCGGCGACACGGATCTCGTCGTCGGAGCCGGCGATCCTGATCGCGAGACGGATGATCTGCCACGGTGCCGACAGCCGCCGCATCACCAGCGACAGCGCGAACGGCAGTACCTGCGGCGTCTGCAAGGCGGGAACGTTGAGGGAGGCGGTCACCGAGGTGATCTGCGAATCCGCGAACAGCCGCAGGTAACTCGGCAGCCGGCCGCCCAGGGTGTCCAGCGCTTCGCGGGCGCCGAGCACGGCGCCGACCGGCAGCATGTCCTCGATCGCGTTGGGGGGACCGATCCGGGCCAGCGCGCGCTGCCGGTCGCCGCCCGCCGGCGTCGCGATGCCGGCGATGGCCTCGGCGGCCGCGAGCTGGAATTTGCGCACCGGCCTGTCGAGATCGGCTTCGGTTGCGGATTCCTTCAGCCGCGCAAGTGCTGCTTCGAACTGCCGATAGGCATCGGGCGCGCCGTCGCGCACCAGCCACTGCCAGATCGGTGATAGTGAGGCGCGCCGGATCTGCCCGGGCCGCACCGGCAGATTGGCCTCGACCAGGAACGGCTCGAGGGCGCGGAAGGTGAGCCGCGCCGGATCGTCGGTGCGCGGCCGCATCGCCTCGTCGGCGCCGCGCACGATCTTACGCAACTCGCCGAGCACGAAGGTGGCGACGGAAGCGTCCTCGCCACGCTCGATGGCGCGCTCGAACTCCCGCATCAGCAGCGCCTGCGCCTGCGGCGGAAGCTGCGCGAGATAGTCCCTCAGCCGCTCGATCGATGTTTGGCCCATGCGCCGGAAAGCCCGTGACGACCGCCAAGGCGGTCCACCGGGTGTCATATCAGCGTCGGCGTTAAGAAGCCGTTGAGGAAGAAGGGGAAACCCGTCATTCCGGGGCGCCTTCCGCGCGAACCCGAAATCCAGAAAGTTAGCACCGTGTTGCTGGATTCCGGGTACGCGCCTAAATGGCACGCCCCGAAATGACGGCGTTGAGGGCGCTACCCCACCGCGCTCCAGGCCCCGTCGGTGCCGCGGCAGGCGGTGCCGCGGGCGATTTCGAGTTGGCCATTGATGGTCACCGAATGCGAATAGCCCCGGCACTGCGCGCCTTTGCGGTCGTAGGCGGGCCCGGGAACGATATTGCCGTAATGCCCCGAGGCGGAGTTTCGCCAGGGCATCGGCGCGCCGGGGGAACCGCTTTCCAGCGCCTTGATCTGCGCCTCATAGGCGAGACGGCGGTCGTCGTCGTTGAGCGCGGCACCGAGCTTGACGCCGATCAGCCGGCCAAGTTCCGCATTGGTCAGCGCAGCCGCTGCCGCGGCGCTGTCGCCGGTTCCGCCGACGCCGCTGAAAGCTCTGGCCGTGCCGCCCTCGCCCGTACCACTTTTCGACGTAAGATCGCAGCCGCCAAGCGCCAGCGCCGTCGCAAGCAGCAGCACGGGCTTTGGGTCGATCATGCGGACTCCGGAAATGGAAACAGATGCGCGGGACGATTTAACAGAGACGGCAGAATTCGGGCGGGAAAGCGGCGGGCGACGGCAGAATCGATTGCAGATGCCATATGCCACGACCTCCTCAGCCAATTGCTATTTCAGCAAAGAATTTGACACCTGCGCGGCATTCAGGCCGTGCGTCATCATGCGCGGGCTTGACCCGCGCATCCATCATTCAAAGAGTTCTTGCAAGGAGGATGGATGGCCGGATCAAGTCCGGCCATGACACCGTGGTTGTCGCGCGTATTCCGGGCGCGCAACGTCATAAACGCGTTTACGGTCCGCCGCGCTGCGTCCACGGCACGCAGACGGTGGCGCCCGTGCCGCCTCACACCCCCGGCAGCATGAGCTCCGCCCGCAAGCCTCCGATCGGCGCGGCGCCCAGCGTCAGGTTGCCGCCATAGAGCGCCGCGAGGTCCACCACGATCGACAGCCCGAGTTCGGAGCCGGGCTTGGATTCGTCCAGCCGCGCGCCGCGGCGCGAGACCTGGGCACGTTCGGCGGGCGACAGGCCACGGCCGTCGTCGTCGACGACGATGCGCAGCATCGGGCCGTCCGCCTCGCCGATTGCCCGCGCGTCGACGCGGCCTGCCTGCTCCACCAGCACCTCGATGAACACCCGCGAACGGCACCACTTGCAGGCATTGTCGACCAGGTTGCCGACCATTTCCTCGAGGTCCTGCCGCTCGCCGCGGAATTTCGCCGAGGTGTCCGCCTCGACGTCGATGACGAGGCCGCGGTCGCGGTGGATCTTTTCCATGGTCCGGCGCAGCGCCTCGATCGCTGGCGCGACGTCGGTGACGGTGCCGATGATGGTCAGCCGCGCGGCGATGCGCGCGCGCTCGAGGTGATGGGCGACCTGATCGCGCATCACCCCGGTCTGCTCCAATACTTTTGAAGCGAACGGATCGCCGCCGCGCGACGACGCTTCGTTGACCAGCACCGACAGCGGCGTCTTGATGGCGTGCGCGAGATTGCCGACATGGGTGCGCGCGCGCTCGACGATTTCGCGGTTGGCGTCGATCAGCGCGTTGGTCTCGCGCGCCAACGGCGCGATCTCGACCGGGAACTCGCCCTCGAGGCGCTCGGCGCGGCCGGAGCGGATGTCGGCGATGGCGTCCGAGATGCGCTTCAGCGGCGCGAGGCCAAAGCGCACCTGGAAGATGGTGGTCAGCACCAGCACCACCGAGAGTGCCGCGAAGGTGCCGCCGAGATAATAGTCGAAGGCGCGGGTCTCCTCGAAAATCTCGGATCCGTCGCCGGCCACCATCACCAGATATTTGCCGTCGGCGCCGAGATCGACCGGCCGCTCCACCATGCGCAGGGTCTGGCCTTCCGGACCCTCGACATAGCCGATGCGGATGCCGGCCGCGGTCAGGTCCGCGCCCTGCTCCTCGAGTTTCGGCAGCTTCTTGTCCCACAGCGAGCGCGACGATTTCACCTCGGGCTTTTCGCCGTCGGTACGGGTGACCTGCCAGTACCAGCCCGACAGCGGCAGCTCGAACAGCGGCTCGCCGAGCGACTGCATCTGCTTGTTGGCCGGCTCGTCCGGGGTCGCGACGTCAGCCACCAGCGTACGAAGATAGAGATTGAGCCGGCGGTCGAACGCGCGCTCGGAGGCCGAGCGGTACACCGACGACAGCACGACCCCGGTGATCAGCAGGATCACAACGACCCAGGCGGTGGCCGAGACGAACAGCCGGGTGGCGAGCGAATTCGCTCCGCGATGCAGGACGTCTCTCGGTGTTGACCGCGTTTCCATCAAGAGCGTTCTGAACCAAAGCGCGGGAGAATTACAGTGCGGATGTGAGCACGGCAGCCTCAAACACAGCTGTCGTCCCCGCGCAGGCGGGGACCCATAGCCTCCGCCGATGTTTTGCGAAGGCTGGGCCCCAGTCCTTCAGCAACAGGCATCGGAGGTTATGGGTCCCCGCCTGCGCGCTAGGGCATGCACATATCTCTGTCGTCATTGCCGGGCTTGACCCGGCAATCCATCCATCTTCGAAAGACTCTTTCGAAGATGGATGGATGCGCGGGTCAAGCCCGCGCATGACGAGATGTGTGCATGCCTTAGCGCCTGCGCGGGGACGACGTGGATGGTAAAAGGTGCGAACCTAGCTCGCGTCGGTCGGCGGCGTCAGCAGATAGCCGAGGCCGCGCACGGTCTGGATGATGTCGACGTCGAGCTTCTTGCGAATGCGGCCGACGAAGACTTCGATGGTGTTGGAATCGCGGTCGAAATCCTGGTCGTAGAGATGCTCGACCAGTTCGGTGCGCGACACCACGCGCCCGGTGTGGTGCATCAGATAGGCCAGCAGCCGGTATTCGTGCGAGGTCATCTTGATATGCGCGCCATTGACGGTCACGCGATTGGTGCGGGTGTCCAGCGACACCGGCCCGCAGATGAGTTCGCTTTGCGCATGACCGGCGGTGCGGCGCAGCAGCGCGCGGATGCGCGCCAGGACTTCCTCGAGGTGAAACGGTTTTGCGACATAGTCGTCGGCGCCGGCGTCGAAACCCTGTACCTTGTCGCTCCAGCGGTCCCGCGCGGTCAGGATCAGCACCGGCATCGCCCGCTTGTTGCGGCGCCACGCCTCCAGCACCGAGATGCCGTCCATCTTCGGCAGTCCGATGTCGAGCACCACGGCGTCATAGGGTTCGCTGTCGCCCAGGAAGTGTCCCTCCTCGCCGTCGAAAGCGCGGTCCACGACATAGCCGGCGTCGGTCAGCGCCGTGGTGAGTTGACGGTTGAGATCGGGGTCATCTTCGACGACGAGCAGGCGCAACTCGGTCTCCGCGGGTTGAATGGCAGCGTCGCCATCCACATGAGCCTCACACGCGTGAATGCTCCATGAACAACATCAACCCCGAAGGTTACTTTTTCTTCACAACCGCCTTGACGATTTTTTCGATCGCGCCGGGCACGTCCTGACCGGTGGCGGCACTGACCTTTTCGCGGGTCCGGCCGGAGATATAGACGCCCAGCACGCCGAACCGGAAGCCCCAATAGGCCACCAGCAATGTGGTGGCGCCGACCAGCGCGTTGACGGTCGCGATGTCGCCGGTCCAGAACTCGTGCACCAGCACGATCCACAGCGCCGCGCATTCCAGCGTCAGTTCCCATGCATAGGCCGGCCGCCACCAGCGCTGCACCGGATCGGAGCTGGCGATCTCGGCACGGATGGTGGCTTGGGTTTCCGAAATCGCGGTGCGCTGCGTTTCGGCCTCGGCGCGGATCATGTCCGCCCATTGCGCTTCGGCTTCCGCGAGCCTTGCGGGATCCGCGGCTGGCAGCGCGGCCTGCACCGCCGAAGGCGTGGGCGTCACCGAGCCCACGGCCTTGGCGAGGATTTCGCCGGCTACGCCGCCGAGCGGGCCGCCCAGCGCCGATCCCAGCATCGGCGCGCCGAGCGCGATCACCTGTTTTGCAAGATCGCTCCAGTCCATTGTCGTTCCTTTCATGAGGGATGCCGCGATCGTTCACGGTGCCGCACCGGGCGACACGCGACGAAAGCCGGCGAATTGGGTGAGCGCGAGGTGCGGAAGCAGGCGCCGCCGCGATGCCGGTCAGGGCACCTCGTAGGTCACCGTGATCGAAACCGCGTTGCCGGTCACGACGATCGACGACGAACTCACGTCGCGGACGTGGACGGTCGTTCCGCCCGCGGGCACGATCGCGCCGACCGCCCTGCCCGTGCTGCCGTACTCGCCGCCGCTGCCGTTGAAGCGGAACGCCGCGGCCGGCGACACCGGAAGCGAGATCATCAGATCGTCGGTGCCGGCGCCCGCGTTCGTCACGGTAACGTCGGCTTCCATGAAAACGGTCTTGCCGATTTTCTTGTAGCGCGCGCTGTTCAGCGCAAACACCGCCTGCGCCGCCGGCAACGGGGGCTGCATCTGCGCCACGATGGTCGGCGTGTAGGATTTCCACGGCTGGTCGTCGATGGTGGCGCCGATGAAGGTAGTGCCGTTGATGACGTTCGGCCCGAGCTGGAGCAGGCCGTTCGCAAGCGCCGGCGCCTCATCGAAGATGATCGAGGCGCAGACATTCTCCGACACGTAGACCGGCATATTGGCCGGGATGGCCTTGATCGCGATGCTGTTGGCGACCGCCGTCGACTGGCAGTCGTTGCCGTGAATCCGCAGGCCGCCGCTGCCATAGACGGCAATGTCGGACGACTTGAATCCGATCAGCTTGTTGTTCTCGATGACGGTGTTGTTGCGACGGCCGGTGCCGCCATTGCTGCCGACCAGCACGCCGATTGCCTCGACGGATTCGGCGTCGGAGAGAAAATGGTTGTCGCGAATGATGATCTTTTCGTCCCGATAGGTGACTTGGTCCTTCACCCGCAGGCCGCAGGACGCGGTTACGGTGTCGACCTCGACGTAATTCCCGATCACCAGGGTGGTCGACCGCACCGAGTCCAGGACAATCCCCTCGAGTTGCGCCTTGATATCGTTCATCGCGATTTCGCAATAGATCGACGCCTTGATGGCGATGCAGCGATCGAATCCGAACACGCTGTTGCTGTAAATGCGAAGCGCTTCCGGCTGCAGCAGGCCTCCATTGGTGGTGTAGTCGAAGCTGTCGGCGAGGATGCCGTACTGGTCCGCCGCGGACGCCGACCCGCACACCAGCGTGTTTTCAGTCACGTTGACGGAGCCGCAGAAGCCGATGAACCGGAAGCCGCTGTTGAGGAACTGGCCCCAATTGTGCCGGATGGTGACGGTCTGGATGCAGTTGAACTCGGCGGCGGTCTTCCAGTGCTCGAACAGATTGTCCTCGATGATGAGGCCATAGGCGCGATCGTCGAAGTTCAGGACCGGCGGCTGGTAGATGGCGATATCGGTCTGCGCGTCGTGGCCAACGAGATGGAGCTTGCGGATTGCGGTATCGTTGAAGGCCGCGACGAAGCTGATGATGAAGGCGCCGCATCCTACCGCGCGAATGATGCTTTCCTGTCCATCGCCCTCGTAGCTGACAAGGGCGGAACTGACCGGAATGGCCGAGGTGATGCGAAACTGGCCGCGCGGGGTATAGACCGTTCCGCCGCCGAGCCGGATGGCCTCGTTGGCCGCAGCCACGTAGACCGGCTGCTGGTTGCCGACATTTCCTTCGACGGCGCCAAACCACAGGATGTTGAGCGGGCCGGAATAGTCACGAAACCACCGGCCGGTGCCGCCGGCCGCGGGCTGAATGACGGTGCCGCCATTGTCCGGCGCGGTCGACGTGCTCCTCCAGTAGAAGGTGCTTCCGCCGCCGTCACCGGGATTGTAGTATCCCTTCATTTCGACGGAGTCCCCGACGGACGGGGTCAGCGCTTTCAGTGCGGCAAGATTATCGACGGACATGCAGTTCTCCCGGGTTGAATGGTCGCTGATGGCGATGGTGCGGCAGCTTACAGCGCTCCCCTGATCCGGTCCTCCAGCGCTTTTGCCCGCACGCGAAGCCGGCTGATTTCGGCGCCCGCGCCGATCGCGCGCGTGCGGATCCACGGCCATGACCAGATCGAGGCGGCGTAGCCGCCGGCAAATCCGGCGATGAAAGTCATGAGTTCAAGCATGGTCACTTTCTCCTGAATGCCGCGACAATCGCGGCGATAAATCGCGCAAGCATGAACTGCGGTTGTGCGGCAGAGGGCGCCTGCGCAACCGGTGCCCTTGCGGGCGGCGGTGCAAGCACTACTGGCGCCGATCCGAGGGCGGCCTTCCATTTCGCCAGCCACACCCGGCGCTGTGCGAGGCCGACGGTGCCGCCGTTCAGCCGCCGCGTGACGCCCACCACGTCGTCGGCCCTGGCGAACGGCAGGCAGCCGCAGAGGATGAAATCGGCGACCCCGCATTCGAGGAAGCGCTGGGGATCGTTGACGAGATCCGGATTATTGACGAGATCGAGGCCGGTTGCCCTGGCGAGCCGCGCATAACCTTCGCGCCCGGTGGTCTGCGCCGCTCCCCGGCCGCGGAAATTCCAGCCGTCGTCGGAGCCCAGGGCGTTGCCCATGCGGCCGTTGTAGACCTTGTTGGCGAGCGCGCGCGGATTGCCGGCATAGGGCGCCGCCATCGCCCGCGCCGGAAACCGCGACGGCCACACCCGCACCATGCGCCCCGCGGTATAGTTGAGGTTCTCCACCACGTCGTGGCCGGCGCCGCATTCGTGGCTGATCTGCGCCATCACATGGGCGACCAGCAGCGGCGTCGCGATGCCGTATCTCGTGAACACGGTGGGTGCCGCCGCGACGATGCCGGCGCGCAGGCCATGAATCTTTTCATCGCCATTGGGCCACAGGCGCGACAAAGCCTCGCCGAAAGACGATTGCGACATGATCGTGCTCCAGTGAAAAAAGCCGCCCGGCAGGCGGCGGTACCGGCGTTGAAGCTGACTTATTCCAGCACCGCGATGAACGAGATCGGGACAGCGAAACGCGACTTCGGCGAGGAACTCGACAAAATCGAGCCGGTTAACGAATGGGCTTAATGGGCGGCGCGTCCACGGCTACCGCCGCGACACCCCGTCGACCGAGCGCGGCATGGTCGAAATTCCTAACGGGTCCCTTGAGTGCCTGACATGATAAGTCGTAAGGTCCGGCTGGAACTGAGGATTTACGGTGGCCCATCTATTCGATAACGCGCCCGACGATGCCGATTACCAAGTCGAGCCCGAGCCCAGACGCCGGCGCTGGGTCGGGGTCGTCGGAGCCCTCGGGCTTGCGGTGGTTGGCGTCGTCTCGGCGTTGCTCTGGCACACCTGGAGCGATGGAGTGCCGATTTTTCCCTCCGCTGCGTCCGAAAAACCTGCCGCCGCCGAAGCAGCCGCGAACAGGACAGTCGGGGTCGCGGACTTCCAGGCCTTCCAGCAGCAGATCGCCGGAACCATGCAATCGACGTCGCAGCTTCTGGGCGCGCAGCAGGCCGAGATCAAACGCCTGTCCGACCAGATAGCCGCGCTGGCCGCCAGGATCGACGCGCTGCAGTCCCCTGCCGCATCGGCCTCGGCGCAAGCCGCGCTTCCCACCGCGCCGACGCCGGCGCCGGCCGCCCCGCGAAAAAGACCTATCGCGGCTAAAAAGCCGGCGCCGGCAATCTCGGTGGGCGGCGCTCCACTGCCACAGCCGGCCCGTTGAGCACGGGCGCAGCGCTGCGTCCGGAGCACGCGCGCATCGGCCTAGACATACTGCCCGCCGGCGCCGGTCGATCCGGCGGCGTTGCCCGGCAGGTAGCTGGCGCCGGCGCCGCCGCTGGAGATCACCGCGTTGTTGGTCGCCGAATAGCGCGGCCCGGTCGCAGACCCTGAGAAGGTGTTGCCGTTGACCAGCACCGTGCTGCTCAGGTCGGCGTTGGCGAAGGCGCCCGAAAACGCCGGCGTGCCGGTCAGGGTGACGGTCTTGCCCTGGACGCGGACGATGCCGTTGCCGATCGCGCTCCAGTGATTGCCGGCGCCGCCGTCGATGCCGTAATTGCCGGTCGCGGTAATGCGGCCGCCATCGGTGACCCGCACCTGCTGCGAGCCGCAGCTACCGAACGTCATCGCCGAAAAGCGGATCGACCCCGACGAGGCATGCAGCAGGAACGATCCCGAATTGGTCAGCCTGAACCCGGTCACCGTCAGTGCGCCGCCGCCGATCACGCTGATCGTGTCCGACGCGCCGGTGGAGAACAGCACGTTCGCCGGCGTCGAGGTGTTGCCCTGCAAGGTGACGCCGCCCGATCCGACCCATGGCGCCGATACCAGCACCGCGCCGCCATAGCTGCCGTCGGCGACCTGGATGGTGACATTGAAGATCGACAGATCGAGCGCAGCGACGGTGTCGATCGCCTTCTGGATGGTGAGGAAAGCGCCGGCGCCGGTATTGGCGAGGCCGTTATTGGTGTCGGCGCCGTCGGTCCGCACATAATAGGTCCGGTTCGCGCTCAACTGCTCGCGGACGCCGAGATTGGCACGCGCGGTCGCCGTGCTGGCCAGATCGGAAAGATTGTTCGCCGCCGCCAGCAGTCCGGTGGTGCCGGCAACCAGGCGCCAGCGCGTGGCGGTGCCGTCATAGCGCAGCAGCGCCGCCTGCTTCGCCGGCAGCGTCAGCGATGCGCCGAGCGTGAAGCGATTGGCCGCCGTCGATGACGCGCTCTCGTCGAGCAGCGCGATCGGCTGGCTGCCGATATTTATCAGGCTGACGACGCGCCCCTCCGCGCCGCCGGCGAGGCCGGAGATGCTGCGTGCCGCGTCCGAGAAAACCTGCAGCACCGACGCGGTTGCAACGCCGGACGGATTGTAGTCGTTCTGGTTCGCTGTGATCTGCGGCGGCGAAATCACGCCGGTGAGTGCGAGGCCGCGCGGCAGCGCGAGGTTGCCGCTGCCCTGGTCGATGCCGAGCGCTTCCACCCAGGCCGATCCGTCGGCGGAGACTTTCAGCTTGAACGCATCCGATCCGACCAGCCCGAATTCGGCGCGGCCGGAGAATGCGTCGGAGAAAAACACCGACGCAGTTTTCGCGGCACTTTCCTTCGATAGCTGCAATCGCGCATCGCCGCTGCCGCCGTCCGCCGCGTTGACCGCGGCGAGCAGCGCCGCATTGGACTTGACGCTGAGCAGATTGGGCGCGCTGGCCGTGGTGTTGATGCCGAGATGCGGCAGGTTGTCGACCGCGAGATTGCGCAGATCGCGCCACGCCGCGCCGTCGAACACGAACACCACGGCGTCGGCCGCCGACCAGATGCACCAGCCGGACTTCGGCGCAAGGAACACCCAGGCGCCGTCCTGCCAGGTCGCGATCGCATTGCCGTGCCCGGCCCACGCCCCGCCCGCCCCTATCGCCACGACGTGGCGCTCACCCTCGGCCGGCGAAGACGGCGGCGCCGTGCGCGTCAGGTCCAGCACCGCGATCTGAATCGCCGCGTCGAGAATCCTTAAACCCTCATTATGCGTGACATGCTTCTGCGCCTGGCTGCCCTCGATGAAAGGCAGCCCGAGGTTCGGTGTGTCCGTCATGATGTGATTCCTGCTGTCGTCATTGCGAGGAGCGAAGCGACGAAGCAATCCAGTTCCTGGCTTGTTGCGCTGGATTGCTTCGCTGCGCTCGCAATGACAAAATCTCGTGTCCCGGACGCGATACGCGGTGGTTATGGGTCCCGCCTGCGCGGGGACGACATGGGTTGTTTTGATCCATTGCGTTAAACAATGAGCGTTACATCGGCCGCATATCCTGCGCCGACCGTCGCGGAGAGTTGCGCGACACGCACATGCAGGCTGGGTTGCGCGATACCGAAATCCGCAAGCTCGTCTGCGCTTGCATACAACGCCTGCGGCGTTGCGCATGTGACGCTCCGCACCACCGCGCCACCGGAGAGGATGTCGAGCGCGTAGGCCTCGCGCTCCTCGCCAAGCGGCACCTCGACGCTCCAGCCGTCGCCGTCGATGCGGGTGCGCCGGATCCACGAGACATGAATTCCGTCGCCCGCGCGCACCGCGGCGACATGCACCGGCGCCAGCGGCTTCAGCGCGGTGGCGCCGGGCGTCGCCGTCAGCGCCACCGCCGCGGTGTCGTCGTGGCTGCGCCCGGAAGCGACGACGCGCAACTGCATCGGGCGATCCAGCGCGTCCAACCCGGCGGCGATCGGCACCATCTGCGCGCCGAGCAGCACGAACGTGGCGCCGGCCGCGAGCGAGGCGGCCATCGCGACCTCGCTGCCCAGTTGGCCGCGCAGCAGCCGCGACAGCCGGTAGACGTTGCCGTCGACCAGCTCGGCGTTGGCGAACTGGAAGATCTCCCAGCCGCCATCGGCATTTCGCAGCGCGGCGGCGTTGCCGCCTTCCAGCACCCGCGCGTCCGACATCGACGTTAACGCGCCACCATAGAGCCTGACGCGCACCTGGTTGCCGCGATCCCAGCGCGCGGTCGGGCCCGCCGGCAAATCGTCCAGCGTCTCGCCGATCACGCAAGGTGCCGCGGCAACCGCGGCGATTGCAAAACCCGTGCCGTCGGACGATCGCCAGATCGCCACCGAGCCCGGCCATGGATTGGCGGTCACCGCCAGCCGGGTCAGCACGACCGGCGCCGATGCGTCGAGCGCGGGCAGGTCCAGCACCGTCACCGCGACCGGCCCCAGCGCCGGCGGAATCGGCGGCGCCCTCATGCGCGACGGCTGCAGCGGCACCGAGAACACCTCGGGATCGATGCTGCGCGCCTTGACCTGCCGCGTCTCGGTATCGATCAGGTCGCCGATCTCGAACAGCCGCCGCCGGCCGCCCAGCGTCAGCGCCACCACGTCGCCCGGCGCTAATCGCAACGCGGCCACGCCGAGCGCGAACTCCGCGCTCTCGCGTCCCGCCCACAGATCCTGCAGCCAGATTTCGGCGCGCCGCGTCGCCGCCGCCTCGTTGGTGATCACGGCAAGATCGGAATGCAGCGCCCGGCCGGCGGCGCCGACCAGCTTGCGCGAGATCGCCGCCGAGCGGCGGTAATCCGCATCCGCGTCGGTGAAGCCAAGGCTGGTCTCGCGCGGCAGCCCGGTTTCCTCCGCGCGGGTCAGCCGCGCCACCGCGCCGTGATCCGGCAGCACCAGATCGTCTTCGACAATTTCGGCGACCGGTGCGCCGCCACGCTGCACGAAGCGCAGCGTGCCGTCGGCCGCGGTCGCGTCGAACGCGTAGGCCATCGCCAGCGGCTCGATCATCGCGCGTGGCGACATCGGGCGATCGACGACATAGCCGTCGCACGTCTCACGCAAGCCGCCGCTGTCGACACCGTCCACGCCGGCATCGTCGAGCAGTGCGCCGATCAGCGCGTCCAGCGGCGCGCTCCCGAGCCGGCCGGTGAGCCAGTGTCCGGTCTGCCAGTTCGGTCCGTCGCTCCAGACCTCGGACGCGCCGGGAAACACCGGATAGGGCCGCGCGTCCCAGGTCCACAGATGCAGCGCGGAGAGATCGACCATGCGGCCGCCATAGAGCGGCGACACCGGATTGCGCGCGACGTCGGCGCCATAGGCCGGATCGAACGCGGCGATGAACGATTCCAGATAACGGCGCTGCATCAGGTCGTCACGCGCGCCGCTGGAAAAATACGGCAAGGCGTTCTCCGAGGATTTCGGATCGGGAAACACGCTGGGCTGGTTGGCGCCCTTGTCGACCGCGGGACAGCCGACCTCGGTGAACCATACCGGTTTCGAGCGCGCGATCCACGCGGTCGGCGACGCCAGTTCGGCATTGGCGACGCGCTCGTGATGCGCCGACGACCACCAGTTCAGAATGTCCTTGGCACGGAATATCCAGGGCTTGCCGAGACTGTCTGAAATGCCGGTGCGCGCCTGCGCCGCGCGCGCGGCGTCGTCGACATAGTAGAAGTCGTAGCCCTCACCGCCCGCGACATTGCCGCCGAGATAGCTTTTGTCATGGATCGACGGCGTGAGCGCGGAATCCAGATGCCCGGCGCCATCGCGCCAGTCGGCGAGCGGCGCATACCAGTCGATGCCGACCGCGCCGATCGCCGGCGAGGCCCACAGCGCATCGAGCGGGAAGCGCACCTCCGATGCATCGACCACGTCGGCGCCGTATTCGGTCCAGTCGGCGCCATAGCTGACCAGGGTCGCGCCGCCGACGATCGCCTTGACATCCGCGGCCAGCGCCACCAGCGCGTCCACCGCCGGATAGACCCCCGCGGCGGAGCGCACCCGCGTCAGGCCCTTCAATTCCGAGCCGATCAAAAACGCCTCGACGCCGCCGGCCGACGCCACGAGGTCGGCGTAGTGCAGGATCATGCCGCAATAATTCCAGTCGCCGCCGGAGAAGAAACTCGCCACCTGCGCCGCCGCGGCCGGGGTGCCGTGCGGCGAGCCGGGTTGGCCCGGCGCCGGATCGCAGGTAATGCGGCCGCGCCACGGATAGGCCGGCTGCGACGCCGCCCCGCTCCATGGATCCGGCAGCGCGTTGCCGGCAGCGATGTCCATCACCACAAACGGATAGAACGTGATCTTTAACCCGCGCGCTTTCAGTTCGGCGATCAGGCTCACCACGCTGGCATCCGACGGCGTGCCGCCGAACGCAGGCCGGCCGCCGACCTGCGACACGACATGCGCGCTGCCGCGCGCCGCGCCATAGACGGACCACGATCCGCCACTGACGAACTTGTCGGCGCTCTCGACGCCGGGCTGCACGGTACAGTGCCCGCAGCGCAGGTCCGAGCCGAACCACGCCACCACCAGCGCGACGCGTTCGAGGTTGGGGCAGACGCCGATGAGGTCGTCGAGCGCGGCCTGTACATCCGAGGCCGCGTTCGAGACGTGGCGGTTCTCCGGCGCCGAGGTGCCGGGCAGGAGAACCCCGACGATGGTGGATGGGTCGTAGCCGAATTCGGTGGTGCCGGGGATCATCGTCACCGCGCGGATCATGCGTTCGAGCTCGCCGACCGGCCTGACGATCTCGAACGACAATTGCGGGATGCGGTTGCCGAAATCCGCCAGCGGCAGCCGTTCGAACACCACGTAAGCGAGGCCACGGTAGGCCGGCGCGGTGCCGGCACCCTGCTTGGCGAGGATCAGGTCGTCGACCGCCTGCGCTTCGGTGCCGCGATGAACGCGGATGGTCTTGTCGGTCTGGTCGAGCAGCTTGCCGTCGGCCCAGATCCGCCCCACCCGCCCGATCACGCCTTCGCACAGGCCGACCGCGAAATTGCCGAAGTAGGAATAGGTGGTGGTGGTCGTGCGGGGCCCGGAGACGAGATGGCCCTTGCCGCCCGACGAGGTGGTCGAGCTGGAGACCACCTCCTCGAGCTGCGTCGCCCAGATCACCTGGCCGGCAAGCCTGGCGCGGCCATAGACCCGCGGGATCGGCGCGCCCTCGGTCGAGGCCATCACGTCGAGATCGGCGAGCCGCGGCCCGACCACGTTCTGGTCGCCGGGCCCGAACAGCTTCCGGTCGACGATATTGCCGACCAGCGCGCCGGCGATCCGCCCGGCCATCGCGCCGGCCGGACCGAACACTGCCCCGGCCGCGGCGCCCGCGACGGAAAGAACGAGAGCTGCCATCAGTCAACTCCGGGAAAGGCGAACGCATGAGCGAGCCGACGCCGCCACCACGGCGCGATGGCGATCTCGCATACCGATGCGCCGTCATGGGCATGGATCATGGCGCCGTGCGATGCCGCGATGGCGACATGCTTGGCGACGCACCCGGCGCGCCAGCGAAACAGCAGCACGTCGCCGGCCGCGAATTTTTCGCACGGCACCGGCGCAAGATGACGCAGCGCCGCGTCGGCAAGCAACTCTTCGCCGCTCGACTCGGCCCAGTCCGGCGCGTAAGGCGGCACCGTCTCCGGCTCCTCGCCGACGCATGCCCGCCACACTCCGCGCACCAGCCCGAGACAATCGCAGCCGACGCCCTTCACCGACGCCTGATGCCGATAGCGCGTGCCGATCCAGGAGCGCGCCTCGGCAACGATCGCGGCGCGGGTGAGAGGTGGGGGCATGCCAACAGCTCCGTTCGTCGTCCCCGCGAAGGCGCTAGGGCATGCACATATCTCTGTCGTCATTGCCGGGCTTGACCCGGCAATCCATCACGCTTCGAAAGACTGTTTCGAAGATGGATGGATGCGCGGGTCAAGCCCACGCATGACGAGATGTGTGCATGCCTTAGCGCGCAGGCGGGGACCGATACACACCGCTGCTCGCGTTGAAGCGCGTCGTCGCACCGTTCGTGCGCAGCCAAAGCACCGGTGGCTATGGGTCCCCGCTTCGCGGGGACGACGGTTGAAACATCCGCCTACCCCGGCAGGACCGGCGGGGAAACCAGCGGCAGCCCGTCATTGCCCGGCGCGCCCTGGGTCGGGGCGCCGATCAGGAAATCGTTGCCGGGGATCTGCGGAAAGCCGCGGAAATTGTCGGTGTTGGCGAAGCGGGCGCGGCAGGTGGCGAAACTCTTGTCGCAGCCGGCGGTCACGGTGAACGTGTCGCCGGCCGCGACCGGCTCGGCCATCGCCTGCCACAGCGTCAGCCGCGCATGGCCTGTGAGCAGGCGATGCTGCTTGATCTCGATGCCGAGCCCGGCATTGGCGCCGCCGGTCCATGTCAGCCTCCCTGAGGAAAACCATCCGTCGGCAAAGTCGTCGAGGCCGGCGACAACCACGATCGAGCCGCCCTCGATCGCGGTCACGGCGCCGGTGCCGCGCAGCGTCGGCGCCGAAAGGTCGACCCTGCAGCGCGCGTCGCCGAGATCGGCGCCGCATCTGGCGGTATAGAGCCGCCCGCTTTCCTGCGACAGCAGGTCGGCGAGCCCGCGCAGCTCCGCGGTGAAGGCCTGGCCTTCGCGCCGGACCTCGCCGAGCGTGCCGCGCGCGGTCAGTACGCGCAACGACGGTTCGCTCCAGTCCACCAGCCAGGTTTCGATGCGCGCCGCGTCGTAGCGCCCGGCGGCGAGATCGGCCTCCGTCAGCGAATCGTCGGCGAGCGCGCCGGAAACTTCCGCGCCATCGACCGACAGATCGAACCGGCTGGTCGCCTCCGAGGCGGCAAAGCCGGTGCCGGCGCGGCAGGTCACGCCGTCGAGCACGAGGTCGCGGTCGTGATCGGTGAATCCGGTGACGCCGCCGTCACGCCGCGTCAGCTTCCAGCACCGCGCCAGCGTGGTGACGCCGGAATCGAGTTTCGCCTGCAAGGCGGATGGGATGGCGCGCATGGAGTAGCTTTCTCGCAAAAAATCCGGCACCGGCGGTGCCGCGCACAGCGCTCGGCCCTCTCCCCCCCTTGTGGGGGAGAGTTGGAGAGGGGGGTAATCACAAACACCGGGGCATGCGGCCACCCCCCTCCCTAACCCTCCCCACAAGGGGGGAGGGAACAGAGGGCCTTCGCGGGGACGACGACGAGGTGGGGCGACGCTAAATCCGTATCTCGACCAGCGGGATCTTCGGGATCGCGCCGGCGGCAAAGGCGGAGAAATCGACTTCGAGATAATCGGTGTCGAACCGCACCGGTACGTCGAACAGGAATCCCGCGGTGATCGCAGCGCCCGCCGGCGGAATATGGCCGGCGGCGAACGTCACCACGCCGGTGGCGACGTCGCAGCCGAAAGCCGTGCCCGCGATCTCGGCACCGCTGACCGCGACGCGCACGCTGCCACCCACGGGTTTGACGATCGCGCGCGCATAGGGCGCAAAACCCGCGCCGTAGGTTTTCATCAGTTGAAACGTCGCGGTGATGCCGTCGCCGATGCCGATGCCCTGGTCCAGCGGGGAGACCGGCGCGCCCGGCGCGGCGCTGGAATGATCGAGCCGGTCGCGCCAGCGAAACCCGTGGAGCTGGCCGCGCCGCTCCTCGAAGAACGCCACTACCGCCTGCAGCGCATCCAGCGTCTTTACGCCGTAGCCCGCGTCGTAGCGGCGGCGCGAATGCGCCCAGCGCGCGTTGCGTGCCTCGCGCCCGGAGCCGAACGTCACCAGTTCGGTGCGCCGCTCCGGCCCGCCCGCGCTGCGCAGCGCGATGTCGAGCGGAAACAGGATTTCGTGAAACGACATGATTCAGTATCCTGGGCGCCCATAACAATCATCGTCGTCCCCGCGAAGGCGCTCAGGCATGCACACATCTCGTCATGCGCGGGTCAAGCCCGGCAATGACGACAGAGATATGTGCATGCCCTAGCGCGAAGGCGGGGACCCATACACACCGTGCTGGCGTTGAAGCACGATGTGGCATTGTCCGCACGCAACCACAAACATCGGTGGCTATGGGTCCCCTCCTGCGCGGGGACGACTCGTGGTGCGTCCGGAGCAAGTAGCTCACAAACTGCGCTGCCCTCGCGCCACGGCGCGGGCGATCTGGCCGGTGACGTAGCTTTCGGAGCGGCGGAAATTGTCGAGGTCGGGGGTGGCGATCTGCACATTGATGGTGTTGCCGCCGCCGCCGGATACGCCGAGCCGGCCGTCGGGGCCGCGCGTCAGCGGCATGATCGCTTCGGGTCCGGCTTCGCCGGCAAGGCCCACGCCGCCGCTTGCGAGCGGAAAATAGCTCGGCGTGCCGATCACGCCGCCGGCCGCGAACGGCTTGATCGCGCCGGACGCGGCGGCGAGCGATGAGGTCGCGCCGCCGCCGACGCTGCCGGTCAGCCCCGACAGCAGGCTCGATATGCCGCTGGTCAAGGACTTCTCCAGCGGCTTGAAGGCGAGCCGCACCGCGAGATCGGAGATGCGCAGGCCGAGCGATTTCAGTACGTCGTCGAACTGCTTGCCGCCGCTGACGGAGGCGGAAAACGCCTGCGTCATCGCGCGCGCGAATCCGCCGGCGCTGGCGGTGAGGTCTTTTGTCTTCAGCGCAAGGCCGTCGAGCGTGCTCGACGTCGAGAGCAGGTCGGTGTCGTCGGCCATGAATCGCTCCTCCATCTGTGTCGTTGCCGGGCTTGACCCGGCAATCCATCGTCTTCGAAAGAATCTTGCGAAGATTGATGGATGCGCGGGTCAAGCCCGCACATGACGCTGAGTACGTTATGCCCTGTCCGGAAACGCTTGCATCAGCGCGTCGAAATCGCCGCGCGCGATCGGCGCCGGGGCATGGCCGCGCACCGCGGCGATGGCCTGCGCCAGTTCGCGCGGCGTCATTCGCCAGAACGCGTCCGGCGACAGGCGCAGCACGCCGAAGCCGAACTGCATGGCGTCGGTCCACGGGAACGGCTTCATCGCGGCGCCGGCGTGTCGTCGAAGGTGGCGGCGATCAGTTCGGCTGCGATCCGCACATAACCGGCGGCGCCGCCCTCCACCGTCATGGCCGCGACCTCGTCGTCCCCGATGTTCTCGCCGGCGCCGCGCAGGCCGGCGGCGATGATGCGCACGAGGTCGCGCGCCGACAACCGTCCCGAACCCAAGCGCTCCGCCAGCGCCACCAGGTCGCCGGCCGCGAACGCGCTCTCCAGTTCCGCCAGCGCCCCCAGCGTCAGCACCAGCACGCGCCGGATGCCGCCGATCTCGGCCTCGATCTCGCCGCGGTATTTGTTGGCCATCGAAACCTCTCCTCGTCGTCCCCGCAGGCGGGGATCCATGACCACCGGCGTTCATGATCCGGCAAAATTGCACCCGCAAGCCGTCGACACTTTCTAGTTCGCAGCGACGGCGTGTGGGTCCCCGCCTCCGCGAGGACGATGAAACCTACATCGCCGTGAATGTCAGCGCGCCGGCCAATTCCAGCGTGAGGTCGAACGTCACTTCGCCATTGTGCTCGCCGGCAAATTCCAGGCTCGAAATCTGGAACAGCCCCTCGACGGTGCCGAAATCCGGCACGATCACCCGGGTGTTGTTGACCGCGCCGTCGAAGAACGCCTGCCGCACCAGCGCGTCGGAGGCGGCGTCCTTGAACAGGCCGCGCCCCGAGATCGACGCCCGCCGCATCCCGGCGCCGGCCAGCAATTCACGCCAGCGGTCGACCAATTCCGCGTGCGTGATGTCGACCAGTTCGGCGTTGAAGGCGATGCGGCGGCTGCGCAAGCCCGCCACGGTGACGAAGCCGGTGCCGCCGTCGATCTTGAGCAGCAGGTCCTTGCCTTTTTGCGCGCCCATGGGCTGTTCCTTATGTCGCGGGTTCGGTGATGGCGCGAAACCGCACCAGTGCGTGATAGGTTTGGCCGTCGGCTTGGCGGCGGATATCAGCGAGCGCGAAGCGCAGATTGACCAGCCGGTGCCCGTCGGGCGCGAGCGGTGCGTCGTCGAGCGCGCTCAACAGCGCGCCTGCGATGAGATGGGCTTGCCTGTGGCCGCCCTGCCGCGACCAGGCGTGCAGCGTCAGTTGATGTTCCTGGGTCGGGCCGTCGTCGGCGGAGATATCGACGATACGCGCCTCGCCGAGCGTGACATAGGGAAACACCGCGTTACGCGGCGGCTCGTCATAGACCTTGGCGCCGCCAAGCGCCGCGGCCAGGCCGCTATCGGCGACCAGCGCGTCATGAATGGCCGACCGCAGCGCGACGTGGGCGGATGACATGGCGAAGATTCCTTTTAAGCCGTCGTCCCCGCGCAGGCGGGGATCCATACACACCGCCGTCGTGATGAAGCACGATGCCCCAGCGCCGGCGCGCCGCTGCAAACACCGTGGCTATGGGTCCCCGCCTGCGCGGGGACGACGGCAGATATACTGCGTGCCCCGGACGCAGCGCCGCGTCGCACTTTGCGGCGCGATGTGCTGCAGAGCCGGGGCCGTTACGAACGCCCGGCGTTCGGGATGATCTGCGCGCCTCACTCCACCCATAACTCCGCGTCGAGCGACACGAAGCGGCGGTCGTCGAGGTCGCGGATCGCCGTGATGCGATAGCTGCGGGCGCCGTCGACCAGGCGATGCCGCAGGGTCAGCGAGAAATTGCCGCGCAGGACGATGCGGTATTTTATGATGGCGCCGGCCGCGCCGGCTTCGACGCCGCCGGCACCGCTGTGCGCGGCCAGCGGCGTCACCGCCGCCCACACCGTCGCCAGCGTCGTAAAGCTCCGCGCGACACCGCCCTGCCCGTCGTCGGTCTCGACCGGCGACTGGATCGCGAGCCGGGTTTTCAATCGTCCGGGATCGATCATAGCGACAGCACCCGATAGGGCGCGAGCAGCGCGCCGGCGCCGGCCGGCAGCACCGCCACGCTTGCGCCGAGCGCGGCGAGGCCGCGGTTCTCGTACCAGTGCGCCACCAGCATGCGCACCGCATGGCGCAGCGCATCCGGCACATCGACCGCGGCGCCGTAGCCGAGCTGGACGTCGAGTTCGATGCCGGCGGCGGCGCGGCCGGGAACGGGCAGCGACAAGCATGGCGCCGCGATCACATTGGCGGCGGCGTCGAGCACGAAGGTCGCGGTGTCGACGGCGCCGGCGTGGCCGGCGGCGTCGTAGACCCGCGCCGCGGCGAGTTCGCGCAGCGGCGCCATGCGCGGCGCGTAGCGGCCGTCTGATGGCCACGCATCGAGCACGAAGCGCCAGCCCTGCGTCAGCAGCGCGCGCCGCGTCAGCGCCTCGACATGGCCGCGGGCTGCCGCGACCAGCGCCGCGACGATGGTATCGTCATCGTCATGCTCGATGCGCAGAAAGTCCTTGGCCTCCGCCACCGTCCACGGCTCGGCGGATGGCGGCGTCAGCAGGATGGCGGACATGGCGGTGATCCTTCCCTTCGTCATTGCCGGGCTTGACCCGGCAATCCATCGTCTTCGAAAGCGTGTTGCGAAGCTGGATGGATGCGCGGGTCAAGCCCGCGCATGACGCGCTTTATGTATTTCGCGCCGCGGACGCGGCACGTCGCGCCGCATCGGGTACGGGATGCGAGGAGCATTGACACTCGCCGCCGGCAGCGGCTCACATCGCCGGATGATTCAACGCTTCGTCATCGCCGTCGCCGCCGCGCTCGCCGTCACCCCCGCATCCGCCATCGTCGGCGGCGGCGGCGCGCCCGCGGAAAACATGTCGCGCGCGGTCGTCACCGTCATCGGCTCGCGCGGCACCTTCTGCACCGGCAGCCTGATCGCGCAGGATCTGGTGTTGACCGCGGCGCATTGCGCGATGCCCGGCGCCGACTACAAGGTCATCGTTCCCGGCGAAACGCCGCCGCGTCTGCTCGACGTCAAGCGCGTGGCGCAGCATCCGCAATTCAATGCGGCAAGCATCGCGGCGCACCGCGCCTCCGCCGACGTGACGCTGCTGCAACTGGCCGCTCCGCTGCCCGCGAGCAAAACCCCGGCGCCGCTCGGCGCGCCGCTGGTCCCGATTCAGACCGGCGACCGCCTTACCATCGCCGGCGTCGGCGTCACCCGGCGCGGCGACGGCAAGAGCGGCGGCAGCGTCCGCGCCGCGGATCTCGCCATCACCGGCAAGCCCGGCACTTTGCAGATCCGTCTCGCCGATCCGCTCACCAACAACACCCGCGATGGCCTCGGCGCCTGCACCGGGGATTCCGGCGCGCCGGCCTTCGCGATGCAGGGCGGCCGCGCCGTCATTGTTGGCGTGGTAAGCTGGTCGACGGGACCGAACAACACCGACGGCTGCGGCGGCCTCACCGGCGTTACCCCGCTGACGCTGTACCGGGGGTGGATATTGCAGACGGCGCGCGCGTGGAGCGCGGGATTGTGAAGACCCATGTCCTAGACGCGAAGAATGCTCCGCGCAACAGAGACCACGAGCAACGTCAATCTTCGCGCTTCACTTTCAACTTCCGTTGCAAAGCAAACAACGCGTCCATTTGTTCTCGCGTTTCGAGATAAAATGTCTCGTCTCCTTCTTCCGAAACCGCGCGCCCGGCGGGACCGGTGAGTTCAGATGCCAGCGCCGAAGCAAGCCGGTAGTTCTGCACCGTGCCGTAGGGAATTGTCATCGATATCCCGTTGAACAGGCAATGGACGTCCAGACCAGTTTGCGCCATCGCGCGACCAGGATCGGTTTCGGGATTCGCCCTTTTCAACTCCGAATTGAATCTTATGAATTCATTCATTTGCGCCTGGGATGAAATATCGTACTCATCAATGTCGCCAAAATGCGTTTTGGCCACCCGATGCGGGCCTCCGACCAGCGCTTCAAGGAATTCCCGTGCACGCAGGTAATTCGCTGCCCGTGACCAGGACTGTAGCGATCCCAGATCATCATAAGCCAGGCGAAGTGCGATCTTGAATTCTTTTGGCATGGCATCATCGCTTGCGGTTCATCGGGAATGCCGTCTCAACTCGAAAGCCCTTTGCCACCGAGCCGTCCGGTACAATAACAACACGCACATCATAAGTGTCTCGAATATATATCTGCGACCGTCCCGTGCGCGCAACGGCTTCCCGTCCGGTTGGGTCGAGCTCTTCCTTCGGCGATACCCCGCTGACGACCCGACGAATCTGTTCCGGATTTTCCGCGATAGTTGCATTAACAAGCTTGTTCGCGGATTCGAGCGAGCTGAATGCACCCTGCCGCATATCGCTAACAGAGTCGCCCTTGCGCACGGCCCCGGCAACCTGCGCTTCCAAGTCGGACTTGAGCGATTGGTCACTTCTGATGTGACGCTCGATTGCATGACCGCCAAGTTCGCGTTCTTCGAGCAAATCAATCGGATAGCCGTCACCCGCGACCTGCACGCCGTCAGCGCGTGTGACGTCCGGCTTGGTCGAGAACAGATCGCCGACGTCGCTCGATCCGCTGACGTTGCCGGGTTCGGCATCGCCCATCGGCGATGCGATGGCGGGGTCCTGGCTCTGATCCTGGCCTTGCGCCGTGCCCTGCCCGCCGCTGCGATCGGTCCATTGCCCGCCGCGCGGATTGCCCGTCGGCACGCGCGGCTGGCTCGGGCTGTATTTGCTTTGCTTCAGCCGCCGCCGTTCCAGCTCGGCCTGGATCGATATCAGTTCGTCGCGCAGCGCGACCAGGCGTTCGCGCAGGCGGGGACCCATACGCCGTGTCGTTCGTGTTGACGCACGGTCCTGCGACGGTCCACCAGCAACCACGCTCGCCGGTGGCTATGGGTCCCCGCCTGCGCGGGGACGACGACGGGTGAGCTAACGCTAACTCACCGCGAACTTCATCAGCTTGATGGCGTCGAAGTCCCTGCACGCCGCCGCCGACGCGCTTGGTGGTGACGCGGTCGACGATCAGGTAGCCGCGGCGGAAATCCGATTGCTCGATCGCGGAACAATCGCTGCTGGCGCGAGAAAACCCATTGCAACCCAAATCCGAACGGTTTGGTCTCGTCGACGTCGACAATCCTCAGCGCGCCCGCAGGCCATGCATTATCCGGAATCTGGAATGCCAATTCCAATCCGTCGATCACATCGATGAATTGTTCAGGCACCTGATCCCGTCGATAGGCGCCGATCATCACGCAGGGACCAACCTGCCGTTCCGGCTGCCCGGGCTCCCGCAGGATGAGCGACAACGCCCAATCGATACTGACAATCTGAGCGCCATGATCCAACGCCCCGACCGCCCGCGCAAACTTCCGCGCCTCCGCAAGCGCCGCGGAAGAAATCCCGACCTGCCCGGGACTGTTGAAGAAGTCATCGTTAACCTGAACCATGCAATTGTCCTTGCGTTATCCCGCAGACAAGGCGCCGTATTGTTTCAATCACCGAAACGGGTCGAGAACAACGCCGCGAAAGTTGTGTCCGACGCCATCCCTGCGAAAAGTTCTTCCGCCAGCGCACTCATAAATAACAAAGTGGGTCTTAACCCCATCGACAGTGGACCGCCCAGCGCCGGTCACTGTGCAGACCCTGATAACATCCGCGACCTGTTCACCGTCCGCGCGCGTGTCGTCCGGCGTGATCTGAAACGGATCGCCGACATCGCTCGCCCCGCTGACATCGCCGGGTTCGGCGTCGCCCATCGGCAACGCGAGGCCGGTGCCTTGAGCCGCACCTCCGCTGCGATCGGTCCATTGCCCGCCGCGCGGATTGCCCGTCGGCACGCGCGGCTGGCTCGGGCTGTATTTGCTTTGCTTCAGCCGCCGCCGTTCCAGCTCGGCCTGGATCGATATCAGTTCGTCGCGCAGCGCGACCAGGCGTTCGCGCTCCTGCGCAAGCTGTGCTGCAATCGCTGCGTCTTCCGCGTCGCGCTTGCGCGCCAGCGCCGGATAGACGCCGGCGGGATCGGTGCCGGGCTTGAGAAAGCGCGCGGCGTCGGCGCGTATCCAGCGATGCGCGTCGGGCCGCATCCAGCGCTCGCGCGCATGGCGCTGCCAGGGCTCGTCGTGCTGCGGCATGCAGTGTCCAGACTGAATCTCCGTCATGCGCGGGCTTGACCCGCGCATCCATCACGCTTCGTGAGAAGCTTTTCGGAGATCAATGGATACGCGGATCAAGTCCGCGTATGACGCGATGTGAGAATCTCACTCCGCGTCGTCCCCGCGCAGGCGGGGACCCATACGCCGTGTCGTTCGTGTTGACGCACGGTCCTGCGACGGTCCACCAGCAACCACGCTCGCCGGTGGCTATGGGTCCCCGCCTGCGGGGACGACGACGGGTGAGCTAACGCTAACTCACCGCGAACTTCATCAGCTTGATGGCGTCGAAGTCCTGCACGCCGCCGCCGACGCGCTTGGTGGTGTAGAACAACACGTAGGGTTTTGCGGAATACGGGTCGCGCAGCACCCGGACGCCGACGCGGTCGACGATCAGGTAGCCGCGGCGGAAGTCGCCGAACGCGATCGACAGCGAATTGGCCGCGATGTCCGGCATGTCCTCGGCTTCCACGATCGGGAACGTCATCAGGTTGGCGCGCCCGCCGGCCTGCGCCGGCGGCTGCCACAGGTAATTGCCGGTGGAGTCCTTGAACTTGCGGATCGCCGCCTGGGTCTTGCGGTTCATCACGAAGTTGCCGTTCTGCCGGTAGCCCGCCTTCAGCGCATAGATCAGGTCGACCAAGGGATCGGACGGATTGCTGGAGGCGAACGCGCCGGCCGCACCCGAGGCGATGGTGCCGAGGCTGCCCCAGGCCCACGACGCATTCGCCACCGTGCTGTAGGAGAGAAAGCCCTTCGGCTTATTGCTGCCGTCCCCCGACACGAACGCGGCGCCCTCCTGCACCGCGAAGGTGAGCTCGACTTCACCGGCGATCCATTCGTCGATGTTGACGGCGCTGTCGTCGAGCAGCGTCGCGGTCGCCGCCGGCATGGCGTAGAGCTCCATCGCCGGAAACGACAGCGCGTCGAGCACGGGCGAGGCGGTCTGCGGGCGCGCGTCGGTCTCGCCGACCCACCCCGTCGCCGGTCCCGCGGTCATGAACGGCTTCTTGTAGACCGAGCCGGAGATTTCGCGCACCGAGGCGAGGCCGCGGATCGGCGAGATGCTGGCGAGCCGCTGGCCGATCGCGTGCTCGAGTTCGACCGGCACCAGATAGCCGCCGTCGGCGTCGGAGCCGGCCGACATCGCCTTGGTCTCGATCGTGCGCAGCGCGGCGGTCTCGCCGGAGCGCACATAGGCGTCGAACGCGCTCTTGTGCTCGCGGTTGGCGGCGTCCTGCACGATCCGGCCGCGGCCTTCCAGCGCGGGACGCCCCTGCCGAAGCGCGACGTCGTCGATGCGCCGGTTCTGCAGGTCGAGCGCCGCGTTGATGCGCTCGACCTTCTCCTCCAGCAGCACGTCGCCGCGGCGTCGCTCGAGTTTCGCCAGCCGCTCGTCATTGGCGGATTTGAACTCCTCGAAGGTGACGCGCAAATCGTCGTAGGCGTCGCGAACGGCGATGCCGGCCTTGTGCTCGGGGGCGGTGTCTGAAATGTCGAAGTCCATAAGGGATACTCCTGTGGTTGGGTGAGGTGTTGCGGGATCGGTGAAAAAATGCCGCTGTCGTCCCCGCGCAGGCGCTAGGGCATGCACATATCTCTGTCGTCATTGCCGGGCTTGACCCGGCAATCCATCACGCTTCGAAAGACTCTTTCGAAGATGGATGGATGCGCGGGTCAAGCCCGCGCATGACGAGATGTGTGCATGCCTTAGCGCCTGCGCGGGGACGACGATTCCAGGCGCGATGCGGCGCGCAGCGTTGATTCGTTCGGGACACGTGCGTCGGAACCCTGGCACCGCGGGCTCGTTGATGTAGTCTTCGCAAAACAAAGGATCGCCGATGTCCCGCAGATCGACGTTTGCCGTGTTTGCCGTGCTGGCCGGTTTGCTGGCGCCGCTGCAAGGCCTCGCCCAGAACGCGGGCGACGCCGGCGTGAGCGGAATTCCGCGCGGGCCCGGCAGCGTCGGCGGTCTCAACAATTCGGGCAACGACCCGAGCGGCGTCGGCAATGCGGCGAGAATTCAGGCGCCGCCGCCGCCGAGCATGGCGGCACCCGCGGTGCCCTCCGCCGGCTCCGTGGCGTCGAGCCGGGTATCGCCGCGCGCCGTACCGGCGGTCCGGATCAAACGGCGCGGCAAGATGTTCGCGCCGCGCGCTTCGCGCCGCGGTCAGGCCCGCGCCGAGACCCGTACCCATGGCAGGCTGCTGGATCGAAAGCTCGATCGCTCCTTAAGCATCTGCCGCGGCTGCTGACGGCGCCGGGTGTTTCGTCGTTTGCGCCGTCGCCGCGCGTATCCATCGAGAGGACCGTCAATCCGGGGCGCGCGTCTTCGCGCGAGCCCAACAGGGCGCATCCCGGAATGACGTCAGGTCTTGTTTACGGCAAGCTTCTCACCTGCAGGCCTTGCGGACTGGTAACGCCACCGGCAGCGGGATTGACAGGGCCGGCAGCGCCATTGGCGAAGAAGCTGTTGTCGATATGCGACTGGATCGCGCCGCCGTTGCTGGTGGTATTGTAGGAGATATCGCTGCTGCGGACGCGGACGTTAGAACCGGCATTCGCAGAGATACCCGTGGGGTTGCCCAGAATGACGCTGGACACGATCGCGACCGTGGCGCCCGCATCCGCCTGCACGCCCGCGGTGACGTGCTGCGATGCGATCGAGTTCTTGATCAATGCCTGCGCGCCGTTGCCGAACGCGAAACCAAAACCGGAGTCGAACGTGCTGACGTTGTCCAGCGTCGCCTTGACGCTCGAGGTTCCCGACGCCGATGCAATCGTGACGGCGGGTCCGTAATTGTTGCGGACTACCGTATCCTTGATGAGCAGGCGGCCGTTCTTGGCGGAGTCGATGATCCCGTTGGTGGTGAATCCATCGATGACGCAGTTCTCGATGCTGATGGCGTTGTCGTTGTTTGTCGTTCCGACGATCGCGATGCCTCTGCTCGGGTTGATGTTGAGCAGGCCGTTGATATAAAGGTTACGCAGGCGAACGATGAGGCCGCTCACGACATCGACGTTGATGTTGACGCCCGTCGTACTCGGGGCAAGGATGGTCGCCTTGGCCCCGGAGCAATCGATGGTGATGGATTTGGTGATCGTCACTGGACCATAGCCGCCGTTATCGACGCAGTTGATCTCGCCCCCGGCGGCGGTCTTCGAGAGCGCGGTGGCAAACGTCTTGCACGGCGCGCCGCGGGAGCACGGCTGTGTGTCGTCGCCGAGTCCCGAGACAAAAGTGTGGTATGCTTGCGCGTGGACAGGGGTCGCGGTGGCAGAGGCGAAGGCAACGGCGGCGGCAGTGATGAAGCAGGTCGATTTTCTTTGCATGATGAGATTTCCAATCGATAAAGGATAAGCGGCAACCTGATCATGCTAGCTTAATTTGCGCGGTTGGAAAGATGCCGAAGGCAGCGTCGAGATTCGGCGCGAGTTCCATTCAGTAAACGAAAAATTGTGTGCTCGCTGTTTGCTTCGTTAGAGGTGTATGTCCCTCGTCGCGGAGAGCGTGAGCAGGACAACCGATCGCGGCGTTGTATGCAATACCTACTGCCTTGTCAGTCAAGCAGAAGCCTCGCAACGCCGGCGAGCAATTGTTGGCTTCGGTGATCATGGGTCCCCGCCTGCGCGCTAGGGCATGCACATATCTCTGTCGTCATTGCCGGGCGTGACCCGGCAATCCATCACGCTTCGAAAGACTCTTTCGAAGATGGATGGATGCGCGGGTCAAGCCCGCGCATGACGAGATGTGTGCATGCCTTAGCGCCTTCGCGGGGACGACATGAACAGGTCACCGCGCCCTTGCGACATCGCGCAGCGCGGTTCTGCGGCCATCGCGATCGCTCAACCTCGACGCCAGCGGCGCATGCCGCGAACGCGGTGCGCCGATCTCTCCACCTGCCACAACGCTGCGCCACTCGGCTTCGGCGGCGGCGCGCAGCCGCGACAGTTTCGGCGCCGCCGCTTTCACCGCGCTGACCCGCGCGCCGTTCAGCAGCGGAAACGTCACGATGGAGATTTCCCACAGCTCGACCTGATAGAGCCGGCGCACCCGGGTCTTCGGATCGATCTGGCCGCGCACGGTGCGGTAGCCGATCGACAGCCCGTCGACCGCGCCGGCTTTCAGCAGCGACAGCAGTTCGCGCGCCCGCGCCACGTCCGGGATCAGCCGGCCGCGCGCTTTCAGGCCGCGCCAGTCCTCGACGAGGTCGAGCCAGATCCCGACCGGCTCGGAGGGATCGTGCTGGAACAGCATCGGGATCTTGCGCAGGCCGCGTTGCTTCAGCGTCTGCGCGAACGCGCCGGGCATCACCATGTCGCGGGCCTGGTCGACCTCGCCGAACAGGCTGGCATAGCCCTCGATGCTGCCATCGAGGCTGAGCGAGAGGCGGGACATCGGCGGCAGCGGCGCGTGCATGGCAGGCCTCGGGGCGACGGCGTTATAAAAAAATTCCGCCGTCGTCCCCGCGAAGGCGGGGACCCATAACCACCGTCGTTCGTGGTCTGGCACGACGTTGCAACGTCGCGCGTCAACGCGAGCGTCACGGCGTATGGGTCCCCGCCTTCGCGCTAGGGCATGCACACATCTCGTCATGCGCGGGTCAAGCCCGGCAATGACGACAGAGATATGTGCATGCCCTAGTGCCTTCGCGGGGACGACGAAGGAAACCCTTACGAAATCCCGCCCGCGCCGCGAGGAGCGTTTGCGCGGCTTCGGCGGCGAAGCCTGCAGGTCCCGCGCGGCCTGCGCGGCGTGCTGCAGGCGGTCGAGCTGCGCCAGGAATTCGCGGAACACGCTCAGGGGGTCCGACGCCGATTTGGTTTCGCGGTGGAGCGAGGCGAGCGTTGCGTGTCGGCGGTCCATGGTCGGTCTCCTGTCAGGGGGTGGCGGCGGGGCCGGCGCGGCGCCTTGCTGCGGCCCGCGCGGCGGTTGAAGCGCGCGAGTTCGCGCACGAAGTCGTCGAAGCGGCGCGAGGCGGCGGCAAGCTCGCGCAGGCACAGCGTCAGCGCGGCGCTCGCCGCGGCGGCCCACAGCAGCAGCGCCAGATGCGCGAGATCGCCGCGCTCGGTGAAAATGCGAATCAGGTCGGACATCTCACCGTCGTCCCCGCGAAGGCGGGGACCCATAGCGGCCGATGTCGCGTGTCGTGAACAGATGTTGCAACGTCTTCTCCCGAATTGCAGCGAGGGGGCGTATGGGTCCCCCGCCTCCGCGGGGACAACGGCGATAATGGAACAAATGCCGACCGCCGCGCTTACCCTGCGGACTTCAAGGGAGGCGCGCATGTCGCGATCATCGGCTTTGATTGCCGCCGGGGCTTGCGCGGTCGCGTGGTCGGCTGCGTCGGCGCAAACCGCGCCGCAAAACCTCAAATCGCCATCGGAATTCCAGTCGATCGCCGATCCCGCCGACCGTTCGCGCGCGATCTTCACCGAGATCGGCAAGGTGCTGACGCATCCGCGCTGCATGAACTGCCATCCCGCCGGCGAACATCCGCTGCAGGGCGCCGACCATCACGAGCACCGGCCGGTGGTGTGGCGCAACGACACCGGAAAATTCGGCACGCCATGCGGCGAATGCCACACCGAACGCAACGTGTCGCTGCACGAGGCCGCGAGTTACAGAAGCATTCCCGGCCACCCACGCTGGGGCGTGGCGCCGCTGTCGATGGCGTGGCAGGGCAAGTCGATCGGCGACATCTGCCGCCAGTTGAAAGACACCGAACGCAACGGCGGCCGCGACCTCGCGCTGCTGCAGGAGCACGTCGCCAAGGACGATCTGGTCGCCTGGGGCTGGAACCCCGGCGCCGGCCGCGAGCCCGCGCCGGGCACGCAGGAAGCCGCCGGCCAACTGGTGCAGGCCTGGATCGATACCGGCGCGGAGTGCCCGAAGTAAATCACCGCCGTCGTCCCCGCGCAGGCGCTAGGGCATGCACATATCTCTGTCGTCATTGCCGGGCTTGACCCACGGCTGTCCGGTTCATTGGCAGTATAGTTCGAGGCTCAACTGGTTTGGATTTATTTGAAGCGGCGGCTCGGCGTCGAGCAAGCGGTCGAGGCGGCGTCGGTGCATGAGGTTTGCGCGAGCGAGTCGGGCAAATTCGAGGGGGCTACGCACGGCCTTTTGTAGGGCTGTAGCGAGGCGCAGGATCAGAAAGGCGATGAGGGCAACTGCGATCTGAATGCGCACGGCATTCTCGGATATGCCAACGAAGTGCCGGATTCTCAGGACTTGCTTGATCCAGCGGAAGAACAACTCGATCTGCCAGCGCTGCTTGTAAAGGTCGGCGATCTCCCGGGCGGGGCTGTCGAGGTCGTTGGTGACGATACGCAGTTCCTTGCCGGCGTCGTTGATCACCCGCACCTCTCGAACCGGCTCTTGCATCGGATTGCTGCGGTTGCGCGCAAGTCTTTGCGGCAGATGGCCGATACGGTCGTTTAATATATTGCTGTTGCCGTCTACCCGGTTCTGCTGGATCACGCGCAGGGGAGTGTTCTTCTTCAGCCGCGTCACGAAGCGGCAACCGGCAGCGTCAAGCTTGGCCCACCAGCCATAATCGTAATAACCGAGATCGTAGACATAGGTGGCGCCGGCCTCGATCGGCATCGCTTTGGCCGATGTGATGTCGTTGACCTTGGACGGCGTCACCGCAAAGTAAACTGGCAGCTCGCTCTGCGGGTCATACACAACGTGAATTTTGGCTCCGGAAAAATCAGTCGAGAACCCTGCCCAGTCTGCGCTCAGGCTCGAAAGCCGCAATGTCGTTGAATCAATCAGCCGGACCGCGTCTCGGCTCGCCCGCCGCAGGCCAGGATGCGCCTGTTCCAGCATCTGCCCAAACAGCTCGCTGAACACCTGCCAGGGCCGCATTGTATTGGCATCGGACAGCGTCGAGCGCTTCACCGTGGCCGCCCCAAGATGATAAAGCCGCGTCTCATGGCTATCCATCCCGCTCACGATCTCGCGAAGGCTCGTCGAGCCGCTGAATTGCCCATACAGCAGCGCGATGAACTGCCGCTTTGTCGTCAACCTGCGAACCAGTTTGTCGGCCCCGTACTTCTCCACAATCCCATCGAACCTGCTCCAGGGAATGTGCTTCGTTAGACTATGAAATACGCTATTCTGGTGCCGCATGGCGTGGATCTCCTTCCGTGTCCCGAACGTGTGCGAAGCGCTCAAAACACAGAAGAATCCACGTCATGCACTCTGTCCATAAAAATCCAACCGGACAGCCGTGGGCTTGACCCGGCAATCCATCACGCTTCGAAAGACTCTTTCGAAGATGGATGGATGCGCGGGTCAAGCCCGCGCATGACGAGATGTGTGCATGCCTTAGTGCGAAGGCGGGGACGACGCGTGGAGAGGATTGGTCCGGATTGCTCGCGGAGCTTTACTCCCGTTTATCACCCTCCCCCATCGGCCCGTAGCCCACCGCTTCGCGCTTTTCGTTCAGCGTCAGGAATGCCGCGTTGCCGACGCGTTGCCACAATGCGGCGCGGTCGGCGGAGAGCGCGTCGATGCGGTCGCTGTCGACCACGACGCGGATGGCTTCGCCGAACTGCGGGCTCAGCCATTGCGCGATCGCGTTGCCGACGCGCGCGGCCAGCGGCAGCACGGTCTGGCGGAAGAATACCCGGTTGGCCTCCTGGTAGTTGGCGAAGGTATTGTCGCCGGGAATGCCGAGCAGCATCGGCGGCACGCCGAAAGCGAGCGCGATTTCCCGCGCGGCGGCGTGCTTGGCCTCGAGGAAATCCATGTCCTTTGGAGTCAGCGACATCGGCTTCCAGTCGAGCCCGCCTTCCAGCAGCATCGGACGGCCGGCGTTGAGCGCGCCGGCGTAGGTATCGTCGAGTTCGCGCTTGAGCCGGTCGAACTGCTGCTCGGACAGCATCGAGCCGTCGGAGGAATACACCAGCGCGCCGGAAGGACGCGCGGCGTTGTCGAGCAGCGCCTTGTTCCAGCGCGCCGCGGCGTTGTGGGTGTCGAGCGCGACCGCGGCGGCCTCGATCGGCGCCAGGCCGTAGTGATCGTCAAGCGGATGAAAGAAGGTCAGATGCAGGATCGGCGGCACGCGGTGCGCGAGCTGGTCGAAGCGCACGCTGCGGCCGGCGACGGAATATTCGTAGGCGTCGGCCCAGCCGTCCGCGCCCGGCACCACCTTGATGCGGTCGGGGCGCAACGCATGCAGTTCGCGCACGGTGTCGCCCAGTGACACCGCCTCGATATAGGCGTTGCCGGCAAGCAGCAGATGCGCATACAGCATCTCGAACAACACGCCGCCGTCCTGGCGTGGATTGGGCCGCGTCAAAAGCCGCGACAGCGGATGCGCCTCGCGTTCGGCGGCGCCTTCGAACACCAGGAAACAGCAGGCCGCGGCGTTCTCCGCGATCAGCCGCACCGAACGATGCACGACGGCGTTGGCGAGATAGCCCTCGCGCGCCAGACTGGTATAATCCCGCGCCGTCCACCGCGCCCGCCCTGCGCCCCCCAACGCCAGCAACCGCGCCGCGCGCGAGGACTTCGTCTCCGGCGGGGAGAGCAATGCTTTCAACCGATCGAACATGGTGGATGTCCTGTGCAAGCGCGTGCCACGGACACGCATATCGTCTATCGTCGCAAAGCACCGTGCCCCGGACGCGGTGCGGCGCGAAGTGCCGTTCCGCTGAGCCGGGGCCGTCGCAGGCGTCGGCGTTCGCGACGGTCCCGGTTCCGCGAAGCAGCGTTGCACGCTGCATCGCGTCCGGGACACGGGATGCAGTTGGTGGTGTGATCTCCAACGCTACCGTGCCCCGGACGCGGTGCGGCGCGAAGTGCCGCTCCGCTGAGCCGGGGCCGTCGCAGGCGTCGGCGTTCGCGACGGTCCCGGTTCCGCGAAGCAGCGTTGCACGCTGCATCGCGTCCGGGACACGAGGATCAGGTGTCGCGCATCGGGGTTTTGAAGATGCCTCGGAGATATTTTGTTTACATTCTCACCAATCGACCGCGAGGCGTGCTTTATGTCGGAGTTACCAACAACCTCGCTCGCCGCATTCCCGAACATCGCGACAAAATCGTTCCCGGGTTTACCAGCGAGCACGGCACCATTTTACTCGTTCATGTCGAAGAATATTCATCCATCCTCGAAGCACGCGCTCGCGAGCATTCGCTCAAGCGATGGCGCCGGGCGTGGAAATTCGAGCTGATCGAAAAGGATAATTCAGACTGGCGCGATCTGTCCGGTGACATTTCGTTCTAGCGCTTCCGCCGGAGACACGGGATGCAACAATCGTCTATCGTCGCAAAGCACCGTGCCCCGGACGCGGTGCGGCGCGAAGTGCCGCTCCGCTGAGCCGGGGCCGTCCCGGGCGCCGGCGTTCGCGACGGTCCCGGCTCTGCGAAGCAGCGTTGCACGCTGCATCGCGTCCGGGACACGGCAGGCTCGTCGTGGTTCACCTCACAGCGCCCTTATCCGCGGGCCGCCGCGCGATTGCAGGGCGAGCGAGGCGATCGCCCAGACCAGCGCGTCGAGGCGGTCGGGCGACTGGCCGGCCGACAGGCCGCTGCTGCCGAAATCGCACATCTCGTCCTCGAGCTCCGCGAAAATGCCGGCGTGCTTCACCCTGCCCTGTTCGTACAATGTCGCCACCGGTTCGGCGCGCAGCCATTTCGCGCGCGAGGCATGCACCGCGTTCACCGGAACGCCGGCGTCGATCTGGTTGATGACGGTGCGCACCATGTCGCCGCCCTGGTTGACTTCCGCAACCAGCGCGTCGGCCTGCAGCCGGTACCACAGCGCGATCGCCTTGGTCGCCCATCGGTTCGGCGTCACGCCGGACACCGTATCGTCGGCGATCACATAGCAGATGCCGCCCTCGGTGATGCCCGCGGCGACGATGCCGCAGGCGGCGGCGCGCTTGCCGGACGATGCCGGCGGATCGACCGCGACCACGATCCGCAGCAGCCGCGGCGCTTCGGCGACACGGCAGTTTTCCAGCAGCGCGCGCGACCACAGCGCGTCGGGACGGTCCTCGATGATCTCGCCGTCGAGTTCCTGGCGGCCGAGCCGGCTGCCGGCATAGCGCCCCATCACGGTCTGCAGGAAGGTCGGCGCCAGATTGTGGGCATTGGCCCGCGTCGCCGCGCGCGTCACCACGCTGCTCGGATCCTCGATCAGGCGTTTCAGCAGCGCGGTCGGCCGCGGCGTGGTAGTGATCAATTGCCGCGGCTGCGCGCCGAGCCGCAGGCCGAACTGCAGCATGTCGAAGGCGGTCTGCGCATGGCGCCACTTCGCCATCTCGTCGGACCACGCGCAGGAAAATTGCGGCCCGCGCAGACTTTCCGGATCCTCGGCCGAGAACACCTGCGCGACTTGGCCGTCGCTCCATTCCAGCCGCTTGCGCGAGGGCAGCCAGGTCGGCCGCTCCCGCCAGCCGTGCACCGCGAGCAGACCCGAGACGCCCTCGATCATCACCTCGCGGACGTCGTGCTCGGTCTCGCCGACCAGCGCGATACGCCCGGCCTTTTCGGTGGCGAAAGGCGGCAGGCCCAGCGCCTGCGCGCGCACCCATTCGGCGCCGGCGCGGGTCTTGCCGGCGCCGCGGCCGCCGATCAGCAGCCAGGTCAGCCAGGGATCGCCGTTCGGCGCGTTATTCGGCGGTGTCTGGTGGCGGTGGGCGAACAGCTTCCACCACGAGATGATGTCCGCCATCTCCCGCTCCGTCAGCCTCGCCAGCATGTAACGCCTTTGCTTCGGCGGCAAGTCGGTCCAGCTTCTGGAACAGTACCAGTCGAAACTCTTCAATGTCCCGCGGTCCGTCGTCGTCATCTTGCGGTTTCACCTTATGCTCGTCGGCGCGCAGCTTGCGCACCTCGGTCAGCGTCCGCGCCAGCGACGCCAGCGTGCGGGCGCGGCGCTCGGCCTCGGTGCGCTGCCCGGCCCTGACGTGATGGCCGCCGACGATCACCTCGATCTGCGACAGTTCGCGCTCGACCGCGCGGGTGACGCGCTCGATCAGCGCGATGCCGGCGGCCGGCGGCGGATCGGCGGCGCGTTCGACCGCGGTGCGCCTGCCGCCGACCTGGCGTTTGTCGATCGCGGCGCGCGCCACCTCGTCGCCGGGCTCGACCGGCACCGGCTCGGCGTCGACGCTGCGGCCGGTGGCGGCCATGGTCGCCTTGCGCTTCAACACGGCGGCGCGGACCTTGAGCGACCGCGCCTTGAAACGCTGCTTGGAGATCGGCCGCCCGGCGGCCGGTTTTTTCCGGACCCGCCGCTTTTTCGAGATCGGCTTTGCCGGCTTTTTCACGACGGCTTTTTGCAGCGCCGGCTTGCTTGCCGATATTTTCGCAGGCGCAGGTGTCTCCGCAAGGACACCTGTCGCGCCCGCCGGCTGCTTCACCGGTCTGACTGCGCGTGGCGTCGGCATGGACGGCAACCTCGATGTTCGTCGTTCGTCACAGGCGCGGCTTCAGGTGCGCCGGACGGCGTGATGCTACAGGGTAATGCTACAGCGTCATGCAACAGCGTCATGCGCGGGCCTGACCCGCGCATTCATCTGCCTTGCCAAAGATCTTTCAAAGAGACTGGATTCCCGCGTCGCCAGCGCGAAGACGCGCTTTGGCCGGCAATGACGGAGCTCGGAACCATCCGGCTCCGAGGTGTCTCCGGATCAACCGCGTGAAAAATTCAAAAACCTCAGGTCCGGAAGAATACGAACCAGATCACGCCGAGGATCAGGATCGCCAGCCCGGTCGATACCATCAGCAACGCGAACACCGACGGGCCGGATTCGGCCTGCCGCGCTTCGGTCGGAGTTTCGACGATCTGACCGTTTTGTTTGGTTGCCATGGCGCCCTCGATTTGCGCGTCTGTGAATGCCGTGCGGCGTGTCGGAAGCAACGCATGATCGGGAATGAGGTTCCGGAACTTCAGGGTGCAAATCCGCCCGGCGCGAGATATTTTCCGCGGCGCCGATCGCGGCATGGAAGGAAATCCATTGACCCTCAATCTGGTCGTCGAAATGGACGGGTTCGAAGTGGCCGTTCGCGCCGCGGCGCTGGATCCATTTATCGAGACGGCGAAGATTCCTGGCCGCGCTGTTAGGGCAATCGATCGCCAAGACCGGCCTCAGACCCAATTCTGGAGCATGCGCCAAACCTACCCCGGCAGCGTTACGCTGTCAAGGTATAAAATCTGATTTGTAAGATTTTTAGCCTAGCGGGGTTTTAGGCCGGAATGTCAAGACGTTGGGTGCGATGGCCGCGCGCGGACCGGCCCAGCGCGAACATTAATGATCCACGACGAAGCAACCGAGCGCTGTGAGCATGGACTGGATGGCTTCGGAGCTACGCTCCGCGCAATGGCGAACGTTCAATCCCCGCAGCCCCCGCCGTCGCCATCGCCGAAATCGAGGTCGAACAAGCCGGCGTCGCCGGAAGCGCGGCGCCTGTTGCGGATCAGGTCCAGCGCCAGGATGAAGACCAGCACGGCGGCGAACACCGCCCAAGGATGCTGCACGCTCCAGGCCAGCGCCGGCGCGCCGAGCGATGGCCACCATGTCCCCAACAGCAATTCCTGCATGACTACTTCAGCGAATTGTTGACCGAGGTGAATTTGGTGTTGAGCTGCGGACCGATGCCCTGCACCGTGACGACGATGGCGAGCGCGATGAAGCTCGCGATCAGGCAGTATTCGATCGCGGTCGCGGCGGACCGATCCGCCAAAAATTTCGAGACCAGCCGGCGCATCGACGAAACTCCTGTCCAGGCGCAGCGCGAATTCTTCCACGCCGATGCGCCGGCCACGCTAGGCCGCAATGGTTGCCGCGAGGTTGAACAACACGCTGAACAATCGATTAAGGCCGGGTGCGGGGATTTCCGTCCGCGATCTTTCCCCTCTCCCCTTGAGGGAGAGGGTGGCTCGCATCGCCAGATGCGAGACGGGTAAGGGGTTCAGACCTATCGATGAACGTAACCCCTCATCCGGCTCGCCGCCGCTTCGCGTCGACGATCCACCTTCTCCCTCAAGGGGAGAAGGGGAGAAATGCGGCGCCCCCTTGGTGGCGGAGGCGGCGACGCAATGCATACCTGCGCGTCGCCATCCGGCGCCGCCCCGGCTTTACCACGCCGCAGATTCCTGTTCCAACTACGCCCATCAAGTTGAGCCGAACATCAACAGCGGGAGTCCACCATGAAACTCGGGGCCGCGATCGCGGAAATCATGAAGCGCGAGGGAATCGAGATCCTTTGCGGCTATCCGGTCAACCACCTCATCGAATTCGCCGCCGCCGCCGACATCCGCCCGGTGATGGTGCGGCAGGAGCGCATCGGCGTGCACATGGCGGACGCGATCTCGCGGCTGTCGTCGGGCCGCAGCATCGGCGCGTTCTGCATGCAGCACGGCCCGGGCGCGGAGAATGCCATGGGCGGCGTCGCGCAATGCTATGGCGAATCCGTACCAGTGCTGGTGCTGCCGATGGGATATGCGCGCCGGCTGGCGAATATCGAGCCGAACTTCAATTCCAGCCGCGCCATGCGCGCCTTCGCCAAATCCGCCGAGCCGATCACCATCGCCGCCGAGGTCGGCAACATCTTTCGCCGCGCCTTCACGCAGTTGAAGAACGGCCGCGGCGGCCCGGTGATCGTCGAAATCCCCGCCGACATGTGGAACGAGGAAGTGCCGGAGCCCTTGAACTACACGCCGGTGCTGCGCACCCGCGCCGGCCCAGACCCCGTGCATGTCGGGCAGGCCGCGGCGCTGCTCGCCGGCGCGAAACGGCCGGTGATCTATGCCGGACAGGGCGTGCATTACGCGCAGGCCTGGCCGCAGTTGAAGCGGCTGGCGGAACGGCTGGCGATCCCGGTGTGCACCAGCCTCGGCGGCAAGTCGTCGTTTCCGGAAACCCACCCGCTGTCGCTGGGCTCCGGCGGTGTCGCGATGCCGCGCGCGGTGCCGAAATTCCTCGGCGAGGCCGACGTGATTTTCGGCGTCGGCTGCTCCTTCACCGAGACATCGTTTGCGGTGGCGATGCCGAAGGGCAAGACCATCATCCATTCGACGCTCGACCCCGCGCATCTCAACAAGGACGTCGAGGCCGAAATCGGACTGCTCGGCGACGCCGGCCTGGTGCTCGACGCGCTGCTGGAGGAAATCGGCAGCACCGTGACCGCGGATCGCGACGCCTCGGCGGTCGCCGCCGAGATCGCGGCGTCTCACAAAGAGTGGCTGGCGAAGTGGATGCCGAAACTCACCCACAACGACGCGCCGCTCAATCCCTATCGCGTGCTGTGGGACTTGCAGCACACCGTGGACGTCGCCAATACCATCATCACCCACGACGCCGGCAGCCCGCGCGACCAGCTCTCGCCGTTCTGGAAGTCGGTCGAGCCGCTCAGCTATATCGGCTGGGGCAAGACCACGCAGCTCGGCTACGGCCTTGGTCTGGCGATGGGCGCCAAGCTGGCAAGGCCCGACAAGCTCTGCATCAACGTCTGGGGCGATGCCGCGATCGGCTTCACCGGTATGGATTTCGAGACCGCGGTGCGCGAGCGGATCCCGATCCTGTCGATCCTGCTCAACAATTTTTCCATGGCGATCGAATTGAAGGTGATGCCGATCTCCACCGAAAAGTACCGCGCCACCGACATCTCCGGCGACTACGCCGCGATGGCCCGCGCCTTCGGCGGCCATGGCGAGCGCATCACAAGACCGGAAGACATCGTTCCGGCGATCCGGCGCGGCATTGCCAAAACGAAGGAAGGCGTGCCGGTGCTGCTGGAGTTCATCACGTCCAAGGAAACCGAGGTCTCGCGGCCGGGGACATGAGGCCGTGCCGCGGACCCAGCGCAGCGCATAGCCCTTGCGAAGTGCTGAGCCGGGTGGGGAAAGCACCGTCATTGCCGGGCTTCACCCTACTAGATTCACACATCTTCATCGTCATTGCCGGGCTTGACCCGGCAATCCATCGTTTTCGAAAGAGTCTTGCGAAGATGGATGGATACGCGGGTCAAGCCCGCGTATGACGAGATGTGTGAATTTAGTAGGGCTTGACCCGGCAATCCATGCCTTCGAAGACTCGTTCCGAAGATGGATGGATGCGCGGGTCAAGCCCGCGCATGACGTTTTGGGTGGCGACTGCATCGCGGCGGAATCATTGCAGCGCGCATGCAAAAAGCGAAAGACCATCCATGAAAATGATCGAAGTCGTCCCCGCGTTCTCCCAACGCGTCGTCCCCGCGTTCTCCCAACGCGTCGTCCCCGCGTTCTCTCAACGAGTTGTCCCCGCGCAGGCGGGGACCCATAACCACCGCTGCCAATGTAGCGAGAGAGGTTGCGACGGTGTGCTATACTCATACGCCGGTGGCTATGGGTCCCCGCCTGCGCGCTAAGGCATGCACACATCTCGTCATGCGCGGGCTTGACCCGGCAATCCATCACGCTCCGAAAGACTCTTTCGAAGATGGATGGATGCGCGGGTCAAGCCCGCGCATGACGAGATATGTGCATGCCCTAGCGCCTGCGCGGGGACGACGATTTCTTTAATGGCTCTTTTAACGCGCCGCCCTTTGATGCGTTGCACGTATCGCCAGTTAGCGCGGCGAGAGTTGCAGCTCCAGCAGCGCCATGCGCTGCAAGGTTTTTGCATCGGTCACGCCGGTCTGCGCGGTGCGCAGGATGGTTTCGGCGATCGACTGCACGCTCGCGGAGGAAACCGGGTGCGGCAGCGTGGCGACGGCTCCGTCCATCGCAGTCTTCATGATTTCAATGGTCTCCGGCGGAAAAGAAGCGTTGGCGAAGTCTTTCATGGCTTGGGCTCATTGCAGTTTCGACGATGCTTGGTCCGTGCGGCGATCCTCCGCCAGCCGTTCCAGCAGCGACGTCAGCCGCGGCGTCAGCGGGATGCGCTCCGCGTTCAGCGAAATGCGCAGCCGGTCGCCGATTTCCCTGCGGATGGCGGCGCTGTGAACATGATCGATATCAAGGGCGCGGGCTGAATGTGTCATGGCCTGTCGCTTCGATGGTTGTCCTGGTGTCTACGGCCAACGGCCGGAACCTGTCGGACGCTGTACAGGCAACCGATACGCCACATTACCGGCAAGGGCGCCGCATCCGACGCGCGCTGGAATACGCACCGATAACCGCCGGTATGGCGAATGGTTCCTGGTTTGGCCCCGCCCCGTCATCCGGGATCGCGCCGCATTGCCTGGCGAAACCGCCGGAACCGGGCGGCGCGCGATCTCGAACCGCGCGAACGCTTCGAACGGCGAAGTGGTGAGCACGCCGCCGAAATCCCAGATCACCGCCTCGATCACGATTGCCGGCCCGCTTATGGCTTGAAGAAAGCCGGGTTGTTGAGCGCCTTGATCATGGTGTCGACCATGTCGGCGGCACCATGGTCCTCGCGCTCCTCCAGCAGCTCCCACATCTTGCGCAAATTGGCGCGCATCGGCGCTTTCAGCGAGGGATCGAGTTCGATCAGCGTGCGCGCAATGCAGAAGGCAATGCCTTCGCTGCCCATCCTTGTCTGTTCGATGGTGGGTTTGCTCATGGCCTGCTCCTGGATTCACCGCGTAAGTATTGCCGCCGCTGTAGATGAAAACATCGCGAATTGATAGCCGGGCGCTACGGCGCCTGCCCCCGGCATTGCCCGATCAAAAACATTTTGAAGATGGGATGGTTGCGCAAGGCGCGACGGGGTACCCCGCATGGAGGCGCCGTGTTTAACGGGGGGTCGGAGACCTTTGGCTATCCGCGACAGGCGCCGTGTTTAACGGCGGTGGCGGCCTCATGGATAAATGCGCCGGCGTGGGGTTTTGTTCCGCCAGCTATCGCCGTGGCGGCTGTTCGTCCGGCGATTTGGCATCATTTACCGCGCTTTCGCGGAACCCATTGCAGTTCAATTGATTTTCGAACATGACCGAAACAACCCTGACCCCGGATAGACCTTTGACCTCTGACCGACCTTTGGCCAATTTCGAGCTGGAGAAAGCCATTGCGCTGCGCTGGGCGCTGCGCGACATCGTTGCCAAGCGGCTCAAGCTGACGCCGGTCAAGCCGGACGACCTGCAGACGCTGCTCGACCTCGGCTTTGTCGAGATGCGGGACGACACGCCGGTGGTGACGCAGAGCGGGCTGGCTGCGCTGGATTGAACCATCCGGTGATCCAGACCCGCGTCGCCTACAGCACCGCTTCGATCAGCCCGAGGCTTCGCGCTTCCTCGGCTTCGACGTACCAGTTCGACGGCGCCCGCCGCAGCACCTCGTCGAACGAAACCGACGAGCCGAGCACGAGATTCTGAAAACCCTCGTTCTGAATCGCGATCGAGCATTCGATCTCGTTCAGCGTCGCCTGCACCGTGGCAAGACACGTCGTCAGCGGGCCGTCGATGACGAGGTTCTTCGCCAGCTTGCGCTCATGGATCATCAGCCGCGTGCCGCGCGTCAGGTAACGGTTCTGACGGGCGAAGAAGCTCATGAACGTGGTGCCGGCGGAATAGATCGCGGCCTTGCCGAGAAACACGAAGCGCCGCGCCGGCTCCATCTCGGACGCAAAGCGCACGTCCTCTCCCATCATCCGCGCCACCTCCGGATCGCCGCCGAGCGTCGACAGTTCGATGACGACGAGGTCGCGGCCCGACGCGTTGTCAAACTGCTCACGGAACTTCTTGTACATCTCATAGTCGACCATGCCGGAGATCGCGATCGGAGGCGACTTGAACGCGGACGCGGGAAGGGTCGGAATGGAAGCCGCGGCGGAAGGCTGCTCCGGCATCGGGGAAACGGACTGGGCTGGCATGGATTATCGCTCGCAAAAATGAGGGCGGAGTGCCGCCCGGCAGCGACAGGATATGCAGGAGCCGTGCCGATGGTTCCAGGATGATTGGAAAACTGCGCGCGGTATGTCGACCATCCGCATCACAGCCGGGCTTGGCCCTGCCAGATTCACACATCTCGTCATACGCGGGCTTGACCCGCGTATCCATCGATCTTCGCAACACTCTTTCGCAGACGATGGATTGCCTCTGAAAATTTTTTACCGAAATTTTCCGCGAAGAAAGGAGAGATGCGCGGGTCAAGCCCGCGCATGACGCGCCGGTGCACGCCCCCTACTCCGCCATCTCCGCCGGCACCGTGGCGGGCCCCGCCAGCGGCCGCTCCTCCATCAGCACCATCAGCAGCGATGCGGCCGCCATCAGCGCCGCCGCCGCTCCGAGCACATAGCGGAAGGCCGCGACCATGTCGGCGGGGGCAATCGAACCGACCGCGCCGTCGTGTTCGCCGCCGAGCGAGATGTCGGCGCCTAAAGCCATCAGCAGGATCGCGGTGAATGCCGCCACCGTGAACGAGGCCGCCAGCGCGCGGAAGAAGTTCAGCGCGCCGGTGACGGTGCCGACCTGCGAGCGGTGAACCGAATTCTGGATCGCGACCACGCTGATCGGAAAGGTGGTGCCGAGCCCCAGCGCGAACAGCGACAGCATTACCAGCAGCGCCCACAGCGGCAGCGGCGTCGCCAGCGCAAGCGCCAGCGCGATGGCGGCCGAGAACGCGGTGCCGACGATGGCGACGCGCTTGTAGTGTTTCATGTGCGCCATCGCCTTGCCGGCGATCGCGGCGCCTCCGGTGGAAATCGCGGCCAGCGGAATCAGCGCCAGTCCGGATTCGCTGGCGCCCAGATGATAGACCGCTTCGTAATACAGCGGCATGTGTACGGTCAGCCCGACCATGGCGCCGAGCGCGCAGCCGCCGGCGGCCATCGCATAGGGCACGACGCTTCCGCCCATCAGCGGCAGCGGCAGGAACGGCTCGTCGGCCCTGCGCGCGTGCCAGACGAAGCCGAACGCCAGCGTCGCCGCCGCGCCGATCATCGCCGCGATTGCCGGCGACAGCCACGGATAACGGTTGCCGCCCCAGGTCAGCACCAGCATGAACACCGTCGCCGAGGCCATCAGCAGCAGGCCGCCGAGCCAGTCGATCCGGCGCTTCTTGTGGAAGGTCGGGATCTTGCCCATCTTCGGCACCAGCAGCGCCAGCGAGGCGACGCCGAGCGGCACGTTGATCCAGAAGATCATCGACCAGTGCAGGTGCTCGGCGAACACGCCGCCGACGATCGGGCCGCCGATCCCGGCCGCCGTCCATACCCCGGAGAAATAAGCCTGGTACTGGCCGCGCTCGCGCGGGCTGATGATGTCGGAAATCACCGTCTGCACGATGGGAAGAATGCCGCCGCCGCCAAGGCCCTGCAGGCCGCGCGCGACGATCAGCACCGCCATGTTCGGCGCCAGCGCGCACATCACCGACCCCAGGATGAACAGCGAGAGCGCGGCGATGATCGTGGCGCGGCGGCCGTAGATGTCGCTTAGCGTGCCGAACACCGGCGCCACCGCGGTCGAGGCCAGAAGATACGCGGTGATCACCCAGGAAAGATTGCTCACGTCGCCGAACTGGCGGCCGATGGTCGGCAACGCGGTGGCGACGATGGTCTGGTCCAGTGCGGCCAGAAACATCGTCAGCATCAGGCTGACCAGGATGGTGCGGACTTCGTCGGCGGTGAGCGGCGCGCGCGGCGCGATCGGCGGCGCGTCGGCGAGATCGATCACCTCGGCCGGAATCCGCGCAAGGTCGCGCGTGGCCGCTTCCGGCAACGGCTGGTCGTCAGCCGCGTCACGGCCGGGGCGATGGAGATGATTCATGGGGGATCGTTTTAAGGAATCGATGTGGACGCGACGGAGCGCGCGGAATGTCTGCTTCGATGCAATGTAGCCACTGAATCGCCGCCGCGGCAGCGGGCTGCGCGCATGGGTGGGTCCCGTCAGCGTCGCATCGACGCAGAATGACCGACCTCGATATCGCATTCAATCAGCGGTCACGCGACTCACGACGGGATCGCTTCGTCGCTTCGCTCTCCTCGCGATGATGCATTTCAATCCAATATCGTCATGCGCTGGAGCAGATGAACAGGTCGAAACGCCGCGACGCTCTGTTCACCTCTCCCCTTGAGGGAGAGGGTGGCTCGACGGCGCAAAGCGGCGGCGAGACGGGTGAGGGGTTAGTCTCACCCGATAAACCTGAATCCCTCACCCGCCGCGCATCTGACGATGCGCGCCACCCTCTCCCTCAAGGGGAGAGGGAAGAAGGCGCGCTTCAACTTGAATTGTCCGGCGTTAACAGCCTTTGCAGATGCTTCTGATCTTCTTATCGACAACTTGATCTTCGGCACGGATCGCCGCGTCGCCCTGCATCGCGGGACCTTGCGTGACCGTGCCGTCGATGCGTCCTCCGGTCGTGCCGCCCGCTGACCTGCCGGCGGTTCCCGCCGATCCGGTCGAAACGCCGCCCCCTGCATTGCCTGTCGATGCTGCCGAGGATCCCGAGGAGTTTGCCGTTCCCAGATTATTGGTGCCCGGCGCAGTCGGCGTCTTCGCAGCATTTCCCGCACCGCTGGGGTCGTTAGCCGAATTATTGAGCCCGCCCGCATTTGCAGGACCGCTCGGAACGCCGCTGATCCCCGCCGTGCCCGCGCCGGCCGAGCCGGCGTTGGGCGACCCGACAGCGCTGCCAGCGCCAGCGGAGGGCCCGCTCGCTGCACCTCCGGCTGGGCCGCCGGCGGACGCTCCGCCACCGGCCGAACCTCCCGCCGAACCGCCGCCCGATCCTCCTCCACCCCCACCACCGCTCTGGGCGATCGCGGTTATCGGGGCGAGCAAAAGTGCAACGACCAGGAATCTGGCTGGCATGTTCGACATGGGGAAGCTCCTTTTGAAACCAACTCGGCCGTGCGAAGGCTGTTCCGGCGAATACGGCGTTCAAGGGGTTTTACATCGCCTGGAAGCAAGGCGAGCCGGTTGGACGGCGGCAATCCATCGATGCCGTTCGCGCATGGGGCGTCATGTTCCGGTCATTGCGTGATTTGCTGCGCTGAATTGTCGGACCGAAAGCGCGGCGTCCGACTCGACGGCCTCGGTTTTTCCGTGCGACATCTGCCGGGTCCGGGAAAGTCCGGCGCGTTTAGGGTAGCCATTTGCAGGGGGAACGGCGCGATGGACGAGAGTTCGATCAACAGGAATACGACGGGCAATCAGGAACAGCCCGCCATCGCCGGATTGCGCGGCACCCAGTTTGCCGTGGTCTGGACGGACCACGGCACCGGCACGATCAAAGGCCAGATGCTCGGCGTGGACGCGGCTCCGAGCGACAAGGCGTTCACCGTCAACTTTCCCCAGGCGCCGGGCACGACGCGCCAGCTCCCGGCCGTTATCGAAACGAGCGTGGGCCTTGTCGTTGCATGGATCGAACAATTGCCGGGGGCTTCCCCGCAACTCAAGCTTCGCACCTTCGACGCGGATACGTTGTCGGGACCGGAAAGCCAGGTTTCTTCCGCGGCGGTCGAACCGCTGATACGGCCGGCGCTGGCACGGCTGCCGGACGGCGGTTTTATCGTGGTCTGGGCCGACGCGCGCGCAGACGAGCGCATTCGCGCGCAGCGCTACAGTATCGAGGGCACGAAGACCGGTCCGGAGTTTCGTGCCAACACGGTTCCCGGCCTGCATCGGGTTCCGATGGTCGCCTGCCTTGCCAACGGCAACATCGTCATCGCATGGCGGGCAAGGCTTCCCGGGCCTCTCCTCGTTCACTTCCAGATTTTCGATGCGAACGGGCCGGCAGGCACCGAGCAGACCACGACGTTGAATATCACCGAAGCCGCGATTGCCCCGCTCGATTCCGGCCAGTTCGTCATCGCGTATGTCAGGAGCGCGCTCGATGGCGAGGCCGGCTTCGACACCACGGTCGCGCAGGCGAGCGTATTCGAGGCCAACGGCACACTTTCCAATATCCGCTTCGCAGCCACCACCGCCGGCCGGATCCAGTCCTCCTGGCCGACCCTGGTGTCGCTGGCCGGCGGGCGCTTCCTGCTGGCCTGGACCGAGGTGAATGTCGATAACGCCGCTGCCGGGACCAATGTCGCGGCAAGAATTTTCTCTCCAAGCCAAGGGGGGATCGGCCAGCCCGTCCAGGTCAACACCTCGACGGGCGGACAACGCTTCAGCCTCAGCGCCGCCGCGACGGCCGGCCCCGCCGGCGAGACCGCCTTCTTCGCGTGGGCGGACGACAACAATGCCGACCGTGCGATCAAGGGGCGGCCACTGCCGATACCCGCCGCGGGTTTCTAACGGCATGATGCGTTGTTCTTGAGTCGTCGTTGCGAGAGTCGTCATTGCGAGCGAAGCGAAGCAATCCAGTGCCGCGGAAGCAGACCGGATCGCTTCACCGCTTCGCTCCTGACGCATTTCAATCTATATCATGCTCTGGAGCGTGATGAATTCAAGTCCCTCTGACGCCACTCAAAGCTGCATTTGCCAAATATCTGGTGATAGAGCGTGGCTGGAGTCAAACGAAAGCAGCCATTCGCCTTGAGCTTAACCAAGGCAGCGTCTCCCGCGCTGTGCATGGTGTACGTCACCCTGACGTGCCTCCCATCGATCCCGACACCTACAAGCAGGCGTCTTAACTAGCCGGCTTTTGCCTTCGGCTCGGACGCTTCTTTTTTGAAGCGTCCGACTGTCGCAGCCGATCCCAATCGCGGAGTTCTCGCAGCACTACCATAAGCGCAGCAACGTGGAATCCACGTTCTCAATGATCAAAGCCAAATTCAGGGATCACGTTCGCAGCAAGACAGACGTGGCGATGAAAAATGAAGTTCTCTGCAAGATCATCTGCCACAATATTTGCTGTCTCATTCAAGAATCACATGAGTTGGGGATTGATGCCCAGTTTTGGACGGCTGCTGAATAGTTAGATTTTATCCTCCGTTCGGAGGAGCATGCCCTGCGGAAAGCAGCTCGAAGCCTCATATGGCAGGAAGAGGATGCGGTGTCTGGATATTGCGCAGACGGGCATAGAGCTGCTTGGCCTTATCGAGACGCCCGGAGTCAGCCTTGTCCGGCTTGCGCCGTTTCGTCTCGCCCCATGGATCGGAGAAGCCCTCGTATGCCAAGTATGCGGCAGTGGCCGCGAGTTCGAGTTCTACGGCGTCCGCATTCACCATTTCGCGTGCGAGCCGCACACGCGTTGCGTCCTGTGCAGCGCCGTCCTGTGCGGGCGAATAGAACGTGGAGTAGAAACCGCCCCACGCCGCCGCCTGTTCGACCTCCCGGATAAGCTTGAGAGCCGACGCATGCTGAGTCGCGGCGGCGAGCTGGTCGGAGTACGGGCCGAAATGCTTATAGCGGAAGGGAAAGCCCGCACCGATGCCTGCAACCTCCAGGAAAAAGGCGATCTTCTGCAACTTGGTACGTCCTACGATCTGGCCACCAGCATCGCGAACGATTTCGGCGGCTCGATGTGCGTGATCTATGCCGGCCATTTACTTATCCTTGCGTCTAGAATCCCAGTGATCTTCTTCTTCGTCTCCTCGTCACCATCCGCGTGGTACACGCGGAACGCTTTGTACGTCTTCAGTTCCCTCACAACGTTCGACCGCTTGGAAAGGTCCTCCAGGTGATCGCCCTCCGTGTGGATGTTTATTTGATTCAGGGGACCCTTCGCGTCCTCGGTCAGCTCCTTGTACGGGGAGCGCTCCACTTCGTCGATGAGGATGCGGGGAGTGTCGTCAGGCGCCTTCGCCGCCAACTCGTCCATGTATTTCATGATCTCGTCCCGGATGCCGGCACACACGGTATCGCATTCCGGAGCGGTCGCTGCCGCCTCGTCCTTGTCGTGCGCAATTTTTGCGCGCACGTCGATGCTCTTATACAAAACCCGGTCGCGAAGCCTCTGCGCCAACTCGCTGATGCACTTGTCCTTGCTATCCGCCATGAGCGAGAGCGCCCCCCAGACCACCGTGTCATCAAGCGCGAGGGCGCACTCAATGCTTTCCGGCGTGAGAGCAAATTTAACGAGCGGGTGCGTCTCAGGCAATCCGGTGCTGTGGACAGAACCGCCTTTGATGAGGGTAATCGTCCGGGAGAGCAGCTCCGTGTATATCTTCTCGGCGCCGCGTGTGGCCTTATGGAAGTAGACCGTCGGGTAGAGTTGGAAAAGCCCGAGCACGTATGCCTCTGCGGCGAAGATGGCCTTCCGTCCGAGCACGAAGGTCTGCACCGGGGGAAGCCTCGTCTCACCGACGTTGTGATCGACATCGCCGACTTCGAGGTTCTGCACGAGCCACTCAAAGTCGATGCCGGCGTGCTCCGTACCGACCATCAAGCGATCGCGCCGCATGTAGTCGAGCCGGTCCGCGTCGAACTGGCTCGATACCACGGCGGAGTAGATCGTCGGAGTGCCGCTGCCGCTCACCATATCCGCCACGTCGTTGGCGAAGCCGCTGCCCATCTCGCGCAGCTCCTTCGTGACTTCGCTGTCGCGGATGAGTTGGTCGCTCACGGCCTCGTGGTTCGCCATCTTGAATTTGAAGCGCTCGCCGATCTTCTCGAACGCGTGGCTGAATGGGCCATGTCCCAGATCATGCAGGAGCGCTGCGGCCAGAGCTTGGTCGACCCTCGCATCCTTCGCTGGGACGTACTTGCCGATCACCTGCATCAACCTTCTCGCCGTATGAAACACGCCTATGCTGTGGAGGAGACGCGAGTGCGTCGCCCCCGGATACACGAAGTCCGAGAATCCAAGCTGCTTGATGCGTCGGAGGCGCTGAAAAGGGCGTGTTTGGAGAACGCGCCAAAGCACATCTTCCAATTGCGACCCTTCGACGTTGAATTCGATCAGGTCATGCAGTGGATCACGAATCCGCTGCGATTTGGGCATTCCGAATCACCCCCGTTCGCGGCGGAGTTATAGCATAGAACAAATAGAGAACGCGTCAAGATGAACCCGAGAACGCAGCCGAACATGATTAATGGATTGTTGCTCCCTACCGGGGCGGCGGTTATGCCAAAGCCAAGCTGTGCTGCACACGCCGGATGCCTCGTGCAAGAGGAATGGACCTACGGGGCCAACCCGAGGCGCACGAAGGCTAATTCCCGAACTGCGTTTTTGTGCAGAAGCCTCCCCTGCACAAAAACCTAGTTAAATTTCGGGGTTATTGTGCAAAGCCCCTGCGGGGAGAAGTGAACAGAGCGTCGCGGCGGTTCGACTGAAGAGCGTGGCATCGATCGAAATGCGCAATACGGCGCGGCAAGCCCGCGAAAGGAATGACAATGGCCAAGAACACGATTTGCATCTGGTACGACAAGGACGCCGAGGCGGCGGCCCGCTTCTACGCCGAAACCTTTCCCGACAGCGCCGTGGGCGCCGTCCATCGTGCGCCCGCCGACTATCCCTCCGGCAAGAAGGGCGACGTGCTGACGGTGGAGTTCACCGTCGCCGGCATTTCGTGCATCGGCCTCAACGGGGGTCCCGCGTTCAGGCATAGCGAAGCGTTCTCGTTTCAGATTGCCACCGACGACCAGCAAGAGACCGACCGCTACTGGAACGCCATTGTCGGCAATGGCGGCAAGGAGAGCGCGTGCGGCTGGTGCAAGGACAAATGGGGCATCTCCTGGCAAATCACGCCGCGCGTGCTGACCGAGGCGATGGCGGCCGGCGGCGACGAAGCGACGCGCGCGTTCGAAGCCATGATGGACATGAAGAAAATCGATGTCGCCGCGATCGAGGCGGCGCGGCGCGGCTGATGGCGCAGCAATTCGGCAGCTTCGTAGCCCGCATGAACGCCGCGACACGCGGGCGCAGGCCGGCCGGGCCCTGTCTGAGTTGAATCGAGGCGGCCTGGAGCATGACGGATGTAGGTCGATATGCGTCATTGCGAGGAGCAAAGCGACGAAGCAATCCAGTCCACTCATGCATGCGGGATTGCTTCGCTTCGCTCGCAATGACGGCTCTACAGAAACTCATCATGCTTCAGCGCGCTTTAGAACCCGGCTCAAAGCGGCTGTAGCTAGCGCATCAGATCAAGTCTCGCCTATTTTCGGCGAACGAGAAGCTTGCCCACCGTGACGCCGTCCTCCCTGTGGATTGCCACATGACGGCGGCTCGCTGGCTTCGTCGTCCCGGCTACCTCCTGAGCAATGACCTTGCCCTTCTGAACGGCGTCGTCGTCGTTCGCACAATCCAGTCCCGACGGGTCTTTGAGGCTATGACCGTTCTTCAGCTCGAAATAATATCTGGGCACGGAAACCTCCTACACCCAAGACCAAGCCGATCTGGGAACGAAAAGTTCCCGATCCGCCTTTATCTCACTGCAGAAGCTCGCGATGGCCGCAAGGTAGCAGCGAACGGCGGCTTGTGCTGACGAACAGCGTTCCGGCCGTGATGCATCTGCGCCATAACGCCGTGCCGACGCCGACGATGCGCGGCCTGTCCGCGTCTTGTCACCAGCCCGGCTGCTGATAGAAGCCCGGTTGCTGATAGAAGCCCCGCGGTGCCTGCTGAAAATACTGGCCGCCGCGCCGGCCGATGGTGCCGGGCTGGGGGACCGGATTGCGCTGGAAGAAGAAACCGAAACCATCGTCGCTCCACAAGCCGCGGCTCGCAACCTCGACATTGACCGTGGGCTTGCGCGTGATGAAGCCGCCCTGGGGCTGATTGCTCAGCACCGCGACAAACTCGGTACGGTAGTTGGTCTCGGCGCTCAAAGGCTCGTCGGAGATGACGATCGAGGATCGCGGCAACGCGGTTGGCGCGATCCGATCCAGCACATCCTGCGGGATCGTGACGCGGTCGAGGGCGTCGTTGGCGTCATCCGCGTTGTCGATCGTGACCGCGCTCCAGCGCAGGCCGGCGTCGTTGCGCGCCATCGCCGTAAACACATGCGTGCCGATCCGCCTGTCTGGATTGCGGATGGTGACCGGAACCTCAATGGAAGTATCGAACACTTCGCCGCCCCCATCCGGCGCCGGCTTATGGGTGTTGCGCCGCACGTAAAGCTTCTGCGTCGCGCGGCTGACGTAGATCGAGACCGGTTCGAGCGCGAGCTTCGCATCGCTCGCCGCCTTGACGGCGGCGGCCTTCCTGGTCTCGGCCGCCTTATGAGCGTCCTTCGCGGCGGCGGCATCGGGCTTCGACGCCGCCTCGGCCTTGGCGGAGTCGAATTGCGTTCCTATTTCCGTGGCCTTGGTAGCGGCCTTCTGCTGGCGTTCCCCGGCCCGCGCTCTGGCCTCGTCCGTTTTCGCGGCAGCGAGCATCTTGTCGGCGGTGGCGAGTTCGGCGTCGGCGCTCTTCTTGAGCCGCTCCAGCTTGCGCAGCGACGCTGTGAGTGCTGCTGTCTCGCGCGCCGCGGTTGCGGCGGCCTTCTTCGCGTCGTCGGCCGCCTTGGCCGCTTCCGCCGCCTCGCGGGCAAGCGTCTCGGCACGCGCCGGCGCGGCCGCAATGGCGTCCGCGTTCGGCACGAACAGCGCCGGATGCGAAAACTCGATCGGGGCCGCATCGTTCGGCGAAATGATCACCCGCATCCCGATCCGCGTCTTGTCGAACAGCTTTTCCGCAAAGCCGTAGGGCATGCGCACGCAGCCGTGCGAGGCTGCATAGCCGGGCAGCGGCCCGCCATGCAGCGCGACTCCGTTCCAGGTGATGCGCTGCATGTTCGGCATCCAGGCATCGTCATACATGGTGGAGTGATGGTCCTTGTCCTTTTCAATGACGGCGAAGACGCCGGCGGGCGTCTCGCGTCCCGTGGTGCCGGTCGACACCGGCGCGCGCAGGATCCAGCCGTCGGCGTCGTAGAACGTCACCTGCTGGGTTTTGATCGACACGATCGCCATGAGCGGCTCGCCTGCATCGCGCGGCGCCGTCGCTTCGGTCGGGACCGCGGGGCGTGCCTGTCTCGCCGCGGCGCCGGCGGTCAGCGCCGTCAGTACGGCCATCGCCGCGAGCGTCACGATGGCGGCAAGCCCGCCATGCCGCATCGCCACGGTGGACCGCGCCGTCACCAATCGATTTACCATGCCATGTCCCGTTGAATTGCTCGCCCGCGCTTGCGCCGATCGGGTGTCAGATCGCGATTTTTGGATTACCAGCCGCCGCCACACTCCACGCCGCCCATCTCTTCGTCGAAACCATCGGCAGGTCCGGTCGCAATCTCATATACGACGGCCCGCGCAGGAGGAAGGGTGACGCGCGGCTGACAGACGGCGTGCGGCAAATTCACCCGGGCCGCTTCTTCAGCCGCGCCCGCTTCGGCAGCAGCGCCGGCCACAGCACGATGTGATCTTCCAGATCGGCATCGGGAATTTCGTTCTCGGTGCCTTGGACCCGCCCGCGCACCGAGACGCCGGCTTCATGCACGGTGTTGCGATTGCCCGATATCAGCGGATGCCACCAATAGAGGTCGCGGCCTTCGGCGACGAGGCGATAACCGCAGCTCGGCGGCAGCCAGTTCAAGGTGCGGACATTCTCCGGCGTCAGCCGAACGCAATCCGGAACCTGGTCGGAGCGATTCGCATAATCCTTGCAGGCGCACAGCCCGGCATCCAGCAAACGGCAGGAGACGTGGGTGAAATAAATCTTGCCGGTGTCCTCATCCTCCAGCTTTTCCAGGCAGCAGCGCGCGCAGCCGTCGCACAGGCTTTCCCATTCGGCACCGGACATCTCCTCCAACGCTTTGGTTTTCCAGAAGAATCCGGCCTGATTCGAGGGTTTTGCGGGACGCGCGGTCATGGGTTTTCAGGTTCTCGGGGTGCAAAATGCGCACCCTTCTAGGGGCCGCACGAGCAATAGTGCAAGCGGCAACGCAGCTTCGCTCACACCGGACCCGTGCGCGTTAGCCGTTCGGCGCGAAATCGTGAAGCCCGCCATTGGTTTATGCCCGACGCTCGGCTAGAACGGCGCGAACAAGCCCGCCGGTCGCAAAAGCGCCTTGGGTTTGCCGCAACACTTCCGCAAGACGCTTGACGGCGCCCGGTCCGGACGCTTCAGCGCAGAAATTGATCAAGGGCCCCGGTGCGCCAGATCGTACCATCCGAGTGGAAGAAAAAAGTCCGGCATTTCATGCTGGACCTCGATGCGCGCATCAACTCCACGCTGTTCTCCTCGGCCAAGGGCGTACGCGAACTCTACGAGCGCTTCTCGACGTTCATGGACCGCTTCTATGTCGGCCGCTGGAAGCGCTGGGTCTTCATCGAGCCGCTGTCGGAAGCCGCGACGATCGGACTCGGCGGCCTGCTTCTGATGCTGGCGCTGGCGGTGCCTGCGTTCCGCGAAACCGCCGATGATGACTGGCTGAAGAAATCCGACCTCGCGGTGACGTTTCTCGACCGCTACGGCACGCCGATCGGCAGCCGCGGCATCAAGCACAATGATTCGATCCCGCTGGAGGATTTTCCGGACAACCTGATCAAGGCCACGCTCGCCACCGAGGACCGGCGCTTCTACGATCATTTCGGCATCGACGTCGCCGGCACCGCGCGTGCGCTGGTCACCAACGCGCAGGCCGGCGGCGTGCGGCAAGGCGGCTCGTCGATCACCCAGCAGCTCGCGAAGAACCTGTTCCTCAACAACGAGCGCACCATCGAGCGCAAGGTGAAGGAAGCGTTTCTGGCGGTGTGGCTCGAGACCCGGCTGACCAAGAACGAGATTCTAAAGCTCTATCTCGACCGCGCCTATATGGGCGGCGGCACCTTCGGCGTCGATGGCGCGGCGCATTTCTATTTCAACAAGTCGGCGCGCGATGTGAACCTCGCCGAAGCCGCGATGCTGGCCGGCCTGTTCAAGGCGCCCACCAAATATGCGCCGCACATCAACCTGCCCGCCGCCCGCGCCCGCGCCAACGTGGTGCTGGACAACCTCGTCGATGCCGGCTTCATGACCGAAGGCCAGGTGTTCGGCGCGCGGCGCAATCCGGCCAACGCGGTGGATCGCCGCGACGAGAATTCGCCGAACTACTATCTCGACTGGGCGTTCGACGAAATGCGCAAGCTGGTCGACACCTTTCCGAAATCCTACGTCGAGCGGGTCTTCGTGGTGCGCACCTCGATCGACATGAATGTCCAGCACGCGGCCGAGGACGCCATCGAGAACCAGTTGCGCCAGTTCGGCCGCGACTATCACGCCACACAAGCTGCGACCGTGGTGGCCGATCTCGACGGCGGCGTGCGTGCGATGGTCGGCGGCCGCGACTATGGCGCCAGCCAGTTCAACCGCGCGGTCGACGCGATGCGTCAGCCGGGATCGTCGTTCAAGCCCTATGTGTACACCACGGCGCTGATGAACGGCTTCAAGCCGACCTCGATCGTGGTCGACGGCCCGGTCTGCATCGGCAACTGGTGCCCGCAGAATTACGGCCACTCCTACTCCGGCGCGGTGACGCTGACGCAGGCGATCACGCGGTCGATCAACGTAGTGCCGGTAAAACTGTCGATCGCAATGGGCGGCAAGAATCCCAATCCGGCCAAGGTTGGCCGCGCCAAGATCGTGGAGATGGCACGGCGGTTCGGCATCAAGGCGCCGCTTCCGGATACACCGTCGCTGCCGATCGGCTCCGACGAGGTTTCGGTGGTCGAACACGCCGTTGCCTACGCGACGTTTCCGAACAAGGGCAGATCGGTAACGCCGCACGCCGTGCTGGAAGTTCGCACCGGCGCCGGCGATTTGGTCTGGCGCTTCGACCGCGACGGCAAGAAGCCGCTGCAGGCGATCCCGGCTTCCGTCGCCGCCGACATGGCGGGCATGATGAGCCACGTCGTCAGCGAGGGCACCGCGCGCCGCGCCGCGCTCGACGGCATCCCGACCGCGGGCAAGACCGGCACCACCAACGCCTATCGCGATGCGTGGTTCGTCGGCTACACCGGCAACTTCACCTGCGCGGTCTGGTACGGCAACGACGACTACTCGCCGACCAACCGCATGACCGGCGGCTCGCTGCCGGCGCAGACCTGGCACGACATCATGGTCGCGGCGCATCAGGGCGTCGAGGTCAAGGAAATACCGGGCATCGGCATGGGAACGAAGCTGCCGCCAGCCCCCGGTCCCGTCGCCGCCAACGCCGCGCCGAAAATTCTCGAGACCAAGCCGGGCCCGCCGCCGATCCTCACCAAGCGCGGCGCCGACATTCTGGTGCGGGTGGAGAAGATGCTCGACGACGCGGCGAAGACCGCCGGAAAAACATCGTCGAGCGATCCGGTCAAGCCGGGCAAGCCAGTCTCCTCCAGCTCCGCCGCTTTCCCGGAAAGCTTTGCGGCGGCCATTCCGGGTGAAACTTCCGCGCCCCCGCCACGCAAGAACTAACCGTGCGGCTGATATTCATCACCTTGCTGGCGCTCGTCATTGCCGCCGCCGTCGGCATCGGCGCGACATGGATGACCGCGACCCGCGGTACCGATCTCGGCACGCTGACGATCGGCGCGTGGACCGCGCGGCCAAGGACCGGCACCGCCGACGTCGATCCCTATTCGCGCGCCTCGATCGCGCGCAGCGGCGAGCTGCCGGTCGGCACCGGCGATGGCGTGGCGTTTTCGGCGACAACAGACGACCGCAAAAAACCACTGGACGGCCGGTGCGACGTGGTGGTGAGCGGCGTGACGCCCGCGGCGCGGTTCTGGACGCTGACGCTGTACGATTCGAAGGGCCACCTCGTCGCCAATTCGCTGCAGCGCTACGGCTTCACCAGCCAGGAGATCATCCGTGGCTCGGATGGCGCCTTCGAGGTGCGGGTCGCGTCGCGATCGCGCTCCGGAAACTGGCTGCCCACCGGCGGTATCGAGCGCTATGCGCTGACGCTGCGGCTTTACGACACCCCGGTCGGCGTGGCGACGCGAACGCAGCGCGACGCGCCGATGCCGACCATCGTGACGGTGGGGTGCCCATGATCCGCCTGCTGTTCGCGATCATCGGCGGCGTGCTGCTTGGCGGCGTGGTGCACCTCGTCAGCGTGCTGGCGCTGCCGCGCATCGCGACGCAGGACGCCTATTCGCGGCTCACGCCGCTGACCAAACTGAACGCCGTGACCGCGCTGCCGCTGGCGAGCCCAAACAGCGCGCCTATGCCGTTCATGGATCCGGCATTCGCGATTGCGGTCTGCCGCTACGACCTGTCCGGCGGGCCGATCAAGCTCGCCGTTCCCGTCAGCCAGGCCTATACGTCGGTGTCGTTCTATACGCGCAGCGACGTCGCCTATTACGCGATCAACGACCGCTCCGCCGGACGCCGCGTGATCGAGCTCGACCTGATGACGGAAGCGCAGCACGCCGAACTTCCTGAGGACGAGGACGTGACCGCGGCCGACCGCCTGATCATCGATTCCCCGACCGCCACTGGATTGATCGTGCTGAAGGCGCTGGCGCCGGAACCCGGCCTGATGCCCCAGGCACAGGCCACGCTCGCCGCATCGAGTTGCAAGGTGCAGACCGAACCGCCGGTCAAGCAGGCCGAGCCGCCGCAAGCGAAGCGGTGACTACCACGGAGTCGTCATTGCCGGGCTTGACCCGGCAATCCATCTCCTTCGCAGGAGTCTTTTTGAAGAGTGATAGATACGCGGGTCAAGCCCGCGTCGCAGAGTATTTTGCAGCTTCGCGAAGCCCTCTACCCCTTCGACACCACCGCGCGCCCCATCACCGGCGCCGACACCGCCGGCGGGTTCGCGGTTTGCGCCGCGAGTTCGCCGATCAGGCGGTCGGCGTCGGCAGCGATGTTGTCGGGCGCCTGGATCACCAGGCGTTCCAGCGCCCAGCGGTACGATGAAATCCGCTGCTCCAGACATTGCTGCACCCACTGCACGATCAGCGTGTTTTCCTGCATGCGGGCGACCGCATCGGCACGCTCGCGCGGCGACAGTTCGGAAACCAGGTTGAGGCTGGCGTTGCGCTTCTTGTCCAGATCGATGACCTGGACCGCGGCGGCAAAGAACGGATCGAACCGCGTGATGTCGTTGCGCACGTCTTCGATCAACTGGCCATAGCGCGACGCATGCGAACGATGCGGCTCGTCGATCAGCAGGCGGCCATAGGCGGTGCGGTCGAATGATGGCGCCTGCCGCCATGGCGACGGCAGCGGCTGATAATCGCCGAACACGGTTTTCCAGGCGGGTCGCGAATGCGGCGGCTCGATCAACGGATAGGCAAGATCGCGCAGCAGCCGTTCCTTGTCGGTGAGCTGGTATTGCGATGCGCGCAAGCCGACGCTACCGGTCGCCTCGACGCCGATCCAGCGGTGCATGTCGTCAGTGCGTGCATTATCGCGGGTGCGGCCGAAATCGCCGCCGGCGCAACCGCCGAGCGCCACGCCCGCGGCCAGCAATATCGCGACCCGAATTGCGGGAGGAAGCCGAAGCCTTGTCAGGATCGGGGCAGACATCTCCGGCATAGAAAAATGTCCGGTGTCAGGAACGCGCCCGGCGGCGGCGGCGGCGTCCCGGGGCCGCTCCCTCTTCCGGCCCGCGACCGCCATCGGCATCGCGTTCGATCCGGACCACAGGAAGGATCAGGATGGTCCCCATCCCTTCGCGCTGGGCGGCACCCACGGTTGAGCCCAGCCGCCGCGACGCTGCATCTGCTGGAAATTCAAGGATGGTGCTCATGTCTCTCTCCTTGCCGCATCGCCTCGACAGGGCGGCGGCAGGCCTCATTAAGATCAAAGCATGGTTAATGGCGTGTTAATTCGGCGCGGCGCGGTCGATCGCACCGTCGAGTGTTGCAGCGAGGTCTCGCGCCCCGGGGACGCCGGGCATTCACCCTGCGGTATTCACACATCTTCATCGTCATTGCCGGGCTCGACCCCGCGTGCGCGTCAAGCGCGTATGACGAGATGAGTGAAGCCAGTAGCCTTCACTTCTCGTTTTCCTTAACGAGCCATTAAAGCAATGCCGCTAGAATTGCGTCAGGATTACTCAGTCGCGTACCCCTGACATGACCGCACCTCCACTGTTTCCCGGTTTCGACGGATTGATGACGCTCTCCCGTCGCGAGGGTGTCGATATCCGTCCGACATTATTGCGGGTGCTGACCGACCTGTATGTTCAGGCCAGCGCGCACAGTGGCGACGAGGAACGGCAATTCGTCGAACTGACCTCCCGGCTGATCGACCAGGTCGACGACGCGACGCGCGCGGCGGTGCGAGCGCGGCTTTCGATCTATCCGGGCACGCCCGCAGCGATCATGAAACGGCTCGATCTGCGGCCGGCGAACGCCGAGCAACGCGTTCCGCTCGCCAATGGCATTCCGGTCGAGCCGCCTGCGCCGCCGCCGGCCCGGCCGCCGACCGAAGCCCAGTTGCGGATGGCGGGATTGTCGATGCAGCCGAAAGACGCGGCGGAAATCAGCGGCCTGTTTTTCGCAGCCAGCGCCAGCGAGCGCGCATTGATCCTGCACAACCTCGCCGACGCCCCGCTGAAGGCCTCGGCGCGGATTCCCGTTGCGCGCGCGGCGCGCGCCATCCAGATCCTGGAGATGGCCGCCTTCGCCGCCGACATCGAAAACTTCACGCTTGAATTGGGCGAGGCGTTGATCCTGCCGTCGCGAACCGCGGCCCAAGTGGTCAACGATCCCGGCGGCGAACCGCTGGCCTGCGCGGCCAAGGCGCTGGACATGCCGAGCGCGGTGTTTCAGCGGGTGCTGATGTTCCTCAATCCCGAATTCGGCGCATCGGTAAACAACGTCTACCGGATATCGCGTCTCTACGACCGCCTGAGCGAACGATCCGCGCTGATCATGCTGGCGGCGTGGCGCGGCGCGACGCTTGCGGTCACGCGTGCGAAATATAAACCGATACTCCATGACGATGAACGCCACCGTGCCCGCACAGCACCGGCGCAAACGCGCCCCGCGGTTCAGCCCGGCGCGGACATCGTCACGCGCAACAACGCGCGCGGCTCGGGCAGCTAGAACCCCACCTCGCCCGCTTGCGGCTACGGTATTCACAAATTTTCACGTCATTGCCGGGCTTGACCCGCCTGCGCGGCCGAAGCCGCTTCGGCGAGGCGTAGGCTCGGCAATCCATCTCTCTTCGAAAAGGTCTTGCGAAGATGGATGGATACGCGGGTCAAGCCCGCGTATGACGAGATGTGTGAACCTGATAGCCGCAGGCGGGGAGAGGTGCTTCAAGTTCGCGCGAGGTCGAGAAAATGCCGGCCCGCCCTGTCCTCGATCTCCACGATCCAGACGTCCGAATCGAAGCGGATTTCTTTGGCGAGGCGATCTTCGACCGCCTGCTCCGACAGTGGCTGCGGCGACGTCGGCGCAAACACCCGCTCGATCGGGCGGCTGTCGTCATAGCTGCTTTGCGGCGCCGGCGCATACAGCATCGCATTGCCGTCGAGCAGTGCCAGCTTGACAAACACCGCGCCCGCCTCCTCCGCGCCGCGCCGGCGCACGGCACCGAACACGCCCTCGGTCTGGCAGCGGCGCAGATAGGCCGCGACCCAGATGCTGGATTTCAATCGCATGGGTAGACGATAGGCCGGCGGCGAACGCGACGCTAGGGCTTAAGGTGACGAGTTGAACCGCGTCGTCATTGTGAGGAGCAGAACGACGAAACAATCCAGTCCAAGCCTGTGACTTTGGATTGCTTCGCTTTCGCTCGCAATGACGGCTCGACAAAATAGGTCATGGCTAGTCGAGCGGCCGGCCGGTCACCGCGCTGAGTTCGCGCACCAGCCGGTCCGACATCTGGCCGGTGACCGGCATCTTGTGCTCGCGCTCGAATTTCTGGATCGCGGCTGAGGTGTCGGAGCCGACGGTGCCGGTCGGCTTGAGCTGGCCATAGCCATAGTCGGTCAGCGCCCGCTGTACCGCCGCAACGCGCCTCGAAGCGATGATCAGGTCGCCGACCGGATCGCCGCGGGATGCAAGCGGGATCGACGCCGGCGGTCGCGCGACGCTTGCGGGCGCCGCAAGCGCAGCCGCCGTCCTGGCACTGACAGATACTGGAGCCGCCAACTTTACTTCGGCCGGCCGCACTTCCATGGGCCGGGTTTCGCCGATCTTGACATCGGCCGGCTTCAGCGTGGCTTCGGCGGGCCGCGGCCGCGGCAACGGATTGGCAACCGGGACCGAGGGGCCGGCAATCGTGCCGAACATCGGCGACGGGTGGTGCCCCGCCTGCATGAACATCGCGTTGGCGATGATGGCGCTGACCGCGGCGAATGCCAGCGCGCCGGCGATCAGATCCTTCGGGCTGTGCAGCAGGATGCGCATCGCTAGACTGCGCTCACCGCTCACCTCGATCGCGGCCACGTTTGCACCGCGGCGGCGCGGCATGTCGTCCGGACTGTTTCGCTTAGGCACTTTTCTTCACCTGCCGGGTTTTGTCCTGATGTACGGGTCGCACGCCCGGGTTAAGCGTTGCGATGTTGCTCGACGGCGGCGCGGCCGGCGGCGTGTAGACGAGCGGCAGGGCGACGGCGACGGTGGTGCCCTCATCGATCCTGCTCTGCACGGTGATCTCGCCGCCATGCAATCCGACCAGGCTTTTCACGATCGACAGCCCGAGACCGGTGCCTTCGTGACGCCGCTGATAGGTCTTGCCGGCCTGAAAGAACGGATCGCCGATCCGCTTGAGATCGTCGGCCGCGATGCCGACGCCGTTGTCGATGACGCGCAGTACCAGCCGCGAGCCTTCGACGCCGGCGGATACCGTCACCGTACCGCCGCGCTCGGTGAACTTGACGGCATTGGAGACGAGGTTCAGCACGATCTGCTTGAAGGCGCGGGGATCGCCGGTGACGAGCGGCAGATCCTCCGGCGCGCGGGTGACGAGATCAATGCCGTTCTCCCTTGCCTTCAGCGCCAGCAGATTGCAGCAGTTGAGCAACGCGCCACGCGGCGCGAACGGTTCCGGCGAAATTTCGAAATTGCCGGATTCCATCTTCGATATGTCGAGAATGCCGTTGACCACGGAGAGCAGATGCTGGCCGGAATCGTTGATCAGTTGCGCGTATTCCTTGCGTTTGGCGGCATCGATCATCAGCACGTCTTCCTGGGCGATCATTTCGGAGAATCCGATGATGGCGTTGAGTGGCGTGCGCAGTTCGTGGCTCATGGTGGCGAGGAAGCGGCTCTTGGCGGCGTCCGCCTGTTCGGCGGCGGTGCGCGCGAGATCGAGCGCCTGTTCCTGGATCTTCCGGTCGGTGACGTCGCGCATTACCGCGACCACTTCGGATTCCGGTTTCGCCGGCGTGGCCGAGGCCTGTTCCAGGGGCCGGCAACGCATCTCGACCCAGATGAAATCGGCGCCGCCATGCGCGCGCAACGCGTCGCGCCTGACCCGGAATTCGACGCTGCGGGATTCGCCGCCGCGCGCCGCGTCCGACAGCGCGGTGAGGTAGGCGGGACGATCGGCGACATGGACGCGGTCGAACAGGCCGTGTCCGAGCAGGCGCGACACCGGCGTTCCCAACAGGGTCTCGGCCGCCGGCGAAATGAACTGCACCGCGCCGTTGCGGCGGTGCCGTGAAATCACGTCGCTCATGTTGCGCGCCAGCAGGCGATAGCGGTCCTCCTCGACATTCAATAGCGCGACGCCGGTTCGGGCCAGCGATTCCGCGCCGAACGCGAGTGCCGCGGCGTAGAGCGTCGCCGAGGTGATTCCGACCGCCATGAAGGCGCCGCGCGCCGATGCGTTTGCTTCAGGCAGCATGCCAAGCATGCCCATGACGATCAGTGCGACTGCGCACGACAGCGCCAGCGCCGAGGCAAAGGCCACGGCGCGGCGCGATGCGGACAACGAGGCTTCAAGCGGAACCGCGACGAGCCAGACGGCGGCGAACGACTCGATGCCGCCGGTCGTGATCGCCACCATCATGACAAGACCGGCGAGCGCCAGCGACGACAGCACATGCGCGCTCTCATAGCGCCCGGTGCGCGACAGGAACCAGGACAGCAGGATCGGCGCGATCAGCCAGGCAAATGCGCCGACCTCGAGCGCGCCGGGCGCGCCGCGCAGCGCAAGATAGACCGGGAAGGCCGCGAACGCCGCGAGACTTCCCAGCAGCCGCGGCGCCATGAACGCGCGATGACGCGCGCCGGTTAGGGCGTCGTAGCGGGCCGACGGATGCAGCAATGCATCGAGACAGTCGCGGATGAGTTTCAAAACGGTCACGGCTCTCGCGCTTCGGCCTGCTGGTCACACCTGACGCGCCGGAACGCCCCCTTTATCGTTGCCTCAACCTGTCAGAGCGAGCTTAAGCGAACGCTAAGGCGCCGGCGCCGCCTGCCGAACACCGCGCCCAGACGCAGGTTTTTGCATTGTCGGCGGGACGTATTCGCGGCGGATGGTGAACACCGCGTTTCCGGATCGAGACCGGTATGGTTTCAAAATGGTGGATGCGATGGAGCAAGTCCCTGCAAATGCAGCAACGGCATCAATCGAAAATTTACGCCGAATCAAATCGTTTGAATTTTTCACAAATTTTTCGTGTTTTAAGGACATCGCAAACACCGGTGATTTATCCACTCCTGTTACGAAAAGGGTCGATTGCGAGATCAATCGCAGCGAGGAGAAGACGGACGGGGTCGCGAAATGTTTTTCCTGCTTCGCATGGCATTCTGGCTCGGACTGGTGCTGGTGCTGCTGCCCAGAGAGCGGACGCCCGAATCGGACAAGCTGCCGCAACTCGGTGCTTCCGAGGCGGTATCGGCTGCGAGCGCCGCGGTGTCGGACATGAGCCAGTTCTGCAAGCGCCAGCCGGCGGCGTGCGAGGTCGGCGGCCAGGCGGCGACGGCGATCGGCCAGCGCGCCCAGGACGGTGCGCGCAAGCTGTATCAGATCATCACCGACAAGAAATCATCAGACCATACTGGCTCGATCGGCGACATCGAGAGCGCGGATGCTGCGGCGAACGTCGCCCCGCGCGATACGCTGACGCCGGACGACCTGCAAACCGAATGGCAGATTTCCGCCCCCGCCTCGACTGCGGCGAACTAGGCCCTGCTCCGTCATTGCCGGGCCTGACCGATGTATTCACACATCTCTCGTCCTTGCAGATTGACCTATCCCGCATCTCTGCCGTCATTGCCGGGCTTGACCCTACCAGATTCACACATTTCGTCATACGGGGGCTTGACCCGCGTATCCATCAATCTTCGCAAGACTGTTTCGAAAACGATGGATTGCCGGGTCAAGCCCGGCAATGACGATGAAGATGTGTGAATGCTGCCGGGTTTGACCCGGCAACCCATCTCTCCTGGAAAGATTTTTGCAAAGAGCGATGGATGCGCGGGTCAAACCCGCGCATGACAACTATTTCCGGGTCGGGCCCCGCATGATGGGATATTTTCCGGGCTTGACCCGTCGCTTTCGCAGCTCCGCAGTCCTATATAGATCTCGCAGAGAGACATGCGGGCCACGATGACGACGATCGACGAAATCCGGGATAATTTTGCGCTGCTGGACGATTGGGACGACCGTTACCGGTACGTCATCGAACTCGGCCGCACGCTCGATCCGATGTCGGAGGCCGAGCATTCCGCCGCCAACAAGGTGCAGGGCTGCGCCAGCCAGGTCTGGCTGTCGCGCAAGCTCGCCCGCGACGGCACCGGCGAGCCGGTGCTGAGTTATCTCGGCGACAGCGACGCGCATATCGTCCGCGGCCTGATTGCAATCCTGCTGACGCTGTATTCGGGCCGGCCCGCGCGGGAAATTCTTTCGACCGACGCCGTCGCGGTGTTCGATGAACTCGGATTTCGCGAGCACCTGACACCGCAGCGTTCCAACGGCCTGCGCGCCATGGTCGAACGCATTCGCAGCGACGCGCGCGCGACCCTGGCGGCGGCATCATGACGTCTGCGTCATTGCAAGCGAAGCAATCCAGAACCCGCGCAGCAAGACCGGATTACTTCGACGCTTCGCTCCTTGCAATGACGAGCTAGCTCTTAAACTCTGCATCCGCTGCGAGCCAGCTCCGGACGCGCGCGCTGACATCTCCCCGCGCCTCCTCGGCAAGACCGTAATGCCGCGCCAACCGGTCGAGCCCCAGTTGCAGCACGATCTTGGCCGAACGCAGCGGCCAGCGGCGTTCACGCTCGACCTCCTCGAGCCGGCGCAGAAAACAGCAGACGTCCATCAGCAGCCCGGAGAATTCCGGCCCGCAAGCCTCCAGCGCCAGCCGCACCCGCTGCCGCGACGCCACGATCAGGTCGGTCATCTCGCCGGCGCCCGCCAATGAGCGCGACCGTCCGCCAGTCGGCGCCGACCAGTCGGACGTCACGCGCGGCGACAAATGTCCGCGCGTGAAATCCGCGCGCAGTTTTTCTCCCGCGATGAACTGGTGCGGGCTGATCATCGCGCGGCCGTCGCGGCCCTTGCGGTGGGCCAGCCAGGCCAGCGGGCTTTCGCCATCGTTCACCAGGACGCTGATCGCGCCGGTCTCGGTCGCAATCTGGCGCGTCGAGATGTCCAAATGCTGGGCGCGAAACGAATCAACACTGTCTTCCGGCGCGCGTTGCGAGCTTCGCCGACTGTCGCGGGTGCGCTGGGCCGCCTTCATCGGCAGCTCTCCGGCATTGCCAGCCGAAGGCTTTCGAGCCCGGTGCGGCAGAACAGTTCAAGCGCCTCCAGCCGGCAGTCCAGCGAGATATCGTCCCGGCCATACATCGCGACCTGCCTTGCAAAGGCGACGCGCGGCGCGCGGCGCGTCGGCGCAAACAACGCGACCATGTCCAGTCCAAAATCGCGCGCTACGCAAAACGCGACCCATTGGCAGGTCCGTTCCGACGTCGGCGGCGCGGTGGCAGGTAAATTCGCGGGCGGCGCGCGGTGAATAGGGAAACTGTACCGGTACATTTGCCTCGATCTAAAGTTGCAGTGGAATATCTATACAATTTATCTGACAATCCTACCCCGGGGATAGTGTTCCTAAAAAAATATTACGATGGCGTTCCTTTATGATAAAAGCCTGGAATATCAAAGAGAAGCACGTCATAGCGACGGCATACCTATCAAAAAAAATGCGAAAAGAAATGAAAGCCTCTCCATCTTGGAATGCGCAATACTCGATACCGGACTAACGAAACCGACCAATGGTTGAATACCTCTTGACGATAAAGGTGCGGTATTGTCTCAAACTTAAAGCCTGAAAAATTGAATTCATTCGGCGGTTTTCGTATAGATTTCTTATGCAATCGAAAGCTTCCGATCAATTCGGTGATCGCTTTACAGCAAAGATCAAAGACCAACGTTCGCCTGCGCGTAGTCGGGCGAAGCCCGAAGACTGGGCTATTTCCTCCGGCGCCGCTGCTGCCCGAGGCCCATCTTCTTGGCGAGTTGCGAGCGTGCCACCGCGTAATTCGGCGCAACCATGGGATAATCCGGCGGCAGGTTCCATTTGTCCCGGTATTGCTCCGGGGTCATATTGTACTGAGACCGCAAGTGCCGCTTCAGCGACTTGAAGCGTTTGCCGTCCTCAAGACAGACCAGATAGTCGGGAGTCATCGACTTTTTGACCGGGACCGCGGGCTTGGCAGGCTCCAGCGGCACGTCGGTCCGGCCGGTCGAGACCCGCAGCAACGCCGCGTGAATCTGGCCGATCAATGCCGGGAGCTCGGAAGCCGGAGTCGGATTGTTGCTGACATAGGCCGAGACGATGTTCGCCGTCAGATCGATGAAGTTCTTCGCATTGTCGGTCATGGCCAAAGCTTTCAAGAGCTCATCTTTACTTGCCGACTATGATCGAATTGCTATCGGCATGACAAGAACAACGCCCGGTGATGCGCAGGGTTATTTATTCCGTCGAAGTATAGGCGTTACGGGCGATGGTCGAGATGCGAGCGCAGTTCGTCGATCGAAGCAAATCGCATCATGCCTTCGGCCATCTGCGCCTCGATCGAGCCGTCGGAATACAGCGAATAGGCCATCCCGTCGACGACGCCTGATTTGAGCACCGTCACCGGCGGCTGCTCGACTCGCGGTGCCGGCGGAGGAATATCCGGTGTGGGCGCGCCGGTGTTCGGCTCGGCGAATGTCGAGGACGTTCGATTGCGCCGCAGCGCGTCGGATCGCGCCCGTTCCGACTGCGGCCAGGCATCTTCGAATGTCGCAGGTGCCGGTCCCGACGCCGCAGGCGCAGGCGTCGCCGCAGCGGCTGGATCCGGAGTTCGCGCCTGGGCTCGCTCGCGCTCCTTTCGCGACGACGAGAACAGCAGATTACGCCGTGGCTTGCTGGCTGCTGCGGGCTCGGAGGGCGCAGGCTCCGGTGCGACGTCGCCGCGCAAGCGATCCCGCGCCGCGGCTTCTTCCCGCCATGGAGCGGAAGATCCCGCCACAGGTGGCAGTTCCGGCGCTGGCCTGGCGCCATCCTGATCGGGTGCTGGCGGCGGCTCTCGGCCGGACGATTCGCCGCCCGCCCTGTTGGCGGCGGCCGCGGACGCCGACGGCTGTTCGCTGCCAGCGCGTGCGGCCGCCGCCGCGCCGGCGGGGCCGAGACGCCGCGCGATGTTCTGCAGTTCGCGAACCACTGCGGCGAGACCGAGCATGACTAACCCGGTGCAGGCAGCGACCGCGCCGGCCACAATCAGGGTATTTCCGAAACTGAATTCCTTGACTGGAATTCCGAAACCGACCGCGAGCAGACCCGCCGCCAGCACGGCAATCCCGCCGATCAACAGCATCGTCATCATCAAATCCCCCAGCCACGCTCAGGCGAGTCGCGGCAGCCAAGATGACGATATCGTCATATTGCCGATCTCGCCATTGGGATTTCCAGCCCGTAACACCAAGGGCTTCACGCTGTGTTCATGTTGCGGGTGGCACAAGCGATCCGAATAAGACGAAGGTCTTTACCTTGGCCGTAAATGCTGCATTGCGTCAGGAAAATTACGCCACAATTCCCAATTACTTGGCGATGGAACTGCGCTATATGGATGCCGGGGAAACGAGGCCCGAAAGCGCTGAAACTGGGCCACAGGGGACACGGGTTACCAACAGCCATGTCATCCATTACCACGTCGACCATCGACACGCCCGCGCGGCGATCGATGGAACGAACCTGTGACGACCTCGCGATCGTGGTACTGGCCGCGGTCGGCCTGATCGCAAGCCTGACGTTTCGCGACTACGGCCTCGGCTGGGACGACTACACCCACGCCGAATATGCCGACCTGCTGCTGCGCATGTACGGCTCCGGCTTCAAGGACACCGCCGCCCTCTCGTTCGCCAATCTTTATATGTATGGCGGCGGCTTCGACATGGCCGCCGCCCTGCTGCACAAGGTTATTCCGCTCGAACTGTTCGAAACCCGCCGCCTGCTCGGCGCCGTCGTTGGGCTGATCGGCCTTGCCGTGACGTGGCGTCTCGGACGGCGCGTCGGCGGTCCGCTCGCCGGCCTTGCGGCGCTGCTGCTGCTCGCGCTGTGCCCGACCTTCTATGGGCACATGTTCATGAACCCGAAGGATGCGCCGTTCGCGGTCGCGATGGTGATCCTGATGCTCGGCCTCGTTCGCCTGGCTGAGGAATATCCGTCGCCGTCGCCGCGGACCGTCCTGATCGTCGGCCTCGGCGCCGGCCTGTCGATCGGCTCGCGCATCCTTGGCGGCCTTGCCCTCATCTATGCAATGGTCGGCTTTCTCCCGCTGTTCCTCGAGGAAGTTCATACCCACGGCGCGCGTGACGCCGCGCACCGTTTCGGGCATGTGGCCTACGTGCTGCTCCCCGGCCTGGTCCTCGGCTATCTCGTGATGGGACTGATCTGGCCATGGTCGATCATGCAGCCCGGCAATCCGTTTCAGGCCCTGACCTATTTCTCCCATTTCTTTGAAAAGCCCTGGAAGGAAATGTTCGACGGCGCCCTGGTGTCGGTGCCGGACATGCCCTGGTCATACCTGCCTACGCTGTTCGCGCTGCAACTTCCCGAAGTGCTGCTCGGCCTCGCCATCGCCGGCGTGGTCGGCGCCTTCATGTCATTGTCGCGCACCGACGTGCCGGCGCGCCGCAAGACCGTCCTGCTGATGCTGACGCTCGCAACCACGCTGCCGCTCGTCGTCGCGATGGTGAAACGCCCGGCGCTGTACAACGGCATCCGCCATTTCATTTTCGTGATTCCGCCGATGACAGTGCTCGCCGGGACGGCGTTCGCGTGGCTGATGAACTGGCTGAAAGAACATCGCCGCAACTGGCAGCCGGCGGTCATTGCGGCCTTCGCATTCGGCCTGATGTTGCCGCTGGCTGAGATGATCCGGCTGCATCCGTATCAATACACTCACTTCAATCACATCGCGGGCACGGTGCGCGGCGCCGACGATCTGTTCATGCTCGACTACTGGGGTCTGGCGCTGAAACAGGCGTCGGACGGCCTGCGCGAAGAGCTGGTCGAGCGGCAGGAGGTCGCGCCGCGCGGACGCAAATGGAAGGTCGCGGTATGCGGCCCGCAGCGTCCCGCGCAGGTCGCGCTCGGCCCGGACTTCACCATCGGATGGGACAGCCATGCGGCGGACTTCGCCATGACGCTCGGCGAGTTCTACTGCAAGGGCTTGACCGCGCCGGTGATAGTGGAAATCAAGCGCGACGACGTGGTTTTCGCGCGGGTCTACGACATCCGCGGCCGCAGTATTTCCAGCCTGCTCGCAATCCCGGCGCCGTGAGCCAAAACCGCCCGCAAGCATGACTGCCACGCGCCGCCTGTACCTTGCTGCGAAGCACCCGCGGGCCTAGTCTTGCCGCGAAAATCAATATTGACCGGGAGAAGCCGACCATGTCGCCAGCCGAAGCACGCTTGAAGAAAGTGCCGTCGGAGATGACGGACGCCGAATGGAATCAGCGCGTCAATCTCGCCGCCTGCTATCGCCTGATCGCGCATTATGGCTGGGACGATCTGGTTGACACCCACATCTCCGCCCGGGTGCCGGGACCGGAGCATCATTTCCTGATCAATCCCTACGGCCTGATGTTCGACGAGATCACGGCTTCGAGTCTGGTCAAGGTCGACCTCGACGGCAACCAACTCACCAAAAGCGAGTACAGCATCAACCCAGCCGGCTTCACCATCCATTCCGCCATCCACGAAGCGCGCGAGGACGCCGGTTGCGTGCTGCATCTGCATACGCCCGACGGCACCGCGGTGGCGAGCTGCATGGAAGGCCTGCTGCCGCTGAATCAGACCGCGCAGCTTGTGACCCACGATCTCGCCTATCACGACTATGAGGGGATCGCCCTTGACCATGACGAGCGGCCGCGGCTGCAGAAGGATCTCGGCAACAAGAACCACATGCTGCTGCGCAATCACGGTACGCTGACGGTGGGCCGCTCGGTGGCCTCGGCCTTCGAGCGCATGTTCCATCTGGAACGCGCTTGCACCATGCAGGTGCGCACCCGGATGCTCGGCCCGACGGCTTATCCGGTCGACCGGCTGGTGATCGAGAAGAACGAAAAATTGTTCGGCAATCCCGATCGCGCCGAATTGCGCTCGACCACGCTGGTGTGGCCGCCATTGCTACGAAAACTCGACCGGTTGGATCCCAGTTACAGGAATTGAAAATCCGGAATTTCCGTGTAGGATCGAGATAACGACCTCTGCACGTGCATTCAAAACGCCGCCCAATCCCGGGCGGCGTTTTTATGTCCGTCCGTAGGATGGGTAGAGCGCAGCGAAACCCATCACCTTGCTTTGGGCAGACATGATGGGTATCGCTGCGCTCCACCCATCCTACATTCTTTATTTCGGCGCCTCCGCGAGCGCTGCGAGAATCCGCGCCCATGAGCGGATGCCTTTGTGAAAGCTCTTGAGGTCGTATTTTTCGTTCGGCGAGTGAATGTTGTCGTCGTCCAGGCCGAAGCCGACCAGCACCGTATCGAGACCGAGCGTTTTCTTGAAATCCGCGACGATCGGAATCGAGGCGCCCGAGCCCATCAGCACGGCTTCCTTGCCCCATTCGTCGGTCAGCGCCCGCCTGGCGGCGGCGAGCGGCTTCATGTGCCAGTCGAGCGCGATCGCCGGCGCGTTGGAATGGTCGATGAATTCCGCTCGACAATCCGCCGGCAGCCGCGCCGTCACGTAGTCGCGAAAGGCCTTGCGGATTTTGGCGGGGTCCTGGCCCTCGACCAGACGGAACGAAACCTTTGCGGAGGCTTCCGCCGGAATCACCGTCTTGGAGCCTTCGCCGGTGTAGCCGCCGACGATGCCGTTGATGTCGCAGGTCGGGCGCGACGAGACCTGTTCGATCAGCAGGCGATCCTTTTCCCCGGCGGGAACGGAAAGGCCGATCGGCTTGAGGAGCGATTCCGGCGTCAGGTTCAAATTCTTCCACTGCGCCAGGATGTCCGGCGGAAGATCGTTCACCCCGTCGTAAAAGCCGGGAATGGCGATGCGGCCGTTGTCGTCATGCAGGCCCCCGAGAATGCGGGTCAGCACGCGGATCGGGTTTTGCGCGGCCCCGCCGAAGATGCCGGAATGCAGGTCGCGATTGGCGGCCTTGATCCGCACCTCGTCATAGACGAGTCCCCGCAGCGACGTGGTGATGGCCGGCGTATCCCGGTCCCACATGCTGGTGTCGCAAACCAAGGCGAAATCGGCCTTGAGGTCTTGCCTGTTCTGCTCGAGGAAGGGAACGAAATTCTTCGAACCGACCTCTTCTTCGCCCTCGATGACGATGGTCACATCGAGCGGGAGCGAGCCGGTCACGAATTTCCAGGCCCGACACGCCTCGACGAAGGTCATCAACTGACCTTTGTCGTCTTCGGCGCCGCGCGCGACGATGATTTTTCGGCCGTCGGCATGATCGGCGACGACGGGCTCGAACGGCGGGCGATGCCACAGGTTCAGCGGATCGACCGGCTGCACGTCGTAATGGCCGTAGAACAGCACATGCGGGCGCGCACCACTACTGCCGTTACTAGTGGCGACAATGGCGGGATGACCGGCGGTAGGCTTGACCTCGGCCGCAAAGCCGAGAGTGGCGATATCGCCGGCCAGATGATCCGCCGCCGCCTTGCAGTCGCCTGCGAATGCCGGATCGGCCGAGATCGATTTGATCCGCAGCAGCGCGAACAGGCGTTCGAGGCTGTTGTCGAAATCGGCATCGATGCGGTCGAGCACCGGCTGAAGTTGAGAACTGCTGGACATTCAGATTTTTCCTCTTTCCCTCGTCATGCAGCTTTGTGCCGGGCCTCCACGTCTTTCTTCGTTGGAAAAAACAAGACGTGGATGGCCGGGACAAGTCCGGCCATGACGGATATTTTAGTTTCTCATATTCGTAATATCACGATCCACTGGCGGCGGATTTTTGATGTACCAGACCAGTCCCGCGACGAGCACGGCAGTCGCGGCGAGGTTGTTCCCGATGGCCTGAAGATAGATCGGAAATACAGGAAACGACAGGCACATCAGGCCTCCCGCCAGCGCCAGCAACAGCCATGTTCCTGCTCGCGCCGCCGGCCGCGGGTCATACGCGGCGCGGTGAATCAGGACGGTCATGGGGAAGAACAACCACATGAAATAGTACTGGCGCGCCAATGGCGAAGCCACGGTCATCAGGCAGAACAGGATTCCCAGTTCCTCGGCGTTCGATTGGCGGGTAACGCGCGAAGCTGGCGGCAGCACCGCGATGAAACCGAGTCCGACCAGGAACGACACCGCGAGCACCACCCAGTTCGCGGTTTTGAAATCGAGATCGAGCAGGTTCATGGTGCGTGGCGGTCTAGTCGGATCGTCCTGATTGTAGTTGACCGGCCGCGTCAGCCGGTGCGTCACCGCGATGATCGATTGATTGACCCACGACCAGTTTTGCTCGTCGCGCTGCCCAAATCCCTTTTCCGAACTCGATCCGACCATGCCGCGATACCAGGTCGACAGTTCGGCGACATTACGCTCGAATCCGCGTATCGGCGCCGGAACCAGAAACAGCATCACGCCTGCGAACACGACCATGCTTGCCGCCGCCGTCCAGTGCCGCCGCCACAGCAGATAAGGCAGCACCGCCACCGGGAAAACCTTGATCGCGGTCGCCAGCGCGAACATGCTGCCGGCCGCCCACGGCCGCCCGTTTTGCAGCCACCAAAATCCTAACAGCATCATCGCAAGCAAAACGAGGTTCGGCTGGCCAAGATCGAACATGTCGAACACGAACGTCACCGTGACGAAACCCGGCAACGCCGCTACCCACGGCCCGGGAATCCTGGCCGACCCGGTCATCGCGTTGGAAAGCTGGCTGGTCATCCACCACGCCGCAGCGTTGAGAAATGACAGGCCGAGGTAGAGCGGAATCTTTCCAAAGGCGCTCGGAAGCGCGAGCAGGATCGCGGGCGGCGGCGGATAGATGAATTCGAAATAGGCGCTGGGGTCCGCCGGATAGAGAGGATTTCCCCGCAGCACCTGCTGCCCGGCCCAGAACCACAGCGGATAATCCTTGGTCTTGCCGTTGCCCCAGACTTCCGGAACGAGGACGTAGACGGTCAGCGCGACGCAGGTGACGAGAAACAGAACGTCGAGCGGTCGTCGCAGCGATGGCCATCTGAGCACGAGATTTTTCCGCCATGAACGGGCAGCACCGCCTGCCGCCGCATCCCGTTAGCAGAAAGAAAACGGGCTGCAAACCAGCCTTCGCGCCCGCTCGCCCAACTGGACTTGCACGATAAATTCTGCCACCCATGACCGCCGTTTCACGATCTTCGACGCCGGTTTGCCGGGACAACGCGCCGATCTCATATGCTTTTTTACGAACCGCTCTTTCTCACGATTTTCCCGGCGGTCTACGCTTTCTATCTGCTGGTAACCGCCGCTTCGGCCAAGAAATGGGCGCTGCTGATCGTCAGCACGCTGTTTTATGCGTGGGGCGAACCGGTGTTCGTGCTGGTGCTGTTCGCATCGACGGCGATCGACTACGCGTTGTCGTTTTATCTCAGCGCCCCGACCGACGCGCGTACGCGGCGGCTGGCGCTTTCCGCCGGCATCGCCGGCAATCTCGCCGTTCTCGTCGTCTACAAATACGCCGACTTCCTCGCCGGCAATCTCAATGTCCTGCTCGCGCCGTTCGGCGCCCACAGGATTGCGCTGCTGCATCTGGCGCTGCCGATCGGCGTGTCCTTTGTCGTATTCGAGAAGATCACCTACCTCGTCGACACCCATCGCGGCATTTCCAGGCCCGCCGCGTCATTTACCGATTACTGCCTGTTCGTGCTTTTCTTTCCGAAATTGCTGGCCGGACCGATTCTCAAATATCACGAGATGAAGGATCAGATCGCCGCACCGCCGCCGGTCGAGTGGAGCGATTTCCAGACCGGGTTTCTCCGTTTCGCGCGCGGGATCGGCCGCAAGCTGTTGATCGCCGATCCGCTCGGCGCGTTCGTCAACCAGATCTTTGCGGCCGATCCCGCAAGCCTCGGCGCCGGCCATGCATGGCTCGGACTGGCCAGTTTCACGCTGCAAATCTATTTCGATTTTGCCGGCTATTCGGACATGGCGATCGGGCTTGCGCGCATGCTCGGCTTTCACCTGAAAGAGAATTTCAATTCGCCTTACATCGCGCAATCCATCACCGAATTCTGGCGGCGATGGCATATCTCGCTGACCACATGGATTCGCGACTATCTCTATATTCCGCTCGGCGGCGACCGCCGCGGCGACGCGCGCACCTACCTCAATCTCTGGATCTGCTTCCTCGCCTCGGGGCTGTGGCACGGCGCGAGCTGGAATTTCGTGCTGTGGGGCGCTTATAACGGCCTGTTCCTTACCCTGGACCGGCTGTTCCTGCGCAAGGCGCTGGCGCGATGCGGCGCCGTGATCGCAACCGCCGTAACGCTCTTCATCGTCATGATCGGCTGGGCAATTTTTCGCTCGGAATCCCCAACCCATCTCGGTCGGTTTCTGAAGGCGCTGGCCGGCTTGTCGCATGGAACATCGGCGATGGAAGTTCCCGCGGAGGTGCCGTTCACGCTGATCGTCGGGACGGTCATTTCGCTGCTGCCCGCGACAAAGCTGTATGGCCCGCTCAGCCGCGGCTGGATAACGCAAAGCTGGCTGCATGGCGTGGCCATCGTTGCGCTGGTCGTCATCTATGTGCTGGCGATCGCCCGGGCGGTGACGATACCGTTCCAGCCTTTCATCTATTTCAAATTCTGACCGATGCGCGGGCTCTCCTTCTCTCACCCCATCGTCCGCGCGACCCTCTGTCTGCTGCTGCTCGCACTGCCGCTGGCGACCGCGTGGAATCTCGCGGTCGCGCCGAACCATCCGTCGCTTGCGATCAGGATCGGCCCGAAACTCGGCGGCGTCACCCGCGATGCGCAGCTCGACCTGTCATGGTCATCGCTGCGCGACGGCAGCTTCCAGAAAGCGGCCGCAAGCCGCGCCGCCGACGCGATGCCGATCCGTCCGCTGCTGATCCGCATCAACAACGAGCTTCGTTTCGAATTGTTCGGCGAATTGACCGCGCCGCAAGTGCTCCGGGGAGCCCATGGCCAGTTGATCGAGCGTTCCTACCTTGAGGAATATTGCGCGCGCACCGAGGCGCAAGCCGGCACGCTGGCAGCCGACATGATTCCAAAACTGAAGGACATTCAAAACTACTACCGCGCCCGTGGCGGGATTTTCCTCTATCTGGTGACACCGTCGAAGGCGGCGCATCTGCCGGAATCGTTCGTTGATCGCATGCCCTGCCCGAGCACGCCGGCCGCGCGGACGCAACTCATTCCGCGCTATGTCGAGCTGCTCCGGCAAGCCGGGATCGACGTCGTCGATACCGCGGATCTGATCCACTCCCTGAAAGGTCAGTATGAAGTCGATCTGTTTCCCCAAGGCGGTGTGCACTGGAACGATATCGGTGGCGCGCGGGCCGTCACGGCGATCGTCGATGACATCAACCGGCAGGCCGGCCGTCAGATGGTGCCGCCATTTACCTTCACCTACACTTTGTCCGGCGTGGCCAGCGGCGTCGATCGCGATCTCGCCGACCTGCTCAATGTATTCTTCCCGCCACTGGCCTATTCGACGCCGAAGGTGAAATTCGTGCCGTCCGCGTCATGCGCCGATCATCCGGCGCGATCGATCGACGCGGCGATCGTCGGCAGCAGCTTCAGCCACCTGCCCGGCAAAATCCTGATCGAGGCCAATTGCCTGTCCGAGCTGAACGTCTATTACTACAGTCACCTCGGCCGCTTCGGAGGCGCGCCTTACCGCGAATTGCAAAGGGACTTGAAGGAGGTCGACCTCGCCCGCCTGCGCGACGCTGGGATCGTGATCCTGGAAGAAAACGAGTCCGCGATTGCGCGTAACGGCTACGTCAACGAACTGCGCAGGATCGTGACGACGCCGTGAGCTAAATCTTGGCTGACAGCGGCGATTCTGAAGTTGCATTCCGGCAAGTTACCTCCGGGCGAAGACCTCTCCGCTTGTCGTCCCCGCGAAGGCGGGACCCATAACCACCAATGGTTTTATGTGACGGATGTTGCCGCAAGCGACCGCAGCTTCTACATCACGACGACGGTGGGTATGGGTCCCCGCCTGCGCGCTAGGGCATGCACATATCTCTGTCGTCATTGCCGGGCTTGACCCGGCAATCCATCACGCTTCGAAAAACTCTTTCGAAGATGGATGGAAGCGCGGGTCAAGCCCGCGCATGACGAGATGTGTCCATGCCTTAGCGCCTTCGCGGGGACGACGAACGATTGGGCCCCGCAAGCGGGGAGAGGTGCAGAACTCACCGTGCTTGCCTAACGCCGTAACAGTCCGCCGAGCGCGCCGCGGACCAGGGCCCGGCCGACCGAGCCGCCAAGTTGTCCGCCCACCGACTTGCCGAGATCAGCGACCACGCCGCCGACCACCTTGTTGGTTACCGAGCGCGTCACGCTCCGCGCGATCAGCTGGCCGGTCGACATCTTGCCCCGCGATACGTTGGTGCCGAAGATGGTGCCGACGATCGCGCCGATCTGTCCGAGAACTCCTCCCACGCCAGCCGAACCATCTGCAGGCGCGGCTGCGGTTGCGGCCACCCGCTTCTGCAGCACCTCATAGGCGGACTCGGAATCGATCGCGGTATCGTATTTGCCCTTGACCGGGCTCCCGGCCATGATTGCCTTGCGTTCCTCCGGCGTGATCGGCCCGATCCGTGCCGAGGGTGGCCGGACCATGACGCGCTCGACCATCGCCGGCGTGCCGTTGCCTTCCAGGAACGAGACCAGCGCCTCGCCCTTGCCGAGTTCCGTGATCGCCTTGGCGGTGTCGAGTTTCGGATTGGGCCGGAACGTCTGTGCCGCCGCCGTCACCGCCTTCTGGTCGCGCGGCGTGAACGCCCGCAGCGCATGCTGCACGCGGTTGCCGAGCTGTCCCAGCACCTTGTCCGGCACATCGATCGGATTTTGGGTGACGAAATAAACCCCGACGCCTTTGGAGCGGATCAGCCGCACCACCTGCTCGATCTTGTCCATCAGCGCTTTCGGCGCGTCGTTGAACAACAGATGCGCCTCGTCGAAGAAGAACACCAGCTTCGGTTTCGGCGGATCGCCGGCTTCGGGAAGTTGCTCGAAAAGTTCCGACAGCATCCACAGCAGGAAGGTCGCATAAAGCTGCGGGCTCTGCATTAGCCTGTCGGCGACTAGGATGTTGACCATGCCGCGGCCAGCGCTGTCGGTGCGCATGAAATCCTTCAGCGACAACGCCGGCTCGCCAAAGAATTTGTCCGCGCCCTGATTTTCGAGCACCAGAAGCTGGCGCTGGATCGTCCCTACCGTCTGCTTCGAGACGTTGCCGTACTGCGTCGTCAGCTCGGCGGCGTGCTCGGCGATAAAGGACAAGATGGCGCGCAGATCCTTCATGTCCAGCAGCAACAGCCCCTGCTCGTCGGCGACCTTGAAGGCGATGTTGAGCACGCCTTCCTGGACGTCGTTCAAATCCATCATGCGGGCCAGCAACAGCGGCCCCATTTCCGAGACGGTGGCGCGCACCGGATGACCCTGTTCGCCGAACACGTCCCAGAACACCGTTAAAAACTGGTCCGGCTGGAACGCGAGATCCATATCCTTGGCGCGCTTGAGGATAAAATCCTTGGCCTCTCCGACTTCGCAGATGCCCGACAGGTCGCCTTTGATGTCGGCAGCAAATACCGGAACGCCGGCCCGGGCAAAACCTTCCGCCATGACCTGAAGCGATACGGTTTTTCCGGTTCCGGTAGCGCCGGTGACGAGACCGTGCCGGTTTGCAAGCCCGAGCGTCAGCCACGCGGGCTGTTCACCCTTGCCGATGAAAATCTTCTCTTCGGTATCGCCGGTCTTGGTCTCGGTCGTTGCCATCGCATCGCCTCTTCGCGTGCATGAGGAGCTTCTCGTCGTCAAGCGTCGTCATCCTGCGCATCTTGCAAGCCAAACCAACCCGGTCAACGGCTTATAAGACAATTGAAACCGGATTCGTTGAAACGGGTTCACGCCGGCGCCGTATCCGTTCGCTACGAAAGTTGGAGGCATTCTTCGGCGGCGACAACCGGCGTCGGTGATCGATCTTGCATCGTTGCAACACTTGCTGCGCGATCGAACGTGAATCTCGCATTCGAATGCGGTCGTCGCTTGTAATTCGCTTCGCACACGATCAAGATAAAATCACAAGCAAGGTTCCGGATAAACAACCGGCCGAGGGCGGGGCAATATGGATGAACTGGTTGATCAGCTGGCTGCCAAGGCCGGCATCGATAAGGCTGTTGCCGAAAAAACCGTCGGCATCATTCTGGATTTCCTCCGCAAAGAAGGTCCCTCCGACATGGTGCAGGCGCTGATCGACCGGATTCCGGGCGCCGAAAGCGCGGTGCAGGCGTCAAACCACAGCGGCGGCATGAGCAGATTGATGGGCGGTGGCCTGATGGCGCTGGGCACCCGGCTGATGGGACTGGGTTTGGGAATGAGCGAGATTCAGAACATCGCCCGTGAACTTTTCAGGTTCGGCCGCGACAGAATTGGAGCGGATCAGATGGGCGAGATTATCTCAGGGACGCCCGGCCTCGGCCAGTTCGCCTAAGCACCTTCATTTCAAGCACCTTTATATCGAGTATCATGACATATCCGCTCTCCCAGATCGAAGGCATGACCGCCTTCGTCGCATCCAAACTCAAGAAGCTGGGCATCCGCACCACAGAGGCGCTGCTGGAGGCGGCCCGCACCTTGAAAGGGCGCAAGGAGTTGTCGGCGCAGACCGGGATCAGCGAGCAGCAACTGCTCGAATGGGCTAATATTTGCGACTACATGCGCATCCCAGGCATGGGCAAGGCCAAGACCGGGCTGCTGCGCGCCGCGGGTGTCACCACGGTCCGCGAACTCGCGCTCCGCAACCCGGCCCGCCTCGCGCAGAACATGAAAGACATCAACACCCGGCGCAAACTCGTCCATGTTCTTCCTTCCGAAAAATCGGTCGAGCAGATCGTCCAGAAGGCGCGCAAGCTGCAGCCGAAGATCACGTACTAGAGCGGAACTGAGGCCCGGACCGCGCGCCGAGCCGGATCGTTCCCCGTCTTGACTCCCTCAGCCGGACCGCGCAAAGCGACGCGATGATCGCGACTACCTCGAGGCCTGTTCCGGCGGGTGGCCCGCTGTTGCCCGCGCTGCTGTCGCGGCCGTATCCGGCGGTGATGGGCGTGCTCAACGTCACGCCGGATTTATTTTCCGACGGCGGACAATTTATCGCGCCGGGGTCCGCGCTGACGCAGGCCCGGCGCATGATCGCCGACGATGCCGACCTCATCGATATCGGCGCGGAGTCCACGCGGCCCTATGGCGCGCAGCCGGTTTCCGCCGCGGAGGAAGTGCGGAGGCTGCAACCCGTGCTCGGCGAGGTGGCGGCGCTGGGCACGCCGGTCTCCATCGACAGCATGAAATCCGCCGTGGTCGCCTGGGCGCTCGGCGCCGGCGCCGCGATCGCCAACGACATCTGGGGCCTGCAGCGCGATCCCGATATGGCCGGCGTGGTCGCGGCGCACGGGGCGCCGGTCATCGTGATGCACAACCGCGACCATGCCGACGCCGCCGTCGATATCATGCGGGATATCGCGGCATTTTTCGTCCGTTCGCTCGATATCGCAGCGCAGGCTGGAATCCCCGAAAATCATGTCATACTCGATCCCGGCATCGGCTTCGGCAAGACCCCCGAGCAGAGCATGACGGTGCTGGCCCGGCTCGACGAACTGCGCAGCTTCGGCCTGCCTTTGCTGGTCGGGGCATCGCGCAAGCGCTTCATTGACACCGTCACGTCGTCGCAGCCGCACCAGCGCCTGGGCGGCTCGATCGCGGCGCATGTTCTGGCGGCGCGAAAGGGTGCCCAAATCATCCGCACCCATGATGTGAAGGAAACCGTACAAGCTTTGCGCGTGGCGGCGGCGATCGAGGACCGGCAATGAGCGACACGATATTTATCAGGGGTGTGGTGATCCATGCACGCCATGGCGTCATGGACCATGAGACCGAGGTCGGGCAGCGCTTCGTAATCGATCTGGAGCTTTCCGTCGATCTTTCCGATTCCTCGCGCACCGACCGCCTTGTCGATACGGTGTCGTATTCCAGTGTGGTCGCGACCGCGACCTCGGCGTTCAAGGACGCCAACTACAAGCTGCTGGAACGCGCCGCCGGCGCCGTGGCCGACGCGGTTCTGGCCGCCTTTTCCCGCGTCGGCGCCATCAAGGTCACCGTTCACAAGCCGCACGCACCGATTGCCGCGATCTTCGACGATGTCGGCGTGGTCCTGACCCGCACGCGACAATAACCGTCATGGCCGACGTTCTGATCGCACTCGGAGGCAATGTCGGCGATGTCCGCGGCGTCTTCCAAAAAGCGATTGCCAACATCTGCGGCATGACGCAGGCGGTCTTGCTGGCCCGCTCCTCCGACTATGCCACGCCGCCATGGGGCGAGGAGCAACAAGACCGCTTCATCAACGCCTGCGTCGAAATCGAGACCGCGCTGGACCCGCACGCGCTGCTGTTCACGCTGCACAAGATCGAGCAGAAGTTCGGACGCGACCGCGCTTACGAAAAGCGCTGGGGTCCGCGCACCCTCGACCTCGATCTGATCGCCTATGACGATGTGACCATCGACAAACCGGAACTGACATTGCCGCACCCTCGCCTGTTCGAGCGCGCCTTCGTGCTGGTGCCGCTGGCGGAGATCGCGCCGGACCGGTTGATTGCGGGACGCACGGCGCGGCAGGCGCTGGCGGACCTGCCAATCGAGGGAATCGAGCGGCTGGCCGATCGGGGCTGACATTGTAATGACGGTTCGCGCGTGGCAATTTCCGCTCAAGCGAAAGTCAACGCCAAACGGCTCCGGGAGCGGCCCGCTGAATGACATCTGCAACTGACGACCTGCCGCTGGCCGCCGATTTTCAGCCTGCAAGCTACGACGACTGGCGCAAGCTGGTGGATGGCGTATTGAAGGGTGCGCCGTTCGAGCGGCTTGTCGGCAAGACCTATGACGCCTTGCGGATCGAGCCGATCTACCGGCGCGCGTGTGCCGCGGCGCCGATCGCCGGGCGTCGCCCCGCGCTGCCCTGGCGGATCATGCAGCGCATCGATCATCCTGACGCCGCGCAAGCCAATGCGCAGGCCTTGAACGATCTCGAAAACGGCGCCGGCGGGTTGGCGCTGGTGTTCGCCGGCGCCAATGGTGCCCATGGTTTCGGGCTGCAGCCCTCCGCGGAAGCACTTGCGAAAATTCTTGACGGTGTCTTGCTCGATGCCGGTATTTCCATCGAGCTTCAAATCGGCCCGCAAGCGCGGATGGCCGCGATTCACATGGCCGAATATGTCAAGCGCCGGGGCACCGATCCTGCAACCTGCGACATCCGCTTCGGCCTCGATCCGATCGGCGCCTGCGCCGTGTGGGGATCGAGCCCTTACAGCTGGCCGGAAATCGTGCCGGCGGTGACCGGCGCGATCAAAGGAATGGCGGCCATGGGATTTAAGGGTCCGTTCGCGGTTGCCGACGGACGGGTGATCCACGATGCCGGCGGATCGGAGGTGCAGGAACTCGCCTTCGTACTGGCGGCGGGCATTCAATATTTGCGGGCGCTGGAAAGCGCCGATGTGCCGCTTCAAAATGCACAAGGCATGATCTACGCGCGGCTGAGTGCCGATGCCGATCAGTTCCTCACCATGGCGAAATTCCGCGCGCTGCGGTTGCTGTGGGCGCGCATCGGACAGAGTTGCGGCCTCACCCCCGAATCCCTGTTCATCGCCGCCGACACCGCATGGCGGATGCTGACCCAGCGTGACGCCTACGTGAACATGCTGCGTGCGACGATGGCGACATTCTCCGCCGGACTCGGCGGCGCCGACAGTATCGCCGTGCTGCCGCACACGCTGGCGCTGGGATTGCCCGATGCGTTCGCGCGGCGCGCGGCGCGCAACACCCAATTGGTGCTGCTGGAAGAATCCAATCTGGCCAGGGTGGCCGATCCCGCTGCCGGCTCCGGCGGCATCGAGACGCTGACGCTTGAGCTCTGCGAAGCGGCATGGGTGCTGTTTCAGGAGATCGAAAAGGCCGGCGGCCTGTTCGCAGCGCTTGAACAGAACCTGATCCAGCGCAAGGTCGCGGCGACGCGGGCCGTGCGCGAGGCGAATATCGCCAAACGCAGGGAAGTGCTGACCGGCGCCAGCGAATTTCCGAACCTGCAGGAAGCTGATGTCGCCGTGCTGGATACCGCGGCGCTTGCGCCGGCGCCCTATGGCGACGCCAAAATCACATTCGATGCGCTGGCGCCGATGCGGCTTGCCGTACCGTTCGAGCGACTGCGCAACAGATCGGACGGTGTCCTGAAAAAAACCGGCACGCGGCCGAAAGTCTTTCTCGCCAATCTCGGCACGCCCGCGGATTTCACCGCGCGCGCGACATTTGCGAAAAGCTTTTTCGAGAGCGGCGGCATCGAAGCGGTCGACTACCCAACCGAAAACTCCTCTTCTTCACCTCTCCCCGCAGGGGAGAGGCCGACACCGAAGGTGTCGGGTGAGGGGGCTCTTGCTTCAGGCCGTAACCCCTCACCCGCCCTCTCGCCTTCGGCGCAGGAGCGACCTCTCCCTATGCGAGAGGTAAACGCAGACCTCGCCGCGCTCGCCGGTGCGTTCAAAACCTCCGGTGCTGCGCTGGCCTGCCTGTGCTCCTCCGACAAGGTCTATGCCGAACACGCCGTCGCCGCCGCAAAAACCCTTCAAGGTGCCGGTGCGAAACGTATCTATCTGGCGGGGCGGCCCGGCGACCAGGAAACGGCCTTGCGCGCCGCCGGCATTGACGATTTCATCTTCGCCGGCAGCGATGCGCTGACGGTGCTGCACGACGCTTACAAACGATTGGATTGAGCATGGCGACCAATCCCGTTCTCACCGGCGGCTGCCAATGCGGCGCGCTTCGTTATGCGCTCTCGGCCACCCCGGTCAGGATAACCATCTGCCATTGCCGGATGTGCCAGAAGGCGACCGGCGCGCCGTTCGCGTCGTTTGCCGATATCCCGCACGAGACTTTTTTCTGGACCCGCGGCACGCCGGCGGCATTCCGCTCGTCGTCGATCGCGGAGCGCGATTTCTGCGCCGCCTGCGGCACGCCGCTGAGCTATCGCCGCATCGGCGGCGCCAGCATCGAGATCCTGACCGGCACCTTCGACCGTCCGGACCGTGTGATCCCGACCCTGCAATACGGAACCGAGTCCCGGCTCGGCTGGGTCGGAACCATCGTCAACCTGCCGAGCAAGACCACGCTGCAGAATTACGGCCCCGAAAAGCTCGGCGATATCGTCAGCCACCAGCATCCGGATCATGATTGAGATGGCCGGAGTTATGATAGTGTGGGTGCGAAATCACCGCCCTGTCATGGCCGGGCTTGTCTCGGCCATCCACATCTTTCTTTCTGGCCCGAAGCAAGACGTGGATGCCCGGCACATGGCGGGCATGACAACCGAGGAATAGCATGAGCCGCATACCCAATTTCGCGGATATCGCGTTCGAGAGAATTGCACGCGCTGACCCCGGCAGCAACGTCGAACCCTGGCTCACGCCCGAGGGTATTTCGGTCAGGCCGAGCTACAGCGAAGCCGACCTTGAAGGTATCGATTTCCTCGAGACGTGGCCGGGAATCGCGCCCTATCTGCGCGGCCCCTACCCGACCATGTATGTCAACCAGCCCTGGACCATCCGGCAATATGCCGGGTTCTCCACCGCGGAAGATTCCAACGCGTTCTACCGCCGCAACCTGGCCGCCGGCCAGAAAGGCCTTTCGGTCGCCTTCGACCTCGCCACCCACCGCGGCTACGATTCGGATCATCCGCGCGTCACCGGCGACGTCGGCATGGCCGGCGTCGCGATCGATTCGATCTACGACATGCGCACGCTGTTCTCAGGAATCCCGCTCGACCGAATGAGCGTGTCGATGACCATGAACGGCGCGGTGCTGCCGATCCTGGCGCTGTTCGTCGCCGCCGCCGAAGAACAGGGCGTGCCGCCGGAGAAACTTTCGGGCACCATTCAGAACGATATTCTGAAAGAGTTCATGGTGCGCAACACCTACATCTATCCGCCGTCACCTTCGATGCGGATCATTTCCGACATCTTCGCCTACACCTCGCAGAAGATGCCGAAATACAATTCGATCTCGATTTCCGGCTATCACATGCAGGAAGCCGGTGCGACGCAGGATCTCGAACTCGCCTATACGCTGGCCGATGGCGTCGAATATCTTCGCGCCGGCCTCGCCGCCGGACTGGACGTCGATCGCTTCGCCCCGCGGCTGTCGTTCTTCTGGGCTGTCGGCATGAACTTCTTCATGGAAGTGGCGAAGATGCGCGCGGCGCGGCTGCTGTGGGCCAAACTGCTCACGCAATTCAATCCGAAGGATCCGAAATCGCTGAGCCTGCGCACCCATTGCCAGACCTCCGGCTGGTCGCTGACCGCGCAGGACGTGTTCAACAACGTGATGCGCACCACCATCGAGGCGATGGCGGCGACGCAAGGCCATACCCAGTCGTTGCACACCAATGCGCTCGACGAGGCGCTGGCGCTGCCGACCGATTTCTCGGCGCGGATCGCGCGCAACACGCAACTGTTTCTGCAACACGAGAGCGGCACCAACCGCATCATCGATCCCTGGGGCGGCTCGTATTATGTCGAGCGCCTCACCCACGATCTTGCGGTGAAAGCCTGGGGCCATATCCAGGAGGTCGAGGCGCTGGGCGGCATGGCCAAAGCGATCGAGGCCGGGGTGCCAAAACTGCGGATCGAGGAAGCCTCGGCGAAAACCCAGGCGCGGATCGACGCCGGCAAGCAGGCGGTGATCGGCGTCAACAAATACCGGCCCGTGAACGAAGCGCCGATCGAAATATTGAAGGTGGAGAATTCGCTCGTACGCCGCCTGCAGATCGACAAGTTGGCGCGGCTGAAACAAGAGCGCAGCCAGAAAGACGTCGATGCCGCGCTGGCAGCGCTGACCCGCTCGGCTGCCGAAGGCAACGGCAACCTGCTGGCGCTGGCGATCGATGCGGCGCGGGCAAAGGCCACCGTCGGGGAAATCAGCGAGGCGATGGAGAAGGTATTCGGGCGGCATCGCGCCGAGATCAAATCCATTACCGGCGTCTACAAGCGGGAGGCATCCACCATGTCCAACCGGGTTGAAAAGGTGCAGGCGCTGATCGACGCCTTTGAGGATGCCGAAGGTCGCCGTCCGCGCATCCTGGTCGCCAAGATCGGCCAGGACGGCCACGACCGCGGCCAGAAGGTGATCGCCTCGGCCTTTGCCGATGTCGGCTTCGACGTCGATATCGGGCCGCTGTTCGCCACCGCCGACGAAGCGGCGCGGCAGGCGGTGGAGAACGACGTGCATATCCTCGGACTGTCGTCGCTGGCGGCGGCGCATCTCACCGCGGTGCCGGAGGTGAAAGCCGCGCTGAAGAAGCAAGGCCGCGACGACATCATGATCATCATCGGCGGCGTGGTGCCGCCGCAGGACTACGACGCGCTGTACAAGGCCGGCGCCGAAGCGATCTTCCCGCCGGGCACCGTGATCGCCGACGCCGCGGAAGAATTGATCCACAAGCTCAACGCGCGGCTCGGCCATAGCGCGGCGGCGGAGTGAAGCGTTTTTCAGCGGCCTGAAAAAATCGCGTCGTTGCTTCCGGCTTGACTCCCGCTGCCGGATATGGCGCCTTGACAGTGCAATTTCGGGAGGGCTGCCATGAACACACCCGCGCCAGAAGAAACGGTCGTCGATAATCCGACCTACATGGGCGACATTCGAAACTTTTTCGAGCAGGTCGACATCGACCACATGGCGGCGAAGGGCATCGATCTCGGCACCTATGCCGGGGTCAAGCGCAACGCGCTCGCCATCTTCGCGCATACCTCGCCGCCCACGGCCGATATGCCCCCCGAGGAAGATCGCAAGTGGAGCGCGGCGCGGTCGCAGACTTTCCGAAACTGGATCATGACGGGCTATCCGGTCGGGACGGCAGTCCCGAAAGAGCCGACGACCAATCTGGCGGCCGCGGTTGTTGCAGGCCGCGTGCGAAAGAACATCAACAGCCTCAGTCAGCCCGAGATCGACGCGTTGAAGACCGCGTTCAAGGGGATCATGGCGAAACCGCCTTCGGACCCCAACAGCTATTATTCCATCGCCTCTATTCACGGCCTTCCGCAGAGCTACTGCCTGCATCACGAAGACCGCTACAATCCGTGGCACCGGGTCTATCTCAAGCTGTTCGAAGACGCGCTGCGCTCCATCCCGGGCTGCGAGAACGTGACCCTGCCATATTGGGATATCAAAACCCCCGTTCCCGATGTCCTGAAGACCGCGCCGTTCGACTCCTATGTGGTCCCGGTCCAGCTCCCCGGCCATCCCGCCAACTTCAGGACCAAGCGGTCCGACCAGGCGGTCATCGACGCAAACCTCGCCGCCAACCAGGTCTTCGACCATCTCGACACCGCCATGAACCAATCGCTGTGGGGCGTGTTCGGCATCAACGGCTATCAGGATGAGAGCATCGCCGCGCATGACGGCGGCCATATGTCGATCGGGCCAACGATGGCCGACCAGAACGTCGCTTCCTATGACCCGATCTTCTGGTTCTTCCACTGCAATCTCGACCGTCACTGGCTAAGCTGGCAGATCAAGGTGGGCGGCGACACGCTCACGGGATTCAAGTCGACGCTGTCGGGTAACACCGGATGGCTGTCGGCGCCTTTCAACGCCCTTGATCCGTTTGCCACCACCGCCGACCAGACCATCGAGTTCGAGCACATCAGCTACGAGGAGCCGGTGATGATGGCCGCTGCTGCAGCGTCGTTCGAAAACAAGGTCGGCAGCATGGACGCAAGCCGGACCTTCACCATCCGCCGTTCGCCGCAAATCTCGGTGCTGGTCAAGAACATCGACCGGCTCAACATCCCGGGCTCATTCGTGGTGCAGCTGCTCGCCGATGGCGAGCCGGTTGCGCAGCGCGCTTTCTTTCAGCCCAACACGCCGCGCGACTGCGCTACCTGCCGCAAGCTCGGGCTCATCAGCGTCAATTTCCGGGTCGATCAGGAGCGCATCGTCGACCGCAAGCTGTCGATCGCAATCGAGCTGCCGAGCCACGAGGGCATGGGCAAGCGTTTCCCGATTTCGGGCGCGGGCAGCCCGACCATCAACGCGCGGCTGCTGCTCGAGGACGGCTAACGCCCGACTTGAAGCTTCGCTGCGCGCCGGGGTGCGGCATATCAACGTTCGATATGCATCGAACGAAAGCGGACGGCACCGTGGTCTTGGACGCCGCGGCGAGGCCGGGCAGACAGCCCGCCCCTCGCCTGTAAGGCACCAATCGTTGTAAACCAAGGCATGACTCTGCCGGACAAGACCCGCATCGACATCGCAGCGTTCGCCGACGACCTGCGCGCCGGCAGCCGCGCGGCGCTGGCGCGCGCGATCACGCTGATCGAAAGCCGGCGCGCCGATCACCAGGCGGCGGCGCGCGATCTGGTGCAGGCGCTGCTGCCGGACACCGGCCACAGCATCCGGGTCGGCATCACCGGCTCGCCCGGCGTTGGCAAATCCACCACCATCGACATGCTTGGCATGTCGCTGATCGCGCAGGGCAATAGCGTTGCGGTGCTGGCGGTGGACCCCTCCTCGGCGCGCACCGGCGGCTCGATCCTCGGCGACAAGACGCGGATGGCGGGGCTCGCCGCGTCGGAGGGCGCCTATATCCGTCCATCGCCGGCGTCCGGCTCGCTCGGCGGGGTGGCTGCGAAAACCCGCGAGGCAATGCTGTTGTGCGAAGCCGCCGGCTTCGACGTGGTACTGGTGGAAACCGTTGGTATCGGCCAGTCCGAAACCGCGGTCTGCGATATGACGGATTTTTTTCTGGCGCTGATGCTGCCCGGCGCCGGCGACGAGCTGCAAGGCATCAAGAAAGGTCTGGTCGAGCTTGCCGACATGATCGCGGTCAACAAGGCCGACGGCGACAACGTCAAGCGCGCCAATCTGGCGGCCGCCGAATATCGCGGCGCGCTGCATATCCTGTCGCCGCGCTCGCAGCACTGGCATCCGCCGGTCGTGACCTATTCGGCGCTGACCGGCACCGGCATCGATACGCTGTGGCAAAACGTTCTGGGTCATCGCACCGCGATGAAGGCGTCCGGCGAGTTCGAAGCGCGCCGGCGGCAGCAGCAGGTCAAGTGGATGTGGTCGATGCTCGAGCAGCGCATGATGGCGCGGCTGCGCGCCGACGCCTCGATCCGCGCCCGGGTGAAAAAGACCGAGACCGAAGTCGCCGACGGCCGCATCACGCCGGCGCTGGCGGCCGAGCAAATCGCGGAGATGCTGAAGTGAGCCGGATCGTCGCCGCATATCGTCGTCCCCGCCTTCGCGGGGACGACGATGATCGGGATTTTTTCGTCATGACGAAATGCCCGCTCCGCGTCCTCGTCACCGGCTTCGGGCCGTTCCCCGGCGCGCCGTATAATCCGACGGTGCCGCTGGTGGCACGGCTGTTGCGGCTGCGCCGACCGGCGTTCAGCGAAGTCGAATTTTCAGGGCACATCTTTCCGGTGACGTACCAGGCCGTCGACCGCGAATTGCCGCAACTTTTGGCGAAGCATCGGCCGCATGCGCTGCTGATGTTCGGCCTCGCCGCCCGCACGCCGCATGTGCGGATCGAGACCCGCGCCCGCAACGCCATCACCATGCTGTGGCCCGACGCCGACCATGCAAGCGCCCGCAAGGGCTCGATCGCGGGTGACGCCGGCGCCAGAATGTTCGGCCCGCACACCGCAAAACTGTTGAGCGCCGCACTCGGGACCGGCATCGACGCCCGCGCCTCGCGCGACGCCGGCAGCTATCTCTGCAACTATTTGAGCTGGCGCGCGATCGAGGCGACCTGCCGCGGCGACGGTCCGTGCCTCGCCGCCTTCGTCCATGTGCCGCCGGTCGCCCGCGACGGCGCCTCACGACGAAAGGGCACGCCGCACCGCGTCACGCTGGAAGAGCTGGTCGACGCCGGCGAAGCAATGCTGCTGGAATTGGTGAAGCTGACGCGAAGGAAACTCGACAATTAACCCTACCCTCAACAATTGCCCTCCCGCTGCCCGCCGTTCACCACGCTTCGCCGCAATTCTGCGTTACGTCTTGGTTGTCGTTGGCAAGGACAGCGCAGGCACATGGACGTCAACCGCCGCCATCTGATCGGAGCCTCCGCGGCCGGTGTTGCCGGCGCGCTGATCTCGCCCGATGCCGCGCGCGCGGCGCCGCTGACGTCGACGCTCGGGCGCGACGCCGCGCAATATGGCGTGCGGCCCGGCAGCCCGGACGACCAGACCCGCGCGCTGCAGCGCGCGATTGACGAGGCGACCCGCGCGCAAGTGCCGCTGGCGCTGCCGCCCGGCGTTTATCGCACCGGCATGCTACGCCTCTCCGGCGGCACGCAATTGATCGGCGTGCGCGGCGCCACCCGGCTGATCTTCACCGGTGGCGCCTCGATGTTTTCAGGTGAAGGCGCAAGCAGCATCGGCCTTGCCAACCTCACGCTCGATGGCGGCGGCATCAAGCTGCCGGACCGGCGCGGCCTCGTGCATTGCGTTGCGGGCCGGGACATCCGCATCGCCGATTGCGAGATCGCCGGCAGCGGCGGCAACGGCATCTGGCTGGAGAACGTCTCCGGCGACATCAGCGGCAACATCCTTACCGGCATCGCGGTCACGGCGATCACGTCGTTCGACGCGCAGGGCTTGACGGTGTCGCGCAACACCATTGCGGGCACCAACGACAACGGCATCGAGATCCTGCGCACCGCGATCGGCGACGACGGCACTTTGGTCATCGACAACCGCATCGAGGATATCAAAGCCGGCCCCGGCGGCTCCGGGCAGTACGGCAACGCCATCAACGCGTTTCGAGCGGGAAATGTCATCGTGCGCGGCAACCGCATCCGCAACTGCGATTATTCCGCGGTGCGCGGCAATTCGGCGTCGAACATCCAGATAACGGGCAACAGCGTCTCGGACGTCCGCGAGGTGGCGCTGTATTCCGAATTTTCGTTCGAGGGCGCGGTGATCGCCAACAACACGGTGGATGGCGCGGCCCTTGGCGTCTCTGTGTGCAATTTCAACGAAGGCGGGCGCCTCGCCGTCGTGCAGGGCAACATCATCCGCAACCTCAAGCCGAAGCGGCCGATCGGCACCGCCCCGGACGACGACGCCGGCATCGGCATCTATGTCGAGGCCGACACGTCGGTGACCGGCAACGTGATTGAGAACGCGCCGTCGTTCGGCATCATCGCCGGCTGGGGCAAATATCTGCGCGACGTGGCCATTACCGGCAACGTGATCCGCAACGCCTTTGTCGGTATCGGCGTGTCGGTGACGCCGGGGGCCGGCACCGCGCTGGTCAACAACAACATGATTTCACTTACCCCGCGCGGCGCCGTGGTCGGGCTCGATCACGCCCGGCCGGTGACGCCGGACCTTGCCGCCGACGGTGCGCAGCGTTTTGCGCAGGTGATGGTGGGGAACAACGCGCTGCGGCGGTAGATGTCGCGGCGACCCTGCTATGGCAGGCGTCATTGCGAGGAGCAAAGCGACGAAGCAATCCAGTCGGCTATCGAGGCGCTGGATTGCTTCGCTTCGCTCGCAATGACGACCCTATAAGACCGCATCCGCTACAGCGCGTTGCGCAGTAGTGGATAGCGCTGCTGCATCACGGAGAGATCGAGCGCCTGCTGCCAATTGTCGTCGACGAGCGCGGAAGGAATATCCTGCGGCACCAGACGCTCTAAAATCTCCTGTGCCGAAACAACCTGCGCAGCCACCGTTCGTTCCGGCACGGCCGGTTCCGCAACGATGTGCTGCAAAACGCCTTCCGGCATCTCCGCCAGCGGCGCCTCTCCGTGCGTCGGCGCAGCGCGGATCTTCATGCGCCGCGTTAACGGCGGCGATTGAAAATCCGGCAATACGTTGCGCCGCGGCGGCAGTGGCCTCGAGCTGTTCAGCCAGGAAACGTCGATGGCCGCATTGTCGAGCGAGGCCTCATGCGTCGCCAGCCGGCGCCAGGTCTCGACGGCGTTCTTGGCTTCCTGAATGTTTTCCAGAAACGACAATTCGCTGTGATAGCGGCGCCAGCGCCCGGTCTCGAACAGTTCGGTAAGATGGTCCAGCCGCTGCTCGGCCAGCACGCACCAGCGGGTGAGGATCTCCCGACCCCGCGCCTGAGCGCTCTCCTGGCCGCACGGAGCGTCCATTCGTTGTGCCATGAAAAAGTCCGCTAAGAGGAAGACGGACGCAGACGCAACGAATCACCCCAGCCCACGGATATTCTGTGGAAAACTTTTGACTTGTCCAGCGACGGCGCGACTGAAGGCGCGGCTGTCGACAAAAAGCACTGCGGGTGTGGCCTTTTCTTCTCACCCCGCAGCCAAGCCGCGGCAGGACATCGCCGGGCTGCGCGCGGCGCCTGTCATTGCGAGGAGCGAAGCGACGAAGCAATCCAGTTCGTCTGCACGGCCGGTCGGGATTGCTCGCTGCGCTCGCAATGACGACCAAAAACGAGAAGACCCGCCCGGGGGGACAACCGGACGGGTCAAGCTATATGGGCGCTGGGGTGGATGGGCGCTCGCGCCGTATACAGCCTCGTTGGGGAGGGATTACCGCTCCCACCTGTATTGGTCGCGGCAGCAAGCCGGACGTTCAAATTGGAAATGAATTTTTTTAACTTTTTTACATCCCGATTTCAGGCCGAATCCGCCGGAAACTACCGCGCGGCGGAACGAGCGGCGTCATCCATGCCCGGACGCTCCGATGCCATCGCGGCGGTGGCCGGACTCAGATCCCGTATCGACGGAACGGGTTGCGGCTCCGCGGCCTTGATCTCAGCCGGCTGGTCCGGCGCGGCCGCGACGGGCGCCGCGGCGCTTACCACGGCTGTGACCGCGCTGAACGCATCCGCCTCGCCGGCGCCGAACAGATCGTCGCGGCCGGGAAGCCCAAGATCGCGCGCGGTTTGCACCAGGATTGCCCGCACGTCATCGGGCCGCAGCCGCGGATTGCGTTCCATCATCAACGCGGCGAGGCCGCTGATATAGGCGGCTGAAAACGAGGTACCCGACGTCACCTGGTATTTGCCGTCCGGCGCAGGCAGGAAAATATCGACGCCGGGCGCGGCCACCGCGATGTGGCTGCCGCTATTGGACGCCGGGAACAGCCTGTCGCCGGCATCTGTGGCGCTCACCGCGATCACGTTGGGGTTGGCCGCCGGATACAGCGGTGGCGATTTCGGCCCGGCATTGCCGGAGGCGGCGACCAGCACGATGCCTTTGGCTGCCGAACCGGCGATCGCGCGTTCGACCAGTGGATCCCGCGGGCCGGCGAAACTCATATTGACGATCTGCGCGCCATGCGAAGCGGCGAAGTCCAGACTCTTCAGGATCACGAACGACGTGCTCTCCGCCCCGTTCGGCGCCGTGCCGAACGCGCGGATCGCCAAGATCCTGGCCGCCGGCGCGCTGCCCATCAGCCGCGCGTGCGACACGATCGCCCCGGCAATGCCGGTACCGTGGACATGCGGACCTTCCCTGGCTCCGAGCGCGTCGAAACTGTCGGCGATCGTATTGGCCAGTTCCGGATGGCCGGCATCGATACCGGAATCGATCACCGCGACGGTCACGCCGCTGCCTTGCGACAGCGCATGCGCTTGCGGCAAGCGCAACTTGCCCAGCGCATACTGCGCGGGGTCGCCTTCGGTGGCGGCCTGCTTCTGGTCCTGCAGCACGTAACGGAAATTAGGCTGCACCGAGCGTACGCTTGCGTCGGCGGCAAGCTCGGTTCGCACGGTCTCGACCGAGCGCCGGTCGGTGATGCGGAAAAGGCCGATGGCGCTGCCGAGAAGCGGCAACTCCTGTAAGCCGACGCGCGTCAGGCGATGCCGCCGCGCCAGTTCGTCGGCCTGCGCGCCGTCGACTTCCGCGATGACCTGGTCGCTGAGGTAGCGCTGGGTGACCGCGGCCTGCGCGGCGGTGCGGCGCGGACCGCCATTGGCATTCCGGCCGCGCGGCGACGAACCGTTGCCGTTGCCGCCGAGATCGGCCGACGACATCGGCTGGTCGCCGCATTCGCCGCCGGAATTGCGATACGCATGGCCGCAGGCGGGATAAAGGTTCGGCTGATAGCGCACATAGGGCAACACCGGACGCACCACCGCGACCCGTGGTGTCAGGGCCGGCGTGAGTCGGAGATTTCCGTCGCGGCCGGCAACGTTCACCGCGCCGCGGCCGGCAATATTGGTAGCCCCCCGGCCTGCGATGTTGGCGGCGCCCCGGCCTGCGATGTTGGCGGCGCCGACATTTCTCGCGCCGGCGATATTCGGATTGATCCGCGCCACATTGGGATTGATGGTGGGAACGCGCGATGAGACGTTGATGCTGGGCGAGCGCATGAAACCCTGCGCCTGCACCGCCGACGCGCCGAGCGCGCTCCACGCAATCGCCGCCGCGGTCAGCGTCGCTGCTCCGCGTCGTGCGATCCGGCGATTGGTCTCACGATGTCCTGTCATGGATATGCTCAAGATCGGCGCGCCGCCTCGCAGTTATTGTGCAGGAGCCGCCAGAGCGATGATCTTTTCGTTCTGCAGCCGGTTCATCAGGGCGGCGCGTTCCTGCTCGGGCATCGGCCTGTCGCCGAACTGAATGCGGAACATGCCGCCCGTCATGCTGTCGACGATCGAGGCCTGGTTGGCATCGAGAAACGCCGTTATGTCCGACATGCGCGCATCCGGCGCAAACCGCACAAACGCGCGGGGAGCCGCCTGCTGAGCCAGCGTGCGCGTGATGGTTTCCTTGGGACCGGAAAGCGATGCGGTTTGAAACGTCGCGGTCTGCTGCATCGACAGGATCGCACCGATCACCCCGGCCTGCAGCAGCAGCGCCAATGCACCCAGCGCCGCCGAAACCGCCAGCGTGCGCGGCGACAGGCCCGAGAAGAATCCGGCGATCCGCGTCGAAATGCCGAGCGACGCGGAAAACTTGCGGGCGGGCTCGGCGTCGATCGCCGCGAACAGCTTGTGCAGCGCGCGCGACGACGGCGCTCCGAGGCTTTCATTGAGCCCGATGGTTTCGGCGTATTCTTCCTGAATCACGGCGTACTGCCGTGCAAGCACGGGATCGCGCGCGAGCGCGTCGTTGACCCGGCGGGTATCGCGCGCGCTCAACGTACCGGCGGCATGCCATGGCAACAGCGCCTCGATTTCTCCAGGCTCCTGCTCCAAAGCTTTTTCGGAGGCTTTCTTGTTGTTCATTGCCATCATGGCCAGCCTCGTTCCACGCCGGCTGCCGTGAGCAGACCGGCCAGTTTCTTGCGCGCATAAAACAGGCGCGTCTTGACGGTGTTCTCCGGAATCCCGACGATTTCGGCCACCTCTTCCACGGATTTCTCGTGGTAGTACACGAGATCGACGATTTCCCGGTGCTCCGACGAAAGCGACGTCAGGCACTTTCGCAACGCTTCGCTCGTATCCTTTTTCTGAACCGTCACCTCCGGATCATCGGACATGTCCTCGATCGCGTTGGCGGCCTCATCGTCCAGTTCGGCATCCTTCCTGCGACGCATCGCGGAAAGCGCCTTGAATCTCGTAATCGCCAGCAGCCAGGTGGAAACGGCGGAGCGGCCTTCGAATTTGCCGGCCTGACGCCACACGTCGAGGAAAACCTCGCTGATAAGGTCTTCGGCGACCTGTTCGTTCCGTACCAGCCGCAGCCCGAAGCGAAACACCCTGACATGGTGCCTTCCATACAGCACTTGCATGGCGAGTCGGTCGCCTTGAGCGATCCGAGCGATCAGGACATCGTCCGCAGCCGCCTGTGTCGCGCTCAATGGCCGTCTCGCAAGATTGGTCGGACTGGCATGCCAGGAGGTTCGACGAGCACGGCAAAAATCTTCGCAAACGCACGGATTTCTCGCAACCGGAGCCATGATCTACCCGCACCCGGCAGGGGCTGTGCGCCAGACAGCATAAGCAGCCAACGGGGCTTGCAAGGTATCATGGTGTGGAATCCCCCCGGGACGGATAATCCGGCCGAACCTGCCGGGATATTGGCTGCAAAACATTCCCGCGCAACTCGCACGCGACCGGACCGCCGCGCGGATTTGCCGGACGACGCACACTACCCGAAACCGCAAAATTTCCATTGTAAAACTAGGCCGGTAGCCGGCGAAAAGGCACCCAGCCCGCGGTCAAAGATACCAAACCTAAAGGCTTTCTACCTAAAGTTCCCGGTCGCATTCCAGCAATGGCGAGACCATGGGCACTGCCGTCTCCTCTGTCCCGAATCCGATTGCCAGCGAGGTGGACGGCCCCGACCGCCTGCCGACGCCGAAGATGCTGGCGCGCCGGGCGAAACAGCGGCGCCAGATGTTGGGAATGATCGGCGTCAGCTACGTTATCGATACCGGGATCCTGCTGATCTACGCCTGTGCCGGGACCATTTCCGCGACCATCGGCGTGGCCTATGGGATCTGCGGTCTCGGATCGGTCGCCTGCTTCATCGTGATCTCGGAAACCGGAATCAACGATCGCTTCAAGGATCACTACTTCGTCCTGCAACAGTCGATGGTCAGCCTCGCCATCATGCTGGCCTTTACCTACGCCGTCCCCGAGGTCGGCTTGCTGTTTCTGTGCGCGCTTTTTGTCGTATTCAGCTTCTCGTCGCTGCGCTCGACGCCGCGACAGACCGCGGTCGCTTTCGCGGCGATGGCGTTCGGCCTCGCGGCGCTGTTTCTGTTGACCGACGAGCCGATCGCGATGCCGCGCGGCAGCCATCTCGAACGTTTTGCCACCCTGCTGATCTTCGTGCTGACCATCGGGCGCTGCATGTTCCTCGGCATCTTCGCAAGTTCGCTGCGTGAATCGCTTTACAAACGCGGCGTGCAACTGCGGGAGGCCTACAAGCGCATCGAAGAGCTCGCCGAACTGGACGAGCTGACCGGGGCGTTCAACCGGCGCTGCATCATGCGCATGCTGGACGACGGGATTGCCCGCGCCCACCGCACCAAAACGCCGTTCTCGGTGGCGCTGATCGATCTCGACTGGTTCAAGCGCATCAATGACGCCTACGGACACCCAACCGGCGACGAAGTCTTACGGACTTTCGCCATCACCGTGTTCGCCAACATCCGCAGCATCGACCGGTTCGGCCGCTACGGCGGCGAGGAATTCCTGCTGATTCTTCCCGACACGCCGCACGACGCCGCCGCGCGCATTCTCGACCGGCAGCGCGAGATCATCGCGGAACTGGACTGGAGCGCGTTTTCACCGGGCATGAGCGTGACGATATCGGCTGGCGTCGCAACGCTGGCGCCGGACGAAGCCCCCGATGCCCTTCTCGCGCGCGCCGACCGCGCGCTCTATGCAGCCAAGGAGCGAGGACGCAACCGCATTGCCAGCGCCCGATCCGATTTCCATCGTCCGGCGGAGAACACGCCGGTCGAACCGCTTGAATATTCCAGGACAGAGTCATGATTTCGAAATCCGCCAACGCTTCCGTAGACCTGCTCGACGAGCTGCAGACCGCGCTCGCACACGGCACGGTCGCGCGCCGTGTCGAGACGCTGCGCCGCGTCACCGATCTTTTTCTCAACGGCGCCGTCGACTATTCCGACGAGCAGGTGGCGTTGTTCGACGATGTCTTCCATTGCCTGATGCGGCACATCGAGGCGTCGGCGAAAGCGCTTCTGGCCAACCGCCTCGCCGCGATCGATACGGCTCCGCCGATGACCATCCGCGCGCTGGCGTTCGACGATCTCATCGAGGTCGCAGCGCCGGTATTGTCGCAGTCGGAACGGCTCGACGACGACACGCTGATCGAAACCGCGCGCAGCAAGAGCCAGGCGCACATGATGGCGATCTCCACGCGAAAAAGCCTCAGCGGTGCCGTAACCGACGTGCTGATCCTGCGCGGCGACGACGATGTGGTGCAGAGCACGGTCAACAATCCCGGCGCGCAATTCACCGAGCGCGGTTACGGCCGGCTGGTGGCGCGCGCCGAAGGCGACGACAACCTCGCGACCTGCATCGGATTGCGGCCGTCGATCCCGCGGCACCATTATCTGAAGCTGATCGCGAAAGCCTCGGCCACGGTGCGGGCCCGCCTCGAAGCCGCCAATCCGCAACTGGCAGGCGACGTTACGGCCGCGGTGCGGGAGGTGACACGGCGCGCGCGCTCCGCGCCGTCTGCGATCACCCGGGAGACCGCCATCGCCCATGCGCTCGTCAAGTCGCTGTACGAGGACGGCCGGCTCGACGAGCATCAGGTGACGGCGTTTGCCGAGGCCGGCAAGTTCGACGAAACCAACGCGGCGATTGCCGCGCTCGCCAACGTGCCCCTCGCGGTGGCCGAAACCATGATGGTGGAGTCGCGCTCCGAAGGCTTGATGATCCTGGCCAAGGCATCGGGAATGTCCTGGTCGACGGTGAAGGCGATCATCAACATGCGCGACGACCTGTCGGGCATGGACCGCGTCAATCTCGAGGCCTGCCGCCAGACCTACGAGCGGCTGCGGACCTCGACCGCCCAACAGGTGCTGCGTTTCCACCGCATGCAGCAGACCGCGGCGCCGGTGGCGTAGGACAGACGGCGACACCGCAGTTCATCGTCGTCCCGGCGCAGGCCCGCCTCTGCAGGCCGGCGCCGCAACATGTTCCGCGTCATGCGCGGGCTTGACCCGCGTATCCGTCAAAGAACTCTTTCAAAGACGATGGAGTGCCGGGCCTACGCCTCGCCAAAGCGGCTTCGGCCGCGCAGCCGGGTTCAGCCCTACGGTATTCACACATCTTCATCGTCATTGCCGGGCTTGACCCGGCAATCCATCGTCTTCGACAGAGTCTTGCGAAGATTGATGGATACGCGGGTCAAGCCCGCGTATGACGAAATGTGTGAATCCAGTAGGGTTCAGCCCGGCAATGATGAAACCCTTGTGTCTTGGGCTCGATACGGCGCGGCGCGCCGATACCGTTAAAACCGCAACACTCTTGCCCCCGCCAGCGCGCCGATCGCGGCGACCAGCGTGGCGGCGAGCGTGTACCAGGTCGCTACGAAGAGCGGGGAATCGTCGGTGCAATGCGCGGCATATAGCGTCGCCGCGAGGCCCGCCGATACGAGGCCAGCGAAGGCGCCGGCAACCGCGGGCCGCGCCGGCGCGCCGTGACGCAGACCGATCAACGCCGCCGCCAGCAGCGGCAGCGACAGCAGGGGTATCGCCACCATGCAGACCCGCGAATTGGATCCGATCAGCCGCGTCATCATCGGCAGGCGTTGCGGTATCATCATTTCGCCGCCGATTCCCGCGGCGAGAAGTCCGGCCGGAACCAGCAGCAGCCACGCCCAACCGCGCAACGAGACCTCGGGTCGCGACAAATGAACACTGATCGCGATCGCCGGGATCGCCAGCGCCAGAGTCACCAGGAATTTCAGGTCGAAGAATGGATTGCGCATCGCGGTCATCACGTCGGGACGGACGCCCAGTGCCATGGCGAACATCGCCAGAGAAAACGGCGCCGCGACCAGCAGCGCCATCGTCAGCACGAGCCCGACCGGCATTTCGCGATGGGCATTGTCGGCAGCCAAGGTACGAATGAGACGATCGGTATCCATTCTCATTTTTCCCGGAGTTTGGCGGTGAGGTTGGCAAGTCCGCGGTGCAGCGCCACCCGCACCGCGCCCTCGCTCATCGACAGTTTCACCGCCGTCGCCTTGATCGACGCGCTGTCCACCGCGATCGATTGCAGCACGTCGCGCTGGCGCGGCGGCAGGCCTTCGAGATGGGCTGCCACCTCGCGCGCCGGCACGGTCTCCTCGGCCGGTTCGCTCGGGATCGTTTCGGAGAAATCGTCGATGTTGACGAACACCCGGCGGCCGCGACGACGCAGCGCGTCGATCAACTTGTTGCGCGCGATCGCGAACAGCCAGGGCGCGAACGGCGCGTTGGCGTCCCAGGTATGTCGTTTCAGATGCACCGCCAGCAAAATGTCCTGCACAATGTCCTCGGCTTGATCGACCGGCTGTCCGGCCCGCGCCAGCCCGCGCCGCGCGGTCGCGCGCAGCACCGGTGCGATGGCGCTGAGCAGGCGCTGATATGCGGCACCATCCCCTGCAATGGCCGACCGCATCAGGCCGGTCCATTCGTCCTCACGATCGCGCACGCGCTCCCACCCTGCAATTCGGTCGATCTTTCAATTTGTTACGTCGCAAATGCAAGATCACGAAGTCGTGAACGAGCGCTGTGCTGGCGACGAATCCTGCAACCACACGCTCATAACATTGAACGCGATCTTGGAGGATGGATAGAGCGCAGCGAAACCGCTGGAATGGTGAGACCGCACGATGGGTATCCTTTCTCAACTCATCTTTTCTGAAGCTGGGGATTGCCCCGTTTTCGCCTGACTAGCCCGAAGATTCCCTTTTTCTGCCCCGCTGTGGACACGGCGCGCGGTCTCTTTGCGCTTCGGGGCTGACAATTGGGGAGATTGTCGAATGAACATCAAAGCCAGCGGGCGCTCGGCGTTGATCGTCGCGGCAGCGGTTTGGGCGTGTTTCTCAAGCCCATTGCAGGCAGCCGAGGACGCCGATGGCGGCACCGCGGTATCGAAAACCGAAACCGCCGGCGCGCCGGTGGCGTTGAGCAAGTTCACCAGGAAATCCCGGCACTGGCGACATGCCTCGTCGCACCGCAAATCGGCAAGGATGGCCGGGGATACCAGCGAGAATGCCAGGCTCTCGCGAAAAAAGAAGGCTGACGACGCCGACGCCGCGCCGAACGCCGGCGAAGCCGTGTCGGCGCTTCCGCCCTCCGTCGCCAATGCCAACGCCCAGCTCGCCGCGGCCGACGTAACGGTGGATGTCGCAACAGCGCTGTCCGCGCAAGCCAGCGACCGGCTGCAAACCCTGGCTGCAAATCAATTCGACCCGCAGCCTGCGGCGAACCTGGACCTTGTCGCCGCCGATCAGCTCAACGATGTCGATCGCGCTTTGAGCGAGAGCAAAAGCGACGACAACGACAAGGCCGCCGCGGCGACCGTGATGGCGGCCGCTCCGATGCCGTCACAGACGCAGGCGGCTCAAGCTCCGGTTGTCAGCACCGAGGATTCCACCTGGGGCCAGACCTCGCTGATCGGCAAGATTTTCATCGCCTTCGGCGGCCTGCTGACGCTCGCTTCGGCGGCGCGCATGTTCATGACGTAGCGTCATTGCGAGCGAAACGAAGCAATCCCATGCAGTAAGGCTGGATTGCTTCGTCCGCTACGCTCTTCGCAATGACGCCGGTGAGACGTTGCGCTCAAATACTTCCACTTGAAGCCCATCCTGCCAACGGGCACATTGTTTACGAGAACAACGCGGGACGCGGGTCATGGCCACATTCGAACACATCATTGTCGAGAGCAAAGGCTCGGTCGGCATCCTCACGCTCAACCGTCCGAAAATGCTCAATGCGCTGTCGTTCGGCGTTTTCCGCGAGATCGCGGCCGCGATTGACGATTTCGAGGCCGATGGCGAGATCGGCTGCATTCTCGTCACCGGCAGCGAAAAGGCATTCGCCGCCGGCGCCGACATCAAGGAGATGCAGCCGAAAACCTTCATCGACATGTTTTCCAGCGATTTCACCGCGATCGGCGGCGACCGTGTTGCGCGGTGCCGCAAGCCGACCATCGCCGCCGTCTCCGGTTATGCGCTCGGCGGCGGCTGCGAACTGGCGATGATGTGCGACATCATCATCTGCAGCGACACTGCCAAATTCGGCCAGCCGGAGATCACCCTCGGCACCATTCCCGGCATCGGCGGCACCCAGCGGCTGACGCGGGCGGTCGGCAAATCCAAGGCGATGGACCTGTGCCTGACCGGCCGCATGATGGATGCCGCGGAGGCCGAGCGTTCGGGGCTGGTGAGCCGCATCGTGGCGTCGGACAAGTTGATGGAGGAAGCGCTGGCGATGGCGGAGAAGATCGCCTCGATGTCGCAGCCCGCCGCCGCGATGGCCAAGGAAGCCATCAATCGCGCGTTCGAGACGCCGCTATCCGAGGGAATGAACGTCGAGCGCAACCTGTTTCATTCGACCTTCGCGCTGGAAGATCGCTCCGAAGGCATGGCGGCGTTCATCGAGAAGCGCAAGCCGGCGAACAGGAACAGGTAGGCGGCGCTAAACACGTTCCCGTCATGCGCAGGGCCGAGCCGGTAGGGACTTCGGGCAACACCCTGCTGCCAACCGCGTGAAAGCATGGGATTCCGCACCGGATGGTTTGCCTGTAGCGCCAACGCCCTCTAAACAGGAGAACGGGCCGTCGGCGGGGGCAGATGGCCGGGTTTTGTTGCGGGATCAGATGATTGGGCGTGCCAGTAGCATTGGCCACGTGGAAAGGCGCGTGCTTCGATCAGGCATGGGCGTTGCCGCAGCCATCTGTCTCGCCCTTGCCCCGGCCGCGGCGCGGGCCGAAGCCCTGCTGGAAGCGCTGGCCAAGGCCTATCAGACCAGTCCCCAGCTCAACGCCGAGCGGGCGCGGCAGCGTGCGACCGACGAAAACGTGCCGCAGGCGCTGGCCGGCTATAGGCCGCAGATCGTGGCCAGTCTCAGCGGCGGACTGCAGGCGGTCCGCGATTTGCTGCCCAACAACACGATCCAGACCGCCGCGCTGAAACCGTGGACCATCGGCCTTACGGTCACGCAGACGCTGTTCAACGGCTTCAAGACCGCCAACAGCGTTCGCGTCGCGGAATTCCAGGTGCAGTCCGGCCGCGAGGCGCTGCGCAACGTTGGCCAGGGTGTGCTGCTCGACGCCGTCACCGCTTACACCAACGTGCTGGCCAATCAGTCGCTGGTCGAGGCGCAGCGCGCCAATGTCGCCTTCCTGCGCGAAACCCAGGGTATTGTGCAGAAACGGCTCAACGCCGGCGACGTGACGCCGACCGATACTTCGCAAGCCGAAGCGCGCCTGAGCCGCGGTCTCGCCGATCTCAACGCCGCCGAGGTCAATCTCGCGATCAGCCAGGCGACCTATGCGCGGGTGATCGGAAATCCGCCGGCGCGATTGAGCCCGGCCGAGCCGGTCGACCGCTATCTGCCGCGCAGCCGCGACGAGGCCACGGCGCTGGCGTTCAGGGGACATCCGGCCGTGCTTGCCGCGGGCTTCGACGTCGATGTGGCGACGACCTCGATCAGCGTCGCCGAAAGCAGCCTGCTTCCGACGATTACGTTGCAAGGCAATGTAAGCAAGAGCCGGGATTCAGATCCGACGCTTGGCACTTTCGGGACCGACCAGGCGTCCGTGGTCGGCCAGCTCACCGCGCCGATCTACGATGGCGGCACCGCCGCTTCGCAGACCCGGCAGGCCAAGGAAGTCGCAGCCCAAAGCCGCCTCGTGCTCGACCAGGTCCGCAACCAGGCGCGCACCGCCGCCACCGGCGCTTGGGTCGCGCATGAGGGCGCCAAAATCGCGGTGAGCGCCTCGGAATCCGAGGTCCGTGCCGCGACCGTAGCCTTGCAGGGCGTGCAGAAGGAATCGCAGGGCGGCCAGCGCACCACGATCGATGTGCTGAACTCGCAGCAGGAACTGATTTCCGCCAAGGCCCGCCTGATCGGCGCACAGCGCGACCGCGTGATCGCGTCCTACACCCTGCTCAGCGCGATCGGCAAACTCGATGTCAAAACCCTCGCGCTCAATACGCCGGATTATCTCCCCGAGGTGCATTACCACCAGGTGCGCGACGCCTGGCACGGCCTGCGCACGCCCTCGGGGCAATAGGTTCGACCGCGGCCATTGCGCGCAGAATCGTCATTGCGAGCGCAGCGAAGCAATCCAGCACAGCAGGAGCAAACTGAATTGCTCGTCGCTTTGCTCCCCGCAATGACAAGCGGCATCATCCGTCAGTTCAAAATGAAAGCCCGAGGAGCCAATCCCCTCTTCGTCATGCGCGGGCCTGACCCGCGCATCCATCATCCTTCGAAAGTGTTTTTTCGAAGAAGATGGATTGCCGGGTCAAGCCCTACGGTATTCACACATCTTCGTCGTCATTGCCGGGCTTGACCCGGCAATCCATCGTCTTCGACAGAGTCTTGCGAAGATTGATGGATACGCGGGTCAAGCCCGCGTATGACGAAATGTGTGAATCCAGTAGGTTCAAGCCCGGCAATGACAATAGGATTGCTTCCGCTCGCAATGACGACCTTGAAATCCTGTAGTTACCGAAATCCCGTAGCTACCGCGCCCGCCGCGAGAAAACCGAGATCAGCACCGGCAGCGTCACCAGGATGACCAGCGGCGCCAGCGTCATGCCGGTGACCACCACCACGGCGAGCGGCTTCTGCACCTGCGAACCGATACCCTCCGACAGCGCCGCCGGCAACAACCCGACGCCGGCGACGACGCAGGTCATCAGCACCGGGCGCAGTTGCAGTTCGCCGGTGCGGATCACCGCCCGCATGCGGTCGTAGCCTTCCTCGATCAACTGGTTGAACTGCGACAGGATGATGATGCCGTCCATCACGGCAATGCCGAACAGCGCGATGAATCCGATCGCGGCGGAGACGCTGAACGGAATGCCCGATATCAGCAGCCCCAGGACGCCGCCGAAGATCGCCATCGGGATCACGCTCATGGCGAGCAGCGTGTCGATCATCGAACCGAAATTGAACCACAGCAGCACCGCGATCAGCGCGAGACTGATCGGGACCACGATCGACAGCCGCTTGATGGCGTCCTGCAGGTTGCCGAACTCGCCGACCCACTCGACCCGCGATCCCGGCGGCAACTGCACCTGCTCCGCCACCTTGTCCTGGGCCTCGCGGATCGCGCTGCCGAGGTCGCGCTCGCGCACCGAGAACTTGATCGGCAGATAACGCTCCTGCTGCTCGCGGTAGATATAGGCCGCGCCCGACACCAGCTGGATCGACGCCACTTCGCTCAAGGGAATCTGCGTGATCACGCCATTGGGACCGGGCGCGCCAATGCGCAGATTCTGGATCGCTTCGGCGCTGCGGCGAAACTCCGGCGCCAGCCGCACGATGATCGGAAAATGCCGGTCGCTGCCCGGCTCGTAGAGATCGCCGGCGCTGTCGCCGCCGATGGCGACGCGGATGGTGGCGTTGATGTCTCCCGGCGACAACCCGTAGCGCGCGGCGCGGGCACGGTCGATATCGATCTGGATGGTGGGCTGTCCCAGGGAGGTGAACACCGCAAGGTCGGTGACGCCCTGCACGGTTGACAGCACGGACTTGATCTTGTTGGCGGTGTCGGTCAGCGCCTGCAGATCGTTGCCGTAAAGCTTGATCGAATTCTCGCCCTTCACGCCGGAGACGGCTTCGGAGACGTTGTCCTGCAGATATTGCGAGAAGTTGAACTCGACGCCGGGAAATTTCTGTTCAAGCTGCGCCAGCAATTGTGCCGTCAGTTCGCCCTTCTCCCTGGTATTTGGCCATTCGCTGACCGGCTTCAGCGGCGCGAAGAATTCGGCGTTGAACAGGCCGGCGGCATCGGTACCGTCATCGGGACGGCCATGCTGCGACACCACCGATTCGACCTCGGGACGGCTGCGAATGATCTTTCGCATTTCGTTGACATAGGCGTTGCCCTCCTGCAGCGAAATGGTTGGCGGCAAGGTCGCGCGGATCCAGAGATTGCCTTCCTCGAGCTTGGGCAGGAATTCGAGACCGAGCAATCGCGTGAAGATCAGGGTCATGACCACGAGGCCCGCGGCCGCTCCCATCACCAGCTTCCGGTTGTCGACCGCCCAGGACAGTACCGGCATGTAGAGCCGGTGCAGGAATGCCATGATCCGGGTCTCGGTTTCCTCCATATGCGATGGCAGGATCAGCGCGCTGAGCGCCGGCGTCACCGTGAAGGTCGCCAGCAATCCGCCGGCCAGCGCATAGGCGTAGGTGCGCGCCATCGGGCCGAAAATATTGCCCTCGACCCCGCTCAGGGTGAACAGCGGAATGAATGCTGCGATGATGATGGCGGCGGCAAAGAAGATCGACCGCGACACGTTGGCCGCGGCCGAGAGGATGGCATGGCTCTTCATGCCCATCGTGGTTTCGCGCGAGATGTGACTCTGTTCGGCCGGCGACAGCGCGGTGGTCTGCGACAACCGGCGGAAAATCGCCTCGACCATGATCACCGTCGCGTCCACGATCAGCCCGAAATCGATGGCGCCGACCGACAGCAAATTGGCGGATTTGCCGCGCAGCACCAGGATGATGACGGCGAAAAACAGCGCGAACGGAATGGTGGCGCCGACGATCATCGCGCTTCGAAGATCGCCGAGGAAAATCCATTGCAGCAGCACGATCAGCAGGATGCCGACCACCATGTTGTGCAGCACGGTGGCGGTGGTGACGTCGATCAGATCCTTGCGGTCGTAGATTCGCTCGATTTTCACTCCCGGCGGCAGGATGCTGGAGCGGTTGATCGAGGCCACCACTTGCTCGACCCGCGTGATGGTCGGCGAGCTTTGTTCGCCGCGGCGCATCAGCACGATGCCCTGCACGATATCGTCGTCCTGGTCGAGGCCGGCGATGCCGAGCCGCGGCTTCTCGCCGACGGTGACGGCGGCGATGTCCTTGACCAGCACCGGATTGCCGCCGCTCTGCGACACCATGGTGTTGGAGAGATCGTCGATCGACCTTATCAGCCCGACACCGCGCACCACCGCGGACTGCGCGCCGATATTGACGGTGTTGCCGCCGACATTGATGTTGGAATTGCCCACCGCCTGCAGCAGTTGCGGCAAGGTCAGGCCGTTGGCGATCAGCTTGCTGAAATCGACCTGCAACTCGTAGGTCTTGGTCCTGCCGCCCCAGCCGGTGACGTCGATCACGCCCGGCACCGCGCGGAAGCGGCGCTGCAGCACCCAGTCCTGCAGCGTCTTCAGGTCGAGCACGCTGTAGTTCGGCGGCCCCGCCAGCCGGTAGCGGTAGATTTCGCCGATGGCGCTGAGCGGCGAAATCCCCGGCTGCACGTTGCCGGGCAGCGGCGCCATCTGCGACAACCGGTTCAGAACCTGCTGCAGCGCCTCGTCGTAGGTGTAGTCGAACGAGAACTGCAACTTGACGTCGGACAGGCCGTACAGGGAGATGGTGCGGATGGTGCGCAGGTTCTTGATGCCGGCGACCTGGGTCTCGATCGGAATGGTGATGTAGCGCTCGATCTCCTCCGACGACAGTCCGGGGCTTTGGGTGACGATGTCGACCATCGGCGGGGTCGGATCGGGATAGGCCTCGATGTTGAGCTGCCTGAACGCGATCAGGCCGCCGATCATCACGACGGCGAACAAACCGACCATCAGGAAGCGGCGATGGACCGCAAGGGCGACGAGGCGATCCATTCAGATCAGGTCTTTCACAATGCTCGTCATGCCCGGCCTTGTGCCGGGCGTCCACGTCTTGCGTGGAACAAAGACGTGGATGGCCGGGACAGCCCGGCCATGACGCGGAGATGGTATCGTGCCGGGCAGGAAATGACCTAGCTCCCCGATGCGGCGCGGTCGATGAACAGGCTGCCCTTGGTGACGACCTGCTCGCCCGGCTTCAGGTTGCCTTTGACCTCGACCAGGTTGCCGTTGGTGAGGCCGGTCTTGATCTGGCGGAGCTCGATCGACTTGTCGTCATGCGCGACCCAAAGCCGGACCTGATCGCCTTCGTAGATCAGCGCCTGCTTCGGCACGCCGATCGCCGGGTGATCGCTGGCCGAATAGATCGTGACGTTGGCGAACATCTCGGGCTTCAACTGGCCGTCCTTGTTGTCGACGGTGGCGCGGACCAACAGCCTTCGGGTCAAAGGATCGATCGCGGCCGAGACATAATTGATACGCGCTTCCAACGTGTGGCCCGGCAGCGCCAGCACGTTGAAGGCGATCTCCTGCCCGGTCGACACCACGGAGGCTTCGGTCTCGCGAACGAAGGCGGTGAGCCAGACGGTGGAGAGATCGCCGATCACGAACACCGGATCGCTGGCGCCGGCGCCGATATATTGGCCGGGCCCGATCTTGCGCTGGACCACCGTGCCGGCGATCGGCGAGAAGATCGTCGTTTCCGGGTTGATGCGGCCTTTCTGCCGGAAGGTCGCGATGTCATCGTCGGTAAGCCCGAGAATGCGCAGCTTGTTGCGCGCCGCCTCCAGCGCGGTTTCCGCCGAGCGCTGATCGTTCTGCGCCTGGATCAGCGTCGCCTGCGTCTGCTGATAATCCTTCAGCGGGACAGCCTTGCCTTCGAACAAATCCTTGGCACGCTTGTCCTGAATCTGGGCCAGATCGAGCGCCGATTTCGCCTTGTTCAATCCGGTCATGGCCGTGATGTAATCGTTCTGGGCCTGCACGTTGTCGGCGGCCTCGATGACAAACAGCGCCTGCCCCTGCCCGACCTGGTCGCCGGGCCGCGCCATCAGCTTGGTGACCCGGCCCGCATAGGGCGAGAACACCGGCGTCGAACGGTCTTCGTCGACAGCGATCTTGCCTTCGGTGACGTGTTCGGCCCGGAACGCCCGCTCGGTCGCCGGCTCCATGGTCAGGGTGGCCCATTCGGAGGGCGTCGGCGTATAGCGCTGCTGACCCTTGCGGGACTGACTCGACAGTTCGGAATTGCCATGCGGTGCCTTGCTGATATGCACAAGGCCGAAGACGGCGAACGCCGCCAGCGCTAGCAGGGCCATGCCGACGGCCAGCCGTTGACGGTTAAGCGCTTGAAATTGTTTGGTAACTTTTGTCTGCATAGGGCCTTGGCTGAGCCGTCACCTATTCCGCGGCGATTTGCCTCATCGCTGTGCTAATAGTGCCCAATTGGTGTTTCAAACAATCTAAAAACGCGATCAGCCCTAGCGTTTTTAGTTAAAATTTCGCGAGGCGGGCGCTGACGCTCAATCTTGCGGCGGCCATTGCGGCGGATGACTGCCGAGCGGCATCGCCGGACGCGACCACGAGGCCGGGGTTTTCGACAGTTGCGCCGAATGGCGCACCGACCGCAGCGGACCGAAGCCCGACGGCACTTCCTCGATAAAGGGCATTACGGATTCGCCCTTCAAATCTTCGGTGGCAAAGCCATCGGCGACGCGGCCAAGATTCCACAGCCAGCGCCCGGTCTGCGCCAGCGATACCCGGACATGCCAGCTGCCGCCCTCGCGCGACTGGCGTGCCTTGGCGATCATCGCGCCGAACGCCATCATGTAGCCGGTCGCATGATCGAGCATTTGCGCCGGCAGTTCCTTCGGACCATCGACGCCAGCCGCCTGCCCTTCGGCGTGGTTGAAACCGGTGGCGGTTTGCACCAGCGAGTCGAAACCGCGGCGTCCCGACCATGAACCTTCGAAAGATCCGGCGTGGCCATAAGCGGACAGCGAGACATAGACGATGCCGGGACAGATCCGCGCCGCATCCTGGGGCGAGAAGCCGAGGGCGGCGATGGATGCCGGACGGTAGCCTTGCGAGAAAATATCGGCCTCTGCGAGCAGGCCGCGCAGCACGTCGCGGCCCTGCCCGGTCTTGAGATCGGCAAAACCGCTCAGCTTGCCGCGGCCGGTATCGATGGTGAGCCAGGGAATCGACGGCAGCTCCGGACTTGAGATCAGCATTACGTCGGCGCCATGCGCGGCCAGCGTGCGGCCTGCGACGGGACCGGCGATGACCCGCGACAGATCGAGCACGCGCACGCCCGCCAGCGGACGGTCGCCGGCGGGCCAGGGTTTTGGCGCGGCTTCGCCGATTTTTTCGATTTCGACCAGCGGCAATCCGGCCAGCGCTTTCGCATGCGGCAGCGCCAGCCATTTGTCATGCGAGCGCATCAGCGCAACGACACAGCCGCCGGCATAGGCCGCGGTCTCGAACGCTTCACCGTCCCATCGCATCAAGGCCGCCTGCACGGCGTCGCGCTCCGGCTTGCAGGCCAGCACTTTGCAGACGGCGTCGCGGTGATGCGGGAAATTGGTGTGCAAGCGCACAAAGCGGTTGTCGCGAGTTCTGTAGACTCCCGCAATGGCGTCCCATGCCGGCCCCGGCGGCTTGCCGTCGACGCGAAGATAGCGCTCGGAGCGGCATTCGACGACGGCATGGCGCATGTCGACCGCGACGTCCTGCGCTTGCCCGCTGCGCAACTGCCAGACGGTCGCCGCCGCCAGTCCCGCCGCAGCCACCCCGACCTGCGCCGCGGCGGCGACGCGAAACGAAGACGGCAGTTGCGGCTCGTCGCCGGTCAGCGTGACACGATCGAGCGCGGCGGCATCGCCGCCTGACGATGTCCAGAGATCGGCGAGGATGTCACGGGGGGTGAGCATGGAGTCTCCGCGTCGATAGCCGATGCAATGGTACCGCCGTCATTGCGAGGAGCGCAAGCGACGAAGCAATCCAGTCCTTGTACGTAAACTGGATTGCTTCGCTTCGCTCGCAATGACGACTAGTCTAGTGAAAATCCCTTGACGGCGGCAGGATGCGGACGTTGCGCGGGTGGCGATGTTTTTGCGGTGGGCTGCTGCCGGGGTTTTCCAGCAGTTCCTCGTTAAATGGCGCGCTCGGCGCTGCGCCATGAGGCAACCCATGGTGCCGGCCAAGTGCGTCATTGGCCAGACTGGTCAGATCGGCCGAACGATCGAACAATCGCTCCGCCACCAGATGCACGACCTTTTCCGGGCTGCTTTGAATGGTACCCTCCACCAGAATGAGCCGCGCGCCCATTACTTCCTTGCGGAAGCGCTCCATGATCTTCGGCCACACCACGACATTGGCGATGCCGGTTTCATCTTCCAGCGTCATGAACACGACCCCGTTGGCGCTGCCGGGACGCTGCCGCACCAGCACCACGCCGGCGCAGCGGACGCGCCGCCTGTCATTGGCATGTGCAACCGCATCGCAGGCGACGACGCGCTCGCGCGTAAACATCGCCCGCAAAAATTCCATCGGATGGCCTTTCAGCGACAGACGGATGGTCTGATAGTCGGCCACCACCTGTTCCGGCAGCGGCATCGGCGGTAACGGCGACGCGCCTTCGTCGGGCTGTTCGCGCGCGGCGGCGATTTCAAACAGCGGCAGCGGCACGTCATCCGGCAACCGCCGCACCGCCCATAACGCCGCCCGGCGATCGAGACCGATGGAGCGAAACGCATCGGCATCGGCCAGCAGGATCAGCGCGCGTTTCGGCAAGCCGGTGTCGCGGGCGAACTCCTCCAGCGAGGTGAAGCGGCGGCGCGACCGCGCGGCGACGATGCGATCGGCCCAGTCTTCCGGCTTCGGCTTTTTGATTTCCAGCCGCTTGTTGTTTTCCATCCGCAAAAACTCCTCGTCCGGATCGGCCCACTTGAACCCGTCGATCTGGCGGAAGCCGAGACGGAGCGCATGGTATTTCTCGCAGCGTTCCTCCAGGGTGTTCTGCGAGAAACTGAACGACACATCGATCTGGCGCACCTCGACTCCGTTGTTGCGGGCATCGCCGACGATCTGCGCCGGCGCGTAAAATCCCATCGGCTGGGAATTCAGCAACCCGCAGCAGAACGCGTCGGGGTGATAATGCTTGAGCCATGACGAGACATAGACAAGCTGGGCAAAACTCGCGGCGTGGCTTTCGGGGAAACCGTAGCTGCCGAAGCCCTTGATCTGGTCGAAGCAGCTTTGCGCAAATTGCGGATCGTAGCCGCGTTCGATCATGCGCCCGACCATCAGTTTTTCGAAGGTGCCGATGGTGCCGACATTGCGAAATGTCGCCATCGCACGGCGCAGCCCGTTGGCTTCTTCGGAGGTAAACTCTGCCGCCACCATGGCGATCCGCATCGCCTGTTCCTGGAACAGCGGTACGCCGAGCGTCTTGTCCAGGACGTTGCGCAACTCGTTCTTGTCGCCGCCCTTCGGATAGGGGTAGACGATTTCCTCCCCGTTCCGCCGCCTCAAATAGGGATGCACCATGTCGCCCTGGATCGGTCCGGGCCGAACGATCGCGACCTCGATGACGAGATCATAGAAGGTCTTCGGCTTCAGTCGCGGCAGCATGTTCATCTGCGCACGACTCTCGACCTGAAACACGCCAAGAGATTCCCCGCGCTGAAGCATCTCGAAAACAGGTTCGGCGTCCTTGTTTTCGGCCTTGATATCCTTGAGTTCGTACCGACTTCCCTTGTTGGCGTGGATCAAGTCGAAGCATTTGCGGATGCAGGTCAGCATTCCCAATGCGAGGATGTCGACCTTCATCATTTTCAAGGCGTCGACGTCATCCTTGTCCCACTCGATGAAAGTGCGATCGTCCATCGCGGCATTGCCGATCGGCACGTAGGTGTCGAGCCGGTCCTGGGTCAGCACGTAGCCGCCGACATGCTGCGACAGGTGACGTGGAAAGTCGATCAACGCCGTGGCAAGCGTGACTGCGCGAATTACCATGGGATTGCCGGGATCGAAGCCCGCCTGCCTGACCTGCATCTCGTTGAGGCCCTTGCCCCAGCTTCCCCACACGGTGTCGGCGAGCGCGGCCGTGACATCCTCGGTCAGGCCGAGCGCCTTGCCGACATCGCGGATTGCCGAGCGCGGCCGGTAATGAATGACGGTGGCGATGATCGCGGCGCGGTGACGGCCATAGCGGCGGTAGACATACTGCATCACCTCTTCGCGGCGGGTGTGCTCGAAATCGACGTCGATATCCGGCGGCTCAAGGCGCTCCTTGGAAATGAAGCGCTCGAACAGCAGGTCGACCTCGGTCGGATCGACGGCGGTGATTCCGAGTACATAGCAGACCGCGGAATTGGCCGCCGAACCGCGTCCCTGGCAGAGGATGCCTTGATTGCGCGCCCACTGCACGATGTCATGCACGGTGAGGAAGTAGTGCGCGTAGTTCAGTTCCTCGATGAGCCTGAGCTCCTTGTCGATGATGGCGCGTAACTTGCCGTCTATTCTTTCGGGAAAATAATGCCTGATACCGCTTTCCGTCAGGTCCGCGAGGTGCTGCTGCGCGGTCTTGCCCGGCGGTACCGGCTCGTCGGGATAGTTGTATTCAAGCTGCTTCAGACTGAATTCAATGCGGTCGGCGAAAGCGACCGTCTCTTCGAGCGCGGCGGGGTAATCCTTGTACAGGCGCGCCATCACCTTGTACGGTTGCAGATGACGCTCGGCATGCGACTCGAGCTTCTTGCCGACGGTGTGAATGGTGGTTTTCTCGCGGATGCAACTCACCACGTCCTGCAACTCGCGCCGCCGATGATGATGATACAGGACGTCGTTGGTGGCAATCAGCGGCACGCCTGCCGTCGTCGCGAGCCGTTCGAGGCGGTGCATCCGGCGCCGGTCGTCGCCGCGAAAGAACATCGTGGCGCCGAGCCATACGCCTTCGTGCTGCAATTGCCGCAGACGATCGAGGGTACGAAGAATTTTTGCTGTCTCCAGACGATATTGCGGCATCAGCACCAGCAGCAGGCCTTCGCCGAACTCCGCGAGAGTGCCGAGCGTCAGATGGCACGCGCCCTTGTTGGCCCGTAATTTGCCCGTACTGAGCAACCGGCAGAGCCGGCCATAAGCCTCGCGGTCGCGCGGATAGGCCAGGATATCCGGCGTGCCGTCGGCAAACACCAGTCGCGCGCCGACCAGAAGCTTTGGGTTGTAGCGAACCTTGCGGCTTTTGTTGCCAAGCTCGGCATATGCGCGAACCACGCCGGCCAATGTGTTATGATCGGCAATCCCGACAGCGTAGAGACCATAACGGCTGGCCTTGTGGACATATTCCTGCGGATGCGATGCGCCGCGCAAGAACGAGAAATTCGTGGTAATCCCGATTTCGGCGTAGACCGGCGCTGCATGAGCGCCGCTCATGCAAAGACTCCATGCATGAACCAGCGAAAGCTCCTCACCTCGCGCCCATAAAGTCCATGGCGATAAAGCCAGAAGCGGCGGCCATCCCTGTCTTCAACGCGGAAATAATCCCGGGTGTGGTCGTGACGACGGCCCTCTGCGGATTGACGCCACCACTCCATGGCGATGCGTTCAGGACCCTCAACGCGCGTAATGCGATGTTGCGCCCTGCGCCATTTGAAGTGCGCCGGCGGGCCGTCCGGAAACATCGCGGTGACCTCGATCTCCTCCGGCTTCTCGAACAGCCGCAGCGGCCGCAGCGGCGGCTCGCCTTCGGCGCGCGCCGGCCAGGCTGCAAGCATTGCCGCGGCAAGATGATGCTGCGCCGGCGCCGCTGTTTCGGCGCGTTCCGGAATATGGGTGTCCTGCGGCAGGTGCACGACCACGCGCCGGCCGCCGATGCGCGCGGCGATGCGATCGATCAATGCGGCGAGTTCATCATTGTCGTGCACATTGGCGTCGAGATCGCGCTGCTGCTGCACCACGATCTCGGTGCGGCTGGCGGACAGCCTCACCAGATCGAAGCCGAAGCCGGGATCGAGCGGATCGGCCAACGCATCGAGCCGCTCGCGGAACAGGCGGTCGATGACCTCGGGCCTGATGACGGGCTGGCCGGTATCCACGGCAATCGCGCGCACCGCGCCGTCGGTGCGGAAGAAACGCGCCTCCAGCCGCCGCGCGCCCTTGCCGTGGCGTTCCATCGCCGCCACCAAGGTCAGGGCAAGCCGAGACAAGGTCGCCGCTATCACCCCATCGGTCAGGACCGGCTCGGCGAAGCGCTTCTCCACGATGTAATCCGGCAGCGGCTGGCGCGGCGAGATCGGCACATCGCTCTGCCCCAATGCCTGGTCCAGCAGCGCCGTAAAATCGGCGCCGAACCTTGCCGCGATCTCGGGCCGCGACCGGGAGGCGACATCGCCGATGGTCTTGAGCCCGGCGCGGCGCAGCCCGCGGGTGATGGCGTCGTCGGCGCCGAGCGCAAACACCGGCAGCGGTTTCACGCTGTCCGCTTCTTCGCCGTCCATCACGATGCGGCCATGGACGTGACGATTGAGCGTCCGCGCGCAGATCGAGGTGCCGGCAATCGCGGCGCTGACGGCAAATCCCTGCCGCGTCAGCGCCTCGCACAGCGTCTGCAGCAACGCGGCCTCGCCGCCAAACAGATGCGCGCAGCCGGTGATGTCGAGAAACAGGCCGTGCGGCAGATCGAGTGCCACCAGCGGCGTGAAGCGATCGCACCAGTCGGCGATGGCATTCAGCGCCCGCGCGTCCGCCACCGGGTCGGCATCGAACACCTGGATGTCCGGACAGATGGCCCGGACATTGGCCAGCGGCAGCCCTACTTCGAGCCCGAGACGGGCGGCGGCGTCATCCAGCGCGGAAATCTGCAGCGCGTTGTTCTGCCTGGTAACGACGATGCAAGGCAGACCGCCGGACTTTTGTCGTGATGCGTTCGCTTCACGCCAACCGCCGTCCACTTCGGCTGAAGACGCTTTGGTCGCGGCGTTGCGCGAAAGCTGGCGCTTGATGCGGTCGGTCGGCAGGCGGGGCAGCCACAGACTGAGGATACGCCGGCGTTTCACGGAAGAGGCACTCATCACATTTCCATTCCATGATCCAATGCCCGTTCGGGCCATGACGGTTGCGAACCAGCCGGGCATCGAGCATGGGCGTGCCCCACGCCTCCAACCGTGGCGGCGAATGCGCCGCCCGAACGATCCATCGTGTCTCCGCCGTCGAGGGCATTGGCGTCGCCGCGAGGCGCAGCAGCAGGCCGGTGACCCCCGACATCCGCGCCGCCAATGTCAGCTTGCGGCTGGCAACGACGTCGAACTGCCGCGCCTCGCCCCAGATTTCCAGCACCACGGCGCCAAGCGCATCGCAGGCCAGCGCATCTGCCGATGTCCGCAACGCGGTCTCGACGTCAGGCGCGCGCACCGTCACCAGCAATCGCGGATCGAGACCGAGTTCGCTCCATCCGCTCATCGACAGCGCGCCGGATTCCAGTTCGGTGAAATCCTGCCGCACCCACAGCAGCGGCCGCCGCGCACTGACGCGTCGCGTCAGTCCCGCAATGAACCCCGTCGCCGCGGCGCTCTGCCTGCCTTCCGCGAAAACCTCATGCATCGCGCCCAGCGCGAGGCCGCCTTGCAGCGCCGCGTCCGCCCCGGCATGGCCGAGCGATGCCCGGCCCGGCGCGGTGGCGTCGCGGGTTTCGATGCGTTCGATGCTGCCGCGCAAGGCCGCAAGCGTGCTTAGGCGTGCGCCGGTCATGCGCCGCTCCCGAGATAAGATATTCGCCAACTTCAGTTTTTAAGAAACCAGAAGCTGGCTCATTTGTTCATGATATGTTCTAATATAAAGCTAATACGGCTAAGAGAGTCAATCGGGATCTAGGGCGATTCCAGTGCAGCGAAGCGAAGCAATCCCAGCCGCACAACGCAAGACTGGATGCTTCGTCGCAAGCGCTCCGCGCAATGACGAATAACGAAATAGAATCAAGGGGATTTCAAATAATGGACGTGCAGCACAAGCTGGCAATCCTGGCCGACGCCGCCAAATACGATGCTTCCTGCGCCTCCAGCGGCACCGAGAAACGGGATTCCCGCGATGGCAAGGGAGTTGGCTCCACCGACGCCGGCATGGGCATCTGCCATTCCTACGCGCCGGACGGGCGCTGCATCTCGCTGCTGAAAATCCTGCTGACCAATGCCTGCAACTACGACTGCCTCTATTGCGTCAACCGCGCCACCTCGAACGTGCCGCGCGCGCGCTTCACCGTCGATGAAGTGGTGCAGCTGACACTCGACTTCTACCGGCGCAATTATATCGAGGGACTGTTCCTGTCGTCCGGGATCATCCGCAGCGCCGATTATACCATGGAGCAGGTGGTGAGCGTGGCACGCAGGCTTCGCGAGCAGCATCACTTCCGCGGCTACATTCATCTCAAGACCATCCCCGAGGCCGACGATGCGCTGATCACCGAAGCCGGCAAGTATGCCGATCGGCTCAGTATCAATATCGAAGTGCCGGAGGAAGAAAGCCTCGCGAAACTGGCGCCGGAAAAAGACGTGCGCGCGATCAGGCGGACCATGGGCCGGCTGCGGCTCAAGCTCGACGAAGCGCGCGAAGGCCGCAAGGCCACGGCAAAAGGCAACGCCGCGCCGCGCTTCGCACCGGCCGGGCAAAGCACGCAGATGATCGTCGGCGCTGACAGTGCTTCCGACCGGACCATTCTTGCGACCAGCGCCAATCTCTACGGCTCCTACAATCTCAAGCGGGTGTATTATTCCGCGTTCAGTCCGATCCCGGATGCCAGCCGCTCGCTGCCGCTTCGCGCGCCGCCATTGATCCGCGAACACCGGCTCTACCAGGCCGACTGGCTGATGCGGTTTTACGGCTTTGATGTGAGTGAAATCGTCGAGCAAAAAGCCGGCATGCTGCCGCTCGACATCGATCCAAAGCTGGCCTGGGCGTTGCGCAATCGCGATCGCTTCCCGCTCGACGTCGCAAGCGCCAGCCGTGAGGATTTGCTGCGCGTACCCGGCTTCGGCGCCAAGGCGGTCGACCGCATCATCTCCGCGCGGCGGCTGACTTCGATCCGCGTCGCGGATCTGGCGCGGCTGCACATCCCGCGGAACAAGGCACTGCCGTTCATCGTTCTATCCGATCACCGGCCGCCGCCGCATCTGCTCGACAGCGCGCGGCTGGCGGAGCGGTTCAGGCCGAAAGCAACGCAATTGGGATTTGGGTTTTAAGTGACGCAGTACCTCTCACCTCGTCGTGGCCGGGCTTGACCCGGCCATCCATCTCCTTCGCAGAGACTCTTCCGAACAGGATGGATACGCGGGTCAAGCCCGCGCATGACGCCGTATATGTGGCAAGAGCGAGAGTAGAATTCGATGCACTTCATCTCGTTGAACAGCGAAACCGATTTCGAGGGCTGGCGCAAGGCGGCGCGCGTGCTGGCGCTGAACGACGTGGCGCCGGCCGAGATAACATGGACGGTGCAAGGCAACGAACCCGAATTATTCGAACCGCGCACCGCAGCGCCGCTCGAAACGCCGCACGGCACCTTCAACGTTCCCGCCAAATTCGTCGAGCTTGCGCAAACCGCGATCCTGCATCGCGATATCAAGCGCCTTGCCCTTCTGTATCGCCTCGTGTGGCGGCTGCGGGCCAATCACGAACTGCTTGATGTCGCCACCGATCCGGATGTCGCCCAGATCACGGCGATGGCCAAGGCGGTGCGCCGCGATGAGCACAAGATGCACGCCTTCGTCCGCTTCCGCGAGGTCGGACGCGAGCGCGAGGCGCGTTTCATCGCCTGGTTCGAGCCCGAGCATCACATCGTCGAGCTGGCCGCGCCGTTTTTCGCAAGGCGTTTTGCCGACATGGCGTGGTCAATCCTGACGCCGGACCTTTGCGCGCATTGGGACGGTCATGCCGTTTCCTTCACGCCGGGCGTCAGCAAATCGGATGCGCCGTCGGAAGACCGGCTGGAGGAAACCTGGCGGCGCTACTATGCCAGCATCTTCAATCCTGCCCGGCTGAAGGTGAAAGCCATGCAGGCCGAGATGCCGAAGAAATACTGGCGGAACCTGCCGGAGGCCTCGTTGATTAAGCCCCTGATCGCCGGCGCCGGACGTGCCGCCGGCGACATGATCGCCCACGGCGCCACCGAACCTCGCAAATCGCAGAAACGGCCCGAGCCCATGAAACGCAAGCATTCAACTAGCGGGGACGACATCGAGAACCTGCGCGAACAAGCCGCCGGTTGCCGCGCCTGTCCGCTCTGGAAGGACGCAACCCAGACCGTGTTCGGCGAAGGTCCGCAACATGCCCAGGTGATGCTGGTCGGCGAGCAGCCCGGCGACAAGGAAGACCTTGCCGGCAAGCCCTTCGTCGGGCCCGCGGGCCAGATGCTCGATCGCGCGCTGCGGGAGGCCGGCGTCGATCGCGGCAAGGTCTACGTCACCAACGCGGTCAAGCATTTCAAATTCGTGCCGCGCGGGAAAATCCGACTGCATCAAAAACCGAATACGCCGGAGATCAAGGCGTGCCGGCAGTGGTATGAGCGCGAGCTGGCGTCGATCAAGCCCGATCTGGTCGTTGCGATGGGCGCTACCGCGGCGCAGAGCGTGCTCGGCAAGATCACGCCCATCAACAAGTCGCGCGGCCGGCTGATCGATCTCGACGACAGCGCCAAAGTGCTGGTGACGGTGCATCCGTCCTATCTGTTGCGGCTGCCGGACGAAGACGCCAGGTTGCGGGAATATGGGCGCTTCGTCGACGATCTGAAGATCGTTGCGGCGCAGATGAAAAAGGCGTCAAGGGTGGCGTAGGGATCGCGTATCGCGGATTGCAAAGCGGCTCGTATGAAGCGATTCGGAGCCCGGGCTGGCCAAAGCCCGGCATTCTCGGTGGCCCCGGACGCGGTGCGCCCAAACGGCGCCGTCCGCGTCCGGGTCGCAAGCCTTTAAGCCGCCGCTGCCAGATTCACCGCCGCATCGGCAAGCGTCGTCAGCGCGGCGTCGGTTTTCTTCTCCTCCTGCAGGGTCTGATCCAGCAAGCGTGCCGCGTCCTTCATGCCGAGTTGCGTGGCCCACTGCTTCAGCGTGCCATAACGCGAAATTTCGTAATGCTCAACCGCCTGCGCCGCGGCGAGCAGCCCGGCATCCAGCGCCTCGCAGCCCTTGTATTCGTCCATGATCTCCTTGCCCTCGTCGAGAATCCCCTTGATGGCGTCGCAGGTCTTGCCGCGCGCCGGCACGCCGAGGATCTTGAAGATCTGCTCGAGGCGGCCGATCTGGCCTTCGGTCTCGCCACGATGTTTCTCGAACGCGGCGCGCAGCTCGTCCGATTGCGCAGCCTTCGCCATCTTCGGCAGGGCCTTTAAAATCTGCTTTTCGGCGAAGTAAATGTCTTTCAACGTGTCGTGGAAGAGATCGTTGAGGTCCTTATCCTTGGCCATGAAGTACTCCATTCAGTAAATAGCGGGGATGTTCCCGGTTCTCAACGTGACGTGATGGGCATTGTTCCGAACACGTCCGCATGCGGCAAAAAAGCCACCACCGGAAAGCGCCGGGCTCGCGCGAAGACGCGCGCCCCGGAACGACGATCTCCGGATGATACGCAGGTCAGGCCGCCGTATCACGAGATGTGTGAATCCAGTAGGACGTGCCCCGATCGTCATTGTCGGGCGTGACCCGGCAATCTATCTTTCTTCGAAAGACCCTTGTGGAGATTGATGGATGCGCGGGCCTTCGCGCGCCGAAGGGGCTTCGGCCCGGCAGGCGGGTCAAGCCCGCATGACGCTACGCGTCACGCCGCCAGCGTATTCTCCACCAGCTTGATCCAGTACGAGGTGCCGTAGACGATGGCGTCGTCGTTGAAATTGTAGGCCGGGTGATGCAGCCCGGCGCTGTCGCCATTGCCGCAGAAAATGAACGCACCCGGCCGCGCCTCGAGCATATAGGCGAAATCCTCCGCGCCCATCATCGGCGGCATCTCGTGAACGTTGGCGTCGCCGGCTACCTCCTTCGCCACCTGGATCGCGAAATCGGTCTGCTCGGCATGATTGACCGTCACCGGATAGCCGGGCTCGTAATGCAGATCGAGTTTCGCGCCGGTCATCTGCGCAACGCCGGCCACGACCTCCCGCACGCGCTTCTCGACCAGTTGCCGGACATCCGGTTTCAGGGTCCGGACGGTGCCTTTCAGTTCGGCGGTTTGCGGGATCACATTGCGGGCGTTGCCGGCGTGAAACTCGCATATCGAAATCACCGCCGATTCCAGCGGATCGACGCTGCGTGCGACGATCGACTGCAGCGCGGTGATCAGCTGCGCGCCGACCAGAACGGAATCGATGGACTTGTGCGCGCGCGCGGCGTGTCCGCCCACCCCCTCGATATGGATATCGATGGAGTCGGTGGCTGCCATGATCGGACCGGGCCGCAGTGCGAACGATCCGATCGGCAGGCCCGGGCCGTTGTGCATGCCATAGACGCGGTCGATGGCGAAGCGGTCCATCAGGCCGTCCTTGATCATGGCGGCGGCGCCGGCGCCGCCTTCTTCCGCCGGCTGGAAGATCACCACGGCGTCGCCGGCGAAATTCCGCGTCTCGGCGAGATATCGCGCGGCGCCGAGCAGCATCGCGGTATGACCGTCATGGCCGCAGGCATGCATCTTGCCGGGCGTTTTGGAGGCATAGTCAAGATTGGTCTGTTCCTCGACCGGCAGCGCGTCCATGTCGGCGCGCAGTCCGATCACCTTGACGTCGGCGGCGCCGGCGGCCGGCTTGCGGCCCTTGATGACGCCGACCACGCCGGTGCGGCCAAGGCCGGTGGCGACCTCGTCGCAGCCGAACTCCCGCAACCGGTCGGCAACGAACGCCGCGGTGCGGTGCACATCGTAAAGCAATTCGGGATGGGCATGGATATCCCGGCGCCAGGCCATGATGTCGGGTTGCAGATCGGCGACGCGATTGACGATGGGCATGTGAAGTCTCGGTCCCGGGGAAATTTTCTTCTTTCTAGCACGGGGCCGCGATCCACCCAACATCCATGGCGGCTCAGAAGGGCGGAACACCCCCGCCAAATCGTCATGGCCGGGCTTGTCCCCACGGTATTCGCACATCTTCATCGTCATTGCCGGGCTTGACCCGGCAATCCATCGTCTTCGACAGAGTCTTCAAGGTTAATGGATACGCGGGTCAAGCCCGCGTATGACGAAATGTGTGAATCCAGTAAGGCTTGTCCCGGCCATCCACGTTTTAGTTTAGCTCTAAAAAAAGACGTGGATGCCCGGCATAAAGCCGGGCATGACGAGGCTGGGAAGAATACGGAAGCAAGAATGCCGAAGCGGCTGGAGGGCGAGTTCGATTATATCGTGGTCGGCGCGGGAACGGCGGGCTGCATCGTCGCCAACCGGCTCTCCGCCGATCCGGCCCGCCGCGTGCTGATCCTGGAGGCCGGCGGCAGCGACAACTGGATCTGGTTTCACGTGCCCGTAGGCTATCTGTTTGCGATCGGCAATCCGCGCTCGGACTGGATGTTCAAGACCGAGCCCGAACCCGGCCTCAATGGCCGCGCGCTGGCATATCCCAGAGGCAAGGTGATCGGCGGCTCGTCCGCGATCAACGCCATGATCTCGATGCGCGGCCAGGCGGCCGATTACGATCACTGGCGTCAGCTCGGGCTGGCCGGCTGGGGCTATGACGACGTGCTGCCGGCGTTCCGGCGGCTGGAAGATCATTTTCTCGGCGACAGCGAACATCATGGCGCCGGCGGCGGCTGGCGCATCGAGGCGCCGCGGCTGTCGTGGAAAATCCTCGACGCGGTCGGCGCGGCCGCGGAGGAAATGGGAATCCGGAAAATTGCGGATTTCAACACCGGCGACAATGAAGGCGTCGGCTATTTCCACGTCAACCAGAAGCGCGGGCGGCGCTGGTCGTCGGCGCGGGGATTTCTCAAACCGGTGCTGAGCCGCCGCAACCTGCGGCTTGAAAAGAACGTGCTGGTCGATCGCCTGATCGTTGAAAATGGCCGCGCCGCCGGCGTGCGCTTCATTCAGGGCGGTGAGATCATCGAGGCCCGCACCAGCGGCGAAGTCGTTCTGTGCGCCGGTTCGATCGGATCCGTGCAGGTGCTGCAGCGTTCCGGCATCGGCCCGGCGCAGTGGCTGGCGCCACTTGGAATCGAAACCGTGCTCGACCGGCAAGGCGTCGGGCGCAATCTGCAGGACCATCTGCAGCAGCGTGCGGTCTACAAGGTCGAGGGCGTGCGCACGCTCAATGAAACCTATTACAACCTGATGCGGCGCGGGTTGATGGGGCTCGACTACCTGTTCCGGCGCCGCGGTCCGCTGACCATGGCGCCGTCGCAGCTCGGCATCTTCACCCGCTCCGACCGGCGCCGCGAACGCGCCAATATCCAGTTTCATGTCCAGCCGCTGTCGCTCGACAAGTTCGGCGATCCGCTGCACCGCTTTCCCGCCATTACCGTCAGCGCCTGCAACCTGCAGCCGACTTCGCGCGGCACCGTGCGGCTGCGAACGGCGAAGCCGGATGATGCGCCGGCAATCGCGCCGAACTATCTGTCGACCGACGAGGATCGCGAGGTCGCCGCCGACGCCATTCGCACCACGCGGCGGCTGATGAGGCAGACGGCGCTGGCGCCCTATCGTCCGGTAGAATTCCTGCCGGGACCCTCGGTCGGCGACGACGACGCGGCGCTGGCCAAGGCCGCCGGCGATATCGGCACCACGATCTTCCATCCCGTCGGCACCGCGAAGATGGGCACGGCTTCCGATCCGCTCGCCGTGGTCGATGAACGGCTGCGGTTTCGCGGCATCGCCGGCCTTCGCGTGGTCGACGCCTCGGTGATGCCGACCATCACTTCCGGCAACACCAACACGCCGACCGCGATGATCGCCGAAAAGGGTGCCGCGATGATCGTCGAGGATTCGCGTTCATAGTGCGCGGCCATCCGAATTACATTTCCCGAGAAATTCAAAGATTCCGGGAATAAACCCCGCCCCCGCTCGATCAAGTCCCCGTAGCCCAATCAAGGGTGCACGGAGAATCGTTATGAGCGATCACGATGAAACCCGCGGCGTCAGCCGCCGCCGGGTGCTGGAATGCATGACCTGGGCCGGTACCGGCGTGCTCTGGACCGTTTCCGGCGGGGTGCCTCGCGCGCTGGGCCTGGTCGGTTCGGCGCAAGCGGCGGAGCCCGCCGGCCTGACCTTCCTCCAGATCAGCGACAGCCATGTCGGCTTCGACAAGCCGGCCAATCCCAACGCCATCGGCACGCTGGAGGAGGCGATCGGCAAGATCAGATCGATGCCGGTAAAACCGTCGTTCATGATCCATACCGGCGACATTACCCATCTGTCGAAGGCAACCGAATTCGACGACGCCGAGCGTATCATTTCGCAGGCCAGGCTCGACGTGCATTACGTGCCCGGCGAACACGACTTCATCGACGAAGAGATCAGATTCTATCGCGAGCGTTACGGACGCGGCACCAGGGGCGCGGGCTGGTACGCGTTCGACGCGGGCGGCGTGCACTTCATCGGCCTCGTCAATGTGGTCGATCTGAAAGCCGGGGGCCTCGGCAATCTCGGTGCCGACCAGCTCGAATGGCTGGAGAACGACCTCAAGGGCCGCTCGAAATCGACGCCGATCGTGGTGTTCGCGCATATCCCGTTGTGGGCGGTATATCCCACCTGGGGCTGGGGCACCGAGGACGGCGCCCGCGCGCTCGACTATTTGAAAGGTTTCGGATCGGTGACCGTGCTCAACGGCCACATCCATCAGGTGATGCAGAAGGTCGAGGGCAACGTCACCTTCCACACCGCGCGTTCCACCGCGTTTCCGCAGCCGGCACCGGGCACCGCGCCCTCGCCCGGCCCGATGAAGGTCGCCGACGACCGGCTGCGCGGCCTGCTCGGCGTCGCCAGCATCGATTTCAAGCCAGGCAACGAGCGGCTTGCGATCGTCGACACGCCGCTGCAAGGTTGAAGGAATCCTGCCATGACATTTGCAATGCTCCGCAACCTCGGCATCCGCTTCGCCGTGGTTGCGGCGATCGCCTCCCAGATGCCGTCGGCACGCTGCGAGGACATCGTCGTCACCATCGACAATTTCACCTTTTCGCCGGCGCAGCTCACGGTCAAGACCGGCACCACCGTGACCTGGAAAAACCAGGACGACATTCCGCACACGGTAGTGTCCGCCGGCAAGTTCAAGTCGAAAGCGCTCGATACCGACGACAGCTTCTCGTTCACTTTCACGATGACGGGCGACTACACGTATTTTTGTTCGCTGCATCCGCACATGACGGGGACGATCAAGGTTGAGTAGCGCCCCAAATCGAGGCATCACCCTGTTGCCCGGTGCGGGACTGCAAGCCCGCCCGGCTGGGAATGCCAGGCACGACATGCCGATCGGCGGTACAGGCAACGATCCGGAGCGAGCGCGGCGTTTTCGCGACGCCGTGCTGCCGCATCTCGATGCCGTCTATACGCTGGCGCGCTACCTGTTGCGCGACGCCGCCGACGCCGAGGACGCCGTGCAGGAATGCTACCTGCGCGCGCTGAAACATTTCGACAGCTATCGCGGGCCCGCGATCAAGCCGTGGCTGTTGGCAATCCTGCGCAACGTCTGCCGCGCCGAATTTGCGCGGCGCGCGAGTTCGGCGACCACGCCGCTCGAGGAGATGCCGGACCGCGCCGAACAAACGACACCGCTATGGCATGAGCCGCAGGATACGCCGGAAGCGCAGATACTGAAGCAGTGGGACACGGCCACGATTCGACGTTTGGTGGCCGGTCTCGCCGAGCCCTTTCGCGAGACCTTCGTGCTGCGTGAAGTTCAGAACCTGTCGTATCGCGAGATCGCCGACATTGTCGATACGCCGGTCGGCACCGTGATGTCCCGCCTCGCGCGCGCCCGGTCGATGCTGCGCGCCGCCTGGAACGCGGAACAGGAGCAACCGAAATGACCTGCGACGAGGCCGAAATCATGCTGCATGCGCTGCTCGACGGCGAGCTCGACGCCGGGCATGCGCGCGAGGTCGAAGCGCATATCGCAGGCTGCCCGCGCTGCGCCGCGCAACTGCGCGCCTATCGCGAGATCAGCGACGCCGTATCGTCCGCGGACCTGATTTACGCCGCGCCGGCAAACCTTCGCCGGCGCATCGAGGCCGCGTTGCCGCCGACGCAGGTGCCGAACCGGCGCTCCGTGCTGAAAGGCTTTGCGATGGGTTCGGCGGTGTCGGCGCTGGCCGCCACCGGCCTCGTCGCCATCGTGCTGCGCAACGACGACGAACAGCGCATCCTGTCCGAAGTGGTCTCGGCGCACCTGCGCTCGCTGCAGGCCGGACACCTCACCGACGTGCTCTCCACCGACCAGCACACGGTAAAACCGTGGTTCAACGGCCGCCTCGACGTGGCGCCGCCGGTGATCGACCTCACCGCGCTGGGCTTTACGCTGATCGGCGGCCGGCTCGATTATATCGACGGGCGGGCCTTGGGTGCGGTGGTGTACCGGCGGCGAAGCCACGTCATCAACCTGTTCGTCGCCCAAGGCGCCGGCGCGGAACACCGCGCCCGCACCGAAACGGTTCAGGGCTTCAACATCCGGCGCTGGAGCGAACGCGGGTTGAACTACTGGGCGGTCAGCGACCTCGCGGCAGATGAGCTGTCGGAGTTCGGCGAGAAGTTCGAGGCCGCGATGCGAAGTGCGGGATGAATTCGTGTCCCGGACGCGATGCGGCATTCTAAGGCGATGCGAAGCATCGCCGGTCATGCCGCTTCGCAGAGCCGGGACCGTACCAAGCACCGGCGTTCGTTACGGCCCCGGCTCTGCAGCGCACCGCTCTGCGAAGTGCTACGCGCTGCGCCGCGTCCGGGGCTCTCACGCCGTTTTCCGAATCGCGTTGTCGACCAGCGTCTTGCCGAGCGACCAGATCGCGCCGGGAACCTTGTGGCTGTCGGAGATGACGGTATTGAACGCGGTTTCGATCCAGTTGCAATCCTGATCCGTGATGGTCAGCGGCGGCAGCAGCTTGATGGTGTGGCTGCCGTGGCCGGCGACCTGGGTCAGGATCTTGTGATCCTTGAACAGTGGCACGGTGATGAGCTGGCAGAACAGGCCCTTGTTGGCGGTTTCCAGCACATTCCACGACGCCTTCAACCGCAACGATTTCGGCGGACCGAATTCCACGCCGATCATCAGCCCCTTGCCGCGGACCTCCTTCATCAATTCATAACCGGGCACCATCCGGGTCAAGGCGAGGCGAAGCTCGGCGCCACGCTTGGCGGCACTCTCGACCAGCCGCTCCGCCTTGATCACCTCGAGCGTGGCAATGCCGGCCGCCATCGCGAGATCGTTTTTCCCGAAGGTCGAGCCGTGCACCACCGCACGGTCCATTTGATTGAACACCTTGTCGAAAACGTATTTGCGCGTCAGCAGCGCGCCGACCGGGACGTGGCCGCCGGACAGCGCCTTGGCCACCAGCACCATGTCGGGTTCGACGTTCCAGTGCTCGCATGCGAGAAAGCGGCCGGTGCGGCCGATGCCGGTCTGGATTTCGTCGGCGACCAGCAGCGTCCCGTAGCGGCGGCACAGCGCGGCGGCGCCCGGCAGGAATTCATCCGTCGGCATGTTGACGCCCTTGCCCTGGATCGGTTCGACCACAAAGGCGGCGACCTGGCGCGACGACAATATCTTTTCGAGAGCCTCGAGGTCGTTGAAGGGAATGGACGTGCAGTCGGGCAGCAGCGGCCCGAAACCGGCGCGGAAGTTGGCATCACCGGTCAGCGACAGAGCGCCGTACGACAAGCCGTGGAAGGCGTGGTCGCAATAGACGATGCCGGGCCGGCCGGTCGCGCAGCGCGCGAACTTGATCGCAGCTTCGACACATTCCGCGCCCGAATTCGCAAAAAAGACTTTATCCAGATAGGGCACGTAAGCGAGCAGCCGCTCGGCGAGCACGCCCGCGAGCGTGGAAACGTCCAATTGCACGAGATTCGGCAGGTCGCTGTCGAGCACGCTCTTCAGGGCTTCGCGAAGCACCGGATGGTTCCGCCCAATCGCAAAAACGCCAAATCCGCTGAGTAGATCGAGATAGCGGGCACCGTTGCGATCGAACAGGTACTGTCCTTGACCCTTCTGAAAACCGACATCATAGCCGATCGTCTTCAACACCCGGACGAGTTGTTCGTTGAGATGACGCGCATGCATGGAACTCCGCTGCGCCTCGCGGTCCATAAACATCTCGGAAACGTCTAGATTTGGATATAGCATCAGATACATACTTCGGTTGATGGTTGCTTCGTCAACTTAAAACGCTCAATGCGGCGTTTTGCCCCCAGCCGGATCATCCTACTTAAGCATAGGTTCAGCTCATGTTGCACTGCCCTCGAAAACGTATGCGCACCTTGATGTACTACGGATTATGGTGCGGAGTAGTTTTAACAACCAGTCCCGGAGCGGCGTTCGCAGCCGACCCGACCGGCGACTGGAAAGTCGCCGACGAAGTCGCCAATATCCGCGTCGCCGAGTGCAATGGCAGCATGTGGGGTGTGGTGGCATGGGAGAAAACCCCCAACGGCCGCGACGTCAATAATCCAGATGTCGCCAAGCAGAGCCGGCCCACCCTCGGCATGCCGATCCTGCTCGACATGAAGAAAAAACCGGGCGTCGACCAGTGGGAAGGTCAAGTCTACAACGCCAAGGACGGCAAGCTCTACAGCTCGACGATCAAGCCCGTCGGTTCCGACCAGCTTGAGATCCAAGGCTGCGTGCTCGGCTTTTTGTGCGGCGGCGAGACATGGACCCGCGTCGCCCCTCCGATTCCGAGCAGCCCGTCCAACAGCATGGCCAAGGGCCCGGCCAGGCCGGGCAACAGCATCAAGACCACCGGATTGCCGGGCCAGCCGGTTGCGCCGAAGACCGCGACCGCCGCTCCCGCGCCGGCAACGACAGGCTCGACCGCGCCGAAAACCGCACCATCCGGCAAAAGGACGGCCGCCTCAGGTGATGTCGTCGGCGATATCTGCCTCCTCCCGGACATCGCGCGGTTTGCCCATTAGGGCCGGCTGAAACAGCAGCACCGCCGCGAGCGTGGTGACGAGCGACAACGCCAGAAGCTTGCCCATGCTCGCGGTGCCCGGATGGCTCGACAGCCATAGACTGCCGAACGCCGTGGCGGTCGTCATCGCGCTGAAAAAGATCGCGCGCGTCAGGCTCGACTGCAGCAGATTGGTCCGGCCGGACCGCCACGCCGTGACGTAGTAGATCTTGAACGCGACGCCGACGCCCAGCAGCAGCGGCAGCGCGACGATATTGGCGAAGTTGAGCGGCAATCCGATCAGCACGCAGATCTCCAGCGTCACCGCGCCGGCCACCAGCAGCGGCACCAGCGTCAGCAGCACGTCGGTCACCCGCCGCAATGCCAGCCAGAGCAGCAGGCTGATCGAGAGCAGCGCCCAGATTCCGGCATGGATGAAGGCCTTCACCACGGTCTCGCCGGATTTGAGAATTGAGACCGGGCCCCCGATCGCATTGGGCTCGGCGGCAAGTACCGCGCCCGCGAAGGTTCGCAGCACCTCGTTGTCGTCAGGATCGCCTTTGGGCAGCGCTTCGACGCGGGTTACGCCTTCACTGGTCTGCCACGACCTCACCAGGTCCGGCGGCAGCGTCTTCAGGCTGACGGGTTGCGCCTGCAGCAGCTGCTTGAGCTGCTCCAGCATGATCTTCAACGGATCGACGAACACCGCCTGCGCCTTGTTGCGCGTGGCTTCGCTGGAATCGGCGAGCCTGGTCAGCGCATCGGCAAGCCGCCGCGATGCCGCGGCACCCCCGCCCTTGTCATCGCCGGCGGTCTTGCGAAGGCTTTCAGCGGACTGCTTCAACGCCGTGACGTTTTCCTCGTCGGTCGGCGGCGCATCGACCTGATCCGGATTGAGCGCCGGATTGAGCGTCTTGGCGCCCTGCGCGATCAGCTTGAGTTTCGCCGGCTGATCCTCGGGAACGAAACTGTCGAGCGATCTCGTGCTGGCAACTTCCGGCACGCTATGCAGATGGGCCTCGATCCTTTTGGCATCGGCCTCGGACTTGCCCATGATGTTGATGGCGCTGGCACCCGTATTGGGATCTTTCCGCAAGTCGAGATAGGTCGCGATCGATTCGACCTTGGCATTCCTCAAGTGAATCGGATTGAAGTCGAATTTCAGATAATAGAGCGCCGGCATGCCGGCAACGGCGACCAGCAGCGTGCCGACGATGATCGCGATGCGGTGTTTTTCCAGGAAGTGATCCACCGGCGCCAGGAAGGCGTAACCGACCGGTTCTTTTTCTCCGGGCGGGTTGAGCAGCTTCAGCAGCGCGGGAAGCACCGTGATGCTGGCCAGAAAGGCCACCATCATGCCGACGCCGGCGATCTTGCCGAGTTCCGAAATGCCTTTGTAGTCGGTCGGCAGAAACGACAGGAATCCCGCGGCGGTCGCCATCGCAGCGAGCGACAGCGGCACCGAGGAACGTTCCGCCGCATGCAGCAACGCGGCTTCGAGATCGTTGTTTTTGAAACGTTCGGAGCGATACCGGACGCTGTACTGAATGCCGAAATCGACGCCCAATCCGATGAACAGCACGGCAAATGCGATCGAAAGCAGGTTCAGCGAACCCACCATCATCAGGCCGACGGCGGTCGTGACCGACAGGCCGATGAACAGCGTTGCGAAGACCGCGAAAATGATCTTCGACGAATGCAGCGCCATCCACAGAATCAGCAGCACCACCAGCACCGTGCCGATGCCGTTGGTGATGGCGCCGTCCTGAACGGTGGCAAACTCTTCGTTGGCTGTCGGCACCGGCCCGGTAAGGCGCACCCGCGCGCCGTAATCGCCGGCGAGATTGAGATCGCCGGCGGCCTGCCGGATCGCGTCCGTCGCATCCTTGCCGGGCTCCAGCGCGTTGAAGTCGAGGATCGGCTTGAACTCGATGAAGGAGCGGCGATCGGCGTCGGTCAACGGCTTGCCGCCGGCCAGTTCACGCCATGAGAAGGTCGCCGAGCCCTTGTTGAGCACATTCTCGACGGTGTCGGCGATCATCGAAAACGGCCGTGCGGCGCCATCCAGCTTGATCTCGCCGCGCTTGATCCCTTGCAGCCCGGTCTCCAGCGCGCCGGTCAATCCGCGCAGGCTCGGATCGCCGGCCATGATCTCGATCAGCGGCGCCGCCGAGGCGAACTCGCCGGTAGCCTGCGCGACTTCCTTCTCGGGGAGGAACAGCAGGCCGTTTTTCTGGAAAAACTCGCTGCCGTTCAGCGAGCGCACCGAATCGAAGTTCTTCGTATCCGGCGACAGTTTCTCGACCAGCCTGGCGCTCGCGGCGCTGGCGAATTCCGGCGACGGAGCCTCGACCACGGCCAGAATCATCCGCTCCTGGTCGAACGCCTTTTCAAATGCCTGATCGCGCTGACGCCAGTCGAGATCCGGCGAAATCAGCGTATTGATGTCGGTGTTGATCGCGAAGTTTCGGGCTGTGTAGAACCCTGCCCCCACCGTAAGAAGGAGTGCGAGCAGAACGGAAAAAGAAGCAAATCGGGTACAGGTCTTGACAATCGATACAACTAAACTTGTCAGCACATTTTTTCTTTCTGTCTGCCGGGTCCGCCACAAACGCCCGGTGCGTTTCGGGGTTCCGGAACCTTGATCTAACGGGTTTTGAATACACTTGTCTTTAAGGCCGCGATAAGGTGGCATGAGGCATGCCGCCATTACGTCCCCCGCGCTGTATAGTCCGGATTGAACGGCGGTAAAGTGACGAACGAGTGAGCTTTTTAAAGGACCGCTGCAGGGCCTGGTCCGCGTCGTCCTGTATTATAATACCGGAGATTGGTAACCAAGGGCCCGTTCTGCTTCAAATCGGCCTTTGCTTTCGCAGGTATTTTTGCCACAAAGCCTTGAGGTGCCATGCGCTTAAGGCATGCATCGACCAAGAACGGAACTTGGTGCGGATATTGCACATATTTCGGGCTACTGGACGGAGACAAATATCCATCATGCGCGCGGTGCAATTTGCTTAATGGTCGTCCCATGGAAGTGTTTCTGGCGCAGCCCCGCGGGTTTTGCGCCGGCGTCGTGCGTGCCATCGAGATCGTCGAGCGTGCATTGGAGAAATACGGTCCGCCCGTCTATGTGCGTCACGAAATCGTTCACAACAAATATGTTGTCGAAAGCCTGAAAGGCAAAGGTGCGATCTTTGTCGAGGATCTGTCCGAAGTTCCATCAGATGCTGTTACCGTCTTCAGCGCGCACGGCGTCGCCAAGAGCGTCGAGGACGAGGCCGCCAAGCGAAGATTGCCCGTTCTGAACGCAACCTGCCCGCTGGTGACCAAAGTCCATAATCAGGGCAAGCGATACATGTCCAAAGGGCGCGCCTTGGTGCTGATCGGGCACGCCGGCCACCCTGAGGTCGAAGGAACCATGGGTCAGGTTCCCGGCCCGGTTCTGCTGGTTCAGAACGTGGACGATGTCGCGGCGCTGACCTTGCCCGCCGACACCCCGGTGGCCTACATCACCCAGACCACGCTCAGCGTCGACGACACCAGGGACATCATCGCCGCGCTGCAGGCCCGTTTTACCGACATTCAAGGCCCGGACATCCGGGATATCTGCTATGCGACACAGAACCGGCAATCTGCGGTAAGAGACCTCAGCAAGCTCGTGGATGTCATCCTGGTGGTGGGCGCCACCAACAGTTCCAACTCGAACCGGCTCCGCGAAATCGGCACCGAAGTCGGGGTCGCCAGCTATCTCATCGCCGATGGCAGCGAGCTTAATCCGGACTGGCTGAAAGGCGCGAAAGCCGTGGGTGTCACGGCCGGCGCGTCGGCGCCGGAGGTTCTTGTCGACGACGTCATCGAGGCCCTGCGGCGGATCGGACCGGTTGCGGTCTCGGTGCTGCCGGGACGGGAAGAAAATATCGAATTCCGGCTTCCGGCCGAACTTACTGCGGGCTGACCCAACGCTTTATCGAGACCAGAGAGAAAATTCGTAATGGCAATACCGTTCTTCAAAGAGTTGCGCATCGGCGGCTACATGGCCAAGCAGAAGCTGCTTGGCCGCAAGCGCTATCCGCTGGTGCTGATGCTGGAGCCGCTGTTTCGCTGCAACCTCGCATGCGTCGGCTGCGGCAAGATCGACTACCCCGACGCCATCCTCAACCGCCGCATGTCGGCGCAGGAATGCTGGGACGCGGCCGACGAATGCGGCGCGCCGATGGTGGCGATTCCCGGCGGCGAGCCGCTGATCCACAAGGAGATCGGCGAGATCGTGCGCGGGCTCGTGGCGCGCAAAAAATTCGTCTCGCTCTGCACCAACGCGCTGCTGCTGGAGAAGAAGCTCGATCTGTTCGAGCCCTCGCCCTATCTGTTCTTCTCGGTGCATCTCGACGGGCTGAAGGAGCACCACGACAAGGCGGTGTCGCAGGACGGCGTGTTCGACCGCGCGGTGTCGGCGATCAAGGCCGCCAAGGCTCGCGGCTTCACGGTCAACGTCAACGCGACGATCTTCGACGGCCACGCCGCCGAGGACATTGCCAAATTTCTCGACTTCACCACCGAGCTCGGCGTCGGGGTTTCGATGTCACCGGGCTACGCCTATGAGCGGGCGCCGGATCAGGAGCATTTCCTCAACCGCACCAAGACCAAGAAGCTGTTCCGCGACGTGTTCGCGCTCGGCAAGGGCAAGAAGTGGAATTTCATGCACTCCGGCCTGTTCCTGGATTTCCTCGCCGGCAATCAGGACTACGAGTGCACGCCATGGGGCATGCCCGCGCGCAACATCTTTGGCTGGCAGAAGCCGTGTTATCTCCTGGGCGAAGGCTATACCAAAACCTTCAAGGAGCTGATGGAGACCACCGACTGGGAAACCTACGGCACCGGCAAGTACGAGAAGTGCGCCGACTGCATGGCGCATTGCGGCTACGAGCCGACCGCGGCCAACGCGGCGTTGGGCAATCCCTTGAAGGCGATGTGGGTGGCGTTGCGCGGGATACGCACGACAGGTCCGATGGCGCCGGAGATCAATCTCGATAAGCAGCGCCCGGCCCAGTACATCTTCTCGGCGGAAGTGCAGAAGCGCCTGTCGGATATCCGCCGCGACGAGGCAGCCGCGGCTGCCGCCAAGGCCGCGGCAAAAGCGGAAAAGGCATCGACGGCGGCGTGACCGGTCCAAGCCGGATTTTCCGTCATTGCGTGCGCGAAGCGACGAAGCAATCGGGCTTCGTCATGCGCATTTAGCTTTTTCATGCCGGCCAGACGTGGCAAAGAAGCAACATTGGTGGTATTTTCAGCGACGGCAGCCATTCATCCGGGATAGCAATTCATGGACGTCATCGGCCGGAATAACGTCCAGGTCCGCGGAGCGGGCGAGCGGGCGATGGTGTTTGCCCACGGTTTCGGCTGTGACCGGAATATGTGGAGGTTCGTCGAACCGGCGTTCAAGGACGATTTCAGGACCGTGCTGTTCGACCACGTCGGAGCCGGCGGATCGGACCTGAAAGCTTATGATAAAGCCAAGTATTCGTCCCTAGGCGGTTACGCCGATGACGTGGTCGAGATTGGACGCGAACTCGGTTTGAAGGAAGCGGTCTTCGTCGGTCATTCGGTCAGCAGCATGATCGGCGCGCTCGCGGTAGAAAAAGCCCCGGGCATGTTCGGAAAACTCGTGATGGTCGGACCGTTGGCCCGGTATATCGACGATGGCGACTATCGAGGCGGCTTTAGCGAACAGCAGATCGAGGAACTCCTGCAATTCCTCGAGTTGAATCACATGGGCTGGTCGGCCCAGATGGCGCCGGCGATCATGGGTAATCCAGACCGCCCCGAACTCGGCCAGGAATTGACCAACAGTTTTTGCCGAACCGATCCGGAAATCGCCAAGGCTTTCGCACGCGTTACATTCATGTCCGACAACCGCGCCGATCTCGCCAAGGTGAACGTCCCGACGTTGATATTGCAATGCAGCGAGGACATCATTGCTTCAAGAGAAGTTGGCGAATTCGTTCATCGCGGGATTGCTGACAGCAAGATGGTGGTCTTGGAGGCTACGGGACATTGTCCTAATCTCAGTGCTCCCGAAGAAGTTATTTCCGCCATGCGATCGTTCGTTTGAGTTTTCAGGTGGATTCGCCTCGATCCGATGATTTCGAGGATATATTCGAGAATGCGCCCTGCGGCTACGTCACGCTGCAAACCAACGGCCGTATCGAGCGCGTGAATAAGACGTTGCTGGGCTGGACCGGCTATGCCTCCGGCCAAATGACCGGCAAACGGTTCAGTGACTTTTTGAATATGGCCGGGCGTATCTACTACGAAACGCACATCGCGCCGCTGCTGCGCATGCAAGGCTTCTTCAATGAGTTCGCCATTGACATGGTAACGGCTGACGGTCAGCCGCTTCAGATGATTGCCAACGCCCTGGAAGGTCGGAATGCCGCGGGGAAACCATTATTTACCCGCGTGGCCCTGATCAAAGCCACAGATCGGAGGCGCTATGAACATGAACTTCTGCAAGCCCGCGAAATGGCAAATATCAGCCTGCAGAACGAACGTGAGACTTCGGAATTGAGGGAGCAGTTCATTGCCGTCCTCGGCCACGATCTGCGTAACCCCCTTGCCTCGATAAGCGCGGGCGCGCGCATCCTGGGGCGGGAGGCAAGAAGCGACAAGGAACATCAAGTCGTTGCAATGCTTGAGACGACCGTCGTGCGCATGGCCGGACTGATCGACAATGTACTTGATTTCGCCCGCGGCCGGCTCGGGGGAGGCATTGCCCTCGATCGCGATGACCGCAGTCCCTTGGAGCCGGTCTTGCACCAGGTGATCGATGAACTCCGCTTGTCCTCCCCCGGCCGCCGGATCGAAGCCGAATATGCGATAGACGTTCCGGTGAATTGCGACAGGAGCCGGATCGGACAGCTTGTTTCCAATATTGTCGGCAATGCCCTCACCCACGGCGCGTCAAATGAACCCGTGCGCGTTCATGCGGCGACGGAAGGCGGGGTATTCAAATTGTGGGTCGCAAATCGTGGCGAACCCATACCTGAAACCGCGATAGATAAATTATTTGAGCCGTTTTTTCGCGGCGAGGTTCGCGCCAGCCGGCAGGGTCTCGGACTTGGGCTGCACATCGCGTCGCAGATCGCAAAAGCGCATGACGGAACACTCACCGTGACCTCAACGCCGGAAGAAACCCGGTTCACTTTTGTGATGCCGCTCCGGTAACTCACACCGAGCATGGGCCGACGCGGCCACGGTAGCGAGAATCAACCTTCCGCCGCAACGAGGCCCTCGCCGCCCAGCAGAAAGCCGCGACAGCCGCGCAGGGATCGCAGCGCCCGGTTGAAATCGAGGCCGGTGGAGACCAGCGACCGCAACGTCATCGGATTGCGCGCCAGCCCGCTCAACACCTTGCGCAGGTCGATATTGCCGTCGGGCTTGATCGCACCCGTCGCCAGCGCCGGCAGCGCGCGGCTGGCGGGATCGCTGATGACGCGCAGCGCCGCGAACGGCAGGCCCGCGGCGGCGGCGTAGTCGGCAGCGATATGGCTTTCCATGTCGACTGCGACCGCGCCGGTTTCCGAGCGCAGCGCCGCCTTGCCGGCCTGGGCCGAAATCACCTTTTCGACGCCGACGATCCCGCCCTCGACGACGCGGCGCCGTCCAAAGCCGCTGCCGGTGATCAGTTCCTCGCTCAGCGCCAGCCCGGCCAGCCAGCGCGAATCGCCCGCCACAACCTCCGTCGCGACCACCACATCGCCGGACCTCAACATCGGGCAAAGACCGCCGGCGACGCCAAAGCTGATGACGCCGCGGACGGTAAAGGGATCGAAGCCCGCCAGCATCGAGCGTAGCTGCCGCGGGTCGCTGCTGCTGCAGATGACGGTCATGCCGGGCCCGGCCGCGATGCGGGCCTCCTGCACCAGACCGGTCACGATCAGTACCGGCCGCGGGTCAAACGAAGTGCCCACGGACGCGGCAGCCCCCGCCCCCAAAATCACATTCCGACCCCTACCACCCTGCTATTGGTGCCCCTCAAATTTCGATACCGCGCCAAAGCCCAGAGCGGAAAAAACTTCGAGTAGCCATGATAGCGCAGATAAAACACCCGTGGAAAGCCCGTTGCCGTGTAACGCTGCTCGTCCCACAGCCCTTTTTGGGTCTGTGTGCCTATTAGGTACTCGACGCCGCGGGCAACCGCCGGATGCCCGACTTCGCCCGCCGCCATCAATCCAAGCAAGGCCCATGCCGTTTGGGAGGCGGTGGTGGGCGCGCGCTCATATCCCTTATAGTCGAGTCGGTAGCTCGTGGCATCCTCTCCCCAGCCGCCGTCGCCGTTCTGGATCGAAACCAGCCAGTCGGCCGCTTTGCGCATCATCGGGTCGCCGTGGTGGATTCCGGCGGCGTTGAGCGCGCACAACACCGACCAGGTACCGTAGATGTAGTTCAGCCCCCAGCGGCCGTACCACGACCCTTCCGCGAGCTGGGTCCGCCGCAGATACTCCACGCCCGCGGCCATCGCTGCGTTGTCCTGCACGGTATGCCCGAGCTGGGCCAGCATCGAGACGCAGCGCGCGGTGACGTCCTCGGTCGGCGGATCGAGCAGCGCGCCGTGATCCGAGAATGGAATGTTGTTGAGATAATATTCGAGATTGTCGGCATCGAAAGCCGCGAAGCCGCCATCGCGGCTCTGCATGCCCTCGACCCATTCCCGGCCGCGCTCGATCGCCATGTCGTACCTGCCGGTCGGATCGCCGCGCCGCGCGCGGTCCATCGCCATCACCACCACCGCGGTGTCGTCGAGGTCCGGATAATAGGCGTTGTTGTACTGAAAGGCCCACCCGCCCGGCCGCACGTCCGGACGTTTCACCGCCCAGTCGCCTTTCAGGTTCAACTCCTGCCGCGGCAGCAGCCAGTCCAGGCCCCGTCTGGCCGAGCCCGCCGCTTCCTCGCCGCCGGCTTCCAGCATGGCATGGCAGGCCAGCGCGGTGTCCCACACCGGCGAGACGCAGGGCTGGCAATAGGCTTCGTGTTCGCCGACCACCAGCAGCAGGTCGAGCGCCTTTCGTGTCGTCGCGCGCGGCGGATAGTCCGGACCCTTTCCAAGCACCTCATACATCATCACGGTGTTGGCCATCGGCGGATAGATCGCGCCGAGGCCATCCTCGCCGTTCAGACGTTCCTCGACGAATGCCACGGCGCTCCCGATCGCGCGCGCCCGCAACTTTTTCGGAAACAGCGGCTCGATCGCGCGCAGCACGGCGTCCAAGCCGCGAAACAGCGCGAACCAGCCCCTGCTCTGATGCGGCGCCCTTGCCGTCATGCCGATCGAACGCGGATCCTGCAGGAACAATTCGTCGATTCCGATGCCGGCGGCATTTCGTGCGCGCGGTTTCAGCGCCGCCAGCACCATCAACGGCACGATGGTGGTGCGCGCCCAGTATGAAATCTTGTTGATGTGAAACGGCGCCCACATCGGCAGCAGCATGATCTCGACCGGCAGCACCGGCACGCTCTTCCACGTCAGCACGCCGAACAGCGCCAGCAGGAAGCGGGTAAAGACGTTGCTGTTGATGCCGCCGCCGCGCGACAGCACGGCCTCGCGCGCCCGCGCCATGTGCGGCGCGTCGGGCTTGTCGCCCATCATCTTGAGCGCGAAATAGGCCTTCACGCTGGCGCTCATGTCGAATGGTCCTTCATGGACCAGCGGCCAGCCGCCATGGGCGCCCTGCACGCGGCGCAAATAATTGGCGATCTTGGCCTCCAGCACGGTGTCCACGGGCTCGCCGAGATAGTGCCGCAGCAGCACATATTCGGCCGGAATGGTGCAGTCGGCCTCCAGTTCAAACACCCAGTGCCCGTCGGATTGCCGCAGATCCAGCAACGCCCGCGTCGCCGCGCTGATGCTCTGCTCGAGTGCGGGAGTGCCGGGGCCGGCTCTGGTAAAATCGGAATCCATGACGCTCGGTGTCTGTCGGTGTCGGATCTGAAACGATTGGACTTAGCGCATCGCCAGCACGAGGTCGGCGGCGCGGTCTCCGGACCGCACCGATCCCTCGATGGTTGCCGGCAACCCCGTATCAGTCCAGTCGCCCGCGAGGAATAGGTTTTTGTAGGAGGTGACCGTCGGCGGACGCAGTGCATTTTGTTCCGGCGTGGCTTCGAATGTGGCGCGGCGCTCGCGCACGATCTGCCACGGCGGCAGATCGCCCTGCACGCCCGCGGCCTTGCAGATGTCCCGCCAGATCGCCTGCGCCAGCTGCTCGCGCGGCATGTCCACCAGCCGGTCGCCATTGCTGATCGTCACCGACAGCCGCTGCGGAAACGCGAACAGCCATTCGACAAGGCCGCCCACCACGCCAAGCAGCGCCGGCTGGTTTTGCGGCGGATCGAAACGGAAATGCGCGTTGACGATCGCCCGGAATTTCGAGGGCGTCTTCAGCCCCGGCAGCAGCGACGCGGCGGGCCGCGGCGGAACCGCCATCACCACGGCGTCGCCGGGACCGATCGCCACGGCATCGTCGCCGAATTGCAGTTCGCCGACGCGGTTTCCCGACATTGCGAAGGCGCGCAGTTCGTGTCCGAACCGGACCTGCGCGCCCTTGTCCTGCAACAGCCTGACCGCCGGCTCGACCAGCACCGCGCTCAGGCCATCGCGGGCGATCAGAGGCCGGCACGCCTGACCGCCCGCCAGCAGGGTTTCGCGCACGATCGCCCCCGCAAGCCCCGCGGAGCCTTCCGGCGGGTCGACATTGAGCGCCGCCAGCAGCAGCGGCTGCACCAGCCGGTCGTACAATATGCCGTGGCAGGGAATGGTGTCGCCAACCAGTTTGCCCGGCGATGCCCAGCTCAACGGCGCCAGCGCCAGATAGTCGGAAAGCCCGGTGTCGGGCACGCGGCGGCGGCGGTCGAACACCCACAGCGGCAGCCGGCCCTCGCCGAGGTCGAGCTGCCAGCGCTTACCGCTGGCGAGGTCGACGAACGGAAACTGCGCACGCTTCGGCCCGACCAGCCCGGCCTCGGTCCCGATCGAGCGCGCATAGGCCCGCGCGTGGCGATTGCCCGACAGCAGCAGATGGTTGCCGTTATCGATGGTGAGACTGGTCGCGGAATCGAAATAGGAGCGGCAGCGCCCGCCAGCCTGCTGCGTCGCCTCATGCACATGAACCTTGTAGCCGGCATCGGCCAGCCGGACGGCTGCCGAAAGGCCGGAGATTCCCGCACCGATGACGTGCACGATTTTCTGCATCAGATGAATGCGTAGCGCAAGAGGATGGCGATGCGCGCCGCCTTGTTGAGGCGCACCGGGTTGCGCGGCGCCGCAAAACCGCGGGCCACCAGCAATTCCAGGATCGCGCGATAATATTTCGACATGATCCGCGGCGCGCGCACCACGCGCCGCTTGTTACGGTCCATCACCGCGTTGGCCTTCTCGAAATGAATCCGCGCCCGCGTCGCCAGCGGCGTGCAGACTTTCGGCAGCGCGGGGTCCGACATGACCTTGAGCGGATCGGCACTGGTGATGCCGGCATGCAGCAGGCCTTCGCGCGGCAGGTAGAGCCGGCCGATACCGGCGTCTTCGTCGACGTCGCGCAGGATGTTGGTGAGCTGGAGGGCGCGCCCCAGATGATGCGCCAGCAGGATGCCGTCGTCCCGCGGCAGCCCGAATACGCGTACCGACAGCCGCCCGACCGCGCTGGCGACGCGGTCGCAATAGAGGTCGAGCGTCGCAAGGTCCGGCGCCCGGATATCGGCGGGCACGTCCATCTCCATGCCGTCGATGATGGCGAGAAAATCCTCGCGGTCGAGGCCGAATTGTTGCACCGATGGCGCATAGTCCCGCAGCCGCGCCGGCGGGCGGCCCTGATAGAGCGCGTCGATATCGTCGCGCCAGTGCTGGAGGGCTGCGAGCCGCTCGGGCCGCGGACCGTCGGAATCGGCGATGTCGTCGACCTGCCGGCAGAAGCTGTAAATCTGGAACATCGCCTCGCGCTGCGCGCGCGGCAGGATGCGCATCGCCGCGTAGAACGAGCTTCCGGACGCCGACCCTTGGAAGGTTGCAGGCTGGCTGGTCATCTGCCGATTCATGCGCCCGGCGTCGATCTGGACAGCGGAGCGCTTGCGGTGGCGCGGCGCCAGATCGCGGCGGCGATGCCGCTCATGCTGAAGCCGGCCATCGCCGCCTTGCTGAGGTGAACACGCTCGCTCAGGGGATCGCGCGCTTTCAGCAACCGCACGATCTGGCGCGCATAGGTCTGGATCACGGCGATTTCGCAGGCCACCCGGCCGTCGGCGACCTGCAATTCCAGCGTGTCGCCCTGACGCAGCAGCGTCTCGTTCCTGCCTGCAAGCTCCCGCAGGCATGACAGCAACCCGGCCGAGGCGCGCGGCGCCCCCAGTTCCTCCACCGACGCGCCATGCCGCGCCAGCGCGTCGCGGGGAATGTAGACGCGATTGAGCTCGCGAAAATCCTTGCCGCAGTCCTGCAGGTGATTGTTGATCTGCAGCGCCGCGCATACCGCATCCGAGGCCGGCCAGGTCGCGGTGCTCTCGCCGTGAACGTCGAGCACGAAGCGTCCCACCGGCATCGCCGAATAGGAACAATAGTGAATCAGGTCGTCCCAATCCTCGTAGCGGAGCTTGGTAACGTCCATCCGGAACGCGGTCAGCAGGTCGCGCGCATGACGCGGCGGCAACCCGCGCTCGGCCAGCGCGTCGCGCAGGATTACCGCCTCGCGCTGACCGTCGCCCTGTCCGAGCAGGTTGGCCTCGAGCTCGTCGAGCAAGTTCAGCTTGGCTTGCGCATCAAGCGTGGCGTGATCGGCGATATCATCGGCGGTCCTGACGAAATTGTAGAATGCCAGGATCAGTGCCCGGTGACGCGGGTGGATGATCCAGGACGCTACCGGAAAATTTTCGTCACGGTGGGTTTTGCCGGATCGCAGTTCGCCAGCGGTGGGCATCGGGATTGGCTGCATTGTTGAAGATGGCCGTTCCGCACGAATTGTTGGAACATGCAAGGGGTCGTTCGCGGAAACCCATATATGGGAAATCGCAGGCAAAACCAACTGTCTCGCGATTTTGCGGGACATTCGAGGGAATCCGGTCAGGGCCAGTTCCGGCCCCGACCGAGCAGTGATTCAATCGTTAGCTAGGGGAAGTTTACTGCCCGTGGTTGGTCAGCACCTGACTGCAGGCCTTGGTCAATTTCGAACGGTTTTGCTGCAGGCACGCCAGAATGACAAAATCGCCCTGATCCATCAACGAGCGGCAAAACCGCGAGACGTCGCGCGAACACGCTTTCTGCTCGTCCGGTGTACCGCCGCGCTGTTGTGCGATGGCGCCGCTCGAAACCGATACGGACAGCAAGGTGAGCGCAAGAAAAAATTTTCGCATTGTGTTCCTTCATTTTGACGGGGAGAGGATCCGGTTGGCATGTCGCATAACACACCATTCGGAGGAGCGCGCAGCCTTGCGTCGCGGAGGCATGGATACAGGTTCGATTGTTAGACTAGAACGCGCGGCGGGTGGGATGGTTCAGACGCCCAACAGCGCTGCCAATTGCGGCCAAATTTGCGGCGGTCGGCGCCGGCTCTGGAAACTGCAGTACTGCGAGCTAATATACTGATATTAATCAGCTATTCGGCATGTTAAAACTATCCAAATTCCGTTACCGCATTTGGCGCTTCGCAAAATCCTCCCATCACGGCAGATTCGCCCCATATGCTGCAAATGATGCTGCGCAGTTTCAGCGGAATGCCCAGTTGCCTGAGCCGCGACGGTTTGAACCTGATGTAATTCTGCGACACTAAAACTTTGATGCGGCGCGACGTATCTTGATCCAGAACGTCATTTCAACGGGAAGCTCGATATGAAACTGTTTGGTTCCAGCGTTTTTGGGCATGCGATCAAGGCTGCGAGCGTCGGCGCCGCGCTGATGTTGTCGGTGCCGATAAGCAATGCCCAATCCGGACCATTCGCCGGTTTCGAAGGGTCGTGGTCGGGCAACGGGACGGTTTCACTGTCGGACGGAAGCACTGAACGTATCCGCTGCAAGGCCGACTACAAGGTCAACGGCAGCGGCCTGGGTTTGAAGCAGAACCTTCACTGCGCCAGCGACAGTTACAAATTCGACCTGAGCAGCGATGTCACCAGCAATGGCGATCGCATTTCAGGCAGTTGGAGCGAAGCCAGCCGGAATATTTTCGGCAATCTGCAAGGCACGGCGGGCGGCGGCCAGATTGAAGTGTTCGTCGAGGCTTCGGGATTTGCCGCAAATTTGACGCTACGCACCACCGGCAACAAGCAATCGGTCTCGATCAGCTCCAAGGGCGAGATCAGGGGCGTTTCGATCACGATGGTGCGGAGCTAACCAAACCCCGTTCAGCGAAAGAAGCTCCCGGACCGCTGGGGGCTTTTGATCGGCGTCGCTAAGCCTGATGCGTTGTTGTTGAATTGTCATTGCGAGCCGTGCAACAAATTTGCTCTGCAAATTTGCGCTAGGCGAAGCAATCCGGCAGGCGCGTAGGAGGACTGGATTGCTTCGTCGCTTCGCTCCTCGCAATGACGCCTTTCAACCTGATATCATCATTCTCCAGCGATACCGGCAGGAACCGAGCGGGCGCTGCTTCAGGATTGAAAACCGTGTGGGCTGTAGCGGTCGAAGCTCACTCTTTCATCGCCGGCCGGAAAATTCCGAAATACAGATACCAGCCGTTCGTCGGTCTTCGGACAGCGCTGGTTTTCGATTCTCAATTCGACGGGCGTTACCGGCGCCGCCGCGAACAGTCGCCCGCGTATGTTTTCCTCATCGACCTCGAAGCTGAACGCCAGGGGATGATCGTAGCCGTTGCAGAGACGGAGATCCTTGTGGCCCCAGACCACCGTGGCATCCAGCCCTAACGCCGTGAACCGGGTTTCGTCGGTGTAGAGATCGCGCGTATGGGCATGACGCTCGACGATCCGCAGGCCCGCCCGCAATCCGATTTCGTAGAGCAGCCCGCTGAGCTGGCAAAGACCGCCGCCGATATCGGCGGTAACGGCGTCGTTGCGGATCGAGCGTCCCACGCGAAAACCATTGGCTTCGACGGGAGCCCCGATCACCGCCCAGAATGACAGAATTCGTTCCGGCACCACGAGTATCCAGTTCAGCCGCGCGGCGCCGAGCCGAAGGTTTTCCAGCTTGCCCTTCCAATGCTCGGTGCGACGAATGGGCTGGACGACGGAGATCATTTCCTTGAACGCTCCGCGGTCGTCCAGGTAGGTCGGCTTCACCATCCGTCGCGACATCCCGGTCAGATGATCCCTCACCTGCCGCCGCCGCCTTGCGATCGCAAGCTGCACCTCGGCGGGCACGCGCCGGCGCCAGGTTGTTCGGAGACCGCGCAGCATCACGCGCGCTCTCTGATAAAGCGGCCGACGACGTAGGAGGCCAGATCCGGACACCTGTTCGCCAGCCGTCCGTCGATTTTCACCAGGGATTCGCGTAGCGCTCCCGGGAAGCGGTGAATGGGGAACAGAATGGTGCCGAAGGAAGCATCCATTTTCAGACCGGCCTTCGCCGCGAGCGACGACAGCTCTCGCAGCGAGAGGCTGGTCGAGCCGTGCCAGCCAGCGGCGTTGTGGCGCAAAACGCGGCGACGGATCCGCGAGGCGACGTCGACGACAAAAATGCCGCCCGGCTTGAGCACGCGGGCGATTTCGGCCAGCACATCGCCGACCTGTTCGAGCCGCAGATGCATCAGCACATGGAAGCAAAAAGCCGCATCGAAAGTCGAACTGGCGAAAGGCAGCGACAGCAGGTCGGCGGCAAGAAACGGCTTGTCGGGATGCTTGTCCGTCGCGACCTTCAGACTTTCGGTGCTGGCGTCGCAACCGTGCGTGGCGTACTGCGACAGCCGCCCGGTGCCGCAACCCATGTCGAGTATCATGCCCGCCTGGACCGGAACGGCACGATCCAGGATTTCGCGTTCCTGCTGGTGCACGAACCGGCCGTACGAATTTCCGAAACGGTCGGAATCGTAATTGCCGGCGAGCTTGTCATAATAATCGATGATCGCGCGGTCCAAGTGCCCTCGCAAAACTTCGGTAACTCGAAACAACCACTGTTCAAATTCAGTCTTTGAAGCCTTTTGGTCCGGCGAATTCAATCGCGGAAAAACGCACCATTTCGTCGCAGGGTGCACAATACCCCGATCGTTGCATTTTTCGGCTGATGCGGCAATTCTGGCTTTGCAGTTTCTTGAACAATTTTCAAAGGAGGGGTTATGTTGAGAACCGCAGCGTCTATTGTGCTGGCCGGATTGGCTGTTTCGAATACGGCTGCCACGGCAGCCGGATTCCAGTGGAGCATCATCGAGATCGCAGGGAAAAAGCAGCTCGCGGGACTGAACCAAGCCAACGGCGATGACGGCGTCGATACCTTGTTTCGGGTCGGCTGCAAGCCGGCCGGCAAAATCGAACTTGGGATCGGCGCCGACGTTTCGGTCGGCAAAGGTGAAAACGAGGCGGTAACGCTAACCGCCGTCAGCAACAAGACCGTTTTGAAAGTGGATGGCGTTTCCAGAAAAAGCGGGAATTTCGAGATGACCGGCACGTCCGAGCTGATCCGGGAAACCGGTTTCGACGATCCGGTGGTGCAGCTGATGATAAAGACGAAATCCGTCACGTTCCGCGGCGTTTCGGTTCAAAGATTCACCGTGCCGGCGATCGGATTCCATGCGCAACTGGAGAAGCTCAGGAACATCTGCGACAAGGCGGGCTAGCTTGATGTGCCGCGAAGCCGCCGCGACAGATTGATCAGGAACATCGACGTTGGCCGCAGGATGAACAGGTCCGCGACCAGCGCCGCCACCATCGCGAACGCGCTGAGCCATCCGAACAGCCGCAGCGACGGCAGGTCGGAAAACACCGTCACCACCAGCCCGCAGGCCAGCACCACGGTGGTGAGGATCAGCGCCGGCCCGACCAGCACGGTGGCGCGCTCGACCGCGAGCTCCGGACTGACGCCCGGCGTCGTCTCGAGCCGCAGGCGATTGAGGAAGTGAATGGTCGCACTGAGCCCGAGGCCGAACGACACCGTAAGCGCGACCACGCTTGCGAACTGCAATCCCTCCCCGAGCAGCCACAGCACGGTGCCCGACAGCACTACCGGGAAAATACCCGGCAGGATGCATGACATCATCACGACCACCGAACGGAATGCGAGCCCGATGAAGATCGCGACCAACGCGAACTCGATGGTGAGCCCGCGATTGAGCTTCTGGATCATGTTGGCGCTGTTACGCGCGGCGATCGCCGACAGCCCGGTGACGGCGACTTCGTAGCCCGGATGTTCTTTGCGCACCGCGTCCAGCGAATGGTCGAGCTTTTCGACCACCGGCAATATCTCGCTCGAGTCCAAGTCGGGCACCCGGCCTGACACCACCACTGCATCCTGGTCGGCGGAAATGAAACGCCGCACCAGATGTTCGGGGATCACGCTGACATATTCCTTCAGCGTCGCGACGTCGGAACTCCCGGCCTTTTCGGCGAGCCAACGGCGCAGCGTCTCCAGCGACCACACATTACCGACGCCGGCCTGTTTCTCGACCAGCGAATGCACGTCGGCGATGGTTTGCAACGTCTCCGGCGCGTAGAGCGAGGCGCCCTTGGGGAATTCGATCAGGACGTCGATCGGATTGGCACCGGTAAGCTTGGCGTCGAGGCGCCCGCTCGCCGCCACCGCCTGCTGCTTGTCCGGCACTTGGTTGGCCAGGCGGTAGCGCGGCTCGAGATTGGCGTAGACGATGCCCAGCCCGCCCACGAACAGCAGCGCGATCAGGCTGTACAGCCCGGGTCGACCAACCATGCGCACCGCGATCCAGTAACAGAAATTGCGCAAGGCCTGCACGCCGGCGTCGGCGCCTTGAAATTTTACCGCGAACACCTTCTCGTTGCGTACCAGCAGTACGCCGAACACCGGCACCAGCGACAGCACCGCGAGCAGCGCGATGATGGTGGCGGCCAGCCCCGCCTCGCCGAATTTCCGGATCAGGTCGGAGTCGGAGAATTGCAGTGCGATGAACGAGATGCCCGCGGTGCCGTGGGTGAGCACGCAAGCCGGTCCGACCACGAGCACTGCGTTCCTGAACGCGGTGTATTTGTCCTGCCCTGCGATCAAGCGGTCGCGTGCGGCAAAGGTCAGCTGCATCGAATCCGAGAAGCTGATCACCATGATCAGCGGCGTCATCACGTTCAGGAACATGTTGAGGTTGAAGTTGGCCCAGCCGAGTCCGCCCAGCGCCAGCACGATCGCGATGATCGGCGGGAATGCGGCGACAACCATGAACGATATCTTGCGGAAGAAGATGATCGCGATGATGCAGCCCGCCAGGATGCCGAGAATATTGTAGGTCAATCCGTCGCGCTTGACCGCGTTGCGGATTTCGAGCTGCATCACCGGGACACCGGACAGCTCCGCATTGAGGTTGCTGCCGGCAAGGTCGTCCTTCATCAGCTTGCGGATGTCGCCGACGGTCTGGCTGAGCTTGTTGCTGGAGACAACGTCAGGCTCGAGCGACAGCACGATCAGCGCCAGCGTGCCATCTTCCGACAGCAGCTTGCCACGGATGATCTCGTTGGTTTTGACGGTCTCGATGAACCTGTCGTAATCAGCGCCCTGCGGCAGTTCGGACGGAAACAGCGCGGCCGGCAGCTTGCCCGGCGCCGGCGCCTGCCGCGCGGAGAACAGCGAGATCAGGCCGCGGGTGCCTTCGACCAGTTGCAGGTCGGTGACGAGATCGCGCACTTTTTCGAGATTGTCGCGCGCCAGCAGCGTCTTGCCTTCGACGACGACCAGCACGTCGAATTCGGTGGCGGGGAAACGCTTGGTGACGGCCTCGTATTGCCGGTATTCCTTGGAATTGGACCGGAACAACTGGCTCAGCGAGTTGTCGATCTTGATGCGTTCGATCCCGAAAATCGCAGCGACGAACAGCACGGCAAGGATGATGCAGGACACGACCGGAGCACGGATCGCAATCAGCCCGATCCGCTCCAACCCGAAGGCAATGCTGTCCGTCGGACGCCGCTCGATTTTCTCGACCTTCTCGACGTGGACCTCGCTGTCGCTGTTCTTTTCGAGCATTCCGTGTCCAATTCTCGGATCGATGCAGCCGTCTTGGTTTCGAGCCGCGAACGAGGCCGAGACCGCCGTCAAATCGCGCGCTAACCCTTGAAAACATGCATTAAATTTGCCGCGACGGGTGTGTAGCAGGGATGAGGGATGGGGGGCAAGCGGCGGAGCGGCGAGGAACAGACAGTGGGTTGGCTCATTTCATGGGCGCTGACAGCTCGTCCGTCCTACGCGCTAAATCCGCTTCTGCCGCACAATTCATTGAGGCAGGACTGCCTTGGTTCGCCGCAACCCCGTCATCAAGCCGCAGGATGTCCCGGCATCGGCGTTAAGGCAATGAACCGGCACCCAAATCATCGCACAACAGCCGCCCGGCTAAATTGGCTGCCTTCAGTTCGCCGCATCAAATCGCGCCCGCTGTTGCCGTAACGTTGCCACGGACCATAAGTACCTCGATTTGCACGGACTTCTTGTGTCGTGGATTTACGTTCCCGACGGTCTGGTCTAGCCGCCGGCAATCGATGCGCCGGCCTGACCGCCGCTCTCGTCCTTCAGCGCCACTCCCGTGATTTGTCGCGCCAGGCCCTCGCGGACCAGCCAGGCGATCTTGAAGGCGGCCTCGTCATGGCTGAGGCCGCAGGCATGGATATTGGAAACGCAGTTGCGCATCGCGTCGGTACAGGCCGCGCCGGGTGCGAAGGTCAAATACGCACCCATACTATCCGGCGCGGACAACCCTGGCCGCTCGCCGATCAGCATCGCGACCATGCGCGCATCGAGAGCCGCGCCAATTTCATCGCCCAATGCGACACGCGCGCCTGTTGCGAGAACAACGGGGCCAACACTTACCTCGCCCGTGGCCAGTCCTGGAACGAGGCTGCGAACAAGCGCGACCGCGTGCGCGTTGACCGCCGATGGAGAAAGACCGTCGCCGATGACGATCGCAAGGTCGCAGCGGCGACGTCTGCCGGCTGCGAGCAGACTTTGCGACGCTGGGTCGAGTTGCCGTCCGAGATCGGGGCGCTTGAGATAATCCTTACGGCACCGGGCAAGACTCGCCACTTCAAGCGTCGCCATCCCAAGCGCATGGAGTCCGGCGGCGATAGCCGCTGTGTCGAAGCCGGCATGAACGGCGTCGCGGGCACGGGCATGATCGAGCGTGAAGGCAAGCAGTGCCGAAGTCGGCAGGCTGCCGCCGACGCGGCCCAGCCCGACCCGCGCCGGAGTCAGGTGCCGCAGATCGCGCAACGACCGGGGTGACACGGGGGCTTTCATCGGCGGCTATTCGGCAGGGACGGATGCCTCGCGCAGCCGCGTCGAATAGTTCGACGCGTTCTGCTGACCGTCCGAAGCATCGCGCGCGTACATGATCAAGTGATGTGCGACCAGAATCGAGCTGATCAGATATTCGACTTGGCCGCGGGCGAGCCGCCGCAATGCAAACTTCCAGAACTCCCATTTGTAGTCGCCAAGCACGCCGACCTTCCAGAAGATGTTGCGAAGCATCGTCAATCCCATCCTGACGTTCTGCCACGTCGCCTGTTGCGGCGTCCGCATCTGGATGCGCTTCGGATAGGTTTCGCGAATCTGGTATTCGTACCGCTGCAGCAATCGGGCCGGATCGTAGGCGCTGCCCATGCAGGCGCGCCAGCTGGTGACGACATCGTCATAGGGCAACCGGAAATCCACGTTGGAGTCGCGGCCCTCGTCCTCGATCAGGCGGCCTTCCTTCTGCAGCCGGTCCCATAGCGGGGTTTGCGGCAGCGCCTGCAGCAGATTGATGGTCAGCAGCGGGATCTGCGACGCATCGATGAACTCGAGCAGATGTTCGCCGGTCTCCGGCTTGTCGGTATCGAGGCCGAGAATGATTCCGGACACCACTTCCATGCCATAGCTGTTGAGCGTCTGGATCGCACCCATGATGGGTACCATCATGTTATGATCCTTCTTCATCGCCTTCAGCGCTACCGGATCGGGAGTCTCGATACCGCAGAAGATAGTGGCGAAGAACGCCTCGCGCATCTGCGACAGGATCTCCGGGCGTTTGGCGATGTTGAGCGTCGCTTCGCAGGAAAACCGCAGCACATAGCCGGTCCTCTTCTGCCACTCAATCAGGTGCGGCAGCAGGTCGAGGGCGGCCTTGCGGTTGCCGATGAAATTGTCGTCGACAAAGTAGACCGAGCCTATGATGCCGCATTCAAGTAGCTTGTCGAGTTCGGCGATGATCTGTTGTGGCGTCTTCAGCCGCGGATTGCGGCCGTACAGACCGGGAATATCGCAGAACTCGCACTGATAAGGACAACCGCTGGAATACTGGATGCTGCCGAGAAAATAGTTCTTGATGTCGGCAAGCTCATAGGCCGGGATCGGAAACTTGGTCATGTCGAGCCGGTCGGCGGTTTTCAGCACTATTTGGCGTTCCGGCCGCGACGGATCCTCCGCCAGCCGCGCGATTAGGTCGTCGGTGGCGTCGCCGAGTTCCCCGACATGCAGATAGTCGAACGAGGGGTAATAGTCGGGACAGGCCGAGACCGATGGTCCGCCGATCGCAACCGCGAGATCGAAGGCGTGCGCCCGGCGGCAGATATCGTTCATCTGCTGGCGCTGGATGTGCATGCCGCTGACGAACACGGCCTCGGCCCATTCGAAATCTTCCCTAGTCGCTGGGCGAATGTTCTCGTCGACGAACCGTACTGGCCAGTTCGCAGGCATATAGGCCGCGATCAGCAGGATCCCTTGCGGCGGCATAAAAGCCTGCGCGCCCGCGGTCAACGGATAGGCATACTCGAAAGTACCGAATGAAGACGTATAGCGCGGAAAAACGCACAGGATGCGCCGTATTGTCTCTATGCCTTCAGCTCGCATCAAACTTCCTCAAAAACCCGCACCGGCTCAGCAGTTTAAGCACGCCCTAAAAGGCTGGGCCACAAATTCTTCAACATTGTGGCAGCGTCAGGCAATTAACCGGGATGCAAAATCAGGCAGCATTCCGTCGGTTGCCGTCAACCGGAAGTCGGAACCCGCAAGGCCCGTGTGGACCAGCCAGTCATCGAATTCGGGTGCCCGCTTCAGCCCAAACAGGTCGCGGACATAAAGCGCGTCGTGGAACGAAGTGGACTGGTAGTTCAACATCACATCGTCAGCGCCGGGTACGCCCATGATGAAGGTAACGCCGGCGGCCGCGAGCAGCGTCAGCAGATTGTCCATATCGTCCTGGTTGGCCTCGGCGTGGTTGGTATAGCAGACATCGACGCCGAGCGGCAGGCCGAGCAGCTTGCCGCAGAAATGGTCCTCCAGCCCGGCACGAATGATCTGCTTGCCGTCATAGAGATATTCGGGGCCGATGAAGCCGACCACGCTGTTGACCAGCAGCGGATTGAACGCGCGCGCCACGCCATAAGCGCGTGCCTCAAGGGTCTGCTGATCGACGCCGTGGTGGCCGCCGGCCGACAGCGCAGACCCTTGCCCGGTCTCGAAATACATCACATTGCTGCCGATCGTGCCCCGGCGAAGCGACAGCCCGGCGTCGCAGGCTTCTTTCAGGACCGCAAGATCGATGCCATAACTTTTATTGGCAGCCTCGGTGCCGGTGATGGACTGGAACAGCAGATCGACCGGCAGACCCCGATCGATCAATCCGAGCGTGGTGGTGACATGCGTCAACACGCAGCTTTGCGCGGGAATTCCCAAACGCAAAATAATGTCGTCGAGCAGCCGCAGCAACTCGCCCAGCACCACCGGATCGTCACTGGCAGGATTGATGCCGATACAGGCGTCGCCCGATCCCAGCATCAATCCATCGAGCACCGATGCGGTGATACCCCTGACGTCGTCAAACGGATGGTTGGGCTGTAGCCGCGCGCTCATTCGCCCGCGCAGGCCAATGGTGTTGCGAAAGCGCGTGACCACTTCGCATTTCTTCGCCACCAGGATCAGATCCTGATTGCGCATCAGCTTCGAGACCGCCGCCGCCATTTCCGGGGTGACCGCGCGCGCGAGTTTTGCCAGCGTCGCGGTCGTCGCCGCGTCCGACAGAAGCCAGTCGCGGAAGCCACCGACCGTCAACGAGGAAATGGACCTGAAAGCCGCGGCGTCATGGCTGTCGACGATCAGGCGGGTGACTTCGTCGCCCTCATAGGGCACCACGGTTTCCTGCAAGAATTGCTTTAGCGGAACATCCGCCAATGCCATCCGCGCCGCGATCATCTGCTGCGCGGTTTCCGCCGCGATACCAGCCAGCCGGTCGCCGGAACGCGGCGGCGCCGCTTTGGCCAGCAGATCGCGCAAGTCGTCGAACACCCAGGACCGCGAACCGATGGTATGGCGATAGATCATGACGCTCTCAATCACCGGCGTCGTCCCCGCGCAGGCGGGAACCATACACTGTATTGCCGACGTCCTGGACTGTGCCGTATACGCTTTGAACTGGTTTGCAACAGCTTCGCGGCGAGAGGCTATAGGTCCCCCGCCTGCGCGAGGACGACGCGGATCAGGCCGCCCGGACCGTGGCCAGGAACTTGATAACCTCGGCCTTGAGGCGCTTGTTCTCGTTCGACAGCAGTTGCGCGGATGACAGCACCTGCGACGACGCAGAGCCGGTGTCGCCGGCGCCGCGGTTAACGTCGGCGATGGAGGTTGCGACCTGCGTCGTACCGATCGCCGCCTGCTGCACGCTGCGGGCGATTTCCTGGGTCGCGGCGCCCTGCTCCTCGATGGCGGCGGCGATGGTCGCGGCGATCTCCGAGACCTTGCCGATGGTGCCCGAGATTTCCTTGATCGCGGTTACGGATTCCCGCGTCGCCGCCTGCATTCCGGCGATTTGCCGCGAAATCTCGTCGGTGGCTTTCGCGGTCTGCGAGGCCAGCGCCTTGACCTCCTGCGCCACGACCGCAAAGCCGCGGCCGGCGTCACCGGCACGGGCAGCCTCGATGGTGGCGTTGAGCGCCAGCAGGTTGGTCTGCTCGGCAATGGTGGTGATGAGCTTGGTGACGTCGCCGATGCGATTGGCGGCAAGCGACAGCTCCGCGATGCGCGCATCGGTCTTCTCCGCCTGATCGACCGCTTCGGTCGCGATCCGGTTGGAATCCAGCACCTGGCGGCCGATCTCGTTGATGGAAGTGGTCATTTCCTCAGTCGCCGATGCCACCGACTGCACGTTGGACGATGTTTCTTCGGAAGCGGCCGCCACCACGCCGGAGAGTTGCTGGGTCGCCGCGCTGCTGCGGGTCAGGACCATCGCGGAATTCTCCAGCTCGTTCGACGCCGAACTGACGTTTTCGATGATGTTGCCGACCGCGGTCTCGAAACTGTTGGCCAGATTGTGAAGTTCGAGGCGGCGGGCTGCCGCCAACTCGCGCGTTTTCTCCTCGCGCTCGGAGGTTTCGCGTTCAGCCTTGGCGATCGCCTGCACCTTGAATTCCTCGACGGCGTTGGCCATCTGGCCTACCTCGTCGCCGCGTCCGAGTCCTGGCAGTTGCACCGCGAAATTTCCGATCGCCAGTTCGCGCATCGCTTTAGACATCGCCGTCACGGGGCGCGAAATGTTGCGACCGATCACGAAGGAAACGACGATGCCGGCAAACGCGACACCAAGAAGGATTACCGTGAGCATCATTTGCTGCTGGTCGAGCTTGATGCCGGCGCGCGCGATCTCGCGGTCCTTGCTCTCGCTGCTCGCGGTGATCAGGTCGTCGGTGAGCTTCTCGATGTCGAAGAAATTCCGCTCCGCGCCCTTGATGAACATCAGCGCCGATCCGGCGTCGCCGTTGGCCATCTCGATGGCGTTTCTGGATTGCTTGAGATAGCCGGTCACGGCGGTCTTGAGTTTCTCGAAGGCTTCCTGTCTGACCGCGCCCTGATGGCTCTCGACCGCCTTCAGCACGTCCGAAATCCGGGCTGCCGCCGCGGCGGCGTCCTTGGCGACGGCCTGGACCTTCTTCTCATCCTTCTCGTTGGCCGCGGTGGCCGCAAGACGGTATAGCTTGGCGTGTGCGATCCACACGGTGGTGTTGAGATCGGTCGCCAATTCCGATTGCCGCACCGGACCCGCCATCAGCGCGTCGACGCTGGCCTGATTGAAGCGCAGGGTTTGCAACGCGTAGGCGCCCAAACCGACCAACACCACGATCAAAAAAGCCGGCGCGATCTGGACTTTCCAGGACAGACCGATATTTCTTGCCCGGTTCAGCATATCACCCCTTCGAAGCACGCGGTCGCGAGCGGCAATTGCCGCCTGTCAGAGCTTGTAGATTCCGGCGCATACCGCGGTGTTATCCAGCTTTTCGCAGTACATCTGCTTGGGTTCGACCTTCTTGCTGACGGGATTGACGAACTTGTAGTCCTGCCAGAATGATGGCTGCTTGCTGGCGAGTTCGACCCGCTCCTTGACATAGAGCTTGCCGTCCACGTCCTGGGCGTCGATCATGTCCTTGCCAACGAACTTTTCGTTTGAGCCATGCGCCAGCACCTTGCCGTCGAGCTGATAGACCACGACGTAGAGATCGCGGTCGATGAACTTGCCGGCCTTGTTGCTGATTTCGGGATATGCCTTGTCAGGCCCCTGCTCCTTGATGAAGGCGGTGGCCTTTTTCACCATGGCGATGGCGTCGTCCTTGCCCGCGCCATCGGCCGCGGCGGCAACGCCTGCGAAAATAGCGGTGGCGGCAATGGCGCAAACAAGCTGTGTAAATGTCTTGGTCTTCATACTCAATCTCCGGGTGGCTTCAGCGGCCGGCACGCCGCATACCGGGAGAATTCGCATAAAACAGGAAACCATCCGTTAAGATTGCCCTTTCCATGGGCATAAAATAACCGACGGCGGGTATGGGGGGCGAATTCAGACGTGCCGGCCCGCGGCATGGCCCGAGGACCATGCCCATTGAAAATTGAAGCCACCGAGGTGGCCGGTAACATCGACGACCTCGCCGATGAAATAAAGTCCAGGCACGGATTTGGCCTCGAACGTCTTCGACGACAGTTCGGTGGTGTCGACACCGCCCAGCGTCACCTCCGCGGTGCGGTAGCCTTCGGTGCCGTTGGGCCGGACATGCCATTCCTTCACGGCGGCCGCAACTTCCGACAGCAGCCTGTCGGGAAAATCCGCCAGCCGATCGGGACCGCCGATCGTATCGGCAATGGTCTGTGCCAGCCGTCTGGGAAGCAGGCCGGCCAGCGCCGTCGCCAATTCCTGACGGGGATGGGCGCGGCGCAGTTGCTTCAGCCGTGCAAGGACGTCGATTTCAGGCACCATGTCGATGACGATGCCCTCGCCGGCGCGCCAATATGACGATATCTGCAGGATCGCCGGGCCGCTCAATCCGCGATGCGTGAACAGTAACGCCTCATCGAAACGGGTTTTGCGGCAACTCACTCTCGCATCGACCGAGACCCCGGCCAATTCCTTGAAATGCGCCAGCATGGCCGGATCAAATGTCAGCGGCACCAGCGCCGCGCGCGGCGATACGATGCCAAGGCCGAACTGTTCGGCAATCCTGTAGCCGAATCCGCTGGCGCCCATCTTCGGAATCGATGGACCGCCGGTAGCGACGACCAGCGACTGACAGCGGAACTCGCCTTGATCGGTGGCGACGGCAAAACCGTCCCCGCTTTTTGCGATCACGGAGATGCGGACGCCGAGCCGCAATCGCGCGCTCCGGCATTCCTCCAGCAGCAACTCGACGATTTGCCGTGAAGAGCCGTCACAGAACAATTGTCCAAGCGTTTTTTCGTGCCAGGCGATACCGTATTTATCGACCAGCGCAATGAAGTCGTGCTGGGTGTATCCGCTGAGCGCCGAATGGCAGAACCGCGGATTGTCGGAGAGGAAATTCGCCGGCGTCGTGTGCAGGTTGGTGAAATTACAGCGTCCACCGCCGGAGATGCGTATCTTTTCTCCCGGATGCCGCGCCTGCTCCAGCAGCAGCACCGAACGGCCGCGCTGGCCGGCAATGCCGGCGCACATCAGCCCTGCGGCACCCGCTCCAAGAACAATGACGTCATGGTCTTGTTCGGACATGGTGCTTTTCCGAAAACCGGATTTCCCACTATCCGGGATCATGTCCCGTTCATTCCACCAGCAGCACGTCCACGGCGACGCCGAGCTTCTGCTTGCGCGATCCCACGATCACGCCATCGACCGGCGAGACGTCGGAAAAATCCCGACCCACTGCGAGCACGATGTGATCGTTCTCGACCAAAAGGTCGTTGGTCGGATCGAAGCCGACCCATCCGAGCTTCTCGCCGCACCATACCGACACCCATGCGTGCGTGGCGTCGGCGCCCTGCAGCCGCGGCTTGCCCGGCGGCGGGATGGTGCGCAGATAGCCGCTGACATAGGCCGCCGGCAGTCCGAGGCCACGCAGCCCTGCGATCATCGCATGCGCAAAATCCTGGCATACGCCGTGGCGCTTTTCGAACACTTCCTGCAACGGCGTGGAAATCACCGTCGCTTTTGGATCATATTTGAACCCGGTGCGAATGCGGTGCATCAGGTCGACCGCACCCGCCAGTATCCCGCGTCCGAGAGGAAAGCTCTCCGCGGCGTAGGCCGTACCGAGATCGAGCACCGGCACCAACGGACTTGCAAAGACGTAGCCGATTGGCGATGCGGCGCCCAGCGTGTTGGCCTCGAATGCGGCTTCGCGGACATTTTCCCACGCCGGGCTAGCGGCGCTGCGGTCTGGCGCGCGGCGGAACAGCGTCACGCGCGAACGCGAATCGATGCGCAAGGTGCGATGCGGCGTTTCGATCAGTATGCTTTCGATGCGCGTTCCGAAAAAGTCGGAGCGCGCCGTCCGGTCGGCGGGCCGCGGCCTGATGTCGACTATATGGGACACCAGTTGCTGGCCGTCGCCGCTTTTTGGCTCCAGCCGCAGCGAGCAACGCGCGAAGCTGACCGGGCTATCATAGCTGTACGTCGTGACATGGCGAATGTCGTAGATCACGCGAGGCCGGTCAGCTTTTCGGGCCGGCTCGCACTGGCGCCGTGCGGGAAATAGTGCGAGCCGATGGCATCGGCGAGAGCGAGCAAATCCTGTTCCAGCGCGAACAACGATTTGGTATCGAGCTCCGCGGCATCGGCCGTCGTCAGTGTTGCCCGCAGCACAACCGCGAGCCGGTGCGGACGCTCGATCAATCCGCCCTCTTTCAGGGCCGGCAGGCCGGCGATGTGATCGTTCAGCGCCAGAACCTGAAATGCAACCGACCTTGGATTATAGGGATCGAGCACCACCAGATCGCGCACTGGCGCCAGCAAGGGCGCGACCAGATAACGCGAGCGATAAGTGATCTGGCAATCCACCAGCGTCAGCAGGACATCGAGATCTTCTTCGTCCGCCTCTTCATAAGCAAACTGCCGTGCAAAGCGCGCGGCATTGATGGCGCGTTCGGCGCGGCGGCCCATGTCGAGAAAGCGCCAGCCCGCGGCGCGATTCATGTTCTCTTGGCTAAGCCCGGAAAATGTCGCGAGCTCTCGCAGTGTCAGTTCGGCAGCGCTGACCACGCCGTCGTCATCCTGGACTTCCTCGGACAGACGTGCCGCCATTTCGGTGATGACCTGCCAGGCATCCGGCGATAGCCGCTCGCGCAGCGACGCCGCCGTTCGCATCGCGGAGCGTATCAACGACAGCGCCGAGCCGAACTTGTCCGCGGCCTGCAGCGCCTCGGTTGCGATCCTCACCGTTTGTGTCCGCGCGCCCGATGACGTCGCACCCCAGGCCAACAGCAACCGCGCGATGCGCTCCACCGAATGCTGCGAGGTCGTCGCGCGACTGTGGTCGCGCTGCAGGCCGAGCGCGCGCACCAAGCGCAGCGTCGCTTCGGCGCGCTCCAGATAGCGCCCGAGCCAGAACAGGTTGTCGGCGGCCCGGCTCGGCAGCACGCCGGCGACGCGCCTGATCCGGACGCTATCGGAGGCCGGCAGCAGCGTGGTGGTCGAAACTGCTTTGTCGGATACCACCCAGACATCCGCCGCGCGGGCGCCATCGCCCATGGAAACCGCGCGCGCATCGAGCTGATCGGCGATCCGGCAAAAGCCACCGGGCATCACGGTCCAACCGTCCTGCGTGGCGGCGGCGAAAACCCTCAGCACAAACGGCCGCGGCGTGATGCGGCCGTTGTCCCATACCGGCGTGGTCGACAGCCGCACCAGTTCCTGCCCGACAAAATCAATGCCGCGATGTTCGATTGCCATCTTCAGCCGATCGCGCTCGCTTGACGAGAGCTCGGAAGCCAGGACCGGTCCGTTGCCGGAAAAGCCGGGTACGCCTCTGACATAGGCGCCCTCGATTGCGAAATCGTCGAGCTGCGACAATACCTGCTCGCGCGCGGATTTCTGCCCGCACCACCAGGTCGCAATGTGCGGCATCTTCAGCTCTTCGCTGAAAAAACGCCGGCTGAGGCTGGGCAGGAAACCGAGCAGCGCGCGCGCCTCCATGACACCCGAACCCGGCATGTTGGCGACGACGACGCCGTTTTTGCGGATCACGTCGATCAAGCCAGGTACACCGAGCTGCGAGGAGGCATCGAGCTCGAGAGGATCGAGAAAATTGGAATCCAGCCGGCGCAGCAACACGTCCAGCCGTTTCAGTCCAGCGACAGTACGGATGTGAATACGATCGCCGCTGACAGCGAGGTCGTCACCTTCGACCAGCAGAAAACCGAGATAACGCGCCAGCGTGGCATGCTCAAAATAGGTTTCGCTGAACTGGCCCGGAGTCAGCAACCCGATCCGCGGTTCGTCGCGGTCGGCGCTGGCGCGCAGGCTTTCGCGAAACGCCTCGAAGAACGGCGCAACCCGTTCGACATTCATGGATTTGTACAGGGAGGCGAAGGCGCGCGACAACACCAGCCGGTTTTCCAGCGCGTAACCGGTCCCCGAAGGGGCTTGGGTACGATCGTTCAGGACCCACCAGCGTCCGTCGGGACCGCGGCCGATATCGGCGGCATAGAGATTGAGATATCGCCCGCCGGGCGGCTTGATGCCGCAGACCGCGCGCAGATACTCGGCGCTGCCTGCAATCGCCGCCGCCGGCACCGCGCCCTCCGAGATCAGGCGGGCCTCGCCGTAAAGATCGTTCAGCACCAGCTCCAGCAGCTCGGCGCGCTGTACGATGCCGGCGCATAATTGCTGCCATTCGGCCTCGCCGATCAGCAACGGCAGATGGCTCAGCGGCCAGAGCTTGTCGGCGGTTTCGCCGGGCGCGCGATAAGTAACGCCGGCTTCGCGCAAGTGCCGGTCAGCGGCGCCGAACCGCCGCTCGATGTCAGCAGGCGCCAGCGCCGCAAAGGCGTCGAAAAACCGGGTCCAGACCTCGCGCGGCGCGCCATCCTGCGCGATGTATTCGTCGGGAATTCCGGGCAGGCGGACATAGTCGCGGGTCCACTGTGCTACGCGGCGATGCCCCGGACGGACCTTGCTTCCCTGACTGTTTCCGGCTTGCCCCACCATGCGATTCTTCTAGCACATTTCAATGGCCAAGCGGCGTCCTCAAGTCGAGCGTCAACGGAAATTCGATGCTGCGCTCCTCGCGCGGCGGATCGATCTTGCCCGGCGTATGACCGTGGTCCTGAAACCGCGCCAGCCGCCGCGCTTCGGCCTCGTAGGAGTTGACCGGTTTGGTCTCATAGCTGCGTCCGCCGGGATGGGCGACGTGATAGACACAGCCGCCCAGCGACCGCCCATTCCAGGTATCGATCAGGTCGAACGTCAGCGGTGCATGCACCGGAATGGTCGGATGCAGGCCGGACGCCGGCTGCCATGCCTTGAAGCGGACACCCGCGACCGCTTCGCCGGAGCGGCCGGTTTGGGTCATCGGTAGCCGCCTGCCATTGCAGGTTACGATGTGACGGCCCTCGACAAAGCCGAAAGCCTTGATTTGCAGACGTTCGACCGACGAATCGACATAACGCACGGTGCCGCCGGCCGAACCTTCTTCACCCAGCACATGCCATGGCTCCAGCGCCTGCCGAACTTCCAGCGATACGCCGCCGTGGTGGACCCTGCCGAACGCCGGAAAACGAAACTCGAGTTGTGCCTCGTACCAGTCCGGCGAAAAATCGTAGCCGGATTGCCTGAGCTCGGCGAGCACGTCCAGAAAGTCTTCCCATAGGAAATGCGGCAACATGAAGCGATCATGCAACGTGGTGCTCCAGCGCACGAACTTGCCGTCCTGCGGCTCGCGCCAGAGTTTTGCGATCAGCGCCCGGACCAGGAGCTGCTGGGCCAGCGACATGCGTGGATCGGGCGGCATCTCCAACGCGCGGAACTCGACCAGCCCAAGCCGACCGGTGGCGCCATCGGGAGAATAAAGCTTGTCGATGCAGATTTCGGCGCGATGGGTGTTGCCGGTGATATCGACCAGGATGTGCCGGAACAGCCGGTCAACCAGCCACAGCGGCGCCTTGATGCCGGATGGAGGCACATGCGCGAGCGCGATCTCCAATTCATAGAGACCGTCATGCCGCGCCTCGTCGATGCGCGGTGCCTGGCTGGTCGGGCCGATGAACATGCCGGAGAACATGTAGGACAGCGACGGATGTCGCTGCCAGTACAACACGAGACTCTTCAGCAGATCCGGGCGGCGTAGGAACGGCGAATCCGCGGGTGTGCCGCCGCCGACCACGACATGATTGCCGCCGCCGGTGCCGGTATGGCGGCCGTCGATCAAGAAACGATTGGCGCCGAGACGCACCTTGGCGGCATCATCATAAAGACCGAAGGTGATATCGACGGACTCGCGCCAGCTTTTCGCCGGCTGAATATTGATTTCGATCACGCCGGGATCGGGTGTCACCTTGATGATCTCGACGCGCGGATCGAATGGCGGCGGGTAACCCTCGACATGCACCTGCATCTGCATCTCTTCGGCGGTCGCCTCCACCGCCGTAACCAGTTCGAGATAATCCTCCAGCTTCTCCACCGGCGGCATAAACGCGCACAAAATGCCGTCGCGGATTTCGATCGACATCGCCGTGCGAACGCCGCCACCCTTGAGCTGCTGCTCCTGCACGTCCTGGTGCGGCGCGGCTTCCGTTTGCGCCGCCCCGTCGTACACCGGCAACGGCCCGCGCGGCTCCAGGGGATCCTGCTCGACGGTGTAAGGATAATCCTCGGCCGGAATATGCGGCAGTGACGACAGCGGCAGCCGCAATCCCATCGGCGAATCGCCGGGCGTGAGGAACAGATTGCCGCGGCGCAGTTTCCAGCGTTCGCTTTTCCAGCGCGAGGAAGATTGGTTCGCCTCGGCGTTCCAGCGCTGGATCGGCAGCACGAATCCCTTCGGCACGTTCAGCCCCTGATCGAACACCCGCGCCATGCGCGAGCGCTCTTCCGGGTCGGACAGCTTTGAATCGCCTGGATCGACGTTCGGCGGCAGCCCGGCTTCCTTCTGCAACCAGTGCGACGGATCCTCGAATGCCGGCAAAATAAATTCCGAATCGACGCCAAGCCGTTTTGCGGCCGCCTCGGCAAAGCGCTCCGCCGTCGTTATGTCCGCCTTGCGCGGCCCTTCGACGCTCGCGATCAGATCCGAGTTGTTCCAGATCGCTACGCCATCCTTACGCCAGTACAGGCCGAACGCCCAGCGCGGCAGGCTTTCGCCGGGATACCATTTGCCCTGTCCGTAATGCAGCAGGCCACCCGGCGCGAACCGAGTGCGCAGCCGTCGGATCAGGTCGTCGGCAAGGCCGCGCTTGGTCGGGCCGACCGCGGAAATATTCCACTCCGGCGATTCGAGATCGTCCACCGACACGAAGGTCGGTTCACCGCCCATGGTCAGGCGCACGTCGCCGGCCTTCAGATCGGCATCGACCTGCTCGCCTAGTTTGTCGAGGCGCGCCCAGGCATCGTCGGAGAACGGTTTTGTGATGCGCGGCGCCTCGCGAATCCGCTTGACGTTCATCTCAAAGCCGAATTCGACTTCAGCGAACCCGACCGCGCCGCTGATCGGCGCAGCCGTGCGATAATGCGGCGTCGCGGCCACCGGAATATGCCCCTCCCCGGTCAGCATGCCCGAGGTGACGTCGAACCCGATCCAGCCCGCACCCGGTAGATAGACCTCGGCCCAGGCGTGCAGGTCGGTGAAATCGTTCTCGACCTCGCGCGGTCCCTCGACCGGATCGATATCGGGGCGCAGCTGAATGAGATAGCCGGAGACGAAACGCGCGGCGAGCCCGAGATGTCGCAGGGTTTGAATCAGAAGCCACGCCGAATCGCGGCAGGATCCCGCGCCCGATGACAGCGTGTCCTCCGGCGTCTGGATACCGGGCTCCATGCGGATGATATAACGAATCCGGTCACGCAGCTTGGCGTTGAGATCGACCAGGAAATTGACGGTGCTTGGGGCTTCCCGGGGGATTTCGGCTAGATATTTCGCAAGCAGCGGTCCCGGCTCGACAGTCGCAAGATATGGCGCAAGCTCGGTTTTGAGATCGTCGGTGTAGGCAAACGGAAAACTATCGGCGTAAGGCTCGACGAAGAAATCGAACGGATTGATCACGGTCATCTGCGCCGTGAAATCGACCTCGATCTTCAGTTCGGTGGCCTTTTCCGGAAACACGAACCGCGCCAGCCAGTTGCCCTGCGGATCCTGCTGCCAGTTCACGAAATGATTGGATGGCGTGACCTTGAGCGAATAGCTCAGGATCGGCGTGCGGGTATGCGGCGCCGGGCGCAGGCGTATGGTTTGCGGACCGAGGTCGATCGGACGGTCGTAGGTGTAATGCGTAACGTGATGTAGTGCGACAAAGATCGACAAGGCCTGAGCAACTCCAGCAGCTTTTTTAAGCAGAACACCGGAACTGACGCGGATCAAGCACTAACAACGGGCAGCGAGATCAAGCACTAACAACGGGCAGCGAGTGCCTATGAGAGGTGCGAATTGCGGCCGCAAATTCGGTGTCGTCCCCGCGAAAACGGGGACCCATAGCCTCTGGCGTCTTTTAAGGCGATCAGCCCGACATCTTTTGATACAACAGGCGTCGGTGATCATGGGTCCCCGCCTTCGAGCCTGTGAAGAAATCTTCTCGATTTCGGGGTGAACTGTGATTCAATGGAGATGTTGACTGATTGGGTGATAGAGGGATTGCAGGGATGGCGGGTCGAGGCGATGCTCGGGTTGTGGTTGCGAACCGGGCTCAACTGTCGTGGGATCTGATCAATCCGGATGGCTGGCTGGCGGCCAACCACCGCGCGCGATTGGTGGTTGGGTTCGTCGAGACGCTTGATTTGACGGTGCTCTACGACAAGATCGAAGCGCGTGAGGGAACGGCGGGCCGGCCGGCGGCGGATCCGGCTGTGCTGTTTGCGTTGTGGTTTTTGGCGACGATGGACGGGGTTGGCTCGGCGCGCGAACTGGACCGGTTGACCAGCCAAGATCTGGCCTATCGGTGGGTGGCCTGCGGCGTTCCCGTCAACTACCACGGACTTGCGGACTTTCGCGTGGCGCATGCCGATGTGCTCGACGCTCTGCTCACCGAAACGCTGGCAGCGTTCATGGCGGAGGGACTGTTCGAGGCCAACGAGATCGTCGTCGACGGCACCAAAATCAAGGCTTCCGCGGGCAAGAGTTCGTACAAGCGGGCGCTGCGTCTGGACGAGGCGGAGGCCAAGGCGAAGGCGCGTGTGGTGGCCTTGAAAGCCGAGGTCGAGGCGGATCCGGCGGCAAGTTCCAAGCGCCGGCAGGCGGCGCGGGCCCGTGGCTTGAGCCAGACCCAGGAGCGGATTGAGAAGGCACGCGCCAAATTGGCCGAGATCGAAGCGGAGAAGGCCAAGCGGGCCGAGCGCAGCCCGAAGGAGATTGCCGAACAAACAGAAGCTCGCGCCTCGCTCACCGATCCGCAGGCGCGGCGGATGCGGTGCGCGGATGGCGCGGTGCGCGCGAGCTACAATGTGCAGATTGCAGCAACGACGGATCATGGCTTCGTCACCGCGATCATGGCGACGGACCGGCGCAACGACAGCGATCTGGTGCGGCCGATGGTCGAGGAGAGCGAGCAACGGCTGGGGCGGCCGATCAAACGCGTGCTGGCGGACACGGGCTTTGCGCAGGTTGACGATATCGCAGCCCTGAGCAGCCGGCCCGAAGCGCCGGTCGGCGTCTACATCCACCCGCCCAGGGATCGCACCGATGTCAAGCCGGCAACGCTGCTGAGGCGGCAAAAGCAACGAGAAGGAGAGCCGCAGACCATCAAGGACTGGCGGCAGCGCATGACCAGCAACGAGGCCGAGGCGGTGATGAAAAAGAGGGGACGGATCGAACGGGTCAACGCAAGCTTCAAAAACCGAGGCTTCGGCACGCTCCTGGTGCGAGGCCTTGCCAAGGTGCAAGCGATCGGACTGTGGCACGCGCTTGCCCACAACCTCTCAATCGCCGTGCGATTAAGGACAATCGCCGCCGCATGAAGCCAATCGTCCGACCAATAGTATACGCCACCGCAGACACCGCTTCAGATAAGTTCACAGGCTCCTGCGCGGGGACGACAACGGATGGTTTGGTTCCCACCCTACATCGTCGCCCCGAGCACCCACGGCGCGAATTCCGCGCCGCCGAAGTCGAAATTCTCGCTCTTGGTGGGCTGCCCGGAAGCCGTCTTCAGCATGAGGTCAAAAATGCGCTGACCGCATTGCTGCACCGTTTCCTCGCCATCGAGAATGGTGCCGCAATTGACGTCCATGTCCTCTTCCATGCGCCTGAACATCGGCGTGTTGGTCGCAAGCTTGATGGAGGGCGACGGCTTGCAGCCGAACACGCTGCCGCGGCCCGTCGTGAAGCAGACGAGATTGGCGCCGCCAGCGACCTGCCCGGTCGCCGCCACCGGATCGAAGCCCGGCGTGTCCATGAAGTTGAACCCTTTTTTGGTCACCGCCTCGGCATAGGCCACCACGTCCACCAGATTGGTGCTACCCGCCTTCGCCATCGCGCCGAGTGATTTTTCCAGGATCGTGGTGAGCCCCCCCGCCTTGTTGCCAGGACTCGGATTGGAATCCATCTCCGCATTGTTGCGCTCGGTATAATCCTCCCACCAGCGCATCAGGGCAACCAACTTCTCGCCAACTTCGCGGCTGACCGCGCGGCGGGTCAGCAAATGTTCAGCGCCATAGGTCTCCGGCGTTTCCGACAAAATGACCGTGCCACCATGCCGCACCAAGATGTCGCTTGCCGCACCCAGCGCTGGATTCGCTGAGACGCCGGAATAACCGTCGGAGCCGCCGCATTGCAACGCCACCATTAATTCACTCGCCGCGCATGGTTCGCGTTTCACGTTATTGGAGTCGGCGAGGACTTCGTGAACGAAGGCGACCGCCTTTTCCACGGTCTTGCGCGAACCGCCGACGTCCTGAATGTCGAGCGAGCGCAGACGACCGGCGAGCCGCTGTTCCTCGAGGAAGCCGCCGATCTGGTTCATTTCGCAACCGAGACCTAAAATGATCACGTGCGAGAAGTTCACATGCCGCGCATAACCTCCAAGCGTGCGGCGCAAAACCGTCAACGGCTCAAGCTGTGTCATGCCGCAGCCGGTCTTGTGCGTCAGCGCCACCACCCCATCGACATTCGGATAACCCGCCAGCGGATCGTGGCCGGTAAACGGATTTTTCTTGAACACGTCGGCCACCATGCCCGCCACATGGGCGCTGCAATTCACGCTGGTGAGGATGCCGATGTAGTTGCGGGTGGCGACGCGTCCGTCGGAACGCTTGATGCCCTGGAACGTCGCGGGCAGATCGAAGTTCGGCGTCGGCTTGACGTCCACGCCCCAGGCATAATCTTTTGCGAACTCGCCCATGCCGATATTCTGCACATGGACGTGCTGGCCCGGCACGATCGCTGTTGTCGCAAAGCCGATGATCTGACCATAGCGTTTGACCGGTTCGCCGATGGCGATGGTTTTCACCGCCACCTTATGACCCGCGGGAATCCGCTCGACCGTGACCACACCTTTCGCTACCTCGACGCCGGGCATCAGGCTTGTGCGCGCGATCAGCACGCCGTCGTCAGGATGCAGACTGATCACGGGTGACGGGGCCATGGATATCTCCTTGAGTAGCGATCCTCTCACGTCGTCCCCGAAGGCGGGGACCCATAACTACCGATGGTCATCGTTTAGAAAGTTGCACCCGCAAGGCACTGATACTTTCCGCACAAGCGTCGGAGGGTATGGGTCCCCGCCGTCGCGGGGACGACCCGTGGTTAGTTCCTTTACGCGTTCCCGTTCGAATTCTTTCGCGTCTCCGCGATCTGCATCTTGGCGTAGGTCGCCATCAACCCGCTTTCGTTGGACAGCGTCACCAGCTTGAATCCCATGTTTATGGCGCGCGCGGCACCTTCGGCGCCGCTGCAATGAATGCCGGGATAAAGCCCACGCTTGCCGCACTCCTTGACGATTTTCTCGTAGATCTTGAGAATTTCCGGCTCGTCGCGATCAAGCTTGGGCACCAGCCCGTAAGAGAAGCCGAGATCGGACGGACCGATATAGACGCCGTTGATGCCCTCGACGTCGAGGATCGATTCCATGTTCTCGACCGCCGTTTTCGTCTCCATCATCGGAAGCAATACGATCTCGTCGTTCGCGGTCTGCTGATAGGTGCCGGCCGAACCATACATGCCGGAGCGGATCGGGCCGTTCGACCGCGTGCCGCGCGGCGGATATTTGCTGTAGGCGACAAGGTTTTCGCATTCCTCTTTGGTGTTGATCATCGGACAGATCACGCCATAGGCGCCGCCATCCAGCACCTTGCCGACGATGCCGGGCTCGTTCCACGGCACCCGAACCATCGGCGTCACCGGATGCGCATGCATCGCCTGGAAGCATTGCACCATAGACTGGTAGTCCTGCACGCCATGCTGCATATCCACGGTGACGCTGTCGAAACCGCATTGCGCGATCACCTCGGCGGAAAAGCCGGAGGGGATCGCAAGCCACGCATTTACGACGGCCTTGCCCGATGCCCAGACTTCTTTCACTTTATTTGCCATTATTGTTTTCTCCCCTGTTATTCATTTTTGTTTGTCGTCATTGCCGGGCCTGACCCGGCAATCCATCCCACTTCGAAAAGACTTTTTCTCGAAGACGGATGGATACGCGGGTCAAGCCCGCGTATGACGGCGTTACGCCGTCGCCTGTTGTATGCTTCGTTCGCTCACCCCGACCTGGCGGGCGGTAGCCACAATGGCGGCCCAGGTGTCATCCGGCAAGGGCACGCCGTTTTTGGTGCGATCCGCCCGATTCCTGGCTTCGGGCTCGCCGGGGACCAGCACCGCCTCGATGCCGGCGGCGGGCCTGGTGTCTTTGAAATAACCGACGTAACGCGAAATCTCGCCGTCGAAGAAGTGATCGGGATCAATCCGTTTGGGATCAACATAGACCGAGAACATGCCATTGGCGAAGGGCCGGTTCGGCGCAGTGGCGCCGTTGCCGGTCAAGGCGCCACCGAGCAGTTCGCAGATCAAGGCAAGACCTGAACCCTTGTGCTCGCCAAAGGCGCGGATCGCGCCCTTGCCTAGGCCGTGGTCGCGCGGGCCGTCCTTGTCGTGAGGACCATAGAGAACGATAGGATCCTCGCTCATGGTGCCGTCAAGATCGATCAGCGCGCCTTTCGGCAGTTTCTTGCCGCCACGGCTTGCGACCAGCACCTTGCCTTCGGCAACGATCGAGGTCGCGAAATCCAGCACGATCGGGCCCTGCCCCTGCCGTGGAATACCGACGCAATAAGGCGCTGTGGACAGCCGCCGTTCGACGCCGCCATAGGGCGCGACCAGCACCGAGCCTGCGGCATTGACGAAATGAATCGACACCAGCCCTTCGGCGGCCGCCATCTCGGCCCAGTCGCCGACGCGGCCGATATGACCGGCGTTGCGCAACGCCACCGCGGCAAGACCGGCGGCCTTGCATTTCTCGATCCCGATCCTGACCGCCTGCGGGCCGACGGTCTGTCCGTAGCCATGCTTGCCGTCGACCACCGCCAACGACGCGGTGTCGACCGCAAGCTCGACAGTCTGATCGGGAACGACGGCACCCATCTGCTTCCACCGGATGTAGACCGGCACCCGGATCACGCCATGGCTGTCATGACCGGTGAGATTTGCGGTGGTGAGATAGGTCGCGATGCGCTTGGCTTCCTCGGGCGAGGACTCCGAATGGGCGAAGACTTCCGCGACAAAATCGATGAGCTTTTGAACCTGTATCGTGACCATGACTAGTCGTTCACCTCAAGCGCTTACCTTGGCATGACCGCCGAGATAGGCGGCGCGAATGGCTTCGTTACCCCACAATTCACCGGGCTTGCCGTGCAGCACGATACGTCCGGTTTCCAGCACGTAACCGTGATCGGCGACCGAAAGTCCCATGCGGGCGTTCTGCTCGACCAGCAGCACCGTGGTGTTGCGCCGGATTTCCGAGACGATCCGGAATACCGCCTGCACGATGACCGGCGCGAGACCCAGCGACGGCTCATCGAGCAATAGCAGCCGTGGCTTCGCCATCAGACCGCGCGCCACCGCGACCATCTGCAACTGCCCGCCCGACAGCGTCCAGCCCAGCGCGCCGGAAAACGAGCGGATGTCCGGAAACAAGTCGAACATGGCGTCGGCTTCGCGCGAGAGCTCAGCGGTCGCGACGCGCCGGTTCGACGCGCCGAGCATGATGTTTTCCTTCACCGTGAGGCCCGGAAACACCCGCCGTCCCTCCGGTACGTGCGAGATGCCGAGGCGGACGATGGCCTCGGGGCCAAGGCCCGCGATCGACTTGCCGTCGAACAAGATTTCGCCGGCGGCAGGCCTTGCCAGGCCGGAGATGGCGCGCAGCGTGGTCGACTTGCCGGCGCCGTTGGCGCCGAGCAGCGTTACCACCTGTCCCTCATCGACACTGACGGATATGCCGCGCAAGGCTTCGATTTCGCCATAGCGCACGATCAGATCGTTGATTTGCAGCAGCGCCATTATTCGGTTCCAAGATAGGCGGAGACGACGTCGGGATGGCGCAGCACCGCCATCGATTCACCGTCCGCAATGCGGCGGCCAAAATTGAGCACGGTGATGTGTTGCGCCGCCTCGGAGACCAGCGTCATGTCGTGGTCGATGATCAGGATGGTCAGGCCCTGCGCCGCGATGCGTTTCAGCAGTTCGTGCAGCTCGAGTTTCTCGCTGGAATTCAATCCGGCCGCCGGCTCGTCGAGCAACAGCAAGGTCGGGTTGGCAGCCAGCGCACGCGCGATTTCGATCAGCCGCTGGTGGCCGTATGAGAAGCTCGAGATCAGTTCGTTGGCGCGGTTGCCGAGACCCACGAAGGTCAGCGCCGACATCGCGCGCTCGGTCAGCGCGTCATCGCCGCCCTCACCGATCAGCGTATTGCCGGGCCGCTCGGCGCCGATCTCGACATTCTCCAGCGCGGTCATCGAGCGGAACAGACGGATGTTCTGAAACGTCCGTCCCAGTCCGGCTGCGGTGCGCAAATGCGGCGCCATGTCGGTGACGTCAGTGCCGTCGAGGATGACCCTGCCGGCGGTGGCCTTGTAGAGCCCCGACAGCACATTGAGCGTCGTGGTCTTGCCGGAGCCATTCGGCCCGATCAGCGCGTGCACGCTGCCGCGCTTGACCGCGATATCGACGCCATCAACGGCCTTGAGACCGCCGAAATATTTCGACAGACCCTTCACTTCGAGCACAATATCGCCGCCGACGGTTGCCGGCACGAGTTGCAGCGCGGGTCCCGCGGCGTGCACCTTGGCCTTCGCACGCCAGCGCTCCGTCGCGGCATTGACGAAGCCCCAGATGCCATCGGGCATGTAGCGGATGATGAGAATGACGGACAGACCGTAGATCGCGAGATACAGGCCGGGGATGCTTTTCAGGAAGCGCAGCCATTCCGGGATCAGGATCAACAGCCCGGTGCCGATCGCCGAGCCGATTGGCGACGCGACGCCGCCGAGCAACGACATGGTCAGGAACACCACCGACTCGGCGAACGAGAACTGATCCGGACTGACATAGGCGAAACCGCCGGCGAACAGGCCGCCGGCGAGCCCGCCCAACACGGCGCTGAGCGCGAAGGCGGACACCTTGGTGCGGAATACGTCGATGCCGACCACGCCCGCCGCGAGTTCGTTATCGCGCACCGCGCGCATGGCGCGTCCGAGCCTCGTGTCTGACAGGTGCCAGACGAAATAGCCCACCAGCGCCAGCATTGCGACGCAAAATGCGAGATAGGATTGTGACGACTGGAACAGGTCGGGACGCCCGATCCGCGAGACGCCGTCCGGGCCGTGGGTCAGCCAGATGGCGTTGATCATGATCAGCGTGACGATCTGCTGGAACGAGATCGTCACCATCGCGAGATAATGGCCGCCGAGCCGCAGCGTCGACATTCCCAGTATCGCGCCGGCCAGCAGCGACACCAGGCATCCGGCGAGGAGGCAGAGCCAGTAGCTGGCTTGAAAATCCGTGGTTCCGATGCCGACCGCATAGGCGCCGAAGCCGAAGAAAGCCGCTTGCGCCAGGTTGATCTGGCCGCACAGGCCAAGCACCACGGAAAGGCCAAACACCGCGATCGCAAAGGTCGTGGCCTGCATCAGGATATTGAGAACGTAGCCGTCGAACCGCATCGTGGCGGCGAGTGCCACAATGATCGCGGCGCCGATGAAATACGGCAGGTGCCGCACCAGCAGCGGCTTCGAACGCACGATGGGTGCGGTAATCGGCATGTTGTCCGAAGGCGCGCTCATGCTTTCTCCGCGACCCGTTCGCCGAAAATTCCCTGCGGCCGGAAGACCAGAAACGCCACCAGCACCAGGAAGGCGAAGGCGTCTTTGTAGGGCACCGAAATATACGCCGCGCCGAACGTTTCGATGATGCCGAGCGACAGCCCGCCAATAATCGCGCCGGTAACGTCACCGAAGCCACCGATGATGGTAGCCGCGAAAGCCTTCAGTGCGATGGTGGAGCCCATCTGGATCGAGACGAACAGGACCGGCGCCACTAGGATGCCGGCGAGGCCGCCAAGCACCGCCGAGTAGATGAAAGTAATCATGATCATGGTCGAGACGGAAATGCCGAGCAGCGAGGCCATCTCCTTATCCTGCGAGGTCGCCTGCAGCTTCTTGCCGAGCATGGTGCGCTCGAAAAACCAATAGTTGAAGATCACCAGGACGATGGTGACCGCGATGATCAGCAGATACTGGCTGTCGAGATAGACCGGGCCAAGCTGGATGCCCGGCGTATCGAACCAGCCCTCCAGCACCTGCGGTTGCGGGCCGTAAATCGCCAGCACCGAATTGGCCAGCAGGATCGAGGCGCCGATGGTGGCGATGATGACCGGCAGAAACGTGCGGTGACGCAGCGGGTAGTAGACCCCGAGATTGAAGATGGCACCGAGCAGCGCCATGCCGGCCAGCGCGATCAGGAACGACAGCCAGTATGGCCAGCCGAGATCGACCGCGAACACCACCATCAGATAGGCGGCGACCATGGAGAATTCGCCTTGCGCGAAATTAACCACGTTGGTGGCACGGAAGATCAGCACGAAACCCAGCGCTACCAGCGCATAGACCGCGCCGATTCCGATGCCGGTAAACAAAAGCTGTAATGCGAGATCCATAAAAATAGCTCCGATTCGTCATTGCGAGCGCAAGCGAAGCAATCCAGCTTCCAAAGCGGGCTGGATTGCTTCGTCGCTACGCTCCTCGCAATGACGACGGTTTCCCGGGAAACATCAATCGTTGAATTCGATATGCTTGTCGAAGACGATATTGCCCTTGTCGTTCTTGACGATATTGTAGCCGTGCAGACCGTCGCCGTTCTGGTCGAAATTGTATTCGCCCTCGGCGCCCGGCATTTTCTTGATGGCAAGGATCGCCTCGCGCACCTTGGCGGCATCGGTAGTACCGGCCTTGTTGATCGCCGCCGCCAGGATGGTGACCGCGTCATAGGGCCAGGAACTCTGGTTGTCGGGCGCGACCTTGTAGGCATCGCGGTAGGCCTTGCCGAACGCCTTCGAGCCGGGGCTGGAATCCTCGGCGTAATCGGCAACGCCATAAGTGCCGTAAAGCGCGGGACCCGCGAGCTTCAGCGCCGTCACATTGACGATCGAGGGCGAGCCGACCCACGGAATGTTGACGCCAAGCTGGCGCAGTTGCCGTGCGAAAATGCCGAGATCGTTTTCGAAGGTGAAATAGGAGCCGAGAATGTCGGCGCCGGATTGCTTGATCGCCAGCACCACCGGGGTGAAGTCCTGGCTCTGGTTGGCATAACCCTGATCGAGCACCGACGGCGAACCCAGTTTCACCAGTGCTTCGGATAATGCCTTGCCGCCCGCGGTGCCAAATGCATCGGTCGAGTGCAGTACGGCCCATTTCTTCTTGCCCAGCGTATTAACGCCGTAGTCGGCGATCACGCGGCCTGAATAGCTGTCATTGGGCCGGAAGCGGAACAGCCACTGGTTACCCATGTGAGTGAGGTTCGGATCGGTACCGCCGATCATCACCGGCTTGCCGAGCTTGAGGACATCCGGTGCCATGGCATGAACCTGGGTGGAACGGATCGAGCCAAGGAAGCCGACGATATCGGACTGCGCCGCCAACTTTGAGAAGGCCAGCACGATGCCGGGGTTGGTGGTCTGATCGTCCTCGATGATGAGTTCAAGCTGCTTGCCGAGCACGCCGCCGGCCTTGTTGACCGCTTCCAGCGCAAGTTTTGCACCGCCGGTTGCGTATTTGCCTGCTTCCGCGGCGGGCCCCGTGATCGGCGCGCACATGCCGATCTTGATTGTGGCAGCCTGTGCACGCGCACTGCCTATGATATGGGGTGCGGCGATACCGGCCGCCAAACCGGCCGCGAAATCGCGTCTCGTAAGCTTCATTCAATCCTCCCTGAGACCGGACTTCGGTGCCGGCCTTTCATGGCATTGCGGCGCGCGGATGCGCAGCCGAATGCGTATCTACGGACTCTCCCGAGAAGAGTAAATTAATATCGCGACAATTTCCGTTAATGGGATAAATCTCTCGCGCGAGCCGGGCGTTTCAAGATCAACGCCGGCCGACCGGCTTTATTCCGCGCCTTTACTCTATTGACGGCCGCCATTCCGTGCTCAAACAATAAGCATCCAAAATCGAAAGCTATGCGTTCAATTCGCATCACCATGCAAATTTGCGCCTCCTTCAGCTTTCTTAGCGTAGGCATCGGCCCGAACATGACCTTGAGCAACGACTGGATCCGGCTCGCTGCGGAGCGGCTGAATCAAGCGGAAAAGACCCGCACGCAAATCCGCCAGTTGTCGCAGGACCATCCCGGTATCACTGTCGAGGACGCTTATGCCATCCAGAAGGCCTGGGTGGCGATCAAGGTCGCCGAGGGCCGCGTCGTCAGGGGCCACAAGATCGGCCTCACTTCAAAGGCCATGCAGAGCGCGCTGAATATTGAAGAGCCGGATTCCGGCGTCCTGTTCGACGACATGTTCTTTGCCGATGGGGGCGTCGTGCCGACCGATCGCTTCATCGGGACGCGCATCGAGGCCGAACTCGCCTTTGTCATGAAGCAGCAGCTTGCCGGACCTCATTGCACGATGTTCGACGTGCTCAATGCGACGGATTTTGTGGTGCCGGCGCTGGAAATCCTTGATACGCGAATCGAGCGCGTCGACCCGCAAACAAGGTCGACGCGAAAAATCTTCGATACCATTGCCGACAACGCCGCCAATGCCGGAATCGTGCTCGGGGGCCGTCCGCTGCGCCCACTTGAAACGGACCTACGCTGGATCGGCGCGCTGTGCTATCGGAACGGCCAGTTGGAGGAAACCGGGCTCGCTGCCGCTGTGTTGGGGCATCCCACCACCAGCGTGGCTTGGCTCGCCAACAAGATCGCCCCGCACGGGCTTGCGCTGGAAGCGGGCCAGGTGGTGCTGGCGGGTTCGTTCATCCGCCCGATCGAGGCCCGCAAGGGCGACACGATTCAGGCCGACTACGGACCATATGATACGGTGAGTTGCTACTTCGCCTGACAACAAGCGAAGGATACAAAAGTCGACGGGAGCGCGCTTGAACATGCCGCATTTCACGCTTGAATATTCCGCCAATCTCGAAGCCCGCGTCGATATGCAAGCCGTGGTCGAAGTGGTCCGCAAGGCCGCGGTCGAAACCGGAATTTTCCCGCTAGGCGGCATCCGCGTCCGTGCAATCCGTTGCGAACATACGGCGATGGCCGACGGCAGCGCGCATTTCAGCTTTCTCGACATGGTGCTGCGGCTGGGCGAAGGCCGCGATCTCGCCACGCGTAAAAAGGCCGGCGAACACATCTTCAGGGCGTTGTCGACATATCTCGACCCGCTATTCGCCGAAAGCAAATTCGCGCTGTCGTTCGACATGCAGATCAACGACAAGGAAACCAGTTGGAAGCGCAACAACATCCACGAGGCGTTGAAAGCGGAGCCGGCGCATGGATAAGGTGACGCCGAGACCCACCGACGCGTTTCAGGCCAATCGCGACCGCGCCGCGCCGCTGCTTGCAAAACTGAAGGCCGACGGCATCGGGCACGTCATCGATGGCAAGATCGTGCCTTCGATTTCTGGCCAAGCCTTCGAGACCCGTTCGCCGGTCGATGGCGCGGTACTGGCATCGGTGGCGCGCGGCAATGCGCAGGACATTGACCGCGCCGCCATCGCCGCGGCGTTGGCGTTCAAGTCGTGGCGCGACATGCCCGCCACCATGCGCAAAAAATTATTGCATCGCGTCGCCGACGCCATTGAGGATCGTGCCGACGACATCGCCGTGCTGGAATGCATCGACACCGGCCAGGCCCATCGTTTCATGGCCAAGGCCGCGATCCGGGCTGCGGAAAATTTCCATTTCTTCGCCGACAAGTGCGCCGACGCCCGCGACGGGCGGAACATGCCGAGCGATGATCACTGGAACGTATCGACCCGCGTGCCGATCGGTCCGGTCGGCGTCATTACGCCATGGAACACGCCTTTCATGCTCTCGACCTGGAAGATCGCGCCGGCGTTGGCTGCGGGCTGTACCGTGGTGCACAAGCCGGCGGAATGGTCGCCGGTGACGGCCGACCTGCTCGTCCAACTGGCGAAAGAAGCGGGCCTTCCCGATGGCGTGCTCAACACCGTGCATGGTTATGGCGAGGAAGCAGGCAAGGCGCTGACCGAGCATCCCGCGATCAAGGCAATCGGCTTTGTCGGTGAAAGCGCGACCGGCTCCGCCATCATGGCGCAGGGCGCGCCGACGTTGAAACGAGTGCATTTCGAACTCGGCGGCAAGAACCCGGTGATCGTGTTCGGCGATGCCGACCTCGACCGCGCACTCGATGCCGTGGTGTTCATGATCTATTCGCTCAACGGCGAGCGCTGCACTTCGTCGAGCCGACTGCTGATTCAGCAGGACGTCGCGGAAAGATTTATCGAGAAATTGACCGCGCGAGTGCGGGCGCTGAAGGTCGGACATCCGCTCGATCCGCAGACCGAAATCGGCCCGCTGATTTACGAGCGGCATCTGGCAAAAGTCTGCTCTTATTTCGACATTGCGCGAAACGACGGCGCCATCATCGCTGTCGGCGGCAAGCCGCATGACGGCCCCGGAGGCGGCCATTACGTGCAGCCGACGCTGGTCACCGGCGCGCGGGCCAGCATGCGCATCGCGCAGGAAGAAGTATTCGGGCCTTTTCTTACCGTTATCCCGTTCAGGGACGAGAGCGACGCCGTCGAGATCGCCAACGGCGTGCAATACGGCCTCACCGGCTATGTCTGGACCGGCGATATGGGCCGGGCGTTGCGGGTCGCCGATGCACTGGAGGCCGGCATGATCTGGCTCAATTCCGAAAACGTCCGGCACCTGCCGACCCCGTTCGGCGGCATGAAGTCCTCCGGCATCGGCCGCGACGGCGGCGATTACTCATTCGACTTCTATATGGAAACCAAGCACGTCGCGCTGGCGCGGGGAACGCACGCTATTCAAAGGCTCGGGATTTAACTCGTCATTGCGAGCGTAGCGAAGCAATCCAGAATAGTGAGACCCGAAAGACTGGATTGCTTCGCTACGCTCGTAATGACGTTTCAAACAACGATCACTCCGCAGGAAAATTTCAATGCCCGTCCCTGTCCATATCTTCGATCCGCCGTTCAACATCATCCGCTCGAGCCACGCCGTGCTCGACGTGACCAACCTCGAGACCAGCCGTGCGTTCTACGAAAACATCGTCGGGCTTCACGTCGAGGACCAAGACGACAATACGGTTTACCTGCGCGGAAGCGAAGAACATCAGCATCACTCTTTGGTGCTGCGAAAAGCGATAACTTCCGGATGCGCGCGGCTCGGTTTCAAGGTCGCCAATGAGAGCGATCTCGACAAGGCCGGCGCGTTTTTCGCTGAGAACGGCGTCACTTACAGTTTTGTGGATCGTCCGTTCCAGGGCCGCACGCTGCACTTCACCGATCCGTTTGGCTTCGGGATCGAGCTCTACGCGTCGATGGAACGGCGCCCGCATCTGTTGCGCCGCTACGACCTTTACAAGGGCTGCCACCCGCAGCGGCTCGACCACTTCAATGTGTTCGCCGCCGAGGTGCAGGACACCGTAGATTTTTATGCGAGGCTCGGTTTCCGCCTCACCGAATATGGCGAGGAGGATGGCCCCCAAGGCCGCATTGCCGCCGCCTGGATGCACCGCAAAGGCAACGTGCATGACTTCGCCATTACCAACGGCCGCGGCCCACGCTTGCATCATTTCGCCTACTGGGTGCCGACCGCGATGAACATTCTGCATCTGTGCGATGTGATGGCGTCGAGCGGCTATTTGAAAAACCTCGAACGCGGCCCGGGCCGCCATGGCATCTCCAACGCGTTCTTCCTCTATGTCCGCGATCCTGACGGCCACAGGCTCGAGCTTTACACCAGCGACTACTTCACAATGGACCACGACCACGAGCCGATGCGGTGGTCGCTGAAGGATCCGCGCCGGCAAACGCTTTGGGGCGCACCGGCGCCGCGCTCCTGGTTCGAGCAGGGCTCACCGTTTCCAGGCCAGGCAATCCGCGAGCCGTTGTTTACGGCCGACGTGACGATTGCGGATTAGGAGAACCCATGAAAAAACCCTTGCTCGCCGCGGCTGCCGCAATATTCGAAATGTTATTTGTCATGTCGCCAGTAGCCGACCTTCACGCGGCCGAACTCAAAGTGCTGGCCGGCGGCTCCATGACTGGGCCGCTAATCGAACTCGCTCCCCAATTCGAGCGCGCCTCCGGCCATAAGCTCGTCATTCATTTCGATTCCACGCCCAATTTGATCAAGCTGGCCACGTCAGCTCCGTTCGACCTTGGTGTCGTCCCTGTCGATGTATTCAAGAACGCCGACGCAAAAGCCCGCTTCGCTTCAGGGCCGACGGCGGATATTGCCCACGTCGGCTACGGAATCGCCGTGCGCGCGGGCACACCCAAGCCCAATGTCAGCACGCCGGACGCGTTGAAAAAAGCGCTGCTCGACGCCCGATCGATTGCTTACCTGCCGGCAAGCGCCGCTGGCGCCTATGTCTCGAGTGTGTTCGATCGTCTCGGCATCGGCGAGGCAATGAAAGCGAAAACCAAACCGCAGACGGCTACTGGAGATATCGCCAAGGCAGTCGTCGAAGGCGACGCCGAGCTTGGGGTGTTCTTGATCAACGTGCTGATGGCCCCGGGTGTCGAAATAGTTGGCCCGTTGCCTGCCGACTTGCAAAACAATCTGGCGTTCACCTCAGCCATCGCCGCGGATACCAAGGAGGCCGAGGCGGCCAAGGCCTTTATTACTTTTCTGCAAACACCGGCCGCCATCGCGGTGATCAAGGCCAAGGGCATGGAGCCGAGCTAGCCGTCATTGCAAGGAGCAGTTGCGACGAAGCAATTCAGACTTGCTTGCTGGCTTCTGGATTGCTTCGCTACGCTCGCAATGACGGATATACTCTCCTTATTCCAACCCGGACGTCTGAATGATCTTCCCCCGCCTCGCTACCTTCACTATAAACGGATCGCCGAAATACGGCGCCGTGGCAGACGGCGGCATCGTCGATCTAAGCGCGCGATTTGCAAAGCAGTATCCGACGCTGCGCGAGGTCATCACGGCCGGCGCGCTGATGAAGCTTGCAGACGACGCGGCCCGGCATTCTGTCGACTTCGCGCTCGATGCCATCGCGTGGCAGCCGCCGATCCCCGCGCCGGAGAAAATCATCTGCATCGGCGTGAACTATCCTGACCGCAACGCCGAATACAAGGACGGTCAGGACGCGCCGAAATATCCCAGCATGTTCATGCGCACGCCGCGCTCGTTTGTTGGCCACGAAACGCCGCTGGTGCGTCCCCGTGCCTCGGCGCAGCTCGACTACGAGGGCGAGGTGGCGCTGATCGTCGGCAAGGCGGGACGGCACATTCCCGAGAGCGCGGCGCTGGACCACATCGCAGCCGTGACGCTGTGCAACGAAGGCACCATCCGTGATTGGGTCCGGCACGCCAAGTTCAACGTAACACAAGGCAAGAATTTTGACTGCACCGGAAGCCTCGGGCCGTGGCTGGTGCCTTACACTGATGAATTGCAGATCGCCGACATCCGCCTGACCACGCGGGTCAACGGGGAAACGCGGCAGGACGACCGGACCAGCCGGCTGATCTTCGGCTTCCGCTACCTCATCAATTACATTTCGACCTTTACCACGCTGATGCCCGGTGATGTCATCGTCACCGGAACGCCAACCGGCGCCGGCGCGCGGTTCGATCCGCCACGTTATCTCGTGCCGGGCGATATCGTCGAGATCGAAGCGGAAGGCATCGGCTTACTGCGCAATAGCGTGATCGACGAGGCATGAGTTTGTTCGCAAAAAAATGGACCGCGTAATGGCAGCAACTACAGGCGGCGAAGCAATTGTGAACGGTCTGGTCGCGCATGGCGTCGATACCGTGTTCGGCCTGCCCGGCGCGCAGATCTACGGTCTGTTCGACGCGTTCCAGCAGGCGCAGCTGAAGATAATCGGCGCTCGGCACGAACAGGCCTGTGGCTACATGGCCTATGGCTACGCGCGCTCGACCGGAAAGCCCGGCGTGTTCAGCGTGGTGCCCGGACCCGGCGTGCTCAACGCGGGCGCAGCCCTGCTCACGGCATTCGGGTCGAACGAGCCGGTACTGTGCCTCACCGGGCAGGTACCGACGCAATTTCTCGGCAAGGGCCGCGGGCATCTGCACGAGATGCCGGACCAACTAGCAACGCTGCGCAGCTTCGTGAAATGGGCGGACCGGATCGAATATCCAGATGCCGCACCGCCGCTGCTGTCGCGTGCGTTTCAGGAAATGCTGTCGGGCCGGCGCGGCCCGGTCGCGCTGGAAATGCCATGGGATGTGTTTACGCAGCGTGCCGATGTGGGTAGTTCAAAACCGTATGATCTGCTTCCGCCGCCACGGCCCGACAGCGACCGCATCAAGGAAGCCGCAACCCTGGTCGCGGACAGCAAAGCGCCGATGATCTTTGTGGGCTCCGGCGCCATCCACGCGGCCGATGAAATCCTTGAGCTCGCAGAGTTGATCGACGCCCCGGTGGTGGCATTCCGCAGCGGGCGCGGCATCGTTTCCAACGCCCACGAACTCGGCCTGACCATGGCTGCAGCGTACCGATTGTGGCCCGCCACCGATCTGATGATCGGCATCGGCACCCGGCTGGAACTGGCGACAATGTCACGCTGGCCATTTCGCCCTGACGGGCTGAAGTGCATACGTATCGATATCGATGCGGCGGAGATGCGCCGCTACACGCCCGACATCGCGGTCGTCGCCGATGCGCAGGCCGGGACGCGTGACCTGCTCGCATCGGTGCGCAGGCGTGGATACACAAAGACGAACGGGCGCCGTGCCGCGATCCGCGCCGCATCGGCCGCGGCGTCGAAGCAAATCCAGTCGATTCAGCCGCAGATGGCGTATCTCGACATCCTGCGCAACGTCCTGCCGGACAACGCAATCGTTACCGACGAGTTGTCGCAGGTCGGCTTCGCCTCATGGTACGGCTTTCCAGTATATCAGCCGCGTACGTTCATCACGTCGGGCTATCAGGGCACGCTTGGGTCGGGTTTTCCCACCGCACTCGGCGCCAAGGTTGCCCATCCTGACCGGGCGGTGGTTGCGATCACCGGCGACGGCGGCTTCATGTTCGGCGTGCAAGAACTTGCAACCGCGGTGCAGTTCAACATCGGCGTGGTGACGCTGGTATTCAACAACAATTCCTACGGCAATGTGCGGCGCGACCAGATCGAGCGCTTCGACGGCCGCGTGGTCGCGTCCGATCTGGTCAACCCGGATTTCGTCAAGCTTGCGGAATCCTTCGGCGTCGGTGCCGCGCGCGTCACCTCGCCGGACGAATTCCGCCCCGCACTGGAAAAGGCGCTTGCCGCCGGCGGCCCGTATCTGATCGACATCGAAGTGCCAACCGGCTCCGAAGCCAGTCCGTGGCCGTTCATTCACACGGCGAAGCCATAGACGGCATTGGCGAGCGCGAAATATTTCTTTCGTCAAGGCCGGGCTTGTCCCGGCCATCCACATCTTTGCTGCACAAAGAAAATAGACATGGCCGGCACAAGGCCCGGCATTACGGCGTTATGTCGCCCGCGCGTCGCGCATCTCTTGCCGCATTGTTCCCGCCGCCAGCACCAGCAGCGCGGCACCGGCTACGGACCAGCACGCCACTGGCGCCCAATGCAGCAACGGCGCGTAGTCAGGCAGCTTCTGCAGACCGCCCGCAACCGCGGCCATGCGCGCGAAGGTCGCCAGCGCCAGCGCGGAAAAGACCAGGCCCACGACCTTGCCTTCGGCGCCGGTTTCTCCAATCGCCAATGCGGCGGACACCGCGCTCATCAGCATGCATCCCCACGCGGCGCCTGCCAGAAACTGCGCCGCGATCAGCATGTTGAGACTGCCTGCCACTTCTGCGCCGATTACCGCAACCGCGCCGAGCAGGCCGGCAGCGCCCATCACGATCAATCCGCCGCGATGCTTGACGACGATACTGGCCGGGAGCATCGCGATGTTGAAGCCGATCCAGAATACTGGCAGCAGCCATTCGAGATCGGCGGGCATCGCAAAGCGCAGAAACAACGGTGCACTATTGATGGAAAAATGCACTTGATAGCCCAGCGCGAGAATTACCATCGCGGCGACGAACGCAACGGGTATCTTGTCGAGGGAGGCTGCCGACGCCGGCTCTTCTATTTCGGCTTGTGGCGGCCGTTTCGCAAGGCCGCGTTCAACCTTAGACAACGCGAAGGTCGTAAGCAGCAGCACCACGCTGGAAATCACAAACGGCAGCCGCGGATCTTGATTTCGCAGGGCCATGCCGAGATAGGGCGATACCGCCCCGGCGACGCCGTAGCCAAGCATCGCCAGCGCCGATAGAAACGGAATCGCGGGTTTCGCGCGATGTTTTCCCAATAGCGTTAGCGGCGGGGCGCGCAACGCCGAGGATGTGATTGACCAGACTACAATCAACACAAGAAAGATTGCCTGCGCACCCGGACCGGCTTCAGCCACGAAAGGCAGTGCCACGAAGGCCGCGCATGACAACGCCGTCACCGAAGCCACGAACATGCCGAGCCTGCCGATGACGTGTGCGATCCTGTCCGCGGCGATTCCCATCGCGGTGTCGGTGATCGTGAAAATGGCTTGGTCGAGCATCAGGATAAGGATCACCGCGGTCGGTGCGATCCCGACCTGGGCTGCCAGGCGAGGCAAATAGATCACGTAAACGGTCCAGCCCAGCGTAAACACAAGCTGGAGGATTGCCAGATAAACCCCGGTTGTGCTGCCGCTTCGTGGCTCAGGCTCGCCCATACCCTGTCCCCTCGCCGGCGAAACATAAACCGACCAGACGCGCAGGGAAACGCCCTATTTCGCGTCATGAAAGATCACGCCAAGCGTATGGCGTTCGCCGGAACGGATACGGCTGACGCCGTGGCGCAAATTGACGCGGTAGAATCCACGCGCACCTTGCACCGGCCGGTGATGCACGGCGAAGACCACGGCATCGCCCTGGTGCAGCGGCACCACCTCGGGCCGGGACTGCATGCGCGGGCGCTGCTCGGTCAGCACGAATTCGCCCCCGGTGAAATCAAGGCCCGGTTCGGAGAGCAGGATTGCAACCTGCAGCGGAAACACGTGCTCGCCATAAATATCCTGATGCAGGCAGTTGTAGTCACCCGCGCCGTATTGCAGCAACAGCGGCGTCGGGCGGGTTTGACCCGCGGCATGACAGCGCTTCAGGAAGTCGTCGTGGCCGTCGGGATAACGGATGTCGATACCCATCGCCTCGTTCCAGCGGTTGGCGACGCTGGAAAGCGGGGCGTACAGCAACCCACGCAGTTCAGCGACCACGTCTGGCAGCGGATAGGCGAAGTATTTGTATTCGCCGCGGCCAAACCCATGGCGACCCATGACAATGCGGCTGCGGAAATGGTTATGGTCCGGATAAAGTTCCGTTAGCGCTATGCACTCATGCGGCGTGAGCAATTTCTCGATCACCGCGCATCCCTGCGCGTCGAGTTGGGCGTCAACGTTCGTCCAGTCCATGGCAGCAACACGGAGAGCGATGGAGGATCGCGCAGGACGGACGACGTTCTTTGCTGACGCTTTCATGCTGTAAGTCTTGCAAACTGCACAGCCTGTTACCACCCGATTTCCGAACCCTCCACGGGTCGTCCGTCCCCGTGCAGGCGGGAACCCATGACCACCGGCCTGTCAGATGAAAGAAGGTCTCTCCCACTTGCTACGAAACGCAGAATTCGGAATGTGGGTCCCACCTGCGCGGAAACGACACTGGGTTTTTACCCAAGCACCGGCAGCTCGATCACATCGTAGCCATGCCGGATGCTGCGCTTCAGGACCGGGTCCTCGAGCTCGAATTCAAACCGGCTGGCGGGCCGAATGCCGCCTTTGGCCGCGAACGTGCCACCGAACATGGCGCAGCCATCGGGCAATCGGGCGCCGCCAAAACCGCGGTGAATCAGTTCATCGACACCAAGCATGCCGTCGAGCGTTCCTTCCTGATACAGCACCCGCTTGCCGCCGATCCATGCAAACGCGCGCAGGATCATCCGGTCCCAGTGGGGAGCGACATCCTCGAGCTCCCACAGCACGGATGCGATGGGCTTGTCGCACATCTGCTTGGAAACGGTGACACTGTAAGCCTCGACCTTGCGGTCGGTGTGATCGGAGCCGGTGCCGACAAAAACACGGCCCTGCCAGCCAATTAGGACAAATTCGACCTCACCGCTCGTCTCGCTCCCACTCACCTCGATGCTGTCAGCCGTGGTTAGCCGACACGCCGCAACCCGATAGTAGATCGGCGTCGAGGCCGGCCGCGCGATGCCGATCGCCTCGAGTTCCGCGATGTGCCTGTCGCGTGCCACCGGATCGCGGCCGGTCCAGCCGGCAATGACGGCACGGTCGATCGGCAGCGTCAGCGGGGTCGTAGTGCCTTGGGCGTCGATGGTGAATGCAAGATCAAACACGGAGCATACCCTCCATTCCAACCGCCAATTCGAAGATGCGGCGGTCTGAGCCGCCGGCCGCCGCCAGCATCAGTCCCACCGGCACCTCGCCGTGGCGATGGACCGGCAATGAAATCCCGCAACCGTCGATCATGTTGATCAACGTGCAATTGCGCAGCGCCAGCAGGTTCGCGGTAGTGAAAGCCTGATCGTCTTTCATGTCGTCAATTCGAGGCGGCGTATTGGCGGTGGTAGGCAGGACCAGCGCATCGTAGGGGGCGATACGTTTCGTAACGCCTGCGATCAACTTTCGCCGAGCGCCGAACAGGTCGATATAGTCGGCAGCGCTCTGGCTTTCGCCGCGGCGAATCCGGGCCGATACCCGCGGGTCATAGTCGCCACCTCTGCTGGCGAGCAGCTTGCGGTGCCAGGCGTAACTCTCCGCCGCCGCGAAGCCGCCCTTGGTGCTCATCGGCGCGATATCCAGGAATTCCGGAACGGCGATGCGCTCGATCAACGCACCCGCGCTGGCAAGTTTCTCCAGCGCGCGCTCGAAGGCCTGCGCGACCGCGGCCTCGATGGCGTCGAGCGCGACCGTGGTGGGTACCGCCAGCCGCATGCCTTTGATCGGGCGCGGCTGCGGCGGCGCGATCTGCTCGCCGGCGAGCACAGCGTCGAGCACGGCGCAACACGCCGCCGTGCGCGCGAGCGGTCCGATGCTGTCCAGCGTCGACGATAACGGCACCGCGCCATCCAACGGAACGCGGCGCTGGGTCGGCTTGAAGCCGACGATGCCGTTGAACGCTGCCGGAATTCGGCAGGAGCCGCCGGTGTCGGTTCCCAGCGCGCCATGCGCCATGCCGTCGACGATTGATACCGCTGCGCCCGAGGAGGAGCCGCCGGGCACGTGCCCTGTGTCGCGCCGCCATGCTCCCTTGGGCGTGCCGTAATGCGGATTGATGCCGATGCCGGAATAGGCGAATTCGGTCATGTTGGTGCGGCCGATCACCACGAAACCGGCACGCCGCAGCCGCGCCACCGCGGGTGCGTCGGCCGCGGCCGGCGGCGCATGGTCGAGCACGCGCGAACCGGCGCGCGTCGCCTGCCCCTTGATGTCGAACAGATCCTTGATTGAAACCGGAATACCGCCAAATGGCGACGGCGCCGCCTTCGCCTTGCGCAAGCGATCCATTGCCTCCGCCGCCTCGATCGCGGCCTCGGCGTCGACGTAAACGAACGCCCGCGCACCCTCGCCGGCGTCGTCGGCGATGCTGGCAAGGCACGCATCGACGAGCTTGCGAGCGGTGGTGCGGCCGGCGTCGAGATCGGCGGCTAGGGAGACAAGGGTCGGTGTATCGGGCATCAGGCTCTCTCGAATAGCGGCGGCACAATTTCCCTCATCGCGAGCAAAGCAATCCAGAGCCACGCACCAAGTCTGATTGCTTGGCCGCTACGCACCTCGCAATGACGGTGTTTCCACCCAGGATGTCAACTCTGCTCCGGTACTTCCTCGATTTCCAGATCCAGCAACGCCGAACTTAGCGACTTGCCATGTGCGTCGAGCGCCAGTGAGCGCGTAACGCCGCCGCCGAGCGCCTGGGTCATGATGAAATTCAGCGCGGCGATATTGGGCAATTCGTAGCGCACCACCTCACCTTCGACCACACCGGCAAAATGCGCCTTGACCCGTTCGCTCGTTACCTGCGCCTTCAGCAGCGGATAGTATCTCGCCTCGTAAGCGATCACCGAAATATTGGAGGTATTGCCCTTGTCGCCGGTTCGGGAATGGGCGATCTCGCGTAGTTTCACCATCATGCCTCCACGAACCGCACGGACGGTTTCGCCAGATCGCGTGGCAGCAACACCGATGCCACGGCCACCACGTCACGCGCGGATTTCGTCGCACCGCCCCCAGCGGCAGGGCCATTGGTGAACAGCGTCTCGACCTCATTGCCTATTCTGACCGCCTCGCGCAAACTTTCGGTGCGTCCCGCGACGCGGACGCGAACCTCGTAGGGTTCGCCGGCGTGCGCGGAGACATCGCCGCCGTGCAACGCGTCGACGCCGATCAGGTCAAACCGCAGCTCGCTGCTTTGCACGCCGGTAAGTTTCAAACGCTCGCGGACGATATCCAGCGCCAATCGTCCCCGCGCCAGCGCGCCGGGACCGGCATAGGAAATCTGGCCCTCGCCGATGTAGCTGTCGACGTAGCCGACCGAGACTTTCAGCGTGTCGGTCCGTTCGGTGCCGCGCCCGCCACTGATTCGCACGCGATCCGGCGCCATCTCCTCGACGTTCACCTGGGAAAAATCCGCGACTACGTCGGGCTGCAGATATCGGACGGGATCGTGCACTTCGTAGAGCAGCTGCTCCTTGCAAGTCTGCGCCGTCACCGCGCCGCCGGAGCCGTCGACCTTGGTGATGACGAGTGAGCCGTCCTCGCCGACTTCGCCGATCGGAAAACCGAGCCGGGCCAGCCCAGCCACGTCCTTGTAGCCGGGATCGGCGAAATAGCCGCCGGTGATTTGTCCGGCGCATTCCAGCAGATGGCCCGCGACGGTGCCCTGCCCAAGAAGATTCCAGTCGTCCATCGCCCAGCCGAAGGCATGGATCATCGGCGCCAGGAACAGCGCCGGATCGGAGGCTCGCCCGGTGATCACAATGTCGGCGCCGTCGCCCAGCGCTTTCACCATCGGCTCCGCACCGAGATAGGCATTGGCTGACAACAGGCGATTGCCGAGTTGTTTGATCGTGCCGTCGAATTCCATGATCGGCAGATCACGCTCCTTGCAGGCGTCAAGCACGTCGTCGCCGATCACAGCGGCAATCTTCAGTGCCGGCAGCCCGAGCGATTTTGCAATCCCGGCGGTTCTGCGCGCCGCCGCCAGCGGATTGGCCGCGCCCATGTTGGTGACGATCTTGATGCCCTTCGCCGCGCAGATCGGCAACACGGCGCGGATCCGCTCCTCCAGCAGCGGATCGTAGCCGCCGTCGGGATTTTTCATCCGTGCCTGCTGTGCCAACGCCACGGTGCGCTCGCCAAGACATTCGAACACCAGATATCCTATGTCGCCTTTTTCGGCGAGTTCGACCGCAGGTTCGATGCGGTCGCCGGAGTAGCCGGCGCCGGATCCTATTTTGATGGTGCGCACACGCTTGCTCCCTGATCGTTCACGGCGAGGATTGGCCCGTTGACGCCGGGGTGTCAAATGTCGCATCAAGAACGCAACAAGCAAGCCTTAAGGGACGAAATCGATCATGACCGAACCGCAGCGCGCACGACCGAAACCTACGCCGGAAACCCGGCATTTCTGGGATGGCACGAAGGCCGGCGAGCTTCGCCTGCAGCGCTGCGATGCCTGTTCGGAAGCCTATTTTCCGCCGCGGCCGTTTTGCCCGTCATGCGGATCGCGCAGGGTCAGCATGTTCAAGGCGAGCGGCAAGGCTAAACTCTACAGCTATGTCATTCACCACCGCCCGGTCCCGGGCTTCTCGCCGCCTTATTCGATTGCCGTGGTCGAGCTCGACGAAGGCCCGCGCATGATGAGCAATATCGTCGACTGCCCGCAGACGCCCGAAGCGCTCGAACTCGACATGAAGCTGGAGGTGAAATTCGAAAAGCTCGATGACACCATTACCCTTCCGTTGTTTCGTCCGGCCAAGGGTTAAACCGATGCGCAGGAATCAGGTTGCCGTCGTCGGCGCCGCCGAGACCACCGAACTCGGCGTCATTCCCAATATGTCGCAGATTCAATTACATGCGGACGCGGCGCTTAATGCCGTCGCCGACGCCGGGCTGAAACTCTCCGATATCGACGGTTTTGCCACCGCGGTGGAAACGCCGCAGCAGATCGCCCATTATCTTGGTATCACCCCGAGCTGGGTCGATGGTACGTCGGTCGGCGGCTGCTCGTTCATGCTGCATGTCCGTCATGCAGCCGCTGCTATCGAGGCCGGATTGTGCAAGACCGTGCTGATCACGCATGCCGAAAGCGGCAAGTCGAACATCGGCCGTACTCCGCGTCTGATCGGCCCCGACAGCCTCAACGGCCAGTTCGAGTTGCCTTACGGCGTCTCGACTCCGGCCAGCATGTTCCCGATTCCGGTGCTGCGCTACATGAAGACCCACGGCATTACGCATGAGCAGATCGCAATGGTGGCGGTCGCGCAGCGCGAATGGGCGGCGAAGAATCCGCGTGCTACGATGAAGACGCCGATCACCGTCGAGGACGTGCTGAATTCACGGATGATCGCATATCCGTTCCGCATCTTGCAGTGCTGCCTTGTTACCGACGGGGGTGGCGCGCTGATCCTCACCTCGGCGGACCGTGCCAAGGATTTTCCGAACAAGCCGGTCTATATCCTCGGTACCGGCGAAAGCGTGGAGACGCCGATGGTCAGTCAGATGCAGACGTTCGAACTTGTCGCGGGCGTTTCGCACCGCCGGACCCCTCGCCTTTAGGGAAGCCGGCATCGCGCACACGGATGTCGATCATCTGATGATCTACGACGCGTTTGCGCATCTGCCGCTCTACGGGCTCGGCGATCTTGGCTTCATGCCGCACGAGGAAACCGGAAAATTCATCGCCGACGGCCACACCCGTCCCGGCGGCAAGCTGCCGCTGAACACCAATGGCGGGGGACTGAGCTACATGCATTCCGGCATGTACGGCATGTACGCGCTGCAGGAAAGCGTGCGGCAGATGCGCGGCGTCGCGCCGGCGCAGGTGCCGGGCGCAAAGATTTCGGTGTGCCATGGCGTCGGTGGCATGTTCGCGGCATCAGGCACGATTATTTTTACGAATGAGAAATAGGGGCGAAGCGGCTGCACAAACACAGCGTCTTTGCCGGGCTTGACCCGGCAATCCATCCTCTTCGAAAGAATTTTGTGAAGATGGATGGATGCGCGGGTCAAGCCCGCGCATGACGCATCGGGTGCGGCGGCAGCCCGGCAGAACAGGGAACACGGCATGACCAGATCACTCGACGGCAAATCGATCATCGTTACCGGCGCAGGGCGCGGGATTGGACGGGAGATCGCGCTGCTCTGTGCCGCTGAAGGCGCCAAAGTGGTTGTCAACGATCCCGGCGTCGCAGCCGACGGGTCGGGCTCCAATGCTGCACCGGCCGAGGAAGTAGCCGAGGAGATTAAAAAGCGCGGCGGCACAGCAGTTGCGAATTTCGAGACCGTGGCCGAGGCCATTCCAGCCGGCAAGATCGTGAAAACTGCGATCGACCGCTTCGGCAAGCTCGACGGCGTGGTTAACAATGCCGGCATCCTGCGCGATGCGATTTTTCATCGCATGAGCATCGACGCTTTCGAATCCGTCATCAAAGTACATTTGATGGGTTCGTTCTACGTTTCGCACGCAGCGGCGCGGCTGTTCCGCGAACAGCAAAGCGGGTCGTTTGTGCACTTCACCTCGACTTCGGGCCTGGTCGGCAATTTCGGCCAAGCCAATTACGCCGCGGCAAAACTCGGAATTGTTGGCCTGTCGAAATCCATCGCGCTTGACATGGAGCGCTTCCACGTCCGCTCCAACTGCGTCTCGCCCTTCGCCTGGAGTTGGTTGATTGGCACTATTCCGACCGAGACCGAGGCCGAGAAGGCGCGGGTTGCAAAGATTCAGCAGATGGGCCCGGAAAAGATCGCGCCCCTGTGTGCCTTCCTGCTCAGCGACGCCGCCAGCGACGTCACCGGACAGATTTTTGCCGTGCGGATGAACGAGATTTTCCTGATGGGCCAATCGCGCCCGCTGCGTTCGATCCATCGCGCGGAAGGCTGGACGCCCGAGACCATCGCTGCGCACGGCATGCCGGCGCTTAAGTCCTCGTTCTACAAGCTCGACCGCTCCGCGGATATTTTCAACTGGGATGCCATATAGCGCAGCTTTCTCCACGAGTCGTCCCCGCGCAGGCGGGGACCCATAACCACCGTCATCTCGTTTGGCTCTGCGCCCAGAGCATTCTTCCACTTGCTAGATCGGTGGTTATTGGTCCCCGCCTGCGCAGGGACGACAGCGGAGATTGTTGCCCGCTTTATGCCGGAATGCAGGCTCATCGTTGCCGCCCAACAAAAATCGACGTGGGAGGAAATCATGACGAATTGTTCGAATTCACCTGCCCCTCAGGCTCAAACCGCATCGGCCAACCCAGATCGCCGGAGCCTGCTCAAGACGGGAGCCGCGCTCGCCGCAACTACCTTGATCGCACCGCCAGCGCTGGCGCGCGATTTCGGCCGCGGCACCGAACCGCAACGCTATCCCGATCCCGATATCGTCGTGATCGACGACAAGCGCTTCAAGGCCAAGGTCGGCAACACCGCGATCAAGCGCCTGTACACCGGATGCCTGTGGGCCGAAGGACCGGCGTGGAACGCCGCGGGGCAATATTTGGTATGGAGCGACATTCCCAACAACCGCCAACTCCGCTACCTCGATGACACCGGATACATCTCGGACCGCTTCCATACTCCCTCCAACGAGAGCAACGGCAATACGTTCGACTTCGAAGGCCGCCAAATTACCGCCGAGCGCACCCGGCTGGTACGCTTCGAGCATAATGGCGGCCTGACCGTGCTGGCCGAGCAAGCCAATGGCAAGCCGCTCAACGGACCGAATGACATGGTCGTGCATCCCAATGACAAGTCGATCTGGTTCACCGATCCGGGCTACGGCGCGATCAGCATTTACGAGGGCCAGCGCGCCAATACCGGCTCAGTACAGCCGTATCAGAAGGAAGCGGTCTACCGGGTCGACGCGCAGTCCGGGCAAGTCACCAAGGTGGCCGACGAACCGTTCAAGCCGAACGGCATCGCCTTCAGCCACGACTACAAAAAAGTCTATGTCTGCGACACCGGTATCACACATTATCCGAACGCCAGGAATATCGTATGGCAGTACGATCTCAATGGCGACAAGCTGTCGAATCCACGCACGCTGATTGACATGACACTCGACGGCAAGTCGGGATTTCCCGACGGCTTAAGGGTGGATATCGACGGCAACATCTGGGTCGGCGCCGGATGGGTCGGCGATGGCTATGACGGAGTGCATGTCTTCGCGCCGGACGGCGCACGCATCGGCCAGATCAAATTGCCCGAAACCTGCGCCAACGTCTGCTTCGGCGGCAAGAAGCGCAACCGCCTGTTCATGGCTGCGAGCCAGTCGCTGTATGCCGTCTATGTCGAGACCCAGGGCGCGCATAATTGCTGAGCGAAGTAATGCGCCCAACTCTCGACTGCCGTCCCCGCGAAGGCGAGGACCCAGCACCCCAGGCGCTTCATTGGAGACGCTGCGGCCCGAACGTTGTTTAGCATTGGACATCGGTGGTTATGGGTCCCCGCTTTCGCGGGGACGACGACTATCCGCTATTCCGCAGCCCGGCCGAAATTCCGTTGATGGTAAGTTGGACGCCGCGCAGCACTTGCTCGTCGGCGGCCTGCCCGTCGGCCGGTGTTGCGCGATGCACCTTGAGCAATTCCACCTGCACATGGTTGAGCGGGTCAAGATAGGGAAAACGGTTGCGGATCGAGCGTTCCAGCAGTGGGTTACCCTGCAAGAGCCGGTCGTGGCCCATGATGTCCAACAGCGTTTCTATCGATGCATGCCATTCGCGCCGGATGCGCCCGAAAATACGCTCGCGTAACTCCGCATCGGCCACCAGTTCGGCGTAACGCGACGCGATGGCAATTGAACTCTTGGCCAGCACCATGTCCATGTTCGACAGCAGCGTGCGGAAGAACGGCCACTCGCGATAAAGTTCCTGCAGGAACGCCATCCCCTTTTCGGGATGCTCAAATATCCATACCTCGACGGCGCTGCCGAAACCGTACCAGCCGGGCAGCATCAGCCGGCATTGCGCCCAGCTGAACACCCACGGGATGGCCCGCAGATCCTCGATCGCTCGTGTCTTCTTGCGCGACGCCGGGCGGCTGCCGATGTTCAGCGTGGAGATTTCGGTGATCACGGTCGATGCCCAGAAGTAATCGACAAAGCCTTCGGTTTCATAGACCAGTGCGCGATAGGCCCTGAACGCCAGCGCTGACAGTTGTTCCATTGCCTCGAGATATTCAGGCCGCGGCGCGCTGCGCTTGGGCTGCAGCAGGCTCGCTTCCAGCGTGGCGGCGGTGAGAATTTCCAGATTGTTGCGGCCGACTTCGGCATTGGAATATTTGCTGGAGATGATCTCGCCCTGCTCGGTGATGCGGATCTGTCCGTTCACGGCACCGCCCGGCTGGGCGAGGATCGCCTCGTAGCTCGGGCCGCCGCCGCGGCCGACCGAGCCGCCGCGGCCGTGAAACAACCGCAGCCGCACGCCGTGGCGTTCGAACACCTCGACCAGGCCGATCTCGGCCTTGTAAAGCTCCCAGCCCGAGGTGACGAAACCGCCATCCTTGTTGCTGTCGGAATAGCCGAGCATGACCTCCTGCACCGCACCGCGACTGTCGACCAGCCGGCGGTAATCATGCAGCGAAAACAGTCGCTCCATGATGGCGGCACAGGCCTGGAGATCCTCGATGGTTTCGAACAGCGGCACGATGTTGATCGCGCTGCGCCCGGAAGGATCGACCAGGCCGACTTCCTTTAGAAGCACCGCGACTTCCAGCAAATCGGAAACGCTTTTGCACATCGAGATGATGCATTGGGGAATCACCTCCGCGCCGAACCGGCTGTGTGCTTCGGCTGCGGCGTGGAATACGGCAAGTTCCCCAGCCGCCTCGTCGCTGTATTTCACGAATGGCGACACCAGCGAGCGCGGACTGCGCAATTCGGCCGAGAGCAGTGCGATACGCGCGTCCTCGCCAAGCGCCAGATAGGAGCTACCCGGCATCGCCGCGTCAACCAGCTCGGCAATGGTGCGCTCATGCACCGCGGAGTTCTGCCTCATGTCGAGATTGGCGAGATGGAACCCGAAACAATCCACCGCCCGGCGCAAGTGCCGCAGCCGGCCGCGCGCGATCACGCGTGACTTGTTGGCGATCAGGGATCGGTTGACGGTATCGAGATCGACTTTGAAGTCACCGGCGCAGGCATAGGCCGCAGCTTCGCCGACCGGCGGCCGTCGGGTCTCAACGCCGAGTTTCGAAGCGGTCGCGGTGAGCCGGGCATAAATGCCCGACACGGCGCGACGGTAAGGTTCGTCACGGCGATGCGGCGAGCTATCGGGCGAGTTTTGCGCCAGCGACCGCAACTCTTCCGAGACTTCGGAAAGATTGGCAGCGATCGACAGTTCGGAACCGAGGGTGTGCAATTCTTCCAGATAGAAATTGAGGATTCGGGTGCTGTGCAGGCGCAACGTGCCGCGCATCACATCTGCGGTGACGAACGGATTGCCGTCACGATCGCCGCCGATCCAGCTTCCCATCCTCAGGAACGACGCCAGTTCCGTACCGGCGCCGACGGCGTCTCCGGCATTGTCGGAATTCAGCCGGTCTTCCAGCGCGCAATGCAGCCGCGGCACTTCGCGTAGGAATGTATAATCATAAAACGACAGGCCATTGGCGACTTCATCGAGCACGCTGAGCTTGGTCCGGCGCAGCAGGTTGGTGCGCCACAGCGTCAGCACCTCGCGGCGCAATTGCTCATCGCCGGCGGCGCTCTCCTCCGACGTCAACCGCGTGCGTTCGCGGCGATCGAGCAATGCCGCGACCTCCATCTCGCGGTCCATGGTACTCTTGCGCCGCACTTCGGTCGGATGCGCGGTCAGCACCGGGCTGACCAGCGCGGATTCGAAAAATTTCCGCAAGGTTTGTGCGCCGATCCCCGCTTCGCGAGCGTGTGCCAGCGTTCGTGCGAGGGTTCCGACATTGCCGCTGCTGTTCTGGGCGCGCATCTGCCGGATGTTGTTCTGGTCCTCGGCAATGTTGGCGAGATGCGAGAAATAGCTGAAGGCGCGCACGATGCGCACGGTTTCGGCGGTCGACATGCTGTCGAGGATGAGTTCCAGTTCGCGCCGGGCCTGACGATCCTCGTCGCGATGGAACCGGATCGAAGTCTGCCGGATGCGCTCGACGAGATCGAACACGTCGACCCCCTCCTGATCCCGAACGGTATCCCCGAGGATGCGCCCGAGCAGCCGGATTTCCTCGCGCAACCGCGCGTCCTCCTCAAGGGCCGCGATCTCCTCGTGATTGCTACGGTGGTCAGGGTCGGAAGGCATGCTCTGGGACGACATGACTGGCTCCAGAAAACTGCCCGGCACGCCACAAATCGCAAGTTTTTCGCTGTAACGCAAGATCAAGATAGAGACCACGCGGAACGCAAACCCTCGACACGTCGTCCCGCCAAGGCGAGGACCCATAACGCCGATGCTTGTCGTTACGACGACTGCGGCTCCAATCTTCGCAAAACATCCGCCGGTGGTTATGGGTTCCCGCCTTCGCGGGGACGACACCGAGCTTCAAATCCGCCGCGCTGCCCGTTCCCAGTATGGGTCGCGCAGCCGGCGTTTGAAGATTTTCCCGGAATCTTCGCGCGGCAGGCTGCCCGCAATCTCGATGTGCTTCGGCACCTTGTAATCCGCAAGCGTTTGCCTGAGCTGCGTGCGCAGCGCGGCCACGTCGAGCGTCACGCCTGGCTGCGATTCCACCACCGCCATCAGCGCCTCACCGAACTCCTCGTCGGGAATCCCGAATACCGCGCAGTCATGCACGCCGGGAACCGCGTGCAGCGCAGCTTCAATTTCGGCGGGATAAATGTTGACGCCGCCGGATATCACCATGTCGCGCTTGCGGTCGCAGATGAAGACGTAGCCGTCCGCGTCGATATAGCCGACATCGCCGGATGTAATGAAGCCGTCGCGCTCGATCTCGGTACGCTTTTCCGGCTTGTTGTGGTAAGTGAAATCCGGATTGCCCGCGATCCGCGAATAAATTTCGCCGACTTCGCCTTGCGGCAGGATTTGGCCGTCATCGCCGATAATGCGCAGCTCGGCGCCCGGCGATATCCGGCCGACAGTACCGGGCTTTTTCAGTGCATCCTCGGAGTTGGCGAAAGTGACCGCGCCGGATTCGGTCGAGCCATAGAATTCGCAGATTACCGGACCCCACCACTCGATCATTGCGCGCTTCACATCGGCTGGGCAGGGTGCGGCAGCATGAATCACATGACGCAACGACGACACGTCGTATTTCCGGCGCACATCGTCCGGCAGTTTCATCAACCGGATGAACATGGTCGGCACCATGAAGACGGTGTCGATCCTTTCGTCCTGCACGATGCGCAGGAATTGTTGGGGATCAAATCGCGGCATCAACACCAGCGCGCCGCCGAGCCGGCCCGCGCGCAGCCCGAACGAATTCGGCGCCGAATGATACAGCGGCCCTGGAAGCAGCGCGCGGACCCCGGGCCGCGTACCGTAGATCATCGCGCGCATCCGCTCGGATGAGGCGGCCTGCTCCGCTGTCGGCGCATTACGCCTGACGCCCTTGGGATGGCCGGTGGTGCCGGACGTGTAAATCATGTTCTGCGGCGCCGGAAGCGCCGGACCATCGTAAGGCTGTTGCCGCGCGAGCCAGTGCTCCAGATCGATCACGCTGTCGGGCGTACCGAGGCTATCGGGATCGACGTTGTAACTGGTTACAATCTCCGGCGGGGTCGCCGCGCCGAGCACGACGACCCCGGCCGGAATCGCATGGCGCAACCGATGCAGCATGTCGACATGGCCGATCAGTACGCGCGTGCCGGAATCCTTCAGTACATAGATGATTTCCTCCGACTTGAAGTGCCAATTAACCGGCACCGCATAGGCACCAAGCAGCGCCACCGCATAGGCGGCCTCGATGAAGGCGATATCGTTGCGCATCAGGATGCAGACGCTGTCGCCCTGCCCGACGCCGAGCTTCTGCAAGCCCCCGGCGATGCGGCCGGCTCGGTCGGCGACGTCCGCATGGCTGCGGCGTCGTTCGCCGGAGATGATGCCGAGGAAGAGGGAGGATGTGGAGATCATCTTGCTCTTCTTATAACAGTTCAGACGTCATCCTGAGGTGCTCGCCGCCTTTTGGCGGCGAGCCTCGAAGGATGGCCGCAAACGTCGGCGTTTGTTGTCCATCCTTCGAGACGCCGCGCAAAGACGCGCGGCTCCTTCAGGATGACGGCGGCATTAAACATCCGCAAACCTGGGCGCGCGCTTTTCCATATTGGCGCGAACCGCCTCGGTCTGGTTGGGCGCACCGATCAGCTTTTGCTGCTCGACGGATTCGGCCAACAGTGCCGGACCCGGATCGACGCTGAGATTGTTCAACATGCGCTTCGCCGCGCGGATCGCGTCCGGGCTCTTGCCGGCGATTTCCAGCGCCAGTTCAAGGGCGCTGCCGCGTGGGTCGTCGACAATCCGGGTGGCAAGGCCATAGCTGAGCGCCTCCTGCGCCGAAAAAATCCGCCCGGTGTAGGTCAGTTCGCGCAGGATATCGTCGCGTACGAGGCTCGCGAGGATCGGCGTTCCGGCCATGTCCGGAATCAAGCCCCACTTGATTTCCATGATCGACATCCGCGCGTCCGCCGCCATGAAACGAATGTCAGCGCCGAGCGCGAGCTGGAAGCCGCCGCCGAACGCAACGCCCTGGATCGCGGCGATCACCGGTACAGGTAGCTGTCGCCAACCCCACACCGCCTGTTGCGGAAAGTTGGCGAGGCCATGGGTGCGCTTGGTGAGGTCACGGGCGTCGCCGCCGACAATCCCGTTCCCGCCATTGTCGTTCATCGCGGCGAAACGGCCCATGTCGAGGCCGGCGCAGAAAGCGCGGCCTTCGCCGGACAATACTACCGCGCGCAGGCCCTTCTCACCGTTCAGCCTGTCGATGGTCGCGACCAGCGCCTCGAACATCGCCGCGTCCAGCGCGTTCATCTTGTCCACCCGCACCATGCGGACATCGGCGACGCCGTCCGAGATCGTGACCTTGACGCGGTCTTCCATGGCGGTTTCCTCCCGTTTTGTCTCGTGCCCCGGACGCAGCGCAGCTGCTGAACCGGGGTCGTAACGAACGCCGGGCGTCTGGTGCGGTCCCGACTCTGCGGAGCGGCATGAAGAATGCCGCGCCGCGTGCGGGACACGAGAACGTTGTTGCCGCTTTACAGAAAGGCGTCAGCCGGATTTAGTCAATCAACAATCCTTCAGGGGCGAAACTCTCATGTTCACTCAACAGCTTCTTGCGGGCCGGCGCATCCTCGTCACCGGCGGCGGCACCGGGCTCGGCAAGTCGATGGCGTCGCGGTTCCTCGAACTCGGCGCCGAGATCCACATCTGCGGCCGACGCAAAAGCGTGTGCGACGAGACCGCAACCGAGTTGATGGACGCATACGGCGGACGCGTGGTGAGCCATGGCGTCGATATCCGCAATGCGCTCGCGGTCGATGAGATGATCGAGGCGATTTTCGCCGACGGTCCCCTCACCGATCTCGTCAACAATGCCGCCGGCAATTTCATCTCGCGTAGCGAGGATCTGTCGCCGCGCGGCTTCGATGCGGTGGCCAACATCGTGATGCACGGTACGTTTTATGTCACGCACGCGGTGGGCCGTCGCTGGATCGCGGCAAAGCAGCGCGGCAACGTGGTGTCGATCACGGTGACATGGGTGCGCAACGGTTCACCCTATGTGGTGCCGTCGGCGATGAGCAAGTCCGCGATCCATGCCATGACCATGTCGCTCGCTACCGAATGGGGCCGTTATGGCATCCGCCTGAATACCATCGCGCCCGGTGAAATTCCGACCGAAGGCATGAGCAAACGCATCAAGCCCGGCGACGAGGCCGGCGCGCGCACCGCCATGGTCAATCCGATGGGGCGCGTCGGCAAGATGGAGGAGTTGCAAAACCTTGCAGTATTTCTGATTTCCGGTGGCTGCGACTGGATCAACGGCGAGACTATCGCGATGGATGGTGGCCAGGCGCTGGCGATGGGCGGGAACTTTTACCAGTTGCGCGACTGGACCGACGCCGACTGGACCCAGGCCCGCGACTCCATCAAGGCGCAGAACGAAAAGGACCGCGCTGCACGAGGATGAGTGTCGTCATCCTTTCGCCGCGCCCATGTAGCCGAACAGAAATCCCGCCACCTTGCGTTTCTGGATTTCCTCGCTGCCCTCCGTAATGCGGTAGCGGCGATGGTGGCGATAGATATGCTCGAACGGCTTGTGACGCGAATAACCCATGCCGCCGTGGACCTGCATGGCGCGGTCGGCGGCTTCGCAGCACAGCCGGTTCGCCCAGAAATTGCACATCGACACCTTGTCCGAGAGCGTGTGTTCGACCTCGGCCTGCGTCAATCGATCCATTTCCCAGGCCGTCTTGCGAATCAATAACCGAAGCATCTCGGCTTGCGTCGCCAGTTCCACCAGCGGCCACTGGATCGCCTGGTTTTCCGCCAGTGCCTTGCCAAACGGTTTTCGCTCCCGCGCGTATTTCACGCTCTCGTCGATGCAATAGACCGCAGCGCCCAGCGAACTCGCCGCCTGCCGGATGCGGTTCTCGTGCACGAAACACTGCGCCAGCGACAACCCGCGCCCCACTTCGCCGAACAGCGCATCTTCCGGCACGAAAACATCGGTAAACGATACGCGGGGGTGATCGGTCGGCATGTTGAAAGTCCACATGTATTCCTCGATCCTGACGCCGTCGGCTTTTGCCGGCACCAGAAAGCAGGTGATGCCCCTCGCTTCGCCATCATTGCCGGAGGTGCGCGCAAACAGCGCGCAGTGGGTCGCGACATGCATGCCGGTGGTCCACATCTTCTCGCCGTTGATGATCCAGCCCTTGACGTTGTCGCGGGTCGCAGCAGCCGCCCTGGTTTCCATATGCGTCGCATCCGACCCATGCGCAGGCTCGGTCAGGCCAAAGGTGATACGGTATTTTCCGGTGATCGAACCTTCGATCATCGCTTTCTGCTCGTCGCTGCCGTAGCGATCGAGCATGGTCACCAGCGGCAGGTTGCCGACGATAGAATGTTCGTTCTGCAGATCGTTGTGCAGGCCTAGTCCCTTCGACGCAAAATGCTCGCGGATCACCGCCATCCACAGGTTGGAGCCGTTCTTGCCACCGTATTTCCCCGGGATCGCGAAGCGCAGATGGCCGGCGGCGTCGGCGAGGTTCTTCACCCGGCGCAACAGCGCTTCCCATTCATGCCGCGGCAGCCCGCCATTCTCATAATCGGTGCGCGCCCACTCGCGGCGATGATCGAAGAAGCGGATATTGTCGTCAGCCTGCTCGATCGGCTTGATCTCGCGTGCGATGAAGCGATCCAGTTCGTCAAGATAGGCGACGAGATCGGGGGGCAAGGAAAAATCCAAGGCGGCTCTCCCGGATATGTTCTTGTTTCGTTGGATCGAATAAGGTGAGAACTCAAAGACGAAGTCAAGCAACGCAATGGGAGTAAACATGGACCTGAAGTTTTCCAAGGTGGTGCGCAAGGGACCGATCACCATCGTGACGCTGGCGCGGCCGGAAGTTTACAATGCGTTGCATACCGATGCGCACTTCGAACTCAATAGAGTGTTCGACGATTTCTGCGCCGATCCGGAGCAATGGATAGCAATCGTCACCGGCGCGGGCGACAAGGCGTTCTGCGCGGGAAACGATCTGAAATGGCAGGCGGCGGGGGGCAAGCGCGGCTGGGACAAGGGCGGCTTCGCCGGCCTCACTTCGCGCTTCGATTGCGACAAACCGATCATCGCCGCGGTCAATGGCGTTGCCATGGGCGGTGGTTTCGAGATTGCGCTGGCCTGTGACCTCATCATCGCCTCGGAAAACGCCAGGTTCGCGCTGCCAGAGCCCCATGTCGGCCTCGCAGCGCTCGCCGGCGGCTTGCAGCGATTGCCGCGACAGATCGGACTGAAGCGCGCGATGGGCATGGTCCTCACCGCGCGCCACGTCGGTGCGCGCGAGGGCTTCGAGCTCGGCTTCGTCAACGAAGTGGTGCCTCAGGGCGAAGCGCTGGCAGCGGCCGAGCGCTGGGCCGAGACGATCTGCAAGAACTCGCCAATGTCGATCCGGGCCTCCAAGCAGGCGATCCAAATGGGCATGGCGGTGTCGCTGGAACAGGCAATCACCGAGCAGCGCGATTATCCGGCGGTAAAGGCGATGGCGGCATCGCAGGACTACATCGAGGGACCGAAGGCGTTTTCGGAAAAGCGACCGCCGAAATGGGTGGGGAGGTAATGGCCGCCGCATACACAGTGCCGTCATCCTGACAGTCTGGCCGAAAAAGCATTCAATAAAATTGGACTTCGCCGTCTGGTTCGTCATGCCCGGCCTTGTGCCAGGCATCCACGTCTTGACTGCGCCAAAGCAAAGGACGTGGATGGCCGGGACGAAGCCCGACCATGACGGAAGTGAATCGTTTTCAATCCGTTAGTGAAGCCCGGAACATTGAATGCTTTCGGCCAGGCTCTCAGGATGACGGCGGTATTCATTGCCGCGCTACGGCTTTCGCTCCTTCTCCCTTCGATACGCCGCGTAATTCGGCTGATCGATTGCGAGTTTGGCCATCGTGGTCTGCCACAGATGTTCGGCAAGTCCGGGCGTTTGCAGATCGGCCTTCCCGCTCGCGATCTTGCCGGCCAGCGCGCGGTTCAATTCCTCCAGCGAGCCCTTCACGTCCATCAATCGCGTCAGCCTCGTCACCTCCGCAGCATCGCTGCCCTGCTCGAGCGCAAGCTGGCGTATCACCAGATCGAGCGCATTGATCGCGACCCGCAGCTTGAACGCCTTATGCCCACCAATCTCGGACGAGATATCGCTTCGTAAAAAATCCGCAACCGCCGTAATCAGCTCCGTGGGAGTCGGTTCATCCTGCATTTCAGCCTCGCGGTGCCAAAAGTCTAAGCAGATCGATTTCGGTTTCCGATGAACGACGGCCGATCATTGCGCGTTCGATGGAATACTCGGGGCCGGCGCGAAAGCGTTGCATCATGCCGCAACACATCACGCCCCAGCGCAGCGTGCCCATTACTTCCCAGAAGTTGACCCGCGGTGCATCGACGTGCCGGCCGGCCGCTTCATAGCCGGCGAAAAACTCCTCGCGTGACCCGAAACCGCCGACTGGCTTGTCGATCTCTCCGAAACGCCAGGAGTTGACGCAAATCCAACCCAGATCTTCCATTGGATCACCGGTATGCGCGAGTTCCCAGTCCAGCACCGCGCGCACACCGTCAGGGCCGATGATGAGATTGCCGTGGCGAAAATCACCGTGCACCAGCGTTATTTGGGCGGGCGGGCCGGGATCGTGCTCCCGCAGCCAACGCAACGCCAGTTCGAACACCGGCCTTGGCCAGTTGAAACTACGATATTCCTGCTCAAGCTGGGTGATTTCTGTTGCGGCGGTCATGCGGCGAAGTTCCGGCCATTCTGGTTGCGGTATTGTGTGGATAGCCGCAAGAATGCTGCCGCATTGCCGGGCCAGCCTCGGACGCACCCTGGCGAACTTCTGATCGCGCAGGATCTTGCGCGGGATGGTTTCGCCCTCGATCCGCTCCATGATGAAGCCGATGCCGAGACCGTCTTCCGGCCGCAGCACATGAAGCACCTTCGGAGACGGCACGCCGGCTGCATAAGCAAGCCGCATCAGCATTGCCTCGACGTTCAACCCTGTAGCGCGCGACGGTGCCGCGCCATAGCCCGGCGGGGCGCGGCGTAGGATGGCGCCGACATTGCCGTCGGGATGTACGACATCGAACGACCAGGTCTCCTGACTGGCGCCGCCGGAAAGCCGGGTTGAGCCGATCGTGCCGGCGGCACCCGGACACCACGCTGCAATGCAACGCGTCAACAGTTCTTCGATGGTCGCCAAACTCTATTTGCCCTTGAACCTTGCCGGCCGCTTCTCGAGAAACGCAGTGACGCCTTCCTTGAAATCTTCCGCCGAACCCGCCTCGCGCTGCAACTGTTGCTCGAGATCGAGTTGCTCTTCGAAGGAATTGCCCGGACTTTCCCAATACAGTTTTCGGATCAGAGAAAGAGCGACTGTCGGCCCGTTCGCCAGCTCACGTGCAAGCTTCATGGTCTCATCCATTAGCGCGGCGTCGTCGTAAACGCGATTGACGAGTCCCCATTCCAAGGCTTTTTCGGCAGGAAGTTTTTCGCCCATCAGCGACAGTTCGACCGAGCGCGCCTTGCCGACCAGCCGCGGCAGCAGCCAGGTCGACCCGCAATCCGGCACCAGCCCGATGCGGCGAAACGCCTGCAGAAAATACGCCGCGCGCGCGCAGAGGATCATGTCGCCCATCAGTGCGATGCTCATGCCGGCGCCGGCCGCGGGACCGTTGACCGAGGTCACGATCGGACAGTGCAGGTTTCGCAGGCGCCTCAGGAACGGATGATACGCCGTCTCAAGCGCTGCGCCGACGTTGCTGCGTGCGCCCGGTTTAGCATTGCCGCGGCCCTGCAGGTTGGCGCCGGTGCAGAACGCCCGCCCCGCCCCCGTGATGACGAGGCACCGTACCTCGGATTTGCGGTCGTCGATCGCGTCGAGCGCCTCGCCAAGGCCGCCGAGCATGTCCATCGACACCGCGTTCATGACTTCCTGGTGATCGAGCTTGAGAACGGCAACCGGCCCGTCGAAATCGAGCGTTATGTGTTTAAACTGCATTGGCTTCTCCGGCGTTTGTCCGCGGTCAATCCGCGATGAGAAGTTGGATGTCGAGCGCCATATTTGATTTTTAGGACGCACTTGTCCATGGTTGGAATCGTCTCGCTCCATCCAAAATGGAAACTCCCCATGAGCATTTTCGACCTAAGCGGCCGCGTCACCATCATCACCGGCGGTAACGGCGGCATCGGCCTTGGCATCGCGCAGGCTCTGGCCGCGGCGGGATGCGACGTCTCGATCTGGGGTCGCAATGCGGAGAAAAACAGGTCGGCCGCCGCATCGATGGCGGCCCTGACCGGCAAGGTCGATACTCGCGTTTGCGACGTCACCGATGTCGCCTCGGTGAAATCGACAATGGCCGCGACGCTCGACGCTTTCGGTCGCGTCGACGGCTGTTTCGCCAATGCGGGCATCGGCGGCGGCGGGCGGCACGCCTTCATCGACCGCACCGAAGAACAGTGGCGCAGCATGTTCGCCACCAATCTCGATGGCGTTTTCCATGTATTCCAGGCCGCGGCCCGCCACATGACCGAGCGCGCCACCGCCGGCGACAAATTCGGCCGGCTGGTCGCAACCTCCAGCCTCGCCTCACTATTCGGGACCGCGCGCAACGAGCACTACGCCGCAACCAAGGCCGCGATCAACGCGCTGGTCCGCGCGCTCGCGGTCGAACTCGCGCGCCAGGGCGTAACCGCCAATGCGATCCTGCCGGGCTGGATCAAAAGCGAGATGACCGCAGGCATCATGGCCAACGAAAAATTCGTTGGCAATGTGATGCCACGGATTCCAATGCGGCGTTTCGGCGAGCCCGGCGATTTCGGCGGCATCGCGGTGTATCTGATGAGCAATGCGTCATCCTATCACACCGCGGATTGTTTTGTGATCGACGGCGGATATACGGCATTTTAGGTCTCGTGCCCGGGACGCAGCGCAGCGCATAGCGCTTGCGAAGCGGTGCGCTGCAAAGCCGAGGCCGTAGCAAACGCCGGTGTCCGGTACGGTCCCGGATCTGCGGAGCGGCATGACCGGCGATGCTTCGCATCGCCTTGGAATGCCGCACCGCGTCCGGGACACGGTTACGACGACGCTGCCATTCGCGGCTGCTCCGCTGGCAGCATCGTAAAACCCTGATATCCGTTTGCCGCGACGTCGTTGCAAATCTGCCGGTAAACGCCGACGCCGCCGATATAAGGCATGAATATCCGTGGCTTGCCGGGAATATTGGCGCCCATGTACCAGGAGTTGGCCTGCGGATAGAGCGTCGTTGACGCGACCTCGTTGACATGGGCGACCCAACCGTCCTCGGCGTCCTTGTCGGCTTCGATTGCCTCGAGATCGCGCTCGCGCATGTAGTTGATGCAGTCGGCGATCCAGTCGACGTGCTGCTCGATCGAGACCATCATGTTGCTAAGCACCGACGGGCTGCCGGGTCCGGTGACGATGAACAGGTTTGGGAAGCCGGCGCTCATCACGCCTAGATAGGTTCGTGGTCCTTCCGCCCATTTCTGATTGAGTGTTTCACCGCGCCTTCCGTGAAGCTCGATCTTCGCAACCGACCCGGTCATTGCATCGAAGCCGGTCGCCAGAACCAGCGTATCGACCGGGTAGTCTCTGCCGGCGGTACGCACGCCATTGGGCAGAATTTCCTCGATCGGGCTGGCCTTGATGTCGACCAGCGTCACATTGGAGCGATTGAAGGTTTCGAAGTAATCGCTGTCGATGCAAATACGTTTTGTGCCGATCGGATGGCTATCGGGCTGCAGCAATTTCGCCGTCGCCGGCTCCTTGACGATCTCCGCGATCTTCGCACGTACGAAATCGGCGGCGGTGTCGTTAGCCGCCTTGTCGAGCGCGAGATTGTTGTAGACCGACATGAAGGTAAGCCCGCCGCGTGTCCAACGCGATTCATATTTTGCGCGGCGCTCGGTGTCGTCGTCATCCAGCGCGCCACGATCCGGCATGTCGGTGTAGATGCCGTTGCGGGCCTCTTCACGTGCAAAGCGCCGGATTTCCGGATACTTCGAGCGGAACTTGTCGCGTTCCTCTGCAGTCAGGGCGGCGTTGCGCGCGGGAACACTGAAATTAGCGGTGCGCTGGAACACGGTGAGATGACTGGCCTGTTCGGCAATCACCGGCACCGACTGGATTCCTGACGAGCCGGTGCCGATGACGCCGACGCGCTGGCCGGAGAAATCGACCGGTTTATGGGGCCAGTGCCCGGTGTGATAGACGTTACCCTTGAAGGCCGACAGGCCCTTGATGTCAGGCATTCGCGCATTCGACAGGCAGCCGGTGGCGAGCACCACGAACTGCGCAATCACCATTTTGCCGTCGGACATCGTGACAGACCATCGGTTGACACTCTCGTCGAAAACCGCGGAACTAACGCGCGTGCCGAACTGGATGTCGTGCCGCAGGCCGAACCGGTCGGCGACGTGATTGGCGTACTTCAGGATTTCCGGCTGCGGCGCGTAATGCTCGCTCCATTCCCATTCCTGCTGCAACTCCTCGGAAAAGGAATAGGAATACTGCATGCTTTCGACGTCGCAACGCGCGCCGGGATAGCGGTTCCAGTACCATGTGCCGCCGACGCCGTCGCCCTGCTCGTAAACCCGGACTGACAGCCCGAGCCCGCGCAGTCGATGCAGCATGTACATGCCGGCAAAACCGGCGCCGACGACGACGACATCGAATGTGTCGACGCCTGGGCTTTTGCTGGAGTCGGGCTGCAAGGCAGGCATTCGTTTGCGCTCCCTGATCTGGAATTCTCGATTTGACGGATACCATTCAGCCCGACAGGCCAAAGCGCAAGAGCGAATCGACTATCCCGGTCTGCATTTCGGGCGGACCCCGCACTCAATACTATTGGATCTCGTCGCTTGGTTCGTCATGCCAGCCTTGTGCCGGGCATTCACGTCTTGACGGCGTTGCAGCAGGAAACACGTGGATGGCCTCAGAATGACGGCAGAGTTGGCTGCGCTTGGCACACAAGGCCATGATGCGCTAGCGTGGCGACCAGTCCGGCAAGCAAAACGGACCAGCGCCGCAGGGAGCAAGCCAGATCATGAAATCGCCGATCTGCGACACGCTGGGGATCGAATTTCCCCTGCTGGCTTTCAGCCACTGCCGCGACGTTGTCGCCGCCGTCAGCCGCGCCGGCGGTTTTGGAGTACTCGGCGCCACCACGCATTCGCCGGATTCCATCGAACAGGAGTTGAAGTGGATCGATGACCATGTTGATGGCAAGCCTTACGGGCTGGACGTTCTGATCCCGGAAAATATTTCCACGGCGGGTGAGAAGGACGTCACCTGGAAAAGTCTGGAATCCCGCGTGACGCCGGAGCATCGCGACTTCACCCGCAACCTGTTGAAAAAATACGGCATCGAACTGGCCACGACCAATGTCGCCGACAATCAGCCTCAGCCATTCGACGCCAAATGCGCGATGGAGGTGCTGGACGTCGCTTTCACCCATCCCATCCGGTTGATCGCCAACGCGCTCGGCGTGCCTCCGAAGTCGATGATCGAAATGGGCCGGAAGCACGGTGTTCCCGTGGCAGCGCTGGTCGGCGCCAAGGAACATGCGATCCGTCAAGTTGCCGGCGGCGTCGACATCATCGTGGCGCAAGGCACCGAGGCCGGCGGCCATTGCGGCGAGGTTTCCACCATGGTGCTGGTGCCGGAAGTAATCAAGGCGATCAAGCCTATCCGCGACGTGCCCGTGCTCGCCGCCGGCGGCATCATGACCGGGCGGCAGATGGCCGCGTGCATGGCAATGGGCGCGGCCGGCGTCTGGACCGGATCGGTGTGGCTGGCGACGGTGGAATCCGAAACCACCGAAATTTTCCGCGAAAAGATGGTCGCGGCCTCGTCGCGCGACGCGATCCGCTCCAAGGGCCGCACCGGAAAACCGGCGCGGCAATTGCGCTCGGTCTGGACCGATGCGTGGGATCGTGGCGCCGACAGCCCCGGCGCGCTGCCGATGCCGCTGCAAAGCATCATCAGCCGCGACGCCTTCAACTCGATCGACCGTGCCGCCGCGTCAGGCAACGCGCGGGCACGCGACCTCGTCAGCTATTTCGTCGGCCAGGGCGTCGGCCTGATCGACAGCGTGAAGTCGGCCGGCGCGGTGGTGCAGGAATTCAAGGAAGATTTTGCCGACGCGGTCGAGCACATGAACGCTCTGGTGGCGGAGTAACACATCCGTTATTGCGAGGAGCCGACGGGTCCGGCCTTTGGCCGGCCCGATGATAAATGCGGCAACGAGGCAATCCGGTGTTTTGCGCAATCTCTGGATTGCTTCGCTTCGCTCGCAATGAAGACAAACTGCTGGCTGGTGGAAATGATGAACACTGAAGCATCCCCCGACCGCGTGCCTGTCATCGTCGGCGTCGGCGAAATCGCCGATCATCCGGCCGACCTGACCGCAGGCCTTGAACCGCTGGCGCTGCTGGAAGCCGCGGTGAGACGTGCGGCCGAGGATGCCGCGGCACTTTTACTTGGTGAGGTCGACTCGCTCGACGTGGTGAATTTCCTAAGCTGGCGGTATCGCGACCCGGAGCAAATGCTTGCGGCACGACTTGGTATCAAGCCATCCCATTGCTTTTACGGACCGGTCGGCGGCGAGAGCCCGATCCGTTATCTGCACGAGGCGGCGCAGCGCATCGCGCGCGGCGAGACCAAGGTCGCGGTGGTCTGCGGCGCCGAGGCGCAGTCGACGGCGACCAAGGCCGAGCGCGCCGGCATCACGCTTCCGTGGACGCCGTTCGCGCACGACATGCCCGAGCCGAAACGGGGCGCGGCGTTCCAGAAGCCGATGGCCGTGACGCTTGGCGTGTTCAGGCCGGTCACGGTCTATCCACTGTACGAAACGGCGACCGCAGCGCATTGGGGCCAGAGCCCGCGCGAAGCGCTCGAGGAGTCCGCCGAACTGTGGTCGCGTTATTCCGCGGTCGCCGCCGGCAATCCGCAATCCTGGATGCAGCGCGCGGTATCGGCCCACGCGATCATGACGCCTTCGCCTGACAACCGGCTGATCGCCTGGCCTTACACCAAGCTTATGGTCGCGAATCCGACCGTCAACATGGGTGGAGCTGTTTTGATGACCAGTCTGGCCAGGGCGCGGGCCGCCGGCATCGCGGCAGAGCGCCTGATCTATATCCATGGCGGCGCGTCGGCCGAGGAGCCGCGTGATTATCTGGAGCGCGACCGGTTTGTCGAGAGTCACGCGCAGAACGCCGTACTTGGTGCTGTGCTCGACCTGGTCGGCGGCGACGGCCGGGCATTCGACGCAATCGAGCTCTACAGTTGCTTTCCCGTGGTGCCAAAAATGGCGCGGCGGACGCTGGGGCTTGGCGCCGATCTGCAGCCAACAGTAGCCGGTGGCCTGACGTTCTTCGGCGCGCCGCTCAACACCTACATGACGCATGCGACCTGCGCGATGGTGCGCGAGCTGCGCAACGGCGCCAAGCTCGGCTTATTATACGGGCAAGGCGGCTTCGTAACCAAACATCACGCGCTGGTACTGTCGCGCGACGCGCCGCAAGGCGCGCTGGCGCAGGATACTAGCGTGCAGGCGGCCGCGGACCGCCATCGCGGCAAAGCGCCGCCCTTCGTCACCGAAGCCAGCGGCAAAGGCACGATCGAGAGCTTTACCGTGATCTATGGCCGGGCCGGCAAAGTCGAGCACGGCGTGGTGATGCTGCGCACCGCGGGTAACGCCCGCGCGCTGGCGCGGGTGCCTGCGCATGACGGCGCGACGCTGACGCATCTGACAAACATGGACCGCACGCCGGTAGGATCATCAGGCGATATTGTCAGTGCGAACGATGGGATATTGGAGTGGCGGATCGCGTAGCGCTCTCGTGTCCCGGACGCGTGGCGGCATTCTGAGGTGATGCGACGCATCGCCGAACATACCGCTCCACAAAGTCGGGACCGTACCAAACACCGAACCGTCATGGCCGCGCTTGACCCTACGGTATTCACACATCTTCATCGTCATTGCCGGGCTTGACCCGGCAATCCATCGTTTTCGAAACAGTCGTGCGAAGATCGATGGATGCGCGGGGCAAGCCGCGCATGACGAGGGTAGGCGTTATGACGGCCCGGCTCTGCAGCGCACTACGCCGCAAGAGCGGCGCGCTGCGTCCGGGGGCACGAGACAGAACTACTTCTCCGACACTTTCTTCGGCTCGCTGCCCTTGCCCGCGACACGAACCTGATCGCCGTCCGAGATACCGTCCGGTGGCGCTATGATGACGCGATCGTCGGAAGATACGCCGGATGCGAGTTCGATATCCTTGCCGAGATCGCGGGCGATGGTCACAGTCTTGAACAGAACCTTGTCGTCCGCACCCACGGTCGCGACACGCAGGCCGTTCTGGTTGAAGATCAGGGCGCTGGCGGGGATGTGCAACGGCACCGCGTCGCGCTGCAAACTCATTTTGACGTTGGCATAACCGCCCGGCATCAACTCGCTTTTGGCATTGTCCAGCACAAGCTGCATCCGGGTCGTGCCGGATGACACGTCGACCGATTGCGACGAGGCCTCGACGGTCGCCGCAAACGTCCGGGTCGGATATTCCGGCATCGAAATGATGGCCTTGGCGCCAATCCTGATCGCCGGCACATAGCTCTGCGGCACGTTGACATAGACCCTGAGCTTGCTGATGTCCGAGATCACGAACATCGCCGGACCCGAGCCGCCGCCGGCATTGATCAGGGCGCCAACGTCGGTATCGCGCGCCGTAACGACGCCATCGAACGGCACGGTGATTTTCTTGTAGCCGGCCAGCGCTTCCAGCCGCTCCACATTGGCCTGGCCGGAATTGACCGCCGCCTTCTTGTTGGAGAGGTCGGCGGTGCGCTCGTCGATTTCCTGCATCGAGACGAAATTCGAGGCGATCAGCGAGCGGCGGCGGGTCAAGGTTGCTTCCGACAGCTTGGCGCTGGCCTGCTGGCTCGCAAGATCGGCTCTTGCCTGCAGCAATTGCTGGTCGAGATCCGGCGCCTCGATTTCGGCGATCACCTGCCCGGCCTTGACCTGCGCGCCGATATCCGCGCTCCAGCCTTTCAGGTATCCGCTGACGCGGGCATAGATCGGCGCACGCTGGTAGGCTTCCAGCCGGCCTGGAAGATCGAGGGTTGCATTGAGTACTCTGGCGTCCGGCAGGGTCACGGCGACCGTGGGAATCGCCTGGCTGTCGGTCCATTCCCGCAACTTCGTGCTGGAATCTTCGCGCGCCCGGATGCCGGTTATCACGACCAGCACGGCGGCAATGCCGGCGATCACCCCGAAAATGCCCAACTTCCGGCGAGAGACCGGTGAGCCGTGTTCAGTGGGCATGCGAAATCTCCGGTGAGGCGGCGGCCTTGGCGCCCTGCTTCTTGTGTACCATACTAAACACCACGGGGACGAACATCAGCGTCGCAACCGTAGCAAAAATCAGTCCGCCGATCACGGCGCGGCCGAGCGGTGCGTTCTGCTCGCCACCTTCGCCGAGCCCCAGCGCCATCGGCGCCATGCCGATGATCATCGCCAGCGCCGTCATCAGCACCGGACGGAACCGGACGAAGCCGGCTTCCAGCGCGGCGGCGATGGGATCGCCGAGTTCGGCATAGCGTTCGCGCGCAAAACTGATCACCAGCACGCTGTTGGCGGTAGCGACGCCCATGCACATGATGGCGCCGGTCAGCGCCGGAACCGACAGCGTGGTGCGGGTGGTGAACAGCATCCAGACGATGCCGGCAAGGGCGGCCGGCAGCGCCGAGATGATCACAAACGGGTCGGACCACGACTGGAAGTTCACCACGATCAGCAGATAGATCAGCACGATGGCGGCGAGCAGTCCGAACAGCAGGCCGGAAAATGCGCTGTTCATGGTCTGCACCTGGCCCAGCAGCACCACCGACGAGCCTTTGGGGACCTCTTTGGCGGTGTCGTCGATCGCCTTTTTGACGTCGGCGGCGACCGCGCCGAGATCGCGGCCCTGCGGCGTCGCATAAATCTGCACCATGGACTGGATGTCGTATTGCGAGATCACCGCGCTGGACGTGGACCGCTTGATGTCGGCGATGCCGCCCAGAATCGGCGACTGGGAAATGCCGGCCGCGGTGATCGGCAAGGTCTGCAGCGCTCCCAGCGAATTGACCTGGTATTGCGGCGTCTGCATCACGATCGAATACGACACGCCGTTATCCGGGTTGAGATAATAGGTCGGCGCGACCTGCGAACTGCCGGCGAGGTTGACGACCAGGCTGTTGGTGACGTCGCGTTCGGTCAATCCGACATATTGCGCGCGGGTGCGGTCGACATCGATATTGAAGGTCGGATTATTGGGAGATTGCTGGATCCGCGCATCGGCAATGCCGGGAATCCGGCGGATACGGTTAAGCAGCTTGTTGGCATAGGCGAAGTTCGCATCCAGGTTGGCGCCGCGGATCTGCAGGTCGATCGGCGCCGGGGCGCCGAAGTTCAGGATCTGGCTGACGATGTTGGCCGGCAGGAACGCGAACTGCATACCCGGGAACAAACGCGGCAATTGCTCGCGCAACGCCTGGACATGTTCGTCGGTCGGCCGATGGCCCTCTTTCAGCTTGATCTGGATGTCGCCATCCTGCGGGCCGATCACGCCGGTGTTGTTGTAGGTCATGTTGATGCCGCTGATCGGCATGCCAATGTTGTCGGCGAGCGTCTCAATTTCGTTCGGCGGGATGATCTTGCGGATCGCCTTCTGGAGTTCGGCAAACTGGTTGGCGGTTTCCTCGACCCGGGTGCCGATCTGGGTTCGCACATGCATCAGGATGCCGCCGGCGTCCACCGAGGGGAAAAAGTTGCGGCCGAGATACGGTACCAGCAGGAACGATACTCCGACGAAACCCAAAAATCCGATCACGAAGGCGGGACGCCGCGTCAGCGCCAGCGCCAGCAGATCGTGATAACCGCCGCGGAACCGCTCGAAGCGCGCCTCGAAGCCTCGCTGGAACCGGACCAGCGGATTGCGCGACGGCGGCGGCCCCTCGCCATCGGCATAATGCACATGCGGCTGGAGCAGGTATTTGGCCATCGTCGGCACCAGCGTGCGCGACAGGATGAACGACCACATCATCGCGAACATCACCGCTTCCGCCATCGGCACGAACAGGAAGCGCGCGACGCCCTGCAGGAAAAACATCGGCACGAACACGATGCAGATGCACAGCAGTGAGACGAACGCCGGCGTCACGATTTGCCGCGCGCCATCCATGATCGCAGGCTCGACCGCCTTGCCCTGCTCCAGATGGTAGTTGATGTTCTCGATCGTCACCGTGGCGTCGTCGACGAGAATACCGACCGCGAGCGCGAGACCACCCAGCGTCATGATGTTCAGCGTCTCGCCGACCGCCGACAGCATCACGATGGCACCGAGTACGGACAGCGGGATCGATATCGCGATAATCACCGTCGAGCGCCAGCTGCCGAGAAACAGCAGGATCATCACGCTGGTGAGCAGCGCCGCGATCACGCCTTCGTTGGCAACGCCCTCGATCGCGCCACGCACGAACAGCGACTGGTCGGCGATGAACCCGATCTTGAGCGCGTCGGGCAACGCATCCTTGACGTCGACAACCTTCTGCTTGATGCCGGCGATGATATCCAGCGTCGAGGTCGAACCGGCCTTCAACACCATCATCAGCACCGAACGGTTGCCGTCGACGTGGACGATATTGGTCTGCGGCGGATTGCCGTCGCGCACGCTGGCGACGTCGCGGACGTAGACCGTGGCGCCGTTGACGGTCCTGATCGGCAGGTTGCCGAGGTCTTCCATCTTGAGCGGCGAATTGTTGAGCTGGATTACATATTCGAAGCCGCCGATCTTCTGCGTGCCGACCGGCGTGATCAGATTCTGCGCGGCAAGTGCGTTGGCGACGTCCTGTCCGGACAGTCCGCGCGCCTGCAAGGCGGTGGAATTGAGGTCGATCTGTACTTGGCGCTGCTTGCCGCCGAATGGATACGGAATCGCAGCACCCGGCACCGTGACCAGCGGCGTACGTAACTGGTTGATGCCGATGTCGGCGAGATTCTGTTCGGTAAGGCCTTCGCCCGACAACGCCACCTGGATGATCGGCACCGTGGAGGCACTGTAATTGAGGATCAGCGGCGGCGTAGCTCCGGGCGGCATCTGCTTCAGCAGCGTCTGCGAGATCGCGGTGACCTGGGCGTTGGCGGTCTGGATATTGACGTTGGGCTGGAAGAAAATCTTGATGATGCCGATGCCGTTGTAGGAATTGGCGACGATGTGCTCGATATCGTTGACGGTGGTCGTCAGCGCGCGCTGGAACGGCGTGGTGATGCGGCCCGACATCTGATCCGGGGGCAGACCGGTGTAGTTCCAGACCACGCCGATCACCGGGATCCGGATGTCGGGAAAGATGTCGGTCGGTGTGCGCAGCGCGGCCAGCGGTCCGATGATCAGGAGAAGCAACGCGAGCACGACAAAGGTGTAGGGCCGGCTCAGGGCGATGCGGACCAGCGCGATCATAGAACAGGCGTTCCTCGGGTGGGCGAACCGGCTATCGGGATTCGCGGGCGCCGGCACATTCGCCCGCGCTGATGTATCCGAATTCGCCAGAAAATGCCAATATCTGGCATTCATAAGGCCATGCAATCGGCGGGTATCTTTAATGCGGAAGAGCCTCCAGGGGAACTCTCACGACAGTTTGATGCGTGGCCGTCATTGCGAGGAGCCCTTGCGACGAAGCAATCCAGTCTTTTAACAGCGGCGCTCCGGGCTTCTGGATTGCTTCGCTTCGTTCGCAATGACGTGGAGAGGGCATTGCCCTATTCTCAAACCTCCAGCTTGTCGCCACCCTTCAGGTCCAGAATCTCGCGTGCTTCGTCCGAGGTCGCCACCTCGAGCCCGAGACCTTCGATGATCTTGCGGGCCAACGTGACCTGTTCGGCGTTGGACGCCGCCATCCGGCCGGGCGCCGCCCACAGCGAGTCCTCGAGTCCGACGCGGATGTTGCCGCCCATCGCCGCCGCCATGGCCGCGATCGGAAGCTGATTGCGGCCAGCGCCGAGTACGGACCAGACCATCTTATCGCCGAACAGCCGATCGGCGGTGCGCTTCATGTGCAGCACGTCCTCCGGATGCGCGCCGGTGCCGCCCTGCAGGCCGAACACCGTCTGCACGAACAGCGGCGGCTTCACCATGCCCTGCTCGAGGAAATAATTCAGGTTGTACAGATGCGCGGTGTCGTAGCATTCGAACTCGAACCGCGTGCCGGTCTCCGACAGCGTCTTCAGCACATATTCGATGTCCTGAAAGGTGTTGCGGAACACGATGTCCTTGTTTTGAAGATGCTTCAGTTCCCAATCGTGCTCGAATTTCTTGAAGCGGTTGAGCATGCCGAAGAACGCAAAGTTCATCGACCCCATGTTGAGCGAGGCGACCTCCGGCTTATACACCGCAGCCGGACGCACCCGCTCGTCCACCGTCATGGTCGGCGCGCCACCGGTGGTGAGGTTGATCACGCAATTGGAGCGCTGCTTGATGATCTTGAGGAACGGCGCGAAAGCTTCGGGACTTTGGTCGGGCTGGCCGGTCTTGGGGTTGCGCGCGTGCAGATGCACGATTGCCGCACCGGCTTCCGCTGCGTCGACCGCGGCGTCGGCGATTTCCTGCGGCGTCACCGGCAGCGCCTTCGACATCGACGGCGTGTGGATCGCGCCGGTTACGGCGCAGGTGATGATGACTTTACGTGCCATGGATGTTCTCTTTCTTGTTGCAAAATTAAGTCATTGCATTTTGTCATTGCGAGGAGCTCTTGCGACGAAGCAATCCAGTTCTTTCTTTATCGCCTTCTGGACTGCTTCGTTTCGCTCGCAATGACGTCATATTTGCGATGCCTTGTGCGCAGCCAGCGCTGCGAGGCGCTCGTTGCGCCGCTGCGTCAGCGCGGCGATGCGTTCGGACGAAGGCTGGTGAGGCCACGCTGCGATCACGCGGTCCACGTTCGGGCTCTGATAGACATCAGGACCGGCGGACGCGGACGCCAGCTCTTTATAGAAACCGGTGTAGCGCCCGCAATAATCGGGAATGCCGCCGGGCGCGTTGAGCTCGATGGTCTCGAACGGACCGAGGAACGACCAGCGCAGACCGAGACCGTCCTTTACGGTATGATCGAGGTCTTCCGCGGAAATAAAGCCCTCGCCGACAAGGCGAAAAGCTTCCGCCAGCAGCGCGCCCTGCAGCCGGTTGAGCACGAATCCGTTGATCTCGCGGTTGACCGTGACCGGCTCCTGGCCGATTTCGCGGTAGATGTTTCGCGCGCGGTCGATCGCTTCGGGCGCCGTCCACGGCGCGCCGCACAGTTCGACCAACGGCACCAAATGCGGCGGATTGACCGGATGGCCGACTAAACAGCGCGCCCTGCCCGGCAGCATTTCGGTGAAGCGCGACGCGACGATGGCCGAGGTCGACGACACCAGCAGCGCATCCGGCGGCGCCAGCCGATCCAGTTCGGCGAAAATCCCGATCTTCTGGTCGACGTCTTCGGGTCCGTTTTCCTGAACGAATTCGACGCCTGTCACCGCCTCCGCGACGCTACTCGCAACCGTTATCCGCGTCGCTGCGCCGTCAGGATCGGCGGCGAGACCATGCCGCGCCAGCGCGTGCAATTCGTCGCGGATCAGGCCGGGTGCGGCGGCGAGCGTCGGCGCGTGCGGTTCGGTGAGCCGCACGTTCCAGCCCGCGCGGGCAAAGATCACAGCCCAGGCGCGCCCGATTAGGCCGACGCCGACAATAGCGACAGTCCGTTCTTGTTGCTTCATTTCACTCTCACAGCCAGAGCACCTTGCGGCGCAAGTCGAGATCGTCGCGCAGGACCCTGGAGGGACCCTGATGAATGATCTGGCCGCGCTCCAGCGCTATCGTGGTGTCTGACAATGCCAGCGCCAGATCGAGATTGTGATCGACGATGATGAGCGCGATTTCCTTGCGCAGACGATCGAAGGTTTCGAACAATTGTTCGACCACCGCCGGGGCCAGGCCCTCGAAGGGCTCGTCGAGCAGCAGCACCCGCACGTCACCGGACAGCGCGCGGGCCACCGCGACCATCTGCTGCTCGCCGCCGCTCAGATAGTCCGCCGGGCTGTGGAGCCGCTCGCGAATTCGCGGGAAATATTCGTAGATGCGCTCCCGCGTCCAGTGCACGCCATGGCCGGTCTGCCGCTTCAGACCGCCGAGTTCGAGATTCTGCTCGACGCTCATGCCCGCGAACAGGCCGCGGCCCTGCGGCACATAGCCGATGCCGAGCCGGGCATTCTGCGCCGACGAATTCCCGATCAATTCATTGCCCGCCAGCTTGATCGAACCGTTCGACGCCGGCGCAATACCGATCAGCGTTTTCAACAGCGTCGATTTACCGGCGCCGTTGCGTCCCAGAAGCGCGATGATCTCGTTCTCGTGCAGCGTAAAATTCACGTCGTTGAGAATATGGCTCTTGCCGTAGAAGGTATCGACATGCTCGACCGCGAGCAGCGCGTTGACGCGCGCAGCGGTCTCGCGCGGCTTCGCGGCGACCGCGGTCGCGCCGGAACCGATATAGACCTCCTGCACCTTCGGACTGGCGCGCGCATCCTCGACAGTACCGTCGAGCAGCACCCGGCCTTCGTTCATGACGGTGACATGATCGGCGAGCTGAAATACCCGGTCGATGTCGTGCTCGACCAGCAACACCGGCAGGTCGGTCGAGATACGCTTGATGATGGCGCCGATGCGCTCCCGCTCGGCAGCGGCGAGACCCGCGAGCGGCTCGTCGAGCAGCAGCACGCGCGGCGCGGTGGCCAGTGCCACGCCCATATCGAGCAGGCGCTGGCCGCCATAGGACAATGTCCCGGCTTCGGCCTTCTCGATGCCGGCGAGGCCGAGATAGCGGATCGTGGCATCGGTCTCGGCATTGACGGCGTCGATCGACAGCGCGTTGGCGACCGGATCGAAACGGCGCGGATGCCGCGCCTGTGCCGCGAGGCGGATATTTTCGCCGACGCTGAGCGCGGGGAACAGGTTGGTGATCTGAAAGGAACGGCCGATGCCGGCGGTCGCGATTTCTTCGGGCGCATGGCCGGCAATCGGCCGGCCCAGCAGCGATACCGAGCCTTCGTCCGGCGCATACATCCCCGACAAGAGGTTGAACGCGGTGGTCTTGCCGGCGCCGTTGGGACCGATCAGCGCGTGCAGCGTGCGGTCGGCGATGGAAATATCGATCCCTTGCACCGCCTTGATGCCGCCGAAACTCTTGACGATATGGCGGGCGGACAGCACCGTCCCGTCCACATATGATTTCGGCCGCAGGAATTCCGGCAGCGGCAGCACCTCGATCCGCCGCGCCGACATCGCGGCGTCTTCGACGATTTTCTTGCGGAACGGCGCGAGCAGCCGCTCGGCGACGCCAACCAGGCCGGTCGGCGAAAACACGATGAAGCCGACGAAGATCAGGCCGAACCAGAACAGCCAGTTCTCGGTGTAGATGCTCAAGAATTCGCGAAACAGGATGAAGAACAGCGCGCCGAGCGCCGGGCCGAGGAAGCTGCGCATGCCGCCGATCACGACCATGGCCAGTAGATCGCCGGAGAACGACACCGAGATCGGATCGGCCGAGGTCATGCGGTTCTGGAACAGCAGCAGGATGCCGGCAAGCCCGGTGATTGCAGCCGACAGCACGAATGCCGAGAGCTTGTAGCGATTGGTCGGGTAACCGAGAAAACGCGCGCGCTGTTCGTTTTCGCGGATTGCAACCAGCACGCTGCCGACCGGCGAATTGTGAAAGCGCCACAGCAAAATCAACACCAGAAACGCGATCGACGCCACGAACCAGTAATAGTAGGTCGATGATTCGAGGTTGAATCCCAACAACGTCGGCCGCGTGATGCCGCCTAATCCGTTCTCGCCGCCGGTCACCTCGGTCCAGCGAAACGATATCGAATAAAGCATCGCCGCCAGCGCCAACGTCAGCAGCGAAAAGTACACGCCGCGACGGCGCAGGATCAGAAAACCGAAGGCGGTGGCGACGACCGCCACGATCAATACGCCGGCGATGGCGGGGCCGAAAAACGAGTCCGGCGTCAGGTTGCGCTGGATCAGCGCCGCGGCATAGGCAGCAAGCCCGAACCACGCGCCGTGGCCGAACGAAACCAAGCCAGTATGGCCGACCAGGATGTTCAGCGCCATGCAAGCCAGCGCGAATACCACAACCTCCGTCGCCGAGGTCATGGTAAGCCCGAGCGCAAGCAATACCGGCGGCAGCACCAGCAGGCCGAACGCGGCGACGAACAGCGGGATCGGCACGCGTTTCAACATGACGCTCACTCGAACCGCGTGATGCGTTCGCCGAACAGGCCGCGCGGCCGGAACAGCAGCACCAGAAGCATCAGCAGATAGATCGCGGCAGTGGAGGCCGCCGAATAACCGATGCCCACCATCACGCCCTTGACGAGGCCGACCAGCAGCGCGGCGGCAACCACGCCCCAGAACGAGCCAAGGCCGCCGATCACCACCACGACGAAGGCCGGCGTGATGATCTCCTGGCCCATCGCCGGATGCACCGCATAGATCGGCGCCAGCAGAACGCCGGCCAGTCCCGCCAGCCCGATGCCGAGCGCCGCGACGATGGACATATAAGGTTGCAGCGAGATGCCGAGAGCGCCGACCATGTCCGGGTTCTGCACCCCGGCCCGCACGACGCGGCCGAACGACGTCTTCTGCAGCAGCACCCAAAGTCCGGCGATACAGGTCGCAGCGATGCCGAGCAGCACCATGCGATAGAACGAATAGATGAAGCTGCCGATGGCGACCTGACCGCGCAAAGCCTGCGGAATCGAATACGACAACGGCGGCGCGCCGAAGATCATCCGCAGCACCTGCTCCGCCACCATCGCAAGGCCGAACGTCATCAACAGCGACAGGATCGGGTCGGAGCGGTAGAATCTCGTAAACAGCAGCCGCTCGATCACGACGCCGAGCAATGCCACGGTCACGGGTGCCACGACGAACGCGCCGCCGAAACCGAGATACGGCGAAACCACCAGCGTCAGATAAGCGCCGATGGCGAAAAACGCGCCATGCGCGAGATTGACGATCCCGCCGAGCGAGAAGATCAGCGACAGCCCCAGCGCGATCAAGAGGTAGTAGACGCCGTCAAGCAGCCCGTTGAGGATTTGCTGCGCCAATAACATCGCGGACATAGTCTTGGCCTCGGAGCGCTCGAATCGCGGAGACGACGGGGCGCGATTTCTCCGTCATTGCGAAGAGCGCTTGCGACGAAGCAATCCAGACTGGTTTATCAAAGACTGGATTGCTTCGCTCGCTCGCAATGACGGCAGCTGCGCTCAGCTCGGGAATGTGCAGCTGTTCTCTTCCTTGGTTGCCGCGATCACTTCGAGATCCTCATTCGGACCGGGCACTGCCGGGCTTGAGGCGAAGATGTCCCATTTGTTCTTGACCTTGTCGGCGGGCAGCGCGGTTACTGCATACATTTCGTGCATGAGCTGATGATCGGAGCCGCGGAAATACCCCTCCCGCGTCTTCAGCAGATCGAACTTGGCGCCCTTCTCGAAGTGCTCGATGATCTTCGGTGACTCCGCCGATTTCAGTTCGTTGATCGTCTGCGCCACGATCTTGGTGGCGATGTAGTCGCCCCAGGCCTGGTTCTCCGGCGGCTTGCCGTACTTCTTGGTGAAGGCCGCGACAAAGGATTTCGTGCCGGGCGTGTCGATCAGATGATGCCACACCACCGGCCAGGTGCCGACGAAGTTGCCCGGGCCCGCCGCCCACGCCAGCGCAGTATCGAAACCGAAGCCGCCGACCGGGAAGGTCAGCCCGAACTCGGCGTACTGCTTGAGGAAGTTGGTGATCTGGTTGCCGGCGAGGTTGATCACGACCAGATCAGGCTTGGCCTCGCGGATTTTCAGCAGATAAGCGGAGAAGTCGGTGGCGTCGGTCGGCACCAGATCGTCGCCGGCGAAATTGCCGCCATTGGCTTCCATGAACCGCTTGGAAACCTTCAGCAGATCATGGCCAAACGCGTAGTCCGCCGTCAGCGAATACCATTTCCTGCCCTTGACCAGCCCGTCGCGCAGGAACGAGCGGCCGACCGTCTTTACATACATCGAGTTCTGCAACTCGACGTGGAACATGTAGCGCTGGCAATCCTTGCCGCGCAGCGCATCGGAATTGCCGCCGGTGTTGATGAACAGCGTCTTGTTGCGCGACGCCACCTGCGCGATGGTGAGGCAAGAGGCCGACGAAATCTCGCCGATGATGCAGGCAACCTTGTCGCGCTCGATCATGCGCTCGGCCTTGGTGGAAGCGGTCTGCGGATTGACCGAATCTTCCTTGAGCAGTTCGACCCTGCGTCCCATCATGCCGCCGGACGCGTTGATCTCCTCCACCGCGAGATCAATCGCCATTACGGCATATTCGCCCAATGGACCGAGGAAGCCGGTGCGCGGCGTCAGGTGGCCGATCCGGATCACGTCGGCGGTCTGCGCGCGCAGAATCGCGGGCGCGGAAATTCCCGACGCCAGCGCAAGCCCGCCGGCGGTTCTCAGCAGATCGCGACGCGTGAATCGATTGTTGTTCGGCATGGTGTTCCTCTCCCTGATGCGTGCGCTTCGCGGCGGCGCCTTTTCTTCCGGCAGCGCCGCGCTTGTTGTTGTGCGCTGGTGTCGCTTGCCGCGATCTTTGATCGCAGCTAGGGTCGCAAAAGATCAGCTCTTTGTCGAGTCCGCATGAATTTGGAAATCAGGGGTTTACGCGTGCTCGTCACCGCCGGCGCCAACGGCATCGGGCTTGCGATTGCGCGCGCGTTTGCCGCGGAGGGCGCCCGCGTCCACACCTGCGACGTGGACGAGACGGCGCTGTCGGCACTCGCGTCAAGCGATCCTACGATCACGCAAACATCCTGTGATGTATCCGACCGTGCCGCGGTCAAGAGCCTGTTCGCCGAAGCGACCGCAAAACTCGGCGGCCTCGACGTGCTCATCAACAATGCCGGCATTGCCGGACCGACTTCCAAGGTCGAGGAAATGAACCCGGAGGATTGGGACCGTTGCCTGGAGATCTGCCTCACCGGGCAGTTCAACTGCACGCGGCTCGCGGTGCCGCTGCTGCGGCAGAGCCCCAACGCCTCGATCGTCAACATCTCGTCGGCCGCGGGTCGCCTCGGCTTTGCGATGCGCGCGCCCTATGCCGCCGCGAAATGGGGCGTGATCGGTTTCACCAAATCGCTGTCTATTGAACTCGGGCCGGACAACATCCGCGTCAACGCCATTCTGCCCGGCCTCGTCGCCGGCGACCGGCAGCGCCGCGTGCTGGAAGCCAAGGCGCAACAGCGCGGCATTTCCTATGCCGAGATGGAACGCACCGCGTTCTCCTACACCTCGATCAAGGACTACGTGACGCCGCAGCAACTCGCCGACCAGATCCTGTTCATGTGCAGCCCGCGCGGCAAGACGATTTCCGGGCAGGCGATTTCGATTTGCGGCGATACCCAGATGCTGGGGTGATTTCTCGTCGTCTCCGCGAAAGCGGAGACCCATAACCACCGACGGTTATGGTCCGGAATGCTTTTTCCCCGAAGGCTGACACTTCCCACGTCTTGGGACGGAGGGTATGGGTCCCCGCTTTCGCGAGGACGACGTGGAGTTGTGTTGGTGGTCCACCCACATCTACTCCATCAGTTTCAGCGCATCGCTGAAGAATTCCGGCCCTCCGAAATTGCCCGACTTCAGCGCCAGCAGCATCTCGCCGTCCTTGGCACCGACGGCGCGCAGCACCGGCACGCCGGCGGCGATTTCAGGCCCGACCAGAAAACCGGGAATGCCCAAGCGATCGACCACCGCGCCGGAGGTCTCGCCGCCGGCGACGACCAAACGCCGCACGGCAGATTGAACAAGGCCTTCGGCAATGTCAGCCATCGCCTGCTCGATGGCGTGACCGGCAGCGTCGCGGCCATGACGGGACTGCAATGCCGCGACTTGATCCGGCGTCGCACTGCTGGCGATAAGGATGGGTCCTTGGCTCAATCGTTCCCGCGCCCAACCGAGGGCGCGCTGGGTTTCATCCTTGCCTGCAACGGCCTGCTCGGGATCGAGATGCAGCACCGGCATCGCCTGCTCTGCCGTGGCGATCTGCTGCAGCGTCGCCTGCGAGCAACTGCCGGCGAGGCATGCCGCTGGACCGCCGACGGGTTTTCCTGAAACGTCCTTCGCCGTATTCGCTTTGACGCGCCCCGAGGTGAGCAGCGCGCGCGCCAGTCCGAGGCCGATGCCGGAGGCGCCGACGGAAACGCGATGGTCCAGCGCCACGGTACCGATGGTTTCCAGATCACGCGCGAATACAGCATCCGCGATCGCTGCACCAATGCCCTTGGCTGCAAGGTCGGCAAGATGCGCTCGCACCGCATCGGCACCCCGCGCAATCACCGCAAGTTCGGCCAGACCTATTGTGGTCTGGCTCTGGCGCGCCAGCACCCGTACCAGACTGGAATCGTGCATCGGATTGAGCGGGTGATCTTTCAGCGGGCTTTCATTGAGCGGCACCGAGCCGACGAACAGATTACCCTGATAGACGGTGCGGCCGGTTTCCGGAAACGCCGGCGTCACTAATACGATGGCGTCGCCGGAATCAGCGCGCAATGCGTCCATCACCGGGCCGATATTGCCGGCGTCGGTGGAATCGAAGGTCGAGCATATCTTGAACAGCACATGCGGCGCGCCGCGGCTGCGTATCCATTTCTCGGCGGCGCGCGATCGGGTTACCGCCTGCGACGCCTCGATCGAGCGGCTCTTCAGCGACACCACCACGGCATCGACCTCGGGCAGAACGAGATCGTCCGAGGGCACGCCGATGGTCTGCACCGTACGCAGCCCGCAGCGCGTCAGCGTGTTGGCGAGATCTGACGCGCCGGTGTAGTCGTCGGCGATGCAACCCAGCGCCAGTGTCACGATTTGGCCCTCATATCTTCATTTGCATAGGGTTTGAACCAGCCGAGGCCGGCGGCGGTCTCGGCCCGCGGGTTATATTCGCAACCGACGAAGCCGCCATAGCCGAGCCGATCCAGCTCATCGAACAGGAACGGGTAATTCAGTTCTTCGCCGTCCGGCTCGTTGCGCGACGGGATGCTGGCGATCTGGACATGGCCCGTGATCGGCATCATCTCGCGCAAGCGCATGGTGACGTCGCCATGGATGATCTGGCAATGATAGATGTCGAACTGGAGTTTCAGGTTCAGAATGTTCAGTTCACCGATCAGGTTGCTTGCAAAATCAAAGTCATTGAGGAAATAGCCGGGCACGTTGCGCGCGTTGATCGGCTCGATCACCACGTCGATGCCATGCGGCGACAGGAATTCGGCGGCCCACACCACGGACTTGCGGAACGCCGCCACCGTCTTCGGATCGTTGCGGTCGGCAATGCCGGCCATCAGATGCAGGCGTTTGACGCCGGTCGCCTGCGCATAAGGCAGGGCTGTGCGAAGGCTCTGCTGCAGGTCGCCGAAATGATCCGGGCGCGCGGCAATACCTTTTTCTCCAGCGTTCCAGTCGCCGGGCGGCAGGTTGAACAACGCTTGCGTCAGGCGGCTTCGTTTCAGCCGCTCGCCGACCACCTCCGCGGGGTGATCGTAAGGAAACAGAAACTCGATCGCCGTGAAACCGGCCTTCGCCGCCGCATCGAAGCGGTCGAGAAACGGCACCTCGGTGAACATCATGCTAAGATTGGCGGCGAAACGGGGCATCGATTCTTGTCCTTTTTTATTGGTGTTCGTCATTGCGAGCGAAGCGAAGCAATCCAGTGCGGCGCAGAAAGTCTGGATTGCTTCGTCGCTGCGCTCCTCGCAATGACGAGAGATCCCTCACTTGTCGCCGGGCAGCTTCGTGCCCGTAACGCGGGCGTACATCCGCGCCACCGACGCATCGTCATCGCGGCCCATGCCGGACGCCGAGGTCATCAGGAACATCTGCAGCGCGGCGGCCGAAATCGGCACCGGAAATTTCGCGGTGCGCGCCATATCCTGGACGATGCCAAGATCCTTGACGAAAATATCCACCGCGCTACGCGGCGCATAATCGCCATCCAGCACATGCGGCATGCGGTTCTCGAACATCCAGGAATTACCGGCCGACGCGGTGATCACCTCATAGACCTTACGGATATCGAGGCCCTGCCTGGCCGCGAACGCGATCGCTTCCGACGCGGCGGCGATATGCACGCCTGCCAGCAGCTGGTTGATCATCTTGAAGGCGGCGCCCTGACCGGCTGCGTCGCCGAGCTCGTAGAGTTTTGCCGCCATGGCGTCGAGCGCGGGCCGCGCCTTGTCAAATGCGGCTTTGCTGCCGGAGGCAAGAATGGTCAGTTCGCCCTGAGCGGCGCGTTGCGCGCCGCCGCTGATCGGCGCGTCGAGATAATGCCGGCCCGTCGCTTCCAGTCGTTTCGCCAGCCTCCGCGCCACATCCGGATCCATGGTCGCGGACGAGACGAACACCGCATTCTCGGCCAGCGTTTCGGCGACGCCATCCTTGCCGAACAGGACGGTCTCGGTCTGCGCGGCGTTGACGACCACGCTGATGACGATCCCGGCGTCCTTCGCGGCATCTGCCGGCGTCGAGGCGCCGCGCCCGCCATCGGCGGCAAAACGCGCAACCGGCTCCGCCGACACGTCGCAGCCGGTGACTTCGAAACCCGCGCGCCGCAGCGAAGTCGCCATGCCGTAGCCCATCGAGCCCAACCCAACGACGGCGACGCGGGGACTTGAAGATGCGGGTTTGGGCATGCGGCGTTTCCTTGTTATGCTTGTTGGGCTGGATAACACGGCTTGGCCGCCCTGCCAAAGCATGGGACAATTCCGCCGGGAAAGCGCCATGGACGAAACCAGACTGCGCGAGGAGATCTGCCGGCTCGGGCGCTCGCTGTTCGAGCGCGGACTAACGCCGGGGTCGTCGGGCAATATCAGCGTGCGCCTCGCCGAGGGCGGCTGGCTGGTGACGCCGACCAACGCGTCATTGGGCTCGCTCGATCCGGCGCGAATCTCTCGCCTCGGCGCCGACAACCGCCTGATCGCGGGCGATGCGCCCACCAAGGAAATTCCGCTGCACGCGGCGCTGTACGAGACTCGCGGCGCGTGCCGCGCAATCGTCCATCTGCACTCCACCCATTCGGTGGCGCTGTCGATGCTGCCGGAGATCGATCCGCGCGCCGCGCTGCCGCCGATGACGCCGTATTACCTGATGAAATGCGGCGCCACGGCGCTGGTGCCGTATTATCGCCCCGGCGATCCGGCGGTTGCCGACGCGATCCGGGGACTCGCCGGGAAATATGCCTCCGTGCTGCTTGCCAATCACGGCCCGGTGGTAGCCGGCGACTCGCTGGAGGCCGCGGTGTTTGCGATGGAGGAACTGGAGGAAACCGCGAAATTGTACCTGCTGCTGCGCGGCCTCAATCCACGCTACCTGACGCCGGCGCAGGTCGCGGATTTATCGAAGGTGTTCGGGCTGGAGTTGCCGGAGCATTCGCACTCGCCACACGCTCCACCGTCGTCCTGAGGAGCGGCCTCTTGGCCGCGTCTCGAAGGATCGGCCGCGGGTGCTTGTGGCGATCCTTCGAGACACCGCGCAAGCGCGCGGCTCTTTAGGATGACGGGGTGTAGGGGTACTGTAGAGCCTACAGCCCCAAATACGCCTTCCGCACATCGGGGTTGGTCTTGATCTCCGCCGCCCCGCCCTGCATCAGCATCCGACCGGTCTGCAGGATATAGGCGCGGTCGGCGATATCGAGGCACTCGGCCATGCGCTGCTCGACGATCAGCACGGTCATGCCGGCATTGCGGATTTCCTTCACCGCGGCGAAAATCTCGTCGACCAGCTTTGGCATGATGCCTTGCGACGGCTCGTCCAGCATCAAGAGCCGCGGCCGCGTCATCAGCGCCCGGCCGATCGCCAGCATCTGCTGCTCACCGCCGCTGAGCGTTTCGGCGCGCTGCTCGAGCCGCTCCGACAACCGCGGAAACAGCTTGAATACCAACGCCAGTGGCTGCTCGCGGTCGGCTTCGCCGCGATAGAGATAGCTGCCGAGCCGCAGATTGTCGCGCACCGACAGCCGCGGAAACAGCCGGCGATTCTCGGGCACATAGGCGATGCCGCGCGCGGTGATCAGATGCTGCGCCATGCCGTCGATCCGCGCGCCGTCGAAAGTGATCGTTCCGTTACGCGGCCGCTCCGCCCCGGCGATGGATTTCAGCAGCGTCGATTTCCCCGCGCCGTTGGCACCGGCGACGCAGACGATTTCGCCTTTCGCGACCTTGATCGAGACCGACGAGAGCGCGACCAGCCCCTGATAGGCGGTGGTGACTTCATGCGCCGACAGCATGACGATCCCCAAGGTAGGCGGTGATGACTTTCGGGTCGCGGACGATGTTGGCCGGCTTGCCCTCCACCAGGATTTTTCCCAGATCGAGCACGATGGCGCGGTCGACCAGCGGCATCACGATTTCCATGACATGCTCGACCATCAGCACGGTAACGCCGGTCGCGCGCAAGCGGCGCACCAGTTCGACGCCGGTTTGCGCCTCGATCGGCGTCAGCCCTGTCAGCACCTCGTCGAGCAACAGCAGTTTCGGCTCCGTCGCGAGCGCGCGTGCGACTTCGAGCCGGCGTTTTTCGGACGGAATAAGCTGGCTCGCAAGCACGTTGGCTCGCGCGGCCAAGCCTGCGAATTCCAGTACCTCGTATGCCTTGCGGCGGGCTTCGCGCATCACCGTGGTGCGGATCAGCGCGCCGACGATGACGTTGTCGATCACCGTCATGGTCTCGAAGCTTTTCACCACCTGGAACGTGCGCGCGATGCCGCGCTCGCAGCGCTCCGCCGCCGTAAGGCGGGTGACATCCTGGCCATCAAACAGGATCGAGCCCTGGGTCGGCGGCAGCACGCCGGCGATCAAGTTGAACAACGTCGATTTGCCGGCGCCGTTGGGGCCGATCAGGCCGACGATCTCGCCGCGTCCGACCGCGATGGAAATATCGCTGTTGGCGACGAGGCCGCCGAACCGCTGCCAGACGCCGCGTGTTTCCAGCAGGGGCGCCGTCATTGCGCAACCCCCTTGCGACGCCGCGAGAACAATCCGACCAGGCCTTCCGGCCGCGCCAGCGAGATCAGTACAATCAGCGAGCCATAGACAATGAGATCGACGCCGCGGCCGGAGCCGCCGATGAAGGAGCGCGTCAGTTCGGTCAGCGGGATCAGGATCGCCGCGCCGAGCACCGGTCCCCATAGCGTGCCGATGCCGCCGAGCACGGCCGGCAGCGCCATCAGCAGCGAAAAATGAAATCCGATGACGCTTTCGGGATCAATGTAGGACACGAACTGCGCGTAGAAACTGCCGCCGATCGCGGTGAGAAAGGCCGACACCGCCGCCGCGCCCATCTTGGAATTGAACACCACCACGCCGAGGCTCTCGGCGGCCTCGGGGTTGTCCTTGACCGCACGCCACCAGTAACCCCACTTGGAATCCTCGAGCCACCAGGTCACGAGCCAAGCGACGCACGTCAGCACCAGGGCGAAATAGAAGTACGGCAGCTTACTGCGGGTGAACTGGAATTTGAGCCAGCTGTCGCCGCGCACCGGAATATCGATGCCGAGCGCGGCGCCCGCCCAGTCCCAGTTCTGAAAGAGCAGCAGCGCGATCTCGGCGATCACGATGGTGGCGATGACGAAGTAATGCCCGCGCAGACGGAAACAGGGATAGCCGAGCGCCATCGCGATTAGCGCGGATATGACGCCGCCGCCGAGCATGCCGAACCATGGCAGCACGCCGAACTTGGTGAACAGGATCGCGGTGGTGTAGGCGCCGAGCCCGAAATACAGCGCATGGCCGAGCGATATCTGCCCGCAATAGCCGCCCAGGACGTTCCAGCTCTGCGACAGCGCCGCGTACATCAGGGTCAGAACCATGATGTTCTGGACGTAGACGTCCTTCACGAACAGCGGCACCAGCGCGGCGATCACGGCGAGCGCCGCGGCGATCATGAGATCGCGACGGCGGCGCTGGACAAATGTCGTATCCATCACATCGACCCGAACAGGCCGCGCGGCCGCACGAACACGACCAGCAGATAGACCGCATAGATGCCGACCGATTTCAGCGACGGCGGCATGATCAGGGCCGTGGTCGCTTCGACGAGCCCCACGATAATCCCGCCGGCGAAGGCGCCGAACACGCTGCCGAAGCCGCCGAGCGCCACCGTGACATAGGCGATCAGCGCGAACGACGCGCCGACATCGGGATAGATGTAGAAGAACATCGCCATGATCGCGCCGGACAATCCGACCAGCGCCGCGCCAAGTCCCCAGCCCAGCGCGAACACCCGGTTCTTGTCGATGCCGACCAGCGCCACCGCGCCGGCGTCCTCACGCGTGGCTTCGAGCGCACGGCCGAAATCGGTGCGGTTGATGAAAAAATACAAAGCACCGAAAGCGGCGATCGAGACCAGCGCGCCGGCCAGTTGCGGCACCGGCAGGAAAATGCCGGCGATGGAGATGGTTTTGCCGCCAAGCCAGGACTGCGGGATGCTACGGTAGTCCGGCGTGAAAAAGAATTGCGCAAGCCCGCGCATCACGATCGCAAGCCCGAAGGTGGAAAAAATCTGCACCATGCCGGCGTTGGCCTTTGCCCGCACCGCGAAGCGCACGATCAGGAGATAGACCACCGCGCCGAACACAAACAGCGCCGCGGCGACGAACGGCACCGACAGCAACGGATCGAGCGCGAAGAACGCGAACAGGAAGAACGTCGCATACATCGCGATCATGAGGAATTCGCCGTGCGCGAAATTCACGACATCCATCAGGCCGAAGATCAGCGCAAGGCCGACCGCGATCAGGCCATACAGCAGCCCCATCAGCAGGCCGCTCGCCAGGCTCTGGATGATGGTTTCGGCGGTCACAACTGTCGTCCCCGCGCAGGCGGGGACCCATAAACACCGGCGATTGTCGATGCGCAAGGATGCGAGACCGTAATCAAGATGATGGTCCTGTGGTTATGGGTCCCCCGCCTGCGCGGGGACGACACCGCGCTTGTGGTTCTGCTTACTTCATCGGCCAGATCGGCTCGGCGACCGCTGCCTGCGGCGGGAAGATGGTGACGAATTTGCCGCCGGTGTATTGCAGCAGCACCGGATCGGCGTCGTTGTTCTGGCCCATCTCGTCGAACTTCACGCGCTTCCACGGCATGATCGTGCTCTCGCCGGGCATGTCGGTTGCAACCAGCGCCTCACGGATTTTCTCGCCGTCGGTGGATTTGGCACGGTTGATGGCATCGGCCATCACGATCAGGCCCATGAACTGCCGCGACGAATAGTCGTTGAAATCCTTGCCGGACCTTTCCTTGTACATGTCGTTGATCTTGCCGACCATCGGCCGCTTGGCGGCGAGATCGAGCGAGAAACTGCCGCGCGAGATCACGCCCTCGATTTTGTCGCCGACCGCGTCGTACAGCGCCTTTTCCGAAAAGCCTGCGTCTTGCGCCACGATGTTCTTCGGTTTGTAGCCGAGTTCGCCCATCGTCTTGACCAGCAGGATGCCGTCGGTGGTGTAGCTCGACGGCATCAGCACGTCGGCGTTGGCCGCCTTGATCTGCTGCACTTCAGCCGTCAGCGAAGGCGAATTGGCGCGATACTTGATGTCGGCGACGACCTTGTAACCGCGATCCGCCGCGAGCTTGAGCTGGGCGTTGGAAAAGTTGGTGCCGAAGATGGTGTCCTCGTGGAACAGCGCCAGCGTCTCGATCTTCTGTCCCTTTTTCTTCAGCGCATCAAAGAAGTCGAACATAGCGGTGGAGAACATCTCGTCATGGGGCGCGGCGCGGAAATAGAATTTGAGGCCGCGGCGATGCAGGCTGGGCGAGGAATTGTCTGCCGAGATGAAGGGGATCTGGTAGCGCTCGCAGATCTGGCTAACGGTGACCGCCACAGCGCTCTGGTAGGTGCCGATGATGGCGCAGACTTTTTCCTGGGTGATCAGGCGCTCGGCCTCGGCGCGGCCCTTCTGCGGATCGGCCTGATGGTCGGCAAAGACGAGACGCACCTTGGCGCCGCCGAGGCCGGAAAGCCCTTCCCCCTTCGCCAGCGGCAGATCGAAATCGTAGTTCTTGTTGATGAGGTTGGCCGCGGTCTCGAACGCTTTCTGCGCATCGACGCCGATCTGCGCGCTGGCGCCTGACAGCGGATAGATCACGCCGATCACCACCTCGGATGTTTGCGCGCGCGCCGCCATCGGCAGCAGCGCGGCGGATGCAGTGGCTCCAAGCAGTAGGTTTCGGCGGGTGATGGTCATCAGGTCTTCCTCTGTTGCCGGCGGCTTATCGATGAAACGGCTGGACGTTAGGGTAAAGCCTCAAAGAACGGCAAGCTGCTTGTTCTTGAGGTCGGTGACAAGCATCAATCCCGGCGCATGAGTGATCGCGAATGGCAATCGTGCCGCGGCGATCACGGCTTGCGGCGTGACGCCGCAGGCCCAGAACACGGGGATCTCATCGGCATTTACAGGCACCGCGTCGCCATAGTCCGGCCTGGCGATGTCGGCAATTCCGATCGAATGCGGATGACCGAGGTGAACCGGCGCGCCATGCACGGAAGGAAAACGCGAGGTAATCTGCACCGCGCGAATCGCATCTGAAGGTTTTAACGGCCGCATCGACACCACCATGGGACCTGCGAACGGTCCGGCGGGGCTGCATGCGATGCTGGTGCGGTACATCGGCACGCGCACGCCACGCTCGATATGACGAATCGGAATGTCATCCGCCAGCAGCGCTTCTTCGAACGAGAACGAGCAGCCGATCACAAACGCGACGAGATCGTCGCGCCAGTGCACCATGATATCGGTCGGCTCTTCCACCACCTCGCCGTCGCGCCAGACCCGGTAGCGCGGCAGGTCGGTGCGGATGTCGAGATCGAGTCCGAGCAAGGGAATGCGGGGGTTGCCGACATCAGACATGCCAATGATCGGGCATGGTTTCGGGTTGAGCTGGCAGAAGCGATGGAACGAGGCTGCGAGTTTTTCCGGCAGGATCGCGAGATTGCCCTGGACGAAGCCGTTGGCGATCCCTGCCGTGCTCGACGCCATGCCAGCGCGGCAGGCATGACGGGCCGCGATGCTTGGCGACAGATCGGCTGCCCCGCGATCCGATGCACGTTCCGTTGCCGCCAAGCTGGTCGTCATGCGCCCCGCCCAAATTGCCTCGACAACAAGAAGCACACAGGTTTATCATAATGTCTAATCGTTGTTTTTGATCGATATGGATAAATTTAATTTATCGAACTGCAAGCTGGCGGTGCATGACCGATTTCAAGGCAATCGAGACTTTCCTCTGGGTGGTGACGCTGGGGAGTTTTCGCGGCGCCGCCCAGAAGCTCAACACCACCCAGCCTGCCATCTCGCAGCGCATCGCCCAGCTCGAACGCGAAGTCGGCGTCCGGCTGCTGCGGCGCGACCGGCGCATGGTGGTGCCGACGCCGAGCGGACGGCAGATGATGGTCTATGCGGAAAAACTGATCGGCATGAGATCCGAGATGCTGGCGGCGGTCGGCGACCATTCAGCGGTGCGCGGCGTATTGCGGCTCGGCGTCGCCGAGACCATCGTGCACACCTGGTTGTCGCAGCTTATCAAAAGCGTCAACCGCGCCTATCCGAACCTGTCGCTGGAAATCGAGGTCGACATTACCTCCAATCTTCGCACCCGGTTGCTGGCGCAGGAAATCGAGCTGGCGTTTCTGCTCGGACCATTGACGACGCCGACCGTGCGCAATCGTTTGCTGTGCGACTATCCGATAGGTTTTCTCGCAAGCCCATCGCTCGAGCTGGGTACCAGGATGCTCACGGTGCATGACCTCGCGAAGTTCCCGATCATCACTTTTCCGCGCAAGACCCAGCCCTACGAAATCGTGCGCTCGCTGTTCAATCGCCCCGACCTGCCGCCGATGCGGCTGCATGCCAGCGCGTCGCTGGCGACGGTGATTTACATGGCGATCGAAGGTCTCGGCATCGCGGTGATCCCGACCGCGATCGTCGAAAACGAAATGGCCGACGGTCGGCTGCAATTGCTGTCGACTAACCTGGAGATGGCGCCGCTGACGTTCACCGCGAGCTGGCTGGCATCCCCCGACACGGTCGCGGTCGAACGCGTTGCGGAGCTCGCCAGTTCGCTTGCGCAAAAGGAGCGCACTGTTGACGCGCCGCTGCGGGCACGTCATTGAAAAGTGCCGCGCTGTGACCCGACCGAGTTCCGGAAACCCGCATGACCCAAATCGCATCCAACCTGCAAATCGACTCCGCGAGGCTGTGGGATACCATCCATGAGACCGCGAAATTCGGCGCGACGCCGAAAGGCGGCGTGCGACGCCTGACGCTCGGCCCGGAAGACAAGCAGGTGCGCGACTGGTTTCGCAGCGCATGCCAGGCCGCGGGGCTCGAGGTGCATGTCGATGCGCTCGGCTCGATGTTCGCGCTTCGCAAAGGCCGCGACATGTCGAAACCTCCGGTCGGGGTCGGCTCGCATCTCGACACCCAGCCGACCGGCGGCAAGTTCGACGGCGTGCTCGGCACGCTGGCGGCGCTCGAAATGGTGCGCACCCTGAACGACGCCGGCATCGAAACGGAAACCCCGATCTGCATCGTCAACTGGACCAACGAGGAAGGCTCGCGCTTTGCGCCGGCGACGATGGCGTCGGCGGCCTATGCCGGCGACTACACCGCCGACGAGATTCTCGCGCGTACCGATGCGGCCGGCGTCAGCGTCGGCGAAGCGCTCGACGGCATCGGTTATCGCGGGGACGAAGCCGTCGGCGCGCGCAGGCTCGGATCGTTCGTCGAGCTGCACATCGAACAGGGACCGTTGCTGGAAGCCGAAAACAAGACCATCGGCATCGTCGATCGCGGCCAAGGCATCATCTGGTACGACGGCAAGGTGGTCGGTTTCGAAAGTCACGCCGGCACCACGCCGATGCCGCTGCGGCGTGACGCGCTGGCGGCGCTGTCCGAGGTCGTGCTGGCGGTGGAGCGGATCGCCAAGGCGCAGGAGCCCGGTGCGGTCGGCACCGTCGGCGAAGCGGTGATCGCCGCCCCGTCCCGCAATGTCATTCCCGGCGAGATCGCCTTCACCGCCGATGTCAGAAGCGCCGGCGCGGAAACGCTCGAGGTCATCGACAGGGATCTACGCGCCGCGGTCGCCGAAATAGCCGCCCGACGCAAGGTCGAGATTTCAATCGACGCGATCTGGCGCAAGGCGCCGACCGTGTTCGACGCCGGGCTGGTCGATGCCGTCGAGCACGCGACCAAGGCGCTCGGCTACAGTCATCGCCGCATTACCTCCGGTGCGGGTCACGATGCCTGCAACCTCGCCAACGTCATGCCGGCCGCGATGATCTTCGTGCCGTGCAAGGACGGCGTCAGCCACAACGAACTCGAGGACGCCACGCAGGCCGATTGCACCGCCGGAGCCAACGCGCTGATGCATACGGTGCTTGCGTTGGCCGGCGTTGTGCCCTGACCATAAAAGGAGATGTCCGTGCGTGGTGTATTTGTCGACGCCAACGAATCCCTGGCGGTGATTTTCGAGCGGCTGGCAAAGCCCGGCGACCCGGACATGCGCATCAACCGCGATCCCGACGTGGCATCCGAGCAGTTGCCCGCCGTGCTCAACGGCGCCGGGATCGCGATCGTCGATCACACCGCGCTGCCGACCGGAGTGGCGCGGAAATGCGCGGGCCTGAAGCACGTCGTATTCCTCGGCACCGGCGCGCGTAGCTACATGAATCCGGACGAACTCACCGAACTCGGCATCGCCGTCCACCTGATCAGAGGTTACGGCGACACCGCGGTGGCCGAATGCGCCATCGCGCTAATGTGGGCCGCCGCGCGCGGGCTGGCGCAGATGGACCGCGAAATGCGCGCCGGCAACTGGCTGCGCGACGACGGCATGCAGCTCACCGGCAAAACCCTGGGCCTGATCGGTTTCGGCGGCATCGCCGCGGAAGTCGCGCGCATCGCCATCGGCAGCGGCATGAAGGTGATCGCCTGGAACAGGACGGCGAAAAGCCATCCCGGCGTCGAATTTGTCGGCATCGATGCGCTGCTGCGACAGAGCGATGTAGTTTCGCTGCACCTGTTGCTGAACGACGAGACCCGCGGATTTTTGTCGCGCGAGCGGATCGCGGCAATGAAGTCCGGCGTCATCTTCGTCAATACCGCGCGTGGCGCGCTGGCCGACGAGGCGGCGCTGATCGAAGCGCTGAAGTCCGGCCACATCCGGCACGCCGGACTTGACGTGTTCGACGTCGAGCCCCTCCCCGTCGATCACCCGCTGACCAAACTGCCCCATGTGACGCTGTCGGCGCATTCGGCATTCCGCACGCCGGAGGCGAGCGAAAATCTGATCGCGGCGGCGTGGGCGCATTGCAGAAGGATCGCGAAGGGCTGACTCGTCGTCCCGGGGAAGGCCGGGACCCATATCCTCCGTGCCAATGATGCGGAAGGTGTTAGCGGCTCTGCGAAGCAATTTGCCACCCAATAATCATCGGTGACTATGGGTCTCCGCGTTCGCGGGGACGTCAAATACTTCTACTCCACCATCTCGGCCACTGCCTTGCCGCATGCGACCGTATCGGCGTTGCCGCCGAGATCGCGTGTGCGCAGCGTGCGTTCGCTCAAGGTGCGCTCGATCGCGGCGACGATCGATGCCGCCGCTTGCTTTTCGCCGAGATGATCGAACATCATCGCGCCGGACCAGATCTGGCCGATCGGATTGGCGATGCCCTGCCCTGCGATATCCGGCGCGGAACCGTGTACCGGCTCGAACACCGATGGAAAATGCCGCTCCGGATTGATGTTGGCGGCCGGGGCGATGCCGATGGTGCCGGTGCAAGCCGGACCGAGATCGGACAGGATGTCGCCGAACAGGTTGGAGCCGACAACGACGTCGAACCAGTCCGGATGCAGCACGAAATTCGCGGTGAGAATGTCGATGTGGTACTTGTCCCATTTGACCTTGGGATAGTTCTTCGCCATCGCCTCCACGCGCTCGTCCCAATACGGCATGGTGATCGAGATGCCGTTTGACTTGGTCGCCGATGTCAGGTGCTTCTTTGGCCGCGACGCCGCGAGATCGAACGCAAATTTCAGGATACGGTCGACACCGACCCGCGTCATCACCGTCTGTTGGGTAACGAATTCACGGTCGGTATCCGGAAACATCCGCCCGCCCACCGACGAATATTCGCCTTCGGTATTTTCCCGCACCACCCAGAAATCGATGTCGCCGGGCTTGCGGTTGGCCAATGGCGACGGCACCCCTGGCATCAGCCGAACGGGGCGCAAATTCACATACTGGTCGAACTCCCTGCGGAACTTGATCAGCGATCCCCACAACGAAACGTGATCGGGGATCTTCGCCGGCCAGCCGACCGCGCCGAAATAGATCGCGTCGTGCTTGCCTATTTTATCCTTCCAGTCGTCCGGCATCATCTGGCCGTGCTTTTCATAATAGTCCCAGCAGGCGAAATCGAAATGATCGAAATGCACGTCGACGCCGTGCTTCTTCGCCGCCGCTTCCAGCACGCGCAGGCCTTCGGGCACGACTTCCTTGCCGATGCCGTCGCCGGGAATCACGGCCACTCGATATTTTTTTTCGTTGCTCACCGGGAAAGTCCTTACATTGCAGCGTCGGTGCCTTCATCCGAAGTATCGGATTGCAATGGACCAAAGTAAACCGCGGCGCAACGCTGCACTGCAATGTTGACCGGTTCGAGGGCGAGCGCCTAACAGTGGCGCCCCAGCGACGATCCAACCAAGCGAGCACCCTCATGGACCTTCACCTGCGCGGCAAGCGCGTTTTGATCACAGGCGCATCCAAGGGCATTGGCGCCGCCGCCGCGGAAGCATTCGCGGAGGAAGGCTGCCATCTCCGCCTTGCCGCCCGCAGCGCCGACCGGTTGAACGCATTGGCAGACCGCTTGCGATCGACCCATCAGATCGGCGCGTCGGTTCACATCACCGACCTTCGCAAGCCCGAAGATATCGCAAAGCTTGCCGCCGACGCATCCGATATCGACATTCTGATCAACAATGCCGGCGATATTCCGGGCGGCTCGATCGACAGGATCGATGAGGCGACGTGGCGCCATGCCTGGGAACTGAAAGTATTCGGCTACATCAACCTCACCCGCGCCATCTATGCACAGATGAAAACCCGTGGCCACGGCGTCATCATCAACGACATCGGCGCCGCCGGTGAAAAATTCGACGCCAATTACATCTGCGGCAGCGCCGGCAACGCCGCGTTGATGGCCTTCACCCGCGCGCTCGGCGGCAAGAGCCTCGCCGACAACATCCGCGTGGTCGGCATCAATCCGGGGCCGGTCGGCACCGACCGCCACGTTACGCTGCTGAAGACGCGGGCAAAAAACCAGTTCGGCGACGAGAACCGTTACAGGGAATTCCAGAAGGGCATGCCGCTCGGTCGCCCCGCGCATGCGCGCGAGATCAGCGACCTGATGGCGTTTCTTGCCTCCGACCGCTCCGGCTACACCTCGGGTGTGATCTTCACTGTCGACGGCGGCATCAGCGCGGGGTGGGGTTAGGCGAAACGTAACCGCGGCGGCGCATGGTCGCGCGAAAGCCATGCCCGGCCCTTATCAACGTGCCTTTTTTGGAATAGGCTGACGACAACCGTGCGGCGAAGCAAAACGCCCGCTCGTATTAGGGAGGAAGGCATGGTTCGATTCAGGTCGGCGGCCGCTGTGGTGTTGGCGCTCGGCGTAACACTCGCAACGCCCGCGCTCGCACAAAAGAAATACGATACCGGCGCGAGCGATACCGAGATCAAGGTCGGCCAGACCATTCCGCTCAGCGGCCCGGCGTCCGCCTATGGCAGTATCGGCAAGGTACAAGCCGCCTATATACGCATGATCAACGAGCAGGGCGGCATCAACGGGCGCAAGGTCAATCTCATACAATACGACGATGCCTACAGTCCGCCGAAGACGGTCGAGCAGGTACGCAAGCTTGTCGAAAGCGACGAGGTCTTCACTACTTTTCAGATCATCGGCACGCCGCCGAACGCCGCGGTCCAGAAATATCTCAACGACAGGAAAGTGCCGCAGCTTCTGGCCTCGACCGGCGCGACGCGCTTCACCGATCCGAAGAATTTTCCATGGACGATCGCCTACAATCCGAATTACCAGTCGGAGGCGCATATCTACGCCAAATTCATTCTCGCCAACCACCCGAATGCGAAGATCGGCATTCTCTATCAGAACGACGATCTCGGAAAGGATTATGTCAAGGGCTTGAAGGACGGGCTTGGAGCGAAGGCGAGCATGATCGTCGCCGAGGCGTCCTACGAGTTGTCCGATCCGACCGTCGATTCTCAGATGGTGACGCTGAAAGCTTCCGGCGCCGATCTTTTCTATAACATCACGACGCCGAAATTCGGCGCGCAGGCCATCAAGAAAGCCGCCGAACTCGGCTGGAAACCGGTACAAATTCTCGACATCAATGCCACGCCGGTCAGCCAGACCCTGGTTCCGGCCGGCCTGGAGAACGCCAAGGGCATCATCTCGGTCAATTACGGCAAGGACCCGCTCGACCCGCAATGGACCGACGATGCGGGCATGAAACGTTACAAGGCTTTCATGGCGAAATATGCTCCGACCGAGGATGCCAACAGCGGTATCGCGACTTACGGCTATGGTACCGCGGCGCTTCTCGTGCAGATCCTCAAACAATGCGGCGACAATCTCACACGCGCCAATGTCATGGCGCAGGCGACGAACATCAAGGATTTCGTCCCGGACCTCGCATTGCCGGGAATGATGATCTCCACCACACCGGACGACTGGCGCATCAACAAGCAATTCCAGATGATGCGGTTTGACGGCCAGCGTTGGGTCCTGTTCGGCCCGGTCGTGACTGACGAATACAAGACGAATTGAACGACGCGCTGGGTCCGGGCAACGTCAAATCCGCTCGAACAACTGCCGGATCAGCGTGGTAATCCGCCCCGTCGGTGACATCATCTCGTCCATGACGGTAAAATGGTTGGCGCCGGGAATTTCCTCGTACGTCACCGGCAATCCATATTTTGCGCGGTGCCCGGCGAAATCCGCCGTCTGCCTGCGCAGCAACGGCAGTTCGGCGCTGCCGACGACCAGCGATAACGGCTTGTTGGCGCCGCCACCCTGCATGATCGGAGAGTTGCGCCGCGACATGGCCTCGTCGAGCCCGAGCTTGACGTTGAGATAGCTGTGGCGGATCGGTTCCAGATCGTAGATGCCGCTGATCGCCATGCCCGCTTTCACGCCAGGATGCGACAGCGCCATCGAGGTGAGGTGTCCGCCCGCGGACCAGCCGGACACCACGATTCGAGCGGGATCGCCGCCGAGCGTCGGCAATCTCTCGACCAGGAAATCGAGCCCGCGGTGGATTTCGCCGACGATCTCGTCCAGTGTCGCATCGGGCGCCAGCGTATAGCCGATCAGCGCAACATCGATGCCATGCGCCATCGGTCCGCCGGCGAAAACGGCGAATGTTTCTTTCGCCCGGGTCTGCCAATAGCCGCCATGGATGAACAGCAGCGTCGGTCCGCCGCCGGCAGCCTTGAGGAAATCGATCCGGTTGCGCTCGCGCGGGCCATAGCGGTGATCGAGGTGGCCGGAATGCTGCGCGCGCATCGCGCTGGAGCGGCGATCCCAGTCCGCGACGAGGTCGGCGCTGCCGGGCACCGCGACGCCATTGTTGAGGCCGAGATCGCGGTCCTGCTGGCTCATGCCGCGCCAGTCCGGCGTATCGAATGGCGTACTCATTTTGCAACCCTCATATCTTGAATCAAAACGCAGGTTCCACCCTGCCGGAAAATGTTTTACAGCACCATATAATCCGCAACCGAAGCGCGATGAACGGGAGATATGCAGGTGGCTGATCGAGCGTTGGTACAAGCGACGGCCTGCGCCGTCGTCGATAAACTCAATTCTGGCGAGGTCACGCCACTCGACCTGCTCGACATACTGGAAGCGCGGATCGCAGAAGTCGATAGCGAGGTGAACGCGCTGCCGACGCTGTGTTTCGATCGCGCCCGGGCCCACGCGAAAGAGTTGATGAAGAAGCCGCCCGGCCAGCGCGGCCTGCTTGCCGGGCTGCCGGTGCCGATCAAGGACCTCAACGCGGTGGCTGGGGTGCTGACCACGCAGGGTTCGCCGATCTACAAGGACACGGTGCCCACGCGTTCGGATATCCTGGTCGAAAATCTCGAAACCAACGGCGCTGTGATCTATGCCAAGTCGAACACCCCGGAATTCGGCGCCGGCGCCTCCACATTCAACGAGGTATTCGGCGTCACCCGCAATCCGTGGGACTTGTCGCGCTCCGTGGCCGGCTCGTCGGGCGGCGCGGCAGCGGCGCTGGCAGCCGGCACGGCGTGGCTCGCGCATGGCTCCGACATGGGGGGCTCGCTGCGCAATCCCGCGAGCTTTTGCGGCGTCGTCGGGATGCGGCCGAGCATCGGGCGTGTCGCGCGTACGCCTGCCGACAAGATAGACCGCAACCTCGGCGTTCAGGGCCCGATGGCGCGCAATGTCGAGGATCTGGCACTGCTGCTCGATGCCATGAGCGGCGAAAATCCGACCGACCCGCTGTCGTTGCCGCCGCCGCCGACCTCATTTCTTTCCGCCGTGCGTTCCGGCAAGGGTCCGAAGCGCGTCGCCTATTCGCCCGATCTCGGCATCACGCCGGTGGATCCGGAAATCGCCGCGATCACCCGCAAGGCCGCGGCACGTTTCGCCGACGCCGGCGTTATCGTCGAAGAGGCTCACCCCGACCTGCGCGAGGCGCATGCGTGCTTCCATGTGCTCCGCGCCTTCGACTTCGCCATCAGCAAGGCCGCGTTGCTGCGCGACAAGCGTGACCTGCTCAAGCCGGAGGTAATCTGGAATATCGAGCAGGGTTTGAAACTGACGGTCAATGACCTGGTGCGCGCCGAAGCGCAGCGCGTCGCCATGACCGAGCGTATGCTGGAATTCTTCGAGACTTACGATTTGTTGCTGACGCCCGCGACCATCGTCGCGGCCTTTCCGGTCGAGAACCGCTATTTGACGGAATGCGCCGGCAAGACGTTCGACAATTATGTCGAGTGGCTCGCCATCGTCTATGCGATCACGCTGGTGTTCTGTCCGGCGCTGTCGCTGCCCTGCGGCTTTACCGAGACAGGCATGCCCGTCGGCCTGCAAATGGTAGCGGCTCCGCGCAAGGATGCACAATTGCTCGCGGGCGCCAAGGTGCTGGAGGACGTTCTAGGCCTGCGCGGCACGACGCCGATCGATCCGCGGCCGGCGAAGTAGCCCGACACCTCCCGGTAGCGGTAAAAGCGGCGATTGGGCGCTGGCGGTTCATCTCCGCGCCGTTATAATTGCCGGCAAAGGCACCAACGCGCGCAACGACGAGCGCGGCTGTCACGGAGGAACGCTGAATGTCTGGAACGCTCAAGATACATGTCGACCAGGACAAGTGTCAGGGCCACGCCCGCTGCAAATCGCTGGCGCCCGAGCTTTTCGAACTCGATGAAATCGGCAACGCGCACGAGATCGGCGACGGAACCGTGCCCGAAGGGCTCGAGGACAAGGCATGGCTTGCCCAGTCCAATTGCCCTGAAATCGCAATCGACGTTACCGAGGAATAGGTCCATGAGCGAGACGCTGCTGAACGATGCCGCGGCCGTGCCGGCCATGACCACCGGAAGGCGTGTCCCGGCGCCGGTGACCGACTGGATCCACGATTTCGACCACACCGATCCACGCTGGACGGACGATCCGTTTCCGATCTGGGACGAGTTGCGCGCGCAATCCCCCGTGGTCCATACCAAGCGTTTTCTCGGCTGCTATCTGCCGACCACCTACGAGGCGGTAAAGCAGATCGCCTACGATACCGAACATTTTTCATCGCGCCGGGTCATCGTACGCAATGTCCGGCCCGAGCAGCCCGCATCGTCGCCGCCGATCACCTCGGATCCGCCCGAACACAAACCTGCCAAGCAATTACTGCTGCCTCCGTTCACACCCGACGCGATGAGGAAGCTCGAGCCGCGGGTCCGGTCGATCTGCAACGAACTGATCGACGGTTTCATCGATCAGGGCGGGTGCGATGCCGCCGCGCGCTACACCAAGCACATTCCCGTTCGCGCCATCGCCCATATGCTCGGCATTCCGGAGAAGGACGGCGATCTCTTCATAAAGTGGATCCATGAAATTCTCGAACTTGGCATCAGCAACGACGATATCCTGATGCGGGCGGTGCAGGAGATGTCCGAATACTTCGCCGGACATATCGAACGGCGCAAGAAACACCCGACCGACGATCTGATCTCGACGCTGATGAACGCCAGGGACAAGGACGGCCAGCCGCTGTCCGATGCTCATGTGCTGGGTTCGTTGCGGCTGCTGTTGATCGCCGGCATCGATACCACGTGGAGCGCGATAGGATCTTCGCTGTGGCACCTGGCAAGGACACCCGCCGATCGCCAGCGCCTGGTCGCCGAGCCGGCGCTGCTGCCGACCGCGATCGAGGAATTCTTGCGGGCCTATTCGCCGGTGACGATGGCGCGGGAGGTGATGAAGGAGACGGTCATCACCGGCTGCCCGGTCAAGCCCGGCAACATGGTGCTGCTGTCGTTCCCCGCCGCCAACCGCGATCCCGCGGTCTTTCCCAACGCCGACAAGGTTGTCATCGACCGCAAGGAAAACCGCCATGCCGCCTTCGGCCTTGGCATTCACCGCTGCGTCGGCTCCAATCTCGCGCGGATGGAAATGACCGTTGCAATCGAGGAATGGTTGAAGCGTATTCCGGATTTCAGGCTTGATCCGGCCGGCGAAGTGACGTGGTCCGAAGGCACCGTCCGCGGACCGCGGCAGCTTCCCATGCTGTTTGGCAAGGGTCGTTAGATCCTGCTTCGACTTCCTCCATTCGCAAAGCCCTCGGGAGACCAGGCGTGACAGATCAAATCGCAAAGCCGCTGGCGGCGGATCACTTCGACATTGCCGATGTCGAGCGCCGGATCAAGTCGATCTTCATCGGCTCGGTCGGAAATCTCGTGGAGTGGTACGATTTCTACGCCTACACCGCGTTCGCGTTGTACTTCGCGCCGGCATTCTTTCCGAACAGCGATCCGGTCGTCCAGCAGCTCAACGCGGCGGTGCTGTTTGCGGCGACTTTCTTGATGCGGCCGCTTGGCGGCTGGCTGTTCGGCTTTGTCGCCGACAAATACGGCCGGCGGCTGTCGCTGACATTGTCCGTGGTCTGCATGTGCTTCGGCTCGCTGATCATCGCGGTGACGCCGACCTATGCCTCGATCGGCATCGCCGCGCCGGCCATCCTGGCGCTGGCACGGGTCATCGAAGGTCTCAGCCTGGGCGGCGAGTACGGCGCCAGCGCCACCTATCTCAGCGAAGTCGCCGACCCCAATCACCGCGGCTTCTACTCCAGCTTCCAATACGTCACCTTGATCGGCGGCCAACTCACCGCGATCGTCGTTCTTCTGTTGCTGCAAAAGGTATTCCTGACGCCCGAGCAACTGAAGGACTGGGGCTGGCGGATACCGTTCGTGATCGGCGCCATGCTGGCGATCTTCGCCGCCGTGATGCGGAGGAATCTGCACGAGACCGAGGCGTTCGTCGAAGCCAAAAAAATCGCCCGGCCGACCGGCTCGATCCGAGGTCTGCTGAAATACCCGCGCGAACTGTTGCTGGTGGTCGGGTTGACCGCCGGCGGCACCGCGGCGTTCTATACGTTCACCACCTACATGCAGACCTTCGTCAAGCTCTCGGTCGGCCTCACCGAAGACCAGACCACTTTCGTGATCTTCGGTTCGCTGATTTTCGCGACCGTCCTGCAGCCGCTCTATGGCGCCCTTTCCGACCGTATCGGGCGCAAGCCGCTGCTGATCTTCTTCGGCATCGCCGGCACGCTGGCGACCGTACCGATTCTGACGACGCTGAAGGCAACCAAATCGCCCTTCACCGCCTTTCTGCTGATCTGCACTGCCTGGATTTTCGTCGCCGGCTATACATCGATCAACGCCATCGTGAAGGCCGAGCTGTTTCCTACCAATGTCCGCGCGCTCGGCGTCGGCTTGCCCTACGCCATCACAGTCTCGATCTTCGGCGGCACCGCGCCGGCGGTGGCGCTGTATTTCAAGAGCCTCGGGCATGAGGACTGGTTCTATTATTATCTGAGCGGCATGATTTTTCTGTCGCTGATCATTTATTCCACGATGCGCGACACCAAGCATGACTCGGCGATGCACCGGCACGACTAGCAGCGGAGCCCGACATGACCAACGAGGACCAGCCACCAATCACAAAGCTGACGCGCAGCAAGCAGCGTTGGGCGCGCGAGGGCCGTTTCCTGACCGGCAAGACGGCGCGGCCCGAGGAGCAGCGCCTGCCGCCGGGACAGCATCTGACCCGCGACTGGCCTACCCTCGATCTCGGTCTCACGCCGAGCATCTCGCGCGAGCGCTGGCGGCTCGACGTCCACGGCGCGGTCGAGCATCCGCTGTTCTGGGACTGGGCGCAGTTTACCGCGCAGCCTCAGACGCAATCGGTATCGGATATTCATTGCGTGACGACGTGGTCGCGCTACGACAATAAGTGGGAAGGGCTCGCCACCCGTGACCTGCTGAACGCGTGCCGGCCGCGCGACGACGCGCACTTCGTGGTGCTGCATTCTCACGACGGCTACACCACCAATCTTGCGCTGGAGGACTTTGCCGCGGAGGACGCCGTGCTCGCCCATGCCTGGTCGGACACGCCGCTGCAACCGGAGCATGGCGGCCCGGTGCGGCTGGTGGTGCCGCATTTGTATTTCTGGAAGAGCGCCAAGTGGCTGCAGCGCATCGAATTCCTGGAGCGCGATTCACCGGGCTACTGGGAGGTCCGCGGCTATCATAATCGCGGCGATCCATGGGCCGAGCAGCGCTATTCCAGCGACTGACATTGTCGGTCCGAACACCGGAGACTGAACGTGCCGAATGAACGTTTCCACTTTCCGGGCGCGGATGGCCAGCATCTGGCCGCGTCGCTGGATTTGCCCGAGGGACAACCGACCGCTTACGCGTTGTTCGCGCATTGCTTCACCTGCGGAAAGGACGTGCTTGCCGCCAGGCGCATCGCGTCCGCGCTGGCGGCCAAGGGCATCGCGGTGCTGCGTTTCGACTTCACTGGCCTCGGCGCCAGCGACGGCGATTTCGCCAACTCGACGTTTTCATCCAATATCGCCGATCTGGTGTGCGCCGCCGCTCATCTGCGCGAAACCCGCAAGGGCCCGGCGATCCTGATCGGCCACAGCCTCGGTGGCGCCGCGGTGCTGGCGGCCGCGGCGCAAATTCCGGAAGCAACGGCCGTCGTCACCATCGCAGCACCTTCCGACCCCGCGCATGTCACGGGACTGTTCGCCGAACGCCTCGAGGACATCCGCAAGCATGGCAGGATCGAAGTCTCGCTCGCGGGCCGGCCGTTCCATATCCGGCGCGAGTTTCTCGACGACATCGCCGAACAAAATCTGATGGCGCACGTCGCTAAACTTTATAAAGCCCTGCTGGTCATGCATTCGCCGACCGACGACACCGTCAGCATCGACAACGCTACCCGCATTTTCGTCGCCGCAAAACATCCAAAGAGCTTTGTGTCGCTGGCGGACGCGGATCATCTGCTGAGCGATAGACGCGACGGCGCCTATGTTGCCGACGTCATCGCGGCATGGGCGGAACGTTATCTCGATCCGGCTGCGCCGCAAGCCGCGGCCGAGCCCGGCGAAGAGCCGCGCAAGGTCGTGGTCCGCGAAACCCGCAACGGCAAATTCCAGCAGACGGTTTCTGTCGGCCCGCATCGCCTGCTCGCCGACGAGCCGATATCAGCCGGTGGCGCAGATACCGGGCCCGGACCCTATGATTTCGTGCTCGCCGGCCTCGGCGCCTGCACGTCCATGACCATGCGATTATATGCCGACCGCAAATCGCTGCCGCTGGAGCGGGTGACGGTGACGCTGCAACACAGCAGGGTTTACGCCCAGGATTGCGCCGCCTGCGAAGCCGAAACCGGGATGCTCGACCAGATCGACCGGAGCATCGCCATGGAAGGCGCGCTCGACGCCGGACAGCGCGCCAAATTGATGGAGATCGCCGATAAGTGCCCGGTGCACCGCACCCTTACCTCGGAGATTCATATCGTGACCCACGCCGCCGATTGAACGGCCGGGCGGTCGGGCGTATTGTTGCAGGCCAAAGGAGCCGCCATGCCGGCTGTTTCCCGCCTCGATCCCAAGAGCGTTTTTTCCGCCGACGAATGGAGCCGGCTGACCTCGCGCAGCTCTTTGTGCGGCATGCTTCTGGTCGCGCATGCGTGGGGGATCGTCATCGCGGCGGTCGCGCTGGTGACGCTGTGGCCCAATCCGCTGACCTGGCTGATCGCGGTGACGGTCGTCGGTACACGGCAGCTCGGGCTGGCAATCCTGATGCACGAGGCCGCGCACGGCGGGCTGCATGCCGACAAGGCGATCAATGAGTGGATCGGACAATGGCTGTGCGCGGTGCCGGTCGGAGCCGATCTTGCGAGCTACCGCTCCTACCATCTTCAGCATCACAAATTCACCCAGCAGCCGGAAGATCCCGACCTGTCGCTGTCAGCGCCGTTTCCCATCTCCAAAGAAAGCTTTTATCGCAAAGCGATCCGCGACCTCACCGGGCAGACCTTCGTCAAGCAGCGGCTGCCGCTGTTTTTGTCGCTGTTCAGGCGCGGCAGCGCCGGCGATGAGATTGCACACGAAAGTTTCGTCTCAAGCGGTGCCGACAAGATGGCACGCTTCCTCGGCGCCAATGCCGTGCTGTTCGGCCTGTCCTGGCTGGCCGGCGCGGGTATCTGGTATTTCGGCGTATGGGTGTTCGCGATGGCGACTTGGCTGCCGCTGGTCACCCGCGTGCGCAATATCGCCGAGCACGCCTGCACCGGCACGGGACCGGATCCGTTCAGTCACGCGCGCACCACGCATGCCAACCCGATCGAGCGCTTGTTGATCGCGCCCTATTGGGTGAACTATCACGCCGAGCATCACCTCTTCATGTATTTGCCGTGCTACCGGCTGGCGCAGGCGCACGGTCTGCTGGTCGAAAAGGGATTGATCAAGCGGGTGGAAGTCAGCGCCGGCTATCTCGACGTATTGCGCTTGGCGACATCAGCTCGCGGGGCCTGACCGCGCGTCCTGCGCCGAGACCAGCGGCTGCACGCGCAGCAATCCGCGCAGGCCCAATGCAGAGCCGAGCAGGATTCCAGCGACCGCGACGAACGAGGCAAGCGCAAGCGTGGACAAGCCGGTCAGGCCCTGCCCGATCGAGCAGCCATAGGCCATCGCGCCGCCCGCACCCATCAATGCCGCGCCGCCGATCGAGCGCAGCATGTGACGCGGCGAGGTATAGCCTTCCCAATGGAAACGGCGCGTTGCCAAGGCGGTCACCAGACTTCCCGCCAGAACGCCTGCGACCAGCGTGATCCCGAAATTCAAGGTCAATCCGGTCGACAGCATCACATACTGAACACTGTCGGCGATCGGCGCGATGAAGGTAAGCGAAGTGACCGGCGTCGGATTGAAATCGTCGGCGCCGAGGTAGCCGGTGGCGAACCACCCGGCCGTGACCAGCAGACCGACCGCGAGGCCGGCCGCGATCTGGCCTCGCGAGCGCTGGAACGGAGTATGAGCGAAGGCAAAGATGATCAGGGCGCCGCTGATCGCCGACGCCGCCACCATTCGCGCAACTGCCTCGCTGAACCCGAATTCCGACAGCAACGCCGGCAACGAAATCACGCTCGGCGCAGTCTGGGTCCATTGCAGCACGGCGACGCGGCCCGGCGCGATCAGGCCCTTCAGCGTCATCTGCGCGGCGATGCCGAGCACGAGCACTACGACCAGCGAGCGCAGATTGCCGCGGCCGAGCAGCACCAGCGCCCGCGAGCCGCATCCGTTCGACAGCACCATGCCGTAACCGAACAGGAGGCCGCCCAGCAACATCAGCGGCGCCGAGAAGGACGGCTGCAGATAAATCGACTTGCCGAGATCGACAAGGCCGCTGGCCGCAAGGAGCTGCGCGGTGGCGATCGCGACGCCCAGCGCCAGCGCGTAGGTGCGGATCAGGCGGCTGTCGCCGCTGGCCCACCAGCCGCGCAGACTGCTCAGCAGGCAGAAGCCGCTCAAAAGGCCGACCGCGCCATAGGCGAGACCGATCAGCAAACCTGAATAGACGGCAAGGGTCGCAGGCGTCGGCACGGTCGCTTCCTTCAAATTGTGGAAGATTGTTCTACTTAAATGGGACACAGGCCCCCGAATTGCCAGTTGAATAGCTTTTCAAGAGGCTATTCGTCCACAACCAGCAAGATTTAAGAAGGAAGCCACCGCAAGGCGGCAGCCGAGGGAAGGAATCATCCGCCACGAATCGAATTGCGAGAGTTTTGTTCTCCCACAAACACCGCTGCCCGCTGCAACGTTACGCCGCCCGCGCGCTCATGGTCAGCAGATCGTAGCGCGCCACCGGCTCGTCGTTCTGGTTGAATACCTCGACATCCCAGCGCACCTCGCCATATTCCGGCTTCCGCGCCGGCGATTTCTGCTTCACCGTCAGGCGCACGCGGATGACGTCGTCGGGCGACACCGGCTTGAGAAAACGCAGGTTGTCGAGTCCGTAATTGGCCAGCAGCGGCCCGGGAGCCGGATCGACGAACAGTCCAGCAGCGAACGCCAGGATCAGGTAGCCGTGCGCGACGCGGCCCGGAAAGAACGGGTTGGCCTTGGCGGCGGCCTCGTCCATATGCGCGTAGAAATTATCACCGGTGAATTCCGCGAAGTGCTCGATATCGGCCAGCGTGATCGGCCGGCTCGCGGTTTCGATGGTGTCGCCGATGCCGAGATGATCATAATCGCGCTTGAACGGATGCACGGCGGCAACCGGTGCAGGCGCACCCTTCATCCAGCTCCCCGTCAGTGACGACAGCCGGGCCGGCGAGCCCTGCACTGCGGTACGCTGCATGTAGTGAAACACGCCGCGCAGGCCACCGAGCTCCTCGCCGCCGCCGGCGCGGCCCGGACCGCCATGTACCAGGCCCGGCAAAGGTGAGCCGTGCCCGGTGGATTCGCTGGCGCAATCGCGATCTACGATCAGGACGCGTCCGTGGTACGGCGCGACGCCGAGCAGGACGGCCTTGGCGACCGCGGCGTCGTAGGTGAACAGCGAAGCGACCAGACTGCCCTCGCCGCGCTTAACCAGTTCGATCGCCTGATCGAGATCGTCATAGGCCATCACCGTGGCCACCGGGCCGAACGCCTCGGTATCGTGAATGCGTTGTGCGGTCATCGGATCGGCCGCACGCAGCAGCACCGGCGCGATGAACGCGCCTTTCGCCGTATCGATGCCTTCTCCCGAACATTTATCGGGATCGCCAAATACGATATCGGCCTCGGCGCGCAATTTCGCGATCTGGGCGCGTACCGCATCGCGTTGCGTCAGGCTGACGAGCGGCCCCATCGCCTTGTCCTCGACCCGGGGATCGCCGAGCTTTATCTGCGCGAGGCCGGTTTTCAGTGCCGCGACCACAGCCGCTTCCTGCGCGCGCGGCACCAGGATGCGGCGGATCGCGGTACATTTCTGCCCCGCTTTCGCGGTCATTTCGCGCACGACTTCCCGGACGAACAGGTCGAATTCCGGATGTTGCGGCGTAATGTCGGAACCGAGCACCGCGGCATTCAGCGAGTTGCGCTCGGCCACGAACCGGATCGAATGTCTTGCAATGCTTGGATGGGCCCGCAGCTTCTCTGAGGTCTCGATCGACCCGGTGAACGCGATCACGTCCTGTCCGCCGAGATGATCCAGCAGATCGCCCGCCGCGCCGCAGATCAGTTGCAGGCTACCGGCGGGCAGGATACCGGACGCGTGAATCAGCCGCACCAGCGCTTCGGTGACATAGGCTGTCGCCGTTGCCGGCTTGGCGATGACGGGAACACCGGCAAGAAAGGCCGGCGCGAATTTCTCCAGCAATCCCCAGCAGGGAAAGTTGAAGGCGTTGATGTGAACCGCGACGCCGTGCAGCGGCGACAGCACATGCTGGCCGACGAAACTGCCGCCCTTCGAGAGATTCTCAACGTCGCCTTCGACCACGAATTTCGCATCGGGCAGATCGCGGCGGCCGCGCGAGGCATAGGCCGACAGCGTGCCGATGCCGCCGTCGATATCGATCGCGTTGTCCCGGCGCGTGGCGCCGGTATTGCCGGCCAGCGTGTAGAGCGACGATTTGCGTTCGCCGAGATATGCAGCAAGCGCGCGCAGCCTGTCGGCACGCCGATGGAACGAGAGCTTGCGCAAGCCCGGCCCGCCGACGTCGCGCGCATGCTCGACCATCGCCGCGAAATCGAGGCCGGCGCTGGAGGCGCGGGCAACGATACCGCCATCCACCGCACTCGGTATATCGACAAGACCGCCGGTCGGCTCGACCCAGCGATCAAGCGCAAGGCTGTGCAAGATTGCCGTCATCGAACCTCCCAATTTATATTGCGGATTCGCGCGCGATTTGACGCGTGCGACGGCCGTTGACACCATGGTGGCTTCGTCTAGTAATTAACTGACCGATCGTTCAATTCAAGGGGCTAGTCCAGATGGCCCGTGGACGGCTGGAGGAAACTTGGATCCCGTCCTCGGCGTCAAGGCCGCACTTTCGCCCGATGATCTCGCGCGCGCCTGTGCCGAGGCGATGTGGAAGGAGGACGGCGCGAGCCAGGGCCTTGGCATGGAGATCCTCGGTGTCGAAGCCGGCCAAGCGACGCTGGCCATGACGGTGAAGCCGGACATGGTCAACGGTCACGGCATCGCCCATGGCGGCTTCATCTTCACCTTGGCGGATTCAGCCTTTGCGTTCGCCTGCAATTCCCGCAACGAACGCACCGTCGCGGCCCACGGCAACATCACCTTCATCAGGCCAGGAAAGCTTGGCGACCGCCTGATAGCGGCGGCTCGGGAAATTTCACGGTCGGGACGTTCCGGCATCTATGATGTACGCGTCACCGTCGACGATATCGTGATAGCGGAATTGCGCGGTCACTCCCGCACCGTTGGCGGCGCGTGGATACCGGCAGCCGACATAAAACGCTGACACGGGATGGAATTGATGGCTCAGACGAAACCCGAACTTGGGGCGAGCCGCGGCGGGCTCGTACTGGACGACGCCGAACGCGCATCGCGCGATGAAATCATCGCCTTGCAGACAAGGCGCATGGCGTGGACGCTGGCGCATGCCTACGGCAACGTTTCCCATTACAAGAAAGCGTTCGATGCCAAGGGCGTGCATCCAAGCGACTTCAGGCAGCTCAGCGATCTGGCAAAATTTCCGTTCACGGTGAAGACCGACCTGCGCGACAATTATCCGTTCGACATGTTCGCGGTACCGCGAGACAAACTGGTTCGCGTCCACGCTTCTTCTGGCACCACCGGCAAGCCGATCGTAGTCGGCTACACCCAGGCCGACATCGATACCTGGTCGGAGGTGATGGCGCGCTCGATCCGCGCGGCCGGCGGCCGCAGCGGCATGATCATGCACAACGCCTACGGCTACGGGCTGTTCACCGGCGGCCTCGGCGCGCATTACGGAGCAGAACGGCTTGGCTGCACCGTGGTGCCGGTGTCCGGCGGCATGACCGAACGCCAGGTGCAACTGATCAACGACTTCAGGCCCGAGATCATCACGGTGACGCCGAGCTATATGCTGGCGATATTAGACGAGTTCAAGCGGCAGGGTCTCGATTCCCGCAAATCGTCGTTGAAGTTCGGAATCTTCGGCGCAGAGCCCTGGACCAACGCGATGCGCAGCGAGATCGAGCAGGCATTCGACATGGATGCCACCGACATCTACGGGCTGTCCGAGGTGATCGGACCCGGCGTGGCGCAGGAATGCGTGGAGACCAAGGACGGCCTGCATATCTGGGAAGATCATTTCTATCCCGAAGTGGTCGATCCAGAAACCGGCGCCGTACTGCCGGACGGCGAAAAGGGCGAACTGGTGTTCACGTCACTGACCAAACAGGCGTTTCCGATCGTCCGTTACCGCACCCGCGACCTGACGCGGCTGCTGCCGGGCACCGCGCGGCCGGGCATGCGACGCATGGAGAAGGTGACCGGCCGTTCCGACGACATGATCATCCTGCGCGGCGTCAACGTATTCCCGACCCAGATCGAGGAGGCGCTGCTTGCCACCGACTGGTGCGGCGGCCACTTCGTCATCGAACTGACCCGCGAAGGCCGCATGGACGAAATGCTTGTGCTCGCCGAAGCACGGCCGGAAAGCTGGGACGGCAGCGGTCTCACGGTTCAGGCGGAAAAGGTCTCGACCTTCATCAAGAACACCATCGGCATCAGCACGCGGATCAAGGTCGTCGCACCGGAGACCCTGGAGCGTTCGCTCGGCAAGGCCCGGCGCGTTTTCGACAAGCGGCCGAAGACATAAACCTCGACCAGCAACCAAGATCGGGAGCAGTTCATGACTACCAATCCCTCGCGCCGCGACGTTCTGGCGACATCGGTCGCCCTCGCCGCCGGCGCAGCCTTCCCCTCGCTCGGAGATATGAGGTCCGCGATGGCTCAGTCGATTCCGTCCTCCGCCGCCGAAATCGTCGCCGCCATCCGCGACAAGAGAATGACTGCAACCAGTGTGGTGAAAGCCGCGATCGAACGCGCCGAGCAACTGAAGAAGCTCAACGCATTCATTTTCTTGAACAAAGACGGCGCGCTGGCAGCGGCGGCCGAGATCGACGAAGGCGGCAAGTCCGGGCCGCTTGCCGGTCTACCCATCGTCATCAAGGACAACATCAATACCGTCGACATGCCGACATCCGGCGGCACGCCGGCGTTCCGGAGCACCCAGCCGCGCGGCAATGCGCCGTCGATGCAGAAACTGTTTGTCGCCGGCGCGGTCATCATCGGCAAAACCAACCTGCATGAACTGGCGTTCGGGATCACCAGCACCAACCTGTCGCCGTTCGCGGGAGCGGTGAAAAATCCCTACGACACGACCCGGATCCCCGGCGGTTCGTCCGGCGGAACGGCGGCGGCCATCGCCGCCGGGATCGTCACCTGCGGGCTCGGCACCGACACCGGCGGCTCGGCCCGCATCCCCGCGGCGCTGACCGGTATCGTAGGGCTGCGGCCATCGGTCGGTAATGGCGGCGCGCAGCGGCGCTATGACGACAAGGACATGGTTGTTCCGATCAGCCATACCCGCGATACCGTCGGACCGATGGGCCGTACCGTCGCGGACGTGGCGTTGCTCGATTCGGTGATAACGGGCACGACGATGGCCGCCGCCGAGCCGCTGCGCGGCAAACGCCTGGGAATTCCGGCATCGTTCTGGAGCGGACTGGACCGCGACCTTGAAACCGTCGTCAAGGCGGCCCGCGCAAAGCTGGCCGACGCCGGCGTTGTTCTGGTGGATGTCGATATGCCCGGACTGTTCGAACAGAATGCAAAAGTGTCGTTCCCGATCGCGCTGCACGAGCCGATTGCCGACATTCCGGCCTATCTCAAGGCGTCGCAAATCGAAGGGGTCACGCTTGCCGACATCGCCGGCAAGATCGCCAGCCCCGACGTGAAGAACGCGTTCGACGCCATTGCCGCGGACGCCTTCGGCGCCGCCTATCAGGACGCGATCACGGTGCAGCGGCCAGCGCTGCAAAAGATCTACGAAGACTATTTCCGCGGCAACAGTCTGGACGGCATCCTGTTTCCGACCACGATCGCGCCGGCGCCATTGATCGACGCCGTCAAAGGATCCGGCGAAATGTCAATCAATGGCGGCGCGCCGGTGCCGACCTTCGACACCATGATTCGCAATACCGATCCGGGCAGCAACGCCGGCATTCCCGGCCTGTCGCTGTTCGCCGGCATGACGGCGGGTGGCCTGCCGGTCGGGCTGGAGATCGACGGCCCGGTCGGCAGCGACGTGAAACTGCTCGGATTGGGACTTTCGATCGAAGCGATATTAGGTTCGGCACCGCCGCCGAAGATTTAGTAGTCGTCATTCCGGGGCGCGCCAAGCGCGAGCCCGGAATCCATAACCACCATCGTGCGTATGGATTCCGGGCCCGCGCCAAGAGGCGCGTCTCGGAATGACTAAAGTTAAAGGGTTAGACATGGTCGTAATCGACCACGACCTTGTCCGAGATCGGCCGCGCCTGGCAGGTCAGGATGAACCCGGACTTCAGCTCCCATGGCTCCAGCGAATAATTGACTTCCATGCGCGCGTCGCCCTCGACGAGTTTGGCGCGGCAGGTCGAGCACATGCCGCCCTTGCAGGCGAACGGCAGGTCCATGCCTGCGCGCAGCGCGGCGTCGAGAATGGATTCGTCTTCCGCCACCGGGACGTCGCGGCGTTTGCCGTCGATGATCAGCGACGCCACCGCCTTCGGCGGCGCCAGCGCCGGAACCACCGCTTTCGGGCGTGGCCTGCCGCCGAATTCCGATACGAAGCGCTCGACATGGATGCGGTCGGTGGCAATGCCGATGTCGCGGCAGGTCGCCTCGATGTCCTCGCTCATGCCGGTCGGACCGCAAATGAAAACATGATCGACGCTTGACGCTGGCACCAGCGAGCGCAGCAGCACTCTCACTTTCTCGCCATCGAGGCGGCCGTGCAGGATCGGGATGTCCTGCTCTTCGCCGGAAATGACGTGGAATACCGACAACCGCTGCATGAAGCGGTCCTTCAACTCTTCCAGCGTTTCGCGAAACAGCATCCCGCCCGTGGAACGGTTGCCGTAGAACAGAAAGAAGTGGCTGCCGGGCTCGCGCGCCAGCACGCCCTTGACGATCGACAGGATCGGCGTGATGCCGGAACCGGCGGCGAAGCCGACATGGACGCGCGCTCGGTTGGGCGCATGCGCGATGCCGAAGCGGCCGGTCGGCGTCATCACCTCGAGCTCGTCGCCGGCCTTCAATTCGTCCGCGGCCCAGCTCGAGAATGCGCCGCCATCGACCCTCTTCACGGCAATGCGCAATTCGCCGTCATCTGGACCGGAGCAGATCGAATAGGAACGGCGAACTTCCTCACCGTCCATCATGGTGCGCAAGGTGAGATACTGTCCCGGCGCGAAGCCGTAGTCGTGGGCGAGTTCGGGGGGAATCGCAAAGGTGAGCGAGACGGCGTCAGCGGATTCGCGGCGCAGATCGCTCACGACGAGCTTATGAAATCTTGGAACGGTCATCAAACGTGTTCCCTGGTCGCGATGCTGACGCCGTCATTGCGAGGAGCGAAGCGACGAAGCAATCCAGTCTTTCTCGGCGATCCCGATTGCTTAGCGGAGCCTGTCATCGGGCCGGCGAAGCCGGACCCGTTGGCGCGCAATGACGCTAGTGACACTTGAAGTAATCGAATGGCTCCCGGCAGCTCTTGCAGCGCCACAGCGCCTTGCAGGAGGTCGAGCCGAATTCGGAGAGCACTTCGGTATTGTCCGAGCCGCATTGCGGACAGGCCACCGTCTGCTCACCGAACAGCATGCGGCGGCCGCTGCCGGCCTGCGGCGGCGCGATGCCGTAGGCTTTCAACTTGCGGCGGCCATCGTCGCTTAGCCACTCCGTGGTCCAGGCCGGCGACAATACGGTGCGGACCTTCGAAGGCCGGATGCCCTCGCGCTCCAGCGCCAGCTCGATTTCAAGCGCAATCATGTTCATCGCCGGGCAGCCCGAATAGGTCGGCGTGATCGCGACCTCGACGCAGCCGTCGTTTACCGCGACGTCACGCAGCACGCCGAGGTCGGCGATGGTAAGCACGGGAATTTCCGGATCGACCACCTGCGCCGCCACATCCCATGCGCGTTGCCGCAACGTCCGATCGTCGCCAACCATTGTCACCATGTCGCACCCGGAAACGTTCGCTGCATCGATTGCAGTTCACTGAGCAGATGGCCCAGATGCTCGCTGTGCCGGCCGCTGCGGCCGCCCTTTTGCATCCAGTCGCTTGTCGGCAGCACGAGTGTCGCTTCGCGCAGCACCTTTGAAATCGTTTCCATCCACGGCGCCCGCAACGTGGCGGGATCGATGGCGGCACCCGCATCGATCAGGCCACGCTCGCTGTCGTCGACCTCGAACATCTCGCCCGTATAGGGCCACAGATCGTCGATCGCGGCCTGCGCGCGGCGATGGCTTTCGTCGGTGCCGTCGCCGAGCCGAATGATCCATTCCGAGGAATGGCGCACATGATATGCGCTTTCCTTTTCGGACTTCGCCGCGATCGCGGCCAGCGCCTGGTCGCTTGAATTCATCATGGCGCGCCAGTACAGGTCCGCGAAAACAGCGTAGAAAAACTGCCGCGTCATGGTGCCGGCGAAATCGCCATTCGGCTGCTCCAGCAGCAGCAGATTGCGATATTGCCGAACGTCGCGCAGGTAGGCGAACTTGTCCTCGTCGTTGCCCTTGGCTTCGACCCTGGCCGCGTAAGCATAGAGCTCACGCGCCTGCCCGAGCAGGTCGAGCCCCATATTGGCCAGCGCCATGTCCTCTTCCATCATCGGCGCATGGCCGCACCATTCGGAGAGCCGGTGCCCGAGGATGAGCGCATCATCGGCGCGGCGCAGCGCGTACAGCACCAGCGGCGTTTCGGAGACGGAAATGGATGCGGCAGCCATGTTCGTTCAGTTTCCTGCATCTTCCGTCATTGCGAGGAGCGAAGCGACGAAGCAATCCAGTCTGCGCTCGGTCACTGGACTGCTTTGCTCCGCTCGCAATGACGGTACAGCTTACATATGCCCGACTTCGTCGGGCACGTCGTAAAACGTCGGATGACGGTAGATCTTGGATTCCGCCGGTTCGAACATCATGCCCTTCTCGGACGGATCGGACGCGGTGATCGCGTTTGACGGCACCACCCAGATCGAGAGCCCTTCGCCGCGCCGCGTGTAGATGTCACGCGCGGCCTGCAGCGCCAGCGTGGCGTCGGCGGCATGCAGCGAGCCGACGTGCTTGTGCGCAAGGCCGTTGCGGCTGCGAACGAAGACTTCCCACAGCGGAATGTTTGGCGTGGCCATCGATCTCTCCATCGTTCCATTTCCGTCATTGCGAGGAGCTCTTGCGACGAAGCAATCCAGTCTGTGGTTGTGGCTCTCTGGATTGCTTCGCTACGCTCGCAATGACCTTAGGCCGCAGCCTTGCGGTTCGCGCGCTTCTCGGCATGAGCCAATGCCGCCTCCCGCACCCATGCGCCTTCGTCATGCGCCTTGCGCCGCGCCGCGAGGCGGTCACGGTTGCAGGGCCCGTTGCCGGCAAGCACCTGATTGAATTCGTCCCAGTCGATCGCGCTGTATTCCCAATTCCCTGCCGCGTTCTGCTTCATACCGGGATCGGGAATGGTCAGCCCGAGAAACTTCGCCTGCGGCACCGTGGCGTCAACGAATTTCTGGCGCAATTCATCGTTGGAGAAGCGTTTGATTTTCCATTTCGTCGAGGTGTCGCTGTGCTGGCTCGCGTTGTCCGGCGGCCCGAACATCATCAGCACCGGCCACCACCAGCGATCCAGCGCGCTCTGCGCCATCGCCTTCTGTTCGTCGGAGCCGCGCGACAGCGTCAGCATAATTTCGAACCCCTGGCGCTGATGAAAAAACTCTTCCTTGCAGACACGGATCATCGCGCGCGCATAGGGACCGTAGGAACAGCGGCACAAGGGAATCTGGTTCATGATGGCGGCGCCATCGACCAGCCAGCCGATCGCGCCGATGTCCGCCCAGGTCAGCGTCGGATAATTGAAGATCGAGGAATATCTGGATTTGCCGGCCAGCATCAGATCGACCAGTTCCTCGCGCGAGGTACCCAGCGTTTCCGCCGCAGCATAGAGATAGAGGCCATGGCCGCACTCGTCCTGCACCTTGGCCAGAAGGGCCGCCTTGCGGCGCAGCGACGGCGCGCGGGTGATCCAGTTGCCTTCCGGCAGCATGCCGACGATCTCGGAGTGCGCGTGCTGGGAAATCTGCCGCGTCAGCGTCTTGCGATAGGCCGCCGGCATCCAGTCGTTGGGCTCGATCCGCTCGTCGGCGTCAATGCGCGCCTGAAACTGCGTAGCGCGCTCGGTATCTTCAACGGAGCGGGAGCGGTCGTCGGCGCCGGAACCATTGAGAGCTTGCGTGTACATCACCGACCTCCCGAATTCTTGTGCCAATTATATAACATTAAATTATACGAACAAGCTATTTTTGTAACATGTTATCCGTCGTCAAACCGCCGCATCAGCTCCGCGCCGGCCGTGGGCAGGCGGCCGGTTTCGCTGGTTGCGTGACGGTCAAGCCATTGTTCGGACGTGGGAAGCAGCCCGCGATAGATTTCGCCACAGAGCGCGCGGGCCGCCCTGCCCGGCCAGTCCCCGGGCAGTAATGTCGTCGGCAGCAGCGGGTCGCGCAGCACTACGCGGCGATAATGATGGATCAACAGGATTCGCGCCGTAAAGGCCTCGGCATCCGTGATCGACTCCCCGCGGCTGATCCACGCACGCATCGGTTCGAACGTTTTAATGAATTTAAGATAGGCATCGGCGGTACGGTGGAGCGGCCAGCTTTCGCGAAGCAGCCTTCTGCCGCTGTCGTCTTCGGCAGAGACTTCGAGGCGTATCGCACCCGCGGCTTCTTCCGGGACGGGCACGCCGGAGGGCGCAACCCACACGCCCGGCAACGGAGTGCCGAAGCCCGCATTCTTCAGCGCTTCGCGCGAGGCGTCGCGATCCTCACTGCTGCCGATCAGCAGCAGTTCAAAACGTCCGGTCCATCCGGACGGCGGCGGATCATAAATATGCCGGGTTGCGGCATCGAAGGTCTGCCGCCCCTTTTTGACCAGCCGATAGAAACTGTTGCGGCCGACCTTGTTGCGTTCGAGCCAGCCGTCGGCGGCAAGCCGCGACATCGCGGTGCGCACCACGCCGCTGTCGATATTGAGCGCCTTGAAAAATTCCAGCAACGTGCCAAGCCAGACCGAGCCGCCGCGCGGCACGATGGCGTCGCCGAACAGCGTGATGACGATGGAGCCGGTGCGCGAGGGTTCGCGCTTGAGCTGTTCGACGATACGGGCGAGCGGATGCGGCATGAGTCCACGCATACGTGTTTTTGGAACGCAAACCAATGTCGGGATAATAATTGACCAGTTGGACGGTCAATGCGAGTGTATTGCATGGCGCGTACGCGGGCGAATGACTACGACAAGAAGCGGCTGGGCATTCTCAGCCGCTCAGCGAAATTATTCGCGGAGCATGGCTTCACCGGCACATCCATTACCATGATCGCTGAAGCCTGCGGCGTCTCCAAGGCGCTGATGTATCACTATTACAGGTCCAAAGACGCGGTGCTGTTCGATCTGCTCGAACACCACTTGCGCAATCTCGTCACCGAGGTCGAGACCGCGGCGCGATCCGCCGATGATGCCAAAGAAAAACTGTTTGCGATTTCGGCCGCGCTGCTGGACGCCTATCGCGGCGCCGACGCCGAGCATCAGGTGCAGATTTCAAGCCTGAAGCTGCTGCCGTTGGCGCAGCAGGAAATCCTTAAGGAACTGGAACGCGAGCTGGTCGCCATCGTTTCCGAGGCAATCGCCGCTGCGCTTCCTCAGGTCGCGAAGAAACGGCATCTGCTGAAGCCGCTGACCATGTCGCTATTTGGCATGCTGAACTGGCATTATCTGTGGTTTCGCGACGGCCGGGGCATCACGCGCGAGAAATATGCGCGGATGGTGACGGGGCTGATCCTCGCAGGCGCCGATGACGCTATGTCAATGACGGAAGAACCGGTTACGGCATTGAAGGTTCAGCGGACAACGGCGAACCAGAAAGTGCATGCGACTTAACGCTCCTAGATGTCATGGCCGGGCTTGTCCCGGCTATCTACGTCTTGCTTGCTGAAGCATACCAAGACGTGAATGCCCGGTAAAAAGGCCGGGCATGACGACGTTCAATTCGGTGCGCGAGTTATCGATGCGGGTTCGGATACACAAAACTTCGCCAACCGCTGCGGTCGAACGGCCTCCACGCGTCCTCGGGCTGCGCGAGCCGATCGGCGACCGCATAGACCACGGCGGGATGATGCCCCATGCCGCAATGGCTGCTCTCGACCTCGATGCTTTCGGAGGTCGAGGAAGTTTTTTCCATGCAGCCCTGCCACGCACAGATGCCGTCGGTGCGGCTGAAGATCGCAGTGGTCGGCACCGGCGGCACTTCCGCCAGCGAACCGCCGAACCGTCCATCGTCTTCCTCGGCGCTGCGACCGCTGGCCATCTCGTAGACGCGCCAGGCGTTGGTCGCCTTAGGACTGCCAGCGAACGGACTGCCGAGCGTGATGACCGAGCGGACATGATCGGGCATTATCTTCGCGAGCTGGCGCGCGTAGAGGCCGCCGAGGCTCCATCCGACCAGACTGATCTTGCGGCCGTGCGTCTCGCTGAGCTCCTGCACCAGATCCTGCATGGCGTGCTGCACCCCGTCGCGCAGGCCGAGATTGCGGCCTTGTCGCCATCCGCTCACTGCATAGCCGCGGCCCTTCAGAAAGCTGCGCAGCGGGCGCGTCGAGGTGTCCGAAGCGACCAGGCCGGGCAACACCAACACCGGATGTCCGTCGCCTCTCGGCGCAAGGCTGAGCAGCGGCAACGCGCCGAGAAATGCGCCGAATTCGTGAATAGCGCGGCCTTCGAGAAGCATCAGCGTTCTGGACGGTGGGCGCATTGTCTGGGCAGCAGCGGACATTGGTGTTCCTTTCTGGTCGGCCCCTCGATTTGCGGCAGCGGACTGATCGATCTATGACTACGCAAGCCTGATGGAATCGTTCCGCAACGCAGCAAATTGCCAAAGCTAAGGCCCGGGTTCCCACGACACAAGCGAGGCCGCAATGCAGCATTAAGCTAAAGCCGTCGCAGTGACGAATTAGTCACAGCCACCGCAGCAGGACTTCGACGGTGTAGAGCGAAAGACCGGCAAGGCCGCCGATCAACGAGCCGTTGAAGCGGATGTATTGCAGATCCCTGCCGATGTTGATTTCAATCAGTGAAATCAGTTGCGCCATGTCCCACGCCTTGACCTGGTCGGAGATGAAGCCGGAGACGCCGCCTTTCTGATCGGCGATGAAACTGCGCAGCACCACGACAACGCCCTGATTGATCTCGCCGCGCATTTCCGAATCGCCCGCGAGCGCCGCGCCCGCTTCAACGAAGACATTGGCGAGGTGGTGCTGCAGCACATGGGTCTCGCCGGCGGCACTTCGCCCGATGAACGACTGCATGTTCGACCAGATATTCCGCGTCAAATCGCCGAGTTCGGGCCGCGCCAGCAGATCGCGCTTCAGCGCGTCGATGCGGTCGGCATAGGCCGGATCGCTGGACAGCCGGTCGACGAAGGTCAACATCATGCGATCGAACTCGCCGCGAAACGGGTGTTGCGGATCGTTGCGCACGTCATCGAAGAACGCGGTCGCCGATGCGACAATCTTTTTCACCAGGAACGCGTCCGCGCGGTAGAGCTTCAACAACGTCGGCAGCTCGTCGCGTACTTTTGCGCGGATCGCCGTCATCGTGCTCTGCTGCGTCAGCGCGCCGTGAACCGCGCGCAGGAGATCGTCGAGCAGTCCTTGATGACGACCTTCCCCGATGAAGGCGCGCAGGGTGCCGGCGGCGAGCGGCGCCAGATTGATCGACTGCAATTGCGTCATCACCCGCCGGGAAATGAAGGTCTTCAGGCCCGACGTCTCGGACGCCGAGATCGCTTCCGGTAAGAGCCGCAGCAGGAATCGCGCGAGATCTTCGCTGCGCTTGCGGTCGCCCAGCCAGTCCGCCACGAAGGAAGCGAAATCGACCTGCCGCAGCTTGGCCTCGACCGGCGCGGCGTCCAGAAAATGCACCTCGATGAATTCGCCGAGCTTGTCGGCGATGCGGTGCTGGTTGCTTTGGATGATCGCGGTATGCGGGATCGGCAATCCCATCGGCCTGCGGAACAGCGCTACTACCGCGTACCAGTCGGCCAAGCCGCCGATGGTCGCGGCCTCGGCGAACGCCGCGACGAAACCGAACACCGGATGCACATGCAGCAACGTCTTGGCAACGATAAACAGCGCCAGCGTGCCCGCCAGCACCAGCGTCGCCAGCGCCTTGACGCGCCGCAGCTCGGCGGCGCGTGCGGCGTCGGCGGATGATGCGAAGGAGGATGGAATGATGATAGCCATCGAGCTTCCGACCAGACGGAATTTACTTGGATCAATAGCAATTCTCGTCATTGCGAGCGAAGCGAAGCAATCCAGAAGGCCGGAGTCCAGACTGGATTGCTTCGTCGCTTTGCTCCTCGCAATGACGACGGAGCGCATGGAGGGCACTCGATCAATTCGCGTTAGCTGAAAAAAAAGAAGGCCCGCCTAGGCGGGCCTTCCAATTCCATCCAACCCAACGCGGCGGATCAAGCGGTCTTGCTGTAGACTTTGGAGAAGTTGTCCTGCGCGGTCTTCGCACCGTCGGCAACGAGCTGGCCGAGATACTCGGCCGTGGACTTCGCCCGCGCAACGAACACTTCGCTGCGCGCACGCGCCATATCGGACTGGATCTGGACCGCTTCGTTGAGCGACTTGGCGGACGCCAGCTTGTCGATGCCGGCGAAGAACGCTTCGACGTCCTGATACATCGCCTGCTGAATGGTGCGGCTGATCTTGGCGGCTTCGCTTACCGAACCGGCAACAGCAGTCTCGATGGCAGCGGTTACCTTCTCCGAGCCGGCGTGAATGTCGGCGGCACGCACCTTGGCGGTCTCGGCCTGCTTCTTTACGAACTCGCGGGCAGCCTCGGGAACTTCCATGTTCTGGAGGTTTTTGAACGCGTCGGTCACCGGCGCAAAGGCCTGCTTGACGCTGTCATAGGCGGAATTGATTTCGGTGGTCATGGGGGTCTCCATCCTCAGGTTTGAGCTATGGGCTCACCCCGTCCGGATCGGCCCGGGGCAAGTTCTGTATGGCATGGTAACTTGTGCATTGCAATATAGTTGCTGCAATGCGATATCACGATCTCGTGATACATCCGCCGGCTATGCACCGCGGGTTGGGGGCTCAGTGCTGAACCGCGCCGGGCAGGCCGTAGGCTTCCATCTGGGCGCACACCTGCGCGACGTTATGACCAAGCACGACGATGTCGTGCTTTTGCCCGGCGACATCGCGGACATGGTCGCGCAGCAGGGCTTCGGCCTTGAAGCCGAGGCTCTCGAACAGCGCGATGGCGCCCTGCTGGTCGACCGTCATCTGCACCGACAGCTTTTCCAGCCCGGCGCCGAGCGCCAGCGCAAAAGTCTCCTGCGACAGCGCGCGGCCAACGCCCTGGCCGCGGACGTCGGACGAGACCACCATGCGGATTTCGCCGACATGCGGCGACCACGAATGCGGATCGCGCACCAGCGTTCCGCAGCCGACCACCTTGCCGGCCTTTACTGCCAGAAGGCTGGTGATGGCGCCGCGCTCGATCTCCTTGACCCACGCCGATAGCACTTTTGGCTCGCTGATATTGCGCGGCAGGAACAACAGATCGTGCACCGGCAGCTTTTGCGCGAAATCGAGTACAGCGGCTTCGTCCGATGGCGCCATCAGCCGGAATTCGATATCGCCGGCCTCGGTGCTGATGTGCCGCGGGTAGGAACGTGTCTCACTGCTCATGTCGATCTCTCACCCAGCCAGGAATCCAGTTTCGGCCATAGCCGCTTGATCGCGTTGGCACCGGCGACAAGGCTGACGTGGCCGCCTTTCAGCATCACCTCTTCCTTGTCCGCTGAAGCGACCTTCGGAATCAGATGTTTGGCGGCATCGTAGGGAACGATATGATCGTGCTCGGCCACCGCGTGCAGGATCGGCACTTTGATCTTGGAGATGTCCGCCGGCCTGCCGCCAACCGACATGGTGCCGTCGAACAGCTTGTTGTCCCACATCAGATCCTTGGTGATGGTACGGAAATATTCTCCGGCCAGCGGCAGCGTGTCGTTGGCCCAGCGATCGAACATCCGGTAGGACATCACGAATTCGTCGTTCCAGATATTCTCCCACAATTGCACCTGGCCGGCCACCCGCGCGGCCGGCCGCAGCATGTCGAACGAGGCCAGAATCATCTCGGGCGGAACGTTGCCGACGCTGTCGACCAGCCTGTCGACGTCGAAATAGCGCCGGTCGGAAAAATTCTGGAACAGCTTCATTTCGCGGAAGTCGATCGGCGTGGTGAAGCAGATCAGATTCTTCATCGGCCCGTCATTGAAGATCGAGCCGTACAGCAGCGACAGCACGCCGCCGAAGCAATAGCCGATCACGGTGACATCGCTCTCGCCGGAATCCTGTTGTACGCGGCGGATGCAGTCCGGAATGAAGTCGAGGACGTAATCCTCCATCCGCAGCGACTTTTCCTCCGGCTTCGGCGCGCTCCAGTCCAGCATATAGACGTCGTAGCCACGCTTCAGCAGGAATTCGATAAAGCTCTGGCCGGGGACCATGTCGAGGATGTAGCCGCGGTTGGTGGTAGCCATCACGATCAGGATCGGGACGCGATAGATCTCGGCCGCGACCGGCCGATAGTGATAGAGATTCATCGTGCCGCGGACATGCAGGACGTCTTTCGGCGTCGATCCCAGCGCGGGTCCCGACGAGGCGATATATTCCACGCCTTTGATGCTGCGCTGGATCGCGCGCTGCACCTCGGACTGAATCCGCTCCGGGATCGAGGCCAGATCGAGACCCGCCGGCGCGTTCATTTCTGTTCTCCGCCGGCGGAGGGCGGCCGCCTGGTGCGCGGCGGTTTTGGCGCGGCATGGCCGCCCGCCGGCGCGCCGGAATTGTTGTGCACCTGATGCAGCAGCGCCTTGATCTCGTTCAATTGTCCTTCGATCGATTGCAGCCGCTCGCCCATGCTGACCATCAGCGCGCGGCTTGGCAGGTTCATGGTGGAGAGGTACTTCTCCATCAGTTCGCCAAGTTGCTTCTGGGCGCCGGCGCCGACGCTGCCGACCTGGTTTATGACCTTGGAAAATTCCGGCGACGCCATCGCCTGGCCGGCAAAGGAATTAAACCCCTTCTCCATCTCGCCGATCATGTTCTGCCACATCGCGATGGGGTCGTTGCTCTTGTCCGCCATTGGCTTCCTCCGAATGATGACGCGTTTCGACCCGCTGTTTTGTTCATAGCATACTGTTGCGGCCGGCCGGTCAACATCGCAGCGCCGATCTGACCGCGCCCGCCTCGCACCGGATGAAAAACCATGCCATAGGTTCCCCATCGCAATACCGTTCGAGGACCACCATCAGTGAACCCAGTTCCACATCAGCCGCCGCAGATGGCGCGCGCCAACGGCGTCGATCTTTGTTACGAAATTTTCGGCAGTCCCGACGCGGAGCCGATGCTGCTGATCATGGGTCTCGGCGCCCAGATGATCCTGTGGGACGACGAATTCTGCCGGCAACTGGCGGCGCGGGGCTTTCGCGTCATCCGTTTCGACAACCGCGACATCGGCCAATCCGGAAAGATGACCGGCGGCAAGCCGTTGAAGCCGCTCGAACTGCTCAAGCTGCGGTTTCTCAGGATTCCCGTCGATGCGCCTTACAAACTGAGCGACATGGCCAACGACACAGTCGGGCTGATGGACGCGCTCGGCATCGAGTCGGCGCATCTGGTCGGCGCCTCGATGGGCGGCATGATCGCCCAGGAAATCGCGATCGCCCATCCGCAGCGGGTGCGCTCGCTGACCTCGATCATGTCAACCACCGGCAATCCGAAAGTGCCGGCGCCGACCCGCGAGGCAAGTGCAATGCTGATGGCACCGCCGCCGAAGACCAAAGAAGAATTTCTCACGCGCTTTGCGCAGACCTGGAAAGTGCTGCGGGTCGGGAGTTTCCCGCTCGACGAGGCGAAGGACCGCGAGCGCGCGCTGCGCGTTTTCGAACGCGGGCTCAATCCCGCCGGCGTCGGACGGCAGTTGCGCGCGATCCTCGCCTCCGGCAGCCGCAAGGAGCGGCTGCGCGCGGTGAAGGCGCCGACGCTGGTGATCCACGGCACCGTCGATCCGCTGGTGCGTCCCGAAGGCGGCAAGGACACCGCGGCCTCGATTCCCGGCGCCAGGCTGATGATGGTTGACGGCATGGGCCACGCCATCCCGATCCCGATGTGGCCGCAGATCGTCGACGCCATCGACCAGCACGCGCATGGCGCGGCGAAGGCGAGGCATTAGCCGCCAAGAGTCGTCCCCGCGCAGGCGGGGACCCAGAACCACCATGGTTATGTTGGTGCGAGTTGTTGCCGCAAGCTGCTGACACCTTCCGCATCACGAATACGGAGGCTATGGGTCCCCGCTTTCGCGAGGACGACATTGAGTATTTGTTGACGCCTTGCGGAAATTTCTGATTCGAGATTTCAAACAGCCACACTTCTTCGTTCTCGCGGCGCGATGCGTCCGAGCTTTGCCAGTCCCTCGCGATACTCTTCGCGAGGGGTGGAGCGGCGGGAGGCGCCGGGGTGCAATGACGCTGCACCCCCAGAGGCGGGATTAACGGACCCACCTCGCGCGGCAAGGCGACCGCGCGCGCCCAGTGACGTAGGGCGCTGCGCCTCCCGGCGCTCCACCTTGGCCACCAGCCTGTCGGCCGGTCCGGGGCGCCCCGGTCCGGCCAGCTTTCGCTCTGTCCAAAGAAGGAGCGCTTCCGGAAAGCGCCCCTCATCGAACAGGTGACAAGTAAGATAAGCGAGGTGTCGGAGACGGGGATAGGTATACATTCACAAGTTCGTGAGCGTCGGCTCGCACAGAATCTCGTGCCCCGGACGCAGCGCAGCGCGCCGCTTTTTGCGGCGTGGTGCGCTGCTGAGCCGGGGCGAACGCCAGTGTCCGCGGACGGTCCCGGTTCTGCGAAGCAGCGCTGCGCGCCGCATCGCGCCCGGGACACGATACAATCTCGCCGGACCCGTCATGGCCGGGCTTCGTTCGGCCATCCACATCCTTCTTGTTTTAGCGCCGTCTGGACGTGGATGCCCGGCACAAGGCCGGGCATGACGAACCAATGGCGAAGTCAATCTTGAATGCTTTTCGGCCAGACTCTCAGGATGACGGTGCAGCAGAGCGGAAACTATCCGCCCGCCCACACATCGAGCACGTAGCGGTTCTTCGTGCCCATGTCGTCGATCCAGCGGGAAGCCGCGGCTTCGTCGCCGCCGGTGCGCTCGCGATGGATCGCCATCAATGCGGCCTTGACGTCCGGCTCCATCTTGCCGCCGTCGCCGCAGACGTAGACGATCGCGCCCTGCTCGATCAGGCGCCATACGCGGTCCTTTTGCGCCGCGACCTGGTGCTGCACATAAGTTTTGGGCGCATCGCCGCGCGAGAACGCGGTGTGCAACTCGGTGATGCCGTCGGCAACGAAGGCCTTCAACTCGCCGGCGTAAAGAAAATCCTGATCCGGGTGCCGGCAACCGAAAAACAGCATGGCCGGGCCGAGCGACGCGCCCCCGGCCTTCAACGCGGCGCGCTCCTGCAGAAAGCCGCGGAACGGCGCGAGACCCGTGCCCGGCCCGATCATGATGACCGGCACCTTTGGATCGTCCGGCAGCCGGAAGCCGGCCTTGGTTTCGCGCACTGTGGCGTGGATGGTGTCGCCGCCGCGGCGGCCGGCGAGATAGTTCGAGCAGATGCCCCTGTAGACGCCGCGTCCCGAACTCGCCGGCGCCTCGACCACGCCGACGGTGATGCTGCAGCGCGAGGCATCGCCGGACGGCGACGACGAGATCGAATAATAGCGCGGCGCCAACAGTGACAGCATTTCCAGATAGGCATGGAACGGCAGTTCGCAGGCCGGATATTCATCAAGCAGGTCGTACACTGACCGCCGCTGGCTCAGGATGTCGGCGCGATAGCGCTCGGCGGATTCCGCACCGTCGCCCACATAGGCCAGCAGCTTCGGCTTGGTCACCGGGCAGCGGGTGTGCTCGGACATGATCTGGATCTGCTTGCGGGTCGCGACCTGTTGCAACTCCACGAATTCGGTAAGCAGCCGGCCGACGGACACGGCATCGCCGACCGGCAATTGCGCGCGGCGGCCTTCGGCGACCTGCAGCTTGATCTGGTCCGCCGGCAGGAACCCGAAGCGGCGCGCCACCGCATCGACCAGCGCCGGGTCGTTGCGCGGCACCACACTGAGATGGTCGCCAACGCGGTATGTCAGGTCAGCCGGCAATTGCACCTCGATATGCCGCGTCGAGCGATCCGACGCATTCGCGCCGGTCTTGTTCTGCAGTTCGCTGTTGACCAGCACCTTCATCGGCGACGCGCCGCCGAGCGCCACGACGGCATTGACGGCGGTCGGCGCCACCGGCTCGACCTGGTATAGCGGTTCGTCATTGGCGCTGCGGCTGAAACTGGTATCGACACCGAATTCCTGAACTGCCACCGGCGCGGCCTTGGCAAACCAGCTTTCAAACTGGCCGTCGAGATCGCTGCGGGCGTCGCCCTCGCCGCGCATGTAGACCGGCTTGGCGCCATACGCGGCCAGTTGCCCGTCGATGATCCGCGGGATCGACTGGTAGGTCGCGGCCCAGTCGCTGTTGCCGCAGCCGAACACCGCGTATTTGACTTTCGCAAAGGCATCCTTCGGCAGATCGCCGCCGAGCCACTTCACGAATTGCGTGGCGTTGTCCGGAGCGGCGCCATTGTAAGAGGCGCAAAAGATCAGTACGCCGCCCTGCTCCGGCAGCTTGCCGACGTAGTCGTCCAGCGGCGCAAGCTTGGTAGCGAAACCATTGACCTCGGCGAGATCGGCGACGCGGGTGGCGAGTTCTTCGGCGGTGCCGAGATTGGAGCCGTAAAGCACCAGCAGCGGGGTGTTGTGACCGGGCCGCGTGCGCGCGACCGGCGCGGGCGCAGCAATTGCCGCCGAGGCCGTTGCGGAACGGCCGGTAAAGGAGCCGCGCTCCGCGTCGGTGCGGGGGCGCACCTTGATCCTGAAGCCGTCGGGCTTGATGGTCAGCGTTTCCTTCAAATGCATCTGGTAGCGCTGGTGGTCGATCAGCCTGAAGCGCTGCAGGATCATGGCGATGGCGAGCGCCGCCTCGTGCATCGCAAAGCCGCGGCCGATGCAAGCGCGCTGGCCGTTGCCGAACGGCTTCCAGGCATTGACCGGACGCGCGGCCTCGGCCTCGCGGGAAAAGTTTTCCGGATTGAACACGTCGGGATTCGGTCCCCATACCGACGGGTCGCGATGCAGCGCCATCACCAGGACGGTGACGAAGGTGCCTTTCCGCAGGTGATATTTGCCGCCGATGGTTTCGTCCTTGAGCGGCGCGATGCCGTAGGCCGGCGCCGGCGGCCACAGCCGCAGCGCCTCCTTCAGGATCTGCGTGATATAGGTGAGCTGGGTGACCTGCTGATAAGTCGGCCGGGCATCGACGTCGGGCCCGAGGACGCGGTCGACCTCCTCATAGGCCTTCTTGAGAATGTCAGGGTGCTTGAGCAGCGCATACAGCGTGCAGGACAACAGCCCGCTGGTAGTCTCGTGGCCCGCGATAAGGAACGTGTTGATCTGGTAGCGGATGTTGACGTCATCGAGCTGGGTGCCGCTGGCGCGGTCGACGCCGGTCATCATGGCGCCGAGCATGTCCTTTTTGCCTTCGGCGGCTTCCGCGTTCTTGCGCCGCTCGGCAATGATCTCGTCGACCATCCTGTTCATGAAGGCGACGTCTTCGCCAAGCGTCTGCCGGCGCTTCTGCAACCACAACCCCTCCAGCGGAATCCCGCGCGTCATCATGATGGTCTCGAGCGAGCGCACCAGCAACTCGACAAATGGATGGTAGTCCTCGCGATAGAACGAGTTGAAGCGATAATCGAAGCCGCATAGCCCAATGGTGTCGAGCGTCAGCGCCGTCATGTCGTGGACGACGTCGATCTCGTCGTCGGCGTTGAGCCGCAGCCATTTCTGCACCAGTTGCTCGGCGATATCGAGCATGCTGGGATGATAGGACTGCATCGCGCGATTGCCGAACGGCGGCAGCAGGATGTTATGCGCCTTGCCCCAGTTCGGCTCGTTGGTATCGGCGGTAAACAGGCCGTCGCCGCCGACCGCGCGTACCCGGCGCAGCGAGCCGCGCACCGCCTTGTCGAAACGCTTTTCGTCGCTGAGTTCGTTGACGAGGTCGTGGCCGGCGACGATCACCAGCGGCGCGCCCATCATGTCGAGCCAGAAGATCGGCCCGAGCTCCTTGACCATCCGCGTCAGGTGCTGCACCGGCGCGGTGGAATCCAGCGACAGCATGTTGCCGACCACCGGTTTTTTCGGCGGATGCGGGATCGGGCTCAGTTTATTGACGGACGCCATCGGTAGGTTGTCTCCTCGTGGGGTGTGCCCCGGACGCAGTGCGGCACGAAGTGCTGCACTGCTGAGCCGGGGCCGTACCAAATTCCATCCTCGTCATGTGCGGGCTTGACCCGCGCATCCATCCTCTTCGTAGAACTCTTTCGAAGAAGATGGATGGCCGGGTCAAGCCCGGCCATGACGCTTCGGTGCTTGTGGCGGTCCCGGTTCTGCGGAGCGGCATGACCGGCGATGCTTCGCATCGCCTTAGAATGCCGCACCGCGCCCGGGACACGATGGTGTTGTATTAGCCAAACCGTTTCTTACGCCATTCGATGATCTTCGCGCTGACCTCGTCCGGCTTTTCCTGCTGCGTCCAATGGCCGCTGTCGCGGACCAGGTATTTTTCGAGATCAGGAATGATCTTCTCCATGCCGTCGGCAGCCGACGGCGGCAACACCGCGTCGTTCTCCGCCATGATCATCAGCGACGGCACCCGCACGGTATGATCGAGGCCGGCCGAGTTGCGCCAGTTGCGCGACATGTTGCGGTACCAGTTGATGCCGCCGGTGAAGCCGGTTCGGGTGAAGGTGTCGACGAACACCTGCTTTTCTTCGGGGAGAAGGATCGGCGTGCGAGGATCGTATTTCGCATCGTAAGCGGCAATCATCTGCGGAAATGCCAAGTTGGTCTTTTTCGACGCGCCGACGCCGGCGGTCGGCGGCGCGTCGGGAGCTTCGTCCTTGCGCGGCGCGGGCTTGCGCATGAAGGCGTCGAAGGTCTGCTCGACCCGGCTGCCGAAAATCCTGTCGGGCTCGCGGGCGGGATCCTGAAACTGGACGATGTACATCAAGTCGCCGAAGCGCTTGCGATACAGATCGATCGGGTCAGCCGGCGCGCGGTCGGTATGCGGAGTGTTGACGCCGATTACGCCGGCGACGCGGTCGATGTGACGCAGCGGCATCTGCCAGACGATAAAACCGCCCCAGTCGTGGCCGACGAAGATCGCTTTGTCGATTCCGAGATGGTCGAGCAAGCCGACCAGGTCGCCGGTCAGATGCTCGATGTCGTAATCCTCCACCGCTTCGGGCCGGTCGGTCGAACCGTAGCCGCGCTGGTCCGGCGCGATCACCCGGATGCCTGCCTCGGCCAGCGCCTTGATCTGGTGCCGCCACGAAAACGCCAGTTCCGGCCAGCCGTGGCAAAGGATCACCGGCGGCGTGCCCGTTTTGGGGCCGGCCTCGTAATAGCCCATGCGAATGCCGTTGGTTTGCGCGAATTGCAGCGGCGGCATCTCGATCATCGTATTCTCCCCGAGTTCGCGCACTCCGCTCGTCGTCCCCGCGCAGGCGGGGACCCATGGCCTGCGTGCTGGAGCTGCGGAAGCTGTCGGCAGCACGCGGCAAATGCGTGCCCACCGACTCCCATCGGTGGTTATGGGTCCCCGCCTTCGCGGGGACGACATCGAGATCATCTCCATCAACTCGCCACGCTCTGCGCCTCGGACGGCGGCGGCGCGAAAGCTGCTTGCAGCGTCTCGAATTCTTGCGGCAGCATGTCGCACAACAACTGCACATGGGGAATGATGTTGGCGCCGGCGATGAAGCCGAAGTCGAGCTGGTCGCGATAGCTTTGCACCGTGATATTGAGCGCAAGGCCGTGGGTCGAGATCGATACCGGGAAGATATGCAGCAGTTCCGCGCCGGCCGCATACAGCGTCTGCCGCGGCCCGGGCACATTGGATACCGTGATGTTGGCTGCCGGCGGCAGCACGTCGGACAGGCCGGATCGGCTGTAGAGCAGCGCCAGTATCTGCACCAGGATCGGTGCACCGAGCATGGAGACGTTCTGGACCTGCGGCATCAATGCGCGCAGCGGATGCGACATTTCCTTGGACTTGGTGGACTGCGCGATGATCGCCTCCAGCCGCGCCTTGGGGTCCTCGACATTGGTGGCGATCGAGCAGATCATGCCGAACACCTGATTGTTGGCGTCGGTATTGCCTTCCTCGCGCAGCGAGATCGGCACCGCGGCGGTCATCGACTTCGCCGGCAGCGCGCCGCGCTCCTTGAGATAGCGCCGCACCACGCCGCTGGAGAGCGCCAGCACCACATCGTTGAGCTTGCCGCCGGATGCCTTTGCCAGCGCCTTCGCACGGCTGAGCGAAACCGAAGTGCCGGCAAAGCTGCGCTCCGACGAGATCGACTTGTTCAGCATGGTCGGCGGCGACAGCATGCTGGCGAGGCTTTCGCGCGATTTCGGATCGGCTATTTTTCCCACCACGTCGGAGATGCTTTTTGCCATGCCTGGAAGGTTGCCGACGAATTTCACGGCGTTCTCGATCTGGAACATGGCGTTGTCGAACAGGATAGATCCGAGATCGCTTTTTCCCGAGCGCGGCAGGTCGATGGTTTTCGCAGTCGCAGATCCGTCGAATGGCTGGCGCCAGAGCTGCTGGTAGGAATCGATGAAGTTCGCCGCGATCTCGCGCGGCTCCGGACTGCGGGTCGGAATCGGCGGCTCCACCTCGCGCGGCACCGGCGTGACGTCGTAGATCATGTTGGTCAGCGCCGCCCCCGCGCCGCCGTCGATGCAGGCGTGGTGCATCTTGGAATAGAGCCCGATCTCGTTATCCTTCATGCCTTCGAAGACATAGAACTCCCACAGCGGCCGGGCGCGGTTGAGCAGCTTGGCATGCATCCAGCCGACGATGCGCTCCAGCGTGGCGCGGTCATAGGGGGCCGGAAGGCTGCCGCGGAAAATATGGCGGTCGATATCGAACTGGTCGTCCTCGACCCAGCTTGGATGGTCGATGTCGAGCGGAGCCTTTTCCAGCCGGGCCTTCAGGATCGGCGCGATATGCAGCCGCGAGGCGATCATCGCCTTGAAATCCTCGAAGAAGTTGCCCTGATAATTCTGCGGCAGCCGGAAGATCGCCATGCTGCCGACATGCATCGGCATCTCCGGTGTTTCCAGATACAGGAACGATGCGTCCATCGAGGACAGCTTCTTGCCTTCAGCCATGGTTTCCTCCCGGCGAACAGATCACACGACACCTTGGCGGCGTTTCTTGTGGTTTAACGTGTCCCTATACAGAACACCGGTCAGGATTGTGCATGTTCCGGCGACCCATATGCAATGGCAAACGGCCCGGAGCGGTCAAATAGCCTGAATTCGCCCTCGGGCTGCGCCAAACGGTCCGCGACCGCCCATAAAGCGGCGGCGTTGACGCCGAGGCCGATGTGGCTGGCGAGATGCACCTCGATATTCTCGGCGGTATCGGAGGGCCGCAGCAGGGAGGTTCGCCAGTTCACGATGCCGTCGGTGCGGCTGTAGATCGATGTGGTCGGTACCGGCATGTCGCCGGCAATGGCCCTGGTCAGATCGGAATTGTCCTCCACGGTTTCGCCGGACAGCGCTTCGTAAAGCCGCGTGGCGTTGGTCGCACGCATGTCGCCGGTGAACGGGCTTCCGAGCGTGATGACCGAGCGCACCATCTCCGGCGCCTGCAGCGCCAGGTCGCGCGCGTAGATGCCGCCGAGACTCCACCCGACGATGCTGACCTTGCGCCCAGTCGAGCCATGGATGTCGCCGAGCAGTTTTTTCAGCGCGCTGCGCCGCGAGGCGACGCCCCCGAGATTGCGGCCCATCTTCCAGGCGTAAGTGTCGTAGCCGAGTTGTTTCAGGTATCGCCGCATCGGCGCCATCGACAGGTCGCTGGCGAGGAAGCCGGGCAGCGCCAGCACCGGATGACCGTCACCTTTAGGCGCCCGCATCAACAGCGGCGACAGCAACAGGCTGGCGTTGAATTCAACAATGCTGCGCGCCTCGGCCAGCAGCAGCACGAGGCCCGGCGGCCGGAGCCTGGGTTTCGCGGCAGGCTCGCGATGATCGATTGCCGCCACTATTTCTTGTCCTTGGACCGCGTGCCAAGCCCGGTACCAAGTCCCGCCATGGTCACGAACATGTCCTGAAACCGTTCGGCGATCTTGGGATCGAAGGTGAACCAGCTCTGCATCAGGGCTTCCGGCGAGACCTTCTCGATATTGGCCATCAGCTGTTGCTGCAGCTTGTCCATCACCGCCGTCTGCATCGGCTGCACGTCAGGCAGCCCGAAGAACTGCCGCGCTTCGAGCGGCGTACAATCGACCTCAACGTTGATTTTCATGTCGGCTCCTCGGTGGGGTTCGAGATGCCCATGCGAGCAAAACGAAGAACGGATAGCAGTATTGCCGTCAGCAGGGGCGCGGGCAAGTGATACGCGCATTCTTCCCGCGAGTCCCGCAAAGGCGGGGCGACCTGATACTCAGCCGAAACGTTCGATCGCGTAAGGCTTGGGATCGGTGAACGGCGTCGCGCCAGTCATCATTTCCGCCAGCAGGCGGCCGGACACCGGTCCTAGCGTCAGGCCATGATGCTGATGGCCGAAATCGAACCACAGCCCGTTGTGGCGGGGCGCCTTGCCTATCACCGGCACCATGTCGGGCAGGCAGGGGCGCGCGCCCATCCAGGGCTTGGCGTCGATCGGAGCGTCCAGCGGAAACAGCTTTCGCGCCTGCGGCAAGGCGCGCTCGATCTGGATGTTGCTGGGCGGCGCGTCGCGCCGGGCAAATTCCACGCCGGTGGTAAGCCGAATGCCGCGATTCATCGGCGCCAGCAGATAGCCCTGGTCGGAATCGAGCACGGGATGGTTGAGCACGGCATTGCCGCGCGGCGCCAGATGCAGATGATAGCCGCGCTTGACGGCGAACGGGATCGGATATCCCAGCGGACCAAACACCAGGTCCGACCATGGCCCGAGCGCCACCACGATTTCGCGCGCGGCAATGGCGCCATGGGCGCCGGCGATGCGCCATCCGCCGCCGCGCTGCTCGAGCGTTCGCGCGTCGCCGACGAGAAACCGTCCGCCCTTGCGCGCGAACAGCGCCGCATAGGCCTTGGCCAGCGCGCCGGGATCGGGAATGAAACCGGGCTCGGGAAAGCGGATCGCGCCGGCGAAATCTCCGGTCAGGCCGGGTTCCCGCTCGGAGATACCACTGGAGTCGAGAACCTCGCCATCGACGCCATAGCGCTTCGCGCGATCGAGGTCGAAAAGCGCTTTGGCCAATGTTGCATCCGAGCGAAACAGTTTGATCCAGCCGGTCCGCTGCAACAAGTGCGGCACGTCGGCTTCGGCAATCAGCGCTTCGTGCTCGCTGAGGCTGCGCCGGATCAGGGGCAGTTCGGCGAGCGCGCTGCGCAGCGCGCGTTCCGGCGACGACGCGAGGAAGTAGCGCAGCAGCCACGGCAGCAGCACCGGCAGATCGGCGACCGCATAGCGCACTTCGGGCGCGCGATTGAGCGCGTATCTGAGGATCTGACCGAGGTCGCGGGGAAACATGTAGGGGAAAACCGACGCGCATTCGATCAGTCCCGCATTGCCGTAGCTCGTCTCCTCGCCGGCAAGCTCGTGCCGGTCGACTAGAATGACATCGCGACCGCGCTGCTGGAGGTGAAGGGCCGCGGAGACCCCGACCATTCCCGCGCCCAGCACCAGAATGTCGCCCTTGGACTCCACCTTTTTCTCCAAACGATAAATGCGCGCCTCACTTTAGCTAGGCATTGCAGTCATGCTATGCAAACCATCTTGCCCGGCGTCATGCGCGGGCTTGACCCGCGCATCCATCCTCTTCGCACGAGTCTTTTCGACGGATGGATTGCTGGGTCAAGCCTAGCAATGATGAGTCTGGTGTCCCGGGCACGATCAACACGGAACTCCGGGAAATCGCGCTTGCGCGGCAGCCAAAGCCCAGCAACAATGATCGTCACGGCGCGATCCGAGACGTTTTGCGCCGACAAAGCCATAGCGGAGAACGTGAACACATGTCGGCACGTCAGACCTTGCTTGCGATCACTACGGTTTCGCTGTTCGCGTTCGCTCCGGCATCGGCTCAGACCCTGCGCTACGCCAACCAGGGCGATCTCAAGTCGCTCGATCCTTATACGCTGCGAGAGACCACCACCATCGCGCATCACGGCCATGTCTATGAGGGACTGACGGCCCGCGACAAGGATCTGAAGATCGTACCCGGTCTGGCGGAAAGCTGGGAGACGCCGGAACCGACCCGTTGGCGCTTTCACCTGCGCAAGGGCGTCAAATTCGGCAATGGCGACGATTTCACCGCCGACGACGTGCTGTTCTCCGCCGACCGCATCCGCGCCAAAGGCTCCGACTTCCAGGCCCTGGTTCCAGCCGATGCGAAGGCCGTCAAGGTCGACGATTACACCGTCGATTTCATCCTGACCTCGCCCAATCCCATCCTGAATTCGCAGTGGGATACGTTCTATATCATGGACAAGAAGTGGGCCGAGGCAAACAATGCCACGGCGCCGACGCCGGCGGCTGCGACCACGCCGAGCTATGCCTCGCTCAATGCCAATGGCACCGGAGCCTTCATCATCGAAAGCCATCAGCCCGGCGTGAAGACGGTGTTCAAGGCCAACCCGAACTGGTGGCGCAAGCCCGAGCACAATATCAAGGAGATCATTTTCACGCCGATCGGCTCCGATGCGACGCGCGTCGCGGCGTTGCTGTCGGGCGAAGTCGACATCATCGAGCCGGTGCCGATCCAGGATATTTCGCGCGTCGATTCCAGCCCCAACGCGCAGGTGCTGAAAGGCCCCGAATTGCGCACCATCTTTCTGGGCTTCGACCAGAGCCGCGACGAGTTGCTGTTCTCCAACATCAAGGGCAAGAATCCGTTCAAGGATAGCCGCGTCCGCGAAGCGTTCTACAAGGCGATCGATATCGAGCTGATCAAGACCCGGGTGATGCGCGGATTGTCGACGCCGTCGGCGCTGATGGTCGCGCCGCAGCTGTTCAAGCTGTCGGGCGACTTCACGCGGCCGAAATACGATCCCGACGGCGCCAAGAAGCTGTTGACCGACGCCGGCTATGCGGACGGCTTCGAAGTCACGATGGATTGTCCCAACGACCGCTATGTCAACGACGCCGCGATCTGCCAGGCGATCGTCGGCATGCTGGCGCGCGTCGGCGTCAAGATCAACCTGCTGGCGCAGCCCAAGGCGCAGTATTTCGCCAAGGTGCTCAAGGCCGGCGGCTTCCAGACTTCGTTTTATCTGCTGGGCTGGACGCCCGGCACGCTGGATGCGCACAACGTGATGTTCGACATCATGGGCTGCCGCGACGACCGCCGCGGCAACAGCAATCTCGGCAACTACTGCAACAAGGATTTCGACGCCATCACCGACAAGGTGCTGCAGGAAACCGACACTGCCAAGCGCGATCAGCTGATCAAGTCCGGGTTCGAGATTGCGGCAAAGGATTGGGGCTATATCCCGCTGCACCAGCAGGCGCTGGCGTGGGGCGTATCGAAAAAAGTAAAGCTCACGCAGCGTCCCGACAACCAGGTTCTGCTCTACTGGGCAACCAAGCAGGAATAGCCTCTGAACGGCGCATGCCGCGCGCGGTCCTACCTCTCCCGCAGGAAGAGGTGAGAGAGACGTCCGCGTATGCGGCGACGTCGATACTGAAGTGAAAGGACCACATGCTCGCTTTCACGCTTCGCCGGGCCATTCAGGCCATTGGCGTCATGATCGCGGTCGGGATCATTTCGTTCTCGATGTTCCGCTTCGCCGGCGATCCGGTCAACCAGATGGTGGCGCTGGATACGTCGCCCGAGCAACGCGCCGAAATCCGCAAATCGCTCGGGCTCGACGATCCGGTGCCGGTGCAATTTGCGCGGTATTTTGCCAATGCGGCGCAATTCAAGTTCGGGGTTTCCTACCAGTTTCGCCAACCGGTTTCTAACCTGTTGATGGAACGGATGCCGGCGACGCTGGAGCTTGCGATCTGCGCGACGATTCTTGCCATGGTGTTCGGCATCCTGATGGGGGTTTACTCGGCATTGCAGCGGGATTCCTTCCTCGCAAAAGTGTTTCAGGCGGTGTCGCTGATCGGAATATCGCTGCCGACATTCCTGATCGGCATTCTGCTGATCTATCTGTTCGCGGTGACGCTGGGCTGGCTGCCGTCGTTCGGCCGCGGCGACGTGGTACGGATCGGCTGGTGGACCACCGGGCTGCTTACCGTGTCCGGCCTCAAGGCGCTGATCATGCCGTCCATCACATTAGGGCTGTTCCAGATGACGCTGATCATGCGGCTGGTGCGCGCCGAGATGCTGGAAGTGTTGCGCACCGACTATATCAGGTTCGCACGCGCACGCGGATTGACGACGCGCGCGATCCATTTCGGGCACGCGCTGAAAAACACGCTGGTTCCCGTAATCACCGTCGCCGGCCTGCAGTTTGGCTCGGTTATTGCATTTGCGATCATCACCGAAACCGTATTCCAGTGGCCGGGCATGGGATTGTTGTTCGTTCAGGCCGTGCAGAACGTCGATATTCCAATCATGGCCGCCTATCTGCTGGTGGTGTCGCTGATTTTCGTCACCATCAATCTCATCGTCGACATCCTCTACACGGTCGTCGATCCACGATTGCGCTCGACCATCCAGCGTGCGGCCTGAACGTGAGACTGGCATGACCGAAGCTCTCGTCCCGCACACTGTCGAACCCGATGCCGTTCCCGGTCCGGTATCGGGACGCGTGTTCGGCCGTATCGTCGGTAGCGACATCTTCTATTCGTTTCGCCGTTCCAGGCTCACCATGGTCGCGGCCGCCGTCACGCTGCTGTTCTTCCTGCTGGCGATCCTTGCGCCGCTGCTCGCGGTGCAGAACCCGTTCGACCCGGCGCAGCTGCAACTGATGAATTCGCGCATCGCCCCACTGTGGACCGCGGATGGCCAGAGCCCGTTTCTGTTCGGAACCGATGAACAGGGACGCGATGTATTCTCCGCCATCCTTTATGGCCTGCGCATTTCCCTGACTGTCGGCGTGCTCGGCGTGCTGCTCGCCGGCACCTTGGGCATCATGCTCGGACTGATCGCGGGCTATGTCGGCGGCGCGGTCGACGGCCTGATCATGCGCATCGCCGACGTCCAGCTCACCTTCCCCGCCATCCTGATCGCGCTTCTGATCAACGGCGTGGTCAAATCGGCGATGGGCAACCGGCTCGACGCCATGAGCACGCTGGCGGTGCTGGTATTCGCGATCGGACTGAGCTTCTGGGTGCAATATGCGCGTACGGTGCGCGGCTCGGTGATGGTGGAGAAGAACAAGGACTATGTGGCGGCCGCGCAATTGATCGGGCTTCCGGCGCCGGTGATCATGCTGCGCCATGTATTGCCCAACGCGATGGGCCCGATCCTGGTCATAGCCACGATCAATCTGGCGCTCGCCATCATCACCGAGGCAACGCTGTCGTTTCTCGGCTCCGGCATGCCCGATACGATGCCGTCGCTCGGCACCCTGATCCGGATCGGCAACAACTACCTGTTCGCGGGCGAATGGTGGATCGTGGCTTTTCCGGGCATCGCGCTGGCGGGATTGATCCTCTCCATCAACCTGCTCGGCGACTGGCTGCGCGACGCGCTCAATCCGAAGCTGCGATGATGCGCGAACGCCGAACCATATGACCGAACCCGTTATCTCGGTGCGTGACCTTCGGGTCGAATTCGCCACCCGCCGCGGCGCTCTGCGCGCCATCGACGGAATTTCGTTCGATATCGCCAAGGGCGAGGTGTTGGGCGTGGTCGGCGAATCCGGTGCCGGCAAGTCTGTCACCGGGCTTGCCGTGATCGGGCTGATCGATCCGCCCGGCCGCATCAGTGGCGGCGGGATTTATCTTTCCGGCATGCGGATCGACGACCTGCCGCCGGAGCAACAGCGGCGCATCCGGGGAAAACGGATCGGGATGATCTTTCAGGATCCGCTCACCAGCCTCAATCCGCTGTATCGGATCGGCGATCAGCTGATCGAGACCATTCGCACCCATCTTAATCTTTCCGAATCCGGCGCGCGCAAGCGCGCCATCGACCTGCTCGCCGAGGTAGGCATCCCCGCGCCGGAAAAACGCATCGACGCCTATCCGCACGAGTTTTCCGGCGGCATGCGGCAGCGCGTCGTGATCGCGCTGGCGATCTGCGCGGAGCCGGAGCTGATCATCGCCGACGAGCCGACCACCGCGCTCGATGTCTCGGTGCAGGCGCAGATCATCTCGTTGATCAAGCGTCTGGGGCGCGACCACGGCACCGCGGTGATGCTGGTGACCCACGACATGGGCGTGATCGCGGAAACTTCCGACCGCGTCGCGGTGATGTATTCCGGCCGCATCGCCGAAATCGGTCCGGTGCAGGACGTCGTGCACCACCCGCTGCATCCCTATTCCAAGGGCCTGATGGGTGCGATTCCCACGCTTGCCGGCGATGCCGCGCGGCTGACGCAAATCCCAGGCTCGATGCCCCGCCTTTCCGCGATTCCTCCCGGCTGTGCGTTCAACCCGCGCTGTCCGTTCGTGTTCGACCGCTGCCGGATCGAGCGGCCGGAACCGATCCGGCATGGCGCCCAGGATGTTGCCTGCCATCTCTATGGACCCGCGAAGGAGCACGCGGCATGAGCGCGGCAATGGTGACGGTCAAAAACCTGCGCCGCGTGTTCGACGTCTCGAAACCGTGGCTGAACCGGCTGCTCGAAGGCGGCCATCTCGAATTTTTGAAAGCCGTCGACGGGGTCAGCTTCGAGATCGTCAGGGGCGAAACCTTTGCGCTGGTCGGCGAATCCGGCTCGGGCAAGACCACCGTTGCGCGCATGGTGGTCGGGCTGCTGCCGCCGACCTCCGGCGAGGTCGTCATCGACGGCGTGTCGATGAGCGACATCCGGCAATCGCAGGCGCGGCGGCGGCTGCGCAGGCGCATCCAGATGATCTTCCAGGACCCCTATGCCAGCCTTAATCCGCGGCTGCGGGTCGATGCCATCGTCGCCGAGCCGATCCGCGCCTTCGACCTGATCCAGGGCGAGCGCCATATTCGCGGCCGCGTCGGCGAGTTGTTGAACCTGGTCGGTCTGCACGCCGACGACGGCCTGAAATTTCCGCACGAATTCTCCGGCGGCCAGCGCCAGCGCATCGCCATTGCCCGCGCATTGGCGTCCGAAGCCGAATTCATCGTCTGCGACGAGCCGACCTCCGCGCTCGATGTGTCGGTGCAGGCTCAAATCCTGAACCTGATGCGCGACCTGCAGGACAAGTTCGGGCTGACCTATTTGTTCATCAGCCACAACCTTGCCGTGGTCCGGCACATGGCCAGCCGCGTCGGCGTGATGTATCTCGGCCGCATCGTCGAGGTGGCCGAAGGCCACGAGCTGTTCAGCAATCCGCGCATGCCTTACACCAGGATGCTGCTCGGCGCCGTCCCCGATCTCGCAATGTCCGGCCGCCAGCGCATCCCGGTGAAGGGCGAGATCCCGAACCCGATCGATCCGCCGCCGGGCTGCGCCTTCAACCCGCGCTGCCCGCTGGCGTTCGATCGTTGCCGCCGCGAGGCCCCAGCCCTGATCGACGGCGTCGCCTGCCACGCGGTGAACGACCCGGCGCATGCCTCCCTTCAACCGTCACCCTGAGGAGCCGCGCTTGCGCGGCGTCTCGAAGGATGGCCGCATACGCGCCCGTGGCCATCCTTCGAGGCGCGCAAGCGCGCGCACCTCAGAATGACGGCGGTGTGTGCTGCGGAAAGGTTGGCAGCCAGCCTCGCCTGTGGTCAAGTGCCCGCACGCGCCGACTGCAAGAAACGCTGGATTCCCATGAGCAAAGTCAATCCCGATCCGTTCACCACCCGGCCCGAGATCGAAGGCACGTTCGGCGTCGTCGCCTCGACCCACTGGATCGCCACCGCGATCGGCATGGCCACGCTGGAAAAGGGCGGCAACGCCTTCGACGCCGGTGTCGCTACCGCGTTCACGCTGCAGGTGGTCGAACCGCATCTCAACGGCCCCGGCGGCGACGTGCCGATCATCGTGCATGATGTGAAGCGCGGGCGTACCGAGGTGATCTGCGGCCAGGGTCCCGCCCCCGCCAAAGCCACCATCGCGCACTACCGTAGCGAAGGCCTCGACATGGTGCCCGGTACCGGGCTGCTGGCGTGTTGCGTGCCCGGTACATTCGAATCCTGGATGCTGCTGCTGCGCGACTACGGCACGCTCAGACTGCGCGATGTGCTGGAACCGGCCATCGCCTACGCCGGCGACGGTTATCCGCTGGTCGAGCGCGCATCGGCGACAATTGCGACGGTGGCGCAACTGTTCCGTAAATACTGGACCACGTTGGCCGCGGTCTATCTGCCGAACGACGCGGTGCCGACACCCGGTACGCTGTTCACCAACAAGGCGCTATCGGAAACCTATGCACGCATTCTTAAGGAGGCGGAAAGCGCCGGCTCCGACCGGGTCGCGCAGATCGAACGCGCACGCAAGGCGTGGTCGCACGGTTTTGTTGCGGAGGCGATCGACAAATTCTGCCGCACGCAGGAAGTGATGGACGTCAGCGGCTCGCCGCATCGCGGCGTGCTCTCGGCCGACGACATGGCGCGCTGGCAGCCGGCCGTCGAGGCACCGCTGACCTATGACTACGGCCGCTACACCGTCTGCAAGCCGGGAGTCTGGAGCCAGGGTCCGGTGATGCTGCAGCAACTTGCGTTGCTCAAGGGTTTCGAACTCGACGGACTCGATCCGGCCGGACCCGAATTCATTCATTTGCAGGTCGAAAGCGCCAAGCTTGCCTATGCCGACCGCGAGAAATTCTACGGCGATCCGAAATTCTCTGAAATCCCGATCGTGACGCTGCTGTCCGACGCCTACAACAACGAGCGCCGCAAGCTGATCTCCGACAAGGCGTCGCTCGATTTCATTCCAGGCTCGGTCGAGGGTTTCGGCTCGATCGTGAAGTTGCGGCATCAGGAAGGCTCGCGCGAGGCGGTCGGTGCGATGGGCGCCGGCGAGCCCACAGTCGGCCGCTTCGGCGAGGTGCGCGGCGACACCGTGCATTTCGACATCGTTGATCGGGCCGGCAACATGATGTCGGCGACTCCATCCGGTGGCTGGCTGCAATCGTCGCCTGTGATTCCCGAACTCGGTTTCTGCCTGGGCAGCCGGGCGCAGATGTTCTGGCTGGAGGAAAACCACCCCGCCGCGCTGGCGCCGGGCAAGCGCCCGCGCACCACGCTGAGCCCGACAATGGCGCTACGCGACGGCGAGCCGTATCTGGCCTGGGGATCGCCTGGCGGCGACCAGCAGGATCAGTGGATCACGCAGTTTTTCCTGCGCCACGTCCATGCCGGGATGAACCTGCAGGAGGCAATCGACGCGCCGGCGTGGCATTCCGAGCATTTTCCGATTTCGTTCTGGCCGCGCACCGCCCGCCCCGGCGTGCTGGTGGTCGAAAACCGCGTGCCCAAGGCGACCATCGATCACCTGACGGCGCGCGGTCATATCGTGGAGACCGGTCCCGACTGGTCCGAAGGCCGCCTCGTCGCCGCCTCGAAACTCGGCCGACGCCGCCGAGCCGCCGCCAATCCGCGAGGCATGCAAGGCTATGCGGCCGGACGATAGATTCAAAAGATGATCGGTCGATCATCGCCGCAACCCCGGAATGACGATCAGATCACCGTCTCCCTTGCCACGCGGCGGCAGTCCATCTCGTATTCGAGATCGACCACCGGCGGCCTTGCGAAATGCCAAGTCAGGCCCGACCGCATGGCGCCGCTGCGCACCAGTTCATCGGCGACAACGGCGTGGAAATTGTGCACGGTATAGGCTTGCACCGCCGTGGTGTCCTTCCAGCCATATCCGAATGCATCGAGGCGGTCTGCCATGGAGCCAACGGTGAACCGGACCTTTTCCTTGATTCCCTCCGGGCTCAGGTCACGATAGCGCACGGTGCGTTCGGGATAGCTGCCGCTCCCGCCGCGCGATTCGGCGCCGCCGGCGATAACGAAGCTCGCCCTTGCGGCGCTGCCCGGTCGCGTGAAGGAAAACGCGTAAAACGATGGTTCGGATGGCGGGTCGATTTCCGGACAGACATTGCTGCGCGCCACCGGATTGGTGGTGCCGTCGAAGATGCCCCACTCCGCCAGCGTCTTGACGTAGTGCTGATTGAAGGTTCGAAACCCGTCCTCGGTGAAGGCCGCCGGCGAGCGCAATTCGCAGGCGCAAAACGCCGTCAGCGGACGCCCGGCCGCCCGAATATAATTCGCAGCCTGCGCAAAACCTTCGGCCAGCGGCACCGGCATGTCGAAGCGGACGCGCTCGATTTCAAAACCGCCATCGGCCGCAGCCCCGCTGGAATACTGGAACACGGCCGGGATGAAGCGGTAATTGCCGGCGGCAAAGTGTTGCGTCATCGTATGCCCCCTCGTCACGAATTCTCGTCAAGCCTTACCGGATCCACAAATCTGCCACCAGCTTTTGCTGATGACCACAAACACAGCCGTCATCCTGAGGTGCTCGCCGTTTTCGGCGAGCCTTGAAGGATGGGCCATAAGCAATGACATCCGCAACCATCCTTCGAGACGCCGCGCAAATGCGCGGCTCCCCATGATGACGGTTTAATGCGCGGTCCGGGCACGGCTACGTCGCCTTCAGCACCTTCGGACCGCGATCGAACTCCTCGATTTCCTTTGCCCGCTGCGACTCGGTACCTGCCCGGTGGTCGGTGGCAATCGCCACATAGACGGCAGGAAGCACGAACAGCGTGAACAGCGTTCCGATCGACATGCCGGCCACCACGACAAGACCGATGGAGAACCGGCTCGCCGCGCCCGCGCCCGATGCCGTCAGTAGCGGCAGCAGACCGGTAACCATCGCCGCCGTTGTCATCAGGATGGGGCGCAGCCGCACCCGCGCCGCCATCTCGATGGCCGAGCGCTTGTCGAGCCCCTCATTGAGCTGCAGTTCGTTGGCGAACTCCACCATCAGGATGCCGTGCTTGCTGATCAACCCGACCAGCGTCAGCAATCCGACCTGGGTGTAGATGTTCATGGTGGCGGCGCCGAAGAACAGCGGAATCAGCGCGCCGACGATCGCCATCGGCACGCTGATCATGATGACCAGCGGATCGCGCAGACTTTCGAACTGCGCCGCCAGCACCAGGAAGATGATGATCAGCGCGAAGCCAAAGGTGACGGCGAGCTGGTTGCCTTCCTGCACGTATTGCCTGGAGTCGGCGAGATAGTCGTGAGAGTAGCCGGCCGGCAGCTCCTTGGCTGCCTTTTCGAGGAAATCGACCGCCTGCCCGACCGTCACGCCGGGCATCGGCACCGCCTGGAAGGTTGCCGAGTTGAGCTGGTTGTAATGGGTCAGGGCGTTGGGATCGGTCCCGGTTTCGATCGACACCACGGTCGAGAGCGGCACCTGCTGACCGTTCGTGCTCGGCACGTAATAGCCGCCGAGCGCTTCGGGCGACAGCCGCAGGCCGCGTGGCACCTGCGGGATCACCTGATACGACCGGCCTTCCAGATTGAAGCGGTTGACGTAATTGCCGCCAAGCAGTGTCGCCAGCGTATTGCCTATCTGCGACATGGTAATGCCGAGGTCGCTGGCCTTGGAGCGGTCGATCTTCACCCGTACCACAGGCTGGTTGAAGTTGAGATCGCTGTCGGAGACGATGAACAGTCCGCTTTTGCGCGCGGCGTCCTTCAGCTTCTCCATCTGTTCATAGACCTGCTGGAATGCGTTGGTCGAATTGATCACCATCTGCACCGGCAAACCGCCGGGACCGCCGGGCAGCGGCGGCAGGTTGAACGCAAACGCGTTGACGCCCTCGATCTTGCTCAGTTCCGCCTGCACCAGCGGCTTCAGCTTGATCGAGGACCGCGTGCGCTCGTCCCATGGCTTCAGCAGCATGCCGGCAATGCCGTTCTGCGGACCGTTGATGCCGTTCAACGCGAAACGCAAATCGGTTTCGGGAAAACTCGCAAAGGCCTTGTCGAGCTTCTCGCCGTAAAAATCCAGATAGTCGATATTGGCGTATTTCGGTCCCTTGATCACCGAGAACACGATGCCCTGATCTTCCTCCGGAGCAAGCTCCTTCGACGTGTTCATGTAGAGAAAGCCGACCAGCCCGAGGATGGTCAATGCAAACAGGCCGGTGATGGGCCGATAGTCCAGCGAACGGTCGAGCTGCCGGCCGTACCAGCGCGTCATCGATCCGAATACCCGATTGACGAGTTTTGCGAACCGTCCCTCCTCCGCGCTCTTCAGGAACACCGAGCACATCATCGGCGACAGTGTCAGCGCGATCACGCCGGAGACGATCACGGAGCCCGCGAGCGTAAAGGCGAATTCGCGGAACAGCGCGCCGGTGAGGCCACCGAGGAAGCCGATCGGCGCGTACACCGCGGCGAGCGTGATGGTCATGGAAATGACCGGACCGACGATCTCGCGCGCGCCCTGCATCGCAGCCTGCACCGGCGGCTTGCCCTCCTCCAGATGGCGGTGAATGTTTTCCACCACCACGATGGCGTCGTCGACCACGAGCCCGATCGCCAGCACCATCGCCAGCAGCGTCAGCAGGTTGATGCTGAATCCCATCGCCAGCATCAGGCTGCAGACGCCGACCAGCGACAGCGGGATCGTCACCACCGGGATGATCACGGAGCGGAACGAGGCGAGAAACAGGAAGATCACCACCACCACGATGATGATGGCTTCGCCCAGCGTCTTCTCGACCTCGTCGATGGACGACTGGATGAATTTGGTGGAATCGTAGGCCACCTTCATTTTCATGGAGGGCGGCAGGTTGCGCTCGAGTTCGGGGAATAGCGCGCGGACGCCCTTGACCAGCGTCAGCGGATTGCCCTGCGGCGTCGCTTGCACGCCGATGAAGATCGCATGCTCGCCATTGAAGGCGACGCTGGCGTCGGTGCTCTGCGCCGCGAGTTCGACGGTGGCGATGTCCTCCATCCGCACGAAGCCGCCGTCCTTAGACTTGACGATCATGCGCTTGAACTGGTCGAGATTGCGCAGATCGGAATTGGTCGAGACGTTGGAGACGACGAAATAGCCCTTGGCCTGGCCTGCGGCGGCCTGGAAATTGTTGGCGGCAATCGCGGCCGAGACGTCCTGCGGCGACACGTTGCGTCCGGCCATCTTCACCGGATCGAGCCACAGCCGCATCGCAAAGGTCTGGCCGCCGAGAATATCGGCGGACGCCACGCCGTCCACCGTCGACAGCACAGGCTGCACCACGCGCGTCAGGTAATCGGAGATCGCCGAACCCGACAGTACTTCGGAGGAGAAGCCGAGATACATCACGGCGGTGGTTTGCCCGGTGGTCTTGGTCACCACCGGATCGTTCGATTCCCTCGGGATCAGGTATTTGACTGAATTCACCTTGGCGAGCACTTCGGTCAGCGCCTGGTTCGGATCGAAGTTCAGCTTCACGTAGACCTGGATGGTGCTGGTGCCGAGCACCGAGGACGAGGTTATGTAGTCGACGCCTTCGGCCGAAGCGACCGCCTGCTCGAGCGGCGTGGTGATGAAGCCCTGGATCAGGTCCGCCGACGCGCCCGGATACACCGTTGTGACGTTGACCACCGTATTCGACAGTTTCGGATACTGCCGGATCGGCAGGCTGGTCGCCGCCTTGAAGCCGATCAGCAGGATAAGCAGGCTGACCACCACGGACAGCACGGGGCGCTTGATGAAAATATCGGTCCAGACCATCGCGGTACGCTCCGTGTTCTCAGTAACGCGGCGGCTGCGCGGGAATCTGCGGCGCCGGATCGGTCGAGATCGTCACCGCCGAGCCCGATTGCAGCTTGAGTTGCCCGACCGCAATGACGCGGTCGCCGTCCTTCACGCCGCTGAGAATTTCGGCGCGACCGTTGACCCGGTTGCCGGTGCGTACGAAGGTGCGGACCGCGGTCAGGCTGGTCTTGCCGTCGTCCGCTTTCTTCTCGGTGACGAGGAACACCGAGTTGCCGTACAGCGTGTAATCGACGGCGGTTTCCGGAACGGTGACTACCGGCGGCTTGTCCGGCAGCACCACCGTGGTGGTGGCGAACATGCCGGGCTTGAGGATCTTGTCCGGGTTGGCGATCGTCGCCTGAACGCGGATGTTGCGCGTGTCGGTGGCGATCTGCGGCTCGATGGTGGTGATCTTGCCCTCGAAGTTACGGCCGGGATAGGCATCCACGAGAATGCGCACGGTCTGCCCGACCTTGAGCTGACCGCTGTCCTTTTCAGTCACGGTGAAGTTGGCGTAAAGCATCGACAAGTCGGTCAGTGTGACGATCTGCGTGCCCGCGGTCAGGAACTGGCCGACTTCGACGCGTCGCACGCCGAGTTGGCCGTCGAACGGCGCGCGTACCAGCTTCTGCGAAATGATCGCTTGCGTCTTGGCGATGCCGGCATTGGCCTGGTCATACGCGGCCTGCGCGGTATCGACGGTAGCCTGCGGTCCGAACTGCCGCGCCGCGAGTTGCTTGGCGCGGTCGAGCGAGAGCTGTGCCACCGTGGCCTGCGCCTTGAAGCTGGCGAGGTCTCCCTGTTCCGGCGCATCGAACAGCTGAACCAGCGGCGTACCCGCTTTGACGTCGGAGCCGGCCGTGAATATGATGTCGGTGATGCGCCCGCTGACGTCGGAGGTGACGTTGACCTGATGCACGGCGGCGAGGTCGCCGACCGCGGTCAGGAGATTGGGCACGACTTCGGTCTTCGCTTCGGCAACCGTCACGGCGACCGGCGGCGGTTTGTTGTTGGCAAAGAACTGCGCGATCATCTTGCCGCGGAAGGCATTGAAGCCAACGAGGCCGCCAACCAGCAGCGCCAGTAGCAGGCCTACGATGATAAACCAGCGCGTCGTGCGCACCGGACGGGGCCGCGGCTTTTCCGCGACCGCAGACCGTGCCGAAATGTTTCGTTCCGTCGCAATGGTCATGTCATGCACTTTCCCTGGCTACCGGAAGCCCAAACCCCGGCGACAATTCACGATCCAGATGTGCGGCGATCGCCGCTTCGTTCAATCCAATTCCGCGAAGAATAAACTCGCATGCCTGACGCTCGAGGTCGGCCGCGTGAGCGTAAGCAAGACAAGGCGCCCGGAAGCTTCGCCAGCGCCATCATCAGCACCATGTGGTGCGCGAACCAGAACAAGTTGAGCTGCTCGCGTCCGACCGGCGAAGCATCGCCGGCCTCGACGGCCCGTTGCAGCGATGCCGTGAAAACCGGCCCGATCAGGTTGCCTATTTTTTCATACAACAGCCGTGCAAATTCTCCGTCATCCAGATGGCTGGTGATCATCAGCCGCAGGCGCTGTTCTTCTTCCTGATCCGGAACGTCGGACGCATGCATGAAGTGCCCGACCATGCCGCGCACCAGCACCACCAGTGTTTCAGTGGAAGGCTCCAGTCCCAGCAACCGGTGCAACGCGGGATCGGCCTCGCACTCCGCGGCGAGGATTTCGGCAAACAGCGCGGCCTTGGTCGGGAAGTGCTTGAACAGCAAACCCTCCGAAATGGAGGCAGCGGCGGCCACGCTTTTGGTCGTGGTGCCGGCAAAGCCATTGCGGGCAAAGCAACGCTTTGCCGCGCTCAAGATCAGTTCCCGGCGCAAATCGCTGGTCATGCGGAGCGTGCTCATGGTCGTGAGTAAGCACTCACTTGAGCTGATGTCAAGGATTTTGCTGCGATGCAGCGAGCAACGTTGAATACACCAGAACAGTGGACTGAGAGGCGCGGCTCCTCATCAGGATGACGGCGGTGGTGGTTGATAACGGCGGTGCTGCGGTGATTGCCCGCCTCAGATCGGCCGGTGTCCCAGCGCACCGCGGATACGATTGACGATGAAAGCGCCGTCGCGGTTGGAGAGCACCCGCTCCGAGATTCGCAGGATCGATCTTGACCGAGGCAAAACGAGGGCCGCTGGAGACATCCTGGATCCGCTCTGCGAAGGCCTCGATCTCGGCCATGGTCGCAAGATCGCAACTGTCGGCGATGCCGCAGCAGCGGGCGATGCCGACCAGATCGGTCGACGCGCCGGTGTGGCTCGCCTGCCCGCCGGTTTCGCCATAGACCTCATTGTCAAGCACGACGATGGAAAGGTTGCCCGGCTTCTGCAGGCCTACGGTAGCGAGACTTCCCATGCCCATCAGCATTTCTCCGTCACCGGTGATCACCACCACCGGCAGATCCGGCTGTGCCAGCGCGATCCCAAGCCCGATCATCACGGCGCCGCCCATCGCACCCCACAGGTAAAAATTGCGGTCGTGGTCGCCGGCGGCGGCGATATCGTAGGTCGAAGCGCCGAGGCCACCGACCGCGATCGCGTCACCCCGCTTTTTCAGAAGAGCCGAAACGACCGCGCGCCGATCAAGAAGATTGGTGTTGCTCATTTGGTGAAAACCTTGGCGCCGATCAGGCGCTGCGACAACAACACGGCCGTCGGCGTGCATGCGTTATAGGCCTGACCGGCGCCGGCCTCGACCACGTCGCGCACCTCGTCCGGCGACGAGGCCCTCAGCACCTTGATGCCCGACAATTCGAACACGCCCGCCGTGCTCGATCCCATCGGCACCTGCCACGGATTGAACTCGCCCCATTCGCCGCGCATCGTCACCAGAGTCAGGAACGGAAAGCGGAAGATCTGCGTCAGCGACAGCATGTTGATACAGTTGCCGACGCCGCTGGACTGCATCAGCAGCACGCCGCGCTGGCCGCCGGCCCAGGCACCGGCCAACAGCGCCACGCCTTCCTCTTCCGTGGTCAGCGGCACCGCACGCATCGACGGCGCGCCCAGCACGCGCTCGATCAGCCGCGAATGCCCGGCATCGGGTACGTAAGCCACCTGACGGACGTCGAAGCGCCGCAGGATGGCAAAGATATCTTCAGGCCAGGATTGTGCAGTTCCGGAAGGCGTATCCGCGCGGGCGTGCATTTCCATTTCCAGTGGGATAAGCGAGGTTGTATTCCGGACGGGACTGTAGACGGAGTCGCGGGTTGCGAAAGAGCCAAAACGGCATATCGGTCTCACGATGAGAGTATGGCAGCATGATTGCGAGCGCGCGAGACCTGGCTGAAGATTTCGACATTGAAAAACTGACGCCGGAATTTGTTGCCAACCCGTATCCGACCTATCGTGCACTGCGGGAACACGCGCCGGTCAAGCACCTGCCCAACGGCAGTTATTTCCTGACCCGCTACGACGATCTCGTGGATATCTACAAGAGCACGAAACTGTTCTCGTCCGACAAGAAAAGGGAGTTTGCGCCGAAATACGGCGACTCGCTGCTCTACGAGCACCATACCACCAGCCTGGTGTTCAACGATCCGCCCGCGCATACAAGGGTGAGGCGGCTGATCATGGGCGCGCTGTCGCCCCGCGCCATCGCGGCGATGGAGCCGGACCTGGTCGCGCTGGTGGACCGGCTGCTCGACGGCCTGGCCTCAAAGGGCCAGGAGAAAGGCCAGGTCGAACTGATCGAGGATTTTGCCTCCGCGATCCCGATCCAGGTGATCGGAAACCTGCTCGATGTGCCGATGCACGAGCGCGAGCCGCTGCGCGACTGGTCGCTGGCGATCCTGGGCGCGCTGGAGCCGGTGATCGGCGAAGCGCAGTTTGTGCGCGGCAACGACGCCGTGCGGGATTTTCTCGCCTATCTTGAAACACTGGTGGAGCGGCGGCGCGCAAAACCCGGCAATCCGGAACGCGACGTGCTGACCAAGCTCATTCAGGGCGAGGACAATGGCGAGCGGCTGACGGCCAAGGAATTGCTGCACAACTGCATCTTCCTGCTCAACGCCGGCCATGAAACGACCACCAATCTGATCGGCAACGGACTGGTGGCACTGGCCGGCGATGCTGTCGAGAAAAGGCGGCTGATCGACGATCCCGCGCTGATCAAGACCGCAGTCGAGGAATTTCTGCGCTACGAAAGCTCGAACCAGCTCGGCAACCGCGTCACCACGGCAGCGGTAGAGGTCGGCGGCGTGGCGATGCCGGCCGGCACGTTCGTCACCCTGTGTATCGGCGCCGCCAACCGCGACCCGGCGCAGTTCGCCGATCCGGAGCGCCTCGACGTCGGCCGCACGCCGAACCGGCATCTTGCCTTTGCAACCGGTCCGCACCAGTGCGCCGGCATGGCGCTGGCGCGGCTCGAAGGCGCCATCGCGATTGCGCGATTCCTGGCGCGGTTTCCCGGCTACGAACTGACCGGCGCGCCGGTGCGTGGCGGCCGGGTGCGGTTTCGCGGATTTTCAAGCGTGCCGTGCGCGCTGTCGTAGGGTGGGCAAAGGCCCCCTTGCGCCGTGCCCACCACCTTTAATCCGGTGTTGTTGAAATACTTTGGTAGGCAAGCTTCGCTCTGCCCACCCTACGAACTCACACCACCGTCCGATGCCGCTCGATGCAGGTCCGCAGCACCTCGTCGATCGGCCTGCCCCACCAGTCGTTGGAAAAAATCTCGACCTCGGAATAACCGGCAAAGCCTTGCGCCTCGACCGCTGCGCGGATTGAGCGAATATCGATCACGCCGTCACCCATCATGCCGCGGTCGTTGAGGATGTCGCTGGTCGGCACCAGCCAGTCGCAGACGTGAAACGCCAGCAGGCGATCTTTTCCGGCGCGCGCGACCTGCGGCATCAGATCTGGGTCCCACCAGACGTGATAGACGTCGAGCGCGACGCCGAGCATGCCGGTTCGCGCAGGGTCCAGCCGGTCGCAGATATCCAGCGCCTGCTTTGTCGTGTTTACACAGGCGCGGTCGGCGGCGTAGGCCGGATGCAGAGGCTCGATCGCCAGCGGCATGCCGGCCTGCCGGGCATATTCCAGCATTTCGGCGATGGCGTCGTCGACCTGGTTTCGTGCATGCGCGATGTCCCTGGACGGCGCGCTGCCCGGCCGCGAATATTGCGGCAGGCCGCCTGCCACCAATACGATGCACGGTGCACCCAGCGCTTTCGCCTCGTCCACCGCGCGGCGGTTGTCATCGCGGACCTCGCCGCGATGCCCGGCGTCTGACGTGAACATGCCGCCGCGGCAATAGCCGGACAGTTCGAGCCCGGCATCGCGGACGACGCGCACCGCGCGATCCAGCCCGATGGCGGCGACCTGATCGCGCCACGGATCGATGGCGCGGATGCCGTGGCGCGCGCAGGCTTCGACGATCGAGGCGAGATCCGCCTGCTTGCGCACCGTCGCGGTATTCAACGACAGCAGGCTATGATCCTGCGAGAAATCCCGCATCAGGGCTCGATGCCGCGCGTCGCCAGCACGGCCGTCATGCGGCGTGCCGCGAGTTCCGGGTTGGAGAGCAGCCCGGCCTGGTCGGCCAGCCGGAACAATTCGGCGAGATGTAGCGTCGAGCGCGTGCTCTCCTGGCCGCCGACCATCGTAAAGTGGTCCTGATGGCCATTGAGATACGCCATGAATACGATGCCGGTCTTGTAGAACCGCGTCGGCGCCCTGAAGACATGGCGCGACAGCGGCACCGTTGGCCCGAGCACGTTGTGGAAGCCGGCCTCATCGCCCGCGGCCAGCCGCGACAACGCATAGGACGCCGCCGGCGCGATGGCGTCGAAGATGCCGAGCAGGGCATGTGAAAAACCGTGCTTGTCGCCGGCGATCAGTTCGGCGTAATTAAAATCATCGCCGGTATAAACCTTCACATTCGCATCGAGACGGCGGCGCATGTCGATCTCGCGTTGCTTGTCGAGCAGCGAAACCTTGACGCCGTCGACTTTGGCGGCATTGGCGGCGATGATGCCGACCGCGGTATCCATCGCGATGTCGAGATCGGGCGCGCCCCAGTAATTCGTCAGCGCCATATCGAACATGTCGCCAAGCCAGTGGATGATCACGGGTTCGCGCACCTGGGCGAGCACGCGGTTGTAGACCTTGGCGTAATCATCGGCGTCGCGGCCGATTTTTGCCAGCGCCCGCGAGGCCATCAGAATGATGCGGCCGCCGGCCTTCTCCACCGCGGCGATCTGCTCTTCATAGGCGCGGATCACGTCGTCGAGGGTTTTCGCGTCTTCCGGGGCGAGATGGTCGGTGCCGGCGCCGGAAAATACCAGCCCGTTGCCCCGCGCCTTCGATGCCGCCACCGAGCGCTGGATTAATTCAAGCGATGTGGGCCAGTCCAGCCCCATGCCGCGCTGCGCGGTGTCCATCGCCTCGGCCACGCCGAGGCCGAGGTCCCAGATATGTTCGCGGAAAGCGATGGTCCTGTCCCAATCGATGGCGGCATTGAGCCACGGATCGACATCGGCCAGCGGATCGGCCACCACATGCGCCGCCGAGAACGCCACGCGGTTCAGCGTGCCTTCGAGTTTCGAAGGAAACCTCCGTGAGGCCGCGAGGCGATAGGTCTCGATCGACCCATCCGCCTTCGGCAGCTTCAGCGACAGCGACGACATCGGCAAAACCGGCTTGTTCATGGGCCTGTCCTCACGTCTTGATCGGGGCAACGTCAATCCAGCGCCGCTCTTTCCAGCTTTGCAGCGCGCATTCGGCCAACTGCACGCCTTTGGCGCCTTCGAGCAGCGTGTATTTGTAGGGCGCGTCCTCGCAGACGTGGCGGATGAACATTTCCCACTGCTCCTTGAAGCCGTTATCGTAGACCGCGTTCTCCGGAACTTTCTGCCAGTCGGCGTAGAAATCGTGCGTGCGCTTCTCGTCCGGATTCCAAACCGGTCGCGGCGTCGCCTGGCGCGCCTGGATCACGCAGTCGGTGAGGCCCGCCACCGCCGAGCCATGGGTGCCGTCGACCTGGAACGTGACGAGATCGTCGCGATATACCCGGGTCGCCCAACTCATGTTGATGTGCGCGATCACGGCGTTTTTCAGGCGGAAGGTGGCATAGGCGGAATCGTCCGATGTCGCCTTGTACTTCTTGCCCTTCTCGTCCCAGCGCTCGGGAATATCGGTGGTGCCGAGGCAGGAAACGCTCTCGACTTCGCCAAACAGGTTGTCCAGTACGTAACGCCAGTGGCAGACCATGTCGAGAATGATGCCGCCGCCATCCTCGCTGCGGTAATTCCACGACGGACGCTGCGCCTGTTGCCAGTCGCCCTCGAACACCCAATAGCCGAACTCGCCGCGCACCGAGAGCATGCGGCCGAAGAAACCGGAATCGCGCAGAAATGCCAGCTTCTTCAGGCCCGGCAGGAACAACTTGTCCTGCACCGTACCGTGCTTGACGCCTTTTTCGTTTGCAAGCTTCAATACCGCAACAGCTTCGTCGAGATTGGTCGCGATCGGCTTTTCGCAATACACGTGCTTGCCGGCGTTGATCGCCTTGGTCAGCAGCGAGGGGCGTGCCTGCGTGGTGGCGGCATCGAAGAAGATGGTGTCCTCGGGATTGGTCAGCGCGTCGTCGAGGTCGATGGTCCAGCGCTGCACGTTGAACTGTCTTGCCAGACGCTCCACCTTATCCGCATCGCGGCCGACCAGGATCGGATCGGGCAGCATTCGGTCGCCATTCGACAGCACCACGCCGCCCTGGTCGCGGATCGCGACGATGGAACGGATCAAATGCTGGTTGAGACCCATACGGCCGGTGACGCCGTTCATGATCAGGCCAAGGCGCTGCGTCGTCATAGGGTCTGCTCCTGAAGTATTCTTGCTGTTGGGTGCTGCAGCGGCTTCAGCGCCGCCCAGTCCGGATGCACGCCGGAGGCAAATCCGGGCGTCGTCAGCGATCCCGTCAGCAGGTCGCCATCGTGAATCGAGAGCCGCACGGTGTCGCCGTCGCGAACGTAGAGATCGGGGTGCGCTGCGAGAAACGCCTGGGCTTCCTGGTCGGGTATCCCGGCAAAGCCATCGACATAATGGTGGCCGTTACGTTCGGCATGGGTGATGCCGATCAGGGCGCCGAGCGCCAGGTCCTGCTGCACGCCTAGCCCAGCCTGGCAGGTGAGGTCTTCGCCCGCGACAAAGAATTTCTCGCTGCCGGCGCTCCATTTTGCCGCACGCGTCGCGTTGAGCATCGACTTATAGATGCCCTTGCAGGATTTCGAGGAGATGCCGCGATAGCCGAGCGCCTTGGCGACCGGAAACGCGTCATAGGCGTCATCGGCCTCGTCGATGATGAAATCGCGGCGCGTCAACGCGCCGAGCGGCGATTGCCGAAAAGTCTCGCGCGGCATCGGCTGTTCGATATAAAGCAACTTCTCCGCGATCGGCTTCAAGGCGATGTCGTGATCGAGGCTCGCTACCAGCGCGGCAAGGGCTGCGAAATCGGCGTATTGTTCGTTGGCATCCAGTGTCACCTTGTAATCGGTGGGCAACTTGCCGAACGCCTTGCCGATTCGGATCAAACGCACGGTGTCGGCCAGCGGATCGCCGCCGAGCTTGATCTTGAAATAGCGCGCGCCTGCATTGTCGGCGGGATCGGCAACTCCGCCCTGGCCTTCCACGATGTCGTCCATGCCGACGGTATGCCGCACCGCGACGCGATCGAGCCGGCGGCGCGAGGCCAGGAATGTCGCGATCTCGCCGCCGCTCAGATCCGGCGTAAGCCTCGCATCGATGCCGGCGATATTCGCCGCCATGCCGTCGAAGAAATTCCTGCCGGTCGCGCGCAGCAGCGCATCCAGCACCGCCTTGTCGATTTCGGCGGGACCGTAAGCTGCGGCCAGCGCCGGAATGTCGTCTTTCGCGCAGGCGGCGATTTGCGGACCGATACGCGCGGCATGCAGGTCGAACGCCGTCTCGAAGCCGTCACGATACAGATAGAGATCGCGGGCCATCGTCAGCGCGCGCCGCAATTCGGCGGCGCTCTCCTCCGCCGAAAGATGCGGCCGCTTGTCGAACCATTTTGGAGCCATCATCTCGGCGCTGGCGCCAATCGCCGTCGATCCGTCTTCCAGCTCGATTTCGGCTCGCACGAAAATCTGCGTCGCCTTGGTGATGGTCACCGCACCGAACCGGAACGGCCGCGCGAAATCGATCGGCCGTTCGAAAAACGAAATGTCGCGCACGGCCATTCGTGGTGCCATGACCGACCTCAATCCAGCGCGCTTTGAGTGAAGAAATGCTTGCGGATGCGCTGCACCAGTTCGGTGAACACCGGGTTGGCCATCACGTCCAGCGAGCGATTTTTTCCCAGCGGCACGTCGTAGATCGCGGCGATGGCCCCGGGACGCTCGGTCATGACCAGCACACGGTCGGCGAGAAACACCGCTTCCGGTATGGAATGGGTGATCAGCAGCACGGTCTTTCCGGTTTCGCGCTGGATGCGCTGCAACTCGACGTTCATGCGCTCACGCGTCATGGCGTCGAGCGCGCCGAACGGCTCGTCCATCAGCATGATCCGGGGGTCATGCACCAGCGCGCGGCAGATCGAGGCGCGCTGCTGCATGCCGCCGGACAACTGCCACGGCAGCTTCTTCTCAAACCCTTCGAGCCCGACCATCTTCAGCAGCGCTCTCGCGCGCGGCAGGTATTTTTCGCGCGACAGCTTTTTCATGTCGATCGGCAGCATCACATTGGCCAGAATGTTGCGCCACGGCAGCAGCAGCGCGTTCTGGAATACGATGCCGACATTGCCGTGCGGCCTGGTGACCTTCTCGCCATCGACCAGGATTTCTCCAGATGAAGGCGCCAGCAATCCGGAAATCATTTTCAGCAACGTCGACTTGCCGCAGCCGGACGGGCCGACCACGACAAAGAACTCGCCCTCGTCGATGTGGAAATCCAGCGGCCGCAGCGACGGCACGTCGCCATCGCGCGCCCGATAGATCTTCGATACACCGCAGATGCGGATCCCGGAAGCGCCGGCGGACGCGTCCGACACCACGCGCAGATGCGCGCTTGCCCTGGTCATTCCGGTTGCCGCCGCGCTCATCCCGCCGACCTACTTCGGCAGGTAGTCGTTGGTGTAAAATGCCTTCGGATTCTCCTTGGCCTTGGCTTCGAGCCCGCCATACTCGACCATCAGATTGACGCTGTCGGTCATATTGGCGTCGGTGACCTGAAACGGCCGCTTGCCCTTGGTTTCCGGGGTCCGATAAAGCGGTATCGTCAATTCGAACCCCTGCGTCAGGGTGTCGATCTTGCCGCCCTTGGGGTTGGCGTCGAGAATCGACTGCGCCGCGCCCTTGGGGTCCTTTTCCGCGGCCTCGATGGCCTTGGTGGTCGCCGCCATGAAGCGCTTGGCGACACTGTCGTTGGCCTTGAGATATTCGGTATTGGCGATCATGCCGGATGAAACCATGTTGATTTCGTAGTCGGCGAACTTGATCGGATAGACGTCCTTGCCGGTGGCGTCCTTGATCTTCATCGACTGGTCCATGACATAGCCGAGCAAGAGGTTGGCCTGTCCGTTGATGACGGCGTTGAGCTTGGTCTGGCCGTCGCCGGCCACGGTCTTGAAATCGGCTTCCTTCAGGCCGGTCTTCTTCAGGAACAGCGGCCAGATCTGCGTCATGGAATCCGCCGGCGTGATCGCCACCGTCTTGCCCTTGATGTCGTCCGGCTTCTTGATGTTCTTGTCGACAAACCCCATCGCCGACATCGGGCTGGTCTGCAGCAGCACCCCGGTTGCGATCACCGGCGCGCCCTTGATCGCGGCGCGCATCATGGTGGGCACGTCGACATAGCCGAAATCGGCGGTCCTGGCCGCGACGGCCTGGGTGGTCGCCGCCGAGCCACGGCCTTCCTGGATTTCGAGATCGATGTTTTCGGCGGCGTAGATGCCCTTGGCCTTGCCGTAATAAAACGGCGCGTGCTCGCCATAGACATACCAGTTCAACATCAGCACGACCTTGTCCGCCGCGGACGCAGGCGCCGCGGCAAGCATCGCCCACGCCAGCACCGCCGAAAACCCTGTCATCCGTCGCATCCCGTCATCCTCCCGTTGGCGTTCATGCGGCCCTTTGTGAGCCGCTTTTTTGATTCGCCTATGCGGCGAAAAAGATGTCCTCGCGCTGGCTGACATGCCAGGGGATCGCAAGGCGTTCGATCCGGTCCACGATCCAGAACAGCACCACGCCGAGCAACGCCAGAATCACCAAGGCCGCAAACATGGTCGGCAGATCGAAAGTGCCGATCGAGCGCTGCAGCACATAGCCGATGCCGGAATTGGAGCCGACGAATTCGCCGACCACGGCACCGACCACGGCCAGCGTCACCGAGACCTTGAGACCGGAGAAGATCGCCGGCATCGCGTGCGGCAGATTCACCGCCAGAAAAACTTTTGCACGGCTGCCCTGCATGGCGCGCGCGAGATCGACCATGTCGGGGTCGACCGATTTGAAACCCTGCACCGCCGACACCACCACCGGAAAGAACCCGAGCAGAAACGCCGAGATCACCTTTGGAACGATGCCGAACCCGAACCACACCACAAACAGCGGCGCGATCGCGATCTTCGGCACCGACTGCGAGAACACCAGCAACGGATAGACATAGCTCTCCACCGTCTTCGATCCGGCGATCAGCATCGCGACGGGAATACCGAACAGCGCCGAGAGCAGGAAGCCGCACACCGTCGCATAGGTGGTCGGCCAGGCCTGCGCCATCAGCTCCGGCCAGTCGTGCCACAGCACCACCACGACATCGCCCGGCGCCGGAATTTGATAGGGCGGAATCTTGAACAGCCGGATCGTCAGATCCCAGGCGACGACAATGAAAATGAGGAACAGAAAGGGCCGGAGCCATACCGTGTTCAGCGCCTTGGATACGCTTTCGGAGGGCCGGGACTCGGTCAACGCTTCTCTCCCTTGTTTGGCCGACAATTAACCCGTTGGATAAATACTGTCCAGACTTTTCAAGGCGGCACATCGGCGCGGGTCCGCATCAGTATCGTGTCCCGGACGCGGTGCAGCGCTTCTCAGCGGTGCACCGCGTCCGGGACCGTTACAACACCGCACTTGTTACGGCCCGGGCTTTGCAGCGCACCGCTTCGCAAGAGCTACGCGCTGCACTGCGTCCGGGGCACGGAACCGATAAAGACCGCCGCCGGCCCTCCCGTCAGCGCCCCCAGCACCAGCGCCACCATATGATCCAGCCGCTCGTCGCGGGCTTGCTTTTTCAGCAGGTCGCGGCCGAAGATCACGCTCAGCGTCGCGCTGTTCGACAGATAGAAGAAACACAGGGCCGCGATTGAAATGTAGAGTTGCACCGGATCCATCGCGACCTGGAAATCGCCGCGCTCGACGCCGCGCGTCACCACGGTGCGGATCATCTCGACGAACGGCGAGTGCATCGATTTCACTTTGGTGGAACGCTTGAGATGCTTCGCTTTGGCGAGGTTTTCGGTGTTCAGCAGCGCCAGAAACTCCGGATTGCGGATGAAATAGTTCCAGGTGAATTCGATCAGTCGCCCGATCGCTTCCGGCGGATCGAGGTGCTCCAGATCGAGCCCGCGCTCCTCGACCCGGATTTTCTCGTATGCGCCTTCAAGCACCGCGAGATACAGGTCTTCCTTGTTGCCGACGTGATAATACAGCATGCGCTTGTTGGCGCCGGCTTCCGCGGCAATGCGGTCGACCCGCGCACCTGCGAGGCCATGCGCCGCGAATTCCTGCTTTGCGGCCTCCAGAATGCGCAGCCGCATGCCCGCGGGATCGCGCTGCCATTTCAGGGTTCGTTTCGCCTTGGCCAAGTCGAGCGATCCTCTCCGCGTCATGGCCGGGCTTGTCCCGTCCATCTACGTCTTGCAGTATTACAGCATGAAAAGCGGCCACGCCGCGAATCCACATGGATACGCGGGTCAAGCCCGCGTATGACGAGATGTGTGAATCCAGTAAGGACAAGCCCGGCCATGACGGCTAAGTTGGCCGCGGCGTGCGCTCCACCAGCAGGGTGGGAATGCCGCAGGTGCCGTTGCGCACCGTCAGCACGCGGGTGCCGGGCTGACGGCCGATGCGTACATCGGATGCGTCGATCCCGGAGGATATCAGCCGCGCCCGCGCCGCGTCGGCATCGGCGACGCGCCAGCTCACGCCATAGAGCCTGTCGCGTGCCGGATCGGCCCCGACGCCCGGCCGCTGCACGGTTTCGACAATGAGATCGCCGCAGCGGAAGAACATCAGCCGGCCCCAGTCGGGATGCGAGCGATCCAGTGCCATGTCGAGCCCGAGCCGCGCGCCGTACAACGCCGCGGACCGCTCGGGATCCCCGGTCAAGATCACCACATGATCCATTGCAAGGATCGGCGCTTCTCCGGTGACGGCGGAGCGCGGGCGCTCGGTTCCCATCTCCAGGAAGAACAGCCGGACGCCGCGCGTGGTTTCAGTCGCAGCGCGGGTGCGCTTCCATGACAATGTGGCGCCAGATGCCGTATCGCGGCTCTCCTGATCGGAAACCGGCTCAGGCTTCAGCGCCACCCGATCGAGCCTGCGATGCATCCGCGCGATATCGCCTGTGCGAAAGCAGATGCTCGCCAGCCCCTCCCCCTGTTCCGCGAGCACGGACCGAATCCGGTTGGAGGCAGCGGTATCGCCCACCGGGGCCATCAGCTCCAGCGTCATGTTGTCCAGCGTGAACAGCGCGGTTTCCACGCCGTCGCCGGCGCTGCGCCGTGCCGGCCCACGCGCAAACAGCGTCTCGTATATCGTAACGCCAGCGGCGATATCCTTCACCAAAAGGACGAGGTGATCGAGCCCGGTAATCATTCGAGCAGTCCCTGTATTTGCTTCCGTCATTGCGAGGAGCGTAGCGACGAAGCAATCCAACTCGGCGTTCGCGCCTTCTGGATTGTTTCGCTTCGCTCGCAATGACAGTTACGGAAACAAGCCGCGCGTGGTCTTGGCCGCACGGACCTTCTCTACGCCGATCGCCATCGCAGCGGTACGGTGGGAAATACCGTCGGTCCTCGCGCGCAACACCATGTGGTCAAAGGCCCGATCCAGAATTTGGTATTCGCGCCGCGTCACCTCTTCTTCCTCCCAGAACAGTTGCTGCAGATCCTGCACCCATTCAAAATAGCTGACCACAACGCCGCCGGAGTTGCACAGAATGTCCGGAATCAGAAATACCTCATCGCGGCGCTTCTCGAGTACCAGATCGGCATCCGGCGTGGTCGGGCCGTTGGCGCCTTCGGCAAGCACCCGGCACTTCAGGTTTGCGGCGGTTTGCGCGTCGATGACCCGCTCCATCGCTGCCGGCACCAGTACGTCGCAAGGCAGGGTGAGGATTTGCCCGGGATCGAACTGCAACTGGTTCGAGTACCCGGCAAGACTGCCGTGTTCGCCGGTGTGCTTCATCAGCCCGGCCACATCGAGGCCCGCGGTGTCATACAGTGCGCCGGTGTGATCGCTGACCGCGATGATCTTGAGACCAAACCGCTGCAGTTCGAGCGCGGCGTAGGACCCGACATTGCCGAAGCCCTGGACCACGGCAGTGGCGTTGTTGAGGTCGATGGACAATTCGTTCAGCACCCGCTTGGCAAGATGCGCCACGCCGCGCCCCGTGGCCTCGCGCCGCCCCAAAGTTCCGCCGGAGCTTACCGGCTTGCCGGTGACGATCTCGGTGACAGTGCGGCCCTGATACATCGAATAGGTGTCCATGAACCATGCCATCACCTGCTCGTTGGTGCCCATGTCGGGCGCCATGACGTCGATGTGAGGGCCTACGAACGGAATCATCTCCTGCATGTAGCGCCGCGACAGCGCCTCGAGCTCCCGTTTTGAAATCGTCGAGAGATCGACATTGATGCCTCCCTTGGCGCCGCCATAGGGCAGGCCCACCAGCGCGCATTTCCAGCTCATCCAGATCGCCAGCGCCGCGACCTCGCCGATGTCGACGCTGGGCGCGAACCGGGTGCCGCCCTTGGTCGGCCCCAATGTCAAATGGTGCTGGACGCGGTAGCCTTCGAACACCGCAATCGTGCCGTCATCGCGATGGATCGGACAGGAAATAGTGATGGCGCGCTTCGGCAGCAGCAGCCGGTCGCGCTCGTCCATCGGGATCGAGAGGTGGTTGGCGATGACGCCGAACTGGTCCACCGCCATGTCGAATACCGGGCCGGAATAGACCGTCATCATTCCCCTCCCTTGATCGCGGCATGCGCGATATTTAACCACGGTCGTAGTCCCGCCACACGCTTATCTCAAGCAATACCGTAGCGGCTTGCGGATAATTTTAGCGAAACTCCCGCGATAAGCAGTGCTAATGTCGCGGCGCCAGCCGGGACCACCCCTTACGTAACGGATCGCTTGATGCAAGCCCTCTTCATCGGACAGACCTACATCGACGTCACTTTCATCACCGATCACATGCCGACCGGCGACGAGAAACATGTGGCTTCGGCCTACGCGGTGTCGTTCGGCGGCAACGCGGTTACCGCCGCGTTCTGCTGCGCCAAGCTGGGGATCGTTCCGGACCTGATCGCCACGGTGGCCAATGACTGGCTAGGGCGGATGTTTCAGGACATGAGCGCGAAATATGGAATCTCGATCCATCCGCGCAAGGTCAACTCCTCGTCGCTGTCCTTCATCATGCCCAAGGACGGCAAGCGCGCCATCGTGCGCTGCCGCGACGATGAACACATCCACCCGTTTCCGATGCTGAATTTGAAGGGCTGCCGCGCGCTGCATGTCGACGGCCATCAGCCGGACGCGGCTATCCATTACGCGAAACTGTGCCGCGAGGCCGGCATCCTCACCTCGCTCGACGGCGGCGGCCTGCGCAGCAACACCCACGAGCTGCTCGAATTCATCGACGTCGCCATCGTTGCCGAGCGGCTGTGCGAGCAGATGGACAAGACGCCGGAGGCGATGCTGGATTATCTGAAAAGCCGTGGCTGCCGGGTCGGCGGTATCACCCTGGGCGAGCGTGGCCTGCTCTGGTACGACGAGACCGGTGCTGTGCGCGCGCTGCCGGCGCTGAGAATCGCACGCGACCGCGTGCTCGACACCAACGGCGCCGGCGACGTATTCCACGGCGCCTATGTGTATTCCTATCTCAGTAATCCCGGTGCGGCCTGGCGGGATCATTTTGCCTTCGCGCGCGCGGCGTCGACCTACAAGATCCAGCGCCTCGGCAACGAAGCCGGCCTGCCGACGGTGCCGGACATCGAAGCCATAAGGCGGGAATTCGAAGTCACGGCGTAGACCTAACTTCGTCGTTCCGGGTCGCGCCATCTTGGCGCAAGCCCGGAATCCATACTCTCGATGATGGTTATGGATTCCGGCTCGCGACTTCGTCGCGCCCCGGAAGGACGGCAACATCGAGGAAAGACCATGGGCCGCGTATTCATTGCCGGCAGCATCAACATGGATGTGGTGGTGACGGCCGACCGGCATCCGAAGGTGGGCGAAACCGTCGCCGGGCATGACGTGCTTTACTTTCCCGGAGGCAAGGGTGCCAACCAGGTGGTCGCGGCGGCGAAGCTCGGCGCTGCGACGGCGCTGATCGGACGCCTCGGCGCGGATGCATTCGGCCGTGAGTTGCGCGCGTTTCTCGCGGCTCAGGGCGTCGATCTCGCCTTCGTACAGGACACGCTGGAGGCCCATACCGGCACGGCGGTCATCACCGTGGCGAATGCCGATAATACCATCGTCGTCATACCCGGCGCGAATGCGCTGGTCGACGCCACCGATGTCGGCGCGGTCGTGTTTGTAAAGAGCGACGTGGCAGTCAGCCAGTTCGAGATTCCCCTGTCCGCGATTTAAGCGTTTTTCAGGCGGGCACGCGCGGCCGGTGCGGCAACGATTCTCAATCCGGCTCCGGCCATACAATTCAACCACGCATTGCTCGATCTGGTCGATATTCTCGTCCTCAACGAGAGCGAACTCGGTTCGCTGGCAAGGGTCGAGCTTCGCGCCACCGACGTGGACGGGTGCTTCGTCGCGGCGATGCAGTCGCTGCAAGATTACCGTAGCGGCGTCATCTGCGTCACGCTTGGCAAGCGCGGCGCGATCGCGCTGGTGAACGGCAAGCCGCTCGTCATCCCGGCCCGCACCGTCAAGGCGCTCGATACCACCGGCGCCGGTGACTGTTTTGTCGGCGCGGTCGCAGCACAGCTCGCTAGCGGAAAATCCATTTGCGATGCGTTCCAAACCGCCAACATCGCCGCCTCGATCTGCGTGCAGCGCATGGGCGCCGCGCCGTCGATGCCCACGGCGGCTGAGGTCGACGCAGGGCGGTGACCGCCTCCCGCATCAGCCTCAAGTCACAGCGGGACGACGCGTAGCGGCAAGGTGTCGAGCCCACGCAGCGTGTTGTTGAGCCGGCGCGTCGGCTCGGCGGTCATTTCGATGCTCGCGACGCGCCTGACTAGCGCGCCAAGGATCGCCTCGGTCTCCAGCCGTGCCACGGCCTGGCCGACACAGCCGTGGATGCCGGTACCGAAGGTCATATGGCCGGTGGCGCGGCGCCTGACGTCGAAGACGTCGGGCTTGTCCCAGCGCCGCGGATCGCGGTTGGCGGCGGCGAACAGCAGCAGCACCTTCTCGCCCTCGCCGATGCGAATGCCGGATACCTCGACCGGCCTGGTGGTGGTGCGGAAAAACGATTGCACCGGCGCCTCGAAGCGCAGCACCTCCTCGAACGCGCCGCGGACCAGTGCCGGATTTTCGCGCAGCACCTGCCATTGTTCCGGATAGCGCGCCAGACAATACAGCGCGTTGCCGAGGCCATAGACGGTGGTATCGATCCCGGCCGACAGGAACGAGCGTACCAGCATGCCGGCTTCGTCTTCGCTCAACTCGCCGGAATCGACCGCGTCGAAAATCTGCATACCCAATCCGTCCGGCTTGAGCGCCGCGCGACTGCATTTCGACATGATCCAGTCGCGCACCGGACCGGCATTGGCCATCGCCGCGTTGAACAGATCGTTGCGCGGACCGAACGAGTTGAACACCATGCTGCCGTAGGGCAGCAGATTCTCACGGCCCTGGTCGGAAATTCCCGTCGCGTCCGGAAACACCTTCAGCGGATAGGCCTCGGCGAGGTCGGCGACGCCGTCGAATTCGCGGCTTTCGACCAGCCGCGTGACTAGCAATTCCGCTTCGCGTTCGAACGTCTCGCGCAAGATTTTGATCGCCGCCGACGACAGGATGCGGGTCAATACCGCGCGGGTGCGGGTATGTAGCGGCGGATCGGCTTCCAGGATGATGCTTGGCGGCCGCCATGGCGGTTCTTTTCGGAAATCGCTCAAGCCCACGCCGGCCGACGAGCAGTATGTCGCGTGATCGGTCAGGGCATCGCGGACCTGCTCGTGGCGAGCCATGGTCCAGATGCCGTATTGTTCGAGCCAGACCACCGGTCCGGCCTCGCGCAGCGCCTGATGAGACGGATACGGGTCGTGCAGGAAACCGTGCGAATATGGATCGACCGATGATACCGGACGGCTGAGGGTGGTCTGCTCGCTCGCCATGTCGTCTCCCGTTTCCGGCCTTCGCGATACGGACGGTCAGGGACACTTTGCACGAAACGGCGAGGGATTGTCACCCCGTCGCTTCTGCTATTTAAATCAACGCAGCGACGTTCTTGACACCCGGAAATCTCATCATGCCGACGCCAGATCCTGCGACACCCTCCCTGCCCGACGATCCGGCATTGCTGCGGATCGATGGCGCGATCGCCACCATCACGCTCAATCGTCCCGCCGCGTTCAATTCCGTCAATCTCGCCATTGCGCAGCGACTGGAGCAACTCGCCGCCGAAGTGGAAGGCAATGATGCGCTCCGCGTGCTGGTGATCCAGGGCGAAGGCCGCGCTTTCTCGGCCGGAGGCGATCTGCAGACCATCGGTGCCGCGGCTGCCGCCGACACCATCGCGCCGGTGGTCGGCGAACTGCTCAAGCATTACCATGCTTTTATCGAGATCCTGCGGCGAATGCCGAAGATCGTGGTGTCCAGCGTTCACGGCTCCGCGGCGGGCGCCGGCATGGGGCTCGCTTTCGTCGCCGACCTCTGCATCGCCGCGGATGACGCCCGCTTTACGCCGGCCTATGCCAAGATCGGCGTGTCGCCGGACGGAGGGAGTACCGTCGGCATAGTCGGCACCGTAGGCACCCGCCGCGCGCTGCAGATATTTCTGGCGGAGGACAGCTTCTCCGCGCAACAGGCGCATGACTGGGGTCTGGTTGCGAAGGTCGTTCCGGCGGCAGAATTGCAAGCGGCGACGCGCCAATTCGCCAAGCGGCTGGCGCAAAATTCACCGGCCGCCATCGGCGCCACCAAGTCCCTGGTCTATCAGGCAGCTCTTGCCACCACGAGGCAGCAACTCGACGCCGAGGAAGAAAAGATCGTCGATTGCATGCATACCGAAGAATTTCGCGTCGCGGTGAAGAAGTTCACCAGCAAGGGGAAGTAAAAAATCCGCTGTCGTCCCCGCGGAGGCGCTAAGGCATGCACACATCTCGTCATGCGCGGGCTTGACCCGCGCATCCATCCATCTTCGAAAGAGTTTTTCGAAGCGTGATGGATTGCCGGGTCAAGCCCGGCAATGACGACAGAGATACGTGCATGCCCTAGCGCGAAGGCGGGGACCCATAACCACCGATGGTTATCGTTTTACACGTCGTTTCGGCAAGTTGCCGGTACCTTCCCCATCACTGCCGCCCGAGGGTATGGGTCCCCGCCTTCGCGGGGACGACAGTGGTGATCAGTTTGGACAAATATATCCCGTTCCCGCCGGCGACTTGAAACATCCCACCGATTCCGGGATCACCTGCTTTGGCAGCCACAGCACCACCTTGGGGAAATAGATGGTGAAGGTGATGGTGACCAGGAACACCACGTAGATCGGCAGCGCCGCGCGCAGCGCCTTTGCAAAACTGACGCCGACGAATTTCGACGCCATCAGCAGTACGAGGCCATAGGGCGGCGTGATCAGCCCGAACGCCAGCGTGGCGATCAGCACCACGCCCATATGCACGCCGTTGATGTCGCCGGCCTGGGTCAACGCATTCACGAGCGGCATGAAGATAATGATGGTCGGGACCGGCTCGATGAAATCGCCGACCACCGTGAACAGCAGCACCAGGAGCAGCATCATCAGATGCGGATCGTTGCCGGCAAGCGAGATGATCCAGTCAGAAATCACGATGGCGCCGCGCAGGTAGGCCAGCATCCAGCCGAACGCGTTGGCGGCGCCGATGGTGATCAATGGCAGCGAGAAGATCAGCCCGGCCAGGCAGAAGTCATAGGGGATTTTCCTGATGTGACCGCGGTTGAGCGCGGGAATCACCACCGCGATGATCCAGATCACCGCGACAACGCCGGCTTCCGTCGGCGTGAACCAGCCGGACAGGATGCCGCCAAGCAGGATCACCGGGATCATCAGCGGCAACGCCGCATCTCCCGCCGCGAACACAATCTGGCGCAGCGGCGCGCGCGGCTTGCGCATGCCGACGGGCCCGAAGAAATAGCAATAGATCATCAGGCCGAAGCCGATCATCATGCCGGGCACCACGCCGGCCATGAACAGGCCTGCGATCGAGACGTTGCCGACCGCGCCATAGACCACCGCGGTGATGCTCGGCGGCACCAGTGCCGCGATGGTGGATGCGGACGCGATGATCGCAGCGATGAAGGCGGGGCTGTAGCCTTCGCGCTTCATCGGCCCGCCCAGCGCGCGGCTCATTACCGCGACGTCGGCGGTGGTCGAACCGGACATCTCGGAAAAAAACATGCTGAAGACGACCACCACCTGCGACAAGCCGCCCCTGATATGACCAACCAGCGACAACGACAGGTTTGCAATGCGCACCACGACGTTGGCCGAACTCATCAACTCGCCGACCAGCAGGAAAAACGGAATTGCCAGCAGCGCCTCGGAATTGACGCCGTCGAATACCTTCTGGACGATGGCTGCGAGCGAGACGTCGGTAAGCAGCGCGCCGATGAAAACCCCGGCAAGCAGCGAGAACGGCACAGGCACGCCGAGATAGCCGAAAAACAGGAAGCAGAACGTCATCAGTGCGAGGATGACCGGTGAACTCACAGCCCCGGCCTCGTCTGGACGCCGGCGTCGATCGTGGGAATATCGAGGTCCGCTTCGGGAGGCTCGGGATGGTCAAATCCGTTGCGGATGCCGTTGACCAGTTGCTCCACGGTAAACAGCGCGATCAAAATGCCGGACAGGGGAATTGCGGCATAAAGCGACGCAATCGGTGTCCCCGAAGGCAGCCGAAAGCTGCCGAAACCTCTGACGTAGTTGATGTAGCCGAAATAAATCAGGCAAAAGGCGACGCCGAGAACCACGAGGCGAATGATGATCTCCACGATCAGCCGCGGCGTACCATGCATCGCCTCGGAGATTGCCGTCAGATAAAGATGGTCGTTGCGGCGGGTGGCGACCGCGGCGCCAATGAAGATCGCATAGATGAACAGCGTCGAAGTCACCTCCTGCAGCCATAGCCAGGGCCGGCCGATGGTCCGGGTGACGATGTTGGCCGTCACCGACAGCGAGAAGCCGAAGCACAGCACGCCGCAAACGATCATCAGCGCCAGTTCCAGCCGGTCCAGCGCCGGCCATTTCAGGTGGTGCTGCCGCTGCAGCACCAGTTTATCGGCGATGGTCATGCGCGTCGTCCCGGCGGCTGGCATTTTTGTCGTCATTGCCGGGCTTGACCCGGCAATCCATCTTCCTGGAGAAATGTTTTTGAAGATGGATGGATGCGCGGGTCAAGCCCGCGCATGACAATTTGAATACGGACGCTCGCGTCAGTTTATCGCCCGGATCAGGGTCTTGATCTTGTCGGCGTGCGGACCGAGTTCTTTTGCAAGCTTGTCGAGATAAGGATCGGCGATTTTGGTGAAGCCCGTCTTGTCGACATTGGTGACGATCTTGACCCCCATCGTCTTCAGCTTCGTGGCTGCCGCCCTCTCCAGTTCAAAAGCCTTGGCCGGCTCATTCGCGCTGATTTCCGAGGCCGCCGTCGTCACCCATTGCTTCTGCTCGGCGGAAAGGCCTTGCCACAGCTTGTCGCTGATGAACACCAGCGCGTTGTTGGCCTCATGCTCGGTGATCGACAGCACCGGCGCCACTTCGTAATGCCGGTTGATCAGATAGACGTTGATGCTGTTTTCGGCGGCCTCGACCACGCCGGTCTGCAGCGAGGTGTAGACGCTGCCGAACGGCATGTGCACGGTCTGTGCGCCGTAGGCCGGGAACATGGTGTCCTCGGTCGCGGTCGCCTGAACGCGGATCTTCATTCCCTTGACGTCCTCGACCTTGCCGACTTCCTTCTTGCTGTAGATGTTTCGCACGCCCTGCGAGCCGGTGGCGATGACGTGCAGTCCCTGCGTGGTGTCGTCGATCATCGCCTTGATTGCATCGATCACCTGTTTGTCGGCGAGCGCTTTAATCACATGGGCTTCATTGCGGAACAGGAAATGCAGCGACATCACGCCCGCCTGCGGCGAGATGGTCGAGGTATTCGCCGATGAAACGATCGCGAATTCGAGGTCGCCGCCCTTGACCAGTTGCAGCAACTGCGGCTCCTGGCCGAGTTGCGCCCCCGGGAACTGGTCGACCAGCATGGTACCCTTGCTCAATTCCTTGAGCTTTGCGGAAAAGATGTCGTAGGCGACGCTGTAGCCGGAATTGAGCTGCTGGTCGTGGGCGAAGCGATAGTGCTTGACCTCCTGCGCGCCGGCGTTCGCCGTGAGCAGCATGGCGGCCGCTGCGACGGCAGCCGTTATCATTCTTTTTGGATGTTTCAACGTTTCCCCCTGCCTTGATTTTCTCAATCATCCCATCGTGGTTGCGCGATTGTCAATCGAACATCGTGTCCGGTGCCACAACCTCCGTGGTCGTTCCCGCGCAGGCGGGGACCCATAACCTCCGGCGCTAATTGTGCGGATAACTTCAGCCCGCTTGCCCTATGTAACAGCGGCGCTTATGGGTCCCCGCCTGCGCGGGGACGACGGTCAGTTGATCGCCCGGATCAGCGTCTTTACCTTCTCGGCGTGCGGGCCAAGTTCCTTGGCGAGCTTGTCGAGATAAGGATCGGCCACGGCGGTAAAACCGGATTTGTCGACGTCGGTGACGACCTTGACGCCGATCGCCTTCAGCCTGTCCTGCGACTGGTGCTCGAGCTCGATCGCCTTTGCCGGCTGGTTTTTATTGACCTCGTTGGCCGCGGCCTGCACCCAGCCCTGCTGCTCCGGGGTCAGGCTGTTCCACAATTTGTCGCTGATCCATACCAGGCTGTTGTTGGCCTCGTGCTCAGTCATCGAAAGCACCGGTGCTACTTCATAGTGCTTGTTGGCGAGATAGACGTTGACGCCGTTCTCCGCGACGTCGACCACACCGGTTTGCAGCGAGGTGTAGACGCTGCCGAACGGCATGTGCACGATTTGCGCGCCATAGGCCGGGAACATGGTGTCCTCGGTGGGCGTCGCCTGTACCCTCACCTTGAGGCCCTTGATGTCCTCGACCTTCTTGATCTCGCGCTTGGAATACATGTTGCGCAGCCCCAGCGTCGAGAGCGCGATGACGCGAGCGCCCTGCACGGTGTCGGCGATCATCGCCTTGACCGCCTGCGACACCTTGGGATCCGCCATCGCCTTGACGAGATGGCCTTCGTTACGGAACAGGAAATGCAGCGACATCACGCCGGCCTGCGGCGACAAGGTCGCGGCGTTCGCCGACGATGAAATGCAGAACTCGATGTCGCCCGACTTCACGAGTTGCAGAACCTGCGGCTCCTGCCCGAGCTGCGCGCCGGGATATTGCTCCACCAGCATGGTGCCCTTGCTCAGCGCTTTCAGCTTGTCGGCGAAGATATCGCCGACAATGCCGTAACCCGTCGTCTTCGGCTGGTCATAGGCGAAGCGATAATGTTTTACATCCTGCGCACTGGCGCTGGCGGCGAACACCAACGTCGACGCAGCCAGTGCCGTGCCGAGAAATCTGCTTAAGTTTTTCATTACCGCTCCCCTCGTGGATATTTTCTTTAATCATCCCATCGGGCTTGCGCGATTGTCAATGAAGCTGTCGTCCCCGCGAAGGCGGGGACCCATACCCACCGGCCTGCGTGAGGAAGAAAGCCCTCAGACACAATGCCACAATGACGGCCCTGGGGTTATGGGTCCCCGCCGTCGCGCTAGGGCATGCACATATCTCTGTCGTCATTACCGGGCTTGACCCGGCAATCCATCACGCTTCGAAAGACTGTTTCGAAGATGGATGGATGCGCGGGTCAAGCCCGCGCATGACGAGATGTGTGCATGCCTTAGCGCCTGCGCGGGGACGACGGGGTTACTTTCCCTGCCCGCGCATGAAGTCGAAATCGCAGCCTTCGTCCGCTTGTAAAATCGTTTCGTTGAACAGATGCGCGTAACCGCGCCGTGCCCATTCCGGCGTGACCGCAGGCGGCAGCGCGACGCGACGCTTCTCAAGTTCGGCGGCATCGACCAGCAGATCGATGCTGCGCGCGGCGACGTCGAGCCGGATCATGTCGCCGTTCCGCACCAGTGCCAGCGGCCCGCCGACCGCGGATTCCGGGGTGATATGCAGCACGATGGTACCGAACGCGGTGCCGCTCATCCGCGCGTCCGAGATCCGCACCATGTCCTTGACGCCGCTGCGCGCGAGCTTCATCGGGATCGGCAGGTAACCCGCCTCCGGCATGCCCGGCGCGCCCTTCGGCCCGGCATTGCGCAGCACCAGCACGTCGTCCGGATTGACGTCGAGATCGGGGTCGTCGACCCGCAGCGTCATGTCCTCGACCGAGTTCGAACACCACGGCGCGGCCGGTATGCTGCAGCAATTTGGGACTTGCCGCCGAATGCTTGATCACGGCGCCGCGCGGCGCGAGATTGCCGTGCAGCACCGCCATCGCACCTTCCGGCTTGATCGGATCGTTGCGGCCACGGATAGCATCCTGGCCCGGCACGTCCTCCGCGTTTGCAACCGCGTCACGGAGCGTACCATCGATGGTTTTCGCGTCGAGGTCCAGCAGGTCGCCGAGCTGCTGCATCAGCTTGGGCACGCCGCCGGCGTGATGGAAATGCTCCATGTAGTGCGCGCCCGACGGTTTCAGGTCGATCAGCACCGGCACCTCGCGGCCCAGTCGGTCGAAGACTTCCAGATCGATGCGGTGCGGCGTGCGGTTGGCAATCGCGGTGAGATGGATCAGGCCGTTGGTCGAACCGCCGATCGCCTGCAGCACCACCAGCGCGTTGCGGAACGCGGCCGGCGTCAGCAATTCGCTCGGGCGCGGCGATTTTGACACCGCCATCGCGGCCGCGCGCTTGCCGCTCGCCTCCGCGAGGCGAAAGCGCTCGGCATGCGGCGCGGGGATCGTGGCGCTCATCGGCAGCGACAGACCGAGCGCCTCGGTAATGCAGGCCATGGTCGAAGCCGTGCCCATTACCATGCAGGTGCCGACCGATGGCGCGAGACGGCTGTTAACCGCCTCGATTTCCACCTCGTCGATTTCGCCGGCGCGATGCTTCGCCCACAGCCGCCGGCAGTCGGTGCAGGCGCCGAGCACCTCGCCCTTGTGATGCCCGACCACCATCGGCCCCACCGGGATGACGACGGTGGGCAGATCGGCGCTGACGGCGGCCATGATCTGCGCCGGCAGCGTCTTGTCACAGCCGCCGATCACCACCACCGCGTCCATCGGCTGGGCGCGGATCATTTCCTCGGTATCCATCGCCATCAAATTGCGCAGATACATCGAGGTCGGATGCGCAAAACTCTCGGCGATGGAAATGGTCGGAAACACCATCGGCATCGCTCCCGCCAGCATGACGCCGCGCTTCACCGCCTCGATAATCTGCGGCACATTGCCGTGACAGGGGTTGTAGTCGCTGTGGGTGTTGGTAATGCCGACGATGGGGCGGTTCAGCGCATCGTCCGAATAGCCCATCGCCTTGATGAAGGCCTTGCGCAAAAACAGCGAAAACCCGGCGTCGCCGTAACTGGTCAGTCCCTTGCGAAGTCCGTCCGCCATTGTCGTTTCTTTCTGTTATTTTTTCAGTTCGCCTCGATGCTATCACAACCGTCATCGCCCGGCTTGACAGGGCGACCCAGTACGCCGCGGCTGCTCGGCTTGAGCACTGTCGCCTCTGGAATACTGGGTCCCCGCCCTCGCGGGGACGACAGTTCTGAATCACTTCCACTTCACGATTTTGCTCATGTCGCCCGAAAACTCCATGCTGCAGAACGCGCCGCCCTGGTAGAACTGCCGCACCGGGTCCGGCTTCAGCTTGGCCTGCTCGGCAAAAGCATGCTCGCGAAAATCCTCGGCACGGCCGGTCGGGCGATAGCCGAGATCGTAGGCGCGGTGGTTGTCCCACCAGGCGCGCTCGTTATAGGACGCGCCGTAGAGAATCTCGAAATGGATGTCGGGATGATCGAGTCCGATCTGGCAGAGCTGCACCAGGTCCTCCGGCTTCAGCCAGATCGACAGCCGGCGGTGATCCAGCGGCGTGTCGCCGAAATTGCCGATCCGCAGGCAGGTGACGCCGATGCCGTGCTTGTCGGCATAGAGCGATCCGACGGCTTCGCCGAACGCCTTGCTGACCCCATAGCGGCTGTCCGGCCGCACCGTTACGTCGGTGCCGATGCGGTGATGCCGCGGGTAAAAGCCGACCGCATGGTTGGACGATGCGAATACGATGCGCTTCACTCCTTGTTTGCGCGCGGCCTCGAACAGGTTGTAGCAGCCGATGATATTGGAATGCAGGATGTCGTCCCACGGGCCCTCCACCGAAAATCCGCCGAAATGCAGGATGCCGTCGACGCCCTCGCAGATGGATTCGACCTGGGCGAGGTCGGCAAGATCGGCGGGTTTGAACGTTTCCGACGCGCCGAGATCGGCCGGCTTCTTGATGTCGCTCACCACCAGGTCGGGATAAATCGGCGGCAACAGTTTTCGCAGACGCGTGCCGATTTCGCCCGCGGCGCCGGTAATCAGAATTTTTGGCATTCCATCCCTCGTCTCTTGCGACCCGTTTGCGGTCGTCGACCGACAATGATAGCAAACCAAATCAGAAGGAAACGCAACAACGAGAACAGCAAATGTCCGACGCATCCACCCGCCCCGGCTGGCAGCCGGCGACCTATTATCCCGATCCGGCAATTCACGCCGTCGATCCGCGCTTCGAGAAATACTGGCTGAAGCTCTCGGCCATCGAGCGTCTGGCAACCGGGCTGCGCTGGGGCGAAGGCCCGGTATGGTTCGGCGACGGGCGTTACCTGTTGTGCAGCGACATCCCCAACAACCGCATCCTCAAATGGGAAGAGGAGACCGGCGCGGTCAGCATTTTCCGCAAGCCGTCCAATTTCGCCAACGGCCATACCCGCGACCGCCAGGGCCGGCTTGTCGGCTGCGAACACGGCGGACGCCGCGTCGTCAGGACCGAATATGACGGTTCGATCACGGTGTTGATGGATTCCTTCGACGGCAAGCGGCTCAACTCACCGAACGACGTGGTGGTGAAGTCGGACGGCTCGATCTGGTTCACCGATCCGGTGTTCGGCCTGCTCGGCAACTACGAAGGCTACAAGGCCGAATCCGAGATCAATCCCAACGTCTACCGCATCGACGGCGAGACCGGCACGGCCACCATCGTCGCCGACGACGTGCTCGGCCCCAACGGGCTGTGCTTCTCGCCCGACGAGAAAATTCTCTACGTCGTGGAATCGCGCGGCGTGCCGAACCGCAAGATTCTTGCCTACGACATGAGCGCCGACGGCAAGACCATCTCCAACAAGCGCATCCACATCGATGCGGGGTCGGGCACGCCGGACGGCATGCGCTGCGATATCGACGGCAATCTGTGGTGCGGCTGGGGCATGGGCGATCCGGAGCTGGACGGCGTGTTCGTGTTCGCGCCCGACGGCGCGCAGATCGGCCGCATCGCGCTGCCCGAGCGCTGCGCCAATCTGTGCTTCGGCGGACTGAAGCGCAACCGGCTGTTCATGGCCGCGAGCCAGTCGATCTATGCGCTGTATGTGAATACGCAGGGGGCGCCGGGGGGATAGACTCCCGTCGTCCCCGCGAAGGCGGGGACCCATAACCACCGCTGTCAATGTTTAGATAATCGTTGCAATATCGTGCTTCAATTGAAACGGCAGGGCGTATGGGTCCCCGCCTTCGCGGGGACGACAGTTGCGTTTAATGCAAAAACGCCGGCGCGGAATTCGCGATCCCGCCCCGGCGCCTGCAATCAGCGTGAAAACCTACGCCGCGTTGAAGCCTGCGATCGCCTTCACTTCGAGATATTCTTCCAGACCGTATTTGCCCCACTCGCGGCCGTTGCCGGACTGCTTGTAGCCGCCGAACGGCGCGGTGCGGTCATTGGGCACGCCGTTGAGGTTGACATTCCCCGCTCTGATCTGGCGGCCGACCTTGCGGGCGCTTTCGACGGTTCCGGCGGAAACGTAACCGGCAAGACCGTATGGCGTGTCGTTGGCGATCTTCACCGCGTCGGCTTCGTCCTTGGCACCGAGGATGGTGAGCACCGGCCCGAAAATTTCCTCGCGCGCGATGGTCATGTCGTTGGTAACGTCGGCGAAAATGGTCGGACGTACGTAAAACCCTTTGTTGACGCCTTCTGGCAGGCCAGGACCGCCGGTGACCAGGGTTGCGCCCTCCTCGATGCCCTTCTGGATCAGCTTCTGGATCTTGTCCCACTGAATGCGCGACACCACTGGGCCGATATTGGTACCCTCGGCGCGCGGATCGCCGGCCTTGGTCTTGTCGGCGACGCCCTTGGCGATGGCGGCGACTTCCTTCATCTTCGACAGCGGCACGATCATCCGGCTCGGCGCGTTGCACGACTGGCCGGAATTGACGAACATGTGCGCCACGCCGCCAGCGACGGCCTTCTGCAGGTCGGCGTCTTCCAGAATGATGTTCGGCGACTTGCCGCCGAGTTCCTGACTGACGCGCTTCACCGTGGGCGCGGCGCGCTTCGCAACATCGATGCCGGCGCGGGTCGAGCCGGTAAACGAGATCATGTCGATATCCGGATGCTCGCTCATGGCGGCGCCGACCTCGGGGCCGAGACCGTTGACCAGATTGAACACGCCCTTGGGCACGCCGGCCTCGTGCAGGATTTCCGCGAAGATCAACGCCGACGACGGCGTGAATTCCGACGGCTTCAGGATCATTGTGCAACCGGCGGCAAGCGCGGGCGCGACCTTGCAGGCGATCTGGTTGAGCGGCCAGTTCCACGGCGTGATCATGCCGACGACGCCGACGGGCTCACGCACCACCACCGCGGAGCCGGTTTGCTCCTCGAAGGGATAATTCTTCAGCACCTCAAGCGTGGACATGATGTGGCCGAGCCCAGCGCCGGCCTGCATCCTCTCCGCCATCGGCAGCGGCGCGCCCATCTCGTCGGAAACGGCGGCGCCGATGTCCTTCATGCGGGTCTTGTAGACCTCGACGATCTTGCTCAGCAGCGCGATACGCTCCTCGCGGCTGGTTTGCGAATAGGTTTCGAACGCGCGTTTCGCGGCGACGACCGCCTTGTCGACGTCGGCTTTTGAGCCGAGCGCAACCTCATACATCGTTTCTTCGGTCGCAGGATTGACGACCGGCGTGGACTTCTTGACGGCGGGATCGACCCAGGCGCCGTCGATATAGAATTGCATACGGTTGACCATCGTGAACCTCTTGATTTCGAAAGCGGATGACAGGAACGGAGCATTCGGCAAGCATCCTTGCATGAAAGCACCGGAAATTGAACCCGCCCTTGCGCGGGGCCGCACTTCGGCTGACGCAGGATATAAGATTTGCTCAGTGGAGCAGCAAGGCCAACGCATAGTCGTCCCGGAAAACGGCGACGTGGCGATTTGTCGGCGATCAAAGGAAGACAGTTGTTCCAGCTGTTCACTTAAATCGAGAATCCCGGGGCTATTGGTCGCCGGCGTGCCGGGATGACAATCACACCGCCATCTTCCTATGCCGCACCGGCGCCCCCGCGGTAAGGCCCTCCGCAGCGTCGATGATAGCATTGGCGTCCATGCCATGGTGGCGGTAAAGATCGTCGATGGTGCCGGTCTGGCCGAAATGTTCGACGCCCAGCGCCTCCAGCCTGTGGCCGCGCACGCCGCCGAGCCAGCCCAGCGCGGCCGGATGGCCGTCGATCACGGTGACGATGCCGCACTCGCGCGGCAGCGGCGCCAGCAGTTTTTCGACGTGGCTCATGTGCTTCGATCCCCGATTGTCGCGGCGGAGCCTGCGCGCCGCGGTCCATCCCGCATGCAGCCGGTCCGCCGAGGTGATCGCCAGCAGTCCGACATCGCGCCGGCTCTCGCCCAGCAGGCCGATCGCCTCGATCGCCTCGGGCGCCACCGCGCCGGCATAGGCGATCACCACTTCGGCATTGGGGCCCGGCTTGCGCAGCCAATAGGCGCCGTCGGTAATGCCCTTCTGCAGATCGGGCGTCATCATCCGCTGCGGCTGGTCGATGCTGCGGGTCGACAGCCGCAAATACACCGAGCCGCCGCTGCGCATGCCGCTTTGCTCGTCGCCCTCCTCGGTCTGTTCGCGCTGCATGTGCGCAAAACCCCAGCCCATGACGACTGCGAGTTCATCGACAAAGGCCGGCTCGAACGCAGCGAGGCCGTCCTGCGCGATGCCGATCAAGGGCGTCGCGATCGACTGATGCGCGCCGCCTTCCGGCGCCAGCGTGATGCCGGATGGCGTCGCCGCCACCATGAAGCGGGCATCCTGATAGCAGGCATAGTTCAGCTGATCGAGCGCACGACTGATAAACGGATCGTACAAGGTTGCGATCGGCAGCAGCCGCACGCCATTGATCGAAGAGGACAGGCCCAGCGCCGACATCAGGAGAAACAGATTGCTCTCGGCGATGCCGAGCTCGATATGTTGGCCTTTCGGCGAGAAATCCCAGTTGAAGGTCGAGGGGATCTTCTCCTTGCGAAAAAGATCGGCGACCTCGCCCTTCGCGAACAGGCCGCGGCGGTTTACCCAGGCACCGAGATTGGTCGAGACGGTGACGTCGGGCGACGCGGTGACGATGCGCGAGGCGAGTTCGGTGTCGCCGCGCGCCAGCTCGTTGAGCACCAGTCCAAATCCCTGCTGGGTCGACATCTGCGGCGACGGCGAAAACGCGAGCCGCTGCGGCACCTCGATCACCGGCGCCGTGAGCCGGCGGCGGCCTTCGCGGTTGAACAGCACGTCCTTCAGGAAGGCTTCGAGCGCTGCGGCGGCCTGCGGCAGTCCTTCGAACTTCTCCCATTCATGACCCGGCCGGATGTTCTGCGCCGTACGCCATTTTTCCATCTGGGTCGGCGTCATCAGGCCGGCATGATTGTCCTTGTGGCCCTGAAACGGCAGGCCGACACCCTTGATGGTGTAGGCGATGAAGCAGACCGGGCGATCGTGGTCGACGGCCTCGAAGGCCTCACACATGCTGGCCATGTCGTGGCCGCCGAGATTGGACATCAGGTCGAGCAATTCGTCGTCGCTGCGCCGCTCGATCAAGGCGGAAACATCACCCTGGTCGCCGATCTCGTCGCGCAGGCGCTTGCGGAAAGCGCCGCCGCCCTGGAAGCACAGCGCCGCATACATCTGGTTCGGACAGGAATCGATCCAGCGCCGCAACGCCTCGCCGCCGGGTTCGGCGAACGCCGCCTGCATCAGGCGGCCGTATTTCACGATCACCACGTCCCAGCCGAAATTGCGGAACATGGATTCGAACTTTTCCCACAATCCTTCGCGCACCACGGCGTCGAGACTTTGGCGGTTGTAGTCGACGATCCACCAGGTGTTGCGCAGGCCGTGCTTCCAGCCTTCCAGCAATGCCTCGAAGATATTGCCCTCGTCCATCTCGGCGTCGCCGACCAGCGCGATCATGCGGCCTTCAGGCCGGTCCTTCATCCAGCCATGCGCGGTGACGTAGTCCTGCACTAGCGAGGAGAACAATGTCTGCGCCACGCCAAGGCCGACCGAACCGGTGGAGAAATCCACGTCGTCGACGTCCTTGGTGCGTGACGGATAGGATTGCGCGCCCTTGAAGCCGCGGAAATTTTCCAGTTTTTCGCGGGTCTGATGGCCGAACAGATATTGAATGGCATGAAATACCGGGCTGGCATGCGGTTTCACCGCGACGCGATCCTCCGGCTTTAGCACCGAAAAATACAGTGCCGACATGATGGTCACCAGCGATGCCGACGAGGCCTGATGGCCGCCGACTTTCAGGCCATCGGTGTTCGGCCTGATATGATTGGCGTGATGGATGGTCCACGACGACAGCCACAGCACCTTGCGCGCCAGCGCGGACAACAGTTCGAGACGCATGGATTCGTTCGCCATCATTCTGCTCCGGGACGGGGCTGGTTTCCCGGATGTTAGCGAGCACCGGGCCGCAAGAAATCTCAAATTTTCGGGACGCATCGTCAGTTATTGGTATAAAATACCAATACAGCGATTATTTCAGCGGACTTATCCCAATGCAGCCTCTCGACGCCATCGACCGGAAGATTCTCGGCGAACTGCAATCCGACAGCCGAACCACCATGCAGGAACTTGCCGACAAGGTCGGGCTTTCGGTCTCGCCGTGCCATCGCCGCGTAAAACTGCTGGAACAGCGCGGCGTGATTGCGCGCTACATCGCGATGGTCGACCAGAAATCGCTGGGCTTGCATGTCAGCGTCTTCATCTCGATCAAGCTGACGCGACAGAAGGAGGAAGATCTCGATCGCTTCGCCAAGGCGATCTCCGGCTGGGAGGAAGTTCTGGAATGTTATTTGATGACCGGCAACCGCGACTATCTGCTGCGGGTCGTCGCCGCTGATCTGTCCTCCTACGAAGCGTTCTTGAAAAACAAGCTGACCCGGCTCGACGGCATCGCATCGATAGAATCCAGCTTTGCGCTGAGCCAGGTGAAGTATTCGATCGCACTGCCGGTGTAGCTCCACGTCATTGCCAGCGAAGCGAACAATCCAGAGTACAACAGAGGAAGTCCGGATTGCCTTGCCGCTACATTCCTTGCAATGACGGAATCCCTGCCAGCTTCCACACCCCCAGGCTCTTGTCGCGCCAGCCGCCGCCGGCTTCGCTGCAGTTCTCGTTGAACAACGCAACCGGCGCTGCCCACGAGAACGGTGCGCGCTCCAAGTTCAGCGCGCGCCAGTCGCCGTCCTCGCAATCCTGGTTGGTTCGCCATTGCGGAAATGTGGTTGCGATCAGCCACGCCGCGCCCGAGCGGCGGAAATTCGCGACCGCGCGCTCGATATTGGCAAACGACAGATGCACGAGGCAGTCGCGGCACAGGATAGCGTCGCATCGCGGCAGGGAATCACGGGTGATATCGGCAAGACGATATTCGCCTTCGATTTCGCCGGCCGCGGCGCGGGCCTGCAGCGGTTCGATCAGCGCCGGCACGATATCGATACCGACGACGCGCACGCCAAGCTCCGCCGCGTTGATCCAGCCGGCATCGCCGCACGGTGCGTCGAGCAGCGAGCCGACCTCCAGCCCGGCCAGCAGCCGCGGCAACTCCGCGCGCAAGGTCGCGGTCGCCTCCATCTCCGAGCCCAGGCCGGAGCTGGATTTTGCCGCGCCCCAAAGATTGCTGTCGTGGATGCGCTGAAAGCGCCGCGCCAGATCGAGACCTGCAAAGGATTTCCGGTTCGCGGCAAAACGCTGGTGCGCCAGCACCGCGGGGCGATCGGAGTCGCAAAGGAAATTATCCCGGTTCATGCATTTATTATGACCGAACGCCGGGCAACGGCAAACAAGCTCCTCGAATTCGGCGTGGAACGTCCGGCTTGAAACCTGTCCCCCGGCTCTGTACGACAGCGTACGGTGTTTTTCGTCACGCCGGTCGCTTCGGCCTCGGAGGCATTCATGAATTTCAAGAATTGCGCAATTCTGTCATGCATCGCGGTGTTGCTTGGCGCAGCGCCCGCCTTCGCGCAAAATTCCAGCCAGGTGTTTGCCAATCCGCCGGTATTGAAGCAACGCGCTCCCGCGGCGTCTCCTGCCCTCAGCGCGGCGGTGAGCGCCGCGCCTCCCGGCAGCCGCCGCGACTACGACCTGAATGTCGCTTACACCAAAAACAAGATCTGGAATCCGGCGACGCAACGGTTCGACCAGGTTAACCTGCGCAGCTACAGCGGCGAAGGGGTCAATCCCGACGCGCCGTTCGTGGCGCCGGTCATCGAGGTGCGGCCCGGGCAGACCGTCACCATGGTGCTGCATAACAAGCTGCCGGCCGATCCGAGCTGCACCACGCACGGCCAGCCGGTAAATGTCCCGCATTGTTTTAACGGCACCAACCTGCATTCGCACGGATTGTGGGTCAGCCCCACCGGCAATTCCGACAACGTTCTGCTGTCGATCAATCCGGGCGTCGACTTCGAATACGTCTACAACCTGCCGCCGGATCATCCGGCCGGAACGTTCTGGTACCATTCGCACCGCCATGGTTCGACCGCGCTGCAGGTGTCGAGCGGCATGGCCGGCGCCCTGATCGTACGCGGCGACCGCATGCCGGCGCTGCCGAATACCCCTGGCGACATCGACGTGCTCATGAAAAACGCCGACCTGACCGCGATGGAGGACCGCACCCTCGTCCTGCAGCAGATCCAGTACGCCTGCCTGGATGGCGCCGGCAATGTGAAGGTACAGACCGAACCGCAGCCGCCGCCGAGGCCGCCGAAGATCGTCGCATGGATTTGCGATCCGAACGATCTCGGGGTCGTCGAGCAATACGACTATCCGAACGGAGTGGGCTTCGGACCCGGATCGTGGGAGCAATCGGCGCGATACACCACCATCAACGGTCTGGTGCGCCCGGTATTTCAGGCCAGGGCCGGCCGGCCGGAGCGCTGGCGGCTGATCCATGGCGGCGTGCGCGATACTATCACCTTCGGTTTTCGCAAGCGTAAAGCCGACGCGCCGGCGGTCACGACGCTGGCCGCGCGGGATGCCGCGCGCTTCATCGAGGAAAACTGCACCGGCGATCTGCTCTCCTACCACCAGATCGCCGCCGACGGGCTGACCATGGGTCAGGCGCGTTCGGTGCCGACATCGACGTTGCAGCCGGGCTATCGCTACGACGCCCTTGTGCTGTTTCCGGAGGCCGGTGACTACTGCGTCGTCAACGAGAGCGCGCCGGCGGCTGGAAGCGTGAGCCGTCAGGCCACCTCGCGGCAACTGCTCGGCATGGTCGAGGTCGCTCCCGGCGCGCCGACGGCCGACATCACCGGCTCGCTGCAGGACATCCTCTCGTCGGTCGCGATGCAGACGCTTCCGCCGAACGTCCGCGACAAGGTCGCGGCCGAGCTGCGTGACGGATTGAAGTTCACCAGCTTCATCCCGCATCCCGACATTGATCCCGGCGAAGTCACTGGCAGGCAGGAACTGGTGTTCTTCATCAAAATCCCGCCCGTCACCTTCGGCGTCGGCAACAAGGCCATCGATCCGCAGCATTTCGATCCATCGCAGTTCAACCCGCTGCCCTATGATCCCAACCGGATCGACCGCGTATTGAAGCTCGGCGGGGTCGACGAGTGGACCCTGCAATCCGGATTTGTCAGCCATCCGTTCCATATCCACGTCAATCCGTTTCAGATCGTTTCCATTACCGATCCGAACGGAAAGGACGTGAGCCTGCCGGGGGCGGTGGACGATGCCGGCGGCACCGTCGATCCGCAGTATCCCGGGCTGAAAGGCGTGTGGAAGGACACGCTGTGGATCAAGGACCTGATCGAAAGCCCGGCCGATTTCCCGAGCAAGCTTGCCGCCTCGATGTACACCATCAAGGTCCGCACGCGCTATCAGCGCTATATCGGCGAATTTGTCCTGCACTGTCACATCCTCGACCACGAGGACCAGGGCATGATGCAGAACGTATCGATTCAGATTCCGGATGGCAGCGGAGGTATCACCGCGAGCCATCATTAGAAGACAGACGCCATGTTCTGGGCGATGCAGCGCGTAGCGCTGCTTCGCTGGACCGGGACCGTCACAAACTCCGCGCCTCGTTACGGCTTCGGCTTAGCGGCGCCCCACGCCGCGAAGAGCGGCGTGCTGCACCGCATCCGGGGCACGAAGCAACCACACGCGTGATCTCACCTCATCCCTCCCCGCGCAGCCACGCCAGCATCGGTGCGTTGATCTCGTCCGGGTAACAATGGCTGAGATCGTCGAGTTCGTGGTAGACGACATCGGCGCCGGCCGCCGCGAGCATGGCGTGCGTTTGCCGCGCCACTTCCACCTGGAACATCCAGTCCAGCGCGCCGTGCACGAGAAACACCGGCAATCCGCGCAGCCGATCCGGCGAAGCCATTTCCGCCATCAACGGATGGAAGGTAGCCGAGACCGGTGCCAGATGCGTGAAGGGTGACGCGGCTTCAAGACCGGTGACGTAGCAGAACGTGCCACCATCGCTCATCCCGGTCAGCAGCATCCGGCTTGCATCGACGTTGCAGCGGCTCCTCACGACTTCGAGGATCCGCGCGAGATTCGGCGTATCGGTATCCTCGCCTATCAGCGCCCATGTCGCTCCGGTGGCGGTGGGCGCGACCAGGATCGCACCAAAGCTCCGCGCGGCCCGCAGCCAGGTCCACAAGAAATTGCGGCCGCTGCCGCTGCCGCCATGCAGCGCCGTTACCAGCGGCCAGGCGCGGTCGGGCGTGTAGAACTCCGGCACGTAGAGCGAGTAGCCGCCGCGGCTGCCGGGTTCATTGTCGAAATGCATGACGGCGGCATGGCCGCGCCCCGCCGCGAAGCGCGCCACTACATCGGCATCGTCTCGAACAACGGGATCGAGAAAGAAGCGGTTGATCGCAGGGATCGCGCCGGCCAGCGGATACAGCGCTTCTTTGGCGCGCGGCACGTATCGCAGCGCGCGGAAAACGGCGCGGACGCCGTCCGCCTGATCGGGCGCGCTGCGCAGGCCCTCGAACGCCGCCAGCACCGCGTCCGCCGCAGCCTGCAGCCGTCCGCGCGCAGCCGCCAATTCATCAGGCCAGCCATCGAGCAGACCGCGCGCGGCGCGCAGCTCGTGGTCCGGCGCGCCGGCGGCGTCCATCACAGCGTCGAAATCCGGCGGATGGTAATGACGCGCGATGAAGCCGAGCGTCTCCAGCGACCGCAGCAGCGGCGGCAACAAGACCTCCAGGCGTTCGATGACAGTAACTTCCATGCGTCGGTACAATCGAAGCCAAAAATACGCGCGGGGACGGACCGACCATAGCAGAATTGAAGGGAGAAATCCTGCCCGGACGACGAAGGCCGTTGCGCGATGGCGTTGACGCGGCGCGAAGTGAGAGTCGCGCTGACCGGGTACGATCGTCACGGCCGATGAAACGCGGAGCCTTACGCGTTCGGGGAGGGCTCGGCCGCAATCAGCGTCTGCTGCCGGCGGATGCGTTCGCGATGCGCGGTGTAGAGCCCGCTGGCGACAATGACCGCGGCACCGGTAGTGGTCCAGATATCCGGAACCTCGCCGAAAACGAAAAAGCCGAGGATGCTGACCCATACCAGCTGGGTGTAGGAAAACGGCGCCAGCACCGACGCATCGGCATAGCGGAATGCCAGCACCACGATCCACTGCCCTGCCGTCGACGCGACACCGATGAATATTCCGAACAGAATGTCGTGCCAGCTCGGCGTCACCCAGACCAGCGGCACCAACGCCGACAGGATGCACACGCCGGTAATCGCCGAATAGGTCATCGTGGTAATGGCGCGTTCCCTGCCGCTCATCATGCGCGTCATGATCAGGGTGCAGGCCCAGGCCAGCGCCGAGACGATGGGGAAAATCGCGGCGGGATGAAACGCGCTGGAACCCGGGCGCAGGATGATCAGCACGCCGATCAGGCCGGCGCCCGTCGCCAGCCAGCGCCGGACGCCGACCCTCTCGCCGAGAAAGACGATCGACAATGCGGTGACGAACAGCGGCGCGATGAAGCCGGTGGCGGAAGCTTCGGCAATCGGGAGAAATCGCAATCCGGAAATGAAGAACAGCGAGGACGACAGCAGCGCGACGCCGCGCATCACCTGCAGACCGGGGCGCTCGGACTGCAAGGCGAACAGCCGCGATCCCGGCAGCATCGCCGGAACCATGATCATCGCGAATACCAGAAACCGGATCCAGGCGATCTCGATCGATGGCAATGTCGCCGACAGATATTTCGCGGTGACGTCCGAGCAGCCGAGAAAGATCGTCGACGCGAGGATCAACGCGATGCCGCGAAACGGCCGGTCGGCGCGCGCCGGCGCCGACCGCGCGGCTCGCTTTTCGTTCGGCAACGGCAATGAAGCGCTGTCCAGCCGGGCGGCTGTTGCGGATGGCGGGGTCACGGCAAAACTCAGGCGTAAGACATCGAATCGGGCGAGGTTTTAAAAACGACAATTCGCGCGTGGCGACAAGGTCGGAAAACAGGACGCCGATATGCGCGTTTGCGTGCGGCGCGGCGTCACGGCGGATGAAACACTTTGTTAGGAATTGCGAGCGCTACAGCATCGGCAGGCCGCGCGGCGCGGGGCCGCGCGGAAACACCTGATCGAGCGCGGCGATTTCCGTATCGCTCAGTGTCAGTTCGCCGGCGGCGGCGTTGTCAGCGGCATGATCCGGCGCTGAGGCCTTCGGAATCGCAAATACCGATGGCCTGCGCGTCAGAAATGCCAGGCCAACCTGCCGCGGCGTCGCGCGATGCGCGTCGGCGATTGCCTGCAGCATCAGGCCCGGCTTGCTGCGCGGGCGCGGAAAATCATTATGGCCGAACGGAGAATAAGCGACCACCGCGACGCCGTGCGCCTCGCACCACGGAATCACCGCGTGCTCGATGGCACGCTCCTGCAAATGGTAGAGTACCTGATTGCAGGCGATCCTCCCCTCGCCCGCGATCGCAAGGATTTCGTCGAGGTCGCCGGCATCGAAGTTGCTGACACCCCATGAACGGATCTTTCCGGTACGCACCAGTTCCTCAAACGCCGCGACGGTTTCGGCGAGCGGAACCGATCCGCGCCAATGCAGCAGATAGCAATCGAGCCGGTCGGTCCTGAGCCGCTTCAACGACCGGTCGCACGCAACGATGGTGCCGCGCCGCGACGCATTGCTCGGCAATACTTTCGACACCAGAAAAACGTCGTCGCGCCGGCCGGCAATCGCCTCCGCGACAACGAGTTCGGCATCGCCATACATTTCCGCGGTGTCGATATGCGTCATGCCGAGATCGATGCCACGGCGCAACGCCGCCGTCGCGCCGGCACGGTTGCCACGGTCGATATACCAGGTGCCCTGCCCGATCACGGAGACCCAGGGGCCGTCGAAGCCAAACGGATGGTGTTTCATGATTGCCTCATGTACGTCGTCGTCCCCGCGCAGGAGCCTGTGAACTTATCTGAAGCGGTGTCTGCGGTGGCGTATACTATTGGTCGGACGATTGGCTTCATGCGGCGGCGATTGTCCTTAATCGCACGGCGATTGAGAGGTTGTGGGCAAGCGCGTGCCACAGTCCGATCGCTTGCACCTTGGCAAGGCCTCGCACCAGGAGCGTGCCGAAGCCTCGGTTTTTGAAGCTTGCGTTGACCCGTTCGATCCGTCCCCTCTTTTTCATCACCGCCTCGGCCTCGGTGCTGGTCATGCGCTGCCGCCAGTCCTTGATGGTCTGCGGCTCTCCTTCTCGTTGCTTTTGCCGCCTCAGCAGCGTTGCCGGCTTGACATCGGTGCGATCCCTGGGCGGGTGGATGTAGACGCCGACCGGCGCTTCGGGCCGGCTGCTCAGGGCTGCGATATCGTCAACCTGCGCAAAGCCCGTGTCCGCCAGCACGCGTTTGATCGGCCGCCCCAGCCGTTGCTCGCTCTCCTCGACCATCGGCCGCACCAGATCACTGTCGTTGCGCCGGTCCGTCGCCATGATCGCGGTGACGAAGCCATGATCCGTCGTTGCTGCAATCTGCACATTGTAGCTCGCGCGCACCGCGCCATCCGCGCACCGCATCCGCCGCGCCTGCGGATCGGTGAGCGAGGCGCGAGCTTCTGTTTGTTCGGCAATCTCCTTCGGGCTGCGCTCGGCCCGCTTGGCCTTCTCCGCTTCGATCTCGGCCAATTTGGCGCGTGCCTTCTCAATCCGCTCCTGGGTCTGGCTCAAGCCACGGGCCCGCGCCGCCTGCCGGCGCTTGGAACTTGCCGCCGGGTCCGCCTCGACCTCGGCTTTCAAGGCCACCACACGCGCCTTCGCCTTGGCCTCCGCCTCGTCCAGACGCAGCGCCCGCTTGTACGAACTCTTGCCCGCGGAAGCCTTGATTTTGGTGCCGTCGACGACGATCTCGTCGGCCTCAAACAGTCCCTCCGCCATGAACGCTGCCAGCGTTTCGGTGAGCAGAGCGTCGAGCACATCGGCATGCGCCACGCGAAAGTCCGCAAGTCCGTGGTAGTTGACAGGAACGCCGCAGGCCACCCACCGATAGGCCAGATCCTGGCTGGTCAACCGGTCCAGTTCGCGCGCCGAGCCAACCCCGTCCATCGTCGCCAAAAGCCACAACGCAAACAGCACAGCCGGATCCGCCGCCGGCCGGCCCGCCGTTCCCTCACGCGCTTCGATCTTGTCGTAGAGCACCGTCAAATCAAGCGTCTCGACGAACCCAACCACCAATCGCGCGCGGTGGTCCGCCGCCAGCCAGCCATCCGGATTGATCAGATCCCACGACAGTTGAGCCCGGTTCGCAACCACAACCCGAGCATCGCCTCGACCCGCCATCCCTGCAATCCCTCTATCACCCAATCAGTCAACATCTCCATTGAATCACAGTTCACCCCGAAATCGAGAAGATTTCTTCACAGGCTCGTAGGCGGTGACCCATAGCCTCCGACCTATCCTTTGGAGCGGCAGCGGTTACCCGTGGTATTCGAGCTCATACCACATGGACATTGGTGGTTATGGGTCCCCGCCTTCCGCGGGGACGACAGCAGTGAATAGCGCTCATTTTTCCAGCACACCGATATCCGCGACCAACACCGTGCCGGTCGCCGATTCCGTGATGTATAGCCGGTCGCGACGATCGCCGCCGATCGCGACATTGGTGCAGCTCGGTCCCGCGCAGGATTTTATCCGCGCAATCAACTCGCCGTTCGGCGCGAACACAAACACATGCCCGAGCGAGGCATGGCCGACGAACAGCCGGCCCTTGCTGTCCATGGTCATGCCGTCCGGACCGCTGGTGCCGAAGGTCGAGCAGAACCTGCCGACTTTCGAGACGCTGCCGTTTTTCATCAACGGCATGCGCCACACCGCGTTGTCGCGGGTCATGGCCACGAACAGCACGGTCTCGCCGGGATCGAGCACCAGGCCGTTGGGACTGATGCCGGTGTCGATCAGGCAATCGAGTTTTCCGTCCCCGGACAACCGATATACCCGCCCGGTCGGATCGTGCAGCCCGGTCTGGCCCTGGTCGGTGAAGTAGATGTCGCCGTTCGATGCGACGTGCAGGTCGTTGCAGCCTTTGAAGGATTCCGAATTGCGTGCCGCCAGCACCGGCAGCATCCGCGCCCCGGCGGCATCGAACTGCATGATGCCGTGCATATAATCGGCAACCAGGATGCGTCCATCGGGGTGCATCTTGAGGCCATTGGGCCAGCCGTCATACTCGATCATCAGCGACCACACGCCATCCGGCGCAATCCGGAAAATCCGTCCGAACGGAATATCGACGATGTAAAGATTGCCGTCCTTGTCGAATGATGGCCCTTCAATGAAGCTATCGGTCGGCAGCCCCGGCCGGTTGGCGTTGGCCCAGGCCGAGCGCACATTCGTGCGCCGAAATCGATCCGGCATCGCCGCAAATACTTCTGTTCCGATCAGCAGCGGCGGATGGTCGAGATACATCATCGCGGATTCACCTGTGCAGGACAGAGCGCACCATAAATGAGCCCATCGGCGCCGTCGATGACGCAGCATGCCGTTCTTGTTCCGGTTGCAGGGCATGCTATGAATCCGCCAGGCTCGCATCGTCAGGCTTGGAGGCGGTGGGTCCACATAATCACCGCCAAGGCGGATTGCAGGGAGGATCACTACATGGCGCGCTTCGCCCCGACCCGGCGTTCCCTATTGCAGGGCACGCTTGCAACCGGCGCCCTCGGTCTCACGGGATTTCCCGCTCGTGCCGAGGTGCAATGGAAAAAATACGCCGGCACCACGCTGGAGGTGATCCTTGCCAAGGGCCCGCGCGGCGACAACCTGCAAAAGAACATCAAGGAGTTCACCGACCTCACCGGCATCAAGGTCGAGTCGGAGCAAATCCCCGAACAACAGCAGCGGCAGAAGGCGGTGATCGAACTTGCGTCGGGCAAGCCGAGCTTCGACGTCATCCATTTGAGCTACCACGTACAGAAGCGGCAATTCGAAAAGGGCGGCTGGCTCGCCGACATGTCCGGCTATCTCAAGGACCCGAACCTCACCGCGTCCGATCTGGTGGAAAGCGACTTCTCGGCTGCCGGCCTGCAATACGCCAGGAACGACAAGGGCCAGATGCTGTCGCTGCCGTGGTCGGTCGACTACTTCATCCTCTATTACAACAAGGAGATGTTCGCCAAGAAGGGTATCGCGGTGCCCAGGACTCTCGACGAGATGGTCGATGCCGCCGAGAAACTCACCGATCCGAAAGAAGGCACCTTCGGGTTTGTAGGGCGCGGCTTGCGCAACGCCAACATGACGCTGTGGACCAACTTCTTCCTCAACTACGGCGGCGAATTCCTAGATGCCAAGGGCAACATCCTGACCGATGGCCCGGAGGCGGTCGAGGCCACCAAGATGTATCAGCGCCTGCTGACCAAGGTCGCGCCTCCCGGCGTCGCCGGCTTCAACTGGATGGAGTCGATGGCCTCGTTCACGCAAGGCCGCTCGGCGATGTGGATCGACGGCGTCGGCTGGGCGCCGCCGCTGGAGGATCCCGCGGCCTCGCGCATCGTCGGCAAGGTCGGCTATACCATCGTGCCGGCCGGACCGAAGGGCCAGTATTCGGCGACCTATGGCGACGGCATCGGCATCGCGCAGGCGAGCAAGAATAAGGAGGCCGCCTATCTGCTCTGCCAATGGGCAGTGTCGAAGGCACAAGGCGCGCGGCTGCTGCAGGCCGGCGGCGGCGTGCCATTCCGCAACTCGATCCTCAACGACGCCGAGGTGCGCAAGGGCGTGAAGCTGCCGCGGGAATGGCTGCAGTCGGTGATCGATTCCGCCGCGATCAGCAAGCTCGGCCTGCCGGTCATCATTCCCGTCGCCGAATTCCGCGATCTGGTCGGCGCCGGCGTCACCGCGACGCTCTCCGGCGCCGATCCCGCGGCGGAGCTTAAGAAAGCGCACGACCAGTTCCGCCCGATCCTGGAGCGCAGCGAGAAAGCGTGAGTGCGATTGCTTGACGGCACAACGATCGTCATGCCCGGGCTTGACCCGGGCATCCATCTGAAAAGAAATTCTCAAGGCGATGGATTGCCGGGTCAAGCCCGGCAATGACGGGTTGATGGTCATGCCTGGTCAAGAAAATATAGCCGTCCCGCAGCACGAATGGCGCCGGCCATCCTACTGGCCGTTCGTCATCCCGGCGCTGCTCGTGGTCCTGGCCATCATCGTGTTTCCGTGGCTGTTCACGATCTGGATGAGCCTGCGCGAATGGAAGGTAGGCTCGCCGACCACCTTCGTCGGCCTCGCCAATTACCTGCGGCTGCCCAACGATCCGCGTTTTGTCGAGGCGGTCGGACACACCATCGTCTACACCGCGCTGTCGGTGCTGCTGCCACTGGTGCTCGGCACATTCGCCGCTGTCGTGTTTCACCAGAAATTCGCCGGGCGCGGCTTCCTGCGCGGCGTGTTCATCATGCCGATGATGGCGACGCCGGTGGCGATCGCGCTGGTCTGGACCATGATGTTTCATCCGCAACTCGGCATCCTGAACTATCTGCTGTCGCTGGTCGGCCTGCCGGCACAGCTTTGGGTGTTTCATCCCGCGACCGTGATCCCGTCGCTGGTGCTGGTGGAGACCTGGCAGTGGACGCCGCTGGTGATGCTGATCGTGCTAGGCGGGCTGGCGGCGATCCCCGTCGAGCCTTACGAAAGCGCTGAGATCGACGGCGCCGGGTTCTGGCAGCTGTTCCGCTACATCACGCTGCCGCTGATCACGCCGTTCCTGTTCATCGCCGCCATGATCCGCATGATCGACGCGGTCAAGAGCTTCGACATCATCTTCGCGATCACGCAAGGCGGACCCGGCTCAGCCTCGGAAACCATCAATCTTTATCTCTACAGCGTCGCCTTCATCTATTACGACCTCGGCTATGGTTCGGCGATCGCGGTGGTGTTCTTCATCCTGATCGTCGCACTCGCGGCCGGCTTGCTGCATCTGCGCCAGCGCACGCTGTGGACCGAGATCGGCGGCGGCGCATGAGCCTGAAGCAGATCCTCGGCAAGATCGGGCTGTGGTTCGCGGTGTTCGTCATCGTGTCACCGGCCATCCTGTTCTTTTTCTGGATGGCATCGCTGTCGGTCAAGTTCGAGGTCGACAACGCCGCCTACCCGCCGGTGTTCATCCCCGACCGCTTCGCCTGGAAAAATTACGCCGACGTGCTCGCGTCCAACCGCTTCCTGACCTATTTCATCAACAGCCTGCTGGTCACCGGCTCGGCGACGTTGCTGGCGATGCTAGTCGGCGTGCCGGCCGGTTATGGCATCGCCCGGATGGCGGCGCATAAATCCGCGATCGTGATCCTGATCGCGCGGATCACGCCGGGATTGTCCTATCTCATTCCGCTGTTCCTGCTGTTCCAGTGGCTGGGATTGCTCGGCACGCTGTGGCCGCAGATCATCATTCATCTGGTGGTGACGGTGCCGATCGTGATCTGGATCATGATCGGTTATTTCGAAACCACGCCGATGGAGCTGGAGGAAGCTGCATTGATCGACGGTGCCCGGCGCTGGCAGGTGTTTTGGCACGTAGCGCTTCCGATCGCCCGGCCCGGCATGGCCGTCGCATTCATCCTCGCGGTGATCTTCTCCTGGAACAACTTTGTATTCGGCATCGTACTCGCCGGCCGCGAGACGCGCACGCTGCCGGTTGCGGTCTACAACATGATCTCGTTCGACCAGTTGAGCTGGGGACCGCTCGCGGCGGCGGCGTTGCTCGTCACATTGCCGGTGCTGCTGCTGACGGTTTTCGCGCAACGCCAGATCGTGGCGGGATTGACGGCGGGCGCGGTGAAGGGGGGATGAACTACGTCCCGTTGTCATTGCGAGGAGCCCTTGCGACAAAGCAATCCAGTCTTTGCTCCGCCAGACTGGATTGCTTCGCTTCACTCGCAATGACGGCGTGTTTAATTCGCAATAGCGAGTTTGCGCGGCTCCGCTTCCGACGCATCCGCGATCAACCGCTTCAATTCCGGAATGCACGAACCGCAATTGGTGCCGGCTTTCAGTTGCGCGCCGATATCCGCGGCCGAGCCGGCGCCCTTCGCGATCGCGTTGCAGATCGTGGCGCGGCCGATCCCGAAGCAGGCGCAGACGATCGGGCCGCAATTCGCCAGTCCGTCGGTCGATTTGCCTGACAGCAGCATGCGGCGCTGATCGTCATCGAGCGCATCCCTTGCAAACAGATCCTTGACCGCGCCCCAATCACCGGCGTCGCGCGCGGGGCCGATGAAAAGGCAGGTTTCCATGCGGTCATTGCTGAATGACGCCGCGCGAAAAATCCCGCCGCCGAAATCCTTGTATTCGGCGAGGTCGCCACCGGCGACCGAATGCAGCCACGTTTGCCACCTCGCCAGGTCGGCATTGCCGGCAAGCAGATAACCGACGCCGCCGGTGACGGCGACGCGCGCCCACCAGACGTTCGGCGGCAATTCCAGCGGCATCCGCGACAGCGCAAAGCCGCGAAACACGTATTCATGGGGCGCGATCGAGGCCGGCGTCGCCTTGTTCTCGGGCTGGCCGGAAAACGCATCGGTGAACGGCGCCACCAGCGCGCCCACCCTCGCGCAGGAAGAATTCTCGTCGCTCCAGTGTATCGGCGCGAACAGCATGCCGCGCTGCTGGCGGTCGCTGACCGCGACTTTCAGGATGCATCGGCCGTGGTCGGTGGTCACGCGCGCGAAATCGCCGTCGGCAACGCCTGCCCTCGCCGCGTCGTCTGGATGAATTTCGACGAACGGCTCCGGCAGGTGCTGGCTCAGACGCGGACTGAGGCCGGTGCGCGTCATGGTGTGCCATTGATCGCGAATCCGCCCGGTGTTGAGCCGCAACGGCCGCCCGGCCGTGGTCTCGGTTTTCAGCGCGGGAATTTCCGGTGCGACGAAGCGCGCCTTGCGGTCGTTGGTGTAGAAGCCGCCGGCGGCGAAGAAACGCCGCTGCGGTTCGGGTTCGCCGCACCGCATCGGCCACGATACCGGATCCATCGCGTCGAACGCGGCATCGGAAAGCCGCGCCACGCCGCCAAGATCGAAATCGCGGCTGCCGCCGTTCTCGAACGCCGACAACGCCGCATGCTCACGAAATACATCCGCCGCCGAGTTGAAACCGAATGCCGAGCCAAAACCGAGCCGCTTGGCGACTTCGCTCAACATCCACCAGTCCGGCCTCGCCTCGCCCGGCGGGGTCAAAAACGCGCGTTGCCGCGATACCCGCCGCTCCGAATTGGTAACGGTGCCGGATTTCTCGCCCCACGCTTGCGCCGGCAGCAGTACATGCGGGCCGATACCGACGGTATCGTTGGAGCGCACGTTTTCCGAGATCACGAAGAGGTCGAGCTTCTTCAGCGCGGCGCGCGCGGCATCGGCGTCCGGCAGCGATACCGCGGGGTTGGTGCCGATCACCCACAACGCCTTGATCTCGCCGCGCCCGATCGCCTCGAACATCTGCACTGCCTTCAGCCCCTCATCGGTCGCGATGCGCGGCGCTTTCCAGAACCTGCGGACGCGGTCGATATCCGGCGGCGTGAAGCCCATATGTGCCGCTAGCTGGTTGGCGAGACCGCCGACCTCGCGTCCGCCCATGGCATTGGGCTGCCCGGTCAACGAAAACGGCGAGGCGCCGGGCTTGCCGATCCGCCCCGTCGCAAGGTGGCAATTGATGATGGCATTGACCTTGTCGGTGCCCTGCGCCGACTGGTTGACGCCTTGCGAATACAGCGTGACCACGCGCGGCGTGGTCCTGAACATCTGGAAGAACGCCGCGACGTCAGGCTCAGTCAGCCCGGTCGCCAGCGCCGTTGCGCCGACGCCGCCGGCGATGTTTCTGGCCCGGACCAGAGCCTCGTCGAAACCCGACGTGTGGCGCTCGATGTATTCGCGATCCAGCGCGCCGTTGTCGGCGAGATGCGCCAGCAGCCCCGAAAACAGCGAGGTATCCGTTCCCGGCTTCAATCCCAGAAACAGGTGGGCATCAAAAGCGGTGTCGGTGCGGCGCGGATCGATCACGACGATGCGGGCGCCGCGCTGCTGTTTGTTGGCGAGCATGCGCTGGAACAGCACCGGATGGCACCAGGCGGCATTGGAGCCGACCAGCACCAGCAGATCGGCCTGGTCGAGATCCTCGTAGCAGCCCGGCACGGTATCGGCGCCGAAGGCACGGCGATGGCCCGCTACCGACGAGGCCATGCAGAGCCGCGAATTGGTATCGACATTGCCGCTGCCGATGAATCCCTTCATCAGCTTGTTGGCGACGTAGTAATCCTCCGTCAGCAATTGCCCGGAAAGATAGAACGCCACCGCGCCGGGACCGTCGCGGGCGATGATGTGCTGGAAGCGGTGCGCGACATGGTCGAGCGCGTCGCTCCAGGCGACCCGCTCCATGTTGCCCTTGCCGCAGCGGATCATCGGATAAAGCAGCCGCTCTTCGCTGCGCAGCGTTTCGCCGAGCGCCGAGCCTTTCGAGCACAATCGGCCGAAATTGGCGGGGTGTTGCGGATCGCCGGATATCGCGGCGCCGCCCTTGCCGTCCGGCGTCGCCAGCACGCCGCAGCCGACGCCGCAATAGGGACAGGTCGTCCGGGTGGCACGCAGCGCGGGATCGATCGCCGTCATGATGCGAGGCCGGTCACGTCACGCCGCCCTCGGGCGGACCGCAAGCGCGCGTCCGAACATCATGTCGCCGCGAATTCCGGCGATCGGCTCGCGTCCACGGATCAATTCCAGGTACCACAGCGCATCCGCGGTATCGCCCACCAGCACCGCGCCGGTGAGGCGGCCGTCGGCAATGACGAGCTTCTTGTAAGTACCGCGCCCGGCATCGTTGAGCACCAGCGTCTCGCTGCCGTCAGCCGCGCTGAAATCGCCTGCCGAAAACACGCCGACCCCGGAAACCTTCAGGTTGGTCGCCATCACGCTGCCGCCATACGTCGCCGCGCTCCCCGCAAGGTGCCGCGCCAATACGCGCGCCTGCTCGTAGGCGGGCTCGACCAGGCCATAGCAGACGCCGCGATGCTCGGCGCACTCGCCGAGTGCGAAAATGCCGCAAGCGCCGGTTTGCAGATGGTCGTCGACCACGACGCCGCGGTTGACCGGCACGCCGGCGTCTTTCGCAAGCGCGACGTTCGGACGAATGCCCGCGGCGAAAATCACCGCATCGGCATCGATGCGGCGTCCATCGGCCAGTTCGACGCCCTCAACGCGCGCGTCGCCATGAAGGCGCGCGGTATTGGCGTTAAGCAAAATCCGGATGCCCTTGCGTTCAACCAGCATCTTCAGCAAGTCCGCCGCGGGCGCATCGAGCTGGCGTTCCATCAGCCGGTCCATCAGATGGATCAGCGTCACCGGCGCGCCGGCCTTGGCAAGGCCATAGGCCGCTTCCAGCCCGAGCAAACCGCCGCCGACCACCACGACACGTTTCCTTTGCGCGGCAAGCGTCAGCAGCAAATCGACGTCGCGGCTGTCGCGAAAGGTGTGCACGCCGGCGAGATCGGCGCCGGGAACGTTCAGCCGTAGCGGCGCCGAGCCGGTGGCGAGCACGAGCTTGGAGAAGGCGATGCTTTCGTCGGCGGCGAACTTGAGTTCGCGCCGGCCGATATCGATCCCGGTGGCGGTGCAGCCATATTTCAACGTGACGCCGCGATCGCGCCACCACGATGCCGGCTTGAGCTCGATGTCGTGCGACGCGGTTTCGCCCGCCAGCACCGACGACAGCAGCACGCGGTTGTAAGCGAGCCGCGGCTCGTCGCCGATCACGGCAATGGCATAGCGGCCGAGCGCCGCCTTCGCCAGTTCGTCGACCAGACGCGCCGCCGCCATTCCGTTGCCGACGATCACCAGCGGCTCACTCACGACACATCCTTACTCGGCGGCCTGCGGCCAGGCTTGCGCGATCATGTAGCCGGACAGCGTTGCGTAGGCGGCGGTCCAGGCCGCGGCCAGTTCCGGTGTCCAACCATCGCCGAGTCCCTTTTCCAGGGTCCACAGCAGCGCGGAGCCGACCACCGGATAATGCTCGGGCTTTGCGCCATAGCCGACATGGCGCTTGGCCAGCGCGCTCGCGGCCGGCAGCACCTGCGGCAGATTGGCAAGTCCGTTCACCACCACCGCCAGCGCCGCCATCAGTTTCTTGCGCTGCTCGGTCAGATCGTCGGGAAACAGCGACCGTACCGACGGCGCGATTTCGAACAGGCGGTCGTAGAACAAAACCGCCGCGGTTTCCGAAATCGGCGCGACCTTGGCGAAACTTTCCTGCACGAGTTTGACTTGATCGGGTGTCATTTACGCGCCTCCATTTCTCTCCACCTCGTCATGCGCGGCTTGACCCGCGCATCCATCCTGAAAAAACTCGTCATTTCGATGGATTGCCGGGTCAAGCCCGGCAATGACGGCGTTTGTTTACGCCGCTTCCACGAACCGGTGCCGTTCGTAGAGGAATTCCAGCACGCGCTGCCGGCATTTCAGGTAGCCGGCGTTGGTTGCAAGCTCCAGCCGCTTGCGCGGCCGCGCCAGCGGCACCTCCAGCACCTCGCCGATCCGCGCGCTGGGCCCGTTGGTCATCATCACGATGCGGTCGGACAGCAGCACGGCTTCGTCGACGTCGTGGGTAATCATGAGGATCGTGTTGCCGAGCTTCTGGTGCAGCGCCATCACCGAATCCTGCAGATGCGCGCGTGTCAGCGCGTCCAGCGCGCCGAACGGCTCGTCGAGCAAAAGCACTTTCGGCTCCATCGCCAGCGCGCGCGCAATGCCGACACGCTGCTTCATGCCACCGGATATCTCCGAAGGCCGCTTGTCCTTGGCGTGAGCCATCTGCACGAGGTTGAGATTGTGCATGACCCAGGCGTCACGCTCGGCCCTGGTCTTCGACTTCGAAAAGACCTTGTCGACGCCGAGCTTGACGTTCTCATAGACCGTGAGCCACGGCAGCAGACTGTGGTTCTGGAACACCACCGCACGATCCGGCCCCGGCGAATTGACCTCGCGGTTCTCCAGCAGCACGCAGCCCATGGTCGCGCCGGTCAGGCCCGCGACGATGTTGAGCAGCGTGGACTTGCCGCACCCGGAGTGCCCGATGATCGAGACGTACTCGCCCTTCTCGATCGTGAGGTACACGTCCTTCAGGACTTCGGTCGACGCATTGCCGCGCGTGAAAACCTTGTCGATATGGTCGAGTTTCAGATAAGGCTGCATGACATGTTCCTCAATTCAGCGCGGTGCCGCGGGTCACGATCCTGGCGAGGCCGGCGATCATGCGATCCAGCACGAAGCCGATGATGCCCACGTAGAACAGCGCCAGGATGATCTCGCTGATGTGCGAGGAATTCCAGGCATCCCAGATGAAGAAGCCGATGCCGACGCCGCCGATCAGCATTTCCGCAGCGACGATGGCGAGCCAGGACAGCCCGATGCCGATGCGCAGGCCGGTGAAGATGTAGGGCGCCGCCGCCGGGATCATGATCTTCCAGAAAAATTCCAGCGGATTGAGCTGCACCACCGCCGCGACGTTGCGATAGTCCTGCGGAATGTTGCGGATGCCGACCGCGGTATTGATGATGATCGGCCAGATCGAGGTGATGAAGATGACGAAGATCGCCGAGGGCTGGCCGTCGCGGAAGGCGGCGAGCGACAGCGGCAGCCAGGCCAGCGGCGGAATCGTGCGCAGCACCTGGAAGATCGGATCGAGCCCGCGCATCGCCCAGACGGACTGGCCGACCAGCGTGCCCAGCGCGATGCCGGCAATGGCTGCGAGCGAATAGCCGAGCGCCACGCGCTGCAGGCTCGCGGAAAGATGCCAGAACAGGCCCTTGTCGATGCCGCCGCGATCGAAGAATGGATCGAAGATCAGCTCCTTGGTCTCCTTGTAGACCCGCGATGGCGGCGGCAGGGTCGAACCGGCGCGCCGGCACGCCAGTTCCCAGAACAGCAACAGCAACGCGAGCACGATCAGCGGCGGCACCACGCGAACCGCGGTCTCGCGCGCCATCTTGACGTATTTCTCCGCAAGCGGGGGCCGCTTCGGCGTCATCGCGACGACCGGCGCGGTCGTAGCCGGCACATTCGCCAAAGCCGTCACGGCCTCGATTTTCTTCGCAGTCATGTTCATTGCGCGTATTTCTCCATGATGAAGGCCGGACCGCGCGAACGCGACCCGTGACGATCAGACCTCGACGCGCTTGATCGACAGCGACTTCAGATACGCGGCCGGATTTTCCGGATCGAACACCTTGCCGTCGAAGAAAGTCTCCTTGCCGCGCGAGGTCGACGCCGGGATGTCCGCCGCGGCAACGCCGAGATCCTTGGCGGCGTCCTTCCAGAGATCCTCGCGGTTGACCTTGGCGATCAGGGCTTTGGCGTCGTAGCCGGCTTCATACTTGCCCCAGCGGATGTCTTCGGTGATGAACCAGAGATCGTGGCTCTGGAACGGATAGGACGCGTTGTCTTTCCAGAACCGCATCTGCTGCGGCGAGTTCTCGACCACGCGGCCGGTGCCATAATCGAACTTGCCCTGCATGCGGTCGGTAACATCCTCGACGGGAACGTTGATCCACTGCCGCTTGGCGCAGATCGCCGCGGTCTCGGCGCGGTTCTCGGCCTTTTCACACCACTGCTGCGCTTCCATCACCGCCATCAGCAGCGCCTTGGCGGCTTTCGGGTATTTGTCGACATAGGCGGCGCGCATGCCGAAGGACTTTTCCGGATGCTTGTCCCAGATCTCGCCCGTGGTAAGGGCGGTGTAGCCGATCTCCTGATGGATCAACTGCAGGTTCCACGGCTCGCAGACGCAGAAACAATCCATGGTGCCGACCTTCATGTTGGCAACCATTTGCGCCGGCGGCACCACGATGGTTTCGATGTCCTTGTCGGGATCGATGCCGCCGGCGGCGAGCCAGTAGCGGATCCACAGATCGTGGGTGCCGCCCGGGAACGTCATCGCGGCCTTGATCGATTTGCCCGACGCCTTCTTCTTCTCCAGCGCCGGTTTGAACGGCGTGGTGTCGACGCCGACCTTGAGGTCGCTGTATTCCTTGGCGACCGAGATGCACTGGCCGTTCAGGTTGAGGCGGGCCAGGATGTACATCGGCGTCGGCTGATTGTTCTGCGTCACCTTGCCGGATGAGATCAGATACGGCATCGGGGTCAGGATATGCGCGCCGTCGATGCCGTTGCCTTCCGAGCCGAGCACGAGGTTGTCGCGCGTGGTTCCCCACGAGGCCTGCTTCTGCACCTCCACGTCGGGCATGCCGTATTTGGCGAAGATGCCCTTCTCCTTGGCGACGAACAAAGGCGAGGCGTCGGTCAGCGCGATAAAGCCGAGTTTTGCCGCCTTTACTTCCGGCCCCGCGCCTTCCGCGAACGCGCCGGCAGGAAAATTCAGTTTCGCGGCCGCGAGAAGTGCCGCGGTCCCCGCGCCTGCTTTCAAAACTTGGCGGCGGCTGAGGCTGCGTGGCGTGCTGGTCTTCGTCATGGCTACAGTCGTCCTTTTGCGTTTGAATTTCCGTCCGTCTCAGCTCACCAGCCGACTTGCGGGCATAGGGACGCGTTCCGGGGAAGCCCCGGTCTGGCGGTTACAAGTCGGATGATTGGTTTCGATGGACGGCTTCAATGGCGTCGGCACAAACTATTCAAGCTTCGTGCCAAACGGGTGCAACGCAAAAAGATAATGATTTACAGGATATTGCCTATACGTTGCATCCGACATCCGGCATGCAGGCCGCACCCAAAATTTGCGATTCGCTTAATAATTGTGCGCCGCACACGAAACGGGCAGAGGCATTCCAGCCATCGTCCGCCAAAGCCTTCACGGGGACGACAAGCTTCACGCGTCTTCTTTTTCCGCCGCCATCATCGGCTTCGGCGCGTTGCCTTTGCCCGGCTTCATCCGGAAATCGTAGGTCATCAGATGCCATGGGCCGCCGGCCGGCTTGCCGTCGGGCAGCACCGGATCGGTGCGCTTTTCGACTTTGGAAATCAGGTCGTCCTTGACCCCGAACACCACGTCGGAATCCAGATACCTGTCGCCCTCGATGAAGACGTGGGTGATCAGTGGCTCGTAACCGGGGGCATCGACCAGGAAATGAACATGCGCCGGCCGCATCGGATGCCGCCGCGTTTGCAAAATCATTTCGCCGACCGGACCGTCGGTCGGAATCGGATAGCTGCACGGCAGGATGGTGCGGAAGAAAAACCGGCCGTCGGCGTCGGTGACGAACCGCGCCCGCGACGACGGTCCGGTCGTTTCATAGGTCGACCTTTGCGAATCGTAATAACCGTCATTGTCGGCATGCCAGACATCGACCGGCACGTTCGCAAGCGGCTTGCCGGCGAGGTCGGTAACGCGGCTCTGTACGAACATCGGCTCGCCATCCAGATCGGGCGAGATATCCGCGCCGTGCGGCATCGCCTTGTGCTCGCCGACATAGAACGGACCCAGCACCGTAGTCTCGGTGGCGCCGTCGCGCTCACGGTGATTGACCGCGTCGACCAGCATCGACACCCCCAGCACATCCGACAGCAGGATGAACTCCTGCCGGGTTGAGGTGCATTTCTGGCCCACGCGGGTCAGGAAATCGATCGCGACGCCCCATTCATCGAAGGTGAGATCGGTGTTGCGGACATAGTCGTGCAGCGACTTCACCAGTTCCTCCAGCAGGAATCTGGTGCGCGGATCCGGGGTTTCCTCGAAGCTGCGGATCACGGCGGCGGTGAGTTCGGTGTCGTTGAACTGGGGCATTGGGCGCGTCCTGTGCGGATTATCGATCGAGCCGCCAGCGTATACCATGCCATCGACCGCGATACAGCGCGTCTGCATTGGAATGCCGAACACTTTTGGGCTATCACCATCGTCCCGACCGTTCTGGAGTCCAGCCGATGCTAGCCCCGACCCCCGCCTCGCCCGAGTCCGCCGGCATGTCCAAGCCCGCGCTCGACCGCATCGAGGATCATCTGAAGCGACAATATATCGACGCCGGCCGCTTTCCGGGCACGCAGCTTCTGGTCTATCGCCGCGGCAATGTCGTGCATTCGGCGGTGCAGGGTTTTGCCGACCTCGAACGCAAGGTGGCGGTGAAGGACGACACCATCTTCCGCATCTATTCGATGACCAAGCCGATCACGTCGGTGGCCTTCATGATGCTGGTCGAGGAAGGCCGCGTCGCGCTCGACGAACCGGTCCACAAATACATCCCGGAATGGAAAAACCTCGGCGTATTCCAGGCCGGCACGGTGCCCGCCTTCCTGACCAGGCCGCCGGCGCGGCCGATGCAGATCGTCGACCTGCTGCGTCATACCTCCGGGCTGACTTACGGATTCCAGCAACGTTCCAACGTGGACGCCGCTTATCGCGACCGGCAGATCGGCACGGTCGAGATGGCCGGCACGCTGGACAGGATGATCGCCGACCTTGCGAAAATCCCGCTAGAGTTCTCGCCCGGCGAAGCCTGGAACTACTCGGTCTCCACCGACGTGATTGGCTATCTGGTCGGCAAGATCAGCGGCATGCCGTTCGAGCAGTTCCTCAAGCAGCGCATCTTCGATCCGCTGGGGATGGCCGATACCGGCTTTTTCGTGCCTGCCGACAAGGCCCGTCGTTTTGCCGCCTGCTACAATGCCGACCCCGGCGGCATGATGTCATTTCATGCCGTCGACAAGAAGGGCGGCCTGACGCTCCAGGACGACCCGGCCACGAGTTCGTTCCTCACCCCGCCCTCCTTCGTCTCCGGCGGCGGCGGGCTGTGCTCGACGGCGGCGGACTACCTCACCTTCTGCCGCGCCCTGCTCAATGGCGGCGAACTCGGCGGCGTCAGGTTGATCGGACCGAAGACGCTCAAGCTGATGACCGTCAACCATCTGCCTGACGGACGCGACTTGCCGCAGATGTCGCGATCGATGTTCGCGGAAGCGACCTACAACGGCATCGGCTTCGGTCTCGGCTTTTCCGTCACCATGGATCCGGCGAAGACGCTGATTCCGGGAAGCCCCGGCGAATACGCCTGGGGCGGGGCGGCGACCACGTCGTTCTGGATCGATCCCGCGGAAGAGCTGATCGCGATCTTCATGACCCAGGTGATGCCGTCGAGCGCCTATCCGGTGCGGCGCGAGTTGCGCACCATGGTCTATTCGGCGATCACCGACAGCAATCTGTGATCTACATCATCCATATCCAGTCGTCCCCGCGCAGGCGGAGACCCACCCATCTATTCGAACGACGGTAGCCGATACAACTCAACCTCGGCGGCGGTGTTTATGGGTCCCCGCCTGCGCGCTAAGGCATGCACACATCTCGTCATGCGCGGGCTTGACCCGCGCATCCATCCATCTTCGAAAGAGTCTTTCGAAGCGTGATGGATTGCCGGGTCAAGCCCGGCATGACGACAGAGATATGTGCATGCCCTAGATCGTGATGATTTTAGATTGACGCATAACCTGAGTTTCTGAAGTAATTTGCACATTCGGCGGGAGTGAAGCTGTCGAGCAGTTCACTGATTGCGGTACAGATCGTTTCGATGGTGCGGGCGGCAGCCTTGCGCAACAGATGTTTGAGCTTGGCGAAGACCTGTTCGATTGGATTGAGGTCTGGAGAGTATTTCGGCAAAAAGAACAGCTTGGCGCCGGCTGAGCGAATGAGCCGGCGCACCGCTGAGCCCTTGTGGCTGCCGAGATTGTCCATCACAACGATGTCGCCGGGCCGAAGCGTTGGGACCAGAACCTCTTCGACATAGGTTCGGAAGGTTTCGCCATCGATAGGGGAATCGAGCAGCCAGGGAGCCTCGATCCGATCGTGGCGCAGCGCCGCAAGGAATGTAGCCGTCTTCCAGTGGCCGTGCGGGACCTTGCCGATCAGGCGTTGGCCGCAGGGTGCCCATCCCCGTAGCGGCGCCATGTTGGTCTTGGTCCAGGTTTCATCGATGAAGACCAGCCGCTCAGGCTCGATGCGGTCTTGATACTTTGTCCACTGCGCCCGCCGCCGTGCCACGTCCGGACGGTCGCGTTCGCCAGCCACTACGGTTTTTTTTGAAGCTTAGCTTCTCGGCATGGACGAACTCCCAGACCGAGCGGTAATCGACCTTCAGCCCTCGCTCCGCCAGTTCGGCGACAAGCCCGCGCAAGGTGAAGTCGGATTTAATCCGGCCCAAAAGCCAGCTGCGATGCTCGCCCACTATCGCCTTCGGCTTCCGGCCCCCCATCTGGTCGGGCGCAACGCTCCCGGTTTCACGCATCCGGCGCGTCCACTTGATCGCCGAGCTGATGCTAACCCCAAACTTGACCGCAGCCTTGTGACAGGAAAGGCCGTCCTTCTCAACCGCCGCAACTACCCGTTCGCGAAGATCCATCGAATACGGCTTGCCCATCCATACTGGCCTCCATTCCAGCCAGTATCTTGAATCAGAGCGCGCTTGATTTGGGAATCTCAAATCGAGTCAGCCTCAATTCATCCAGCTCTAGCGCCTGCGCGGGGACGACGAGGGGGATTCCCCGGCAAGCAACGGTTTGCGCGTCGTCCTAATAACGCGCTCGAAGAATGACGGAACCACCCCGCCCGCGAGCCGTTGCGCCGGCGACCTGAAATCCTTGGCGGATTCCAACCGCTTCTCCTATGTTTGCCGGGGTTGAGCGTTACGCTGTGGGGACCATTTGCGGGATCGACTGCCAAAGCTGTCATTGCCGGTACGTCTTGTGTTGCTGGTCGCCGGCACCACGCTGCCCCTGATCGTCTTTGCCGCCGCCATCATTTTCAGCCATTACGAGCGCGACCGGGAGGACGCCTCGCGGCGCGTGCTCGCCACCGTGCGCAGCATCCGCCTCGTGCTCGACGCCGAAATGCAGCGCATGACGGGCGGGCTGCAGGTATTATCGCTCACCAACGCGCTGCGCGATGGCGACTTCGAGAGCTTTCGCCGCATCAGCAGGGGGTTTCTCGATCAGTATCGCGAAGGCGGCGTGGTGCTGGTAGCGGACCGCGAGGGCCGCCAGGTATTCTCCTCGGTCACGACGGATACCGCGAGCCTGCCGCCGCGCAACAACCGCGAGATTGTCGAGCAGGTCTTCACGGAAAAGAAGCCGCTATATTCGAACCTGTTCGTCGGCGCGGTGAAGAAGAAGCTGATCATCACCGTGGAAGTCCCGGTGTTTCGCGATAACGAAGTCATTTACGACCTGTCGTTCAGCCCGCCGATCGAGATTTTCCAGGACATTATCAATACCCAGCGTCCGAACGAAGACTGGACGATGTCGATCTTCGACGCCGAAGGCATTAACTTCGCGAGGGCGCCGAATCCGGAGCAAACCGTCGGCAAGCGCGCATCGCCGACGCTGTACGCGGCGATGTTTCAAAAGTCCGAGGCGACTCTCACCACGGTGTCGCTGGAAGGCGTGCCGCTGATCACCGCCTTCATGCGATCATCGCTCACCGGATGGACCGTCGCCGGCGGCATTGCGGAAGCCACGCTGGTCGGTCCGCTGTGGCGCAATTTGGCGATCAGCAGCCTGATCGGTGGCGTGCTGCTGCTGATCGGCCTCGCATTCGCGGTGCGGATGGCGACGGCGATCGCGCGCGGCGAGATGCTGCACAATTTGCTGATCGAGGAACTCAACCACCGCGTCAAGAATACGCTGGCGATTCTGCAGTCGATCGCCGCGCAGACCTTTCGCAGCGCCAGCAGGGCGGAGCGCGACAAGTTCGAGGGCCGGCTCGGCGCCCTCGCCGAGGCGCACAATCTGCTGAGCAAGGAAAAATGGCAGGGCTCCGACCTGCAGGACGTCGCCGCGCGGGTGTTGCAACCCTACGCGCTCAGCAATCCCGGCCGCATCCGCATGACCGGACCGAAAGTCCCGCTTTCGCCACGGCAAGCCGTCGTGATGTCGATGATCGTCCATGAGATTGCGACCAACGCCGCGAAATATGGCGCACTGTCGAACGAACAAGGTACCGTCAAGCTTGATTGGGACATCGCCGCCGGCAAACCCGTAAGACGGTTGAAGCTGATGTGGACCGAGACCGGTGGACCCCATGTCGCCGCGCCGGTGCAGCGCGGCTTCGGATCGCGGTTGATCGAGCGCAGCGCCCGCGACCAGCTAGGTGGCGACGCGACGGTTGATTTTCTGCCGCGCGGGGTCGTCTACACCCTCAATTGTTCGCTCGATCCAGCCGGCGAAGCGGACGGCAGCGGCGAGACGGTGGGCCCGATAGCCGGGTAATCCTTGCGAAGCGGCTTTATCCGCGTACGATCGTCGGCGTACGGCCGACCGGCATGTACACCATGGAGCAGCTTCGTGAACCGTCCGCCGCTTCCACCCTTTACCGCCGAAACCGCAGCGCGAAAGGCAAGGATGGCGGAGGACGCCTGGAACAGCCGCGATCCCGGGAAAGTGGCACTTGCCTATACCGCCGACAGCCGATGGCGCAACCGCGCCGAGTTCCTGCAAGGTCGCCAGGCCATCGAAACATTCCTGACGCGTAAATGGAATCGCGAACTCGATTACCGGCTGATCAAGGAAGTGTGGGCGTTTCACGCCGACCGCATCGCGGTGCGCTTTGCCTATGAATGGCACGACGACAACGGGAACTGGTTTCGAAGTTACGGCAACGAGAACTGGGAGTTCGATGAGGAAGGCCTGATGCGGGTTCGTATCGCCAGCATCAACGACCTACCGATCGGACCGGGCGAGCGCCGATATCACTGGCCGCTCGGCCGGCGGCCCGACGGCCATCCCTCGCTGAGCGATCTCGGGCTTTAAGCCGCGCCTATCCGGCCGTAAACGGAGCTGATTTTGCGGGAACGCGCGTGATCCGATCGACCGGCTTGTTATTTAAGCAAATTCGGCCAGCGCGAACCGCGTCCGTTTACTCGGCCGTCCTTCACGGCGAGGTCGTCCGATTTTTTGGTCCGCTGCGTTTCCTGGAACTGCATGGTCTCGCACAAGGCCTTCAATTCGGAGTCGGCGATACGGTGAAGCCGCATCTGCAACTGAAGGATTGCGATGGACAGGATTTGGGCGGCCTCCGGATTCGCGCTTTCAATGAGCGCGACACGGTTTTCTTCAAGATTTGCGATGATCGAACGCAAACGCGCCTCCGAATCCGAAACGAGGCGCAAACGATTGTCTGAATTAGCCAACCGAGTTGTTCCCCTTGCCAAGCCTGCGTGGTTGAATTGAAGCGACCCCGTCGCCGGTTTCACGAATATCGCCATAAAAGCCGCAAGGCGTTAAACCGGCACGATGAATTTCGTTCGCCGATACGTTCTTGCGCGAATTGTCGAGAATCTTCCGCCATCCGTCCGACGCCCGACCAGCCTTAAGGAGGGCCGCCAGGTATTCCGGCTGCGTATTCGCGACCACCGCGATCGGAACGCTGGAAGAATTTGCAAAAGCCCAAAGGCTTACGACTGAAGCCACGCCACCCCCCCGTTCACCGAAGGTCCGGTGACCGCCCACGACCTCGATCGTGCGAGGATACCGCGTCGACGCCACTCTGCCTTCGGCCTTGCGATACCGCTCGATCGCATTCGCGCGCCGCAGACGGTTCATGTACCTCTCGACATCGTCGAAACCGGAGAACACAATCCTCTTTGGCGCTCCAAACATTCCAAACCCAAATTGCGACCAGAAGTTGACGAGATGTTTATGTTGAGCCCGGAAACGCTGGTATTTCTTAGCGTGGCATAATCAATCGACCTCGCGCCCCGCCGCAGTGCAACCCGAAGTTTATAGGACGGGTCCATGCATGACGAGGCGCTCGATCGCGGCAGATTTTCGAAAGCAACGCAGCGGCAGTTCGTTGCCGACAACCCCGCGCAAGCACGCAGGAGAGTTTATTGTCGATCACTCTTTCACGGCAGACATCCTGTCGCATGAACACCACGCTGCCGATCAACATCGCCGAGCGCGCTGCGATCACCGCATGCGCCCGGTCCGGCCGTGACTGTAAAAGCGATCGCAGATAGGAACGGCCGCGGCATGAAACCGGGATCGCCGAACCGGCGCCGAGCGATGGTCGAACACGCGTCGACCGGCTGTCGCAACTCTGGCACGCTTCGTGCGATACGTTTGGCACCTGACCGATCCCTGTCCTGTCTGGAGTTCAAGAGACAGTGTTTCACATTACAGCTCCGACGAAAAGAACAAAGAGAGAACAAAATCTCTGGCACCGCCTGTCCTTTCAAGGCGCTGTCTGCAGCAAGACAAGGAACGGACGAAATTTTCAGATCTTTCAACGCCACCGGCGCGTGTGCAGGATGCGCCTTTTGGCCCGCCGCTGAAAATCCTGCTGCAATCCGCGACATCTCGTGGCATTGATTTTCAACGCAAAAGCATCGAGATGTTTGCTGGCTGGACTTAAAACGACGGTCAGGCACCGGCTCGCCTGCAACCCAACCGGCCGGACCACGGCTGTTGGGGCAAAAATCGTGCCGCCGCAGCGCGATTTTTACGGGGCGCGTTTGATATTCGGCTGGTATATCATTCAGGTAGCAACCATACCTCTGGTCAGGCGTATGATTGATCGGGGCCGCGACCTTTAACCTTAGAAAATTTCGGTGGTTTAAAGACAAATTCCACCATTCCAACGACGCTAAAGCGGTATACAAGGAAGAATCTATGATAAATCTGTTGGAACATTTCTCGACCGAAGGACGGTAGTATTCTGATGAACAAAGTAGCGGTAAAGAGAATGAAGCAGCGCAGTGCCGGTAAACCCGACATTGAAATGGGCAAACGAATCCGTCTGCGCCGCGTCGAGCAACGGATATCGCAGGCCGAGCTTGGGCAGAAGCTGGGGGTCAGTTTCCAGCAGGTCCAGAAATACGAGAAGGGCGTCAACCGGGTCGGTGCAGCCCGGCTTCAGCAAATCGCCACAGCGCTCGATGTGCCCGTGACATTCTTTTACGATGGCGACGGCAAGTCGCGGGAAGTCGAAAGCCTGCTGTTTCTGGACAGCGCTTTCAGCCTGCGGTTGTTGCGAGCATACAGCAAGATCAAGGACCAGACCGTGCAGCGTCAGCTGGTTTCCTTGATGGAATCGATTGCCGCCGAAGAGTAGTGTCATGCGGCTGGTTCGTTGACCGCGGTCTCCGCGGGCTTCAACCTTTTGTGCCGCGCACATGGTCGATCAGCGCAAGTGAGTCAGGAGGCAACGCGTCGCCACGCCAGGCGACGTGCTGGTCTGGCCGCGACAGCACCAGGCTGTGGCCGTACAGGCCGCGGTCCGCCTGCGCGTCGAGCACCGCCAGCGGCACCCCCCTGCGCTGCGCCGCGTCCAGAAGCGGCGCCGCATCCGCCGACGGATCGAACCGCAGCAGGGTGAATTCCGGCCCCATGGCATCGTAAATCGAGCTGCCGTCGTCACGCCGGAAATGCGGCGTCCGGCAGCCCGGCACGGTCGACGGCGTATAGCGGTCCATCGTGTAGGCGGGATGCTCGGCGCCATCGTAGGCGATGATCGGCGAGCGGTCGTAGTAGGTGCCGAAGTTGAGACCGGCGCAGGCGTATTGCTGGACATTGATCTGGTAGGCCAGCCGGCCGACCTCACGCCGCGCGCGTTCGCCCTCGGGGCCGGCGTCCTCGATGTCGTCCGGCACCGCCCCACGGCGACGGATTTCGGCCTCCGCATGCGACATTGCGAACCGCGAGACTTGGCTGGTGATCGGCCAGCGCTCCGCCTCATAGGCGTCCAGGATGGAAGCCGGCGCCCAGCCATTGAGATGCGCGGCCAGCAGCCACGACAGGTTCACGGCGTCGGCGATGCCGGCATTCATGCCATAGCCCGCATAAGGAACCCAGATATGCGCCGCGTCGCCGGCGATGAAGGCGCAGCGGTCACGGAATTTGTCCGCGATCAGCCGGCGTCCGACCCAGTCCTCTTTCGAGACGACGTCGTAGCGAAAATCGCCGTTCACGCCGAGGATGGCGCGGATGCAGGCGTCGCGGTCGACGGAATTGAAATCCGGCTCGTCCGGCTTCATGTAGTTATGCACCAGCCAGCGCTCGCGGCCATCGATCGCATAGACCATTCCAGCCCGGCGCGGATTGATCGAGCCGGTGCCCCAGGCGGGTGAATGCTGCTGCAGCCCGATCAGATCCGGCGCGCGGATATAGGTCGACTGCACCCGCTGCACCACCTCGTCGCCGGAGAATCTTGCGCCGATCGCCTTGCGCACGATCGACCGCGCGCCGTCGCATCCGATCACGAAGCCGCAGGTCATTCGGCTTGTGGTGCCGCTGTCGAGGTCGCGCAGCGCGACACTCGCGGATGTATCGTCCACCGTCACGTCTTCGACCGAGGTTCGGTTGACGATGCGGATGCGCGGCTGCGCCGTGGCATGCTCGAACAGGATCGGTTCGAGAAAGATCTGGTTGATGCGATGTGGCGGCTCCGGCGTTGGCCAGTTGCAGTCCGGTCCGTTGGTCATCGTAAACCGGTCGCGGCGGCTGGGGATTTGGATCCGCGTCAGTTCCTGCCCGGTAAAGGTGGTGCGGTAGCTGATGTCGTGCGGATAATCCGCGGGCAATCCCGCATTGCGCACTTTTTCCGCCACGCCGAGGCGGCGGAAGATTTCCATGGTGCGGGCGGCGACGTGATTGCATTTCGGTTCCGGCGCCGCCGCCCGCGCTCGCATCTCGATCACGGTGACGTCGATGCCGCGCCATGCCAGGTCGATGGCGAGCGTCAGCCCGACCGGGCCTGCGCCCACGACCAGAACGCTGGCTTCTCCGTCCTTTGCCATGGTGCGCCTATTCCATCTCGGCGCCGGATTTTTTGACCACCACCGCCCAGCGATCGACCTCGGTCTTGATGTAGGCGGCAAAGCCGTCCGGCGTCGAACCGCTCAGCGGCTCCAATGCAAGCGCCGTCAGCCTGTCGCGTGTCGCCGGATCGGCCACCAGGCTGGCGATCTGGCCCGCCAGTTGATCGATGATCGGCCGCGGCGTGCCCGCGGGCGCGACCACGCCCTGCCATGCCACCAGTTCGAAACCGGGCAGCCCGCTTTCCGCCAGCGTCGGGATGTCCGGCGCCGCCGCGACCCGCTTCGTCGTGGTGACGCCGAGCACCCGGACCTTGGTTTCGCGGATCTGCGGCAGCGCCGGCTGAAGGTCGACGACCATGAAGGGGATGTGTCCCGCCATCACATCGAGCATCGCCGGCACGCTGCCCCGATACGGCACATGACTGATCTCGACACCCGCCGCGGTTTTGAACATCTCGGCACCGAGATGCTGCGGGCTGCCAACGCCGGCGGAGCCGTACGACAGGCCCGGCTTCGATTTCAGATAGGCGATGAAATCGGCCAGCGTGTTCACCGGCAGCAACGGGTTGATGATGAGCGCGAACGGCACGCTTGCCACCAGCGCGATCGGTGCGAAATCCTTCACCGGATCATAGGACAGGTTCCTGTACAGCGTCTTGTTGATGGCCAGCGTGGACGATGTCGCCATCAGCAGTGTGTAGCCGTTAGGTTCCGACCGTGCGACGTCAGTGGCGCCCAGCGTGGTGCCGGCCCCCGGCTTGTTCTCGACGATGCAGGTGGCGCCCAGGCCGCCCTTCAATTGATCGGCGACCATGCGGCCAAGAAGGTCGGTCGTGCCGCCCGCGGGATACGGTACGATCATCTTGATGGTTCGGCTCGGATAAGCCGGCTGGGCAGTGGCCGGCGTCCCCAGCAGTGCCACGGCACCCCCGATCAACGCCGTTCGGCGCGTCAACAGCATGGCGTTCTCCCAAACACTTCGTCATGGCCGGGCTTAACCCTACGGGATTCACACATTTCGTCATACGCGGGCTTGACCCGCGTATCCATCAATCTTCGCAAGACTCGGCCGAAGACGATGGATTGCAGGGCCTACGCCTCGCCGAAGCGGCTTCGGCCGCGCAGGCGGGTCAAGCCCGGCAATGACGATGAAGATGTGTGAATAATACCGTACGGCTTGACCTGGCCATCGATCTCCTTTGGAAGAATTTGAGGTGCGATGGATGCGCGGGTCAAGCCCGCGCATGACACTTGCCGCACCGCGATAGACGCGGTGCCGGCTTAATCGGACCGCAACTTCTGTTGGCTAAGCGTTGCCAAGCCGCATCCGCGGATGTAGCTCTCACTCAACGACCTGCGCCGGTTTGCGGCGGATCTGAAGGCAAAAAAAATGCGAAAAGCCACGCTCGCCGCTGTCGCCATTCTGTTCGGAGCCACACCCGGATTTTCCCAGAATTCCGGAGTTACGTCGGCGCCGAGGCCGGCAACGTCAGGCGCGGCCGATCATGCCCCGCATGCAGCACCGGCAAAGCCGGCCGCGGCCGCTTCGACGGCGGAATTGCGCTCCGCCGCCGCCCTGGCGCTGTCGCACGATCCGACCTACGACGAGGGCACCGCAAAACGGATCAAGGAAGCCGCATTGAGCTATTCGGATATCGCGGTACGCGGCGGCTGGCCGACGATTCCCGCCGAGGCCAAATTCGCACCGGGCGTGCAGGGGCCGCATGACGACCTGCTGCGCAAGCGCCTGATCATCACCGAGGACCTTGCCGCCGATAAATCCACCGGTCCCTTTGACGACGCGCTCCGCGAAGCCGTGAAGCGGTTTCAGGCGCGCCATGGCCTCGCCGCCACCGGCATCATGACGCCGCGCACGCTGGCCGCGCTCAATGTCTCGGTGCACAAACGCATCCAGCAACTGGAAGCGTCGCTGGAACGCCTCGCCAACATGGATTTCAGGTTCGGCGAACGTTATGTCGTGGTCAACATTCCCGCGACCTATGCCGAAGCCATCGAAAACGACATGGTGGTGCGGCGCTATCGCGTCATCGTCGGCAAGACCGAGAAACCGTCGCCGACGCTGACCGCGGAGATCACCAGCGTCAACCTCAATCCGACCTGGACCGTTCCGTCGTCGATCTCGAAAACCGAAATCTCCGCACATATGCGCAAGGACCCCGGTTATCTGTCCCGCATGCACATGGAGGTGCTCGGCGCAAACGACACGCCGATAGACCCGCATTCGGTCGACTGGTCCGGCAGCCGGACGCCGAATTTTACCGTGCGCCAGCAATCCGGCGCCTGGAACGCGCTCGGCGCGGTGAAGATCGACATGCCGAATTCCTATTCGGTCTACATGCACGACACCAATCAACGCAATCTGTTCGCGGACGATTACCGGTTCGATTCCCACGGCTGCGCGCGGGTCGACAATGTGCGCGACCTTGCAGCCTGGCTGCTCAAGGACCAGCCGAAATGGAGCCGCGCCGAGATCGACAAGGCGATCGCCGGCGGAGTGCGCGAGGACATTCATCTGACCAGGAAGGTGCCGGTGGCGTGGATATATCTGACGGCGTGGATGACGCGGGACCAGGTGATCCAGTTTCGCAACGACATCTACGATCAGGACACGCAGCTCCTGGAAGCGACCGCCGAGGAAGCCGCCTTCTTCAACAAGGCCGGCGGCCATCCGCTCACCGCACACCTGGCACAATGACGTTGGACATTCCGAAAACCGCCACCGACAAGTCCTTCGCCGAAGGCAAGATTCTGCAGGGCGTCAGCGACGGCATCGGCGTCGTCACCTTCAACAATCCCGAAAAGCGCAACGCCATGTCGCTGGACATGTGGGAAGGGCTTGGGCAATCGCTGGTCGAACTTCGCGACGATGCAGAGGTCCGCGTCGTGATCCTGACCGGCGCCGGCGACAAGGCGTTCGTGTCCGGCGCCGATATCAGCCAGTTCGAGAAGACCCGCCACAATGCCGAAGCCTCGGAGCAATATTCCAGACGCAGCGCCGCGCAGCGCGCGCTGCTGGCGGATTATCCGAAACCGACCATCGCCTGCATCCGCGGCTTCTGCCTTGGCGGCGGCATGCAAGTGGCAATGCTGGCGGATATCCGCCTCAGCGCCGAGAACAGCCAGTTCGGCATTCCGGCGGCAAAACTCGGCATCGCCTACGGCTATGACGGGTTGCGCAATCTGGTGTCGCTGGTTGGCCCGTCCTGGGCGCGGCTGATCATGTACACCGGCATGCGGATCGGATCGGCCGAGGCGCTCAGGATCGGCCTGGTCGATCGCGTGCTGTCCGACACCGAACTGTGGAACGCCACGCTGGAAGTCGCCCGCATTATCTCCGGCAACGCGCCGCTGGCGATCAAGGCCGCCAAGATCACCATCGCGCAGGTGCTAAAGGACAAGGATCAGCGCGACATGGATGCGATCCGGGACATCGGCACCGCTTGCATGGACAGCGAGGATTTTCGCGAAGGCCGCCGCGCTTTCATGGAAAAGCGCAAGCCGGTGTTCAAGGGGAAGTAGTAGCTGTGTCCCGGATGCAATGTATCCTCGGCGTCGTCCCCGCGGAAGGCAGGGACCCATAACCTCCGAAGTAAGTATTTTCGCGCGGCTGTTGCAACAGCATAGTTCCATCCGAAAGGCCGGTGTGTATGGGTCCCCACCTGCGCGGGGACGACAGTGCTCTACAGCGCCGCCAGCACCGCTTTCGCAATATCCGCCGTGCCGTTATTGCCGCCGAATTCCATCGGCTTGATGCCGTCCGCATAGACCTTGTCGACCGCGCGCTCGATGCGTTCGCCTTGCTCCGCCGCGCCCTCCAGCCCATGCTTGTCGGCGAGCCAGTCCAGCATCATCGCGACGGACAGGATCATGCCGGTCGGGTTGGCCTTGCCCTGCCCCATGATGTCGGGCGCGGTGCCGTGGCAAGGCTGGAACACAGCGTGGCGGTCGCCGATATCGGCTGAGGGCGCCATACCCATGCCGCCGATCAGGCCGGCGGTCATGTCGGACAGGATGTCGCCGAACATGTTCTCCATCACCATGACGTCGAAATCCCACGGCCGTTTCACCAGCAGCGCCGAGCAGGCATCGACGTAGAGCCGGTCGGCCTTGACGTCGGGATGACGCGCCGCCGCGGCATCGAACATCTCCCGGAAGAATGCGAATGCCTTGAACACATTGGCCTTGTCGACGCAGGTCAGCGCGCCCGGCCTGCCCCGCGCCTTGCGCCGCTCGGCGAGACGAAACGAAAACTCGAACAGCCGCTCCGAGGTTTTTCGCGTGATCACCAGCGTCTCGCGGGCATCGTCGTGGGTCACGACGCCCTTGCCCATCGATGCGAACAGGCCCTCGGTGGATTCCCGGATCACGATGAGGTCGATGCCGCGCGTGTCGGCGCCGACGATCGGGCTCGGCACGCCGGGAATGAGGCGCGCCGGGCGAACGCCGGCATAGAGGTCGAAATGGAAGCGCAACTCGACCTGCGGCATGATCTCGGTATTATCCGGATAGCGCACCGCCGGCAGGCCGCAGGCGCCGAGCAGGATCGCGTTGGCCTCGTCGCACAGCCGCACCGTCGAATCCGGCATCGATTTGCCGGTCGCGAGATAATTGTTGGCGCCGGCCGGCGCATCGGTGAAGCGGAACTTCAGCGACGACGTCGCCTCGATCTTGCGCAGCACCTCCAGTGCCGGCGCCATCACCTCGGGGCCGATGCCGTCGCCGGCCAGCACGGCGACGTGGAGCGCGTCATTGGCGGACATGGATTTTCCTTCCGTATCGGGAACGCTCGTCATGCGCGGGCTTGACCCGCGCATCCATCCCTTCCTGAGAGAGACATCTTGTGAAACGAGATGGATTGCCGGGTCAAGTCCTACGGAATTCACACATCCTCACCGTCATTGCCGTGCTTGACCCGGCAATCTCTTCATTTCGGGGTCTTGCGAAGATCGATGGATACGCGGGTCAAGCTCGCGTATGACGAGATGTGTGAACCTAACAGGTCAAACTCGACAACGACGCGCTTTGCTGGCGCCCGCCGATTGACTTCGCCATCGCTGCCGGTTTGGATTGCCGAACTCGAAGCAGCCGCGAACGCGTGGCGCGGCCGGCGCGGTTCGCAGTCCTTAGAAGGTCAACTGCTGATGAGGATTTCCATGGCCATTACGACAAGCTATCCCGGCGTCTACATCGAAGAAGTGCCGAGCCGCGTGCGGACCATCGAGGGCGTGGCGACTTCGATCACGGCTTTCCTCGGGCGTGCCCTGCGCGGTCCGACCGGCACGCCGGCAACGGTGACATCCGTAGCCGAGTTCGAACGGGTCCATGGCGGGTTGTGGTCGCACAGCACGCTCGGCTACGCCGTGCAGCATTTTTTCGACAACGGCGGCGCCGAGGCGCTGATCGTCCGTATCCACAATGGCGCCACGGCCGCCAAGGCGACCGTGCCCGCCGGCGGCCTTGCATTGATCGCCGCAAGCGAAGGCGCCTGGGGCAACGGCCTGCGCGCGCGGGTGCAATTTCCCGATCAAGACAGCAAGCTGTTCAATCTCGCGGTAAAGGACCTCGCCGCCGACTCCAGCGAAATTTTTCAGAAATTGTCGATCGATCCCGTCGATCCGCGCTTCGTCGGTTCGATCCTGGGGCAGGAATTGCAGCTTGTGCGGCTGGACGGCGCGGCGCCCGCGGATGTCCCGCCGCCCAGCGCCGCGCCGGCCGCCGGCGGCGACGCCTTCACCGATCCCACCGCCACGCGTTTTGCCGGCGGCGGCGACGGCGACGATATCACCGACGCGCAGATCCCCGACGGCCTGCGGATGCTCGAGCAGGCCGGCCTGTTCAACCTGCTCTGCATTCCACCGCTGAAGCGCAGCGGCGACGTCGGCAAGCCGGGCTGGGACGCCGCGATCGCCTACGCCAAATCACGCCGCGCCTTCGTCATCATCGATCCCGCCGAACATTGGGCAACGGTGGACGACGTTCTCGACACCGGCACCGGCGTTGCCGGTGTCGTTGCATCGCAAGACAATGCCGCGATCTATTTTCCACGCATCGTCGCACCCGATCCCCTGAATGAAGGACAGCCGGACAGTTTCGCGCCGTGCGGCGCAATCGCCGGAATTTTTGCAAGGACCGACGCCCAGCGCGGTGTCTGGAAAGCCCCGGCCGGCACTGAAGCAGGTTTTCGCGGCATATCGAGCCTGTCCCGCATTCTCGACGACGCCGAGACCGGCCGATTGAACGCCGCGGGAGTCAATTGCCTCAGAGCCTTTCCCACGGCGGGAAATGTGGTGTGGGGCGCGCGCACCCTGCAAGGGGCCGACACGCTGGCCTCGCAATGGAAATACATCCCGGTGCGGCGGCTTGGCTTTTATATCGAGGAGAGCATTTACCGCGGTACGCAATGGGCCGTATTCGAGCCGAACGCCGAGCCGCTGTGGGCGGAGCTGAGGCTCCATGTCGGCGCTTTCATGCACACGCTGTTCACGCGCGGCGCCCTGCAGGGCCAGTCGGCGCAGCAAGCCTATTACGTGCAATGCGGCAGCAGCACGACAACGCAGGGCGACATCGACCGGGGCATCGTCAACATCGTGATCGGCTTCGCCCCGGTCAAGCCGGCGGAATTCGTCGTGATCCGGATTCAGCAGATACATCACCAGGATCCGGATTCGTAAGTAAAGTGGCGGACATGGAAGCTTGGCAGCAATTCGCGCTCGATTATATCCGCGGCTGGATCGAATTCCAGGTACGGGCGTCGCAGCAGCCCGGCTGCATTGTCGCGATCGCGCATCGCGACAGGATCGTGGCCGAATACGCGTTCGGCTGCGCAAATCTCGCCACCGGCGAAAAACTGACCCCGCGGCACCGGTTTCGGATCGCGTCGCATAGCAAGAGTTTCACCGCGGCCGGAATCATGAAGCTGCGCGAGCAGCGCAAATTGCGGCTCGACGATCCGGTCGGACATCATGTCAAGGGCCTGCATCCTCGCGTCGCCGAAACCACCATCGGGCAAGTGCTCTCGCACAGCGCCGGCCTTGTCCGCGACGGCAACGCCGCCGGACAGTATTCCGATAACCGGCCGTTTCTCAGTGCCGAGGAACTGATGGCCGATCTTAAATCGGCGCCGGTCATCGCACCCAATACACGCCTGAAATATTCCAATCACGGCTACGGGTTGATCGGCCTTGTCATCGAGGCCGTCGCCGGGGAGGCTTATCGCGCCTGGATCGAACGCGAGATCGTCGACACCGCCGGCTTGCGCGAAACGCAGGCCGACATGCCGCTTGCCAACGGCACGCCGTTCGCGCGCGGCCATTCTCCCAGGCTGCCCGTGGGCCGGCGCCTCGTCATTCCCGGCGAATACCAGGAAAACGCGATCACGCCGGCCGGCGGTTTCATCAGCACCGCGGCGGACGTGGCCCGCTTCTTCGCGCAACTGGCGCCGAACGCGAAACGGAGCGTGCTCTCTGTCGGCAGCCGCCGCGAGATGACCCGAAAACACTGGCACAATCCACATTCAAGCATGGAAGGATATTACGGTCTCGGAATCATGAGCGGCACGGTGGCCGGGTGGGACTGGTTCGGCCACAGCGGCGGCCTGCAAGGCTACATCTCGCAGACCCGCGTCATCCCGGCATGCGAGGTGACCGTCAGCATTTTGACCAACGCCACCGATGGCTGGGCCGGGTTCTGGGTCGATGGCGCCATGCGCATATTGCGCGCTTTCGAGGCGCGCGGCGCGCCCAGGCGGCGTGTCCGCGACTGGACCGGACGCTGGTGGACCTCATCGGGGGCGTTCGATCTCGTCCCGGTGGGCAACCTCGTGATCTGCGGCAATCCGCACGCCTTCAATCCGTTCCTGGATGCGACCGAAATCGAAGTCACCGGGCGCGACACCGGCCGGATATCGGTCGCCGCCGGATATGCAAGCTATGGTGAAGCCGCGCGTCTGATCCGCAACAAGGCCGGCAAAGTCATCGAAGTCCAGTTTGCCGGCGGCAAGGCGCGGCGCGAGAGCGTCGTGGCGGCGGAGATGGAAAGAAAGTATGGCCGCGACAAGCGCAACCCACGTCGTCCCCGCGCCGGCGCGGACCCATAACCGCAACGGTTATCGTATCGCGCACTGCTGCCGCCAGGCAGATACCTTCCGCATCACTGACGGCGGAGGCTATAGGTCCCCCGCCTTCGCGGGGACGACAATGGAGTTCCTCGGCTTTTGCATATTGCCCCGCGCCAGAATCGGACTAGCGTCATGCCATCAGTCCGGAGGCGACCATGAACGACGAAAAATCAATCACCGCGAAGCTGACCGACGTCATCAGCAAGGCCGCCAATTCGGTGAAAAGCGTCGTAAGCCACGTTGTCGAAACGGCATCGGACGCCGCCCAGCATGCCATGGAGGCCAACGCGGAAAAGATATCCAGGATACCGCCGGCCCGCCGGCCCGATCCCGAACGGATCGCGGGAACGACCAACGAACAGGTCTACATCCCGGAGGCCAGCGATGCGACGCCGATGCCGCTCGTTCCGCTGGCCCCCGCCGCAACCCCGGTTTTGCCGGCGAAGGTTGCGCCCGGTAAGGCGGCAACGAATGCGGCGGGAAAATCCGCGGGTGACGCGGCAAGGAAAAAAGCTCCTGCAAAGAAACCCGCCGCGACATCGCCTGAGAAAACCGCGCGCAAATCCGCCGCCGGGAAAACAGGAAAGAGCGCAACGAAATCCGGTGTTCGATCAGCAAAGAAGGCAAAGCGAACGTCGAGGAAATAGGGACGTCGAACCTGCGATGCCGGCGTGACCGCGGGCACCGTTGCCCTGCTGAAGCGTCAGTTGTGCTTTGCCTATTGAGATCGTCTATGCTTTCCCCGACAATTCGTCACAACGGTCAGCCAATGGCCGCGGGGTCACGGGGAGGATGCGATGCAAGACCGGAAATGGTCGAGGCGCGAGGTGCTCGGAGCATCGACGGCGCTGGCCGCGGGCGCGCTGTTCGCCGAGCCGCTCAAGGCCGCCGCGCCCCCGCCGGCCACGGTGACGCCGTCCTTGATCGAAGCCGCGCGCCGGGAAGGCAACGTTTCATTCTATTCGGCGCTGGAGCTCAATGTCGCAGAAAGGCTGGGCAAGGCGTTCGAGGCGAAATATCCGGGCATCGCGGTGCGCGTCGAGCGCTCCGGCGCGGAACGGATTTTTCAGCGCATCGCGCAGGAGCAGGCGAGCCGCATCAACGCCGTCGATGTCGCCAACTCCACCGACCCCGCGCATTATCTCGACTGGAAGAAAAGCGACTGGCTCGCGCCCTATCTTCCCGAAGACGTCGCCAGACACTTTCCGGCGGATCAGGTGGATGCCGACGGCATGTACGCCACCTCCTGCGCCTGGCTGGAAGCCATCGGCTACAACACCAGTCTGGTGAAGCGCGAGGACGCACCGAAGAGCTATGCCGACCTGCTCGATCCGAAATGGATGGGCAAGATCGTCAAGGGCCATCCGGGCTACAGCGGCGCGATCCTGACCGCGACCTTCGTGCTGGCGCGCGACCTCGGCTGGCCCTACCTGGAAAAACTGGCGCAGCAGAAGGTGATGCAGGTGCAGTCGGCGGCCGATCCGCCGAAAAAGATCCTGCTCGGCGAGCGCGCCGTGATGGCGGACGGCAACGATTACAATCTTGTGCTGCTCAAGGACGGCGGCAAGCCGGTGCAGGCGGTATACCCTGCCGAAGGCTCGCCGCTGATCATCGTTCCCTCAGGCATATTCCGCAACGCGCCCAATCCGAACGCCGCGCGGCTGTTCCAGAGCTTCTTCTTCAGCGCCGAGGCGCAGCAATTGCTGGTCGACAGCTTCGCCCATCGCTCGTTCCACGCGCTGGTGAAAGAGAAGTCCGGCCATGTACCGCTGTCGGAAATCAAACTGTTGAAGGCCGACCCCGTCGAGGTGCTGGCGCAGAGCGAAGCCATCAAGGCGCGCTACGCCAGGCTTTTCGGGGTGTAAGTAACGAAAAATGGGGGCAACACCATGAACGACGGGATCAACAATCCGCCGCAGGCCGCTGAAATCGAAGCCGCGGCCAGCGACTTCCAGAACCTTCACGAACTGATCGCCAAGGCGCGCGCCAACCTCAACCAGAACGCCTGGGATTACATCGTCGGCGGCACCGAGACCGAAACCACCTTGCGTCGCAACCGCATGGCGCTCGACGAGATCGCCTTCCGTCCGCGCGTGCTGCGCAATGTCGGCAATGTCGATGCGTCGGTCGAGGTGATGGGCCGCAAGCTGCGGCTGCCGGTGATGCTGGCCCCGGTCGGCGCGCTCGAAACGTTCGATTCGGGCGGCGGCGGCGCCGTCGTGCGGGGGGTGGGCGCGTTCGGCGCCGCCCATATGCTGAGCTCGGTGTCCGAACCAGGCCTCGAGAACGTCGCCAAGGCAGCGCCCGCCGCGTTGCGCATCTACCAGCTCTATGTCCGCGGCGACGACGCCTTTGTCGACGACCGCATCGAGCGCGCCATCGCCAACGGTTATGCCGCGTTCTGCCTTACGGTCGATACCGCGCATTACAGCCGGCGCGAACGCGATCTCGCCAAGCGCTACGTCCGCGCCAACCGCCGCGACGTCAGCGGCCGCGACTTCCAGATGGCGCTGGACTGGCGCACCGTGAAGCGAATCAAGGACACCTACAGGATCCCGCTGGTGATCAAGGGCATCGCCACCGCGGAAGACGCGGCGATCGCGGTCGATCATGGCGTCGAGTGGATCTACGTCTCGAACCATGGCGGACGGCAGCTCGACCACGGCCGCGGCGCGATGCATGCGCTGCCCGAGGTCGCCGCCGCCGTCGCCGGCCGCGCCAGGATCATGGTGGACGGCGCGTTCTGCCGCGGCACCGACATCGTCAAGGCGATCGCGGCGGGCGCCGACCTGGTCGGCATCGGCCGCCTGCAATGCTGGGCGCTTGCCGCGGCCGGCGAAGCCGGCATCGTGCGGATGCTGGAACTGCTGGAGGACGAGGTGCAGCGCTGCCTGGGGCTGCTCGGCGTCAACAATTTCGCCGAACTCGACAAATCCTATCTGCACGCGGCGTCGCCGACCAACCTGCCCGATGTCTTCAGCGCCTTTCCGCTGCTGGATATCGAACCGTACCGGTATTGAGGGCCTTGCAAGCCAACGGATCCTCGCAAGGCGCGGCCAGATGACAGGCTCCGGTAAGGACCCATAACCATTGACGCCACATGCTGTAGGGATGACGCTGAGGTGTCCCGGATGCGATGCGGCGCAGCCCTTCGCAAAGCAATGCATCGCTGAACCGGGGCACGAAGCTCTGATAACTTTAGCGGAAATTTTTCGTATTTTTTATCCCCGTCTCCAATGGGAAATTTCGCACGGTGCGCGACAACACACCGCCGTCGTCCTCGCGAGCGCGGGGACCCATACACACCATCGCCAGTGCTGCGGAAGATGTCAGCAACATGCGGCTCTAACTCGCTCCATCATAACCACGGTGCTTATGGGTCCCCGCCTGCGCGGGGACGACAGCGTCGTGATGCGGTTCAAGCCCGGCATGACGAACCGCCGTCGTCCTCGCGAACGCGGGGACCCATACACACCATCGCCAGTGCTGCGGAAGGTGTCAGCAACCTGCGGCTCTAACTCGCTCCATCATAACCGCGGTGCTTATGGGTCCCCGCCTGCGCGGGGACGACGAGTCGTGACGCGGGCCAAGCCCGGCATGACGAACCGCCGTCGTCCTCGCGAACGCGGGGACCCATACACACCATCGCCAGTGCTGCGGAAGGTGTCACAACCTGCGGCTCTAACTCGCTCCATCATAACCACGGTGCTTATGGGTCCCCGCCTGCGCGGGGACGACAGCGTCGTGATGCGGGTCAAGCCCGGCATGACGAACCGCCGTCGTCCTCGCGAACGCGGGGACCCATACACACCATCGCCAGTGCTGCGGAAGGTGTCAGCAACCTGCGGCTCTAACTCGCTCCATCATAACCACGGTGCTTATGGGTCCCCGCCTGCGCGGGGACGACGAGTTGTGACGCGGGCCAAGCCCGGCATGACGAACCGCCGTCGTCCTCGCGAACGCGGGGACCCATACACACCATCGCCAGTGCTGCGGAAGGTGTCAGCAACCTGCGGCTCTAACTCGCTCCATCATAACCACGGTGCTTATGGGTCCCCGCCTGCGCGGGGACGACAGCGTCGTGATGCGGGTCAAGCCCGGCATGACGAACCGCCGTCGTCCTCGCGAACGCGGGGACCCATACACACCATCGCCAGTGCTGCGGAAGGTGTCAGCAACCTGCGGCTCTAACTCGCTCCATCATAACCACGGTGCTTATGGGTCCCCGCCTGCGCGGGGACGACAGCGTCGTGATGCGGTTCAAGCCCGGCATGACGACCCTCGTATCGTGTCCCGGGCGCGATGCGGCGCAGCGCGGTTGCCGTGTTTGCCGGCATCTGGATTGCCACGACGGAGGCAAACAGAGCTTGACCGGCCCGCACGCGCCAAAGCTTGACCGGCGCTGGTCAAAGGTGCAATTTTCGGTTGTTCAATACACGTTTTCGTATTTGATTCCTTTGGAGGAACGCGATGACTGTTTTTAGCAACCGTGCGCGAAGCACCAGCTTTTTTGTTTTTGCCGCAGCTATGGGGCTTATTGTCGGCGGCCACGCCGCGCCGGCCGCCGATGGCTGCGCCGCGGGTACCCGCTGCCTTGGCGTCGACAAAAACGGCAAGCCTGTCCCCGACCCCGCTCCCTTCATCGCCCAATGCACGGGAACGTTTCCCGACTTCATTGCGCCGTCGAAGTATTTGAAGGGTCCGTACAAGGGGCCATGGTTCCTGCTTGCGCAGAATTATCCCCAGACGGCGCCGGCTGACGACTATCCGTGGCTCAAGATCGGATTCGACAAGGTCGACGACTATCTGTATGCGCTGGAAAATTACGCCTTCGACGGCATGATCGATGCGGATTTCCGCCCCGAGGCCAACAAGGTCCGGCCGTGGTTTCACATGCCGCTGATGAACAATGGTCCCGGCGCGCGAGAACCGATTCGCGGACTGACGCAGGAACGTTCCATCAAGGGTCCCGAACTCGGCGTCAAGCCCGGAACGACGATCAACAATTACGCAGTCGGATTCTATAACGCTGCCGGTTCTACCGCGATTGCCAAGACATGGAAGACTTCCATGCCGGATATTTCCGACGTCCAGTTTCCGGAAGGCTCGATGGCTTTCAAGATCCTGTTCAGCGCCGCGACGCCGGCCGACTTTTCAAGCCCCCCGGCGATCCGATGACCGGCGCGCCCGAATTCAAGATCATGACCGACAAGGGCGTCACGACGGTACGTCTTCTACAGATGGACGTCGCGGCGACCGACAAGCGGTCACCCACGGGCTGGGTCTACGGCACTTTCGCATTCCAGAAGGATGCGACCGACCCCGTCATATGGAAGCGGCTGCGGCCGGTCGGCATGTCGTGGGGCAACGATCCCGGATATACCCCGGCCAACCAGGCCGCCGGCGAGCCGTTGAAAGAGTCAGGCATCTCCTCGCAAATACCGCTGTTCGCCAAGAACCATCTCGGCTGGGCGGGACGACCGAACGGTCCGGTGGATAATCCGGCTTCCGGCTGCCTGAGCTGTCACGGCACCGCGGAATATCCGGTCGCCGCGCCGCTGGGTCCGTTCAGCAGCAAATGTTCGACGGATGCCCTGAAGTCCTACTGGTTCCGGGATTTCCCGGGCAGCCAGACCTTTGGCGCGGTCGATGCCAACTGCAAGCCGACGCCTCCGGCGGTTCCTCTCAAGACGCTCGATTTCTCGCTTCAGATGAAGGTCTCGGTTCAAAGCGTTCTGCAGTACGGCGCGGTCAATTCCTGCGCCCCGCCGCCGGTGGCCGCCGCTGCCGCGGCTCGCGTCAACAATCCCTATCGCAACGCGGAACGCGTTGGCCGATAGGGACGCCGCGATACGGGCGCTCGCTGTGGCGTATGCCTGGCGAGCGCCCGGCAAGGGGGCCGTTACGCCGTGGCGGTGGCGACATCCTCCAGCCCGCGGTTGCGCGGCTCCACGCCCCAGGCCCACACCACCACGATCTGCACGACCACGAGGCTGATCATCAGCCAGACCACGCCCGGCAACTGGTAGGATGCCATCAGGGCGCCGACGATGAAGGGCGAGACTACGGTCGCTCCGCGCCCGAGCGTGTTGCAGATGCCGTTGGCACGCAGCCGGATCTCGGTCGGAAACAGTTCCGGCGTATAGACGCCGAACAGGATCGCGGTCTGCACGTAGATCGCCACGATCAGGATGAAGCCTATGCCCAGCACGATCGCCGGATCGGACGCCGCGTTGAAGCGGGCATAGATGTAGCCGCTGACGATGGTGACGACGGACGCACCGATGATGCTCCAGCGCCGTCCGATCGCGTCCGACGACCAGGCACCGAGCGCGCAGCCGACCAGCGATCCGGCCGACAGTACCAGCGTATAGGCAAGCGAACTGGCGATGGTCAGTCCCTGGCGCAGGAAGAACTGCGGCAGGAATATCACGAAACCGAAGATCAATGTATTGATCGTGATCAGCACCCAGCAGCCGACCAGCAGGCGCTGCAGCAACGGCGGCCTCAGCATGTCCATTGCCGAAACCTGCGCGACCGGCGCCGGCACCACCACGGGCGGCAGCGTCTTGTCTCCGGCGGATTCCTCTTCGATTTTCTGCATCAGGGCTTCGGCTTCCGCGGTGCGGCCCTGCGATTTAAGCCAGCGCGGCGACTCGGGAAGATTTTTGCGCAAATACCAGACGACCAGCGAGCCGACGGCGGCGATGACAAACATCGGGCGCCAGCCGAAAGCCGGAATGATGAAATAGCCGAGCAAGGCGGTCGCCGGAAATCCGGCCACCACCAGAAATGCCATCATCGACAGCCAGCGTCCGCGCGTCCTGGGCGGAACGAATTCGGTCAGCGTCGAATAGCCGACGACGATCTCGGCGCCAAGGCCCAGACCCTGCACGAACCGGCAGGCGATCAGCTGGTTCATGTCCTGCGCGAAAGCCGCCGCAAGCGACGCCAGCCCGAAGATCAGAAGATTGATCTGATAAGTGAAGCGTCGTCCCATCTTGTCGCCGACAAATCCGGTGATCAGCGCGCCGATGGTCATGCCGACAAAAGTCAGCGAGACGAATTGCGGAATCTGCGGCGGCAGGGCGAACTTGGTCTGCAGCACGGAAGCAATGACGCCGCCGGCGATATACAGATCGTATCCGTCGAAAAACATGCCGGCCCCGACCAGCCAGAAAATCCGGTAATGAAACGACGAGATCGGCAGCCGGTCGAGACGCGCGCCGGCGTTTACTGCGTGAGCCATGTGAAATTCCCCCTGTGTAGCAGCCTTGTGTCTCTACCGCCCCCCTCCCCGCTTGCGGGGGGAGGATCGGGGTGAGTGGGACTCTCCACGCACTCGGACTCGCGGATAGTCCCCCTCACCCGGATCGCATCTTAACGATGCGATCCGACCTCTCCCCGCAAGCGGGGCGAGGTTACCTGAGTGTCAGTTCAAACGTTTCTGGCTCGCGGTCTCGCGGTACCAGTCGAACGGCTGGTCGTGCGTCGCGACCATCACGCTCTTGGTGTTGAAATGGTCGTCGAAACTTTCGGTGCCGCATTCGCGGCCGATTCCGGAGTCGTCGACACCGCCCCAGGGCGAGGCCGGATCGAGCCGATGATGATCGTTGATCCAGACGATGCCGGCTTTGACCGCGGACGCCACCCGATGGGCGCGGCCGATGTCGCGGGTGCGGATCGCGGCCGCGAGCCCGAACGGCGAATCATTGGCAAGCCGCAAGGCGTCGGCTTCGTCGGTGAACGGAGTGACCGACGTGAATGGCCCGAACACCTCTTCCTGAAAGATGCGCATGTCGGACTTCACGTCGGCGAACACCGTCGGCTCGACGAAGAAGCCGTTCTCATGGCCGGGCACATGGGCGGCAACGCCGCCGCTCACCAGCCGCGCGCCGTCTTCGCGGCCAAAGCGCGAATAGGTCAGCACACGATCGCGCTGCCGTGCCGAGATCACCGGACCGAGTTGGGTGGCGGTATCGAAGGGATCGCCGATACGGATGGTCCCGGTCTTGGCTTTCAGCTTTTCGACGAACTCGTCGTAGATCGCGGCCTGCACGATGTGGCGCGAGGCGCAGACGCAGGTCTGCCCCGCCCCGATGAAGGCGCCAAAGGCGGCGTAATTCACGGCCCGATCGACGTCGTAATCGGCGAACACCATTACCGGCGTCTTGCCGCCAAGCTCCATGGTCTGGTGCGCGAATACTTTTGCCGCCGCACCGCCGGCGATGCGTCCGGCCTCGGTGCCGCCGGTCAGCACCAGCTTGTCGATATCGGGATGCTCGGCAAGCATCCTGCCCGCACTCTGGCCGAGACCGAGCACGACATTGAACACGCCGGGCGGCAGGCCCGCCTCGGTAAAGATTTGCGCCAGCTTCAGCGTGGTCAGCGGAGTGTATTCCGACGGTTTTACGACGGTGACGCACCCGGTCGCCAACACGGCAGCCAGCGACTTGCACATGATCATCAGCGGATGATTGAACGGTGTGCAGTTGGCGACGATACCGATCGGCGTACGCAGCGTGTAGTTCAGATATGAGCCTTCAACGGGAATCACCGCGTCGCGGCGCGCCAGTGCAAGGCCCGCGAAATAGCGAAAGAAATCCGGCAGCCGCGATAGCTGCGCGCGGGTTTCGTTGACCGGGCGGCCATTGTTCAGCGTCTCAAGCCGGTAAAGCTGATCCAGATTAGCCTCGAACGCGTCGGCGAGGCGATTGACCAGGCGCGCGCGCGCGCGCGTGTCCATGCCGCCCCAGGCGCGGCCCTCGAACGCGGCGCGGGCGCTCTTCATCGCGCCGTCGATATCATCGGCGGTCGAATTTGGAATCCGCGCGATGACGTCGCCGGTCGCCGGGTTGCGAACGTCGAGCATTTCGCCATGACCGGCTTCGATCTCGCGGCCATCGACGAAATTGCCGTGGACTTCGACATCGACCGCACGCTGCGCCGGGATATTCATGTCATTCTCCCTTCGACGATCACCGCGTTGCGCGCCAGCGCTGGCAGTACGCGTTTTTCGGTTTGCGCAATATGCGCCTTGATGATGCGCGCGGCGGTGCGGGCATCGCGGCGTTGCATCGCCTCGATCAAGGCGACGTGTTCGGCGACGAGCTGCGTGGGGTCGTGTCCCCTGACATTGGCGACGCTGACGCGCACCAGCCGATCGGCCTGCCCGATCAGGTCACACAGCGATGCGGCCATGCGGCGGTTGCCCGACGCATGCGCCAGCGCGCAGTGGAAGGCGCGGTTGTAGGCGATGAAGTCCTCGTGATTGCCGGCGAAGTCCCGGAATTCGTCGAGCGCTTTCAGCACGTCCTGAGGAGCGCTCTCGACCGCCTCCGCGACGCAGGCCGGCTCCAGCGCGAAACGAAATCGCAGCAGGTCGCGCGCGTCGGTAATCGAAATCGGATTGACCCGGTAACCCTGGCGCGGCTGAACGGTCACGAGATGTTCGCGTTCAAGACGCAGCAATGCTTCCCGCACCGGCTGGCGGCTCACCGCATAACGCTCCGCGAGCTCCTGCTCCCGCATATCATCCCCAGGCGCTAGGCGGCATGTCAGGATATCAGAGCGGAGGTTTTCGTAGACATTGTCCCGCAAAAGCATGGCATACTTCTCACCGAGGCCAACAATGTTGCAGTCGTGAAATATCACGTCAAGCGAAAATGCTTGAAAAGCCCGAACTTTGACCTATCAATCTGCATATGCGATTGGCCGCGCCCTAAACGTCAGGAAAGAGAGACCGAATGAACAGGCGTCTTGCCAATGGCACCGTCAACGCTTCGCAGACCGGCAACGGCCCGCCGCTGGTTCTGTTGCATTCGCTGCTGTCGGATCGCGCCAGCTTCGACAGGATCGTTCCGGAATTATCGAAATCGTTCCGCGTCGTGGTTCCGGAATTGCCGGGCTTCGGCGAGTCCGATCCCGTCAGCGGAGACCTTGCCGCCGTCGGAGACAGAATGGCCGAAGCAGTAAATGATTGCGCCGACGGCGAGGACGTCATCGTGCTCGGCAACGGCTATGGCGGCTTCATCGCGCTGCAGATGGCCATTCGCCATCCGAATATCGCAACCAAGCTCATTCTCGCCGATTGCGGCGCGGCGTTCTCCGAACCCGGGCGCCAAGCTTTCCGCAACATGGCGGCAGCGGCGCGGACCAAGGGATTGCCGGCCATCACCGACGTCGCGATGCGCCGGCTGTTCGCGCCGGAATTTCAGCAAGCAAATCCAGATTTGATGCATGACCGGCGCGAGGCATTCCTTCGCACCGACCCGGATGTTTTCCGCGCCGCCTGCGAAGCGCTGGCAGAACTCGATCTCAGGCCCCAGCTCGACCGGGTCAAGATCGCCGTTCTCGTCCTGGTCGGCGAACAGGACGAGGCGACGCCCCCGCCAATGTCGCATGAAATCGCCGCAGGTTTGCCGCAAGCCAGTCTCAAGATCATCCCAGGCTGCGCGCACGTCCCGCAACTTCAGTCGCCATCAGCGTTTTTGGCTGCAATCGGCGAATTTCTGGCGTAGCGGCCGCCGCGTTAAGCGGGGCATCGGGCGGAAGCGCCTGAACCGAAACGCCTAATAGGCCCGGACAGTCTGGATGGTCCGCGCCCGCTCCGTAACCCGCGCCGGAGCCACGTCTGGCACGATGGCGTCAGCAAATTCCGCCTGAGCCGCGTTCGAAACCCAGTTTGAAACCGCCGGGGAATTCGACGTCAGCGCGACAAACGTCAGCACCAGAGCCCAGCAGATAACGGTAATACCCACGGTCGAGTTCGATGGCGCACCAATCTCTTGCCGGCTCTGTTTGTCGAATGCTCTTGGCATGGAAGCCTCCTGTGACAGGATGTGCGTCCACTTGATATTCCCAATCGCGGCAGACCGATGTGAACTGCGTCACAACGGCGAACTTAATTTTTGCGGACCGTTGACCTGGTTAACGGCAGCTTACCGCTAGTCGCTTTTTGATCTTGCTTCTGCAAGCGATTGAAGCGATGCGAGGTCCAGAACAACAATGGCTCCATGTTCGAGACGAACCCAGTTGCGGCTTTCCCATGCGCGCAACTGCTTGTTGATGCTCTCCCGCGACATGCCAACCATCTCGCTGATCTCCTGCTGGGTAACGGCAATGGTGCGGCCCGCGGGAGACTGCCGGTGTTTTTCGGTCAACCGAATGAGCGCGCTGGCGAGACGGCCCGGCAGGTCCTGAAGGATAATCTGCTCGACATGCTCGCTGGTCCACCGCAGCCGTGCACATAACAGTTCGATAAATTTCATTGCCAGCGCCGGCTGGCCGTTCAGGAAGGGAATGAACTCACGCCGATCGATGACAAACAGTTCGCAATCGGAATTGGCGATCGCATCGGTTGTTCGCTCCAGACCGTCCAGCAGCGCTATCTCGCCAAAGACCTCGCCGGAGCCGATGAGATTCAGGATTGCACTGCGTCCCTCGGGCGAGGAACTGCTGATCTTCACGGTCCCGCTGATCACCGCAAACAGGCTGTTGCCGATGTCGCCTTTGGAAAAGATCGTGGCGCCGCGCTTCAACATCGTGAGCTTCGCGTAGCGGCAGAGCTGATCGAAGGCATCCGGCGCAAGGTCGCTGAAGATCGGATGTTTGCGCAGTACCTCCAGCTTGTTGGCTGAAGCTCGAGGTCCGCTCTTGTTGTCCTGAGCCATGCCGATCACTGCTCCAAAGCGACGGCCGAGCTACGGCGTCAGCACCGCGCGCCCGACCAATTTGCCGTCCTTGAGATCGGTGAGCGCCTGGTTTGCCTTCGCGAGCGGCATCGGCGTCACCGGAATCGGCGCGATCTTCCCGATTCTTACCAGATCGAGCAGTTCGGCGGTTTCGCGCAGATTGCCGACGTAACTGCCCTGGATCGTGACGGCCTTGATCGGAATCAATGGCAACGCCCACGGCGCCCCGCCACCGAACAGACCGACGAGGACGAGTTTGCCGCCCTTGGTCAGGCAGTCGAACCCGAGCTGCGCGGTCGCGGCGTTGCCAACCAGATCGATCACCGCCCTGATCGGGCCGCCGGCTTTTCTGGCGAGTTGCTCCAGCGCATCGGGCGCAGCGCCGTCGACCGTGGCGATCGCGCCGGCTTTCTCCGCGGCTTCTCGCTTGCGCGCATCGATATCGACCACGATCGCACCCTTGCCGCCCATTGCCTTCAGAAGCGACAATGCCATCAGGCCGAGACCGCCCGCGCCGAAGATCACGATCGGACTTCCCAAATCCTTCTCGACCTTCTTCAACGCGCTGTAGGTCGTAACACCGGAGCAGGCATAAGGTGCCGCGGTAACCGGGTCGAGACCCCTCAGATTCAGAAGATATCTTGGATGCGGCACGGTCATATGATCGGCATAGCCGCCGTCGCAATAGACCCCCAGCGCATTCGGCTTGAGGCACATGTTCTCTTCGCCGGCGAGGCACACCTCGCATTTGCCGCAGCCAAGCCAGGGATAGACCAGCGCAATGTCGCCGACCTTGAGGTCGCCCCTGGCGTCGGCCTTGGCATCCGGCCCGAACGCCAGCACTTCGCCGACCGTCTCATGCCCCATCGTTCGCGGCAGCGATACCCCGCGATCTTTCAGTGACAGCGGTTTGCGGCCATGACCGAGATCGTAACCGCCTTCCCAGATGTGCAGGTCGCTGTGGCAAACGCCGGCCGCCTTGACCCTGACCAGCACCTGCGTGCCGGAAGGCGGCGGTGTCGGTTGATCGACCTCTTTCAAGGGGGAATTGAAATCAGTGACCTGGAAACTTTTCATGACGGCTCCCATCGAGGCTTTTAACGCTTGATCCGACATTGCCACGTCCTGCCATGCAGCGTCGAGGGAACTTCTGATGCAGACTGCATGGCAGGACATCGAGCTTGGCCACAGACGAGAATACCGAGCAAACGACGCTGCACCGCAATGTTGACCTGTTCGACAACGGCAGACTAACAGTTGCCCCCTTCTTTATGGTGACGCCGCCCCGACTTGCCGAGTTCACCCGCCGCGATACAATCGAAACGAGGCCGATCAACAAAGCCCGGCACGTCGGGCGTACAAACAAAAGGAATCAATCATGACGATAACAATATCGCACCGCAATTCCTGGTCATTGCGTGCTCTTTTGGCAGCCACCGCGCTCGGTCTCGTAACAAGCGCGGCATTCGCCGCCGATCCAATCAAAATCGGCGTCATCGCCGAAGCCCAGGCCATCGCCGGTGCGTCGATTCCGCAAGCCGCGCAGATGGCCGCCGAAGAAATCAACGCCAAGGGCGGCGTCGACGGACGCATGATCGAGATTGTGCCCTACGACAATCACAGCTCATCGGCCAACTCGGTTCGGGCTTTCCAGCGCGCGGTCAACGAAGACAAGGTCCACGCCGTCATTTCCAGCTATATCAGCGAAGTCGTACTGGCGTTGATGCCCTGGGCGTCGCGGCTGAAAACGCCGTTCATCACGCCTGGCGCCGCGTCGAACGAAATCACCAAGGCCATCAACAAGGACTACGAGAAGAACAAATACACCTTCCATGGCTATCTGACCTCCGCGGCGTTGGCGCTGTCAGTGTGCGACGCCGCCAAGGATTTGCTGGTCGACGGCAAGAAAATGAAGACCGCCGTCATCATGAGCGAGGATGCCGCCTGGACCAAGCCGCTCGACATCGGCTACGAGGAATGCTTGCCCAAGATCGGCCTCAAGGTGCTCGACCACATCCGGTTCTCGCCCGACACCACCGACTTCACCCCGATCTTCAACAAGATCGAAGGCGCCAAGCCGGACGTGATCATTACCGGTATTTCCCACGTCGGCGTGCAGCCGACGGTGCAATGGAAGAACCAGCAGGTGCCGATTCCGATGCTCGGCATCAGTTCGCAGGCAACCAACGAGACTTTCGGCAAGGACACCAACAATGCGTCCGATGGCGTGCTCTACCAAGGCGTGTCGGGTCCGGGCGTGGCGGTAACACCGAAGTCGATTCCTTTCGCGGAAGGGTTCAAGAAGAAGTTCGGCAACTACCCGTCCTATGCGGGCTATACGTCGTACGACGAGGTCTACTTCATCGCCGATGCCATCAAGCGCGCCGGCTCGACCGACGCCGACAAGCTGGTCGACGCGCTGGAAAAGACCGATTGGCAGGGCACGATCGGCCAGATCCAGTTCTACGGCAAGGACAACCAGTTCACCCACGGCCTGAAGTACGGCAAGGGATTGATCACCGGCTTGATGCTGCAGTGGCAGGACGGCGCACAGACCAGCGTCTGGCCGCCGGAAATCGCCAAGGCCAAGATCAAGTTCCCGAGCTTCATCAAGGTCACCACGAACTGAGATGGACTTGACCAGGATCGTCATGCCCGGCCTTGTGCCGGGCATCCACGTCCCTGCTTCAACATAAGACGTGGATGGCCGGGACAAGCCCGGCCATGACGCTAATATTCCGGCTTCACCCATGCTTGCCCTGCAAATTCTCATCGACGGTTTCGCCATCAGCGCGCTCTACGCGCTCGGCGCGACGGGCTTTACCCTGATTTTTGGCGTTTCCGGGGTTCTCAACCTGTCGCATGGCGCGATCATGGTGCTTGCTGCGGTCGCGGCCTGGGCCGCCTCCAGCGTACTGCATGTTGGCACCTATGCCGGCGCCGCCATCGGCGTCGCGACCGCGCTGGTCGCAGCCCTCGTCACCTATTTCGCGGTCGTGCAGCCGATCCAGCGTTCGCGTCGAATTCCGAACGAGGAGAAGGAAATCTTCGTTCTTACCGGCACCCTGCTGTGGGGGATCATGATCCAGGAAGTGATTGCGTATTTTTTCACCAACAACGCCAAGACCGTGCTTCCGATCATCGAGGGCGTCGTCAACATTCTTGGCGTCCGCACCCCGCAAAATGAAATCTTCACGGCACTGGTCTGCTGCCTGGTCATCGCCCTGCTCTGGCTATTGGTCAACCGCACCCGCACTGGAAAGGCGGTTCTGGCGGCGTCGATGAATCCGCGCGGCGTCACGCTGCTCGGGCTTGAGCTGACCAATATCTACATCGTGGTCTGGGCGATTTACGGCGTCCTCGCAGGTATCGCCGGCGTGCTGCTCGGAATGTTTCTCGGCGTCAGTTCCTACAGCGTGGGGCCGCTCACGGCGAGTGCGTTTTCGATCGTGGTGCTGGGCGGCCTCGGCAGCGTGTCCGGATCGCTGATCGCCGCATTCGTGGTCGGATATCTCGAAACCCTTACCGCTTATCTGGTGTCTCCCGCCTACCGGACCATTCCCGCGCTGCTGCTTCTTGTCATCGTGATGTATATCAGGCCGCAGGGCCTGCTCGGGAGGCGGTGACCGTGAGCGCTTTTTTCAAATCCCGTTTATTCTGGATTTCTCTCATCGTCGTGGCCGTTGCCTCGACACTGCCGCTTTATGTCTCCGGATATATCCTTGGTTTGCTGACGGTGGCCTATTACTTCGGCGTTTTCGCGATGGCGTGGGACCTGCTGTTTGGATTTGCGGGCGAGGTGAATTTCGGCCCGACCTTCCTGATCGGCGTCGGCGCCTACACCGCCGGCATCCTCAACAATCAGTATGGATGGTCGGTGTATCTGTGCATCATGCTGGGCGCCGCGGCCTCGGTGATCGCTGGATTTGTACTGGCGCTACCGGCTCTGCGCGTACGCGGCCCCTATTTCGGGCTGACTACTCTCGTCGCCGTGCTGATGCTGCAGAATTTCATCGTGGTGTTCGCCGATCTTACCGGGGGCGAGATCGGCCTGACCATTCCCGACGTCATCACCATCGACGCCAACGCGAATTACTGGATCGCGCTCGGATTCATGACCATCAGCGCGATCATCCTGTACGGGCTGTCGCAGTCGCCGATCGAACTCGTACCTGCAGGCCAGCGGACAGGATCCGGTGCAGGCGGGTGCGCTTGGGTTCAATATCGTCAAGCACAAGCTCGCCGCTTTCGTCGTCAGCGCGTTTTTTTCCGGCCTCTCCGGTGCGCTGCTGGTGTTCTATTTCGGCACGGCATCGGTGGGCACCGTGGTAGACGTAGCCGTCGGCGTCAATGTCATCGTCGCGGCGGTGCTCGGCGGACGGCGCACCGTGCTCGGCGCGGCACTTGGTGCGATTTTCCTGATCGTGGCCGGGGAATTCCTGCGCCCGACCGGTGAGTTGGCGACATTCATTGTTTCTGCCGTCGCGTTGCTCGTTGTTCTGTTCTTCCCGAGCGGTTTTCTCGGAGCGGCTCTGTCACGCGAGGCCCGTTCGTGATGGACGCAACAACCAATAATCCGCCGGTGCTCGAGGTCCGTGGACTCACCAAGCGTTTTGGCGGCCTCACCGCCGTCAAGAACCTCGACCTCGATCTGCGCGCCGGAGAAATCTTCGGTCTGATCGGTCCCAACGGTTCCGGCAAATCCACCGCCATGAAAGCGATCATGGGCATCGAGCGCCCGACCGCAGGCGACGTTATATTCCAAGGCGAAAACATCGCCGGCCTGCCTGCGCACAAGATCGCGCGGAAGGGCTTTGGCATGGTGTTTCAGCACTCGCGGCCGCTGAACCGTCAGACCGTGCTGGAAAACATCATGGTAGCGCTGCTGCCGGACAGCCTGTTGATGCTGTTCGCCGATGCGGCGCTGACAGAGCGCGCCAGATGGATCGCCGATCGCGTCGGCCTCGGATCGGTGATGGACCGGCGGCCGCCTACCCTGCCCTTCGCCGATCTGCGCCGCCTCGAACTTGCCAAGGCGATCGCCCGCGATCCCAAGGTGGTGCTGGTCGATGAGCCCTTCGCGGGATTGACGCTGGCCGAAGTCGGCACCTTCTCCGAACTGATCCGCAGTTTTCGCGACGAGGGCCGCGCAGTGCTGCTGGTGGACCATAACGTCAAGAGCGTTGCGGCGCTGGTCGATCGGGTGCTCGCGATGTATCTCGGCGAGGAAATCGTCACCGGTCGCGCCGACGAGGTGATGCGCAACGAAACCGTGCGGCGCGTCTATCTCGGCGGCGCCATCGAAACATCGGCCCGCCCGGAAACCAGCTTCAAGGACAAGGTGCCGCTGCTGCAGGTCGAGAATATCAGCGTGCACTACGGCAAGGCCCAGGCGCTGGAAAACGTTTCGATCCATGTGCATCAGGGCGAATTCGTTTCCGTCGTGGGTCTTAACGGAGCCGGCAAGACCACGCTGTTCAACACCATCTCGGGCTTTCTGCCCTATACCGGCGAAATCGTCCGTGACGGCGAGAAGCTGCGAGGGATCAGTCCGGCGCGTATCGCGCGAAGCGGCATCGTGCAGTGTCCGGAGTCGCGCGAACTGTTTGGCGAGATGAGCGTGCGCGAAAATCTCGACCTCGGCGGCCAGCATCTGTCGGATGCCGATAAAGACAAACAGATGGCCTGGCTGTTCGAGCTGTTTCCGATCCTGAAGGAGCGCCAGGGTCAGATGGCGCAGACATTGTCCGGCGGCGAGCAGCAGATGCTGGCGATCGGCCGCGCACTGATGATGCAGCCGAAGATCCTGATTCTCGACGAACCGACGCTGGGGCTCGCGCCGGTCATTCTGGAGCAATTGTCGAAGGCGCTGGAAAAGCTGCGGCAGACCACGCCGATTACCGTGCTGCTCGGCGAGCAGAATGTCACCTTCGCGCTGCCGCACGCCGACCGCGTCTATGTGCTCGAACACGCGCGCATTGTCTGGGAGGGCGACCCCGGCCGCTTCGCCGAGGAAGCGGGTACAGGTTATCTCTAGAATCTAGCCGTTCCGAGCGCCGCTATCTCGGTTGAGATCACGATACCATCGCGTGCTGCGCGAGCACGGTTGGCGAGGCGACGCGCTCCCGGCAAACGCGCGCCCGGCTGCTGTTCGATCGCAGTAGCCAGCGTGGCCATGCGTTCGCCGAATCCGGAATGACCGAACGCTTTCGGATCGATCGCGAGCAGCAACTGACCGGTCGCGGGTGGCGGACCTTCCGCATCCAGGAATGACGACGCCTCGAAGGCAAGGTTGGCGCCGGCAAGGCACGCGGCCAGTACTTCCACCATGAATGCGAGCGCAGCGCCTTTGGCGTCGCCGAGCGGAATCATGCTGCCCCGCAGGGCCTTTTCCGCATCCGTTGTCGCATTGCCGTCGGAATCGAGCGCCCAACCTTCCGGGATACTTTCGCCACGCTGTTTCGCAGCCGCGATTGGCCCGCGCGCGACCTTGGACAACGCCAAATCCACCACCGCGGGTTCGCGACCCTGCAGCGGTGCCGCGAATGCAATCGGATTGGTACCGAATACCGGCTGCCGGCCGCCCCACGGCGCCATCGCCCCCGGCGTATTGGCGAACAACAACGCGACCAGACCCGTTCGGGCCAATGCCTCGCATGGCAGGCCGGTCTCCCCGCAATGATTGGAGCGCCGGATCGCCGCGGTGGCAATGCCCTGTTCCGCCGCAAGCGCCGGCAGTTCCGCAACCGCAAGATCGATCGCGGGATAGGCAAAGCCGTACGCGGCATCGATCGCCAATACGCCCGGCCGCGGACGCGCCGACGAGGGCCGCGCGGCGCCGTCGATCTTGCCGCTCCGTACCATCTGCAGATAGGTCGGAATTCGCGACAGGCCGTGGCCCTTCAGGCCGTCGGCCTCGGCAGAAACAAGCGCACACGCCACCGATTGCGCGTTATCGGCGCGGCATCCATTGCGCACGAAAATTGCGGTGATCCATCCGACGGCCTCGCTGATAGAAAGCGTCGTCACGCGCTTCGGTAAAGCTTCGTCAGCGAGAACTCGCGGTGGCCAAGCGATTCCGCCGCGGTCAGGCGTCCGTTACAGGTGCGCACGATCATGTCGATCAGCGCATCGCCGGCCTGATCGAGCGTCATCTCGCGGCGAAGCACGCCGGTGACGTCGACGTCGATGTGCTCGCCCATGGTACGCAGCGTCTTCGGATTACCGCTGATCTTGATGACGGGCACGATCGGATTGCCGATCACGTTGCCCTGCCCGGTCGGGAAGGTGTGAACCACATAGCCTCCCGCCGCCATCAAGGTCACGCATTCCGCCGCGGCCGACGACGAGTCCATATAGTACAGACCCGGACCTTTGGCCGGGGCCTCAGCGGGCTCCAGCGCGTCGATATAGCGGCACTTGCGACCGATCTTCTCCAGATTGCCGAGCGCCTTTTCCTCGATCGTGGTGAGCCCGCCGGCGATGTTGCCCTTGGTGGGCTGCGAGTTCCGACAGGTCGTCCGTCTTGTGCGCCTCAATCACGTCGTCCTGGTACGATTTCCACATCTTGTACCATTTCTCGGCTATCTCGGGACTGGCGGCGCGCTCGCGGCACAGATGCTCGGCGCCGGTGATCTCCGAGGTCTCACCGAACACGCCATAGATGCCGTTCGGGATCAGCTTGTCATACATGTTGCCGACCGTTGGGCAGGACGACAGCCCGGTTGTGGTGTCAGACTCGCCGCATTTGGTGGAAACCCAGAGATCCGAGATCGGGCATTCCTCACGCTTCAATTCGGACGCCCACTGCACGAAGCGTTTGGCCTGGTAGCTCGCCTTGGCTATGGTCGCGATGTCGCCGTGGCCTTCGATGCCGAAGCCGACCACCGGCTTGCCGGTCTTGGCGATGCCATCGACCACGCGCCCGGTCCAGCCGTCCTCGATCCCGATCACGACCACCGCCGCGACGTTCGGATTCGAGCCGACGCCTATCAGGGTGCGGAAAAAAAGCTCGAGATCCTCGCCGAACTGCAGCCGACCATAAGCGTGCGGGATTGCCATCGTACCCTTGACGTTGTTCGCCACCGCCTCGCATGCGGAGTTCGACAGATCGTCGAGCGGCAGGATGACGACATGATTGCGGACCCCGACGCGGCCGTTTTCGCGACGCCAGCCCCGGAAGGTGGCCTTGGCGAAATCCGCCGAGGCGCGCTTGGCGTCGAGCGATCCGGTCATCAACTGATCTGGCGCGCCACCTACAAATGGCGACGACATTTCATGCGCAATCGTTGTTGCCATTGTGCTGCTCCTCACCAACGCTTGGTTTTCATGTTCTGGGTGTGGACATGATGTCCCTTGCCGGCGGTCGCGACCATGCGGCCCACGTCCTGTCCGTATTTGATCACGGTGTCCTTGTCGGCGAGATCGATCAGCGCCACCTTGTGCCCGATCGGAATGTCGTCCTTGACATCGACCGTGAAGGTCGAGTTGTCCTCGGTCACTACGCCGAACGCCCTGGTACCGGCCTTCAACCCCTCCACCACCACGACGGCGACATTATCCTTCGGACTGTGCGCCAAAACCTGCGGGATGTTGGATTTCTGCCCCGTGGCACCGGTTACGCTTGCTTGCGAGTTCATTCCTGTCTCCACCCTCGGACTCGAGTTCTTGTATAAGATAGCAAATCTCACGGCAAGCGTCGCCCGCACTTATTTGAGGTCGCTGAGATAATGCGATCGGTCGGTACGGCACAGCGACCGCCGCCATTCCGCCGGCGTTCCGTCGACGCCGAGCGCGACACGGTCGATCAGCAGGATCGGCTCGTTCATTTCGGTTTCCAGCAGTTCGACTTGGCGCGCACCGGCTGCAACGGCCTTCAGGCTTTCCGAACCCCGGGCAATGGTCACGCCATACTTCGTCGAGTAAAGCGCATAGAGATTGTTCGGCAAATCCTTGATGCGCTCGATGCCGGGAAACAGCGCGCGCGGCAGCACGATCTTTTCGTGGATGCAGGGGCGCCCTTCCAGCGCGCGCACACGCTCGATGGTCACGACGGATTCCCTCACGGAAATTCCAAGCCGGCTGACCGCCCGTTCGTCCGCTTTGGCAATCGATACCGAAATGGTGCGGCTTTCCGGAAAACGCCGTTCGCCGTTGTCGGAAACCATCCGGAAAAACTGGAACAATATGCGCTCTTCGTCGTGGGAAGCAACGAACGTGCCGCGGCCCTGGCGTCGCAGCAGCAAGTTTTCCGAACTCATCTCGTCAAGCGCCTTGCGCACCGTACCGGGGCTGACGCCAAGTCCCGCCGCGATTTCCGGTTCGCTCGGCAACAACTGGCCCGGCGCCCAACTGCCGTCGCCAAGCCGTTTCATCAACAGCTCCTTGACCTGGCGATAAAGCGGCCGATAGCCGAGCGATGCATGCGCAGAATTGGCCGCAGTCGGTACTTGTCTCGCCCCAGACCGCTTGCTGCTTCCTTTTGCACTGCTCATCTGTCGAATCTCGTGCTGGAACGACTTGGCATTTACGAATGTTCGGCGAGAACGGGATGCGGAGCTTCCGGCATTTCATCTAGCAGCGTCTGGCCCGGCCGGATGCGCGTGAAGTAGACAGGTTCGGTTGTGACGGCGATATCGTCGTTGTGCATGCGCACGATAGTATAATGTGAGGACGCAAGATCCGACGTGGTCGGGTAATCTTCGCGAAAATGCGCGCCGCGGCTGTCGACGCGCGCCTGCGCCGCCGCGCAGATGGTGCGGCTGACCTGAACGAGATTCTCGAGATTTAAGCGATCGGTCCAGGTCAGGTTGTAGCGACGGTCGCCGTCGGCAACGCCGCAGCGAGCGATCGAGGCCTGCAAATCGTCGAGCGCCGCCGCTCCGCGCGACAATCCATCGCCCGTGCGCAAAATTCCCACATCATTCCACATCGTCTCCAGCAATCCTTCGCGGATTTCGTTGAGATCACCGAGCGGTCGTCCTAGCGGCGAGAACGCACGGTCGAGCGATCGGTCGAGCGCGACAGGATCGGGGTCGGCGTGGCTCCCTTCGCGCAGCACCGCGCGCGCCATCGAAGCCCCGGCAATGCCGCCGAACACCGTCGAATTGGCGACGCCATTGCCGCCGAGCCGATTGGCGCCATGCACGCCGCCGGTGTCCTCTCCAGCCGCATAAAGGCGCGGCATCGACGTCCGGCATTCCAGATCGAATACCACGCCACCCATCATATAGTGCGCGGTCGGCACCACCTCGACAAGGCCGCCCGCAAGGTCGAACCCGCAATCGGCGCAGCGCTCCACCATGCCTTTGAAGAGCCTTGTCACATTCGCCGGACCGAGGTGGCTCATCTGGATGTGCACGCCGCCGTTCTGCGTCGCGAGGCCTTTGCGGATCTGGTACATGATCGATCGGCTGACGACGTCGCGCGTCGCGCGCTCGCCGCGCTCGTCATAATCGAACATGAAGCGCGCGCCACTGGAATCCAGCAATCGTCCTCCCGCCCCGCGCAGGCCCTCTTCCAGCACTGTACCGGTCATCCGCGTGCCGGCACCGGCGAGCAGGCCGGTGGGGTGAAACTGCACCATCTCCATGTCGCGCAGCGCAAGCCCGGCGCGCAGCGCCATCGCCAAGCCGTCGCAGGTCTTGTCGCCCGACGGCGTATGGTACTTGTACATCGTCGGGCCGCCGCCGGTCGCGAGCAGCGTCGCCCTGGCACGCACCAGACTTGGCTCGCCGGTCCGCATGTCGAGCATCAACACGCCCGCGAGACCCGAACCGTCGGCGGCCGGGATGAAATCGAGCGCGCGGTGGTCTTCCATCCGCCTGATGTCGCGCCGCCAGACCTGTTCCGAGAGCCGGTTGATGATCTCGATGCCGGTGAGATCGCCCTTGTGCACGGTGCGGTCGAAGGTCTGCCCGGCGAAGGCTTTCTGGTGCACGCTGCCGTCGGGATTGCGGTCGAAGAAACAGCCGAGGTCGTTTTCAAGCTCGCGGATGCGGATTTGCGCTTCGGTGACCAGCCTCCATGCCAGATCCTGGTCGTTGAGCCACTTTCCGCCCTCGATTGTATCCATGAAGTGGCGCTCGACGGAATCGCCGGGTGCCAGCGCGACGTTGTAGCCGCCCTGCACCATCCGTGTGCAACCGCACTTGCCGAGCAATCCCTTGACCGCCACCGTCACATCGAGTGAAGGCGCGGCCTTCTTGGCGTGCAAGGCCGCGAACAGCCCGGCGCCGCCGGCGCCGAGAATCAGGATATCGGTTTCGATCTGGCGGAGTACCATGCGGTTCACGCCGCCCCGATGCTCTTGAGGACCGCGTCGCGGCGGCTGGCAACGTCTCGCTGGTTGTCCGCGAACAGCGAGCCGCCATGCGAATCCATGCCGACCAGCAGCGGACCGAAATGCCTGATCCGGAATCGCCACAGGCTTTCGGGATGAAGGTCGTCGAGATCGATATCCTCGATCTGCTCGATCCACGTCGTCTCCAGCGCCGCAGCGCCGCCGACGATGGCGAGATATGCGCCGCCGAGCTCCTTGAACGCGGCCGATGTATCCGGTCCCATGCCGCCCTTTCCGACGATAATACGGACGCCCTCACGCATCATCAGCGGACGCGTGAACCGCTCCATTCGTTGTGATGTGGTAGTGCCGATGCAGAACGGCGTATAGCCGGCCGGCGCCTCCGGCGAGACCGGCACCCTGTGCACATTCGGCGCGGTGTGGATGACCGCGTGCCCTTGCAGGTCGAGCCTGGTGCGGCGAGCGCGGTCGAACATGTGAATCAGGGTGGCGTCGCGAATTCCGTACAATGTCTTTTCCAGTGTCACGGTGTCGCCGACCTTCAGCGTCCGCACCTGGTCCGGCGTGATTGGCATTTCAAGCGTGTGGTGCGCCATGATCGTGTTCTCACCTTTCGTCATTGCGAGGAGCGAAGCGACGAAGCAATCCAGATGTTTGCTGGCTTTCTGGATTGCTCCGCTGCGCTCGCAATGACGGGTTAAGCATTGTTCCGTTTCTCACGATGAAAACGAAATGCCGCCGGGCGTGATGATCGCTCGCGCGCGGCGCGCCGAATGACACTGGATGTTCACCGCGACCGGATTTAGCGTGATATGGGTCGCGGCGACCTCGACGTGGACGGCAAAGCTTGTAGAGCGCCCGCCGAGCCCCTGCGGTCCGATCCCCAGTTCATTGACCGCGCGCGACAGTTCGGTTTCGATTCTGGCGCCTTCCTCATCGGAGCAGGCCGAGCCCAACGGCCGGGTGGCGGCGACTTTGGCAATGTGCATGCAGAGGTCCGAGGTGCCGCCGATCCCGACGCCGACGATGGTCGGCGGACATACGCGTCCACCGGACTCGATCACCCGGTCGATGACAAAACGCTTGACCGCGTTGATGCCGTCGGACGGCAGCAGCATCTGCAGGAACGAGCCGTTTTCCGACCCCGAGCCTTTGGGGATCATCTCGATCGACACCGTCTCCGGCTGTTCGTCAAAATCGACATGGATGATCGGCACCCGGATGCCGCTCGAGGTCTGGTTGTTCTTTCGCGTGATCGGATGCACCACCGACGAGCGCAGCGAATATTCGTGCGTCGCGCGTTCACAACCGGTCCGGATCGCACGCTTCATCGCAGCACCGTCAAAAACGACATCGCGCCCAACCACGACGTTGTAGATCGGAATGCCGGTATCCTGGCATAGGATATTTCTGGTCCGCTCGGCGACCGCTATGTTCTCGATCATGGTGTCCAAGATGGCGCGTCCTGTCGCGTCGGTTTCAGTGCGCACCAATTCCTGGAATCCGGCCTTGATATCGACGGGAAGGATTTTCAGCGCCTGCACATAAAGCGTTTTGCAGATTTCTTCGACCTCTTGCATATCGAGTTGCATGACTTCCTCCTAGATTCCGCTCAACAGGAACAATAGGCCGACCGTCACCGAACAGGCGACGCAAGCGGACACGACGATGGCGCCGCGCGCGCGCACGGCGAAGAACTCCATCGCCAGCACCCGAATACCCAACGCCATATGCAGGCCGAGCGCCGTGACCAGTCCCCACTCCGCGATGCGGACAAACCCGTTGTGGGTGACGCCGAGAAAGCTCTGCAACGAGTCGGCGCCGCCGAGAGCCATTCCGAGCGCAATAAAGTGCATCGGCAGAAAAATCGCCAGGGCGATGCCGGACAGGCGATGCAGCATCGCCGCCAGAAAGCCTGGCTTGAGGTGCGGATTGCGGATCATGCCAGATACACCGCGAGCGCGGCCCTCCCGCCAAGAACAAACAGCAGCGCCGAGAACGCCAGCATTGCAATATCGAGCGAGCGACCGCGCCATTTAGCCCATTCGCGCAGGATCGAGCGCAGTCCGATCGGCGCATGGATGGCCGCGGCCAGCACGAAGACCAGATAGAAGCCGAGAAACCAGCGATTGCCATGGGTACGGGCCAAAATCTCGCCGGCGGTCAGGCCGCCGCGGATGGCATAGATGATCGTGACCAGATGAATCGTGACCGCGAAGGCCAGGACGAACGCAGTGCCGCGCTGGGCTAGATACAAAACCGGGGTCATCGCCAACGCTTCCATGCGCGCGCGGAGGTCGCGCGTTTCAATCCTGCGATCGAAAAGGTCGGCGACAGCGCCTTCGGACAGAATTCGGTGCAACTCATATGGCTGTGGCACGAATGACATCCGGCATCGCCGGATACGGCGGCGAGGCGCTTGTCCTGGCCGCGGTCGCGCACATCGTTGACAAGGGTCCAGGCGCGGTTGAGCGCGGCAGGGCCGAGATAGTCCTCATTCCAGGAAACCACGTCGCAGGCCGAATGGCAGATGCCGCAATTGATGCATTCGATGCCGGCGTCGGCGGCCTGACGCTCGGCGGAGTCCGGGGCCACGATCGCGAAGTCTTCCGGCGGATTCTCGCCTGGCTCGAAATAACCATGCGCGTTGCGCCATTTCTCGAAGAACGGCGCCATGTCGACCGCCAGATCCTTCACAACCGGCAGGTTGCGCAGCGGCTCCAGCCTGATCGGCCCCGCCTCCAGTTGGTCGACCCGCGTCCGGCAGGTCCAGCGCGGCCGTCCGTTGACGACCATCGCGCAGGAGCCGCACATGCCGACCCGGCATGCGAAGCGATACGACAGCGTCGCATCCTGGGTCCGCTGTATCTCCGTTACGACGTCCAGCACGGTCTGGTTTTCGCGGCGCGGCACCGCGAAGCTCTGAAATTCCCCAACGCGATCGCCGCGCCATACCTGCACCGCCATCGCATCGGATTGATGCGATGACGGCCCTTCGACCTTGGCATGAACGTTCATATCGTCCGCTCTGTCGCTGTCACCGCCCGGCTAGCTGCCGGGCACGCCATGGATGCCGCTGAAAAAGATATCTTTCCAGTCGCTGGTCTTGGTCGATACGAGGCCCGCCCGGTTCATGTAATCGAGATAAGTCAGGATCTTCTTCGGCGTGGTCGTCCATTCGTTCTGCGGATTCTTGATGATCTTTTCGGCGTCCGCCACTGGCAGTTTGGAATTCTCCGCCTTGACCCAAAGCGCCGCCGCCGCGGCGGGATCGGCCTTGATGCGGGCCATGCTTTCCTCGAGCGCGTCTAGGAAGGCTTTCATGATTTTCGGGTTTGCCGTCGCGAACTTCGAATTTGCCCAGACGGTATTGAAGGTGTGCGGCCCGCCGAGAACCTCGTAGCTGTCGAGCACCTTGTGCACGCGCGGGTCGGCCAGTTCCATTTCCTGAAATGGCGCCGAGCCGAAATGCGAGTTGATCTCCGACTTGCCGCCCAGCATCGACGCAAGCGCATCGGGATGGCTCATCGAGACGGTGAACGCGTCGAGCTTGCCCTCGCCGCCCTTGCCGAAAACTTTTTCCGCGGCGATCTGCAGCGTGACCGCCTGGATCGAGGTTTTGACGCCGGGAAGCGCGATCTTGTCCTTTTCGGTATAGTCCTTGATCGTCTTTATGTTCGCATTGGTAGTGACCAGATAGAGCGGCATTGAATTGAGCGCCGCTACGCCCTTCACCGTCACATTGGTCTGGGTCTTGCTCCAGACGGTCAGCAGCGGCCCGACGCCACCGGAAGCAAAGTCAAGATTGCCCGACAGGATCGCGTCGTTCATCGGCGCGCCGGCGGATAGCCGCAACCATTCGACCTTGATATCGAGCCCCTGCTTCTTCGCCTGCTGCTCGAACAGTTTTTCTTCTTCCATCAGCGTCAGCGGCAGATAGCCGAGTCCGAACTGTTTTGCGATACGAACGGTATTCACTTCGGTGTGTGGTGAGCAACCGGGGCCGATGCCCAGCAGCCCGATCATTGTAATCAATCGCCCTAGCGTCTTAAATCTCATACGACTTTCCTGTCACGACTGCATGCCCCAGCGGCCGATGGTTTGATTCTCGATGGTCCGGAAGATCACGTTTTCAATCACGAGGCCGATAATGATCACGGTCAGCAGGCCGGCGAACACATTTGGAATATCCAGCGTGTTCTTGTTCTCGAAGATAAACCACCCCAGCCCGCCCTGGCCCGAACTGACGCCGAACACCAGTTCGGCCGCGATCAGCGTGCGCCATGCAAAAGCCCAGCCGATCTTCAAACCGGTCAGAATGCTGGGAAACGCGGCCGGGATCAGAATTTTCCAGATGTATCGCGGGCCGGTGAGGCCGTAGTTCCGTCCTACCATCTTCAGCGTGTTGCTCACGGACAGGAAACCCGAATGGGTGTTGAGCGCAATCGCCCAGGTCACCGAATGCACCAGCACGAAAATGAGGCTGCCATTGCCGAGCCCGAACCAGATCAGCGCCAGCGGCAACAGCGCGATTGCAGGCAGCGGATTGAACATCGAGGTCATGGTTTCCAGAAAATCGGTGCCAATGCGCGACATGATCGCAAGCGCGGTCAGGAGCGCCGCAAGCACGACGCCGCAGGCATACCCCATCAGCAGCACTTTTATGGATGCCCACGCGCGCGCCGGAAGCACGCCGCTGAGGATGGCGTCGAAAAACGCGCGCACGGTGGCGCTGAAGGTCGGGAACAGCAGGTCGTTGTTCAAGAAGCGCCCATAGAATTCCCAGATCAGCGCCAGCACCACCAGAATCAGCAGCTTGCGCAGCCAGACCTGATTATAGATTCGCTCGATCGTCGACAGCGGCTTCTGCACCACGGCGAAATGTGCTACCTGATCGCGGACGATCTCGGGCCGCAGCGGCGCGACATTTTCGGCGGTCATAGCCCTGCGAGGCTCAGACATTCTCCGCCTCCTCGATCTGGTCGGCGAACAGCATGTGCTGGATGCGCTTTTCCAGCGCGGCCGGATCCTGGATATGCGCGCCGCTGTTCAGTTCGGCCTTCACCTGACCCGGATGCGGCGACAGCAGCAGGATCCGCGTTCCGATCTTGATGGCTTCGGGAATCGAATGCGTCACGAACAGCACGGTGAAGCGCGTCTCGTCCCACAACGCCAGCAGTTCGTCCTGCATCTTGCGGCGCGTCAGCGCGTCGAGCGCCGCGAATGGCTCGTCCATCAGCAAAATGTCCGGCTCCATCGCCATGCCGCGCGCGATCGCCACACGCTGTTTCATGCCTCCGGACAGCGTATGGGGATAGCTGTCGGCGAAATTGGCGAGATTGACCTTGTTGATGTAGTGCATTGCGCGATCTTCCGCCTCACCTCTGGTCAGGCGACTCGCCGATTCGAGCGGGAACATCACGTTCTGCTTGACTGTTTTCCACGGCAGCAGCTGATCGAACTCCTGGAACACCATCATGCGGTCCGGCCCGGGATGCTTGATCAGGTTTCCCTTCAGGCGGATTTCGCCTTCGGTCGGCATCATGTAACCGCCGACTGCCTTGAGCAGGGTCGATTTTCCGCAGCCCGACGGCCCGAGCAGAATAAATCTCTCCGCCTCGAACACCTCGAAGTCGATTCGATACGTCGCCGTCACCAGATGGTCAGGCGTCTTGTATTGGAGCGTGACGCCTTTCACCTCGAGTAGCGGAGCGGTTGGTTTCATGCGTTTCTCATCTGCGAATAACCGGAGCCGCCGCGCTCTCGATCATGACGTTGATACAGGCTGGCCGGCGGCTTAGATAGGCGCGATCGAGTACATCCGACAGACCGGCGATGGTCGAAACCTGCGCTCCGAAACCTCCGAGCGCTTCCGCCACGCGATCATAGCGCGACGGTAGCAGATCGCAATTTTTGGCGCGCTCCGCGCCGTATTGACGCAGCTGGATCTGATATTCGGCGTTCCAGCGCGAGTCATTGCCGACCACGGCGATAATCGGAACGCCATAACGCACGGCGGTGTCGAATTCAGCCATATGGAACCCGAAGGTGCCGTCGCCCATCACGGCAACGACGGGATGGTCCGGGTGAGCAAATTTAGCGGAAATCGCAAACGGCAATGACACCCCTATCGTGCCGGCGATACCATTGATTATTCGCCGATCGGTCTTCACTAGGGCCTGTGCCCATTGCCCGATCTCGCCGCCGTCGGACACGAACGTCGCACCCGGGTGCTTGTCGATAAAATTGGCGATTGCCTTGCACATCTCGACAGGATGAAGGCGATCGGGCGTTTTTGCGTGCACGGACTTCCATTGCGGCGGCTCATATGCAAGCACGTGGCTTACGTGCTGGCGCCACGCCGACGGTTTCGCGCCCGCCGCCGCACTTTGCTTGCTCAGGGTCCCGATCGCAGCCTGCGCGTCAGCGACTGCAGACAGAAGTAAGCGCTCCCCCGTCGCTTTTGCGGCGCGCGTGATCAAAGCGAGGTCCGGATCAATCACGATCCACTTGCAGGACGGTGACAGTGCTTGGCCGAACCGCAGCGTGAAATCGAGCGGCTTTCCGACCAGCACCGCCAGGTCGGCCTCACCAAGAATTTCGGCGAAGGCGCCAAGGCCGGGATCGTTAACGCCGCGCGGACTTTCCATTCCGATTACCGGCGCCTCAAGTGCGTCGGCCGCTTGCCGCATCGCTGTGCGGCCGCGCTCGGTACACATCGCGGGGCCGCAAATCAACACAGGTTTTGCCGCTGCACGAATATGAGAGGCCACCTGATCCGCGATTTCGAGTGACAGCGGCGAGGTGCGAAGCCGAAGCTCCGCTTTCGTATTTCCCGTCGCGATCGTCTGTTCCAGCAGATCCACGGGAAGGCTGACATGTACGGGGCCGGCACGCTCGGCGGTCGCAAGTTCGAATGCCTTGACGATATCCGAGCCCAGTGTCTCGACTGTCCGTGCCGTCCATGACGCTTTGGTCACCGGCCGCGCGAGGTTGGCCTGCGCCATTTCCTGAAAGGCGCCGCGGCCGAGTTCGCTTGATGGCGCGTGTCCTGACAGCAGCACCAAGGGGGATTCCGACGCCAGCGCGTTATAGAGCGCGGCGACAGCGTTACTGTGGCCCTGGCCTCCTGTCACCAGCGCGACGCCGGGTTCGCCAGTCAATCGCCCCCACGCATCCGCCATGTGCACGCAGGCCGCTTCATGCCGGACATGGACCAACTGGATGTCGGTCGAAAGCAACGCGTCGAAGATCGGCATGATGTGGTTGCCGGACAGCGTGAATATGCGCGTGACGCCGAGGTCTTGCAGCGTCCTCGCGACGATGTCGGCGCCCCTGCTCATACATTCTCCGAACGCATTCGACACTGCCGGTCGATTGATGTGGTTGAACCTGACATGGTGGCAATATTCAGTAAACCGGTCATATGTCTAATATAGGAGCCAGTGATTCAGGCGATGTGAAGCAGCCGGATCAGCGCGATGCTGATCGCGATGAGAACTAGAAGCGAGACCACGACCGCGACGGTGACGCGGCCGCCGACATAGCCGACCACCCGTACATCGACGCCGAGTCCAAGTGCCGCCATCGACACGATCGTCAGCAATTTCGTGCACATCATGACAGGTCCCAGCAGCGGATTCGGGATCAATTCGAATCCTCTTGCCGCAGCGAGAACGAGAAAGCCAATGATGAACCACGGAACGAGGTAAAGCAGACCCGGCCGCGGCACAGGGCCGGTTACGTTCAATCTCGAACGGAACAGCGACAACAATACCACGACCGGCCCAAGCATCAGAACGCGCACCAATTTGACCAAAGTGCCGAGTTGAGCGCTGACGGCGCTGATCGGCACCGTCGCTGCCAGCACTTGCGGCACCGCATAGACGGTCAATCCCGCCAGCACGCCGTATTGCGTTTCGGTCAATGCCAGCAGCGGAATGAACAGCGGCAACCCAAGCACCACGACGACGCCTAGAATAGCGGTGAACGCGATCGATGAAGCGATATCGTCGCTGTCGGCGCCGATGACCGGCGCTATAGCCGCGATGGCCGAATTGCCGCAGATCGAATTGCCGCAGGCGATCAGGATGGAGACGCGCCGCGGCAACCCCAGCGCGCGGCTGGTTGCGTAGCTTGCGGCAAGCGCCGCGACGACCGTCGCGACGATGCCCAACAGCAGCGCCGGACCGGAGGCAATGATCGCGCCGAGGCCGATCGACGCGCCAAGCAGCGCTACTGCGATTTCGAGCAGCGTTCTGGCGCTGAATGCAATGCCGGCTTGCCAGACCTCTCCGGGTCGCCAAAAACCGCGGATCGCAATGCCGAGTAGAATGGCAATGACCAGCGCTTCGACATAGGGATGCCGGAAAGCGGCTACCTCCGCTATCTGCACCATCATCGCAACGGACGTAATGACGACACAGAGGAACAGGCCCGGCAGAATGGCAACAATTAACGCCGGCGCTAAAGCGAGATGATGCCGCCAACCGACCGGATCGGCCGTGGTACCGTCGAGCACGGCTTTCAGTTGTTGTCGGTCCTGCATCAGCGACGGTCTGCTCGGTCAGCGGCTTCTATGTCTTATATAAGACTTGGATTTCAGCCGGGTCCAGCGCGAAATTACGCGGCTTGGAAAAAGTTGCTGTGGGGCGACCCCCGTGTAACAGGAACGTCTATGACGCTTGTGAAATATGGAGAGTTGTCTTCTTGAACTATCGTGGTTTTGCGGCATCTCTACAGGATGCAATCAACAAGCGACGATAGCCGCGCCCAGCCCGTGGCCCATCGGCTGATGGAGCCCGATCTCGCCGCGTGGGCCGAGAAAATGACCCTCGGTTCTGCCAAAGGAAATCGAAACATCTGGTACGGCGCCGTCGTATTCTGGATCGTCGTGTCCTGCATCATCGCAGCCCGCATCGCGTTTCTGGATCCGTACCGGATTCAACCCGTTACAGCGTCCGCAACCCACTCGACGCTAGCTGGCGCATCCAGCGCGTCCGACCAGACGAAATTATAGGCTCGTTCGCGGTCGACGATCTCACTTCACTGAACCATCCACCATTACCTCGACGAGTTTTGCGCCGGGCCTGGCAAATGCCGCCGTGAGCGTGGACGCCAGTTCCTCCGCTTTCGTGACCTGGAATGTCTCCAGCCCGAGCGCCCGTGCGAGGCCGGAAAAATCCACCGGCGGATCGGCGAAATCCATGCCAACGAAATGATCGTCGTTGTGGAAGGCCAACAACCGCTGCTTGATGATGCGATAGCCGCCATTGTTTACGATCACCACCGTCAATGCCAGCTTGTGATGCGCTGCCGTCCATAGGGCCTGGATCGAATACATCGCGCTGCCATCGCCGGAATAGCACACCACCGGCCGGTCGGGGTTGGCGATGCTCACACCAACCGACGCCGGAACTCCCCAACCGATCCCGCCCGACGCAAGCCCATGATAGCCATATCGATCGCGATGTGGGCGCAACGCCGACATGTACCGCGACGCGGTCAGCCCCTCGTCGACGAGGATGGCATTCGGCGGCATCGCCTCGACAACCTGCAGCGCCAGCCAGTCCTGATCGATCGGCGACGAATTTTTCTTCAGCACGATCTGCTCAACCAGTCTTGCCCGCTTCGCCGTCCAGTTCTTGGTTGCCAGTACGTCGATGCCGCTTTTGGCGCGCGTACCGAGCCCTTTACCGCCGGCGTCCCTCAGCGCCGGAATTAGCGCCCGCAGCGTCTCTCTCACATCGGCTTTCACGGCGATGTCGGCAGCATAATTCTTGGCCAGATCCCAGTCTACTAGACCGATCTGCACGATCGGCATTCCCTCGGGCAGCGGATCGACCTCGCTATACACCGACATGCGCAACGGATCGCCGCCCAGCACGATCATCAGATCGTGGGGGGTCAGGATTTCGCGGACCTGCGGCTGCACGCGCGGCAACGAGCCCATGAAGCACGGGCTTTCCGACAGGAAATGCGCTCCATAGGGCGCGGTCTGCTGCCAGGCCGGACAGCCCAGTGTTTCCGCAAATTCAGCGGCTTCGTTGAGCGCATCGCTCTTCACGATCTCGTCGCCCACCACGATGACGGGATGTTCGGCCTTGAGAATGCGTTGCACCAGCGCCTGCAGCGATTTCATCTGAGGGTCTGACGCGGCTGTCGATGCGGGTCGAATGCCCAAACTCAAGCCCGGCTTCGGAATTAAGAATGTCGCCCGGCAGCGAGATGAAGACCGGCCCCGTGGGCGGCGTCATCGCAACCTTGGCAGCGCGGCGAACGATGCGCGGCAGATCCTCCAGCCTCGTGACCTCGACCGCCCACTTCACCAGCGGCTCAGCGATCCGGACCAGCGGATCATACAGCACCGGTTCCATCAGGCCGTGACCCTGTTCCTGCTGACCGGCAGTCAGGATTATCGGAGTGCCGGTGAATTTGGCGTTGTACAGCGAACCCATGGCGTTGCCGAGCCCGGGTGCGACGTGCACGTTGCAGGCGACAAGGCGGCCCGAGGCGCGACTGAACCCGTCGGCGATGGCGACAACAAGACTTTCCTGCATCGCCATCACGTAAGTGAGATCGGGATGTTCTTTCAGCGCATGCATGATCGGCAATTCAGTGGTTCCCGGATTGCCGAACAGATGGGTGATGCCCTCATCCTCGAGCAGCGCGAGGAATGCCGACCGCCCGGTGATGCGGTTCATACCCGTCTTGCCGTTTTTGCTCATGTCACTATCGTTCGTTTCGGTTCGACAATCTCGAACATGCGCGGAAATTCATCCATCAGCGCCATCAACTCGCCGAGCTTCACCGGGTTGCCGGTGAACGTGATCTTTCCCGCCGCGATCGCTTCGGGAAACGTGGTCTTCTTCGCAATGACCTCATCGAGCAGCGCGCGAGGCAGCGTGAAGCTTGCGTCGGCGTTCGGCGACTGCACGCCTTCGACATAGGTCAGCGCGCAATTTTCCAGCGTCAATGCAAATTTCTCGTTGGTGTCGGTGAAAGCCCAATCGAGCACGATGTGCTTTCCTTCCGCCTTCGGGCCATTCAGCCGCACGCCGAGCATGTCCCACAATTGCTCCGTGCGCAACGCAGCCAGCGTCTCGCGCGGTATTGGCGGCCGGGGCGGCGCTTTCGGAACGCCCTCGCGCAGCTCCTGCGCACCGAACAGATAGGCATTGCGCCAAGTCGCGCTCTCGGCAAGATAGCCGAGCTGTTCGAAGGTGTTGGCCAGCATGGCGCGGGCCGCCGCGTTGTCGGGTTCTGCGAAGACGAGGTGACTTAGCGCCTGGGCGATAAAGCGGAATTCGCCGTTGTCGAAGTCCGCGCGCGCGCGGCTGAGAATCGCATCCGGGCCGCCCATATATTCGACGAACTTTTTCCCGGCCCCGGCCGGCGGCAGCGGATCGAGATTGGCGGGATTGGCGTCGTACCAGCCGAGATATTTCTGGTAGACCGCCTTCACATTATGCCGGATATGACCGTAGTAGCCGCGCGCATGCCATGCGCCGTCCAGGCTTGCGGGCAGCCGGATGGTCTCGGCGATTTCGGTCGCCGTGAGCCCGTGATTTATCAATCGCAGCGTCTGGTCGTGGGCGAACTTGTAGAGATCGCGCTGCTGGCGGATCATGGTGTCGACCTGCTCTGCGCCCCACACGGGCCAGTGATGCTGGCCGCACATCGCTTCAGCCTTGCCGCCCCATAGCTGCAATGCCTCGCCAAGATATTTCGACCATGCCAGCGCATCGCGCACGTCGGCACCGCGGAACGGCAGCAGATTGTGGAAATTATGCGTGCAGTTTTCGGCCAGATTCAGCAGCTTGTAGCGCGGAATGTAGAAATGCATTTCCGCCGGGGCCTCGCTGTTCGGCGCCATCTGGAATTCGAATTCCACCCCGTCGATGGTCCGCCTGTCGCCGGTCGCCTTGATGAGATCGGTAGGCCGCATCAGCGCGACCGAGCCCGCCGCCATCGACTTGCCGAGGCCGCAGTCGATCTGGCCACGCGGCCCCTTTTTCAAAAACGGTCCGAACTGATATTGCGCGCGGCGCAACATCGCCGGACCCGCGATGACGTTTTCGGATACTGCATGCTCCATGAAGAGGTCGGGTGCGATGATCGGGACGCGGCCGCTCGCCAGCATCGCGTCGTCGATTACGCCCCGCGCGCCGCCCCAGTGATCGGTATGGGTATGCGTGAAGATCACCGCGGCGACCGGACGGCGACCGCGCTGCTCGAAATACAGCTCCATCGCGGTTCGCGCGCCCTCGATTGATGTCAGCGTGTCGACCACGATCACGCCGGTATCGCCTTCGATCAGCGTCATGTTGGCGATATCGAATCCGCGCATCTGGTAGACGCCGGGCACCACCTCGAACAGGCCGTGATTTATGTTGAGCCGCGACTGCCGCCACAGGCTCGGGTCCACCGTCGGAGGGGCTTGCTCCGCCGAGAGAAACCCGTACGGCTCGAGGCTCCAGATCGTGCGGCCGGCTTCCGAGGTTATCTTCGCATTCTCGCGCGTGCCGAGAAAACCGCGGGAGGCATCGTAGAAATCGCGGGTGTCCGAAAACGGCAGGGCGGCACGGGTCGCGGCGTGTTGTCTGATGACGGATTCCGAGGCTTCTTTAGGCGCTTCGCCGCCCTGTTGTGTCATCACCTCCCCCTGTTTTTCTTCTGCTTGCAGCGTATCGTCATGCCGATGGCCTGATGATAATGCGGTCCCGCGAAGAGCCGATGACGGCAAGGTAGGCCGCTTTAGCGTCCGCAAGGGAATAGATCGCGTTGGGCGAAATCGGGTACGGCTTGAGATGACCGCCGGCGAAGCCGGGAAGCGCCTCGCGCAACAACCCGCCGCTCGCGACCGACGAAAATGCCAGTGTATCGACACCGACATAAGTGTGACGGCCGCGGTAGAATTCGAGGATATTGAACTCGACAACGGGATGTACCGCGGCAATCAAAATCTGCCTGCCGCCGGGCGCCAACGACTTGTGCGCTGCCTGAAAATAGGGATCGCCGACCGTGTTAAACACGATGTCGGCGCCCTTGCCGCCGGTCAGTTCGCGCACACGCGCGGCGACATCGGTGGCGGCCGAATTGATGACCTCGACCGGCCCGCTGGCATGGCCTTCATAGGGCTCATCCTTGCGCACGACACCGATCACTTTTGCGCCATGCCAGCTCGCAAGCTGCGCCGCGGCCTGGCCGACCTTGCCGTTCAGCCCCATGACCAGAACGGTGTCCCGCGGCGTCGGCACGCCGGCGCGGCGAAATCCCTCGATCGCGGTGACGAACGGCACGCCGACTCCGGCGGCTTCCTCCATCGAGATCGAAGCGGGTTTTTCAATCAGCGCCGCGGTCTCGACCACCAGATGCGTCGCATGGGTACCGTCACGGCGAATGCCGAGATCGCCGGACGAGCCGAACACCTCGCGGCCGATCCATTCGGGCAGGCCGTCGACGACGACGCCGGCAAAGTCGCGACCCGGCGTGCGCGGAAATACCGCATAAGGCATCAAGCCGGTGGCCGCCTTGACGTCGGACGGATTGACGCCGGCGGCCGCGATTTCAACGACTGCGTCGTCGGGTCCGCGTGTCAGCGCGCGCTTCTCGATCGCAGGTGTAAGCGACGCAGCGTCCGGCGCTTTGGTATTCAACCGCAGCGCGGTGGCTTCGATCGTTTTTGTCATCGCTACTCAGCTATCCGATCAGGCGCGACGCGGCAACAGCTAGGGCGAGTCGGCGATGGATGGCAGCTGCCGTGCCCCGGACACAGCGCAGGGCGTAATTCTCGCATAGCGGTGCGCTGTTGAGCCAGAGCCGTATAGCACACCGGTGTTTGGTACAGTCGCGGTTCTGCGAAGCAGCAAAGGAGCGCTGCGTTGCGCCCAGGACACGAGGGACCGCAACTAGCCGCTCCCACAACGGCGCCTGCCGCTGCCGCAGCCGATTACGAGCCGCTGACCGCGATCGTCAAGGTATCGCACATGGAATGATACTACCAGCTCGATAGGCCTTTGCCGCCCTGCGCCGCCAGATCGCTGCGCCAAAGCCAGACCGAAAGCGCTGCCGAACGGCCGCGAATTCGCGTCTCTCTGGGTCCGGCAAGCACGCCCGATTTATACAGCGCGCAATCGCGTCCGGCGGCGCGGAGCAGTTCATGGCCGACGGCGAGTTCGACCCTGTTATGAGCCGCCACTTCCATCAGGCGGCTTGCCACGTTCACGGTATCGCCGGTCGCGGTGATATGATGATAGCTGCCGCCGCCGAGCCGGGAAGCAACGATTTCACCGAAATGGGCGCCAACCTTGAATCCTAGCCTCGACGCAGTCGACGGCGGAAGCGAGGTCAACCATTGCTCGGCACTGACACAGAGTCCGACCGAACATTCCGCCGCCCTGAAAGCGTCGTCGTTGGCCGCCTCCGGCAGGCCGAACAGGATCATCGCGCCGTCACCAAGGAAGCTGGTAATCGTTCCGCCGCAGGCGACCGCCTCCTTACGCCCACAAGCTGCAAGGCGGCGGCATCGGCAGCTTCCTGCTCAATATTATTCCTACCACTTCGTTTGACGCATTGTCGCGCAACGACGTGCTGCAGGTGCTGTTCTTTGCGATCCTGTTCGGAACCGGCCTTGCCCTTGTCGGCGGCGAGAAGGGCGAGCGCATCAACTCGATGGTCGATGCGGTCTCCACCGTCCTGTTCCGTGTAATGGGGCTGATCGTGCGCCTCGCACCATTAGGCGTGTTGGGCGCCGTCGCCTACACGGTCGGCAAATATGGCGTCGGCTCGCTGAAGCAGCTGATTTCGCTGGTTGCCTTGTTCTACGTCGCGGTCGCGATCTTCGTGCTGGGTGTGCTCGGCGGCGTGATGGCACTCGCCGGACTCAACATTTTCAAGTTCCTCTCATACCTGCGCGAAGAACTGACCATCGTTCTCGCCACCGCGTCGTCGGACGCCGTGCTCCCGCAGATCATGCGCAAGCTGGAGCGGCTCGGCGTAAAGGATTCCGTCGTGGGATTGGTGATTCCCACCGGCTATTCCTTCAACCTTGATGCATTTTCGATTTACCTGACCCTTGCCGTGGTGTTCATCGCGCAGGCCACCAACACGCCGCTGTCATTCGGCGATCTTTTGCTGGTGCTTGGCGTGTCGTTGGTCATCTCGAAGGGCGCGCATGGCGTTCCAGGTTCGGCCATCGTGATCCTCGCCGCCACACTGAACGCGATTCCCAGCATTCCCGCGATCGGGCTCGTGCTGGTGCTGTCGGTCGACTGGTTCATCGGCATGGCCCGGGCACTCGGCAACCTGATCGGCAACTGCGTGGCCACCGTGGTCGTCGCAGCATGGGAAGGCGATCTCGACCGGGCCAAGGCGCGGCGCGTTCTCGACGGCGACGAACTCGTTGACGTGACGGCGGGTTAGGATTTTGCTGGTTCGGCCACGTCCCGCGGGCGAAAATTTTCGATCAACCTCAGCAGCACGCGCGCGCCGGCGTCGGCATCGCCAATGTCGACATGCTCGTCGGGATGATGGCTGATGCCGCCACGGCATCGGACGAACACCATGCCGACATCGGCGATATCGATCATCGCCATGCCGTCATGCCCCGCCCCGCTCGCCAGTTCAAATACGCGATGGCCTTCATTTGCAACAGCATCGGCGACCTGTTGCCTGAGCCACGGGGCGCACGGTACGGTACGATTCTCATGGGTCACGTCGACTTGGAGCCCAAGCGCGCGCCGCTTCGCGATCCTTTCGATGTATCTGACGATATCGGCGACGGCGCGCTTGCGATGCGTATCCGACGCGGCGCGCAAGTCGACGGTGAACGAGACGCGCCCCGGGATCACGTTGGTCGCACCGGGGATCGCGTTGATGTAGCCAACCGTGCCGACCAGCCCCGTGTCGGTCCGGCAGAATTCCTCGATCGCGACGATGCACTCGGCGGCCCCCGCCAGAGCGTCGCGCCGAAGCGCCATCGGCACGGTGCCGGCATGTCCGGCCGTGCCGGCGAGAACGACCGACAGCCGGGTGGCCCCGCTGATCGCGGTCACGACTCCGACCGGCAGATGTTCGGTCTCCAGCACCGGTCCTTGCTCGATGTGCAGTTCGACATAGGCCAGGAGTTCGCCGCGCGCCCGGGCAGCCGCGCCGACATGCTCGGGATCGAGACCGAATTGCATCAATGCCTCGCGCATCGGAATTCCCGCTCTGTCCTCGACGCCCAGCACGCTCTCGTCGAACGTTCCGGCGACGGCGCGGCTACCTAGCAGCGTAGACGCGAACCGGACACCTTCCTCGTCGGCGAACCCGGTCACCTCGATGGCAAACGGCAGCCGCTTGCCCCGTCTGTTCAAATCGGCCACGCAGGAAATCGCGGTCACCAGCCCCAAGGGGCCATCCCACTTGCCGGCGTCGCGGACGGTGTCGTAGTGCGAGCCGAGCATCAGGCACGGCAGGCCCGTCCGTTCGCCTTCATAACGGCCACACACATTTCCGATTGCATCGAGGCGGGCGCGCATTCCCGCGTCGCGCATCCAGCCAAGGAGAAGGTCAGCGGCGGCGCGATGCTCGCTGCTGAGGAAGATACGCGTGAGCTGTTCCGGCGTCTCGGAAATGACTCCCAACGCATTGATCCGACCAGCGATCTCATCGCCAAGCGTTATGTTTGCAAGCCCGGCGATTTCCTTCTTCATCTCGTTCATGCCAAACCCAAGACGTGTCCATGACATCCGATCGGCATCAACCTATACTGGCCCGGTGCAACGGCAAATGGCTCCGGATGCTGCAATGAGCGACATCTCAGACCTGAACGCGTCGGAGCTCGACGAACATTTTCTGCGGCGATCGTTCGACGTCGCCCGCCGCGCCGTCAATCGCGGCAATCATCCCTTCGGCGCCGTTCTGGTCGATCGGCATCGCAACGTGCTGCTCGAGACGGAGAACGGTTACATGCCAAGGCATGACGGAACCGCGCATGCCGAGCGCCTGCTCGCCACCGAAGCCTGCACCACGCTTGGTCCGGACGTCCTGCGCAATTCCACGCTGTATTCGTTCGGCCGAGCCCTGTGCCATGTGCGCGGGCGCGATCTACTGGGCCGGCATCGGCCGGCTGGTCTACGGCCTGAGCGAACATCGGTTGCGCGCCGCCACCGGCAATCACCCGGAAAATCAGACGCTCGACCTGCCCTGCCGAAAAGTGTTCGAGAGCGGACAGCGTCCGACCAAGGTAGTCGGCCCGTTGCTGGAGGACGAGGCCGAGGCGTTGCATGCAAGCGCCTGGAAATAAATAGCCCAAAGCGAAATGGCACCGCGGGATTTATCGCGGCGCCATTCGTTGTTACCCAGAGCAGATCGGGCGGCTTAGAACTTCACAGTGATACCCGAATAGAGCGACTCCTCGGTGCAGCTATGGTTGCTGACGCCGGGCGCCACGTTGCAGACGGCGCTGGCGCTATGGTCGAGGCCGAACTTGTTCTGCCAGTAGCGATAGGCAACCCAGACATCGACAAAGTGCGAATATTTCGAGCCCCAGATCGCCTTGCTGGCATCGAAAGTCAGACGGATCGGTTCGCTGTTGAGTTCGACCGCAGTCGATGTGCCGGCAAGCGGTTCGCTTTCGCTGCCCTTCTTGCCATACCAGCCGGCGCGGCCGCTGATGGAGAAGTACTGCATATTGGGCGGCAGGAAGCCCAGATCCATGTAGTAGTTGACTTCGACGGCCCACGTTGGCTTGAACTGCGTGTTGCCGTCGGTGAGGCAGGTGACGCCCGGCACGACGCCTGCGAACGGCGCGTTACACTGCAGGAAGGCGTTGTGATTATAGAATTCGTAGTACATCAACGGTGCGACGTTGATATAGCCCTTGTACGGCAGGTCGAAAGCGAACTGCAGGCCCGCAACCACATCGCGCTTGGCCGGCGCCAAGTAGCTGTTTTCGGTGTTGCCGTCCATACCGACTTCGAACGACACATTATGCAGCGGCCCGACGCTGAAGGCCTTGGTGCCGAAGATTTCGTTGAAGCCGAACGTACTGCGGAACAGGCCGTAGATTTCGGTGGCGCCGGCGCAGCTTCCCGGGGTCAGGTTGACGTTGAGGCCAGCGTTGATGCATGGCGAGGCGGGATCGTTGTGATCCGACTTGAACATCGAGATGGTGAAGAAATTGGTGCCGTAGGCCCACGCGTCGAAGTGGGTGAACGAATAGACCTGCTTGGCGGTTTTGCCGTTGATAGAACCATCCGGACGCACCGAGAATACGCCGGGATCGGTACCTGAGAAGATGTAGGAATAGGTCACCCGGTCGTCGATCACGAAGAAGAACGGCACATCGACAATCGGCTTGACGGCCTTGACCGCCATGTCGGCGGCGCTGGCGAAGCTGGCTGGAGCGAGAGTGGCAAGTGACAGCGCGGCTGCTGCAATTGCTCGGGAACGGAACGACATCTGAATTACCCCCAAATTGACGAGTGATTGATCAAGGCCCTTGAGCCGACACTTGCGCCGTTCGTTCAACCTGAGAAGCCTCAAGTTTTCCCAAGGCCTGCTGCAAGTTTCATCAAGAACGGCCGTTGCCTCAGCGCAACATGAACGGCGGGAGATATCGTCGCTTCGACATATCGCCGCTTTTGGAAACGGGCTGACCGGGGATTTACGCCTGTTTTCATTGGGCGTTTTGCAACGATCTGATGCGGCGCATTCACGGCGTCGAGAGCGAGGCGGCGCGCATGTCGTTGCTGGCCTCGACTAAATGTACATGCTTACATTCACGGCAGGTTGTGGGCGCCGAGTTCGATTTGGAATGAACCGTCACAATTTTGCAACAAGTTGTGCGCCGAACGGCGTCTGACCAATCCGGAGCAATTCCTTCGGCGCAGCGAAGCGTGAAATAGCCCGAGAGAATCACTTCCGATTGCCTGCCAAAGCGCTAAGCAATCGCTGGCGCTTTTTCGATACTTACCTTGCATCGCAATTTAGCACAGTATTGAGGCAGTCGTTCCTCGCACCTGTGACCGCGAATGTTAGATCCGACGCCTTCCAGCCAGCGTCCCGGCCAAACGCCACTGCTTCAGACCATCGGGCTTACCAAGCGTTATGGCGACTTTCCTGCCAACGATTTAATCGACATCGATATATGGCCAGAGCAAATCCACGCGCTGCTCGGCGAGAACGGCGCCGGAAAATCGACGCTGGTCAAAACCGTTTATGGCCTGATCCAGCCCAGCGAAGGCGAAATGCGCTGGCACGGCGAGAAGATGCAGCTCACCGGTCCGTCGCAAGCCCGTGCGCGCGGCATCGGCATGGTGTTCCAGCACTTTTCCCTGTTCGACAACCTCACCGTTGCCGAGAACGTCGCGCTCGGTCTCGACGGCACGGAATCCTTCAAGGACATGTCCGCGCGTCTGGAGCAAGTATCCAACGTCTACGGGCTTCCGCTCGATCCCAGACGCGAGGTGTGGCAGCTTTCGGTAGGCGAACGTCAGCGCATCGAAATCGTCCGGGCGCTGATGCAAAATCCAAAATTCCTGATCCTGGACGAACCTACCGCGGTGCTGACGCCGCAGGAGGCCGACCAGCTCTTTGTCGTTCTCAAGCGCCTGAAGGCGGAAGGCCGTGCCATCCTGTACATCAGCCACAAGCTGGAAGAGGTAAAGCGGCTTTGCGACACCGCAACTATTCTGCGCGGCGGCAAAAAGGTCTCGACCTGCAATCCACAAGCCGAGACCGCGGCTTCGCTCGCCCGCATGATGGTCGGCGCCGACATCAAGGATGTAAAGGCTGCTGCCGGCCGCCAGACCACCGTGCCACGTCTTGTCGTCAACGATCTCAACCTGACGCCGGATGACCCTCATGGCGTCAGGCTCGAAAACATCTCGCTGGAGCTCAAGGGTGGTGAAATCTTGGGCATCGCCGGCGTGGCCGGCAACGGCCAGGACGAACTGTTCGCCGCACTTTCGGGAGAACGCCGAGCGCAGGATCCCGGCACCGTGGTGATCGACGGACATGCGGCAGGGCATCTGTCGATTACACAGCGCCGCAAGCTTGGCGCGGCGTTCGTACCGGAAGAGCGGTTGGGCCATGGCACCGCGCCGCGTATGAAACTGTCGGAGAATGCCCTGCTGACCGGCCACGCCGCGAGCGGGATGGTCCAGCATGGCTTCGTCAATACGGCAGCGACCCTTGCAACGGTCGACCGCGCGACCAAAGCATTCGATGTGCGCAAGGCGAAACGCGATCCCGAAGCAGCGAGCCTGTCCGGCGGCAATCTGCAGAAATTCATCGTTGGCCGCGAAATTCTGCGCAATCCGGCGGTGCTGGTAGTCAGCCAGCCGACCTGGGGGGTCGATGCCGGCGCGGCAGCGGTTATTCGGCAGGCTCTGCTTGATCTCGCCGCCGCCGGCGCCGCGGTGCTGGTCACGAGCCAGGATCTCGATGAACTTGCCGAAATCACCGACCGGATCGCCGTGATGTTTCACGGACGTCTGTCGGAACCGCTGGCGACGGCGGACGCCAGCCGCGAGAAGCTCGGACTGCTGATGGGCGGCAGCACGCTGCCACAGAAGGAGCCGCTTCATGCAATTAGTGCTTGAGAAGCGCGCGGAGCGTTCGGCCACCATCGCTCTGATCTCGCCCTTGATCGCGATCGGTCTCACGATCGTGACCATGAGCATCCTGTTTGCGATTCTCGGCAAGAATCCGATTTCGGCGCTCGGCGTCTATTTCATCGACCCATTGACGGACGCCTATTCACTGCAGGAAATCGCGGTGAAGGCAACCCCGCTGGTGCTGATCGCCGTCGGGCTTTCGCTTTGCTACCTTGCCAATGCCTGGAACATCGGCGCCGAGGGTCAATTCCTGGTCGGGGCCGTCGCCGGAAGCTGGCTGGCGGTGAAAACCCAGGGAACCGACGCCGGCCACTGGGTGATGCCGGCGATGCTGCTGTTCGGCGCGATCGCGGGTGCGCTGTATGCGTTGATTCCGGCGCTCTGCAAGGTCCGGTTCGGCGCAAGCGAAATCCTGACCAGCCTGATGCTGGTGTATGTCGCGGACCTGCTGCTCGACTACCTCGTCCGCGGACCGTGGCGCGATCCGGCGGGATTCAATTTTCCGACGACGGCCGAGTTCGATCCGGTAGCAACCGTGCCGGTACTGATCGAAGGCGGCCGCCTGCACCTCGGCGCCGTCATTGCTCTCGCTGTCGTTGCGGCCGCCACGGTGCTGCTCGGCAAGACGATCAAGGGATTTGAGATCCGCGTCGTCGGCGCCGCGCCACGCGCCGCACGATTCGGCGGATTCAATTCCAACCAGTTGATCCTCCTGACCTTCGCCATATCGGGCGCGCTGGCAGGCCTAGCCGGCATCATCGAGGTCGCCGGACCGGTCGGACATCTGCAGCCGGGCATCTCGCCGGGTTACGGCTTTACCGCCATCATCGTCGCGTTTCTCGGACGGTTGAACCCGATTGGAATACTTATTGCAGGGCTGTTCCTGGCATTGACCTTTATCGGCGGCGAGCAGGCCCAGATCGCGATGAAAATTCCGTTGGACGTGACCAAGGTGTTCCAGGGCATCCTGCTGTTCTATGTGCTCGCCTGCGACTCGCTCATTCTCTACCGTTTCCGGCTGATTTCCTCGTCGCGAAGGGTGTCCCGTGGGACTGCTTGAAGCGATTATCCTTGCCGTGCTCGCAGCGTCGACGCCGTTGTTGCTCGCGGCGACCGGCGAACTCGTGACCGAGCGCGCAGGCGTGCTCAACCTCGGCGTCGAGGGCATGATGATCGTCGGCGCGGCGTGCGGATTTGGCGGCGCCTGGCTTTCCGGATCGGTCATCATCGGCGCGATTTGCGGAATTTTCGCCGGAACGCTGTTGTCGCTGGTGTTCGCGCTGATGACCCTTGGGCTTGCGGTCAATCAGGTCGCGACCGGCCTTGCGCTCACGATCCTCGGCATCGGACTGTCCGGCCTGATCGGCGCGGGCTTCGTCGGCGAGCGAATTACGCCGGCGCCGCACCTCGACATCCCCGGCCTGACCGATATTCCGCTGGTTGGCCGTATCGTGTTCGGGGAAGACGCCTTCGTCTATCTGTCGCTGGCGTTGATCATCGGAGTCTGGCTGTTTCTGTACCGGACCCGCGCGGGCCTCGTGCTGCGGGCTACCGGCGACAATCACGTTTCGGCGCACGCGCTCGGCTACCCCGTGCTGAAAATCCGCATGTTCGCGGTGATGTTCGGCGGCGCCTGCGCGGGACTGGCTGGAGCGTATCTACCGCTCGCCTATACGCCGTTCTTCATTCCGGGAATGACCGCGGGCCGCGGCTGGATTGCGCTGGCGCTTGTGGTGTTTTCGTCGTGGCGGCCGGGCCGCCTCGTAATTGGCGCGTATCTGTTCGGGGCGGTGACGATCCTGCAGCTTCACGCGCAGGGTGCGGGCTTCGGGATCCCGTCGCAATTCATGTTGGCCCTGCCGTATCTCGCAACCGTCATCGTCCTGGTCCTGATTTCGCGGGCGCGGACCGGCGGTTCGACCGCACCCGCGGCGCTGGGAACGGTGTTCGTGCCCGATCGATGAATGTGCCCGAAGCGCGCGCGACGGGGCGCCGTGCTTGGGGAGGACAGCCCACCCGTCAGTAACCGGAGAAACCCATGCGAAAAATCCTCATCGCCGCGACAGCCGTGATGCTCGCTGCCGGAGCAAGCCTGTCCGGCGCGAGCGCCGCCGACAAGCTGAAAGTCGGCTTCATTTACCTCGGCCCGATCGGCGACCTCGGCTGGACCTACCAGCACGAACTGGCGCGCCAAGCGCTGGTCAAGGAATTCGGCGACAAAATCGAAACCACCTATCTGGAAAACGTCAGCGAAGGTCCGGACTCCGAGCGTTCGATAGAACAGCTTGTACGCGCCGGCAACAAGCTGATCTTTACCACCTCGTTCGGTTACATGGACCCGACGTTGAAGGTGGCGAAGAAATATCCCAACGTGCATTTCGAGCACGCCACCGGCTACAAGCGCGACAAGAACATGTCGACCTATTCCGGCAGGTTTTATGAAGGCCGCTACATCCAGGGCCAGATTGCCGCAAAGATGTCGAAGGCCGGCGTGCTTGGCTACATCGGTTCGTTTCCGATTCCGGAAGTTGTCTCGGGCATCAACGCCACGATGATCGGCGCTCAGACCGTCAACCCGAACATCAAGGTCAAGATCATCTGGGTGAACTCCTGGTTCGACCCCGGCAAGGAGGCCGACGCCGCCAAGGCGCTGCTCGACCAGGGCGCGGACGTGATCATGCAGCACACCGACAGTCCGGCGGCGATGCAGATCGCTTCGGAACGCGGCAAGCTGGCATTCGGTCAGGATTCCGAAATGATCAAGTTCGGTCCCAAGGCGCAGCTCACCTCGATCATGGACAATTGGGCGCCCTATTATATTGCGCGTGTCAAAGCCGAACTCGACGGCACCTGGAAGTCGGAAGACGAATGGGGCGGCCTCGATTCGAAAATGGTGGTGATGGCGCCCTACACCAACATGCCCGACGATGTGAAGAAGACGGCCGAGGATACCGAAGCCGCGATCAAGGGCGGCAAGCTGCATCCATTCAAGTGCCCGGTGGTCGGCCAGGACGGCAAAGAGGTCGAGTGCAAGGGCGGCGATCATCTCGCCGACGGGCAGATCCTCGGCATGAACTTCTACGTCAAGGGTGTCGACGACAAGATTCCGGGGAAGTAGACGCCGTCATTGCGAGCGAAGCGAAGCAATCCAGAGCCGCGAACGCGGAAAACTGGATTGCTTCGTCGCTTCGCTCCTCGCAATGACGGCGGTCACTCACGAGCCGATTACCACTCCGACTGCATCGCTTTCGCCGCAACGCTGTGGCGACGGATCAAATCCGGGACATCGAGCACCGGAATTGCGCCGTCAACCACAACCCATCTTCCGCCGACCATCACCCGGTCGGCGCGATGCGCGCCGCACAGCACCAGCGCGGCCAGCGGATCGCCATGGCCGGAGAAGCGCAATTCGTCGAGCCTGAACAGCGCCAAGTCGGCCATTTTACCTGCCGCGATTTCTCCGAGTTCGGGACGTCCGATGCAGGCCGCGGAGCCCTTCGTTGCCCAGCGCAGCGCGTCCCTGTGGCTGACTTTGCCGACGCCGTAGCGGGCGCGCTGCAGCAGGAATGCGGCGCGTACTTCTTGCATCAGGTTGGATTCGTCGTTCGAGGCCGAGCCGTCGACGCCAAGGCCGATGACCACGCCCGCCTCTTCCATATCGCAAACCGGACAGCAGCCGGACGCCAGGATCTGATTACTGCAGGCGCAATGGCTGACGGCAGTGTTGGCCCGGCTAAGCCGCCGCATCTCGGCCGCGTCGAAATGGACGCCATGCGCGAGCCAGGTCCGCTCATTGAGCCAGCCGCATTGCTCGAGATAATCCAGCGGCCGGCAGCCATGGGTCTGCTCGCAGAACCTGTTCTCATCCTCGGTTTCCGCCAGATGGGTATGCAAGCGGACATCAAGTCTGTCGGCAAGCGTCGCTGTTGCACGCATCAGCGACGTCGTTACCGAAAACGGCGAGCATGGCGCCAGGGCGATCTGCACCATCGCGTTCTCGCCGCGCTCGTGATGTTTGGCCACGACGCGTTCGCTGTCGGCAAGAATGGTGTCTTCATCCTGCACCACGCTGTCCGGCGGCAGACCTCCGTCGCGCTGCGAGCGATTCATCGAACCCCGCGTTAGCAGGGCCCGCATGCCCAGCCGTTTTGTCACCGCCACTTCAATGTCGACCGCGTTTTCAAGGCCCGCCGGAAAGACATAATGATGATCGGTGGTCGCGGTACATCCCGACAGCAGCAGTTCCGACATCGCCACGGTGACGCCGAGTTCAAGCGATTCAGGCGTCAACCGCGCCCATACCGGATAAAGTGCCTGCAGCCAGGGAAACAATTCCCGATCGAGCGCTGCCGGCAGCGCCCGCGTCAGCGTCTGGTAGAAATGATGATGGGTATTAATCAGCCCGGGCAGCACGACATGGTCGCCCGCCTCGAACAACGCCGCCGGCGTCGCCGGCTGGCCGCCTCGCGGCACCAGTTCGACAATTCTGCCGTTCCGAACCACAATGCCGCGTTCGGCGCCCTCGGCCAGAATGGCCAGAGGATCCTTGATCCAGATCGCTTGCGTCTGCTCCATGACCTGCGTCATCTCCAGCTCGATCCCACGCTGATCTTGCAATTCAAGGACCAGCAATTCAAACACCCGCCTAATCCATACGACTTGGCGCCGGACTTGCAGGCCCTCTAGAAAGACAGCCATCGCGTTGAAAGCACAAGCGTATCCATGGATTTGAATACTGTCACCGAAGTTGCCCATCCGCGGACCCGCGCGCAACTGCCCGTTTGGACGGCAGGCGATGCCTGGCTGGCTGGCGGCACCTGGCTGTTCTCGGAACCCCAGGTCCATCTCACACGACTGATCGATCTTGCCGATTTCGAATGGCCCGCGCTGACGCTCGATGCCGGCGGCCTGACCATCGCGTCGACCTGCACGATCGCGCAACTCGATGCGCTGCCCTGCCCGGCGGAATGGATCGCATCGCCGCTGATCGACCAATGCTGCCGCGCGTTTCTTGCCTCGTTCAAGGTCTGGAAAACCGCGACCGTCGGCGGCAATCTCTGCATGTCGCTGCCGGCCGGTCCGATGATCGCACTGACCACGGCGCTGGATGGCGTGTGCACCATCTGGAAGGCGGACGGCGGCGAGCAGCGCATCGGAGTCGCCGATTTTGTTACCGGCGATCAGCGCAACGTACTCGCACCCGGCGATCTGTTGCGGCGGATCGACATTCCCGTCGCGGCGTTGAAGCGTCGCTGCGCGTTTCGCCAGATTTCGTTGACGCCGGCCGGCCGCTCGGCGGCGCTTTTGATCGGCAGCCTCGGCGGTGAAGGTGTTTTGGCGCTGACGGTGACGGCCTCGACAGTCCGGCCGATCCAGCTCTCGTTTGCCGGGATTCCGCAAGCGGACGAACTGCGCGAGACAATCCTGCATCGCATCCCGGATGAGCTCTATCACAACGATATCCATGGCAAGCCGGCCTGGCGCAAGCATATGACGCTGCGTCTTGCCGAGGAAATTCGCGTCGAATTGCAGGACATGCCACAGCGATGAGCTATCGGATCAACGACAAGGAATATTCCGAAGATCCGCATGCAGGGCAATGCCTGCGAACTTTTCTGCGCGAGCTTGGGCATTTCGGCGTCAAGAAGGGCTGCGATGCCGGCGACTGCGGCGCCTGCACGGTGCTGCTCGACGGCGACCCCGTGCATAGCTGCATCTTTCCGGCCTTTCGCGCCGACGGTCACGCCATCACCACCATCGAAGGCCTCGCGCCCGACGGTGGCGTGCATCCTATGCAGCAGGCATTTCTCGACGCGCAGGCGTTCCAGTGCGGCTTCTGCACCGCCGGCATGATCCTGACCTGTGCCACGCTGAACCAGGCGCAACGCCAGGATCTCGGCGCGTCGCTGAAGGGCAATCTCTGCCGCTGCACCGGCTATAGGGCCATCGAAGACGCCCTGAATGGGATCAGCAATATCGAAGACGCCGCCGCAGGCGCCGCGTTCGGCCGGAGCCTGCCGGCGCCAGCGGGACCGCAGGTGGTGCGAGGTACGGCGCGCTACACGTTCGACACTGCGATAGAGGGTTTGCTGCATGTCAAGCTCATGCGCTCGCCGCATCCGCATGCGAAAATCACCTCGATCGACAAGACCGCGGCGCTGGCCGTGCCCGGCGTGCACGCGATACTGACCCATGAGGACGCGCCGGCAAAACTGTTCTCCACGGCGCGACATGAAGTTGCCGAGATGGATCCGGACGACACCCGCGTACTTGACGACGTCGTGCGCTTCATCGGCCAGAAGGTGGCCGCCGTGGTCGCAACGACCGAGGCGGCCGCCGAAGAGGGCTGCCGACGCCTCAGGATCGATTACGACGTGCTGCCCGCGGTGTTCGATCCTGTACAGGCGATTACCCCTGGCGCGCCGGTCGTTCACGGGGACAAGACATCCCAACATCGCGTCACAGATGCGCAACGCAATATCGTCGCAGAAACGCATGGCGAATTCGGCGACGTCGCGGCGGCGCTGGCGAGGTCGGCGGTGACTTACGAAGGCACCTTCATTACGCACCGCGTCCAGCATGCGGCCCTGGAAACGCATGGCGGCCTCGCCTGGCTCGATGCGGATGGCCGCCTCAATGTTCGCTCCAGCACCCAGACGCCATTCCTCACACGTCGCGCGCTGGCGGACATTTTCGATCTCGCCCCCGACAAGGTCCGGGTGTTCTGCGAACGGGTCGGCGGCGGCTTCGGCGGCAAGCAGGAAATGTTCGTCGAGGACGTTCTCGCGCTGGCCGCGCTCAAGACCGGACGCCCGGTCAAGCTGGAGCTGACCCGTGAGGAACAGTTCATCGCAACCTCGACGCGGCACCCGATGCGGGTCACCGTCAGGGCCGGCGCCGACGGCAACGGCGAGCTGACGGCGCTGCAACTCGATGTGCTCTCAAATACCGGCGCCTACGGCAACCACGCCGGCCCAGTGCTGTTTCATGCCTGTGGGGAGTTCGATCGGCGTCTATAATTGTCCGAACAAGAAAGTCGATGCCGTCGCCGCCTACACCAACACCGTTCCCGCGGGCGCCTTCCGCGGTTATGGCCTGCCGCAGACGCTGTTCGCGGTGGAGGCCGCGATCGACGAACTGGCCAAGGGCCTCGGCCTCAATCCTTACGAAATGCGCCGCCGCAACATCGTAAAACCCGGCGATCCGATGATCACTCCGGTCGACACCGCGCATACCGACGTATTTTACGGCTCCTATGGCCTCGATCAGTGCCTCGATCTAGTCGAGCGCGCGATGGCGGACAGATCGATAACACCCGATCTGCCCGACGACTGGCTGACCGGCGAGGGCATCGCGCTCACCATGATCGATACCGTGCCGCCTGACGGGCATGTCGCCGACTCCAGCATTTCGCTGCGGCAGGACGGAGGCTTCGATCTAATCGTCGGCACGGCGGAATTCGGCAACGGCAGCAGCACGGTGCATCGGCAGATCGCCGCGACTGCGCTTGCCACCACGGTCGATCGCATCCGTCTCAGGCAATCCGACACCGCGCATGGCGGGCACGATACCGGCGCCTATGGCAGCACCGGCACTTTCGTTGCCGGACGCGCGACGCAGGCCGCGGCGGAAAAACTTGCCGTGGAGTTGAAGAATTTTGCTTCAGCCGCAACAGGGACAGATCCTGATCTGTGCACTCTCGAGAATGATTCCGTGGTCTGCGGCGGGCAGCGCCGGTCATACGCTCAACTCGCCGAGGCAGCTGGTGCGCGGGCAACGATACTACGTGCCAGCGGCACGTCGACCGGCACGCCGCGTTCGGTCGCGTTCAACGTGCAGGGCTTTCGGATCGCGGTGAACAAAGGCACCGGCGAAATCAAAATCCTGAAAAGCGTGCACGCCGCCGATGCTGGCCGCGTCGCCAATCCGATGCAGTGCCGCGGCCAGATCGAAGGCGGCGTCGCGCAGTCGCTGGGTGCTGCGCTGTACGAGGAAATGGCAATCGACGCTACCGGCCGCGTGCTGAATCCCAAATTCCGCGACTACCATCTGCCGTCCTTTGCCGATATTCCTCGCACCGAGGTTTTCTTTGCCGACACCACGGATTCGATCGGTCCGATGGGCGCCAAGTCGATGAGCGAAAGTCCCTACAATCCGGTCGCAGCCGCGCTGGGCAACGCAATCGCCGACGCCACCGGTATCCGTTTTACCTGCGTGCCGTTCAAGCCGGACCGGATCTGGCCGGCGTTGAAGGAGAAATTTGGTTGAACCGTGCCCCGGACGCAGTTCAGCGTAGCACTTGCAGAGCGGTGCGCTGCCGAGCCGGGGCCATACCAAGCACCGCGCTTTGTGCGGTCCCGGCTCTGCCGAGCACCGCCAAGCGGCGCTGCACTGCGTCCGGGACACGGAGATTCACCCTCGCCCGACCGTGCATTCGATCTGACCGTGCGGCTCGTCGGTTGGCAGAAAAACAGCGTTTGGATTGTCCAGCCCGAAGGCCGACAGGTTCATGAGGATGAAATGCATGTTCGGGCACGCCATGCTGATCTCGGAAATCTCCGGCATCGCGGCAAGTGCCGCCTCGCCCATCCGATACAGGCTGTCCTGCACGCTCGAGCTATAGGTCGTGCTGAACACTTCCAGCAACGTATCGAGAATCCTTGCATTGGCGGCTGGATAATTTGCGGGTTTCGCCGACCATTTCCACGACGCCATCATGCTGGTCGCGCACATCCGGTCATGGGTTTCCGGAATCGTGGTGTAGGGATCCTTGACGTAGCTTGCCCAGCCCGACCGAGTCGATTTCATGAAAGTGAACCCGTCGATGCCTGAGGTCAGTGAAGGTTCACCTCCCCGCTTCATCGTGACCTCGACGAACGGCTTGCCGTTGCTGTCGAGGATGAAACTGTGCGGATGCGGTTTGCCGCCGAAACTCAGACGGCTCCATTTGGTTTCATGCGCGGTCACCGCGACCGAGGCGATCTGCGGATACGTATCGAGATATTTCTTCGCCAGTACAAGACAGAATTCTTCCGTGCATAGCCCGGTGTTTTCGCGGGCGACAATGTTGACGACGTTCTTGATGGTGTCAGTCGACACCGACGTCGAATTGTCGGCGCCGGTGTAGGCGCGGGCAAAATCGCCTTCGATCATCGCCTTGATATTGAGCTGACTGACTTCGTGACGGTCGCCGTCACGGTGAATCCGCATGACGCGGACCCGGCCCTTCCCGTATCTGTTCCTGATCAGCGGCACGCGCAAATCCTCCGGTTCGGCCGGCAAATCCACGAAATTCGCTTACCGGTTCAGCCCGATAATGAGCAACGATCGTGCCATTGGGCAACCTTAAACCAGCCGCTTGGCACGGGCCTTGTATCGGCCAGGGATAACCCGAGCTCCGCGTCAGAAGGATATGATCATGAGTAGTGAAATCCATCCGGTCGACCAGATGCTGCCGGCCCCGCGCCTGCTGGCGCTTGGACTTCAGCATGTTCTGGTGATGTATGCCGGCGCGGTCGCGGTTCCCCTGATCATCGGACGCGCCTTGAAGCTGTCGCCGGAGGATGTTGCTCTCCTGATCAGCGCAGATCTGTTCGCCTGCGGACTTGCCACGCTGGTACAATGCATCGGCTTTCCCGGCGTCGGCATCCGCTTACCCGTGATGATGGGCGTCACCTTCGCTTCGGTCGGACCGATGCTGTCGATGGCAACGGCCCCGGATATCGGACTGCTCGGCATCTACGGCTCGGTGATCGCTGCCGGAATCTTCGGCATCCTTGCCGCGCCTTTCATCAGCCGGCTGCTCCCGCTGTTTCCACCGGTCGTGACCGGCACCATCATCCTGGTGATCGGCATTTCCCTGATGAGAGTCGGAATCAACTGGGCCGGCGGCGGATTGCCGACCCTGACCAAGCTGGTGGACGGCGTCCCCGGCGCGTTTCCCAATCCGGGCTACGGCCAGCTTCAGGGACTGGGCATCGCGCTGTTTGTGCTGCTGGTCATTCTCGGGCTGATCAAATGGGGCACCGGGTTCATCGCCAATGTATCCGTGCTGCTCGGCATCGTCGCCGGCGCGATTCTCGCAAGCGTGCTCGGCGTCATGCATTTCGAAAAAGTCGCAGCCGCGTCATGGGGCGCGATCGTGCTCCCGCTGCATTTCGGCGTTCCGCAATTCCATCCGATCCCCATCGTCACCATGTGCGTCGTGATGATCGTGGTAATGATCGAATTGCTCGGCATGTTCCTGGCGCTGGGCGACATCACCGGCAAGGCCATCGACCGCGATTTGCTGACGCGCGGGCTCCGCGCCGACGGCGTTGGCACGCTGCTGGGCGGATTGTTCAATACCTTCCCCTACACCTCGTTCTCGCAGAATGTCGGCCTCGTCAGCGTCACCGGCGTGCGCTCGCGCTGGGTGACGATTGCAGGCGGCGGCATCATGCTGCTGCTCGGCCTGTTGCCGAAGATGGCGGCGCTGGTCGAGGCCGTACCGCTGGTCGTGCTCGGCGGCGCAGGGCTGGTGATGTTCGGCATGGTCGCGGCCACCGGAGCACGGATTCTGACCGCCGTGGATTTCAAGAACAACCGCTTCAACCTGTTCGTGGTCGCAATTTCCGTCGGCTTCGGCATGATTCCGGTCGTGGCGCCGAATTTCTTCCGCAACCTGCCGCACGACCTGCAGCCGCTGCTGGAGTTGGGCATCCTGCTGTGCGCGCTGACGGCGGTGATGCTGAACGCGTTCTTCAACGGCGTCGGCAGCAAGGCCGCGGCAGAAGCCGATGCCGCCTCGGTGGCGGCATCGGCGCAGCACGTCTAAACGTCATTGCGAGGAGCTCTGGCGACGCAGCAATCCAGTCTGAGGCGCGAACTGGATTGCTTCGCTTTCGCTCGCAATGACGGTGTTCAACTTCCCCGATACGTCGCATAGCTCCACGGCGTTACCAGCAGCGGCACGTGCAGGTGACCTTCGGGATCGCCCACCGCAAAACGCAGCAGGATCAAATCCAGGAACGGCGGGTCCGACAGCGCGACGTTTCGTGAAGCGAAGTAATCCGCCACCTTGAAGCGCAGTTCATAATTGCCGATCGGCACCGGGCGGTCGCCGATCAAGGGCCGGTCGGTGCGGCCATCGGAGTTGGTCAACGTACGCGCGACGATGCGGCTTTCGCCGAGCGCGGATAATTCGACCAGTTCGACGGGAATCGCGGCAGCCGGTTTGCCGCCATGGGTATCCAGTACATGGGTCGACAGCCGGCCATGCACCGGCAATCGATGCTCGCCAACAACCAGCTGATCGACACGCAACGCCGCGATCCGGCAGATTTCGGCGATCGATGTCGCAACCTCGCTGGTGGCGTCGTTCGGTAAACGGCGTTCGAAATCACGCAGGATGGAATCCTTGGTGTGGCGGCGAACGCAGACGATATAGGGAAATCCGAATTTGGCGCGGTAGGCGTCGTTGACCCGCTCGAATGCCGCGTATTCGGCGTCGGACAGCCGGTCGAGGCCGACGCTGTTCTGCTCGGCATTGGATTCCGCGGTCAGATCCGCGGCGCGCTGGGTTTTGCCGGCGAGATCGGGATGCGCCTTGATCAGCGCCAGACGATGTTCGGGCGCCGCGCGATCGACCGCGGCTTTCATTTCCTCGAACAACTGCGTTACGCCAGCGAACGGGCGGGCCGCCGCCGCCTCCCCGGCAATCCACGGCGAATATTCGAAGACGTTTGCCAACGCCGCGACAAAGTCGTCTTCACTGCAGGCATTGAGGTCGGAGAGGGTTTTCTGAGACATCGCGCCCTGGTTATCCGATATCGTGCGCGTCGGCGGCAAGATGCGAAAGATTGGCGTGCCAGTGCTGTGCGATCTGCAACCGTGTCGGCACCCAGACGCGTTCGTGGCTCGCGATATAATCGAGAAACCGCATCAGCGCGGCGGCGCGGCCCGGCCTTCCGACGACGCGGCAATGCAGTCCCACCGACATCATCTTCGGCAAGGTTTCACCTTCGGCATACAGCACGTCGAACGAGTCTTTGAGATAGGCGAAGAACTGATTGCCACCGCCGAACCCCTGTGCATTGACAAAGCGCATGTCGTTGGCATCGAGGCTGTAGGGAATGATCAGATGCGGCTCTTTCGGTCCCTTGATCCAGTATGGCAGGTCGTCGGCATAGGAGTCGCAGGAATAGAGAAAACCGCCGGCTTCCATCACCAGCCGCACGGTGTTGATCGAGGTCCGCCCGGTGTACCAGCCGAGCGGACGCTCGCCGGTAACCTCGGTATGAACGCGGATCGCATTGGCGATTTCCTCGCGCTCCTCGGCTTCCGGCATGTCCTTGTGCTCCACCCATTTCAGGCCGTGGCTGGCGATATCCCAATCAGCCTCTTTCATTGCCGCGACCACATCCGGGTTCCGCTTGAGCGCCGTCGCAACGCCGAACACCGTTGCCGGCAAATTGCGTTCGGTGAAAATTCGCCACAGCCGCCAGAAACCGGCGCGCGAACCGTATTCGAACATCAATTCGATATTGGCGTGGCGCTGTCCGGGCCATGGCTGCGCGCCCAATACGTCGGACAGAAACGCCTCCGACGCACGGTCGCCATGCAGAATGTTGTTCTCGCCGCCCTCCTCGAAATTGACCACGAACTGCACGGCGATCCGCGCGCCGCCGGGCCAGCGCGGATCGGGCGGACTGCGGCCGTAACCGCGGAGATCGCGAGGGTATCGATCCGCCATTCACACTTCCTCGAAGCGAACCTTCTGCGCGCCCTTCCACAGTACCGTCTTGCCCATCTCGGGCAGGCTTTCGAGATTGGACGTCAGCGTGATGAAATGGTTGCCGGCGAGCTGACCCATCTTGCTTGCGAAATGCACGCCGCTGTAGGCGAGCAGGATTTCGGTTTCGCTGATGCCGCCCGGATACAGAATGATATGGCCGGGGGCCGGATAGCTGGTGTGGTTTTCATAACCGACGCCGAAGTCGAGATCGCCGAGCGGCATCCAGACCCCCTCGCCGCTCCAGCGCACATGGATCGCCTGGCTTTCGAACGGCATGGCCTTCCTGAACGCGGCGCAGGTTTTCGGCGCCAGTTGCTCCTCGAAGCGAGCCTGGAAGGTGAAGTCGCCGACATGGACAATGAGTTGGCTCATCTTTTGGAATCTCGGTGATGCGCAGGAAGGACAGACACTCGACTATAGCGGAGCCGGACGAAGCAAGGAACATTCCAGTTGGCCGCGGGGTGGCGTCGCGGTGCGCTGCTGAGCCGGGGCCGTAACGAATGACGGCGTTTGGAGCAGCACTGCGTGCGGCATCGCGTCCGGTACACGGGATGCGAAAATTTGGATTCACATGTCAAACAGCAGTCACACTTCCGCGATCTCGCGGCGCGATGCGCCCGAGCTTTGTCAGTGGACGTCCTGCCCTCCGATAAGAGGGCGTGCGGAACGCCGGGCGCCCGATGCGCCCGCAGCCTCGTATGCGTTTGGGTAACAAAAGCATACGAGAGATAGCCACCACGGTCACACCGGGATTACCCGGCGTTCCGCACGCAATGGTTTTAACGGCTTATCTCGTTGCTCCCCGGCAGCCGAACTCGCTGTTTCGTTGCCGTCGGAACCGATGAGGATGTCCTTGGCCCGGATTTGGGCGCTCTCATCGGCCCTTAGTGCCACGCGGGACACCGGGACCACACGTCTTCGCCGTCCGCAACAGCGTAGTACGTCAGCGTTTCCGTCGGCCACTCACGAGCCCTTGTGGGGCCGGCCCTGCAACCTTCTTCCGCGCCTGACGCTGCCGCGTCCACCGCATCCTGCCCCGCGTCCGTGACGTTCGCGAGCGCCCCTCTGTGGAGCAGGACACCAGCAGGATAAGCGAGGTTGGGGGGACGGGGATAAGCAATGTAACGATTTAATGTTGATGAACGAAAAAATGTCCCGGCACGATGCACACGCCGGGAGAGGAGCATGCGCGCCCGCGCATTCTTGATTTGAACTGTTCCAGTTTTCGGTCCACCATCTTCCGCAAGGTTCGACCGATGGGTCGACCAACCGAGGTTCAGCCGACGGGCTGGGACCAACAGGGAAAACGCGATGGCAAACCTCACGATCAACGGCAAATCATTTGAACTCGAGGTAGAAGCGGATACGCCGCTATTATGGGCAATTCGGGAGAACGCCGGCCTGACCGGCACCAAATATGGATGCGGCATTGCACAATGCGGCGCCTGCACCGTCCACATTGACGGCGTCGCGACGCGCTCTTGCGGCGTTCCGGTTTCGGACGCGGTCGGCAAGCAGATCACTACCATCGAAGGACTGGCGTCGGATGGTGCCCTGCACAAAGTGCAGCAGGCCTGGATCGCCAACGACGTTCCGCAATGCGGCTATTGCCAGAGCGGCATGATCATGGCGGTGGCGGCCCTGCTCAAGGAGAAACCGAAGCCGACCGACGCCGACATCGACGAGGCCATCACCAATATCTGCCGTTGCGGCACCTTCCAGCAGGCGCGTGAAGCCATTCACGCCGCCGCCAACGCATAAGGGGCCGACCATGAACAAGCACGTAACGCCAAAAATAAATCGCCGTGCCTTCGTCATTGGCACCGCCGCTGCAGGCGCCGGTCTCGCGCTCGGCCTCGATCTTCCCTTCGGCGGTCCCGCCGTGGTGCGCGCCGCCGACGGCTCGCCCGAGGTGAACGCCTGGGTCGTGATCCGGCCCGACGACACCGTTGTCATCCGCATTGCGCGTTCGGAGATGGGACAAGGCACCCTCACCGGCCTCGCGCAGTTGGTTGCGGAAGAGTTGGAATGCGACTGGTCCAAGGTCACCACCGAATATCCGACGCCTGGACAAAGTGTGGCGCGTAAGCGCGCATGGGGCGATTTCTCAACCGGCGGCAGCCGCGGCATCCGCACCTCGAACGAATACGTCCGCAAGGGCGGCGCCACCGCGCGCATGATGCTGGTGCAGGCCGCCGCCAACGAATGGAAGGTGCCGGTCGCCGAATGCAGCGCCGCCAACAGCGTCATCACCCATAAGCCGTCGGGCAGGACCACAACCTATGGCAAGGTGGTGGAAGCCGCCGCGAAGCTCGAGCCTCCCGCCGATGCCGACGTCAAGCTGAAGGATCCCAAGGACTGGAAGATCGCCGGCAAGCCGCTGGCGCGACTCGACACCGCCGACAAGACCACCGGCAAGATGACCTACGGCATCGACGTCAAGCTACCCGGCATGCTCAACGCCGCGATCAAGGACTGTCCGGTGTTCGGCGGCAAGCTCAAGAGCTACGACGAAGCCAAGGTCATGGGCATGAAAGGCGTCAAGAAGGTGGTGCGGGTCAACGACTCCACCGTCGCGGTTGTCGCCGATACCTGGTGGCATGCCAGGACTGCGCTCGACGCGCTGCCGATCGTCTGGGACGAAGGCGACAACGCCAAGGTTTCCAGCGAGTTGATCGCCGCGTGGCTGAAGGAAGGACTCGACGATTCGCAAGCCGCCTTCGTCGGCAACCAGAATGGCGACGCCAAGGCCGCGCTTGCAAGCGCGGCGAAAAAAGTCGAGGCGGTCTACAACTATCCCTACCAGAACCATGCCGCGATGGAGCCGCTCAACGCCACCGCGCTCTACACGCCTGACAAATGCGAGGTATGGTGCGGCACGCAGAACGGCGAAGCGGCGTTCGCAGCCGTGCTGGAAACCTCTGGCCTTCCGGCCGACAAATGCGAGGTGCACAAGGTGATGCTCGGTGGCGGGTTCGGCCGCCGCGGCCAGACCGATTATGTCCGGCAAGCCGTCGCCATCGCCAAGCAGATGCCGGGCACGCCGATAAAACTGTTGTGGTCGCGTGAAGAGGACATGCTGCACGGCACCTATCATCCGATCACGCAATGCAAGCTGACCGGCGCATTCGACGCCGACAACAATCTGACCGGCCTACACGTCCGGCTGTCGGGACAATCGATCCTGTTCACCCTGCGCCCGGCGGCGCTGGTCAACGGCATGGACCCGGCGGCCTTCCAGGGCCTGGCGCCGACCGGCGAGGCCGCGATCGGCTACACCGTACCGAACCTGCTGGTCGAACATTCGATGCGCAACCCGCACGTCCCGCCCGGTTTCTGGCGCGGCGTCAACGTCAACCACAACGCGATCTATCTCGAATGCTTCATGGACGAACTTGCGCATTCGGTCGGACAGGATCCGGTCGAGTTCCGGCGCAAGCTGATGTCGAAGCATCCGAAACATCTCGCCGTGCTCAACGCGGTCGCGGACAAGATCGGCTGGACCACGCCGCCGCCGAAAGGCGTGTTCCGCGGCATCGCCCAGCACATGGGCTATGGCAGCTACGTCGCGGGTGCCGCCGAAGTCTCCGTCACCGACGGTAACAAGATCAAGGTGCACCGCATCGTCGCCGCCACCGATCCCGGCTACGCCGTCAATCCGGCGCAGATCGATCGGCAGATCGCCGGCTCCTTCGTCTACGGGTTGTCGGGACTGTTTTACGGCGGCTGCACGGTGAAGGACGGCCGCATCGAGCAGACCAATTTCGACACCTACAATTCGATGCGGATCGCCGAGATGCCGAAAGTGGAATCGATCGTGATGCCAAGCGGCGGCTTCTGGGGCGGCGTCGGTGAGCCGACCATCTGCGTTGCCGGCCCCGCGGTGCTCAATGCGTATTTCGCGGCGACCGGCAAGCGAGTCCGTTCGGTGCCGCTGCGCGACCAGAACATTACCTTCGCCTGACAACGAAGCGGCGGCCTTCGGCCACCGTTTCCCTTACCGGATCCTGCTCATGGACGCCACGCGCCACCGGACGCGGAGAGATGTCCTTCGCGGCATTGCCGCCACCGCGGCGCTGGCCTTGCCATGCCCGTCGTTCGCGCAGGCCGCGGCGCGGATAGTGGTGATCGGCGGCGGTTTCGGCGGCGCCGGTTGCGCGCGCGCGTTCCGGCACATCGACCCCCGGCTTCAGGTGACCCTGATCGAGCCGAAAACCTTCTATTTCGCCTGCCCGTTCAGCAACGAAGCGATCGCCGGCCTGCGTCAATTCGAGGCCCAGCAGTTCAGCTATGACAGGATCGCCGCCGAAGGCGTCACCGTGGTTGCGCAGACCGCGGTGAAAGTCGACGCGCAAGCGCGTACGATCGGGCTCGCCGACGGCACGTCGATGTCTTACGACCGGCTGGTGCTCGCGCCCGGCATCGGTCTGCGCTTCGACGCGCTGCCCGGATATGACGAGGCCGCGTCTGCGAAGATGCCGCATGCCTGGATCGCCGGCGAACAGACCCTGCTGCTGCGCCGGCAACTCGAAGCCATGGACGACGGCGGCACCGTGGTGCTGGCGGTGCCCGCCGCGCCGCTGCGCTGTCCGCCAGCGCCTTACGAGCGCGCCAGCCTGATCGCGCATTATCTGAAGACCAAGAAGCCGCGCTCCAAAATTCTCATCCTCGATGCCAAGGACGGCTTTTCGCAGCAACGGCTGTTCGAAAAGGCATGGCAGGAACTGTATCCCGGCATGATCGAGCGCATCGCGCTGTCGGAAGGCGGCCGGGTTACATCGGTCGATCCCGCGACCAACACCATCGTCACCGATTTCGGCAATTACACCGCCGACGTCGCCAATGTGATTCCGCCGCAGAAGGCCGGCCGCATCGCGGAGATCGCGGGTGCCGCCGACAACACTGGCTGGTGCCCGATAGATCCGGTTACCTTTGCGTCGAAGCTGGTACCGAACGTCCATGTCATCGGCGACGCCTGCATCGCGGGCGCGATTCCCAAATCCGCCTCGGCCGCCAGCGCCCAGGCCAGGGCCTGCGCCGCGGCCGTCGTGAATCTGATGGCCGGCAAGGCGCCGGAACCGCCGAGACTGACCGGCGCCTGCTTCAACACCGTGGCGCCCGGCTACGCATTCTCGCTGACCGGCATCTACGCGCCGAAGGACGGCTTGTTCAACGAAATCGAAGGCGGCGCCAGCCCGCTCGATGCACCGCGCGAGGTCCGCGCGCAGGAAGCGGAGACCGCACTGAACTGGTTCAGAACAATCACGGCGGACACTTTTGGTTAAAGTTTTGATGGACGCAGGTGCCGCACACGCGGTGAAACACCTCTCCCTTGGGAAGAGGTCGGCACGCAAAGCGTGCCGAGTGAGGGGTTACGGTCCCTCGACAGGCCGAAGTCCCCTCACCCGCCGGATTTGCCGCTTCGCGTCGAATCCGACCTCTCCCTCAAGGGAAGAGGTGAAGAGGCGAGCGCTCGTCGGCGGTTTATGTCTCATGATTGCGTGCGCTTTACCGCGCACCTCCGGCGCTCAGGCCTTGCAGCCTTATGTCGTCGCCGGCGACGCCATTGTCGCCCCGCTCACCGGCACGCCGGGCGACGCGGCGCGAGGCCGCGCGCTGGTGCTCAACCGCTCGAGCACCTGCATCCTCTGCCACTCCGGGCCGTTTCCGGAAGAAAAATTCCAGGGCGATCTCGCGCCTAGCCTCGCCGGGGCCGGCAGCCGCTGGAGCGAAGGCCAGCTTCGGCTTCGTCTGGTGGACGGGTCCCGCCTCAATCCCGCGACGATCATGCCGTCCTATTATCGTGTCGACGGACTGCAGCGCGTCGGTTCGGCCTGGCGCGGCAAGCCGATCCTGTCGGCGGATCAGATCGAGGATATCGTGGCGTATCTCACGACGCTGCGCGAATAGATGAAGGGATGCGATGGTCGAAGCTGAAAAATCCACACGACGGCGGTTTCTCGCGCTCGGCGGAAGCGCGGCCGTGTTCGGCGTTACGCTGCGTCCCGCCGAGGCAACGCCGGCGGCGATGGCCACCGCCATCCGCGACATCGTCGGCGCGGCGGTGGTGCGCACCGGCAAGGTCAAGCTCGAAATGCCGCCGCTGGTCGAGAACGGCAACACCGTCCCGATGACGGTCAGCGTGACCAGTCCGATGACGGTGGAGGAACACGTCAAGAGCATCCATGTCTTCGTCGAGAAGAACCCGCAGCCCAACGCCGGCAACTTCGTGCTCGGCGCGCGCGCCGGCCGCGCACAGGTCTCTACCCGCATCCGGCTTGCCGACAGCCAGAAGATCGTCGCCATCGCAAAACTGTCCGACGGCTCGTTCTGGTCGGCCAATGCCGACGTGGTGGTGACGCTGGCGGCCTGCACCGAGGAGGTGATCTGATGGCTTCCGCGCTGATCAACGTTCCGAAGACGGCAAAACGCGGCCAGGTCATCGAGATCAAGACGCTGATGTCGCATATCATGGAGACCGGCTTCCGCCATCTGGCGACCGGCGAACTGGTGCCGCGCGACATCGTCACCAGCTTCACCTGCCATTTCAATGGCGAGGAGATTTTCCGCGCCGATCTGTTTCCGGCGATCTCGGCCAATCCTTTCATCGCCTTCTTCACGACCGCCACCGAGAGCGGCAGCTTCGAATTCGCATGGATCGGCGATCGCGGATTTTCGGAAAAAGCGTCGGCCTCGATCACCGTCGAATGAAGGCGATCGGCACGATAGCCAGGGCGCTGCTGCTGGCCGCGACCTGCGTTCCTCTGCTTTTCGCCGCCGAGATTCCACGGAACCAGCGCCGCTCCGGCTTCAGCTTCATGGCGCCGGATACGCAGGCGATCCAGAACGACGACAGCGCCAATCCCGGCATGCTGTGGGTGCTCGACGGCGAAGCCTTGTGGAAGGCGAAAGCCGGGGCCGCGGCAAAATCCTGCGCCGACTGTCACAACGATGCCAGCGGCATGCGCGGCGTCGCGGCGCGCTATCCCGCCTTCGACGCGACGCTTGGAAAGCCGGTCGACCTCGAGCAGCGCATCAATCTATGCCGCGTCGGGCACCAGCAGGCAGCGCCTTTTGCGTTTGAAAGCCATGACCTGCTCGCGCTCACCGCGCTGGTCGCAAAACAGTCGCAGGGCATGCCGATCGAGACCGGCGCCGACCCGCAACTCGCGCCATTCGCAGCGAAAGGCCGCGAGCTGTTCATGCGGCGGCAAGGCCAGCTCAACCTCGCATGCGCGAATTGCCACGACGACAATTGGGACAAGCGCCTCGCCGGCTCCGCGATCACGCAAGGACATCCCACCGGCTACCCGCTGTACCGGCTGGAATGGCAATCGCTCGGTTCGCTGCAGCGCCGCCTGCGCGCCTGCATCTTCGGCGTTCGCGCGCAGCCCTACGACGCCGGCGCACCGGAATTGGTGGAGCTGGAGCTTTATCTGATGTCGCGCGCACGCGGCATGCCGATGGAGACGCCGGCGGTGCGGCCGTAATGACTCCCTCTCCGCTCGCGGGGAGAGCGTCGGGGTGAGGAGGACTCTCCACAGGCGCGAACTCGCGGAGAGTCCCCCTCACCCGCCTCGCATCTAACGATGCGAGCCAACCTCTCCCCGCAAGCGGGGCGAGGTAAGGGAGTGACAGATATCTTTCTCGCGCTTCAGTTGCGAACATCGGCGCGTCGATATTGCGGCGCACCCTCGATGTTGGACTAGCCTCCGCGCATTCGAATTGCGATAGTGCGTGCAACAACGAACAAGCGCGCCGGCAGAACTTGCACGGTGGTCGCACCCTGGGGAGAAAACGACGTGAAAAAACATCGTAAAGCTTCTGTCACGGAAACCGCCGGCGGCGCTCCGATCCTGTCGAAGCGGCAAAGCCGCCGCAAGTTCCTGATCAACAGCGGCGGCGTGCTCGCGGCGGGCGCATTGGGCGCGATGCCGCTGCGCGGCTACGCCGCCGATCCGGTCAATATCGGCGCGCTCTATCCGACCACTGGCAGCATGGCGCAGATCGGCGTCGGCTGCGTCGCCGCGGCCAAACTCGCGGTCGAGATGGTCAACGAAGCCGGCGGCATCAAGTCGCTGGGCGGCGCCAAGCTCAACCTCATCATTTCCGACGTGCAGAGCGATACCACGGTGACCCGCACCGAGACCGACCGCCTGATCACCAGCAACAAGCTGTCGGCGATTCACGGCTGTTTCGCCAGCGCGCTGACTCTGATCGCCAGCGAGGTGTGCGAACGCGCCAGGGTGCCGATCATCACCGGTTCCAGTTCCGACCAGCTCAACAAGAACCGCACCTACACCTTCACGCCGTTCGCGCGCGCCTCGCAATTCGCGCAGGCGCAGTTGCAGATGTCGCGGCTGGTCGGCGACAAGCCGAAAGTCGCGGTCATTTTCGAGAACACCGCGTTCGGCACTTCCACCTCGAACGGGCTGCGCGAGCAGGCGCCCGCCGAAGGCGTCGAGATCGTGATGTTCGAGCCCTATTCGGCAGGCTTCACCGATGCCAGCCCGTTGATCAACAAGGTCAAATCGTCAGGCGCCAACGCGCTGTTCTCGGTGTCCTACCTCAACGACCTCATCCTGATCGTGCGCACCGTCAAGCAGGTCGGCCTCAACATCGCGATCAACGGCGGTTCCGGCGGCTTTGTCATCCCGGACTTTTATAAAAACGTCGGCAAGCTAGCCGAAGGACTTCAGGGCGTGGCACACTGGAATCACGACATGAACGACGACGCCCAGAAAGTGAACGTCGAATACAAGAAGCGCACCGGGGAATTCCTGTTCGAATATGCCGGCGGGCTGGTGGCGCAGACCTTCATGCTGGCGGACGCGCTTGAGCGCGCGGCTTCCGCCGATCCGCAGAAAGTGCGCGAGGCATTGTCCACGCTCGACGTCTCGAAAGGCTATGCGGCGATGGCGCCCGGCGGCAAAGTGAAATTCGGCCCCGACGGCAAGAACGTATATGGCCGCCCGGTCGGCGTGCAGTGGCAAAATGGCGATCTCGCCAGCGTCTTTCCCAAGGACGACGCCCGCGCCGCGCTGATGAAAACCTGAGCGTCGAGCCATGTGGGAGACAGTGGCCCAGGCCGTCATCAACGGCCTGCTCATCGGCGGCATCTACGCGCTGGTCTCGATCGGCGTGACGCTGATCTTCGGCGTGGTCAAGATCGTCAATTTCGCGCAAGGCGAATTCGTGATGATCGGGATGTATATCAGCTTCTTCCTGTCCAGCCAGTTCGGCATCGATCCCTTGCTGTCGCTGCTGGTTTCGATGCCCGTGCTGTTCGTCGCCGGCGTCCTGATCCAGCATTTCCTGATCCGGCGCGTGCTGGGCCCGAACGACATGCCGCAGATCTTCCTCACCTTTGCGCTGTCGCTGCTGCTGCTGAATCTGGCGCTGATGCTGTTCACGGCGAATTACCGCACCGTTCACACCTGGTACTCCGACGAAGCCATCCATATCGGCGGGCTCTACATTCCGGTGGCTAAGCTGATCGCGTTCGTGGTCGCGATGCTGCTGAGCGGTGCGCTGTGGGTGTTCCTGCGCTCCACCGACCTCGGCAAGGCGATGCGCGCGGCCTCGCAGAAGCCGGAGGTCGCCCAATTGATGGGCATCAACCCCAACCGCGTGTTCTGCGTCGCGCTCGGCGTGGCGCTGGCGCTGGCGGGCGCGGCGGGCTCGCTGCTGATGCCGTTCTATTCGGCCTATCCGTTCGTCGGCCAGGTGTTCGTGCTGATGGCGTTTGTCGCGGTGGTGCTGGGCTCGCTGGGCAATGTGATCGGCGCGCTGGTGGCGAGCCTGATGATGGGGGTCGCCGAGTCGCTCGGTATCCAGTTCGTCGGCGCGGATTCCGGATTGATCGTGGTGTTCGCCATGCTGCTGCTGACGCTGGCGTTCAAGCCGACCGGCCTCGGAGGCAAGACGCGATGACGCGGGGACGCAACTGGCTTTGGCTCGCACTGGGCATCGCGGTGGTCATCGCGTTGCCGCTGGTGGTCAAAAGCTCGTTCGCCATCGACATCTTCATCCGCATCCTGCTGTTCGCCTTCATCGGCGTCGCCTGGAACCTGATGGGCGGATATGCCAAGCAGTTGTCGCTCGGTCACGCCGCTTATTTCGGGCTTGGCGCCTACACCTCCACCATTTTGCAGATCGACTTCGGCATCTCGCCATGGATCGGCATGGTGGCCGGCGGTATCGTCGCGATGCTGGCGAGCCTGCCGATCGGCTGGCTGTGTTTCAGGCTGCGCGGGCCGTATTTCACCATCGCCACCATCGCGACCGCGCAGGCGCTGATGCTGATCTTTCTGAAATTTCGCGATCTCGCCTGGGGCGCCGAAGGCACCACCATCCCCAATCTCGGCAACGCGCCGCTGATGATGCAGTTCGAGGTAAAGGCCGCGTATTACTACGTCGCGCTGGGCCTGCTCGCGCTCGGTCTTGCGATCACCTGGAAAATCGAAAAATCCTGGATGGGATACTACCTGGTCGCCATCGGCGAGGACGAGGACGCGGCGGAAGCCATCGGCGTCGACGCGCCGAAGATCAAGCGCGACATCTATCTGATCAGTTCGTTTCTGACCGCGCTGGCCGGCACGTTCTACACACAATATATCTACTTCATCGATCCCGCCACCGCGTTCAGCTTCAACATCTCGATCGAGGCGGCGCTGGTGTCGATTGTCGGCGGCATCGGCACGCTGTGGGGTCCGGTGATCGGCACCGTGCTGCTGGAGACGACGTCGGCGCTGCTGCAAAGCTGGCTCGGCGGTTCGGTGGGCGGCATCCAGCTCACCGTCTACAGCCTGATCCTGATGGCCGTGATCCTGTGGCGGCCGACCGGGCTGATCGGCGTGGCAACCGAAGCTTACCGGCGCTATATCCGCCGTCCGGCACAGGCGTAGGGGTCGCGGGCGATGGCAGAAGCGCTGGTCATACGCGGTCTCAGCAAGCGGTTCGGCGGGCTGCGCGCCGTGCAGGACGTGAGTTTTACCGTGCGGGAGAACGAGACGCTGGCGCTGATCGGCCCCAACGGCGCCGGCAAAACCACGAGTTTTAACCTCGTCACGGGATTTCACCGCCCCGATTCCGGTTCGGTATCGGCGTTCGGCCGTGAGATCGTCGGCCTGAAGCCGCATGACATCTGCGCGCATGGCCTCGCGCGCACTTTCCAGGTCGCAAAACCGTTCGGCGCGATGACCGTGCTCGCCAATGTTATGACCGGGGCGTTCTTGCGCGACAAGAACGCCGATATCGCCCGCGAAAAGGCGCGCCAGGCGATCGAGTTCGTCGGCCTCTCGGCGCGCGAGCAGACGCAGGCGCGCGACCTCACCACCATCGACCAGCGCCGGCTGGAAATGGCGCGCGCGCTGGCGACGCAGCCGCGGCTCCTGCTGCTCGACGAGGTGATGGCGGGGCTCAATCCATCCGAGATCGACCAAGCGGTGGCGCTGGTCGACAAGTTGTCGCAGCACGGCCTGACCATCGTCATCGTCGAGCACGTGATGCGCGCCATCATGGCGGTGGCACGCCATATCGTGGTGCTCGATCACGGCCAGAAGATAGCCGAAGGCTCGCCGAAAGAGATCGTGGAGAATCCGGAAGTGATCCGCGCCTATCTCGGCTCGTATGTGCACCCGCCGGGAGAAGCCTAGTGCTTAAACTAGTCGGCGTCGGCGCCAGTTATGCAACGGTCCCGGCGATCCACGATGTCAGCATCGAGATCGGCGAAGGCGAGGCCGTCGGCCTGCTCGGTGCCAACGGCGCGGGAAAAAGTACCACGCTACGCGCGATCTCGGGGCTGGTGAAACTTACCGCCGGCACAATCAGCTTTGCAGGCACCGACCTCGCGGCCCTGCCGCCGCACCGAATTCCGGAACTGGGAATTGCCCACGTACCGGAGGGCCGTCAGGTGTTTCCTGAAATGACGGTGCAGGAAAATCTGGAGATCGGCGCCTATGTGCCGAAGGCGAAGGCCGAGCGCAGCCGTTCGCTCGACCTCGTTTACGGTATCTTCCCGCGGCTGGCCGACCGCAAGAAGCAGCTCGCCGGCACCATGAGCGGCGGCGAGCAGCAGATGCTCGCGGTCGGCCGCGGACTGATGCTGAAACCGCGGCTGTTGATGCTCGACGAGCCGTCGCTGGGGCTCGCGCCTGTCATGACCGACGTTACCTTCGAGAAGATCGCGGAAATCCACCGGATCGGTACCGCCATCTTGCTGGTGGAACAGAACGTCAGCCGTGCGCTGACGCTGGTGGCGCGCGCTTATGTGCTCGAAAGCGGCAATGTCATCATGCACGGAACCAGCGCCGAGCTTGCCAACAACAAGCAGGTGCAGGCAGCCTATCTCGGCATCTAGCATGACATCTGGTTTGGGCCGAAACCATGCGGTAAACTTTAAAAAGACCATCACGCAAACCGTTATTGCGAGCGAAGCGAAGCAATCCAGAAACCACGGTCAAGTCTGGATTGCTTCGTCGCTTCGCTCCTCGCAATGACGGAACGATATGAGGATACAAGGATGATGTGGAGACTTGCCGTTGCGCTGGTGACGACGCTTCTGTCGACGCCTTGTCTGGCGCAGGACTATCCGGTGCGGCCGGTCAGGATCATCGTGCCGTTCGGCGCCGGCGGCCCGGCCGACGTGACGGCGCGCCAGATCGGCGGCATCCTGCAGGAGAATTTCAGCCAGCCCTTCGTGATCGAAAACCGTACCGGCGCCGGCGGCGTGATCGGCACGCTGGAAGTCAGCAAGGCCGCGCCGGACGGTTACACGCTGCTGATGATGTCCAACACCCAGACCGCCAATGAATCGCTGGTGCCACAGCGCAAATACGAATTGATGAAGGACCTCGCGCCGATCGCGCCGGTCAATTCTTCCGACCTCGTCATTGTCGTGCACCCTTCCGTCAAGGCGAAGACGCTGGCCGAATTCATCGCACTCGCCAAGGCGCAACCCGGCAAGCTGAACTACGCGTCCTCAGGCCAGGGCACGCCGTATCACATGGCCGGCGAGTTGTTCAAAACCATGGCCGGCATCGACATCGTGCATGTGCCCTATCGCAACAGCGGCGAGGCGCGCAGCGGCGTGATCGGCGGCCAGGTCCAGATGATGATCGACGCGGTCACCGCGATGGCGCCCAACGTCGCCGAGAACCAGGTGCGGGCGCTCGCCACCACCGGCAGGACGCGCTCAAGCGTATTGCCCGACGTGCCGACCGTGATCGAGGCCGGGATCGGCGGCTACGAGGCGACCATCTGGCTCGGCCTGATGGCGCCCGCCGGCACCCCGAAGCCGATCATCGACAAGCTGAATGCCGCGGTCAGCGCCGCGGTCCAGCGGCCGGATATCGTCAAGCTCTGGACCGCGCAGGGCGCCGTTCCGATGTCGATGACGCCGGAACAGTTCGAGCGCTATCTGCGCGGCGATATCGTCAAATGGGCCGAAGTGGTCAAGCGCTTCGGCGACAAGCCGCAGTAAGGCGAACCGATGCCGGGCATCCGATTTCGCCTCAATGGCGTCGAGACCGAGGTCGACGCCGATCCCGATCGGTCGCTGCTCGACGTATTGCGCGGGATGCTGCGAATGACCGGCGCGCATTTCGGGTGCGGCGTGGGTGAATGCGGCGCCTGCAATGTCATGATCGACGGTCATGCGGTCGCTTCTTGCGATACTCCGCTATGGTCCGCCGCCGGCAAGGACATCGTCACGGTCGAAGGACTCGGCACCAGCGAACAGCCGCATCCGCTGCAGAGCGCGTTTATCGCCGAGCAGGCCTTGCAATGCGGCTATTGCATTTCCGGCATTCTGATCAGCGCCGCGGCGCTGCTGAAGCGAAACCCCGCTCCCACCGACGCGGACATACGCGCCGCGCTGGATCGCAACCTTTGCCGCTGCGGCTCGCATAACCGCATCGTCAAGGCGGTGCTGCGCGCCGCGGCCGGGACGGCGGTCCGATGACGGCCTCCCCCGCCCCGCCGAAATTGCCGCCAAGTCTCGCCGCCAACCCGACACTGTCGTCATGGCTGCGGTTCTCGGCGGAAGGACATGTGGTGCTTTCGCCCGGCAAGGTCGAAATCGGCCAAGGCATCGTCACGGCGCTGGCGCAGGTCGCCGCCGACGAACTCGACCTCGACATCGGCCGGGTCCGGATGGTGCGTGCCACCACGGCCGGCAGTCCGAATGAGGGCGTCACCTCCGGCAGCCTTTCGGTGCAGCAGTCCGGCCGCGCCATCCGCCAGGTCTGTGCCGAGGTGCGGCAGATTTTTCTGGCCGCCTCGGCCAACCGCCTCGGCGTCGGCATCGACGCGCTCGTCATCAGCGACGGCGAGATTTCGGGGCCGGGCAACGTGCGAACCAGTTATTGGGAACTGGCCGACGAGGTTACGCTCGATCGCGCGGCGACGGCAGGCGTGGCGCCGAAACCATCGGCGCGGCGCACGCTTGCGGGCAGCTCCGTGCAGCGGGTGGACATTCCGGACAAGGTGTTCGCGCGGGTCCGCTTCATTCACGATTCTTCATTGCCCGGCATGCTGCATGGCCGGGTGCTGCGCTCGGAAATGCCGGCGGCGGAACTGACGGCGCTGCGGGAGGATTCCGCGCGCGGCATTGCCGGCCTTGTCGCCGTCGTTCGCGACGGAAATTTCGCGGGCATCGTCAGCGAAACCGAGCATGGCGCGGAAGCCGCGCTCACGGCGCTGCGCAAGGGCGCGGCGTGGTCGGTGCGGGAAAAGCTGCCCGATGAACACCGGCTGGCGGAATGGCTGAAAAGCCAGCCGGCAGAGTCGACCGTCATCGACCGCAGAACCTCGCCCGGCGCCGGGCGTGCGAGCCACACAATGCGGCGCCAATACACCCGTCCCTATCTCGCGCATGCATCGATCGCGCCGTCCTGCGCCATGGCGCAGTGGACCGACGACCGCGTCCATGTCTGGACCCACAGCCAGGGCATTTATCTGCTGCGCGCCGATCTCGCGCTGGTGCTCAGGCTGGCGGTCGAGAACATCACGGTCGAACACATGGAAGGCGCCGGCTGCTATGGCCACAACGGCGCCGACGACGTCGCCCTCGACGCGGTTCTGCTGGCGAAGGCCGCCGGCGGCCGCCCGGTCCGCGTGCAGTGGTCGCGTCAGGACGAGATGACCCATGCGCCGTTCGGCGCGGCGATGGCGATCGAGATCGAGGCCGATCTCGACGCACAAGGCGAGATCGTCGGCTGGCGCCATGGCATCTGGGGTAACGGCCATGTAGCGCGGCCGGGCCGCGCGGCACTGCCGGCCCTGCTCGCGGCAACCGAAATGCACAATCCCTTTCCGCGCACCATCTCCACCAATCCGCCGCAGGCCAATGGCGGCGGCGCCGACCGCAATTCGGTCCCGCTTTATGACTTTCCGTCATGGACCGTCGAATGCCATCGCCTGACGACCATGCCGATCCGCACTTCGGCGCTGCGGACGCTGGGCGCGCAGGGCAACGTGTTTGCGATCGAGTCCTTTCTCGATGAACTGGCCACCGAGCGCGGCGAAGATCCGGTAGCCTTTCGGCTGCGGCACCTGTCCAATCAACGGGCCCGAGAAGTGATCCAGGCTGCCGCCGCGCGCGCCGGCTGGAAGCCGCCCCGCCAGTCCGGCATCGGCCATGGCGTCGGCTTTGCACGATACAAGAACACCGGCGCCTATTGCGCCGCCATCGCCGAGGTGGAGGGCGCCGACGAAATCCGGGTCAGAAAACTGATCATCGCGGTCGACGTCGGCGAAGCCATCAATCCCGACGGCGTCATCAACCAGATCGAGGGCGGCGCCATCCAGGCTACAAGCTGGGTATTGAAGGAGCAGGTCCGTTTCGACCGCGCGCGCATCACCAGCGGCGCATGGTCGGGCTATCCGATCCTTCGCTTCAGCGAGGTGCCGGAGGTGCAGGTGGAGGTCATCCCGCGGCCGGAACTGGATTCGGCCGGCGCCGGCGAGGCCGCCCATGGTCCGGTCACGGCGGCGATCGCCAACGCCGTATTCGATTGCCTGGACGTCCGCGCCCGCCATTTGCCGATCACGCGTGACAGCCTGATCGCCGCGATGAAGCTCGCGCCATGAACACCTTGCCAACGGCCCTCTTGACAACGAACGCCCTGAAAATCCTGAGCGGCGGCGCGGCGCAGGGTCTCGTCGCGAGCCTCAGGCCGGAATTCAAGGCGATGACCGGCCTCGATATCGAGGGCGAGTTCGGCGCGGTCGGCGCCATGGCGGATAAGTTGCGTGCCGGCACGGCGGCGGACATTCTGGTGCTGACGGCGGCGATGATTGCGGACCTGGCACGCCAGAAGCTTGCCGTCGATGCATCGATCGCCGACGTCGGGCGGGTCGAAACCGCGCTGGCGATCCGCGCCGGCGATCCGCAGATCACGATCGATGACGCCGCGGCGCTACGCGACGCTTTGCTCGCAGCCGACGCGATCTTCGTTCCGGATACCGCGGCCTCGACGGCCGGCATTCATGTCGCCAGGGTTTTGGCGCAACTCGGCATCGCCAGTGAGGTCGCGCCGCGGCTCAGGATATTCCCGAACGGCGCGACCGCGATGCGCAACCTGGCGGCGTCCGACGCCGCAAGGCCGATCGGCTGCACGCAATCGACCGAGATCATCGGCACGGCCGGCGTGATGCTGTCGGGATCGCTGCCGCGCGGTTGCGAACTCTCGACGGTCTATACGGCCGCGGTCGCCACGCAGGCTGCCGATCCCCGACATGCCAAAACCCTGATCGATCTTTTGACCGGCCCGGAGCAGCGCGAACGGCGCCGCCACGCGGGTTTCCTGGAAGTCAGAACTAGCGCATGATGAATTCAAGTTGAAGCGGCGCCTTCTTCCCTCTCCCCCTTGAGGGAGAGGGTGGCTCGACGGCGCGAAGCGGCGGCAAGACAGGTGAGGGGTTAGGCTCACCCGATAAACCTGAACCCCTCACCCGCCGCGCACCTGACGATGCGTATCACCTCTCCCTCAAGGGGAGAGGTGAATGAGAGCGTCGTGACAATTCGACTTGATACCATCATGCTCTAGCCCCGTATCCCGTAAGGCCGTTTGACGATATCATCCCGATCCGGCGGCACAGACTTGCGGCAAGGACCATTCAAGGCATGCGCATCGGAATTCGCGGCGCCATTTCCGGCCTTGTGCTGACGTCCATCATCGTCAGCGCCGTCGGCGTTCATTTCCTATGGTGGCGCACCGCGGTCGGAATCAGCCAGACGCTGGCGAACACGATCAACGAGCAGATCGTAGCCGCCGTCGGCGACGAGTTGCAGTCGATCACCACCGAAGCCGAGATCCACCTATATCGCCACCAACCGGCTGTTTCGCGACGGCGTGCTCGACCCGCGCGACGCCGGCAAGCGCGAACTGGTATTCCTGTCGCAATTGCGGGCACAGCCGACCATCTCCTGGCTCGTGTTCGCGTCGCCCGACGGCGGGTTTTTCGCCGGCCACAAGCTCGGCGACGAAGCCATCGAAGTGATGACCCTGGCGGCCGGCGAGCGTAAATTGCGGATCGACCGCTATGACTATGTGGGCTTCGATCTCAAGCTTACGGATCGCCGCACCGAGGACACCAGCTATGTTGTGACCGATCAGGACTGGTTCCGCGAGGCGATCAAGTCCGATACGGCAAACTGGTCGGTGCTGACCACCCATCCGGTGGGCGAGCGGCTGGCCGCCGCCTTCGCCGGGCCGCTCGATATCCATCAGCAACGCGAGGGCGTGCTCGCCATCATCATCGAACTGACGCGGGTCTCGCGATTTCTGTCGCAGCTCACGACGGGAAAGTCGGCTGGCGCCTTCATCCTCGACCGCGGCGGCGCCGCCATCGCCTCGCCCGACCAGGACGCCGACGAGCTTACGCCGCTGAAAACCAGTCACCCGCTGTTGCCGATGGCGGTCGACGCCGTCAGGCAAGCCAAGGAATATGACCCCGACCAAGGGCAGGCCTATCGCACCAGCGTGACGCGCGACGGCGGGGCCTATGAAGCGGTGATCACGCCGATTTCCTTTCCGGGCTGGTCGCTGGTCACGGTGGTTCCGGAGTCGGAATTTCTCGGACCGGTGCAGGCGACCATTCGCAACCTGCTGGCCGGTCTTGCGATTCTGATCGTCATCGCCGGGCTGCTGTCGGCCTGGCTGGCCCAGCGCCTGATCGCCACGCCGCTGCTCAAGGTGGTCAACGAGGTCAGGCATGTGGAGCGTTTCGACCTCGACAAGGTCGAGCGGCATCCGTCGCAATTGAGGGAAATCGAGAACCTGTCCGGCGCCATCGCAGACATGGCACAAGGCCTCGCCGCCTTCCGGAAATACATTCCGGCCGATCTGGTCAAGCTGCTGATCAGCGAAGGCACCGAAGCGCGGCTCGGCGGGGACATAAGGTTCATGACCGTGATGTTCATCGATCTCGCGGGCTTTACCGGCATGTCGGAGCGAATGGGCAGCCGGATCATTCCCCTGCTGTCGCGCTACTTCGATGCCGTTTCCGCGGAGGTCCAGACCCACGGCGGCACCATCGATAAATTCATCGGCGATGCGGTCATGGCGTTCTGGGGTGCGCCGAGGGCGAACGCCGGGCATGCCGCGGACTGCTGCCGGGCGGCGCTGGCGTGTCAACGCGCCGTTCGGGCCGCCGGTCTCAACGACGATACCGGCCGCCCCGTAAAAATCCGCATCGGCATCAATTCCGGCGACATGCTGGTCGGCAATATCGGCTCGGAAGTCCGGCTGAACTACACGGTGATCGGGGACGCGGTGAATATTGCAAGCCGGCTCGAGGGCACCAACAAGCAATATGGCTCCGAGATCATCATCGGGCCCGAGACCCGCCGCCTCGCCGGCGACACCGTTGTGGTCCGGGAATTGGATCGCCTGGCGGTCTACGGGCGCGCGGGCGGACTGCAAATCTACGAACTGCTGGCAATGGCGGACGAACAAACGCCGTTCTCGGGCTGGGTCGAAAGCTACGAAGCCGGTCTCGCCGCCTATCGCGCGCAGGACCTTGCCGGCGCCATCGATCATTTCCGCAAGGCGATCGAACTTCGCCATCAGGATCGGGCATCGTCCGCGATGATCGAGCGCTGCGAACAATTGTTGCAGGAGCCCGACCGGAACGACTGGTCCGATACCACGGTCGCCCGCATCAAATAATGTCCGTATTCCTGTCCAATCGGGTGGCATGGGCTCGGCGTGACATTCATCGGCGCGACATCATCAAAGCATATATCGAAGCCAGCGGGCGGCTTGCCGATCGCAGCGCGATCCAGCGCTCGAAACTAGGTGAAAGAAAATCTATACAACCTTGGATTGAAAAACGTAAATTTGAATTGCATAAACTTTTTAGGCGAGCAAGAATGTTTTTACACGCAAATTAATTTCAAACACTTCGAATTGAAGACGGAGATGACGGATGTCGTTCAGTCCACCAGTATTGCAGTCGTTCGACGGCGACCAGCCTGTCAAGAAAACCGGAAAATTGGTAATCGTGGGGTCAGGCATCAAGGCGGTGGGCCAGTTCACCCTTGAAGCGCAGGCTCACATTCAACAGGCCGACGTGGTCCTGTACGCCGCCGCCGATCCCGTCACCGACATGTGGATCGAGAAGCAAAATCCGAATGCTTTTGACCTCTACCAGTATTACGCCAACGACAAGAACCGCATCGTTACCTACGTCCAGATGATCGAACGGATGCTGGACGAGTTGCGGGCCGGCAAATACGTATGCGGCGTCTTTTATGGCCATCCCGGGGTGTTCGTCACCCCATCCCATAATGCGATCGCGATTGCCCGGCAGGAAGGCTACGAAGCCGAGATGCTGCCCGGCATTTCCGCGGAAGACTGCCTGTATGCCGATCTCGGCGTCGATCCCAGCATTCCCGGCCTGCAGATTTTCGAGGCGACCGACCTTTTGCTGCGGCAGCGGCGGATCGATACCGCGATGAACCTGATCCTGTTCCAGGTCGGCTGCGTCGGCGACGTCGGCTTCAAGTTTCACGGCTTCGAAAACAAGAATTTCAATATCCTGGTCGATTATCTCGAGCAGGCCTATGGACCGGACCATGAGGTCATCAACTACGTGGCCTCGATGTTCACCATGGCCCAGACCACCATGGCGAAGCACAAGATCAGCGAGCTGCGCGATCCGAAGGTGGCCGCGACAATCACCGGCATATCAACGTTCTTCATCCGCGCTTCGACGCTCGCGCAAAACGACCACAGCGTCGCGGACAAGTTCGGATTGAAGGTCAGCACGCCGCGCGGCACGCCCTTAATCTGCGACCGGCCGGATTATCCGAAGCTCAAGCAGATCGCGCAGCGCAACAACCGCAATCATGCGGTGCCGCCGGGCTATAAGTTCAGCCATTCGAGCCCGGCGCTATACGAAACGCTTTACGATCTGGCTGTGAACATGAAGGCACAACGGGACTATCACGCCGATCCTGCCGGCTTCATGAACGCCCGTGAGGGGTTGACCGAGGGCGAACGCAATTACCTGCGGATGCGGCACATGGGCATCATACGCATGATGTTCAAGGCCGAGCCCGATAAGGAAGCCGCGCGCTTCGTCGACGACGCGCTGCGGCGTCCCTATCTCGCCAACTCCTACCAGGCGGTGCAGCAGGTCGAGCATGCCGCCCTGTCGCGGGGCGAAATAGAACCGCATCAATACCAGGCGAGACTCTGCGACTGGCTGATGAAGCAGGGATACGCCACAACGCCGGCGGCGGTCACCAAGGCGGTCGGAGCCGTTCGCATGATCCGGGCGGATACGCCGGCCGAGGACGACGAAACACCCGCGGCGATGATCGCCGCGGAGTAACGCGTTTTCTGCTCGGTACCGGCCGATTCCGGCCGGATTTTCAAACGCATTGAACGAAGACGTCTCTAGAAAGGAGATCGTGCTATGGCTTTGGCAATTTCCGGTACGTACATGACATTTCTCGAGGACTCCGGTGGAAAGTGGGGTCCCGGTCCATTCATTGTTGTCGGCGACGACAGCTCCGTCACCGTCGACGGCGTCCTGATCAAGGGCGCGACGATCGGCGCCTCGATTGCCTGGGCCGCTTCGAGCGGCAACCCGTCGTCGGCCAATATCGCCTTCATGAGCACCTCGACGGGCAAGAGCTGCTACGGCAAATATGCCGACGGTACCGGCCCGCTGCCGGCCGCCAACAACCTTTCGGGCACCTCGCAGCCACCGCAGCAGACGCTGGCAAGCTGGAACGGTACCTACAACACGTTCGTCCTGGACCCCTCGTCGGGCAAGTGGAACAAGGACAGCACGCTCGTCGTCAACGCCCCCATCGTCACCTATAACGGCAAGCAGCTTTCGAACACGCTGTACACCGGCATCAAGGGCACGCCCCCCAACCCGGACGTCGACCAGCTGGCCTGGTTCACCTCGTCGGGCAATGCCGACAACGCCATCATTTCCTTTGTGATGAGCAAGGGCGACAAAACCTTTGGCGGAACGAAATGGAGCAGTGGCGGCGAACCGTCAGCCGCCAACTTCACCGGCACCACGGCCGCCACGCCGACGCCGCCGACGATCACCGTCGAAATCGCGCTGGTTCTGGTCGTGAAGGCCACCGCGGAGGTCGCCGAAGTGGCCGAGGTCGCAGAAGTGGCGGAAGTGGCCGAGGTCGCGGAAGTGGTCGAGGTCGCGGAAGTCGTCGAAGTGGTCGAGGTCGTCGAGATCGTCGAAGTCGTGGTGCTGGCGGAGGAAGACAAGAAACCGCCGGGCAAGGGCGCCTCGCCCTACGATCCGAAGGCCGACGCGAAGGCATCCTCCGACCTCGCCAACAAGGCTGGTCAGGTGTCCGGCAAGAAAAAGCCGGAGTAAGCTTCGTATGGCTGGATAGGCGAGCGCAGGGATGGTCTGATGCCGGAGGTAAAGCCGAAAATGGCGCCATCGGTCAGGCCGTCCTTGCTCGTGCTCGACTATCCGCTCGAGCGCATCGATTTTCGTCCCTGGGCCCGGTCGAGCCTTGGCGTAGAAAACCTCGAACAGTTGCATCTGCGTCCCGACCCGGCGCAGTTCGACACCTATGTCGACCGGCTGAACCACTACAAGGACATGCTCGCCAGCAATTTCGGCGCGATTGTCCACCAGTATCTGCAGCTTGCCGAATTTGTCGGACCGCTGTTCGACGGTGTCGACCTGCGTCAGATGGTACCCAGCTTTCGCTGCCATCTGGTCGGCGCCGGCACCGTGTCGGCGTTCCATCGCGACGGCGATCCCAAATTCGGGGTGACGCCCGGGGTCATCAACGGCTGGGTGCCGCTCACGGCCGTCGGCGGCGACAATTCGATCTACATTGAAACCGAACTGGGGTCGGAGGACTACCAACCGGTAACGCTAAGGCCCGGGCAGATTCTCATCTTCGACGCGTATCACCTGAAACACGGGTCGTATGGCAACACCACGAAAACCACGCGCATAAGCTTCGATTTTCGTTTCCTTCCGAGAAATCCGGACCGCGCCCGCGAACTCAATATCTACGCCGCCGAGCCGAGGGGCTACGGCATGCGCGTGCCGAAACACGACGAGAGCGCCCATGGTTGAGATATTCACCTACGACACCGAGCGCTATCCGTTCCGGCAATGGGCCCAATCCGTGCTGGAGTACGAGAATCTGGAAGCGCTGCATGAGCATCCCTGCGGCGGCGCCCAGCTCCAGTCGCACCGGGCGTGGCGCTTCACCAACAAGATGAAAGCAGCCTTTGTCGGAGAGATAAGGCAGCGGTTCGCCGCCTTCGTGCGTGAGTACGCGGCGCCGCGCGTTCCGTTCGTGCCCTGGTTCGAAATCTATCCGAACATGCGGGTTCACGAGAAGGGACAGGAAACCACCTCGCCGATGCATCGGGACCGCGACTATGTCAACGAACGCGGCTCGTTCAAGATATGGCTCCCCTTCACCCGCGTCGCCGGAGGCGGCACCTTGTGGGTGGAAAGCGAAGAGGGAAAGAACGACATGACGCCCTACGACATGGTCTACGGCCAGGCGATGTTCTTCGACAGCCTTAATCTGCTGCATGGATGCCACGACAATGATTCCGACGGAACGCGCGTGAGCATCGACTTCATCATACGGCCCGATCCGGTCATCGCGCATTTCCAGTCGCTGGCGAGCTGATGAAGTACCGGCGCTGGAATCCACCTCCCATCATGCGGGAAGACCCGGAAGAACGGTTCTTCCGCCCGCAGATCGATCGGCGCCTTCCGATGCTGGCCGGCGAAAAAGTGTTCACGATCGGCTCCTGCTTTGCCCGCAACGTCGAGGCGTTCCTGACGCCTCAGTTCCAGGTGCCGAGCCGGGTGCGGAAGTCCGACGTTCCGGCTGACATCGCTGCGATGCATGAGAGCCTGACGGCAGACCTGACGCTCTGGCACCGCTACAACGTGTTTTCGATTTACAACAGTTTCGCCCGGGCGCTGGAGCCGGACCATTCCGGCATGCCGCAGATGCTGGAGGTCGAACCCGGCCGCAGCATCAATCCCTATACGGGATGCCAGACCGTATTGGAGACTGCTAATGCCGAGCGGGTATGCCGCTGGATCGACGCCACGATCGCCTCGGTGCGCGACTGCCGCGTCGTCATCATCACGCTCGGTCTTTCGGAAATGTGGTACGACCGCAAAACCGCGCAGGTATTGAACTGCGCGCCGGTCCGGGAGATGTGGAATGCGTTTCCCGACCGGTTTCAGTTTCGGGTGGCGAGCTGCGCCGAGACGCTGCAGCAATTGAACGCCATCAGCGACCTGCTTTCCCGGCATTGTCCCGAGGATTTCCAGATCGTCGTCACGGTTTCGCCGATCCCGCTGTCGGCGACCTTTCGCGAGGCCGACATCGTCGTCGCCAACGCGGCTTCCAAGTCGATCCTGCGGGCGGCGGTGGACCAATGGTCCAACGAGCGCGACAACGTTCACTATTTTCCGAGCTACGAAATGATCCTCAACTCCAGTTCAAAGGGAATGTGGCTGGAAGATTTCCGCCATTGCACGATCAATTCCATCAGGCGCGTGATGGACGTGTTTCTGACCGAGTTCGTGACGTTCGAGGAACAACGGCCATCAATGGCCGGCGGCCGCCGAGGGTGAGGTCCAGGCGGACGCCGAGCGGTGTTCGCGTTTGCGCAACAGACGCATGATGTTTCCGCCGAGGATGAGATCCTCTTTCGCCTTTGGCAGCGCCAGCAGCCGTATCTTGTGCAGTTCCAGTCCGGGATGCAGCCACGGCCCGTCGGAACCGAAGATTATCTTGTGCGGTCCGGCGCGCTGGATTGCTTCGACGATGTAGTCGAAGCGCCGGACGCCCGAGGTGTCGGCATAGACGTTGGGATAGCGGGCGATCTTGTCTACCACCTGCTGCTGCGCGCGCCAGTCGTCGGCGAAGCTGCCGAGATGCGGAATGATGAAATCGACGTCCGGATATTCCGGCGCGAACATGTCGATCACATGAGTCCGCCCGGTGATGTCGGCCAGAATCGGCAGACGGCATCGCCGCGCCGCCTCACACAGTTCGCGTGTCGGCAGCGCGTCCGTTCCGTGCACCTTGATGCCGCGAAAGCCCCATTGCCTGACCGCGCGAGACACCATGCCCAGGATGTTGCCGGCGTTGCGTACCGGATGCACGAAGGCAAAACCGATCAGCCGCCTCGGATGACGCATCACGATTTGTGCGAGCTCGGTATTGGCGGTTTCGTAGTCGGTATGAAAGGCCGGCACCACCACGGTGCAACCTATACCCGCCGCTTTTGCCCGGACAAGATACTTTCCGAGCGGCGCGACCGTATTCCATGGCGCCGTCATCTTGTCGCCGTGGCCGGCATGACAATGCGCGTCGACGATCATGCGCGTGATTCCGCTCTATCGACGGGGCCATCGGGCCTGCCGGCCGCCCGTCTCCCGAAGGCCGCTTCAGACCGTCACCCGCGCCGTCGAGCGTTGCGCACGCTGCGACGGCACGGTCGAAGTCGATTTGCCGGAAGCCACCGGCGAAGGCGTCGATCAAGTCCACGGCAGCACGCGGTTGGTCGAACTGCGGTCGGCAAGCTGCATTGCCTGGGCGCTGGTCAGCCACTCCTCCGAATTCTCGGCGATCTCGAGCAGCAGGGTTTCAAATTCCGCCCGCGTGGTGTTGAGGATGTGCGGCTGCGCCAGCCACCTCAGGACTTCCCGGCCGGTGACGCCCATCCGCTGCCGCGGCGACGTGGTCAGTTTCTCGTTGTAGTAGCGCACCAGCACCTCTTCGATCACGTCCCAGGCGTTATCGGCGCCGAACAGCCGCCTCACGTCGTGAGCATCGAGGATCTTGAAGGCTTCTTCGAGCAGTTGCATCACTTCGACGCGCAGCACGTTGACGTCGCCGAATGACAGCCATTTCAGATTGTTGCGGAGGTCGAGGCCGGCCCGCCGGACGATCGCGATCGAGCCGAAGCTCGGATCGTAGGCGCGCTCCCGGATCACATCCGAAATCCGCTTGTCCCGCCAGAACAGCGTGACTTGCTGGACGAAATGCGTGAACAAATTGTGGAAGTCCGTATTCGGCCGCGCGCCGACCGGCGCCGGGCCACCGCCATAGCCGAACAGCCGCCGATAGGCCGCGATGCGGTCGGTATGGGTATAGCGCAGCACCTGGCGGCGGTCGAATTGATACAGCGCGAACGCGCCCTCGCCGCCCGACAACCGCACCGTTCCCGCGCGGAACAGTTCCTGCAGTTTCCGCACCACCCGGAACACCCCGATCTTTTCATGCTGCCACAGGTAATACATGTCGCCCACCGCCACGATTCGCTCTGACCGGATCGTATCGTCATAAGCGGTGACGCCGGGAGGAATGCGGGTATCGCCGAAACTGGCCGACGCATTCGGTCCGACGCCCGCCAGCGCGGACAGACCTTTGTCCGGCGGCGGCAGGATAGTGGCGTCGGCGGCGACCGCCGAAGCCATCAGGTCGTCGATCTGCTTGGTCAGCGCGTCCGCCAGTTGCGGATTGGAGATGAGATCGGCGGCCAGATTATTGGTCACCTGCTCGCGCAACGCGGCAATACGGTCTTGAAGGTTTTGATAGTCTCGTTCGGTTGCCATGATCGATCTCCGGGCCAGCGGGTACGACTGCTATGCGCTCGCCAGGGCAGGCGGCGGCAATGTGTTGATACCGACCGCTTTGGCGGTATTTCGCAATTCATCGAGCTGCCTTTGCAGCTTGTACAAGGCGACCAGCACCCGGTCGGTGTTGAGCGCCGAAAACGTCTGGGTCTCGGCGAAGGCGATCGCGGCGGCCATATAGTCCTGCAACTGCAAGACCATCTGGCTGAAATCTTCGCCGATCGCGAACTTTCCGCCGGTCTGGATGATATCCGGTCCTTCCTGGGTCATCAGGGCCTGGATCATCGACAGCAGTTCCTCGAGCGTGATCGAGGGCAAGCCGTTGCCGGCGCTATCCACAAGTCCGGTCATCAACAGAGTCTCGCGTTCAGCGCGGCCGATGAAAACCGAATCCAGCACGAACCGCGCCTCCTCCACCGTCTCGTTGACGACGTTAAGTTGCCGCGAGATCCACACCAGCTGCGTGCCGAGGAACGGCGACTGCATGGCCTTGAAGTATTTCAGGCTGTTTTGCCAGCTATTGAAGATGGCATTGATGTAATCGACGATGACACGGAAATTGGTTACGTCCTGCTCGTCGGCAACGTTGTTGACATAGGTCGAAGTCACCGCGCCGAGGCCGAGCGAGTTGCGCAGAAATCCCAGCGTGCCGGTCACCTGGTCCGGATCCCTCCAGAACTCGAGCTGTCCGTTTGGCAGCGATCCGTTGGCATCGACCGGAATACCCATCAACACACGGAAATACTGGTTGACGCGCACGATGCGCGGGCCGCCGAGATATCCGAGTTCGGTCACTAGCGAACTCAACTGGCTCGCCGCCGTCTGCTGGAGAACCGAGACATATTCCTCGTCGAAATCCGGTTTCAGCGCATAGAGTCTGTTCAGCAACGGCAGCGCCTGGGCGAGAATGGTGGTGGCCATGGTATAGATGCTGGCCTGGGCACCGGCGATGCCGCCCGACAGGTCGGTCTGCACCGCATAGCTGCGCGGCGTCCATTGCGATCGAACGTGACCTTCGAACATGGTCAGCGAGAAGGACTGGTTCAGCGCGTTCATGAATCCTTTGGAATCGTTGCCGTTGACCTTCCAGCCCAGTACTTTCTGCAGGGCTTTTGCGACCGTCGGCCCCAGCGTTGCACCGCCGCCGCCGCCGCCGAATGAGTCGGTGCCGTCGCCCGAGAAACTGGCGATGTCGCGGGTCAGATACGCATAAGGCGGGACGCGCCCGGCCGGAATATGCGGAGGCGGTCCGGCAGGTGGTCCACGACGCGGAGGCGGCATGCGCGGCGGCGATTCTTGTCCTCGCAACTCGTAGGAAGGCGGCGGCTCCTGAGGAATCGAGTCGTAGGGAGGCGGCGGCTCCTGCGGAGCCGAGTCGTAGGGAGGCGGCGGCTCCTGGGAAATTGGATCGCGCGGCGGCGGCGCTTCAGGATCCGGCTCATAAGCCGATGGTGTTTTCGGACGGCTTTTGGGCTTGTCGTAACCGCTCATATCGAACCTCCTGTGCCGCATGGACCATCAAAACCCGCGCCGGCCGGCGCGACGAAAGTCAGTTTCGTGCCGGCAGCGGCCGGTATGCCGCAGCAAACCGGCCGCCGCCCGCCGTTCAATTCAACGCATCGTCCGCGATATCCGATGTCGCGCGCATTTTCCTGCGCGGGCGCACCTCGCCCGTCGGGGCCGCCGTGATCTGACCGATGCTGGTCGCCTGGACCGAGACGCCGGCGCTGCCGAGCCGCTCCGTCAAATCCTGCCACGCCAGCAATAACGCGTCATCAACCTCATGCACGAGGCCGCGGCATTGAGTCAGCGCCTGGATCACGCTTCCGCACCAGCCGAACCATTCCTGGCCGCGACGGCGACCGAATTTCGTCAATTCGTTCAATTGCGCGCACGACATTTCTTCGGACAGAAACTTGTATTCGACGCGGAGAACCAACCGGTGAGCGTTGGCGAGCGCGGTGCGGGCGCGGTATTGGTCGAGAGGATTGCCGACGGCGGCGAGCGCATCGCCGGCCGCGACCAGCGATTCCTCGACCCATCCCCTCAGGTCGTCGACGGCGTTGCCGAGGCGCTCCACCAGAAGAACGCCGCCGCTGAGCGGACGGTCCTCGACCACCGTGATCTGCAGGCTTTCTGCGGCTTCGCGCAGCGCGCGGAGCCGGATCACCAGATCCTGAAAAATGGTTTCAACCGCCACGGTGCTATCTCCTCGACAGTTCCTTGTAGAAATTCTCGGCAATGGTACCTGGCCGTGCGAGCTTCGCATCGAACGCCACCCGCGCGGCGCCGATGAGAAAACGCTCCGGAACCACGCCGGGATCGACGCCGGCCGCGAGCCGCCCTGCCGCCTCCTCGATCATCTGCTGCTCCTTAATTCCAAAGCGTATGACCTCGGCCAAACTTTTGCCGCCCAGGGTCGGATAGGGCTTGAAGCACATTTCGTCGACGGCAAGCGCAGAGGCGGTTGGAAAGGTGTCGATTACCGCGGCCGGGATATTGCCGGCGCGCGGGTCGGGATAAATCCGGGTCCATACTTGCCGATAGCGTTCGGCGTGTTTGGGAAAGCCCATGCGGCGCAGCAGCTCGACGCTGATCAGCGTGCGCAGATAAGGCGTCGGATGCGGCACCCGCGAACTGTAGGCGAACACCGCGCGCGGCGTCCGGCCGACCACATCCATCAGCGATCCGATCATTTCCGGCCCGCCGAGCAGCAATCCCGACATGTCCGCGAACATCTCGCGATTCCATCGCATCCAGACCTTGGCCACCGACTGCGGGACGTTTTCCGAGAGCAGCCGCTTGCCGATACGGCGCGGAATGTCGCGGCTGAGGCCGAGATCGCTTTGCAGATTATGGCTGGTCTCATGCAGCATCGCGCCCAGCGTCCAGGGATTGATCAACCGGTGATAGGGCAGTTGAACCAGCGGAAAGGGGTTGAGCTGGCGGCCGAGACGGCTGAGCGGGATGCCGCGCCGGAACGTCGCAGGCGCAAATCCGGTGCGCATGTAGCAGAACGGCGGCGGCGCAGGAATCGGACGCGCCGCGCCCAGCCCGGTATAGGCGACCTGATAGCAGTCGAGCGCGATGCGATCGCAGCTCAGGAGCCAGTCGCCATAATTGGACTGGCGCTGTCCGAACAGTTCGAAATAGAAATCCCAGATCTTCTCGATGCCTTGCACCCATTTGTGCGCCAGGTCTTTCTGCACCATCACGGTGGTGAGCCGGCGTGTCGTCGGCTCAGCAGCGGCGGCCTGGGCCGCGTCGGAGACGCGGCCTGTCAGGTCGAGCAGGCCCTTGCGCAGGGATTCCATCAGGCCATTGACGGCCTGGATGTGCCCCTCGGTCGGCGCCGCCACCGACGGCCCGAACTCCTCGCGCTTGAAGGGACGCAACGCCGCGGCGTGTCGGGTGACGTTGACGGATTGCGCCCGCAGCCACGGCGTCAGAATCGGCCGCGAGATGAGCGGTCGACTGCTGCCCGTCCCTCGCCGCGGCACCGCGCTCGCGGTGACGGGAGCCTGATCGCTCGCTAGGCCGACCGCGACGTTCATGGAATTTACCTCAGGATGATGACGGGGCCGCAGCCATTGCGCCGATGATGCGCGTTGATGGTCGTCGTTCCGCAGTTCGGGCAGGCGCGCCCACCCGTCCGGATCGCACCGGCCATTGCCGCCATGCCCGAAGGATGATGACCGGTCCCAGCCGGCAGGCCGGCGATGCGATGCGCTCGGCCATCCATCGCCCGTGATTTCCGCATCACCGAATTGACGATCGCCGGATTGCTCAGCACCCGGTGGTTGGCCCGCGCCAGAACCTGCAGCGCACCGCGCGGCGTCACCGGACGCCCAGCGGCGGCCTGCTTGGCGATGGTCGTCACCGCGCGCCGGGCGACGCTTGGAATGGTCCGTATCAAGGGCCGGGTCTGCGGGTTGCGGTAGAGCGTCCGCGTCAGGTTGCCGACGCCGCGGTTAAGCTGCGGCGTGACGCGGGTGATTGAGCGCGCCACTTTCGGAAGCAGCTTGCCGGCGATCTTGGGCGCCATCTTCGCCGCGAGCGGCAGCAGCTTGCCCGCGATCAGCGGGATCAGCGGCAGAAAGCCCTCCGCGGCTTCGTGTTCGTTTTCAGCTTCCACGGCCGCCAGCGCCATGTGCTCCATCATGGCGTCGGGATAAATCCGCGTGACCGGGCTGATCTCGCCCTCACCTTCAAATTCGAACTCGCCCTCCAATTCGGATTCGAATTCCGACTCCCGCCATTCCGCCGGGATGACTGCCATGCCGGCCAACTGCAACGCCTTGCCGATATTTTCGCCGCGGGCTCCGCCAATCGCAGCGCCGATATCAGGCGCCGCCGCCAGTATCGCCCGGTCCGCCAGACGAACCGCACTATTCTGCCACGACCCCGGCTTCCTGACCGCGGCCCATTGGCGGCCGGCCCAGTTCTTGATGTCGCCAAAGCCAAACGCCTCGCCATTCTCCAGCTCGCCTTCGAGTTCGCTCTCGAACTCGAATTCGTGCTCGCCCAACTCTTCGAGCTCGTATTCGCCCAGTGCAACCGACATCTTCAGTCTCCTCCGAGTTTGAACGAGTGGCAGCGCTGTGGCGTCAGCCCGCGATCGCGCGATGACGACGGGACGCTCCGCCTCCGCCCACGGTCCGGCTGGCGCGCATGTTGCGGGCCACCGCGGCACGGGCAGCGCTGGGGCTGCCGAGCACGCGGCGAACCTGGGCGGTGGCGGCGCGGGCCGCGGTGCGGCGCGTGATCGGCTTTCCGGCCGCGGCCTGCTTCTTGAGCGAACGTACCGTGCGCCGCATAATCGTCGGCACCGCGCGGACGAAGGGGCGCGTCTCGCGCCGGCGGCGCAGGATGCGCGCCAATACGCAGGCGCCGGACACCAAATGCGGCAGCAGGCGGCGGAGCGCGCGGCGATCGCGCGGCGACAGAACCGTCACGACGGCGGCGCCCACCATGCCTTCGGCCTGCCCGCCATGCGTCTCCTGCGCGGCAGCCTCGGCCATCATCTCGCCGAGCGCCTCGTGCATGGTCATCTCGTGCGACGAAATCTCGTGCGCGATTTCGTGTTCGCCTTCCATCTCGAGCTCGTATTCGCCCTCCAGCTCGAATTCGCCTTCCAGCTCCTGCTCCTTGAGCAGCGAGGAAGCGATGCCGCCAAGCGCGGCTCCGGCCGGCCCGCCGATAGCGGTGCCAACGATCGGCGCGGCGACTTTCGCGATGCTTTTCAGAACGGGCAGCGCCTTCTTGAAGAATTTGCCGATGCCGCCAAAAAACTGCTCTCCGTTCTCAAACTCGAACTCGCCTTCGCCTTCGAATTCACCTTCAAGTTCATGTTCGCCTTCGCCTTCGAACTCGCCTTCCAGCTCGCTCTCGCCTTCGCCGAGCAGGCCGCCGAGGATATTGCCGATGCCGCCGAGAAAATTCTCCCCCTCCCCTTCGTGGAGGGATTCAAGCTCGGTCTCGTGGATTTCTTGCTCGAATTCGGATTCCAGTTCGGTTTCGTGCAGCGTCGCCATGACGGTGGCCTCCTTCGGGTGGGGATGCGCTCATCAGACGCTATGCGAAGGCGTCGACGACGCGCCAGTCACACATTTCAGGCGGGATCAAACGTGGTCGAGCAAAATGGGTCGCTCGCACGAGCTATTGCGCCGGCTCGCCAAGGCTTGCAAAAATGCCGCATGGCGAGAGCCTGTCGATCAGGATAAATCTTCTAGTTTAAAGGGAAAAATCGAACAACCTCACTTGAAGAAGTGACTCGATTTCTACTGGAAGTTACACCATGCTGGCGCTCATTATCTCGTCCAGTCATCACATGCATCGCCAATTACTCGAATTCATTTCGCGTTTGAAGGGGCTGTCTTGCTTCACGAAACACACTAGTCGGCAAGGATTGTTCTAGGCACCCCGCGGCGCTGGAGCAGCTGAAATGCCAAATTCCAAAGCAAGAGATCGCGAGGCGGTTGCTCCGGCGAACGGCGCGGCCGTGGAGTTGCAACGGCTCATGCGAACGATCATTGCCGTCACGGCGGCGAACGAACGCGTCGCGATGAAAGGCGCCCAGCCCGGGGCCGAGAACGTCCTGATCGATACCGAACTCGACGGCATGCGGTATCTGCTGATCCAGATGCCGGAGATCGATCACAACCGCGCCGCGCTCAGTCCGCGCGAACTCGAAATCGTACGCATGGTCGCGCAAGGCCACCAGAACAAGATCATCGCAGGCATTCTGAATATCAGCACGTGGACGGTATGCGCCCACGTTCGCCGGATTTTCGCAAAACTCGGGGTGAGTTCGCGCGCGGCAATGGTGGCGCGCCTGCTCGGAAACAACGGGTTGCTGAAACAATCGTCAGGCAACGGACTGCGCGACTACCCGGATTCCGGTCCGATCGACAAATTCCCGCCGCCGGGCGACCGGGACCGCCAATCATCCATCCGTAAGCCGCACGGCGGAGCGATCGCGAGGCACCCTCCCGTCGAGATACCCGACACGGAGCCGCGCGCCGTACCACGGAGAAATCCCGCTTCGCTATCGTATAAAAGATCCCTGACGGTTTGACGAACCGGACGGTGCGTTTGCAGCAGCTGACGCTTACGATACGGCGGCAGAACCATCTGACTTGCGTCGATCAACAAGGCCAGCCGCCGGCCGCTTGATGACTGAAATCGTGGCGGTCGCAACCGCGACGAGATGTTCCTTGCCGCCCCTGACCGCGAACACTTCGGAGCGCGCGACGATGATCGCCTTGCCATTTTGCACGACGGTGCCGCGGCCGATCAGCTTCTCGCCCACGCCTGGTCCGATGAGATGCAGCGTATAGGCAGCGGTCACGACATCGCCGGCGATCGAGCCGGCCGCCCAGGCGCAAGCGCTGTCGGCGATGCAGCCTATCACCGCGCCGTGCGCAAAGCCGTGATGCTGGGTCAGGTCGCGGCGCATGGAGACATGAAGCTCGGCGAATCCGCCTTCGCATTTGATCACTTCCGGTTTCAAAAAGGCGGCGAACGGGGTCTTGCTCAGCAGCGCCCGCAGGTTCTCGGTCGTGAGCCCGTCCTGAAACCTCGCTGTGGCGATGACGTCGCTCATGTCGGACTCGCCGACATTTCGGCTTCGGCTTCCGCCGCGCCCCAGAGATCAAGTTCGCCTTCGAGATAGAGTTGCCGGGTCCCGCGACGCTGAACCTTGCCGCTCGAGGTCTTCGGCAGGGTGCCGGTGCGGATCAGGACGAACTCGGAAACCATCAGCTCATGTTCTGCGACTACCGCCGCGCGCACGCGCTCAACCAGATCGGCCGGGTTCAGCGCAGCGCGCCAGGTACGCTCGACCTCCTGGACCACGACGAGCCGTTCTTCGCCGAAATCGCCGATCGCAAACGCCACGCCGAAATTTTCCCGGAACGCCGGATGGCAGGCGCCGACCGTCGCCTCGATATCCTGCGGATAATGGTTCTGGCCACGGATGATGATGACATCCTTGATGCGGCCGCTGATGAACAATTCACCGTCGAGCACAAAGCCGGCATCGCCGGTGCGCAGGAACGGGCCTTCCCCGGTATCCGCCACAACACCCTGAAAGGTTTCGGCGGTAGCCGTGGGATTGCACCAATAGCCCTTCGCGACATGGGGACCGGCAACCCAGATTTCTCCGACCCTGCCCGCTGCGCATTCGCGGCGCGTGGCGGGATCGACGATCAGCAGCTTTTGGCCGGCAACGGACGCGCCGCAACCCACGACCTGGCGGCAGTCCGGCGACGAACTGTCGAGAGCAACGACGCGCCCGCGGGCAAGCTCGCTTCGATCGCAGCCGCGGATGACGGGCAGCGCATCGCGGCTGCCGCCGGAGAGCAGCAGCGTGCCTTCGGCCATGCCATAGCAGGGATAGAAGGCGCGGCGGTCAAAGCCGCACGACGCAAAGGTCTCCGAGAAGCGCTGCAGGGTTCGCGCGCGCACCGGCTCGGCACCGTTGAAGGCCACGCGCCAGCTTGAAAGATCCAGTTCCCCCGCCCGCTCCGGCTTGAACCGGCTGACGCAGAGGTCGAAACCGAAATTCGGGCCGCCGCCGATTTCCGCCCGGTATTTCGAAATCGCCGCAAGCCAGCTCAGCGGTCGTTGCATGAAAGACGCCGGCGCCATGAACACGCACATGCTGCCGACATACAGCGTGTGAAGCGCGTTATAGATCAGCCCCATGTCATGATAGAACGGCATCCAGCTCACGCAGGTCGAGGCTGCCGTCGTGCCCAACGCCCCGCGGATCATTTCGAGATTGGCCAGAAGGTTACTGTGGCTGACCATTACTCCCTTGGGGGCAGAGGTCGACCCCGACGTGTATTGCAGGAATGCGATGTCGTCGAGGATTGCGCCGCGGCGTTCGGTCTGATCCTCGCGCAATTCGGCGGCCGCGCCAATGCCGGTCCAGTGGATCGCATCCCAGGCCGGCTCGCCGGCGAACTCCTGCGCCATGCTGGAGCTCAGCGCATCGCTGGTGAGACCCAATGTCGGCTGGCAATCCATCGCGATACTCAATGTCGCATGCCGCAACCGGCCCCGTCGCGGCGGCACCACCGGCACCGCGACGATGCCGGCGGTGAGACACGCGAAATAAGCCACGAGAAAATCGAGGCCTGGCGAAAAGATCAGCAACGCGCGGTCCCCACGCCGCGCAATTCTGCTCAGTTTCCTGGCCAGCGAGTGCGACAAATCGTCAAGCTGTCGAAAGCTGAGCTCGGCCAGTTCGGTGCCGGCGTCGTTGATCAAGACGTAGGCCCGCTCGTCAGCCTGATGCGCGGCGCGATGGCGCAGCAGCTCTACCATTGAACCGAACGGCGAACCGGACGCCATCGTTTCAGCGACCTGATTACTCATCGGCAACTCCCATGCGACGGACTGCCCTTTGCATGTGTGTCCCTAGACCACGCTCGGTTCGGGCATGGTGGACGTTTGTCCGGGCAAAATGGAATTGACCGCGGCAAGACTTGTCTTGCACCGCAAGGTCGCGACGATGTCGGCTACAATGGTTGCCTGCTCGTCGCGGCCGAAAAAGTGACCGCCTGCCAGCTCGACCAGGCGGAACGCCGACGCCGTATGATGTTGCCAACCCTGCCGCTCCGGCGATTTGACCCACGGATCCGATATGCCCGCGAAGAAGGTGATCGGACAGGGTAAAGGCGGTTCCAGACGATGGACGTAAAGATCGGAGATATTGAGATCGTTACGAACGATCGGCATCAACTGATTGCGCCAATGCGCCTTTTTCAGAAGTGCATCGGGCACGCCGCCCATCGAGGCGAGATAGCCGGTCAACTCCTCCTGCGATGCGAGACCGAACGGCGGGTGCGACAGCGGCAGATGCGGAGCGCGGCGGCCCGACACGAACAAGGCCGCGGGAAGCGGATTGCCGTCCCGTCGCAGGCGCCGGATCGCCTCGAAAGCGACGATGGCGCCGAGGCTGTGCCCGTAGAACACGGCCGGACGATCGAGCAACGGCGCGAGTTGTGGCACCAAGCCTTCGATTACGCCGTCAATAGTGTCGATCAGTCCCTCGTCGAGCCGATCTTCGCGGCCGGGCAGTTGCACACGGAACATGTCGACCGATGGCGGCAGCAGCCGATACCAGCCATTGAACGAGGAGGCGCCGCCGCCGCCGTGATGGAAGCAGAACAACCTGGAAACGGCCTCCGCGATATCGCCTTGCCCGGGAGGGTGGCGAATCCAGCTCGGATTCCCGGAACGCCGCAGCTTCGCCATCGTTCAGTTCCGCCGGGCCAAAGTGACCGGCAAGGTAGATGGCCCGCGCAGGATAACGCTTTCGGACTGCCATTCGACCTTATCGGTCGCCAGTGCCGGCACAATGTCCTGGCAGAACAGCAGCTTCACCGCCGCCGCCGCCTCGCTGTGCGCCAACGCCCCGCCCAGGCAGTTGCGCATGCCGTAGCCGAGCCCGAGGTGCATCTTTGCATTGGCGCGCCGGACCCAGAACCGCTCCGGCTCGTCGAACACGGACGGGTCGTGGTTTGCGGATCCCAGCAGAAGAATGACCGGTTCGCCTTCGCGCACCGTGATGCCGCCGAACTCCACGTCGGTTACCGCGACGCGCTTGGTCTGCTGCAGCGGCGCGTCGATCCGTAATATCTCGTCGACCGCCTGCTCGATCAGCGCGGGCTCGGCGCGGATCGCATCGATTTCGCGGGGGTGACGCAGCAGCGCCAGCGCCGAGTTGCCGATCAAATATTTGGTGGTTTCGTGCCCTGCGACGAAAGACATGATGCAGGTCAGCGCCACTTCCTGGTCGGTCAGGCGGTCATCCTTGTCGCGGGCGCCAAGCAGCCGGCTGATGATGTCGGGACCGGGCGCGCGCTTGCGCTCTTCGATGACGCCGCCGAAGTAGCCGAGCGCCTGTTTCATGATGCCTTCGACGCGGACATAGTCCTTCTTCGACATCAGGGTCGGATCGAGCAGCAGCCGCGCCTCGAACGCCCAGTCGCGCAACACCGGACCCATCTCGCGCGGAACGCCGAGCCGCTCGCACATGACATACATCGGCAGCTTGTCGGCGAAGTCCGCGATCAGGTCGGCTTCGCCGCGCGCAACCGGCTGCTGCAACAGGTCCCGTCCGATCCGTTCGATCACCGGTTGCTCGGCCGCCACGGCCGCGGCGTCGAAGGCGATATTGACCAGCCGCCTCAGCCGCGCGTGGTCCGGATTTTCCGTGAACACGATCGCCTTGGCGACAAAGCTCTCGACCGCCTTGTAGTCGTGATAATCCTCTTTATCGCGCGATCCGCGGCCGCCGCGGCGGATCAACTCCGGAATCCGGCTCGAACTGAAGCGGCGATCGCGCAGCACGCTGACGATATCGCCGTGCCGGCTGAAAAACCAGGAGCCCAGAACCCTGAGGAAGGGCGCGTCCTCCCGCAACGCGCGGTAGGTCGGATATGGATTTTCGCGGAACGCCGGGCTGAACGGATTGAAGACAACCTTGCGAGGCGGATCGACAGCAGTGTGCCGTTCCGCCTCTCTCAGCATGGCGTCGTTGCCGGTTTCGGCCATCGGTACTTTCTTCGCGGCAACTAAGCCAGGGTGTGACCCGTACTCTCCCGGGGGTCGAGCCCCGACACCGCCCAGGCGGAATGTATCGGGCGAAGCGCCAGCCGCAACAGCCAGATCTTGCCCAGCCTGAAGCCGATCGATCCCAGCTTGTAGAAACGCTCGAACCGATGCACCTCCTCCTCGCCGACAAGTGCGATGGCCTCGCTGCGGCGCGCGCGGAGATTATCGAGCCAGCGGTCATAGCTTTTGGCGTAGTCGAAGCGGTCGTTGCGGATCGCAACCACCTCGAACAGGCCGTCGATTGCGGTGATGATCTCGCCGAGATACGGCAACTCCGATTCCGGGTAGATTTCGGTATTCATGAATTTGGAGGCATCCTTGCGCGGCATGTTTCCGTAGGCGATCGTCTGCAGCGACAGTCCGCCGGTCGGCGACAGCCAGCGATGGCAACGCTGAAAGAAATCCCGATAGACGATCATGTTCTGCTCCTGAGTGTCCTCAGGCTTGGCGAAGTGTTCGAACGCGCCGATCGAGATGATCGAATCGTATTTCTGCTTCGGCTCGTGCACCGCCCAGTTCTCGGTCCGAATCTCGGTCTTCGGCAGCTTGAGCGACCGCAGATATTCGGTTTGCGCGTCGCTCAGGGTCAGGCCGACGACACGTTCGGTCTGCGGCTGTTCCGAGATCATGCGCAGCAGCGTACCCCATCCGCAGCCGACTTCGAGCACCGATTTGGCTTCGGAGACGCGGGCGGATTCCATGTGCCAGCGGAATTTGCGTTCCTGGGCCGCCTCGAGGGTGTCGTTCGGCCCGTTGAACAGCGCCGCCGAATAGGCGAATGCGGGACCGAGCATCAGCCCCCAGAACTCGTTGCCGATGTCGTAGTGATGGAGGATGCCCTCTTTGGATCCGCCGTATTTCGGATCGGTTTGCGGGCTGTGCTCGACCTGCTGAAGGGCACCCACTATGCGGCCCCCCGTTCCTGGCCGACCGCGCCGGCGACATAGCCGGCAAGCTCGGCGATGGTGGTGTATTCAAAGAGCAGCGCCGGCGGGATATCGATGCCGATCTGCTCTTCGAGGTCGAGGCACATTGCCACGGCCATCGCCGAATCGAGGCCGAACCGGTCGAATTCGGTATTCGGATTGACCTTGTCGGGCTGCATTCCCAAGAGGTCCGCCACATATTCCTGGCACCATTTCTGGATTCCAGCAGGGGTTGGCTCGATGCTCTTGTTGACGATCACTGTCTCTTGCACAACATTCTCCTGTATCGTTCGACTGGTTGACCTTCTTCGTCTTCAGATTTCAGGCGCATTTCCGGCGGGGGCCGACGACAGCTTCGAGCGCGTCTCGAGCCTGTCGATCTTGGTCCTGATCTGCTCTCGGGTCGGGACGCGGACATCCCAGGCCAGACCGAGCGAGGACAGCAGGCGGATGAACCAGTATCCGAGGTCGAGCGCGTAGGGCCTCAACGCGAACGACGCCGAATTCGGGAAGGCGTGGTGGTTGTTGTGCCAGCCCTCGCCCCAAACCAGGACGCCGAGCAGCGTGTTGTTCCGGCTGTGCTCGTCCAGCTTGAACGGCTGCGAGCCGATCAGATGAAGAAAGGAATTCAGCGCCGACATCGATTGCTCGACGACGAACATCCGTACCACGGCGCCCCACAGGAAGCCGGTCAGCGCGCCCCACCAACTTCCGCTCACGAGACCGCCGATCGCGGTGGGAATGATCAGACCCAGCACGACCCACGTCATATAATGACGGCTGGCCCACACCAGGCTCCGGTTGCGGATCAGGTCGGGGGCGTAATGCCCTACATTCGGATAGTCGTGCTTCACCATCCACGCATAGTGCGAATGAATGAAGCCGTTTATCTTCTGCCAGAAACCGTCGCCGTGCAGGTTGGGCGAGTGCATGTCGCCGGGCTTGTCGGCCACTTCGTGGTGGCGCCGATGCATCGCCGCCCACGAAATCATCGATCCTCGTCCCGACATCGAGCCGAGAATGACAAGCAGTACGCTCACCGCGTTCGATGTACGATAGGTGCGGTGCGCGAACAATCGATGGTAACCGGCCGTGATACCGATGCCCGTCAGCAGCCACAACACGACGAACAGGCTGATATCGAGCCAGGTGATCGGCCGATAGAACAGCAATGCCACCGCTACGATGGTGCCGATCAACGGCAATATGTCGAACAACACGAAGTGCGTGCGCTGGATCCGGTGCAGGTATTCGCTTTCGACCGCCAATCGGCGGTAGCGTCCGTTGGGAAGCTGAACAAATTGATCGGTGCGGGTTCTGTCGAGCATGAAGCGCGCCTCCTTTTCTGGCCCCGGGGGAGATCGCCAATTCGGCAATTGCAACCGGGAATGCAGCAGCTTAAGAAAGCAGGTTCCACAAGTGCAAGTTGTATTAGCGGTACATACCAGCATTTGGCGAAGGTTGCAACAGCCTAAGAACAAAGCACAAAGTAGAACAATGAAAACGGCATCGGCGGCAATCGCCACGGAGGAATGCATGAGTGACGCTCCAGCGGGATTCGAACCGCTGTTCCGCAACAGCCCCTATACCGACACGATTGGGCCAATCTATTACCGCAAGGATGGCGAGAATCTCGTGCTCGGCATCCGCGCGCTACCGAAGCATGCCAACGCGCGCGGCCTTGTGCATGGCGGTCTGCTGATGACCATCGCAGATATCGCCCTCGGTTATGCCATGGCATTTCGGGAAAATCCTCCGGCGTCGCTGGTGACCGCAAACATATCGGCCGATTTCGCCGGCAGCGCAAAGGTCGGCGACTGGATCGAAGTGCATGTCGACGTGCAGAAGAGCGGCTCACGCCTTGCCTTCGCCAATGCCTACCTGATCGCAAACGACCGGCGGATTCTCCGCGCAAGCGGCGTCTACTTGCGCGCGGGCGCGCTCGGCAACGCCGGTCCCGCGGCTACATGATGTCGATTTTATTGCGGCACCCGGTCAAATTGACTCCAGCCAGTAAGGAGAATCTCGATGACGAAAAGCGATCTGGTCGCACCGACGTCGTTTCAAGATTCCACCGGCGCCGCCGACGGACGGCAGGTCTGGGAAGCGTTCTATCCGCCGGGCATTTCGTGGCGCGAGCCGATGCGCCAGGCCCCGGTCGAGAGCCTGCTTGAGAGCGCGGCTGCCCGGTGGCCCGAACGGACCGCGCTGAACTTTTACGATTTTACCCTCACCTTCCGTGAGTTGCGCGATTTCGCGGCGCGCGCCGCGAAGGGATTCCAGGCGCTCGGCGTTGGTCCCGGCGTGCATGTCGGACTGCATCTGCCGAACACGCCGCATCATCTGATCTGCTTCTTCGGCGTGCTGATGGCCGGCGGATGCGTGGTCAATTTCAGCCCGCTTGCAGCGCCGCGCGAGCTTGACTATCAGCTTACCGATGCCGAGGCGGAGGTCATGGTGACGCTGGCCTCGCCGGCACTTTATCCGCATGCCGCGGCATTGATGGGCAAGGCCAGGCTGAAAACCATCGTGGTCTGCAGTCTCGAGGATTTCCTGCCAAAACAGGTCGCGCAAACGCTGGCGCCATCCCTGACCAGACGATCGGGAAACGCGGAATCCGAAATCGATTTCGTGAAACTGGTAGCGGCCGACGGCGCCTTCACGCCGCATCCGCGCGGCCGGCCGGAGGAAGACGTCGCAGCCCTGCTTTACACCGGCGGAACTACCGGCGATCCCAAGGGGGCGATGCTTACGCATGGCAACCTGTCTGCGATGATCAGCATGTATGGCCGCTGGTTCGGCGTGCCGGAAAGCGACGGCACCGACAAGCGGCTGGTGGTGACGCCGCTGTTCCACATCTCCGGCCTCTCCTTCCTGCTGCTGGCGCTGGCTACCGGCGTCGAAGCGGTACTGCAGATCCAATTCGACGGCAGCAAGATTCTCAAGGCCGTGACCGAAAAGAAGATCAGCCTGTTTCACTTCGTGCCGACCATGTACACGATCCTCGCCGGTCATTCGAAGACCGCGGAAGTCGATCTTTCCTCGATGAAATTCTGCACGTCGGGCGGCGCGCCACTGCCCGTCGAGGTGATCCGCCGGTTCAGGGACCTGACCGGGGTTGCTCCACGCGAAGGCTATGCGCTTACCGAAACCACCGGGGTCGGCACCATGCAGGCGCGCGATCTCGAACCTACGCCCGGCAACGTCGGCCCGCCGCTGCCGGGGGTCATGGTCGAGATTGTCGATGTCGAAGACGGATTCAAGGTTTTGCCGCCGGGCGAACTCGGCGAAATCTGCTTCAAGGGCCCGCACATCATGAAAGGCTACTGGAAGAAACCCGAGGCGACCAGAGAGGCGTTTCGCGGCAACCGGTTTCATACCGGCGACATCGGCTTCATCGATGCGCAGGGCCACATCACCGTCGTCGACCGTAAAAAGGACATGATCATTTCCGGCGGCTACAACGTGTTTCCGCGCAATATAGAGGAAGCGATCTATCATCATCCGGCGGTCGCCGAGGTGATGGTGATCGGCATTCCCGATCCCACCTTCGGTCAGCTTGCGAAGGCCTTCATCGTACTCAAGCCGGGGCAGACCGCCTTTACCTATAATGAACTCAGGGCCTTCCTCGCCGACCGTCTCGCGGCGTATGAAATACCGATCGCGATGGAAATCCGTCCATCGCTGCCGAAGACGCCGGCGGGCAAGCTGTCGAAAAAACAGCTCGTGGCCCATGAGGCCGGACAGGCTTGAAGGGTAGCAGCAACATGCCGATGGGCGGCACCACACCGGGCAAGGCGCAGCATTGCAGCGGCAGCCTCCCAGGCTTGTTGCCGGCGGGGATCGTATGCGCCGAAACGCGCGAGCCCGGCGACGAACTGCTGCTGTTACCGGAAGAACTGGCCTACGTTGCCGGCGCGGTCGAAAAGCGCCGGCGGGAATTCGCCGCCGGACGCCTGTGCGCCGCGCGCGCGCTCGCCGCGCTGGACGTTGCTAGATCTCCGCTGCTCGTCGCCGACGACCGCTCGCCGCGCTGGCCGAGTGGAATCGTCGGCAGCATCACACATACTGCGGGCTTTTGCGGTGCCGCGGTCGCCGCGCGCGACGCGTTTGCCGGCATTGGCATCGACGCCGAGGCGGTCAGCGACACGCCATGGAAGATTTCGCACCGGATTTGCGCGCCGGACGAATTGCAATGGCTGCGCGCAGTACCCGAGCCCGACCGCAACGCCATGGCCACGCTGGTTTTCAGCGCAAAGGAATGCTTCTACAAAAGTCAATATGCGTCGACCGGCGAACAGCTGGAATTCCTCGATGTGAGTGTCGTCATCGGCGACGGCTGGTTCGAAGTGCTGCCGCGCCGGGAAATCCGCATATTCGCCGGACGATCGACGCCGATCGTCGGCCGGTTTGTGCTGGAGCAGGATCTGGTTCTCACCGGGCTTGCGCTTCCGGCACCTGACACGGCGCATCAGTCGGTAAAGGTCAGATCGCCGGGCGGGGGAACGACAAAGTAGCGCTCCAGCATTGCCGCATCGATCGCCTCCAGATCGGGAGGATCCCATTTCGGCTTGCGATCCTTGTCGATCAACAGCGCCCGCACGCCCTCATAAAAGTCGTGATCGAGCAAGATCGCTTGGATCAGGCGATATTCCAGCACCATGCAGTCATCGAAGGAAAGATCGCGGCCGCGCCGGTTCGCCGCCAGGGTGAGTTTAAGGCTGGTGGGCGACATGGCGCGGATGTTCGTCGCGGCCTCGGCCATTGCCGTGGTTGGCGTCGCGTCCAGCGCCTGCAATATGGCGGCCACGTCGTCGTGCGAAAAGCAGCGTTCGATATCGTCGAGGTGTGGAGCGAGCTGGGCCTCACCGCTGGTTTCGGCGTGAGCCAGGATCACCCTGTCGGCGACGTCATGGGCGTCGCCACTCCAGTCCGCGCCGATGAGCGCGTCGAGCAGGCCGCCCAACCCGGCGCTGGGCATGAAGTGCGTGGCGAGGCCGAATGCGACCAGGTCGGGAGCCTTGATGCGGGTCCCGCTGAGGCCGAGATAGGAACCGATCTGGCGCGGAAGCCGCGGCAGCACATACGTTCCGCCGACGTCCGGAAACAGCCCTATTGCAGTCTCCGGCATGGCGAACAGCGTTCGTTCGGTGGCGATCCGGTGCGATCCGTGAACCGATATGCCGAGACCCCCTCCCATAGTGACGCCGTCGATCAGCGCGATATATGGTTTGCGATAGGTTTTGATCCGTCGGTTCATTCGATACTCGTCGCGAATGAACTCCTGCGCCACACGACCCTCCGCCCTGCCCTGCTTCAGGGCCAGCCCAGCGTCATGAAGCGCGCGCACGTCCCCGCCGGCGCAGAAGGCGCGGTCGCTCGCGCTTCGTATCACCACCGCGGCAACGCCGGGATCGTTTGCCCATGCCGCAAGCCTGCGGTCGATTTCGATGCACATGACATGGGTGAGCGCGTTGAGCGCCTCGACCCGATTCAACACGATGGTTGCCACCGGCCCGTGCGTTTCGAACAAAACTTCGGCGGAACCGCCAGGACGGACAGACGCTTCCATCTTCATCGGACTCCGACTTCGCCGCGGTTTTGACTTTTTTCAGAGCGCGAGCGGCTCAATCTTCGCGTCGCGATGCAGACATCGGCACTTGACATGGCGGACAATGCGACCGAATGTTGCATACAACTAAAAAGAGTGCGGCGCGAGTATACACCCCGAATGCCTCGGCCGTAAGCGGTTGTGAAGGACGCCTGTGGGTTCCCGGCACGTGCGAGATCGCAACATCCCAGGCCCCCAAGGTTCCGAAACACACAACAAACGGGTGCTGCCATGGCCGCCGACTGTTTGCTCGTAGGATACAACGATTCAATCTTCAGCGATTCCCTGCAGATCGTGCGGGCAATGGGAAAAGGCTCCGGCGCGTACCGGGACCTCAATCTCGCCTTTATCGAAATGGACGGCAAGCCCTATCGCTGCATGGATCTGCTCAACTATTTCCTTGGCACCTCCAACCCGCCGATCACCAAGAAATTCGACAATTCGGATTTCATCTCGTCGGCGATCTTTTATCTCAGCTCCTTCCTGAACAAACGGGGCTTCAAGGTTGACCACGTCAACCTCGTGCATCGGGAAAAGGAGAAATTCGCGGCCAAGCTTGCAACCGAAACGCCGCGGGCGATCGCGATCACGACAACGTTCTACGTGTCGCCCTACCCGGTCCGCGAAATCGTGCAGTTCATCCGCTCAAAAGGATTCACCGGGCCGATCATCATCGGCGGCCCCTACATCGCCAACCAGTCAAAGGTCTACGATCAGGCCAATCTGGCGACCTTGTTCGAATTCGTCGGCGGGGACATCTACATCAACAGTTCCGAAGGCGAAGCCACGCTGGCCAAGGTGCTCGGCGCGCTGCGCGACGGCGCCGATCTCGCCGACGTGCCGAATCTGGCGTTCCGCCGGTCGGGCGGGTTCGATTTCACCGCGGTCGCGCCGGAACGGAATGAACTGGCGGACGAGCCCGTCAACTACGCCTTGTTCGGGAACGAGGCGGTCGGACAGTTCGTCTCGCTGCGCAGCGCAAAATCCTGCCCGTTTGCCTGCGCCTTCTGTGGTTTCCCGCAGCGCGCCGGAAAGTATGTTTACGTCGACGTCGACGAACTCGCCCGCCACCTCGATTCGATCGCCGAACTCAATTCGGTGACGACGCTGACCTTCATCGACGATACTTTCAACGTGCCGAAAAAGCGCTTTCGCGACATCCTGCGGCTGATGATCGACCGCAAATACGGATTTCGCTGGAACTGTTTCTACCGCGCCGACCATGGCGACGACGCGACCATCGAGCTGATGGCGCAGGCCGGCTGTGAAGGCGTTTTCCTCGGCGTCGAGTCCGGCAGCGATGCGATGCTCAAAAAAATGAACAAGACGGCGCGGCGCGAGGACTATCTCGGTGCGATCAAGAAATTCCGCGAGGTTTCGGTTCAGACCTATGTGTCGCTTCTGGTCGGCTTCCCCGGTGAAACGCTGGAAACCGTTCAGCAAACGGTCGACCTGCTGGAAACCACGGCACCTAATTACTACCGCGCCAATTTGCTGTATCTCGATCCGATCACGGCGGCGTGGAAGAACCGGGAAACGCTGGGACTGAGCGGTGAAGGTTTCTCCTGGAAGCATTCGACAATGGATAGCAGCCAGGCCAGCGAGATCATCGACTGGATGTTTGCGTCCGTCCGCAATTCGGTCTGGCTCCCGCAGCATGGCTTCGAGCAATGGGCCACCTTCTATCTGCAGCGCCACGGATTCAGCGCGCGGCGGGTCGATACCTTCATTCGCGGCTTCAACGCGTCGATCAAGGCGAAGCTTCTGCTCAACCAGACCGAACTCAGTCGGGAATTGGCAGCGACGCTGCGGCAGGTCGCGGTCGGCAAGCCGCTCAAGGAAATCGATCTGTCGCCGATCACGACTATCGAACAGTTGAGGACGGCCGGTTTGCGGGAAAAATTTGGGTCTTTCGAACAGGCGGTGGCGTAACGCCGCATCGCGACGGGACGATGAGATGATCGTGAACGACAAGATCTGCTCGAAAGGCCCGGCTGGACCGGCCGACTACGTCGCGCCGCGGTCGGAGCTTGAGAGGTCGCTGGTCGGGATGTGGACCGACGTATTGGCTGTCGACCGGGTCGGCGTTCACGACGATTTTTTCGAGCTCGGCGGCCATTCGCAGTTGCTGGTGCGATTGCAGCTCAAATTGAGCGAATTGTTGAAACGCGACGTGCCGGTTACGGCGCTGTTCGAATACCGGACCATCGATTCGCTGGCACGGTATCTTTCCGGCGCTGACGGCGCAACCGCGGTGTCGGCATAGTCGTTACGCCAGCCAGCGGTTGAAGAAGCGCACGATCAGATCCTTGTATTCGGCGTGTTCCGGCAGATCGAACGATGTCGGCAGTCCATGCCACATCCCCTCGAACACATGAAGATCGGCATCGACCCCGCCACGACGCATTGCGCGGTGCAGGCGCGCCGTGCTGCTCAGCAGCATGTCGCGCGTGCCGGTCAACAGCAATGCAGGTGGAAACGGCTTGCCATAGTCGGCATAGACCGGCGACAGCAGCGGGTCTTCGAGATCGTGTCCGTTGGCGTAAATGTCGGTGGCAATCACCGAGTCGGTCAGCACCCGGTCGAGCCCGTTATTGGTCTGCCAGCTGTCGCCCAGTTTTCCCAGGTCCGCGCCGGGCGTGCTGACGACCACCGCCGCCGGCAACGGAATTCCAAGCTCGCGCAGCTTGAGAACCACCGCGCAGGTGAGGTTGCCGCCCGCCGAAGCGCCGAACATGCCGATGGCGGCCGGACGGTAGCGATCGAGCAGCGCGCGGTAGACCGCGACACCATCCTCCAGAGCGGCGGGAAAAGGATGATCCGGCGGCATGCGGTAGTCGACCACGGTGATGCGCATGCGGGCGGCCGCGGCGATGGACAGCGCCTCGAGCGCATTGTCGGCGCCGAGAATGAAGGCGCCGCCGTGCATGTTGATCAGCATCCGGTCGGCATTCCCGGGCGCGATCTCCGGCGGCTCCAGCGTGATGATCCGGACGCCGGCAAGCGTGCTGCGCTCGGCTTTCATCGGATAAAGCTGGGACGCTTGCGCTTCCAGCCGTTTCATCAACACTTCGAGACTTGCGATGTAGGTCTTCCACTCCGCCGCGGAAGCCGGCCGCGACGGACTCTGCAAGCCGAACGGCGTCGCCATCACCAGCCGCGCCTGCGGACTGACCGTTGCCGGAATAGGGATGACGCGCTTCTCCAGCACGACGGAACCATCGGCCGTCAATGTGCTGGTGAATTGCATGGACACGGAATCGCCTCGCCTCGCAAAGAGCCGATGCTTTCCGGCCCAACCTTTCTTTACACCTATCGGTTGTCCGACACCAAGAGGCGATGCTCGACGTCGTCCGGCAGCAGATCGAGCAGATGATCGATAACGCCCGCCGCTATCGCCTTGTGGGTTTCCAGGGTCTGCGCGCCGAGATGCGGGGTGCACACGACATTGTCCATGTCGAGCAGCCTGATCCGCCCCGGAGGTTCGGCCGGAAACACATCCAGCGCCGCGCCGCCGAGCCTGCCCGACTCCAGCGCCTCGGTCAGGGCCTCCAGATCGATCAGCGAACCGCGTCCCACATTGATCAGCAGCGCACCCGGCCGCATCGACTGCAGCCGCGCCTTGTTGAAAAGGCCGGAGGTCTGCGGCGTGCCGGGCAGACAGCACACGACAATATCGGCGCCCGCAAGCACCGTTTCCATGGCAACCAGACGCGTGCCGGAAAGCTCCGATGCGCGCTGTTTTTCCGCCGTCGCCGGGCTCCTGTCAAAGGCGAGGATGCTTGTTCCGAAACATCGCATCAGCAGCGAGACTTCGCGCCCGATCCGCCCGTAGCCCAGAATTCCGACGGTTCTGCTGCGCAATTCCTGTCCCACCAGCGCGTGCTTGCTCCACAAACCCAGTTTGAGCGTTTCATGCCCGACGCGGAGGTTGCGCAGCAAACTGAGCGTCAGCGCGATCACAAGCTCGGCGACCGAATAGGCGTTGATCGGCGTGGTGCGCACCACGACGCCGCTTGCGGAAAGCAGCGGCGAGATGTTGTCCGTGCCCGAGCCCGCGCGGACGATCCACTTCAGGCGGCCGGCCAGCGACGCCGCGCCGTCGTCGAGCTTGAACGGACTGCGCAGAATGATTCCGTCAAGGTCCGGCATCACCGACTTGATCGAGAACCCTTCGACCGTTTCGCGCTCGATCAGCGAATAAGACGACAAATATTCCCTCACCGAGCAGTCGAATTGTCCGAACAGCCCTATCGTGAACGGCTTGCGATGGCTTCTTTGCAGCATCTTTTCTTCTCCCTGCTTTATTCTCGCAAGCATTCGCGCCTATAGACCGAATGCCCTCAGTCCTGTCTGTTCGCAGAATTCGAACATCACGTTCATGTTCTGGACCGCCGATCCCGCGGCACCCTTGCCCAGATTGTCGATCGCAGAGACGATTTTCACGCGCGAGCGTTCGCGGTCGTAATCGAGACCGATATGGCAGAAGTTCGATCCCGCGAGGCGGGCCACGTTCGGATAGAGATGATATTCCTTGTCGTTCTTCTTGCCCTGCCGTTCGAACGAATTCACCACAACGAAATATTCGCCTGCGGTACCGGCTCCGTAAGCCTTGAGATAAAGCTCCGTCAGTGCACCGCGGGACAGCGGCTCGCGGTAGTCGCAACTCGGCTTGGCCGTGATCACCGCCTGGATTCCCCGCGGAAAAGGGCCATGGAACGTGTTCATCACCAGAGAAACCGGATGGCCCGCCAACGTCGCCAGGTAATATTCCATTTCGGGGCCATGCCGGTGTCCGTTGAGGCTGTAGGGCAGCATTCCGTTGGCGACCGACACATGGCTGGTCTCCCGGCTCGGCGTCGAGCTTGATCCGGTGGTACCGTTGGTGGCGCTGACGTGAATGTCGCTGGAGAAATCCAGCGCGCCGGCGCGGACCGCGGGAAGCAGGCCGAGAAGGCAGGTCAGCGCGTAGCAGCCGGGGTTGGCGATCAGCCGGGCTTTGCGGATTTGCTCGCGATAGATCTCCGTCGCGCCGTAGACCGCCTGTCCAAGCCAGTCCGGCGACGCGTGGTTCTGTCCATACACCGACTTGTACACCTCAGCGTCGGGGAAGCGGAAGTCCGGGCTGAGATCAATCACCCGGCAGCCCGCATCCAGAAAAACGCCGGCCTGAACTCATCGCCTGTCCCGATGGCGTGCAGAAGAACACCACGTCGAAAGACTTTGCCGCGGCTGCTGCAGCCTCGTAGGTCACGAATTCGAGGCCGCAACCAGCCAGGTTCGGATGGGTCTGTTCGAAGGGAATCGCCGACCGGCTGGTGGCGACGATGGTCCCGACATGCTCATGCTGCAACAGCAGCCGGCACAACTCGCCACCGGTATATCCCGATGCGCCGATGATGGCGGCTGAAATATTGTTGTTCATCGTCAGGCCTCCTGTGCCGGCACTCGGCGGTCATCGCGCCCTTGAAATCCAGACCTTGGCGGCAACGGCCGAGGTCAAAGGCTCAAACGGCCGTGCCTTGTCGGGCAATACCGATTGGGTAATCGATCTCCTGTCATCGAGATCGCGAAGCTTTCGCGTGGCGCTGCATGGCGCTGCCGTCGCCGACATTGCCGGTCGGTGAAGCAGCGATCGCAGACGTTCGGCCAGATGATGCTGGTCGGGCTCGGTTACGGTCCGCAGGCTTTCGAAGCAGGCCCGGCGGGCCGGCGTATCCAGCAGCACGCCCGCGAAGCGAAGCATGTCGAGCGGCTCATCCGCCTTGATCAGCCCGGCGAGGCTTGCGGCGCCGCGGGCTTTCGGCGTGGCGCTGCCGGCGTTGTGTGCGTCGATTTCGTCGATGCACTGCCAGAGCCGCACCGCGGTCGGCAGCCCGGCGACCGGCGTCTCGTCTTCGAAGAATATTCCGACCAGCGGAGCCAGCATCATGAGCTCGACCTCGAGCTCGATCCGCTCGCGCGACGCGTTGATCCAGTCGTGCCGTGCCAGTGCATGGCAGGTATTGCGGTCGAGGCGAACGTCGAACGCCTGCCGCACTACAAAGCCGCGGCGTTGCAACGTATCGACGATGCAGGGCCCGCGCCCGGCCAGGATTGCGTCAGCGCGCAGCAGGACCAGGGCGACCTGCTGCGCCCGCGCCACCGCGGCGTCGCCGAAAACCTGGGTCCAGTCCAGCCAGGCTGCACGATAGAGCGGATCGCTCTTGTATATCTCGCGCTTGTTTTCGAACGCGCTGAGCAGGAACAGCGGCGCGTCATAGAACCCCGCCGTCTCGAGCGACGGATTGGGCGGCTTGCGGTCCGGCGCCGGTGGCCAGCTCCGGTTCTTGGCCCACCACGGCAGCGTCCCCTTGGAGCCGTCGTGTTTCAGCCGCGGCGGCTGATTGCGGCAAGCCCTGCGGTCGGTCCGCTCCCCCGCTTGCGTGCGCCAGTTGGTTTCGGATGGTTTTCGCCAGTCCTGCTTGTCCGGCGCGATGAACTCGAACACGATGTTGTCGGCGAACGTCCGTGCGACGCTCCAGTCATCCTCGTCGCGCACCGTCCATGCCAGGATCGGCAGGTCCTGCTCGAAGATCCACTGGAAGGTCCAGCAATTGCGCAGCGACATTTCGTGGGCAAGAAAATGCGGCTTGATCCGGTTGCGCAACATACACAGCAAATAGTGGTCCCGCGCTTCCAGAATATCGGTGTCCGACGTGATGAAGCCACGGGTGAATTCCGGATAGCGCTCGTAGAACCATTCCATCAGGATCGGACTGAACGACTGGACGGCGAACTCGCCCTTGTAGAGGCTCAGTATTCGCGCCGCCTCGGCGATGCCGGGAGGAATGACCACCTCGCGGTTCTTGAACTCGATCATGATCGGCACCCGGCCGTCGACCAGGTCGAGAAGTTCCTCCAGCGTCATGATCGGTTCGTTTTCGGTGTGGATCAGGCTGAAGGAGCGGATCACGTCCGACTTCACCTCGCGAAACTCGCCCTGGCCGTTGGTCAGCTTGTGCAGCACGAAGTCGTGGAAGATGAAGTTGCCGTCGTTGGCCGAATTCTGGATGTCAACCTCGATCGGCAATCCGGCAGCGATCGCGCGCGTGATCGCGGTGCGGGAATGCTCGACCACCCCCTCGAAGATGTTGTGCAGCCCGCGGTGGATGATCGGCTTGTTGAGATACCATTCGGGCCGCCCGCCGGGGAATTCGGCGAACCGCGAAACGGGGTTCTGTTGCCGGCGCTCAGGCAACATGGCGGCTCTCCAGCCGGATCTGGCCGATCAGCGCATAGGCGCAAATCGCCGCACAGCCGCAGGCCGCCGCCGCGAGCGCAAAAATACCGCCATGCAATTCGTTATAAAACCGTCCGGCGACATAGACCGACACGGCCATGAAAACCGAATAGGCGCACCACGAATAAAGGCCGGTCGCGGCCGCGACGAGCTCGGCGGAAACGTGCTGATTGATATAATTTGCGACGCCCATCTGCGTGAGCGCGAGGGTGCCGCCCTGCAGAGCCTGAACGACGATCGCCGTTCCGATTCCGCCGCTGCCGGCGAGCAGGCTCCATCGAAACACGCCAACGAGGCAGGCAATCGCGATGGTCTTTTCGGGCGGCCATTTCGCCGCGAACCGCCGTCCGTAGGAAAACACGATGACTTCCGAGGCGACGCCGCCTGCCCACAGCAGGCCGGCGGTCTGAGCGGAAATTCCGCCGGACAGCCAATAGATCGTCGCATAACCGTAGAAGAACCCATGAGCTGCCTGCGAGGTCGCTGCGCTTGCCAGGAACAGGATAAATCCCGGGGTGCGAAGCACTGACAGCAGCGGCGTCGCGTTCTGCGCGCTGCGCCTTGCGGGCACCACCGGCAAGGGCAGCACCGAGAGGAACAGGATCGCATACGACAACAACAGCATGCAGATCACGCTGTCGATGGGATACAGGTCAACCACGGCTCCCGCCGCGATCGAGATGAAAATCACGGATATCGAGCCCCAGCGCCGCAGCGAGCCATAATCATAGCCGCGCTGCTTGATGATGGGGAGCACCAGCGACTCGCCGAGCGGCATGATGTTGCAGGAGAAGGCGGTTACCACGACATAGGCGGCAAACACCGTCGCAAAATCGGAGGTAAGGAGATAGCTCGAGGTGGAGGCCAGCGTCAGCGCGATCATGAACAGTGCGAAGCGTTTATCGCCGCCGCCGAGCCGGCTCGCGACGTGACTGGACAGCGGAATGCTGATGGCTTTCACCAGATGTCCGATCGCGAGAATCGTGCCGATCTGCGGCGCGGTCAGCCCGCGGCGCTGAATCCACAGCGGAAAGAAGGTCAGGATTACCGCTATCGATGCATACAGCGCGGCATAGTAGTTCCCGATCACCAAAGGGGTGAACTTCAGTCCACGCTCCCGGGAATTCGTATCTGCTGCGGACGGCTCGAACTGCATAAGAATGGCCTGTTGTCGGTCGTCATCAATCGCCGCTATCCGCATCGAGCAATCGGCCTTAGCTTGCGGCCGACTCCACGATGGGGTGGTCAAGCTGCTTGCCTGTCGTGCGCGCGCGCAGGGGTACGGCGATCTTCTGCCGCGTATCGCAGATCACCTCGACCAGTTCGGGACCGCGCCGCGACAGCGCGCGGTCGATGCTGGAATCGAGGTCCCGCACCGACGCGATCCGGGTGAACGGCAGGTTGAAGGCGGCGGCTACCTTTTCGAAATCCAGGATTTCCGTATCGTCGGTGTATTCTCCCGCGCAAAATTCGTCTTGCGAGTCCCGAATCGAGCCATATCCGCCGTTGTTGATGATGAACACCTTGATCGGAAGTCCGTACTGCACGATGGTGCGCAGCTCCTGGATATTGACTTCGATCGAGCCATCGCCCGAGACGCAGATGATCTCGGCGCCCGGATCGCCCACTGCCGCGCCGATCGCCAGCGGCAGCGCGATGCCCATATTGGCGAAGGCGACGGATGTGAGGTCGCGCCGGTTGCGCTCAAATTTCAACGCTTGTCCCGTCGTGTAATAGGCGCCGCCGGTATCGCTGACAAAAATGTGGTTTTCGTTGGCATGAGCCTCGAGACGCTGCACGAGGTAATAAGAGTTGATGGGGTCGCCGCATTGCTCCGACCGGACGACCGGGTTGGCGGTCTTTGCTTTCTGACATTCGGCGATCCAGTCGCCGAACCCCGGAAGCGGGATGCCGCCGGTCGCATCGAGCAGCCTGTCGATGAACAATTTAACATCGAGCAGGATCGGCAAGGTGAGATGCTGCCTGATCTTGTCCAATTCCGCGGCGTCGAAATCGACCATCACGATTTTCGCGGCCGGCGCAAACGCATCCCAGGCGTCGCCGGCAAATCCGTGCGACAGGCTGGAGCCAAGACTGATGACCAGATCCGCCTGCTCCAGCACAAGACCGGTATGCGGACGCCCCTTGACGCCGCCGAGCCCCATATAGAGCGGATGGCTGTCGGCCATGATGCCAAGCGCCGCGCGCGTCGCGACGACAGGGATTCGCAAGGTATCGATCATGCGGCGGAATGCTTCGCTCGCCCCACTCTGGCGCACGCCCTGCCCGAGGATGCAAACCGGACGGCGCGAGGCGCGAAGAAGATCAACGACGCGCGCGACGGGATCGACCGCCGAGACGCTGATCACCGGCACGGGCGCAACGAACTGATCGAGCTGGGCTGGATCGCCGATCTCGCTGCACTGCACGTCGAACGGAATGTCGAGCCACACCGGTCCCGGACGGCCCTGCTGCGCTTCGTGCAGAGCCTTCTCGAGATGAAGGCGGATCGTCTTCGGATCGCGAACCAGCGCGGAATATTTCGTCATCGGCGCCGCCAATCCGAGCACGTTGAAGCCCTGGATGCCGAAAGTGCGCGCCTGAAGCGCGATCTGGGCGTTGGCGACCTGCCCCGAAATGACCAGCAGCGGAATCGAATCGACCCAGGCCTCGACGACGCCGGCAATGGCATTGACGGCGCCCGGGCCTGTCGTAACGATCACGGCGCCGACCTTGCCCGAGATTTTCGAACTGGCCGCGGCCATGATCGCAGCGGTCGCTTCGTGACGGCTACAGATGTAAGACAACCCCTTCTCTTTCGCGATGGCGTTGTCGAGGAAGATCGATCCGGTTCCGGACAGCATGAAGACCGTACCGAAACAGCGCTTGCGCAGAAACTGTGCGACGAATTCAGCGACTGTCATCGAAGTTCTCCCGTCATTAAACATCGTTGGTAATTTTTAGCCGACCGCGGCCACGGCCGGTGCGGAGGCGTGGAACGCCTCCGCATAGATCGACCGGATCAGGTCGGGGTCGATCGCGTCGATCGGATCGTTCTTCAGGTTCCCGCTGAGGCCGGACTGGAACGCGGCCAGATCGGCGCGCGAATAGCCGTACGGTTCGATCGCCGGATTCATTCCAAGACGCAGGATCAGGCAAGCCATGTTATCGTCGATGCCATCGGGTCGAAACCGCAGCAGATGAGCGATGTGGTCGATCCGTGCTTTTGCGAACGGCCGTACACGCCTCAGCCAGGTCGGATAGACTGCCGCCAGGCCCTGCGGATGCGAAGTTTCGATCCGATCGACCGATCCCATCGCCTGCTGCAAACGATGCGGCAGGCAGCTTCCGGTGTTTGTGATCGTGATGCCGCCGATCAGCGCGGCAAAGCAGAGATCGTCATGGCCGACCGCGTCGAGCCGGCCGTCCGCCAGCGCGCCGTAACGGGCCGCGAAAAGCCGGATTGCCTGTTCCGCCAAAATATCGGTGATCGGCGTCGCGGCTCTTGCGACATAACTTTCGATGGCATGGGTTAGCGCGTCAAAGGCGGTGGCGCAGGCAATGTGCCGCGGCATGCTTTCGCTGAGATCGGGATCGACCAGTGCGACGGCTGGAAACAGCCCGTCGCCGCGAACGCCGGAGCGGAATCCCCGCACGGTATCCTTGATGATGGCGCCCTTGGTCACTTCCGCGCCGGTGCCCGCCGTCGTGGGAATCGCGATGATGGGAAGTCGTCGGACATTCGCCGGAACCGTTTCGCCGATGATTTCACGCACACTTTTGTAGTCGATGCTGACCGCAGCGGCCTTGGCGGCGTCGATGGCACTGCCGCCGCCGACGCCGATCACCACGCCGCAACCCTGCCGCCTGGCGATCGCAGTCGCGGCATCCACCTCGTCCGATCTCGGATTTGGCGATACGCCATCGAACACGTGAACGACGAGGCCTTGCGCGGCCAGCGCATCATGCATGCGCTTCAAAAGCCCGCTTTCCCGCACGGAGCGGCGGCCGCACACGATCAGGGCAGACCGCCCCAGGGACGCTGCCAGCGGACCGAGCTGTTTCAGTTGCCCGCGGCCGAATACGATTCTGGTCGGAACGAAGTGATCGAATGTCATGCCCGGACCTCCTCATGGCGCGACTGATCGGCAAGCGCGCCGAGGATCGGCAGATCGCCGTCGCAGATGTATTGCAGCGCCGATCCGCCGCCGACGGACGTGTTGCCGTCGAAGGGCAGTTCCGCGACGGTGTCGCCGCCGAGCAGGATTGCGCGGTCGCCAAGCGCGCGGGCGGCGGCCAAAATCGGCTCGCAAGCGGTATGAAAGCCCTCCCGATATCTACTGGGAGTGCCGGCGACAATCATTCGGCCGCGGGAGTTCACCAGCCGCTGCAAGGCCATCAGGATGTGTTGGTCCGGAACAAAGTCGACGATGGCGTCCGCCCGATCGACCCCGTCGCGGATATCCACCAGCCTGCCGGACCCGGCAAAGCCGCCGGCCTTCGCGACAATCACCTGCTTTGGCACCAGGACATCGGCGATCGCCTCGCGAAGCGTCGTTTCGGCCGCCTCCAGATTCGCGCTCGCATTCTCCCCGAGATAAGAGCCGCCGACATCGTAACCCGACGCTTTGAGAATGCAGTTGAGCACCACGCCGCCGGGAATGATCAGGTCGTAGGTCTTGCTGAAACCGCGCAACGCGATTTTGATCTTCTCCGGTTTTCTCCCGCCCAGCACCGCTACGGAAAACTGTCCGGGGCGATGCCCCGTCCAGGGCGAAAGCTGCTCGATCTGGCTTGCGACGCTGGAGGCAAGATAGCCGTGCCGGAATTGAAGAATTCCCACATTGGACGCATGGCTTCGGTGCGCCTTGGAAAACCCGGCTACGGCAACGAAGTCGCCCAGTCGGCTGAACGCCCTTGCAAGCTGCGGATGGTTGGCCTGCTCGCCGGCATGATGCCGCGTGTTTCCGAATATCGCCACATCCCCATCGCGCATCGAACGCAGCCCGACCATTGCCGTGTCCCCGACGCAGTCCGGCACATAGGCCACGGGCTGACCGAGACACGCGGTGAGATGGCGCGCCACGAAGTCGAGATGCAGCGCCGTGCCGCCGCCGAATTCTCCCTGATGCGACAGGATGGCCACCCGACCGCCGGCGCGACTGATGTGCCGGATATCGTCGAGTTCGCTGTCGACTCGCGACGTCTTTTTCAGATCCGGGCGTACATTGAATCCCGCCGCGAAAATCCAGCGCTCGCCCTGCCGGATCACGCGGGATCGCAGCAGCGGAACCGGCCGCCGCTCAAGATTCCGCTCCGGCCATCGAAGTATCGAGGCGCTCATCGAATGTCCTCACCCACTGCTGCGACGGGAAGAAGTCACCGCGTGCGGCCAGTCCAGCCAGTCCGCCACGCGATTGGCGATCTGCGGCGGGGTGAGACCGAAATGCTCGTACAGGAAGTTCGCAGGACCGATCGGCGCGTATATGTTGGGAACGCCGATCAGCAGCATCGGCACCGGATGGGTCTGCACCACCACTTCGCTGACGGCGCCGCCCAGTCCGCCATTGGTCACATGTTCTTCGACAACGACGAGCCTGCGGTATTTTCTCGCGGCCTCTGCGATGGCATCGCTGTCCAACGGGGAGATCGAACAGATGTGAAGGACGCCGGCACTGACCGACCTTTCCGACAGCAGGCGCGCGGCCTCGGCCAGCCGCGAGGTCGTCAACCCCGTTCCGATCAGGGCGACGTCGGAGCCATGGCATAGCCATGAGGACGGTTCGAACTCCCGTGAGGCCTGAAAGACCTCCGGCACGACGACTTTGCTGATAATACGAAGATAAGCAGGCCCCGGTCGCTTCAATTCGGCGCGGAGGACCGCGGATGTGTCGTTCGGCGTCGCCGGCGCGAATACCGCAAGCCTCGGGATCGACCGGGTCCAGGCCAGATCCTCGACGGCATGATGGGTACCGCCGCATGGTCCGTATGCGAGGCCGGCAACGAAGCCGCACAATTTGACGTTTGCATTGTTGTACGCGACGTCGATCTTGATCTGCTCGAGCGCGCGCGCGGTCAGAAAGCAGGCGGCCGAATGAACGAACGGAATCCGTCCCGAATTGGCAAGGCCCGCCGCCACGCCGACCATGTTCTGTTCGGCGATGCCGACGTCGACAACCCGTTCCGGATATTGCTCCATGAACGGCTCGAGATGATTGGTGTCGGTGGAATCGTTGACGACGACGCAGATGCGTTCATCGACCGCTGCCAGGCTCAGCAGCGTCCTTGCAAAGCCCTGCGCGCAATCGATACCGGGGTCAGACGCCATCATGCCGAACTCCCGATTTCGTCGAGTGCACGTTTCAAGTCCTGGTCGTCCAGCCGCCTGGAGTGCCATTCCAGGCGCTGCTCCATGAACGAGACGCCCTTGCCCTTGACCGTTTCCGCCAGAATGCAGGTCGGCTTTTGCGCGGCCGACGGGGAACGAAACACGCGAAGCAATTCACCGATGTCGTGCCCGTCGACCACGACGACCTCCCAGCCGAAGGACCGGAATTTGTCCCCCAGCGGTTCGAGGGCGCTGATGTCCTCGGTGCTTTTTCCCTTTTGCGACCGGTTCCGGTCGACCACCAAAGTGAGATTGTCGAGCTTTCTGGTCGACGCGAACATCGCGGCTTCCCAGTTACTGCCCTCCTGCAACTCGCCGTCGCCCGTGAGGACGTAGATCCTGCGATCCGAGCCATCCATCGCCGCGGCGATCGCGGCGCCCACGGCAAAAGCCAGACCATGCCCCAGCGCGCCGGTGCTGAGTTCGACCCCGGGCGCCCTGGTCGATACCAGCGTGCACAGCCGGGAGTGCGGCTGCCCCAGCGTCAGGAGTTCTTCCTCCGGAAAATATCCTTTTGCGCTCAGCACGCTGTAAAGCGCGGCCGCGGCGTGGCACTTGCTCATGATGAAGCGGTCGCGATCCGGATCGGCCATCGTGCCGCGCAGGATTCCTCCATACAGAACGGTCAGTATATCCGCCGACGACAGATCGGCCGAGGCATGTCCCATTCGCGCATGGTGGAGCATGGTGAGAACCGACGTTCTCACCCGCTTCGACAGATGGCGGATCGCGCTCACCTCGTCGTTGCCTATGCTGACCACACGCCGTGCTGTTGCGTTCCGTTCCGACATCAGTTCGACCCCCAACCGAAGAATTCGGGCTGCGGATTGGTCCTGGATGTATCGGAAAGATCGAAGATCATCTTTCCGACGTCGTCCGGATTTTCCTTTTTCAGCCGCAGCGCGCGGTTCGCCTCCGATAGCGAAACCCTGTGCGTCACGATCGGCGTCGGATCGAGGCCTTCCCGCGACAGCCAGTCGATCACCTCGAGAAAGTCGCCGGGTGTCGAGCAATAGGAGAAACGGACGGTAATCTCGGAACGAAGGAAGTCGTTCAGATTCAACCGCACGCCCGGATCGAAGTAGGAAACGGCAACGACGTCGCCGCCCGGCCTCGTCAGCTTTTTCGCGTCCGCGAAAATGTCATCGTAGCCGCAGGCAAGAACGGCAATGTCGGCTTCCTCGCCCAGTTCGTCCAACGCGCTGCCGACGACCTCGCCCGACCGTGCGTCGACATAGCCGTCGGCACCCAGTCGCGTCGCAATCCCGCGCTTCAGTTCGCCTTTATCGATGCAGACGACCCGGCTCGCACCAAGCCGCTTCGCAGCCAGCAGACAGGCAAGGCCGATGCTGCCCGCGCCGATGATGATTACGCTCCTGCCGGCTATCGTCGCCGGCAACCGCATCGCATGCAGGCCGATGCTCAGGGGCTCGACCAGCACGCCCCGCTCGGGGCCGATATCGCGCGGCAGCACCGCCACCATGTTCTCGGTGACGTTGACATGGGAGGCGAACGATCCGTTCCAGTCGCCGGTGCAGATGACGCGCTTGTTCCGGCAGAGCTGGGGCTTTCCGCGCCGACAACCGTCACAGTTTCCGCAATGGGCGAAGGATGCGGCGCACACCCTTTCGCCGGCCTTGACCGCGGTAACGTCGGCGCCGACCTGGCGGACGATGCCGGAAAATTCATGCCCGAGAACGACCGGCGGTTTCTTGAACGCATGTTTTCCGAGATAGACCGCCATGTCGGAGCCGCACAGGCCGGTCATCTCGACCTCGACCAGAATGTCCTTTGGCCGGAGCGGCGGCAGTCGCAGCGAGACCATCCGGATATGGCCGACGTCGGACAACATGGCTGCTTCTGTTTTCATGACTGATGACTGCCCCGGTGAAGCCAAAGCTCACCGCGCAGTTCAATCGCACAACCACAGATTGCCAACTATCAAATTTAATAGTTGCACCGAAGCGCCAAGTGGCACCGCATATACGACGTCTGGATAACGGGTGATCCGATGTCCGGATCACGGACGATCTGGAGATCTCGATGTCTGCCTGATGCAAAACCCCGACCACCGAGACCCGAAGCCACTCTCGCAGGACACCACAAAAATAATACAGGCATATGACAAGGCCGTAATGGCTCTCTGAGGAGGTTGACCATGCTGCATTCCCTTTTGGCGGGCGTTGAGAGCGACGTGCGAAGAGGCCAGCTCCGCCGTGCGCTGAGGAACAAGAAATGCCTCAGGGTTCTCGAAGCCCACAGTCCGCTGTCGGCGCTGGTCGCCGAACACGCGGCGGTCCACGACGACAGCAGGGGCGAGCGCGTGGTGTACGACGCGCTGTGGTCGAGTTCGCTGACCGACTCCACCCTTCTCGGCAAGCCGGACATCGAAGTCATCAACATCCAGAACCGCGTTTCGAACTTCCACGACATCTTCGAGGTCACGACGACTCCCCTCATCGTGGACGGCGACACCGGCGGAAAGGTCGAGCATTTCGTCATCAATGTCCGCTCGCTGGAGCGGATCGGCGTTTCGGCTGTGATCATCGAGGACAAGGTCGGGCTCAAGAAGAATTCCCTGCTCGGAACCGATGTGTTCCAGCAGCAGGACTTGATCGAGAATTTCTGCCACAAGATCCGGGCGGGCAAGGCAGCGCAGGTCGGCGATGACTTCATGATCATCGCGCGCATTGAAAGCCTGATTCTCGACGCCGGAATGGATGACGCGCTGGAGCGCGCCGCCGCCTATGTCGATGCCGGAGCGGACGGCATCATGATTTACAGCCGAAAGGACACTCCTGCGGAAGTCGTTCAGTTCGCCGGGCGGTTTCGCGCTTTCTTTCCCGAGGTGACGCTGGTGTGCGTGCCGACCAGCTACGCCGCGACCCACTTCTCGCAACTGGAGAACGCGGGCTTCAACATCGTCATCTACGCCAATCACATGCTTCGCTCGGCCTATGTCGCGATGCAGAAGGTCGCAAGCGAAATCCTGCGGTGCGGACGGACACTGGAAATCGAGCCTTATTGCACGGGAATAGACGAAATTCTCGATCTCATTCCGGGTACGCGCTGATGGCCGCCGCAGGGAAGACACGGCCCGCGCCGCGACGCGATGGCATGAAGACGGAGCAAGCAACCATGCTGAACGACTGCCTTGACGAAGTCCGGGACGTCACCCATGACGAGATCGAGCACTACCGGAAAAACGGCTGGGTAAAGCTGGAAAAACTGTTCGCACCTGCGGTTGTCGAGAAACTGCTAGCGCGGGCAAAGGAACGCATGGGCCATGACCCCACGAGCGTCAGCCGCGCCGACCCGGCCGCCAGAGTCTCCGACGCGTTCAGGTGGTATTCGCGCTGGGACAGTTGCTCCTACCACGACGAATGGATTTGCGATCTCAGCCATTCCCGCGCAATGGGGCGCATTGCGACCCGGCTGATGGGCAGCAGCGTCCGGTTCTATTTCGACCAGATGTTCGTCAAGGTCCCGGCGGCGAACATGGGGGTCGAGACGCCATGGCACCAGGACTTGCCGCACCACCCGTTCGACAGGCAGGGCGCGCTGGGCATCTGGGTAGCCCTGGTCGATTGTCCTCCGGAAAAAGGCGCGATGCGCTTCCTCAACGGCACCCATCGCGCCGGCCTGTTCGGCCGCTTCTCAAACCGGACGGACGGCGTGTCGCTGATCGACGAAAATCCGTGGCTGCTGGACCAATATGAAATCTCTCCGCCGCTCACCTTGGGCGCCGGCGATGCCACCGTGCACGATTTTGCGGTGGTCCACTATGCCCCTGCCAACACCACCGATTTGCCGCGCTGGGTCTACCTGACCCAGTGGGCGCCCGCCAACGCGCTCTACACCGGAGCACCCAACCATCGCACGGTCAATCTCGGGCTCGAGATCGACAAGCCGTTGCTGCACGAACGGTTTCCGATCATCCCTGTGTGACGTCGAGGTCCGGAGCAAACCATGACGGAACCAGCAGTTCAAACCCGCAACGTTCTTGCGGTCGGAGTGTTCGACCTGTTTCATGTCGGTCATGTCAGGCTGCTGGAGCGTGCACGCAGCCTGGGAACGCGGCTGTTCGTCGTCCTCAACGGTGACGCCTTGACCGAACGGTACAAGAGACAGCCGGTGTATGACGAACAGTGCAGGCTCGAGATCATAAAAGCGTGCCGCTTCGTCGACGATGCCTGGATCAGCGACACGTTCGACATCAAGCCCTTCGTGGAGTCCCTCGATATCCGCGTCATCGTTCATGGCGACGAGTGGGAGCGCAGTTCATACCTGAAGCAGGTTCGGCTCGACGAGAGCTTTCTCGCAAAAAAACACATCGACCTTTCCCTGCTGCCCTATACCGCGTCGATCAGCACGACCTCGATCCTTGACAAGATCATCGCGCAGCGCGCCCCGGCAGGCTCCGTGCCGCGTTCCGATTCGAACGGCGCGGCGTCATCGCCTAACAGCTAGTTCAGAAGGCCCAATGCGACGGCCTTCGCGGTCGCGTGCGCCCGGTTCACGCAACACATCTTCTCAATGATGTTCTTGATGTGAAAGTTCACCGTCGGCACCGCAACGCCGATGATGACCGAGATTTCGCTGGATGTTTTGCCCTCGCTCACCCAGCGAAGCACCTCGACTTCGCGAGCCGACAGCTTGGTCGCGCTTTCGGGAAGCAGTTTCTGCAGCAGGATGCTGGCGAACCTGGTATGCGTGCACAGGAACAACCGGTCCAGCGTCAGGTACTTGTTCGCTGAAATGCCCGCGGCGCGGCGGCGCGCGTCCCTGGCAAGGGAAAGAACGCCGAAGGTGCCGTTGCGGCTGTAGATCACCCTGCTCCAGGCGATATCGAGGCCGCTCGCCCGGCTAGCCTGCGATTCTATCATGGCGCGATCCGAGTAGGCGCTGAGCGTGAACGGTTTTTCCGCCGCGGATTGCGAGAGGCCAGCCCTGGATCCATTACGAGGCGTCAACTGCTGCGCGGATGCGGGACGGGGAAAATTATCGTACTGAATGATGTTTCTCTTGAAAAACGGAATCGGCATTTCGATGCAATAGCAGCAATACGGAAATCCGATTTCGTTGGAAACCGACACGATGATCGAGAACACGTCCTCCTCGGACCGCGCCAGCATCAATTGATGCTCGAAATCCATGTGCGACTCGCCAGAAAATCACCGTACTTGTAAGGCCCGCGACGCGACATTGATGGCAGCGACGAGGGCAAGGCAAATGGCAATGCTGATCGACATATGTGCTCCCACACAATGACTTGCATATGATTTCGGCATGCGGCGCGCATCCGTAGCGGACGATTGCCGTTCGATCACGCGTGCCCAGGCCGTTATCCGCCCGAACAGCCAATTGAAATCTTTCCCGCGCCCCTGCGCCTAGACCGCCCCCTGCGTTGAGCGAACGCTGCCCCGACAGCGCCGTGTGCATTCCCAATGACACAATTTAAAATTGAAGTGTCTTTTCTAAGACGCCTGCTGAATTTTTCGCTGATTTTTTTGCCGGCCGGCGATACACGGCGCGAACGCTAACGATGAACGATCGTGGTCGCCGATGCCGGCCCTGCTTGCCAGACGTCAGGAAAATATGTGCCGCGTGGGTGGCCAGCGTGAGTTCCGGCTGAAGCAATGCCGATCGGGATGTGAATTGCCTCTCGACAGCAACTTCGGATAAGGTTTTCGGTACACAGGGCACACCCCATGGACGACCCCGCCGACGTCAAGACCTCGCCCCGCCATGCCATTCCCCGGCAGATGAAGGCCTGGGTTCTCGGCGATCCCGACCAGCTTCTGCTGCGCGACAAGCCGGTGCCGGTGCCTAGGCGCGCCGAAGTTCTGGTCCGTGTCGATGCGGTGGCGATCTGTGCGACCGACCTCGAAATCATCCACTCCGGCTCGCCGGCGAAGATTCGAGGCGGCCTGCCCTTCAACCAGAATTTTACTCCCGGTCATGAATATATGGGCACCGTCGTCGCGCTCGGACCCGGGGTAGACGAATTCGGGATCGGCGAACGCATCAGCGTGGAAATCCACGCCGGCTGCGGCCAGTGCAAGCGATGCCGGCAGGGCATGTATACGTCATGCTTGAATTACGGCGAGCCGGACAAGGGTCATCGCGCCAACGGTTTCACGACCGACGGCGGGTTCGCCGAATACGCGGTCAATCACATCAACACGCTGGCGCGCGTCCCCGACACCATGAGCGACGCGGAAGCAACGCTTGTCGTCACCGCCGGCACCTCGATGTACGGGCTGACAGAACTCGGCGGGCTGGTCGCGGGCGAAAGCGTCGTCGTCATCGGTCCCGGTCCGATCGGGCTGCTTGCGGTCGCGGTCGCCAAGGCATTGGGTGCCCATCCGGTAATCCTGACCGGCACGCGCGACAGCCGCCTCGCCATCGGAAAGGAGCTCGGCGCCGACCGCGTCGTCAATGTCGCAAGGGAAAACGCGGTCGAGATCGTGAAACAGCTCACCGGCGGGATCGGCGCGGACTATGTGGTCGAATGCGCGGGCACCGAAGCCACCGTCAATGAAGCCATCCACATGACCAATCGGGGCGGAAAAATCTGTCTTGCGGCTTTCCCGCACGATCCGGTCACGATGGATCTGGCGCATGTCGTGAAGAACAACATCTACATCTACGGCATCCGCGGCGAAGGCAAGAGCGCCACCCGCCGCGCCATGGCCCTGATGGCGGAAAAGCGCTTCGACGCGACGAAGATCCACACCCATACCTTTGCGCTGGCCGACCTACCGACGGCGCTACGCTACGCCCGCGAGCGGGTGGACGATGCGATCAAAGTGGTCGTCACCACCCGCGAGGCAGCGACGCTCAGCAGTGCGGCGGAGTAGCAACACCGGTGTCATCGCCCGGCTTGACCGGGCGACCTAGTAAACGCTGACGTCCGTGTTTACTGGGTCCCCGCCTGCGCGGGAACGACAGTAAGTTCACACCCCTCCGCCGAGATACAGCCGCTTGACGATGTCGTTGCCGCGCAATTCATCCACTGAATCCGCCGCCACCACGATCTCGCCGTGCACGATGATGTATCCCCGGCTCGCAATCCTGATCGCCTGATTGAAGTTCTGCTCCGCCATCAGCACGGTCAGGCCGAGATGCTGGTTGAGCTCGCCGATCTTGGTGATGGTCTGCGAGACCAGCAGCGGCGACAGGCCGACCGAGGGCTCGTCGATCAATAGCAGCCGCGGCGAGGACATCAGCGCGCGCGCGATCGCCAGCATCTGCTGCTGGCCCCCGGACATGGTACCGGCGAGCTGGCCTTGCCGATCCTTCAGCGCCGGAAACGTTTCGAAGGCGAGCGCGAGATTGCGATCGATATTTTGCCGGGCGGCCTTGCGGAAGGCACCGAGCATCAGGTTTTCCTTGACAGTCAGCCTTGGAAACAGCCGCCGTCCCTCCGGAACCAGTGCCACGCCGAGATCGACGATGGCTTCGGCCGACAGCCTGGCCAGATCGTGCGCCACGCCGTCTATCGTCAGCGACAGGCCTCCACGCTGCGGTCGGACCAGGCCGGCGACGCATTTCATCAAGGTGCTCTTGCCATTGCCGTTGGTGCCGAGCAGGGCGACGGTCTCGCCCGTCTCGACATGAAGCGTGACGCCGCGCAGCGCTTTCACGGCGCCGTAGCCGGCATCAAGACCGCTGACGGCGAGGCTAAGTGCCAAGGTAGGCCTCCTGCACGCGCTGGTTGGCCATGACGTTGGCCGGCTTGCCGATCGCGATGATCCTGCCGGCGTCGAGACACATGACGCGGTCCGAAAACCGCATCACCGCCTGCATGATGTGCTCGATCATGATGATGGTGATGTCGTGGTCCGCCAGACTCATCAGCAGGTCGAGCACCTCGTCGACTTCCGAGGAGGAAAGACCGGCCATGGCCTCGTCGGAAATCAGCAGCTTCGGATGCGTCGCCATCGCCCGCGCAAGCTCCATCTTGCGCAATTCCACCTGGCTGAGGTTTGTCGCCGACACATTGGCCTTCGAGGCGAGACCCATCCGGGTCAGGATCGACATCATGGTGTCGCGCCGTTGCGCGGCCGAGGCGTGTTCTTCCGTGACTGTCGCGAAATCGAGCGCGACCATCAGGTTTTCCGCGACCGTCATGCTTCGGAACGGTCGCGGAATCTGGAAGCTGCGCGCGATGCCGCGGCGCGTGCGCATGTGCGGCTGCAGCCGCGTGATGTCTTCGTCGCGAAATACCACGGTGCCCGCCTCGGTGCGGAACGCGCCGGAAATGCAGTTGATCAGCGTGGTTTTTCCCGAGCCGTTCGGGCCGATCAGGCCGAAGCGCTCGCCCGGACGAATCTCGACGCTGACATTGTCGAGCGCGGTGAAGCCGCCGAACCGTTTGGTCAAGGCGGCGATCCGCAGCAAGGGAGCCTGAGTTGCGTCAGGTGTCATGCCTCGTCCTCGTTGCGATTGCGGCGAGACTTCCGGATCAGGCCGATGATGCCTTCCGGCGCCGCCACCACGAACAGCACCAGCATCACGCCGAGCACCAGCAGGTTCACTTCCGACGAGATGGTGACGGTCAGCAACTGCTGTGTCGTTCCGAGCAGGATCGCGCCGACCACCGGGCCCGCCCAATGCGCGGTCCCGCCGATCAGCGACATCGCCAGCACGGAAACGGAATAGTTGAGATTGAACGCGGACGAGGGATCCGCGTATTGCAGATACATCGCAGCGGGAGCGCCGGCCGCACACATCAGCGCGCCGGAGATGACGCAGGCCGTCAATTTCAGTCGCAGCGTCGGCACGCCCGTGCATTCCGCGGCGAGTTCGTCGTCCCTGATCGCCTGCAGACCGCGGCCGATCCATGAATTCTGGATGTAGCGCGAGATCGCGACTGCCAGCACCACGAGCAGCGCCTGGACGAAAAACAGCATCTGCACGTAATTGTTGAACGGCTCGGTCACCGCCGGCCGCTGTATCTGAATGCCGGCCGCGCCGCCGACGTATCGCCAGTTCGTCACCGAGGTCTCGATCACGATCGTCAACGCGATCGTTGCGATCGAGAAGAAGATACCCTGCATGCGCAAGGTCAGGAGGCCCAGGGCGAACCCCATCAGGGCGCCGACCGCGGCCGCGGCCGCGATCTGCGCGGCAAGCGGCGCGCCAAAGGCCTTGAACAGGAATACGGCGATATAGACGCCAACGCCGAAAAACGCGCTGGTGCCGAAATTCACGTAACCGGCATAGCCGCCGAGGATGCTCCATGCCACCGCAAGCACGATGAACTGCAGGATGACGTAGCCGGCAAAAAAGGGATATTGGTTGCCGATGACTTTCGTCATCAACAGGGCCGCGGCGAGAAACAGCGCCGCGCCGATCCAGAAAAACAGCCCGGACCGCTTCATGACCGCTTGCCGAACAGGCCCTGCGGGCGAACGGCGAGCACGCCGAGCAGCATTCCGAACGAAATGGCCGGCGCCCAGGACGCGCCGAACAGGGTGAGGACGATGGTCTCGGCAACGCCGAGGATGATGCCGGCAACCAGCGTACCGGTCATGCTGCCGAGTCCCGCCATCACCACCACGCAGAACGTCCGCCCGATATAGGTGCGGTCGAGCGTCGGCTCGACCGGAGCGACGATCACGAGCAGGGCACCGGCGATTCCAAGCACGGCGGTCGCGATGCCGAACGCCCATTGCTTGATCCGGATCGGATTGGCGCCCATCAGCCGCAGCGCCTCCTGGTCCTGCGCCACCGCGCGGATTGCGCGGCCCATGAACGTCCGCGACAGATACAGCGTCAGCAGAATCGTCAGGCCGGCGGCAACCGCGAACGCGACCACCAGACGGAACGGAATCCGCATGTCGCCGATCCGCCACGCCTTGCCGATATAATCGGCGGTGACCGAGCGCTGGTCCACGCCGAATTGCAGAATGATCAGTACTTCGATGATGAATGCGATGCCGAAGAAGAAAGCGATGCCGCGCACGCCGGCATCGCTGCCGCGCTTTTCGAACGTTTCGTAATACAGGCGATAGGCGACAAGGCCGAACAGAAAGAATACCGGCGTGATCAGCAGTCCCGCCAGCAGCGGATCGATCCCGTAATTCTCGTTGAGAAAGAATACCGCATAGGATGCCAGCACCAGAAAGGCCGGGTGCGCAACATGGGGGACGTCAAGCAGGCCGAACGAAACCGACAACCCGAGGCTGACCGCTGCGTAGAAGCAGCCGAGCAGCACACCGATCGTCACTGCATCGAGCAGCAGGTCAAATGAAAACAAGTGAGGTCCCCCCTTGACCCTGCTTTTTAGGTATCTGCCCCGCTGTCGTCATGCGCGGGCTTGACCCGCGCATCCATCATACTTCGAAAGAATCTTTCGAAAAGGATGGATTGCCGGGTCAAGCCCGGCAATGACGATGAAGACGTGTGAATAGCATAGGAACAAGCCCGACCTCATCGTCAAGGCACCGGAGGAAACTCCGGCTTCATCCGCGCATGCCGGCTGAGTGTTCGACTACTTCCTTGCAGCCTCGAACGGAGTGATGAGATCGCCGGATTTCAGCTTCTCCGGGAACAGGATCACCTGCTTGCCCGGGCTGCGGAACTGCTCGATGTTCTTGTCCGCAATGCCGCGAAACTGGGCCTGCAGCACCGCGTTTTCCTTGCGCTCGCCATCGGGCCCAAAGCTCATCGGACCGACGATGGTCTGTATCTCATGCTCATGAAGGTATTTTGCGATCGCCTTCTGGTCGAGCGACCCGACGGCCTTGACCGCCGCCTCGACAAGCTGGCCGCTGGCGTAGCCGAACGGCGCGAGATAGTAGCCCAAAGGATCGACCTTGGCGTCCACCGCGCGCTTTGTGTACTGGTCGAAGAACGCCTTGGTTCCCTCGTAATACATCTTCTGTTCCGGGAGCCAGGAATTGTAATTGACGACGCCGTTGAGAAGCGAGCCCAGATTCTCCATCACCGCGCCGAACTGCAGGCCGACCATGCCGCCGCCGAAAATCTTGACGTTGTCGCCAATCCCGATCTCGTTGACCGCGCGCAGGATGCCGGCCGAATCCGGCGGGTAGGAGGCGACATAGACGATGTCAGGCTTGGCGGCCTTGAGCGCGCGGATAACGGCAGAGAATTCCACTGTGTTGGGCGGATAGGACTGGTCGAAGACGACCGGGATGTTGCGTTTTTTTGCGACCTCGCGCGCGGTCACGACCAGGTTCTGGGCGAATTCCTGGTCGGCCGACAGAAACGCGACGCTCTTGCCGCCGGCCTTCTGGGCGATATCGAGGAACGAATCCGCCCAGCTGTCATACGGTCCCCACGGTGCATTATTGAACCACATGTCATGGCCAACCTTGCTGTTGACCTGGAACGAGAAATTGCCGATCAGCAACAGGCCGCGCTGTTTGACCAAAGGCATCAGCGGCGCCGTTGGCACCGTTGCATAGGGCGCGAACAGCAGGTCGACCTTGTCGACGTCCAGCAGCTTCGAATAGATCGCCGGCGTCTCGGATGCACTCGACTTGTCGTCATAGACGACGAGTTCGACCTTGCGGCCGAGCAGTCCACCCTTGGCGTTGACGTCGTCCCGCCAGATCTCGATGCCGAGCAGCGACGCCTTGCCGCCGCCGGCCAGACCCCCGGTCTGTGCCATGCTCATGCCGATCTTGATCGGCGGCTGTTGCGCGCCGGCGCTTGAGATCAACCCAAGCGCGGCGACCGCGATCGTTCCGCCGAGAAGCGTCCTGCGTGTCGTGGTCGTCCTGGTCATGGTCCCTCCGGTGGATTGTTGTTTGAGTTGGCGCCTTCTTATCAAATTCGCCCGAGCGCTGTCAGTACGACTTGTGGCGTCAGCGGGATTTCCGTGATGATCGCTCCAAACGGCCGCAGTGCATCATTGACTGCGTTCGCCACCGCCGCGGCCGCGCCCGCTGTGCCGGCTTCGCCCGCGCCCTTAGCGCCGAGTTCCGTCTCTCCGGTCGGCGACACGACATGGCCAACCTCGATATCGGGCATTTCGCCGGACATCGGGACCAGGTAATCGGCCATGTTGGCGTTGGTCAGTTGGCCACGCTCGTCGTAGATGCATTTTTCGAACAGCGCGGCACCGAGCCCTTGCACCACGCCGCCGCGGATCTGCTCGTCAACCAGTTGCGGATTGATGATGGTGCCGCAATCCTCGACCACCCAGTGCTTGAGCAGCTTGACGAAGCCGGTGTCGGTGTCGACCTCCAGCCACGAGGCCTGAACGCCGTTGGTGAAGGCGAATGGATATTCGCGCGGCACGAAATGACGCGTCGCCATCAATTCCGGCTGAATGTCCGGCGGCAGCGTATCGGGGCGGAAATACACGATCCGCGCCAGTTCTTTCAGTTCGATGCGCGGCGCGCCGTCGCCCGCATTCACGATCGCATTATCCGCGATGTCCAGTTCAGCCGGCGACGATTGCAGGATGACCGCCGCGACGTCCAGAATATTCTTGCGCAGGATTTTCGCGGCCTGAAGCGCCGCCTCGCCGCCAATGCCGGCGCCGCGCGACGCCCAGGTGCCGCCGCCATAGGGCGTGTTGTCGGTATCGCCGAGAATGACGCGCACACGCTCCATCGAGACGCCGAGCACGCTGCCAACGATCTGCGCGGTCAGGGATTCCGAACCCTGCCCCTGCTCGGTGATGCTGGTATGGCAGATCACCGAACCGGCGGCGTCCAGCCGCACCGCGACACCATCCTGCGACGAGATCTTCGCGCCGCCGACCCCATAGAACGCCGCGCTCGGATTGGTCACCTCGATGAAACTGGCGATGCCGATGCCGCGATGGATGTTCCGCCTGCGCAGCGCCGCCTGTTCGGCGCGCAATCCGTCGTAGTCCATCATCGCCGTCAGCTTGTCCAGCGAGGCATGGTGCGACAGCCGTTCGAAACGAAGGCCGGAAGGTGCCGAACAAGGATAGCCGTCGTCGGGAATGAGATTGCGGCGGCGGATTTCCACCGGGTCCATTGCGAGCTTCATGGCCGCGAGATCGACCAGCCCTTCGGTCACCGAGCAGGCGATGGGATGACCGACGGCGCGGTACTGGCACATCACGTTTTTATTCTGGAACACCACCCGGGCCCGCGCACGATAGTTCTTCGAGGTGTAAGGACCGCCGATCAGATTGACGACCTGGTTGGCCTCGATGGCGCTGGTGCGCGGGTACATCGAATAGGGACCGATCCCGGTGAGATCGTCGATCTCGAACGCGGTGATGACGCCGTCGCGCCTGACGCCGATCCTGCCCTTGCAGCGATGATCGCGGGCGTGGATATCGGTGTTGAAACTCTCAACCCTGTCGGCGACGAATTTGACCGGCCGGCGCAGCAATTTCGACAGGGCATAGGTCGCCATCTCGTCGGCGTAGATATGAACCTTGATGCCGAACGAACCGCCGACGTCCTTGCAGATCACGAGCACCTGCGATTCCTCGAGCCCGAGATGGAGCGCGGCCAGGTTCTGCACCATGTGCGGCGCCTGGGTGCCCTGATAGATCGTCAGCCGCGCCTCGGCGACGTTCCAGTCGGCGACCACCGCGCGCGGCTCCAGCGTCACGCCGGTATGCCGCCCAAAGATGAATTCCGCCTCCACCACCTCGTCGGAATCGGCGAACGCCTGATCGACCGCGCCGGCGTCGAAATTGCGCTCGAAGGCGAGATTGTCGCCAAGGGCGGCATGGATGACCGGCGTTGCGGGATCGAGCGCGGTGCGCATATCCGTCACCGCGACGAGTTCCTGATATTCGACCGAGACGATCTCCGCCGCGTCTTCCGCAACTGCGCGGCTGGTCGCCACGATGGCGGCAACGGCCTCGCCCTGCCAGCAGACGCGGTCGATCGCGATGGCATGTTGCGGCGCGGATTTGAGGCCTTTCAGATGCGACAGCACGCCGACCCACGGCGTGATCACGGTTGCCAGTTCCTGGCCCGTCACAATAGCGATGACGCCGGACATGTTGCTTGCGGCGCCGGCGTCGATCTTGACGATTTCCGCGTGCGCATGCGGCGAGCGCAGGAACACCACATGCGCCATCCGCGGCAGTTCCAGATCGCTGACATAGAGCCCGCGACCCTGCATCAGCCGCTCGAGATTCGGTCGCGGCACGGTCTTGCCGATATAAGAATTCGGCCGGTCCAGGATCGAAAGCATCCCGGGATTTGCCGCGCCGCTCATGATGCGCGCTCCCTGCGTGCGCGCGCGGTAGTCTCGATGGCGTCGATGATGGCCTGATAGCCGGTACAGCGGCAATAATTGCCGGACAGATGTTCGCGGATCCGGCCGCGGTCGGGTTCGGTCTCGAGCTTCAGCAGATCCTGCGCCGCCATCAGCATTCCCGGCGTGCAAAACCCGCATTGCAGCGCGTTGCGATCATGAAACGCCGCCTGCAGATCGTCGATCTCGCCCGAGTCGGACAATCCTTCGATGGTCTGCACCGATGCGTCCTGCGCCTGCACCGCCAGCATCAGGCAGGAACGGACGATATCGCCGTCGACGCGTACCGTGCAGGCGCCGCAGACCCCATGCTCGCAGCCGACATGGGTGCCGGTGAGGTGCAGATGCTCGCGCAGAAAATCGGCGAGGTTGAGGCGCGGCGGCACATGCGCATCGACCCGCTCGCCGTTGACAGCGAGCGAGATGGGCATGTGCGCCGTCAAGCCGATCCCCCGGCGTCGAGATCGGGGCGGCCGAGCAGCGCTGCCACGGAGCGAACCAGCAGCACCTTTGCCAGATGCCGGCGCATGGCCGCGGACGCCTGTTGATCGTCGTGCGGATCAAGCTCTTCACCCAGGGCGGTGCAGGCCCCAGACAGCAGCGCCGAGGTAACCTCAACGCCGACGAGCTGCGTCGCAGCCTTTGCGAGCACGGGACGGTCGCCGACGGCGAAGAATGCCATCCGAAGATCGACAAAGGCATTCGCTTGCACGACCGCCCGCGCGGCCAGACCGAGGATCGCATAGTCGCCGTGCCGCCGCGCGAATTCGTGAAAGAAGTGCGACGCGTTTCTCGGCGCCACCGGCAGTTCGACGGCAACCAGCAATTCGTCCGGCGCCAACGCCGTCGCGTAGATGCCGGTGAAGAAATCCTGCGCCGCGATCCGCCGTTCGCCGCTCCGGCCGCGAACGACGATGGTCGCATGCAGCGCCACCATGCAGGCCGGCAGTTCCGATGCCGGATCGGCGTGCGCAAGGCTGCCGCCCAGCGTGCCTCTGTTACGGATTGCCGGGTGCGCGACATGCGCGATCGCCTGCGCGAGCAACGGCGCATGCGCGGCGACGTCGGGCGATCGCGCCAGCTCGACGTGGCGCGTCAGCGCGCCGATCCTGATGATGTCTCCGGTCACGGCGATGCCGCGCAGTTCGGCGAGCCCGCCGATGTCGATCACCAGTTCGGGAGAAATCAGACGCAAATTCATCGCCGGCAGCAGGCTCTGGCCGCCCGACAGCACCTTTGCCCTGTCGCCGTGCGCGGCGAGCAGTTCCAGCGCGCTGGATACGCTCGCTGCGCGTGCATAAGCGAAAGCCGAGGCTTTCATCTGGCGTGATCTCCCCGGCCGGTTTTCGGCAGCTTTTTTTGGGATTAGACGGCGGAGGCTCTGAAAGGTCAAGATTGTTTATCGAGCGATTATTTCCGTGTCGTTCAACTTTCGGACTGGTTATGATGGCGCGGACGAAACGCATTGGCGCCGTCATTCCGGGGCGGGTTCTCGGCCACGCAGAGCGCGGCCCGAGACTCGAATCCGGAATCTGGATATCGCACCCGACTTCTGGATTCCGGGTCCGCGCGAAGGGCGCGTCCCGGAATGACGATTAAGGAGACGTAGGCAATGAAGCTCGGTTTCTTCACAATGCCGATGCATCCCGTCGACAAGGATTGGCGGCAATGCCTCAAGGAAGACCGCGAGGCCTTCCTGCTGGCCAACGAACTGGGCTTCACCGAGGCCTATGTCGGCGAGCACACCACCGACAAGGCCGAGAACATCACCTCCTGCATCGCGTTCATCTCCTGGATCGCGGCCGCCACCAAGCGGATAAAACTCGGCACCGGCACCATCAACATGCCGAACACTCATCCCGCCGCGCTTGCCGCCTCGATGGCGATGCTCGATCACATGCTCGACGGACGGCTGATCTTCGGCATCAGTCCCGGCGGGCTGCTGTCGGACGCGGAAGCATTCGGCAATCTCGACGCCAACCGCAACGAGATGTTTCTGGAAGCCATCAATCAGGTGCTGGAAATCTGGGCCACGGAAGCGCCCTACAATATCAAGGGGAAATACTGGACCATCTCGACCGAACGTCATTTGATCGCCGACATCGGCCAGGGATTCATCGCCCGCCCGCTGCAGCGGCCGCATCCGCCGATTGTGGTGACCGCGGTCGCTCCCTTCTCGAAAGGCGTCGCCGAGGCCGCGGCGCGCGGATGGGATCCGATTTCCGCGAACTTCCTGATGCCGGCCTGGGTCAAGAGCCACTGGCCGAAATATGTCGAGGGCTGCGAACGCGGCGGCCGCGCCGCCGACCCCGCGAACTGGCGGGTGGCCAAGAGTGTATTTGTCGCAAAGGATGCCGCGACGGCAAAAGCCTATGCCACCGATCCGGACAGCCCCTACGTCAACTACTATCGCTCGCTGTTCACCAAGCTGAAGCGGAACGGCCGCATCGAATTGTTCAAGACCCGCCGCGACCAGCCGGATGAGGAAGTGACGCTGGAGACGATCTGCGACCGGCTCATCATCCACGGCACTCCCGACAGCGTCGCCGACCGGCTGTTGGCCTTTCAGGACGACGTCGGCAGCTTCGGCACCCTGCTCTATGCCGGCAAGGACTGGAAGGATCGCGCGCTCGGCCGGGAATCCATGATCCTGATGGCGGAAAAGGTGATGCCGCGGGTCAATGCGGGCGCTTCGAAGCAAAGCCACGCCGCCGAATAACGACAGCTAAGGAAACGCGCCGTGGCCCTTACCGACCGGATTCCCTATCAAGCCCTTATCGACCGGCCGAAACTCAAGCTGCCGGGCGGCAAGAAGCTCGCGGTGTGGGTGATCCTCAATGTCGAGGAATGGCGGATCGAGGGTGCGATGCCGCGCACCGTGCTGAGCCCGCCGATGGGACAGCCGCTGTTGCCGGACGTGCCGAACTGGTCGTGGCACGAATACGGCATGCGCGCCGGCTTCTGGCGGCAGTTCAAGGCGCTGACCGACCGCAACATGCCGGTGACGCTGGCATTGAACGCAAGCGTATGCCGTTCCTATCCGCGGGTCGCGTCAGCCGCGCTCGAGGCCGGCTTCGAATTCATGGGTCATGGATTCCTTCAGGGCCCGATGCACAAGCTGGACAATCAAGCCGACGCGATCAAGCGCGCGGTCGAAACGGTCGCCAAATTCACCGGCAAGGCACCGCGATCGTGGGAAAGTCCGGGCCTCACCGAGACGGAAGAGACGCTCGACCTGTTACGTCTCAACGGCATCGAATATGTCGCGGACTGGGTGATCGACGATCTGCCGCAGGACATCGCAACGCCGCACGGCACCATCACGACGATCCCCTATTCGGTGGAAACCAATGACATCGTCATCCACGCGCTGCAGCACCTCACGTCCGAGCAGTTCCTGAAGCGCTGCACCGACCAGTTCGACCGGCTGTATCTCGAAGGCGCCACCAATCCGCGGATCATGGCGATCTCGATCCACCCCTACATCACCGGCGTTCCGCATCGCATCAGATATCTGGAAGAATTGCTCGATTACGTCATCGGCCATGACGGCGTCGCGCTGATGACCGCGAGCGAGATCGGCGACTGGTATCGCGGAGAGATGTCGAGGGTTTAGCGCCTGACGCGTTTTGTTCAATCGTCATTGCGAGCGAAGCGAAGCAATCCAGAACCGCAAGAGAAGACTGGATTGCTTCGTCACTTCGTTCCTCGCAATGACGAAACCTCCATACTGGCCTATCCTACCGCCCTCACCGACGCGCGCGCCGGGCCGACCGCCGTTGCAACGCTCTGCTCGAAGCCGGCCAGGAAAACATCCAGCGCCTCATCGATCATCCGCTGCTTGTCCTCAAGCACGACGGATTCGTAGATGTATTTGCGGACGCCGTAGTAAAAGATTCCGCCGTGAAATACCCACGCCATTTCAAGCTCGGATGCCGTCGGCCTGCCCTGCGCCGGCAGTCCGGCGTCGTGACGGCATTCCCTGACGATGCGGGTCAGGATCTTGTCCCGCACCATGGCGACATAGCGCCGGTTGATGTCCAGTCCCTTCAGGCCCGCGTACAGATAGATCCGGAGCCATTTGCGGGTAAAGATCACGCTGGTATAAGCGTCGTAGAATTCGCGTAAGCGCTCGCGGATCGGCCGAGACCGGTCGGTAAGCAACTTTTCCCAGCCGGTGTCGAGCGGCTCCAGATAGACCGTGCGGTAGACTTCCCTGATCAGGTCGTCCTTGCTCGGAAAGTAGCGATACAGCAGCGGCTGCGTCACGCCGAGCCGGCGCGCGAGATCGCGGGTGCCGCCGCCGAATCCCTGCTCCGAGAAGAACTCGGTGGCCTTGGCGACGAATTCCCTGCGGCGATCGTCCGGAGACAGCCGCTTCTGCTTGGAGCGGGGCAGCTTCGATGATGCTTTCTTTTTCATGATGCCGTTCGTCGAAATCCGTCAGGCTTCGGTGAAGCGGCCGTAGCCGCCGCGCGCAAACAGCAACGGCTCCTGCCGGTTGTATGCGTAGGCCTCGACCGCGCCCAGGAAAATGACGTGATCGCCGCCATAATAGCGGTCAACGGCGCGGCACTGAAAATGGGCGACGCTGTCGGCCAGCAGCGGCGTGTTGCCGAGGCCGGGCGTCCATTCGACGCCGGCGAATTTGTCCTCGGACGACTTTGCGAATTTCGCGGCCAGCGCGCGCTGCGACGCGCCGAGCACGTTGACCGTGAAATGGCTGGCGTTCTGGAAGATGCCCAGCGCCTGGGAGAACGTCCCCAGACTCCACAGCACCAGCGGCGGATTCAGCGACACCGAGGCAAACGAATTGCAGGTCAGTCCATAGGGCTTGCCGTCCGTTCCCGCCGCCGTGATGACGGTAACGCCGGTGGCATAGGTACCGAGCGCGTTGCGGAAATCGCGTGGGTCGATCGGCGAATTGCCGCTTGCGAACTCGGCGGCCGGATCCGGATCGGTGTGATGCCTCGGCGCGTCCGTCATCCCGCCGACCTCAAAGCGTCAGATTTTCGGATGGCAGCCCAAGCGCGACACGGCCGAAATTGGTGCCTTGCGCGTCGAAATTGAAGGCGATGTGGGAATTGATGGCGCTGGCGTCGCGAAATTGCCGCTGCAACGCGCCGCTGGTGTACAGTCCGCGCGCGCCGCTGGCTGCGAACAGCAGCGACACCGCTTCGGTGCAGAGATTGACCGAAAACGCTCCGTCGCGCCGAGACCTGGTCTTGGCGGCCATGTCCGGAATGTGACCGCGCCGCGCGTCGGCCATCGCCTCGATGCAGTTCGAGCGCATGATCAGCCGGGCCGCGTCGATTTTGGCGGAAGCCTCCGCGATCTTGATCTTGGTCGACTGCAGGTCGGCCAGTCTGGCGCGGTTATAGGTCGAAGCGCGATGCCGCGCGATCTCCATGTAATCGTCCAGGCAGGCCTGCGCGTTGCCCAGCGCGACGCCGGACAGCACATAGGGAAACAGCGAGAACACCGGCAGCGTGTAGAGCGCGTTCGGATTTACGGCGCTTCCCGGGGTCGGTCCGCCCGCCAGATCGGCAACCTCCAGCGTCATCGCCTCGGCGACGAAAACATCGCTGGCTTCGACGTCGCTCGAACCGGTGCCGCGCAGGCCCGATGCGTCCCAGGTATCGATGATCCGGTAGTCGCGCCTCGGCACCAGGAAGATCCGGTATTCGATTCCGTCCGCCTCGTCGTCGGTGGAGACGAGACCGGCGAGCATGTTCCAGTCGCTGGAGCTCACTCCCGACGAGAAGGACCAGCGGCCCCGCAGTACATATCCGCCGTCGACCTTGTTGGCCCGCCCGCCCGGAAACACAAAGGATGACGCGATCAGCACATCGGCGTTCTCCTTCCATATCGCATCCTGAGCACGCGGATCGAACATGCCGAGCATCCAGTGGTGGCTGGACAGGTTGGCGAGATTCCACGCCACCGACGCATCCGCCAGCCCGATCACTTCGGCAAAATCGACCAGCGCGACATAATCGAATTCGGAACCGCCAACGCGTTTCGGCTGCACGATCCGAAACAGACCTGCGTCATGCAGATCGCGTTCGGTCTCCGGCGGCAGGCGCCGCAACTGCTCGGTTCTGGCGGCGCGCTCGCGCAGCCTCGGAAGCAGTGCCTCGGCGCGGTCCATCATGGCCGCGTAAGCGCCGTCATCAGGACCCGGGCCCGGCGACAAACGCGCGGTCGGTTTGCGAACGGTGCCGGCCATGCTGCGTTTCCTTCGGCCGTTCAAACTGCCTAGAGCCTGTTTATCGCTTGATCACTATTTATTCAAGCCACGCGGGCGTTCAACGCAGGTGGCAGGCGACGTGCTGGCCCGGCGCGATCTCGCGCAACGCCGGCGTTTCGACCTTGCAGCGCGCCATGACATGGGGGCAGCGGGTATGAAAATGGCAGCCGCTCGGCGGATGAACCGGGCTCGGCACGTCGCCCTGCAGCGCGCGCGCTGTGTTTCTCATCCCTGGATCAGGCACCGGAACGGCGGCGAGCAGCGCTTCGGTATAGGGATGGCCGGGCCGCATGAAAATCGTCGCCTTGTCGGCGGTCTCCACGATACGCCCGAGATACATCACCGCGATGCGGTGACTGATATGCTCGACGACCGCGAGGTTGTGCGAGATGAACAGATAGGACAATCCGAGATCGCGCTGCAGGTCCATCAGGAGGTTTATGACCTGCGCCTGGATCGAGACGTCCAGCGCCGATACCGGTTCATCGCAGACGATCAGTTTCGGATTAAGCGCCAGCGCCCGCGCGATGCCGATGCGCTGGCGCTGGCCGCCGGAAAACTGGTGCGGGTAATTGCCCATCTGCGCGCGGGACAGCCCGACCCGGTCGAACAATTGCGCGACGCGCTCCCACTTCGCGCTGCCGTTCGCCAGACCGTGCGTGTGCAGCGGCTCGCCGACGATGTCGCCGGCCGTCATGCGCGGATTGAGCGAAGAGAACGGATCCTGGAAGATGATCTGCAACTCGCGGCGAAACGGGCGCATCCCGCGGTTACCGAGCCGCGTAATGTCCTGTCCGGCGACACGGATGGTGCCGCCGGTCGGCTCGAGCAATCGCAGGATGGCGCGGCCGACGGTGGACTTTCCACAGCCGGATTCTCCGACCAGACCGAGGGTCTCGCCTGCCCCGATCGAAAAGCTGACGCCATCGACCGCCAGCACCTGCTCGGTCGCGCCGAAAAATCCGCGCTTGACCGGAAAGTGTTTTTTCAGCCCTTCGATTTCGAGCACGGGTTTCGCAGTACCGTCGACCGCGCGTGCGCTGGCGGGATGAGCGTCAGTCATGAGCGTGCTCGCCGACGCTTCCGGGATGCCAGCACGCAGCCCAATGGCCCGCGCTTTTTTCCAGATACGGCGGATAGTCGGCGCGGCAACGATCGTCGGCACGCGGGCAGCGCGGCGCGAATGCGCAGCCGTCGGGCAGGTTGGTGAGCGGCGGCACGATGCCCGGAATGTCCCGCAGGCGGCCGGTCGATGCGGTTTCGCCGCGCAGCAGGCCAAGCCGTGGCAGCGATGCCATCAGGCCCCGCGTGTATTGGTGCAGGGGAGTGGCAAACAGCGACTCCACGGTCGCCTCTTCCACCTTGCGGCCGGCATACATCACGATGACGCGCTGCGCGGTTTGCGCCACGAGGCCGAGATCGTGCGTGATCAGGATGACGGCGGTGCCGAGTTTGCGCTGCAGGTCGGCGATCAGCTCGAGGATTTGCGCCTGCACGGTGACGTCGAGCGCCGTGGTCGGTTCGTCCGCGATCAGGACTTTCGGATTGCAGGCCAGCGCGATCGCGATCATCACGCGCTGCCGCATGCCGCCGGACAGTTGATGCGGATATTGCCGGGCGCGTTGCGCGGGCTCCGGTATCCGCACCAGCGACAGCAGCTCGACGACTTTTGCCCGCAGCTCCGATTTCGTCAACCTCTCGTGCAGACCCAGCACCTCGCCGATCTGATGGCCGATGGTCATTACCGGATTGAGCGACGTCATCGGCTCCTGGAAGATCATCGAGATGTCGCGGCCGCGCATGGCGCGCAGTTGATCGTCGCCGAGCGCAAGAATATCGACGGGGCCGAGGCGGATCGAGCCGCCGACGATGCGGCCGGGCGGATCGGGAATGAGCCGCATCAGAGACAGCGCGGTCACGCTCTTGCCGCAGCCGGACTTGCCGACGATCGCCAGCGTCTCGCCGCGCCGGAGCGCGAACGACAAATCATCGACGGCCTTCACCGCGCCGGAGCGGGTGAAGAACCAGGTCTTGAGCGCGCTGACCTCCAGCACCGGCACGGCATTCGCAGCCTTGTCGCCCAGCTCGGTCTGGCGATCCGGCGTCGGTTGCATCAGCTTCGCAGCCGCGGATCGAGCATGTCGCGCAGGGCGTCGCCGAGAAGGTTGGCGCCGAACACGACGAGGCTGATGGCGAGGCCGGGAAACACCACCAGCCACGGCGCGGCGCGCATGTATTCCGCCGCCGATTCCGACAGCATGCGTCCCCACGACGGAAACGGCTCGGGTACGCCGAGACCGAGGAAGGACAGCGACGCCTCGACCAGGATGGCGGAGCCGAACTGCGCCGTCACCAGCACGATCAGCGGCGCCAGGGTATTTGGCAGCACATGCCGGATCGCGATGCGGATTTCGGAAAGGCCGATCGCGCGCGCGGCCTCGACGAACGGCATTTCCTTCAGGGCGAGCGTGTTGGAGCGAACGATGCGCGAGATGCTGGGCACCAGCGGAATGGCGATGGCAATGATGGTGTTGCGCAGCGACGGTCCCAACGCCGCCGCCATCACCAGCGCGGTGACGAGCAGCGGCAGCGACTGCATCATGTCGATGACGCGCTGGACGACGAGGTCGAGCCAGCCGCCGAAATAGCCGGACAGCAGCCCGATCGGCACGCCGACCATGCAGCCGAGCAGGATCGAGCCGAGGCCCACGGCCAGCGAAATCCGCGATCCGCCGACGATCCGGCTGAACAGGTCGCGGCCCATGAAATCGGCGCCGAGCCAGTGCGCCGCGCCGGGCCGCGCCAGCGAGACGCCCGAATTGGTCAAGTTCGGATCGAACCGGCCGATGCCGTCGGCGAATATCGCGGTCAGAACGAAGGCGATGAGGATAGCGGCGCCGGCCGCGCCGAGCGGATAGCGGCGGGCGAAAAACATCGCGGCCTGCCGGCGCGTGGCGATATTGGCGCCCGCCTTCGACAGTTCGGCGCTATGCTCGACGGCCGTCATGACGAGGGCTTCCTCATGCGTAGCGGATCCGCGGGTCGAACAGCGTATAGGCCATGTCGACCAGGAAATTGATCGAGACGACGATGACGGCGATGAACATCACCAGGTTCTGCACGATCGGGTAATCGCGCGAGCGCACCGCCTCGACCAGAAACCGCGCGACGCCGGGAATGTTGAACACCGTTTCGGTGACGATCAATCCGCCGATCAGGAACGCCGCCTCGATGCCGATGATGGTGATCACCGGCAGCATGGCGTTGCGCAGCGCGTGGTCGTAATTGACGGAAGGCTCCGACGCGCCCTTGGAGCGCGCGGTGCGGATGTAGTCCTGGCGCAGCACTTCGAGCATCGAGGATCGCGTCAGCCGCATCACCAGCGCCGAGCTGCGAAAGCCGACCACCAGCGCCGGAATGCTCAGCAGCCCGATTTCCTTCCACAGATTGTCGGCGGGCTTGTTGTAGATCGGAATCCAGCCGAACAGCTGGACGAACAGCAGCAGCACCAGGAGGCCGAGCCAGAACGACGGCATCGACAGCCCGCTCAGGCTCAATACCCGCAGCACATAATCCAGCGGCGTGTTGCGCCGGACCGCGCTGAGCACGCCGAGCGGCACTCCGATCGCAACCGCGAAGAACAGCGCCAGCACCGCGAGCTTGGCGGTCACCGGAAGCCGCGGCGCGATCTCCTCGATCGCCGGGCGTTCGGAAACATAGGCATAGCCGAGGTCGCCGCGCAGCAAGCCGCCGATCCACTGCCCGTACTGGATGGCAAGCGGGCGGTCGAGGCCGAGTTCGTGCTCGATCTTGAGCTTCTGGGCGTTGTCCACGATGCCCGCGGAGTCCACCAGGATGTCGGCGATGTTGCCCGGCACCAGCCGCAGCGCGACGAAGATCAGCACCGACATTCCGAGCAGCGTCAGCACCATCAGCAAAAGCCGGCGCAGCAGGTAATTGGCCATCACGGTGTTCTCTTGCCGATGGCCGGACCATGGGTGTGGCTAAAGCCGTCATTGCGAGCGGCGAAGCGACGAAGCAATCCAGTCCTTGGCTCTGGATTGCTTCGCTGCGCTCGCAATGACGTGAACATGTTCTTCACTTGTCGAGCCAGACGTTTTCGAAACGGGTGTTGTTGTAGATGCTGTTGTCATGCATCGTGAAGCCCTTGACGTAGGGTTGCCAGCAGGTTCCGGCGCTGTCGTGCTCGATGATCGGCCGCGCTGCGTCTTCCACCAGCAGGCTTTCGATGTCCCACACCATCTGCCGGCGCTTGTCCCTGTCGCCCTCCTTCGACTGCTGGAAGATCAGCCGGTCGACCTCGGGGTTGCAGTATTCGGTGTAGTTTCGCGCCGACTTGCAGGTGTAATTCTCGACCAGGTTGGAATCCGGATCGTCGAGCGCCACCCCCGTGAGGTTGAGGCCGACCTGATAGTCCTTGCGGCCGATCTTGGTGTACCATTGCGGCGTATCGACGTTCTCCAGTTCGCCATCGACATAGATTTTCCTGAGTTGGTCGATCAGCAGCACCGCCGGGTCGCGATAGACCGGAATGTTGCGGGTCGCGACCTTGACCTTCAGGGTCTTCGACGGACCGTAGCCCAGCCCTTCCATCAGCTTGCGCGCCTCGGCGCGGTTGTTCTCGACGTCGGGACCGTAGCCGGCGAGCTTTTCCAGCCGTTCCTGCGGCATCGCCCATTCGCCGGACGGTGCCGGCAACATCGCGCCGCCGATGGTGCCGGTGCCTTCGTTGAGGATGGTGTTGAACGCCTTGCGGTCCAGCGTCAGCGACATCGCCTTGCGGATATCGGCATTATCGAACGGCGGCGAGGCGCGGTTGACGATCAGGTTGATCGAGACGCCGGTGGACTTGAACTCGCAGACCGCCTTCGGCGCCTGGACTTTCATGTCCTTCATCAGCGGCGCCGAGATGTCGGTCGGGAACGTCAGGTCGAATTCGCCGGTAGTGAAAGCGAGGATACGGGTGGAGCGGTTCTCGATGATCTTGATGTCGATGCCGTCGAGATACGGCCTGCCCTTCTTGAAATAATCGGGATTGCGGACCAGCCGGATCTGGTCGCCGCGCCTGAATTCGACGAACTTGAACGGCCCGGTCCCGATCGGCCTAGTGCGCATCACCTGCTGCGGCACATGGCAGGGATAGACCGGAGAATAGCCGGAGGCGAGCAGCAGCAAAAAGGAGGGCTGCGGCGTCTTCAGCTTGAAGGTGACTTCGTTGTCGCCGCTGGTCGTGACCTCGTCGAGATTGAAATACCAGACCTGGCGCGGGTTCTTGCGGAAATCGGCGGCCTCGCCTTTGCCGATCAGCATGTTCCAGGTGCATTCCACGTCCTTTGCGGTGAACGGCTTGCCGTCGTGCCACTTGACGCCTTCGTGCAGCTTGAAAGTCAATTTGGTGTTGGTGGCGTCCCACGACCAGCTCGACGCCAGATCGGGAACGATGGTGTCGGCGCTTTCATGCGGCTTGGCCGGATCGAACATCACCAGATTGTTGAAGACCGCCATGAACGGCGCGTTGACCGACACCGTGGCTTCCTCGAGGATCGAGGCGCTGGGCGGATTGTCGCGATGATAGAAGCGCAACGTGCCGCCGGGTTTTTGCGCGGCCGCGGGTCCGGCGGCAAACGCGATGGCAAGCAGCGCGGATGCGATCGCTTTCAGGCAAGCCGTCATGAAATTCCTCCCGGCGGAACCGATCCGATCGCGTTGTCGCGCGTTTTTTTATGGCGGCGAACCTAGCACGGCGGCCCTGCGGAGCAATGTCATACTATCGGCGCAGCCGCCGTTTCCGACGTCAGGATTTCCGCCACGGCCTGACCGGCCGCCGCTGTCCCGAGCGCGCCGCCGACATCCCGCGTAGTGCGCCCGCCTTGCACCGCAGCCGCGACCGCGTCTTCGATACCGCGCGCGGCACGCCGATATCGCCGATCGTCCGAACGCTCGCCGAACCAGGCCAGCAGCAGCGCCGCCGACAGAATCAACGAGAACGGGTTGGCGACGTCGCGCCCGGCGATATCCGGCGCCGAGCCGTGAATGGCCTGCGCCATGGCATGATCGGTGCCGGCGTTGAGCGAGCCTCCAAGGCCGAGGCTGCCGGACAATTCCGCCGTCAGATCGGAGAGGATGTCGCCGAACATGTTGGTGGTGACGATGACGTCGAAGCGGTCCGGCTGCCGCACCACATGCGCCATCATGGCGTCGACGATGATGTCGTCTACCTCGATGCCGGCATAGCCGCGCGCAACGTCGCGGCAGATGCCGAGGAACATGCCGTCGCCGATCCGGAGCACGTTGGCCTTGTGCACGACGGTGAGACGCTTGCGCCGGCGCAGCGCGAGCCTGCAGGCGGCATGCGCGATCCGCTCGCAGCAGGTCCGCGTGATGCGGCGAAGCGAAATCGCGACATCCGGCGTGACCAGCATCTCGCCGGAGCCCTGCTCCATGTTGCGGTCGGCATAGAAACCTTCGGTGTTCTCGCGCACCACCACGAGATCGAAGTCGCCGAAGGCGTTGCGCAGGCCGGAAAAGGTTTTTGCCGGGCGGATGTTGGCGAACAGGTCGAGGTTCTTGCGGAAATATTTCGACGGATTGATCTCGCCCTTGCCCTCGTCCCTGAAATCGAAGGTCGCGGTGGGACCGAGCAGCAGGCCGTCGGCGGAGCGCACGGTTTCCAGCAGTTCGGGCCGCACCGTGGTGCCGAACCGTTTCAGGCTGTCATGGCCGACCGCGTGCTGCTCGATGGCGAGGTCGAGACCGAACCGCGCCGACGCGGCATGCAGCACGCCGAGCGTCGCGGCTGCGATCTCCGGCCCGATGCCGTCACCCGGCAGTGCGACAATGCGCATGAGAATTCCCCTGACGTTCGCAGTCTAACCGACGACGAAGCAAATCCAACCGATTTGTCATTGCCGGACTCGACGCAATCATCGATCCTCTTCCCTGTCATTTCAGGCACCCGTCATCTCCGCCACCATGGCAGGCTCGGCGCAGGCTCGTCCGACAGCGAGCGGATGCGGGGTCCGGCCCGGCGCGGTGGCTCTCCGCGCCGCTGGGCTTCGACATAGTCGGCCCAGATGCGGTTGACCCGCTCCGCCACCTCCGGGTCGGTCTGCGGTTCGGGCCGGGCAGGCGGAGCGGATGCTGCCGGAGCGGCCGCGGGCGGCTGCGGTTTGTGAAGCTGGGGCGCCGGCGCCGACGGCGCGGCCGCGCTGCGCGGCGCCGCCTTACCGTACGCCGCGGCGGGCGAAGCACTTTCTTGACCGGGCTGGTCGCGTGCCGGCGGCGACGCAGGTCGATCCGCGGCCTGCTCCGCCTGCACGTTCTCCTCATACAAGTTCTCCTCGTAAACATTCTCCTCGTAAACGCGCTCCTTGTGCACACGATCTGTCATGACACGCTCCACATCCGGCGCGCGGCCGGCCGCCGCCGCATCCCGCCGCTCTTCCTGGATTTCGGCATAAAACTGTTCGAGCAGTGCCTGCTCTGCGCCGGGTTCAAGCTCGAGCGCACAACGCGGCATGCAGATCGGCCGGTTGCCGACGCAGCGCTGCTCGCGGCGACAGACCGGCAATGCACAATCGAGAAAGCCGCCGGCGACATTGGACATCGCCTGTTCCAGCAGCAGCTCCGCGTTGGTCCAGTCCCGGCCGGACTGCACCGCCAGTGCTTCCGCGCGCGCGCCGCCCGCGCGTTGCTTCAGAAACGCCTCATCCCAGATGGCCTTCACCGTGATCTCCTTTCATCAAAACGCCTTTGTCGTCCCCGCGCAGGCGCTAGGGCATGCACATATCTCTGTCGTCATTGCCGGGCTTGACCCGGCAATCCATCCATCTTCGAAAGACTGTTTCGAAGATGGGATGGATGCGCGGGTCAAGCCCGCGCATGACGAGATGTGTGCATGCCTGAGCGCGCAGGCGGGGACCCATAACCACCGATGGTTATGATTGAAGCGGGTGAGAGCCGCATTGCCGGCACCTTCCGCATCACGGTGGACGGAGGCTATGGGTCCCCCGCCTGCGCGGGGACGACAGTGAGGTGAGTGCCTCGCGCCAATTTCCGGATTTGGATTTCAAACAGCCACGCGCCGTCGTCCTCGCGCCGCCGCGCGAGTTGGGCTTTTGGTTTTTCTCCCTTTCAAAACAAGAGGGAGGCGGAACGCCGAAAGGCGCACCTTGGGTCAACGGCCGCGGCTTGTTTCCCGGATCGCCGGAAAACAGAAGCACACGGCAACGCCTCTCGGCGCTCCACCGCGGCGATCTTTTGGCTCCGGTCCGCGCTTCCGGGGACGTGGCGGCCCTTGGGGCCCGAGCACGGCGATTTCGCGCCGCTCGCCTGTCCCCGTCCAGCCAACTTCAGTGGCAGACCCTCCTAATGGGGCCGGACGGAAACCCGAAGCCTCCCGAGTGCGCGGAGCACCGTCTGCTCCCCGCCCGCAGGCGCCGCTCCCATCCCCACATTGCAAAGCGTCCCAGGCAACGCCCCCTCCTGTGGAACGGGATGACTAGGAATATACACCATAAACTGGAACATATCAAGAACATTTACTCAATTAATCGTGAATATATACCTTGCAGACGCCGGCTTCATCATTGCGAAAGCAAGCTTCGCTCCCGGCGTGGATGACCGACGAACTGGCAGCAGCCGGCGCGCGCGCGTGGAGAGAGGCGGCGGCGCACAAGCATCGTCATTGCGAGCGAAGCGAAACAATCCCCTGCCGCGCGCGCCGAGCTGGATTGCTTCGTCGCTCACGCTGCTTGCAATGACGACTCACTCGTCTCCATTCCTGCCCTCGTCCCGATATGCCCAGCACCCTTCCCTCGGCAGCGCCACCGTCGTCTGCGCGCCGACCTCGTGCCGTGCCGCCGTGCCAAGCTCCAGCGCCTCCAGCCGCCGCCCGAACAGCTCGACGTCGTACACCGTCTGCGTGCCCTGATAGCGGCGGTCGGTGACGCGCGCGGGGAACGCATTGGCGCCGGCGCCGCCGATGCGGATGGTTTCGGGACGCAGCGCGATGCGCACCCTGTCGCCCGCGTCAACGTCGTGCAGCAGCGCCGCCTCGCCACAGCGGCCGCCGCCGAAGTCGACGGTGCCGAAGGCGCCGTTACGCGCGACCAGAGTGCCGGTGAGTTCGTTGGTGGCGCCGGTGAAATTCGCGACGAACAGATCCGCCGGACGATTATAGATCGCGTCCGGCGTGCCCATCTGCAACAGCTTGCCGTCGCGCATCACGCCGATGCGGTCGCCGAGCACGACGGCCTCGGCCTGATCGTGGGTGACATAGAGCGCGGTCATACCGGCGGCCTTGAGGATGCGGCGCAGGTCGTCGCGCAGCCTTAGGCGCAGCTTGGCGTCGAGGTTGGACAGCGGCTCGTCGAGCAGCAGCAGTTGCGGGCGGTAGACGATGCTGCGCGCCAGCGCGACGCGCTGCATCTGGCCGCCGGACAGCGAGGTCACCGGACGCTCGGCGTAATCGGTGAGGCCGACCAGCGCCAGCACCTCGTCGACCTTGGCGTCGGCGTCGGCGCGGCGGAGCTTGCGATGTTTCAGCGGATAGACCACGTTCTGCCGCACCGTCATGTGCGGCCACACCGCGTAGGACTGGAACACCATGCCGAGATCGCGATGCCGCGGCGCCACCGCGATGCCGCGGTCGGGCTGCGACACCACGCGGCCCGCGATGCTGATGGAGCCCGCGGTCGGATGTTCGAGGCCTGCGACGCAGCGCAGCGTCGTGGTCTTGCCGCAGCCGGAGGGGCCGAGCAGCACCACGATCTCGCCGGCCGGCACGACGAAGCTGACGCCGTCGACCGCGGGCCGGCCGATCGCGAATTGCTTGCGCAGCCCGCTGACTTCGAGCGTGCCGGACATCTAGGGCCTTGTTTCCAGATGAATCGCAGCAAGTGAGGCAACCGCGGTGTGCCCTCTCCCTCCTTGAGGGGGAGAGTTGGAGAGGGGGGTAACCCCACGCGCCGGAGCCCGGGGCTTACCCCTCTCCCTAACCCTCCCCCTCAAGGGGGGAGGGAACGCACCAGCGTACGCGGCCATGTCCGTGCTCATTGCCGATAGCCGTAAGTCTTGTTCCATTCTTCCACCCAGGCGGAATGATACTTCACATACTCGTCGAACTTCGGCAGCCAGAGTTTTACCACCTTCGGATCGAAGCCCTCGGGGTACACCGGGGCGACTTTCAGCGACGTGAGATTGCCGAGCTCCTTGATCATGAAGGTCTGGCCTTCGAGCGACAGATTCCAGTTCAGGAACAGTTTTGCGGCGTTCGGATGCGCGGCTGTCTTCGGAATGCCGGTGGCGTAAGGGTTGACCGGCGCGCCCTCGGGAGGAAAGAAGATCTTTATCGGCGCACCGTCCTTCTGCTTCGGATAGATCGCGTTGTGCAGCAGCGGCGCGATCGAGACCTCGCCGCGCACCAGCGCATCGGCGGTCGGCGCGCCGGAGGGATACAGCACCGGGCTGGTCGCGGCCTGCTTCTTCCAGTAGTCCTCGCCCAGCATCTGGCGCTCGAACATGATGCGGGTCCAGGTGGTGCCGCCGGAGGCGGCGAACACCTGGCCGATCTGCTTGTCGCCGTATTCCGGCTTGGTCAGGTCCATCCAGGTTTTGGGCGGATTTTTCACCAGTTCGGTATTGTAGGCGATCGACCACACCAGCGTGGCGCGCGGCCACAGCTTTGGCGAGATCTGCGCTTCCGGCAGATAGTCGGCGGCGTTCGGCGGCGCGTAATCCTGGAACAGGTCGACCAGGTCCGCCATCAGTGCGCGGTCGGAATGATCGACCACGTCGGCGGAGAGTTTTCCCGCCGCGGCTTCCGTTTTCACCCGCGTGATGAGCTGGCCGCCGGGCGCGCGCACCATCTCGACCTTGATGTTGGGAAAACGCTTGTTGAAGGCGTTGATGACCTGCTGCTCGACCTCGGCGAAGTTCGCCGTGTAGTAGACCAGCCGGCCCTCCTTGTTGGCGGCGGCGAGCAATTCCGGCGAGCCGAAATCCTGCGCCGCGGCCTGCGATGCGCCGAGCGCCAGCGCCAGCCCTAGAATGATTTTTTTATTCATCGCAAATCCTCCCTGTTATCCGGTTCGGCCGACGCTGGTCTGCGCGGCACCTCGCGACAGCCAGTTGGCAAGCCCGATCAGCACGCCGAGCAGCACGGTCTGCACCAGGCTGAACGCCGCGGTCTTGCCGATATTGCCGCCCTCGTAATAATCCAGCAGCAGCACCGACATCACCATGGTGTTGCTGGTGTAGAGAAACAGCGACGAGCCAAGTTCGCGGATCGCCAGCACAAACAGCAGCGTCATCGCGGCGATCACGCCGGGCCGCGCCAGCGGCAGGATTACGGTACGAATGCTGCCGAGCATGCCCTTGCCGCACAGCCACGCCGCCTCCTCCAGTTCGCGATGAATTTGCAGGAACGAGGTCGACAATACTTTCACCGTATCCGGCATGAAGCGGGCGATGAAGGCGAGCGCGAGAATCCAGATAGTGCCGTAGAGCCCGCCGGGCAGCCCGATCCAGGCCCACAGATAGGCGACCCCGATCACGAGGCCGGGTATTGCGACCGGCAGCGTCGACAGCAGGTCGATGGAGCGGCGGCCGGCCGCCTGGGTGCGATGGATGGTGTAGCCGATCGCGAATGCGAGCACGCCACCGACCAGCGCGGTGACGATTTCGACTTCCACCGCGTTCCAGATCGAGCGCAGGGTAAGCGGGTTGTCGAAGATGCTGCTGAAATGCATCAGCGAATATTGCCGCATGTCGAACAGGCTCGCGGCGTCGCGGATGAACATGAACTTGCGGAATGCCGCCACGATCAGCGCGGCAAGCGGCAGCACCACCACGATCAGGAGATAGACCATGGCGAGGCCGAAGGTGAACCAGCGCCATGGCCCGAGATCGAGGTTGCGCGGGCGGAACGCCTTGCCGGCCACCGTGGTGTAGCTGCGCCCGGTCAGTACCTTCTGCTGCAGCCAGACCAGCACGCCGGTCACCACCATCAGCATGATCGCGACCGCCGCCGCGGTGTTGTAAAGCGGCGGCGACCAGTTGGTGAGGCGGAAGATATAGGTGGTGAGCACGCTGATATTGGTCGGCGCGCCGAGCACCGCGGGGATGCCGTAGATGCCGAGCATGACAATGAACGACAGCAGCATGCCGGAGACGATCGCCGGCATGATCAGCGGAAACGTCACCGAGAACAGCGTGGCGAAGGCGCTGGCGCCGGCGACCTCGGCGGCTTCCTCCAGGTTCGGGTCCATGTTGCGCAGCGCCGACGATGTGAACATGTAGACATAGGGCGCATAGTAGACGCCGAACACGAAGATCAGCCCGCTCAAGGTGTAGAAATCCACCCGCCAGTCGAGCCCGATCCATTTGAACAGCGTGTTGATCAGTCCGGTTTTCGGCGAGCCCAGGATCACCCATGCGATGCCGGCGACCAGCGGCGGCGCGAACAGCGGCAGCATGCTGACGGCCGCGATCAGCCGCTTGCATGGCGTGTTGGTGCGCACCACGATCCAGGAAAACGTCAGCCCGATGATCACGGCGACCGCGGTGCCGCCGCCGCAGGCGATCAGCGTGTTGAGCAGCGCCTCGCCGACATTGGGATTGCTCAGCACCGCGATGAAGTTGGCAACCGAGAGCCGGAACACGCCAAAACCGTCGATCACCGGATTTGTGTCGGTGAGCGCGCCCAGCAGCAGCATCAGGATCGGATAAATCACCAGGAAGGCGAGGATCGCCAGCAGCAGCGCGACCCACAGTCCCTCGGCAAGCCGGCGGTGAAGGCCGTCAGCGCCCTCGCGCGTGATCCCGCTGCGCCACCTCCCCACTGCGTTCAAAGCGCGTTTCCCTCGCCGGCGACGTTTTTTGATATGTCGCACCGCGGCCCCAACCTATGCGATCACGCCGCGGCCGGAAAGGTAGCAGAAAGTCGCGGCGCGGACGCCTCTTCTTCGCCTCCTCGCAGAGGTCGATCGCATCATCGGATACGATCACGCCGCGGGCGTTCACCCGTCAATGATCGCCACCGCCCGGGTCCAGCCCGCCGACGCACGCTCGATCTTGACCGGAAAACACGATACGGTGAAACCGGTCGGCGGCAGATGCTCGAGATTGTGCAGCTTCTCGATGTGGCAGTAACCGATGTGGCGGCCGGCCTTGTGGCCTTCCCAGATCAGGCTGGCGTCCTTGGTCTCGGCATATCTCTTCGCGGTGTAGACGAATGGCGCGTCCCAGCTCCAGCCGTCGATACCGGTCAGGCGCACGCCGCGCTCGAGCAGATACATGGTCGCCTCGTAGCCCATGCCGCAGCCGGAGGTGACATAGTCCTTACCGCCGTATTTGGCGCCGGCCGAGGTGTTGACCACGACGATTTCCAGCGGCGACAGCGTATGGCCGATGCGCTCCAGTTCGGCCTCGACATCCGCAGCGGTCGCCACATAGCCGTCGGGGAAATGCCGAAAATCCAGTTTCACGCCGGGTTGCAGGCACCATTCCAGCGGCACCTCGTCGATGGTCCATGAACGCTCGCCGCGATTCATGGTGGGATGAAAATGCCAGGGCGCGTCGAGATGGGTGCCGTTGTGCGTCGAAAGCTGCACCTGCTCCACCGCCCAGCCCTGCCCATCCGGCAGGTCTTCGGCCTTGAGGCCTTCGAAGAACTGCAGCATGCGCGGCAGCCCCTGCTGGTGATCGATGTACTGGATGGTCGGATGGCCGCCGGGCGGATCGGCGGGCACGTCGTTTTGCAGCGGCACGGAGATGTCGATCAATCGTCTGGCCATCGGTTTCATTCCTCGTCGCTGGTGGAGCCGCTTCAAACGTCGTCATTGCCATGACACGAAGCAAATCCGGCGCAGGCGTTCAAGCCCGGACTGCTTATCGGGCAATTTTCAGGAAAATACCGTCGAATGAATCGTCATGACGCCGATTGCAATGGTGATGACGCCGACGCCGCCTTGCAAGCCGCGATTGGCCCATGTCAACCATCGCGCCGAAACCGCGAGCGGCACGGCGATGACAAGAGACAGGACGCCCATTCCGAACATCGATCCGATACCGAACAACAGAACGTAAAACATTCCGGTGACGGGATTTGCGGCCTGCGATATCGCGAGAACCAGAAGCGCGGCCGAACCGGCCATGCCATGCATCAATCCGACCAGCAGGGAGCGCCAACGAAAGCCGTGCCGATGCAGATGCGCGCTCGCCCGGTGCGGGACGGTTTCATCGGCGTGGCTGTGGACATGGATGTGCTGCGTTCCGTCGTCATGTCCGTGGCGATGGAAATGCACGCGGTCGCGCCATAGCCGCCACAGGACGTGGGCGCCGAGGCCCACCAGCATGATGCCGACCGCCGTTTCCAGCGGACCCGCGAGGCGGTCGGAGATCGCGTGACCAAGCAGGATCGCGGCACCTGCGAAGACGAACAGCGTCAGGGTGTGGCCGAGCCCCCAGGTCAGTCCGTGCTTGACAATGTCCCGCACCTCGGTTCGGCGGGCGGCTATGCTCGATACCGCCGCGACGTGGTCGGCTTCCAGCGCGTGCTGCATCCCGAGCAGAAAGCCGACCCCCAAAATTCCCAGCATGCGCTCCCCGCTTTCACTTTGACGACCATAGGCCCAGGCGAAGGCGACCGCACGATCTTTTACGATTTCGCCGGGCCGCCGGGAAACCTTGCTTGACCAAATCAAGGCATGAGGGTTGTTTGTAGCCGACCGCCGGCCATTGAACGCGCGGCCCGTAGCACGCGAATCGAATTCGAGCGGCAGGAAAGAACGCATGGACAAGACCGTTGGAATCGTCGGGCTCGGCATCATGGGAGGCGCGATCGCCCGCAACCTGATCGAGCAGGGATGGCGTGTGATCGGATTCGATATCGACGCTGCGCGACGGGACGAGCTTGCGCCGGCCGGCGTCGTCATTGCCGGCGACGTGAAACAGGTCGCCCGCGACGCCCCGATTATAATGACCAGTCTGCCGAGCGCTGCCGCCGCCGAGGATGTCGCGCGCGCCATCGCCGATTGCGGCCAGCCGACGCGAATTGTGGTCGAACTCAGCACGCTCAAGATCGCTGACAAGCTTCGGTTCGAAGCCATCCTGAAAGAGGCCGGCCACATCGCGCTGGACTGCCCCTTGAGCGGAACCGGCGCGCAGGCAAAGACACGCGATCTTGTGGTTTATGCCAGCGGCGACAGCGCTGCGATCGCGCGCTGCGCCGGACTGTTTTCCGACTTTGCCAGGCAGAGCGCGGACCTCGGCGTTTTCGGCAATGGCAGCCGGATGAAATTCATCGCCAACCATCTGGTCGCGATTCACAACGTCGCAACGGCCGAGGCGATGGTGCTGGCGAGCCGGGCCGGACTCGATCCGAAGATGGTTGTCGATATGGTCGGTCCCGGGGCGGGCGGTTCGCGCATGTTCCAGATGCGGGCGCCGATGATGGTCGACGGCGTCTACGAACCTGCGACCATGAAAGTATCGACCTGGAAAAAGGATATGGCGATCATCGCGGAATTTGCCGACGACGTCGGCTGCGCAACGCCGCTGTTCACGCTGACGCAGCCGGTCTACACCGACGCGATGGCGATGGGGTTGGGCGACCAGGACACCGCGGCAGTTTACGAAGTCCTGAAGAAGGCCAACGTCACCGGCGTCAAATCGACCGGGCAGAGGTGATGGTGACGACCATGCGAACGCGACGAGGTCCAGGTCCGCGATATCGCACTGCATCAAAAGGCGGCATCGGATTTCGCCGTGTTCGGATGTCCGGCGCTGGCCACAATTTCCGCCGCCGGCCCATGGCGTAGTTATCACTTGATCAGTTACGGCTTCCGGCCGATAAATGGCCGTTGGATGTCTTTGCAGGCCAGCCGCCGAAATAAAAAAACAACAAGGCCCGCCAACACGTCAGTTCCGGGGGAGGATCCAATGGCGATATCGCGACGGCAATTTGTCGGCAGCGTTGCCGGCGCAGGGTTCGCCAGCATCGCGGCGCCGCGTCTCGGTCTTGCCCAGTCCGGCGCACCGATCCGCGTCGGGTTGCTTGCCGCCAAGACCGGACCGCTGGCCTCCGGCGGCATCGACATGGAACTGGCGCTCGTGATGTTCTTGAAGGAACACGACAACACGCTCGCCGGCCGCAAGGTCGAACTGATCGTCGCCGACACCGCCGGCGCGCCGGCTACCGCGCGAACCAAGGCGCAGGAGCTGGTCGAGAAGAACAACGTCCATTGCATCATCGGCCCGCTTGCCGCCTTCGAGGCGCTGGCGATCGCCGATTATCTCACGGAAAAAGAGATACCGACGATCGGCGTCGCCGCGGCGGAGGACATGACCCAGCGCCGCCCCAGCCCTTGGTTCGTGCGCGCGACATCGACGTCGGCGCAATGCGCCTACCCGCTCGCCGAATATTCCGCCAAGGAATTGAACTACAAGAAGATGGTCACGATCGCCGACGACTTTGCCTACGGCCATGAAATGTGCGCGGGCTTCCAGCGCGTCTTCGAAGACAATGGCGGCAAGATCGTCCAGAAGATCTTCACGCCGCTGACGACGCCCGACTACGGCAGCTACGTCGCGCAGGTGAAGGGCGCGGATGCGATTTTTCTCGGCACCGCCGGCTCCAACGGATCCCGGTTCCTGCGTCAGTTCGTCGAATATGGCCTGAAAGAAAAAATGGCGGTGATCGGCGGCATGACGGCGCTCGATGAATTGGTGCTCCGCAACATGGGCGACGAGACGCTGGGAATCCTGACGACGAGCTGGTATTCCGCCGAACTGGACAATCCGCTCAACAGGGCGTTCGCGGCGGCGTTCCGCAAGCAGTTCAAGTACGATCCGGGCTATTATGCCGGGGGTACCTATGTTTCAGGCGAAGTTCTGGAAGCCGCTCTAAAAACCACAAAGGGAAATGTGGAAGACAAGAAAGCGCTGATGATGGCGATCCGCAACAGTAACGCGGATACGGTGCGCGGCGTCGTCAAATTCGACGAATTCGGCAATGCGGTCGGGGACGTCTACATTCGCAAGGTGACAAGAACCGACGGACGGCTGGTCAATTCGGTTATCAAGACCTATCCGGACGTCAGCCAGTTCTGGACCTACGACAAGACCGCGTTCCTGAAGAATCCGGTCTACTCGCGAGATTACCCGCCGGCTAAAAACCTGGAACAGTAATCGATCGTCATTGCCGGGCTTGACCCGGCAATCCATCCTTCCAAAGAGTTTCCGAAGAAGGATGGATACGCGGGTCAAGCCCGCGTATGACGGAAAAATCCGCACAAGATCGGCAGACGATGCAGTTCTGGATCATCCAGGGTCTTAACAGCCTGTCGCTTGGCGGCCTGCTGTTTCTGCTGTCGTCGGGATTTTCCCTGATTTTCGGCCTGATGCGGCTGGCTAATCTGACGCATGGCGCGTTCTTCATGCTCGGTACCTATTTCGCGGCGGTGGCGCTGCGTGCCTGGGGCGACGGGCTCAATCTCTGGGTCGTGGCGCTTGGCGCCGGACTCACAGTTGCAGCGCTGGGCGGGCTGTTCGAGCGGCTGGTGCTGACGCGGCTGAAAACCAACCCGCTCGGCCAGGTGCTGGTCACGCTCGGCATGGCGTTCATCATCTCCGATGCATGCCTGGCGCTGTGGGGCGGCGATTCGATTCCGGTACCGACGCCGTCCCGCCTGCAGGCGCCGACGCGGATGCTCGGCTTCGTGTTTCCGACTTATCGTCTGGTGCTGGTGGGATGCGCCGTCGCGGCTGCGGTCGCGCTGTATGTCCTGATCGAACGTACCCGCCTCGGCGCGATGATCCGCGCCGGCGTCGACGACCGGCAGATGGCACGCGCGGTCGGCATCCCCGTCGCCAACCTGTTCACGACGGTGTTTTGCCTCGGCGCGGGCATCGCGGGTGCCGGCGGCGCCCTCGGCGGACCGATCCTGTCGGCCTATCCCGGGCTCGACGCCGACATGCTGCCGCTGGCCCTGATCGTGGTCATCCTTGGCGGCATCGGCAGCCTGCTCGGCGCTTTCGTCGGCAGCTTCATCATCGGTTTCATCTACACGTTCGGCACCGCGCTGTTTCCGGAACTCGCCTATATCATCCTGTTTCTGCCGATGATCTTCGTCATCGCATTCCGGCCGCAAGGCCTGTTCGGACGCGTCGGCGCATGACCAGAACGGCGTTCGCCATATCCGCGGCCCTGCTCGCGGCCTTGCCGTTGCTCGCCGGCGATTTCTACGTCAATCTCGCCAGCCAGATCCTGATCGCCGCGATCTTTGCGTTGAGCCTCAATCTGCTGGTCGGCTATGGCGGCATGACCTCGCTGGGGCACGCATCGTTTCTCGGCGTGGCCGCTTACATTTCCGCGCTGCTGACAACGCGATACGGCCTCGGACACGCACCGGCCGCCCTGCTCTCGATCGCCGGCACGACCTTGACCGCGGCGTTGTTCGGCATCATCGCGCTGCGCGCCACCGGTCTCGGCTTCCTGATGATCACGCTGGCTTTGTCGCAGGTGCTGTGGGGGCTGGCCTATCGCATGTCGAACGTAACCAATGGCGACAACGGCATCGCCGGCCTGACCCGTCCGATGCCGTTCGGCATCCCGCTCGACGGTCCCGCGCCGTTTTACTGGTTCGCGCTGCTGATCGCCGGCATTGCCTTCGTCATGATGGCGATCTTCGTGTCATCCTCGTTCGGATCGTCGCTGAAAGGCGTGCGCGACCAGCCGCGCCGGATGGCCGCGCTCGGCTTCAATCCCTGGATGATTAGATGGATCACCTTTGTTTACGCCGGCTTCTGGGGCGGCGTGTCCGGATTGCTCTATGTCTACTATCATAAATACATCCATCCGACCTCGCTCTCGACTACCAGTTCGGCCGAGGCTCTGCTCGGCGTCATCGCCGGCGGCTCGGGAACGGCCGCGGGCCCGGTGATCGGCGCGACGTTGGTGCTGCTGCTGAAGAACTATGCCTCGGCCTATGTCGAACGCTGGAACATGTTGCTGGGCCTGGTCTTCCTGTTCATCGTTCTGGTAATGCCGACCGGGATCATCCCCGGCCTTTCCAGGCTGGCGGCGAGACTGCGCGGGGGACCGCGATGACCGCGTCCCCTTACGCGCTCGAAATCGTCAATCTCAAGAAAGCGTTCGGCGGTCTTCCGGTGACGCAGGACGTGTCGCTGGCGATACGTCCGGGAGAACGGCGGCTGATCATCGGACCGAACGGCGCCGGCAAAACCACCTTGTTCAACCAGGTCACCGGCGACCTCAGTCCGAATTCCGGACAGGTCAGGCTGTTCGGCGCCGACGTCACGCAATTTGCGCCCTACAAGCGCGCGCATTTCGGGCTGTCGCGGACCTACCAGATCATCACGCTGTTCGCGGAAGATTCGCTGGAACACAATGTCACGCTTGGCCTGCTCGGATTGCGGTCGTCACGCTGGCAGATGTGGCGGCCGCTGTCTTACTACGGCGAACTTGCGACCGAGGCGCGGCGGACGCTGGACAGCGTTGGGCTGTTGCACCTCGCCGGCTTTCCGGTGTCCGACATCGCCTATGGCGAAAAGCGCCGTGTCGAGCTGGCGATGGCGCTGGCGCAGAAGCCGCGGGTACTGCTGCTCGACGAGCCGCTGGCCGGCCTTTCCAACACCGAACGATCGACGGTGAAAGCGCTAATCGCCTCGATCCCGCGGCACACCGCGGTGGTCATGATCGAGCACGACATGGACACCGCGCTTGATCTCGCCGAAACGGTGACGCTGCTGAATTACGGCCGCGTCATCGTCGACGGCGCGCGTGACGACGTGATCGCGGATGCGCGGACGCGGGAGGTGTATCTTGGCACCTGACGCGCTAAGTCTGACCGGCGTGCACACCTTCTACGGCGACAGCCATGTCCTGCATGGCGTGAGCTTCGCGCTGGCAAGCGGCGGCGTGCTGGCGCTGCTCGGGCGCAACGGCGCCGGCAAGACCACCTGCATCTCCACCATCATCGGCTTTCTCCAACCGCGGGAAGGCGAGATCAGGCTGTTCGGCGAACCGATCGCAGGTCTGAGCCCGGAACGGATCTCGCATCTCGGCATCGGCCTGGTGCCGCAGGGCCGGCGCATCTTTCCCTCGCTCACGGTCAGGGAAAACCTGCTGGTGGCGCAGCAGCGCGTCGGCACCACGACAACGCCATGGACTGTCGAGCGCATCTGGGAGATGTTTCCGCGGCTGCGCGACCGCCACGGACAATTTGCCGGCACGCTGTCCGGCGGCGAGCAACAGATGCTCGCGATCGGGCGCGCGCTGATGGGCAACCCGAAAGTGCTGTTGCTCGACGAACCGTCCGAGGGGCTGGCACCGCTGATCGTCGCGGAAGTCGGCCGCACCATCCGGCGGCTCAGGCACGAAGGACAGTCCATCGTTCTGGTGGAACAGAACCGCCATCTCGCCCTGGAGGTCGCCGACCAGGTCGTCATCCTCAATACCGGGCGTTGCGTATTCGCGGGCAGTACGGCGGACGTCCTGAACAACGAAAAACTGGTCGAGCAGAATCTCGGCGTTTTCCATGCCCCCTGATGCACTCTCATCCTTGAGGCCAAACAAATGAAAATCGGCGTATGCGGAACGGGACGGATGGGATCATCGATCGCGCAGCGATTGATGGCGGTCGGACACGAGGTCGGCGTCTGGAATCGCGATGCGGCAAAGGCAAAGCCGCTGACCGAGGCCGGTGCCAAACTGTTCGCGTCTCCGGCGGAACTGGTGCGCGGCTGCGACGTCGTCGTCGTGATGCTGCTGAACGATGCGGCGACCGAAGCGGTCTATCGCGAGCCGCGCGGCATCCTCGAAGCTGAACTTGCCGGAAAGTGCGTGATCGACATGAGCACGGTGCGTCCGGATACCATGATATCCACCGGCACCGCGGTTGCGCGCCGGGGTGCAGCCTTTGTCGAATGCCCGGTCGGCGGCAGCACCGCTCCGGCCAAAGAAGGAAAGCTGTTCGGTCTTGCCGGAGGTGCCGCCGCGGACGTCGCGAGGGCCATGCCCGTGCTCCAACAACTCTGCCGCCGTATCGAGCATGTCGGGGAACTCGGCGCCGGCGCAACCATGAAGCTCGCGGTCAACCTGCCGCTGCTGGTGTACTGGCAGGCGCTGGGCGAAGCGCTCGCCATCTGCAGGCCGCTCAATCTTCCCGCCGACCGGCTGATCGATATCCTGTCCGACACCGCCGGCACGCCGACCGCCATGAAGGCGCGCAGCGCCGGCATCGCAAGGGGGCTCGGCGGGCAGCCGATGGGCGAAACCGCATTCGCGGTCAGCGCCGCGAAGAAGGACCTCGCCACCGCGGTTGCGTTCGGCAACTCGATTCATGCGTCGCTGCCGGTCACGGCCAGCGCGCTCGCCTGTTTCGAGCAGGCCGAGGCCGCCGGCCTCGGTGACGCCGACGCCACCGCGGTGCCAGTGCACTGGACCAGACGAAACAACAACGCCCAAGGGACCAACTCATGATCATCTCGACCGACGGACAACTTCCCATGCTCGATCGCAAGAACCGCTACGGCCGCACCGCCGCGCGCGCCCACGATGCCGACGGCCGCGCGCGGCGTCCGCCGTCCGTGACGATCGATATCCACGCCCATATCGTGGTGCCGCAGGCCGCAAAACTGGCGCAGCCGCATGTCGATATCAGCCGAATCCCGCTGGCGCATTTTTCCGATGCGGCAAGCAAGGAGATCAACGCGCAGCAGGAAAAGGACGTCGGCGAGGTCATGACGACCGTCGACCGCCGGCTGCGCGATCTCGACGCCATGGGCATCGACATCCAGGTGGTGGCGCCCGCGCCCGGCCAGTGCTATTACACGATCGACGCCAAGCTCGCAGAACGGGCGCACCGGCTCGCCAACGACGGCGTCGCCGAATACTGCGCCCGCCAGCCGGATCGTTTCGCAGGCCTCGGCGTCGTCACGCTTCAGGAGCCGGAGATCGCGGTTCGCGAGCTCGACTATGTCATGACCGACCTCAAGCTGAAGGGCGTCGAGATCCTGACCAATGTCGACGGCCAGGAGCTGTCCGATCCAAAATTCCGCGCCTTCTTCGCAAAAGCCGAACAGCTCGGCGCCTTCATCATGATGCATCCGAACGGGTTTACCCACGGCGAACGCCTGACTCATTTCTATTTCAACAACGTGCTCGGCAATCCGCTCGACACCACGCTGGCGCTGCACAACCTGATCTTCTCAGGCACGCTGGCGCGCTTCCCCGACCTGAAACTGATGGCGGTGCATGGCGGCGGCTATCTGCCCGGCTATTCCGGCCGCATCGACCACGCCTGGGGCGCCCGGCAGGATTCCCATGGCGACCTGCCATTGCCGCCGACCAGCTATCTGCGGCAGGTTTATCTCGACACCGTGGTGTTCACCTATCACCAGCTCGCCTACCTGATCGATGTGTTCGGTCCGGATCGCATCGTGATGGGTACCGACTATCCGTTCGACATGGCCGAATACAATCCGATCGGGCATATCGCGGGCGTGCACGGGATGGACGAGGCAATGCTGGCGCAGATCGCGGGCGGCAATGCCGCAAGGGTGCTGGGGCTGGATGTGTAGGGCGTTGATCGAAACTGTCGCCGCGGACGCGGTGGCTTCACCTCTCCCCTTGAGGGAGAGGTAAGAAAGACCGCGCGCCTCAATGCGCGTTCGCCGTCTTGTAGCCCGGCTGCTCAAACGGATGCGAGGTTGCGAATGCCGGCAGCTTGAAGCATTGCTCGGCCAGTTTTGCCACGCCCGGAAAATCGTTCAGCCCGAGTTTTACATACTGCGCCGTCACTACCTGACCTGCGATGCAGATATCGGCCAGCCCCGGCTCGGCGCCAAGCGCAAACGGCGCGGCCGGACGCTTCGCGAGCATCCGCTCATAGGTGGCAAGCCCCTCGGTGGTCCAGTGCCTGCCCCAGTCGTCGATCGCCTTGGCGTCGGCGCCGAACGCTGCGGCGAGATGATTGCGGACCCGCGGCGTCACCAGCGGATGCGCGTCGGCCACCGTCATCAGCGCCAGCGACTTTGCGTAGGCCTTCTCCCTGGCATCTAAAGGGATCAGCCGCGGTTCGGGTTGCAGTGCCTCGATGTACTCGATGATCGCCAGCGACTGGTAGATCGAATGGCCGTCATGAATGAAGGTGGGCACCACGCGTTCGTCGTTCACGGCGGCGTATTCCGGCCTGAACTGCTCGCCGGACAGGATGTCGATCGGAATTTCCTCGAACGGCAGCCCCTTGAGCCTGAGCGCGACGCGCACGCGAAACGAGGCGATCGACCGCCAAAATCCATAGACCCGTATGCTCATTGAAAAATCCCTTGCGTCACTCGCGGCCTTATCCAAAGCGCGGCCCGCCTGTGCGACCGTTGTGAATATATAGCATGCGGTCGTCGGGGATACGAAAGGCGCAGGGCCGATCATTTCCCAGCCTTGCGATAGATATTGGGCACATCGATAACGACCATGGAACAGATCGCACAGGCCATCAGCAGAATGGCCACCCAGAGCAGCGTCGTCGACAGGCCGATATTGCGTATGGAGACCGCCAGCAAGGGCGACACCGCCGCAAAAGCCAGGTTTCCAAACAGGATCATGAATGCAATCGAGGTCGTATAGCGCGCCGAAGGAACGATGTCTTTCAGCCAGTCCCTGGCCACTGCGCTGTAGGGGCCGATCACCAACGCATTGAGCGCAAGACCCAGAAGCAACAGGCCGGTTCCGGCCGGCCCCGCCCATCTCAACCCCACGGCCGCCAGCAAATACGCCGCGGCCCCGATGAAAAACATCGCGGTTATGACGCGCGCCCGCAGGCCGGCAGTGTATCTGCCGCTGACCGAAGATGAGGCGGCAGTCAGAATCATGGATGACGCGAATACGATGCCGAACCAGGCGATGCCGATATCGAGCTGGATCAACGCGAGCTGAAACGTCCAATAACCCAGACATTGAACGACGAACCAGATCGAATGCCATCCAACTATCACGAATGTGGTCCGGCCCAGATGGCCGCGGACCAGGGCAACCATATCGGAAACACTGGTGCGCTCGCGCTTGATCGAGCCCCCGGCCGGAAACAGAACGGCCAGGGGGACGCCGATCAGGATGCAAATCGCGCTCAGCAGCAACGCATTGCGCATGTCGGAAAAATGCGCAATCAACGACCCCAACGGAATGCACAATGCAAGACCGAGGTGGCGCGCGGAAACGCCCCTGCCCTCGATCTGCCGGAATTCAGCCGTCTGCCCGCGCGCCGTCAGGGCATCCAGCAGCATAGCGGAATCCGCGCCGGCGCACATGCTGTGCGAAAGCGCCACGGCTGCGATCGTCACCGCAAAGGAATTGAACCCGTCGACGAATGCAAACGCCGCCAGGCCGACGCTGTTCAGCAAGGTCCCGGCAACCAGCGTGGCCTTCCTGCTGGTGACGTCCGCCAGGTATCCGCAGGGCACCTCGACAATGGTGCGCGTGGTCCAGTAGATGCTTTCCAGGAACATGATCGACTGAACGCTGAGATGGTTCGACAAATAGAAGGCGGTCATGATCGAATAGTGAAACAGCAGGTTCCGGGTGAAGCGCATGCCGTAGAAATATCCGCGGATTGCGGAGTCCGACGTGGTCTGAGGGCCTGGTACGGGCATCGGATACAATCCCCAATTGCCGGCAAATGCTGTCGCCGCGGATTCTATGCGGCCTCCGACAAGGCCTGGCTGGCCAGTAGCGTCGTTTCCCACCGATCGAGGCAGGCGAACGGTGTCGAGACCGAATAGAGCGGCGCGATCGAGGTCCGGCGTCCGAACAGGATGTCGTCGATAGCCGCATACATGCCGTATTCGGCCGGACTTGGCGCGGTATCCCGACATTCGGCGAGACGCCGCAGTTCGCAGGATAGTTCGGCATGCGCCGGCTCGAGGCACGAATGGCGTTCCCTGAACGAACGGAGTGCCGTCCAGCCGGCGCCGCCCGGGCACCTGTTGATCCACGAGAGCTCCGCTTCGGTCAACCGCTGCAGGTGTCGCAGGGACGCCGACGGCATGTCGTTCGGCATCGCCCCTAATCGATCGACGAGGCGCTTCCTTGCCAGGATCGCGATGCGCGGAATGGATAGCGCCACCGATGGCACCGCAAATCGGCGTTGCAATCCGGATATCGCACAGCGCCCGCCATCCTGCGCCATGCCGCCTTCGTCCAGCGCATCCGGCAACCAGTCGGCGCCGAACAGAATCGAGGCTTCCCTGAACAGCGAATTTGTATCGTCCGGAGAATGGACGAAATTGATCATCTTGTTGAGCGCGCCCAACCGGGCGCGCAGATGCCCCGGCTTGCTGAAACGGGGATCGGACGGGCCCTTGAACGATTTCAGCCGGGATTGCCCGCTGACCCCGGGCGACCCGGGGTCGCTGCGAAGAAGCAGCACCAGAGACGGCCCGGACACAAGATGGTCGGTCATGACGCGGACCCGGTCGGCGCCGAAGGATTCAAGCTGTGCGCGCCAGATGCCTTCGACATGCTCCGGCCTGAATCGGATCAGCGAGGCACGGACGATCTCGAAGCCGGCGCTTGCAAGACTTGCAAGGGCGCACCTGAGCAGGCCGCCCAGCACACATGCAGGGGTCAGGACGCACATCGCGATTCGCTCGGCTGCCCTCATTGCGGCCGGCTCATGCTGTCGAGCCGTATCTCCTGCAACTCGATATTGCGCGAACAATAGATCGCAAACTCGATGACCTCGGCCACTTCGTCCGGGTGCAGCGATCCAGGCCGCATGCCGGGTTGCTTTCCGTTGAAACAGGTGTCGACGCGGCCCGGCGAAACGGTGCAGACGCGGACGGACATCGCCCTCAATTCCAGCGCCGCCGTTTTCGAAAACGCGAGCAATCCCGCCTTGCTTGCGCAATAGGCCGTCGCGTTGACAAAGGGCAGACTGTCCGCGTCGGAGCTGACATTGACGACCGTCGGGGTTTCGCAGCCGCTCTTCAGTCGCGGAAACAAGGCGCGCGTGAGGAGGAACGGCACGGTAAGATTCAGTCGAAGCATATCCCCCCACGCCCGCGGCGAAAGCTGATCCATGCTCGCAAAGCTGCCGGCTCCGGCGTTGTTCACCAACGCCCGCAAATCCCCCTGCCGCCCGCATGTCGCGATCAACTCGTCAAGGCCGGCGTCAGACCTCAGGTCACCGCAGCAGACCACCACGGCAGCGCCGAGCGTCTCGCACTCTCCTGCCACCGCGGTCAGACGTGCCTCATCGCGGCCGTGCAGGATCAGCGGCACCGACCGCCGGGCCAGCCGGAGCGCCGTTGCCTGGCCGATTCCCGACGATGCACCGGTAATCAGGATGGCGGCCGCGGCTTGAGCTGTTTGCATCGGGCACATTCCTTCTAGGTAACGAAGGTGATGGGAAGCGAACGATTGAGTTCGTGAATTCTTTGGACATTGAGAGGCCTTTCGTCGGAATTGCACAGTTCCAGAAGTTCGCGATATTTCTCGGACTGGCCGCTCAGCAGCGCGCTCAGCCTGTCGAACGTCTCGGCGAAATCCTTGCCGTGATCGAGGCGTCGCTCCTCGACCAGGAACCTTCCCCAGCCGTTGAGGCGAAACTGCACGACGCCGTGCTCGGGGTAGCCGAACTTCCGCGCCACATTGAACCGGTAGATCAGGCCGACAACGGACAGGATTTCAATCTGCGCGGATGGCGGGATTTCCCGCCGGTTGGTTCCGTCTTCCGCCAACAGATTGTCGAGCTGATCCTCGCCGAGCACGTAGACGTGCCGTCCATACCCGAAGCTCTGCTCGAAGACCTTGTCGACCGCGAACAACGCAGGCAGGACGCGCAGCATCCGGTTGTAGACTTCCATGCCGCCTACGGCCTTGGCGACGACGTCGTCGTCGAACGTCTCGGTGGGCGCGAGCGGAAGCACGACCGAGTCCTTCGACGACAGCGAAATAAGAGCCGGCAAAAGGTCGAACCGTTCCAGCGGACTGAGATGGGATAAACTCACGGTGCTTCCTCCTTGCAACTTCAACCGGTGAAGCTCTATCCCTTTCGATCGAGCTCCACGGTTTGCCCATCGCTGGACAAAACCAGGGACGCGCCGGCGTCCGCTTTCTCGACGCGGCCGATGACTTGCGCGGCTACGCCGAAACGCTGGGACAGGTCGATTACCTGTTGCGTGAATTGCGGAGCGCACACCACTTCAAACCGGTGGCCCATGTTGAACACCTGCGCCATGTCGCGGAGCGGCATCGCGGTTTTGTCCCTGATAAACTGGAAAATCGGCGGCAACGGAAACAGGTTATCTTTTACATAGCGCACGCCCTCTCCGAATTTGAGGCACTTGGTCTGACCGCCGCCGGTATTGTGAAACAGCGCGGAGACCTGGCCATCGGCGCGCGCGAGCACCTGAGTAACGATCGGGGCATAGGTACGCGTCGGGCACAACAAGGCTTCGCCGACGGTCAAGGCGGTGCCGGGCAGCGCGGTGTCGAGGTCGTGCTGCCCGACATACGCATGCGCGATAATCTCCGGCGCAAAGGTTTCGGGAAATCCGGTCTTGAGATCGGCGCCCAGCAATTCATGGCGTGCCGCGGTCAGTCCGTTTGTGCCGATTCCCGAATTCTCGACGCTCTCGTATGTGGCGCGACCGAACGAGGCCAACCCGACAATATCATGCCCGGGCTTTACCTGGCTGGCGTCGATGACCGAGGCGCGCTGCATGCGTGTCATCAGGGTGGAATTGATTACCACGGTACGCACCAGGTCGCCGAGGTTGGCCGTTTCGCCGCCGCACGAGACGATTTCAATTCCCGATCGGGACATCTGCGCGCAGAACGACGTGTAACCATCGACGATTTCGCGAAGCGCTTCGGCGGGGATGAGCTTGGCGTTGCGCCCGATGGTGTTGGACAGCAGAAACGGCCCGGTCGCCCCAACGCACAGCATATCGTCGAGATTCATGACGATGGAATCCTGAGCGATGCCCCGAAATACTCTGATGTCACCGCTTTTGCGCCAGTGGGTATAGGCAAGCGCCGATTTGGTGCCGGCGCCATCGGCGTGCAGCAGGCAGCACCAGTCCGGATCGCCGATAAGGACGTCGGGAATGATCTTGCAGAAGGCTCCCGGAAACAGCCCCTGATCGACGCCGGCCAGCGCAAAATGCACGTCCGGCTTGTTCGCCGATACGCCGCGGGCCTCGTAAGACTTTGCCATCGCCGGTGGTCCTTCAGCTAGGTCGTGGCCGTTACCGCAACGGCCGGGGCTTTTGGGAGATCGCATGCCACCCGTGCCGCGCACCGCTCGACAGCGCCGCGCAATGCCGTTTGCGCTTCATGCCGGTTGCTTCGACCGCGATGAAGATCGACCGCTGCCGTCAGGATCAGCAGCAGATCTTCGAACCGGCCCGACGGTCCCCTGAGGGCGCGGCTCAGCGCGCGATGTCCAAGTACGCCCCAGGCCCGGCCTGCGTGGTCCGACAGATAGCAGCACAGCAGATGGCCATCGATCCACCGTCCCTGCACAGTCCACCCGCGCTCGACCGCATAGGACAGTGCCATCAGCCTGCGCTTGTCGCCGACCGTCACCGGCCGGTCCACGTTTTCCTGCCGGAACCATTCACGATCCCAGGGGTCCGGCACGAAATTCGACGGATCGGAGAAATCCAAGGCGTCGACATTGAACCGGGAGCCAAGGCATCGTTCCAGAAGCTCTTTGCCCAGCACGGACTGCCACGACAGATAGAGGCGCGCCCAGTCCGACTCGGTCCAGCCAGCGTCCGGCGCCCGCAGCCGCTCCAGGTCGAGCGCGACCCACTGGCCGTGGCGGCCCACCGCGAGATTTCTCGGATTGCAATCCGCCCACACCAGCCCGCTTCGTTCGAAACAGGCAAGGAGCTGCGCCAGCCGACGCGCGGTCTTTGCCAAATCGAGGTCTCGACCGTGACGCAGGTCGAGAACGGTCGGTCCGGCGTATTCGGAAACAAACCATGCGCCATCGTCGGAGGTCGCTATCAATTGAAGCGATGACGGAACAAGACAATCCAGTTCTCTGGGTATCGTCCGTTCCCAGAGCAGGTGATGGTCGAGATTGTCGCGAGCGCGAGCAGTTCCGCTAATCCACTTGCCGACGGCGAATCCTTGCCGGTCGAGCGCGAGCTTTCGGAATTTTCGCTCGGGATTGAGGCTCACCACGGTATCGCGAAAGACGGCCTGACTGTCCAGGAACGCGATCGGTCCCCGTTCAAAACCCAGCATGCGTTCTGCAAGTGGCTGCGCCCGCGGAGCACAGATCGCGATCGTCATTGGTTCAACCACCGCTCGTCGCGTTACGTTAAATTTGTGCGTCACCACGTTTCGTAGGCTCGCCTGACTGCGGACGTCCGATAGGCCTGCAGGGTTTCGTTGCACATCATGGCGGCGCTGAACCGCCTGCCGTTCAATGCGCGCCATAACGACGCCCCGTCGCGCAGGGATTGCCGCAGCGCGGGGTCGCCGGCCAATTTGACAATGGCCTCGGCCATGCCGGACGATTGGCCCGGCTCGAACAACAAGCCGTTGCTGCCGTCCTCGATCAGGGATCGATTGCTCTCCACAGCCGAGGCCAGAACCGGCCGCGCAGCAAAAAGCGCTTCGAGCGTCGCGGTGCTGAAATTTCCCTTGACGCGCGAATCGACGAAGATATCGGCCTCGGCAAGACGCCGCGGTATGTCGTTGTGAAGCACCCTGCCGACGAATTTGACGACGTCATCGACTCCCAGCCTGCATACCAGATCGCCAAGCCGCGACGCATGCTCCTGACCGGGCAGATCGTCTTCCCCGACGATCGACAATTCGAACGCGACTCCCTTCGCCTTGACGAGCCGCGCCGCAGCCAGCAGACTGTCCAGGCCTTTCTCCCGGTCAAAGCACGAAGACACGTTCAGAATTCTGACGGGGCCGCCGGTTGCCGCGGTTACCTCGCCCGGAGCGAAAAGCTCGTCATCTATCCCTATCGGCAGAACCCGTATCCGGGATTTGTCGGCCTGATAGTCATTCACCAATACATCGACAAAACTGCGGTCGGCGACCAGGATTCGTGCCGCGCTGCGAACGGTTTCGCGCACCATGCGCGCATATCTCCCGTCGTTGGGCGCGCCGACAGTGAGATCGCGACCGAGGCACGAAACGACCAGCGGCACCGCGAACAGATCGCTGATAATTTTACCGGCATATCCGGTGATCGTCGCATAGTGCGCATGCACGACGTCGAAGGGTGCCGCTTCATGATCGAGAGTCATGGCTTCGACGATCCGCGCGACGGTCGACGCTATCTGGCCGTCGCTTACCATCCGGTCGACAAAGACGGGATGTTCCAGCGGCAACGCCAGATCGTGAAAATGCAGCCCAGGAAGTTCGATCTCCGGATGATTGAGAGCGTACACATGGACTTCGTTGCCCGCTTTTGCGAGCAGGCGGGCCAGAAGCACGGCGTACAGGGTGCTGCCGGTCTCGCAGCGCAGGTCGGGCGTGGGAACGAGAGCGATGCGCATGGGCTAGCTCTTCCCGAATTCCAGAAACGGCCGTATCAAGGGAAGCAGCGAGCGGGCGTCGTCGATTTGAACCGCGACGTGCGCCGCGTCGATGGCGTCGGGAGTTGCGTTTACGGCGATCGCGAGTCCCGCCGCGCGAAACAGCGGAACGTCCGACCGGGAATCCCCGATGGCAACGCAACGCGACATTGCCAGATCGCAGGAACTGATCTGCTCTTTTGCAAACCGCAATTTGTCGTTCTCGTCGAAATGCCGCGAGACACGGCCGGTCAGGCAATCGTCCTTCTCCTCCATCTGGGTGCCGCAATAATGATCGAATCCGAAGCGGCGCGAGAAGTAGCGGGACGCAAAACTCCAGGTGATGGTGCAGAGAAGAACGCGGCATTGCAGCGCCCTCAGCACGGCCAGCGTTTTCTCGATTCCGGCGAGCAGCGGCAGATCCGCGAGCAGACCTTCAACTTCCGAGATCCGATAACCCGAAAGATGCGCGGCGGACTGCTCCGCTATCTCCGAATTGCTGATTTTTCCGGCGCGGTATCTGTCTTCCATCTCTTCGATAAGGGGGTAGTGTCCCAGCTTTTTTGCGAGATAGAGCGACACCGAGCTATTGGTGACGAGGGTCCCGTCGAGGTCGAAACAAATGACGGACGTTGCTCGCTTCATCAGCCCAGCGCCTCTGCGACCTGATCGGCTTGCTCCATCGTCCAGAGCAGCATCCGTTCCGAGGCGGCGAGCAGGTGCTCGCGGCGAACCTGGTCCAGCTCCGGAACATCGGCGCAAAGGGCGTAGTGGCATTCCTCCAAGGCGGCATAGACCAGCCATGCCTGGAGTTTCCGGCTGTCGAGACGCACATCCTGGCGAGAGGTTTGGCTAAATCCGGCGAGCAGCGAAGACATCAGCGTGACCGGCGGCGGTCCCGCCGTCAGGATATCCGCGAACAGAATATTTCGAAGCGCAAGCGCGAGTTCAAGTTCGCAGGATGCGATGCCGGCCGCTTCCCAATCGAGCAGCGACGTTATATCGCCGTGCTGACCGAATATCAGATTGGCAAATCTGATATCGCCGTGAATCGGTTCGCTCCAGGCGGCCCGGTCGAGCATCCGCACACAGTCCGCCAGAGCTTGCTGAATAAGGCTTGCATGCGAGCCGGACAGCCGTTCCACAATTGCCGGCCGCATCAGGTCGTCAAGGGTATTCCAGGCGCGGGTGGCTTTGTCCGCCGGCCATGTCCACGGAAAAGGAACCTGCTGCAGGCAATTGTGGACCGTACCGATGAACCGGCCGATCTCGGTCATCATCGCCGGCGACGGATGCACGCCGGATGGCGGCTTTGCCGTCCATCCATCGATAAAGGCCGTAAGCACCAGCAAGCGGCCTTCTGTCTCCTGATACAGCCGGCCATTGTTTCCCGGCAGAACCGCCGGTACCCAGGAAATTCCAGCCTTGCTCCGCAGTTGCGCAAGGAGACGGCATTCCCAATCGACCTGAACGATGTCACGCGAGGGCGCCAAACGCAGGACGTAACGTTGCCCCTCGTTGGACTCGACCAGCAGATTGGGACGGCTATGTCCTTTAAGAATTCGAGCCGGCGGTTTCGCCGGGGTGATTCCGTAGTGCAGCTCCAGCACGCGCGTCATTTTTCCTGCTTCGAGCGGCGGAAGAATTCGCGTGAGCGGGGCGTGCTTTTGCAGTGTCCCCCTGCCGAGGCGATCCGGCAGCCGAGCAGACGGCGATACGGGATGCTTCGGAGCGGGGACGGGCCCGGATGGCCATCCGGACAGCTCGGAGGCAACTTGCGGATGCGCGCCGGCCATCAACCGATGCTCGCGCGCTATGTCCGTACCGAGCTCCAGGGGATGATCGGATCCGAGCAGAACGCGGATACCGGCCTGCATCCATTCGGATGCCGGATGTCGATCGATGGGCAGACCGGCCAGCCGCTGAGCGGCTGTCGGACATACCTCGATCTGAATGCCGTCGCGCGCGATCCGACGCCACAGCGAACAGTCATTGCCGATCGCCAGTCCATGACCGAGCCTTTGGGCACCGAGCACATCGATCGCTTCCCAGGCATCCCGTACGGAATCGTGCCAGCCGCAATGCACATAAATGGAAAATGAACGCCGCGATTGCCCCTTGCACAAGGCGGCCAGTTCGCTCAGCGGCGGCACGCCGCTGATCGGAATTTCACCCAAAACGTAACTCCGGGACACGTCAATTCCGAGAATTCCCTCGTCCCCGTAGTCGGCGGCGAATGCGACCGCCCGGGCCCAGTCGGCGGCCGGGCCTTCCCGCTTCACGGATACGACCGCGCGCACATCGATCCGATGCTGGGCAGCCGCCCAGGAGCGCACATCGCGGAACATTTCGATTTGGGTTTCGGGATCCGTGCCGTGCCGCAGAAACGACAACGGGTTGAAGCGTATCTCGGCATATCGGCAGCCGGTCGCCGCGAGATCGTTGATGCATGAAACGAACGTTCTCACAAAACCGGCTTGATCCGAAGCCGGCGACCACCGTCCCAGTCCGTCGAAGGGAGGCGAGGCTTTCAGCCGCGCCCCCCTTTCCAGATGCAAATGATGGTCGGCCAGTTTCGATTGCATCGCGGATAACGCTTAAGCTGCGTTGGCCCGGATCGATACGGCGACCTTCGAACTGGTGCCCACGGCTTCCTGAATCTTTTTTGCCAGATCCATGTTGAAGCCGGAGCAAAGATCGATCTTGTTCGCACCCTCGAAGGCCAGGCGCTTGGCAACGGCGATCGCCTGCTCCAGATTGGGGCCGTTCTCGTCGCCGCTCACCGGGCAAACGGTCATCTTTCCGTCGGGCGTCATGACCGTCGACATGTGCAGGGTCGGATGGATCTGGCTGCTGCAGCGAAAGATGAAGGCGTGGTGCCACCAGTACTTCTTCGAATCCGGGCGACCAAATTCCTCGTTGTTAACGAATTCGCGTACTTCCATTACCATGTTAAGACCCTTTCCTCGGTTTGGGCTGCCTTCACGAATAATTCGAACAGCGAGAGTGCTCGCAGCATTTCCGCCTTCGCGATCGACGCGGCGTACAAGCGTACGGACGATTCCAGGTAGGTCTTGAGAATCTGCAATCCGTGCGCTCGCAATGTCGCCCCTGTTTCCACGCAATCAAACACGGCGTCTGACATATCCGGGACGAAGCTTTCCGCGGAACCTTGAATATGACGGATCTCGACGGGTTGACCGATGTCTCGAAGACATCGCCCGGCAAGGTTCGGATAACTCGTCGCTACGCGGATCGGCTTCGATCCGAACCCCGTGCGCACCGATGGACCGGCAAAGACAATCCGGGACAAACACCAGCGCAGATCGAGCAGCGGAATTGCCGGAGCCTGCTTTTCCTGGACCCATTCATCGGGCAATACCCCGGCGTCGATCTCCCCGGTAGCGAGCAGCGCGGCTATATCCTGCGACTTGAGCAATTTGATCTTCAGCAGGGTGTCGTTGCGCATCGTGGTCCACGAACAGCGGCGAGGATTGTCGAGCGCGTCAGGCACCAGTTGGAGCAGGATTTGCTGGCTTTGCGGCTGAAACCGTCCCTTCGGAAGGGCCAACCTCAGAGGATGTTTCTCAAACAAGGTCATGGCGCTTCCAGGCTGATTTCGCCCTGTCATCCCGCAGCTGTTGCGAGAAGTTCTTCTTCTCGGCATTATATCTTAGGTTGTATAGACAGTAGAATGTAACCGCGACACCGTCAACGACGAATTCAACCCTAGATTGAATGAACGATATGATGTTTGCGAAAAACCCATGACTGCCGGTGGATTCTGCCCCGCAGAACCCTGAACGGCATGATGCCGCCGCGCCCGGCTAACCGTAGAGTTTAGAGCTTGAGTAGGAAGTTTCTTCGGCGTCGGTTTGGGCTCTGTAGGCGAAGTTGAGCATCAGGCGCCGGCAGTCGGCGGCGAGCGGGCTGACGCCATGCACGGCCATGTTGGTGCGCATGAAGTAGGCGTCGCCGGGGCGCAGCGGGATTGATTTCCCGGCGAAGCCTGTCGCGGGATTTTGGTTGCGCGTATCGGTGATGGTGACGACGCCGCCGGCGCCGGGCGGCGGGGTTTCGAGGATGATGTTGAATGCGAACGAATAGGTGTCGAGATGCGCGCCGTGATGGTCGCCGCGCCGCTCCAGGCAGTTGAGGACGAACTGCTCGTTGTCGTCGGGCACCGGCAGCACGCGCTCGCCGGCGACCCCGGAGAGGAAATCCGCAAGATCCGGGGAGCCGTACAGATACGGCACGATCGAGGACAGCCGGCGCAGCGCCTTGGAACCGAGCGTGGTCATGTGGCGCCATGAGCTGCTTTCCTCGATGAAGAGGTCGCGCCGCACCGCCTGCGCGGCGAGGCGTTCGCCCTCGCCCGCGATCAGGCTGAAGGCCCAGCTCTCGAAGAAGTCCTCGAACACCAGCACCAGGTTATCGGAGAAGGCGCGGGCGAACGACTGTCCGCCGTCGAGGGACAATGGCGCGTAGCGAGGCGACACCAATGGCGCAACCCGATGCATCACGGATTTTCGACGGTCGGCATCTTCCGGCACCCGGTACTGCTGCATTCCGGCACTGTTTCTCCGCGGCGGTCGCGCGCCTTCCTGAAGCACAGCTTGTGGTTTGCCGTAGCACGGCGCCTTGCCAGATTCAAGCATAGGTTGTATTTATCGTCGCCACCATGGCGTAGCAAAACGCCGGTGCACGACGAGGAGCGCTGCGATGCGGGCACTGCGAGGCTCACTGCAAGCCTGCCAGCCAGGCGATGGCTTCGACTACGCGGCGGTGCCGCCGCTGGTGGAGAAATTCCTCCGGGGCCAGGCCGAACGCATCCAGCGCGGCCAGACCGTTTCGATCCTGCAGACCGGCAACAGCCTGATCGAAGCCAAGCGCCATTTGTCCCATGGCCAGTTCCTCAAATGGATCGAGCGCGAGGCCGGCCTGCACGTCAGGACGGCGCAGGCCTACATGCAGGTCGCGCAATGGGCCAAGGGCAAAAGCGCAATGGTTGCGCGTTTGCCGCCGTCGCTGCTGTATCTGCTGTCGGCGCCGGGCACCCCGAACCATTTCCAGGCCAGGCTGCTGGAACGGCTGGAAGCGGGCGAGCGGATCGACATCCGCGCCGTCAGGACCGAGCTTGCGGCGCTGCGCAGCAGACCGCGGCAGCCCGCCCGGCCCGGCGCAACCATTGTCCCGCCGGCGCATGCCGGGTTCATCCCCCTCACCGCCGACCGCGATGCAGGCATCGGGGAGGCGGTGAGCATTCTCAGCCGCGCGCTGTCGCCCGTCGACTTCGCCCGGATCCGAAGCATCATGACCAGCAGCGCCGTGCTGGACTCCCCGCGCCTGCCCGAACAGATCGTCGCGGCCTTCGAAACCCTCGACCATGCCGTCGAATATCAGATCCCGCACCACCACTGCCGCGCAGCCTGAACGCAATACGGCGCGGCGCCGATACCGGCACCCCGTTATTTGCTCACAAAGTCCATCATCGACGGAAGGTCTGTGCGATAGCGCTTCAGAAGATATGAAAGCTGCCGGTCCATCTCGGGATGAGTTTTACTCTTAAGCCTGCGTTGTTCTTCCAGCACTCGGATTCCGTCATCAGGATCGGGAAACCCGGCTCCATTCCGCAGCAGCTCCGCACCCCGGGCATAGATCAGATCGATCGTCTCCAACCCGTGAACAATCTGCTTCTTTCTGCTGTCCTGGGTACGCGCGTCCCAATCGTTGAACGCCCGGAACGCATCGCAGGCGGCGGCCGAACCCTTGGACATATGTTTGAGCTTGTAGAAGATCCATTTCATGTTGGGATTGGACAGGCCTTCCAGAAACGTAATTGCAAACATCTGGTCGAACAGATGCTCGCGCACCGAGTACAGAGCCAAGTCGTAATTCTCGGCCAGCCAAGCGCCTCTTATGTCGCGAATCCACGGATAGCCGCTGGAATGCTGACGATAGAGAACGTAGCATAATTTGTCATGCGGGAGCGCCGTTCGAAGCCTGGCCGCCGTTGGATTGTCTTGCATGACCAGCCCATGGTGAAGCCTGTGCAAAAATCCCGCGTTTTTGTAACCGAAGGTAATCGACCTGTAACCGTGCCCGAGGAGATCGGAGAATGCAGTGTTGAGCTCGTCAAAGAGCTTTTGCACCTCCTCGAAGGTCCAGTATTCGACGTCCCACGCCAGGTTTCCCGGCTCTATGTAGTCGAAGATTTGAAAGAGCAGCCCGTCTTTTCCCGATGACGTTATGCTGCCGGGGTCGTCGCCCGTGTAAACCCAGTGGTGCTTCGATGTATCGACGTTGGCCATGTTCGGCTTGCGCTCGCCGATCACGTAAACATCGATGTCGGACTGGGAGTTTCCATTCCCTTCCACGAGCGAGCCGGCCACGATGATTGCATCGTCTTTCGAATGCGGCGTCTTGCTTAGCAGATAATCGAGGTCGAATTCACTGGCACCGCCGAACAGGTGCAATTTTCCTTGACACAGATACGCTGTTTTCGATGAGGACATCGCATGCTCACAGGCTGGGATACAATCAATAATTGTTCTATCTATAAATACAACTAACACGCCAATGTGCTTTTCTCAACAATCGATTTTTCCCTCGCGCTTGCTGCCAGGCTTGTCGCAATCTTCAGGCATTGGCCCGCACGAATCCGGGCCTCGGCGGACCATCGTGACAGCCGGCGACGCAATCTTGTTATGGCCGAGTGGGGAGGAAGCGCCGGGACGGCCAGGCTCTAAAACCGCGTAGCGTCTCGGAGGCTCAACAAGCACCCAGCATCGCTTTGCGCGCCGAAAATCGACCGGTCTAAGCCGCACGGTCGAATTTGCGCGACCCCTGACTTACCTGATCCCGAGCAGGGAGCGCCGGAAGCCGCCGGCGCGAGCTTCATTCTGACAAACGAAGCTGCCCGTGCTGCCGTGCCCGTATCGCTTCTGTCGTTTGCTGTAATAAGTCTCCTTGCGGAAATCGAGCCAGACAACGGTATCATCAGGGCAGTGATGCCGCGCCTGCGCTTCATGCCGAAATGGCGTGAGCGGCAAAGCCGTGGCCGCAGGCGGCACAATGGCCGATATCCCGAACAGAAGGAGCGCGCGCAACGGAAAGCGAAGACGCCCTGCGCGAGATTTCGGCCTTTCGTCGCAGGTCATGGACGATTTATCCGCTGGCACTTTTCACCTCGGTCAAAATTACGGCAACTCCACGCTCATGTGCAGCGGCTCGAACCGCCATTCGTCCGCTCCTATCAGTGACCGCTCAATACCAGCGTCTTGATCGGCAACAGCAGCGCCTGGATGCGCAACAGCAATGCATGAACCAGTCCGGTCGCATCGACGGCGTGCAGGACAAAACCCTTCAGCGCGCCGGTTTTCGGATCGGCAATAACGTCATGGTTGCTGGTGTAGGCATTGACGATGCAATTGCTGCCCGGCGTGACACCGTCGAGGCCATCCTTGTAAAGGGGCTCCAGGAAGACGAGAATTGAACCCGGCCTTTGCAGATTCGTCGGGTCGATCAACACATCGCTGGCCCGGGCCTGACCTGAGGCGATGAAATCCTGCACGGTTGTGACGACCAGCGGAATGATCTTCCAGGGTTTTGAGATACAAGTTGCTTCCGCGACCATGCCGGGCTTCATCACCTGAGCTTCGATCTGCCCGAATCCGGCCTGCAACCTGTTCCGGCCGGCGTCGTCGGGGATCAGGATCCCAGCCGGGCGCGAGACCTGGTTGACGACGTCGCCGGGGCGAAGGAGGAATTGCTCGACGCGGCCATCGATGCCGGCACGGATATAGGTCCTGTCGACCTCCACTTGCGCCTCCGCCAGCGTTGCCTCGGCGCTCGCTTTCTCGGCCGGCAGCAGCGTGGAAACCCGCAACGCCGACGATTCCCTGGCAGCGGCGGCGGCATCGACGCCGGACTGCCGCTGATCGACCAGCACCTGCAGTTTTTCGATATCGCGTTGCGGCACGATGCCGGGATTGCGGCGTTGCAATTCTCTCTTCACATCGAGTTCGTCCCGGGCCTGCTGCAGGGACGCTTTCGCCTCCCCGACCTGAGCATCCGCCTTGGCGACGTTGGCCCGTGCCGAGATCAGCGACGCGTCCACCTCGGCGCTCTTACGCTTGGCGGTCTCCAGCACCGCCTCCTGCTTCGAACTGTCCAGCCGGAACAGAACGTCACCCTGCTTGACGTGCTCGCTGAAGCCGACCTTGACCTCGGCGACGCGGCCGGCGATGCCTACGGGCATGATCGGCACGGTCCGGAAGTAAATCGCCGCTGACGTGGTCGAGGGATGGAAATAGAAGATCATCGTGATCAGCCCGATCGTGAGCATCAGGCAACCGGTGATACCCCACCTCAGTTCGTACCAGATCGAGAAGAACGTGATCTCCTTGCCGAACCGCTTGCCTTGCCGATAGCGGCGGTAGAGGTAATCCGGAAAAATCGTCACCAGCGAGCAGATCATGAGCTCAAACATGGTTGGACACCCCCTGCTTTGCGGAGGTCTTGGCGCCGGCATCGTCGCTGGGTGCGGATTTCAGCCTCGGCAACGGGCGCGCCCGGCGTGGCGTCGGCAATGCGCTCAACGGAAGCGGCGATGCTACGCACCGGCGTGCCGAAATCCGGCAGGTCGATCATGGCCAGCAACAAGCCCGCGACCCAAAAGATATGCAGGTGGGTGAAAAGCGAGATCAGGCCGAGAACGGCGACGATCTCGAACTGCAGCTTTTCCGTTTTGTGCGCCATTCGCTCGGGCAGACTGTGCAGCTTCCAGTACAGGGTGCCTACCCATAAAACGGTAGCCACGAGAAAGATGCCCATCACTACCATCAGGGTGTCCGACCCGTCGGCGCCAGGAATGAAAAACGGCAGATGATGGGGAGCCGCCGGGTGCATTTGTTCTGTCAAACCTCGTACTCCGATCGAATGCCTTGGGCCCCGCAGTGCCTCGACAGTGGAAACCATGCTCGCTCAATGCTTGATCTGAATCAAGGAGCGCGCCACGGCGGCGACCCTAACCTCAGGGTCAAAACGGCGCAGGCGGCCTCCAGATCGATGCCGAGCATAGCCGGACCGATCAGCGCAATCACGAGCGCCGATCCGACCGTGCCGAAGATGTAGGTGACGGCATAGGCGACCGGCATGGCGTCGAGCAAAGCCTCCAATTTCCGAGACTTCGAGCCGCTAACGTTTGTCGCTACTGCGCCGGGCGGCATAATGAACAAGGACGAATATCCAAGCGCTCGCCCTAGCTCACGCCGGAACACCTCCGTCTCTGGGCAGGCTTCAGACATTCCGGGCTAACTCTCCGTTTGATTTGGACTTATCATGGAATTGATTCGACTTTTTCAGCCACCGAAACGGTGGTCGATCTCCATTCCAAAGGGCGCATGCAATGAGCCGTCTTCGACCTCGCGTCAAAAGCGAAGAGCCAAGCAGAACAAAGCGCTCGCCGACCGATCTGTACGACGCAGCCTTGCGCCACTTTTCGTCCAAACGATATCGACCGGCCGAAGACCGCTGTCGACAGGCATTAACGCTTGATCCGACGCACGCGGATTCGCTTCATCTTCTTGGTTTGGTCCACTGGCAGACCAACAGGCTGGATTTGGCCGTCGATCTGATCGCATCGGCAATCAGATGCAATCCGAACAATCATGAATATTTTTTGAATCTCGGAGAACTGCTTCGAGCCCAGAACAAATTGGATGAAGCCAGGAAAAGCTTCGACGTCGCCATCAAGCTGGCTCCAGATCGGGCCGCCGCCTGGATCAAACTAGGAAACCTGCTGCGGCTCCAGCGTAGATACGATGAAGTGCTGCTGGCTTACGAGCATGCTTTTACGCTCGATCCCAACAATGCGGAGGCGTCAACCCTGAGCGGCGGCGTCTTGCTCGAACTAGGCCGGTATGAAGAGGCGCTCGCCAAATGCGATCGTTCGCTCGCCATTTCCCCGGACCAGGTCGAAGCTCTCTGTATCAAAGGCGATTGCCTGCACAATCTCGGCAGGATTGCGGCGGCAGCGGTCAGCTATCGGCGGGCCTCCGAGCTGGAGCCGGACCGTGCGTCGGTCTGGCGGTTGCTTGGAAAAATGCTTGAGCAACTCGGGGATCGCGACGACGCGATCAAGGCCTTGCGGCGGGCGCGTGAACTGGATCCCCTCCGATCCGTTCGGCGCAGGCGTCGAACTGATGCGGCTGGGCGCCGCGGAATTGTCCGAAATGCCACCTGCTTTTGTGCGTTCGCTGTTCGATCAATATGCACCTACATTCGACACCGCGCTGGTGGAGGCTCTTGGATATCGTGGACCCTCGGTGTTGTCGGAGGCGGTGCGGTCCGCGTGTCAGACGCATCGGAAGCCGGCCAATTTCAAACATGCCGTCGATCTCGGCTGCGGTACAGGACTGGCGGCGGTCGCGTTTGCTGAAATGGTCGACCGATTCATCGGCATCGACCTTTCACCGGCCATGATCGAAAAGGCACGCGCCACCGGTCTCTACGCCGGGCTTAAAGTGGCCGATATGCTGGAGGGGCTGCGCAAAATGCCTGACTCCAGCGTAGATCTCGTGTTCTCCGCCGACGCAATGGTCTATGTCGCCGACCTCTTTCCGGTTTTGAAGGAAGCGAGTCGTGTTCTGGCTTCCGGCGGCCTTCTGGCTTTCACTCTGGAAAGGCACGACGGCGACGGCTTTATCATGGGCGAGGGCCGGCGCTACGCTCATAGTGCCTCTTATGCGCGCGCGTCGGTCGAGGCCGCCGGTCTTGTGGCGTTACAGATCGAACCGCACTCGGCCCGCCGCGAGAGAGGCGTGCCCGTGCCGGGCCTTGTGATCGTTGCGGAAAAATCGTGAATTATTCACCAAGGTGCTCGATCATCTTGCGAAGCCCGCCGCCAAAGGCAGCTGATTGCATTGCTGCATTCCGCCACAAGTGAGTTGCGAGGCGTTGATGACCGGTCCGATGACCGTGTCGGCGCATCCGGATTTCCCACCTTCGGGTTGCGTCTGGTCTCCGATCGGATGCGCTGTTCAGCGTACCGAGCGTCCGTCGGCGTCAACGGTGCCGGCGAGCGCTTCGATCCGGGACACCGGCCTTGGCCTATTCCACCGAGCAAAAGCTTCCAGCGTATGAAGCGAGAGCGTTCACGGGTGCTCGGAAGTCATAATTCAGACTGATGTGCTGCACGCGCGGCTATTGGTCGCCTCCCTCTGCTCGTCGAGCAAGACGGTGCGCTCGCTTGCCGCACTATCTGCAATCATGTGAGCCGGCTCACACTCATGAGCACTCAAGCCGATCTACCATCACATTCCGGCGCCACTGGAAGGCACGCCGCACATAAGCAGGGGCGCCTTTTTTGATCGGGCCTTAGCGACCGGGCAATGATGAAGCGGCGCAGCGGTGCCGCCTGCGGGAACGAACCATGCTGACAAAGCTCAAACCGGAGTGATCACAATGATGGTAGACGGCGAGAAATGGATCGCGGCTTTTATCTTCGGCATGGTCATGGTCGTGCTGTACTCGTGGTCTCGTTTTGACGAGCCGAGCTACGACAGCCAATCCGAACATTTTTCCCGCTACAAACCCAAATTCTCCACCTCCTACGCTCGATATGCTTGGGCCAAGCGGGCATACGTAGGAGCGATGATTCTCATTTACTTGATACTTTCGCTGGTGCCGGAACTCTTCAATACTTTTGTTAACATTGGCCCAACCGGTGACCGGCCAAAAACGCCAGAGGGCCTCGCTCCACTCGTCATCGCGACCCCGCTCGCGATCGCTTTGGGCCTTGTCTCGCTCCAAGCCATTCCTGGCCTCAAGGAGCTCGAGCGGCGAATTCGCGGCTTCCTGCACGCCGTCGCGCGCATACCCGACTGTGTTCGTCGAACCGTTGCACGAATGCGCAGTTCGCCTTTCACTTTCGAGCCAAGCGCCTATCAATGCCAGACCAGAAAACTCGTTTCGAGGCTCAATGTAAGAAACCAGCAGCCAGTAGGCCTGACCAAGTTAACGGACGACGACGAGATCCTTCACACCTGGTACTGCGTCGGATGCGTGCTCGTCGCTCTTTCGGAACGAAAGCGCGATAGCGTCGGGATCGAACCAATCTTCTTCGCTTACTACAAGGACGAGCTTGACAGTATCTCCGCCAAGCATGTTGCGCTTGTTGAACTCGTGCGTGAGCATCTGAGCGAATGTCTGCGAGGTAATACTCCTAACGACGTCGGGACACTTGGTGAAATTCGCGACCTCCGCGATCGAATATACACTTTTGTCGCATGCGGCGTTCATTCAACCGTGAAGAGCGAAGCTGACAGCCTGGATATGGTGAAGAAGCTCGGCTTCTGCCTCACAGACGAACCTCCCGCGGACCGGATCGGTTTCGGCGGGAAGCTCGCGGGCCTGTCGTTCATTTCGCTGGCGATGCTGTCGATTTTCACGGGCTGCTTAACCTGGATGTTCAGCGAGTACATCTCGCGAGGGATTGGCCGCGACTGGATCCATGGCCTTCCGGTGCCGACAGATATCCTCGGATATTTCACATGGTCGTGGACGACGGCCGCGTTCTACTTCACCGCGATCTTCGGCGCTCTCGCGATCCGAAAATCGAAGATTGCGCAACGCGAGTGGTTCGATATCAATAATTTTCGCCGAGAGAGACCTCTGATCCGCTATATCACTCCTATCCTCGTCGGCACCGCCTTCGGCTCACTCACGTTATCAATCATTGCCGTCATCGGCGGTCCGGGCTTCAAGGCATCTTTCGGCGATGCGGGGGCCGCGATAGCGCTGTCGCTTCCCTGGTTCCCACTTGCGATGGTGATGGCATCTATCGTCGTCGTGCTCAGCGACGGTCAGTTGAAGGACGACCGGTTTTGGCCGGACACCATGATTCACAGCACCGTGGGTGCGTTGATCATGGCCGGGACCGGATATCTGATGAGCAGCCTGGTTATCTCCAGAAGCCTCGTGGATTTTGCAGCAAGCAGCCACCGGGAACTCTCGGATGAGGTGCTTAGGACCGGCAACTACACAAGCCTCTTCATCGGCGGTCTGATCGGCCTGTTTGCGTTCGTATTATGCGTTATCGCGCAGGTGGCGGAACGTTATCTAACCCGTGCGCGGCTATCCGCCGTTAAGCACGTTGATCTGATTACCGTAAAAGGCGAGAAGTTTTCCATTTTCCTGGAGAAGTCCGGCGAAGCTTCATTGCTCGCTGCAAATTGCGATGCTTCAAATAGCGAGCCTGTAATTGGCCGGTGGCAGCTGTTTCCCGAAGGGACGGCGATGAAATGGAGCGTCGGTTCCGGGGAGGGCCGCCAAGGAGTTGGCGACTTTGGTCTGATCCATCGATGCGGCGACTCCATCATCTACGATGGTTATCTCGGCCAATTCTCGGCGAAGAAGAGGCCGGTATTCGACGCTCGGGCCGACTTATGGAACGACGATTGCTTGCCTTTCAGGCGCTCGCGCGAGGCCGGTCGAATGAACGGCGCACCGGCGCGCGCGAGTTCGCAACCGGATCTGATGCAACCCGTCTCCGTCCGACCCATAGCCGAGGAGATGCGATCATGATCTCGCCAGATCGATATTTCGTGCCGGTTTGTCTTTATCCCCACACAAAGTATCGCACGGCTTTGGGCGTTTCGACGCTCTTTGAAAGATATCTTCTGTCGTCGCGTGAATATCTTATCATCGTCGCCGATCGACTGCTGGTGCTGGATCGCCTCGTCACCGGCCGTTATTTCACGGTCAACTCCGCGATCAGCAAGGCTCGAAACGAGGCAAGGCAGGTCGTCAGCCTCATCAGACGGATCGCTTACAAGGTCAGCGCCAACACCACCGGCAGGATCGTTTATTGGGACGATATCGCGGAGACCGCAGAGTTCTCCGCGTTTGCGTCGCGGCTGCGGGAGGCGGTATTGGCGGACGATTTTCTTGCGCAGGCCATCGAGGAATTTATCGATCGCCGGGTCAAACGCTTTGGCCTGGGCAGTGACCCCGCTCGAGAGCGCGAGTACGAACGGGATTACCTGCTTTCTGAAGTATGTATGAGCGTTTATTGCACAGAGATATTAGGCTTCAGCAACGAGGTATGGGAGCGCCCTCCGCCGCCCGATATTCCCGACCCGCTTAAATTACTTTACGAACATCGACCCGCGCTGATCGTGAGCGTTACGGCGAGGCCAGCCGCGCGTATGCTGCATTTCCTGTACAAAGAAAGTAGCCGATCCGCAGACTACGCAAATGAGAGAGTTGCGCAAAGTTAGGCACTTGTGGCACTTGACACCCTGTTCCGGCGCCCGGATTTGCCGGGTAAACAGAGCTGTTGAATAAAGAGTTATGATACGATTTGCCGGGGCTTTGCCGGGATTGCGTTTGCAAGCCGGTTGATCCCCGGCGGAGCGGAGAATATCCTTCGTTGGGCGTGCCTGCTGGAGAGGCGCCATGGCTTCGAATGACAAGAACCGGAACGAATGCCAAACGTTTGACAAGGCCGCGCTCCTTGCCAACCATCCGCTGTTTCGAGAGCTCGGACGTACCATCCGCGACAAGATCAGCGCTTATGCGACGACACGTAACCTTCAGCGCGGCGCAACCATTTTCATGAAGGGTGATCCCGGGACCTGTCTGTTCGCTGTGTATAGTGGGACAGTCGAAGTCGTGATCCCTTCGGTCGACGGAAAGAACGCCGCGGTAAATCTCATCAAGGAAGGCGAGATATTCGGGGAGATTGCACTACTCGATGGCCGGCCGCGTACAGCGAATGCGGTGGCTTTCACCGATTGCGCTCTGATGGTGATCGAACGTCGGGAATTCTTGCCGCTGTTGCGTGCGCAACCCGACATCGCGGTGAAGCTCATCGAAATCTTGTGTGCACGCATGCGCCGGACGACCGAGCAGGTTGAAGAGTTGATGTTCCAGGATCTGGAAAGTCGACTCGCCAAAGCCCTTGTCCGGTTGTGCGAATTGTCCGGCCCCCCCTACCGAATTTCAATTACACAACGCGAGCTCAGCGAAATTGCAGGCGTGTCGCGCGAAGAGACCAATAGGCAGTTGCAGGTTTGGACAAGGAACCAGCTGGTACGCCTGGAGCGTGGCGGCATAACCGTATTGCGGCTTCCGGCCCTTATCGAGATCGCTCCAGCGCAGGCGGTTTACCATTGATGCTTGTTACTACCGGTCAATGATTTGCGTGCGCGACGGTGCCAACGAGATATTGCGACGGCGCCTGATGGTCTTCATTCCCAAGACCGGAGTCGTAACTCCTGCCACTAGGTAACTGACCGGCTCGGGCAATCCGTTGACGTGCGGAAGTAAACACTCGCGTTTGTGAACCAGCTCATACAATTAAAGGGCTGAAGAAGCCAAAAGTGGATAATTGCATTTCAGGAAATTGCGGCGGACTCACCAGTTCGCCTGTAAGGGGATCTCACATGCGCCGCGATTTGACGATCAAGACGGGTGGTCTAACCGGAACGTCGGACTTTCGGGTCCTAGCACAGATCAAGAAGGGTCTCGTCCCTGCTCTGGACGCGGTGACCTACAAGACGCGCGTCAAGCGGGTGCTGCGCACTTTGCACGCTGGCCGCACAGGCGGATTCGAATACGAGCTTGCGCGCGTCCTGTCTGACGCCGTCGAACGCGTCGGGTGCATTCATTCGGTCGGCATCGCCGTATTGGAGCCCGAGGACAAGGTGTTGCTCACGGTCACTTTCGACGGCGCCTGGGAGTCCTATGTCCGCATTATCTGGCAGAAGGTCGCACGACTGCTTGACCTGATTTTCTGCAACACCGAGGGTTACGTCCTCGGCTACGAGAACAGTTACGAGAAATGGGGAGCTTGGCTCAAGCAGGCGCAGAGCGAAGCGTATTTTCTCTATGCAACGCCGGGCCTGACCGTGGATGACACCCGCTACCTGAAGATGGAAGAACGAGTTTGCCGGCGCGAAGCGGGTGACAAAGCCGAGATGCGCGTTACGCAGATGAAGATTCCTTCGACGGAACAGATTGCTGAACAATCCATCTTCCAAACGGATGGACTGCTCGGTGTCGATCCCACCAATGCCGGGCTCAGCATCCCACTGCTGAAGGTCGAGACCGCGGTCCGGCCGCCGCTTCGACACAGCGTTCGAAGCCTGGTCGGCCTGTATCGCCTGGCCGACGTCTACCCACCCGGTACCTGCGACGGCCTGATCCTGCGTCGTGCCGCAGAGGAGCTGCTGCCGGAATTCATGCGCATGCTAGGCGACGGCAACAGCTACGAGGACGGCATCGGCCGCGCACGCCGGCGCTTCCCAGAAGCGCTGTCCTGGCTGGAAACCCCTATTGACATAAACAATATACCCGACGTTAGGACGGAACTACCGCTGAAACTGCCGCCGGTACCACCGCTACACAACTATGATAACGTACAGGGTGGGATTCTGAGCGCCTATCCTGGCGTCGATCATGGATGTCTGCTGCTGCTCCAGTTCACATCGCCGGCGGCGCTGGCAGCATTTTTGAAAGTTCTGTGCGTCACTTCAGCAGCCGACGAGGTTGAACCGGGCCAGATCGCCACCAACGTCGCTTTCACGATGGAAGGCCTGCGCGCTGCCGGCCTGTCGGATGACGAGGTCCGGGAGTTTCCTGAAGAGTTCGTGCAAGGCATGCAGTATCGCGCCGGACTTCTGGGTGACTTGCGGATAAACCACCCCCGGCGGTGGCGTCTGCCTGCTTCTAACTGGTCGTTGGGGGAAGACGCACCCGACATAAGCGAGGATGACCCTGCGCCGCGCATCGATCTGAGTGCGGTTCACGCCATCGTCCAGGTAAGGGTTCGCGCAGTCGACCCTGCAAAACCGAGGGCGCAGTTGATGGCCGCCATGCAGAAACTGGTTGACGCACATTACGGCGTGACGCCGCTGTCGCTGCAATGGATGCAGCGGTACCGGAACGAGAAGACGGACAAATTTGAGGAGCATTTTGGTTTTGGCGATGCCGGTTCAGACCCCGTACTGACGGAAGAACAGGCCGGCACGCGTTTCACCAATCAAGTCCATCTGGGCGAGCTTCTGTGCGGCTACCCGAATCTCAGCCGACAAGAAAAGCCCCGGTGATGGCGCAACAGGCGCCGGTCGGCTTCTCCAGGATGGCAGTTTTCTCGTGATCCGCAAACTGCGGCAGGACATCGAGGCGCTTGAAAACGTCTTGAGCGAAGCAACCGCACCGCCCACCGGAGCGAGCGCACCGCCTGCCGCTGAATCTCAACAGCCAACGCGTGAAGAGTTATTGGCCAAAATGATGGGTCGCTGGCCGAGCGGTCATCCGAACGCAGATCAGGCCTTGGCCGATGTTCCGCCGACTGACCCACTGACCAATGATTTTCATTTCAACCACGATGACCACGCGAAGCTATGCCCGTTTCACGCGCACATCCGGCGCGCTAATCCACGGATCACGAAACCAGAAAGCGGAAGCCGGCCGGCTCGTATCGTGCGCCGCGGCATGTCATATGGCCCCCACCATGACCGCCATGCGAGCGATCCTTTGCCGAAGTCTGCACCAAGAGCGCGGTCTCATCTTCATGGCTTATAATGCAAGCCTTGGCGAACAGTTCGAGGTAATTCAGCGTTGGTTGAGTGGCGGCAACAGTTCGGGCTCGTATTCCGGCCAGAGTGACCCTTTCGTCGGCTTGGCCGAGCCTGGACGCCGCCGATATTTCCGCTTCGAGCACGACTTCGAACAAGCATCGGAGCACAAAGAACGCACCATTCGCATGAGGCTCGACGGCTCGGACCGGCTCCATGACGAACCACGTCCTTTCGTGCGCCTGGAGTGGGGCGCCTATCTGTTCGCGCCTTCCAAGAACGCGCTTGCGATCCTGCAGAGCCGGACTGCAGCGCAAGACGCCACCCGATCCGTGGCATGGAGTGCCGAAAAAGGTGAGACGGAAATTCGCCGCTTGCGTGAGATCGAAAACCGCCAAGGTGACGCGGCGGCCGTTTCGGCGTGGAAATCGGCACTTGAGGACCCCGACGCCGCCGTCGACTTCACTACCGCGTCAATCTGGGCAGCCATTCGCGAGTATCACGGCGGTGTATTGCGAACCCCGTTTGCCGTCCTGGTAGCAGAGCGAAGCTTGGTCGACGAGGTGTTGCTGGATCCCGAGCGCAATCTGTCGGTCGAGGGTTATCTCCCTCGCATGGCAGAATCTTTTGGCGAAATCTATCTCGGGCTCGATGCGGGCGGGGACGGCACCTACGAGCGCGAATCCACAGCGTGCAATCATGCCATTATGGCCCTCGATCCGGAATCAGCGTTCAACAAGGCACGAGAGTCGACTCAACTTGCGTTGCAAGCGCTGGTCGACGAGGCTGTCCGCTACGCACGGTTCGATGAAGAAACCAGCTGGACCCTGACGCTGGACGCCCGTGAACTCGTTGAGCCCCTGCTCGCCGATTTTTGCGAAGAGTGGTTCGGGCTTTCGGAAGAGAAAAAATACCTCAAGCGCGGCGGCTACCGCTGGGATTGGCAGGGCAAACCGCCCACTTACCCTGGTCACTTTCTCGCCCCTTCGCGTTATTTTTTCCAACCGCATCCCTTTTCATTGGTGAAAGAAATCGGCACGGCACAGGGTGTCGCCTTGCGAAGCGCCATGCTCAAGTTCCTGCAAAGTCAAGGCACGCTCATCAAGGCGCCGGTGGCGCGGGCGATACTCGACTCCGAGCTGGGCAAGAAGGATCCCGATTTCGCCGCACGTACGCTCGTTGGCGCCGTGGTCGGCTTCGTTCCCACCGTCAACGGCAATATTCTGCGGATCTTGAACGAGTGGCTGCGCGAAGGCACGCTGTGGTCTTTGCGCGCGCGGCTCGCCGGTTCCAAAGCAGCCCATTTCCTGGATGCTTGCAATCGTCTCGGCGCCGACTTCATCCCGGCCATGCAATTGCGCACCGCCCCCGAGGTCATATGGCGGACGGCAAAAGTGGCGCATACCCTGGGTGTGGGTGCGGATCAGGTCGACGTGCACCCAGGCGATCTCGTCGTCGCGGCCGCGATATCCGCCACGCAACAAAATCTGCAGCAGGGACGCGCCGACCTGCATCATGCCTTTGGCGGCAACCGCAGGGCGGATTCCCATCCAACCCATGCCTGTCCCGGCAAAGACCCTGCCCTCGCCGTTATGCTGGGTTTCTTCAGCGCCCTGGTGGAGTCGACGCTGCCGCTGCGCGCCGGACCGGGACCGTTGACGCTTGCCGCGGATGGACAGTTGCCGCGCACTCACGCACCCGGTTCAGATCAATCAATTTTATTTTCGCTTCAAGATATTGGCGATCTGGCCCCCATGCACGGACACGCTCATGCGTTCCAGATCAAGGCGGACAATCTGCTGATGCAAGTTGCAACCACGCCGCTTGCGACGATCGGCGACTCTTGGCTCTTCGATTTCGGAAACGCTCAGTCAAGCCTCATCTCGTCCCTTTTGAAGAAAGGATATGGTGTCAACCCCGACTATCACTTCAATAGCTGGGGTGCGCGGCTGGAAGATATGGCCAACGCGACAAGTCTGGGGATCCTAAAAAATCACTTCACGCAGCCCCAGCCTGGCTTGGCAAAGCCCCGGGCAATCATATTCGGCGGCGGCGGCAACGACGTGGTTTATCGCTACACCGATCCACCGGCCACGCCGCTATACAAATTGCTGCGCGACTTACCCAAAGAAAAGGAAGAAGATGCACTCATTGAGGAGGAAGTTAAAAAGTTTATCGATCAGAAGCTGGGCGGATTTTACGGAACAATCATCGATTTTATACTTGATGATCTGAAGGACGTAACAGACGTCCCCATCCTCATCCACGCCTATGACCATCCTATCCCGGACGGCAGGGCTTTATTATTCTTTCCCTGGCTCAAACCTACCTTTGTCGCAAAAGGCTATGACATTCCCGATTTTCCCAAGAAGAGTGCAGATTTGACCGCGGCAACTAAAGTGATGAAGTGTTTGATCAATCGTCTCAACCTGGTGGTGAATAATCTTGTAAAGACCTATGAGAAAACCCATCCTGGCCGCGTCCACCACGTCAACCTGACCGGCACTCTGGCTAAAAACTACGGAACCCCAGACCAATACGCGGATCTCTGGGAAAACGAGTTGCATCCCGGGAAGAAAAAGCTGGCTCCCGGAGAGCCGGGCCCCGCACAGGACGGCTTCGACCTATTGGCCGAGGTGATCGCGGCCAAGCTGGAGAAAGATCTCGGCATCTTGCCGTTCACGCCGTGAAGCGCGGCGCTCAAACCCGCGTTGCCTGCTCCGCATGCCAGTGCATACCGAGGGCGCGCAGCGCCGAGGCGGCTTCCGCCGTCATTTGGCGCGCAGCGTGGACTTCTCCCCGCCGCGCGAGGATCTGCCCGCGCGCAGCCTGGTTCAGCGCGGCTTCCCGTGGCGAACCACGCAACCTCGCAGAGGTTTCTGCGCGGCGCAGCCAACGCTTGCTTGCGGCCGTGTCCTTCCCGATAGCCGCGGCCCTGGCCAAGGCACGGCACGCCGCCGCTTCACCAAGCCGTTCGCCTTCGCGGGCACGACGCAGCACGGGGACGGCGTATCGCCGCGCACTCGCAAAGTCGCCTTCGGCGACACAGGCTTCGACCAGCCAGCCATAGTAAAGCGACGTGTAGAACCGGCCATGCCTGGCCTCGATCCACTGCACCGCATCGCGCAGTTGCTGCAGGCCTGCCGCGTTCCCGGTCCGCGCCCAGCGTGCAAAGCCGGCCGCGGCGCGACAAACCACCAGCAGCAGCAGGGCCTGGGTGTTCTCCGCTATTCGTGCGCTGTCGGCAGCGACGTTCTCCGCTTCCTGCCAGCGGCCTTGCCAGACCAACGAGACCGCCACCCAGTTCCGCACGGAATTGGCTACCGGGTGTGTCGATTCGCCGAGCAGGGACATGGCCCCTTCGAGGCAGATATGCGCCTCGTCGAACTCGCCGCGATCGGCGAGCACGCTCGCCTTGCACGAAAGCGCGTAAGCCGAGCCGATCGCCATGCCGCCGCCCGGCCGGCTGCGCTGCTGCTTGGCCGAGACGGCGGCGTCCAGCAGAGTAATCGCTTCGTCGTATTGACAGGTCGCGGCGAGTATCTGCCCCAGGACAGCCTCGATCTGAGCTGCCAGGCGCGGATCGCCCGCCTCGCGCGCCAGTGCCAGCCCGTGTCGCGCCTGGCGCTCGCCTTCGCGAAAACGTCCGAAACCGTAGCACATGTAGCCAAGCCAGTAATGCGCGCGCGCTATCGCATTGGCATCGCCATGGGACCGCGCCAGCGCCACCGCCCGCTCGAATACGGTGACGTCGTCGCGTAGTGCCAGCGGGTCGAAGATACTGGCCATGCCCAGCTTGTTGGCCAGCAGGCACCAGCGCAGGGACTGCTCGGGCGTGCGATTTGGCACGCGATCCAGCGTTTCCATCGCGGCCTGGTACTGCGCGCGCGCCCGGTCCAGCGCGAACGCAGCCATCGCCTTGTCGCCGGCGCGCTCGGCGTAGTGCGCCGCACTTTCCCAATGTCCCGCGCCGCGCGAGTGGTAGGCCAATGCTTCGAGCGTGTCTTCGCGGTCGGCCTGTTCGGACCGCGACAGCAGCGTGGCTTCGATACGCCGATGCAACGCCTGGCGCTCGTGCAGGCCGATGGAATCATACACCGCATCCTTAGTGATGCCGTGTTTGAACCGATGCCCGCCGGCCGCCGGATCCGCATAAAGAAAATCCGCATCCGCCAGTGCTCGTATCGTCGCCGGATCGGGGACGCTGCCACAAGCAGAGACCAGCAACCCGTTCGGCACCGCGTTGCCGATCACCGCCGCGGCGCGCACCACGTTGACCTGGCTCGCCGGCAGGCGCGCCAGGCGCGAGGCCACCAGCGTCGCTACCCAACCTTGCGTGCCGCGCCCTTCCAGTGAATAAGAGAAATTGTCGGCGGAAACCGAATGGCACAGTTCTTCAATGAACAAAGGTACGCCGCCGGCATAACTGTGTATGCGCGCTACCAGGAACGGATCAGCTTGAGGAATCCAGCGTCGCACCGCCAACTCGGTTTCCGTTCCCTGAAACGGTTCCAGCCCCAGATGCGGCGCTCCGGAAATCCACTCAGTTCCGTCGTCGCGCGGCCGACTGGCCAGAATGACGCGCGGGCCATCGGGCAATTGCAGCAAGGCCTCCAGCAACCGGCGACTCGCATCGTCGGCCCATTGCCAGTCGTCGATCATCAATATTACCGGACCATTCGCGGATAAGGCAGTAAAGAAAACTAGCAGATCTCCGACCACGCCGTCGGCGGCTGAGCGTGCACTGCGGGCTTCGGAACCGGGTGCCATCAGTCCAAGAATCGATTCGACACGCGGGCCCAGTTCGGCGAGCCAGGGTTGCAACTCGGCGCGGGTGGCCTTGGTGGCCTCGCCTCTTGGCATGTCGGGTTGCATTCCGAAGAAAGCCCGCAGCATCTGCAAGAACGGCTGCAAGACCTCGGCACCGATATAACTTTCGCAGTTGCCGCGTAGCAGCCTGAACGCGCCGGCATCGCACCGCCCGAGCACTTCCTCCAGTAGCCGCGTCTTGCCAAGCCCTGGGCCGCCGACAACGAGAACACATCGTCGGGCGGCCGGCTGCGCCGTTCCGAGAAATTCATTGAGAAAGGCGACGGCCTCGCTGCGACCGATGAAGGGTGTTAAGCCGCGGCGAGCAGTAGCTTCGAAGCGCCGGGTGGCCGAGCCGCGCCGGAGCACGGGACGCGCGTGCGGCAACCCCGACGCCGGACCGATATTCTGCGGGCTCTGGCCTAACTCAAAGAAATTTGCGTGTGGCCCCAGAGCGTCGAGGCTGGCGAGGATTTGGCCAGGCGCGGCATGTCGCGACAGATGGGCCGCCGTGTTCACCACATCGCCAACCAGATCAAACCGGCCAGATTCCAGATCGCCTTCGCACAAGAGCAAGGTACCGGCATGGATGCCCGAATGCATTCGCAACGGCAGAAGAGCCGGCGACAGACTGCTATGGCGCAATCGGCCAACTTCATCGTGGATATCGAGGGCGGCCTCTGCGGCACGCCGGCCATCGTCCTCGCCGGAGTGTGGATAGCCGAAGATTGCGAGGGCACCGTCCCCTTGCGTTCGAATCACGCGGCCGCCGTGCCTGATCACTGCTTGATGCCAAATTCCCCGCAACTGGCCCAGCAGTTCGGAAAAGTGCTCCAACTCCATTTCTCTACCCAGTACCGTGGATCCCACCAGATCGGAGAAGAGTACCGTCAAACGGTGCCGTTCGCCGCCAAGGGAGACAACGGTTTCTCGGGTTGGTTCGCTCATCGTAGCCGGGCCGGTCGCTTCTGGATGACAAGTCCGGCCTTTGGCTGTGTTACGCCGGATGCCAAACCACATCATACACGCTGGGGATGTCCAGACCACCCCTCGCTACGGGAGCCCAAAATACAATCAAGGCGAGCGGGGCGCGCCGAACAGGGCGTGCTTGACCGAAATCCGATCCAAGCCTAACCCCACGCAAATCCCGTGCTACCGCGGGCCATCGCTGCGCTGCGGTGCGGAGCCCAGGCATACCGCATATCGGTCATGACCACGGACCCTGCACCTCTAGGGCCGTCCACGGATAGTAGTGTCGCGGCGTATGCCTGCATGGTCGCCATTGATCGGTCGTGACGCTCCCGCGCGGGCGCTCACGAGATTGCTCAACCTTTTCCGATGTGCCCCGACGACTTCGCTTTCCCGGGGGCCTTCATCGACCCTCAGCGGAGTTGTGTCTTGAGCGACACCGCGGTTCGCTCGCTCAATGTCTGCTCTACCGCTGGGAGCAACATCGGCGTCGCCGTCCGTAGCTTGGCCGCATCTTTATAGGCCGGTGCGGCGTAAACCAACGCCGACTGCCGCGCCTAGCTAGAACGCAGTTGATTTATTCTTCGGTGTCCAGGACAAGTCTTCAGAAAACCGGAATTTTCCGGGATTCGGTTGGAGACTTTCGGAACTCTCTCAGTAAATTTTTGCGGATCAACTCGCCCTGACGGTCGATGTCCCGGATATGTCTTTCCACCACACTTGCACCGAGCGCACGCATCGTTGGAATCGCCGACCGGACGGTGTGAACGATCGCATCCATCAGCTCAGCAACAACTGCCCCGGTCAGGATCGATTCCAGCAAAGGCGTGTCGCCTGCAAGAGTCCGTTGAACAAGCGCCAGCGCTTGCGCCCCGACCTCATCTGCGTGGAGGCACACGCCGACCACGATCGCCACCTGGAGGGGGTATTTAAGTACCGGCCGCATGACAAGCACTCCTCTTTTATGGGCTGAACCCTCCATACCATATCTTTCGGGACATAGCGTCCCCCTTGCGGACGTTTTGGGCGCGACGATTTGACTCAGTACAAACCGTACTAGTACGTTGTGCGCTACCTATTGCGAACTCAATAGGAATCTAATATTTGGGGAGCCCGTCGTGCTAGGACAGTCGGGCAAGCAGGGGGACAAGATGGCTGATTCTGTGAAGCTTTCAGATTGGTTGCGACCAACAATCGAAGAAAAGTTCGGCACGCTCGTCGCGGCGAGCAAGGCAATCGGCGTGGATTATGAGAAGCTCAGAAAACAACTTGAACGAAACAGTTTCAACAAGAGTGACCTTGAGAAACTTGTGCCCGAGTCGTCGCCTGATGAATTGCTGAGAACTTTTACTTTCAGCTACCGGCAGCCGAAGGATGCTAGCAGCAACATGGCTCCTGCGATCGGCAACGGCACCGAACGGTCGTTCGCCACATTCATTGATCGGTACTTCTTTGGGATGAAGTACATAAACCCGGAAGTCCCGTTAGAAGAATTTGTTCTTAAAGCGTACAACGCGCTCGGCAATGGCGATATCCAAGTTCTTTTCTTTGACCCAACATATCTTCCTGTCGAATGGGGCCTTCACAACTCAAACATCATCCGGGCCATTCGTGACCTCCTGACGCACGGAGCATCTATTTGTTATTTGTCACCTTATTCAAGGGACGAAATAACCATAAACCAGATGGTCGAAAAAAATAAGAAATTGGCTGCTGATCTTTCCGCATCTCTGACAACGCCGGCGCGCGGGTTCAAAGAGTTTTCAAAGGATATATTTCAAGGTGGATTTCACGCTTCCACAGGTTCACCATCGGGTTTGTTGGTGCACCTACGTGTAGGCAGCAGCCCGTTTGCGTCACCGTATCAAAAGTGGAGTCTGTTCTCGCTGCATGACAGCCATGGCGAAGGCTCTGCACCCTTACCTGCGTCGAACAAGGTTTCGCTGCTGACAACAAAAACAATACGTGATCGAAACAGGGGGAAAGCTGCTGCCATCGAGATTGTCTTGCCTCAAGCACGAGACATCGTCGACGCCCAATTGGAATTTCTGAAACGCAGTCTTGAAGATTTTATTAATGACGTTCCAGAAGGCAATCTCCGCGATATCGAGACACCGCAACCAGGGAGCTCTACCTATTCAGACAAAAAAAGGCTCGCACGCCGCATAATGGCGGATTTAGACGTTGGTTTTGAATTACCGGAGAGCGGTTGATCGAATGCTGAACGTTCAAGGTATCAGTTTTGGCTATCACAGAAAGCTCGTTATATCCGACATAACCTTCGATTGCCGAGCCGGCGAAATAGTTGGCATTGCCGGACCTTCTGGATACGGGAAAACAACGTTGGCGAAGCTGATCGCAGGCGTGCTAAGTCCGCAAACCGGTTCAATCACGATCGACCGCCAGTCGGCAACCGATATGTCGGATCAGCAAGGTATCGCATATATACAACAACACGCAGCTGGGCTTCTTCCGGCGTTCTCCGTCTACACGAACACCGCGATGGCAAGCTTGATCGGTCAGCACAAATTACATACTAGTCGCCTGCGTTTTCACGATCGCCGCAAGGTCGTTCGCGCAATGCGAATGGCAAGAATCGATCACGCCGCGCGGCAACGTCCAGATCAGCTTTCGGGCGGCATGCAAGCACGGGCACTAATTGCGAGAGCGATAGCGCAGGAACCCAAAATTCTGATTATGGATGAAGCTTTCGGCAGTCTCGACGAAGCTCTCTGCGAAAAGCTGTACGAGGACGTGCAGCTTGTTGCGCATCAGCTAGGTTTAATGACCATAATAATTTCTCATCGACTTAGCGAACTCGTCTATTTGTGTGACCGCATCTTTGTGATGGAGCGGTCTAGTTCGGGCGCGGGTAATACCCTAGGCACTCCAATTGTCGTTGACCTGCCCAGGCCTCGTACCAACCAATTGTTTTCTGAACGGCGCTTTGCGGAGATCACGGCGTCCGTGAGGTCGGCGATCGCGCGAATGGAAACGTTATAGATGTCGAACGACACCAGAGAAGAGACGACTACGCGAGTTTTTTTCTCGTTTCGAAGTTTCATACGCTTCGTAGCGTATTGTTTAGTGTTATTCGTCGTGTGGCAAACCGCGGTTGTGTTCTTTAGCGTTCCGAAGTGGCTTGTCCCTAGCCCACTCGCGGTATTTCGATCTTTGGTGAGCCTACCGAATTTCTACGCCCGTAATGCGCTCTACACATTAACGGCGTCTGGTTTAGGCCTTATCGCCGCGTCCGTTCTCGGTGCGCTGGCAGGTGCCATAATCGATTTAGACCGACGGGTCGATAAAACTGTAGTTCCAATTCTTGTAGCAATGCAGACATTTCCTGTTGTGGCTATTGCTCCACTCATAACGATCGCCTTGGGCTACGGCATTGCCAGCAAGGTATTTATTGCATTTTTCATATGCTGGCTTCCTTGCGTCTTCAGCACCCTACGAGGGCTTAGAGGAGTTCCAGAACCGGCGATGATTTACGCTAAAACTGTTGGAATGACGGCGTTGCAACGCTATTGGTTTGTAAAGCTGCCTTTCGCAATTCCCAACGTCGCCACCGGCATTCAAATCGCAGCGCCTTTCGCCGTCGTTGGTACGGTGGTGGGTGAATTTGCCGGAAGTAAGGGAGCAGGTCTTGGCTTCGTTATTCTGACCGCGGCGGGAGATATCAGCGTCGATCGCGTGTACGCGTCGCTACTTCTATTGGCCATGATTGGCGGAGGCTTCTACGGGGCGGCTGCTATCATAAGCCGGGAGGCGCACCGGTTCTTCGGAGCAACCAGCAGGCAATGAAAGCGCATCAGTTCAGGAGGCAACAATGAAGAAACTTACACGGGTTCTGCTCTCAATCACCCTCGGAATCGCTCTACATGGCGCGGCGTTCGCGCAAGCACCGACGCGAAAATTGCAATTCCAAATCGACTGGAGAGCCGAACCGTTTTACGCGGGAGTTTATGTCGCGAAAGAAAAGGGCTGGTTCAAAGATGATGGCCTTGAGGTTGAGATCCTCCAAGGTAACGGAGCCGGCAACGCTGCACAGTTGATCGGCGTCGGTATTGGCCCAGTTATCGGCACGTCCGCAGGCTCCGAAACAGTTATCGCCCGATCCAAAGGCGTTCCGGTCAAATCGGTCGCTGTGCTCGTTCCCCAGACGCCTTATGTTCTTGTAAGTTTGCCAAGAGCGCCAATCAGTCAGCCAAAGGACCTCATAGGCAAGCGCGTCGGACTCATTCCTGGGACGGTGACGACCGACGAATTTTATGCGCTCCTAAAAGCCAATGACTTGTCGCGCGACCAAATTCAAGAGGTGTCAGTAGACTGGTCGGTTGCACCACTTCTCAGTGGGCAAGTCGATGCGTTAATTTACAGTGAGGACAATGTGCCTCTTCAACTTAGCCTTGATGGCTACAATCCGACGGTCTTGCGGTTCCGCGACTACGGTATCAACATGTATAGTCTTAATATCATCGCGAACGATGGCGCGATCGCGTCGAACCCGGCCAACTTGGCCATCGTGACCCGCGACGTTGTGCGAGGCTACGAATTTGTCCGATCCAACCCCGATGAGGCCGCCGATATATTTCTGAAGCTGTTTCCAGAGCGCAATGCGACCTACGTGCGCGCCAGCATCAAGGTAGTCGGTGCGCTCCTTGGAAAGGGCCAGGTCGGGTTGCAGACGGACGAGGGTTGGCGCCGAACGATTGATACGCTTGCCTCGCTTTCGGCTTTGAAGGCCCCAGTTGCAACCGAGGATGTTTATACTAATCTTGCTCGGTAGTTGCTGTTGGCGCTGCTGCCGTTCGTCCGCGACACACTTGTTGAGCTAACTATCCAATTTTGCTGTCCATTAGAACTCGGCGGGCAGCGCCCATCGTTTGACGCTGAACAAGGCGCCCGCACGCGAAAGGATACTGTAGACGATCCTCTTTCAGGCTGCGCCGCGATCCTCTTTGTCTACACCGCGCATGCGTAACCCCTCAGCGGGTGCATCGTCAAAAATCCGTAGACAAGATGCGGTCCGGGGGATCGGCTTCGATTTGGTGCCGCGGCAGACCCACGTCTTTCTCCACAGTCGTATGATTCGCTCGGCAGATTGCCGGCGCTGTCGATCGACACACCGAACGGGCGGATCGCCTCCTGGTTGGTCGTGATGCTGTAAAAATTGCACATGTAAAGACGCTACCACCGGTCCGGTTGCCGTAAAACAACTTCTCGCTAAGCCGCCTGTTCGCCGGCTTCTTCCTCCGCGTCAACGCGGCTCTGATTGATGAGGTTCAACAGGTGGCCGGCCGCCCGCGCGTCGCAAAGCGCCCGGTGGTGTTCCTTGAAGCTGATTTCATATAGCTCGCATAAATTGCCCAGGCTGTAGGATTTATGACCGGGATACCGGCGGCGCATGCCCGCGCAGGTGCAGACTTTCGGAAACCGAAACCGGCGTTCAAGGCGCTCGTACTCGCGCGCGATGAAGCCGTAGTCGAAATTGACATTGTGCGCGACGAAGATCCCGTCTCCCATGAAGTTCATGAAGTCGGATGCGACTTCGGCGAAGACCGGCGCATCGCGGACCATCTCATTGGTGATGCCGGTGAGGCGGGTGATCTTGGGCGGGATCGAGCGCTGCGGATTGATCAGCGAATGCCATTCACCGATAACCTCGTGATTGCGGATTTTAACGGCGCCGATCTCGGTGATACGGTCTGACCCCGCCCAGCCGCCTGTTGTCTCGATATCGACCACCACATAGTCCTGTTCCGGATCGAAGCGGAAATGGACACGGCCGATTTCGGCCGGGATGCCGGCCTCGATCAACTGGCGCAGGCGCGTGAGCTGGTTGCGCCGGATCACATCGCCTTCGGCCTTGACTTCGATGAAGGACACGACGCCGTCGCGGGCGATCATCAAATCCGGAAACCCGTCGCGCATCGCCTGATAGTCCTTGCACATCGCACTCAGGATAGCGGCGATGCCGTTGGCGTCGGCACCGTTGAGCAAAGCGGTAAGCGCTTCGACCTCGACATGATCCCAGGCGAAAATGCCGTTGGGCTTGCCCCAGCGCGCGGAGACGCCGCGCAACAGCAGGGGAAGCGCCCGGCCCGCGCGGACGGCTGCCAGTTTGGTGTCGATTGGCTCGGCGAACAGCGGCGCGAAGCTACGGTCTTTCAAGCAATGCGGCACCCAGTCGAAGGTGCTGTGCAACTGGCCGGATTCGAACAGCTCATCCCAGAACAGCAACCCGAACAGGCTGCGCCAAAGCGTGTTCTCGGCGTAAAAAACCTGGCAGCCGTCGCGGCGCAGCACGGCGGCAGCGCCCGCTTCCGGGTTGCCGCGATAGGTCTCAGCAACGACAAGGCCGCGGCCGGCGCGCAGAAGCTCGGTGCAGACGCCCACCCGGCGTCCGCCGAATTTGCGCGCATGGAAATCGCTCGCGAAATCGAGTTCCCCGTCGCTAGCCGGATCATCGATCATGCGGCGTAAAAGGTGTTCGGCTTCGGCCTTGTCGCCGGACGCATAAAGCGAGCGCACCAACCTTTCATGGCAGTCCGGCGAACGGCCGGCACGGTAGAGCTGATGGGCTAACGCGCTGTCGCCGTGCTTTTCGTAATACTGCCCGACCTTGCAGGCGGCGTGCCCGCGCAGATCGGCGGCGTACTCGCCGCCAGCTTGCGGACCCCCCAATATGTCGACCACCGCCTGACTGTAACTGACCCCGGGCGTACCATCGAGCCGGTCCAGCAACCGGCTGTAGTGAAAGCATGCCCTGGCCTCGTCGCCGTCGGTAAAGCGCGCGTTGAGAGACGCGGCCGTCTTGTTGGTGCGAAGGATGCCGAGATCGCGTAACGCAAAATTTTTCAGATCGTCTTCGGTCTTGCCAAAATAGAGGTAGAGCAGAAACTCGAACGGCTTGGCGTCCGCGAGCGCGACGAAATTATCCGCATCGCAATGCTCCACCGCCGTTGCAAACGAAATGCCGGTCAGAAAATGATCGATCAGCCTCGGCTTCGGCCACGACGCGCGGACCGCCGTATCACCCGCCGCCCTGGCGCCCGACACCAGCACGGCCTTCGGCAGGCCGCTGAGCAAAGCGGCGTAATCCTGTTCGGTGACTTCGCGCACGAGACCTTGGGTGAGAAGGTCCGTCCGCGCGGCCTCGATGTTTGCGATTTCCGCATATTCGAAGGCGGATAGGTCGAAGACGGTCCGCTGCCGGTTGATCATGCGAATGAGCAGGCATTTCGCATCGCGCGACAGCGCTTCGAACCGCGTCATGAAGTCGCGATGCTCGTCGGTCAGGATGGGGCCGTAGGTCTTGCTGACAAAAGCCAGCATCTCGGTGAAATGATCGAGATAATAGTAGACCGGCAGAACGGGCAGCTTCATCCGTATCTGCCTTTCCAGAGCTTTTCCTGCGCGGCGTAGCCGGGCTCGGCTCCGGCCTTTTTCCAGAATTCATAAAAGATGGCGGCGCTTTCCGCCTTTTCGGGATCGCCGGTCCCGCGTCCCTTCAGCGCAAATCCATCCGCAAGCTTGTCGTACTTCTTGCCGCCTTTGTAATTCGCGTAGCGCCGCGCGCGGGTGTAACCCATCTGCATGAAGGGCGGATTTTGTTGGAGTTTTCGCACAACCAGACTGAAACCTCGTTCTACTTTTGTTCTGTTCGCGGGATTTGTCAAGTTTTGCGCAACGCTCGCGCCGGCCGAACCGGCAGACATCGTCGTGCGGTTCCTGCTAGGTTTTCGGCATGGCACGAAAACTCAAAACCTATGTGACGTCGCAGGGGTTTTTCGATCTTGCGCTTGCGGCGCCATCGATGAAAGCGGCGCTCGAAACGTGGGGCGCGAGCAGTAACCTTTTCCATCAGGGAACCGCAAAGGAAGTGGATGATCCTGCCATCGTTGCCGCCACGATGGCCAAGCCGGGCGTCGTTCTTCAGCGGCCGGTTGGCAGTGATGAGAAGTTTGTCGAGCACTCCGAACTGCCGACGCTGAGCAGTCTGACCAAAGGGCGCGCTCCTTCTTCGGCACCGCGTGCCAAGCCGAATAAAAACCGTGCGGTAAAGCCGGACGACAAGGCCGCGCGGAAAGCGGCCGCCGTGTATGAGGCCCGGCAACAAAAACTCGAGGCCAAGCGCCGCAAGGATGAAGCCGCGGCGATGAAGGAACGCGAGCGTCGCGAGCGCGCGATTGAAAAGGCGCAAGCCGCGCTCGACCGGGCCCAGCAGGAGCATGAGGCGATCGCAGCCGACATCGAGGCCGAGCGTGCGGCGCTCGACAAGCGCTCTGGCGACGAGGATGCCCGATGGCAGAAGCTGAAGGCCCGGCTGAAAGAGACCGTGCGCAAAGCCGGCTCCTGAAGCGGTCCGGACCCCTTCGAAAACAGCGGAATCTGGAACTTTGGACAATAAGAACAAACAGGAACAATCAATTATCGGAAGGCGTCAGGGATGGTCCCAGCCAGCTCGCATAAATCTGTTGCCGCGTTGCGTCGTCTTCTGGAAAGAACCGCGAAGCCCGGCACGCTATTTGCGCCGACGCTCTCGCTCACGCACGACATCCCTCGCCGGTTTATCGGACCGGAGCCCGAGATAGACGGGCTGGCGCAGTTCGCCCTTGCTGGTCCACTCCGCGAACTTCACCTCGGCAACCAGTGAGGGCTTGACCCACGTCGTGACGGCCTCATTTTTCACTTTGGCAGGAAAGGGTGATTTAGAGGCCGTCAGCTTAACAAGCTTGGCATGGAGGTCTTCCAGGACCCTGTGGCTGAAGCCGGTGCCGACATGTCCGATATAGCGCCATGTCTTGTCTTCCCGCACGGCGAGGACCAGGGCGCCGAAGAACGGCCTGGTGCGCCTCGGCGCCGTGAACCCGGCAATTACTACTTCCTGTCGCTTTGCCGTCTTGATCTTCAGCCAATCGGGAGACCTGCGTCCGGACGTGTACGCGCTGTCGACGCGCTTCGCCATGAGGCCTTCCAAACCCTTTCGCTCGGCCTCAGCGAAGAATTTCTTACCGCCCCCCTTGCGGTGAGAGCTGAAGGCGATGAGTTTGTCGCGCGGCAGAATCGCCTTCAGCCGCTTCTTGCGCTCGAGCAGAGGCTGCTCGCGTAAGTCCACCGCGTTCTCGAACATGAGATCGAACGCGCAATACAAGAGCTTCGCTTCGTGGCGCAGCGCGTTCTGAAGCAGCTGGAAATGTGAGACGCCGTCCTTTCCGATCGCCACGAGCTCGCCGTCAATCACAGCGTCGCCCTTCACGCCCTCCAGCGCTTTGGCAACCTCGATATAACTGTGGCTGATGATCTTGCCGTTACGGCTGTACAGTGCAACCTTGCCCCGCCGTATTTCCGCAATCATCCGGAAGCCATCGTACTTGTCTTCAAAAACCCAGCCTGGGTCGTCGAACGGCGCGTCCGTGAGCGTGGCGAGCATCGGCTGCAGGCGCTTGGGCAGGGTCGACGTCCGGCTCATTTGTGGGCCAATCCTTCAGAACTGGTTGCGTGGGCATGCAAGGTCTTCACGGGGAACGCTCCAGGACGGCGCCATGTTCCGTGGTTCGCCGGACAACGCGGTCACCGCTCCGTCGATGAAGGCGGGCTGGAAGTAGCCTTGGACCTTGGGCCTACGCCAACGAAGTTCCACTGGCTCAGAGCCGGTTTTCAGACATTCGCCACAAAGCTCGGCGACACCTCCGCGAGTTGCAGCTTGAGGCTATCGTGACCCGCTATTCACTGGATCAACTACGCCAGCGCTATGTTATCCAGGGCAGGCCCCTGGAAGCGAGCCTCGAAGAAATCCTGCGCGCGGACACCCGCCCGGGAGCGCGCGCTATCCTTGCTTCAATTGAAAAGCGCCGCTTTGAGAACCGGTCTGAAGGGCAGCGGCTTCGCAAGATGCTGCGCTTTGAGACGCTTCTGTGGGATGAGGGGCAGGATGCCGTAGCGGGCGTCGACGAGGCCGGAATGAGCCCGCTTGCAGGGCCCGTTTCCGCTGCCGCGGTTGTCCTGAAGCCGGGCACGCGCATCAGCGGTATCGACGACTCGAAAAAGTTGGATGCGAATTCACGTGAGGCTCTTGCGAAGGAAATCAAAGAAAAGGCGGCTTCATGGTCTGTCGCATTTGTCGAAGTCGAGGAGATCGACACCATCAACATCTACTGGGCGGGCATTCTCGCAATGCGGCGCGCGGTTGAAGGCCTGGGAGTAGTCCCGCAGCATCTCCTGATCGACGCAAGACGTTTGAAAGCGATAGCGATCCCGCAGCAGGCGATTATCAAGGGCGACGCGAAATCCGCCAGTATCGCGGCTGCTTCCATTCTTGCGAAGGTGTCGCGCGATGCGCTGATGCGAACGCTCGACACGCGTCATCCCGGCTACGGCTTCGCCGATCACAAGGGTTATCCTGTGCGCGCCCACTACGACGCCTTAGCTCGGCTTGGTGCGTGCCCTGCTCATAGACGTTCGTTTGGCCCTGTGCGCGAGGTCCTTGGCTTGCCGCCGCTACCGCCCTGGCCCTTGGTATCGGAACGCGCCAGCGCCACGTCAGGGCCTGAGGCATAAGGCCTGCAACCACGGTAGTACGGTAACGCCGCGCCGGACTCTGCTGTATAGTTCACCGTTGCTGTTTTTCTTGTGCGCTTTTTCCATCGGAGCTTTTAGAGCGCTCTTCGAAGCGATCGGCGCCCTTGGCCAGATCGTGTCCCGTCTTGCTCTCGTTTTTCGCTTCTTCCTTAGAAGCCGCCTCGCGCAAGTCTTCAGCGGCCCGTTCTCCCGCTTTTGATGATTTTCGTTCGTTATTCATTTGAATGCTCCTTCCCTGATAACAGCTTCTAAGAATATTCCTTGTCTATCCCAGTAACAATTTCCAATCAGCTCGCTCGGACATTGTTCCAGTTCCGTTTGAGGCTCGCGGCCTCCTGGTGACCTGAGGCGCGCACATAGCGTAGGTTGCCAGCACTCCAGGGCCTGGCAAGCGGAACAGAGCGACGGTAGTGCAAAGTACAGGACAAAGGCGTTCGGTCCGGGGACTGCCGCATCGGACAACCTTCCTCGACGGTCGAGAATAGCGATCATCAATATCGATGCGCGGTGCCGAACGTTATGCGGGCTTACAGCTGGTTGCTCATTGGTCATTGCTCGCCGCCCCAGTGTGCTGGCTCGATTTGCGGCGGTGGAGAAGGTTTTGCGCCGGGGTTCTCGCCGGGACGGCGCGTACTTGACAAAGACGGTAACCAAATTGACAAAGAACCGTCAGCCGCCCCCTTCGGAGCGCTCAAATCCGACCGCGCCGAAGGCCTCTGCATTGAGCGAGGCAACTCCTGCGAGGAATACATCGAGTGCGAGTTCATAAGTCCGCTCATAATCGAGCGAGTCCAGAAACGATGCCGCCATTTCATTGAGCACAAAGCCGCGAACGAGGCATCTGAGAATCCGCAAGGCATGACGGGCATTGTCTTCGGCGAGGCCGTTTTCCGCCAATACGCGCAGAACGCTGGCCTCGAGTTCGTCATGGGCAAGCCGCCATTCCGGGCTGTCGGTCATCGCAGTCCTGAAAGTGGCGGCTGACATCCCCGGCCGTTCCAGCGCATAGACGCGCATGGCGACGGCCATGGCCCGCAACGCGCCGGCACCGCGCTTGCCTTCGATATACGTCTCGATGCGCTGCTTGAGTTCGCGAAATCCCTTGACCGCAAGAAAGCGGCGCATCTCCGGCACGGTCTCTATCTTTTCGGCAAGATGGTGCTCCATCTCCGCGTTCAAGTCTGCCGCTATTCTTTCGTCCCAACTGCTGGCTGGAAGTTCAAGAACCTGATCGCTTGTAAGTTTCGGAAGCTGGCGAATCATCACACCTGGCGTTGCACGTCCGGTTCAGGATAGTCCTAATCATTCACAGCAGACACCCCGTAGAAATACGTGCAGGTGGCATTTTCGGAGCTTTCAGCTTGCGCTTTATGATTGCCGCATTAAAGGTTTCTCCAAGCAGAGCGGTATTCCTGAAATTGCCCTGCGTCCATTCCGAAACATCAAGGTTGGGAATGCTGCTGCGTCGGTCTTGCGCGGCCGCTCAATGGATTCGAAATGTTTACCCATGAAATAATCGACTTTCTCGACAGTCTGGAGGCGATTAAGTCGGGTCCGGCGCTGGCCGCGGCAATGCGGCAGACCTTGAACAAGCTGGGCATCGAGTACTTCTCACTGAACTTCTTGCCAGCGCCGAGCCAAAGTTTCAGGGAGGTCATCCTTATCAATCACCTGCCCGCGGGCTGGCTCAATCTGTACATCGGTCAGGAATTCGCACGGCACGATCCCTCATTGCGGCGCTGTCATTCGGCGATTCAGCCGTTCAAGTATCAGGACGCTCCGTTCGACCCGGTTCGAGAGCCTGACAGCTTGAACGTCATTCAACGCGCGACGGATTTCCGTATCAACAATGGCCTCGTGGTTCCCATCCCCAATCCGGCCGGCACCATCGGCGACGTCTGGATGGGTGGCCGAGAGGCTCGGCTCGACAACCGATTGATGCGGCTGTTGCACCTTCTGGCCCTGTACTCTTTTGATCAGGCGCAACGCGTTGTCGGGACTGCGATGATAAGGGCAGCTCTCACCGGACGGGAAAAAGAAGTCCTGAAATGGATCGCATGCGGCAAATGCGCCAGCGAAATCGGCGAAACGCTTCACATCTCCAAGCGCACCGTCGAGTGGCACGTCAAGTTGGCCATGCAAAAACTTGCGGCGAAGACCCGTACGCAGGCCGTCATCAATGCACACCGTGCACGACTGATCGACCTATAGATCTAGGACCGTGCGCTCGCGCGCGGTCAACAGCTGATGTCCGACAAACCGCCGCGACAGCACCAGCAACGCAGCATTGAACCGCCAGAACGGCCAGCGTCGGCCCTAGGCCCAAAGCGGCCGATTAAACATCGTCAGAAACCTTGCAACGGAGGGTATGCCATTGGAGAAGCCTTCGTTAGGTTTTCTTAAACCAACTCGGCTTCGCGTCTAAGCTGCGCCAAAGGTTTTGGTCTGATAAAGTCTCTTTGGAAAGAAACTCCCATCAACGTGCCGTCGACCCATCTTCTTATACACATCCGGAATACGGGGTCGCCAAACTTCGTGAGTAGAAGGAAAAATTCAGTGTCGTTCACGGCGGAGTTGGTCAGTTTTATCCGCGCTTCGGTTTCGGACACGTTGATCAATTGACATTCAATACACCACGTCCCGTCTATTGCCATAACTCTGACGTCAAGAGGGTTCTCAAAACCAACTCGCTTCGCTCCTTTACGGCGCTTAATGGCAATCGTCACTCAAACGACCATCAACCGTCTAGGAATCAGGCTGCCTCCATTGTCTTCGAGTGCTGGGAGAGGCGCGGGCGGGCGAATGAACCCTCCGCGCAGCAAGGTGGTGGCCTGGGCAGCGTCGACCGGGCGGCTGAAGAAATAGCCCTGCGCAATTTGCAGCCAGCAGATGACAAGAATCGCGCATGTTCCGCATTTTCGACGCCTTCCGCAAGCACTTCAGTGTCCAGTTCTTCGGCAAGGTGAATGGCGGCCCGAACCACCGCGGCGCATCGGATTTCCGTCGTGCATTTAAAGATCAGCTCCTGGGCAATCTTGATCCGATCCACCGGGAAGTTGGTAAGATAGTTGAGCGATGAATAACCTGTGCCGAAATCGTCGATCGCAAGTCTCAGCCCGAGCGCTCGCAGGCGCACAATGATGTCGCGATGGTGTTGGGTGGCTTCCATTAGAACAGATTCCGTCAGTTCCAGTTCGATTCGACCGGGCGCAATCTTCCAACGCGTGAGACTTGCGATAACGTCCTGCTCAAGCTCCGGTCGCTTACACTGGATTGCGGACACGTTGACCGCGACCGTGGGCGCATCGATACCTTCGTCCTGCCAGACCCGCGTCTGACGGCAAGCTTCGTCGAATACCCATTTCCCCAGATCGACGATCGACCCGGTCTTCTCTGCGATCGGGATGAACACCGCAGGTGATATTGGGCCGCAGCGCTCATCCATATCGGCGCGCGACGCCGAATGCTATGTGGTGTCGTACAGCCCATCGCAGACACGCTCCAGTGATAACTGGCCGCCATGAGAGGCGATGAAGCAGATTTTGCACCGGTATATTTACCAGTTTGACGGCGTACTTCGTCAAAGACGGAAACCAAATAGCGAAGGAACCGTCAGTCGCCCGCTTCGGAACGCTCGAAGTTCCCGACCACGATCCGCACCAGGTCGGCTACGTTCTTGGCGCCGAGCTTCTGCATAATGTTGGCGCGATGAAACTCAATCGTGCGAGGACTGACCTTAAGCCAGCCGGCTGCCTCCTTGCTAGAGGCGCCGCGCACGATTTGAGCGAGAACTGCACGCTCGCGCGAGGTCAATAACTCGTGACCGGGGAACGGCTGCGACAGCACGAGCAAGGCTTCGCCAAGACTTTTGATCTCCCGCTTGGCCTGTTTAAGTTCTGGCGTCTCCAAGAATTCCCACTGACCTCGCCGTCGGGCGACACTGAACTGATGGGCCCCGGAAACGTCGAGTACATCAACCGCGCGGCTCGCACCGAGCGAATAGGTGCACAGGACAAGCATAGGCCGGCTTTCCAGCGATTCATCCAATTCTTGTTCGTATTCGCGAAACTCGTTCCAACGATTTTGTTCAATCCAAAACGCATTGCCGCTGATCCGCAAGCCCTCGAAGCCTTTGTCGAGCGCAAATTGCAACTTTTCATGCCAGCCGCTCGTGACCTTTTTTGAATCGAACTCGCCGCCCTTGAGGTACCAGTCGTAACCAGGGAGGATTTCGAATTGACCGCTTGCCGCGCGACCATCGGGGCCGAAGTTCGTCGACGGCAAACCGGTCGAGGGCACGTGGCGGGCGCATCAGGTTCCGATCGCGGATTTCAAGAAGCCCGAGCATCTTAAACAGCTCGAAGACTGGATGAAGAGCTATCGGCCGCAGGAGTTGTTCGACGAGCGGGGAAAATTCCGTGAAGAACTGGCCGCGCTAGCGCCGACCGGCCATCGCCGCATGGGCTCCAACCCGCACGCCAACGGCGGTGAATTGCTGCAGCCGCTCTCGATGCCGCACTTCCATGATTACGCGGTGACAGTTGCGCAGCCTGGAAACGTAACGGCGGAAGCGACGCGGGTGCTCGGCATATTTCTGCGCGACGTGATGAAGCTCAATCTTGGAAAGCAGAATTTCCGGCTGTTCGGCCCGGACGAAACCGCATCGAACCGGTTGGAGGCCGTCTACGAAGTGTCAGGCAAGGAATGGATGGCCACTGTCGAAGCGATCGATATCGATCTCAGCGCCGAAGGCCGCGTCATGGAAATGCTCAGTGAGCACATGTGCGAAGGCTGGCTTGAAGGCTACCTTCTCACTGGACGCCACGGCCTGTTCTCGTGTTACGAGGCGTTCATCCACATCATCGATTCGATGTTCAACCAGCACGCCAAATGGCTGAAGGTCAGCAAAGCCATTCCCTGGCGTAAGCCGATCGCGTCGCTGAATTATCTGCTGACGTCGCATGTCTGGCGGCAGGATCACAATGGCTTTTCCCATCAGGATCCCGGCTTCATCGATCATGTCGCGAACAAGAAGGCCGACGTCGTCCGCATCTATCTGCCGCCCGACGCAAATTGCCTGCTGTCGGTGGCGGATCACTGCCTGCGCAGCCGCAACTACATTAACTTGATCGTCGCCGGCAAACAGCCGGAGTGGCAATGGCTCGACATCGATTCGGCGGTTCGCCATTGCGCGGCCGGTGCGGGCATCTGGCGATGGGCCAGCAATGATGCCGGCGACCCTGACGTGGTGATGGCCTGCGCCGGAGATGTGCCGACGCTGGAGACGATGGCGGCGGTGACACTGTTGCGCGAATATGTTCCGGACATCCGCATCCGTGTTGTCAACGTGGTGGATTTGATGGCACTGCAGCCGCAGTCCGAGCATCCACATGGGCTTGAAGACCAGGATTTCGATGAACTGTTCACGACCGATAAGCCGGTGATCTTCGCCTTCCATGGCTATCCCGCGATGATTCACAAGCTGACCTACCGGCGGCACAATCACGACAATATCCACGTGCGCGGCTTCAGGGATGAAGGCACCACCACCACACCGTTCGACATGGTCGTGCTGAACAATCTCGACCGTTATCAGCTTGCGCTGGACGCGATCCGGCGCATCCCAAGGCTCAGCGATCAGGTCGAGAAGGCGACAGAGCGCTATTGGACTTCGATGGAGAACCACAAGCTCTATATCAGCGAGCACGGCGACGATTTGCCGGAGATCCAGAACTGGCGCTGGAGCGCGTGACCGTCGTGGACGCCGGCGACGCCATGACTATCACGCAACCGGAGTTGATCGTCCTCGCGCTAAATAGCGGCTCTTCCTCGCTGAAATTCGGTCTGTATCGCGTCAGCGCCTCACGAACCGAAACGCTGCTGTCCGGCGTAGCGGAATCGATCGGCGAGGCAGCCGGCAAGTTCCACGTGCGGGATTCGCAAGGTGGCACGCTCATACACGATACCGCATCCATTCCCGGCCAACGGGACGCAATTGTCCGTATCGGAGCCCTTCTCGACAGGTCTGGAATACCGGCTCCAGCCGCGATCGGGCATCGCATCGTACACGGCGGACCGAAGCTGCGGGAGCATTGCTTGATCGACCAAAGAGTCATGCAGCAATTGGATTCCGCCACCGCCTTTGCGCCGCTGCATACGCCAGCCGCGTTGTCGGTCGTTCGTTTCGCGCAAGAACATTTTCCCGATCTTCCGCAAGTGGCATGTTTCGACACCACGTTTCACGCCGGCATGCCAGATGTTGCTCGCGTGCTTCCTATCCCGAAAGAATTGCGATCGGAAGGCATTCAACGCTACGGCTTTCACGGTCTTTCCTGTGAATCGATCTTGCATCAACTAGAACCCACGGTGCCGGACCGTCTCATCATCGCTCATCTAGGCAATGGTGCCAGTGTCACCGCCATCAAGAACGGCAAGTCGATCGATACCAGCATGGGATTGACGCCGAGCGGCGGGGTCATCATGGGCTCCCGCAGCGGCGATCTCGATCCCGGCGTTCTCATCTACCTGATGCGCGAGAAAAAGTTCGGCCCGGCGATACTGGAAGACATGATCGATCATCGCTCCGGTCTAAAGGGAATTTCCGGCGTCAGCGGCGACATGCGGCGTCTTCACGATGCCGTTTCAACCAATCCCGATGCACGGCTGGCCATGGAAATGTTCTGCTACTCGGTGCGCAAGCAGATCGCGGGGATGATCGCGGCGCTTGATGGCGTCAATATGATCCTCTTCACCGGCGGAATCGGAGAAAACGACGGCGGGGTTCGGTCATTGATCTGTGCCGGCTTCTCCTGGGCCGGCATCAGCCCCGGTACGGCTCAGAACCCTGCCGGCTCGCGCGTCCCGGTACGGGTACTCCCTTCGCAGGAAGACGAGCAGATCGCTCGCCATACATCGGCACTATCGCAACGTTGACGACCCGCTTTCGAGCGCGAGCGTGACGTCGTACAATCCACGATCCTCGGCATCGGTCCTGATCTTGAATCCCAGCTCCCGGCACATTTTCAGCATGACGGCATTTTCCTGAAGGATCTGACCGACCATGCGTTTCAAACCTTCGGATTTTGCATACTCGATGATCAGTTGCATCAGGGTCCAGCCGAGCCCCCTGCCCTTGAGATCCGATCGGAGCAGGATCGCATACTCGCCGGTCTCATGGCTTGAGCCGGAATAGAGCCGAACTACGCCGATTATCTCATCACTGGCTTCATCGATGGCGACAAAAGCCATCTCGCGCGCATAATCGATTTGCGTCAGCCGGGCTAAGAATTGATGGGAGAATTCCTTGATGGAATCAAAGAAGCGAAGCCGCAGGTCTTGCTTGCTCGCGTGTAACAGAAGGTCATGAATCAATGGCTCGTCATCTGGCTTGATCGGCCGGACGAATATCCGCCAGCCATCCCCAAGAACGAGATGCCGTTGCCATTGCGATGGATAAGGGCGAACGGCACTGATCAATTCGGTTCCCTACCCGACGCTCGCTTTGCGCGTCGATGTTTTGCGTCAAAACGTATCAGCAATAGCGCATCGGCTATTACTCAAGCGATTTCAGGAAGCTGATGAAATCACCGACCTGACCGGGATCCAGCCGGAACTCGGGCATGCTCGGGTGCCCAGTCGTAATCCCCTCCCCAAGCGCTTCTTCGAGCGACTCGACGGGGTATCGCTGGTGAAGCGTCCGAAACGGCGGAGCAATTGCCAAGGAACTCCGGGTAACTTTATCAATGGAATGGCAATGCGAGCAGTTTGCCTGCGCAAACGCCTTGCCGGCCATGACGTTGGGTTCGGCATCACACGAAGTAGCGGCGGCCAACATGCTGAACGCGATAATAACTGACGACCCGATGTCGAACACCGCAAGCCTCCCGGGTAGTTTTTGACCAGTTCAAGCAACGGCTAGTTTCCCCAACAGAGAGCCGGGCTCCACGACGTTGTTGACGGCGGCGACAATCGTCAAATGGCCGCGTACCGGCGCAGTAATCTCGTGCAAGGCGTCTTCGATGCGGATTTCCGCCATTTTGTCGCCGGTCTCGGCAATCGAACCGTCGGCGATGAACCATCGCTGAACTATTCCCTCGGGCAATATGCTGGACGCCCAAAACGCCTGATCAACTCTTACATCAACTTCCGGCATCGCGTTATGTCTTTCAAAAAGCTGGAATCGTTTCCGACGGCGATTCACTAGAACCACCGTCTCTTGTATTCGTCTCTGCTGCGAGCTTCTCGATGTGATTGCGCCGAAGCATAGAACCGTCTCTGACCTGGCGCTGGTCAATTTTGCTCAGTTCCAAGCTCTATTGAGCTTCCTTTAAGTCCCGGTTTATCTCGGGCTTGTCGTACAAAACGGCATTCAAGAGCGAATCGTGAACTTCAATCTTTCCGTTGTAACTGATCAAGCCGAGCTTGCGGAACTTGTTCATGAAAAAGCTGACGCGGGATCGGGTCGTGCCGATCATTTCAGCCAAGTTTCCTGGCTGATATTTGGACTGATTAGCTGGGGGCTGCCTTCCTTGCCAAAGTTCGCGAGCAGAAGTAGCAGGCGCGCCAGTCGTTTTTCGCTCGAGTTGAAGAGTTGATCGATCAAGTCTTCTTCAATTCGGCTGTTTCGCGTCAACAGATATGCCATGAACATTTCGGAGAACTTCGGTTCATTGTGAATTGCCGCAAGCATAGCGGTCTTCGTAATAGCAGTGATTAGGCATTCTTCCATCGCCGTCGTCGTCGCGATGCGCAACGAATGGCCGTTCATGCAGCCTTCGCCGAAGAACCGGCCGGGTTCTAAAATCCCGACGACTGCCTCTTTGCCTTGCTCAGATATGACAACAACCTTGACCCGACCCGTTTGAATATAAAAAATCGTGTCAGCCGCGTCTCCCTGAGCGAAGACGACCTGGTCCTTGCGGTACTGCTGTATCGTTTTCCCATCGCCAACCTTGGCGAGAAACACCTTGGGGTCAAACGATCCTTGAATAGTCTTGTTTGCCATGTCCGGATTGGTCCGCAATGAGCTGCCCACTTTAACCAACTGGCCGCGGAAGTCCGGCATAAAATATGCTGAGAGAGGATCTGGCGCGAATTTCGGGGAAGTGTAAGGAGCTCCGGGGCAATGGAACTCGCTTATAAACCGGCGAGTGTCGCGAGCGGCTATCCCGGCTTCCGCGGCTTACACAGGACGAAACCACTGTCTGAGCAATTTTGACCACGCCCGCAATATACAACACGTCGCCTTGCGATCCGTTGCTGAAGTAGCCATTTGACTGGTTAGCGTGACCGGATGCTGCAATAGCCCGAAAACGCGACGCCTTAGCCAACAAAACTTATGACGGTATCGACCAACGGCATATCGCTTCGATATGCGCTTTTCGGGGTCAGGACAGCCTATGGCTATTGAACACGCCGCCGTGCTAGCCGTGCGCAAGCCTTGGGGGACCGCCGATCTGAATCCATGGAGCGGTATTGACAGTTCGGGCGACGCAGTCGGTGAGCTATGGTTTCAGCGCGTCGATAAAGATGCGCCAATCCCCGCCTTGCTGCTCAAATTGCTGTTCACTAGCGAGCCACTGTCGATCCAGGTTCATCCCGGTGATGCGTTTGCGCGCTCGATCGGCCTGCCGAATGGCAAGACCGAGGCATGGTACATCCTGGCCGCATTGCCGGATGCGCGAATTGCCCTCGGGTTGAAACGGCATCTCACGCCGAAGGAATTACGCGCATCAATCAAGGACGGCTCCATTGCGGGTCTCACTCAATGGCGTCCTGTCGTAAAGGGCGACGTCATCTTTATTCCCGCCGGAACGATCCACGCTATCGGCGCCGGCATCGTTCTTGCCGAGGTTCAACAGCGCAGCGACGCCACGTTTCGCCTGTACGACTATGGACGTCACCGCGATCTGCACGAAGACAACGCCGTTGCCGTGTCGGATGCCGGACCGGCCCGTGTCCAACCCCACCCAAGACGCCTCACCCCCGAGCGAACGGCCCTGATCGAAAACCCGCATTTTATACTTGAGCGGGTCGACCTTGCGGCAAATTCGAACTGGACCCTCGAGGTCGACCGGGAAACCTGGATTCTCGTGACCGAAGGGCAGGCGAGGATCAGCGTGACGAACACGACCGTTGGCGACGTCATCTTTATCGAAGCCGATCGCGCCGGCATCGAAGTTGGATCGGACGGCTTCAGCGGGCTGATCGCCTATCCGGGACCGGATCCCGTTATGTCCCTGCTGCACGGCTCCGGAGAACAAATGACCAAATCTGTCGGCACATCGGCGCAACGCTCGCCGAAATCGATCGAGATCATCGAGGCGCAGATATGATGCCGCTCCGCCGCATCGCCGTTATCGGCAATTCGCTGCCTCGCCGCTGTGGCATCGCGACCTTCACGACCGACCTGCAACAGGCAATATCGACGTCCCGACCCAACATCGACGCCTGCATTGTGGCGATGACCGATCATGGTCAGGCTTATGAGTATCCGGCGGCGGTCGCTTTGCAGATCAAGGACGGCAATATCGATGAGTATACGCTAGCGGCGGATTTCCTCAACGGCGGCCGGTTCGATGCCGTGTGCCTGCAGCATGAATTCGGGATCTTCGGCGGCGAAGCCGGCGCCCACATCCTGGCGCTGCTGTCGCGTCTCACCATGCCGGTGGTAACAACGCTTCACACCGTGCTGAACCAGCCGACGGCGGTGCAACGCGCGGTGCTCGAGCGCATCGTCGAGGCGTCGTCGAAGGTCGTTGTGATGGCCAAAAAGGGCCGCGAACTGCTGCGCAGCGTCTATCAGGTGCCGGACGACAAGATCGAGGTCATTGCCCACGGCATTCCCGGCGTGGCGTTTGTCGGGCCCGATGCGGCGAAGGCGAAGCTCGGATTTGCCGGACGGTCGGTCATCCTGACCTTCGGCCTGCTGTCCCCCAACAAGGGCATCGAAGTCATGATCGACGCCATGCCGTCGATCCTGAAACGCCGCTCCGATGCGGTCTATGTCGTGCTCGGCGCAACGCATCCGAATCTAGTCCGGGACGAGCGCGAGGCCTATCGCGAGAGCCTGATGGCTCGGGTGTGCGAACTTGGCGTCGAGGACCATGTGGTGTTCCTCGACCAGTTCGTCGATCCGGCCACGCTGCTCGAATTCATTTCGATGTGCGACGTCTATGTCACGCCCTATCTCAATGAGGCCCAGATGACGTCGGGCACGCTGGCCTATAGCTTCGGCTTGGGGAAACCAGTGGTCTCGACTCCTTACTGGCACGCGCGCGAGCTGTTGGCCGATGGGCGGGGAGTTCTGGTTCCTTTTGGAGACGCGGTGACGACCGGCAGCGAGATTGCGGAATTGCTCACCGACGACGTTCGCCGCCACGCAATGTGCAAGCGCGCCTATGCGGTCAGCCGGACGATGACATGGGAGCGCACCGCCGAGCGTTATATGTCCGTGTTCGAGAATGCACGGCAAGGTCATTGGCTCAAGGTCATTGCACGCTCCGATCAGGGCTCGGCCGAATTGCGCAGCGACGCGGCGCCTGACATGCAAATCGACCATTTCCTTTCGATGTGTGACGATACCGGCCTGTTCCAGCATGCGGTGCATTCGGTGCCCGATCGTTCGCATGGCTATTGCGTTGATGACAACGCCCGCGCGTTGCTGTTGGCTTGCGCTCTCAACAATCCCGGCGAGCAGCGGCTGTCGGAAGTCCTGACGGCCCGCTTTGCAGCTTTCATCCAGCATGCATGGAACCCCGACACTAGGCGGTTTCGCAACTTCATGGGATTCAATCGCGCATGGCTTGAGGACGCAGGTTCCGAGGACAGCCACGCACGGACGCTTTGGGCGTTGGGTGAATGCTCGCGAAGAGATGCCAGCACGTCGCGGCGCCGATGGGCAGCCTCCCTGTTCGCCGAAGCATTGCCGACCGCGGAAACCTTTCGCTCACCCCGCGCCTGGGCGTTCACGCTGTTGGGTTTAAGCGCATATTGCGCGGTGGCTCCGGATGACCTCCATGCCCAGGATGTCCGGTATTTGCTTGCCGACCGGTTGATGTCCGCTCTGGCGTCGGTCGAGACGCCGGACTGGATATGGTTCGAGGAAGGATTGTCTTACGACAACGCGCGTCTGTCGCAGGCCCTGATTTTAACGGGTATGGCGACGCAAAAATCGGATTACGTCGAGGCCGGACTAAGATCGTTGCATTGGCTGATGATACAGCAAACGGCACCTGCAGGGCATTTCCGCCCCGTCGGGACGGCCGGGTTTGGGGAACAGCGGAGACGCCCTCGCGCCTTTGATCAGCAACCGGTAGAAGCCACTGCGACGATCGCGGCCTGCCTTACGGCATGGCGCGCGGACGGCGATGCGGACTGGAAAGCCATCGCAACACGCGTTTTCGGCTGGTTTCTCGGCAACAACGATCTGTCCGTGGCGTTGGTCGATCCGCACAACGGCAGTTGCCGCGATGGATTGCACCCCGATCGTGCTAATGAGAATCGCGGAGGTGAGTCGGTGTTGTCCTACCTGCTCGGCCTTGCCGACATTCGGCAGCTTGCGCGCCTAAATGCCGGCCTGACAAAACCCGCAGGGCTTCGCGCCGTCGGCGCCTGAGCTTAAACTGACTCCAGCGAGTCGAGGTACCTTGTTACAAGCCACCTTTCTAAACCGACAGGCGCTCTATTTGCACCCGGATCCCGCGCGGGTGATCGTTCGCCCATTCAAGCCCGCGACCGAACCGCGCGACCTCAACCCGACCGACAAGACCCGCGCGAACCATATCGTCGACCGGGTTCTCGCACTCGACCCCGAAGCCGCGGCCAACCAACTCTCCGACGTTCTGGCGAATTTCCTCGGTCGCCATCGCAACCTGCTGGAGACGTTTGAGTCCCGCGCCGACGAGATGGAAGAGGCGCTCGCGGCCCATGACAGCTTTTCCACCGTCCAGCGCCAGCTGATCGGCGCTTATTTTCTCAACGAATATTCGTTCGAGGCTTCGGCCTTGTTTAACCCCAGCATCGTGCCCCATCCGGACCAGAGCGATGCGCCGAAGGGCGGCTTGCGCTTTATTCTCAGTCTGCGAGCCGTCGGCGAAGGGCACGTGTCATCGCTGACGTTCCGCGCCGGCACCGTCGCAGCGGATGGCAGTCTGGCCGTCGACCCGACAGCCCGGCTCGCCACAAGCCCTCGAATTGACTACCGGCTGCCGGGTGCGATCGGGGACGAAGTCGGCGTGATCTTCGATGCAAACGAAGATATCAGCGAGCGCATCATCTTTCCCGTCACCGAATCTCAGTCTAACGGCATCGAGGACGCCCGCTTTGTTGAATTCCACGATGGCGACCGCAAGACTTATTATGCGACGTATACCGCCTACAACGGACGCGCGATCAGGTCCGAGCTGATGGAGACAAGCGATTTCCTGTCGTTCCGGATGTCGCCGCTGCGGGGTACTGCGGCGCGCAACAAGGGCATGGCGCTGTTCCCGCGCAAGATCGAGGGCAGATATGCCATGATCGCGCGACAGGATAATGAAAACCTGTATCTGATTTATTCAGACGACCTCTACACTTGGGATGGCGGTCAGGCCATTCTGAAGCCGGAATTTCCCTGGGAATTCGTGCAGATCGGCAATTGCGGATCGCCGATCGAGCTCGATGAAGGCTGGCTACTGCTCACTCACGGCGTTGGTCCGGTCCGCAAATACTCCATCGGCGCGGCGCTGCTTGACAAGAACGATCCCTCAAAGGTGCTGGCGCGCTCACGCGAGCCGCTGCTGCGGCCCGAGCCATCCGAGCGCGAAGGGTATGTCCCTAACGTGGTCTATACCTGTGGAGCAATGCGGCACAACGATCAGATCATTTTGCCGTACGCCATATCGGATACGTTCTCCAATTTTGCGACCGTCAGGATTTCGGCCCTGATGCAGGCGATGAAAAGTTGATCGTCGGCTATCTCGAACTCGCGCTATGTCAGCCTCGTTAGCCGGTCAAGGAGCGTCCATGGTTCGTGAAACAACGTATTTCGTGCAGGCATTCAATGCCGGCAAAGGCGGAAACCTGAAGGCCGATGCTCCGATTGCCTGCAAATCGTCACCGGCGCGCTTCGAACCGCGGAGAGGCTGGCGCTGACCAAACTGGGCGTCGTCGCATTCTCTTCCACTGGCGATCCCGAAATGGGCGACTATGACGACGAGCCGACGGTGTTTTATCGCAACGGCGAGTTTCCCGATGCATTCCAGTAAGTGCCTCGCATCGCGCCGTCACGCCGTTCCGAATTACAGAAGTTCTGTTCAATATTGATCACATTCGAACATTTATTTTCAACCACGCGGATGGCGGCTTCTACGCATGCCAGTGCTCGATTCCACTAGCCTCGACGGGCGAGGAAAAAGAGCGTTTAATTTACGCAGCCGCAAACGGGGGCGCCAACGTCACATGTGATCCGTTCGCCATTGGGAGGCAAGCGTTGATTATCCGACACTGCCTGCCAGTCTTTTCCATCATGTCGATCCTGATTCAGACCGGCGTCGCTCGTTCGCAGGACGCCGAACGCGCGCCCGACACCATGGCGGCTCGCGTATTGGCCTGCGCCTCGTGCCACGGGGACAAGGGTCAGGGCACTAACGACGACTATTTCCCGAGGCTGGCGGGCAAGCCCGCAGGCTATCTATACAATCAATTGATCGCGTTCCGCGACGGGCGGCGCAAATATCCGCCGATGAACTACCTGCTCGAATTCCTGCCCGACCCGTACCTCAAGGCGATGGCTGACTACTTCGCATCCGAGCAGCCGCCGTTCCCGCCGCCGGCGACGCCAGTCGTCAGCGGCGCGATCCTGGCACGCGGAGAAACGCTGGCGACGAAGGGCGATCCGGCTCACGGGATTCCCGCATGCGCAAATTGCCACGGGCCGTCCTTCACCGGCATGGAGCCGGCGACCCCCGGCCTGCTCGGACTTCGCACCAACTATATTAGCGCGCAGTTGGGCGCGTGGCGCTATGGCACGCGCACCGCCGCGGCTCCCGACTGCATGCAGGTGGTCGCGGGACATCTGACCGAGGACGACGTGAAAGCTCTGGCTGCGTGGCTCTCGTCGCGGCCGACGCCCTCAAATCCAACGCCCGCGCCGCGTGGCTCATTGCCGATGCCGCTGCCGTGCGGCAGCCAACCGAACTGAGGGGCAAACAATGTTCAGCCCACATTTTCTGAAAAACGCGCGCTCGATCACGGTCGGATCACTGGCCGCGGCCGCGCTGTGGTTGTCTCCAGCGTCGGCTCAGGGCCTGACCGCGGACAAGGCGTCGATCGTTGCCCGCGGAGAATATCTCGCCCAGGCCGGCGACTGCGTCGCCTGCCACACGGCGCCGGGCGGCAAGCTGTTCGCAGGCGGCCGTGCGATGCCGACGCCGTTCGGCACTTTATATACCTCGAACGTGACGCCTGATCGTGACACCGGCATCGGCAAATGGACTGCGGACCAGTTCTACACCATGATGCACACCGGGCGTTCTCCCGACGGTGGCCTGCTTTATCCGGCGATGCCGTTCGCCTCTTACACCAAGGTCACGCGCGCGGACAGCGACGCGATCTTCGCGTTCATGCAATCGGTGCCGCCAGTCGAACTTCAGAACAGGCCGCATGACCTGAAATTTCCCTACAACAACCGCTCCCTGATTATTGGCTGGCGGACGCTGTTCTTCACTGAAGGCGAATTCAAGCCGGACTCGACCAAGTCCGACGACTGGAATCGCGGCGCATACCTGGTCCAAGGCCTCGGCCACTGCGCGATGTGCCACACCGCGATCAATGCACTCGGCGGCAGTTCGGAATCCACGGCCTTCGAGGGCGGGCTCATTCCCATGCAGAACTGGTACGCGCCGTCGCTAACATCCAACAAGGAAGCGGGTCTAGGGAACTGGAGCATCAAGGATATTTCCGATTATCTTCGCACCGGCGTTTCCAATCGAGGCGCCGTCTACGGTCCCATGGCGGACGTCGTCTACAACAGCCTGCAATATCTGAGCGACGACGATACCCGCGCGATGGCCGTCTATCTGAAAGGTCTCGCCCAAGGCAGTTCGCCGGACAGGCCAACGCCTCCATTGCCATCTGCCGAAAGCAGCCTGCTGCTCAGCCTAGGCAAGCCGATCTACGACAAGCAATGCGCGAGCTGTCATGGCTTCGAAGGTCAGGGCAAGCCGCCGCATTACCCGCTTCTCGCCGGCAATCAATCCATCCAGATGTCGTCCGCGCAGCTTCAGGCCTTTGCGACCGGCACGCGACGCAACGACATTAGCGAGCAGATGCGAAACATCGCGCGGCAGATGACCGCGGCTGAAATCGATGAGGCCGCTCGTTACTACGCGAGCCGGCTCTGAATCCGATGCTCCATGGCTCCGAGCTATTTTGAACGACAGAAGTGTCCGTCGCAGGTACCGAATTTATAACGATTCAACAATCAATCCGTTAGCGTACAATACGCTGACAATTCCACATCGCCTAACCCGCGAACATCCGCATTAGGTCCACCGTCCCCAGAGAGGACCTTCTTTCCTACGGTTTTCTACGAAGGCATGATTGTGCTTCTGGTCAGGACGAAAAGTAGCTGCTGAACAAGAGCGGCGCACCGGTAACGACGCGATTTTCGAAGGCCTAAGCGCGCTTGATGTCTCCGCACTTGCCCTGCTTCAACGGACCTTTTCGGTTTTCAACGATCGGCCTGGTGTTTCGATCGGCTCTCGGCCAATACGCTCATATTCCGCGATCACTTGTGCGCCGACCAGCAGTACCAGAGCCCCAATTTCCACGCTCAACAAAACCGCGATTGCCGTAGTGAGCGAGCCGTAAACCAGCTGGATTTGCGACATCGTAGTGTAGTACCAAGCCAGAATATGCCGCATCATTTCCCAAAGCAGCGTCGCCGTCACGCCGCCGATTAACGCGTGACGCAGCGACAATCGTCCTACCGGCATGACGAAATAGATCGCGGTGAGAAGCAGCATCTCTCCGGTAACTCCGACGACATAAAGCAGGAAGATGGAAAGTTGGTCTAGCGAGTGGGGCTGGCCTAAAATCATGATGCTTCGAGTACCGACGAACTGCAATACTCCCGAAAGAACAGTGATGATCAGGAGGCCAACACCGAGAAACAGGATAAAAAGGTAAGGCATCACGGCGGACACTAGAAAATGCCGCCGTTTGATTTTGACCCGGTGATAAAAGATCACCGACATCGCATTCTCAAGGATCGTAAACGCCAAAGCACTGAAGAAAAGCATGGTAAGGAATAAAATACCCCCGATTACTTGTTTTTGAGCGAGGAAAGTCCGAACTTCCTCGACCAAGGCCGTTGATTGTCCCGGTACTACGAACTCCAGATACTCGCTGAGAGTGAGGAGAAGACGATCTTCCGAGACGATGTGAGAGAGCGCCATCAGAATAAGGATCAGAAGCGGAACGAGGGACAACAGCGTGTAATACGCGACGGCTCCTGCGAGAAGGACACCTTGGTTGGCCCGAAACTGATTAATCACAGCCAGGGCGAAGGCGCCTGGTTGGTTTAATACTTTTTTTGCGGTCCGACCTGCAGTCCACATTATTTCTGTACCTGACTGGGGACTGGCGAGATTGGCGGTGTCAGCGCGCAACGGGGGCTCGTTCCAGTCGTACGGATTTTCGCCCAGCGGCGGCGGTTTCGAGCACCGATGAAGCGGAGACAAGGCCAAGCTCTCGGCGGGACGTAAGTTCCATTCTGGAGCCGACTGCGTTTGCTTATTTCGAGATTTACTTTCTTAAGGAGAACATTACTGAAGTGGCACGGCGCTAAGCCGCCGCGCCTAGACCTATTTTCGTTTGGGTCAGTAACTTTTTGATTCCGAACGACGACACGTCGTCCCTTGGACCCGTGTCAAAAACGAACGCAGATCCGACTAAAATAGAGACTCGAGAAATTTACTCAAGACTTTGGCACCACTCAAGCGATCAAAGCCGCCGCTAATGCGTCACCCTGTTGCGGGGAGCTTTCCTCGAAAGCTAGGCCGCAGCGATCGCTTTCTCAATATCGTGCAACGCGTGACCAGTGAGGTCCTTGGAAATTTCACCGCGAAGAACTTCCGACAGCTTTTTGTGGTAGCTCTTACGAAGCTCACCGAGGGTGCGCGGGGCGGCGATAATGACTAGATCGGAAATCTCGCCATCCAGTACCCGCTTATTGAGCAGAACAGCGATTCCGCCTGCAAACCCATCTTCCCCAGCTTGGCTCTCATCAGGATTGGCCGAACTGCTCTGATGGCTCGCGCCAGATCCCTTGTTTACACTTTCGACGTGGGATTTTGGCATTGCGGTCAGCGCTGGATTGGCCTCGTCGCCGGTATTGCGAAATAAATTGAACTTTTCACCGTCGGCGACAGCTACGGTCGCTCCCTTGGGCAGCAGCATGAAATCTCCAAGTATATGAGGACGGGGCACCTGAGAGCGCGATATATGCTTCAATCGATCACGGCTCGCTTAGTTCCTTCACTAGAAGATCTCGGTGACTTCAGCGGCTGCGGTTTTTGCTTTGAATTTGTCACGGAACGGGATCTACATCGGAAATGGCGCCGCAAATAAGCGGCGCCGTGATCGCCCGGTTCGAGAGGAGAAGGCGGCTGCGCAACTCCTGCCGGATCATCACTTCGATTGAATCAAGAGTACCTTACCGGCGACCGGGTTCATCAAGTTCGCCGGTTCGCTCCAGATAATTCCAAGCGATCTGAATGCAGTTCTCAATAAGAAAATGTAACGGCAAGTCACTCATGGAGAAACGCCTTAGCGCGACGCCGGCTCCTACATGTTTTCGAAGGTCCGCATTGCCGCCACCACGTTCCGACCCACGTAGGGTTTGGCGATAAACAGGGCGTTCGCAGGGATCGTCGCGGGCCGCGCCTTGCCCGTCGTGATAATGATATGGACCGGCGGCCACCTATCCCGAACGCAAGCCGCAAGTTTTAGCCCATTCATCGAGCCCGGCATATCGATGTCGGTAAAAATCAGATGAATATCCTGACGGGCCTCGAGGATCGCAATCGCGGCGTCGGCGTGCGGTGCCAATATGACCGAATAGCCCGCATCCTCCAGTTCGTCTTTGACGACTTCCCGGATCATCGCTTCGTCTTCAACCACGAGTACTGTCGGCATGCTCACCTCTTAGTGGGGATGCACAGGCCACCCCTGTTCGTCGGAAGTGACGCCTAGAACTCATAGTTGTTCCACCGTCGCTTAAACTTACCAGGCGCTTACGCAGAGCCCCTTAGGCTGAAAATTCGCAGTAGTTCAGTGCGTACTCACTGCGTGGTCCAACGCCTTCGCAGCCGTTGACGCGCCGCTGTTAAATTCTCGAACTTACCGTCCCAGGTCAGCCAGTAACCGGCGGCAATTTCACCTGCGCATCGATCTGCGAGCGCGCTTAGTTTACAGCGGAAGCAATGTCGCGGTCGCGCACGTTGGCCCTTACCACCACACGGCGCTTGCCGGTTCTCCCGACTGATCTGGTTCGGGCCTTCACCGACCGCGAACGACGCGAGCTTACCAAGGGGCACGCTTTGCGGCCTGGCGCCCAAAAGCGGCAACGAGACAGGCAGGTCTTAAGGGCATCAAGATCGTCACGGATGGTGTCGGGCGAGCGCACCACAATTTCAAAATGCCGATCACCCTCGAACGCCACGCCGGCGTTGCGGCCCAGCGCGCTTTCCCTCGACAAGGTCTGCGCTGCCAGGAGCCCTTGCTCCAATTCAAGGTCGGACGGTCTGTTGCCGGTTTAAGCTAGCTGGGTCGGCTTTGCTGGATGCGCTGTTTTCGGATGGTGGTCATGCAGGTACGAAGCCAAATGGTTTCGAAGTGCAACGTCTTCGGCCACGGCCGTTTCGAAAAGGCTCTCCTGCACGTCGCGAGGCAAGCCTGCCCACAATGCCAGCGCAGCCTTTCCCAATAAGCGTTCGAATTCGTGAGTTGAGTTATTTATCATCGTTGGGTCAGGCTGTTCAAAAAGGCCTCGCAGCTTGCGGTTGCTGCTACGCCGCTGCGGGTTGGTCTTGTGCCTCTCGGCCTGCAAACGTGGCGTGAGTAACCGACACGGTCGTTCCTCTCGGTCCGCTCAATGTTACAACCTGGGAGTCGAGTTGCTTTGCTAGCGCCTTAACAATGCCGGTGCCGAACCCGGATTTGGGCTGGGGAAAGACGCCATCAGGTTTCCCGACCCCGTTATCCCCCACCGAAAGCTTCCAATCTGCCCCGAAAACTTCGTAAGAAACGGTGATCTCGCCGTTTTTTGTATCTGCATTGAAAGCGTGCTTGAGCGAATTTATCACAAGTTCGGTAACGATTAATCCCAGGCTCTCGGCGTCACGGCAAGTCGCGCTTCCGCCTTGACCGCGCACATTCAACGAGATTGACTGGTCCTCACCAATCATTGAATAGGCCAGCGCCTCACAAAGCTTGGTGAGATAGGGCTGCATTTCGATCGAGCCGATGGCTGCCGCGGCCTGAAGGTGTTGTTGAACGGCTGCGGCCGAAATGACCCTGTTGTGAGCGTCATGTAGATGGCGTCGTGTTTCCGCCGACTCAACCGACAGTGCCTTCATCATGATGATGCTGGCGATAATCTGAAGACTGTTGGCGACGCGGTGCTGCACTTCGTCGAGTAGCACGCCTTTCTGCCGCAACAGCTCATCCTTCTCGAGCTCCAGATCGCGTTGAATGGTAATATCCTCCATCCCGAGCAAGATATTTATATGCGCTTTCTCGTAGCGGACGATGCGAGCATTCAAGAGCATCACCCGCCGCCCAATGCGGGGAAACTCATGCTCAACCTCATATTCTTCCATCGCGCCGTGATCGGGTATAATTTTTTCCAGCAGTAAGCGGAGCTTTGGAATATCCCACTCGCCGTCGCCTAACTCGTAAAAATGCTTTCCTTGGATATCGTCAGGATCGGTCGTGAATTTTACATAAAAGGACCGGCTCGCTGCCACGACCCGCAGGTCTTTGTCGAGGACAATGAGAGGTTCTCGAACGGTGTCTACGATTGCCTGGGCGAGCGCACAGGCGTCTTCGACCTGGCTGAATTGGCTTCTGAACACAGGCGACCTTTCCCCCGGTGAACGAGATTTAAAGAAAACGCCGGACATTTGACGGAGATGCAGATCCAACGGCCCAAACAGACCTTTAGGTCCTTGGTAGACTGAGTCTATTTTTCAGAGTGAGCAATATTGATCACAATCGTAATCAAGGCGGCGCCGCCCGCGACCCTATGTCCGAAATGGGTCAAAATCCCAACCAATTCGCGTACGACATGGGCGTGCCATCGGTAGCTTCTCGATTTGTGACGCTGACGGCTCTCAATGAGGCTCCATCACATTCAATCAAGCCTACACACGGTGAGTTGTGGCATTGGAACTCTTTCTCATTCTGGCTGTTCTCAGGGCGCATTCCGGCTGTGAGCGCCTGGATGCCCGCACAATTGAAATCGTGAAAGCGCACCGGCGATCATTTGCGAGCTAGTCGCTGCCGGTAAACGCCTGCGCCGCCATCCGCGGACAGCGGCGCAAATGAGATCCCGAACAAATCGCGCGACTACTACTTCACACCGGAGTCGTGCTTGTTTTTCATATACAGCGCGCGGTCAGCGGCACTAGGCTGACCCATCATCGGACCTGCGCTGCCCGTGGTCGTGGTGGCAGGTGCTTTCGGCTTCGCTGCGTGCTTCTTGGCCAAAACCGGAGAAGAAGACACGGCAAGGATGGCAAGACCAACAACGATGATTTTCTTCATGCTTGGCTCCCTAAAAAAAGACGCACAGCAGTCAATCACGAACCTTGGATAAGGGTCAAGAACCGCAGCGAGCCTAAGAATGCACGAGCTGCCTTCTCTGCTCCCCGATAGCGGACATCCTAGGTCCGCCAGCTTGTCCGAAAAGTGCCACCATTGGAAGTCCTTTGACGATCTAGCCGTCTGGTTGAGGCGCCTAGCCTTGCCGTCCTTCTTCCTCAGCGCGTCGTAGTCAGCTTGCGCGAGACTATCCCTAATCTGCGTAAACGGCGGCGCAAAGGTCCAGCGCAGGTCTCGAGCATAATCATGCAGGCGGTATAAGCGCCTTCGCACGGGATGTGGACACATTGATAATGATGGCGTCATCACTATACGATTTGCGATTAGAAATCGACGCCGTGCGCATCCCAGCGGCGGAGACCGGGCGGTCGGCTCACGACGCACAGGAGGACTTTTTTTGACGTGTTTTGTACGGCCAAGGGCTAAACCACCACCAATTGATTTTCCTCAACAATTCGTTGGCCCCTGGAGACCGCCTGCGGAAGTGCAAAAGCCCGCCAATGGCGCGCTTTTCTACGACGGGTTGAGGCCGAATCGCGACCGGCCCGACTGCCTGGCTGGCGACGCAGTGTTGATCGCCCCCGTCTCCGGACGAATTCCCTGCTAACAGGAAATTTTACAGGGAATTTCTCGATTATCGGGCTCAAAGACGCTCAGTTGAAGACAGAAGTGGCTGTCCCGCAGCGGCTTTCTGCTCAATTCCCTACTCAAACAAACAGGGAAATTACTTTGGAGAACAGGGAATTTTCGGGCGAGAACAGGGAATTGGTAAGCGTCCATTTTTCGCACACTGTTCCTTTGGTTCATCGACACGATCTATTCTCGCTCTCGATTTGCAAATGAGGAGAGCGAGATGGTTGACGGGAACGGAGGGTGGGCGCGTCAGAGCGAAGCGTTCTGGCGGGCTCACCACGAGGCGTGGAAGCGTAGCGACTTGAATCAACGGCAGTATTGCGAGGCGGAAGACATCCCACTCAAGGCCTTCGGCAACTGGCGGGTGATCTTCAAGGCCGAGCCGCAGCCGCCCGAACGCAAACTGCTCTGGCGGCGGCGAGGCCCAAGTCCTCCCTTTAGTCCGCAGCTAAGTCCGCCCTTTAGTCCTCCCCTTAATCCGGGGGTTATCCCTCCTCCCGTTCGGCAAGCCCAATCGTTGCGCGACCACGTGAAGGTCATCGGCGCAGGTTCAGTGAGGCGGATAAGCGCCAGATTCTTGCTCAGGCCGCGCTAGATGGAACGAGTGCCGCTGAGGTCGCTCGCCGCTACGGTATCGACGGCCACGTTCTGCGTCGATGGAAGCAAGAGCTGGCTCCTCCGGCATTTGTCGCCGTCGAGATCACCGATGCGGAGACCGTGGCATGACAACCCTTCTGCCTCCGAATGTGAAGGTACATCTGGCCTTAGGCTTCATCGATATGCGCAAGGGCATCGATGGCCTGGCCATGCTGGTGCAGGGCGTGCTGCAACAGGATCCTTTCACGGGCCACCTGTTCGTATTCCGCGGACGCACCAGGGCCAACCTGATCAAGATCATCTATTGGGACGGCACCGGGTTCTGCCTGTTCACCAAACGGCTCGAGCATGGTGTCTTCTTATGGCCGCCGAGCGTCAAACCGGACGAGACGCTGTCGCTGACCTCGGTACAGCTGTCGCTGCTGATCGAAGGCGTGGACTGGCGCGCTCCGGAGCAGCGGTGGCGTCCGGCTCTAGCGGGTTGACACTGCGACTGATTGACTCAATGACACAAGCAGAGAGGCGAGAACGGTGCGAGTCAGTTACTCTTCTCGCTCATGGACATCGATCTCGCAGCCCTGCCTGGTGATGTGAAGACGTTACAGCGGATGGTGCGCTTGCTCGCGGCCGAGCGCACCAGCCTGAGCGAGGCGCAGGCTGAGATCGAACGGCTCCATCTTATCATCAAGAAGCTGCAGCGCAGCCAGTTCGGCCGACGCGCTGAGCGGCTCGACGACGATCAGTTGCAGCTCGGCTTCGAGGACCTCAACGCCGATCTTGCAAGGGCGGAAGCTATCCTTCCATCAGCCAGCACCATAACTCCGAGAACGCCAGACGAGCGGCCGAGCCTGCCGGCACACCTGCCGCGCGAGGACAGACGGTTCGATGTCGACCACCAAGCCTGCTCCTGCTGCGGCGGCCCGCTGCACATGATCGGCGAGACGGTGAGCGAGATGCTCGACCATGTACCGGCACGGCTACGGGTCATCCGTATCTGTCGGCCACGCTACGGGTGCCGGACCTGCGGGACCATCCACCAGGCACCCGCCCCGGAGCGGCCGATCGCCAAGGGCCTCGCAACCCCCGCCCTGCTCGCTCATGTCCTGGTCTCCAAATACTGCGATCATCTGCCCCTCTACCGGCAAAGCCAGATCTTTGCCCGGCAGGGCGTAGAGATCGACCGCTCGACCCTTGCCAACTGGGTCGGCGGCGCCTGCTGGTGGCTGGAGCCGCTGCAAAAAAGGCTTGCTGAGCACGTCTTCGCTTCGCAGAAGCTGTTCGCCGACGACACTCCCATTCCGGTGCTCGATCCTGGCCGCGGACGCACTAAAACCGGCCGGCTATGGGTCTACGCCCGGGACGATAGACCGTGGCAGGGGCCCGATCCGCCGGCTGCCGTCTATCTCTACAGCCCCGACCGCAAAGCCGAGCGTCCGCTGGCTCATCTGGCGAGTTTCAAGGGCACGGTTCAGGTCGACGGCTATCCCGGTTTCGAGCAGCTCGGCGCTGACATCCGGCTCGCAGCCTGCTGGGCTCATGCGCGGCGAAAGTTCTACGAGGTCCACCAAGCGACGGCCTCGCCGATCGCAGCTGAAGCGCTGCGGCGGGTTGCAGAGCTCTATGCCATCGAGACTACCATCCGCGGCCAGACCGCCGTCCTTCGGCAAAGCGTGCGTCAAGCCAGATCGCTGCCGCTGGTCGGAGTCATGAAGCTCTGGCTGGAAGCCCAGCTTACCCACATCCCACCCCGCAGCAGCCTTGCTGATGCGGTGCGTTATGCGCTGAACCGCTGGGACGCGCTTTGCCGCTTCCTTCATGATGGACGCATCGAACTTGATACCAACACCGTCGAGCGCGCGATCCGTCCCGTCGCGCTTGGCCGCAAAAATCACCTGTTTGCCGGATCCGACAGGGGCGCCGACCGCTGGGCGACGGTCTGCTCTCTCATCACCACCGCCAAGCTCAACGACGTCGAGCCATTCGCCTATCTCGAAGACGTGCTCGAGCGCATGTCTAACGGCCATCCCATGAGCCGGCTGGACGACCTCTTGCCCTGGAATTGGCGGCCAATAACCATCTTGAACTGATACCACGTGCAAGAAATGGACGCTTACGGGAATTGCGGGACCCGCTCAGGAGCACCGGGCTCCAGCCTGCGCCCGCGACGAACGCTGATGGGCGGCGCCCCTGCCCAGCAGCGCTTGAGCGGTGTTGATCATCGCCATGTGCGAGAAAGCCTGGGGGAAGTTCCCTAACTGCCGACCGGCTGCCGGATCGTACTCCTCAGCCAGCAGGCCGACGTCGTTGCGCAAGGACAGCAGGCGTTTGAACATCGCGAGGGCGTCCTGCCGCCTGCCCTGCAGGATGTAATTGTCGGCCATCCAGAAACTGCAAGCCAAAAAGACACCCTCCGTTCCTGGCAGGCCGTCATCTGCTTCAGTCGTATGGTACCGCTGCACGAAGCCGTCGCGGAGCAGACCACTTTCGATCGCCCCCAATGTGCCGCTAACGCGAGGGTCTTCCGGCGGTAGGAATCCCACGATCGGGATCAGCAGCACGCTCGCATCGAGCGCCGTCGCGCCATAGGATTGCACGAAGCTTTTCTGGTCCGGATCGAAACCCCGTTCGCAAACCTGACGGTGAATGGTGTCCCGGATTTCGCGCCAATGCGCGACCGGTCCGTGCAGTCCAAACTCCTCGACCGAGCGAATCGCCCGGTCAAACGCGACCCATGCCATGACCTTGGAATGTGTGAAGTGCCTGCGGCCTCCGCGCACCTCCCAGATTCCATTGTCGGGCTCGTGCCAGATCGATTCCAGATGCGCGACCAGCGCGCATTCGAGCGACCAGCTCGCTCTGTCGGATGACAGCCCCGCCTTGCGCGCGACATAGAGCGCATCCAGTACCTCTCCGTAAACATCCAGTTGAAGCTGCTCGGCCGCGGCATTTCCAACGCGCACCGGTTTCGAGTTGCGATAGCCTGGCAGCCACGGCAGCTCGAATTCGTCCAGCCGGCGCTCGCCGGCGACGCCGTACATGATCTGCAGATCCTTCGGGCTACCGGCGACAGCACGCAACAACCATTCCCGCCAAGCCCTTGCTTCGTCGAGATAGCCGCAGGTGAGCAGCGCATAGAGGGTGAAGGTCGCGTCACGCAGCCAGCAATAGCGATAGTCCCAGTTTCGCTGGCCGCCGATGCGCTCCGGAAGCGATGTGGTTGCTGCCGCTGTAATCCCTCCGGTCTGTCGATGCGAGAGCGCCTTCAAGGTCAGCAGCGAACGCATGATGACGCCCGACCATTCGTGCCGCGCGTTGAAAGCCTTTGACCAATTCGTCCAGAATGCCTCGGTCTCTTCCAGTAGTTGCGACGCAGCGCGCGGCTCTGGTTCATGACAGTACGATGGCGTCCAGCTCAGCACGAACCCAATTTGTTCGCCTGCGGCCACTTCAAATTCGCCGGAACTTTTGAAGTCGTGCCCCCGCAACCCGATCTCCGCATCAAGCAGCAGGCGGTCCGGTCCGGCGATGAATTCGCGACGGCCGCCCTCGAGTCGCCGCACCCATGGAATCAGACGCCCGTATCCGAAGCGGACCACCAACTCGGTATGCATGGCGACCTTGCCCCTTACGCCGCGCACGATCCTCACCAGTTCCGAAACGCCGTCACGTCGCGCCATGAAGTCAATTACGATCGCCTCGCCGGCGTCGACCGTGAAAGTGGTTTGCAAGATCATCGTGTCGCCGCGATAGGCACGCGCCACCTGCGCGCGGCTCGCGGTGGGAGCCAGCAACCAGCGGCCGTTGCCGGGGTCTCCAAGCAAGGCGGAAAAAAAGGCGGGGCTGTCGAAGCGCGGACATCCCAGCCAATCGATCGATCCGTCCCGACCGATCAACGCCATAGTCTCGCAGTTGCCGATCGCCGCATAGTCTTCAATGTCGACCGCCATCGGATCACCCGCGGCGCCGGCGTACCGCGCTCGCCTTGGCCGAGGATCCAATCAGTACGCCTGCTGCAAGGACGGCAAGAGTGCCGAGCGCCAGCGGCGTCAGGCGCAGCCACGGCCCGCGGCCGACGACGGCGCGATTCTGCGTCTCATTGCCGAACCGACCGTGCGTGCGATGCATCTGGTGCACGGGCGAGAGCAGATTGTCCGGCCGGCCGGGTTCGACGGGACGGCTGGTCTCCTGCGCGCCAAATGCCGCCTTCGCGAGGTAGTGATCGAGGAACGCGGGAAGCACCATGTTGCCGAGGATGACCTTGATGGTGCTCCACCCGATCCAGTATTCCCGCGACGGGTGGCGCACCGCTTCGAACACTGCCTGTGCGATCACCTCCGGCTGGACCACCGGCGCAACCGGCCGCGGCTGCCGGGCCATGTGGGTGCGAGCCCAGTCGAACTGCGGCGTGTTCACCGCGGGCAGTTCCATCATGGTGAGCTGGATTTGGCTGCGTTCGTGGATCAGTTCGGTGCGCAACGAATCGGTAAAGCCCCTTATCGCGTACTTCGCTCCGCAATAGGCCGACTGCAGCGGAATGCCCCGATAGGCCAGCGCCGAGCCGATCTGGATGATCTGCCCGCGATCCACGCGGCGCATATGCCGCAGCGCCGCCATGGTGCCGTGAACAAAGCCGAGATAGGTAACTTCGGTGACGCGCCGAAATTCGTCCGGCGATATCCGCCACACCGGCGAGAACACCGTCACCATGGCATCATTGATCCAGACGTCGAGCGCACCGAATGTCGCCACGATCCGATCGGCCGCCGCAAACACCGCTTCAGCATCAGCCACGTCAGCGGGGCACACCAGAGCTCTTCCGCCCAGGCTCTCGACTTCGTCTCTGACTTCTTGCAGCGCGGAGGCGTCGCGCGCGATCAGACCGATCCGAAAACCGGCCTGCGCAAAACGGTGAACGATGGCGCGACCGACACCCGCGCTGGCGCCGGTGACCGCAACGACAGGAGCAGAGGCGGTAAGGTTTTCGGTCATGCGGAACTATCCGATCCAAGGGTTGTCGAGGCGTCCAATTGTCCTAAGCTGTTGCGCCATGTTTTCATTCCCGCTCGCGCTCGCTCACCGGCCCAGCCGTATCAAGGCCAAACCGCTCTCGGGGTCTGATTGCTTTTGCAAATGCGCCGGACTTTCCGTCAGGACGATTTCAAGGGTCGGCCGGACGCGGGCGACGCCGAGATGTCCGGCCATCGCACTGCCGTCGCGTTTGCCGACCACTACATGGATATGAATGGCCGGGTCGCCAGACGGAGCGACTGCCACATCGCCGATCAGGCTCGCCACCTCGACCTGCTCGTTAACGGGATTGTCCAGGTACTGCTTGCTCTCCCAATCAAAATATTTGAGCACCACGTGGCTGAAAGCGCCGATGCCGGTGATCTGCGCGGCCCCAATCCGCTGCTCTTTGACGAAACTGTTCAACGATTTCAGCACGTCGTCTCCGGTATCGAGCACCACGGCGAATGTTCGCTGGCCACCGCTGTCGTTCAATAGCTTCTGCTTCATGCGTTACTCGCTTCCGTTCAGGCCGGCACGCGGTTTTGCTCGCGCGCCGGAGGCCTCGACATCAGTTCGCCTCTGCGGGCGAGCGCGCGAATCCGGTCGGCGGTCCGACACGCGATCGCCTGAATCGTCAGCGAGGGATTGGCCCCTCCGACGGTCGGAAACACCGAGCCGTCGCAGATCCACAAATTGGGAATGTCCCAGCTTCGGCAGTCCGCATCGACGACGCTGGAGCCTGGATCGTCGCCCATTCGTGCGGTGCCGTTGAGGTGACAGGTATCGTCATTTTGCTCCCAGATCTCTGTGGCGTCCGCCGCCTGCAGCGCTCGGCGCATGAATTTGAGCGCGTGGTCGATCAAGCGCTTGTCGTTGTCGCACCAGGAATAGGTGATGCGCGGAATGCGCAGTCCGTATTGGTCGGTGTCATCGGCGAGCGTGACCCGGTTGGTCTCCTGCGGCAGCATTTCGCCGACGATCTTCAGGCCGACAACGTGGTTGTAGTCTTTCATCGCCTCGATCAGCCGCGTACCCCACAGGCCATGGGCGCTCATCTGCGTGTTGGCCCAGAGCTGGGGCAACGGGCCCTGGCTCATGTAGCTGTAGCCGCCGAAGAAATCTTTGCCCCGATCCTCATAGTTCCAGTGTTCGGTGATCGCGAGGGACGGCGGCCCCTTGTAGGAGCGGATCTCGTCATCGGTGACGCCCCACACCGCCTGATTGGATTGCGCCATCAGGTTTTTGCCGACCAAACCGGAGCTGTTGGCAAGACCATCCGGAAACCGCTGGTCTGCGGAGTTCAACAACAGCCGCGGTGTCTCGATGGCATAGCCTGCAACCACGACATGGCGCGCACGCTGGAAATGCCAGCCGTCTTGGCGGTGATAATGCACACCGCTGGCGCGGCCCGCCCTGTCCATTTCGATCCGGCCGACCATCGAGAGATCCCGGATTTCCGCCCCGGCGGCAACGGCACGCGGGATCCAGGTGACCAGCGCGCTCTGCTTGGCATTGGTCGAACAGCCCGTGGTGCAGAAGCCGCGATAGACGCAAGGGTGTGCGAGCCCGCGCGGCGCCGACAGGGTTGCGAGCGGCGTCTCGCTCCACTGGATACCGATCGCCTCACAGCCTTTGGCCAGCATCCGCGCGGCGGCATTCAGCGGGTGGGCGCGATAGGGATAGCGCGGTCGCGGCGGCCCCCACGGGTAATTGACCGGGCCCGAAATCTTGAGCGCCTCCTCGACCTCGCTGTAGTAGTGCCACATCTCCCGCCAATCAAGCGGCCAGTTGGCCCCATAGCCGAGCAGGGAGCGCGACTTGAACCACTCGGGGCGGAAGCGCAGCGAAACCATCGCAAAGTGCACAGTGGATCCGCCGACGGCCTTGCCGCTGTTGTTGCTGCCCATTTGCAGCGGATTGTCGCCGTCGACGATGCGGTCGTCGGTCCAGTACAGTTTGGTCTGCTCCGACTCGTCGGAGGCGAAGTCCTCGAGCGGACGAAAATATGGACCAGCATCAAGTGCGACGACCGAGAACCCGTACTCGGCGAGCTTGCAGGCCAGCGTTCCGCCGCCGGCCCCCGTGCCGACGATGGCGAAATCGACCTCCTCCTCGGCGGCGTGTTGCCGCATCGGGATCCAGCCGCCGGGCCGGAACACATCGGGGGCACGCCCATGGCGGGCGCGCGGCGTTTGCAGCGGATCATCTGACATTGCGGTTGATCCTGCGTGCCGACGCGTCATGCTCGGTCTTTGCTTCCGCGGGCTCCCAGGGATCACGGTCGTTGAACCCGAGACGAACATAACCCCTGGGGCTGGCCGGGCCGCCCCACCCGATCTCGTTCCATGCAGCGGGATGGGCGTAGTAAGCCAGCACTATGTCGCGCGCGAGCCGCTTCCGGAAGAAATCGCCCGGCTTCATGCTCCCCCATTCGCGTCCGCCGAGTTCGCCTTTCTCCATCCGACGCAACAACGCATCCTGCTGGTTTTCCGTGAGACCCACGAACTGCGTTCCGCACGCGCGGCAGGCTTCGGCATCGGTTGCTTCGAGCCCGAGGCGCCAAGCCTCGCCCTCCCGCGGCATGCCGCTTACGCGATAGCCATCAGAGATTCCGTAGTGCAGCTTGCGGTCGACGAGCGCCGCCACGGGAATCAACGCGCCCTCGCTACGCTGCGGCACGATGCGGGCCGCAACGGCGCGAACCGTTTCGAACTGATCGGGCGTGAAGAATAGCGGCGCATCAGCCGTTGCCAACCTGCGTTCGATGACCCGCCGCGTCTGGACGTTCCAGGACGGACTGAAACGCTTCCTCATCACGTCGTAACCGGGATAGCGTTCGACAGGCTTGTCCTGGCCCTCACGCATCGGGATGATCCCTCATTAATCCGAGCGCGGCGAGCGCCGAGAGCGCCAGCCCGGTGAAGCTCGGCGGCGCCGGCAGAGGGGGTCCGTTGAGGATGTTCTGACTCCAGTTGCGCCAGCCGCCCATGTTGCGAGAAACACCGTAAGCATGAAAGCCGACGCCAACGAATCCCATTGCGGCGAGCAATCGCATCCACCACCTGGTCAGCGGATGGCCGTGGCCCGCCCCGCCGGCCGCTGCGGAGAACAGCAGCGCCGCCCCGACCGGCGGCAACGTGACCGGGAGCAACATAAAGGGGTTGTGAAAGGCGCCGCGGAAGTGCAACAGCCCCGCCTCACCGGTCGTGCCGAGCAGTCCGGCACCCGCGATCGCAGCCATGCTTCGGCCCGCGGGCAAACCGAAAATCTCCGGCCGGCTACCCGGCTGGTTGTCGCGGACGCGTTCGGAGCAAAAGCCGGTCAAGCCCGCGAGCAGGATCGCCATCGGAGCCCCAAGCGGCGCGCCATAAAACAGGTTCTGCCAGCTGAAGCCTCCGATCTTTTTACCGACGTTGTAGAAGTGGAACGCGGTCCCAGCCAAGCCGGTTGCCGCGGCGAGCAGGTAGACGACGTCGCGCCCGCGATGCGCAAATGCGTGCATGTCCGCGGTGCCGTGGGCGCTGGTCGCAACAGTCAAGGATGCGACTGCCAGCGGCGTGAACATCGCCTTGTTCTTAAACGAGCCGCGATAATGTTCGATCCCGCTGTCGGCAAGCACCGACAGCGCGAGCATCCCCGCGGCGCGGTTGAGCCGCCGCGCGGCAAGTACCGTAGCCTCCCCGCTGCTGCGCGGCGTGACGTCGCGGCCGTCCGGGTCCCGCTGTGCGGCCGGAGTTCCCCGCCGCGACAGCGAGGCCGCGACCGCGAGCGCCGTCAAGGCGAGGCCACCGAGCAGCAGGAGACTGCGTTGTTCCCATCGGCTCATGCATCCGCTCCCACTGCGAACCGCTCAGCGTCGGCATGCTTGAAACAAAGCCCGTTTCCCGGCCGCGAGGGATCCGGCGAGACCGTTCCATTGCGCGGGACGGGAGCGCCATCGAAGAGCATGGATTCGATCCGGACGTGATCGTGAAACCACTCGAGGTGCCGCAGGCGCGGCGCAGCGCAAGCCGCATGCAGATGAAGCGCCGGTGCGCAATGGCCTGAGAGGTCGAGGTGGAAGGCTTCACAGAGCGCCGCGATCTGCAGAAAGGCGGATATGCCGCCGCAGCGGGTCACGTCCGCCTGCTGAACGTCGACGGCGTTCGCCTCCAGCATGGTTCGGACGTCATCGACAGTGTATGAGTATTCGCCGGCCGCGATCTCCATCCAGACTGGCGCGCGTGACCGGATCGCGCTGAGCCCTCGCAGATCGTCCGAGGAAACCGGCTCCTCGAACCAGCTTACCTGCTGGGCGGCGAAGCTTTCCGCGAGCCTGAGCGCCTGTTTGACGCTGTAGGCGCCGTTCGCATCGACAAATAGCGTGGCTTCACCGATTGCGCGCTTCGCCACCTCGACTCGGTGGGGATCGAGTTCAGGGTCCGAACCCACCTTCATTTTGACGAAAGCGCAACCCTGCTCGGCCACCCATGACCCTAGCTGTCGTTCGAGTTCCTGGTCGGAATAGGTTGTAAAGCCGCCGCTGCCATAGATCGGAACCGTGTCGCGATAACTTCCGAGCACGCGAAACAGCGGCAGCGCCAGCAGCCGCGCCTTGAGGTCGTGCAGCGCCGTCTCGACTGCGGAGATCGCCGTCGCCGCAAGCCCCTGCCGACCGAGATTGCGAACGGCGCGCTGCATGCGAAGCCACGCGGCTTGCGGCGCCATGACGTCGCAGCCTTCAATCGCAGCCGCGAGCTTACCACTGATGAGCTTGACTATCGACGCGCTGGAGTAAGTATACCCCACGCCCGTTTGGTTGCCCGCGAAAACCTCCACCAGCACCAGAGTAGTTGCGGTCCAGCTGATCGTTCCATCCGCCTCCGGCTTGTCGGTGGGTATCCGGAATGCTCGAGCGCGCAAGCTGTCGAGCGCCACCTGCGGCTTCATGACTCATTCTTTCCCTGGCAGCACGCTCGTCAGCAGCTCCTTGGCGCTGTTTTTGAGCACGCTCGCAAGTTCCGGCTCAGACGGAATCATGCTGACGAAGTTCTTGGCCTCCTTGAGCGTAATGTGCGGCGGAAGCGGCGGCACGTTCGGATCGGTGTAGGCTTCGAGGATGACCGGCCGATCAGCCGATAGTGCTGCGTCCCAGGCCGCGGGGACACGGTCGGGATTATCGACGAAGATGCCCCTCAGCCCGATCAGCTCGGCATATTTGTGGTACGGGAAATCCGGAATGCTCTGGGTGGATTCGGTCTTGCCTGCGCCGAGCTGGATGCGCTCTTCCCACGTCACCTGGTTGAGGTCGCGATTGTTGAGCACCAGCACGATCAGGTGCGGATTGGACCATTGTCTCCAGTACTTCGCGATCGTGATCATCACGTTGATCCCATTCATCTGCATAGCGCCGTCGCCCATGCAGGCAATCACGGTCTGGTCGGGATAGGCCATTTTGCCGGCGACCGCGTACGGCGTCCCAGCACCGAGCGAAGCAAGTCCGCCCGACAGGGAAGCCTTCATGCCGCGCCGCATTTTCAGGTCGCGCGCGTACCAGTTGGCGACCGAACCGGAGTCGGCGGTGATGATCGCATTATCGGGCAGCCGGGGCGACAGCTCCCAGAACACGCGCTGCGGATTGAGCGGGTTGGCGCTGTTCATGGCGCGCTTCTCGAGCATTTTCCACCATTCGGTGACGCCGCCTTCTATCTCCTCGCGCCAGGACGCGCGCTTCTTCTGCCGCAATAGCGGCAGCAGCGCGCGCAATGTCGTCGCGCTGTCGCCCACCATGTTGACTTCCATGGGATAGCGCAGGCTGAGCCGGCTGCCGTCGACATCGATCTGCACGCCTCGCGCCGAGCCTGGTTTCGGCAGGAATTCGCTGTAGGGGAAGCACGAGCCGACCATCAGGAAGGTGTCGCAATTCTTCATGAGGTCCCAACTCGGCTTGGTGCCGAGCAGGCCGATCGAACCCGTGACGAATGGCAGGTCGTCGGGAAGCGCCGCCTTTCCGAGCAGCGCTTTGGCGACCCCGGCCTGCAACCGCTCGGCCACTGCAATGACATCGTCGGTCGCGTCCAGCGCGCCGGCTCCTACCAGCATGGCGACCTTGCTGCCGCCGTTGAGAACTTCCGCAGCCGCACGAAGCAGGGTTTCGTCGGGCAGCTTAGCGGGGCTGGCATAGCCGACACCCGTATGAGTAGCCCCGTGCGCCATCGGCGGGTCCTTGTAGTCGAGCTCCTGGAGATCGTTGGGCAGGATCACGCACGTCACCGCCCTCTTGTTGTGCGCAATGCGGACGGCGCGGTCGATCAAGTGCCGGACCTGTTCGGGAACGCTCGCCATCGCGACGTATTCGGCAACATCCTGGAACAGGGTTTGCAAATCGACTTCCTGCTGGTAGCTGGCGCCGATTGCCGTGCGGGCCTGCTGGCCCACGAGTGCGACCACCGGCACATGATCCATCTTCGCGTCGTAGAGGCCGTTCAACAGATGGATCGCGCCCGGACCTGAGGTGGCATAGCAAACGCCCGGTTGGCCGGTGAACTTCGCGTGCGCCGAGGCCATGAACGCCGCCATCTCCTCGTGGCGGACTTGAATATATTCTATTTTGTCTTTCGCCTTCTCGATTGCGACATCGAGCCCGCCTACGCCATCGCCCGGATATCCGTAGACCCGACTCAATCCCCATTCCGACAGCCGGTGCCAGACAAATTCGCTAACGTTCATTTTCAATTTCCTCGGAGTGGAGAATATGAAACCGTCGGCGGGATGTGGCTAAGCGCCGCCGGCCATCCGACGCGAGCGCAACTCGACTACCTGTCGCGCTCGCCGCCGCAACAGCTCTATTTATGCGGCGTGTTGCTAGCCGTGGATGCTCCAGAACTGCCGTTCGAAGCGGTGTTTGAGCCGGTAGTTGCGCCGCTGGAGTTCGTGCCGCCCATATTCATGGCTTCGAATATCGACATGCCATGGGGTCCGATCGTCATGAGCACCGGATTGCCGTCTTTGGTTTTCGCCTGCACCACGAAGGATTCGGCGACTACCTTGACATCGGTGAAGCCGGCGCTCGTGAGATCCTGCCGGATCTTCTGCGCCGCCGCCAAATTCTGGTTGGAGTTGGATGTCGTCGTGCTCTGCGAAGGCGTGCCCTGTGGCCTCGCATCACTGGCGGCCAGCGTTCTTTGTACGCTACCGAGCCGAGTATCAGATCATTTCGACGGGAGCAGTCGCCGTCCGAAAGGAGCGCCGATAGCCTTTCGGGCAAGCCTCGGGCCGAAGCGTCGGTGGAACTCAGATCACCAACATGGGTTAGGCAGTGTCGGTGCCGCTGCGTGTTCGCGCCTGACCACGCCAGCTGCCGAGCTCACGGAAGAAGTGAATGCATGCAGATTTTTCGGCCCGGCGCCAACACGATTGCGATCCTGGTGCTTGCGGCGATCGGCGCGGTTCCTGTTCTCGGCATTGGTCTCGGCTATCAGCTGAGCCGTTCGCCCTATACGACCGGTCAGAACGTCACGCGCAACCAGCCGGTCCCCTTCAGCCATGAACATCACGTCGGGGGCCTCGGCTTGGATTGCCGCTATTGCCACACCTCGGTGGAGAAGGCGCGGTTCGCCGGCTTGCCGCCTACTGAAACCTGCATGACCTGCCACTCGCAAATCTGGACCAATGCGCGGATGCTAGCGCCGGTTCGGACGAGCCTCGCAGAGAACAAGCCGATTGCCTGGCAACGCGTCCACCGGCTGCCGGACTACGTGTATTTCGACCACTCCATTCACGTCGCCAAAGGTGTCGGTTGTACCACCTGCCATGGTGCGGTGGACCAGATGCGGCTGATGCGGCAGGCCGAGCCGCTCACCATGCAATGGTGTCTCGACTGCCATCGCGATCCCGCAAAGTCCATCCAGCCGCGCGAGACCGTGTTCGATCCGAAATGGAAAGCGCCGCAGCAGCAGGCCGAGGCCGGGCGCGAGCTGGCGCTCGCCTATCACATTCGCACCGATCACCTCACGGATTGTTCGACATGCCACCGCTAGACGAGCTGCCCGTGAAGTCACCGCCCCGCTCAGGCAGGAGCGGCGCAGCGCTCAACCGCCGCCAGGCCCTCAGCCTGCTCGCCACCGGAATCGCGGGTGGACTCGTCGCCTGCAGCAAACCTTACGAGGAGATCGTTCCCTATGTAACCATGCCCGAACGCCTCGTGCCCGGCGAGGCGCTGAAGTTCGCCACCACGTTGACGCTGTCGGGCATGGGGCGTGGCGTCGTGGTGAGCTCAATCGATGGGCGCCCCATCAAGGTGGAAGGTAATTCGCAGCATCCGGGCAGTCTCGGCGCCACCGACGTGTTTATGGAAGCGGCGGTGCTATCGCTCTACGATCCGGACCGCTCCCGTGCCGTGCTGCACGAGGGCATGATTGCTTCGCATCAAGCCTTCCGGCAGGCGCTGTCGGCGCAGCTCCGGCAAGCCCATGCCCGGGGCGGCGAAGGCTTCCGCCTGCTGACAGGCCGGACCACCTCACCGACCCTGCTGCGGCAGATCGACGGTCTGCTGCAAGCTTTTCCCAAGGCGCTCTGGCACGCCTATGATCCAGTTGAGTTGGAAAGCGCGCGCGCCGGCTCCGTTGTTGCGTTCGGACGACCGCTGCAGGAGCTGGCGCGGCTTGATCGCAGCCGCATCGTGGTGGCGCTTGACGCCGATCCTCTCGGCCACGGACCGGACCAGCTGCGGCATGCCCGCGATTTCGCATCGAAGCGATTGGCAGCGGATGGCGAGGTTTCCCGGATTCTACTGCTTCGAGTTGTCGCCCGGGCTGACCGGCGCCAAGGCGGACCATCGCCTCGCCATGCACCCGGCCGCGATTGGCGAGGTTGTCGTGGCAATCGCCAAGGCGCTGGGTGCGCCGATCCGCGAAGGGTCGCTGCCCGACGCGGTGCGGCCGGCCGTCGAAAAGGCGATTTCTGACCTCAGCGAGCACCGCGGAGCAGCGCTGGTTCTTGCCGGACGAACCCTGACGCCTGAAGCCTGCGGCCTGGTGCACTGGATCAACGCGCGCCTGCAGGCGCCGATGGATCTCATCGAGACGGTGGACGGCACCCCGGGAGGACGCAGCGCCGGAGCGCTAGCCGATCTCGCGCGCGATCTCGAAGCCGGCAAGGTCGAGCAACTGGTGATCGTCGGCGTCAACCCCGCATATGACGCGCCGGCCGACCTCGCCTTTGCAGTCAATGTAGGCAAGGCGGCATTCAGGGTGCATGCGGGATGCTACGCCGACGAGACGGCCGAACTTGCGAACTGGCACATTCCGCTCAGCCATCCGCTCGAGACATGGTCGGACGCCCGCGCCAGCGACGGCACGGCGAGCATCGTCCAGCCCTTGATCCGCCCGCTCTATCGCACCCTCGGCGACCATCAGGTCCTGGCCCTGCTCACTGGGCAGGACGACGCTTCACCTCATGATCTGGTGCGCGAGACATGGCGGCCTCATGGAGGCGCCGATTTCGAAGCCTGGTGGGCTCGCGTGCTACATGACGGCGTCATCGCGGGCACGGCATCGCCTGCGGTAACGCCCGGCGAACCAAAACTGGCCGCGATCCCTCCGCCTGCCCCCGTGTCCGAAGGCATCGCTATCGTTCTCCGTCCGGATCCGGCCGTATGGGATGGCTCCTTTGCCAACAATGCCTGGCTGCAGGAATGTCCGAAGCCGATTACCAAGCAAGTCTGGGGCAACGCGCTCGCGCTGCATCCGGGCGATGCCGAACGGCTGGGCATCACGTCTGGCGAGGTCGTCGCGATCTCGGTCGACGGGAGAGAACTCACGGCTCCGCTGTTGATCGAGCCTGGCATGCCGGTCGGCGTCGGCGGCATGACGCTCGGCCTCGGCCGCAGCAAGGCGGGCGCGATCGGCAATGGCGTCGGCGCCAATGCCTATGCAATCCGCACGTTTGCCAATCCCTGGATGCTTCGGCGGGTCACCATCAGGCGCCTCGGCCGCCGCGAGGAGATCCTGACAACGCAAAACGTGGTGCGCACGCCCGCCGACGTGCGCGAGCTCTACCCGGTCGGCAGTCCCGCTCAAGCTCCAGGCGGCGCAACAGCCGCGAGCGCACCGGAAAAGCCCAGCCTGCTGCCACAACGCCCGCGTCCCAATGACGGGCATGCCTGGGCGATGGTGATCGACACCGCGGTTTGCATCGGCTGCAACGCCTGCGTGGTCGCCTGCCAAGCTGAAAACAATGTGCCGGTAGTAGGACCGGAAGAGGTCGCCCGGGGCCGCGACATGCACTGGCTGCGGGTGGATGCCTACGATCATGGATCGGCCTCCAATCCGCAGCTCGGATTCCAGCCGGTGCCCTGCATGCATTGCGAGCACGCACCCTGCGAACCGGTCTGCCCGGTCGCCGCCTCCGTGCACGACGGCGAGGGTCTCAACGTGCAGGTCTATAATCGCTGCATCGGGACGCGTTTCTGCGAGGCCAATTGCCCTTACAAGGTACGCCGCTTCAACTTCTTCGGCTACGCCGATGGCGAGGAATACGCCAACCTCGGTCTGGAATCCTATCGCGCGCAGAAGAATCCGGAAGTCACGGTCCGCTCGCGCGGCGTGATGGAGAAATGCACCTATTGCGTCCAGCGCATCAGCGCGGCGCGGCGCACGGCGGAACGCGACGATCGCCCGATCGGGGCTGATGAGGTCAGGACCGCCTGCCAGAGCGCCTGCCCTACACAGGCAATTACCTTCGGCGACCTCGCGCAAAAGCAATCGGAAATACATCGGCACAAGGAAGATCCGCGGCACTACGTGCTGCTCGAACATCTCGGCACCCGTCCGCGCACCACCTACCTCGCTGACGTCCGCAATCCGGCGCCGGGCCTTTCGGAGGAGGGCACATGACCGCGGTGCTCGAGGCGAGGCAACCCACGGCGCATCGCTGGATCGCTTCGGCGCGCGCCAGCGATGTCGAGATCACGCAAGCCATCGCCGAGCCGCTGCTGACTGCCGCCGGAAAGACATGGTGGCTCGCCCTGCTGGCAAGCATCCCGTTCGTGCTGTGGTTTGCAGGCTCCATAGGCTGGCTGTTCTACCGCGGCATCGGCATCTGGGGCATCAACTCCACGATCGTCTGGGGCGTCGCTATCGCCAACTACGTGTGGTGGATCGGGATCGGAAACGCCGGCACGTTGATCTCGGCGATGCTGCTATTGACCCGCCAGCAATGGCGCGGCTCGATCAATCGGTTTGCCGAGGCGATGACCCTGTTCGCGGTGGCGATCGCGGGATTGATGCCGATTGTTCATCTCGGCCGCCCGATCTACGCCTACTGGCTGGCGCCCTATCCGAACACGATGGCGCTGTGGCCGCAGTGGCGAAGTGCGCTGGTCTGGGATTTCTGGGCGATCGTCAGCTATCTGCTGTTTTCGATCCTGTTCTGGTATGTCAGCCTGATCCCCGATCTCGCGACCATGCGCGACCGCACCCGCTCGCGCGCCGGACAACTCCTCTACGGCGCGTTCGCCCTGGGCTGGCGCGGCTCGGCGCGACATTGGGCGCAGCTCAAGACCTTGCACAGCACCATGGCGGCGCTTGGCGTGCCGCTGGTCTGTTCGGTGCATTCGATCGTCGGCCTGGATTTTGCGGCGAGCCTGATGCCGGGCTGGCAGGAAAGCATTTTTCCACCCTATTTCGTCGTCGGTGCGATGTATTCCGGTTTCGCGATGGTGGTCGTGCTCGCGCTCGCAATCCGATGGGGCCTCAACCTGCAGGCCATCATTACCCGCCGGCACTTCGAGGTGATGGGCCGCATTCTGCTGATGGCGTCGATAATCATGGGTTACTCCTATGCCACCGAATGGTTCATGGCGTGGTACGGCGGCGAGAACAGCGAGCGCCGTCTCGTCGCCTTCGAATTTGGCGGCACCTATGCCCCCATGTTCTGGGCCCTGCTCGCCTGCAACGTCGTGCTGCCGCAGGCCTTGTGGTTCGCCGCCGTGCGGCGTTCACTCGCCGCCATGTTAGTGATCGCGCTGGCCATCAACATCGGGATGTGGCTGGAGCGCATCCTGATCGTCTGGAACACGCTATCGCACGGTTATATGCCCACCCTGTGGCGCAGTTTCCATTTTACCTTTTGGGACTGGTCGTTCCTGATCGCGCCGCTCGGATTTTTCGTCTTCCTGTTCCTGATCTTCGTTCGCCTCGTTCCGGCGGTGTCGATGTTCGACATGCGCGAACTGGCGCACCGGGAGGGCGCGGCATGAACGGAACGCTCGTCGCCGAGTTTCGCGACCCGGAACGGCTGCAGCTCGCACTCGCGCGAGTAAAGGATTCGGAGCACACCGCGCTCGACGCCTTGACGCCTTATCCCATAGAGGGCCTTGGCTCCGAATTCAACGGCGGCCGCTCGGTAATCCGGCCAGCGATGCTGGCGGGCGGCCTGGCCGCGGCGGCGTTCGCGCTGGCCTTGCAATGGTACAGCGCGGTGATCGACTATCCGATCAACAGCGGTGGACGGCCGCTCAACTCCTGGCCGGTGTTTTTGCTGGTCCCCTTTGAGGTCGGCATCTTCGCCGCGGCGCTGGCCGGGGTGATTGCGTTCCTGGTGTCGTGCGGTCTACCCCGCCTGCACGATCCGATCTTTGCGATCGCGGGGATCGAACGCGCCACCCAGGACCGCTACTACCTGCTGGCGTCCCCGGGACATGGAGAAGATGTACCCGGCCTCCGGCGACTTCTGGAAGACGCGGGCGCCGTAGTGGTGGCGGAGCTGCGGCAGCCATGACCGGGCGGCTCCTCGCGTCCTTGGCGACGGGCCTGCTGCTCAGCGGGTGCGGCGACCATTCGATGACGCAGCAAAACCGCTATGGCACTTTCACCCCCGCGGCCTTGTTCGAGAATGGCAGCGAAGCGCAGCCGCTTCCGCAGGGCGTGGTCGCGCGCGGGGACCTGGAGCGGACGCAACAGGCAAGCACGCCGCCCAGAGTAAACGCCCAGCTGCTGGCACGCGGCCGCCAGCGCTATGACATCTATTGCTCACCCTGCCATGGCCTTGCCGGAAACGGCGATGGCATGATCGTGCAGCGCGGCTTTCCCGCTCCCCCATCCTATCACATCCCACGGCTGCAGGCCGCTCCAGCGCAGCATATCTACGATGTAATCAGCAATGGCTACGGCGTGATGTATTCATACGCATCGCGGATCGAGTCGCGAGATCGTTGGGCCATCGTCGCCTACATCCGCGCGCTGCAGCAGGCACAGCGAACGAAAGTCGCCGACGTTCCGGATCTGCGGAGTAAGCTGCCGTGACAAGCGCGATCCTAAGCGTCGCTCGATCGAACTCTCGCCAATCGGCGGGCGGTTGCCGGCGCGGCGCTAATCGCCGCTGCGGCGGCCCTCGTTGCCGCGGCGGGGGCTTGGGGACCGTTTCCGTCCCTGCTGCGCGGCTGGCTGGTCGGCTTTGCGATCTGGAGTGCGTTTCCGATCGGCAGCATGACGTGGTTGATGATCCACCGCTTGACGGGAGGACGCTGGGGCGTTGCGGCTGCCCCGGTGCTGCGGCCCGCAGCGGCGATGATGCTGTTGAGTGTTCTCGCGTTTCTGCCGGTAATGGTTGGATTCCAGCAAATCTATCCATGGGCCGCGGATCCCGCCGACAATTCCGCCCGACGTGGCTCGCTGGTACCTTAATGGGCCCTCGTTCGCGCTCCGCTCGTTCATGGCTCTTGCTGGATGGACGCTGCTGGGGCTGGTTTTCGCGGCCGGTTCCGCAAGCCGGCTGCTTGCGGCCCTCGGACTGGCGTTCTTCGGACTGACGATGAGCCTGGTCGCAGTCGACTGGTATCTGTCGCTCGAGCCGCACTATGTCGCCTCGGCCTTTGCCGCGACCGTCGCCATTCAGCAGTTGCTGGCGGCATTGGCGCTGACAGCGACGCTGGCGCCGCCGCAAGTCGAGGGAAAGGTGGCTGGCGATATCGGTGGGCTCCTGATCGCAAGTTTGCTGGGCGTTGTGTATCTCGGATACATGACCTTCGTCGTCGCGTGGTATGGCGACCTGCCCCACAAGGCGGAGTGGTTCCTGAAACGGAGCACGCCGGCATGGGAAACCGTGCTGATCGCGGCGTTGCTCCTCGGTGCCTTGCTGCCGTTCGCGATGTTGCTGCTACGCTCGATCCGCACTAGCCGCCTCGGCCTGCGGATCGCAGGCTCACTGATCCTGATCGGCACGGCACTGCATTTTTGCTGGGTGCTGGTACCCGCCTTCGAGCATTCCGTGGCTGTGGCGACCAGCGCCATGGCCTCGCTGACGGTGATGGCAGTTGCTACCGTTCTGTCCGGCGTCGCCGTCCGGTCCCTACTTGGGGTGCACCATGCCGAATGAGGAAATGGGCCACCGGCTGCTGCCTGAGCCGCCCGACGTGAACAGCCGCGCAATCATCGGCGTGACCGGTGGTTTCCTCCTCTTCGTTGCGGTCTCCGTGGCGGGGCTGTTCCTGTACCTCAAATCGGACGCGCCGAACGCGTTTAAGAGAACGGCCGAACGTCAATTCCCAGCCCCATCCTTGCAAAAGGCTCCGCAAAACGATCTGCAGAAGTTCGAGGCCGAGCAGCGTGGCGCCATCTCCGGTTACAGGTGGGTTGATCGAGACCAGGGTATCGCCCGGATTGCGATCGAGGACGCGATGCGGATGATCGCCGCACGGGGCGAGCACGCTTATGAACCGCTGGATGGCCCGGGCCTGCCCGGCGCGGCGACGCAACCTGGCCAGGCCAAGCCATGAGGTCGGCGGCATTCACCCTGCTCGCAGTCGTTGGCCCGGCGCTCGCATCAGCCGGATTGACCGAGGCACAGATCGGCGGAATGGTTTTGGCACCTCCGGCAGGGGCGAGGGTGCCGACCGAGCTCGTCCTCAAGGACCTCGAGGGCAGGAACACCACGCTCGGGGAAGCCATCGGCGGGCGCCCCACTCTATTGTTGCCGGCCGATTTCACCTGCAAGCAGATCTGCGGGCCGGCACTGACGATTGCCGCTTCGGCTTTGCAGCAGACTGGCCTCATTGCCGGAAGCGATTACAGTCTGGTGGTCGTCGGCATCAATCCGCAAGACGGCCTTGAAGAAGCACGCCGCTTTGCAAACAGTCAGGTCGGCGGTCCCGGCGTTGCGGTGCTCAGTGGGGAAGGCGGGACTATAGAGGTCCTGACGACCGCGATCGGGTACCGCTTTGCAGCGGATTTGCGCAACGATGCCATCGCCCACCCGGCGGCATTGGTGGTGCTGGCGGGCGACGGCCGCGTGGCCCGAACAATGTCTAGCCTGGCATTGCGGCCCACTGACCTGCGGCTTGCGCTCGTAGAAGCAGGCAACGGCAGCATCGGCGGTCTGGCTGGAAGAATTGCGCTGTTGTGCTACGGGTTCGACGCAGTGCACGGCATCTACACCGAACGCGTCGCGTCCGTGCTGCAGATTTCCGGCGCAATAACCGTCCTGGTTCTCGCTGCCGCCATCGGAATGTTGCTCCGCCGATCACGCAGGCCGGGAGCGCGGGCATGAACTCGATCTTCAGCCTTCCCGAGGCGACTACCCACGCTGCCGACGTGGACAAGATCTTTTATCTTCTGCTTGTTCTCTCCGGGGCCACGGCGGCCGTGGTATTCGGAGCTATTCTGGTTCTGGCTGTGCGCTACCGCCGCGGCTCTGCGGCCCAGCGCGGTCCGTTACCTGAGATCGTCAGCCGTGAGTTCGAGATCGGCTGGACCACAGCCACCCTGTTCGCCTTCCTTTTCTTGTTCTGGTGGGCATCTTCCGCGGATCTCAGCCGATTCTCGGCTCCTGCCAACGCGCTCGAGATCCACGTCGTTGCCAAACAATGGATGTGGAAGACGCAGCACGCCAATGGCGCACGCGAGATCAACGCGCTGCACATTCCGGTAGACCGGCCGGTTCGGCTGTCGATGAGCTCGCAAGATGTCATCCACTCGTTTTTTATCCCCGCCTTTCGTGTCAAGCAGGATGTATTACCTGGACGAGATACCGATGTCTGGTTCCAAGCGACCAAGACGGGGGTCTTCCCGCTGTTATGCGCAGAATATTGCGGAACCGACCATTCGACGATGCGCGGGCGAATCACGGTGATGCGCCAGGAGGATTTTACAAGCTGGCTGAGCCAGCAGCCCGAAGGCGACGATCTCGCGCATGAGGGGGCGAAGCTGTTCGTGGCTCAGGGATGTTCGGGCTGTCACGCCGCAAGCTCCAATGTTCACGCGCCAAGGCTCGCGGGCCTTTACGGACGAATCGTGCAGCTTGCGGATGGACGCCAGGTCAAGGCTGACGAGGCCTATATCCGCGATTCCATCCTGCAGCCCAAACGCGACGTGGTGGCCGGCTTCGAGCCGATCATGCCCAGTTTCAGCGGGCTGCTCGACGATGGCGATATTCAAAGCCTGACTGCCTACATCCGCTCGCTCGCGCAGGAGAAGCAAAGTGACTGACGCCCTGCTCAACGGAGAGCTGCCGCTGCCGCTGCCGCCCAGACCCGACTATCTGCGGCACGGCAGTACAATCTCATCCTGGCTTATCACCACCGATCACAAGCGGATCGCGATCCTTTACGCGATCACGATCACCATCTTCTTCTTCATGGGAGGCGCGGCGATTACCGCAGTGCGGCTGGAGCTGTTCGAGCCTAATGGCTGGCTGTTGACTTCGGACACCTACAACAAGCTGTTTTCCTTCCATGGCATCGTCATGGTCTGGTTTTTCCTCGTGCCATCAATCCCGAATACGCTCGGAAATTTCCTGCTGCCGCTTATGATCGGCGCGCCGGACGTCTCGTTTCCCCGACTCAATCTCTTCAGCTGGTACCTAACCATCGCGGCCGGCATGCTTACGGTGTATGCCCTGGTCGCGGGCGGCGTCGACACCGGCTGGACCTTCTACACCCCCTATTCCACGATGTTTTCAAACAGCCACGTGTTCGCGGCAGCCGCCGGGGTGTTCGTTGTCGGATTTGCCAGCATTGCGACCGGGGTGAATTTCATCGCCACAACGCACATGCTTCGGGCGCCGGGCATGACGTGGTTCCGGCTGCCCCTGTTCGTGTGGGCAATTTATGCAACATCAATCATCATGGTGCTGGCAACGCCGGTGCTGGCGATCTCGCTGCTGCTCGTCATTGCGGAACGCTGGCTCGGGCTGCCGATCTTCGACCCTGCGCAGGGCGGCGATCCGATCTTGTTTCAGCACCTCTTCTGGTTCTACTCGCACCCTGCGGTGTATATCATGGTGCTGCCCGCAATGGGGGTGGTCTCCGAGGTCATTCCCTGCTTCGCCCGCCGGCGCATCTTTGGCTACGACTTCATGGTCTACGCAATGGTCGCAATCGCGGGCATCGGCTTCTTCGTGTGGGGGCACCACATGTTCGTGTCGGGCCAGTCGATCTATGCCAGCCTCATTTTTTCCTTTCTGTCATTCATCATTGCCGTTCCCTCTGCCATCAAGGTCTTCAACTGGACGGCCTCGCTGTACCGAGGACAGATCAGCTTCGATTCTCCGATGCTTTATGCGCTTGGGTTCGTCGGCCTGTTCACGACGGGAGGTCTGTCGGGTCTGTTTCTCGCGTCCATCCCCGTCGATGTGCATGTCACGGACACCTACTTCGTCGTTGCCCATTTTCATTACATCATGGTGGGTGGATCGGTTTCCGCCTTCTTCGCCGGATTGCATTTCTGGTGGCCGAAAATCACCGGGAAGATGTATCCGGATGGTTGGGCGAAGTTTGCCGCCATCCTGATGTACGCAGGCTTCAATATGACTTTTCTGCCGCAATTTTTCGCGGGGTATCTCGGAATGCCCAGGCGCTATCACACCTACCCGCCCGAGTTCCAGATTTACAACGTGATGTCATCGGCAGGTGCAGCGGTGTTGGCCGCCGCATACCTTCTCCCGCTCGCGTATTTCGCCTGGTCGCTTCTTTACGGCACGCGTGCCGGCAACAACCCCTGGCGCGCAACCGGCCTCGAGTGGACCACGACTTCGCCGCCCCCACCGAAGAATTTCGATCGCCAGCCAAGGGTCGATCGCGGGCCATACGACTACCACGCAGCTGGGCAGTCGGCCGGCACCGATCCGCCTGAAGTGCAGAACGAACGGGAGGTCGTGTGAGCGACGCCAGCAGCCAACTCAGGGAGCCATGGGCGAATTTCGGCCGTCAGCAGGAGGCTGGAAAGTTCGGCATATGGGTATTTTTGGCCAGTGAAGTGCTTTTTTTCGGCGCGCTGATGCTGACCTATGCCGTCTGCCGGATCGAGCACAGTGAGGCCTTCGCGGCAGGCGGACGGGAAACGAATATCTGGTACGGCACCGCCAATACGGCCATCCTGCTCACAAGCAGCCTGACGATGGCGGTCGCAGCGCAAGCCGCGGCGGCGCCCGAGCGATTTCGCCGCCTGGTGCTGGGATGCCTCCTGACGACGGCGGCGCTTGGGTTGGCCTTCCTCGTGGTGAAGGGCTTCGAATACAACGAGGATATCGACAAACATCTCGTGCCGGGCTCCCATTTCGCCCTGCCGCAGGCCGGCGCCCAACTCTTCTATGGCTTGTACTGGCTGATCACTGGCGTTCACGCGGTCCATCTTTCGATCGGCATCGTGCTGGTCTCGCGCCTGATATTGCTCGGCTACCTTCGCAAGATTGAACTACGCGAAAACCCGGAAATCGAAGTCACAGCCCTGTATTGGCATCTTGTCGACATTGTCTGGATTTTTCTTTACCCGCTGATCTACCTGCCGGGACGCGCGTCATGACGACCCCGAATGAGAAGACTAGCAGCGCGTCGGACTTGTGGCGTCGTAACCTGCTGATCTGGGCTACCTTGATGGCCCTGTTATTCGCAAGCTTTGCGCTTGCCTATGTACCGATGGGATTTCTGACACCCGCTGCCGGGATCATCATCGGATTCGCCAAAGCGGGTCTGGTCGTTTTCCTGTTCATGGAGCTGGCAAGCTCGAGGGCGTTGATTTGGCTCGCCGCCCTCTCCGGTCTGGTGTTTGTGGCCGCTCTGTTCGCTCTGACGCTAGCCGATGTGCTGTCGCGGCCAGGCTGAGGGAGCAGCATCGCTGGCGGATATGCCGCAAACCGGTGCATGAACTCATATGGAAATGTCGCTTTTGCTGGCCGATAGAGCGATCGCCCAAACGTCACTTGCGGACCTGCTGACTAAGGAAGGTCAGTTCTCAGCCAAATTGGCGGACGTACTCGCGGTGTATCACGTCGAAGCATGAGCAACAGTTCTGCTTGAGCAACTCAGGGTTCGTGACCTTGATGCTCCCCCGAAGGTTATTGATCATGCCCTCACGTTCGAGAACCCCGAGACACTCCGTGACACTCGCCCGCCTCACACCGAGCAAATCGCCGAGCACCTCATGCGTAAGCGGCACACTGTGGTCATCGAGGGCCTGGCACGCCACTAACAGCCAGCGGGCGAGCCGTTGCTTCAAAGGGTGCGCCGCATTGCAAACGCCGGCTTGGGAGGTCTGCACCAGGAGCACGGCAAGGTAGCGATGAAGGACTTTGCGGAAGGTTGGAAGGCGATCTGCTAATCCAAGGAAGTCCGCGGCCCGGAGACGAAACGCTGAACCGCCGACCTGCACGACACGACGGTGCGCCGGCGCGCGAGATTCTCCGGTGAGTAGCAAAATTCCCCCGACGACCCCCTCGCTGCCAATGAGCCAGGCTTCGACGTAGTCGTTCTCCCCCACCTTCGCACCAACCGACACGAGACCGCCGTTTAGGAAATACACGTGCTCCATTGGAGAGCGCCAATGGTGAAGAATTTGCCGGCGTTTGAGCTGGACCTGCTCTGCCGCTGCTAAAACCGCAGAAAGTTCCTGTGAGGGGAGTAGACGGAGTAGCCGATTTGCCGCCGGGCCCGTCCCCTCGCGATCTCCCGCCTCCTTCACCCTTATCCTCCGAAAGCGCGCCTTAGTAAGGCTAGCGGGACAGCCTTCCCGAATGAGGGCTTGCCCGCTCAATTTCTAAACCTTAGCTCATCGGCCTCACGGAACAAAGGCTTGGGCGTTCGATAACGAACTGACGTTAAGAAGTTCAGAGAGCCAAGCTGGCTCCGGCTACAGAGGCCGCAGAATGATGTGGCCGGCAACGATGACGCAACGATTAATGTACCGGAGGAGTCCGAGCAAGAACCGCCCTACGCGGTGTGCACAACGAGCCGGTGCATGAAAACTCACTCGTCCGCCGGAAGCAGTCCGACCTGCTTGCAGTCTCGCCAGACCTCAATGGCCTTGCCGTCTACATATTGACGCGCTTCGATCAAAACGGCCTCGTCATTTTGGCAATGGATTGTCTGCGGCGGACCCAACACTCGGCCCTGTTCATCAACTCTATACAGACGATAAGCAACCACATCTCACTCCGGGAGGAACGCTAACCCCCGACCGCGCAAGGGTGTATGTTCCATAGTAGGAACAATGCATCAGCCGGGTTTCCGATGCCCCGAAACGTACGCTGCCGGACACGAAAAGCGCGCGCATGTGCTACCGGGCCGGCAGGGATATGGCGCCCCGAAACAAGCGGCTCGAATAACCTTGCGACGGCATCGAACCAACGCTGCCGCCGCACGTTTTAGGCTTGCCGCGAAACCGTTTCGCGCGCTTTCCCGGAGGTCTCCGTGTCCAACTCAGCGCATATGCTGTCCCCAACACTCGACCGGACCCTATATCAGCCATCGCTTCATCCCTTCCGAGCCTTGCTGCTGGGCGCCGCCGACGCCTTTCTGGTGAGCGGCTTTCTTAGTGACTGGGCCTACTTCTCGGACCACCAGATCCAGTGGAAGAACTTTGCCGACTGGCTGATCATCGGCGGCCTTATCTTCGCAGGCTTTGCGCTGTTGTGGTCGTTGGTCGACCTGTTCCGCAGCTCGCTGGACCGCGGGCGGCGCATCATCGCCTTTAGTCTGCTGCTCGCCGCTTTCATCCTCGGCATCGTCGACGAACTGGTTCATGCCAAGGATGCCTGGGCCAGCATGCCTGACGCCCTGATCATCTCCGGGGTGGTGGCCGTGCTCGCTGTCGCAGCGACCGCGCTTGAGTTCTCTGCGGCCGCGACGGGAGGACGCTGAGATGAAAACGGCAAAGGCAATTCCGCTGCTCGGGCTCTTGATGGCCGTCGGTGCGTCCGCGCAGGCGCCAGAAACGGGGCAATTCGGACCCGATCCAAAACTGCCGCAGCCGCATCGCGGGCTGCTCCCGGTCATGAAAATCGCCAATCCAGCCTCGTGGGGCGACAAACGGCCGAACGCCGCACAAGGCTATTCGGTGAGTGCGATCGCGACCGACCTTAAGATTCCTCGCCAGACCTTGGTGCTGCCGAACGGCGATATCCTGGTCGCCGAGGGCCGTGGCGGAGCCGACCCGATCGCTCACCCCGAAGGATTTCATCGCCGGCATCATCAAGGCTGAAGGCGTCACCCACGTTGAGAGCGGTAACCGACTGACCCTGCTGCGAGACACGGAGGCGAACGGAAGCTACAAGGAACGCACTGTGTTCGCTGAGAACCTCAACGCGCCTTACGGCATGGCGCTGATCGGCAACCAGCTCTACGTCGCCAACCAGGATGCGTTGGTTCGCTTCGACTATCGCGACGGGCAGACCCGTGCCAGCGGCCCGCCGGTCAAGGTAACCGACCTGCCCTCGCAGATGAACCATCACTGGACCAAATCGCTGGCCGCCAGTCCTGACGGAAAATTCCTCTATGTCGGCATCGGCTCCAACAGCAACATCACCGAGCGCGGCATGCTGGCAGAGGTCGACCGCGCCCAGATCTGGCAGGTCGATGCCCAGACCGGCGCGCACCGGCCCTACGCCACCGGCACGCGCAATCCGACCGCGCTGGCGATCCAGCCCGGCAGCGGGCAGCTGTGGGCAGTCGCCAACGAACGCGATGAACTCGGTCCCGACCTCGTCCCGGATTACCTTACCTCGATTAAGGACGGCGCTTTCTATGGTTGGCCATACAGCTACTGGGGCCAGAACGTCGACACGCGGGTACAGCCGCAGAATCCACAGCTCGTCGCCTCCGCCACTCGTCCCGACTACAGCCTCGGATCTCACGTCGCCGCGCTCGGCGTCGCCTTCTCCGCGCCGTCGATGGGAAACAAATTCGCCGATGGCGTGTTCGTCGGCGAGCACGGCAGCTGGAACCGGCAGCTCGCCCGCCGGCTACAAGGTGGTGTTCGTGCCCTTCAGCAACGGCCGTCCGTCAGGACCGCCTCTCGACGTGCTGACAGGCTTCATCGGCGAGGACGGCAAGACCCGCGGCCGGCCGGTCGGCGTAACCGTCGATGCCAGCCGCGGGGCCCTGATCGTCGCCGACGATCTGTCGAACACGATCTGGCGCGTGACCGCTGCGCCTAGCCAGCAGTCGAATTTGCGTTGAGCTGCGTTGCGGTTGAGCGTGCCGGCGGGCACCGGACCTCAAGGTGGCTTACTCCGCACTCCGCCAAGCCGGCTTAAGTTTCCAAGCCGAGGGCGGTTCCGTCGCGGCCGTGCGGCGCCATCAAGTGTGAGTCGGGTTGCAGGGTACCGGGGATCGCTGCGTCAAAAATCTGCATGCTGACGAGCAAAAGGCCGCCCCTGACCTGGTGTCCTTCTCCCCCACAGCCGCCTCGTCGTGGCAGCTTCCGATAGCAGCCGCTTCAATTCGTCGTAGTCTTGCCGCCGCGCATGGACACCAGCTTTTCCTCACGAAATCGGAGAATGAGCCAGGCGGTCTCATCGAAACCGTCTGCGAGCTTTCCCTCGTGAGAATACACGATCTGAGCAGGTTCCGCCTTCGACGGCGGTCCCAACGCCGTGATTACCTCCTGACGCGACATACCTAAATGCAGCTTGCCGTCGAAGACGAGCGGTGAAAAGTTTTCCGGGATGATGGGGCAATCGGTCGAGGTGTCGTTGTCTTTCTCGGCGGGCTGTTCAACAATTTCTGTGACGCGATGGTCGGGGCCGCCCATCTCTCCGCTGGACACGACCCATATCCGCAGGGGATTGCGAGCACGCGCGCAGCGGCGCCACATTGCGAAGAGAGTAGAACTTGCCGATATCTCGGCAGATGTGGAGAAATGGATGCGCTCCCCCGGCCTGCGACCGCCGACGTGAACTCAGTTTGGTGTTCTCGTTCCTGCTGCGCTCCATTTCCGGAGCGGTGGACTACACCGGACCTGATTTCCTGTGGCCAAACTGCCTTCTAGCTTTGGAGACGCGGGGCGATGCATCCCTAATCAATCTGGAAGGCTCTGGCTGGGCCGTAGCGGTCTAACGAGACAAGCCCCATATTGGTCCAATCTATATAGGTGACGTTGGTTCAAAAGGATGGAAAGCTCAGACACAACGGACGGAACCTCGCCAGTCTTAAAGATTGCGCGCGATTGGCAAAAGGTTGTGCGCCGGGTTGCGGCACAATTCGGAGGGGACGACGTTTCCATTATCGCGTCTCGTGTTGCATTTCGAGCAACGCTAGCGATCTTTCCGGGTGTCGCCGTGCTCGTCTGGATGGGCAGTCAGTTCGTCAGTTCCGACGAGCTGCGATCCGCTTTGCTGTCGGTTTTCGCGAAATAATGCCGGAGAGCATGCGGGATGTCGTGAGACGGGCCACCAGCAGCCAGCTGGCCCGCAATGCCGGCGAAGACTCATCCTTTGGCTTTCTCGGACCACTTGTCGCCTTCATGATCTGGCTATGGCTCTCCACCATGTTCGTGCTGGGGGGCGCCGAATTGGATGCCGCGGTCGCGCGCGAGATGGCGGAGCCGACCGAGAACGAGTGCGAGCGCAAACAGGAACCGGGATCGGAGGGAACCGCTTCATGATCTTCGGTGCGCTCCTGGCATTCATACCGATCTCGCTGGCGCTCAAGTATGTCTTCGGCGCCTCAGCCCTTGTGGTCTTCGCCACGAGCGCCATCGCGGTCGCCTCTCTTGCCGAGTGGGTGCGCCGGGCGACCGACCAGATTGCCACCCGTGTCGGGCCGGCGATCGGGGGGCTGCTGACCGTCAGCTTCGGCAGCGTCGCGGAACTGGTCCTCGCGGTGTTTGTGTTGATGCGCGGGCAGGCCAGCGTAGTCCAGGCACAGATCGCCGGTTCGATCCTTGCGACAAGCTTGTTCGGTCTTGGGCTCGCAATGATCATCGGCGGCGCGACGAGGGACAGGCAGCATTTCAAGCCGGAGCGTGCGGGCCTGCTTTCCAGCCTCTTGGTTCTCGTAGTGATCGCATTGCTGCTGCCGGCGGTCTTCGATGTTACCGGACGGGTCTCCGGACAGGCCAACAGGCTGGCGGTGACGGACGAGGAAGTCAGCCTCGGCGTGTCCGGCGTGTTGCTCGTCCTCTATTTCGCCAATCTGGTTTACACGCTGGTGACCCATCGCGACGTCTTCTCGGCTGAGGAGCCGGAGGGTGGCACCGGGTGGAGCACGGCCGTCTCACTTGCGGTCCTGATCGCTGCCACCGCAGCGATCGCGCTCGAAGTCGGAGCTCATTTCCTCAGCGCTCGAGGGAGCGGCCGGAGCGCTGAACCTTCCGTCGATGTTTCTCGGTGTCATTGCGCTCGCGCTGGTTGGAACGGCTGGCGATCTATTTGCTGCGTCCTGGTTTGCATCCGAGGACCGGATCGGAACTCGTTCTCCAGATCTGCATCGGGTCGGCCATTCAGGTTGCGCTCGTTATCGCGCCTCTCCTCGTGATCCTCTCTTCGCTCCTCGGACGCCCAATGACCCTTGTATTCTCCAACCCACTTCATCTGTTCGCGATTGCCAGTACGGCTTTCATCGTCAATTCTATTGCTCGTGACGGCGAGACGACGTGGTTCGAGGGCGTGCTTCTTGTCGGCGTGTACATCTTGTTTGGCTTGGCGTTTTTCTTTTCGGGTACGTGAAAGCTATGTCGTACTTGATCCGGCGACCGTCGTGCTGAATCAGAAGGACAACACGTGGAGGGCGTTCGTCGATACGTCCAAGGACAATCTCAAGGCAGCGCCGAAGTTTATCTATCGCACAAGGAAGAGCTGACCCTTTGGTTGCGGGCGGTCATCGGCGCCCGGACTGCCATGTCCGGGGCCACCCTGGCGGTACGTGGCCGGGGCGGATCTCACGACGAGAAAAGCGCTGTGGAAGCATAAGAACGGCATCGTCCGGATCTCGCGCCTGTCGTGCCGCTGCCGTTCAAAATGGTTGTTCAGCCTCGGCGGGCCGCGTGGCGGGGGGCATTGCTCACCATGGCGGTAGACACGAGCCGGCAACCGAAAAGTCACGATTCGCTCGACCTAGGCATGTTGCCGCGGACCGAGTGTCCGAAGACGGGGGCAAGTTTTCCGTCGACCGCTTGCAGGTCTTCCTTGATGCCCGTGCACACCTGTTGGCAGCTGGACATGCCAGGCAAGCCGATAGCACCTACGAACTCCCTCCGGGACATAGGAAGCTCGAGCGGCTGCCCGCGGCTCAGAGAGGGCACAGGAAAGTCTGGTTCGTTCGGTTTCGGCGCCCCGCACTGCAAATAATCGTCATTGAAATCGGCGAGTCGAACAAGGGTGGACCAGTCGCGGATTTTCACGCGCCTGGACTCCCATTCGACAAGGCCGAGATGGCGAAGCTCCTGGATCACCCGGTTGGCATGAACACTGGAGATTCCGCACGCATCCCCGGCTCGCACGTCGGGCAGGAGCACCCGGTCCCATACAAGGGCAAAGCAAGTTTCAAGTCGGCCGGCGACGCGGTCATTCCATATCGATCATTACGCGAATTCCGCCTGTAGACGCCGGATAGAGAAGTCACCGTTGGCCCAGATAGAGATGTCATTCTCCGCGGTTTCAGTTGGGGAGCATTGGGCCGATGACGGTGATTACGATGAGCCGGAAGGAAATCGACCGGATCAGCGTGTTGCACGATCTGGCGGATGGCAGGATCAAGGTAGCCGACGCTTCGACGTTGATGGGGCTTGGGCGGCGTCAGGTGTTTCGGCTAGTGAAGGCCTACGGCGAGCACGGCCCGCAGGCACTGGTGTCACGACGGCGCGGCAGGCCAAACGACCGCTGTTGTCCTGCGGCTTTGCGTGCTGAAGCGCTTGGCATCGTCAGGGAGCGCTACGCCGACTTTGGCCCGACGCTGGCGGTGGAGAAACTTGCCGAGCTGCACGGGATTCGTGTTGCGCGCGAGGGTGCTGGCCCCTTTCGACCCTCCTAAACCGGAGTGGTCCCTTTTGATTTTCGCAGTGGTCCTTAGGTGGGAGACGGATGACGACTTGAACCAGTTTTCCATTTGTTCCCACATCGGCCGGTTAAGAGCGCAGGATCGATCCGGTGCAGGAACCGAAGCATTTGACCGAAGTTGCAACGACATGCCGCATTACCGTTTTGAAATCGCTGATGGGGTGAGGCTGGCCGATCCAGTTGGCCTGGATTGCGATGACGATCAGGACGCGCGCTGCAAGGCTCGTATCATTGCACAGCAGATCGCAGAGCAAGGCACATGGTCGAAGGCGCGCTGCGTCGTCGTGCTCGACGCGAAAGGCGAAGAAATTTACAAGACTGCCATAAGCCGCGCCTCGTACACCGAAGCAGAAGGGCGTTCTGTCAGTAGTTATCCGCACGATCCGCCGAACCTCTAGGCCGCCTAATATGATGTTGAGACGCACTAGCTATCCGCTTAGCCCTTTCTTACATGGGTAACATCACCGGCCAGGCTTCTTGCCCGTAGGCGTCGGTGACTGAGAGTCAAGAATGCTCCCGCCTGCAGGGCTGGAGCGTGTTATGCGGCACTCAAAAACTTCATCCTCGATCGCGTTAGCGCCGTCGATCTCGAGGATCTCCGTCCGCATCTTAGAGTCATCGACCTGCCGCATGGTCGGGTAATTGCGCACAGCCGCCAACGCGTGGCTGACGTGTATTTTCCGCACGCAGGCATTCTCTCATGCGTTGTTGAGCTGGAGAGCGGTCAGGCGATCGAAACCGGCATGATTGGCAATGACGGCGTTTTCGGCGCTGCGCTTGCGCTCGATTCGAAAATCTCGCTTCATAAGGTTATAGTGCAGGTGCCTGGTTCATCGACGGTCATCGATGCAGGACACGTAAAAGCCGTAGCGCAGTCATCCCCTGACTTCCTCGCGCTTCTAATGGGATATGAGCAGTTCGTCCTTGCCCAAGTGCAACAGACGACCGCTTGTAACGCGGTACACAACGTTGAGCAGCGTATGTGCAAGTGGCTTGTGAGGATGCATGATCTCGTCGGCGATGAGTTGCCGCTAACGCAGGAATTCCTGGCGCAGATGATGGGCGCGCGGCGAACCAGCGTGACCGAAAATGCGATTGGCTTGCAGAAAGAAGGTTTGATCTCTTACCGCCGAGAAAAGATCAATATTCTAAGCATGGACCGCGTGCAGCAGCGCTCCTGCGAATGTGCCGAAACAGTCCGCGATCTTTACGCTCAGATGTTCGGCACGCTTCGGAAGGCTCAGATGCCAGGCGCGATCCTCGGAAAATCCTGATCTTTGACGCCGGAAACTCTAGGCCACCTTAGCCGGAACAGGGAACGTGTTCACATCTTTTCGGTTTGCCCCTCCAGTTCCACTAGAAGTTCGCCATGGTCAGATTCTATTTCCATCTCCGGAAGGGCGACGAGTTCCAGGCTGATCCCGAAGGGACGGACCTTAATGATATATCCGAGGCTCGTCGCGAAGCTCTGCTAGCCGCGCGTGAAATCCTCGCGGAAGCGATCGCGGTTGGCCGCGACGACGTGCCAGAGGCAATCGTGATCGCTGATGAGGCCGGACGAGCGGTCGCTACCGTTCCGCTTGCGACTGTTCTGCCGAAGCCGTTGCAGGCGTAAGGCCGCCTCAGTTGGCGGCCTCAACCGCTACCTTGCTGGAGCACCCTCGCCAAACCCAGCCCCGCCATCCCGTTTCCGCAGCGCCACGTGGAACGCCGCCTGTAGGTCTACAGACTGCTTACGGGTGGCCAGGAACGGTGATGCGGAAAAAAAGGAAATAGCTTCGGCCGCATCGAAAGCTCTGCGCCGTTGTACATAGCGTCGCACAATTGTAGATCGTGAGCCCCGGACCGTATCGCGACTCTGATAACCGTGGGCATTCGCCAAAGGAAACCCGCCCGCTGCGAGCAACGGACGAGCTTCTTTGGATGGGGCTGCGCCGGGAAGGCGCGGTAGTACATTAGCAAAAACGGATCAGGGAGTAGATATACTGCGGCGAGTTCCAACGCGCCAGCGCGACGAAGCCTTTGGCACTCAGTTGATCCCGTGAAGCGTCTATTGCCGGATCAACAGGACCCCGGCAACGAGCAGCGCCGCCCCAGCAAGACGGGACAAATTAACGGTGTGGACGGTCACGCCCAACATTCCGAAATGGTCGAACACGATTGAGCCTATCAGCTGTCCGGTGACGAGCAGCGCGATCACGGTTGCGGCACCGAGCTTGGGAAGCATCAGGATCGATATGGCAATGTATATCGCCCCGAAGATGCCTCCGGTCCACGACAACGCACTTGCCGCCGACAAGGACGCTATGGAAAAAGGTTCTCTCAGCGCGAGGGCGGCAAGCAGCATGACGAGTGTGCCGCCGAGATAGCTGATGAAGCCGGCCCACCATGGCGAGCCGATTTCTACCCTCAGGTTTGAATTCACCGCTTGCTGGAATACAAAACTGACGCCGCCGATTGCGACAATCACGTAGTTAAATGCGTTCACAGGTTACCTCTTTCGGCTTACCAAACGCCCGAGCGAATACAGTTGAGGCCGCGGACCCGCCCATAACGGTTATTTTTACGAAGGAGCGCCCGCGGCAGGGCCACTTTGATGTTATAGTCGGCACGGACAGCTACGGCCGTGCGGGCCCGAGATTACGATGATTTTGACCAAATCACTCTTCTTGTCCGCCTCCAATCTGAAGGCATTGATGAGCCTAATATCAGTCAGGTCATCAAGATGAATCAGAAAAGCCGCCAGCACTGTCAAGGGATTTGCAACCATCTGAACTAGGCCGTGAACCCATAAATTTGATGGGCTGACGCCGTGCCAGAGTCCGCGATACCCTCGAAAGCGTTGCTGCACAGCAACGCAACGACGTTATGTGCCAAAACCGCAAGTCCAGCACGTCTTCGGGAAAGAAGACGCGCTTGCACTGAGGGGATCACGTCTCGTCGAGAACTTTTCTTACTTTTTCGGCCAGCCCGCGAAAGGTGAAGGGCTTGCTTAACAAGTTGACTCCAGCGTCAAGCCGGCCGTTATGTACTATAGCGTTTCGGGTGTACCCGGTGGTGAAAAGAACCTTGATCGTTGGATGCAACCTTCTTGCATGATCTGCGATATTTTTTCCGTGAAGGCTATCCGGCAAGACAACGTCCGTAAAAAGAAGATCTATGGTCCTAGAAGATTCAAGAAAATTGATTGCAGAAGCTGAATCCGCTGCTTCAAACACCTGGTATCCGAGGTCGCGCAGCACTCCGGATGAGTAGGCGCGCAAATCGTCATGATCTTCCACAACAAGGATAGCCTCGTTGCCGCGCAGCGTTGTGGTGGAAGTAGCGCTACGATTTTCCTGCTGATCGGGTTCAGTCTGGGATCGAGGAATATAAATTTTTACAGTCGTTCCATGACCCAGTTCGCTATAAATTCTTATGTGGCCACCAGTTTGTCGGATGAAGCCGTAAACTTGGCTCAACCCTAGGCCTGTTCCCTTGCCGACTTCTTTTGTTGTGAAAAACGGCTCGAATACGCGCTCTGCGGTTGCGTTATCCATTCCAATTCCGGTGTCTGATACAGCAACCAAAACGTATTGGCCGGGTGGAACTGGTTCTGGCAGCGCGGCAACGTACTCATCATCGAGCCAGGTATTCCCCGTCTCGATTGTAAGTCGCCCCCCACCGGACATTGCATCTCGCGCGTTCACGGCAAGATTAAGGATCGCATGTTCCAATTCAGAGGCGTCAGCGAAGGCGCTCCACAAACCCGCGTTGCCGACTATCTCAATCCTGACTTGTTCTCCTAAAGTGCTCTTAAGGATTTCGGTCATTCCCGCGAGCAAACGGTCAACATCAATGGACTTTGGATCGAGCGGCTGACGTCGTGAAAATGCCAGCAATCTCGCGGTGAGTGTCGCCGCTCGCTGAGACGCATGATGTGCCATTGCCTGGGCCCGCATAATACGTCCAAACTGAGACGCGTCGGACATGCTCGCGATCTGCCTCCCGATCGTATCGAGGCCCCCCATTATTACCGTCAGCAAATTGTTAAAGTCATGCGCGACCCCGCCGGTAAGCTGACCGATGGCTTCGAGCTTCTGTGCTTGTCGCAGCGCTGCTTCGGCCTCGTTTCGGCGCGTAATTTCTTCTGCTACTCGCTGTTCAAGCGTGGCATTAAGCTGCTGAAGTCTTAAAGACGTGCCGGAGATTTCTTTGCGCGCACCATCAAGAGCTTGAGCGAGGTGGGTTGCGTGACTTGCCGCTTCGATAGCCGCACGTTCTCGCGCGAGGGCTACATGAACCCGTGCTTCTGTCTTGAGCAATTCGATTAAAAGCGGAAAGTCCGCTTCGATATCTTGCCAGCGAACACACAAATCCCTGCCGACAAAGATCACAATTGCTCCCGTGGTGGAACGAGAGGCTGCGGAGACGAGTGTCTTGGCGTCGGGAAATGCTACTGTTCCGGAGAACTCGCAACACCTGGTCGCCTGCTTCAAAAATTCGCGCCAAGACGGCCCGCCGGGCAGACGCTGGTCGAACCCCTGAGCCGGCGTAAAGCCGCCTGTTTCTTCATCTTTCAAGAAAATGAGGAAGGCATCGCCTCCCATTTCCTTGGCTAAGCGAGCCGCGGCTTCCTGCCTTCCGTTGACGTTTGCCAATCCGTTTAGAAGGTGAGCCCTTTCATCCTTCAAATGATCTACTCGGGAAAAACGCAGACCACAGCGGTGCAATTGTGAAAGCCACTGAACTGGCCTTCCGCCCGGGCGATCTGTCCGTGTGTATTACAGCCGGTAAGGGGAACGTCCGAAAATCTTTGCTGCAAGCTGGCCAATTCCGACCCGAACTCATCTCCCATCCGCAGCCGTGTGGCGACGCAGTCAAAGAACAGGGCTGCTGCTGGAGAGCCGCCTAACGCAGCTAAAGCAGCATTCGCAGCTTGTTTCGCAGCTGAAACAGCCGATTCCGTACTTGTCCTCATGATCCGGACAACTGTTCCAACGGGCACCTCTGCGGCGCAAATAACTGCGCCCTCGTCGTCGACCGCCAATGGGACACGCAAGCGATGTTCTGGCCCGCTATCAACTCCAATGATATTGTGCAGAAAAAATGGTAACGGCTCTTTCCGATCCAATTTCTGATGGGTTTCTTCCGCGTGCTCTTCGAATGCTTCGATGGCTGGGAAGCCATCCAGACTGATCACTCGCATTCCGTCGCTCGCTGTTACGCGATAGGCGCGGGATGCGGGACTCCAGCCGTGGCTAACACCTACGCCAAGTGGCTTTGCAGAAAGAATTTCCAAAGCCACCGCGGCGTCGGACAATACTTCCTCACCACAAAACACCGTGGTCTTTTGGAATTGTGCGTTATCCCCCGCGCCCCCTCCGAAGAACTGGTATTGGCCCGCGGTGGCTAACGTTAATTGATCTACCAAGATATCAGCATGGCCGGCCAAAGCGTCGGCCAAAACGAGTGCTGACCGAAACGGGAGCCGGCTAGCCGGTGTCGACGCGAACCCCGAAACAATTTCCCGCGCTGCCGCAGTGGCATTCGATGCGAGGTTATGTCCGATGCTGGATGAGAACACGACATCGTCGCCGACAAGTCCCATTGCGCATGCCATGCCCTCCCCGCTGGTCACGTTTGTGAATTCGCCGGCCGATGAAGCGCCGACAACGATGGTATGGGGCAACTCTTTTCGGATTGCCAAGAGCAATGCTTGATGATCATGTTGAGGGGCCGCAAATACTATCAAAGCGCCTGGAGGTCTGCTTAGAGAGGTTAGCATTTCAGTGGCTAGGTATTTGCCTGCAGTGGCGCTATCCTGCGCATCAGATGAAACGACCGATGCCTTCATAATTTCCCCCAAAAATAAGCCTGAGCAACTCCGGTGAACGGCCCGCCGTCGAATTGGTTCCGGCTGCCCCATACTTTCCGGATCGATCACCCGGCTTGCATGCTCAGCTATTGCAATTTTTCTGGTTTTAGTATGCGGTCTTCTACCCGTGCCACACGCGTCGAGCAATCCTTCGGCGCGAACCAGGGTCGCGCCAATTCCGGCCCAGAGGGTCGCGGCAACGCCGATACTAAGCACGCGCCTTCCCACGTGGCTAACGCTACCGGCACGCCCGAACATCTGATCCTGCGAAAAACCCCGGCCATCCGCCCCCGCCGACGACCCATTCCCTGTTTAGAGGGCGTTCGCCGGCGGCGCAATTGCAGTTCGCCAAAAGGGAGTTCGGTCCGGGACGAAAAAGCGTACCTCTTCTCTACCAAGCGAGCGGTCAGATGGGGTCAAACTTGCTGGGTGCCTGCCGTCGCAAAGCTAGCGAGAAGAAGGGCGGAATCAGGAAAGACCAGTTCGTCAGTCGCCGATCGACGTGTGAACTAACCTGGCAGGAACCAGGTCTTGTTCATTTTGGCTCGCCGACCCAGAGTCTACATGCCAGCGCCGCGACGCTCAGAAAGAGTCCATTCCGCTACTATTGTTTGCGGCGATAAGCGCGCGGCCTTTCAGCCGAGTTGGCCCGCTCCCTTATAAAGTGCCACCTGTTGTCCACGGACGCGCCAGAGCGACCCAGTTCACAGGCGATCTCATTTGAACCTAAACCTTCGTTCTTGAGCCGGCGCAACAGAGCATCTTCTTCGGGCGCCCAAGGCTTTCTGCGTTTACCCGCTTCCCTCACCATATCGGAACCAAGCTCATATCCAATCAGCTACATCTAAGTTCTGTTCGGCCAACTGGGGCGTAGCCCCAAGGGCGCACGTAGACGGATTCGATCTTGGCGCCATAGATCGCTTCCCTTCCAGTTGCAATTGGCGGATATGGAACGAAGCGCGTCCAGTCTCAACTGAGCACAGATCCCAAGATCGGAAACCTGAGCTGTTTGCAGACCGTCTGGCGGCTGAAAAAAAGCGTTTGGAGGAGCAGGCAGCGCTGCTCCCCGCGGGTCCGTCGAAGGAGGAGTTGTTGCGCAAGATCCGCCAACTCGAAACCGCCTCGCACATCAATGAATGGGTCGCATCCTCAGGCCTTCAGCCTCGAAAGTAAGCATCGGAACTGAACAATTTCCGGGCTCCATCGTCTTGAGCCGGATTTCGGCCGGAGACCGGGTGATTATCGTGCCTCCTAGCACTCCTATTGACCAAAACTTCTTATATCTGACGAGTAGGTTCGAAGCCGTAGCCCTATCGGATCTTTTGAGAAGCGGAATATTCCGACAGGATATAGCAACAGTGAATAGAACGGTCGGGATAGCGGATGCGACAGGGATGGAGGAGCTTGTGACGGAGAAGAACAAAGTCAAAGAGATGATGGGCAGGCTTGCGGAGGCCGCGGATCGGCAATGATGAGCTGGCAGATGGTAGAAACCGGGATGTGGGTATTGTTCTGTGAAATCGTCCGCCCCGCGCACCCGAGGGTCGCGGGAGCGATCTTTCATTCGGTCCACGGTCTTCAACCCCGTTTCGGGATGATCGTCGCCGGCCTCGAGGAAGTGATCCAAGGAACCCCGTTCGTGGCACGGTGGGAAGTGATTGAAAAAAAGTTCAGTAAGCGGCTTAACGATCGGAATGCTCTTGCTCACTTCGGACCTGCGGCCGACATTGAAGGGAGCTTCGCTGAGTTGAAGTTTGGCCGAAGTGTTTATGACATGCGGAAGCGAGGAAATCGGAAGAAATACGGAATCGAGGAGATTGAAGGCCTGAACGGATCGTTTACGGAGCTAGGGTTGGACCTCCTAAACTTCACTACTGACCTCAAGGCTGCGAGGGGAGGATCAGATACGTAAAACTTATCCCCACCTGCTCATGTCCGCTTCATGTGGCGTGGTACATTGTTGATATGCAAGTGTTCAATGTACAATGCTCTTTGTGCGTTCGGGCCGTGCGGACCAGGGCCTGCAGCGCGCAACAAGCATTGAACACGCCGGAGAAGGCCGCCTAGTAATAGGTGGCTTTTTCCGTTTTTGCATATTGATCTTCGACAGAGAAAAAAGCGTTTGACGACGGGGCAACGCGATAAAGAAAGCGTCGGATAAAGAGATGGCTGGTTGGGTGGCGGTCAGACTCGGCCGCATGACAATAGGCGTTTGCGGTCGCCGCTTGAATACGAATAGAGCGGAGCCGCCACCTAGCCAATCATCAAAGGCACGTCAGGGGTACAGATGCGAAAGGGCGGAAAACAGCCACGGGCCTGCCGCCCCATCTGATCTGTATCTCTCCGTGTTTCAAAAAGCACTCACGGCCCTTCGGTAAGGCTCGGCTTCACCAACCCTCTGTCTTAATATTTTTCGCGAGAGCCCCTGTGAATCAGGGGTGGCCCGGTTATTCCTTGAAGCTTTTGGCGACGGCAAGGAATGCGGTAGGATCGAAATGTAGCGAATTGTCCATGATGGGGTTCGTGTCAGCTCTGTCGGCCAGCCTGACGTTGGCGGCGGCCCAAAGAAGCGCGTCGTTATCAAGGTCATGGGCCTTCCAAGTATCAAGCTGGGTGCTGGTTAGGTCACGCAAGGCCTGTAGTCGATCACAAATGGCCACAAAAAGCTGCGGCTTGCTCTGAAGATCAGGGAGGCTCGCTGGGTCGGGAAGACCAATTCCACTGCCTTTAGCTGCTTCGTAGGCGCGGACGAGGTCCTCATATTGGACGGGTGGAACGGTGGCCATGGGAGAGCTCTTTATGATCGATTTCGGGCGTTAGCGTTATAGCACGACGCCGCTCACGGCTCGCTTGTCACGATCGGAAAACTTGTACGTTTCACTGTAATAGTTAGCGAAGCGACCAGTTTCGCCCGATAATTCCGGCGCGAAAACGAGACAGTCGGTAAGGTTTGTTGCTGCTCCATTTTCGGTCACGCCTATAACGATGGACGATAAATCCTAGCATCCCCGCGTTCGTCCGGATGCAGGGAATTCGACAGCCAAGTTGGTTAGCTCCGGCGTGTGACGCTGTTGCATGTGTCGGGGTTTAGGTATGGTTCGACTATGGCCGAATCCATACTTACAGAGGCGATCGAGCTGATTCTGTCGGCGATGTATAGAACGCGAGGCGACGACGGACTTGAGAACAAGTTCCTGTTCGGACCGCCCGGCAGCCCTGCATGGAACCAGCGTCTGAGCACTTTCGTTTTCTTCCGGCGGCGGTTGCTCATTCGCGCGGTGCTCTATGTGCGGCAGCACGGCCCCGCCTACCTGCGGGCCATGGCCATCGGCGACATTCAGGGTCGACTGAGAAACTTCATCACTACAAACTACGGTTATCTGGGCAACGAGACTTTTCTTCAGCGCTTCGAATGTTCCTACAACGAACGTATATCGAAGGAAACCAAAGCGACACTTGCCGATTTGCTTGCGGCGTCGGATTTGTTCAGGCCTCAGGCCCATCTGACGCTTTATCCATTGGTACCCATCTTGGTGGAGGAAGATTTCCATTCCTTCCATTTTTTTCTTATTCAGCCACGCTCCCTAAGCGACAACCAAACGGGCATGCGTATTTTTCCGGCACTTTCGCCAGAAGAATTCCCGCCTGTCTCCGATTGGAAAGGCAAGATGGAAAGGCCCTCATCCTGGCTGGGGGTACGATCGCCCGTCATTCAGGCATCAAACAAAATGAAGGCGGCGATATTAGGAGCGGTGGCTCTTACGCCTCATCCTCGATACCGGCACCAATTCTCGATGCGCAGCATGTTTGGAGGACGTTGCACCATCGACGCGCGTGGCGGTATGACAACATCATATGGCGACGCCCATACTCCGGGTATGTCGGAAGACATTATCATCCGCCAAGCCGACCGCACCTGGCTCTCTATATTGGCGCTCAAATTGTTGGCAACAGAAGAAACGCCGCGCCGACAAATTCGCGCGCTTGAGTATTATTATCGAGCGTGGCCGCTCGATGCATCTGAACGGTTTCCTTGGCTGTTCATGGCACTGGACGCTATATTCGGTGATTTAAGTCGCGCGACCCAAGCCGTGATAGACGCTATTGGACAGCACGGAGAAACAGAATTCGCGTATGAGCGGTTGAGGCTTCTACTTCGGCTTCGCAATTCGGTGATTCATGGCGGTGCGCCGGATGTCTATGATTCTGATAAATACCACCGTTACTACGAGACATACGGCGATGACCCGCTATTCGACCTCGAAGTGATTACCGCGCAATGCTTGCGATCCACCGTTTTTGAAGGCGCGTTGGTCGAACACCCCGATCCTAATGCGGACCTCATTCGGGCCTACCGCGAAGGTAGTTTGGCGAAACGCACGACATGAAGCGGTTTAGCTCTGGCTCGACGAGCCATATCGCTGACGCGCAGTCCCGAGCGGTCGACGAGGCTTTGGCTGGAGGTCCCGGCGGTCTTTTGCGCCGTTTCCCGACTACCCGGTTGCACTCTGGCTCGACGTGCTGCCGTTCCGCTCGGGCGAGACGATGATCGGCGCCGCGACGAAGGGCTTGATCCCATTTGTCGGGCGTGAAATCGAGTTCGAGACGGGGAAGCTAAATCTGCCGGCGGTGATCGACAAGGTGATAGGGCTCGCCATCTATCTGGTCGAGCATGGCGCCGCGGTCAAGGACGGCGACACGTTTGGCGGCGACGAGTGGGAATATTTTCGGGTTCGCTACGCCAACTCCACGAGATTTGCCGGGTTGCCGATTTATTTCTGCGCTACGCTCTTGGCATCTTGAGCAGGCAAGGATCATGATGACAATGTTGTTCTGCAAGTTGGTCATTGCGATGGAGCGCTCGTCGCTTTCTTCGGGATGCTCACTGAGCGTCGCGGTGAATTCGGCTTCGGTTTCCAGAAGCTTACATCAAAAGGCTCTTTGATTTTGACGGCCGCGCCCAAAAGCGAGCTTCCGTAGCTGCCGCGCGCGGCGCCGCAGTGCAGGGTGCGAGGCTCCCATATTACCAGCCAGCGACGCGGAGATTTCGCGGATTTGCACTCCAACCCCGCGCGGCAGTCCAGCGCGGCATTCCCCATGTAGCCGGCTACTAACGCAGAGAAACTTGGCAATTGCACTCCAAGGTGCGCCGCTCAGTGGAGCTCGAACCCAGTCTCCGACCTAGAGTCTCGGGAAAACGGGAATTATTCAATGAAGGGCCAGAGACTTTCGGCGTTTTGGGTCTGCAAGTGGGCAAATTGGGAGTCTGAAAACTGACAATCGAATTGCAAAAGGCCGCCATTGGCGGGCTTTTCTCGGACTAGTTGAGGCCCATTTGGGATCCCCAGCACTGCTTGGCTGACCTCGGAGGATTCGAACTCGTACATTCCCGATCAGAAAAAGCCCTTTGACATGTCGTATGAATTTCCCCGCGTTTCGCCCGAATTCGAGGTCGGAGACTTCAGATTGCCGCCTGGACCACGCAGTGATGCGGGCGGTCAGGTCCGCTAAGTGCAAACAAGCGACAGGGACATCTACCGCATTTTTCTGGCGCGGCAATCTGATTGCAATGGCCCGCGCCGCAACCCTTGAAGATACGACCCGGACCGTGAGCCCATCGGGCCGGGTCAATAATATTTTTGGATTAATGGTTTAAAGCGCGATCCGGCGTCATTCAACGATCGGCTACGTCAGCTCTGTTGAGTTCGAGCGGAAAGTGGGATTAGCTAGCCGTCATCAACCGGCAACAGCTCAGATTGCGACATCGGGGGAGTTCGGGTTCGGGTGGAAAACGGTGCGAGAACGATCCCGACCTCCTGGCTGTGGCTAATGCCGATCCATCTTGGCGACTGCCTGTGTGCGGCGGTTCTTATCCCCAAGTGCCTGGCCTTGCGAGGCGGACCCGGAGCAATCGACGTCGTAACGTCCCGCGAGATGCGGTCTCTGCTTGCCGGGGTTGCGGGTGTTCGTCGGGCGTTCACATATGGCGACGCGGAATTGGCGAGAACGACCTACGATTGGGTGATTGATCTCTCAATTGACCGGGTAGGCGTTCGCCTCTCGGAGCGACTCATGACCAGGCGCCTTATTCGTCGCGACCTGGCTGATACCCGCTCGATCCGCGTCTTTTCAGGAGATGCCCGCGCGGTCGAGGAATTCAGGTCGCCGACGTTCAACGAAGACGGCGTCGGACTTTGTGGTGACCCGGACCTTCCGATCTGGGCGCTGCACGCGCCGCTGATAGCTCATGCCGCGGGCCACGAGTTCTGGTCATGGTTTCACGTTTTGAGCAGTCTCAAGCTCGATCTTCGCGAAATCGAGAGTGCTGAAGTTGCGGAGGCTGCCGGTGTGAAGGTGACCTTGGCGCCCTGCGCCTCGCAGCCGGCCAAACGCTGGTGCGAAGAGCGGTGGCTGGACGTCGCCCGTTCAGGACTGGCTGCCGGTTGGGCGCTTAGTGTCGTGGTAGGACCGGATGAGAAGGGCTCCGCCGATCGGCTTCGTGGGCTCGGCGGGGTCACGATCCATGACTCCATAGACCTCCTGGAATTAGCGCGCCTGCTCCGGCGCCAACATCTAGTGGTTGCGAACGATTGCGGCCCAATGCACCTCGCGGCCAGCCAGGGGACGCCGACCCTGGCCCTTTTTGGTCCGACCAATCCCCGTTGCTGGTTCTTTTACAAGGGGCGGGGCCAGCGTGTTCTGCAAACGGCGCAAAGCTATAACCGATGGAGCCGGATCGATCATCCTTACGAGCCCTGGACCGATTGGCCCACCTCATCTTCTGTCGTAACAGCGGCCAGGCAAATCGTAAACACCACCAAGCGCTCCCATGAAGCAGTCTGAAATTCTGTACCCGGCGCCGCTTGTTCGACACGTCGAGGTGGAACTCCGCACAATTCTCCTGGATATCCGCGATGGGCGGTACGTCGTGATGAATGAGACGGCGAGCGTGATGTGGCGCGCGCTTGTTACATTGAATAGCGAAGCCGAGCGCCTCGAGATGCTGTCGGCCGAATTGCGAGGGTCGAAAATTCGTCTTCAGGCCGATACACGAGCTTTCACGAGCGATTGCCTTAAGCGGGGGTACCTGCAGGAGGAACCGGTTGTAGCGTTGCCACCAGTTCATGCGCGGAACCGCTTCTCGGCACCAACCATACCTCACGCATGGATGTCTCTCGTTACAACCCGCATTCGCATCGGGCATGATAATTTTCGGCGAGCCTATGAATATGCTCTCATGCTTCCAAAACCAGCCGCCTTTGCGGAGAGAGGCGCGAACGATCTGGCGCAGGCTCAACGAGCGTTTGTCTCTGCGGAAAACCTTATACCCCTTGTCAAGGCGCCAATCGATTGCCTGCCACGGTCTCTCGCGCTCTATCACTTTCTCATGCGAGCAGGGATCGACGCGCACCACTTCATTGGAGTCCAGCGGTTTCCCTTCCGCGCCCACGCCTGGGTTGAAAGCGGTGGGCAGCTGCTTCTCAACGATCCGGACGAGGTCGGCGGCTATACTACGATAGCGACGATCTGATGGGGACCAAAACCCATTTTGCCGGCTACCTGAGCACCGGCGGAAATCTGACTATTGGAGAAAGTGACGTTCCATTTGCTTCCATCGGCAAGCGAGCTGTCTTTCGAGGATATATTGCCAATGCATCCTCCGTTCGATCGATGCTGGACAACAACTGCAAAGGGGAATTGTCGGACGCGGAGTTGATCTGCCGCGCCGCGGAGCAGTGGCGCGGTGACCTCTCCCGCCATGTCTTGGGTGAGTACGCAGCGGTCGTTTACCTGCCTGATGCAAAACAACTTCTGATTACTCATGACACCTTGGGCATAGCAAACCTGTTCTACCACTCGACGCGGGATCGAATTTACTTCGCCACATTTCTGGAGGGTCTGCTTCGATGGGTTAGCCCCCTCCAGCTTGACGACGAATATATCGCCGATCATCTGGGCGGAAATCAGGAGGTTGGTCGGCGCACGCCTTACGACGGCGTTTTTCGGCTTCTGCCGGGCGAGAGCCTGTCATGGGTTGCGGGCCGTCTCTCCCGTCACCGAGCGTGGCCGTTCGCCGAACGGCGTCAAACGCGCCTGCAATCTTCGGCGGACTATGAGGACACGATGCGGCTGCTGATCGCCGAGGGTGTCGATGCGGCGATTCCCTCAAAAGGTCCAGTCTGGTGCGAGCTCTCGGGTGGGCTGGATTCTACCACCGTTCTTGCCTATGCCGCACGGCAGAATGCAGGTCGAGTCACGGCCTGTTCAACGATCTACCCTCAATCAACTGTCGCGGACGAGCGAAGCTGGATCGAGCACGCGCTGCGCTACTACGCCGTGCCGTGGCACGCGCTGGACGGTGACAGCCGTCTTCCGTTCGACCGCCCTTCGATCGGTTTCGTCGCCGAACCCAATGATCGAATGATTACTCAGGGAATGCTTGAGCTCTATGATCAGGCGCTTCTACGCGGTGGCGTCGAGGTCGTTCTGACAGGACAAGGCGGGGACGCGGTATTCCTCGGAGATGGCGCGGGACCCGTTTACCTTGCGGACATGATACGTGAAGGACGGCTACGGGCCCTCGCCCGGGCCGTGAGCGGATTGGTGAAGGAGAGTCCCGACAAACGATCCTCGCAATACTGGCTCACGCGTTATGCCCTGGCGCCGATACTTCGAAGCTGGCGGGGGCAGGTGCTCGACAGCTACTTCCACCGCTCGCCGCCTCCAGTATGGTTGCGCGAGGACTATGTAGATCGTCAAAGAGTCCGATGGAGACGGCGTCGACAACATGTGCTTCGAGCTGCCACCCTGGGGGGAACGGCCATTCTTGAACGAATCTCGGCCGTCGTCGCCGGGTTCACCCGACACAATAACCATCCGAGCCCTGCGGCCGAGTTCCGTCACCCGCTTTTATACAGACCCCTCGTTGAATTCATGCTGAACGTACCCGGTGAGTTGGCTTCGTCGCCCGTGATCGATCGTGCTCTACAGCGTCGGGCGCTGGCAGGCATCCTGCCAGAGCCTGTTCGCACGCGGCGAGGCAAGGCGGGCCGCGGCCAAATATTCTACACTGGTCTTGAGCGGAGCGCCTTTTGGCAAAACCGCCTCACCGATTCGCCGATGATCGTCGAGCTTGGCTATGTCAACGGTGATCGCTGGCGCGCCGCGATCCGCGCCGCGGCGGTCGGGCACTCGCCAGGAATAGGAAGCTTGCTCGCCGCCATCTGTCTCGAAGCCTGGTTACAGCAGTTCATGGTTGGAGTGAACGGTCAGCTAGGTCTGTCTTCGAGGTCTCCATGGCCATTGCCACCGGTCTAAATCGGCGTTAGCATCCTGATGCAAATTGAAGGAGTTTTAGAGATGGCGAACAAGACACTCCAGGACCAAGCTAATGCTCGGAATAAGAACACTGCGAGGAGCGACCGTCGACCTGAATACTCCAGCCCGGAGATGGTCGATGTGGGCTCGGCGACCGATCTCACCCAGGGCGGTTCGTACAATGACTATGATAGCCCGGGTGTTCGAAAGACATAGGCATCCTCCTTGTCGACAGAATCCGGTACTTGACGCCCGTCAACAGGCGCAAGCTATTGACCTTATGAGACAGGTGCCGGATTCGACCGTCTGATTTTCACCACCAGCTCCTGACGCTAACGCCGGCTGATGAACAATGCCGCAGCGAAAGCTTTCGCGTCCGGGGATAATTTTTTTCCGAGGATATTTTTTTAAGGTATGGGTCATGACGGTCGCAGATCGGCCCATTGCCTTTGTGCTGGCGGCGTCCGATCACGGCGCGATGATCGTTAATCGCCTGGACGTCCATCGTCCGAGACAGGGTGGGGCATACGGAGTTGGCTTTGAGCTCCTGGAAAGCGGAGCTTACGCCCCTACGGATGTAAATTTCTTTCTTCGCGTACTGAGGTTGAGACGAGCCAGTTTCGGCGACGGGGTCGTCGCTGTCGATTGCGGCGCCAATATCGGGACCCACGCCATTGAGTGGGCGAAGGCGATGACCGGATGGGGGACCGTCACGGCAATCGAGGTTCAGGAGCGGATATTCTATGCGCTTGCCGGAAACATCGTTCTCAACAATTGCGGCAACGCGCGCGCGACGCACGCCGCCGTTTCCTCTCGATGTGGCGTATTGCGGGCCCCTGTCCCGGACTATTCGCGCGAAGGAAGTTTTGGTAGTTTGGAGGTGAGACCGTCCAGGCACAACGAAGATATCGGGCAACCGATCGACTACAGGAAAAGCGCCACAACCGAGGTCGCAAGCCTGACGATCGACTCCCTTGGTTTGAGCCGTCTGGACTTCTTGAAAATCGACGTGGAGGGTATGGAGCTGGAGGTCCTTCAGGGAGCTTCTGCAACACTTGCCGCCTGCAGGCCTGTCATTGTCGCCGAACATATAAAGGTCGGTCGAGAATCCCTGGCGGCGATTATCATGCCTATGGGATATCGACTTGGTATCATGCCCATGAACATTGTCGCGGTGCACCAGGACGATCCCCTGCATGACGCCGTGCTGGGCGACGCTGCCATAACGAAATGGGGGACAGACAATGCTGCGCCGCGATCTGTAGTGTCGTAGAGATCACCACCGATACACGGACCACGGTTCCTCTGATTCCCCCACTGCCGCTATCGTGTTGGCCGGCTTGCCTTCGATCTACAGGCCGACTTCTTCAACCGATCCATTTGCGTATATTCCGGCTCATTCACCGCGTGTCTGCTTTGCTCGAAAGGAGGCATTTAATAGCGCAAGAAGACGTTCCGTCTGACTGCGACCCACACCACGCAGTGCTGATCGCGCCCGGTCTCCGGCTCGCGTCTCCCAAAAACGGGAATATTTCAAGTATTCGCCAGAGACTTTCCCCGATTTCTCTCATAGATTGTGGATTTTTGGAGTATAGAGACGGAAGCAAAGTTTGCAAAAAGCCGCATTTGGCGGGAGTTTTTTAATTTTTCTGCCACGCTATCTTGGATTGAGTGACTGCCTGGCTGGGGCGGGAGGAGCCTCACCAAATCACATCATAAACCCATTAGCCCTTGTGTATCAGGGTTTCACGGAATATGGAAGGGGTGTATTTCCGGGGTGTATTGGTGACGCGCAAGAGCTATCTTCGCAGGAAGGACAACACTTGGACCGTGGTTGTCGAAATCCCTCACGAACTCCGCAAGAGGGCCGGCCAAGCGCGCTTCAAGAAGTCGCTGGGGACGGATAGCCTAACCGATGCGAACCGCTTGAAGCTCCCGTGGGTAGCTGAGTTCCTACGGAAACTGTCCGAACTCAAGGCCGGCATTGCCGATCCCCGCGCCGCGCTGATGCAAGAGGCGCTGGAGTTCAATCAAGCCTACGAACTCGCAAGCCCCAACGAGCAGACGACCGAAGATGGACGGTTCACGTTTGTAGAGCGCGATGAAATCCTTTCGACCGTGAAAGAGCGCGCGAAGGCTATCGCTGAGCAATACGGCGACGACACAGGCAGGACGTTCCTAGGTGTCGCTGAAGGCACGTCCACGCCGCTCAGCAATTTCTTTGAACAATGGCTGGCGGAGTTTCAGGGCGCTGAGCAGACGCGAAAGCAGCACCGTGCCGCCGTCGTCGAATACACGGATTGGGCCGGCGCGCAGATCAGCGTTGAGGTGACTAACAGAAAGAAAGCCGGCGAGTTCATCGCGCACAGGATCAAGAGCAGCGGCTTGTCGCGACGAACGATAGAGCGTCAGAAGTCGTCGCTGTCCTCACTGTGGAAGTGGCTTGTTAGTCGCGGACATGCCGAGAGCAACCCTTGGACCGGACACGCCGTCGCAAAAAAGTCTCACGGTCGCATGAGGAAGGGACTGGACGAAGGCACCCTTCTGAAGCTCCTGAAGACCTCCTACGGTAGCGACAAGTACATCACTGTGCTTCCTGACCTCTTGCGCCTCGGATTGCTCACTGGCGCGCGGTTGAGCGACCTATGCGACCTTCGCGTTTCGGACGTGAAGAAGAAGCCGGACGGATATTGGCTGAGCATTGCAAAGGGAAAGACGGAAGCTGCCACACGAGACATCCCGCTGCACCCGGCCGGCGAGAAAATCGTTACTCGGCGCTTGGAGGCTTCAACAGACGGCTACCTGTTCTCGGGACTTAGGCCTGGAGGACCGGATAACAAGCGCTCATGGTACGTCTCGAAGGCCTACAGGCGCTTTAGGGATGAGGCTGGTGTGTCGGGACGTGGCGAGGACTTCCACGCCCTGCGGCACACGTTCATTGAAATGATGGAAGGCGCGGAAGCTGCGGAGAGCACCGTGAAGCTCCTCGTCGGACACAAGCGCTCCAGCATGACGTATGGGCACTACTCGAAGGGTCAGCGCGTCAACTTGCGGAAGGTAATCGGGCTGCTTGACTATGGGCCAATGGTGATGAAAGCGCTTCGCCGGTAGTATGCTGCAATTGTCCGCCCGGTTTCACGAGCAAGCTGGTTTATAACTACGATGCCGGCTTGGACTTCAGTGTGGGCGGGACGGCCAACGCATCGGCAACCTTCTTGACGTGGCGTTTTGAAAACATCCAACCTTTGACGCCTGTCTTGTTAGTGAGCCATTTGCCACCCAGTTCGCGCATCTGGTCGGCGACGTGAAGGGTGTTGCCCCGCACCAAAAAAGCGCGCTCAGAATAATCTTCGAGATACACACCCTCAGGTGTCGCGACAGACGCAACCTCGCTTTGCTGAGGCTGGGTTAATTCCTCGGACGCGGCTCGCTTAACGGCGCTCGCGCTAACTACGGTCCCAACTGTAATCTCTCTTACAATACGCGTGAGGTGTCGGGATAGTTTTTGCGACAAATCGACACCATCGGCGTAGCTGTCTTGAAGGCCCTTGTCTTTGATGGAAGTCTTAAAATTGTTCAAGCTCTCAATCTGCTTGAGGTCCAATCTATCTTGGGGGATCGGTCTGTTTGAGTAATAGAGCATGACGGGCTTGTTGTTCTTCAGAAACCACTTGATCTCCTCGACAGTGCCACTCTCTTCTATACCCGTGGGTGAGCCGAGTCTCGTCCAGAACGACCCGATAAGCATGTCACAGGCGCGGACGACTTGGCGGTTGATAACCCCCTGAGGGCGATCCCCCATGCCCATCTGCTCCGCGTTGAGCGCGTTCCAGTCGTGAAGGCTGCGCTCGATGATCTTCCTTTCATCCTCCACGTCGGAAGGCGAAGCGATCAGTACGTGAAGGACTGTAGCTGATTAGGCCATTTGCTCCCCGCAAGAATGATAACCACACCAAACTGGCTTTGGCAGTGTCGCTCTCTGCAATCAAGACGAACAACTGCTTTAGGTCTTGACACTGTACACAAATTGATCTAATGTCCGTTACATCAAATTGTGTTCGGAGGGTTTTAGGCGTGGCTGAGGGAAAATTCATCTCCTATTTGCGGGTCTCGACCGATAAGCAGGGCCGCAGCGGTCTAGGCATTGAGGCGCAACGGCAGGCCGTGACGCAATACCTCAACGGCGGTCGGTGGACTGTGGCGGCTGAGTACGTTGAGACGGAAAGCGGCCGGCGCTCCGACAGACCAAAGCTCAACGCTGCGCTGTCACACGCTAAGGCCATCGGGGCCAAGCTGGTGTTCGCGAAGCTAGACAGACTTACGCGTAACGTGGACCTCCTGCGCGCGCTTGTGTCCTCTGGCGTGGACTTGGTGTTCTGCGACCTCCCTAGCGTCCCTCCTGGCCCCATGGGCCGCTTCCTGCTCACGCAGATGGCGGCGGTGGCCGAACTTGAAGCGGGCCTGATCGGAGAGCGCACGAAGAATGCGCTAGCGGCTGCGAAGGCGCGCGGGGTGAAGCTGGGCAATCCATATGGCGCTCGTGCCTTACGCGGCAAGCAAACCGGTAACGCTGAAGCCGTCGCCAAGATCAAGGAGAAGGCTGCACAGCGCGCGATGGACTTTCAAGGCATCATCAGCGCTATGAAGTCCTCTGGCATCACGAGCGTCCGCGCTGTCACTGAGGAACTAAACCGTCAAGGCATCAAGTCGCCGCGTGGCGGCTCGTGGCATCCTACGGCCGTGGCGCGTCTGCTCAATCGCCTGCCCCGGCAAGCGGCGTAACTCAAAGCAAAGGAAACGCTGGCGCGCTATACATCAGCTAGGAGCGACCGCGAATGAGTGAAATCGAACGGCCGAATTTCAGCCCGGCTTGTGTCGTTATCGCCCGTTCGTTGCCTCGTGTGAGGAGCCTGTCATCAGAGCAGCGGTTGTGAGTTCGCTCATCGTCACTCGCGCCGCGCTATTCGCAGGGTCCCTTGGCGGGTCCCTTTGGCCGCGCCGATTTGGAAAATGTTTTCACTGAGCGATTTCAAAAAGTCGGAGTAAATCCGGCGTTGTTGTTAGATCGAAGCGCGAAGTGAAAACGCTCCGGGGCCGGGGGTCCATTTTTAAACAATTGTGGCAAACTCTGTAATGATTGTGGCGATGCAGACGCGACTCCGTTAGCGAGAACAGAAGGTTAGGGTCCCGAAGTGACACCCTGAGAACAAGAGGTGCGCTAATCACGAACAAGCTGTTACTAACAGGTGGTGCATATGCCACGCGAAAAACTTGATCCCCCCGAGGCGCAAAAGAAGTTGCGAGGGGCGGGCATCATTGTCAGGCCGGGAGGCTACGACTTCGTTACGCCAGTTGGGATGCTGGGGTCTCTACCCTCTAACAGCGGCGTGAGAAAGATTCTGTGCTTTGTGTCCGACGACACGGCCGGAGACTTCGTAGCCATAATCCTTGCAATGGCGAGCCCGTTTCCGCCGAAGGAAATCCGCCTGGGACCCACTAATTACGCGTTCGATGGATTGCCTTTGATAATTGGCAAAAAGTTTAAAGCAGTGTTGCTCACATCTTTTTCCCGCAAAAGCATTCCCGCAGTTGACAGCGCATGTAATGCCTTGCCGCTGGGCTTCGAGGCACCGGATTACTCGTATGTTCGCTGCTCAGGAAGAATCTTACAATCTCCCAAAAGCGTTGAGCTCCTGTTGCACGCAATCCAAGTCGTGGAACTGCCTAGTGTAAGATATGCCACGATGTTTGAGCCTGTGGCGGGCGGCTATGTGTTTAAGGATGGCGTTTCCAATATCCAACGCAAGAAGCACTCTGTGCGCTTGACGTGAGCCTCCGTTGCGGGCGCGAGGTCTAGTGTTTTTAGCGTGCCTCGTGATACCGGCACACGAGGGGCCGCATAGGTCCCGGCGCGCTTTCGGACCTGAATACGCTTCCAGGCCGCCATTCTATTCTTGGGGCGCTTCTGCACCAAGTAAGCTGATACACTGCCCCCAAATACGGTTAGCGGTCCCTTGTATGTTTGGGAGGCTACCAGAAGCTTTTGGACGATTGTCCATGCCGTCTTATAGGTGACGCCTAGAGCGCGCTCGACCTCGCGCGCGGTCACAGACTTATGTGCATTGAGCAAGTGCGCGGCATGTACCCATTTGCTCAGCGGCAACTTCGATCCCATGAGCACAGTCCCCACACTTAGGGTGAATTGTCCTCTGCAATCGGCACAGCCGTACAAGCCGCGCCTATGCGACGTTCCACCAATAGCGGCAATGACGGGCCCCTTCGCTCCGCAGTGAGGGCATATGGGGCCCTCCGGCCAGCGAAGCTTCTCAAGAGCCGCCCGGCAATTGTCTTCGTATTGTGTTGGCATGGTCTCAAAGGCAACAATGTGTTTCGCGTCGTATATACGACCTGACACCAAAATGCAACTTTCTTCATCTTTTTCAGGGGCTTGAGTTTTAGAACACGGTGCCTAGGCACAGAAAGGCGAACTCCAAAATAAAGCTCATCCACCCTCACGAATACTTCAACACCTTCCTCCGTGCCTGCGCGGACGCCAATGAGCTTCACAAGCTCTACAGCGCCTTCCAGCGCGGGTGGACTGAAGACCAGCTTGCCGACCTCGCCAGAGCGCACTTCCGCAAGCCACTCTCCGCCATGAGGCCAAGGGACCTCATCGCCGTGATTAACAGCGCCGCCTATCACGACTTCTTCGCACGACGCTTCATTAAGCAACGCAAGCGCGCGGCTCTGAAGGCGTCCAAAGCAGCAGCGCGCAAATCCCTGACCTCCAACAGCAACGATCAATGCAAGCCTCATCTTCAACAGAAATCAGATACTCCTTCGATTACCTCCGATCCGTATGCCGAGACTTTAACGAGCGCCTAGTGCTTGGCGAGGCCATCAGAAACGGATGGACCGCAGCCGGAATAGCGCACGAAGCGGGCGTCTTCAGAGGCTCCCGAAAGGGCAGATACCGCGCGGCAATACACAGCGCCTCTCAGCGGCGATACTATAGCCCCGAACAGCGCGCGGCCGACCTAGCTGCCCTTCAGGAAGCGAACGCCGCTGAGGCAGCGAGGGATGCAATCAAGACGACCAACGCCACTAGGCCGGTGGTGCCGATTGAGTACAAGGCTATCCGCGCGGCTTGCAAATCAATGCTTGATTGCGACCGCTTGTCTTGGGCCGTCAACGAGGGCTGGCGCGCGGCGGACATAGCCCTCATCGCGCGGCAACTCAACAGCGTAGCCTCCCGCATACCCAACAAAGAGACACCCGCCGCCTATCGCTGGGCGCTGGGATGGATCGAAGGCAGTCCCGCTGGCCACTGCCCGTCTTTCATCGGGTCCTCCAAACCATCTTCCAACGAGAAAACCGCAGCATGATTTATCACCCGCACACGCCGACACTGAAAGCCATACACGTCCTATCCAATCGCGCCGAATACGTGACCACCGTAGAGGAGCACCATTGCGACGACACAACGAGCTATGTGTTGCGCCTCCACGGTTCGTTCGCATCCCTGAGTGCCAGCGCAGCGGCAACCCTCGCCGTTGAAATGTTCGCCTTTCGCATGTGCTTCCGCAAAACGCTGTTTGCGATGGAAGACCAACCCGGTGATGAGCGCTGGGAAGACTTCCTGCGCGCCTTCGGCTTTCGATACTCATCCGACCTTCCGTGCACCGATGGCAACGCACGTCGCATGTTCCTAAGTCCCGCCCTTTAGCACAGCTACGAGATGACCACTTCAAGTACCCAAACTAATCAGCAACAGAACTCGCAAGAGCAATCGCAGTCACAAAGTCAGAACTCGAACTCGACGCAGAATGCGAACACGAGTACGAGCCAGCAGAATCCGTGGCAGGTTCAAGCTCCGTACCTGACGCAGGCATTTCAGGCTGCATCCGGTAATCTCAACAGCGCGAACGCCAACACGTACACTGGTCAACAGGTCGCACAGTTTACACCAGACCAGCTTTCCACCTTCCAGAAGATGATTGGATATGGCGGCAACTCGACAGGCGCCGATACGTCTTCGTCCGTTGGTGCCAGCACCGCGACCGCAGGCGGTAACGCGCTCATGGGAGCGTTGAAGGGCCTAAGCGCTTATAAGCCGGCAGGCGGGACTGACAGCAACGTCGCAGCCGCTACCGCTTACGCGAACAACCCTGCCACGGACGGCATGATTGACGCGGCGATGCGGGATGCGCGCCGATCCGTTAGCGAAGGTGTGCTCCCTCAGCTTGCTCGCAGCAACGCCACGAGCGGCAACACCATGTCCTCACGCAACGCCATCTCTCAGGGCATCGTCGAACGCGGTCTCGCGGACAAGACGTCCGACACGAGCGCGCAGATTCGTGGCGACCAATACAACAAGGGCCTCGCTCTCGCTGAGCAGGGTCGTCAGTCCGACAACAGCAATATGCTCCAGTCCTTGATGGGCACGGCGTCGGCTGGCAACAGCGCAGTCGGTACAGGCGTCAACGCCATCGGCAACGGCATCACACAGCAGAGCGGTCTATTCGGCCTCGCCAATGCTGGTGGTGCTGGACAGGTCGCGGCGAACCAAGCCGGCATTGATAACTCCAAGGCGATGCCTGAGTATGCTAACTCGCAAGCCGCACAGAACCTCCAGAACTTCTTCAAGATTGTGGGCGGTCAGAGTTGGGGTGGCGACAGCACGACTTCCAGCAGTGGCTCACAGAACAGCAACGGCTCTCAGTCATCGTCATCGTCGGGTTCGAGCAACGGCACGTCAAGCGGGACGACTACAAAAACCCCTAGCACTTGGGACACCATCGCCAGCCTGCTAGGCGTGGGTAGCGCGTTCCTCGGCCTCGGGCCTTTTGGAGGGGGAGGTCAAGCTGTGATGAACAGCGACCCCGGTAACGGCGCAGGGGGCTACTCCTACCCGATGTTCAAGTAACCCCGCGCCGTCAAGCTCCCGCCCTCTGTAAACGAGCGCTGCCCTACGAAATCTAACTGTAGGATTTTTCCTACGGCGTTTCAGCAGGGCGGTGCTTCGAAAGGACACGAAAAGAAATGGTGAGGCGATAAATGCCCATCTACACGATCAAAGCTCCAAGTGGGCATGAACTCGACATTCAGGCTGAGACAGAAGCCGACGCTCTTGCTGGTGCCGAGAATTGGTACAAGCAAAACGTCACCGACAAGACTGACACTTCAATGACGGGAGCGCTCACGAAGGGCGCTTCCGACCTTGCCTCTGGTGTCGGTAAGACGATCAAGGAATACATCTCCCCTGACGCCGGCAAGACGGTGCAGGATGCAGCAACGAAGATTGCTGACCCGAAATACAACTCGGCCACGGAAGGCTTCAGCCATCCCGAAGACGGCGCAGACAAGCACGTTCTCGGCCGCGACTGGTCGAAGCTACCGCGTGCGATGGTCGAGCAGGCTCCGGGGCTGGCGACAGACGTTCTGTCACAGCTTGCCCTCAAGCGCCTTGGGCCTCTCGCGCAGATCGCGGGCGGCATGGCCTCCTTCGGTCTCCGCACCGCAGGCAACGAGGCACAGAAGCGCGCTACCACTCGCACAGGCGACGAGAACGCAGTCCCGACGACTGAAGATAAAGTAGTTGGCGGCGGATCGACGTTCGCACAGGCAGCGCTCAATCAAGTTGGTCTCAGCAAGATCACCAACCCGGCCAAGGTCGCTGCTACTGGTCTCAGTGGCGTGGCACAGGCAGGCGGTAACGTCGCCAAGGCCGCTCTGGCTGAAGGCGCTACCAATGCAGCACAAGGAGCAATCTCTGACGTTGCTGCTGGCGGTAAGGTGGACACTCACAGCGCTCTCGACAACTTCGTGTTGGGCGGGGCAGGGGGAGGCATGTTCGCTGGCGCTCGTGGTGCCAAGGACGCGGCGTCGGCAGTTCGCTTCCGTGACGTTGGTGGCGACCTTGCCTCAGCCAGCGCAGCGGTGGCTAACAGGCTCTTAGAGAAAGCTGGAGAGCCTGAAGCACTCCAAAACCCCTCTACGGCGTTCAAAGCCACGTCTGACACTCATGCGGACGTTATGCGAGAACTCACGCAGGAAGTCCGCAAGCTAACGTCGCGCCCCGCGAATGCTGACAATGCGCTTGCTCGTGCTTCGCAGGGGCGCGACCTCAACAGCAGCGACCTGAGCGCAATTGAAGCTCTCGACGGTGCGGAAAGTGTGAAGGCGCTTGCCAAGCAGGCAACGGTGCTTTCTCGTCTCAAGGCGACGGGAAATTATGACACTGGAAGCGAACAGTTTAGCGGTGGTATTGCAGAGGCCGCACGGAAACTTGTCACACAGAGGCCATTACTCACGGGGGGTGCCTATGCGGGAAGTAACGCCCTCGCCGTTGGCTTTGATGGTCTCACCAACGCGCTTACAAGCCATGCTCTGCCCGTTGGGGCTGCCTACTTGGGCACACGCGGCATAGAGAGAGCATTAGGCATTACAGCGCCAGCCCGCGCGTTCGCTGAGAAGTTCGGCGACGGCTCTGGTTCCGTTCGTCCTGACGTTCCGCTCAACCAAAGTCCGACAGGGCCGAAGGTCGTTCCGCAGAACAGCCTCACCACTCCCCAGCCTTGGGGGCCTGTCTCTCCTCCACCGCAGCGCTTCAAGCCTGATATCATCGAACCCGGCATCGCCAAGATCGTCGAGAAGATCAGGAACGAGAAGCGGCGCGACAACGTGCAGGCAGCGATGCCTCTCCTCCGCAGACTTGCAGCTCTCGTCACTGAGAATGGTGGCGTCGATTATCTCGGCGCTCCGGGCTTCAGCAAACGAGTGAAGGACCTCGCCGGCACAGCCGAGACGGTTCGCAAGCTCCGACGCGTGCCAGAGGAAGACAGCACGGACGCTCCTACCGCGCCGGCTGCTCCCGATGGACCGAATGCCACTCCTGAATTGTTCACGCTTCCTGAAAGTCCGTACTGGCACCTGGACCCGACAGAGGCTTCACACAAAATCCTAGCGGACGCACTGAGCGGCCCGAAGGACGTGAGGCATCCTGAGCGATACAGAGCGTCAACCGAACGGCGCTTGCAGGGTGAGGAGACGATCTACAACAACATCTCCAGCGCGCTTACGAGCGTGAAGGAGCGAGGAGACTTCCACAAGTACCTCAGCGCCCTGTGGGGTTCTGATAGCCCCGAAGTCGTGGCGAAAGTCCGTGACCAGATGCTCACAGAGTTTCCGCAACACGCGGCGACGATAACGAAGCACCTGAACGACGAAGCGATCAAGGGACTATGGAAGGCACCAAAGAAGAAGAAGTAGTCCTCAAGAGAAAGCGAGGGAGGCCGCGACGTGTGCAGCGAAAGCCGCGCGCCTTCTCTCGTAACTCGACACCGTGTCGCGCAAAACGCTGGTGACAAACAGCCGAAGGTTGCTAATATCCGGCGCGCGCGCCAATCGGGGATGGTCTCATGGAAGATGCAATCACGTCCGGTATTCTGAAAGCAGTAGCAATCCTGTGCGTATTGTATTTCGTGGCCTTGATGACTTTCGGTGTTCTGGAATTTCTCAGCCGCCACTTCCGAGCTATAGCCGCTTTGTCAGTCATCGCAGTCGCATGGGTGGTGGTGGCCGAACCATTCGGTGCGATCAATCCAGACTACTACGTCGTAGTTCCGCTTGTCGCTGTGCTGGGGCTTGGTGCGCTCGCATCCTGCTATGAGTGGCTTGTCAAGCTGGAGAAGCTATGGGACCGGGCACTGGAAGCGAGGCGATACCGCAAGCTGCAATCCACGCCGTCTTGGGGTCGCCGCCCTCCTCGGACGTGAGGTAGTTCCGCCTGTTGCGCTCAGGACTCACTTTGAAGCTCCGCAAAGAGAGCACACAGTGATGGTTCGTTCGGATGCCTCTCAGATTGCTCAGGAGAGAGTCCCTGAGGCGTTTTCCGCGCCTCTCAGCGGGTGATTGCCTCAGGAAGGCTAAAACGAATCTGCGGCCTTCCCTGAGTCTCCTGAAGGCATCCGCACCCTCATCCAAATTAACGCACCCTCGAAATCTCTTAAGGAGTTTTCTTATAGAGGTTTCAGGGGTGCCTTTCTCCAGCAGACCTGAGTTCCCTCAAGCTGCTTCAACCCTCATAAGGCACACCTGATGAAATCCACTATCGGTTTGCACGAGCAATACGCTCTCGTGCCGCCGCTGGAGTTCAAGTCCGTGATGAACCGTCACTGGAACGATACACTCCACATGCCATCTTCGCCCGCCTTAAGGTCTCTTTGGGAGACGATGGGCAAGACCTTCCAACGTGCAATTATCGACACCATCAACGAAAGTGAAACGCCTTGGCGTGTTCTCCAACCGCCAACCGGCTCCGGTAAGACGCAGGGTAGTTGCATCTATGCCGCCATGCAGGCGAAGCTCAACAAAGAAACTGAGGGGCGCTTAAAGCCCGTTGGGATGTTGCTGGTGACCCGGTTGATTGCTCAAGCCGACAGGCTCGTGACTGAGATTAACGAACTTGCTGGAGGGAACGTCGCGATAGCGCACCACTCAAAAAGCAATGCGCCCGATGTTCAAGCATACAGCGTGTTGGTGATTACCCACCAAGCATACGTCAACGCTTCTGACAGCCTCAACGAGGGCCGTGAGAAGGCTTGGGAGCGCTTTGTCACTTGGCAGGGCGGTCAACGCCTGCTGACAATCATTGACGAAGCGCTTGCGAACGTCGTCGAGAGCAACAAGGTCACTGTGGAAAATGTCTCGTTCGTGCTCGGGTGCATTCCTCTGGAGATGGGGAGAGAACACACTGAGCAGATCAAGATACTTGAGGCATTGAAGGCGCTGCTCCTCGAATGCGCTTCAGATGGCGAAGACAGGTCAGGACAGAATACAGCGCGCTTGCTATGGCGCGAGGCATCACGCCACCCTTCGAACCTGGCTCCGCTTCGAGATGCCATGCGGCTCCTCCCCTACGACAGGATGATAGGCGAAGCGAGCGAAGGACAACGCGGACGGATTGCGGCGCGCATTGACGGCGTGCTTCAGGATGCTCAGGCCGTCTTAGAGCGATGGACGTACTATGCTCAGAAGGGCGTTGAGCATTCCTTAAACTCCTCCGCTTTCCTCATACCGCGCGGTGCTCCGGGTCCGGTGGTGCTTGATGCCACCGCCACTCAGAACTTCCTATGGGACCTGTTGGAGGACAACGCAGCTATCGTTCCAATTGTCAGCGGCGCGAGAACTTACGACAACGTTACTCTCCATGTGGCGAGAGCGCTGGGCGTGGGAAAGCACGCCATGCAAAAGAACTTCCCCCTGCGGTATCCAAGGCTGCTGGAGGCTCTTGAGGACGAATTGGGCAAAGAGCGCTCCGTGTTCATGTGTGTGCACCAAGGCAATGAGCACATCGCGGAAAGCTACCCCAACCACTTCGCACAATTCGGCGTTGGGCATTGGGGAGCAATCGACGGCCGCAACGACTGGAAAGACTTCGACGCGGCTGTGATATTCGGACTGTCCTACCGTGATCCTATTTGGGCCACGAACACGTTCTTTGCCCTTCAAGGCGTGCAGGATGACGAATGGCTGCAAGCTCCCCGATGGAAGCACTACGACGATGTACGATCTGTGATGCAACAGCGGCAGTTGTCAGTGTCCATCGTGCAGGCAATCAACCGCATACGATGCCGCAAGGTCGTTAACGAGTACGGTGACAGCCCTGAAGCTGATATCTTCGTTGTCCTGCCTACGGGCACCATAGGAGACGGTATCTTAGGCGATATCAAATCCGAGATGCCTCAATTGCGTGTGGTGCCTTGGGCGTTCGAAATGGATGGCGAGAAGGTCAAGAGGCCACGCAGTGGCTCCTCGCATACGGCGCTCATCACGTTCATGAAGAACCGCCTTCCGGGCGAGACGGCAATGAGCGCCATACAACGCGAGTTGGGATTGAAGGGGACCGCGCTGAAGAAGCTGAAGGAAACCCTGCGCGATGCCTCTCACGCAACCACGCAAGCACTGAAGGCATTCGGAGTTCAATACGCCGTCAGAGGTGCCGGGAGGGGAGCTAAGAGCTACCTGATAAAAGAGCAAACTGCCTGACGATTTCCTGCCGGTACGGTTTCCACTGCGAAGCCCTACCGGCTTTTTTCAAACCACACTGTTTGATGAATGTCCCGAGGCCCCAACATCTGTGGACCGAGCACTAGGAAGCTGAGAGTGCTTCGGTATTTGCATTGACAAAAGTCGCAAGTCCGCCTGAAACGGAAGGGGTGCCTGAAAACGCCGGAGAAATCCGAAGCCCTCACGACACCCCGCCGCTAGATCGCCTAAATTCAGGTCCGCTTCGAAGCCTTCTTCGGCTTTGCGGGTCTCCTGCTGCTTTGCTCGACATAGGTGTTGTGAACGTCAAAGAACGGCACGCCAAACCGCTCCGCAATCTTCTCCAATGACCCGCCTACCTCATTTGCGAGGGTGTCAAGCTCTTGGCTGAGTTTGCTTGCGGCCTGCATGAGGCCTAGTAGCGTTACTAGGTCGGCAAGCTGACCCTTGGCAGGCCGTGCGGGCGGGGTGTATTTGCGGGGTGTTTTCGTTTTCGCCGACATTCCAGAAATCCTTATTTTATAGGGGTTTCTGGGCCTCTGGAGCATCTGGCTGGGGCGGGAGGATTCGAACCTCCGCATGGGGGAATCAAAATCCCCTGCCTTACCACTTGGCGACGCCCCATTGACCTGTCCGGAAAGCGGCGGGACGATAGCCGCGTGGATTTCCGAAGGCAACGTCGGTCTATAGAGAGAGCCGAGGCATTTCAACAGCTCGAGCCCGCCCGCGGGCTGTCGCGGAACCGTGGTTTTTCTGCTGTTTTGCCCACACTTCGCCGCAGATGACATGCGCCGGCCGGAAGACTCGCGGGCGATGCGGAATTCGCCCGTCGTGGAGTTGAGAGAACCGCGGTTTCGTGAGAAGACGGCGGCCTGCGGCCCGATCCTTTTCGAACGAGACATCCGCCATGACCTACCGCGCGCCGATCAACGACATGCTGCTCGCACTCAATCATGGCGCCGGCCTGCAGGCGGCCGTGAACGCCGGCCACTACGGCGATTTCGACGGCGACATCACCGCGGTGGTGCTGCAAGAAGCCGGACGGTTTGCCACCGACGTGCTGGCGCCGCTCAACCGCGTCGGCGACCAGGCCGGCATCAAGCTCGACAATGATAAGGTAACCACCGCGCCGGGCTGGCCCGATGCATACCGGCGCTGGACCGCCGCCGGCTGGAACGCGGTCTCGGGACCGGAGGCGTTCGGCGGCCAGGGCCTGCCGCTGGCCATCAACGCCGCCTGCACCGAAATCTGGGCCGCGTCCAATATCGCCTTCGGGCTCTGTCCGCTGCTGACGCTGAGCGCCATCGAAGCGCTCGACGCCCACGGCAGCGACGAATTGAAAAGAATCTATCTGGAGAAGATAGTGACCGGTGAATGGACCGGCACCATGCAATTGACCGAACCGCAGGCGGGCTCCGACGTCGGCGCGCTGCGCACCCGCGCCGAACGCGCGCCCGACGGCAGCTATCGCATCACCGGCACCAAGATCTTCATTACCTACGGCGATCACGACATGACCGACAATATCGTGCATTTCGTGCTTGCGCGACTGCCCGACGCGCCTGCGGGCACCAAGGGCATTTCGCTGTTCCTGATTCCGAAATTTCTCGTCAATGCCGACGGCTCGCTGGGGGCGCGCAACGACATCTATCCAAGCGGCGTCGAGCACAAGCTCGGCATGCACGCCTCGCCCACCTGCACCATGACCATGGGCGACAAAGGCGGCGCGATCGGTTACCTGATCGGCGAGGAAAATCGCGGCATGCTGTGCATGTTCACCATGATGAACCAGGCCCGGCTCGGCGTCGGACTTGAAGGCGTCGGCATCGCGGATCGCGCCTACCAGCAGGCGCTGGCATTCGCGCAGGAGCGCCGCCAGGGCCGCGCCGCCGGCAACAAGGGCGACGGTTCGGACCCCATCATCGTGCACCCCGACGTCAAGCGGATGCTGATGCAGATGCGCGCGCTGACCGCCGCCGCGCGCACCATCTGCTACGCCACCGCCGTCGCATTCGACGTATCGGCGCGCGCCGCCGACCCGAAGGTCCGCAGCGACGCCGCGGCCCGCGGCGCGCTGCTGACGCCCATTGCGAAAGCGTTTTCGACCGACATCGGCAACGAGGTGGCTTCGCTCGGCGTGCAGGTTCACGGCGGCATGGGCTTCATCGAGGAAACCGGCGCCGCGCAGCACAGCCGCGACGCGCGCATCACCCCGCTCTATGAAGGGACCAACGGCATCCAGTCGATCGATCTGGTGACGCGCAAGCTTGCCGCGCAAGGCGGCGCGTCGGTATGGGCGCTGCTCGACGAGCTGTCCGGCATCGTCGAGCGGGTCGAGTCTTCCAACGATCCGGCCTTCGGCACCACCGGCGCCAAGCTGCGCGATGCGCTGGGCTCGCTGGAGCGCACCAGCCGGTGGCTGCTGGAGCGCATCGCCTCGGCGCCAAACGACGCGCTCGCGGGTGCAACCCCTTATTTGAGGCTGTTCGGATCCACGCTCGGCGGCTGCAAGCTCGCCGAGGAAGCGCTGGCGGCGCCGACGCTCGGCGAGGGTCTTGGCGATCCGCAACGTTATGTCACGCTGGCGCGATTCTTCGCCGAGAACATTTCGGTACAGGCGGGCGCGCTGGAGCGCACGGTGATCGACAGCGCGGAATCGGTAAACGGCGCCGACGCGGTCCTGCTGGCATAAGGCCCGTCTTGTCCCCCGGCGCGATCTAGGGCATGCACATATCTCTGTCGTCATTGCCGGGCTTGACCCGGCAATCCATCACGCTTCGAAAGAACTCTTTCGAAGATGGATGGATGCGCGGGTCAAGCCCGCGCATGACGAGATGTGTGCATCCTTAGCCGGCGCGATGCGGCGTACCGCGCCGCTTCGCCGCTATCCGAGGCGCACGACCAGGCTTCTTAAGGTCAGGCCATTCTCCGTCGTTGTCCCCGCGAAGGCAGTGCCGCAATCTCGCTGTCGTCCTCGCGCAAGCGGTACCCATAGACACCGACCGATCCGATTGGGCGTCGCCGTCGACGTGCGGCGTTATCTTGCGCCACATCCGCATCGACCGTTATGGGTCCTCGCCTGCGCGAGGACGACGGAGATGTGCGGCAACCATGCCCGAACCGTCTTCTTGACCAGTCGCATGCCCAGCACGCCAGTATAAAATGCAAGGTTTTCGCGAGGTTTCGCGGAAATCGCGGTCAGGTGATGAATTCCGGTCAATTGCATCGCATTGTCCTTTGGGCCATTCCGGGGAAAATCGGCGCGACCGCTTTGGCGCCGTTGCGGATCATGTAGGATGCAACCCGAAGACTCGCCAGCCAAACCTTTGCCGCTTGTTTTGAGGACATGATCATGACCGGGCATCTCATAGTCACCGACGAAGACGCGACTCGCGTGATCACGCTGCGGCGGCCGGAAAAGAAGAATGCAATCACGCAGGATATGTATCGCGCCATGAGCGGCGCGATCGACACCGCACAGAACAATCCCGATATCCGCTGCCTCATCATCACCGGCGGCTCTGGCGTATTCACGGCCGGAAACGACGTCGAGGATTTCCTGAAGGACGGCACCTCGAACAGCGACGTCCCCCGCGCCTCCAACGCCATCAAATTTCTCTATTCGCTGGCACACAACGTCAAGCCGATCATCGCGGCGGTCGATGGCGTCGCAATCGGAATTGGCACCACCATGCTGTTCCACTGCGACTATGTACTCGCCAGCAAGACGGCGACGTTTTCGACGCCGTTCATCCATCTCGGCCTGGTGCCGGAAGGCGCGTCCAGCCTGCTGATGCCGCGCACCATGGGGCACCAGCGCGCCTTCGCCACGCTGGTCATGGGTCGCACGATCAACGCCGACGATGCGCGTGTGGCCGGCTTCGTCAATACCGTGGTAGCGCCGGGTCACACCGAGGCCGAGGCGCGCAAAGTCGCGCGCGAAATCTGCGCATTGCCGGTGGAAGCCGTCGCGATCTCGCGCAAGCTTCTGAAGCTGCCGCCCGAGGATTTGACCCGCAGGATCGATCAGGAAAGCCATTTGTTCGGCGAGCGAATGCGCTCGAAGGAGGCGGTTGCCGCCTTCAAGGCGTTCGTTGCACGCAAGAAAGCCTGATGTTGAAACTTGCGTTCCCCGCCGCGCTGCTATGTCTGGCATCGAACGCCGCCGCTGAACCCGCAGTGCCCGTCGAATTGCGGATCCTGGCGATCAACGATTTCCACGGTAATTTGCGGCCGCCGCCGGGCGGCATCAGGATTTCCGATCCGGGCGACAAGTCCAGAAAGATCGCGGTGCCGGCGGGCGGCGCCGAGCACATGGCAACGCTGGTCAAGCAGCTTCGCGCCGGAGCCAGGAACAGCGTCTTCGTCGCGGCGGGCGACCTGATCGGCGCCAGTCCATTGCTGTCTGCGATGTTCCACGACGAGCCCACCATCGAATTGCTGTCGGCGATGGGGCTGGAAATTGCTTCGGTCGGCAACCACGAGTTCGACGAGGGCAAGGACGAACTGCTGCGGATGCAAAACGGCGGTTGCCACCCGGTCGATAAATGCCAGGGGCCGCATCCGTTTACCGGCGCGACCTTTCGCTACCTTGCCGCCACCACCGTCGATAACAGCAGCGGCAGAACCGTTTTTCCCCCGTACGAGGTCAAGCGGTTCGACGGTATTCCGGTCGCTTTTATCGGCCTCACGCTGAAAGGCACGCCCGACATCGTCTCGCCGCCCGGCGTCGCGGGGCTGACGTTCAAGGACGAGGTCGAGACGGTGAACACGCTGGTGCCGGAGTTGAAGGCGCGCGGCGTCGAAGCCATCGTGGTGCTGATTTACGAAGGCGGTTTTCCGACCGGTGACTACAACGAATGCCCGGGCATCTCCGGGCCGATCGTCGAACTCGTCAAAAAATTCGACAAGGCCGTCGACGTGGTGGTGAGCGGCCATACCCATCAGGCCTATACCTGCGAAATCGACGGGCGGCTCGTCACCAGCGGCGACAAATACGGCACCATCGTCACCACGATCGACCTCAAGCTTGATCCTGCGACCCGCGACGTCATCAGCGCCAGGGCCGATAACATCATCGTCCGTACCACCCTTCATGCCAAAGACCCGGGACAGACCGCGCTGCTGGAGGCCTACGACAAGATGGCCGGTCCGATCGCCAATCGGGTCGCCGGCTCGATCACCGCGCCGCTGTCGCGCATGCCCAATGTCGCCGGCGAGAGCGTGCTCGGCGACATCATCGCCGACGCGCAACTGGCCGCGACCCGGGCCGACGACAACGGCGGAGCGGTGATGGCATTCACCAATCCCGGCGGCATCCGCACCGACATCGTGGGGAATCCGGAGGGCACGGTCAGCTATGCCGACATATTCGCCAGCCAGCCCTTCCGCAATCAACTGGTGACACTGACGCTTACAGGCGAGCAGATCAGGAATATGCTCGAACAGCAATGGTTCGATCCCGCGCGCCCGCGCATTCTGGAGATCTCGAAAGGATTCAGCTACGCCTGGGACGGCGCGAAACCGTCCGGTGAACGCGTGATCATGGATCGCATGTCCCTGGACGGACAACGCATCGACCCCACGGCGGCCTATCGCGTCACCGTGAACAATTTTCTCTCCGTCGGCGGCGACGGCTTCACCGCGCTGAAGGGCGGCGCCGCGCCGCGATTTGGCATCTATGATGTCGACGCGTTGTATAGCTATTTCCAGGCCAACAGCCCGGTCTCGCCGGCGGCACCCGACCGTATTTTCCGCGTGAATTGACGGAGACACGGAGCCGTGCTTTCAACGGCAGGCGTCTCGGAACACGCGGCAAACAGTCAAGTTGTCCCTACTGCCTCAGTTGCACATTCGCCCCGGATTCCTCGCATGACAACGCTTCTCCTCAGCCATCCTGCCAGCCTCGACCATCTGACGCCGCCGGGACATCCGGAGCGGCCGGACCGGATTTGCGCGGTTGGCCAGGTCTTGGGCGAAAGCCGTTTCGACAGGCTGGTGCGGGAAGAAGCGCCCGAAGGTACGCTCGATCTCGTGACGCTGTGTCACGACGAGCATTATGTCGAGGAGCTGCGGCGCGTCGCGCCGGACAAGGGCCTGATCTATCTCGATGGCGACACCTCGATGTCGCCCGGGACATGGCAAGCAGTGATGCGCGGCGTCGGCGGCGCGGTGGCCGCCACCGACGCGGTCATGTCGGGCAAGTCGGACAATGCCTTTGTCGCCGTGCGTCCTCCGGGACATCACGCCGAAATCAGCAAGCCGATGGGCTTTTGCTTTTTCGACAATGCGGCGATCGCGGCGCGCCACGCCCAGCGCAAATATGGCATCGCCCGCGCCGCCGTGGTCGATTTCGACGTTCATCACGGCAACGGCACCCAGGACATCTTCTGGGCCGATCCGACCATGATGTATTGCTCGACGCACCAGATGCCGCTGTTTCCCGGCACCGGAGCCAGCGCCGAGCGCGGCGAGCACGACACCATCGTCAACGCGCCGCTGGCGCCCAATGACGGCGCAGCCAAATTCCGCGCCGCTTTCGACAATCTGATCCTGCCGCAACTGACCAAATTCGCGCCGGAACTGATCATCGTTTCCGCCGGCTTCGACGCGCACCGCCGCGATCCGCTGGCCAACATCAACCTCGACGCGGAAGATTTCGGCTGGGTCACGCGCAAGCTGATGGATGTCGCCGATGCGAGCGCGGGCGGGCGAATTGTCTCGATACTCGAAGGCGGTTACGATCTGCAAGGCCTGAAAGAATTGGCCGCGGCCCATGTCACGGCATTGATGGGCGCCTGAATACCCGTCACAATACGCCCGCGAAAAACATCTTAGAATCCGCGCCGGTAACGGCGCACGGGACCCGCGATATGGCCGAAAATACCCATGTGGACGTGAAGGCACTGAGCTTCGAGCGCGCGATCGAAGAACTGGAATTGATCGTCAAGCGGCTCGAGGACGGCAAGGTGCCGCTGGAAGAATCCGTGGCCATTTACGAACGCGGCGAGGCGTTGAAGCGTCGTTGCGAGGAATTGCTGCGGCAGGCCGAAGCCCGCGTCGACAAGATCACCACCGATGCCGACGGCCGGGTGAGCGGCACCGAGCCGCTGGATGCGCAGTGACGAGATGCACCAGATTGTAGCCCGGGATAAGCCGCGGCGAAATCCGGCCACCGGTCAGCCAGCCTTTCCCGAATTAGCTCTTGGCGGGTTGCGCGGCCTGATATAGTCCCGCTGTCAGTCCGGGGAAATAGCGTGCGCGTTCAGCACCGCCATATCATCTATGTGCAGGGGTACGACCCGCGCGGCCTTGCGCAGTATTACCGCATGTTCAGGACCGAACTACGGAAGTTCGGCAGGCTGTACCCGCTCACGGCCACCATCGGCCGGCCGCAAAGCGCACCCGACGGCGAGACCGCGTCCTGGACCATCGAGACCAGAGGCGAGGACTGGCAGACCCGCACCCATTATGATTTCCTCCGGACCGAAGACTTCATTCAGAACGACCTCGCCTGGCCGATCTGGCGCACCGTCTTTCACGCCGTAATCATCTACTGGCGTCTGGTGTTCGGCGGCACCATTGCCCGGTTCTGGAAGGCGCATTGGCGGTTTGCGACCTTCATCACCTATCCGCACTTTTTGCTGTTCAACGAAGCGCTGTTTTCCGCAGGAATGGCTTTTCTGTTCGGATGGGGTCTCGAGGCGCTGGGAATTCCGGGCTTTCTCAGCATTGCCGCGTCGGTCGCTGTTTTTATCGCCGTGCTCGGCACCACGCTGAAATATACCGAAAATCTGACCTATCTGCTCTATCTGCTGTCCGACACGATCTGGACCTGGGAGTTCTCCCATCGGCAGCGGCCGGAATGGGACGCGCGCATCGACCGTTTCGCGCGGCATCTGATCGGCGTCGCCAACACCAGCGGCGCCGAGGAGATCGTGATCGTCGGCCATAGTTCGGGATCGTTCCTCGGCACCGAAATCCTGGCGCGCGCGCTCAAGCTCGATCCCGATCTCGGACGACACGGCCCGCGCGTCGTTCTGCTCACAATCGGCGGCAACTTCCCGATTGTCGGATTTCACGCCGCCTCGCGCGATTTCCGCGATCATCTGCGCCAGCTTGCGATCGAGCCCTCGATCGACTGGATCGACTGTCAGTCCCGCAAGGACGTGATGAATTTCTACCCGTTCGATCCGATCGCCGGCCACGGCATCGATGTCGGCGCCATCAGGCGCAATCCTACCATCGTCCCGGTGCGGTTCCGGGAAATCATCAAACCCGAGCATTACAACCGCTTTCGCTGGAAGTTTTTCAGGGTGCATTTTCAGTTCGTCATGGCCAACGAGCGGTCCCATGCCTACGACTTTTTCATGATCGTGTGCGGCCCGGTTCCCTTGAAGGAACGGATGGCCGACCCGGACGCAGCGCTGGTCATTGCCACGGGCGATGCCGCTGCTCGAAAAACGGCATGGAATCGGCTGGAAATGGCGCCGAATGACGGTTTGGATGCCGCCGGGACAGGCCGAATGGAACCTACCGCCGTCCAGGGCCGTTGAAACTCGGCCACTCTCCCCGGAGCGGCCCTGCCTGGGCGGTTGGCTTTGGCCACCGCTTTGGTGTAAAGGTTTAACGATGGGGCTGACGACGGAGCTCTGCCGCCGATTTTCCGAGGGCGGTAAGCGCCTCAATTAACTATCGAAATGCTTCTGCCGGATGGCGCCGCGACAAGTGATATGTATCACAGCTATCAACCGGAGCGCACTCTAGGCTTCATAATCAGGCTCTCCCTCGAAGGGCTATCGGATATCCGGGCCATGCCGCACTGAACACATGCGGCCGTCTCACTCAGCCCGTCCCGACATGCAAAATTGGAATATCGCCGTGACCGAATTTAGTAAAACGCCGCTTCTCGACACCATTCGCACGCCGGACGATCTGCGTCGGCTCAAGGTGGACCAGGTCCAGCAAGTGGCCGATGAACTGCGTCAGGAAACCATCGACGCGGTCTCCGTCACCGGCGGCCATTTCGGTGCCGGCCTCGGCGTCGTCGAACTTACCACCGCCATCCATTATATCTTTGACACGCCGCGCGACAGGTTGATCTGGGACGTCGGCCATCAAGCCTATCCGCACAAGATCCTGACCGGGCGGCGCGACCGCATCCGCACCCTGCGCACCGGCGGCGGACTGTCCGGCTTCACCAAGCGCACCGAAAGCGACTACGACCCGTTCGGCGCGGCCCACTCCTCGACCTCGATCTCCGCCGGGCTCGGCATGGCGGTGGCGCGCGACCTCTCCGGCGGCAAGAATAACGTCATTGCCGTGATCGGCGACGGCGCGATGTCCGCGGGCATGGCCTATGAGGCCATGAACAACGCGGGCGCGATGAACTCCCGCCTGATCGTCATTCTCAATGACAACGACATGTCGATTGCGCCGCCGGTCGGGGCGATGTCGGCCTATCTGTCGCGGCTCTACTCCGGCAAGACTTATCGCTCACTGCGCGAAGCCGGCAAGCAGCTCGGCAAGCATCTGCCCAAGCTGATCGCGGACCGCGCCGGCCGCGTCGAGGAATATTCCCGCGGCTTCATGGTCGGCGGCGGCACGCTGTTCGAAGAGCTCGGCTTCTACTATGTCGGCCCGATCGACGGCCACAATCTCGACCATCTGTTGCCGGTGCTGAAGAACGTCCGCGACATGGAGACCGGCCCGATCCTGGTCCATGTCGTCACGCAAAAGGGCAAAGGCTATGGCCCGGCCGAAGCCGCGGCCGACAAATATCATGCGGTGGTCAAGTTCGATGTCGCCACCGGCGCGCAGTCGAAATCCAAACCCAATGCGCCGTCCTATCAGAACGTGTTCGGTCAAAGCCTCGTCAAGGAGGCTCAGAAGGACGACAAGATCGTCGGCATCACCGCGGCGATGCCGTCGGGCACGGGGATCGACATTTTCGCCAAGTCCTTCCCGGATCGCACCTTCGATGTCGGCATCGCCGAGCAGCACGCGGTGACCTTCGCCGCCGGCCTTGCCACCGAAGGCTACAAGCCGTTCTGCGCGATTTATTCGACCTTCCTGCAGCGCGGTTACGACCAGATCGTCCACGACGTGGCGATCCAAGGCCTGCCGGTGCGGTTTGCCATCGACCGCGCGGGCCTTGTCGGCTCCGACGGCGCGACCCATGCGGGTTCGTTCGACAACGCCTATCTCGGCTGCCTGCCCGGCTTTGTCATCATGGCGGCGTCGGACGAAGCCGAACTGGTTCACATGGTCGCCACCCAGGTCGCGATCAACGACCGGCCCAGCGCGCTGCGCTATCCGCGCGGCGAAGGCCGTGGCGTTGAAATGCCGGAGTTCGGCGTTCCGCTCGAGATCGGCAAGGGCCGCGTCATCCGCGAAGGCACCAAGGTCGCGCTGCTGTCATTCGGCACCCGCCTTGCCGAATGCGAGAAGGCCGCCGATGAGCTGGCCGCGCACGGCCTCTCCACCACGGTCGCCGACGCTCGTTTCATGAAGCCGCTGGATCTCGATCTGGTGCTGAAGCTCGCGCGCGAGCACGAAATCCTCCTCACCATCGAGGAGGGGTCGATCGGCGGCTTCGGCTCGCATGTGATGCAGATGCTGGCCGAGCACGGCATGCTCGATGGCGGTTTAAGGATCCGCTCGCTGGTGCTGCCCGACGTGTTCCTCGATCATGACTCGCCGGCCGCGATGTATGCCCGTGCCGGTCTCGATGCCAAGGGCATCGTCACCAAGGTGTTCGAAACCCTCGGCAAGGATTTCAAGGCCGAAACGGTCAAGCTGGCCTGAGGCTTGCGGACTGCGAGTGCATTCGTCATTGCGAGCAGCACTTGCACGAAAGCAATGCAGACTTGCTCGTGGCGCTGGATTGCTTCGCTGCGCTTGCAATGACGGCTGGCTAGCTCCTCTTGCACCGGGTTGATCTTGTCAAGACCCTCTCCCCGCAAGCGCGCCGATAGTCTTCTGGTCGAGCGCGGCCTGTTCGAAAGCCGTGCCCGGGCACAGGCCGCGATCGAAGCAGGCCTCGTCACTGCGAACGACAAACCGGTATTGAAGTGCTCCGAAGCCATTCCCGCTGCTGCCGTGCTGCGGGCCCAGCCCGCGCATCCCTTTGTGTCGCGCGGCGGCGTCAAGCTCTCGGGCGCGCTGGAGCGATATCCGATCGAGATCGAGAACCACGTCTGCCTCGACGTCGGCGCATCCACCGGCGGCTTTACCGAGGTGCTGCTTGCGAGCGGCGCCAGCCTTGTGTTCTCGATCGATGTCGGCCATGGCCAGTTGCATCCGTCGCTGCAAGGGCACCCGAAAATCGTTTCGATGGAAACGACCGATATTCGCAGTTTTGAGGACAAGCGGCTGCCGATGCGGCCCGATGTCGTCGTGATCGATGTCAGCTTTATTTCGCTGAAGTTGGTGCTGCCAGCGGCGCTGTCGCTGGCGGCGTCACCAATGCATCTGCTGGCGCTCATCAAGCCGCAATTCGAAGCAGCGCGAAAACATTCCAAACGCGGCATCGTCCGCGATGCGACGGTGCACCAACAGGTTTGCGCCGACCTCGCGGCGTTCGCGGCTTCGCTCGGATGCAGCGACATCCAGGTATTTCCGTCGTCGATATCGGGCGGCGACGGCAACACCGAATTCTTCCTCGGCGCGCGCCGTGGTTGAACACCTTGTTATCGATCATGTCGGCCATCGTGGCGACGGCATCGCCTTTGCCGGCGGACAGACCCTATTCGTGCCGTACACGCTCGGCGGCGAGACCGTCGAAGCCGATCCGGCCGTCGGTCATCCTGACCGCAGGCTGCTGGTGCGCGTGGAAACCGCAAGCCCGGAACGGATCGCGCCGTTCTGCCGCCATTTCGGTGCCTGCGGCGGTTGCGCCATCCAGCACTGGCAGCCGAGTGCCTATGCCGCGTGGAAACACCGTATCGTCGCCGATACGCTGGCCCGCGCCCACATCGATTGTGCGGTCGACGAGCTGGTCGATGCCCACGGCGCCGGACGCCGCCGCATCACCGCGCATGCGCGCCGCGGCGGCGACGGCGAATTGCGCGTCGGTTTCGCCGCCGCCGGCAGCCATGACATTGTCGCAATCGACGATTGTCCGATCCTTGACCCCGGATTGCATGGCGCGCTTGACGCCGCGCGGGCGCTGGCGGACGTTCTGAAGCCGGCGGCAAAACCGCTGGATATCCAGATCACTGCGACCGCTGGCGGTCTTGACGTCGATGTGCGCGGCTCGGGCCCGCTGCCGACAGCGACGATCGCGACGCTGTCGCGCGTCGCAGAGCAGCATCGGCTGGCGCGGCTGACCCGACATGGCGAGCTGGTACTGATGCGCAGTCCGCCGGTAATCGGCGTCGGTAGCGCGCAGGTTACGCTGCCGCCGGGCTCGTTCCTGCAGGCGACCGTTGCCGGGGAGGAAGCGCTGGCGGCGCTGGTGATCGAGCATTGCAAGGGTGCAAAACACATCGCCGATCTGTTCTGCGGCGTCGGGCCATTCGCGCTGCGGCTCGCGGCGCACGCGCGCATCGCGGCGTTCGACAGCGACACGGGTGCCATGACGGCGCTACGAAAAGCGGCCATGGCAACCTCGGGGCTGAAGCCGGTCAAGGCCGAAACACGCGATCTGTTCCGGCGCCCGCTGATGGCGCAGGAGTTGCGCGATTACGACACGGTCGTGTTCGATCCACCCCGGCAGGGCGCGCAGGCACAGGTCCAACAGCTCGCGGCCAGCAAAATACCGGTCATCGTCGCGGTGTCGTGCAATGCGGCGACGTTTGTCCGCGACGCCCGCATCCTGATCGATGGCGGTTACCGCATCGAGGGCGTGACGCCGGTCGACCAGTTTCGTCACACGCCGCATGTCGAACTGGTGGCGAGGTTTGCAAGGCGGCGATGAGCCTTCATCGCCACCGTGTCCCGGACGCGGTGCAGCGTTCTTCACGCTGCTCCGCCGAGCCGGGACCGCACCAAACGCCGCGCTTTGTTACGGCCTCGGCTCCGCAGTGCACCACGCCGCGAAGTGCGCGCAACGCTGCGTCCGGGACGCGGCTACCGTCCCCACCGGTCCTGCCAGATTTTCTCACCGATCATGCACGACACCCGCGATCCCTGCTCGGCGACCGGAACAACGCGATGTTCGGGCTGGCGGCTTGCGACCTCGAGCACCAGTTTGGTACGGATCGCTTCCTTGAATTTATCGCGGTCCTTGATCGTCACCACGAAGGCGCCCGGCCCGCCGATGACGCAGTCTTCGTAATAGAAATCGAGATTGTCGATATCCATGGTCGAATAGGACGGCTCCTTCACCATGATCGGCAGGCCGTTGATGGTGACGCCCTTCCCGACCGCGGCGTCGCGCGCGCCGGTAACAGGCGCACCGTTGTTGTTGGGGCCATCGCCGGAAATATCGATGACGCGGCGCAAGCCGCGAAACGGGTTCTCGTCGAACAGCGGCATCGCGAAATTGATCGCGCCCGAAATCGAGGTGCGCGATGCCCGGCGGATCGGCGTTTTCATGATTTCATTGGCGACGGCATCCGCGGTTTCAGGGCCATCGATCACCCGCCAGGGAATGATGATCTTCTGGTCGCTCGATGCCGCCCACTCGAAATAGATCACCGAAATCTTGCCGTTCGGACCGGTCTTCAACGCCTGCAAAAACTCTTTTGACACGATGGCCTGCGCATAGCCTTCGCGCTGGATGGCGAGTTCATCCATATCCATCGAATACGAGACATCGACGGCTAGCACCAGTTCCACATCGACCGATGCCACGCCCTCCTTGTCGGCCAACCGAGTTACCGGGTTCGGCGCGGCAAAGCCTGCAACGTCACCCCCGATTATCGCACCCGCGACGAGTACGGCCCCGATCGAGACACACCAGCGCATAGCGGGCCCTCCGGTCATCTGACGTGAATGGTGACACGCAACGCGGCCAACGAAAAGCAGGAACATGCGTCGCCCTTCACATTCAGGTTAGGTGACTGGTACCTTCATGTGCCCGACCACCCCGTTTCGTGACCGTACGGAACGCTGTATTCTGCCGGAACCAGCCCACAACGGCAGGAGGTGCCGCCGGAATGATCGATACCGTCGTAAAACCCCGCACCAGGACCAGGACGAAAACCGAACGGCCGCGGCTGCACAAAGTCATCCTTGTCAACGACGACTTCACGCCGCGCGAGTTCGTCGTCGCCGTTCTGAAGGCGGAATTCCGCATGACCGAAGATCAGGCGCATAAAGTGATGATCACCGCGCACCGCCGCGGCGTCTGCGTCGTCGCCGTCTTCACCAGGGATGTCGCCGAAACCAAAGCAACGCGCGCCACCGACGCCGGCCGCGCCAAGGGCTATCCGCTGCTGTTCACAACGGAGCCGGAGGAATAGCAACAAAATGAGCCGTCATCCTGAGAGGAGCCGCGCATCTTCGCGCGGAAGTCTCGAAGATGGCCGTAGACGCCGGTGCTCGTGTCCATCCTTCGAGGCTCGCCGAAGACGGCGAGCACCTCAAGATGACGCCGCCGGGATTTCATCCGCCAGCCCATAAACCCGTTCCACCTTGGCAAATCCAGCGATGGGAAACTCGCCGAGATCGCACCACTTCGCGTTGCTGCAACTCTCCGCGAAGCTTGCGGAAGCAACCACCGTGCGGCGCAGGTTGCTGGCGATCTTTTCCAGCCGAGCGGCGAGGTTGACCGCGGGCCCGATGCAGGTGAAGTCAAGCCGGTTGCCGCCGCCGATGTTGCCGTACAGCACCGTGCCGATATGCAACGCCAGGCCGAAGCGAAATCGTTCGACGGTGTGGCCGCCTTCGGAATAGGTCAAGCCGGCCACGCTGGTGCTGCATTCATGGACCGCTTCGAGCACCTGGTCGCAGATTTCCGCGGCGTTGCCGTCGTCCCCCGTCACCGGAAACACGGCCAGCAGACCGTCGCCCATAAATTTCAGCACTTCGCCACCGCGCCGCGTGATCGCCTCGACCTGGCAATCGAAATAGCGGTTAAGGATATCGACCACGATCTCGGACGGCAGGCGATCGGACAGGCGCGTGAATCCACGCAGGTCCGAGAGCCAGATCGCGGCGTTCATGGTCTCGGTGTGGCCGCGCCTGATCTGTCCGGCCATGATGCGTTCGCCGGGACGATGCCCGACATAGGTTTCGAGCAAGGTGGTTGCGGTACGCCGCAGGGCAAAGATTTCGCCGAGCCGCGCGAACGGGACGATGAGGGTCCTGAGCGAGGCGAGCTGCGCCTCGGTAAAGCCGCCGGGCTGCTTGGTGCTCCAGCTCGTGGCGTGAACCGTCCCGTCGATAAACCGGAGCGGCAGCGCGATGTAGCCGGTGACGCCTTCGGCGCGCATGTCGTCGAAAAACGGAAAGCGGCGGCTTGCCGGATCGTCCATCCGGTATCCGACCTCGACGCCGTCGCGAAACACAATCGCTAAAGGGCTGTTGATGAATTCCGGCGAATCGAGCACGTCGTAAGCGGCGGTGCCGAGCGTCACCTCGGCGCCCGGCCGCCATATGAAGTTGCGGCCCATCACGTCCGGGTGCAGCGTGCGCACGAAGGCGCCGACGCGCCACAGCGGCACACCCGCGGCAACCAGCCGCTCGCAGGTCTGCTCCAAGAGCGCAACCGGATTCGGCGCCGACCGCGCGCCGTCTATCAGCCAGTCGGTGATCTCTTTGAGTTCGAGGACTTGCAAGCTAACCCACCTGGCCGCGATGGCGGAGAAAATGATCCGCCAGCACGCAGGCCATCATGGCTTCGCCGACCGGCACCGCGCGAATGCCGACGCAGGGATCGTGGCGTCCCCGGGTCATGATATCGGTATTGGCGCCGGCGCGATCGACGGTTTGGCGCGGCGACAGGATCGATGAAGTCGGCTTGACCGCGAAGCGCGCCACCACCGGCTGCCCGGTCGAGATGCCGCCCAGAATGCCGCCGGCGTGGTTGGATGTAAACGACGCGCCATGGTTGGTCATCCGCATCTCGTCGGCATTCTCCTCGCCGGACAATTCCGCAGAACCAAAGCCGGCGCCGATCTCGACACCCTTCACCGCGTTGATGCTCATGAGCGCGGCGGCCAGATCGCCATCGAGTTTTGCATAGATCGGCGCGCCAAGCCCAGCCGGCACGCCCTCCGCGATCACTTCGATCACCGCGCCGATCGACGAACCGTTCTTGCGGATATTGTCGAGATAGGTTTCGAGGAACGCTGCCTTGCTCTGGTCGGGGCAGAAAAACGGATTGCGGCCGACCTCGTCCCAGTCCCATCTGTCGCGGTCTATCCTGTGCGGCCCCATCTGCACCAGCGCGCCGCGCACCGTCATGCCAGGCACGATTTTTCGGGCGATGGCCCCCGCCGCCACCCGCGCCGCAGTTTCGCGCGCCGACGAACGGCCACCACCGCGATAATCCCGGAGGCCGTATTTGGCTTCGTAGGTGAAGTCGGCGTGGCCTGGGCGAAACTTGTCCTTGATGTCGGAATAGTCCTTGGAACGCTGGTCCGTGTTCTCGATCAACAAGGCAATCGGCGTGCCCGTCGTCACCTGCACGCCGGTGTCGGGATGAGCCATTACGCCGGACAGGATTCTTCACCGCGTTGGCCTCCTGGCGCTGGGTGGTGAAGCGCGACTGCCCGGGACGGCGGCGGTCGAGATCGTGCTGGATATCCTCCACCGTCAGCGGCAACAGCGGCGGACAGCCGTCGACCACGCAGCCGATCGCGACCCCGTGGCTCTCGCCGAAGGTGGTGACCCGAAACATGTGACCGAAGGTGTTGAAGGACATCGGGGCTTAACTCGGATCGGTAAACTTACCGGTGATCGGCACGTGTGGTAACGCGCGGCATCCAGCCGGTCAAATCCGACCATGCCTTAACTATGCTTGGTCACACCCCCATTGTCGAACACGTAAACGACGCCTTGCTCGATGTACAAGTCGGCCGCGCTGGCCGGCTTCTCGAAGCCGAGCGCTACCATCAGCGCCCGCGCGGTGCCGCCATGGGCCACCGCCACGGTGTCCGCCTTCAGCGAATCATACCAGTCGCGCATCCGGATCTGTACCGACGCATAGCTCTCGCCGCATGGCGGCGACACGGTCCATTTATCGATCTGGCGGGACGCGAACAGCTCGGGATCGGCCAGTTGCATCTGCGCCAGCGTAGAGCCCTCCCAACGGCCGTAGCCGATTTCGCGCAGGCGATCGTCGAGCGCGTAGCCGCCGGGCGGCAGCTTCAGTTCACCGCGCACGAGGTCCATGGTGTGACGTGCCCGCTGCAGCGGGCTTGCGACGAAGCCGAACCGGGACGCGGCGAGGCCGCCGCGCGAAAACAGGTCGAGAAGGACCTTGCCGGCGTGCGCAGCCTGCGCCCGCCCGAGATCGTTAAGCGGCGTGTCGATACCGCCTTGCAGGCGGCCTTCGACGTTCCAGTCGGTCTCGCCGTGTCGCATGTAGTAGATGGTCGGCATTGGATGTGGAAACGCAATTCGATTGATCATCCGGTGTCATCGCGAGGAGTGTAGCGACGAAGCAATCCGGTGGTGGGCATTCTGGATTGTTTCGCTTCGCTCGCAATGACGGAAACGGCCTACTCTTTCGCCAACGAATTGCTGAGCGAGATATCCGGCGCGTCGGGCCGCTTCATGCCGACGACGTGGTAGCCGGAATCGACGTGGTGCACCTCGCCGGTGACGCCGCGCGACAGGTCGGACAGCAGGTACAGCGCGCTGTCACCGACCTCCTCGATGGTGACGGTGCGGCGCATCGGCGAATTGTATTCGTTCCACTTCAGAATATAGCGGAAGTCGCCGATCCCCGACGCCGCCAGCGTTTTGATCGGACCCGCCGAAATCGCGTTGACGCGAATATTGTTGGAACCCATGTCGGCCGCGAGATAGCGGACGCTGGCTTCCAGCGCCGCCTTCGCAACGCCCATCACGTTGTAATGTGGCATCCATTTTTCGGCACCGTAATAGGTCAGCGTCAGGATCGAGCCGCCATCGGTCATCAATTTTTCGGCGCGCTGCGCGATTGCGGTCAGCGAATAGCAGGATATCAGCATCGTTCTGGAGAAATTGTCCGCAGTGGTCTCGATATAACGACCGTCGAGCTGGTCTTTGTCGGAAAATGCGATGGCATGTACGACGAAATCTATTTTTCCCCACTTCTCCTTGAGCACGTCGAACACCGCGTCGATGGTCGCGGGATCGGTGACATCGCAATGGCCGAGCAGCAGTCCATCGAGCTCCCTGGTCAGCGGCTCGACGCGCTTCCTCAGCGCATCTCCCTGCCAGGTCAGCGCGATCTCCGCCCCCGCCGCGCGACAGGCCTTGGCAATGCCCCACGCGATCGAGCGGTTATTGGCGACGCCGAGAACGACCCCGCGCTTGCCCTGCATCAGGCCTGAGTGATCGACCATTCCATGTCCCGTTCGAGTAGAAATTTCCCCCAATCGGGGTACACCAGCACCTCACGCCGGTACACCCCAAATATGTGTTTCGGGCGGCAGGTTTTCGGACCCGGGCGTTAACGGAATAGTCCCGTCATTTCGGTGTTATGTTGGACAGACGACGCTAGTGCCGACAGTATTGGCGTGCACAGCACCAAGCCTCAAGGCCGGGTTTGAATGACCGCGTTTCGCGATGACGTCGAAGCCATGATCCCGGCGCTGCGCCGCTATGCGCGGGCGCTGGCGCGCGACGCCGATATCGCCGACGATCTGGTGCAGGATACGCTGGTGCGGGCATTGCGTTCGGAACGGCTGTTTCTCGGCGGCGATATCCGAAGCTGGCTGTACACCATCTTGACCAATCTTAACCGCAACCGACGCCGCTCGCTGGCGCGACGTCCGCAGTTCACGCCGCTTCTGGAAAACAACCCAGACGCCAGCGGCACCGAGGCGGAAGGCCGCGACATCGCTCGCGCCTTGGCAACCTTGGTGGAGGACCAGCGCTCGGTGCTGCTGCTGGTGATGCTGGAAGGATTGAGCTATCGCGAGGTCGCCGATATCCAGAGCGTGCCGATCGGCACCGTGATGTCCCGCCTCGCGCGTGCCCGTGCCCACGTCAAGGCATGCCTCGAAGGCGAACGTCCGGCTCTGCGCCGCGTTAAATGAAATCGAGCATGACCGAACGACCGAATTGAGATGCAGAAGAGACTGAGACAATGACTGACAAGAATATTCCTGTCACCGAAGACGAGTTGCACGCTTACATCGACAATGAATTGCCGGCGGAGCGGCGTGGCGATGTCGAGGCATGGCTTGCCACGCACGCGGACGACGCTGAACGGGTGCAATCGTGGCGCGCCATGGCAGAAGCATTGCATGCGCGTTATGACGGCGTCGCCGACGAGGCGGTGCCGAAGCGGCTGGAGATCGAGCGCTTGGTGCGGCAGCCGCGCAGATGGATGGTCGGCGCGATCGCGGCGGCTCTGGTGGCGTTCCTCGCCGGCGGCGGCGCCGGCTGGATCGCGCGCGGCGCTTCGGCATCGCCATCGGCGTTCCAGAGTCTGACGCTTGATGCGCTCGATGCGCACAGGCTGTATGTGGTCGAGGTTCGTCATCCGGTCGAGGTGCCGGGAAGCGAGCGCGCGCATCTGCAGCAGTGGTTGACCAAGCGCTGCGGCTGGGAGGTTCGTGCGCCGGAACTGGGTGCGACGGGGCTGAAACTGGTCGGCGGCCGGCTGCTGCCGGGACCTACGGGGCCGGCGTCGTTCCTGATGTATGAAAGCCCGACCGGCGAACGCTACACGCTCTTTACTTCGCGCGCGAAAATCGAAACCACGCAGATGCGCTATACCGCCGCCGAGAACAGCGGCGCGATGTACTGGTCCGAAGACGGCGTCGGCTATGTGCTGTCGGGACCTATCGACAAGGACCGGCTGAGCCAGGTCGCACGGCTGGTGTATGACCAGACCGAAAAAGCCGGCGGGTAAAGAAAAAATACCGTCATGCGCGGGCTTGACCCGCGCATCCCTCGATCTTTGCGACGTGCATTTCCGTAGATTGCCGGATCGAGTCCACGGCTGTCCGGTTGGATTTTTATGGACAGAGTGCATGACGTGGATTCTTCTGTGTTTTGAGCGCTTCGCACACGTTCGGGACACGGAAGGAGATCCACGCCATGCGGCACCAGAATAGCGTATTTCATAGTCTAACGAAGCACATTCCCTGGAGCAGGTTCGATGGGATTGTGGAGAAGTACGGGGCCGACAAACTGGTTCGCAGGTTGACGACAAAGCGGCAGTTCATCGCGCTGCTGTATGGGCAATTCAGCGGCTCGACGAGCCTTCGCGAGATCGTGAGCGGGATGGATAGCCATGAGACGCGGCTTTATCATCTTGGGGCGGCCACGGTGAAGCGCTCGACGCTGTCCGATGCCAATACAATGCGGCCCTGGCAGGTGTTCAGCGAGCTGTTTGGGCAGATGCTGGAACAGGCGCATCCTGGCCTGCGGCGGGCGAGCCGAGACGCGGTCCGGCTGATTGATTCAACGACATTGCGGCTTTCGAGCCTGAGCGCAGACTGGGCAGGGTTCTCGACTGATTTTTCCGGAGCCAAAATTCACGTTGTGTATGACCCGCAGAGCGAGCTGCCAGTTTACTTTGCGGTGACGCCGTCCAAGGTCAACGACATCACATCGGCCAAAGCGATGCCGATCGAGGCCGGCGCCACCTATGTCTACGATCTCGGTTATTACGATTATGGCTGGTGGGCCAAGCTTGACGCTGCCGGTTGCCGCTTCGTGACGCGGCTGAAGAAGAACACTCCCCTGCGCGTGATCCAGCAGAACCGGGTAGACGGCAACAGCAATATATTAAACGACCGTATCGGCCATCTGCCGCAAAGACTTGCGCGCAACCGCAGCAATCCGATGCAAGAGCCGGTTCGAGAGGTGCGGGTGATCAACGACGCCGGCAAGGAACTGCGTATCGTCACCAACGACCTCGACAGCCCCGCCCGGGAGATCGCCGACCTTTACAAGCAGCGCTGGCAGATCGAGTTGTTCTTCCGCTGGATCAAGCAAGTCCTGAGAATCCGGCACTTCGTTGGCATATCCGAGAATGCCGTGCGCATTCAGATCGCAGTTGCCCTCATCGCCTTTCTGATCCTGCGCCTCGCTACAGCCCTACAAAAGGCCGTGCGTAGCCCCCTCGAATTTGCCCGACTCGCTCGCGCAAACCTCATGCACCGCCGCCGCCTCGACCGCTTGCTCGACGCCGAGCCGCCGCTTCAAATAAATCCAAACCAGTTGAGCCTCGAACTATACTGCCAATGAACCGGACAGCCGTGGATCGAGTCCGGCAATGACACGGTGATAATTTCACCCGAGATCGCTGCGCGGATTGTACGGATGCTCGTCGCGCCATTTCTGCATCAGGGCTTCGAGTTCCGCGTCGTTGCCGTCAGACAGCATGATGCGGGTGACGAAATACAGATCGCCTGATCCGCCGCCGGTCTTGGGCAGGCCCTTGCCCTTCAGGCGGAACGTGCGCCCGCTCGAGGTATTCTTCGGGATCGACAGTTCGACTGCGCTCGCCAGGGTCGGCACGCGCACCTTGGCGCCGAGCACCGCCTCGTACAGCGTGATTGGCAGGTCGACGCGCAGGTCGCTGCCGTCCACCTTGAAGAACGCGTGCGGCGCGATGCCGATGGTGATCAAGATATCGCCGGGACGATGGCCGGGAGCGGTCTCGCCCTGCCCCTTGAGCCGGATCTGCTGGCCCGCGGCGACGCCCGCGGGAATCTTGACGTTGAGTTCTTTTCCCGTCGGCAGCCGGACGCGCTTCTCACCGCCCCTGACCGACTCCTCCAGCGACACCGTCATGGTGACGCTGAGATCGAGATCGGCGCCGAACGGGCTCTCGTCGAACGTCGTATTGCCACCGCGCATGCCGCCCGCGCCGCCGAACATGCTCTTCAAAATGTCCTCGAAGCCGCCGCCTTCGAAATTGCCGCCGCCTCCCGGACCGCCGCCTGCGCGGAAGTTGAAGGACTCAAAGCCGCCGCCAGGCGAGGCGCGGCGCGCGCGCGGATCGCCGCCGGGAAAGCCCTGGAAGCGCGGCTTACCCTCGGCGTCGATCTCGCCGCGGTCGAACTGCTTGCGCTTGGCCTCGTCGCCGATGATCTCGTTGGCCGAGTTCACTTCCGAAAAACGCGCCGCGGATTTCGGATCGTTCTTGTTGGCGTCGGGGTGATGCTTCTTGGCAAGCTTGCGATAGGCGCTCTTGATCGCCGCAGCGCTGGCACCCCGCGGCACCCCCAAGACCTCATAGGGGTCGCGCATCCGTAACATCTCCTTCAAGGAAATTCAGTTCTACCGGCCGTTCAGGGCCAACCACGGCTTCATTTGGGGTGTCAGTGGCATTTTTGCAACGGGGTCTGCCGCGTTCGCAGCTTAGCCCCTTTTCCACGGTTTCAGCGTGTGAATTTCCCAGCGTCCATGGTCGGACCTGCAAGCCCCGCCCTGCAGCCAGCTTTCCGACCGGCCGTTGACATAGCTCGCCAGAAAATCGCGGCAGGTGCGCCCATCCGAGGTATAGGCCGCTGCGATCGGCGTCACCGATCCCCGCGCGCCGGTTTCGGGGTTTTCCCAGGGCTGGCTGAAATCCTTGCCGCCCTTGGTAAGTACGTCGGAGGCGGCGTTACGGGCGAAGGCAAGATCGCTGTCGGTCGGCGCCTTGGCGGCCGCCGGGCTGAGCGAACCGGTCACCTCGTCGCCTTCCATCTTGGCAAAGGCGGCGTCGGTACGGGAAAAGCTGCAGCCGCCGGAACCGGCGCCGATTAGAATCAGTGTCAGCACGGCCCCGGCAGGACCGATCGCGCATAGGCCAACGCGTGACCATGCCCTATATAGGCTTGGGCGCCACCCTGACCACAACGCGCGCTGAACCGCGGTACGCAACTCGGACTCCGGCAAAATGACCGACACGACCGACATCAAACACCCAAGCCAGTTAACGTCCGGTGATTTCACCGAGGCCGGGGAACCTTTTGCGCTGTTTGCCGAGTGGTTTGCCGACGCGGTCAAGAGCGAGCCGAACGATCCCACCGCGATGTCGCTGGCCACCGTCGATACCAACGGCCTGCCCGACCTGCGAATGGTGCTGATGAAGGGCTACGACGCCAATGGCTTCGTGTTTTACAGTCACGTCGCCAGCCCCAAGGGCCGCGAACTCGCCGCAAATCCCAAGGCCGCGTTGCTATTTCACTGGAAGTCGCTGCGCCGGCAGATCCGCATCCGCGGCAATGTGACTCAGGTAACCGAGGCCGAGGCCGACGCCTATTTCGCGACACGGCCGAAGCAGGCCCAGATCGGCGCCTGGGCCAGCAAGCAATCGCAGCCGCTGGAAAGCCGCTTTGCGTTCGAGCAGGCGATTGCGTTGGTCGCGGCCAGACACATCGTCGGCGAGGTGCCGCGCCCGCCCGGCTGGAGCGGCTGGCGCATCGCGCCGTTGCAATTCGAATTCTGGCACGACCGGCCGTTTCGCCTGCACGATCGCATCGTATTTGGCCGCGACAGCCCGGGCAGCGCCTGGACCAAGACGAGGCTTTATCCATGACACCGGACAAGGCGAAGGCCGCCGATTCCAACGCGCCGCGGCGCACGCTGCTGCTGACCGGCGCCAGCCGCGGCATCGGCCACGCCACGGTGATCCGCTTTTCCAGCGCCGGCTGGCGGGTGCTGACCTGTTCGCGGCATCCGTTCCCCGAGCAGTGCCCTTGGGGCGCGGGCCCGGAGGATCACATCCAGGTCGACCTCGCCGACCACGCCGACACCGCGCGCGCCATTGCCGAGGTCCGCGAGCGGCTCGAGGGCGGCGAGTTGCATGCGCTGGTCAATAACGCCGCGATTTCGCCGAAGGCCGAAGACGGCAAGCGCATGGGCTCGATCGACACCGATGTCGACACCTGGAGCCATGTATTCCGGGTGAATTTTTTCGCGCCGATCATGATGGCGCGCGGACTGCTGGAGGAGTTGAAGGCCGCGAAGGGTTCGGTCGTCAACGTCACCTCGATCGCAGGCTCGCGGGTGCACCCGTTCGCTGGCGCCGCCTATGCGACCTCGAAGGCGGCTCTGGCGTCGCTGACCCGCGAGATGGCGTCGGATTTCGGCCGCTTCGGCATCCGCGTCAATTCGATCGCCCCCGGCGAGATCGACACCTCGATCCTGTCGCCGGGCACCGAGAAGATCGTCGACCAGCAGATCCCGCTGCATCGGCTCGGCACCCCGGACGAGGTGGCGAAGATCATCTATGTGCTGTGCACGGAAACCAGTTCCTATGTGAACGGCGCGGAGATTCACATCAACGGCGGGCAGCATGTGTAGCCTCACCACCCACAGCCGTCATTGCGAGGAGCGTAAGCGACGAAGTAATCCAGCTTACACCGCTACGCCATGGATTGCTTCGCTTCGCTCGCAATGACGAACATCACTCCGCATAAAACTTGCGCGGGCTTTCGCGCATTCCCGCCGCCTCGACGTTGAAAAGTGCGCCCGAGCACTCGTCTTCGGATTCTCCCTCGCCGAGCGAAGCGCCGCAATGCCGGCACAACGGTGTGCGCAACGCCTTTACGACGATGGCGCGCCGCCCCTGTTGATAGCTCGCGAAATCGACGACGTTGCGGCCTTGCATTAGGATTTTTTCAACCATTGTGCCCTCGCGGCGTGGAGCAACGTTATGGCAGACAAGTTTCGCTCAAACGTTCAGCGCACCGCTCAAATTTTACGGGAGAAATTATGGCGTGTGCTTTTCGTGCCCCGCAGCGCAGCGCCATAAGCGCGTTCGCGCGCGTCTTCGACGCGCTATGGCCGTACCAAAGCGCCGGTGTTCGCGACGATCCCGGTTTTGCGCAGCAGCGTGAAGAACGCTGCGGCGCGTCCGGGATACGAACTGGGAGTTGTCATGGCCGGGCTTGACCCTACTGGATTTACACATTTCGTCATACGCGGGCTTGACCCGCGTATCCATCACTCTTCGCAAGACTCTTTCGAAGACGATGGATTGCCGGGTCAAGCCCGGCAATGACGATGGAGATGTGTGAATACCGTAGGGCTTGACCCGGCCATCCATCCGCTTCGAAGGATTCTCGTGAAGCGTAATGCGCGGGTCAAGCCCGCGCATGACGCCGAGTAGGGGGCAGCAGCTTACGAAATTTCCATTTCAAATTTCAAACAACCACGCTTCCGTGTTCTCGCGGCGCAATGCGTCCGAGGTTTGCCAGTCCCTCGCGATAGCTTTGCGAGGGGGTGGAGCGGCGGGAGGCGCCGGGGTGCAATGACGCTGCACCCCCAGAGGTGGGATTAACGGACCCACCTCGCGCGGCAAGGTTCCGCGCGCGCCCAGTGACGTAGGGCGCGGCGCCTCCCGGCGCTCCACCTTGGCCACCAACCTGTTGGCCGTTCCGGGGGCCCCCGGTCCGTCATCCTGGGGCGCTCGCCGTTTTTCACGGCGCGTCTCGAAGGATGGCCACAAGCGCAAGCGGCCATCCTTCGAGACGCGCGCAAGAGCGCGCTCCTCACAGGATGACGGAGGAGAAGCTTGGCTTCCTACAACCACTTCTTCCATTTGAAGAACACATAGGGCAGCACCGCCGCGGCCACCATCATGAGCAGCGCCATCGGGTAGCCGTGCTCCCATTGCAGTTCCGGCATCACCCGGAAATTCATGCCGTAGAGCGAGGCGATCAGGGTCGGCGGCATCAGGACCACGGCCATCACCGAGAACAGCTTGATGATGTTGTTCTGCTCCAGATTGACGACGCCGAGCATGGCGTCGAGCACGAAGGTGATCTTGTTCGACAGATAGGAGGCGTGGTCGGTCAGGGAGGCCACGTCGCGCTGCATGGTTTTCAATTGCTCGCGCATGTCCTTCGACCATTTGACGCCGTCGACCGCGGCCGCAACGAAGGTCACCACCCGCCCGATCGAGACCAGGCTCTCGCGAACCTTCGAGGTCAAATCGCCCTTGCGGCCGATCGCGATCAGGATGTCGGAGTAACGCTTGGCATGCCCGGTGCGCGCGGCGCCCTCCGGCTCGAAAATGTGGTGGCTGATGGTGTCCATGTCGCCGCCGGCGCGCTCCAGGATATCGGCATTGCGATCGATCACCGCATCAAGCAATTCCATCAGCACCATCTCGCCGGTGACGCCGGGCGCGCAGATGCGCGCCAGCTTGTTCTCGACCAGGGAGAACGGTTTCGGCTCGTCGTAGCGCACCGTCACCAGGCGATGATTGGCGAGGATGAAGGTCACCGCGGTGGTGCGCGGGTTCTCGGTGTCGGCGGCGCACATCAGCGTCGCCGTCATGTAGCGTGCGCCGTTCTCGACATAAAGCCGGCTCGAAATCTCGATCTCCTGCATGTCCTCGCGGGTTGGCACCGCGATGCCGGCCAGCCGCTCGACGGCGTGATCCTCCGCGGCGGTCGGCTTGACCAGGTCGATCCACACCGCGCTGTCCGGCAACGCGGCAAGATCGACCGCGGCGGCTTTTCGGAGTGCGAAGTCGGACGGGGTGAAGACCGAGATCATGGGTACTCCGGGACTGATCGAACAACGTAGAGCCGACGTGACAGCCTGCAGTGCGCCGATTAGCTCGATTTTGGCAAGCCCCTCGGGCCGCTTAACACTCCGCTAACCATATTTGCGGCGACGAAGTGGCAGCGAAGTGGCGAGGATCGGCGGACGCTGTTGGCCTGTCCATAAAACCAGCGAAAGCCGCAAAGGTTGCGGCAGAAATGCCACAGCAAGTGTGCCGCATCGCAAGACGAGCATCTAACTGCTGGAATTACGGCGCGTTTCGGGGATAATTGATTTAACGGAATTGTCGCGTTTTGGGGCGCATTGTGTCGTCTAAGAACGCTGGCCTTCGATTTGAATGATATTCGATTGGAATAAAAAATGTCGTCTCTAAAGGTGAAACTGGGACTTCTGGCCACCGGCCTGATGTTGTCTGGCTGCATGCAAGCGACGACGTATCAAGAGACGTCGCAGACCAATTTCAAGCCGCGTGACAAGGAGCTGCTGGCCAAGGTCTCCTATGTGAAGACCCCGGTTCCGGAAGCCTTCCGCCGCGCCATTGTCGACTATCACCGCAAGGAAGCACCGGGCTCGATCGTGGTCGATTCCGACAATCACTATCTCTATTATGTGCAGGATGGCGGCAAGGCGATCCGCTACGGCATCACCGTCGGCGAGGAAGCCATGGCGTGGTCCGGCATCGCCAAGGTCGGCAGCATGACCGAGTGGCCGCCGTGGCATCCGACCAAGAGCGAGATTTCGCGGCTCGGCGTTCCGACCTTCGTGGCGCCCGGCCCGGACAATCCGATGGGCTCGCGCGCGATCTATCTCTACTCCGGCGGCAAGGACACCCTGTTCCGGATTCACGGCACCAACCAGCCGGAATATATCGGCGCGTCGATCTCCTCCGGTTGCATCCGGATGACCAATGAGGACGTGATCGACCTGTACAGCCGGGTGAAGATGGGCGCCATCGTGGTGGTGCTGGAGCCGAAGCACGGCGACTCGCCGTTCAATTCGGCAATGGCGCTGCAGGGCGGTGGCAACATGGTGATGCAGTAAGTCCTCCAAAACAGTCATTGCCGGGCTTGACCCGGCAATCCATCTACTTCGAAAGATGTTCGTGAAGATCGATAGATGCGCGGGTCAAGCCCGCGCATGACGATCCAGGATTTCAAAAAGCGCCGGCTCTCCGGCGCTTTTTTGTTGGCCGGGGTTTTGGTTCGGGAACCGGCTCCGCTTCGGCGTCGGGCTCGACTGCCTCTTGCTTCGCGGCATCGGGTTTCGCGTCGACCTCGCGCGGCGGCGCTTCTTCCGGGCGCGCCGCCGGCAGCAATGGTGCCGTCGCCGGCATCGGATCGTAGACATTCCACTGGCAGATGCGATAGCCGCTGCGCCGCTCGGCGAGGTCGAGGTGGATGTGGTCCTCGTGATACCAGTCCGAGCCCGGGCCCAGCACCGTGGTGAAGCGCGCGCAGACCGAATGCAGCACGGTCTCGCGCTGCTCGCGCGCCGCCGCGCGGTCGGTCAGCGACAGCGACTGGCCGTTGGCGAATTTCAGGGCGCGGACGTCGAGCGCGTTGGCGCGGCCGTGCTCGGACATTTTTGCGCCTGCCACGCGGTTGCGGCCGCGGCATTCGAACGAGTCGAAATTGTCGAGGTCGGCGAGCGCGGTGCCGAGACTCTGCGCGAGCGGCGCCATGTCCGCCCGGATCCACTCCGCGATGGCGGTCGCCATCGTGCAGCGCAGGATGGCCGCGGGTTTCACTGCGACGCGCTTGTTGTCGGCGAGCACCACCGCCTCGAGCCGGACCAGATCGTCGCCGCCGCAGCCGCCGGGGCCGGTAATGGCAGGGATGCTGGGTGCGATCGCAATGGCGTCGGTCAGCGCCAGCCGGCATGCCGACAGCGGCGGCGGCACCGGCGCGCCCGGTTGGGAGGCCTGCGGCGCCGGCTCGGGCGGCTTGTCCTCGCTGGCCTGATCCTTGGCAGGCGCCTCCTCCGGGCGCGGTTTGGGAAGCGGCACCCTGATCGGACGCGGCTTTGGCCCGCCAACCTCCGGCCAAAACGCTTTCTGCAGCACCAGAGGGCGCGCCTCCACGAGCCTGACATCGGCCAATAGCGCCAGAAACAACGCCGGAAGGATCGCGATGACGATAGCCATTGGCCGTTTGTCGCATCCAGGGCCGCGACAAGGCCATTTCCGGCTTGCTTTTGCCGCGCTAAACTTCATGACAAGTCCTTATCGGGACAACGGCAAGCGATAGCAGATTCGGGAGGAACGTTCGTATGCGCGGATTGATGCAAGACTGGCCCATGCTGTGTCACCGGATCATCGACCATGCGGCGATGGTGCATGGCGACCGCGAGGTCGTCACGCGATCGGTCGAAGGGCCCATTCATCGCACCAATTACGCCGAAATTCGCGCCCGCGCGCTGAAAGTTGCGCAACGGCTTGATCGCGAGGGCATCCAGCTCGGCGACCGCGTCGCCACCATCGCGTGGAACACCTGGCGCCATCTCGAGGCGTGGTACGGCATCATGGGGATCGGCGCCATCTGCCATACCGTCAATCCGCGGCTGTTCCCAGAGCAGATCGCCTGGATCATCAACCATGCCGAAGACCGCATCGTGATGACCGACCTCACCTTCGTTCCGATCCTGGAAAAGATCGCCGACAAGCTGCCCAGCGTCGAGCGCTATATCGTCTTCACCGACAAGGCGCATATGCCGCAGACCACGCTGAAGAACGCGGTCGCCTATGAGGACTGGATCGCGGAAGCCGACGGCAATTTTGCCTGGAAGATGTTCGACGAGAATACCGCCTGCGCGATGTGCTACACCTCGGGCACCACGGGCGATCCGAAGGGCGTGCTGTATTCGCATCGCTCCAATGTGCTGCATTCGCTGATCGCCAACAATGGCGATGCGCTCGGCGCCACTTCGAAAGACGTGATGCTGCCGGTAGTGCCGCTGTTCCACGCCAACAGCTGGGGCATCGCGTTCTCCGCGCCGGCGATGGGCACCAAGCTGGTGATGCCCGGCGCCAAGCTCGACGGCGCATCGGTTTACGAACTGCTCGATACCGAGAAGGTCACCTATACCGCCGGCGTGCCGACGGTGTGGCTGATGCTGTTGCAGCATATGGAAAAGCAGCACGTCACGCTGCCGCATCTGCGGGTGGTGATCTGCGGCGGCTCGGCGATGCCGCGCTCGATGATCAAGGCGTTCGACGACATGGGGATCGAGGTGCGCCACGCCTGGGGCATGACCGAAATGTCGCCGCTCGGCACCGTCGGCGCGCTGCAGGGCCAATATGCGGACCTGAAAGGCGAAGCCAAGCTCGACATCCTGCAGATGCAGGGCTACGCGCCGTTCATGGTGGAGATGAAGATCACCGACGACGCCGGCAAGAAGCTGCCATGGGACGGCAAGACGTTCGGCCGGCTCAAGGTGCGGGGACCGGCGATTTCGGGCGCCTATTTCAGGATCGATACGCCGATCCTGGACGAGGAAGGCTATTTCGACACCGGCGACGTCGCCACTATCGACAAGCACGGCTACATGCGCATCACCGACCGCTCCAAGGACGTGATCAAGTCCGGCGGCGAATGGATTTCCTCGATTGACCTGGAAAATCTCGCAGTCGGCCACCCCAAGGTGGCGGAGGCTGCCGTGATCGGCGTGCATCATCCGAAGTGGGACGAGCGGCCGCTTCTGATCGTACAGCTCAAGCAGGGCCAGAGCGCCACGCGCGAGGACATCCTGAAATACATGGACGGTAAAATTGCAAAATGGTGGATGCCGGACGACGTGGTGTTCGTCGACGGCATTCCGCACACCGCGACGGGGAAGATCCTGAAGACCGCGCTGCGCGATCAGTTCAAGAGCTACAGCTTCCCGACCGCGGCGGCGTGAGCAGATTACCTATCGTGTCATGCCTGGCCTTGTGCCGGGCATGACACGTTCTGCTGATCGACCGATGCTCAATCCACCCTTGAATTTGCCGCAAGACCATGGTCTCAAACGGGCCAGTTGATTGCCATCGCTATTTCGCCGCAGAAATTCAACCCGATAGAATCCCGCCGATGGCCCGCAGGTTTTCCGCGCCCTATCAGACCGAGCCGTTCTCGGCGCTCGCGACCTGGGCGCGACGGCTGGCGATCTTTGCGGCGGTGGCCGCTGTTGTCTCGATCATCATCGTGCGGTTCGGGTTTCTCGAAGTGCGCCCGGCGCTGGCGACGTTGTTCGGCGCGCTGGCCTGCGCGGGCCTCTCGATCCTGGTTGGCCTCGCCGCCTTTGTCGCGATCTGGCAGAACGGCTCGCGCGGCATGAGCCGCATCCTGCTGGCGATGCTGATCGACGTCGCAGTGCTGGCCTATCCGGCCTATCTCGGCCTGCAATACCGCAAGCTGCCGGCGATCCACGACATCACCACCGACCCGATCGACCCGCCGCGATTCGATGCGCTGGCGCGGCTGCGCGCCGGCGACGGCGCCAATACCGCGGTCTATGCCGGGCTTTATTCCGCGGAATTGCAGCGCGCGACCTGGCCCGACATCGAACCGGTCGATCTCGACATCCCCGTGCAGCGCGCCTACGAGATAACGTTGGCGCTGGTCGCCAAGCGCAAGTGGCTAGTGATCGACGAGCGCGCGCCGCAACCGCCGCGCCGCATCGGCCGCATCGAGGCGGTGGCGCGCACGCCGGTCATGGGATTCCGCGAAGATGTTTCGATCCGCATCACGCCGGATGGCGATGGATCGCGCGTCGATATCCGCTCGTCGTCGCGTTATTTCGAGAGTGACCTCGGCAGCAACGCCGCGCGCGTCACCAAGCTGATCGACGACATCAACACCGCCGCCGAAAAGGCACCGGCGCCGAAGAAACCGGTGGCCCCGGTCAAGGCTCCGGCAAAGGGCGTGGCGAAGAAGTAGGCGTCATTGCGAGGAGCGAAGCGACGAAGCAATCCAGTCTCGCCCGACGCACTGGATTGCTTCGCTGCGCTCGCAATGACGGTCAGGCCAGCCGATAGCGCCCGCCGATCACCGGGTCGCCCTCCTCCGTCGCCACGATGCCGCGCCCGACCAGATCCTCCAGATGCGCGAGCACCGAGTAACCGGCCGCGCCCGTCAGCCGCGGATCGATGCCGATATAGATCGCGCGCACAAGTGTCGGAATGTCCGCCTCGCCCTTGGCGAGGCGGTGCAGGATCGAGGCTTCGCGGGCCTGACGGTGGCGGATCAGGAAGCGCACATAGCGCTGCGCGTCGGGAATTTCGGGGCCGTGGCCGGAGAAATACACATCTTCGCCGCGGCCGGCGAGCTTCCGCAGCGACGCCATGTAGTCGATCATCGAACCGTCGGGGGGTGCCACGATCGAGGTCGACCAGCCCATCACATGATCGCCGACGAAGGTCAGTTTGCGCTCCGGCCATGCGAACGCCATGTGGTTGGCGGTGTGGCCCGGCGTCGCCACCGCTTGCAGCGCCCAGCCGCCGCCGGAAATGGTCTCGCCGTCCCTCACTGTTACATCGGGACGAAAATCACGGTCGGCCCCGGACTCGGTGGAGATTTTCTCGCTCTCGTAATACGGCCGCGAGGCGCGGTGCGGTCCCTCGGCATAGACCGTGGCGCCGGTGGCCGCCTTGATCCGCGCGGTGTTCGGCGAATGGTCGCGGTGAGTGTGGGTGACAAGGATGTGCGTGACGGTCTCACCCTTCACCGCGTCGAGCAGCGCGGATGCGTGGGCTTCGTTGTCGGGACCGGGATCGACGATGGCGACATTGCCGCGGCCGACGATGTAGCTCACCGTGCCGGTGAAGGTGAATGGGCTCGGGTTGTTGCAGAGGATGCGTCGCACGCCAGGGCGCACCTCGTCGACGACGCCGGGCTTGAGCGAAAAATCGCGGTTGAACGGGATGTCGTCGTTGTCAGGCATGGGAACGCCATTTCGTAGGATGGGTAGAGCGGAGCGAAACCCATCACGCCATGCACGGCGGACGAGGGAGATGGGTTTCGCTCCGCTCTACCCACCCTACAAGAGAATGGAGCCGTCTTAGGAAAACGCCTGAATGCCGGTGATCGCGCGGCCCAGGATCAGCGCGTGGACGTCGTGGGTGCCTTCATAGGTGTTCACGGTTTCCAGGTTCGCGGTGTGCCGCATCACATGATATTCGATCTGGATGCCGTTGCCGCCGTGCATGTCGCGTGCCGTCCGGGCGATGTCGAGCGCCTTGCCGCAATTGTTGCGCTTGACGATGGAGATCATCTCCGGCGCCATCTTGCCCTCGTCCATCAGACGCCCGACCCGCAACGAGGCCTGCAGGCCGAGTGCGATATCGGTCTGCATGTCGGCGAGTTTCTTCTGCACCAGTTGCGTCGCCGCCAGCGGCCGGTTGAACTGCTTGCGATCCAGCGTGTATTGCCGGGCGCGGTGCATGCAGTCTTCCGCAGCCCCCATCGCGCCCCACGAAATGCCGTAGCGGGCGCGGTTGAGGCAGCCGAACGGGCCCTTCAGGCCGGAGACATTGGGCAGCAGGGCGGTCTCCGGAACCACCACGCCTTCCATCACGATCTCGCCGGTAACCGACGCGCGCAACGACAGCTTGCCGCCGATCTTCGGTGCCGACAGACCCTTCATGCCCTTTTCCAGGATGAAGCCGCGGATCTGATTGTTATGCTCGGCTGATTTTGCCCATACCACGAACACGTCGGCGATCGGCGCGTTGGAAATCCACATCTTCGAGCCCGTCAGGCGGTAACCGTCGGAAACCTTTTCGGCACGGGTCTTCATGCCGCCGGGATCGGAACCGGCATCGGGCTCGGTCAGGCCGAAGCAGCCGACCCATTCACCGGTGGCGAGCTTGGGCAGGTATTTCCTGCGCTGATTCTCGTCGCCATAGGCATAGATCGGATGCATCACCAGCGACGACTGTACCGAATTCATCGAGCGGTAGCCGGAGTCGACGCGTTCGATTTCGCGTGCGACCAGTCCGTAGGCGACATAGCTGGCATTGGCGCAGCCATACTCTTCCGGCAGCGTAATGCCGATCAGGCCGAGTTCGCCCATTTCGTTGAAAATCTCGCGGTCGGTCTTTTCTTCGAGGTAGGCTTTGGTGACGCGGGGCAGCAGCTTGTCCTGCGCGTAGGCGCGCGCGGTATCGCGGATCATGCGTTCGTCTTCAGTGAGCTGCTCGTCGAGCATGAACGGGTCGTCCCACTGGAAATTCACCGGGTCCGGCTTGTCCTTGGTCTGGGGGCGCACGCTCATGACAGTTCCTTTCAGGTCGCTCCTGGAATTCCGGTTGAAAAGTATCACGTCATTCCGGGGCGCGCAAAGCGCGAACCCGGAATCCAGCCAGTCGCGCGAGCTTCTGAATTCCGGTTGCGCTTCGCGCATCCTCGGACATGCGAATTGGCGCGTCGGGAAATGACGAAGGGATCAGCCTTCAAGGTGTTCGTTGGAAACGATTTCGATGCCGAAACCGGACAGTCCCTTGTAATCATGCGCCGACGAGGTGAGATGCCGGATCGAGGTGACGCCGAGATCGCGCAGGATCTGCGCACCGACGCCGACCTCGCGCCATTGCCGGTTGCGATCGGCCTCGACGGATTTCTGTTCTTCCAGCGGCGCTACCGGAACGCCGGCGGCGCCGTCGCGCAGATATACCAGCACGCCGCTGCCGGCTTTCCTGAAATGTTCCAGCACCGCCTGCAGCCGCTTCGAGCCGGTGAAGATGTCCTTGACGATGTTGGGCTTGTGAAACCGCGTCAGCACGTTCCTGCCGTCGCCGATGCCGTTATAGACAAAGGCGGCGTGGTGGATCGGATCGAACGGCGAACGATAGGCGTAGCCCTGCAGCGGCCCGATCGGACTTTCCGTCGTGAAAGCCGAGACCCGCTCGATCAGTTTTTCGCGCGCCTGGCGGTAGGCAATCATATCGGCGATGGTGACGTGCTTGAGCTTGTGCACCTGCGCGAACCGCGCCACCTGCGCGCCTTTGGTCACCGTGCCATCGTCGTTCATCAGTTCGCTGATGACGGCAACCGGCGGCAGGCCGCTCAGCTTGCAGAGATCGACCGCGGCCTCGGTATGGCCGGAGCGCAGCAACACGCCGCCATCGCGGGCGATCAAGGGAAACACGTGGCCGGGCCGGGAGAAATCATTGGCGCCGGCGTTGGGGTTGGCTAGCGCGCGGCAGCACGACGCACGTTCGTCGGCGGAAATGCCGCTGCCGTTGTCGGGCTTGTAATCGATCGAGACCGTAAACGCGGTGGTATGGTTGGAATCATTGTTGGCCACCATGGGATCGAGCCGCAACCGGCGCGCGTCGTCGGTGGTGACCGGGGCGCAGACGATGCCCGACGTATGGCGGATGATGAAGGCCATCTTCTCGGTGGTGCACAGCGACGCCGCGACAATCAGGTCGCCCTCGCCCTCGCGGTCGTCGTCGTCGGTGACGACAACGATCTCGCCGTTGGCAAACGCTTGTAGAACTTCCGATATCGGATGGGGCATGGGTCATGCTCTGGGATTCGATGATGACCATATGGCGCACGGCGGAGGGTAGCGCAACCTTTCTCCGGACGCAGCGCAGCGCGCCACCGTTCGCGGCGTGGTATGCTGCTGAGCCGGGGTCGTAACGAGCACAATTCTCTTGTCATGCCCGGGCTTGTCCCGGGCATCCACGCCCTGCTTTTTTCGAGGCAAAGACGTGGATGGCCGGGACAAGCCTGGGCATGACGGTTCTATGTTTGCGACAGTGGCTCTGCGGAGCGGCAAGAATGCCGTACCGCGTCCGGAACATGGGCGCTTACGGCAGCACCTCGCGCCGTTCGTTGAGCTGTGCGTCGACCTCGGCGCGTTTGTCCTCGAGCAGGCCCTTGTCGGCCGCCTCGATTACGTTGAACAGCTCACGGGCGTCGCTCAGTCGCGTCACCACGACGTAGTCGGCGCCAGCGGCGTACTGGTCTTCCACGTCGGACAGCAGGTCGGCGGTGGAAACGATCTTCGCGGTCGCGTTCAGCGAGCGGACGTGACGGACCAGCTTTTCGTTGTTGGCGCCCTTCAGGAGCGAGTCCGGCACGCTGAGAATGATGATCTCGGCCTTGCCGACGCCCGCATGAACCAGCGTATCGACATTGCTGATGTCGCCATAGGTCACGTGCACGCCGCGACCCGTCAATGTCTGGAACACCACCGGATTGAAGTCGACCACGCCGATCTGGTCCAATAGCCCCGGATTCTGGCGCTCGACCTCGCTCAGCAGCGCGCTGGCGGCGCGGAAGAATCCCAGGATGAGAATGCGGCGGCCCTCGCCGTGCCCATCGCCGTGGTCCTCCTCGCCGGCATGGCCGTGATCGAGATCGCGAAGCCCGATCCGCTTCAAAAAGCCGATCGAGGCCCGCGTGATCTGGTCGCTGCGCCCGATGGCGAAGGTGCTCAGCACCGCCAGCACGACAAAGGCGAACGAGGCCGCGCTCGCGGTCTGGGTCTTGATATGCCCCGCGACCACGCCGGTCTGGATCACTACCAGCGAGAATTCGCTGATCTGCGCCAGATTGATCGCGGGCAACAGGCTGGCGCGCAGACCCTGCTTCAACAGATAGAGCGGCGTGAAGGTGGTGATCGCGCGGCTGACCACGGTAAACGCTGCGATGATCAGCGCAAGCCCGATCACCGATCCGTTCGGGATCGGGATGGTCATGCCGAGGGCGACGAAGAACAGCGTGATGAAGAAATCGCGCAGCGTGGTGACTTTCGCGGTGACGTCGAGCGCGTAGGGAAAGGTCGACAGCGATACGCCGGCCACCAGCGATCCCATCTCGCGCGACAGGTGCAGTCGCTCGGCGATCTCGCCGATCAGAAAGCACCAGGCCAGCGCGCCGAGCAGCACCAGTTCCGGGCGGCGTGCGATCTGGTGGAACAGCGGCGGCAGCACGTAACGGCTCAGCGCCAGCGCCGTGACGACCAGCGCCAGCACCCGCGCGATCGAGAGCAGGATGACGCTGACCTGCAGATCGGCGAGACTCGGCTGCACCGCCAGAAACAGAATCGCGAAAATGTCCTGCAGCACCAGCACGCCCAGCGTGAGGCGCCCCGGCAAGGTGTCGAGTTCGCGCTTTTCGTACAACACCTTGACGATGATGACCGTTGAGGAAAGCGCGCAGGCGATGCACAGGTACAACGCGTCGAAGCCGCCGCCGCCCATCGACAGGCCGATCTCCATGAAGAACAGCACCCCGAGCACGCAACCGCCAATCAGTTGGCCACCGGCGGCGAACAGGATGACACGGCCCGCACGCACGATCTTCTTGAGGTCGATTTCCAGCCCGATCATGAACAGCATGAAGATCAGGCCGAGTTCGGAGATGGTCGCGATGGATTCCTGCGACCTGACCCAGCCCATCCCGAATGGACCGATGAAGAACCCGGCGATAAGATAGGCCAGGATCAATGGCTGTCGGAAGAAATGGGCCAACAGCCCAAGTCCCCATGCAAACAGGATGCATAGCGTGATGTCGCCAATAAGCTCGTGCATGATCCCAGACCGGCCGCTATTTCTTGCGCCGCACCCTAAAGGCGCACGCCAAACGGTCAAAGCGCTAATTCGGGATGTCAATCGCGCGATCTGCCGCAGCCTGTCCCGGACCGCCCTGCTCCTGATTGCAACGGGTACGGCGCTGTCGGCACAGCCCGCATCGGCGCAGGCCGGCACTCCGATCGAACAGCGTTTTGCGACCTCGCTGACTTCCCTTCCGTCCGGAAAGCTCGGCGTCACCGGATCCTTTTATGTGCCGGCTTATTCCAGCGTATCGCTCAGCGACGGCCGGCTGCGGGCGGATTTTTCCGTTACCCTGAACATCCACAACGCCTCCGAAACCCGCCCTTTGGTGCTGCGCCGGGTCGCGTATTTCGATACTAACGGCAAGTCGGTGCAGAGCTACCTGAAGGAGCCGGTGGCGCTGAAGCCGTTCGCGACCGTCGAGGTGTTCATTCCGACCACAGACGTCCGCGGCGGCACCGGTGCGAATTTCATCGTCGACTGGGCCGCCGACGGGCCGATCGCCGAGCCGGTGGTCGAGGTGCTGATGCTGGGCGGTATCGGCGCCGGGCAATACGCGTTCATCAGCCAGGGGCGGCCGGTGAAAACGGTGGGCGGAAATTAGGATTTCTCGGCTTGCGATGATGCACGCAATTCGTGGTACATCGTCGTTCCGGGCCCGCGCCAAGAGACGCATTCCGGAATGACAAAAGAATAAGAAACGGGAGACTGCGCCCATGGCTACCGGATCGTTCGACTTCGCTGCGCTGCTGCCGGCGGGCCTGCCACCGGCCGCGGCAAGGTGGACGGGACTGGCAAAATATTCCTTCATCGGCGGCAACAACGATCCGGACCAAGTGCCTGTCGACGGCCTGATCGACGCCGTCAACGCCGTGTTGAAACGCGAGGGCCACACCCTTGCCACCTACGGCCTCGCCAGCGGCCCGCAGGGTTACCGACCGCTGCGTGACTTCCTGGTGACAAAACTCAGGCGTGACGCCGGCATCGAATGCACCGTCGACGACATAATGATCGTCTCCGGTTCGCTGCAGGCGCTCGATCTGGTCAACCACACCCTGCTGGCGCGCGGCGACACCATCATCACCGAGCAGGATACTTATCAGGGCGCGCTGAACCGGCTGACGCGGCTCGGCGTCAACGCTGTCGGCATCCCGCTCGATGGCGACGGCATGCGGATGGATGCGCTGGCGGCCGCACTTGAAGATCTGAAGCGCCGGAACATCCGGCCGAAATATATCTACACCATCCCGACCGTGCAAAATCCCACCGGCACCATCATGCCGGAAGCGCGCCGCATCGAGCTTCTGAAACTGTCGCAGCAATATGGCGTGCCGATTTTCGAGGACGACTGCTATGCCGACCTGATCTGGGACGGAAAGCGCCCGCCGTCGCTCTACGCGATGAGCAGCAACGGCGGCGTGATCCATATCGGCTCGTTCTCCAAATCGATTGCGCCGGCGTTGCGGGTCGGCTTCATCGTCGCACCCTGGGACCTGATGTCGCGCATGCTGGCGCTGAAGACCGACGCCGGCTCGGGCGCGCTGGAACAGATGGTGCTGGCGGAATATTGCACGCCGTATTTCGCCACCCATGTGCCGAAGCTGACGAAAGGGCTGCGCGCCAAGCTCGACAGGCTGACGGAGGCACTCAACGAGCAATTCGGGACCGCGGCGGAGTTCGAGGATCCGAAAGGCGGCATCTTCCTGTGGGTGAAACTGCCGGATCATGTCGATACGCTGAAATTGTATCAGGCCGCGCTCGCCGCCGGCGTAGCGATCAATCCGGGACCAGAATGGTCCACCGACAAGACCTGGGGCAAGAGCCGGATGCGGCTGTGCTTTGCCAGTCCCTCGAGGGACGAAATCCGCGAAGGCATCGCGGCGCTGGCCGAAATATGCCGCAAGGAATTCGGCGTGCCGGCACGCATCGCCAATGTGGAGAAGGCACGGGCGTGAGTGAACGGTTACGCTGGCTCATAAATTGCCATGCCGGCCTTATGCCAGGCATCCACGTCTTTAGGATACCGAAGAAGCAAGACGTCGATGGCCGGGACGAGCCCGCCCATGACGGTATTTAAAAGGTCATCAACTTGGAATCCGCCTCGATCGAGATCGCCAAACACACCCTGCTGTCCTGCGGGCTCATCCTGGCCATCGGCACACTTACAGCCTTCGTTGCGCAAAAGATCAAAATTCCGGATGTCGCACTGTTTCTCGTTGTCGGCATGGCGATTGGTCCGCAGGCGCTGGGGCTGACCGACATCAAGGCCGATTCCGCGCTGAACCAGATCATCCTGCTGTTCGGCGCCAGCTACATCCTGTTCGATGGCGGCGCGTCGCTGCGGTTCAACGTGCTGAAGCAGGTCTGGATCACCATCGTGGTGATTGCCACGGTCGGCGTGCTGATCACCGCCGCCGTCACCGGCTTCGCCGCCTACCATGTGCTCGGCGTCCCCCTGATGGTCGCCCTGCTGCTGGGGGCGACGCTGGCGTCCACCGATCCGGCGACGCTGGTGCCGATCTTCCGCCAGGTCCACATTCGCGACCGCGTGGCGCAGACGGTGATGAGCGAGTCGGCGTTCAACGATGCCATGGGCGCTATCGTCACCTTCGGCGTGCTGGCGGTAGCGACGGGGACCGGCGAATTCTCGCTTGCTTCCTCGTTGCTCGATCTGATCAAGCAATCCGTGATCGGCATCGCCGCCGGCGCAGCGCTGGGCTATCTGGCCGCGCTGCTGATCAGCCATGAGAGGTGGGCATTTTTAAAAGAATATGCGCCAGTGGTGACGCTGATCGCGGTGATCGGCGCCTATTTCGCCGCCGACGGCATGCAGGCTTCCGGCTTCATGGCCGTGTTCGTGTTCGGCATCGTGGTCGGCAACAAAGAGTCGTTCGGCTTCAGGATGGAGCCCGGCGAAGCGCAAAAGCTCGATGAGTTCGTCATCACCACCGCGTTCATCATGCGGCTCTTCATCTTCATCCTGCTCGGCGCCCAGGTGGATTTCGCGCTGATGGAGCAGTATTGGCTCGGCGGCGTCATCGTAGTGACGGTCCTGATGCTGGTTGCCCGGCCGTTGACGGTTTTCGCCTGCGCCCTGCCGGACCGGCGCGCGCGCTGGAGTTTTGCCGAAATGCTGTTCATGTGCTGGACCCGCGAGACCGGCGTCATCCCGGCAGCCCTCGCAGGCCTGCTGCTTGGCATGAAGGCCCCCGGCGCCCACACGATCGCGTCGGTCACCTTCATCGCCATCCTGATGACCATCCTGATCCAGGCGCCGACCACGAAGTGGCTGGGGCGAAGGCTGGGACTTCTGGAAGAACGCTGACTTCACCTCACCGCAAACGGCGATTGATACGGCCGGCCGAACGGCACGCCGTTGACAACCGTCTGCACCGGCTTCAGGTAAACCAGCCCGTCGCGCGAGTTGTTGCGGGTATCAACGAACGTCACCTGCTGCTCGACATATTCCATGATAGCGACATCGCCGGGCGCGCCGACCTGCAGGGTACCGATCTTCGGCGCCTTGTTGATGATCCTGGCCGGCGCGATCGTCGCCATCGCTACCACCTGCTCCAGCGTGTAGCCGAGGCGGATGAACTTGCTCATCACATTGGGCAGATACGGCATCCCCGGCGAATTGCCGGAGAACACATGAATGTCGGATGAGATGGTATCGGTGCCGCAGCCACCGGTGATCGCCACTTCCGCGACGTTGAAATCGAAGCTGCCGCCGCCATGGCCAACGTCGAAGATCACGCCGCGCTGCTTGGCGGCGAGTGCCGCCGGCAACAGCTTGCCGTCCTGCACGATATTGGTGAACGCGCCGGCATTGTTGGGCGCACCGGAATAGGCATGGGTAAGAATATCGCCGGGACGCAGGATGTTCAGAATGTCCGACATCAACTGAGGCGTTTCGACTCCGCCGATATGAACCATCATTTTCGCCGGCCAACCGCACATTTCGCAAGCCTGGATCGCACGTTTCAAGGGCTCGATGCCGTGCTTGTAGATCACGTTCTCCGACATCCGCACCTTCACGCCGATGAGGAAATCCGGATTCTCGGCAAGCGCCATGGCGCAGGCTTCGACCTGCGCGTTGTCGATATTGTAAAGCTCGGCCACCGGGAATGCCGACAGCCCGTTATTGGCGATATGGACGAAGGCATAAATCCGCGTCCGCGACTGCGCCACGATGTAGCGGCGCAGCGCTGCGAGATTGTTGACGCCGGCATCGCCCGCCGAAACCATCGTGGTCGTGCACTGGAATTGTGCCAGTTCATCGGCGGGAATCCCGATCGCGGAGCCGTAGGGGTAGACATGAGAATGCAGATCGATCAGGCCGGGGGTTACCAGCTTGCCGGTGGCGTCAATGGTCTTCGATGCACGCGCGGCTGGGATATCGTTTTCGATGGCCTCGATCGCGCCCCAGCGGATGCCGATGTCGCGCTTTCCCCGCAGCGACTGGCTGGGGTCAAGCACGTCGCCGCCCTTGATCACCAGATCGAACTTGTCGTTCGGTCCCATCGCGGCGCCGGCGAGGCGGCCGGACAACGTCGCGGCGGCGGCAGAACCGGACAGCGCGAGAAAGTTGCGGCGTGACAATGCGGACATGCTGGCGTCTCCCCCATGAAGATCATCGTTATGTAACGATGATGAGGCCAACACCGAAATTGCGCAAGCAGTCCGCGCGTCATTGCAAGCCACGGGGCGGGGCAAAGCGCCGCCCGATGACAGGCTCCGCGGAGCAATCCCGTGGCTGCCGAAGGCCGGATTGCTTCGTCGCTTTGCTCTTCGCAACGACGACCGGACTTCGCTGCGCTGCATCCGCAGAACGGCCGCTGGTCTCGATAACGAGTTTGGACTAGTCTGTCGCCGCTAGCACGGGCCGAAGAGCCCGAACGGGAGATGTCCATGGCCGCCATCCGCATTCTCGCGAGCGCCTTTTGCCTCGCCGCTTCCAGTCTCGCCGCCTTCGCCGACGATCCGCTCCCCCGCGCCAAGCCTGAAGAGGTTGGTCTCTCCAGCGAGCGGCTGGCGCGGATCGGCGAGACGCTAAGGGCCGATATCGACGCCGGGCGGATTCCCGGCGCCGTGATTGCGATCGCGCGGCGCGGCAAACTGGTGGCATTCGACGCCTATGGCTGGAGCGACAAGGCGGCCGGGGTCGCCATGACCACCGACACCATCTTCAACATCGCCTCGATGACCAAGCCGATGACCGCGGTCGGTGCGCTGATGCTGTACGAACAAGGCAAACTGCTGATCGACGATCCGCTTGCGAAATATTTTCCGAAATTTGCCGACATGCGGGTGGCGGTTCGCGATGCAGGCGAGCCGGTCGGGGAGACCGTGCCGGCCAGCCGCAACATCACCATTCAGGATCTGATGCGGCATACCTCCGGCATCGTCTATGGCGGGCGCGGCACCACCCTGGTGCACAAACAATATCCGGGAGGCAGCGGCGATGCGTCGCGCGACTACGATGGCGCCGCTTTCATGGACAAACTGGCGTCGCTGCCATTGCTGTATCAGCCCGGCACCGTCTGGGACTACGGCTTCGGGCTCGACGTGCTCGGACAGATCATCGAAAAAATCAGCGGCCAGTCGCTCGGACAATATCTGCAAAGCAATCTGTGGACACCGCTTGGCATGACCGACACCGTCTTTTCGATCTCGCCGGACAAGGCCGCGCGCTATGCCAAACCGTTGCCTACCGATCCCGACACCGGCAAACCGCAGGCCCGCAGTCCCGAATTGACGCAGCCGCTCAAATTCGAATGCGGCGGCGGTTGTGCCGCCTCTACCGCGTCGGATTACCTGCGATTTGCAATGATGCTGATGAACGGCGGACGCGCCGGCGAGGCGCGGCTGCTCGGCCGCAAGACCGTCGACTACATGCTGTCCGACCAGCTTGGCCCGAACATCAGGAACCTCGTCGGCAATGCCGACCCCACGCGCGCCGACTTCGGCTTTGGTCTTGGCCTTGCGGTGCGTACCACGCCCGGCGTGGTCAAGATGATGGGCTCGGTGGGGCAGTTTTCGTGGCCCGGCGCCAGCGGCACAGACTGGTGGGCGGATCCGAAGGAAGAACTCGCGGTAGTGTATTTGTCGGCGGCGCCTGGCCCGATCCGCTGGCACTACCGGCAAAAGATCAATGCGCTGGTTTATCAAGCGATCATGGAATAACGCGCGAATGAGTCGAACAAGTTAATATAATCTGAATATTCGTTCAGAATTTTTCTCTGCTTCCGCAGGGAACGTTGGGGTGCGTTTGTCGTTCTATCTCCGCTCAACTGGAGAAGAGGACACTATGAAGAAATTTGGATATATTGCAGCGGCGCTGGCCACCATCGCCATCGCGGCCCCCTCAATTGCAAGCGCTGAAACCGTCGTAATCAAGCGCGGCGGCCATCATGGCGGTTGGCACGAGCGTGGCGCTCGCGCTGAATTCCGTGGTCACGGCGACCGCGGCTGGCATCGCGGCCATGACAGGAAAGTCGTTATCATCAAGCACGGACATGGTCACCGTTATTGATCGATGACAGGAGATGGCCCCGAAAGGGGCCATTTCTTTGGGCGCGTCCTTGCGAGGAAGCGTAGCGACAAAGCAGTTTATTCAGTCTGTTTTTCTGATCGCTTCGCCCGCTCGCAACAATGGTCTACGAGCACCCATGATGCGTTCTTGTTGAATCGTCATGGCGAGTAATGCGACAAATTTGCTCTGCAAATTTGCGGCTGGCGAAGCAATCCAGCAGGCGCACGTAGAGGACTGGATTACTCCGTCGCTTCGCTCTTCGCAATGACGCATTTCAACCTAATATCATCATGCTCTAGTCCCACACCGGCGCGAAGCCGGGATTCACAAAACGCCTGTTTTTGGGCAATCCGGCAATGGCGGCACGATCTTCATCGTCAAGACCGATGTGCAACGCGTCGAGATTGGCCTTCTGGCTTTCCGGCCGCGATGCCTTCGGAATCGCCGCGACGCCGTCCTGATCGAGCAGCCATTTCAATGCGACCTGCGCAGCGCTTGCGCCGTGCTTTTTGCCGATCTTCATCAGGATTTCGTCCGATGCCGCCCTGCCCTGCGCCAGCGGGCAATAGGCCACCAGCGGAATCGATTTGGCCGCGAGATAGTTGCGTAGCGGGGTCTGGTCCAGAAAGACGTGATACTCGACCTGATTGCAGGCGATCGGCGCCTTGATCTGCTCGACCACGGTTTTCAGCAACGCGATATTGAAATTGGCGACGCCGATGGCGCGGGTGCAGCCCTGCTCGTTCAGCTTCGTCAAGGTCTCGAACATTGCCGGCAGGTTCATGTTTTTCGCCGGCCAATGCACCAGATAGAGGTCGACATGGTCCAGCCTGAGTTTCTTCAGGCTGGCGTCGAACGCCCGGCGGATCGCATCCGGAGCGAGGTTTTCGTTCCACACTTTCGTCGTGACGTGCAAATCCTTGCGCGCAACCCCTGCGGAGGCGATGGCGGCGCCGATGGGGTCCTCGTTGCCGTACATTTCGGCGGTGTCGATATGGCGGTAACCGAGCTCAAGCGCGCTCTCGACCGCGGCGCGGCAGGCATCGCCCTGCATGCGGAAGGTGCCGAGCCCGAGCCGCGGCAGGCTGATGCCCTGTGTTTGCAGATTGTCCAACTTAATACCTCCTAGTGCACCGCGCCGGCGCCGGACGTTGACGCCGGAAGCTTATAGGTGGCATCGCAATGATTGGCGAGACGCCGGACCGGCTGTTTGATAGACTGATTTTCGGTCGGCATTCAAAACAAATTGAGTTGGCAATCGGCGATGGTCAAAGCGTTACGAAGATGGCTGGAAGCCAACGAATTATTCACCATCGTCACCGCCGTCGCCGGCGCCCTGGTCGTGCTGTCCATGCTGCTGGTGATGGGGGGCTATCTGTTCGTAACGCGCTAGGTCGGCAGACGCACCGGCGAGGCCCGCGCCACTACGAGCGTGGCGATCGCCACGATGACGACGTTGAGCAACAGCGCGCCCAGCCCGACATAAAAGACGTAGCTGACGCCGCCGAGAGAGACGGTCGCGAGCGGCTTCAGGCCGTTGCTCCAGGCGGTCCAGGATCCCCACCCGATACCAGCAGCCCAGCCGAGCAGCAGGCCCTCGGCGCGAAACCAACGCGTGAACAGGCCGAACACCAGCGCCGGGAAGGTCTGCAGGATCCACAAGCCTCCGAGCAATTGCAAATCCAGCGCATATTGCGTCGGCAAAAACATTGCTGCCGTGTGCGGCGCGCGATGCCGGCGTCACGAACCGCTGTGCCCCGTCCGGGACACGTGCTCTATTTCATCAAATCGGCGCCCACCTTGCATATCGCGGCATCCTGATCGCCGGTGCCGCCGCTGCATCCGATGGCGCCGACCAGCTTGCCGGCTTCGAGCAGCGGGAAGCCGCCGGGGCTCGCAACCACTGTCGGATCAAGGGTCGCCACATAGCCATGCCCGGTCTCGAACGCATTGTAGAACGCGCGGGACTCGCGGCGGAAACGCGCCGAGGTACGGGCCTTGCCGATCGAAACCGACACCGACGCGATCTGCGCGCCTTCCATCCGCGAGAAATGAACCAGCTCGCCATTGGTATCGACCACGGCGATGTTCATTTTCCAATTTCGGCGTTTCGCCTCGGCTTCAGCCGCGGCCATCACCTGCTTGGCTTTTTCAAGCCCGACGGAGACCCCATAGGGAATATCGAACGGCATTACGTCCGGCGTTCCGCCCGCGGAGGGCGGCGCCGGAGGCGTGGCGGGCGGCGGGGTCTGCGCCAGCGCTGGCGAAACGATCGCGATGACCGCGCAGGCCGCCAATGTCGTTGAAACGATGAGTCGCATGGTGTTCTCCAGTGATCTTTTTCAAGTTGGGCGGCTGTTTGGAAAACGAAATCGGAGCGATGAAGCATTCCAGTTTTTATTGATCGTGTGCTGGACTGCTTCGCTTCGCTCGCAATGACGGTCGAAGCCCTTACGCACTACTTCCCCAGATGTTTGTCGAAAAACCCGGCGATTTCTTCAAAGGCTTCCCTGGCCTCGGGCGAGGTGTCGTCGCGGTAATATTGCGCGTGCGACTGGCCTTCATAGACTTGCAGCACGGCCTCGACGCCGGCCTGGCGCAGCTTGCGGTGGACGCGCACGGTGTTGCTGAGCAACAGGTCGCGCGTTCCGCTGGTGAGGATTGTCGGCGGAAACCCCTTCATATCGCCATATACCGGCGACAGCAGCGGATCCTTCAGGTCATGACCATTGGCGTAGACTTTTGTGCCGGCATCGCAAAACCCGTCAGGCGACACCAGCACGTTGTCGAGCATGGCGTTTGTGACGAAAGTATCGCCGACTTTTGTAACATCCGACATCGGCGTGCCCGGCGCGATCGCGCCCGGCAGCGGCAGACCGTCCTGTTTCGCCTTCAGCACCATTTCGAGCGTCAGCGCACCGCCAGCCGAACTGCCGAAAATCGCGATGTTCTTCGGGTCCGCGGTCTTGAGTGCGTTTTTGTAGACCGTGATCCCATCGTCGAGCGCGGCGGGGAAATAAGCCTCGGGCGGCATCCGGTAATCCACTGCGATCACCCTGTAATGCCCAAAGCCGGCCATGAACATCGCTTCGGGCAGCGCCGCCTCGCCGGGATTGAGCACGTAACAGCCGCCATGCACATGGATCAGCAGCCGGCTGCGGTTTTCAGGCGCAATCACGTCAGGCGTAACGATGAACGCCCGGACGCCGTCGATGATGGTCTTCTCGACCTTGACATGCAGCCGCTCCATGATGCCCGGAAGATTCTTGATGGTCCCGGCAGCGCCGGCGTCGGCAACCGGCTTCCATTCGTCGCCGGTCTTCGGCAGCAGATTCCAGTTGGTGCGGAGCGGCGCGCCGATGATCTTTGCCATCTGCGGGCTGACGGTGGTAGGCACCGGCACGGCGCGGGCGGGAACATCGAGCGTCTGGGCCTGAGCAACCGATCCGGCAAAGGCGATCAGCGCCGCCGCCGCGCGCAGGCCCGCATTGCCCTGCTTTCGAATTCCGCTGGCCGGTTTCTTCATCGCATTCCCCTGTTCAGTTTTTTGTTCATCCCGGTTCGCGACGATGCGCAACGGGCGCCTCCCCTGCAACCCTAACGCCGCGCGATTATTCCCGCGCCATGCCGGACCCGTCGCGGGTGCACCGCAACACACCGGACGGCTATTCGACCGGAATATTCGCGTCCCGGATCAACTCGCGCCAGCGCGCTTCCTCATCGCGCACATAGCGATCCAGTTCCGCGGGCGGGCCTGCGACCATGACAAGCCCTTCATTCGCACCGAGTCTTTTGAATGCTTCGGATTGAACCGCCTTCGCGGCTGATCTGTTCAAGCGTTCGATCGTTTCGGCCGGCGTGCCGGCCGGCGCATAAAGCCCGTACCAGCTTTCCGCCGCATAGCCGGGCACGCCAGCTTCGGCGACGGTCGGCAGTTCAGGAAAGGCCGTCGAACGTTGCGCAGAGGTCACCGCGAGCGCGCGCAACTGGCCGCCTGCGATCAGCGAGGCGGCACTTGCGACTGTGGTAAACATCACCTGGATCTGACCGCCCAACAGATCGGTGATCGCAGGTGCGGCGCCCTTGTAGGGAACCATGGTCAGATTGACTCGCGCCAGCCTCTTGAACAATTCGCCCGCCAGATGCGCCGACGTGCCGGTGCCGTATGTACCGTAGGACAGTTTGTCGGGATCGGCCCTGGCGGCGGCGATAAGGTCGGCAACCGATTTGATCGGGGATGCCGGGTTGACCACCACGATGTTGAAAGAGCGCGCGACCAGCGCGACGGCGGCGAAATCCGTGTGCGGGTCATAGGGCAGTTTCGCGTGCAGGCTGGGATTCACCGCATTTGCAAAGGTACCCATCAGCAGCGTGTAGCCATCGCCTTCGCTGGCAGCCACGGTCTGCGTGCCGATAATGGTTCCCGCGCCCGGCTTGTTCTCAATGATGATGGTTGCGCCGAGGTCATATGCCATCTCTTGCGCCAGCGTGCGCGCGACTATATCGGTGCCGCCGCCCGGCGCGAAGGGAACGACGATACGGATGGTCCTTTCGGGATAGGCGGCGAACACATTCTCGACCGGCAGCGCCGATGTCCATGCTGCAAGCGCGAATAGCGTCAGCGATGTTTTGAGATTCGGCTGAAACGACATTTACGTCTGCTCCCGGGAGATACGGCTTGTTATGCGCCGTGTGATGGACCGATACGCACACCGGGCGGTGGACGCCAGCGCTTTTCATCGACTAGCATCGCCGCAACGATAAAAACAAACCTCCGGGAGGATATCATGAAGCATTGGCTGATCGGATTGCTGCTGCTGGCCGGGCCGGCGGCATCGGCGCAGCAGGCCGTGCCGGTCATTCCGTTCGATTCGGCATCCAATCCGCTTCGGCTACCGCCCAACATGTATTTCGGCGAAGTGTCCGGCGTCTCCGTCAACTCCAAAGGTCACGTGTTTGCGCTGTCGCGCGGCAACAGCACCGGACCGGCCTACGCGGCGGCGGCGACACAATTGCTGGAGTTCGACAAGGACGGCAAATTCATACGCGAGATCGGCAAGAACCTTTACGCCTGGTCGTTCGGCCACACCGTCAAGATCGACCCGCAGGACAATATCTGGGTCACCGACAAGGGATCGGACATGGTCATCAAGTTCGACCCCGAAGGCCGCGTGCTGATGGTGTTCGGCCGCAAGCAGGAAGCCTCCGACGAGGACACCGCGCCGCTGAAACACCCCAAGCCGCCGCTGCCGTCCGAGGACGGAAGATTCCGTCAGGTCACCGACGTCGCATGGGATACCCAGGGCAACACCTTCATCAGCGACGGCTATATCAATTCACGCGTCGCCAAAGTGGACAAGGACGGCAACTGGATAAAATCGTGGGGCGATCGCGGCAAGGAGCTCGGCCAGTTCAACACCCCTCACAGCATCGCAGCCGACGCCAACGGCAATGTCTATGTCGCCGACCGCGGTAATCACCGCATCCAGGTGTTCGACGGCGACGGCAAATTCCTGCGCCAGTTCGTGATCGACGTTCCGGTGCCGCCGGATGCCAGGCCCGCGATCGGCAAGATTCCCGACGAGGCAATGATGGCCGGCGGCACCTTCGCCCCGGGCTCGCCGTGGTCGCTGTGCATCACGCCGCCGCCCAACCAGGTGCTGTACAGCTCCGATGCATGGCCGGGGCGCATCTACAAGCTCAGCCTCGACGGCAAGGTGCTCGGCATGCTCGGCCAGTCCGGCAAGCAATTGAAACAGTTTGGCTGGATCCACGCGATGGCGTGCCCGTCGGAAAACACCCTGTACGTGGCGGAGCTGTTGAACTGGCGGGTGCAGAAGCTGACGCTGCGGCCGAAGTGAGCTGTGTTACGAGCAACCATTCGTCGTCATGGCCGGGCTTGACCCTACTGGATTCACACATTTCGTCATACGCGGGCTTGACCCGCGTATCCATCAATCTTCGCAAGACTCTGTCGAAGACGATGGATGGCCGGGTCAAGCCCGGCAATGACGATGAAGACGTGTGAATACCGTGGGGCTTGACCCGGCCATCCATCCACTTTCGGAAGACTCTTTGCGAAGCTGATGGATACGCGGGTCAAGCCCGCGTATGACGGATTTGAGCAACAACGCGGGGACCTACTTCGCCGCCGCTCTCGCGACATCCGCATCCAACATGCCGATCTCCCTGAGCACCTCGTCGGTATGTTCGCCGACGCTTGCCACTCGCGGCCCCGGACCGACCTCGGCTCCCGACATCCGGAATGGAAGGTTGAGCACCTTGAAAGTGCCGGCATCGTCGGACACATCCGCCAGAATGCCGCGGTGGATGCTCTGCGGATCGGCCATCGCCTCGGCAACACTGCGGTAAGCCGAACAAGGCACGCCGGCCTTGTTGAGTTCGGCGAGACATTGTTGCGAGGTGAGCCGGCGGGACCAGGTCTCGACACCTTCCATCAACTCGCCCCAATGATCGCGCCGATTCACATAGGCGGCGAAACGCGGATCGCGGATGAATTCGGGACGCCCGGCCACCGTGACCAGGTTTTGAAAGGTCTTTTCGCTGGCGACGGCGACGATCACATAGCCATTCGCGGTTTCGATCGGGCCGAACATCGGCCGCTGCGGCGGCTTGATCGGGAACTGCGCGCCCTGCACCTCGTTCAGCGTCAGGCTGAGCATCGACTCCTGCATCGACACGTCGATGTGCTGGCCTTGCCCGGTCTGTTGGCGCTGATAGAGCGCGGCCGAAATCGCGCCGAAAGCGTAGGTGCCGGTGAGTATGTCGGCGTGATAGATACCGCAATAATCCGGCCGCTCGCGTCCCGGCTGATAGGCGAGATGCGCCACGTCGTATCCCGAGGCGGCATGGATCACCGGCGCATAAGCCGGTAATTCGGCCGACGGCCCGGTCTGGCCGTAACCCGAGATCGAACAATAGATCAGTTTCGGATTGATCCGGCCCAGCGCTTCGTAATCGAGCTTCAATCGCCGCATCACACCGGGGCGGAAATTTTCCACCAGTATGTCGACCCTCGCGGTCAACCTCTTGACGGCCTCGATCCCCTTGGATGTTTTCAGATCGAGCACGACGCTCTTCTTGCCGACATTGTAGCCGCCGAATGTGGTGCTGCAGTTGTTGCGCACCGGCGGACGCGTCCGCATGGTTTCGCCTTCGGCCGTTTCGATCTTGATGACCTCGGCGCCCATGTCGGACAGCATCCGGGTACAGTGCGGACCCGCGATGGTGGTCGAGAAGTCGAGCACCTTGAGGCCTTGAAGCGCTTTTGCCGATGCCGTCATTGCTGGTCCTCGCCGAGCGTTCAGTTGCCGTTTTACTCGCATAATTGCATGATGGAAGCGACCCCTGCTTATTTCGGACGGTGGAATATTGCACGGCACAAAGATTTCTGCCTCGAGGGTCATTGCTAAGACGCCAATGCTTTGAGACCATGGCCGGCCGCAAGAACCAAGACCTGCACACACGCGGGCGACGAGGAAACCCATGCCGATCGTTCAGGCCGACCGTCTCACCCGCATCGGCGCGGCATTGCTGAAGGCCGCCGGCGCGTCGAACGATGAAGCCGCTGCCGTTGCGGCCGGTTGCGTCAACGCCAACCTGGCCGGCCACGATTCGCACGGCATTATCGCGATTCCGACCTATATCGACCGCATCAAGGTCGGGCATATCGTCCCCGGCGCGAAATGGACCATCGTGCAGGAATCGCCGACCACGACCGTGATCGATGGCCACTGGGGCTTCGGGTTTCACGTCAACGCCCAGGCGATGGCGCTGACCATCGCGAAAGCGAAGACCGCCAACGTCGCCGCCTGCACGGTGTTTCGGCAGAGCCACGTCGGGCGCCTTGCCGCCTATCCAATGATGGCGATGCGCGAAGGCATGATCGGCCTCGCTACCGCGAACTCCGGCCGCTCGCCCAAGCATGTCGCACCGTTCGGCGGCCGCGAGGCGCGGCTCGGTACCAACCCGATTTCGATCGCGGTGCCGTCGGACCTCGAGGCGCCGTTTTACCTGGACATGGCGACTTCGGCCGTCGCTGCCGGAAAGATTCAACTGGCTGTTTCGCGCGGCGAAGAAATTCCAACCGGCTGGATCGTCGACAGCGAGGGACGTCAGACCACCGATCCCGGACAATTCCGTAAAGGCGGCGCGTTGCTGCCGCTCGGCGGCACCGAGGGTTACAAGGGTAGCGGACTCGCGGCTATGGTCGAGGTGCTGTGCGGACTGCTCACTGGCCTCGGCTTCGGCGTCGAACCGACCGGGCGGCACAATGACGGCTGCTTCATGGCGGTATTCAACGTCGCGGCGTTCCGGCCCCTGAAGGACTTCAAGAAAGAAGTCGCGGAGTTCGCGCGATATCTGAAAGCCACGCCTCCGTCGGAAGGCTCAAGCGGCGTGTTTTATCCTGGCGAGGTCGAATACCTCCGCGAGCAAGAGCGGCGAAAAGCCGGCATCGAGATCGAGGAGGCGACCTGGGGCAAGTTGCGTGCGTTGGCTGGTGAATACCAACTCGCCGTTGAACTGGAATTGACCTAGGGCGACACCCAATGTTTCCGTCATTGCGAGGAGCACTTGCGACGAAGCAATCCAGCGTCGCGCAATACGGAAGGACTGGATTGCTTCGTCGCTTCGTGCCTCGCAATGACGGATGGTTAGGCTGGAGAATCACATGACACGGCAAATGGCGCTGGTCGGTTTCCTGCAGGCGCAGAACTGCACCAACCTGCCGAGTTCATGGCGTCATCCGGAGTCGCGCGACGATTCGATGTCGGCGGATTACTATCAGGAAATCGGCCGGATCCTGGAAGCCGGGAAATTCCACATGGCGTTCTTCGACGACCGCCTGGCGATGCCGGACCGCTATGGCAACGACCACGCCCACACCGTCGAATACGGCATTCGTTGTGTGAAGATGGATCCCATCGTCGTGCTGACGGCGATGGGCATGGCAACCGACAAGCTCGGCCTCGCCTCGACCTGTTCGACCACCTATTACGAGCCGTTCGACGTCGCCCGCCGCTTTGCCACGCTCGACCTGATGACCGGCGGGCGCGTCGCGTGGAACGTGGTCACCTCCGTCAATGACGGCGAAGCCCACAATATGGGCAAGGACGCGCATCTCGAACATGATCTGCGCTATGACCGCGCCGATGAATTCATGGAGGTGGTGCTCGGCCACTGGGATTCCTGGGAAGACGGCTCGCTGCTGATCGACAAGAAGTCTGGCCGCTTCGCCGATCCAGCCAAGGTAAAACGACTGGATCACAAGGGGCAGTTCTTCAAGTCCCGCGGGCCGTTCACGGTGCCGCGCTCGCCGCAAGGTCACCCTGTCATCATCCAGGCCGGCGCCAGCGGACGTGGCCAGCGCTTTGCGGGACGATGGGGTGAAGTGATTTTCACGGCGGCGCGCAATCTAGCGTCCGCCAGGCAGGGTTATGATGCGATCCGGACCGAAGCAGCCAACGCCGGCCGCGATCCCGACCAGATGTTCCTCTGCAATCTGACCACGCCGGTATGCGGCGCCACCAGGGCGGAAGCCGAAGACAAGATGGCGCTGATCGAAAAGCTGCCGCTCGAGATCGATGCGCTGTCATTGCTGGCGGAAGCCGTGAATTACGACTTCGCCTCCAAGCCCATCGACGAGCCGCTGACCACGGAAGATCTCCAGGGCATGCAAGGCATGCTCGGCATGCGTGACGGGGTGCTCAGGACATCCGGCAAGAGTAACCCCAGCGCGCGCGATTTCGTGACCTTCAGCGGCCGCGGCCAGACTCAGGATGCGATTGTCGGAGGACCGAAGGAGATCGCAGACAAGCTGGAGGAAATGTTCACCGGGCGCGGCTGCGACGGTTTTGTGATCGCGGCGACCTATGTACCGGGCTCCTACGCCGATTTCGTACGCTACGTCGTTCCGGAATTGCAGCGCCGTGGCCTGTTTCACGAGGATTATGCCGGCAAGACCCTTCGTGAAAATCTCGGTCTCGAACGTCCGGCCGCGGGCGCTTGGAAAAGCCAGCCGCAAGCCGCGGCGGAATGAGAAGGATGCAGATGCGTTGGCTCAAATTCACCGCCGCCGGCCGGACGTCGTGGGGCGTCGTCGAAGGCGACAAGGCAGTTGCCATCACCGGAGACCCGTTCGGCGAGTGGCAGCGCACGGCGCAATCTTACAAGCTAGCCGACGTCAAGATCGAGCTGCCGTTGATGCCGCGCACCTTCTATTGCGTCGGCCTCAACTACCTCAAGCACCTGACGGAAGCCGCCAACAAGCGTGGCGAAGTGCCCAACGTTCCCGACCGGCCCGAGATCGGCTATCGCGCGCAGAATGCCTTGATCGCGCATGACGAAGACGTGGTGATCCCGGCCAGCGCCACCGATAAAATTCACTACGAAGGTGAACTCGTAGTCGTGATCGGCAAGAAGGCAAAGCATCTAACTGAGACCGACGCGATGTCCTGCGTGTTCGGATATACCATCGGCAACGACGTCAGCGAGCGCACGTGGCAAAAAGCCGATCGCGGTCTGTGGCGCTCAAAAAATGCCGATACTTTCAAGCCGATGGGACCATGGATCGACACCGAGGCCGACCTCGACAGCATGGAACCATCGTCAAGGTGAACGGCAGGGAAACCGGCCGCTTCCGCACCAACGACATGATTTTCGGCATCGCGCCGTTCATCGTCGAGCTTACAAAATATTTCACGCTATGGCCTGGCGATGTGATCTGGATGGGCACCGACGGCGCCTCGCCCGATATCAAGGCTGGCGACGTTGTCGAGATCGAGATCACCGGCATCGGCACGCTGCGCAACCGCTTCGTCGCGGAGACGGCATGAGCCGCCACTCCAGCGCGCATTATTTCCTCGAAGGCATCGTCGATCTCGGCGTCGACTATATCTTCGCCAATCTCGGCACCGACCACGTGTCGCTGATCGAGGAGATGGCGCGCTGGGACCAGGAAGGCCGCAAGCGCCCGGAGATGATCCTGTGCCCGCACGAGATCGTCGCCGTGCACATGGCGGGCGGCTACGCGCTGGCTACGGGGCGCGCGCAGGCGGTATTCGTCCATGTCGATGCCGGCACCGCCAATGCCTGCATGGCGATCCAGAATCTGTTCCGCTACCGGCTGCCGGTGATGCTGTTCGCCGGCCGCGCGCCCTATACGCTGCATGGCGAACTCACCGGCTCGCGCGACACCTATGTGCATTTCGTGCAGGATCCGTTCGATATCGCCAGCATCGTGCGCCCCTACGTCAAATGGGAGTATTCGTTGCCGTCGGGCGTGGTGGTGAAGGAGGCGCTGGCGCGTGCCAGCGCCTTTGCGCACAGCGATCCGCCCGGTCCTGTTTACATGATGCTGCCGCGCGAAACGCTGGCGGAGCAATGGGACGACGCGGCGATGCCGGCCTATCCGGCGGCGCGTTACGGCAGTGTGCAGGCCTCCGGCATCGATCCTGCGCGAGTTGATGCGATTGCCGGGCAATTGATGGCCGCAGAAAATCCAGTTGCGTTCACCGCCTATCTCGGCCGCAAGCCGCGGGCGGTCGCGATACTGGACCGGCTGGCGCGGACCTGCGGCATCCGGGTCGCCGAATTCAATTCGGTCGATCTCGGCATCCCGCAGGACTCGCCCTGTTTCGCCGGCTTCGATCCCCTGCCCCTGCTCGAAGACGCCGATCTCGGACTATTGCTCGATACCGACGTGCCGTTCATCCCGCAAACCGCCAGGCGCGCGGATGCGATCCGCTGGATCCAGATCGACATCGATCCCTTGAAGGCGGATTTTCCGATGTGGGGATTTCCCACCGACATGCGAATCCAGGGCGATTGCGCCACCATCCTGCAACAGGTGCTCGAGGTGGTGGAAGCGCGCGTCGACGACAGCTATCGCCGCCGCGTGGCCAGTCGCATCGCAAGCTGGAACGGCGCGCATGAGGCCGCTGCAAAACGCCGCGCCATCGCATGCGCAAACAAAGGTGTGTCCGGCGCGCTCACTCCGGCATTTGTGTTCGCGACGCTGAACGAAAAACTGGCGCAGGACGACGTCGTCATCAACGAAGCCATCCGCAACGGGCCGGTCCTGCAGGAACATCTTACTCGGACCAAACCGCAAAGCTATGTCGGCCTCGCCGGCGGCGGGCTCGGCTTCAGCGGCGGCATGGCGCTGGGGTTGAAACTGGCGCGGCCGGATCGGCGGGTGGTGCAGATCATCGGCGATGGCGGCTATCATTTCTCCTCACCCGACAGTGTCTACGCGGTGGCCCAGCAATACCAGATTCCGATTTTCACGGTGGTGCTGGACAATGGCGGCTGGCAGGCGGTGAAGTCGGCCGTGCAGCGGGTCTATCCCAAGGGCGTCGCCGCGGAGACGAACGAGTTTCAATCACGATTGAGGTCAGGCCGTCAGGGCGAGCAACGCGATTTCTCCGCCGTGGCCCGCGCATTCGGCGCACACGGCGAATGTGTCACCGAGCCGGATGAGTTCGCCGCCGCGGTCGGTCGTTGCCTTGCGGCGCTGGACGACGGCAGGGCCGCGGTGCTGCATGTTCACATCACGGCGCTTTGAGAGCAAAAATCCATGAACGCAGGCCGCAGACGTTTTTGTCTCACACTTGTCGCGCTAGCGGCCTGCCAACCGACCTTTGCGCAGGAAGATCCGGCAAAGTATCCCACCAGGCCGATCCACATCATCGTCGGGTTCAGCGCCGGAGGCGGCAACGACATCATCGCCCGGGTGTTCGGACAAAAGCTGTCGGAAGGCCTCGGCCAGCCCATTATCGTCGAGAACAAGCCGGGCGGCGGCGCCATCGTCGCCACCGAATATGTCGCGAAATCGGCGCCGGACGGCTACACGCTGCTGGTCGGTGCCAGCGGCATGGCCATCAACCCGGCGGTTTACGCCAAATTGCCGTACGATTCGGTCCATGATTTCGTCGCGATTTCCGAGCTGGCATCGTTTCCATTGATCATGATCGTCAACCCATCGTCGCCGATCAAATCGGTCGCCGACCTTGTGGCTTACGCGAAACAAAATCCGGACAAGACCAACTACTCCAGCTCATCCGCGTCGTTTCAACTGGTGACCGAACTGTTCAAGCAGAAGACCGGGGCGCCGATGCAGGTCATTCCCTACAAGGGCGCCAACGACTCGGTCCTGGCGGTGATTTCGGGCCAGGTGACTACGACCATCGCGGATGCCGGGCCGGCCTTGAGCCAGGTGCTCGGAGGCCAGGCGCGGGCGCTCGCAGTCGCCACGCCGGCGCGGATGGAAGAACTGCCTGACGTGCCAACCCTGAAAGAGGCCGGTGCCGACGTCGATGCAGTGCTGTGGAGCGGACTGTTTACGCCGAGCGGCACGCCGCCGACGATCGTGAAAAAGCTCGAGGCCGAGATTATCCGCATCGCCAAATTACCGGACGTGATCGCACGTCTGAAGCCGCTGGGCATCCTGCCGGTCGGCAATTCGTCGGAAGAATTTTCGCGGATTCTCGCCGCCGACGTCGTGCGCTGGACCGAGGTCGCCAAAGCCGGCAACATCAAAATCGCGCAATAGCGCCCTCTTTATCGCCTTGCGTGCTATTTCCGCCAGTTGCAGATGCCGCCAGACCGACACGGCCAGACCTGGATTCGCGTATCGGACGCCTGCGCGTCCAGCGGATTGCTGCGCCTGTGAGCCAGCTTTGTACGCGCCGCAGCGCGCGGCTTCTCCATGCGTGGGTGCGCAATCCTGATTTTACCCGTGGCCTTTGGCGCCGCTTCCACCTGCACGGACGCACCTTGCGCGTCAGTTTTCGCCTCGACCCGCACCTGCTCGAATTGCGCCGGTGGTCCGAGCGGCTTTGGCGAGAGCACGGCTTTTGCAAGGTCGAGGCTCAAAAATTCGTCCGGCCCATAACCGTCCGCCAACGCCGGACTTGCGGCCAAAAATGCCGCGCAAACGACCGTCGCGAAAACTTCTTTCAGGGCCATCAACGCCTCCTGAAACTTCAGAACAACCACCCTTTATGTAGGGAGAAATCGCGGGATTGCAGCATCCACCGCTGAGTTCCCTCGCAGAATTTGCCGGCTGTTCCGACGGGTTCACCGATGTTGCATCCCGCAGCCGGCAAGAGGACAGCCGAGACGGCGCAATTATGCTGTAATGACGGGAAAAGTGGTCGGAATGGCATGATTGAACCTGCGTCCCGGACACAACTTTCTTGGCTCGCAGTCGGTTCCACGGCGTTTCGCCGATTAGAATCGATCGGATCACCGATGCCCATTCCGCAGCGCTCGGACCGGTCCGCACGATAGCAATTTACGGCGCAACCTCTGGATTGGTACGCGCCGCCCGTACGCCATGAGCAAGATTTGAGACCAGGGACAGCACCGCAGATACGGTTCCGCTTGTGGCGCGACCAGCCGAGTCCAGGCTATCCTTCAGTGCATCCACGATTGCCGAGCCTACCACCACTCCATCCGCGAGCTGTGCGATACGCGCAGCGCTCTCGACGTCCTTGACGCCAAAGCCGACTGCGACAGGCAGATCGGTATACTGCTTTAATCGCTTTATAGCGGCCGATACATCAGACAGATCAGGCGACGCGGCGCCTGTTATTCCCACGACCGAAACATAATAGACAAAGCCCGACGTGTTTGAGAGCATATGCCCAAGCCGCTTGTCGTCCGCGGTAGGTGGAACAAGCCGAATAAAGTTGAGTCCGGCTTTCACCGCAGGAATACAAAGTTCTTCATCTTCTTCGCGCGGCAGGTCGACGACGATCAGACCGTCAACACCTGCTGCCTGCGCCTCGTTGACGAAATTATCGACGCCGAAAATATATATCGGATTGTAATATCCCATGAGGACGATCGGTGTGGTCTCGTCGCCGTTACGGAATGTTCTCACCAGTTCGAGGGTTTTTCTCAACGTCATCTTGCTCTGGAGTGCGCGCCGGCCTGCCGCTTGCACCGCAGTTCCGTCGGCCATCGGATCCGTGAAGGGCATGCCAATTTCGATCAAATCGGCGCCAGCGGCGGACAAGCCCTCGAGGATTGCGAGCGATGTCTGCACGTCTGGATCGCCGGCCATGACGAAAGTTACGAGCGCGGCGCGTCCGTTTGAACCGAGTTCATCGAAACGCCTGCTTATTCGATTCCCCATGAATGGGTAAGCTCCCCTACTGTCATCCAATCGGCTGGTTCAGACCACAACGCATCACATCGGCAAACGCCGCTTCGCAGTCAGACGAGTGTCATTGTCCACCATTGTGACATTACAGTTCCTGATGCCGAATGACTTCAGGGATGCGAAACATGCGCGGACGGACGCTTCGTCTCCGGTCGCGATCAAATGTCCCTCGGCTCGCCCCGCATAAATCGCCAACCGCAATGCGCTGACCAGGTCAAGACCGGGAAGAGACCACTTGACTGCCGCGACCGCCGAGTCGACTGAGTTATAGCTGTCCACCCCGAATAAGACGCCCCAAAGCTGCCCTCCGTCACTGCCAAGCCGAACGGGCACAGGTTCATCAAGCCGGCCATCCAGCCTTTCGAGTTCATTCCAGATCTCACTGATGGCATCCAGACCTGATTCTACTTCTTCAGCGGGCAAGCCCGATGGTCGAAGAACTGAATCCTGCGCATCATCATACCTGATCGCTGTGCAATTCGAGCATGGTTCCATGAGAACGGCCTTTTGACGAGCCAACTCTGCCCGCGTCTCTGCGGCGTGCACCACGTTAGCAAAAACGCCGCGCGAAAATCGGGATCTGATCGCACGCTTGATCCTACGCGATGCTTCAAAGGCATCGGGCCCCGATACGCAAAGAACCCGCGATGCCCTACCGCACAGATACCGATCCAGAAACGCAAATGTCAGCGGATGGTCAAGCGGCGTGTATTCGCTCCACAACAATCTGACCATTGCAGGTGTTAGAACGATATCGCGAGCGCATGTAACCCTCAAGCCACTTCCTGTCACCTGGTCTGTAACAGCCTGCACACGATCCGCCCTGATTGCGTCCGGCTTCAGCAACAGAAAAGACTGCTCTGTTTCAAACATGGGTCGCTACTCGGTTCTAATTGCCGGGCACGGTTGCTGCCGTCGGCCTGCCCGCAACAGAGTGATTGTCGACGAGATTGATACCGGACGAAACCAGTGCGGCAACATAGTACTCATGTGGATGGAAATGGTGCTGAAATTGCTCCAGATCGTCGAGACGACTGACCAGTTCCGAGAAGTCACCTTCCACTTTCAGCCCCGACCGCAACTTGCGAAGCACCGTGTCGCGAGTCGCAGTGTCGAGGTCGCGCAAGGCCTCCGCCAGATAACCACCAGGACCTACTTTAACTTCAGTCGAGGTATACGCACCCGCAACTCGGACCGCCTCTATCTGGGTCGGCAGCGATACGCGACAATTCGGGAAGACCCAGACATTCTTGTCGGAGAGACCAAGCAGATAAATCGACGCGAAGTAGGAGAAGTAATCTTCCATGTCGAAAGTCTGCTCGGGTCTGTTGTCGGTTTCGGCAGTTGTAATTTTATTCCAGGTCGGCATCCCGACGATCACCGGATGCACAGGATTATAGGTATCGCTCAAGTAACGCGCGTGATGGATCGTCGCCAGAATCTCGAATGCAATATTCTTGTTGAGTCCAAGCATTGCGCCCACTGAAAGTCCGAGGCCTGCCTTTGCAGCACGGTCCTGGCTCTGAAGTCGAAAAAGAAAGCCGTCTCCACCCTTGACCACTTTGAACTTGTCATCAATACCGAACGCCTTAGGACCGGAGCTGATGTGCCTGTTATAAAGCTCCTCGTTATACGTTTCCTGCCACATGATCATCCCGTCGGCGCCGCAAGCTGCGAGATTCTCATATTGCGTGTCCGTGAGCGCCATTGTGCAAAACAACAGCTGGCCGCCGTCCACCTTATCCACTTGCTCGCGCAGCATGGGAACGAGCGCGGGCAAGGTGTCCCGAACGAACTTGACGTCATCGCCGCCTACAAGTTCGATATGACGTATACCTTTGTCCAGAAGATATTGCACCTGGATGCCGACCAGCTCGTCGTCGATGCTCAGGCGCTTCATCTGCTTGTTATTCGCCCGCCAACCGCAGAAATTGCAGTCCGAAGCGCATCGATTTGTAACCTCGACCGGGGCCATGGTCACAACGCCGCTGCCGTATTTTTTCATCCGGACATCGGCAGACGCTGCGATGACGGCAGACTTGATTTCAGCGAAATCCGGCGAGTGAACCGCAGAGATCAGCAAATTCACTTGCTCCAAGCTGAGTGGGGCGTGCCGTGAATCTCTCAAAAATTGCCTAACTTCGTCTACTCTCGTTATACGTGTGTCTGCGGTCATCGCACTGAGCTCAGCAACCGGAACATGATACATTGTCTTGCCTCGTATTGTTGTGATGGATGATTTCAAGGGTGGCTTTCAGCCCACCACGGCCCATTCGCGGTAGTTCTGAACAAGATCGACGGTTCGGTGATAACCGATCGTTGCCTCTTCGAACGCCTTCAGAAAAGCCGGTCGCAGGATAAAGTCCCTGGGTCGGAGGCCGTCGGCTTGCGTCATCTCGCGGAACGCGGGCACATTGGCCACGAGTTCAACAAGGCCTTTCGGCGGCACGGCATCCGCCGCCCTGCGCACGCGATCCGTCAAGCCTCGGATATGCAGTATCTGCTCAAGGTTTTGCGGCGGTATGGTCGCAATACATTTTGTCGATGCAATCCGCTCGAGGCGGAAGCAGCTCGAGGCGCCGTTCTCGTTCGTGTCCAGCTTAAGGCTGCTGACCAATAGCGTCACCGGCAACTGGCTTCGCTCGCACATTTCGCGCACGATCTCGAAAGCGATAAGGTCCAACCAGCACATATCGGTTGGTGACAGCTTGTGGCCGCGCACCGCCAGCTGACTCTGTAGCTCCGAGTCATCGCCGAAACGGCCCAGCATGAATGTGATGACGATCTTCTGGCGAACGGAAGTGGGGCGGCCCGGAGCAGACAGGCCTTTGGCGATGGCGTCGAGGCACGCTTTGACTTGACTGGCGGTAAACACGAGCGTCGCATTCAGCGACACCCCCTTGGAAACCAATCGCTCCATGGCCCTGATCCCCGGTTGGTGGCCGGGGATTTTGACCATGATGTTGGGGGCGATCGATGCAAGGTCGAGCCCGAGCGCAACCATCTCGCTAACGGAAAACGCCGCGGCCGGCGGGACCTGCGCCGATATCCACCCTTCCCGGCCTTGCCGTTTTTCCCACAACGGCTGGATTATGGCGGCATTCTCCTTGAAGACCTGCCGATACGCAGCCCAATATCCATCGAATCCGGTCTTCGCGGAGCTCGGCCCGAAACAACCGATCCGGTTGGCAGGATTTTTGCTCAGCGAGTTGAAAACAAGTCTGGGGTTCGTCGTCACACCGGTCAGGGGACTTATGGCTGCGTCCGGATCCAGAAGCTTGGGCATGGATATGCCCAGGCATTTTTCGACTTTCGCCTGCCATGCAGGGATGTCCCAGGGAAGCGAATCCCACCAGATCTCGAATTGAGGAAATGAAGCACGTAGCTCAAGAATGTTGGGCACGATGCGCCTCCCTCATCAAGTAAGCGCAATCGGAGCCAATTCCCTCATCGATGGCAGCCTGAATGACCTTTGCCCGTGTTGCGATGAGTGCCAGCGATTCATCGCCGACACCGTGCGTATACGCAGCATATCCCTGCAGAAACAGAGACGCCGGTTGTCCCTTGAGCGCGGACAGGCTGTAGTCCGCATCGATGTCGGGATGGGACGAACCAGCCGGATAAATCAGATCATCTACTGCGCGCAGGAACGGCACTTTCAGAGAACGGGAATAGCCCGTGGCGAGAACCAGAATATCGCTCGTCAACACTTCCTTTGTATTGTTCAGAAAATGACGCGTTGCTATTCTGACTGACCGAACGGTGCTTTCGGCACCTAATATTTCGCGGTAGTTGACGATATTGAACCTGCTGCGTCCCTGTGATTTCTCGCGATAAACGATCTCGTACAATTTTCGCAGCAACCGCATGTCGGACACGGCGATGCCCGTATCGTAATAATCGTTGGCCAACTGGCTACGACGATCCGGTGGCATCGCATGAATTTCCGCGGCGTTTTCACTGGTAAAGAATTTATTCAGGAACGGATTATCGTCTGCCGTGCGGAACGAATAGCCACGGGCCACGATCGTCACCCGTGCGTTCGTGTAACGGGTGAGCAAATGTGTCGCGATATCGACCGCGCTCTGGCCAGTTCCTACGACTGTAACGGCGAATTCGTCCTGCGGCCCGAGTGCAAGCGCCTTCAGCGAGCCCAGAAACTGTTCGGAATGGAAGCATCGGCGACCTAATGCGGGCATCAGCGCCATTGGAACGACCGGCTGCCCGCCCACTGCCACGACGAGTCGTTGCCCGGTCACGGAAAGCACACCGCCGTTAACGTCATAATGCACACGGAATGCTTCGAAGCCGCGCGGTCCTCTGATCGGCTCGATCAGCGTTACGCGGCAGCCATAGCTGATATAGGCGTCCAATCGAGCGGCGACCCAAGCGAAGTAGTTTGCAAAATCGTCGCGAGAAACCGTGTTTTGGTTGAGATCGAGAAAATCGATCAGCCTTCCGGTTTCATGCAGATAATTTATGAAAGTAAATTCACTCCGAGGGTTTCGCAGCGTCGCGAGATCTTTAAGAAACGAGACCTGACAATCCGAATCTGGAAGCTGCATGCTCGGGTGCCAGGAAAACGCAGGTTTTCCCTCCAGCACCTTGATATTGAGCGGCCGCGGCCGAACGTGGCGGGTTTCGTGGAACGCCGCCGCAAGTGCGAGGTTCGCCGGACCGCAACCAATGCAAAGCACGTCGCAGTGCTGTTCCCGGCCCAGCATCAATGATCCTTCAGCGCAGCGAACGATCTGCGCAGCCTAGTCAGAATGAGAGCGATGTTCTCGGCGCCACACGATATCCGGATCATCGGACGACCGGCAAACCGGCTATCGAGCAGGTCGAGCGGCAACGCCGTGGTTTCAGAAGACCCGAAAGACGCCGCGAACGGCAGCCCGTTGCTTCCCGCATCGAAGAAGCGATCCGACGTTGCCTGTCCGGGCAGCCACAACGGTGAAATCTCGAAAGTCACGAGCGTAGCGCGCGGGTTGACCCAGCTGGCATGCACCGCTTCATGCTGCTGAATAAATTCGGCAACCCGTATTGCATTCGCGCGTTGCACCTTGAGCCTGGATGCCAAGCTGGCAAGATCTTCGGCAAGCCGCAGCCCGCTGCAGTCCGGCAGCATGCCGCCGACAAACTTGCGATATTCGAAAACACTCTCGAATAGCGTCGGATCGTCGCCCATGACCACGCCGGCCATGGTGTCGTTCTGGGCGCAGATATATTTTGTCGCGCTGTGTACGACTATATCGGCCAAGTCGGGCAGCGCGTCATGCGCGGTGGAGCAGCGAAGTGTATCATCGACGATCACCAGACACTTGTTCCGCTTTTTGTAGTCACGCAGCGCTGCTTCGTTCAAATCGAACAGCAGCGGATTGGTGATGGACTCCGTGAAAACAATATCCGGCCGAATTTCCTCAAGTGCCCGCACCAGCATTTCGGGGCGTTTCGGATCCGCAGGAAGAATCAGGTGCCGGACGTTTCGATAGCCGGGCAGGATGCGTTCGAAATAACGCCGGCTGCCGACATACAGGTCTTCGGATACTCCAATGACGGGCGTGCTGCTCCCGCACGCGCGTATGGCGGCGGAGACCGCAATGTCAACCGCGGCCATGCCCGAGGCGGCGGTCGCCGTCCACGTTTTTCCGAAGCAATGCGCCAGCGCTGACTTAAGCGCCGTGTTGGTCGGCGTGCCATAGCGAGCGTAGAGGTGCACGTCGGTTCCCACACCGGTCCTTGTGGAGCGCAAGGCGCGCGGCGTCTGCAACTCGAAGAAATGCGGCGCAACCGCCGGGGCACGTGGACCGGCGCGCCTTTCGCTCGCGGCGATCTGTTCAGTCATGCTTCCTCATGATCGTCGAGTAGTAGAAGCCGCCGTCATAGGAGGCGACGGGTTCGCATCCATGAACCAGCGCCTCATGCGCCCCGCGGGCGATGAAACACTCCAGCGCGTAGGGTACGTCTTCTGAGGAATGCTTCCGTAACCAGGCACAAAACGCCTCGTATTCGAAAGTCAGGTCGCCAATGGCGCAGAGCCCGCCTGGCTTGGTCACGCGGCTCAATTCCGAGCATGCCAACGCCTTGTCCGCATAATTCATGTGATGATGCAGATACGGCGCTACCACCACATCATAGGTGCCATCGTCCGCCGCTGACAAATCGACGGCATTTGCGCGCCATGTGTGGGCCGCGCAAAGCACCGTTTTGTAAGAGGCGGGTGACATGAGGTGGGCGAGGCCGGCGAGCTTCGCCGTTTCCTCAGTGAATTCGAAGTCTCCGGTCCTGGTCCGATCGAGAGGTTCCTCAAGCAGGTCGCAGATGCTGATATCAATCCGGTCGACCGCTCCGATTTCATGGAGACGCGCGCTATGAAAATACGTTGCAATCGATCCCAGCGCGGCGCCGGTGAACAGGATTCGCAATCTGCGTCGATCGTTGTCGAGTTCGCGCTCCATCAGGACGGTTCGGCACAAGCAAGCTAGCCTGTCCTGTACTTCTGCACGCAGCACCCAGTCGGGGTGGGATGAATCAAACGAGCTTTTCCATTCCTTGAACCGATTTGTCGCCGAGTGGGCAAAATAACGGCCGTCAATGTAGCCGAGCAGATCAAACTCTTCGCGAGTGAGTTTGTGACCGACAATTCCATCAGCGCTAATTGGCATTGCCCGCCTCCTCAAATCGACTGCTTTTTCCGTGTCCCTCGAAGCTTGTCTTCCATCGCGGACGTCCCCTTTGGTCGTCGCCCGCTCAAGAAACCGCCCGCAACGGCTCAGGCAGCGCATCGATGGACGTATAGATCGGCTTGTTCGCTTTCCGGAAGACATCGATCTTCATCTGGACACCCGGCGAATGCCCAATGACCAGAAGGGCTTCACACTGGTCCATCAAGGCCAGATAGTATTGTTCAAGCACCACGAGCTTCTCTTCGGTAGTTGGAAGAAGATCGATCATCGGATAGGCCTGAAACACACCGACAACGGGAACGTGTCCCATCTTGAGAACCTCGAGAGATGCGGCTGCAAGCGCGTTCAAGCGGTTTTGCAATTCAATCCCGGATACTCCCGAAAAACGTCCAACTGGCCCCGTCACCATAATCAGCATGCGATTCTCCCGATGTCCCGGCCCTGATGCTCCTGCTTCAACCATGAGTGTTCGATCGCAGCCGGAAACTCGGGAGCGCTTCGGCCCCTCGACCGGCGCGAAGCGACAGATCGACCAGCGGTACAGTCGCCCATGATGCTCACGCGCATTGCCTTCTCCCTCGAAAGAGCGCCTTGCGCACGGCTTCAATAATTATGTCTATTTCGGCATTGCTGATTGTCAGCGGTGGAAATATTCCGACACGGTTCCGGCCGACATGGACCAAGACACCTGCGTCGCCGATCGCCGCAGCGAATTGTGCCAAATCGAGCAGGGTCTGGTTGACCTCGATGACCGCCAGCAGGCCGATGCCTCTGACATCGGCCTCTTCCGTTGCAACCAATAGCGAACGCAATCCGTCCAACAACCGCCTGCCCGCGTGAGCTGCGCGCTGAGGAAGCTTCTCCTTCCTGACAATTTCGAGTGTCGGCGCAACGGCTGCAACACAGGCCGGATTTCCGGCCTGTGACCCGCCATGAAGGAGCCGTTCGCTTGAATCTGCAAAAACGTCAAACACGCGCTGCGAACAGACGATGGCCCCCATCGGGAGATACCCGGCGTTGATCGCCTTTGACAGGATAACGATATCGCCCTGTAGTTCGCTGTGTTCGGAACCCAACATTCGTCCGGTCCGTCCGCAGCAGGTCGCCGCCTCATCGACAATCAGGAGAATCCCGTGATCCGTGCAAAGGGTAGAAAGTCGGCGGAAATACTCCGGTGCCGGAATGATCACGCCACCAGCGCCGAGCACCGGCTCGACAACGATCGCCGCCAAATGCTCCGCGCCATATGCTGCGACGATATCCTCGACGCCCCGTATGCATGCGCCGGAACACTGCCGGGCAGTTTTGCAGTCGACGCAGTCTTTGGGAGATGTCGGTCCGCGAGCCACGGCCGTCCCAGACAACAATGGTCCGAACGCCAGTTCCGACTCGTTCGCGAACGCCCCACTTATTGATGCCGAGCCGAAGCCCATGCCATGGTAGGCGCGGTGCAGACCCACGATCAACTTTCGCGCTGGGTTGCCGGACAACCTGTGAAACTGTCGGGAAATTTTTATCGCGCCTTCGACTGCTTCCGACCCAGTGACGGTGAACATCACCTTCGACATACACATCGGAGCAGGGAACAGATTAAGAATGGCGTCAGCGGCCTCGATCGAGGCACATGTCGCATTGCGCGACATGTGCGCGTACGGAAGGCTCCGTAGCTGTTTTGAGATTGCTTTCTCGATCTCTGGCCGGCCGACACCGAGAATCAGAGATAATCCTGAAAACGCATTTAGATATTCCCGGCCGGAGGCATCCGTAACCCAGCATCCACGCCCGGCCACGATAGGAACGTTCTGCTTTCCAAATAGCGGATCCGCAAAACCGTGCCATACGGGGTAGGATGCCAGGGCGTCTCCCCCTATGCTCAACATGCCGACATCGCCCCCCACGAACGTAGTCCTTCTTACTGGCTCGCAGATATCGCTTATTTCGCTCGCTGGGATGCTGATCGTCTTAATTACATCCTAGGGTAGTATTACAAAACCATAGTGTCAAATACAACCTGCAGTTGACTTTGTTAAAAAAATGTCACAGGTATTGCGATGCACAAATGACGATCGCTTTTAATCAGAAGCGAAACCGATCAAGTGACGCCGCTCTCTCTGAGCGAGACAACTGGCTCGAATGAACTGAAGCGTTATGCGGGACGTTTGGAGACAGTGATGGATTGGCGTTAGCCGAAGGCTGGTCTGGCCGGGTCGGTGAAGGGGATCCCTGAGCATCTGGGCCGGTTCTATTCCGGCGCAATTTTTTCGAGGATAGAATGCCGTCCTTATAATACCTTATCGCGGCATCGATCATTTCCGTAAGATTTAATGTTCCATCCCGGCAAAGGCTGAACGCGAGGAAGCTAAATGCGAGATCATTTGGAAACTCCCTTGAGCCTGCTGATAGCGATATCGGTGATTACCGTCGCTGCTTCGCCGATTTTCTTTCCAGCCATGCCCGCGGTTGCCGCAGAATTCGAGACTTCCTTTGGTCAAATCCAACTGGCTCTCTCGTCCTTCCTGGTAGCGTATGCTTTGTCGATGTTGATTGTTGGCCCGGCGTCCGACTATTTCGGCCGAAAGCCCATTTTGATGGCAGGACTACTTCTTTTCGCGTTAGCGTCCGCCGCCAGCGCCGTCGCGCCATCGCCGGTATTCCTTATATTGGCACGTGCGCTGCAGGGCGCCGGTGCAAGCGTCGGACTCGTACTGATTCGAGCAATGGTGCATGATACACGCACACGTGAAGAGACAGCCAGAGCGCTCGCTTTCATTGCGATCGCCCTTGCATTCACCCAGCCGATTGCGTCGCTATTAGGTGGACAGCTCACTATTCTCAGCGGCTGGCGATCAACCTTTCTGATGATCTTCGTGCTCTCCCTACCGCTTGTCCTGTGGTGCCACTGGCGGGCGCCCATCCGGAAGTCGTCTGTCCGACCTTCGAGCGGCAGTAACGTTGCGTCCGTGTTCAAAAACTATCTGATATTGGGAACGAACCGACGTTACATGGCCTACACCCTCGTCATTTCGGGTGGCTGGGCGGCGTTTCACTGCTTCAACGCAGCAGCGCCAATAATCTTGATCGACTCCTATGGTTTGTCGCCGGGTCATTACGGTTATTACGCGACCGTGCCCAGCGCCGGCTACCTGATAGGTAGCGTCTTCGTCGGACGACTGTCCAAGTCAATTGGAACTGATCGAATGATATCTATCGGATGCGCCTGCAACCTCGCGGCCGGACTCCTGATCGTTTTCTTGACAGCGATCGGACTGCGCCACTGGGCATGCGTCATCGGTCCGACGTTTCTTATCGGCCTCGGCAACAGTCTGATCCTGCCAAACTCGTCCGCCGGAAGCATGGGTGTCTTCCCGTCCATGGCCGGAGCAGCGGCGGCGCTTTCCGGTTTCATTCAGATGACTTTTGGTGGACTTGGTGCGGCGGCGACCGCGGCCTTTCCTCCTACAAGTGAAATGCAGATGGGTTTGATCATACTGGCCGCCAGCATGTTCTCGATTGTGGCCTGGATAATTCTTCGCCGCCAGCAGGTTGAGGTCAGGACCGCGCCGGGATCGGAGGCTGGCTTGATATCGCCAAGCGAGCCCACGCGCTGACACGGAAGTCTTGTAGGGCGGCAGGGTTTTGAGGTCCGGCCGGCCTATATAATGCATATGGTCCGGAGGCTTACGCTGTACCTAAATGTTACCAATGTCGATGGATAACCAGCAGAGGAGGCGACGCACATCATCAGGCCATCGGTTTCGAAGATCAGCACCATCGCGAGCTGATGGCTGCACGTCGTCAGCAACTGACGTTGCGGAAACGATCCGTAGTGAAGTTCTTGCAAACAAGAGCCGACGACTTGGAAGGAAAATCTAGAGCATTGTTGCCTTGTTGTTGAATTGTCATTGCGAGCGAAGCGAAGCAATCCAGCAGGCGCGTAGAAAGACTGGATTGCTTCGTCGCTTCGCTCCTCGCAATCACAATTCAACCTTATATTATCATGCTCTAGTCGGGGTATTCATCCGAGCCCTGGACCCATAGAAACGACTGCATGTCGATCATATCGCGCGGACGCATGTTGCTGATGTCGGCGCGCACGGTCTTAACGAACGACAACAAGTCCCGGTAAAGCGGCCACGATGGCCGCGACGCATAGGAAAGTTCGGTGCCATAACGGCGAGCGGCCTCTCGCGTCACCATCGGCTTGAAAAAGAAGTGCGTTTTTGGCTGGGCTATGAACCCGAACACGGTGACAAGCGGCCACGTTAACACGCGTGTTTGCCTTCTTGGCAGCTCGGATATTGCCGTCACCCAGGTGGCAAAGCGCATGTCAAGCGGGTCAGCCCCGTGCAGAAAATCGAATAACGCGGTGGCAAACTTTCGCGCTCCCGCCGGTGAGCGAACCGCATCCCGCAACGCCATTTTCTCGAAGGAGAAAAGCAGGTTGGTACGCGATTCAATGCCGGTTGCAAGACGAGCGATCTCTTCGAACTTTTTCGTTTTGATCAACCGGCGAAAGGTCGGCTCGCCAAGCTCTGCGTCCCAACGCAGATGCGCCGCCCATTTATAATCACGCTCCCAAGCGAGATACGTCTCGTCCTGAAACCCATTCGGAAAAGCGCGCAGAAATTTTTGGCGGGCCCTTTGCGCTAACTGACTCCGTTTCGATTCTGCCCTCGCGGCCGGGCGTGATCTGCGCGGAGGAGACAGCGAAGACGTTTTTGACCGAAGCGCGTGGCGTGAGGCTGCAGAAGTCATAGCAAGCGAACGCGCGGTTCCGAGCACGGGTTCCAACACAATGGAGGGTTTTCAGCGAAACCTTACCACCGCATGTCAATATCCGACGATTCCAAGTTCGTGCGCAGCGTAGCGCTGAATTTTCGATGTTCGTGACTGTGCAAGCGCCTCGGCATCACACCGCAAGCGCTGGTTCAATACAATCTCGAGCGGCAGATCGAGGTTTTTCCTGCTGCGATCCGAAGCATCTCTTTTAAGCGACCATCGCGTCCTACGATTTAGGACATGTCATGAAGTCGCCGGAGGAAAATCGGTACTCTCGGCGGTAACTTCCCGCTCCGCCTGAAGCCAGAAATCGGTCTCACGGCCTTCGGGTTTTCCCGCTTTCTCCCACAATTCATGGGCTCGCTGTCTGATGATTTTGTCCTTCTCTTCCATCACCGCTCCTGGGTTATGTATCGTCGTGCCGCCGGCAATGCCGGCGGCCTCGGCGACTGTCCATTACCGCCCGCCCGGCTGCTTTCCGGCGTTATTGTTCGTGCCCGGACCGACATTGCCTTCGCTGGAAGGGTTGGCTGCGGTGCCGCCTTTCTTATTCGCCATGCCTGCGCCCGTGGTGGTTCCGTTCTTCATGCTCTTGGTCGCACCAGGACCGACATTACCTTCGCTCGACGCGCCCGGCGCGGGCTGGGTCTGGGCGAGTGCACCGCTGATCGACAGCGCCAGAATGCATGCGGATGTTAAGACTATTTTCTTCATCGATTAATCTCCATGAAAGTTGAGAAACTCCCCAACAGGATGCGCGAGCGAAGGTTCCTATTCCGGCAAAGCGTTTTCGAAATCGTCCTCGACGACCAACGTGATAGACACCTTGAGATAAGGCGCATCCGACTGCCGCACGTCCACAACGACGTTTCTAGCGCTGCCGCTGACGAACGCGTCACGTGCAATGGAGGCGCCTGTCGCAACGGCCTCACGCCGAACCGCGGCCTTATCGGCTAAAACTCGCCCTTCTTCATCCTCAACGACGTGTCCGTTTTCACGAATATGGAAGTGAAACCGCGGCATGGCGACCTCAAAGCGATGGCATCTGGTGCAGGTAAAGGCGGTCGAAGCCGGCTAGTTCCTGGAGTTTTCTTTCATCGCGTATCGTGACGCGGCCGCGATGGAAATCGACCACGTTCTCGTCCCGGAGCTGCTTTACAATGCGATTGGCGTGAACTGAAGTAACGCCCATGGCCTCGCCCAGTTGCTCCTGGGTCAAGGGCATGTCGAAGGCATGGCCTGCGACGCGGCCGATAACCGCGAGCCGATCGCGAAGTTCGACGATGATATGCGCGAGGCGCTGCGGCGCCGGCCGCTGTCCCACGTTTACGATCCATTCGCGAAACATCGCCGCATCGATAAGAGTGTCGCGCCACAGGACTTCTCCGATGCGCGGCCTTGCGCGGTTCATCGCGCGCAAAGCGGTATGGCTGATAAAGCCTAGTGTACTGGGAGTTAGCGTGATAAGGTCATGATCCAGCACATGGAGATGCAGGCTCTGCAAATCGGGTATTTCACCGGGAATATGGATGGAAAGGATTTGCCGTTGACCGCCGGAGGTTGTTTTGGCACGTACGCAAAAGCCCTCCGCAAGCAGGCAGCATTCCTTGGGCCGGTCGCCATCGCGAACGACGTAATGGCCAGCGTCGACCCGGCGCACCGTTACCGGTAAGGCTCGGAACGCCTCGATATCCTCCTCTTCGAGGCCCGATACAACAGTCAACCTCTCGATCAGGGCCGACAATATGGCTTCGCGGTCCAAGACTTGTCCTCCCACCGGCATCGCATAAACCACGCGGACAAGTTCCGGTTCCCAACAAATGTTAAGGCCGGCGTTCATCGTACATGAAAGCCTGCCGGGATTGCGAGGTGAAAGATGATCAAGAAGCGCAACCGTACCCGGCCTACGCTGCCGCTTCAGGAACGACTTAAACAATTTGCCGATCGGGCGCGCACCGAGGCTCAAAATCTGCCCGCCGGCGAGGAACGCGAAAGCCTCGTTCAGAAAGCGTTGGCCAATGACGCCGCCGCCACAATTGATCGATGGCTGTCTTCGCCGGGTCTGCAAAGTCCTAAATAGCAGGACTTACCGCGAAGCTTACATCCCGGCGGAAACTGTACGTCAAGGCGCACATTCAGCGACGCGGTCGATCGAGGAATAGAACGCAACAGTTTGAATATGAAAAGGGCGGGCAAACCGCCCTCTCATATTTGTCGGAATCAGCGGTATGCCCGGTGGCGTCGATAATGGCGCCAACCGCGATGTTCCATCCGCGCGTAGCCGTTTTGCCAACCGGCCGTTCGATAAGCGCGCCCGGTGTAGGGATTGCCCGGCCCCTTGTTCTGGCAATTTGCGTTCGGGTAGAACTGCGCGCAATAGCCGGGATTGTAGATCACTTCCTGAGCACTCGCGGGCATCACCCAAAGCGCGGCGACAGCCAATAAAGCCGAACCCAACAGTTTTAGCTTGATCATGTATTTATTCTCCGGGAGAAATGTTTTGAACGAACATTGCACAAGAGAGGACGTTCCTAAATTTTAAAGATTTAATGTCCGAGACTGTCAGATGCACACCGATCCAAACATCGAAAAGGTGCGCGAACCCGAGTGCGACATGATTAGGCTCGTGCGCATCGACGCCTGTCGCCGATTTACCTTCTGGATTCAAAACCCCAATACCCCGCGCCCTATGTAGGCCAGGGTAGGTCGGCTATTTCAAGTATAGCGCCGAGACCCTGACGCAAGCGCCGTGTCATGCTTCCGTCCGACAACAATCCCAGCGCCACCATGGAGCGTCCCGTCACCTCGTAGACATCTCCAAACTCAAGTGTCGGAAGTTCTTTTTCAGGTTGATTGGTGTCAACAAGGCCCTGCCAATTGCGACCTTCCGGCACTTGAGGGAGCGTGAAGTTTACTACATCGTAATGTGCATTGTAGATCAGCAGGAGAGTCGCGTCCGACCCGCGCCTTTTCACACCCGTTTCCTGGGCTCGTCCATCCAGAAGCAGGCCGAAGCAGCGTGCGTTGCTGTCATGCCATTGCTCCGTTGTCATATCGGTACCGGTTGGCGCAAGCCATGCCGCATCCTTGACATCCAGTTCCTCATTGTGAGAGCCGACCACGAACCGGCTGCGGAACAGAATGGGAAAGGCCTTCCGGGTCGCAACGACCTTCCGCGCGAATTCGCGTAGTTCACGTCCGTGGGATGAGATACCGAGCCAGTCGAGCCAGGTTATTTTATTGTCCTGTGCGTAAGCGTTGTTGTTGCCGTGCTGGGAGTGGCCGAATTCATCGCCGGCGAGCAGCATGGGTGTGCCGTGCGACAGCATCATTGTGGTGAGGAAATTGCGTTTCTGCCGCTCCCGCAACGCGATGATTTCAGAATCATCGGTCGGTCCTTCCACGCCGTGGTTCCATGAATGATTGTTGGAATGCCCGTCGCGGTTATCCTCGCCATTGAGCTCATTGTGCTTGTCGTTGTACGACACCAAGTCATGCAGATTGAAGCCGTCGTGGGCGGTAACGAAATTGACGCTTGCCCAAGGTTTGCGGCCCCGTTTGTTGAAAAGATCGCCGGATCCGGTGATTTGTTTGGCGAACTCCGGTAGCGATCCGGCGTCCCCTTTCCAAAAGCTGCGCGCGGCATCTCTGAATTTATCGTTCCATTCCGCCCAGCCGGGCGGAAATTTCCCGACTTGATATCCGCCGGGTCCAATATCCCATGGCTCGGCGATAAGCTTGACGCCAGAAAGCGTGGGATCTTGCCGACATGCATCCAGAAAACCTCCACCCTCGTCGAAGCCATACGGTTCTCGGGCAAGTATGGTGGCGAGATCGAAGCGAAAACCGTCAACGCGCATTTCGGTCGCCCAATAGCGAAGCGAGTCCGCGACCATTTGCAACACTCGTTGGTGGGAGAGATTGACTGTGTTGCCAGTCCCCGTGTCGTTGATGTAGTACCGCTTCTGGTCAGGAAGAAGCCGGTAGTAACTGGCGTTATCGATGCCCTTGAAAGACAAGGTCGGGCCCAGTTCATTTCCTTCGGCCGTATGGTTGTACACGACGTCGAGAATGACCTCGATGCCGTGGGCATGAAACTGATTGACCATCGTCTTGAATTCGTTCGCGATGGAGGACTTCAAGTAGCGAGGTTCCGGCGCAAAAAACGCTAGCGAGTTGTAACCCCAATAATTACGCAGTCCTTTATCAACCAGATAGCTGTCATCGAGAAAAGCATGAACAGGTAGAAGTTCGGCGCTCGTGACGCCCAAAGACCGCAAATATGATGCGACGCTCGGGTGTGCCAGACCAGCAAATGTGCCGCGGTCATCTTCGGGCACGAGCGGATGAAGCTTGGTGAAACCCTTGACATGCATTTCGTACAGAATCGTTCGTTCCCATGCTGTTTCGGGCTTCGGCGCCCTTCCCCAGGTAAAGGCCGGGTCAATCACCCTGCACTTTTGCATCAAAGGAGCGCTATCCCTCGAGTTCGAACGACATGTCCTTGTCAGCATGATTTAAGGTGTAGCCGAAAAGCTCAGGTCCCCATCGCAAAGCGCCCACGAGTTGCTTCGCATATGGATCAATCAGAAGTTTATTTGCATTGAAGCGATGGCCCGCATCAGGCTCGTAAGGACCATGCACGCGATAACCATATACGGTCCCAGGCCCGGCCGTGGGAAGGTAACCGTGCCACACTTCGTCGGTGTATTCAGGCAATTCAATTCGCTCAAGCTCAGTCTCGCCCGCTTCATCGAAGAGGCAAAGCTCGACTTTGGTGGCGTGAGCCGAGAACAACGCGAAGTTCACGCCCAGCCCGTCCCACGTCGCGCCGAGTGGAAACGGCTTTCCCTCGCGGACATGGGAACGGCGCAAGAACTGCGCTGCTTGAGCCAGTGAAGCGTCAGCCGTTTTATTGTCCATTGATGCCCCCGCTTTTGCCTGAAAGAAGTCGCAGACCGGCAAACGGTTCCTTGGATCAGCGCGGCATAAGCCTCGACCATCCGTTTTAAAGCATAGCCGGACCGTCGCTAACCCAAATGACGAATTGCCTGGTCTAGGCTACCGCCTTTGATTTTTTCATCCCGGCATACCATTCGGCATACGGGGTATTTTTGACCAAATGCCTGTTGTAGTCAGGCGCGCCATCGGACCACCAAACCGGGCCCCTCTCCCCAAGCTGGCGCTTGATGCTGTCGACCTCGCGGTGCGCGGACATCTCCTCTGCCATGTCGCCGCCTAATTTGGCAGACCTGATTGCCCGGCGGGCTGCCATAAGCCTCTTCACGAGATCCGCTTTCTCCGTCGGATCGAGGTTCGGATTCGCCAGTCGCCATAACTTGCCGCGGACGACGAAATAACGATCGTCAGGCGTCGTCGGATAGTTCGGCGGAGCACTCGTCCTGTCCATGATCAAATGAATGGCTTGCCGCCTGTGACCGCAATGGTGGTTCCCGAAACGTAGCTGGAAAGCGGATCGGCGAGCATGACATACGCTGTCGCAAGCTCTGCCGGCTGCCCAGGCCGTTTCATCGGGACCTGTTTGCCGAAGTTTTTTACCGTGTCGTCGGGCATGGTCGACGGGATCAGCGGCGTCCAGATCGGACCGGGCGCAACGGCATTGGCGCGAATGCCTTTTTCCGCAAGCATCTGCGCCAGACCGCCGGTAAAATTCTGTATTGCCCCCTTCGTCGTCGCATAAGCCAGAAGCGTCGGGTTTGGCATGTCGGAATTGATAGAAGCCGTGTTGATGATCGAGCTTCCAGGCTTCATATAGGGAACGGCCGCCTTCGTCAGGAAGAACATCGCGTGGATGTTGACGCGGAACGTCTTTTCCCATTCTTCGTCGGCAATGTCCGCAATGTCCTTGAATGTCGCCTGATGCGCGGCATTGTTAACGAGGATGTCAACACCGCCGAGATCGTCGACGGCACGCTTGATGATCGTCCGACAGTGGCCGGCGTCCTGGAGATCCCCGGCGATCAGAACCGCCTTCCGACCTTCCTTTTCGACAAGCTTTTTCACTTCCTTTGCCTCGTCGTGTTCGTCCAGATAGGCGATCACAACGTCTGCACCCTCACGTGCGTAGGCGATTGCAATCGCCCGGCCGATTCCGCTGTCTCCGCCGGTGATGACCGCTTTCATCCCATTAAGCTTCCCGGATCCCTTGTAACTTTGCTCGCCATGATCCGGACGGGGTAGCATTTTGTCGGTGGCCCCAGGCATCGGCTGTTGCTGCGACGGAAATGGCGGTTTCGGATAATTAGTTGTCATCGGAGGCTCCTGATATCGCTACGGATGTCCAATGGCTGAGGCCACACGCGGTTCCGAACGAACCGGATGAAACTGATCAGCAGGAGTCATGTCCCGCCTTAGGCTACCATCGCCTGCTCAGGATAATTAGGAACGACAATGATCCGACGCGGTTGAACCTGATCGTTCCTCCTTTTCCAAAGAGACAGCCTATGTATCACCATGTGAAGAAACTGATGTTTACCGTGCGCGTTGACGAGCCCGATGTGCGGTTCGGCAACATGCTGCTCGAGCAGTTTGGCGGCGCCAACGGAGAGCTTGCCGCTGCGATGCAGTACTCAATTCAAGGATTGAATTGTGAAGACGCGGAACGCAAAGATCTGCTGATGGACATTGGCACCGAGGAACTCAGCCATCTCGAGGTGGTCGGCTGTCTTGCCCGGATGCATCTGAAGCCTTCAAAATTTGATCGCCAAGCGGCCGAAGCTGATCCGCTCATCGCGATCGCAGGCGGCGGCGGTGTCAATCTTTTCAACTCTCAGGGCAATCCCTGGACGGCCGATTATCTGAAAATCACCGGGGAACTCGATGTCGATCTGCGCAGCAATATCGCAGCCGAGGCGCGCGCGAAGATTGTCTATGAGCGATTGATCAATTTTTGCGACGATGCCGGTACTAAGGACGCGCTCCAGTTCCTGATGACCCGGGAAATCACCCACATGAAGGCCTTTTCCGCCGCGCTTGAAAGCATGAAAAAGCCCGCTTTTTCGATCGGGAAAATTGCTCCTACGCCAGGGCTGGTCAACCAGTTCTTCAACGATTCGACCGGTAGCGGCGATGAAGGCGAAATCGATACACGCGGGCCTTGGAACGAGGGCGGCGACTGGGAGTTCGTCAACTCCCCCGCGCTGCAGCAGTCAACGGATTCGGACGCGACGTCTCCTATTACGGCGGAGAGTTCGCCGCCGACGGCGCCGGATGGCCTTGACGAATTGTTGGTCGACGAGTTGCGCGATATTCTTCACGCCGAAAAGCAGCTCACCAAGGCCCTCCCCAAGATGGCGAAAGCGGCGCGCTTCGACCAGCTTCGCGAACTGTTCGAAATGCATCTTCAGGAAACCGAGCAGCAGATCGAGCGTATCAACGGCTGTTTTGAAATGCTTGGCGTGACCGCCCGGGCCAAGCCTGCAGGGGTATGATGGGCTTGGTCGAGGAAGGCCAGGAGGTGATGGAAAAGGGCGGCGAAAAAGAAGACGCCGCTGCTGACCTCGCATTGATCGGAGCAGCGCAACGCGTCGAGCACTATGAGATTTCGGGCTATACAACCGCCAGGAATCTTGCTCAGCAGCTACGCCACAGCGCGGTGGTGGCGCTGCTCTCGAAATCCCTGGCTGAAGAAGAGAACGCCGATCAGTTGCTTAATCAGGTTGCCCGCACCTTGATGTCGGTAGCCAAAATGCCGGCCGCGATCGAACAGACTGCCGAAGAAGAAGCGTAAGACGACGGAGAGCCGGCGCGATTTAACGCGCCGGCTCTCACCGACGTTTCATGTGAAAACCTGTACGACGATGAACCTGACCGAAATCCTGCTCCCTGTGTTCGACAACGAGGGCCAACCCTTCGGCGACGGAAAATTTGCGATGGTTCGCAAGGTGTTGGTGGACCGCTTTGGCGGAATGACGGCATTTGCACGGACACCTGCGCAAGGCATCAGCACTGACCGCGGTACGACCGTGCACGATGAACTCATCGTATTCGAGGTGATGTCGGAAGAGCTTGATAAGACTTGGTGGCGATCTTTCCGTCACGACCTGGAGGCCGAGTTCCGTCAAGACAAAATCGTCATCCGGACTTTCACGATCGACGTTATGTAAGAACGGGTTTACGCACCGGATAGCGATCTGAATGTTGGAACCGATCGGCAAAGCTCATTTGAAATTCAGCAGATCGAGGGGCCCATGAGGGTTGGCCGTATCGTTGTCATTCTTATTTCGGCGTGTGTTGGCGCTGCGGCAATTGGCTGGATCGTCACCACGCCCCGACCAGCTTTTTCGAAAGCCGATGCCGCTTTCGATAAGGAAGGCGATGCCGCGAAAGGCCGCATCGTATTTGCCGCGGGAGATTGTGCCTCATGCCATGCAAAGGTGGGACAACCCGACCGTCTGCAACTCGGTGGCGGTCTGGCGCTGTCGTCGCCCTACGGTACGTTTCGTGTCCCGAATATTTCAATGGATAAAACCGACGGCATCGGCTCCTGGCAAACACGGGATCTGGCCAATGCGCTGTTGAGCGGGGTGTCGCCGGAGGGCGCCCATTACTATCCGGCATTTCCATATACAAGTTACACGAAAATGACGATCGATGACGTTCGGGACCTGATGGCCTATTTGCGAACACTGCCCGCAGTATCCGGCAAGGCTCCGCCTCACAGCCCCCGCCTGCTCTTCCGCATTCGACGCTTCGTCGGATTCTGGAAAATTTTGTACTTCAACCGTGAGCCGATTACTTCCGTTCCTGAACGCGGCGACGTCTGGAATCGCGGGAGGTATCTGGTCGAAGCATTAGCGCATTGTGCCGAGTGTCATTCGACCCGGGACATTTTCGGGGGGATCAAGCCCGAAACGCGCTTTGCCGGAGGAACAGATCCCGAAGGGGTTGGGTACTATCCGAATATAACGCCCCGGCGCATCGGTGACTGGGCTGAAAGCGACATTGCCGAGCTACTGAAAACCGGCAACACGCCGAATCATGGCCGTGTCGGATCTTCTATGACCGATGTGGTGACCAATACGTCTTCGCTCCCCCAAAGCGATCGCGACGCCATCGCGGCCTATATCAAGTCCCTTCCCTCGCGCGACACGCCCCCGCCGTGACGATGACTCATCGCGAATACAGATAAGCCGCGACATCGCGCGCCTCGTCCTCAGAAATTCCGGTAGCGGGCATGGCTGAGCGCGGCGAATAGGTTTGCGGCGAAACAATCCACCGGATCAGATGGTCCGGCGAGTTTGTGACGACGCCCCCGATGTAGACGCGTCGCTTGATATCCACCAATGGCCCTCCCACCTGGCCGTCACCGCCGGGAATCCCAGGGACCGTGTGGCAGCCAGCGCACCCATAGCGTCGTATGATTTCGGCTGCGCGCGCGATCTCGCCGCCCGTCATTGCGACCGCAACATTCGCCGATTGATGCTGGGCTCGCCATATTAAGCCGGCGATACAGGCCGATGCGACCGTGAGCGCACTCACGGCGAGCCAAATCCAACGATACTTAAACAGTGTTGATCGCATCGACGCGCTCCTGCCTAGTACCGGAATTTCTGATCCATAGCGCAGTCAAAACAAGTGCGACGGCCGCATAGACCGTGCCTGCCGGCACCCACATGATCAGCCCGGCCAGTTGCTGATCTTCCAGCGGCGTCAATCCCCACTCCATCGCGGCGGCGGTTTGGGCCTCGTATAACACCCGTGGCGCGAGGGCCATCAAGGCGCCAAGAATGCTGGTATGCAGCATCGTAACAAACAGGTGCCAAGCGCCTACGCCGCCATCGCTGCGGCGGAATATCGACCACCAGAATAATATGGCGGTCAGCAGAAAACTCAAATGCTGCAGCCGGTGAACTGACACGCTGACGACAGCGGCATCGAAAAAAAGCGGGACGTGCCAAATCCAAATTGCTATTCCGTGCAGCAGCGTTGCATTGCGGCCCGAACTCAACAATCGCCAGGTCGTCTTTACCGCGGAACGCTGCAGGACGCGCCCTACTTGTATACGTATCGTTTGCGGCAGCGACCAGAGAAAAGCCGCCATCGGTCGGGCCATCACCAGCAGGGGCGCGGAGATCGCCATCACGATCTCATGCTCAATCATGTGGAAGGTGAACAGATGCTCGCCGAGCCAGTGTAGCGGCGACACGAGCGCCACGGCGAGCGACATCCAGCCTGCGATATACGCAAGCGTTTGCCATGCCCGAACCTTGCGGCCAGATGCGGTGTGCCGCCACAGCACCGACCAGCCGACACCGTAAAGCAAGCCCAGCACGCCCAGAGGGACAACAATCCACGGGTCGAAGGTCCATGCTGCTTTGCTGCCATGCAACTCGGCGCCATGACCGAGCGCGGGGCTGGCCCAAACTGCAAACCATATGACGACTAACGCTCGCATCCGCTCAGCACCAGTGAAGCTATACCCTGAGCCGACAACGCGAACGCGAACACGAGAGCAGATAGCGCACCTGACCATGCAATGAAACGCGAAGTGGCGGTCAACGGGGTAGCAACGCGCGCCTGATCCGCCCACCGCCATGATACGAAGCCCGCAAGAACGACGGCAACAACCCCGACGAACGAAATGATCGCCAACCGATGGGACTGTTGCCGGCAATCGACGTAAGGCAGAATTTGGCCAAGTTGCATATTGATCGCCCATACGACAGGCGCCACCAGCCAGCCGGCGAAAGCAGAAAGCACGTCCGAGATTTTGCGAACGCTCATAATCGTGGAATCCAGTAGATGCAGAAATAGATCGGAATCCACGCCGCGACCACGAAGTTCCAGTACATCGCGTTATCCTGGACATCCCCAAACCGGCGTAGATTATCTCCGTGCCGTGTAAACATCAGCGCAGCAAGAACAAGCGTATCGACCAGATCGGTGATGATGTGCGTAGTGTGGAGTCCGAGCAGGGTCCAGACGATCGAGCCGTAGGCATTGCTGTCCCAGCTCACCTTCGAAGCCGGGAATTCAAATATGCGCACCAGGAGTGGTGCGACACCGAGCAAAGACATTGCTAGAAGGCCTAATTGTACTTTGCGAAGGTCCCGGCGTTGCGCCCAACGAGCAACGAGATAGTTCGGGATAAGGCTGATCAGCAGGAGAAGAGTTAAAATCGTGCCGGGCAACAGATCGGGACGCGGAGCGTCGATGGGCCAGGTCGCCGCAATGCTCATCAGGTAGAGATAGACCGCTATCGCCAGCGCGAAACCGGCACCTTCAATCAACATGAAAGCCATCGTGCCCCACCAGGTCACGCTGGCAGCCCCTAGCCCATGCAGCGGTAGCCGTGAAAGGTCGGCGACAACGCGCTCTTTCACGACTCGTCCTCCGGTGTTCCTTTGGGCCAAAACCATCCGATCAGCGTAATCATTACCGGGATCGATCCCCAAACAACCGCCCACGGGCTGAAGATCGACCAGATCAGCATCACCGATGTCGCGATGGCGCTCCAAAGCGGCCAAATCGAATTTCTCGGTGACGCCTCCCTTGCCTGTGGCGTTGCATTCGTCAGCGACGTCACCAGCAATTCGCGCCGGTCGGTCCGCAAACCGCTGGCGACCGGAAGGAAATCAGGCTGTTCCCATAATGGATTCGGGCCTCCGACGATCGGGACGCGTACAAAATTGAAACTTGGGGGCGGCGATGGCATGGACCACTCAAGGGTCGGTGCATCCCAGGGATTGTCAGCCGCCATGGCACCGTTGCGCGCCGACCGGATTGCATCGATGAAAAATATCAGAAAGCCGGCAACCAGAATTACGGCGCTGACGCTCACGAACATGTTGAGGCCGTGCCACGGCATATCGGGCTGATAAGTGTAAATCCGGCGCGGCATGCCCTGCAGCCCCAAAATATGCATTGGGAAAAACGTGAGATTGAAGCCTGAAAAGATCAGCCAGAACGACCATTTGCCGAGGCGTTCGCTCATCATCCGGCCGGTCATCTTTGGAAACCAATAATAGATCGCACCCAGCAGGGGAAATACCGCACCACCGATCAGCACATAATGAAAGTGTGCTACGACGAAATACGTGTCGTGCACTTGCGTGTCGAAAGGAACCGAAGCCACCATGACCCCGGTCAGTCCGCCGATCACAAAAGTAATAATGAAGCCAATCACAAAAAGCAGCGGAGTCTTGAACACGGGCCTGCCGTCCCAAAGCGTCGCCAGCCAGCAGAAGATCTGGACGCCTGCTGGAATTGCAATGGCCATGCTGGAAGCTGTAAAGAAACTTTCACCGAGCCGGGGGAGCCCGGTGACAAACATATGATGAACCCAAAGACCGAACGCCAAAATCCCGGTCGCAATCAACGCCATCACAAGAGCCAGATAGCCGAACACAGGTCGCCGCGCGAAGGTCGCGACCATGGTCGACACCATACCCACGGCGGGCAGAAAAATAATATAAACCTCAGGATGACCGAAAAACCAGAAGAGATGCTGCCAGAGCAGCACATCGCCACCTTCGGAGGGGTTGAAGAAGTGCGTTCCGACCAGTCGGTCCAGGATCAAACTGGTGCTTGCGATCATGATCGCCGGCATGGCCATGATGATGATGAAGGAGGTGACCAGCATCGACCAGACGAACAGGGGAATGCGGTCGAGCGACATGCCCGGAGCGCGCTGTTTAAACACCGTCACGACGATTTCTACGGCGACGGCGAGCGCCGATACCTCGGTAAAGGTGATCATCTGCGCCCAAATGTCCGCGCGCTTACCAGCAGCATATTGCGGGCCCGAGAGCGGCACGTAAGCGAACCAGCCGACGTCGGGGCCCATATCGAGCGCAAACGCGATCCAAAGCAACGCGCCCCCCGCCAAGAACATCCAGTACGAAAACGCGTTCAAGCGCGGAAAGGCGAGATTGCGGGTGCCGACCATCAGCGGCACCAAATACACCGCCATTGCTTCCATCACCGGCACGGCGAACAGAAACATCATGTTCGCGCCGTGCATCGTGAAAATCTGGTTGTAGCGATCAGGTCCGAGCACCCGCGCTTCGGGCTGCGCCAGCTGCAGCCGCATCAGAACGGCTAGGACGCCACCCAAAGCGAGAAATACGAAGGCTGTGAAGATGTATCGCCGTCCAATGATCTTGTGGTCCACGGTCGCCAATGCGCCCCAGAAACCGGCAGGCGTTTTCCAGGTTTCCGCCAGGGCCGCCTCGAGCGCCGGCGGGTCGAAGTCGGTGTCGTGAACATCGCGCTTCGTGTTTTCCTCCTTCATTTTAAACTCATCAGATAAGCCGAAATGGACTTAAGTTCTTCCGCGTCGAGCGGTACCATCGGCATATTGTTTCCGGGCTTCAGCGTCTGAGGATCGGCAATCCACGCCGCCAATGAACCGCGCGTCGTTTCCAATAGTCCGGCCGCGATATATTTTCTGCTTCCCACGTGAGTGAGATCGGGCCCGGTCGTGCCGTTTGCAGCCGTACCGCGAACTGTATGACAAGCGGCACATTGCTTCGCGAGAAACGCGCGTTGCCCGGCTGCCGCCTCGGGGTCGGGGGAAGCCGTAGCGTTCTGCCGCTGCTGATTGGCCCACTCCTCAAAGGCCGGCGTTTCTTCAGCTATCACGAAGAATGCCATGTGGGCATGTTGTAGGCCGCAAAATTCCGCGCACTGCCCGCGATAGACACCGGCGCGTTCGGCACGAATGATCAATTCATTAGGCCGGCCCGGTATGAGGTCTTGCTTTCCGGCCAGACTGGGTACCCAGAACGAATGGATGACATCGATGCCTTCGAGTTGAAGGCGCACGTTCCTGCCTACAGGAATATGAATTTCATTCGCCGTCTCGAAACGTCGATCGGGTGTCGAACCATAATACTCGACGCCCCACCACCATTGCAGACCCCTCACCTTGATAGTGAGGTCGTCATTGCCTGCGGTGCTGATTGTTCGGGTGACAAAAAAACTCATAATCGTAAAAGCGCTTATGATAACGGCGGTTGCTATGACCGCCGTGGTGACGGTAATCGTCATGCGGCGTTGAGCAGCGGGATCGGTATCCAACAGGTCTTCGCGGCGATGGCGATTGCGCCATAAGGCGAAAATCAGCGCGATCATGACGAGAGCCCACACGACCGAGCACACCAGAACAATCGAAAGGATCAATTGCCGGAGATTGATGGCCGACGCTCCATGGACATCGAGTGTAGACTGCCATCCCGAGCATCCGCTGAGGATCAGCAATGGGCCTGTGGAGAAGACGATTCTGTGCAAGCCAGGCTTCACGGCGTTGGCCCCTGGTCCAGATGGGCTGGCGTCGGCCCCTGATCGAACAGTTTAGCTGCCGGAGCACGATTTTCCGCGGGTCGTGTCTGCCTCTCGTCGCTACGGCTGGGCGCTGCCGTTTTCGCCGAATAGGCGCCTATCGTCTGCACATATCCCGCAAGTTGCCAGATTTGCTCGATGGTCATTTTATCTCGAAAGGCCGGCATGCCGTGCGGTCGGCCATCACGGATCGATGCAAAGATCGAAACCATTTCCGGCCCGTAACTCCACCAGCCGTCAAGAAAAGCGGGGCCTGTACCGCCCTGCCCTTCGGCATGACAGGTTTTACAGCCGAACCACGAATACAGCCGCTTCCCCTCGCTCAGATTGTACGCATTGGACTCGTAAGGCTTGTCGAGTGCGAAGTAGGTCTCGGGAGGCGCGCCGCTAATGCCATTTGGCATCAAGGCTATTTTGTCCAGAGCTGCAGCCACGGGTGGATCGAGCCTTAATTGCCGCTCTTCTCGCTGGCACCCTGCGCTGGCGAGGATTGCAAGGCCAACAAATACCAGAACAGTCCGCATGACGAAGGCTGCGTGTCGGAAAGGGACTGAATAAGCGCCTGTTCGTTCCAAGGTTCCAAAAGTGCGTATGTTCGCTGTCCGACTTTATTTTCGCGAAAGTTGACGCGGGACCGCTGCCGAAAGGCCCCTTGGGACCGGCGCTACGCCACCGACCGTTTCGGATTTGGATACGGCAAGAGCCAGCTCGAACGGAGGGTCTTTGGAACGATTGCCGTGGCTCGGCTTTAACCGACACTGCGGACCGCCAAAATGAACCAGCCCCTTCAACACGGCATACAAGCCCGATCGATCGCGGTACCAGCGATCTGCGACGAGATGGGCATGCTCGAACGCCGGCTGGTTAGCGTTGCCGAGGAAACAGCGGTGGCGTTCCGGTACAACGGCTTTGCCCACGCCGTGATGATGGCAAGCCCGATCGATCTGGAAGATTTCGCGATCGGATTTTCGCTCTCAGAAGGAATCATCGAGGGTTGTGGCCCGCCCCCGCGGATTGCTGTCCGCCACGGCGAAGATGGCATTACCATAGATGTCTCGCTCGACGGCAATGACCTTCATCGATATCTCGCGAACCGGCGAGTGCGGCAGCTAAGGGGCCATACTAGCTGCGGCTTGTGCGGCGTTCAGGATTTGAACGATATAGCCCGCCCGCCTACGCGCGTGCGCCCTGCGGCGGCCATCGACGCTAACGTGATCCCGTCGGCTTTGGAAGCGCTTCGGCAATGGCAGCCCCTCAGCCAGCAGACCCGTAGTGCCCATGCCTCCGCCTGGGTCGGACCTCATGGCGACCTCCGAACAGTGAGGGAAGATGTTGGCCGGCACAATTCCCTCGACAAGTTGATTGGCTCGCTCATACGCAATGGCAGCGCGCGCCATGACGGTTTCTGCCTCATCACCAGCCGATGCTCGATGGAAATGGTTCAAAAAACCGTGGCTGCCGGCTTCCCTGCGCTTGTGTCCGCCGGCGCTCCGACCGCACACGCCATCCGGCTGGCGACAGCGGCGGGATTGACGCTTTACACGTGTGGTCGCGACCGAGAGCTGCTGCTGTTCACCTCGCCTGAGCTTTTGGAGACGGAATATGGCTAGAACGCGTAAATTAGGCCCGGACCTGGAAGTCAAACCGTTTAAGTCGGCTGCAGGCGGATGGGGTTCGGTCAAATCTCTCGCCAAAAGCCTTGTCCGCGACCATGTGCCCTTCAACGGCCCGCGCGTTTTGCTGAAGCAGAACAAGACCGACGGATTCATGTGCGTGAGTTGCGCATGGGCCAAACCCGCCGATCCGCGCGTCTTTGAGTTTTGCGAAAATGGCGCCAAAGCGACGACGTGGGAAATAACCAACAAACGCGTCACGCCAAAATTCTTCGCCGGTCACACCGTGTCGGAGCTCGAAGGTTGGGACGACCACCAGCTCGAGGCGGCGGGCCGACTTACTCACCCGATGCGTTGGGACGCGGCGAGCGACAAATACATTCCAGTCGAATGGAATACGGCGTTTGAGGAAATCGGCCGCGAACTACGCGCGCTCTCTCCGGAAACTGCAGTGTTCTATACATCGGGCCGCGCTTCGCTCGAGACAGCTTTCATGTATGGACTGTTGGCGCGAGCTTATGGCAACAATAACCTGCCCGACAGTTCAAACATGTGCCACGAGACCACTTCGGTGGCGCTGCCCGAAAGCATCGGCTCGCCAGTGGGCACCTGCACGCTGGACGATTTCGCGAAAACCGACTGTATTTTCTTTTTCGGACAGAATGTAGGTACGTCCAGCCCACGAATGTTGCATGAGTTGCAGGAAGCTGCAAAGCGGGGCGTCCCCATCGTTACTTTCAACCCGTTGCGGGAGCGGGGACTGGTGGAATTTGTCAATCCTCAGTCGCCGGCGGAAATGCTGGTGAAGCCGCCTACGCAGATCACGTCGCAATATCACCAGCTCAAGGCCGGCGGCGATACCGCAGCTATCATCGGGATCGCGAAGGTCCTGTTCGATCTCGACGAGCAACGCGGCAAAGGAGATAGTGTTTCGATTCTGGATACCAGCTTCATTGAGCACCATACCCACGGGTTCGCAGCGTTCAAAGACGCGGTGAAGGGGACAACTTGGCAGCAGATCGAAAGCCACTCGGGCTTAACCCGCGGCGCACTGGAAGCTGCTGCAGCAGTCTATGCTCACGCCAAATCGGTAATGTTCATATACGGAATGGGGTTGACCCAACACAAGAAAGGCGTGGAAACCATCCAGACGCTGGTCAACCTCGCCCTGTTGCGGGGAAACGTCGGCCGTCCGGGGGCCGGCATCTGCCCAGTTCGGGGTCACTCCAATGTGCAGGGACAGCGAACAGTCGGTATCACGGAAAAGCCCGAGCAGGTACCGGCGGAAAAGCTTAAACAGCTATTCGACATCGAGACACCCGAGGCAAAAGGCGTCAACACCGTCGAGGCCTGCGAGAAAATTATCGCCGGAAGCGTCCGCGCGGTCGTTCTGCTCGGCGGAAATCTGGTTCGATCCGTACCTGAGCATCGTTTGGTAGAGCCGGCTTGGCGCAAGCTAAGGCTTACGGTTCAGATATTGACCAAGCTCAATCGATCGGCGCTCGTTCATGGCGAGATATCTTACATCCTGCCTTGCCTCGGCCGTATCGAGGTCGACGTGCAAACGAGCGGGCCTCAAGCTGTCTCGATGGAGGACAGCACCGGTTGCATGCACGGGTCGCGCGGTCAGGTAAAACCCGCGAGCCCTGATTTGCTGTCCGAGCCAAGAATAGTTGCCGAACTTGCGAAGGCGGCTGCGCCGCGCTGTACTATTCCATGGGACGATTGGGTTGGGGATTACAGCAAGATCCGTGACGCCATCGCCGCCGTCTATCCGGAGATTTTCCACGATTTCAACGCACGGCTCTGGAAGCCGGGCGGCTTTCATCGGCCGATCGAAGCTCGAAAGCGTGTATGGAAAACAAAAACCGGTAAAGCTAACTTCATCGTTCCGAAAACCTTGTCATCCGACATTGACGTGGCGCCGGAGCAGCGCGACGTGGTTCAACTGATCACGCTACGCAGCAACGGACAGTTCAACACCACGGTCTATAATTACGACGATCGGTTTCGCGGCATTTACGGTTCGCGGCATGTCGTTTTGATGCATCGTGACGATATCGACCGTTTCGGCTTGTCAGAAGGCCAGAAAGTAGTGCTCGCTACAGCCGTCGACGACGGTGTGGTCCGGGAGGTGGAAGGCTTGCAGGTCGTCGCCTACGACATTCCGCAAGGCTGCATCGCGGGCTACTATCCTGAATGTAATCCGCTGTTGCCACTGTGGCATTATGCCGAAAAAAGTAAAACGCCGGCCGCCAAGTCCATTCCCGTAAGAGTGCACGCCCAGACCATGACCATGGATGTCAGCGTGCCGCGTACCTCGCAAGATGTCCGATGAAAGTTAGCGATTTTATCGTCGGTCGTCTTCACGATTGGGGCGTGCGGCGCATCTACGGCTATCCGGGCGACGGCATCAATGGTGTGCTTGGCGCGTTGCAGCGCGCGGGCTCGATCGAGTTTATTCAAGTTCGACACGAGGAGATGGCAGCCTTCATGGCGGTCTCCCACGCAAAGTTCACCGGCGAGATCGGCGTGTGCCTCTCAACCGGCGGCCCCGGCGCGACCCACATGATCACCGGACTGTACGATGCCAAGCTCGACCACGTCCCGGTGCTGGCGATTTGCGGCCAAGCCGAGGCCACGGTTCGCGGCAGCAGCTATCAGCAGGAATTGAACCTCGATCGCATGTTTGCAGACGTCGCGAATTTCGTACAAGAGGCTTCCGCCCCCGCGCAGGTGCGTCATCTCATCGACCGCGCAATGCGGGTCGCTATCGCTCGGAACGGAGTATCCGCGCTGATTTTCCCAAAGGACATCCAGGATAGCGATTATCAAGAGCCGAAAGTCGCTCATGGTTTTACGCGCTCGGGCGTGGGCTATGTCCGGCCGATCGTTGTCCCCAAAAAAGCCGACCTTGAACGTGCCGCCGAGGTTTTAAATGCGGGAAAGAAGGTGGCGATATTGATCGGCGCCGGAACCCGCGGCGCTGCGGATGATGTGCTTCAGACAGCCGATGTGCTTGGCGCCGGCGTGGCCAAAGCGCTTTTAGGCAAGGATGTCCTGCCCGATGACCTGCCATTTGTGACTGGCGCGATCGGGCTGCTGGGCACAGAACCCAGCTGGAGCTTGATGCAGCAATGCGACACGCTGCTGATGATCGGCACGGGCTTTCCCTGGGCCGAATTCCTGCCAAAGGATGAAAAGGTCCGGGCAGTGCAAATCGACATCGATCCTTCGATGCTATCGCTTCGTTTTCCCGCGGAAGTAAACCTCCACGGTGACGCCGCGGAAACGCTGAGGCAGCTGATCCCTCTGCTGCAGCGGAAGCCCGATCGCGACTGGCGCGCCGAAGTCGAGAAGAATATCAGGGATTGGTGGAAAAAGCTCGAAGCGCGGGCCAAGGCGGATGCCAATCCAGTCAACCCGCAGCGGGTCGTATGGGAAATGTCACCGCTCCTGCCGGCCGATGCAATCGTCACCAGCGATAGCGGATCATGCGCGAATTGGTATGCACGAGATTTTCGTGTTCAGCGCGGCCAATCAGCTTCTTTATCTGGCGGCCTTGCCTCCATGGGCGCGGCGGTCCCCTATGCGATCGGCGCAAAGTTTGCCCATCCGCATCGCCCGGTCGTCGCACTCGTCGGCGATGGCGCGATGCAGATGAACAACATGGCCGAGTTGATCACAGTTCAGAAGTACTGGCGTCAGTGGACGGACTCACGTTGGATCGTATGCGTATTCAACAATGAAGACCTCAACGAGGTGACGTGGGAACAACGGGTCATGGAAGGCGATCCCAAATATGCCGCCTCCCAAGTGATCCCGAATTTTGCGTATGCGCGGTTCGGCGAAATGCTTGGTTTTAAGGGCATTTTCGTAGAGCGGCCGGATGAACTGCACGACGCGTGGCGACAAGCCTTGTCATGCGACCGCCCGGTCGTTCTGGAAGTGAAAACTGATCCGGACGTTGCACCTCTGCCGCCCCACATCACGCTTAAGGAGGCCCGCGCCTTTGTAAGTTCGATCGCAAAGGGCGATCCGTCGGCCCGGCACATCATTGCCGATACAGCGAGACAGGTACTCGGTGGCATTATCGGGCCGAAGGACTGAGACTTCGTCACGTTGGACGTGACACTGGACCGCCCGGTCGGGGCCACGGCGGATGCCGTGCGAGTACCGCGAATACGGTGCCATAAAACCGGACCGATATGCGGTCGACCACAGGGATTTTCCACGCCAGCCCCGCCCGCCATTCCTCTGGCAAGGCCGCATAATACGCTTCGACGGTGCGCTTACGCGGCCGCTGCAAGCGGAACGGAAAACACACACAAGGATGATCCTCCTTAAGCGGCCAGGGCACGCGCTACGGAGCGAAGGCGCTTCGGCTTGCCGCCCGGGGGATGACGCGGTCCTCCATCGAGTGCGCAGAGCGCTTCGAGGATCGTATCGATCGTAACCGGCGCCTTCAGGCCTTCAGGCGCACGCAAGGCGGGGCAAGAAGCTATTGCCGAGGCGTCGGAAGCCCAAGACGCAAGGATGGCGCGTTTTTCCGCCATACTCAGAGATGGGTGGCTCACGACGTCCCTGGGATGCTCAAATACGGTGCCAGGGTGCAGGAGCGCGTGGAAGTCGAAAACGTTGTCGTCGTCATACGCGGTTGTCGGCCGCATGGTAACCTCCCTTAACAGACAGTTACGGTGGCCGCGCGTTTCGAGCGCGCGGCCGAGTGAGCCTTACGCAGCGGCCCGGGCGCCGAGTTGCTGCACGTTGCCCGGGGTCGCGCCGGTGATCGCGATCGTCCGCGGCTTCATGGCCTCTGGGATCTCGCGCACCAGGTCGATCTTGAGAAGACCGTTGTCGAACGTGGCGCTTTTCACCTGCACATAGTCGGCGAGGCTGAACTGGCGCTTGAACGCCCGCGTGGAAATGCCTCGATAAAGGAACTCACGTTCCGCTTTCTCGGCCTTGCCGGCTTCGATGGTGACGACATTCTGTTCGGCCGTCACCGTAATATCATCGGGCGCGAAACCCGCTACCGCAAGCGCGATCTGGTAGTGATTATCGGCAAGCCGTTCGATGTTGTAAGGGGGATAATTGTCCTCGCCGGCGCGTTGCGCGGTTTCGGCAAGGTCGAAAAGGCGGTCGAAGCCTATGGTCGAACGCCACAGCGGAGAGAAGTCATAAGTGCGCATAGCCAGATCCTCCAAAGAGCAAAATGGGTACGAGCGACAGCACCGGACACGACCGGTGCCCGTCTCAGGAATCCCGGACCCGAGAGGCGACCGGGAGCCATTGTTTAGTGGCGCCCTGAAAATAAAAAAAGCGGGTTTTGGTTTCAACCCCCCGCCAAAAAATTTTTTAGGGGCTCACGCCTTTTTGCCGGGAAGACGCGTTTGAGCGGGTGCGGACGGGCTGACCTTTTTTCCTATTCGAATCCCGTCTCAGCAAGCGGCGAATACTAAGCGCGTTTCTTGTGGCGTTAGCGTCATGATCGTTATTGAAGTACACCCATGCCCGTTTTGCGCCGCTCTCCTTGATCCTGCTCGCCCAAATGCCGAGCTCTTCATCGGAATAGTCGTGCCTGTACCATCGCTTCGGCCCGTGAAGGCGCACATAGATCTCATCGGCGGTACGAATGAGTTCGTCCGGGAGGCGTGGCCCGCTGCAGGAGCAGAAGATAATCCCGGCTTTCCTGAAAGCGGCATAAACTTCGTCGTTCCACCAGCTTTTGTGACGAAATTCTACGACGTTACGGCGGGCTGAATCGAGCTGGCCCACGATCGAATTAAGGCGGGCACTGCTATACCTGAAGCTTGGCGGCAGCTGAAAGAGGAAGCATCCCATCTGCGCACCGAGAATATCGGCGATAATGCCAAAATCCCGGACAAGGGTTTTTGTGCCCTTGAATTTTTTGATATGCGTGATGAGTTCGCAAACCTTCACTGTGTAAACGAACTTCATAGCCCCTGACTGACGTTTCCAGGCCTGTACGTTCGCTACGGTGGGCCAAGAATAGAAGGATGCGTTGATCTCAACAGTGTCGAACGCGCTCGAGTAATGCTCAAACCAATGTGGCTGCGGCACGTCTGCGTAAAACGAGTCCCGCCATTTCCAGTAGCGCCAACCGGAACAGCCGACATAGACGGACTTTTTCGGTTGCGGCGATTGCTTTACAGTCTCCGCTTCCATCCTAAGTCTGGCTATATGCATCTTGGCGGCGCGTCCGATGTTGTTTTCGCGCTGTTTCTCGCGGCGAAGCCGACGTCGCTCGCGCCGCTCCTCAGGCGTCAGTTCGTTCCTGTCAGACGTTGTTAGGACGCGCGGCATGACCCGGTTTTCCGATCACCTAACGCACGAACTCCTGGGCGGGGGTCCCAAGGGTGCAGCGGGCCGTGCGCTTCGCCGAAGAGTGCCACAGCGGCTCTCTGCCTCGCTTCAGAGGGGCTTTGGAGGGTGTTCTGTGCGGGGATGCCACTCATGGAGCAACCGCGCCAAGGCGGGTCGAAGGTCGTCCCGGCCACGGAGCGCAGTTTCAAAAAGAGCCTCTTGCGCGTCGCGCGGAATGTCTCCCCATACGGCCATCGCAGCTCGGCCCAGCCGCCTTGCAAACTCGTCTTCTTCCTCTGGCATGCGTCCTCCGGCTTGGATGACGCTTGGCGCGCTGCTTGGTTCCGTGACTAGACGCAGCAGTAACGAGTGCGGGGGCCGTGGTGGAGGAACTTTCGCCTTCGGCAGCGATTGCTTCGTCGACAGTGTCAGGTGAGGACAGCGAGATGGGACTTGCCACTTACGCGATCGTTGCAGTGGGAACCCGCTGGGGCATCCTTCACGACGGCAATGTCGAAGGTGATCACGTCACCAAGGAATCCGCGTTTGAAGCGGCCATTGCCGCCGCCTCGCTCGCGATCCGCGAAGGGCACGAAGTTCATGTCAGCGTGCCGGGGCGCGATAACGGAAACCGAACCGCGACGGGTGCAAAGAGCGATGCTTGAATCTGTGGCAACGCGCGAACCGCGCGGGTTGCTCACTGCCATAAGCACGTGCGCAAATTTAATTTCCGCGCTGAACGCTTTTCATAAGCGACGCATACTTCGCTTGCCGGCATCGAGCATCTCCCAACGCGCAACGTCGGCCAGCAGCTCAACCAATATTGACCGGATCGAACCATAGCGTCATCTGGTAGTCGATCGTCAACTCCTCGCCCGCCTTGATCGGCCGTTTAGCAAAAACATCGATCACCAGATCATCGATATGGCGAACGAAGATGCAGTTCGGTTCGAACGAGTGGCTAAGCAAACTTGTATAGCCGAGCGCGATCGCGCAACGACCACGATGCTTATAGAGATCCTCCTCGACCGTATGATGTTCCCACATGAAGACGTATGTGAAAATGACGGTCTCGTCGACCGCGGCACGCGCTTCCGATGGAATGATCAGGACCGGAGATCGTTCCACAAGGCGGCCTGGCTCGATATCTTCTAAAGCCATGATTCCCCGGCCGCGCGCGCCGTAGTCATGCACAGCCAGCCGAGCCCGGACGGGAATCGGGAGACCGGCCGGGTGGCCGGTTTCGGAGCCAGGACTGGTAGCTTGCTCTATCATATCCCGTTGAAACCCCTAAACGAAGTGTTTGTTCCTAGACAGGAACGGCAATGCCCTGGGCGGGTTGATACTCGATGGAACACGAACGAAATCTACCATCCGACACAGGGCTGGCGACGCTGATATCTTTTCTCAAAAGGGAAGGCTACAACTTCGTTACGCCGACCCCGGCCACACACGCCCGTGTCAACCAGCGGACTGAGAACGCGCAAGCTCGAACTTTGACCGACGTGTTCGGTTGGAGCCGGCCATTCCACCCTTCTGTTCTACCAGATTCCTTGTTTGTTGTGCTGCGGGATACCGGCGTCATCATCGAAGGCGCGCAAGGATGGCACAGTTCGGCGCGGGCGTCGACGTTGGACGGTGAGCTCTTCCTGCATTCGGCGTTTCCAACCGTGTCGTCCGACGCGGTGTTTTTCGGTCCTGACACCTATCGATTTGCCCGGGCGGTCCGAAGCGGTCTTTCGTCCGAAAAGCGTAGGCTGCAACGGGCGCTGGATTTGGGATGTGGATCGGGTGCAGGCGGCATAATCCTTGCCAAAAGCTGCTCGTGTCGGGAGATCGTCTTGACGGACATCAACAACGCTGCGCTGCAAATGGCCCGGCTAAACGCGGCCGAGGCAGGCGTGGCGAATGTGACGATCGTGCACAGCGACCTTTTTACGAGTTTGGACGGTCAGTTCGACGTGATTGTTGCCAACCCGCCCTATCTCAATGATCCGTTGCAGCGGGCCTATCGACACGGCGGCGGTGAATTGGGAAGCGGGCTCTCCTTTCGTATCGCGCAGTCCGCGGAGGCCAGACTATCGCCCGGAGGAATGCTCCTGCTGTACACGGGTTCTCCGATCGTAAACGGCGTCGATCGACTGCGGCTTGCCGTCGAAAACGATTTTGCAGATCGCACGCTGTCCTGGTCCTACCAGGAAATAGATCCGGATGTGTTTGGAGAAGAGTTGGAAACTGCGGGTTACAGTGCGGTCGACCGTATAGCTGCTGTGCTTCTCACCGCTCGAAAATCAGGAGTTTTGCCGTGTTAAATTTTGTTCGCTTACCTAAAGTGGAGCACGAGAGGGAGCTGCAATTTCAGATCAATCGTCTTAACTGCTTGCGCTTCAATCCCACTCTTCCATCCCAACAGTGGAAGGAAAGCCTTTCAGAAATGGCGAAGCTCGCGATCATTGAAGGCGAGTTTCTCGAACGCAGCCGACAGGCTGTTGCGAAAAAAGCGGCCGACGCCCCGACGGATGCGCAGAATTTCATCGCATGGTTCGAAACGCTAAAGGAAAACGGTCCGGGACAAAACGATCCACTGTTTCGCTGGCTTGCCGAAGAATGTTCAATGGAGCAAATGAAGTGGTTCTTGACGCAAGAAGTGGCTGGGGAAGCCGGCTTCGAGGATCTCACCGCGCTGACGCAATTGAAGCTTCCAACCCGGCCTAAACTGGAACTTGCCCGAAATTACTGGGATGAGATGGGACGCGGCAATTCAAAGGCGATGCATGGGCCGCTGCTGGCGTCTTTGGCGGAATACCTCGAACTGGCGCCGCAACCGGAGACTACTGTTACAGAGGCGCTGGCTCTGGCGAACACCATGGCGGGCCTTGCAGCAAATAGGCGCTACGCGTATCACTCGATCGGCGCTCTGGGCGTGATCGAAATGACGGCCCCAGGCCGATCCGCGGCGACGTCCGCCGGTCTGAAGCGATTAGGCGTAAAAGCCCGTAATCGGCATTATTTCGCGCTGCATGCGATCCTGGATGTCAAGCATTCGATAGCATGGAATAGCGAAGCAATTGAGCCGCTGGTGTCAGGAAATCCCGAGGTTGCGGTCGCTATTGCCGAAGGCGCTCTGATGAGGCTTCAATGCGGTGCGCGTTGTTTCGAGCGTTATCGTGGTGAATTTGGACTTCAGTAACCGCCATGCGCTTTTTAGGGATAGGCGACACCTGCGATCTCGGTGCGTTGTATATGAGGCTGATAGCGGAAGGTCATGAGGTCAAAGTCTTCGTGGCCGACCCACTGGCTCAAGGCACGATGGCCGGCTTGGTTGAACATACGTCAAACTGGCAAAAGGAATTGGAGTGGATCAAGGCTGACAGAGAACTAGGGATCATCCTGTTCGAAAATGTTGCCAAGGCCCGCGGCGAGCTCCAGGACCGACTGCGCAAGGACGGGTTCAACGTCATCGGCGGCAGCGCCTACGGTGACCGGCTGGAAAACGACAGAGCTTTTGCCCAGCGAATTCTTGCGGACATTGGGCTTCAAACCGCCAGGGTCGAGGAATTCAATGACGTAGCCGATGCGCACAAATTTATCGAAGAACATCCGGCGAGATATGTTCTCAAATTCAACGGACCGAATTTCAGCTCATATGACAATTATGTCGGACGACTCCGGGATGGCGCCGATGTCCGCGCACTTCTGCGCACCAAGTTTTTTTACCAGGAGCAGTCGGAGGCTCTCAGCTTTGTTCTGATGGAGCATGTCGATGGCGTTGAGATGGGCGTCGGCGCTTATTTTAACGGCGAGAATTTTATAGGCGAGGCTTGTCTGGATTGGGAGCACAAAAGATTTTTTCCGGGAAATCTTGGTGAACTCACCGGCGAAATGGGCACGATTGCCACATTTGATCGATCAAAAAAGTTTTTCGAGCGAACGCTGAAGCGCATGACGCCGATGCTGGCTGCGGGCGGTTATTGCGGGTACATCAATCTGAATACAATCGTCAACGAACACGGCATCTGGCCCCTCGAATTTACCTGCCGTTTCGGCTACCCGGGCTTCGCTGTACTGGGTCCGCTTCAACAAACTCCGTGGGGCGAATTGTTCAGGGCGATGATCGACCGCAAAGGCACGGCGACGATGCTGCCGGGATTTTGCGCTGCGATCGTACTGACAACGCCACCGTTTCCTTACGACCGCGAAACCGTTGAGGAAGCCAGCGTTGGGTTGCCGGTGATTTTTGACGCCGGATGTAACGAGGAAGATCGCGACCGGCTGTATTATGGTGAAGTGGGCGTTGTGAATGGCCAACTTGTCACTTCGGGAATGTACGGATGGACCATGGTCGCAACCGCGGTAGCGCCCAGCATCGAGACAGCGCGCCGTAAGGCCGGCGAACTCGCTGACACCGTGGTCGTTCCGAACGTGAGGTATCGCCGCGATATCGGCTCAAAGTTAGTCGATGGTGACTTCGCCTTTGTCGAGACCTTGGGTCTGCTTGATCCGTAACAACCCCGCCGTAAACCGGGAATCTTCGCAAGCCGTCGACTTCAGGACGGAGCAGAAATCGAGGGCGCACACACGTCCGCACGCGTTTTGCAGATCAAACGGATGCGCCGCTCAACTCGCGCATGATTTTGGGAATTTCAAAAGGAATTTCCCGTGCGAGCAGGCCGAGCGCGCCGTCCTTTATCGCCAAGCGGCGGCCGGCCTCTCCATGGATATAGGCGGCCCAGATAGTCGCCAGGGGTGGGAGCGTGCCTCTCGCAAGAAGTCCCGCGAGAATGCCCGCCAAGGTGTCTCCCGATCCGGAGGTCGCCAAGCCGATCGAACCGTTGTCGCATAGCCACGCTTCCCCGTCCTGGGAAACGACATGAGTCTTGGCACCTTTCATCGCCACCACGGCTTGCAAGGCAGCTGCGGCCTGACGTGCCGCGCGCAACGGATCGCGATCGACCTCTTCACGCGGGAGCTCGAGGAACTTCGCCATCTCGCCCGAATGCGGCGTCGCCACGACCCTGCCCGCATGCCTGGACGGCATCCCATCGGATCCAAGGGTGGCAAATGCGGAGGCGTCGAGAACCAGCGCATGAGCATCGAGGCCTTGCAACAGTCGTGACGTCAGTTCAGCGACCGCCGCCGTATCCATCATGCCCGGCCCGATCAATACCGCATCGCAGCCCGACCCCAATTCAGATAACCGCGGCGCACTCGCTGGATCGATGCCTCCGGCCGGCGTTTCCGGGCACCCCACCACCATCGCTTCCGGCATTGCCATTGCGAGATGAGCGGCGACAGATCGGCATGTCGCGATCTGGAGGATGCCCGCACCGGCCTTCATGGCTCCGAGCGCTGCCAATAGAGCTGCTCCGGGCATTTCAACGCTCCCCGCGATGACGAGCACCCGGCCTCTCGATTTCTTATCCCCCTCCTCGTCGTGTCGGGGCAGCGGATGGCTGTAAAGAAATTCTGGTGTGATGTTTATCGGTTTCATCGCGCAGCTACATTCGCATCGGGAGTGAAAGTCACGGGCGCGCCTTCGCGCTCCAGGGGCGCGACAAAATTATATTTCTTCAACGCAAGAGAGCCTTCCCCGTCTTTTCCCGGCTCGAAGGAATATTCGGTGATCGCGCAATTAGCCACGTCGCCTTTCGCGTCTATTGTCAGGATCGTTTCCTCGTCCATATTCTCGAGCACGTACCGCATGCACAGCACTACCACCTGATGCGCAACGATCAGCACGCGTTTCCCGCGGTAGTGCAGGCTGATGGTATCCAGCATGCTGCGAAGCCGCAGGATGACGTCGCACCAACTCTCTCCCGCTGGCGGCCGGAAATAGAATTTTCCCACCAACCGGCGAGAAGCGGCTTGTTCGGGATAGCGCTGCTCGATGCCAAGGCGGGTCAAGCGGTCCAGGATACCGAATTCCTTCTCCCGAAGGCGCTCGTCAATGACGACACCGGCAAAGTTGGATGCGAGGCCCGCAGATTTCTGCACAGCCGCCGCTGTGCGTCTGGCGCGAAGATATGGCGAACTCAATACGACTTCCGGCCTTTCGTCCAACGACAAGGATGCGAACCATCGACCCAACGCTTCCGATTGCTGTTCGCCAAGACGGCTGAGAGGTACATCAACGTCGCGCGCGTCGATTTCGATGTCCGCACGTCCGGCGGCATGAGCTACGTCCCGCGCGACGTTGCCGGCACTTTCGCCATGTCGCACAATCCAAAGTTTCGATGGCCACTGCTGGGTCAATTGTTGTCACTCTTACACGCGATCATCAGGATGGTTCGGCGGGAAATCAACGAACGGGCAAGCTGAGTGTTCCAACAAGACGGCTCCGTCATGTGGCGCCTCCCTGCGCATCGCCTTTTCATCGCGGGTTGCAATCCCATATGAAGCGATCGACTATCGAGAGGGAAATCGTTTGGCCGAGCAATTTTCGCTGTTCCAGAACTCGCCCCCCAAGCCTGAAGGATTGCGATATGCTGCTGAATTCATTTCAGCGGCGGCCGAGCAGGAACTGATCGCCCGCATCGCTGCGCTCCCGCTGCAGCCATTTCAATTCGGCCAGTACGAGGGCAAACGGCGCGTGGTGTGGTTCGGATTCGAGTACGATTATACGCTGCGGCGCTTACAGGAGGCCGAACCGATCCCAGCCTGGCTGGGCCCGATCATCAAGCAAGTCGAGGCCTTGGGCGGGTCCGAGACCCGGATCGGACAAGTCCTTTGCACCGAATACGGCGTTGGGGTCAGCATCGGCTGGCATCGGGACAAGCCTCACTTCGATAGGGTGTTCGGCCTGTCTCTGGGATCCGCCTGCAAGTTCCGTTTCCGTCGGCCCGCCGGTGAAAAGTGGGAGCGTTTTACGCTCAATGCCGAACCACGGTCGCTCTATGTCTTGTCTGGCGCCGCCCGGCATATCTGGGAGCACAGCATCCCTGCCGTCGCGGCGCCGAGATACTCGATCACATTCCGCACTTTGGTCGAACCGAAGCCCTGAGCCGCCCGCCGTGATAGGGTGGAGCGACTCAAAGGATTCTAGCCGGATGGCAAGACGAACGGGCAGTGCCGATCTCCCCCTCCATGGCGGGCGCGTGCCCGCATGGCTGGCGACGCGCATGTCCTCGCTCGGCGCCATTATCACGCAGGCGATTGTTCATCGTTACGGCCGCGACGAATTCCTGCAGCGGCTTTCGCATCCGTTCTGGTTCCAGTCGTTCGGCGCCGTGATGGGGATGGACTGGCACTCTTCGGGCATCACCACCAGCGTCATCGGCGCCCTGAAACGCGGCCTTGGACCGCTCGGGAGCGAACTCGGCATTCATGTCTGTGGCGGGCGCGGCCAGCACTCCCGTAAGACGCCGGATGAATTACGCCTGCTTGGCGAGCGTATCGGGTTCGACGGCGCCGGACTCACGCGCGCCAGCCGGCTCGTCGCCAAGGTCGACAGCGCCGCGGTGCAGGACGGTTTCGATCTGTACCTGCATGGCTTCTTCGTCACCGACGACGGTAAATGGACCGTCGTGCAACAGGGGATGAACGGGGACAAAAAACAGGCGCGCCGTTATCACTGGCACTCGGAGAAACTGACCAGTTTCGTCGATGAGCCGCACAGCGCCATCGACGGGCCGGTGCAAGGCGAAATCGTCAATCTCACCGACAATCGGGCCGGGACATCGCGCGCAAAACAGCTCGAGCTGCTGGCTGACCTTGGTCCTGATCGCATCGTCAGCGAGCTTGCCGCTTTGACCGGCAAGCCACCGGCGCAAAGCCTGCTGCCGCATCTCATAATGCCAGCGCATCACGACGTGCGGTCGAGCGACGTATTTTCCCGGCGCCTCCATGGCACGCTAGCCGCGGCGGTTGAGCGTGGACCGGTGGACTTTCCGGAATTGCTGCTCACGCCGGGCGTAGGCCCTCGAACGGTGCGCTCGCTGGCGATGGTGGCGGAGGTCGTCCACGGCGCGCCATATCGTTTTCGGGATCCAGCGCGCTTCTCGTTGGCGCACGGCGGCAAGGACCGGCATCCCTACCCGGTTCCAATCAAGGTCTATGACGAGACTATACGAGTGCTGAAATCCGCAGTGCAGAATGCAAAGCTCGGGCGCGGTGAGGAGATGGAAGCCCTCAAGCGCCTCGACGATCAAGCGCGGCGGCTCGAGCGAACCGCCCGAGGTCCATCCCTGGAAGCGTTCATGGCGACCGAACGCACAGCGTCGTCCGCGCTGGACGGGCGATCGGTGTTTGGGTGGGAACGGGACGGAGCAAACTAGGCAGCCGGCTGAGCTAGCGCATGATGATATTAGGTTGAAATGCGTCATTGCGAGGAGCGAAGCGACGAAGCAATCCAGTCCTCTACGTGCGTCTGCTGGATTGCTTCGCTTCGCTCGCAATGACGATTCAACAAGAACGCATCATGCTCCAACACGCGCACCCGCACGAACGCTGATCGTCCACGGTCGCACGACGGTCGGGGTCACCCCGCCGCATACGGTCTCAGCGTACCGCTGCGCCGGCGCTTGCCCGGCTTATTCCGAGCGCCAGGATGCGATTCAAGAGGCGCGGATAATCAAGTCCGTCATGCCGGGCCGACGTAGCGAATACGTCGCTCTCCGCTATCTGGGGATTGGGGTTCGCTTCGACGAAATACAGGGTACCGTCGGCGGCGAGGCGAAAGTCGATGCGCGCGTAGCCATCGAGTCCCAGTGTACGGTAGATACGTTTTGCGGTTCGCTGGATGAGGGCGCGTACTTCCGGCGCTAGGTTCTCGGCCGGCCCATCTGCAATTCCCACGCGTTCTTGATAATAAGGATCGTGTTTGACCTTCTCGGTGGCGATGGCGTGGCCGCCCATGGCGCCGAAGTTCAATTCCCAGACCGGCAACATCCGCAACTGATTATTCCCGAGCACACCAACATAAAGCTCACGTCCCGCGATATATTGCTCGGCGATCGCGGCCGTTCCGACCCGCTCGTGGACAAAGGCAACGCGCGCTGCGAGCTTCTCGTCGGTATCGACGACCGATGCCTGCGAGATACCCGGGGATCCATCCTCATTCAGGCTCTTGACGATCAACGGCAACGCGAGACGCGCCGGGCGTTTGACCTTTCTGCGCATGGGAAATACGGCGAAGGCCGGCACGGAGATTTTCCGATCGTGCACCAATGTCTTGGACAGATCCTTGCCGCGCGCCAGCATCAGACCCCGCGGGTTGCAACCGGTATAGGGGATCTGCATCAGTTCGAGATAGCTTGCGACGTGCTGGTCATACGTCGGCTCGTTGTGAAACTGCTCCAGCAGCGTGAACACCACGTGCGGCTTGAAACTTTCGATCTCCTCGCGCACCGGCTTGATTTCCTCCTGCGCGCCGAGCGCGCGAACATCATGGCCCGCCGCACGCAAGGTGCTCACGACGTCGTATTCCGCTCTCCATTCGTTGATTTGCCGCGCGGTGTATCCGTCGGTGGAGGCCGGGGGCACGAGGTCCGGATGCATGAGCACCAGCACGCGCAGGCGCCTCATAGCGCGATCCATTTTCGCCGCGCGGGACCGAACAGCGCGTGCATGGTCTTGGCGGTCAACAGGACGGTGAAGTCAGCGACAAGCTTGCGATCGGCGCCGACGGCGCGCAGATTGAGCTCCCGGCAGCGCAAGATCATGTCGTCAAGCACGGCGTCCAGCGTAAGCTGGTTTTCGCCCGTCCACCGTGCAACCAGCTGCCTGATGTGTGCCCGGTGCCGCCGGATGAATGCAGAAGCCGGCTGTCCGCGGCGTTGCCGCGGATCGACGGAAAACAGCCGGAAGAGGTCGCGGTCGTAAGTCTTCGGTGGACTGAAGGCGTAGAATGCCTGTTTCTTTTTATAGTGGTCGCCGAGTGTCTGACTGAGTTCATGCAGCGGATCGAGACGCTCCCGCGTCGTGACCACCGGCCGCTTTCCGGCGATTTCGGCCATCAGTTCGTCGACATATTCGAGCTTCTTCAGCGCGGGCCAGCCGGCATAGCGCGTCCGCCAATTCGACCGCGGCCGCAACCACACCGCGAAGGTTTCGGCGAAATCCTCGTCCGGATGGCTTTGCGCGTACCAGCGCGGAAGATGCTGAACATAGTGCCGGCTGGCTGGATTTGGCCGGTAATAGCGCGGGTAGTATTTTGAGGAGCGGCCGAACAACTGCTGCCAATGCCGTCGGCGCTGCAGTTGATAGCCGTGCTGGATGGCATGGCCCGCCTCGTGGCGAAGGATGGCCAAGCATTCGGACCGGTTCCCCCCCTCAACCTCGAGCATCATTTTCCTTTCAAGCTTCATCAGGCGGGGATGAGTGAGATAGAATGGGATCGCAATGCCGGGCACATTTGCCGGACTAAACCACGCGCTCGATATCCATGTATGAGGCCGCAGCCGGATGGCTCGTTCTTCAAGCTCTTCATAGAGGGTGCCGACACAATCCTCGAGCCAGGTGCCCTCGACGGCAACCCTCAGACTCGGGAAACGTTGTTGCAGCAACTGCTCATCCGACAGCACTTCCCAAGTATATTTTCGGCGCGGCATGGGCCTCTGGACATCATGACAATTCGGCACCGGATGGTGTCATAGGATGCCGGTGACAACAATCGTCAAGCCTCCCGGCACGCCGGCGAAAGCCGAAAAACGCGCGTCCGACCCGCTCGAATCTGAAACAATTGGACGGCTCACAAAAAATGTCCGACCGCCAGCATGACGACCTTGGCCTCACGCGGTTCGCAATGGCCCGCGCACCTTTCGTGGTCGGCGCCGTTGGGTGAGCGCGCATTCCGCTGGATCGCGGCGACCGCCGCCACGCTGTGCTCGAAGACTGGCAGGACGCCTAGCGTCCTCCACAAGCCGCGCGCCGCCGCGCGCATTCGGGGATTTTTGGGTTTCTTCTCGCCGTCGTCGTCAAACGATTAAACAATTTAGAAGCCGCCCGATGCCCGGACGCACCGCGATTACCCAAAACAGCTGCCAATGGTACGCAAGCGAGCAAAGGTCGGTTTGTTTCGGCGATTGAATCGAGGTTGACTTGACCAACGAACGAAATCAGCCGAAAAACTCTGATGGTATCTGGTCGGAGTGGCAGGATTTGAACCTGCGACCCCTGCGTCCCGAACGCAGTGCTCTACCGGGCTGAGCCACACTCCGACAAGACGCGGCTTATAACCTTGGGTTTGGCGTACCGCAAGACGATGAATTTGAGGACATAATTCCCATGACAGTGGGCCTGACGACGCCGATTCTGCCCGCAACCGGGGCCGCCGTGGCGGCGGCGGCGTGTTGCTTGCGGGAGGGCGGTCTGGTCGCGTTTCCGACCGAAACGGTTTATGGGCTGGGTGCCGATGCCGCCAATGCCGAGGCGATCGCACGGCTTTATCAAGCCAAGGGCCGACCCTCGTTCAATCCGCTGATCGCGCATGTCGGCGATCTCGCAGCCGCGGAGCGGGTCGCCCGTTTCGACATGCTGGCCCTTGCGCTCGCGCGGGCATTCTGGCCGGGACCACTGACGCTGGTGCTACCACGGGCACAGCATTGCCCCGTGGCTGATCTCGCAACTGCCGGCCTCGACACCATCGCGGTCCGGGTTCCCGGACACCCGATGGCCCTTGAGATTTTACGCAGCTTCGGCGGACCGGTCGTGGCACCGTCGGCGAATTTATCCGGCCATGTTTCGCCCACCACAGCCGCGCATGTGCAAAACGACCTCAAAGGACGGATCGACCTGATTATCGACGGCGGCGCGGTTGCGGTCGGGGTCGAATCCACCATTGTCGGTTGTTTCGGCGCGCCGATGCTGCTGCGGCCCGGCGGCGTGCCGCGCGGCGAGATCGAGCGCATGCTCGGCCGGATGCTGCTGCAGCCACCTGACGATACGAACGGCGATACCGCGCAGCCACTGGCGCCGGGCATGCTGGCGTCGCATTACGCGCCGCGCACGCCGGTGCGGCTGAATGCTGTCGGGCTGGAGGCCGGCGAGGCCTTGCTGGCGTTTGGTCCAAACGCCATATCGGGAATCGACGTCGCGTCCGCGACCATGAACTTGTCCGTGCGCGGCGATCTTACCGAGGCCGCCGCCAATCTTTTCGGCTATCTCCGGGCCCTCGATGTCAAAGGCGCGCGCGCCATCGCCGTGATGCCGGTGCCGGAGGATGGGCTTGGCGAAGCCATCAATGACCGGCTACGCCGTGCCGCCATTCCGCAGGACTGAGTAACGCAAGAGACATAGATGAACGTCGTCCAGCCCGCCGCGCCTCTCCTCTCCTCCGACTTGATCGCGCGCTTCAGCCAAATCGTCGGCGACAAATATGCGGTGACCGACGCCGGCGACGTCGCGCCTTACGTCACTGAGGAGCGCAACCTGTTCCAAGGACGATCGCCTCTGGTGTTGCGCCCGGGCTCGACCGCCGAAGTCTCCGCGATCTGCAAGCTCGCCACCGAGCATCGCATCGCGCTGGTGCCGCAGGGCGGCAACACCGGCCTGGTCGGCGGCCAGACCCCGCAAAACGGCGAGGTGGTCGTTTCGATGCGACGGCTGGACAAGATTCGCGAGGTCGATGCCGCGTCCAATACCATGACCGTCGAATCCGGCGTGATTCTGCAGAATGCCCAGCAGCGTGCCGCCGATGCGGACCGGCTGTTTCCGCTGTCGCTCGGCGCCGAAGGCAGCTGTACTGTCGGCGGCAATCTTTCGACCAATGCCGGCGGCACCGCGGCCTTGGCCTACGGCGTAGCGCGCGAAATGGCGCTCGGCCTCGAAGTAGTGCTGGCCGACGGCCGTATCCTCAATGGCCTGTCGAAGCTGAAAAAGGACAACACCGGCTACGATTTGCGCAATCTGTTCGTAGGCGCGGAAGGCACGCTCGGCATCATCACCGCGGCGACGCTGAAATTGTTCCCGAAACCGCGCGCGGTGGAAACCGCGTTCGTCGGCCTCAGGTCGCCTGATGAAGCGCTAAAGCTGCTGGCAATATCGCAGAACGAGGCCGCCGGAAGCCTGACCAGCTTCGAACTGCTTGCCGATATCGCCGTCGCTTTCAGCGTCCGTCATGGCATCGACGTTCGCGATCCCTTGCCGGACCGATATCCCTGGTACGTATTGATGGAACTGTCGTCGCCGCGCGAGGACGCCCGCGCCACGCTGGAATCCATTCTGACGCGCGGCATGGAAGACGGCATCGTGCAGGACGCGGCGATCGCAGCCAACCTCGGCCAGCGCCGCGCGTTCTGGAAGCTGCGCGACGAAATGTCCGCGGCGCAGAAACCGGAAGGCGGTTCGATCAAGCACGACATTTCGGTGCCCGTCGCTGCGGTGCCGGCGTTCATCGCGGAGGCCAACGCGGCGGTGGTGAAGCTGATACCGGGCGCGCGGCCGGTACCGTTCGGCCATCTCGGCGACGGCAATATCCACTACAATGTCAGCCAGCCGGTCGGCGCCGGCGCCGCGGATTTTCTCGGCCGATGGCATGAAGTCAATGCCGTGGTGTTCGCCATCGTGCTGCGGATGGGCGGCTCGATCTCCGCCGAACACGGCATCGGCGTGCTGAAGCGCGATGAACTGCCCGACGTCAAGGACAAGGTCGCGATGGAACTGATGCGCGGAATTAAGACGATGCTCGATCCGCTCGGCATCATGAATCCCGGCAAGGTGCTGTAGAACCATTTTTGTTCGATACTAGAACAGCGAGCCCTGCCCGTCATCGTCTGGCGTCGCCGGTACTAATTTCTTTCGCGCGCTTTTCGCCAAAGGCTTCGATGCCTCGGCCTCGGCCTCTTCCGCCGAGATCGGCTGGATCAGTTGCGCATCGTCATTGGCGACGCGGTTGACCCGTGTCGAGACCTCGTGCCAGACGAATTCCCCTTGTTGCGGCGATACCAGCAAGGCAATGGCCGCATCGACTTCGTCTTCCCTGCAATCCAGCCAGCGGTCGAACTCTTCAGGCGCGATAGTTACCGGCACGCGCGGATGCATCCCCGCGAGATCGGCGCTGGCGGCCGCAGTGATGATGGCGACAGTGTCGAGTTCCTCGCCATCGGGACCAATCCAGGTTTCCGCCAGCGCGGCGAAGCCGAACGGCTGGCCATCGCGGGCACGGATGAAATATGGCCGCTTTCGCGTCTCCGACTGCGACCATTCGTAATAGCCGTCCGCCGGGATCAGGCAGCGCCGCCGCCGGATGGCGTTCTTGAACGCCGGCTTGTCCAGCACGGTCTCAGCGCGGGCGTTGATCAGCAGCGCGAACTTTCGGGGATCCTTGACCCAGGCCGGAATGAAACCCCAGCGCATCAGGCGAAAATGTCTCGCGCCGTACGCATTGATGACAACTGGAACCGGCTGGGTCGGTGCAATGTTGTGCCGTTGCGGCATGTTCGGCTGCTCGGGATAGCCGAACAGACGGCGCAAGGCCTCCGGCGGTGAGGTGATCACAAAACGTCCGCACATTCTCCTATCCAGATAGGTACCCGTTCAGGTCCTTTTAACCCCAACCGTCAACACTGCGGCAGATGACATCACCGGCCCTCAAGACATCGCAGGTCAATCGCGAGCCATCGCGCCGGGAGCCTGCGCGGAACGCGCGGGCCGCCGAATTGCGCGCCGCCAACATTAACCCCCGCACCGGTCTCGCCACCGATTACCTGAATCATTTCAACGAAGCCATCATGCTGCTCGAGATGATCCCGGATATGCCCGACTGCGCCGAGGATTTTCTCGGCTGGCAGCCCCTGTCCTATCGCGAGCATTTCGCCGCCTCCAGTTTCCGGGCGCGCGAGCTTGCGATAGCCGCCTACGATTCGGCGGATTCCGCGATCCGCGGCGAGTTCGACAGCATAACCTGTGCCATGACCTCGATACTGACCGCGGTGGGTGCGGCAATGCGTGAAGCCCGGCAGGACAAGACCCGCGCCGCGCTAGCGGAGCAGGCCACCGGCTGGGTCAAGCCGCTGGTGACGTTGGCCGGCGGCATCATCAACGGCGAAGGAATTCAGTCCGGCGGCGAGGCCGACGTCGATTACATCATGATGCAGTGATGTCCGTCGCACCGCCGGCGCCGCCGCCCCGCCCCCAGATCGCCGTCAGCGCCGCGATTTTTCGCCACCGCGAGATCCTGCTGGTGCGGCGGGCACGCTCTCCCGGCAAAGGTTTCTATTCGCTGCCAGGCGGCCGGGTCGAGTTCGGTGAATTGCTGCATACCGCCCTGCATCGCGAAGTCGACGAGGAAACCGCGCTGGGAATAGAGATCGTTGGCCTTGCCGGATGGCGCGAGGTGCTGCCCGCCCAGGCCGGCCATGGTCACTATGTAATCATGTCGTTCGCCGCCCGCTGGGTTGCCGGCGAACCGGTCCTGAACGAGGAACTCGACGATTTCAAATGGCTGGCCCCGGACGCGCTGGGCGATCTCAAGCTGACCGATGGCCTGCCGGATATCGTACAGGCGGCTTGTCTCGTAATCGGTATCTGAGCGCCGTTTACCGCGAAATACCGGTTCAACCGGCATGCTTGCTTCCGGCGCATCGAAAAGGCATATCACGCCGGTCCTCCGGACCTGTTCCATGCTGAAACATTTTCTGACAGTCCTGATCGTCATCTGGTGCAGCCTGGGCTCCGCGCGAGCTCAGGATGCGGCGGCGCCGTTCGACGGCAATCTGCAGCGGCTGGCCGAAATCCTCGGCACGTTGCACTACCTGCGCGGCATTTGCGGAACCAATGAAGGGCCGAAATGGCGCAATGAAATGCAGGCGCTGATCGATGCCGAAACCCCGTCCGGCGAGCGCCGCGCCCGTATGATCGCCGGCTTCAACCGCGGCTACAACGGCTTCCAGCAGACCTACCGAACCTGCACTCCCGCAGCCTCGGTTGCAATTCGCCGCTATATCGATGAAGGCTCGCGGATTTCCCGCGATCTGACAGCCCGCTACGCCAATTAGAATCATCTGAATCCCGGCCGTTAACCTTTCCTAAAGAACTGGTCTAGGCGGCTCCGCGCCGCATGCTAAACCTCGCTCGTTCGACGCGCTCCGCAGTGGACCGCGCACTTAAATTTGTTGAGTTTCATGAGCCATCCCTCGTTCACGACCGCCCGCGACCCGCTGCCCGATCACGAACAGAAGCAAGCCGCACTCGGCTACCTCAACGAAGCCTGGGCGGAAGCACGACACGACGGCGTCGACGGCGACTGCCTCGCACAAGCCAGCCTGTTTGCGGCGTTCGCCGAACTGGTCGGCACCTACGGCGAGGACGCGGTAGCGAAATTCGTCGAAGGCCTGCCGCTGCGCGTCCGCAACGGCGAGTTTTCCATTATGCTGGCTAAGCAGTAAGGCTCTTTCCACGTCGTCCCCGCGAAGGCGGGGACCCATACCCTCCGTCTTAATGATGCGGGAAGGTGTCAGCCACGCGCGGAAGCGACCTGCCGCCTAATAATCATCCGCGGTTATGGGTCCCCGCCTTCGCGAGGACGACAACTACGGCTTCAATGTCTCCAGAAACCGCACCGGCTCGCCGGTCGATGGCGTTACCAACTCGCCCTGCCACATCACCCGGCGGCCGCGCACAAAGGTGCCGACCGGCCAACCGGTGACACGCAGGCCATCATATGGCGTCCAGCCGGCACGCGAGGCCACCCACTTGTTGGTGATGGTCTCGCTGCGCTTGAGATCGACGACGGTAAGATCGGCGTCATAACCGGCGGCGATGCGGCCCTTGCATGCGATATTGAACAGCCGCGCCGGTCCCGCGCTGGTCAGATCGACAAAACGTGCCAGCGACAGTTTCCCTGCACTGACGTGGTCGAGCATCAGCGGCACCAGCGTCTGCACCCCGGTCATGCCCGAGGGCGAAGCCGGATAGGTTTTTGCCTTCTCCTCCAGCGTATGCGGCGCGTGGTCGGAACCGAGCACGTCGATGATGCCTTGCGCGATGCCTCGCCAGATGCCGTCGCGATGGCTGGCATCGCGCACCGGCGGATTCATCTGCGCGCGGGTGCCGAGCCGCTCGTAGCATTCCGGCGCGGCCATTGTGAGATGATGCGGCGTCGCCTCGCAGGAGGCGACGTCCTTGTGGTCGCGCAGAAACTCTATTTCTTCCTTTGTCGAGATATGCAGCACATGAATGCGCTTGCCGGTTTCGTGCGCGAGGCCGACCAGCCGCCGCGTCGCCATCAATGCGGCGGTTTCGTCGCGCCACACCGGATGCGAACGCGGATCGCCCTCGATGCGCAGGTGCTTGCGCGCGTTGAGGCGATACTCGTCCTCGGCGTGAAACGCGGCGCGGCGCCGGATCACCTTGAAGATACGCCGCAGGCTTGCGTCGTCCTCGACCAGCAGCGCGCCGGTGGAAGACCCGATGAAGACCTTGACGCCGGCGCAGCCGGGCGCGCGCTCCAGTTCCGGCAGATCGTTCACGTTCTCCCGGGTGCCGCCGATGAAAAAGGCGAAATCGCAATGCATACGGTGACGGCCGCGTTTTATCTTGTCCGCAAAGGTCTGCTCGGTGACCGTGAGCGGGTCCGTATTCGGCATTTCGAACACCGCGGTGACCCCGCCCATCACCGCGCTACGCGACCCGGTTTCCAGATCCTCCTTGTGGGTCTGGCCCGGCTCGCGAAAATGCACCTGGGTATCCATCACGCCGGGCAGGATGTGCAGCCCCTTGCAATCGATTACCTCGGATGCCGAGGCCGGGTCGAGCGCGCCGATCGCGGCGATTCGCCCGTTGGCGATGCCGATATCGCGGATGCCCTCGCCGTCCTGATTGACCACGGTGCCGGATTTTAGAATCGTGTCGAACGCTTGGGTCATCATTCCTCGAATCGCATGGCCTCACGTCATTGCGAGGAGCAAGGCGACGAAGCAATCCAGCACTTTCTTGCGGCCTCTGGATTGCTTCGCTGCGCTCGTAACGACGGGTGGCCCTTGTCGTTTATGACGTGGCGGCTTACGTTCCGGGACAACATGTCACAAGAGTTTTTTGCATGATAGCGGCATTTCTTCCCGACCGGGGCGTAGTCAAGGTCAGCGGCGAAGCTGCGCGCGATTTCCTCAATGGCCTCGTCACGACCGATGTAGGCCTGATTCAGCCGGGCCTGGGTCGCTTTGGCGCGTTGCTGACGCCGCAGGGCAAGATAACGGTGGATTTTCTCATCACCGAAGCTCCATCAGGCCATGGCGGCGGTTTCCTGATCGACTGCCCGCGTGCGCTGGCGCAGGGCTTCGCCGACAAGCTTGGCTTCTACAAGCTGCGCGCCAAGGTCGTTGTCGAAAACCTGTCCGACAGTCTTGGCGTGCTTGTGGCGTGGGACGGTGAGCCTGCCGTGAAGCCCGATCTGACGTTTGCCGATCCGCGCAGCGAGAAACTCGGCTGGCGCATCCTGATCCCAGCGGCGCTCGCGCCGAAAGTCGCAGACCTTATCGGCGCCGACCTCGTCGACAGCGCGGTTTACGACACCCGTCGCATCGCCTGCGGTGTGCCGCGCGGCGGCATCGACTTCATGTACGGCGATGCGTTTCCGCACGAAACCAATATGGACAGACTGCACGGCGTCGATTTCGACAAGGGCTGTTACGTCGGACAGGAAGTGGTGTCGCGCATGCAGCATCGCGGCACCGCGCGCACCCGCACCGTGCGTTTGATCCTCGAAAGCGCGCCGCCCGAGGCCGGCGTCGCCATCGTTGCCGGCGACAAGTCGGTGGGTGTTATGGGATCGTCGGCGGATGGTCGCGGACTTGGGTTGGTGCGGATCGACCGCGCCACCGACGCGCTCGACGCCGGGGTGCCGCTGAGCGCGGGCGGCCTCGGGATACGTCTCGCCGAACCCGATGAGGTTCGGTCCACATTGAAGAAGACCGTCGCGTGAGCCGTGCAGCGCGCCTGCATGCCGACGGCCTGATTCGGTGCCCGTGGCCGGGCGAAGACCCGTTTTATATGGCGTATCACGACACCGAATGGGGCGTGCCGGAATATGACGACCGCGCGCTGTACGAAAAGCTGATCCTTGACGGTTTTCAGGCTGGCCTGTCGTGGATCACGATCCTGCGCAAACGCGATAATTTTCGCCGCGCTTTCGACGATTTCGAGCCGGCAAAAATCGCGCGCTATACGCCTGCGAAGATCCACGCGCTGATGAACGACGTCGGCATCGTGCGCAACCGCGCCAAGATCGAAGGCGCGATCGGCAGCGCGAAGGCCTATTTGAAGCTGATGGACGAAGGTCCGGGCTTTTCGAAATTCTTGTGGAACTTTGTCGATGGCAAACCGAAGGTCAACCATTTCAAGACCACCGCCAGCGTGCCCGCTTCGACGCCGCTCTCGATCAAAATCTCGAAAGAACTGGCCGCATGCGGCTTCAAGTTCGTCGGCCCGACCATCGTCTATGCTTTCATGCAGGCCACGGGCATGATCAACGATCATCTGGTGGCCTGCCACTGCCACGATAGCTGCGGCAAGGTGACACGCGGTTCACGCCTCAAAGTGAAATAATGGCGAAGGCCAGTTTTTCCTCGGATATCTCCGCCCGCGCCTGGCAGCGCATGCTGTCTGGACGTCGGCTTGATCTGCTGGATCCCTCGCCGCTCGATATCGAGATCGCGGATATCGCTCATGGTCTCGCGCGCGTGGCGCGCTGGAACGGCCAGACCGACGGCACGCACATCTTTTCGGTGGCGCAGCACACGCTGCTGGTCGAGGCCGTGATGCGCGAACACATGCCGCGCGTCGATGTCCGTGTCCGGCTCGCCGCACTTCTGCACGACGCGCCGGAATATGTCATCGGCGACATGATCTCGCCATTCAAGGCCGTGCTCGACGGCGCCTATAAGGCGGTGGAAAAACGCTTGCTGTCGGCGATTCACATCCGTTTCGGCCTGCCGCCGGTGCTGGCCGCCGCGGTCACGCAACAAATCAAGTCCGCCGACAGGGGCGCGGCGTATCTCGAAGCTACCCTGCTGGCAGGCTTTGCGGAAGCCGAGGCAAAGCGTCTGTTCGGCAGGGATCCCGGCCTGCCTCCGGAAATCGTGCAGGACTATCTGACGCCGTGGACCGCCGCCAAGGCCGAGAAACGGTTTCTCGCGAGGTTCAAGGCATTACATGGATGATGCAAGCTTTCGCCCGGCGGCACCCGGGTTTATAGTCGAGCGACAGAAGAAGGACTCCAATGATCCACGTTTGCTCGCTTGCCGCGCTTCCGGAAACCGTCATGGCCACGGGCGCGAGCCATATCCTCACCGTGATGGCCAATGTCAGCCAGGTGCAACGCCCCGCCTCGGTGCTGGAGGCCAACCATCTCAGGGTATCGATGGATGACATCACCGAGCACATGGACGGCTTCGTGGCGCCGAACGACGCGCATATCGTGCAGGTTCTCGACTTCGTGCGCGGCTGGGATCGCGGTGCGCCGCTGGTGGTGCATTGCTATGCCGGCATCAGCCGCTCTACCGCGAGCGCTTTTGCCGCCGCCTGCATGCTCAATCCGCATCGCGACGAAATCTCGATCGCGCGGCAGATACGCGCCGCATCTCCGATCGCACAGCCGAACCGGCTGATTGTGAGCTTGGCCGACAAGGCGCTGGGGCGCGAGGGGCGGATGTTGCGTGCACTCGACGAGATAGGCCCGGGCAACATGATGGTCGAAGGCCGTCCGTTTCGCGTCGATCTCGAGTAATCTCGCCCGAAAGCCGCGCGAGCCGGCCAATATATCTCATCTTCTTTTGAACTAAAGCCGTCCCGGCGCGCACTCAACAATGCACCGGCTCCAGACCCGATTCTGGAGCGCTGTCTGTTTGAATCCCAATCATCCTGCTGACCGCGAAGACGGCCACGAGGCTTCATGTTCGATTCTCCGTCCGATTTTTTCTCGCTCGTGATCGCGATCGCGGCATTTATCTTCGCGCGCAAGGCCTTCAATCGGGCCGATATGTTACGGGCACGGCTGGATGCGATTGAGGCAGCCCCCCGCGTTGCAACGACGATCGTGCCGCCGCCGTTGTCAGCGGCCGAAGCTCCGGTCGCGCCGCCGCCTCGGTCCGCGACCGAAGCGCCGATCGTGCCATCGACCGTTGGCTGGACTGGCACCCCAACCGCCAGTAAAGCGGCGTCGCCTGTTCGACCGCCGCCGCGGCCTGCTAGGCCCGCGCCGACGGCGGGTCCCGGCTTCGAAGAGCGTATCGGCACCCGCTGGGTGGTATGGATTGGCGGATTGACGCTGGCGCTCGGCGGCTTCTTCATGGTGCGCTATTCGATTGAGCAGGGTTTGCTCGGGCCGGGCGTGCGCGTCCTGCTCGGTGGCCTGTTCGCGCTCGCGCTGTTGGCAGCCGGCGAATGGACCCGGCGCAAAGAAAGTGTAACTGCGATCAGGCCGCTGCCAACCGCCAACATCCCGGCGATTCTCACCGCCACCGGAACGGCGGTGGCATTCGCTACCGTGTATGCTGCCTATGCGCTCTACAATTTTCTCGATCCCGCGACCGCGTTCATTCTGCTCGGCGTAGTGGCGCTGGGCACCCTTGCCGCGGCGCTATTGCATGGGCCGGGGCTGGCCGGTCTCGGCATCGTCGCCGCCTTCGCAACGCCGATCCTGGTTTCCTCGCAGACGCCGGACTTCTGGGCGCTGTATCTTTATCTCGCCGTCGTCACTGCCGCAGCCTTCGGTCTCGCGCGCCTCCGGCTGTGGCGCTGGCTCGCGGTAACCACCATCGTGCTCGCGACGCTGTGGACCTTGCCGTGCCTGCAATGCGGACCGTCGATGATCGCCCCGCATACCTTCCACGTTACGGCCGGATTTATCCTTGCGGCGCTGCTGGTGGTGTGCGGATTCATGTTCGGGCCGCCGGCAGACCAAGGACGTATCGAGCCGATCTCGTCGGGCGCGCTCGCGGCCTACCTGTTCGGTGCGACCATGATCGTGCTCCACAGTTTCCACGCCGACACCGCCATGATCGTGCTCGCGCTGCTGATCGCGGGCACGCTGCTGGTAGCGTGGCGCGCCGAGGCCGCGGCAGGTGCGCTCGTTGCTGGCGCGGTGTTCGTCTTTGTGGTGTTTGCCGAATGGGCGGTGCGCGGCAATCCGGACATGTTGGTGCTGCCCGGCGGGCCGCTGCCCGGCATCGGCCCAAGCGCCACCGATGGCGCGGTCTCGTTGCATCTGATCGCCGCGGTGTTTTTCGCGGTGAGCTTCGGCGTTACGGGATTTCTGGCGCAGGGCCGCTCCATCAGCGCCACTGTGCCGGTGCTGTGGTCGGCTTGTGCCGTATTCACGCCGCTGGCCTTGCTGATTGCGCTGTATGCCCGCATCGCGCATCTTGATCGCTCGATTCCGTTTGCGATCGTCGCGGTGTTGCTCGCCGCCGCATTCGGAGCCGCGACGGAAAGCCTGAGCAAGCGCGATCACCGGCCCGGACTGCCGATCTCGATTGCGCTGTTCGCCACCGGCACGCTGGCGGCCATCGCGCTTGCGCTGACTTTCGCGCTGGAAAAAGGCTGGCTGACGATCGCACTGTCATTGATGTCGCTGGGCACCGCGTGGATTTCGATGCAGCGCCCGATTCCCTTCCTGCGCTGGCTATGCGCCATCCTCGCCGGCATCGTAACCGCGCGCGTCGCATACGAACCGCTTATCGTCGGAGGCGCCGTCGGCGCCACGCCGATCTTTAACTGGCTGCTCTGGGGCTATGGCATCCCGGCCCTGTCGTTCTGGGGCGCCGGTATCCTGCTGCGCCGCCGTAGCGACGACCCGCCGCTGCGCATGGTGGAATCGGCCGCGATCCTGTTCACGGTGTTGCTGGCGTTCATGGAAATCCGCCACGCGGTGAACGGCAGCAACATCTACGACCCGCCAAGCTTGCTCGAGTTCGCCCTCGAGGTCTGCATCGCGCTGGCGATGGCGATTGGGCTGGAGCGGCTGCGAATTCGCACTGGCAGCATCGTACACAATATCAGCGCCATCCTGCTCACGGTGTTCGCCGGATTGGTGACCGTGTTCGGCCTACTGCTGCTGGAGACGCCGATATTCTGGCCCAACGATGTCGGCGGTGTGTTTTTCAACCTGCTGCTGCTCGGCTATGCGATGCCGGCGGTACTGGCGCTGCTGCTGTCCTATGCGGTGGCCGGTCATCGCCGCCCCGCTTATGCCAACACCATCGCGGCGTTTGCGCTCATGCTCGCGTTGACCTATGTGACGTTTGAAATCCGCCGGCTCTATCACGGCCCGATTCTGAGCCGAGGTCCCACCACCGGCGCCGAACAGTACAGCTACTCGGTCGCCTGGCTGGCATTCGGCGTGGTGCTGCTCGGTGCCGGCATCCTGTTCAATTCGCAGCGCGCCCGGCTCGCATCCGCCGTGGTGATCGCGCTGACGGTCGCAAAGGTGTTCGTGATCGATATTTCGACGCTGAGCGACGTTTACCGCGCGCTGTCGTTTATCTGCCTTGGCCTAGTGCTGTTGCCGATCGGCTGGCTGTACCAGCGGATTCTGTTCAGGCCCCGGGCGACGCCGATAGTTCAATCGGAGGGTTAGGTGAGCACGCGTTCCCGGACGCTGTGCCGCGCTTACGGCACCATCAGGAGATCAATCCGTCGAGCGGCGCAGTTCCGGTGCGGCTTCCGGCTTCGCCAATTCGGATTTCGCATCCGGTTTGACCGGGTCGATCTTCGCAGCATCGACTCGCGGTGTCTCGACGCGCGCCGTTACTTCCGTGCGCGACGCATCGGCCGAACCGGGTTTGCTCGGGCGGCTGCCAGCGACCGCGGGCGCGAGATCGCGCGCGCCATCATCATGTGGCCAACCCCTTGGTGCCGGAAGTCGCAATAGGCGAACCCCATGCCGGAAACCGAACCACGAAAACTGCGTTCGTTGTTCTTGACCAGACTGAAGCACGGTTCGAACGGAATTCCCTTCAGGGAAGCGCAGACGGCTTGACCGCGCACCTGCAAGGTATTGCCGGGAAGCCGGACATGGCGCATCGGGCCGGAACCGCTGAATTAAATCGAGCCGGCGGCACCGCCGTCCTCGAGAATGCGGCCCGCACCACGGGTGCCGTCGAAGCAGTTGAACGCGAATACTTTGCCGGCGACGAATTTGCGGGCTTCATCGGCATTCATCTGTCCAGCCAGGGCCGGCGCAACCACTGCCGCGGCGAAAACAGTTCCCAACACCAAACGCGCAAGCATGCCTAACTCCAACCTACTGGGCGGGTTCACATCTTTACCCGCTGCTTACCATACCAACCGTGGCAACATTGGAGCAGGTTGGTTGGTAAAGTCTGAACGCCGTCAGGGAATTTTTACCACGATTCGACCGCGAACCTGGCCCGCGAGGATTTTCGCGCCGGCTGCGATAACGTCGTCAATGCCGATTTCATGAGTAATTTCAGCTAGTTTTGCATGATCCAGGTCGCTGGCCAGCCGCGCCCACGCGGTTTTTCGCAAGGCTAGCGGGCACATCACCGAATCGATGCCGAGAAGCGACACTCCGCGCAAAATGAACGGCGCCACCGAGGACGGTAGGTCCATGCCCGCAGCCAGGCCGCAGGCGGCAATCGCTCCGCCGTATTTCGTCATCGACAGCAGGTTGGCAAGCGTGGTGGACCCGACGCTGTCGATGCCTCCCGCCCAGCGCTCTTTCGCCAGCGGCTTGGCCGGGGCGGACAACTCACCGCGGTCGATCACTTCGGCCGCGCCGAGATCCTTCAGATAGCCCTGCTCCGACATCCGGCCGGTTGAGGCGATGATGTGATAGCCGAGTTTCGACAGCACCGCCGTTGCCACCGAGCCAACGCCGCCGGCGGCACCCGTGACAATGACCGGGCCGTTCCCGGGTGCGAGGCCATGTTTCTCCAGCGCCAGCACCGAGAGCATCGCGGTGTAGCCGGCGGTGCCGATCGCCATCGCGTCGCGGGCCGACATTCCCTCCGGCAAGCGCACCAGCCAGCCGCCCTTGACGCGGGCCTTTTCGGCGTAGGCGCCGAGATGGGTCTCGCCCATGCCCCAGCCGTTGCAGATCACCTTGTCGCCGGCCTGCCACGCCGGATCCGCGGACTGCTCGACGGTGCCGGCGAAATCGATGCCGGCGATCATCGGAAAGCGCCGCACTACCGGCGCCTTGCCGGTAACGGCAAGACCGTCCTTGTAATTCAGTGTCGACCACTCGATCCGGACCGTCACATCGCCTTCCATGAGGTCGGTTTCGTCGAATTGCGCGAGCGCTACCGTGGTGCCCTTCTCTGCCTTGTCGACCCTGATCGCCTTGAACGTTGCCAACGTGCACTCCCTGAATTTTCCGGTCAGGTACGTTTAACGGATCAGGCCGGCTGTGCAACCGGGCGCGCCACCGGCGCCTCGACAATCGGCAGGTTGATCAGCGCCGACAATACGCCGAACAGTACCGACAGCCACCAGATCGGCGTGTAGGAGCCGAACTTCTCGAACACGATGCCGCCAAGCAGCACGCCGAGAAAACCGCCGACCTGATGACTGAAGAACGCAAAACCGTACAGCGTCGCCAACCAGCGGGTTCCGAACATCAGCGCAACCAGACTTGACGTCGGCGGCACCGTCGACAGCCAGGTCAACCCGGTAACGACGCCGAACGCGACCGCGGAGAACGTGGTAATGGGGAACAAAATGAATGCGACGGTCGACAGCGCCCGGGTGAAGTAGATGATCGACAGGATGTAGCGCTTCGGAAACCTGCTCTGCAGCCATCCGACGCTGATCGAGCCGACGATGTTGAACAGTCCGATCACGGCGATCACCCAGCCGCCGGTTTGTGCCGGAATGCCGCGGTCGACCAGGTAAGCCGGCAGATGCACCGTGATGAAGGCGAGTTGAAATCCGCAGGTAAAGAAGCCGAGTACCAGCAGCACATAGGAGCGATGACCGAAGGCTTCGGCCAGCGCCTGCTTGAAAGACTGTTGCTGCGCTACCGGCACATCACCGGAGGCGACGCTCGGAGTAGCCAGCGCCAGGGACAGCGGGACCACCAGGAGCATCAGGAAGGCAAATACCGTCAACGCCGGCTGCCAGCCGAAATTGTCGATCAACGCTACGCCGAACGGCGCGAACACGAATTGTCCGAACGAGCCCGCAGCGGTGCCCGCACCCAGTGCGACACCGCGCCATTCCGGTGGGACCAGTTTGCCGAATGCCGACAGCACGAGATTGAACGAGCAGCCGGACAGTCCGAAACCAATCAGGACGCCGGCGCTGAGATCGAGCGACAACGGCGTCTCGGCATATCGCATTACGAACAAGCCTACGGCATACATCAGCGCGCCGACGCTGATCACCCGCAAGGTGCCGAACCGGTCGGCAATCGCACCGGCAAACGGCTGGCCCATGCCCCACAGCAGATTCTGGATCGCCAGCGCGAGACCGAACACGTCGCGGCCCCAGGAAAACTCGCGGCTCATCGGCTGCATGAAGAAGCCGAAGGTCGAGCGCGGCCCGAACGTCAGCATGCCGATCAGGCAGCCGCATATCACGATCACCAGGGGCGTGCGCCAGCCTGGAGCGGCAGGAGTTGTGCGCAGATTTGCTTCGACCGCCGCCATGCAGGACTCCCCCGAATTCTGATCGCGGGAAGTTAATGCGCTTGCATGGAAACGCCAACCGCGATGTTTGGGAAAACGCAGGTTGCAATGCAGCAATGCAAATCGGCGCGACCTGGCGTTGTCAGGCGGGCTTGACCCGCATCCGTCGTCCCGACAACTCTTTCGGAAAACACGGGTTGCCGGGCCAAGCCTGGCAATGACCACCAAAGTTTACGGCTTGACCTCGGCGAGCTTGGCTGAAATCTCCGCGGTCTGCGCCTGTGTGCCCCAGCTCGGCGCCGCGCTGCCGTCGCCCCAGGCGCGCGGCCGATAGAACGTGTGCACGCCAAATCGGTACATCTTCTTCATCTCGTGCACCCACGACGGATGCACCCAATAGGCGTGGTAATGCGTGGATTTGGCGACTTCCGGCAGCCAGAGCTGGCCGTCCAGCATGGCCTTGGCGATTTTTTTGGCGCGGTCCCACATGTCGGGTTCGCGCACCACGTCGGCGACGTTGTCGCAGGCGAAGGTGAACTGGCACGCGAGATGACGGTGCTTGTTCTGGTAGACCACGCCGCACACGGTGTTCGGATAGAAGCCTGAGAATGCGCGGTTCATCACTACCTGCGCCACCGCGATCTGGCCGCGCACGGCCTCACCACGCGCTTCGAAGTAAACCGCTTCGGCCAGACATTTTTCGTGACGGCTGCGGCTCTTCTCGTCGAGCAGGCCCAGGCGCTCGGCCGGCGTCTTGACGCGCTGATTGTCGCTGTTGACTTCACCCTTGCTGGCGGTGCTCTCGCCGGCTTCCAACCGATCGGCCGAGAAGGGCAACGCGGCCGTCCCTTTCATATCGGGATCGGGACCAGGCATTACGATCATGGGCTCTTCGCCGGGCCGCCAGCGTTCCATGCTGTCGAGGGACGCCCCGAGCGACGAACTGCCGAAGAACAGGCTGGCGGTCTTGACCGAGAAGCCGTCGCGCGGCGGCGCGGGCTCGGCCGCGACGATGGCGGCATCGGCGGCGCTTTTCGGCTCGCTCGTCGGCTGCAATTCCAGCGACATCGAAACATCGTATTGCGGCAGCGGCGGTGCCTTCAGTGCTTCGGCGAGTTCCGGATCGAGCGGCGCAGGCTCGGTCGCGGGCATCGCCGCCGCGGTTTTCACGCCCATCACCGACGCATTCGAGGTCGAGGGGTCTTCATTCGAAGGCGCCGTTTCGACAGGCGCTGCCGTTTCCGGCGTAACATTGGCGAGACGGTCGCCTTTCAGCGTGCGGTCGACCTTTGGGAAATCCGACGCCTGATAGCGCGGCGGCGCCTGCACCATCGGATTGCGTGTCAAGGATCCCTTGACGTCGATACCCTGACTGTCCAGGCTCGCCAATTGAAAAGTCGTGCTGGCGCGGGAGGACGTTCCGATCGGACGGCCGAAGCTAAAGGTCGCGACCTGGATGGAGCTGACGGCCGATGCGAACACTCGCTTCTGCCAGCGCTCGGCGACGCCGGGCTGCCGCGCCAGCAAGGAGGCGATATCCTGATAGCCGATCTCGGTCGGGATCAATGCGAAGACGCAGAGACCGAGGCCGAAGGACGCGAACCGCGCGCCCTTCGGCTGGTTACGCAAAATTGACATCGACAAACTCACGCACGCAACGCAACGCTTACACTCACACACACACACGCGCGGTCGAAGCAGCACATTCGGTGCAATCCGACCGTTTTCGTTAGTATCGAATTTAGGTTGCGAGGGAGTTAATCGCCGATGCAGGCGCGCCACATGCAAGCGCGCGCTGCAATCGCCGTGATCACATCGAAAGCGTTGGTAAATCTCGCGCGCATGAAAGTGGTAAACATCGCGTTGACGAAAAAACTTTCGTCATTCCGGGACGCCTGCGAAAACTCCATCGTCGTCCCCGCGCAGGCGGGGACCCATAACCGCCGATGGTTATGCTCTGCGGGTTGCTTCCGCGAGTGGCAAACACCGTCCGCATCATTGTCACGGAGGGTATAAGTCCCCGCCTTCGCGCTAGGGCATGCACATATCTCTGTCGTCATTGCCGGGCTTGACCCGGCAATCCATCACGCTTCAACGACTTTCGAAGATGGATGGATGCGCGGGTCAAGCCCGCGCATGACGAGATGTGTGCATGCCTTAGCGCCTGCGCGGGACGACGGAAAGCGTCAAGCCTGCCCCGCCGCGGTCTTGCCCAATGCGGCCTGTGCGGCGGCGAGGCGTGCGATCGGGATGCGATAGGGCGAGCAGGAGACGTAGTCGAGGCCGATCTCATGGCAGAACGTCACCGAAGCCGGATCGCCGCCGTGTTCGCCGCAGATGCCGACCTTGAGATCGGGCCGGGTCTTGCGCCCGCGCTCGACGCCGATCTTCACCAGTTCGCCGACGCCGTCGCGATCGACCGAGATGAAGGGATCGATCTCGAGAATGCTCCGCGCAATGTAGGTGCCGAGGAACCCGGCAGCGTCGTCGCGGCTGATCCCGTAGGTGGTCTGTGTCAGGTCGTTGGTGCCGAACGAGAAGAATTCCGCGGTTTCGGCGATGGTCCCCGCCATCAGACATGCGCGCGGCAGCTCGATCATGGTGCCGACCTGATAGCTCAACTTGGCGCCGGTTTCCTTCATCACCGATTGCGCCGTGGCGTCGATGCGCGCCTTGACCAGGTCGAACTCCATCTTGGTCGCGATCAGCGGTACCATCACCTCGAGACCGACGGCCTTGCCGGTGCGTTTTCCAGCCTCCACCGCGGCCTCGAAAATCGCGCGCGCCTGCATCTCGGCGATTTCCGGATAGGCGATGGCGAGGCGGCAGCCGCGAAAGCCGAGCATCGGATTGAACTCGGCGAGATCGCGGGCGCGATCGGCAAGCCGGCGCGGATCAGTGTTCATCGCACGCGCGACTTCCTCGATCTCGCCCTGGGTGTGCGGCAGGAATTCATGCAGCGGCGGATCGAGCAGCCGGATGGTGACCGGAAGCCCCTTCATGATCTCGAACAGCTCGACGAAATCCGCGCGCTGCATCGGCAGCAGCTTCGAGAGCGCCGCGCGGCGCGCCTGTTCGTCTTCGGCGAGAATCATCTCGCGCACGGTGCGGATGCGGGTTTCCTCGAAGAACATGTGCTCGGTGCGGCAAAGTCCGATGCCTTCGCCGCCGAACTTGATCGCGGTGCGCGCATCGTCCGGCGTGTCCGCGTTGACACGGATGCCGAGCCTGCGGACCTGATCGGCCCAGCCCATCAGCGTGCCGAACTCGCCGGAAAGCTCCGGTTCGATCATCGGCATCCGCCCCGCAAGCACCTGCCCCAGCGATCCGTCTATCGTGATGACGTCGCCGGTCTTGAAGGTGCGCGTGCCGATGCTCATGGTGCCGCGGCCGTAATCGACGCGGATGGTGCCGCAGCCGGAAACGCAGGGCTTGCCCATGCCGCGCGCAACCACCGCGGCGTGCGAGGTCATGCCGCCGCGCGTGGTCAGGATGCCTTCGGCGGCGTGCATGCCATGAATGTCTTCGGGGCTGGTCTCGATCCGCACCAGAATGACTTTACGCCCGTCGGCCTGCAGTTTTGTGGCCTCATCGGAGGAGAACACGATTTCGCCGGAGGCAGCACCCGGCGACGCCGGCAGGCCGGTGGCGATGACGTCGCGTTTCGCGGACGGATCGATGGTCGGATGCAGCAACTGATCCAGCGACGCCGGATCGATCCGCGACACCGCGTCGTTCCTGGAGATCAGGCCTTCATTGGCAAGCTCGACCGCGATGCGAAGTGCCGCCTTGGCGGTGCGCTTGCCGCTTCGGGTCTGCAGCATCCAGAGCTTGCCGGCCTCGACGGTGAACTCCATGTCCTGCATGTCGCGATAGTGTTTTTCGAGCTGGGTGTAGATGCGCGTCAGTTCGTTGAACGCCTCCGGCATCGCGGTTTCCATCGATGGCTTGTCGGAGCCGGACTCCTTGCGCGCGACCTCGGTAATGTCCTGCGGCGTGCGAATGCCGGCCACCACATCCTCGCCCTGCGCGTTGATCAGGAATTCGCCGTACAGCCTGCTCTCGCCGGTCGACGGATTGCGGGTAAAGGCGACGCCGGTCGCCGACGTTTCGCCCATGTTGCCGAACACCATCGCCTGCACGTTGACCGCGGTGCCCCAGGATTCCGGAATATCGTGCAGCTTGCGATAGGTGGCCGCGCGGGCATTCATCCAGGAGGAAAACACCGCGCCGATCGCGCCCCATAACTGCGCGTGGGGGTCTTGCGGAAAGTCCTTGCCTGTTTCGCTCGCCACCGCCTCCTTGTAACGGCCGACCAGGTCGACCCAGTCGTCACCGGTCAGATCGGTGTCGAGCGTATAGCCCTGGGCGTCCTTGAAGGTATCGAGGATGTCCTCGAAATGATGATGCTCGAAGCCCAGCACCACATCCGAATACATGGTAATGAAACGGCGATAGCTGTCATAGGCGAAGCGGCGGTCGCCCGACATCGCGGCGAGCGCCTCGACCGTGGTGTCGTTGAGGCCGAGATTGAGCACGGTATCCATCATGCCCGGCATCGAGGCGCGCCCGCCGGAACGCACCGACACCAGCAGCGGATTTTTCGGATCGCCGAACCCCTTGCCGGTGATCTTGCCGATCTGCTGCAGCGCCTTTTCGACCTGCGCCTTCAGTTCCTTCGGATAGGATTTGTCGTGCTGATAGAAATAGGTGCAGACCGAGGTCGGAATGGTGAAGCCCGGCGGTACCGGCAGGCCCAGATTGGCCATCTCGGCGAGGTTGGCGCCCTTGCCGCCGAGCAGATCGCGCATGCTGGCTTTGCCTTCGGCCTTGCCGTCGCCAAAGCTGAAGACCCATTTGCCGGGCTTCGCAGCCTCGGCGGCGGGCTTGGCAGAAGCGGATTTCGGCGCCGGCTTGGCCGGAGCCTTGCTCAGCGCCTTGCGCGCGCCGGCCGGCTGCGCCTTTCCACGAGCGGATGCGGATGGCTTTGATTTCGCTGCGGCTTTTTTCGTCTTCGATGCGGCTTTGGCCATGGCTACAAATAATCCGCGAGAGGGACACAGAAAGCTGGGAAAGGTGCGCGCTTACACCACGTTTTGCCGGTTCCACGCAAGCTGTGGAACCTTGCTCGGCATTACATATGCAGCCATTTGAGCAGCCCAAGACCGATCAAACCGGTACAGATCAGATAGATCGCCACAATCAGATTGAGCAGGCGCGGCATGATCAGGATGAGAACGCCGGCAATGAGGGCGATGATGGGCGAAAGGTGCGCGCTGGTGATGACCATGGGCGTTCTCTCCGGACGATGTGGGAAAAGCGTCGAATCGCCAGCCGATTTTAGCCATTGCGATAGTTCCGGGATAGGAGACGCGCCTCGCTGCAATGGGTTCCAGCGCACAATTCGCGCGTGCCGAAAATTACAGCACGCAGTCGCGAATCGACGGGGAACGATGCGTCACGAGATGAATTGGGAGGGATTGCGCGCGGGCCAAGTGCCGGCGCGCGCCATCGAAGGAGAAAACCATGCGCAACAGGATTCTCGCCGTTGTAGCGATTGCAGGTGCCATCGGTGCGCCGGTCGCGGCACAGGCCCAGAGCGACACCGTCGGCGTGGTGCGCGGCGGCAGCGTGATCGTCAGCGGCGTGGATGCCGACGGTATCGCTATCGAACAACGTCCGGCCTTCCGCGAATACGTCGTCCGCGAGCGCGTGCCGACCTATACCATTCCGGAGCGGGTGATCGTGGGCGGCGTGCTGCCGGAAGCCGGCATTACCTATTACGACGTACCTCAAACCTACGGCCCTACGCCGTATCGCTACACCGTGGTGAACGGTCAGACCGTCCTGGTCGAACCGCGGTCGCGCCGTATCGTTCAAGTGGTCGAATAGACGCTTGAACGATCCGCGCTCGGGCGCGCCACGATCGCGACTGAGCGACAAGAGCCCCGCTCCGGACATCCCCCGCCGGGCGGGGCTTTTTTTTGTATGCTGTCGTCCCCGCGCAGGGGCTAGGCATGCACATATCTCTGTCGTCATTGCCGGGCTTGACCCGGCAAATCCATCACGCTTCGAAAGACTCTTTCGAAGATGGATGGATGCGCGGGTCAAGCCCGCGCATGACGAGATGTGTGCATGCCTTAGCGCGCAGGCGGGGGCCCATAACCGCCGTGATTATAATGAGCGAGTTGGCGCCGCGGTTGCTGGCACCTTCCGCATCACTGTGGACGGAGGGTATGGGTCCTCGCCTGCGCGAGGACGACAGTGAGGTCGTGTGAGCGCCTCGGCTTTTGGTTTCTCCCCTCGACAGTGAGGGGAGGCGGAACGCCGAAAGGCGCACCTTGGGTAACAGCCGCGGCTTGTTTCCCGGATCGCCGGGAAACAGAGGCACACGGCAACGCCTTCCAGCGTCCCGCCGCGGCGACTTCTTCGACCCTGGGGCCGCGCTTCCGGCAGCAGGCCTCGCGAAAGCGGAGACCCATAATCACCGATGCCGATGTGACGCGAGTTCAATACCGCGCGTGGGCAGCAATGCCCAAAGGATCGGTCGGAGGCTATGGGTCCCCGCTTTCGCGAGGACGACGGTGAGAATGCGGCGCCGCCTTCGCGGGGACGACGCCGCAAACCACCGAATTCAATCCTGTATCTTTGAAAAATCCGCCACCGCGCGGGTCGCGGCGCGGATTTCGTTCAAAAGCTTCAGGCGATTTTCACGCACTTTTGCATCGTCGTCGTTGACCTTGACCTTGTCGAAGAACGCATTCACCGCCGGCCGCAGTTTCGCCATTGCGCTCATGGCAGTGGCAAAATCTTCCTTGGCCACAGCCGCGCCGGCTTCCGCCTTCACCTGATCAATTGCTCTCGCGAGCGTCTTTTCCTCATCGAGCGAATACAGCGCAGCATCCGGCGCGCCGTCATACGTTTTGCCGTGCTTCTTCTCCTCGATCCGCAAGATATTCGCCGCTCGCTTGGTGCCCGCGAGCAGGTTCTTGCCGTCGTCGGTGTCGAGGAATTTTCCGAGCGCCTCGACGCGGCGGACCACCATCAGGAGATCGTCCTGACCTTCCAGCGCGAATACCGCATCGACGAGATCGTGCCGCGCGCCTTGTTCACGGAGCTGAGTTTTGAGACGGTCTGCGAAAAAAGCGAGAAGACCGGTAGGCAACATGTGGGGATCGATCAACGCTTGTTTTGTACCTGTCTCAAGCAGACCTTGAACAGCTGATTTCGCAACATTCAGGAGTGACAATCGAAGCTGGTTTTCAAGCGCCAGCCTGATGACGCCGAGCGCCGCGCGACGCAATGCAAACGGATCCTTACTCCCGGTCGGTTTCTCATCGATCGCCCAGAATCCTGCGAGTGCATCGATCTTGTCGGCTATTGCCACGGCAATGCTCACCGCTTCAGTCGGCACCCGATCCGCCGGCCCCTGCGGCTTGTAGTGCTCCTCGCTTGCGGCAGCGACACTCGCATCCTCGCCTTGCGCCAGCGCATAGTATTTTCCCATCAGGCCCTGCAGCTCGGGAAATTCGCCGACCACTTCGGTCAACAAATCCGCCTTCGCCAGCTTCGCCGCCCGCCTCGTCTTCCCGACATCGGCGCCGACCATCGGCGCGATCTCGGCGGCCAGCCGCTCGATCCGCGCGATGCGCTCGCCCTGGGTGCCGAGCTTTTCGTGAAACACGATGCCGTCGAATTTCGGCAGGCGCTCTTCCAGCTTCGTCTTCAGATCCGTCTCGTAGAAAAACTTCGCGTCGCTCAAGCGCGCGCGGATCACGCGTTCGTTGCCGGCGACGATGGTGTTGCCGCCGTCCGAGCCTTCGATGTTGGCGGTGAGGACGAACTTGTTGGTGAGCGTGCCCGTCCTGGGATCGCGGACCACAAAACACTTCTGATTGTTGCGGATGGTGGCGCGGATCACTTCGCCGGGGATCGACAGGAATTCCGCGTCGAACGATCCCATCAGCACGGCCGGCCATTCCACCAGGCCGGCGACCTCGTCGAGCAGCACCTGATCCTCGACCAGCTCATAGCCCTGCGCGAACGCAAGCTGTTTCGCGTCCGCTAGAATGACGTCCTTGCGCCGCGCCGGATCGAGCACGACCTTCGCCGCCGCAAGTTTTGTTTCGTAATCGTCAAAGCGGCGCACGGAAATCGCCGCCGGCGCCATGAAGCGGTGGCCATACGTGATCTGTCCGGCCTCGATGCCGTCGATGGCGAACTTCACCACTTCCGGCTCCTCGGTCTCCATTCCGAAGGTCGCGACGATGGAATGCAGCGGCCGCACCCAGCTCAGCGCGCCCGGGCGCGCCGAGCGTTCGCCCCAGCGCATCGACTTCGCCCACGGAAACGTCCGCACGATCACCGGCAGCATGTCGGCCAGCACGTCGAGCGTGGCGCGGCCGGGCTTTTCGATCAGCGCCACGTAAAAGTCGCCCTTCTTCGGGTCGCGCTGGATTTTTGCCTCGTCCAGCGAGGCAAGGCCGGTGGCTTTCAGAAAACCGGCGATCGCGGCGTCCGGCCCGCCGACGCGGGGGCCCTTGCGCTCTTCCTTCAGGTCGGACTGCCGTGCGGGAATGCCGTGCACGGTCAGCGTCAGCCGCCGCGGCGTCGCGAAGGCTTTCGCGCCCTCGTAGACGAGACCCTCGGCAACCAGCCTGTCGGTCACCATGCGGCGCAGGTCGTCGGCCGCCTTGGCCTGCATCCGCGCGGGGATTTCCTCGGAGAACAGTTCGAGCAGGAGATCGGGCATTTACTTGCGCTCTTTTCGTGGACGTCGCGGCGCACGCTGGCGCGGCTCCCCTCCCCCTTGCGGGGAGGGGTCGGGGGTGGGGGGCAACGCGCGCTGAATTTCGAAGAGCACGCCCTCGAGATTGCCGACTACGTCATTATTCCAGAAACGTAAAACGCGATAACCGCTGCTCGCGATGCGCCGGGTCCGCGCGGCGTCGGCCCTGCGTTGCAGATCGTGCTGACCGCCGTCCAATTCGATGACGAGCTTTGCCTTTCGACTCGCGAAGTCCACGATAAACGGTCCGATCAAGGCCTGGCGCCGGAAATGCGAGCCAGCTATGGCGATGTCATGACGAAGCCGCTGCCAGAGCACGCGCTCGGCATCGGTCGGCTGCGCACGCATCCGGCGTGCAAATTGCCGCTGACTATCCACCATCGCATGCGATTCAATCATATCGGCCGTCGGCTGTGGACCCCCACCCCCGACCCCTCCCCGCAAGGGGGAGGGGAGAAGAGGCGCTCGCTGTCGTCAATACCCGGACTTAATAATCCTCCCCCTCAAGGGGAGGGTGAAGAAGACCCGCCCGCTTGCGTGTGCACCCAGGCTTCGCCGCACGCTTTGGCCAGCTCGCGTACGCGCATGATGTAGCTCTGCCGCTCGGTCACCGAGATCACGCCGCGGGCGTCGAGCAGGTTGAAGACGTGGCTGGCCTTGATGCACTGGTCGTAGGCCGGCAACGCCAGCAGGTGCGCCTCGCGCTTGCCGTCTTTCCAGCCGGCGTCGAGATATTTTTTGCAGGCTTCCTCGGCCATCCTGAACTGCTCGAACAACATCGCGGTGTCGGCAACTTCGAAATTGTGCCGCGAATATTCCTGCTCGGCCTGCAAGAACACGTCGCCATAGCTGACGCGCTCGGCGCCCTCGCGGCCGTTGAAATTGAGGTCGTAGACGCGGTCGACGCCTTGCACATACATCGCCAGCCGCTCCAGTCCATAGGTGAGTTCGCCGGCCACCGGCGCGCATTCCACGCCTGCGACCTGCTGAAAATAGGTGAACTGCGATACCTCCATGCCGTCGCACCAGCATTCCCAGCCCAGTCCCCAGGCGCCGAGCGTCGGGCTTTCCCAGTCGTCCTCGACAAAGCGGATGTCGTGCAGCGCGGAGTCCACCCCAATGGCGGCGAGCGATTTCAGATACAGCTCCTGAATATCGGAAGGCGACGGCTTCAGGATCACCTGGAACTGGTAATAGTGCTGCAACCGGTTGGGATTTTCGCCGTAACGGCCGTCCTTCGGCCGCCGCGATGGCTGCACATAGGCCGCGTTCCATCGCCTCGGGCCGAGCGCGCGCAGCGTGGTCGCGGGATGAAAGGTTCCGGCGCCGACTTCCATGTCGTAGGGTTGCAGGATCACGCAGCCATAATCGGCCCAGTAACGCTGCAGCGTCAGGATCAGTCCCTGGAACGAACGTTCCGGGCGCATGTGCGGAGGCAGCGAATCCATGATCGGTTTCTGGTCCAGGGAGCTTGGGCGCGGGACCGTATCGGCGGGAACTCAAGGAATCAAGGCGATGTCCGGCGCCAAGTCCTATGCCGGCGCCGGACCGGATCGGAAACGCGCGACGCAGCGAATGTGCGAAAATTCAGATTGGTGCGGGAACTTCCAGCCCGCGGGAGGATTATCACTCTGAAATCACGACCTCGCTCGATTGTGACACCTGAGGATCGTGCCGTTCGCTATAACGCTCCAAGAGATTTGCTCCAAGCTTGCTCGCCGGTCCTGAAGGGTGATGCCCCACCTTCAGGCCGGCGCAAGTATTTTGGGGCATCGGTGCGCCGGCTTCAGCCCGGCCGGTAAGCGCCGGTAGAAGGATCGCGCCGCAACGTCGGAATGTCGTCGACCCGGCTGGCCTCGGCGACCCGCGAGCGTCGCGCCTCCTCGAGTTCCCGGTTGATCTTCACGGAGGTGCGGTAGGCCCAGCGGACCACGGCCAAGCTGCCCAGGGCGCCAGCGAATGCGATCAGCGGCGGCATCGGTCGATCCTCGTCGTTCATCTGTCGCGCCCCCTGATTCACATTGTCGCGCAACCCGGCCCGGTTCGCAATCGTCAACCATCCGGCGCTGAGATATAGCGCTCAAAATCCGAATTTGGCCCAGATCGCCCGGGTTTCCAGCGCGGAAATCATTTCGTCCGGCAGCCCTGCAAGGCCGTCCAGCGCAACCGCGGTTCCAGACCCCGATTTGCGGCCCATCAGGCTGGACAACAATCCGGTCGGCGGTGCGATCACCGGCGTCAGCACCTTGTCGCCGTAGCGCGCCCGCAGCGTCGAGCGGATGTCGCCGATGGCGTCGGCCAGGCCGAGCGAGACGGACGTTTCCCCGGCCCAGTATTCCCCGGAAAACAGCACGTCCTCCGCGCCTTTCAATCTCGCTCCCCGGCTCCGCTTCACCAGCGCGATGAAGATGGCGTGAATCTCGCGCTGCAGCGCCTTCACGCGCGCGACATCGTCGGGATTCTCGGGGAGAAACGGGTCGAGCATCGCCTTGTGCTCACCCGCCGTATAGAGGCGCCGTTCGACGCCGATCTTGCGGATCAATTCCTGGAAGCCGAAGGAACCGCCTACCACGCCGATCGATCCCAGGATCGACGAGGGATCGCAGAAAATCTCGTCGCCCGCGCAGGCGATCATGTAGCCGCCGGATGCCGCGACATCCTCCACGAACACCAGCACCGGCAATTTCTTTTCGGCCGCCAACTGCCGGATACGCAGATAAATCTGGCGCGACTGCACCGGCGATCCACCCGGCGAGTTGATCACCAGCGCGACCGCCTTGGCATTTGTGGTGCCGAACGCGCGCTCCAGCATCCTGGCGACGCCGGCCAGCGTCATGCCGGGCCGCAGCGGCGTCACGGCGCCGATCACGCCGGCCAGCCGCACCACCGGCACAACGGCGGCACCCCGCCGCCAGCGCGCCGGAACCAACTCCATCAGCCGGTCCACCGACCAGGGCGATTGGCGACGACCCTCGATCTGCTCACTCATATCGTTTCCTCAAAATTTACCATTACTCATGTTCTATCACCTCGGCGTTATTTCGCATGAGTGGAACGTCATTTGCATTGCAGCCATTGTCAGGCTGCAATGAGGCCGCGGAGAAAGACATGAAAATCTATTTGCTGATCATGCTTATCGGCGCTCTGTTGACCGCTGTCCACTTCACCTCCGCACCCGAAAAACGCCCGGAAACACTGCCGCAATAACGAAACCGCTTTCGGCCCGCGCCCGCGATCGATGCCGCCTTCAGGGCATGGCCAGCGACAGTGTGCCCTTCCCCGCCAATATTTCCTGAAGCTGTTTATTGGGCACGCCTGACTCATCATTGAGCATCAGACCTGCCTGAATTTGAGCAGGCGCCCTGCCTCCTTTGATGGCACGAATCAGAATGCGAATCGCGGGGGTCGCTGCGTCTGCATGCACCGGCAGGATCTTCAGGCTGCCAAAGCCGCGATCGAGCGCTGCCAGCACATCGGCGATTCCGTCCGCGCGCCAGATCAACGTCAGCGCGCCGCCGGATTTGAGTATGCGCCGCGCGGCATGAATCCAGTTCTCCAGCGTGTCGGCATTGGCGACATGCGCGACCTCGCGGCGTTTGTCCGGCGACGAGCGATGCCGCACCGAATCGTTGAACGGCGGATTCATCAGAACGACGTCGACGCTGTCGGGCGGCAAGCCCGCGGCGGCAAGAGCTTCCGCGCCGGCCGCGACATCGATCGCGATCACCTCGGCCTCGATCGCATTCGACAGGGCATTGTTGCGCGCAAGTTCCGCCAGCCCTGGGTCGATCTCGACCAGGACGATTTCGAGTGCGGCGACGCGCTTTGCCAGCGCAAGCCCGGCACTGCCGACGCCGGCGCCGAAGTCGACCACGCGGGCACCCGGGCTGGCCGACGTCGCCGCCGCCAGCAGCATCGCGTCATGTCCGGCGCGGTGGCCGGATTTCGGCTGCCGCAATCGCAATCGCCCGCCGAGAAAGGCGTCTTCGGTCGTCTCGAAACGCCGATCAGTCATCGGCCCGCAGTTCATGACCGAGCCCGGCGTCGGTGAGGATTTGCCGCGCCGCGCGGTTATCCTCCTCATGGACCAGAATCCGGCGCGGCAGTACGCCGAGCGAGCCCTCGATGATGCTCATGTTCTGGTCCAGCACCAGATGATGGATGTTGGCGCCGTCGAGCAGCGCGCCGATCGCCGATACCAGCACAATATCGTTGGTCCGCAGCAGTTCCCGCAACTTGAGGCTCCCTGACCTGCTTTACGGCCTGACGGCGCTTGTCAACCGCTCGATGCCCTTGCCGCGTCACCCGGCACTTTCTATTGTTATAGCCGAGGATAGAGTGAATTGGGCAAATGTGGAGACCGGCGTGGCGGTAATTGTACCCTTCGAGAGCCCCTCGACAGCTTCGATCGATCAACTGGTCGGGCTTGTTGCCGCCGACATGGAACGTGTCAACGTCACCATCCTGTCGCGAACCGGCTCGGAAGTCACCATGATCCCCGAGGTCGCCAACCACCTGATTTCCTCGGGCGGCAAAAGGCTGCGGCCGATGCTGACGCTGGCGATGGCCCATCTCGCCGGCTATTCCGGCGAAGGCCACGTCAAGCTCGCGGCCTCGGTCGAATTCATGCACACCGCCACCCTGCTCCACGACGACGTGGTCGATGAAAGCGAATTGCGGCGCGGCAAGCTGTCGGCGCGGATGCTGTGGGGCAACGAGGCCAGCGTTCTGGTCGGCGATTTCCTGCTGGGCCAGGCGTTCCGGATGATGGTCGAGGTCGGCTCGCTGCGCGCGCTCGACATTCTGTCATCGGCCGCCGCCACCATCGCCGAAGGCGAAGTGATGCAACTGGCGGCGGCAAAAAATACCGCCACCACGGAGGACGAATATCTCGCCGTGATCCGCGGCAAGACCGCCGAACTGTTCGCCGCGGCCTGCGAGGTCGGCCCCGTCATCGCCAATCGCCCGAAGGCCGAGCAGACCGCCTGCCGCTCGGTCGGCATGAATCTCGGCATCGCGTTCCAGCTGGTCGATGACGTGCTGGACTATGGCGGCAAGGCCGCCAAGCTCGGCAAAAACGTCGGCGACGATTTTCGCGAAGGCAAGATCACGCTGCCGGTGGTGCTGGCGTTCCGCCGCGGCAACGACGTCGAACGCGCCTTCTGGGTCCGCGCGCTGGAACGCGGCGAGATCGACGACGGCGATCTCGATCATGCCATCGGGCTGATGACCAAGCACCGCGCGCTGGAAGACACCGTCAGCCGCGCCCAGCACTACGGCGCCATGGCGGTCGATGCGCTGGCGCTGTTTCCGGCATCCCCGATGAAGACCGCGCTGGAGCAGGTGGTGGCATTCTGCCTGGCACGGTCGCATTAGGCTCTTCGTGCCCCGGACGCAGCGCAGCGCGTAGCACTTTCATCATTTGTAGGATGGGTTGAGCGTGGCGATACCCATCAGCGATATCGCCACGGGCATGATGGGTTTCGCTTCGCTCTACCCATCCTACGAAAGCATCCCCGCATGCACCCACCATTGCGGATGCTCGCGTTGGATCGCCTGCGCCGCGCGCTGCGCATCGGCATCGTCATTGAAAATCGCTAAGCAGGTCGCACCGGAGCCTGACATCCGCGCCAGCCGCGCGCCGGTAGCGGCGCCCAGCGCAACCAGCACCTCGCCGATGACGGGCTGGACAGTCTTCGCCGGCGCTTCAAGATCGTTGGTCCCCGCGGACAACTGCTCGATCCAGCGGTTGAGTGAAGGGTCGCCGTCGGGCCATGCCGGCGCGCGGAGCACGTCAGCGATGCCGACCCGCAACTCGCCATGCTTGAGACCGAGCGCGGCGAACACGTCCCTGGTCGCAACCGCGAGCCGCGGATTGACCAGCACGCAGGGCATTTCCGGCATGGTGAGCGGCAGCAGCGTCTCGCCGACGCCGGTCATCACACAGGCCCGCGACCCCAGGCACACCGGGACGTCGGCGCCGGTCAACCGCGCCGCCTCGATCAGGCGGGGATCGTCCAGCGCGATCTGGTTTGTCCGCGCCAGCAGCCGGAGCGCCGCGGCCGCATCCGCCGAACCGCCGCCGATGCCCGCCGCGACCGGCAGCACTTTTTCCAAGGTAAATTCACCGGCCTTGAGACCGGCGACGCGCTCGTCGAGCAGCCGCGCCGCCTTGAGCACCAGATTGTCGGAGGCTTCGCCGCAATCCGGCGCCAGCGGTCCCGTCGTGTGTAGGCGCAGCTCGCCTCCGGGCTCGAAAGTCAACCGGTCCGCGCAGTCGGCGAACGCCACCACGCTCTCAAGGTCGTGATAGCCGTCGACACGTCGGCCTGCCACCCGAAGGGTGAGGTTGACTTTTGCACGTGCATTATCGCTCAGCGCCGGCATCGGCGGACCAGTCCTCGATCAACCGCCCTTGCCGTCTTCTTTTTTCTTGTCTGCCGAGGCCGCGGAAGAGGTGTCGTCGGGCAGACCGTTCTCGATCTTGGCTTCGATCTTCGGCAGTTCTTCCGGCTCCGGCTTGAGATCGCGGGCATGCGCCCACTGGAATTTGGCTTCCAGCGTGCGGCCGATGCGCCAGTAGGCGTCGCCGAGATGGTCGTTAATGGTTGGATCTTCCGGCTTGAGGTCGATGGCGCGCTCGAGATTCTTCACCGCGTCCTCGAAATTGCCGATCCGGTAATAGGCCCAGCCCAGCGAATCCACGATATAGCCGTCGTCGGGGCGCTGCTCGACAGCGCGCTTGATCATCTTCATGGCGTCGTCGAGATTGATGCCCTGGTCGATCCAGGAATATCCGAGATAGTTCAGCACATGCGGCTGCTCGGGCTGCAGGTCGAGCGCCTTGCGCATGTCCGCTTCGGCCTTGCTCCACTGCTTGGAACGTTCCTCGCAGATGCCGCGGAAATAGTAGTAGACCCAGTTGGCCTTGTCATTGGCCGAGGGCAGCGCGTCGATGCCCTGGGTGTAAGTCTGGGTGCAGTCGGCGAACTTCTTGCGTCCGCGCTCGATGTTGCCGAGCGCCATCAGCGCCTCGAGATCCTTCGGATCCTGCGCGGTCACGTCCTTCAAGATCTTGATCGCCTCGTCGCTGCGCTCGGCGCTGTCGAGATCGGTCGCCTGCTGAATCTGCGCGTTGCGCTTCAAGGGCGAATTGGCTGGCACGCGTTCGTAGACCTTGATCGCCATCTGCGGCTTCTTCACCGATTCATAGAGATCGGCCAGTGACAACAGCGCCAGCGAATGATTGGGCGCGAGATAGAGCGCCAGTTGCAGGTAGACCAGCGCCAGATCCTCGCCGCCGCGTCGGGTCAGCGACGCGCCGATGCCATACAGCGCCTCGGCAGCGCCGGTCTGCGGCGAATCCACCAGCGGCGCCAGCTTCTTGCCGGCCTTGGTCTCGCGAATGCCCTCCAGCACCAGCGGATGGCGCGCCAGCTTCTTGTCGAACGCCTCGTAGAGCGCCTGAGCCGACGCGGCATCCTTGTTGCGCGATACCCAGCGCGCATAGGCGTCGGTCACCCGCAGCGCGGAATCGTCCAGTTTGTAGGCGCGCTCGAGCCGCACCCCGGCGTCCTTTTCCTTGCCTGCGAGTTCGAGGATCATGCCCGAGTGCAGATCCTTGAAGATCGGATACCATTCCGGCCCGGTCAGCTTGTCGATATTGGCAATCGCGGTCTTGGTATCGCCGGCGCCGTAGGCGGCCCAGCCCGACAGCAGCGTCGCCACCAGATCGGTGATCGGTCCGCGTACCGACTGATTGATGTTGAGCTGCGCGGCGGCGTATTTCTTCTGCTTGAGGTCGCGGGCGCCGACCACGAGCCGCGCGACGCGGTTATTCTTGTCGATGGTCAGGATGCGGTCGGCGAGCTTCACGGCCTCGTCGATGTCGCCCTCGGCGAGCGAGGAGATGAACGCGCGATCGAGCAACTCGTTGTTCTTCGGATCGCTGCGCAGCGCAGAGCGATAGAACGTCGCTGCCGAACTCGCGTCGCGCTCCACGCTGGCATGACGTGCGGCAAGATAGCTGCCGGCGGTGGTCAGGCCTTTGAGATCACGGCCGGAGGGGAATTGCGCCGAACTGTCGGTCGGATGGTCGGGAGTCTGAGCCATCAGCCGGCCCGGCGATATCAGCACTGCGGCGGCGACGGCGGCAATCGCCAAGCGATTGAAACGAATGAAAAACATCACGATTCGCCTAGCTCCAGGATTGTACGGACAGTTTCGGATGCGCAACCGACCCGGCAGCATCAAGCGTCGAGACAATGCCGCGTTTGGCGGTCAACCGCAAGGATACGGGCAGCAAAACCAACAGCCGCCAAGTGCCGGTACGGCAGTCGATTTCCGGCTACCACCCTGAAAGCGCTCGCACTGTGGCGGTATCGTGGCTGACGGCGATAACCTTCTTTCCAGGCAGGCTTGGTCGTCGCAGCGTCTGCGGATAATTCCCTGCTAGACGATAATACCGCTTCGGCGGTGGTGACGACGCGTTCTCGCGCAGGAAATGCATCTCCGGGGAGTAGGGCGGAACCCGACAAGCCATCCGGAAGCCGAGAGAACCCGTAAGTTCGTGCGGATGATCGGGGATCTACGCAGCGGCCTCACCCGACGATCGCACGCTCGCTGCGTATGATCTTTAGGTGCCTGCCGGCAAGCGCCGGAAGTCCGGCTATGAACATCTCGATCGCATTATCGTAACATTCATCGTAAGACACTGGATCGAAGAACGAGTCCATTACCTCATGCACGACAAAGCCGCGCACGAGGCTGCGCAGGATTCGCAGCGCCTGGTCCGCCGCTTCGCCGCGCAATCCGCATTCCGACAGGATGCCGGTCATGAATACCCGCAAGTCGTCCACTGCGGCGCGCCATTCGGCGGTATCGGTGGTCGGGGTACGGAACGTTGCGGCGGACATTGCCGGACGCTCCAGCGCGTACAACCGCATGGTATGCGCCGCGGTCCTCAAAGCCTCGAAGGATTGCTTGTTTTCGCACGCCCTCTGCAATCGGCTGAGCAGGTCGCGGTAGCCCTTCACGGCCAGCAGACGCCGCATTTCTTCGATACTGGATCCCTTCTCACCTGAGTAGCGCTCGAGTTCGGCGATCAGATCGTTCGCAAGCTTTCGCTCCCACGAAGTGGAAAATGCGTATGCGACATGGATGTTGTTGTTCGTCACCGGTCATACTCCACGGAATAGCAGCCGCGCTGCCGCACATAATCGACCCAAACATGCTCGCCGCGCCAACGAACCCGCTGGCAACGCCGCGAAACAACGATTGGAGACCAGGCAAACAGCAGGATAAACTGCACAGGCGGCGGATGCTTCACGCGCAAACGCGCGCCCGTTTCCCAAACCATCGTGACTTCGCATGCCATGCTCCAGGTTCCATCAAGCGTGACAAATCGGGCACGTAGGGGTGGTTCGAAGTGAACCTGTTTTGTTTCGCTCTTGCGCTGCGCCGGCAAACCTATCGCGACGAAACTGGAGCGTTCGCCCTTGAGGCTGAAGTGCCGTTGTTCGGACCCAGCAGATGAAGCGGTCAGCTGCAGCCGGGCTGGCAGGTGGTGCATCGGAACCCCCTCAACTTCAATGTTCGGCCTTGTGTGTTTCAGGATTTCGAAAACTTCTTTCCCTTGTTCGCAAACCTGGCATGCAAGATGGCGTCATGCGGCAGGTGGATTGTCAGTTGCGAAAATAGCTGTATGAACTAGGGTTTGCTCGGCTGAATCGGCGGTTCCATTCGGCGAGTTCATCGTTAAGGAAAGCGTAATTGAGAACCGTGTTCACGACGAGGGACGTCCACCCTCGTGATCGTTTCGATTACTGGCACAGCGTAGCTTGCAGGGAGATCGTCGAGCATGAGTCTGTGCCCATCTCGCGGGTACAGTTCGAAGCCGAGATCGAGGTCGGATCGGTGGGATCGCTGGATCTCGTCGCGTTCCAAAACTCTCCGCTCCAGGTGGAACACCGACAGGCTCACATTTCACGAACGAGCTCGGAGCGTTTGTTTCTCTGTCAAGAGACCAGCGGGCTTGTGAGCATCGAACAGGAAGGGCGGCAAGTCAGCCTCCATGCCGGAGACATGATGCTGCTGGACCCCGCTCTTCCGTATTCCGCGAGCTTCTCCTTAGGTTCAAGGACGTTGGTTCTGAAACTTCCGCGACGCGAGCTTCAGACACGGCTGGGAAAAACCCGCGGCATGGTCGCGCGACTGATCAAATCGGGCTTGGCGGAGGACCGGCTGGCGTCATGCTTCACCGCCGGGCTGCCAGCTTTAACCGAAGAGGTGCGCCCGGTTTGCGGCCAGCTCGTTGCCAATTTCATGCTCGACCTGGTTGCCCTTTCGCTGGCCAAAGCCGTCGAGGGCACGACGCCGCGGATTTCCTCAGGCAAGGCGATGGCAATCCTGCAAATCCGGGCCGCTATCACGACCAAGCTAGCCGATCCTCGCCTCGACGTTCAGTCCATCGCCGACGCCGTTGGCCTCAGTGTCCGACACGCCAATAACATTCTCGCTTCGCAGGATACTTCGATCGGGCGCCTGATCCTGAGCGAGCGGCTTGAACGGTGTCGACGGGCGCTCGAAGAGCCGGTTCAATCGGGCCGTAGCGTGAGCGAGATCGCGTTCGGGTGGGGATTCTCCGACCTGACGCATTTTGGCAGATGCTTCAAGAAAGCTTACGGAACGTCGCCCAGCGACTATCAGATCTCGCATCGTAAAACCCTCGACCGATAGCGGCCTGAAACAGCGGCAAGCGCCGCTGCCTCCATCCACCGGTCAGCCAGCGATCCGAGCCTCCGGATTCCGGCTTCGCAATCCGGTTACATCGCCTCGTAATTGGGTCCGCCCCCGCCTTCCGGTGGAACCCAGGTGATGTTGCCGTTCGGGTCCTTGATGTCGCAGGTTTTGCAGTGGACGCAGTTCTGGGCGTTGATCTGGAAACGCGGTCCGGACGGCTCCTCGATCCATTCATAGACGCCGGCCGGGCAATAGCGATTCGACGGGCCCGCAAAGACATCGTGCTCGGACGTCTTCTGCAGGTTCAGATCGGCAACCTTGAGGTGGACCGGCTGGTCCTCTTCGTGATTGGTGTTGGAAAGGAAAACCGAGGACAGCCGATCGAAGGTCAGTTTGCCGTCGGGCTTTGGATAGGCGATCGGCTGGTATTGCTTGGCCGGCTCGAGCGTCTTGCGATCGGGTTTTACGTGCGACTGCGTACCGAACAACGAGAAGCCAAGCGTGTTGCACCACATGTCGAAGCCGCCGAGTGCGTTGCCGAGGATGGTGCCGAACTTCGACCACAGCGGCTTGGCGTTGCGGACCGGATAGAGGTCCTTGCCGATCGACGAGGCGCGCCAGCCGTTTTCGTAATCGACCAGTTCGTCATTGGCGCGGCCCGCAGCAAGTGCAGCCGAGATACTCTCCGCGGCAAGCATGCCGCTGGCCATCGCATTGTGCACGCCTTTTATGCGCGGCACATTAACAAAACCTGCGGCACAGCCGATCAGCGCGCCGCCTCTGAATGTCAGGCGCGGCACCGACTGGTAGCCGCCTTCGGTGATCGCGCGCGAACCATAGGCGAGGCGTTTGGCGCCCGCGAACGTGTCGCGGATCTTCGGATGGGTCTTGAATCGCTGAAATTCCTCGAACGGATAGATGTATGGATTGTCATAGTTGAGATGCACGACAAAGCCGACGGCAACGAGGTTGTCGTCATAATGATAGAGAAATGACCCGCCGCCGGTCGAGTTGTCGAGCGGCCAGCCGAACGAATGCTGCACCATGCCCTTTTTGTGCCTGGCCGGATCGATCTGCCAGACTTCCTTGAGGCCGATGCCGAACTTGCCCGGCTCGCAATCCTTGTCGAGCGCGAATTTGGCGATCAGCTGCTTGGTCAGGCTGCCGCGCGCGCCTTCGGCGAACAGCGTGTATTTTCCCAGCAATTCCATGCCGCGCGTGTAGGAAGCCTTGTGCGAACCGTCCCGGGCTACACCCATGTCGCCGGTGGCGATGCCGCGCACCGCGCCGTCCTCGCCGTAGAGCGTTTCGACCGCCGCGAAGCCCGGATAGATTTCGACGCCAAGCGCCTCGGCCCTGGCACCAAGCCAGCGGCACACCATGCCAAGCGACGTGATGTAGCAATGGTGATTGTTCATCAACGGCGGCAGCATGAAATTCGGCAGCCGGATGCCGCCCGATTTCGTCAGCAGGTAGAACTGGTCGTCCTGCACCTGTGTCTTGAGCGGACAATCCGCGTCGTCGCGCCAGTCCGGAACGAGCTTGTCGAGCGACACCGGATCGATCACCGCGCCGGACAGGATATGCGCGCCGACCTCCGAGCCCTTTTCCACCACGACCACGGTAAGGTCGGAATTGAGCTGTTTCAGCCGGATCGCCGCTGCAAGCCCCGACGGACCGGCGCCGACGATGACAACGTCGAACTCCATGGACTCGCGAGGCGGCAGTTCGTCTTCGGTGCTCATGGTGTCATCTCACGCAACGGATCGAGAAGCCTTCTAGCGCATGATCCGCCAAAGTGTGAGCGGTTTGGCGACAGGATCACGCACCAGATAATGATTTTGCTGTTGTTTCCGATTTTTGCGCGAAGAACAACCATGGAAATGCCGGCGCAGACGTTCTAAGTTGCGGGATGCTCCGGACATCGCGCCATGACGCCTGACCGCACCCCTACCGTCCACGAATTGCTCGCCTTTTACCTTGAGGCCGGGGTCGACTGCGCGCTGATGGACGAGCCGGTCGATCGGGTGTCCGACGACAATGCCGCGGCTGCGCGCATCCAGCCGGAGTCCCTATCGGTCAGAAGCGCGCCGGCCGCCGCGCCGGCGGTCCGCAGCGAAACATTGCCCGCGCCGGAAGTGGCCGTCCAGTCGGCGCGGGAAGCCGCACGCACCGCTCCGTCGCTGGACGTGCTGCGTGCGATGCTGGAGCAATTCGAGGGCTGCGCGCTCAAATCCACCGCGACGCGGCTGGTGTTCGCCGACGGCAATCCGCGGGCGCGCATCATGTTGGTCGGCGAGGCGCCCGGCCGCGAGGAGGATATCGAGGGCCTGCCGTTCGTGGGCCGTTCGGGCCAGCTGCTGAACCGCATGATCGCGGCGATCGGACTCGATCGCACCAAGGTCTACATCGCCAACGTCATTCCGTGGCGGCCCCCCGGCAACCGCACGCCGACGCCGCAGGAAACGCAGATCTGCCTGCCATTCATCCAGCGCCAGATCGAGCTGGTGAACCCGGACGTGCTGGTGACGCTGGGAAATCCCTCGACCCAGACCTTGCTGTCGACCCGCGAGGGCATCATGAAGACCCGCGGCAAGTGGCTCGACTACGACACCGGCACCCGCAAGATCAAGGCGATGGCCACCTTCCATCCCGCCTATCTCCTGCGTTCGCCCTCCTACAAGCGGCTGGCATGGCAGGATCTGCGGGCGATCGCCAAGGCGCTGGAAAATGAAGCTTCATAGGTTTCGCGTCGTCATTGCGAGCGCAGCGAAGCAATCCATTCGTCAAACAAGCTGGATTGCTTCGTCGCAAGTGCTCCTCGCAATGACGGCTGAGCCTTTCACGGCGCCTTCGGCCGCACGATGGCCCAGCCGATCCGCAACAGCCCCTGGCGCCCGGTGACCAACCGTTCGAAGGCGCGCGGAAGTTCCGGCACGATGCCGGGAAAACGCCTGGCAAGGTCGTCCGGCGGCGTGCCGGCGGTATCGGAGGCGCGCCAGACCACGACACCGCCGAGTTCATTGAATTTCGTTTGGCTGATCCATGGCGTCCGCGCCGGGGTCGCGTCGAGAAACACATGCGGACGCGCCGGATCCATTCCGATCAGCATCGCGAGCTGCGGGTCGCCCGCCACCGCACGCAGCGGGCGGTTGGTGCGGCGCTCGAAACTGTCGCTGAAAAAATGCCCGATGGCCGTGGCGGGCAGCGAAGTCGGCACTTCCGCGTTCCCCGCCCAGGGCAGCAACAGCGTGGCTGCGAGCGTTGCCAGCGCGGGCGCCACGATCGCGGCCGCCCAGACCAGACGCAGCAGCCTCTGACGCCGCAGATGAATCAGGTCGCCGGTCGCGACGATCGTGGCAAGCCCCGACATCACCAGCGCTACGCCCGCGCCGCCGACCACGCAATCGAGATTTACCAGCCCGGCAAGCAGGCTTCCGAAGAACGCGGGCGCCAGCGCAAAGAAATAAACGAATTGACGGGCGAGGGGATCGACCGGCGGCCGGAAGATGATCGGCGCCTCCTCCGGGTTGCGCGTGAAACGGCCGGAATTGAGGATCACCAGCAGTACCAGTCCTGACATCGCGGCCAACAGCATTCCCAGCAGCACGCCCCAGTGAACCGCCCGCGCGCTCAAATCGGCGGCCGCGGGCAGTTGCGGCATCGCAAGGGTGTCGGCGCGGATCAGCCAGATCAAATAAGGCAGCGCCAGCACCGCGATCACCACCAGCGCGAACAGCGGATCGAACGACATCAGCGTGCGCCGGCCGCGCGCCGTCGCCAGGGCAAACCCAGCCACCAGCAGCAGCAAACCCGGCGCGGCCGACGTCGTCAGCAGCAGCAGTCCGGCCTCGATCGACAGCGCGAACCACGCATTGCGGCGGCCTTGGCCGATGACCTGCCATGAATGCAGCAGCAGCAGCGCCCATAGCGGCCGCGCCAGCACCAGCGGCCCGAACGCGACACCGGGAGAGCTGAACGCCGTGACCGTCAGCGTCAGCAACACCGCGACCGCCCCCTGTGGCCCGCCGACGATGGCGCGGCCGAGCGAATACAACGCCCAGAACGTCGCGATGAAGCAAAGCTGCGCCAGCAGGTAGACGCCGAACACGTGATTGTTGGCCAGCCGAAACGCAATGTCGGCGAGCCAGAACGCCAGCGGCGGACCGAGATCCGTGCCGACCTGATATTCCCGGCCATAGGCCAGAACCATCGCCAGATCGCCGGGCGGGCTTCGGTACAACGCCAGCGGCACGATCAGCCACAGCGCGGCTTGAAACAGCACCACCAGCCAGAGCACCAGCCGCGGCCGGGCGCGGATCAGTTCGATGATCAGGGAGGTGAAACGCATGAGGCGGCCGGCGGGAGGTCGATGGCAGAGGTGATAAGGCGCATCGACCTTTCAGGCAACTCCGTCAGCCGGCAGCGATCGAAACCTCGACGACCTCGCTGAGCTGCACCTGAATGATTTCGCTGCCGATCCTCATCGCCGCATGCTTTTCGCGCGCCGCGGCAACCGGCGCGAAGAAGCGGCGGTGATGCACGGTCGGCCCCAGCCGGCCCAGGGCTTCGAGATGCTCCGGCACCGCATAGCCTTTGTGCTGCTCGAAACCATAGCCGGGGCAATCCTGCGCCAGCTTGCACATCAGACGGTCGCGCGAAACCTTTGCGATGATCGACGCCGCGGCGATCGAGAGCACCAGCCCGTCGCCGCCGATCACGGCGTCGCAATCGCAGGACGTATCGAGCTTGTCGCGGCCATCGACGAACACGTGCTTCGGCATTTCCGGCAATGCGTGTACCGCGCGCCTGAGCGCCCACAGCGACGCCCGCAGGATATTGTCGCGGTCGATCCGCGCCGGCGACGCGAAGGCGACGGCAAATGACGCGGTGGCGCAGATTTCCTCGAACAGCTGTTCGCGGCGCTCCGGCGTAAGACGCTTGGAGTCGTCGATGCCCTTGGGGATTCGTTTGGGATCCAGCACCACCGCGGCGGCTACTACCGGGCCGGCCAGCGGCCCGCGCCCCGCCTCGTCGCAGCCCGCCACCGGCCAGACGCCGCGCTTGATCAGCGCGCGCTCACGCCGAAAGCTCGGCGGCGCCACCGCGATGACGCCCTTCGGCAGCTTGACCGGCTTGTCCTGTGATTTGTCCCGAATCATGCCGGGATGGTGCTGCGGCTCCCCCGGCCGCGCAACCGGGAACTCGGGGGCGTGCCCGTTATTCAGAGGGCGGATGCAACCTTTACGTCGTCGTCCTCGCGAAGGCGGGGACCCATAAACACCGATGGTTATTACCTTGCGAGTTATCGCCGCACGTGGCCAACACTTTCCGCATCACAAACGAGGGAGTGTATGGGTCCCGGCCTTCGCGGGGACGCCTCGTGGTAGTGCGTCAGAACAAACTCAGCTGTTGCCCGCTGCGTTTCGGCCGCGCGAAATGATCGGTTGTAAGTTTCGAGCGCCGCTTGTTGAGCCCGAGTTTCTCGCAGGCGATCTCGAAACGGCGGCCGATCATCCAGGCCATCGGACCGGTACCCTTCATCCGCGTGCTCCATTGCGAATCGTAGTCGCGCCCGCCGCGCATGTCGCGGATCAGGGTGAAGACGTGGCGATAGCGGTCGGGATAGTTTGCCATCAGCCATTCGCGAAACAGGTCGCGTACCTCCAGCGGCAACCGCAGCAGCACATAGCTCGCCTCCTTGACGCCGGCGTAGGCGGCCGCGTCGAGAATGCGCTCGATCTCCGAATCGTTCAGTGCCGGGATAACCGGCGCCACCATCACCGTGGCCGGAATTCCGGCTTCGGACAATTGCCGCAATGCCTCCAGCCGCTTCGCCGGCGTCGACGCCCGCGGCTCCATGCTGCGCGCGAGCTTGGGGTCGAGCGTCGTCACCGACAACGCCACCTTGGCGAGATTGCGCTTCGCCATCCGCGACAGAATGTCGATGTCGCGCGTCACCAGCGCCGATTTGGTGACGATGCCGACCGGATGACCGGCGCGCTCCAGCACTTCGAGGATGCCGCGCATGATTTTTCGTTCGCGTTCGATCGGCTGGTAGGGATCGGTGTTGGTGCCGATCGCGATCATCCGCGGTTCGTAATCCTGCGCCGCCAGTTCCTTTTCCAGCAGCGCAGGCGCATCGGGTTTTGCGAACAGTTTCGATTCGAAATCCAGTCCCGGCGACAGCCCGAGAAAAGCGTGGGTCGGCCGCGCATAGCAGTAGACGCAGCCGTGCTCGCAGCCGCGATACGGGTTGATCGAACGGTCGAAGCCGATATCGGGCGAGTTGTTGCGGGTGATCACTTTTCGCGCGGTGTCGACGGCCACCGTGGTTTTGAACGGCGGCAATTCGTCGAGGCTTTGCCAGCCGTCATCGAACGCGACCCGTGCTTCGGCTTCGAAACGACCGCTGTCGTTCGACTGCGCGCCGCGGCCGCGCCGCCGTTCGCGCTCGATCGCAACCGCCAGTTCGGGAAAAGGAGAAGACGCACCCGCCGGTTCGGAGGGCGCCGTGACCGGCGGGTGCTTGAGGGCGGCAGAGGATGCTCGGCTCATGGCTACAACATAACAGCTTATGAGAACAAATCAAGAACATGAATCATCAATCCGCGGCGAAATCGGAAAATCGTGTGATTTGCGATGCCGCAAAAGCTGCATCCGGCGGGCTGATTTGCGTATGACAAGGTGATAACAGTGCGGCGTTTTGCCGTCCGAGATATTCCGAGCCATCAATGTTGAGCGTGATCATCCCCACCGAAGGCGTCGAACAGCCCGCCGTCGCCACCCTCGCGGCCCTGGTGCCCGGCGCAGCCGCGGGCGTGGTGCGCGAGGTGGTGCTGGTGGATCGCTCCGGCACCGGCGTGATCGAGCGCGTCGCCGATGTCGCGGGATGCCGTTTTTTACCGTTCGTGGGATCGCGCGCCGCGGCACTCGCGGCCGGTGCCCGGCAGGCGCGCTCGCCATGGCTGATGTTTCTGCATGCAGGCGCCGTGCTCGATGCCGGCTGGATCGACGAGACCGCGCAATTCATCCACGGCGTCTCGGTCAGCGGCCGGCCCCGCGCCGGGATCTTCCGCTATGCCCGCTCACCCTATGCCGACACGAGTTTGCGCGACGGCTTCAGGTTCATCGCGCGGATGATTGCCGGCCCGTCAGCCGATCAGGGACTGCTGATCGCGCGGGACCATTACGACCGCCTCGGCGGCTATGCGCCGGATGCCCGCCGCTCCGAGGCGCGGCTGCTGCGGCAGCTCGGCCGCGCGTCGCGCACGCAATTGCGCAGCCGGATCGTGGTGGCCTAGCGTCATTCCGGATGCGCCTGGCGCAGACCCGGAATCCATAACCGCCGATCATGGTTATGGGTTTCCGGGCTCGCCGCTTCGCGTCGCCCCGAATGACAGCTTACGCCGACGCGCCTTTCGCCTTCGGGCGCCGCAGATGTTCATCGAGCCGCGGCATGATCTCGACGAAATTGCAGGGCCGCGTGCGGTAGTCGAGCTGATGGGCGAGGATGCCGTCCCAGGCGTCGCGGCAGGCGCCGGGCGAGCCCGGCAGGCAGAACACGAACGTCGCGCCGGCGGTGCCTGCGGTGGCGCGGCTTTGGATGGTGGAGGCGCCGATCTTGGCATGGCTCAGCATGTGGAAGGCGATCGAAAAGCCGTCCATCCGCTTCTCGAACAGCGGCTCGATCGCCTCGGGCGTCACGTCGCGCCCGGTAAAGCCGGTGCCGCCGGTGGTGACGATGGCGTCGATGCCCGCATCGCCAATCCATTCCTTTACGATGAAGCGGATCGCTTCCACGTCGTCAGTCACGATCTTGCGCGCCGCCAGTCTGTGGCCGGCAGCGGTAAGGCGTTCCGCCAGCGTCGCGCCCGACTTGTCGTCGTCGAGCGAGCGCGTATCGGAAATCGTCAGAACCGCGATGTTGAGCGGGATGAATTGTTTGGATTCGTCGGCGGCGGCCATGACCTAATTTTTCTCGTCATGCCCGGCCTTGTGCCGGGCATCCACGTCTTGAGAGCCTCTCAAGCGCAAAGACGTGGATGGCCGGGACAAGCCCGGCCATGACGATCATTGCGCGGTGACGAGTTCACAGCCGATCCGATCCGAACGTGTTGCAGGCCTGCACGGTGCCTTGCTGATAGCCGGTCATGAACCAGCGCTTGCGCTGCTCGGCCGAACCATGGGTGAAGGAATCCGGCACCACGCGGCCCTGCGCCTGGCGTTGCAGCGTGTCGTCGCCGATCGCGGTCGCGGTCTGCAGCGCGGCATCGATATCGCCGGCTTCGAGGAAGCCCGGCCGCTTCTTCTCCTCGCGGTTGACCCAGACGCCGGACAGACAATCCGCCTGCAGCTCGACCCGCACCTGTAATGCGTTGGATTCCGTCTTGCTGCCGGCCTGCTGCTGCAACCGCGTTACGCGGGGCAGGATGCCGAGCAGGTTCTGGATGTGATGTCCCGCTTCGTGCGCGATGATGTAGGCCGCGGTGAACTTGCAGGCATTGCCCGAGCAGCCGCGGAAACGCGTCTCGACCTGGCGGAAGAAATTGGTATCCAGGAAAATCTGCTTGTCCGGCGGGCAATAGAACGGCCCCATCGCCGCCTGCGCCATGCCGCAGCGTCCGCCATTGGTGGCGTTGCGAAACAGCACGATGCGGGGGCCGGAATAGGATTGTCCACTGTCCTTGAAGATTTCGCTCCAGCGGTCGTCGATCTCGCCGAGCACGCCGGAAATCATGTTGCCCATTTCATCCGACGGCGCGCCGGATTTCGGCGGCGCCGACCGGCGGTCGGTCTGATAGGTCGGCGCCTGCTGACCGCCGGTGAGAATTTCCGCGCCGCCGATCAGGACGCGCGGATCGATCCCGAACGCCCAGCCGACCAGGCCGAGCACGATGACCGTGCCGATGCCGAGCCCGCCGCCGCCCATCGGCAGACCGAAACCGCCGCCGCCCATGCCGCCGCCGCCGTCGTCGCGACGATCGTCGATATTGTCGCTGCGACGGAAGTCATCGTAACGCATGGCGCTTTCCTTCATTCGGTTCGTCGGCGACGGACGTATCGTCACCCAACGCACGACAGACGTAAAATTTCCATCCTGTTAATCAATAACCCGGCGGGCAAAAATTGCCTAGCTTCAAAGAAGAACGAACGCGCGCGCGATAACCCGCTGTTTACCTCGGGACGTCAATGTATCTCCAGTCGGTTGTTTAGTCCCGCGTCGCCGGCTGCGTCGCCTGAGTCAGAGTATTTGAGTCATGGTTGTGTCGCGTCGCGGGGCGTCTGCAAAGGCGCCCCGCACTCAATTTGAGTCCTCCTCAAGTGCCCGTATCGTCGTTGGCGATTGCGTCGCCGAAATGTCGAAACTGCCGGCCGGTTCGGTCGATCTGGTATTCGCCGATCCGCCTTACAATCTGCAGCTCAAGGGCGAACTGAAACGGCCCGACGAATCCCACGTCGACGCCGTCAACAACGACTGGGACAAGTTTTCCTCCTTCGCCGCCTACGACGATTTCACCCGCGCATGGCTGCTGGCCTGCCGCCGCCTGATGAAGCCGTCGGCGACGCTGTGGGTGATCGGCTCCTACCACAATATTTTTCGCGTCGGCGCCATCATGCAGGATCTCGGATTCTGGGTGCTCAACGACATCGTCTGGCGCAAGACCAACCCGATGCCGAATTTTCGCGGCCGCCGCTTCACCAATGCGCACGAAACCATGATCTGGGCCGCGCGCGACGAAAAGGCCAAGGGTTACACCTTCAATTACGAAGCGCTGAAGGCCGCCAATGAGGACGTGCAGGCGCGTTCCGACTGGCTGATCCCGCTGTGCACCGGCGACGAACGGCTGAAAGGCGCGGACGGCAAGAAAGTTCACCCGACGCAGAAGCCCGAAGGCCTGCTGGCACGCGTGCTGCTGTCGTCGTCGAAGCCGGGTGATCTGGTGATCGATCCGTTCAACGGCACCGGCACCACCGGCGCGGTCGCAAGAAGGCTCGGCCGCCGCTACATCGGCTTCGAACGCGACCAGACCTATGCGACCGCCGCGGAAGCGCGCATCGCCGCTACCGAGCCGCTGCCGGAAGCGACCTTGGCGCCGTTCATGACCGCGCGCGACGCGCCTCGCGTTGCATTTTCCGAGTTGATCGAGCGCGGCATGATTTTGCCGGGCACTAAGCTGGTGGATTCCAAGAAGCGTCACGGCGCATTGGTGCGCGCCGATGGCGCCATCATGCTCGGCGACAAGGTTGGCTCGATCCACCGCATCGGCGCGGTGGCGCAGGGCGCCGGCGCCTGCAACGGCTGGACCTACTGGCATGTCGAGACCAAAAAGGGTCTCAAGCTGATCGATGAATTGCGCGCCGAAATCCGCTCCGGCATGGCAGCCGTGTGATTTAAGCAAGGCGGTCGTATCCATCTCGCGCTCTTGCGCCGCGCCTACCGCCCCTCCACAATGACATCCTTCGCAAGAAGATGATGGTGGGCTTCGCTACGCCCGCCCTACTTAATCGGAGGGAGACGCTTATGCTGAAATTCTACTTCAACGGTTCGCCGAACCCGACCAAGGTTGGGCTGTTTCTCGAGGAAGCCGGCATCCCTTACGAGGCAATTCCGGTCGATACCCGCACCGGCGACCAGTTCAAGCCGGAATACCTCGCGGTAAATCCAAACGGCAAGGTACCGGCCATCGATGACGACGGCATCAAGGTATTCGACAGCAATGCCATCCTGCTCTATCTCGCCGAAAAGACCGGCAGGTTCCTGCCCGCGACCACGCCTGCCAATCGCGCCGAATTGCTGTCGTGGCTGATGTTCGTCGCCACCGGCGTCGGGCCGTTTTCGGGTCAGGCTGTCCACTTCAAGCACTTCGCGCCGGAGAAGGTGGACTATGCAAACAACCGCTACCAGTTCGAGGCGAACCGCCACTTCGGCGTTCTCAACGATCATCTCGCCAAGCGGAAATACATGGTCGGCGAGACCTACACCATTGTCGACATGGACGTGTGGGGCTGGGCGCGCATGATTCCGTTCATCCTCGGCGACGATGCGCTGGCGAAATTCGCCAACCTGAAGCGGCTGCTCGATGAAATATCGGCGCGGCCTGCCGCGGCCAAGGCCATCGCACTCAAGGACAAGTTCAAGTTCAAGGCGGAAATGGACGAAGAAGCGCGCAAGGTGATGTTCCGTCATCTCAAAACCAAGGCGGCGTAGCCAGTCAAACGCGGTCATTCCTGGACACGCGCCTTCGCGTGGACCCGGAATCCAGATGTGCTGATCGAGATTCCGGGTCCGCGCGCGCGCCGGAATGACGGGATCTCCGGAGGAAAGCCCATGACGGTTCTCATCGCCGGCGGCGGCATCGGCGGGCTGACGCTGGCGCTCAGCCTGCACCAGATCGGCGTGCCGGCCAAAGTGTTCGAAAGCGTGCCGGCGTTAAAGCCGCTCGGCGTCGGCATCAATGTGCTGCCGCACGCGGTCCGTGAACTGATCGAGCTTGGTCTGCGAGATCCGCTCGATGCCTTCGGCGTTCGCACCAAGGAACTGGCGTATTTCTCCAAGCACGGCAAGCCGATCTGGAGCGAGCCGCGCGGGCTGGAAGCCGGGTACAAATGGCCGCAGTTCTCGATCCATCGTGGCACGCTGCACCAGATCCTGCTGGACGCGGTCATCGATCGTCTCGGCGAAGACAGCATATTGACTAGTCGCCATTTCAGCGGCTGGTCGGAAACAGCGGACGGCGTCCGCGCCGATTTCATCGACAGGGCCACCGGCGAACCCGCGGGCAGCCATGACGGCACAGTTCTGATCGCTGCCGACGGCATTCATTCGGCGATCCGCGAAAAACTTTATCCGCAGGAAGGCCCGCCGATCTGGAACGGCCGCATCCTGTGGCGTGGCATCACCACGTCGGACGCGTTCCTTTCCGGCCGCACCATGATCATGGCCGGCCACGAAATCCTGAAATTCGTGTGCTATTGCATTTCGAGGGAGCCCGACGCGTCAGGCAAATTCCAGATCAACTGGGTCGCCGAGCGGCATATGCCACCAACCTACCAATGGCGCCGCGAGGACTATAACCGGACCGCGCGGCTGGACGAATTCCTGCCGTGGTTCGAGGACTGGAAATTCGACTGGCTCGATGTGCCCGGCCTGATCCGCAACTGCCCGCATGCTTACGAATATCCGCTGGTCGATCGCGATCCGATTCCGCAATGGACCTTCGGACCGGTTACGCTGATGGGCGATGCCGCGCATCCGATGTACCCCATCGGCTCCAACGGCGCATCGCAGGCAATCCTCGATGCCCGCGTCATCACCCGGGAAATTCTGGCGCACGGCGAGACCAGCTTGGCCCTTGCCGCCTACGAAGCCCAACGCCGTCCCGCCACCACCGATCTGGTGATGCTCAATCGCCGCAACGGTCCGGAGCAGGTGATGCAACTGGTGGAAGAACGCGCGCCCGATGGGTTCAAGGTCGTCACCGACGTGCTGTCGCTGAATGAACTGCAGGACATCGCCGCCAACTACAAGCGTGTCGCCGGTTTTCAGGTCGAGGGGCTCAATGCCAAGCCGCCGATCGTACAGATGCCGGCGCCAAGCCAGTTGTCGAGCGCGGGGTAGGCTCCCCTGTCGTCCCCGCGGAAGGCGGGGACCCATACCCGCCGATATCGGTGTGGTGCGAGATACTGACGACCGGTATCGCTTACACGGATAGGCCGGAGGCTGTGGGTCCCAGTGCGCGGGGACGACGGTGTCACTCCCCCAACCCGTGCGCGATCACCTTGCGCATCACATTCGGCAACGCTTCACCCTCAAGCGTCGCAATCGGCACCCAGCGCATTCCTTCCGGCGCGCGGGTGCGGGCCGGAACGCTTGCGATATAGACTACGAGCTCCAGCGGGAAATGCGTGAACACGTGGGTGACCACGCCGACCCGGCGATGCCACTTGCTCAAGCCTTTCAGTTTAACGGCCTGTTTCAACGCAGCCTTGTCGTCCTGTGCGGCAAGCCAGTCCGACGTCGGAACTTCGGTCATGCCGCCGAGCAAACCTTTTTGGGCGCGGGTGCGCACCAGCAGTTCGCCACCGCGTATCACCACGAAGGCCGCGCCGCGGCGCAGATCGCCGGCCTTCTTCGCCGCCTTGCGCGGAAACGTCTCCTGATCGCCGCGCGCGAACGCAAAGCAATCCTCGTTCAGCGGACACAGCGCGCAGGCCGGCTTCTTCGGCGTGCAGATCGTCGATCCCAGATCCATCAGCGCCTGCGCGCTGTCGCCGGCGCGGCTGTTGCCGGCGCCGGCGCGACTATCGTCGTCGCCGGTGGAGGCGAGAAGCGTCGTTGCCAATTCCTGAATCAGCGGCTTCGCTTGCGGCAGTTGCCGCTCCACCGCAAACAGCCGCGACACCACCCGTTCGATATTGCCATCCACCGGCATGGTGCGGCGACCGAATGCGATTGCGGCAATCGCCGCGGCGGTATAGGGGCCAATCCCCGGCAGCGCCCGCAAACCCTGTTCGGTGTCGGGAAACACGCCGCCATGATCGCGCAGCACCGCCACCGCGCAGGCATGCAGGTTGCGCGCCCGCGAATAATAGCCGAGCCCGGCCCACATTCGCAGGACGTCATCGAGCGAGGCCCGGCCCAGATCGGTCACGCCAGGCCAGCGCGCCACGAACTTCTCGAAATACGGCGCCACCCATTTGACGCCGGTCTGCTGCAGCATGATTTCCGACAGCCACACCCGATACGGATCGGCAGCCTCGCCCGGCAGCGGCCGCCACGGCAATTTTCGGCGATGCCGGTCATACCATGCCAGCAGCAGCGCCGGACGGGAGGCGGCATCGGGTTTGCCAATACGGTTGGTAGCGGATCGGCTCATGCAACAGTTTTACCAGTCTCACCACGTCATGCCCGGACTTGTCCTGGGCATCCACGTTTTTCTTCCCCCGCCGGCGGTTAAGACGGGGATGGCCGGGACAAGCCCCACTGGATTCACAAATCTCGTCATACGCGGGCTTGACCCGCGTATCCATCAGTCTTCGAGAGACTCTTTCGAAGACGATGATTGCCGGGTCAAGCCCGGCAATGACGATGAAGATGTATGAATCCAGTAGGGACAGGCCCGGGCATGACGCAGGTGTTTTCGCCGCAAATGGCAACGTGCTATGAATCTTCCATGTCCAAGCCCGGCCCGATCTCCGCAAAACCGCTCTCCGTGCTGCTCAGCGACGTGTTTTCCGACGCTTATGCCAAGCAGGGGTTTGCCGCGCGCGAGCTGGTGACGCGCTGGGCGGAGATCGCAGGCCGCGAAGTCGCCGCCCATTCGGAACCGCTGAAGATCCAGTGGCCGCGCCCGGTCGACGGCCAGCCGCAGGAAGCGGCGACGCTGGTGCTTCGGGTGGAGGGTCCGATGGCGCTGGAAATCCAGCATGCCTCCGATGTGATCCTGCAGCGGGTCAACCGTTTTTTCGGCTGGAGCGCGGTTGGCCGGCTGGCGCTGCGGCAGGCGCCGCTATCGCGCCGGGACAAGCCTAAAACCTCGCGGGCGCCGGATGCCGCCGATGTGGCCGAACTCGAAAAGACCCTTTCCTCGGTGGAAGACGAGGAACTGCGCATCGCGCTGGCGCGGCTCGGCGCCTCGATCAAGCGAAATTGAGCCTCCGATCGCGCGGCGGAGCCACGGCCCGCCATTGCCACGATTGTCATTTCAAGCTAGCGACAGACATCTCTTTGGGCGCCTCCCGCGCCGATCTGGAGCAGACCGTTGATCATCACGCGCCGCGCCTTCACCGCCGCCCTGTCGCTGACCGGGATTGCCGCCCTCGCCGGGCTGTCGCCGCTGCGCCTGTTCGGCGAGGCACTGGCGCAAAGTGCGACCGCGGCCGACGTCGCCAAGCCGGTGTCGCTGCCCGACATGGCGATCGGCCCGGCCAACGCCACCGTCACCATGACCGAATACGCCTCGATGACGTGCCCGCATTGCGCGCACTTCAACGAAACCGTATTCCCGAAGATCAAGTCCGAATATATCGACACCGGCAAGATACGTTACGTGTTCCGCGAGTTCCCGCTCGACATCAAGGCCGCGGCGGGTTCGATGCTCGCGCGCTGCATTGCCAAGAACGACGGCGGCAAATATTTCGCCGTCATCGACATGCTGTTCAGGCAGCAGAACGACTGGGTGATGAAGAACACCACCGAGACGCTGACCCGAATCGGCAAGCAGGCGGGACTGAGCCAGCAGGGCGTCGAGGATTGCCTCAAGGATCAGGCGTTGCTCGACAAGATCGCTGCCGACCAGAAATTCGCCAGCGATGTGCTGAAGGTCAATTCGACTCCGACCTTCTTTATCAACGGCGAGATGGTCAAGGGCGCGGTCGCGTTCGAGGATTTCGACAAGCTGATCAAGCCGCTGCTGAAGAGCTGATCGTCGTCCGGGCGAACGCCGGGACCCATAGCTCCGTCCCCTGTGATTGCGGAGAGTAACGGTAACCTGCGGCGACTACTCGTCAAACGATAACCATCGGTGGTTATGGGTCTCGGCGTTCGCCGGGACGACGTGCTGAGACGTAGCGCGAACATCGTCTAACCCCTGCAAAAGACTCTGGAAAAGCCCCGGCCGGCCGTTGCCCTTCGCCCGCCGCCTCGCCATTGTCGCGCCTCAAGAGCTGCGGTTCGCGAGTCTATCAGCATGACGATGCCTTCTATGGTATTGTCCGGCTTAAGAGATTCGCTGCCGCCAACCGAGCATCATAAGCTATGAAACTCACGCGCCTTCGCCTGCATGGATTCAAATCGTTCGTCGAACCCACCGACTTCGTGATCGAACCCGGGCTGACCGGCGTGGTCGGACCGAACGGCTGCGGCAAGTCGAATCTGGTCGAGGCGCTACGCTGGGCAATGGGCGAGACATCGCACAAGTCGCTGCGCGCGGCCGATATGGACGCGGTGATTTTTGCCGGCTCCGGGAACCGGCCGTCGCGCAACCACGCCGAAGTGGTGATGACGATCGACAATTCGGATCGCAGCGCACCTTCCGCGATGAACGATTCCGAGACGCTGGAAATTTCGCGCCGGATCGAGCGCGAGGCAGGCTCGGTCTATCGCATCAACGGCCGCGACGTGCGTGCGCGCGACGTGCAGATCCTGTTTGCGGACGCCGCCACCGGCGCGCGTTCGCCGGCGCTGGTCCATCAAGGCAAGATCGGCGAGATCATCCAGGCCAAGCCCGAACAGCGCCGCCGTGTGCTGGAAGATGCCGCCGGCGTCGCCGGGCTTCATGCCCGCCGCCACGAGGCCGAGTTGCGGCTCAAGGCCGCGGAAACCAACCTCACCCGCGTCGAGGACGTGATCGGCCAGCTCGCCGGCCAGATCGACGGCCTGAAGAAGCAGGCGCGGCAGGCGATCCGGTACAGGGAGGTCGCCGCCAGGGTTCGCAAGGCCGAGGCGACGCTATTTCATCTGCGCTGGCTGGAGGCGCATGCCGACGTGGCCGAGGCCGCCCGCACCCACGACCTCAACGTCCGCGAACTCGCGGAGCGCACCCGCGAACAGGCCGAGGCCGCCCGTATCCAGGCGGTGCGCGCATCGGAACTGCCGAGCCTGCGCGATGCCGAAGCGCGCGCCGCCGCCGGACTGCAGCGGCTCACCAACGCGCGCGAGATGCTCGACCGCGAGGAAGAGCGCGCCAAGGAGCGCGTCGCCGAACTCGATCGCCGGCTGACGCAATTCTCGGCCAACATCGCGCGCGAACAGCAGCAATCCACCGATGCCGACGTGGCCTTGCTGCGGCTCGATGCCGAGGATACCGAACTGAAGGACGAGATCAGGTCGCGCGTCGAAAAGCGCAGCGGTGTCGATGAGCGCGTGTCGGAAGCCGAAGCTACGCTGGCCGCCGCCGAACAGACTTTCGGCGAATTGACCAAGGCCTTGGCTGACCTCACGGCCAAACGCAATCAGTTCGAAGCCAACGTGCGCTCGCATCGCGATCGTCTGGCACGGCTCGACCACGAAATTGCGGGCGTGCAGGCCGAGACCGAGAAACTGGCGCAGCAAACCAGCGGGCTCGGCGATCTGGATGCGCTCGCCAGCGCCGTGGCAACCGCGCAACAAGGTCTGGCGCAATCCGAGACCGCCGCCCAGGCCAGCGAAGCCGCCCATGTCGCTGCGCGGCAGCAACTGGAATCCGCCCGCGCGCCGCTTACCGAGGCCGACAAGCGGGTGCAACGGCTGGAAACCGAAGCGCGCACGATTTCCAAGATCGTCAACGGCGAGACCAAGAACCTGTGGCCCCCGATCATCGACGGCGTGCACGTCGCCAAGGGCTATGAAAAGGCGCTCGGCGCGGCGCTGGGCGACGACCTCGACGCACCCGTCGATCCGTCGGCGCCGATGCGCTGGACCAATGCCGGCGTCATCGAGGGCGATCCGGCGCTGCCGGATGGCGTGGAAGCGCTGGCGGCGCATGTCGAGGCCCCGTCCGAACTGGCGCGCCGGCTGGCGCAGATCGGCGTGGTGCTGAAAGAGCGCGGCGCGGAACTGGTGTCGCAGCTCAAGACCGGCCAGCGGCTGGTGTCGCGCGAAGGCGATGTCTGGCGCTGGGACGGCTTTGTCGCGGCAGCCCACGCCCCCACCGGCGCGGCGCGGCGGCTCGCCGAGCGCGCGCGCCTCGTCGAACTCGAGACCGAGCTTGAACAGGCCCGCATCGACGCGGCCGACAAGCGCCATGCGCTGGAATCGGCCGAAGCGGAGTTGAAGACCGCGTCGACCGCTGAAACCGGCGCACGCGAGGCACTGCGCGCCGCGCGCCGCGATGTCGATGCCGCGCGCGAACGCCACGCCGGTGCCGAACGCGAGATCAATCGTCATGCCGCGCGAAACTCGGCGCTGACCGAGGCGCATTCCCGCCTTACCGCCGACCGCGGCGAGGCCCAGGGCGCGTATGAGAGCGCCACCATGGCGCTGGGCGAATTGCCGCCGAGCCTCGACACCGAGACGCGCCTCGCCGCAGTACGGACCGATATCGACGGCCACCGCAGGCTTGCAGCGCAGGTCCGCGCCGAGGCGCAGGCCTTGGCGCGCGAAGCCGAACTGGCCGATCGGCGGGTGCAGGCGATTTTGGCCGAACGCAGCCAATGGCAGAACCGCAAGCAGAGCGCGGCTTCGCAAATTTCCACTATCGAGGCCCGTGTTACCGAAGTGAAGGCCGAACGCGCCGAGCTCGATAACGCGCCGGCGATCTTCGCGGAAAAGCGCAGCGCGCTGATCGGCGAGATCGAGCACGCCGAAGGCGACCGCCGCGACGCCGCCGACGCGCTGGCGGCGGCCGAAACCGTCATGGCCGAAACCGACCGCGCCGCGAAGGTTTCTCTGGAAGCGCTGTCGAGCGCGCGCGAGGCCTGCGCCCGCGCCGAGGAGCGCATGGATGGCGCCAAGCGCCGCCTCGACGACATCGAACGCGAAATCCGCGACATGCTGGAAGTCGAGCCCGACGGCGTCGCCGCACTCGCGGAGATCAAGCCGGGCGCGGAACTGGCGCCGCTCGCGGAGATCGAGGAAAACCTCGAAAAGCTGCGTCGCGACCGCGAGCGACTCGGCGCCGTCAACCTGCGCGCCGAGGAAGAGCTGCGCGAAGTCGAAACTCAGCACACCTCGCTGACCACCGAACGCGACGATTTGGTGGAGGCCATCAAGCGGCTGCGCCAGGGCATCCAGAGCCTCAATCGCGAGGCCCGCGAGCGGCTGCTGACGTCCTTTGAAGTGGTCAACAGCCATTTCAAGCGGCTGTTTACCGAGCTGTTCGGCGGCGGCGAGGCGGCGTTGCATCTGATCGAGAGCGACGATCCTTTGGAAGCCGGGCTCGAGATCATCGCAAAACCGCCCGGCAAGAAACCGCAGTCGCTGTCGCTGCTGTCCGGCGGCGAACAGGCGCTGACCGCGCTGGCGCTGATCTTCGCGGTGTTTCTCACCAACCCGTCGCCGATCTGCGTGCTGGACGAAGTCGACGCGCCGCTCGACGACCACAACGTCGAGCGCTTCTGTAACCTGCTGCACGAGATGACGGCGTCGACCGACACCCGCTTCATCATCATCACCCACAACCCGATCACCATGGCGCGGATGAACCGGCTGTTCGGCGTCACCATGGCCGAGCGCGGCGTCTCGCAACTGGTCTCAGTCGACCTTGAAGGCGCGGTGGATATTCTCGACCAGCGCGTGGCGTGAGGCAACCGCACTTCAACGTCGTCCCCGCGAAGGCGGGGACCTATAACCACCAATTTTGCAACTGGAAGAATACTCTGGCGGCAGCGCGACAATGAGACGGCAGGGGTTATGGGTCCCCGCCTTCGCGGGGACGACGTTGGTGTTATAATGTCGCGATGTTCTCCCCCGACCTTCCCGCAGAACTGAAATCCGCGCTTGAGGCAAAGCTGCACGGCCTGTCGCGCAGCGACGCCGCGGCGCAGTCGGCGAAAATATCCGAAACCTATCGCGGCGGCGGCGGCTCCACCGCGATCCGGACCGAAACCGACGCGCTCGCTTATGCGCTGGCGCGGATGCCCGCGACCTACGCCGCGGTGACCGCAAGCCTGAACGCGCTGCGCGAAGTCCGGCCTGATTTTGCACCACACAGCTTGCTCGACGTCGGCGCCGGGCCTGGAACGGCGACATGGGCCGCGGCGGAAGCGTTTGCGTCGCTCACCAGTTTCACGTCGGTCGACGCGAACGCCACCTTGCGAACACTGGCGCAGAATTTATTCAACCAAAGCACACGCCTCTCCGGAATCCGCTACGCGCAGGGCGAAGCCCGGGCCGCACTGGCGGACGCGGAGGCCACCGACCTGGTTGTTGCAAGCTATCTTGTTGGCGAGATGGACGACGCCGGGCGTATCGCGATCGCAAATCTGATGTGGGCCAAAACCCGCGATACCCTGCTCGTCGTCGAGCCCGGCACGCCTGCGGGCACTGCGCGGATCATCGCTCTGCGGACGCAATTGATCGCACTGGGGGCCCATGTCGCAGCGCCCTGCCCCCATGATGGAGCATGTCCGCTTGTGGCGCCGGACTGGTGCCATTTCACCCAACGTCTGCCGCGATCACGCGCGCACAAGGCCATCAAGGAGGCCGAACTTCCGTTTGAGGATGAGAAATTCGCTTATGTCGCGCTGACGCGCGCGCCGGTCGCGCGGCGTCCCGCCCGCGTGCTGGCCCAGCCCGAGGTCAGCAAGGTCGAGGTGACGGCGAAGCTCTGCACATCGGGCGGCGTGGTCGTGACGAAAGTCCCCCGCCGCGCCAAGGCGGATTACGCCCAGGCCCGCCGCCGGCGCTGGGGCGACGGGGTGGAGAATTCTCCGATCGGCTCCAGCAAACCGTCGTCCTGAGACGCGCTCGCCCGTTTGGCAATGCGGTGCACCGCCTCTCCCACGACCTGGCGGAGATGCTACCCGGCGCGACGTTAACGAAGTTCATGGGATTAGGCTGCCCCGTGCCGTTAGGAATTGAATTACCCCTTGTTTCTGCCATGTTCGCGCCCAAAGCAGGCATGGGGATGTCCGATCGCGCAAGCCGGTCGGGATGGTAGCTTATTGCTGAGGGGTTTTCATGGCGAAGCCAGCAGTCATCGTCGTAGGTGCCGACAAGGGCGGGGTCGGCAAGACCACGGTCTCGCGCACCGTGCTCGACTATTTCAGCGCCAACAACGTGCCGACCCGCGCCTTCGACACCGAATCTCCGCGCGGCACGCTGAAACGCTTTCACCCCGACATCACCGAGATCGTCGATGTGACCTCGACGTCCGACCAGATGAAGATTTTCGACACGCTGAATACCGCGAGCACCAGCGTCACCGTGATCGACGTCCGCGCCGGCCTGCTGTCGCCTACGCTGGCTTCGCTGCGCGACATCGGCTTTCTCGACGCGGCGAAGTCCGGCCAGATCACCTTCGCCGTGTTCCACATCCTCGGCCCCTCGATCGCCTCGCTGGACGAGATCGCCGAGACCGCCAATTTCATGCAGGGCGCGAAATATTTCCTGGTCAAGAACTTCATCAACAACACCAGTTTCTTCGAGTGGGACCAGGCCACCTACAACTCCTACTTCCACCGCATCAAGGACGCCACCGAGCTGACCATCCCCAAGCTCAACGAAATGGCCTATGAGCAGGTCGAGGTCGCCTCGGTGCCGTTCCTCAAATTCGTCGCCAACAAGGGCGTGAACGACGAGGCCGCGAATTATTCGTTCGTGCTGCGCGGCTATGTCCGGCACTGGCTCGCCAATGTCTGGAGCGAGTTTGACCGCATCAAGCTGACCGATATCGTCGGCTCCAAGGAAAAGGCATCCCGCACCGGCGGCGGGGAGAAATAGGCCACGCAAACCTTTGCCGTCATCGCCGGGCTTGACCCGGCGATCCATCAACTAAAATAATCCCGGCGACGTTGATTTTTTGATGGATGCCCGGATCGGGTCCGGGCATGACGATCGGTACCGATGCGCCGCACGCCCGTCTACATCATCTGCTCGCCCCGCCCGCTGGTCGGCAAGACGCTGATCGCGCGGCTGCTGGGCGAATTTCTGGCTCTGCAGCGCGGTTCGGTGGTCGCCTTCGACATCAACCTGAAAGAGCCGTCGCTGCTCGACTACCTTCCGAAGCTCACCGAGACCGCCGACGTCGACGACACTTTCGGCAAGATGCAGCTGATGGATCGCCTGATCCTCAATGACGGCATCGCCAAGGTGATCGATCTCGGCTTCCACGCCTTCGATGAATTCTTCAAGATGTCCGAAGAAATCGGCTTCATGAAGGAGGCGGCGCGGCGCGGCATCGCGCCGATGGTGCTGTTCGTCGCCGACGCCGACCGCGCCTCGGCGCGCGGCTATGAGCTGCTGAAACGGCAGACCCCTCCGGGCGCGCTGCTGACCATCGACAACGAATTCGTGGTGCGCGGCGAATTGCCGGAGACGATGGCCCGCGGACGCGTGCTGGCTGTCGGAGCGCTGCCGGTGTTCCTGAAAACCTACATCGACCGGCTGGGCTTTTCCTTCACGGCCTATCTTCGCACCGAAAAGGATTCATCGACCGAACTGCATCAATGGATCCGCAAGAACTACTTCAGTTTTCGCGAGGTCGAACTGAGCTTGCTGCCGCAGCGGTTGTGATTCACTCTCCCCTGGAGGGGAAGGGTCGGCGAGCATCGCCAGATGCTCGCCGGGGTGGGGTGACAGTCCCGCCCCGACACCGCTCATGAGGAAAGACTTTCACCGCACCCCGCCGCGCGTTAACACGCGCAGCGACCCTCCCCCTCCAGGGGAGGGTGAACTCAATGCCCCTCGAACGACATCAGCGTGCGCACCGGCACGTCCATCGCCCGCAGTTTCGCGGCTCCGCCAAGCTCCGGCAGATCGATGATGAAGCATGCCGAGACCACGCTTGCGCCAACCTGGCGCAACAGCTTCACCGCTCCCTCCGCGGTGCCGCCGGTGGCAATCAGGTCGTCGACCAGCACGACGCGGTCGCCCGCACTGACCGCATCGACGTGCATCTCCATCTCGTCGGTGCCGTATTCCAGCGCATAGGCCATGCGCACGGTCTGATGCGGCAGCTTGCCTTTTTTGCGGATCGGCACGAAGCCGGCCGACACCTGATGCGCCACCGCGCCTCCGATGATGAAGCCGCGTGCCTCGATGCCTGCGACCTTGTCGATCTTCGAGCCGGCCCATGGCTGCACCAGTTCGTCGATCGCGCGCCGGAACGAGCGCGCGTCGCCGAGCAGCGTGGTGATGTCGCGAAACAGGATACCCGGCTTCGGATAATCCGGGATGGTGCGCACGGCGGATTTAAGGTCGTTTTCGAGGGTCATCGCGCTCTCTTCTGTTATCGATAGTGCCGGGTTAAAGCCCGCACGACACACTCTAACGTTGTATAGAAGGCACTTGCAACCTAAATGCATTCTCCACGATGCGCAGACCGACCTCGCCGCCAAGCGACATCAGCGACTCGGGATGGAACTGGACGCCGCCGACAGGCAGCGTCCGGTGCTCGATCGCCATCGCCACGCCGTCCTCGGTTGATGCCGTGACATCGAGTACGTCGGGGATACTGGCGCGTTCCACATAAAGCGAATGATAGCGGCCGATCACGATTTCGTTGGGCAGGTTCTGCATCAGCCGGCCGCCGCGTATCTGCACTCGCGACGGCCTTCCATGCGCGGGCTGCCCGAGCTGCCCCAATTGTCCGCCGAAATATTCGCCGATCGCCTGTACCCCGAGGCAAACGCCGAAGATCGGCAGTTTCCTGTCCAGGGCGGCACCGATGGTTTTGGCAATTCCAAAATCCTCGGGGCGGCCGGGACCCGGCGACAGCACCAGCAGATCGTAGCTGCGCTGCTTCAGCATCGCCAACGCATGAACATGGCGGACCACCGTGACGGTAGCGCCGACCTGCCTGAAATAATCTGCCAGCATGTGCACGAAACTGTCGTCGTGGTCGATCAGCAACACCCGCTTGCCGGAACCCGACGCGTCCGGCGCGAATGCCGACAGCGGTTTTGGCGGGTCGCCGCGCAACGCCTGAAACAGCGCGGCCGCCTTGACCTGGCATTCACGATCCTCAGCCGCAGGATCGCTGTCGAACAGGCAGGTGGCGCCGACCCGGACTTCGGCGAGGCCGTCCTTCATGCGAATGGTGCGGATGGTGAGACCGGTGTTGATGCTGCCGTCGAAATTCACGCAGCCGATCGCGCCGGCGTACCAGCGCCGCGACGAGTGCTCATTGTCCTCGACGAACTGCATCGCCCACAGTTTCGGCGCGCCGGTCACTGTGACCGCCCAGGCGTGGGTGAGGAAGGCATCGAGCGAGTTGAAGCCGGGCCGCAACATGCCTTCGACATGGTCGACGGTGTGAAACAGCTTTGAATAGGTCTCGATCTGCCGCCGCGCCAGAACCTTGATGGTTCCGGGCACGCAGACCCGCGCCTTATCGTTGCGGTCGACATCGGTGCACATGTTGAGTTCGAATTCGTCCTTCTCGGAATTCAGCAACTGCCTGATCTGCTCGGCGTCGCCGATGGCGTCGACGCCCCGCGCAATGGTGCCCGATATCGGACAGGTTTCGACCCGCCGTCCATCGGAGCGCACGAACATTTCCGGCGACGCTGCCACTAGGAATTCGCCGTCCCCAAGATTTATCAAGGCGCCATAGGGAGAAGGGTTGATCCGGCACAACCGCTGGAACACTTCGGCCGGCGAACGTTCGCAGGGCTCGGCGAACAACTGCCCCGGCACCGCCTCGAACAGGTCGCCGCGCGCGAAGGCCGCGCGCGCCGTTTCGACGGTCGCCTGATATTCGCCTGGCGCATGATCGGCAAAGCCCTGCCGCGGTATTTTCGCGTAGCCGCTGTCCGCGGTGTCGCGCGGCAGACCTTCGGTGAACTTGCCGTTCCAGGCAAAATCGTAACTCAGGATCGCGCCGCGACCGGTGGCCCGGTCATAGGCCAGCAGCCGGTCCGGCACATACAGCACGATGTCGCGCTGGTCGCTCTCGCGTGCGCGTTTCTGCTTGAGGTCTTCAATCTGGAATACGAGGTCGTAAGCGAATGCGCCGAACAGGCCGAGCATCGGATCGTCATTGGCGCCGAATGCCGCGACCAGGCCGCGCACCAGCGACATCACGCTGGCGCGGCGGGTACGCTGGTCTTCGTCGACCGGGGCATCGCCGCGCAGGATGTGGCCGGCGAGCCGTGTCGCGCTGCTGTCGTCGATGACAACGCAAGGCTCGCGCAGGGTGCTGCCGAGAAAGGCGATCAGCACCTCGCCGCGCGCATTCAGGGCCTCGAGCGAAAACGTCGAACCTGTGGTTTCCAGCCGCAGCGGCGGGTCGGAAAAGCCGAGATCGAAGCTTTCATAGCGGCCCGGCACCGTGGTGCCCGACGACAGCACCACGCCGCGGCGGCGATCGAGCAATTCGATCAAGTCGTCGAGCTTGCTGGCGCCGCCGGTGAAATGCTCCACCATCCGCGACACGGCAAGACCGCCGCGGGTGCGATAGTCTTCGTGCGGGGGAAGTGAGAAAACGGTCCTGTTCATGACACCCTCTTACGAAACTTGCCGAGGGAACGCCACACAGGACAAACGAAAGGGCCGTCGCGCTGCGATGACGGCCTTCGACGATTACGGGAAAATAAAAATCGCACCGGCCAGCTTTTACAAGCTGCGCCACCAGAGACGGGTATTGTGGACGACGGTGTTCATGGGCGGGGAAGTCATCATTCAAGGAAGGGGATGTCAAGAGCCACGGTCGTTCCGCGGGGTCGTCCCGGCGAACGCCGGGACCCATACACTGCGTTCTATCGTTAAAGCACCCAGGCAGACACCTTCTGAAATAGTCGAAGCTTGTGGTTCGGTCCCGGCGGTTCGCCGGGACGCCGCGTTGAAGCACTTTCCTAGCCCTATAGATTGACCTCGTACGCCGACTTTCACATATTTGGCGGACGCTACTCGCGGAGACGCCGGATGCCAATACAAGCCCTGGGATATGTCGGGTTCGGTTCATCGGCTCTTGAGGATTGGCGCCGGTTCGGCACCGGGCTGGTCGGCCTGCAGGCCGTAGAGCGTAGTGCATCGTTGCTGGCGTTCCGGATGGACGACCGCAAGCAGCGCATCGTGATCGACCGGTCGCTGGCGGAAGGCGAGCGCTTTTTCGGATGGGAGGTGGCCGACGCGGCGGCGCTGGACGCGCTTGCGGCCAAACTCGAAAAAGCTGGAGTCGACGTCATGTCCGAGCCCGCAACGCTCGCCGACGCCAGGCGGGTGACGGGACTGATTTCATTCGCCGATCCCGCGGGCAATCGTCTCGAGGTGTTTTACGGCGCGGAGATCGACCAGTCGCCGTTCCTTCCGGGCCGTTCGATTTCCGGCTTTCGCACCGGGCCGCTCGGGCTCGGCCACGCCGTGCTGACGGTGGAAAACATCGATGCGGTAATGCCGTTCTATGTCGACGTGCTGGGGTTCAAGCTCAGCGACTACATGCAAAAGCCATTCAGAGCCTATTTCTTTCACATCAATGCGCGGCATCACAGCCTGGCTTTGATCGAGACCGGCCGCAACGGCATGCACCATTTGATGGTCGAGCTTTTTTCGCTCGACGATGTCGGTCAGTCCTACGATATCGCCTTGAGCCAGCAGGATCGCGTCAATGTCACGCTGGGCCGGCATACCAACGACTTCATGACTTCGTTTTATGCCAGTACACCGTCGTCGTTCATGGTCGAGTGCGGATGGGGCGGCCGCGAGATCGATCCGCCCACGTGGCAGCCGTTCGAGTTGATGGACGGCCCAAGCCTGTGGGGCCACGAGCGCGTGTGGCTGCCGCCTGCCGACCGTGAACTGGCCCGCGAGATGCGGATGCGCGCGGCAGACGCCGGATTGCGCGCGCCTGTCCAGGTCGCGGACGGCAATTATCAGCTGTTGTCCGGCACATGCCCGTGGTGGGATGACATCAGTCGCGGTGCGCAAGACTGAAACCCGTCATTGCGAGCGGAGCGAAGCAATCCAGACCTGGAGCCCAGCAAGACCAGATTACTTCGTCGCCTCGCTCCTCGCAATGACGAGAAAAATGGGCTGACCGCCCTCACCCGAGATGCTTCCTGAAAAATTCCGTGGCCCTGCCCCAGGCGAGCTCGGCAGCCTCGCGGTCGTGCACGGATTGCCGCTGCTCGTTGACGAAGGCGTGCTCGGCGTCGTAGCGGAACAGCTCGAGCGATTTGCCGGCGGCCTTCATCGCTTTCTCAAAGCCATCGACCAGTTCCGGCGTGCACCAGTCGTCCTTGTTGGCGAAGTGGGCCTGCAGCGGAATATTCACGTCGGCCGGCTTGGCGGCCTGCTCCGGCGGGATGCCATAGAACACCACGCCCGCGGTCAGTTCGGAAACCTTCGCCGCGCCGATGATGGTTACCGCGCCTCCGAGACAGAATCCTGTAAGGCCGACCTTGGCGCCATTTCTCTTCAGGTATTGCGCCGCGCCACGCACGGTCTGCGTGGTGGCGTCGAGGAAATCCAGTGAGTTCATCGCCCTGCTTGCTGCGTCGGTGTCGTGATACGGCACCACCTTGCCATCATAAAGGTCAGGCGCCAGCGCATCGAAGCCGGCTATCGCAAAGCGGTCGCACAGTCCCTTGATCTGCTCGGACAGTCCCCACCATTCCTGGATCACCACCAGACCCGGCGCGTCGCCACGCGCGGCATTGGTGAGATAGCCATGAGCGTCCTTGCCGTCGGGACGCTTGAAGGTGATGCTGGTGCCCATGATAGTCCTCCGCGGATGCTGCGAGATTGTTGGCGGCCATTTTGTCCGCAGCGCGGTGAGAAGGCAATCTTGCGCGTAGCAAGCTCCGATCAAATGCCTGCGTCATGGCCGGGCTTGACCCGGCCATCCATCAATTTACGAAAATCGGCTTTTGAAGAGCGATGGATAAGCGGGTCAAGCCCGCGTATGACACCGTGTATATGGCAACCACGCTCAATGCGCGGCGGCCCAGACCTTCTTCTTGGTGAAGTACAGCAACCCCGCGAAGATGATCATGAAGATCATCACCTGCAGGCCGAGGCGCTTGCGGTCTTCCATGTGGGGCTCGGCGGTCCACATCAGGAAGGTCGCGACATCCTTGGCATATTGATCGAGCTTCTGCGGGGCGCCATCGTCGTAGGTGACCTGGTCGTCCGACAGCGGCTTCGGCATCTTGATGGCGTGGCCAGGGAAATACTTGTTGTAGTAGGAGCCCTCCGGCAGCTTGAAATCGGCCGGCGGCGGATCGACGTAGCCTTGCAGCAAGGCGTCGACATAGTTCGGTCCCTGCTCCTGGAACTGGGTGAAGAAGTCGAAGATGAACTGCGGGAAGCCGCGCTCATAGGAGCGCGCCTTGGCGATCAGCGACAGGTCGGGCGGCAGCGCGCCGCCGTTCGCCGCGCGCGCGGCCTGCTCGTTGGGAAACGGCGCCAGAAACTTGTCGGCGAGCCGGCCGGGACGATCGACCATGTCGCCGGCATCGTTGGGGCCATCCTTCACCTTATATTCGGAGGCCACGGCCGATGCCTGTGCAACCGAGAATCCGGGACCGCCGGGATCGGCAAGGTTGCGGAAGGACATCAGATTCATCGAGTGGCAGGTCGAGCAGACCTCCTTGTAGATCTTGTAGCCGCGCTGCAATGCGCCGCGGTCATATTTGCCGAAAGGGCCGGCGAACGACCATTTCTGCGACGGCGGCGCCTCCTGATGATCCTCGGCCCGGGCATTCCCCACGGTTCCCGCGAACAGCGCACCGGCGACCGCGAGCATGACCACCGTGGAGACCATCGGCCTGGACAACGTGCCGGTCTTGGCCAGCACGTCGTCGGCGATTGAATTCGGCACCGGACGCGGCTTCTCGATCCGGCTCAGCAGCGGCAGCACGATGAGGAAATAGGCGAAGTAGGAGAACGTCAGGATCCGTCCGGCAATCACATAGATGCCTTCGGGCGGCTTGCCGCCAAGCCAGCCGAGCAGGATGCAGATGACGACGAAAATCCAGAAGAACTGCTTGGCCAGCGGGCGATATTTCGACGATCTGGTCTTCGCGCTGTCGAGCCAGGGCAGGAACGCCAGCACCAGGATCGCGCTGAACATCACGACCACGCCGCCGAGCTTGTTCGGAATGCTGCGAAGCATCGCGTAGAACGGCAGGTAGTACCATTCCGGCACGATATGCGCCGGCGTCACCCCAGGATTGGCGGGGATGTAGTTGTCGGCGTCGCCGAGATAGTTCGGCATGTAGAACACGAACCAGGCGTAGAAGATGATGAAGCACGACATGCCGAACGCGTCCTTGATGGTCGCGTAGGGCGTGAACGGCACGGTGTCTTTCTCGGTCTTCGGCTCGACGCCGGCCGGATTGTTCTGGCCCGCGACATGCAGCGCCCAGACGTGCAGCACCACGACGCCGGCGATCACGAACGGCAGCAGGTAATGCAGCGAGAAGAAGCGGTTCAGGGTCGGGTTGCCGACCGAATAGCCGCCCCACAGCAAGGTCACGATGCTTTCGCCGAAATACGGGATCGCCGAGAACAGGTTGGTGATGACGGTGGCGCCCCAGAAGCTCATCTGGCCCCACGGCAGCACGTAGCCCATGAACCCCGTCGCCATCATCAGCAAATAGATGATCACGCCGAGGATCCAGAGGATTTCACGCGGCTCCTTGTAGGACCCGTAATACAGGCCGCGGAACATGTGGATGTAGACGGCGACGAAGAACATCGACGCGCCGCAGGCGTGAAGATTGCGCAGCAGCCAGCCGTAATTCACGTCACGCACGAGGCCTTCGACGGAATTGAAGGCCATGGTCGCTTCCGGCGTGTAGTGCATCGCCAGGATGATGCCGGTCACGATCTGTACGGCCAGCATAAGAGAGAGGATGCCGCCGAACGTCCACCAGTAATTCAGGTTGCGCGGTGTCGGATAGGCTACGAACGACGAGTGGATCAAGCCGAAGATCGGCAGCCGCCGCTCGATCCACGCTATGACGGAGTTTCGCGGCTGGTAGGTGGATGGTCCGCTCATGATGCGATCCTGAGGAGATGAAGCGACGCGTTCAGCTTTGACCCTGCGGCCTCAGCCGATCTTGATCTTGCTGTCGGAGACAAAGGCATAGGGCGGGACGGTCAGATTCGCAGGCGCCGGGCCCTGGCGAATGCGGCCCGAGGAATCGTATTGCGAACCATGGCAGGGGCAAAAGAAGCCGTCGTAATTGCCTTCATGCGCGATCGGAATACAGCCGAGATGGGTACAGATGCCGATCACGACCAGCCACTGATCGTGGCCTTCCTTGACCCGCGCCGAGTCGGCTTGCGGATCGGGCAGGCTGGCGACGTTGACCGACTGCGCTTCCTCGATCTGCTTCTTGGTGCGGTGGCTGATGTAGATCGGCTTGCCGCGCCAGAACACCTTGATGTCCTGGCCTTCGGCGATCGGCGCCAGATCGACCTCGATCGGCGCGCCCGCCGCAATGGTCGAGGCATCCGGGTTCATCTGGGCAACCAGCGGCCACAGCGTGGCCGCGCCGCCAACCGCCGCCGCGGCTCCGGTGGCAACAAAGAGGAAATCACGGCGTGTGGGATGATCCGCCGAAGACGCTGTCGTCACGATTCCAAGCCCTTTCTCATCTGCAGCCGGTGGAACCGCCCCTGGCAGCGCATGGATAGCGAACGGCCCGGAGAGGCTGCCGGCGCCCGCGACCCCCGCGGCGGCAGAACGACCACTAGTCCCGGCCAGACAGGCGGAACACACAGTCCAGAATCGTTCTATTGGCACCCTTGCCGGACGAGCGCAAGCCCGCACTCGGCTGGCATGCGTGCAATGCACTAAAACCGCGCCGGGGGACGAATTATTCAGGAATTTCACGGCAGGCGGAAGGGCATGTCATTTGCTGCTGGCGACCCGGGGGCTGCCAGCTTTGGCGACGCCCATCTGTACGAAAACAGCCTCATGACCTATAGTGAGCCATGACGAAAGATCAGGTAAAAGAGGTCCTCGATCGCGTTTTGACCTGGCCGCAAGAGCGGCAGGAAGATGCCGCGCAGTTGCTGCTCGAACTCGAAGCGCGCGACAGTGACTTTTATCATCCAAGCGATGAGGAATTGGCCGCGATTGAAGAAGGGCTGGCTCAGTCAAAGCGCGGCGAGGCTGTACCGGCGGATGAGATCGCAGCGCTGCTCAGGCCGGATGGTCGATGACGCTTCGGTTTACGCGGCGCGCCCGCAATGACCTCCGGGGCATTCTGGAATACATAGCCAAAGACAATCTGCTGCTGCGGATCGGTTACGTTTGGCATTCGTGGATGCCGCCAAACTTATCGCCACGCGACCTCATCTCGGACTTCGCAACGTGAACATTCCGGAATTGCGCAGCCGTCTTGTCGTACGATTCCCATACCGCATTCATTACCGTGTCGAAGATACCGACATTTGGATCATCCATATCCGACACTCCGCTCGACGTCCCTGGACATCGGAAGTCTAGTCCGAATGCGTATTGCGCTGTTCCAGCCCGACATCCCGCAGAACACCGGCACCATCCTGCGGCTCTGCGCCTGCCTCAATGTCGAGGCCCATATTATCGAACCTGCCGGATTTCCGGTGTCGGACCGGCATTTTCGCAGGGCCGGAATGGATTACCTGGATCGGGTGGCCATCATGCGTCACGATTCCTGGTCAAAATTCGAGCAATGGCGGCACGACAAGGGCTTTCGGCTGATCCTGTTCTCGACCAAAAGCGCCCTTCCCTATCTCGACCATCGCTACACGGCCAACGATATGCTGCTGTTCGGACGCGAATCCGCCGGCGTCCCCGACGAGGTCGTTGCCGCCGCGGACACGCGGCTGGTGATCCCGATCGAGCCTGGCCTGCGCTCGCTCAACGTTGCGATGGCTGTGGCCATGGCGTTAGGCGAGGCGCTGCGGCAGACAGGATCGCGGAACAACGGGATACGCGGCAATGACGATTGAAGATCATAAAACGCGGGCGCGGGCGTGGTTCGAGCAGTTGCGGGATGAACTTTGCGCGGCGTTCGAAAAGCTCGAGGACGAGGCGCCAGCCACGCTCTATCCCGGCGAGGCAGGCCGCTTTGTCCGCACGCCCTGGGACCGTGCCGACCATACCGGCCGGCCCGGCGGCGGCGGCGTGATGAGCGCGATGCGCGGGCGGCTGTTCGAAAAGGTCGGCGTGCATTGCTCGACCGTGCATGGCGAGTTCGCGCCGGAATTCCGCGCGCAGATACCCGGCGCCGCCGAGGATCCGCGATTCTGGGCCTCGGGCGTGTCGCTGATCGCGCATATGCGCAATCCGCACGTGCCGGCGGTCCACATGAATACCCGCTTCGTCGTCACCACCAAGGCGTGGTTCGGCGGCGGCGCCGACCTCACGCCCGTGCTCGACCGTAGGCGCACCCAGGAAGACCTCGACACGGTCGCCTTTCACGCCGCGCTGAAGGCTGCGTGCGACGCGCATTCGGCAATCGCGCCCTACGACAAATACAAGACATGGTGCGACGAGTATTTCTATCTGCCGCACCGCCAGGAAGCGCGTGGCATTGGCGGCATATTCTACGACTGGCACGACAGCGACGACTGGGACGCCGACCTTGCGTTTACGCAGGACGTCGGCCGCGCCTTGCAAAAAATCTATCCTGAAATCGTCCGTCGCAATTTCGACACGCCATGGAGCGCGGAAGACCGCGAAGAGCAGTTGATCCGGCGCGGACGCTATGTCGAATTCAACCTGCTGTATGACCGCGGCACCATCTTCGGCCTCAAGACCGGCGGCAACGTCGATTCGATTTTGTCGTCGATGCCGCCGGAGGTGAAGTGGCCCTAGCTTTTTGTCCTCGCCGGGCCTCGACCGATATCCATCGCCATCTTGATGGGCGGGCTAGACCCGGAACAGATGCCGCGTCGCCGACCAGATCATGACCGCGCCGCCGGCGATCACGGCGACATCCAGGATCGCGGTGTGGATGTGCACCGGCATGCGCGCGACCAACGCTTTGGCCAGAAACGCCCCCGGCAGCGCCACGCCGCCGATCAGGAGCGCGAAGGCGAGCACCTGAGCGGTAACGACGCCGCTCAAACCGAACACGCAGATCCGGATCAGGCTGATCGCCATCGAGATCGTCGCGTCGGTGGCGATCACGGCCGCGCCTTCCAGGCCCGCCGCCATCAGCAACGATAGCAGGATCACGCCCGAACCCGTCGTGCCGCCCACCACTGCGCCGTAGCCGACGGCGCTGACGCCAAGTCCGGCGTTGCCGATCCGGACATCGCGACGCTTCAGCAGCCGCCGCAACGGCACGCTCAGGATCAGCATGGTGCCGATCACCAGCGCCGCGCCGGCATTGCCGAGTCGCGTATAGCCGTACGCGCTGAGCGCCGTGGTCAGCGCCGCCGCCAGTACGACGATCAGCGCGCGGCGGCGGTCGACATAACGGAAATAGGCCGCAGCGCGTCCGAAGTTGGTGAAGATCGACGAAATGGCGATGATCGGCACCACCGGCTCGGCGCCGATCATCGGCACCAGCACCAGCGGCATCAGCGCGCCGGTGCCGTAGCCTGCCAGCCCGCCGACCACCGCGGCAAACAATGCGACGCCGGCAACCAGCATCAGTTGCAGCAGCGAAATATCGGTAAAGCCGGAACTGATGCTCACAGCAGACGATCGCGGGCATAGCGCGCCACGATTTGATCGGCGATATCAGCCAGCGCGGCTTTATCGAGCGGAAAATCCGCCGCAAGCCAGGCGCCTTCTGCAAGCCCGAGGACGTGACCGAGGGCGGGACCATGCGCAATTCCGCGCTCCGTAAAATCGGCCGCCTTGAGTGGGAACTTCGGCGCGCTCCAGCGCTCCGGCAATGTCGCAAGCGCGCGCCACGGCGCGGGATCGGCGTCCTCGCCGGCCCGCGCCCATGCCAGCATCAGCCGGTCGCGGTAGCGCGCTCCCCCAAGCCGGTACAACCACCGCCGCGCATCCGCTTCGTCCATCCCGGCAAGCCGCCACCAGCGATGCCCCATGGAATCCAGCGATTTGGTTTCGCCGTTGCTCAGCCGCAGGCGCGCTGCAAGGCGTCTGGCGTCCTCGGTGACGGCGACGCCGAGCGCGCCGAGCCGCCGCACCGGGTCCGGCTTCAGCCCCAGCATTCGCTCCGCCGCGATCATGGCTGCAAATGGTCCGCGGTAGGCGATGCCGCCGAACAGTGCCAGCAGCAGTCCGCCGTCTTCCATCGCGACGAACGCCTCGGCCGCGCCCCCCGCGACGAGAAGCTTCAGCATTTCCATCCGCACCCGCTCGGCAGAGAACTCGCAAGGCCCGGGCGTCCGCGAATGCAGGCCAGAAGGCCTGCGCGATCGGGCTGGCCTGCGCCAAAGGCGGCATGCATGCGAAAGAACCGCAGGATGCGCAGGTAATCCTCGGCGATACGCCGCTCCGGATCGCCGATGAAGCGCACGCGCCTTGCGGCGATATCGTCGAGCCCGCCGACATGGTCATGTACGATGCCATCGGAGGAAACCGACAGTCCGTTGATGGTAAAGTCGCGCCGCTGCGCATCGCAAACCCAGTCGCGGCCGAACGCGACTTTCGCCTTGCGACCGAAGGTTTCGACGTCCTCGCGCAATGTGGTGATCTCGAATGGTTGCGCATCGACGACCAGCGTCACGGTGCCGTGTTTAATGCCGGTCGGCACGCTCTTGATGCCCGCGTTCCTGGCGCGATCGATCACCTTGTCGGGGAGCGCCGTGGTCGCGATATCGATATCGCCGACCGGAATGCCCAGCAGCGTGTTGCGCACGGCGCCGCCGACCACGCGCGCTTCTTCGCCATCGCCGTCAAGCAGTCCGAGCACGCGCGCGGCCGGACCCGACCTCAGCCAGGGCGCATCGCGCAACGCGCGTTCAGCGCTCACTTCTCGACCCCCGGCACGAACCTGCCGTTTTCGATATGCGCCGGAATGTAGGTCGAATTCGGCGGTGCGCCGGAAAAATGCGCGAGCAGGATGAAACTGGCGACGACCAGCAGCAGCGAGCCAAGCACCAGCTTGGCGATGACGTGCAACGGCCATGACGTCCGAACCGCCAGGCCCGAGCGGGTCGCGAGCAGAAACAGCGCGTAGACCGCGAACGGGATCAGGAAAATTCCGACTTCGGTCAACGCCGGACGGATCATGACAGATAGATCCGCTCGTACAGCACGCGCAGAATTCCCGCCGTGGCGCCCCAGATATATCGCTCGGCGAACGGCATCGCATAATAAGAACGCTCGATGCCGCGAAATTCCTTGGCGTGAACCTGATGATTGGCCGGGTTCATCAGGAACGCGAGCGGCACTTCGAACGCGTCGTCCACTTCCTCTTCGCTGATGCGCAGTTTGAAACCCGGCCTGACCCGCGCCACCGTCGGCAGGATGCGAAAGCCGAAAGCCGTGCCGTAGAGGTCGAGATAACCGATCGGATCGATGAATTCGCCCATCAGGCCGATTTCCTCCTCGGCCTCGCGCAGCGCGGCGGCGAGCGGCGAGGCATCGGTCGCGTCGATCTTGCCGCCCGGGAACGATATCTGCCCCGCATGATCGTTGAGATGCGCGGCGCGCTGCGTCAGCAGCACCGTCGGCTGCGCGTGGTCGACGATCGGGATCAGCACCGCGGCGGGACGGATCGGCCGTTCCTGCGCGATGATCTGCAGCATGAGGTCGTTGCCGGGATCGCCGCTCGACGGGATGATGCTGGCGTCGCGGAGGCCGGGCGGAATGTCGAATCGCAGCCGCGCACGGGCGCGGTCGAAAAATTCCGCCGAGCCGATGTCCACCGTGGCCGGGCCCGCCTTCAGCATCGGCTCGTTCAACGCGCTTCCCTCACCTCATCCGCATCCGACATGGCAAAGAATTCGCCGGACGATGCGACCCCGAACATGGCGCGCCCATCGACCATCCGCTCCTCGCCCATGTCAACAAGATCGTAATAGAGCGCGCGCGTGACCTTGGCCCAAAGCTCGGCGCGGACGTGAAGATAGGGCGTAAGACCGCCATTGGCGGCGGCTTCGAACCGCAGGCGGTGCGCGGAGTCGCAGGTCACCCAATCGTCCACATTGGTCCGGAAGCGCAGCGACCGTCCGTGCTCCCCCTCCTCCTTCAGCATTTCCACCGCAAGGAACGGCGCGTCGTCGACGCGAATGCCGACCTTCTCCACCGGGGTCACGAGAAAGTGCTTGCCATCCTCGCGCTTCAGAATGGTCGAGAACAGCCGCACCAGCGCCGGCCGGCCAATCGGCGTCCCCTGATAAAACCAGGTGCCGTCGCCGGCAATTCGCATGTCGAGATCGCCGCAGAATGGCGGATTCCACAGATGCACCGGCGGCAGTCCCTTGCTAGCCGCAGCGTCTCGCGCGGCGGTGGTAAGCCCGTCAAGATTCCGGTGCGCGATTTGCCCTTGCTTCGCCATTGTTTGCCCTGAGTTTGATCGCGATTTGGCACGATTGGTGCAAGTCTTCTGTAACGCCGGATTCCTCGCCAAGTCGCCAGATCGTGATGCCATTCATGGTCCCGATGCCCGATAATATGGGGATAGTTTAATTCAACGAATACATGGCCTTCGCTTGAGTTTAGCATGAGGCTCGTGACATGACGACGCAATTGGCGTTTCAAGGAGTGACGGATGGCTGGCGCAGACAGTGTCGAGAAGCTCGAAGACGTGATCGTCCGCTCCGCCGAGCAGGTTGCGGGGCAAATTCGTGCGGCGAAAGACGCGATTTCCACCGTCATTTTCGGTCAGGACCGGGTGATCGAGAATACTTTGGTGACGATCCTGTCCGGCGGTCATGCACTTCTGATCGGCGTGCCCGGCCTCGCCAAAACCAAGCTGGTTGAAACCCTTGGCATTACGCTCGGGCTCGATGCCAAGCGCATCCAGTTCACCCCCGACCTGATGCCGTCGGATATTCTCGGCGCCGAGGTGCTCGACGAAAGCGGCTCCGGAAAACGTTCGTTTCGCTTCATCTCGGGCCCGGTGTTCGCGCAGCTCCTGATGGCCGACGAAATCAACCGCGCCAGTCCGCGTACCCAGTCGGCACTGCTGCAGGCGATGCAGGAACAGCATATCACAGTGGCAGGTGCCCGCCACGACCTGCCGAAGCCGTTCCATGTTCTGGCGACGCAGAACCCCCTGGAACAGGAAGGCACCTATCCGCTGCCCGAAGCCCAGCTCGATCGCTTCCTGATGGAGATCGACGTCGATTATCCCGATCGTGATGCCGAACGGCGGATCCTGTTCGAGACCACCGGGGCGGACGAGACGCTCGCGAAGACCGCGATGTCGGCCGATGTCCTTGTCACCGCGCAGCGCTTGGTGCGGCGGCTGCCGGTCGGCGATTCGGTGGTCGAAGCGATCCTGTCGCTGGTGCGCTCGGCGCGCCCGGGCCCTGAGGGCGGCGAAGCCGGCAAGCTGATCGCGTGGGGACCGGGTCCGCGCGCCAGCCAGTCGCTGATGCTGGCGGTTCGCGCCCGCGCGCTGCTCGACGGGCGCCTCGCGCCATCGATCGACGACGTGCTCGATCTGGCCGAGCCGGTCCTCAAGCACCGCATGGCGCTGACATTCTCGGCGCGCGCCGAGGGCCGCACCATTCCCGACGTGATCCGTCAGTTGAAGACGCGGATCGGTTGATGGCAGTGGTGGCGGATTACGCAGCGCAGGAGATCACAGCAGTCCGACGCGCCGATGGCGAAAGCCGCACGCTCGCCGCCTCACTGCCGCGTCTTGTGCTCGAAGCCCGCCGCATCGCCGCCAACGTGATCCACGGCCTGCACGGGCGGCGGCGCGCCGGCGCCGGCGAAAGTTTCTGGCAGTACCGCCGTTTCGTCTCCGGCGAGCCGGCGCAGAGCGTCGACTGGCGGCGTTCGGCGCGCGACGACCATCTTTATGTCCGCGAGCAGGAATGGGAGGCCGCGCACACCGTGTGGCTGTGGCCGGACCGCTCGCCGTCGATGGCTTTCGCCTCACGGCAGGCGCGCGACAGCAAGCTCGAGCGCGGGCTGGTCGTGACATTCGCGCTGGCCGAACTGCTGGTTTCGGGCGGCGAACGCGTCGGCATTCCCGGCCTGATGACGCCGACCGCGAGCCGCGCCGTGATCGACAAGATTGCGCAGGCGATCCTGCACGACGAAGCCACCCGCGCGAGCCTGCCGCCGTCATTCGTGCCGTCGGCGCTGGCCGAGATCGTGGTGCTGTCGGATTTCTGGTCGCCGATCGACGAAATCAAGACCATGCTTGCCGGGTTGTCGGCATCCGGCGCGCATGGCGTGCTGGTGCAGATCGTCGATCCGGCGGAAGAAAGCTTTCCCTATTCCGGGCGTGTCGAATTCGTCGAACCCGAAGGCGGCGGCATCATCACCGCAGGCCGCGCGGAAAAATGGGCCGGCGACTATGTAGCGCGCGTCGCGCGGCATCGCGACGAGATCCGCGCCGAGACCAACAAGCTCGACTGGATGTTTTCGACCCACACCACCAGCCGCTCGGCCGCCGAACTGCTGCTGTTCCTGCATGGCGGCATGATGGTCAACAAGGGCAGCGTGCGCACCGCCGGCGTCAAAGCGGGGCGAACAGGATGATCGCCGGACTCCCGCTCTCCTTTGCCGAACCGCTGCTGCTGCTGGGCCTGCTCAGCCTGCCGGTGTTGTGGTGGCTGCTGCGGGTGATGCCGCCACGGCCGCGGCGCGTCGAATTCCCGCCGACGCGGCTGTTGTTCGATATCGCTCCGAAGGAGGAAACCCCGTCGCGCACGCCATGGTGGCTCACGGCGCTGCGCCTGGCCGCGGCGGCACTGGTGATCTTCGCCGCGGCCGGGCCGATCTGGAATCCGCAAACCGGCCCGGCCGGCAGCAAGACACCGCTGATGATCCTGCTCGACGATGGCTGGAGCGCTGCCGCAAGCTGGGACGCACGGATCAAGGCCGCGGACGAACTGATCGCCAATGCCGACAATGACCGTCGCGGCGTCGCCCTCGTGCCGCTGTCGGAGCCCGCGCGCGACATCACGCTGATGCCCGGCGGCACCGCGCGGGTCGCGTTGCGCCAGTTCGCGCCGAAACCTTACGCCGTGGAGCGGGTGGAAACCCTGCCCGCCATCGAGCGCTTCCTGAAAGCCGCCGGCGACAGCGAGATCGCGTGGCTCTCGGACGGCGTCGATAGCGGGCGCGGACCGGAGTTTCTGGAGGGCTTGGGCAAAACCATCGGCGATCGAACGCTGACGATCTTCGAGGGTGCGCCTCCGGCGCATGCTCTGGTCGCCGCCGAAAACGCCGCGGCGAAAATGACCGTCAAGGTTCTTCGCGCCAATAACAGCGTCGCCATCGATGCCGGAATCGTTCGCGGACTCGACCAGAAGGGTTCGCCGATCGGGGAGGCGCGCTATACGTTTGCGCCGCAGGAGCGCGAGGCCGAAGCCGCGTTCGAGCTGCCGGTGGAATTGCGCAACGACATTGCACGGCTTGAAATACCGGGCGAGCGCTCCGCAGGAGCGGTGCAGCTGCTCGACAAGCGCTGGCGCCGCCGCGCCATCGGCATTGTCTCAGGATCGACCAACGATACCGCGCAGCCGTTGCTCGCCTCGACCTTTTATCTCACCCGGGCGCTGGCGCCGTTTGCCGACGTGCGGCTCGGCGACAAGGGCGCGCCGCAGCAGGCGATCACCCAGTTTCTCGACCAGAAGCTGCCGATGATCGTGCTCGCCGATGTCGGCACGCTGTCGCCGGAGATTCGCGAGCGCATCGGTACATGGATCGAGCAGGGCGGCGTCCTGGTGCGTTTTGCAGGGCCCCGTCTCGCCCAGGCGGACGACGACCTGGTCCCGGTGAAGCTGCGGCGCGGCGGGCGCAGCCTCGGCGGCAGCCTCACCTGGGAACAGCCGCAGAACCTGGCCTCGTTCGCGGCAGACGGGCCGTTCGCGGGACTTCCGGTGCCAAAAGACATTGCCGTCAACCGCCAGGTGCTCGCCGAACCCGACGCGGTGCTGGCGACAAAAAGCTGGGCTTCGCTGGTCGACGGTACACCGTTGGTCACCGGCGAGCATCGCGGCAAGGGAATGGTCATCCTGTTTCACGTCAGCGCCGATATGCGCTGGTCCAACCTGCCGTTGTCTGGCACCTTTGTCGAAATGCTGAGGCGAATCGTCGATATCTCCGGATACACGTCGAATCCCGGCGCAGGCGCCGCCGGCGAGACGACCGCCGAGACCGTGGCGCCGCTGCGCATTCTGGACGGCTTTGGCGCCTTCGGGCCGCCGCCTTCCACCGCAAAGCCGCTGCCCGCCGACTACCGCGACCGCGCTACGCTCGATCACCCGCCCGGCTTCTATGGGCCGCCGGACGGGCCGCTCGCGGTCAATACCCTTGCCGCCGCGGACCGCCTCGCGCCGCTCGATACGTCCGCCTTGAAGGCACGGCGGGCCACCTATACCAACGCCGAGCCACGCGATCTGCGCGGCATCCTGCTGTTGTCATCGCTGGCGCTGTTCCTGATCGACGCGATCATCGTCGCTCTGCTCGGCGGCGGCATCGCCGCCTTGCTGCGGCGGCGTGCCGTGGCCACCGCGCTGGCCTGCGTGTTCGCTCTGTCCACGGTGCTCGCAACTCCCCTGCCAGCCCGTGCCGACGCCAACGACGACTTCGCGATCAAGGCGGTCTCGCAGACGAGGCTCGCTTACGTCGTTACCGGCAATGCCGACGTGGATTCCATCGTCAAGGCCGGCCTGGCCGGGCTGACGCTGTTTCTCGCGCAGCGCACGGCCCTCGAGGCCGGAGATCCCGTCGGCATCGACCCCGCGCGCGATGAACTGGCGTTTTTTCCGCTGATCTACTGGCCGGTGGTGCCCGGCGCGCCGAAACCGCCGCAGGACGCCATCAACCGCATCGATGCCTACATGAAACAGGGCGGCACCGTGCTGTTCGATACTCGCGACGCCGTCGAAGCGCCGCCGGGACCCAACGGCGAATCGCAGACGCCGGGGATGCTGGCGCTGCGCAACATTCTCTCCTCGCTGGAGGTACCGGAACTGGAGCCGGTGCCGCGCGAGCACGTGCTGACCAAGACGTTCTATCTGCTGCGCGACTTTCCCGGCCGCTTCAATTCGGGGCAGACCTGGGTCGAAACGCTGCCGCGCGAGGATGACGACGAAGCCGCCTCGAAGCCCGCGCGCGGCGGCGACGGCGTATCGCCGATCATCATCACGTCCAACGATCTCGCCGGCGCATGGGCGCTGCGGCCGGACGGACAGCCGATGCTGCCGTTGTCGCCGGGCGAACCGCGGCAGCGCGAATTCGCTTTCCGCGCCGGCGTCAACATCGTGATGTACACCTTGACCGGCAACTACAAGGCCGACCAGGTACACGCGCCGGCCCTGATCGAACGGCTGGGGCAGTGAAGATGGCAGGCCGCAACACCCGCAATTGCCGTCGTTGCGAGCGAAGCGAAGCAATCCAGTTTGCTACCAGGAACGGGATTGCTTCGTCGCAAGCGCTCCTCGCAATGACGACAATGCGCGGGACCGATAAATGAACTACGGCATCGCGTTCACCCCCCTCGTCCCGTCGCCGGTGCTATGGATCGCGCTCGCCGCCATCGTCGTGATCGCCGGCCTGCTGCTGCTCGGCCGCTCGCGCGGCGCGGCGGTGCGCGTGGCGGCGCTGGCGCTGATCCTGCTGGCGCTGGCCAATCCATCCTTCACGCGCGAGGATCGCGAGCCGCTGACGTCGGTGGCCGCGGTCGTCGTCGACAAGAGCCCTAGCCAAAGCTTCGGCGAGCGTACCCGCGAAACCGCGCAGGCGCAGGAAGCGCTGCTCAACAGCCTGAAGCAGATCAAGGGTCTCGAGGTTCGCGTGGTCGAGGCCGGACAGGCCGACGGCGAAACCGACGGCACCAAATTGTTCGGCGCAATGTCCTCGGCATTGTCGGATGTCCCGATCGATCGCGTCGCCGGCGCCTTCATGATCACCGACGGACGCGTCCACGACATTCCCGGCAATGCCGCCGCGCTTGGATTTACCGCGCCGGTGCATGCGTTGGTCACCGGTCGAAAGGACGAACGCGATCGCCGCATCGCGATTTCGGCAGCCCCCCGTTTCGGCATCGTCGGGCAGGTCCAGACCATCACCTACCGGCTCGACGACCAAGGCGTCAGCGCCGAGCGCGCCAGGGTCGTGGTGCGCCGCGACGGCGAGGTAATCAACGAGCGCACGCTGTTGAGCGGCCAGACCGCCAACATCGACATCGACATCAAGCATGCGGGACCCAACATCGTCGAGATCGAAGCCTCGCCGCTGGAGAACGAACTGACGCTGGTCAACAACCGCGCAGTGGTCGCCATCGATGGCGTGCGTGACAAGCTGCGGGTGCTGCTGGTGTCCGGCGAGCCGCATGCCGGCGAACGCACCTGGCGCAACCTGCTGAAATCCGACGCCAGCGTCGACCTCATACATTTTACGATCTTGCGGCCGCCGGAGAAACAGGACGGCACGCCGATCAACGAACTGTCGCTGATCGCATTTCCAACCCGCGAATTGTTCACACCGCGTCCGCAGGGCAGGCTCGACGACTTCAATCTTATCATTTTCGACCGTTACGCCCGGCAAGGCGTCCTGCCGATCGCCTATTTCGACAATATCGCCCGCTACGTCCGCGCCGGCGGCGCGGTGCTGGTTTCGGCAGGTCCCGACTACGCGTCCACAACCAGCATCTGGCGTACTCCACTGGATTCGGTGCTGCCGGCGGAGCCGGTCGGCGTCACCGAGAAGCCGTTTTACGCGCATTTGAGCGACGCCGGCAAACGTCATCCGGTAACGCGCGGCCTTGAAGGTTCGGCCAGCGAGCCGCCGCGTTGGGGCCGGCTCTTCCGCACCGTCGAAACCCGCAATGCCGTCAGCCCTCCGGTCATGACCGGCGCGGACGGCAAGCCGTTGTTGCTGCTGTCGCGCTACGGCGAAGGCCGCGTAGCCTTGCTGCTGTCGGACCACATCTGGCTGTGGGCGCGCGGCTATGAAGGCGGCGGGCCGCATCTCGATCTGCTGCGGCGAATGTCGCATTGGCTGATGAAGCAGCCCGACCTCGATGAAGAGGCGCTGCGGCTGCAGACCCAGGGCAAGGATCTGGCGGTGCTGCGGCAGACCATGTCGGACAGCGTCACGCCGGTGACGGTGACGTCGCCGTCCGGCAAGACGCGCGAACTGACATTGAGCCTGAGCGAGCCCGGACTATGGCGTTCGGCGACGCCCGCCGATGAACTCGGCCTGTGGCAGGCGACCGACGGCACGCTGAAGGCGCTGATCAATGTCGGCCCGGTCAATCCGAAGGAGTTTTCCGAAGTCACCTCCACCACCGACATGCTGAAGCCGCTGGCGCAGGCGACCGGCGGCGACGCGCGACGCATCGCGGACAGCTCCGGCATCGACCTGCCGCGTATCGTTCCGGTACGTGCGTCGAGCATCTTTCGCGGCGAGGGCTGGATGGGCGTGAAGATGCGCGACGCCAGCGTGGTCCGCGGCGTCGGCGTGCTGCCGATCTTCGCAGGATTGATCGGCCTGCTGCTTCTGCTCGGCGCCTTTGCGGCGACCTGGCTGCGCGAGGGACGCTGAAGCGTTGCGTCAATCCCACACTGACGGCTTGTTTTCCGGCGCATCCATCGAACGCGATTGACATGCCTGCGCCGGGCTTGCGAAGTTATAATGTAACATCGCCAGCGGCGTCGGACGCCGCAGCGATGTGGGATACGTATCGCCAATGAACTGGCTCCGATCGAACATCAAACACGGCTCGCGGCTGGCGATACTGGCGCTGACGGTCCAGTTCGTATTGTCGTTCGGGCATTTTCACGGGGTCGCCGCGCAGGTGGCGCCTGCCGTTCAACTGACAGGCCAGCAGGCGCCGGCCAATCACGATTCCGATCCGCAGCCTGCCGACCCCTGCGCGATCTGCGCCGTCATGGCCTTGGCCAGCGCGGTGCTGTTTGCCGTGCCGCCGGTCGTGCCGCTGCCGCAGGCCGTCAAATTTCTGTACTTGGCCACCGACGCCGAATTCGTCCATCTGGGTCACGGAAACGTTGCGTTCCAGCCCCGCGCTCCCCCCGCCTCCTGACATCGATTGCTGGACGATCGTGCGAGGATCGCCGCCATTCGCGGTCGGTTCCGCATCAATCGAAATCGCGCCGTCTGACATCGACGGCAAGCGCGATCCCTCATCGTTCATGACGGACCTGCTGCTTTATCGGAATCGGGACCATGTCAGTTTTGTCGAAGCGGGCGCTGGCGCGCTCGGGAGCAGCTTCGGTGCTGCTGTTCAGTCTTGGCAGCACCGCGCAATCGCAAGCGCAAGCGCCTGCGAGCGGCGGCGCTACGGCGCTTCCTTCGATCGAAGTGGTGGCACCGCGGCGCGCGCAGCCGCCGCGCCGTCCCAAGGTTCGCGTGACGACCGGCATCCGCCGCGCAGCGCCGGCCGAGCCGCCGCCCAGCGAGGCACAGGTGATTGCGGGCAAGAGCGCGAGCTTCGATCAGGCGCGCCAGGCCATCGTCGCGCCGATCGGGGCCACTTCCCACAGCATCGGCCGTCAGGCCATCGAGGCGCTGCCGCAGGGCGCCAACGCCACGCTCGACAAGGTGCTGCTGCAGGCGCCGGGCGTGTCACAGGATTCCGCCGCCAGCGGCGAACTGCATGTGCGCAACGAGCATGGCAATCTGCAATACCGCATCAACGGCGTCGCACTTCCCGACGGCGTCGGCGGCTTCGGGCAAATCTTCGACACCGCGCTGGTCGGCAATGTCTCGCTGCTGACGGGCGCCTTGCCCGGGCAATTCGGACTGCGCACCGCCGGCGTCGTCGATATCCAGACCCGGACCGACGCCTTCAACAACTCGGGCAGCGTCGGCATCTACGGCGGCAGCCGCAGCACCGTCACGCCGAGCTTCGAATATGGCGGTACCGCCGGGCAAACCCAGTATTTCTTCACCGGACGTTATTTCGGCAGCGCGCTCGGCCTTGAAAATCCGACGCCCGCGCCGAACGCCATTCACGACACGACGCAGCAGGGCAAGGGCTTTGCCTACCTGTCAACCGTGATCGACGATAGTACTCGACTATCGTTCATCGGCGGCACGTCCGCGAGCAGATACCAGATCCCGAACAATCCGGGGCAGACGCCGCAATTCACCGCGTTCGGTGCGTCGGATTTCAATTCGGCGTTGCTGAACCAGAACCAGTTCGAGCAGAACCAGTTCGGCGTACTGGCGTTGCAGAAATCCCTCGACGGCTTCGACCTGCAGCTTTCAGCGTTCTCCCGCCTCAGCAGCGTGCACTTCCTGCCCGACACCGTCGGCGACCTTGTGTTCAACGGCGTGGCGTCGGATGTCACCCGCCGCAGCTTCGCCAACGGCATCCAGGGCGACGGCGCCTATCGCCTCAGCGACGCGCACACCCTGCGCGCGGGCTTTCAGGTCACCGGCGAGCAAACCCAGGTCGCTAATTTTTCCTATGTGCTACCGGTCGATGCCATGGGCAACCCTGTCGACGCGCCGTTCGGCATCGCGGATTCCAGCGCAAAACTCGGCTGGCTGTTCAGCACCTACATCCAGGACGAATGGAGGATCACCAACCAGCTTACCCTGAACGCCGGCCTGCGCTTCGACCAGATGGTGCAATATGTCGACGCCAACCAGTTCAGTCCGCGCCTCGGCCTGACCTGGAGGCCGAACCGATGCCACGACCTTCCATGCCGGCTATGCGCGGAATTTCACGCCGCCGCCGCAGGTGCTGGCGGCTCCGGCCAATCTCGCGCTGGTGCAGAATACCACGCAGCAGCCCGCCGTCCCCCTCGGCGATCCGGTATTGCCGGAACGCTCCAACGTATTCGATGTCGGCGTGGTGCAGAAGATAACGGCGATACCCGGCCTCGAAGTCGGCATCGACGCCTACTACAAGACCGCGCGCGACCTGCTCGACGACGGCCAGTTCGGCGCGGCCTATGTCCTGACCGCGTTCAACTACGACCGCGCCCAGAATGTCGGCGTCGAGCTGAAAGCGTCCTACAGCAACGGCAACTTCCGCATCTACGGCAACCTCGCCTGGGCACGCCAGATCGCGACCAATGTCGTATCGAACCAGTATCTGTTCGCCGCCGACGAACTCGCCTATATCGCCAACCACTATATCTACACCGACCACGCCCAGCTTTTGACCGCGTCGGCCGGCGCTTCCTATCTGTGGAACGGCACGCGATTGAGCGCCTCGATGATCTACGGCAGCGGGCTTCGCGCGGGCTTCGCCAACACCGGCTCGCTGCCATCGTACACCCAGGTCAATGTCGGACTGTCCCGCGAATTTCTGGTGCCGGGTTTTGCAAAACCGACCACGCTGCGCTTCGACATCGTCAACCTGTTCAATTCGGTCTACCAGATCAGGGACGGCTCCGGCATCGGCGTATTCGCCCCGCAGTTTGGCCCGGGCCGCGGGTTTTACGTAGGCATTTCGCAGAAGCTGTGATCTGTCGTCCTCGAAGGCGGGGACCCATAACCGCCGTGCTCGCGGTTACAAATGTGGTTGCAACACCTCATTCCAATTGAAAATCCTGGGTGTATGGGTCCCCGCCTTCGCAGGGACGACACGAGCTACCTTGCAAAATTCCAGTCCGGCCGGATCGTGCCGGCGACATCGGCGAATGCGCCGTCGACCAGTTCGGCGACCAGCAGGCGTTTGGTATCCACGGGGCCAGGCATGTTCACGCGGCCCTTCGGGATCATCCTGAATCCGACCCGGCTGTAGTAAGCCTCGTCGCCGACCAGCAGCACCAGGCGATGGCCTTTCGCCTTCGCCTCCCCAAGCGCGCGATCGAGCAGGGCGCGGCCAACGCGGCGGCCGCGAAACGGCGGCTCCACGGTCAGCGGCCCGAGCAGCAAAGCCGGCGTAGCGCCGATGCAGACCGGCAATTGCCTGACCGAGCCGACTAGCAGCGTGCCGATCCGCGCGGTGAACGACAAATCGAGCCTGTGATCGACATGTTCGCGCAGGCGGTAGGCGCTCAGCACGAAACGGCCGGGACCGAAGGTGCGCTCATGCAGGCGCTCGATCGCCTGCGCGTCGTTGGCGGTTTCCGCCAATATGGTAAGGGACAAATCGCTCATGCCGGACGCGGAATAGCACCTGACCGAAACGCGGTCCATCGCAGAAGCCGCGCGAAATCGCCGGCCGCGTCAGTTCTTGTTCACCGCAGGCTGCGACAGATAGGCCAGCAGCTTGATCTCGCGCCGGCCGCGCGTCACCGTATCCAGCACCAGGCCGGAAGAGACCGACAGCACCGCCAGGATCATCAGGCCCATCGACAGCACCGCGGTCGGCAGCCGGGGAACGAGGCCTTCCTCGAAATAGGTGACGACGACCGGAATCGCGAGCCCGATCGACACCAGCGTCAGGAAAAAACCGATCACCGTGAAGAAGCGCAGCGGCTTTTCCGACCGGTACAGCTTCAGGATGGTACTGAGAATGCGAAAGCCATCGCGCCAGGTATTGAGCTTGCTGAACGAGCCTTCCGGGCGGGCGTAATATGGCGTCTCGATTTCCGCGACCGGTAGCGCCAGCTCCAGCGCATGAACGCTCAATTCGGTTTCGATCTCGAAACCGTCCGACAGCACCGGAAAGGATTTGACGAAGCGCCGCGAGAACACGCGATAGCCGGAGAGGATGTCCTTGAACTGCTGCCCGAACACGGCGGCGAGAAAGCTCGTCAGCATCCAGTTGCCGGTACGATGGCCTGGCCGATAAGCGGCCTCGGCCTGATCGACGCGGAATCCTACCACCATGTCGAGATGCTCCGACAGCAACGTCTCGATCATGCGCGGCGCGCTGGCGGCGTCGTAGGTGGCATCGCCGTCGACCAGCAGGTAGATGTCGGCGTCGATGTCGGCGAACATCCGCCGCACCACATGGCCCTTGCCCTGGCGCCGTTCGCCGCGCACCTGGGCGCCGGCCTCGCGCGCGACCGCGACGGTGCGATCCGACGAATTGTTGTCGTAGACGTAGATTTCCGCCGTCGGCAGCACTTTTCGAAAATCGGCGACCACGCTCGCAACCGCGGCTTCCTCGTTGAAACACGGCACCAGCACCGCGATCCGCGGCCGCGCGGTCTCGGCCTGCGGGAATTCGCGTTGCGCGAATTGCGCAAGCGCTTCCGTCATGCTGGCCAGATCGCCGCGAAGTCTCGGCTGATGTCTGGAATCCGGCGCCGCGCTCATGACAGGGTCCTTAAGGCTCGTTAACGCTTGAACCCGCGATCATAAGGACCGAACGCTAACGATCTCTAACGCCAGGTGGCGATCGGCACGCTGTTTTGGAGCACTTCCGCGATCCGCAGGCGCGTGCCTGCCGTGGTATCGACCGGCAGCGCGGCCGCTTCGAAGAAGCCGCAGGCGACGATTTCGCGGTTGGCATCGGGCATGCGGTCCTGACGAAAATGCCTGACCACATAAACTGCGACGTGATCACGGCGGGACACGTGGCTGTTGAAGAACACGCCATGCAGGACGGGCTCGCCCGACAGTTCGATCCGCCCCTCCTCCATCAGCTCGCGCTGCAGCGCATCGCGGAAGGTCTCGCCGGCCTCGACGCCGCCGCCCGGCAGATGCCAGCCCGACACGTAACTGTGCTTGACCAGGAAGACGCGGCCGGCCGGATCCAGCACCACGCCGCGAACACCCAGGGTCATGCCGCGGGCGAACCGCCAGTACAGGTGAAAGCCGCGGCGCAGCGCCGGCTCGAACATCCGCCGTAGATCCTGCAAATTCATGGCGACTGGAGCCTTGCTGCTTGCGTCGGGGTGTACACCTTGCCAAAACAGCGGCGCTTGTCACCAGGGTGGTTTCGATGGCGGCGTTCACGCTGGCACATTTGTCCGATCCGCATCTGCCGCCGCTGCCGGCGCCTCGGCTGCGCGACCTCGCCGGCAAGCGCGCGCTGGGTTATCTGAACTGGACGCGCAATCGCCGTCACGTTCACCGGCGCGATGTGCTGGACGCCTTGGTTGACGATCTGCAGGCGCAACAGCCCGGCCATATCGCCGTCACCGGCGATTTCGTCAACATCGCGCTGGAGGCGGAATTTGCGCCGGCGCGCGCCTGGCTGGACGGCGTCGGACCGCCCGAATTTGTGACGGTCATTCCTGGCAATCACGATGCCTATGTGGCCGCCACGCAGCACCGTCTCGGTGAAATTTGCGGGGATTACCTGCGTGGCGACGATGCGTTGACGGCAAATCCAGTCACGTTTCCGTTTGTTCGTCGGCGCGGCCCGCTGGCGCTGATCGGCGTCTCGTCCGCGGTGCCGACGCCGCCCTTGATGGCGACCGGATGGCTCGGCCGCGCGCAGCGCGACGCGCTGGATCGCGTGCTGTCGGACCTCTCCGCTCAACAGGCCTTCCGCGTGCTGCTGATCCATCATCCGCTGCGCTCGGAATCGCGTCACAAGCGGTTGACCGATTCGGCGGAAGTGCTGGCGCTGTTGCAGCGGCATGGCGTGGAGTTGATCCTGCACGGCCACGATCACATTCATTCCACGATGGGATTCGACGGTCCCCGCGGCCGGATCCCCGCGATCGGCGTGCCATCTGCCTCGGCGGTCGCACATCGACATTATCCCGCCGCCGCCTACAACCTGTTTTCCATCAAACGCGACGGCGATATTTGGCGCTGCGAACAGACCGTACGCGGGTTCGGCGATAATATGCGCATTCGCGAATTGCGGCGAGTACAGTTGATCTAGGCGCGGTCAAAACACCGTGTCGTCCTCGCGAAGGCGGGGACCCATAACCAGCGATGCTTGTGGTGAGAGATTAGCGTGGCAACGGCTTTCTTGAACGGTGTTTATGGGTCCCTGCCTGCGCGGGGACGACGGTAGTTTGCGGTACAATCACATATTCCGCAGCGTTGCGAACAGCGCTAATCCGAACAGCGCCAGTGCGCCGAGGATGAATCCCAGAACGAAGGTCCAGAACCCGCCGCGGCGCGGCTTCTCGACCGCCTCGGTTTCCGGAATAGGTGTCGCGACCAGCGCGTGCTCGCGCTCGACCATGCGGCGCGCGACGTAGTCGGTGACGGCATCGACGATCGCTGCGACATCGTGGGATTCCGAGAGCACGATGCGGCCGAACCGGGTGTCCTGCACAAAGCGATAGATGCGCTTGTCGCGCCCCATCGCGACATGCGCCACCACGTCGATCCACAGCCGCGGGTTCTCGCCCTGGCTGATGCCACGATCGAACAGATCGACCTGGTCCGGGATCTGCGCGAACAGTGGATCCAGCGCCTCGTTCAGGATCTCGAGCCGGGCTACTTCCGCATCGCGCAGGTCGACCACGACGCCGGTGCGGTCGGCGGCCTCGATCCGCGCCTGCCGCAACGCATCGCGCAACCGGATCGGCTTGGCATCGGTGGCATGATCGGTCCCGGAATTCTGAACGTCCGACATATCCGGCTGCTGCTCCAGAGGGCTTCGCGGTAACCTATCAGTAACTAAGACCCGCGCAAAGCTGCTTAGTTCCCAATGGCTTGCGGCGTCCCCCTGTTTTTCGCGTCGCCGCAAACAGCAGCGGCCCCGTCCGACGAACCGGATGAGGCCGCATGCTCGCTGTTTTGAACGGCAGAGTTCAGGCCGGCACGCGGCTCGGCTCTTCCACGATGGAAAACCTTACGCCGGCCTTATGCCGGTTCTGCTCGGACACTTCCTTCCAGGCTTCCTCGGCCTCTTTCCGGGTCTTGAACGGACCCTGAACCTGGGCCGAGCCTTCCACCAGCTTATGGAAGTTCATCGAACCGAATTCACCACCGATAACCCAGAAATTACTGCCTGGCATAGTTGTCTCCCGTTGTTCAGATCAATTACTGTTAGCCGAACTGGTTCATCGTGTTGTGAGCGCCGCCCGCCTTCAGCGCCGCTTCGCCTGCGAAGTATCCCTTGTGGTCGTCGCCGACGTCGGAGCCCGCCATGTTCTGGTGCTTCACGCAGGCGATGCCCTGACGGATTTCCGCGCGCTGCACGTTCTTCACGTAGCCGAGCATGCCTTGCTCGCCGAAATACTCCTTCGACAGATTGTCGGTCGACAGTGCTGTCGTGTGGTAGGTCGGCAGCGTGATCAGATGGTGGAAAATGCCGGCGCGCCTGGACGCATCCGCCTGAAAGGTGCGGATTCGTTCATCGGCCTCGATCGCGAGCGGGGTATCGTCGTATTCCACCTTCATCAGTTCGGCGCGGTTGTACCTGCTGACGTCCTTGCCGGCTTCCTTCATGGCATCGTACACCTGCCAGCGGAAGTTCAGCGTCCAGTTGAACGATGGCGAGTTGTTGTAGGCCAGCTTGGCGTCCGGGACCACCTTGCGGATCCGGTCGACCATTCTGGCAACCTGTTCGATGTGCGGCTTCTCGGTTTCAATCCACAGCAGGTCGGCGCCGTTCTGCAGCGAGGTGATGCTGTCGAGCACGCAGCGGTCTTCGCCGGTCCCGGCGCGGAACTGATACAGATTGCTGGGCAGGCGCTTCGGGCGCATCAGCTTGCCGTTGCGGCTGATAATGACGTCGCCGTTACCGATCTTCGAGGCATCGACCTCTTCGCAGTCGAGGAAGCTGTTGTACTGGTCGCCGATATCGCCAGGCTTGTGGCTGACGGCGATCTGCTGCGTAAGGCCGGCGCCGAGCGAGTCGGTGCGGGTCACGATGATGCCGTTGTCCACGCCCATCTCGAGGAACGCGTGGCGGCAGGCGCGGATCTTCGCAAGGAACACGTCGTGCGGCACAGTCACCTTGCCGTCCTGATGACCGCACTGCTTTTCGTCGGAGACCTGGTTTTCGATCTGCAGGGCGCATGCGCCGGCCTCGATCATCTTCTTGGCAAGCAGATAGGTCGCTTCGGCATTGCCGAAACCTGCGTCGATATCGGCGATGACCGGCACGACATGGGTCTGGAAGTTGTCGATCTTCGCGATCAGCGCCGCTTCCCCGGCCTTGTCGCCGGCCTTACGCGCGGCATCGAGTTCGCGGAAGATGTCGTTAAGTTCGCGCGCGTTGGCCTGCCGCAGGAAGGTATAGAGTTCTTCGATCAGTGCCGGCACCGAGGTCTTCTCGTGCATGGACTGATCGGGAAGCGGACCGAACTCGGAGCGAAGCGCCGCGATCATCCAGCCCGACAGATACAGGTAACGGCGGTCGGTCCTGCCGCCGAAATGCTTTTTGATCGAGATCAGTTTCTGCTGGGCAACGAAACCATGCCAGCAGCCGAGCGACTGCGTGTACTTGGTGGGATCCGCGTCATATGCGGCCATGTCGGCGCGCATCAGGTCAGCCGTGTAACGGGCAATGTCGAGGCCGGTCCTGAAGCGGTTCTGCAGGCGCATGCGGGCGACGGCTTCGGCGCTGACGCCGTTCCACGTGTCCTTGTCCTTGAGCAGCGCTTTGGCGGTCTCGATCTCGCTCAGATAGGAAGCCGGTCCCTGGATGGCCTGGTCGCTGATTCCACGTGGCTGATAATTCATTTTATTCTCCATCGACACTCGTGACAGTGCATCGCAATGCGTGTCGGGAGATAAACGTTAAACGCCGAAAATAGTACAGGTCGCTTGCCATCGAATGATGATGCGATGTAACATAATGACTTGTCATATATGTAATTTTGTAACTTTTGTCACAATTGGCTTGGAGGCAAAGTGGCGGGAGAGAAGAAGCTGTTCGTGGGCCCGCGCTTCCGGCGCATCCGCCAGCAATTGGGCCTGTCGCAAACTCAGATCGCCGAGGGTCTGGGCATTTCTCCCAGCTATATCAACCTGATAGAGCGCAACCAGCGGCCGGTGACGGCGCAGATCCTGCTGCGGCTGGCGGAGACCTATGATCTCGATTTGCGCGACCTCGCCACTGCCGATGAAGACCGCTTCTTCGCCGAGTTGAACGAGATCTTCTCCGATCCGCTGTTTCGCCAGATCGACCTGCCGAAGCAGGAATTGCGCGACCTCGCCGAATTGTGCCCCGGCGTGACGCATTCGCTGCAACGGCTGTACGCCGCCTATACCGAGGCGCGGCGCGGCGAAACCATGGCGGCGGCGCAGTTCGCCGACCGTGACGAAGGGACTCGCTTCGAAGCCAATCCGATCGAGCGCGTTCGCGATCTGATCGAGGCCAACCGCAATTATTTTCCGGAACTGGAACAGGCCGCCGAAAATCTGCGCGACGAAATCGATGTAAGTTCGCAGGATCTGTTCGCGGCGCTGGGCGCGCGCCTGCGTGAAAGGCATTCCATCGTCACCCGCATCATGCCGGTCGACGTCATGCGCGAGACGCTGCGCCGGTTCGACCGCCACCGCCGGCAGCTTCTGATCTCCGAACTGGTCGATGGCCCCGGCCGCGCGTTCCAGCTCGCATTCCAGGTAGGACTGACCGAATGCGGCGGCACCTTCGATGGCATCGTCAACCGCGCCGGCGCACTCGACGATGTGCCAAGGCGGCTTTACCGCATTACGCTGGCGAATTATTTCGCCGCCGCCGTGATGATGCCCTACGCGGCTTTTCACGGCGCCGCGGAATCGCTGAGTTACGATGTCCATGTGCTGGCGCAGCGCTTCAATGCCGGTTTCGAGCAGGTCTGCCATCGCCTCACCACCTTGCAGCGGCCGAACGCGCGCGGTGTGCCGTTCTTCCTGCTGCGGGTCGACAATGCCGGCAACGTCTCCAAGCGATTCTCCTCGGGCACCTTTCCGTTCTCCAAATTCGGCGGCACTTGCCCGCTGTGGAACGTGCATTCGACCTTCGACACGCCGGACCGCCTGCTGAAACAGGTGATCGAACTGCCCGACGGCAGCCGCTATTTCTCGATCGCGCAGATGGTGCGCCGGCCGGTGGCGCCGCACCCGCAGCCGCAGCCGCGCTTCGCCATCGGGCTGGGCTGCGAAATCCGCCACGCCGCGCGGCTGGTCTATGCTACCGGCGTCGATCTGGAAAAGGCCGAAGGCACGCCGATCGGCGTCAACTGCCGCCTGTGCGAACGGGAAAACTGCAGCCAGCGCGCCGAGCCGCCGATCACGCGCAGACTGATCCTGGATGAGAACACGCGGCGGGTAAGCTCGTTCACATTTTCCAATGCGCGCGAGTTGTAAGTATTCGTCGGTCCCCGCGGAGGCGCGGGGACGACAGCGAGGATGTGTCAACACGCTTAAGTCATTTCCGGATTCGAATTTCAAACAGCCACACTTCTGCGTTCTCGCGGCGCGATGCGTCCGAGGTTTGCCGGTCCCTCGCGTTACCTTCGCGAGGGGGTGGAGCGGCGGGAGGCGCCGGGGTGCAATGACGCTGCACCCCCAGAGGCGGGATTAACGGACCCACCTCGCGCGGCAAGGCGACCGCGCGAGCCCAGTGACGTAGGGCGCGGCGCCTCCCGGCGCTCCACCTTGGCCACCAGCCTGTCGGCCGGTCCGGGGCGCCCCGGTCCGGCCAGCTTTCGCTCTGTCCAAAGAAGGAGCGCTTCCGGAAAGCGCCCCTCATCGAACAGGTGACAAGTAAGATAAGCGAGGTGTCGGAGACGGGGATAGGTATACATTCACAAGTTCGTGAGCGTCGGCTCGCACAGAATCTCGTGCCCCGGACGCAGCGCAGTGCGCCCCCCTTCGCGAAGCGGTGCGCTGCTGAGCCGGGGGCCGGGGCGAACGCCGGTGTTCGTTACGATTCCGGTTCTGCGAAGCAGCACTTCGCGCTGCATCGCGCCCGGGACACGAAACTCCCTCCACGCGTCGTCCTCGCGAAAGCGGGGAGACCCATAGCCGCCGATGGTTATTTGGCGCAGGTTGTTGCCGCAGGCTCGTAGCACTAACGTCCCATGACGACGGAGGCTATGGGTCCCCGCTTTCGCGAGGACGACGTCGAGTGTGTCGGGGCTCCGCGTAAACGACCACCTGCATCAGCGTTCGCCGCGACCGGTCATGGCTGTTCGAACATGGATTCTACGTCCTGAACGGTGCTACGACGGCCTGGTGTTTTGCAAATTTACTCCGCCGGGTACCGCATGCAACGATTTTTTATCTCACGACTTTTTGCCGGCACAGTCTTGTCGGCGATCCTATGTGGTCCGATGCCGGCATCGGCTCAACCGACCCCTGCTCCGGTCAGGCCAACCGCCGCAAGACCGACAGCGCCGATCCAACAGGGCGTTGCATCGCCAAGCCCGCGCGCCGCGTCCTGCCATGGCGGCATGAGTTTCGATCGTTTCCTCGCCGACCTCAAGCAGCAGGCGGTAGCCGCCGGCGTCTCGCAAAGCGCGCTGGCGGAAGCATCGCCGTATCTCGTCTACGACCAGGGCATCGTCAACCGCGACCGCGGCCAGCGCGTGTTCGGGCAGGTGTTCACAGTGTTCGCCGGGCGCATGGCCGCGGTGTCCCGGATGCAGCAGGGACAGGCCCGGATCAAGGCCAATGCGGCGGCGTTCGCACGCGCCGAAAAGGAATACGGCGTGCCGCCCGAAGTGATCGCCGCGTTCTGGGGGCTGGAAAGCGATTTCGGCGCCAACATGGGCAATTTGCCGACGCTGCGCTCGCTAGTATCGCTGGCCTATGATTGCCGGCGCTCGAAAATGTTTCAGGACGAGACCATTGCCGCGTTGAAGATCATCGAGCGCGGCGATCTGAGCCCGCCCGAGATGATCGGCTCGTGGGCCGGCGAACTCGGCCAGACCCAATTCCTGCCGACGCATTATTTCAACTACGCGGTCGATTACGATGGCGACGGCCATCGCAACCTGCTGCGCAGCTCCGCCGACGTGATCGGCTCGACCGCCAATTACATCGCCAATGGATTGAAATGGCGGCGCGGCGAGCCCTGGCTGCAGGAAGTGCGCGTACCGCAAAACCTCGCCTGGGATCAGGCCGACCTCACCATCCAGCATCCGCGCTCGAAATGGGCGGCGTGGGGCGTCACCTATCCGGACGGCCGGGCGTTGCCGAACGACAGTCTTCCATCGTCGCTGCTGCTGCCGATGGGACGCACCGGCCCGGCATTTCTGGCTTATCCGAACTTCGCCGCCTATACCGAGTGGAACAACTCGCTGATCTATTCCACCACTGCGGGCTACCTCGCCACCCGCATCGCCGGCGCTGCGCCGATGCGGCCACCGGCGGCGCCGGTCGCGCAACTGCCATTCAACGAGTTGCGCGAGATGCAGCAGCTGCTGGTCAAAGCCGGCTTCAATGTCGGCAAGGTCGACGGCATCATGGGCCAGCAGAGCCGCACCGCGGTGAAGGCGATGCAGGTCAAATACGGATTGCCGGCTGATTCGTGGCCGACAGCCGAACTGCTGGCGCGAATGCGCGGTGTGCCGCAGCAGGCTACCGATCCGCCGTCCACGGCGCAGCGTGCCGCAGCGCCTTCGAGCGCAGCGCCACGCGCGGCTCCCCGTGGACCTGCACCCACGGCCGTCCGCTGACATTGCGGATCGATTTCCAGCACCTAGTTCTAGATCTCCTCATCATCGAAAGAGCATCACATGTCCTTTTACGACTCGACCGTTCCGGCCTTTCTGCAGATCCTCAACAGCCTCTCCGGTATTCTCAGCAAGGCCGAGGCGCATTGCGCGTCGAGGAACATCAATCCCGAAGTGCTGCTGAGCGCGCGGCTCTATCCGGACATGCTGCCATTCTCCAAGCAGATTCAGCTGGTTTGCGATTTCGCGGCGAAAGGATGCGCGCGCGTCACCCATGGCGAGGTGCCGTCGGTGCCGGACACCGAAAAGAGTTTTGGGGAGTTGAAGCAACGACTGGCGAAGACCATCGAGGCCGTCAAAGGCTATAAGCCGGCGCAGTTCGACGGGGCCGATACCAAAGACGTTACCTTTCCCATGGGACCTGACAAAACCATGACGCTGAAGGGCCAGCAGTTCATCAGTCATTTCGCGTTTCCGAATTTCTACTTCCATGCCGCCACCGCGCACGGCATTCTCAGGCACAACGGCGTCGAGATCGGCAAGCGCGATTTCATGGGCGTGAATTAGAAGTTTCGATCCATTCCACGCGCACCGGCTTTCCACGGGCTCTGCAGCGCACCGCTTCGCAAGGGCGATGCGCTGCGCTACGTCGGGGCACCCAGCGGGCGCGGCGTCATGCGCGGGCTTGACCCGCGCATCCATCCTTTTCAAGAATGATGGATTGCCGGGTCAAGCCCGGCAATGACGGGAGGAAATTTCAATGTCCGTTACCACTCACGCGCCAAAACAGCTCAATGCGTCCGCCTCGATCCATCCCGAAACGCTCGGCCAGGCCAAATCCGGCGGCCACATGGCCGGAATCGTGCGAAGCTAGTGTGCGAAAGTGGGATAGCTCGCGGTATTGTTTTTGAACGCGAACGTCCCACGTCGGTATCACCCACAATGTTTCCGGAAAACAACGACATGAGCACTGCGACCAAATTGTTCGAGCCGTACAAGCTTGGCCCGATCACGCTTCCCAACCGCCTGGTGATGGCGCCTTTGACCCGCAACCGCGCGCTAACGGGCCTGGTGCCCAATCCGCTGGCAATCGAATATTATGGCCAGCGCGCTTCCGCGGGTCTGCTGATAAGCGAGGCGACCCAGGTGTCGCAGCAGGGCCAGGGCTATCAGGACACGCCCGGCATCTATTCCAAGGAACAGGTTGCAGGCTGGCGCAAGGTGACGGACCAGGTCCACGGGCGTGGCGGCCGTATTTTTCTGCAGCTCTGGCATGTCGGACGCATTTCGCATGTCAGCCTGCAGGAGAACGACCAGGCGCCCGTCGCACCTTCCGCGATCCGCGCCAAGGGCAAGACGTTCGTCGGCGGAACGTTCGCCGACGTGTCCGAGCCGCGCGCGCTGACGCTGGAAGAAATCCCCGGCATCGTCGAGAGCTTCAGGAAAGGCGCGGCCAATGCGCTTGCCGCCGGTTTCGACGGCGTCGAAGTGCACGGCGCCAACGGCTATCTGCTGGAACAGTTCGCCAAGGACGGCACCAACAAGCGCACCGATGCCTACGGCGGATCGATCGAGAACCGCGCCAGGCTGATGCTCGAAGTCGCACAAGCGGTGGCGGCGGAAGCAGGGTCGGACCGCACCGGCATCCGCATTTCTCCGGTAACGCCGGCCAACGACATCTCCGATTCCAGTCCGCAACCGCTGTACGACCACATCGTCGAGCGGCTCGACGCACTGAAGCTCGTCTACATTCATGTCATCGAGGGTGCGACCGGCGGCCCGCGCGACATCGCGCCGTTCGACTACGGCTCGTTGCGCAAGCGATTCAGCGGCGCCTATATCGCCAACAACGGCTACGATTTCGAGCTGGCGAACAAGGTGCTAGGCGCCGAGGAGGCCGACCTGATCGCGTTCGGAAAGCCGTTCATCGCCAACCCCGATCTGGTCGAGCGCCTGAAGCGCGGCGCACCGCTCAATGCGCCGGACAAGGCGACGTTCTATGGCGGCGGGGCCGAGGGGTATACGGATTATCCGGCGCTCGGCGAAGCGCTCGACGCGGCGCAGTAACACTTTCCGTGTCCCGGACGCGGTGCGGCATTCTTCACGCCGCTCCGCAGAGCCGGGACCGCACCAAGCGCCGGAGTTTGTTACGGCCCGGCTCTACAGCACACCACGCCGCAAAAAAAAGCGGCGCGCTGCGCTGCGTCCGGGGCACGACGAGCGAGTGCTATGACAAAAGGCCAGGATCGCTCCCGGCCTTTATCACGTACTCCGTCATTGCCGGCTTGACCTGGCAATCCACCGCTTCGAAAGAGCTTTTGCGAAGACGATGGATGCGCGGGTCAAGCCCGCGCATGACCATGTTTGTAACTTCGTCAGTTCGACGCCCGCTTCGGCGGGCTTGCCGGCCATGACTTGATCAGCGCGTCGTAGTCGATGGTTTCGCCCTTCGGCTTTTCGTTGGCGAGCTTGCGCTGTGGCGCCAGCGTGCCGTCCTTCTGGGCCTTGGCAAACCAATATTCGGCGGTCTGCTTCTTGTTCAGCTTCGGTCCGCACTCCTTCTGCACGCCGGATTTCTCCAGCCGCTCCATCACCGAATCCTGCGCGGCCGCGAGCGCGTCCATCGCCGCCTGCGGCGTCTTCGCACCGGACGACGCGTCGCCGATGTTCTGCCACCACAGTTGCGCCAGTTTCGGATAATCCGGCACGTTGTTGCCGGTCGGGGTCCATTGCACGCGCGCCGGCGAGCGGTAGAACTCGATCAGCCCGCCGAGTTTCGGCGCACGCTCGGTGAAGGACTTGTCCCAGATATCGGACTCACGGATGAAGGTGAGGCCGACATGGCTCTTCTTCAGGCTCACCGTCTTGGAGATGATGAACTGCAGATACAGCCAGGCCGCCTTGCGGCGATCCGGCGGCGTCGATTTCAACAGCGTCACCGAGCCGGCGTCCTGATAGCCGAGCTTCATGCCGTCCTTCCAGTAGGCGCCGTGCGGCGACGGCGCCATCCGCCATTTCGGCGTGCCATCGGCGTTCATCACGGCGATGCCGGGCTTCACCATGTCGGCGGTGAACGCCGTGTACCAGAAGATCTGCTGCGCGATCGCACCTTGCGCCGGCACCGGTCCCGATTCGGAGAAGGTCATGCCTTGCGCCTGCGGCGGAGCATACTTCTTCATCCAGTCGAGATATTTGGCGATCGAATAGACCGCCGCCGGGCCGTTGGTGTCGCCGCCGCGCTCGACGCTCGAGCCCACCGGACGGCAGCCCTCCATGCGGATGCCCCATTCGTCGACCGGAAGACCGTTCGGAATGCCCTTGTCGCCATTGCCGGCCATCGACAGCCAGGCGTCGGTGAACCGCCAGCCGAGCGACGGATCCTTCTTGCCATAGTCCATGTGGCCATAGACCTTGACGCCGTCGATCTCCTTGATGTCGTTGGTGAAGAACTCGGCGATGTCCTCATAGGCCGACCAGTTCACCGGCACGCCGAGATCGTAGCCGTATTTGGCCTTGAACTTCGCCTTGTAGTCCGGATTGGAGAACCAGTCGTAGCGGAACCAGTACAGGTTGGCGAATTGCTGGTCGGGCAACTGGTACAGCTTGCCGTCCGGTCCCGTAGTGAAAGATTTTCCGATGAAGTCGTTGACGTCGAGCATCGGATCGGTGACGTCCTTGCCCTCGCCTGCCATGTAGTCGGACAGCACGACCGTCTGGCCGTAGCGGAAATGCGTGCCGATCAGATCCGAGTCGTTGATCCAGCCGTCATACACGTTCTTGCCGGACTGCATCTGGGTCTGCAGTTTTTCAACCACGTCGCCTTCCTGAATGACGTCGTGCTTGATCTTGATGCCGGTGAGTTCGGTGAAGGCCTTGGCCAGCGTCTTGGCCTCGTATTCGTGCGTCGTGATGGTTTCCGAGACGACGTTGATCTCCATCCCCTTGAACGGCTGCGCGGCTTTTTCGAACCACTGCAACTCCTTCAACTGATCGGCCTTGGACAAGGTCGAGGGCTGAAATTCGCTGTCGATCCACTTCTGCGCGGTTGCGTCGTCCGCAACCGCCGGCACAGCACAGGTCACCGAGGCCGCGATCAGCGCCGCGGTGCTGGTCATCGTCATAAAACGAGTTCTGGTCGAACGACCGTTGCTCTTCGCCAAGCGTCGCATGTTTGGTTCCTCCGTTGCAGCGACAAACTAACATCAGGCCCGGATTGCTTTTCCGGATCTGCCTTTAATTCACTGCTCAGACGGTGCGGAAAATCGCCACGGCCGAGACAAGCGAAATCACGGTAGCGAGCCACAGGCTCGACAATTCAGTTCCTTCTTCTCCGATCGGCAGAGTGAGCAGCGAGTCGGTGCCGAAAAACGCGATCCACAGCAGGTGAATGACCGCGGCCATGATCAGCGAGATGAACAGCCGGTCGCCGCGCGTCGTCGGAATGCGCAGGATGCCGACGCGCTCGGCTTCGGGCCAAGCGACTGCGAGCCAGGTCATGGTGGCAAGCGTCAGGGCCAGCAGCACGAAGAAGATCGCGGTCGGCAGCGTCCAGGCCATCCATGCGATGTTTTCCATGGCTCAACCCTCCCCGTCATTGCGAGGAGCGAAGCGACGAAGCAATCCAGCATCACGCGCGTGGCTTCTGGATTGCTTCGCTTCGCTCGCAATGACAGTGCTTTGTTTGCGCATCGCGTGCCCCCTACACCCTGCCCAGCGCAAAACCGCGCGCGATGTAATTGCGGACGAACCAGATCACCAGCGCGCCTGGGATGATGGTGAGCACGCCTGCGGCGGCCAAGAGGCCCCAGTCCATGCCGGCCGCCGATACGGTGCGGGTCATCACCGCCGAGATCGGCTTGGCATTGACCGAGGTCAGCGTGCGCGCCAGCAGCAACTCGACCCAGGAGAACATGAAGCAGAAGAACGCCGCGACGCCGATGCCGCTGGCGATCAGCGGCACCAGGATCTTGACAAAGAATTTCGGAAACGAGTAGCCGTCGAGGAACGCGGTCTCGTCGATCTCACGCGGCACGCTGGAGACGAATCCTTCCAAAATCCAGACCGCGAGCGGCACGTTGAACAGGCAATGCGCCAGCGCCACCGCCCACGGCGTATCGAACAGATTGAGCGCCGAATACAGGTTGAAGAACGGCAGCGCGAACACCGCCGGCGGCGCCATCCGGTTCGACAGCAGCCAGAAGAACAGATGCTTGTCGCCGAGGAAACGGTAGCGCGAGAAAGCATAGGCCGCCGGCAGCGCGAACGAGATCGAGATCACCGTGTTGATCAGCACGTATTTCAGCGAGTTGATGTAGCCGGAATACCAGCTTTCGTCGGTGAAGATGCGGACGTAGTTGGCGACGGTAGGCTGATGCGGCCACAGCGTCATGGTCGAGACAATCTCGCCGTTGGTCTTGAAGCTCATATTGACCAGCCAGTAGATCGGCAGCAGCAGGAAGATCAGAAACGAAACGAGGATGACGCGGCGGCCCGGGATTGAATGCATCACGCGGCTCCCTTTTCCGGCCGCTCGACGCCGACATTGGTCATGACGGTGTAGAAAATCCAGCACACGATGATGATGATCAGATTGTAGACGATCGACAGCGCCGCCGCCTTGCCGAGGTCGAACTGCCCGAGCGCGATCTTGACCAGCTCGATCGACACGAAAGTAGTCGAATTGCCGGGCCCGCCGCCGGTCACCACGAACGGTTCGGTGTAGATCATGAAACTGTCCATGAAACGCAGCAGCACCGCGATCAGCAGCACGCGGTTCATCTTCGGCAACTGGATCGCCGTGAATACCGCCCAGCGCGACGCGCCGTCGATTTGCGCCGCTTGGTAATAGGCGTCGGGGATCGATTTCAGCCCGGCGTAGCACAACAGCGCGACCAGGCTGGTCCAGTGCCAGACGTCCATCACGATCACGGTGGCCCAGGCGTCGAAATCGTTGGAGACGTAATTGTAGTTCAACCCGATGCCGTTCAGCACATAGCCCATCAGGCCGATGTCGGGGCGCCCGAAAATCTGCCAGATGGTGCCGACCACGTTCCACGGAATCAGCAGCGGCAGCGCCAGAATCACCAGACAGGCCGCGACGCGCCAGCCGTCGCGCGGCATCGACAGCGCTACCACGATGCCGAGCGGCACCTCGATGGCAAGAATGATCGCGGAGAACAGCAGATTGCGCCATAGCGAGGCGAGGAAGCGGCCGCCAAGGTCGGTCGACGGATCGAGCAGCTCCTTGAACCAGCCGACGCCGTTCCAGAAGAACTGGTTGTTGCCGAAGGTGTCCTGCATCGAATAATTCACCACCGTCATCAGCGGCAGGATCGCGGAGAACGCCACGATCAAGAACACCGGCAGCACCAGGAACCAGGCCTTCTGGTTGACGGTCTTGTCCATCAGGCGGCCCCCTCGACGAGACGGCTGTCGGCATAGACGTGCACGCGCGATGGATCGAATTTCAGGCCGGCCTGCGCGTCGGGGGTTGAAAATCCGGTCGGCACGCGGGCGGCGAATTTGACGTCGCCGATCCGTATCCGCGCGAAGCGGACGCGGCCGAGATCGTCGATGCGTTCGATGCTGGCGGTCAACAGGTCCGGCGCCGGCGCCGCCACGGTGACGAATTCCGGACGCACGCCGATCTCGATATTGGCGCCCGCCGGCAAGTGATCGTAGGTTCGGTTCAGCGCGATGACGCGCCCGCCGACCACCGCTTCGCGGCCTTTCACCTGTGCCGGCACGATGTTCATGCCGGGCGAGCCGATGAAATAGCCGACAAAGGTATGCGCGGGCTTGTCGAACAATTCCGCCGGCGTGCCGCTCTGCACCACGCGGCCGTCATGCATTACCACCACGGTGTCGGCGAAGGTCAGCGCCTCGGTCTGGTCGTGGGTGACATAGATCATCGTCAGGTCGAGTTCGCGGTGCAGCGCCTTGAGTTTCGAGCGCAACTGCCATTTCAGTTCGGGATCGATTACCGTCAGCGGCTCGTCGAACAGCACCGCGGCGACGTCGGAGCGAACCAGGCCGCGGCCGAGCGATATCTTCTGTTTGGCGTCCGCCGTCAGCCGCGTCGCCTTGCGGTTCAGATATGGCGTGAGGTCGAGCAGCCGCGCGATCTCCGCAACACGCGCGTCGATCTCGGGCCTGGGCACGCCGCGGTTCTTCAGGGGAAAAGCAAGATTTTGGCCGACCGTCATGGTGTCGTAGATCACCGGAAACTGGAACACCTGCGCGATGTTGCGCTTCTGGGTCGACAGCGGTGTGATATCGAGGTCGTCGAACAGGATTTTTCCGCGCGACGGCGTGACGATCCCGGAGATCAGGTTGAGCAGCGTGGTCTTGCCGCAGCCGGACGGCCCCAGCAGCGCATAGGCGCCGCCTTGCCGCCATGTCATCGAGATCGGCTTCAGCGCATAGGATTCCGGATCGGCCGGATTGCCGCCGTAGGAGTGCGCGAGATCGACGAGGTCAATGCGGGCCATGCGGCATCTCCCTCACGTCGAGCCGGGGGCGGCGACCAGGCGGCCGGTGGTGTCGAACACGAACAGATCGTTGGGATCGAGCGCCGCGTCCAGCGTATCGCCGGGCTGATACTCATGGATGCCCTGCAGCACCGCGACCCAGTTGGACTGACCGCGCGCAAGATGCACGAAACTTTCCGAGCCGGTGATTTCCGTCACTGTGACAGTCGCGGAAAAGGCATGGCGGTCGGCGATACCATTGGCGACTTCCAGTTGGTGGGCGCGAAACCCGACGCGATAGGCGCCATCGTCAAGCCTGGCGTAGAGTCCGCTCGCGGGCGCCTGCACGCCGCCGGCGTATTGCACCGAGCCGTCGCGCTTTTCGATGCCAACGATGTTGAGCGGCGGATCGGAAAACACCTGCGCGACGCGCAGCGTATCGGGATGGCGATAGACCTTCGGAGTTTCGCCGTTCTGCAGGATCTCGCCTTCCCACATGCAGATGGTGCGGCCGCCGAGCAGCAACGCCTCGGAGGGCTCGGTAGTCGCGTAGACGAAGATCGCGCCGGAGGCCTCGAAGATACGCGGCAGTTCGGTGCGCAATTCCTCGCGCAGCTTGTAATCGAGGTTGGCAAGCGGCTCGTCCAGCAGCACGAGGTCGGCGCCCTTGACCAGCGCGCGGGCGATCGCGGTGCGCTGCTGCTGGCCGCCGGACAATTGCAACGGCGTGCGGTTCAGATACGGCTCCAGCTTCAGCAGTTTCGCAGCTTCCCGCACCCTGCTTTCGATCTCGGCGCGCGACCTGCCCTGCACCCTGAGCGGCGAGGCGATGTTTTCATAGACGCTGAGCGACGGATAATTGATGAACTGCTGGTACACCATCGCCACCGAGCGCTTGCGCACGTCGGCGCCGGTGACATCGCGGCCGTCGACCAGCACGCGGCCCGATGTCGGCTTGTCGAGGCCGGCGAGCAGCCGCATGATCGAGGTCTTGCCCGACAGCGTCGGGCCCAGCAGCACGCTCAAGGTGCCGCGCTCGAGGTTAAGCGAAACATCGCGAATGGCCGGGATGCCGTCGATCGCGCGGGTAACGTGATCGAGCGTCACGCTCATGTCCGTCCTCCCGCTTCCAGCAGGGGACGTTCGGTCTGCGCGCGATTTGCCGATATCCAGTCGTCGATGGCGGCGATTTCGGCGGCCGACAGGCGCAAACCGAGCTTGGATCGCCGCCACACAATATCCTCGGCGGTGCAGGCCCACTCGTTGGCCATCAGGTACCTGACCTCGCTCTCCGTCAACGTCGCGCCGAAGGCGTGGCCGAGGTCGGCAAGGGATTTTGCGCCATCCAGAACCTTGCTGGCGCGGGTGCCATAGGCATGCGCGAGGCGGCCGGCATGAACCTGCGACAGGAATGGATATTGCCGCAGCAACTCGGCGGTGAGCGCTGCGATCGCCGAGACGTCGAGATCGCCGCCGGGCAATGGCGATTTCGCGGTCCAGCCTTGTTTCGCGGCTGCGCCATTGAGGTATGGCGAAAGCTTTTCCAGCGCCTCCTCGGCGAGGCGGCGATAGGTGGTGATCTTGCCGCCATAGATCGACAGCAATGGCGCACCGCCGGGAGTATCCAGTTCGAACACGTAGTCACGGGTGGCGGCCTTGGCCTCGCTGGCGCCGTCGTCGTACAGCGGACGGACGCCGGCGTAGGTCCACACCACGTCGGCAGGCTTGACCGGTTTTGCGAGATATTCGCTGACCGAATCGCAGAGGTATTTTATTTCCTCGGGCGTGGCCCTCACCTGCGCGGGATCGCCGTCATAATCGCGGTCGGTGGTGCCGATCAGCGTGAAATCGTCCTGGTAGGGAATGACGAAAACGATGCGGCCGTCCCCGTTCTGGAACATGTAGGCGCGGTCATGGGCGTAGAGCTTTCGCACCACGATGTGCGAGCCCTGCACGAGCCGGACTTTCGCCCTGGCGTTGACTCCCGCGCCCGACGCTAGCACCTGTTCCACCCACGGCCCGCCGGCATTGACCAGCGCGCGCGCGTCGATGGTGCTGCGCTCGCCGCTTGATCGGTTTTCCACGGTTACGTGCCAGATACCGTCGGTTTGCCAGATATGGACCGCGCGGGTGCGGGTACGGATGTCGGCGCCGCGATTGGCGGCATCGCGCGCGGTGAGCACCACCAGCCGGGCATCGTCGACGAAGCAGTCGGAATATTCGAAGCCTTTGACATAGCGCCCCGGGACCAGCGGCTGCCCGACCTCGTCTTGCGTCAGATCCACCGAGCGCGTCGGCGGCAGCAGTTTTCGGCCGCCGATATGGTCGTACATGAACAGGCCCAGCCGCAGCAGCCAGGCCGGCCGCAGGCCGGCGTGGTGCGGCAGCACGAATCGCAGCGGCCGGATGATATGGGGCGCGATCTGCCAGAGGATTTCGCGCTCGATCAGCGCCTCACGAACCAGCCGAAACTCGTAATATTCCAGATAGCGCAGGCCACCATGCACGAGCTTGGTCGACCACGACGACGTGCCGCTCGCCAAGTCATTCATTTCGCACAGGAAAACGGAATTGCCCCGCCCGGCTGCATCGCGGGCGATGCCGCAGCCATTGACGCCGCCGCCAATGATCGCGAGGTCGAACACCTGACGGACGCTCCCACCGCTTTGTTGCACAATCCCCGTTAAGGGGATCGGCTGCTCGCTTGTTTTCAGATTTAACGATTTAGCTTTCGTTCTGGATTAAAGCACAACCAAAAGCGAAAGCAACATAATTGATGGAACAAACATAGTTGCTCGTCCAAGCGCTGGTGCGCCCCTCGCCCCGTTTGCGGGGAGGGGTCGGGGTGAGAGCACTCTCCCCGCGCATCCGGATTCGCGGAGAATCCCTCTCACCCGCCTTGCATCTGACGATGCAAGGCGACCTCTCCCCGCAAGCGGGGCGAGGTTTAGGCGACCTATCGCGCCCTGATCGGCGTGACGGTCGACTCGGCGTCCACCTCATCCGCTTCGTCTCGCTTCGGCATCGCCTCGATTACCGCGATGCCGCGGGTGTGGCAGATGTTCGCCAGCCCCGCCGGCAGGGCCGCGTCGGTGACGAAGGTCTGGATCTGGCTCATATGGGCGATGCGGACCGGGGCGCTGCGCCGCAGCTTGGTGGAGTCGGCGACCAGCATGACACTGCGGGCGTTGGCGATAATGGCCTGCGCCGCCTGCACTTCGCGATAGTCGAAATCCAGCAGCGCGCCCTCCTCGTCGATCGCCGAGGCGCCGATGATCGCGTAATCGACCTTGAACTGGCCGATCAGGCTGATCGCGGTGGAGCCTATCACCGCGCCGTCGGCGCGCCGCACGGTACCGCCGGCGACGATCACCTCGATTCGCGGATGCCGGTACAGCAGCATCGCGACATTGAGGTTGTTGGTAATCACCAGCAGGCCCTCGTGCGAGGTCAGCGCGCTGGCGACTTCTTCCGTGGTGGTGCCGATATTGATGAACAGCGAACAGCCGTTGGGGATTTGCGCCGCCGCGGCGGCGCCGATCGCCTTCTTCTCGTCGGCGGCGACGAAGCGGCGCGCTTCGTAGGCGAGGTTTTCCACTCCCGAAGCGATGATGGCGCCGCCATGGATCCGCGTCAGCGAGCGATGGTCGACGAGGTCGTTGAGATCCTTGCGGATGGTTTGCGCCGACACCTCGAAGCGGCGGGCGAGATCGTCCACCATCACCCGGCCGAAAGCGCGGGCGAGATTCGAGAATCTCGGATTGGCGATGGCTCAAGCCCATGGCGGCGTCTCACGCAAAACGGGCTGTATCGTGCTGCGGTTCGGCGGGAAGGTCAACGAGGCAGATCGGCGTTGGCTACCGCGACGACCCGGCGCAATGCGTGCCCCCGGACAGCAACAAACTGCTGAGGCTGGAAGGCAGCCTTGATTCTTGATAGGATGTCGCCATGCGCCGCGATGATGTCATAGCGAGACTGAAGGAAGCCGAGTCCGCCTTGCGGGCGCGTGGAATCCGCCGCGCGGCGGTGTTCGGTTCGATCGCGCGTGGCGACGATCACTCCGACAGTGACATCGATATTCTAGTGGAATTCGAGCCCGGCGCGGAGGGAACGATCTATGAATATGTCCGGCTAAAAGAATTTATCGCCAGCCTGTTCAACGGTCCCGTTGACGTGATCGACCGGGACGCGCTCAAGCCCTATCTGCGCGCGCCTGTCGGTCGCGACACGTTCTATGCTTTCTGAAAAAGAAAACGGCGCGCTCGGTGACATGCTCCGTCACATCGACTTGGCCGAACAATTCGCGCGCGGCCATAGCTACGAGAGTTTGCGCGACGACCTTCAAGCCCTTTACGCCGTCATCCGAAGCCTTGAGATTATTCCGAGGCCTCGCGGCGCTTGTCGGATGAGTTGAAGGCGCGGCATGCCGGGATTCCATGGCGGGAAATGGCAGCGGCCGGAAATTTCTACCGGCACAATTATGAAGATGTGACGCCCCGCCGTGTGTGGAAGACCTTGCGCGAAGAATTACCGCCGCTACGGGCCTCTCTCGAACAAGAGCTTAAGCGCGGGTGACCGCTTCTCAACCGGCTAGTCCGGCCGCGTCATCTCGAACATGGCCTCGGGCCTGATCTCGAAATAATCGCCCTTGCGCCCCGCCCGCACGATCGGGCGCGCCAATGCGGTCTGGTATACGCCCTCCTTGATCAGCGCCTTGTCGATATGAACCGCGACCACCTCGCCGAGGGTCAGCCACGCCTGCGCCTTTTCGCCATCGGCGCCCTGCAACTGGATGATCTGGGTCAATCTGCATTCGAACGACACCGGGCTTTCCGCCACCCGCGGCACGTTGACGAGCTTGCCCGGCACCGCAGTCAGGCCGGCGATGTTGAACTCGCTGACGTCGTGCGCGACATGCGCCGCGGTGGCATTCATCTGCTGGGCGAGGTCCATGGTCGCCAGATTCCAGACGAACTCCCCGGTCTGCTGGACATTGACGACGCTGTCCTTCCAGGAGGTGGATGAAAAGCCGATGATCGGCGGATGATAGTTGAAGCCGTTGAAGAAGCTGTACGGCGCGAGGTTGATGTTGCCTTTTGCATCGCGCGACGAAATCCAGCCGATCGGGCGCGGCGCGATGATCGCATTGAAGGGATCGTGCTTCAGGCCGTGGCCGTTTTTCGGCTCGTAATAATGCAGGTCTTTCGGGCTCGATGCGTCCACGCGGGTTGTCCTTCTCATAGTGTAGCGTCATTGCGAGGAGCGAAGCGACGAAGCAATCCAGTTCTTTGCAGCACTGGATTGCTTCGCTACGCTCGCAATGACGGGTTGCCCTTCGGCGCAAGGCCGGCCAGGACAAAATCAACCATCTGGTCGATCGACGGACCCGGTTTGTCGACGCATTGCGCGATCATCTGCGGATGGAAGAAACGCATCATCGCGGTGCAGGTGCACATCGCCGCCAGCGGCACGTCGGGCACATCGAATTCGCCGGACGCTGCTCCCTCGGCGAGCACCCCGGCAATGGCCGTGGTGATCAGTTCCATATGCGCCACGCAGACCTGCCAGCTTTCCTGCATGGCGATCTCGACCATTTCGTGCAGCTTGGAATTGCCGACATAGCGCTCCGAGTTCATGCGGTTGATGGTCTTTATCATCTCGCGCAGCCGAACGGCCGCCGGAGCCGGCCTCGATGCAATGGCGCGCGCGGCGTCCTCGACCTCTCCCATCAGGCCGCGCGCCACGCCTTCGTGAATCGCTTTCTTCGAATCGAAAAAGCGATAGACGTTGGCCGGGCTCATCCGCAGCACCTTGGCGATATCGGCGACGGTGGTCTTCTGATAGCCGATTTCACGGAACAGACGCTCCGCCACCACGAGAATCCGCGCTCGCGTGTCGGCTTCGATATTGTCGGCAACCATTGTCATCTCAGATCTTACTGTTCAATTATTCCGCTGCCTCGGCAAGCGGAAACGCAGGCTGCGGTGCGTCCTCACGATGCTGCGGCGCAAGGTCAACATGCTCACCCCGGCCGCTTTGTTCAAGGCTGTTGCGGAACCAGAGCGCGTAGAGGCCCGGCAGATACAACAGGGTCAGGAACGTCGCGACGAACAACCCGCCCATGATGGTGATCGCCATCGGCCCCCAGAACGCCGAGCGCGACAGCGGGATCATCGCGAGAATCGCCGCAAGCGCCGTCAGCACCACCGGGCGGGCACGGCGAACCGTGGCTTCCACAATCGCCTCCCTGCGGGTCAGGCCATGGGACACGTCGGTCTCGATCTGGTCGACCAGGATCACCGCGTTGCGCATAATCATGCCGGCCAGTGCGATCAGTCCGAGCAGCGCCACAAAGCCGAACGGCTGGTTCGCCACATTCAGCCCTAGCGACGCGCCGATGATGCCGAGCGGCGCCGTGAGAAACACCAACAGCAGCCGCGAGAAGCTTTGCAACTGCATCATCAGCAGGGTCAGCATGACAAGGACCATCAACGGAAAAAGCACGAAGATCGAGGCATTGCCCTTGGCTGATTCCTCGAACGCGCCGCCCGCCTCGATGCGGTAAGCGGGCTGCAGGCTGTCGCGAATTTCCTGCAGTTTCGGCCAGATCTGGTTGGTGACATCGGGCGGCTGCACGCCATCGACCACGTCGGCGCGCACGGTAATCGCCATGTCGCGGTTGCGCCGCCACAGGATCGGCTCCTCGTGAGCGGTTTCGATTTTGGCGATCTGCGTCAGCGGCACCGCGACGCCGTTGCGCGAGGTGACAGTAAGGTCGCCGACATGGCCGAGGTCGAGCCGTTCGGAGGGCACCGCGCGGGCGACCACGCCGACCTTCTCGATGCCGTCGCGCACGGTGGTGACCGGCGCGCCCGATATCAGCATGCTCAGCGCCTGCGAGACCTCCTGCGGGGTGAGGCCGAGCGCGCGGGCGCGGTCCTGATCGACCACCAGCTTGAGGTACGGCGACTGCTCGTTCCAGTCGAGCTGCGGGTCCTTGACGTTGGGATTGTGCCGGACCACGTCGCGGACCCTGTAGGCGATGTCACGCACGGTGTTGGCATTCGGGCCGATCACCCGGAACTGGACCGGGAAGCCGACGGGCGGGCCGAAGTTGAAACGATCGACACGGACCCGGGCTTCGCTCAGCGTGCCGTCATCGACCGCCTTCTCGATCCGCGCCTTGATGCGCTCGCGCGCCTCGACATTCTTGGCGACGATCACGATCTCGGCGAAAGCCTCGTTCGGCAGTTGCGGATTGAGCCCAAGCCAGAACCGCGGCGAGCCCTGGCCGACATAGGCGGTGTAGGTCGAGATATCGCCGTCGTCCTTGAGCAGCGCTTCCGCCTTGTTCACCGATTTTTCGGTGACATTGAACGCGGTGCCTTCCGGCAGGCGCAATTGCAGGAACAGTTCGGGCCGTTCCGACAGCGGAAAGAACTGCTGCTGCACGTGAGCGAATCCGACGATGGAGAGCGCGAAAATGCCGACGGTGGCCGCGACCACCTTGATGCGATGTTCGACGCACCACGCGATCATGCTGCGCAGGATGCGATAGATGCGCGTCTCGTAGACCGCGTGCGGATCGTGGTTGTGGTGGACGGTGACATTGGGCAGCAGCTTGACGCCGATATAGGGCGTGAAGATCACGGCGACGAACCACGACGCGACCAGTGCGATCGCCACGATCCAGAAGATGCCGCCGGCGTATTCGCCCACGGCCGAGTTGGCGAAACCGATGGGAAGAAAACCGGCGGCGGTGACCAGCGTGCCCGTCAGCATCGGGAAAGCGGTGGATTCCCAGGCAAAGGACGCCGCGCGCATGCGGTCCCAACCCTGTTCCATCTTCACCACCATCATCTCGACCGCGATGATGGCGTCGTCGACCAGCAGTCCGAGGGCGATAATCAGCGCGCCAAGCGTGATTCGATGCAGGTCCAGCGACATCGCGTTCATGACGATGAAGACGATCGCCAGCACCAGCGGCACCGACAGCGCCACCACGATGCCGGTGCGCCAACCCAGCGCGACGAACGAGACGAACAGCACGATCGCCAGCGCCTCGATGAAGGAATGCACGAACTCGCCGACGGCGTGCTCGACCACTTTCGGCTGATCGGCTATCTGCTCGACGGCGATGCCCTGCGGCACCGCGGCCATGAACTCGTCGGTGGCCTTCTGCACGTCCTTGCCGAGTTCGAGGATATTGGCGCCCTTGGCGGTGACCACGCCGATGCCAAGCGCGGGCTTGCCCTCCTGGCGCACCGTGAAAGTCGGCGGATCGACATAGCCGTGACTGACGGTGGCGATGTCGCCAAGCCGAAACACCCGGTTGTTGCTCTCAACCGGAGTTTCGGCAACCGCCCTGGCGCCATCGAGTGCGCCGGTGACGCGCAGCGGCACGCGCTGCGCGGAAGTTTCCACCGTGCCGGCCGGGGTGATGTTGTTCTGCTTGGCAAGCGAATCGAACAGTGTCTGCGGCGTGATGCCGAGCGTCGCCAGCTTGGCATGGGAGAATTCGACGTAGATCTTTTCGTCCTGGGTGCCGTAGAGGTCGACCTTGGTTACGCCCGGCACCTTGAGCAGCCGCTGGCGCAGGCCTTCGGCGGTCTTCTTCAACTGCGCGTAGTCGGCGCCGTCGCCGGTCATCATGTAGAGGATGGAATCGACGTCGGAAAATTCATCGTTGACGTTGGGGCCGAGCAGGCCTGCCGGCAACTGGCCCTGCACGTCGGCGAGCTTCTTGCGCAGCAGATAAAACAGGTAGGGCACGTCCTTCGGCGAAGTCGAATCCCTGAAAGTGACCTGCATCGCGGTGAAGGACGGCTTGGAATAAGTTTGCACCTTTTCGAAGTTCGGCAACTCCTGCAGCTTCTTCTCGATCGGATCGGCGACCTGGGTCTGCATTTCCGCGGCTGTCGCGCCCGGCCAGATCGCCGAGACATTGACGACCTTGACGGTGAAGAACGGATCCTCGGCGCGGCCGAGCCGCTGGTAGGAGACGAAGCCGGCGGCGCTGAGCGCAATCACCAGGAACAGGATCAACGCCGGATGGCTGACCGCCCAGGCTGAAAGATTGAAGCGTTTCATCGCGATGCTCCCATTATTGCTTTGTCATTGCGAGGAGCTTGCGACGAAGCGATCCAGTTCTGCTGGAACATTCTGGATTGCTTCGCTTCGCTCGCAATGACGAAGTGTCCTAGAACGACAGAGACGACACGACACGCACCTTTTGCGCGGGATCGAGTTTCTGCACGCCGAGCACGACGACCTTCGCGCCCTCGTCGACGCCGCCGGTAATGACGACGTCGCCGCTTTCATAGGCTTTCACCGCGACCGGCTTCAGTGCCACGTCGCCTGCGGCATCGACGATGTACAGCGAAGGCGCGGCACCCTGGCTGAACAGCGCCGACAGCGGCACCCGAGCGACGCGTTCGGTTGCCGGATCAGACAGCGTCAACGTCGCGGTCATGCCGAGCGAGACCTTGTCGCCGGCCTCCGGCAGCGAGAATTTGGCAAGATAAGTGCGCGTCGCCGGATCGGCCGACGGTGCGATCTCGCGCAGTTTCGCGGTGTATTTCCTGTTCGGCTCCGACCATAGCGTGACCGACGCCGCGCCGTCCTTGGCACGGCCGAGCAGCGTTTCGGGGATTGCGACCACTGCTTCTTTTTCCGCGAAGCGAGCGATGCGGATCGCGGTTTGTCCCGATGCCACCACCTGTCCCGGGTCGATCAGGGTAGCCGTCACAACGCCGCGGCTGTCGGCCAGCAGCGTCGCGTAGGAAAGCGAATTTCTCGTCAAATCGACCGAGCGTTCGGCGCGGTAGAGCCGCGCACGCGCCTCATCAGCGGCGGCGCGCGCCTGATCCATCTGCGCGTCGGTGGTCCAACCTTTGGCGCGCAAATCCTTGGCGCGGGTTTCGGAGGCGGCGGCCTGTGCCAGCACGCCGGTAGCGGCGGAAAATTCGGCCTGTGCCTGCTCGGCCTGCAGCTTCAGGTCGATTTCGTCCAGCATGGCCAAAGGCTGGCCGACATCGACGGTCTGGCCGACCTCGACCAGGCGCTTTGCGACCTTGCCGGCAACGCGAAAGCCCATGTCGGTTTCGATGCGGGGACGAATGGTGCCGACGAAACTCCGCTCCGGCAACTCGGCCTCGTAATGCACGGTGGCAACCAGCACCGGACGACCGGGTGCCGATTTATCGGCAACTTTCTCGTTGCAGCCGGTCAGTGTAAACGCCAACAGCGCGAGGCCAGCTCCAGCTAACAGTCTAATATAACTCGCGAAAATCGAACGGACCAACATGGAAGTTCCCTCGATTAAATCTCGAGAGGAATGTCGATTATTTAGTGACGATTGTCAATATTCGTCATTGATCATGATTTCGTGAACATTCGTTAACGTTTTGCAAGCGCGAACTACCAGCGTTGTCGCCGCGCAGGCGGGGACCCAAAACCACCGATGTTTGAATTGCGGAAAGGCGTGCCGACGCCGTTGCCTGCGGCTAAGGCATGCACACATCTCGTCATGCGCGGGCTTGACCCGCGCATCCATCAATCTTCGCAAGACTCTGTCGAAGACGATGGATTGCCGGGTCAAGCCCACGGCTGTCCGGTTGGATTTTTATGGACAGAGTGCATGACGTGGATTCTTCTGTGTTTTGAGCGCTTCGCACACGTTCGGGACACGGAAGGAGATCCACGCCATGCGGCACCAGAATAGCGTATTTCATAGTCTAACGAAGCACATTCCCTGGAGCAGGTTCGATGGGATTGTGGAGAAGTACGGGGCCGACAAACTGGTTCGCAGGTTGACGACAAAGCGGCAGTTCATCGCGCTGCTGTATGGGCAATTCAGCGGCTCGACGAGCCTTCGCGAGATCGTGAGCGGGATGGATAGCCATGAGACGCGGCTTTATCATCTTGGGGCGGCCACGGTGAAGCGCTCGACGCTGTCCGATGCCAATACAATGCGGCCCTGGCAGGTGTTCAGCGAGCTGTTTGGGCAGATGCTGGAACAGGCGCATCCTGGCCTGCGGCGGGCGAGCCGAGACGCGGTCCGGCTGATTGATTCAACGACATTGCGGCTTTCGAGCCTGAGCGCAGACTGGGCAGGGTTCTCGACTGATTTTTCCGGAGCCAAAATTCACGTTGTGTATGACCCGCAGAGCGAGCTGCCAGTTTACTTTGCGGTGACGCCGTCCAAGGTCAACGACATCACATCGGCCAAAGCGATGCCGATCGAGGCCGGCGCCACCTATGTCTACGATCTCGGTTATTACGATTATGGCTGGTGGGCCAAGCTTGACGCTGCCGGTTGCCGCTTCGTGACGCGGCTGAAGAAGAACACTCCCCTGCGCGTGATCCAGCAGAACCGGGTAGACGGCAACAGCAATATATTAAACGACCGTATCGGCCATCTGCCGCAAAGACTTGCGCGCAACCGCAGCAATCCGATGCAAGAGCCGGTTCGAGAGGTGCGGGTGATCAACGACGCCGGCAAGGAACTGCGTATCGTCACCAACGACCTCGACAGCCCCGCCCGGGAGATCGCCGACCTTTACAAGCAGCGCTGGCAGATCGAGTTGTTCTTCCGCTGGATCAAGCAAGTCCTGAGAATCCGGCACTTCGTTGGCATATCCGAGAATGCCGTGCGCATTCAGATCGCAGTTGCCCTCATCGCCTTTCTGATCCTGCGCCTCGCTACAGCCCTACAAAAGGCCGTGCGTAGCCCCCTCGAATTTGCCCGAACTCGCTCGCGCAAACCTCATGCACCGACGCCGCCTCGACCGCTTGCTCGACGCCGAGCCGCCGCTTCAAATAAATCCAAACCAGTTGAGCCTCGAACTATACTGCCAATGAACCGGACAGCCGTGGGTCAAGCCCGGCAATGACGATGAAGATGTGTGAATACCGTAGGGTCAAGCCCGGTAATGACGACAGAGATATGTGCATGCCCTAGCGCCTGCGCCGGGGACGACGTGAAAACTATTTCGACCCCTGCCCCGCAAACTCCGCCTTGGTCTCGTGCCCGCCTAAAAACACCAGCAAGCCGCCGATCAATGGCAGCACCGCCAGCACCAGCAGCCCGGTCGAGGTGCTGCCGGTCGCTTCCTTGACCCAGCCGATCAGATACGGCCCGCCAAATCCGGCGAGGTTGCCGATCGAGTTGATCAGCGCAATGGCGCCGGCGGCCGCAGTGCCGCTCAGCCACGCGGTCGGCAGCGTCCAGAACACGCCGAAGGTGCAGAAGATGCCGATCGCGGCCACGATCAGCGCCAACATCGTGACGGTCGGGTCGGTAGCGAGGCCGGCGATGCCGAGACCGATCGCGGTGACGAACAGTCCGAGCGCGACATGCCAGACACGTTCGCGCGTTCTGTCGGAATGCCGAGCCCACAGCACCATCGCAATCGAGCCGAACAGATACGGGATCGCCGTGACGAAACCGGTCTGAGCATTCGAAAACCCGAACGCCTTGACGATCTGCGGCAGCCAAAACTGCATGCCGTACAGCGCGCCGACGAAACCGAAATAGATCAGGCTGAGCGTGATGACCCTCGGCGAGGTCAGCGCCTGGCCGAGTGTCAGGTGAACCGCCTTCTGCTTGGCGGCGTTTTCGGCCTGAAGCCGCGATGACAGCCATGCCTTCTGCTCGGCCGAGAGCCAGTCCGCCTTCCCGGGCCGGTCGGTGAGATAGAACCAGGTGACGACGCCAAGTACGATCGACGGAATACCTTCGACGATGAACAGCCACTGCCAGCCCTTCAGCCCCATCGCGCCGTCAAGCCCGAGCAGCAGGCCGGAGATCGGCGCGCCGATCACCGTGGACACGGGTACGGCGATGGCGAACGCGGCTAGAAAGCGCGCGCGATATTCGGCCGGATACCAATAGGTCAGGTACAGAATGATGCCCGGAAAGAAGCCGGCCTCGGCGACGCCCAGCAAAAAACGCAGGATGTAAAAGCTCCATTCACCGGACACCGTCGCCATCAGCGCCGAAATGATCCCCCAGGTGACCATGATGCGCGCAATCCAGCGGCTGGCGCCGAATTTCTCCAGCGCCAGGTTGCTCGGCACCTCGAAAATGAAATAACCGATGAAGAAGATGCCGGCGCCCCACGAAAACACCAGCGGTGAAAACTTCAGCTCCGCGTTCATGGTCAGCGCCGCGAAGCCGAGATTGACGCGGTCGAGATAGGCCAGAAAATACGCCAGCACCAGGAACGGAATAAGACGCCAGGAAATCGCGCGGATGGTGGAGGTTTCGAGCGCGGATTTCGCGGGCGACGAGAGGATGGCGGCGCTGGGCATATGTGCTTGTTCCCGGGTTATTCTTTGTTGGCGGCGCGCATGGCGCGAGGGTTCTTAACACCGGGAACGGAAGATTTAAAACAGGGATTTTTGTGATGGCGAAGCCGTCGATCGCGCAGAGTGCGGCATCGGACCGCACTGGAATGCGCCTTACGCGATCCTTGCCTCCGCCGGCTTCTGCCGTACGGCGAGCAGCAGCAGCGGACACACCGCGACCAGCGCGGCGGCCAAATCGAACGCAGCGCTTGAAGAACCCCAGTGGTCCGCGAGCTCGCCGCCGATGGCGCTGCCAAGTACCAGCCCGGCATAATAGATGGTGTAGAAAATTCCCATGCCGATGGCCCGCTGTTCGGCAAGCAGGACCCGCGCCGGCAGTTTCATGATCACGCCGGCCGGCAAGCCGCCGATCAGGCCGATCGCCGCGAAGATCAGCGCGCTTTGCATCGAGCGGCCGGCGGCGACCAGCAGTGCCGCGAACGCGATTGAACCGACCGTGAGAATGAGATTGGTGCTACCGAGCCGGTCGGCGAGAAAGCCGCCAAGCGGCACCGATACCATCGACAGGAACAGCACCAGAGTAACGGTGGAGCCGGCGGATGTAGCCGCGTAACCGCGCTCGGTCAAAAGCGTGACGCCGAACGAAAAGGTGATGGTGGAAGCGACGTTATAGAATCCCCAGATCAGCCCCGCCGCGATCAGTGAAAAGATGACGCCATACGACATGGTCACGCGTGGCTTCGCCGCGCTGTTCTCGGCGACGACGTCAGTTCGCATCGTGCCATAAAATCCCAGAAACAGAGCGAGACCGCAGGCGACGATTACGGTCGAGACCACGAAGGCGCCATGGCTGCCCCAGGTTGCCGCCACCGTCGGCAGCGAGAACAGCGCTAGGATGATGCCCGCCGGCCAGCAATTTACGAATACCGCCAACGCCCCGGCAATCTCGGCATTGGCGAACCAGTCGGCCACCATCTTCGTCATGATGACGCTGACGATGACGCCGCCGGCGCCGGCCAGCAGCCGCCCGACGACCAGCGCCGTCCAGCCCGGAAGCAGGATCGTGATCAGTCCCCCGACGATGGCGAGGAGGAAGCCGAGCGTCACCGTGAACCGGTCGCCGGCAATGTGGCCAATGGCACCGCCCGCCAGCGGCAGGATCACGCCGGGCAATGCATAGAGGCCGATCAGCAATCCGGCATCGCCGAGGTCGAAGCCAAACTCGGTGCGCAGCATCGGCGTGATCGCGGCAATGGTCTGGAACTGGTACGCCAAGCACATCCGCGCGAGAAACAGGATCGCCAGGACCAACCAACGACGCTGCATCAAGTCTCCTCCGCCGAGCGCCGTTTTGTCGATCGGTGCAGATGCAGCGACGGGCTAACTCTCAGGCCGATTCAGACTAGGCTGCTTCCCGTATATTTTCAATTAGCAGTGGTGCTGCAACCGTTAGTGGAATGTTTCCCTTATTCTCCGATTTTAAATATTGCGGCAATCCAGCGCTATTTCGCAACCGGCTTGCCGTAATCGGCACCTGCAAAGAGCAGGACAATCCGCCATGCCGGTTTATCCGTTCGCGCGCATCATCGGACACGTCGAGCAAGGATCGCCGGCGGTGATAATGCGGGAGTGTATCCGGCCGGCGCGAGCCAGCCATGCCGGGCAAGCAACAAAGCGTGACGCACGATGGTGTGAAACCGGCTGACTCGGCTTTGCCGCGGGTTTAGTCTTTGCCTTCGCTGGTCCGACCGGAGAACCCGGCGGGCAGTCAGGAGGAACTCATGAGCAGCCAGCTGACAGATGAAGAACTTGCCGCACTGATGCCGTCCGAACTGTGTCAGTACCAGACACCGATCCCGACCCAGATCGTGGCATCGGACGAATTCTATCCGGATCCGCAGAATGAAAGACAACGCGAGGTCGAAGCAAGGCTGCTGGCGATGGCCAACCATCTCGGCGCCAGGCAGGGCATGGACCGCCGCAAATTCTTTCAGACCGCTGCCGGAATGGCTGCATCCTTTGTGGCGATGAACGAAGTCTACGGACCGCTGTTCGATGTGAGCAAGGCGGAAGCCGCCACGCCGGCGATGGCGCAGGAGCGCGCAAGCGCGTTGAAAGATCAATTCATCATGGACATGCACACGCATTTCCTGCGTGACGATACCCGCATCATGACTTTCGTCGACATGCGCAACGCCGTCGGCAAGGCGGGCTGGAACAAGGAGCTCGGCAGCCGCGAGCAGACCATCGAGGATCTGAAATTCAACAACTACAAAAAGGAAATGTTTCTGGACAGCGACACCAAGATTTCGCTGATCTCGTCGGCTCCCTCGGATATCGAGCAGGACTGGTTCCTGACCAACGAGCAGATGGCGGAGGCGCGCAAGAAGATCAACGACGAGGCCGGCTCGCGCCGGGTGTTTTCGCACATGATCTTCACGCCGGGACAGCCGGGATGGCTGGAGAAACTCGATGCCGGGCTCGCGCTGAAACCTGAATCCTGCAAGGGCTATACCGTCGGCGACAACACCCACAAGGACATCAGCCGCTATCCCTGGCGGATGGACGACGAGAAAGTGGCCTACCAGGGCTACGAGAAGATGGTGAAGGCCGGCATCAAGAACGTCTGTGTGCACAAGGGATTGTTCGCCCCGGGGATTGAGAAGCAATATCCCAATTTGCGCGGCTTCGCCGACGTCGCCGACGTCGGGCAAGCGGCCAAGGACTGGCCGCAACTCAACTTCGTCATCTACCACTCCGCCTATCGCCATGTCGGCGGCGATCCGAGACAGGCGCTGGCGGAATTCGAGCGGACCGGGCGCATTTCCTGGGTCAGCGATCTCGCCGAGATTCCGGCGCAATACGGCGTCAGCAACGTTTATGGCGACGTCGGTCAACTGTTCGCGACCACGCTGATCTCCGAGCCGAATGTCTGCGCGGCGCTGATGGGCACCTTGATCAAGGGGCTCGGCGTCGACCATGTCTGCTGGGGTACCGACGCGTTATGGACCGGCGCTCCGCAATGGCAGATCGAGGGTTTGCGCCGGCTCGAAATCCCCGAGGCGATGCAAAAGAAATACGGCTACGCCCCGCTTGGCGCCGCCGACGGACCGGTCAAGACCGCGATCTTCGGCGACAACAACGCGCGGCTCTATAACATCCAGCCCAAGCGCGCGATGCTCGACCTGAAAGGCGACCGCTTCGCGATGATGAAGGCGGACTACGAGAAGGCGGGACCGGAGCCCTCGAACACCCGTTATGGCTACGTGGTGCCGAATAGCGCGGTGGATCATTCGGTGTTTGTGTAAGTTGTGCTCCTCACATCGTCATTGCCGGGTTGACCCGGCAATCCATCCCTTCGAAAAGACTCTTGCGAAGATGGATGGATGCGCGGGTCAAGCCCGCGCATGACGCAGTACATTGGTTCGTCATTGCGAGCGAAGCGAAGCAATCCAGGTCTTGACGCAGACTGGATTGCTTCGTCGCTACGCTCCTCGCAATGACAAGTTACTTCTCCGCCGGCGCCGGATGCACGGGATCGACCCACAGCACCGTCTCCGGCTTTTCTACCGGCTCGATGTCGAGATTGATCGCGACCGCTTGGCCGTCACTGCGCACCAGCACACATTCCAGCACCTCATCGGGGCTGGCGTTAATTTCCTGGTGCGGTACGTAGGGCGGTATGAAAATGAAGTCGCCCGGGTTCGCCTCGGCGGTAAACTGCAGATGCTCGCCCCAGCGCATCCGCGCTTTGCCCTTCACGACATAAATGATGCTTTCCAGATGGCCGTGATGATGTGCGCCGGTCTTGGCGTCGGGTTTGATGGTTACGGTGCCGGCCCACAATTTCTGCGCGCCGACGCGGGCGAAATTGATCGCGGCCTTGCGATCCATGCCCGCGGTCGACGGCACGTTGGGGTCGAGCTGATCGCCGGGAATCACGCGCACGCCGTCGTGCTTCCAGCGGTCGTCATGCGCATGGTCGTAAGTGGAGTCGCGGGAGCCGGTCATGGTGTGTTTTCCGATAAATGCTGTCGCCGCGAAACTACAGAAAACCGGGATCACAAACCAGATGGCCAAGGAACATTTGCTCCACCCGGGACTTGTCCCGCCGACGTCAATCACCTTTCAAAAAGGAGAGTTCCATGGGTAGCACGGCAGACAAGATCAAGGGCGCAACCAACGAAGCCGTCGGCAAGGCCAAGCAGGGCGTCGGCGAAGCCGTCGGCTCTGACCGGCTGCAGGGCGAGGGCTTGATCCAGGAAGGCAAGGGCAAAGCCCAGCAGGCCGTCGGCGATGCCAAGGAAGCGACCAAGGACGCCGTCAACAAGGTTGCGGGCGCCGCCAACAAGAATCTCTAGGTGATTTGGTCGGATAGCCGACCAGGTCAATTGGATTATTAATGGAGACCGGTCCCTCGGGGCCGGTTTTTCATTTTTTCGCCGTGAGAACGGCTGGTGAGTCGTGGTCGGTCCAGGTGCGTTCCATGGCTGAGAAAGCACTGGCAACCAGCGGTTCCTGCCGCCGCGACTTTAAGCAGACCAGGCTGAGGTCGCACGTCAGCGATACCCGGTCGGCTATAATGAAGCCGCGCCGCTGGCTCCTGCGGTCGAGGATGCACTTGCGAGCGAGGCTGAGGCCGATGCCGGATTCGACGAAGTCGACCATTGCTTCTTCCTGATCGGTCTGCGCGACGCGTTTCGGAACGATCCCGAACGGACGAAAAATGTCATCCAGCAAGCGCCGGTGCGCCGATGGCGAGGGCGTCGCCAGCCAGGGCAGGCTTGCAAGCTCGCGCCAGTCCTTGCCCATGACTTTATCGGTCCATTCCGCAGGGGCGATGACATAATAGACGAAGCGCATCAGCGGTCTGAACTGGAATGTGCCGGACGCATTCTCCCGCTCGAGCGGTTTTTTCGAAAGCAAAAACCGCTCGGGTGTCGCATCGATATAAAATCCGACGTCGAGTTCGCCTTTGCCGATCTGGGCCAGCACCGCATCGGTCATGCCGTGGCGAAGAAAAACTTCCGTCCGTGGCGATGACGCGGTGAGTTCCTTGACAAACATCCCGAGACGGATGAATTCGGGATCGAGGATTGTGCCGACGCGAAGCGTTGCATGTGCGGCATCTTTCAGGAAATCGGCGGCGGCCTTGAACCCGGACATGCCGGACAGCGACTTTTGTGCATGAGGCAGCAGGGCGGCACCGGCCTCGGTCAGTATCAGGCCGGCGGGCGTGCGATCGAACAACAGAAGCCCCGCGCTTTCCTCGAGACCCTTCAACTGCAGGCTGACCGCGGGCTGGCTGAGATGCAACGCCGCTGCCGCCCGCGAGACGCTGCCCTCACGGGCCACGGTTACGAAACAGCGCAGTGCCTGGGTATTGGGAAGATCGCTCATTTGGAAATCTTATACCAGATTTCCAATAACTCATTAGACAGAAATGGCTAGTGCAAGTCACTATTTACCGCGGACGAAACCTTGCGTTGCCACCGGCGGGGAATAAACGGCGGCGGACTTCGCTTGTTCGCATGCCCCAGGGAGAATGTCGATGGGGTCGCGGTTTAAGGGGGATATTTTGCAAGGGGTTATCGGTTTTGCCGTGACAGCAGCCGCGTTGTTCACGCTAGCAACGGCTGCGTCGGCTTCCGCCGCGGGCTTTCCGGAGCGTCCAATTCAAATGGTGATTCCGGCCGGTCCCGGAAGCAGTACAGACACCATCATGCGCTCGCTGGCCCAATTCGCGGCTCCGCTGCTCGGCCAGCCCATCGTCATTTTCAACAAGCCGGGCGCCAGCGGCACCATCGGGGTCGGCAATGTCACCCGGGCGGCGAACGATGGCTACACCATCGGCGGAGTGTGGAGCGGACCGATTACCATGGCGCCCCATGTCGCCACGCCGAGCTATACACCGGCCGACTATCAGATCGTCACCATGACCACCGAGGCGCCGGGCGTGCTATGCGTTCAGCCCGGCTTTCCCGCAAATAATGCCGAAGAATTTCTGGCAAATCTACGAGACAATCCCGACAAGTATACTTATGGATCGGACGGGGTGGGCGGCTTCGTTCAGTTCTCGACCGCACGCATCTTCGAGGCGGCCGGCGTACGTCAGCGCATCATTCCCTATTCGGGCGCGGACCAGACCGTGACCGCCTTCATCTCCGGGACCATCGACATCTACGGCGGCGCTATCGCCACCATCCTGCCGTTCGTCGCGGAGGGAAAGGCGAAGTGCCTGCTGGTGACTTCGGCGCGGCGCTACGCGGCGTTGCCTGACGTTCAAAGCCTGGCGGACATAAATCTCCCGCAGGCGCAAACGCTGCTATGGCGCGCCGTGATCGCGCCGCGCGACGTGCCCGCGGATCGTCTCGAAAAGTTGCGCGACGCTTTCGCCCAGGCGGCGATAAATCCCGAATTCAAGACCATCACCGAGCGGCGTGGCGAAGAAGTGTGGAACATCAGTCCCGAGGAGGCAGCCAGATATGTGCAGGACGAATACGCCGAAATGGATCGTCTCGCCAAGCAGCTTCAATTGAAGCAGAATTGATCCGGAGCAACCGAATGCCGTTCGTCACATCGGCCGATGGCGCCACGCTGCACTATACGGTCCACGATTATACGGACCGCTGGCGTGACGCGAACACCATCGTGCTGGTTCACGGCTTTGCGCGCTCCGGAGAATTCTGGTTCAAGATCGTTCCCTACCTCGCCCGGTTTTACCGCGTGATCTGTCCCGACCTGCGAGGATTGGGCCAGTCGCGACCGCTGACCGATCCAGCCGCGTCCATCTCGATCGAAGCCTATATCAGAGATCTGGAGACCGTCGCCGACCATGCCGGCGCGCAGACCTTTCATCTGGTCGGAGAATCCATCGGCGGCGCGATCGCCTTGATTTTCGCGGCCGAGCGCCGGGATCGCATGCGCACGCTTTCCGTAATCGCCCCCGCGGTCCGGGCAAACGAATGGATACGTACCGCCTATGCGGTCGGATTTCCGAATTGGGAAGCAGCGATCCGGACGCTCGGCGTCGAGGGCTGGGCGCGCAAGTCCAACAGTCTCGCCCGGTTTCCCGCCGATTTCGATCCGGCATTCATGGAATGGTATGCCAGGGAGGTTGGCAAGGCCGACGTCGACGTCGTCGCCGCCATGATCAATTTTGCATCGTCGGTCGATGCGCAGCCTTATCTTGAACGGATCACGGCGCCGGTGCTGGCGCTCTATCCCAGCGGCGGAAATATCGCATCCGCCGAGCAGGAAATTGCGCTGCGTGAAAACATCGCATCGGTGCACGTATCGCATCTGGATACGCCTTATCAGATGCTCGGGATGCTGCAGCCCGCCGCATGCGCCAAGCAAGTTCTGAATTTTTCGTCGCTGCACGACGGCCTGGTCTGTCACGAATAGAGATTCAGCATGCGCCTCTCAGCAACCGATTGCTTCCCCATCGATCAGTCTCACCAAACTCGCTCCCTTTCGTTCCTCTGGCACGCCGGCACACCATGACAAAGAAGCATCACGGACTATCGTTTCCATTCCTGGACCGCGATTTCGAGCGAACCAGTCGTCATCTTCGTGTGATGACGGCGCTGTTCGAAATCGACGATCCTCAGTTCGAGCAAGTGCTGCTGGCGCTTCTGGAGCGTCTCGCCGCCGAGAAGGCGCCGCGGAACGCCGCGCCGTCGCCGCCCGATCCGCAAGCTCCGCGACCTCGAAGGCTGCCGCAGGCGTCCTGACCGCTGGAGCGTTTTTCAGGCTCGCCGGTTTGCCGGGCGCGCGGTCAATGCCGCTGCCTTGCGCTTCCGATCGCATCCGGATTGACGACATTGCTCGGCGCGCCCGCCGCATATGACACGATCTGATCGAAGATATCGGTGAACTGCAACTCGTATTCGTCGCGCGAGACGTAACCGATATGCGGGGTGCAGACCACGTTGTCCATGGTCAGAAGCGGATCGCGCGCGTCGCGCAGCGGCTCCTTCTCGTAGACATCGACCGCCGCCATGCCCGGCCGCCCCGTCCGCAACGCCTCCACCAGCGCGCCCGGCGCGATCAGCGGCGCGCGGCTGGTGTTCACCAGCAGCGCCGTCGGCTTCATCCGCGCAAGATCGTCTGACGTGACGATGCCGCGCGTCGCATCGACCAGCCGCATGTGCAGCGACAGCACGTCGCATTGTTCGAAGAATTCGCGCTTGCTGGCGGCGGTCGCGTAACCATCGGCGCGCGCCTGCGCCAAGGCCGGTTCGCGCGCCCAGACCAGTACCTTCATGCCGAACGCCTTGCCGTAGCCGGCGACGACCGCGCCGATCCGCCCGTAACCGTAGATGCCCAGCGTCTTGTCGCGCAGCGTGTAACCCACACCGATCTGCCAGTCGCCCGCCTTGAGCGCGGTCATTTGCTGCGGTATCTGCCGCATCGCCGCCAGCACCAGTCCCCACGTCAGTTCGGCGGCCGCATAAGACGGCGTGCCGGCGTGCTGGCTCGATGACACGATAATGCCGAGCCGCGTGCAGGCGTCGATGTCGATATGCGGATAGACGCTGCGCTGGCTGATCAGTTTCAGCTTCGGCAGGCGTTCCAGCAGCGGCGCGCGAACCTGGGTTCGCTCGCGGATCAGCACCAGCACCTCGGCATCCTGGAGTCGCTGCGCCAGCGCATCGACATCCTGGATGTGATCATTGTGGATCGTGACGTCGTGGCCCTCGAGTTTGGAAAAGCAATCAAGCGTGCGCAGCGTATCGAAATAATCGTCGAGGATGGAGATTTTCATTGGTCGCGCCTCCACAAATTCTGCCTCATCCTGAGGAGCCGCGCAGGCGGCGCAAATGCGCGCTCTTAGGACAGCTCAATACCCCAGCGCGCAGCCATCCTTGCGCGGTTCGGAGCCGCCGGTCAGCGTGCCCTTGCCCCAATCGATCCAGATCGCCTGCGCCCCGCCAAGCGGCGCCGCGATGCCGGTCGTCTGGTGGCCGATCTTCTGCAGGCCCTCGACGATCTCCGCAGGTACGCCGTCCTCGAGCTGATAGACGCCTTCGTAGTGCAGCCCGCGCGGCTGATCGATCGCCTCCTGCACGTCGAAGCCGTAATCGAGCATGTTGGTCAGCAGACGGCTCTGGCCGACCGGCTGATACTGCCCGCCCATCACGCCGAACGACATATGCGCGCGGCCATTGACGGTGGTGAGGCTCGGAATAATGGTGTGCAGCGGCCGCTTGCCGGGCGCGATGCAGTTGGGATGGCCGGGCTGCACCCGGAAACCCGCTCCCCTGTTCTGCAGCAGCACGCCGGTCTTGTTGGAGACCACTGCGGAACCGAACGAGTGCGCGATCGAGTTGATGAAGGAGCAGATGTTGCGGTCCTTGTCGATCACCGAGATATAGACCGTCGACGGGTTGATCGGCGGCGACACCTTTGGCAATTCCAGCAGCCGATCCATCCGGATCTTCTTCGCATAACCTTCCGCGAATTCCTTCGACAGGATGCGCTTGACGTCGACGTCGACGTAAGCCGGATCGCCGATATCCTGTTCGCGCATCAGATAGGCGATCCGCGCAGCTTCGGCCTCGAGATGAAATCGCTCGATGCTCATCGGCGGATACTTTGTCAGGTCGAAATGCGACAGCACGTTCAGCATCAGCAGCATGGTGATGCCGGGGCCGTTCGGCGGGCACTGCCAGACGTCATGGCCCTTGTAGATGGTGCCGATCGGCGCCGTGGTTTCGGTCGTATGCGTGGCGAAATCTTCCATGGTGTGCAGGCCCCCAAGGCCGCGCAGGGTTTCGACCATGTCTTCGGCCACCGCACCCGAGTAAAAGCCGTCGCGACCCTGCTTTGCGATGGCGCGCAGGGTCTGGCCGAGTTCAGGCTGTCTGATCACGTCGCCGGCGACCGGCGCGGTGCCGCCCGGCAGCAGATAGCGCGGGGTGTTGGTGCCGCCGCGCAACTTCTCCATAGCGTTCTTCCAGTCGAATGCGATGCGCGGCGCGACGATATAGCCCTCCTCGGCGGCCTTGATCGCCGGCTGCAACAGGGTATCGAGACCAAGCTTGCCGTGATCGCGCAGGATGGTTTCCCAGGCGTCGATCGCGCCGGGCACCGTGACCGAATGCGCGCCGGTGGTAGGAATCGCGTGCATCCCGTGTTCGATGTACCACTCCGCGGTAGCCGCCTTCGGAGCGCGGCCCGAGCCATTATACGAGACAATCTTGCCTTCGCCCCTGGGCTGCACCAGGGCAAAACAGTCGCCACCGATGCCGGTCGACTGCGGTTCGATAACGCCGAGCAGCGCGCAAGCCGCGACCGCGGCGTCCGCGGCGGTGCCGCCGGATTTCAGAACCTCGATCGCGGTGAGCGCGGCCAGCGGATGCGACGTCGCCACCATCGCATTCTCGGCATGAACGGTGGACCGGCCGGCGAAATGGAAATTTCTCATGGAAGGTTGCTCACTTTATCGTTCTTTTCCCCGCGCGCGGGCCGCCGGCCCGGCGCGGGTCTACATGGCATTTCGAGCGCAGGAGGGCAATGCTTGGAGACGCATAACGCATGCTCCCCCTCCTCCCCGCCATAAGGGGCAGACCGTTAGGCGAGAATGGGTTTCCCCGTCATGGCCGGCCTGATAAACCACCGCCATGCCATTCACCGTCGCTGCCTTCTATCAATTCACCGCGCTGCCAAATTTCCGAGAGCTGCGCGAGCCGTTGCGCGCGCTTTGCGCGGACCTCGCGCTCAAGGGGAGCGTGCTGCTGGCCCATGAAGGCATCAACGGCACGCTGGCCGGCCATCAGGCCGCGATCGGCGCGCTGATCGCGGCCTTGCGCGACGGCGTATTGTTCGGCGGCCGGCTCGGCAATCTCGAATTGAAATTCTCCAGCGCATCGGCGATGCCGTTCGCGCGGCTGAAAATCCGCCTCAAGAAGGAGATCGTCACCCTCGGCGACAGCATGGCCGATCCGACGCGTGCGGTCGGCGTCTATGTAGATGCCGCCGACTGGAACGGCCTGATCGCCTCCCCCGACACGCTGGTGATCGACACCCGCAACGCATTCGAGGTCGAGATCGGCAGCTTCGACGGCGCCATCGATCCCGGCATCGAACGGTTTGGCCAGTTCAAGGATTTTGTCGCGCGGTCGCTCGATCCGCAAACGCACCGGAAGATCGCGATGTTCTGCACGGGGGGTATCCGGTGCGAAAAAGCCAGCGCGTACCTGTTGGCGCGCGGCTTTGAAGGAGTCTACCACCTCAAGGGCGGTATCCTGAAATATCTGGAAACCGTGCCGGAGAACGAAAGCCGCTGGCGTGGCGAATGCTTCGTGTTCGACGAGCGCTTTGCGCTTGGCCACGGTTTACGCGAGCGCCGGACGGAAAGCGCTACCGATGACTGACGCGAGAAGCCTCTGCGAGCGCATCGACCTGCTGGAAACCCGGCTGACGTTTCAGGACGAGACCATCGAGACCTTGAACAAGACCATCACCGCGCAATGGCAGCAGATCGACATCCTGACGCGCCAGCTCGCAACCTTGAACGAGCGGCTGCAGGAAGCCGAAGCCGCCACACCGGGTGCCGCAGACGAACCGCCGCCGCATTATTAGAGCGCGTCGTCCCCGCGAAGGCGGGGACCCATAACCGCTGGCGTTGCAAGTTTGCAAGGAGGTTGGCGGATATCGCGCATCAACACGGACGTCGGCGGCTATAGGTCCCCGCCTTCGCGGGGACGACAGTGCGTGCGTTCAGGTTATCGACCCGGCCAATCGCCGGTCCCGCAACTCCCGCTTCAGCACCTTGCCGATGGCGCTACGGGGCAAAGTATCGACCAACACAACGTCGGCGAGACGCTGCGTCTTGCCGACCTGGCTGTTGGTCCATGTCTTCAGCGCGGCGGAGTCGGCCGCGGCACCCGGCTTCAGCACCACGAACGCCACCGGCGTCTCGCCCCATTCCTCCGACGGCATCGCAACCACCGCCGCTTCGACCACATCGCCGTGCTTCGCCAACACCGCCTCGAGATCGCTCGGATAGATGTTGAAGCCGCCCGATATGATCATGTCCTTCTTGCGGTCCATCAGCGTCAGAAAACCATCGCTATCGAAGCGGCCGACATCGCCGGTGCGCACGAAACGTTTGCCCGTCTCGTCATGCCAGAAGGTTTCGGCGGTCTTGGCCGGCTGGTTGAGATAACCCTGCATGATCACCGGCGAGTGGCCAACGATCTCTCCGATTTCCCCGGTCGCGACCGGTTTGCCATCCTCGTCGATCAACCGCACTTCGTGGTCGGGCATTGGCTGACCCACGGTATGCAGCTTGTCGGGATGCTCGTGTGCCAGCAGCGCGCAGGAGCCGCCGCCTTCGGTCATGCCGTAATACTCGGTAAGGCCGCCCGGCCACCGTTTCAGAATGTCCGCCTTCAGGTTCGCCGCAAACGGGGCCGAGGTGCAGAACTTCATCCGATAGGACGACAGATCGAAACGCTCGAAATCCGGCAGCGCCATGATGCGGCGATACTGCACCGGCACCAGCATGGTGTGGGTGGCGCGGTGTCTTTCGCTGAGTTCAAGGAATCCGCGGGCGTCGAATTTCTTCATCAGCACCGTCGTGCCGCCACCGGCCATGGTTGGATTGAAACAAACCAGCGTGGTGTTGGAATAAAGCGGCGTCGAGAGCACCGTCACCGCGTCGGGGCCATAGCCGAGCGGATCAAGCTGGCCGTATTGCCGCCAGCGCAGGTAGTGCGAATGTACGATGCCTTTCGGCGTGCCGGTGGTGCCGGAAGAATAGATGATGTTGAAGGTCCAGTCCGGATCGATGGTCACCGGCCTTGGCTTCATTTCCGGCGCCGCGCACCAGGCGTCGAACGGCCGTCCCCATCCGCTGCCGTCCAGCGAAACCCGCAAGGGCGTGGCCGCCGAAACTCCCATCGCGGCCGCGGTACCTTCGTCCATGAACAGGATTTTCGCGCCGGAATCCTTTACCATCGCCGCGAAATCATGGGGCGTCGACGACGGCGCCAGGGGTGCGACCGCGATGCCGGCGCGCAATGCGCCGAGGAAAGTCGCGACATATTCGATCGAACTGAGCGCGCAGATCGAGATCACGTCGCGCGGTTGCAGCCCGTCCGCCTGCAGCGCCGCCGCGACGCGGTCGATCAGGTCGTTCAGGCCCGCGTAGCTCAGTTGGCGTTCGCCGTCGATCACCGCGATGCGATCCGGCGCCACCCGCGCGGTTTGTGCGACCAGGGCGTCGAGCGCGATAAAATCCGGCATGGTTGTTCGCTCCCGTTTTTTCTTTTCTTGTCATTGCGAGCGAAGCGAGGCAATCCAGAAAAGCCACAGGACCGGATTGCTTCGGCGCTATCGCCCCTCGCAATGACGATCGTTACCTATCAAGCTTCTCACCCTTGAGCCACTTCGCGCCGCTCGCATAGAGCCGCGCCACCGCGTCGCCTTTCAGGCCGGGCATGTCGAGCTTGATTTCATAGCCGATCTGGCTCTGCAGATAGGCGAGATGCCGGTAGCCTTCCGGAAAGCGCGCCAGCAATTTGGCATCCAGCGCAAGGTGTGCCGCGGGATCGATCGGATCCATGCGATCCTTCTCATAGATCGGCTGGCGCAGCACGAGGCCCCAGCGTCCAGCGCGTTTTTCCAGAAAATCGTAGAACCGTCCGGTGCAGACCACGTCGACCGCAACGTCATGCACCGACGCCCGTTGCGAAATTGTCATCTTGGTCTGCGACACCGCGCGGTGGCCGGCAAGATCGATCGACTGAGCGCCGAGGAAATGCAGGATCGAGACACCCTTGGCCCAGCCTTCTCTGCTCATCGCGATGAAATCCTCGGCGGTGCCCTGCGTCCAGGTCGCCATCATGCGGCCATCGTCGAACCAGACCGAGCGAAACCGCTCCCAGTCGCCGGCGTCGCGCCACACCACCCAGTTCTCGATCAGGTCGCGGATCGCCAGACGGTCTCGCAATTCGTCATCCATATCGCCACCCTTAAATACTGCATCGGAATAACGAGATGTAACAAAAGAAAACGGCCTCCGCGAGGGAGGCCGTTGGAATGCTGAATCGTTCCGGATGTCAGCGCTCGATGATTACCTTGCGCCCATCACGGTCCCAATCCCGATCGCGCTTCTTGATGATCACGGTTTCGTCGCGGCGGGGTTCGCGCTCACGAATAATCGTTCGTTCATGAACACGGTCTCGATCATAGTCGCTGCGGCCCGAACCGACTGTCACACCGACGCCCACCGGACCGACACCCACGCCGACCTCTTCCGCGCTCGCCGGCATGGCACTGTAAATTCCCACTACCGCGACGGCGGCCACTGCAAGACGCTTGATCATCGCATGCTCCTCGACGTTAAATGAATTATCCGTAAGGAAATGCGGTGCAAAAGAAATGGTTCCGAATGCGGATTTACGTATCTGCCAATATGTGCAAATACGTTGGAACTCATGCCTTCATCACAAGCCAGATCACGACCAGCACTAGGATGCAGGTAACGGCGCCCAAAACCATGGGCGCAACCTTTTTATTGGTGCCGCTGCGCGGCGAATCGTTCGGCGCGTGGTTGAAATGATCGTCCATTGCGGGATGCCCCGTTTGTCCGCCAATGAACGCAAAGCCTGCTAGCGGAAGATCGCCATCACCTTGTCCCACAGCGAGCCGTTCGACTCGTTGGAGTCGTGCTTCGATGGTGCCGGCTGCGCCGCGCTGACGGGATCAGAGGCCGGAAACGTATCCATCAGGCCGGCCTCAAGACGAGCATGTGTTTCCATATCGGCCAAAGCGGCTTGCTTTGGATCTTCAGCGTGCTTGTCATGTGGAGCAGGATCGAATTTTTCAGCCATCGGAATCTCCTCTGCAACAACGTTGCCGCAGCCCGGAGGTTCCGCCGCCGATATGACTATGCAACCTGACAGAGATAAAGGATGGTAGCGGGAGAGGGACTCGAACCCCCGACCCCAGGATTATGATTCCCGTGCTCTAACCAGCTGAGCTACCCCGCCAAAACGTTCATCGCAGGGCAAACAACCATGCCGTAGCGTCAAACGCGCGGCATATAAGAAGCCGGTCAGGGGCATGTCAAGCAAACCCCGCGCACATCAAGTGTCAGTAAACGACGCTTATTTCGGCCGTATCGTGGGATCGCCGCCGGGGCTGCCGGGCGGTGGAATCACCGGTGTATTGCCGGTGTCCGGCGTCGGCGCCCGAATGGCCGGGTCGACGCCAGAGGGCGGACACAGAACGCCGTCGGCTTTCGCCAGTTTATCCCCGAGCGGTTCGGCGCGCTGCGCGGTAGAACCCTGCGCCACGATATTGCCTTGGGAAGTCGATTCCGTCGGCGCGCAATTGGTCCGCACCGGCGGCGTCGCGGTCTGTGTCGGCGGCGTGGTTGGCGTCGGCGGTGCCTGTCCGAAGGCCGAGCCAGACAGCACAATCATGACACAGGAAAAAACGAACAGCTTTTTGGTCATCGAGGGAAACGGCTGGCGCGTACCAAAGTTCCAGGTGCTGGCGGGTTCAGCCCAATGCTTAAGCCGAACCCGTCAGGATTTGCGGTAGCGGATCAGCGAAAAATGCCCCATCGGCGGCATCGGACGACGTTCGGCGAGGCTGACACCGCCATGGTTGGCGGCCCAATCCACCAGCCGGGCCCACGGAAATTCCGGTCGCCAGCCGAGCCGTCGCGCCAGCGGCGCGAACGCCAGTTCGAAGGCGCGGCGCGGACCGCCTTCGGCGCCGATATGGTTGACCAGGATGAGCTCGCCGCCGGGCTTCAGCACCCGGATGAAATCGTCCAGCGTCGCTTCCGGATCGGGAACCGCGGTGATGACATATTGCGCCACCACCGCGTCAAAGGACGCCTCCGCGAACGCCAGATTTTTTGCGTCCATCACCGCCAGCGTTTCGACGTTGGAAAGCCCCATCGCGCGGACACGCTGCTGGGCCTTGCGCAGCATCGGCTCGGAAATGTCGACGCCGCACAACCTGGTGCAGCGCGAATAATCCGACAAAGACAATCCGGTACCGACGCCGACATCGAGAATTCGTCCGCCGATCTTGTCGGCTTCCGCGATGGTGGACTGGCGGCCCTGATCGAACACCTTGCCGAAGACGAGATCGTAGACCGGCGCCCAGCGGCCATACGCTTTCGCGACCCCCGCGCGATCGATGTCGTTGCCCATGCCCGCCCTGAATTCCTGCCTGAAGTTTCTTTTGACGTTTCTTGTCGGCTCTAGTCCTGCAACAACGGCTGCGGCGTCGCAATGTCGTGCTGCGTTGGCTTGCCCGCCGCGCTCTTTATAAAACCGCCACCGAGCACGCGCGCCTGCCCCGCTTGCGCATCGTAGAACACGCAGGCCTGGCCGGGCGACACACCTTCCTCGCCTGCGACCAATTCGACCTCATAGCCGCCATCGGCCGCGCGCAGCCACGCCGGCTGCGGCGCGCGGGTCGAGCGCACGCGGACGAAAATCTCGAGGCCCTTACCGACCGCGCGATCGAGCGCGCCGTCGCCGATCCAGTTGACGTCGCGCAGCACGATGCGATACATCCGCAATGCCTCGCGCGGGCCGACCACGACGCGGCGGCTGACGGCGTCAAGCCGGATCACATAGAGCGGCGCGCTGGAGGCGATACCGAGGCCGCGGCGCTGCCCGACGGTGAAATGCGCGATGCCCTGATGCTTGCCGATGCTGCGTCCATCGAGGCCGACGATATCGCCCGGCGCAAGCCCATTCGGCTTCAGCCGGCCGACGATATCGGTGTAACGGCCGGTCGGCACAAAGCAGATGTCCTGGCTATCCTGCTTGTCTGCCACCGACAATCCGAAGCGCCGCGCCAGTTCGCGGGTCTGCGGCTTGGTCATGTCGCCCAGCGGAAAGCGCAAATAGTCGAGTTGCTCGCGTGTTGTTGCGAACAGGAAATAGCTCTGGTCGCGACTGGTATCCGCAGCGCATACCAGCGCCCGCGATCCGTCTGCCATGCGGCGCGACGCGACGTAATGCCCGGTGGCAAGCGCCGCGGCGCCGAGGTCGCGCGCGGTCGAGAGCAGGTCGCGGAACTTGACCGAGCGGTTACATTCGATGCACGGCACCGGCGTCTCGCCGGCGGCGTAGGAATCGGCAAAGCTGTCGATCACCGACTCGCGAAACCGGCTCTCGTAGTCCAGCACGTAATGCGGAATGCCAAGACGCGCGGCGACGTCGCGGGCATCGTGGATGTCCTGGCCCGCGCAGCAGGCGCCCTTGCGGTGGGTGGCGGCGCCATGATCGTAGAGCTGCAGAGTGATGCCGATCACGTCGTAGCCTTCCGACTTCAGCAACGCAGCCGTCGCCGAGGAGTCGACACCGCCGGACATGGCGACGACGACCCGTGTGTCCTGAGGACGGCCTTCGAGATCGAGACTGTTGAGCATGGTCACGTCGCAAGCGGGCCGGGAAAGCGAACTCGCCTCTCCGGGGCGGCTGAAAGATCAGCCTTTCATATAGTCCGCACCCCTGTCAGGCAATCGCGTGACCCGCTTTTGAAGCCGGGAAGCGGCAATTCTTGCCGCCGGGCAGAAACGAAGCCGCCGCGGCCGGGACACAGCCAGCCTCCTTTCTAGTAACTAACTGATTCTGTTAAGTATTATTTTTGACACGGCGTGGCCCGGTCCTTGCTGACCTGACGATAGCCACATCGCGAAAGGCCGCCCGTGCTCAGCGTCACGTCAGATACCGCCGCAACCCTGTCGTTGCAGAGCCTGCCGAGGTCTGCCCGGACGGACCAGTCGCCCGACAGCTTTTCGACGTTGATTGACGGCAATGTGGCGGAAGCCGCGGGTAACGAGCGCGCGGCGCCGGATGGACCGTCGCCACGTCCTGCCGACGCTTCCACCGCGTCGGACAAGCCGCGCGACGCATCCGCGTCGAATTCTTCGAACCCGGCAGCGAACACACCGTCGCGGGGCACGCAGCCGGAGACCGCGCCGTCCGTCGCCGCCGATGGCAATGTCGATGCAGCCTGCAAACCCAGGCCTGCAAAGCAGGCCGTTGTCAAATCTCCAATCAAGGACGCCGCGTCGGACATCGTCGGGTTAGGCGACGCCGCTTTCGCCGATCCCACGGCATCGCCGCAGCCCGCGGCGGCGGCCGTGACGCCGGCTCCGATCGCGATTGCGGTCCCCGTCGCGGCGACGGTCACTGTCGCAGTCCCGGCATCGCCCGACAACGCGGCGCAGCCGCTGGCGATCGCGGCGGCAGCGATCGCGACCAGTGCATCGACCGTTGAAGCATCGAAACCTGTGGTGACGGCGGCCAAAGCCCCGATCGATCCGGCGCCGAAGGCGCCAGCGAGCCCGGCGCCCGAACCGGGGGCAATGCCGACAGCGGCGCCGTTGAATTCCGCGACCACGGCTGGCGCTGCCGAACCGGTAACGGTTACCACCACCGCCGCGCAGGCCACAGCGAACGACAGCATCACAGCTCCCGTCATGCAGCCGGCGAACGCCGATGCCGTTACCCAAGCCGATCCCGAATTGGCGGCGGCCGTCGTCCTAACGACGCCAGCCGCGGCTGTCGCGCCAAAGCCGGTGTCCAAAGCATCGACCGCGGTGCGCTCGAACGAAACTGTCGCTGCGATCAAGACCGATACCTCGCCCACGGTTTCCGATCCGTCCGCGGCGCCGCCGTCCCCAGGGGCTGCCGACAAGGGCGTTGCGCCACAAACGCAGGCCGCGGACAGCAGACAGAAGGCCGACGGCACAACCGTCGACGCCGCGAAGGCCGAAGCGGCGAAAGCGCAGACGCCGATCGCCGCCGCCGCGACGCCGTCGCCGCACGAGCACCGCGCATCGGCGGCAGTTCAGGCTCAGACCGATGTCTCCGACGCTACCCAGCAGGCGTCAAGCATCCTGCAGCCGCCCGCACAATCCACCACCGCCGTCCCCGCCCCGCAATTGAACGTCACCGTGCCAACCTCGGCGGCAGTGCCTCTCAACGGCCTTGCGCTGCAGATCGCCGTGTCGGCGCAAAGCGGCAAGAGCCGTTTCGAGATTAGGCTCGACCCCGCCGAGCTTGGCCGCATCGATGTCCGCATCGACGTCGATCGCCACGGCCAGGTCACCTCGCATCTGACGGTGGAGAAGCCGGAAACGCTGGCGATGCTGCGTCAGGACGCGCCGCAATTGCAGCGCGCACTCGACAACGCCGGATTCAGGACCGGCGACGGCGGTCTGCAATTCAGCCTGCGCGACCAGTCCTCGTCCGGCCACAACGCCGGTGACGAGGCCGGGCGCCACGCACAGCGCCTAATCATCAGCGAAGACGACAGTGTTCCAGCCGCGGTGGCGGGACGAACTTACGGCCGCATGCCCGGATCTGGCAGCGGCGTGGACATCAGAGTTTAGGAGACGGACATGACGACAGCATCAGGCGTCGCGCCAACGGTCGTATCGGGCACGACACCCCTCCCCGCCAGCACGGATTCCGGGTCGAGCCTGAGTTCGACGGCGGGTTCCACACTTGCCGGGAATTTCCAGACCTTCCTGACCCTGCTGACGACGCAGTTGCAGAACCAGAACCCGCTTGACCCGCTGGACACCAACCAGTTCACCCAGCAACTGGTGCAGTTTGCCGGTGTCGAACAGCAGCTCAAGACCAATGATCAATTAACTTCGCTGGTGTCGCTGCAGCAGACCGCGCAATCGACTCAGGCACTGGGTTTTGTCGGCAAGACCGCCGTGGTCGACGGCGCCACGACTAAATTGACCAACAGCGCGGCGAGCTGGACGCTCGGCGTTGCATCAAACTCGAACGTAGCCATCACCATTGCCAACTCGACCGGCCAGAACGTCTTCAGCGGCAATTATTCCGTCACCGCGGGCGACAACCAGGCGTTCAGCTGGGACGGCAAGGGCAGTGACGGCACGCAATGGCCCGACGGCAAATATACCCTCACTGCCACCGCGCTTGACGCCTCAGGCAATCCCGTGGGGGTCTCGACCCAGATCCAGGGCTTGGTCAATTCGGTCGATCTCACCCAGTCGCCGCCGCTGCTATCGATCAACGGTCAGACCTATACGGTCAGCCAGATCAAGAGCATCACGAACTGAGGCGCTTCGTCGTCATTGCGAGCGAAGCGAAGCAATCCAGACGGCGCACAGCAAGAACTGGATTGCTTCGTCGCTTCGCTCCTCGCAATGACGACAATCGACGTTAGCATTTTGTTCACACCCTGCGTCACCCCGGCACACATCGGTGCGCCGGGGCGCGTTTTCATGTCGATTCCAAGGAGAATTGTATTTGGGCCACATGCTTAGGCAAATTTTAAGCCCAGGGGCGTAGGTTGTTCATGTGAGTTCAGTGGTTGAGAGTTTGTGAGTACGCCATGACAGAACCCCATCGCCCGAGGGTAAAATACGTCATCGGGCCTGACGGCAGTCCGTTAACAATTGCGGACCTGCCCGCGCCCGGGACCAAACGGTGGGTGATCCGCCGCAAGGCCGAAGTCGTTGCCGCGGTCCGCGGCGGCCTGCTTTCCCTCGAGGAGGCCTGCAGCCGCTACACTCTGACCGTCGACGAATTCCTGTCCTGGCAGTTTTCCATCGACCAGCACGGCCTGGCCGGACTGCGCACCACCCGCATCCAGCAGTATCGCCAGTAAGCCTGCACGGCGCTTCCGCACCCTCCATGTCGTCCCCGCGCAGGCGGGACCCATACCCTCCGTCGTAGTGATGTGGAAGCTATAAGCAGCCAGCGGAAGCGATCTGCGCACAATAACCATCGGTGGTTATAGGTCCCCGCCTTCGCGGGGACGACGCGGAATATGGATTGCAATTTTCAGAAAACCCGCTTTCTCCCGGAAGGCCGATCTTTTGCGTCTTCGGCAATTCCTCGCCGCCTTTAACCTTCGTTAACCATATCGAAACCATCCCATAGGCAATAATTGCCCAGTCGGCTCTTGCAGCCGAATCTGAGGGGCTGGTTCGTTGCAGAGTCTTGCAGGTTTTTTGAGAAGCTTGGGTGCGTCCCGGGTGCTGGCGATGGTCGCGGTCACCGTCGCGCTGATCGGCTTCTTCGGATTCGTCGTCATGCGCGTCACCACGCCGCAGATGACCACGCTGTTCACCGACCTCAGCCCGGAGGATTCCGCAGGGATCGTCAAGGATCTGGAGCGCCAGGCGGTACCCTTCGAGCTGCGCAACGACGGCGCCGTCATCATGGTGCCCAAGGATAAAGTGACGCGGCTGCGCATGAAGCTTGCCGAAGGCGGCCTGCCCAAGGGCGGCGGCGTCGGCTACGAGATTTTCGACAAGTCTGACGCGCTGGGCACCACCAGTTTCGTGCAGAACATCAATCATCTCCGGGCACTGGAAGGCGAACTGGCCCGTACCATACGGGGGATCGACCGTATCCAGGCCGCGCGCGTGCATCTGGTGCTGCCAGAGCGGCCGCTGTTTTCGCGCGAAACACCGGAGCCATCGGCCTCGATCGTGGTTCGGGTGCGCGGGACGCTGGAACCGCAGCAGGTTCGCGCCATCCGCCATGTGGTGGCCTCCGCCGTCAACGGCCTGAAGCCGCAGCGGGTGTCCATCGTTGATGAAGCCGGCCAGTTGCTGGCCGATGGCGCGGCGGGCGATACCGACGGCGCCACCGGCGACGAGCGCCGTGCCGGCTTCGAGAAGCGGATGCGCGGCCAGGTCGAGGCGATCGTCTCCTCGGTGGTCGGCGCGGGGCGCGCCCGAGTGCAGCTTTCAGCCGACTTCGACTACAACAAGATCACGCAGACTTCCGACAAGTTCGATCCCGAAGGCCGGGTACTGCGTTCCAGCCAGAACTCGTCGAGGAATCCTCCGCCACCGCCGAAACCAATGGCCAGGTGACCGTCAATAACGAACTGCCGGGCAACCAGCGCCAGGACAGTGCGCCGGCCGCGCGCGACCAGAGCAAGAAAAGCGAGGAAACCAATAACTACGAGATTTCCCGCACCACCAAGACGGAAGTTACCGAGGCCGGCCGCGTCAACCGCATCTCGGTCGCCGTGCTGGTCGACGGCAGCTATGCGAAAAACGACAAGGGCGAGATGGTCTACGCCGACCGCTCCAAGGAGCAGCTCGACCGCATCGCGACGCTGGTGCGCTCGGCGATCGGCTTCGATCAGAAGCGCGGCGACCAGGTCGAGGTGGTCAACCTGCGCTTTGCCGACGCGCCTTCCGTCGCGCCGGTCAGCGAGCCCGGCGGTTTGTTCGGCATGTTTCAGTTCACCAAGGACGACCTGATGTACGGCATCGAACTCGCGGTGATGATGCTGCTCGGCTTTGTGGTGCTGTTCATGGTGGTCCGGCCGCTGGTCAAGCGCATCCTCGCTTCCGAGCCGGTCGCCGCCGTCGCAAATGCCGCCATTCCCGCTTTGGCGAACGCCAGCGCCCCCGCCCCCGGACAGAATCTCATTCCAGGCAACAACGCCACCGCGCAGATGATCGACGTGGCGCAGGTGCAGGGCCAGGTCCATGCCCAGTCGGTACACCGGGTCGGCGAGCTGGCCGAGCGTAATCCGAGCGAAACCGCTTCCATCATCCGTCAATGGCTCTCGGAGCCCGCGTGATCTGACATGGCCGTACCGCAAACCACAGCCGGTTCCAACATCGACATTGCCAGCGTAGTCGCGACGCTGGCGAGCCGTCAGAGCACCCGTCCCAAGGGCAAGCCGATGAGCGGCCCGAAGCGGGCGGCGATCCTGATGCTGGCGCTGGGAGAACAATATGGCGGCAAGGTGTGGTCGTTGCTCGAGGACGACGAAGTGCGCGAATTGTCGATGGTGATGTCGACGCTCGGTACCGTCGAGGCCGACGTGGTCGAGGATCTGCTGCTCGAATTCGTTTCGCGAATGTCCGCCTCCGGCGCGCTGATGGGCACTTTCGACGCTACCGAACGGCTGCTGGCGCAGTATCTGCCGAAGGAGCGCGTCACCGGAATCATGGACGAAATCCGCGGACCTGCCGGGCGCAACATGTGGGAAAAACTCTCCAACGTGCAGGAAGAAGTGCTCGCCAACTACCTCAAGAACGAATATCCGCAGACCATCGCCGTGGTGCTGTCGAAGCTGAAGCCCGAGCACGCCGCGCGGGTGCTGGCGATCCTGCCCGAGGACATGGCGCTCGACGTGGTCGGCCGCATGCTGAAGATGGAGGCGGTGCAAAAAGAGGTGATCGAGCGCGTCGAGCAGACGCTGCGTACCGAATTCATGTCCAACCTCTCGCAGACCCGCCGCCGCGACGCCCACGAGGTGATGGCCGAAATTTTCAACAATTTCGACCGCCAGACCGAAACCCGCTTTATCACCTCGCTGGAGGAAGACAACCGCGAATCCGCCGAACGCATCAAGGCGCTGATGTTCACCTTCGATGATCTCGTGAAGCTGGATTCGGCTTCCGCGCAAACCCTGATGCGCCACGTCGACAAGAACAAGCTCGGCATCGCGCTGAAGAGCGCCAACGAGGACGTGCGCGGCTTCTTTCTAGGCAACATGTCGTCGCGCGCCGGCAAGATGCTGCTCGACGACATGGCGGCGCTCGGGCCGGTGCGGCTGCGCGACGTCGACGAGGCGCAGGCGCTGCTGGTCAATCTCGCCAAGGATCTGGCGGCCAAGGGCGAGATCATGCTGACCAAGAACCGCGCCGACGACGAGCTGGTGTACTGATGGGCGCTCCCGCCAAATTCCTGTTCGATATGGACTTCTCGGCGCCGGAGAAGCGCCGCGAACGCGCGGCCACGCCGTCCGAAATCGCGCAGCAGATCGCATCCGCCGAAGCCCGCGCCTACCGCGACGGCTTCGATGCCGCGATGCGCGAGGCAAAAGCCGAAAGCGACCGCCGCGCAGCCTTGGCGCTGGAGGAGATCGGCATCGCAATCCGCACCATCGCCTCGCGGTTTTCCGGCATCGAAACCAGGATGGAAACAGAGGCCGTCGATGTCGCGGTGGCGGTCGCGCGCAAGCTGTGCAGCGAGTTGATGGCCGGCGAGCCACTTGCCGAGGTGATGGCGCTGGTCAGCGACTGCTTCTCGCATCTGGTCTCGACGCCGCATCTCGTGGTTCGGATTAACGACTCTCTCTATGACGACGCGCGCGAGCGGATCGAGCGAATGGCCAAGCAAAGCGGGTTCGAGGGCCGCCTGGTCATCCTTGCCGAGCCGGAAATCGACGGCGGCGACTGCCGGATCGAATGGGCCAACGGCGGCGTCGTGCTGGAACGCGCAGCGATCGAAACCAAGATCAACGAACTTGTCGGGCGCTACATGGCGTCCCGCGAGCCCCCAGGAGCGAGCCATGAGTGACACCGATACCCACGTGCCGCTTCCCGATCTCAATGCCGCCGATCCGGCTGCGATCGACGACATCGGATACCACGACGACGAACAGATCTCGCGGGTCGCCGCCGATCTCGAAGCGGTGTTCGACGTGCCGGTCCAGGTTTCCGCCGTGCTCGGCCGCTCCAAGATGGACGTCGGCGAGCTGTTGAAGCTCGGACCGGGCACCGTGCTCGAACTCGACCGCCGGGTCGGCGAAGCCATCGACATCTATGTCAACAACCGCTTGGTGGCGCGCGGCGAAGTGGTGTTGGTGGAAGACAAGCTCGGCGTGACCATGACGGAAATCATCAAGGCGGAACGCGCCTGATGATAAGACCCGACCAAGCCACGTCATTGCGACGAGCGAAGCGACGAAGCAATCCAGTGTGTGCGCGGGGCTCTGGATTGCTTCGCTTCGCTCGCAATGACGAGTCAACGAAAATACATCGGATTTAGGACGGACAGGAGAACACCATGCGGCTTCTCATCGTTGGCACCCTGAAGGGCCAGCTCACGACCGCCACCAAGATCGCCATGGACAATGGCGCCTCCGTAACCCACGCGGAGGACAACGAGCAGGCGATGCGCGTGCTGCGCGGCGGCAAGGGCGCCGACCTGCTGCTGGTCGACGTTGCGCTCGACATCCGCGACCTGGTGATCCGGCTCGAAGCCGAGCACATCCACGTTCCCATCGTCGCCTGCGGCATCGCCAGCGACGCCCGTGCCGCGGTCGCCGCCATCCACGCCGGCGCCAAGGAATACATCCCGCTGCCGCCCGATCCGGAACTGATCGCGGCAGTGCTGGCCGCAGTTGCCAACGATTCGCGCGACCTGGTCTATCGCGACGAGGCGATGGCGAGGGTCATCAAGCTGGCGCAGCAGATCGCCGGCTCCGACGCGTCCGTCATGATCACCGGCGAATCCGGCACCGGCAAGGAAGTGCTGGCGCGTTATGTCCACACCCGCTCCAACCGCGCCAAAAAACCATTCATCTCCATCAACTGCGCGGCGATTCCCGAACATCTGCTGGAATCCGAACTGTTCGGCCATGAGAAAGGCGCGTTCACCGGCGCCATCGCGCGCCGCATCGGCAAGTTCGAGGAAGCCACAGGCGGTACGCTGCTGCTGGATGAAATCTCCGAAATGGATGTGCGGCTGCAATCGAAACTGCTGCGAGCGATCCAGGAGCGCGTCATCGACCGCGTCGGCGGCACGCGGCCGGTACCGATCGATATCCGCATCATCGCCACCTCGAACCGCAATCTCGCCGACGCGGTGCGCGAGGGTACTTTCCGCGAAGACCTGCTGTTCCGGCTCAACGTGGTGAACCTGAAGATCCCGCCGCTGCGCGACCGCCCGGCTGACATCCTCGAACTGGCGCAGCATTTCGCGCGCAAATATGCCGATGCCAATGGCGTGCCGGTGCGTCCGATCTCGGCGGAGGCGCGGCGCGTGCTGACCTCGAACCGCTGGCAAGGCAATGTCCGCGAACTGGAAAACACCATCCACCGCTCGGTGCTGATGGCCAATGGCGACGAAATCGGCGTGGACGCCATCCTGACGCCGGATGGCGACCGGCTTGACTTGGCGAAGACCGCGCCCGCGGTGGCGCATGCCACCTTCGCCGCCGAGCAGGTGACACGCGCGCTGGTCGGCCGCACCGTCGCCGACGTCGAACGCGACCTCATTCTGGAGACGCTGAAGCATTGCCTTGGCAACCGCACCCACGCCGCCAACATCCTGGGCATCTCGATCCGAACGCTGCGCAACAAGCTCAACGAATACGCCGATGGCGGCCTGCCGATCACGCCCGCCGGCGCCGGCGACTATCAGCGGGTGGCGTCGATGGCTTAAGCCCTAAAATAGCTCGTCATTCCGGGGCATCGCGAAGCGATGAACCCGGAATCCGATTGGTGGCTATGGATTCCGGACAGCCGCTACGCGTGCGGAATGACGAGGGTAGAATAGCTCGGCGCATCTGGATTGCGAAAAATACGAATCGGATTGCCGGGCTGCAGATCGCGCCCGGTCATAACCGCATAGGCATAAAGCGCGAGGTAGCCGATCGCCAGCGCGCCGAGGCAATAGAAAATCCACATGCCGGCGCGCTTCATTCAGGTAAACAACCTGCGTTGCGCGACTTGCGCGATGTGGCGTTGCCACAGCCACAACAGCGGCACCAGGATCAATCCCGCGATCAGGCTGACGAGAATGCCGAGCGTCGCAACGCCATGCCCGATCACGGCCATGAGCCGCGACGCCGCTCCGCATACCAGTATGAACGTCACCATCGAGATCCGCTCGCCGCGGCGCTCGATGTCGGGAATGCACGACCAGTAGATCAGCCCGATCGCCAGCAGCATGCCCTTGAAAAAGCGCACCGACGAGTCGATCGCGCCGTCGTCGAAGATGTCCGTGAACGCCGTGCCGAACACTACCCCGGCGAGGCCGAAGCCGACGCCGACAAGACCCGCGAAGGCGACGGCGATTTGCAGGAGTTTGCGTTCCATTGGCGCCATCCCTCCGTCATTGCGAGCGAAGCGAAGCAATCCAGTAGCCGGCACGAGGCTGGATTGCTTCGTCGCTGCGCTTCTCGCAATGACGATGTAGCGCTGCTAGCCCGCCGCCGCAACCGCCGGCTTCGACGGCGTCACGCCGACGGCGAGCTTGCCGTAGCGGTCGGTGAAGGCCTCGGTGTCGATCTCCTCAAGCTCGAGCGCGCCGCTCATGACGCCTTTCTTCCATTCCTCGTGCTCGAGATCGGATTTGAATTCCGGCATGACTTCCTTGGCGAACAGTTCCAGCGATTCGCAGATGTGTTCGTGGCTGTTCTTGCCGGCCTGGTTGAGCAGGATCACCTGGTCGATATGGGAAGAGCGAAAGCGCCGCAGCTTTTTAGCTATGGTTTCAGGCGAGCCGATTAGCCCGCCGCGCAGCGCCGCTTCCTGCGCTTCTGGATTCTCCCGCTTCCACTTGTTGTATTCGTCCCACATGTTGACCGTGCCCGGCGCCGGCCGCGCCCGGTTCTGCCCCTGGCCGTAATAGCGCAGCGCGAACTGGAAGAAGGTCGCGCCATCGGCGCGCGCCCTCGCTTCCTCGTCGGTCCTCGCGCACATGAAGAACGAGACCAGCGCCATGTTCGGATTGATCTCGTAGTCGGCGAGCCTCTTCAGCCGTTTGGTGATGGCGTTGTAATAAGCGTGCACCCAGGCGTGCGCGGCATCCGCGCTGACGAACTGAAAGCCGAGCGCGCCAAATCCGTTTTGTCCTGCGCGCTCGATGGTCGGCAGTTGCGAGCACGCCATCCACAGCGGCGGATGCGGCTTCTGCACCGGCTTTGGCACCACATTGCGCAGCGGAATGTCGAAATACTTGCCGTGATGCTCGCTGCCGCCGTCCTTGAACATCGGGAAGATGGCGCGCACCGCTTCTTCGAACACCTCTTTCTTGGTCTCCATGTCGCGGCCGAATGGCGTCAGTTCGGTAATCGAGGCGCTCTCGCCCATCCCGAACTCGCAACGGCCGTTGCTGAGCAGATCGAGCACCGCGACGCGCTCGGCAATGCGCGCGGGATGATTGGTGGTGAGCTGAAAAATGCCATGGCCGAGCCGGATATTTCGGGTGCGCTGGCTGGCGGCGGCGAGAAAGGATTCCGGCGATGGCGAATGCGAATATTCTTCCAAGAAGTGGTGTTCCACTACCCAGGCGTGGTCGTAGCCGCAGCGGTCGGCGAGCTCGAGCTGCGTCAGCGCGTCCTGATACAGTTTCAGTTCGCCGCCGGGCTGCCACGGGCGCGGTAGCTGCAGCTCGTAAAAGATGCCGAATTTCATGGATGCCTCCCGAGGCCGGCTTGTTGTTATTCGCAGTGTAAACACCGGGCGCATCAAGTCCACCTTCAACCAATTCCGTGTGGCGGAAGGTGGTTGGCGTGCCCGGCATGAATGGTTAGTTTGACCCTGTGAGTCGCCACCGCGGCTCTTGCATCGAGCTCCATGCCAACCTTCACCCCACACCAGGATTGCGCGCTGAAAGCCGTGGCCGACTGGCTGAAGGCGAAACCCGGCAGGCACGGCACGCCGCCGGTGTTCCGGCTGTTCGGCTATGCGGGTACCGGCAAGACCACGCTGGCGCGGCACATCGCAGACGGCGTCGACGGCGAGGTCAAATTCGCTGCGTTCACCGGCAAGGCTGCCCTGGTGATGCGCAGCAAGGGTTGCGACAACGCTTCCACGATCCACTCTCTGATATATCGCGCGAAAGAATCCGGCGTCGAGCAGCCAAGCTTTGAACTATGGGACGATGCACCGGCGTCGAAGGCAAAACTGATCGTGATCGACGAGTGTTCGATGGTGGACGCGGACCTTGGCCGTGACCTGATGTCGTTCGAATGTCCGCTGCTGGTGCTTGGAGATCCCGCGCAACTGCCGCCTATCGCGGGTGGCGGATACTTCACCAACGTCGAGCCCGACGCGATGCTGACCGAGGTGCACCGCCAGGCGCAGGACGATCCGATCGTACGCATGTCGATGGACGTGCGCGAAGGCCGCGAACTCGAGATCGGGCGCTACGGTGAAAGTCAGGTGGTGTCCCGTGCCGATCTTGATCCGGACCGTGTCATGAATGCCGATCAGGTGCTGGTCGGGCGCAACAACACGCGGCGCGCCTATAACATGCGGATACGGCAGAAGCAGAACATCGAGGATCCGTTGCCGGTCGCCGGCGACAAGCTGGTATGCCTGCGCAACAACCGCAAGAAAGCGTTGTTCAACGGCGGTCTGTGGCGCGTGAAGTCGCGCACCGCGTCGCGATCGAAATCGCGGATTCTCGGCATGCGGCTGTCGCCGGACGAGGATTTCGGCATCAAGGTGACGAGAGTCTCGGTGCGAACGGATTGTTTTGAAGGCGGCATCGAGGCGATTCCATGGGAACAGCGCAAACCGTATGACGAGTTCGATTACGGCTATGTGCTCACCGTGCACAAGAGTCAGGGTTCGCAATGGGACGACGTAGTGCTGTTCGACGAGAGCTTTGCGTTTCAGGACAGCCGCGCGCGCTGGCTGTACACCGGCATTACGCGCGCGGCCAAGCGGCTGAGTGTGGTGGTGTGACCAACCCAGCCGTCATCCCCGAACAAATCCAAGCAAGTCGCTGCAGCCGGTTTTCAACGCTGCCTGCGCCCTGATACGGTCCATAAGCCGATGGAAAGAAATGCTTTTATTCACGAACTCGTGTGCGTAAGGACGTAACGAAGGGCAGGCTGCCGCGTACCTTGCTCGACGGGAAGCCACGCAACGATTACGACCTGCGTTTCTCCGCCTAAACTGCCGTCTGATCCGGCCGCCATCATCCAAGAGGACGTCCCATGCGCCGTAACCCACTCCGCCCGTCGCTCTGCGCCGCCGCCATCGGCGCGCTGGCGATTACCGCTTTCGCGATGGCGCCGTTGCGCGCGGCGGAAGACGTCGTGATCATTCCCGCCCCCGCGGTCGACGCGCAGGCGTCCGACGGCATCCAGACCGCGGTGATCGCAGGCGGCTGCTTCTGGGGCGTGCAGGGCGTGTTCCAGCACACCGCCGGCGTCGTCAATGCGGTTTCCGGCTATGCCGGCGGCAGCAAGGCGACCGCGAACTATACCGTTGTGAGCACAGGTGCGACCGGCCACGCCGAAGCCGTCGAGATCAAATACGACCCAAAGAAGATTTCTTATGGAAAAATCCTGCAGATCTTCTTCTCGGTGGCCCACGATCCGACCCAACTCAATCGTCAAGGACCGGACTCCGGCACGCAATATCGCTCGGCGATCTTCACCGCCAATGACGAGCAGAAGAAAGTAGCGGACGCCTATATCGCGCAGCTCAACGCGGCAAAAGCCTACAAGAAGCCGATCGTGACCAAGGTAGGCGCGCTCGACGCGTTTTATCCGGCCGAGGCTTATCATCAGGACTACCTGACGCTACACCCGAACCAGCCCTATATCGCCTATAACGACCTGCCGAAGATCGAGGCTCTGAAGAAGGTCTTCGCGCAGGATTACATCGAGAAACCGACCTTGGTTGGCAGCGCGAAGGTCACCAACTGACGCTTTCGTCCTTGCAAGGAGCGAGGCGGCGAAGCAATCCAGCTTCGTGCATGGGGATCGAGCCGGCAAAGACAGAACGGATCGCCGCGCTTCGCGCGCAAATGAGGACCACCGTTCAGGGAGTTTTCCATGACCGACAGCAAAACCGCAAAGGTTGAGAAGACCGAAGCCGAATGGCGCCGCGAGTTGACGCCGATGCAGTACGCGGTGCTGCGTGAAAAGGCCACGGAGCGGCCGTTCTCCGGCGAATATGAACATGAGCACCGCACCGGCACCTACACCTGCGCCGGCTGTGGCCAGACGCTGTTCGAATCCGACGCCAAGTTCGATTCCGGCTGCGGTTGGCCCAGCTTCACCGCGCCCGCAGTCGAAAGCCATGTGGACGAGGAGCGCGACATCAGCCACGGCATGATCCGCACCGAGGTGCTGTGCTCGAAATGCAGTGGGCATCTCGGCCACGTCTTCGAGGACGGACCGGGACCGACGGGCTTGCGCTATTGCATCAACTCCGCGGCGCTGAAGCTGCAGCCCAAGTAAAGACCTCCGTCCTTCTCAAGGGCGCCGATGCTTCGCGTCGGCTTCCCGCCTGTTTCGCATCTGATGATACGAGATTTCCTTGGAGGGGAAGGAGACCGCCTTTCAGATTAGTTCCAGTTATGGAACCTGCGCTGCGTTGTGCTTTGGTGTTGCCGGCTTCAGCGGCCGTTTTTGGTGGCTATGGCTATGGCATGGGTCGTTCAAGAATGGGCCCCAGCGGCGTTATTTTGATGGTACTGCTGGTGCTGTTGCTGCTTGGCAAGCTCTGAACGAGCTCATATCACTGAAATTGCTAAATAATTTTGATATGCGATTTCTGCATGCGCGGAACCATGACCCCTTCGCCAAGAGTTGCATTTCTGTCAAACGAGCCTATATTAGAGTCTGTCCTTGAAATGACGTTTCCCCGCCAGCCGCCATTGGCTTGCGCACGCGGTATGCGTCATTCCCTTTGCGTTTTATATTGAGAGGGTCACTGACCATGGCTTCATTCAGCTACAAGACCAGCGCCGAACTGTTCCCCGCGGCGATCCGCAAGAAAAAACGTGCGGGTTTCGCCTATCGCCGCTTCGATACCGCGGCCGAAGCAGTTCGATTTGCGATCGAGGAACTGCCGGCGGATTCGCTGAATGGCGCCTATCTGCAAGTCGAGGAAGCCCGCTTTGACCAGAACGGCATTCGCACCCTGTATGACAGCGCGGAGTTTCCACTTGCCCGCCGCGCGCCGGAACCGCCGGCCGAGCCTGTCAGTGATGCCAAGGCTGACGCCGCCTGATTTTCCCTCAACGTCTCGGTTGCTTCTCCATCCAGCGCCGCAGCATTTTGACGTTGCGGACGTTGGCGCGGAACATGACGTCGAATGCGTCGCCGACCAGCGGCACAACGCCGACCACGCCATCCAACGCGACATTCCCAAGCATCCGCATGGTCAGGTGCCAAGGCGCACCAAGCGCGCGCGCTTCGCTCACCAGCCACAGCGAGATCGCAGTGGTGATGATGTCGCCGACTACCGGGATTAATCCGATCAGCCCGTCGATGCCGTAACGCACATTGGTGCCGGGCAGGATGAATGCGACGTCGAGCAGTTTTGCCAGTGCATCGAGCCGCGCCAGCCGCTGCTCGCGACTGAGGTTGCCAAATGCATTGGCGGATGAGTTTCCGAAGTCGAATTTGCCATGGGCCTCGGAGTGGAACTGGTCGGAGCGAATTTCCCGTCCTTCCTGGTCGATGATCGGCGGCGCGCGGCGGGTCTGCTGTTTCACGTTCATGTGCTGTGACATGGTGCGGTTATCCCAGGCTTGCAATACTTGCCATCGGCTTGGCCGAAAACGCCGGGCCCCGCGCCAGCGTCGCAAGGTCGCAGCCTTCGCAATAACGCGCGTGCTTGTAGTCGATCCAGCTGTGCGCATAAATCCGTTCGGCGAACTACCATCACGCATCTGCGGCACGCGCACGAGAATGCGCCACGCCGCGATCTGTTCCGCGCTCGCGGGCGTTGCCACATCGGGGAAAATTGCCGGCGAATTCGCGCCGATCGAATTGCCCTTGAGCGCCTGATGATAGGTCGGGCCATTGTCGATGTATTGTCGTTGCGGTCAGCGCCGTCGCCATAGATCGCATGCTTTGCGATGCGCGGGCGGTGCCTCAGGAGGATCGCGGCGTCATTCCCCCCACGCCGCGAAGGCTTCCTGGAAGGCACGCTCGCCGGGGGCGCCTTTTTCGATGGCGATGATGGCGCGGCGCTGGTTGGCGTAGACCAGCGGTACATCGAACCAGGATCGCTCTTTCAGCAGTTGCAGGTTGCGGGCGCGGTCGGAATCGACGTTCGACAGACCCACCAGGAAGAAGCCGTCGGTGACCTTGACGGCGAGGCCTGCGAGCGGCGTGCCGCGCGCCTGCTCGTTGGATTTCATCAGGATGCCCGGCACGTTGCCGACACCACCGCCGTCGAAATTCTGCGGCAGGATGAAGGTCAGTTCCGCGGTGTGGCTGGCAGGCAGCGAGGTGTCGGTGTTGCGGCGGAACGATATTGTCATCTTGAACTTGCGCTCGGGAATGTCGATGTCGGCGCGCACGGCGATGTCGCCCTTGGCATTGCCGGTGCCCTTGATCTGCTCGGTGCGCCACACCACCGTGCCGACATATTGCTTGCCCTTGGGATCGGCCGGATCCTCGTCGTACAGCACCACGCGCTGGGCTACAGGTGCCACCGTCTCCGAACCCGGCTGGCCAACGCGGTCGGCGATCTTCGGCCTCGGCGCGGGATTCGCGGTGGTGTCTTTCGGCGCTTCGACCACCGCGGAGGGTTTCAGCATGTTGCGCACAAACGAGACCGCGAACGGTCCCCAAAGGATCGCGGCGCCCGCGAGGATCAGCACGACGCCGATCGCAATTGCGCTCTTGAACGGAAAGCCGCCGCCGACCCCCGGCAGCCGCGAGGCTTTCTTGCGGTCGGCCTTCTTGTCGGGACGCGGGCGCGGACCTGGCTGCTCCGGCGGCGGGGTCCAGCGCGCGGCTTCCTCGGCGGAACTCATCGTAGGAGTAGGGCAGATCGGGATCGGCGCCGCGATTCTCCATGCTGGGCTCTAGCCGGTCGAATTCCGGCGTCGGGGACGGCACGTTGGCATAGGTTTTCCGCGCCGAGCGGTTGGCCTGCGCCGCGGCGCGGCCGAGGTCGTCGGCGTCGGCGGCAATATCGCGAAATCCACGCATCCCCGGTGACTGGGTCTGACTTGGCTGCACGGGGGGATCGCCGCGGTGCGGCGTGCCGGGCCGGTCGCGGGCCGGCGGCAACGTCGGATCCTGCATGCCGATCGAGGGTTGCGGCGGTTGCGGCCGCGAATTGGACGGCGCAGCCGGCGATTCGGGCCGCAAATTGCGTTGCTGCGGCGGCGTCGGCGTGATCGGCTGGCGCGCGCGGGCCGGTGGTGGCGCCGGTGGATCGCCGGGCTTGGCACGGGGAGCACCGGCGCGGAACGCATCGCCGGCACGGGGTCCCGAGCGCGAGGCTTCGCGGGCGCGCTGGGCGGCCTCGGATTCGACCTTGCGTACAGCCTCCTCAAGCGACAACCGCTCGCGGGTGATTTCGGACTCCGACAGCGGCGGCTGCACGCTGCGCAGTTGCGCGATCAGCGCCGCGCGGGCCCGCTCGTACAGCGCACGCCGCTGCTCGCCGGGGGCACTGGGGTCCAGTCCGGCAATGGCGCGGGCGATCAGCGGGTAGTAGTCAGCCATGTCTCTTCAAATCTGCGGACCCTTAGCTTTGCAGGCTTTCCGGTAATATCGCGTTAAGCCTCGAACGGGTTCTGTACCAGAATAGTATCCTCGCGTTCAGGGCTGGTGGAAAGCAGCGCGATCGGGCAACCGACCAATTCCTCCACCCGCCTGACATATTTGATGGCCTGCGCCGGCAAATCCGCCCAGGAACGGGCATTGGCGGTCGGCTCCTTCCAGCCTTCGATGGTCTCATAGACCGGCTCGACCCGGGACTGCGCGCCTTCGCCGGCCGGAAGGTGGTCAATCTCGCGGCCGTCTAGCATGTAGCCTACACAAACCTCGATCCTGTCGAACCCATCGAGAATATCGAGTTTTGTCAGCGCCAGGCCGTTGATGCCGCAGGTCCGCACGGTTTGGCGCACCAGCACCGCGTCGAACCAGCCGCAGCGCCGCTTGCGCCCGGTGTTGACGCCGAACTCCTTGCCTCTGCGGCCGATCTCCTCGCCGATCTCGTCGTGCAGTTCGGTCGGGAAAGGCCCCTGCCCTACCCGCGTCGTATAGGCCTTGCAGATGCCGAGCACATAGCCGACCGCGCCGGGACCCATGCCGGTGCCGGTTGCGGCCTGCGCCGCCACGGTGTTGGATGAGGTGACATACGGATAGGTGCCGTGATCCACGTCAAGGAGCGCGCCCTGCGCGCCTTCGAACAGGATCCGCTTGCCCTCGCGACGCTTCTGATCGAGCAGCCGCCACACCGTCTCGGCATAAGGCAGCAGTTTTGGCGCCAGCGCCGTCAGGTCTTTCAACATTCCGCCGCCGTCGATCTCGGCAAGGTTGAGACCGCGCCGCAGCGCGTTATGGTGGGTCAGCAGGCGCTCGATCTTGTGCGGCAGCGTAGCCAGATCGGCGAGGTCCATCAGCCGGATAGCGCGACGGCCAACCTTGTCCTCGTAGGCGGGGCCGATGCCGCGCTGCGTGGTTCCGATCGCAGTAGCCTTGCTGGCGGTTTCGCGGATCGAATCCAGTTCGCGATGCAACGGCAGGATCAGCGTGACGTTCTCGGCAACGCGTAGATTGTCCGGGCTGATGGCGACGCCCTGCTTCTGAAGTTTCACTACTTCGTCAAGAAACGCCTGCGGATCGAACACCACGCCATTGCCGATCACGGCGAGCTTCGAAGGCCGCAGCACACCCGACGGCAACAGCGCCAGCTTGTAGGTCTCGCCGTTGATGACCAGCGTGTGGCCGGCATTATGGCCGCCCTGGAAGCGCACGACGATGTCGGCCTGCTCCGACAACCAGTCGACGATCTTGCCCTTCCCCTCGTCACCCCACTGGGCGCCGACGACGACAACATTGGCCATTACGGTGATGTTCCCTGCAACCTGTTATACGCCCAGCGAAATACGGCCGGAGCCGCCCGGATGCGAAGCATCTTAACCGGATAACGGATGCGGACAGGTGACGCAAGCAGGAACGGCGGCTTTTCGCACCACGGATGGTCATCAAGCCATTGATATCCACGGGAAATTTGGAGTGGCCAACCTCAAATGCAGTTTGGCCAAAGCATCGCCGGCGTACTGGCGGAGATTGCAAAATCCGCCCGCACACCATCATGGTTGCGCTACGGCGTCCGCTTCACCGTCAGGCGGTTCTGCTTGAGATCCTCGATCTGAAGCGTTTGCGGCTGGCCGTCGACTTCGACGCGGACCTCGCCTGCCTTGGCGGGATCGACCTGCCACGCGCCCTGCTTGACGCTGGAGATGTCGGTAGCGCCGATCCCGATCCGCTTGAACGTTCCGTCCGCGTTGAATTGCAGGCCGGAGCGTCCACGCGATGGCGGAAGCGGAAAATCGGCTGGCCGATAGACCTGTTCGGTGGCCGTATCCTCTTCGCGCGCGTGGACCCATCGCCCGTGCAGCAGCTTGACGTCGATCGGCTCAGCCATCGAGAACTCCTTTCGTCAGCAGGGCTTGTCGTTGCGGCAGGCTAGACCCACGACACCCCGTCGAACGTCCGCGTCGGACGATCACCACGCTCGTCGCCGGGTATCGGCCGCGCGACGGCGGCTGCCACGGCGGCAACCGCGGGCTCGAGCGCCGGCGTCTGCACCGGCGTCAAACCCACTGAATTCGCCAGCGAGGCGCGCGGCCCGGCCAGCGTCGCGTTCATCCGCCTCAACTGGCCCGCCGTGAACATGAACATGGTATCGTCGTCGACATAGTCCATGTAATTCATGAACATGTCGCCATTCGGACCATTGTTGCAGGTGACGTGGGGGAAATTCGATATGCGGACGTCGGAGCCGTTGGAATTCGCCTGGTTCGGCGTGTCGTCGACATTGTCGGACTGACCGCAACCGCCGTCGTCGTCTCCCCAGATGTGCAGCAGGTTGAGCCAGTGACCTACCTCATGCACCGCAGTCCGGCCGAGATCGTAGGGCGGCTCCACGAAGCCGGTCGTTCCAAACGACTTGTTGCGGATGACGACACCATCCGTCGCGGGTGCGGCACCCGGGAATTGCGCATATCCGAGCAGCCCGCCGCCAAGGCTGCAGCTCCACAGATTCAGATAGGAATCGCTGGGCCACGCCGACTTGCCGAAGCCGTTGAACTTGATCATGTCATCCAGTTTTTTCGTGGTCTGCGGATCGCTTGGATCATATGGAAACACGGTTTTTGAGGTTCGCGTGCGGGTGACGCCAGTGGTGGCGTTGCCCTGTGGATCGCGCACCGCCAGCGCGAACTCGATCAGCGTGTCGACGGCGAAGGGACGGAACGGCGCGGGAATTTGGCTTCGATCCGCGTTCTGCATGCGATAGTCGCGATTGAGCGCGGCGATCTGGCTTTCGATCTGGCTCATCTCGATGTTTTCCTGATCGGTATGAAAGAGCACATGCACCACCACGGGAATGCGGATGACACCGGTGCGCGCCGCGAGCCGCATCGTCCTGGTGTTGGCTTCGATGATCCGTCGGTTGTCCCGATATACCGGGTCGGTCTCGGCGAGCATGTAGTGATGCGGCATCACCGCGCAGGTGCGTCCGCGGGGTGTAGCAACAGCAGGTCGTCGTGCCATGTTTATCTCCTCGGTTTAATGCGTTTTTGAAATTACGCTTGCCGCCGGAATCCTGGGTCCGGTGCCGTCTGCGAAAATAATGAAAGCAACCCGCCGCGATGGTCGCCAGCGGCTGCCGGCCCCGGCACGAAACGGAGTGCCGGTCGTTCGTGGGATGGGCAAACGCATCGCGGGACATCGGCGGCCCTCAACAGACTGAGCGTTCAGCAGCGCGCAGTGCAATCTGCATGATCCGGCAGCCGGATGTCAAACCTGGGCGCGCGGCCATGCTGACGATTCGAGGATCACGGGGCTCGAGGCGGTTCGCCACCGGGCACAACGACCGGCCGTTAAAGTGTTATGGTTTTGACCACCATGCACCACCAAAGTTGTGACGCACATTGTGTGTTTGCGCGAAACAGGTTTTTCACCCGCCGCAGTGTTTAACTCGACTTTCAAGCCAGCACGCCCATCCGGCGTAATCGACGTCGAGAGCCCGCATCGGCATGTTGGTCGACGAGCCGATCGTTTGAAACTGAAATCCCATTGCCGCACGCGATGCAAACAGGACCGAAAGAATCATTCATCGCCACGCCGGCATCTTCCGCGATTTCCTGTCACTGCGAGTTTTCGCGCCCGCCGCCGACGCTGACGATATCGGAGAATTCGCACAATTCGTCTTCGGATATATTGCTGATTGTCAGGCGAATCTGCAGGATCGCCAATTCGATCAGGTGACCGGCAAAACAGGATCCCCTGGATTCGACGATATCGCGCTGTTCGGCCAGCACCGAAATGACATTGCTCAGGCGCCGGGCAGTGAATTCATCCATATCGATACCCTTTGGAATTTTTTGGCGACATCGCCGCCAGCCAGTGACGTGTCGCGATAGTATCGGCGAATAACCCAATCGTTTTCGTAACCAAAACATGTACCGCGCCGGCATCCATGCCGTGCCGGCCGCGGCTCGCCGACGCATCGCTCAAAAATGTGACGTGATGACCGCGAGGGGACGCATCGACCGCGGTCGCAAGACCTGCCTGTTCCGTGCCTAGACCGGCGATGGCGAAGCTGCCGAATTTAGAAACCACATCCTCGAAAAGCGGGTTGGCGTAGCATGAAGGCTGCGACCTTTCGAACACCATGTCGGCCCGCTTCGGCTCGAAACCCGGAATCCAAGGCGATTGCGCGGCGCGCTGGTTTCCAGCCCCTGGCGTCAATCTCGTGAACGCGATGGGCATTCCGAGATCGCGGGCGTGCCGGATCGCGGAGGCGCAGTTCTCCAGCGCATATGCAAGCTCGGACCCGGGGTCGTCTGCAAGTTCGTCATGGTTTTTCTGCTGCAGGTCGACCATTACAAGCAGGCGGCTGGCCGCGGCGGTGAGATAGGTTTGCAGATCGATCACGGAAGTCATTGGACGCCTGCCGTCTGACAAATGCCTCTGCTTACGGACCGCTCTAGAATACCGGGCCTGTCCCATTGTCCTTCGGGGCGAATCAGGACGTAGGGATCGTCGGCCAGGGTAATGCTTTGCGGATGCTTCTCGGTTTCCAGTTTGACCTCGACATAGTCGAAATCCGAAAATACCAGATCGCGGCTGCCCATGCGCCTGAACCCCCGCGCCTCCCAGACTTTCAGAAACCGCTTCTGCGAGTGCGCGTACAGTACGCGATAGCCTTTCTTGCGACACAATTCGATCGCCGCTTCGAGGAGGCGACCTGCCAGGCCCGAACCACGGCCTTCGTTGCGGACCGCCAATCGCTCGAGCTTGGCGAAATCGGCAAAATAGCGGATGCGCATGCAGCCGACCGGCTCGCCATCCTTGTGGCAAATGAGATGGGTGGCGGAAAAGTCGTTGCCGTCGAACTCCTCTTCGAACGGACAGCGCTGTTCGCCCATATAGATCGCGCCGCGGATCGCGATCACGCGCGCAATATCATCCATCGTCCGCGCCACCCGGATCGACACCGGATCCCGCTGCGCGGTCTCGACCGCCGGGATGTCGCCGGAGCGGTCGAGCATCTGCAATTTGGCGGTAAACAATTCGTCGCAGCTTGCGCCCGGAGAAAATCCGAGCGGCTCCAGCACCCGCAGACCTTCCTTGGTCACCGGACGCGAATAGATGTTGATCCCGCGATAGAGCGGCGCCGAGAATTTCTCCAGCACGAGCGGGATCGCGGCAGCGACGGTGCCTTTGGCATGGATCGCCCAGACATAGATGCCCGCGGGCCGTTCCGACTGCCGCGCGATGTAGCATAGTTCCGGATTGCGGGTATCGAGTCGTCCGTCGACCAGACGGCGGGTGCCCTCGTGGGTCAATGGCAGTACAGCCAGAAAGCCCTCGCCCTCGGGCGAGGCGATGTCGAAATGATCCCTTCTGGCGATAGCCCAGAAGGTGTCCGGGTTGTGATTCGCCACCGACTGGAACATCGCATTCGAGGTGAGGCCGGGGATGTCCCGCCGCGCCCGGTCCACCAGCGTGGCGATGCCGGGGCCGTCGACCGTGAAGATCACGGTGCGCCGTGCCATCTGCAACACGGTCATTTTATCAAGCGAACGGGCCGGCTGATGCCCGGATGTAGCGTTTTCTCTTGCGGATTGTCGTACTAAATCAATGTCAAACGCGTTCATGGGGCGTCTCTTGATTGTATAAGCTTACTAGTTCTGCCATTAATAGAATGGTTAGACGGGGGTCATTTGTATGCACTCACCTGAGCACAGGGGTGCGCACCTCGGTGCGCACACGCCGGGAAAGATAGCAAGTTGGGATCTGGTTCGGATATTTCTGGAAGTGGCTCGCATCGGCAGTTTCCGCGCTGCGGCCGATCACCTCAACATGTCCGCGAATTTCCTCAGCAAGCGTATTTCGATCCTGGAACGCACCTACAAGACCACGTTGCTGACCCGCCATGTGGACGGTATCCGGCTAACTCCGGAAGGGCATCAGGTTCTTGAGGCTGCCAAGCGGATGGAAGAAGCCGCTTTCGGACTGGACCGTACGCTGAGCCGGACCACGCCCGCGCTGGAGGGCGAGGTTCGCCTTGCGGTCACCGAAGGGCTCGGCACCTTCTGGCTGGCGCCAAGGCTGGTCGAGTTCCAGCGCGCCTATCCCGGCCTGCTGGTGGACCTGAAATGCGAAATGCGTTCGGCCGATGTGCTTCGGCTTGAGGCCGACGTCGCCGTGCAGCTGGAGCGGCCCGACAAGCCGGACCTGAAGCGAATAAAGATCGGGCGGCTGCATATCATGCCCTTTGTTAGCCCGTCCTATGTCGAGATCTACGGCATGCCGAAAGGCCAGGACGATATCCGCCAAAACCATCGCGTCGTGCTTCAGGAAGCGGAACAGACCAGGGGCAGGGAATTGTACGACCGATATGCGGGCCGCGAACAGCTTGGTTTCGTCGCGATGCGCAACAATGTTTCAACCGCTCATCTGTGGTCGATCGCCAAAGGGGCCGGCATTGGCTGGCTGCCGACTTACGTGCCGGCGCTCGGCGACCCGCTGATACCGCTCGATATCGGAATCAAGTTCGAACTCGACATCTGGCTCGCCTACCATCCGGACGCCAAGAAGATACCGCGAGTCGAACAGCTGATCGAATGGACCATCCAGTCCTTTGACGGCCGCAAATATCCATGGTTTCGCGACGAGTTCGTTCATCCGAACGACCTGCAGAAGTCGTACAAGGAAGCCGAACCGCTGGTCAACCTGTTCGCCGGATTCAAGAAAGTGTCACGTTCGAAAATCACCCGGCTGTTTCCGGATCGCAACGCAAGAGCGAAGTAATGACTCAAAAAGAGAGCAATGCGATCGACGGGCATATCGATCAGATCGTCAAGGCGCGGTGGCTGGCCATTGGGCTTTCGCAAGCCGATCTCGCGGAGGTTCTCGGACTCGCATTCGCAGCGGTACAGAAGGAAGACAGGGCGCCCAATGGCGCCGCCCGGCATCTGCACCTCGTCGAGGCCGGCGACGTTCCAAACGGCCTCGACCGTCAGAACGCTGATCCCACCCAGGAAGACCCGGATAGTTCATCCGAACCGTTCAATTCGCTGCAAACGCTGCTCGCGTTGCGCCTGCTGCGCGCGTTTCACGAACTGACCGATCAGGGAGCGAAAGAGGTGCTGGTTCAACTCGCCGAACAGATCGTCAAACGCCAGATCGACCGCCGGTAGTCAAATTGGCGGACCGCAGCCTTTTGCGACGAATGTGCGTATCCCATTTCATGAATCATTCTTGAAAAAGAAGCATTGCCGGGTCACCCCAGCAATGCTGTTTGATAGAACGTTTCAACTGTCGCCATCTCATACAATAAGCAGGTCGTGCGGGTGGAGCGTAACGCCGGCCTGGACCTGCGCCAGCGTGATCGCCGATGCCTGCGTTCCATCGGCGCTGAAATACAGCGTCTGGTTTGCGGTATCGAAGTGGAATTCAGCGCCGGATCCGGAGAACTGATCGTCGTTGGAGGTCTCGAAGACCGACGACACGTCCATGCCGGCGGTCAGTCCACCGCTGTATCCGCCGGCGGAGACGACGATATGGTCGTGTTCGGTGGTGTTGTTGAAGTCCGTAATCGTGCCGACCCCGTTCGAGGGTTGCAGAAATGCGAAGTTGTCGTTGCCGCTACCGCCGCTCAGCGTGTGAGCGCCGTTATTGCCGATCAGCACGTCGTTGCCGCCGCCGCCGCTCAGCGATTCGGTGCCATTGGTGGCGATAATGACGTCGTCGCCGCTGGTTCCGGTCAGTGCCGTTGCCGTGGTCGCGTTGTTGATCACGGTTGCGGTCGCGGCGTTACCGCTCGTGGCGTGGCCATCCGACGTGGTGTAGGTGAACGAGCCGCCCAACGTCGCATCGTCGGTGAAGAACACGTCGATGAACGGTGTCGCCGTGCCGCCACTGCTCGAAACGAGATTGTTGACGAAGAGGTGGTCCTGCGAATCAGGATCGGTGTCGTTTGCCGCCAGCGCCCAGGGCTGTATATCGACGGTACCGTTGGGGCCGACGTCGGTGATAACCGTTTCGTTGACGGCGGTCGGCGCGTCGTTGGTGCCGTCGATCGCGATGGTGACGACCTGCGGCGTGACGGCGCCATGGGCGTCGGCAACCTGCACGGTGTAGGTCTGGACCAGAGTCTGGCCCTGCGACAAGAACTGGATGTCGGCATTGTTGACGCTGTAGTGCCAGCCGACCGAACCGCTGCCGCCGGACTCCGAGACCGGGTCAAGCGTGAAAGTCCCGACATAGCCGCTGCCGTCCGGCGTGAAACTCGCGGTGTGGGTGTCGGTAGTTTCGGCGTCGGTGAAGGTGATGCTTCCATTGGCGGCTTCAGTCGCGGGGCCCGGCGTCGGCGTGATCGAGATCTGGTCGACGAACATGCCGCTGCCGTCGGTGGAGAAATTGAAGAACAGTTGCGTGGTCGGATCCGAACCGTCGCCGACGAGGTCGAAGGTGTATTTAGTGAATCCCAGTGCCACGTCGGTCTGGGACAGAATCTGGGCGCCGTCCCAGAACACCGTGAGCGAATCGCTGCTCGCATCGGCATCGCCGGCCACATAGAAGCTGACGATGTAGTGCTGTCCGGCGGTGGTCGCGGCATCCTGTTCGAGGAAACCGGAACCGGAAAGCCTTGCCGAATAGTTGCCGAATTCGCCGCCGACAAACAACGGATCGACCGAGACGCCGGAAGACGTATAGCCGGTGAGATCGCCGCTCTCGAAACCGCCGTTGATCGCGACCGTTGGCCCGGCATCTTCCGTGAGCGAGCCTAGCGCGTTGGTCGAGGTGATGATCGGCGCGTCGCTGGTGCCGGTGAAGTGCAGGGTCAGCGTGGTGGCTTGGCTGCGACCCAAGCTATCCATGACCGTGATGTTGTAGACTTCGGTCGGGTTGTCGCCGACCTGAAGCTGATCGAAGGCGGCATTCGCCGTATAGGTATAGCTCCCGTCCGAACCGACGAACAAGGTGCCGTGGGCGCCGGCAATCGAGGTATCGGTGCCCTGCCCGTTCACATCGGTGATGCTGAGCGTGGTGCTGGTGTCGCCGGCGCTGTCGAACGCGTCGGTGATGGCGTTGCCGCCGACGACCACGAGGCCCGCGTCGGCGTTCGCCGTGTCAAATACCGCCGTGTTGGCCGGATTGACAACCAGCGGGTCTTGCGCGCCGGTCGCGGTGATCGTCACCTGCTGCGTCGAACTGGTGAAGCCGTCCGACACCGTTACATTGTAGGTCACCGTCAGGGTTTCGCCGGCGGCGAGGTAATCCAGATCCTTGTCCTGGATGGCAAAGGACCAGTCCACGCCTCCGGTTCCCGAGCCGGTGGAATCGTGCAAGCTCGTCATCAGCGCGGTCTGCAGGTCGTTGAGCGTGGCGGCCGGAATGAAGCCCCCGGACGATACCGCCGAGTTGATCGCCACGGTGACGGAGTGGGTGTCGCTCAAGTCGACATCGGTGAAGCTCAGCGTGCCCGTCGGGGTCGGGGTCGTGGAGTTCGAGCGTGGTCGATCCTAACGTATTCGGCTGCTCCGCTACCGATGCCGACCCCGGACCGCTGGTGATCGCGACGGCGTCGTTGGCGCCGGTGACGACAACCGAAACCGTCTGGTTGGCGTTGGTCGAGGCGTCACTGACCTTGATGTTGTAATTGACGGTCAGTTGCTGGCCTTCGGCGAGAAAGTCGAGATCGTTGTCGACGACGTTGAAATTCCAGTCGATGCTTCCAGTGCCGGTGCCGGTGGAATCATGCAGCGTGGTCGTCAGGGCCGCGGCGAGATGCGCCTGTGTCGCCGCCGGAACGGCGGGTCCCGACGTAGAGGTCAGCGTGGCCGTGACGCTATGTGTGTCGCCGGTGTCGGCATCGGTGAAGTTCAGCGTGCCGGCCGGCACGGCCGTGGTGGTATCGATGGCCGCCGAGCCGGTAGTGCCCGCCAGTTCCGACACCGAAGCCGACTCCGGTCCGCTGGCGATGACGACGGGATGGTTGGTACCGAGAATCGTGATCGTAACGTCCTGCGTATCGGTCGCGCCCGAAGGATCCTTGATCGTCACGTGATAGACCAGCGTCAGGGTTTCGCCGCCGGCGAGAAAACTCGACGCGCTGTTCTGCAGCATGAAATTCCAGTCGACGTCGCCGATCAGATGGCCGGTGGAGTCCGGCGTCAGCGCAGTGGTGAACGCCGCCAGCAGCTGGGCGTTGGTGAGGGGGATCGCGCCGCCGCCCGAACGTGCCGCCGTGACGGTAGTTGCGACCGTGTGGGTGTCGGACAGATCGATGTCGGTGAACAGCAGGTCGCCATTGGCGTGCAGATTGCCCGACGAATTGACGTTCTGGCCTTCGACCAGCGCCGCCGATTCCGGGCCGCAGATATAGAATGGCGCGTCGTTGGTGCCGACCACCGTCACCTGCACGTTCTGCGTCGAGACGCCGCCGGCATGGTCGTCGAGCTGCACCACATAGGTGATGTCGAGATGTTCGCCCGCCGCGAGGTAATCAAAGGCGAGGTCAGGCGCGGAAAAAGTAGTGTTGATGACCCCGGAGCTCGAACCGGCGTTCTTGACGACGTTGTCGACGTCGAAGAACGCCATCAGTTCGTCGCTACCAAGCGAGCCCGGCAACAGTCCGCTGGTGTTTCCCGTGGCCGAGGCCGATAGTACGGTAGCGGTGTGGCCTGTGTTGGCAAGATCGGCGTCAGTAAAATTCAGCGCGACATGAACCGTATCCGCCGAAAGCGACAGCGTATGGTTGGCCTGCTCCGTCACTGTGGCTACCGTCGTCGTGCTGATCACCGGCTTGTCGTCGGTGCCGGTGACGGTGACTTTCACGGTCTGGACGACGCTACCGCCGTGATTGTCGGAAACCTTGATATCGTAAGTGAGAACCAGCGTCTGGTTCTTCGACAGGAAATCGAAATCGCTATCGGCGTCGCTGAAGGTCCATTTCAGCTTTCCCGAGCCGCTGCTGTCGCTAGTGATCTGCGATGTCATGGCCGCATTGAAATGCGCCAGCGAGGACGCCGGGATGACCGTGCCGCCCGATACCGTGGCGGAATGCAGCGTCGCCGTCGTCGTATGGGTATCGCTGTGGTCGCTGTCGGTGAAATTCATCGTCCCGGTCAGCGTATGCAGCGAGGTCGAGCCGGTAGCACCCGTGTTCTCACTGAAGCTGCCGGTGGCGGATGACGACGTGAAAACCGGTGTATGATTGGTCATGAAAAACCCCTGCCTGTTCTGGACATACGGATGCTGCTGCGCCATTACCCCCGGCACAGTGGACTTGTTCTGAGATTGGTAGGTCGCGAACCGCCGAAGTTAGTATCGGGAAATTGCAATTGGTTCAGGCGGTCGTGGTCGATCTTGTCTTGTTAATTTTTCGCTTTGATGACCTGCGGCTGCAAAATCATCTCACGCAAAACGCGATGCTCCTCCCAGTAGCATCGAAATAAAGTGTGAGCCTGCAACTTTTCCGATCATATTATCAAGCTATTCGAGAGGTCAATATTGGCGTGCGTGAAATTAGCGCGCGAAGCCAACGCTCACAATCGAGCATGGCGCGACGCCTGCCATCGAGCGTCCGAAGAAAAAAATCCCGTGCAATGAGCATGTTCCATGCCCGGAACATTATGATTACGGTGCTGTCGCGACGAAAGTAATGCCGCGCACTGTTTGCGACTGGCAACTTGACGTGGTGGCGGATGAAAATTTTTATCACTTCAATTCATTGCGCCGAGAGCGCTCCTGGAGGTGTTCGCGATTCTCGGCGAGTGGCGAAGACGCGACGCATCGATGATTGCGGCCTGTCTTCGAAAGCTGGAATGGCGGCATCTTAAAGACGCACAGACGCGCCGGAGGATGCGAGGCGTGCACCACGACCCAGAGCATGCTGCATGGTCGCAATGCATCAACACTATTGATACGGGCTGAACGTCCGTGTCAGGACCGTAACCATGACCACCGACCTCACGCCTGGCGCCGTATCCACCAACTGGCTCGCCAACCAGCCCTATGTGTTGCTCAGCCTGACCGCGCTGTTTTGGGCGGGCAACGCCATCGTCGGACGCTTCGCGGCGGGCCATATCGCGCCGGTGACGCTGTCGTTCCTGCGCTGGAGCGGCGCGTTCCTGATCATCCTGCCGTTCGCCTGGAAACACCTGATGCGCGACTGGGGTGCGATCCGCGAACGGCTCGGCATGATGGTGCTGCTCTCGGTCACCGGCATCGGCGGCTTCAACACTCTGCAATACTGGGCACTCGAGCACACCCAGGCGCTCAACACCTTGTTGCTGCAATCGGCGGGACCGCTGTTCGTCGCAATCTGGTCGCTGGCTCTGCTGGGCGTCCGGCTGACAGTGGCGCAGGCCTGCGGCATCGCGATCTCGCTCGCCGGCGTGCTGGTAATCCTCCTGCATGGCGACCTCACCACGCTGAAAAACATCGAATTCAACAAAGGCGATGTCATCTTCACCGCAGCTCTGGGGATCTTCGGGCTGTATTCGGTGCTGACACTGAAGCGCCCCAACATTCACGGTCTGTCATTCGTCGGCTTCACCTTCGGCTGCGGGGCGGCGTGCCTGATCCCGCCGCTTGTCTGGGAGTTGCTCTCGCGGCCATTGATGCAGCTTGACACCGCCAACATGCTGGCCCTGGTCTATGTCGCGGTGTTTCCTTCGACGCTGGCTTATCTGTGCTTCAATCGGGGTGTGCAACTGATCGGCGCCAATCGCGCTGCACCCTTTTTCCATCTGATCCCGGTGTTCGGCTCGGCGATGGCGATTTTCTTTCTCGGCGAACAGCCGCATATGTTTCATCTGTTCGGTTACGCGCTGGTGCTGAGCGGCGTCTATGTCGCTTCCAGGAAGCCCGGACTTAGCTAGCGCCGTTCGACCTGCGGGCCGTCGCCAGTTTGGTCCCGTCGGCGGGTTGCCGCGACGCTTTGTGACCTTGAAGGCTCGTCCTGAGATCGCGTGCAAGCGGCTGGTAGATCATCGCGCCGGTGTCTTCGATCAGCTTTTCCGCCCGCGCCAGTTCATCGCCGGCTTCCTCGACTGCCCCCGATGCGAAAAGAATGTGGGCCCGCAGAGTGCGCGCAAAACTTTCCGCAACTCTCGTATGCCGCGTCGTCGAAACCTCGATCGCTTCATCCGCGGCGCGCACGGCGGCAACGAAATCGCCCTTCAGGCGATGGGCATTGGCGAGATCGGCCAGCATTCGCGGTTCGTATTCGAGCCCGGCCCTTCGCCGGCGCGCGAAATCGATGGCGGCGGTCAGCTCTTCGATCGCGGCGCCGGGCTTACCCGCCACGACGAGAGAGAGGCCCCGGCATGCCATCGCATAGGTCATCAGATACGGATTGCCGCTGCGCGTGGCAATGCCGATAGCCCGCGCGGAATGGTGTTCGGCGAGCCGGACATCGCCTTCGGCCCAGGCGAGGTCGACGTAGGAAATACTCGGCACCATATGATCGGACGCGTTGATGTGTTCGGTATCCATCTGGATAACGCGATCGAGATACGAGCGCGCGTCGTCGCCATGCCCTAGCATGATCAGGAGCTGGCCGCGTAGCGCCGTCAGCCACGGCTCTATGTCGAAACCGAGAACCTGACGATGCGCCTTGTTGACTTCATGGGCCCGCCGGGTCGCCTCGATATTGACCTCGAGCGCCTCCTTCAGGCGGCCGGAAAGCCGAAGCGCGTGACACATGCCCGTGGTCAGCATCACTTCCAGACTCGGATCGTCGGCCTGCCTGGCGAGCGCCACCGCCTCGGTGACCTTCGCGACATAGTCGTCTGCCGATCCTCGCGCCGCCAGCAACCTGCCGTAACCGGCGTGCAGCAACGCATTCGCCCGCATGTTGCCGGCAGCCTGCGCTATCTGCGTTGCTTCCTTGAAGTACTGGGCGGCTTCTTCCGATGGAAGGCCTTCGCGCCATCCGTAATTAACGATCTGGCCATTCGTTATCATCAAAAGCTGATCGATCGTTTCCGAGCGCGGCTGGCTGATCACCAGTTCGCGCGCCTTGGTCCAGCTTCGATAGGCCTGGTTTGGATCCTTGGCCCCGATCCACATCGCGCCCCGCACATGGGCCTGAGCCGCGGCCAGCAGGTCGCCGGCGCGCTCCAGATGAAACGCGATCAGGGCCGAATACTCTTCGATACGGTCTGCAAAATGCTCTGTGATCGCGAGCGCCACCGCGCCGTGCAGTTCGCGGCGCCGGCCCTGCAGCACCGACTGGTAGGCGACTTCCTGAATCAGCGGATGCCTAAAGGCATGTATCCCCTGGCTGAAGGGTGGCAGTTCATACAGCAATTCGGCACGCCGCAATTGCAGAAGCGCTTCCGCGGTATCATCCGCGGGCAGAGTGGCGACGCGCTCCAATATCGCAAGCGGCACCTCGCGGCCGACCACGGCGGCGATCTGCAGCACCTGTCGCGACGTCTCCGCCAGCCGGTCGATGCGCGCACTCAACACGGCCTGCACCGTCGGCGGCAGCGGAATGACGCCGATCCCGGCCTTGAGGCGATAGGCTCCGCGGCTGCCTTCGAAGTCGCCGCGCTCCGACAGCGTGTGCACCAGTTCTTCCATGAAAAATGGATTGCCCTGGGCCCGTTCCGCGATATTGCGTGCCACCAGCGCCAGCGAAGAATTGTCGCCCAGCAGAGTTGCCAGCAGTTCGTTCACTTCGCTCCCCTGAAGCGGTCCCAGCGATATCTGCCGATAGTGCGATCGCTGCATCCACGGCGCTACATAACCGGGCCGGAAATTTAGAAGCAGCAGAGTTTTGGTGCCGACCACCGCGTCGACCATCGCCTCGACAAATTCCTCACTGGCCTGGTCGACCCAGTGCAGATCTTCGATCAGCAGCACCACGGTTTCGTCGTGCGGTCGTGTGTGAATGAACTGCCGGACGAACGAAAGCAGGCGGTGCTTCCGCGTTGTGGGATCCTGCTTCGAGCCCTGGGACGATAAATCCTGCAATCCCAGAAAGTCCAGCAGCACCGGCAACGACTCGCTGAAATCGCCCCGTCTGCGCAACTGATCCGTGACGCGCTTTCGCGCCACCTCCGCCGAATCATTGGGCTGTATCAAAAATGCATTCCTGAACAGCTCGAGGACCGGCTGGAATGGCGTCTCCCGGCCATGGGAGAGCACCCGGGCTTCCTGAACCATGATGCCCTGCCGGCGGCAGCTTTCGGCGAACTCGAAACACAGGCGGCTTTTGCCGAGCCCGGCGTCGCCGACGATGCCGATGACGTTGGTGACGTGCTTGTCGTCCTGCCTGGTGTTTGCCAGTTCCTGTTCCAGCGTCGCGAGTTCATGCTTGCGGCCGGACAGCCGGCTGGAGCGGGGCCCGCTGCGAAATCGTTCGCTGGCGGGCGCCGCCCTGGCTCCCGTCACCTCGAACACTTCCGTAGGCTCCGAGATACCACGCAGCGTCTGCATTCCGAGCGATTTGGCCTCGATGAACTGCTGCGCGGCAGCGAAGGTGCTGCCCGATATCAGAGTCTTGCCGGCGTCGGCGATGTGTTCGAGCCGGCTTGCGACATGGACGGCAACGCCAGCGGCGTCGTAGGTCTGATAGAGGCTGTTGTTGACCGCCTGAACCACGACTTCTCCGGTATGCAGACCGACGCGGATTTGTAGTTCGGAGTCACCGAGGCGCGGCATCGTCGCGTGCATGGCGAGCGCGGCCAAGCAGCCGCGCACCGCATGATCCTCGTGAGGACGGGGCGCTCCGAACAGCGCCATGATGCCGTCGCCCTGCACTTTGTTTACGAGCCCGTCGTAGCGATGAACCGCGTCCCGCATGGCATCGATGACCGGCTGGATTCGGCGCATTGCGCTTTCCGGATCCATGCTCTGGATCAGCCCGGTCGAATTCTGGATGTCGGCAAACAGCACCGTCAGGCGCTTGTATTCGCCGCCGCTCACGCTTAGCGACCGGAGCAACTGGCTCGAACTCAACGCGGCGGGGGTCGCCGAAACCAGCATGTGGCCGCAATGGCCGCAAAAGCGGCTGTCGAGCCTGTTGACCTGGCCGCAGGCGCTGCATGTCAGCTCCAGCGAAGCCCCGCATGCCTCGCAGAAGGCGTTCGTCGCGCGGTTGTCGGCCTTACAGCTGAGACATTGCATCAAGCATACTCTTGGTCGCCCGGAGCCGGCGCGACCCACGATACTACGGTCTCAACCTTGATCTCCAGCCTTTACGCGGCCCTTCCTCCTCTAAGAAACCGTGGCACCACGCAAAAGATCAGGCGCATGCAATGCATCGAACCACCTTTGAAGCGGCATGAATAGTCCGGCAACGGAGAGCGAGCGGACCTACTACTTGGTTTCCGGGAAACTGCCTGTGCCGTCCGCGGGATGCGGATCGCTTGGATAGCGGCTTTTCATCAGGATGGTAATGCCGCCCTTGGTCGGCGGCGTGTCCGGCGACTGCCAGATCGTCAGTTCGTAGTCGTAACCGGGGGCCCAGGCAAAGGTGATGGGGGTCGGCGGCTCGCTCGAAAGCGCATGGTACACGATGGCCCGGAATGTGTCCTGAAAACTCGGAGGCATTTTCGCAAGGTATTCGACCCAGAGCGAATGGAGACGCGTTCCCTCCCTGACAACGGTGCCCTGCGCAAGAGCCCTTCCCGGTGCGAAATTTTCGCGCTTTTCCACCAACTGCTGGATGTTGTCGCGGCTGAATGCAATGTTGAGATAAGAAAGAACTGTTTGAAATGCAGCCATGATGATCCCTTTTTGCCTTTGCCATCCGACCTTGGCCAGCACGGCCGGCACTTGCAGCGCAGCCGATCAGCCGGTTCCCTCACGACTGAATGTTAGCATATTCTGTTCAATAGCCTAGTACCCGGCGCGGACCCTCGCTCGTCAGCATCCACGACTTTCGTTCGCGCCGTCCGCTGCGTGGCGACATCGTTCACCATCACCGAACAAATTAACCCTGACCATCTTTGTCCAGAGCTGCCGGAATGATAGTATCTCCGGCTGTACCCTGTTGTGTCTGGAGTAGATCATGGCCCCGCGCGCCAACTGGAAGGGCTTCTTGCGCCTTTCCCTCGTCACCTGCCCGGTCGCGCTGTTTCCGGCGACCTCCGACTCCGAAAAGATCAGCTTCAACCAGATCAATCGGAATACCGGCCATCGCATCAAATACCTCAAGGTCGATGCCGACACCGGCGAGGAAGTCGCCTCCGACGACATCATGAAGGGCTACAAGGTCGACACCGACACCTATATCGAAATCTCGAAGGACGAACTCGACAACATCGCGCTGGAATCCACCCGCACCATCGAGATCGACCAATTCGTTCCAAAATCCGAAATCGACGATCTTTACCTGGTGCGGCCGTATTACATCGTGCCCGATGGCAAGGTCGGCCACGACGCCTACGCAGTGATCCGCGAAACCATCCGCTCGCTCGAAAAAGTGGCGCTGGCCCGCGTGGTGCTGACCAACCGCGAGCACGTCATCGCACTGGAAGCGCGCGACAATGGATTGACCGGCATGCTGCTGCGTTATCCTTATGAAGTGCGGGATGCGGCCGACTATTTTGACGATATCCAGGACGTCAAGATCACCAAGGACATGCTGGATCTCGCCAAACACATCGTGCAGCAGAAGTCCGGGCATTTCGAGCCGGCGAAATTCGAGGACCATTACGAGGCCGCGCTGACCGAACTGATCAATAAAAAGCGCAACGGCGAGCGCATCGCCTCGGCAGCGAAGCCGGTGTCGAACGACAACGTGATCAACCTGATGGACGCGCTGAAACGCTCGATTTCCGGCAAACCCGTCGCGGCTGCGAAACCTGCCACAACGGCGCCGAAAGCCGCAAAAACCAAGAAACCGCGCAAGGCAGCCGCAGGCCAGCGCGAAATGCTGTTGCCGATCTCCGGCAAGCGCGCCGCCAAGACGGATGCCAAGTCTGCACCGAAGGAAGTCAAGGCGAAAGCGCGGGCGCGGAAAGCGGGCTAGTATCGCAGGCTGGGCAAAGCCGCGCTCGCACCGTGCCCACCCGTTGAGCAGTTCGACACGCATCGCGGCACATCTCCCTGCACCGCGCGGCGGCAAGCCGGGAATAGCAGGTCCAATGGCATAGCGCCATCCCGCCATTGTCGGTTGTCGCACGCCAGAAGTTTGGCGAAGCTCCAAACTCCCGATGACCGCACGCAAGCTTCCGCCCGCCTCGACTCCGATCGCGTGGCTCAACCACCAGCCCTATCTGCTGCTCAGCCTGACATCGCTGTTCTGGGCCGGCAATATCGTGCTCGCGCGCTATGTAGCGGGACACATACCGCCGATCACGCTGTCCTGCATCCGCTGGATCGGCGCGCTCGCGATCCTGCTGCCGTTCGCATGGCCGCATCTTGTGCGCGACTGGCCGGCATTGCGCGCGCGTCCTGCGCTGATCGTGGCGCTGTCAGCGACCGGATTCGCCATCAACAACACGCTGTCCTATTGGGCGCTGCAATATACTCAGGCACTGAACGCACTGCTGATTCAGTCTTCGGGGCCGTTGTTTGTAGCCCTGTGGTCGCTGGTGCTGTTCGGAGTCCGCCTGACCGCGGCCCAGCTTCTCGGCATCATGATTTCGCTGCTGGGCGTGCTGACCATCATCCTCCGCGGCGATTTCGCGAGCCTTGCCGGCATCCAGATCAACAAGGGCGACGTGATGTTCGCGGGCGCGCTCTGCATGTTCGGAATTTATTCGGCGCTGATGCCGCGTCGGCCGGTGACGCACCAGTTGTCGTTGGTTACGGTGACCATGGGCATCGGCGCATTGCTGATGGTGCCCGGCGCGCTATGGGAATTCTCCACCGGGTTCAGGTTGAAAGCCGATGCCCTCACGATCGCAACCCTGATCTATGTCGTAATCTTCCCCTCGGCGCTGGCCTATCTGTTCTTCAATCGCGGCATCGCGCTGATCGGCCCTAACCGCGCCGCGCCATTCTTTCATCTGGTGCCGGTGTTCGGCTCGGCGATGGCGATCCTGTTTCTTGGCGAGCAGCCGCGGCTGTTTCATCTTCTGGGTTATGCGCTGGTGCTGGCCGGCGTGGTGATAGCGTCGCGACGCGCGTCGTCGGCCTAATCCTTTTGTAGTGTTGGTCGCGGCGCGGTCGCCGCTTCCGCTTGGCGTTTTGGCGGGCTAGCTTGCCGACAACAACAGAATTGGGAGAACGAACAAGATGATCTCGCACCTTTCGCGCGTCGTTGCAGCATTGGCTGTTGCATTCGCCAGCCTCGTGTCTACCGCGCGCTCGCAGACGCCGGCCTATCCCGCCCGCACCATCACGCTGGTGCTTCCATTCGCAGCCGGTAGCGGTACCGACACCACGACGCGGCTGATCTCGAAGGAGCTTGGAACCGCGCTTGGCGTCGGCATGGTGATCGACAACAAGCCGGGCGCCAACGGTTCGATCGCGGCGAGCTACGTAGCGCGCTCGGCGCCGGACGGTTACACCCTGTTTGTCACCACCAACACCTCGCATTCGGCCAATCCGTACCTGCTTAAGACCATGAGCTACGATCCGATCAAGGATTTCACGCCGATCGCGCGCACCGGCGACCTGCCCTTCATGCTGGTGATCAATCCGGAAATCCCGGCGAATTCGGTCAGCGAACTGATCGCGCTGGCGAAGAAAGACCCCGGCAAATACTCCTATGCCAGCGGTTCATCGTCGGCGATCGTGTCGGGCGCGACCTTCGCCCACCTCGCCGGCATCGATCTGCTGCACGTACCCTACAAGAGTTCGCCGCCAGCCCTCACCGACGTCATTGCCGGGCGCGTCTCCATGATGTTCGTCGATGTGCCAACCGGCTTGCCGCACGTCAACGCCAAGGTGCTGAAGCCGCTCGCGGTTACCACCAAACGGCGCTCGGCGCTGCTACCCGATCTTCCGACCATGGATGACACCGTGAAGGGCTTCGATATCACGTCCTGGCAGGGCTATCTCGGCCCTGCCAACATGCCGAAGGACATCGTCAACAGGCTGAACGCGGAAATCCGCAAAGTGATCGAGCGGCCTGACATCAAGCAGCAACTCGCCGATCGCGGCATGGAAGCGTTTTCCGGAACGCCGGAAGATTTCGATGCATTTTTGAAGGAACAGCTCGTGGTGTGGGAGAAGCTGATCAGGGACGCCGGCATCGAGAAGCAGTAGCACTGCCTATCCACGAATCGTACCCGCGAAGGCGATGACCCATAACCACCGCGGTTGCTGGTTGTGCAAGAAGGTTACTCCAGCTCTTCGCTTAAATTGAAAGTCCAGAGTTATGGGTCCCCGCCTTCGCGAGGACGGCTCGGGGTTAGCTCACAGCGTCACGAACTCAAAACCGCAACGCCTTTGCCTGCTTGACCTGCGGCAGGGTCTGCACCTGGGTCAGCACATCGGCCGGCACCGCGCCGTCGATCTCGACCAGGGCGATGGCGTCGCCGCCCTGCTTGTTGCGGCCGAGGTGGAAGGTAGCGATGTTGATCTTGGCGTCGCCCAGCAAACTCGCGAACCTGCCGATGAAACCGGGCTTGTCTTCGTTGGTGACGTAGATCATCGACTTGCCGAATTCGGCGTCGACGCGGATTCCCTTGATGTCGACCAGGCGAGGCTGGCCGTCGGCATAGACCGTGCCGGAGACCGAACGCTCCTGCCGCTCGGTGGCGACAGTGACCGTGATCAGGCTTTCGTAATCGCTCTGCGCCGCGCGAACGATCTCGTCGACCACCATGCCGCGCTCCTTCGCCACCACCGGCGCCGAGACCACATTGACGTCGCCGAGCATCGGCCGCAACAATCCGGTCAGCGCTGCCGACGTCAGTGCCTTGATCTTCATCTCGGCGACCTGGCCTTCATAGGTGATGGTCACCTTGGAGATGCCGGTATCGGTGAGCTGGCCCGCGAACGAGCCGAGTTTTTCGGCAAGATCGATGAAGGGCTTTAGCTTCGGCGCCTCTTCCGCGGTGATCGACGGAAAATTCACCGCGTTGGAGATCGCGCCGGTCAACAGATAGTCCGACATCTGCTCGGCGACCTGAAGCGCCACATTCTCCTGCGCCTCGGTGGTGGAGGCGCCGAGATGCGGCGTGCAGATCACGTTGGGATGGCCGAACAGCACGTTGGAAGTCGCCGGCTCCTCGACGAACACGTCGAACGCGGCACCTGCGACCTGCTTTGAATTGAGCGCATCGACCAGCGCTTGCTCGTCGACCAGGCCACCACGCGCGCAGTTGATGATGCGCACGCCTTTCTTCATCCTGGCAAGCGACGCGGCGTCGATGATGTTTCGCGTCTTGTCGGTCAGCGGCGTGTGCAGGGTGATGAAATCGGCGCGCTTGAACAGATCGTCAAGCTCGACCTTCTCGACTCCGATATCCTTGGCGCGCTCCGGCGACAGGAACGGATCGTAGGCGACGACTTTCATGCGCAGTCCCAGCGCGCGGTCGGCGACGATGGCTCCGATATTGCCGCAGCCGATTACCCCCAGCATCTTGGCGGTGATCTCGACACCCATGAAACGGTTTTTCTCCCACTTGCCGGCCTGTGTGGACATATCGGCCTGCGGGATTTCGCGCGCCAGCGCGAGCATCAGGGTGATCGCATGTTCTGCGGTGGTGATCGAATTGCCGAAAGGCGTGTTCATCACGATGATGCCCTTCGCGGTCGCCGCCGGAATCTCCACATTGTCGACGCCGATGCCGGCGCGGCCGATCACTTTCAACCGCGTCGCCTTTTCGAGAATTTTGGCAGTGGCCTTGGTGGCGGAGCGGATCGCCAGCCCGTCATAATCGCCGATGATCTCGGCGAGCTTGTCCTTGTCCTTGCCGAGATTGGGCTGGAAATCCACCTCGATGCCGCGATCCTTGAATATCTGCACCGCGGCGGGAGACAGCGCGTCGGAAATAAGAACCTTGGGTACGGGCATTGGATCTTTCCATCTGTTCGTCATTCCGGGGCGCGAGCCCTTGCGACAAAATTATTTGATTTTGTGCTGGGCGAGCGAGCCCGAAATCCAGACGAGGTTGCAGGATTTGGAATGGATTCCGGGTTCGCGCTTCGCGCGCCCCGGAATGACGAGTTACGCCGCCTTCGCGAGCGTCGATTTCAGCTCCGCGAAGGCCCAGTCGATCCACTGCGTCAGCAGCGCGACGTCCTTGGCTTCCACGGTGGCGCCGCACCAGATCCGCAGACCCGCCGGCGCGTCGCGGTAATGCGCGAAATCGTAACCGGCGCCTTCCTTTTCCACCATCGCGACCAGCTTCTTGGAAAAATCCGCCTGCGCATCCGCGGTAAGCGAGGTGATCGCGGGATCGACCACCTTCATGCACACCGAGGTGTTGGACCGGATCGCCGGATCCCCGGCCAGGAAATCGATCCACGGCGTCTTCGCCTTCCAATCCTCCAGCACCTTGGTGTTGGCATCGGCGCGCGCGATCAATGCCTTTAGCCCGCCGATGGACTTCGCCCAGTTCAGCGCGTCGAGATAGTCCTCGACGCACAACATCGAAGGCGTGTTGATGGTTTCGCCCTCGAAAATGCCTTCGTTGAGCTTGCCGCCCTTGGTCATGCGGAAGATTTTCGGCAGCGGCCACGCGGGCTTGTAACTTTCCAGCCGCGCCACCGCGCGCGGGCTCAGCACCAGCATGCCATGCGCGGCTTCGCCGCCCAGCGCCTTCTGCCAGGAGAACGTCACCACATCGAGCTTGGCCCAGTCGAGCGGCTGTGCGAACGCTGCCGAGGTGGCGTCGCAGATGGTAAGACCTTCGCGCGCCGCGCTGATCCAGTCCGCGTTCGGCACGCGCACGCCGGAGGTGGTCCCGTTCCAGGTAAAGACGATGTCGGAGGCGGGATCGACCTTGCTCAGGTCCGGAATTTCGCCGTAGGGCGCTTCCAGCCTGGTGACGTCCTTAAGCTTCAATTCCTTGACAATATCGCCGACCCAGCCTTCACCGAAGGATTCCCAGGCGATGGTGGTGACCGGCCGCGCACCGAGCAGCGACCATAGCGCCATCTCGACAGCACCCGTATCCGACGCCGGCACGATGCCGATCCTGTAGCCGGTGGGCACTTCGAGCACTTCGCGTGTCAGATCGATCGCGAGCTTGAGCCTGGCCTTGCCGATTTTCGCACGATGCGACCGGCCGAGCACTGCGTTCGTGAGATTTTGCGGATTCCAGCTGGGGCGCTTGGCACAGGGGCCGGAGGAGAAATGCGGCACATCGGGCCGCAAAGCGGGCTTCGCTGCAGTCATGCTCTATCCTTCCAGATAGCAAGCCTCCCGTTGGGGGGAGGTGTCCCGTCGGCGGAGATATGGCAATCGCGGGCTGCCGTCAAGGAAGTTTGCGACGTTCACGGGCGATTGATGACGCCGCTCGACGCATGGCCGTCACTTCACGCATGACCGCAAACGACCAGACCACATATTGGATGCTGCTCAGGTTCGCGGCGGTTGCCTTGTCGCGGGGCCTCAAAACCTGATCATCATTCCGACATGGCTCGCTGCAAATCCCAGCCGCTTGTAGAAGCGCTGCGCATCGACCCTCGTTTCATGCGTCAGCAGTTCGACCAGCTTGCATCCCCTCGCCCGCGCTTCGGCGACCGCCCATTGCACCAGTTGCTCGCCGACGCCGCGGCCGCGGCAATGCGAGGCGACGCGGACGTCCTCTATCAAGCCGCGCGAGGCGCCCTGCGAGCTCAGCCCAGGCAGGATGCACAGCATCAGGCAACCAACCACCGCCCTGTCCTCGTTTTCCGCGACCATCAGCAGCAGCTTCGGGTCACGCTCGACCGCCTCGAATGCTTGCAAATACGATGGCGGCAGCGGATCCTCGATCCGTTCGCGGTCGCGGCCGAGCGCATCGTCCGCCAGCATTCGTACAATGATCGCCACGTCGCCACGGTGGGCAGGCCTGATCCTGACGCGCGAAACGTCGCTCATGGTGGCTCCGCGACGGCTAGCGAACCGGCGGCAAATTCAGCGCGCGCTCGGCCTCGCCAATCCAGCGCCGCACGGCGTCATAACCGTCGAGATGAAAGCCACCTTCATGCGCTACACGGGTGTAGGCCAGCAGCGATATATCGGCCAGCGAGAAGCGATCACCGACCAGAAATCGCGTCGCGGCGAGTTGCTGTTCCATGCGCGCCAGCGCGGCGTAGCCGCCCTTGATCTTGTCGGTGTCGAGGTCGGATGCGGGCTTTCCCAGATATACCATCTGCATCCTGCACACCGCGATATACGGCTCATGACTGTACTGTTCCCAGAACAGCCACTCATCCATCTTCGCCGCGTCAAAATCGTCAGCGGGAATGAGGTCGCTGCCACGAGCGAGATAGCGGATGACGGCGTTGGATTGCGCCAGCGTGCGGCCGTCGTCGAATTCGACGGTGGGAACCTGGCCTGCGGCGTTGAGCTTGAGAAACTGGGTGGTGCGCGTCTCACGCTTCATGGCGTCGATATCGATCCAGCTGTATGGCAGCGCCAGCCGGTCGCAGACCCATTTCACCTTCAGGCAATTGCCCGACTTGATATCGCCGTAGATTTTCATGATCCGGCCTCACATCGACACAGACCAACAGCCGGCATCCGTTCTGTCAAGGCGGGCGCGTAACGGGGATCAGAACTTATAGCCAATTCCGGCGCGCACGTTGTTCATCGATACCGCGGTATCTTTGACGTTCATGAATCGAATGTATTCCCATTCGCCGCGCACGAACACATTGCCAAACAGGCAGTATTCCAGGCCGAGACCACCGGTCCAGCCGACCACGAAACTGTTGGTCCGCTCTTCCTTCATGGACTGCGATAACGTCGGGATCTGCGTGAACACGGCCGGCTGCGGCACCGTGATGGTATTGCCGAACTGGTCGACCAATGTCGCGACCGAATCGTCCCGCAGAACGACGTCGCTGGTGACCGAGCGAGCAACGTCCATGCGGCCGACGGCGACGCCGCCAAACATGTAAGGCATGAAGGCGCCGGCCGCCCAGCCGGCGCGTCCGCGGAATGTCAGCACGTCCTTGATCTGCAGCGCGGCATCGCCGGTCAACGTGGTGTTGTAGGTGTAAGTGTGATTGGCCGGCGCGACGGTCCCGGTGGGGTTGGCGATGGCGCGGCTCAGCGAGTTCTGCGATGAACTGGCAAGATTGTTGAGATAATTGTAGTTTGCTTCGACACTGAGGACGACATCGTCCCACTGATAGTTGCGGCCGACAAAACCGCCAAAGCCGGTGCTTTGTGCGTGATTCTTGGACAGCAGCGAAAACTGCGAGACCGATTGCTGCAGCGTGCTGTCGCGGAAGATGAAATTGGTCAGCGAGACCACGCTGCGGCCGAAATCGATTTCCGAGGACGAGTAGCTCGCCTGTCCGCCGGCGTACCAGCCTTCCCAGTTCCTGGTCGCGGGGGCCGATGCGGGAAGACTTCCGCGAAGGAAGTCCGGCATGTCGGCCGCCTGCGTCGCCGTGGCGATTCCGAACATCGTCGCTACCAGTAAAAGTCTACGCATCGCAACGCTCCATCATACTCTGACTTGGCGCTGATCATCGCTCGTTAACCTTAACCAATCGTTGTCGCCGGCGATTTGATTGAGAGAAAACGGAAAATCATGTTTCGCAACGATGCCGGTCGCGCAAACAAAACGGCGCGGGAAAAACCCCGCGCCGTTAAGACTGGTTAAGATATGCGGGTCGCTTAGCCCTTGCGGATCAGCGGGGCCGGCGCCGGAGCCGGCACGTCACAGCAGGTCCAGCGTACGCCGAGCCTGATATCCTGCGACGTCAGGTCGTTGAACTGGAAAGCGCGGGTGCTGCGGGTACCGTCGAAGGTCGAGCCGGCACCGGTGATCGCGTTGCCAAGATCGAGATAGCGATAAGCCAGTTCGACCGTGAAGTTCTGGTTGACCTTGTAGGCGAGACCCGCGTGGGCCGCCCAGGCGAAGTTCGCCTTGGTCTCGCCAGCGGCGAAGTAAGACGCCGCATTGACCGAACCGACGCCAGGGCTCGGAATCGCGCCGAAGTCCTGCAATCCGCTGATCTGGTTGAAGGCGCCGCCGACACCGACGCCGACGAACGGCGTGATGCACCACCAAGTGCCGAGATCGGCATAGACGTTGACCATTCCGACCCAGCTCGAATAGCCGCCGCTGTAGACGTCGGCGATCGGTCCGAGACCGGCAATGCTCGCAAAGTCGGTGCCGCTGAAGTGCACCTTGGAGCGATACTCACCGGTGATGTCGGCGCGGAACCAGCTGTTGAACTGATAACCGACGCCGAGACCGAACGACGTTCCCGAGGTGAACTCGTGGCCAAGCTGACTCACCGACAGCGTCGATGCGTCGTTATAGGCGGGGGCGAAGAACTTGCCCCTGGTGTTGGTCATGCCGACATCGCCGCGAAGATACCAGCCGCCGAAATCCTCGACGGGCGGTGCATAATATTGCGCCGGCGGGGGCGGCGCGATAGCCATGTCGGCGGCGAACGCCGTCGACGACAACAAAGACGCCGCTCCGGCGGCAATCAGAAACTTAACGCTACGCATTGGCTTCGTCCTCTTGTCCGGTGAGGCGAACGAAGCCTCACGCCAAAAACTCACAAGCGGACGATGCCACCAAATTCTTAAGCGCCACTTAACCCTAATTTTTAAGGTTGATATTCTGCGAAGATTTTTTTCGTGGTATCCGGTCGCGCGCGAAAATGGCGAACGCGTCACAATCGTGAACAATGTGTTGATGAAACAATACCGTTGTCATGACCGGGCTTGTCCCGGCCATCCACGTCTTCAGGCGATTCAATAAAGTGAGAAAAGGAGACGTGGATGCCCGGCACAAGCCGGATAACAAATCCAATCAGCGCGCGGCTCTCGGCATCTTCGGCAGGAATACCGCGAGCAGGCCGATGGCGGGAAGGAAGGCGCAGATCTGATAGACAAAGGCGATGCCCATGTGGTCTGCAACCCTGCCAAGCACCGCGGCGCCGAGACCGCCGATGCCGAAAGCAACGCCGAAGAATACGCCCGAGATCATGCCGAAGCGATGCGGCATCAGTTCCTGCGCGAACACAATGATCGATGAGGTCGCCGACGAGATAATCAGTCCAATGCATATTGTCAGCAACGCGCTGCCAAGCAATTCGGCATAGGGCAGAGCCAGCGTGAACGGCAACGCGCCCAGGATCGACAGCCAGATGATGTATTTGCGGCCGAAGCGGTCGCCGAGCGGACCTCCAAAGAAAGCGCCCACGGCATTGGCCGCCAGAAAAATGAACAGATAGAGCTGCGCCCCCTGGGTCGAGACACCGAACTTGTCGATCAGGTAGAAGATGTAATAGCTCGACAGGCTCGACACGTAGAGCTGCTTGGAGAACAGCAACGCGACCAGCACCAGCAGCGCGACCTTGACGCGCCGCGAGCCCGGCGCGTCGGGATGCGCTTTCGGAGCCGGAAATTTCTTCGATGCGATCTGCGGCCTGTACCAGACGCCAATCCGCCATAGAATGACGATCGCAAGGAACGCGATCGACGAGAACCACGCGATGCTGAGCTGGCCGAACGGCACCACGATCAGCGCCGCCAGCACCGGTCCCATCGAGGTACCGAAGCTGCCGCCTAGTTGAAATACCGATTGCGCGAAACCGTAGCGGCCTCCCGAGGCCAGCCGCGCGATCCGCGCTGACTCCGGATGAAACACCGCCGAGCCAAGGCCGACCAACGCCGCCGCGATGAGAATGACGGGATATCGCGCCGCGACGCTGAGCAGCAGCAGCCCGAAGAACGTAAAACCCATGCCGAGCGCCAGCGAGAACGGCTGTGCCTTTTTGTCGGTCATATGTCCGATCACCGGCTGCAGCAGCGATGCCGTGAACTGGAACGCCAGCGTGATCAGGCCGATCTGGGTGTAATCGAGCGAATAGCTTTGCTTCAGGATCGGATACACCGAAGCGATCAGCGACTGCATGGTGTCGTTGAGGAAATGCGAGAAGCTGATGCCCGCCAGCACGACATAGGCCGGCCCGGCGACCGCAGCTGACGTCGCGGCGGTAGTCGCCACGTCCTCGACCGCCACCGGCGCGACCAGCGTTTCGTTTTCGATGACGACGGATTTGTTCAAGGGCCGGGCCTTGTTGATTCCGATATTGCAATCATTGTTTATGTCGTTGGCGCCGCGCCGACCAGCACCAATAGATAATGGCAGGGATGCATCAGGTTGTCGTCCCCGCGCAGGCGGGGACCCATGAAACAGTAAGCGTTTTTACGAAGGCTGGGGCCGCTGCAACCATAGCAAGGAGCATAGGTGTTTATGGGTTCCGCCTTCGCGGGAACGACACCGAGTTACGCGGCCGCGGCGTGGCCCAGCGCGGATACGATGTGATCGACCACTTCCTCGACCAGGATGCGATCGTCGCCTTCCCCCATCACGCGGATCACGGGCTCGGTACCGGAAGAGCGGACCAGCAGCCTGCCCTGACCATTCAGCCGCTTTTCACCGTCGATGATCGCCGATTTGACGTCGGCGTCGTCGAGCGGCTTGCCGCTGCGATAGCGCACGTTCTTCAGGATCTGCGGCAGCGGGTCGAAACGGTGGCAGACTTCCGACACCGGGCGGCGAAGTTTCTGTACCACGGCCAGCACTTGCAGCGCCGACACGAAACCGTCGCCGGTGGTCGCGTAGTCCGACAGGATGATATGCCCGGAGGGCTCGCCGCCAAGATTGTAGCCGCGGCTCAGCATCTGCTCGAGCACATAGCGGTCGCCGACCGGCGTGCGCACCAGTTCGATGCCGAGACCATCGAGAAAACGCTCGAGCCCGAGAATTCGACATCACGGTGGAGACCACGCCCGGCTTCGAAAGCCGGCCGTCCTCCTGCCAGCTTTGCGCGATCACCGCGAGCAACTGGTCGCCGTCGACCACATGGCCGCGCTCGTCGACCAGAATGACGCGGTCGGCGTCGCCATCGAGCGCAATGCCAATGTCGGCGCGCATTTCGCGCACCTTGCGGCTCAGCGCCTCCGGCGACGTGGAGCCGCAATCCTTGTTGATGTTGAAACCATCCGGCTCGACGCCGATGGCGATGACGTCGGCGCCCAGCTCCCACAGCGCTTCCGGCACCACCTTGTAGGCGGCGCCGTGAGCGCAATCGACCACCACGCGCAAGCCGTCGAGGCTGAGGTCGCGCGGCAGCGTGCGCTTGGCGAATTCGATGTAGCGGTCATGCACGCCGTCGATGCGGCGGGCGCGCCCGAGGCTTGCACTCTGCGCGAGTTTCTTGTCGAGGTTTTCGTCGAGCAACTGCTCGATCTGCTTTTCGACGTCGTCGGACAGCTTGAAGCCGAGTGGCCCAAACAGCTTGATGCCATTGTCCTCGAACAGATTATGCGACGCCGAGATCATGACGCCGAGATCGGCGCGCATCGACTTGGTCAGCATTGCCACCGCCGGCGTCGGCATCGGGCCGAGCAGCAACACGTCCATGCCGACCGATGTGAAGCCGGCAACCATGGCGTATTCGATCATGTAACCGGACAGCCGTGTGTCCTTGCCGATGACGACGCGATGACGGTGGTCGCCACGCTGAAACACGAGGCCCGCCGCCTGCCCTACCTTCATCGCCAGTTCCGGCGTGATCAGCCCATTGGCACGGCCCCGAATCCCATCGGTCCCGAAATATTTCCGGCTCATTGGCCCCCCAGATTGTCCAGACGTCTCGACCGCACCCCGGCAAGAGTCCTGAACGCCAGCCCATACGCGTGTGACGACGGCGTTATAAGGCCTCGAGCCCTAAAAGGGCTTCAAAAAATATGATGAATCATTACCAATGGCCGAACCGCCATATTACCTCTAGTGCATTGAATTAGCTTTATTATTACCTCCCGACGCCCGTCAGCCGAAGCGTCGGACAGCGCATTTGTTCTCACCATTCGTCGCTTTTTGGCAGCCTGACGCGTGGCGCTAATCCCGGCGCTTGATGTGACGGTCTTCCTTTGACGGCGGCGGCTGGGTCACATTGACGGGATCGGAGCCTGGAAAGGTCTCTTCCAGACCCTCTTCAAGGGCGTCGTCCAGCCGGCGCTTTTCGGCGCCCTTGGCGTCTTTCGGTTCGGGATCAGGCTTGCTCATCGTGCCCTCCAGATCGGTCGCGCGCCGGGTGATTTTGCAGATGGCTCAACCATGCTAGATGACAGCCAACACCATAATTACAAGAAGGCCGGAAACGTCCATGAAACATATCACCTGCATCGAGGATCTGCGCCAGCTTCATATGCGCAAGGTACCGAAGGCGTTTTTCGACTATGCCGACCGGGGCTCCTACACCGAGCAGACGCTGCGGGCCAATCGCGACGACCTCGAGCAGATCCGGTTTCGCCAGCGGATCCTGGTCGATGTGTCGAAGCGCGATCTCTCCACGCCAATCCTGGGCGAGCCGGCGGCGCTGCCGCTGATTCTCGCGCCGGTTGGCCTGCTGGGCATGCAGCACGGCGACGGCGAGATTCTCGCCTGCCGCGCAGCGCAAGCCGCCGGCATTCCGTTCACGCTAAGCACGATGTCGATCTGTTCGATCGAGGACGTAGCATCCAGCGTCGGCAAGCCGTTCTGGTTTCAGCTTTACGTGATGAAAGACCGCGGCTTCATCAAGGCGCTGATCGAGCGCGCCATCGCCGCGAAATGCAGCGCGCTGGTGCTGACCGTCGACCTGCAAGTGATCGGGCAACGCCATCAGGACATCAAGAACGGCATGACGGTGCCGCCGGAATGGTCGCTTTCGAAACTGTTCGATTTCGCTACCAAACCCGCCTGGATATCCGGCGTGATGCGCGGCAAGCGCCGCACCTTCGGCAATCTGATGGGACATCTCAAGGGCACCGACGACATCACCGCGCTGTCGAGCTGGATCAGCACACAATTCGACACCTCGCTGAACTGGAAAGATGTCGAGTGGATCCGCGGTATCTGGCCGGGCAAACTGATCCTCAAGGGCATCCTTGACGTCGAGGACGCCGAAGCGGCGGCGAAATCCGGCGCGCAGGCGCTGGTGGTCTCGAACCATGGCGGCCGGCAACTCGACGGTGCTCCATCGTCGATCGAGATGCTGCCGGAAATCGTCGACGCAGTCGGCTCGCAGATGGAGATCATGTTCGACGGCGGCATCCGTTCTGGTCAGGACGTGATGCGGGCGCTCGCGCTTGGCGCAAAATCCTGCATGATCGGCCGCGCCTTCGCACACGGCCTCGGTGCCGGCGGCGAGGCCGGCGTCGCCAAGGCGATCGACATCATCCGCAACGAACTCAGTGTCACCATGGGCCTGTGCGGCGTCAACACCATTGCGGAGATCGACGAACGGGTGCTGGCCGATTGAATCTCAAACGCCCTAACTCCATTGTCGTCCCGCGAAGGCGGGGCCCATAACCACCCGCGTTCGTGTTTGCACACCCTGGTCCAACGCCGTCATCCAAACGAAAGCTCAGCGTGTATGGGTCCCCGCCCTTGGCGGGGACGACTCGTTGAAGTGTCGTCGCGAAATCTCACATCGGAGGTGTAATCCCGTCGCGGCCGACATTGACGCGGTTGGCTTCCAGCATGCCGTCGTCTTTCTTGACCGCGCCGAAGATGATGATCTTGGCGCCCGGCTTCAGCTCGGACTTGTCTCCGGCAACGAAGGTGACGATCGGCGTATCCGGCGGCACCACGACTTTCTTTTCGCCGTCCTTGTATTTGACCAGGACGTTCTGGCCATCGGTACCCTTCACCGTCTCGGCGACGGTGGCGTTGGTCATGGTGCTGTTGGGCCTGAGATCCCAGGGCCTGAAACCTTCCGCGGCGCCGCGCTGGGTCTCGGGGAAGATATGAACCGCGAGCGCTTTCTGCGTGCCATCGGGCTCCGGCATCGCCGACACGCCGATATAGGAGCCCGGCTTGATCTCCGACAGTTCGGTCTTGGCGACGCCGAACACCGCGACATTGTCGGTCATGCGCACCTTCATGTCGGTGCCCTCGCGCGACTTGATCGTCAGCACCGCGCCATCAACGCTTTCGATGGTGCCGCGGATGCGAACCGCCGGCGCGGGTTGCGCGCATGCGACAAAGGTAAAGAATACGAGGGTTAGCGACATTGCAAGCACGCGCGGCATCAGTGAAGCAATGTGTGGCATGACGATTCCTCCCGAGGTCGCTTGTCGGACCGATCAAGGGGAAACACCGGAGATGCGCGGCTATTCCAAGGCGTCGTCCCCGCGCACGCGGGGACCCATAACCACCGTGCTAATAATTAAAGCGGATGATTGCCGCAGCTCTGCAAAAGCCGATGCCTCGGCGGCTATGGGTCCCCGCCTTCGCGGGGACGACGGCTGAATCACATCGGCGGCGTCAGGCCGTCGCGGCCGACGCTGACGCGGTTGGTTTCGAACGAGCCGTCGGGGAGCTTTTTCATGAAGGCAATCACCTTGGCGCCGGGCTTGAGGTCGGACTTGTTGGCCGGCACATAGGTCACGACCGGCGTGTCCGGCGCGACGGTAACTTTTTTCTCGCCGTCCTTGTACTTGATCGTCAGGCTATGGCCGTCATTGCCGGCCACGGTTTCCGCCACCGTCGCATTGGTCATGCTGCTGTTGGGCTTGAGATCGTAAGGCCGCGATCCTTCGCCGGTGCCGCGCATGTCTTCGGGAAACACGTGCACCTCGACCGCGTTGTTGCCGCCGTCCGGCCCGGGTACCGTGGTGGTGCCGATGAAGGAGCCGACCTTGATCTCGGACAACGCAATCTTGACGATGCCTACCACTCTCATGTTCCCGGTCATCGTCAGCTTGACGTCCTCGCCGCTGCGCGATTTTACCATCAGTGTCGCGCCGTCGACGCCCTCGATGGTGCCGCGGACCCGCGATGGCGAGGTCTGTTGCGCCAGCGCCAGCAGCGATGACGCCGCGACCATCGTCAAGGCAATGAGCGGGCGCAGGTAAGGTCGAAGCGACATGGGTTTATCTCCGGTTGCAGCTGTTCCAACGAAGGACACCGGCCGAATACAGATATTTCCCGCCTCAAGTCTTTGTGAGGTCGTCTTCGACCACCGCGCGCAGGTCCGGAGTCACTTCGGGACGCCGGCCGAACCACAATTCAAAACCCCGCACCGCCTGATGCAGCAGCATGCCAAGCCCATCGGCGGTTCTCAATCCACGCCCCCGCGCCGCCGCGAGCAGCGGCGTTTCAAGCGGCACGTAAACCAGATCGGCGACCACGGCTTGTGGCGGCAGCATGCCGACATCGACCTGAAGCGCCGGCTGCCCCTTCATACCGAGCGACGTGGTATTCACCAGTAATCCGGCGCGCGGCAGCACCTCGCCGATTGCCTCCCATGCAATGGGAACAATGCTCGCATCGAACTGATCCGCCAGCGTCTGCGCGCGTGCCATGGTGCGGTTGGCGAGATAGACGTGCTTGATGCCGCGCTCGATCAAACCGAACACCACCGCGCGTGACGATCCGCCAGCGCCGAGCACCAGCGCATTCTCGATACCGCTCCATCCCGGCGCGCATGCGTCAAGATTATTGAGAAAACCTTCAATGTCGGTGTTGGTAGAATGCAACGTCCCGTCCCGGTACCACAGCGTGTTGGCGGCGCCGACCGCCTTGGCGCGCTGGTCCGGCACAGACAGCAGCAGCGCGCGTTCCTTGTGCGGAATGGTGACATTGGCGCCGAGGAAGCCGTGGTGCGAAAGATGCGTGATGAATTCCGCGACGTCTTCCGGCGGAACCGACTCGATGGTGTAACCGCCTTCGATACCGAGCGTGCGCAGCCAGGTGTGATGGATCAGCGGCGAGCGCGAATGCGCCGCGGGCCATCCGATCAGGCACGCGGCGCGGGGTTTGGTCACCATGGAGCTTCTCTCGTCGTGCCCTGGCATTCACGTCTTTCTTTTGAATTCGCTCGAAGACGTCATGGCGAGGACAAGCCCCGCCATGACGATCAATTATGTTCTGCCCGACCGTGTCAACACTGCGCTTAGCGCCAGCGCCGCCCCGGCAGCGAACCAGATCGCGGCAAGACCGAGCCGATGGTAGGCGAGCGCGCCGCATGCCGCCCCCGCAACCAGCGCCGCCCACAGCAGGAGGTTCGGAACCCAGGCCCATCGGGCGCCGCCTCGCAGCGCGGATCCGATCATTTGCCCGATCTTGACCAGCGCACCCGTAACATAAGTGAGACCAAGACCGGCGCCGCCGCCGATCTGGAACACGGCGTTCTCCAGCCCCATGGCCAGCACCATCGCGGCAATAGCTCCTGGCGGAAACCCCAAGGCATCGCACGCGGCGGCCACGGCGAGCAGCACTGCCTCGACCAGCAGAATCCACGGCTGCCGATTGCCGCCGCGGCCAAGCACGATCAGGCTGCCAAGCGCGGCTCCAGCCACGAATAGCCCGATCAACCCCAGCGCCTGCGCCGCGTCGTGCCAATTCCCTTCGGCAAAGCTGACGCCCATCCGCGTCGAGTTGCCGCTCATGAACGAGACGAACAGGCCGCCGAGATAAATAAAGCCGATGCCGTCGACATAGCCGGCCAGCGCACTCAGCACGCAGGCCAATGCAAGGTTGCGGCGCGAGGTCAGCATCCTACGTTCCCAAAAGTCACGGGGAGCGTATCACGATATCGACTTGCGGAAGCGATGGGGTGGACACGCGTCGCCTTGCCACTTTCCACGTCATTGCGAGCGAAGCGAACAATCCAGATCCTGGTGCGGACTGGATTGCTTCGTCGCTTGCGCTCCTCGCAATGACGGTCAAATCACGCTGCGTCCCTGTGCGCGGCGATGATCTGCTCGGCAGCGCGCCCTGTCACTTCGGCCATGCGGTCGAATTGCCGGGTAAAACTGCCGGCGCCCGCGGTGGCTGAGCGCAGTTCGACGATCAGTTCGCCGATCTCCGCTTCCGGCATCATGGCGCGGACGCGGTCCCAGCCCGGCCAGCCTTCGCGGGTGTCGAAGCCGAGAATCTGTCCGCGCCGGCCCGACAGGATCGCGTTGATCTTGGCAGTCGCGTCAGTCGGACAGACGATTTCCACCACATGGATCGGCTCCAGCAGCACCGGTTGGCACTGCGGCAAGCCTTCGCTCATGCCGATACGCGCCGCGGTGCGGAATGCCTGGTCGGATGAATCCACGCTGTGATAGGAGCCGTCGGTCAGCGTCACCTGCACGTCGATGACGGGAAAACCGAGCGAGCCGCGCGCCAGCCCGTCGACGACGCCCTCTTGCACCGCGCCGATGTAATTGCGCGGCACCGCGCCGCCGACGACCTTTTCGTGAAATTCAAAGCCGCCGCCGCGCGGCATCGGCTTGATCTCCAGCACCACGTCGCCGAACTGCCCATGCCCGCCGGACTGTTTTTTATGCCGCCCGCGCTGAACGATCGATTTGCGGATGGTTTCCTGATAGCCAATTCCGGGCGGCTGCGATTTGACGTTGACGCCGAAGCGCTCCTTCAGCCGCTCCAGCGCAACGCGCAGATGCATCTCGCCCTGCCCCCACAGCACGGTATCGTGGGTTTGCGCGTTGTGAACGATGGTGAAGGACGGGTCCTCCTCGTTCAGACGCGCCAGCGCCTGGCCGAGCTTGACGTCGTCCTTGCGGTCCAGCGCGGCCAGCGCAATCGCCAGCACCGGCGGGTTTGGCGCGACGTTGACCAGCGCCGGTGGCGTGGTCTTGGCCGTCGAGAACGTGTCGCCGGTCTTGATGCCGTCGAGTTTGCCGAGCGCCACCATTTCGCCGGCCGCGGCCGAGGCGCGTTTGGTATCGTGGGCGCCGCTCACCGCCAGGATGCCGGACACCCGCCCGCTCCCGCCGCCGGAGGACTGCACCGTGGCGCCATCGTCGAGACGGCCGCTCAGTATTCTTGCGAGAGAAAGTTTGCCGCCGTGTTGCAGATGCAGGGTCTTGAACACGTAAGCGAGCGCATCCTTGTCTGTTGCGGGCGCGCCGAGCCGCTGTGCGGTCTGCATGGCGTCCGGCGCTTCGTGACGCAGCGCCTTCATCAACCGCAGCACGCCGTTCTCGCGCGCAGCGGAGCCAAGCAACACCGGGCAGATCTGGCCTTCGCGCAATTCGCGAGCGAGATCGTCGAACACGGCGTCGCGCGGCGGCTGGATATCCTCCAGCAGCTGTTCCATCAGAGCGTCGTCGTGATCGGCGAGTTTCTCCAGCATCGAGAAGCGCGCTTCCTTCTCGCGGTCGAGATCGCCGCCTTCCAGCACGATCACCTCGGAAGCCATGTGCTCGCGATAGACGAAGGCGCGCTCCAGCGCCAGGTCGACGAAACCCGCGATCAGGTCGCCGTTCCAGATCGGGATTTGTCGCAACACCAGCGGCACGCGCGAGGCCGGCTGCAGGGTCGCCAGCGTCTCGCGCACGCGCTTGCTGGCCCGATCGATCTTGTTGAGGAACAGCAGCCGCGGAATATTCAGGTCTTCGAGTTCGCGCAGGATGATCTGAAGCTGGGGCAGCTTGCGCTCGTCGGCCTCGCAGACCACCACCGCGAGGTCGACTGCCGGGACCGCGGCGCGCATATCGTGCGCGAATTCGATCGATCCGGGACAATCGATAAAGGTATAACTGTCACCCATGAAGGTCGTGGCGGCGGCGGTCAGGCCTACGCCCATCTTGTGGCGGCGGGCCTCGGCGCTGGCATCGCCGACGGACGTTCCGGCTTCCACGCTGCCGGCTTTGGGGATGGCGCCGGTGCGCGCGAGGATGGCTTCAAGAAGTGTGGTTTTACCGCTTTGGAAAGGGCCCACCAGTGCAATGCACCGGGGACCGCGGGGACTTCTGGCGTCATGTCCCATTGCCGCCTCCTCGATTGGAGCTCGGCCCGTGATTGGGTCGGCAGTTGGATCGTCCCCCCGGCGTCGGAATTTGGCAAGCGGGAAAAATGTCGCTGCGGTGCGGGATTGATTGTCCACAAAACGCCGCCGTCATCCTCAGAGCCTGGCCGAAAAAGCATTCAATAAAATTGGACTTTTGCCGTTTGGTTCGTCATGCCCGGCCTCGTGCTAGGCATCCACGTCTTGACTGCGTTAAAGCAAGAAAGACGTGGATGGCCAGGACGAAGCCCGGCCATGACGGAAAGTGAATCGTTCCAATCTGTCAGTGAAGCCCGGAAACATTGAATGCTTTTCCGATCAGGCTCTCAAGACGACGGCTGCGTGTGTTTGCCAGACCTTATCGTCCCGGCCGCAGCTCCAGCCCTTCGACACCTAACGCAAGATTAATTCCGACCTGGCCCTGTACGCTGAGCGGCTGCAGCGCGATCGAGTTCGCCGAACCGCCGACCAACACATTGCCGCCGAGGCCAACGCCAATCGACGCGCTGCCCTGCGCGCCGGCGTAGTTGCCGGAGAGATCGCCCGGTCCGAGCCGCGCCACCGGTGCATAAACGGCCCATGCCAGCGCCGATTCCTGGGTAATGCCGATGTCGAGGCCAACCTTTCTGATGGTCGCGACATAGCTGTCATCCGGCAGGCCGCTGACGCGCAGCACGCAGCCAAGATTGGTCACCGAGCCGACGATAAAGCCGACACTCGATCCGCCGCGGCATTCAAGCACGCCAACCTGCACGCGCTGTTGCGCTGCTGCGCTTGCGACGGACACAAGCAGCGCCGCGATGGCGCCCATGAGAGCAGAGAAACGGCGCATGGCAACCTCCAGCGGAAGAAATGTAATGCGAGCCAGGAATCAAAAGCGCACATTTGTGACCCGTGCTTTTATGACACAACGCTCCCAAAACGAAAGAGGCCCGCTTTCGCGGGCCTCGGAGCGTTCGCGCTGCCGACCGTTCAACGATGCCGGCGATGATGACGGACATGGCGGCCGCCGCGCCGAAACGTCACCGGCGCCAGTTCGAGATCAGCGATCCCCGCTGCGACGTTCAGCCCGGTCTGGCCCTGCACGCTGATCGGCTGCAGCGCATAGGAATTGCCCGGACCGCCGACCAGAAAATTGCCGCCGCCTCCGACGCCCACAGAGGCATTGGCGCCGACGCCGCCGTAATTGCCGGACAGGTTGCCGCGTCCAACCCGGTTGGTCGGCGCGTTGACGGCCCAAGACAGGCGGGTCAACTGGGTGACGCCCAGATCCAGGCCGAGCCGATGAATGGTTGCGACATAGGGTTCGGGCCTGCGGCCCTCGCTCTGGAACACGCATTCGAGGCTGGCGACCGAGCCGACAACGAAGCCGACATTCTGGCCGCCCTGGCATTGAAGTATGCCGGCGCGAACCGGCAGCGCATTGGCGCTGGTAAAAGACGCAACAAGCGCAGCGATGACCCAACTGGATAGTGTCGAAACTCGCATGAATGTGATCTCCGCAGGAATAATTGAATGTGCGGAGGGACAGGAAGCAAGCGCCTTGTTCAAAACATGGCGCCAATCCTTGATGCTGTCACAAACACGTCATTGCGCGTCCCGGTTCTATCGACGGGCATAAAGTCGGGCCATTCTCCGTTATCGTCTCGCGAAGGCGGCGCCGCATTCTCGCTGTCGTCCTCGCGAAAGCGGGGACCCATAGCCTCCGACCGATCCTTTGGGCATTGCTGCCCACGCGCGGTATTGAACTCGCGCCACATCGGCATCGGTGATTATGGGTCCCCGCTTTCGCGAGGACGACAGCGGCGTTTCCCGAGAGGCGTTGCCGTGTGCCTCTGTTTCCCGGCGATCCGGGAAATAAGCCGCGGCCGTTGACCCAAGGTGCGCCTTTCGGCGTTCCGCCTCCCCTCATGGAGGGGAGAAAACCAAAAGCCCAACTCGCGCGGCGGCGCGGGGACGCTGGCGCGTGGCTGTTTGAAATTCGAATCGGGAATTTTGCGCGAGGCGCCCACACGACCTCACTGTCATCCTCGCGCAGGCGAGGACCCATAGCCTCCGTCCACAGTGATGCGGAAGGTGCCAGCAACCGCGGCGCCAACTCGCTCAATCATAACCACGGCGGTTATGGGTCCCCGCCTGCGCGGGGACGACGAGTTGTGACGCGGTTACGACGCGGGTCAAGGCCCGGCGATGACGTCAGCGCGATTGCCTTACCTCAAATTGCCGCAAAAGCGCTGGATGCGCTTGCAGGCATCTTCGAGATCGCTGTTCTTGGTCGCATAGGAAATCCGGAATGCCGGCCCCAGTCCGAACGCCGAGCCTTGCACCACCGCGACGCCCTCGTTTTCCAGCAACTCGGTGACGAAATCCTCGTCATTTTCGATGACCTTGCCGGACGGCGAGGTCTTGCCGATGGTGCCGGCACACGACGGGTAGACATAGAACGCGCCTTCGGGCCGCGGACAATTGATGCCGTTGGCCTGATTGAGCATCGATACCACCAGATCGCGGCGCTCCTTGAACGTCTCGTTGTTGACCGGGATGAAATCTTGCGGGCCGTTCAATGCCTCGACCGCCGCCCATTGCGCGATCGACGACGGGTTCGATGTCGATTGCGACTGGATCGTTGCCATCGCCTGGATCAGTTCGACGGGCCCGCCGGCGTAGCCGATGCGCCAGCCGGTCATGGAATAGGCTTTCGAGACACCGTTCACGGTCAGCGTGCGATCATACAGTTTCGGTTCAATCTGCGCCGGCGTGGCGAAAACGAAATCGTCATAGACGAGGTGCTCGTACATGTCGTCGGTCATGATCCAGACCTGCGGGTGCTTCACCAGCACGTCGGTCAGCGCCTTCAGTTCGCTTCGCGAATACGCCGCGCCGGTCGGATTCGACGGCGAGTTCAGGATGATCCACTTGGTCCTGGGCGTGATCGCCGCCTCGAGCGCTGCGGGCTGCAGCTTGAATCCGAATTCCGCGGTGCACACCACCGGTACCGGCTCGCCGCCGGCCAGCGACACCATTTCCGGATAGCTCACCCAATAGGGCGCAGGAATGATGACCTCGTCGCCCGGATTGATGGTGGCCATCAGCGCGTTGTAGAGCACCTGCTTGCCGCCGGTGCCGACGATGATCTGGTTTGCCGAATAGCTCAAGCCGTTCTCGCGCTTGAATTTGGCCGAGATCGCCGCCTTCAGTTCGGGAATACCGTCCACCGCGGTGTACTTGGTCTTGCCGGCCTCGATGGCGTGGATCGCGGCAAGCTTGATGTTGGCGGGGGTGTCGAAGTCGGGCTCGCCGGCACCAAGGCCGATGACGTTGCGGCCAGCCGCTTTCAACGCACGCGCTTTATCCGTCACCGCAATAGTCGCGGACGGCTTCACACGGTCGAGCGCAGCGGACAGGAACGGCATCATCATCTCCCTTGCAGGCGTAGTGATCCGGCACTTCAGAAGCGTTCTGATGGGATCGCCGCACAGTAATGCGCATAGCGCTGCATCGCAAGAACGTTGGGCCGTCAGCCTCAAACTTTAGAAAACGTTAAAGGCAGCCCGGTAGGGTTGCGCAACATTCATAAAATTTTGCGTCGAAATGACTTATTTCTGGCAAACACCGCCGTGGCAAAATATCCGGTCCGGCGAATGGCTGACGGCGTCGCGGGCGCGTGGCTATAGCCTGATCCTGCTCGGCGTCTGCACGCTCGCCATCGCCGGCTGGATCGCGCTGTCGGACAGGCTGATCGACCTCAACGGTAAGCCGATCGGAACCGACTTCTCCAATACCTACGCCGCGGGCACCCTGGTTCTCGCCGGCAGGTCGATCGAGGCCTACGATCCGACGCTTCAACACGCGGCCGAGAAGGCGGTGTTCGGCGGCCGCGAGGTGCCGTTCTTCGGCTGGCATTATCCGCCGTTCTTTTTCGGCGTCGCGATGATCGTCGCGGCCGTTCCCTACGCGTGGGGACTTCTGATCTGGCTGGCGGCCAGCCTTGCCGCCTATCTGGCGGCGATGCGCGCCATCCTGCCGAGGCCGGAAACGGTGCTGCTTGCGGCTGCCTATCCGGCGGTATTCGTCAACATCGGGCACGGCCAGAACGGATTTCTTACCGCGGCGCTGCTTGGCGGTGCGCTTCATCTGCTTGATCGGCGGCCCTCGCTCGCCGGCGTGCTGATCGGCCTGCTCGCCTACAAGCCGCAGTTCGGCGTGCTGATTCCGCTGGCGCTGCTTGCAGGTGGGCGATGGACCAGCGTCCGGGCGGCCGCGATCACTATCGCGGCATTGCTCGCCGTCAGCACCGCCGCACTCGGCGTCGGCATCTGGCAGGCGTTCGCGGATTCGACGACGTTCACGCAGACCGTGGTGCTCGAAGCCGGCGGCACCGGCTGGGAGAAGATCCAATCGGTATTTTCGGCAGCGCGGATGTGGGGCGCCGGCGTGCACCTTGCTTACGCTGTGCAGATCGCGCTGGCGCTCACGATCGCGGCAAGCCTGGCATGGCTGTGGCAAAGCGATGCCGCATTCGAACTCAAGGCCTCGGCGCTCGCGACCGCCAGCCTGCTTGCGACGCCTTATGTGCTTGATTACGACCTTGTCGTCCTTGCGGTATCGATCGCGTTCTTCGCGCGCCACGGGCTGAGCAAGGGTTTTCGCGATTACGAGATCAGCCTGCTGGCGGTGGCGTGGACCATGCCACTGCTGTCGCGGGGGGTGACCGGCGCGACCGGCGTACCTCTTGGCCTTATCGTGCTGCTCGCATTTTATGGTTTCACGATGCGCCGTGCGGTGCTGGATCGCGGCGGGTCGACTGCTTGCGCCGGCCGGATCGCGCAAGCGTGATCTGATTTTCCAGTGCGCGGCATGATCATGCTGCGCGGTTGCGGCGCGGCAGAGGATTTCGACCTTTTGCAGTTTCCGGGCTTGCGACGCATTTGCATCGGCATCATTGTTTAGCCGCGTTACGGGAGGACAAGCCGGGCGCCGTTAGACCAGCATTTCATCCGAGCGAAATCCTTATGTACAAACTCTATTCGATGCAGCGCTCCGGAAACAGCTACAAGGTCCGTCTTGCGCTGGCGTTTCTCGGCGCGCCTTATCGCGCCATAGAGGTCGATATCCTGCGCGGCGAAAGCCGCACGCCGGATTTTCTCGCTAAAAACCCGAGCGGGCAAGTGCCGCTGCTGGAAGTCGAGGATGGGCGTTTTCTCGCCGAATCCAATGCCATCCTCTGGTACGTCGCAGTCGGCACCTCGCTGGCGCCGGAATCGCGGATCGAACGCGCCGAGGCGTTGCAGTGGATGTTTTTCGAACAGCACGCTCTGGAGCCGAACATCGGCGCGGCGTATTTCTGGCTGTCGCTGGTCCGAGGCGGCCGCGACCTGCAGACCCATGCATTGGAAGACTGGATGGAGCGCGGCTACGGCGCGTTGCAGGTGATGGAAAATCACCTCAAGACCCATGAGTTTTTCGCCGCCGGCCAGCTTACCGTCGCCGACATCGCATTGTACGGCTACACCCATGTCGCAGAACAGTGCGACTTCGACCTTGCGACTTTCCCGGCAGTCCGTAGCTGGTTGAGGCGGGTCGAGCAGAGCCCCGGATTCGTCACGATGGATTGTTGTCCCGACCCCGGCGTCGAAGCGGCCGGCTTTGCCATCGAATCACAAGGCGTTGAATAACGCACAAATGATTGCTCGCCTTGGTTTTGCCATTTTTGAGTTGGACTCGCCCAAATATTGCCTGCCATTCCTGTCAATGCCGAGTTCCGCGGATGATTCGCGCCGCGTGCGCCTTAAGGATTCCGGCCATGATACGGTCGCCCCGGGCGGCAGGCTTCGAGGGCCATGCCGTGCCCGTCGCCTCGTCCCGATTGACCAATGCCGTCGCGGCCTCGCTCGCGATCGGCTCGCTGTCGCTGTGCCTGATCGTTGCGCTCACCATGCTGTCGATCAAGATCGGCATGGCGATGCCGCTGTAATCCTCGACCTGTTTTTTCCAGAACAGAGATCGTCTCCCGGAAGGAGACCTGTAGATGAAGGCACCCGTGGTTTGGGTCACGGCGTCGCTGACCACGGCGATCGCGTTGACGGCATCGTTGCTGATCGCCACCGTCACGCGCGGCGAAAATACTTTCACATCATCGGCAGGACAGCTCGAGGTCCGGACCGTCGTAACCGGCCTGGTCAATCCGTGGGCGCTGGCGTTTCTACCCGACGGCGGCATGCTGGTCACCGAACGTCCCGGCCGGATGCGCGTCGTCACGCCGGAAGGCCAGCTCTCGCCGCCGCTGCAGGGGGTACCGCAGGTCTGGGCCTCCGGCCAGGGTGGACTGCACGACGTCATCCTCGACAGATCGTTTGCGCAGAACAAGACCATCTATTTCTGCTTCGCCGAGCGCGACGGCGACGGCGGCCGCACCGCCGTTGCTAGCGCGACGCTCGTCAGCGGCAAGCAGGCGCGGCTTGAAAATTTAAGCATTATCTTCCGGCAGCAAGGCCCGCTGTCGTCCGGCAATCACTACGGCTGCCGGATCGTTCAGGGCCGCGACGGCAACCTGTTCGTGACGCTGGGCGAGCATTTCACGTATCGCGACCAGGCGCAGAATCTCGCCAACCATCTCGGCAAGATCATCCGCATCGCATCCGATGGTTCGGTGCCCAAGGACAATCCCTTCGTGGGCCGTGACGGCGCCAAGCCCGAAATCTGGAGCTATGGCCATCGCAACGAACAGGGTCTAGCGCTCAATCCCACGACCGGCGAACTGTGGGAGATCGAGCATGGCCCGCGCGGCGGCGACGAACTGAATATTATCGGCAGGGCCAAGAACTACGGCTGGCCGGTGATCGGTTATGGCATCGATTACAGTGGCGCAAAGATTCACGACAGCACGGCGAAACCGGGGATGGAGCAGCCGACCAAATACTGGGTGCCGTCGATCGCGCCCTCCGGCATGGCGTTCTACACCGCAAAGCTGTTTCCGAAATGGACTGGCGACCTGTTCGTCGGTGCGCTGGCCGGCAAGATGTTGGTGCGGCTCTCGCTCAACGGCAACGCCATCAGCGGCGAGGAACGCCTTCTGCAGAACCTCAACGAACGGATTCGCGACGTGCGCCAGGGGCCGGACGGTGCGCTGTGGCTTTTGACCGACAGTTCGGCGGGGCGAATTTTGCGGGTATCGCCGGCGACATGATCGCAACCCCGCTGCCATCATTGCAGAAGCAATGACGGTGGGGTTACCACTTATGGAAAATAAAAAACGCACCGGCTGCGATCAGGCCAAAACCCAGGGCGTGATTCCAGCCCAGCGGCTCCTTCAGATAAAGTACCGAGAAGCCGGCGAACACCACCAGCGTGATCACCTCCTGCATGGTCTTGAGCTGTGCTGCGGAGTAGACCGCGCTGCCCCAGCGATTGGCCGGCACCGCCAGCCAGTATTCGAAGAACGCGATGCCCCAGCTCACCATGATGACCAGCGGCAGCGAGCTTTCCTTGAATTTCAAATGGCCATACCACGCGAATGTCATGAATACGTTGGAAGCGAACAACATCAGCACCGGCAACAGCTGCGGCGAAACGGTTGGCATGGCAATCCTTTCAAAATCCCGGGCGGTAACACCGGGCGTGCAGCCAGGTTCCAGGATCATTTGAGTATAACAGTCCGAAAACCGCGCCGACCGGATAGACCGTATTTTAAGGATAGCGTCGGAAAAACCGGAAGAAACCGAAACTTGCCGCATACTTACGCCTCATATTTCGTTAGGCGGGAGTACCGCTCATGCAGATCGACTGGCGCGCGTTATGCGGCCCGGCCCTCACAACGGCGGTGGCGTTGACCGCCATCACGATCGATCGTTCGCTGGTGGCGGTTCCCAATCCTGCGCCACTGTTCGTCTGCATCGTCGCGCTTGCGGCCTCACTCAGCGGTACCGCTTCCGGCGTGATCAGCGCCATCGTTGCGGTGGTTTCCTCGGCGCTGGTTTTTCTCGATCATCGCGCGACGCCGGGCTACGACATCTCGGACCTGATACGCCTGCTGATGCTTGCGCTGACCGCCACCGCGACCGCCGTCATTACCGGTCTGCTGCGGCAGAAAATGATGGACGCGCTGACGTGGCAGCGCGCGCGCCACGCCACCGCGGAACGGCTGTCGTCGGCGCTGGACCGGATCGACATCGGCGTCGTGCTGCTCGACAGGGATACGCGCGCGGAGTTCATCAACCGCGCGTTCCGGGATTACTTTGCGCTGTCCGACGAAAAGGCGGATTCCAGGCCGCCGTTCATCGCGCTGATGTATCACGGCCGCGACACCGGCGCCTATGAGCTGCCCGAAGAGGAATTGAGCGCGTTTATCGCGCGACGCACCGAAATGATACGGGCGGGCGATTCGACACCGATCAACATCAACCTCGCCAACGGTCAGGTGATGCGCTTTAGTTGCACGGTACTGCCCGATGGCGGGCGCATGCTGAGCTATACGCCGGTGACCGACCTGGTCCGGCACACCGACGATCCTGCCGCCACTGATTACTATCTGTCGCTGCGCGGCGGCGGTCATCGCGCCGCCCGGCATCTTCGTGCCGCGGAGTAGATCGTCCTGTTCGCCGGCCTCGTCTTGAGGGCCGAGTCGCTTTGTCTCGCTTTTTCTCGTGCCATGAATGCACCATGCCTTGCGGGTGCGGCGCCTGCGAGTCACAATGCATTCCCGCCTCGCCTTCCCGACAGGACGATCCATGCAAATTCGCAATCTCGGCGGCTCCGGCCTGCGCGTCTCTGCGGTCGGGCTCGGCTGCAACAATTTCGGCCAGCGCACCGACCTGGAAACCTCGCGCAAGGTAATCCACAAGGCGATCGACCTCGGCGTCACGCTGTTCGATACCGCCGACATCTACGCCGGCATGGGCGGGTCCGAGACCGTGCTGGGCGAGGTGCTGGGCGACCGGCGCAAAGACATCGTGCTGGCGACAAAATTCTCCAAGCCGATGAGCAAGGACGGCACCAGACAGGGCGCGTCGCGGCGCTACATCATGTCCGCCGTCGAGGCCAGCCTGACCCGGCTGAAGACCGATTACATCGACCTCTACCAGCAGCACGATTACGATCCCCTGACGCCGATCGAGGAAACATTGCGCGCGCTGGACGATCTCGTGCGTCAAGGCAAGGTCCGCTACATCGGCAACTCGAATTTCCCGGCATGGCGCGTTGCCGAGGCCGAGTTCACCGCGCGCGCGACGAACGTAAACCGCTTCATCTCGTGTCAGGACGAATACAGCCTGGTGGTGCGCGACATCGAAAAGGATCTGTTGCCGGCGGCGGAACAATACAGTCTCGGTCTGCTGCCGTTCTTCCCGCTCGCCAGCGGCCTTCTGACCGGCAAGTACAAACGCGGCGCGCCGGTGCCGGAGGATACGCGTTTTGCCAAAGCGCCGGCACTGCGCGATCGCTATGCCACGCCGCGCAACGAAGACATCGTCGAGCAACTGCAGTCTTTCGCGCAGGCGCGCGGCCATACCATGCTTGAACTCGCATTCTCATGGCTGGCGTCGCGGCCGCAGGTCGCGAGCGTCATCGCCGGCGCGACCCGTGTCGAGCAGATCGAGGCCAACGTCAAGGCAATCGAGTGGACATTGAGCGCGGAAGAGATCACGGAGATCGACGGGATAACAAACGGATAGCGCATGATGATATCATCGAAGCCGTCATTGCGAGGAGCGAAGCGACGAAGCAATCCAGTTCTTGCTTGTGGCTTCTGGATTGCTTCGCTTCGCTCGCAATGACGATTTAATAAAACTCATGATTTCTTTGGCAGACGAGTTGATTGTCGGTTGAAGCACTTAAGCTGCATGCCGCGGCGGACGGCATGTCTTGCGGCGAACTTCAGGCACCTTGCGGCAAAACAGCGGCACGCCGCGGCCTCATGCGCGCGGATGCCTGCGAAAAATCGTGCCGCTGCAAGCTTTTAGCCCTGCGGCGCGGCGAGACCTTTGATCGCAGCGAAAATCCGGTGCTGATGGAAGCACTTGAGCGGTATGCCAAACGCGGCGGCCAACGACGCCGGCGCGACGCAAGGTGAAATCCTAAGCCGCACGAGATACTTGAAATCGATTTGCCAAATAACCCGCGCCGAACATCAACTCGACCCCGCTAGTCTTGCGGCAAACTGGCGGCAACGCAATCCGCGTAATTTTTCTTGCGGCAGAGTAGGTGTTTTTTCGCGGCGAATGCGTGGCGGCGAGCACTCTGGAAAACAACGCGCGGCGCCATAGTTTTGCGGAAAATATTCCGCTGATTTGCCGCAGCTCCGGAGTTACCGACCGCGTTGGGGGTGCCCGCTTCTGTCAGGAGCGGTGCCGTTGAGCAACCTCGCGGTGGTCTACGCGGCTTCAGGGGCGGTCCGATCAGGCCATGCCGATGTTGAAGAGGGGGCTGGCGATTCTCGAGAAGGCGTTCGGACCCGACCATCCCGACATCGCGCAGGCGCAGAACAATCTGGCCGAGCTTTATTCGCGTCAGGGACGCAAGGCCGATGCCGAGTATCTTTTCAAGCGGTCGGTGGCCACCTTCGAGAAGACGTCCGGTCCGAACCATCCGGATGTCGCGGGTGTTCTTGAGAACCTGGCAGGTTTCTACAAGGATCAAGGCCGCTTTGACGACGCCGAACAGCTCTTGAAGCGGTCTGCGGCCATCCGAGGCAAAGCCGGGTCGAAACCGATCTGAAATCCAGACGATGTGACACCGTCGCGTCTTTGCAGATTGCGCTCAGCCTTGAACGGACGCCAACCTGCGCAGCGGTGTGATCACTGCGCAAAACAGCCGGCAAACTGCTTGTTGCAGTCGAGGAAGCACTGCGGCGGAAAGCCGTCCGGGGGAATGCAACATTGCCAGGAAAAATACTCTGCACCGCCGGAGCAAGTCCCTTTGCAGGTTATGTAAGGTTCGGCGCTGCAAGTCGGCAGTTTGCCGCTGCTTCTCGCAGGCGACCGGCAGAGCTGCGCGGCTCGACTTCGTACCTTGGGCGGTTTTACCAAGGCGTCGAGTTGGGGTCCGAAACTGGCGGTGACGCCCGGACTACAGACAGGCAGGGATTGGGCTTTGTCCGCACCGCCGAATACGACCAATGCCGCGGCACAAAGGGCTATGATGGTCAGGCTCGCAATCCGCATCGCATGCTCCGCTGAGGTCCGTGTCCGAAAATTATTCCACACGATTTGGCGGAGAATGACAACAGTAGTCCGTAGGGTGGGCAAAGCGCAGCGTCCCCACCATCCGGTCGTAACTCACGGCATCATGTTGCAGATAGGTGGTGGGCACGGCGCAAGCCCGCCTTTGCCCCCTACCCGCCCGAGTTCGCCTACCCCACCAGGCCCTGCATCGCCTTCACGCTTGCGCTGTCCGGAAACACCGTCTCCGCCAGCACGCGCTCGCTCAGGCCGAGATGATCGTGCAGCACGCCCTTGATCACCGCGCGCAGGTCGGTGGTGGGCGCGAGATCGCGTCCCTCGTAGAGGCTGGCCGGTTTCAGCCCAGGCCAGTCGGCGATGACACGGCCGCCGTTCACCGCGCCGCCGGCAAGCAGCGCGACGGTGCCGGTGCCGTGATCGGTGCCGTCGGTGCCGTTGATCCGCGCGGTGCGGCCGAATTCGGTCGCCACCACCACCACGGTATCGCGCCAGCGCTCACCCAATCCGCTTTCGAATTCCGCCAACGCGCCGTCCAGCCCCGACAGCAGCGTCGCCAGCCGTCCGACCGCGCCGCCTTCGTTGGCATGGGTATCCCAGCCGTCGAAAGCCAGCGCCGCAATTCGCGGACCGTCATCCGCGTCCATCAATTTGGCGGCGCCGCGCGCCGCCAGCCGCATCGCGCCGGCATTGCCGGCGCCAGGCTTTGGCTTCATGTCGTCGCCTTGCGCCATCTTGTCGAGTCGCAGGCCCTGCGACAGCGCCGACGCCAGCGCGGGATCGCGGTGCCGGTACAATTCGATCAGTCGCGCCGCGGTGTCGTCGGCGGCCTGCGGCAACGCCGCCGGCACCCAGCCCACCGTCGGTGCCGCGCCGCGCAGCACCAGCGGCGTGGTGGGACCGATCGCCAGTCCGCTGGTCACCCTCTCGCCGCGCGGCAATGCCGCCAGCGCGCGGTTGAGCCAGCCGGATTGCACCTGGCCCGGACCGGCATATCCGCTTTCCAGCACGTCCTGCCCGTCGAAATGCGAACGCTCGCGGTATGGCGTCGCCACCGCGTGAACCACCGCGGCTTGCTTCCTGCGGTACATCCGCGCGAATTCCGGCATCGAGGGATGCAGCGCGAAAAACGCATCCAGCATCGACGCCAGGTGCGGCCCCTCCGGGGCCAGCGCGATCGAGCCATGCAGACCGGCATAGTCGGGATCGCCTACCGGCGCGACGGTGGCGAGGCCGTCCAGCGCGCCGCGCAGGATAACGACGATTGCGCGCGGATCGCGGCCTTCGGCGGCACCGGCGAATTTCGGCAGGTAAGCCCACGCCGCGAAGGACGCACCGCCGAGCAGCAGCGCGCGCCGCGTGGTCACCGGCGATGTCCGCACATCACAGCCATCCATCGTCATCTCCTCTGGAATTCCGGCGACATCAACAGCAGCGCCAGCCCCTGCTGCCGCGATTCGGCGCGCTCGATGGTGCGACGCGTCTCGCTCGAGGCGGCGTCGGCGGCCACCAGTTCGAGCAAATCGCGGGGATCGACGTTCTCGGCGACACGCGAGGCGAGCTGTGCCGAAAGATCGAGCCGCAGCTTCATGCCTTCGGGCGCGGCCCACGCCGCGTTGCTGTCGGGAAATCCGTTCGGCCCGGCCGGCGACCACAGCGGCTGGCCCAGCAGGTTCAGGCTGTTGAGATAGCGGCCGGGATCCTCGGGCAACCGCGCCAGCAGCCGTCCGGTCGCAATTAGAAATTCATAAGGGCTGCGCACCTTGGTCATCGGCGCCTGCCATGCCTCATCGGAATCCAGCAGCGCCAGCGCCAGCGCCTTGAGGTCGCCGTCGGAGTCGAGGAATACCCGCTGCAGCCGCGCCGCCAGCGCCGGCGGCGGATCGTCGGCGACAAAGTGGCGCGCGAATTTGGCGGCGATGAATTTCGCCGTGGAGGGATGCCGTGCCAGTTCCGCCAGCGCCGCCTCGCCCTGTGCGACGCCGCTATTGTCGTAGACCTTGCCAAGCAGCCGCTGCGTGCCCGGCTGATGTGCGTTGGCGTTGAACACGAAGGTGCCGGGGGTGCCGAGCTGGCCCTGCCGCCCCGCATAGGTCCATCCGGTGATGATGCGCGCCAGCGACGTCACGTCGTCCTGCGAATAGCCGCTGCCGACGCCGAGCGTGTGCAGCTCCATGATCTCGCGCGCGAGGTTTTCGTTCAGGCCGCGCTTGCGGTTTTGACCGGCGCGCGATTCCGGGCCGAGCGACTGCTGATTGTCGAGGAAAAACAGCATCGCCGGATGCTGCTCCACCGCCTTCAGCATGTCGCCGAAGCGTCCCAGCACATGGGGCCGGATCGCCTCGCGCTCGAACGAGCCCGCCCACATCCGCGCCAGCCCGCCTTTATTCGCGGAAATGCAGAAATGGTTGGACCAGAACGCCACCAGGCGTTCGGTGAAGCCGCAGTCGGCGATGGTGGCGCGCTGCAGCCGCGCCAGCGCTTCGGCACGGTAGGTTTTCTGAATGATGTTGGAGGGCTGCGCCGGCGGCTTGGGCGGATCGGGCTGCATCGTGGCCGCCGGCGCCATCGCCGCGTTGGCTGCGGTGGTTTCCATCGCCGTGGCTTTTCCGGCGATATCGGTCGCGTCGCCATTCAGCGACAGACTTCGCCGTTGCACGTTGGCGTCGGGCGCGCGGGGCGCCGTCGGCGCGGCCGATTTCGCCGCGTTGCGCGCCTGCACGATCTCGAACTGATAGGCGAACACCGTCTGCGCCAGCGCCGCGGTCGATTGCAGTCCTGGCAATTCCAGCAGCACGCCGTTGGGACGGCCGAGTTCGGCCTTGACGAATCCGCGCGGGTCGGACGCCGCGTTGACGAAATCGCCGGATGCCCCGCCGCGCGCGCCCAGCCCAAAGCGATTCAATGCGACAAGGGCGGCTTGCGAATCGCGGGCCATCGGATTCCCCCGGACTTCAGGCGCGAATTGTCTCGACGAGGCGCCTGACATGGCGGATTATACTGCCGCCTGCGATCAACCCGATATGAAAAACATGGTCAGAACCCGGTTCGATTCATGACAAATCGGTTAGAAAATCCCCTCCCCGCGCGTCGCCTCGCCTGTTCCTGTTGCGGAACGGAATTCGCCTGCGGCCTGTCCGCACAATGCTGGTGCGTCGACGAAACGGCGCGGCTGCCGCTGCCCACCGACGGCGGCGACTGCCTGTGCCGGGAGTGTTTGAGGACAATGGCGGCCGAGTTGCCGCAACGATGAGTTGTCCCCGCCAAGGCGAGGACCCATAACCTCCGGCACGTCTCTCTCGCGATTTTCGTGTTGATCGTAGCTGGAACGACAGAGCGGCGCGATAGGTCTAACGTCGTCCCCGCGCAGGCGGGGATCCATAACCTCCGTTATCTATGAAACGGATGGTGCGGCCACATGCGGAAGCAACGTGCCGAACAATAATCATCGATGGTTATGGGTCCCCGCCTGCGCGGGGACGACATTATTCCACCTTGCCGATCTTCTTCACCGCGGCGATCAGCCGGGCGCTATCGGCTTCGACGAATTTTGAAAATTCCGGCGCGTCGAGATAGGCGACCGGACTGCCGGCGGTTTCGAAGGTCTTCGTCACCTCCGGCGCTTTCACCGCCTGTGCCATCGCCTCGCGCAGCCGCGTCATCAGCGGCGCCGGCAACGCGCTCTGCGCGAACAGGCCGGCCCAGATGTAGAACTCGACGTCCTTGTAGCCGAGTTCCTTGAAGGTCGGCAGATCGGGGAAACTCGCAACCCGCTCCGCGCCCCAGTTGGCGAGCACGCGCATCTTGCCGTCGTCCACCTGCTGCTTCAGCGTGCCCGGCGCCGACGCCATTGCCTGCACCGTGCCGGTCAGGAGTCCGGTCAGCGCCGGGCCGGCGCCGCGGAACGGCACATGCAGCAGCTTGATGCCGGCGCTGGCCGCGAACATTTCCATCGCCACATGCAGCGTGCCGTACGGCCCGGACGAGCCGTAGGGAATTTCACCGGGGCGTTTTTTCGCATCGTCGACGAAATCCTGCAGCGTCTTCCACGGCGCCGACGCCGGCACCGCCAGCAGCGTCGGATCGGCCAGCACGCGCGCCACCGGGGCGAATTGCGAGACCTCATAGGCAACCGGACGGTCGAACAGCCGGTCGGCTTCGGGCAACACCGCCAGCGACGACAGCGTCATCAACAGCGTGTAGCCGTCAGGCTCGGCGCGCGCCGCCGCGGCGTTGCCGACCGAGCCGCCGCCGCCGCCCGCGCGATTGTCGACAATGACGGGCTTGCCAAGAATCTTCTCCAGCACCAGCGCCACCGGCCGCGCCGCGAGATCGGCCTGGCCGCCGGCCGGAAACGGCACGATCATGGTGATGTTGCGGGTGGGATACGCGGCCTGGGCGGCGGCCGCGTTGGGGAACGCGGCTTGCGCCAGCGGCAGCGCGGCGGCGGCCTTGAGCAGTTCACGGCGATTCATCGGATGGATTCTCCCAGGAGATTTTGTGGTTGTTGTTGCGGGCGTAATGTAGCCGAAGGGTTGAACGCCGCGATAGTTCTAACGTCGTCCCCGCGAAGGCGGGGACCCATAGCCTCCGTCGGTCGTGAGGCGAAAGGTATTAGCCACTTGCGGCAACAACTCACCGAACAACAAACATCGATGGCTATGGGTCCCCGCCTGCGCGGGGACGACGCCGGTGGTGCGGGTCAACTCTTTCTTTCCTTCCCCAACTGCTTCGCCAGGAACTCCGCCAGCACCTCGACGCGCGCCGGGCGCGGACCGCCGGGGGGCGTCACCAGATGCACGGCGCCTTCGGTCTGCTTCCAGTCCTTCAGAATCACCTCGACCGCGCCGGCTGCGATGGCGTCGCCGACGATGAAGTCCGGCAGGTCGGCGATGCCGAGCCCCGCGAGCAGCGCCGGCATCAGCGCCTCGCCATTGTTGACGCGCAGCGGCCTCGCCGGCCGCACGCTGGCTTGCTCGCCGGCCGAGTTGGTGTAGTGCCAGATGCCGGGCGTGGAGAGATAGGTGTAGCCGAGGCATCGGTGCTGCGCCAGATGCATCGGGTGCGTCGGTTGGCCATGTTGCTTGAGATATGCCTTGGAAGCCACGGTGTGGCGCGGCATCGCGCACAGCCGCCGCGCAATCAACGAGGAGTCCGGCAGGCTCGCGATTCGCAGACCGACATCGAAGCCCTCGCCGACCAGATCGATCATCGCGTCGCTGAGATGCAGGTCGATCGATACTTCCGGGTATTGCGCCAGAAATTCCGGCAGCAGCGGCGCCACCGCTTTCACGCCGAACGTCATCGGCACCGCGAGGCGTACCAGCCCGCGCGGCGCCGCCGACTGCGCCAGCGCCTCGTTCTCCGCCGCCTCGCCGTCCAGCAACAACCGTGTCGCGCGTCCGGACAGCTTTTGCCCGGCGTCGGTCAGTGCGAGCCGGCGCGACGTCCGGTTGAACAGCCGGGCGCCCAACCGTTGCTCCAGGCGGGCGACAGCCTTCGAAACCGTGGCCCTAGACAGCGCCAGTTCACTGGAAGCTGCCGAAAACGAGCGTAATTCAACGACTTTCGCAAAAATCGCGAGAGCCTCGAAATCCGGAAGGCTTGGCATCGGGCTTACCCTGTTTGCTCAATATTGGAAACAATGTGTTTCAATAGTTTCTATTTATAAACCTCCTTGCAACGCATATCCAGAGCATCAGGAAATTCACTCACGGAGAAATCCCATGATCGAACTCAGACCCTTCGCAAAACTCGGCGGTGCCGATCACGGCTGGCTGAAGGCCAAGCATCATTTCTCGTTCGGCAGCCACTACGACCCGGCCAACATGGGCCACGGCAGCCTGCGGGTCTGGAACGACGACGAGATCGCGCCGAATAGCGGTTTTCCCGCGCATCCGCACGCCAACATGGAGATCATCACCTATGTCCGCGAAGGCGCGATCACGCATCAGGACAGCCTTGGCAACAAGGGGCGCACCGAGGCCGGCGACGTGCAGGTGATGAGCGCCGGAAGCGGCGTGCGTCATTCCGAATACAATCTCGAGCCGGCAACGACGCGGATCTTCCAGATCTGGATCGAGCCGACCACCAAAGGCGGCCAACCGACTTGGGGCGCCAAACCGTTTCCGAAATCGGACCGCTCGGGGAAATTCGTCACCATCGCCAGCGGTTTCAGAGCAGACAACGACGCGCTGCCTATCCGCGCCGACGCGCGCGTGCTCGCCACCACGCTGAAGGCCGGAGAGAGCACGGAATATGCGCCGGACAAAACGCGCAAGCTCTATCTGGTGCCCGCGGCGGGAGCCGTCGAGATCAACGGCGTCCGCGTCAACGCCCGCGACGGCGTCGCTATTCATGACGAGCCGAAGCTGAGGATCATCGCGCTGGAGGACTCCGAGCTGGTTCTGGTCGACGCGGCGTAACGCGCGATTTTGCAGGGTGGGCTTTGCCCACCCTGCGCCCCGTGTCCCGAGCGCGATCATGAATTCTTACTCAGATCAAACCCAACGGAGACACCCCATGACCAAAGAATGCCGCGTCGTCCCCGCGCAGGCGGGGACCCATATCCTCCGGCCTTGTGATGCGGACGGTATCAGCCGCGCGGGGCAACAAAGCGACCAACAGTAATTATCGCGGCTATGGATCCCCGCCTGCGCGGGGACGACAACGGCAAGATTACTTCTCTTCGCGCGACGGCGGTTTGCCCAGCATGCACTTCAGCCGTTCCGCCAGTCCTGGATGGCCGCGCAGCCAACGCGCCGCGCGATCACGCAGCGCATAGGGCCATCCGCGCCAGCCCAGCGCGGCGGTAAAATCCACCAGCGCGATCCGCTCGACGCCGAAGCGGCGCTTGTAGGCGTAGTTGCCGATGCTGAAATCGAATTGCCGGATACCGTCCCCGTGCAACGCGGCCATGGTGCGCTCGATGATCAGCCGGCCCGGCGAACAGTTCGACCACTTCTCGCCGGCATTGCTGATGCGGACCATCACATAGCGCGTGCCCTGCCGGATTCCGAGCAATGTGGCGACCACTTCCTCGCCGACGGTCAGCGCCGAAAGCACGGCATAGCCGTTTCCGACATTGTCGCGGACGAGATCGTGGTAGAACGCGGCACAGGTCTCATCGTTGAGCACGAAATTCAGCCCGAGCTGCTGCATCCGTTCGCCCTGCTGCGTTGCCATGGTGGAAAGAAAGCGCAGCGCTTCCGTGCCGTCCGCGACGATCTTGAAAGCAGCCCTGGGATCGCGGGTAAAAACCCGCCAGCTTCGCTCCAGTTCCTTGCGCACGGTGCGCTCCAGCGTGAACCGCCATGCGTCGAAGTCGTCGCCGGTGACGACGATGTTGCCGTTCAATGCGCACGGCCCCGCGCCATCCAGCAGCGCCAGAGGATTCGGCCTGCCGTCGGTCTCAGCCGGCATCTTGCGCAGGCGAACAAGATCGGCGCCGTTCCGGCGCAGCGCGGCGCGCAGATCTTTCCACATCGCGTGCGCCGCCTCGGTGTCGCGCGGCGCCGCGGCGCCAAGCATCGGCATGTTGTAATCGGTGAGGTCGAGATCGGCGGGCTCGACGATGCGGACGCCGTTATGCGTCCGCCGGATCAGCGGCAGCAGCGCGGCCGGCGCGCCGGTCGCAGCGTCGAAGACGATGGCGATCAGCGGTTCGACCGCGGCGGTGCCGGCGAAGGCGCCATACCATGCCCGCAGCCACCGTGCATTCTGGAACGGGGTCGCGTTGCCGGAATTGTTCCAGCGCGCTTCCGCCGTCTCCCAGTCGCAAAATAATTCGACGTGGAAAGAAGCCCTGCCGTCATTGCGAGCCAACGGGTCGCGCGAATGCGCGCCCGATGCCAGGCTCTGCCGAAGCAATCCAGAGCCCCTTAAGGAAGGCTGAATTGCTTCGTCGCTGACGCGCCTCGCAGTGACGGAAGGCATTGCCATTGCAGTCGGGCTCAGGCCGCCTTCGGCAGATCGACGATCTTGCCGGGGTATTCGGCGTCGAGCCGGAAGTCGATCGGACGGCGCGCGTCGCGCTCGCGCTTGACCCACTTGCCGTCGCGCAGCAGCTTCTGCATCACCGCCTTGGCGAAGTACGACGGGCCGCGCAGATTGCGGCTCTTCGGCGTATAGCCGAAACGATGGCGCAGCATGCCGTTGGCAAGATGGACGATCTCGGAACGGCGGATTTCGTCTGACGTGTAGGAGATGGTCATCGAGACGCTGAAGGTGTCGAGGTTTTCCACCCGATGCGGCGCGTTCATCTGCCAGCCCAGCATCTGGCCCGGGCCGATGTCGAGCACCGTGGCGTGGTCGTCGTACCAGTCCTGATAGGGCAGATCGACTTCGACATTGAACAGCGCGATGTCTTCGAGATGTTCCGCGGTGATGAACGGTGCGCTGTTCGGATAGACGTAGACGCGCTTGCGGCCGGCGATCTGCACCAGGCTCTGGCCCGGCATGTCGGCGTGGTAATAGACCTGCGCGTCCGGCGCCGAGATCAGGATGCTCTCCTGATGGCCTTTCGGTATTTCGAAGCCGGGAACCTTTGCGACGATTTCCTCGAACATGCGATCGACCAGCTTGCCGTAACGGGAATCGACCGCGGCAACGTTGCGCATGTTGAGCCAGAGACCGCCGCGGGAGATCGCGTCGATCACCTCAGCCCCCGACAGATTGCCGATATCGCCCTCGCGCCATAGCTTGTTGCCGCCGCGGGCGCCGGTCTGCACCAGGCTGTAATGTTCGCGCGGATAGCCTTCGATCAGTCTGGCGAGGTCGTCCATGGAAAAGGCCGGCGACTTGTGCATCTCGTGCTCGAGGCGGATCGGCTGCCGAGCCCACAATTCGGAATGCGTCGGGTCCCATTTTGGGAATATTGTGTCGGTCATCGTTCCTGCTCCTCGCTTCGCTTGCTGTCCGGAAATACGCCATGCCATCGGGCCTTCCGTTGTCCCGTTATGAGACGGCCGGACTGCCTTCGCGTTCTAACTGGCAAGAACGATGCCGCGCCTTCGGGGTCGCCGCTTACCCGAAGCTAATGTCTGCGCGCTATGGCTAACGCGATGACCTTGCAGCCCGCATATCAAACGCTTTTCCTGGACGCCGGGCCGCAGATGGCGTGCGGCGTCGGGCAATTCACCCGGCTGTTGCAGGAAACCATCGAAAAGCTCGATCCCGGCAGTTGCACTTCGTTAACCTTGACCCGGACCGCCGGATCGGTCGGCGAACTCTGGCGCGCGGTGGGATCTACGCGAACCGTGGTCTGCAACTTTCCGATTGTGGCGTGGAAACGCGTGATGGCGCGGCCGCTGCTGGCGCTTGCGATGGCGCGGTTGCGTGGCAGGCGCGTGCTCCTGATCCAGCACGAATGGGGCGGCCTGCACTGGCTGCGGCGCCTCACCTACATCCCGGCGCTGCTGCTGGCCGATACCATCGTGATGTTCTCGCCGCTGGTGCGGCGCGAACTCGCCGCGGATTCCGTGGTCGGCTGGACCGCGGAAAAATGCGTGCTGGCGCCGCTGCCGCCGAACATCGAGGCGCCGGCAGGGATCGCCGATTCCAGGCTCCGGCAGCGGCTCGCCGCCGCGCGCCAAAACGGGCGTCTGGTGATCGGTCATTTCGGATCGATCTATCCGGGCAAGCAGCCCGGTGCCCTGCTCGAGATCGGCGCGATCCTGAAGCAACGCGGGCTGAAGCCGCTGATCGTCTATGTCGGCTCTTTCATTCGCGCCACCGACAATGTGGAAGAGGCGTTTCATGCCCGTGCCGCCGAGCTTGACCTGACCGACGACGTCGTCGTCAGCGGCTTCGTCGCCTCCGACCACGAGGTATTTGGCCTGTTCAGCCAGATCGACGCCTTCTGTTATGCGCTCGACGAAGGCCTGACCGCGCGGCGTTCCAGCGTGTTGACCTGCGTGCAGTCCGGCCGGCCAGTGATCGTCACTGGCCCGGCGGAGCCGGATGAATTCGATCATCACCCGCGATTCAGGGAACTGATCGGCCGCGGCGCCATCGTATTGGTGCCGCGCGGGTTCGACGGTGAGGTCTATGCCGACCGCATCGTCTCGGCGCTGCAATGGCCGACCGTGCATGCCCCGTTCGATTTCGACGGCTGGTGGCGGGATGTCGCGGAGGCTGTGAAGGCGCAGCTAACCGTCGTCCCCGCGCAGGCGGGGACCCATACACTCCGTCGCCGGTGATGTGAAAGGTGCCGGCGGAAGCGGCTTGGCGCACAATAAGCATCGGTGGTTATGGGTCCCCGCCTTCGCGGGGACGACAATAGTGAGAGCTCAATCGCTCACCCGAAACCGCGCCAGGTAATGCAAACCGAACACGCTGAGCAAGAACGTGAACCACAAGGGATCGGCGCGGTCGAGGAAGAAGCTTTCCATCGACGACAAATAGAGCCCGAACAGCCAGATTTGCAGCAGCATCGTCGTCAGCGGCCCGCCATTGCCGCCGCGCTCGGCCGCGTGAAAGTTTTTCAGAGGGACGATGACCAGCACGAGCGTCAACAACAGCAACCCGGGCACGCCCATCGCCAGCGCGGTATCGAGATAGCCGTTGTGGCTGTGGGAGGCGAACTCCGCCCATTCCTTGCCTTCGGGCAGGTCCCTGATCGAGCTGGAGCCCCAGAATGCCGCAAAACCGTAGCCGATCGACAGCCGCTGCTGCAGCGCCTGGAATGCGAAGGTCCAGATATCGGTGCGGCCGGTGAAGGTGGTATCGAACGGCAGCATGTTCGCGATGTTTTCCAGCCCGTCGCTCATCACGGTGCCGACGCTGAGCAGATTGAGCGCCAGCAACGGCGTAAAGCAGACGACGGCGCGGATCCAGAACCGCCTGACGACCAGAACGAGCCCTGTCAGCAGGAATACCGCGATGCAAAGCGCCAGCGCGCTCTTGCCTCCCGAAAAAAGCAGAAACAATGCGGCGAAGCCGACGATCGCAGCGCCCGACAGCAGCGCGCCGAGGCGGATGGCGTAAATTCCGATGAACAGCAGCATCACCATGACCGGTGCGGCGCCGTTCTTGTGGCCGAACGAGCCGCGCCAGTCTCCGGCCAGCGCCGGCTCCTGCGCGTCGGTCGCAAGATGGATCGACAGGTTCGGCGCCAGCAATATTCCGAGGTAGCAGACCGCCAGCAGCGCCAACGCCGCGACGCTCAGCCACCGCATCAGCTCGATCTGCGATTTTGGCAGCAGCATCAGCGTCGACGCCACCACGATGACGCAGGCGGTGAGCGCGAAGCGGCGGAGCGAGGTGCTTGGATCGAGCGACAGCGCCACCGTGACAAAGACCCAGCCGCCGAACAGGATGAACGAGGGCGAAAGCAGCGTTTCCAGCCCGCGGCTGTTGTCGCGCATCGCCAGCGCCAGGGTCAGCATGGCCAGGCATCCGAACGCCGCATAGGTCAGCGTTTCGTTGCCGGTGGTCAAATCCTTCAACTGCGCGCCGCTCAGATCGACGAACGGCCGCAGCGAAACCCACACCAGCAGCAGCGTCCCGATGAAGGTGGCGGCGCGCACCAAGTCCATCACCTGCTGGCGCCGCAGTCGGTCGGCAATGGCCCGGAACTCGTCGGCGGCGGCGATGCTCAAGACACGATCTTCGAAGCTTTGTAGGGTTGTGGTTCGATGCCGACGGCCGCCAGCACGCTTCCGGCCGCGACCGTCATCGGATGCAGGGCGGTCATCGCCTCCTGTTCCGTGGCAACGAGCCGGCCGGCGCGGAACAGCGACAGCGGCAGCATCGCCATCATCTTGGCCAGCAGCCTTGCCCGCGCAGGCCAAGTCTGCGCGGCCTTGGCCTCGATGTGATAGTTGATCGCGCCGATGCGCAGCCCGCGCAGCAACAGCCAGTCGGGGCTGGTCCGGTTGCGCGGGACGGTTTCTGTGATGACGGCATCCGCCATCCAGTGGAATTTCATTCCGGCCTGCCGGCAGCGCACGAAGAAATCCGTGTCCCCGCCGCCGAGAAAATTGAATTTCAGATCGAAAGCGGGATCGGCGAGCGTTTCGAATACGCGCCGCGTGACCAGGCAGTTGCCGCAGCCGTAGATCACCGGCACCGGGCCGCTGGTATCGTAGGCCGGGCGGAACGCCGGGTGGCGGTGCAGTCCGCGCTTCAACGCGTCATCGAAGTCCGGCAGCACCGGTCCGCCTACCAGATCGGCGCCGGTCGCCTCCGCCGCGCTGACCATTCGCTCCAGCCATTCCGGCGAGGCGATCTCATCGTCGTCGATCATCAGCAACTTTTCGGCTGCCGGAAACGTCGCCAGTGCGGTTTCGAACGCGGCATTGATCGCGTGGCAGTTGCCCTGCCGCGGTTCGACGATGCAAAGGCCCGGAACGGTCCCGCTCCGGAAGAATTCGATTGCCGCCGGCACGCTCTCGCGCCTCGACGCATCGTTCTCGACGATGACGACGGCAAAGCGGCGAGCGGTTCGCTGTTGCGCCAGCGACTGCAGCGTCAGCCGCAGATGTTGCGGACGGCGGAAACTCGGGATGCAGACCACGGTTTCGATCGAGCGATCGAGCGGGGCGGAGGCCGTCGCCATTTCGCGGGAAGTGTTCGAGATCGGGTTCATGATGCGGTTTAACCTGCCGGTAATACCTTGACGAAGACCTACGCGAATTAGAGCATGATGCGTTATTGTTAAGTCGTCATTGCGAGCGAAGCGAAGCAATCCAGGGCGCAACCGCAGACTGGATTGCTTCGTCGCTTCGCTCCTCGCAATGACGCATCGCAACCTGAGCTTCATCTCCTTCAGACCGTCTTGCGCCTGAATTGCTCGATGACGTCGAACAGCGGTTTGCGTCTGAGGTCGGCATCCAGCGGCAGCGGGCGATTGGGCATGCCGTCCGGCCGCGTGAAATAGATCGGAACCCAGGTGTAGCGGTCGCTGAGACCCCAGGTCAGGATTGCTTTCGGACGAACCACCTCGCAAACCGCTTCGAGAAACTCGCCGGCCTTGTTCGCGACCAGTGCGTCGCGCTCGCTTACCTTGCCCGGCAGTTCGTAGTCGACCACGTCGAGCTCGGTGATCAGCACATCCAGCCTGAGCGCCGCAATCTCGGCGAGAAACGCCTGCAGCCCGTCGCGATCGATGGCGCGGTCGGCAAACAGATGGGCCTGCAGCCCGACGCCGTGCAGCGGCACGTCCTTGTCGCGCAGCGAACGGAGCAACTGCAGCAGCGCCTTGCGCCGGGCGGCGAAGCGCGGCCCCTTGAACTCGACATCGTATTCGTTGAGCACGAGGCGCGCGCCGGGATCCACCGCGGCGGTAGTACGCAACGCAATCGACAGATAGTCGGCGCCGAGGTGCCTGGTCCAGACGCACGGACGCAATGATGTGGCATCCTGCGGAAAATCCACCAGCGGCTCGTTGACCACGTCCCAGGACGGGATTGCGCCGCGATATCGGGACACAACCGTCTTGATATGATCGGTCAGCTCGCGCTCGGCCTCGGCGCGGCCGGAGATCTCGTCGGTCCACCCCGGCAGGCCGCCATACCAGGCCAGCGTATGGCCGCGGACCTCGAGCTTGTTCTGGCGCGCGAAGTCGACGATCGCGTTGGCCTTTTCGAAGCGGTATTCGCCGCGGGTGGGACGAATATCGGCCCACTTCATCTCGCCTTCGGCGACGACGAGCTGGCAATTGGCAACGACCGCTTCGCGATAGCCGGAATCGGTTTCCAGCGCGCCGGCCCGCACCGCCGAGCCGTAGGGAATTAACCCTGTGGCCGGCATGGCCGCGCGCGGCTGCGTTTTCGCTGTCGCAAAAGCGGACACTCCGGACAGCGCTGCTGTGCCAGAAAAGCCGAGCGCCGCGGCTGCTGCGCCGCGCGCCAGAAAATCACGTCGGGAATATGCCTGTTTTGCCATGTGTCCACGGTTCCGTCTGCGGTGTTCAGCCCAGCGCGCCAATCATTGCAAGTTACGGTCCAGCGTCTTCTGGCGCGGCCATGAATGTCTGCCATGGTTAGCGCGCGGTGAATTAACCAACTTTGCAACGCCGCGAGCGCTTGCCGGCCGGTTCGGCACCGATCTTGCTCACTCGACCGGCATGAAGCACCAACCCGCAAGCTCAATCGCTCTGAATGCGACCGGAAAGACGCACGCGATGCATCCTGTAGCGCTGTTAACGCCGACCTATGGACGCGACCTGGAACTGTGCACTCTGCTCTGCGAGAGTGTCGACCGCCACGTCAAATGCTTTTCGAAGCACTATCTGCTGGTTCCGGATTGCGACCTGTCGCTGTTCTCGCACTTCGAGAACGAGCGCCGCGAGATCATTCCGGCGTCAAGGTTTCTGCCGCACTGGCTGCGGCCGCTGCCGCGCGTGATTCAGCGCAAGCGGCGTCAGTACTGGTGGTCGTTCCGGACCAAGCCGGTCAGCGGATGGCACGTGCAGCAATATTTGAAGATCGCAGCGACCATGTTGCTGCCCAACGAACGCTACTGCATCCTGGATTCCGACATCGTGTTCTTCCGCGATTTCGACCTGTCGCAATTCCAGGTGCCGAACCCGATTCCATTGTTCGGCATCCCCGACGAGGTGGTCGCGACTCAGCCGCGGCATTCGCGGTGGGTCGAAACCAGCCACGAATTGCTCGGTCTGCCGGTACCGCCGTTGCCGGCGCCGGATTTCATCGGCCACATCATCTTCTGGGACCGGCAGACCACGGCTGCGATGGTCTCGCAGATCGAGACCGTCACCAATCTGCACTGGATCGAGGCGCTGTGCCGGACCCGCGAATTCTCCGAATACATGCTTTACGGATATTTCGTGCAGAACAATGCGCGTTTTTCCGCCATGCACAAAGCTACCTCGACGACGCAGTGCGTCAGTTACTGGGAGCAGCCGAAGCTCAGCCAGAATGAGCTGAACGGGCTGCTTCGCAGCGCCGACAAGGACGATGTCGCGTTCTCGATCGCCTCGTTTTCAGGAACGCCGGTGCAGACCATCCGCGCGGCAATGAAAGAGCATGAGGCAACAAGAGAACCGCGAGCCGCGTCGAAACAACCGGCGAGGCTCGGCGCGCTATGCTGATCGGCCAGACCACGATCAATTTCTCCGCGAACGTACTCTCCGCGCTGCTCGGGCTGTTGAGCGTCTTCGTCTTCACGCGGCTGTTTTCCGCCGACGCGTATGGCATCTACCTGCTGGGAGCCGGCTTCGCCTCTGTCGTCAGCGTGGCGTTCATCGGCTGGTTTCGCAACCTGATCCTGAGCGAGCACGCGAGGAACGACGGTACCGATATTCGCGGCCTGGTGCTGTCCGGATATTCTGTTGCCTGCCTGGGCGCGCCCGCTGCCTACGGGTTGGGACGCCTGGTCGGGCTCGATGCGATTGCAGCGGCGGCGGCGGTCGGACTTGCAATCGCGGTCGGCCTGTTCGAACTGACCCAGGACCTGGTTCGTGCGCGGCTTCTGGCGATGACCGCCATGAAGGCCACGCTGGTCCGCGCCGTCTCGGTGCTTTGCCTCGGCGTCGTCTTTACCCTGATCGACCGCACCGGATTCCTCCTGCTGGCCTCGTCGGCGTTGGCCTGTCTGCTCGCGACCCTGGTCCAGGCACGCGTCGCCTGGCGCGGGACCGCCGTGAAATTCGAAGGCGCGGCATTGTTCGCCGCTGCGAGGCAAGGCCTGCCGCTGACGATATCGCTCACGCTGCTTGCCGTCTCCAGCGTCACCGACCGGTTCATGATCGCCAATCTGGTTGGCGCCGCGGACGCCGGAAAATACATCGCGGGCCTCGATCTGGTTCGGCAGACGCTGATGATGCCGGCGATCAGCGCCGCTGCCGCGTTCTTCCCGATGGCCGTATTGATCCACGCCAACCAGGGGCGGGGCGCGGTGCGGTCGCATTTGAGCGAATGCGCCGAGTTGCTGCTGAGCATTACGCTACCGGCATGCCTGGGATTCGCCGTCATTTCCACGCACATCGCAAATGTGGTTCTCGGTGTGGATTTTCGCGAAACCGCCGCGGCAATCATGCCCATCATCGCGGTCGCGGTGGTTTTCCAGATTCTGACGCAGCAGTATTTGCATGTAAGCTTTCTGCTGTCCGGCCGTAACTCGTTCTATTTGATCAACACGGTTTTCATCATCGCGGCCAATGTCATCCTGTCCTACGTCCTGATCGGCCAGTATGGCGTCGTGGGCGCGGCGTGGGCGCGGCTGGGCGCGGATTTCCTTGGATTTGCCTGCGCCCTGATCCTCAGTCGCCGGGCCTTCCCGGTCCCGATTCCCCTCGGGCGGCTGGCACTGACGATGATCGCCGGACTGATCATGGCGCTTTTGGTTGCAGCGCTCGATCGAAACCTGCACGTGCCGGATCTGGCCGCGTGCGTCATTCTGGCGTTCGCAGGATTTACCACTTACGCCGCATTGTGCTGGGCGTTTGACATTTCGCGGGTTCGCGGGCGTTTGAAAAACGGCTTGACGTTTTTCAGGACCAAGCTTGCCGGGATGGGCATCGGCTAGAAACAGGTATTGAGGAAAAGCGATCAAAATGAACAGGAACGTTGCTGCCGATTTTATCTACGCGGCTCCGATCGATCGGACCGACGCGCCCACGCTGCCGCAGCCCGCGCATCCGAAATCATTGCTGGACTTGCCGTCCGGCGAAGCGCGGGAAAGCCTGCTCGCCGTGCATGGCATTCTTCATGCGGTGCTGCCGCAGACAGGCCTCGCGATCTATGAAGCCGGCGGCGGGTCGACCAGCTTCCTGCCGCTCGGCGTGCTCGATCGCGCCCACGTCACGGTGGTCGATATCGACCAGGACCAGCTTCGCAACAACGCTTACGCGCAACGGACCATCCTCGGCGACATCCAGAGCTATCGCTTCGAGCCGGGCAGTTTCGATCTCGTGATCTGCTACAACGTCATCGAGCACCTGCCGGACGTGGAAGCGGCGCTGCTCGGCTTCTGCGACTCGCTGCGTGACGGCGGCCTGATCCTGATCGGCGCGCCGAATCCGAGCTCGTTGTCCGGCGTCGTGACCCGGTATTCGCCGCACTGGTTCCACGTCTGGTTCTACCGGCATGTGCGCGGCGACAAAAAAGCCGGCCTGCCGGGTCAGGCGCCATTCCCGACCTTTTTCCATCCGCTGGTGTCGCCGCCGAAACTCGAGGCGTTCGCCAGGGAGCATGGGCTGCATGTGATCTACAAGCGGGAATATGAAAGCCCGCGCTTTCCCGAGATGCGGGAGCGCAAGCCCGTGCTCGCCGCTTTGCTCGATGCCGCGGCTTTTGTCATCAACCGTTTCCTGCCGGGCAAGGCCGATGCACGGCGCGGCGACTACCATGTGATCCTGCGAAAGCGCCGAACATGAACGCGATGTCCGAAGCCCGAGCAAGATTAAGCCACCGGATGGCGATGCATTTGCGCGTCGATCCGTTTCGGCTGCGCAATGAAACCCCCATGGTCAGCTTCACGTTCGACGACATTCCGAAGAGTGCGGCGACCGTGGGCGCCGCGATCCTCGAACACCATGGCGCGCTCGGTACTTTTTATGTCATCGGCGGCCAGGTCGGCACCTCGTCGCCGCTGTGGGACATGGTCGATTGCGAAGACATCGTCGCCCTTCGTCGCAACGGCCATGAAATCGCCTGCCACACTTTCTCCCACCAGCGGGCATGTGACGTCGATGCGGAAACGCTGAGCGCGGAGATAGAACACAACCAGCAATACCTTCGCGCCATCGACCCATCGATCCGGATCGAGAATTTCGCCTATCCGTTCGGCTACGGGTCGTTTGCGCGCAAACGGCAGCTCAAGACCATCTTCCGGTCTTGCCGCGGCATCCTGCCCGGCGTCAACAGCGGCATCGTCGACCTGCAGTTCCTGCAAGCGATGCCGCTGATCGACCGCCGCATCGATCGCGACGGCATCGAGCGCGCGTTCGACGAGGCGCAAACCAATAACGGATGGTTAATTTTTTACACCCACGACGTTGCCGACGAGCCCAGCCCCTATGGCTGTTCGCCCGGCCTGCTCAACGAAGCGCTCGAGGCGGCGGCGCGGCGGAAAATTCCGGTCCTGAACATGGCGGAGGCGTTGCAATGCGCTGGCGCTTAAACGCTTTTTTTGCCTTTGCGGTGAATACTCCCTCAATGAGTATGGTTAATTTTCCCTGTCGCGCCGGTTCCGCATCGGAACGGGCCGCGAATGGTTTGTTGCGAAGAGTAACCCCTCACCCGGCGCGCACGCCGGCAAGAACGAAAGCAGGGGCCCATGCTCGCATATGACCAGCCGATAAAGCCGACGATCCCGGACACCGCACCGGCGCCGCCGCGCGGCCCGGCGCGCTTCAACGTGGTGGACCTGATCCGCGTATTGTGGCGGCGCAAGGTTGCAATCGTGGCGGCGGCGCTGATTTGCGCCTGCACGGCAGTCATGATCGGCAAGAGTCTCACGCCGCGATACGCGGCAACCGCCCAGCTTTATGTCGACCCGCGGGAATTGCAGCTGGTGGACCGCGAACTGACCCCGCGCTCGCAAGACATTTCGGGCCTGTCGATGGTGGTCGAAAGTCAGGCGCGCCTGATCACCTCGAACAACGTCCTGCTGCGCGTCATCGAAGACACCAAGCTCGACAGCGATCCGGAATTCGGCGGCGAGACCAACAGCCTGATGCGGTCGCTGCTGGGCCTGGTCGGCCTCAGCGGCGGACCGACGGCCGATGCCAACAGCGGCAAGATGTCCGCGCTGGACGCCTTGAACCGTCACATCAACGTCAAGCGGACCGACCGCACCTATGTGGTCGATATCGAGGTCTGGTCGAACGTCCCGGCCAAAGCCGCGATGCTCGCCAATGCGGTGTCCGCCGCTTATCTCGCGGAATCCAAGCAGTCGCAGGCCGATGCCGCGCGGCGCGCCACCAACGATCTGTCGGGACGGCTCAAGGAACTTCAGGACCGGCTCCGCACCTCCGAGAACGCGCTCGCCGTCTACAAGGCGCAAAACAATTTCGTCGGCACCCAGGATACGCTGGTCAGCGACCAGCAGCTTTCCGCCATCACGCAGCGGCTCGCCAACGCGCATGCGCTGACGCTGGACGCGCAGGCCAAGTACGACCAGATCGAAGCCGGCCGGCGCGGCGCTACCGATGCCGGCGCCATTCCGGAGGCGCTGGCAGTCTCCGACCATCGCCAATTTGCGCGCGCAATACGCCGAGGCACGGCGAAAATATGCCGAACTCTCGAGCGAACTGGGCCCGTTGCACCCGTCGCTGAAGAACATGGAGAAGCAGGTCGAAGACCTGCGCCGCAACATCACCGAGGAACTCAATCGCTTCTCGCAGGCGGCGAAGAACGACCTCACCCGCGCCCGCGACTACGAAGCCTCCCTGACCAAGGCGCTCGACTCGCAAAAGCACCAGAGTGTCGACCTCAGCCAGGCGTCGGTGCAGCTGCGGGAGCTGGAGCGCGACGTCGAAGCCAACCGCAACGTCTATCAGTCGTTCCTCAAACGCTCGCGCGAAACCGAGGAGCAGGAAACCCTGAACACCTCGGCTGCGCGCATCATCGGCGAGGCCGCCGCGCCGCAGCGCCGCATCTTCCCGCCGGCGATGAGCCTGATTGCGATGATCGGCTTTGCGATCGGCGCGCTGGCCGCGGCGGCATGGGCGGTCGCGGTCGACCGTTTGTCGACACCGGCAGCGCTTGCCGCAACGCCCGCCCCGCAACAGCGGCCGAGAGCGACACTGTCGCCGGACATGAAGATTTCCATCGAGCCGCCGGAACCGCAGGCGCAGCCGGACAATCTGCCGCCGGAGCCGGCGATCGCATCGCTCGAGAAACCGCTGATCGCGCGGCTGCAGGAAACCGACGTGCTGCGTACCCTGACCGGCATCCTGGCCGTACCAGGCGTTGCCGACGTCACGCGCATGGGCTGGCCGACGCTGCGCGCCAACGTGCCGCCCCGCGCATTCGTCACCGCCATCCACCAGCTCTGCGAAACGACGGCGAGACGTTCGCCGGGCGGCCTTACACCGGTCATGGCCGTGATCGGCGCCGGCGACAGCGCGGATCGCACCGTTGTTGCACTCAATACCGCGCTTGCCGCGGCGCGCGAAGGCGTCCGCGTGCTGATGATCGATGCCGATCATGCCGGACGCGGGCTGTCGAGCAAGGTGAGCGTTCCGGGCAAGGCCGAGGCCAGCCGCTTCGGCTGGCTCAGCATCGGCACCAAGGCCTCCCGCGTCATCAAGACCGCGAACGGAATTTCGATCCTGCCGGCGCTCAAGGGCTCCGACGCCAAGGCGAGCGACGCCATCGGCAAGGCGATCGCGCAGGCGCGCTCCAGCCGCGACTACGATCTGGTGATTCTCGAAGGGCCGGCGATGCCATGGCAGGCGCCGCACCGCAAGCTGCTCGAACTCGCCGATGGCCTTGTCGCGGTGCTGCCGGTCAGCCTCGATATCAACGACGCCATGGAAGACATCATCGCGGCACTCGGCGGCGCCGAGCGCAGGCTGATCGGTGTCGTCCTCAATGAGCTGAACCCCGCGGGTGTCAACCGTCAGCGAGACGAACAATATGCGTGAACGCCGCATCAATCCCGTCGGAAGGGCCGCCACCGCCGGCGTGCCGCGCATCTCGCTGGGCGGGCTTCGGCTTGCCGTGCTGGACCTTGAGCAAACCGCGAATTTCATGATCGGCATGGTGTTCCCCGAACGCTGTGTCGGCCGGCCGCTGTACCTGACCTCCGCCAATGGCGAGGTGCTGGCGCGTTGTTCGACCGAGCCGATGACCGAGCGCCTGTTCCGGGCGGCCGATCTCATCAACGCCGACGGTCAGCCGCTGGTTACCGTCTCGCGGTTCAAATCGAAGACGCCGCTTCCGGAGCGCGTCGCCACCACCGACCTGTTTCATGTCGTCGCCCGCAAGGCCGCCGCAGCGCGGCTGACCTTCTACATGTTCGGCGCGGACGAGAACGAAAATGCGCTTGCCGTCGCCAACGTGCGGAAAATGTATCCCGATCTGCAGATCGTGGGGCATTCCCACGGCTACCTGAAAGGCGATGCGTTGCGCGCCAAGATCGACGAGATCAACGCGCTGGCGCCGGACTATCTGTGGATCGCGCTCGGCGTGCCCTACGAACAGGCCTTCGTCGAGGAATACACACCGCGGCTGTCGAATGTCGGCGTCATCAAGACCTCCGGCGGATTGTTCAATTTCCTGTCGGGCAGCCGTGCCCGCGCCCCGCGATGGATGCAGGTCGCAGGCCTCGAATGGGCGTGGCGGATCTGGCTGGAGCCGCGCCGGCTGTTCTGGCGCTATCTGACCACCAATCCGCGCGCGCTATATCTCCTGTTCAACAACAGCCGGTCATCGGCCACCGACCGCGCACGGCAGGACTGAGATGAGCGACCGGCCGGCGATCCTGGTGACTGGCGGCGCCGGCTATATTGGCTCCCATTGCTGCCGCGCGCTTGCGGCCGCCGGATATCGTCCGGTCTGCTACGACAATTTTTCGACCGGACACCGCGGCTTCGTCACCGGCTCGCTGGTGACGGGCGACCTGCGGGACGGCGGCCGGCTTGCGCAGGCCTTCGCGCAGTACGACATCGTCGCGGTCATGCATTTCGCGGCATCGAGCCTGGTCGGCGAATCCGTCGCCGATCCGCAGAAATACTACCTGAACAACCTTGCCGGCACGCTATCGCTGCTGGATGCGATGCGCGGCGCCGGCTGTAACCGCCTGGTGTTTTCCTCGACCGGCGCGGTGTATGGCAACGCCGACAGCAAGGCGCTGCCCGAAAGCTACGCCTGCGCGCCGATCAATCCCTACGGCGCTTCGAAATGGATGATCGAACGGATTGTCGCGGACTATCGCCGCGCCTACGGGTTGGGAGCATTCGCCCTGCGCTATTTCAACGCCAGCGGCGCCGACGCATCCGGCGGTATCGGCGAAAAGCGGGACAATGAAACCCATCTGATCCCGCGCGCGATGATGGCGCTGCAAGGCCATGTTCGGGACTTCGCGGTGTTCGGCGACGATTACGACACCCCCGACGGCACCGCGATCCGGGATTACATCCACGTCACCGACCTTGCCGCCGCGCATGTATCGGCGCTGAAATTGCTGATGCAGGGGCACGCCGGCGATGTCTGCAATCTCGGTACCGGAACCGGCTTTTCGGTGTGTGAGATCCTGGCCGCCATCGCGGCCGAGACCGGCCGCACGGTGCCGTATGTCATCAAGCCGCGGCGACCGGGCGATCCGGCCTATCTGGTTGCCGATCCGACAGCAGCCCGCGAGACGCTGGCAGTTTGTTCCCCGGCATTCCAGCCTCGCAACGATCGTGCGGACCGCGTGGGCCTGGCATCAGCAGGCTCACCCGCTGAAAGCCGATGAGCCATTGCGTGTCGGTGCGGATTTGTCGCCGGCAGCCTGACTTCGCTGTCGTCCCCGCGCGGGCGGGGACCCATAAACGCCGATCACCGGGAGCGCGCGCATTGCTTCCGCGTGTTGCTGACACCTTCCGCATTATCGAGACGGAGGCTATGGGTCCCCGCCTGCGCGGCGACGACAACTTTTACATCGGCTTGATCTGCACCTTGCGGAATTTCACCACGCCGGAGCCGTATTGCAGCGCGAACGGTCCGCCGGCATTGTGCTTGGAGTCCTGCACGTCCGCCGTCTTCTGGCCGTTGAGCACGACGACCAGATGCGAACCCTGCGCGGTGATCTCATAGGTATTCCACTTGCCGGCAGCCTTCGGCATCGGATCGACCTTGGCGACGTCGACGATCGCGCCGGTGCCGTAGCTCGGGTCGGGACGCTTGTCGAAGATGTTCACCTCGTAGCAGATCTTGGAATCGATCTTGTCGCGCTGGTCGCAACGGATGAAGATGCCGCTGTTGGCTTCCTCGTCGGTCCAGAACTCGGCCTTGATCTGGAAATCCTTGTAGGAATCCTTGCTGACCAGATAGGAGAGATCCTTGCCGTCGAGCTTGTCGGCGGCGAGCGCACCATCCTTCATTTCCCAATTGGCTTTTCCGACCTCGGTCCAGTCGCCCTTGTTGCTGGAGTCCAGCAGCGTGATCCAGCCATCGCTCTGGCCGGAGGCGACGTTGGAATATTGCACGGCGGCGGCGCCGATCAGCAGTCCGGTCGCAAGCATCGACAGGCGTTTCATGACAACTCTCCCCATTGATTTTTTTTACAGGCCCGCACCGATAGCAAATCGCCGCCCGCCACGTAAATGCGTTTTTCATGTTGCAGTGCGTTGTGATGTGCATCGCGTGCCACGCCTTGCTTCGCTGCAACGAGACCGGTTAGCATGGCGCGATCAAACGAGCTTGCGCCTGAGCCCGCGGAATCATCGGGGAGAAAACAATGAAAGCCGTAAACCGGTTGTGGCGTTGCCTTTTGCTGCCGATGGTGCTGGCCGGCACCGCGAGCATCGGCCTTGCGGCCGAACTCAATCCCGCGGCGGTGGTCTACAAGCTTCCGGACCAGGTTCAATGGAGCGCGCCTGACGCGCGCGGTATACAAAGCGCCGTTCTGGTCGGCGACCCCGCCAAGCCCGGTTTCTATGCGATGTATGTGAAATGGCTGAAGGGCAATCATTTCAGTCGCCCGCATTTCCATCCCAACGACCGCTACATCACCGTGCTGCAGGGCACCTGGTGGGTGGCCACGGGACCGAAATTCGATCCCGCGATCACGGTCCCGATGCCGGCCGGAAGCTTCGTCACGCATTACGGCAAACAGGTGCATTGGGATGGCGCCAAGGACGAAGACGCCATGCTGCTGATCATGGGCGACGGCCCGGCGACCTCGACGGATGCGGAAGAGAAATAGGCCGGACCCCGTCCGGCGAAGCCTGCCAAGTCTCGTCGTCCCCGCGAAGGCGGGGACCCATAGCCTCCAATTTACCTGCCTGAGCGGCGCTGATCGCGCGCGGCACCGGTGCAGCGCAACTTCGGCAGATGTGATTATGGGTCCCCGCCTTCGCGCTAGGGCATGCACATATCTCTGTCGTCATTGCCGGGCTTGACCCGGCAATCCATCACGCTTCGAAAGACTCTTTCGAAGATGGATGGATGCGCGGGTCAAGCCCGCGCATGACGAGATGTGTGCATGCCTTAGCGCCTTCGCGGGGACGACACCGGCATTGCCTCAACGGGTGGGCAAAGGCGCGTTCAGCGCATGACGCCCTGCTCCATCGCCAGTTCGGCCTGAAGGCTTGCGAGATCGCGGTAGATCGAGGCCACGGCAAGCACGCGGCCGCCGCGCTTGTATTTCAGCAGGCAGTCGCGCCCTGCGATGTCGCCATCGATCGCGATCTCGTCCCACTTTTCGGCGTGGCCGACATAGTTGATCGGCACGTCGTAGTGCTGGCTCCAGAAAAACGGCACCGCGTCGAATGCCTCGCGCGCTCCGAGCATGTTGAGCGCGGCGGCCTGGCCCTGACGCTCCGCCACCACCCAATGTTCGACCCGGACGTTCTCTTTCGAGTGCGGATCGGGCCAGCGCGCGATGTCGCCGGCGGCATAGATGCCGGGCACGCTGGTTTCGAGATAGCCGTTCACTAGGACGCCGCGGTCGAGCGCGAGACCGGCCTGTTCGGCCAGCGTCAGCCGCGGCCGCACTCCGACGCCAACCACCACCAGGTCGGCTCCCAGCACACCGCCGCTGTTCAGCTTGCAATCGTTACCGTCCATTGCGATCACGGTATCGTCGAGATGAAAGACGACGCCATGCTGTTCGTGAAGCGCGCGCACGAAATCGCCCATTTCCGGCCCGAGTATGCGCTCCATCGGCCGATGCTCCGGCGCCACCACATGAACCTCGATATCGCGCGCGCGCAGGGCCGCAGCGGCCTCCAGGCCGATGAAACTCGCGCCAATGACGAGGGCGCGGCGCGCGCCATTGGCCGAGGCGATGATGGCGCGGCAATCGCCGAGCGAGCGCAGCGTATGGACGTGCGACAGATGAGAGCCGGGAATCGGCAGCCGCACCGGCTCCGCGCCGGTCGCCAGCAACAGCCGGTCGTAGGGAACGGCGTCGCCGCCGGCGATGACGACGTTGCGCGCGCTGGTGTCAATCGAGGCGACATCGGTGTCGAGCCGCAGGTCGATATGAGCTTCGGCGTAAAAACTTTCCGGGCGCAGCGGCAGCCAATCCTCCGGCGCGCTGCCGGCGAGATAGTCCTTCGACAGGTTCGGCCGGTCGACCGGCGGCGCGGCATCGTTGCTCAGCATCACGATGCTGCCGCGGAATTGCTGGCGCCGCAGCATCTCGGCGGCGGCGAAACCCGCCGCACCGCCGCCGACGATCACGATTCTGTCGGGCGTTTCGGTGGGTGAAGTGCCACGCTGTTTTCGTTGCTCACGCTTGCGGCGGACGAAGATACGATCGTCCTCCTGTTCGATTTGCCATACCGCGAGCGGGACAAGCGCGGGCGCGCGCGTGGCTTCGCCGCTGCGCAGATCGAAACAGGCGTGATGCCAGGGGCAGCGGATGCTGTCGCCGACCACAAGGCCCTCCGCGAGCGGCCCGTGATAATGGCTGCAATGCGCGTCGATGGCGAAAATTTCCGACCCGGAGCGCACCAGCAGAACATCCTGATCGCCGACATGGCCGAGCAAGGTGTCGCCCGCGAAGTCGCTCAGCACCACGCCTTGAGTGAGATCCGGACCGGCGGGCGGGGCTTGTTCTTCAGCCATGTTTCGCTCCCTCAAGGGCGTTGCGTGCCGCAGTTCCATGTGCGCCATCTGCGGCCCACCTTTTTACACCAGATAGACTTCGTCCGCGATTCATATAATCTGCGGCGCGGTGCATCGGACGGTTGATAATGCTGACGGCTCAACGGGATTCGATCCGGTTATTGCACGGCATTCTGGTGGCTTCGGTCGCGCTGCCGGCAGCGCTTTTTGTGTATGCGTCCTGGCTCGGCTATGAGAACAACCAGCGCATCGCCGACCGGCAGATCGACCGCACACGGGACGTCGTCACCGAGCATGCGCTGAAGGTATTCGAGACCGTCGAGCGCAGCATCGCGGAGATCAACGAGGTCGTGCGCGACATGCCGGACGAGGGGATCGCCGCCAACGAGGAAAGCCTGCACCGGCGGTTCGAGCGGCTGGCGGACAGTTCGGAACAGATCAAGTCGGTCTGGATCTTCAGCAGGAACGGACGGGCGCTGGTCAACAGCCTGGCCTATCCCGCGCCGACGATCGATTTTTCCGACCGCGATTATTTCAAGGCGCATGTCGATCGGGACATTGGGGTCTATGTCGGCGAAGTGCTGCGGCCAAGGCCTCCCTACGGCGGCGCGCCGTTCTTCGGCGTGAGCCGGCGGCGGTCTTCTCCCGATGGAAGCTTCAACGGCGTGATCCAGGCGTCGATTCTGCCGGAATATTTTTGGGGCTTTTATGCGAAGATCAGCCGCGAGGCCGGGAACTATGCATCGCTGATCCGCGATGATGGACTGATCCTGGCGCGTTATCCATCGAACGACATAATCTCGCTGCTGCCGAACGGCGATTTGTTGAAGGCCATCCGCGCGCAGGCGGAAGGAACGCTGCTGCTCACCTCCAAACTCGACGGTATCGAGCGCAAGGTGGCCTGGCGCAGGGTTGCGGGATTTCCGGTGTTCGTGGTGGCCGGCCTGGAAACCGAGGCGATCCGCGCGCAGTGGTTCGCGCAAATGGGCAACCATCTGATCTTCGGATTGCCGGCGACCGCCGCGCTGGTCGCAATCGTGCTGCTGGCGCTGACGCGAACGCGGCGTTTCTATGAAGAGGCGACGCGGCGCCAGGCCGCCGAGAACGCGCTCAAGCAATCGCAGCGGCTGGAAGCGCTGGGTCAGTTGACCGGCGGCGTCGCGCACGACTTCAACAATCTGCTGATGGTGGTCGGCGGATCCGCGCAACGGCTCAAACGCCGGCATCACGATCCGCAGGACATCCGTTCGCTCGATATGATCGAATTGGCGGTGCGCAAGGGATCGAACCTGACGCGCCAGTTGTTGTCGTTCGCGCGGCGCCAGAGCCTGTCGCCGAAGGTGATCGACCTCGTCGATTGCATCGAAAAATTCCGCGAGGTTTTGAACCAGTCGATCCCCGGAAACGTCGAGATCGTGATCGCGCCTCCCGGGCATAAGGTGCTGGTCAAAATCGATCCCGATGAATTCGAGATCGCGCTGCTCAACCTGACCCTCAACGCGCGGGATGCCATGCCCGATGGCGGGCGAATTACGATTTCCCTCAAGACCGTAAGGCTCGATAAAAATGCCGGCCCCAATGGGCTGGCAGGCGAATTCGCAGTGCTCGGGTTCTCCGATACCGGATCCGGAATCGCCGACGACATCCGCGACCGCATCTTCGAACCGTTCTTCACCACCAAAAAAGTCGATCGCGGCACCGGCCTCGGATTGAGCCAGGTTTACGGGTTCGCGCAACAATCCCGCGGAGCGATCACCGTCAGCAGCCATGCCGGCGCCGGCACGGCCTTCGAGTTGTTGCTGCCCTGTTGCGATGAAGCCTTGCAGATCGAGAGCAAGGCAGCCGACGACGCACCCGCTCCCGCCAGGCCGGCGACCGTGCTGCTGGTCGAGGATCATCCGGACGTCTCGGTGGTCGGCTCCGACTATGTCGAGCAATGCGGTTTCAAGGTGGTTTGCGCGACCTCGGCGGAAATGGCGGTGGATATTCTCAACCAGCGAAGCGACATCGACCTGGTGTTTTCCGACATCGTCATGCCGGGCATGAGCGGCCTCGAGCTCGGCCGCCTGATCCGGGAGCATCATCCGGAAACCCCGGTGATTCTTGCCTCGGGTTACAGCGACCGCGCCGCCGTCGCCGTCGAGGAAGGGTTTACCTTGCTGCAAAAGCCGTATTCGCTCGAAGGCCTGCGGAAAGCGCTGGGCGAGGCCATGCAGCCGCCGGACGCCGTCGGCCGCAAATTTGATCCAGCCGTTTCGCGCCTGACCGCATGGCCGGCGTGAGCAACCTGCAATCCGCTCGCGATCCATGGCCGGCATTGCCCCATGCCGCATGGCGCGATACCTGCGAGACATTGCATCTCTGGACCCAGATCGTCGGCAAGATCCGGCTCGCGCGGACGCCATGGCTCAACCACTCCTGGCATGTCACGCTGTACGTCACCTCCCGAGGCCTGACGACGTCGCCGATTCCGGATGGCGCACGGTCGTTCCAGATCGATTTCGATTTCATCGACCATCTACTGTGTATCGCGGCCAGCGACGGGCAGCAGCGCCGGTTACCCCTGGTCGCGCAATCCGTCGCCGCGTTCCACACCTCGGTCATGGCCGCACTCGCCGGGCTTGGCATCGACGTGATCATCGATGACATGCCGAACGAACTGCCGGAGCCGATCCGCTTCGCCGACGATCACATCCATGCCGCCTACGATCCGCCGGCAGCGCACCGCTTCTGGCAGGTACTGCGGCAGGTCGACCGCGTGTTCGCACAATTCCGTACCGCCTTCCTCGGCAAATCGAGCCCGGTGCATTTTTTTTGGGGCAGCTTCGACATCGCAGTGACGCGTTTTTCCGGACGCCGCGCGCCGCGTCATCCCGGCGGCGTGCCGCATCTTGCCGATGCGGTGGCACAGGAGGCCTATTCCCATGAAGTGAGCAGCGCGGGCTTCTGGCCTGGCGGCGGCGCGATCGATTATCCCGCGTTCTATTCCTATGCCTATCCCGAGGCCGAAGGTTTTCGCGCCGCTCGCGTCCAACCCGATGCAGCCTTCTTCAGCCAAGCATTGGGCGAGTTCATCCTGCCTTACGACGCGGTACGCACGGCGACCGACCCTGACAACACCCTGCTCGACTTCTTGCAAAGTACGTATGAAGCCGCGGCCCAGGCCGGCAAATGGGACCGCGCCGCGCTGGAATGCGCGCTGGGACAACCGCGACTGCCGCGCAAATTCTGACCGTGCCCAGGGCAGTGCCGCCGTCACCCACATCCCGAACCCGGGTCATAGGAACCTTGCAAAACCTCCGACGTTATCCATGCAGTCACATTTCGAGGAGGCTGACATGGGTTTGGGTAAAGGTGCATTGCTCTGGCTGATCGGAATTCCGCTTCCGATCATTCTCATCCTGGCGCTGTTCATGCATCACTGATGGCGGCGGAACACAACGACACCCGTCCGGCTGCGGTTTGCGGCGGGACAGAAAAGGCCTCGCCTTTTCCAGGCGGGGTCTTTCTCGTCCGAGAAGGATATCACATGAGCGACAACCTTCTTGATAAGGGCCAGCGCGATCGAAGCCATATCTCAATGGGCCAGCCACACGAAGTTCAATACTGGACCCGGCATTTCGGCGTATCGAAAGAACAATTGCAGCGCACGGTCGCCAAGGTCGGCAATTCCGCGGCCGCGGTGCGCAAGGAACTGGGACTGTTGGGCGAGAAGCACAAATGATCGGCTTATCCTACGGCCAAGGCTCGATCTCTCTTGTATGATCTTCCCATGAGCCAAAGCGTCATACCGTGGATCGGCGCGTGCGCCGCAATTCTCACCTCACTGTCCTATATTCCGCAGGTTCGCAAAGCCCTGCCGCGAAGATCGACGAAAGATCTTTCGCTGCATATGCTGCTCGTCCTGACCTCTGGGTTGCTGCTCTGGATCGGCTACGGATTGCTGAAAAGCGATTGGGTCATCGTGGCGGCGAACAGTGTCGGTGCGACGCTGACTGGCACCGTGCTTGCTTTCAAAATCCGCGACGTCAGATCGAGCAACCAGGCACGCAATTCCACCGGACAAGGTCCGGTCGCCAACTCCGGGGCGTAAGCCCGCCGGCGGAACTCCACGCTTCCAAAAAGGTTGATCGCGCGACCCGTTTCGGGTTTTGCGCTCATTGCAAGGAGGACGACATGGGTTTCTTTTCGAAAGACATCAAGACGATGGACGATTTGCTGCTGCACGGCCTGCAGGACATCTATTATGCCGAGCAGCAGATCACCAAGGCTCTGCCGAAGATGATCGACCAGGCAACCAACCGCGATCTTGCGCAAGGCCTCAGGAATCACCTTGAGGAAACCCGCAAGCAGATCGAGCGGCTCGATCAGGTATTCACAAAGCTCGGCAAGAAGCCGTCCGGTACCGACTGCCCGGCGATCGACGGCTTGATCAAGGAATCCGATGAAACGGCGGGCGAAATCGACGACAAGTCGGTGCTTGACGCCGCCATCGTGGCAAATGCGCAGGCGGTCGAACACTACGAAATTGCCCGTTACGGCACATTGATCGCATGGGCCGAGGAACTAGGCCACGATGACATCGTTCGGTTCCTGACGACCAATCTCAATGAAGAAAAAGCCGCCAACACCAAGCTCAACACGATCGCGCTCCGTAAGGGCGTCAACCGCAAAGCCGCAAGCTGAAGGAAAGCAACATGAAACGTTCGTTCATCGCATTAGGATGCCTGCTGCTCGCAGGTCCCGCGCTCGCCCAATCGGTAGGGGAAAAAACCGGCGTCAATTCCACGCTTGGCGTCAGCCCGACCACCGCCGATTTCGTCAAGGAAGCGGCGATCAGCGATATGTTCGAAATTCAGTCGAATACGCTGGCAAAAGACAAGGGCAACGCCGCGGAGAAGACCTTCGCTTCGCAGATGGTCACCGATCACACCAAGACCAGCACCGAACTGAAAGGGCTGGTAAGCGGCGGCAAGGTCAAGGCCGAATTGCCCACCGCACTCGACAGTTCGCATCAGGGTAAGCTCGACAAGCTGAAAGGCGAGAACGGCAAGGATTTCAGTTCGGATTTCGATTCGATGCAGGTCAGCGCCCACAAGGATGCGGTGTCGCTGTTCGAGCGCTACGCCAAGGGCGGCGACAATGCCGATCTGAAGGACTGGGCCGGCAAAACGCTTCCGGCGCTGAAGCATCATCTGGAAATGGCGGAAGGCTTGAAGAAATAATCGTCCGGATGCTACAGACGACCGCGCGCCCGATCATTACGGGCGCGCGGTCGTCGGATCGCGGCGGAGTTGACGTTACAGCGCAGCCGTTGCTGCCCGCGGCGCGAGATTGGGCGCGGGCTATATCGCCGTGGCGCGCGCGAACTCGACGTAGATTTCGCGTAACCTGCCGGTCATCGGACCCGGTCTGCCGTTTGCCACCGCCTGTCCATCAATGGTGACGACGCCCTGCACGAACAGGGACGCGCTGGTGATGAAAGCTTCCTTTGCCGCCAGTGCTTCCTTGACCGAAAACGCCCGCTCCTCGATGCGAAGCTGTCGTTCTTCGGCAAGCTTCATCACTGCCTTGCGGGTACAGCCGGGCAGGATCGCGCTGGAATTCTGCCGCGTCACCAGCACGTCGTCCTGCGTCAGAATGAACGCCGACGACGATCCGCCTTCGGTGACCTTGCCGTCCTCGATCATCCAGGCTTCCTGGCAACCCGCTTCCGCCGCCGCCTGCTTGGCCAATACTTGCGCCAGCAGCGCCACGCTCTTGATGTCGCGCCGCGCCCACCGGATGTCGGGTACGGTTTTTACCGCGATCCCCGTTTTCGCCGATGCCGCGCCAACGATATCCTTTACCGAGGTGAACATCACCAGCGTCGGCCTGGCATGCTTGGGAAACGCAAAATCGCGCGGGATCGCGGCGCCCCGCGTCACTTGAATATAGACCATGCCATCGAGCAGATTGTTGCGGGCAACAAGTTCTTTCTGAATTGCGACGATGCGGTCGCGCGTTTCCGGCAAGCTCAGCGCGATCTCGCCGACCGAGCGCTCCAGCCGCGCCAGATGCAAATCGTTATCGATCAGCTTGCCATCGAGCACGGCCGAGACCTCGTAGATGCCATCGGCGAACAGGAAACCGCGGTCGAATATCGACACCTTTGCATCAGCTGCCGGCACGAACGCGCCATCGACATAAACGATCTGTTCCAAGCTGGTCTCCATGTTCCTGCAAGCGGCGGTCGTGTTTCTCTTATGCGTCATTCCAGGGCGCGGGCGTAGCGAGCGAACCCGGAATCCAGCGCAGCGCTCCAAACTGGATTCCGGGTCCACGCGAAGACGCGTGTCCCGGAATGACGTCAATTTGTCAATGCGACAAGATCTTGGACAGGAATTTCTGCGCCCGGTCGCTGCGGGGGCGGCCGAAAAAGTCGTCCTTGAGCGCGTCCTCGACGATCTCGCCCTGGTCCATGAAGATGACGCGATGCGCGACCTTGCTGGCAAAGCCCATCTCGTGGGTCACAACCATCATGGTCATGCCCTCGCGGGCGAGGTCGACCATCACGTCGAGCACCTCGCTGATCATTTCAGGGTCGAGCGCCGAGGTCGGCTCGTCGAACAGCATGGCGATCGGGTCCATCGCCAGCGCGCGTGCGATGGCGACGCGCTGCTGCTGGCCGCCGGACAGTTCCGCGGGATATTTTTGCGCGTGAACCTTGAGGCCAACGCGGTCCAGCAGTTTTGCGGCCTTGGCCATCGCCTCGTCGTGCTTGCGACCGAGCACCTTTTCCTGCGCAAGGCAGAGATTCTCGGCGATCCGCAGGTGCGGGAATAGTTCGAAATGCTGAAACACCATGCCGACGCGCGCCCGCAGTTTCGGCAGGTCGGTCCTGGGATCGTTCACCTTGATGCCGTCGAGGATGATCTCGCCGCTCTGGAACGGCTCCAGCGCATTGACGCATTTTATCAGCGTCGACTTTCCCGAGCCGGACGGCCCGCACACCACCACCACCTCGCCCTTGGCGACATGCGTGGTGCAGTCCTTCAGCGCCTGGAAACTCCCGTACCATTTATCGACGTGGCTGATCTGGATCATGCTGGTCTCGTTAGCGCAGGACGGCAATGCGTGCCTGCAGGCGGCGGACGCCGAAGGATGCGGCGAAGGAAATCACGAAATACACCGCTGCTGCGAACAGATACATCTCGACCAGCCGGCCGTCGCGCTGCGCGACCTTGCTCGCCGCACCGAGGAAGTCGGGGATCGACAATACATAGACCAACGAGGTGTCCTGAAACAGCACGATGGTCTGCGTCAGCAACACCGGCAGCATGTTGCGGAACGCCTGCGGCAGCACGACGTAACGCATGGTCTGGCTGTAGGTGAGGCCGAGCGCCTGCGCCGCGGCGGGCTGGCCTCTGGAGATCGACTGGATGCCCGCGCGCATGATTTCCGAAAAATACGCGGCTTCGAACATGATGAAGGTGACCAGCGACGACGTAAACGCGCCAACGCGGACGGGGCGGGACGCGCCGGTCAGCCACTGCCCGATATAGGGCACCAGGAAATAGAACCAGAAGATCACCAGCACCAGCGGCAGCGACCGCATCAGGTCGACATAAAGGCCGGCGATGCGGCCGAGCAGGGTAAAGCCCGACAGCCGCATCAGCGCGATCAATGTCCCGAACACGAGGCCACCGAGCGCGGCGAGGCCGGTCAGCGTCAGCGTAAAGGTCATGCCGTCGACGAACAGATAAGCCAACGAGCGGCGGATGACATCGAAGTCGAAGCTGGCGAACATCGGCGATTATTTTCCGGTGATGTAGCCGGGGACCGCCGCGCGACGCTCGAGCAGGCGCATGGCGGTCACGACGACGATATTGACCAGAAGATACAGCAGCGTCGCGGCGGTAAAGGCCTCGAACACCTGGAACGAGAATTCCTGCATGGCACGCGCCTCGCCGGTCAATTCGATCAGGCCGATGGTGATGGCCACCGAGGTGTTCTTGATGGTGTTGAGAAACTCCGACGTCAGCGGCGGCAGAATGATGCGGAACGCCATCGGCAGCAGCACATAGCGGTATTTCTGCGATGTGGTAAGGCCTAGCGCAGTAGCAGCCAGTCCCTGACCGCGCGGCAGCGAATTAATGCCGGCGCGCAATTGCTCGGCGACGCGTGCCGACATGAACAGCCCGATGCCGACAGCCGCCGTATAGAACGGCGCGTTCGGCAACTGCTTCATCCACAGTCCCCACGACCGCGGCAGGATTTCCGGCAGCACGAAAAACCACAGAAACAGCTGCACCAAAAGCGGCATGTTGCGAAAGAACTCGACATAGGCAAAGCCGATCCATCCTGCGGTTTTCGATGGCAATGTGCGCAGCACGCCGACGATCGAACCGCACAGCAGCGCCAGCATCCACGCACAGACCGCGGTCTCGATGGTCAGCACCAGCCCCGACAGCAGCATGTCGAGATAGCTGCCGGTGCCGTTGGGCGCAGGCTCCCAGAAGATGCGCCAGTTCCAGTGATAGTTCACCGATCCACCCCGATCACCCGTCGTCCCCGCGAAAGCGGAGACCCATAACCGCCGTACCGTGTTGGTCGCGACGACCCCGGCCGTACCCGTTATGAAGCCGGACGGCGGCTATGGGTCCCCGCCTTCGCGCTAGGGATGCACATATCTCTGTCGTCATTGCCGGGCTTGACCCGGCAATCCATCCATCTTCGAAAGACTGTTTCGAAGATGGATGGATGCGCGGGTCAAGCCCGCGCATGACGAGATGTGTGCATGCCTGAGCGCCTTCGCGGGGACAACAAATTCCTTTACATCGCCGTGTAGGAATCCGGATCCGGCGAGTCCGACGGCTTGGTGAACTCGTGCTTCAGCTCCGGCCCCATCGGCACGTTGAGGTTCAAGCCTTTTGGCGGAATCTTCGCCATGAACCATTTCTCGTAGATTTTTCCGCCCTCGCCGCTGGTGTAGAGCTGGGCGGTAGCGCCATCGACCACCTTCTTGAAGGCCGGATCGTCCTTGCGCAGCATGATGCCGTAGGGTTCCGGCTTCGAGAATGCATCGGTGGAGATGACATAGGCGCTCGGCTCCTTGGAGCCGGCAACGAGGCTTGCGAGCAGAATATCGTCCATCACGAAAGCGACGGCGCGGTCGGTCTCGACCATCAGAAATGCTTCGGCGTGGTCCTTGGCCGGGATGATATTGACGCCGAGGCCGCGGGCGGCGTTGGCTTCGGTGAGCTGCTTGATATTGGTGGTGCCGGAGGTCGAAACCACCGATTTGCCCTTGAGATCGTCGATGGAATTGATCTTGCTGGTTTTCTTGGAGACGAAGCGGCTGGCGGTCAGAAAATGGGTGTTGGTGAAGGATATCTGCTTCTGGCGGTCGGCGTTATTGGTGGTCGAGCCGCATTCGAGATCGATGGTGCCATTGGCGAGCAACGGAATGCGGGTGGACGACGTCACCGGATTGAGCTTGACCTCAAGCTTGTCGAGCTTCAGCTCTTTCTTCACGGCGTCCACGATCTTGTAGCAGATGTCCATCGCAAAGCCGATCGGCTTCTGATTGTCGTCCAGATAAGAAAACGGGATCGAGGAATCGCGAAAGCCGAGAGTGATGGCGCCGGTCTCCTTGACGTTTTTCAACGTGCCGGTGAGTTCCTGGGCGCCCGCCTGCCCCGTGCCGAGCAATGCGGCCAGCGCAAAACCAATCATGTAGCTGCGTTTCATTCGTACTCTCCTGGCTGAATTTCCATGACCGCGCCGATCCTTATCGATGCTGTACGTGCAACATCCGGACCAGATCGAGTAACCCGGTCGGCCGGATATTCGATCCTTAAACGCCTCCGATGACAAGGAAAACCCGGCCCGGCGAACAGCGGCCGCATAGGCCTTTGGTTAGAGCATAGGCCGCTCTGCTGTTTTCGACGCGACTCAACGTGTATTTAAGCATACCAACATCTTTTGATTGTGAAACCTATTCAGGATTGCGGCGTTTACTTCCAAGCATCGCAGGGAGACTGTCAATGGCCGATACCTCGAAAATCAAAGAGCACATGGACGTCATTTCGTCCGACCGGAAGACCGTCGGAAAGGTCGATCATCTCGACGGTACGGACAGAATCAAGCTGACCAAGCAGAGTTCGCCCGATGGACAGCATCATCACTTCATTCCGGTCGAATGGGTCGACCATGTCGATCAGCACGTCCACCTCAACAAGTCAGGCGATGACGTGACCTCGCACTGGCGGCACGGACAAAGTTGAGCGTGTCAGTCTCCAGAGGCTTCGTTGCGACAGCAACGGAGCCTCTGTCCATGCCCGCCGCGCCACGAAAGACTGCATGAATCAGGCCGCACATTTGCAGTTCGAGCGAATTGCAAAAGAGTTTGCTTTGTGGCGCGCGGTTGCCGTCGACGAGCGATCACCGGCTCCCGCGTGGTGGTGGGGACCGGCGATGGATCTTCTCGATGACGCGGGAATCTTGCCGTCTCATTTGTGCGACAGCTTTGAATTGCCGCCGGGCTCGTCCTATAGCGCCGGCGCCGAGGTTTTGATGCAAGCGCTGGCGGAGCAGACCTCGCTCCCGTGGCCCGACGAATTTCCGAAGAAACTTCGACAGCCGGACGCCGCATAGCCGAGAGCATGATGAATTCAAGTTGAAGCCGCGCCTTTTCCTTCTCCCCTTGAGGGTGGCTCGACGGCGCAAAGCGGCGGCGAGACGGGTGAGGGGTTAAGTTCTCACTCGATAAACCTGAACCCCTTACCCGCCGCGCATCTGATGCGCGTCGACCTCTCCCTCAAGGGGAGAGGTGAGCAGAGCGTGGTGGCGATTCGACTTGAGACCATCATGCTCCAGCTACCGGCCGCTGCCGCGTCTGCCGATCGCCACGATCTCGGCCTCGCCGATGCCGGCCGGCACCACGTCGCCAATCTTTTTCCCGAACAACGCGCGCGCCAGCGGCGAGGCATGCGACAACGTGCCTCGCGCCGGGTCGGCTTCGTCTTCGCCGACGATGCGGAAGGTCTGTTCGCGACCATCGTCACGGACGATCGTCACCTTCCCGCCAAAACGGACCTGCGAGGTGTCATCGCCATCCGGCACGACGCGCGCCGTCGCGCGCCGGGCATTCCAGTAGCGAAGGTCGCGGGAGGCCTGCGCCATCGCCGCGCGGTCGTCAGACGCCTGCGCCGCGGCGTGCGCCGCCTGCGCCGCCGCAACTGCCGCCTCAATCTGCGCGAGGCCCTCGGTGGTGACGTCGTTGGGATGTTCGGACACCGGACGGTCCGGCAGGTCCTCGACCGCGTCGGCATCGGTTTCCTTTACGAAAGCTCTGCTCATGCCCTGGATATGGGGTCGGCTCCGCGGTCGGGAAAGAGCCGCGCCTGCATGGCGAAATCCGATTATCCGACTATATCAGCAGCGTCCACTGACCGAAGTTTCGTACCTTGAGAAAGCTCGTGATCGTCTTACTATTGATGCTGGTGGTTCCGATCGGCGCATCGGCGGCCAAATACTGGTTCGGCGACCGTTCCGTCAATTGGCAAACCGCGGACCGGTCCAGCGCCGGCCTGCTGCCCCGTCCTTCCGAACATCCGGACGCGCTGGTCCGCGTGTTCGCCGCGCGGACCGTGCGCTGGAAGGGCATTTTCGCGGTTCATAGCTGGATCGTCCTCAAGGAGCAGAACGCGCGGGCCTATACGAGATACGACTACACCGCATGGGGCGAACCGATCTGGGTCAACGGCTTTACCGCCGATGGCCGCTGGTTTGGCGATGTCCCGGAGGTCGTCGCCGCCGCCGACGGTGAAGCCGCCGCGCAGATGATTCCAAAGATCCGGACCGCCATCGCAAACTACAAGCTGCGGTCGCTCGGCGATTACCGTGCCTGGCCCGGGCCGAATTCCAACACCTTCGTGACGGCGACCCTCGCCGCCGTCCCGGAACTGCGCGCGACGCTTCCGCCCACCGCGATCGGCAAGGATTACCCTTACGACGACCGATGGGTCGGATTGACGCCGTCACGCACCGGATTTCGCCTGTCGCTCGACGGCTATGTTGGAATCACCGCGGGCTGGGTCGAGGGATTCGAGGTCAATTTTCTCGGCGCGGTGTTCGGCGTCGACCTTCGCCGTCCGGCCATAAAACTCCCCGGCCTTGGCCGCATCGGCCTGGCGCAGACAGCCGCCGTATAACTTGTTGCAGCCGCCGCCGTCATTGCGAGGAGCGCAGCGACGAAGCAATCCAGTCCTTCTATGCAGCCGCTGGATTGCTTCGCTTCGCTCGCACGGGATTACCGCGCGGCCTTCGGCCGGCGCTCGGCGAGGTTTCGCACAATCATATAAAAGATCGGCGTGAAGATCAGGCCGAACAACGTCACGCCCAGCATGCCGAAAAACACCGCAACGCCGACGGCTTGGCGCATTTCCGAGCCGGACCCGGTCGAAATCACCAGCGGCAGCACGCCAAGGATGAATGCGAACGACGTCATCAGGATCGGCCGGATGCGCAGCCGGCAGGCCTCGATGACGGCTTCAAGCCGGGGCTTGCCCTCGCGCTCGATGTCGCGAGCGAATTCGACGATCAGGATCGCGTTCTTGGCGGCGAGCCCGACCAGCACTACAAAGCCGATCTGGGTCAAGATGTTGACGTCCTGTCCCATGATGCGCACGCCCAGCGTCGCGGCCAGCAGGCACATCGGCACGATCAGGATGACGGCGAACGGCAGGCTCCAACTGCCATATTGCGCCGCCAGCACCAGGAACACGAACAGCACGCAGATCGGAAACACGTACAGGCCGGTATTGCCGCCGGTGACCTGCTGATAGGACAGGTCGGTCCACTCGTAGGAGAAGCCGCTCGGCAAGGTCTGCTCCGCCAGCTGTTTCATGGTGTCGATGGCAGTTGCCGAACTCGTTCCCGGCGTAGTGTCGCCCTGCAGTTCGGACGACGGATAGAGGTTGTAGCGCGCAACGCGGTCGGGGCCTGCGATATCCCGGAAATTTACCACGCTGCCGAGCAGCACCATTTCGCCGGCGGCATTGCGGGTGCGCAACCGGGCCAGATCGGCCGTCTCCTTGCGGAATGGAAAATCCGCCTGCGCCGTGACGTGATAGGTGCGACCGAGAATGTTGAAATCGTTGACATAGGCAGATCCGAAATAGGTTTCGATCGCTTCCGTCACGTTCTGAATCGGAACGCCCAGCTTCTGCGCCTTGACGCGGTCGATATCGACGAACACCTGCGGCGTATTCGCGGTGTAGGGAGAAAACACCGCGGTGAGGCCCGGCGCCTTGCGCGCCGCCGCCACCAGTTCGTCGGTCGCCGCCGCCAGCATGTCGCTGCCGCGGCCTTGTCGATCCTGGATGCGCATGGCGAAGCCGCCGCCGGTGCCGATGCCGGGGACCGCGGGCGGCGGGATGACGATGATGAAGGCGCCTTCGATGCTGGAAAGCCGCTTGCGCAACTCGGCCGTGATGGACGCGGCTGTCAGCCCTTTCTTGATCCGCGCCTCGGCGTCGTCGAACACCGGGAACAGCGCCGCGGCGTTGCCGGCTTGCGTTCGCGTGGCGCCGGACAGGCCGGCCAGCGCCGGCACGCGGACCACACCCGGCGTCGCAAGCGCGATCTCCTCGATCCTGCGTACAACTTCGGTGGTGCGGGCGAGCGAGGCGGCTCCGGGCAACTGCACGGCGACGATGACATAGCCGCGATCCTGCGCCGGAATGAAGCCCTGCGGCGTGGTGACGAGCAGCCACCCGGCGCTGCCGATCAGAACGACGTAAAGCAGCAGCATCACCGCGGAATGCCGGATCACAAAGCCCGCCGCGTTGCCATAGCCGTGCGACAGGCGGTCGAACCCGCGGTTGAAGACGCCGGTGAATTTTTCCCAGCCCCGCGCGACGAAATTCCACTTGGCCGGGGCATGCTTCTCATGATGCGGCTGCAGGATGAGAGACGCCAGCGCCGGTGACAGCGTCAGCGAACAGAAACAGGAAATCGCGGTCGCAACCGCGATGGTGATGGCGAACTGCTGAAAGAACTGTCCGGAAATACCGCCGAGAAACGCGGTGGGCACGAACACCGCGCACAGCACCAGCGCGATCGACACCAGCGCGCCGCCGACCTCCTCCATGGTCCTGAGCGCGGCGTCGCGGCGGCTCATGCCGCCGGCGAGATGCCGCTCGACGTTTTCAACCACCACGATGGCGTCGTCGACCACGATGCCTACCGCGAGCACCAGACCGAACAGCGTCAGATTGTTGATGGAGAAACCCAGCGCCGCCATCACCGCGAAGGTGCCGACCAGCGACACCGGAATCGCGATGATGGGAATGATCGCCGGTCGCCAGCCCTGCAGGAACACCAGCACGACGATCACGACCAGCACCATCGCCTCATAGATGGTCTTGATCAATTCATTGACGGACTGCGCGATGAATTCCGTCGGGTTGTAGCCGATATTGTAGTCGAGTCCTTTCGGGAAATCCGCCTTCAGCCGCACCATGGTGTCCGAAATGCGCTTGGCGGTGGCGAGCGCGTTCGAGCCCGGGCGCTGGAACACCAGAAGCGCCACCGCGGACTTTCTCAGCAGGAAGGTGTTGGTGGTGTAACCCAGCGCGCCCAGCTCGATCCTCGCCACGTCGCGCAGGCGAACCGTGCGTCCGTCGGCACCAGCCTTGATGACGATGTCCTCGAACTGCTGCGGATCCTTGAGACGGCCGGTGAAGGTGAGATTGGGCTGGAACGCACGATCGGCGATCGGCGGCTCGGCGATCTGGCCGCCGGTAATCTGCAGGTTCTGGGCGCGGATCGCGGTCAGTACATCGCCCGCGGTCATCCCGAGTGTCGCGATCTTGTCCGGATCGAGCCACAGCCGCATCGAGTAGTCGCGGGCGCCGAATATCTGGATGTCGCCGATGCCGTCGAGACGGAGCAACTGGTCGCGAACCTGCAGCAGCGCATAATTGCTGATATAGAGCTGGTCATAGGTGTCGTCTGGCGACAGCATGAACACGACCATCATCAGGTCGGGGCTGTTCTTGCGGGTAACGACGCCGGTGCGCTGCACCTCTTCCGGCAACCGCGGCTGCGCGATGGCGACGCGGTTCTGCACCAGCACCTGGGCCTTGTCGAGATCGGTGCCGAGTTTGAAGGTGACGGTGATGTTGAGCTGGCCGTTCGACGTCGCCTGGCTGTAAAGGTACAGCATGTCCTCGACGCCGTTGATTTCCTGCTCGATGGGTGCGGCGACAGTGTCGGAGACGGTCTGCGCCGAAGCGCCGGGATATTGCGTGCTGACCACGACGGTCGGCGGCGCGACCTGGGGATACTCCGCGACCGGCAGCGTGGTGTAGGCGATGGCGCCGACGATCAACAGCACGATGGACAGCACCATCGCCAGAATCGGCTGGTTGATGGAAAGCCGCCCGAGATTCATGTCTTGCCACCGGGCGCGGCGTGTGGCGCCACCTTTGCCCCTACCCGCGCGCGCTGCAGCCCGTCGACGATGACGCGGTCATCGGGTTTCAGGCCTTCGCGGATCACGCGCAGCCCATCGTCCATCGGACCCAGCGTGACCGGGCGGGCTTCGACGGTGTCGTCGGCCTTGACCACGAACACGATCTTGCGCGACTGGTCGGTTGCGATGGCCGAATCCGGCAGCAGCAGCGCTTCGTAGGGCGAGCTGCCGATCAGCCGCACCCGGCCGAACTGCCCGGGAAGGATCGAGTAATCCTTGTTCGGAACTACCGCCCGGCTGCGCAGCGTGCCGGTACCGACATCCAGCCGGTTGTCGAGAAAATTCATCGCGCCGTCATGCGACGGCTTGGTTTCGCCGGTCAGCGTGACCTGCACCGGGTTCGGGTTTTCGCGCGAACTCGGGCGCTTGCCTTCGAAATAAAGCCGGTTATTCTTCAGATACGTCGCTTCATCCATGTCGAAATAAATGTAGATCGGATCGAGCGAGACGATCGAGGTCAAGAGCGTGGCGCCGCCATCGCTGCCCTGCACCAGGTTGCCGACGCTGACGAGGTGGCGGCCGACGCGTCCGCCGATCGGGGCCACGACATGCGAGAACTCGACATTGAGCTTGGCCGCCTTGAGCGCGCCCTCGGCCTGGGACATGGCAGCGTGCGCGGCCTGCAAGGTCTGGCGGCGCTGATCGACGACGGCATCGGCGACCGCCTGGGTCTGATTGAGCGTCAGCGCACGGTCCAGCTCGCGTTTTGCCAATTCCGCCTTCGCTCGCGCGTCCGCAAGCTGGCCTTCCGCCTGCTCGGCCACCGCCTCGAATGGCCGCGGATCGATCACGTACAAAAGATCGCCGGCCTTGACGAATGCGCCGTCGCGGAATTCGACGCTGGTGACGAAGCCGCCGACGCGGGCGCGGACCTGTACTTCCTCAACGGCCTCGAACCGCCCGGTGAATTCATCCCAATCCGTGACCGTGCGCTTGACCGGCTGCGCGACGGTGACCGGCGGCGGCGCGGTCGCGGCCGGTTGGCTCGGCTTGTCGCCGCAGCCCGCGAGCAGCAACAGTACAAGGACGGGTGCAAGACCAAACCTGCACCATCGCGGCTTTATGCTTGAAGCGCCACGGGAGCTTTTCAGATCGCCCAAGGTAATCTCCGCAAAACGATCGCAGACCGGGTTACATAGCCTCATTTTTAGACGGCCGCATGTCAACCGGTTTCGTTGCCGAAAGAAGCAGAGGCGGTCTCGCAGAACCGACCAGCTCAAACAGCGGGCAGCGGATCGCTCAAATCATCCGGGCCACGAACGGGATCTTCCGTAACGCGGCGGTGACGGCCCAGCTCATCGAAAGCGTGCCGACGAAGACGATCGCGAATTTCGCGCCCGCGTGAAGCGGCAGGCCGTAGACGGCGTATTGCAGCCAGACGATAAAGATATAATGCAAGAGATAGATGCCGTAGGCCGACGGCTGCATCGCGTCGAGTAGACGCCAGTTGCTCCCAGCAAAGCGGAGATGGATCGCCGGAAGCGTAAACGCCATCGCGCCGCTGAAGACCGCGAATGCAAGTGTGTAGCCGATCCTCCACGACAATGGTGGAGTGTCGAAATCCAGCACCAAATTGTGATGCACGTAAACCAGGGCCAGGATCGCACCGTAAGATACCGCCGCGATGGCAAGCCAGAGCGGCCAGCGTTTCGCCAGTTCGCCGTGCTCCGCCAACAACCCGGTCTCGAGGTTTTTCGCGCCGACGACAACGCCGGCAAAAAAATAGCCGGTGTAAAGCAGGATGCGGCTGGTCTGGATCGGCAACGGAAGGCCGCCGATCTCCAGCCAGCTCGCATCGCCGAAACCCAGTCGCAACGGTGCGTAGGCGAGAATCGTGACCGCGAGAAAACCCGCAAACATCATTGTCGGCCGGTTACGCGCGGCGAATACGATCCGGTTCAGGGCGTTGATGACGCCGGGCGCGACCCACCATGCCGCGGCGGCGACCGCGTCGAGCGCAAGCAGAACCCAGAGGAACCAGGCCGGGCCGGAAGGCCACGGACCGACGACAAAGACGTTTTTCCAGAAATGCAGAAAGCTGAAGTCCGTCGTTCCCGGCAGATGATAGCGCAGGAAGGTCGGATAATACGCGATCGGCATCAGTACGCAGACCGAGATCAAAAACGGGATGCCGAGCCGCCATGCCCGGTCGCGCAGAAAGCCCGCCCCTCCTTTCCGCGCCAGGCCGCCCCAGACGAACAGCCCGGAGATGAAAAACATGAAGGCCATGAAAAAACTGTCGTTGAACAGGACGACAAGATCGAAACCGAGCCAGCGCTGCGGGTCGCCGTTGCCGAACCATGTGAAGTTGAGGACGGAATGATGAATCACGACCAGCAACGTGATGAAGGTACGCGCGCGATCGAATGCGGCGATGCGCCCCCGCACCATCGTAGCCACTCCGCTTCCATCGGTCATCCGCAGCATTGGTCCTGCCTGAAGCCGGCTTCAATCACCTCTCGAACGCGTCGTAAATGATCTTCTTCAGCCTCGGCTGGATGCGGGTGCGCTCGGAAGGTGAATTTTCCAGAAGAATGAAGAACATGTCGTTGGCGCGGTCGACCACGAAATAGGTGCCGCTGGCGCCATCCCATTTGATTTCGCCGATCGAACCGGGCGGCGGCGGAACGGCCTTGCCGGGATCGGTGCGGATGCCCAGGCCGTAGCCAAAACCGAAGCCGTCGCCCGGAAAATAAAAATAGTCGCGTTCGACGCCGGAGTTCGGGCCGATGTGGTCGGTGGTCATCGCGGCAAAGGCCGCCGCACCGAGATAGCGTTTACCGTCGAGCTGCCCTCCGTTCAGCAGCATCTGCGCGAAGCGCGAAAAATCGCTCATGGTGGTGACAAGACCGCCGCCGCCGGATTCCCACCGCGTCACGTCGAGCGGATTGCGCTCGACGGCGCGATCGCGCGGCAGCGGCTTGGCAAAACGCGCGCGCTCGGCCGGATCGGTCAGGAAGAATTTCGTCGTGGTCATGCCGAGAGGATCGAGAAAGGCGGTCTTCTCGAACTGATACAGCGATTGCCCGGACACGACTTCGATGACGCGCCCGACAATGTCGGTGGAATGGCCATAGTCCCACAGCGTGCGCGGCTGCTCGGCAAGCGGCAGCATGGCAATACGCTCGGCAAACTGCGCGTTATCGAAATCGCCGAAAAAGATATTGGCGTAGGCGGCCTTGACCAGGCCGTTGCCGTAGAACCCGTAGGTGATGCCGGAGGTATGCAGCAGCAGATCCTCGATGGTGATAGGCCGCCGCGGCGGCATCAGTTCGAGCACCGGCCGGCCGCCATCGTCCTTTTTCTCGACGCCGACCTTCATCTTCGCAAAGGACGGAATGTATTTCGATACCGGGTCATCCAGTCCGAGCCTGCCCTGATCGACCAGCATCATCGCCGCGAAGCTGGTGATGACCTTGCTCATGGAATGAATCGGAAAAATGGTGTCCGGGGTCATCGGCCTACCGGTCTCGGTGTCGCTGACGCCGTACTGCTTGAAATAGACCTGCTGGCCATGCTGCTTGATGAGCACCATCGCGCCCGGAATCTTGCCGGTGGCGACTTCGTTACTGAAGAAGTCGTCGATGCGCGCCAGCTTCTCGGGAGATAGTACCGCCGGCCTTGGCGCCGGGGGAGCCGCTTCGGCGCGCGCCGGCGCCGCAGTCGACGCGCAGCCGATCATCCAGACCGCTGCAAACAGCGCTGCAGAGCGGCTGCTGGATCTGAAATTGCAAATATTCGAAAAAAGACCGGCGCAAGCAGCATACGGCATGGCCGCATTCCAACCAGAAAAGATCGTCCCGATCAAGCGGCACTTCCAAGCCGATGTCAGTGCAACGGTTCGGCTTGGCTGGACCTTGCGTGGAATAAGGCGCGAACGATCGTCCCGCTACACACGACGACTCACCCGTTACAAACGCCGCGTCCGCCGCGGATTGAGAAACGTTTCCAGAAACCGCCCGGACGCGACGAACCTGAACCACCAGAATGCCAATCGCCGGGTTTTTCATGTCATCTCCTGCAACGCCGTTTGGTTGCCGCTGCAGGTAACGCCAAACGTGGCGAACGAATGTGAACTGCTTCACACCGTCACGGCGGGGCCCGAGGATTTTGCGTCACTTACGCGTGATGGACAGACAACGACCGATCAATTTCACTCCTTGACGTCGTACCGGTAGGATTTCGATACGATCCGCCAGCCGTCGGCCAGTTTCATCGCAACCAGATAGTCGGTGAAATAGCGCGGCGGCAATTGACAGCGCACCTTGACAAAGGCCGTCGTCTCGTCCGACCGGTCGATCGTCACGACGAAATCCTCCCGCGCATGCCCCTGTGCCTTTGCCGACGGACGCTTGCGGACGTGGTCGAGCCAGTCCGGCACGTTGAGGATCTTCAGCTCGCCCTTTTCGTGCCAGCGCAGATCCGCCGACGGGTGAAAAGCCTCGCCGAGCTTGTCGGCGCTGCCTTCATGGAGGCCGTCGAAGTAAAGCTGTATTACCGATTCAACGGTGGAACGATCGTGTGCCAAGACTACCTCCTTCAGTCAAAGACCGACTGTCGCAGTATGCCACAAAACGCGACTGGCGTTGAAGCTGAATCAGCCGCAGGGAGCCGCTGCACGGGAACATGACGCGGGCGCCGACGTCAGAACGGCCCGCTCTTGTCGAGCCGCTTCTTCTTTTTCGAGCGCGTCCACACCACGCCTGGAAAACCCTTGAGCGGGACCAGCGGCTCGCCGCCATAGGTCCACTCCTGCAGCTCCTCGATACCGATATGGTAAAGCGGTTGCCGGCCGGTGCGGCCGATAAAAAGCGCACGCGGAATATTGACCATGTGCGGCGATCGGGCGCGTTGGTAAAACAGCGGCGTGCCGCATTGCGCGCAAAAGCTGCGCGTGGTCCGTGCAGTCTTGTCTTCGAACCGGGTAATGCCGGCGTTTCCCTTGGTGACGCGAAAGCGTTTGCGCCAGCTACCGACATAGGTGGCGTAGGCGGCGCCATGGGCGCGACGGCTCGCGCTGGAATGATCGTGCCATGCCCAGCGCGCCGGGTAGTCGATCTCGAACTGAACCGCGCCGCACAGGCAGCGGCCGACGACGGGCTTCGCCGTTGCGACCGGCTTTCGCCGCGTGGCCGCGAGCTGTTCTGGGTCGTGCGACAACGCCATCTCCGTGATGATCAGGGCGCACCGATCGCATTGGTCGGCGTCGGCCGGTCGGTGATCTGCTGTCCGAACAGGCTGCCGATAAGTTCGGTCACGACGCGCGCGGTGCGGCCGCGTTCGTCGAGAAACGGATTGAGCTCGACAATGTCGACCGATCGCACCAGCCCGGAATCGTGCAGCAGTTCCATCACCAGATGTGCTTCGCGGTAGGTCGCGCCGCCCTGCACCAGCGTCCCGACGCCGGGCGCCAACGCCGGATCGAGAAAATCCACGTCGAAACTGACGTGCAGAACACCGTTGCGCGCCTTGATCCGGTCGATCACCCGGCGGATCAGGACGCCGACGCCGAATTCGTCGATTTGCCGCATGTCCGCCACCGCGACATTGCGTTCGCGCACCAGTTCCTTTTCCAACGGGTCGATGGAGTGGGTGCCGAACAGTTCGAGTTGCGAGGGTTTGATCGAAGCCCGCGGCTCGTCGCCCAGCAGCCGGTCGAGACCGGGCTCGCCGCACAGAAATCCGGCCGCCATGCCATGCATGTTGCCGGACATCGTGGTGGCCGGCGTGTTGTAGTCGGCGTGGGCGTCGACCCACAGCACGTACATTTCGCGGCCTTGCTCATGCCAGTTACGGGCAACGCCATTGGCCGTCCCCATCGAAAGACTGTGGTCTCCGCCGAGAAAGATCGGAATGACGCCGGATCGCGACAGCGTGTAAGCGCGCGCGCTGGCGGCCCGGATCCATGCTCCAATCTCGCGGTAATGTTTGGCGTTCTGCGGCGGCGGATCGTTGGCCCGCACGAGATCGGCAGGCGAAATATCGCCGTGGTCCTCGACCGTGAAGCCGAGGTTCTCGAGCAACGGGCAGACCCCGGCCGTGCGCAGGGCCGCGGGACCCATCAAGGTGCCGCGCTGCGACGCGCCGACCTCGATCGGCACACCGAGCAAGGCGATGCGTTTGTCGGCATTTCGGCCAGCGAAGTCGGTCACCCGTGCAAGCTCCATTTCAAGACTCGCCTGATCGACGGCAAACCCGCTGCATACATTGCATGATGCGGCCGGAACGGAATATCGTCGTCCCATGCTTGTCGACAACATCGCGACGGGGTCGTGCGCCCCTGGGGTAACCATATCATGACCAGGGAAATCCGGCTAAACGCCTTTGCCATGAATTGCGTCGCGCATCAGTCGCCGGGGCTGTGGACCCATCCGCGCGACCGCACCAGCGATTATAACCGCCTGCCCTACTGGGTTCACCTTGCGAAAACGCTGGAACGCGGACGTTTCGACGGCCTGTTCCTGGCCGATGTACTAGGCGTCTACGACGTGTTCGGCGGCAGTCCGGATGCGGCGTTGCGCAATGCCACGCAAACCCCGGTGAACGATCCTCTGCTGCTGGTCTCGGCAATGGCCGCGGTGACCGAAAATCTCGGCTTCGGCGTGACGTGTACGTTGTCCTACGAACCGCCATATCCGTTCGCACGGCGGATGTCGACGCTGGATCATCTCACCGAGGGGCGGATCGGCTGGAACATCGTGACCGGCTATCTCGACAGCGCCGCCCGCGGCGCCGGCAAGGCGAAACAGACCGCGCATGACGACCGTTACGACGTCGCGGACGAATACATGGAAGTCGTCTACAAGCTGTGGGAAGGAAGCTGGGAGGACGACGCGGCGCTGCGCGACCGCGCGCGCGGCATTTTTGTCGATCCGGCGAAGGTGCATCGTGTTCAACATCAGGGCGAGAATTACCGGCTCGACGCCATCCACCTCAGCGAGCCGTCGCCGCAACGCACGCCCGTGCTGTATCAGGCCGGCACTTCGCCGCGCGGACGTCTGTTCGCCGCCCGGCACGCCGAATGCGTGTTCATGTCCGGTCCGTCTGCCAAGGTGATCGCACCACGCGTTGCCGCCATTCGTGCCGCGGCCGCGGAGGCCGGCCGCGATCCAGCGGAAATACTGATGTTCAGCATGATGACCATGATCCTCGGGCGCTCCGAAGCGGAGGCCGCCGCCAAATACGCCGACTATGTCAGCCACATCAATCACGAGGGCGCACTGACTCTGATGTCGGGTTGGACCGGCGTCGATTTCTCCACCTACGATCTCGACCAAAAGGTTCGCCATGTCCACAATGACGCCGGCCGCACCGCGATGGACAACATCACCCGCGCCGACCCCGACCGGGTGTGGACCGTGCGCGAGGTGGCCGAGCATGTCGGCATCGGCGGCATCGGCCCGGTGCTGGTGGGCACGCCGGAGAAGGTCGCGGACGAGATCGAGGCGTGGTTCGAGCAGACCGACGTCGACGGCCTGAACGTTCCTTTTGCGATTTCGCCGGGCGATTTCGAGGACATCGCCGATCTGCTGGTGCCGGAACTGGTCCGCCGCGGGCGTTACAAGGCGGCGTACCAGCCGGGAACGCTGCGCGAAAAACTGTTCGGCGCCGGCCGCGCACGGCTCGACGTCCCGCATCCGGCGGCAGGCTATCGATACAAGGCACCCGCCGCCGCGGCGGAATAATGATAATGACCCAATTCGGAGGAATACGGCCATGGGATTATCCAGACGTGCGTTGCTTCAAGGTGCCGGTGCGTTGGCGGCGATGAGCGCCGGTGCTTCACCGTTTCATGCGCTGGCTCAGGCTTCGGCAAAGCCGCTGGTGGTGGACTGCCATGGCCACTACACCACCGAACCCGAGGCACTGAACGTGTTTCGCGCGATGCAGATCGCGGCGTTGAAGGACCCTTCCAAAAAACCTTTCGCCGCCGACCTGAAGATCAGCGACGATCAGTTGCGTGAAAGCGTGCAGCCGCAACTCAAGTTCCAGCGCGAGCGCGGCACCGACGTGACGCTGTTCTCGCCCCGTGCCGGCGGCATGGGCCATCACATCGGCACCGCGGAGACCAGCGCCGAGTGGTCGCAGGTTTCCAACGAGCTGATCCATCGCATCGCGATGCTGCATCCCGACAACTTCATCGGCATCGGGCAGTTGCCGCAATCGCCCGGCGTGAAGCCGGACAACTGCATCGGCGAGCTCGAACGCTGCGTGAAGGAATACGGCTTCGTCGCCGTCAATCTCAATCCCGATCCGTCCGGCGGCTACTGGCGCGACCCGCCGATCACCGACCGCTGGTGGTATCCGCTCTACGAGAAACTAGTCGAACTCGACATTCCGGCGATGGTGCATGTCAGCGCCTCGGCCAATCCGAACTTTCACGGTACCGGCGCGCATTACATCAATGGCGACACCACCGCCTTCATGCAGTTCATCACCTCGGACCTGTTCAAGGATTTTCCAACGCTGAGGATGATCATTCCGCATGGCGGCGGTGCCGCGCCCTATCACTGGGGGCGCTATCGCGGACTTGCCCAGGACATGAAGAAGCCGCCGCTAGAAGAATCGCTGCTCAAGAACGTGTTCTTCGACACCTGCGTCTATCACAAGCCCGGCATCGAGCTGCTGTTCAAGGTTGTCCCGATCGACAACATCCTGTTTGCGTCGGAAATGGTCGGCGCGGTACGCGGCGTCGATCCGTTCACCGGCCATTATTATGACGACACCAAGTTCTACATCGACGCCATGCCGCTCTCCGACGACGACCGCCGCAAGATATTTGAGAGCAACGCGCGGCGGGTCTACCGGCTCGACCGCACCGCGCTGTACAAGCGGCGGGGGTGACGCTCGTCATTCCGAACGCAGGACTGGTGTCCCGGACGCGGTGCGGCACTCTAAGGCGATGCGAAAGCATCGCCGATCATGCCGCTCCGCAGAGCCTGGACCGTAACGGGGCCGGCGTTTGGGCGGTCCCGGTTCTGCGAAGCAGCGCTTCGCAAGAGCTCCGCGCTGCATCGCGCCCGGGACACAGGGGACTCCTGCCTATAAAACCGGCTTGAAAAACCGCTGACCCGCGGCGCAACATTTCTCCATTGTCCGGGTTGTGTCTCCGCGCGGCAGTTGCGCGAATTACGGGGGGTGGCATGAGGCCTGTCGAAGAAGGACTTCCCTATCCGCTCGGCGCGCATTGGAGCGGTGAGGGCACCAATTTTGCGTTGTTCTCGGCCAATGCCACCAAGGTCGAGGTTTGTCTGTTCGATGGCCAAAGCGAGACCCGCATCGCGCTTCCCGAATATACCGACCAGGTGTTTCACGGCTACATTCCGGACGTTGGCCCCGGCACTTTTTACGGCTATCGCGTTCACGGGCCCTACGATCCCGCCAACGGTCACCGCTTCAATCCGAACAAGCTGCTGCTCGATCCGTATGCGCGCGCCCATGCCGGATCGCTGACATGGGATCCGGCCGTGTACGGCTACCATATGGAAAGCGGCGACGACCTCACCTTCGACGAGCGCGACAGCGCGCCGTTCATGCCGAAATGCGTCGTGGTCGATCCGGATTTCGACTGGACCGCCGAGGCTGCTCGGCAAAGCGTCCATTGGGACGAAACCATCGTTTATGAAACCCACGTCAAGGGCTTTACGAAAAAGCATCCCGACGTTCCTGAAAACCTGCGCGGCACCTATGCCGGTTTTGGCTCCGAGCCGGCAATCGCTCACCTGAAATCACTGGGCATCACCTCGGTCGAGTTGCTGCCGATCCATACCTTCATCAACGACAGCAACCTTCTCGAGAAACATTTGACCAATTACTGGGGTTACAACACGATCGGCTTCTTCGCGCCCGATCCGCGCTACGCCTCCGACGTGCCGAACTCCTTGCGCGAATTCAAGGAGATGGTGTCGCGCTTGCACGGCGCCGGACTCGAGGTCATCCTCGACGTGGTTTATAACCACACCGCGGAAGGCAACCAGCTTGGCGCCACGCTGTCGTTCAAGGGCATCGACAATGCGAGCTATTACCGGCTCGCGGACAACAAGCGCTATTACAATAACGACACCGGCGTCGGAAATACGCTCAATCTCGGCCATCCCCGCGTCATGCAGATGGTGATGGACAGCCTGCGCTACTGGGCCGGCCACATGCACATCGACGGCTTCCGCTTCGACCTCGGCATCATCCTGGGCCGGGATGCCGGCGGTTTCGACGAGCAGAGTAGCTTCCTGAAAGTGGCCGATCAGGACCCGTTGCTCAGCGACGTCAAACTGATTGCCGAGCCGTGGGACGCCGCCATGAATTACGCCGTCGGCCGGTTTCCGCCGGGCTGGGCGGAGTGGAACGACAAATTCCGCGACACCGTGCGCGACTACTGGCGCGGCATGGCGCCGCCCGCGGCATTGGCGCCACGACTGCTGGGATCCGGCGACCTGTTCAACGAAAAGGGCCGGCGCACCTGGGCCAGCGTCAACTTCATCACCGCCCATGACGGTTTTACTTTGAACGACTGGACGAGCTACAACGGCAAGCACAACGAGGCCAATGGCGAGGACAACAGGGACGGCAGCGACAACAACCGTTCGTGGAATTGCGGCGTAGAGGGGCCGACCGACGACCGGACGATCCTCGACCTGAGAAACCGGCAAAAGCGCAACATGCTGGCGACGCTGCTGTTCTCGCAAGGCACGCCGATGATTCTCGGCGGCGACGAATTCGGCCGCACCCAGCAGGGCAACAACAACGCCTATTGCCAGGACAACGATGTCACATGGTTCGACTGGAATCTCGACGACGACGGCAGGGATCTGCTGGCATTCACAACGCGGCTGATCGGGATACTGAAGGCTTATCCGATCCTGCGCCGCAGCCGTTTCCTGACCGGCGCGCATGACGGCGAACTCGGCGTTCGCGACGTGACCTGGATCAACGCAGGCGGCGGCGAGATGAGCGAAGCCGACTGGAACGCCCCCTGGATCAAATGTTTTGGCATGCTGCTCGACGGCCGCACCCGCAAGACCGCGCTGCCCCGCCACGGCGAGGACGAGACCGTGCTGATGATCATGAACAGTTTCGACGGCAATGTCGGCTTCAGGCTGCCTGAAGCCGTCGCCGGATTGCAATGGTCGCTGCTGGTCGACACCAACATCCCGGACGCCCCCGAAGGCGCGCATTTCGCATTCGGCAGTACCTACGAGGTGACGGGACGCTCGCTGCTGCTGTTTTCGCTCGCCAAGCTTGTTTCGTAGGGTGGGCAAGCCGCGGAGCGGCGTGCCCACCAGGCGATGCCGGCAGCCGGATAACGATGGCGGGCACGGCGCGAAGTGCGCGCCTTTGCCCACCCCACGCTCAATGCAGCCGCGGGCCCTTCAGGAATCGCGCCCGATCCGACGATTTCACCGTCACGTCGAAGGTATCGCCTTCGCGGTAGAGTGTGAGCGGCACGTCGACGCCGGCCGGACCGAGCGCCCAGAGCTTTCGGTAGAACGCCGCCTGCCTCAACACTTTTTCGCCGTTCACCGCCACAATGACGTCGCCGGTCCGCAGTTCGGCCTGGGCCACCGGCCCTTTGGCGGCGATGCCCACCACCACGATCTTGTTCTCGATCTCGGTGCAATACATCCCAAGCCAGGGCCGCGCCGGCTTGTTGACGCGGCCGAACTTGCGCAGATCCTCGAGCACCGGCTTGAGCAGGTCGATCGGCACGATCATGTTGAGATGCTCGGACCTTCCGGCGCGTTCACGCTCGAGCTGCAGCGAGCCGATGCCGATCAATTCGCCGCGCTCCGAGATCAACCCGGTGCCGCCCCAGTTCGGATGGGCGGGATAGGTGAAGATCGCCTCGTCCAGCAGGTATTCCCAATAGCCGGCAAATTCCTGCCGCGCGGCGACCCGGCCAGCGACCGACCGCGTGCGTCCGCCGACGCCGCCGAGCACGATGCGATCGTTGACATGGGCCGCGCCCGAAGAGCCGATCGGCAACGGGTCCAGCTCTATGCGGCCAAGCGCCTGCACGAGGCCGAAGCCGGTTTCGGCATCGAAACCGAGTGCATGGCCTGCTACCACGCGGCCGTCGCCGAGATGCAGCCAGACGGTTTCAGCCTCGGTGATCAGATAGCCGATGGTCAGCACCAGGCCTTCGCCGATCAGCACGCCATTGCCAGCACGCTCGGTGCCAAGCGTGTCCGCGGTAAAGGCATCGCCAGGGATGATCGAATGCAGGCCGACCACCGCGGACAGCGCGCGCTCCAGATCGAAGCCGTAATCCTCCGCGCGCGGCTGGATCGCAGGCGGCACTTTCCATTCGGTCAACGACGGCATCGAGGTTCTCCGATTCCCCCATGCGATTTTATCACAGGCACCGGGCGGCGTGAATGACGCCTGCAACAGAGAAGTAGAATTTGAGAGAGGCTCCGGCTACACCTCGACGATCACATAACTATCCTCAACATGCACCGGAAACGTCTCCGCCACGTAGGGCCCTTTCGCCAGCGTTTCGCCGTCCTCGACCGCGACCGGATAGGTCCGCACCTTGACGCGCTGGGGATCGAACCAGGACTGGCCGTTGCGGATGTCGAATTCCCAGCCGTGCCAGGGACAGCGCAGCAATTCGCCGATGCGCGCGCGCCGGTAGACACCGGGCTCGTCCGAGGTCAGCCGCGCCACGCACGCCGCCTTGTCGAGCGGCGCGCCTTCATGGGGGCAGCGGTTGAGCAGCGCGAAGAACTCGCCGTTGACATGGAACACGACGATATCGCGGCCATCGACGGCGACCACCCTGTTGCCGCCGGGCGGGATGTCGCAAGTGCGGGCGACGATGTGGCGGGCCATGAACTAAGGCTCCTTCTTGTCCCTCTCCCCGCTTGCGGGGAGAACGTCGGGGTGAGTTTCGAACGCCGTCCGATTCAATTTGAATTCACCCCGCTTCAGAGCTTGTAGAGCGCGCGCGCATTGGCGTTGAAGATTTTTGCGCGTTCCGCTTCGCTCAAAGGCGTCTTGAAGGCGAAACGCGGATCGTCGAAATCCCAGTGCGGATAATCGGACGAGAACAGCAGCCGATCCGCGCCGATCCAGTCGATCACCGAGCGCAGATGCCGCGCATTGTCCGGCTCGTCGATCGGCTGGGTCGTGAACCAGAAATGTTCGCGGACATATTCCGACGGCTTGCGCTTCAGATGCGGAACCTCGTCGCGAAAACGTTCGAAATGCTGGTCCATCCGCCAGGTCGTCGCCGGAATCCAGCCGAACCCGCCCTCGATGAACACCAGCTTGAGGCGCGGGAAACGCTCGGGCACGCCTTCGATCACCAGGCTCGAAAGCTGCGCCGCCACCGAATGCGCGTTGGATTGGTGCTCCTCGGTATAAAAAGACGGCCAGCCGCCGCCGGTCGGCGCATGCCCGCCGTAGCCGCCGACATGGATGCCGAGCGGCAGGCCCAAATCCTGCGCTTTTTCATAGATCGGCCAGTAGCGATGACGGCCGAGCGGTTCGTTGGCGCGCGGCGAGACGTTGATCTGCACATAGCGGCCGGTTTTGGCGCAGCGCTCGATCTCGGCGATCGCCGCCGCGGTGTCGTCCTGGCCCACCAGGATCGAGGCTTTCAGCCGCGGCTCGCGGTCGCACCAGTGCGCAAGCTGCCAGTCGTTGACGGCACGCTGGATCGCGGCGCCGAAATCGAGATTCTGCTGCGAGAAAATGAAAAGGTCGAGCACCTGGAGGATGCCGAACTCGATGTCGAGCGGATCGAGATGCTGTTTGCGCATGAAGTCGAGGTCGGAGCCGGGCGGACCGCCGGTCGGCGGCCACGCGTCACGCCGCGCGATCAGTGGCGACGAGCGCGGATAAGGCGTGGTGCCGATGTAAGGCGTGCGCAGATGGTCGCCATAGGTTTTCAAATGCTCCTGCCAGCGTTTCGGGAGAAACGGGTTGAGGTCGGCGCGCGAATGAAGACTGGGATGCACGTCGCAGTCGATGATGCGGAGCCGGCTTTTCGCCGGCGCTTCCTGTTCGAGCAGCGGGCGGTCGATGACGTTCATGCGATCCTCCTTCGAGTGATCATGCGGCGAGACGGAGTCTTGGAAAGGTTTCGAGCGGATTGTCGGCGCACATCCGCGCCACGATATGCTCCGGCAAGTGCGGCGGTATGGCGTCGTCGCCATCGAACTGCCAGTGCGGATAGTCCGACGCGAACAGCAACATCCGGTCCGAGCCGATCTGGTCGATGATGTCGGCGACGCCGTCGGCGTCGGGCGGACTGTCGAACGGCTGCGTGGTCAGGCGGATGTGATCGCGCATGATCGCGGCGGGCTCGCGGTCGATCCACGGCACCTCGACGCGCACGCCGCGCCAGGTCTTGTTGGCGCGCCACATGAAGGCCGGCAGCCAGCTGATGCCGGATTCCATCAGCACCATTTTGAGACCCGGGAATTTCAGGAACACGCCTTCATAGATGAAACTCAGCACCTGGGCCTGAAACGCCTGCGCCTCCGCGAGATAATATTCGTAGCGATAGGACGGCCAGCCGATCGAGCTTGGCGCCTGGCGATACTGGCTGCCGGCATGAACGGCGATCGGCAGCCGGTGCTTTTCGGCCGCCTGATACACCGGCCAGTAGTGCCGCCGGCCGAGCAGCGTCTCGCCCTGCGCCAGCACCAGAACGGAGACGAATCTGTGATCGCCGGCGCGGCGTTCGATTTCCTCGATGGCGAGGTCGGGCGCCTGCATCGGCACCACGATGGAGGCGTGCAGGCGCGGATCGCGGGACAGCCATTCGGCGGCGATCCAGTCGTTGATCGCCTTGCAGAACGCCGCGGCCATGTAGGGATCGTACACCGCCTGCGCGCCATAGAGCACGTTGAGAATCGCATGCGACGCGCCGAGCTGGTCGAACGCTCCGCGCTGCACCATCTCAAGGTCGCTGCCGGGCTTGCCGTTCTTCGGCCGCCAGTCGGGCCGGCCCGACAACGGCATGTTGGGCGGGTAGGAAGTGAGGTCGAGGCCGTCGATGGCCCGGCTCACCACCTGTTCTTTCCAGTGATCGTCGAGATAGGGCAGCAGCGTGGTGCGTGTTCCGCCCACCGCGGGATGGATATCGCAGTCGATCCGCGTCGCCGCCATACAGGTTCCTCGGGCTAATCGTTGTTGGCGGCAATGCCGCATCGCAAATGTGCCGCCGACTGCGCCCGGGCGCAAGGGCGGCGGGCGCCCTGCATGGCTTCCATTCCGCCTCAATCTGCAAGCTGGAAGCGCTCGAAGCGGTGCAATTCCTGCTCGATGCGGCGCTTCAGGTCCTTGCGCGGCCGCCTGCCGATCCAGCTCCATTTCTGCAACAGCAATTTGCGTTTCCCGCGGTCGGTCTTGAGATCGATGGCGGCGACGATGCCGCCGTCGACCAGGACCGGCAATGCAAAATAGCCGAAGCGCCGTTTATCCTTCGGCACATAGGCCTCGAAGCGATGCTCGTAATCGAAGAACAGGTGGGTCCGCTTGCGCTGGATGACCAGCGGATCGAATGGGGAAAGCAGGTGCACCATCTCCACGGCGGAAGCCGGGACGTCCAGCGTTTCCGGACGCGTCCAGTACTCCTGACTGCCGGCGCCTTCGAGTTCGATCCGCGCCAGTTCGTTACGACGAATCCGGGCCTCGATCAGGCGGCGGATCCGTGGCTTGTTCGGCGCGTCGAGGTGGCAGATCGAATCCAGGCTGACCAGCCCCTGCGCGCGCAGCGCGCGGTCGAGCAGATAGTTCAGCACTTCGGTGCGCGAGGCGGATTTCGGCGGCCGCTCCCAGCCGAAATGCCGCTGCATCAGCTCGTAGGTCTTGAGCATGCCGGCGCGTTCGCTGACGGCCAGCACGCCAGCATAGAACGCCAGTTGCAGCGCCCGCTTCGAGGGCTTGCGGCTGGCCCATGGATGATCCTTGTCGACCAGCACGTCGTCGTCGATGTCGCGGATCGTCAGCGCGCCATTGTTGCGGATCAGCCGCAACACCTTGCGCAGGTCGGCGGGCGTGACCGAGGCGAACCATTTATGGCCCTCGCGGCGGTGCCGCCGCATGTCCGGCGTGAAGAAGCGGAAATCGCGCGACGGCACATAGGACAGCGCGTGGGTCCAGTATTCGAAGACGCTCTTGTCGACGCTCTGGGCCTGGCGCAAATCGGCGCGGCGATAGGCCGGGATGCGGGTCCACAGGATATGGTGGTGCGAGCGCTCGATGACGTTGATGGTGTCGATCTGCACATAGCCGAGATGCTGCACGGCCGCGGCGGTCGCGCGCGGCCCCTCGCCGAACGGCGCGGAGCTGTCGAGCCGCTGGGCATGCAGCCAGATCTGCCTGGCCGCGGCCTTGGCCAGGGGAAAGGGTTTGCGGGCGCTCATGAAACGGCAGTGTAGCCGGATTCGCGTGCCGTCTCACGCGGCGCGGAGCGCGATCACACGATATGCCAGTCGAGTGTAAAGGAACCGGGATAGGCGGTTATATGCGCGCCGGCGAGCTGGCCGTTGTCCCAGTCCGACAGGGTGCCGTTGTCGTGGCGCCACAGGATGTCGCTCTTGCCATTGCCGTCGAAGTCGCCGACCCCGGCGATATTCCAACCGGCCGCGACGACGCCGGCGACGGCAACGGTGTGCCCGCCATCGCCGGTGCCGTTGTCCCAGATGAACACGCCGCCGGCATCGTTGCGCCAGAGAATGTCGCTCTTGCCGTTGCCGTCGAAGTCGCCGATCCCCTCGATATGCTGGCTAGCCAAGGCGCCGCCGGGATTGACCGTGAGGTGCGCCCCGGCGAGCTGGCCGTTGTCCCACATCATCATCGCGCCGTTGTCGTTGAGCCACAGAATGTCGCTCTTGCCATTGCCGTCGAAATCGCCGACCCCGGCGATATTCCAGCCGGCTGCGACGACGCCGGCGGTGGCAAGAACATGCCCGCCATCGCCAGTGCCGTTGTCCCAGATGAACACCCCGCCGGCATCGTTGCGCCAGAGGATGTCGCTCTTGCCGTTGCCGTCGAAGTCGCCGATCCCCTCGATATGCTGGCTAGCCAAGGCGCCGCCGGGATTGACCGTGAGGTGCGCGCCGGCGAGCTGGCCGTTGTCCCACATCATCATCGCGCCATTGTCGTTGAGCCAGAGGATGTCGCTCTTGCCATTGCCGTCGAAGTCGCCCTGGCCGGCGATGTGCCAGCCGTTGCTGGCGGTGCCCGGACCCCCGATATTGTGGGCGGTGACAGCCTGACCGCCGTTCCAAAGTCCCACCGCGCCATTGTCGCGATACCACAGGGTGTCGCTCTTGCCGTCGCCATCGAAGTCGCTGACCGGAGCATGCTTCTCGGCAACGTCGGTGACGGCGACGGTGAAAGCCTGGTCGAACACCTTGCCGTTCTGGTCGGCGGTTCGCACCGTGATCTGGTGCGCATGCGCGGTCTCGTAGTCGAGCGCCGCACCATTGGCGACGGTGACGACGCCGGTCGCGGCGTTGACCGCAAAGCGGCCGCCGGCGCTGTCGAGCAGCGTGTAGCTCAGGACCGCGCCGGGATTGAGATCGAAGCCGTGCACCGTTCCCACCGCTGTCCCGGCTGTGGCGTTTTCCGCGACCGCGCTGTGCGACAGGCTGGCGCCGAACGGGCTTTCACGTGCCGCCAGTGCCGCGTTTCCGGCCGACAGGTCCAACGTGGTGCCGTCGGCGAACACGAAGGTCTCGATCCGGTTCATCGGATTGGTCCAGTCCTGCATCGCGATGCGGTCCAGCGCGTCCGGATTGGCGGGATCCTTCACGGTTACGGTCAACGTGCCGCCCGCCAGTACAATGGTGATGTCGGAGACGGCGATGCCCGGGCCGAACGCCAGCGTGTCGCGCCCGGCATCCGCCTGCACCTGTCGATAGCTGCCTGTAGACCCAAGCGAACCTGGATTATCCGAAACCCATTGCAGCGACCGGTAATCGTCGATCACGACGTCGGGGCCGTCGCCGCGATTGAAGACGTAGGTGTCGTTGCCGGCGCCGCCGACCAGCAAGTCGCCGCGCGGCCCGCCGCGCAGGATGTCGTTGCCGCCGCCGCTGTACAGCGCGTCGTTGCCGTCGCCGCCGTCGAGGAAGTCCCAGCCATTGCCGCTCGAAATCACGTCGTTCTGCGCGCCGCCGACCAGGATGGCGTTGGCGCTGGCGGTGCCGTCGTAAATGTTCGATGCGTTGGGATTGCCGAACCACAGATCGTTGCCGGCGTCGCCGGCTGACGCGCCGGGTGAAACCAGATGGAAGCCGACGTCGGCAAGGGCGTTGGTGAACACCAGCTTCACGGTGGTGCCGCCGGCGTCGCTGCTTTGCGTGGTCTGGTTCGCGAACGCCGAGAGCGCGCCGGGCACCTCGGTGCCATCAGGCACCCGGATGCCGACCGTGACGCTGCCGTCGCCGCCATGGCTGACCGAGACCCCGGCGGCGTCGAAGCCGAGCCCGGCCTTCTTGACTGAATCGAGATAGCCGACCAGCCCGCCGAGGAAGTCGCTTGGCCCGACATGGTTGAGTCCGAGGTCATTCACTCTAGCGAAGGTTGCAATCCAGCCCGCGGCAAAAGCCGAATTGGGGTTCGCCGCGATCAGCGCGTTGATGACTTCCTTGTTGTTGAGATAGTTCTCGTAGTCCTGCGCCACCGAGAGGTCGGCACTGAGGCGGATCAGGTCGGTGAAATCGTTGGGATCGGTGTTGGGATCCGGATGGGTCCCCAGGATGAAGTCGCGGTGGGCGCGCTTGAGCAAAAGGTCGCCGCCGATCGCCTCGGTGTTCACCAATAGCTCGCGCACGCCTTCCTGGACGGCATCGTCAGCGCTGGCGAAATGCGCCGCCGATTCGGTGCCGTTCGGAAACCAGCCGGCGACGTAGCTGTATGGCGCCGCGCCAGAATTGTAGCCGATCATCAGATGGCCGCTATAGGCGATGGCCTCGCCGGATACCGCCTTGAGATAGCTGTTGGCGATCGCGGCGACCTGATCGCCCATCGCCTGCGAGATCGCTGCGTTGCCGTGGTCGTCGGTGCCGACCAGCCGGTTCTGGAAATAATAGTCGGAGCCAAGAATTTCCACGTCGTGCGCCGCTTTCGGATAACCCGGATCGCCGGCGAGGGCGTCACCGAGCAGCGTGCCGACGATGGTGCCGATCAGCGAGCCGAGCCCCGGCACGATGAAATTGAGCACGCCGCCGAGTATCTCGCCGAGCACGTTGCTGAGCGCGATGGAGATGCCGACCGTGCTGCCGACCGCGCCGAGCAAACTCCCGGCGACGGCGCCCGCATGGGTCTGCGCCGGCACCAGTTCGTGGGCGAGATAAGTGCCGAGCAGGCTGGAGATGCTGTAGCCGGCGCTGACTGCCGCATTGCCGAAGTTGACGGCGCCGATCGCGAGATCGAACGAGGCGCCCCTGGCCATCTCGGTCGCGATCTGGCTGGCGACGCTGCCGGCAAAGCCGCCGGCGCCGGCGTCGAACAACTGCGCGCCGAAGCCGTCGAGATGCAACGCGGTACCAAACTCGGCGATCAGGAACGAGGCCACGGAGCTTGCGCCCGCGCCGGCGATGCTGACGTCGAAACCGGAGAATACGCTGGTGAGATCGATCGTGCTGCCGTTGGCCGACAGCGAGGCGGCGAACGCCTGCGCCAGCTTCTGCCCAGCGGCGCCGGCCACGGTGCCGGCCGCGAGCTGCACGAACTGGTTGTTCGGCGCCAGCGCCCGGCCAAGCGCCGAGCCGAGCACTTGGCCGACCGCGGAGAAGTCGGCGGGCGTGGACTGGTTCTGGCCGTCCAGCTTCATCTGGGCGCTGGTGATCTTGCCGGTGGCGTCCTCGTCGATGTCGAGTTCGGTGTAGGGATGGGTGTTGTTCGGGTCGTATTGCTTGACCTGCTGGCTGCCGCCGTCAAGGACGACGCGCTGCGATTGCAGGCGCTCGTAGCTATCGAAGGCGGAGGTTTGGGATGACCAAGGTTGAGCACCGGTGTCGAAAACAGTTTCGACACGACCTCCATCGTCGTTGTTTGTTGTGGTGTCGATGATGCGATTCTGTGGATCAAACTTGATTGTTTCCAGTGACCAAAGCTGATTTTCATTGACGTCACTTGCAACAAGTTGAGCACTTCGATCCACCGCTACAGTTTCCAATGCAACGACGTGATTTTGAGCGTCAATCGCCGACAGTTTCGAGGACCATTCGGCGCTGAAGTCTCGATTAGCTTCGACAATTGTTTTGGCCCCGTCGGGATAGGTGATAGACAAGCTATCGCCATTCTGACTTAACTGGGTTCCGCTAGGAAAATAGCGATCTAATATGCCTGGGATCGTTCTCGTGAGATAGTCACTTGCACCACTCCAGAAATAACTTCCCTCGAGTGGATGGCTTGAGGTCTCTAAGTTAGGATTGTAACTCACTGTCACGGTGTTGCTTCCACCGCCCAGCGACCGGACCGCGTCAAAATAAGCCTGCTCGTTCGGTCCGAGGTCGATGCACCCTGCCGATCCAACAGTTACACCACCGTGAATGAAGAAATTTCCTCGATCGCCGGAAGAAAGCGGATCGGGATTTAGAGCGACACGTTCGGTTCCCCACGCGAACATCGCACCAGGAAATTTCCCAAACGCCTGCGTACCCAACAGCGCATTCGACAATGGAGACAATACTGAGGTAGCCACATCAAATGCGGTTAGCGGCTGAATGTCGTTTGTGGAAAATGAATATGTTCCTTCGGTCAGCGGACCTTTAAAGGATAAGTTTTGTTCACTAGGTTTTTGAAATCCGTTGTTGCCGGACATCGCTTGCCAAGCGTCGACTACAACTCCATTAGAATTGTAAAGTGTTAAAGTGTAGCCATCAAAAACGCTATGACTCGCCATAACTTCCCTCGCGTTCGATCAACAAAAACGTAAATCGATAAACCATAGCAAAGCTCTGATTAGCAACCATATTGTCCAAACGCTCAGATACCCGACGAGATTATTTCGTCGTGCGAATACGTACAAAATCGATAAAAACCCCAACGCGGTCAAATCTGATATTAAATGAGAAAACAAATATCTGTTGAAACTGCCGTATTGCCAACAATACTCTACTCCTTTTTCACCGATAAATTCTCGAGTTTCATTTAATGTTACGAAGAAAAATAGTATATTAAAAAAGAGTAACATACCCGCAATGTAAACTGGATAAAGCATCCACCGTTGACGAGTCTCCGATATATTTTTGACTATCATCGATTCAATTTTTTTCCACTTTGAGAGTCACTCTTGATTCTCTCTCAGCATCCATTAGGCCAAAACTAGAGTTACAACTTCCAGATCAAGTATTTCTAGTTTTGGAACTCATCTCCGCTTCCCCGCCAGACTGCGCAACGATATCGATGACGCGCATATTGCCTCTACTCTCCCATTCCACGCACTCAGCCTCTTGTTGCCGACGTCGATCCACTTCGCCACCAGCTCATCCGCCAGCGCCCAAAGCACTGCGCCGACAGTTGTTCGCCCTTGTCTGGCTGCCGTTCTCGGAGCAATCGGTGCGAGCTCGGCCAAGTCTGGCAAACGCTTTCCGCAGCGCCGCTTCGCCGAGCAATGGCGCTTCGGCTTGCACGCTGCCAACCCCGATGTCGTTCATCCGCTTTCCCCCGCGCATCCCCCTGCGCGTCGAAAACTAAGCACATCGTTTTTAGTACATCAACTGTGAAGTTGTTTGGTTATAAACAACACGCTGAGGATGCTTTACGCGAACAATGCCTGTCTGCAACTAACGCGAGAAACAACCATGCTCGCATTCGCTGCGATCAGCGCGTTGATGGCTTCCTTGTTGTTGAGGTAGTTCTCATAATCCTGCGCCACTGATAGGTCGCCGCTCAGGGTTACCAGCTTTTCCGCGCCGGATTGCGACGAGGCCGCCGAGCCGAGGCCGCCCGCCGGCAGGGGGTCTGGAATAGTTCCCGGCGAGTTCTGGTGCGCCCGCTTCATCAACAGGTCGCCGCCGATCACATCGGTGTGCTGCAGGACGTCGAGCGCCACCGCATGCACCGTATCGTCCGGAGTGATGAAGCTGCGGTCCAGGTGACCCACCACGCCGCTGACGTAGCGGAACTCGGGATCGGTGACGTATCCGATGACGGTCTGCTTGCTGTGATCGAGCGCGACGCCGTTGATCGCCCTCAGATAGGCATTGACGATGGAAACCGCGGCAGGGGCCATCTGGTCGGGGACGGAATAGTCGCCGCCGTCCGAGGCCGAAACTTGGCCATGGCCGAAGCTGTAAAAGTAGCCGGTCTGCTCAATTACATCGGTCGCCGAGGGATGCGGATGGGGAGCGATGGCGTCGCCGATTAGCGTGCCGAGCACGGTGCCGATCAGCGAGCCGAGCCCCGGCACGATGAAATTGAGCACGCCGCCGAGTATCTCGCCGAGCACGTTGCTGAGCGCGATGGAGATGCCGACCGTGCTGCCGACCGCGCCGAGCAAACTCCCGGCGACGGCGCCCGCATGGGTCTGCGCCGGCACCAGTTCGTGGGCGAGATAAGTGCCGAGCAGGCTGGAGATGCTGTAGCCGGCGCTGACTGCCGCATTGCCGAAGTTGACGGCGCCGATCGCGAGATCGAACGAGGCGCCCCTGGCCATCTCGGTCGCGATCTGGCTGGCGACGCTGCCGGCAAAGCCGCCGGCGCCGGCGTCGAACAACTGCGCGCCGAAGCCGTCGAGATGCAGCGCGGTGCCGAGCTCGGCGATCAGGAACGAGGCCACCGAGCTTGCGCCCGCGCCGGCGATGCTGACATCGAAATCGGCGAACACACTGTTGAGACTGACGCCGGCGGCGTCCGTCTTCAGCGAGGCGACAAACGCCTGCGCCAGCTTCTGCCCAGCGGCGCCGGCCACGGTGCCGGCCGCGAGCTGCACGAACTGGTTGTTGGGCGCCAGCGCCCGCCCCAGCGCCGAGCCGAGCACTTGGCCAACCGCGGAGAAGTCGGCGGGCGTGGACTGGTTCTGGCCGTCCAGCTTCATCTGGGCACTGGTGATCTTGCCGGTGGCGTCCTCGTCGATGTCGAGTTCGGTGTAGGGATGGGTGTTGTTCGGATCGTATTGCTTGATCTGCTGACTGCCGTTATCGAACACCACTCGCTGCGATTGAAGGCGGTCGTAGGCATCGGAGGCGGAGCTTTGCGATGACCAGGGCTGATCACCAATAACATCCTCCACTCGCACTGCTGTTGTTCTGTTTGCAAAAGACGCAACTTCGATAGTGTTTCCATCCGCTAGTAGGTACTCATGATATCCTTCGGCAACGCGCGTAACATTCGGCCCGTATAGTTGTTGACGGGTTTCCTGAATTTGATTGAGCACCGCCGTTGTAGATGGGTCAGCATTGATACGCTCTGGAGCCAACCCGGTCGCATCACCCGTGATCATAACGTTTGAACCGGGAATTTCCTTGAACCACTGTCCGTCCGAGTCTTGTGACCAGCCGTTGATATGGCTTATGTTGCGCAGACTGAATTCTGCTGGCGCGTCCCCCAGCGCTGTGGCGCCTGCAAAATATGATGTTAACTGATAGACGGTGAGTTTCCAAACCGCGCCCTCGACGCCTGAAGGCACGGAAGCCTGCGTGGATGCTTGGGTCCAGAAATTAGGAGATTGTACATTTGACCATATTTGGTCGGCCTGAGAGTAGTTGCCAGTCTGATCGCCGACCGCTAGGGCATTGCGCAATGCCAATTCCGGTGTCCACGCGCGGCCGTCAAGCTGGCCGTTAGTATCCTGCTTAAAGATATTGTCGTGATAACGGTAAATTGTACGCACATCCAGCGTTAATCCGCCATCAATATTGCCTGGAGTATTAAAGGCAGTTTCGCGCGAAGCCAAATCGGCCCGCATCAAGTCCACGCCAACCTTGTAGAGGTCCGATTCGCTAAATGTCAGGCCAACGGCCTGAGCCTTATTGAGAAAAAAACTATTGGCAACATAGCCTGATAATGTCTCGTTGGTGGCAACGCCGAGCGCGAGCGCTGAATAGCTGTCGCCTTTGGCAGCGAGATAGGACCAGTATCCGATACGATCGTTATTGTTGGCAAAAGCGTGTAGCGTGACGTAATCACTGCTGGTGAGCGCGGTCATTGGTGTCCTCTAGCGCTGTGAACGTGAACGAATGGAAAAGCCTGTCAACGCCGGCCTGAACATCGCGCCAATCCTTCAGCCAGATGCGTCGGTAAGAAAGTTGAACTAGGCCGCCAAGCACCGACGAATGATACGTATGCTGGCAGATGGGGCGCGCGGTCCATGAGGGGTCTTCTAGCGCATCGTGTATTTCCTCGGCACCGCAGAGCAAGAAAACATCTTTGAATTCACGGTCGGGAAAGTAGAGATCGTTGACGGCGCCAAACCTTCTGAACTGTTCGAAATCACCGAACGCCCCATAACGCTTCAGACCAAAACGATCGGATTTTTCTGCGTACCGAATGTGATATAGCTTATCGTTTGCTCCTCCTTGAAGCATTTGCAAGGCGCTTCGGAACGTGAGCTCAACAAGGGGAATCCCGCCGCGCCCAATAACCGGCGCGCGCGTAATCATAATTGTGATTGTGCTGCCGGTAATTCCGTCCTTGAAGCGGTTGGCATTCTGGGGCGTGAACGGCTCAAAAGTAGGCAGCAATGCTTCAAGGATGAAATTGTATGTCGAGCTCTGCACGACGTTGGGATCGGGATAATCCGGTCCGAACGCGCCCGTAGCCAGCCCGCCGCCACGCCAGATATAATTAGCAGGCACGCGCAATATTCCGACCGGGCCCGCATTGGCCGGCCGCCAGCGAATTTCGGCGACCCTCTGGCCATTGGGCTCGGTAACGATTCTGCTGTTTGGCGGTTTATCGGATATTACGTGAGTTGGAGCCGGTGGTGCACGCTGGGCAATGCTATTTAAAGCAGCTGCGCACAATACTGTCGCAAGCAGCATGAGCACAGCACGCTTTATGCCAAATCGCATTACTAGCCTACCTCAGTTCGTAAATGTTTGATCATAAGATTCCAACCTGCTGCCAGATCCCCACCTCGCTGCCGAACGGCGCCACGACATCGATCATGCGCATGTTGCTTCCGCTCTTCCATTCCACCGCTGCCAGCCGCTTGTCGCCGGCGTCGATCCGTTTCGCCACCAGATCATCCGCCAGCGCCCATAGCGCGACGCCGACCGGCTGCTCGCCTTTATAGAAATCCGGAACTGCCGCAGCAGGATCGCGGGCATCACCAGCCAGTCGAGATCTCCCAGCGCAAGCGCCCTGTGGCGCGGGCTCTGCGTCATCAGCCAGGTGATCTCGCCGAGTAGCTGCGCAATGGTCTTCGGCGGCGGTTCAGCGTGGGCCCGGGTGCGGCGCGGGGCGGTGCGGGTGCCGTCCGCGGACAAATCAGCCTGCGTACGGCCGAGTCGGGCGAACGCTTCGTTGAGTGCCGCCTCGCCGAGCAATGGCGTTTCGGCGATGGTCTCCGCCCCGTTCATCTGCGTTTCCCCCGCGCATTTCGAAAACCAAGCACATCATTTATGGCATATCAACTGTGAAAGTTGCTTGGATAAAAATAACACGCTGTGGATGTTTTTACGCGAACGATTGCCATCTGCAACTATTGGGAGCGCCAGTCATGCTCGCATTCGCCGCGATCAGCGCGTTGATGACTTCCTTGTTGTTGAGATAGTTCTCGTAGTCCTGCGCCACCGAGAGGTCGGCACTGAGGCGGATCAGGTCGGTGAAATCGTTGGGATCGGTGTTGGGATCCGGATGGGTCCCCAGGATGAAGTCGCGGTGGGCGCGCTTGAGCAAAAGGTCGCCGCCGATCGCCTCGGTGTTCACCAATAGCTCGCGCACGCCTTCCTGGACGGCATCGTCGGCGCTGGCGAAATGCGCAGCCGGTCCGGTGGTGCCGTCCGGAAACCAGCCCGCGACGTAGCTGTATGGCGCCGCGCCGGAATTGTAGCCGATCATCAGGTGGCCGGTGTAGGCGATGGCCTCGCCGGACACCGCCTTGAGATAGCTGTTGGCGATCGCGGCGACCTGATCGCCCATCGCCTGCGAAATCGCTGCGTTGCCGTGGTCGTCGGTGCCGACCAGCCGGTTCTGGAAATAATAGTCGGAGCCAAGAATTTCCACGTCGTGCGCCGCTTTCGGATAACCCGGATCGCCGGCGAGGGCGTCACCGAGCAGCGTGCCGACGATGGTACCGATCAGCGAGCCAAGCCCCGGCACGATGAAGTTGAGCACGCCGCCCAGCACCTCGCTGAGCACGCCGGAGAGCGCGACGCTGATGCCGACCGTGCTGCCGACCGCGCCGAGCAAACTGCCGGCCACCGCGCCCTCATGGGTCTGCGCCGGCACCAGTTCGTGGGCGAGATAGGTGCCGAGCAGGCTGGAGATGCTGTAGCCGGCGCTGACTGCCGCATTGCCGAAGTTGACGGCGCCGATCGCGAGATCGAACGAGGCGCCCCTGGCCATCTCGGTCGCGATCTGGCTGGCGACGCTGCCGGCAAAGCCGCCGGCGCCGGCGTCGAACAACTGCGCGCCGAAGCCATCGAGATGCAGCGCGGTGCCGAGCTCGGCGATCAGGAACGAGGCCACGGAGCTTGCGCCGGCGCCGGCGATGCTGACGTCGAAACCGGAGAATACGCTGGTGAGATCGATCGTGCTGCCGTTGGCCGACAGCGAGGCGGCGAACGCCTGCGCCAGCTTCTGCCCAGCGGCGCCGGCCACGGTGCCGGCCGCGAGCTGCACGAACTGGTTGTTCGGCGCCAGCGCCCGGCCAAGCGCCGAGCCGAGCACTTGGCCAACCGCGGAGAAGTCGGCAGGGGTGGACTGGTTCTGGCCGTCCAGCTTCATCTGGGCGGCGGTGGGCTTGCCAGTGGCGTTTTCGTCGATGTCGAGTTCGGTGTAGGGATGGGTGTTATTCGGGTCGAATTCCTTGACCTGCTGGCCGCCACCATCGAGGATTACGCGCTGCGATTGAAGGCGCTGGTAAGTATCGAAGGCGGAGGTTTCCGATGACCAAGGTTGAGTACCACCAAGATCGAAAACCGTTTGTGTGGACGTCCCGTTCGAGTTTGCACCTTCAATTTGAGTCAATTTATTATTACTATCAATATCAATCTTCGCTTGTATAACATGGTCCCCAGCACTATCGGGACTAGATTTTGTTATAACAATATCCATACCTGTAGGCTTGCAGGGTCCAGTTACCTGAACCGTTTGGCGATGCTACGGACACTCTGACTACAGATGGCACAAAATCGGTAAAGCCCGCAGATGGTCCATTCCAAGCAGCGGTATCTCCGCCTGGCGTGAGGTAATTGAACGGGTTTCCGCTAAATGAAGGATCGATCCTTGGATCCTGTTGAGTAACAATCAGCTTGCCCGTCGAGAGCGCGTCGAGAAGAAGATCCTGAATTTGATCTCTAGAGAGATTATGTTGCTGGACGTAATCAGCAATATTTCTTCCTACCTGATTGTTGTAGAGGTCCTTAAAAGTATCCCAAGGTGCCGGCTGTTTCGAATCGATCCAATACTGGTTGTATTCTCGCACATACCCAAGAGTTCTAGCTTCGGCGGTAGAATAATCATAGGCCAAGTAGGCGCTACTCAACGCGTGCGCGATGGCATTTGTAGTTGCGGCGCCAAGCTCAAGACGGTCACCGTTCGAATCGCGTAATATTGGATCATAACCATGCAAACCATTTGCATTAGCCAACGCCACGCTAGCGTTTTCAAGTTTTGAAAGATCATAGTATGTCGTTATTACATTGGGCATGAAAACTCGCTAACGTGCATTTGCTTCTTTTACATATGCGGTAGTCTGGCTATCAACCGTCACAGCTTCCAATGTGATCTTGGAATTACATATGATTCCTCCACTGAGTTTTACTCTTGGCTGAAGGGCATATAGAGTCCTAAATGTTCTTTTGTTGTCGTCGATTAATACTACCGTCCAGTTTGTAAAAGTATCAGGAAATATTTGATCCAATTCACGATACCCACGTTCTATAAGCCATGTATATGCCATGGAAGATTTCAGCAGGAAACACACAGGCCCTGTCAAAAGTAAAATGTGCAGATGGATCATATTTTCCATCACGGAGAAGAGCGCTGGTTATTTCCACTTTTTGATATGCCAGATGGTCCATTAGAAGGACGGCTGCAACAGCTACAACTAGAACAGCAACAAGTCCGCAGGACGCAAGAAGCAAAAATTTGATGATACGCAAGCTCATTTAAGCGCCAACCTACCTTGGAGTTTATTTGTGATATTTGATCAGCCGATCTGTTTCCTTATCCTCGCCTCCCGCTTCCTGAAGCGCCGCTTCGCCGAGCAACGGAGTATTGGCGATTATGCCTGCCTCGCTCATCCGCATTTCCCTGCGCATTCCCCTTGTGCGCGCCGAAAACTAAGCACATCGTTTTTAGTACATCAACTGTAAAGTTGTTTGGTTAGAAACAACACGCTGAGGATGTTTTACGCGAACAATGCGTGTCTGCAACTAGTGCGAGAAGCAACCGTGCTCGGATTCGCCGCGATCAGCGCGTTGATGGCTTCGCGGTTGTTGAGATAGTTCTCGTAGTCCTGCGCCACTGAGAGGTCGGCACTGAGGCGGATCAGGTCGGTGAAGTTCGATGGATCGTCGTTCGGGTCGGGATGGGCGCCGACCATGAAAGCGAGATGGGCGCGTTTCATCAAGAGGTCACCGCCGACCACTTCGGTGTGCATCAGAAGCTCGCGCACGCCTTCCTGGACGGCATCGTCAGCGCTGGCGAAATGCGCCGCCGATTCGGTGCCGTTCGGAAACCAGCCGGCGACGTAGCTGTATGGCGCCGCGCCAGAATTGTAGCCGATCATCAGATGGCCGCTATAGGCGATGGCCTCGCCGGATACCGCCTTGAGATAGCTGTTGGCGATCGCGGCGACCTGATCGCCCATCGCCTGCGAGATCGCTGCGTTGCCGTGGTCGTCGGTGCCGACCAGCCGGTTCTGGAAATAATAGTCGGAGCCAAGAATTTCCACGTCGTGCGCCGCTTTCGGATAACCCGGATCGCCGGCGAGGGCGTCACCGAGCAGGGTGCCGACGATGGTGCCGATCAGCGAGCCGAGCCCCGGCACGATGAAATTGAGCACGCCGCCGAGTATCTCGCCGAGCACGTTGCTGAGCGCGACGCTGATGCCGACCGTGCTGCCGACCGCGCCGAGCAAACTTCCGGCGACGGCGCCTGCATGGGTCTGCGCCGGCACCAGTTCGTGGGCGAGATAAGTGCCGAGCAGGCTGGAGATGCTGTAGCCGGCGCTGACTGCCGCATTGCCGAAGTTGACGGCGCCGATCGCGAGATCGAACGAGGCGCCCCTGGCCATCTCGGTCGCGATCTGGCTGGCGACGCTGCCGGCAAAGCCGCCGGCGCCGGCGTCGAACAACTGCGCGCCGAAGCCGTCGAGATGCAGCGCGGTGCCGAGCTCGGCGATCAGGAACGAGGCCACCGAGCTTGCGCCCGCGCCGGCGATGCTGACATCGAAATCGGCGAACACACTGTTGAGACTGACGCCGGCGGCGTCCGTCTTCAGCGAGGCGACAAACGCCTGCGCCAGCTTCTGCCCAGCGGCGCCGGCCACGGTGCCGGCCGCGAGCTGCACGAACTGGTTGTTGGGCGCCAGCGCCCGCCCCAGCGCCGAGCCGAGCACCTGCCCGACTGCGGAGAAGTCCGCGGATGTGGACTGGCCGTCCAACTTCAGCTGTGCGGCAGTGGGCTTGCCGGTGCGATCTTCATCGATGTCGAGTTCGGTGTAGGGATGGGTGTTGTTCGGGTCGTATTGCTTGACCTGCTGACTGCCGTTATCGAGGACTACGCGCTGCGATTGAAGGCGGTCGTAGGCATCGGAGGCGGAGCTTTGCGATGACCAAGGCTCCGTGCCGGTGTCGAAAACTGTGCGTTCCGAACTACCGTTGCCGTTCAACGCGTCCATTTCGGTAGTTTGGCCCTTTCCGTTGAAGTTGACCTGGATAGCTCCGCCGGCGTTAGCTTCGCCGAAGATCAGCTCGCCATTGTTGTCCAAAGTGAGTTTTGACAACCCGCTTCCGAACGATCCTTGCCCCCCAGGGATGCATGCCTTGATCGCGGCGTTGTCTTGCGATCGGATCGCCGCCATGACGTCGTTGTAATAGTTTACGGTGCCCTGAATGGCTCCGTTCACAAGTATTTCAGTAACCCAATTGGTGCCGAGACTTGATGCACTAGCATTTACAGCCGCCACGGATCCTGAAGTAATGGCAGCACAGTCCCTGGAGCCTGGAGTAAGATCGATATTATTGTCGTTAAAATAAGTTGGATCATTGAACTGCGTACGGGCGAAAAGCGAGCCGGCCCAAACAGCTGCGCTGAGATTGGAGCCGGGGTGCAATGCCGACAACTCATCGATGCCGGCGCCAGCATCGATTTGTACGATACTTTTTGGAGCAAAGTTGATTGGATCACCTGGATTGTCACTGAAATGAAAGCCGCTAACTTGCAATTGTCGGAAGACGGTGTCCGCGATTTTATTGGACGCCGCCTGCATATCGTTGGCGCTAAGAGTTGTTCCTTCAGCTTGGGCTGCTGCTATCGTGTAACTCCAGACATAAGTTCCGACTCCTGATGAATTGAAAGCCTGGGTATTTATCTGGCCGGCTTTAGAAAACCAGCTCGCTGTTCCCGCGTCGAATCCGCCATTTGCTTTTATCTCACTATCGAGCGCGTTATAAGCTGTGAGATAGTTCTGGTTGTTTGCTCCCGGCCCCGCAGTTATAGCAAAGTTTATCTTATCCTGTGTTGATTGGCTCAGTATTATCGATGTCATTGCTTGATGCCTCCGACAACAAAACTGGTCATAAGCCTTCGTATGCCGCTTTCGATTTCAGGAACGTGCTCGATCTGCGGCGGCCGGAAGCGAAACTGAATGTGATTCAGATCATCAAGACGAAACATATCAGCGCAAACGGCGTCTCGCTTTCCATAGTTGTCGAAGATCATACAATTGAAAAACAGGTCCCCATCCAGCTTCCGATATTGCTGAATGCGGGCTTCTTCCGGACCGGTGTCGTAAATATCGGTGCCAAAGGGCCCATCTCGACGTCTTGTATCCGGATTGTATTTTTTGAAGTTCTCAAACATTTCAGCATTTGTAAGCGCGCGTCCTCCGGGTCCCGGTCCGCGCGAGCCGAGTATGTGAAATTCCAGTGATGTGCAGCCCGCGGCTTGGCTCTGGAGAATAGACCCAAAGCATTTTTGAGTTTCCTCGGTCAGCGGCTTCAGTCCTGGCCAGGTGAGCTTTAACGTCGGTATTGCGGGATCCAGATGAACGAGGTAGTTTCGGGGTATCCGGTAGGTAATGTCGACCACCCTGACCGTGACAGGCGTGGTATCAAAAGAAGGACGCCTCTCGAAAACAGCCGACTTTCTTTTGATCTCGTCATATGGCGTGAATTGCTCTCCCAACGCAAAGTTGGGTAAGAACGACAACGCAGCAAGTAAACCGAGACTGCTCGCGCGAAATAATTTCTTTTCACCCATTCTTGTTAGCATCGATGCTCTGAACCCGGCGAGCGCCTTCCGCAATGCCGCTTCGCGCGGTAGCGGCACGTCATCACGCGCGGCCGCGGCCCCCGCCTTGTTCATTTGCTTGCCTTCCCCGCGCTTCTCTTATCCCAGGCATGTGCGCCGCCGTTGTGAGACATTGCCAATACCATAACGACAAAACCGACGCGCACACGGACGAGGTTGCAAAAATGGAACTGGGCCGCAGCGGTGAATCCCCTGACCCGAAACCAGCCAGACGATTTGCGATCGCGCAAGCGAAAGTAGATCGATCTGCAAATAACATCCTGAAGATGTTTTACGCGAACAAAGGCTTTCTGCAACTAACGCGAGAAATCTCTAACATGACATTCGCCGCGGTCCGCGTGTCGATGGCTTCATGGTTGTCGAGATAGTTCTCGTTACCCGGGGAAAGCTTACACAAAGCCATGTCGTAACCTTATCGTCAGAAACAATGTCGCCGCGGCGCGGCCCGATCAGGCCGCGCCGAGCTGCGCGCGCATCTCCGCCTCGCCGCCGAAAGGTGCCACGAGTTCGACGATACGCATGATCGCGCCGCTCTTCCATTCCACCGCGGTGAGGCGGTTGTCGCCGGCGTCGATCCGCTTCACCACCGTCGCGTCCGCCAGCGCCCACAATGCGACGCCGACCGGCTGCTCGCCCTTGTAGAAGATGCGGAACTGCCGCAGCAGGAGCGCCGGCATCACCAGCCATTCGAGATCGCCGAGCGGGATCGCCTTGTGGCGCGGGCTCTGCGTCATCAGCCAGGTGATCTCGCCGAGCACCTGCGCCACCGTCTTCGGCGGCGCGGCGGGCTCCTGCGCGGCGCCGGCGCCACGGCCGGCGCTCGCGGGCGGCGACACCGCGAACGCGGCGAGCGCCGCGTTCAACGCCGCCTCGCCGAGCAGCGGCGCATCGGCGGTTTTGGCGCCGTTGCCGGCGCCGTTGTTCGCATTCCCCGCGTCGTCCTTCGGATCCGGCATGCACTGCTCCCGTTGCAAGACCCGGATACTAGAACAAACATCTCCGGCTGCACACCGCGCCGGGCGCCGCACGCGCGACAGCGGCCTCAGCCCCTGCCGGTGTGGCCCCACGCCTCGTCCCAGTCCTGGCCCGCGGCATCGACGACGCGGCCGTCGGCCTCGAAGAACCGGTTCGGAACCTGGAAGATCGCGAGCATCAGGCCGCCCTGCGGGCACCATGCGACATGGCGGCTGCCCTGCTCGCGCCAGATGAACTCGCCGGCCTTGCACTCGATGCCCTGCGCCGGGCCTTCCTTGTCGACCAGGTGGCCTTCGAGAACGTAGGTCTGCTCGATGTTGACATGTTCATGGTCGGGCAGCACCGCGCCCGGCGCGAACCGCATCAGCGCGGTCATCAGGCCGGTGGCGCGGTCGAACAGCAGCGTCTTCGCCTCGCAGCCGGCAAAGCGGGTCTGCTGCCATTCCATGCTGTCGGGCCGGACGATGTGGGAATGGCTATCGGCGGTCTGCGCGCCCTTCGGCGTCACGGCGTCCATGCTGATGCTCCGTTGCAATGATCTTGCGACCATAGCAGTTTCACCCGCGCCCGTCAGCCGGCAACGTCGCGGACGCAACGTGGCGAAGGCCGGCGTCAGGCGGCGCTGCGTGTCGTTCGTCCCTTGTCGGCAAGCCCGAGATGCGCGCGCGCCTCGGCCGCCGACATCGCCTCGCCGCCGAGCATCTCGACGATGCGCCGCGCCTTGTCGACCATCGCCGCGTTGCTCTCGGCCAGCACGCCCCGCGTCAGGTAAACCGCGTCCTCCAGCCCGACCCGGACATGGCCGCCCGCAAGATAGGCCTGCGCCACCATCGGAAACGCGGAGCGGCCGGTGCCGAACGCGGTGAATTCGGTGTCGGCGGGCAGCATCGCGCGGGCATACAGCACCGTCTCGGGGGCGGGGCGAAACCCGTATTTGACGCCGAGCACCAAGCTTGCGAGATGCGGGCCTTTGATCGTTCCGTCCTTGATGAGATCGTGCATCAGCAGGATATCGCCGGAGTCGAACAACTCGATTTCGGGTCGGGTGCCGGCGGCGTGGATCGCCGCGGCCATCTTGCGCACATTGGGCGGCGTGTTGATGACGACCTGGGCGCCGAAGGTCATGGTGTTGAGATCGAGGGTCGCGATATCCGGCCGCAAGATCGCCATGTGCTCGGTGCGCCTGGCCGGGGTGAGGAACAGCGTGCCGGGCCCGGCGATTTTCGGATCATCCTCGGACGGCGCAAACCGTCCGCCGGGACCGGTGGTGATGTTGAGGATCAGCGCGGTGTTCTTGGCGCGAATAAGCTCGACGACCTGCCGGTAATACTCGATCTCCATCGACGGCATGCCGGTCTGCGGATCCCGGACGTGAATATGCGTGACCGCGGCGCCGGCCTCGGCCGCGCCGAGGCAGGCCTCGGCGATCTGTTCGGGGGTGATGGGAAGATGCGGCGTCATGCTGGGCAGCGTCTGGTTGCCGGTCACGGCGCAAGTGATGATGACTTTATCGCGCGGGTTCTGCATGGAACTGCTCCAATGGTAAGGCGAACAGATACAATACCTGCCTCGATGTCAAAAACACGGTCCCGCCGCCAACCGGTTTGCGGCATGCCGACGAACATCGGGAATCACCTAGTTGATCGTCGCTCCGGACGTCTTCACCACTTTCTTCCACTTCTCGATGCCCTGGGCGAGAAGGGCGCGAAACGCGTCCGGAGAACTGATCAAGGGCGTGGCGCCCTGCTTGGCCAGTATCTGTTGCATCTCCGGTGTCTTCAAAATCTCGGCGATATCGGCACTCACTTTCTGTGCGATGCCGGAACTCAATCCGGCAGGCGCCAGGACGCCCCACCAGGGATTGACGTCGAATTCTCAAAACCCGATTCCGCGATGGTCGGTATGTCCGGCGCCGCGGCGACACGCGTCGCACTGCTGACGGCCAATGCATGAACGACGTTGCTTTGAACGCTTGAAATCACCGACGGGAAACTGGCGAACGCCGCGTCGATATGTCCCCCGATCACGTCGGCTATCGCCGCAGAGGCTCCCTTGTAAGGAATATGCACCAGACGGATATCAGCTTCGGTCTTGAGCATTTCTCCGAGCAGATGGTTGACGGAGCCGTTCCCGGCCGATCCATAAGTCAGTTTGTCGGGATTGATGCGGGCGAATGAAATGAACTCCTTCAGCGTCTTTGCTTCCGCGCCCGGACCGACGACTAGAATAAAAGGTGTCACCGCGATGGTCGCGATGGGGGTGAAGTCCTTCAGCGAATCGAACGGCAGGTTCTGATAGAGGCTCTGGTTGATGGCTTGCGAGCCCTCATAGGTGACGAGCAGCGTGTATCCGTCGGCCGCAGCCTTGGCGACGAAATCGGTTCCGACGACACCTCCCGCGCCGGCCTTGTTTTCGATCACGACCGGCTGTCCCCAACGTTCGCTGAGTTTCTGCCCGATGGCGCGGGCGAAGGTGTCCGTTCCGCCGCCCGCGGCCTGCGGCACAACGAGATGCACCAGGCGCGACGGGTAGTCCTGGGCCTGCACCGGCGAGACTGCCGCAACCGCGGCGGCACATATGAACGCGGCCAAACAAGAATGGTTCTTCATGCACGCCTCCCAGCGCGTCCGTCGCGGCCGGACCTGATTGTTATACCGCGCGCCCCAGCAGCGGACACAGGCCTTTGGTCTGCAGTTTCTTGGCTGCGATAATGGCCGCCGACGAACGCTCCAGATAATAGGCTATCGTCTCGACCCTGATCTTGACCGATCCCGCCGGCTTGGTCGCATCGAGGTCCTGAAACGAGAAGAACAGCGTTCCCGATCCCTCGACGATCTTCTGCACCGGCGTATAGGTCGGCTGGTCCATGCCGCATTCGTAACTGGCGAGCCGGATCACGCAGCTCACCCATGGCAGGCGGGCAGCGACCTTGGCGCCCCACAGGATTTCGTTGGTGTTGCCGCTGTAGGAGGACGGCCACACGTCGCACACATCGAAGGCCGAGGCGATCGTGCCGTCGCGGAGGTCGTCGCCGAACAGCCACTGCATCAGGTCTTGATCCGTGGGCAAATACTGCGCCCACAGGATCGGATATCCATAGGCCTGCAGGTCGGCTTCGATCTCGTGGCCGATGCCCGGATCCATGTGATAGGGCCGCGCCAGCACCAGGATGCAGGGCCGATCGTTTTCGGCGCACCATTTCAGAATCTCGCGCCCCTTGTCCTGCATCTGCCTGTTGAACGCCGCGAGCGCCTTGTAACCGGCGGCAACCGCGCTTCCAACCTCCGCCAGCGTAAGGCCGGGAATTGCGTCCTCCAGCGCGCGATGCAGTTGCTTCGGCACGATCGGCGGCTCGGCAAGCGAGACGAACGGCGAGATGTATCTGATCCCGCGTTCGGCGAACACGTCGCGCTCCTTCAGGAAGCCTGCCTTGATGTTTTCCGGCGCCGCCATCACGCGGGGGCATGCGAGGGAATCGACGACATGCCCGTTCAGGAAGGAAGGCAGCGAACGGATCATCGGGGACAGCAGGAGATCGATATTGTGTTTCTGCCCGAACACCAGCTCGCCATAGTGGCCGGACATGCATTTCACCGGATAGCAGCAATCGACGGTGCCGCGGCCGCGGCCATATTCACGCCCCTGTTCGTCGCTGGTGGCCTCGGAGAACACGATGCGGCGCGGATCGAACCCAAGCGCGACCAGAAAGCCGAGCCAGAACTGGTGGGTCGACCAGATATTGAGGACGCGGGGAATCCCGACGCGCAGTTCAGACCGTGGCTTTGACTGCGCGGAAGGCTTCGGCCCGAACCATCTCTCCAACGTTGGGGTAAGCATGCCTGCGTTCCTCGATCCGTGCCTTTACCACCCGCAATTCGCCGGCGTCCTCGACGAGGCCCTTGGGGCAGGAGTTGCCGCTGATGACACGCTCGAACCCCTCCCCCACCGGCACCTTGCTCCACGGCCTGCCTTTGCCGTCGGGTAACGCGACGTCGATGAAGGTGCGCTTGCAGTTGATACTGCACCAGCGGCAGGTCGTGTGTTCGTTGGTGGTGGTCGAATAGGACAAGGATTCGATGGTCTCGAAACCGCGGAAGCGGCTGGGACTTCCGCCTTGCCAGGCATCATGCGCGCATAGCGCAGCGCCGATCGCGCCCGCCTCCCCGGAATAGGGGTGGATCGCAATCTCGGCATCGGGAACCTTGCTGGTGATGAAATCGACCTGCGCCTTGACCACGGCGAGATTGCGGTGGGTACCGCCTTGCAGCACGAACTTGCGGCCGACCGCGCGCAAATTGGTCAATTGGCAGGCATAGACCCATACATTGAGCGGCAGGACCGCGGCGAGCGACGCCATGATTTCTTCCGCCGACCAGCCCTTGCGCTGCTGGTTGACAATGTCGGACTGCAAAAACACCCCGCATCCCATGGCGAGGCCCGGCAGCGATTTGGCGGCAAAGGCGCGCTCCGCATAGTCTTGCAGCGGCACGTCGTAGCGTTCCGCCACGCCTTGCAGGAAAGCGCCATTGCCGGAGGAGCATTGCGAGTTGAGGCGGAAGTCGGCGACCGTCCCGCCGCGCAGGATCATGACCTTCACATCGGTGCCGCCGACATCGCAGATCACGTCGGCGTCGGGAAAGAAGTGTAGCGCCGCCCGCGCATGCGCCACCGTCTCGACGACGGCGACGTCGGCGCCGACGATGTCGTGCAGCAGATCCTTGCCGTAACCTGTGAGCGCGAGGCCGCCGATATGACGGAATCCCGCCCTCGCGATCTGCCGCATCAGATCCTTGGCGTCCTCGATCGGGTTGCCCATCGACAGCGCGTAGCAGCTGAACAGCAGCTCCTGCTCCGGCGAAAGCACCACCGCCTTGGCCGTGGTGCTGCCGAAATCGCATCCGACCAGAACCGGTTTTCCGGCTGGCCCGACCTTCTCGTCGCGCGTGGCAAACTGGCGCTTCGGAGTTCCGTAGGCTTGCAGGAACTGCGCAAAATCCTCCGCGCCGGAGGTCAGGCCGCCGCGGCCTTCGCGCGCTTTCTGCTCATGCTGGCCCTGGTCGATCCACCAGCGCAGCCGCTCCGTTCCGCCGTAGCAGGATTTCGCGTCGCGCTCCGCCTTGCCGATTTCGATACAGCCGAGGCTCGCGTAATAAACCGCTTCCGCCGGAACCTCGATGAGTCCCGCGGGGTCACCTTCGGGCAACACAACCTTTCGCTCGGCCCAGATGTTGGTGAGGTGATGACGCCAGGCTTGCTGCAGGCCGGTGAAAAACAGGTTCGGCCCGCCGAGCAGCAGCACCTTCGGCGCCGGCGTGTTGCCCTTGGTCAGCGTGGCGAGGTTCTGGAAGACGACCGCCTCGAACAGGCTGGCGATGATCTCTTCGACCGGCACGCCGCCCTTGACCAGCGTGTTGGCATCGGTCTCCGCGAAGATCCCGCATTTTGAGCTGATCTTGTGCAGCGACTGTCCGCTGTACGTCATGTTCGCCAGAGCTTCCGGCGAGATCTGCAGCTTGCGCGCCGTCTTTTCGATGAAAGTACCGGTTCCGCCGCTGCACGCCGACTGCATATAGACTTGTTTGTTGCGGCCCTCACCGGAGGGCGTGAAAAAGATCGTCTTCATATCCTCGCCGCCGATCTCGGAGACGAATTGAACGTCGGGGTGCAGTTTTTCGACGGCCGTTGCGACGGCGACGACCTCCTGGATGACCTTGCCGCCGACCAGCGGCGCGATCAGCCCGCTGCCGGAGCCGGTGAACAGCACGACATCGCGGCCCCGCTCCAGGCCGCATTCGTTTTCCATCCGCAGCACGAACTCCAGCACCTTTTCGGCCTGCCGGGTATGGTGCCGCTGATAGTCCTGCCACACGATGCGGTCGTTCTCGACCACGACCGCCTTGACGGTGGTCGAGCCCACATCCATTCCGACGATTTTCACCTGCCGCCTCCTTGCGCCATTCCAAGGGCAAGGTTGGCGGCGGTGCCGACCGTATCGCGATGCGGAACACGAAAAGTCGCCTTCTTCATCGCAGGCTTGCGGTCAAGCCGGGCTCGCGCGGCTTCAAGCGTGAGACCGGTCTTCGACAACGCGCCCTCGAATTCGGACCGGGCGCGCTTCTTGGCCTCGGTCAGGATCATCTGGCAGCGAGAGAGCGCATGCACCTCGGCGTCGCCCTTGATCTCCAGCGGCGCGTAGAGGAGATCGGGGTGTTTTGCGATGACGCCCGCCATGGCGCCGACGCTCATGGTGTTCGGCATGCAGGCATAGGGCGACAATTCGCAGATCATATGCGCCTTCTTGTGAAGGTGGCTCCACAGCGCCTTGCCGACCAGCATGTCGCCTTCGCCGCCCGACAGTTGATGATGGAAATAAGGCGCTGCGAGACGGCGCAATTCGTACTGGTCCGGAACCTCATGCGGGATGTTGCCGAGCGCCGCGCGCATGCGATTATAGGTCCAGCCGAATATCTTCTGTAAGCCCCGGATCTTGGCAAGCTTCAGACGCGCGGTGCGATCGATTCCGACATAGTCCTCGATCTGCTGGGCATAGAAACGAAACCAGTAATCGAGCCAGACCATGATCGGCGCCGGATAGACCTCTGCGCCCTCGGCTTCCAGCCAGCGGTGGATATTATAGTTGGGATCGCCCTCGACGGTCTGCAGGTAGAACTCGCCGGTGATTTTCACGACCGGCTTCGGTTGCAGCCTGTCGACCTCGATCGCCTCGAACCTGCGGAACACCTCGCGCAGCGCATCGAGGAAGTAGTCGGTCGTCAGATGCCAGACCAGGGTTCCCCACTTCTTCCCCTTGTGGGGCCGGTTGCGAAAGACCTCGCAAAGATAATCGACACTGTCCTGCACGACGGCGTTGGTTTGCCCCGCGACGACCTCATACGGCCTTGTCTTGTATTCGAGGCCTTGCAGCGCGTCGGTGCAGAGCACGGCCCATACCACCCCGAGCGAAAACGGCATGTCGATGTCGATCCCGCCGCCGGCGAATCCTTCCTGCTCGAGCTTGTCCTGTTCCATCAGGAACAGACGGAAGCTGTCAAATCCGATGTTGCGCAGCGCCAGTTCGTAGCTCTGATGATACTGGCCGAATCGGCAGGCACCGCAGGCGCCGGCGGTGAGGTAGACGTATTTGTCGGTGACCTCGGCGGCTCCGATGCGCGACGTCTCGCTTTTCAGAAAGCTTGCCAGATTGCCCGTCACAAAGCTGGTCGGACAACACTGTCCGATGTCAGCCAGTTCGCGGCCAACCATAAGATCGTCCCTGGTGGCGGTCGGCAGCGGTTTGAAGCGGTATCCGAGATTTGCCGCGGCGGCCTGGATCACCTTCTCGGCGCGCCAGTGCAGGCCACCGAACAGGATTTCAACCTGCCCGCGCTCTTCGCGTTTGAACGGCCGCGCCGAATAGGCCCGGTAGGCTTGGCTGGTTGACGGCACGCAAGGCCTCCATCGGCAAAGTTTATCCCACGATACGCTGCGATCGACAAAGGCCGATCAGGGCATCACCCCGAAATTCCTGGCGAGATCCGCGGGCGTCATGTCGGTCGCCCGGCGTGCGAAGGTGACGCCGGCGCGCTGCAGCGCCCGCGCGATCAGGGCCACGCAGCCTTGCTGGCCCCGATCGGGAACCTCGAACCAATCCCCGGTGAACACTGCAAGCGTTAAAAGAGCAAAACCAAAGCGGCCATATTTCTGTCGCAGACAGGAATAGGCGTAGCTCGATGCTTTGGTCCGGTCGGCGGCGGACAGATCGAGATATACATAGTGATATTCCTGGTCGCGGTAATTTTCGAGGCGGTTGAGAACCACGCCGTTGGGGACCACCTCGACGAGATGACCCTGGGTACTGACAATGATTGCCGCGTGGCTCCAATATGCGAGCGCGCGATCTCCGTCCCTGCGGCAGCGCATCCGCAATCCGAGACGGATGGATCTGCCGAGCCAGCCGGTGCCGCGCACCAGCACGATGTCGCCGGGGCGGGGATCGGATATGCCTTGTCCCGGCGCGCAGCGCGTATAGGCGACCGGCTTTCCGTTCGTCGCTGGTCCGCTCATCGCGTTTGCGTCATGAAGCAACGCCATTACCGTTGTGGTAGTGCAGCAGGATGACGTCGGAGGTGAGCGCGGCGTTGTACACGGCAACATCCTGGATCGCACCGACGAACGGAAACAGCGGACTTCCGGCCACGTTGGGAGGTTGCGGCCGCATTGGCACGTAAGAACCGCCCGCGCCGATCCAGAGCGGCTGTGTGGTGTTCGGCGCGTAGACCGCGGAAGTGACCTTGGGACCGCGCTGCTCGCCATCGACGTAGAGGATCAAGGTCTGGCTTGGGCCGTCGTAGGTCACCGCGAGGTAATAGGTCACCCCGGCGGGCAGCGAGGCATCGTTTAGTGCGATTGGAGGGTCGTCGCTGGTAGTGACTGTGAATCCGGCGCTGCCATTGCCGCCGTTTCCGATCATGGCTTCCCAGTGATACACGCCGGGCTGATTGTCGTCCGCCTTGGCCAACAAGGCAAAGCCCGTGCATGGGTTGAAACCGCGCGCATCCATCACCGTCCGATATGCGTGCGGAGCATTGACATCCCAATCCACCCGCACCCACGCCTCGATTGTAAACGAGGTTGGCGGATTGAACGCGGCATTGAACGGAACGTTGACGTAGCAGCCATTGACCACGATGCAGGGGGTCCGCACGTCGAACTGGTTTCCGGGTTGGACGGTATCGCCGGTGACGATCCCGTTTTGCACGAATGCGACGGTGCCGGGGGCGTCGGCGGACTGAACGTCGGGTCCGGGCGGGTTCGGCAGCATAAAGGCCGGCCACGGATACAGCGAAGGCACCGTGGCCGGATCGACATAGCTTCCATTGTTTCCGGATACACGATCGATCGCGGGATCCGCATCTGCCGCTTCGCCGAGCGGCCAGTAGGCCACTACCGCCGGATCCGCGAGAACGGTACCGTCGGTATAGGTCGTCCAGGGCGGAAGCCCCGGCGCCGAGAAACCGCAACCGACGAAACACAGCAACGCTACGACCGCAAGCAATCCGGCCGGAACAAAAATAAGCAGCGACATACTCAACACGGCTCTCCTTACAAGGGACGGTGCCTGCTGGCTTTGCGCGCGGTCATGACGCTGACTGCCGCTACCTGGGCGTCATTTAACGGTCGGCTTGCTGTCTCCCACCTTGGGCGGCGGGCCGAGCGGCTTCGGCGCCGGGCACGGGGCAAATTCGCATGGAGGCACGGCCTGCGGCGGCGGGCAGCACTTCTCCACCTGTTCTTTCAACGCCTGCAGCCGCTTGTTTTCCAGCGCGGCGCCGGCGTTGGCGGTCGCAAACATGCTTTCGAGTGAGTCCATATCGCGCTCTATCTCGAGCTGCGCTGCGGTCTGAAGCGCAGCCTGATTCAACAAAGCGCAGGTATTTTTCGAAATGTGCTCAAGGAGACAGATGATCGTGTCGTTCTGCTGATCGTTCTGGTAGAGGGCCTGATTGGTGTATTGGCCGAGCGTAATCAGCTGGTGAAAGCCATTCTTCAGCGTCGTATTGACGTCGTTGACCGCGCCTTTGACGTCGACCAGATTACCCTTGATGGCTTCAAGGCGGTTGTTCGCGGCTACGAGCTGATTAAAAAGATCATCTGCAGACGGCATCGTGAACTTCTCCTCGCATGTGGACGCTTCGTTTCGTTACGACTCGAAACCGCTTCCGTTGTTGAAGTGCGTCATGATGACATCGGGCGCAAGCGCGGCGCTGTAGATCGCGATATCCTGCATCGCGCCGAAGAACGGAAACAGCGGACTGCCGGGGACGCCGGCGGGCTGCGGCCGCCGCGGCACGAACGGTGATCCCGCCCCGATCCATAGCGGCTGGGTGGTGTTCGGCACGTAGGTGACGGAAGTGGCCTTGCCATGCGGTTCGCCGTTCACGAATAACGTCAGCGTCTGGCTCGGGCCATCATAGGTCAATGCGAGATGGGTTGGAGCGGCCGGGGTCCCCGGGCTGTTCAGCGTGATTTGAAGCTCTGTGCTGGACAGCGTGTTGAACCCGGCGCTGCCGGTGCCGCCATTACCGACAATACCCGCCCAGCGATACACGCCAGGCTGATCGTCTTCGGTCTTGGCAAACAAGGCGATGCCCGTGCCCGGATTGAAGTCGCGCATGTCCAGCACGACCCGCCATGCATCGGGATCGCCGGCGCTCCACCCCACGCGCACCCAGGCCTCCACCGTGAACGAGGTCTGCGGGACGAATTTCATGTTGAACGGCACTTCGACGTAGCCGCCATTGACCACCACGCAGGGCGTGACGGATGCAAGATCGTTCCCCGGCTGAACGGTGTCGCCGGCCACGATGCCCTTCTGCGAGAACGCGATGGTGCCGGGCGCGGCAGCCGACTGCACGTCGGGTCCGGGCGGGTTCGGCAGCGTAAAGGCCGGCCATGGATACAGCGACGGCGCCGTATTCATGTCGATATAGTTGCCGGTATTTCCGGATATCAGTTCGGCTGCCGGAACGGTATCCGCGGCTTCGCCGAGCGGCCAGTAGGCGATGATCGAAGGATTGAGCAGGATTGTCACGCCCGTGTATTTGGTAAAGGGCGTTCTGGGCAACCCGCTTGAATCGAGGATGCAGCCGACGAAACAAAGCGTACCGACAATTCCGAGCAGCATGACCGGAATTAAAATGATCAATGACGTGCTCATAACACCCCCCGTGTTGCCGATACCGATGATTGTGCTGCGGTTGAACCAGCCCGATCCATCGTCGGTATCAGTATGAATTTGACATTTTCAGAAACTGGAGAAAGTAAGTGACGCGAAGCAAATTGAGTTTGAAGCTGCATATGGGGTAATGGCGAAACTGTTTTTGCCCCATCCAAATGTACAAACGATTGCTTGTCAAAAGCAAGCTTGATCGGCGCGGGAAGTAGAACGACTGACGACATGGTCATCGCAATTAAACTGTGCTCCGAGCATCGTTGGACGCTTGCGGTTGATCGGCGAGATCCAGCTTCAATATTCTTTGTGTCGCCAGCGCCGCGATGGTTCAGAGAGCATCCAGAGATTTTCGGATATTTTGACAGCCGGGAAATCGAGGCGAAGCCTGTTCTTAAGGGAGTGCCGGCAGCCAGGGCGGAATGTCGTCGCAATCGCTCAGGTTGCAATCTGTCTCAGACGGGAAAATGATCGATCCGTGACGGTAACCGCACCACGGCTCCCATCCGCAAACTATCTCCAGACAAAGGCAAGCCCGATCAGCGCGGCAATCACCAGCAGGATCGAGGTGGTCTGCATCGCCGTCTTGTCGCGTCCGCCGGTCTCGTCCTCACGCAAACTTTCCAGATACATGCGCCCGGCGCCGTAGCCGGCAAGTACGCCGCAAAATGTCGCTCCGGGGAACGGCGCATGGCTGCGCAGCGCGAGGGCCGTGCCAAACAGCATGATCGCAAGCGCCATCTCCATGAGCTGCGTGGGGATGCGGCGCTGCCAGTTTCCATGGTGGTCGGGCAGCGACAGTGCGAACCAGGCGTCGCTCGGCCGGCCCGAGCAACAGCCGTTGAGAAAACATCCGACCCGGGTAAAGGCCATTCCAAGCAGGATGGTGAGCGCCGCCGCGTCCCAGAAACTGCCGAACGGCAGGTCCAACAAACGCAGCAGCGGAATTGACAGCGGCACGACCAGGATGAAGCCGCCATACATCGCCATCCCGCCCTCGTCGCGCCGCCAGATCCGGGCCGGGTCGCGACGATAGATGTCCCAGCGGGTCAGCACGAAGTACAGCCGCGAGCCGGCCAGCGCCGGGATCAGCAGGAGCACGACGGCGACGGCAAATCTGTCGGCGCTGATGCCCGAGTCCTGCGCGACATGCGCGCCGACGAAAACGCCGGCGAGCAGGCCGACATAGAGCATGGCCGGGTAGCTGTAGATATTGAAGCCGCGCCAGTTGAACAGGACCCTACGCATGGCCGCTCAATGCCGTCAGCAGGAGCGAGCCGGTGCCGCCCACCAGCGCCGCGTCGGCCAGATTGAACACTGGCCACGGCCCGATCGCGACAAAGTCCACGACCGCGCCGCGAACCAGCCGGTCGATCACGTTTCCCGTGGCGCCGCCGAGCACCGCGCCGATGCCGACCGGCACGACCGCCGCGTCGCCGAGCAGGCCGTAACGCAGCGTCAGCACCGCCAGCACGATCGTCGCGGCCCACAGCGCGGCCAGCGCCGGCATGCCCGCGAGCGCCGCCAGCGTCCCTCGCCGGTTGAGCATGCATCGGATCGAGACGAACGAACGCGGCTGCGCGACGCCGGCCAGCGGCCATCGCGACAGCACAAATATTTTGCTGACCTGATCGGCCGCCACCACCATCGCCGCTGTGAGCATCGATTGAAGCCAGATCATCCGCCGGGGCCCCGTGTCCCTATTGGTGTCGCCGACGAGATGCGCGGTTCAAAGGACGGATGGTGGGCGCGACAGGGATCGAACCTGTGACCCCCTCGATGTCAACGAGGTGCTCTCCCGCTGAGCTACGCGCCCTTTAGTCCAACGATACCGGGATGCGTCCCTATATCGGCTCCGACCCAGGCAGGCAAGGTCGCGGCGGGGCCGATCGGGGACCGAATCAGGCCGCCAGCATCTTGTTCACTTCGCTGACCAGTTCGCGCAAATGGACCGGTTTCGACAATACCTTGGCGTTTTTCGGCGCATCCGAATCGGAATTCAGGGCGACGGCGGCAAAGCCGGTGATGAACATGATCTTGATGTCGGGGTCGAGTTCGGCGGCGCGGCGCGCCAGCTCGATGCCGTCCATTTCGGGCATCACGATATCCGTAAGCAACATCTCGAACGGCTCCTCGCGCAGCCTTTGATAGGCCGAGAGGCCGTTGTCATGCGGCGAAACCTGAAAACCGGCGTTTTCCAACGCCTTGACCAGGAACCGGCGCATGTCGTTGTCGTCTTCGGCGAGCAGTATCTTGTGCATGGTAGTGGTGTCGAATCCGAACCAGAGGATCAATCCGCCCACTAAGCCCGATGGGTGGTAAATTTCGGGTGAAGGGACGGGCCGGCGGTCGACCGCAAGGCGCCGCCCTTTTGCGCCGGAACGGCGGTTGAATCAATGAACGGACGCGTGTTTCGCGGGCCCCCCCGAAGCTTTCCAGCGAATTGAAACTTTTTTGCTTGGCAGAATGGTTGCGGCACCCGACAATGAGCGCTCATAACCCGTGTTTTTCTGGCAAAATCGTCAGGTCCACGGCCACCAGGGACGGCGCCCGACGATGCCCCAGTTTGACGGTGAACTGTCGCCTCCATTCGAGGTGATCGAGCCGCCCGCGTGGCGGGCGCCGATCATCTTCAATTCTCCGCATTCCGGCGCGGTCTATCCGCATGAATTCCTCAACGCCTCGCGGATCGATCTTGCGGGTCTGCGCCGTTCGGAAGATTCGTTCATGGACGAATTGATCGGCGGCCTGAGCGATCGCGGCTTCCCAGTGGTGCGGGTCAATTTTCCGCGCTCCTATGTCGACGTCAATCGCGAGCCCTACGAGCTCGATCCGCGGATGTTCGCAGGACGATTGCCGAGTTTCGCCAACACCCGGTCGATGCGCGTCGCCGGCGGCCTCGGCACCATTCCGCGCGTGGTCGGCGACGGCCAGGAAATCTATCGCGAGCGCCTCAGCGTCGACGACGCGCTCGGCCGCATCGAGGCGTTGTACAAGCCCTATCACCGCGCGCTGCGCCGGCTGATCAACAAGGCGCATCAGGCGTTCGGAACCGTCATTCTGGTAGACTGCCATTCGATGCCTTCGATCGGCATCTCGCGTGACGAGCCGCGGCGACCGGACGTGGTGATCGGCGACCGTTACGGCACCAGCTGCGCGCCGCTGCTTCCCGACATGGTCGAGGACACCATGGCATCGCTTGGTTATTCGATCGGCCGCAACAAGCCTTACGCCGGGGGTTTCATCACCGAGCATTACGGCAATCCGGCCAGCGGGCTGCACACCATCCAGCTCGAACTCAACCGCGCGATCTACATGGACGAGCGGCGGCGTGAACGCGGCGCCCGATTCAATCAGGTCATCGCCGATTTCGCCGTGCTGGCGGATGCGCTGGCTGCAATTCCGCTCGCCGATCTCGGGCCGTTCCAAGCCGCGGCGGAGTAGAGCGGTGCGTGCCCCGGACGCAGCGCAGCGCGTAGCCCTTGCGGTGCGATGCGCTGCAGAGCCGGGGCCGGGCCGTCACGAACGCCGGTGTTTGATACGGTCCGGTTCTGCGAAGCAGCGCGAGGAGCGCTGCATCGCGCCCGGGACGCAAAAGAAAAAAGGGCCGCTTGCGAACAAGCGGCCCAAGTCTAGGGAGGAAACGCCCAAGGAGGGCAGCGATAGCGCGAGGCGCTACCGCACCGCAACAATATGAGACCGCGCTGCACAAAGCGCAAGGGTTTTAACATTATTTCCCATGCAAATCCCGCATAGCGGGGACGATGACGAGTCAAAAGATTTTTCTTTTTATATCAAATATTTAAACGATACTGGCTGTAGACCATGCAGGTTGCTGCCTGTGCATAATCGCTAGGCTCTCGATTTCGTGATCGGTGGTATTCCCCGAAAATGCACTGCTTTACAAGATGATTCGAATCTCTGCCTTGCCATGTTCCTGGTAGCGGGTGCGGATTTCGGAACGCCGCTGTATACCGGGCGCGCAGCGTTCGATTTGCGCCCGGCGCGCCTGTGAACGCCTGATCAAGGAATAGCCGTGACGGTCATCGATTTCACCGCCTTCATCGGCCGCCTTGCGACTGCCTCCGGCGAAACCATCCTGCCTTTCTTCCGCACCTCGCTCAGCATCGACAACAAGAATACGGCCCACGATTTCGATCCGGTGACCGAGGCCAACCGCGCGGCGGAGGCGGTGATGCGGCGCCTGATCGAGGCCAACTTCCCGCAGCACGGCATCGTCGGCGAGGAATTCGGCAACGAGCGCGAGGACGCTGAATATGTCTGGGTGCTGGATCCGATCGACGGCACCAAATCCTTTATCTCCGGCTTTCCGATTTGGGGAACGCTGATCGCGCTGCTGCACCGGGGCACGCCGGTATTCGGGATGATGCACCAGCCTTATATCCGGGAGCGTTTTTCCGGCGACAGCGGCTCGGCGTATTATCACGGACCGACCGGAGAGCGGAAACTGGCGGTACGGCGCTGCGCGTCGCTGAAGGAAGCCACCTCCTTCACCACCAGTCCGCGGCTGATGAACGCCGCCGATCGCACGGCGTTCAACCGCGTCGAAGCCGAGGTGCAACTGACGCGCTATGGCGGCGATTGCTATTCGTACTGCATGCTCGCCGCCGGCCATCTCGATCTTGTCGTCGAGACCGAACTGAAGCCCTACGATATCGCGGCGCTGATTCCGATCATCACCGGCGCCGGCGGCGTCGTCACCACCTGGGAAGGCAAGCCGGCGCAGAACGGCGGCCGCATCGTCGCCGCCGGCGATCCGCGCGTGCACGAAGCCGCGGTCAAGCTGCTCGCAAGCGAGGGGACGTAAGGCCGGGTAAGAAGAAACGCTGCATGTTCTGATGCGGGGAGCCGATGGTCATTCCAAGAATGCTGTGGCTCGCATCGGCCCTGCTGTGGCCGGCATTGGCGGTGGCGCAGGAATTCCCGCAGCACCCGATCAGACTGATCGTACCGTTTCCGGCCGGAGGCCCCAACGACATCATTGCGCGCGTGGTCGGCCAGCGCATGTCGGAGCTGCTCGGGCAGCCGGTGCTGATCGACAATCGCGGCGGGCAAGGCGGCGTGCTCGGCACCGACGCGGTCGCGAAGGCCAGACCGGATGGCTACACCATCGGGATTTCCAGCGCCGGCGCGCTCGCCATCAGCCCCGGCATGCAGAACGTCGCGTATGACATGCTGAAGGACCTGCAGCCGATCGCGCTGGTGGCGACGGTGCCGGAAATGCTGGTGGTCGCCACCAACGTCCCCGCCGGCACCATGAGCGAACTGGTCGCACTCGCCAAAGCGCAGCCCGGAAAACTGAATTTCGCATCGTCGGGTCCCGGCAGCCTGCCGCATCTGGCGGGCGAGCTGCTGAAACTCAGCGCCGGCATCGACATCGTGCACGTGCCCTATCGCGGCGCTGCTCCCGCCGTCAACGATCTGCTGGGCCAGCAGGTGCAGATGGTATTTCTCGACCTGCCGGTGATCCTGCCGCAGATCAGGGCCGGAAGCTTGCGGCCAATCGCGGTCGGTTCTCTGGACCGCGCGCCGACCGCGCCGGAGGTGCCGACCACAGCCGAGCTCGGTATGCCCGATCTGAGGATCGAGAACTGGTACGGCATAGTGGCTCCCGCCGGAACGCCCGCGGCCGTCGTCGCCACGCTGAACAAGGCGGTGGTCGAGGCGATGCGCGATCCTGCCGTCAAGGAAAAGCTCGCAGGCCAGGGTACCACGCTGATCGGCGGCCCGCCGGAGCACTTCCGCGATTTTATCGATGCCGAGATCACGAAGTGGGCCAAGGTCATCAAGGACGCCGGCGTGCCGATCGAGAAGTGATCGCACCATCCGCGGAGCGTCGCCTGCAAACCGGCCCTGGCATGAAATTCGCGGTTTTTCTGCCGCTACTGTCGGCGACCGTACCGACGCCGGAAAAAATTTGGCTCAGGCTGCTGTCGTGCGAAGGGCGTTTCGACGATGAGCAAAACGCAGGATCCCGACGGGCACGCGGACGCGGCCGAGGCGTTGGCAAAAGCCCACCGTATGAAACCCGGTCCGGAGCGCGACGAAGCGCTGAAAAAAGCCGGCCAGCTTCAGATCGCCGCTGAGATCAAGGGCTACCTAGCCTCGAAGGAATTGCGGCCTCCGAGGTAGGCTGGAGTGTCCGGCCGATGGAACCGGCTCGTTACCCGCGTCTAGAATAAAGTCGCTTACCGAACATAGAAGAACTAGGATATGCCATTGCCGGTTGGACGCAGGCGCCGGCACTGAGAGCCCCTAATGGACTCCCGCCTTGTTGCGTGAGAGTCCGATGGCAAAGTCCTTTAACCTCCGAGACCAGGCCGAACGATGCCGACGCCTCGCACGCGGCAGCAACGACGCCGTTACGCAGGAACGCCTGCTCAAGCTGGCCAACGAATATGACGCGCGGGCCGATGCTGAGGATATCGCGGACGGTACGTCTAGCCGGATCAGCCATGACCCTCCCGAGCGACCGGCCCCCGAGGGCAAATAAGCGGCTTCGTCCGCTTGCAGACAAAATAAAATTTTGGGCGTCTGAGATACCTAAGCACCGGGCATTGCGGCGCAATCGGGCGCGCATTTTTCAGGTTTCCGCAGCCCTGCCCGATAAGCCCGCTACCGGACCGACAAAACGGCTTTGCCATCCCTATATAAGCGATCCGTGGAGCGCTCTCGGAGCGTCATTTCCCATCCCTGCGGTGATGCGGCCCGACCGATCGGGCAGGATATCGCGGTGCATTCGCCTGCAAACAGCCATCTGGACAATCGGTTGCTCGCAGCCTTGCCGCGCAACGCGCTCAATCTGCTTGTCCCGCATCTGACCACCGTTACGCTTGTACAAGGCGTGGTGGTATATGAGACCGGCGACGAAGTGGACCACGTCTACTTCCCGCACAACGGCATGTTCTCGCTGCTCGCAGTGATGCGCGACGGCAAGGCGATCGAGACCGCGACGGTCGGCTGCGAAGGCGTGGTCGGCGCGATGTCGGGACTGGGACTTTACAAATCCCTGGTGCGCGTCGTGGTGCAGCTTCCGCTCGCGGCCAGCAAGATCTCGTCGGCGCAGTTTCGCAAAACGGTCGCCGGCAGCGAGGCGATTCGCGATCTCGGCATTCACTACAACGAGGTGCTGCTGACCCAGGCGCGCATCACCGCGGCCTGCAACGCGCTGCATCCGGTCGAGGCGCGGTTCTGCCGCTGGCTGCTGCAATCGGCCAACCGTGCCGCCAGCGACACTGTGACCCTGACCCAGGAATTGCTGGCCGAAATGCTCGGCGTGCGGCGCACCTCGGTGACGGAGGTCGCCGGCAAGCTGCAGAGCGAAGGCGTCATCATCTATTCGCGCGGCGTCATCAAGATTCTCGACCGCGGCGCCCTCGAACGACTGTCGTGCGAATGTTACCAGACCCTGGTCGATCACGCGGCGACGCTGACCTAACACTACGCGCAGAACCGTCGAGCGTCGCCATTGCCGCGCATGACGGGATTGTGCATGCGTGGCGCCGTCGCGGGGACGACAGGTGCCTTCGTCATAGTCGAAGGCAGCCTCCGTAACCTCCAGATTGTGCCGATCGCGCCGATCGGTCAATGTATCGCGATGACCGAACCCCTGCTCATCGTCATCGCCGCGGTGTTTCTGCTTGCCGGTTTCGTCAAGGGCGTGATCGGACTCGGGCTGCCGACGGTCGCAATGGGCCTGCTGGCGGTGTCGATGCCGCCGGCCCATGCGCTGGCCATCGTCATCGTGCCGGCGATCACCACCAACATCTGGCAGACCTTTGTCGGCCCTTATCTGCGCGACATCGTCCGGAGGTTGTGGCCGCTGATGGCCAGCACCGCCATCGGAATCTGGTGCGGCGCCGGCCTGATGACCGGGCCCTATGCGCGCTACGGCACCGTCGTGCTCGGCATCCTGCTGGTGATCTACGCCGTCGTCGGCCTTAGCAGGTTTGCCTTCCAGGTCGCGCCCGCGAACGAAAAATGGGTCGGCGGCATCGTCGGCCTGATCACCGGCGTGGTCTCCGCGGCGACAGGCGTGCAGGTCATCCCATCGATGCCGTTCATGCAGGCGATCGGCATGGAAAAGGACGAACTGGTGCAGGCGCTCGGCGTGTTCTTCACCGTCGGCACAGTGGCGCTCGCCTTCAACCTCACCAGCGCCGGACTGCTGACGGCCGCCACCGCGCTGCCCGGCGCGGTGGCGCTGGTCTGTTCTTTCACCGGGATGTACCTCGGCCAGGCGGTGCGGTCGCGGCTTGAGCCGGAAGCATTCCGGCGCTGGTTTTTGATCGCGATGATCTTGCTCGGCATCTACCTCGCCGGCGGCGCGGTTTATAACGTGCTGTATTGATCGTCATGCGCGGGCTTGACCCGCGCATCCATCACTCTTCAGAAGAATCTTGCGAAGAGGCGGATTGCCGGGTCAAGCCCGGCAATGACGATGAAGATGTGTGAATACCGTAGGGTCAAGCCCGGCAATGACGAAAAGGCCTCACCCGAACAGCGGTGTGCCCGGCACGAAGGCGTCGAACGCGGCCCAGAACTGCGCGCGGTAACGGTCCTGCTCCTGCAGAATTTCATGCCTGGAGCCGGCGATGACCAGATGCGATCCGGCGCGCAGATGATAGGCGAACTCTTCGATCGCGCCGGTCGAGACGATGGTGTCGTTGCCGGCGGCCATCATCAGGATGGGCTGCCGGATTTGCGACGGATAATTCGCGGCGCGGAAGCCCTGCATCGTCCTGAACGCGGTGTCGGCCCAGGCCACCGTCGGCGAGGCGAGGCCGAGCGTCGGGTCTTCCTCCAGGATCGCGGCATTGCGGGCGAAGCGCACGGGGTCGCTGGTGAAAGGATTGTTGATGAAGCTCGCAGCCCCGGTCAGCGCGTCGCCGCCGCCGGGAACGTAATTGCCGCCCTGCCCGGTCAGCCGCATCAGGCGCAGCAGAACGCGCGCAGGCAGCGAAGTCGCGCGGCCCGGCAGATCGATCATCGGCGCCGACAGCACCATGCGGTCGAACCAGCGTTTTCCCGCATGCGCGACGCGCAGCATCACCGCGCCTCCCATCGAATGCGCCAGCGCGAAATAGGGTGGCGGACAATCCGGCAGCACCACCTGCTGCACGAAGGCTTCGACGTCGATCTCGTAGTCGGCGAAGTCGCGGACATAGCCCTTGCGCGGATCGCGTAGGCGCCGCGCCGAATGGCCTTGTCCGCGCCAGTCGATCATGGCCACCGCAAAGCCGCGGTCGCGCAGGTCGCGCACGGTTTCGAAATACTTCTCGATCTGTTCGCTGCGTCCGGTGAAGACGCAGACGGTGCCCTTGCGGCCCGCCGGCGGAGCCCAGCGCGCGAACCGCAACTCGGCGCCGTCCGGGGTCTTGATGGTGCCGCTGACGACGTCGTCCGGAACCGGATTGGCGGGAATCGAAACAAGCGTCATGACCGGATCCGGATAGGTGAAAAAGCTCTGAAATCAAGGGCGGGAGCGTCAAAAAAGCCGGGCGGTGCCGGCCTCTTGAACGTTGTTTGGTCCCTCCCATATCACCTCCGTGCAGGCCGCTAAAGGCTGCACGCCGAACCAAAGCCCGGCCCGATGGCGGGCGGGACTTTATCAACAGTCGCTCAATGGAGGACTACCCTATGCGCAGCTACGATCTTACTCCGTTTTATCGCTCCACCGTCGGCTTCGACCGCTTCTTCTCGCTGCTCGACCAGGCAGCTTCCGACGGCAGCCCCGGCTATCCGCCCTACAACATCGAACGCACCGGCGAGAATGCCTATCGCATCAGCGTCGCCGTCTCCGGTTTCTCGCAGGGCGAGCTCTCCATCGTCGCCAAGGAAAATACCCTGACGATCAAGGGCGAGAAATCCGCCAATGAGAACGGCAAGGACAAATCCGAGGTGCTGTACCGCGGCATCGCCGCCCGCGCCTTCGAGCGCGCGTTCCAGCTCGCCGACTTCGTGCAGGTGAAGAACGCCTCGCTCGAGAACGGCCTGCTCCATGTCGATCTCGTGCGCGAGATTCCGGAAGCCAAGAAGCCCCGCAGCATTCCGATCTCCACGGTCGCCGCCCAGGCGCCGCAGGTGGTCGACAGCTCGGCCGAAAAGGTCGCCGCGTAAGCGCGCAGCCCTTGGCAAGTTGTTATTGAAGCAATGAAAGCGCCCCGGTGTCCCCGGGGCGCTTTTTCTTTTTGTCATTGCGAGCGAAGCGAAGCAATCCAGTCCGGCCAAGGACTGGATTGCTTCGTCGCAAGCGCTCCTCGCAATGACGGCTGCGGTAGCGCGGCGATGTGTCGCCCGGACAACCTTGCGTCGAGCTTCGGGAACGTTCAAGTTTGCCTGACGAAAGCAAATTTGAAGGACGAGACGATGTTCGAAAAGTCGATTCTCTCCGTTACAATCGCAGCACTAGTAATTCCGTTCGCTGCGCAGGCCGAGTTGCTCAAGATCGTCGAAGTCAACGCGCCGAAAGTGAATTGCGTCTTTCAAACCGACTGCAATCTTCCGGTCACCGACACCATTAGCAACATCAATCTGCCGTATCTCGCCGCCCCGGGCACCGCCTGGGTTCAGTCGCGCAGTTTCGCGGGTGAGGCCGGCGCGGCTGGTGCGGGCACCACCGGTTACGATTATCGGCTCAGCATGACGCAGGCGTCGGGCGCCGGATGCATCCTCGGGTTCAATCTCAATTTCGGGCCGCACAAGCCGTTGCCTTACCTGAACAACGCGCTCGCCGACGTCTATGTCATCACCACCGGCGGCCTCGGAACCATCGGGCTGAAATCGGCCGAGCGAACCGGCGACGTGATCGAGTTCACGCTTGCAAGCCCGCTATGCGCCGACGGTCCGCCGGACGTGGCGAAAACCACATTCTTTTTCGGCCTTGCCGGATCGACCGCCCCGATGCACGTGAATGCAACGGTATATGGTAACGGCAGTCCGGGCATGTTCGCGATCGACGCGCGCGTGCCGACGCACAGCATACCGCCGCCCAATCCCGGCGATCCGTAAAATACGGCAGACGCTCGGGCGGCCGGCAAAGCTAGTCCAGCCCTTGCGCCTTCGGCATGTCCTGCGTCGGCTGGAGCTGCACGGAGGGATTTGCCGCGCCAACCGTGGACGAAGGCAGAGCAGCCTGCGCGTCTGCCGGTTTCGACGTCGCAGCCGATCGCTGCGCCGGGGCGGCTTCGGGCTTCGAATGCGGCGATGCGGGCAGCGAACGGACCTTGGGCAGCGGCGCGTTAGGCAGCGGTGTCGCGGAGCGGCTGGCGACATGCGGCACTGGAAGCGGCGGGCGCGGGGCGCGGCGAACGTTGCTGTCGATCGGCAGCGGCCCGACCGGTCCGTAGGCCACATTCAAATCCTCGTTGAAATTATCGCCCATCCGGTACGCCGGCATGAAGCGGATGATCCGCCCGCTGCGGGCATCGATCACCAGCCGCCCGTCGTCGCCGCCACGGTCGATCACCGAAATCGTGTAGACGAGGCCGCGCTGCTGTGGAATTCCAAGCGGGGAAAATCCGCTCTCGCGGACGATGGTATAGACCTCGAGCGGCGGCAGCAGCCTCGGCCCGTAGGGCGCAGCTTCCGGGGACATCGCCGCGTAGGGGCCGCCCACGTCGGAAACCGTGGTGGCCGGCAACTCTCCGATTGCATATGGCGTCAACGCTTGCGCATTCGCGGCCGCGGCCGCAAAAAACAGGCCGGCCGAAACGACCCATCCCATCAACAGCTTCATCGCGCATTTCTCCTGGTGGTGCCCCCGCGCCCAAGCGTCGTCAGGACTGATTTCGCTTTTTTTCCAGCGCCAGCCTTAAGGCTGAATCCGGCGTAGCTTGGGCCGGATCGCGGCGGGCTTGCTTCAAATCCGGGGCGGACAATGAGTTCCCGCGTGTGGTGCTACCTGCTATGCAACCGGGGACTCTCACGCGCTTGTGTGATAGAAAAAAATTTGGCAATGTCAGGGTTAGGACAGTATCACTGTCTCAATTGTGGCGGCAGTCCCGGCATGGGGATTGCAACGAAAGTCTGGCTGAGAACAGCCAGGAAATTGCAGGCAGGCCGTTCGCTTGGGACGTTGAACGCCAAACCTGAATTCTGAAATTGCGGCTCGCGGAGGACGAGCGGTGGCCCCCAGGCTTCAATCCGGGGTACCGCGAACGCCCAAGGTGCGCCGACAACGGAGACAAGGGCCCTTGCCGGGGCGAGAGGACGTTGAGATGAGCGGGTCGGAGTTCGAACGCGAACACATCGTAACGGGTGCGCTGCCGGCGGATCCGGACGCGAAACCGTTCGAGCAGGGTTCCGGGCAGCCTTTGCGTGAACATACCTGGCGTCCGCCCGCCGACGGCCTGTACGACCTGTCGCAGGAAAAGGATGCCTGCGGCGTCGGCTTCATCGCCAACATCAAGGGCAGGAAGTCGCATCAGATCGTTTCCGATGCGATCGACATTCTCTGCAATCTCGAACATCGCGGCGCGGTGGGCGCCGACCCGCGCGCCGGCGACGGCGCCGGCATTCTGGTGCAGATCCCGCACAGCTTCTTCGCGCGCAAGGCCGCCGAGATCGGCTTTCAGTTGCCGAAACCCGGCGACTACGCCATCGGCGCGCTGTTCATGCCGCGCGAGACGGCGTGGCGCAACGTCATCAAGAGCATCATCGCCGACCAGATCAGGGACGAGGGGCTGATGCTGCTCGGCTGGCGCGACGTGCCGACCGACAACTCATCGCTCGGCGAGACCGTGAAGCCGACCGAGCCCAACCACATGCAGGTATTCATCGGCCGCGGCGACCACATCAAGAGCGAGGACGAATTCGAGCGCCGGCTCTACATCCTGCGCAAGTCGATTTCGCAGGCGATCTATCTGCGCCGCGACCGCGGGCTCGCCGGCTATTATCCGGTATCGATGTCGTGCCGCACCGTGATCTACAAGGGCATGTTCCTCGCCGACCAGCTCGGCAAGTATTATCCCGATCTGCACGAGAGCGATTTCGAGAGCGCGCTGGCGCTGGTGCATCAGCGCTTCTCCACCAACACCTTCCCGACCTGGTCGCTGGCGCATCCCTACCGCATGGTCGCCCATAACGGCGAGATCAACACCCTGCGCGGCAACGTCAACTGGATGGCGGCGCGGCAGGCCTCGGTGCACTCCCGGCTCTACGGCAAGGACATCTCCAGGCTGTGGCCGATCTCCTATGAGGGCCAGTCCGACACCGCCTGTTTCGACAACGGCCTCGAATTCCTGGTGCAGGGCGGCTACTCGCTGCCGCATGCGGTGATGATGATGATTCCGGAAGCCTGGGCCGGCAATCCGCTGATGGACGAGCAGCGCCGCGCCTTCTACGAGTATCACGCCGCGATCATGGAGCCGTGGGACGGCCCGGCGGCGATCGCCTTTACCGACGGCCGCCAGATCGGCGCCACGCTCGACCGCAACGGACTGCGTCCGGCGCGCTACCTCGTCACCTCCGACGACCGCATCGTGATGGCGTCGGAAATGGGCGTGCTGAAAATCCCCGAGGAGCACATCGTCACCAAGTGGCGGCTGCAGCCCGGCAAGATGCTGCTGGTGGATCTCGAGCAGGGCAGGCTCATCCCGGACGACGAGATCAAGGCGCAGCTCGCCAAGAACCATCCCTACCGCCAATGGCTCGACAAGACCCAGGTCGTGCTGGAGGAACTGCCGGACGCGCCGACCAAGAGCCTGCGCTCCAACCTGCCGCTGCTCGACCGGCAGCAGGCGTTCGGCTATTCGCAGGAAGACATCGCCATCCTGATGACGCCGATGGCCTCGACCGGCGAGGAAGCCAACGGCTCGATGGGCAACGACACGCCGATCTCGGCCTTGTCGGACAAGCCGAAGCAGCTGTTCACTTACTTCAAGCAGAACTTCGCGCAGGTCACCAACCCGCCGATCGATCCGATCCGTGAAGAGCTGGTCATGAGCCTCGTCTCGATCATCGGGCCGCGGCCGAACCTGTTCGACCTGCAGGGCCTGGCGGGCACCAAGCGGCTCGAAGTGCGCCAGCCGATCCTGACCGACGGCGACCTGGAAAAGATCCGGTCGATTTCCGACATCGCCGACTCGCATTTCAAATCGCGCACGCTGGACACCACCTTCCACGCCGGGTTCGGCGCGGCGGGCCTCGAACAGGTGCTCGACGAATTATGCGCGCGCGCGGAAGCGGCGGTCCGCGAAGGCGTCAACATCATCATCCTCTCCGACCGCATGGCGGGTTCGGACCGGATTCCGATTCCCTCGCTGCTCGCCTGCGCCGCCGTGCATCATCATCTGATCCGCACCGGCCTGCGCACCTCGGTCGGCCTCGTGGTCGAATCCGGCGAGCCGCGCGAGGTGCATCACTTCGCGTGCCTGGCCGGCTACGGCGCCGAGGCGATCAATCCCTATCTTGCCTTCGAAACCATCATCGCGATGAAGGACCGGCTGCCGGCCGCGCTCGACGATTATGAAATCGTCAAGCGCTACATCAAGTCGATCGGCAAGGGCCTGCTCAAGGTGATGTCGAAGATGGGCATCTCCACCTACCAGTCCTATTGCGGCGCGCAGATTTTCGACGCGGTCGGGCTGAAGGCGGATTTCGTCGCCAAGTATTTCGTCGGCACCCACACCCGGATCGAGGGCGTCGGGCTTGCCGAAATCGCCGAGGAAGCGGTGCGCCGCTACACCGACGCGTTCGGCAACGCCCAGATCTACAAGACCGCGCTCGACGTCGGCGGCGAATATGCCTACCGCACCCGCGGCGAGGATCACGCCTGGACCGCCGAGTTGGTATCGACCCTGCAGCACGCGGTGCGCGGCAATTCGCTGGAGCGCTACCGGGCGTTTGCCAGGATCCTCAACGAGCAGTCGGAGCGGCTCTTGACGCTGCGCGGCCTGTTCAGGATCAAGAGCGCCGAGGACGAGAAGCGCAAGCCGGTGCCGCTGGACGAAGTCGAGCCGGCCAAGGACATCGTGCGACGCTTCGCCACCGGCGCAATGTCGTTCGGTTCGATCTCGCGCGAGGCACATACCACGCTGGCGATTGCCATGAACCGGATCGGCGGCAAGTCCAACACCGGCGAAGGCGGCGAGGAGAGCGACCGCTTCAAGCCGCTGCCGAACGGCGATTCGATGCGCTCGGCGATCAAGCAGGTCGCCTCCGGGCGCTTCGGCGTCACCACGGAATATCTCGTCAACGCCGACATGATGCAGATCAAGATGGCGCAGGGCGCCAAGCCCGGCGAAGGCGGCCAGTTGCCCGGCCACAAGGTCGACGCGGTGATCGCGCGGGTGCGGCATTCGACGCCGGGGGTCGGATTGATCTCGCCGCCGCCGCATCACGACATCTATTCGATCGAGGACCTGGCGCAGCTCATCTACGACCTCAAGAACGTCAATCCGGACGGCCAGGTGTCGGTCAAGCTGGTCTCCGAGATCGGCGTCGGCACGGTCGCGGCCGGCGTCGCCAAGGCGCGCGCCGACCATGTCACCATCGCCGGCTTCGAGGGCGGCACCGGCGCCTCGCCGCTGACCTCGATCAAGCATGCCGGAAGCCCGTGGGAAATCGGCCTCGCCGAAACCCACCAGACGCTGGTGCGCGAGCGGCTGCGCAGCCGCATCGTGGTGCAGGTCGATGGCGGCTTCCGCACCGGACGCGACGTCGTGATCGGCGCGCTGCTCGGGGCCGACGAATTCGGCTTTGCCACGGCCCCCTTGATCGCGGCCGGCTGCATCATGATGCGCAAGTGCCATCTCAACACCTGCCCGGTCGGGGTCGCGACCCAAGACCCGGTGCTGCGCAAGCGCTTCACCGGCCAGCCCGAACACGTCATCAATTATTTCTTCTTCGTCGCCGAAGAGGTCCGCGAGATCATGGCCGGGCTCGGCTATCGCAGCTTCGATGAGATGGTGGGCCAGACCCAGATGCTCGATCAGAGCACGCTGGTGGCGCACTGGAAGGCCAAGGGGCTCGACTTCTCGAAGCTGTTCGTGCGGCAGAAGGAACTGCCCGGGCAGAAGATCCATCACGCCGAGTTGCAGAACCACCATCTGGAAGCCGTGCTCGACCGCAAGCTGATCGCGCAGTCGCAGACGGCGCTCGACCGCGGCGCGCCGGTTAAATTCGACATGGAGATCAACAACACCGACCGCTCGGCCGGTGCGATGCTGTCCGGCACCGTGGCAAAGATCTACGGCCACAACGGCCTGCCGCACGACACCATCCAGGTCTGCTTCAAGGGTACCGCGGGCCAGGCGTTCGGCGCGTGGCTGGCGCGCGGCGTCAGCTTCGATCTCGAGGGCGAAGGCAACGATTATGTCGGCAAGGGCCTGTCCGGCGGCCGCATCGTCGTCAAGCCGCCGCGCAACTCCGGAATCGTGCCGGAGGAATCCATCATCGTCGGCAACACCGTGATGTACGGCGCGATCGAGGGCGAATGCTATTTCCGCGGCATCGCCGGCGAACGCTTCGCGGTGCGCAACTCCGGCGCGGTCGCGGTGGTCGAGGGCGCCGGCGACCATTGCTGCGAATACATGACCGGCGGCATCGTCGTGGTGCTTGGCAAGACCGGGCGCAATTTCGCCGCCGGCATGTCCGGCGGCGTCGCCTATGTGCTGGACGAGGCCGGCGATTTCCCGAAGCTGTGCAACATGGCGATGGTCGAACTCGAGCCGGTGCTGTCGGAAGAGATGATCAACGAGAATACCTATCACCAATCCGGCGATCTCGAGGCGCACGGCCGGGTCGACGTGTTCGCCGACCTGCTCAATTCCGACATCGAGCGGCTGCACATCCTGATCACGCGACATGCCAGGCTGACGGGCTCGCGGCGCGCCGCTGAAATTCTCGCGAACTGGAAGACCTGGCTGCCGAAATTCCGCAAGGTGATGCCGGTGGAGTACCGCCGCGCGCTGAAGGAAATGAAGGCCAACGCCGACGCCGAACCGAAGATCGCGATCGGGGCTTGAGCCACGAGGGAAACAACACCGTCATTGCGAGCGCAGCGAAGCAATCCAGACGCCACAAGGAAGACTGGATTGCTTCGTCGCTTCGCTCCTCGCAATGACGGCGAACGGGACTAAGGGGCATTAGGCGTTAATGGGCAAGATTACAGGTTTTCTCGAGATCGAGCGGCATGACCGGAAGTACGCGCCGGTCGCCGAGCGCATCAAGGACTATCGCGAATTCGTCGTGCCCTTGAGCGAGAAGGACACCCGCGACCAGGCCGCGCGCTGCATGAATTGCGGCATTCCCTATTGCCATGGCACGGGCTCGGTGGCGCCGGGGACGCCGGGCTGCCCGGTCAACAACCAGATTCCGGACTGGAACGACCTGGTCTATGCCGGCAATTGGGAAGAAGCCTCCCGTAACCTGCATTCGACCAACAATTTTCCCGAATTCACCGGCCGCATCTGTCCGGCACCATGCGAAGCGTCATGCACGCTGAACATCGACGACAATCCGGTGACCATTAAAACCATCGAATGCGCCATCGTCGATCGCGCCTGGGATAATGGCTGGGTCAAGCCGGAACTGGCATCCGTCAAGACCGGCAAACGCGTCGCCGTGATCGGCTCCGGTCCGGCCGGCATGGCCTGCGCGCAGCAGCTCGCACGCGCCGGCCATGACGTGCATCTCTATGAGCGCTGGGCCAAGGCCGGCGGCCTGCTGCGTTACGGCATTCCCGACTTCAAGATGGAGAAGCAGGTCATCGACCGCCGCGTCGCCCAGATGGAAGCCGAGGGCGTCACCTTCCACTACGATTCGCCGGTCGGCGGCGACATGCAAGGCGCGATCGATCCGCAGGAGCTGTTGAAGTCACACGACGCGGTGGCGCTGACCGGCGGCGCGGAAGCCCCGCGCGACCTGCCGATTCCCGGCCGCGGCCTCGCAGGCATTCATTTCGCGATGGATTTCCTGCCGCAGCAGAACCGTCGCGTTTCCTCAGAGCCGCTCGGCGGCAGGCCGGACATCCTGGCCAGCGGCAAGCATGTGGTGGTGATCGGCGGCGGCGACACCGGCTCGGACTGCATCGGCACCTCGTTCCGGCAGGGCGCGCTCTCGGTGACGCAGCTCGAGATCATGCCCGCGCCTCCAGAGCATGAGAACAAGGGCCTGACCTGGCCGAACTGGCCGCTGAAGATGCGGACCTCCTCGAGCCAGGCCGAGGGCGCGCGGCGTGAATTCGCGGTGCTGACGCAGAAGTTTTCCGGCGCCGACGGCGCGGTGGCAAAACTGCACTGCGTGCAGGTCGACGACAAGTTCAAGCCGGTCCCGGGCAGCGAATTCGATCTCGATGCGGGATTGGTGCTGCTGGCCATGGGTTTCGTGCATCCGGTGCACGAAGGCCTTCTGAAAACGCTCGGCATCGACCTCGACCAACGCGGCAACGTTCGCGCCAACACGGCCGATTACCGGACCTCGGTAGCGAAGGTGTTTTCGGCCGGCGACATGCGCCGCGGACAGTCCCTCGTCGTCTGGGCGATCCGCGAAGGCCGGCTCTGCGCCCGCGCCATCGACACGTTCCTGACGGGATCGACGACACTGCCGCGGTGAGGTACGCTGGAAGTTGAATCAATTATTCGTCGACGTCATAGCTACATTCGGTCATAAGATGGTGGTGGCCAATTGAGATTTCCAGATCAAATTTTGTTCCCACATTCGCAAATTCGATTGTTCCTCCAACCGTTCTCCAAAGCATGAGCCGTAACCCTTCGTGGTGCTTCATCATGTGAGTGCGGAGAGCATTGGCACCATCACGCTCTCGTACGAAGGGCACAAGTCGACCGGCTAAATTGCGCTTTTCAAAGCTATCTAAAGAGTTCTTCGGCTGCCCAAGAACAATTCTTGCGCATGTTTCTAGCACTAGCTCACAATGAGTTCCGTTAGAACCTACTGCGTTATGCGCCCCGACCGAACTTAAGAAGTCAGATCCAATCATGAAATTTGGAACATCCGAAAGATCCTTAGCCGACCCAGATGCTCGCAGCAATTCTAGACGTTTCGTTGCGATAGCAAAATGAAGATGGGACGCATCTGTGGAGTGGCGCCAGAGGTTAGACGCCCCTAACAGCAAGGCAATCTCAGACAGATTTTCTACCAAATGCGCGCGACCGAATATACTCATTGGCAAATGCCACCAAGCAAGACGGATACTTCCGCGATTAATCGTTACTCGAAGATCAACTTCGCTCGCCGCTATTGGAAATCCAGAGATTACTATAGGAAGGTGATTTTCTTGCATTGCAGTTGCCGCAACGGACGAAGCCAAGAGTCGCAAAGAGGCATCGAATAGCGATGACTCGTGCTGGAACTGACTAATCTGGGGGCAGGAAAAGTTCAACGCACACTGATCGGCCTCAAATCCCCATTCGTCAATGGCGCTCAGTGACCGCTCTAAGATAAAATTGATCGATCGGCTAATATCTTCTGCCGAGTAAACGTGCTGAAGGTCAAACAGCGCCAACAAAGCAATTACGTTCGGTCTGCTCGGAAAGTAATTGTGAGCAGCTAAAACCTCGATTGCGTCGCTAAGCGTAATTGTTCTGATTAAACCTCTCGAAAGAGATGGTTTGGCCCAATAAATGATCCTCTTGAATATTAGTTCTGCCTCATCAACGCTGCTGGCGTGATTGGGGGCGGCAAGTAACGCTGGATCAATCGCGACGAAGATTGCCATAACTATTATGACTGTTTGCGCTCTGCCAGGCGCTTCTTACTCGCAGCCCTTAAAATCAATTCAGTTTCAATTTGCGATTGGTCAAAGAAATCTTCTGGCCAAGAGGCAATAGCGCCATAGCGTGACACCTCCACTTCTTCGCAAATTGTAGTTCCTTTTAGTCGTTCAGTAAAATAAATTTTTAGTACGCTTAGTAGTGAATCTTCCATAGCCTCAGCTACCCGTCGACGAAACCTTTCGATCAAGTATTCGCTATGAGTTTCGAGGAGGCACTGCTTGCCTATCAACGCCACCGAGAGAAAAAAATCCGCAAGCCGCGCCTGAACCTTTGGGTGTAGATGCAACTCAGGTTGCTCAAAAATCAATAGCGTCGGAGGTTCCGCGAGAAGAGCCATTACGATAATTGGAAGAACCTGACTGACTCCAACGCCTACGTTTGTTAGGTCATGAAATTGAGCGGACCCCTCAGTCTGGACCTGCAATTGATGGCCAACTTTTCCTTGGTCAGCGGTATTAACTTCGCTCGCTACCCCAACGTAAGATAACCAGTCAACGACGGCGTCATGAAGCGTCGCGTATTTTAAGTTGAGATTTGGTTTCTCTCCGTCGAGAAATGAACTTGGTAGATATCTAATGCGACGGTCGCGATGGAGATCAAGAACAGCTGCGGTATGCTCTCCCTTGTACCCAACTTCTGTTGGATTGGCTAAAGCTTCAAGCGGATAAATGGGTTTAGGTTCATCTCTAAGCGGCCCTAGGTACCTGACCGCCGAAACAAAATACTGCGACGCATAGAGCGCGCCTTCATTGATTTCGTCCGGAATACTCGCTTCAACGGTCGTCTGCGGTTTCTCCTCCCTAAACAATATTTCTTCAATCTCTTTACGCAATTCACCGAGGCTGGAGGTAGTGTTTTCCGATGTAGCCGTTCGCGTCCGTCGATAACGCATCAACCGCTCCGAAAGGCTCTTAAGACTAACTTCTTGAGCTTCCGTCTCGGGGAAAAGATCAATTGTACCCTGAGCAATAGAACTGTCGCCTATAAGGCGTCGATTTATTTCATTCGCCAGTTGAGGAGAAACTGTAGAATTTCGAAATTCTCGTATCGGGTAAGATGAATGTTGGTCACCGCAAATAATTGACGCCATCGCTCGAGCGCGATGCCTTGCCGCATCATAACGGACGGCGATTTGTGCGGGAAGAAAATGTCGAACTGTTGCACCTACAATTTCAGGCTCAGGCTTTGTATCAAAAATCTCGCTTCGCGATCTATCGTCTATAAATTCCACAGCAAATGCTAGCGCCCGATTCGGACCAACAGAATTATCGCTAGCCCTGGATAACGTGAGCTCCGATACGGAAACCCCTTCTTCTTTTGCAACGGTCTTTAGCTTTAAACGAGCAAGCCGCGGTTGAAGTTTTAGCAGCTCATTTCCTCCAGACCTAACACTCCCACTGTCTTGTGGGGGAGCAACGTCCCACCACGTGTCAGCTGAAACAGAATTTACGTCCATTCGACCGTAATAAATCGATAAAGGCCAAGCCACAAACTCGGGAAATGAGCGATTGGTTTGTTGGCTTAAATCTTCGACTTCAATTTCCCAGCCAATACCAATGCGCGTATCCAAGCTCGTCGCATTTTTAACATCGTCGAAAGTACCTAGTTTGAGCAAAGGTCCGTTCAGTGCCATCGGTCGGTTGATGGGTCCATACTGGACGGTTTGTTTTAGCAGCAAAATGCTTTGAATGATTGTACTCTTGCCGCTGCTATTAGCTCCAGCGAAGATGGTTATTGGCGCCAAAAAAATGTCGGTTCGCCCGTTAAAAGATTTGAAATTTTCTATCGACCAACGCTTCAGCACGGTTTTAGCCTGAATTTTGTGTTCATAATAAAATTATCATTACAAATCGCGCTGCTCTTACAGAAAAGTCAAGACACTTCGTGTCCTGAACGTGATGTAGCGCGGAGCTCTGCTGCGTAGCATTTAGGAACGGACGGTTCGCTTCATATTGTACCTCCCGCCTCTGGAATCGCCGCGCCTGCGTTGATCCAGTCGGTCAGCAGTAGCACGTCGGCATCGGCCAGCCGGCCCTTCATCGGGCCGGTGCCGATGATGGCGACCAGGAACATGCTGCGGTCGGCCTCGCCGGGAATCACCCAGCCGCCGCGGACCAGCGCCGCCATCAGGTCGCGCGGCACATGAAACAGCGACTTCAGCGTGACCGGCGTCCCGCTGGCGTTGGGCAGCATCAGGTCGTCATGCGAGCGCAACGCGATGCCGGCCATCCGCGTGATCATCTGCTCGACCTGCGCGGGCAGATCGGCGGCCGCGGCGGTCCCGAGCGCGGCCTGCGCTGCCGGCGCCGCACGCATCACCATGCCACTGTCGGCCTTGCCGTCGATCAGTACGCGGTAGATGAAATGGCCGGCCCCGCTGTCGCGGCCCTCCTCGTTCCTGAAGTCCCAGGTGAAGGTGCGGGCGCCGGCGCGGGGCGCCGTCTCGTCGGCCACGATCTTCATCAGCTTCTGCCGGCGATTGAAGACGGTGACCATCAGTCGCTGCGCGTTCGCGGGCACCTCGGCCTTGATGTCCAGGCTGCCGCGGACGGTGGGGATCGGCCGCTGTTCCGGCGCGGCGAAAGCGGCGGCCAGCGCCTGAGCGCCGGCGGGCGCGTCGGTGGCGACGCACTGATAGACGGTCCTGCCGGAGGCATAGCCCGCGATGGATTGTGCGCCCGCCTGCGCGCCTGAAAAAAAGCGGAATCGATTGACGAAACGGCCCATGTCGTCGTTGGCGCTGAACCAGGTGGCGCCGCCATCGGTGGTGCCGCTGGTGATGCCGTCGCCGGGGCCCGGATCGAAGTCGTGGCCCCAGCCGCCGGCCCAGCCGACCATCTCGTTGACGAAGCCGACGCCCTCGAGATCGGAGTTCTTTTGCGGGTCGCTGACCTCGATCCGTTTCCAGCTTTGCCCGCCATCGGAGGTTTTCAGGATGGCGGCGGCCTTGGAATTCTCCAGCGACACGAAGCCGATCCGGGCGTTGAGAAACTGGATCTTCCAGCCCCACTCGCCGCTCGGAAAATCGATGCCGGAATTTTGCAGCCGGTTTTCCCAGCTCTGCCCGCCGTCGGCGGTGAACAGCACCACGGGCTTCAGTTCGTCGTAGGTGGTGCCGCCCTTGCCGCCGACCACCCAGCCATGCAGGTCGTCGGTGAAATAATTGTCGATCAGGAGATTGGCATGCGCCGCCATCGAGATCGAGGTCCAGCTCTCGCCGCCGTCGGTGGTTTTCATGATGCCGGCCTCGCGCTCCGGGAACTGCGTGCCCGAGGCATAGACCACGCTCTTCGACGGCGAGCAGAGGCCGCATGCCGCGCTCGGCAGCGCCGGCAGGCGCGGCGTCATGTCGGTCCAGGTCTTGCCGTCCTGCGTCCGCCACAGCCGCTGCTTGCGCGTGATGGTGCCGACCCAGCCGTCGGTCGGGCTGGTGAAACCCATGCAGCGCAGCCAGGTGTCGCCGTCCACGGTCTTCTGGATCGTAAAGGTCTTGAAGCCGTCCTCGGTGTGAATGATCTGGCCGGCGCTGTTAATGGCCCAGCCGACCTGCGGCGTAATGAACCAGATGTCGTCATAGCGCTCCGCGCGCGGCGCATTGGTGGGGTGCCACGTGAAATTCATCGGCTCGGCCTTTCGCTGAAATGACGGCGGAAATGAATGATCATGGCTTGAGTTTGTTACAACTCAAAGATGCCCGCAATGGCTCGTTGCATTCGCCGCGCGGCGGAAAGCCGCAATGAAAAAGCGGCGCCGTCCTCGCGAAAGCGGCACCCCATAAACACCGCCAGATGGGTTGCGATGATTGGAGCCGCAGACGCGCAGCAACAGGCATCGGCGGCTGTGGGTCCCCGCTTTCGCGGGGGACGACGGATCACTCCGCGGCCTGTTGCGCCACCGTCGGCATCGTGCCGGCGACCGTGGCGCGGCGCATGTCGCGCGGCTGCGACTGGTCGTAGCGCCGAACCCGGTGCATGGTCTGGCGGTTGTCCCACATCACCAGATCATGCAGCGTCCATTTGTGGACGTAGACGAATTCGGCCTGCGTGGCGTGCTCGTTGAGATCGCGCAGCAGCACGCGGGCTTCCGGCACGGTCATGCCGACAATCGCGCCGGCATGCGACGACAAATACAGCGACTTGCGACCGTGCACCGGATGCGTCCGCACCAGCCGTTGCCTGACCGGCTTGAACAACTGCTTTTCCTCTTCCGTATAGTCGAGGAAGCCGAGCGAGCCGCGCGAATACATCAGCGAGTGCTCGCAAATCATGTCCTCGATCTCGGCCTTGGTGTCGGCGTCGAGCGCGTCGTAGGCCGCGCGCATGTCGGCGAATTCGGTATTGCCGCCCTTCGGATTCACCACCCGCGCCGACAGCAGGGAGAATTTCGCCGGGATCGGACGGAACGAAGAATCGGAATGCCACAGACAGTTGCCGAGGTTGAACAGATGGACGCGGCTGTCCGGCGGCAGCGGCCTGCCGTCCTTGCCGAGATTGGAGACATCGTTGAGCCCGGAGGCGAGGCGCGAATCCTCCGGCTTGGTGACGTTGCCGCCGCGCGGGTTCTCGCGCTCGCCGAAATTCAGCGCAAACGCCTTCTGCTGCTCGTCGGTAATGTCCTGGCCGTGGAACACCAGCACGGCATATTTGTCCATGCCGTCTTCGATCGCCCGCGCCTCGTCTGTCGTCAGCGGGCTTGTCAAATCGACGCCGGATACCTCGCCGACGAAATGACGGTGCAGTTGCTTGATCTGGACGGGCATGGCGTTCCCTGGTCGTCGCGCGGTTAATCCGCGCTGTTTGCAAAAATGCTACTACCGGGAATGCCGATGTCAATTGCCGTCATTGCGCGCGGCCGATCGGCAACTCCCGCGGTATCGGCAACGGCGCTGCGCAGGCGTTGCATTGCCGGCACACGGCGGATGGCGGATTGATCCGGTGGCCTCCCGCGGCAAGACGCGTTCGGAACCCGATCCGGTCCTGCCGGTTACCCCTGACGAGAATTTCCTCACGGAGTAACGGATATGGACAAGGACCGCATTGCCGGCGCGGCGAAAGACGCCATCGGCAAAGTCGAAGGCGCAGTCGGCGATTTGACCGGCGATACGGAGACCAGTGCGTCGGGCCGCGTCCGCGAGGCCGCGGGAACGATGCAGAATCTCTACGGCCAGGCCAAGGATGCCGTGAGGGATGCCGGCGACACCGCCGCAAGCCTCGCCAAGGACGCTTATGCCAACAGCGGCGACACGTTTCGCGACGGCTCCCAGGCCGTGGCGCAGCAGGTAAAGGACAATCCGCTGGGCGCATTGCTGGTCGCGGGCTGCATTGGATTTGCGCTGGGGCTGCTGATGACGCGCACGCCGTCACGCTGGAGATACTGAGACCGGGTTGAGCTCGCGGATTTTGAGCTTGCGGTATGACAGCCGAGGGGGATGTTCCCCTTGAGCCAAGTAGGAAAATTTCACTACCACCCCTAGCTCGCAGAGATAGAAGTTCGTCTATTCGATGCCGGTGAAATTAAGAGGCACCAGTGGACGGACCCAAGTGTCTGTCCACACTGTGCGGCGGTAGCCCAATCGGTAGAGGCTCTCGTTTGCCAAACGGGATGTTGGGGGTTCGAGTCCCCCGCGCCCTCCCGCCTTACTTCCTCTGGACCTTTCCCTTGATCACATAGTGAGAGTTTGGGTCGCGGGCCTTGGTCGAGACGAAATCTAATATTGATCGGCTGACCAAACGCTGAAGTTTTGCCTTGGCCGTGTGCCAATAAGTGGTGCTCAAGATTCTTAATGCATCGCTGACATTGATGCGCCCATGCTCGACGGCAAAATTTACGATTTTACGTTCGTCGGGATCGAGTGAGAATGAAATTGCCTCTCCTAAAACTTTATACGCTTCGCTATCCAATGAGTTTGTTCGGTTGATTATGTCGTTGTAGACGGTGGCAGTGACGCTAACAGGAGTTCCGACATAATCCACCGATGGCAGCCGCGCTTCCAATAATTCGCGCTTGATACGCTTCGTGCCTTCGCTGATACAGCGAACCTCGCCAAATTCGCGCAGCACAAACATAAGGAATGGATTGCGGGGTTTGTGAAAGAGATTTTCTGCCGTTACCGACGGCATGAAGGCGCCGGGGCTCTCAACCACCAAGTGGTCATCGAACAATTTCAAGAAAATAGGTTGCGACTTGGTGTGATAAGACCGGTGCACACACGCATTTACGATTAGTTCGTACCAAGCATCGTGAGGGTATTCGGGCACGCTGTAGAATTTTCCGGACTTAAATTCAGTAAATTCCCGGAGGTTGGCGTCAAGCGTACTGGCCGTATCTCGGATAATTTCGAGAAGGGTACCGCTGATCATTCTGTCTTTTACAACATTATATTCTTTCCCGGATTTTTCCTCAGACCCGACGTATCGGAGAAAGTGAACATAAGCACCAGGAAATACCTGTTGTGGATCTTTGGCGAACATCAAGGCGCAAACGTTGTTGGGAACAAAAGAACCATCCCTATTTTTTCCAAGACGCATGGATTCTAAAATCTGCTCATCCGGTATATCTTCCGAGCTGTCGCGGGCCTCCCGTACCTGTTTTGCAAAGCGTGCGATGTGGTGGATCTGAAAATCGGTCGGATAAACCAATGGGCTGGCCTCTAGTTCAAACGCACGCTCGCCTTTGTTGATGCGAATTTCGCCCTTTTCCGTATCAGTAAGCCGTCGTGATTTATCGGACTCGCGACAATATGCAGTTCCGTTCGTTAACTCGACCAATCGATCTTCGACGTAGTCAACTCGAGCGCGAATAATGAAGTCGTCGGCCCCAAGATGATTTTTAACCGGCAGGCGATTTGTGACAAAGCGCCCGCCGATACAGTGATCACGCCCCATGTACTCGAGTGCCTGCACTTTCTCCGGTGAGGCCGATGAACACCCCGTGACCGTTCCGTCTTTTTCTATTCCTATCGCAACAACGCCGCCTTCTACCGCAGGGCCATTGCCGAACGCAGACAGGCAAATTGCAAGATCGGCTGGAGCTATCCGGGGAGATTTTCTCTCGAATCGAGTGTTCTCATGCTGGGCGACGACGAATCGCCAATCTTCACTTCGAAAGAGTTGGTCGGCCTTGGCGAGCGCCTCCACAGTAGGACGCTCAAGAATCTCGAGAAAACTCAGTTGGGTGGCCATCCATAGAATCCTATTCTACTCGAGAACCGTCGAGCAGATAAAATGTTCTACCGCCCGCTGATTTAAGCTAGATTTCCCAAGCAAACAGCATATCCTCAAACTCGCCCTGCTTGAGAGAGAAATCAATGTTATCCCTGACGGAAGCAGTGAAGACGGGTCGATTACGAGACTTCATTTCCCAAGAGGAGGAGCGCGGGGCCGGCCCCGTCGATCCGCTTGTCTTGGAAGAGGCGATAAGGGCGGTCGTTACAGACAAGCCACAAGTAGGTCAAACATCGCGTTCTCACGGGCGCGGTGGTTCGAACGGAAAGTAAATTCCCGCAGATATTTGTCGAAATGCTTCTTTGAAATATGGACGTGAGTTGAAGCAATCGACACCTTGAACAGATGCCAGAACAACTCGACATTGTTGATGTGGTGGCTGTCGCGAACGTACTCCTTTTTACTGTGGTTGACCGTGCCCCACTCGTAATTGCTGACTTCCAGTAAATTGTAGCTCCGCAGTTCGTCGGTCGAGATGGTTGCGCCTTCCTGCACTTGTCGCGTCACGATGGCTTCGAGAGTTTTCTTTTTCACGTCCGGCACGACTTCCGTATGCAGCCGACCGCCACGCTTTTTGAGGCCCATCACAATCGTTTTGGACTTGAACGTGTTCGCGCAATCGGACACGCCGCCCACGTAGGTTTCGTCCAGTTCGACATGGCCGTCGAGCATGACTTCCATATCGGCGCGTCCCGTCAGTTCGCGGATTTTGTGACCCATGCGCCAAGCGGTTTTCAGGGTGACGCCAAGCACGCGTTGCAGTTCGCGAGCGCTGACGCCGTGACGCGTGGTGACGAAAAGGAAGATTGCGTAAAACCAAAGCTGCATTGAGGTGCGGCTGTCTTGGAAGATGGTATCGGCGCAAGGGTACACATGGTCGCCACACTGCGCACAGGCGAACGCCTTGCGGCCCGTGATGCGGTGGAACGTGGCTTCCTTAGAGCAGGCCCGGCAGAGGTGCCGCAGGCCGTAGCGAACCTCCATGACGTGCGCAAGGCAGGCGTCGTCATCCGGGAAGCGGGCGAAAAACTGTCGGACTGAAAGGGTTGCGGCCATCGGCGTCTTGCTCCAATGGTCGAAATCTACACCTAGGCCGTACTTGTGTCAAGGGGAACATTCCCCAGCCGAGCTTTGACGTCATAGGCGATACGCAGGGCTTGACCTGCGTATCCATCGTCCTTCATGCAAGTCTGTCGCAACGGATGGATTGCCGGGTCGAGCCGGCATGACGGGAGAAATCGTCAGCGCGCGAAGAACCCTGGCGCCGACGCCGCGCGGCCGACGCTGCCCGGCGGGCGTGGCGGTTGCTGCTGCGGCGCCATGCGGGGCCGTTGCGACGGCGCCGCGCCGAAACTGAAAAAATCTCCTGCCGACGGCGCCGCCGCCGGCTGGATCGGTCGCGGCTTTTTCGGCTTCGGCGCTGGCGGCGTCGCCATCACCGGGGTCACGCCGTCCGGCGAGGCGGAAGCGACGGGTACCTCGCCCTTGGCCTGTTCGCGGCCAACTTCGCGGCGCGGCCAGGCAAAATCGTCGGCGCGTCCGGCCGGCGCCGCCAACGGCTCGCCTTTCACCAGCGTCCTTGCCGCCAGCGCGTCGACCGCCGGGGGGCGCGAGCCGGGACCGCCGAGCAGCTGGTCGGTACCGACCGATGACGCCACCAGCGGCAGGATCGGTCCCGCCAGCGGACGCGGCGCCGGCTTGCCGGGCTCGGCATTGGCGTCGGGGGTCGCAGGTTCGGTCGGCAGCGTGAACGGCGCCGAGCGACCTGCCAGTAGCCGCGTCACCTCGCGCTCGACATAATGCGCGAGCTTGCGGGCGCCGGCCTTGGTGAAGAACACGCCGTCATAGGCGCGCAACCGCCTGATCTGACCCTCGAAGTCAGGGCCCTGCTGCAGGAAACGGCCGGCCTCGTCGACAAAGCCATCCCAGACATCGACATAAGTGATGCCGGCCTTGCCGGCGGCGTCGCGATACAGCGAATCCAAAAACAGCATCTCGGCGGTAGCCTTGACGCCGCGCACCGCGGGAAGTCCGACCCACAGCACCGGCACGCCCTTGGACTTGAGCACCCCGATCATCTCTTCGATCTTCTTGGAATAGAGTTCGACCCAGCGCTCGTCGCGAAACTCGTACACGCCGCTACCGGATCGCGCGTTCTTTTCCGGCGCGATGACCGGCTGGTCGGCGTCGGCGGCGTCGTCCGGCGACAATTCGGTGTCGACCGTCTTGTCAACCGGCTTGTCGTCGGGTTTTGCATCCGCGGCGCCGTCCGGCTTCGCCGCAGGTTTTGCATCCGCTGGTTTGCCGTCCGCGGGTTTGGCCTTGGCGTCCTTCTTGTCGACCTTCTTGTCAGCGCCGGTATCGCGGATCGAGATGCGGTCGTTGAGGCCGAGCATGACCACGATGGCATCCGGTTTCTCGGTGGCAAGAATGCCTTTTGCGGCGGCCGCCCAGTCGGCGGGATCGCCTTTGGGCTGGTACCTGATCAGGCCGGAGGCGGTTTTGTGCTTGCGGATGATGCCCATGTCGGGCTGTTCGCCGTAGGCGTCCTCGAGGCCATAGGCCAGCCAGTTGGCCATGGCATCGCCGAGCACCAGGATGTTGCGCTCGGGCGCCGGCGCATTGTCGCGCCGCTCCGGCGGCGGGGCCCTGGAAAAATCCTCGCGCGGGGCCGACCGCCGCGGCGCCTCCTGCCGGAACGGCGCGAACAGATCGTTGCCGAACCAGCCGTTGCCGCCGCGCGGTATCGGCTGCGACGGCCTCGGCGGGGCGCCGAAATTGCCGAAATTGAAAAACTGCGCCGACGCCGGACCTGCGATGCCGACCAGCAGCGCGATCGCAACCGTCAGCGCGACCAGCGGGCCGGTCTCGGTGAAGATGCGCAAAAAGGATTTCGGCTTCGGCATGCGGTCCGGTGGCGAATGGATGTCGGGCAATCGCTATAATAGCCGATTTGGGCCGCAAGCGGGCGGCCGTCAACCCATAAACCGGGGATCGGGCCGCCGCGTCAAGCGCGCCTCGCGTTCAAGGTTAGCACACCGGTTCTTCAACCCGTCGGCTTGTGTAAGATTCAGATTTTACACAAGAAATTCGCCGGGCGGGCTGGCCGGCGAGTTCGGCCGTGATCGGCGTCATCGGCAGCCGCAGCTCGGGGCTGTCGCATCGCCGGTCATGCCGCTCCGCAGAGCCGGGACCATTTCAGGCGCCGGTGTTCGTTACGATTCCGGTTCTGCGAAGCAGCACTTCGCGCTGCATCGCGCTCGGGACACGAAGCAAATCTCAGCGTCCCCTCAGCCGCTCCAGCACGTCCGACGACGCAAATCCGTCCGCGGGCGTGCCGATCGAGGCCTGGAAGCCGCGCAGCGCCTCGCGGGTCTGGCCGCCGAGCTGGCCGTCCGGCGTGCCACGATAGAAACCGCGCTGCGCCAACAGCTGCTGCAATTCCAGCCGCTCGGCGCGCGACAGCACGCGCTCCTGCCGCGGCCAGGGCTGAACGAACGGCGCGCCGCCGCGCAACCGGTCGGCGAAATGCCCGATCGCCATCGCGTAGGCCTCCGCCGGATTGTATTTCATGATGACGCGGAAGTTCTGCAGCATCAGGAAGCCCGGCCCTTCGGCGCCGGCCGGCGCCAGCAGATAGGCTTTTTCCGCGGGATGCGGGAATGGCTGGCCGCCGGCGCGCTTCAAACCAAGGTGCTCCCACTGCGCGATGCTCATCGCCTTTGCGCGATCCGCCAGCATGAAATTAAACCCTTGCGGCATCACCACCTCGAAGCCCCAGGTCTGGCCGCTCTGCCAGCCGTCCTTCTTCAGGTTGTTGGCGGTGGATGCGATCAGGTCGGCCGCATCGTCGACCACGTCGCGGCGGCCGTCGCCGTCGCCATCGACCGCGTAGCGCTTGAACGCGGTCGGCATGAACTGGGTCGGTCCGAACGCGCCGGCCCATGAACCGCGCATCTGCTCGGGACGGAGGTCGCCGCGGTTGAGGATTTCCAGCGCGGTGAGAAACTCGTCGCGAAAATACTTCTGGCGGCGGCCGATGCAGGCCAGCGTCGCGGTCGACTGCAGCACGCTGCGGTCGCCCATCATGGTCGAGTAATTGGATTCCACGCCCCAGATCGAGGCGATGATGTAGCGGTCGACGCCGTAAAGCCTTTCCACCGCGTCGAACTGCGGCTTGTACTTTGCGAGCACCTCGCGGCCCTTCGCCATCCTCGCGTCGCTGACCAGTATGTCGAGATAGTCCCAGATCGACTTGGTGAATTCGGGCTGCGAATCCATCAGGTCCATGATGCGCAGATCGGGTTGAAGCCCCGCGGTGAAGCGCTCGAAATTGGCGCGGGCGATGTTTCGCCGCGCGGCATCGGGCCACATCCCGGCCACGCAGGAATCGAAATTCGCCGCCGCCTCGCGGATCGCGGACGCCGTCATCAACGGGTGCCCGGAGGCGCCGTCTTCGCCGCTCCACGGCGGCGGCGGCGTGCTCGGAGCCGGCGGCGGCGCCTGCACCATCGCGCGCGGCACCAGGCCCGGATGCGCGGCCGGCGGGATCGATCCGGTCGAGCTCTGCGGTTTCAACGGGGCACCACCGACCGAAATCTGCGCCGAGGCCGCGCCGGACAGCGTCAGCGCCACCGCGACAACCGCTCCGCCCAGCCGATTGCCGATCCTTGCAACCATCGATTCCATCCTTGTCCCGCAAAACACCCGGCTTCCAGGAGGCCTTGTCACGGTTTCCATCAGCTTAACAACACGGTTTTTTGTGGGTTTTCTGCGTCGTGTCCCCGCGCAGTGGGGACCCATAGCCGCCGATATTCGTTGTTATAAGTGTTGCGGCCTAAATCATTCGCAAAACACCCGCGGGTGTTTATGGGTCCCCGCCTACGCGGGGACGACCGCGGTGGTTTTTCGAATTCGCTGAAACCTGTTACCAACAGCCGACTTGATCCCTTCCGTTCGCAAGAAGCCCTGCCCCATGAAAATCCGCAAAGCCGTCTTTCCGGTCGCCGGCCTCGGCACCCGCGTCCTGCCCGCCACCAAGGCGATGCCGAAGGAAATGCTGACCATCGTCGACCGGCCGCTGATCCAGTATGTCGTCGACGAGGCCAAGGAAGCCGGCATCGAGCATTTCGTCTTCGTCACCGGCCGCAACAAGGGTGTCATCGAGGACCACTTCGACCGCATGTTCGAGCTCGACACCACGCTGGCCGCGCGCGGCAACAAGAAGGCCGAGCAGGATATCCTAGCGCGCGACCAGCCCGCGGCCGGCGCCACGAGTTTTACCAGGCAGCAGGCGCCGCTCGGCCTCGGACATGCGGTATGGTGCGCCCGCGACATCGTCGGCGACGAGCCCTTTGCAGTTGTCTTGCCCGATGAGCTGGTGCTGAACACGCCGGGCTGCCTCGCCCAGATGATCGAGGCGGCGAACAAGCTCGGCGAAAAATCCAATCTGATCGCGGTTGAGGAGGTGCCGGCGCATCTCACCCATCAATACGGCATCTGCGGCGTCGGCCCGCGCCATGCCCATGGCCGCATGTTCGAGATCGACGGCATGGTGGAGAAGCCGGCCAGGGGCACCGCGCCCTCCAACTTCTCGATCACCGGGCGCTACATCCTGCAGCCGGAAATTTTCAGGATCCTGGAGACCCAGGAGCACGGCGCCGGCGGTGAGATCCAGCTCACCGATGCCATGATAGGCCTCGCTAAAACGCAAAAATTCTACGGCGTGGAATTCGAGGGCGAGCGCCACGACTGCGGCTCCAAGCCCGGCTTTCTCCGCGCCAACATCGCCTTCGGCATGGCGCGCGAAGATTTGCGCGACGGACTGCGCGAGGAGATGAAGCGGTATCTGGAGAGGTGAGAGCGCTGATGCCGCCGCCGTCATTGCGAGGAGCGCTTGCGACGAAGCAATCCAGTCTGAGCCCCCGGGCTCTGGATTGCTTCGCTTTGCTCGCAATGACGAAGGAAGACCGCCCGTGAACGACTACTCCGCGCTGCGCGATTACCTGAAACGCCAGAAGCTGCCCGAGTTCACCCTCTCCTTCGACCAGATCGAGGAGATTATCGACGCCGCGCTGCCGCGCGCGGCGCATCGCGCGTCGTGGTGGGAGACGCTGCGCAGCCCGCAGGAGAAGATGCCGCAGCGCGAGGCATGCATCGAAGGCGGCTACATCGCGACACGGATGGCGGACGGCAGGAGCGTGCGGTTCAAGCGGATGAAGTAGAAGCGCGAAACATATTCCGCATCGTCGTCCCCGCGCAGGCGGGGACCCATACACACCGATGCCCGTGATACACGGCTGTGGCTCCAATCATCGCAAAACATTCGTCGGCGGTTATGGGTCCTCGCCTGCGCGGGGACGACGGAGAAAGCGAGACATCATTACCGCTGCAACCTCACCCCTAGCATCACCACCGTCGCCGCCGAGCTCGAGCCGGGCTGGTTGGAATCCAGGATATCCCGCCGCACGGTGCCCTTGATCCAGACGTCGCGGTTGAGCTTGTAGACCAGGTCGGCGGAGATCGAATAGAAGTTGTCGAAACGCGAATCGCCCTGATAGGCCTGGGTGCCGTAAGTGAACCTGCCGATCGCGGTCAGCCAGCGGCGGAAATCGTGATCGACCTCGAAGGTGTAGGTATTGGTCAGCACGCCGGAAACGCCGGGCAGCGTGGTCTCGTCGATCGAGGTGGTGGCGAAGAATTTCGCGGTGGTGAGCGGCGTCGCCGCCCATACCAGCGAGGCCGCGGTGAGCAGGCCCTGCAGCTTGTTGAGCCGCGGATCCTCGTAGGTGCGCGCCGCCCAGCCGACCGAGACTTCGCCGGTCAAGAGACGGGAGAATTCGAACGAGGTGCCGGCCTTGACGGAGCCGCCGTCGGAATTGCGCAAATACCCGTTGCGGTTGGCCTGCTGGTCGTGGACGCGGGTATTGGCCTCGATTTCGGCGAACGGCTTCAGCCCCGGCAGCAGATCGTAGCTGATGCGCCCCAGACCGCCGAACTGGTTGAAATTGCGGTCGTCGTTGGAGCTGACGGTGCCGTCGGTCAGCACCGAGTTCTGATAGACGATGCGATCGACCGCGGCGCCCGCGGAAACCTGCAGCCGGTTGAAACTCTGGTCGATGCCGAGGGTGCCGCCGATGTCGGCATAGACCGGATATTTGGCGAGCCCGGCCTGCACGTTCGGGCTGCCGGGATTGTCGGTGGTGACGCGCAGCCGCACCTGCCCGAGCAGGCGTGTGTCCCTGGTGACGTCGAGCCGGCCGTCGACATGGCCCAAGAAATATGGCTGGTCGACATTGACCGGCGCCGACGACACCACGCCGTTCACCGGCGGGAAGGTCTCGGTGTAGCCGGTGAACGAGCCGCGCAGGTCGGCAACCAGCGCGTGGCGCTCCCAGTCGGAGACGACGAGCAATTCCGGCGCCACCACATAGAATGGCGACCCCTTGGTCTCCGAAATACGCCCGGGATTGCTGTTGTAGCCGCCCATGAACTCGACCGCGGTCTTGACCAGGAAACTGCCGGCGTAATCGCCGACCGCGCCGAACGGATCGTCGTCGATTTTGAGCCGCTTGCGAGTGGGCTGGCCCGGCACGGTGCCGGCCATCGCCGGCGGGATCGGCGTCCGGTTGGCGCTCGCCGATGGCGGCTGCGGCAATTTCGGCGGCGGCAGCCTTGGATCGGGGGCCTGCGCGGTGGGCGGGCGATTGCCGGGGCCGACCACCTTCGGCTTCGGCTGGCCCGGATACAGTCTTGCCTTTTGCCGTTTGCGATTGAGCGAATCGTAGCCGGACGACGATGCGCCGCTGGCCGCCGGCAGGCCGTAGGTCGGGATGTTGCCGATGCGCGACGGCGCCGGCGCATCGGGATTGCGCAGGCGGTTATCGGTGTTGTTGCTGCGATCGTCGGGCGTCGATTGCGCGGTTCTGCGCAGCGGAGAATCCTGCGGCAGCACAAAGCCGTCGCGCACCGGGCGGAACAGATCGCTGGTCAGGCTTTGAGCCTGTGCCGCAGCCCCGGCAAACGCGATCAGCGCAAGGCACGGCAAAAACGCGTGTAAAGCCCTCACACGCTTGCGGCGGCCCGCTGCTGGACCCTGATCCACGGCTCAAAATACTCCAACAAATTCAACTGCCTGCCGACGAGCTCCCGAATGCGCCAAGACGCGGCCGAAAATCGTCGTTAATGGAGTTAAAACAATTATGGTTAATGAGCCGTTGCGGACCGGGCCGCGCGTCGCATTGAAGTCGCGGCCATGTTATAAAGATGGCCGGCCTTGAGGCCGTCATTGCCGGGCCTGATGCTACGGTATTCACACATCTCCGTCGTCATTGCCGGGCTTGACCCGGCAATCCAGCTTTTGGAAAGCCTGTTGCGAAGATGATGGATACGCGGGTCAAGCCCGCGTATGACAGATGCGTGAATCCAGCAGGGCCTGACCCGCGCATGACACGGTGGAATTTGGAACAGCGATGGCCAATCCGAAATCGCAGGCCGCGACATCGTCGCTGACGGAGCCCGACGCCGCGGTGCAATCGGCGTTGCGCACGCTCGACGCCGAAGGCAGCGGCATCGCCGCGCTCACGGCGGCCTTGCAGTCCGACCTCGGTCGGGCCTTCGCCGCCGCCGCCGAACTGATCCGCAACGCCCGCGGCCGGCTGATCATCACCGGGCTCGGCAAATCCGGCCACATCGGCCGCAAGATCGCGGCGACCTTCGCCTCCACCGGCACGCCGGCATTTTTCGTTCATGCCGCCGAGGCCGGCCATGGCGATCTCGGCATGATCACGCCCGATGATGTCATCCTGGCGCTGTCGTGGTCCGGCGAGCAGCCGGAGATGAAGAACCTGATCAGCTACGCGAAGCGATTCCGGATTTCGCTGCTGGCGATGACGGCGGATAGCGCCTCCACCCTCGGCAAGGCCGCCGCGGTTGCGCTGACGCTGCCGAAGGCGCGCGAGGCCTGCCCGCACAACCTGGCGCCCACCACCTCCTCGGTAATGATGCTGGCGCTGGGCGACGCATTGGCCATCGCGCTGCTGGAAGGCCGCGGCTTCACGCGAACGGATTTCAGCGTGCTGCATCCTGGCGGCAAGCTCGGCGCGATGCTGAAATTCGTCCGCGACCTGATGCACACCGGCGACGCGGTGCCGCTGAAACCGCTCGGCACCAGAATGTCCGACGCGCTGGTGGAGATGTCGTCGAAAGGTTTCGGCTGCGTTGGCATCGTCGATGCGGACGGCGACCTGGTCGGCATCATCACCGACGGCGACCTGCGCCGCCACATGCGGCCCGACCTGATGACCGCCGCGGTCGACGAGGTGATGACGAAAAATCCCAGGACCACCTTGCCGGATACGCTGGCGATCGAACTGCTCGACACCATCAACTCCTCGAAGCCCGCGGTGACGGTGCTGATCGTCGCCGAAGGCCGCAAGCCGGTCGGCATCGTCCACGTCCACGACGTGCTGAGGGCCGGGGTGGCCTGACCCGGTGCGATGCGTACCGCCGTCATTGCGAGCGAAGCGAAACAATCCGTAAGGCCGGAAATCAACGTTCAGAAAGCTGTAATCATGGGCACTTCGCTTCCGAATATTCAGAACATCATCGTGCTCATGTTTGAAAATCGATCGTTCGACCACATTCTCGGCGCGATGCCGGGCGTGGACGGCGTGCTGGATTCGAACGGCGTCAAGCCGGATCTCTACAACACGATGAACCCGCTCGCGGCGGTCGGCACTGGCAATCCGGCCACCATCCCGACCGGCATCGTTCCCGGCGTCAGTCCCGACCCTGCAACGCAGCCGAATTACGAGCAACAATGTATTCCGCACGATTTCAATCATGATTTCGGCGACGGCATGACCCACGATCTTTTCGGTCCCGGTGCGACGGGAATCATAGGAGGACAGCCGCAGAACAACCAGACCACGTTCCCTGCCACCAACAGCGGGTTTCTGTCGACTCCGGAGCCGAGTTCGGGCGACCCGGACCAGAAAAACGGCGCGGGCGTCATGACCTATTTCGAATGGCAATCGATGCAGGTCTTTCACAAACTGGCGCAATCGTTCGTCGTATGCGACGCATGGCATTGCGACATGCCGGGCCACACATCCCCCAATCGCGCTTTCATGCACTGCGCCACCACGGGCGACCTCGGGATCAACGACGACGACGCGGTCGGCGGCACCAACATGGTGAACCGCCTGACCATCTTCGAGCGCATCCAGCAAAAAGGCGAGACCTGGAAAATGTACTGGCCGGGCCATAACTGCGATACCAACTGGCTCAACGAACAGGTGTTCAGCCAGCAGTATGACGAGACCGACCCCACCGCGTTCAACGTGACCAATGTGCCGATCGCCAATTTCTTCAGCGATCTGACCAACGGCACGCTTCCCTTCTACAGCTTCATCATGTGCTGGAACGATGTCGGCTGCGATACCAGCATGCACCCGAACTCGCTGGTCGAGGCCGGCGAAAACTTCCTGGCGTGCATCTACAATGCGCTTAACCAGAGTCCGTACTGGGAGAAGACCCTGTTGATCGTCAATTTCGACGAGAACGGCGGCATGTACGACCACAAGAGCGTGCCCGCGACGGTCGCTCCCGACTTCGACCCCAACAACGAACAACAACCGCCGGTCTGGACCTGGAAGTCGTCGATCACGGACGTGACCTATTCGTTCGATTTCACCGTGCTGGGCGCGCGCACGCCGGTGATGCTGATCTCGCCGTGGCTGCAGGCCGGCGTCTGCAGCACGCAATACCAGAACACGTCCATCCTGCGGTTCCTGCAGGATCTGCTGCCGAACAATGCCGAGCCCTACCGGCTCACCCGGCGCGACCAATACGCCCCGTCGATCGCGCCGGTGTTCGATTATTCGCAGTTTGGCACCTCGACGATCCGTACCGACTGTCCGAGCAACATTCAGGGCTATGCCACCTCGGCGATGTATCCCTGCACCGTCAGTTGCTCCGAACTCAGCTCCGGCGCAGCGCCGACGGCGGAGCAACTGGCGGCCGCGCCGGCGCCGCATCTTGTGAAGATGACCCGGCAATATCTCGGGCCGCTGCCCGGCCACCCGGACAGTGGGAAACCGTTGACGAAGACCTTTGCCACCGTGGGCGAGATGCGCGCTTATTCGAAACAGCGGATGGATGCGGCACTCGCTTATATCGGCCAGAAAAAGCGCCGGCGATAACCACCGTCGCAAGGCAAGGACGCATCTAGCGTATGATGAATCCAAGTTGAAGCGGGCGCCTTCTTTTTCTCTCCCCTTGAGGGAGAGGGTGGCTCGACGGCGCGAAGCGGCGGCGAGACGGGTGAGGGGTTAAGCTCACCCGATAAACCTGAATCCCTCACCCGACGCGCATCTGACGATGCGCGTCGACCTCTCCCTCAAGGGGAGGTGAACAGAGCGTCGTGGCGATTCGACTTAAGACCATCATCATCTAGACCGCCGCCACCGTGAGGCTTGCGCCATCGGCGCGCACGATCCGCACCCGGCTGCCGGCGGGTGCGTCGGGACCGGCGACCCGCCAGACGGTGTCGTCGATCCGCACCGTTCCGGCGCCGTCGACGATCGGCTTCTCCAGCGTGAAGACGCGACCGACCAGCGCGTCCGAGCGCTTGTTGAGGAACGGGTTGCTCTTGCTGGCGCCGTGCCGACGCGCGACTTGGCGCCACAGCGGCACGGCGGCGGCGGCGAACACTGCGAACATCAGGATCTGCATCTGCCACGACGGGTTGATCGCGAACGACAGCAGACCGACCAGCAGGGCGGCGAGCCCGAGCCAGAGCAGGAACACGCCGGGCGCCAGCAGTTCCAGCGCCATCAGGACAAGGCCGAAGATCAGCCAGTTCCAATTGCCAAGCGTCGACAACATTCCGGCCATCGCACTACCTCCCGCGATCCACTCTCGCGTCTCGCATCAACCGTTTATCGTCGTCCCCGCGAAGGCATGCACACATCTCGTCATGCGCGGGCTTGACCCGCGCATCCATCCATCTTCGAAAGAGTCTTTCGAAGCGTGATGAATTGCCGGGTCATGCCCGGCAATGACGACAGAGATATGTGCATGCCCTAGCGCCTTCACGGGGACGACGCGAATTATCGTTGCGGATTATCGTTGCGGATTATCGTTGCGGCGCCGGCGGCGCGGCTCCCGCGCTCGGCACCGAGCCGCGCCGGGCGGCGGCCTGCGCCGATGCCGCGCTTTCGCCGAAGGTGGCCTTCGCGATTTCGCCGATGCCGGCCAGCGAACCCAGGATGCTCATCGCCTCGATCGGCAGCATGATGATCTTCTGGTTCGGCGAATCCGCTAATTGCCCGAACGCCTTGATGTATTTGTCGGCGATGAAGTAGTTCAGCGCGGCGACGTCGCCCTTCGCGATCGCTTCGGAAACCATTTGCGTCGCCTTGGCCTCGGCTTCGGCGGAGCGCTCGCGCGCCTCGGCGTCGCGGAACGCGGCCTCGCGGCGGCCTTCCGCCTGCAATATCTGCCCCTGTTTGGCGCCTTCCGCGCGCAAAATTTCCGACTGCCGCTGGCCCTCGGCCTGCAGGACGTCGGCGCGCTTGACGCGCTCGGCCTTCATCTGGCGGCCCATCGCTTCCACCAGATCCGCCGGCGGTACGATGTCCTTGATCTCGATGCGGTTGACCTTCAGCCCCCACGGCGACACCGCGGCGTCGACCACGCGCAGCAGGCGCTCGTTGATCTCGTCGCGATGCGACAGCACCTGGTCTAGGTCCATCGCGCCCATCACCGAACGGATGTTGGTCATGGTCAGCACGATGATGGCCTGGTTGAGGTCGGACACCTCGTAGCTCGCCTTGGCGGCGTCGAACACCTGGAAGAACGCGACGCCGTCGACGGTCACCGTGGCGTTATCCCTGGTTATCACTTCCTGCTCCGGAATGCTGATCACCTGTTCCATCATGTTCATCTTGCGCCCGACCCGGTCGAAATAGGGGATGATGATATTCAACCCCGGCGACAGGATGCGGGTGAACTTGCCGAACCGCTCGATGGTCCAGTCATAGCCCTGAGGGACGGTTTTGACGCCGGCAAACAGCGTAAGCACGATCAGCAGCACAAAGGCGATGGCGAAAATATCGAAACCGGTCATTGGATTCCCCCGGAAGACCACGGACGCCGTTGTTCCGGCTTAACATAAGTCGCCGATTCGGGGTCCAAGGTTCGAGGCGGACACTTCCGTGTCCCGGACGCGGTGCGGCATCCGAGGCGATGCGGAGCATCGCCGATCATGCCGCTCCGCAAGAGCCATAGCGCGTCGAAGACGCGCGTGAACGCACTTATGGCACTGCGCTGCGTCCGCGCACGAGATCTACCGCATCGTCATACGCGGGCTTGACCCGCGTATCCATCCATCTTCGCAAGACTCTGTCGAGGACGATGGATTGCCGGGTCAAGCCCGGCAATGACGATGAAGATGTGTGAATACCGTAGGGTCGAGCCCGGCAACGACGATAAGGATGTGTGATCCGGCAGGCCAAGCCCGGCAATAACGGCACGGGAGGCGGGCCGGCCTAAATCCAGCCCTGCAGCTCGCGCAGCACCAGTTGGCGGATCACGTCCATGCCGCCATCGCTGTCGTTCAGGCAGGGGATGGCGGCGAACTGTTCGCCGCCGGCATGGACGAAAATCTCGGCGTTTTCCTGCGCGATTTCTTCCAGCGTCTCCAGGCAATCGGCCGAAAAACCTGGCGTCACCACGGCGATGCGGCGCACGCCGTCTTTGGCCAGTTGCGCGATGGTCCGGTCGGTATAGGGTTGCAGCCAGGCGTCGAAGCCGAAGCGCGACTGGAAGGTCAGCATCAGTTGCTTCTCGTCAAGCCCCATGCGCCCGCGCAGGGCATCGACCGTCGCCACGCACTGCGTCCGGTAGGGATCGCCCTTGTCGATATATTTCTGCGGCATGCCGTGGAACGAGGCGACGATGATCTCGGGCTGGAACGGCAAGGTCTTCAGATGCGCGGCGATCGAGGCCGCCAGCGCCTCGATATAATCCGGATCGTCGTAATAGGGCGGCGTCACCCTCAGCGTCGGCTGCGCGCGCATGCCGCCCAGCACCCGAAACACCTCGTCGCACACGGTGGCCGACGTCGCCGCCGAATATTGCGGATAGAGCGGCACCACCAGCAGCCGGTCGCAACCCTGCGCCGCCAGCGCCTCGATCCGCGACCTGATCGACGGGTTGCCGTAGCGCATCGCCCAGTCGACCACGACGTGATCATGGTCGGCGATCGCCTCGCCGAGTTTTTCGGACTGCGCGCGCGTGATGGTTTTCAGCGGCGATTTGTTTTTTTCGGTGTTCCAGACCTTCTGGTAGTCACGCGCTTTGCGCCGCGGCCGCGTATTCAGGATGATGCCGTTCAGCGCCAGCTTCCACAGCAGGCCCTGATTTTCGATCACCCGCGGGTCCGACAGGAATTCCTTCAGGTAAACCCGCACGCCGCTGGCGTCGGCGCTGTCGGGCGTGCCGAGATTGACCAGCAGCACGCCGACCCGCTCCGGGCTGGTCGTGGCGGCGGCTGAGGTTCTTCCGATGGGAACGACCACGCTCATGATCGCTGTGGCTTCGCGCGTTGTGTCAACCTTGTCAAGATAATGGCTGTGCCGCTAAATCGTAGCCCGGATGAGCAGTACGGCATTCACACATCTCGTCATACGCGGGCTTGACCCGCGTATCCATCCATCTTCGAAGGGCTTTTTTGAAGAGGATGGATTGCCGGGTCAAGCCCGGCAATGACGCCGGAGATGTGTGAATCCAGTACGGATGAGCGGGAGAAACCATGACGATCGCCGAATGGTGCGTTTTCGCAGGCGTGTTGCTCTATCTTGCGACCATCGCGCCGATCAAGTGGCTCGGCTTTCGCAGCTTCGACAACGCCAGGCCGCGCGACCCCGCGTTTTACGCCGAGCCGCTGCGGGCGCGGGCATGGGCGGCGCACCAGAACGGCATCGAGACGTTTCCGTTTTTCGCCGCCGCGGTGCTGCTGGCGGAATTTCGCGGCAGCCCGCAGAACCTCGTCAATGAACTCGCAGTGCTGTTCCTGATCGTGCGGATCGCCTATGTCCTCACCTATCTCGGCGACCGGCCAACGCTGCGCTCGATCCTGTGGGCGGTCGGATTTGTCATTAACGTCGGGATCTTCTTTCTGCCCGCGATCCGCGGATATCTGCCGGCGTGAGTCCCGAGCCCGTTACGGCACCCGCACTGGATTATTTCACGTTCTCGCGTGCGCCGAGAAGCGCCAGTGATAAAAGCGCGGCGAGGCTCAGTCCCGATGTGACCAGCAGGACATTGCTCCCCAGCGGTACGATCAGCAGGCCGAACAGCACCGGCGCCAGCGCTTGCGACAGACGGGACGGCGCGCCGAGCAGGCCAAGCCGGTAGCCGTAATCCTTTGGCCCGAAGATCGCGAGGGGCAGAGTGCCGCGCGCAATCGTCAGAATACCGCTGCCGGTGCCGTGCAGCAGCGTGAATACCCCGGCAAAACCGCCGCCGAGCATGCCGATCGCACAAGCGCCCAGGGGGTGCGTGATACACGCAAGCCGCGCCGACCACAGTGGATGGAAGCGTTTGAGCAAACTCGCCTCCACGATGCGCGCGGCCACTTGTGCCGGACCGATCAGCATGCCGGCCACGACGGCCTGTGCAGGCGTTGCGCCGAAAGACTCCAAAATCCGGGGAAGGTGCACGGCCATCGCCGAGGTGACGCTCCATGCCGCTGCGAACGCGAATGCCAGCAGGACCATGGCTCGGTCGATCGGCAGATGCGGTTTTGGCGCGTCCGGCGCGATGCGATGTTCGGGCCTGAGTTTCGGAACAAAGAACCAGTTGAGCGGCAGGCAGACAAGCAGATGTACCGCCGCCCAAGCAAAGCAGGTGGAACGCCAGCCGATGGTTTCCAACCCAAAGGCGCTCAGCGGCCAACCGACCGTGCTGGCAAATCCGGCGAGCAAGGTGATGCCGGTAATGGAGCGCCGTGCGGTATCCCCGTAGATGCGCCCGAGCGCCGCGAAAGCCGCATCGTACAGGCCAAGCCCCATGCCGACGCCGAGCACAAACCAAGCCGCCGCCATCACGACGGCGGAGTGCGATAATCCGAGGACAATCAGTCCGACAGCTAGAATGCCGTTCGAGGCGCACAGCACCTCGCGCCCGCCGACGCGGTCGATCTGGCGGCCAACGCGCGGTCCCAGCAAGCCGGAGATCACGAGCGCCGCGGAAAAAGCGGCGAACACCCAATTGCTGGAGATGCCGAGATCGCGGGCGATGGGATCGGCCAGAATGGCGGGCAGATAATAGCTCGCCGCCCATGCGAGCGTCTGGGTCGTGCCGAGCGCCGCGATCAGAATATTATCAGCACGCCGGTTCATTCGGCGCGCTTGGAAGTGTCGCGCAGCAGCCACGTCATCAGCGCGAGCCCGAGCAAGGCGCCCAACAGTTCCGCGACGATAAAGACAGGTACGTCCTGCGGGCGGATGCCGGAAAACGTATTGGTGAGCGACCGCGCGGTCGCGACGGCCGGATTCGCGAACGAGGTCGATGCAGTGAACCAATATGCGGCGGTGATATAGAGACCGACCAGCCATGGAATCGCTTCGGCGCGGAAGCGCAGGCCACCGAGAATCGTCGCGATCAATCCAAAAGCCGCTATGGCCTCCGCGAACCATTGCGGAAAGCCGGTTCGGACCTTCATCGACAAATCGACCAGGGGAAGGCCGAACATGGCGTGCGCAACCACCGCGCCGAGAATGCCGCCGACGACCTGCGCGGCGATGAATTGCGCCGCATGCGGCGGACGCAGATCGCCTTTCAGCATGAAGACCAGCGTCACCGCCGGATTGAAATGTGCGCCGGAAATCGGCCCGAACACCGTGATCAGCACGACCAGGATCGCGCCTGTGGCGAGCGTATTGCCGAGCAGCACCAGCGCGACGTCCTTGGTCAGGGTTTCGGCCATGATGCCCGAACCGATCACGGTTGTGACCAGCAGCATGGTACCGAGGGCTTCGGCGGCCAGGCGGCGGGGCAGATCGAAGTCCCGCATCAGCCCGCCTTGCTGGATGGCATGGCTGTGCCGTCACTAAACCTGCGAGGGAAAGACATCCGGTCGATGCTGCGCACCGCTAAACTTTCGGCGCACAAAACCAACACGTTGCAGATACGCTCAGGCATCGGCCTTTTTCCTCTTCGCAGGCGCCGGCGGGCGGCACGCTTGCACCAAAGCGGGCGTGCACACTTGGGGATGACCGGCACAACAGTCCTTCATCAGGAACTGGACCAGATCGGCAAGCAGCGGATACTCCACCGTGTAGATGATCGAGCGGGCTTCACGGCGCGCCGCAACGAGCCCTGCGTGCTCCAGGTCCTTCAGATGGAACGATACATTGGACGGGGAAACACCCATCCTGTTGGCAATATCTCCCGCCGCCATTCCCTTCAGTCCCGCGTTCACCAACAGCCGCACCACGCGCAAACGCGTCTCTTGCGAGAGCGCCGCGAACGCGGAAAGGGCTTGACGTTCGTCCATCCCCGGATAATCCTATAATTCAAGAATAATTGAATTGAGGATAGCATCCATGAACATGCTTGCCAATATCCATTCAATGGCCGGAGCTGCCCCGCCACCGGAAGAACTTTCCGCCGCGGCTCTCCTTGCCAGCCTCGAAAGCCGGAAAGAGAAAGCGCTGATCTTTCATTATGAAGGTCGCGACGTGCGCCCAAGCTATCATGTGACCGAAGTCAAGACGGGCGCGTTCAAGGCGCTTGACTGCGGCGCCAATCCGGAAAGCTGGAACGAAACCTTCATTCAGCTCTGGGATATCGAAGAGGAAAACCGCGGCTACATGCAGGCCGGAAAGTTTCTCGCGATCATGCGCAAGGTCGAACAGGCCGTCGGCTTCGATGCCGACGCAAAACTGACTTTCGAAGTGAGCGACGGCGTCCACCCGATGCAGCTCTATCGTGCCGAACGCATCGAACAAGGCGAGACTTTCCTGCGCGTTCACCTGTCGGCGAGGCCATCGAGCTGCAAGCCGCGCGACCGCTGGCTGCAACAACAGCAGTCCTGCTGCGCCCCAGAAACCAAACAACCCTGTTGCGGATAATTGGCTCGGCGCACCGGCTCGCGCCGGCCGGGTTGTAGTCGCTTCGCTCAGCGAGCCAGCCGATTGCCGCGAAGGCGGCAGCCCCCTCGCCTCGCGACAGCGGGGCGAAGAGTCTAGAAACACGTCACCCGCTCGGCGGTGATGTAGCCGGCGAGCAGCCCCGCGCCCAGCAGCAGCACCAGCCCGGCGGCGCCGAATTCCACGCCGCGCATGACCAGCGCGCCACCGCCGTTACGGCCGGCGCTGAGCCGCCGCGCCAGATCCTTGGCGGAGACCGCGACGACGGCGATGGTGGCCACCGTGATCGCGGTGCCGAGTCCCATCACAAAGGTGGCTGCGACGCCGGCCCAGAACAGCCCTTGCGCCAATGCGAACACCAGCACCAGGATGGCGCCCGAGCACGGCCGGATGCCGACCGCGACAATGGCGGCGAACCCGCGCCGCCATCCGCCGGGGCCAGCGAGCCGATCCGGCGTCGGGCCATGGGAATGGCCGCAATGCGCGTCATGCACATGATCGGCGTGATGGTGATGATCGTGATGCGCGGCCATCGCGGGCGCCGGCTGCCGTGCCTGCAGCGCGCGAAAAAATCCACCGCCCTTGATCCAGACCAACCGGGCGCCGAACGCCGCGATCAGCGCGTAGCTCGCGATCTCGATCGCGCGCTCGGCGCCGCACATGGTTTTCGCGGTGGCGTTGAGCAGCCAGGCCGAAAGGCCGACGATGACGACCGCGACCAGCGCCTGCAGCAGCGCCGACGCGAACGACAACACGACGCCGCGCCGCGCGGTTTCCCCGTTGGCGACCAGGTATGACGAGATCACCGCCTTGCCATGGCCGGGGCCGGCGGCGTGGAAAATGCCGTAGGCGAACGAAATCGCAAGCAGGGTCCATACCGCGGTCCGATCGGCCTTCGCGGCCCGGATGGTCGAGGACATCTCGCGATAGAATTCGGATTGTTTTGCGAGCAGCCAGCCGACGATGCCCCCGGCCTGCGCGTCCGGCGCCGCGCGCGGAGGGCCGAAGGGGGATTGGGCAAGCGCTGTGTGCAAAGTAGCATCGGCGAGCAGGGCAGTCGCCAGCAGCGCGACACAGCTCAGAACGGTTCTCTCCTCTCTCGTCATGGCCGGGCTTGACCCGGCCATCCATCCCCTTCGAACGACTCTTTGCGAAGGGGATGGATGCGCGGGTCAAGCCCGCGCATGACGCATTCGGTTGGGGTCAGGCGACTCACGGACATTCCACCGTGATCCTGTTGGCGAACATCGCGCCGTAGTTCGAATTCTCGCCGTTGGCAAAGGTCTGTTCGTTGAGTTTCTGCGCGGCGGCGCCGCCGTCGTTGGGCCGCTGGATCGAAAACGTGCAGGAGGCCGGCGCGCCGACCAGCCGGACCGGGTCCTGCTTTTGCAGCGAGAAATCGACGAAGAAGCTCGGGTCGAACACTTCGAGCGCGAGCGTCTTGGTCCTGAACGGCGTCCTGAACGGCAGCGTGAAGTGCAGCACCAGCGCGCCGTCCTTGTGCTCGAGATAGTAGTCGACCGGCTCCAGGAATTTTTCCTTTTTGCCGTCGGCTTTCGCAAAAGTGAAAAAGCCGAACTCCCTCAGCGACTCGACATTGGTCTGCGCCAGCGGCGCCAGTTCCTCGCGTGTATAGGCGCCCTTGGTTTTGCTCTCGATGCCCTGCACCGCGTAGGTCGAGAACATGTCGTCGAACGTCCAGGCGTGGCGCACGCCGGTGATCGAACCGTCGGCGGCATAGATCAGCTCGCTCGCCGCGACGACCCAGACGTGGGGATGGGCCGAGGCGGTGCTGATGCTGCCGACGGAGGCCGCGAGCAACACGATCAGTGCGAATGCCCGGCGCAACAGTCTCCGCATGTCGTCCCCGCGAAGGCGGGGACCCATAGCCGGCGCTGCCTGCGATGAGGGAAACGCCGACAGCTTGCGGAAGCAACGTACCGAACCTTGAAGATCGGCGGTTATGGGTCCCCGCCTTCGCGGGGACGACGGCGGCATTTTTAGCAACGATGTGCTCACCTCACGCCGCCTCCGGCACGTCCAGGAGCCCGCGCCTGCGCAGCAGTGCGGCGGGTTCGGGCTCGCGGCCGCGGAAGGCGATGTAGGCATCCTCCGGATCGCGCGATCCGCCGGACGAATAGATGTCGTCATGCAGCCGTTTCGCCACCGCCGGATCGAAAATATCGCCGGCTTCCTCGAACGCGCCGAAGGCGTCGGCGTCCATCACCTCCGACCACATGTAGCTGTAATAGCCGGCCGCGTAGTGATCGCCGGAGAAGATGTGGCCGAACTGCGTGGGCCGGTGCCGCAGCGATATCTCCGCCGGCATGCCGATCTTTTCCAGTTCGCCGCGCTCGAACGCCCGCACGTCGCGGCTGGCCGAGGCCGGCTGGGTGTGGAATTCCAGATCGATCAGCGCCGAGGAGACGAACTCGACCGTGGCAAAGCCCTGGTTGAACTTCCGCGCGGCGAGGAAGCGCTTCAACAGATCGTCCGGCAGCGGCTCGCCGGTCTGGTAATGCTTTGCGAATTGCCGCAGCACCTGCGGCTGCTCCTGCCAGTGCTCGTAAAGCTGCGACGGCAGTTCGACGAAGTCGGTGAACACCGAGGTGCCGGACAGCGAGGGATAGGTCACGTCCGACAGCATGCCATGCAGGCCGTGGCCGAATTCATGGAACAGGGTGCGCGCGTCGTCGGGCGACAGCAGCGAGGGCTGGCCTTCGGCGCCCTTGGAGAAGTTGCAGACATTGATGATCAGCGGTGACACGGCGCCGTCCAGCTTCTGCTGGTCGCGCAGCGAGGTCATCCAGGCGCCGGAGCGTTTCGACGGCCGCGCGAAGTAGTCGCCGTAGAACAGCGCCTTGTGGTTGCCGGCGGCGTCGCTGACCTCCCAGACCCGCACGTCGGGATGCCAGACCGGGATGTCACGGCGTTCGACGAAGCCCAGGCCGAACAGGCGGCTCGCGCAGTCGAACGCGGCGGCGATCATGTTGTCCAGCGCAAGGTAAGGCTTGATCGCGGCATCGTCGAAATCGGCGCGTATCTGCCGCAGCTTTTCGGCGTAATAGCGCCAGTCCCACGGCGCCAGCGCGAAATTGCCGCCCTCCTCCGCGATCAGCCCCTGCAGCGCGTCGCGATCGGCCAGCGCGCGCGCGCGCGCGGGTTTCCACACCCGCTCCAGAAGGCCGCGCACCGCCTCCGGCGTTTTTGCCATGGAATCTTCCAGCCGGTAGGCGGCGAAGGTCGGAAAGCCGAGCAGTTTTGCGCTCTCCTCGCGCAGCTTGAGGATCTCGACGATGGTGTCGTTGTTGTCGTTGGCGTTGCCATTGTCGCCGCGCGCGGTGAACGCCTTGAATACCTTTTCGCGCAAATCGCGCCGCGTGGAACTCTTCAGGAACGGCTCGACGAAGGAGCGCGACAGCGTGATGATGGCCTTGCCGGCCATGCCGCGTTCGTCGGCCGCGGCCTTGGCGGCTGCGACGAACGAAGAGGGCAAGCCATCGCGATCGGCCTCGCCGAGTTCCATGCACCATTCCTGCTCGTCGCCGAGCAGATGATGGCTGAACGCGGTGCCGAGATGCGCCAGGCGTTCGTTGATCTCGGCCATCCGCGCTTTCGCCGTCTCGTCCAGCCCGGCGCCGGCGCGGTGGAAGCGGGTGTAGGTGCGCTCCAGCAGCCGCGCCTGCTCCGCCGTCAGGCCCAGCGCGGCGCTGCTGTCGCGCAGCAGGGCAATCCGGCCGAACAGCACCGCGTTCATCATGATCGGGTTCCAGTGCCGCGCCATCCGCAGACTTACTTCCTTGTCGATCTCGAGCAGCGCCGGATTGGAATGCGCCGAGACCAGGTCGTAGAACACCGCCGCCACCTTCGAGAGCAGCTTGCCCGACCGCTCCAGCGCGGTGATGGTGTTGGCGAAGTCCGGCCTTGCCGGGTCATGGGTGATCGCGGCGATCTCGGCGGCGTGGTCGGCGAAGGCCTGCTCGAACGCCGGAAGGAAGTGCGCCGGCGCGATGTCCGCGAATGGCGGCGTCTCGAACGGCGTCAGCCAAGGTTTCAGCAGGGGATTTTCCGTGGTTGACGTGGCAGCGCTGGCGCCCATTGTTTCCGACATCGCAAGTCCTGTTTTTCGCCTCAAATCGCCCCGCCTTATAGCAGGCGATCGGGCTTTTTTGCGCCCGATTTCGCTGTCATTGCGGGAGCATCGCCGTCATTGCGAGCGAAGCGAAGCATTCCAGCGCCCCGCACTCCGACTGGATTGCTTCGTCGCAAGTGCTCCTCGCAATGACGAACTCTTGATCCGCGCCGGTTTTTCATAGACATTCCCCTCCGCAACCGGAACCCTTGCCCATGAACGCCCAGACCAGCCCCCGCCAGATCTACTGGCCCAGCGTCATCACCGTCGTCTCCGCCGCGATCCTGATCGGCGCCGAGGTGTTCGGTGCCGCGTTCGCCGGCGGCTGGGCGCTGGCGATCCTGTTCGGACTCGACGACTTCGGCGCCCATATCCTGCAGGCGGTACTGTTCGCGCTCGGCGTCGTCATCATGGCCGCCTTCATCCGCGCCGCCCAGCGCGTCGAGCCGTTCACGCGGCGGGCGTAACCGTCGTCCCCGCGCAGGCGGGGACCCATAGCCCCGATCCATCGATTTGAGCGCTGGCGCTCACCCAGGGCTTCGACTTCACAGCAACACGTCAGCAGCGGTCGTTATGGGTCCCCGCCTGCGCGGGGACGACGGCGGTGTTTTTGGCGCGTACGAGAAACCATTGCGGCACAGGCCTGAAACGAATCTCGGTGTCCTCGCATCGCTCACACTTCGTTAAACAAGCTTAACATCCGTTCACGTTCGGCGCGCGCGCTGTGGCGCCTGAATGACGTTGTGAAGAAAACTGTCCGCTGTTGAAAAAAAACGTTGCGAAGCAAACTCAAACACCCTATTTGCACTCTTGCCCAATTTCGCACGTGCCTGTGGTCGTGTGTCAGTCGGTAGGTATCCGGACAAGAGGCCGGACAGCCGCCAAGGGACGAAGAAGCCGAGGGTCGCTTAAGTCGGTCGGATCGATCGAGACTAAGAGGCCAGCATCTCTCTCCAGAGATGCCGTTGAAGGCGACTTTGCTCCTTGCAACCGTGACTGGCAGCCGGAGGCGAACCGGCGCACCTCGTTCTCAACGGGGGACGCGACTTAAAGCAACGACGGATCGGGCTTTTTTGGTCTCTGCCGGCTTTCCACCAGCCGGCGCGAATACCGAAGAGGCTTGTCCTTCATTGCCAGGTGTGCGGGCGGGATCACTCCCAACCAATCCACGGCAGCACAGTTCGGTCTGAGTTCAAGGCGTTGTCGCGTCTCCATCGTGCGGCACGCCGAGCGCTCATGTCCGACGTCATTTTTTGAATGTGTCCTTGTCGCAAAGGCCGTTCGGGAGAGTGCTATGACCGACCGTATTCAGGAATTCCTGCGCAACCGCCGCAGCGAGGGCCAGGACACCGAGCCGTGCCTCGTGGTCGACCTCGAAGTCGTACGCGACAACTACCAGACCTTTGCCAAGGCGTTGCCGGACTCACGCGTGTTCTACGCGGTGAAGGCGAACCCGGCCCCCGAGGTGCTGTCGCTGCTCGCCGCGATGGGCTCGTGCTTCGACTGCGCGTCGGTGGCCGAGATCGAGATGGCGCTGACCGCCGGTGCGACCCCGGAGCGGGTCTCCTATGGCAACACCATCAAGAAGGAGCGCGATATCGCGCGCGCGTTCGCGTTGGGTATCCGGCTGTTCTCGGTCGACTGCGCCGCCGAAGTCGAGAAGATCGCCCGCGCGGCCCCCGGCGCGAAGGTGTTCTGCCGCATTCTTTATGACTGCGCAGGCGCCGAATGGCCGCTGTCGCGCAAGTTCGGCTGCGATCCGGAGATGGCGGTTGACGTGCTCGATCTCGCCAAGCGTCTCGGCCTCGAGCCCTATGGAATTTCATTCCATGTCGGCTCGCAGCAGCGCAAGGTGAAGGCGTGGGACCGCGCGCTGGCGATGGCCTCGACGGTGTTCCGCGACTGCGCGGAGCGCGGGATCAACCTGTCCATGGTCAACATGGGCGGCGGATTCCCGACCAAATACCTCAAGGAAGTCCCGGCGGTCGTGCAGTACGGCCGTTCGATCTTCCGTGCGCTGCGCAAGCATTTCGGCAACGCGATCCCGGAAACCATCATCGAGCCGGGCCGCGGCATGGTCGGCAATGCCGGCATCATCGAGACCGAAGTCGTTCTGATCTCCAAGAAGAGCGACGAGGACGATGCGCGCTGGGTGTATCTGGACATCGGCAAGTTCGGCGGCCTCGCCGAGACGATGGACGAGTCGATCCGTTATGCGATTCGTACCCCGCATGACGGCGCGGAGATGACCCCGTGCATCCTCGCCGGCCCGACCTGCGACTCGGCCAACGTGCTGTACGAGAAGTCGCCGTATCCGCTGCCGGTGACGCTGGAGATCGGCGACAAGCTGCTGATCGAAGGCACCGGGGCATATACCTCGACCTACGCCTCGGTCGCCTTCAACGGCATCCCGCCGCTGAAGACGTACCACATCTGAACTCTCACCTTCATTGCAAGCGTGTCCCGGACGCGGTGCGGCATTCTTCATGCCGCCCCGCAGAGCCGGGACCGTACCAAGCGCCAGCGTTCGTTACGGCCCCGGCTCTGCAGCGCACCACGCCGTGAAGAACGGCGCGCTGCGCTGCGTCCGGGGCACGAGACTGGCGTCTCGACGACGCGTAAAGGACCGACGTGCCATGACTGCTTTGCGGAAGACCAGCCCTGCCCTCCCCGCCGCGCCGTTCGCGATCCGCGGCGAGCGTGCCGCGGATGTCGCCGCGCGCGAGGCGCTGCTCGACGCCTCGTTCGGCGCGAACCGCCATAGCCGCGCGTGCCAGCGGCTGCGCGACGGACGCGCGCCCGCCGAAGGCCTCGCCTTCACCGCGGTGCGCCGGGGCAGGCTGGTGGGCACCGTGCGGTTGTGGCACGTCGACGCCGGCGGCGTTGCGGCGCTGGTGCTCGGCCCGCTGGCGGTCGACCCCGGCTGCCGCGCGCTCGGCATTGGCGCTGCGCTGATGCGCCATGCGCTCGCGGCGGCGCAGGCGCGCGGCCACGGCGCTTTGATCCTGCTCGGCGACGCGTCCTATTACGGGCGCTTCGGTTTCACCGCCGCGAAGACTGCGGAACTGTCGCTGCCCGGCCCGTTCGAGCGCGAGCGCCTGCTCGGCCTCGAACTGCGCGACGGCGCGCTCGACGGCGCGGCCGGGTTGATCGTGCCTACTGGATCGGCAGCGCGGCGCCGGGCCGCGAAATCGCGCGCATTGGCGTCACGCGCGGCTTGATTTAGCGCGCCAAGTATAGTCTTCAAACCACGCGGCCCGCGTGGCCATCCCTGTCTGCCGCTTCCGGAGATTTTCACCGATGACCGATCCCGCCTCGCAGATTCACGCGAAGATTTCCGGCCCCATCGTGATGATCGGCTTCGGCTCGATCGGCAAGGGCACGCTGCCGCTGATCGAGCGGCATTTCGACTATGACAGGTCGCGCTTCGTCGTCATCGATCCGCACGAGGACGGCGAGATCGCGATCAAACATGGTGTCCGCTTCATCAAGCAGGCGGTCACCAGAGACAATTACCGCGAGGTGCTGGTGCCGCTGCTCACATCGGGCGGCGGCCAGGGTTTTTGCGTCAACCTCTCGGTCGACACCTCCTCGGTCGACATCATGACGCTGTGCCGGGAGATCGGCGCGCTCTATATCGACACCGTGGTCGAGCCGTGGCTCGGCTTCTATTTCGACAAGAGCGCCGGCCCCGAGGCGCGCTCGAACTACGCGCTGCGCGAGACCCTGCTCGCGGCGAAACACAAGAGCCCGGGCGGCACCACGGCGGTTTCGACCTGCGGCGCCAACCCCGGCATGGTGTCGTGGTTCGTCAAGCAGGCGCTGCTCGACATCGCCCGCGACACCGGCACCGAATTCAACGAGCCGAGGAGCCGCGAGGGCTGGGGCCAGCTCGCCCACAAGCTTGGCGTCAAGGGCATCCACATCGCCGAGCGCGACACCCAGCGCTCGAAGAAGCCGAAGCCGATGAACGTGTTCGTCAACACCTGGTCGGTGGAAGGCTTCGTCTCCGAGGGCATGCAGCCCGCCGAACTCGGCTGGGGCACCCACGAAAAATGGATGCCGGACAACGGCCGCACCCACGAACACGGCTGCGGTGCGGCGATCTATCTGTTGCAGCCCGGCGCCAATACCCGCGTGCGCTCGTGGTGTCCGACGCCATCAGCGCAATACGGCTTCCTCGTCACCCACAACGAGTCGATCTCGATCGCGGATTATTTCACCGTGCGCGACGGCCAGAATGTGATCTACCGCCCGACTTGCCACTATGCCTATCATCCGGCCAACGACGCGGTGCTGTCGCTGCACGAGATGTTCGGCGCCACCGGGCGGATGCAGCCGGAGTGGCACATCCTGGACGAGAACGAGATCGAAGACGGCATCGACGAACTCGGCGTGTTGGTCTACGGCCACGGCAAGAACGCCTACTGGTACGGCTCGCAGCTCTCGATCGAGGAAACCCGCCGCATCGCACCCTACCAAAACGCCACCGGCATGCAGGTATCCTCCGCGGTGCTGGCCGGCATGGTGTGGGCGCTGGAAAATCCCAACGAAGGCATCGTCGAAGCCGACGAGATGGATTTCAGGCGCTGCCTGGAAATCCAGATGCCGTATCTGGGGCCGGTGAAGGGATACTACACCGACTGGACGCCGCTGACCGACCGCCCGGGCCTGTTTCCGGAGGACATCGACGCTTCCGATCCGTGGCAGTTCAGGAACGTGCTGGTGCGGTGAACTTCAATGTCGTCCCCGCGCAGGCGGGGACCCATAGCCTCCGGCCTGTCGTGTTGGCGTTACCCGTCGCCGCGGACCCGCCTCGCATCACAACGCCATCGGGGGTTATGGGTCCCCGCCTGCGCGGGGACGACACGGAATGCGCCTCGTGCGCGGGGACGACGTCAATGTCGATTAGACAGCGACCGCGGGTTGTCCGGGAAGCGGCGGCTGATCCAGTGTCGCGGCCTTGCCGGCATCGATGCAGGCCTCCAGAGCGGCGTGCAGCGAAACCTTTGCCAGATCGGCTTTTGCGAGGTCGCGCAGTTGCTCGGCAGCGGCATCGTCGAGCGTGCCCGACCAGACGCCGAGCATGATGACGGCGCGCGGTAGTTTGGCGCGCAGACGACGAACGGCAAAACGGATGTGGGCCGGGCTGCTGGTATCGAGATAACAGAAGCAGACCATCGCAACACCTTCCGTATTCAGCCGGAAAATATTCGCCGTGGACAGCGCGGCCGGGCCCTCGATGCGACACCCCAACCCGTGTGCCTTGCACAGGTCCGCAAACATCACGCCTGCGGCTTCGTCGAGGCTGGTGCGTCCGGCGATACAGAGTACGGGATGCTCGCCTTGCCAGTCCTGCGCGAGGTCGGTTTTCGCCAGCACCGGGAGCGCCGCCGGCATCTCGATTTCGGTTGTCTGATCGACCGCCGCGCCCGCTTCGGGATCGTCCGTCTTGCCCTCCGCCTCGACTTCCCGTTCGGCGGCCTCCGGCAGGTTGGCCGTGAACTCGATCACCGCGTCCCGTATTTTCGCAAGACGTGCCGCGTCGAGCACCTCCCGCATGAGATCGGCCTGCGCGAGGCGAAGGCCTGGAAGCGCCACTTCCTCGTAATAGGAGGACAACGACCTCTCCTTGAGAAATTCCTCGGCCTTCTCGGCCGCTTCGGTCGGGTCGCCCGCCAGCATGCGTTGATAGAAGATTTCTGGAGGCGACAGCGCGGGCCGGTCGCCGAACATGACGTCGAGAAATGCCAGCCGCTCGACATGACGTCCGAGCACGACCAGGCATACGGTCAATGGCGTTGCAAGCACGAGGCCTATGGGTCCCCACAGCGCCGTCCAGAATGTCGCGGATACCACGACGGCGACCGGCGAAAGACCGGTGGTTCGTCCATACACCATCGGCTCGACGACCTGGCCGACAACGGGCTCCACCACAAAAAACAGGACGGCGGTCCACGCCAGCATGGACCAGCCGGGATCGACTGCGATAGCCAGAACGAGCGGAAACGCCGCGGCGATAAAAGAGCCTATATAGGGAACGAACCGTAAAACGGCGGCGAGAATGCCCCACAATACGGGACTGGGAACGCCGATGATCCACAGGCCGATGCCGATCAATACGCCAAAACCGGTATTGATCAAAAGCTGGTTCAGGAACAATCGGCTGAGGCGTGCCGCGGCATCGTCGAGCGCCGCCGTCGTCCGCTGGAGATCGTGCGAGCCCGCCAGCCTGATCAACCGGTTACGCAGATCCTCGCGCTGGATGAGAATGAAGATTACGAAAATGACGATGATGCCGGTGGTTGCCAGCGGCGACACCAGCGGCGCGATCAGCGAGCGAAGGTTTTCCAGCGTGCCGGGGTCGGGCTGCAGCACTTCGACCTTTACCGGGGCCGCCGGCGTTGCTCCCGAGGGATTGGCAATCCGATTTGGTTCTTTGGCCGCCGATCCGTTCTTGGGTTTATTCAGCTCCTTGCTGAGATCCTGCAACATCCCTTCGGCGCGTTCCAAGGTCGAACTGCCGCCGGTAATGCCGCGCACGGACTGAATCTTGTTCTGGATGGTGGTCTGATATTGCGGCAGGTCGCCGGCGAGGCGGCTGAGCTGCGCCGCGATCAAGCTGCCCAGCGCAAAAATGATGGCAAAGGCGAACAGCACAACGCCGACCACGGCGATGGCCCTCGGCACGCGGCAGCTTTGCAGGAATTCGACCGGAGCAGCCAGAACGAAGCTCAACAGGATCGCCAGGGCGACCGGCACGAAGATTTCCCGTCCCAGATACAGCGCCGCGACGATGATCACCGCGAGCACGGTAATGGCGACGGTCCCGATCAGGGACGCCACGTCGTCGAGCGTCCGCGCGTTGGTCAACTTGGGAATTTGCATCGCTGGCTCCGGACGGAAACCTGACAAATCTTATTCGACACTTGCCGACGCCTTCATCGAACCTGGGCAGCGTCGTATCGATGGCGGCGACACCAGCATGCGGCTTCTGCCCGCGCATTGGAAACCACTTGGCGCCGCAGGCTGCGTTCCGGTTCGCGCACGCGCTCCGGGAATGCCGATGCTTATCGATCCTTGAGGGGAGCGGCGGTCTTCTCGGCCGGAGCGGGCGGCAATGCCGGCGTGGCGCCGGCCTTCTGCGCCTCGGCATCGGGGCGCGCCGGCTCCGGCGGAACGTCGCCAGGCCGCGCGCCGGTGGTCACCGGCTCGGCGGGGGCCGACGGCTTGGTCTCGGCGCCCGGCGTGGATTGCAGCGGCTGGGTAGCCTGCGCCATCTGCTGATGGCGCGTCGTCAGCAGCTCGGCCGCTGACATGCCGGACATCGCGATACCCGCGATCATCATCACGCCCGCGAGCAGCAGATCCCTTCGATAAGCGCGTTTCCTGTCGTCCGGGGCCATGGTCTCACCCTAATTTTGTTCGGGGATTCAACGGACCTAGGAACACAAAGTTCCATTTAGACCAATCAGGAGTCCGATGAGCGTCCGGAATACGGATGCCAGCCCCTTTATAGCTCCAGCAGCCCCGCATCGCCGTCCTCGGCGGCAAATGCCAGCGTCGTCCCCTTCGCGTTCCACGCCAGCGCCGATACCGGTTCGCCGCCATTTCTGCGCACCAGGATTTCCGCGCCGTCGCTGATGCGCACCATCAGGATGGTGCCGTTGCTGTAGCCGGCGGCGAAGGTGCCCTGCTTCGGATGGCAGGCGACCTGGGTCACGCGCGCCTGCAACGGCGCCAGCATCAGTGGCTCCTTGCCCATCGGGCCGTCCTTGCTGGCGAACGGCCACAGGATCACGGTGTCGGCTCCCGAGGTGGCCAGCGCCTTGCCGCCCGCGCTCCACGATACCGAGCGCACCCGGCCGGGATAGCCGGTCATGCGCATGTGCCGGTTGTCCGCCAGCCGCCAGCCATGCAGCGCCGGCTCGTGCATCGCGGTGACCAGAAACCTGTTGTCCGGGCTGAAGACGACGCCGAGATGCGAGCCCGCCCATTCCAGGAATTGCGCGCTTCCAGCCATGTTGGGAAACCACAGCGTGACGCCGTTGTAATGCGCGATCGCAAGCCGCATGCCCTTCGGTGCGAAGGCGAGGCCGCCGACGGTCGAGGGCACCTCGAAGGACTTCTCCTCGCCCTTGGCACTGCGTACCCAGGCCGTCTTGCCGGCCGACCATGCCACAGCCCCGTCGGGATGCAGCGCGACATTGTCGATCCAGCGCCGTTTCGGATCGGTGGCAAGGGTCGCGACCTCGCCCTTGGTATCCAGCCCGACGACCTTGCCGTCATCGCCGCCCATGACGATGCGGTCGCCATCCGACGCCACGCACAGGATGCCGCCGCCATGCACCGCGACGCGCGAGACCTCTCCGGCGGCGTTTACCAGCGAAACGTTCTCCTCGGCACCGACAAAGGCGGCGTTGTCGCCGAGGAAATGCGCGGCGATCACCGGCGCGCCGAGCGCGACCGGCCGGACCCGGTGGGTGACCGAAACGATGGACGGAGACTTGTCGAGCGGATCGAACTCTTTCATCACGCGGCGATACAGCGCTCGAAACCGTCACGGATGGTCTGCTCCGGCAATTCACGGCCGATGAAAACCAGCCGGCTCTCGCGCGCCTCGCCGTCCTTCCAGGCGCGCTGATGATCGCCTTCGAGCATCATATGCACGCCTTGAAACACATAGCGGTCGTCGTCGCCGGTAAAGGCGAGGATACCCTTCGAGCGCAGGATCTTCTGGCCCTCGCTGGCGACGAGCTGCTGCAGCCACGGCATGAATTTTTCAGCATCGAGCGGCTTGCTCGACCGCAGCGACAGCGATTGCATGTCCTCGTCGTGGTAGTGCTTCAACCCGCCATGGCCGTGACCGGGATCATGGTGGTGATGATCGTGGCCGTGATCGTGATGATGGTCATGGTCGTCGCCTTGCTCCAGAAAATCCGGCTCGATCTCCAGGATGCGATCGAGATCGAACGCGCCGCGCTCCAGCACGTCGGACAACGCGACCTGGCAACGCTCGGTGCGATGCAGTTTGGCGTAAGGATTGATACCGCGGATGCGGGCCTCGACTTCCGCGAGCTCCGCCGTGGAGACGAGGTCGGTCTTGTTGAGCACGATGACGTCGGCGAATGCGATCTGGTTCTTGGCTTCCGGCGCATCCTTCAGGCGGTCGCTCAGCCATTTGGCATCGGCCACCGTCACCACGGCATCAAGCCGCGCATTCTTCTGCACGTCCTCGTCGACAAAAAACGTCTGCGCCACCGGCGCCGGATCGGCGAGGCCCGTGGTCTCGACAATGATGGCGTCGAACTTGCCCTTGCGCTTCATCAGCCCATCGAGAATCCGCACCAGGTCGCCGCGCACGGTGCAGCAGACGCAGCCATTGTTCATCTCGAACACTTCTTCGTCGGCGCCGATGATCAGGTCGTTATCGATGCCGATCTCGCCGAATTCGTTGACGATCACGGCGTATTTCTTGCCGTGGTTCTCCGACAGGATGCGATTGAGCAGCGTGGTCTTGCCGGCGCCGAGATAGCCGGTCAGCACCGTCACAGGTATTTTCGGGGACATCGGTTCGGGCATCATGACTCCGGGCGGATAAAGCGCGCCCGCAGCAGGGAGCCCTGCCTAATTCGTCAGCGCGCTTGTCAGCGCCTTTATATTGTGCCTGACCATGTCAATGTAAGTGGTCGCGTCGCCATTTTCGGCCGTCAACCCGTCGGAATAGAGCGTTCCGCCGATCCGTACGCCGGTTTCCGCCGAGATCCGGCGCATCAGCCGGGGATCGCTGATATTTTCCAGGAAGACCGCCGGGATTTTCCCGGTTCTGATCTGGGTGATGATCGCCGCGATATCGCGTGCGCTGGGCTCGGATTCGGTGGAAACGCCCTGCGGCGCGATAAAGGCAATGCCATAGGCGGCGGCGAAATATCCGAACGCGTCGTGAGAGGAAATCACCTTGCGGCGGCTTTGCGGGATTTGCGCCACCGCCTCCCGAACCTCTCGGTCCAGCGCATCCAGTTTCGCGAGATAAGCATCCGCGTTGGCGCGGTAGACCGCGGCACCCGCCGGGTCGGCGGCTTCCAGCGCATCGCGGATGTTGACCACGTAAATCTTCGCATTGGCGACCGACTGCCAGGCATGCGGATCGGCTTCAGAGCCGAGCCTGCGCGGCGCGATGCCGTCGGTCGCGGTGACGATCGCCGCCCTGCCGCCGGACGACTGCACCAGGCGCGGCAGCCAGCCTTCGAGGCCGAGACCGCTGACGATCACCAGTCTCGCCTCCGAAATCTTTTTCGCATCCGCCGGCGCCGGCGTATAGACGTGGACATCGCTGTTGGCGCCGACCAATGTCGTGACCGCAACACGTTCGCCGCCGACATTCCTCGCGAAATCACCAGGAATGGAAAAACTTGCGACGACATTGATTTTATCATGCGCGTGCAGCGGGATAACGCCCGTCACGCCGATGACGAAGCCAGCGAGCGCCAAAACACAGAAACGCCGCTGGTTCGTCGCAGTCATGCCTCAAGATGCCGGCCGGGAAACATCGTCCGCACCAAACCGCTGACATTGCCGAATAAAACCGAAAAAACGTAGAGCACGGCGGCAATCAGGATAATCGCCGGGCCCGACGGCACCTTGGTTTGAAACGACAGCACCAGTCCCGCATACCCGGACACGATGGCGCTCGCGACGGCGATGCAGATCATGCTGGTGATGTCGCGCGACCAGAACCGCGCGATGCCCGCGGGCAGGATCATCAGCCCTACCGCCAGCAAGGTGCCGAGTGCATGAAAACCATTGACGAGGTTGATGACAACCAATGCCAGAAACGCCATATGCGCCGGCGCGCCGGCGCGGCTCACGGTCCGCAGGAATACCGGATCGACGCATTCGATCACCAGCGGACGCCAGATCACCGCCAGCACGATCAGCGTGAGGGTGGCGTTGAAGGCGATCACCAGCAGTGTCTGGTCATCCATCGCCAGGATGTTGCCGAACAAAACATGCAAGAGGTCGATATTGGTGCCCTTGATTGACACGATGGTGACGCCCAGCGCCAGCGACATCAGGTAAAACGCGGCGAGCGAGGCATCTTCCTTCAACTCGGTGGCGCGCGCGACGACGCCCGCGAGAAGAGCGACGGTGAAGCCCGCGATCAATCCGCCGAAAGTCATCGCCAACAGATTGAGGCCCGAGAGCAAAAAGCCGATCGCGGCGCCCGGCAGGATCGCGTGCGCCATGGCGTCGCCCACCAGACTCATCCGCCGCAGCATCAGGAACACCCCGATCGGTGCGCCGCCCAACGCCAGCGCGACGATGCCTGCGAGCGCGCGACGCATGAATTCGAACTCGGCGAAGGGGGCGATCAGCGCGTCATGGATCATGCGTTTCAGGCCGCCCGCGAGGGTGCTTGATCGACAGCGCAAGCGGCGGCGCCGTCGTCGAAGGCCTCGCACATCCGCCGTGCCTCAAGCAGATTCTCCGCGGTCAGCACCTGCGCGGTCGCGCCCCATGCCACCGGCGCCCGTGCCAGCAGCAAGGTGTCGGGGAAATTGGCCCGCACCAGGTCCATGTCATGCAGCGCCGCCAGCACCGTGCGCTTCTCGGAGTGCCAATGCCGCACCAGCGCGAGCAGATCGGCCGAAGTCTTTGCATCAATGGCGTTGAACGGCTCGTCCAGCACGATTACGCGCGCATCCTGCAGCAGTACTCGCGCAAACAGCATGCGCTGCATCTGTCCGCCCGAGAGCGTGCCGATGGTGCGGTTTTCGAAACCGTTGAGGCCGACCGCCGCGAGCGCCCGCGTTACTCTTTCCCGTGCAGATCTGCCCATGCCGCCGAACGGGCCCGTGCTGCGCCACAATCCGGTGCCGACGAAATCGAAAACCGAGATCGGAAAGCTGCGATCAATATCGACCGTCTGCGGCAGATAGGCGATATCGCGCGCGTTGACATTTCCCAGTCCGATCGAACCAGCGAGCGGCTTGAGAATACCGACGATGCCGCGAAACAGCGTCGACTTTCCGGCACCGTTCGGGCCGACCACCGCGATCAACGCGCCCGTCGCGATCTCGCCGTCGAGATGATGCACCGCCGGATGCCGGTCGTAGCCGAGCGTGACGTCGCGGAATTGCAGCTGCGCGGCCATGCTCACCTCATCGCCATCAGCACGATGGTCCAAAGACCGGCACTTACAGCAAGCGCCGCACCGAGCCGGGACACGAGGGTCATACGCAGAATCGACCATGGCGCCGCTTGCGCCGGATGTGGCGATGCGGGTCCGTGGCTGTGGACATGAGCGTGATCATGACCACCGTGGGAAGGTAGATGAGACATTCAGAAATGTTATATTATAACATAACGACTGTCCACCGAGCGCGAACAGGGAAAGAATTTCGTTTACCGACTCTTGGACGTCAATGCCGGCAAGGTTACGCGAGCTGCCGCACCAGCGCGAGCCCGGCGACAAGGCCCGCGATCGACAGCACCACCGATCCCGATATGTACAGCAATGCAGGCCCGGTTTCGCCGCGTTGATAAAGCAATACGGCGTCCAACGAGAACGCCGAGAAAGTTGTATAGCCGCCGAGAATGCCGGTCATCACGAACAGCCGCCAAGGCTGCGACGCTTCGCCCTTCAAGGCGAGATAGCCCGCGATCAGACCCATCACCGTCGAGCCCGTGATATTGATGATGAAGGTGTGATACGGAAAAGCTACCCCAAGAACGCGAAAACTTGCGACATTGATGAAGTGACGCAGCGCCGATCCAAGACCGCCGCCAATAAAGACCAAAAGATAATTCATCACCCTTCGCCCGCATCAGGACCGGATCAACGAAGTCACGAATGCGGTTTGCCGCAAGCTCTTAATCTCTGCAAGAGCCGGAAAGCGTCTGCGCCAAACATAAAACGTCTGCGCCAACATGCAGGGCGGCAGCCGAAGCTGCCGTCCGAAGTCCCGTGTCGATTCAGGCCTTGGAAAACAGCTGATCGACGTAGTCCCAGTTCACCAGATTATCGAGGAACGACTTGAGATAATCCGGGCGACGGTTGCGGAAGTCGATGTAGTAGGAGTGCTCCCAGACGTCGCATCCGAGGATCGGCGTCGCTCCGTGCACCAACGGATTTTCCCCGTTCGGGGTTTTCGAGATTTCGAGCTTGCCATTCTTCATCGACACCCAGCACCAGCCAGAGCCGAACTGGCCAACCCCGGCGGCCGCGAAGTCGGTCTTGAATTTTTCAAACCCACCCAGATCCTCGTCGATTTTCTGCGCCAGCTTGCCCGGAAGCTTGGTGCCGCCACCATTAGGCTTCATCCAGTTCCAGAAGTGCAGATGGTTGTAATGCTGGCCGGCATTGTTGAAGACCACCTGGTTCTTGCCGAAAGATCCTTTCACGATCTCTTCGAGAGACTGGCCCTCGAATTCCGTCCCCTTGATCGCATTGTTGCCTGCGGTGACATAGGCCTGATGATGCTTATCGTGATGATATTCCAAGGTTTCCTTGGACATATGGGGCGCAAGAGCGTCGTGGGCGTAAGGTAGATCGGGGAGCGTGAAGGTCATGGATGCTGTCCGCAATAATGGGAAACGTGGGCTTAACAGAAACCCTTATAGAACGTTCCGTCAATCTGCCATACAGCAATGTGATGCCGATCAGGCGGCGTCGGGCAACGCGCTTTCGATGGCTTCGCGGCGCTCGGGCGGACGGACATTCATCAGCATCTGGAAGGCGCCAGCGATCAGCCCGATCAACACCGCCGATTTCCAGGCTGCGTCGTAGCTGCCGAGCCGGTCATAGATAACGCCGCCGCCCCACGCGCCCATGAAAGAACCCGCTTGATGGCTGAGGAATGCGATCCCGGTCAGGGTCGCCATGAATTGTAGACCAAACAGTTGCGCTACCAGGCCGTTGACCAGCGGCACCACGCCGAGCCACAGCGATCCCATGATAGCGGCGAACACCATGGTTGAGGCGGGTGTCGCCGGAAAGGTAAAATAACCGGCGATCGCCAGCGAGCGGACGATGTAGATGCCGCCGAGCAAAAGCTGCTTTGGGTAGCGGCCGCCGAGCCAGCCGAAGGTGTAGGAGCCGATTACGTTGAACAATCCGATGATGGCGAGCGCTGTGGCACCTAGCGATGCATCGAGACCGCAGATCGACAGGTAGTTCGGCAGATGCGTGGTGATGAAAACCAGTTGCAGCCCGCATACGAAAAACGCGATCGCCATCACGACAAAGCCGGAATGCCCAAGCGCAGACTGCACCACCGCTCCGATCGATTGCTCGATATCGTCGGATTTCTCGATCTCAATCCTGTCGGCGCGGCCGGCGAAGATCGCCGCCGGCAGCATGACCCCAACCAGGCCGAGAAAGCCGATCAGCGCCACCTGCCAACCCGCCGTGGAGATCAACGTCTGGGCGAGCGGCGAGGCGATCACCAGGCCGAGCGACCCCGCCGCCGACACCGCGCCCATGGCGACGCTGCGCTTGGCCGCGGATACGGTACGCGACGTCACCGTCATCGTCATGCTGGACGCCGTACAAGACAGCGCAAGGCCGACGCAGAGGCCAGCACCGAGCGTGAAGACCAGCGCCGATGTCGAGACCATCATGATGACGAGGCCGGCGGCATACACCAGGACACCTGCGATCATCACATAGCGCGCACCGAAGCGGTCGGCGAGCAGGCCGACCATCGGCTGCGAAACGCCCCAGATCACGTTCTGCAGCGCGGTCGCCAGCGAGAAGTCGGCGGTCGTAATCGCGGTGTCATGAATGATCGATGGCTGAAACAGCCCAAAACTCTGCCGCATGCCCATGGCGAGGCTTAGCAGAACGGCCGCCCCGGCCAGAATGGACCAGCGCTGGAATGTACCGAGCTGCGCCGCCTTCATGGTGATTCCCTAATGCTCTGCGATTTCCCCCATTTTGCCACCAGAGTCGCTAACTTACCATTCATTTTGGCGGTAACAGGAATTGCACGCCACGCGGGGACAAGGAGCGAAATGAGCATGGAGGTCGACGTTTTAAACGGAAACACATCATGGCCGACGGCAGAGCCGCTGTTCCAGATCGTGTGGTCGCCCGAGATCATGGCCGGGCTGCCATGGCGCCACATTCAATGGGCGCATGCCGACCTGCGCGTGCTGGTGGAGACGCCCTCCGGCGGACCGGTCTGTCATGTCGGCATCTACTTCCGCACCGTGATATTTAATGGGCGCAAGCTGGATATTGCAGGCGTCGGCGGCGTAGCGACCCATCCGGACTTCCGTCGCCAGGGCTATGCCAGCGTCGCCCTCAATGCGGCCATCCAGACCATGCGCGACCATGAAGCCGTCGAATTCGCTCTGCTGTTCTGCGAACCGCACAATTTCGCGTTCTACCAATTGCGCGGCTGGCATCCCTTTGAGGGAGAAGTCTACGCTGAACAGCCGCAGGGCCGCATCCGTTTCACGGCGATGTCGCCCTTCATATTCCACATCAAGCGCTCGCCGCGTCAGGGCGTCATCGACCTATGCGGATTGCCGTGGTGACAAATGCGCGGCTCATGGGTGGCGATTCACCCGAAATACCCATAATATGTCATCCATAATTCATTGACTTGCCCCCCGCGACGCAGCGGCAGATCCGGCACATTGCGCATGACCATCGACGCCCCGCTCGACGCCCCCGTCAAAGCCGTCCAGGCAAACAGCCTGCTGACATCGCCGATCCTGCCGACGCTGTTGAAGCTCGCCATTCCCAATACGGTCGCGATGTTCGGAAGCGCTTTGGTCGCGGTAGCCGAAACTTCCTACATCGGGCGGCTCGGGATTGTGCCGCTGGCGGCGATCGCACTGGTTTTTCCCTTCACCATGCTGACGCAGATGATGTCGGCAGGCGCGATGGGCGGCGGCGTTTCATCCGCGATCAGTCGGGCGCTCGGCGCGGGCGATCGCGACCGCGCGGCGATCCTGGCGCTGCATGCTGCCATGATCGGCGCCTGCGGTGGCATTTTCTTCACCGTGATGATGCTGCTGTTCGGCCGTTCCTTTTTCTCGGCGCTGGGCGGGCGTGGGGTCGTCCTCGAAGAGGCCTGCAATTACTCGAACGTACTGTTTTCCGGCGCGATCGCAATCTGGCTGGTCAATACGCTGGCCTCGGTGGTGCGCGGCACCGGCGACATGAAAATTCCCTCGGCGACGCTCATTGCCGTAGCTGCGTGCCAGATCCTGGTGGGCGGAACGCTCGGTCTCGGACTGTTCGGCGCGCCGCAACTCGGAATGCCCGGCGTGGCGGCGGGCCAGCTCGCGGCCTATACACTCGGCACGGTCTTCCTGATCTGGTATCTCGTCGGCGGCCGTAGCCGGCTGACACTGGATTTTTCCACCTTCACGTTTCAGCGCGGCATGTTCCTCGACATTCTGAAAGTCGGCGCGGTATCGTGCCTGTCGCCACTGCAGACCGTCATCACAATCCTGATTTTCACGAAAATCATCGCCGGCTTCGGCACCGAGACGCTCGCCGGTTATGGCATGGGGTCGCGGCTGGAATTCCTGCTGATACCTATTGCATTCGCGTTCGGCGTCGCCTCGGTGCCGATGGTCGGCATGGCAATCGGCGCCGGCCTCGTAGCGCGCGCGCGACAGGTAGCCTGGACGGCCGGCGCCGCGTCCGGCCTGGCCGTCGGTCTGGTCGGGCTGGTTGTGGCTCTAAAACCGTCGCTTTGGGTTCCGCTGTTCACTCGCGACCCCGCCGTTAGCGCAGCGGCCTATTCCTATTTCGCGTGGGCAGGGCCGGCGTTCGGATTTTTCGGCCTCGGCGTTTGCCTTTATTTCTCCTCGCAGGGCGCCGCCAAGGTGGTCGGTCCGGTACTGGCATCGACAGTCCGGCTATTGATCGTCGGCATCGGTGGCTGGTGGCTCGCATCGGTCAATGCCCCCGCATGGATGCTGTTCGCACTTGTCGGCGCCGCGATGGTGGTATTCGGCCTCTCCACCGCCGCATCCGTTCGTTTGACGCGCTGGGGCAAATGATCCGCGAACGTTGCGCGAATCCCTGTTTTTGCTATGCAGGCGGCCTTGCCGAGGAGCGATTCGCAATGGCCAGGATCGGCGTAACGGTTACAGTTTTGATGACGCTGCTATGCGCACCGATCGCCGCGGCGCAGACGGCAGGCAACCCGATGGGCACCTGGCTGACCCAGGCCGGCGATGCCAGGATACGGGTGAGCAAGTGCGGCGACGCGCTTTGCGGTGTGGTGGTGTGGTTGCGGGAGCCCGTCAATCCGGCCACCGGGCAACCGGCGGTCGATGACAAGAACCCCAATCCATCGCTGGCGAAGCGCCCGATGATTGGCCTTCCGCTGTTCACCGACATGCGGATCTCCGGTCCGGGCAAGTGGTCGGGACACATCTACAACGCCGATGACGGCGGTACCTATGTCAGCAACATCTTGGTGTCCGGAACCGACACGCTGAGGGTTGAAGGCTGCGTCGGCGCGTTATGCGGCGGCGAGAGCTGGACCCGGTCCGGACGCTGAAAATTCAGTTTAGCGCAGCCGCAGCGCCGAAGCCGGTAAAGCAGTCATCATCGCGGCATCCTGCCGATGCAGGCCATACCTATGACTCCCGCCGAAGCTGCCGCCGCAAGCCGCCGAAGCTGGGCTTGCTTCAGTTCTGATCTCGCGCCGCGCAATCGGCGGAGAGGATATAGTCTTCGACTTGCTGCCTAGCCGTTCTCCTTCAGTAACCCTTTCAACACCAGCTGATTGAGCCGGCCCGCAAATGCTGCCGGGTCCTCCGGCAACTCACCGTCGAGGATCTCGAGCCTGCTCCAGCAGCAGAAACGACAGATCGGCGGCGGCGTCTTTCACTTGGGTGATCGCGGCGACGAGGGGGTGGCGCATGTTGACCTCAAGGATCGGCTTGATGGCGGCACCGTGGTTCTGTTGCGCCAGCATCCGCTCGAGCTGACGGTCACGACCCAAGCCGCCGGCAACGAGGCACGAAGCGCTGCTGGTGAGCCGCTGCGACGCCCGCACGTCGGACACCCGATTGCCGAGGGTGTCCTTGATCACGGCGACGGTAGCGGCCTCATTGGCGCTGGGCTCCTCTTTGTCGGAACTGCCGTCGAGGAGCGGGATCAGTCCGAAGTCGACGTCGCCCTGGCTCAGCGACTTGAGCGGCTTGCCGCCGAAATCCAGCGGCGCCGAGGTCCAGAATGCGTCGACCGGATCGGTCAGCAGCAGCACCTCGATGCCACGGGCATTTGCCGACTCCAGCTTCGGATTCGACTTCAGGCGCTCGATGCTGTCGCCGACCAGGTAGTAGATTTCGGTCTGGTTCGGTTTCAGGCTTTCGACGTATTGTTTCAGCGATCGCTTCTCGCCCACCGTGGTGGTGAAGCGCGACAGCCCCAGCAATTTCTCGCGCCGCTCGAAATCCTCCCAGATTCCTTCCTTGATGACCGGGCCGAACGCATCCCATATCTTTGCGAACGCTTCAGGCTCTTTCTCGCTCAACGCTTCCAGCTCGCCGACAACGCGCCCTGTAACGGCTTTACGGATTTGCGTCAGTTGCGGATTGTTTTGCAGCATTTCCCGCGAGATGTTGAGCGGCAGATCTTCACTGTCGACCACGCCGCGGATGAAGCGCAGCCACGCCGGCAGCAGATCGGCATCGTCCGAGATGAAGACACGCCGAACATAGAGCTTGACCCGCCCCTTGCGCGACGGCTCGAACAGATCGAACGGCTTCGTGGACGGCGCGAACAGGAGCACGGCGTAGGACTGGCGGCCTTCGGCGCGATAATGCAGCGTCATCGCCGGCTCATCGAAGGCGCCGGCGATCGCCTTGTAGGCCTGCGTGTAGTCTTCCGGCGCGAGCTCCGATTTTGGGCGCTGCCACAACGCGCTCGCCGAATTGATCTGGCGCGGTTCGCCCTCCTCCGGCACCAGCAGGATCGGGAACTGGATGTTGTCGGAATAGGCGCCGACGATGCGCTCGATCTCATAGGCTTCCAGATACTTCGCCGCATCCGGCTTCAAATGCAGCACGATCTCCGTACCCCTCGCGACGCGTAGCATGTCGTCTTCATTTGCCGGCGCGACTTCAAATCCGCTTCCGCCCGAGGATGACCAGGTCCAGACCTCGGCCGTGCCGGCACGGCGGCTGGTGACGACGATACGGTCGGCAACCATAAACGCTGCGTAAAAGCCGACGCCGAACTGGCCAATCAGCCCGGCGCCGTCCTTGGCCTCGCTGAGGCGGGACAGAAAAGATTTGGTGCCGGAGCGCGCGATGGTTCCGAGATTGTCGATCAGTTCCTGCCGATCCATCCCGATGCCGCTGTCGATCACCGACAACGTATTGGCCTTCTTGTCGGGCGCGATCCGGATGTCGGGCGGCGCGCCACCGGTAATCAGGTCGGGATGAGCGATCGCCTCATACCGCAGCTTGTCGCAGGCGTCCGATCCGTTGGAAATCAGTTCGCGAAGGAAAATGTCGGTTTCAGAGTAAACCGAATGCACCATCAGGTGCAGAAGCTCGGCGACTTCGGCCTGGAACGGCTGGGATTCGGCGGCGGCGTCGGTGGTGGTCATAAATCTCACTCAATCTGGCGGCGAAAAACCCGATATAGCGGCGTCATTCATGATGGCAAGCCCCGCATTACAGGAAGGTTCAGGTGCCCGGCGCTTCCGCGGTCTCCGAACCTGACATTCGTGTTTGGAATTTCTGCCCGAGCGCGCTCGCAAACTTCTGCGCCATCTTCCGGAAACCCGGAGGCACCGGATGAAGTTCGTTGGCCCACTCCGAAGCCGTTAGAACGCCTTGGGTATCGACCATCTGGAAATTGTTGCAGGGTTCGCCCGCCAGCCGTACCAGCATGGCGCGAAACGCCGCCAACGCGTCGCGCACGATTGTCCTGCCCTGTGCGGCTGGCCAGTTGCAAAAATCGAGCGAGGGTTTCAGCCATGGCCCGATGCAAGGCGGATGAGCCCCGTTCGGAATCGGAAAGTCATAGCAGTGCCCGAAGATCGGCACTCCCGGGGCCACGCGGTCCCTGAGTGCGAAAAACTCCAGGTAACAGGCCTCCACCATACCGAGGGCTTTGGTGAAGCGATCGACATTCAGACCGGGCGTGTGTCCGTCGTTGAAGTCCAGGAAGATGCAGAACTGATCGCCTGCGATATCGTTGCCGCCGGCCGAGAACAGGATCGCGTCCGGCTTGCCGTCCAGCCAGTTTTCCTGGTCGCGAAGCGCGGTGATGATGCGCTCCTGCTTGGGCAGAGACAGCTCCACCGTCGCAGCCTCGCCGTAATGGGCAAGATTCAGGATGGTCGGCGGCATCTCGCCAATGCGGCGCAACTGCGCGATCACATCGGTATCTGCAAGCGGCAGCCCGTTGCCGGTGAGAGGATAGTCGAACCATGAGTCACCCTGGGCCAGCATGATGAGAGGGCGGTTGGCGACCGCGGCGCCCAGCATTCGGGCGCTCTCCTGCGACGCGGCCAGTCGGGCCACATTGGCCTTGTGCACCTGAATGCGTTGCCTGATGTCGTTTTCGATACGCTGGCGCAGCTCGGACTGCACAAAAATCTGCTCGTCCATCGAAGACTCCAATATGCCGACGTTGAAAAGCTGAGAACCAGAGTACAGTTTTACGCATTCTTGGAAATGGTGGGACAACAAGGTCAGCGCTCGGGAGGATGACGGCGCATCAAAACTGCCACGTCGGCTGGCAGCTTGGATGCCAGCGTGAACCTCACCTTTTTCCGTCTCTCCAGCCGTTTCGTCCGTTGACCATCGGGATTGGGGCGACTTCGGGTTAGCTGTCAGCAATGCCGCGGTGTTTTTGGGGGCACGGGTCCGGCGGCCTTTTTTGACCTGCACGACAGCGAAAAAATAGCGTTCTAACGCCCTTGACTCCATGAGAACAAAATAAGAACATTTACCTCATGAGCTGAGGACAGAATGGCTGGCGCTTGACGCCGCGCCAAACCTACGACTTCGGCCCCGGAGATGTTCCAATGCCCGCAAAAGACCTCAATAAACTGAGCCGCTTGGTGGACGATGCCCTGGCGGCCGCGCATGAAATGGGCGAGAAAATGACAGCGTCCATCCTTTCGGTCGCAAGTCTTGAAGTGTCGCTCCGGATCGAGGCGATGGATGACGAAGAGCCGGATAGCGAGCGGTCGGCTGGCAAGGCAGAGTGCAGACGTCCTTCCAACCACGTCCTCCACCAACCGATGAGCAGGAGGCGAATGAGGGCTTGAACGATTGTCGTGAATCGCGCGCGTACACAGCATTAATCCATGGATCAAAAATCTGATTGAAATGTCCGGGTGCAACGGCAACCTATGAACAAGCTGTCTTACTTGAAAGAGTGGCTCAAGAACGTAGGTGCGATGGTCTCGGTGCATCGTTTTGAACTCGATCATCGGCCAACCGCGTAACGATGCCGCGTCGACACCCGGAGAAGGATGGCGACGAGCACCGAGCAACACTACAATCGGTTCGCAACTTATCGGTGGCGACCCGGCGCAAAATAAGAAAGCCGCCCCGAAGAGCGGCTTTCAATAAAGCTGATGGATCAACATCTTATTTGGTTGCGGGGATAGGATTTGAACCTATGACCTTCAGGTTATGAGCCTGACGAGCTACCGGGCTGCTCTATCCCGCGCCAATGAGAAACGTTTGTATAATCCGATACTTAGCCGAGAGCAAGAAATTTAATTACGCCACCTTGAGCCGTCATGTGCCAGTTATGTGCCACATAGAATTCTGACGCACAGGATCGCAGCGCCTTTTTGCCAATGTTGGCCCCCTCCTAAGGGTGGGGAGCGCGCGTATATTAGAGCTCCTAATCTGTGGCTCACAGTGGCTGCGACGTTGGAGAACCGGATGAAGGCCGCGAAGCAAAAAACGTCTGACAAGACCCGGCTGCTTACCTGGATACCCATCGTGATTTCGACAGTTGCACTGGCGTTTTCCGGTTTGTCGACGTTCCTCAGCTACGAGACCTACAAGAAATCCGAAGAGAGCGTCGCGATTGACCAAATCGGAGAATGGGTGGTGGTTGCGACCTTGGAGGGTTTGGTTTTCGAAACGCGATACCACATTTCAAATCTGTCACAACAACCGACCACAATTATACAGACGCGGTGTCTCTCTGGTCCGGATTTCTACTGTGAAGTTCAAAGTGACGGTAAAATGGCCACCGACAAAGGTCCATTCAAAATCGATCCAGGAGATACCAAGTTATTCAGCTTACGTGTGGTATTGATGCCAAGTGGACCAGCTGTCGCCCCATATGTAACAGCGTTTCGTATGATGAAGCGGGAGGATGGTAGCGGCGATCGCGACCGACACGTCGTCCTTACTATCATGCAAGCAATCGACCGTTCTGGTTACAGCTTTAAGGGAACGAAGCTCGACAAGCCCAGCGCTGACAGTGTTCGGATGATTTATCTTCAAAATTTTCCATGCGAAGCTCATTTTTACGAAACTAGGGCAGGCGCGTGTTTCAGCGTATCTGCCAGCACTGCAAGAGGTAACCGCTTCACCAGCGGCGAGAGAATGGTTGGTATTCTCTTCGGCGACGAAGCCGTCGAGCATGATGTAAAATGGCGAAAAACACTGTTGCGGTAGACCGGCCCCAGGCGCGCAGTTAAATCTTCAAGGCCTACGGCGATGGCAATCAACATTGGGGGTTAGGGCACAAAATCAGACCACGTCCGCTGGGAATGCTTCGGGCTCGTAGGTTTGGTCGGGCTCTCGATCGATGCGGCGATCGCGTCCATGGCTTGAGCGTGGCTGTCCGAACGGAACAGGTGACCGTACCGGTCCATCGTTACTTGCAAACTGGAATGGCCGGCGAAGGTCTGAACGGTTTTCGGCGGCAAGCCCGCATCGATCCAGCACGAAATCGCGAAGTGCCGCAGCGCGTGCCAATTGAAGAACTCCGGCCGGTCATTGCGCTGCTGTTCCTGCCACGCCGCAACGAGGCGCTTAAACAGGGGGCGCCATTTCGATTTGACCATGGCGTCATGGTTCCAATATTCACCCCTGAAATTGGGAAAGACGAGGTCGGCGGCTTGGGCGAACGCGGTCGTTTGTCGCCATCCCTGCAGGCCGCGCAGCACAGCCTCGCCTAACGGGATTGTCCGCAATCCTGCCCGCGTCTTGGGCACGTCCTCGGTTCTAAACGTATCGACGCGGGTTTCGATGCGGACTTCCCGGCGCTGGAAATTGATATGCTTCCAGCGCAGCGCGTGCAGCTCGCCTGCGCGGACGCCGGTTGAAGCGGCAAACATCAGAATGACCCGAAAGCGCGCGTCGGCAAGCTCGATGAGCTGTCGCATAACGCCAGGATCGGGCGGGATGATCTGGCGAACCTCATCCGCGCGGCTGGCGATCACTTCGACATCTTTGGCCGCATTGAACACCAAGAGATCAATCGAGATTCCAAAGGCCAGCATTACCTGCAGCATGCCGATAATCTTGCGGGTGGTGGCGACTGATAAACCCGTCGCGCGGAGATCGTCGCGGAAGCGGTTGACGATGCCAACGGTGAGGTTGGCCAGCTTATGATGGCCTAGTCCCTTTTCGAAATAGGTGAAGACCGTTCCTGGCGTCGCGTGTTTGGCGGTATGCCACTCGGCATTCGGGCAGATATAATTGCGAATGTAGCCTTCATAGACTTGAAAATTCCGGCGGGTCATCCGTTCGCCGCGCTTCATGCGGGCGCCGCAGTGGTCGAGAAATAACTCGGCCAGCTCGGCCACGGTCACCTTGCTGGCTTCCGGCCGGTACGTGCCGGTTCGCATCTGACCTTCGATTTCGATCCGGAAGTCGTCAGCTTCGCCACGCTTCAAGAATTGCTTTCGCTGCCGCTTGCCTTGCGTGTCGAAGTAATCAACGGCAAAGCCGCTGCGGGCTTCTCCGCTTGCGGTTTTCCATTTTCTCTTTCTGACAATGGCCATGATCGTCTAATGGGTCTGCCGCGCGGCTTGCGCCACACAGCTTTGCGAGGTGTTACAGACGCGTGCGAAACATTCCGCCCGCTTACGGCTCTGTTTGTTGCTTTTGGGTTGCAGCGCCGCTGCAACCCCTGGCCTTCGCCGAGAACGGGGTGGCAAGCGCAAGGGTTGCGAAGTTGCCTGCAACTTTTTTGGGGGCACCTTCAGGGGGAGCCAAAATCCGAAGGGCGCATCCTTGTGCGCGCCAGGGGCAGCGCCCCTTAGCGAAAAAAATGCGCGCGGTAGCGCGTCGCGCGAGGGAGCGTTACCGGATGGCCGAGACCCAATCAGGGGCTCGGGTCCGGCGAGCCGGACTAGCGCCCGGCCGCTCTAAGCGGCGCGCCCACCAATTCACCCTTGCGCAGGCGCATGCTCCGCGGGTGCTCTCGCCCGTCGTGATCGCCGTTGGCGGGCCGCTGGAGCCGTGGGTTTAGTTCCGCCTTCCGCGCTTTCCGACGCCACCCGTCCCCGCACGACCATCGCCAACAGATCTTCGGCCTCCGAGAGAAGCAGCTTGCTCTGGGTATTGCCGTCGCGGTCCCGCCACGACAGGCGCGAGACAAAGGGCTTGGTCGGCTGAAAATCGCCGCTGGCCTCGAAGCGCTCCACGCCGAAATTGGTTTCGGGATTGGTCGCTACCCCGTCCAGTGGGAGCATGCGAAAACCGTGCTCCTCGGCAAAACCGGTCGGATCAACCTCGGCAAGGATGCTATCGCGATTAAGTAACACGACCCGCGATCTGAACGGTCGTGTGCTCCGGATATTGGGTTGTGTCGAAGGGTCGAAGGGCTCGACCAGGGCAATCTGCTCGATCGGTACCAGGCGCTTCCCGAGTGTAATGGTCTTGGTCATGAACATCTCCTTTTCTTATTATTGATGTTCATTCCATACGATGTGGCCACACAGCGCTGCCAGCAAACAATCCCTAAACAGAAATTTTTACCAGTCCTTGCGGGTCGCGCGGAGCATGGCAATTTTCTGAAACAAGAATTTCTTCCAACGGACCTCGGGCTCGTTTTGTTACGATCGTCATTATGGAGCTTCATAACACCCCATCGGATCAAGAGAGCGAGCGTGCGCACGCACAACATATCGGCGGTGATATCTTGCGCGGAGCTGACGAGATTGCAGAGTTCGTGTACGGCGACCGCAGGCATCGGCGGAAGGTTTACAACCTCGTTCGCGCCAACCGCCTTCCATATTTTCGGCTAGGCGCGACACTCTGCGCGCGCAAAACCGTGTTGCTGCAATGGATTTGCACACAGGAGAATGCGGGCTCTGCAAAAGCCGCGACGCTCAATAACAGCAAACCGAAACGCGGCGAGAAAATTCATGTTTAAAAATAAACGCCCTTGTTTTGCAGCCGCCACTCTTGGCCTCATAGCGGGTGAGGAAAATGAAACGGATCGGCGAATGCGCGGAAGCGCACGGTACCGGCCGGAGAGACCCGCGATCCAACGCGGGCTTATTGCAAAGACAGAAGCGCGCTTCGCCTTTGCCATCGCTGCCCAGCGTCCGGCCGGACCATTGAGCTTTTAACCTTCGTTTACGCCGCTTCAAATTAAGGAAGATTTATTTGCTTGAAAGAAAACTTGCAGTTGAAAAGCACCAGTGCAGTTCGCCTAAATCCGCACCCATAAAAACAGAAACCAAGGGGATAGAAATGAAGAGAAGTAATGATGCGGGCTCGCGTCCGCCAACAAAAAACAATGGTGTCGCTGAAGTTAAAACAGTAAATGGCGACGCCCTCGATAGGCTGGGCGCAATCGCCTTGGCAAAACGGCTGGAGAAATACTGGCACGACCAAGGCTACCTTGGGGCGAGGTTCTGGGCCGAGCCCATTGATGAGCATTATGCGAAGGTCGGCACCCGCCAGCTCTACCGCGTGGCCTGCAATCTCGTTAACGGTTTGCCTCCGCTATGCCGCGCTGATATCTCGGCGCCCGCCGTCGGTCCTCCACAAGGGCAGGCTCGAAACGTGGGCGCGAAGCGGCAAGACGGCATGCCAGTTGCTGTCGTGGCTGCCAGCCGCTTTTAGGTATTCGTGCCGTTGCCACTAGATGCACGGCGGCGCGCGCTCTCGAGACGATCGCGCTCCTTATTCCAGCGGGACCCTTCGGCCTGCGCTCGCTGTTCAAGTGCTGCGCGCTCCTTCTCGATAGCTGCGATCTTGTGGCCGTGTTCACGCTCCGCCTCGTCGAGCTTCGCCTGAACCTTGTTGGCGGCACGCTCTCGGCGGGCCTTCTGTTTCTCTCGTAGCGCCCCTTCGCGCCGTTGTCGCTCCTCCAAGCGTCGCTGCCGCTTTTCGAAAGCGGCGGCGGCTTTCTTTGCTGCCTTCGGATCGATTTTCTTCGCCGGCTTGCTGCTGCCGGCAGGCTCCTTCCTGGCATTCTTCTTCGCCGGCATGCGCCGTTCCACTTGGCCATGCGCCGGAAGTTCTTTCGGCAAGTGCGGGTGTTCAACGAACTTTCCTTTCGATCCCACCGGCCGTCGCAGCGTGACGCCTGGGGCTTGCATCGTCGCCTCGATGATCCTGGGATCGTCGCTTTCCCAAGCGAAGCCCTGATGAAACAGGTTCGAGTTCATGCCCCAAGCCTGCAGGGCCGCCTTCATCGATGGCGCGGCAATGGCCATGTCATAAAAGCCCTGCGATGTCTGGTAGGTCTTGAGTTTTCTGGGCATGCGCGCAACCGTGTGGTGGGTGGGCGTCAAAAATCGAGAAGTATCCCCCCTTGCCGCGTCAGATGGCAATGTGCTGGTTCCAAAATCGTTCTGAATCAACCCTCTAGCCGAATTAAGCGTTTATAACCGTGATTTCACTAGAATTCGATGATTAGGCGCGCGGGCGTCCAATTCATTTTGCAACGAAAATGTCGGCTCCGATTTCACACGACAGCGCGGACAAGGCGCATATTGAGAATGCTGTTCGTACCGCTGCGATCGCGGCGGCGAAAGGCGTTCCGCTCAGCGAGCACTACCTGTCAAAGATTGTCGCCGAAACCAGCGACCCCTCGCTGACCGTCGCGGATCGCGTGCAGCGCGCTGCCATCATGGCTGAACAATACGTCACCGCCCCAAAGGCGCTCAATACGCTATCGGCTTCGCCAAAAGAACTCGCCGCACAGACCGCGGCCGCGTGGCAGTTTGCGGGTTCGCGGCTGCCTGGCGGCGCATCACAGCGCTTTGCGGACTCTGCGTCAGGTCAGGGTAAAGGCGGCTATGGAGTCCTCGCCGGATCAGATGCCCGCGCTCTGCAAAGCATAACACCGGATAAATTTGCAGGTTCGCCCTTCGAGGCAGCCGGGCTCGATTTCCGGACTCTCTCTTACCTCCGAGCTCAGGATCGAACCTTCACCACGCAGAACGTGCTCAATGCTGCGAATGATGCAACGCGCCTCGGCTTCAGTCCAAAGGACCGTGCGGCGATGTTCGACCATACGACCATTGATCGTTATGACAAGAAGGCGCGCGTGACCGTCAACGCGCTACAGAATTACCAGGAACGGATTGAAGGCGACGACGAGTTGGTCGAGCTCCATGACAAGGCCAAGCACGCAAAGACTCCCGAGGAACGCAAGGCGATCCAAGCGGAAGCAGAGGCGCGGCGAGACACACTCGCGAAGGCGAGCGGCTTGACAGAACGCATAGAGGATAACGAAAATCACCCGAAGGCGAAGGCCGCAACGAAGCGCCGCAAGACGGCAATCGAGAAGAAGGCTGAAGCGAAGTATGAGGCGCGCGCGGATGTGAAGGCGAGTTCATCACCGCCCGCATTAAAAGCGAATACGGCGGGAGCCGATCTGTACAAGAAATTTACGGCCTCACCGAAGTAATGGTTTGCCCAGAGCGAGCTTAATCTTCCCACTCACGACAATATCGCCAGCGGTGACCGCTAGCTGCATATCCGTGCCGGGCTTTGGCGAAGGGAAGTTTTCATGTTCCGGACACCCGCGATCGAAATAGGAAGCTAGCTCGGCGGCATATGGCTTCGAGAACGGGACGATCTTCGTGTGGCCCTTCTTGGCAATGTCGTTCATGCCGAAAAAGACTTTCCGAACATTCGAGCACACTTCATCAGCTCGGGCGGATGTCCCGGCGAGAGCGCCAACGAAAATCAGCGGAAATGTCCACTTTGCAACAGAATTGTACAAAATGTTGCGAGCGGACGTCTGCTAGCCTAGAATCGGGATAACCCTAGCGCCGAAGCTCTTTCGCGCTGGAAAAGGTCGCCGTGAAAACTCGTCACTTTATTGAGAAAAAAGGCGCTGAAACAAAATGTACAAAAATGTTGCGAGCTCGTCGAACGAGGCTCGCGATGAAAAGGCCGTCTCAAGAACGCTCTCTATACACGCCCGATGAACATCGTAAGTACGTCAACAGGTCCGAGCGCGCCGCTCTTACCCGGTCATTGTGCTCGCTGCCCGTATCGGAACAACTTTTCGTCAAGGTTTTTCTTTGGACGGGTGCTCGCATCAGCGAGGTGCTGGCCTTGACCCCCAACAGCTGCCAAGTCGACGAAGCTGTCATCGCGGTAAAGACTCTTAAGCGGAGACAGGCCTACGTTCGTGAAATCCCGGTGCCACGCGTATTCATGCGCGAACTGGACCGTTGTTTTCAACTCCGCCGGCGGCAACGTGACGTAAGGCTCGCTGGCAAGCCACTCTGGTCATTCCATCGTGTAACAGGTTGGCGTTTGATAAAGGCCGCCATGCTGCGGATCGGTATTATCGGTATTCGAGCCACACCCCGTGGCTTGCGACACTCTTTTGGAGTGACAGTTCTTGGGGCGGGTATTTCGCTCGACGTATTACAGCGGTTACTAGGGCACTCGTCGATGAACACCACGGCGATTTATACCGCGGTTAGCGGGCCAGAGCAGCGGGCCATCGTTTCGCGATTGTGGGCCAAATAGCTAAGTGGCGCGCGGCCGGATTAGGGGCACCGGGAGGACACCTAAAGCTAGTGCCCTGAAATATTGGCCTTCCTCAACTGCCCAAGGCGCTTCCGGACCCCCCTTGGTCCGTTCGATGCCATAAAGGAACATGGCATCAAATTAACCAATTACGAAACTATTCTGCCTCGCGTTGCAATGATATGATGCTCGTACGTCAATTATTGGAGTTTTTCATTTCAGCTGGAAGCCAATTCATCAAGCCGTTTCGGCCCGTGAGGAATATTTTCGCTTACGACGCCGAACGCAGAATTACGGGAAGCGAAGTGGCGGTCAATTCTGTTTTGGTCAAAGCGATCGTACTTCCGATTACCAATCCAATGGCTCGCACGTTGCCAACGGACCGCTTACAACGGAGAGAGCCTCGCTTTACTGAGATTATTTATAATAGCTGCCAACGACCTCCTCAGCCATAACTATTTTCCCGGATTAGCACGCACAGCAATCCCATACTTTCTGCCAACTCTTGCTGCGATTCCGATATGACCTAAGGCCGTCATGGTTCGGACAAAGCTGTGAGCCGATCGCTTAGTTTCTTCAGCCTTCTCACCTAAGTGTTGCTCATGGGCGGCTATTGCGATCTCTATGTGCTTGAGCGCCGTTTTATACTTCCCAGCGAAATAAAGTGCATCTGCCAAATGTCTACGCGCGATATTCGTAGTTGGATGATCTTCACCTAGGGCCGTTCGCAATATCGCCACGCTTTCCTCGAACAGATACCGGCCTTCTATGTACTCTGCCTCGAAAGTCACAGATTCTCCTAAATCGACCATCGCCATCGCAGATTTGATGAGTTCCTTTCCGTACAGCTCATATAGAGTTCCCACCGTTTTAGATCGAATGGCAGCTGCGCGCCTTGCCTGCGCAGTGCGAGAAAGGAAAATTGAATACGCGTGCAAGGCGGTAGCTAAGTCACGATGAGAGGCGCTCGATGCCGCCGAATGAATCCTAATTGCCTGTTCGAAATTTTCCTCTACACTTGATCCCTTTTCACCGGCTCTGTATTGCGCACGCGCGACACGAAGGTAAGCGTTAGCGACGATCCTGCTGTCATCTGGCAGACATTCCCGCCAAGTGCATAACGCTTGCTGGAAGTAGACGACCGCCTCACTCAGATTTCCCTCTAATGAATTTAATCGAGCATATTGATCGCAGCAGCGGGCCATCTCGTAATGGAGTTCTCCCCACATGTCTTGGCTGCATATTGGCTCCAAGAGCTCTCGCGCCTCTGGTAAATTTCCGTTATCAAGAAAAATATCGGCAAGTTCTGTCGTTAGACGCAGCGTTTCAGGGCTGTAATTGCCGCTAGCTACTTGTGTAATTCGGATGGCGTTCTGTAGCAATTCCTTCGCCTTCGCGTCGTCGCCTAGCGCTCGACAACATGCTGCGAATGAAACTGTTATCGGGCTAAGGTTATGATGATTCAGGGCATCCGCATTGTTTAGAGACGCAAGGCATTTCTCGAACAATGTGCAGGCATCTTTGTGATTTCCTTTTTGAGCCAAAACGTCAGCCAATTTCCAAAGAGTCATTGCGGTGTCAGGATGCTCTTCGCCGAACACTTTGCAATATAATGCGTGCACGCGATTTAAAAGGGCTTGCGCTTGGTCCAGGTCTCCGCGCGCCTCCAACGCGCGTCCGAAGTTTGATGCAGCGCTTAACGTCTTTGCATGATCAACCCCAAATCTTCCGCTATTTGCCTTGAAAACATCTTCAAAAATCTCCGCCGCTTCCTCGGCTTTGCCTTGGTAAAAAAGACACACTGCCTGCAACTCTCGCGCGCTCAAATATGTAGGCCCTGATTTGTATTCAGGATTTTGTTCGAATAGATCAAGAATCTCGTCCACAATCTGCATCGCTTCAGCATAACAATGCATCGCTTGGAAGTGGTTGCCAAGATCGAGCCAACGGCTGACTGTGAGGATGTCAAAGCGACCGATAAATTCTTCGGAAACGGCGATGCTTTGTTCAAAATAGCGCCTCGCACCTAAGTAATCCCCTCGGCCCTGGCAAATGTGCCCCAACAGCGAGAAATAGATCGATAAATCGCCGCTTGGGTGTGCTTGGCCAATTTCGACTGCCTTTCGAGCGAGTGGTTCAGCTGCATCATATCGTCCGCGCACATACAGATAGCTCGCGATTGCGTGTAGAATGCCTGCCCAACGAGGTAGCTCGGAGACGACTTCGTTTGCATGCGCGCCCAGCGACAGCAAATGCGGTGTTATCAACCCGAATATCGGCCAATTGGATGGATCTTCGGTATCATGCGGTATAAGGTCTGGCGCCTCAATTACTTGGATGAACGGCTGTGGATCAAATTCGCTTTTCGCTCGCGCGACGGATTGCACTAGTCGGTGCACGTGCACGACGCTAGCGACATTTTCGTCAGACCCGGGCCTAATCAGAGAAGTTCTACCCAAAGCTCGTAAAGACTGAACCCGCAATGTTTCGTCATCAAAAGCGAGTTCGATAATCGAGCTTGGTATTGGATCAGGCGAGCAACGCGCCAAAAAGGACATTAGCCGCTGGGCTGGAGGAAAGAAAGCAAGCGATTCTTCCAGGGCCAGCGTAAAAGTCGCAAAGACGCTTCGAGGATATGGAGCGTCGGGTTGAGGGATTGCGAGCAACTTTTCCACTTTTGTTGCGAATACGCCGAAAGACAAATGCCCCGAACGGCACGTCGCAGCCGCATGGTCAAGCGCCAGAGGAAGCCGCCCCAACGCTTGCGCCAAGTTAGCAGCCCCAGCGGTGTCACTGTCACCTGCAACAGTCGTCAGAAGAGCTACAGCTTCACGGATAGGGAGGACTTCAACTTCAAGCTCGTTAGCCCAATCTGACCAATTGGAAAATCGCGAAGTAAGCAACAGACGTGCATTGCGCTCGGGAATCAGGCCTGCAATTTCTGACGGGGCGCCCACGTTGTCGTAGACCAACAACCAAACGGACGGCTGGTCCGATACCCATCGCAAAAGCCGCTGGGCCGTTTTCTCGATGTTAGCGTCTAAACCAACGAAAACGGATAGCTCGTTGGCAACATCTGCCAAACGCGCGAGCAGAGCGGACCGAGAAGTCTCCGCTGCACCAAATTACTCCTGCGTATTCTTCGGCATGCAAACGGACGTAGGCCGCGGCGACGGAGCTCTTTCCTATCCCGCCAAGGCCATGAATTACAACTCGTCCCACCCCATGAGGATCGGCAAGGCAACCCCCAATGGTCTCAATTTCTTGTTCACGTCCGACGAATGAATAAAGCCTTGGAGGCATTTCACCAAATATTAGGCGCTTGGTGGATTGCTCAAGTTCCTGGATTTGTTTTGCATCACTTTCATCCTCATTCGATCCCTGGTGAAGCTCGCGTAGTCGCTTGCGCCATGGATCATACTGCGGGTTGTCTCCAAACAACGCCTTCTCGATCGGGCGGAGATTGATTGGCTTTTTGCCCGACTTCTTCGGCCAATTTCTAGCTGTTCGAAGCGGTGCGCCGACCGCGTCGGCAAATTCCTGCAGTATCCAAATATCTCCAGGCTGCTCGGGCGACCCTTTTGGCCGACAGCCGTGCTCGTGGAGAAGGAAGGCGAGGAATTCGCCGAACGTACCGAATTCGCTCGCTGTGCGAACCCGCATAGCGCTTTACCCTTGCCCTGGGTTGCCAAGCTTTTCCAAACGGTACCTCGAAATCCGGCGTTCAAACCTGTTTCGTGGGTAAACCGCAACCTGCCATTGGATTCAGCTATGAGCAATGCCTCCCATCCCAAAGAGTGTGTAGGCGAGGATTTTGGTCCGACAAACCAACCAGCAAGGAACGAGATAGCCGATGCCTGCTTCGAGGCAATGGTTCGCCATAACAAGCGAAGGGAAAGTGCTTCAGCGAAGCCGCCGCCTATCGCAACCACTTCAGGAACCCTTGAAGGCCCATTGGTCGAGGCCGACGACATAGATTTGTGCTGGGGAGCCGATGAATGCGCGGCGATGATTTTCCCTCGTCGCACACGAAGGGCCAAGGAAAACGAGCGACGTCGGCGGCGGGTCTTCAGGATGTGGGAGGAACATAAAAAAGCTGTCGCAGACGCCAAAGTGCACAAACGTCCACCCCCCGCGAACATCGGTTGGGTCACATTCCCGCAGTGCAACCGCGTCATCCTCTCAAAGTCGGCTTATCGCGCATTCATTGCATCGCAGCTAGGAGACGGACAATGACCGCAGCGCTTCTCTCTTCATCCGCTCTTCCCACAATTCAGTCGGTTCTAGCGCGGGTGCGCATGGCCGGCAGCAGCTTGTTGCAGTGGCCCATGTGCCTGCACCCCGAACTGAGGGATCAGTCGCCCCCCGGCGACCTTTCAAACCTCCAACGGCAGGGCCTGTCCTTCTTCTTTATGCTGGCCTACCTCTCGGTGGTGGCGTCCAACGCGCTTCGCGTGATGCTCTCGCCGACCGGCGAACTCAGGCTCAGCGATGTGGCGCTCGGGGTCCTTGTCGCTTCGATGATCTGCCTTCTGGACGTCATTTTGTTCGTGAGCGGCAGTCACTATACCCAAGGCCTGGAACAGGTTTCTCGCACAGGTCAATTCAAATCCCCGACGGTTAAGGGCGCGAAAACGAAGGCAGGCCTTCTGCTTGCCGTGCGCATCGCTATGGCCGTAGGCACGGCCAACGTGGCTGCAACCAGTGTTTCCCTGGAGATATACGGCAAGGAAATCAATGCGCAGATCACGCGCGACTACATTCGCGCAAATGCTCCTGTCATTGCACGAGCCACGAAGCGGGTTGAGGAAAGCATAGAGAGCAGCGAACGACGCCAGCAGGCGGTCACTGCGTCAATTGCCAAGCTAGATCAGGAAATTGCGCAGCTAGGGGCCATGATCGTCGATCCGAATGTTTCCGATCCTGAGCTGCGAACTGCCATTGACGCTCTCGCTGGGGCACAAGCGGCGAAGGCTGAGGCGGAAGGTGCCGTGCTCGAAGCCAAGTCGGCGATGGCCGACGAGTTGGACGGCACTATTCGCACGCCGCGTCGGGGTGGTCCTACGCGCTCGGGACGTATCGGCCAAGGGCCCAAGTACCGAGCCGCAGTGCAGAGGCTGCAAGCGGCAGAAACGCAGCATCGATCGGCAATGGGAGCGATCGCGGCTGCCGAAGCAAAAATTGCGGCAATCAGAAGTGCCAATTCGGTGGAAGTCGATCGCAAGACCAGCGCTGCTCGCACGCGGCTAGCCAATCTCAACTGGCAGAAGGCTGAGGACGTTCGGCAGCTCGCGACGATGACGGCGGAACACCTAACGCGTTACTCGGATCGGGACCGGCTTGTGCAAGAGGCCATTCGCAATGATCCGAATTACGTTCCCCGCGAGGAGGGTCTGCTCACCCGCCTTAAGGCCCTTCGGGAGTTGATGAACGAGCCAGCTGTGGCGGCAATGGTCTATCTCCTCGATTTCCTGCTCGTTCTTCTGGAGCTGGCGGCGGTGCTTGGCGTCTCGCTCGCATTCACGCCGAGCACCTATGCGCTGTCCGTTTTCGAGCGCGAATTAAAGCGTTCGGTTGAGACCGCGCGCCGAGTGAGTGAAGTGATTTCGGGAGTCGCCTCAGTTGCGGTTGCGGCGCAACCAGCGCCCATTGTTCTCAAAGCGGACGGTAGCCAGGTCGAAGCGCCGGCCGCGCCTCTATCGCATGACCCCCAACCTTTGAAGGGAGCGCCTGAGCGATCCCCCCGCCACGCGGCACGATGGAAGCCACCCTCAACCAATGGTGAGAGCGAGCCGCCAAACTGACGACCAGCGGATCGAGTAGGAAGGAGCGGGGCGGCGTCGGTGCCGCCCCTTTTTTCTGCATAGCTGCATCGCTGCGCGGGGAAACAACTCAGTTGGCGGAGACACAGACAAGTTGTTGAGACGCCGTTCGTGGCGACGCGTTCTAGACCGCAGCCGGCGAACTCGCTCGATATGACTCCGCTCGGCCCCCCGCAATTCTTCTGCGAAACTGCCCAATGCCGCATCGCGCTCGCGGATCAACGCGGTCACGGCCGCCTGAACCTCATCAGGCCTAAGGGTGACGCTTGCTGCCGCGATTTTGGCGGCGAAAATAGTTCCGAGACGCGTTGCGCCTTCCAGGCGCAGCAACGCATAGGCCGACCGGATCGCCGCGAGGTTTTCACTTCCCCTCGTTGGGCATAGCTCCGCCTTTGCGCGTCTGAACGCTTTCTTGCGGGAGCGGCGTTTTGCGAGGGATCGGAGCGTGCTCCTTGGCTCAGATCCCGCGTCAATCTCGGTTCCTCTGCCGCTCTCGGTAGTTCGTATCTTCACGCTGGCGCGCGCGTTCCAGCTCGGCCTGCTCGATCGCCTCCTCGATCTTCTGAAACCGCAGGGCTTCTCGCCGTCTCCGCAAATCGTCACTCGGCTCAGGCGCTGGCGGCTTCAAAGCCGGAGCGGGACGCCCGTCAAGCAGACTGTCGAACAGCCGCTCGACGAACGTCGAGAGGCCGCCGATCAGGCCGGAGCCCATATCCCCTAACCCGCTCAAACCATCCTTGAGACGCGACGAGTTATCGTTTGCGCTGTCGAACGTAAACGCTTCGGTCTCTTCAGAAACGACCGCATCCGATTTCTCGGATTTATCGTTTTGGTTCGCTGGCTCCGCGAGTTCGCCGTCGGACTTGGCTTCCCGTTCCGGCTCTCCGACATTCAGCAGATCGTACGAGGTCAGTCCTGCGTCCTGGGCCTGATGCAGCTCATGCCGCTCTTCCTTCTGATCGAGCAATAACTGCCTGTAATCCGCGTCCCGGCTGGTGCGCAGCTCGTCAAAGGCTTCCGCCTTTTGGGTCTCGAACATGTCGCGCTGTCGCGCGACGATATCGGCTTTCCACGCAAACGCGTCCTCGCCTCCGAGCCCGTCGCGGCACGCGGCGTAGTAATCGCCCCACTCCTGACGAAACTGCTCGCGCACCTCGCGCTGCAGCTCGTGGCGCAACTCCCTGAAAGCAAGCCGGCCTTCCGCGAAATGTGCTTCGCGCTCGGCGCGCTGGTGGTCTTTGAGGATTTCCCATTCATGGGCGCGTATCTCCGAGGTCCGGTCTTCCTTTCCAAGATAGCCCTCGACGCGTGCCCGCTCGGCCTGCTCATTTCGTTCAAATTGTTCCTCGGCCTCGCGCAGCTTTTCCCAAGTCTCGCGTGTGGGCGATGGTGTCCGTTCGGCAAACTCCATCTCCCTTTGTGGACAGCGCACGTTCCCGTGCTCGCGTTCATAGGCGAGCGCCCAATCGGACGCCCGGCGCCGCTCAAAGCTGTCATCGAGCACCTTGCCCGTTTCTGGATGAATCCGATTGAGCTCGATATGGACGTGACTGTGGGGCTTGTCGTTGTGGGCTACCAGCAGCGCTTGAAGCTCATCCCAGCGCATCTCCTTGAGGAACGCTTCGGCCGTCGCGATCATATGTTCCCGCGTCGGCTTTTCGTCCGGATGCCAGTTGAGTGAGATGTGCTTGACCGGGGTTTCGACAACGCTGCCGCCGGCGTGGACGCCGGCCTCCTGCTTGAGCAGCTCGGCCTGGCTGTAGGTGGTGTACATCTCGTGCACCACGGAAGGCACGTCGTCGTTGGCGCAATTGAGACTGTGGGTCCAGGCCACCCGACTTTTCTGTTCGGTGAGGTAACCGGCGAGCCCCTTAAACGAACTGCCGGCCTTCTGAAGCTTGACGATCATCCCGGCATGCCCCGGTTGATCGCGGCGCGGATGCGCTCAAGCAGCGTCTCAAGACTGGCGGGCGGCGGGCGGCGGGTCGCATGGCAAATCCGTACCAACTGGTTGAGGTTGTTCCCAAGCCGCTTGAGTTCCGAGAGCAGTAGTTGCTGGCCGTGGTCAACCGCGTTCGGCGGAAGTACCGGCTGTTTCTCGCCGCCTAACAGCCGCCAGCGCCCGTAATCAACCATGCGCATGCCGGCGCGGCGCGCCCGCCAGTAAATGTCCGCGAACTCATCCTGAGTCAGGCTCAGGTTGAGCTGTTGGTCGCGCTTCTTTTCTGCTCGTGGTCTGGCCAATTGGCTCTCTTTCGGCAGAGCGCATGCGTCCCGGGGAGTCCGAGGGGGCATCTGCCCAGCCCATTCGGCCAGAGTTTCGGCTAGCGAAAACGGAGTTTTCCGTAGCCGAAACACATCTGGCTGCTCTCTTTCCTTTTCTCATTTTGAATTTACAGCTTCTTGACCTGCACGCGAAACGCAAACTCCCCCTGAAGCAAGTCGAGTGACGAAGTTTACCGGCGCGTGCCAATCTCTCCGTTGCTCTTCCCGATGACGTGATCCGTTGACAATGATTGCCGGAAATTACGTTGGGAAAACGCGCGCGCGCCGACGACCATCCAGCGTTGGATGAAGGAGACACGTCATGCTTACAGGATTTGAGATGACCATGTGCGCGTCAGGCGCGGTGGCGCTGGGTCTCTATCTCTATCGCCGCTTGGCCGGCACGGGCGCCGAAGTTTCCGGCGCGCCGGCCACGCAGACGGCTCCGTATGATCCGATGAGTCCCGGTTACGGGATGGAGGATACGACGTTTGGCGATGCGCGCATGGCCGATTTTACGCTGCCGTGCGATGCGCCGCTGATGCAGGATTTGTTCGGCGGCGCCGAGGGAATCTGGCTCGGCTGGGCCTTGGGGTGCTTCGACCAGGACTGGATAGCCCACGAGCAGCGCAGCATCCGATACGCGGGACCAAGGCACGGCCTGACCTGCGCACCGACGCGGAGCGGCAAGGGGGCCTGCGCGATCATTCCCAATCTTCTTTGTCTCTACCGGTCGATCATCGTGGTCGACCCCAAGGGCCAGAACGCGGCGGTAACGTCGGAAAGCCGCTCCGCGGCCACCAACACCTTCATGATCAATCCGTTCAACGAGCATGGGCTCGGAACGTCGCGTTTCAATCCGCTGGCCCATCTCGACATCCACGATCCAAACGTCTTCGCCGACGTGGCGAGCCTGGCGGAAGCGCTGATCATCACCGACGGCAAGGATCCCCACTGGCCGGATAGCGCGCGCAACCTCATCGCGGTCATTATTTTGCATTTGCTGGCAACGCGCGGCAAGGACGCCGCGCTTCCGCAAATCCGCGAGGTATTGGGCCTGCCCCAGACCTCACTGATCAAGGAAGTCGAGACCATGATGCGAAGCCCGCATCGGTTCATCTCCGAACTTGCTGGGCAGTTTCTCGAAAATACCGACGAGATAAAAAACATCGTCTCGACCGCGCGCACCCAGACCAAGTTCCTCAGCGACCCCTTGCTGTCCGATCCGGATACCGGCGTGTTGACCGGTGACGATTTTCGCATCAGCGACTTCAAGCGCCAAGTCTCGACGCTTTATCTGATCCTGCCCGCCCGCCACATGGCGGCCTATGCGCGGCTGTTGCGGCTCGTCATCGTGAGCGCGCTCGACCAGCTGACCTCGCAGACCGGCGGGATCAATACGCTGTTCATGCTGGATGAATTTAAGACGCTAGGGCATCTTTCGGCGATCGAGAGTGCCTTCAGCCTGGCGGCAGGCTACAACGTCCAGCTCTGGCCGTTTATCCAGAACCTTAGTCAGCTGCGCGATGTATACGGCGAAACCGCCTGGATGGACTTTTTGTCGGGCTGCGGATTTATCCAGTGGTTCGCCCCGAACGATGACTTCACCGCCGAGTATATTTCCAAACGGATCGGCGATTATACACAGTTTGTCGCCAGCACGTCCCGTGGCACGTCCGAGGGCGGCGGGAACAGCTCGGGTCTCAGTCACGGTGCGGGGAACAAGAATGCCAACGTGCAGGACGGGCTTAACACGTCGTATGGCTCAAATTCTAATGAGTCGTGGTCGAAGGTCGGGATGCGGCTTCTTCCGCCGCAGAACGTGATGGCGCTCCCGCAAGACAAGCAATACATCATGCTGAACGGCCTGAAATATCCAGTGCTCGCCTTCCGCAGGCCTTATTACATGATGGACGGGATCAAGGATTGCGCATCGCCCGACCCGTTTCATGCGGAATCATCCGGCGTTTGAGCAGGCGCGATTCAGCACGCCTTCCTAAATACCCGCGATAGACTGCGGAGTTGCCGCGCCTTCCGGTAATAGGTCCGCATGGTTCCGCTCGGAGCGAACCCAACCACGCATTCGAAACCATGATCGGTTCCCTCGGCTAACTCGTACATGGCATCGAAGTCCACCGTGTCGAGTGTAGCACTCCTTCGGAATCTTCGTAAACGCAATAGGCGATAGTGGGCTCGGTAGGGTCGATCTCACTCAACAGGTAGTAGTCGCCGCAGGTACAGCGCAGCAAGGCGACCGGCATGCGATCGACGTCCGGTAAACCAAACCAGCTATGCCGAAGCGTGGCTTTGCCGTTGGCAAAAAGTTGTTGCTTCTGCGCCTCGGTGAACAGGCTGAGGAAAGCGGTCTGAGCAGGGTTTGAATGATCGATGGTCATGGGACGCTCCAATGCGTGAGGTTGAAACGAAACGGCCGCCCGAAGGCGGCCGTTCGCGGCTTGGCTAGTCAGCCTCCGGTGTGGAGGCGTCGGTCTCGTCGCCGGCCTTGGGTTCGATGAGAACGACCCGGCCGTCCAGCGGCACGCTGTCGAGTTCGATCGAGAAGCCCGGCTTGTCCTTGTGGGGCCAGGCGGCGCCGATCTTGGTCCAGATGGCGGTCTGTCCTTTGCCGCGGTTCTTTACCGTGTAGGCGGTCAGAGCTGGTTTCGTAGTCATGGTCTTGTCCCTTCTTTTTGTTGCGAGCCTCACACGATGTGCGGCTTCGTGGGGTCCCTTCGCCCGCGCGGCTGAGCAACGTGATCAAAGGCTGCCGCAGGCACCGCGTAGCGGCGCGCTGCTGCACGAAGCCGAGGCCGAAGGCCGAAGGATGAGGAAGCGAGCGGCCTTGAACGCGTTGCGCGCGCGGGCCTGATCCCCACGATAGAAGCCGCATCGCTGGGCTCGTCACAGGCAGGGAGCTAGACTGTCTACGGACCCGATAAGCCGTGCACGGCACCGCGAAACATTGGGGATCGCACTGGAGTAGCCAAGTCGCCCAGGCAAAGGAACGGCCGGGAAGACCCGCAGCGAATGCCTGTAGATGGACCTTGATATCGATCCGCCGGCGCACCGCGCTCGCCCTTCACCGCGACAGAACAAGCGGCAGCGTCGGCTGTTCGTAGCGTCCGGCGGCCGTCCGCTCCGCAAGCGGCCGGTGATCCTCTTTCAATTCAAACAGGGCCGGCTGCGTCTGCCGGGCGGCGCGCTCGGCTTCCAGCTGGGCGCGGCGCAGAGCGCAAAGATGTTTCCAGCTCAGGGCCCTGCCGTCCACGAAAAGGATATCGCTGCTCATGCGGCCTCTCCCGTGGCATGAGCCTTCTGCAAGCCTTGAAGGTAGTCTGCCGCGCGCTGGGCATGGCCGGCGGCGGTAAAGATCGCGCGTTTGTCGTTTTTGAGAACCTGCAGCCAGTTGGCGAGGTAGCTGGCATGATCATCGCGGATTTCGGGCGTGAGATCGAGCGCGGCACAGAGGAAGGCCGCGCCAAGTTCGGCGACCAACTCCTCCATGGCGTAGCCTTCATCGCCGAAACGCTTGCGTCCAAAGCTGCGGGCGAGCCGCTTGTCGTGTTTGGTCCAATGCGTGCATTCGTGCGCGAGCGTGGCGTAATAGCTTTCGCTGTCGCGGAAGCAATCGAGGCACGGCATGTGGATATTGTCGGTTCGCTGAACATAGCAGGCGCGGCTGCCGCCGTGCACGATCTGTGCGCCGGTCGCGGCGAAGAAAGCTTCCGCGTGTGCAATGCGCGGCAGCGGCTCGGTGCGCGGCGCGGCGCGGTCGTAATAGCTCTCGGGCAGTCCTTCGATCTGTTCGACGTTGAACACGGTATAGCCTTTGAGGAAATGGATTTCGGCCGCGTGTTCTTCGCCGCTGGCGGCGTCGGCCTCCACGCGGGTGATGGTATCGGCGTAAACCGTGAGACTGCCCTTCTCGCCTTTGCGGACGCAGCCGCCGAGGTCGATCGCCTGCTTGAAGGTCATCCAGCGCGGGGCGCCGTAGCCCTTGGCTAGTCCTTCCAGCCACAGGGCGATGACATTGACGCCGCGATAGGGTGTGCCGTTGTGGCGTAGCGGTAGCGCAACGCGGCCGTCGAGGTGGGCGGCGCTCCATGGCTGGTGCCATGGGCGCGTGCCCTGCTCCAATTGCGCGACAATTTTGTCGGTGATGGTTTGATAAATGTCTCGGCGCATGTGAGCACCCTCACGCGAGAATGTAGCCAAGGCGCCGCGCTTCGGCGGCGTAGCGGCTCAAGGGATCGGTTGCGTGAAAGAAATCGTCGCGCTCGATGCGCAGCCCGCCTGGGCCCGTGACGCTTTCGATTTCGGAAATGCGGACGCTGCCAATTTCGGGGCATCCGAGACCCAGATCGCAAAGGCCGAATGCAAGGTCGTGGTCGTCGGGATCAAGCTCGGTCAAAAGCCAGGTCGCCGCTCCCCATGGCGCGAACAATTTGACAACGGGTTTCAAATCTTCGGTGTTGCCATCGCGGGCGACGTGCGCGGCATTGGCCCTGCCGTTGGCGAGCAATTGCTCGATGTCTTGCAGTTTTAAGATCATGATCTTGCCTCCTTGCTTTTGGGTGCAGCTGCTGCTGCACCCCTGCCCGTCGGCGAGACCGGGGAGGCAAGCGCATAGGAGGCTCCGCGCGAGGGCGCCGAGGGTCCGCACGAGGGCCCCCGCTCATCTAAAAAAATAAAAATGCGGGGATGCGTGCGGAGGCGGCGACCGATGCGTGGATGCCTTGCGCGCGCCAGGGGCGGAGCCCCTTAGCTCTTCTGATTTTGATTCAAACTGCCTCGCGGAAGCTCAGCCCTGTCCCACGCGGTATCGCGCAAGGGATCGACGCCGCAGGCCGAGACGCGACGCGGCTCGGTTCACGAGAGCCAGGTCCGCGGCGCGGATGCGCCCTTGGCCCCCAATGAGCACTGCAAGAGGACCGGAGGCCATGAATAGGATATCGTCATGATCAGGAGGTCATGCGATGGACACGCGCATAATTTATCTGGACCAGAACAAATGGATCGATCTCGCGCGTGCGGTGAAATATCCGGATGAAAAGCCGGAGATGCGCTCCGTTCTTGAATGGTTAATCGAAGAGCTTAAGGCGGGCCGCATCCTCGTCCCGCTGACGGCGAGCAATATTTTCGAAACTCACAAGATTAATATGGCAGAGCGGCGGTTCGACCTGGCCCATACTCAGGCCACCATGAGCGCCGGCCTTGTTTTTCGTGGACGGTACAAGCGGCTGGAGGTCGAACTGATCGACGCCCTGCGCGCAATTTATGCCATGCCTGCACGTGTGTGCGAACCCACCTGGTTCTTATCGAACGTGTTCTTCGAAGCGTATCTGGAATGGGGTGATCCCCGCTTCGGCGACGCGGTTTCGAAACCAGTGCTGGAATACATTCGCGCCAACCCGCAGGCGATGCTGTTCGACTTTCTCATGGAAGACCCGGGCGGTGTTCGCAGAGCCGCGGTGGCCCAGTTCACGCAAGGGTCAGTTGAGCTTGCCGAGCGGATCGAGGAGCGCCGCAAACGCGACAAGACCGAAAGTAAAGAGATGCGGCGCAATTTACTGAACGCGATGCTCATGATCAATGAGATGGATCACATCATGGCCTGCATCGCGCTCGCGGGTATTTCCGATAAGCCGGCCTTCGATATCATGCGAGACAATGCGCATGCACTCATGGATCAAACGCCGACCTATTACATTGAGCGGGAGATGGCAGTACGGATTGAGGAGCAGCACAACCGACCGATCAAGGAAAACGACTTTCGGGACATGCAATCCTTCTGCGCCGTGGTGGCCTATGCGGACATCGTAGTCGCTGAAAACATGTTCTCCAGCCTGGCCCGTCAGGCCAAGCTCGATAAGAAATTCAACACCCGGATCATAACCAGCCTCTTGGAACTGAAGGCAGCTTGACGTACGCGCATAACCGCAGCGGGCAAGTTATTACGAAACAGCCTTACGATTGCCTAGCCTGCCTACGCTTCATTTCCTGCGCTTCATAACGCGTCCTGAGTGCGGGATCGCGTGTATCGCCGAGGATCGCGTTGTCCGTATTTCCATCAAGACCAGGGGCGGCTGCGACATTGGCGGCAATCCCGCCTTGGGCGGCTGCCTTCCGGATAAACGGCTTGAGATATGTATCGAGTTCGCCTTTACCGGGACGGTCGATCTCTTTTGTCAACGCCGAGAGGTACTCATCCTTGTCCGTCGCCGCCCAATCGATGCTGAGGCCTGCCCGATCGGCCAAAACTGAATGCAGGACCATGATGGTGCGGCCATTACCTTCCAGGAACGGATGACCATACGCGAGATAACCCATCACTTCGCCTGGCTTTGAAGCCATGAATCCTTTGTCCTGTCCGTGTCCGAGCGCGTAGTCGATCGAACGGCGAATATCTTGCGGATAGGCGAACAGGACCGGCCCCTTGCTGATCGCGAGATGGGGCGCGTTGGTCAATCGATCTTCGCCGGCCCACGGGAATACTGCCTCGAACAGGATTTTGTGCGTGCCGAGAACATCGCCATAGCCAAGCTGCTTTTGCTCCGCAAGCTTTGCCAGAGCCTCATCAAGTCCCGTCATGAAAGAGTTGTGCTGAAGGCGGCGGACGATTTCGGGATCCTTGGCTTTGGCAAGGTTGCGCAAATACCCGCGCGTCGCGAAGTCACCAAACGGATCGAAGGTCACGGCTTGTTTTCGCGAAGATACCGCGCTTGCAGACGCACCGCCTGCACGCGGCTGAGAACACCGGCTCGCTGCAAGGCGATCACCATCTGCTCCACGTCGTCCAGCAATACGTCGTCGCCGGAGAGCCGCGTCACGTGATGGGCGAAAAGATCGTTTTCCGAAAACGAAGCCGTCACGTTATTTCGCGCCGCCATGCGCCGGATGACGCTTGCGGTGTAGGTAGTATGGGCAGCGGGCTGACGGCGGGCAGACATGGATTTTCCTCATCCTCAATATAGCATCGCAAGCCGTGAAAATCCATTAAATATGTGAAAACATTGAGTTATCAGAGGTTTCCCGGCCAACTGCGGGGTGCCTTCTAACTCACATTACCGGCCCAGGAGCGACCGCGTGGGACCTTCTCCGGACGGCTGGGGCAACGGTTTACCTTTTGTAGAACTAACCGATTTTCTCTCAGACCCCATCGGGCCAATGGCATAATTTGCGACCGAATCAACTCTTATGGCAGGTCGAAAGTGGCCCAGCAGCAAAAGAAGAAACGCAATCACTGGGTGCCGCAATCGTACCTTCGCCATTTCGCGGCGGACGCCGATCGACGTAAAATTTGGGTCTTCAAACGCGAAAGCGTCGATGAGCCCGAACTCAAGCCGATCAAGAAAGTGGCGACCGCGTTTTATCTGTATGCGCCGCGCGGCCCCAACGGACGGGACTACTCATTTGAGGATAAGTTGGCGTCTCTCGAACAGATGTTCGGCGGCGCGTTTTGGGATTTAGCCACTAAGGATTATATTGATCTTTGCGACAATACGGTGCGTAAGGCACTGTCCCTTCTGGTCGCCGTGATGTACCTGCGGAATCCCCAGCACCTCGAACAGATGCGTGCGGTTCATCGGCAAATGGTCGGCCTCTATTCGCAATTTCCCGATTTGCCGGACGCGGTCGAGATCGCCGGAAAGATTTATGAGTTGGATAAAGACAGCTGGCCTTCCTATAGCAACGCAACCGAGGACGACATCAAGCGCATGTGGCTGGGCGATTTGGGGTCTGCGACATGGTTAGCCGAGATATTGATGAGCATGAGGTGGGCCATTCTTCTTTCGGAGGAACCTGTATTTATCACGACCGACAATCCTGTCGTTACGATACATCCGTCGCTCCGGTTCCGGGGCATAAAAAATCCCGAGACAAGTGTGGTGTTTCCGCTCAGCCCGACGAGGGTTCTCCACATCGACAATCGGATGTCGGAACCGGACGGACACTATTATCCGCTGCGAGGCAGTGCCGGAAGTTTGAACGGGCTCCTGTGGCGATACGCCATCACGGCCATGTTTTCTTCGCGCCACACCGATCAGGTTTGCGCCGAGATTTGCGCGGATGCCGAACAACAAGGCTTTGCCCCGTGGTCGTCGGGCGATGACGGGCTACGCCACGCGTGACGATAAGAAACAACAATGCATCCGAGCACGATTTGCAGTGGATGTTAGGCATCCAGAATTCGTCTTGGAGCGCTAGCTTCGCGACCGCTCGATGTTCTGCACTAAGCGCGAGAATTCGCGCTCGGGGTCACGGTACCAGTCTGTTGACCATACGCGATGGATTCGCCAGTTAAGTTCCTCCAGCACGCTTTGACGAAGCCTGTCCCGGTCGCGCGCCGATTTTGACGAATGGTATGTGGCCCCGTCACACTCCAAGCCAACGATGTAGGTACCGGGTTTGTCTGGATGGATGATGCCAATGTCGATCCGGTATTTTGCGACGCCAACTTGAGGATGCGCCTCATAGCCCGCAGATTTTAGCCGCGTGAGAAACCAGCGTTCGAAGTCGCTATCGGGTTCTTGACCAGTCTGGCGACCATGTTGAAAGCTGCCCGTAGACGCGTATTCAAGATATTCCTTCAGCACGCGCACGCCGCGTTGCTTGCCTTCCGCAACAATTTGAGAATGATCGAGGGACGTAAACAGTGCCAGCCGGCGTTTGGCGCGCGTGAACAGAACGTTTAGACGCCGGTGGCCGTAGGCTTTGTTTATAGGCCCAAAATTCTGGTGAAAGACACCTTCGGCGGTTTTCCCGTATACCGTCGAAATCAGGATGAAGTCGCGCTCATCGCCTTGAACATTTTCAAGGTTCTTCACAAAAAACTCCTCAAGGGTCCCGTCCCATGCCTGGCGGTACGCTTGAATATCGGGATCGCCAGCCGCCAGTTCGTCCATCATCCCTTCGATTAAGGTCGCTTGCGCCTTGTTGACCGCGACGATTTCGATAGAGCGGTCGATGCGTTTACGCATCAACGCGGCAGCCTCCTCAACGATAACTCGTGCTTCCCCGGTATTCCGTCCTTGACCGGCTTCATACGCACCATCAACCCTATGGCAGGTTACGCCAAATTCTTCGTCGTTAAGCACTGGACTCGGGTAAACAAGCAGCCGTTCCTCGTAAAATTCGCGGTTTGAGTAGGCAATCAAAGACTGGTGGCGAGACCGGTAGTGAACTTCCAGCATTCGCATCGGACGCCAGCAGCGACGGCCAAGTTCCAGAATCGATTCTTCGGGCGCATCCTCGATTTCCTCTTCGTCGCGCGTCTCGCCGGAAACGAAGAAGTCGCTGGGCGGCAGTTGCTCGGGATCTCCGACAATGACTGCTTGGGCGCAGCGGATCATCGCCCCGAGCGCATCTTCGGGACGCATCTGGGAAGCTTCATCGATGATAAGGAGATCAAACACATGCCTGCCCGGCTCAAGGTATTGCGCGACTGACATCGGACTCATCATAATGCAGGGCTTGTAAGCGCGAATTGCTCCGCCCGCGTTGCTGAAAAGCCTGCGCAACGCAATCCGGGGTTTTTGAAGCCCAACTTGGTGGTCAAGCATTTGGTTTTCCGTATAATCGCGCACGGATTGGGCCCGCCGCCCTTCGGGTATAGGACGCGTATGAAGCTTGGCGGCCACCAAACGGCGGTTGAGCACCAAGAGTTCCTTGTCCAACTGCTGAAACCGTTTACGAACCTGTTCGTGTGTATTCCCGGTGTGACGAGTCAGTGCGGGGAAATCACGCATGAGTGTTGCGGCGGCCGATCGGTAGAATACCGCCTCTACCGCCCAAGCCACACCTTCATAGCGAAGCCCTCGATTGCTCCAGGCGGAGATCAGATCGCCCAGCCCAAGGTGGGTCGCTTCCTCTTCCGTACTGAGCAACGCGATTTGCTTCTCCAGATCGTCGGGCGCCCCGGCAGCCTTGCGCGCCTTCTGTAGGAGTTGCGGAATTGCCGCTTCTTCAAACGGCTCTCCACACCACGCGTCGGCACGGAGGTGCAGCAATTCGTCAGTACGTCGCCGTGCCGTTTCCTCGTGACCGATCGCGGTATGAACCGCTTGTGCCATCGCCTTGATGAGTAGGGTCCGCGCCTTGTGGTCAGGATGAAGCAGCCATTGCAGGACCGAAGCCGGCAGACCAACTTTGATGACGTCCGTCGCATATTGAAGTGAGGCTTTGACCGATGCTGCCCGTTCCAGTTCATTCTCTTTCGCTACCACCCCAACAGCTTTAACCGCTACAGTTTCGGCAGCCATCCTTCGCCGACAGTCGAGTGCTTGCCGGTACGCAGCCAGCCCACCCGTAAGCGCGCGTGGCGTAACGCCCGCGCGCAAACCAACATCGTCAATATTTTTCAGCAGCGCAGCGAAATCAACAGACCTGCGCAACTCGGCTTTGGCGGTCGCGCTAATGGTGTTCTGTTTGGAGTAGCAAGCATGGAACAACGCTATTAGATTTAACTCTTCCGCCTGCCTAGCTATGGCTGTGTAAGTCGCGACATCGTCCGAACTGCCTTCCAGCAGAATATGCCGAAGTTCTCCTGCTCCACTTTCCGATAGAGGTGTCATATTGCGGACCGAACGCATCCACCGCGCAACCTCGACTAAAGCATCGAATGGCGTTGCTGTTCCATTCCAGTAGCGGCCGATGGCTTCTTTGGCATGGACGCAACCATCAAGGCGTGTCAGTCCCTCTTTCCATAAAGCGGCGGCCTTCAATCGAGCGGCGCCATCGCGCGGTATCTTCTTCTCGCCGGGAAATACGTGCCTCCAAATTGCCTTGGCGTTTCGCCAGTCCTTCCCGAACAGCTTTCCAAGGAACGCCGTGGTTTGAATTACCGTCGCTGCTTCTCGAAGTTCCCGAGCAGGCGGAATGGCAGCCGCCAATGATGGCACTGGTGGTTCGGCAAACCGAGCGTCCATAGCCGCGGCATTTGCTTCTTCAGAAATGTCTTGAGCCGCCTCAATATCCTCGATCACACCGTCTTCGGGTAGTCGCGGCAAACGGTAGTGCGATTTCGCAAACGGGAATTGACGCACATTGTGGAGGAAGCTGGCGGCAATCGCTTCGGCCTTTAGATCCGGTTCACTCGCGCCGTCGCGCCTGGCGATGGCAAAAACAGTCGCCATAAGTTCGACCGCTTGGACTAGCTTGCCGGCTTTTGCTTGAGCGTCGGCGTGAAGCTGGGCCAGGGCCTCCACCGGAATTTCAGCAACGCCGAGCGCGTCGGCCTGTTCTAGAAGACGAGTCGCGCGTTCAAGATTAAGCATAAGTCGGTCAAGCGGACAAATAGCTTCCACGTCTGCTTCAAGCCGATCAGCTTGCAAGACAAGCTGAGACCACGAGGTGAGGGATTTGACACAAGCGTCTTCGAGTCCGAGCGGAAGCAGCGCGGCGTCGATTGGCAATGCTGGCTCTGGAATATCGCGAATGGATTGGACGGCGCGATTGACCTCCGCAATGGACGCCAACCCGGGCCAGGAGCATGTGCCGGCTAGTGCGTTGACGCCTTGATGAAGATGCTCCAGCGAGCCAGCCCAGTGGGTTGCTGCGTCGATCGCCTTCTGCCGATCAAACCGGCTCAAATTGAGATTGCCGACACCGCGCCACGGCTGCTGCGCCGGCTCGGCAAACGCACCCATCCCGGCCGCATGGTCGTCCAGCGCCTTTCCCGCGCCTTTCAATTCAGCAAGCTTAAATCGATCTATGGAGAGTGGATCGCTGAAGCGACATTCCAAGGCTTCGGGCGGAACGGAAGCCGGCAGTGCCGCGCGGGTGGAATCGCCCCAAAGGACATCATGTGTGGTCAAGCCCGTGCTGCCTGCCGGACTATTCATCACGGTGGCATATTCGGTCAGGCGTTGACGGGCCTGACGCAACGATTCCCGGGCGCTTTCAATTTCTTGGGCATTAGAGCGCAAGCGGGGCGCATTCATGCGCTCCCGTAGCGCGTGCAGCACTTGTGCCTTCGACGCCTTGGCCGAATGAACTTCCAGACAATACAGCCCAAGGTCCATATGGTCGAGGCGGTTCTTGACGACGTTGAGCGCAGCCATCTTTTCGGATACGAACAGGACCGATTTTCCTTGCCACATCGCGTTGGCGATAATGTTGGTGATGGTTTGCGACTTGCCCGTTCCTGGAGGCCCCTGAATAACCAGGCTGGTCCCGCCGGCGGCATCGATGACGGCGCTGACCTGCGAGGCATCGGCATCCGTGACCAGCACGGGTGCCTTCAGCTCGATCTCGGGCGCATCAATGTCATGAACTTCAGCGATGGTACCGGATTCGCCGACCGCGGCGTCCCCATAAATCTGCTGCAGCAACTCGTGAACTTCAGGTCGAGCGCCGGCAGGCCAGTTCTCGGGATTGAGGTCGTTCCACATCGCTTGTCGTGAAAACGAGAACAGCCCGATCGTGGCCCAGCGTCGCACACGCCATCGTGGTCGTTTTTTGACCGCCTCGGTTACGTTATTCAGGTAGTTGTCGATGCCCAATTCCGGATCGTAATCGGGCAGTTCAAGATCGTGCTGTCGTAATTTCTCTTTCAGGGCGACATTTGTAGTTTCGTCTTCGTCGCGGCCGGTGATGGAGAAGATGTATTCGCCATTGGTGACGCGCTTCTCCATGTTGATGGGGAGCAACACCAAAGGGGCGTAGGCCGGAGTCTGCACATCGTCCGTGTCATACCATTCAAGGAAACCCACGGTGCAATAGAGCGCGCTGATGCCCGCGTCCTCCTGCAAACTGCGGGCACCGCCATGAATGGTCGCTAATTTTGGCTCGAGCCGGTCGGGGAAGAAAAGCGTCTGAATTTCGCGGTGGCCCCTTGTTCCCCGTGTCATTGAGGACGCGGGCAAATCATAAGATGGATCAATCCCAAGTTCCTGTGCCCGCACTTTCGGATCGGTGGCAGTGCGCCACTCCGGCATCCCGAGTTCAGCGCGAACGCGATCGCGCAAGCTGCGCTCGGCCGCTTTATCCTTGATCCGTCGGCGGTTGCCTGCGGCGCGTCGCGCGTCTTCGGCGGCTAGCCATTCTGGATCGATTATTTTTGCCTTTTTGAGCGCAGCACGGAAGTGATCGGTATCTTCGTCACGCGGGATGGTTTCGACCGGGGGCAAAGCCAGCAGATCAAGGGAAACCTCAGACGAAAGGTTTTCTACCAACATCCGAGGGATGACGTCGACGATGCGTACATGGCGGCCCGACGTCTCAGAATGCCGGTAATTCAGCATTCCGTTGCGCAACGTCAAATCGATCAGCTTTTCGCGGGCCTTCTTGATGCCTTGCGCAACCATCGCGGCAACGCCGGAATCGCCTGGCGTCGGGACCGCATTCACGGTCGGACGTGGCGACGCTGATGCCGAACTGGCATTCCGAAAAGACATCGAAAAACTCCCCTCCCGGCGATCAGACTAGAAGGTTTGGATCAGGACAACCATCTGAGAGGGGGACCCCAGGGAAGGTTTTTGCTTTTTCGCCTCGAACGACTAGCGTAAAATAGACAGAACTAAATGAAATACCTACGTTTTTTCCGAATTACTGACATCGTTTTCATGGGTCAGCCCACGTTCGACTGCCAATAGGCGGACGACATTTTAGCCGCTTTCGCTATTATTTCTTGCCTTTTGCCGCGTCCGGCAGTTCGAACAAGATTCCAGTCACTTCGAGTAGATCAGTCAGCTTCGGAAACCCGAGTGAACCGTCCAGGCTAAGTAATTCTGCAGCCGTCGTGCCGTCGGGATTGAGGCTTTCGAGAATAGCGAATGGCAATCGTACTCTTAAGCGTTTGAAATAGCGTGCGCCACTTTCATCAACGGCAATCACTAAGCGACCGTCAAGCCGCTTAAGCGCCGCGTCTCCAAACTTGGTCGGATGTGTAATCAGATATTGGGTTTCAAGCGCGACCGGCTCCGCACTCCGACCCTGCACCTCGAACAGTCGCGCATCGTTCAGGAGCTTTGTGACGACCGCCATGTCCGCGATAGCGGTAACCTCCGAGTTCGGCACTTTCGCAGGTGGCGGAGCCGACGTGGAAGCGAAAATAGTGCCGACGATCTTGCGAGCTAATATCTTCTCCTTTGGAGCGATAACGGGTTGCGGCATTTCGTGCGGCTCAAGCGTTTGGCCAGTGAGAATTGCAATGTCGGGATGAACATCGGACTCATTGTAACGCCTAGCTAGCATCTGGCTGCCGAAAGCAGCCACTACCAGACTGTGTTTGGTGACGGGTGTGTGGTTGCATACGATCAGAAGATCACCGATCGTTGCGATCGGATCGAGCGTGCCGGAAGAAAGCTGATAGATTTCATGATTATGAAGCGTTATAGGAGTTGCGGCTTCCCACTCCTTGATCGTGACTGCGCCATCGCCCGCTCGACCGTCCGTCTTGGCGGCAGCGGCAACTCCCGTATTCAATAACGTGATTTTTTTGATCTCATCTTTTTGGCTAGCTGGAAACGCTACAACTGTCTCATCCCAGGTGAACATGCGTGGATCACCAGAGAAAGCTTCGAACTGCGCGTACACTTGGAACACCTGATGAAGCTTAGGCTGCAATTTATTTTCCCAGAAAATTTTGACATCATGAGCTTGTGCTACGCCAATGGTGCCGTCGAACTGATGGTGCGAGTCGTTAATTAGCTTCACGGGAGCACCACCTCCGCCCGACAGAATATTCGACAGATCGATGAATGGGCCACGATCGAATGGACGAACATGGGCGTCGCTGAGCTTTTTCAATTCCTTCTTTAGGCTTTCGAGATTCATGTTCGCGATACCGGAACTCTCCGCGCGCATGATGCACTTAAGTAGGTCCTCGCAATAAATGCGTACGTCACTAACGTATTTATGGGCAAGAGCGTCATCGTTCGCTGTGATCGCGACGTCAAATGCCCGCACCAAGCTATTGCCGTTAGCTACTGTAGCTACGCGGTTCACCTTGTTGACTGATGCTATCAAGCCTTGCTGACCTGCCAACTTTTGCTCGTTAACGAGGAACTTGAAAAACTGCTGCTCGTGCGTAGTGACGATCAACTGCATGCTTTGCTTGTCTGAACGGTCGGCGTTGGCGCGGCCGGCAAGCACTTCCGCCCACTTGCGCTTGTTTCTTGGATCAAAAGTAGCCTGCGGATCATCCATAACAGCAAGCGGAAAGGGATTCTGATTCAGATCATCGATGGTCTGTTCACGCAAAGCCAAAACGAAGGCCCAAAGGATCGCGCGAAGCCACGAGGTGTTGGCGACAAGCGTTGCTTCTATGCGCATACCCGGATCGAAGCTTCCCTCGACGTGTACGGTTTTCTTTTGCAGCGATGCCTCTGCGTAGTCGAGGCGCTCTCGCAGATGAATTCGGTTAAGAATTTCCTTGATGCGCCCCGACAGCCCGGCGATCGAGGCGGCGGTTTCTGCATTAACGAGGAACCGCAGTTCCTTAAATGATTCAAGGGCGTTCGCGATGTCTTCCCTTAACTTCTGTTGTTCCTGGATCGTGTCCCATTCGTCAGAGGCATCGGCTGCTGAGGACAAATTCTTTGCCAACTCATCGAGAGGCCCCGCCCTATCGATCGCTTGCTCAAGGACTTCGACTTGGGCCGCGATTGTACGGGCAAGATATGTGCCGGTTGCGTCTTTTTGCTGCACAAGAGCAATCCAAGCATCCCGAAACAATTGGCCGTGCTCCGCCCACCAGTCAACCAGTGCCTTAAGGCGTTCTAAGTCATGTATGGCTTTGAACCCGTCTGTTGCGGCTGAAGGCATTCCAGCCTCAACTTCTGCAGGCGCTTCATATTGGAAAACCGGCAGCGTCAAGGACTGTTGGGTGACAATTTCTTCGGTGGACTTGGCAATACCGGTCAAGATCGACTTAAACGGCTCTTCTTGCGCAAAGCGCGCCCGAGCAGCCGATGCGTAGGCATCCTTAGGATCCATCTTAGCAAGAGTATCATGATGCCTGCGAAGTTCTGCCGTAAGGAGCGTTGCAAGCTGCTTTTCAAGCGCCGCAGAAACATCGCTAAGCTTTCGCTCAGCAACATCTGCCTGTGCTTTTAGTTCAGAGAGTTCGGCGTTCAGTGTGACCTGCTGAGCGGATGTGAGTTGCGCGAAGCAAAGAGGGCAAACGCCGATCGCGTTTTCTACGGGAACCACGTAATACTGCGCAGCAAGCGCTTTCAGTCGCAGCCTTTGGTCATTCGTTTGCCGCTCGTGCCAAGCGAGAGCGGTCTTGAGGTCTGCTCTGGCGGACGCAACGAGTTCGGGCAGTCTTTTGAAGTTTTCGTCTTCTTTTGCCAACTTGAGGGCCGTCCAAGCCTCGAACTCCGGAATGCTCTTGACGCCTTGCACGAGGATGGCGCGAGCGCTTGCGGCCGCATTTTTTATTTTATCCCGAACGGATGGTTTTGCTGTGTCGAGCCCCTCGGCAATTTCAGTTTGAAGTGTGGCGAGATGCTCGCCCGCCTTAACGGAAGCTTCGGCTGAAAGAGCCTTCAATGATGCGCCAAGATTTTTTTGACCGAGTATCCTTAATTGAGATGTGTCAAAGCCAACGGCCCGACCCTTCTCCTCTGCCTTTGTGATATTTTCGTTGAATTTCTTTTCCTGAATTTCTACACCCTGTTGCTTGGCATACTTCAGGAATGGCTGTGCGCGGTGCGTAATGAGCCGTGCAGTTTCTGCAATGTCTGCGAGTTGGTCGAGGCCCGTCAGAAGTTTGACGGCTTCGTAGAGCGATTGCGACTTATTGCCGAAACCGATGCGGGGAATGCGAGCGGGCATCAGCAGACCGGTCTCGATCAGCTGAGGAATGGCGAGGAGGCGTGAATCGATTTGCGAAATCATTTGCGGGTTACCCGCGAGCGGGCTTTTCGTTTCGCGATAGGCGATCGCAGTTTCGCCTTGGCCGTTGTCGAACATAAGGCGTACCCAAACCTTCGCTTCTTTATTGAGGTCTGACGCCTTTTCGGGATACGAGATCAGCGGCGGCCATTGGCCAATCTCCACGCCGCTGTCACTGTAAACCGGAGCGCGACGACCATCGTCATTAGCTAGTCCTTCCTGCTCAGTCAGACGCTTTCCAGTCAACACCCATAGGATCGCGTTCGCAAAAGACGTTTTTCCAGAACCATTTTGGCCTTCAAGGCACCAATTCTCGCCGTTAATCCAAAGCTCAAATGTGGGGCCGCCGAATACGTTGAGCCCGCCGAAACCGGAGGCTTGCAGTTTGACGAGCCGCCAGACGCCAAATGATGCGGTTTTGGCGTTCCCATCGCCCTCGTGAGCAGGATCGGAGGGGTCATTCCACGCGTCAATCAGGCCCTGAAAGATGACCCCATCGGGCGAAGTAAGTTTGCTGGAGGGTTGCTTCAAGAGAAACTTTAACAAACGCCGCTGAGCGCTGCCGAGGGAGATCGTGCCAGCTTTGTGATCTTGAAACTTCGCCCACGAAAGCGGCGAGCCCTTCAGAAGTGTCGCCGTCGCTTCGGCTAATGAGATTCCCAAGCAATCCTCCCGGCGCGAATTGCAGCAACGCTAGCTATCAATGTCTAGCTTGAGGCTACACAAACACGTTCCGTTCTGCGTGCTTCGCAAAGCTTACACTACGCTGTTGGGAATGGTTGCGTCGCCGATTACTTGCGGAAGCAGCTGGGATGGAAGGCGTGTGAAAATGAGTTTCATGTGCCAATCATGTGCCATGTAGAAAATTGTAACGCTTGGAAGGCAATGGCAAGGACGCTGGGTAGATCATTGATAATAATAAGCTTTTCAAGGTATTGCGCAGTAACGGTTGGCAAGCGGTTGTAAAGCATGAAAAAGCCCGCCAGAGGCGGGCTATCTCACTGATATCACTATCAAAATCTTGGTTGCGGGGATAGGATTTGAACCTATGACCTTCAGGTTATGAGCCTGACGAGCTACCGGGCTGCTCCACCCCGCGATAAACCCTTGCGCGCCTTCGAAAACCGGCCCGAAACGATGCGGCCAACGCCAAGAGCGCCGATCGATGCCGTCCGGAGACTTCCTGAGAAGGCAACCCGGGCAAAAGCCTTGGGTGCGAGCCGTATGTACCAATGCGAACCTGCTTTGGAAAGGGCCGTGGGCGATCTTTTTGGAATTTTATCCAGTCCGGAATGCGCTTTATCGCACTAAATTCGCCCGCGAAGAGCGCCCTTGCCAGAAATTCCGCAAAAGCCCAGCCTTGGGCGGCCAAGCATCACGGGAACACCATGGACCAGCCGCTGAAAAGCTCCGGGCACAATGCACTGGACAACGCCTTTCATCGCATGATCGGGCTGTCCCGATCGACGCCGCCGCCGACGCTCGAGGAGCGGCTCGACCGGCTGGCACGGCTGCGTGCGGCGGTCTCGGATAATGAGAAGCGTTTCGATCGGGCCATTTCGGCGGATTTCGGCCATCGCTGCACCACCGAGACCGCGATCGCGGAAACCTTGCTGGTACTCGGCGAAATCAGACATGCCGCGAAACACCTCAAGGTCTGGATGGCGCCGCAGCGGATTTCGACGACGCTGCAGTTCCTTCCGGCGAAGAATCGGCTGATCCCCCAGCCGGTCGGCGTGGTCGGCATTATCGCGCCGTGGAACTACCCGTTGCAACTTACCTTGGCACCAGCGGTGGCAGCGCTGGCTGCCGGCAACCGGGTGATGATCAAGCCGAGCGAGTTGGTGCCGAGGTTTTCGGCGCTGCTGAGCGAAGTGATAGCCGGCAAATTCGATGCCGCCGAGGTAATGGTGACCGGCATTGACGGCGATATCGCGCAAGCCTTCGCCGCGTTGCCGTTCGACCATCTGATGTTCACCGGCTCGACCCGGATCGGGCGCCTTGTCGCCGAAGCCGCCGGGCGCAATTTGACGCCGGTCACGCTCGAACTCGGCGGAAAATCGCCGGCCATCGTCGATCGTTCGGCCAATCTTGGTCAGGCCGCCGAGCGCATCGCCTATGGCAAGCTGCTCAATGCCGGCCAGACCTGCATCGCGCCGGACTACGCGCTGGTACCGCACGCTTCGGTGCAGGATTTCGCCGGCAAGCTGCAGGCGCACATGCGGCGCATGTACGGCACCGATCCGGACAACCCGGACTATACTTCGATCATCTCCGACAGACATTACGCGCGGCTTGAAGGCCTGGTAGCGGACGCGGCGGCACAAGGCGCGGCGGTTCTGCAATCCGCAAGGCCGGGCGATCCGGCATGGAAATCAAAGCGCAAATTTCCACCGACCATCCTCCTTGGCGCAACCTCCGACATGGCGATCATGCAGGAGGAAATCTTCGGGCCGGTGCTGCCAATCCTCGGCTACAAGGATGCCGCGGAGCCGATCGCCTGGATCAACGCCCATGAAAGGCCGCTGGCGCTGTACTGGTTCGGTAGGGACAGCACGGCGCGCGACGAGGTGCTGGCGCGTACGGCCTCCGGCGGCGTCACCATCAACGACTGCCTGTTTCATTTTACCCAGATCAACCAGCCGATGGGCGGCGTCGGCGCCTCGGGAAGCGGCGCCTATCACGGCGAATGGGGATTCCGAAGCCTGAGCAAGCTGAAGCCGGTGTTCTACCGCTCGCCGCTGAACCGGCTCGCTGATCTGTATCCGCCCTACGGCGCGAAGATCGCGCGGCTGGAAAAATTGCTGCGATTCATGTCGTAGTACAAAAACGTCATCGCGAGCGCAGCGAAGCAGTCCAGAGCCGCAAAGCAAGCCTGGGATTGTTCGTCGCTTCGGTCCCCGCAATGACAAGAATACAGTTGGGGGAATATCTGTGACTGACACGTTCGATTTTATCGTGGTCGGCGGCGGCTCCGGAGGCTGCGCGGTCGCGGGCCGGCTCTCCGAGGATCCGCAGACCTCGGTGGCGCTGCTGGAAGCCGGCGGAAAGAACGACAACTGGGTCGTCACCACGCCGGGCGCGCTGGTGCTGATGGTTGCCGGCAAGGTCAACAACTGGGCACTCGAGACAGTACCCCAAGCGGGCCTCAATGGCCGGATCGGCTACCAGCCTCGCGGCAAGGGCCTCGGAGGGTCGAGCGCCATCAACGCGATGGTCTATATTCGCGGTCATCGCAACGACTACGACCAGTGGGCATCGCTTGGCAATGCCGGCTGGTCCTATGCCGACGTGCTGCCCTACTTCAAGCGCTCGGAAGACAATGCCGACTTCGAGGGCGCCTATCATGGCAAGGGCGGGCCGCTCGCCGTCAACAAATCGCGGTCGGACAATCCGGTGCAGCAGACGTTTCTGCAGGCGGCGCGCGAGGCGCAATTCCGCATCCGTGAGGATTTCAATGCCGAGGAACAGGAAGGCCTGGGGATTTATCAGGTCACGCAAAAGAACGGCGAACGCTGGAGCGCCGCCCGCGCCTACATTCATCCGTTCATGACATCGCGCGCCAATCTGCGCGTCGAGACCAACGCGCAGGCTACGCGGATCGTTTTCCAGGGAAAGCGCGCGGTCGGCGTCGAATACCGTCAGGGCAAGGAGCTGCGCCAGTTACGGGCCCGCCGCGAAGTAATCCTTGCCTCCGGGGCGTTCCAGACGCCGCATCTGTTGATGCTCTCCGGGGTCGGCGACAGCGTAGCGCTCGCAAGACACGGCATTGCAACGGCGCATCATTTGCCCGGCGTCGGGCAGAACCTGCAGGACCATCCGGATTTCATCTTCTGCTACACATCCGACAATCCGAATTTCACCGGGATATCGTTTAAGGGTCTGCCGCGAATATTTCGCGCCATCGGACAATACCGGCGCGAACGACGCGGACCGATGACATCGAATTTCGCCGAATGCGGTGGCTTCCTCAAAACCAGGCCGGACCTCGACGTGCCCGATATCCAGCTGCATTTCGGCATGGCGATGGTGGACGACCATGGCCGCAAGCGCCATCTGGGCGCCGGCTTTTCCTGCCACGTCTGCCTGCTGCGGCCGAAGAGCCGCGGCAATGTCTCGCTTCATAGCGCTGACCCGATGCAACCGCCTGCGATCGATCCGAATTTCTTCGGCGATCCGGACGACCTGGAATCGATGGTCGCGGGCTACAAGACGACGCGGCGGCTGATGGAAACGCCCGCGATGAAGGCGCTCCAGAAAAAGGACATGTTTACGGCAAGCGTCCACAGCGACGACGACATCCGCGCGATCCTGCGCGCCCGCGTCGATACCGTCTACCATCCGGTGGGCACCTGCAAAATGGGCGTCGGCGATGCTGTGGCCGTGGTCGATCCGACGCTCAAGGTGCACGGACTTGAAGGCTTGCGCGTTGTCGATGCATCGGTGATGCCGACCTTGATCGGCGGCAACACCAACGCACCAACCATCATGATCGGCGAAAAGGCCGCCGACATGATCAAGGCGGAGTTGCGGGCAGGTTGAAGTTTTTAAGTTGCGCGCATTCAATGAAAATGAGACGTGCAAGGCTGGGACTAAAAGGTTCGGGGCGCACCTTTCGGACTTGGCGCAACTTGATCTGGCCGTTTGTCGCGCGCAAATCTGTTGCGGGCGAAACCCAAAGTGCCGGATCGGCAGGATCCCTGATCGGCTTTCGCTGAACACGGTCTAGGTCAGCAAAAACCCGCCGTCCACCGTGATCACGCTTCCGGTCATGTAGCGCGATGCGCTCGATGCCAGCAGCATGATTGCGCCGTCGAGGTCGGATTCGGCGCCAACCCGGCGCTGCGGAATCCGTTTCGCCAGCTTCTCGCCCGAAGGCGTCGACCAGAATTCGTGATTCATCTCGGTGTCGATATAGCCCGGCGCCAGCGCGTTGACGCGGATGCGGCTGGCCGCCAGTTCCAGCGCCAGTGACCGGGTAGCCTGGATGATCCCTGCCTTCGACACCGTGTAGGGCGATAGAAACTTCATCACGCCGAAGCCCAGCACCGAGGCGATGTTGACGATGTTGCCCTCCTGTTTCCGCGCGATCATGCGTCGCGCCACCTCGGTGGCCGCGAAATACGCTCCCTTGAGATTGGCGTTGATGACCGAATCCCAGTCCGCCTCGGTCTGGTCCACCGCGAGCTTTTCCACCGCGATGCCGGCATTGTTGATCAGCACGCTGACCGGGCCGAGGGCTGCTTCCGCACTGTCGATCGCCGTGCCGATCGAAGCCGTATCGGTCACGTCCATCTGCACCGCAGCGGCGCGGCCGCCTTTGCTGCGAATCTCGTGTTCGAGGCTCTTCAGTTTCGCGGTCTGGCGTGCGGCCAGCACAACCGCGGCGCCATGTGCCGCCAGTACGCGGGCGAACTGGCGGCCGAGACCTTGCGAAGCGCCGGTGACGAGAATGATTTCTTTGCTGACGTCGAACAGACCCGGCATGACAAATTCCCCGAAATGCGCGTCCTTGATACAGACGATTGTTCCGATCTCAAACCGGATTTGTTAAGCTCGTCGAAACCGGCAACCGGAATGAAACGAAGCGCAATCCGGCGATTTTGGCGAAGGCATTTCCTGCTCCAGATTGCGCTTCGCGCCATCCGGGCTACAGTCGATGAACTGGGCGTTTAGAATTACCGAACAAACGGGAGTGAGACACGTGGATCTTGGAATCAAAGGCCGCCGCGCACTGGTATGCGCTTCCAGCAAGGGATTGGGACGCGCCTGCGCAGCGGCGCTCGCCGCGGAAGGCGTGCACGTTACGATGACCGCGCGCGGTGCCGAAGCACTCGCTAAAGCAGCCGCCGACATCCGCAAGGCCAATCCCGAGGTCACCGTGACCCAAGTCGCCGGCGACATCACCACGCCCGCCGGCCGCGAAGCCGCGCTGAAAGCCTGCCCCGATCCGGATATTCTGGTCAACAACGCGGGCGGCCCGCCGCCGGGCGATTTCCGCAACTGGACCCGGGACGACTGGATCAAGGCAATCGACGCCAACATGCTCACCCCGATCGAGCTGATCAAGGCAACGGTCGACGGCATGATGTCGCGAAAATTCGGACGCATCGTCAACATCACCTCGGCGGCAGTAAAGGCGCCGATCGAAGTGCTCGGGTTGTCCAATGGCGCCCGCGCAGGCCTGACCGGCTTCGTCGCCGGCATCGCCCGCAAGACCGTGGTTTCCAACGTCACCATCAATGCTCTTCTTCCCGGTCCATTCGACACCGACCGGCTGCGCGGCCCGGTTGCGAAGATGGACGCCGAGAAGCGGGGCATCACGGTCGACCAATTGCTGGCGGAGCGCGCAAAGCTCAATCCCGCGGGACGTTTCGGAGACCCGGAAGAATTCGGTCTCGCCTGCGCATTCCTGTGCGGCGCCAAGTCCGGTTTCATCACCGGCCAGAACATCCTGCTCGACGGCGGCGCGTTCCCCGGCACGCTGTAGATGAAAGCCATTTGGTATGAGCGAACGGGAGCAGCGTCGGATGTGCTGACCTATGGCGAGATGCCGACGCCGGTCGCAGCAACGGGTGAAGTCCGCGTGAAACTTGAAACTTCCGGCATCAACCCGGCCGATGTCGGGCGCCGCGCCGGCAGCTATCGCGCGATGGAATTTCCACGTGTGATTCCGAACAGCGACGGCGCGGGCATTGTCGATCAGGTCGGCGACGGCGTAACGCGGCTTAGCATCGGTCAGCGCGTCTGGCTCTATAACGGCCAACGCAACGGACGCGCGTTCGGGACCGCTGCCGAATATATTTCGCTGGCCGAGCATCTGGTAACGCCATTGCCGAATGACGTACCGTTTGCCGCTGGAGCCACGCTCGGCATTCCCTGCATGACCGCATGGTGCTGCCTGTTCGGCGATGGATCGATCGCCGGCCAGACTGTCTTGGTGACGGGCGGCGCCGGGGCGGTTGGCCATTACGCGGTGCAGCTGGCCAAATGGGGGGGCGCCCAGGTGATCGCCACGGTGAGTTCTGCGCTCAAAGCCGAGCAGGCACGCCTTGGGGGCGCCGATCTGGTGATCAACCATAAAACCGAGGATGTCGCCGCCAAAGCCATGGCGTTTACAGCGCAACGCGGCGTTGATCGCCTGGTGGATGTCGACTTCGGCGGTAACATGGCAACCACGCTCAAGGCGATGGGAATGAATTCAACCATCGCCATATACGCCACCAACGGCAATCGCAATCCCGTGATGCCGGTGCGCGACCTCATGGAACGATGCATCGCATTGCGCACGCTGGTGCTGTTTGCCTTGCCGCCGCCTTTGCTCGCGGCCGCGCAGGCCGACATTTCCAAATGGCTCGCCGCCGGTCCGCGTCTTCACAACATCGCGGGCCGGTTCGCGCTCTCCGATACCGCGCAGGCACATCTCGCGGTAGAAAAGGGCGACAAGCTCGGCACGGTTATCGTCGATTGCGCGCGCTGATCATCGAACCGGCGTGGTCCGCTCGTTGGCCCAGGTCAGGCCGAATTCGTCGAGGCCCTCGGCCAGAAGGTCACCCAGCATGGGCTCGCCAAGCAAATAGCGCGCGGTGCGGCCGTTGCGGCTTTCCGCCGCTTCGCGGCGCAAATCCTTCCATTCCTCGATGGTGCCGTCGCCGCGGCCGAGCCGCATCAAGGCAACGAGATCGATCTGTTCATCTTCGGTGAGCGCGTTGATGAAGCCGGTGATCTCTCGCACCACGGGATCGTCGCCGTTGTCCTCCAGCACGCCGATCATGTCGTCATCGGCGCCATTCGAGCCTGGATCCGGATCGGATGCGACATCCTTGACATCGAATTGCCGCGCCTTCTCGATCAAAAAACCCACCTTTTCGGTCGAAATCGCTAGTTCTGGCATCGCGTGCTCCTGGCTTAGGTCCTTTCCTAACGCGTGGCGCTGCGAGATGATCCATTGCGGGCACCGCTGGAAACCAGCATCTTAAGACCACCGAACGCGGACGCGGAGCGCGCATCGAATGCAATGGACGGTTGGCAAGGTCAAGATCACAAAAATCGTCGAGCTGGAAACCGTTGGAAGCACGCGATTTATCCTGCCACCGGCGAGCAATGAGGAAATCCGCAAGCTGCCATGGCTGATCCCGCATTTCGCGACCGAGGAAGGCCGCCTCAAGATGTCGATCCATTCGCTGGTGGTGGAAACCCCGTCGCAACGAATCGTGGTCGACACCGGCCTTGGCAACGACAAACAGGGCCGGACGGTGCCGACCTGGAATAACCGGAACGAACCTTTCCTCGAAAAAATGACGGCGGCAGGCTTTGCACCCGACAGCATCGATATCGTGCTGTGCACCCACCTGCACGTCGACCATGTCGGCTGGAACACCAGGCTCGCCGACGGCCAGTGGGTGCCGACCTTCGTCAACGCGCGCTACGTGTTTGGCAGAACCGAATACGAGCATTGGCGAGACTGTCGCGATGAGCCCGACAAGGTCGCGGTGTTCAACGATTCAGTAAAACCCGTCGTGGAAGCCGGCAAGGCCGACCTCGTCGCCAGCGACGGCCAACTCTGCGACGAAATCACGCTGATCCCGACGCCCGGTCATAGCCCGGGCCACATGAGCGTCCTCGTCACATCGGACGGCGAGACCGGACTGCTCACCGGCGACGTCGCCCACCATCCTTGCCAGATGGCGCATCTCGACTGGTCATCGACCGCGGATTCCGATTCCGTCCGCGCCGCGATGACGCGGCGCGAGCTGTTCTCGCGCTTTGCCGATACGCCGACGCTGGTGATCGGCGGGCATTTCAATGCCGGCCGCATCGAGCGCGACGGCGATGCCTTCAAATTCATGGCCTAGCAGGGCTGCGACGCAGGGCAGTTGAATTTATCCGCGCTCTGTTCCATGAAGCATCCAAGCAAACAAACCGGTAAGGGAGTGACGAGACATGAAGCTTGTTCGATATGGCGCGATTGGCCAGGAAAAGCCCGGCCTGATCGATAAATCGGGTCAACTGCGCGACCTGTCCGCGCAGTTAAAGGATCTGGACGGCGAGGCCTATGCGCCGGCCGGCCTCGCCAGGCTCGCGGGTCTCGATACGTCGAAACTTCCCGCCGTGGATGGCAAGCCGCGGCTCGGCCCGCCCGTCACCGGCATCTCGAAATTTGTCGCCATTGGCCTGAATTACGTCGATCATGCCAAGGAAACCGGTTCGCCGATTCCGACCGAGCCGATCTTCTTCCTGAAGGCCAATACCGCGCTCAGCGGGCCGAACGACGCGATCGAGAAGCCGCGCGGCTCGACCAAGCTCGACTGGGAAGTCGAAATCGCCGCCATCATCGGTACCCGCGCCAAATACGTCAGCGAGGCCGATGCGCTCAATCATGTCGCCGGCTATTGCGTCTGCAACGACGTCTCGGAGCGCAATTTCCAGATCGAGCGATTGGGCCAGTGGACCAAAGGCAAGTCGCACGACACGTTCGGGCCGGTGGGTCCGTGGCTGGTCACCAAGGACGAAATCGCCGACGTGCAGAAACTGTCGATGTGGCTCGACGTCAATGGTCAGCGCCGCCAGACCGGCTCGACCTCGACCATGATCTTCACCATGGCGAAATGCATATCCTACGTCTCACAATTTCTCACCCTGTTGCCGGGCGATATCATCACCACCGGAACGCCGCCCGGCGTCGGCACCGGCATGAAGCCGCCGACCTTCCTCAATGTCGGCGACGTGGTCACGCTCGGCATCGAAGGATTGGGCGAGCAGCGGCAGGAAATCATCGCGGCGTAGGCATTCTTCCGTCATGCCCGGCCTCGTGCCGGGCATCCACGTCATAACGGCGTGCGACAAGAAGAACGCGGATGGCCGGGACAAGCCCGGCCATGACGACGGAGCGAGTTTTTCCCAAAAGGATATTCAAAATGAAACTGGCATTCTCCCCATCTTCGCCTTTTGCCCGCAAGGTCCGCATTGCCGCGATCGAGCTTGGCTTGATCGACAAGATCGAGTTCATGCCAACCGCGGTCGCGCCCGGTCAGACCAACGACGCATATTCGCGCATCACGCCGTTGAAGAAGCTGCCGGCGCTGATCCTCGACAACGGCGACGTCATCCTCGATTCCTATGTGATCGTCGAATATCTCGATGAACTTGTCGGTGGCGGAAAATTGATTCCGGCTTCGGGTCCGATGCGGTGGAAAGTAAAGAGCGATCATTCGCTGCTGCAGGGCGTGCTGGATTCGATGCTGCTGTGCCGCTACGAAAACATGGTACGGCCGCAGGGATTGCAATGGCAGGCGTGGACCGACGATCACTGGAGCCGCGCATGGCAAGGCATGGCCCGCTTCGACAATCAGGCCGACGTGCTGTCACGCCCGCTCGACATCGTCCAGATCGCCCTGGTTTGCGTGCTCGGCTATGCCGATTTTCGTTTCGCCGATTGCGGCTGGCGCAAGGCTTATCCGAATCTCGACGCGTTCTATGCAAGAATGCTGACGCGTCCGTCGGTGAAAATTTCGCTGCCGCCGCCGGCATGAGTTGATTTTCCTGGCGATCCGCATGCGGCGAACCAGCGGCAAATCAGCACCTCAATCGAACAAGCTCGGCGTGTGATTTACCACCGCGCCTTCGATTTCCAGCATCTTCAGCTTGGTCGTGACGCCGCCATTGGCGGAAAATCCCCCGGGCTTTCCGCCGGCGGCGAGCACCCGGTGGCACGGCACCACGATCGGGCACGGATTGTGCCCTAGCGCCTGGCCGACATCGCGGGATAGCTCGACGCCCCCAAGTCGCTTGGCGATGTCGCCATAGGTCAGCGTCTTGCCCGGCGGAATGGTGCGGGCGATATCGTAGACACCGCGGTTGAACTCGGACACACCATCGAGATCGAGCATGACTCCGGAAAGATCATTCGGCTTGCCCGCGAGCAGTTCGACGATGCCGTCGATCGCGCTCTGCACCTTGGCCGACGGCAGCGCCTCTACGATGTCGCCGTAGCGCTGGCGAATTCGCGTGCGGGTCTTGTCCTCACTGGACATCGGCAGTTGCACGGCATTGATGCCCCGTTCGCCCCAGGCGATGCCGCAACTGCCGATCGCGGTGTGGAATATTGCAAAATAGCGGTCGGTCATGGCTGGCTCCATGTCGGCAATTCCGAAATTGTGATGCATAGGCCAAATCTATGCTTGGAAAGTGCTGCTATCCACCCGAATTCCGGGGAATTGGGTTGCCGTCCCCCGCGATAATTCTTCTTCGTTCAACCGGCATACGCCTTGTCGAGATCGGCGATGACGATCTTCTTCATCTTCATCATGGCGTGCATGGCGCGGTCGGCCTTCTTGCGATCGGGATCGCTTAAATAACGGCCGAGGGCCGTGGGGACTACCTGCCAGGACAGACCGAACTTGTCCTTGAGCCATCCGCACCTCGATTCCTCGCCGCCGTCAGCAGTCAGCCTGCTCCAGAAATAGTCCACTTCGGCCTGGGTCTCGACACTGATGAAGAACGAGATCGCTTCGCTGAACTTGTATTTTGGACCGCCATTGAGGGCGTTGAATTTCTGCCCCTCGAGTTCGAAACTCGCCATGAAGTCGTTGACCGTTTCGACCTTGGCATTGGGAAACACCGATTTGTAGAAGGCGACAGCCTCCGGGACATTGTTGTCGAACCAGAGAAACGGCGTGATGGAAGTCATGACGGATGTCCTTGTGGGCTTGGATTGAGAATGCGCGCGCTCAGGCGAAAGGCTTGCTGGCAAGCAATTCGTCGAGACGTTTAAAGCCGATCTCCATGCCGGTCGCCATCGGCGAGGCGGCGGCTCCAGCCCGGGCCTCGGGCGTGGCATAGAGAACCGACGTGGTGGCGGTGGTGCGTCCGTCTTTTTCGGTGAGGGTAAGCGTGACGATGGTCTCGCCGCCGGTCCAATCCTGATCGTAGATCTCGGTATTGACGATGCGGACGGGCGCCTCGATCGCGGTGTAGATGCCGGATGAGCCCATCTCGAAGCCCCCGGGCGCGCGGCTGACGAAGCGCCATTTGCCGCCGACCCGGAAATCGATCTCGCAGACCGTCATGGTCCAGTCGGGAAGGCCGTACCAGCGACGTAGCAGTTCGGGCTTCGAATAGCATAGAAATACCAGTTCGCGCGGCGCATCGAAGCTCCGGGTGACGACGATCTCCCGGTCGCCCGGTGTGGTGATGATGAGAGGTTCAGGCATTGTCGTCGCTTTGCTTTTTCGCCTGCGGCGTGTCGGGCTGGTTGACGGGCGTTTGCAGAATTTCGAGCAGCGCATCGAGCCGCTGGTAACTTTGCGTCCAGAACTTCCGGTAGTTCTCGAGCCAATCGGCCGCGTCTCGCATCGGGCCGGCCTCGATTTTCACCGGCCGGCGGGTGGCATCGCGGCTGCGGGTAACGAGACCGGCGCGTTCGAGGACTTTCAAATGTTTCGATACGGCCGGTTGGCTGATCGAGAATGGTTTGGTCAGTTCGTTGACCGAGGCCTCGCCGCTCATGAGCCGCGCAAGGATGGCCCGGCGGGTTGGATCGGCGAGGGCTATGAAAGTGGCATCGAGCCGCTCGGAAGGAGTCATTTAGATAACCTATATGTTATATAACCATATAGTAATATTTCAAGCCACCGTCAAGCGGCAAATATGCGGATTTGAGACGCGGCGAGCGTTCTTCTACGCGCCCAACGAGGTCAGTGTTATTGAAGTACCATTGTCTCCTGTCGCACTTTCGCTCTGCGAGTTGCCGATGCAGACCCTTCATGTCAACGGATACAATATGGCCTATCTCGATCTTGGCCACGGCCCGCCGCTGGTATGTGTGCATGGCTCGCTGTGCGATTTCCGCGTCTGGTCGGCTGTGCTCGGACCGCTGACGCGAAAACATCGCGTTATCGCGGTCAGCCTGCGGCACTTTTTTCCTGAACACTGGAACGGTGTTGGCGACACCTATTCGATCGCCCAACACGTCGCCGACATGATCGCCTTTATCGAGAGCCTCGGCACGGGACCGGTGGATCTGGTAGGACACTCGCGTGGCGGGCATGTCTCGTTTCGCGTCGCGCAGCAACGGCCCGACCTGCTGCGCAAACTGATCCTCGCGGAGCCAGGCGGCGAACTGGACGCCTCTCTCGATCCGGCGGCGAAGCCAGGCCCGTCGCTGCTCGGCGTCCGAATCGCGGCCGCCGCTGAAAAGATCGGCGGCGGCGACATTGACAGCGGGTTGGCTCTGTTCTTCGACGCGATCGAGGGACCGCGCGCGTGGACGCGCCTGCCCGCGGTCTCGAAGCAGCAATTGCGCGACAACGCCTACACGCTGCTGGGTCAGACCCGCGACAAGCGTCCGCCGTTTTCCAAAACGGATGCGGAATTGATTTCAATCCCAACGCTGTTCATCGGCGGCGGCAATACGAAGGGCGCGCTGCGCCGCGTGCTGGATGCGCTAGCTGCGAACGTTCCAAATTCCAGAATGGCGACGATTCCCAACACCACGCATCCGATGTTCGAGCAGGCGCCACAGAGATTCTGCGAAATCGTGCTGGAATTTCTGGAAGCGTAAAGAATTTTCATTTGGCCGCGGACCGCCCGATGGGCGTTAGGGTAAATTCGCGACCCAGCCCCTCCAATAGTCGAGCGCAACGTGCGCTCTGGCCTCTGGCATCTCCGCACTCGGATTGAGCGGCTCGCGACAAAGATACCGGGATAAGCGCCGATACGCGCTTCGGCTCAGCAAGGCATTCGGGACGACGGCTTCGCTATGGCTGAACCTGCAAAACGTATGATATCCTGATGGCAAGCGCCAGATCAGTAAAGACCTCGAAAATAGCGCCCGTTGTCGGCAACGCGCCTTGAAGGCGAAGGGCGGGAAAACAAGGAGGAGCCTCATGAAACTCACCCAGCAGCAGATTGACGATTTCAACCGCGACGGCTGGCTGTTTCTCCCCGAGCTGTTCAGCCCCGAGGAAGTCGCGCTGCTCGCGCGAGAGGCGGTGAATATCTACAATGCCAACCGCCCCGAGGTGTGGCGCGAGAAGAGCGGCGCGCCGCGCACTGCCTTTGCAGCCCATCTTTACAACGAAGCGTTCGGTCTGCTCGGCGCGCACCCGCGCATGATCGATCCAGTCGAGCAGGTTTTTGGCGAAAAGGTCTACATGCATCAGTACAAGATCAACGCCAAACACGCATTTACCGGCGATGTCTGGCAATGGCATCAGGATTACGGCACCTGGAAGCGCGACGACGGCATGCCGGAGCCGCGGGCGATGAACATCGCGATCTTTCTCGACGAGGTGATGCCGATCAACGGCCCGCTGATGCTGGTGCCGAGGAGCCAGCATGCGGGCGATCTCAGGGCCTCGCACGATCTTGAAACAACTTCATATCCGTTATGGACGCTGGACGAGGCCACGGTGACGCGGCTGGTGCAGGAAGGCGGCATCGTCGCGCCGACGGGAAAGGCCGGCGGCATGCTGATGTTCCACGGCAACCTGGTGCACGGCTCGGCCGGCAACATAACGCCCTATCCGCGCAAGATCGTCTACCTCACGCTCAATGCGGTATCGAACTACATCCGCACCCCCACACGGGCGGAATACATCGCGCATCGCGATTTCACGCCGATCCAGACGGTGGACGACGACGCACTGCTGCGGCTCGCCCACGCACAACGGCAGGCGGCGGAGTAACAGCGGTTTCGTGCCCCGGACGCAGCGCAGCGCGTAGCACTTGCGAAGCGGCGTACTGCTGAGCCGCGGGCCGTAACAGAGGCCGGTGTTCGTGACGGTCCCGGCTCTGCGGTGCACCACCAAAAGGTACTGCACCGCGTCCGCGACACGCTAAAAGTTGAACCGGAAAGTACCTGCCATGAACCTGCATCATCTGCTTGCGAAACGCCACGCCGCCGGCAAACCGGTCCGCGCCGCCCTGATCGGCGCGGGAAAATTCGGCTCGATGTTCCTGTCGCAAGTGCCGCACACGCCGGGGCTCGACGTGCCGGTGATCGTCGACCTCGACCCCGACCGCGCGCGCGACGCCTGCCGCACCGTCGGCTGGGATGCCGCACGAATCGCGACGACCAAATTCACGGACGATGGCGCTGCGGCGACCTCCGGCAATATCGAGGTGATCGTGGAAGCCACCGGCAATCCCGCGGTCGGTATCAAGCATGCACGCGCCGCGATTGCGGCCGGCAAGCACGTCGTCATGGTCAATGTCGAGGCAGATGTGCTGGCGGGGCCGCTGCTGGCGGAAGAAGCGCGGCACGCCGGCGTGGTTTATTCCCTTGCCTATGGCGATCAGCCGGCACTGACTGCCGAGATGGTGGACTGGGCGCGCGCCACCGGATTCCGCGTCGTCGCCGCTGGGAAAGGCACCAAATATCTTCCCGCGTATCACGACATAACGCCGACTGCTGTCTGGAGCCACTACGGGCTCACCGCCGGCGAGGCGCAGTCCGCCGGCATGAATCCGCAAATGTTCAATTCGTTTCTCGACGGCACCAAATCGGCCATCGAGATGGCGGCGATTGCCAACGCCACCGGGCTCGACGTACCCGCAGGCGGCCTGTTGTTCCCGCCCTGCGGCGTCGACGACCTGCCGCATGTGATGCGGCCGCGCGACAACGGCGGCGTGCTGGAGAAATCCGGCGTGGTCGAGGTGGTGTCGTCGCTGGAGCGCGACGGGCGGCCGGTGTTTCGCGACCTGCGATGGGGCGTCTATGTGGTGCTGCAAGCGCCGAACGATTACGCCGCCGACTGCTTCAAGCAATACGGCCTCAAGACCGACGCCAGCGGCCGCTACGCTGCGATGTATAAGCCTTATCATCTGATCGGGCTCGAGTTGAACATCTCGATTCTGTCCGCCGCGTTGCGGGGCGAGCCGACCGGGCAGCCGCATGGTTTTCGCGGCGACGTCGCAGCCGTCGCCAAACGCGATTTGCACGCAGACGAAGTGCTGGACGGTGAAGGCGGCTACACTGTGTGGGGCAAACTGATGCCGGCCGCCGAGAGCCTCAAGATCGGCGCGCTGCCGATCGGGCTTGCGCATCGGGTGACGCTGAAGAACGATATCGCCCATGGCGCGGTGGTGCGATGGAGTGACGTGGAAATCGATCCGGGAGCCGATGCGGTCGTAACCCGGCGCGCGATGGAGGAGCGGTTTGGCCGAACGGCAAAGGCTGCACAACAGGCGTAGCCGCAACGATCTTCTGATTTGCCGTTTCCATTCGGATGCGCACCCGCGCCTGACGCCTGAACGTCAGCGGAGGGCCCCGGAGATTCTCCGGTGCCCTTGCATCGCCTTCGGCGTGACCGTCGGAGATGTTTTCATTGCCGTCTTTGGATTGGCAGCTTTTATTTGGCAGCCTTTATTTGGCAGCCTTGAATTCGGCAGCCTTGACATTGCGCGGCGTGCTATCGCGCATCAGCCGATCGAGGTGCATGCGGATGTGGGCCGCTTCCGCCGTGGTATTGGCAAGCGCGATCGCACGATCGAACGCAACACGCGCCTCATCGTTGCGGTCGAGCTGCATCAGGAACGCGCCCTTGACCCCGAAGAAATGAAAGTAGTTCGACAGCCGCGCCCCGAGCGGTTCGATCATCTCGAGGGCGGCCTGCGGTCCCCGCACCTTGGACACCGCCACGGCACGGTTGAGCGTCACCACCGGCGACGGCTGCATGATTTCCAGCGCGCCGTAAAGCAGATCGATCTGCACCCAGTCGGTCTGATCAGGCGTGGCGGCGCGGGCATGCAACGCCGCAATCGCCGCCTGGATCTGATAGGGTCCACTGCGGCGATGGCGCATCCCCTTGTCGATCAGGGCCAAACCCTCCGCAATCATGTTTTGATTCCACAAGCCGCGGTCCTGATCGTCCAGCAGCACCAGCGCGCCATCGGAATCGAAGCGCGCCGCGGCACGGGCATGCTGCAGCAGCAATAACGCGGTCAGGCCCATGATCTCCGGTTCGCTCTGAAACAGCCGCAGCAACAGCCGCGCGAGACGAATGGCTTCCTCGCTGAGAGGCGCCCGTATCCCGGCGGTGTCGCCGCCAGCCGAATAGCCTTCGTTGAAAATCAGATAGATCATCGCGGCGACGGCCGCGAGTCGCGCGCTGCGCTCCACTGCGCCCGGCGTCTCGAACGGCACGCCGGCCTCGGCGACACGCGCCTTTGCACGAGTGATGCGCTGCTCCATCGCGGCGTCGGTGACGAGAAACGCGCGGGCGATCTGCCTGACGCTGAGGCCCGAGACAATGCGCAACGCCAGCGCGATCTGCTGCGTAGCCGGCAGATCGGGATGGCAGCAGATAAACAGCAGCCGCAAGATGTCGTCGCGATAGTGCGAGCCGTCGAGTCGCTCCGCGAGCGCCGATTCGGCGTCGTCAAGATCGGAGATCGCCTCGTCGTCGGGCAGCGACTCCTGTTTCCTGCCCCGCCGGATATCGTCGATCGCGACGTTGCGCCCGACCATGATCAGCCACGCGGCGGCATCACGCGGCGGGCCGTTCTGCGGCCAGCTCTTTAACGCGCGCAGGCAGGCGTTTTGAAAGGCTTCTTCCGCGGTATCGAGATTACGGAAGTAGCGCAGCAGCGCGCCGAGCGCCTGGGGACGCGCCGACGTCAGCGCCGCATCGATCCAGGCGGTATCGGTCACGTCGCAAGGCCTCCGGGCAAGAACAGGCCGACCGGCCGGATTTCATAAGCGCCGCCGGGATTGGCCTTGGCGAGGTCGCGCGCAAACTGCAGCGCCTCGTCCAGTCCGGATACGTCGATGACATAGAAACCGAGCAGTTGCTCCTTGGTTTCGGCATACGGTCCGTCGATAACCAGCGGCGGATCCTGGTTCTTGTGCAACGTCGTCGCGGCCGTCGTTGGCAGCAGGCGGATTGCGGGACCGAGCTTGCCCTGTTTCGCGAGGTTGTCGTGAACAACGTGGAGCTGCGCCATCACCGTATCGTCCTCTGCCTTGGTCCAGGAGAAAACCGTGTCTTCGTTGTTGTAGCAAAGCAGCGCGTAAAGCATGCGGCGGTCCCCATTTGTTGCAAGACGAACGAGACTAACCGGTGCCGACAGGATGGTGGAAAGAAATTGCACGCATCGTCATTCCCACGAAGGCCGAGCCCCCATAAACCACCGGCAAATTCTTGCATCAAAAGGTGTCTGCTATGGCCTCGATGAGAGGACAGCGTGTATGGATGCCCGCCTCGCCGCGACGATTCAGGAGCGCACCATCACCTCGATCGCCCCTTTCACGATCGTTTCCAGTTCCTTGCGCGGCACATGGGCGCGGGCCCGGATCGCGATGGTGTGAATCGTGGCAGAGGCCAGTTGCGCCAGCACCTCCGGTTCGGCGGAAGCGGGCAATTCGCTCTTCTCTTTCGCCACCCGGAAACAGGCCGCGAACGCTTTGTCGAGTTCGGCAAATCCGTCCAGCACCATGGCGCGGACTTCGGGATCGGCCACCGCTTCCGACGCCGCGGTCATCACCGTGAAACAGCCGCGCGGGCCCTCTTCGCCGGAGAGGTAGATGTCCAGCGCCACGCTGAAGATGCGTTGCAGCCGCTTTCTGATCGGCAGTTCGTTGCGGAAGATATCCTGCATCGCGGCACGGGCGTCAGCGCGATAACGCGAATAAGACTTGATGTAGAGCTCGCGCTTGTCGCCGAACGCGCCGTACAGGCTCGGCCGGTTCATGCCTGTGGCGGCACTTAGATCGTCGAGCGAGGTCGCGGCAAAACCGTCTTTCCGGAACAGATCCAGCGCTCTGGCGAGTGCCACCTCGGGCTCATAAGCGCGCGGCCGGCCGCGACGCTTCGGCGCAACCCCTGGATTCACCGCGGATGCCGGTTTTGCTATTTTTTGTACCATTTCGCAAAAAATCCTTGACCTGATTTATATTATGCGGAACAGTATAAAAATCAACCGCGCCAAGGAGGCTTACATGGACCTGTACTTCTCGCCGCTCGCCTGCTCGATGGCGACCCGCATCGCGCTGTATGAAGCCGGCGCCGACGCGAATTATCTCGAGGTCGATCCGAAGACAAAACGCGTGCAGACCGATGGTTCGGATTTCTTCGCGGTCAATCCTCTCGGCCTGGTGCCGACGCTGCGCACCGATGACGGCGTGATCCTCACCGAGAATGCCGCGATTCTGCAATATGTCGCCGAGCTTCTCCCCGATTCGAAGATCGGCGCCAAACCCGGCATGGACCGCAGCCGCCTGCAGCAATGGCTGTGCTTCATCGGCACCGAATTGCACAAGGGACTGTTCGTGCCGATATTGTCCAAAACCGCGCCAGCCGAGGTTAAGACCTATACGCTGGAGAAGGGCCTGTCGCGGCTGGATTATCTCGACCATTATCTCGTGGGCCGCGAATTCCTGCTCGAGCATTTCAGCGTGGCCGATGCCTATCTGGTCACGGTGATCAACTGGACCATGGCGACGCCGCCGATCGAGCTTGCAAAATGGCCCAACATCAAGACCTATTACGACCGCACCCGCGTGCGTCCCTGCATTGCCCGGGCGCTCGGTGAGGAGTTCGCGTTGTACAAGGCCGAACTTGCACGACATAAAGCGGCGGCTTGACGCGCTGCAAGCGCCGCACCGTCGTCGCGCAACGGTTCGCCGTTACGCGAGGACGATGACGGATGCTGCGGGTCGCCGCGCCGGCGGTTAACAGACGTCCGTTTTCATAATCACCCGCAGCGGCTTCGGGATCGGCCGTGCCCGGCCGTCGCAAATGAAAGCGACGCGCACCTCGGCCTTGACCAGCACGTCGTCACCGCGGCGAACTTCCTGCCCGAGCGTGATCGATGCCCCTTTAACCTCGACCGGCCACGTCACCACGTCGAGCACGTCATCCATGCGTGCGGGTTTCAGGTAGTCGATCTGCATCGAGCGCACCACGAAGGCAAAACCCGGCGTTTCCGCCCGCGCCTCGGCGAACAATGCGTGTTGCTCGGCGCCCATCAGCCGCAGATGATTGGTCCGCCCTCGCTCCATGAAACGCAGGTAATTTGCATGATAAACAATACCGGAAAAGTCGGTATCCTCGTAATAAACTCGAATCTGCATATGGTGGCGACCGTCGCGGACGATGCCGTCAAGGTGATTGATGGTCGCGCCGTCAGTCATGCCGATGTTCCGTCTGCCGCGCAGTTCATAAGGTAGGCAAAGCCGCTCTTCGTGGCGGCTTGCACCGCATTCGGGACAAGACAAGATACGTCACAGCCGTCAGTCCTCCTCGCTTCCCCCGAACAGCCCGAATTGCGCCGGTTCGCGCGACGGCTCGGCGAGGCCGAGGTGTTTGAACGCGTGCGACGTCAGCAGCCGGCCGCGCGGGGTGCGTTGCAAATAGCCGCATTGGATCAGGAACGGCTCGATGATGTCCTCGATGGCGTCGCGCGGCTCCGACAGTGCCGCAGCCATGGTTTCGACGCCGACCGGGCCGCCGCCGTAGTTCATCGCAATGGTGGTGAGATAGCGCCGGTCCATGGCGTCGAGACCGGCGGCATCGACCTCCAGCGCGCCGAGGGCGTTGTCGGCGATGGCGCGGTCGATCGAAGCCGCGTCCGCGGCGGAGGCGAAATCGCGCACCCGGCGCAAGAGCCGTCCGGCGATGCGCGGCGTGCCGCGGGCGCGGCGGGCGATCTCGTTGGCGCCGTCCGGCGTCATCCCGATCTGGAGCACGCGCGCGCCGCGAGTGACGATCTTTTCCAGTTCGGCCTCGGTATAGAAATTCAGCCGCACCGGGATGCCGAAGCGGTCGCGCAGCGGATTGGTGAGCAGCCCCGCGCGGGTGGTGGCGCCGACCAGCGTGAATTTCGCCAGTTCGATCTTCACCGAGCGCGCCGCCGGGCCCTCGCCGATGATGAGGTCGAGCTGGAAGTCTTCCATCGCCGGGTACAGCACTTCTTCCACCGCGGGGCTGAGGCGATGGATCTCGTCGATGAACAGCACGTCGCGTTCTTCGAGATTGGTCAGGAGCGCGGCGAGATCGCCGGCCTTGGCGATCACGGGACCCGACGTGGCGCGGAAGCCGACGCCGAGTTCGCGCGCCACAATCTGCGCCAGCGTGGTCTTGCCAAGCCCCGGAGGACCGACGAACAGCACATGGTCGAGCGCTTCACCCCGTTTTCGCGCGGCATCGATGAAGATCTGCAGATTGGCGCGCGCTTGGCTCTGGCCGACGAATTCCGACAGCAGTTGCGGCCGTAGCGCGGTGTCGGCGCCGTCATCGGCGCGGCGCTCGGGGGTGACGATGCGGGGGGCTGTGGTCATGATGCCCTCTCCCCGTCGTCCCCGCGAAGGCGGGGACCCATACACGCCGGATATAGTTTCAGGCGCGCTGGCAGAAGCCTTCTTTCAATACCGGCATCGGTGGTTATGGGTCCCCGCCTTCGCGGGGACGACTGGCGGAAGGGTCTTACCGAACCACTCACCGCGCCAATTCCTTCAGCCCGAGCCGAATGAGCTGCGCTGTCTCGGCCCCCTCGCCCGCGCTGCGCGAGGCCGCGGCAATCGCGGCTGCGGCCTGCGGCTGGCCGTAGCCGAGATTGACCAGCGCCGAGATCGCGTCGGTCACCGGGCGCGGCGCGCGGTGATCGTCGAGGCTGCCTGCAAGGTGCACCAGCGCCGGATCGACATTGGAAAACGCCGGCGCCTTGTCTTTCAACTCGGTAACGATGCGCTCGGCGACCTTCGGGCCTACCCCAGGCGTGCGCGCCACGATGGCCTTGTCGCGCAACGCGATTGCGTTGGCGAGTTCGGACGGTGGCAGAGTGCCGAGCACCGCCAGCGCCACTTTGGCGCCGACGCCCTGCACGGTTTGCAACAGGCGAAACCATTCGCGCTCCATGTCGCTGCGAAACCCGAACAACTTGATCTGGTCCTCGCGCACATAGGTCTCGATCGACAGCACCGCGGCCTCGCCGGGCGCGGGCAGCGCCTGCAGGGTGCGCGAGGCGCAATGCACCTGATAGCCGACGCCGCCGACGTCGAGGATCACGTAGTCCTCGCCGTAGCTGTCAATCAGGCCTTTCAGTTTACCGATCATGCGTCCCTCGATCGCAACCCGTCGTCCCCGCGAAGCGGGGACCCGTAAATACCTTCGTCAGTGAGGCGGAAAGTATCAGCGACCTGCGGAAGCGCCGTGCCAAATCATGACCATCGGTGGTTATGGGTCCCCGCTTTCGCAGGGACGACGCGTGATGAACACTCATGCTCCCACCACCTTCAGCCGCAACGCCGTGCTGACGCGGTGATGCGCATGGGTGACGGCGATGGCGAGCGCGTCGGCGGCGTCGGGGGATTTCGGGTCGGCCTTGGGCAGCAGCAGCTTCAGCATCACCAGGATCTGGTGCTTGTCGGCATGGCCGGCTCCGACCACGGTTTTCTTCACCTGGTTCGGCGCGTATTCCGCAACCCCTACCCCGAACATCGCCGGCGCCAGCATCGCCACCCCGCGCGCCTGCCCCAGTTTCAGCGTTGCAGCGCCGTCCTTATTGACAAAGGTCTGCTCAACCGCGGCTTCCGCGGGTGCGAAATCGTGCAGCACTTTCGTGAGCCCCTCATAAATCGTCATCAACCGGCTTGCCAGAGGCAAGTCGTCCGGCGGCTCGACCGAACCGCAGCCGACGAACGTCAGCCGGTTGCCGGAACTCTCGATCATGCCCCAGCCGGTGCGGCGCAGGCCCGGATCAATGCCGAGGATGCGAACGGGACGAATCGGAAGCGGTGTCATGGGCCAGTGATACCGCCGGGGCGTTAAGAACGAAATAGCAACGGGCAACATTCACTGCCGTCATCACCCGGAGCAAGGCCCCCTATCCGCCCATCTTCGCAACCAGGGCGTCCGATACCTCGAAATTGGCATAGACGTTCTGCACGTCGTCGTGCTCGTTCAACAAGTCGATCAGTTTCAAGAGTTTCTCGCCGGTCTCGTCATCCACCGGCACGGTGTTCTGCGGTTTCCAGGTAAGTTGGGCCTTGCGCGCCTCACCGAATTTCGCTTCCAGCGCCTTGGCCACCTCGCGAAAAGTTTCCTGCGAGGCGTAGACTTCGTGGCCGCTCTCGGATGAGAGCACGTCATCGGCGCCAGCGTCGATTGCGGCATCCAGCATGGCGTCATCGGAGGCCACCTTGGCGTCGTATTCGATGATGCCGGTGCGGTCGAACATGAAGGCCACCGAGCCGGTTTCGCCGAGATTGCCGCCGGATTTGGTGAAGTAGGAGCGAATGTCGGAGGCCGCGCGGTTGCGATTATCGGTCAGCGCCTCGACAATCACGGCGACGCCGCCGGGGCCATAGCCTTCGTAGCGAATCTCGTCGTAGTTCTCGGCCTCGCCGCCGGTCGCCTTTTTGACCGCGCGCTCGATGGAATCCTTCGACATGTTCTCCTGCCGCGCCGAGATGATGGCTGCGCGCAGCCGCGCATTCATCGTGGGGTCCGGCTGGCCCATCTTGGCGGCCACCGTGATTTCCCGCGCCAGTTTGGAAAACAATTTGGACTTCTGTGCATCCTGCCGGCCCTTGCGGTGCATGATATTCTTGAATTGGGAATGTCCGGCCATGCGTGTCTCTGGATTCGGTCAGGAGGGGCTGGGGCGCGGCGTTATAGGCCGCAAACCCTCTAAAATCAAAAATATGAGCATCTTCTGGTATTTTAGTAGTGCATCCGCGGCGATGGCGTCAGGCTTTCGTTAACCGTGACTTCATAGGGGAATGCGAGGATGCCGGCCCGGATTCCTTGCACCCGTGAGCTGCCGATGGCGTTTGGTTTGTTTCGAAAATCCCCCACCAAGCCGGCGGAAGCTGCCGCCGCTTCCAGGCCAGCTCCGGCGGCCAACGCGCCCCATGCCGATTCGGCCAAGGAGATCCTCGAACTGCTGGAACTCGAACTCGGCGCCATGATCAGGCAGCTTGAGCGCGCGGCCAATTCGGTGGCAGGCGGCGCGCAGTCGGCAGCGGTGACCCTGTCCAACATCCGCGCCCGTACCGACGCCCTGACCGGCCGCACCAGCGCCGCGCAATCCACCGCCACCACCTTCTCCCAGGCGGCCGAAAAATTCACTCATTCGGCCGAAGGCATCGGAGCGCAGGTGCGCGACGCCTCAAAGCTCGCCGACCAAGCCAGCGACGCGGCGCAGGAGGCGAGCCTCAACGTCGATCGGTTGCGTGAGTCGTCGGCCGCGATCGGCAATGTCGTCAACCTGATCGCGCAAATCGCCAAGCAGACCACGCTGCTGGCGCTGAATTCCACCATCGAGGCGGCGCGCGCGGGCGCAGCCGGCCGTGGGTTTGCGGTAGTTGCCTCAGAGGTCAAGGCGCTAGCGGTTCAGACCCAAAATGCCACCGAGCAGATCAAGCAGAAGATCGACGCGCTGCAGAAGGATGCCGCGGGGTCGGTCGATGCCGTGCACCGCATCTCCAAGGCAATAGAAGCGATCCGCCCGGTGTTCGAAAACGTCAACAGCGCGGTGGCCGAGCAGAACCAAACCACCAGCGACATGTCGCAGAACGCCGCCTCGGCGTCACACTTCATCGTCTCGGTCGGCGACAGCGCCGCCGAAATCGACAGTGCCACCAAGGAAGCGGAAGCCCATGGGACCAGCGTCGCCGAGGCAGGCAAGGCCGTCACCTTGTTCGCGGAAAAGCTGAAGTCGCGGTGCGCGGTGCTGCTGCGGCAGGGCGAGCGCGAGGACCAGCGCAAGCGCGAGCGGCTGCCGTGCAATCTCAGGATCGAGATCGCGGCACATGCGGGCAAGATCGACGCGGCAGTCTACGAAATTTCCATGGAAGGCATTTTGGTCTCCGGCCCGGATACCGAGAGGCTGCCGTCGGATCAAACATTCGCTGCCGTGCTTCAGGACATTGGGGCATGCAGGATTCGCATCGCGGACCGTTCGACCGCGGGCGCGTGGACACGGTTCGAAGCACCCGATGCGAACGTGCGCGAAAAGATCGAAGACAAGCTGTGGTCGATCCACGACGAGAATACCGAATTCGTCACTCGCGCCATGGACGCCGGTGTTGCTCTGACCAGCATCTTTGAGAATGCGATAGCCAGCGGCGCGATTTCCATCGACGACATGTTCGATACCGACTATTTCGAAATTTCCGGCACCAATCCGCTTCAGCATCGTACCCGGATCCTGAACTGGGCCGAGCGCGCGCTCCCCGAATTCCAGGAAGCATTCCTCGCAAAGGATCCGCGTATGGTGTTCTGCGCCATGATCGACCGCAACGGCTACCTGCCGGTGCACAACAGGATGTATTCGCATCCGCAGCGCCCGGGCGACATCGCCTGGAACACCGCCAACAGCCGCAACCGCCGCATCTTCAACGACAAGGCCGGCCTCGCCGCCGGGCAAAACACCCGCTCCTATTTGATCCAGAGCTACGCCCGCGACATGGGCAACGGCAAAACCATCATGATGCGCGAAATCGACGTTCCGATCCGCGTACAGGGCCGGCACTGGGGCGGATTCCGGACGGCGTATAAGTTGTAGCCATCATCCTCCGCTGTCGTCTCCGCGAAGGCGGGGACCCATAGCCTCCGCCGTCATTGCTGCGGGAGATGTTAGCCGCTTGCGGGAGCCAATGGCCCAATCATAACCGCCTGTGGTTATGGGTCTCCGCCTTCGCGGAGACGACACTGGTGCCGGGGCACGAGACCTTTGTTGTGCTCGCAAGAACGGAAAACAATCGCTACGCTGCCAAAAACATTCCCGGGAGGGGCTCCATGAGACGGCGCGATTTCATTAAGGCAGTCGGCGCGGCAGCGGCGTGGCCGATAGCGGCGCGGGCGCAGACCTTTCCGTCGCGGTCCATTACGCTGATCGTGCCCTTCGCGGCAGGCGGACCGACCGACGTGCTGGCGCGGATCCTTGCCGAGCACATGCGCGGAACACTCGGACAGACCGTGGTGATCGAGAACGTCACCGGCGCGTCCGGCGCAATCGCCGGCCAGCGCGCCGCGCGGGCTACCCCGGATGGATATACGATCACCATCGGGCACTGGGGAACGCATGTGCTTAACGGCGCCGTCACTTCGCTGCAATATGACGTATTGAACGATTTCGAACCTGTAGCGATGGTCGGCAACGGTCCGCAGTTGATCATCGGCAGGCCCAAACTGCCCGCGCAAACCCTGACAGAACTGATCGGCTGGCTGAAAAACAATCCTGACCGGGCCACTGCGGGCACCGCAGGTGCAGGCTCCGGCGCTCATGTCGCGGCGATCTTCTTTCAGGACTTGACCGGCACCAGCTTTCGCATGGCACCCTATCGCGGCGCCGGCCCCGCGCTCAACGACCTGATGGCCGGACATATCGACTTGATGTTCGATCAGGCCACTAATTCGCTACCGCAGGTGCGCGGCGGCAATGTGAGGGCTTACGCCGTCACCTCGCGCTCGCGGCTAGCCTCGGCGCCGGATATCCCGACCGTCGACGAAGCGGGGCTGCCGGGGCTTTACATTGCTTACTGGCATGGCATCTGGGCGCCGAAGAATACGCCAGGTGATGTAATCGCAGTCCTCAACGCGGCAATGCGGGTGGCGCTCGCCGATCCCGCCGTGCAGGCGCGCTTTCTCGAACTCGGCCAGGAAACGCCACCGCCCGACAAGCAAACGTCCGCGGCGCTGAAAGAGCATCAGACCGCCGAAATCGCGAAATGGTGGCCGATCGTGAAAGCGGCGAACATCAAGGCGGAGTGAGATCCAACACATCGCCGTCATCCCGAGGTGCTCGCTCTCTCGGGCGAGCCTCGAAGGTTGGCAACGGACACCGTGCTTGCGGCGGTCCTTCGAGACGCCGCGCAGATGCGCGGCTCTTCAGGATGACGGCTGTGTTTGTTGTCAAGTTCGTCATTGCGAGGAGCGTTTGCGACGAAGCAATCCAGCTTTTGCTCCAGCGCGCGCGGTTCTGGATTGCTTCACTTCGTTCGCAATGACGGATTACCAAAACCCCGGCGCCGCCTGCTCCAGCCTGCCGCCGATCCGCACCGGCGCGACGCGCCGTGCAAGGCCAGTGCCATCATCGGTCTCCACCGCGACGCCGCTGAGCGTCGCGACACCGAAGGCCGGCTCGAAGCGTCCGGAGGGAATGCCGGTAACGAAGCGATGCAGCGGCTCCTCCTTCTGCATGCCTATCACCGAATCATAGTCGCCGGTCATGCCAGCGTCGGTCATATAGGCAGTGCCATTGCTGAGAATTTGATAATCTGCGGTCGGCACGTGGGTATGGGTGCCGACCACCAGACTGACGCGGCCATCGCAGAAAAATCCCATGCCCTGTTTTTCGCTCGATGCCTCGCCGTGGAAATCGACCACGATGGCATCCGCGGACTGGCGCAGGGGACAGGCGTCGAGTTCGCGGGCCACCGCGCTGAACGGATCGTTGAGCGGCTCCATGAACACCCGACCCATTGCGTTGATGACCAGCGCGCGTCCGCCGCGTTTGGTCTCGACCAGTGCGGCGCCGCGGCCCGGCGTATGGCGCGGAAAATTCAACGGCCGGACGAGGCGTGGCGCTCGTTCGATGAACACCAGCGCCTCCTTCTGATTCCAGGCGTGATTACCGAGCGTCACCGCGTCGGCGCCGGCATCGACGAAATCGTTATAGATCGCCTCGGTAATGCCAAACCCGCCCGCGGCGTTCTCGCCATTGACGACGACAAGGTCGAGCGTCCAGTCCCGGATCAGGCCCGGCAGATGCTCGGCAATCGCGGTGCGGCCGGTTTTGCCGACGACATCGCCGATGAAAAGGATACGCAAGTTAGGAACTCCGGAAATTGAATGCGTGCTTTTCTGTTAGCACATAATCCAGCGCCACGTCGTGCGGCTGCGTCGGCACGGCTTTGATTTCCTGCACGGCGAAGGCCAGGCCGATCGCCACGATGGTTTTCGCCTTGCGCAGATGCGCCAGCGTGACGTCGTAATGCCCGGCGCCATAGCCGACGCGGTGGCCGGCGCGGTCAAACGCCGCCAGCGGCACCAGCATGATATCGGGAACCAGTTCGGCAGCGGCGGGGGACGGCTCAAGAATACCGAGCGATCCGAGCATCAGTTTGTCGTTGGAAGACCAGGCACGAAAGATCAGCGACTTGCCGCGCGCGGTAATCGCCGGCAGCGCCAGTTGCGCGCCCTGGGCGGCCAGCGCTCCCATCAACGGCGTCGGATCGAACTCGCTGCGGATCGGTGAATATCCGGCAACGATGGTGCCGGGTTTGATGTCAACGGGCAGCCCGCGGCCGGCAACGGCTTCGGCCGCGGCGGCGCGATGCGCCTCGCTCAACGCATCGCGCCGTACGAGCGCGGCAGTACGGAGATCACCCTTTGACGGAGCGGCTGACATGGCGCTCTAAATAAACTATCGCCGCCATTGCGAGGAGTTCTTGCGACGGAGCAATCCAGTCTGCGGCCTCCGGATTGCTTCGCTTCGCCTGCAATGACGAGCAAATAAAGTGCGAGGCCGCGATGGCCGTTGGAGCACTCGATCCCGGAGTTCCCTACGAAAGTAGGTGGGCACCATGTAGCCAAATCCACGGATCTGGCCAGGGACAGTTCCCGGAAGGATCGATAAGGCCCCGGGGATATATGGCTCCTGACGCGCGACGCAGCTTCGCAGGAGCAATGTAGGCGCTATGCGGGTGAGATGCCAGCGTTGAGTCGTCCCGCGAAGTCGGGGACCATAATCACCGTTGCTGATAATGCAGAAGGTGTCGCCAGGGTGCCTAACGCCAGGACGGAGTGTATAGGTGCCTTCGCGGGGACGGCACGTCACCCTATCGCGACCCCGCCCCCGATAGTGCGGTTGAGAACTTGCGTGGTTTTCTCGATGCGGTCGGCGGCCGAATTCAGCGCGGCGGCGACGGCAACTTGCGTTGCTCTTGCACGATCCGCGGCGACGACGCGGACGTCGCGCAATGCGGCCAGTTCCTCTTCCAGCGTCCGGATGCGGCTATTGGCGTCGAGCAGTTCGTCGCATACCGTCAGCGCCGCCATTACGGTCAGGCGCGCGTCACCGATTTCGCCGAACTTGCCGCGCAGGCTGCCGATCCGCGTCTCCAGGTTCTCGGCGAGTCTCAACAGGCGCGCCTCCTGGCCTTCCTCGCAGGCCATGCGGTATTGCCGGCCATTGATGGTGACGTTGATATGGCTCATGAAGCGTCTCCCGCGTCGAGCACGGAGCGGATAGTGCCAATCGCAGCATCCAGTCGTTCGGCGATCTCACGATTGGTGCGTTCGAGCTTGCGCGATTTGACCAGCGATCCGTCGAGTTCGTCGGCGAGCCGCGAGCGATCCGCGCCCAGCGCCTGAATCCGGCTCGCCAGTTCGCTCTCGTCGCGGTCAGCCTCGCGCCGGCGTTCCACCGCACTTTCCAATGCGTCCAATGCGGCCATCAGCCGCCGCGTTGCGGCGTCGATATCGGCGAAGGCTGGTTCGGAACCGTTGGCGGGACGATCGTTCATGCTGAAAAGCCGGACTTTCATGACGCCGCCGCAACAAGCAAAAGCCGGGGCTCGGCAAGCGTTTAGGCTGCGAAATTTACGTGGCAAGCGAGGCCAACGCAACGGCGCTCCTCAGCTATGCACCGAAAGCGCATCGGGTCGTACAATCAGGGTTCCCCGACCCCCGACCAGATGCTATCCACCCTTCCTTCAAAGGTTTTTCTGCTCCTGACTGCATCCAATCCCAGCGCGAAACGTTCACACCGCATCACCGCAAACGGATTTTTATCATGGCGAACGTCGATCACACCCGTATGGCCAATGCGATCCGCGGGCTGGCGATGGATGCGGTGGAAAAGGCGAAATCCGGCCATCCCGGACTGCCGATGGGCGCCGCCGACATCGCTACTGTGCTGTTCACGCAATTTCTGAAATTCGACGCGGCGGACCCGAAATGGCCGGACCGCGACCGTTTTGTGCTCTCGGCCGGACACGGCTCGATGCTGCTGTATGCACTGCTTTATCTCACCGGCAATACGGAGATGACGCTCGACCAGATCAAGCACTTCCGCCAGCTGGGATCGCTGACGCCGGGCCATCCGGAGAATTTCGAGACCAGCGGCGTCGAAACCACCACCGGGCCCCTTGGACAAGGCATCGCCACCTCGGTCGGCATGGCGCTGGCAGAGAAGATGCTGGCCGCCGAGTTCGGCAAGAAGATCGTCAGCCATCACACTTATGTGCTGGCGTCTGACGGCGACCTGATGGAAGGCGTGTCGCAGGAAGCAATAGCGCTTGCCGGGCATTGGAAGCTCAACAAGCTGATCGTGCTGTATGATGACAACGGGATTTCCATCGACGGTCCTACGTCGATTGCCGACTTGGTCGACCAGGTAAAACGCTTCAAATCCGCCGGCTGGGCGGCCGAATTGATCGACGGCCAGGATCAAACCGCGATCGCGGCTGCGATCACGCGCGCGCAAAAATCCGGCAAGCCGTCGCTGATCGCCTGCAAGACCACGATCGGCTTTGGCGCGCCGACCAAGGCCGGGACGGCGAAGGCGCATGGCGAAGCGCTCGGCGCCGATGAATTGAAGGGCGCCAAGGAAAGGCTCGGTATTTCGCTGGAGCCGTTCTCAGTGCCGGGCGATGTGCTGAAGGCTTGGCGCGAGGCTGGCAGCCGTGGCGCCGCCGCGCGCGCCGAATGGGAGGCGCGTTTCTCGGAACTCGGCACTCGCAAGCGTGCCGAATTCGAGCGCCGGTTGCGCCATGAGCGGCCAACGTCGCTGGCCAAGGCACTGAAGGCGCACAGGAAGGCGCTGATCGAGACCCCGCAGAACATCGCGACCCGCAAATCCTCCGAAGCGGCTATCGAGGTGATCGCAGCCGCTATGCCGATGGAATTCCTGGCGGGCTCGGCGGATCTCACGGGCTCCAACAACAACAAGGCGAAGTCCGCGGTCGCGTTCTCCGCCAAGGTGCCGAAGGGCCGTTTCATTCACTACGGGATCCGCGAGCACGGCATGTGCGCTGCCATGAACGGCATATTCCTGCACGGCGGCTTCGCGCCTAACGGCGCAACCTTCTTGATATTCACCGATTACGCGCGGCCCGCGATGCGGCTCGCAGCATTGATGGGCACCGGCGTGGTCTATGTGATGACCCACGATTTCGATCGGGCTTGGCGAAGACGGCCCGACGCACCAGCCGGTCGAGCATCTTTCGGCGCTGCGTGCGATTCCGAACATGCGGGTATTCCGGCCCTGCGACGCGGTGGAAGTGACGGAGTGCTGGGAACTCGCGCTCAACCGCATCGACGGCCCGACGGTGCTGGCGCTGACGCGGCAGAACCTTCCGCAACTGCGCACGGTCGCGCGCAATGACAATCCGTGCAGCGTCGGCGCCTACGAACTGGTTGCCGCGCAGGGTGACGCAAAAGTTTCGATCTTCGCCTCGGGCTCCGAGGTCGAGATCGCGGTCGCGGCCCAGAAGCAACTTGCCGAGAGGGACATCGCGGCGCGCGTGGTGTCGGTGCCGTCGCTCGAACTGCTGCTGGCGCAGGACGAGGCGAAGCAGCGCACCATCATCGGCAACGCGCCGGTCAAGATCGCCATCGAAGCCGCGGTGCGCTGGGGATGGGACGCGGTGATCGGCCACGACGGCGAATTCATCGGCATGCACGGCTTTGGCGCCAGCGCGCCGGCCAAGGATCTCTACAAGCATTTCGACATTACTGCGGAGGCCGCGGTGGCGGCTGCGATGAAGCGGCTGGGGTCTCCGTAGGATAATTGGAAGCGAAGTGATGGTTGAGCCACCGTGATAGGTTTCGCCGCGCTCTATCCATCCTGCGAAACCGACCGCCGGCGATTGCACGCGTTTGCCGTCGACGAGCGACGACGGATGCGAAGCGTAACCGCCGTCCTCCTGGGGAACTCGGAACCATGCCTGTTACCGTCGATTACTACATGACCCTGAACTCTCCGTGGACTTATCTGGGCAGCGCACTGCTTGCGGAGATCGCCAAACGGAATGGCGCGACTATCAATATCAAGCCCTGCAAGTTCGGACCGATCTTCGAACAGACGGGCGGGCTGCCCCTGCCGAAGCGTTCGCCACAGCGCCGCGCTTATCGGATGATGGAGTTGAAGCGCTGGCGGGAAATCAGGGGCATTGCGGTGACGCTTGAGCCCAAGCACTTCCCCTGCGACGACGCCGCGGCAACACGCATGGTGATTGCGGCCAAACTGCAAGGCATGGATGCCCACAGGCTGTCGCTGGAGCTGGGACGCGCGCTATGGGAACGCGAGGAAACGCTCGCCGACCCGGCGACCATCTCATCCGCCGCCGAGCGCGCAGGGCTTGATGCCGCAAAGTTGCGTTCAAGCCGTCCGGACACCGAACTCGACATGCTGCATGAGCAATATACCAAGGAGGCGCTGACCGTGGGCATCTTCGGCGCACCGAGCTTTGTTCTACCGTCGGGTGAGATTTTTTGGGGCCAGGACCGGCTGGAATTACTGGAGCGCGCCTTGAAGAAACCGGCCTCCTCATAGGGTGGCTGGGTTCGAAGCGCCGTAACCTATTGCTGTCCTGACGGTTGAGATTGCCGAAAAAAAGGACTACCTAGGCGCCATATGGTCCGTTATCGCCCGGCCGAACCGGGGCGTAGGCAGCAAGCATTTCCGTGGATGGCATCTATCCATCGCGGGATGACGCAAGGTATTGAAGGAGCACGAGATATGGCAGTCCGGGTCGCGATCAACGGGTTTGGCCGCATCGGCCGCAACATCCTGCGCGCCATCGCCGAGTCCGGACGCCGGGATATTGAGGTGGTCGGCATCAACGACCTCGGCCCGGTCGAAACCAACGCGCATCTTCTGCGCTTCGACTCGGTACATGGCCGGTTTCCCGGCACCGTGACCGTCGAGGGCGATACCATCAGCCTCGGCAACGGCAAGATCAAGGTGTCGGCGGAACACGATCCGGCCAAACTGCCATGGAAGGATTTTGGCGTCGACATCGCGCTGGAATGCACAGGCATTTTTAGCGCCAAGGCGAAAGCCTCCGCGCACCTCACCGCCGGGGCCAAGCGCGTGTTGGTTTCCGCGCCGTCGGATGGCGCGGACATGACCATCGTGTTCGGCGTCAATCATGACAAGCTGACCAAGGACCATCTAGTGGTCTCCAACGGTTCGTGCACCACCAACTGCCTCGCGCCGGTGGCAAAGGTTTTAAATGACACCGTCGGTATCGAAACCGGCTTCATGACCACGATCCACGCTTACACCGGCGACCAGCCGACGCTCGACACTTTGCACAGCGACCTTTATCGCGGCCGCGCGGCGGCGATATCGATGATCCCGACCTCGACGGGTGCCGCGAAAGCGATCGGCCTGGTGCTGCCGGAGCTTCAAGGCAAGCTCGACGGCGTCGCGATCCGAGTTCCGACGCCGAACGTCTCGGTGATCGACCTGAAGATCGTCGCGTCCCGCAAGACCGACGTGAAGGAGATCAACGAGGCGATTAAACGCGCCTCCGAGCAGCAATTGAAGGGCGTGCTCGGCTACACCACCGCGCCCAACGTCTCGATCGACTTCAACCACGACCCGCATTCGTCCACCTTCCACATGGACCAGACCAAGGTGCAGAACGGCACACTGGTGCGGGTGATGTCGTGGTACGATAACGAATGGGGTTTTTCCAATCGTATGGCCGATACCGCCGTGGCGATGGGGAAGCTGGTGTAAGGAACGCGCCATGACGCCGGCGCTTTGGGTCGCCATTCCAGCGGGTATCCTGATGCTTGCTTTTATCGTCTTCGCGTTCCGGCAGGGAATGCAAGTTACGAGCAAGCAGGAGGGCGATCCGCCCGAGCGCTTTATTCCCTGACATCGCTAACCTCTGTGACTGCCGCATGAAATCCTTCCGCACCCTCGATGACGTCGATGTTAAGGGCAAGCGCGTACTGCTGCGCGTCGATCTCAACGTGCCGATGGACAATGGCCGCGTCAGCGACGCGACGCGGCTGGAGAGGGTGGCGCCGACCATCACCGAGATTTCCGACAAGGGCGGCAAGGTGATCCTGCTTGCGCATTTCGGCCGGCCAAAAGGCCGCGATCCGAAGGACTCGCTCAGGCCCGTCGCCGCCGCGCTCGCGGACGTCATCAGAAGGCCGGTCGCGTTTGCGGACGACTGCATCGGCGACAGCGCCGCGAACGCCATCGCCGCGATGAAGGATGGCGACATCCTTTGCCTGGAAAACACCCGCTTCCACAAACAGGAAGAAAACAACGACCCTGCCTTCGTCGCTGAACTGGCAAAGCTTGGCGATATCTGGGTCAACGACGCCTTCTCTGCCGCGCACCGGGCGCACGCCTCGACCGAAGGACTCGGCCACAAGCTCCCCGCCTATGCCGGCCGCACCATGCAGGCTGAACTCGACGCGCTGAACAAGGCGCTGGAAGCGCCGAAGAAGCCGGTGGTCGCCATCATTGGCGGCGCAAAAGTTTCCACCAAGATCGATCTGTTGCAAAACCTTGTCAGCAAGGTCGACGCGCTGGTAATCGGCGGCGGCATGGCCAACACGTTTTTGCACGCGCAAGGAACGGGCATCGGCAAGTCGCTGGCCGAGAAGGATCTCGCCGCCACCGCGTTGCGGATTTTCGAAAAGGCCGAGGCTTCCAACTGCGCGATTATTTTGCCCGTCGATGCCGTGGTCGCGTTCCATTTTGCCGCCAACTCGCCGTCGCACGCCTATGGTCTCGATGCCATTCCCGCAGACGGCATGATCCTCGACGTCGGCCCGCAATCGATCGAGCGGATTCACGCCGCGATCGACGATGCTGCGACCTTGGTCTGGAATGGCCCGCTCGGCGCCTTCGAGATGACGCCGTTCGACCGCGGCACCATGGTCGCCGCAAAGCATGCGGCCGAGCGCACCAAAGCAGGCAAGTTGATCTCGGTCGCCGGCGGCGGCGACACTGTCGCCGCGCTGAACCAGGCCGGCGTCGCCGACGATTTCAGTTATGTCTCGACCGCCGGTGGCGCGTTCCTGGAGTGGATGGAAGGCAAGCCGCTGCCCGGGGTGGACGTGCTGAAAGTGTGAGGGCTCGCAACCCGCAATCGGTTGTTGATCCCCGCGTTTATGCTATGTTCTCTTTATGGTTGAGACACCTACAGACGCCATACCGCAAATCCTAATGAAGATTCAGGATAGTATCAGTGCGCTTCGATCAGAGGTCGGCACGGTCCGATCAGAACTCGACACGCTCCGATCAGACCTTACCCCGCGTCTTGACCGCATTGAAACCATTTGTCCGGAAGCAGCGCCGTGACGCGGCTGGCATGCTGGTGTTGATGCGTGCGGCCGCGAGCGATTTCGATGATCGTATTAGCGACGTCGCCGAACGGGTTTCTGCACTCGAAGACCGGGCACGCTGACCCACGTGCGAGACGCCAATTCTTCGGCATCTGCTGATACGTGCGGATACGCGCAATTCAAAGCCTTGGATTTCGTCGCCTGCCGCGTTATGAGCGATGCAGCATTTCCTGGTGGATAAGCCTATAGACGGCCTCCGCCCTGCCTTCGAAGGAACCCGAGCCATGCCCCGCATTACGCTCCGTCAATTGCTCGATCACGCGGCGGAAAACGACTACGGCGTACCGGCGTTCAACATCAACAACATGGAGCAGGCGCTGGCCATCATGGACGCTGCCTCCGGGCTCGATGCACCCGTCATCATCCAGGCCTCGCGCGGCGCGCGCTCCTATGCCAATGACATCATGCTGCGGCATATGATGGACGCGGTGACCGAGATCTATCCGCAGATTCCGGTCTGCGTGCATCTCGATCACGGCAACGGCCCGGATACCTGCATGACCGCAATCCAGGCCGGTTTTACCTCCGTGATGATGGACGGATCGCTGAAATCCGACGGCAAGACCGCGGCGGATTGGGACTATAATGTCGGCGTCACCAAGAAAGTCGCAGACATGGCGCATCTCGGCGGCATCTCGGTGGAAGGCGAACTTGGCGTGCTGGGTTCGCTCGAGACCGGCATGGGCGACAAGGAAGACGGCCACGGCGCCGAGGGCAAGCTCTCCCACGACCAGCTGCTGACCAATCCCGACGAAGCGGTGAAATTCGTGCGCGAGACCCAGGTCGACGCGCTGGCTATCGCGATGGGCACCTCGCATGGCGCCTACAAATTCTCCCGCAAACCGGACGGCGACATTCTCGCCATGAACGTGATCGAGGAGATCCATCGCAAACTGCCGAACACGCATCTGGTGATGCACGGCTCCTCCTCGGTGCCGCGGGATTTGCAGGAGATCATCAATACCTATGGCGGCAAGATGAAGCCAACCTGGGGCGTGCCGGTCTCCGAGATCCAGCGCGGTATCAAGAACGGCGTGCGCAAAATCAACATCGACACCGACAACCGCATGGCGATGACCGGCCAGATCCGTAAAGTCCTGAGCGAGGACCCCAGCGAATTCGATCCGCGCAAGTACCTGAAGCCTGCGATGGAAGCGATGGCCAAGCTGTGCAAGCAGCGGTTGCAGGAATTCAATACCGCGGGACAGGCCAGCAAGATCAAGAAGGTGCTGACCACTGCCGAGATGGCGAAGCGTTACGCCGCAGGGGAACTGACGCCGAAGGTAGCTTGAACGGCGACGACTCTTGAGCGGACGGCTGGCGTTTCGTACTATATGTCATGACGATTTCCCGCGCTTTGCCCGAGAACCGTCCATTTCAACATATAAGAATGATCGCCCGCTGGAGACGCCCATGAATCTCGCCGACCTCAACAAGATCGCCAACGCCATGGTGCAGCCGGGCAAGGGCATTCTTGCTGCCGATGAATCCTCCGGCACTATCAAGAAGCGGTTCGACGCGATCAAGGTGGAATCCACCGAGGACTCCCGCCGAGACTATCGAGAGATGCTGTTCCGCTCCAAGGACGCGATGTCGAACTACATTTCCGGCGTCATCCTCTATGACGAGACGATCTGGCAGAAGGCGAAGGACGGCACGCCGCTGGTGAAGCTGATCGAAACTGCGGGCGCCATTCCCGGCATCAAGGTCGATGAAGGCACGCAGGCGCTGCCAAATTGCCCGGGCGAACTGGTTACCGTCGGCCTCGACAAGCTCGCTGAGCGACTGAAGAAATATTACGATCAGGGTGCGCGCTTCGCGAAATGGCGCGCGGTGATCGATATCGGCCAAGGATCTTCAAATCACGCGATTCCCACCATGACCGCGATCAGCGTCAACGCCCATGCGCTGGCGCGCTATGCGGCGCTGTGCCAAGAAGCGCAGATCGTGCCGATCGTCGAGCCGGAAGTGCTGATGGACGGCGACCATGACATCGACCGCTACTACGAGGTGACGCAGCGCGTGCTCAACAAGACCTTTCAGGAACTGCGCATCCAGCGGGTCGCACTGGAAGGCATGATCCTGAAACCCAACATGGCAATCTCCGGCAAGAAAGCGAAGAGTCGCGCCTCCGTCGAGGAGGTTGCGGAGAAAACCATTCGCCTGCTCAAAAGCTGCGTGCCGGCCGCGGTGCCTGGCATTGCGTTCCTGTCGGGCGGCCAGTCCGACGAGGAAGCGACCGCCCATCTCGACGCCATGAACCGGATTGGCGGATTGCCATGGAAGCTGACCTTCTCCTACGGTCGCGCGCTGCAGGCGGCGCCGCAAAAGGCATGGTCCGGCAAAGCGGAAAATGTCAGTGCCGGTCAGCAGGCGTTCACCCATCGCGCGCGGATGAATTCGCTCGCAAGCCAGGGGGCGTGGAAAGCCGATCTGGAACAGAAAAAGGCGGCCTGAGCTTGGCCATAAAACCCGTCCCGCCGCGCCCGGTGCCGCGCCTTTATCTCGCGATACCGATCCTGGACGATCCCTCGGCGCTCACCGCAAGCCTGCCGGCGTTGTTCGCCGGCGCAGATATAGCGGCGGTACTGCTGCGGCTTAAACCGGTCGATCCGCGCGGCATGATCGCATGCATCAAGGCGCTGGCACCGGCGGTTCAGCACAGCGGCGCGGCATTGCTGATCGAAGGCAATGCCGAACTGGTCGCTCGCTCCGGCGCCGACGGCGCGCATCTGACCGGAATCGAAGCGATGCGGGACGCGTTGCCGACCTTGAAGCCCGACCGTATCGCCGGCGTCGGAGGACTGATCACCCGACACGATTCGATGGCCGCGGGCGAAGCCGGCGCCGATTACGTGCTGTTCGGCGAACCCGACCCACGCGGACAGCGGCCGTCGGCGGACGCGATCGCGGAGCGGCTGCAATGGTGGGCCGAACTGTTCGAGCCGCCATGTGTCGGATTCGCGGCAACGCTCGAGGAAACCGGAGAATTTGCCGGAGCGGGCGCCGATTTCGTTCTGGTCGGCGATTTCATCTGGGCCGATCCGCGCGGACCCGCCGCGGCGCTGATGGACGCCGAGCAGGTGATCAGGCAGAGTCACGCCGCGATGACCGGAAAAGCCGAAACCGCACAGGGATGACGCCGGAATGAAAGTCCTGCGTCGGATATCGATCGTTGTTTGCCTGGGTCTGCCGGCGGGAAATGCCATGGCGCAGGTCCAGCTGTTGCCGCCCCCGGGAGCCCCGCCCGTGGTTCGCAAGCCCGCGAAAGCCAAAATCATCAAGCCGGCGGCCAAGAAGCCCGCGTCCGCGCCTGCCGCGGTTCCGCAACTGCCCTCTTCCGCAACCGCCGTGCCCACGCCGGACGATCCCAACGCCGACGTCGTATTCGGTGCCTATCAGCGCGGTCAATATAAAACTGCGTTCGATCTGGCGACGAAGCGCGCCGAGAACGGCGACCCGAAGGCGATGACGATGATCGGCGAGCTCTATGCCGGCGGCCTCGGCATCAAGCGCGACTACGTCAAGGCGGCCACCTGGTACAAACGCGCCGCCGATCTCGGCGATCGCGAGGCGATGTTCGCGCTGGCGATGCTGCGCATCGGCGGGCGCGGCGGCCCGGTCAATCGCGAGGAAGCTGCGAAATTGCTGGCGTCCTCCGCCAAGCTTGGCAGTCCCAAGGCGGCCTACAATCTGGCGCTGCTCTATCTCGACGGACAAACGCTGCCGCAGGATCTGAAGCGCGCCGCCGAATTGCTTCGGATCTCCGCCGATGCCGGTAATCCGGAAGCGCAATATGCGCTCGCGACATTCTACAAGGAAGGTACCGGCGTTCCGAAGGACATCGACAAGGCGGTACGGCTGTTGCAGGCGGCCTCGCTCGCAGACAATGTGGATGCCGAAGTCGAATATGCCATCGCCCTCTACAACGGTACCGGCACGCCGAAGAACGAGGCCGCGGCGGTGGCGCTGCTGCGCAAGGCGGCGAAGCAAAACAGCCCGATCGCGCAGAATCGCCTGGCGCGCGTGCTGATCACTGGCGCCGGTGCGCCGATCGACAAGGTCGAAGGCCTGAAATGGCACATCGTCGCGAAAACGGCGGGGAAAGGCGACCTGATGCTGGACGAGGCGCTGGCGCAGGCGAGCCCCGAGGATCGCGCCAGGGCCGAGGACGCCGCGCGCAAATGGCTCGGCGCCAAATGATCCGCCTTGACGGCGGCACCTGCGCAGGGCACGCACTTCACCTCTTCCGTCATCCCCGCGCAGGCGGGGACCCATAACCTCCATGCTTGTGGAAGCATCCGGAGGCCCCACATCGCCCATCATAACGGCCTGTGGTTATGGGTCCCCGCCTGCGCGGGGACGACGTGGAACGTTCAACGACAGGCCGATATCATGCTGCATTCAGCCCTCATCAACGTCATGGTCAAAGCCGCGCGGCGCGCCGGCCGCAGCCTCAAGCGCGATCTCGGCGAGGTCGAACATCTGCAGGTGTCGTTGAAAGGCCCTGCGAATTTCGTCACCATGGCGGACAAGCGTGCCGAGGAGATGCTCTACGCCGATCTTTCGAAGGCGCGGCCTGGCTATGGCTTCATCGGCGAGGAAGGCGGTGCCCGCGAAGGTGCCGACAAGTCGCACACCTGGATCGTCGATCCGCTCGACGGCACCACCAATTTTCTGCATGGCATTCCGCAATTCGCGATTTCGATCGGCTTGCAGCGCGAAGGCGTGATGATCGCCGGCCTGATCTACAATCCCGCCAACGACGACCTCTACATCGCCGAGCGCGGCAAGGGCGCCTTCCTCAACGACCAGCGGCTACGGGTCGCCGGACGGCGGCAGATGGACGTCAGCGTCGTCGCCTGTGGCATGCCCCATATCGGCCGCGGCGATCTCGAATTGTCGCGCGCGGAAATGACCGCCATTCAGTCGAGGGTCGCGGGCTTGCGCCGCTTCGGCGCGGCGTCTCTTGACATGGCGTTCGTCGCGGCGGGACGGCTTGATGGCTATTGGGAGCGCAACTTGCACCCGTGGGACATGGCCGCAGGTACCATCCTCATCCGGGAGGCCGGCGGCGTGGTCACCGGCATCAACGGCGACGACGACGCGCTGACGACCGGCAACGTGGTCTGCGGCAACGAGTACGTGCACGGCGAACTCGTGAAGATTTTGAAGCCGCTGGGGAAGTGACGGCACCGTCAGGTTGTCGTCATGCGGGCTTGACCCGCGCATCTATCCATCTTCGCAAGAGTCTTTCGAAGAGATGGATTGCCGGTTCAGGCCCGGCAATGATGGGGTTAAGCCAGCATGTCCCGGGACGCGGTGCGGCATTCTTCACATGCCGCTCCGCAGCGCCGGGACCGTATCAAACACCGGCTTTCGTTACGCCCGGTTGCAGCGCACCGCAAGGGCATTGCGCAGTGTCTGGGGAACGCGATCGTCATGCACGGCGCCGCCTCGGAGGCACGGTTCCATCGCCGAAACACTGGTAAATCACTCCCCAAACCGGCTAGCTTCGATCCGTTGCGTTCGTGCCCGCACCCTGCGAGGGCGCGTTTTTTCGTGAGCCGTCCCGCCATGCCCATTTCCGGCCGCTACGTCGTCCAGTCGACCATTGTTCTGCTCGCGGTCGGGTTTCTCATGCTGCTCGGTATCGTGGGAATGACGATATGGCTTGGCGAGCAGGCCCGCATCTATTCCAACGACGCCGCCGAAGCGCGCGACACCCAGATCGCCGCGGTGGAACTGCGCAGCGCCCTACAAGGCGCGGAGTCCAGCCAGCGAGGCTATCTGCTGGGTGGCAACGAGATCTATCTGGCGCCGTATGACAATGCCAAAGCCACTGCAGAGCGGCAGCTTGAACGGCTCAAGCGGCTGCTGGCGCCGCAGCCGGACGCCGAGGCCATGCTGCGCCGGCTGGCGGTCGTCATCGCCGAAAAAATCGCCGACATGGACAAGACCAATGCGCTGAAACGGGACCTGCAGGATGCGGAAGCGACCGCGGTGTTCCGTACCAATCGCGGCAAGGCGCTGATGGATGAGGCCAACGTATTCCTCTCCAGCATCATACGAACCACCGACGAACGTCTGACCAGCGGTGTGCTGCAGCAGCGCGACAACGCGACGCGGCTGCGCTGGGTGTCGATTTTCGGCGCCATCGCCATCATTGTGGTCGTCGGCGGCGTCACCGTCACCTTCGGCCGCTACGCTCGCGAGATCGCGCAGGCCCGCGACGACGTCCGCAACCTGAATGTCAGCCTGGAAGCGCGGGTCAACGAGCGTACCGCCGATCTCGGCCGGGCGCGCGACCGCGCCGAAACGCTGCTCGCCGAGGTCAATCACCGCGTCGCCAACAGCCTGATGCTGGTCGCCTCGCTGGTGAAGCTGCAATCGAACGCGGTAAAGGACGCCGCCGCCAAGACCGCACTGGACGAGACCGAGGCGCGCATCCACGCCATCTCAATGGTGCACAAGCGATTGTACACATCAGGCGATGCCCGCGTCGTCGCGCTGGATGAGTATCTTGGCGGGCTGCTCGATCACCTGCAAACCTCGATGCGCAGCGACGGACTGGGCGCGTTGCTGCGATATCACCTGGAATCGCTGCAGCTCGGCACCGATGCCAGCATCAATCTCGGCGTCATCGTCGCCGAATGGGTCACCAACGCGGTCAAATATGCCTATCCGGATCGCAAGGGCGAAATCCGCGTCGACCTCAAGCGTTTGCCCGACGGACGCGGCGAACTCTCGGTCGAGGACGACGGGGTTGGGCGCAGCAACGCGCCGGCAAAAGGAACCGGACTTGGAACCCGTCTCGTCGGCGCCATGGCAAAAAGCATCGGCGCGGAGATTCACTATCACGCGCGCAATCCGGGAACCGGGGCGCGGCTGGTTTTTCCCGTCGCGGCCTGATACGCGGTTCTGCGCCGGATCAGGCGTTTTGCGACTCGCTTCGCCTGCGTCCTGATAATAAATTGAACCTTGAGGGACGGTTTCCGTCGAGGGCAGGATGATCTTTCGCCGCACAGGGCATGCGATCTGGATGACCGCGGGATTTGTCCTTGCGCTCGTCGCGGCTGCCGGCTGTTGGGCAACGATCGATCCTTCGCGCGCGCAGGAAGGCCCGCCGGGCCTCACCAGGCCGATACCGCTTCCATCGTTCAATCCGGACGCACCGACATGCGGCGCGCCGCCGGGACTCCGGAAAATATTGGCCTTTGCACAGGACAACCAGCGCCAATTCATGCAAGGCGTGGCGCGCGGCCTGGCCGCTGCGGCAAAGGACCGGCAACTTGAATACCGGGTATCCGTGGCCGACAACAATCCCGCCAGAATGATCGAACAGGTGCAGGCGTTCGGCCGGTCGCTCGTCGGTGCTGTCGTGGCCTCTCCGGTTGACCCGCCATCGCTCGCCCCGCACCTGCAGCGAGTGATCTGGTCGGGCGCCTATGTCGGCGCCGTGGTGCCGCCACCTGCGACCTCGCTGCTCAATGCCCCGCAATACCTGACCGGCAAGGTGCTCGGCGACGCGGCCGCCGCCTACATCCGGGATCACCTCGGCGGCAAAGCGAAAGTGGTGTTGCTGACGCACGACAGTCTGCAATTCCTCGCGCCGCGCTTCACCGCGATGCGGGATTCGCTGAAGGACATTCCGGGAGTGACGATCGTCGCCGACATCTCGCCACTGACCGTCAACGAGGAAGGCGGTGCCGCGATGATGCGCACCATCCTGCTCGCCAATCCCAGCGTCGATGTCGTGCTCGGCGCGGACACCGTCGTGCTCGGCGCACTGGCCGCATTGCGCGAAGCCGGCAAGGCGCGGCCCGACCAGTTTCTCGGCGGAATCGATGGCGAGACCGACGCGATCGCGGAGATCAAACGCGGCGGCCCCTATAAGGCGAGTATTAGCCTGGCGTCGCCGGTGTTCGGCTATGCGATGGGACAGCACGCCGCCGACTGGCTGGAGGGCAAGAGCATTCCGCAGGCGATGGACATCCTTCCGAAATCGCTGACGCGGGACAACATCGCGGCTTACGAAGCAGACCTTGCCGACCCTGCGGCGGTCTATCGCGATGTCCGCCGCCGCGCGTCATATCTGAAGATGTACGGCAACATCTGCTACGACACGCGCGACCAGTACATCAACTTTCCCTGGTCGTCGGAGCGGAAAGGGCTGGATTGAGCGAAGCACGAGCGTTAGTGCTCTCCCGCATGACTCCGGCAACGCCCTGACCGCTCCGTCGTGTCCGGCGCGATGCGAAACCATCCTAAGTTTGACTGCGCCTACGCCGCCTTCATCCGGTAATGGCTGACGCCCCATTCGCTGCCATCGGCATAGCCAAAAAGGCCGGCGGTAGCGAGGAAAAACCAGCGCCAGCGGCGCTTCCACAGCTTGGTGTCCTTACCATAAACCGGGCGCAACACATCGTCGATCTCGCCGCGATGCGCGTCGAAATTGGCGAGCCAGTCCTGCGCGGTGCGCTGATAGTGCACGCCGCTCCAGCGCCATTCCTTTTCGACCTCGAGCAAGTCGGCGTATTGCCGGATCAAATGATGGCTCGGCATCACGCCGCCGGTGAAGAAATGCTGCGCGATCCAGTCTTCGCGATCGGCGGGGTCGAACAGATAGGCGCCGGCGCGATGGGTAAAGATGTGCAGAAAGAAACGGCCATCCGGCGCCAGCCATGACCGCACCCGCGTCATCAACTCGCGCCAATTCATCATGTGTTCGAACATTTCGATCGAGACGATGCGGTCGAACTGTCGCTTCGGATCGAACACGTTCATGTTCTGCGTGATCACGCGCAGGTTTTTCAGCCGGCGCGCCGCGGCCTCGGCTTCGATATAGACGCGCTGCGAATGCGAATTCGATACCGCGGTAATGTTCGCGTGCGGGAACTGCCGCGCTATCCAAAGCGACAGCGAGCCCCAGCCGCAGCCGAGTTCAAGGATCGACTGGCCGTCGTACAGATCGGCGTGCTCGACGGTTTGCCTTAAGGATTCCTCCTCGGCCTCCTGCAGCGTCGACGCCGGCTCCCTGTAGAAGCACGACGAGTATTTCCGGTTCGGTCCCAGGACATGCGCGAAGAATGCCTGCGGCACCTCGTAATGCTGCGCATTGGCTTGATCGGTATATTCAGCAATGTGGCGCGCGGCCATCTCGTCGGCGAAGGATGCGTCGCTCTCGGCATTGCCGCTGGCGAGCCTCGTGGCAGTGCGCGAGCACAGGCGCTGGATTGCGGCGCGGATCACGATGTCAGGCAGCGGTACACGCTCCGCGGTGCCGATAATCGAGGAAACGAAACTCATGAGATCGCTCCTTTCTGTGGCGGCAAGGGAAAGAACATGCTGGTCCGGGCCTGATAGTCGCGGTAGCGCTCGCCGCGCGAGCGCAGCATCTGCTCCTCCAGCGGGGGGATGCCGGTGATGTGCACCAGGATCCAGTACATGAAGATTGGCGCCAGCAGCGTGGCCCAGCCCCAAGGATAAAAAAGAGGGTAGTCGGTTGGAATCGCGATCACGGGATAGGCCAGCCAGCCAAACCATTCGAAGAAATAATTCGGATGCCGCGACCAGCGCCACAGCCCGACGTCGCAGACGCGGCCCTTGTTGGCAGGATCGGTGCGAAAGCGTTTGAGCTGCGCATCGGCCAAGGCCTCGCCGGCGATGCCGATGAACAGGATCAGCGCGCCGAGAGCGTCCTGCAATCGCAGCACGTCAGATGGAAAACGCGACGCTACAAAAATGGCAAACACCAGCGGGATCGACCCAAAACCCTGGTTCTGCAGGAAGATGAACATCTTGCGCTTGGAATCGAGGCCCCACTCTTTCGCAAATGCGGCATATCGCGGGTCGTCAGTAATTCCCGCGGTACGTGCGGCAATATGCGAACCGAGCCGCAGTGACCAGATCGCCAGCAGGGTCGCGACCAGCCATTGCCGCGCATTCGGCGGCGCGCCCCCGACCGGCCAAAGCGCGCTGCCGACGCCGGTCAGGCCAAGCGAAAACGTCCAAATGGTATCGACCCATCCGGAGTTGCCGGTGCGCTGCTGTACCAGCCATGCGCCGGCCATCAGCACGGACAGCGCAACAGCGATCACGGCCAGCGCCTCCAAGTATAAAATGACCATGCGAATCCTGCTAACGTCTTCAAACCCCAGTTATTTATGAAATACGCAGTAATTTAAGCGCGGTTTCGCGCTCAAGTTCCAATTCATTGGGTGAAAACAACAGAGCTGACTCTGTATTCCCGCCGCCGCTGTGCCATATTCAGGCCCGAAACGGTCCTCCCCAACTTGGACTTGACGGCCTATGGCGCCCACCACCCGCTCCGCGATGGAAGTTGAACTGACCAAACTGTCGTCGCCCCGGATTTTCCTGGTGCGGATGCTGGTGTTCTTGGTGCTGTGCGCTTTGATCCTGTTCGTGCTGTACAAGCAGATCATCGTCGCCTTCTTCGCCAATCCGGGGCTGAACGCGCTGATCGGCGCGGTGCTGCTGATCGGCATCATCCTGTCGTTCCGGCAAGTGATCCGGCTCTATCCGGAAGTATCATGGGTCAATAATTTCCGTATCGCCGATCCCGGCCTGGCGCTCGACCGGCGGCCGACACTGCTGGCGCCAATGGCGGCGATCCTCGGCGGTGAACGCTCAGGCCGCATGACCATCTCGCAGCAGACCATGCGGCATCTGCTGGATTCCATCGCAACCCGGCTTGACGAAGCCCGCGACATCTCCCGCTACATGACCGGGCTTCTGGTATTTCTCGGCCTGCTTGGCACCTTCTGGGGCCTGATCGAGACCGTGGGCTCGGTCGGCAAGGTGATCGACGGGTTGAAGGTCGGCGGCGACGCCGGCGCGCTGTTCGACACGCTGAAAGAAGGGCTCGCGGCACCGCTGGGCGGCATGGGCATCTCGTTCTCGTCGTCGCTGTTCGGCCTTGCGGGATCCCTGATCCTGGGCTTTCTCGATCTGCAGTCGAGCCAGGCGCAGAACCGGTTTTATACCGACCTCGAAGACTGGCTCGCCTCCACCGTGCGCGAATATTCCGGCGAGAGCGCTGCCGGAGCCAGCGGCGATCTGCAACACGCCATCGAGCGCCTGCGCGCGGCGATGGAGGAAGGCGGCAACAACCGCGGCACGACGGCCGCCATGGCCAATCTCGCTGAGGCGATTCAGGGCCTGGTCGCGCACATGCGCACCGAACAGCAGATGATCCGCGAATGGGCCGACGGTCAGGGCGAGCAGAACCGCGAGATCAAGAAACTGCTGGAGCGCCTTGCACGCCAGCCGGAGAAGAATTGAGAATGGTATCGGTGCGTGTGGCCATCCTTCGAGGCGCCACGCAAACGCGACGCGCACCTCAGGATGACGGTTTCTCCACTTTCGTCACCCTGAGGTGCCGGGGCGAAGCGCCGGCCTCGAGGGGCCAGCCGCAACGCATGCAACGCTGTGGAGACGACTGAATGGCCCTTGCACGCGGACGACGCAATGAATCCGGTTTCAACTACTGGCCGGGGTTCGTCGATGCGCTCTCGACGCTGGTGCTGTCGATCGTGTTCCTGCTGTCGGTCTTCCTGGTAGTGCAGTTCTTCCTGTCGCAGGAGGTTACCGGCAAGGACAAGGCGCTGGAACAACTCAATGCCAAGCTCGCACAGTTGAACGACCTGCTGTCGCTGGAAAAGCTTGGAAGCCTCAATCTCAACGACCAGCTTTCGCAAATGCGCGCGGGTCTTGCGTCGGCTGAAGCCGAGCGCGATCGGGTTAAAGGCCTCTATGAGGGCTTGGCGGGGGCCGGCAGCGACGCCGCCGGGCGGGCAGGCGAACTCAACAAGGCGCTGGATTCGGAAAAACAGCTCTCCGCGCGTGCGCTGGCGCAGGTCGAAGTGCTGAATCAGCAGATCAGCGCGTTGCGCCGCCAGCTCGCCGCCCTCGAAGAGGCGCTCGACGCTTCCGAGAAACGCGACAAGGAATCGCAAGGCCGCATTGTCGATCTTGGCCAGCGGCTGAATGTCGCGCTGGCGCAGCGGGTGCAGGAATTGTCGCGCTACCGTTCCGAATTTTTCGGACGGCTGCGCACCATTCTCGGCAATCGGCCCGATATCCGCATCGTCGGCGATCGTTTTGTGTTCCAGTCGGAAGTATTCTTCGATGCCGGGCAGGCGGTGTTGCTGCCGGAGGGCCGCGCCGAACTCGAGAAGCTGGCGTCCGCGCTGACCGAACTCGACAAGCAGATTCCACCCGAGATCGCCTGGGTGCTGCGGGTCGACGGCCATACCGATGTGCGCCCTATTCTCAACAGTCCGGTATTCAAGTCGAACTGGGAACTGTCGTCGGCACGCGCGATCTCGGTGGTGCAATATCTGATCTCGCTCGGCGTGCCCGCGCAGCGGCTTGTCGCGGCCGGTTTTGCCGAATTCCAGCCGCTCGATGCCGCGGCCACCGAAGAGGCTTACAAGCGCAACCGCCGCATCGAGCTGAAGCTGACGGAACGGTGATCTCGATATCCCGGCCCCGTGTCCCGGACGCGGTACGGCATCCTCCATGCCGCTCCGCGGCGCGTTGCGCGGCGTCCGAGGCACGAAAGAGACGCGCATGACGCCGGTGAGCTTTCCCTTTCACTTGCGCCTCTACGTGGCCGCGGACGAAGATGCGGCGATCACGCTGTGGCGCGACACCTGGCAGCAGGCCTATCCCTCGATCGATTTTGCCGCGCGCGTACCCTGGTGGCGCGAGCGCTGGCGCAACGCATTGGTGCCGAATGCCAACATCGTCGTAGCCGAACGGGACGGTGCGCTGATCGGCTTCGTCACCATCGACGCAACAGGCTATCTCGACCAGTTGGTGGTCGCCCCAGAGCACTGGGGCTCGGATCTCGGCACTGCGCTGGTCAATGAAGCAAAGCGGCTGTCGCCGGATGGCGTCACACTCCTGGTGAACACCGACAACGCCCGCGCGATCGGATTTTATCGGCGCAATGGATTTGTCGATGCGGGCGGCGACGTGAATCCGACGTCAGGAAAGCCGGTGCTGCGGATGGCGTGGACGCCCGAACCACGTCGTCCCCGCGCAGGCGGGGACCCATAGACGCCGCAGGTGGTGAGACTCGAAAGCGGCCACACGCCGCTTCATCACAAAAATCGGTGGTTATGGGTCCCCGCCTGCGCGGGGACGACAACTACACTCTTTCGAACTGCAATCTTGCGAGCCTTGCATACAACCCGTTGGCCGCGACCAGCGAGGCGTGGGTGCCTTGCTCCACGATGCGGCCCTGGTCCATCACCATGATGCGGTCGCAGGACAACACGGTGGCGAGGCGATGCGCGATCACCAGCGTGGTGCGGTGTCGCATCAGTTCTTCCAGCGCAGTCTGCACCAGCGTCTCGCTCTCGGCGTCCAGCGACGATGTCGCCTCGTCCAGCAGCAACAGCGGTGTGTCGCGCAGAATAGCGCGAGCGATGGCGATGCGCTGGCGCTGGCCACCGGAAAGCGTGACGCCGCGCTCGCCGAGTTGCGCTTCGAAGCCGCCGGGCAGGCGGCGAATGAATTCGGTGGCATGCGCGAGGTCCGCGGCGCGCTCGACCTCGGCGTCGCCGGCGTCGGGCCGTCCGAAGCGGATATTTTCCCGCGAGGTGGCGGCGAAAGCCACCGAGTTCCTGCGGTACCAGCGCGATGCGCGCGCGCACCTCGCGCGGATCCGCGTCTCGGATCGGAACGCCGTCGAACGAGATCGTGCCGGCCAGCGGATCGTAGAACCGGAGCAGGAGGTGAAACAGCGTGCTCTTGCCGGCACCCGAAGGGCCGACAATTGCGACTTTCTCGCCGGCCCGCACCGACAGCGACACCGCATCGACCGCCAGCGTATCCGGTCGGGTCGGATAGGCGAAACTGACACGATCGAGCACCACATCGCCGCGCGCAGGGACCGGGAGCGCCCGCGGCGCTACCGGAGCCGTAATCGACGATTTCACATGGAGGATTTCGAACAGCCGTTCCGCGGCGCCGGAGGCCGCCGAAACCTCGCCCCAGACCTCGCTGAGCTGGCCGAGGCCCGCCGCCGCGAACGCCGCATACAGCACGAACTGGCCCAGCCGACCGGGGCTGATGGACCCGACCAGCACATCGTGGGAGCCGATCCAGAGAATCATCACCACGCTGGTGAAGACGATGAAGATGATGATCGCAGTCAGCACCGCGCGCGCCTTGGTCGAACCGCGCGCCGCCTCATAGGCTTGCTCGACCTCGCCGCCGAAGCGCGCATTGGCCAGTTTCTCGTTGGTATAGGCCTGCACGGTGCGAATGGCGCCGACCAGTTCGGAGGCGTAGGCAGTTGCGTCCGCCAGCGTGTCCTGTGCGTTGCGCGACAGCCGCCGCACCCAGCGCCCGAACGCCACCAGCGGAATCACGATCAGCGGTATGGCCAGCAGCACAAAGCCTGACAACCGCGGGCTGGTAATCACCATCATCGTCGCCGCGCCGACGAACAGCATTACGTTGCGCAGCGCGATCGACACCGACGAGCCCACCGCCGCCTTGATCTGGGTGGTGTCCGCGGTAAGCCGCGAGATCAATTCGCCGCTGCGCGCCGAATCGAAAAACGCCGGAGACAACGAGACGAGATGGGCGAACACGTCGCGCCGCAGGTCGGCGACGATACGCTCGCCGATGGTCATCACCAGATAATGTCGCGCCGCGCTGGCAACGGCCAGCACCGCGACCACAGCGATCATTACGCTAAAATAGCTGTTGATCATGGCGATGCCTTCGGGGCTGAACCCGAAGTCGATCATGCGGCGCACCGCGACCGGCACGATCAGCGTCGTCAGCGCCGCGATGGTGAGCGCGATGAAAGCGAGAAAGGCCCGACCGCGGTAGCGCGCCACATACGGCGCCAGCGCCAGCAGCGGACGCAGCCTGGCGCGGCCGGCGCCGGGCGTTTGCGTCAGCAGCGCGCCGGTCGGCAGCGGCTTGGCCGTCAGGCCGTCCGGCAGACCGGCTGCGTCGGCGCGCGTATCTTCAAGCTGTTCGGCTGTACTCACGATCCGGGTCATCCGATTTTGAACGCTTCCAGATAGGCTTCGGATGCCGCGCTGGCAAATGCCCTCCGGACCTTGTTTTGAGCGCTTGGCTGCGTTATAGAGCGCCAAAATCCATCCATTGCCGTTGACATGCGGGCGCGAGCCGTGCCGAAGGATATCCCATGAAAGCCGAAATTCACCCGAATTATCATACCATTACGGTCGTGATGACCGACGGCACCGAGTACCAGACGCGCTCGACCTGGGGCAAGGAAGGCGACAAGCTCAACCTCGACATCGACTCCAAGTCGCACCCGGCCTGGACCGGCGGCTCCCAGCAGTTGCTCGACCGCGGCGGCCGCGTTTCCCGGTTCCAGAAGAAATTTTCAGGGTTTTTGAAGAAGGACTGAACACCTTATTCCTGACAGGAAATTAAACGCCTCTGCCCGCGGGGGCGTTTTTTATTGTTCGGATACGCCATTGCTGACGAGCCGTGCTCTTGCGGCGCCCCGAACGACCGCTTCTTCTACTGCCAACCCACACACGCTGCACCGGCGGCAATGACGCAGCACGCCAGGATCCGGGGCATCGTAAGACGCTCACCGAGAAACGCCGCCCCGAGCAGCGCCGCGAATACCACGCTGGTCTCGCGCAGCGCCGATACTGCGCCCATCGGGCTTGTCTGCATTGCCCAGATGATCGCGCCGTAAGCCCCGATCGAAATCAGGCCACCGCCGACGGCCTTGCCGATTTCATTCGCGGGTGCAATGAAAAACCTCGTCCCGTATCGCGTCAGAAACCACAGCGGCGCGGCCACGAAGAACGAGAATATCGCCGCGGTGTAGCCGAGCCAGTTGCCGGAAGCACGGACCCCGATGCCGTCGACCACGGTGTAGGCGGCAATGCTGGTGCCGGTTGCCAGCGCCCACGGCAAATTCATCGCATGCAAACGTCCCCTCGCGGCTGCGAGTATGTAGATGCCCGCGCAGACCAGACCGACACCGACGATGCCGGGCAGATTCATCCATTCGCCGACGAAAATGCTGCCGCCAAGCGCGACCAGCGCCGGCGACGAGCCGCGCGCGACGGGATAGGTCTCGCCGAGGTCGCCGCTTCGATAGGTCACCACAAGGAGTGAGGCGTAGATCCAGTGCAGTACGCCGGAAGCAACGGCGTAAGCCCAGCTTGCCGGTGCGGGAAGTCCAGCGACCGCCAGCAAAACGACGCCGAATAACCCGAGCGTCGCATTCATCATGACCATCGATTGCGCCCGATCCGCGCCACCACGGAGCAGCGCATTCCAGGCCGCATGCAAGAACGCGGCAAGCAATACCAGAATGATGGAGAAAGGCGTGAGCATTACTTGTCGTCCCCGCGCAGGCGGGGACCCATAGCCTCCGTCGCAGTGATGCGGAAGGTATCAGCCGCTCGTGGAAGCAACGCGCTCAATCAAAACCATCGGTGGCTGTGGATCCCCTCCTCGCGGGGACGGCGGCGAAGCTGGTTCAACAGTCGCTAACTACCGCTCGAACGCGGCCTTGAGGCGATTGAGTTGCGGCACCAGCGGATTGCCGATCGGGGCGCGTCCGGCAACCGGCGCATGGATGGTAGTGTCCAGGCGACGGACCTTGGTTTGCAATGTCATGGAGCGGACAATCAGGTCCTGCAACTGCCGCGGCAGTTTGGCGATCAAATCGTCGGCACCCGGATCGGCGGCCGAGAGCTTGACCTTGGTCTTTTCGCGATTGGCCTGGGTCAGCGTCATCTCGCCTTCCTTGACCGCGCGGTGCAGCAGCAGCCATGAGGCAAGCTGCATCAGCCGTGTGGTCAGCCGCATGCTTTCGGTCGCGTAAGTGAGGCCAACGGAGCGGTCGAGCGCCTTGGCCTCGGTTCGCCCGACACCGTCGAGATAGGCGGCGGTCTCTTCGACCAGATCCATGCCTTCCCGGAACAGAGTGCCGAACGCCGCGGAATTGGTAAGCCGTTCGCTGAACTGGACGAGACCGCTTTCACTTGTCCGATCCGACATGGTTAACGCCTCACGCACTGTCTACGCTGCCGGCTTCGGGCGCCGGCTTATGATGAACAAATCATTGCGCGCTCGCGGACGGGAGTCCAGCGGGCACTTCAGCAAATGCGGATTATGGTTTCCGGCCCCGGCGAGAACAGGGCGCAAAAAAAGAGCCGCCGTTTCCGGCGGCTTTTGAAGTTGATAACAGGGAGGCGTCAAACAGAGTGGACAGGAGCCACTCGGTGTCCAAACGAGGACAATTCAAGTCATATTCGATAAAGATTAATCGATCGTAAATGAGCGGTTTTGTTTAAGCGTTGTTTGCCATATCGGCCACCGGCCGATCTCGTCGTCCTCGCGAAGGCGGGGACCCATACACACCATTATCTAAGTTGAAGCACGATGTTGCCCCGCGAGTGGGCCACCACAGACACGGTGGTTATGGCTTCCCGCCTGCGCGGGGACGACAACGAGTTTGCTTCACGATTTGAAAAAACTGCTCGCCGCGTCTTTCGACGCGCGCTTCTTCGTCATCGCCTCCTTCAGCCGCTCGATTTCGGTCGTCAGCAGCGCGATACGCTCGCCGAGTTCCTCGACCGACAGCAGATAGAGGTCCTGCCCGATCTCGTGGGTGATCTTCTTCCGCGGCTTGTCATCATCCTCGGTGGCCATCGGTCTTGCTCCCAAACGTTAGTCTGGCTAATCAGGGCTCCGGCGTCATTGCGAGCGAAGCGAAGCAATCTATTCTTGCTTGTAGCTCTGGATGCTTCGCTTCGCTCGCAATGACAGCACGACATAGGAAAAAATCATGGAAAAGCTGCCCGCGCAAATGACCGTCGTCAGCATCAGCAAGCCCGGCGGGCCGGAGGTGCTGGTGCCTGAGACCCGCAGCGTTCCAGCGCCAGGGCCCGGTGAAATCCTGATCAGGGTCCATGCAGCCGGGGTCAACCGTCCCGACGTGGCGCAGCGTTCCGGCGCCTATCCGCCGCCGCCCGGCGCCAGCGATTTGCCGGGACTTGAAGTCGCCGGCGACGTCGTCGCAGTCGGCACAGGTGCCACGAAACACAAGGTCGGCGACAAAGTGATGTCGCTGGTGGCCGGCGGTGGCTACGCGCAATATTGCATCGCGCAGGATGCCCAGGCGATGGTGGTGCCGCCGGCGCTATCGATGCAAGAGGCCGGCGCCACGCCGGAAACGTTGATGACGGTCTGGCACAATGTGTTCGAGCGCGGCGCGCTTACCTCAGGCGAAACGCTGCTGATCCATGGCGGCTCGTCCGGCATCGGCACAATGGCGATTCAGCTCGCCAAGGCGTTCGGTTCGAAAGTGATCGTCACCGTCAGCTCGCAGGATAAGGCGGACGCCTGCCTGAGGCTCGGCGCCGACCGTGCCATCAACTACAAAACCGAAGACTTCGTCGCCGAAACACGAAAGGCGACCAACGACGCGGGCGCCAATGTCATTCTCGACATGGTCGGCGGCGATTACATCGAACGTAACTACGACGCCGCCGCGATCGACGGACGTATCGTCCAGATCGCGTTTCTCGGCGGCCCCAAGGCAACGGTCAATTTCGCCAAACTGATGGTGAAACGGCTCCGCCATACCGGGTCCACGCTGCGTCCCCGCAGCAATGCCGACAAGGCGGGGATGGTCCGCGCCATTGAGGCCAAGGTCATGCCACTGCTGCGCGACGGCCAGGTCAAACCCTTGATGGACAGTACTTTCCCGCTGGAAAAGGCGGCGGATGCGCACCGGCGCATGGAGACCAGCGAACATATTGGCAAAATTGTGTTGGTGGTTTAGCCAAGCATGCATCGTCGGCAGCTGGAAACCCTTTGATTTTCCTCACATTCATGTCATTTATCGCGCATCGTCGGGCGTCGCTTCGCCCGCCACCGTCGGAGAACTGACATTGCGTCCGATCAGGTGCCTTGCGCTCCTCGCGCTGGGCCTCATGATTTTTGCCGCCGCGCCGCCGGCGCGCGCCATCGACGCCGTCAGCGTCCGCAGTGACGCGCCCGCGATCGACCTCACCGCGATTCTCGATCATCAACGCAGCGAAACCGACCGTATCCAGGTCTCCACCGCACCGGGTGCCGACAGCGTCGTCCGCCGCATCGAAGTGCGCGCGCGCAAGGGCGGCCAGAACTGGGTGGTGTTCGCACTCGCCAACAACACCGACGACCAACTCGATCGCCTGATCGTCGCACCGCATTATCGCATCGTATCCTCGGGACTGCTGTGGCCGGATCTAGGATTGTCACGGATCGAGACCATCACGCCTTCGGCGGGCGACCGTCCGGAACGACAGGACAGTGCGACCGCCGATATCTTTCGCATCACGCTCGATCCCGGCGCGGTCGTCACCTACGTCGCCGAATTGAACACCGACAAGCTGCCGCAGCTTTATCTGTGGGAGCCGGAAGCCTACAAGGACAAAGTCAACTCGTTCACGCTCTATCAGGGCATCGTGATCGGCATTTCCGGCCTGCTTGCGCTGGTGCTGACTATCCTGTTCGTGGTCAAGGGCAGCATCATGTTTCCCGCCGCCGCCGCGCTGGCGTGGGCGGTGCTGGTCTATATCGGCGTCGACTTCGGCTTCTGGGGCAAGGTGCTCGACATGTCGAACAATGCCGAGCGGGTCTGGCGCGCGGGCGGCGAAGCGATCCTGGCCGCGACGCTGCTGGTGTTCCTGTTTGCCTATCTCAATCTGAGCCGCTGGCATGTGCGCTACTCCCACATCACCGTCGGCTGGCTCGCCTTTCTCGGCTCGCTGGTGGCGCTGGCGCTGTTCGATCCTGCGGTGGCCTCCGGGATCGCGCGGATATCTCTGGTGCTGATCGCCGTCGCCGGTTTCGCGCTGATCGTTTACCTGTCGACCCACGGCTTCGATCGCGCGGTGCTGCTGATCCCGACCTGGTTCCTGCTGGTGGTCTGGGTGGTCGCCGCCGGCATGACGGTGGCGGGCAGCGTCACCAACGATATCGTCGGGCCCGCGCTGCTTGGCGGCCTTGTGCTGATCGTGATGCTGATCGGATTCACCGTGATGCAACATGCCTTCGCCGGCGGCGGCATGACCACCGGGGTGGTTTCCGATATTGAACGCCGCGCACTGGCGCTGACCGGGTCCGGCGACCTGATCTGGGACTGGGATGTCGCGGCCGACAAGGTGTTCACCAGTCCCGAAACGGAAGCCTTGCTCGGCCTGAAACGAGGCACGCTGGAAGGCCCGGCGGCGAAATGGCTGGAAGTGCTGCACCCGCTCGATCAGGATCGTTTTCGGGCGGCGCTCGACAGCGTGCTTGACCAGCGCCGCGGCCGATTGGTGCAGGATTTCAGGCTACGGACGCCCGACGGCCATTTCATGTGGTTCGCGCTTAAAGCACGGCCCGTGGTCGGCTCCGACGGCGAGGTGTCCCGCGTGGTCGGCACGCTCACCGACGTCACCGAAGCCAAGAACGCCGAAGAGCGGCTGCTGCACGACTCGGTACATGACAATCTCACGGGTCTGCCGAACCGCAAGCTGTTCATCGACCGTCTCGGCGCGGTGGCGAATTTCGCAAAATCCATGCCGAACCTGCGGCCCACCCTGATGGTGATTGACCTCGACCGCTTCAAGCAGGTCAACGATTCCGTCGGCATCGCGGTCGGCGATTCGATTTTGCTCACGCTGGCGCGGCGGCTGACTCGCATCCTGAAACCGCAGGACACCTTGGCGCGGCTGGCCGGCGACCAGTTCGGCCTGATCCTGATGTCGGAGCAGGACTCCGCACGGATCACCGCCTTCGCCGAAACCATCCGCAAGACCATCCGGGCGCCGATCGCGTTCAACGACCGCGAGATCTTCCTGACCGCCTCGATCGGGCTCGCGCTCAGCGATCCACAAACGCAACTGTCTGAAGAGATCATCAAGGACGCCGAGCTTGCGATGTATCATTCCAAGCGAATCGGCGGCGACCGCATCGACGTCTACAAGCCGGCGATGCGGGCGCGCAAGACCGACCGGCTGACGTTGGAATCCGAATTGCGCCGCGCCATCGAGCGCGAGGAGATCACCATCCTGTACCAGCCGATCGTGCGGCTGGAGGATCGCTCCATCGCCGGATTCGAGGCGCTGGCACGGTGGGATCACCCGAAACTCGGACGGATGTCGCCGGTGGAATTCATCACCATCGCCGAAGAGATCGGACTGATTGTCGATCTCGGCATGTTCGTGATGGACCAGACCGCGCGGCAACTGGCGATCTGGCAGCGCGCGATGCGCTCGCGCGAGCCGATCTTTGCCAGCGTCAATGTCTCGTCGCGGCAGTTGCTGCGGCACGATCTGATCCACGACATCCGCACTGTGCTGTCGCGCTCGTCGGTCGCACGCGGCACCCTCAAACTGGAGTTGACCGAATCGCTGGTAATGGAAAATCCGGAGCATGCCGCCCAGATGCTGCACCGGATCCGCGAACTCGGCACTGGACTGTCGCTGGACGATTTCGGCACCGGGCATTCGTCGCTGGCCTATCTGCAGCGCTTTCCGTTCGACACCATCAAGATCGACCAGTCCTTTGTGCGCACCACCAGCCGCGGCACCCGCCCGGTGATCCTGAAATCGATTATCGCGCTGGCGCACGATCTCGGCATGGATGTGGTCGCAGAAGGAGCCGAGACGGATTCGGATGCCGTGGAGCTTTATCAGCTCGGTTGCGAATACGCGCAAGGCTTTGCCTTCGGGGAGCCGATGGACGCCGACGCCGCGATGCGGCTTCTGACCGAAGAGCGGCTTGAGGCGGCGAGCTGATCAGCGCCGTCATTGCCGGGCCTGATCCGGCAATCCATCCTCTTCGAAAAGCGCTTTTACGAAGTTTGATGGATACGCGAGGTCAAGCCCGCGTATGACGCATCATATGCCTTTCACACGCTCAAGCACTGCATTGACCCCCTCCCTATGGCAGAAGCTTGGCCGCGTCGATCGACACGTCCATTGTTAAGCACGTCATTTATCGAAATATTAGCGTTGCGTTGTTAGCAGTTTCTTCAGCGTTCCCGTTCGGTGCCTGAGGATGCGGCGTAGCGTGACCATCGCGACTGATACTTCGAGCACAAATTTTGCCAGGCCTCCGCTCACGGGACGGTGGCGGGGATCGCGCGCAGCACTGCGAAGCAACGCCATTCCGATTACCATCACGGTCGGATCACTGCTTGCCGGCGCGATCTACACCTGGCTCATGGGCGAGGATGCCAACTGGGATTGGCAGAACTATCACGAATACAATGTCTGGGCCGTGCTCAATGGCCGCTACGATACCGACGCGCTGCCCGCCGGGTTTCAAACCTATTTCAATCCCGCCGTTTATTTTCCGGTATACGCGTTGCGCCATCTGCTGCCGGCGCCTTGCGGCCTTGTCGTCATCGGCGCGGTTCATGGCCTCAACCTCGCGCTGGTTTATCTGCTTTCCCGCGTTCTACTGCGAAGCGCGGCCACCGTCAGCGCGGTCGCGGCCTCGCTCCTGATCGCCGCTTTCGGTCCGATGACGCTGTCGGAAGTCGGCACCAGCTTCTCCGATATCCTGACCGCGCTGCCGATCGTCGGCGGATTCATCCTGATTCTCTCGGCAGAAGGCTCGCACCGGCTGCGTTACCTTTTCGCCGGCCTGCTGCTCGGCGCCGCGGTCGGATTGAAGCTTACCAACGTCGTATTCGCCGCCGGCGCTGCCGCGGCGGTCCTGCTGTCCGCTCGTCCGCTTACGGCGACGCTCTGCCTCGGACTGGGCGGCACACTCGGCGCGCTTGCCACCGGCGGCGCGTGGAGCCTGATGCTGTGGCGGGAAATGGGAAATCCGGTCTTTCCGCTTTTCAACGGCGTATTTCAGTCCAAGGAGCTGGCGCCCAATAACATCATGGACATGCAGTTCATGCCGAAGGGTTTTTGGGACGCGCTGGCCTATCCGTTCTACTGGCTGGCCGGCGATAACCGCAGCTCGGAATATCCGTTTCGGGACGCCCGCTTCGCGATCGCGATGGTGCTTGTTCTGGCCGGTATCGTCACGCGGCTGGCGAGACGCAGTACGATCTTCACCCGTCACGACATCCAGTTCTTCGTGATGTTTGCGGTCAGTTATGCGATATGGCTCAAACTGTTCGCAATCCAGCGTTACGCCATTGTCCTGGAGCTGATGTGCGGGCCGCTGATCGTCCTGCTGATCTCGCGCATGATGACGAGTGTCTCCGCCAAAACCGCAAATGCGGTTTTGGCAGCCGTCGCCATCGCCATCGCGCTGTGGTCGCAGCCGGGAGACTGGTGGCGGCGACCGTGGTCCGATCCATACCAGCCAAGGATTTCCGCTCGGCTCGACCAGCCCGCGATCTACTTTCTGCTCGACAAGCCGATCGCTTATGTCGCGTCGCACCTTGCTCCGCGGTCGCGGTTCTACCAGATTGCGGACATTGCCCTGCCGGTGATGCCGGGCGGCAAGTTCGACCGCCGCATCCGCGCTGGACTTGCCGCTCCGTTGCCGGGCGGCGCGTGGGAACTGCACATTCGCGGCAAGCCGTTTGCGCAGCATTTGCTGGAACGCTACGGGCTCGTGATCGACGCTTCGAAACCCTGCGCCGAAATCGAAGGGGCGCAGATCGGAACGGCGGTCGAGGCTTGTCCGTTGGTGGCAAGCGAGAAGTAATGTTCGTCATTGCCGGGCTTGGCCCGGCAATCCATCTACTTCATAAAATCCATTTTCCGAAGATTGATGGATACGCGGGTCAAGCCCCGCGTATGACGCGCAGCGACAACGCTATGCGTGCCCCGCTTCGTTGGACAGCATACCCGGATCGATGCCGATCTTGCGCAGGGCGCGCAGGTATTTTTCGTCGGCGTCGCGCCCGAAAACCAGATCCGGATCGGCCGCGCAATGCAGCCAGCCGTTGTCCTGAATTTCGGTTTCCAGTTGTCCCGGCGCCCATTGGGCATAACCGAGTGCGAGAATGGCGTGTTTCGGCCCGGCGCCCTTTGCGATGGCTTTGAGAATATCGACCGTCGCGGTGAGGCAGATACCGTCATCGATCGGCAGCGTTGCATCCTTGATGAAGAAGTCGCTCGAATGCAGCACGAAGCCACGTCCGGTTTCGACCGGCCCGCCCTTCAAAACCTTCATGGAGCCGGCATTTTCCGGCAGCTTGATCTGATCCGCTTTCTGGATGATATCGAGTTGAACCAGCAGTTCCGGAAAGTCGATGGTGCCAGCCGGATGGTTGACGACGATGCCCATCGCGCCTTCTGAGGAATGCGCGCAGATATAGATCACCGAATGCGCAAAGCGCGAATCTTCCATGACGGGCATGGCGACCAACATCTGGCCATCGAGATAGCCGCGGTCATTGTCGCCAGCGCCGGAAGCTTTGCCCTGGCCAGCCGGCTTTTTACGTATCAGGTCCATCAGCGCGGCACTCTCATGCTGTCTCACATCCTGATATTGGGTGCCTGCGCTGTCAATCAACCTTCGCGCCGGATTGGAAAGCGGATCACAAGCAATTCAATGGTTTGCCAGTACGCTAGCCTGTAAAGACGTCTGATGACCGTCATGGTTCCCATTCGCGCCGCGGCCGGTTTCGGCGCCCTGATCGTTGCGTCGACATTTTCGCCGCAAGCGCGGGCTCAGGATTCCTCGCCATGGCTCAAGGACAGCCACTCCGCGGTTCGGCTGCTGGCTGGATCGCGCAGCGGCGCGGTGCTGCTGGGCGGCATCGCGTTTCAGCTGCAACCCGGCTGGCATACCTACTGGCGGACGCCCGGCGATTCCGGCGTGCCACCCCGCATCGATTTCACCAAATCGGAAAATATCGAAGCCGTGACCATTTTGTGGCCGGCACCGATGAAATTCGCCGACGGCGCCGGTGGCACCTCGCTGGGCTATCGGAAGCAGGTCGTGCTGCCGCTGCGGATCGTCGCGAAAACCGCGGACAGGCCGGTGACGCTGCGCGCCGAGATCAATTACGCGGTATGCGAGAAACTCTGCATTCCCGTCGAGGCCAGCGCCGAACTCGCTTTCACCAGCGTCGCCAGCACCGAGGACTCGGCGCTGTTCGCCGCCCTCGACACCGTGCCAAAACCAGCCAGCGTCGGCGATCCCAACCCCTTCACCATTCGCGACGTCAAGCGCGACGGCAAAAACGGCGTACTGGTCGATGTGGTCACGCCGGATTCCGGCGAGGTCGATCTGTTCGTCGAAGGCCCGACCCCGGACTGGGCACTGCCGGTGCCGAAATTGCTCGGGCAGGGTCCGCCCGGGGTTAAACGCTTCGCTTTCGATCTCGACGGGTTGCCTCCCGGCGCCAATCCCGACGGGGCTGCGCTGAAGCTGACCCTGGTCGGCAGCGAGCGATCGTATGAGTTCAATGTCAATTTGAACTAGCTCCGACCGTAGGTTGGCAAAGCGAAGCGTACTTTCTTCCCTTCTCCCCTTGAGGAGAAGGTGGCTCGCCGATGCGAAGCGACGGCGATCCGGATGAGGGGTACCGCTCCCTCGATAGACCTTAACCCCTCATCCGGCTCGCATCTATGATGCGAGCCACCTTCTCCCTCAAGGGGAGAAGGAAAGACGCCCAACTGAATCTTAACGAATCGTTGATATTCCGGATCGTCGCCGCGTGCCGCGGCAACGAGGATTTTATCGTGGCCGTGACGGACGCACACTCCATACCAGCACGCTCCGCAGGCGCGATGGCGCGGTTGCGCGCGATACTGGGCGGTTCCGGCGAAGCATCGCTCACCCGGCGTCTCGCCGGCACGGTCTTCATCATCCGCGTGGTGAGCGCGGCACTGGCCTATCTGTCGCAGATCCTGCTGGCGCGTTGGATGGGCGGCTCCGACTACGGCATCTATGTCTATGTCTGGACCTGGGTATTGCTGCTTGGCAGCATGATGGATTTCGGCATCGCGGTGTCGGCGCAAAAGCTCATTCCCGAATATCGCGCCAGCGGCGAGCAGGCGCTGCTGCGCGGCTTTCTCTCCGGCAGCCGCTGGATGACGTTCCTCGTTTCTTCGATCGTCTCGCTGCTGCTTGCCGGCATTGTGAAACTGTCATCGCCATGGATCGAGCCCGGCGCCGTGGTTCCACTTTATATCGGCTGCCTGACGCTGCCGGCCTTCGTCGTGGCCAATACCCAGGACGGCATTGCTCGCTCGCATGACTGGATGCGGCTTGGACTGATGCCGCAATTCGTGGTGCGGCAGTCGCTGATCATCGGTCTCACCGCCGGCGCCTTCGCGCTCGGCTTCAATCTTGGCGCCACCGCGGCGATGCTCGCAAGTGCCGCCGCGGTATGGATCGCCATGATCGGCCAGTTGATTGCGCTCAACCGCAGGCTCGGCGATACCATCGAAGCCGGGCCGAAAGCCTACGATTTCCGCGGCTGGCTTGCGGTGTCATTGCCGATCCTGATGGTCGAAGGTTTCTATCTGCTGCTGTCCTACACCGACGTGCTGCTGCTGCAGCAATTCCGCTCCTCCGAGGAAGTCGGCGTCTACTTCGCCGTGGTAAAGACGCTGGCGCTGGTTTCGTTCATTCATTACGCGATGTCGGCGACGACGGCGCACCGCTTTGCCGAATATCACGCCATCGGTGACAAGGAACGACTCTCGGCTTACGTCGCCCACGCCATCAAATGGACATTCTGGCCGTCGGTGGCCGCGACCGCCGTTCTGCTGGCATTTGGCAAGCCGCTGCTGTGGTTGTTCGGGCCGCAATTCACCGCCGGTTACGACATCATGTTCATTGCGGCTGTTGGACTGGTGGTGCGTTCGGCGATCGGCCCGGTGGAGCGGTTGCTCAACATGCTCGGCCATCAGCATGCCTGCGCGCTGGCTTATGCATCGGCCTTCATCATGAATGTCGCGCTGTGCGCAGTCTTGATTCCGCGATTCGGCGGCCACGGCGCCGCGGCCGCAACCTCGATCGCGCTGGTGTTCGAAACCATGCTGCTGTTCTGGATCGTCCGCCGCCGCCTCGGCCTACACGTGCTGGCGTTCGGCAAGCGGGACGTCTAACGCGCTCCCCTCCGCGCGCCGTCCCCGCGAAGACGGGGACCCATAGCCTCCGTCCTCTCGGCCGGGCTATTAAAGCACCTTTTGCAACAATCAGCACGGTGGTTATGGGTCCCCGCCTTCGCGCCTTCGCGGGGACGACGCAAGGGGCTACGCCGCGGTCCAGCCGCCGTCGATCGAGAGATTGGCCCCGGTGATCTGCGCTGCATCGTCGCCGCACAAAAACAGTGCCAGCGCCGCCACCTGTTCGGAGGTGACGAATTCCTTGGTTGGCTGCGCCGCCAGCAGCACGTCCTTGATGACCTGATCTTTGGAGAGGTTGCGCGCCTTCATGGTCTCGGGAATCTGGTGTTCGACCAGCGGCGTCCAGACATACCCGGGACTGATGCAGTTGCAGGTGATCTTGAAGGTCGCAAGTTCCAGCGCCGCCGTCTTGGTGAGACCCGCGATGCCGTGCTTGGCCGACACGTAGGCCGCCTTGAACGGCGAGGCGACGATCGAGTGCGCCGATGCGGTATTGATGATGCGGCCCCAGCCGCGCTTCTTCATGCCGGGCACCACGGCGCGGATGGCATGAAACGCCGCCGACAGGTTGATGGCGATGATCGCGTCCCATTTGTCGACCGGAAATTCCTCGATTGGCGACACGAACTGGATCCCGGCGTTGTTGACGAGGATATCGACCGAACCGAATGTACTTTCTCCCAGCGCGATCATGCCGGCGATTTCGGCCGGCCTGGTCATGTCGGCAGGAGAGTGCACCGCCTTGACCTTGAAGTTGGCCTCGATGGCGGCGCGCTCTTTCTCGATGTCGGCGGGCGCCCCCATGCCGTTGATGACAATGTTGGCGCCGGCCCCGGCAAAGGCGCGCGCATAAGCCAACCCGATGCCGCTGGTCGATCCTGTCACAACCGCGGTCTTGCCTGTCAACGTACCCATCTGTCAGCTCCTGCTTTCACGACGCCCGCTTTAGGGGGTCTTTGTCGTCTTGCGTCAATTCATACACCACCATGGTTTCATGGTTTTGCGGCGGCTGGATCCGATCGCGGCAATCCATGACGCGCCCGATGTCGCGACGGCCGGCGGCGCGATGCTCGGCGATCACCGTCGGCGAGAAATTGTAATCGCGCGAGGCGACTTCGGGCAGCGCGCTGTGGTAGGTGAGATGGATCACGGTGACGCTGCCTTCCACTGGCGCGCCGGGCGTTCCGCTGCCGGCAAGGCTGCTGCCCGAAGGCGGACGTTGTCCGGCGTTGTAGAGATTGGTATTCTTTTTGGTATTGATCTCGGTTCGGCTGGCGAAGCGAATGTCCTTTTCGCGTTCTGCGATTTCGCCGAGCGAGGTCGGCAATACGCCTCTCGCGCTGAACAGATCGAGCTGGAAGACCAGAAGATTGTCCTGGCCCTTGTGTTTCAGCACATGGTCGAGCGGCGTGTTCGAAATCAGGCCGCCGTCCCAGAAATAATCGTCGCCGATCTTGACCGCCGGAAACCCCGGCGGCAGCGCCGCCGACGCCATGATATGTTCAGGGCCGAAATGGGTAGGGTCGTCGCCCTTGTTGTCGAAATAGACTTGCGCGCCGGTTGCGACGTTGACTGCGCCGACACTGATCCGCACGCCCTCCTTGCTGTTGATCAGTTTGAAGTCGACCATTTCTTCCAGGGTCTCGCGCAGCGGCGAGGTGTCATAGAAGCTCAAGCCGCTCAGATCGTTCGGCGATTGAAACGGGAGTGGCGGAAAGCGCGGCTTGAAGAAGCCGGGCACACCGGCCAGCATGATAACGCCGGCGTTCCATTCATTGACCGTCGTGCGCGACCCGTCGCCGGCGAGCCAGGGCACCGCCGGCCATGTAGCTTGCGACGACACCCTGTCCCAGAACGCCGTCAGGCGCCGGTGGCGGTTGTCCGGCGTATTACCGGCAATCAGCGCGGCGTTGATCGCACCGATTGAAATGCCCGCCACCCATTGCGGGGCAAAGCTGCACGCGCAAAGCGCATCGAATGCCCCGACCTGATAGGAGCCGAGCGCGCCGCCACCCTGCAGCACCAGAACGGGCTGGGCATCGGCCAGTATGTCGGTACCGGGCGTTGAGTTGGTGATCTCGGTCATGGCTTATACCGCACTGCAAAAGACCAACGTGCCGGCAGATGACGCCGCCGTCAACCCGATCAGGTTGCGATGCAAGGGTCAGCGTTGCTCGGTCGACGCCATGATCAGCGTCCAGAACACCTTGTATTTGGTATTGGGGGCATAGCTCGCCGCGATGCCTAATTTTGTGACACCATTTTTCAGCATATTTGCCCGATGCGGCGGGGAGTCGCGCCAGCCCGAAAAGGCCTCCGCCAGGGTGTGATAGCCGGCGGATACGTTCTCGACTGCAAGCGTGGCCGGATATCCCGAGGCATTCAGGCGTTTGGCCAGCGGCGCGGTGACGTCGTGGTCGAGCTTGTTACGGCCAGCCATGGCCCGGGACTGCGATTCCGCCAGCGCCATTAGCGCTGGATCGACCACGATGGCGCCGAGACCGTTATTCTGCCGGTACAGCGAGATCATCGACGCCGCGGCTTGGGGATCAAGCGTGGCGCCGCCATTGGCCATGCTGAGATACATGGTCGGCTGCTCGACCACGGGCGCTTCCGCGGCGCAACCGCCAAGCACCAAAAGGCCGAGGATGGCCACCGCCACGCGCATGATTCGAATTCCCCCAAGGTGGGACAGGTTGTTGCATACCAACCGTGGCTGAAAGGTGAACGTTTCTAGTCCTGCGCAGCGAAAATACGGTAACGGCGCGGATGTAGACCTATCATGTCGCCTGCTCTGAGTTCGCGGTCGCGCGGTGCGTCGATCTCGATCAGCGTGGCGCCATTGTCGGAAGAAAGTGCGACTTCGGCGCGTTGGGTCGGGCCGAAGGTCCGAACCCGCCGCACCGCGCCTTCCAGCACGCCGCTGCCGACCGGTCCGACCTGCATGTCATGGCGACGGATAAACAGGTGCGACGGGCCGCATTTGGCCCCGTCGGTTGCAATAATCAGCACCGTGCCGTCAAGCCGGACGCGGCCTTCGTCGACATGCACCGGCAACACGATCGACTCGCCGATGAAACCGTGCACGAAGGCCGTTGCCGGCTGGTCGTAGACTTCCCCGGGGGTGCCGATCTGTTCAATGCGGCCCTTGTCCATCACCACGACGCGGTTGGCGACTTCGAGCGCCTCTTCCTGATCGTGGGTGACGAAGATCGATGTGACGCTGATTTCCTCGTGCAGCGTGCGCAGCCACTGCCGCAGTTCCTTGCGTACCTTGGCGTCCAACGCGCCGAACGGCTCGTCAAGCAGCAGGATGCGCGGCTCGATCGCCAGTGCACGCGCCAGCGCGATGCGTTGGCGCTGGCCGCCGGACAATTGGCTGGGATAGCGGCCGGAGAGCCAGTCAAGTTGCACCAGATCGAGCAACTCTTTGACGCGCGCGCGAATCTCCACCTCGCTTTTACGAATGGCGCGAGGCTGTACCCGCAGTCCGAAGGCCACGTTCTCGAATACCGTCATGTGCCGGAACAGCGCGTAGTGCTGGAACACAAATCCGACATGGCGTTCGCTGGCGCCCTGCGACAGTGCGTCCTTGCCGTCGAACGAAACCGCGCCGGAATCCGGCCAGTCGAGGCCGGCGATGATCCGCAGCAGCGTGGTCTTGCCGGATCCCGAAGGTCCGAGCAGCGCCAGCAACTCGCCGTTGGCGATCTCAAGGTCGACGTTGTCGAGCGCTGCGAACGCGCCGAATCTCTTCACGATGTTGCGAACTTCAATCACGCGGAAGCTGCCCTTGGTCCAGATGCCGTTCGAGAATGGTCTTGGCCACCAGCGTAATCAGCGCCAGCATGGCCAGCAGCGACGCGACCGCGAACGACGATACGAATTGATATTCATTATAAAGGATTTCAACCAGTAGCGGCATGGTATTGGTTTCACCGCGAATGTGCCCGGATACCACCGACACTGCGCCGAATTCCCCCATCGCACGGGCGTTGCACAGGAGCACGCCATACAGCACACCCCATTTGATATTGGGCAGGGTCACACGAAAGAACGTCTGCAGGCCGGAAGCGCCAAGCGAGATCGCCGCTTCTTCCTCCAGTGTGCCCTGCTCGTGCATCAGCGGAATCAGCGCCCGTGCCACAAACGGAAACGTCACGAAGGTCGTGGCCAATGCGATGCCGGGCACTGCGAACAGCACCTGGACGTTATGCATCTGCATCCACGGTCCCCAAAAACCCTGGGCGCCGAACAGCAGCACGAACACGAGGCCGGAGATCACCGGGCTCACCGAAAACGGCAGGTCGATCAACGAAATCAGGAGCGTTTTGCCAGGAAACTCGAATTTGGTAATAGCCCAAGCCGCGATTACTCCGAACACCAGGTTGAGGCTGACCGAAATCGCCGCGACACACAGCGTCAGCCGGATGGCCGACAGCGCCTCAGGATCGGTGAGCGCCGAAAAATACGCGCCTAATCCCTTCGAGAACGCCTGCGAGAACACCACGACCAGCGGCAGTACCACGAAGACAGTGAGAAAGGTCACCGCGACCGCGATGATGACGGCGCGGATCAGCCAGGGCTCAGTGCGGCTATCGGCCCGTGCCGGAAGCGACAGTTGTCTATCCGCCATCTGCATGGCCTAACCTCCGTCATTCCGGGGCGACGCGCAGCGGCGAGCCCGGAATCCATAACCACGATTGGGGGTTATGGATTCCGGGCCTGCGCCAAACGGCGCATCCCGGAATGACGATCTTTGTGTTTTGTGTTTCTTCAACTTGACTAATCCTCAATGCGCGGGAATGCGGGTTTGCGCCCAGCGCTGGATGCGATTGACCACGAAGATGATCAGGAATGCGGCGACCAGCATGACGACGGCGATCGCGGTCGCATCGGCATAGCGGAACTCGGACAACCGGATCACAATCAGCAGCGGCGCGATCTCCGATACGTTCGGCAAATTCCCTGCGATGAAGATGACGGAGCCGTATTCGCCGACCCCGCGCGCGAACGCCAGCGCGAAGCCGGTCAGCATTGCCGGCATCAGGCTCGGCAGGATCACCTTTGAAACCGTGTGCCACCGGTTGGCACCGAGACTTGCGGCGGCTTCCTCGATCTCGGCATCGAGATCGATCAGCACTGGCTGCACCGTCCGGACGACAAAGGGAATACCGATGAAAATCATCGCGACAAAGATTCCGACCGGCGTGAATGCCACCTTGATGCCAAGTTCGGCAAGCGGCGTTCCGAGCCAGCCCTTCTGCGCAAACAGCGAGGTCAATGCCACCCCGGCCACCGCGGTCGGCAGCGCGAAGGGAATATCGACGATGGCATCGAACAGCCGGCGCGCCGGAAAGCGATAGCGCACCAGCGCCCAGACGATGACCATTCCCATCACGAGATTGACGATGGCGGCCAGGAAGGCGAGGCCGAACGACAATTTCAGCGCGTTGAGGGTACGGCGGCTGGTAACGATGGTCCAGAACTGATCCAGGCTGAGTTCGAACGTCTTGAGAAACAGGCCCGCTAGCGGAATCAGGACGATGATCGACAGCCACGTCAGCGTCAGTCCCATGGTGAGACCAAAACCTGGCAAAGTGCTTCGCCGTACCGGCCGTCCGCTCACAAGCCCCCCTGAAAACAACCGGTCGAATCAGTTCTTGTAAATCTGGTCGAAAACACCGCCTTCGCCGAAGTGTTCCTTCTGCGCCTTGGTCCAGCCGCCAAACACGTCGTCGATCGTGAACAGTTCGACTTTCGCAAACGACGCCTCGTATTCTTTTGCGATCTCGGGATCGCGGGGACGATAGGAGTTTCGTGCGGCAATTTCCTGACCTTCCCTGGAATACCAATATCGCAGATATGCTTCCGCCGCGGCCCGCGTGCCTTTTCTGTCGGCGACCGCGTCGACCACGGCGATTGGCGGTTCGGCCAGAATCGACAGCGGCGGCGAGACGATTTCGAACTTGTCCTTGCCAAACTCGCGCTGCGCCAGAAACGCCTCGTTTTCCCATGCCAGCAGCACGTCGCCGACGCCGCGCTCGACGAAGGTGACGGTCGAGCCCCGCGCGCCGGTGTCAAGCACCGGTACGTTCTGATAAAGGTCGCCGACGAATTTCCTGGCCTTGTCCGCGGACCCGGTTTTCTTCAGCGCGTAACCCCATGCGGCGAGATAATTCCAGCGCGCGCCTCCGGACGTTTTCGGATTGGGCGTGATCACACTGACACCGGATTTGACCAGATCGTCCCAGTCCTTGATGCGCTTCGGATTACCCTTACGTACCAGAAATACAATCGTCGAGGTGTAGGGTGAGGCATTTAGCGGCAGGCGCTTCTGCCAGTCCGCAGCCAACAGGCCCTTGCCGGCGATGGCGTCGATGTCATAGGCGAGCGCCAGCGTGACAATGTTGGCCTTGAGGCCATCGATCACAGCACGCGCCTGCGAGCCGGACCCGCCATGCGACTGCTTTATTTCGATGCTCTTGCCGGTTTCCTTACTGTAAGCCGCGGCAAATGCCTTGTTGAAATCGACGTACAGTTCGCGCGTCGGATCGTAGGAGACGTTGAGCAGCGATACGTCGGCGGCCCAGGCCGACCCGGCCCAGATCAACGCGGCGATGACCGGAACGATGCAACGGATCATGCTCGATCTCCATTCGATCCGACGACCGCATGTCGTCGAGAGCGCGACATACCTCGTGGCAAAGCAGCTTCAAGTCAACGAAACTACGTTTCATTGTCCGCAAAGTTACGGGGGCATTATCCTACAAAGCCTTGATTGCATGGATGCCGCATTCCGTCTTCGGCCGGCCGCGCCAGCGGCCGGCGCGGGCGTCTTCATCCCGTTCGGTCCGGCTGGTGCAGGGCATGCATCCCACCGACAAGTAACCCGACGCTGCGAGCGGATGCGGCGGCAGGTTCGCGGCGGCATAAATCGCCGCAATATCTTCGCGCGAAATGTTGGCGAACGGATTGAACTTCAAACGCATGCCGTCTTCCTCGACGACGGCAATGGCCTTGCGCGCTCCGCCCTGAAACCGTTTGCGTCCGTTGATCCATGCGTCGAACGGCTGCAACGCGCGTGCCAACGGCTCCACCTTTCGAATCTTGCAGCACGCGTCCGGATCGGAGTACCACAGGTCGCGATCGGGATCGACGCCATCCAGCGTTTTCTCCAAGGGTGTGACCGAACGTACATCGCGCAACCCCAGCGCGGCGATCAGCGTGTCGCGATAGGCCAGCGTTTCCTCGAACAGCCACCCGGTGTCGAGAAAGATCACCGGAATAGCCGGATCGACATCGGCCATCACCTTGAGCAGGGCCGCGGACTCGGTGCCGAACGACGAGACCACGGCGAGCCGGTTGCGGCCGACCTCACGCAGCGCCGCTGCTACAATCTCCCTGGGCGGCGCGTCGCGCAACACACGATCGAGCGCATCGGCGGAAGGAAATTCATTCGGGAGCGGCGTCCGCTCCGGCAACAATCGACGTTCGAGACTGCTCATTGGCTGGCACTTTCAGAATGACGTTGCTGCATGCGCCGGTGAAGCGCGGTAACACGGCCGTCGCCGGTTGGCTGGTAGAACACCGAGTATCGCTTCACGGTATTGGCGAAGGCCTCGGCGTCGCTGTCTTTCTTCACCTCGAAGGCGTCGAACCCGGCGCGTAGCATGAACACGAACTGGTCGCGCAGCACCTGGCCGGTGGCGCGTAGTTCGCCGCGATAGTTGTAACGCTCCCGCAGCAGCCGCGCCTGGCTGTAGGCCCGCCCGTCCCTGAAGGTGGGGAATACCAGGGCCACCACCGCGAGCCGGTCGAGATAGGGCACGAGATCATCGACGTCCCGACTGTTCGGCCAGATCACGCCGGTCTTACCAAGCCGATGCGACAGTTTTTCCGGATCGGCGAGAAATCGCGCCGCGGACATCAGTACGGCGCCATCGCCCGGAATTTCGGCATCGTCGGCGACGTGGACGAACGCATCGCCCGAAATCTTTCCGTGTCTAACGAGTGGCATAAACGCGCTCCCTGAATGGTTCGACGCCGAGACGCTTCACGGTGTCGACGAATAACTCGTCGGGCCGCGCGCGAAGCGCGAGGTAGGCTTCGACGATATCCTCGACCACGTCGGCCACCTCGGCATATGGAACGGAAGGCCCGATCAGATTGCCAAGCTCGGCATGCTCGTCGGCGCGACCGCCGATCGTGATCTGATAGAACTCCTCGCCGTTCTTCTCGACACCGAGAATGCCGATATGGCCGACGTGATGATGCCCACAGGCATTGATGCAGCCGGAAATGTTGACATGCAGCCGCCCGATCAGATTGGCGGTGTCATAATTGGCGAAACGGCGGGTCAGCTCCTGCGCGATCGGGATCGATCGCGCATTGGCGAGCGAGCAGTAATCCAGCCCCGGACAGGCGATGATGTCGGTGATCAAATTGACATTCGGCGTCGCAAGCCCTGCGGCGTCGAGAGCGCGCCACAATGCCGGCAGATCGCGTTTGGCGACGTGGGGCAACGCCAGGTTCTGTTCGTGGCCGACCCGGATTTCGCCGAACGAATATTTGTCGGCAAGGTCGGCGACCGTGTCCATCTGATCCGCGGTGGCGTCGCCCGGCGGTCCGCCCACCGGCTTGAGCGACAATGTGACGATCGCGTAGCCGGGCACCTTGTGCGGTGCGACCGAATTCCTCCGCCACGCCTCGAAACGCGGGTCATGCGCGGCTTTCCTGAGCTCATCCGGCATGTGCGCGAGTTTTTCGTAAGCCGGGTAGCTGAAGCGCGAGCGGATTTCTTCGATCGCCGCGTCGTCAAGCGCGAGCGCGCTGCGGTCCATCTGCTTCCATTCGTCCTCTACTTCCTGCGCGAATTTTTCCGCGCCGAGTTCATGGACCAGAATCTTGATGCGCGCCTTGTAGATGTTGTCGCGGCGGCCGTATTGATTGTAGACGCGCAGGATCGCCTCGACATAGCTCAGCAAGTCATGGCCATGAATGAAGGGCCGGATGGTCTTGCCGATGAACGGCGTGCGGCCAAGGCCGCCGCCGACCAGCACCTCGAAGCCGGTCTCGCCCTGTGCATTCTTGTGCAGCCGAAGCCCGACATCATGCACCTTGATCGCGGCCCGGTCATGCGCCGAAGCGGTGATGGCGAATTTGAACTTGCGCGGCAGGAACGAGAATTCCGGATGCAACGTCGTGTATTGCCGCAGCAACTCGGACCATATCCGAGGGTCCTCGATCTCACCAGGCGCCACGCCGGCCCATTGATCGGATGTGACATTACGGGTGTTGTTGCCCGACGTCTGCATGGCATGGATGCCGACCTCGGCGAGATCGGCCAAAGCGTCCGGCAGTTCGGCGAGCTTGATCCAGTTGAACTGGATGTTCTGCCGCGTGGTGAAATGGCCGTAGCCGCGGTCGTAGCGCCGCGCCACATGCGCGAGCCGCCGCAACTGCTTCGACGACAGCGTTCCGTATGGAATCGCAACGCGGAACATGTAGGCGTGAAGTTGCAGATAAACGCCGTTCTGCAACCGCAGCATCTTGAACTCGTCCTCGGTGAGTTCGCCAGAGAGCCGGCGCTTCACCTGATCGCGAAATTCGGAAACCCGTTCGTTGATCAGCGTGCGGTCGATTTCGTCGTACGCATACATGGGCTGCCCTTACGCCGGAACTGGAACGTCGATAGTGAGGCCTTCCGACCGGATATGTTCACGCAAATTTCCCGGCTCGACTCCACCGTCCGTGACGTCGACCGGCGCGATATAAGCACCGATCGCTCCGACATCGTCGGCCACGGATTTCAGCCAGCAGCACGCGCGCCTCGTCGGAGGTGCGGACGATCGCCGCGTCCGACAGATTAGACGACCAGTTCTGGGAAGAGGTGCGATAAATAACAATACCGTCCCAGGTCCGATTGGCCGTGACCACCGACGGACCGGCGATCCTGATTTTTTTCTGTTCGAGCGGAGAGGTCATTCGGCGGCTACCAGAAAGTTCGAGATCACGGAATCCAGATTTGCCTTGCGCCATGGCAACGAATGCGCGACGACATCGCCGATGACGAGGATGGCAGGGCCGCCCTCGACGTCGCGTATCAGCGCGGGCAATTCATCCAGTGTTCCGACCGCTGCTTGCGAATCCGGCCGGGTCGCGCGCGCGAATACGCCAACCGGCGTTTGCGGCGAACGTCCCGCGGCCAGCAGCCCCGTGCGGATCGCAGGCGCAGCGGTCATGCCCATATAGACCACCACCGTCATCTTGCCGTCGGTCAGCGTGCTCCAATCGACGATTTCGGCATCCCTCGCCTTGTGCGCCGTGAGAAACGTGATGCGCAACGCTTCGCCACGAAACGTCAGCGGCACCTCGGATTCCGCAGCGACGCCAAGCCCCGCGGTAATTCCCGGAATCACCGAATAGGCCACGCCGGCTTCGCGCAACGCTTCCACTTCCTCGCCGCCGCGCCCGAACACAAACGGGTCGCCGCCTTTCAGGCGCACCGCGCGCTGGCCTGACTTCGCCGCATCGATCAGCAGCCTGTTGATGGCATCCTGGCCGATGCCGGGCTTGCCGATGCGGCGACCGACCGGCACGCGCGCAGCATCGCGGCGGGCGCGATCGAGCACTTCCGGTGCGACCAGTTCATCGTAGAAAATGATATCGGCGTCCTGCAGCGCGCGCAGCGCCTTTACGGTAAGCAGATCCGGATCGCCGGGGCCGGCGCCGACCAGCGTCACCCTGCCCTCCACCTCGTCCGCTTGGGCGCCGGCAAAGGCGGAGGCATCGGCGATGTTGTTCAGCGCCGCTTCAGCTTCGTCGCCGCGACCGGCGAGAACCATCGCGCCGATCGGACCATCGACCACGCGCTCCCAAAACCGTCGGCGCAGCGGAAACTCGGCAATACGGCCGTGGATGGATTTGCGCCAGCGGCCGATGAAGGTAGCGAGATCGCCGATCCGGGCCGGCAGCATCGCCTCGATCCGCTCACGCACACGGCGGGCGACCACCGGCGAGGCGCCCCCGGTACCGACCGCAACGACGACATCGCCACGATCGACAATCGCCGGAAAGATGAACGTCGAATGTTGAAGATCGTCCATCACATTCACCGGCAGGCCGACTGCCCTGGCCCGCGCCGACATCGCCGGCCCGAGCTTGCCGGCGCCTGCGCAAAGAATCGCGATCACTCCCGCAAGATCGGCCGTCAGCGGATCGCCCTCGGCAAACTCGATCCGCGCGGCGTTGGCCGCATCGATGCCGTTCACATCACGCCGGCCATCAGTCACATACCACCGGACACGGGCGCCGGCCGACAGCAGCAGGCGCAGCTTTGCCCGCGCCAGCTCATCACCGCCCACGAGCACGATCGGACCGGTCTGCATATCCAGAAACACCGGCAGGAAGCGCATGCCATTCTCCGCTCTCCCGCAGCGCGGGGTTGACTAGAATTATTTTCTATTTATGTCTTATGCAAGCGCCATAAAGAGAAATTTATTTCTGCTATTTGGCGCTGAGGCTTTGGAATTTTCGTCCTCCGGCATGGTGTGGCAGAGATGACCCTTCTTGATAACCCGCCCCGTCTTCATGCGTTGCATGACGCACCGACAGCGCTTCCGTCTCAAGGCCTGCAAAATGCGGACCGGTCGGGCGTGCCGGCGCCAACCATGGATCACCTCGACGCCCTCGAGGCGCAAAGCATCTACATTTTCCGGGAAGCGTTCGCGCGGCTGAAGAAGCTGGCGCTGCTGTGGTCGCTCGGAAAAGACTCCAACGTGATGATCTGGCTGGCCCGCAAGGCATTCTTCGGCCGCGTGCCGTTTCCAGCTTTGCATGTCGATACGGGGAAAAAATTTCCCGAGATGTACGCGTTCCGCGACCGCTACGGCCCGGAATGGGAGCTTGATCTGAAGATCGAGCCCTGCCCGCCCATCGACGCGGTCGATCCCACCTTGCCCCCGGCAGCGAGATCTGCCGCACGCAAAACCGAAGGACTGAAACTTGCGCTGACGAAATATGGTTTCGATGGATTGATCGCCGGCATCCGCCGTGATGAAGAGGCGACCCGTGCCAAGGAACGCGTGTTCTCGCCGCGCGGCACCGAAGGCGGATGGGACGTGCGCGACCAGCCGCCGGAATTCTGGGATCAATTCAACGCCTCGCCGCCGCCGGGGGCGCATCTGCGCATTCACCCGATCCTGCATTGGACCGAGGCGGATATCTGGGCCTACACAAAGCGCGAAAATATTCCGATCATCCCGTTATACCTCGCGCAGGACGGCAAGCGCTATCGCTCACTGGGCGATGCCGACATTACCTTTCCGGTCACGTCGAACGCCTCGAGCATCGAGGAAATCCTCGTCGAACTGAACAGCACAAAAGTTCCGGAACGATCGGGGCGCGCGCTGGATCATGAAACCGAGGATGCGTTCGAGCGGCTGCGCGTCGCCGGCTATCTCTAGAGTTTTTAATCGTCATTGCGAGCGAAGCGAAGCAACCCATGGTTCAGCATATGAGCAAACGGAAGAATGAATTGCTTCGTCGCTTCGCTCCTCGCAACGACTGCAAGTGGGTGCGGCCATGAACTTGATGCTCTCCAGAACGGCGCAAGCCACGCCGAACGGAACCACACGCCCGCAGGTCCGCATCGTCATCGTCGGTCACGTCGACCACGGTAAATCCACCCTGGTCGGACGGCTGCTGCACGAAACCGGCAGTCTGCCCGAAGGCAAGTTCGAGATGCTCAAGGCGGTCAGCGCGCGGCGCGGCATGCCGTTCGAATGGTCATTTCTGCTCGACGCGCTGCAGACCGAACGCGATCAGGGCATCACCATCGACACAACGCAGATCCGCTTCCGCACCCGCTCGCGCGACGTGGTGCTGATCGACGCGCCCGGCCACGCCGAGTTTTTGCGTAACATGATCACCGGCGCCTCGCAGGCCGACGGCGCGGTGCTGATCATCGACGCGCTCGAAGGCGTGCGCGACCAGACCCGGCGGCACGGCTATCTGCTGCATCTGCTTGGCATCAAACAAGTCGCCGTGGTCGTCAACAAGATGGACCGCGTCGATTTCAGCGCGGCGCGCTTCAACGAGATCGGAACCGAAATCTCATCTCATCTGATCGGACTCGGCGTCACCCCGTTGGTGGTGATTCCGATTTCCGCACGTGACGGCGACGGCGTCGCCGAGCTCACGCCGCGGATCGGCTGGTATGACGGGCCGACCGTGGTCGAGGCGCTGGACGCACTGGAGCCGGCGCGCCCGCTGGAGCAGCTTGCGCTGCGGCTGCCGGTGCAGGCAATCTATAAATTCGACGATCGCCGCATTGTCGCCGGCCGCATCGAATCCGGACATCTGAGCGCCGGCGACGAAATCGTGATCATGCCGTTGGCCAAGATCGCAAGGATCAAAACCGTCGAGAGCTGGCCGCTGACGCCGGTGAACGGACGGCAGAGCGCCGGGCGCTCTGTGGGGATCACGCTCGATCGAGAGCTGTTTATCGAACGCGGCGACGTCATTGCACACACCGCCGCCACACCGCGCGACACGCGGCGGATTTGCGCGCGAATCTTCTGGTTGCACGACAAGCCGCTGGAAACCGGCGCGTCCATTTTGGTGCGGCTTGGTACCAAGGAAGTTCGTGCCACCGTGGTCGCCGTTGAGAAGGCCGTCGATCCCGGCGAACTTCGCAGCGTGGAGACCAGGGCGATTGCGCGCAATCATGTCGGCGAGATCGATATCTCGCTGGCGCAGCCTTTGGCCGCCGATGCCCACACCGACAACCCGCGCACCGGGCGCTTGGTGATCGAGGTCAACGGCCGCATCGCCGGCGGCGGGCTGGTGCTGGCGGTCGATGCCGGACAGCGCGCAATTCCCGTCGATATCGTGCCGGTGGAATCCGCGCTGCGTCCCGACGAGCGCTCCGCGCGCTACCGGCATGCCGGAGCCGTAGTCTGGTTGACCGGATTGCCTGGCTCCGGAAAATCGACGTTGGCCCGGGCGCTGGAGCGCAGATTGTTCGGCCAGGGCGGTTCGCCGGTGCTGCTCGACGGCGATACGCTGCGTGCCGGCCTCAACGGCGACCTCGGCTTCTCTGCGAAGGACCGTGCCGAAAACATCCGCCGCCTCGCCGAAATCGCAACGCACCTCGCGCGTAACGGCCACATCGCGATCGTCGCGGCGGTCTCTCCCTCGGCCGAAGACCGCGCCGCGGCCCGCCGCATCGCCGACGCCGCGTTTCGCGAGATCTATGTCGCAACGCCCGCCGAAGTCTGCGAGAGCCGCGACCCCAAGGGCCATTATGCCAAGGCGCGCGCCGGCGGCCTGAACAATTTCACCGGAATCAACAAGGATTATCAGGCGCCGGTTGACAGCGAGTTGACCATCGATACCTCGCTGCGCACCGTCTCCGACGCCACCGACGAGATTGAGCGGATGCTGGCCAGCACCGGCATTCTGTTCGACGAACTGGTTGATCTCGCTGCGAATATTTGACGATACGACCCAACTCCACCGTCATCCTGAGAGCCCGTGCATTTTGCGCGGCGAAGGATAGCCGCCACGCTCGTGCCGATCCTTCGAGACGCCGCTTTGCGCTCTTCAGGATGACGCCGCATTTGTGGTTTACCCCTTGCGCCATCCTGTTCTAAAAGGCCGGAAACCGCAGCCCCTCCCGGCGCGTTTTTTGCTTCTTTGCCCCTGAAAACAGCGCCCGAGCGCCGTTTCGCATGAGAAATCCCATCATGAATTGTATCGATGCCCACGGACTGAAGATCGCCCCCGTCCTGTTTGATTTCATTGCCAAGGAAGCCGCTCCCGGAACGGGGATCGCTCCGGATGCGTTCTGGGCCGGGCTTGCCGCCATCGTCCGCGATCTCGCCCCGAAAAACCGCGAACTGCTTAAAGTGCGCGATGCGCTGCAGGCGAAAATCGACGGCTGGCATCGCGCCAGCAAAGGCAAGCCGTTCGACATGAATGCCTATACCGCGTTCCTGAAGGAAATCGGTTACCTGCTGCCGGAGCCGGAGACACACGAAGTCCAGACCGCCGATGTCGACGACGAAATCGGAAAGATCTGCGGCCCGCAGCTGGTGGTGCCGCTCACCAACGCCCGTTACGCTTTGAACGCGGCCAATGCGCGCTGGGGCAGCCTTTACGACGCGCTTTACGGCACCGACGCGTTGCCGCACGAGGCCAATGAAGGCGGCAAGGGATACAACAAGGTCCGCGGAGACCGGGTGATCGCCAAGGCCAAAAGCTTTCTTGATTCCGCCGTGCCGCTTGCGACCGCAAGCCACACCGACGTGACCACCTATAGCGTCATCGCCGGACAATTGGCGGTCAAACTCAAAAGCGGCAACGCCACCGCGCTGAAGTCCAACACACAGTTCGCCGGATACAGGGGCGACGCCACGGCGCCGACGTCGATTTACTGGTCAATAACGGCATGCATATCGAGCTCAGGATCGACCGGAGCCATATCATTGGCAAGGACGATCCGGCCGGCGTCGCCGACATGATCCTGGAATCAGCGGTCTCCACCATCCTTGACATGGAAGACAGCGTCGCGGCTGTCGATGCCGAAGACAAGGTGCTGGTCTATCGCAATACGCTCGGCCTGATGAACGGCACGCTGTTGGCCGACTTCGAGAAGGGCGGCAAGACGCTGAAACGTGCGCTCAATCCCGACCGGGTCTACACGACGCCCGATGGCGGCGAGCTCAAGCTGCACGGACGCAGCCTGCTATTGATGCGCAATGTCGGCCATCACATGTTCACCGATGCGGTGCTCGACAGCAGCGGTGAGGAAATTCCCGAAGGCATCCTCGATGCCGCTGTCGCCGGCCTGCTCGCGATCCACGATCTGAAAGGCAGTTCGAAGACATCGAACAGCCGTACCGGCTCGGTCTATATCGTGAAGCCGAAGATGCACGGCCCCGACGAGGTCGCGCTGACCTGCGAGCTGTTCGGCCGCGTCGAGAAGCTGCTGTCGCTTCCCGACAACACCATCAAGGTCGGGATCATGGACGAGGAGCGCCGCACCACGGTCAATCTCAAGGCCTGCATCCAGAATGCCTCGAAGCGCATCTGTTTCATCAACACCGGTTTCCTCGATCGCACCGGCGACGAGATTCACACCTCGATGGAAGCCGGCCCGATGATCCGCAAGAACGACATGAAATCGACGCCGTGGATCAAAGCCTATGAGGACTGGAATGTCGATGTCGGCTTGATCGACGGGCTGCCGGGCCATGCCCAGATCGGCAAGGGTATGTGGGCGGCCCCCGACAAGATGGCGGACATGCTGGCGCAGAAGATCGCGCATCCCCAGGCTGGCGCCACTACCGCATGGGTGCCGTCGCCCACCGCGGCAACTCTCCATGCGCTGCATTATCATCAGGTCGACGTGCTGGCGCGACAGGACGAACTGAAGAAAGGCGGCCCCCGCGCAAAACTGTCGGATATCCTCACCATTCCGGTTTCGCAGTCGAACTGGGCGCCCGACGACGTGAAGCAGGAGATCGACAACAACTGCCAGGGCATTCTCGGCTATGTGGTGCGCTGGATTGACCAGGGCGTCGGATGCTCCAAGGTACCTGACATTCACGACGTTGGCCTGATGGAAGACCGCGCCACCTTGCGCATCTCCAGCCAGCATTTGGCGAACTGGCTGCACCAGGGCGTCATCACCAGGGATCAGGTGATGGAATCATTGAAGAGGATGGCGGTCGTGGTGGACAAGCAGAACGAAGGCGATCCACTGTATCGACCGATGGCGCCAAAATTCGACGGTATTGCCTTCAAGGCGGCCTGCGATCTTATTTTCAAGGGCCGCGAGCAGCCCAATGGCTACACCGAATATATTCTGACGGAGCGTCGGCGCGAAGCCAAGGCGGCGGGGTGATCTCGTGTCCCGGAAGCGGTGCGGCATTCTAAGGCGATGCGAAGCATCGCCGATCATGCGGCTCCGCAGAGTCGGGACCGTACCAACTCCGGTGCCTATAACGGCCCGGGCTCTGCAGTGCAGCGCTTCACAGCGCTACGTGCTGCACGCGTCTGGGGCACAACTACCTAAAACACCGCGATATATTTCAACAGCGAAATCACGCCGAGGATGATTACGACGACACGCGCAATCTGCTTGGCGCGGCCGTCAAGCGGCAACAGATTGATCAGATAGAGAATGAGAATAACCACAAGAAACGTGATCAAGGCGCCCATCAGCATGACAAATCCCTCGTTTGTATGGGGAAGCGCGGCAATGCTCCGCCTGCCACGCCATCCCAACGCTTATGGAACCAGCGGGTTCCATTGAGGGAACAGCTATTGCGTTGCTTAGATCATTCCGATGCAACGACCGGCAGGTGCTGATAACGCGAACGCACCGATTGCGAAACCGGCGACAGATTTAGCGACGCTCCCCGTTTCTCGAAACCGCGGCCGGCGACCAACAGTCCGCCGGATCCGGCGACGATATCTCCCTTGCGAAGCGTCGGGTCGTCCTCGACCCTGACCGCAGCGAGGCCGCCCGGGTCCTTGCCATTGCAAGTGCAGCCCGCGACGATTTCGGTGCGGTAACGAAACGCGTTCGGTAATTCCGAATAACGTTTTCCACTTTCGGTGGCGGCGTGATCAATGCTGCTGCCGTAGAAGATCTTTGTCTCGCTGGCGGGACAAAAGCTTTTGCAGGATGCAGCGCGGCTCTGGCCGTCGCTCGCCGTAATCGGGAAATAGCGCCCATCACAGGTGCGGACGCAATACGCCTGACCACTATCTGAGCCTGGCCCACTTCCCGAATACGACAGCCGCGGGCGCGGCTCCACAGGACGGCCGACCGGGTCACCCTCGCTCGCGAAAGGAAGCGGCGCAGACGGCGCGGACTGTGCCGGCGCCAGCGATGGATTATCCGAAAACGCGCCGAATAACGCCGAAATGAAATCGCGGGCCTGTACTGTCGGCGTCATGCCGAAACTTACAACCGCGACCAGCACCGGGAATGCCAACCGTGTGCCCAATTTCGCATTCATGTTGGCCACTCCGAACAGCCTGCCGGCTTAATACAGCGCAGAGTTCGAAAGGTTCATTGCCTGACGATTTGGCCGTGACGCCACTACTGCTTGGTGAGCCGCTGCCGGACGAACGGTGATCGTACCCTTGGCCTCGAAACGCGGCGAGTTCTTCGGCAGCACCACGACCTTGGTGCCGACATCGACGCGGCTGAACAGGTCGGTCACATCCTCGTTGGTGAGACGAATACAGCCGCTCGAAACGAACTTGCCGATTGTTGAGGGATCGTTGGTCCCGTGAATCCGATACACGCTGGAGCCAAGATACATGGCGCGCGCGCCCAGCGGATTGCCGGGTCCACCGGCCATGAAGCGCGGGAGATAGGGCTGGCGGGCGATCATTTCGGTCGGCGGATGCCAATCCGGCCATTCCGCCTTACGGCTGATCGTCTGCACGCCCGACCAGGTAAAACCTTCGCGGCCCACGCCGACACCGTAACGAATGGCGCGGTTTTGCCCGAGCACGTAGTATAGTGTCGTATTGCCGGTATCGATGACGACGGTGCCAGGGGCTTCGCGAGTATCGTAAGCAACGACTGCGCGGCGCAGCCGCTCCGGCATTGCCGTCGATGGGGCCGCATCTTCATCATCCGGCGCATTAAGCGCCATGCCGTCGGACGGAAACGCGCTTGCCGGCGCGGCTGCATAGCCCAGAACCTGAGCCGAAGCGCCGGTTGCCGCCAGCAGCGCCGCGGCGAGAATCAATGCGCTCGCTGCGCGCGACGTCAGTGTGCGATGTCTGGAAAGGTGTGCCATGACTTGCCCCGTTCGATTTGCATCGGTGATGCGACTGCACAACAAACGTGACTGAGCCTTTTCAGTTCCGTCGAACTTCCGGCTTCGGCTAGCCTGTCAACCTCGCCTTGCTTCACGTTTTCGCGATGGAACTTTTTCGTCATGATTCGGTTCGGCTAGCGCGGCGAAATCCTCATCATCGATTGGTACATTGCGAAGGTTATATTAATGACGCTTGGCACCATTCTCGTGATCATTCTGGTTTTGGTTCTGCTCGGAGTAATCCCGAGTTGGGGCTACAGCAATTCGTGGGGTTACGGCCCGTCGGGCATCGTCGGAACAATTCTGGTCATTGTTGTCATTTTGCTTTTGTTGGGACGGATTTGAGCAACGACCCGAAAGAGCGGCGAAGCTCCTTGGCAACTCCGTTGCGGGCGCTTCCCGCTGATATGGCGGGCGCGCCGCTGCCTGACAGCAAAGCCGACCAGCCGCCGGTAATTCGCCGGGCCGAAGTGGTCGCTTTTGCGCTGGTGGCATTGCTCATCATTGCTATTGTCACGGTGCTTTATTTCGCAAAGGCGTTCTTCCTGCCCGTTGCGACTGCGTTCGTGGTCGGGACCATGCTGTCGCCGGCGGCCGGATACCTCGAACAGCATCGCGTTCCACGCTCGGTATCCGCGGTCCTGATTGTGATCGCGGCCTGCGCCGGCGTTGCCTTTATCGTCGGGCTGATTGCGTCCCCATTAATGGAGTGGAGCACGCGCTTGCCCGAGCTTGGTGCGTTACTGAAGGAAAAGATGCACTTGTTCGACCGGCCGCTGGCGCTTTGGCAGCAATTGCAGGGCATGCTCGGTGGCTCCGAAACCCTTGCTACGCCGTTCCAAATGCCGAAATTCGAATGGGTCCAATCCACTTTCGAATTTCTGTCGCCCACCTTTACGGAATTCCTGCTATTTGCGGCGACCCTTATCTTGTTCATCGCAAGCTGGCGCGACCTGCGCCGCGCCTTGATCATGACATTCGGCGATCGCGATTCCAGGCTGCGTACCCTGCGGATTCTCAATGAAATCGAAGGAAGCCTCGGCGGCTATCTGCTGATGGTGACCTTGATCAATCTCGGCGTCGGCACGGCAACCGGGGTTATCTGCGCGGTCACAGGGGTACCGAATCCGGCCGGGCTGGGCGCGCTCGCGGCAACCCTGAATTTTTTTCCAATCATCGGTCCGGTCGTAACCTTCGTCATTCTGACCGTCGTTGGAATCGTGTCGTTTCCAACACTGGGCGGCGCGATGATGGCGCCCCTTGCCTTTGTCGGGCTGACATTCCTCGAAGGACATTTCGTCACGCCTACCATCATAGGTCGGCGGCTTGAGTTGAACGCGCTGGCCGTGCTGATGGCGCTGGCGTTCTGGACCTGGCTGTGGGGGCCGATGGGCGGCTTTCTGTCGTCTCCGCTGTTGATTGTCGGCCTTATTCTCAAGGAGCATCTAATGCCCGTGGAATCTCCACAATTGCCACCCGGCTAATCCGGTTTCATCGGGAACTTACCTTCGACTTAGCCACATTTGTTCTGGGAAGTTTTTGATGTCGCGCTGGCCGATCCATGCCAATGGTTATCCCCATCGAGATCATACGGGATCGGTATAAAGACCGATCCGGTGACGTTCAGCGATAAAACGCCGGCAGCATGGGCGCAGGATAATTGGGTCAGGTTACACAACGGCCGGGCTGCAGTTGCCTTGCAACTTCGGTCAGCACGCTTACAACAGGCTCGCAGGCCACGGTTCGAGTGACCGGCTGTGTGCTCACGCTCGGGACCGGCGCCGCATTACGCGCTTCCTTGCGGGAGGCCGGAACCCGCACCAGAACCGAGGTATCAGTAAGACCATTGATCGAGATGGAAATAGTCTGGGTTTTCAGCGCAGACGCTGGTACACCGGCGCGGTCAGCCTTGGTCGAACGGTTAATCGCGGTCTCGGGCGCCGCCTGCTGCTGAAGACCACCGAGGTCGCTACCGGAAGCGAATTGGGCCGCTCCGACGGTGAGCGAAACCGCAAGTACTGCCAGAATTCCTGAAAATCTCTTCGACATGGCCTGCCCGCCTTTAATTCTGTGTCGCTGCAACAGCGAACAGGTTCACAACGCGGGCCGTTATGTCGGGTTCGCAGCTCTGTCATCACTTAACCGTGTGCAAAAAATTTTCATCATTCTTGGAACGAATATGGGACCGGCGCGTAGTCACCACAGCCGGTTATCCCCCCTGCCCCAATTAACCGGTGACGTAGGGCGCAGCTGTGGTGATGCCAGCTGCGCCCTGCTTTTTGTGCATCACGTTCTCTTCCGACCGCTTGGCGACAAAATTTCTGTCCGGGCAGGCTAACGAAAACGCCGCAACGTGCGGTCAGCATCGTTGCGGCGTTGAACTGTATAAGGAAATTAAAGAGTTATCAGGATGCCGCAACCCGTGGCGCGCGGTTGCGTGAATTGCGCTGGAAGAACAGCGCCTGGCTAGCGACGGCGGATACCATCGCCGGTTGAAACGGTTTTGAGATCAGGAACGCCGGCTCCGGCCGCTCACCGGTCAAGAAGCGTTCGGGATAGGCGGTAATGAAGACGACCGGAACCTCGAATGTTCGCAGCAATTCGTTGACAGCATCGAGGCCGGAGCTGCCGTCCGCGAGTTGAATATCAGCCAGGATCAGGCCGGGTTTGCGGTTTTTTGCCAATGCGATGGCGTCGGAATGGGTTCGTGCCACGCCGATCACGTTATGCCCGAGATTTTTCACCAGACTCTCGAGATCCATCGCGATGAAGGTTTCATCTTCAATGATCAGCACATCGGTCGCGATCTCCGCCGCCATTTCCCGGCCGGCAGTGTCCGCCAGCTTACGGGTTTCAGTAACATCCTTGTCGAGAATGAAACCGACTTCCTCTTCCGAAAAACCTTCCAGCGAGAGCAGCAAGAAGGCCTGACGCGGCAGCGGCGTGATATTGGACAGCCGGCGTTCCGAGGGGCTCGACAGCGGGATCACCTCGGCATTCTCGTTCAGCGAGACAGAATTCCAGATTTGCGTAAAAAGACGAAACAGCCCGGCGCGGGGCCCGTGGCGTTCGTCGAGCAAGGACTGGTCCTGTAACAAGGCCTCCAGCATCGCTCCTACATACGCATCTCCCGATGCCTGATTTCCTGTCAAAGCCCGGGCATAGCGCCGCAATAACGGTAAATGTTCAGCAACAAGCTGTGATCGGGACATCCCCACTCCATCTGTCTAGGGTCAACGCTACGGCTACCGGGGTGACCGGGTTCACACAAGGTTCCTAGCTTACGCCCAACCCGGACAAAAGTTCCCTTTGCCCGGAACTTTCGACGCAACTTGGAATTAGCAACCATACAGATGCTGGCAGGAATCCAAAAATCAAGGAAAATTCTTGGATCCTGAGGGACTTAACACTTGGGGAAACGTGGATCAGGGTCATGAAAGATGTGAAGTCTCAACTCAGCAAGAATGTCGGGCCCGGCAAACAAGGCGGCCTGAACGCTGAGATTCAATCCCGCATCGGTCACCAGTTACGCGCGATGTATGACGACGTCGTACGCCAGGGCGTGCCGGACCGCTTCGCGGACTTGATCCGCAAGCTTGATTCTCCCGAAAGCCCAGCCGGGGGCGACCCGACGGCAAAAAATGACGGGAGGGAGTGATGCCTCTCACAGATTCATTGCGTGACGACATCCTGGCGTCCGTACCGAGCCTGCGCGCCTTTGCGATTTCGCTCAGCGGAAATGGCGATCGGGCGGACGACTTGGTGCAGGAAACGCTGCTGCGGGCGCTGGCTAATATCGATTCGTTCCAGCCCGGCTCCAATCTGCCGGCGTGGCTGTTCACAATCCTGCGCAACCTGTTCCGCTCCGACTACCGCAAGCGGCGGCGCGAGGTGGAGGATGCCGACGGCAGCTATGCCAAGACGCTCAAGACTCAGCCGGCGCAGAACGCGCATCTGGAGTTCGAGGAATTTCGCGCAGCTTTGGACAAGCTGCCGCAGGACCAGCGTGAGGCGTTGATCCTGGTCGGCGCCTCGGGCTTCTCCTATGAAGATGCCGCTGCCATCTGCGGTTGCGCCGTGGGTACCATCAAGAGCCGTGTCAATCGCGCGCGCGCCAAGCTCAGCGCGTTGCTGTATGTCGATGGCGCCGAAGATTTCGGTCCCGACGACACCGTACGCGCCGTAATCGGCGGCAGCGGTGGCTAACGCCTTCCACGGGTTAAACGATATGCGAAAAAGGGCGGTCATTCGGATGGCCGTCCTTTTCTTGCGATTTCGATGGGGCGAACCCGCGGCCTTTTTGTGACCGCCGCGAATGGCGGGCGCGATACGAGATAAATGTCTGCAATCGCTCAGGAAAGTCGTTTGACCGGCGCCGACAGCGCCTCGGTTCGATCACGCTCCGTCATGTCGACGACGGTTTCCATCGGTGCCGTGAGTTCGTAGACATAGCTCGCTTCGCTAAAGTATCGCTTCGACGTGCCGCCCAGTGCTTCGGGTGCGACCCGATCGAGCAGGATGATCCCGAAATCGCTGTCGGCACGGCGCGTTGCGGCGCTGGTATTGGATTCCTCCCAGCGAAAATAGAAGGTCGCCTCCGTTCCCTCGCCGGTCACTTCCCAATGCGCAACGATGTTCGGATGCTTGCCGACCAGCGAAAGCCCTTCGTCGGAATGCGACGCCAGTTCGAAGAACAGCAGCGACAGGCTTTGCGCGGCGCGCGCGCTTACCGATATGTCCGGCCCATCGACCGCGATGCGGTCGGCATGCGGAATCGCCCGCGCCTCGAACAATCCCTTCAGTTTGACACCCTGCCACTGGCTCTCGCTCAAAAGCGAAACCACGTTCGACATGGCGTGAATGCGGCCGATCAGAAGCTCACGAGCGACGTCGATATCGGAGCCATGGCGCAGGGTCCGCGTCACGATCGACTGAATCACCGCCAGGATGTTCTTGACGCGATGATTGAGCTCGTCGATCACCGCAGTCAGGCGGCGCTCGAATCCGATCCGTACTTCGATCTCGCGGCTGAGCCGCAGATTGTTGTAAGCGACATATCCGAGCAAACCGCAGACGATGCTGGTCAGCGCGATGCCGATCGCGGCTACGATCGCCGCCATTTGCTGCGCGCGCTTCATCGTGTTGGTCTTGGCATAATAACCAAGCGACCAGTCGCGGCTACCGAATGTGACCATTCTGGTTATCGGCGGCGTGGGCATGGTCTGGCGCACGGTCCTTTCGGTGACATTTCCCCGCTCGTCGGCAATCAACTCGCCATCCTGGTTGCGCGGATCCTTCAGCACCACCGAGAACAGCGACATATCGTCGTTGGTCAGCATCAACGGCGCAAGTTCATACGAAAACGTCACGAACCCCGCGGGCTGGTCGTTGCCGTCCTGTAAAACCGGCGCCGCCAGCACCACGCCCGGCGGACCGTCCCCGCGCAACAATGGAAGCGGATCGGACGCCACCGGCTTGCCTTCGGTCATGGCCCGCGCCAGCATCGGTCCCAGCACCGGGCTGCGGTCGAAGGAACGACCGGGAAGAGTCATGGTTTGCGCATCGCGAGGTTCGACGTCCATGAGCACATCGATCGGTTTGTCGAGCGAGCGGGTGTCCAGCGGCGCATCGTCGAAATCGCGGATCGCCGGATTCGCAAAGCCGGCGCTTGCAAGTTCGGTGCGCGCCGATTCCAGTTCATTGGGTTGCAGCCGCGCGATCCAGCTTGCCACCACGAAATCGGTCTTGAACGCGTAGATCGAGGACCGCAGCGGCTGCAGCATATTCGCCCGCATTACCGAGGGTGCACGAAACAGGCCCGAGGCAACCCGCGCCAGCAGTTCGCGTTCGGTCAGCCGGTCCTGGACCAGGCTGGCGTGAACGTCGATCGCCCGCGCCAGCGCGATCTGGTCGATCGCCAGTTCCTGGTCATGAACGCGATAAGCCGCGATCCCGGAGAGCAGGGCTCCGACCAGCGCTACCAGACCGATAGTGAAACCAAGCCGAACCACACGCTCACTCAAAATGAGAAGAATATCTGCCGTTCACGGCATCGCCTTCGAACTGAAATATGGATCGCGCTCAGTCGGCGGAATAATGGAGAAGCGGTCATCGGTACGCAACTATGGTTGGGAGAAAAGCGCCGGCCATACAGGCGGTTCGCCGGAGTGGGAAGCACGCTAATTAGACCACGGCGATTTGGTTCCCGCGATCGCGAAATAATACGTCACATCAATCGGTGTCGCAGGCAAACGGCCATATTCATTACGGCCGCAGTCCACATAGCCGTTTAGAATGTTTTTAAATCGCCTTGGTCTGCTCCGGGCGGCCGAGGCCACCCCTGGTTTCGATAAACCGGACGATGCGATCGAGTCCCCTCGCTCTTCTTGAGGTTTGTCATGACAAACGGCCGCTCGCCGCGCATGCGTCTGGCGTCGGTATCCATTTTCTTCAGCGAAGCGCCGACATGCGGGGCGAGATCGATCTTGTTGATGACCAGAAGATCGGATCGCGTGATGCCGGGACCGCCTTTGGATGGAATCTTGTCGCCGGCGGCGACGTCGATGACATAGATCGTCAGGTCGGCGAGTTCAGGCGAGAAGGTGGCGGCAAGATTGTCGCCGCCGGATTCGATCAGCACCAGATCGAGATCCGGAAATTTCGCGCGCATGTCGGCGACCGCGGCGAGGTTCATCGAGGCATCCTCGCGGATCGCGGTATGCGGGCAGCCGCCGGTCTCGACGCCGGCGATGCGGTCCGGCGTCAGCGACCCCGAGCGCACCAGGAATTCGGCGTCCCATTTGGTGTAGATGTCATTGGTGATGGCGGCGATGTCGTAGCGCTCGCGCATGGTCTTGCACAACAGGTCCATCAACGCCGTTTTCCCCGATCCGACGGGACCACCGATGCCGACGCGAAGCGGGCCGTGGGGGTTGGACATGTCAGATACTCTTTCGTGTTGTCGTCCCCGCGAAGGCGGGGACCCATAACCACAGGCGGCTGTTGTTGCGACGAGGCGTTCCAAAAAGCTTACTACCACCTCCCGCATCATTGACGACGGAGTGTATGGGTCCCCGCCTTCGCGGGGACGACACCGAAGATGTGGCACGACCGTTCATCATGATCGAAACAGCCTCGTATACTGCGTCTCGTGGCGCATGCTGGCGAGATCGGCGCGGAAGGTGGCGCCGCCGAGATCGTCGAGCGCCGCATCGAGCGCGCGTTTTCCGACTGCGACCACGACCGGCTCCAGCGCCGCCAGCGCGCGCTGGCTGTCGGTCTGCCCCAAAGGGATCAGCCGCGCACCGGCAGAAATCCAGTTCGACGTCAGCGCGTGCAGAAATGCATGTATCGTCGATGCCAGCGGGATCACATGCGATGCGCTGACGATGCCGACCGCCACCGGATAGACGATTGTACCATCGCAGGCTGTGATCTGGTGATCGAGGCCATCGCAATTCCACGCCGCACGCGCGATCTCGATAAAGGCGCGGCCTTGCGCCGCCGTTTCCAGATGGCGCTCGCGCGAGGGCGCAAAGGCGGCGGCAAGCTCCGCCACCTCGCGCAAGCTTGCATCGTCGGTAGAGGCCGCCGCGCGGTGCGCATGCGCCAGAAACACCCCGTCGCAAAATCCCGGACCATCCGCGAGCATCGATGCCAGCCAATCCTGCAGCGTGGTCATATTGACAATATCGCCGGCCTCCACCGCCCATTCGATGCCGCTGGAATAAGAGAAGGCGCCGACCGGAAACGCCGGCGACAGCCAGGTCATCAGCCGGTACAGCGCCGCGGCTTCATCAGCGGATAGCTCTGCTGGTTCTGCAAGCGGCGTGAAATCCGCCGGCTTACTTGTGGTCATGAGCATGGGAATGACCGTGATGATGCCCGTGATTGCAACCTTCATCGTGGTGATGATGGTCGTGATGATCGTGCGCCAAATGATCGTGCGAAGTATGGCCGCCGCCGGCATAGGCGCCGCCTTCCGGATCGAACGGCGCCTCGATCTCGATCACGCGGGCGCCGAGGCCCTTGACCATGGCCTCGATCACATGGTCGCGGCGGATGCGCAGACCTTTTGCCATGATCTGGGTGGGCAGATGACGGTTGCCGAGATGCCAGGCGACCCGGACCAGATGCCGCGGATCGTTGCAGCGAATTTCCGCCAGCGGCTCCGGCGCCGCCACCACTTCGATCAGGCGGCCGTCCTCCAGCACCAGCGCATCGCCGCCACGCAGCGCGATCGCGTTTTCCAGATCCAGCAGGAATTCCAGTCCGCGCGTGCCGGTCATCGCCATCCGGCGGCGATGCCGGTCGTCGAAGCCAAGCACGACGGTGTCGGCCGCGGGCTCTTTCCAGGGATGCTGGCCCTGAACCCGCGTCGCGCGAATCATGCGCGCACCGTGCCGCTGCCCGTCATCGCACGTCAACCTTTTCCGGGGTGATGATCTCGATCTTGGTCGGCGCGGTGGCGCATTCCTTCACCACCCTGCGCCACGGCTTCATGTGTTCGTTACCACCATGCGCCATCAGGTCTTCCATTGTCTCCCACTGTTCGACGAACACAAAGCGCGCCGGATCGGTGGTGCTCTCGTGCAGGTCGTACAGGATGCAACCCTTCTCCTTGCGGGTAATTCCGATGACGGTCTTGGCCGCGGCTATCAGCTCCGCGCGCGTTTCCGGCTTGATGGTCAGTGTGGCGACGACATAGATCACGAAATCCTCCCGGGGGTTTTGTTGTGGCGGAGAATGCCGGAGCGGACCTTAGTGTTTAATTCGCCGGGATTGAAGGGCTTGCTTTTGCATGATCTCACTTCGTCGTCCCCGCGCAGGCGGGGACCCGTAATCACCGGCGTTAGTTGTTTGAGGAGGTGTCTGCCTCCATGTCCAACGATAGGGCAGAGGGTATGGGTCCCCGCCTGCGCGGGGACGACACGTAGAGAAGCATTATCTCGCTCCTCAAAACATGAAGTAACGCTGCGCCATGGGCAGCACTTCCGCCGGGGCGCAGGTGAGAAGTTCGCCGTCGGCGCGGACCTCGTAGGTTTCGGGATCGACCTCGATGTCGGGCGTGGCGTCGTTGTGGATCATGCTCTTCTTGGAAATTTTTCCGCGGGTGTTCGCGACCGGATACAGCGTCTTCGCGATGCCGAGCTTTTTCGCCAGCCCCGAGGCCACCGCGGCTTTTGACGAAAAAACCACCGAGGATGCGGTGAGCGACTTTCCGTAGGCCGCGAACATCGGCTGGTAATGCACCGGCTGCGGCGTCGGGATCGACGCGTTGGGATCGCCCATCGGAGCCGCCACGATCGAGCCGCCCTTGACGATGCAGTCCGGCTTGACGCCGAAGAACGCCGGCGACCACAGCACGAGGTCGGCGAGCTTGCCCTTCTCCACCGAGCCGATCAGCTTGGAGACGCCGTGCGCGATCGCGGGGTTGATGGTGTATTTCGCGATGTAGCGTTTGACGCGAAAATTGTCGTTGTCCCTACCCTTGTCCTGCGGCAGCGAGCCGCGCTGCTTCTTCATCTTGTCGGCGGTCTGCCAGGTACGGATGATGACCTCGCCGAGCCGCCCCATCGCTTGGCTATCCGACGACATCATCGACAGCGCGCCGAGGTCGTGCAGAATGTCTTCCGCCGCGATGGTTTCCTTGCGGATGCGGCTTTCGGCGAACGCCAGATCCTCGGCGATCGACGGATCGAGGTGATGGCACACCATCAGCATGTCGAGGTGCTCGTCGATGGTGTTGCGCGTGAACGGCCGGGTCGGATTGGTCGACGACGGCAGCACGTTTTTCAGGCCGGCGATCTTGATGATGTCAGGCGCATGGCCGCCGCCGGCGCCTTCGGTGTGAAAGGCGTGGATGGTGCGGCCCTTGAAGGCCTTCACGGTATCCTCGACAAAGCCGGATTCATTCAGCGTGTCGGAATGGATCATGACCTGAATGTCGTAATCGTCGGCGACCGAAAGGCAATTGTCGATCGCGGCCGGCGTGGTGCCCCAATCCTCGTGCAGCTTCAGCGCGCAGGCGCCGCCCCTGATCATCTCCACCAGCGCCGCCGGGCGCGAGGCGTTGCCTTTGCCGGAAATGCCGAGATTGACCGGAAACGCATCGAAAGACTGGATCATCCGTCCCATGTGCCAGGGACCCGGTGTACACGTCGTCGCAAAGGTGCCGTGCGACGGACCGGTGCCGCCGCCGAGCATCGAGGTGACGCCGCTCATCAGCGCGTGTTCGATCTGCTGCGGGCAGATAAAGTGGATGTGGCTGTCGAACCCGCCGGCGGTGAGTATCTTGCCTTCGCCCGCGATCACATCGGTGCCGGGGCCGATCACGATGGTGACGCCGGGCTGGATGTCGGGATTGCCGGCCTTGCCGATGGCGGAGATGTAGCCTTCCTTGATGGCGACGTCGGCTTTCACAATCCCCCAGTGATCGACGATCAGCGCATTGGTGATGACGGTATCCGCCGCGCCCTGCTTGTTGGTGACTTGCGATTGCCCCATGCCGTCGCGGATCACCTTGCCGCCGCCGAACTTCACCTCCTCGCCGTAGGTCGTGAAATCCTTTTCCACCTCGATAATCAGATCGGTATCGGCCAGCCGCACCCGGTCGCCGGTGGTGGGGCCGAACATGTCAGCATAGACCGAGCGGAAGATTTTGGTGGACATTATGGATGCTCCAGATTTCCGTCATCCTGAGAAGGTTTGAAATTTTGCGTCGTCCCCGCGCAGGCGTTCAGGCATGCACATATCTCTGTCGTCATTGCCGGGCTTGACCCGGCAATCCGTCACGCTTCGAAAGACTCTTTCGAAGATGGATGGATGCGCGGGTCAAGCCCGCGCATGACGAGATGTGTGCATGCCTTAGCGCGCAGGCGGGGACGACGCTGGGGGTGTTCACAGCTTCCCCATCACGTCGCCGCGGAAGCCGTAGACGACGCGCTTGCCGGCCAGCGCCACCAGTTGCACGTCGCGAGTTTGGCCGGGCTCGAAGCGCACCGCGGTGCCGGCAGCGATGTCGAGCCGCATGCCGCGCGCTTGCTTGCGGTCGAATTTCAGCGCCGGATTGGTCTCGAAGAAATGATAGTGCGAGCCGACCTGGATCGGGCGGTCGCCGCTATTGGCGACGGTGAGCGTCACCGTCCTGCGCCCGGCGTTGAGTTCGATCTCGCCGTCCTTGATGAAGAGTTCACCGGGGATCATTCGGAATGCCTCGCCAATTGCACCGTCATGCCGGGCTTATCCCTACTGGATTCACACATTTCGTCATATGCGGGCTTGACCCGCGTATCCATCGATCTTCCCAAGACTCTGTCGAAGACGATGGATTGCCGGGTCAAGCCCGGCAATGACGAGTTTGAAGACCGCGTCCATCTCACCTGATCGGCTCATGCACCGTCACCAGCTTGGTGCCGTCCGGAAACGTCGCTTCGACCTGGATGTCGTGGATCATCTCGGCGATACCATCCATGCACTGCGCGCGGGTGATGACCTCGGCGCCGGCCTTCATCAGCTCGGCGACGGTGCGGCCGTCGCGCGCGCCCTCGACGATGAAATCGGAAATGATCGCGATCGCTTCGGGGTGGTTGAGCTTGACGCCCCGCTCCAGCCGGCGGCGCGCCACTAACGCTGCCATCGAGATCAGCAGCTTGTCCTTTTCGCGGGGGGAAAGATTTATGCGCGCGCTTTGTCGATGTCCCGAGGGGTCTAGTTGAGCCACAGCCGCGGCAGCGCCGTGCCACCCACGCTGCCCAGCACCGCGATCATGTCGGCGCGAAGTTTCGCCGCATCTTGTGCACAGAAGCGTGCCATTGCAAAGCCGTTCCAGGCGGAGAGGCCGACCTCGCCGCCGAACGCGTGCGAGGCTTCCCGAATTCGCGCCACCAGCGCCTCGTCGCCGGGCACGATCAGCGCGCTGCCGATCGCGGCGCCCCCGTTCGCGACCGCCGGCCGGTGGAGCTTTTCGTCGATGTCGCCGTCGAGCCGCACGGTTTCCGCGAACGCCAGCCTGCCGCCGCGCCGCAGCCGCCATCGATCGACAAAACTCCCGGTCAGCATCTTCTCGCCCATCGCAGCGCGGCCGAACACCACGATTTCGCACAGCAACAGCGAGGCGCTTTCATGCAGGTCGATGTCGATCCTGCGCGCCACCCGCGCGCGATCGAACAGGATGGTTTCCTGCGGCAGCCAGGCGAGATGCGAGTCCGCCGCCGCCTTCAGCGCAATATTGACCTGCGCCGCCGGTCCCTGGGCGCGATAGATCTTTTCGGCCGCGGCCGTGGTCACTGTGAGGCGTGACCCCGCATTTGTCGCGATATCGATACCAAAATGGTCGCCGCCGGCGATGCCGCCTGCGGTATTGACGAACACGGCCGACAATCCCCGCGCTTCCGGCGACGGAAACCGCACCCGCAGCGAGCCGGATTCGTGCAGTTGGCGGCGGCGGGTGACGCCGTCGACCAGCGCCACGTCAAACGTCACCGCGCCGACCGCGCGGTTGGCCGCGAAAATGTCGGAAGCCGTCGTCATCTTTGGTCCTTCTGACGGCGCGTATTCCTAAAGCGCCATCTGGCGGCTGATTTCGCCGGGATCGAGCGTCGAGCGGTCGCAAGCATATTTCACGGCGCCACGATCCATCACCGCGAAATTGTCGCCCAGTTCGCAGGCGAAGTCGAGATACTGCTCCACCAGCACGATGGCGATGCTGCCGAGGCTGCGCAGATAGGAAATGGCGCGGCCGATATCCTTGATGATAGAGGGCTGGATGCCCTCGGTCGGCTCGTCGAGCAGCAGCAGTTTTGGCCGCATCACCAGCGCGCGGCCGATGGCCAGCTGCTGTTGCTGGCCGCCGGACAGATCGCCGCCGCGCCGGCCCAGCATCGAGTTCAGCACCGGAAACAGCGAGAACACGTCGTCCGGAATGTTGCGGTCATGACGCTTCAGCGGGCCGAAGCCGGTCTTGAGATTCTCCTCCACCGTCAGCAGCGGAAAAATCTCGCGGCCCTGTGGCACAAAGCCGATGCCGCGCCGCGCCCGCTCATAGGGCCGCAGATGCGAGATATCGGTGCCGTCGAAGGTGATCGAGCCCGACGCGATCGGATACTGCCCGACCATGGCGCGCAGCAGGCTGGTCTTGCCGACGCCGTTGCGGCCGAGCACGCAGGTCACCTTGCCGGGCTCGGCCGCGATCGAGACGCCGCGCAACGCCTGCGCCGCGCCGTAATACAGGCTGATGTTATCGACGTTCAGCATGGGCGCAGTTCCTGTTCTGGTTTCCCGGACGCGGTGCAGCACAAGCGCGGAGCGCGCAGTGATGCGCCGCGCTCGGGACAAGAAAGCGCATGCGCATCATCGCCCCAGATATACTTCGATCACGCGATCGTTCGACGATACCTCGTCGATCGACCCCTCGGCCAGAACCGTGCCCTCGTGCAGGCAGGTCACCTTGACCCCCAGCTCGCGCACGAAGGTCATGTCGTGCTCCACCACCATCACGGTCTTGTCCCTGTTGATCTCTTTAAGCAGTTCGGCGGTCTGATGGGTCTCGACGTCGGTCATGCCGGCGACCGGCTCGTCGACCAGCAGCAGCTTGGGGTCCTGCGCCAGCAGCATGCCGATTTCCAGCCACTGCTTCTGGCCATGCGACAGGCTGCCGGCGAGGCGGTTGCGCGCGTCTTTCAGGCGGATGGTTTCCAGCACCCGCTCGATGCGTTCGGACTCGTCGCGGGTTTCCCGCCAGAACAGCGTTCCCCTGACGCTGTGGTCGACATTGAGCGCCAGCAGCAGATTGTCCTGGATGGTCTGGCTCTCGAACACGGTCGGCTTCTGGAATTTGCGGCCGATTCCGAGTTCGGCGATCCGCGTCTCGTCGAGCCGGGTGAGGTCGGTGGTGCCGTCGAACAGCACGTCGCCCTCGTCGGGCTTGGTCTTGCCGGTGATGATGTCCATCATCGTGGTCTTGCCGGCGCCGTTGGGACCGATGATGGCGCGCATCTCGCCGGGCTCCAGCGTCAGCGACAAATTGTTGATGGCGTGAAAGCCGTCGAACGAGACGTGGACGCCGTCGAGATACAGCATCGCCGAAGTGGCACGGGTGTCCATGACGTTCATGCGCTTACTCCGCCGGGTTCGCTTCGCTGACGCCGTCTTCCAGCGCCGCGCTCCCGGCCGCGGCCGATACGCGCTGCGCCTTCCGATTCTTGAAAAAATTGGGCTCCCACCAGGCGTTGAAGGTGCCGACGATGCCCTTCGGCAGCAGCAGCGTGACCAGGATGAACAGCGCCCCCAGCATGAACAGCCAGTACGGCGCCAGCACGCCCGAGGTGAACACGGTCTTGGCGTAATTGACGACCACGGCACCCAGCGCCGCGCCGATCAGCGTGCCGCGGCCGCCGACCGCGACCCAGATCACGGCCTCGATGGAATTGCCCGGCGCGAATTCGCCGGGGTTGATGATGCCGACCTGCGGCACGTACAGCGCGCCGGCGACGCCGGCCATGCAGGCCGACAGCGTGAACACGAACAGCTTGTAGGATTCGACGCGGTAGCCGAGAAACCGGGTGCGCGACTCGGCATCGCGCACCGCGATCAGCACCTTGCCGAGCTTCGACGTCACCACCGCGCGACAGACCAGGAATCCGGCGATCAGCGCAAGGCAGCTCAGCGCGAACAGCGCGGCACGGGTGCCCTCCGCCTGCACGTTGAAGCCGAGGATGTCCTTGAAATCGGTCAGGCCGTTGTTGCCGCCGAAGCCGAAATCGTTGCGGAAGAAACCCAGCAGCAGCGCGTAGGTCATCGCCTGGGTGATGATCGACAGATAGACGCCGGTGACGCGGGAGCGGAACGCCAGCCAGCCGAAGCAGAACGCCAGCAGGCCCGGCACCAGCACCACCATCAGCGCGGCGAACCAGAACATGTCGAAGCCATGCCAGTACCACGGCAGTTTCGGATAGTTCAGGAACACCATGAAGTCGGGCAGCAGCGGATTGCCGTAAACGCCGCGGCTGCCGATCTGGCGCATCAGATACATGCCCATCGCGTAGCCGCCGAGCGCGAAGAACGCGCCATGGCCCAGCGAGAGAATGCCGCAATAGCCCCAGATCAGGTCGATCGACAGCGCGAGGATGGCGTAGCAGACATATTTGCCGAACAGCGCCACCAGGTAGGTCGGGACCTGAAACGCCGAGCCGGCCGGCAGCAGCAGGTTCGACAGCGGGATCAGCACGCCGACCGCGGCAACGATCAGGATGAAAATTGTCGCGCTGCGGTCCAGCGAGCGGGTGAGGATGTGCGGGGTCATGACTGTCCCCTGGCGGTGCGCTCTGCTCCCCTCCCCCTTGCGGGGAGGGGTTGGGGGTGGGGGTGCCCGCGAGTCCCGTGCTTGTGGTTCACCCCCCACCCCGACCCTCCCCCGCAAGGGGGGAGGGAGCAGAAAAACGCGGCCCAACCGCTTGAAATCACCATCATGCTTCCACCGCCCGGCCCTTGAGCGCGAACAGGCCGCGCGGGCGCTTCTGGATGAACAGGATGATGAGGACGAGAATGGCGATCTTGCCGAGCACGGCGCCCGCGACCGGCTCGAGGAACTTGTTGGCGATGCCGAGCGTGAAGGCGCCGACCAGCGTGCCCCACAGATTACCGACGCCGCCGAACACCACCACCATGAAACTGTCGATGATGTAGCTCTGGCCGAGATTGGGGCTGACATTGTCGATCTGCGACAGCGCCACGCCGGCGATGCCGGCGATGCCCGAGCCGAGCCCGAAGGTCAGTGCATCGACGCGCGAGGTCGCGATCCCCATCGAGGCCGCCATCCGGCGGTTTTGCGTCACCGCGCGCATCTCGAGCCCGAGGCTGGTGTAGCGCAGCATCGCCAGCAGGATGGCGAACACCGCCAGCGTGAAGCACAAAATCCACAGGCGGTTATAGGTAATGGTGATCTGGCCGATCTCGAACGCGCCGCTCATCCAGGAGGGATTGCCGACCTCGCGGTTGGTCGGCCCGAACATGGTCCGGACGGCCTGCTGAAGAACCAGCGACAGCCCCCAGGTCGCGAGCAGGGTCTCCAGCGGCCGTCCGTAGAGGAAGCGAATGATGCTGCGCTCGATCAGGATGCCGATCCCGCCCGCCACGAGGAAAGCCAGCGGAACCGCTATCAGCAGCGAAACGTCGAACAGGGCGGGATAGCGGGTGCGGATGGTCTCCTGCACCACGAAGGTGACATAGGCGCCGATCATCACCATCTCGCCGTGCGCCATGTTGATGACGCCCATCACGCCGAAGGTGATGGCGAGGCCGATCGCCGCCAGCAGCAGCACCGAGCCCAGCGAAATGCCGTACCATGCGTTCTGCACCGTCGACCACAGCGCGAGATTGCTCTGGATCGCCGAAGTCGCGCTCGCCGCCGCGCGCGACACCGTCAGCGGCTGATCGCCGGACAGTCCGGTCAGCAACGCCAGCGCCTCCTGATCGCCGCGCGCCTTGATGATCGCGATCGATTCCAGCTTCTCGACCTCGGTGGCATCCGGTTTGAACAGCAGGATGGCCGCGCGTGCCTCGGTAAAAGCGAGCTTGGCGGCATTGCTGGTTTCCTTTTGCAACGCGCCCTCGACCACCGGCAGCATGGATTCGTCGTGGGTCTTGAACACCGATTGCGCGGCCTGAACCCGTTTGGCCGGATCCGGCGACAGCAGCGTCAATCCGCCAAGCGCCGCCGCGACGACGCGGCGCAGCTTGTTGTTGAGACGCACGGCGCTGGCGCTGTCAGGCACGCTGGCGACGGCGGCGCCGGTCGCGGCGTCGACGATCTTGCCGTCAGCCTCGGTGACAAAAACCTTCTTCGTATCGGTGTCGGCCGACAGGCGGCCGTCCTGCAGCGCGCTGATGATCGGATAGGCGAGCGGATTGCCCGAGGTGGCGAGCGCGCCGACCGCCTCTTCGGTGTCGGAATATTCGTCATTGGCGAATTTGGCGACCGCATCCTCGAACGGGCCCGCGAGAACCGGATGGGCGAAGGCGGCGAGCAGCAAGACGGCAAGTGCGATCGCTCGCAGACGATCAACGGCGTGGTTAAGCACTGGACGACCCCGGCGAAAGTGAAGAAGGCGGCGGCAAATCGCCGCCTTCGAATGTTGGATTCGTCATTGCGAGGAGCACTTGCGACGAAGCAATCCAGTCTTCATTTGTCGCGCTGGATTGCTTCGTGGAGCTTGTCATCGGGCGCGCATTCGCGCGCGACCCGTTGGCTCGCAATGACGGCGCGAATCAGGAGCCCTGACCGCCGCACTTGTTGGTCTTGGTGTTATAGTTGCCGCACTTCTTGCCGACCCAGTCGCCGATCAGGTCCTTGGAGCCGTCGAGCTCCTTCGACCATGCGTCGCCGGCCACCAGGCCCGGGGTTTTCCACACCACGTCGAACTGACCATTGGCCTTGATCTCGCCGATGAACACCGGCTTGGTGATGTGATGGTTCGGAAGCATCTTCGAGGTGCCGCCGGTCAGGTTCTTGGCTTCGATGCCAGGCAGCGCATCGATCACCTTGTCGGCGTCGACCGACTTGGCCTTCTCGACCGCCTTGACCCACATCTCGAAGCCGATGACGTGCGCTTCCATCGGATCGTTGGTCACGCGCTTCGGGTTCTTGGTGTAAGCCTGCCAGGCCTTGATGAACTTCTCGTTGGCCGGATCCTTGATCGACTGGAAGTAGTTCCATGCGGCGAGATGGCCGAGCAGCGGCTTGGTGTCGATGCCGGCGAGTTCTTCCTCACCCACCGAGAACGCGACCACCGGAATGTCGGTTGCCTTGATGCCCTGGTTGCCGAGCTCCTTGTAGAACGGAACGTTGGCGTCGCCGTTGATGGTCGAAACCACCGCCGTCTTCTTGCCCGCCGAGCCGAACTTCTTGATGTTGGCCACGATGGTCTGCCAGTCGGAATGACCGAACGGCGTGTAGTTGATCATGATGTCTTCCTGCGCGACGCCCTTCGACTTCAGGTACGCTTCGAGGATCTTGTTGGTGGTGCGCGGATAGACGTAGTCGGTGCCGGCCAGCACCCAGCGCTTCACCTTTTCTTCCTTGGCGAGATAGTCGACCGCGGGAATCGCCTGCTGGTTCGGCGCAGCCCCGGTGTAGAACACGTTGCGCTCGCTCTCCTCGCCCTCATACTGCACCGGATAGAACAGGATCGAATTCAATTCCTTGAATACCGGCAGCACGGACTTGCGCGACACCGAGGTCCAGCAGCCGAACACCACGGAAACCTTGTCCTTGGTGATCAGTTCGCGGGCCTTTTCGGCAAACAGCGGCCAATTCGACGCCGGGTCGACCACCACGGCTTCGAGCTTCTTGCCGAGAACGCCGCCCTTCTTGTTCTGCTCGTCGATCAGGAACAGTACGGTATCCTTCAGCGTGGTTTCGCTGATGGCCATGGTGCCTGAGAGCGAATGCAGGACGCCCACCTTGATGGTATCGTTGGCCGCCCTTGCGGCTGGCAACGCGGCCAAGCCCAAAACGAGGCCGGCACTTGCCGCCAGCCAACGGCGCCGGCTCATCGGTTTCGCTATGGCGGAAATCGAATCGTTGATCATGTGCTGTCATCTCCCTGACGCAGACGTAAAGACGCTGCGAAACGGCCCCACGGCCGCCTGCGTTAACGGAATCGCAAGAAGCATGCCACGGTGCACAAATGGCGTAACCGAATGGCGTTGTTGAAGAATCCGGAATCGGACCGATGTTTTGGAGACCAGCTGCCTAAATTTTAGACCATAAAAATGTATGCTCAGTCGGCAATCTGATTATTTAATAAGCAAATGAAAGATATTGTCTAAATTTCCGGCAGTGGTCTTAACCGCGGAAAATAGCAATTTGGTTGCCATTATTAACCCGGTGAACGCGACTTTTGACGATTCATCTTGAAAGTGCCGCGTTCGTGTTCCATATCAGCGTCACGACCTTGAGAATCATCAGGTCATTGCGAGCCGCGTGTTCTGAGCCCGTCCAACGGTTTCTGGCTTGCCCCTTCAGCTAACCAAAACCGACGCCCCAAACACGCGGGTGTCCCGGACACCCCTCGCGCGCTCCTGGCCGATATCGCCGGGCGCCTGCTTTCACATATGGAAAGAACCAGACTTTTGACCTCCTTTCAGGATTTCGGCCTCGCCGATCCAATTTCGCGTGCGCTCAAGGAAGAGAACTACCTGACGCCCACGCCCATCCAGACCCAAACCATTCCTCTCGCACTTACCGGCCGTGACGTCGTCGGCATTGCCCAGACCGGCACCGGAAAGACCGCCGCCTTCGCCTTGCCCATCCTGCACCGCATCCTTGAAAACCGCGTCAGGCCGCAACCCAAGGCTTGCCGCGTGCTGGTGCTCAGCCCGACGCGAGAATTGTCCGGGCAGATCCTCGAGAGCTTCAATGCCTATGGCCGGCACATGCGGCTGACCTCGGCGCTGGCGATCGGCGGCGTTCCGATGGGACGCCAGGTCCGCTCCATCATGCAGGGCGTCGAAGTCATGGTCGCCACCCCCGGCCGCCTGCTCGACCTCGTGCAGAGCAACGGGTTGAAGCTCGGCCAGGTCGAATTCCTCGTGCTCGACGAGGCCGACCGCATGCTCGACATGGGCTTCATCAACGACATCCGCAAAATCGTCGCCAAACTGCCGCTCAAGCGGCAGACGCTGTTCTTCTCGGCGACAATGCCAAAGGATATCGCCGAACTCGCCGAGCAGATGCTGCGCGATCCGGCCCGCGTCGCCGTGACGCCGGTGGCCTCCACGGTCGAGCGCATCACCCAGCGCATCATCCAGGTCGACCACTCGGCCAAGCCCGCGCTGCTGGCGCAACTGCTGAACCAGGAACAGGTCAACCGCGCGCTGATCTTCACCCGCACCAAGCATGGCGCCGACAAGGTGGTGAAGGGCCTCGAACGGGCCGGCATTTCCGCCGACGCCATTCATGGCAACAAGTCGCAGAATCACCGCGAGCGCGTGCTCGCGGCATTCCGCAGCGGCGAGATCCGCACGCTGGTCGCCACCGACATCGCCGCTCGCGGCATCGACGTCGACGGCATCAGCCATGTGGTGAATTTCGATCTCCCCAACGTGCCCGAGACCTATGTCCATCGCATCGGCCGCACCGCGCGCGCCGGCGCCGATGGCGTCGCCATCTCGCTGGTCGCGGGCGGTGAGGAACTGGCCTATCTGCGCGACATCGAAAAGCTGATCCGCATCGCGCTGCCCAAGGAAGACCGCCGCACGCCGGGTCATCGCGACGCGGCGCCGGCGCCGTCACAGCATCGCGGCGCGCGCTCCGCGCCGCATGGGCATGGCGCGCGAGGCCATGACGCGGCCCCGGGCTCGAAAGGTCCCCGCCGTCGCCGCCGTCCCGGCGGTCCAGTCGGCGCGCCGCAAACCAGCCGGCACGAGCCGTCGCGTCCGTCGCACGGCGCAAAAGCCCAGCCGGGCAAGGCTCAGGTCAAGGCTCAGGTCAAGGCTGAAGGGATGCAGGGAGTTGCCTTTTTGCATCGCGAAAGCCGTCCGAACACCCAACCCAACCGCACCCACCGGCCACGCTGACGGTCGATCGATCTGGAGAACACCATGGCTAAAGAAGAGCTGATCCAGTTCGAAGGACTGGTGACCGAGATCCTCCCCGATGCTCGCTATCGCGTGCAACTCGACGCCGGGCACGAAATTGTCGCCTACACCGCCGGCAAGATGAAAAAGAATCGCATCAAGACCCTGGCGGGCGACCGGGTGACGATCGAGATGTCGCCCTACGACCTGGAAAAAGGCCGGCTGATCTTCCGTCACAAGGACGAACGGCCGGGTGGCGCCATGGCGCCACGGGGCGCGCCGGCGCGTGGCCAGTTCCGCCGCAGGTAGTTTAATCTTCCAACAAGGCGAGGCCGCGCGACAGAATTGTTCGGTTGCGCGGCTTCCCATCTTCGCAAGTCACGCTGCCAAAATTCCTGCACGTCAGGATTGTTTTGGGGGCTACTTTGGAATAATATCACGCATCGATTTTCGGCCGGACGACATTAGCTAACCACCGGTAACACCGGTTTAGACGCTGACGACCCTTCCAAAAATTCGATCTCACCAGCCCATCGCAAGTGGGCTTCGACTATATCTATCTTGAGAAGGGACTACCCCCGTGAGCATGGGAACCGTGAAGTGGTTTAACGCGACCAAGGGCTTTGGATTCATCCAGCCGGACGACGGCGGCAACGACGTGTTCGTGCACATCAGCGCCGTCGAACGCGCCGGTCTTGGCACGCTGCGTGAAGGCCAGAAGATATCCTATGAGATCGTCGCCGATCGCCGCTCTGGCAAGTCTTCGGCCGACAATCTGCGCGCCGCCGGCTAAGCGGGATTTCGCCGGCTCGGGCTGGCGGAATGTTGCCGGAACAGAAACAGGAAGGCCGCGCCCACCGCGCGGCCTTTTTTATCTCGATGGAAATCAGGTCTGGCAACTTCGTGCTTTTTATTTCTTCGGACAATTGCCCGCGGCCGTGTTGTACAGAACGCACGAGGTGATACGCGGGCGCATGTACATTTTGTCGCTTAGCGGAATGCCGGCGATCCCCATGACGTAACCGACCGCCGGCTTATAGAGATAACTGGTCTCGGCGAAAATCAGATATTGATCGGCGATTATCTTGTTTGACGCATCCCGAGCAATCAAGTTGGCCGGAACCGGCACCGTCGAGCTATCCGCCCGCGGCGCATCTCCCTTGCTCCACTGCGCACGTGCAACGCCGGTCGAAGGGTCGATGTAGATTTCGGTCAGCGTGGTCTGGAGCACGGTCGCCGAGTAGGGGGTCAGCATCGCATTGCCGATAATGAAGAAATTGCTGATGTCGGTGTCGGTGACGCTCGCGTATCGCGAAACCAGATCGGCCAACCCTTGCGACACCAGCGAGAGCTTGCGATCGACCGCCACCGCGCTCGAAAACTCGATGGTCCCGAAGAACATCACCAGCATCAGCGGTACAATCATCGAAAACTCGATCGCAGCATTACCGCGATTGTCGCGCGCCAGCTTCGCGACCGACGGCCGCAGCGAACGCAACAATCCGGGATAAGCGAGAATCTTCATGAATTTCGCCGTCATTGGGAAAGAACGGCGGTCGTCGCAGCCAGCAGTCTTTTGCTGTTGCTGGTGCCGCGGCCGATATTTGCAATGTTGTAGCCGAGCCCGGTGACGATCAGCGGCCATTGATAGAATGCACGAATAACGACGGTCTGACTAGGATTAACCGGAAGATCGATCGTGCAGGTGCTGTTGAAATTTCCACTGCTATCGATGGGATCGGAAATGTTGATGGCCGCTCCCGCGTTATATGATTTCATCTCGACGCAGACGTTAGCGCACGAGAACAACGCTGCGACGCGGTTACACAGATCCTGCTTGAAGCTCGCAGCTGTCACGCTCTGACTAATATAGATCAGCCGGCTGCTATCTTGGACGCCGGTCTCGAGCACTTGGCTTGCGAAGAACACGAGCGAGGTTTCGATGATCGCAAACAGCAGCGCGAAAAATACCGGCGCCACCAGCGCGAACTCGACGGCGGCCGAACCGCGCCGGTTGCGGCGGAATCGTCGCAATGCTTTTGCGGCGGCGGCGGGTGAAAGCGCGGGCGATGACATTGATCGGTCCCCAGGCGGAAATTACTCCCGCAACGATTACCTGAAACAGATTGTCGAAGTGTTTCGCCGGATCGGAGCAGAATGCACCGGGCCCTTAACCGCGCGTTAACTGTTTTCAGGTCCGGGTGCGGCTGAAGCCGTCATTGCCGGCGAAGCGAAGCAATCCAGCGGCTCAACGAAAGGCTGGCTTCGTCGCTGTCGCTCCTCGCAATGACGAAGGCGTGAGCGGCGGAAATCAGTTCTGGGGCTTGGCGGCCGCGGCGGCGCTGCCGCTGGCCTGGCCGCTGAGCGAGCCCGCCTGCTCGATCGTCGACCTGAAATATCCGTCGCCGTCGCCGAGCGTCACCCGGCGCTGGCAGATCGGCATGCAGCTATAGGACTCGCGGTCGACCCCGCGATAAACGGTGACGAGCTGGTCGGTGGGGCCCTCCACCTGAATGACGCGGTCGACCAGAACCTGGCCGCCGCGGTCCATGGCGATGAAATTAGTGGCGCCGTATCCCTTGCCGGTCACGACGATGACACCGCCGGTTTGCAGGGTTACGTCGGCGATCAGCGGGTTTCCGACCACGATGGTGGCGACCCGGTCGGGCAGCCGGACCAGCTTGGCCTGGTCGACATTGACCGCGATGGTATCGCCGGTGGGCGCGGCGAACGCAGTTGCCGGAACCAGCAGGATTCCGATCGCCAGCGACCGGAACAGGAAAAACGCGCGCAAGGCGGGGCGCAGGGAACTGACCGACATACTCTACTCCGGGGCGTGTACGACGGCTTCAGCGATACGCAGCCAAGCCGGCGCCCGACATGGCAAATCTGCCGTTAATTGATGAACGAACTGCAAACAGGGCAAGAGACACGCGCATGCCAGAGACCTACACCCGGAACGGATAGGCCAGTTGACCGCCGATTTCCGACGGAATGCCCTGACCGTCCACGCCGTAATTGTCGGGAAGCTCGCCTTCCGGCATCCGGAACGTTCCGAACAGGATGTCCCACAGCGGAAACGTGCCGGCAAAATTGGTGTCGCCGCCCTCTTCCAGCGAGGTGTGATGCCAGCGGTGGAATACCGGCGTCGCCAGCACGTATTTGAACCGGCCGAGCGTCCAGTTCAGGTTGGCGTGGACGAAGGCGGAATGAAAGGTGTTGAACGGCCCGACCCACAGCATGACGTTGGGCGAAATGCCCGCCAGCAGCAGGATGACGTCGACCGCGATGGTCCCCAGGAATAGGTTCACCGGATGGAAACGCGCCGCCGAGATCCAGTCGAGGTCTTCGGAAGAATGATGGATGGCGTGATACTTCCAGAAGCCGCTGCCATGAAACAGGCGGTGGATCCAGTACAGCATGAAATCCGACAGCACCAGAAACAGCACGGCCTGCAGCCACAGCGGCAGTTCGGACAAGGGCCCGTGGCCGTTGTCGTAGAACGCGATCAGTTCGTCGGCATCATGGATCTTGAAAATGACGCCGGCGCCAATCACCAGGAGGCCGATCCGCACCACCCGGCCCATCAGGGGAACGAAGAACCAGTAGCAGATGTCGGTGACCAGTTCGCGCTTGCGCCACCACGGCTTACCGGGATTGCAGGCCCAGAAGTGCGTCATCACCGAAAACACCAGCGCCAGCGCAATTGTAATGGGTACCACCCTGGCGATCGTCTGGCCGAGCATTTCGACGACTTCCAGGGATAAATTCGACATTGCGGCCTCGCGGGATACAGGGATCAAAGAGTTACCGCGTCATACTTAAGGAGACGTGAAATTGCAGGACGCGCCGCGGATTCGACCGGGGCACGCGGCCATTGATTACCGTGGTGTTTTACACGACGCCTTAAAGCTAAATTTACTGTGCTCACGAAGAGCGGGTTGCGGCCGGTTTTCCGCAATCGCATTAACTGCGCTGCAATTCTCCGCTTCTAGGGTGGCACCATGGTCACGGTGCTGAGAACGCCGGCGAGACCAACCTAAAGTTCGACAGCCACGTGTACACATGGAGTTACCTATGAAGAATCTCATTGCGCGTTTCGTAAAGGATGAGTCGGGCGCCACCGCCATCGAATACGGCCTGATCGCCGCCGGCATTTCGCTCGCGATCATTGCCGTGGTCAACGGCCTCGGTACCAACCTCAACACCAAGTTCACCTCGATCAACAACTCGCTGAAGTAAGCGGCTGTTGCCGACAGGCATCAGGGGCCTCGGTGATCCGGGGCCCTTTTTGTTTGCCGGCCCCTGATGTTGCCGACATGAATCAACCTTCCCGCGATGCCGCGGCGGCGCGGTCGCTGCCGGTACCCGACGGCACGCCGGTGCGGATCGTCTGTGCGGCGCTGGCGCTGGCGCTGCTCGTCCTGACGCTGCGGATCGCCGCGATCTGGTGACGGCGCGGCGTTTTCCGATTGTTTACATCTCGCAGGCTAGACTCGGGCGGCATCCCCGATCGCTGCCGCACGGCCATGACCCATGATCCTCGACATCGCGCGCCTGTTGCTGTTTCCGGCCCTGATGGCATTCGCAGCGGCAAGCGACCTCTTCACCATGACGATTTCCAACCGGATATCGCTGGCGCTGCTCGGCGGCTTCCTGTGCCTGGCCGTTTTCAGCGGCATGGGACTTCATGACATCCTTTCGCATGCCGGCGCCGGCGCCGCCGTGCTCGCGGTGGCCTTTGCCTGTTTTTCGTTTGGCTGGATCGGCGGCGGCGACGCCAAGGTCGCGGCCGGCGCCGCGCTCTGGTTCGGCTTCGCGCATCTGCTGGATTATCTGGTCTACGCCTCGCTGTTCGGCGGCGCGCTGACCCTGGTTCTGCTCCAGTTCCGGCAATGGCCGTTGCCCTATTCACTCGGCGGACAGACCTGGCTGCTCCGGCTGCATGCCAAGGACAGCGGAATCCCCTATGGCATCGCGCTCGCCGTCGGCGCGCTGGTGATCTATCCCGAAACCGACTGGATCAAGGCGGTCGACCTCGCCCGCTTCGCCATGCCGTGAGCACGCGTGAAACTTCCCGTTAACGCGATTTAGATACGCCTCATTAACCATGCTTTGACGAATAGCTGGTCAACTCCCATCACAGCGGCGGAAGCGTCGCGGCGTAATGTGGAAAGTTGAAAGCGTATGAATACCGCACGCATTGTCGTCCTGACCATCGCTGTCGGTGCCGGCGGCGTCGCCGCGTATCTTGCAAGTGGCTCCGACCCGAAACAGCTCCCGAGCGAGCCGGTCGTTCAACTTCAGACCGTGGACGTTCTGGTCGCGAAATCCGACATCGGCCTCGGCAAATCGGTGACCGCCGACGATCTGCAATGGCAGACCTGGCCCGCCGCGACCGCGAGCAGCAGCTTTATCCGCCGCAACGAGCGGCCCGAAGCCACCAAGGAAGTCATCGGCTCGATCGCCCGCGCGCCGTTCATCGCCGGCGAGCCGATCCGCGAGCCGAAATTGGTCAAGGCCGACGGGTCGGGCTTCATGGCCGCGATCCTGCCGACCGGCATGCGCGCGATCTCCACCGAAATTTCGCCTGAAACCGGCGCCGGCGGCTTCATCCTGCCCAACGACCGGGTCGACGTGATCCTGTCGAAGCGCGAGAAGAATCCCGACCAGAAGGGCTCGCCCGATCTCGTCAACTCCGAAGTCATCCTGAGCAACGTCCGCGTGCTCGCGATCGACCAGGCGCCCAAGGAAAAGGACGGCCAGAACAGCGTGGTCGGCAAGACCGTCACGCTCGAATTGAAGCCGGAGCAAACCGAAACGCTGGCGCGCGCGCGCCAGAGCGGCACGCTGTCGCTCGCGCTGCGCAGCATTGCCGACCTCAACGTGGCGGAAAAACCTTCGGAAGATCGCATCAAGCGCGGCGACAGCATCAATGTCGTTCGCTACGGCGTTTCAAGCCCGACGACGACGCAGAAGTGACCGAAAGGACCTGACGACATGAAGCGCGGGGAAAATCAGCTGAAGATGCGGGCCTTGATGGTTCGCGCCCTGTCGTTCACGGCGATCGCGGCGTTCACCATCAATCCGGTCCTGACGCCGGTAATGGCGGGCGACTACCGCGCGACGCCGGCGCCGGTCGCCGCCGACGGGCAGATGAACGCGCGCTTCCTCGCACTCGGCATCGGCAAGTCGATCGTGATCGACCTGCCGCGCGACATCAAGGACGTGCTGGTCGCCGATCCGAAGATCGCAAACGCGGTGGTGCGTTCGGCGCAGCGCGCCTACATCATCGGCGCCGCGGTCGGCCAGACCAACATCGTGTTCTTCGATTCCGCCGGCCAGCAGATCGCCGCCTATGACATCGCGGTCAAGCGCGACCTCAACGGCATTCGCGCCGCGTTGAAGCAGACCATGCCGAATTCCGATATCCAGATCGACGGCCTCGGCGACGGCGTCATGCTGTCCGGCTCGGTGTCGAGCCCGGTCGAGGTCCAGCAGGCCACCGATCTCGCCGCGCGGCTGGTAGGCGGTACCGACAAGGTCGTCAACAGCATCGCGATCCGCGGCCGCGACCAGGTAATGCTGAAGGTCACCGTCGCCGAAGTGCAGCGTTCGATCATCAAGCAGCTCGGCATCGATCTCACCGCCAACCTGAACTACGGCACCTCGGTGGTGAATTTCAACAACTCGAACCCGTTCACGGCGTTTGGCCGTTCGCTGGCCGGCAATTCGGTCGCGACCGGTTTCGGCAACTCCGCGCTCAACGGCGTCCCTACGGTGTCGGCGACCATCCGCGCGATGGAAAGCGCGGGCGTGATCCGCACGCTGGCCGAGCCGAACCTGACCGCGATCTCCGGTGAATCGGCGACCTTCATCGCCGGCGGCGAGTTTCCGGTCCCGGCCGGATATTCCTGCGATCCCGTCACGCATGTCTGCAACACCCAGATCAGCTTCAAGAAGTTCGGCATCTCGCTCAACTTCACGCCGGTGGTGCTGACCGAGGGGCGCATCAGCCTGCGGGTGATGAGCGAGGTGTCCGAGCTGTCGAACGACAATTCCTTCACGCTGGTGGTCTCGCCCGGCAATTCGCTGACCGTGCCCTCGATCCGGACCCGCCGCGCGGAAACCACGCTGGAAGTCCCGTCGGGCGGCTCGATGGCGATGGCCGGACTGATCCAGGAGCAGACCAAGCAGGCGATCAACGGATTGCCCGGGCTGTCGCAGTTGCCGATTCTCGGCACGCTGTTCCGCAGCCGCGACTTCGTCAACAACACCACCGAATTGATGATCCTGATCACGCCCTATGTCGTCCGCGCCGTGGCGCAGAAGGATCTGTCGCGTCCCGACGACGGTTTTGCCGAGGCGTCGGATCCGCAGGCCAACCTCTTGGGCAGCATCAATCGCATCTACGGCGTGCCGGGCCGCGTCGACCCGGCCCGCAATTATCGTGGCACTTACGGTTTTATCACTGACTGAGGCGGGGCGAGGAAACAGCGATGACCACCAGATTACTCGCCAATGGCAACCGCGCGCTCCGCCTGGGCGCGCTTGCCGGTCTATCGATGGCGCTGGGCGCGTGCAACACGCTTACCGCCGCCGGGCCGACCACCGGGGAGCTGACGGCCGGCATACCTAACGACTATCGCCAGCGTCATCCGATCGCGATCCAGGAAGCCAACCGCTCGGTCGACATCTTCGTGGGCAATTCGCGCGGCGGCCTCACCGCCGCGCAGCGCGCCGACGTCATGGGGCTGGCGCAAACCTGGCTGCGCGAGGGAACCGGCGCGATCAATGCCGACGTGCCGACCGGCACGCCGAATGCCCGCGCCGCGGCGGATTCGTTTCGTGAAGTTCGCGCGATGCTGGCCGCGGCCGGCGTGCCGCCGCGCGGCGTGATCGTGCGCAACTATCATCCGGACGACCCGCGCCAGTTCGCGACCATCCGCTTGACCTATCCGAAGATATCGGCGGTTGCCGGCCCGTGCGGCCTGTGGCCGGAGGATATCGGGCCGTCGATCCATAACCGGGGCTATCTCGACAACAAGCCCTACTACAATTTCGGCTGCGCCTATCAGCGCAACATGGCGGCGATGGTCGACAATCCGGCGGACCTGGTGCAGCCGCGGTCTGAAACGCCGCCCTACACGTCGCGGCGCCTGACGGCCTACGACAAATACAAGAAGGGCAACCCGACCACGACCACCTATCCGGAAGCGGATAAGGCCAAACTCAGCGATACAGGCAAATGATCAGCTACGCGCGCCAAAATCCGGAAGCATCGCCGGCCGTCACGCCACCGTCCGCGGACGATCACATCGCGCCGGCGCCCCGTGTATCGGTGCAGGCGTTCTGCGAAACCGTGGAAACCGCGTCCGCGGTGCAATCGGCCGGCGAGGATCGCCGCCTCGGCAAGGCCCATCTCAAGATCCAGATGGGCGGCATGGCGGCGGCGATCGAGGCCTATCGCACCGCGCCGACGCCGAACGTGATCATCCTGGAAACCGAAAGCCGCAGCGACATTCTCGCCGGGCTCGATCAGCTTGCCACGGTTTGCGATGCCGGCACCCGTGTGGTGGTGATCGGCAAGGTCAACGACGTCACGCTGTATCGCGAACTGGTTCGCCGCGGCGTCAGCGACTATGTCATCTCGCCGGTCAACGCGCTCGACGTGGTGCGCTCGATTTGCGGGCTGTTTTCGGCGCCGGAAGCCAAGGCGGTCGGTCGCGTCATCGCCATCGTCGGCGCCAAGGGCGGCGTCGGCGCCTCGACGGTGGCCCACAACGTGGCCTGGGCGATCGCGCGCGATCTTACGCTGGATTCGGTGGTCGCCGATCTCGATCTCGCCTTCGGCACCGCCGGGCTCGACTACAACCAGGATCCCCCGCAAGGCATCGCCGACGCGGTCTTCTCGCCGGACCGGGTCGATACCGCGTTCGTCGACCGCCTGCTGTCGAAATGCACCGATCATCTCAGCCTGCTGGCGGCGCCGGCCACGCTCGACCGGGTCTACGATTTCGGCGCCGAGGCCTTCAACTCGATCTTCGATACCTTGCGCACCACGATGCCCTGCATCGTGCTCGACGTTCCCCATCAATGGTCGGGATGGACCCGGCGCGCCCTGATCGGCGCCGACGACATCCTGATCGTGGCGGCGCCCGATCTCGCCAATCTGCGCAACACCAAGAACCTGTTCGACCTGCTCAAGGCATCGCGCCCCAACGATCGCACTCCGCTGTATTGCCTCAATCAGGTCGGGGTGCCGAAGCGGCCGGAAATCAATTCGAGCGAATTCGCCAAGGCGATCGAAAGCCAGCCGATCGCCTCGATCCCGTTCGATCCGCAGATGTTCGGCTCGGCCGCCAACAACGGCCAGATGATCGCGGAAATCGCCGCCGGGCATCGCACCAGCGACATGTTCCTGCAGATCGCGCAACGGCTGACCGGGCGCGGCGAAACCAAGAAACCGCGCGGGGGATTCCTGTCGCCCCTGCTCGACAAGCTGCGGTCGAAGTAAGTCACCGCGTGGAGTGCCGTCGTGTTTGGTAAGCGTAGCGGATCAGAGACCGATACACGGGCGGTAAAGCCCGCGGCAGCCTTGGAGACCATCTCCGGCGCCGCGGCTTCGCGCGATAATGCGCCCGCGGTTTCCTCGCCGCCGCTTGCGCCGGCACGGGCGGCACCGGCGCCTTCCATCGAGGCGCGGCGTTCGGACAGCTATTATCAGGTCAAGGCGACGATCTTCGGCGCGCTGATTGAGGCGATCGATCTGGCGCAACTCGCCAAGCTCGACGGCGAATCCGCGCGCGAGGAAATCCGCGATATCGTCAACGAGATCATCGCGATCAAGAACATCGTGATGTCGATCGCCGAGCAGGAGGAACTGCTCGACGACATCTGCAACGACGTCCTCGGCTACGGTCCGCTCGAGCCGCTGCTGTCGCGCGACGACATTTCCGACATCATGGTCAACGGCGCCGGCACCGTCTTCATCGAAGTCGCCGGCCGCATCCAGCGCACCGGCATCCGCTTTCGCGACAACCAGCAACTGTTGAATATCTGCCAGCGCATCGTCAGCCAGGTCGGCCGGCGCGTCGACGAATCCTCGCCGATCTGCGACGCCCGCCTCGCCGACGGCTCGCGCGTCAACGCCATCGTGCAGCCGCTGGCGATCGACGGCCCCGCGCTCACCATCCGCAAGTTCAAGAAGGACAAGCTGACGCTGGATCAGCTGGTCAAGTTCGGCGCGATTTCCCCGGAGGGCGCCACCATCCTGCAGATCGTCGGCCGCGTCCGCTGCAACGTATTGATCTCCGGCGGTACCGGTTCCGGCAAGACCACCCTGTTGAACTGCCTGACCAACTACATTGACCACGACGAACGGGTCATCACCTGCGAGGACGCCGCCGAACTTCAATTGCAGCAGCCCCATGTCGTCCGCCTCGAGACCCGGCCGCCCAACATCGAGGGCGAGGGTCAGGTGACCATGCGCGAACTGGTGCGAAACTGCCTGCGCATGCGCCCCGAACGCATCATCGTCGGCGAAGTCCGCGGACCCGAAGCGTTCGACCTGCTGCAGGCGATGAACACCGGCCACGACGGATCGATGGGCACGCTGCACGCCAACAACCCGCGCGAAGCGCTGTCGCGCTGCGAATCGATGATCACGATGGGCGGCTTTTCGCTGCCCTCGCGCACCATCCGCGAGATGATCTGCGCCTCGATCGACGTCATCATCCAGGCCGCCCGCCTGCGCGACGGCTCGCGCCGCATCACCCACATCACCGAGGTGATGGGGATGGAAGGCGACACCATCATCACCCAGGACCTGTTCCTCTACGACATGATCGGCGAGGACGCCAACGGCAACATCGTCGGCCGCCACCGCTCGACCGGCATCGGCCGGCCGCGGTTCTGGGACCGCGCGCGCTATTACGGCGAGGAAAAGCGGCTGGCGGCAGCCATCGACGCCGCCGAAGTCGTCGTGGAGGTCTGAGGGACCACGCCATGAACACGCAGGCACTCGCACTGGCCTTCCTGGCCGCCACCGCCGTCGGCGGCGTGGCATGGGTATTCATCTATCCGCTGCTGTCGGGAGAGAAAAAAGCCGAACGGCGCCGCGCGTCCGTTGCGCGGCCGGAGCCCGCCGCGCGGCAGACCGACAAGGCGCAGCGCTCGCGCCGCGAGCAGGTCGAAGGCTCGATGAAGGAAGTCGAAGCCCGCCGCCAGAAGGAAAAGAAGGTTTCGCTCGGCATCCGCCTTACCCAGGCGGGCCTTGCCTGGACGCCGCAGAAATTCATGATCATGTCGGGGATTCTCGGAGCCGCCTGCTTTGCGATCGCGTTTTTCATGGGCGGCGGACTGATCGGGGCCGTCGGCCTCGGATTCGCCGCCGGATTCGGGCTGCCGCGCTGGATTCTGAGCTATTTGAAGAAACGCCGCGAAAAGAACTTCCTGAAAGCCCTTCCCGACGCCGTCGACGTCATCGTTCGCGGCATCAAGGCCGGCTTGCCGCTGTTCGAGTCGATCAAGGTGGTCGCCGCCGACGCGCCGGAGCCGCTCAAGGGAGAATTCCTGGCGATTATCGAAACCCAGGCGATCGGCATGCCGCTCGGCGAGGCCTGCGCGCGGCTGTTCGAACGGATGCCGGTGCCCGAAGCCAACTTCTTTGGCATCGTCATCGCGATCCAGCAGAAGTCCGGCGGCAATCTGTCGGAAGCGCTGGGCAATCTGTCCAAGGTGCTGCGCGACCGCAAGAAGATGGCCGAAAAGATTCAAGCCATGTCGATGGAAGCCAAGGCCTCCGCCGGCATCATCGGCTCGCTGCCGCCGATCGTCATGCTGCTCGTGTATCTGTCGACTCCCGACTACATCTCGCTGCTGTGGACGCACCCGACCGGCCAGTTGATGCTGTGCGGCTGCGTCATATGGATGTCCTGCGGCATCTTCGTGATGAAGAGAATGATCAATTTCGATTTCTGACGGTGCAGCATGATTGATTTCCTGGTCGAGAAGATCCACGACGCGCGGTTCATGACCATGCTGTTCGCCGCCATCGCCGCGAGCGCCACGGCGTACACGCTGATCATGCCGCTGTTCGCGGGCGAGGGTCTGGCCAAGCGCATGAAGGCGGTCGCCAGCGAACGCGAGCGGCTGCGCGCGCGCGAGCGCGACCGCCTTTCCAGGACCGAGAAGGTCTCGCTGCGCCAGGCGCCGAAGCAGGTCGTCTCCAAGGTGGTGGAGGATTTCAACCTCGGCAAATGGGTGGCGCAGGAAGCCGCGCGCGAAAAGCTGATGATGGCCGGCTATCGCGGACACGCGCCCTACGTCACCTTCCTGTTCTTCCGCATGGTGACGCCGATCGTGTTCCTGATCGGATCGGTGCTCTATGTGTTCGTCATTTCGCACATGGAGAAATCGACGCCGGTGAAGATCGGCATGTGCATCGCCGCCGCCTATTTCGGCCTGCAGGCGCCGATGCTGTTCCTGAAGAACGCCATCACCAAGCGCCAGCTTTCGATCAAGCGGGCATTTCCGGATGCGCTCGACCTGCTGCTGATCTGCATCGAATCCGGCATGTCGATCGAGGTGGCGTTCCGCAAGGTCTCGCTCGAGATCGGATCGCAGTCGGTGGCGCTTTCGGAGGAATTCACGCTCACGACCGCCGAGCTGTCCTATCTGCAGGACCGCAAGGTCGCGTATGAGAACCTGGCCAAGCGCACCGGCCTGGAGGGCGTCAAGTCGGTCTGCCTCGCCTTGCAGCAGTCCGAGCGTTACGGCACGCCGCTCGGCCAGAGCCTGCGCGTGATGGCGCAGGAAAACCGCGACATGCGCATGAACGAGGCCGAAAAGAAGGCCGCGGCGCTGCCGCCGAAACTGACGGTGCCGATGATCCTGTTCTTCCTGCCGGTGCTGTTCGTGGTCATCCTCGGGCCGACCGGCATCAAGGTCGCGGCGATGCAGTGAGGATCTTCGTCGTGCCCGCGCAGGCGGGGACCATACGCTCCGTCGTCGTTATGCGGAAGGTATCAGTGGCCTGCGGACGCGGCTCACCAGGCAATAACTATTGGTGGCTATGGGTTCTCGCCTGCGCGGGGACGACATGCGGACAGTTCAGTCCGGCCGATTGAGCGCCGCCATCGGCGTGGTCCGCCCGCCGCGCGGCCCGTCCTTGCGGCTGAGCATTTCCTTCAGATAGGCGACGTTGGCGGCGGCTTCCTCGGCCGGCAGATCGGCCCTGACGATGGTTTCGGCCTCGGCGAAGCGGCCCTGCAAGCCGACCACTAGGCCCAGATTCTGCCGCACCCGGGTGTCGGCCTTGGCGCTGCCATAGGCGCGCCGCAAATTCTCTTCCGCTTTCGGCAGATCCTTCGACAGCACATACGACATGCCGAGATTGGACAGCACCGAAGGCTCGTCGGGCACGATTTTCAGGGCGCTCGCGTAGTAACGCCGCGCCTCGTCGTGGCGGCCGAGTTGATCCAGCGCCGTTCCCTGCACCGACAGGATGCGCCAGTCCGGATTTTCCGGCGAATGGGCGCGGCTAAGCACATCCAGCGCCTGCTTGAAATTGCCGTTGTCGACCAGCGCCCGGCCGTAGCCGGCCAGCAGCGTCTTGTTGCCGGGATGGGCGATGGTGGCCTGTTCCAGCACGGCGACGGCCTGGGAACGCTGCCCGGTAGCGCGGAGCGCCTGACCATAGCGCAACGCCGCGTCGGCGTCTTTGACGTTGGCGCGATAGCGCTCACCATAGATTTCGGCGGCGCGGCGCGGGTCGGCATCGGGGTTCGCCTCCGCCTTCGACGACGCGATCGATCCGGTGATGTCGGACATGGTCTGGCAGCCGCCAAGGCCGGCCGCCAGAAGCGCCGTCACGGCCGCGGAGGCAAGGAGCCGGGCAAGACTGGACTGCTGACGCATGGCACTTTAACTCATGATGGAAGGCGCATCGATCGAGCCGAATGCGCCAGCAATAGACTGTTAACCCTAACGGCCGGTTAATCGGCCGCGATCGGCCCGCCCCGCTTATTGCGACGAGACCTGCATGCCCGTGTTCGAGACCACGCCTTCAGCCTCCGCCATTCCGATCAGCTTCGCCACCAGGGCGAACTGGGACGCGATCGCCGCGACCTTGCCCGCGCAGGCGCGCCAGTTCGCGCGAGCCAACAATTTTGCGGCCAAGCCCGGCGAATGCCTAACGCTGCCGGGGGCGGACGGTGCGATCGCGCACGTCGTCTTCGGCCTGGAGGACGACGGCGCCAAATGGCGCGACCTGTTCCGGCCCGGCCAGTTGCCCGGCCTGCTGCCGCCGGGCCTCTATCGCTTCGACAATGTACCGCACGATGCGCGCCTTGGTGCGCTTGCCTTCGCCCTCGGCAGCTATCGATTCGGCCGTTACCGCCAGAACGAAACGCCCGACGTCAGGCTGGTGCCGCCGGACGGCGTCGACATTGTCGATGTCACGCGAATGGCGGAAGCGGCAGCGCTCGCGCGCGACCTCATCAACACGCCCTCCAACGACATGGGGCCGGAGGAACTCGCATCCGCGGCGCAACAACTCGCAACGCGATATGACGCGGATTTCGACTGCATCGTCGGCGACGACCTGGTGCACCGGAATTTTCCGCTGATCCATGCGGTGGGAATGGCGTCCACCCGCGCGCCGCGGCTGGTTGATTTCCGCTGGGGCGATCCGGCGCATCCCAAGGTGACGCTGGTCGGCAAGGGCGTCTGCTTCGACACCGGCGGGCTCGACTTGAAACCGTCGACCGGCATGCTGATCATGAAAAAGGACATGGGGGGTGCCGCCAATGTGCTGGCGCTGGCCTCGATGGTGATGGACGCCAAGCTCAAGGTGCGGCTGCGGGTGCTGATTCCGGCGGTAGAGAACGCGGTGGCCGGCAACGCCTTCCGTCCGCTCGACGTCTTCAAGTCGCGCAAGGGGCTTACGGTGGAAATCGGCAACACCGACGCCGAAGGCCGGCTGGTGCTGGCCGACGCGCTGGCGCTCGCCGACGAGGAAAAGCCCGATCTGCTGATCGACCTTGGAACCCTGACCGGGGCCGCCCGGGTGGCATTGGGCCCCGATTTACCGCCTTTTTACACCAATGATGAGACGTTGGCGCTCGACGTCGCAAAGCATGCGAAACAGGAGAACGACCCGTTGTGGCGATTGCCGCTGTGGCCACCCTACGATGGCTGGCTGGATTCCAAGGTCGCCAACATCAACAATGCGCCTTCGGGGGGCTTTGCCGGCTCGATCACCTGCGCGCTGTTCCTGCAGCGCTTTGTCGAGGCCGCGGCAGGCTGGCTGCATGTCGATATCTACGGCTGGACGCCGTCGGCCAAGCCGGCGCGTCCCGAAGGCGGCGAGTGCCAGGCCGCGCGCGCGATCTACAAGCTGCTGAACCAACGCTATGGATGACCCGGATTGCTTTGATGCAAGGCTGACGCCGGCGCGGCCCGACCTCGCCGCGAAATACCTGGAAGGCAAGGTCAGGGCCGCGCGTTTCGTTGCCGGCGAGGCGTTCGAGATCGTCGACGCTATCGCGCCATTGCGGCGCGAACCATGTTCCGAGGCAGAGTTGGGGACGCAGGCCCTGAAGGGTGAGCGCGTGACGATCTACGATCGCACCGGCGAGGGCTGGGCGTGGGGTCAGTTGAACAGCGACGGCTATGTCGGGTGGCTGCCCGATCGCGCGCTGGTCAAGCCGTCGGCTTTGCCGACGCACAAGGTCACCGCGCTATCAACGTTTGCCTTTCCCGGTCCATCGATCAAGCTGCCGCCAGCCGCCGCGTTGCCTCTCGGCGCAAACCTGGCGGTCCAGGGCGACGACGGCAACTTCGCCGTCACGCGCGAGGGCTGGTATGTGCCGCGACAACATCTCGGCGCGCTCGACGCTAGCGAGGGCGATTTCGTCGCGGTCGCGGAGCGGTTTGTCGGAACGCCGTATCTGTGGGGCGGCAAGACCAGCCTCGGCATCGACTGCTCCGGCCTGGTGCAGGTCGCGCTGAACAGCGCCGGCATCGGCTGCCCGCGCGACAGCGACATGCAGCAGCACGGTCTGGGAACAACACTGTCGCAATCGGAGTCGAAAAAGCTGCGGCGCGGCGATCTGATCTTCTGGGACGGCCATGTTGCCATCGCATGCGACGCCGATAGCATCGTTCACGCCAATGCGCATCACATGGCGACCGCGACAGAGCGCACGCGCGATGCTATCGCCCGCATCAGGGCCGCGGGCTGCGAGGTAACCAGCATCAAACGGTTGTAACGTACACCGTCATTGCGAGCGAAGCGAAGCAATCCAGCACCCAAGCAAAGACTGGATTGCTTCGTCGCAGGAGCTCCTCGCAATGACGAACGACACGCTGTTGACCTACTCCGCCACCACGCCTGGCGCGGCCTCGATCCGGAACGCGGCGGCGAACAGCGCGCGGGTGTAGTCGGTCTTCGGATTTCTGAACAGTTCCGAAGCCGGCCCTTCCTCGACCACCTTGCCCTGACGCATCACGATCAGGTGGCTCGCCAGCGACGCCACCACGCGCAGATCGTGCGAGATGAACAGGTAGGTGAGATCGCGCTTGCGCTGCAACTCACGCAACAGATCGACCATCTGCGCCTGGAACAGCATATCGAGCGCGGAGGTAGGCTCGTCCAGCACCACGAAATTCGGCTCCAGCACCACCGCGCGCGCGATCGAGATGCGCTGGCGCTGGCCGCCGGAGAATTCGTGCGGATAACGAAACCGCGTCGCGGGGTCCATGCCGACGTCGCTGAGCGCCTTGACCACCCGCGCCTCGCGCGCCTCCTGCGACAGAGTGGGCTGATGCACCGAAAGACCCTCGGCCACGATGTCGCCGACCGACATGCGCGGGCTGAGCGCGCCGAAGGGATCCTGAAACACGATCTGCATGTCGCGGCGGAACGGCCGCATCGCCTTGAACCGCAGGCCCTGGATGTCCTTGCCCAGGAACACGATCGGTCCGTCCGACGAAATCAGCCGCAGCAGCGCCAGCCCGAGCGTGGTCTTGCCGGAGCCGGATTCGCCGACCACGCCGAGCGTTTCGCCCTGCCGTACCGACAGGCTGACGCCGTCCACCGCCTTGATGTGTCCGACCGTCCTGCGCAACAGCCCGCGCTTGACCGGAAACCAGACTTTCAGGTCGTCGGTCGACATAACCACCGGTGAATCCGGCCGCGGCGGCGCGGGATCCGGCTTCGGCTCGGCGGCGAGCAACGCTTTGGTGTAAGGATGTTCCGGCGCCGTAAAAACCTGCTCGACCGGTCCCTGCTCGACGATCTTGCCGTTGTTCATGACGCAGACCACGTCGGCGATGCGCCTGACGATGCCGAGATCGTGGGTGATGAACAGCAGGCTCATGCCCAGCCGGGCGCGGATATCCGCCAGCAGGGTCAGTATCTGCGCCTGCACCGTCACGTCCAGGGCCGTGGTCGGCTCGTCCGCGATCAGCAGGTCCGGCTCGTTTGCCAGCGCCATCGCGATCATCACGCGCTGGCGCTGTCCGCCGGACAATTGATGCGGATAGCTGGCAAGGCGGGTTTCCGGCTCCGGTATGCCGACCTGGGTAAGAAGCTGCAAGGTCCGCGCGCGCGCGGTCGCGCCGCGAATGCCGCCGTGGAGCTGCAGGATCTCGCCGATCTGCGCCTCGATGGTGTGCAGCGGATTGAGCGAGGTCATCGGCTCCTGGAAGATGATCGAAATGTCGTTGCCGCGGATGCCGCGGATCTCGCGCTCCGACAGATCGAGCAGTTCGCGGCCCTTGAAGCGAATGGCGCCGGACGGATGCGACGCGGTCGGATAGGGCAGCAGCTTCAGGATCGACAGCGCGCTGACCGATTTGCCCGATCCGGACTCGCCGACCAGCGCCACGCATTCGCCGCGCCTGATTTCGAACGAAATCCGGTCGACCGCCAGGGTGCTGCCGCTAGGCTGGTGGAACGCCACCGACAGATCGCGGACATCGAGCAGCGGCTGGTTGATGGCGTCCATCAGGATAATTCCTGGATCAAGCGAGACAAGCTTTCTTCATCAAGATTCACCCGTTCCGTTCCGGTAGGCAACTTGTTGAAATCCTTATCGGTGGAAACGAAAAAGCGGCATCCACTCTGTATGGCCGACGTGAGGTGAACCGCATCAGGCAGCTTTAGCGGAGCAACAACGCGCAAATTAGCGGTCTCAATCAAAATACTTCGACTTACAGGAATTAATCCGATGAATTTGCTCCAAAGAAGCAGATCGAGATAAACGCGTCGTTTAATGGCCGGGCTCAACGCATCGGCTCGTCGGGACGGCGCAAGAACCTCGCCAAAAGTAATTTCGCTTGTAACGGCTATTCCGGCAGGTCGTTGCCGAAGAATCTCAATTAATTTTTTTCCGGGCGCGGCAGTCTCTTTAGTACCTTCAACCGCCTTGATGAAGAAATTAGTGTCCAAATAAATAATGCCGGCCGGGACATCAGTCATCCCATTCGTCTCGCATTCGCCGGACATCGGCGTCGATTTCTTCGGCGGAGCGGCGCCGAAAACCTTCTAAGGAGAAGATTTCTTCAAGACTCATCACCTTCTCTGGTCGTTGTTCTTCCTCGGCAACAATTACGGTCACAGTCGAGGAAGGATCGACGTCGCCCCGCAAATCCTCTGGGAGCTTCGAAGCCGGATAATGTTCGCGAACGATTCTATTCATGGCGCACCTCTGCATCCTTAAGATCATTACCACAAAATCTACCGAAACGTCTTGCGCGGATCGAAGGCGTCGCGCACGGCTTCGCCGATGAAGATCAGCAGCGACAGCATGATTGCGACCGCGAAAAATCCAGTGAAGCCGAGCCACGGCGCCTGGACGTTGGCCTTGCCCTGCGACAGCAACTCGCCGAGCGACGGCGAGCCCGGCGGCAGGCCGAAGCCGAGGAAATCCAGCGCGGTCAGCGTCATCACCGAGGACGAGACGATGAACGGCAGGAATGTCATGGTCGCCACCATGGCGTTGGGCAGCAGATGCCGGAACATGATGACCGCGTTGGAGACGCCGAGCGCGCGCGCGGCCTGGATATATTCGAAATTTCGCCCACGCAGGAATTCGGCGCGCACCAGTCCCACCAGCGACACCCACGAGAACAGCAGCAGGATGCCGAGCAGCACGAAAAATCCGGGCACCAGCACCGAGGATAGTATCAGCAGCAGGTACAGCGACGGGATCGAGCTCCAGATTTCGATGAAACGCTGGAAGCCGAGATCGACCCAGCCGCCGAAATAGCCTTGCACGCCGCCGGCGGCGACGCCGATCACCGACGAAATGATGGTCAGCGCAAGGCCGAACAGCACCGAGATGCGGAAACCGTAGATCAGCCGCGCCACCACGTCGCGGCCCTGGTCGTCGGTGCCGAGCCAGTTGTATTCGAGGTCGCGGCAGCTCTTGAGGCCCTTGCGTTCGACCACTTCCCTGCACTGCGCTTCGCTCAGCATCCAGGTCGGCTTCGACGGCGCCGGCGTCGGCAGATCGAGATTGTGGGTGTCGTAGGAATAGCGGATCAGCGGCCAGACCACGGTGCCGCCCTTGTCCTTGATCAGCTTCTGCAGGAAGGGATCGCGGTAGTCGGCGGCGGTCTCGAAATCGCCGCCGAACGTCGTTTCCGAATATCCGACGAAGGCCGGCCAGTACAGATGCCCGTCGAACTTGATGAAGAACGGGCGATCGTTGGCGATCAGCTCGGCGAACAGCGAAACCACGAACAGGATCAGGAAGATCCAGAACGACCAGTAGCCGCGGCGGTTCGACTTGAAGTTCTGCCAGCGGCGGCGGTTGAGCGGAGACAGTCCGAGCGGCCGGCGCGACGGCGGCACGGCTTCGCCGAGCGGCGACAGCGTCGTGGTCTCAACCGGCGGCGGCGCGATCAGGGTCATCAGACTTCCCGCGCCTCGAAATCGATCCGCGGATCGATCCACATGTAAGCCAAATCTGACACCAGGTTGACCACGAGACCGACCAGCGAAAAAATGAACAGTGTGCCGAACACCACCGGATAATCGCGGTTGAGCACGCTCTCGAAGCCGAGCAGGCCGAGACCATCCAGCGAAAAGATGGTTTCGATCAGCAGCGAGCCGGAAAAGAACGCGTGGATGAACGCGCCGGGAAAGCCCGCGATCACGATCAACATGGCATTGCGGAAGATATGGTTGTAGAGCACCTGGCGCTCGCTGCAGCCCTTGGCGCGCGCGGTCATCACATACTGTTTGCGGATTTCATCGAGAAACGAGTTCTTGGTCAGCAGCGTCATGGTGGCGAAGGCGCCGAGCGCCATCGAGATCAGCGGCAGCGCGATGTGCCAGAAATAATCCAGGATTTTCCAGTACCATGGAAACTGGGCCCAGCCATCCGAGGTCAGGCCCCGCAGCGGAAACACGCTTAGGAACGAGCCGCCGGCGAACAGGATGATCAGCAGGATCGCGAACAGGAACCCCGGAATCGCAAAGCCTACGATGATCACCGCCGAGGTCCAGGTATCGAACTTCGAGCCGTCCATCACCGCCTTGCGGATGCCGAGCGGGATCGAGATCAGATAGGTCAGCAGCGTCATCCAGATGCCGAGCGACATCGAGACCGGCAGCTTTTCCTTGATCAGCTGCAGCACGCTGACATCGCGGAAATAGCTCTTGCCGAAATCGAACCGCGAGAAATTCCACAGCATCAGCGCGAAACGTTCCGGCGCCGGCTTGTCGAAGCCGAACTGCTTTTCAAGGCTCTTGACGAAATCCGGATCGAGACCCTGCGCGCCGCGATACTTTGAGTTGACCGCGTCGCCCGAGGCGCCCATTTGGGTCCGCGCGCCGAAATCGCCGCCCGATGAACCCGAAATCCGCGAACTGCCGCCGGTATCGGCACCGCTCAATTGTGCGATCACGCGCTCCACCGGACCGCCCGGCGCGAATTGCACGACGATGAAAGATACGAACAAAATCCCCAGCAGCGTGGGGATCATCAGGAAAATGCGGCGGGCGATATATGCGCTCATGGACTATTTCGCCTGCTCCAGCCGGGCAGCCTTGCCGGGGTCGGACCACCACATTTCAATCGCGCCGACGCTGCCGAGGTAGCGCGGCAGCTTCGCCGGGTGATCGAACACGTCCCAATAGGCCAGTGGATGACTGGTGCGATACCATTGCGGCACCCAATAGCGTCCAGCGCGGAACACGCGATCGAAGGCGCGGCAAGCGACCGTCAAGGCGGCGCGGTCGTCGGCGCCGATGATTTTTTCAATCAGCGCGTCGATGGCAGGGCTGGCAATGCCCGCCAGATTGTAGGAGCCCTTGGTCTTCGCTGCCTGCGAAGAGAAGAACGGACGCATGCCGTCGCCCGGCGTCGCCGACATGCTGAAGCGCTCGATGGTCATGTCGAAATCGAAATCTTCCAGCCGCGCGCGGTATTGCACGGGGTCGACCATGCGCAGGCTTGCCTCGATCCCCAGCGTGCCGAGGTTCTTGATGTAAGGCGCGTGATGCGGCTGTATCGAGGGCTCGTCGGCAAGAAATTCGATTTTGAACACCTCGCCGTTCGGCAGCAACCGCTTGCCGTCCTTGATTACCAGGCCCGCGTCCTGCAACAACTGCGACGCCTTGCGCAGCAGCGTGCGGTCCTGCCCCGAACCGTCCGAGACCGGCGGCACGAATGGCATACCGAACACTTCGTCCGGCACCTGGCCGCGGAACGGCTCCAACAGCGTGAGTTCTTCCGGCGACGGCGGGCCGGTCACCATCATGTCCGAATTCTGGAACACCGAATGGGTCCGCGCATAGGCGCCATACATAATGGTCTTGTTGGTCCATTCGAAGTCGAAGGCCAATGTCAGCGCCTCGCGCACCCGCGGATCTTGGAATTTCTCGCGGCGCGTGTTGATGAACCAGCCCTGGGCTCCGGACGGCGTTTCATCCGGTAAAATCTCACGCTTGACACGGCCATCCTTCACGGCGGGGAAATCGTAACGTGTCGCCCATACCCGGGCGGTGAACTCCTCGCGAAACAGGTAGTTCTTCGCGGTAAAGCCTTCGAATGCCACATCGCGGTCGCGGTAGAATTCATAGCGCACGGTGTCGAAATTATACAGGCCGCGCGCCGCCGGCAGATCGGCGCCCCACCAGTCCTTGACGCGTTCGAATTCGATGTAGCGGTTGACCTCGAATTTTCCGACCTTGTAAGGCCCGCATCCCAGCGGAATGTCGAGCGTGGATTCGTCGAACGGCCGCGTCGCGTAATACGCCTTGGAAAAAATCGGCAGGCCGGCGATGTAGAGCGGCACGTCACGCGCGCGTTTCTCCGCGAAGGTGACGACCAGGGTGGCGTCGTCGGATGCCTCGGCCTTCACCATGTCGCGCATCTGCTGCAGGATCAGCGGATGGCCTTTGGCCTTCAACGTCGTCAGCGAAAAGGCGGCGTCGTGGGCGGTGAGCCTGGTGCCGTCGTGAAATCGCGCTTCCGGCCGCAGGGTGAATTGATAGACCAGCCGGTCGGCCGAAATCCGCACCGACTTCGCCGCCAGGCCATACACCGCGTCCGGCTCGTCGCCCGCGCGCGCCATCAGCGCCGTGAAGGTGAGGTCCATGCCCTGCGCGCCCTCGCCTTTGAGGATAAAGGCGTTCAGCGAGTTGAAGGTCTGGTATGACTGGTTGTTGGACCGCACCGACGGAATCGTCGAGAACGTCCCGCCTTTCGGCGCCGACAAATTGACGTAGTCGAAGTGATGAAAATCCGGCGGATATTTCAGATCGCCGAATACCGACAGACCATGCGTTTCGGTGCCGGCGTCGACCGCCCCGGCCGGCCGAAGCCAGGCCGCACCGACGGCGCCGATGCCGAGCCCCAGCACATGCCGGCGGGAGAGAAGCGCCATGCGCGTGAAATTCCTCAAGCTCGCTTGCCGATCCGGGCCGCCTTGTCGGCGTCATACCACCACTGCGAGGGGAAACCGGAAATCCCGTATTTCGGCAACGGCTCGGCGTGGCTGAAACGATCCCACCGGGCATAGCGCAGGAAGCCCTGGGTATAATGCGGCACCACATAGAAATTCCACAGCAGCACGCGATCGAGCGCCTTGGTGGCCGCAACCTGGGTGGCGCGGTCCTTGGCAAAGATCACCCGCTCGATCAAGGCGTCCACGGCCGGATTCTGGATGCCGCACAGATTCTGCGATCCCGGCGTGTTCGCCGACTGCGATCCCCAGAACTCGCGCTGCTCGTTACCCGGCGAAAGCGACTGGCCCCATACCTTCGCGGTCATGTCGAAATCGAAGGAGCGGAGGCGGTTTTCGTACTGCGCGTCATCGACGGTTCGGGCCGAGACCGTGACGCCGATACGTTCCAGCGACGGCTTGTAGAACAGGATCAAGCGTTCCATCGACGGACTGTCGGTGAGAAACTCGACCGTGACCGGCTTGCCGGACGCATCGATCAGCTTGCGCTCCTTGATCTCGAAGCCGGCGTCCTTCAACAGCCGCAGGCTTTCGCGCAGGTTGCCGCGCACCGCTTCCGGGTTGCCGCCGACCGGAGTGGCGTAGGGCATGGTGAAGACCTCGGCGGGTACCTTGTCGCGTACGGTTTCCAGGATCCGCAGTTCTTCGCCTTGCGGCAGGCCCGAACTCGCAAGCTCGATACCTTCGAAATAGCTGTTGATCCGCTTGTACTGCCCGTAAAACAGCTGCTTGTTCATCTCCTCGAAATCGAAGGCATAATTGAAGGCGCGGCGCAGCCGCACATCCTTGAACAGGTCGCGGCGCAGGTTGAAGGCGAAACCCTGCATGCGGCCGGAGCTTTTGACCGGGAATTCCTCCTTGATGACGCGCTTTTCGGCGGCAGCCTGAAAGTCATAGGCGGTGGCCCATTGCTTCGCCGAATTCTCCGCGATCCAGTCGGCCTGGTCGGCCTTGAAGGCTTCCAGCGCGATGAGGTTGTCGCGAAAGAATTCAAAACGAATTTCGTCGAAATTGTTGATGCCGACCTGCACTGGCACCTTGCTGCCCCAGTAATCCTTGACCCGCTCCACCGCCACCGTCCGGCCCGCGACGAACTCCTTGATCCGGTAGGCCCCGGAGCCCAGCGGCTTTTCCAGCGTGGTCGCTGAAATATCGCGCTTGCGGCCCTCGCTGTCGGCGCCTTCCCACCAGTGCTTCGGCAATACCGTGATCTCGCCGACGATCATTGGCAATTCGCGGTTTCCCGGCGAATCGAAGGTGAAGGTGATCTCGCGTTCGCCGGTCTTTTCGGCCTTGACGACGTGCTTGTAGTAGGAGGCGTACATCGGGGTGAGCTTCTTCAACGCGTCGAACGAGAACACCACATCCTCGGGCGTCACCGGCTTGCCGTCGTGCCAGCGCGCCTCCTTGCGCAGCCGATACTTGGCCCACGAAAAATCGTCGGGATAGGCGGCGGCTTCGGCCAGCAGCCCGTAATAGGTGAGAACCTCGTCCTGCGCCGCGCTGATCAGGGTTTCGTAGATCAGCCCGACCGCCGGCGCCAGCGAGCCTTTCACGCCGGATACCGCCATGTTGAAATTATCGAAGGTGCCGATCGTTATCATGCGGGCAACGCCGCCCTTCGGCGCATCCGGATTGACGTAATCGTACCTCTTGAAGTCGGCGGGATATTTGATTTCGCCGAATGGCGACAAACCGTGGCGCCAGACCGGCTCGCCCGCGGCAGGCTGAGCGCCGGCTCCGTCGGTCCCGGCAATTCCAGCTGCGATCCCAAGCGTCGGGGCGACCGCGGCAAAAGCGCCGCTCTGAAGAAGACGTCGTCGGGTAATTGCCAAATCAGGAATTCCTGTTGCCGTTAAACAGAATGGTTAGAGCCGCAATATAAGGCAAGCTTTCGACCGATAGGTTGCTTTTTGCTCACGATAGCAGCCCACGACGCGCACCGGTGCGGCGAAACGTCCCGATAACGCGCATATGAGCACGGTGGGCCGCACATGAAAACGGCCAGGCAAAGCCTGGCCGCTGATGACGGAAAATTCATGGCCCAAGCGGCGGCTACTTCGCCGCCGTCGGCAACGGAACCGGGGTGTTGGCCAGCGTAGCGAGGTAGGCGATCACGTCGGCGCGCTCGCTGTCCTTCTGGATGCCGGCGAAGCCCATCGCGGTGCCGGGAATGAATCCCTTGGGGCTGGCGATGAACTTGTTCAGGTCATCGAACGTCCAGGTGCCGCCCTTGCCTTTCATGGCGGCGGAGAAATTGAACCCGCCTTTGCCCTCGCCCTTCTTTTCGTTGACGGTGCCGAACAGGTTGGGACCGACGCGGTTGGGGCCGCCCTTCTCGAAGGTATGGCACGCCGCGCATTTCTTGGCAGCCGCCGCGCCCTTCTCGGCCGACGCCGTCTGCAGCAGCTTCTCGATCGGCTCTGAGGGCGCCGCGGCTTCCTTGCCCGCGCCGGCGTGGTCGTCTTCCTTCACCGCGATATCGTAACCCGGCTTTTCCAGCTTCTTGGGCGCGAAAACCGCGCCCGCGGTAAAGCTCGACACCAGCAGGACGAGGCAGGTGGCAAGAACCGCACCGAGGACTTTATTGAGTTCGAAGGAGTCCATTTTCGCTCAGGCTCCGGGCCGGAATTTCGACGTTGCGGCCGGCTGAACGGCCATGGATGAGAGGCAGGAATCAGGCTTTCGCGCTGCATCCGGCAGCGATGAGATATCGGTTTGCCCGCGCTCTTGCAACCCGTATAAACGCCCGAACTTCCCCCCGATCCCCATCGATTCCAGAGCGTTTCAACCGGGTCCAGACCCTTGATCCCGATGACCGACACCCGCACGCTGGTGCTGATTCCGGCCCGCATGGCCGCCACGCGGCTGCCTGGCAAGCCGCTGCTGGACATCGCCGGCCTGCCGATGATCGTCCATGTGCTGCGCCGGGCCGAGGCTGCCGCCATTGGCCGGGTCGCCGTCGCCACCGACACGCCCGATATCGCCGCGGCGGTGCAATCCCATGGCGGCGAGGCGGTGATGACATCGGCCGATCATCCCTCCGGATCGGACCGGGTTTACGAAGCGCTTTGCAAGCTCGATCCCTCCGGCCAGATCCGGACCGTCATCAATCTGCAGGGCGACTTTCCGACCATCCTGCCCGACAACATCCGCGACGTGCTGGGGCCGCTCGACGATCCCGCGGTCGACATCGCGACGCTGGCGGCGCAAATCCACACCGACGAGGAAAGCACCAATCCGAACGTGGTCAAGATGATCGGTTCGCCGCTGAGCGAGCGAAGGCTGCGCGCGCTGTATTTCACCCGCGCCACCGCTCCCTGGGGCGAAGGCCCGCGCTACCACCATGTCGGCCTCTATGCCTATCGCCGCGCGGCGTTGCGGCGTTTCGTGGAACTGGCGCCGTCGACGCTGGAGCGGCAGGAAAAGCTCGAACAATTGCGCGCGATCGAGGCCGGCATGCGGATCGACGTCACTATCGTCGACACCGTGCCGCGCGGCGTCGATACCCTCGCGGACCTCGAAACCGCCCGCCGTCTACTGGCGAAAAGCTGAGCGGCTGATACAAGGCGCCATGACCAGATCCAGGAAAATAGCGTTCCAGGGCGAGCCCGGCGCCAACTCGCATATCGCCATCATCGAGGCCTATCCCGATGCCGAGCCATTGCCCTGCGCCACCTTCGAGGATGCGCTGGCCGCGATCTCGTCCGGAGAGGCCGAACTCGGCATGATCCCGATCGAGAATTCGGTCGCCGGGCGCGTCGCCGACATTCATCATCTGCTGCCGGCGTCCGGCCTGTTCATCGTCGGCGAATGGTTCCTGCCGATCCGCCATCAACTGATGGCGCCGCGCGGCGCCAAGCTTGCCGGCATCAAGACCGTCGAAAGCCACGTCCATGCACTGGGCCAGTGCCGCCGCATCATCCGCAAGCTCGGCATCAGGCCGGTCGTCGCCGGCGATACCGCGGGAAGCGCGCGCATCGTCGCCGAGCGCGGCGACACCGCGTGCGCGGCGATCGCATCACGGCTCGCCGCCGACATTTACGGCCTCGATATCCTGGCCGAGGACGTCGAGGACGAGACTCACAATACCACGCGCTTTGTGGTGCTCGCGCGCGACGCCGGTTGGGCCGCGCAGGGTTCGGGCCCGCTGGTCACGACGTTCGTTTTCCGGGTACGCAACCTGCCCGCGGCGCTCTACAAGGCGATGGGCGGCTTCGCCACCAACGGCGTCAACATGACCAAGCTGGAAAGCTACATGGTCGACGGCAATTTCTTCGCGACGCAATTCTACGCCGACGTCGATGGCCATCCCGAAGACAGGAATTTGAAGTTCGCGCTGGAGGAACTGGATTTCTTTTCCAAGGAACTTCGGATCGTCGGCGTCTACCCGGCGCACCCCTTCCGCGCGACATTTGCGGAGAAGGAGTAGCGTCGTCTCCGCGAAGGCGGAGACCCATAGCCTCCGGCCTTCCATTTAAACGGCCGATCACCCGCGGCACCAAAGCAGCTAACACCGGCGGCGGCGTTTATGGGTCCCCGCCTTCGCGGGGACGACGATAGCATTTCCGGCGGCGTCCGCGTCCGTTGCACTCACGCCGCCGCTTGCTTGCCCAGCCCGAACGCATCCGCCAGCAGGCTGTACGACTTCTTGCGCGCATCGTGGTCGTAGACCGCGGTGATGATCATCAGCTCATCGGCCTGGCTCGCCGCGATCATCGGTTGCAGTTTTTGCAACACCGTCGCGGGGCTGCCGACGAACAGCCGCGAGCGATTGCCCGCGATCGAGGCGCGCTCGGCCTCGGTATAGGGGTAGGCCCGCGCCTCCGCGACGCTGGGCAGCGGCAGATATTCGCCGCGGTCCCGGCGCAGCCGGTTGAGGTCCATCGACGATGCCAGTTGCTCGGCCTCGGCATCGGTTTCAGCCGCGACCACGGCGACCGCGAGAATGCCGTGCGGCTTCGCGCGCCAGCCCGACGGCTTAAATCGCGTGCGGTAATTAGTCAGCGCAGCGACGGCATCGTAGGAAGCAAAATGATGCGCGAACGCGAATCCCATGCCGACCTGGGCGGCGAGTTCCGAACTGTAGTCACTGGAGCCGAGCAGCCAGATCGGCGGCAACGGCGTGTCGTCCGGCATCGCCACGACATTGTTGTAGGGATGACCGGGTGGAAAATCTCGGGTCTCCCATAGCGTCAATTCATGCAGCCGTTCGAGAAAGTCGTCACCCTCGCGGCGATCGAGCCGGCTGCGCAGCGCGTGCGCGGTGGCGCCATCGGTGCCCGGCGCGCGGCCCAGTCCAAGATCGATCCGCCCCGGAAACAAAGCTTCGAGCATCTTGAACCGCTCGGCGACCACCAGCGGCGCATGGTTCGGCAGCATCACACCGCCGGAGCCGACATGGATGCGGGTGGTCACGGCCGCGATCTGCCCGATCATCAGGTCGGGCGCCGGGCTCGCCACCGAGGCAAGATTGTGATGCTCGGCCAGCCAGTAGCGGACGTAGCCGAGTGTGTCGGCATGAACAGCGAGATCGATGCTGTTGCGCAGCGCCGCGGCGGGTCGTGTGCCGGTCGTGACGACGGACAGATCGAGAATGGACAGAGGGATCATGGCGTTAAGCTAGTGCGTCGGACGCGGCGGACAAAGGGCGGGTGGCGCAGATCAGGGCCGCATCGACCGGCTCCCGCCGGAAAGCCCCGCTTCGTAAGTGGGACAGACGTTGATAAAAATCAGGATGACACTTTTGCCCACGACCTCACGTAGGGTGCTAATTTGCATTCGAGCAAATTTATCTTAAAAAGACAATATTTTCAATATGTTGCGTAGGTCTTAAGAAACAAGTTCTTTTCAGAGATTGCCCACTCATTAAGATAAGCACCGCAATATATATAATATCTTGTCCTAATTGGGCAATTTCCCATCATGAATGGGCTGTTTAGGATAGCCGGTTTGACGTAATTTAGCGGCTCGCGCCAGGCGTAAGCACCGCGCCGCCGAGTGGAGTTCGACGTGCCATGAGTGAGATATCGCCACCCGCGCAGGACAGGCCTTCCACGCCGAAGCGCCCCGCCATTTCCTTCGAGTTCTTCCCGCCGAAGACCGAGGAGATGGAACGCAATCTGTGGGACACCATCACCCGCCTTGCGCCGCTGACGCCGAATTTCGTATCGGTGACCTATGGCGCCGGAGGATCCACCCGCGAGCGCACCCATTCGACCATCGCCCGCATCCTCGCCGAAACCAGCCTCACGCCGGCGGCCCACCTCACCTGCGTCGATGCGCCCTGCGCCGACGTCGACGACGTGGTGGCGCAGTATCATCAGGTCGGTGTCCGTCACATCGTGGCGCTGCGCGGCGATCCATCGGGCGGCCTCGGCAGCGCCTATGCGCCGCATCCGCAAGGTTACGGCAGCTCGGCCGATCTGGTCGCATCGATCAAGCGACGGTACGGCGACATCGAGGTGACGGTGTCGGCCTATCCGGAGCGGCATCCGGAAAGCCCGAGCTTCGAAGCCGACATCGACATGCTGAAAGCCAAGGTCGACGCCGGCGCCACCCGCGCCATCACTCAGTTCTTCTTCGATAACGATCTTTACTTCCGCTATCTCGACCGCGTCCGCGCGCGCGGCATCGATATTCCGGTCGTGCCGGGCATTCTGCCGGTGCAGAACTTCAAGCAGGCCGCCAATTTCGCCAAACGCACCGGCGCCAGCATGCCGGACTGGCTGGCGCAAAAATTCGAGGGGCTCGACGACGACGCCGAGACGCGCAAGCTGGTGGCCGCGACCGTCGCCGCAGGGCAGGTGCAGAAGCTCGCCAAACACGGCGTCGACACCTTTCATTTCTACACCATGAACCGCGCCGATCTCGTGTTCGCCATCAGCCATCTGCTCGGCATCCGCCCGGGCGGCGCGCAGAAAGCCGCGTGATCCATGACCGCGCCGCAAGCAGGATGGTCTCCCTCTCCCCAACGGGGAGAGGGTTGGGGTGAGGGGGGACGAACGCTCATGATTGTCCGATCAACCCGCACACCGACCGCCAGACGTCTGCGGCGCCAGCCGACCAATGCCGAAACCCTGCTCTGGCGACATCTGCGGAATCGACAGCTTGATGGATGGAAGTTTCGTCGCCAATTTCCGATCGACCGCTACGTTGTCGATTTCTGTTGCGCCGAAGCGCGATTGATCGTCGAACTCGACGGCGGCCACCACGCGATCCAAATTCGTGCAGATGAGGCGCGCACCCAGGTATTGTCTGCGATGGGATATCTGGTTGTCCGTTTCTGGAATAACGACGTGCTAACGAATTTGAACGGCGTGCTCGAAACTGTCGCTTCCACGTTACAAACAATTCCCGTCGTTCCCCCTCACCCCAACCCTCCCCGACAGGGAGAGGGAGCCATGCTGAGTTCGCTGAAATGACCGTGCCGATTTCTCCCAAGCGGACTACGCTGCTCGCGCTGGCACGCGAGCGTATCCTGGTACTCGACGGCGCCATGGGCACCATGATCCAGGCGCTCGAATACGACGAGGCTGCGTTTCGCGGCGAACGTTTCAAGGACTTTCATCGCGACGTCCGCGGCAACAACGATCTGCTGATCCTGACGCAGCCGAAGGCGATCGAGGACATCCACGCCGATTACCTGCGCGCCGGCGCCGACATCGTCGCCACCAACACGTTTTCCTCGACCTCGATCGCGCAGGCCGATTACGACCTGTCCGGCATCGCCTACGAGATGAACCGCGAAGGCGCCAGGCTGGCGCGCGCCGCGGCGGAACGCGTGACCGCCGAGGATGGCAGGCCGCGCTTCGTCGCCGGCGCCATCGGCCCGACCAACCGCACCGCCTCGATCTCGCCCGACGTTTCGAGCCCCGGTTTTCGCGCGGTCACCTTCGACGATCTGCGCACGGCCTATGGCGAGCAGATCAACGGCCTGCTCGACGGCGGCGCCGACCTGCTGCTGGTCGAAACCATCTTCGACACCCTCAACGCCAAGGCGGCGCTCTACGCGATCGCCGAAATCAGCGAGACCCGCGGCATCGACGTGCCGGTGATGATCTCCGGCACCATCACCGACAAATCCGGCCGCCTGCTGTCCGGGCAATTGCCGGAAGCGTTCTGGAATTCGGTGCGCCACGCCAGGCCGGTCACGGTCGGCTTCAACTGCGCGCTCGGCGCCGAGGATCTGCGCGCGCACATCGCCGATATCGGCCGCGGCGCCGACACCCTGGTCTGCGCCTATCCCAATGCCGGCCTGCCCAACGAGTTCGGCGCCTACGACGAAAGCCCCGACTACATGGCGCGTCTGATCGGCGAATTCGCACAGGCCGGACTGGTCAATATCGTCGGCGGCTGCTGCGGCACCACGCCCGCTCATATTGCGGCGATCGCGGCTGCGGTCGCGCCGCATAAGCCGCGTCTCGTTCCGGTCATCGAGCCGCGGCTGCGGCTGTCGGGGCTCGAGCCGTTCGAACTGACGCCGGCGATTCCGTTCGTCAACGTCGGCGAACGCACCAACGTCACCGGCTCGGCCAAATTCCGCAAGCTGATCACCGCCGGCGACTACACCGCCGCGTTGCAAGTGGCGCGCGACCAGGTCGAGAACGGCGCGCAGATCATCGACGTCAACATGGACGAAGGCTTGCTGGATTCGGAAGCCGCGATGGTGACGTTCCTCAATCTCGTCGCCGCCGAACCGGACATCGCCCGCGTGCCGGTCATGGTCGACTCCTCGAAATTCGCCGTGATCGAAGCCGGCCTGAAATGCGTTCAGGGCAAGCCGGTCGTGAACTCGATCTCGATGAAGGAAGGCGAGGAGAAATTCATCCACGAAGCCAAAATCGCGCGGCGCCACGGCGCCGCCGTGGTGGTGATGGCATTCGACGAGGCGGGCCAGGCCGACACCTTTGCGCGCAAGACCGAGATCTGCAAGCGCGCTTACGACATTCTGGTCGGTCAGCTCGGTTTTCCGCCCGAGGACATCATCTTCGATCCCAATATCTTCGCCATCGCAACCGGACTTGAAGAGCACAACAATTACGGCGTCGATTTCATCGAGGCGACGCGCTGGATCCGCCAGAACCTGGCCCACGCGCATGTTTCCGGCGGCGTCTCCAACCTGTCGTTCTCGTTCCGCGGCAACGAGCCGGTGCGCGAGGCGATGCATTCGGTATTCCTGTATCATGCCATCAAGGCCGGCATGGACATGGGCATCGTCAACGCCGGACAGATGATCGTCTATGACGACATCGATCCGGAGCTGCGGCAGACCTGCGAGGACGTCATCCTCAACCGCGATCCCGGTGCCTCGGAACGGCTGCTGGCGCTGGCGGAAAAATTCCGCGGCAAGGAGAAGCAGAGCAAGGAGCAGGATCTGGTCTGGCGCGAATGGCCGGTCGACAAAAGGCTCAGCCACGCGCTGGTACACGGCATCACCGAATTCATCGAGGCCGACACCGAAGCTGCGCGGCTCACGGTCGAACGCCCTCTCAATGTCATCGAAGGCCCGCTGATGGCCGGCATGAACGTGGTCGGCGACCTGTTCGGCGACGGCAAGATGTTCCTGCCCCAGGTGGTGAAGTCCGCGCGGGTGATGAAGCAGGCGGTGGCCTATCTGATGCCGTTCATGGAGGAGGAGAAGGCGCGCAACAAGGCCGCGGGCATCGAAGGCTCCGGCCGCAGCTCCGCCGGCAAGATCGTGCTCGCCACCGTGAAGGGCGACGTCCATGACATCGGCAAGAACATCGTCGGCATCGTGCTCCAATGCAACAATTTCGAGGTGATCGACCTCGGCGTCATGGTGCCGGCGGCAAAGATCATCGAGACAGCAAAGGCGGAAGGCGCCGATATTGTCGGGTTGTCCGGGCTGATCACGCCGTCGCTCGATGAAATGGCGTTCTTTGCCGGCGAGCTTGAGCGGCAGGGCTTGAAACTGCCGCTGATGATCGGCGGGGCCACCACCAGCCGCGTCCATACCGCGGTGAAGATCGATCCGCGCTACAAGGGCGGCCCTGTGGTGCATGTCAACGATGCCAGCCGCGCGGTCGGCGTGGCCTCGTCGCTGCTCTCGCCGGAGCGCCGCGAGGCCTACGGCGCCGAGATACGCGCTGATTATGCAAAGATTTCCGCAGCGCATTTCCGCGCCCAGGCCGACAAGAAGCGGCTGAAGCTTGCAGACGCGCGCGCCAACGCGGTTGCCATCGATTTCGCCAAGGCGCCGCCGAAGAAGCCCACGTTCCTCGGCATCAAGAGCTTCAGCGATTACGACCTTGCCGAGCTTGCCGACTACATCGACTGGACGCCGTTCTTCCAGACCTGGGAGCTGACCGGGCGCTACCCTGCTATCCTGGACGATCCCAAGGTCGGCGAAGTGGCGCGCTCGCTACACGACGACGCCCGCAAGATGCTCGACCTCATCGTGACGGAGAACTGGTTCAAGGCGCAGGCTACCATCGGCTTCTGGCCGGCCCATGCGCAAGGCGACGATATTGTCGTCTATGCCGACGACAGCCGCCACGAGGCAATCGCCACCTTCCATACGCTGCGCCAGCAGTTGGAGAAGCGCGAGGGCCGCTTCAATGCCGCGTTGTCGGACTTCATCGCACCGGTGGCATCCGGTGTGTCGGATTATATCGGCGCGTTCGTGGTGACCGCGGGGATCGGCGAGGACATTATCGCCGACCGCTTCAAGAACGCCAATGACGACTACTCGTCGATCCTGTGCAAGGCGCTGGCCGACCGCCTTGCCGAAGCCTTTGCCGAACGCATGCACCAGCGCGTGCGCCGGGAGTTCTGGGGCTACGCGCCGGACGAGGCGCTTGAGCCGGACGCGCTGATATTGGAGCAATATGCCGGCATTCGTCCGGCCCCCGGCTATCCGTCGCAGCCCGACCATACCGAGAAGGCGACGCTGTTCCGCCTGCTCGACGCGGAAGCCACTGCGGGCGTGAAGCTCACGGAAAGCTTTGCGATGTGGCCGGGCTCGTCGGTATCCGGACTCTATTTCTCGCATCCGGAGAGCTACTATTTCGGCGTCGGCAAGATCGAGCGCGACCAGGTCGAGGACTACGCCGCGCGAAAAGGCTGGAGCACGGCCGAAGCCGAGCGCTGGCTGGCGCCGGTGCTGAATTACATTCCGGCAGGCGACACTCCGGACAACGCGGCGATGCCGACGCTGGCTCCGGCGGCCGCGGTGCCCGAACCCGCCAACGACGTCGCCAAGGAAATTGCAAATCATCCGCCCGGCTGCACCTGCGCGGTGCATCTCGCCTGGCGCAAGAAGGCGGCGCGGGCGGGGTAGGTACGGCGATTGTTCCTTTTTATCCGAGCGGGGAAAAGGGAAGACAGAAACGCCTCAGTCGCCCGGCGCCGAGAACGGCTGCGCGATCTGCCGGAATGGCGGCAGTGCCTCGCATTGCACGGCATGGGCCGCCAGTGCCGGCCAGCGTCCCAAATCGAATACTCCGGGATGAGCTTCTTTGGTGAAGCGGATCACACACAGGCCACCGCGATATCGGCATGGCCGATCTTCTCGCCAAACCAGAACACCGAACCGCGGCCGGCGCGGTCAGCCTCCAGCGCATCGAGAACGCCGGCAATCTGCGCTTGGCACCGCTGCATCCAGACCTGCGATTTCTCCAGATGCAGCAGCCGCTCATAGACCAGGCTCACCGCCTTGTCGCCGAGCCCGGTCGCCAGCGCGCAGACTTTCAGGGCTTCGCGGCGGCGCGGACCGTTGTCCGCGATCATCGCCCGCGATGGACCGACAAGCTCGTCGAGATGATCGAGGATCGCCGTGCTCTCGATCAGGACCTCGCCGTCGTCCAGCACCAGCGTCGGCACCCGCCGCAGCGGATTGTACGGCGCGATTTTCTCCGCATCGCCAAAAGTCGACCACGGCCAATGCTCGAAAGCGGGGCCATACAGCCGCAGCGCGATTCCGACGCGGCGGACAAAGGGGGAGTCGTACTGGCCGATCAGGATCATGGGACTTCCAGGCTGGGATCGCCCAGCTTGCCATTGTTTTTCGGCCACGCAAATGCGGTTCGTGGCCCCGATGCAGCGCAACGCGCCGCCCTTCATGCACCAGCGCATGGACTCGACCATTAGCGAGCGAACGACCGCGGCCAATTCCGCATCCGCCCTCTGCAACCGCGAAACCACAACCATTCCTCGCCGACGCGGACAGAGATCGCGAAACCAATTCAGATCGGAAGAAGGCACTTTGGGCAATGACCACACCCTCCGGATCGCGGCAAAGCGCCGGGCGTTCGGTCATCTCCAGATGCGTAACAGCGGCCGCGATCTCGCCGGCGGGGACCTCGGAATAGCCGTCTGAAGAATCATCGCTTAAGCAAGCTAGTGGGGTGTAATAAGCGCAGCGGATTGCGCTATTCCGTAGTCCCGTAGCACGGATCGAGCGCCTCGAAATCCACGCAAATATCGACGTCAAAACAGAATCCCGGATTTCGCTTCGCTTCATCCGAGCTCCAAGCTATAATAGAAAACGGATTATGGCGGTCAACACCTTGTTTTCCAAGTAGCTTCTGGGTCAATGGGGCCGATAGCAATGCAAAGCATCTCGATCAGCGCCGTCCACACCTGGGCAACTACTGGCACGGTTCGGTCTCCGACCGCCATTAGCTCGGTTTGCCCTCACTGCAACGACAAGGTTGTATTCTCGTTAAGTGATCGCAGCGATGACGTGATGAGATTAGCCGTGGTTGGAACGGCCATGTGCCCATCCTGCAGAAAACGGGTATCGTTCTGGGCGATGCGGGACGAAAGAGTTCCTGTCGGGCACTTCGCTAATCCGCTGGCAATTTATATGTATCCAATTGTACGGGATTACTATCCCACGCCGGAATTTTCAGGAGATATTCCCGAGCCACTGAAACGGTCATTTGTTTCGACGATTGATGCGTTCAATTCTAAGAACTACGTCGCAACGACCGTGGGGGGCCGCAGGACATTGGAAGGAATTTTCAAGTACCTTGTTCCAGAAGAAAAGAGAAAGGCTAATCTAGCTAAGCTCATCGAACTTGCAAAAACCGAGATTGATCTAGCTGCGCCGCTATCCGCCTTGTCGCATGCAATTCGAGACGGCGGAAATCTCGGTGCGCACTTCGATATGGAAAAAGAGCCAGACGAAGCTTTGGCTCGTCAAATGGTTGAGTTGTTGGAATACTTGATCTCGTACCTGTATGTGCTGCCGAAAGAAATTGCAAAGCTGGAACATAGTTTAGGACGGGAAGCATGAGTAATGACGACAAATTTGGAGCGATTTAAGAAAGACCTCGATCGCCTCATAAAATTGGGAGACGACCTACACAATTCGATGCAGCACGAAAGCGTACCCAATGACGCATTCGAGAAATATATCCGCAAGCAACTTGGGGATAAACAAGCACAGGAAATTATCCATAACCTTCCGGCCTTCAAGACCACATATGAAGCTTGGTATTCTGAATCATTGGCGTTGCTGCGCCAGTTGTTACCTGACAGATTACAAACTTTCATATCGCTTTACGAAAAGCCAAAGGGTCGAAAAGCAATCGAATACGGCAATTACGTCATTCAGGACTACATGCAGGATATGAGGATCAAGAGGTACGGCGAGATACAAGTTGATCCTACCGCGGCTATTCCGCAATTTAGGCAGCAGTTAGCGATCCTAAACGCAGCAAAGGCTCGCTTCCAAAGCTCCCTATTTGAGATTCGGCAATTCGTTCAAGCAGATCTGTTTGACAGTGAGATCGACCTCGCGCGCGAGCTCTTAAAGAGCAATCTTCTTCGGGCTGCCGGAGCGATCGCCGGTGTTATATTAGAGAAACATCTGCGGCAGGTCTGTGAGGATCACGGCATTAAAATATTGAAAAAGCAGCCTGTGATTAACGACTTGAACGAATTGCTGAGAAATGGATCGGTGATTGAGCAACCTCAATGGCGATTTGTCACGATGCTTGGGGATATCCGGAACATGTGCGTTCACGGCAAGGATAAGGAGCCAACCGCTAATCAAGTGACCGACTTGGTTGATGGCGTCGATAAAGTTATCAAAACGATTGCTTGATCCGGTGTCCGTTTAATTGTGTCGGACGCCTCACCCCTCCCCCTCATCGCTCGCCAACACCCCCCTTACCGCCCGTTTCCACCCCGCCAATTTCCGCTCCCTTGTCGCCGCGCTCATCGCCGGCTTGAAGCGGTGCTCCAGCCGCCAGTTGTCGGCGAATTTCGCGGGCTCCGGATAGACGCCGGCGCTGAGCCCGGCGAGATAGGCGGCGCCGAGCGCGGTCGTTTCCGCGATCATCGGGCGGTCGACCGGCGCGTCGAGCAGGTCGGCGAGCCGCTGCATGGTCCAGTCCGAGGCGGTCATGCCGCCGTCGACGCGCAGCACGGTGTTGGCGGTTTTCGCCTCCGGCCAGTCGGCGCGCATCGCCGCCCACAAATCGAAGGTCTGGTAGCAAACACTCTCCAGCGCGGCATGCGAGAGTTCGGCCGGCGTGGTGTTGCGGGTGAGCCCGAACAGCGCGCCGCGCACGCGCGGATTCCAATAGGGCGCGCCGAGGCCGACGAACGCCGGCACCAGATAGACGTTTTGCGCAGGATCCGATTGATCCGCGAGCGGCCCGGTCTCGGCGGCCTGCTTGATCACGCCGAGCCCGTCGCGCAGCCACTGCACCGCACTTCCGGCAACGAAGATCGAGCCCTCCAGCGCATAGGTGCGCCGCCCGTTCAACTGGTAGGCGATGGTGGTGAGCAGCTTGTTGGAGGATTTCACCGGCGTCGATCCGGTGTTGAGCAAGGCAAAACAGCCGGTCCCGTAAGTGGATTTCATCATGCCCGGTGAAAAGCAGGCTTGTCCGATGGTGGCGGCCTGCTGATCGCCGGCGATGCCGCGGATCGCGATCGAACCGCCGAACAATTCCGGCACGCTGTCGCCGAAAGGGTGCGACGAATTCTTCACCTCCGGCAGCATCGAGCGCGGCACCCGCAGGATTTTCAACAGCTCGTCGTCCCATTCGCCAATGTGGATGTTGAACAGCAGCGTGCGCGAGGCATTGGTGGCGTCGGTGACGTGGACACGGCCGCCGGTCAGCCGCCACAGCAGATAGCAATCGACGGTGCCGAACATCAGTTCGCCACGCTCCGCGCGGCTGCGCGCGCCGGGCACGTGATCGAGGATCCATGCGACTTTGGTGCCGGAAAAATACGGATCGACGATCAGCCCGGTTTTCGCCGAGATCGCCGGCTCATGGCCGTCGGCTTTCAGGCGGGCGCAGATATCGGCGGTGCGGCGGTCCTGCCAGACGATGGCGCGGTGGATCGCCTGGCCGGTGGCGCGGTCCCACACCACGGTGGTTTCACGCTGGTTGGTAATGCCGATCGCGGCGATGTCCTTTGCCGTGAGGTTCGCTTTTTTCAGCGCCTCGCGGCAGGTGGCGATGGTGGAGGTCCAGATGTCCTCCGGCTCGTGCTCGACCCAGCCCGATGCGGGAAAATGCTGCGGGAACTCCTGCTGGGCAGAAGCCGCGATCGAGATGTCCTGCCGAAACACGATCGCGCGCGAGGAGGTAGTGCCCTGATCGATGGCGAGGATGGTGGACATGGCGGCGTTCTTCCCGGAGGCGAGTATCTCGGCAAGGCAAGCGGATTGGGATTGGTTCGTCAATACGGAGGTATCGTGCCCCGGACGCAGCGCAGCGCGCAGCACTTGCGGAGCGGTGCGCTGCAGAGCCGGGGCCGTACCAAGCGCGGTGTCGTAATGGTCCCGGCTCTGCGGAGCAGCGTGAAGAACGCTGCACCGCGTCCGGGACACAAGCCTACTACACCGATGCCGTGGTCACGCCGCCATCCACCACGATGGTCTGTCCGGTCATGAAGCTCGACGCGTCGGAACCGAGATAGGCTACGGCACCCGCGATCTCGTCCGGCTCGCCGATCCGGCGCAGCGGGGTGGTGGCGCAGCGGCGCTTCAGGCGCTCCTCGTCTTCCCACAGCGCGCGGGCGAAATCGGTCTTGACCAGTCCCGGGGCGACGCAATTGACGCGCACGCCCTTCGGCCCCCATTCGCCGGCGAGGCTGCGGCACAGCGCGAAATCCGCCGCCTTGGAAATCCCGTAGGCGCCGATCACCGTCGAGCCGCGCAGGCCGCCGATCGAGGAGATGATCACCACCGAGCCCGAGCCGCGTTCGGCCATTGACGGAATCGCGAGGCTGCACAGCCAGATGTTGCTCTTGACGTTGGAGCCCATGATCTTGTCGAAGGCTTCATCCGTGATATCGAGCAGCGGGCCGTAATAGGGGTTCACCGCGGCGTTGCAGACCAGGATGTCGATCTTGCCGTAGTGCCGGATGGTCCCGGCGATCAGCGCCTCGACCTCGGGCTTGCGCGCGATATTGCAGGGAATCACATGGGCGTCGCCGCCCGCGCCGCGGATGCCGCGCGCGACCTCTTCGCAGGCATCTGCCTTGCGGCTGGAGATCACTACTTTTGCGCCGAGCTTTGCCAGCAGTTCGGCCGAGGATCGGCCGATGCCGCGGCTGGAGCCGGTGACGACGGCGACCCGGCCGGTGAGATCGAAGGGGGTGGATTGCATGATGTAACCTTCTTCGTAGCCCGCCATGGGCGAAGCAAAATGCGGGGATGGTGTTCCCAGCAGCCCGGATGTCGGGCTACGGTACTTCCGTCATTGCGAGGAGCGCTTGCGACGAAGCAATCCAGTTCTTGCTTTGCTGAAGCAGTCTGGATTGCTTCGCTGCGCTCGCAATGACGTGGAGAGACCTACACCAATCCGCCCTGCTCGCTGACGCGGCGCAGGTGGTAGTCGGTGTCGCCGAACGTGTTCTCGATCATGGTGAGCCGCTTGAAGTAGTGGCCGATCCTGGCCTCCATGGTCATGCCGATGCCGCCATGCAGCTGGATCGCCTGCTGGCCGACGAATTTTCCTGACTTGCCGATCTGCACCTTGGCGGCGGCTACCGCGTTGGCGCGCGCCTTTGGGTCGTCGAAATCCGCCGCCATGGTGGCGAACATCGACATGCTGCGGGCCTGCTCGACCGCGACGAACATGTCGGCGGCGCGATGCTGCAGCACCTGGAACGAACCGATCGGCACGCCGAACTGGGTCCGGGTCTTGAGATACTCGACGGTGGATTTCAGCGATTCATCCATCGCGCCGACCGCCTCCGCGCACATCGCGATGCGGGCGTCATCGACGACCTGTTCGATCAAGGCCAGGCCGTTCTCCGGATCGCCGATCGCGGCATCGGCGCCGACCTCGACGCCGGTGAATGTGATATCGGCAGCGTGCAGGCCGTCCTGGGTCGGATAGCCTTTCTTCGAGACGCCCTTGGCATTGCCGGGAACGAGAAACACGCCTATGCCGCCGGCGTCGCGCTGGCCGCCCTTGGTACGCGCGGTGACCACCAGCGTGTCCGCGGTCTCGCCGTTAAGCACAACGAATTTTTCACCGTCGATGACCCAGCCCTCGCCCTTTTTCTTGGCCGAGGTGGCGACATCATTGAGATCGTAACGCGAGTTCTTCTCGAGCTGCGCAAAGGCCATCGTCTTGCTGCCGTCGATGATGCCGGGGATGTGTGCAGCTTTCTGTTCGGCGGAAGCGCCGCGGCGCAGGAAACCGCCGCCGAGCACCACGGTGGCGAGATACGGCTCCAGCAGCAGCGCCTTGCCGAGCGCTTCCATCACGATCATGGTTTCGACCGCGCCGGCGCCAAAGCCGCCATCGTCTTCCGCGAACGGCAGCCCGAGCAGGCCCTGCTCGGCAAGCTTGGTCCAGACGCTCCTGCTCCAGCCGCCTTTTTCGGATGCGTATTTCTTGCGGCTGTCGAAGTCGTAGGAACTGTTCAGCAGCCCATCGACGCTGTCTTTGAGAAGCCGCTGCTCCTCGGATAAATCGAAATCCATTTTCTTCTTTCCTCACATACTCGTTCTGCCCGTCGTCATTGCGAGGAGCGCTTGCGACGAAGCAATCCAGTCCTTGGAGGCGCTGGATTGCTTCGCTTCGCTCGCAATGACGGCGTGATGCTTATGGACTCCGGGTCCACGTGAAGATCCCGCCCCGGAATGACCGTTATAGCCCCAGCACCGCCTTGGTGATGATGTTGCGCTGGATTTCGTTGGAGCCGCCGTAGATCGAGACCTTGCGGTTGTTGAAATAGCTCGGCGCGATCTGCGCGGTCCAGTCCATCGCTTCGTTGCTGCCGTCATCGCCGTGCTCGTCGTAGGGAGCGGCGAACGGCCCAATCACCTCCATCAGCAATTCGGTGGTGGCCTGCTGGATTTCCGAACCCTTGATCTTCAAGACCGAGGACGCCGGATTGGGCTTGCCCTTGCCGTGCTTGCCTTCGTCGGCGACGACGCGCAGCTGCGTCAGCTCCAGCGCCTTCAGCTCGATCTCGACCTCGGCGAGTTTTTCGCGGAATTTTGCGTCTTCCATGACAGGCCTGCCGCCGGACTCCACCTTCGACGCCAATTCCTTGATGCGGCGGATGCGCTCCTTGGAGACGCCGACCCGGGCAATGCCGGTGCGCTCGTTGCCGAGCAGGAATTTTGCGTAATCCCAGCCCTTGTTCTCCTCGCCGACCAGGTTCTCAACCGGCACCTCGACGTCGTCAAAGAACACCTCGTTGACTTCGAGGCCGCCATCGATGGTCTGGATCGGGCGCACCGTGATGCCCTTGGTCTTCATGTCGATCAGGATGAAGGAAATGCCGGACTGCTTCTTGGCGCCGGGGTCGGTGCGGCACAGGCAGAAGATCCAGTCGGCATATTGCGCCAGCGTGGTCCAGGTCTTCTGGCCGTTGACGATATACTTGTCGCCTTTGCGTTCGGCCCGGGTCTTCAGCGAGGCGAGGTCCGATCCCGAGCCGGGTTCGGAAAAGCCCTGGCACCACCAGTCCTCGACACTGGCGATGCGCGGCAGGAAACGCTTCTTTTGCGCCTCGTTGCCGAAGGTGTAGATCACCGGACCCACCATGCTGACGCCGAAGGCGAGCGGCGCCGGCGCCGGCGCCATCTGCAGCTCTTCGTTGAAGATATAATGCTGCACCGAACTCCAGCCGGTGCCGCCATATTCCTTGGGCCAGTGCGAAACATGCCAGCCCTTCTTGTTCAGGATGCGCCACCACTCGACCATCTCGTCCTTGCTGGTGTGACGGCCTTCCTGCAGTTTCTGCCGCACCGCCGGCGGCACGTTTTCCTTGAAGAAGGTCCGCACTTCGTCGCGAAACGCCACTTCTTCCTTGCTGAAGCTGAGATCCATCGGATCCTCCCTAAGAGCTAGCCCGTCGTCCCCGGGAAAGCGGGGACCCATGACCTCCGGCAGAGGTGGTTAGAAAAGGTCTCTGCCACAATGCCAAAACGAAAGGACGGCGTGTATGGGTCCCCGCTTTCGCGGGGACGACGCCGGTGTTTTTACTTACTGCAGCACCTCGAACAGACCGGCGGCGCCCATGCCGCCGCCGACGCACATGGTCACAACCGCGTATTTTGCCTTGCGGCGGCGGCCCTCGATCAGCGCGTGACCGGTGAGGCGCGCGCCGGACATGCCGTAGGGATGGCCGACCGAGATCGCGCCGCCGTCGACGTTGATCTTTTCCGGATCGATGCCGAGCTTGTCGCGGCAATACAGCACCTGCACCGCAAAGGCCTCGTTCAGTTCCCACAGATCGATGTCGTCGATCTTGAGGCCGTGACGCTTCAACAAGCGGGGCACCGCGAATACCGGCCCGATTCCCATTTCGTCCGGCTCGCAGCCGGCGGCGACGAAACCGCGAAAGATGCCGAGCGGTTTCAGCCCGCGCCGGGACGCTTCCTTGTCGCTCATGATTACCGACGCGCTAGCGCCGTCCGACAATTGGCTGGCATTGCCGGCAGTGATGGTGAAACCGTCGCCGCGCACCGGCTTGAGGCCGGCAAGACCTTCGGCGGAGGTCTCCGGCCGCGGACCCTCGTCCTGCGACAGCGTCACGTCCTTGAACGACACCGCGCCGGTGGCCTTGTCGGTCACGGCCATCTGCGTTGCGATCGGCGCAAGCTCATCCTTGAACTTGCCGCCCTGCTGGGCGGCCGCGGTGCGGCGCTGGCTTTCCAGCGAATACTCGTCCTGCTTCTCGCGCGAGATGTTGTAGCGCTTGGCCACGACCTCGGCGGTGTCGATCATCGGCATGTAGACTTCGCCCTTGATCTTGAGCAACGCCGGATCCTGGGTATGGAATTTATTGGCGTGGTCGTTCTGTACCAGGCTGATCGACTCGCCGCCGCCGCCGACTGCGATCTCGACGCCGTCGAAGATCACCGAACGTGCTGCGAGCGCGATGGCCTGCAGGCCCGATGCGCATTGCCGGTCGATGGTGGTGCCGCCCACCGTGACCGGCAGGCCCGCGCGCAGCAGCGCCTTGCGGGCGATATTGCCGCCGGTAGAACCCTGCTGAAGGGCCGCGCCCATCACCACGTCCTCGACTTCCTTCGGGTCGACCTTGGCGCGCGCCACCGCTTCGCCGATGGCGTGACCGAGCAGCGTCGCACCTTCCGTGTTGTTAAGGGCGCCGCGATAGGCCTTGCCGATCGGGGTGCGGGCGGTGGAGACGATAACTGCGTCGGTCATGAACGACCTCCTGTTGCGAGCTGTTGTACGGGTTGCGATGGTTGCGCGGGCTGCCGAACCCGCAATTCGTGGCGCGATAGTTTGCCGACCGAGGTGCGCGGCAGTTCGTCGACGAAGTCGAGCGCGGCAGGCAGTTCATGCTTGCCCAGCTTGCCGGTGAGAAAGGCGCGCAGGTCCTCGATGCTGAACGGCTGGGCGCCGGCGCGCAGCTTGACGAAGGCTTTCGCCGCCTCGCCGCGATAATCGTCGGAAACGCCGATCACGATCACTTCCTGCACCGCGGGGTGCGTATAGATCGCCTGCTCGATCATCTGCGGATAGACGTTGAAACCGCCGGAGATGATCATGTCCTTCTTGCGGTCGACCAGATAGAAATAGCCGTCCTCATCCATAGTGCCGATATCGCCGGTGAGGAAGCGGTCGCCGACAAAGGCCTCGGCGGTCTCCTGCGGCCGGTTCCAGTAACCCCTGGTGACGTTCGGGCCACGGATGCGGATCTCGCCGACCTCGCCGGAGGCGAGAACCTTTTTCGGATCGTCGAGCGAAACGACGTCGAGTTCGATGCCCGGCAGCATCAACCCGATCGAGCCCGGCTTGTCCGGTCCGGCCGGAGGATGGCCGGTGCCGGGCGAGCAGGTTTCGGTCATGCCCCAGCCGCTCTTCAGCTTCATGCCGGTCTTGCGCTCGAAGATTTTCGCAACCTCGACCGGCAGCGGTGCCCCGCCCGATCCGCAACTCACCAACGACGACAGGTCGCGCCGGTCGAGATCGGGCAGGCTGGCAATGGCGATCCACATGGTCGGCACGCCGGGGAACGCGGTGGCGCGCTTGACCTCGATATCGCGCATTACCGACTCGACATCGAAGCGCTGATGCAGCGAGATCAGGTCGCCGCGCTGCAGGCTGCGCAGCAGGATTACCGTCAACGCGAAAATATGGAACAGCGGCAACACGCAGATCACGCGTTCGATGGCGTTGCGTTCCGTGCGCGTATATTTGCCCCAGACATCGTAGATCGACACCGCCGCGGTCAGGTTGCCGTGGCTCAGCATCGCGCCCTTGGGCAGGCCGGTGGTGCCGCCGGTATATTGCAGCAGCGCGATATCGTTGGCCGCGATGGACGGCCATTGCGCAGGTTTCGTCACGCCCTCGACGAACGCATCGAATGTGACGATCCTCGGATCATCCGGAATCGGAATGTGCGGATTGCCGACCGCGCCCCAGGTGTCGTCCTCACAGACGATCAGCCGATCGAGCAGGCCCTTGGCCAGAAATTTCAGTGCCGTCGGCAACAACGCGGCAAGATCGCTGGTGACCAGAACGCGAGCCCCGGAATCGCTGAGCTTGTGCGACAGCGCGATTTCGCCATCGAGCGGCGACAGGTGCACCACCCGGGCGCCCGCTTTCAGCGCGCCGAAGAAATTTACTGGATGATCCGGCGAATTGCCGAGAAACAGCGCGACCGAGGTGTTACGGCCGTAGCCCGTGCGCAGCAACGCCGCCCCCGCGGTCTCGACCTTCGCTTCAAGTTCGGCGTAGCTGATCGGCCGGTCGCGGAATTCGATCGCGGTGCGCGCACCGAAATCGGCCGCCGCTTTCGCGATCAGGCCGGGAAGCGTGCCGCGCGCGATCGGGTCGTCCCAGCGGACCCCTTGCGGATAGAATTGTTCGCCGGGGTGGATCATGCGTGTTGTGCCATTTCCACAAGGCGTCCCCGCGAAGGCGGGGACCCATACCCTCCGTGCCCGTCATTGCGCAAAAAGTAAGCTACTTCCGGCCCTAACCCGCCCGATAATAACCATCGGTGGTTATGGGTCCCCGCCTTCGCGGGGACGACGGGTTGAGGTATTTCGCCAAGCATCATCACGCCGCGGCTTTCGACGTCTGCCCCAGCGATGCGAACGTCTTGCCTTCGGCCGCAAGCCGCTTCAGCAGCGGCGTCGGCTCCAGCGACGGATCGTTGGTCTCCTTGGCGTAATACGACAGCCGATCCGCGATGTGCTTGAGACCGACCTGGTCGGCATAGAACATCGGGCCACCACGATAGATCGGCCAGCCATAGCCATAGAGCCAGATCACGTCGATGTCGCTCGGGCGCGCCGCGACCTTTTCTTCCAGGATTCGCGCGCCCTCGTTAATCATCGGATACATCATGCGCTCCAGGATCTCCTCGTCGCTGATATTGCGGCGCTTGTGCCCGAGGCGCTGCAGCGTTTCGTCGACCAGTTTTTCCACTTCCGGGTCGGGCATCGCCGCGCGCGAGCCGGCTTCGTATTTGTAATAGCCCTTGCCGGTCTTCTGCCCGAAACGGCCAGCTTCGCACAGCGCGTCCGCAATCTCGGACTTGATGCCGCGGTCCTTGCGCGAGCGCCAGCCGATATCGAGGCCGGCAAGATCGCCCATCGCGAACGGTCCCATCGGCATGCCGAACTTTGTCACCACGGCGTCGACCTGCTGCGGCAGCGCGCCTTCGAACAACAGTTTTTCCGCCTGCTTGCCGCGCGGCGCCAGCATGCGGTTGCCGACAAAGCCGTCGCAGACGCCGACTACCGCCGGCACTTTTGCGATTCTGCGAGCGACCGCGACAGCCGTGGTCAGCGCATCCGCCGCGGTTTTTTCCGCGCGAACGATCTCGCACAGCTTCATCACGTTCGCGGGCGAAAAGAAGTGCATGCCGAGCACGTCCTGCGGACGGCTGGTGACTTTCGCGATCTCGTCGATGTTGAGATACGAGGTGTTGCTGGCAAGAACCGCTCCCGGCTTGGCGTATTTGTCGAGCGCGGTGAAGACCTCCTTCTTGATCGCCATGGTCTCGAACACCGCCTCGATGACGAGGTCGGCATCCTTGACGTTCTCAAGCCCGACCCTGCCGTCGATCAGCCCCATGCGCTTGGCCGGAGCGTCCGCAGGAATGCCGCCGCGCGCCGCTGTGGCTTCGTAGTTCTTCTGCATCACGCCCATGCCGCGCTTGAGCTGCTCCTCGCCGGTCTCGATCAGCGTCACCGGAATGCCGGCATTGGCGAACGACATCGCGATACCGCCGCCCATGGTGCCGGCGCCGATGATGGCGACACGTTCGACATTGCGCGGCTTTGTCCCATCCGGAACGCCGGCGATCTTGGCCGCCTCGCGCTCGGAGAAGAAGGCATAGCGCTGCGCCTTCGACTGCTCGCCGGTCATCAGCTTCATGAAGCCTTCGCGTTCTTTCTTCAGCCCCTCGTCGAACGGCAGGTCGATCGCGGCGCCGACCGCGTCGGCTGCGGCGAACGGCGCTTCGAGGCCGCGCGCCTTCTTGGTGAGGGCCGCGACCGCGTTGGTGAAGATCGAGCGATCCGCTTTTGCCGCGGCAAGTTTGGAATCGTCGTCGCGCAGTTTGCGCAGCGGCCGCTCCTCGGCCAGCACCTTGCGTGCGAATGCTTCGCCGCCCGACGCCGGCTCCTCCACGATCTCGTCCACCAGACCCTGCTTCAGAGCTTCCGCGGCGCCGATCGGATCGCCGGCGACAATCATCTTGACCGCGAGTTCAGGACCGACCGCGCGCGGCAGCCGCTGGGTTCCGCCGGCGCCGGGCAACAGGCCGAGTTTCACTTCGGGCAGGCCGAGCTTCGCCTCCTTGACGGCGACGCGGAAATGGCAGCCGAGTGCTACTTCGAGGCCGCCGCCCAGCGCGGTGCCGTGGATTGCGGCAACGGTCGGCTTCGGACAATTTTCAAGCTCGGAAATCACCTCGGCGAGGCCGGGCGGCTGCGGCGGCTTGCCGAATTCGGTAATGTCGGCGCCGGCGATGAAAGTGCGGCCGGCGCAGGTCAGCACGATGGCCTTCACGTCGGGATCGGCGACGGCGCTTTTGACGCAGTCGGAGATGCCGCGACGAACTGCCGCGCTCAGCGCGTTTACCGGAGGGCTGTTGACCGTGACGATGGCGACCATGTCATGACGTTCGACTTTGACGACTTCACTCACGGAACTCTCCTTGAATATCGCAATCCTGGTTGATTTCGCACTGCGGAATTTAATTCCACATCTTGACAGGGAGGGTTATTTTGAAGCACGTCCGTTGTCAACGAGATCAGCACAGCAGCAGGGAATGAAGCGTCCAGCCAAGAAAGCGGCGACCGATCGCAGCTTTGTCGTCGCGTTGTCCCGCGGCCTTGATGTATTGCGCGCATTTCATCCCAATGACGGGCTTCTTGGCAATCAGGAGATCGCGGCCCGTACGAACTTGCCAAAGCCGACGATTTCGCGGCTGACCTATACTTTGACCAAGCTCGGCTACCTTACACAGGTTCCGCGGTTCGAGAAATATCAACTGGCGCCGGCAGCCATGGCGCTCGGGTATGCCGCCCTTGCCAATCTTGGCGTCCGACATTTGTCGCAGCCGTTTCGCGAGGAACTGATGCAGGAGACCGGCGGCGCGGTAGCCGTCGGCGCCCGCGACCGCCACAGCATGATCTATGTCGGCCAGGCCCGCAGCAGTCTCACCGTCGGCGTTCAGCTCGACGTCGGTTCGCGGATACCGATCGCCACCACCGCGATGGGGCGCGCTTATATCTGGGCGATGCCCGACGATGAGCGTGCCGTCTTATTGCGCGAACTTCGCGAGCACTATGGCAACCGCTGGCCGCGGATGCGCGACGGCATCGAGCGTGCCGGCGAAATGGTGGCGCGGTACGGCTTCACCCTCTCTGTGGGCGAGTGGCAAGACGATGTGCACGCTGTCGGTGTGGCATTGACGCTCAACGATGGAACCGGACCTTATGCGTTCAATTGCGGCGCGCCCGCATTCCGTTTCACGGAAGATCGGCTGCGCAACGACATTGGACCTCGTCTCGTGGCGATGGTAAGAAACATCGAAGGCGCGCTGGGCGGCGCGGCGCCGCAATCAAAAAAACAAGAGAACAAAAAAATCAAAGCAGGAGGGAAAGTTGCACGTGCGGTCGAGGGGATCAGATAGCCTTCGCGCTGGCCGTAACCTGACAAGTTACGCGGACCAGGCGACATGATGCAGGCACAGTTCGCGCAGGAACAGGCCGGTTTGACGGCTCCCCTGCTTGCGGTTCGCGATGTCAGCGTCGTATTCGGGGGCATCGTCGCGTTGAACGGCGTGTCGTTCGACCTGCACAAGAGCAGGATCCTCGGGCTGATCGGACCGAACGGCGCCGGCAAGACCACGCTCTTTAATTGTCTTTCCAGGCTGTACCAGCCGAGCAAGGGCGACATCCTGCTCGAGGGCGCGAGCATCCTTACCCGCCCGGCACACAAGATCGCCGAAATCGGCATCGGCCGCACCTTCCAGAACGTCGCGCTGTTTCCCAACCTCTCGGTGCTCGACAACGTCAGGGTCGGCACCCACGCCCGCACCAACAGCGACATCATCAGCGACTCCCTGCGACTGAAATGGGTCCGCCGCGGTGAGCGCGAACTGAACAGGCGCGTCCAAGAAATCCTCAACTATCTCGACCTCGAAAGCGTGGCGCACACGATCGTTGCCGGTCTGCCGTTCGGCACCCAGAAACGCGTGGAGCTGGCGCGCGCGCTTGCCGCGGAGCCGAAAATACTGCTGCTGGACGAGCCGGCCGGCGGCCTCAACCACGAGGAGGTTCACATCCTCGGCGACCTGATCCGGCGGATTCGCGACGACCGCGATGTCACCGTTCTGCTGGTCGAGCATCACATGGGACTGGTGATGTCGATCGCCGACCATGTGGTCGCGCTCAATTTCGGCAAGAAGCTCGCCGAGGGTACGCCGGCCGCCGTGCAGTCCGACCCCGATGTCATCAAGGCCTATCTGGGGAGCAAGGACCAATGACGTCGATGCTCAACATCAAGGGCCTGCGGGCCTATTACGGCCAGGTCCAGGCGTTGCACGGCCTCGAATTCGCACTCGACGAAGGCAGCGTCACCACGCTGCTCGGCGCCAACGGCGCCGGCAAGACCACCACGCTGCGCGCGATCTGCAACATGGTGCGCTCCACCGGTTTGATCGAGTTCGACGGCGCGCCGCTCGGCAGCCGCTCGACCGAGAACATCGTGCGGCTCGGCATCGCTCATGTGCCACAAGGCCGTGGCACCTTCACCACCATGACGGTGGAGGAAAACTTGCAGCTCGGCGCCATTACCCGCAAGGATAGCAAGGGCGTCGTCGCCGACATCGAGCGGATGTACGACCACTTCCCGGTCCTTAAGCAGCGGCATACCCAGCAGGCCGGCACGCTGTCGGGCGGCGAACAGCAGATGCTCGCGGTGGCGCGCGCGCTGATGCTGCGCCCGCGGCTGATGTTGCTGGACGAACCTTCGTTCGGCCTGGCGCCGCTGATCGTGCGCGACCTGTTCAAGATCCTCGGCAAGATCAACCGCGACGACAAGGTCACCATCTTGGTGGTCGAGCAAAACGCGCAACTGGCGCTTGAGCTCGCCGACACGGCTTACGTGATCGAGACCGGCCGTATCGTGATGTCGGGAAAAGCCAGCGATATCGCCAACAACGAAGACGTCCGTAAATCCTATCTCGGATACTGAGGAAACCGGCCATGGAACTCTTTACCAACCAGGTCCTGGCCGGCATCGCCACCGGCGCGATCTATGCCTGCATGGCGCTGGCCGTGGTCATGATCTACCAGGCCATCGACCATCTTAATTTCGCGCAGGGCGAGATGGCGATGTTCTCGACGTTCTTCTCCTGGCAATTGATGCAGTGGGGCATCCCATACTGGTGGGCTTTCCTGCTCACGCTGGCATTCTCCTTTGCCGGCGGCATCCTGATCGAGCGCCTGCTGTTCAAGCCGCTGGCGAAGGCGCCGATCCTAACCAACGTCGCCGGCTTCATCGCGCTGTTCGCGATCATCAACAGCGTCGCCGGACTGATCTGGGACTTCACCATCAAGCAGTATCCGACGCCGTTCGGATCGTCGCCCTTTCTCGGCAGCCAGCTGATTTCGACCCATCAGGCCGGCATGATCGGCGTTACGCTAATCCTGCTGATCCTGCTCTATTTCTTCTTTCAGTTCACGCGAATGGGGCTGGCGATGCGCGCCGCGGCGTCATTGCCGGAATCGGCGCGGCTGGTCGGCATCAACACATCCTGGATGATCGCACTCGGCTGGGGCATGGCTGCCGCCATCGGCTCCATCGCCGGCATCCTGATCGCACCCGTGGTGTTTCTCGAACCCAACATGATGGGCGGCGTGCTGATCTATGGGTTTGCCGCCGCCGTGCTGGGCGGCCTGACCAGCCCGCTGGGCGCCGTGATCGGCGGCTTCCTGGTCGGCATCTTCGAAAACCTCGCCGGGACTTATATTCCCGGCGTCGGCAATGAACTGAAACTGCCGATCGCGCTGGCACTGATCATCACCGTATTGGTCGTTAAACCGGCGGGCTTGTTCGGCCGGCCCGTCGTGAAGCGAGTCTGATCATGAGCGCAGTTCAGGAAGTCGTCACCGAAGCCCCCGCGATCGATGCCGTTCCCAAGAAGGCGATGACGCTCGGTCTCGGCACCTCGCTGGTCGTCCTGCTGGCGTTTCTCGTCGTCCCGCTGTTCGTGAAGAACTTCATCGTCTTTCAGATGACCACGGTGCTGATCTACGGCATCGCGGTTCTTGCCCTCAATATCCTGACCGGCGGCAGCGGACAGTTCTCGCTCGGCCAGAGCGCGTTCTACGCGGTCGGCGCCTATACCTCGGCGATCCTGATCGAACATGCCGGCATGAACTATGCGCTGACGTTGCCCATCGCCGGACTGGTCTGCTTCGGTTTCGGCTTCCTGTTCGGATTGCCGGCGCTGCGGCTGAGCGGGGTCTATCTGGCGCTGGCGACCTTCGCGCTGGCGACGGCGATGCCGCAACTGCTCAAGCTGGGCTTTTTCGAGCATTGGACCGGCGGCGTACAGGGCCTCGTGGTGACCAAGCCCGACGCGCCGTTCGGACTGCCGATGTCGCAGGACATGTGGCTGTACTACTTCACGCTGGCGATTTCGGTCGGCATCTACATAGCTTCTGTCAACCTGCTGAAATCGCGCTCCGGCCGCGCCATGATGGCGATTCGCGACAATGAAATCGCGGCATCCGCCATGGGCGTCGATGTCGCCATGTACAAGACCCTGGCGTTCGGCGTCAGTGCCGGCATTACCGGCGTCGCCGGCGGCCTCGGCGCCATCGCGGTACAGTTCGTCGCGCCCGACAGCTATACCATCCAGCTCGCGATCGCGCTGTTTCTCGGCATGGTGGTTGGCGGCGTCGGATGGCTGCCGGGATCGATCGTGGGCTCCGCCTTCATCGTATTCGTTCCCAACATCGCCGAAGGGATATCAAAAGGCCTTTCGGGCGCGGTATTCGGCGTCCTGCTGTTCATCATCATCTTCCTTGTGCCGCACGGCGCAAGGCAGGTGGCGTTCGTAGCCCAGAGCCTGATCGGCAAACTCAAGAAGAACTAAAAGGAGAAACTATGTTTTCGAGACAAAAATTACGAATCGCCGTGTTCTCGACGGCGGTCGTCGCCTTCGCAGCCCTGAACGGCAACGCACTTGCCCAGAAAAAATACGACACCGGCGCCACCGACACCGAAATCAAGATCGGCAACATCATGCCCTACAGCGGCCCTGCCTCTGCCTATGGCGTGATCGGCAAGACCGAAGAAGCCTACTTCAAGATGATCAACGACAATGGCGGCATCAAGGGCCGCAAGGTCACTTTCGTCACCTACGACGACGGCTACTCGCCGCCAAAGGCCGTCGAGCAGGTACGCAAACTGGTCGAGAGCGACGAGGTGCTGCTGGTCTTCAATCCGCTCGGCACACCATCCAACACGGCGATCCAGAAGTATCTGAATTCCAAGAAGGTGCCGCAGCTGTTCGTGGCCACCGGCGCCACCAAATGGAACGATCCGAAGGATTTTCCGTGGACCATGGGCTGGCAGCCGAGCTACCAGAGCGAAGGGCGAATCTACGCGAAATACCTGATAAAGGAAAAGCCGGACGCCAAGATCGCGGTGTTCTATCAGAATGACGATTTCGGCAAGGACTACCTCAAGGGCATAAAGGACGGCCTCGGCGCCAAAACGTCGATGATCGTCGCCGAGGAAAGCTATGAGACCTCGGAGCCTTCGATCGACGGTCACATCGTTAAGCTGAAATCCACCGGCGCCGATGTCTTCATCAACATCACCACGCCGAAATTCGCCGCGCAGGCGATCAAGAAGATTGCCGAGATCGACTGGAAACCGCTGCAGATCGTTGCAAACGTCTCGGCCTCGGTCGGCGGCGTAATGAAGCCGGCGGGATTGGAAGCAAGCCAGGGTGTGCTGTCGGCCGCCTATGCCAAGGACGGCGCCGACCCGCAATGGTCCACCGATGCCGACTTCAAGAAGTGGATCGCGTTCGTGGACAAGTACATGCCGGGCGCCGACAAGAACGACGGCTCGATCGTCTACGGCTATGGTGTCGCCCAAACGCTCGCGAAGACCCTCGAAATGTGCGGTGACGATCTCACCCGCGCCAATGTCATGAAGCAGGCGGCGAGCCTGAAGGATTTTGCGCCGGACACCTTGCTGCCCGGCGTGAAGATCAACACCAGCGCCACCGATTTCGCGCCCATCAGTCAGTTGCAGATGATGCGGTTCAAGGGCGAGAAGTGGGATCTGTTCGGCGACGTCATCAGCGGTGACGTCAACAACTGAACGTTGCAGCAGACCGGCTCCGAAACGGGCCTTGTCGACTAAGTAACGAGCCCCCTGCGACCCCGTCGCAGGGGGCTTTTGTTGCTGGCCCGGTGCAAAAGGTATTCAATGCCGCCAGTTCGAAAGGCTTTCGTTCAAGAAAAGCCGCGCGAACCGACACGCACATTCACCGCACAGGGAGAACCGGAATGCCTGCACGCACGAACAGACTTGCGATTTTTTCAGCCACGTTCGCGGTTCTCGCCGCGTCCTCGAGCGGCGCGCTAGCGCAGAAGAAATACGATACTGGTGCCACCGACACCGAAATCAAGATCGGCAACATCATGCCCTACAGCGGACCCGCCTCCGCCTACGGTGTGATCGGCAAGACCGAAGAGGCGTACTTCAAGAAGATCAACGCCGCCGGCGGCATCAACGGCCGCAAGATCAATTTCATCTCCTACGACGACGCTTACTCGCCGCCGAAGACGGTGGAACAGGCCCGCAAGCTGGTCGAGAGCGACGAAGTGCTGCTGGTGTTCAACTCGCTGGGCACACCGCCGAACTCGGCGATCCACAAATACATGAATACGAAAAAGGTACCGCAACTGTTCGTCGCCACCGGCGCCACCAAATGGAACGATCCCAAGGATTTTCCCTGGACCATGGGATGGCAGCCCAACTATCAGAGCGAAACCCAGATCTATGCCAAATATATCCTGAAGGAAAAGCCGGCCGCCAGAATAGCCGTGCTCTATCAGAACGACGACTACGGCAAGGATTACCTGAAAGGTCTTGAGGACGGCCTCGGCGCCAAGGCCGCATCGATGATCGTGATGAAGGAAAGTTTCGAGACCTCGGAGCCTTCGATCGACGGCCATATCGTCAAGCTGAAATCCACCAACGCCGATATCTTCGTCAACATCTCGACGCCGAAATTCGCGGCGCAGGCCATCAAGAAGATGGGCGAGATCCAGTGGAAGCCGCTGCATTTCCTCAATAACGTGTCAGCTTCGGTCGGCAGCGTGATCAAGCCGGCCGGCTACGAGAACGCGCAGGATATTATTTCCGCGGCGTATCTGAAAGACGCCTCCGACCCGTCGTGGGACAACGACCCCGGCATGAAGGAATTCTACGCGTTTCTCGAGAAGGACTTCCCGGAAGGCAACAAGCTCGACGGCTCGGTCGTTGTCGGCTATGGCGTCGCACAGACGCTGGTGAAGGTGCTGCAGATGTGCGGCGACAATCTCACCCGCGAGAACGTCATGAAGCAGGCCGCGAACTTGAAGGACTTCCGTACCGAAGTGCTGCTGCCCGGCATCAGGATCAACACCGGACCCAACGACTTCGCGCCGCTCAGCCAATTGCAGCTGATGAAGTTCAAGGGCGAAAAGTGGGAACTGTTCGGCGATATCATCAGCGCCGATGTGGGGGGCTGATCGTCATTGCGAGCGTAGCGAAGCAATCCAGTCTCGCTCAGAAAACTGGATTGCTTCGTCGCTTCGCTCCTCGCGATGACGGAAGTCACAAGCTGCCACCTTGCCGCGTGACGCAAGGATTGTCATAACATCGCGCCATGACCGACCGACGTCCCCTCCTGCGCGCGATGTTCGATGCCGCTGTGGCCGCGGCGCATCCCGATGTCGTGCTTGCTTCGTTTTTGCGCCCGGCGCCGAAGGGCCGGGTGATCTGCCTCGCTGCCGGCAAGGGCGCCGCGGCGATGGCCGCGGCTGCGGAGCGGCATTATCTCGATGCGGGCGCACTCGATCCGTCGCGGCTCACCGGGATCGCCACCACGCGCCATGGCCACGGCGTTCCGACCCGGCGAATCAGGGTGGTCGAGGCCGGACATCCGGTCCCCGACGAGGCCGGGTTGAAGGCCGCGGACGACAGTTTGAAGCTGGCACAGGACGCGGCCGCGGATGATCTCCTGCTGGTGCTGTTGTCCGGCGGCGGCTCGGCCAACTGGATCGCACCGGCGCAGGGCATTACCTTCGCGCAAAAGCAGCAGGTGACCCGGGCGCTGCTGCGATCGGGCGCGCCGATCGGCGAGGTCAACACCGTCCGCAAGCATCTGTCGCGGATCAAGGGTGGCCGTCTGGCGCGCGCGGGAATGCGCGCCGAGATCGTAACGCTGGCGATCTCGGACGTGCCGGGCGACGACCCTTCCGCGATCGCATCCGGACCGACGGTGCCCGATCCGACCACACTGGCGGACGCCCGCGCGCTGGTCGCGAAATACGATCTGAAACTCGACGAAGCCATCAGCCGCGCGCTGAACGATCCGGCCAATGAAAGCTGCAAGCCGGGCGATGCCGCCTTCACGCGCGCGCAGTTCGAGCTGATCGCCCGCCCGCGCAACTCACTCGACGCCGCAATAAATCTGGCGAAGGACGCCGGCTACGAGGTCGTCGATCTCGGCGCCGATCTGGAAGGCGAGGCGCGCGAGGTCGCGGCCGAGCACGCGAAGCTTGCGCTGCAGGCGCGCGCCGGGGGCAGGCAGCTCGCAATTTTGTCCGGCGGCGAACTCACCGTGACCGTGCGCGGCAACGGCCGCGGCGGGCCCAACCAGGAATACGCGCTGGCACTGGCCGGGTTGCTCAAGGACGTCAGCGGCATTTCGGCATTGGCCGGCGATACCGACGGCGCGGATGGCGGCGCCGGAAGCGCTGCCGATCCGGCGGGGGCGATGATCGATCAGCGGACTTTTGTGAAAATGCAGTCGCTTGGGCTCGGTGCGCAAAAATATCTCGACAACAACGATGCGACGACTTTTTTCGAGGCCACCGACGACCTGCTGCTCACCGGCCCGACATTGACCAACGTCAACGACGTCCGGGTGATTCTGGTGGATCGGGTAACGTAACTATCTCCACACGCCGCGCCTCTCACACGCGCCGCCGTCATCCTGAGGTGCTCGCTGTCTTCGGCGAGCCTCGAAGGATAGCCACGGGCGTGCCTGTTCCAGCCTTCGAGACGCCGCGCAAGGGCGCGGCTCCTCAGGATGACGGAGGTGTGTGTGGCCGCGTCACCTAAAACTCCGCGGCGATTTTCGCCAGCATGGCCAGCATCGCGGTGCGGTTGGCACCGCCCAGCAGTTCGTTCAATCTCGCTTCGTGCTTGGTTGCGACCAGTTTCTTGGCGCGTGCCAGCACCGCCCTGCCCCTGTCGGTCAGCACCAGGATGTGCGAGCGGCGGTCGTTGCTGGAGCGCGTGCGCACGCACAATTCGCGGCTCTCGAGCCCGTCGAGCATCGCCACGAAATTCGGCCTGAGGATTCCGAGCGTGCTGGCGATCTCGGTCTGGTTGCGTCCGGGATTCCTGTCCAGCAGCAGCAGCACCGAGAACTGCGCCGGCGTCAGCTGCAACGGCGCCATGCAGCGCAGGAAGTCCTCGAATACCTTGAGCTGCGCGCGTTTGAGCGAATAGCCGAGCAGCTCGGACAGTTCGCCCATCTGCAGCGCATCGGTGCCGCCGTCACCCGCCGGCGACTCCTTGCGGGACACCTTGGCCGGATCGACCGAAGCGGTTTTGGAAACGGCCATCGCTCGGCACCCGCAATCCCGGTAGGTTGATGCGCCGGTAAGCCGCCGGCTGCTTGAGATTATATTTGATAATTGTTATGCCCTATATCAAATAAGGGCGGCACTGATCAACTGCTGTTATTCGACGGCCGGGCCTGACTGCGACGCAAGTCCGGCCGCGCGAGGGGGAAGCGCTTGAACACCACGATTCTGCTATTCCTGCTGCAGGACGGCATCACCAACGGCGCGATCTACGCGCTGCTCGGGCTGGCGCTGGTGCTGGTGTTTGCCGTCACTCGTGTGATCCTGATTCCCCAAGGCGAGTTTGTTACCTACGGCGCACTGACCTACGCGACGCTGTTGGCCGGCAGCGTGCCAGGCACCGCGAAGCTCGCGGTTGCCATGGGTGTCGTGGCATTTGCCCTCGACCTGTTCGCTGCACGGAAATCGTTGCAGCTGCGCCGCGTATTGCGCGCGCTGGCGGTCAACGTCATCCTGCCCCTTGTCATTCTCGCATTGACGGTCTGGCTCGCCGGCCGCCAGACCCCGATCGCCGTCAACATCGCGCTTTCGCTGCTGATCGTCGCTGCCATCGGACTGTTTCTTTATCGCATCGCGTTCCAGCCGATTGCCCATACCTCGGTGCTGGTGCTGCTGATCGCGTCGGTCGGCTGCCATCTCGCGCTGCAGGGAATGGGCCTGGTATTCTTCGGCGCCGAAGGCCAGCGCGGCCCGACCATATCCAATATGGCATTCACGGTCGGACAGCTGCGCTTCACCGGCCAGAACATCGCGGTCTATGCCATCACCGTCACCTTCATCGTCGGGCTGTGGCTGTTCTTCGGTTACACCCTTTATGGCAAGGCGCTTCGCGCCACCGCCGTCAATCGCCTGGGCGCGCGCCTGGTCGGAATCCGGACCTCGCTGTCGGGACAGTTGGCATTTCTGCTGGCGTCCGTGATCGGCGCCATCTCCGGCATCCTGATCGTACCGATCACCACGCTGTATTACGACACCGGATTCCTGATCGGCTTGAAGGGTTTCATCGCCGCCATTATCGGCGGCCTCGTCAGCTATCCCTTGACCGCGATCGCCGCGCTGGTGGTCGGCACCGTCGAGGCTTTCTCCTCGTTCTATGCCAGCAACTACAAGGAGGTCATTGTCTTCACCCTGATCCTTCCGGTTCTCGTGCTGCGGTCGCTGGCGGCGCCCGCGGTCGAAGAGGAAAAGGATTGAACGATGACACAGCGTCTCCCGGTTCTCATCTTCGCGCTGGTGATGGCGGCGATTCCGTTTGTCCCCGGCATGCCGCCGTTCTGGATCGTATTGCTGGACAACATCGGCCTTGCGGCGCTGGTGGCGATGGGACTGGTGCTGCTCACCGGCGTTGGCGGCCTTACCTCGTTCGGCCAGGCGGCGTTTTGTGGTTTCGGCGCCTACACCACGGCAGTACTGACCACCGCCTATGGCCTGTCGCCCTGGCTGACGCTGCCGCTGGCACTGCTGGTCAGCGGCGCTGCCGCGGTGCTGCTCGGCATCATCACGGTGCGGCTGTCGGGCCACTATCTGCCGCTCGGCACCATCGCCTGGGGGATCGCGCTGTTCTATCTGTTCAGCAAGCTGGAATTTCTCGGCCGCAACGACGGCATCTCGGCGATCCCGCCGCTGGCGATCGGGCCGCTGAAGATGCTCGACCCCGGCACGATATATTTCGCGATCTGGATCGCGGTCATCCTCTGCGCCATCCTCACCATGAACCTTCTGGACTCGCGCACCGGCCGCGCCATCCGCGCGCTGCGGCGCGGCCACGTCGCCGCCGAAGCCTTTGGCATACAGACGCCGCGGGCAAAATTGCTGGTTTTCATCTACGCCGCGGTGCTGGCAGGACTGTCGGGCTGGCTCTATGCGCATTTCCAGCGCGCCGCCAATCCGACCCCGTTCGGCCCGCAGGCCGGCATCGAATATCTGTTCATCGCGGTGGTCGGCGGCGCCGGCTATGTCTGGGGCGGTGTGCTCGGTGCCGCCATTGTCGTGGTGCTGAAGGAAATTCTGCAAAGCTACCTGCCGTTCATTTTCGGCGGCCAGGGCCAACTTGAAATCATCGTGTTCGGCATCATGCTGGTGGTGCTGTTGCAACTGGCGCCAACCGGGGTGTGGCCCTGGCTGGTGTCGCTGCTGCCGTTCGACACCCAACGCAGGCGGCCGAACATGAAAGTCGCGCCGCTTGCGCATGCGCGGCCGGAGCTGCCATCCGGTCCGCTGCTCAGGATCGACAACGCCCGAAAGCAGTTCGGCGGCGTCATCGCCGTTAACAATGTCTCGTTCGACGTGCAGGCCCGCGAGATCGTGGCTTTGATCGGGCCCAACGGCGCCGGAAAAAGCACCACCTTCAACCTGATTACCGGCGTGCTGACTTCCTCCGGCGGCACCATCTCGCTGCTCGGCAAGAACATCGACAACGCGCCGCCGCAGGACGTTGTCAAACTCGGCGTCGCCCGTACCTTCCAGCACGTCAAGCTGGTTCCTGACATGACCGTGCTGGAGAATGTCGCGATCGGCGCGCATCTGCGCGGCCATGCCGGCGCCATCGCCAGCATGCTGCGGCTCGACCGCGCCGACGAAGCCGGGCTGCTGGCCGAGGCAGCGCGGCAGATCGAGCGGGTCGGATTGAGCGACCAGACCGACCAACTCGCGGGATCGCTCTCGCTCGGCCAGCAGCGCATCGTCGAAATCGCCCGCGCGCTGTGCGTCGATCCGATCCTGCTGCTGCTCGACGAACCGGCCGCGGGACTGCGGCATATGGAAAAGCAGCAGCTCGCGTCGCTGCTGCGGCAGTTGCGCGATGGCGGCATGTCCGTGCTGCTGGTGGAGCACGACATGGGTTTCGTGATGGATCTAGCCGACCGAATCGTGGTGCTGGATTTCGGCACCAGGATCGCGGAAGGCACACCCGCTGCGATCAAGACCAATCCCGATGTCATCAAGGCCTATCTCGGAGCCGCGTCATGAACGCGCTATTGTCGGTCTCCGATGCCCATGTCGCCTACGGCAAGGTCGAGGCCGTGCGCGCGGTATCGCTTCAGGTGCGCGACAACGAGATCGTCACCATCATCGGCGCCAACGGGGCGGGCAAGACCACGCTCTTGAACGCCATCATGGGAATCTTGCCGTTGCAGGGCAGCGCTGCCTTCGCGGGCGAGGACATGGCGTCCCTCGAGATCGAGGATCGCGTCGCCGCGGGGCTGTCTCTGGTGCCGGAGCATCGCGAACTGTTCGGTACCATGAGCGTCGAGGACAATCTGCAACTCGGCGCGTTCCGAATTGCGAAAGCGGTCGCGGCGCAATCCTTCGAGCGGGTCTACACGTTGTTTCCGCGCTTGCGCGAGCGGCGCAGGCAACTGGCGGGAACGCTGTCCGGAGGCGAACAGCAGATGCTGGCGATGGGGCGCGCGCTAATGGGCGCGCCGAAGCTGTTGATGCTGGACGAACCGAGCCTGGGCCTGGCGCCGATCATCGTCGCGGATATCTTCCGCACCATCGGCGAGTTGCGCACGGCGGGCGTCTCGGTGCTGCTGGTCGAGCAGAACGCGCAGGCCGCGCTGCAGATCGCGGATCGCGCTTATGTGATGGAGCTCGGCGAATTTATTTTAGACGGCCCCGCCGCGGATATCGCCAGCAACGCGCGCGTGGTCGCGAGCTATCTCGGATTCCAGCACGAGGGTAAGAGCGGGATATAAGACTCCGTCATTGCGAGCCAACGGTCGGCGCGAAGCGCCGCCCGTTGAGCGAAGCAATCCAGAGCCGCGCACGCGGAAGGACTGGATTGCTTCGTCGCAAGTGCTCCTCGCAATGACGGCGGAGTTCCCTCACTGCGCCGGCGTGTATTTCCCGTCCTTCACCGTCAGGATGATGCGGGCGCGGTCGTCGAGGCCGTAGCGATCTTTTTCGGTGAAGTTGTATACACCCTGGCTGGCGGCCAGTTCCTTCTCCGATATCAGGGCCTGACGGATCGCTTCGCGGAATTCCGGGGTTCCGGGCTTGGCTGTCTTCAACGCCACCGGCACGACGCGTTCGAGGATCTTGAACGCATCGTAGGAGTGGCCTGCGAACTGGCTGCGACTGTTGGCGCCGTACTTGGCTTCATAGGCGGTGTTGAGCGCAAGGCCGGGCTTTTTGGTGAGCGCGCTGTCGGGCTGGCCTTCCGGATTCATTACCGGACCGGACGCCATGATGACGCCCTCAGCAGCGGGACCTGCGATGCGGATGAAGTCCATGCTGGCGGCGCCGTGGTTGTGGTAGATCAAACCCTTGTAACCGCGCGCGCGCAGTTCGGTCTGCGGCAGCGCCGCGGCCGTGCCTGATCCGCCGACCAGGATCGCGTCCGGATTGGCGGCGATCAGCTTCAGCACCTGGCCGGTGACCGACGTATCCGGGCGGGCATAGCGCTCCTCATCGACGATCGTCATGCCCAACGGGACGCCCTGGGTCTTGAGATCGTTGAACCAGAGGTCGCCGTAGGAATCGGAGTAACCGATATAGCCGACGGTCTTGATGTTGTGCGCCTTCATATGCTCGTACAGGCCCTTGCCCATCAGCGGCACCGGCTGCGGCATTGCCACCGACCATTTGGCGCGCTCCGGCGTGATCGGGAACGGCGCAAGGCTGAGATGCGGAACGCCCGCTTCGTTGGCGACCGTCGAGACGGCGACCGTCGGCGGAGTGGTCGACGAACCCATGATGACGTTGGCCTTGGATTCGGTCACAAAGCGGCGGGCGTTGGTGGTGGCCGCGGTCGGGTCGCCGCCATCGTCGAGTACGATCACCTTCAGCGGCACGCCGCCGATTTCCTTCGCTACAAAATCCAGCGCGTTGCGTTCGGGAATGCCGAGCGCCGCCGCGGGACCGGTGGTGGTCACGGTAATGCCGATGACGATCTCGTTGCTTTGCGCCATCGCCGGCGATCCCGCCAGCGCCAGCACCGCCACGGCCGCGGCTGACAAAAGTAGCTTCTTCATTCGTTCCTCCCGTTGATGTTGTTGTTGTCCTAGTCGAATTGAGCCCCCGGATCATCCCTTCTTTAGGTTATGCCGTCAGTCCCGATTGAATTTTGCGATGATCTCCTCCGGTACCGGCGCCGATTTCAGCCTTCCGGGATCGTCGGGATGGCGCCCGACCAGCACCCGGGTCTCGAACGCCTCGATCGCCAGCGCATCGCCCTTGAACACCCGGTGGATCACGTCAAAGCTCGACCGCCGCCAGGCCTCGACCCGGGTCTCGATGGTGATCCAGTCGCCATGGGTCGATGCGATATGGAATTTTGCCCGCGTATCGACCATCGGTATGCCGACCAGCCCATACTTCCTGACGATATCCTGCTTGGAGAAGCCGGCAGCCTCGAACATGATCGAGGTCGAGTCGTCGAACATCTCGAAATAGCGCGGGTAATACACGATGTTGGCGGGATCGCAGTCGCCCCACTGGATCTGCACCTCGCGGCGGTGGACGAACATGGTGCGGTCTCGCTCAGCGCGGCGCCATGCGTAACGCGGCGTCGAGCCGCACGACTTCGCCGTTGAGATACGGATTGTCGATCATGTGCAGCGCGAGCGACGCAAACTCGTCGGCCTGCCCGAGCCGGCGCGGAAACGGGATCGCCGCGGCGAGGCTGTCCTGCGCTTCCTGCGGCAGACCGCCCAGCAGCGGCGTCATGAACAGGCCGGGCGCGATGGTCAGCACGCGAATGCCGAACTGCGCCAGTTCGCGCGCGATCGGCAACGTCATCGCGACAATGCCGCCTTTCGACGCCGAATAGGCGGCCTGCCCGATTTGGCCGTCATAGGCCGCGATCGACGCCGTGGAAATCACTACGCCGCGTTCGCCGGTCGGCAGCGGCTCCAGTTTCGACATTTCCGCGCTTGCCAGCCGCAGCATGTTGAAGGAGCCGATCAAATTGACCTTGATGACCTTGTCGAAGTCGGCCAGCGCCATCGGGCCCTCGCGCCCGATCACCCGCTTGGCGACGCCGATCCCCGCACAATTGACCAGCACCCGCGCCGGGCCATGCGCCCTGGCGGCAGCGATGACGGCGGCTTCGGCGGATGCCGCGTCGGCGACATCGCAGATCATGGCGATGCCGCCGATTTCGGCGGCAACGCTTTGCGCCAGTTTCGTGTTGAGGTCGAACACCGCGACCTTGGCACCCTGCGCGGCAAGTTTTCGCGCGGTCGCAGCGCCGAGCCCCGATGCGCCTCCGGTGACGATGGCGACCTGGTCCTTCAATTGCATGGCTTCCTCCGGGTACGAATGCTCTATTTGATTGAAATGACGCGCGAATCCGGCGACGGCGCATAGAGCGCGTCGATCAGCGAGGCGCGATGCTCCAGCACCGCGCGCTGGTTGATCGAACCCTTGTCGGTGACTTCGCCGCGATCGATCGACAGCGGCGTATCCAGCAGAACCGCGCGGGCGACGCGGGTCGACGAGCCGGTTGCGTCCGCGGCAAATTTTTTCAGCCGCTCGGCGAAAGCCTGCCGGATGACCGGATCGCGGGCCGCCGCGGCGAGATCGCCGGCGGAAAGTGCCGGATTGAGGACGCGGCAACCGTCGAGATCGAGAACGACCAACGCCGACAATTCGTCGCGATTGATGCCGGCGATCACCACGTCGCGCAGCAGCGGCGAGCAGGACGCGACGAAGCGCGCGCGCAGTGGCCCGACGCTGACCCAGGTGCCGCTGCCGAGTTTGAAGTCCTCCGAAATCCGTCCGTCGAAATCGAAGCCGGCGTGCCAGTCGTCCGGATCGGCCGGCTTGATGGCGTCGCCGAACTTGTAAAAACCTTCGTCGTCGAACGCAGCGGCGGTCAGTTCCGGCTGACGCCAATAGCCCGGCGTGACGTTAGGCCCCCTGGCGCGGACTTCCAGCTTGCCGTTGTTCGGAATCAGCTTGGCGTCGTTGCCCGACACCGGCAGGCCGACATGGCCGGAGCGGCTGGTTAGAGGCGTGACCGACATGAAGAACGGCGACGTTTCGGTGGCTCCCAGGCCCGTGAGCATCGGCACCCGCGCACCGGTTTCCTGCACCGCGAGTTCGTCGAGCGCATTCCAGACATAGGGCGACAATGCCGCTCCGGAGAAGAACATCGCATGCAGGCGGGCGAAGAACTTTTTGCGCAATAGGGCATCGTCGCGCAGATACGGCAGCAGCGATTCGTAGCCCTTCGGCACATTGAAATACACCGTCGGCGAAATCTCGCGCAGATTGCGCACGGTCTCTTCGATGCCGCCGGGCATCGGCTTGCCTTTGTCCAGATACATCGAGCCGCCATTGAACAGCGTCAGGCCGATATTGTGGTTGCCGCCGAAAGTATGATTCCATGGTAGCCAGTCGACGATCACCGGCGGCTCGTCCTTCAGGAACGCCAGCGTCTCGCGCAGCATCACCTGGTTGGCGCAGATCATGCGCTGGGTGTTGATGACGGCCTTCGGGTTGCCGGTCGATCCCGACGTAAGCAGGAATTTCGCGATGGTGTCAGGACCGATGGCATCGTGCGCGGCGTCGAGGCCGGAACGTTCGGGTGTCGTCAGCAAATCCGCGAGCCTAGTGACGTCGCGACTGAATATTTCGCCGCGTGAGGCGACGATCTCGACATCGGCGGGGATGTTGGCGCGCAGCGCATCGGCGAACGCGGTGGCGTCGTCGGCGAACACCAGCCCCGGCGTCAGCAGTTTCATCAGATAGGCGAGCTTGCCGTAATCCTTCGAGACCAGCGAATAGGCCGGCGAGACCGGACAGAATGGAATTCCCGCATAGAGCGCGCCGAACGCGACCAGCGCATGATCGATGGAATTGCCGGACAGAATGACGATGGGGTTCTGCGGCGACAGACCGCGTGCCAGCAGGCCTGAGGCGACGCGCCGGGTCGAGGCCAGCAACTGTGCGTAGGTAATCTCGTGCCAGCCGCCGCCGGCGCGCTCGGCCATAAAGATGCTGTTCGGCGCAGTTTTTGCCCAATGGTGCAGACGATCGGTGATGCGAACCGGGTAGTCGCCGAGCGCAGCGTTCGGACGCAGATAGATCGTGCCGTCGCTGCGGCGGTCGATGGCGACTTCCGGGTTACCGAACGAGATCGCGCGCAGCGGATGACCGCTCACACGCGTTGCCGCGTCGGCGTTGCCGGTCGGGACAGACATCCTGTTCGACGTCGCGTTCATGTCAGGTCGGCTTCACCTTGGCGGTCTTGCGGTCGAGGAAATCGCGGATCCGGCGCTTTGCTTCCTTGTCGCTCTGCGCCACCGTCGCCATCAGCGATTCCATCAATAGCCCGGTTTGCGGATTGGCCTCGGCAATCATTGGTAGCGCCTGCAATACCGCGAAATTGGTCAGCGGCGCATTCGCCGCGACCCGCTCGGCCAGCTCCATCGCCTTGGCAAAGGCATTGCCCTCTTCCGTCAGATATTGCGTGAAACCATATGCCGCGCCCTCGGTCGCGGAATAGACACGCCCCGTCAGCATCATGTCGGTCATCCTCGCCACGCCGATCAGCCGCGGCAGCCTTACCGAACCGCCACCACCGACAAAGATGCCGCGCTGGCCTTCCGGCAGCGCATAATAGGCCGACGGTTCGGCGACGCGAATATGCGCGGCACAGGCAAGTTCCAGCCCGCCGCCGATCACCGCGCCCTTCAGCGCCGCGATTACCGGCACGCGGCTGTACTGGATGCGGTCGAACACCCGGTGCCACATCTGCGAATGGATCAGACCGGCGGTGGCGTCCTGCTCGGTCAGTTCGGACAGATCGAGCCCGGACGAAAAATGCGCGCCGACGCCATGGATCACCACCGCGCCGACGTCGTCCGGGATACTGGAGAAGCAGTCCTGCAGCGCCAGAATAATGCCGTCATTCAGCGCGTTGCGTTTGGCCGGCCGGTTCAGGCCGACGGTCAGGACGGGACCCGTTTGCTCGATCGTGAGCAGCGCGGACGGAGCCGCAGTTGCGGAGGCGGCGTTTCCCATGGCGGCTATTGGTTCCTTGATAGAATAGTTATGTTGTATAACGAATTGGAGAGGAGTCAACCTCAACGTCGTCCCGGCGAACGCCGCGACCCATAACCACCGACGGCCGTGATGTGGTGAGTTGCTTCCGCTTGTTGCTAACACCTTTGGACTACTACGGCCGAGTGTATGGGTGGGAGAGGCAATCGCCAGCCTCACATTACCTGATGTACCTCGATCTCGACGCGGTCGGGGTGGCGGGCGCCAACACCGATGAACAGGTTTTCCGTAAGCCAGCGCCAGTTTTCGCTGCCGGTCTCGAATTTCGGCACCGAACGGAAATAGATCAGCGCCGGGTCGACGATCTGGCCGCGCGCGATCCGGTCCAGCGCCTCCTTCGGCCCGAAGCGGATACCGATGTTTTCGATGTAGACGACCGCGCCGTCGTCCATCTGAAACGCATATTTGGCTTCCAGTTCGGTAAAGCCATTGGGCCGGATGACCTGGAAGTCCGCGCCGCACGGAAAGATCGTGCCGCGCATGCCTTCGCCGCGCACTTCGCCGCCGAGAATGGGGATGATCCTTCGGGTGCCATAGCCAAGGTCGCCGGCGACGATGGGCATGCCGACTTTTATGGCAAGGCTGAAGACGTACTTTGTCGCCAGCTGAGGCACCATTGAACTATCCAATCATCCGTTGCGGCAGCCAGGTCGCCAGCAGCGGAAACAGTATCAGAATCACGAGGCGAATGAGGTCCGTCACCACGAACGGCAGCACGCCGACGAAGATCGTGGACATATTGACGTCCTTGATCACGCTCTTGATCACGAACACGTTCATGCCGACCGGCGGATGGATCAGGCCGAGTTCGACGGTCATCACGATGATGATGCCGAACCAGATCGGGTCGAAGCCGAGCGCGGTCACCACCGGAAATACAATCGGCACGGTGAGGATCACCATCGCCATCGCATCCATCAGGCAGCCCAGCACCAGATACATCAGGAGAATCAGCGCCAGCACCCCATAGGGGCCGATGCCGAGGCCGGTGAGAAACGCGGTGATATTCTGCGGCGTCTGCGTAATGGTGAGGAAATAGCCGAAGCACAGCGCGCCGATCAGCACGGTGAACACGGCCGCCGCGGTGCGCGTCGCCTGCAGCAGCGATTGCAAGATGCCGTTGCGCGTCAGCTTTCCACGCAGCACGCCGATGATGAAGGCGCCGACCGCACCGACCGCACCGGCCTCGGTCGGGATGAAGAACCCGCCATAGAGACCGCCGATAACGAAGAGGAACAGCAGCAGCGGCGACCACACGTCGCGCAGCGCCAGCAGCCGGTCGTGCCATGAACTGCGCGGCCCCGCCGGCAGGAAGCCCGGCCGGGCAACGCCGATGATGCCGATGGTGATCATATGCATGCAGATCGCCAGCAATCCAGGGACGATGCCGGCGATGAACAGTTTTCCGATGTCCTGCTGGGTGATGATGCCGTACACCGCAAGCACGGTGGAGGGCGGCAACATGGCACCGAGCGTGCCGCCAACCGCGATCACGCCGGTGGCAAAGGATTGCGGATAGCCGAAACGCCGCATTTCCGGATAGGCCACCGCCGAGAATGTCGCGGCGGTGGCGACAGAGGAGCCGGAAATCGCGGCAAACCCGCCGCAGGCGGCGATGGTCGCGATACCCAGTCCGCCGCGCCAGTGCCCGACGAAGGTGTTGGCGGCGCGGAACAGTTCGCGGCTGATGCCCGAGACCGAGACGAACGCGCCCATCAGCAGGAACATCGGGATCACGCCGAAAGAATAGTCCGTGACCGTGCGCATGGTGGTCTGGCCAATCAGCTTCAGCGCCGGCGCAAGGCCGGTGAGGTAGCCGAACCCGGTGATGCCGACGAGGCCCATCGCCATGCCGACCGGCACGCGCAACAGCATCAGCGCGAACAGGCTGACGAAGCCGATCAGGGCGACGGCCTCGTTGCTCACGCCCTCACTCCGCGATCTTGATCTTGGGATCGTGCATCAGATCCGGATGGAAGATCAGCCGCCAGGTTCGGATCGCGATCAGCAGCACCGCCGAGACATCGCCGATCCACGACACCAGGAAGAACGGCCAGACCGGAACCTGCAGATCCATGGTGACGATATGGCTGGCGCGGGTGTCCGCGACCTTGTCGAACAAGGTATAGGTCTGCACTGTCACCACGAACAGCAGCACCAGGGTCGCGAACACGTCGATCCAGCGCTGAGCTTTTGGCGAGGCGTTGGCCCACACCAGGTCGACGGTGATATGGGTGCCGCGATAGCTGGTGGCGGCGATGCCCCAGAAAATCAGGATGCCGAGCAGGAACTGGCCGAAATTGTAATAGTCGGGAATCGTGATCGCGAAAAATTTCCGCATGAACACCGCAAGAAAGGTGTTGAGTGCAACGATGCCGACGAAGAACGCCGCGATCCACTCGATGGAATCGATGAAGCGGTCCATGACATTCTTGCGCGGCGGTTCGGGGCCGACGACGCCGCCGTCTGGGGTGACTTCGGGGGTTGCGGTCATGGCCACGCGGTGCCCTGCCAAAATTTGTCATTCCGGGGCGCGCGAGGCGCGAGCCCGGAATCCATAACCACGACGGGTGTTTATGGATTCCGGGCCTGCGCCAAGGGACGCATCCCGGAATGACGATGTTGATTAAATCCCCGCTTCGAACTTCTTCAGCGTCGCCTGCAGGTCGGCATCAATAGCCGCGGCGTCGCCGCCGGCCTTTTTCACCGCTTCGGCCCAGCTGTCGCGCAGCGGTTTTACCGCCTTCTTCCATTCGCCGAGTTGCTCGGCCGTCAGCGGATAGACCTCGTGATCGGGCAGCGCCTTCATCTTGACACGGCCATTGGCTTCGAACTCGGTCCAGGGATCGGTGACCTTCGAAGCCCATTCCGGCGTGCAGTGGTCGTCGATGATCTTCTTCTGCCCGGGCGAAAGCGAATTATACTTGTCGAGGTTCATGTTGTAGGTGAACACCGTCGAATACAGTGGCACGTCCATGTGGTACTTCACCACCTTGTCGATGCCGAACAGGAAGATCGATCCCCAGGGGAAGGTGATCTCGTCGGCCACGCCGCGCTCGATGGCGTCGCGCGCTTCCGGTGCCGAAGCCTGCACATTGGTGCCGCCGAACATTTTTACCATTTCGCCGATGGTCGACTGCGCCGGGCGCACCTTTACGCCGCTGAGATCGCCCGGCAGCACGATCTTCTTCTTGCCGTGCAAGGCGCCGGGATCGTGGATAAAGGCGAAGCACAGCTTGGTGTCCTTCATCTCCTTCGGCGCATATTTGTGGTACCACTCGTTGAGCGCCAGCGTGCCTTTCTTGCCGTCGGAAAACACGAAGGGGAGCTGCCCTGCGGCGGCGATCGGGAAGCGGCCGGGCTGATAGCCGGGATTGACATAGGTGATGTCCGCGATGCCGTCGCGCGCCATGTCGTAATGGTCGAACGCCTTGCCGAGCTGTTCGGAGGGAAACACCGACATCTTGATGGTACCGCCGGAAGCCTTCTCGATATCCTCGGCCCACGCCTTGGTGGCCGGCACCAGCGGATGCGCCGGCGGCACCCACAGCGATACCTTCATGTTGACGGTCTTGTCCTGCGCGAACGCGGGCGTCACGCTGGCGACCAGCAGCAACGCCAAAAACGCTTTCTTCATCGGCATCCTCCCTCGTGACCTCGACCGTTGGTCGGCCTTTGCGGATATTGTTATATGATATAATTATCATTGCAAGTCGGCGGCGACTGCTGCATGCAGCCTATAATAATCGAGGGAGCAAGTATTGCGGACAAAAGTCGCAATCATCGGCGCGGGACCGGCGGGACTGCTGCTCGGGCAATTGCTGCACGCTTACGGCATCGACAACGTCATTCTGGAGCGCCAGACGCCCGATTATGTGCTCGGCCGCATCCGTGCCGGCCTGCTGGAAGAAGGAACCGTGGCGCTACTCGACGAAGTGGGCGCCGGCGCGCGCGCGCACCGCGAGGGCCTGGTTCATCATGGCGTCGAACTGGCCTTCGGTGGCGCGCGGCATCGCATCGACATGCATGCCGCAACCGGCAAGACCGTGACGATCTACGGCCAGACCGAAGTGACACGCGACCTCATGACGGCACGCGCCGACGCCGGCCTGCCGACGGTCTACGAGGCGGCCGACGTCACGCCGCATGATCTTGCCTCGAGCAAGCCACGCGTGAGCTACGTCAAGGATGGCACAACACACGACATCGAATGCGATTTCATCGCCGGCTGCGACGGCTTTCACGGCGTCAGCCGATCGAGCGTGCCGGCATCCGCGATCACGACTTTCGAGCGGGTCTATCCGTTCGGCTGGCTCGGGATTTTGTCGGAAACCCCGCCGGTGTCGCACGAACTGATCTACACCAACCACGAACGCGGCTTTGCGCTGTGCACAATGCGCTCGATGCACCGCAGCCGCTACTATCTGCAATGCCCGCTCGACGATCACACCGACCAGTGGCCGGACCACAGGTTCTGGGACGAATTGAAGCGCCGGCTCGACCCGGAAGCGGTCGAGCAACTCGTCACCGGCCCGTCTATTGAAAAGAGCATCGCGCCCTTGCGCAGCTTTGTCGCCGAGCCGATGCGGTTCGGCCGGATGTTTCTGGCCGGCGACGCGGCGCACATCGTGCCGCCGACCGGCGCCAAGGGCTTGAACCTCGCGGCCAGCGACGTGCATTATCTGTCGCAGGCGCTGCGCGAATTCTACGCCGAAAAGTCCTCCGCCGGTATCGATGCCTACTCGGCCAAGGCGCTGGCGCGGGTCTGGAAAGCCGTGCGGTTTTCATGGTGGATGACCTCGATGCTGCACAAATTTCCCGACACCGGGGAATTTGGCGCGCGAATCCAGTTGGCGGAGCTGGACTATCTGGTCAGTTCGCAGGCGGCCGCGGCGACGTTGTCGGAAAATTATGTGGGGTTGCCGTTTTAGGGCCTGTGGGCGCGGTTTCGCTGGTGACGGTCAGCATGGCCATCGATTTCATCAGCAGCGCGCAGGTGGGGCAATGGCTTACGGTCGAGACCGATGTGATCAAGACCGGCAGCACGATTTGCTTTGCCCGATGCCTTGTGAAAGCCGATGGGGCGGTGATCGCGCGGGCCCATGGAACGTTCCGGGTGGTGAAGAAGGAGTAGGATGGCGGCAATTAATACCGCGTCATTGCTGGGCTGAGCCTACGGTATTCGCACATCTTCATCGGCGTAGGACACCAACTGCCCGCAGCACATTCCGCAGAAATTCGACGCCGCCTACGTCGCCGCGGCTCTTTCCGGCCGCGACGCGCGGATCGCCGAACTGGAGGCGGAACTGGCCAACCTCAAAAAAGCGGAAAGTGCGGTATCGGCAGCAACCTGATCGCGCTAAAGCGTTCCGATGGCGAGTATCGATACCACCAGCCCCTGCGAGGCCTGCGGCGCCTGCTGCGCCTATTCCAGCAATTGGCCGCGATTCACGACCGAGGACGACGCGGCGCTCGACCTGATCCCGCAAAAGTTCGTCAACGATAAATTATCGGGAATGCATTGCGAGGGCGAGCGGTGCTCGGCGTTGAGCGGCAAGATTGGGGTCGCAACGTTGTGCGGCATTTATGCGGTGCGGCCGGAGGTGTGCCGGACCTGCATGCCCGGCGATCCCGAATGCGCGATGGCACGGCGCAGGTACGGGCTGCCGCTGCTGAACCAGGTTTGATGTCGTCCTCGCGAAGGCGGGGACCCATATTCCCAGGATGTTCTATTGGAATGGAGGTATAGCAGCAGTCGCTGGTGACCGCGAGTACGGTGGTTATGGTCCCCGCAGGGACAACGTTACGCCGTCACGACCTGCGCGAAATCTTCATCGTCGAGTTCATCGTCAAGCGGCGCGAATGAACTGAGTGGCTTGGTCGAGAGCGTAATCGGTTTGCGGTTGCCGTAGGAGGATGGCACTGCGCGCGCGGCAGGAACTTCGCGTGACAGCGCGTAGAGCGTGGAACCGACCCGTCCGCCCAGTTGAATCAGGTCGCGCTCGTTGCAGCTCGCCGCGATCGCCAAGGCCAGCGAGTGCAGATGGCTTCTCTTGTAGCAAAACAGGGCCAGCATCGCCCGCACGTCGGCGGAGACGGTCTCCACCAGTTGCGGCAAGCCGTTTTCGTTGGCGCGGTACATGGCGCCGAGCAGATCGTCCCGGACCGGGCAGAAATCGTTCTCGAAGGCTTCGCGGCTGGAAAACATGGCAAATCTCCCCAAGCCATATGATGCAATGCAATTTGCTAACGGAAGGTTAACCACCGCGGCGGGCCACGCTTGATCAATGCGCGCGAATCGGAACGCATTCGCTCCTCACAGCGAATTCGCCGTCATCCATGCCGCCAGCGCCCGGCCGATGGCCGGGCCGGAATCTTCCTGGATAAAGTGCGAGCCCGGCACCGTTACCTCGGTCTGGTTGTTCCAGCTCCGGCAAAAGTCGCGCGGCGCGCCGATCAGGATGGCGCCGGGCTCGGCGTTGACGAACAGTTTTGGAATGTCGTTTTGCGCCATCCACTGCGCATAGTCCTGCGCGATCTGCACGACGTCGGCGGGCTCCCCCGCGATCGGAATCTGGCGCGGCCAGATCAGCGTCGGCCAGCGGTGGTCGCGTGCCAGAAATGGTTTGCGGTATTCCGTCATCTCGGCCTCGCTCAGTTTACGCAGCACCGATCCCGGCAGCACCCGCTCCACGAACATGTTGCGGTCGAGGATCATCGCCTCGCCCTTGTCGGAGCGAAATCCCTGAAAGATCGGCGTCGCCGCGGCGCTCCACTCGTCCCAGCCCGCGACCGGGCGCACGATTCCTTCCATATAAGCGATGCCGCGAACGCGGTCGCGGTGCCGGTTGGCCCAGTCGAAGCCGAGCGCCGAGCCCCAGTCATGCACCACGAACACGATTGATTCGGTTGACCCGATAACCGCCTCGATGAAGGCGTCGAGATGGGCGCGGTGGATGACGAAGCGGTAGGTGTCCGGGCCCGGATCGGGCAGCTTGTCCGAGTCGCCCATACCGATCAGGTCGGGCGCGATCAGCCGGCCATGACCTTCCAGTTCCGGGATCACGTCGCGCCACAAATAGGACGAGGTTGGATTGCCGTGCAGGAACAGTACCGGCGCACCCTGGCCACGCTCGTGATACGCCATGCGGCGGCCCAACACGTCGACGGTCTTCTTGGCGAGCGGTTGTTCGGTCATTGCAGTTCTTTCGTTACCATTTGGGGCTTTTCGCGAGCATGCAGCGCGATTGCGCGGCGCGCAAACCGTCTGGTAGACATTCTTGCATGAAATCGCCGGCTCTGCCCTTCACCATCTCCGACCTGCGACAACGACCGGAGTTTTTCGATGTCGTGGCGGACCGGATCTGGCGCGCCTGGTGGAAGGGCAGCGGCCAACCACTCGAATATATTTCCGCCCGGTTGCGCGAGAACCTCAACCCGGAGCCGATTCCGATCGCGCTGGCAGCGCACGACGGCGCGGCATTTCTCGGCACCTCGTCGGTCGTCGCCTCGGACCTCAAGGAGCGGCCACACCTCACCCCATGGGTGGCGGCGGTATGGGTCGAGCCGCACATCCGCTCGCGCGGCATCGGCGCGGCACTGGTCGAACGCGCCGCGTGTAATTGCTTTGCGCTCGGCGTTGCGCGCGCCTATCTGTGCGCGCGCCCGGCGCGGTCCGCGTTTTACGAACGGCTTGGCTGGATTCCCGTCGAATGGAATGTCGGCAGGCATGCGCTCACCGTCTTTGTCAGAGACGCCGGCCGGTAGCAGTCAGCCGTTCGCCGCCATGAAGATCGACAGCGCGAACCCCGTGAGATGGTGCAGCGCCTGATCGATCCCGATCAGCCACCAGAACCACTGATGCTCCATCGTCACGCTGAAAGTGGAAACGCAAAATCCCTTCGCGCGGTCGACGACGAGGTGGATCGCGAAATCGACAAAGGCGACGAACCAGAATTTCGGCGCGATGATCAGGATCAGCAGCATCGATACCGCGAGATGCACCAGGCAATGCGCCAGCAGCGGCAACGCCCAGCCGGTCTTGCGATCCTTGCCGAGCGCCATCCAGGTATTCTGCAGGAAAAAATCGGCGACGATGTGCTTGGCGGTGAGCACCAGCATCCAACCGACCAGCGGGCCAACGACAACCGATGAGGACATGGCGGGAAACGACAAGCTGACGCCCTTCTAAAACTGAAAAACCTTGAGGCCAGAATTCAGGGCGTTCAGCAAAGCACCGGTACGATAATCACCCATTTATGACATCTCCCGGGCCGGATTGCACCTGTGGCAGGTTCGAAAAAGCCGAAGTGTGACAATCCGCGATACAACCGGCACGCGGCTGGATGAAGGTTGCCGCGCTGCCGCATTGCAATCCAGCGCCGGCGCGATATCATTCGGTTGGGAAATTGCCATTCGTTATTAGACATTTACGATCTTGTCCGCACCGCAAGGTTACGCGCTACGCTGCGTCCGGAGCATGGCCGGCGCCCTGATTTCAGCGATCTTTCGCTTCAACGCCGCCTGCCGTGGATCGGGCATCGCAGCTTCCCGTGCTTCCTTAACCGCGCTGGCCAGATCCGGTAATATAAGCGTACCATCGAAGACGGGCTTGGCGAGGCCATCGATGATCAGATGCCAATCGGCGAGACCCTGACGATAGACATCGCCATAGTCGTGGATCATGGTCGCGGTGCGGACGATTTCGGTTACGGCTCGCGGCTGCTTGGTCAGGCTACGGTCGATCATATGCAACCATCGTTCGACCCAGGCCCGCTCCGTGGCATAACGCACCGAGAACAATCGCCAGCGCCGCAGCGCCGCCTCGATCTTCAAGCGGCGTATCCCGAACCTGCCGGCGGTGCTGAAGCGGATCGAGACCGGCCGGTGCAGCCATCCCATCCAGTCCAGCACACCGAGCACGGGATCGGCGACCGCGGCGGGAAGCGCTTCGACAAGTTCGTCCCAACGGAATTTTCTGATCTCATCGGCGCCGCGCACGGTAGCCTGGTCGGCGACGGCACCGAGTTCGGCCAGCTTGGCCTGGGCGATCCGGATCGGATCATCGTAGCACATGCGTCGTGCCATCAGCCGCGCGATGTCGCCGAGCAGCGCGTCGTCGACGTCGCGGCGGCCGACGAAACGCTTGAGGCGGTCGACGTAAAGCTGGGCGTAGCCGGCGCCCTGGTATTCGATCAGCCGTTCAATGCCTTCGCTGGCGATGGAAAGCACCGAATCGGGCAAGCCATCGGGAAGGAACGGCGGCACGCCGCCGTCGTCGCCGATGAAATCGGCAAGCAGATAGCGGATCGAGGACCAGACGCCTGCCACCCCGGCGCTCCGACCTTCAAGCCGGTCCAGATGCGGCGGCCGGCGCAGCCGCGGCATGCTCCGCCAGCCGCTCTTCGAGCCTGGCGATGTTCTGGAACAGGCGGGCGCTCGCCAGACGCAGGAAGTAAAAGCCGAACGCCGGATTCTGCACGTAGAGCTCCTCGACCTGGGTGTAGCTCACGCTCAGCACCACGCCGGCTTCGATACATTCCAGCGTCTGGGTGCGCAAGTTGGAGGGCGACAGCATGCCGAATTCGCCGACGATGGCGCCGACCGGCAATTCGATGCCGGATTCGACCAGGCGATAACGGCCGCTGACGATGTAGAACATGCTTTCGGCCTTTTCGTCCTTGTAGAACAATACCTCGCCGGCGGCGCATTTGCGTTCGGTCATGAAGGGCTTGAGCCACTCCAGCGACAGGTCGCTGTTGACGGATTTTTTCACGTCGCGAACCAGCTGCAGCATCTGGTGCAGCCGGTAGCCGTTGAGCGGCAGCAGAACGCCGTGCAGCACGAGCTGCAGATAATTGTGGCTCGGAATCGCCGTCGCGATCAGGATGATGTTGGTCAGCATGCCGAACACGCGAAGCGGGATCATGGTCCGCATGGTGTAAGTTGCGACCACGAAGATCGATGCGAACACACTGCCCGCGGCTCCGATGTGTTCCGCAACATGTGATGTATCCATTGGAAATCAACCAATTTTTTCGAAGTGAAGTGGTGCGCGATCATGGGCGGCGACGCGAGATGCGCGGCGATCCGACCGCATGAATTATAAAGTCCTCCGGCAGCGTTTGATATAGCGGCAAAAGACAGCGTTTTGACGGGATTAAAGCCGATTGGCGTGTTCCGGATGCGGTACCGCCTTCCGGGCCAACCACCTCGCGTCTGGGCCATGCGGTTCTTCTGCCGCCATCGTTGACGGCCCTCCGCCGCGCGGGCACTTTGCGCCCATGCCCAGGCCATACATCCTGTCCTATCTCGCGCAATTCGCCGTCGCGACGGCCGGGCGCAACATGACCAGGACGTCCTATGCCGCCGTCGCGACCGGCGTCGTCATGATTGCCCTGCTGACGGTCGATCCCGACTACGACGTGGCGCATCGCTGGGTCGGTGCGGTGCTATGGGCCTGCCTTGCGTTCTTCGCCTTCGAATGGGCGGTCCGGCTTCGCCACGCCTACCTGACGCAACGCGGATTGAGCTACGCGCGCTCGGGCCGCGGGCTGGTGGACGCCATCTCGGTGCTCGGCGTGCCGCTTGCCATGTCAAGCGGGGCAGGCCCCAAATCGGCGTGGCTGCTCGGCGTGATCTGGCTGCTCAAGCTGGTTCCGGGGATTCCGGGACTACGGCAGTTGCGTCGGGTACTGGTGCAGGAGTCCGGACCGTTGTTGAGCGTGCTCACGATTTTCCTGATGGTGCTGTTCCTCGCTTCGGTGGCGGTATATTTCCTGGAGCGCGACATCCAGCCGGTCGCCTTCGGCAGCGTTCCCGCAACCCTGTGGTGGGCGGTCGCGACCCTGACCACGACGGGATATGGCGACGTGGTGCCGGTAACGCCGCTCGGGCGTCTGATAGCGTCGCTGGTCATGATCTGCGGGCTCGGCGTGTTCGGGCTCTGGACCGGCATTCTGGCCACGGGCTTCGCCAGTGAAACCCGTCGCGACAATTTTCTCAAAACCTGGGATTCGGTGAGCAAGGTGCCATTCTTCGCGGCCTTGGGCCCGGCGGCGATCGCCGACGTGACCCACATGTTGCGCACCATGGATTTGCCGCCACGCACCATGATCGTGCGCAAGGGCCAGGCCGGCGACTGCATGTATTTCATCGCCGCCGGCGAAGTGGAAGTCGATCTGCCGGGCAAGAAGGTGCGGCTTGGCGAGGGCGATTTCTTTGGCGAAATGGCGCTGCTGGGCAACCGCCAACGCTCGGCCAACATCAGCACCACGCGGCTGTCGAAACTGCTGGTGCTTGATCTGGTCGACTTTCGGGTGCTGACGGCAAGACATCCCGATCTCGCCGAAACCATCGACGCCGAGGCCAGGCGGCGCGCGCTGGAAAACAGGTAACGGAGAAGAAACATGTCCGACGCGGCCGAGGCCAGCACGCCGGTTCTCACCATCGACGGCGCGCGCGCCACCATCCGGCTCAACCGGCCGAAGCATCTGAACCGGCTGCAGCCGGAGGATCTCGACGCGCTATTGACGCTGTTCGACCGCCTCGAAGCCGATCCCGCCATCCGGGTGCTGGTGTTGACCGGCACCGGGCGCGCCTTCAGTGCCGGCTACGATCTGGGCTCGATCACCGAGCGCGCGGCCAGCGCCGGCGGGCAGCAGACCGCCGGATCTGCATTCGAGGTGATGACAAACCGGCTGGAGGACCTGGCGATGCCGACGATCTGCCGCCTCAACGGCGGCGTCTATGGCGGATCGACCGATCTGGCGCTGGCGTGCGACTTCCGCATCGGCGTCGATACGGCGGAGATGTTCATGCCGGCGGCGCGGCTCGGGCTGCATTACTACAAGAGCGGCATCAGGCGCTACGTCTCGCGCCTCGGCGTCGACAATGCCCGAATGCTGTTTCTGACGGCACAGAAGATTGACGCGCCGGAGATGCTGCGGATCGGATATCTCACCGCGGTCACACCTCTCGAGGCGCTCGATGAAGAGGTCGACAGGCTCGCAGGGGTGCTCGCCGGCAACGCGCCGATGGCGATGCGCGGCATGAAACGGACCATCAATGAGTTTTCCCGTGGCGAGCTTGATGAGGAAGCCGCCGACCGGCGCGCCCGCGACAGCATGCGCGGCGCCGAGATCAAGGAAGGCATCGCGGCGTTCGCGGAAAAGCGCGCACCGAAATTCTGAGCGGTAAATTCCGCTATGCCGTCATTCCGGGGCGCGCCTCTTGGCGCGAACCCGGAATCCATAACCGCCAGCGTGAGTATGGATTCCGGGCCTGCGCCGAAGAAAGCGCATCCCGGAATGACGACGTTTGTGTCTTACGCGTCGACAAACGTCACGGTGTCCGCAATGGTCGCACGCGAGGTCCGGTAGCTGTTGACCTTGTGGGGGTGGTCGGCAAAGCCGAACGAGATGCCGCACACCACCCGGCGATCGTCGCCGATGCCGAAATGCCGGCGGATCATGCCGGAATGGCGGGCAAGCGCGGCCTGTGGAATGGTGCCGAGCCCGAGCGCCTGCGCCGCCAGCATGAAATTGCCGACGTAAGCGCCGCAGTCGATCGCGCCGTAGATGCCCAGCGCCTCGTCGGTATGAATGACGGCGACATGCGGCGCACCGAAGAAATTGTAGTTCTCCATCGCCTGCCTGGCGTAAGCCGCCTTGTCGCCACGGGCGATGCCGAGGGTGTTGTAGAGCTGAAAACCGCTTTCGCGGCGGCGCTCCAGGTAGACCCCGCGATATTCGCGCGGAAATGAAAAGTCACCGTCCTCCGGCGCGCCGGATGAGGCCTCGGCGTAAATCGCCTTGCGGAATTTTTCTTTCGCCTCGCCGCTTGCGATTACGACCTGCCAAGGCTGGCTGTTGCACCACGACGCGGTGCGCTGCGCAGCGGTCAGCACCCGCTCGATGGTTTCGCGAGGCACAGGCTCCGGTTTAAACGCGCGGACGGAGTAGCGCCCGCGCAGCAGGGTTTCGAGGACGTCTATGGGGGCGGTGTTGTCGGTCACGTAGGCGTCTCTCTCGGTGTCGTCCCCGCGAAGGCGGGGACCCATTACCACCGTGCTCGCGGTTCAAGCACGATGTTGCAACGATCGCTTCAAACCACAAACAGCGGTGTTTATGGGTCCCCGCCTTCGCGGGGACGACGGCGGAGTGTTTTTGTTGCCGCCCTTCAATCACCGCCCCTTGGTCGGAATCCTGTTGAATGGCACGTCCTTGTCGACCCGAATGTCGCCCGGCAGCCCGAGCACGCGTTCGGCGATGATGTTGCGCAGGATTTCGTCGGTGCCGCCGGCGATGCGCATGGACGGCGAACTCAAGAGCATTTGCTGGAACTGGCCGCGCGCTTCCGGCTCGTCGGCGCCGGCGAGCACGCCGGCGGCGCCTTCGAGATCCATCGCATGCATGGCGATATCCTGCAGCATCGAGCCGGCCACCAGCTTGCCGATCGAATTCTCCGGTCCAGGCCGCTCGCCCTTCGACAACGCCGAAATCGCGCGGTAGCTGGTGTATTTCAGCCCGCTTGCCTTCACCGCCCAGCTTGCAAGCTTTGAACGCGTGGCGCGGTCGTCGATCGCAAGCCCGTCGTCAGTCATCAGGTTCGAGCAGAAATCGAACATCTCGGGGAATCCCGTGGCAAGCCGCGCGCCGATCGACATGCGTTCGTTCATCAGCGTGGTCAGCGACACGTTCCAGCCGTCGCCGACCGCGCCGAGGCGCTGATGGTCCGGAATCTTCACGTCGGTGAAAAACACCTCGTTGAACTCCTGCATGCCGTTGGCCTGCTTGATCGGTTTTACCTCGACGCCAGGGCTCTTCATGTCGAGGAAGAACATGGTCAGTCCCTTGTGCTTGGGCACATTGGGATCGGTGCGGGTGATCAACAAGCCATAGTCGGAATAGTGCGCGCCGGAGGTCCAGATCTTCTGCCCGTTGACGATCCAGTCGTCGCCGCTTTTCTCCGCTCGGGTGCGCAGGCCCGCAACGTCGGAGCCACCGGCGGGCTCGGAGAAAAGCTGGCACCAGATCTGTTCGCCGGAGGCGAGCTTCGGCAGATAGTGCCGCTTGTGCTCCTCGCTGCCATAGGCCATCACCGTCGGCCCGCACATGCCCTCGCCGATCTGGAACGGCTGCGTCAGCTTGCCGTAGACGCCCTCCTCCTGCTGCCAGATTACGCGCTCGATCGGGCTGGCGCCCCGGCCGCCATATTCTTTCGGCCAGTGCAAGCAGGCCCAGCCGGCATCGGCCTTCTTCTTCTGCCACGCCTTGCCGACGTCGACGATCTCTTCTTTGGCAAGCCGGATGCGGCCGAGCGAGGCCTTCGACAATTCGGCCTCATATTGCTTCGGCGCATTGGCGTCGACCCATTTCCGCGCTTCGGTACGGAACGCGGCTTCCTGCGGAGTGTCGTCGAAATTCATGAGCGCAGTCCTTTCAGTTCGTCGTCCCCGCGGAGGCGGAACCCATACGCCCAGGATTTTCGATGGGAACGACGTTGTAATAGTTGTGCATGAGTGCAAGCACGGTGGGTATGGGTCCCCGCCTTCGCGGCGACGACAATGGGTATTTGTCGCTGCCGTCCATTACGACCGTCCCCTGGTCGCTATCTTGTTAAACGGCACGTTCTTGTCGACGCGGATGTCACCGGGCAATCCAAGCACGCGCTCGGCGATGATGTTGCGCATGATCTCGTCGGTGCCGCCTTCGACGCGGGTGCCCGGCGAACGCAGCAGCATCGCCTGGAATTTTCCGGCCGCCTCGGCATCTTCAGGGCCGTTCAGCACACCGGCGGCGCCTTGCAGATCCAGCGCATAGGTCGCGACATCCTGAATCATCGAACCGGCGACCAGCTTGCCGATGGAATTTTCCGGCCCCGGCCGCTCGCCTTTCGACAGCGCCGAGATCGCGCGAAAGCTGGTGTATTTCAGCCCGCTCGCTTTCACAGCCCAGTTCGCGAGTTTCGAACGTACATTGCGATCGTCGATTGCAAGGCCGTCTTCCAGCATTAGGCTGTTGCAGTACTCGAACAATTCCGGGAAGCCGGTCGAAACCCCGGCGCCGATCGACATACGCTCGTTCATCAGCGTGGTAAGCGACACGTTCCAGCCGTCATTGACTTCGCCAAGACGCTGGCTGTCCTGGATCCTCACGTCGGTGAAATACACCTCGTTGAAGTCCGACGCGCCGTTGGCCTGCTTAATCGGCTTTACCTCAACGCCAGGGCTCTTCATGTCCAGGAAGAACATGGTGAGGCCCTTGTGCTTGGGCGCGTTCGGATCGGTGCGGGTGAGCAGGATGCCGTAGTCGGAATAATGCGCGCCGGAGGTCCAGATCTTCTGGCCATTGACGATCCAGTCGCCGCCGCTCTTCTCGGCGCGGGTGCGCAGGCCGGCGACGTCGGACCCGCCGGCGGGCTCGGAAAACAACTGGCACCAGACGTGTTGGCCCGCCGCGAGCGGCGGCAGGTATTTGCGTTTCTGGTCTTCGCCCGCGAACGCCATCATGGTCGGGCCGCACATGCCGTGACCGATGATGAACATGCCGCTGAGCTTGCCGAACGCGCCTTCTTCCTGCTGCCAGATTACGCGCTCGATCGGGGTGGCGCCGCGGCCACCATATTCCTTCGGCCAGTGCAAACAGGCCCAGCCGGCATCGGCCTTTTTCCTCTGCCAGGCTTTTGCGACATCGAGAATGCTGGCGCCCTTAAGCTGGGTGCGACCGAGCGAGGATTTGCGCAATTCGTCTTCGTATTGCTTCGGCGCATTGGCCGATATCCACGCCTTTGCCTCGGCACGGAACGCAGCTTCCTGCGGGGTGTCATCGAAATTCATTGCTACTAACTTTCCTCGCTCACCGCCGTCGTCCCCGCGAAGGCGGGGACCCATAACCACCGACCTTGGTAGCTAGTCGCTGACGTCAGCCAGTGCCCCATTGATAATCCCGCGTATATAGGTCCCCGCCTTCGCGGGGACGACGACCGAATGCTTTGCCCGCCATGCGTCAAGCCGCATTCCGTTTTCGCATCCGGTCGATCAGCGCGTCTTCCCAATACGACAGGCTGCCCAACCCCAGCGCCAGCGCATTGGCGCGGCGATAGTACATGTGGCAGTCGAACTCCCAGGTGAAACCCATGCCGCCGTGCACTTGGATGTTGTTCTTGGCGCAATGCTGGAACGCCTGCGTCGCGCTGATCCGCGCCGAGGCGGCGGCTTCCGGCAATTCGGAGGCGTTGGTGGAAAGCGCCCATGCGCCATAATAGCAATTGGAGCGCGCCAGCGTGGCCGACACATACATGTCGGCCAGCATGTGCTTGACCGCCTGGAACGAGCCGATCGGACGGCCGAAGGCGATGCGGTCCAGCGCGTAGTCGCGCCCCATCTCCAGCGCGCGGTCGGCGCCGCCGACCTGCTCGAACGCCAGCAGCACCGCGGCGCGATCGAATACGCAGCTGACGATGCTCCAGCCTTCATTGGCGGGGCCGAGCGGTTCGGCCTTGCAGTTGGTGAAGGTAATCTCGGCCTGGCCGCGCGACGGATCGACATTGGTCAAGGCCCTGGCCTCGACGCCCTCGCTTTTCATATCCACGATGAACAGCGAGATATCGGTTTCGCGCCCGCTCGACACGGTGCGCGCGGCGACGATGGCGAAATCGGCGATGGCGCCGTCGGGCACCGGCTTCTTGACGCCGGTGAGGGAGCCGTTCGACGCCGTCACGTTGATCGCCTGCGGCGACGGATTGCCCTTGCCCTCGAATAGCGCCAGCGTGCCGATCGCTTCGCCGGATGCGATCTTCGGCAGCCACTTCTGTTTCTGGGCATCGCTGCCGCCCAGCATCAGGGCCTCGGCGGCGAGATATACGGTGGAAGAAAACGGCACCGGCGCCAGCGCGCGGCCGATTTCCTCGGCGATCACGCAGAGTTCGAGATGCCCGGCGCCGGCGCCGCCGAATTGTTCCGGGATCGCGACGCCGAGGAAACCCATCTCGGCGAGACCTTTCCAAAGTTCCCTGTCATAGGCCGCCTTGCCGTCGAGGACTTCGCGCACCGCTTTAGGAGAACATTTTTCAGCGAGATACTTCCGCGCCTCGTCGCGCAACTGCTTCTGGTCGTCGGAGAAATCGAAATTCATGGCGTGTTACTCGTTGTGTGAATGAGATACTTCAGCCGTCGTCCCGCGAAGGCAGGGACCCATATCCACCGATGTTCGTGTAGTCGCTGACGTTTGGCTCCGTGTCCAATTGCTGGTCCTGCGTGTATGGGTCCCCGCCTTCGCGGGGACGACGTGGGTAGGAGTTGCTAGTTAAGAATAATCACGTCTTCCCCCGGCCGTTCGGCGTAGAGCCGCTCCACCAGGTCGGCGCGGCGGTCGAGCCCGGCGCGCTGGTTGATGTAGCCCTTGTCGGTAAGTTCGTTGCCATCGATCGAGGCCGGCTCGACCATCAGCATCGCGCGCGCGATGCGCAGGCTGCTGGCGCCGGCCGAGGCCGCATTATGCGCCTGCAGGCCGCGCTTCAGGCACGCCAGCACATCCGGATGCTTCACCACGTCCTGATAGCTGGCGTCGGGATTACCCACGATCTGCCGGCAGGCGTGCAGATTGGGCCACGCCAGCAATCCGACGAACGGCCGATCCTGCCCAGCCACGAGCGCGTCCTGAACCACCGGCGTGGCGGCGGCTATGGCGTCGGTGCGTAGCGGGCCTACCTGCACGAAGGTGCCGGTGGTCAGCTTGAAATCCTCCACCACGCGGCCGGCGAAGATCAGGCCCTGCACCGGATCGTCATCGTCGACGAACGTTGCGGCATCGCCGATGCAATAAAATCCTTCGTCATCGAACGCGGTTTTGGTCAGTTGGGGTTGGCCGTAATAGCCCGGCGTGACGTTGATGCCGCGGACGCGGATTTCGTATTTCGGACCGGTCGGCACCAGTTTCAATTCGACGCCGGGAAACGGCAGTCCGATCAGGCCGACGCGTTCGGTGTCCCAATAGGTTCCGGTCGAGGTCGGCGCGGTTTCGGTCGAGCCCCAGCCGGTATAGAACACCACGCGCTCGCCGGTGGCGCGTACCGCAAGTGCCTGCATCCGATCATAGAGGTCGTCGGGCAGCCGCGCGCCGCCATAAGCCATCAAGGCCAGGTTCTTGAAAAAGCACCGCGCCAGCACGTCGTCCTTTTCCATAGCGGCGGCGAGTGCCGCGTAGCCGGCGGGCACGTTGGCGTAGTAGGTCGGGGAAATCTCGCGCAGATTGCGCAGCGTCTCCTCGATCTGGCCCGGCATTGGCCGGCCGTCGTCGATGTAGAGCGTGCCGCCCTCGGTCAGCACCGGATTGAACAGTGCGTTGCCGCCCATGGTGTGGTTCCACGGCATCCAGTCGAGATAGGTGGCCTGTGGCGCCTGCGGATCGCGCGGCCGTACCTGCATCATCATCGCGGCGTTGGCGCACATCATCCGTTGCGTGTTGACCACCGCCTTCGGCATGCCGGTGGAGCCCGAGGTGAACAGCAGCTTGCCGACGGTGTCCGGTGTGATTCCGGCGATCGATTCCTCGACCTCGGGCGTGACCGGCGTCGCCGCGAGGTCGACAAAGGCGATGCTTGCGATGCCCTCAACGGGCCGCGTCACATGCACCACCGTGACGCCGCCGAGATCGAGCGCCTTGAGCGCCTTCTCGAACACCGGGCAATCCTGCACCATCACCAGCGCCGGCTTGATCAGGCTGAACAGGTATTTCAGTTTGGCGTGGTCCTGGCTCATCAGCGAATAGGCCGGCGATACCGGCGCGGCAGGACTGCGCGCCTGCATCGCCGCCATCGTCATCAGGGCATGCTCGATGGAATTGCCCGACAGGATCGCAACCGGGCGGCCCTCCGGCAATTTCAGATTCAGGATGCCTTGCGTCAGTGCGTCGACGGTTTTCTTGGCTTCGCCAAACGACAGCTTGCGCCATTGCCTGTCGCTGCCGGCGCGCTGCGCCAGCCACGTGTGGTTCGGCCGCTCCGCCGCCCATTTCGCCAGCGAGGCCGGGATGTGCTTTTCGTAAGGTTTCAGCGCAATCCGCGATTGCATCACGATCACGCCGTCGGGCCGTCGCTCGACCGCGATGTCCCGCTCCAGCCATTCGATTTTGCGAAAGGCCGGCTGTCGCATCGCGGTGGTTGCATGGACGTTCATGTTAGTGCCCTCCCTCCCATGTCGTCCCCGCGCAGGCGGGGACCCATAACCACCGGTACCCGTTGTTATTCGCTGGCGTCGACATCCCGGCCCATTGATGATCCTGTGTGTATGGGTCCCCGCCTGCGCGGGGACGACAGTTGTGACTACCGCGGCGCCATCCGTATTGCGCCATCGAGACGAATGGTCTCGCCGTTGATCATCGGATTTTCCACGATGTGCACCGCGAGCGCGCCGTATTCGGAGGCGTCGCCGAGCCGCGCCGGGTGCGGCACCTGCGCGCCAAGGCTTTTACGGGCTTCATCGTTCAACCCCATCAGCAGCGGCGTCAGAAACAGACCGGGTGCGATGGTATTGACGCGGATCAGGTGCTGCGCGAGATCGCGCGCCACCGGAATGGTCATGCCGACCACGCCGCCCTTGGAAGCCGAATAGGCGACCTGCCCGATCTGGCCTTCATAGGCGGCGACGCTGGCGGTGTTGATGATGACGCCGCGCTCCTCGCCGACCGGCGGCTCTTTCAGCAACGCTTCGGTGAACAGCCGCAGCACGTTGAAAGTGCCGACCAGGTTGACCATGACGACGCGGGTGAACTTGTCGAGCGGATAGACACCCTGCTTGCCGACGATGCGCGCCGAACCGCCGATGCCGGCGCAATTGACCAGGATGCGCGCGGTGCCGTTGGCAGCCTCGCCTTTCGCAATCGCCGCCTTGACGTCGTCCTCGCTGGTGACATCGCCGACCAGCGCCACGCCCTTCACTTCCGAGGCGACCTTCTCGGCATTCTCCTTGCTCTGGTCCAGCACGGCGATCTTCGCGCCCTTGGCCGCCATGGCGCGCGCGGTCGCGGCACCAAGACCGGAGCCACCGCCGGTGATGAGGACGGAGACGTCGTTCAACTGCATGACAAAACCTTTCCTTGGGCGTTTCCTGAAGTTTTAGTTTGTTCGAAATTATTCCCGGGCGTTTCTTTGTTTTGAACTCTCCGCCGTTATTCGGCAACAGTCTGTTCTTTACTCGTCGTCAGCATGCCGCCGAACAGCAGCGCTTCCATGTGCGCGATGTAATCGCGGCAGACCTTGTCGGTGACGGGGCCGACGCCGGTGGCGCGCGACATCGCGTGGCGTCCGAAGAACAGGTGATCGCAGGCGCCGATCAGGCTGGTATAGAACAACACCGGATCGACGGCGCGGAATTCGCCGGCAGCGACGCCCTCCGCGAGCAGACGGCGCTGAAAATCCAGCAGTGGCCCGACAAAGAATTTCGATACCTCGTCTGCCGCCTCGGTGCTGCTCTCGTGCAGCAGATAATGGATCAGCCGGTTCATGTAGGGAAACTGGTGATACGCCTTGATGATGCCGGCAATGTGCAGCTTGAGCTTCGCGGTGGGCGTGATCGGCTGAGCCATCAGGTAATCGAGATGGGTCATCTCGATGGCGGCATCGCGCGCCAGCAGCGCCAGCAGCAGTCCGTCCTTGTTGCCGAAATGATATTTCACCAGGGCCGAATTGACGCCGGACTTCTGCGCGATGTCGCTCAAGGACACGTCGATCGCGTTGCGTTCGATCATCAGTTCGCTCGCGGCGACCAGCAGCCTGTCGGCGGTGGTGTTACGCGACAGCGGAAGCCTGGTCGCGGCGCTGATATTGAGATGCGGCATGCATGGTCCAGTCAAAACTGGTCCGCAGTTAGCGCATGAACCGGCTGCACTCAAGAGTTAATTGATTGATTGACTAAATCCTGCCCGTCTCGTAAATCGCGCGCAACATTGGCATTCATCAGCAAAAAAACAGGGAGATCGCCATGGCCGAGGCCTATATCGTCGCCGCCGCACGCACCGCCGGCGGACGCAAGGGAGGCCGTCTCGCCTGCTGGCATCCGGTCGATCTCGCCGCCTCGGTGCTGGATGGGCTGGTCGAGCGCTCCGGCGCGGACCCGGCGCTGATCGAGGACGTCATCATGGGCTGCGTGATGCAGGCCGGCGAACAGTCAAACAACGTCGCGCGCAACGCGGTGATGGCTTCGAAACTGCCGGAGAGCGTACCGGGCACCTCGATCGACCGGCAATGCGGCTCGTCGCAACAGGCGCTGCATTTCGCGGCCCAGGCCGTGATGTCCGGGACCATGGATGTGGTGATCGCCGCCGGCGTCGAAGGCATGACTCGGGTGCCGATGGGCCTCGCGTCGTCGCTGCCGGCCAAGAACGGCTTCGGCCACTACAAGAGCCCCAGGCTGGAAGAGCGCTATCCGAACATCGTGTTCAGCCAGTTCACCGGCGCGGAGATGATGGCGGAAAAATACGGCCTATCCAAAGACGATCTCGACCAATACGCCTATGAAAGCCACCAGCGCGCGATTGCCGCCACTCAGGCGGGCAAATTCAAGGACGAGATCGTTCCGTTGAAAATCACCCGCGCTGACGGATCTACCGACACCCATCACATCGATGAGGGCATCCGCTTCGATGCCACGCTGGCCGGCATCAAAGGCGTAAAACTGATCAACGAGAACGGCGGAAAACTCACTGCCGCCAGCGCCAGCCAGATCTGCGACGGCGCCTCCGGCGTCATGGTGGTCAACGAGAAGGGCCTGAAGGCGCTGGGCGTCAAGCCGATGGCGCGGATCCATCACATGACCATGATGGGCGGCGACCCGGTGATCATGCTGGAAGCACCGTTGCCGGCGACGCAACGCGCGCTGCAGAAGGCCGGCATGCGCGTCGAGGACATCGACCTGTTCGAGGTCAACGAAGCCTTCGCCTCGGTGCCGACCGCATGGCTGAAGACCACCGGCGCCGATCCGGCGCGACTCAACGTCAATGGCGGCGCGATCGCGCTCGGCCATCCGCTCGGCGGCTCCGGCACCAAGCTGATGACCACGCTGGTGCACGCGCTCAAGCAGAACAGCAAGCGCTACGGGTTGCAGACCATGTGCGAAGGCGGCGGCATGGCAAACGTGACAATCGTGGAGCGGCTGTAAGCTATTGCGGCAAAAGCTGCTGTCGTCCCCGCGCAGGCGGGGACCCATAGCCACCGTGATCGTGGTTATGACCAACTGGTGCACCAATCGTTTCAAAACTCAAATCGGTGGTTATGGGTCCCCGCCTGCGCGGGGACGACACTGAGTGAAATTTCTGCAGGACCGTCTTCATGACCCACCCCTCGGTGCATGCGCGCACCCAGCCCGACAAGATCGCCTACCAGATGGCGAGCAGCGGCAAGGCGATCACCTATCGCGAACTCGATCAGCTTTCCAACCAGGGCGCGCAGCTATTCCGGTCGCTCGGGCTGCAAGCCGGCGACCACATCGCGTTCCTGATCGAGAACCGGCTGGCGTTCATGGAGATCTGCTGGGCGGCGCAGCGCGCGGGGCTGTATTATACCGCGATCAGCCGCTACCTGACGCAGGACGAGATCGCCTACATCGTGAAAGACTGTGGCGCCAGGGTGGTCATCACCTCGCCGAAATGCGCGGACGCGATCAAGGGCCTGATCAGCGATGCGCCGGGTGCGCCGCTGTTCTTCATGCTCGACGAACCGCTGCCCGGCTTCCGTTCGTGGGACAGGGAAGCCATCGCGCAGCCCGCCACGCCGATCGCAGACGAGGTCGCGGGCTACGACATGCTGTATTCGTCGGGCACCACCGGCCGGCCCAAGGGCATCAAGCGCGAGAACGAGAACAACCCGATCGACCTGCCCAATCCTTTCCTGAAATTGCTGTGCGCCACTATGTGCGGCATGTCGGCGGACAGCATCTATCTGTCGCCGGCACCGCTGTATCACGCGGCTCCGCTGCGCTTCAACATGATGGCGATCACGCTCGGCGGCACGTCGATCATCATGGAATCCTTCGACGCCGAGGAATTCCTGAAGCTGGTCGAGAAGCACGGGATCACGCAGTCGCAGCTGGTGCCGACCATGTTCGTGCGCATGCTGAAGCTGCCCGACGAAGTGCGGCTGCGTTACGACGTTTCCTCCCTGGTCGGCGCGATCCACGCCGCGGCGCCCTGCCCGGTCGACGTCAAAGCCAGGATGATCGAGTGGTGGGGACCGAAGCTGATCGAGTATTACGCCGGCTCCGAAGGCAACGGCGTCACCGTCTCGACCTCGCAGCAATGGCTCGAGCATCGCGGCACCGTCGGCCGCGCCGTGGTCGGCAGGGTCAAGATTCTCGGCGAGAACGACGAGGAACTGCCCACCGGGCAGATCGGTACGGTGTATTTCGCCGATGCGCCGTCGTTTTCCTACCACAACGATCCGGAGAAGACCGCGCGCGCCTTCAACGACCGTGGCTGGTCAACGCTCGGCGACGTCGGCTATCTCGACGATGAGGGCTTTCTCTATCTCACCGACCGCAAGTCCTACATGATCATCTCCGGCGGCGTGAACATCTATCCGCAGGAGACCGAGGACGTGCTGATCACCCATCCCCATGTCGCCGACGTCGCGGTTTTCGGCGTGCCCAACGAGGAGATGGGCGAAGAGGTGAAGGCTGTGGTGCAGCCGCACGACATGGCACGCGCCGGCAAGGAATTCGAGAGCGAACTGATCCTGTTCTGCCGCAAGCATCTCTCGCCGATCAAATGCCCGAAGAGCATCGACTTCGAAGCCGAACTGCCGCGCACCCCAACCGGCAAGCTGGTGAAGCGCCACCTGCGCGACAGATATCGGCCGAAGCAAGCGGGAGCCTGACCTTCGATCGCGAAGACTAAAGCGAAGCCGCCGGAGCGCAAACGGCGGATGTTGCCGCACGCAGGTGCAACTGTCCCCGCTGTCCCGTCGCCCGTGTCGTCCATTGCGCGTCGATCCGCTGAAGGTCTCTCGACAGGCTTCCGCGATGGCTGCCTTCGGTCTCGAAGGAAGTGCTGCCCTGGGGCGATTGTTCCAGGATTTCCACCTGCAAGTCCGACGTTACAAGCATGCGAACCTTTATCTTCGTAACCAGGCGATTGATCTCATACGAACCGCATCCTACCGCCTCCGTTACCTGCCCGCTCAGCGCCCGCACCGTTTCGAACGTGATGACGACGTTTTGCGCGGTCTTGTCGCCGTCCCATGTGAAGTCGCCGATAAAGGCACGCGGCAGTTTGACGGTCAGCGAATTGATCTCGGCCGCGCGGACGGCAGCTGTAAGAGATAAACTCGCGACCAGGCCAGCCAGCCAGAAACGCAAGCAGAGGCCACGTGCCCCTACCACCTTTGAAAGACACATTTGCTACCTCCTGATGTGGGCTCGCCAGTCTCGTCGCGCGACGATAGACATGCGGAAGCAGAATTCGTAGCCGCCCGCCGGCTGTCAAGGTGCCCTGCACCGTGCTACCGGTTTAGCGCTTTTGCCGCTGCGACAAGAGATTTGGGCATGATCAACACGTTCGACTTCCCCGACATCCCGCTCCCGCCCGGCATCCGCTCACGCTATGTCGATGACATCAACGGCCTGCGCATGCATGTGCTGGAAGCCGGTCATGAAACCAGGGGCCGGCCCTGCATCCTGCTGCTGCATGGCTTTCCCGAACTGGCCTATTCCTGGCGCAAGGTGATGCCGGCGCTGGCGGCGGCCGGCTACCACGTGATCGCGCCGGATCAGCGCGGCTATGGCCGCACCACCGGCTGGGACGCCGATTATAACGGCGACCTCGCCTCATTCCGGTTGCTCAACCTTGTGCGTGACGCGCTCGGGCTGGTCTCGGCGTTTGGCTATCGCTCGATCGACGCCGTAGCCGGCCATGACTTTGGTTCTTTCGTTGCGGCATGGTGCGCGCTGGTGCGGCCCGACGTATTTCGTTCGGTGGTTCTGATGAGCGCGCCGTTCGCCGGTCCGCCGCCATTGCCGTTCAACACTGTCGAGAGGCCGGCGCCAAAGATCGACGACCCGGTGCATCGCGATCTCGTTGCGCTGCCGCGGCCGCGCAAGCATTATCAATGGTATTATTCGACGCGCGAGGCCAACGCGAACATGCATCAGGCGCGCCAGGGGGTGCATGACTTTCTGCGGGCCTACTATCATCACAAAAGCGCGGACTGGCCGGGAAACCAGCCCTATCCGTTGAAATCATGGACCGCCGGCGAACTGGCACAATTGCCGGCCTATTATATCATGGACCTCGACAAGGGCATGGCGGAGACGGTGGCGGAGGAGATGCCTTCACCTTCGCAAATCGCCGCCAACAGATGGCTGCCCGACGACGAACTCGTCTTCTACAGCGCCGAATACGCCCGCACCGGATTCCAGGGCGGGCTGCAATGGTACCGCTGCGGCACCGCGGGTTCGTTTATCTCCGAACTTCAAACATTTTCCGGCCGAACCATCGACGTGCCGTCGTGCTTCATCTCCGGCAAACTGGACTGGGGCACCTATCAGCGGCCCGGCGTGTTCGAGACGATGCAGACGAAGGCCTGCACGCGCATGCTCGGCTGCCACCTGGTCGACGGCGCCGGGCACTGGGTGCAGCAGGAGCAGCCGGAGGAGGTCAGCCGGCTGCTACTTGAGTTTTTGACGCAGGCGCGCGCGAGTTAGTTTTCTCGTCATGGCCGGGCTTGTCCGGCCATCCACGTCTTTCGTGCCGCGAGACCGGCAAGACGTGGATGCCGGGGACGAGCCCGGGCATGACGGCTTTTTGAGAATCAACTCCCCTTCAAATCCACGATCTCCGGAAAGAACAAGTCCTGCCACGAAGCCGGTTCATGCTTGATGCTGCCGACCTTGCGCATGAATTTTGCGAACTTCATCGTCGCGGCCGGCGTCATGGTCCATTCGACGTTCGGTCCGGTCAGCACCTTCGTCACCATCTCCACCGAAAGTTTTGACTTGGTGTCGTCAACCCAGGTTTGCGCGGTCTGCCGCGGACTGGCGGAAATGGCCGCGGTTGCTTCCTTCATGGCATCGAGAAACGCGGCGTAGAGTTCGGGGTTTTCCTTGCGAAACCGCGCCGAGGTCCAGGCGACGGTGAAGGTGTGCGGTCCCAGCACTCGAAGGAGGACAATACGGTATGGATGTTGTTCCGTTCCAGTTGCTGAAACTGGAACGGCGGCACGCTGAACACGGTATTGATGCTGCCCGAGCCCGTGAGCAGCGCGATGGTCGAATTGGGCGGCGACATCGACACCGTAAGCGGATCCAGCTTCGCATAGTTTTCCTCGCCGAATGCCGCGGCCGCCGCCATCTGCAAAACTACCGCCTGAACCGACACCTTGAGGGCACCGCAATGCGGTCGCGGTCGCTGAAATCTGTAATCGACTTGATCTCCGGACTGGAGGTGTTGAGCAGGAACGGCTGTGAGCTCAGTGCGCAGATGCCCTTTACCTCGAACGACGTACCCTGGGTCTTGTCCCACAGCGTGATCAGCCCGGGCACGCCGCCGGCTACGATGTCCGTAGAGCCGGACAGCAGTGCCTCGTTCATCGCTGCCGGACCATTGAAACGCTGCCAGGAAACCTTGAAGTCCTTGAGCCCGCGCCGTTCGGCGTATTTTTCGATCAGCCTGTCCCGTTTCATCACGTTGAACTGCAGGTAACCCATCGAAAACTGCTCGGCCAGTCTGATCTCGGCGGCGCGCACGGATGTCGCGCCGATGCCCAATGCACATGCGATGATCGCGCCTGCGAAATATCCGGATTTCATCGTTGTCTCCCCGAGGTCTTGTTCTTGTTGTGTGAACCGAAACTACACGGCGGACCGCGCATCGGCCAATAGCACGCTTGCGAAAGGCTGCCCATTGAACAGCGATTGCTCTTGCTAGGCATGGCGGAACTGCGCATCATCCGGACTGCAAAACAAAACGGGAGTACGCTTTGGCCAAGTCGGAATGGAGTTTCAAGAGCGCCGTCGAATGCGCATCGGCCCTCGCCACCAAGAAAGTCTCCGCGGTGGAGTTGGCGCAGGACGCGATCGCGCGAATTGAGCGTCACGACGCGAAAATCAACGCGGTTTGCGTTCGCGATTTCGACCGAGGACTTGATGCCGCCCGCGCCGCCGACGCCGCGCTTGCGCGTGGCGAGACAAAGCCGCTGCTCGGCCTGCCGATGACGGTGAAGGAATCCTACAATGTCGCCGGCCTGTCGACGACCTGGGGCTTTCCACCGCAAAAAGATTTCCGGCCGCCGCAGGATGCGCTGTCAATCACGCGGGTGAAGGACGCGGGCGGCGTGATTCTCGGCAAGACCAACGTGCCGGTGGGCCTCGGCGACTGGCAGAGCTACAACGACATCTACGGCACCACCAGTAATCCCTTCGATCTCGGCCGCACGCCGGGCGGGTCGTCCGGCGGGTCGGCGGCGGCGCTGGCGGCAGGATATGGCCCGTTGTCGCTCGGCTCCGACATCGGCGGCTCCCTGCGCGTGCCGGCGTTTCACTGCGGCGTCTATGCGCACAAGCCGACCTTCAACCTGGCACCGCTGCGCGGCCACACGGCGCCGCCGTTTCCGCCGATCCCAATCGACCGCGACATGGCGGTGATCGGGCCGATGGCGCGTTCGGCCGCGGACCTGTCGCTGCTGCTCGACGTGATCGCGGGGCCTGATCCGATCGAAGCCGGCATCGCCTACAGGCTGGCGCTGCCGCCGCCGCGCCATGGCGATCTCAAGAGCTTCCGCGTGCTGGTGGTCGACAGCGATCCGTTGCTGCCGACCGACAAGGACGTTCGCGGCGCGATCGAGAAACTCGCCGCCGATCTCGGCAGAGCCGGCGTGAACGTCGCACGGCAAAGCCCGCTGCTGCCCGACTTCGCCGACACCTCCCGTCTCTATATGCGGATGCTGATGTCGTTCTTGGCGACTTTCTTTCCGCCGGAATTGATCGCGGGCGCACAGGAGCGGATCAAGGAACTCGACCCCAAGGACACCAGCCTCACCGCGGAACGACTGCGCGGCATGCTGCTCAGCCACCGCAACTGGGTGCTGGACGATGGTGCGCGTGCGGGTCTGCGCGCGCGCTGGCGGGAATTGTTCAAGAGTTTCGACGCGGTGATCTGCCCGATCATGCCGACGCCGGCCTATCCGCACGATCATTCGCCGGAGCAGGAGAAGCGCTACATCGACATCGATGGAAAGAAGTACAGCTATCCCGATCAACTGGCGTGGCCTGGAATTGCGACGCTGCCAGGCCTGCCGGCGACCGCGATTCCGCTCGGCCTCACGCCGCACGGCCTGCCGGTCGGCGTGCAGATCGTTGGCCCCTGGCTGGAGGATCGCACGCCGCTGAAACTTGCCGAACTGATCGAGCGCGAAGTCGGTGGCTTCGTTCCGCCGCCGGGGTTCGACGATTGATGCATCAGGAAATCGGGAGGGGACAATGAGCACAGATCTCGACGAGCTGACCTCGCTCAATCGCAACTATGTCGCTTCCGTACAGAATTGCGACGTGAAGCGTTTTGACGAAATCCTGGCGCAGGATTTTTACTGCAGCAATCCGGACAAATCATTGGTCGATCGCGAAGGTTTCCTGAAGCAGACCGCGATACCCGTAACGATCAAGAATCTTGAAGCCCATGACGTCCAGATTCGCATCATGGGCGACTTCGCGATCATCCATGCCAGTACGAGCTATACGATGCCGGATGGCAAGCCCGCCGCCGGCCGCTACACCGACTGCTGGGTCAAGCAGAAGGGGCGCTGGCTGGCCGTGTCGGCGCATGTGTCGCGATGACACCGCTGTCGTCCCCGCGCGGGCGGGGACCCATAACCACCGTACTGATTATATAGCAAGAGATGTTAAACGCATCGATTCCAACCGCAACCGCAGTATGCATGGGTCCCCGCCTGCGCGGGGACGACAGCCTCACGCATCGAACATGATGACGCTGCGCACGGTCTTGCCGGCCTTCATCGCGGCAAAGCCCTCGTTGATCTCCGACAATTTCAGTTTCGCCGAAATCCAGTCTTCCAGATGCAGCTTGCCGCGCATGTAGAACTCGATCAGGCGTGGCATGTCGACGCGAAAATGATTCGACCCCATCGACGAACCCTGGATCTTGCGCTCGCGCAGGAAGTCGAAGCCGTGCAGTTCGATTTTCTGGCCGAACGGGATCATGCCGACGATGGTCGCGGTGCCACCGGGCGCCAGCATCGCGAATGCCTGTTCCGCGGTTTCCTTGCGGCCCAGCACCTCGAACGAATGATGCACGCCGCCGTTTGTGAGATCGCGCACCTGCTGCACCACGTCGCCGTTGCGGGGATCGACGATGTCGGTGGCGCCGAGCTTGGTCGCGAGCTGCAGCTTGGCCGGATTTGTGTCGACCGCGATGATGCGTCCGGCACCCGCGATCTCCGCGCCGTTGATCGCAGCCATGCCGACGCCGCCGCAGCCAATCACCACCACGGTTTCGCCCGCGACAACCTTCGCGGTGTTGACCACCGCGCCATAGCCGGTGATGACGCCGCAGCCGATCAGCGCCGCGAGCTCAAGCGGCATGTCATTGCGGATTTTGACGATGGCATTTTCGTGCACCAGCATCTGTTCGGCGAACGACGAAAGGTTGAGAAACTGGTTGAGCTTTTCCGAGCGCGCCCATGACAGCCGGTTGGATGCGCCCGGCAGCATCTTTACCGTGGTGTCGGTGCACAGCACCGTGCGCCCCGTGGTGCAGTTGTCGCAGGTACCGCAAAACACCGACAGGCACGTCACCACGTGGTCGCCCGGCTTGACGTAGGTGACGTCGGAACCGACCATTTCGACAACGCCGGCGGACTCATGACCGAGAACAGCCGGAAGCGGATGCGGATACAGCCCTTCCATGAAGTGCAGATCGGAGTGGCAGAGACCCGCCACCCTGGTGCGGATCAGTACCTCGCGCGGTCCCGGTTTCGGCAGGCTGACATCCTCGATCATCAGCGGCTTGTTGACTTCATGCAGGACGGCAGCCTTCATTGCGGTTTCCTCGTTTTGTTTTTACTTCGTCATTCCGGGACGCTACCGAAGCGAGCGAGCCCGGAATCCATAACCACGATCGGAGGTTATGGATTCCGGGCCTGCGCCAAGAGGCGTATCCCGGAACGACGACCCTACGCGGCCAGCAGCAATTCGCCAACCTCGGCCATGCCGGCGGCGCGGTCGCCGAGCAGATGGTCCGATATCGCCCGCTGCGTTGCATTTTCCGTCAGCCGGAACGGATCGCCGGCTGCGACGCGGTGGTCGACCACCAGCCGCGACAGCAGCAGCCGGCGGGCGTCGCCCCGTATCGCATGGATGCGGCAACCCTCCCACGCCAGCGCGACGGCGCTGGCGACATGATAAAGCAGGCTGGTCGCGCGCCGGGCATCGGCCTCATTGTCCGCGCGCGCGGCCACCTCGCGGGCAAGGCCGATGGCGCGGCCAGTGAGACCGCGCAGGCGGTCTCGCCACGCTTGCGGTACATCGATGCTGTCGTCGAGCCGGGCGTGCAGATCGGCTGCCAGCGCCGCGTCGGCGCCATGACGGCCGACCGCCCGCTTCAGCGCATCGAGTGCCACGATGTTGCCGGTGCCTTCCCAGATCGAACCGAGATGCGCATCGCGCAGCAACCGCGGGGTGACGAATTCCTCGACGTAACCGATACCCCCGCGCATCTCCAAGGCATCGCCGCAGACCTTGCGCGCGTCGCGGGTGGCGCGGAATTTCAGGGTCGGCGTCAGGATGCGCAGCAGCGCCGCCGCATCCTGGCTGCCGGCTTCGGCACGGTCGAGCGCGTCGGCGGTAAGAAAGCTCATCGACAGCGCCTGCTCGGTGGCAAGCATGATCTTCATCAATTGGCGGCGCGCCAGCGGCATGTCGATAATGCGGCTTCCGAACACCACGCGATTCTTCGCCACCGTCATCGCGTCGTGACAGGCGCGGCGCATCAGCGCGGTGGATTTGACACCGTTCGACAGCCGCGACGAATTCACCATCTCGGCCATCTGCACAAAGCCGCGGTCGAGCCGACCTACCGCATAGGCGATCGCGCCCTCCAGCTTGATCTCGCCCGATGCCATCGAGCGGGTGCCGAGCTTGTCCTTCAGGCGAACGATGCGATAATGATTGGGCGAACCGTCGTCGAGAAAGCGCGGCATCAGGAAAAGCCCGACGCCGCCCGTGCCATCTTCGGCGCCCTGCGGCCGCGCCAGCAGCATGACGATTTCGGCGTCGGCGTTGGAACAGAACCATTTCTCGCCCGACAGCCGCCAGCGATCGCCTTCCCGCATTGCCGTCGTGGTCAGCTTACCGACATCGGAGCCGCCTTCCTTCTCGGTCATGAACTGGCCGCCTTGCGTCAGCCTGTCCATGTCGGTCTGGGTCAGGCCGTCAAGATATTTCGCCTTCAGCGCGGCATCGCCGAAATTCGACAATAGCTTGGCACAGCCGTCGGTGACGTTGATCGGACAGCCGAGACCGAACTCGGCCTGATTGAAAAGAAACGTAAAGGCATGCTTGGCCACCGCCGGATAGGTCCGCGGCCAGCCCAGAATGCCCTTGCGGAGCGACATCGCGTGAATGCCGAACTCGCCGAAGGCGGCTTTCTCCAGCTCCCGATAGGCCGGATGATATTCGATCCATTGCGCGTCGCGGCCAAAACGGTCGCGCTGGTGCAACACCGGCACGTGACGGTCCGCGAGCCGCGCGCATTCGTCGAGGTGCCCGCCGGCAAGACCGCCTAGCCGATCTAGATGCGGCTCGATATGACAGAACAGTTGATCGGACAAATGGATGCGCAACAGATCGGCCAGCGCCGGATCGGCACGGTAGAAATTCATGCCGGAGGTGTCCGGCGCGATCACCCCGGGCTGCCCGGCGGGCATTGCCGCGTCGCGTTTGGCCGGTGCGTGTATTTGCATCGTGTCGTTCCGCTGGTGCAGCGGCCATTTTCGACAGGCCGCATTGAATGCTGTAGATCATGCTACAGATAGAGCGGGCGATAAAGCCGTCAAAGAAACGTTCGGAGGACCATCCATGGTTGACGGCTACCGCATCATCGGCGCCGAGATGTCGCCTTATTCGGTCAAGGTCCGCTCCTATTTCCGCTACAAGGCCATTCCCCACCAGTGGGTGCTGCGAAATCCCGCCAGTCAAGCCCAGTTCGAAAAACACGCAAAACTGCCGATCATTCCGCTGGTCCTCACACCCGATGGCGCTGGCATGCAGGATTCCACGCCGATCATCGAGGCGATCGAGAAGCTTTACCCCGAGCCTTCGATCCATCCCAAGGACGCCGTCGCGCACTTCATTTCCTTACTGATCGAGGAATTTGGCGACGAATGGGGGAACAAATGGATGTTCCACTACCGCTGGGCGCGCGACGTCGATCAGATCAGTTCGGCCGGGCGCCTTGCCCGCATGCGCAGCCCCGATGCAGGCGAAGAAGCGCACGCGGTGTTTACCGAAAAGGTCCGGACGCGCATGGTGGATCGGGTCTGGTTCGTCGGCTCCAACGCCGATAACGCGCCGCAGATCGAGGCGGGTTTCGTTCAGATGCTAGCTCTGCTCGACAAGCATCTCAGCATACGGCCGTACCTGTTCGGCGCCCGGCCCGCCTTCGGTGATTTCGGACTATGGGGACAGATTTATGAGATGTGGACCGACCCCACCACGGGCGCCCTGATCGGCGGCGGCGCACCGCATGTACTCGATTGGGTGCACCGCATGCTTTGGCCGCGCGCCGAGGGCGCCTTTGAAAGCTGGGCGGCGCTTGAGCCGACAATGATGCCGATCCTGACGGAGCAAGTTGGCCGGCTGTTCATGCCCTGGACCCTGGCGAACGAAAAGGCCATCGCGGACAAAAGCGAGGAATTCAATGTCACTTTCGGCGATCATGTCTGGATCCAGAAACCGCAAAAATATCACGCGCGGTCGCTCGCCATGCTGCGCGCCAAATATGCCGCAGTGTCCGACAAGGCCGCGCTCGATCCCGTTCTGGAAGCCGCGGGCTGCCTCACCGGATTGCGCGGCTGAAACGCATTTCATCGACAAGGGAAACCGAATATGCAGATTCCGAAATACGAGACCGCGTTGATCGTCGGTGCCGGCGAGGGCCTTAGCGCGTCGCTGGCGCGGCTGTTGGGCCAGCAAGGGCTTCGCATTGCGCTCGCTGCGCGCCACATCGAAAAGCTCGGCGCGTTGTGCTCCGAGACCGGCGCGTTGGCCTTTGCCTGCGATGCCACCGACCCTGACGCGGTCGAGCGGCTGTTCGGCGCGGTCGAGCGTGAAATCGCCGCGCCGGACGTGGTGGTGTACAACGCCAGCGCCCGGGCGCGCGGCGCGTTTATCGATCTGGCACCGGCGGAGGTGGCACAGGCCATCGCCGTCAGCGCGTTCGGCGGCTTTCTGGTGGCGCAGCAGGCGGTACGCCGCATGCTGCCGAACGGCTCCGGTGCGATCCTGTTCACCGGAGCGTTGGCCAGCGTCAAGGGTTATCCGCACTCCGCACCGTTTGCGATGGGCAAGTTCGCGTTGCGCGGGCTGGCGCAGAGCATGGCGCGCGAATTGTCGCCGCAGGGCATTCATGTCGCGCATTTCGTGATCGACGGCGCCATCCGCAGCGCGGTTCGCGCAGAGCCCGCGGACCGGCCGGACTCGATGCTCGATGCCGACGCCATTGCGCTGAATTACTGGAATGTATTGCAACAGCCGCGCAGCGCCTGGACCTGGGAAATGGAATTGCGCCCCTGGGTGGAGAAATTCTGATGCGCCATCGTCATACGCAGTATTCACACATCTTCATCGTCATTGCCGGGCTTGACCCGGCAATCCATCCGCTTCGACAGAGGCTTGCGAAGATTGATGAATACGCGGATCAAGCCCGCGTATGACGAAATGTGAATTCATTAGGGTCAAGCCCGGCGATGACAGAGAGCGTAGGGTGGGCAAAGGCGCTTGCGCCGTGCCCACTATCTTCACCTTTGGGGGCTGGCGCGCAACGCATTCGATGGAGCGTCATTGCGAGCGAAGCGAAGCAATCCAGAGCAGCAAAAGCTGGATTGCTTCGTCGCTTCGCTCCTCGCAATGGCGGCGTAATAAAGAAAGCTCGGATTATGAGAACCGAAACTAAAATCGACACCGGTACGGAAGAGTTGCTCTGCGTGATCCGCGACCGCGTCGCGGTGATCACGCTCAATCGGCCGGAGGTCCGCAACGCGCTGTCCGACCGGCTAACGCCGGCGCTGCGCGGCATGATCAAGACGTGCGGGGAAAATCCTGACGTCGGTGCGCTGCTGATCACGGGCGCTGGAACCGCGTTCTGCGCCGGCGGCGACGTCAAAGGCATGGGCGCGCATCGCGATCCAAAGCGGCTCGCGATGTCCTACGACGAAAAGGTTGCCGACCTGCAGGAACGCCAGCGCCTCCTGACCGGCGCGCTGGTCTCGGTGCGCAAGCCGACCATCGCGGCCCTGCCCGGCCCTGCCGTCGGCGCCGGCCTCGCCATTGCGATGGCCTGCGATATCCGCATCGCGGCGGAATCAGCATTCGCCTCCACCGGCTATCTGCGCGTGGGCCTCAGCGGTGACTACGGCATCGCGTGGCTGCTGACGCGGCTGGTTGGAACCGCACGGGCGCGGGAATTGATGTTCACGGCGGACAAGGTCGATGCGCGGCGCTGCGAAACGATCGGCCTAGTCAATCGTGTGGTGCCCGACGCGAAACTTCAGGAAGAAGCGTTCGCCATGGCAAAGTCGATGGCGCAAGGACCGACCATCGCGCTGCGCTACATGAAGGATAATCTCGACGAGGCGCTGCTGTTCGATTTCGCAACCGCGCGCGATCACGAAGCCGAACGCCTGATCCGCACCACCATGACCGCGGATCACAAGGAGGCGGTGCAAGCCTTCATCGACAAACGCAAGGCCGTGTTTCGCGGGAACTAGACCAGTTACAAACCGTCATCGACGCTTTCGCGGGATGGTGACGGCTGTAACCCATCAACCGAAATACCGATCCAGCACGCCACGATAGATTTTGGTCAGCTTCTCCAGGTCGGTGACCGGAGTTCGTTCGTCGACCTGGTGCATGGTCTGGCCGACCAGCCCGAATTCGATCACCGGACAGTAATGCGTAATGAAGCGTGCATCCGATGTGCCGCCGCCAGTGTTGAATTCCGGCCTGCGTCCAGTGACGTCCTCGATCGCCGCTACCACCAGGTCGGTGAAGGCGCCGGGCTTCGTCACGAACACGCCGGCGTTAGACTGTTCCCATACAATCCGGGCGCGGATGCGGTTGCCGGCCGCTTTGGCCATGCGCGCTTCGATCAAGGCTCGCAGCGATTCATGGCTATGACGGTCATTGAAGCGGATATTGAATTTCACCCGCGCCTGCGCCGGGATCACATTGCTCGCGGTGTTGCCGACATCGACTGAGGTGAATTCCAGATTCGAGGGCTGAAAATGCGCGCTGCCATGATCGAGCGATTCGTTGCTCAATGCGACGATCAGTGCCGATATGTCCGGCACCGGATTCGATGCAAGATGCGGATAGGCCACGTGTCCCTGAACGCCATCGACATACATCGTGCCGGACAGCGAACCGCGGCGGCCAACCTTGATGCAGTCGCCGAGCTCCGCGACATTGCTCGGTTCGCCCAGCACACAATGATCGAATTTCTCCCCGCGAGCCGCCGCCCACTGCAGCAGTTTTATCGTGCCGTTGACGGCGACGTCTTCCTCGTCGCCGGTGATCAGGAACGAGATCGAGCCCCTGGGCGCGCCGCCATTGGCGGCGAGATAGTCCAGCACCGCGGCGACGCTGCAGGCGATGCCCCCCTTCATATCCACGGCGCCGCGGCCGTACAGAAACCCGTCCCTGACCTCGCCCGCGAACGCGCCATGGCTCCACGCGCTTTCCTCGCCCGGCGGTACCACGTCGGTATGACCGGCGAAGGTGAGGTGCGGTGAACCCTCGCCGATGCGGGCGTACAGATTTTCGATATCCGCGGCGCCAGGTTCGCTGAAGGTCACGCGATGTATATCGAAGCTGGCGGACTTCAGAACAGTTTCGAGTACGCCGAGCGCGCCGGCATCCGCCGGGGTTACCGATGGGCACCGCAACAGATCGCGGGCGATGGAGAGGGCGTCAGTCATGGCATCCGCTTAACATGCGACCTGGGAGTTCGATTTTCAGTCCCGCAACAGCTCGTTGATGCTGGTCTTGGCGCGGGTGCGTTCATCGACCCGCTTGACGATCACGGCGCAGGCGGTAGAGGGCCCCGGCTGGCCGCTCTTCAGCGGGCGGCCCGGCAGTGCACCCGGCACCACCACAGCATATTCCGGCACTTCGCCGACGAAAATCTCGCCGCTGTCGCGATCAATGATCTTGGTGGAGGCCCCGAGAAACACTCCCATCGCCAGCACCGCGCCCTTGCGTACGATCACGCCTTCGGCGACTTCCGAGCGCGCGCCGATGAAGCAATCGTCCTCCACGATGACCGGTTCGGCCTGCAGCGGCTCGAGTACGCCGCCGATGCCGACGCCACCGGAAATGTGCACGCGCTTGCCGATCTGCGCACAGGAGCCGACCGTGGACCAGGTGTCGATCATGGTGCTCTCATCGACATAAGCGCCGAGATTGACGAACGACGGCATCAGCACGACGTTCCTGGCGATGAACGCCGACCGGCGCACGATGGCGCCAGGCACGGCGCGGAAGCCGGCGTCGCGAAAGCGGTTCTCGCCCCAGCCGTCGAATTTCGAAGGCACCTTGTCCCACCACGGCGCCTTGCCCGGGCCGCCGGAAATCGCGCTCATGTCGTTGAGTCGGAACGACAGCAGCACCGCCTTCTTAAGCCACTGGTTAACCTTCCACTTGCCCCCGGCTTCGCGCTCCGCAACGCGGGCCTCGCCCTTGTCGAGCAGATCCAGCGCATGATCCACAGCGTCGCGTATCTCGCCTTTGGTCGCGGTGCTGATGCCGTCGCGCGCATCGAAGGCGGTGTTGATGGTGGATTCAAGGGCAGGCAAAGACATCGGGACTTCCTTGGGATTCCGGCGGCGTTCACGAGGCTTTTGTCGTGATTTGAAGGGTGAGAGTCAAGGTGCGTTCCCGGGCGCAGCGCAGCGCGCTGCACTTCGCGGCGTGGTGCGCTGCTGAACCAGGGGTCCCTGTTCTGCGAAGCGGCACTTCGCGCCGCATCGCGCCCGGGACACGAGGCTAGCGTGCAGCGCCCAGCTTCTGCAAAAACCCCGTCAGATCGTCGGTGACGTGGTCGACATGGTCGGCGTCGTGGCCCTCCAGCTCCCAGTCCTCGCGCACGACATTCTTGGCGCCGTCCGGCACCACCAGCACCGTGGTCATGCCAAGTTGATGCGGCACCACGAGATTGCGCGCCAGATCCTCAAACATCGCCGCCGATGTCGGATCGACCTCATGGAGGTCAAGGAATTTACGGTAGGTCTGCCACGCCGGTTTTGGCTCCAACTCGGCGGCAATGATGTCGAATACCGCCTCAAAATGCGAACCGATGCCGAGCCGTTCCAGCACCTTGGCGGCATGGTCGGTCGAGCCGTTGGTGAGAATCAGCTTGCGTCCCGGCAGCTTTGAAATCGCGTCACCCATCGCCGGGTTGGGCTCAAGCGGCGAATGATCGATCCGGTGTACATACGCCAAATAGTCATCGGCGCTGACGCCATGCTCGGTCATCATGCCGCGCATGCTGGTACCATAACGACGGTAATAATCTTTCTGAATCAGCCGCGCTTCGTCAGGCGGCACCTTCAGATAGTTTCCGATGAATTCGCCGATCCTGGCATCGACCTGCTGCCACAGATTGACGTGGTGCGGGTACAACGTGTTGTCGAGATCGAATACCCAGGTGTCGATGTGAGTGAAAGGACGTTTCGACCTCATCGCGGCATCGCAAATCGCAGCGTCCTGCCGCCGCTACCCATGTCCACGGTTGCGAATCCGGTGAGGCTAAGGCCGCGCGTGCCGCAGTCACCCTGCTCGTTGATCTCAAACTTGCTCTCGCGCGTGCAAAGCTGCGTCGCGCCGCCCCAGTTCAGCGGCCGGTCCTTGAACTTGATGGCGCGGCCGTCGCCGTCGACGGCTTCGGCGAAACTGAAAACCTGCTTCGGCAGACCGATGACATCGGGATGCAGGCATTTGCCGGGTTCGATGCGATACCAGCCCCGGCTGGTCACGGCCTTGCCGTCGTCGGTGCCGACCGCGGCCATGATCTTGTGCGGCGTATCGTTGCACCAGGTAAGGCCGGCGGAGGAGGGTGACTGCACCGCATCGATCATGGTGGTGAAGAAATTCGGTGCCTGCGCTATGTCCGGCGTAAGCCCGCGATTTTTCAGAAACGCCGCCAGCGCCGCCTGCGTTTTCGGTCCGTCGACGCCGTCAATGGGCGCCGCGTCATAACCGGCAATCACCAGCAGGCGCTGGATGCCGGCGAGTTTCGCCTGCTCGTCGTCGTATTCACTGTCCTCGGCAAGATAGGCTATCAGATTGCCGTCGTCGGTTTGCGTCGGCCTGATCTCGGTGAACGGCGCCGGCGTTTGCCCGGCGCGGCATTGGCGCGCCGCGGCGATGACGAAATTGTCCGGCGCGATGCACAGCGTGTCGGCGCCGTTCTGCGGGATCGGCGACGAGCCATAGACGCCGAGCGCGCGTGCGTTGAGCAGGATGCGGTCGGCGGTCAACGTGCCCTGCGCCACGACGCGGCACGACGCGGGATCGATGCGAAACCAGCCGCGCGTGGCGGTGGCGGCCTTGTCGTCGATGCCGATGGCGGCCTCGATTACATAACTCATGCGGTTACAGAGCTTCAGGTCAGCATAAGCGGGCATGGCGCTCGCGAGCAATGTGACCAAAGCAGGAATAAACGCGGTCGAAAGCGATCGCACCATGTTTCCTTCATCATGCCCGGGCTTGTCCCGAGCATCCACGTCTTTCTTGCTCGCCTGCAGAAGGAAAGACGTGGATGACCGGGATGAACCCGGCCATGGCGGTCGATGGTCTGATGTTGTCACTTGTGAATCAGCGTGCCGGTGCCCTGATTGGTGAACAGTTCGAGCAGAACCGCATGCGGGATCTTGCCGTCGATAATGACCACGCCCTGAACGCCCTGGTCCAGCGCATAGACGCAGGTTTCGACCTTCGGGATCATGCCGCCGGAAATGGTACCGTCGGCGATCAGCTTGCGGGCATCTTTTACCGAGAGTTCGGGAATCAGCTTCTTCGATTTGTCGAGCACGCCGGGCACGTCGGTCAACAGCAACAGTCGCTTCGCCTTCAAGGCGCCTGCGACCGCGCCGGCAAAAGTGTCGGCATTGACGTTGAATGTCTGCCCGCTTTCCGAGGTTGCCAGCGGTGCCAGCACCGGGATCAGATCGTGGCCGATCAACTGGTTCAGCAGCGTCAGGTCGACTCTTTCGGGCTCGCCAACGAAGCCAAGATCCACCACTTTCTCGATGTTCGAGCCGGGATCGACCGTGGTGCGCATCGCTTTCGATGCTTTCACCATGTTGCCGTCCTTGCCGCACAGGCCGACGGCCTTGCCGCCGGCCTCGTTGATATATCCGACCAGTTGCTTGTTGATCGAGCCGGCCAGCACCATCTCGACAATCTCGATAGTTGCGGCGTCGGTGATGCGCAGCCCGGAGGCGAACTCCGACTTGATGCCGAGACGCTGCAGCATGGTCGCGATCTGCGGGCCGCCGCCATGCACCACCACTGGATTGATGGCGGTCTGTTCCAGGAGCACAATGTCGCGTGCGAATGCCTTGGCAAGTTCGTCGGCGCCCATGGCATGGCCGCCATATTTGATGACGATGGTTTCCTCGTCATATTGCTGCATGTGCGGCAGCGCCTCGGACAGGATGCGGGCCTGATCGAGGGCACTGATATATGGCGCGTCGGTCATGAAGAAGGTCTCGTCACCGGCAGGTTTGGCGGGTTCTATCTGATTGGCGGGCACGGCGCAAAGCATGGCTGCGTGCCCGGGACGCAGCGCGTCGCTTTCGCGGAGCGGTGCGCTGCAGAGCCGGGGCCGCAACGAGCGCCGGTATTTGTACGGTCCCAGCTCTGCGGAGCGGCATCAAGAATGCCGCACCGCGTCCGGGACACGAACCAGTTTAGCTACGCCCCGGCCAAATCGCCGCTGCCGCAAGCACCAGCCAGCTGAGGATCAGAAGCGTTCCGCCTGTGGGCGCAGCCATCGGGAAAAGGCTATGGCCGGCATATTGCCGAAGCGCCAATTCGCCAGCGAACAGTGCCGCGGCGATGACCAAGCCGAACGCTGCCACGAGGCCAAGCCGGATGTGAACGACGCCGCGTTCGACCAGCAAAATCGCCGTGAGTACAACCGGGGCGTGAAACAGCAGCATCGACGACGCCGAACTCAGTCTTGTCGCGTCGGACAGATGCGCGGATGCTGCTGCGAGCGCAACGCCGGCCGCGCCCATCACTCCCGCCAACACCGCGAGTAACCGGAACAATCCGCCTCGCGTCATCGGCGTTCCTCGATCAGCCGAATCATTGCCGCGCGCAATTCGGGCATGCCGGCGCCGGTGCGTGACGACGTCACCAGCAATTCCGGAAACGCCGCGGGATGTTTCGCCAGCGCGGTCAAGGTGACGGCGGTGCGTTGCTCGAGTTCGGCAGGCTTGACCTGATCGGCCTTGGTGAGCACGACCTGATAGCTGACGGCGGCCTTGTCGAGCGTCGTCAAGACCGCGCTATCCACATCCTTGATCCCATGGCGGGCATCGATCAGAACGTAAACGCGTGCCAGACTGCTGCGGCCCTTGAGGAATTTGTGGATCAGCTCGGTCCACGACGCCACCTTGGCCTTGGGCGCCGACGCATAGCCATAGCCGGGCATGTCGACCAGCCGGAAGCCTAAATCCTTTGGGCCTTCGAAGAAGATCAGCTCCTGGGTGCGGCCCGGCGTATGCGAGGTTCGCGCCAGCGCGTTGCGGCCGGTCAGCGCGTTGATCAGGCTGGATTTGCCGACGTTGGATCGTCCTGCGAACGCGACCTCCATGCCCTGCATTGGCGGCAGCGTTTCGATCGAAGGCGACGCCCAGATGAACTGCCAGTCGCCGGCGAACAGCTTTCGACCCTGCTCGATCAGCTTCGCATCAGGTTCGGTCGTCATGCGAAGGGCTTTCAGATGCCGTCATTCCGGGGCGCGCTCTTTCGCGACCCGAAATCCAGAGGTGTCGGACCGCCGAGCTTGATGTCTGGATTCCGGTTCGCTCGCTGTGCGAGCGCCCTGGAATGGCGACGGGGGTTACGTCGTCTTGTTCGCAGGCTTCTCGACCGCCGGCTTCTTCGCAAAAGTAGCCTTGAGATTGTCGAACAACTCCACCTTCACGCCGTTCTTGCGCATGATGAAGCTCTGCTGCAGCACCGAGAGCAAATTGTTCCACGCCCAGTAGATCACCAGTCCTGCCGGGAAGCCCGCGAGCATGAAGGTGAAGATCAGCGGCATCCAGTCGAAGATCATCTTTTGGGTCGGATCCGGCGGCGTCGGATTGAGCTTCATCTGGAACCACATCGTGATACCCATGATGATCGGCCACGCGCCGAGCACGAGATAGTGCCCCAGCAGCGGCACCGTGGTCGGATCGAAATGCAGCAGCCCGAATAGGTTGAACAGGTTGGTCGGATCCGGCGCCGACAGGTCCTTGATCCAGCCAAAGAACGGCGCATGTCGCATCTCGATGGTGACGAACAGCACTTTGTAAAGCGAGAAGAACACCGGAATCTGCAATGCGACGGGGAGGCAACCGGCGATCGGGTTGATCTTCTCCTTCTTGTAGATTTCCATCATCTCCTGCTGCTGCTTCACCTTGTCGTCGGGATAGCGCTCCTTCAGGGCGGCCAGTTGCGGCTGCACCGATTTCATCTTCGCCATCGATGCGTAGGATTTGTTGGCAAGCGGGAAAAACAGCGTCTTCACCAGCACGGTGACCAGCAGAATGGCGAGGCCGAAATTGCCGACCAGATGATAGAACCAGTCGAGCGCCAGGAACATCGGCTTGGTGATGAAGTAGAACCAGCCCCAGTCGATCAGCAGATCGAAATGGTTGAGGTTGAGCTGTTTGTTGTAGCCACCGAGCCCGGCAAACGGGAAATTGATGCCGACCACGCTGGCTTCCTTGGCGCCGGCGAACAGCCGCGCATTGGCGGTTCCGGTGCCGCCGATGGCGATGGTTTGCGGATCGAGCAGGTAATCGGTCTGGTAGGTTCTGACCGCGCCGACCAGATTGGACGAGAGCCGCGCCTGCAGTTGCGCATTGGTGTCCGGCAGCAGCGCCGATGCCCAATATTTGTCGGTGATGCCGAGCCAGCCGTTGGTCACCTTGAAGTTGACCGCCTTGGCGTCGTCGATCTTCTTGTAACCGTATTCCTGCAGGCCCTGGTCGCCGAGATAGCCGATCAGGCCTTCGTGCAGAATATAGTAGCCGGAGACCGCCGGCGCGCCATGGCGCGAAATCAGCGCGAACGGATACAGCGTGACCGGCGCGTTGCCGACATTGCTGACATCGTCCTTCAGCGTGAACAGATAACGATCGTCGATCGAAATGGTGCGGCGGAAGGTGAGACCGTCGCCATTGTCGTATTTCAACGTCACCGGATTGGACGGCGTGAGATCGCCCGAACCCTCCTGCTGCCACTGCGTGTCTCGGTCCGGAAGTCGGACCGTCGAACCGCTGGCCGGGACCCAGCCGAACTCGGCGTAATAGGGTTCGGCGGTACCCGAGGGCGAGAACAGGATGATCGGCGGCGAAGCCGGATCGACGGTCTCGCGGAACTGGATCAGCGCCAGGTCGTCGACGCGCGCGCCTTTCAGGGAAATGCTGCCGCTGAGGCGGGGCGTGCTGATCTTGATGCGGGGCGACGCGGCGATAGCGGTATCGCGAGCAACGACAGGAGCCGCGGAAGCGGGCTGATTTGCCGCAGGCACATTGGCCGATGGCGTTGGCGTGTTGGCCTGGGGAGCGGTGCCGGGGGCGGCCTGCGGCGTCGGTTTCGCCAGTTCAGCCTGGGTCTGCTGCAGGGCGCGCTGCCGCTCCATCTGCGGGACGTTGTAGAAATATTGCCAGACGATCAGCACGAGGCCGGACAGAATGACGGCGAGGATGGTGTTGCGATTATCGATCATCGTTCAAGGTCTCGTCATTCAATTCGGGTTGCGGCCTGCGCCGCGAACGTTCGGGGTTGCCGCTCAAGGCGATGCAGCGCAGAACGGAGATCGTCGAGCATGGTGACGAAGTCGCGGTCGAGCGCGGCGCGACGGCCGACTAGCACATAATCACTGTGCGGTCGCATCGATACCGCATCCAGCCGCTTCACCAATTCGCGAAGCCTGCGACGGACGCGGTTGCGTTCGGTCGCGGTGCCGACCTTTTTGGTCACGGTGAAGCCGACGCGAATCGGGCCGTCGTCGCCTCGGGCGCGGCTCTGCACCACAAAGGCGGCGCTGTTCATCCGCGGCCCATTGGCAACGGCGAGGAAGTCCGCCCGCTGCCTTAACCGATCCATGATGAGATCTCTTTGAGGCCCGCTCAGGCGCTCAGGCGCTTGCGGCCGCGCGCGCGGCGCGCGGCGAGAACCTTGCGACCGCCGGTCGTCGCAAGACGGGCACGAAAGCCGTGACGGCGCTTGCGCACCAGTTTGCTGGGTTGATAAGTCCGCTTCACGGGTCGTTCTCCGCTGACCGGGCAATTTCGCCTGATATTGAGATAAGTCCGTTAGATGCCGGCCCCAAACATGGACCGTTTCCGGCCCAAATCAGCCGCCCCGGTCGAGCCGAGCCATCGCGGACAGTTGGCGCGGCTTATACGGGAGCGACCTGTTTTCGTCAATCTTGCTGGCTGCGGTTTAGCAGTTCTTCGAAACGGCGCAATTGACGTGAATATAACGAGTTTCGTGGTGTTTTCAGGGCGGCGGCGGGTGGTCGGCGTCGCGTCGGCTTTGGCGCGCGCGCCGGGACGTTTCCTAGATGCGGTCCTGGTAGACATTAGCGATCCGTAATTTGACCGGTTCGGGGGCAGGACGCATCCTGAACGGCTCCGGATCAGGGGTGATTTGGGATCAGAGGCAGATATCGTGTCGGGCGACGCGCAACAGCCAAAAAAGGAACAGCCGCGGCGGCTCGGCCTGTCCGGCAAACTGCTGTTGCTCACCATTCCGCTGGTGATGATCGCGGAAGTGCTGATTTACGTGCCGGCGATCGCGAACTTCCGGATCAACCGGCTGAACGACCGGCTGGCGGCGGCAAATACCGCGGCGCTGGTGTTGGACGCCGCGCCCTCCGGCATGGTGCCGGATTCGCTGGCGCGGCAGATTCTGAGCAGTATCGGTGCGCGCGCCGTTGCCATCAAGATGGGGCAGCAGCGCCGCCTGCTGGCGAGTGCGGATCTGCCGCCGCAGATCGACCATGACATCGACATGCGCACCATGACGGTGTGGTCTGCGATCGTCGATGCGTTCGAGGTGATGCTGGAGAGTGGCAACCAGTCGATCCGCATCATCGGTCCGGCGCCCGGCGGCGCGCAATTCATCGAGGTGGTCGTCGACGAGCTTCCGTTGCGACAGGCCATGTACCGGTTCTCCCGCAATCTTCTGCTGCTGTCGCTGGCCTTTGCGACCCTCACCGCGGCGCTGGTGTATCTGGCGCTGCATTATCTGTTCGTGCGGCCGATGCGTCGAATGACGGCGAATCTGGTCGGCTTCCACCAGGACCCCGAAAGCTCCGCGCGCATCATCGTGCCCAGTCAGCGCGGTGACGAAATCGGCGTTGCCGAGCGCGAATTGTCCGACATGCAGCGCGACCTGGTGTCGATGCTGCATCAGAAAAGCCGGCTCGCGGCCCTCGGCCTGGCGGTATCCAAGATCAATCACGATTTGCGCAATCTTCTCGCCTCCTCGCAACTGCTCTCGGACCAGCTCGCCAGCGTGCCGGACCCGCGGGTGCAACGCTTCGCGCCGAAGCTGATGCGCTCGCTGGAGCGCGCCATCGCGTTCTGCCAGTCGACACTGTCCTATGGCCGCGCGCAGGAGGCGGCCCCGGACCGGCGAATGATCGCGATCGAGCCGGTGGTCAACGAGGTGCGCGAATTCCGCCGGCTTGGCGTCGGATGCATCGATCGCCTGGATCAGTGCGATCGAGCGCGGGCTTGTGATCGACGCCGATCCCGACCAGTTGTTTCGCATCCTGCTCAATCTGGTGCGCAACGCAGCGCAGGCGCTGGAGGGCCGGCCGAGAAGCGATGCCGCGGCCCGGCAGATCCGCATTACCGGCCGCCGCGAAGGTGCGGTCGCCATCATCGAGGTCTCCGACACCGGTCCCGGCGTTCCCGCAAAAGCCCGCGACCACCTGTTCGAGGCGTTCCAGGCTTCCGGCCGGCCCGGCGGCAGCGGACTTGGTCTCGCAATCGCCGCGGAACTGGTCCGTGCCCATGGCGGCGACATCCATCTGGTGGAAGGCACCATCGGCGCGACCTTCCGGATCGCAATTCCCGACCGCCCGGTGGAATTGCAGACGGTGCGCAGCGAGCGCGCAAGGGCGTAGAGGTGATTCGTCATTCCAGGGCGATGCGAAGCATCGAACCCGGAATCCAGCAGAAATTGCCCGACATTTCAGGTTCGTGCTCGCGGCGCTCTGATGCCGCCTCCCGGACCTTGCCAAGCAAGGCCGGAGCCGGTAGCTATGGCCCGCTTTCGCGGGGCATCTTCTTGTGTTCCGGAATGCAAGCGGCAGAGGGGCCTCCGCGCCCCGCGATACAAGCCAAGGCACGCGCCCGTAGCTCAGCTGGATAGAGCACTAGACTACGAATCTAGGGGTCAGGAGTTCGAATCTCTTCGGGCGCGCCAGTTTTCGAACCGCAGCACGTCAGGGCCTGCTCACCCTGTGACGATTTTCTCGTTCGGTTTCTGATCGACGACCTGGACCGTGCGGTCGATCTTGGCATTGGGCATGCCGAGCTGATGTGAGCTTAGCGTCAAATGGCGTGGGCGCACAACCTGACTGAAGGCCACCTGCCTGTGAGGTCAATCTACACCGATCCCAGCGACAACGACGGTTGGCAAATTGGAGGAAGGGCCTGCCGTCGCGGTTCCTGCTGGAGACCTGCGGCCGGTGCGGTAGACGCCGAAGGATGATTCCAATCCTGCGCGGCACGCAGAAGTGACGTACTAGGGATGCAGCTTGATGATGGGTGCCTGGATGGCTTGAAAATAACTGTAGGGATCGTGGAACGTAGGAAGTGGGAGGTGCTCGACGCCGAAGCCGTCTAGGATATAGTGGGTCGCATCCATGCAGTTGTTGCCGATGAGGAAGTACGGTTCCTCTTTCATCTTCATAGAGCGAAGCCAAGCCTCTTCGAAATTTCCATCCTCGGCGCTGAGGTTCTTTTGCATGATGCAGCCGTAGGCTTCGAAGCCGGTGCTCGGTTTCGTGCCTTGGGTCTGATCGAACATGGTGAGGGCGGTAAGGTCGGGCTTGGGGTGTTCTGTCAGACCCGCAGCGTAGGTGCCGGTGTACCAAGGGTAAGGATCCTGATAGCTGGGATGAGTGGTGTATCCCCAACAGACGTGGCCGGCGATATTGGCGAGTGAGTCCTTGGCGGCAATGGCGGCGTTGAGAGACTTCTTGTGCTTATCGCAGTAGTAGCGGTCTTTCCGGCGAGTTTTGGGATTCGTGTAGTCTTTGTAAGCCTTATCTATGATATCGTAGACGCGCATGCGAGCGGGGTCGGAATTGTCGTACTCCGCGAAACAGCGCTGGCAGCCATGGTTATCATAGAAGCTGCGCAGGGCGTCGGCACCGGCGGTTTCGGCGTCGGTTTTGAGCTTGCGGACGGCGTCCATTTTGGTCTGGAGCTGAAAGATTTCTAGATCGGTGGCCATGTTGAAAATACTGCGTGTTGGGTTGGATCGTGGTTTATCGGACGCGGCCTTTGAAGGCGAGAGACAAAAACGTCCAACAAAAGCGAATTTTCTTTGCAGCAATAAAAAGTAGATCGCCAATAATTGTTGAAGTTGTAAAGAAATCACTAGCGTCTCTACATTGACAAACCAACCCGAATCTCTTCGGGCGCGCCAGTTTCGAACCGCAACCGCAGCATGTCAGGTCACCCCGTCACGATCTTCTCGTTCAGCCTTTGATCGACGATTTGGACCGTGCGGTCGATTTCGGCATTCGGCATGCCGAGCTGATGTGAGATCAATTTCACCAAGAGGTCGACTCGCTCGATGAAGGGCGCTCCGCCGGCCACCGCGCGGGCAGCCGACGAAGGCTTGAGCAGGCTTTCGGCCGCCTTGGCGTATTTCTCGAAAGGCACTTGGTCCTTCGGGTCGGCGCCGAGACGCCGGGCGAGGGCGTCGACATGTTCATAGATCGACTGCGAGAGCTTCAGATCGCTGTGCACGGCATCGCGAATCGACTGCGGCTCCTGCGGCGTGATGCAGCGGTAGTTACCGGTCAACAGCATCGACCATTTGGCCAGCGGGACGAACAGCGAATCGAACACCTTGAGCTTCACCGGAACGTCCTGGCCATCCAGCTTGACCGCGTCGATGTCGGCTTCCAGCTCCCGCAGCAGCCGATTATGCGCCTCGTCGGCGAACGTCGATGCCTTGAAGTTGGTCGGCAGGCCGACATGCAGCACATTCGGCGCCTCTTCCGGCGGACGGAAGGCCTGCGGATCGGGCGAGCAGAGCGACACCAGACCTGGCTCAAACCGTTCCCATACCAGGGCGTTGGTATAGGACTCTTCGAGATCCATCTCGGCCAGCGCCGGGACGCGCTTGAGATAGGGCAGCGGCGGCATGTTCATGATCGAAAGACAGGGCAGCTTCGCCGCGGCGATCTTGATCATCAGCACCCGGATCGAATGGTTGGTGTATTGCGGCTCCTGCATGGCGAGCGCAACCAGGCCGTAGCGGGAAATCTCGACGTCCTGCGGCGTGACCGCATCCAGTTTTCCCGGCAGATCGCGCGAGAAGATCGCGCGGTGCGCCGGCTCGTCACGCAGCTTGATGCGAACTTCGGTGCCGTCGCGATTGATCAGCTCGGCGGTGTTCCGCCGACATACCAGGGTCACGTTGTGACCCGCCATCAGCAGCTTCGTCGCCAGCAACGAGCCATATGAGGCTCCAAGGATCAAAATGTTGCGCGCCATGCTCTCTCTTCCATCGATGTTCGGATTTCTGTAACGCTCTGACCCGGTCAGGCCTCACATCACACGGCAGCGGACAGAGGGCAAGGCGGGTCCGCTGTCTACGAAATTGACAGATATTACAATCACATAGTAATTTTCAACTTCACCCTTTCCGGGCGCGCCATGGCCTTGTCAACCGTCACTCCCTCGCAGGTCCGCCGCGCGCTGCTGCTGCGCGATGAGATCGCGCTGCTCGATGTGCGGCACGAAGCCGCCTATGCCACCGGCCATCCGCTGTTTGCCGCCAACATGGCAGCCGACAGGATCGCGTTCGAAGCCGAAATGAGGCTGCCGTGCAAGGACGTGCCGATCGTCATCTACGACGCCGGCGAAGGCCTCGTTGGGCAGGCCGCCGGACGTCTCGACGCATTGGGTTACACCGACATTCGCCGGCTCGACGGAGGATTGCAGGCTTGGCGAACGGCCGGCTTTGAGCTGTTCCAGGACGTCAATTCCTACGCCAAGGCGTTTGGCGAACTGGTCGAATCCCGGCGCCACACCCCCTCGTTGCCGGCCGACGAGGTCGCCGCGCTGATGGCGCGCAAGGCCAACATCGCGATCCTCGATGTTCGGCGGTTCGACGAATATGCGACGATGAACATTCCCGGCTCCGTCAGCATGCCCGGCGCCGAACTGGTGCTGCGCGCGGGCGGTATCGCGCCGGACCCCGCGACGACGATTATCGTAAACTGCGCGGGTCGTACCCGATCGATCATCGGCACCCAGTCGCTGATCAATGCCGGCGTCACCAACAAGGTGCTGGCGTTGCGAAACGGCACCATCGGCTGGACGCTTGCAAGGCAGGATCTCGAGCATGGCGCGGCCCGGCAAAGCGGGATCGGCCTGTTCGAGGGCGCGGCAACTAATGCCCGCGACGTCGCCTATCGCGCCGGCGTCCTGCATGTCGGCATACAGGACGCGGCCGCGCTGCGCGCACAGACCCACCGCACGCTGTATCGTTTCGACGTTCGCGACGCCGAGGATTATGCGGCCGGTCATATCCCCGGCTTTCGCCATTATCCGGGCGGGCAACTGGTTCAGGAGATCGATATGGCCGCACCCGTGCGCGGCGCCCGCATCCTGCTTACCGATGACATGGGAATCCGCGCCGACATGACCGCGTCATGGCTCGCGCAGATGGGCTGGGAGAGCTATGTGCTCGAAGGCGGCTATGACGGTGCGCTGGAATTCACGCCGCCGGCGGTGTTGCCGAAGCCCCATCCGTCTCATCGCTATCGGCGTCCGTACGAGGGCACCGATGTCGATCGCGGCGCGATGCAGGCCTATCTCGATTGGGAATATGGCCTCGTCGAGCAACTCCGGCGCGACGCAACCCATGGCTTCTTTGTGATTTGAACGGCTGCTCTGTGATTTGATATCCGGCCAAGCGGTGCGCCGCGATGCGTGCCCGCGGGTGTTGCTCGCCATCACCCGAGCTTCAGTCCATAAAACTCCGCCGCGGTCCTGGAAAACAGTGCTGTCTTCTCGGCCTCGCTGTAGGAGGTCGCGATGCGCTTGAAAGCGTTGAAGATCACCTGATAGCTGCACTGGCCCTTGTCAGGGGGAAAGTTGCTCTCGAACATGGCGCGTTCGGGACCGAAGGCTTCGATGCAGGTCTCGATATAGGGGCGCCATGCGGATGCGAGCTGTTCCGACGACGGCGGCAGTGGGCGCTCGTGAAAATCATAGCCGAGCAGCCGCATCGCCAGCCCACCCAGTTTAACAACGACATTGGGGCACGCTGCGATCTGCCGGATCGAGGTTGCCCACACCGGAAAAATCTCGTCGCGCCGGTTGGCATAGCGGCCGATGCCGATCGGGCCGCCGCAGTGATCGAGCACGATTTTGGTGTCGGGAAACGCGCGCGCGAGATCGGTCAACTCGCCGATCTGCGGATGAAACAGCCACGCATCAAAACTCAGGCCGAGCGGCGCGAGGCAGGCAAAGCCCTTGCGGAAGGTCGAATCGAGCAGCAGGCCGTTAGGACGGGTAGCGTAGATGCCGGCGACGTCGGGATCGGCATCCCACGGCGATGAATGCCGGATGCCGCGGAAGCGGCCGCCGCCCGCGACGATTTCCGCCTCGAGAACGGGACGCGCGGCTTCACCCAGCAGCAGGTCGACGTGACTGACGATGCCGGCGCAGATCGCGGCGGGGCCGTAGCCGCCGCTCGCGCTCATCGCCGCGATGCCGTTGACGAACTCGACTTCGCCGACCGGGCGGAACGCTTCCGGCCCGGTGGCGCGATACATCGAGCGGCAATCGACATAGACGGTGGCGACAATGTTGTGGCCGGACGCGATGTCGGCGGCGATCTCCTCGATCAGATAACGCTGGCCGCCGCGATCCCACAAGTGATGATGCGGATCGACAATCGGCCGCGCCGGATCGATGATTTCTTCCCGGCGCAGCGCAAGCCAGTCTTCACGCGGATCGGCATAGAGCCCGCTTTTGGACGCTGGGGCAGTGCTGGCCATCGATGTCACTCCGGAATTATGCTGGTGCCAGGCCGATGCGTCAGCATCACACGCCGTCGAGAAGGATCACCGTCGGCGTGCCCGGCAGCGACTCCCGCGAGATCTTCAATGTCCGCTCGCTTCGCACGTCGATCGCGAACTCACGACCGATCCGGCGCATGAAGTCGTCGAGTGGGGTTGCGAAGCGGTGCATCGGCAGTACGACGGATGCGCGCAGCCGCCGCGTGATGTCGGAAACGCCGTCGAGCGACATGGTATAGCTGCCGTCGATCGGCACCATCACGATGTCGAGCCGGCCGATCGCCGCAAAGTGGCTTTCGTCGAGCTTGTGGTGCAGGTGTCCGAGATGACCGATGCAGAGGCCGCCCACCTCGAAGATGAAGATCGAGTTGCCGTCCCTGATCATCTCGCCGTTCGAATCATCTCCGAAATAGCGCCGGATGTCGGTGGTCACGTTGCGGATCAGCACGTCGCCTACGCGAAGCGCGATCTTCGCGGGCTGTCCGCCATCGCCCCAGCCGTGCAGCACATGCGCGATGCGGGGGTCGGGAAACAGCGTGTAGTGCGTGCCGTGGGCCCGGTTCATGGTGACGATATCGGGCAGCCGGCCGATCCGGTAGGCGCCGTTATAATCGGTGGCGATCCGCACGCCGCCGGGCGTGTCGATGATGTAGGTGGAATGGCCGGCATAGGTGATCGCGACCTCGCCGGGGTTCGCGGCGGAGCGGCGAAGACCGACCGGCGTGACGCGCGGCTGTGCGCCGGCCATTGCCAGACATTCGCTGCCGCGCGCGGCATCCTGCGCCGCGGCCAGGGCCACCGGCGAACCGAGCAGGGCAACGAAGACAGACAACGCTCGCAGCATGGCAATCGGGTGTTCCGTGGTATCGCAGGAACACTATAGCGCCGAAAGCGGTGGCCGTCATCGCGACGCGTTGTGTCGGGCGTTCGCGAAAATTCCCGGCTCAAGTTTCAAACAGCCAAGCGCCAGCGTCCTCGTGCCGCCGCGCGAGTTGGGCTTTTGGTTTTCTCCTCGGCATTGAGGGGAGGCGGAATGCCGAAAGGCGCACCTTGGTAACGGCCGCGGCTTGTTTCCCGGAACGCCGGGAAACAGAGGCAGATGACGGCAAAGGATGTTGATTCGGCAACGCGCGAAGACGGCAGCAGGGTGCGGCGCCGGCGATACCGGACGACAATGACATTCCGCTGGTTGGGTTGCCGTGGTATCGGGAGGGCCGGTCCAACCTGAAGGAAATTGACATGGCAACGGCAGACCTCGCGGCGCTGGGCATTGCGGACTTTTCGCCGCATCTCAATGCGACCTTCGAGATGCAAGGCCCGGCCGGCGTGCTGCCGCTGAAATTGGTGAAGGTCGATCCCGCCGGCAACAGCGGACGGGCGGGCGGCGCGTTCTCGCTGATCTTCGTCGCCCCGAAAGGTCCGTGGCTGCCGCAGGCGATCTATCCGGTCCCGCATCCGTTGCTGGGGACTATCGAGATGTTTCTGGTCCCGGTCGGGCCGATGCAGGGCGGCAATGCCTATCAGGCGGTGTTCACGTAATACGAGGCACGAGGTCGGGCCAGCGGGTCGGCATGCGCAGGCTGGCCAACGTGACCCGCACCGTATTGTTCACCTGCGTCACGTCAACTGTTGTATTTGTCGTTGATCGGCTTGCGCGTGCATTTATATGCGGGAGATTTGTTCACGGTCACGCAATACTCGCCGCCGGTTATCACCGGAACTTTCTTCTCCTTCATTCCGGCGGCCAGTATGACAATGCGATCTCCGCGCGTGTAGAAAATCCGGAAGTGGCAGACATTGGGTGCGCGCGCGTCGCAGCCGAACGGCACCCTTATCGTCGGCGCCGGAGCAGGAGTCGCAGGCGCGCTCCAACCGGCAGGCAGCCGCGCGGGCGCTTTGGGCGTCTGAGCGGAGGCAGCGCCGTACAACGCGAGGACATTTGCCACAATGAAAAACGCGCGCTTCATCGAGATTCCTCTCCGTACAACCGCATCAGCATACACCAGTGGAAGCTTGCTGCAGTCCATCGACGATTAGCTTGCGCCAAGCAGCGCCGTTGCAGGTGTCCATATTGGGGATGAACCGGCTGCCGCCGAACCAGCGATGGTTCAGATTGCTGCTGGTCCAGTCGATCCCGACGCCCTTGCCGTCAGCAAGCTTTACATTGGTGAACCAGTCGAATCGGCCTTCAAGCCGGCTATGGGGCGCGTCGACCTGGAAGCCAATGAACATCGCGGGCGGTGCCTGCAGCCGGTAATTGCAGAAATACTCATCGAGCGGCAGCGTCGCGTCGGAAATCGGCGCTGAAGACAGGAATTGCAGGCCGTTTACCGGCACTAAGGCGGGCAATGCCTCGCGGCTTTGCCCTTTCGGCTTCAACCATGGAAACACCATCATGCTTCCGGCGTCGTAGTTGCCGATTTTTCCACGCACGAAACTCATGCTGACGACCCCGGCCAGGCCAACATCCCCGGTATTTTTCCGGAACACCTGAAAGTTTCGCCGCGACGCACAGTCCACGTTCAGGCGCACGGGAAGAAATTGCGCCATGCCGCCGGGCACGCACGCTGCTGTCTGCGCGGCGGCGGACAGGGGATTTCGCAACATCGACACCGCGCCGACCGACATCCCGAGAAATGCGCGTCTGTCGAACCCGGTCATGCAATGCCCCGATATAAGATAAAAGTGCTCAGCCGAAGGTAACGTAGCGAAGCAGTAACGGGTGTAAACCAACCGGGGATGGTCAGCCTGCGGAGTCACCCGCCTGGCGCATTACATCTTCACCTCGCCCTGCAAGGAGCCGAAGGTTCGCCCTTTGGATGCAGCTTGCTAGCGAGAGCATGGATGATTCCGGGACGCGCCTTCGTGCGAGCCGGAAATGAAGAGCGGGATCGACGCTGCTCAGGGTTTGGCGTGCTTCGCTCGCTTCCCGGAAAGAGACTGGTATTACGGTTTCCAGCGCATCAAATCGTAGACGCCCTTGTCTTCCTCGGTGACAAAGCCGAGTCGCCGGTACAGCCGCATCGCCGGGTTGTACTTCTCGACATGGATCGACACGTCCTTGCCGGCCGCGGCGGCCTCGTCCGTCAGGTCGCGCAGCAACGCCTCGCCCGAACCCCTGCCGCGATGTTCGGGGAGGAAGGCGATGTCGATGATGCGATGCTGGCTTGGCCAGCGCTCGATGTAGAGGCGGCCGATGTCCTCGCCGCCGCGCGACGTCACCAGCCAGTCGGCTTGCGGATAATATTTCTGGTAGTGCGCGTGCTGGCCGCGGAACTGGTCCAGCAGGAACGCGGTCTTATGCGCCTCGCTCCAGCCGGTGACGGCAAGCTCGTCGGCACGGGTCGAGGCATAGACGCGCGCCAGGAACGGCAGGTCGGCGTCGGAGATGCGGCGAAACGTCAGGCCGAGTCCGGCCGCGCGGGTCCAGCCGAACGGGGCGGCCGCGCGAGAACTCATGGCCGGGAGCTCAGGTTCGCGGCGGGTACACACCCTGCAGTGCAATGCAGAAGTTGAGGGTGAGATACGGCATCATGTTGTTGTGCGGCTGGCTGCCGCCGGCGGGCGCAATGGCGTTGTTGTTGAATTGCGTGTTAGGGGCGTTCGTCCCCCATATGCTTATTCCGGCGCCTTGGGCAAACAACTGAGCAGCCGGCTTTGTGTTGTTTCCGTCGGATGCCGAAGCGTTAAGGCTGTGCGAATGCGAGGGTATTTCCGATTCCAGCAGCGTCACGGTCTGCGACCCGCCGGTTTCGCCGAGATCGTGCAGCGACAGCCCGGGGCCCTGGCCCGGATGCATCGGCGCGTTGCCCTGCATGTTGGGGAGCGCGAAGTTGCTCTTGCCGTCGCCGCCATAGGTGGTGCCGAGCAGCGAGAACAATGCGGTGTTCTGCGAGAGCGGCAGAATTTGCCCGTCGCAGAAGGCCCAGCCTTTGGGCGCAAAGTTGAATCCGAAGATGCGGATTTCGGCGACGAATGGATCCATGACGTCCTCGTTAGGTCTGCGACGGGAAGATCCCGAACAACGAAATGATGAAATTGACGCAAAGATAGGGCTGGAAATTGTCGTGTGGCTGGCTGCCGCCAGTCGAAGTGACTGAAGCCGGGCTTACCGGCGTGACAGGCTGGTCCGTACCGTAAGCGTCGATGTTCACTACGCTCGCGGCTGCAGGAACGTTGTTTTGCACGGTGGTGACGGTCGCAAAACTGCTCGTTGCCTGAAGCGGGTGTGAATGTGCCGTAATTTGCGACACCGTCAGCGTGACCGTCTCCACACCGCCGGTCTCGGCCAAGGTAAAGCCGTTGCCTTGGTGTATGGGAAGCCGGCCGCGTAGATCGGGAACGGCGAACGTGCTCTGGCCGTCGCCGCCATAGTTGGTGCCGATCAGGTTGAACAGGGTTTCCTGCTCGGAGATCGGCAGCAGTGTTCCGTCGCAGAATTGCCAGCCGGCCGGCGCGAAGTTGCCGGCGAATATACGAATCTCGCCGACGTAAGGTTGTGCCATGATTGCGTTTCCTTAGGTCTGCGAAGGGAAAATGCCCTGTAGGGCAATGCAAAAGCTGATGGTCAGGTAGGGCTGCATGTTGAGATGCGCCTGCGAACCGCCCGTATTCCCGATTTCATTTGGCGCCATGGCCACAAAGTTCGAAGCGGGAGCATAAATGTTTTGCGGCGTCGAGCCCGAGAGGACCGTGTTGGTATCCGGCGCAATGGTCGTTGCCTGGGTAGTCGAGCCCATCAACATATGTATATGTGTGGGAATTTCGCTGATCGAAAGCGTGTGAGCCTGCTCGCCGCCGCGCTCGCCCAGCGTATGACCCTGGCCCGTGTGAATTGGCGTCAGCCCTTGAAGATTAGGCAGACCGAAATTGACGCGCCCGTCTCCGCCGTAGGTGGTGCCGAGCAGCGAGAACAGCGGCTGATTTTGGTTGATCGGGAGCAACTGGCCGTTGCACAGCGCCCACCCTTTGGGTGGAAACACAAACGACATCAACCTGATTTCTGCGAGAAACGGCTCGGCCATATACCCCCCTTAGTATGCGACGACTTAAATATCCGTCGCGATACTAAGACGAACTACACGAGCAAGTCGACATGAATCTGCGCGAGATGCACGGAATGATTGTCGATCAGGATATTCACGGCGTCGCCGGCATGCGCGCCGTCGAGTTGCGCGACGCTTGTCCAGTTCGAAGCGCCGTGCGCGTCGATATTGTCGACCTGCAACGTCGCGAATTTGCCGCTGGCATCCTCAACCGCGCGCACGACGAGCGAATCGCTCACGTTCGAGTTGTGGAATGCCGAGGTCAACGCCGAGAAGTCGAACGAGTCGCCCTGCGCCGCACTGTAACCGACGACATGCGTCAGCGGCGCGGCCGCGGCGCCGTAGCCCGAAGGCTGGATCACGCTCGCGCCGAACACGAAATTGTCGGAGCCGCCGCTGCCGAGCAGCGTGCCGCCGCCATGGCCGGCATCGACGATGTTGACGGCGCCGGCGGCATCGCCGGATGAGTCGGGCACGAAACCCTGCGCGACGGCCGGCGAGTTCGGAGTAGCTCCAGTCACGTTGGCCTGCGTAACGTCCGATGCGTCGGGCATGCGGCGCTCGCCGTCGACCAGGTCGATGTACATCAGGTCGTTGGCTGCGCCGGCGTCGTTTTTGTCGGCGAGGCCGATCACGTGACCGAGTTCGTGGGTCACGGTGGTCAGCAGGTCGAGATGGCCGGCCGCGGCGTTCGACGGGTCGGTGTAGAGGTCGGTGCCGGCGGCATTCGCCGCGTGGGTGAATTCGGAATTGTCGTTCGGCGTCGGATCGACAAACCAGCCATGGCCGGCGGCGTTGGTATCAATCGTGATGTATCCCGGATTTCCAGGCACCTGCTCGCCGACGGTATCGCCGGCCAAATCCGCCACGGAAAACACGGTGGCGTGCATTGCCGCAAGTTGGGCGGCAGAGGCACCTGCGTGCTCCCATTGCGCGATTGCCGCGACAACGACCGCGTCCAGCTCAGCCTGTGTGAGATGGGTTTCGCCCGAAGTCGGCGACGAGGCCTGGACGCCGCCGTTAGATGCCAGCAGCGGAAATGCGGGCATCACTCCCGATGTGTACGTTGCTCCGGAAGAAATCGAGGCCGTGCCGCCGGTGCCGAATGTACCGCTCGCGCTGCCTGGGTTCTGGCCACTGACATACGCTTCCATCTGCGCGTCATTCGCCGGGCTCGGCGACAGTCCAACGATCTGAAACGTGCTTGTGACCCCGGTGTGCTGCTGGCGGATACCAATCCCGGGATCGGTGATGGTGTGGCCTGCATTCGAGGTGCCGACCGCGGTGTTGCCGTCGATCTGGAGCGTGACGTGGGCGCCGGAGGATTCCGTACCGTTGCCCGAGTCGACACGAATCGCGAACTGCAGTCCCGGCGCGGTGAGATTGGTAACCGAATTGTTTTCGATTTTGAAATAGCCCGTGCCGTCGACGCTACGGATCGTCGAGAGAATGCCCGGGCCCTGGGTATGCTGGACGTTGTTGTTGTGAATGTTCAGGTAGAGCGTCGGGGTATTGGTGTTGCTTGTGGCACTGTCTGCGCCGGTATTGATGCCGGCCGATCCCGACGTGTTGTTGGCGTCGATGGTATTATAGCCGATGTCGTAGGAGGCGGTCCCCGTTCCGAACAGGCTGGCAGCAATGCCGTTGCCCTTTACGTTGGTGATGGTGTTGCCATGACCGCTCTCGCCGACCGTGAAGTAACCGTTGCTCTGATGGCCGATGGTCAATGCGATGCCGTTGGTGCCGAGGCCCGCAGCGCCGGAGCCGGACCCACTGATGGTGTTGCCATCGATAATGAAGTGGCTTCCCGGGCTGCCGATGTTGACCGTCGGTCCCGTCGAGGTCGTGCCGCCGATCACCTGAATGCCGGCGCCGTTCGGAAAATTGGTGATGGTGTTGTCGCTGATCGTTCCGGCAGTGAGCTGTGCCGCTGAGCCGCCGCGATTTTCCACGACGCTGATCGCGTTGCCAAAAGAACTTGCCGCGCTGGTCGAACTCGTAAAATGATTGCCGGTTATCGCGAGGTTGGAAATCGTGCCGCTATAGTTGAGGATATCGATTCCCGACTGATACGAATTATTCAGGTTGTTGTTGGTGATGGACACGTTGCCGGAAATGTTGTTCTCAGTCGAGCCGCCGGCGTTGGTATTGAACGACACGTTCCCGTCGTTAGAGGTATGCGCGGTATTGACATTGTTGATCGTGCTGTTTGCCAACGTGAAATTCGTGACCGCCGTTCCGCGAATGCCGCTGTTCGCGGTATTCTGGATATTCATGTCGGCAAACGACGGGCCGCTGGTGCTGGTAAGCGAAATGCCGTCGCCGGTGGTGTTCTGAATGGTTCCGCCGGAGCTGTCACCGCCAAGAACCGCGCTGCCGCTGCCGGTGACAGTCAGATGACCGCTTGATCCCGTTGTGTTCAGCACGATGCCGTTGGCGGCACCATTGGCCGAGATGTCGTGGAATGTCAGACCGCTCGAACCGATGGTGGTGTTGGCGACGTTGAGTGCGGTGCCGGTGGTGGTGTTGAGGCTGTTGGCGGCGTTGGTGGCGTTGACGATGCCGCCATTGGTAGCATTGAAGCCGGTATGAGTTGTCGAATTCGACGTTGAGGGCGCCGGTGAAATTGATCGTCGCAGCGCCGCCCTGGTCGTTGTTGTCGAGATTGATGCCAAGGCCGGGATCGGTGATCGCGCCGGAGAACAAGATGGTGTTGCCGGCGGCTACGCCGGAATTGGTCACCTGCACCGAGTGACCGGCCGCGGTCGACGCGATCGACGACGCGATGGATATGTTGTTCGACGCGGCGTTGATGAAGGCGCCGTTCGCGGTCGCGCCGGCGATCGAGCCGCCGTTGACGTTGACGGCACCTCCGGTGACGGTGTCGATCGAAATGGCGGTGGCAGCGCCGGTGGTCGTGGCGCTGGCGAAAGTGATGCCGCCGGCGCCGACGGTGACGTGCGACAGGTTCAGCGCGGTGCCGGTGGTGGTGTTGATGGTATTGCCAGTGCCGGTGACAGTATAGGTACCGGCGACGCTGGCGCTGAAGCCGGTGCCGGCGGTGGTGTCGATGTCCAGCCCGCCGCCGGTGAAATTGACCGTGGTGCCGCTGTTGTTGCTCATCGAGACGCCGTCGCCGATGCCGGTATTCAGCGTCTTGGTGGTGCCGGTAAAATCGATGATGCCGCCGGTGTTGTTGGAGACTCCGATGCCGCCGCCGGTGTCGACGCCGTCGTTGATGTTGCCGGACAGCGTCACCGTGCCGGCGGTGCGGCCGGTGATCGAGGCCGACAGCCCGCTGCCATCGCCGATGGTGCTGCCGACGCTGACGGTTCCGGAACCGCCGCTGATGGTGATTTCCGACGTGCTGTGGCCGGACAGCGTGCCCGACGTGGCGGAGAAATTGGTCGCCAGCGCGCCGCCGAGCGCGATGCCGGTGGTGCCGCCTGACGAGGAGACGGTGCCGAGCGCGACGCTGCCGCCGGTGCCGCCATGGGTCAGGTTGATCGCCTGGCCGCCGCCGGTGACGTCGGTGTCGGAGATGTTCAGCGTGCCGACCGAGGCGCCGCTGTCGTCGATGCCGACCTGGCCGGCCGCGTTGGTGGTGACGACGATGCCGGCCACCGTGTTGTTGGAGGCGAGCGCAATGCCCTGGTCTGTCGCGTGCGCGGCGGTGACGTTGATGGTCGGCCGCGCGCCGCTTGCAGTCTCGACGACAATCGCCGCGCCGCCGAGCGGGTTGGCAAAGGACAGTGCCTGGTCGTCGCCGAGCAGGATCTGGCCGGCCTTCAGGTTGATGCCTTCGCCATTATAGGTGCCGGCCTTGACATAGATGTAGTCGTTGGTGCCGGGGCCGCTCGAGGCGTTGAACTCGTCGACGGTGGAGAACGGATTGGTCTGCGAGCCGCGCACGGCGGTCGCGTCGAGCGACGACTGGTCCTGGTTAATGAACCACACCTGCGGAATGACGCCGACATTGATGGTGTCGGTATCGGTGATGGCGCCGCCGCTGCCGTTGTGGCCGTGGTCGTTGGTGGCCATCTGAAGCGTGGTGCTGCTGCTGCCGTTTCCGGCGCTGTCGGCCGCGTTGTAAGCAACGTTGCTGCCTGAGAGCGTGGTGTTGATCTGCGCGACCGAGCCGGTCAGCACCACCGTGCCGCTGCCGTTGGTCGTAATGGTGGCGCCGCCGGCAATGCCGGCAGTCCCGCCGCTGGTGCCGTTGCCGATGCTGACCGTGCCGGCGCCGGCCGTGAACGTCGTGGTGATGTCGCTCGGGGTGCCGACCTCGTTGGCGTCGACGTCGGCAATCGACAGCCCGGTGATGACGTGGTTGAAGCCCGACTGCACCGTAAAGCTTGACGGCACGCCGTTGTTGACCGGCGCGTCGTTGACGGCGGTGACGTTGATGGTTTCGGTGGCCGGCGTCGCGTCGGTCAGACCGTGGGTATCGGTCGCCGCGGCGTTGAAGGTGACCGCGCCGGCGTGGGTGTTGAAGTTGGCATTGGGGACGAAATACACGGTGGCGGCGTTGCCGCTGGCCGTGACGTCGCTGCCTTCGGTGACCTGCGTGGCGAGGCCGGCGTCGCTGTACAGCGTGCCTTGCGTGCCGGTGTTCGGAACATTGGTGATGTGGAACGAGGCGACATGGTCGCCGGCGTCCACGTCGGTGCCGGTAAGGGTGATCGCGATCGATGCCGCGTCCTCGTTGCCGGTCACGGTGGCGGTACCGGTATCCGGCGCCTCGTTGACGTCCTGGACGTGAACGGTGATGGCCTGATCGTCGTGCAGGTTCGGCGCGCCGTTGTCGGTCACGCGAACGATGACGTCGTAGCCGTTGTCGCCGCCAACGTCGGTCGGCGCCTCGAAATTCGGCGCCGTGTTGAAGGTCAGCACGCCGGTCGACGAATTGATCGAGAATTTGGCCTGGTCGGCGCCGCCGGCCAGCGAATAGGTCAGTGTCTGCGCCGGGCTGTCCTGGTCGGTGGAGGTGACCGTGGTGACCGCGCTGATGTTTTCATTGACGTTGATCGAGGCGGTGGCGAGGCCTCCGTTGGAGGTGATGACCGGCGCGTCGTTGACGTCGGTGACGGTGACGGTGATGGTCTGCTGGTCGATGGCGGCGCCGTCGGACGCCTGCACGGTGACGATGTAGGTGTTGTTTCCGGCAGTTGACGTGTCGGTCGGATTTTCAAAATCCGGCGCGGTGATGAATGTCAGCACGCCGGTCGTGGAGTTGATCGCGAATTTGGCCTGATCGTCGCCGCCGACGATCGAATAGGCGATCGGGGTAACGGGGCCGTTGTCGGGGTCGGTGGCGTGGACGGTGGTCACCGCCGTCTGATTTTCGGCAACGGATTTCGCCGCGGTGGCGCCGCTGCCGTCGGAATCGATCACCGGCGCGGCGTTCGGATCGACATTGATCGAGAAGGTCTGCTGGCTGTGCAGCGTGCCGTCGCTGGAATCCACCGTGACGTCGTAGGTGGTCGGAGTGGTGGTGAAAATGATTTTGCTGGAATCGGCCACGGTGACCGCGCCGGTCGCCGGGTTGATGGTGAAGCCGCCGCCGGAAGTATCGCCGACAAGCGAATAGGTGACGGCCGGGCCGTTGACGTCGGTCGAGGATGCGGTCACGCCGCTATAGGTGCCGACCGCGGCGCCCTGCACCACCGTGTTGGCCGCGGCATCGCTGTCTGTTGGCGTCGAGGGCGCGATGTCGGAGACCGCGATGGTGAAGGTCTGCGAACTGGTGAGCGTGCCGTCGCTGGCCTGCGCGGTGACCGTGTAGCTGCCGCCCGATGTCTCGAAGTCGATCTTGGTGGCGTCGGCGACGGTGACCACACCGGTCGTGGAATTGATGGTGAAACCGCCGCCGGAGGTGTCGCCCGTCAACGAGTAGGTGACGGCCGGGCCGTTTACGTCGGTCGAGGACGCGGTGACGCCGACGGTCGAGCCGTTGGCGGCGCCTTCCGCGATGGTGTTTGCCGCGACGTCGCTGTCTGTTGGCGTCGAGGGCGTGACGTCGGTAACCGCGATGGTGAAGGTCTGCGAACTGGTGAGTGTGCCATCGCTGGCTTGTGCGGTGACGGTATAAGCATGTCCCGCCGCGGTCTCATAATCGATCTTGGTGCTGTCGACAACGGTGACCACGCCTGTGGAGGCGTCGATGGTGAAGCCGCCGCCGGAGGTGTCGCCCGTCAGCGACCAGGTCACGGCCGGGCCGTTGACGTCGGACGAGGACGCGGTGACGCCGACGGTCGAGCCATTGGCGGCACCTTCCGCAATCGTGTTGGCCGCGGCATCGCTGTCTGTTGGCGTCGAGGGCGCCACATCCGTAACCGCGATGGTGAAGGTCTGCGAACTGGTGAGGGTGCCGTCGCTGGCTTGCGCGGTGACGGTGTAGCTGCCGCCGGAACTCTCGAAATCGATCTTGGTGGTGTCGGCTATCGTGACGACGCCGGTCGCGGAATTGATGGTGAAGCCGCCGCCCGAGGTGTCGCCGATCAGCGAATAAGTGACGGCCGGGCCGTTGACGTCGGCCGAGGACGCGGTGACGCCGACGGTCGAGCCATTGGCGGCGCCTTCCGCCACCGTGTTGGTTCCGGCATCGCTGTCGACCGGCGTCGAGGACGCCACATCCGACACTGCAATGGTGAAGGTCTGCGAACTGGTGAGCGTGCCGTCGCTGGCTTGCGCGGTAACGGTGTAAGCGTGTCCGGCCGACGTCTCGTAATCGATCTTGGTGGAATCGGCGACGGTGATGACGCCTGTCGAAGCGTTGATGGTGAAGCCGCCGCCCGAGGTGTCGCCGATCAGCGAATAAGTGACGGCCGGGCCGTTGACGTCGGTCGAGGACGCGGTGACGCCGACGGTCGAGCCGTTGGCGGCGCCTTCCGCCACCGTGTTGGCCGCGGCATCGCTATCTGTTGGCGTCGAGGGCGCGATGTCGGAGACCGCGATGGTGAAGGTCTGCGAACTGGTGAGCGTGCCGTCGCTGGCCTGCGCGGTGACCGTGTAGCTGCCGCCCGATGTCTCGAAGTCGATCTTGGTGGCGTCGGCGACGGTGACGACACCGGTCGTGGAATTGATGGTGAAACCGCCGCCGGAGCTGTCGCCGGTCAGTGAATAAGTGACGGCCGGGCCGTTGACGTCGGACGAGGACGCGGTGACGCCGACGGTCGAGCCATTGGCGGCGCCTTCCGCCACCGTGTTGGCCGCGGCATCGCCGTCGACCGGCGTCGAGGGCGCGATATCGCTAACTGCGATGGTGAAGGTCTGCGAGCTGGTGAGCGTGCCATCGCTGGCTTGCGCCGTGACGGTATAGGCATGTCCCGCCGCGGTCTCATAATCGATCTTGGTGCTGTCAACAACGGTGACCACGCCTGTCGAGGAATTAATGGTGAAGCCGCCGCCGGAGGTGTCGCCGATCAGCGAATAAGTGACGGCCGGGCCATTGGCTTCGGTCGAGGACGCGGTGACGCCGACGGTCGAGCCGTTGGCGGCGCCTTCCGCAATCGTGTTGGCCGCGGCATCGCTGTCGACCGGCGTCGATGGCGCCACATTTGTGACGGCAATGGAAAAAGTCTGCGAACTGGTGAGCGTACCGTCGCTGGCCTGCGCGGTGACCGTGTAGCTGCCGCCCGATGTCTCGAAGTCGATCTTGGTGGCGTCGGCGACGGTGACCACACCGGTCGTGGAATTGATGGTGAAACCGCCGCCGGAGCTGTCGCCGATCAGCGAATAAGTGACGGCCGGGCCGTTGACGTCGGTCGAGGACGCGGTGACGCCGACGGTCGAGCCGTTGGCGGCGCCTTCCGCCACCGTGTTGGCCGCGGCATCGCCGTCGACCGGCGTCGAGGGCGCGATATCGCTAACTGCGATGGTGAAGGTCTGCGAACTGGTGAGTGTGCCATCGCTGGCTTGCGCGGTGACGGTATAAGCATGTCCCGCCGCGGTCTCGTAATCGATCTTGGTGCTGTCGGCGACGGTGACCACGCCTGTCGAGGCGTCGATGGTGAAGCCGCCGCCGGAGGTGTCGCCGGTCAGCGACCAGGTCACGGCCGGGCCGTTGACGTCGGTCGAGGACGCGGTGACGCCGACGGTCGAGCCGTTGGCGGCGCCTTCCGCAATCGTGTTGGCCGCGGCATTGCTGTCTGTTGGCGTCGAGGGCGCTACATCGGTAACCGCGATGGTGAAGGTCTGCGAGCTGGTGAGGACACCGTCGCTAGCTTGCGCGGTGACAGTATAGGCGTGTCCCGCCGCGGTCTCGTAATCGATCTTGGTGGCGTCGGCGACGGTGACGACACCGGTCGTGGAATTAATGGTGAAGCCGCCGCCCGAGCTGTCGCCGATCAGCGAATAAGTGACGGCCGGGCCATTGGCTTCGGTTGAGGACGCGGTGACACCGACGGTCGAGCCGTTGGCGGCGCCTTCCGCCACCGTGTTGGTTCCGGCATTGCTGTCGACGGGTGTCGAAGGTGCGACATTGGTGACGGCAATGGTGAAGGTCTGCGAACTGGTGAGCGTGCCGTCGCTGGCCTGCGCGGTGACGGTGTAAGCGTGTCCGGCCGACGTCTCGTAATCGATCTTGGTGGAATCGGCGACGGTGATGACGCCTGTCGAAGCGTTGATGGTGAAGCCGCCGCCGGAGGTGTCGCCGATCAGCGACCAGGTCACCGCCGGGCCGGCGGGATCGGCGGACGACGCAGTGATGCCGACGGTCGAGCCATTGGCGGCACCTTCAGCGACCGTATTGGTCGCAGCATTGCTGTCGGTCGGGGTCGACGGTGCTACATTGGTCACCCCGATGGTGAATTGCGCGGTGGTTCTGTCGCCACTGTCGGCCAGCACGACAATTTTATAGACGTGGCCGGGGCTGGTCTCGAAATCGATCTTGCTGGGATCTGCGACCGTCACCACGCCAGTGGTCGGATTGATAGTGAAGCCGCCACCGGAACTGTCGCCGAGCAGCGAATAGGTCGGCCCTGGGCCGTTCCGCTCGAATGCCGAAGCGGTAACGCCGACCGTCGAGCCGACCGCGGCCCCTTCCGCTACAGTGTTGGCGGCGGCGTCGCTGTCGGCTGGAACCGTGACATCGAAATCGATGACGTTGATGCTGTAGGTCTGCGAACTCGACAGCGTGCCGTCGGTGGCAGTCGCGGTCACGTTGTAAGCATGTCCCGGAGATGTCTCGTAATCGATCTTGCTGCCATCCACGACGGTGATCGTACCAGTCGTCGGATTGATCTTGAAACCACCGCCGGAGGTATCGCCGGTCAATGACCAGGTTACGCCCGGTCCGTTGACATCGGTAGAATGAGCGGTGATACCGACGGGCGAGCCGACGACCGCGCCCTCAACCACGGCGTTGGTCGCAGCGTCGCTGTCCGTCGGCGTCGACGGTGCCACATCGGTAACTCCGATAGTGAACTGCTGGGTGATGTTGCCGCCGCTGCTGCTTGCCAACACGACAATTTTGTAAGCGTGGCCCGTGCTGCTTTCGAAATCGATCTTGCTGGGATCGGCGACGGTCACCACACCGGTGGAGGGATTGATGGTGAAGCCGCCGCCGGAAGAATCGCCGAGCAGCGAATAGGTAGTCGCCGGTCCGTTGCGATCGACCGATGAAACGGTGACGCCGACCGTCGTGCCGGCAGCCGCGCCTTCGGCCACGGTGTTGGCGGCGGCATTGGTGTCGACCGGAACCGGCATATCAACATCGATGACGTTGATCGTGAAATTCTGCGAGCTGGTGAGCGTGCCGTCGCTGGCCTGCGCGGTAACGGTGTAAGCGTGTCCGGCGGAGGTTTCATAATCGATCTTGGTCGAGTCTGCGACAGTGATGACGCCGGTCGTGGCATTAATGGTGAAGCCGCCGCCGGAGCTGTCGCCGGTCAGCGACCAGGTTACGCCCGGTCCATTGATGTCGGTCGAGGACGCGGTAATGCCAACCGGGCTGCCGAAGGACGCGCCTTCGTTGACCTGATTGGCCGAGGCGTTGGAGTCCACCGGCGTGGACGGCGCCACATCGGTGACGGCGATGGTGAAGTTCTGCGAACTGACGCTGAAGCCGTCGCTGGCGTTGACGGTGATGATATAAGAGTGACTCGCGGTTTCGAAGTTGATCTTGCTGGGATCGGCGACCGACACCACGCCGGTGCTGGCGTTGATCTTGAAGCCGCCCCCCGAACTATCCCCGCCCAGCGAGTAGGTGACGGTCTGGTCGTCGGTCGAGAACGCCGTGATGCCTACCAGCGTGTTGACCGCCGCGCCTTCCACGACCGTGTTGGCCGCGGGGTTGTTGTCCTGGGGAGTCGTTGGCGGGTAGTTGGTTACAGGCAGAACACCAAACATCGCAAAACCCCCGATCACAGCACGCTGTCGATAAAAATTTACAAATCGAAACGGGACAAATTCCGCAATCCACCGGAACTGCTACGCGCCAAATTTCTTGCGCAACTTCTGATATTTGGCATCCCAATCTGAGTCAATATTGCATTAATGCCGCACTGGCGATCATAGGCATTTGTCGAATGTTAACCTTGACAGGCGTCATGGCGCCGGGCGTGCGGTGTTGCGGCACCGCCGCCGCTTGTTGCCGAATTTGTTCCGGCGATCGCGTGCAGGTTAACACGCGCAATACGCCGCGTTTGTGATACAGTTCACATTTGCAGGAATTGAGGGCGCGGATCGGCGGCGCTATTTCTCGCCGCCGGCGGGCGGCTGGAACCTGGCCGGAGTTTCCTGCGACAGCCGTCTTGCAACGCGCAGCGCTTCTGCGAAGTCGTCCGCGTCGAACCATTCCAAGTTGCGCATCGGCGCGTCGGTGTCATCTTCCCAGATGCGGGAGGCTTCGACGTCGAACCGCATATCGAGCTTCTTGTCGACGGCCTGGATGCCGTGGCCGGTGACGGCCCATTGGCGTCCAAGCCAGTAGATATCTCGATGCAAGGTCATTCGATGTCCGCGTCGAGCCGACTGCCACACATTATACATATCACCGGCGGCGTTCTAACAGCGCGTGCCGGATTCGGTTCCATGTCCCTCGGGTTGAGGTTTGCAGAGCCGATGGCGATCATCGCCGCGCGGGACTGATCTTCCACGTTGCCGCCAGCACGGCCGCGGTCATCAGTCCGGTCACCGTAGCGATGGATGGCAGCGAGAGCGCCAATGCCGCGGTCGCGGCCCATCCGATGGACGAAAAGGCTTCCGCAAAGGTCGCGAACCGCGACGAGGTCTGGCGGCGGCGGAACTGGCTGCGCCGCGCCTGCACCCGAAACCACAACTGGATCGCGGTCGCCGATGCCGCGGCAATACCGACGGCGAGCGCCGTTACGGCTGCTTGCAGCGGCGATGCTAAGACCAGCGCGGCGATCAACGGTGCGAAGATCACGCTGACCACGATCAGCACCGCCTCGATCTTGGCGCGGATGACGCGCGAGGCGGGCAGCGGCGCGGTCGCGACAAGGTCGGCGGCGTCCTCGCCGGAAATCGCCAGCCATGCAAGGCCGCCGGCCAACTGGCCGGCCGCCATCACGATCACCGGCGTGATCAGCAGGATGGCGGCGGAATTGTCGGCGAAACTTCGCCACAACATCAGCGCCGGCGGCACCAGATACAATAATTGCATCAGCGTCTGCGACATCAGCCAGGGATCGCGGCGCAGCAATACAAGTTCTTTCCGACGCAGCGCGTGTTGCCGCGAGCCGGTGCGGAATGCCGGGCGCCGGTGGCCGCGGTGGACCGGCGTTGCGGCGGCCGAAGCGCCGATGACGTAATCGGCAAAACGCGGCGCATAGATCGACATGACGGCGCCGAGCATGACCAAGCCCGTCGCGAGCAGGCACAGCAGCGCGCCGCCATCGCCGAGCATTGCCCGGGCAGGCCACCAGACGACGCTGTCGAGTTCGGGCGCGAACGCCGCCGCGGCGTCGGAAGTCAGAACCGCGAAGCGCGACAACGTGCCATAGGACAGGATCGCCGCGATCTGCAGCGCGATGACGAAGCCGGCGCCGATCACCGCCGCGACGATCTGCGCCACGAGCCGGGTCCGGCTTGGACCGATCGAGCGAAACAGTACGACGGTAACTGCGATCGCCACCGCCGCCGCCGACAACCCGATCGCGACGACCACGCCATAGGCTGCAAACCACCGCGGTCCGCCGCCGAGCACCAGGATGTTGACGAACGGCGTCGACAGCAGCAGCGCCATCATGATCACGGAAAGCGCGATCGCGGCGATGCGTACCGAAAATACGTTGGCCAGCGGGACCGGTGACGACATGATGAGGTCGAGATCGGCGCGTGCGTAAAACACCCGGGTCACGGATTCGATGGCCTGCGACAGCATCAGCGCCCAGGCCAGAAATATGCAGGCGGTGATCACGATCAGCGTAGGTTTATCGAGCGGTTCCCGCAACTCCGCGAAGCGGCCGATCACCGCATAGGCCGGCAGATGCATGATCGCGACAAAGACGATCAGTCCGATCGCGGTGCTGCGCCAGCGCCGGCCCGCCGTCATCATGGCCATCCATTCGCGCCATGCCAGCCGGATTTCGTGCCGGGCGAACCAGCTCAGCGCCGCCGGCGACGTCATGCCGCCTCGGTCCCGGCGTCGACCAGCGCGATGAACACGTCTTCGAGGCTGGTATCGTTCCTGCCGTTCTGCTGACGCAGTTCGGCCAGCGTCCCCTCGGCCACCAGCCGGCCGGAGGCAATGACGCCGATGCGGTCGGCCATGCGCTCGGCCACTTCCAGGATATGCGTGGTCATGATCACGGTGCAGCCGGCGCGCACGCGATCCTGCAGCAGGCCCTTGACGTGACGCGCCGACACCGCGTCGAGGCCGGTCAGCGGCTCATCGAGGATGATGAGGCGCGGGGCATGCACCAGTGCGCCGGCCAGCGCCACCTTTTGCCTCATGCCCTTGGAAAAACCTTCGCAGCGCTCGTGCAAATGCGGCGCCATGCCGAGCGACGTGAGAAGCCCGCACGCCGATGGCTCGGCGATCCCGGGATCGACGCCCCACAGCCCGGCGACGAATTCGAGATATTCCAGCGGCGTCAGCTTGTCGTAGATCATCGGCTCGTCCGAGACCCAAGCGGTGATCTGCTTGGCAGCAACCGGGTCGCTCAGCGCGTCGATGCCCAGCACCGACACCGATCCCGCGTCCGGACGCAGCAGGCCTGCGACCATGCGCAACGTCGTGGTCTTGCCGGCGCCGTTGGGCCCGAGCAGCGCATAGAATTCGCCGATCCGAATGGTGAGATCGAGCGCCTCGACCGCGGGGCGGTCAAAACGCTTCGTTAACCCTCGCAGTTCGAGGGCCGAGGGCTGCGGCGCATGGTTCATGAAGCCGGGACAATCCTGCGTGGGCCGGCGCACCATGGACCGAAGATGTTTCGGCGCGGTGAATCAAGAAGCGTAATTCCGAAGGCAAACACCGGCTGCCGAGCGGCCTTATCCGGGCCTCTGCCGCGCGGGATTGCCCATAACGGTCGCACCTTGCGGCACGTCGCGCGTGACTACCGCGGCAGCCCCGACTACGGCGTCGTCGCCGATGGTTATCCCCGGCAGGATGATCGCGCCGCCGCCGATCCAGACGTTGCGTCCGATCGATACCGGGCGGCCGAACTCGGCGCCGGTTTTCCGGATCGCCGCGTCGCGCGGATGGTCCGCGGTGTAAATCTGGACTGCCGGCCCGATCTGCGTCGCGGCTCCTATGGTCACAGTTACGACATCGAGGATTACGCAATTGAAGTTGAGGAATACGTCGGGACCGAGCCTGATATTGTAGCCAAAATCGCAATGAAACGGCGGCCGGATCACCGCGCCGTCGCCGACTTCAGGCAGCAATTGGCGCAGCAGCGCGCGCCTTTCCGAAGCGCTGGCGCCGAGCGCCGCGTTATAACGAACCATCCACGTTTTTGCCGCTGCCTGATCGGCCTGAATTTCCGGATCGCCCGCGCGGTACAGTTCACCCGCCAGCATTTTCTGTTTTTCGCTCTGCATGGCCCTTCATAGCACAGGAGAGCAGGCAGGCTTGCTCATTCGGCGATGGACGAAACTGAGGCCGGATTGCGCCCATCGAGCTCTGGCAATGATGGTACGGCGTCGTAACGCCTGATGCCGTCGCGATCGATCAGGAAGGTCGGCCGGAGATTCCTGACCTGCGCGTCCTCGACCATGGCCATGCGGCGATTGTCCAGCGTCAGCCAGCGGCCTTCCAGCCGCGCGGCGACGACGGCATGATCCTCGTTGCGCAGCGGATCGTGCAGCACAAGAAGCCTCAGGTCTTCGGCGGCGACGCCGGCTTGCCGCAGTGCGGCGAGTTTGGCGATGGCGTAGTCCTCGCAATCGCCGGCACCCCTTGCCAATGTCGCCAGCGGCGAGCTCCACACATCGATATCGCCATATTGCAAAATATCGCTGACCGGCCTGATGGCCAGATTGATGGCGCGGTTGATTTCGCCAAGCCGGGCGCGGCCGTCGCGGGCCTTGGCGCTGTCGACAATGGCGAGGAATTGCCGCGCCGCCGGCGAGGCGCAATGGGCAAGATCCTCCTCGCACAGGGCGAGCACCAGCAGTTCGTCGTCAATCCCGCGCTGCACGCTCAGCCATTTCTCGCCAAGGCCGCCATCGAACGGTGGCCGAGACGGTGCAGGGCCAAAAAATCCGAACGGCTCGTCGAATTGTCCAATAGATTCAGGTAATTCGACCGACTTCGGGGTCGCGGCCGCGGGATTCGCGGCGATACCGAACCAGGCCAGAACGCACGTCAACACGATGGCATGCGCCGCACGCGCGTGACCGGATATTCCCATTCGACGCCCCTTTGTCCGGGCATCGGCAGGCTGATAGCCAGCACGCGACCGGATCGTTTTCGAGCCGATGATGGGCGTGCGAGCTTTTATTCTGTTTAAGACGGGGTGGCGGCTCCCAGGAAAGCTCCGACAGGCTGAAAGTATTCTCGCAAAACTGCTGAAAATTTTAGATACCGCCTTACAGCGGGCTCGATTGGGGTGCGGGTGAGCCGTTTAAACCGGCTTCCGCGGATTGTTCACCTGCCGGAGCGCGGTTACTTGATATGGAACAGCAAAATTATCAGTATTACTGAGCAATATCGAGTATACGCTCCTGAAGGATGGGCCGTATAAGGTCGATTAAAGGTAAATACTCTGGAATTTACTTTTAGTTTCAAGGTCAAAGGTTGACCACAATTACGCAGAATAGTGGGGCTCGCAGCGTTCATCGAAATACTTCGCTGCGATTGTTTGCCTAAATTCTACATCCCGTGCGTGCTTCGCCAAAATTTGCTGAAAATAAACCTGATGCTTTCGCAGCGCACTCGCGAATGCTAAGCAGGCTCTACTATCGAATATTATAGAAATATTAACCATATCGCGGTGTCGAATTGAATTTTACCGGCAAATCTGGATCGACAGCCGGTGGCCCGTTTTCGGGCGGCCACGGCCACCTTGTCGATGAATTTTCACATCGCGGTCACGCCGACGCAATCACGGTTTCCGACCCAGATCTGCTGTTTTCCGGCGACTACAAGCGCTCCGGCCCCGATCTGATCCTGTCAAAGGAAGGCCGGGAACACGTTGTCGAGAATTATTTCGTCGGCGAGAAACGGGCCGCGCTAACCGCGCCCGACGGCGCCCAATTGTCTGCCGGCATCGTCAGCGCGCTCACCGGCCACGTGCAGTACGCCCAGGCCTCCGGCGCTGCGGATGCCGGCAAGGTCATCGGCCACGTCACCAAACTTGCCGGCAACGCCACCGTGATCCGCAACGGCGTCTCGATCGTGTTGAACATGGGGGACAACGTCCACAAGGGCGACGTGGTGCAGTCCGGGTCCAATTCATCGCTCGGCATCACCTTCATCGACGGCACCGTGTTCGGTCTCGCGTCGAATGCACGCATGGTGCTGAACGACATGGTCTACGATCCGAACGGATCGTCGAACTCGTCATTCCTCAGCCTGGTACAGGGCACCATCACCTTCGTCGCCGGCCAGACCGCCAAGCACGGCGACATGAAGATCGATACGCCGGTCGCGACCATGGGCATCCGCGGCACGGCGGTACTGGTCGAAATCGGCTTCGACGTGCCGGTCTTCGACCCGGCCAATCCCACGGTCAGGTCGGTGCCGGTCAAGTTCCAGGTTCTGCAGGAAAAGGACGGAACCGTCGGTTCGTATTTCCTGTTCGCCAAGAACGACCTTACCTATTCGAACCCGATCGCGACCATCAATCGCGCCGGCGAGGTCACGGCCTTCAGCGCCAACGGCCAGATCACGATCAGTCAGGTGACGCAGATCGCGCCGGAGATAAAGGCGATCATCGATCAGACCCTGCTGCTCTATAACCCGAACCCGCAAAGCACTCCGACCCCCGGATCGACTCCTGCCGATCCGGTCGCTCCCGGCGCTCCCGGAGGCACCACGCCTCTCAAGGACGTCCCGGTCGGTACGCCGACGCCCCTTGAGGTGCCGATCAACTTTCCCGATCCAGGCAAGCCGGGACAGATCATTCATGAGACCGCTAACGTCACGTTCACGGTCCTGAAAACGGTCGACGTCACCCCCGTGGTCGACAAAACGAGTTTCGTCATCGCCGATCAGGTGAGGATCAGCGACTCCAATCTCTCCGAGGTTCTTACCCCCTACGTCGCGGGCAGCGGCAGGGTGCTGTCGGTCACCGGCCCGGCTTACACGCCGGCGGGACTCGACCTGAAGAATTTCATCGCCGTGGATGCGGCGACCGGGCACGTCAGCTACGATCTCGCCAGATTCGCTTTCCTCAAGGCCGGCGATACGGCCGTCGTCACGATTGAGTTCGACAGCAGCGCCGGCTCCACCAGCTTTCATGAATCCCTGACCGTCACCATCAGCGGCGCCAACGACGCGCCGGTAATCGACCATGCGACCATCGTCGTGCCGGAAGGCGGCACGGTGGTGCTGGGCGCGGCGAATATCGGCGTTATCGATCCCGACAATGCGAGTGCGACCTTCACGGTCTCGAACGTGACGCACGGCAAGTTCCAGACCACGGTGGATGGCATCAACTGGAGCGATGCCACGACGTTCACGACCGCCGGTCTGGCCGCCGGCCATGTCCGCTTCGTTCACGACGGCAGCGAAGCTGCGCCGACCTTCTCGATCCGGGCGAATGACGGCGAACTACTGAATCACCTGAGCGCGACGGTCGCAGGCACGGTCGATTTCATCAGCGTCAACGATGCGCCGGTGCTGACGCGCGCGGCCTTCTCCCTGACCGAGGGCGGCACGGTGGTGCTGACGGTGGCGAATATCGGCGTCACCGATCCCGACAGCGCGAGCTTTACGTTTACGGTTTCCAGCGCCACCCATGGCAGGTTCCAGACCACGACGGACGGCAACAACTGGGTCGACGCCACGGCGTTTACGACGGCAGACCTCAACGCTGGCCATGTCCGCTTCGTGCATGATGGCGGCGAAGCGGCGCCGACCTGGTCGATCCGGGCTGACGACGGCGCCGCCGTCAACAATCTCAGCAATATGCTCGACGGCGTGGCGAACTTCACCAGGGTCAACGACGCGCCGGCGGTCACGAGCGCAACCCTCGCCGTATCGGAAGGCGGCACGGTTGTCCTGTCTTCGACCGACATCGGCGTCACCGATCCCGACAGCACGACATTCGTCTTTTCGGTTTCGAATGTCAGTCACGGCACGTTCCAGACCACGACGAATGGCGTGACGTGGGTCGTTGTCACGGCATTTACCACAGACGACCTGAACGCCGGTCATGTCCGTTTCGTGCACGACGGCGGCGAGGACGCGCCGACATTCTCGATCCGGGCCTACGACGGCGGTGACGGCAACAGTCAGAGCAGCGTGGTTGCGGGCACCGTCCATTTCACCCACGTCGACGACGCGCCGGCAATCTCTCATGCGTCGCTGACAGTGTCGCAAGGACATTCGGTGACGCTCACGACCGCCGACATCGATTTTGCTGACCCGGACAGCGCGGCGGTCACCTACACCGTCTCGAACCTCAGTCACGGGCATTTCGAGATCGACGCGGACGGCGCGCACACGACCACGACGTTCACCTCGGCGGACGTTGCGGCAGGGCTTGTCAGCTTCGTCCATGACGGAAGTTCGATCGCACCGACCTTCTCGCTCACGCCGGACGACGGGGTGCTCGACGGCGCGACGGTGGACGGCGCGGTCACCTTCGCCCTGTCCGACGCCAACTATACGCTGACCTCGGACGAAGGCGTCGTCATCAACGTCACGCCCGGGGGCGCGACCAACGGGTTCGTCTTCCCGGGTGGCGGCAATGTCACAACGCCAGGCACCCCCGAGGACCGCATCGCGATCGGCTACGACGTTGGTGGCGAGCATGTCGTGCTCGACAACGCGCCGCTGCTGGACGTCCACCAGATGGCATCGCTCGGTTCGGAAACGCACACGTCCGGCGATACGACTTACGTGTCAACGACGCTGGACGCCGGCCACGGTGTCACACTGGTGCAGACCATTGCGCTGGCAAGCGACGCCAACTTTTTCACCACCACCATCGACATCACCAACAACGGCACGTCGGATATTTCCGACGTCCGGTTCCTTCGCAATTTCGATCCGGACCAGGACGTCCAGACGCATGGCGATTTCAACACCCTCAACGACGTCGTGCAAAATCCGGACGGCGTGGAGAGCTTTGCGATCGTCTCGGCCACCGGCGTCGAGTCCGGGACCAAGGTGGCGATGATAGGTCTCGGCGCCGAATGGCGCGCCTCGGTGTTCGGCTTCACCAACACCGATCCGTTCGCAACCAATGCCTTCGACGTACCGGTCGACCCTGATGGCGCAAGGGCCGACCTCGCGATGACGCTGACCAGCGGTGTCGACACGCTCGCGGCCGGCGGCGGCCACGTGCAGCTCACCTATCTCACCACCAACAACGTTGCCACCGCGGGAAGCAACGCGCTGTTCGGTACGGATTTCAGCGACACCATCAATGGCCTCGGCGGCGACGATCTGCTGATCGGTCTCAAGGGCGCCGACACTTTCGTGTTCAACGCCGCTTCGGGCGGTTCGGGTCACGACACGATCGCCGATTTCGTGCCGGGGCAGGACAAGATCAGCCTGGACTACCAGGCATTCGGCTCCGGTGAATCGAACGATTTCACCGACTGGCTGAACAGCCATGCCACCGTCAGGGGCGGCGATGTACTGATCGACCTCAACGTGGACGGCGTTCATCCCAATGTCGACACCATCCTGCTGAAGAACGTGAACATCGCCAGCCTGCACAGCAACGACTTCATCCTTCATCCCGGCGGTTTCCCCGGCGGCGTATGACGCTTCGTGTCTTGCGAAACTACCCGCGTGATCGATCGGTCCGGGCGTGATACCAGAGTCGCATGAAGCGCCTGCGGACATTGCGACGATGGTTCAAGCGCCGCTTCGGCTATGCGCGGCTGCTGTGCGTCGGACTTCTGATCGGGCTTGCCGTGCTGCGTGTCGCCGATCCGGCGTCGATCGAGGAATTCCGGGTCAGGACTTTCGACACGTTCCAGGTGATCGATCCCCGCGTGAAGGCCGCGAGGCCGGTCCGCATCATCAACATCGACGAAAAGAGCCTCGCAAAATTCGGCCAGTGGCCATGGCCGCGGACGCGCGTCGCGGACCTGGTCAGCAACCTCACCCGGCTTGGGGCCGTGGCAATCGGTTTCGACATCATGTTCGCCGAGCCGGACCGGCTCAATCCCGCGGCCGCCGCCGACACCTTGCGTAACCTCGACGAAGAGACCCGCAGCAAACTGCGCGCGCTGCCGAGCAATGACGAGATACTGGCCGACGCGATGCGGCAATCGCGCGTGGTGCTCGGCGAAACCGGCTTGCCCTACGTCGTGGCCGAACTCGACAAGAACCTGCCGGTGACCGGCCTTGCCATGCTGGGCGAAGATCCGCAGCGGTTCATGCTGAGTTTTCCGGGCCTGTTGCGCAGCACGCCGGTGATGGAGGCCGCGGCCGGCGGGCGCGGCCTGCTCACGATCCGGACCGAGCGCGACGGCATCGTGCGGCGGGTACCGGTGGTCATGCAGGCGCAGGGCGTCACGATGCCGTCGCTGAGTTTCGAACTGCTGCGGGTGGCTACCGGATCCGACACGATCCTGATCAAATCAAATGACGCCGGTATCGCCAGCGTCGCGGTCAAGGGGCTTGCGGTCCCGACCGACCGCAACGGCCAGCTCTGGGTGCACTTCGCCCATTACGATCCGTCGATTTATATTTCGGCCGCCGATGTGCTCGACGGAAATGTCGACGCCGACAGCATCGCAGGCCGGCTTGTGCTGATCGGGACCTCGGCGGCGGGCCTGCTCGACGTCAAGACCACGCCGGTCTCGCCGGTCATGCCGGGAGTCGAAGTCCACGCCCAGGTGCTGGAAGCCGCGCTAACCGGGCAACTGCTGGCGCAGCCGCCGTGGGCGCCGCTCGCCGAATTCCTTTCGGCCATGATACTCGGCATCGCCATCATCTGGGTTGCGCCGACCTTTGGGCCGAAATCCCTCGTCGCCGTCGGCGCGTTCTTCGCAACCCTGCTGGTGGGAACGTCCTGGTACTACTATTCGCAGCAGAGGTTATTGATCGATGCCACCTATCCGCTGCTGTCGACCACCGCGATCTATCTGACCCTGATCTTTTTCAGTTTCGTGCGCGAGCAGACGCAGCGCCGGCAGATTCGCTCGGCGTTCAGCCAGTATCTTTCGCCGGCGCTGGTCGAACAGCTCGCGCAGGCGCCGGAAAGGCTGGTGCTCGGCGGCGAGGAGCGCGAGATGACCATCATGTTCAGCGACATGCGCGGGTTCACCTCGATCTCGGAGACCTACAAACATGACCCGCAGGGCCTCACCGAACTGATGAACCGCTTTCTGACGCCGCTCACCAACGCGATCCTCGACCGAAAAGGCACGATCGACAAATACATGGGCGACGCCATCATGGCGTTCTGGAACGCGCCGCTCGACGACGGCGAGCACCAGATCAACGCCTGCGAGGCCGCGCTCGACATGCTGGAGCGGGTCGATGCGCTTAATAGAGAACGCGAGGAGGAGGCGCAGAAAGGCGGTCATGCCTACATTCCGCTCAACATCGGCGTCGGATTGAACACCGGCACCTGCGTCGTCGGCAACATGGGCTCCGACCTGCGTTTCGACTATTCGGTGTTCGGCGACAGCGTCAATCTTGCCTCGCGGCTGGAAGGGCAATCCAAAGAGTACGGCTTTCCGATCATTGTCGGCTCCAGCACCGCGCTCGCCGTCAAGGACAGGTTCGCCATTCTCGAACTCGACTTCATCATGGTGAAGGGCAAATCCGAGCCGGAAGTGATCTATGCCATCGCGGGTCGCGAGGACACCGCGCAGTCGGACCGATTCCAGCGCTTGCGGAACCTGACCATCGAGATGCTGGCGTGCTACCGCAACCGCGACTGGGACGGCGCGCGGGCGACGATCGAACGCGGCCGCAGCACCGACGAGGCCCATTCGCTCGAACTGCTCTACAATCTCTACGAGACACGCATTAGCGGCTTTCAGAAAAAACCGCCGCCGGACGACTGGAACGGCGCCTTCGCGCTGTTGACAAAGTAGAATGCCCTTACCTCGCCCGCTTGCGGGGCGAGGTAAGGGAAGCGGTCAGAACGAGATCTTCAGACCGCCATTGCCGTAGAAATCGTTGCCGCCCTGGCGTGCAAAGGTTTGCGACACATTCGCCATCAGCGCGACATTGTTCCAGACCGGCGCCACCACGCCGGCGGCAACGCGGCCGTAGACATGTTGCGAACTACCGTTCGGGATCGCCCAGTTGTTGATGATGAGCGGGGCCGACGTCGCGCCGAACTGGACAATGCGTCCATTTCCGATGAAGTCGTCATCCGCGGTCAAGTTGACATAGGGGCTGATCAGCTTTCCGCTGACCCAGAACGGAAACCGGAACTGCGCGCCGACGCTGCCGATCAAGGCCTCGGCGGTCTGTTGACCGACATTCAGCGTCAGCACCGGATCGCCGGCTTCGGTGTAACCGTTTACTTTTGCGCGGGCGTAGAGCAGGCTGCCGATCGGGCCGGCCTGGATCTTGTCAGGCGCACCGAACAGGTAGCCGGCCTTGCCGGCGGCCACGACGCTGGTGCCGTCGGGATTGGACGTGACCATATCGACGACGCCCGGACGGACGTTGCGGTAGTTCTGCCAGCCGACGGTGGCCAGGGCCTGCAGGAAGAGATTGGCGTTGGCCCATTCGCCGTAGGCGCCGATCTGGTAGGCGTTGGCTTCGGTGGTGCCCTGATTGTTGAACAGTCGCGCCTTGGGATTGGAGTAGTCGAATGCGCCGCCGACAAAGGCATTGGCGTTGATGCGATACTCGGTGCCGATGGTGCCGCCGACGCTGTCGAGATTGAAACCTCTCGAAGCCACATTGGCCTGGCGATCGCTGACCGCGCCGTTGGCAAGCATGTAGAACGACCACGGATTGTAGGCGACCGGCCGCAGCGGCGGCGCCTTGGTATAGGGCGCCTTCAGATCGGCCGCGTAGGAGTTCATGGTCGCCGCAAACCCGCCGGTCTCGCGGAACGCATCGAGCCTGCCGAACAGGGTGGACGCAAAGCCCATCGCAGACGACAGGCCGACGTCGCCCTGCGGCGCGATGGTAAGCGGCGCGTTGAGCCGGTTGACGATGTATTCGCCGATAATCGTGAAGCCCAGCGATGTCAGATGCACGCCATCGAAATAGAACAGGAACTGGTTCTGCAGCGCCGGGTTTCCGATGCAAGCCAGCGGACATGCGCCGGTATTCGCGACGTTGTAGCGCGCCGGGTTCGCCTTGATCAGAGTTCCGATCAGCGAAACATCCACCAGTTCGACGCGCACGCCGGAACGCGCGATCGCGGCCAACGCCGCCTGCATCTGCGCATTATAGTTCAGGCTATAGGCCGTGCCGATCGGCGCAGCGGGATTGCCGGTGGCTTCCGGCAACTGGCCAACGTCGCCGGTCGTGAAGACGAGATTGCGCGCGCCTGCGCCGACCAGCGCATTGATGCCGGCCAGCGCCTGGTTGGCGCTTATCGTGGCGGCCGCGTTGACGCCGGCCAGGGTGCCGCCGGTCTGGTAGTAAGCGCGCGCATCGTTGCCGCCGATGCTGATCTCGACCAGATCGGAGGCTGAGATTTTCTTGCCCGACGCGACAAACCCCTGCCACTCCTGGGTGAAGCCCGGAATGCCCGGACCGACGACGTTGGTCGATCCCGATGTCGCGCCGCCGATGGCAAAATTATTTTGCGGAATTCCCAGCAGTTCCGACGTCGTGTCGACGAAATTGGTGCCGCCGCTAAACCGTCCGGTGGGATACTGCACCGGGTTGGGCGCGCCCAATATCTTGAACAGGTTTCCGGTGTCTGCGTAGCTGTCGCCGAAGGCTTGTATGACACCGAAGGTCGTCTGCGCGCTGGCTTCGCCGATAATCGGTAACAGAGCCGCGCCGGCGATGACCATCGATGCGCCTGCAAGTCCAATGCTCCGTATTGATGTCATGACCCCCGCCCCCCGATGCGTCGCTTGTTGTCGCGGCAAGGCTTTCACAGCGCTGGCTGCGTCACAAGCGCACACAACGTCGGGGTGTGCTGACCTTGATCGTTTTTTGATCGATGTGCTCTTATAACATCAGTTTGCAACGCACCAACCGCGCGTTGCGCCGACATCTTGCATATTATTTCGCCAATAATCGTTCGGAGCCCTTGCATACAGCGCCGTCCACCGGTCTTTCGCCGTTGAAACAGGCGCATCAAGCGAGCGGACTATCTCAGGTCGTCACTCCAGCCCGATCGTCGTCAAATCCTGGAACCAGTGCTGCGCCTGCACGAATTTCTTCACCTTCGGCGACAGCGCATGGGGGTTGGTGTCGTGCACCACCCAAACCAGCACGGCATCGTCGACGATCTGCGCGTGTGCCTGCGCAAGCAATTCGTCCTGCCTGGCAGCATCGAAGGTCTGCTTGGCCTCATCGATCAATGCGTCGACTTTCGGGTTCTTGTAGCCGCCCCAGTTCACACCGACCGGCGCGACCTGGCCGGAATGGAAAAACCGCACGATGGCATACAGCGGATCGGACGTTACATAAGCGATGTTGTTGGAGGTGATGCCGGCCATGCTCTCGTCGGCCGCGCCCTTGCGCCACGCGGTGTAAAGAACCTCCAGTTCGACCACCTTGAATTCGATATCGACGCCGATTTCCTTGAAACTCTGCTGCAGGAATTCGTTCATCGGCAGCGACAGCATTTGCCCGGTGCCGCCCTGTGCGATGATGAAGGTCGCCTTCAGCGGCTTCTCGGGGGAGTAGCCGGCTTCCTTGACGAGTTTCTTCGCCTCCGCGAGATCGTATTTGAGGTCGAAAGTCGGCTTGCCGAACCACGGGCTCGATGGATCGACCTGACCCTTGGCGGGTTTGGCGAGGCCGTTCATCAATCCGACCACGCCGTCGCGGTCGATCGCCAGATTGAGCGCCTTGCGCAGGCGGATATCGGTCCAGGGCGAGCCGGGCAGTACGCTCAAGTGATAATTCCAGACATGCGGCGTGATGTTGTCGACGATCCGCATCCCCGCGGACTTCAGCTGCGGCACCGCATCCGGCGCCGGCGTTTCGATGAGATCGACCTGCCCCGCCAGCAACGCATTGGTGCGCGTCAGGGCTTCCGGCATCGGGATCAGGATCAGCTTGTCTGTTTTCGGAATCCGTTTCTTGTTCCAGTAGTCGGCGTTTTTTGTCAATTCGGCGAGCTCGCGCGGCACCAGCTTGGTCAGTTTGAACGGCCCGGTGCCGGAAGGCTGGCTTGCAAACTTGTCCCAGTCCTTGCCGAGCTTTTCGTATTGCGCGGAACTCGAGACCAGGAACCACAGCATCTGATAGGGGAAGAACGAGTCGACGGTCTTGGTAGTGATCTCGACGGTCGAATCGTCGAGCTTGGCGTAGCTCGCAACCGACGGCAGGCGGGTCTTCACCTGCGCGCTCTGGCGCTTGTCGAATTGCGGCGCCTTGTCGTTCAGAACCTTGTCCAGATTCCAAATCACCGCGTCGGCGTTGAACTCGCTGCCGTCATGGAATTTCACGCCCTGCCGCAGCATGAATCGCCACTTCTTCTTGTCGGTGTCGTCCACCTTCCATTCGGTCGCGAGCCCCGGGATCAGTTTGCCGGGCCGGTCTGACACGTCCATCTCCCAGGCCACCAGCGGATCGTAGATTGTGTAGGCGGTGAACTGATAGGCGCCCGCGCCGCGGTCCGGCTGGCCAGTCGTCAGCGGGATGTCGGCCATCGAGATTCCGTAGCGCACGACGGCCTCGGCTTCGGCCGGCACGGCGGCACCGATGGCAGCGGCGATAGCAGCCGCAATGATTGCAGATCGGACGTACATGAACTGAACTCCATCGGGGGAAATTTCGAATCTCAGGAAGCAAGCTTGATGCCAGATCAGGCATTGCGTTCGCATTTCGTGGCGCCCCGCGACCAATTGCGCCGCCAGTGCTATTTCACCGAATGATTCTCGCCATTGGCATAGCCGTTGCATAAGATTGCATAAGAATTAGTCAGCCCATCAAGAAGGAATTAATAGCGATGCGTATCGAACGACCCTTAAAACGCCGGACAATGGCGGCTTTTTCGATGCTGACCATCGCATCGGCTTTTGCACTGCCGCAGCTTGCCGATGCCGAAACCGTGTTGCGTATTGGCATGACGGCGGCCGATATCCCCCGCACGCTGGGCCAGCCGGATCAGGGCTTCGAGGGCAACCGCTTCACCGGTCTCACAATGTACGACGCGCTGACGATGTGGGATCTCTCCTCGGCTACCAAGGCGAGCGTCATGATCCCCGGCCTTGCCACCGAATGGGCTGTCGATGAGGCCGACAAGAAAAAATGGACCTTCAAGCTGCGTCCCGGCGTCACCTTCCACGACGGTTCGGCGTTCAACGCCGACGCGGCGGTCTGGAACGTCGAGAAGGTGCTGAAGCAGGACGCGCCGCAGTTCGATCCGAGCCAAGTCGGGGTTACCGCATCGCGCATGCCGACGCTGGCCTCGGCCCGCAAGATCGACGACATGACAGTGGAATTGACCACCAAGGAGCCGGACAGTTTTCTTCCCATCAATCTCACCAACCTGTTCATGGCGAGCCCGGCCAAATGGCAGAAGCTTTATGATGCGGCCGAAGGCGCCGACGCCAAGGCGAAATCGCAGGCGGCTTGGGCCGCGTTTGCCAGGGACGCCTCCGGCACCGGTCCCTGGAAAATGTCGAAGTTCACGCCGCGCGAGCGGCTGGAATTGGTGAAGAATGACAATTATTGGGACAAGGCACGCGTTCCCAAGGTCGACAAGATGCTGCTGCTGCCGATGCCGGAAGCCAATGCCCGCACCGCGGCGCTGCTGTCCGGCCAGGTCGACTGGATCGAGGCGCCGGCGCCGGACGCGGTGGCGGAAATCAAGCAGCGCGGTTTTGTCATCCAGAGCAACGAGGAGCCGCACGTCTGGCCCTGGCAGTTCTCGCGTATCGAAGGCTCGCCTTGGAACGACATCCGCGTCCGCAAGGCGGCCAATCTTTGCATTGACCGCGAGGGCCTGAAGGAAGGGTTGTTGGCGGGCTTAATGGTTCCGGCGACCGGCACCTTCGAGCCGGGTCATCCTTGGCGCGGCAAGCCGACCTTCGAGATCAAGTACGACAAGGCCGCCGCGCAAAAGCTGATGCAGGAAGCCGGCTTCGGTCCCAGCAAAAAGTTGACCGTCAAGACCCAGACCTCGGCGTCGGGATCAGGCCAGATGCTGCCATTGCCGATGAACGAATATCTGCAACAGGCGCTGGCGGAATGCTATTTCGACGTTCAGCTCGACGTCATCGAATGGAATACGCTGTTCACCAACTGGCGTCGCGGCGTCAAGGATGCCTCGGCCAACGGCGCCAACGCGACCAACGTGACCTACGCGGCGATGGATCCGTTCTTTGCCATGGTTCGTTTCCTGCACTCGTCGATGGCGCCCCCGGTATCCAACAATTGGGGTTTCATCAACAACCCGAGCTTCGATGAACTGGCGAGCAAGGCGCGGCAGACCTTCGATCCGGCAGAGCGGGACAAGGCGCTGGCCGAATTGCACGCGGCCTCGGTCGATGACGCGGCGTTTCTCTACGTCGCCCACGACGTCGCCCCACGCGCCATGAGCCCGAAGATCAAGGGCTTCGTGCAGCCGAAAAGCTGGTTCGTGGACTTCTCGCCGGTAAGCATCGCGCCCTAACACCTTGTCCCGGACGCGATGCGGCATTCTTCATGCCGCTCCGCAGAGCCGGGACCGTTACGAACACTGATCTTGGTACGGTCCCGGCTTTGCAGCGCACCGCTGCGCAAGTGCTCCGCGCTGCATTGCGTCCGGGACAAGCTACTTTGCTAAAGGCCACACGTGCTCGTCTATATCGCCCGCCGCATCGTCTATGTGATCCCCATCGTCATCAGCGTGGCGCTGGTGTGTTTTCTGCTGGTTCACATTACGCCCGGCGATCCGCTGGTCGCGGTGCTGCCTGCCGATGCGTCGCAGGAACTGGCACAGCAACTCCGCATCGCCTACGGTTTTGACCGTCCGCTGCCGGTGCAGTTTGGTCTCTGGCTGTGGCGGGCGGTAAGCGGCGATCTCGGTAGTTCCATCGCAACCGGGCGACCGGTGCTGACCGAGGTCATGCGCGCCGTCGGCAATACGGTGACGCTTGCCGTGGCGGCGGCGATGATCGGCTTCACGCTCGGATTGTTCTTCGGGCTGATCGCAGGATATTTCCGCGACAGCTGGATCGACAAGCTTGCCACCGCGATCGCGATCGCCGGCGTGTCGGTGCCGCATTACTGGCTCGGCATGGTGCTGGTAATCGTATTCTCGGTGCAGCTCAACTGGCTGCCCGCGGTTGGCGCCGGACCCGGCGGCTCCGGCCAGTGGGCCTGGGACTGGGAACACATCCGTTATCTGATCCTGCCCGCGATCACAACGTCGGTTATTCCGATGGGCATCGTGACCCGCACGGTGCGCGCGCTGACCGGAGATATTCTTTCGCAGGATTTCGTCGAGGCACTGCGTGCCAAGGGTTTACGCGAGACCGGTGTGTTCCGTCATGTCATCAAGAACGCGGCGCCGACGGCGCTCGCGGTGATGGGCCTGCAACTCGGCTACATGCTCGGCGGCTCGATCCTGATCGAGACGGTGTTCTCGTGGCCGGGCTCCGGCCTGCTGCTCAACTCCGCGATCTTCCAGCGCGATCTGCCGCTGCTGCAGGGCACGATTCTGGTGCTGGCGCTGTTCTTCGTGTTTCTCAATCTCGTGGTCGATATCGCGCAGGCCTCGATCGACCCGCGCATCAAGCGGAGCTAGGGATGGCTTTGGACGATTACGCGTACATCTCACCGCTCGTCATACGCGGGCTTGACCCGCGTATCCATCCATCTTCGCAAAGACTCTTCGAAGAGGATGGATTGCCGGGTCAAGCCCGGCAATGACGAGGGGAGAGATGTCGTGCATGCCGCGGCGAGAGGGAGCATGAGCGTGATGACCGACACCGCGCTTCAGGCCGCGCCCGCCGGCAAGGCGCGTGGCTACTGGGCGACGGTCGGCCGGCGCATCACGCGCGACCGGACCAGCATGGTCTGCGCCTTTATCCTGGTCGCGATTTTTCTCTCCGCGCTGTGCGCGCCGTGGCTGGGGCTTGCCGATCCCTACCAGGGATCGATGATCCGGCGCCTGCGCCATATCGGCACGCCGAACTATCCGCTCGGTACCGATGAGCTCGGCCGCGACATGCTGGCGCGGCTGATCTACGGCGGACGGCTGTCGCTGCTGATCGGCATCCTGCCGGTGATTCTTTCCTTCATCGTCGGGACGTCGCTCGGCTTGGCCGCGGGTTATGTCGGTGGCCGGATCAACACCGCGATCATGCGCACCGTCGATGTGTTCTACGCATTCCCTTCCGTGCTGCTGGCGATCGCCATCTCCGGCGCGCTCGGAGCCGGCATCGTCAATTCCATCGTGTCGCTGACCGTGGTGTTCGTTCCGCAAATCACCCGTGTGGCCGAAAGCGTCACCACCGGCGTGCGCAGCATGGACTTCGTCGAGGCGGCGCGGGCGTCCGGCGCCGGCGCCTTCACCATCATGCGGGTCCACATGCTGGGCAACGTGCTGGGGCCGATCTTCGTCTACGCCACGGGCCTGATCTCGGTGTCGATGATCCTGGCCGCGGGGCTGTCGTTTCTCGGCCTCGGCACCAGGCCACCGGAGCCGGAATGGGGCCTGATGCTGAATACGCTGCGCACCGCGATCTACGTCAATCCATGGGTCGCGGCGCTTCCCGGCGCCATGATCTTCGCGGTTTCGATCTGCTTCAACCTGCTCAGCGACGGCATGCGCAGCGCCATGGACATCCGGAACTGATGCCATGAACGAGATTAGCCCCGCAATCGACAAGCTCGAACCGATGGAGGACCGCGGCGGCGCGGCGCAGCCGCTGCTTCAGGTCGAGGGCCTGACAAAACATTTTCCGATGCGCGGCGGCCTGTTCGGCAGGCACAAGACCGTGCGTGCCGTCGACGACGTGTCGTTCTCCATCGCCAAGGGCGAAACCGTCGGCATCGTCGGCGAATCCGGCTGCGGCAAGTCGACCACCGCGCGGCTCTTGATGCACCTGATGAAACGCGACGGCGGCGACATCATCTACGACGGCATGCAGGTCGGACGCGCGCTGTCGTTGCGCGAGTTGCGCCGCGGCATGCAGATGGTGTTTCAGGACAGCTACGCCTCGCTCAATCCGCGCCTGACCATCGAAGAATCGATCGCATTCGGTCCCAGGGTGCATGGCATGGCCGATACGGCGGCGCGCATGCTGGCGCGCGAACTGCTCGGCAAGGTCGGCTTGCGGCCGGAAACCTTCGCCAACCGCTATCCGCATGAGATTTCCGGCGGCCAGCGTCAGCGTGTCAATATCGCCCGCGCGCTGGCGCTATCGCCGCGGCTGCTGATCCTCGACGAAGCGGTATCGGCGCTGGACAAGTCGGTCGAGGCGCAGGTGCTCAATCTGCTGGTCGATCTCAAGCGCGAGTTCGGCTTGACCTATCTCTTCATCAGCCACGACCTCAACGTGGTGCGCTATATTTCCGATCGCGTGCTGGTGATGTATCTCGGCGAGGTGGTCGAACTGGGTCCGGTGGACCGGGTCTGGGATGCGCCGGCGCATCCCTATACCAGGGCGCTGCTGGCAGCGATGCCGTCGTCCGACCCCGACAACAGGACGAAGACGCCGCCGATTACCGGCGATCCGCCGAATCCGATCGATCCGCCGTCGGGATGCCGGTTTCATACCCGTTGCCCGTTTGCGGAGCCGCTATGCGCTGGCGCAACGCCAAGGCTCACCGATCTCGATACAATGGGTCATCAGGCGGCGTGTTACATGGCGATCCCGGGTTCCGGGCACAGCCTCGCGCCAGCAAAGGGAGCGGCGCTCACATGACAAGACCCACAGCGAAACAGATCAAGGCGATGGCCGATGTGGCCGGCGTGGCGGTCGCCGACGACGTCGCGGCACGAATCGCCAATTCCATCGGTCCGGCATTCGAGGGCTTTGCGCCGGTCGCGGGTACCCTGCCGTTCGACGTCGAGCCGGCAAGCTTCAATGTTGTCCAGATCGCGAAGGCCGCGACATGAGCACCACCGAACCGGCGCTGTTGTCGCTGACAGCAGCCGCGCAGGCGATCGCGCAGAAGCGGGTATCGTCGCGTGAGGTGACGCAATCCTGTCTCGACCGCGTCGCGCAATGGCAGCCACGCCTGAATGCGTTCATGGCGGTCGAAGCCGAACAAGCGCTGGCTGCGGCCGATGCCGCCGACGCGGCGTTGGCGAAAGGGCGCAGTCGCGGAGCCCTGCATGGCGTACCACTGGCGCACAAGGATATGTATTACGACGCCGGCAAAGTCGTTACCTGCGGCTCCAGAATTCGCCGCGACTGGGTCGCGACGACGACGGCGACGTCGCTGCAGCGGCTGAAGGATGCCGGCACGATTCGGCTGGGCTCCCTGCAGCTGGCGGAGTTTGCTTACGGACCGACCGGTCATAACGCGCATTACGGGCCGGTGCGTAATCCGTGGGCTTTCGACCGTGTCACCGGCGGCTCGTCTTCCGGATCGGGCGCGGCGGTCGCCGCGCGCCTGACTTTCGCGGCACTTGGCTCGGACACCGGCGGTTCGATCCGGATGCCGGCGAATTTCTGCGGCGTTACCGGCCTCAAGACGACGGTCGGCCGGATCAGCCGCGCCGGCGCGATGCCGCTGTCGCAATCGCTCGACACTGTCGGGCCGCTGGCGCGCACGGCCGAGGATTGCGCGCTGCTCACGGGCCTGATGGCCGGCGCTGATCCGGACGATCCTACCGCGATCGGCGGCGCGGTGCCGGATTTCACCGCGGCCACACGCGAATCCCTGCGGGGCCTCAGGATAGGCGTGCCGACGGCATTCTATGTCGACGATCTCGATGCGGACACCGCGCGCGTTCTCGACCAGACCGTTGCCACCTTGAAGCGCGAGGGCGCGGCAGTGATGTCGGTCGAATTGCCCGACCAGCGTCAACTCAGCGCGGCATGCCAGTTCGTGCTTGCGGTCGAAGCCGCGGCATTCCACAAGCGATGGATGATCGAGCGTCCGCAGGACTACAGCCCGCAGGTGCTGATGCGGCTGCAGAACGGGCTGGCGATTTCGGGCGTATCGTATCTGGAGGCGATGCGCTGGCGCGGTCCGGCATTGGCCGCGCATCGCGCGGCGACCGCCGGTGTCGATATCGTGCTGGCGCCGGTGTCCCCGGTTACGGCTCCGACCATTGCCGAAAGCGACGTCGGCAACAGCCCCGACGCGGAAGCGGTGATCCAGCGGCTGACGCGGTTCAACCGGCCGGTCAATTATCTCGGACTGCCGTCACTGGCGATCCCGGCGGGATTCACCGCCGCGCGTCTGCCGGTCGGGATGCAGTTGATCGGCCGCTCGTTCGACGAGGCGACCCTGCTTCGTGCCGGCGCCGCGTTCCAGCGCGCGACCGATTTTCATGTCCGATGCCCGGAGATGGAAATGGCATGAGCGATCTGGTCGACATTCGCGATCTCAATATCCGCTTTACCGGTGAACGCACGGTCTACGCGGTCAACAATCTCAGCCTTACGCTCGGGGAGGGCGAAGTGCTCGGCCTGCTCGGCGAGTCCGGATCCGGCAAGAGCGTCACGCTGCGCGCGCTGATGCGGCTGCTGCCGAGGCATCGCACTCAGATTTCAGGTAGCGTCGAGGTGCTGGGGCGCGACGTGCTGGCGCTGCAAGACGAGGAACTGTCGGCATTCCGCGGCCAGACCGTGTCGATGATCTTCCAGGAGCCGGCGCTAGCGCTCGACCCGGTCTATACCGTCGGCCAGCAGATCGCGGAAAGCGTGATGCGCCACGAGGGCAAAAGCCAAGCCGACGCGATGGCGCGCGCGCTTCAGATGCTGGAAGTGGTGCGAATCCCTTCCGCCAAGCGCCGGCTCGATGCCTATCCGCACGAGATGTCCGGTGGCATGCGGCAGCGTGCGATGATCGCGCTGGCGCTGGCCTGCAAGCCGAAGATCCTTCTCGCCGACGAGCCGACCACCGCGCTCGACGCCACCGTGCAGATCCAGATCCTGCTGCTGCTGCGCGAATTGCAGCGCGAATTCGGCATGTCGGTGATTTTCGTCACCCACGATATCGGCGTTGCCATCGAAATCTGTGACCGAGTCGCGGTGATGTATGCCGGCCAGATCGTCGAGACCGGCACGCTCGGCCAGATCGTCCGCTCGCCCATCCATCCTTATGCGCGCGGTCTGCTCGCATCGACGGTGCATGGCGCCAAGCGTGGCCAGAGGCTGGAAACCATTCCCGGCACCCCGCCGTCGCTCGATCACGCGCCGGTCAACTGCTCATTCGCGCCGCGCTGCGGTTTTGCGCAGCCGCGTTGCGTTGAGCGTCCGCCGCCCAATGTGAGGGTTGGATCGCAACGGCTTGCAAGGTGCATTCTGGCGGAGCGGGAGCCGGCGATCGCGACTTAAAACTCAGCCAAGGCCCGGATCGGCCCAGCGTTCGATCTGGGAAGACCCGACAATCTGCTTGGGTTGATGTGGATTGAGCGTGCCCGCGCTGGCGGACCAGCCTTTCGCCAAAATCTGCATGGCAAACAGTTTGGCATCGACTTCGGATTTGAACGTCCTGGTGGACCGCACCATGCCGGTGGCGCTGTCGTCCGTCTTCACGGCCTTGTCCGGCCCGAAGGCCACATACCAGGTGTCGGGCTGTGTCATGCGGCCATAACGCGAATGATGACTAAAAGTTTCATCTTCACGATCAACCAGCGTGGCGCGCCTATGCAGATTGGAGTCGTCACGTCACGCGATTATGGTTAGGCTCGAAACCCGGCGCTGCCGAACCACAGGCGCAAACGGGGGGTGATCCAAATGCACATGTCCAACGAAGGCATTCTTGTTATCCTGTTCGTCGGCCTCATCGCAGGCTGGCTGGCCGGAAAAATCGTGCGCGGAACCGGATTTGGAATTATTGGCGATATCCTTGTCGGTATCGCCGGCGCGCTGGTGGCGAGCTATCTGTTTCCCAAGCTTGGAATCCATCTCGGAACGGGACTGGTATCGGAAATCATCTATTCCGCGATCGGTGCCATCGTGCTGCTGCTGATCGTGCGGCTGTTGCGTACCGGCGGCCGGTTTTAAGGCAGGGTGCAATCAAAAGGCCGCCCCGAAGGACGGCCTTATCGTCAATCCATATCGCCGAGGTTATTCAACGATTTCGACAATCCGGTGCGTGCGCGGTTCGACCAGAACGGTGCGGCCGTTCACGACCGTATATCGATAATCCCGGACACCATATTCCTGCGGCACCTCGTAATACGTCACGCCTTCTTCCGGCAGCACCGCGCCAACCCGGACATCCTCGCGGTATTGATACGATGGGCGGCGCTGCTCGACCACATAGTTGCGGAAGCGCGGACGCTGGTCGACGCCGAGCACGCCGGCGACACCACCGACGACGCCGCCAATCGTGCCACCTACCACGGCACCGACCGGGCCGGCGGCGCGTTCGCCCTCGCGGGCTCCCCGTTCGATGCCGCCCGGCACACCCTGGGCCTGGGCGAGGGCAGGAAGGGCAACGGCGGCGGCAATGACTACAATTCCGATAAATCGGCGGATCATGATGACTCCTGATGATTGATAAGGTGGCATCTCAAGCCGCGACGGCGAGATAGGTTCCCCGAAAGCCGCCATGCCTGGTTCCAATAGCCGAAACAGTGCCCCTTGTCCGCTCGATAGACGCCCGGCATCAGCCATGGGCCTGCTTGTGCTGTGTCGGCAGGTCTTGGCTGCCCGCGAGGACCGGGCATCGAGGTGCATCGTGCCGATAAACGTTTAGGTTAACGCAACTTGCATGGACGATCGGCGGAAAGATCGCTAAAGAATGGCGCTCCCGCGTCCAATAGAAGAGACTTGATGGCAGCCGCTCCCGGTGTCCGGCGTTCCGAACTAGGTGAAGCGTTGCGTGCCTGCCGCAGCGCGTTCATTGGCGTCGGCATCATGAGCTGCATGATCAACCTGCTGTATCTGACCGGCTCCATCTTCATGCTGGAGATTTACGACCGCGTGCTGCCGAGCCGGAGCGTGCCGACCCTGGTCGGTCTGGTCGTCCTTGCGGGCGGATTGTACATCGCCCAGGGTATTCTCGACCTGATCCGGGGACGCGTGCTGGCCCGGATCGGCAGCTCGCTGGATGAGGCCCTCAGCGGCCGGGTGTTCGAGACCGTGGTGCGGTTGCCGCTGATCGCGGGCGGTCGCAGTGAAGGCCTGCAGCCGCTGCGCGATCTCGACAACATCAGGTCGTTTCTCTCCAGCATGGGGCCGGGCGCGTTCTTCGATCTGCCGTGGCTGCCATTCTATCTCGCGATCTGTTTTGCGTTCCATGTCCTGATCGGCGTGACGGCGCTGGTCGGCGCCATCATCCTGGTCACCCTGACCATTGTCACCGAATTCATGACGCGCCGGCCGGCGCGCGAGGCCATGAGTTTGGCAGCGCGCCGCAACGATCTTGCCGCGGCCAGCCGGCGCAATGCCGAGGTGCTGGTCGCGATGGGCATGTCGGGACGCTTGACCAAGCGCTGGAGCGTCGTCAACGAGAATTACCTGACCGGCAATCAGCGGACCAGCGACGTCGCCGGCGGACTGGGCGCGACGGCCAAGGTCATGCGCATGGTCCTGCAGTCGGCCGTGCTGGCGGTCGGCGCCTATCTGGTGATCCATCAGGAGGCGACCGCGGGGGTCATCATCGCCGGCTCGATCCTGAGCGCGCGGGCGCTGGCGCCGGTCGATCTGGCGATCGCGCACTGGAAAGGTTTCGTTGCGGCGCGTCAGAGCTGGCATCGCCTCAATCGCCTGCTCGGATCGTTGCCGGCGCAGGACACGCCGACACGGCTGCAGGCTCCCTCCAAGCGGCTATCGGTTGAAGCGGTCAGCATCGTTCCCCCCGGGGACCAGAAGGTCATCGTCCAGGATGTGAGCTTCGCGCTCGAAGCCGGCAGCGGGCTGGGCGTCATCGGCCCAAGCGGGTCGGGCAAGTCTTCGCTGGTGCGCGCGCTGGTCGGCGTGTGGCTGCCGGTGCGCGGAAAGGTCCGGCTCGACGGTGCGGCACTCGATCAATGGTCGTCCGACGTGCTCGGCCGCCATGTCGGATATCTGCCGCAGGACGTCGAACTGTTCGCCGGCACGGTGGCGCAGAATATCTGCCGCTTCGACCCCGATGCCATTTCCGAAAACATCATCGCCGCTGCCAAGGAGGCGGGCGTTCACGAGATGATCGTCAAGATGTCGGATGGCTACGACACCCAGGTCGGCGAACACGGTGTTTCGCTTTCCGCCGGTCAGGCGCAGCGGGTCGCGCTGGCGCGGGCGCTGTATGGCGAGCCTTTCCTGATCGTTCTCGACGAACCGAATTCCAATCTCGACACCGAAGGTGACGAGGCCTTGACGCGGGCGGTCCGCTCGGCGCGCGAGCGCGGCGCCATCGTGGTGGTGGTGGCGCATCGCCCGATCGGCATCGAGGCGGTCGACATGCTTCTGGTCCTGAAGGACGGCCGCGCGCAGGCCTTCGGTCCCAAGGACCAAGTACTGGGACAGGTCCTGCAGCGGGTTGCTCCGCCGCCTTCCCCGATCAAGATCGTATCCGAGGGAGGCGTTGCAAAATCATGAGTGACGTTCCGGTGAAAAGCGCGCGGCGTTCGATCAGGCTGCATCTGATCGTCGGGCTGGCGGTGGTCATCGTCCTTGCCGGCGGGTTCGGAGGCTGGGCATCGACCGCCTTGATCTCGGGCGCGCTGATCGCGCCGGGAGCCGTCGTTGTCGATTCCAATGTGAAGAAGGTACAGCATCCGACCGGCGGCGTGGTCGGTGAAGTGCGTGTGCGCGACGGCGACGTGGTCAAGGCCGGCGACGTGGTGGTGCGGCTCGACGACACCGTGACCCGGGCAAGCCTCGCCATCGTGGTCAAGACCCTCAACGGCCTGTATGCGCGGGCGGCACGGCTGGAGGCCGAACAGCGCGGCGAGAATGCGATTACCTTTCCGCCGCAATTGCTGGATCGCGCCGACGATCCCGACGTCAAGAACGTCATGGCCAGCGAGAGCAAACTGTTCGAGGTGCGCGTTACCGGCCGCGCCGGACAAAAATCGCAATTGCGCGAGCGCGTTTCGCAATTGAACGAGGAAATTTCCGGCTTGACCGCACAAGAGCAGGCCAAGGACAAGGAGATCGCGCTGATCGAGAAAGAACTGGTCGGCGTGCGCCAGCTTTACGACCAGCACCTCGTCCAGTTGACGCGGTTGACCACGCTCGAGCGCGACGCCGCCCGGCTCAATGGCGAGCGGGCGCAATACATCGCGTCGCGGGCGCAGGCCAAGGGCAAGATCACCGAGACCGAATTGCAGGTGATCCAGGTCGACAAGGACATGGTCAGCGAAGTTTCCAAGGACCTGCGCGAAACCAACGACAAGATCGGCGAGTTCGTGGAGCGCAAGGTGACGGCGGAAGACCAGTTGCGGCGTGTCGATATCCGTGCGCCGCAGGATGGCGTAGTGCTGCAGTCGACAGTTCACACCGTCGGCGGAGTAATCACGGCCGGCGACGCCATGATGATGATCGTGCCGCAGGCCGACGATCTTTCGGTCGAGGCCAAGGTCAACCCACAGGATATCGACAAGCTGCAGATCGGCCAGAAGACGCTGCTGCGGCTGTCGGCCTTCAACCAGCGCACCACGCCGGAACTGAACGGGCTGGTGACCCGGGTGTCGCCGGACGTCACCACCGACCAGCGCACCGGGCAGAGCTATTACACCATCCGCGTCTCGATGCCGCCGGCGGAGGTTGCCCGCCTTGGCGACGTCAAGCTGATCCCCGGCATGCCGGTGGAAGCCTTCGTGCAGACCGGCGACCGCACCATGATGTCCTATCTCATCAAGCCCCTGCACGACCAGTTGATGCGGGCATTCCGCGAACGGTGAGCCTTCTTTGTCGGCGCCGCGAAGGCGAGAACCCATAACCACCGCGCTCGCGCTCGACTGTTGCAAGCGTCTCTGTTCCAATTGAAAACCCTGGGCGTATGGGTCCCCGCCTTCGCGGGGACGACGGCTATCAGCGCGACAAATTCTGCAGCAGAAAATTCAGCGCGGTGCGCGCGAATATATGCATGTTGGCGAGACGGTCGGCACTGTCGGTCTCCAGCGTCATTGCCGATTGCGCCGACGATCCGGCGATCGCCATGCAGCTGTGACCGGCGGCGTCGCCATAGCGATTGCCGGTCGGTCCGGTCGCGCCAGTTTCCGACAGGCCCCAGTCGCAGGAAAAACGGTCGCGAATCCGGCCCGCCAGCAACGCCGCATACGGCTCCGAGGCCGAGCGGATGCCCTTCACCACTTCGTCGGGGATGTCCATCAAGATACGCCGCGCGTCGCGGGTGTAGACCACCGCGGAGCCGAGGAAATAGGCGGACGCGCCGGGCACCGCCAGCAGTGCCGCCGAAATCAGGCCGCCGGTCGAGGATTCGGCGATCGCGATGGTCTGGCGGCGTTCGATCAGCTTGGCGGCGATCTGCTCGGCGATCGGAATCAGGTCTTGCATCGAGTGGGCCTTTTCTTGGCGTATTCTTCCAACGCTCCGGTCCATGTCGAACCCGGCGCCAGCGTGGTGAAGGGACCGTACATCGCCGAGATTTTCGCAGTGTCGGCGGAGAACGATTACGTGGTGGTGGATCTGTAGCTCTATGTCGTCCCCGCGGAAGGCGGGGACCCATAACCACAGCCGGTTACGATGCAGTGATCTGGTTACGCATGTTGCTTATATCTTCCGCAATCACCAACGACGGAGCCGAGGGTCCCCGCCTGCGAGCCTGTGAAGAAATCTTCTCGATTTCGGGGTGAACTGTGATTCAATGGAGATGTTGACTGATTGGGTGATAGAGGGATTGCAGGGATGGCGGGTCGAGGCGATGCTCGGGTTGTGGTTGCGAACCGGGCTCAACTGTCGTGGGATCTGATCAATCCGGATGGCTGGCTGGCGGCCGACCACCGCGCGCGATTGGTGGTTGGGTTCGTCGAGACGCTTGATTTGACGGTGCTCTACGACAAGATCGAAGCGCGTGAGGGAACGGCGGGCCGGCCGGCGGCGGATCCGGCTGTGCTGTTTGCGTTGTGGCTTTTGGCGACGATGGACGGGGTTGGCTCGGCGCGCGAACTGGACCGGTTGACCAGCCAGGATCTGGCCTATCGGTGGGTGGCCTGCGGCGTTCCTGTCAACTACCACGGACTTGCGGACTTTCGCGTGGCGCATGCCGATGTGCTCGACGCTCTGCTCACCGAAACGCTGGCAGCGTTCATGGCGGAGGGACTGTTTGAGGCCGACGAGATCGTCGTCGACGGCACCAAAATCAAGGCTTCCGCGGGCAAGAGTTCGTACAAGCGGGCGCTGCGTCTGGACGAGGCGGAGGCCAAGGCGAAGGCGCGTGTGGTGGCCTTGAAAGCCGAGGTCGAGGCGGACCCGGCGGCGAGTTCCAAGCGCCGGCAGGCGGCGCGGGCCCGTGGCTTGAGCCAGACCCAGGAGCGGATTGAGAAGGCACGCGCCAAATTGGCGGAGATCGAAGCGGAGAAGGCCAAGCGGGCCGAGCGCAGCCCGAAGGAGGTTGCCGAACAAACAGAAGCTCGCGCCTCGCTCACCGATCCGCAGGCGCGGCGGATGCGGTGCGCGGATGGCGCGGTGCGCGCGAGCTACAATGTGCAGATTGCAGCAACGACGGATCATGGCTTCGTCACCGCGATCATGGCGACGGACCGGCGCAACGACAGCGATCTGGTGCGGCCGATGGTCGAGGAGAGCGAGCAACGGCTGGGGCGGCCGATCAAACGCGTGCTGGCGGACACGGGCTTTGCGCAGGTTGACGATATCGCAGCCCTGAGCAGCCGGCCCGAAGCGCCGGTCGGCGTCTACATCCACCCGCCCAGGGATCGCACCGATGTCAAGCCGGCAACGCTGCTGAGGCGGCAAAAGCAACGAGAAGGAGAGCCGCAGACCATCAAGGACTGGCGGCAGCGCATGACCAGCAACGAGGCCGAGGCGGTGATGAAAAAGAGGGGACGGATCGAACGGGTCAACGCAAGCTTCAAAAACCGAGGCTTCGGCACGCTCCTGGTGCGAGGCCTTGCCAAGGTGCAAGCGATCGGACTGTGGCACGCGCTTGCCCACAACCTCTCAATCGCCGTGCGATTAAGGACAATCGCCGCCGCATGAAGCCAATCGTCCGACCAATAGTATACGCCACCGCAGACACCGCTTCAGATAAGTTCACAGGCTCCTGCGCGGGGACGACATCATGGATGTGGCCGCTCCTGCGCATAACGCACCAAGGCCACATACCGATAAATCCCGTGCACAAACTTGCCGTACGGCATAGTGAGAAACAGCGCGAATACCACGCCGAGGTGCAGTGCCAGCAGCGGTCCCATCGCGGCGGTGTCGCGCAGCAGCAGCAGCGCTATTCCGGTGAGGCTGGTCATGAACAGCATGAGAATGAACGCGACATCCATGCCCATGCGCGCTTGGTCGACCAGATCCGGATCGCGCTTCCATTTCTCCGCGAGCAATCCGGCCGGCCCGATGAGAAGGCCGATGCCGCCGAGCGTACCCAGCAGCACCGGAAAATCCCACCATGGATACGGCGCCTCGCGCGCCAGCAGGTAGTGATACAGCGTCGCAATGCAGGTCGAGGCGAAGCAAAGGACAAAACCGTAGAACGTGAAATGGTGAAATATCTTGCGACGGTCGTTCGGCCGCTCATCCTCGTTGACGCAGCCGACCCCGCCGCCGTCGAGGTAGCGCAACTCCCCCGCATCGCGCATGGCCTGAAACAACGAACGGGGCTCGGCGAGCATGCCGACCGGCTCGCCGATGTCGCGCCAGAATGCGCGAACCCCCGTCGCGAGCGCGACCACCGCGTAAAGGAACACACCGCCAAACAGTGCCGCCATCGCGTTGTGCGGCATGAGCTTGTAGAACGCGCCCGGTCCGGTGTGGACGCCGAACAGGACCTGCCGGTCCTGGAAGGCGGCGAAGCCGAAGATAAATGCCGCGACGCTGAGCGCCGTGACGATGCTGACGGCGAGGCCGTTGCGGGCGAACATGCCGGAGAACGCCGCAGGCCAGGCATAGGCGGCCCAGGATTCGGCGCGTGCGATCGCCAGTACCTTCGGTACATTGACGTTGAACGCGTGCGGCGGCGAGAACTGGCAATCGGTATAGCAGGCGCCGCAGCCATGACACAGATTGGCGAGATAATTGAGGTCGCCGTCGGAAAAAGCGCGGCGCATTTCCATCGCCGGGAATACCGCGCAGAGGCCCTCGCAATAGCGGCACGAATTGCAGACCGTCATCAGCCGGTCGGCCTCTTCGAGAATGCGTGTTCCGTGCATGCGCTGCTTCCTGTCAGGGTTTCTTCGCGAGCCCTTTGCCTTCCAGCCAAGTCTGGATCAGCGCGGCCACCTCGTCCATCCGGCGTGGTCTCGTAGGTGACGCCGGTCAGGCCGCCGCCATGCCACATCAAGAGCGGGTAGGCGCCGCGTTGGTTGCGGGCAGAAAGTACTGAACATACATCTGCTCAACCTGATAGGTGCCGTTCGGATCGATCTTCGCCGGCACGCCGCCTTGCGTGAAGACGACTTCCTTGACCGGCTTGCCGGAGATTTCGACCAGCCGCCCGCCGACGTGGAACGAGCCCATGTCGCGCAGCGCAACGGGTTCCGCCGCCAATGCCGGCGTCGCGGCGATCAGCGCGACTGCGGCGGAAACGATTGCAATGCGTGACATGGCTCTCTCCGATCATTTCTCCCTCTCCCCGTTTGCGGGGAGCGGGTTGGGGTGATGGGACCGTCCACGCACTCGGACTCGCGGAGGGTCCCCCTCACCCGGATTGCTGCGCAATCCGACCTCTCCCCGCAAGCGGGGCGAGGTGGTTTCAACAGCGTTCTAGTTTCGTGCATGTTGCGCCGCTTCCCGCCCGGCCACCCGGCCGAACACGCTGCCGATGGTCATGCCGATCCCCGCCGCATAGCCCTTGCCCAGCACATTGCCGGCCATGATCTCGCCGGCGGCGAACATGTTGGCGGCCGGCTTGCCGTCCTTCATCAGCATGCGCGCCTGTCGATTTACGCGGGTGCCGAGATAGGTGAAGGTGATGCCGGGCCGCACCGGATAGGCATAATAGGGTGGCGTCTCGATTCTGCGCGCCCAGTGCGTCTTCGGCGGCGTCAGCGCTTCGGTGCGACAATCGTCGAGGATGGTGTGATCGAAAGTACCCGGCCGGACCGCGGCGTTGAAATCGCGAATGGTTTTTTCCAGCGCCGCCGGATCGAGCTCGAATTTTCCAGCGAGTTCGGCGATCGAGCCGGCCTCGATCGGCGGAAACAGCGTCGGCATGAAGCTGTTGAGGACGGACGAATCGAAAACGATGTAGGCGATCTGGTCAGGTTGCGCCGCCACCAGGCGGCCCCAGATCGCATAGCGTTTCGGCCAGATGTCCTCGCCCTCGTCGTAAAAGCGCTGGGCGTGCCTGTTGACGACGATGCCGAACACCACCGAATCATGCCGCGTGATGATGCCGCCGTCGAATTTCGGCGCACGGGCGTCGATCGCCACCGCGTGGCATTGCGTCGGATCGCCGACGTCCTGCACGCCCTTGGCCAACAGCATTTTCAGGATCGAGCCGCGATTATAAGGAGTGCCGCGGATCAGGAAATTGTCGGCGGCATCGCCCCAATATTGCTTCAGCCATTCAATATTGGCTTCGAAGCCGCCGGCGGCGGCGACCAGCGTCGACGCGCGCACGGTGCGGCCGTCGCCCTGCTTCAGCGTTGCCGAGAGAAACATCCCGTCATCGATGTCGAGATCGAGCACCTCGGCGTCGTAAAGAATATCGACGCCAAGCCGCTCCGCGGTGAGATAGAGCGCATTCAGCATCGCCCGGCCGCCGCCGAGGAAGAACGAGTTGGTGCGGCCGAGGCTGAGCGTGCCGCCCAGCGACGGCTGCCAGCGCACGCCCTGTTCGACGACCCAGTCGAGAATTTCCTTGGACTCCGCGATCATGAAGCGCGCGAGTTCCTCGTCGGTCTGCCCGCCGGTAACGCGGAGGAGGTCATCCCAGAATTCCTGTTCGGAATAGGGACCAGTGAGGATGTCGGTCGCGGCATCGTGGGCGCAGCGCATGTTGCGGGTGTGGCGGGTGTTGCCGCCGCGATAGAATTTTGGCGCGCCTTCCAGCACCAGCACCGATGCGCCCGACCTGCGCGCGCTGATCGCGGCGCAAAGGGCCGCGTTGCCGCCGCCGATCACCAGCACGTCGAATTTTCGGGACAGATCGACCATGCGTCTTGTTAGCCGGTTTGCGGGAGAAGCAAAACACTCCCGTCATTCCGGGATGCGCCTCTTGGCGCAGGCCCGGAATCCATAATTCCCAATCGTGGTCATGGATTCCGGGCTCGCGCTTCGCGCGCCCCGGAATGACGGAGATTGTTTCAGGCAGGGGCCGTCTCGCGGACCTCGATGGTCCTTCCGCCGCGGTAGATTGCAAGTGCTGCGACAATGCCGCTCGCCGCCGCGCACATCAGCCAGAATGCCGGAGCCGCCCGGCTGCCCGTATGCTCGATCAGCCATGTCGCGGCAAACGGCGTGAACGTGCCGAACAGCCCGGCGGCCAGCGCAAAGGCCAGCGAAAAGCAGGTGGTGCGGACGTGCGGAGGCACGACCTCGACCAACGCCCCCAGCATGGTGCCGCTGTAAACGCCGAAATAGAACGAGAATACCAGCTCGACCAGCAGCATCTTCCCAAAACTCGGGTCGGCGACCAGCCATGACAACATCGGATAGGCAGTCACCAGCGAAAGTCCGGCGATGGTCAGCAGCACCGGCTTTCGTCCGATCCGGTCCGATACCGCGCCTCCTATCGGATTCCAGAAGAAGTTGGTGACTGCCACCATCAGGGTGACCAGCAGGCTGTCCTGCGTCGACAGTTTCAGCACGTTCTTGCCGAAGGTCGGGGTATAGACGGTGACGAAGTAGAACGTCACGGTCGTCATCACCGCCAGCATCATGCCGAGCAAGACGATCCGCCAGTTGGCGAGCGCGGACGCGAAAACTTCCGAGGCAGTCGGATGTTTTTTCATTGCAAGGAACGCCGGGGTTTCCTCGAGCGTGCGCCGCAGGAAGAAAATAAACGGGATGATCAGGCAGCCGATGAAGAACGGAATTCGCCAACCCCAATCCGCGACCACCGCCGGCGGCATCACCTCGCTGAGAAAATATCCGATCAGCGCCGCGACAAAGATCGCGACCTGCTGGCTGGAGGATTGAAACGAGGTATAGAAACCCCGGTTGCCGGGCGTGGAGATCTCGGACAGATAGACCGAAACGCCCCCCAGTTCGACACCCGCCGAAAAGCCTTGTAGCAGCCGCCCGATCAGCACGATGACCGGAGCCGCGACGCCGATGCTCGCATAAGTTGGACAGACCGCGATGGTCACCGTCCCGGCGGCCATGATCGCCAGCGTCACGATCAGGCCTTTGCGGCGTCCGATCTGGTCGATATAGGCGCCAAGCACGATGGCGCCGACCGGCCGCATCAGCGCGCCCAGCCAGAAAACGCCGAACGTGTTCAGCAGCGCCGCCGTTTCGTTCTCGGACGGGAAAAACGCCTTGGCGATGGCGCTTGCGTAAAAGCCGAACAGGAAGAAATCGAATTGTTCGAGGAAATTGCCGCTGGTCGCACGCAGGATGGCGCCAAGGCGCGATTTGATTTGTGGAATCTCCGGCGCAGCGGGTGGCGACATGACTGGTTTCCTCTGGAGACGATGGTTGTTGTGCGGCAATCTGCCACGCCGGGGCGGCGCGACCAACCGGAAAAGCAGCCGACGCGCAATTCAGCGCGTTTCGGCCTTCTGCGTCGATGCGATCAGCCATTGCCGGAACGCGGCCAGGTTGGGCGGGTCGGTCCTGCCCGCGGGAGAGACCAGGTAAAATCCCGCGTCAGCCGGCAGCGTGATCTTGAACGGCACCACAAGGCGTCCCTTGGCGATATCGTCCTGTACGTAGGACGTGCGGCCGATGGCGACGCCGATGCCGTCGATCGCGGCCTGCACGACCATCAGGATGAGGTCGAAGGTCACGCCGTGCTGCTTGGAGATATCGGTCGGCAGGCCCGCGGCGGTGAGCCAGAGCCGCCAGTCATCGTCATTATTGGTCGAGTGCAGCAATACGTGGTTGGCGAGATCTTCCGGGCTTCGCAGCGGCTTGCTCCCGGTCAACAGCGCCGGGCTGCAAACCGGAAACAACTGGTCCGCCATCAGCCAGTCGGCGCGCAGCCCCGGCCATTGCCCGCGGCCATAGCGGATCGCGGCGTCGACATCGCCGCTCTTGAAATCGACCAAGCCGGTCGAAGTGGTAATGCGGACGTCAATGCCGGGATGCGCTTCCTGGAACCCGGACAATCTCGGCAGCAGCCATTTCGCCGCCAGCGATGCCAGCGTACTGATCGTGAGGACATGGTCGTTATCCCGGCGCAGCAACCGGTCGGTGGCGAGCCGCAGATCGTTGAATGCCGCGCGGATGCCGGGCAGGTAGTCCCGGGCCTCCGGTGTCAGCGCCAGCGCGCGGTTCTGCCGGACGAACAGCCGAACCCCCAGTTCCTCCTCGAGCCGGCGGATTTGATGACTGATCGCAGTCTGCGTGACATTCAATTCAGAGGCGGCATTGGTGAAACTGAGGTGGCGGGCGGCGGCCTCGAAGGCGCGCAATCCGTTAAGCGAGGGCAATCGGGCGGTCATCGAAGCATGAAATCATGAATTTATGTCATGTGATGAAAGACAAAGTGTCGTTTGTGGAACCGCATCGGAAAGCAGAGGATCGTGGCGCGGAGATTATCTTCAGGAGGCGACGATGTCTACCTTCACCCACCAATCGATGACGAATCGTCATGGCCCCGCACTTTGGGCCCAGATCAGCGAAACAATCCACCTCTGGCGGGACCGTCAGCAACAGCGGCGTGAACTGATCCGCTGGACCGACCGCGACCTCCACGACGTCGGTCTGTCGTGGAGCGACGTGGCTCACGAGGCCGAAAAACCGTTCTGGCGGGCTTGAATCCCGTCAACGCTGGCGTCGCCTTCGAAGAGGGATGTTGGCCGTTGTTTTCGAGCAAGCCGGGAGCGGGCCATGATTGCGATTCGACTGGACGATCTGGGACAGTATTCCGACGTACTACTGTCGCGTGCCGGCAAGCCGTTTACGGTCCGCTTTGTCGAGCCACGCGACGCGAAAGCGTTGCAGGACTACTTTCGCTCGCTATCGGTGCGCTCGCGCTACAACCGTTTCCTCGGCGCCATGAGCGAGCTTCCTAAAACCGAACTCGACCACTTCATTCATGCCGGCGAGGACGATCGCTTCAGCGTCATCGCGGTGACAACGAATGACGGCGTCGAGACTATTGTCGGCGAGGCGCGCTATGCGTTCAACACGGACACCGCGAGCTTCGAACTGGGGCTTTCGGTTGACGATCGCCACCAGGGCCAGGGTATCGGCTTGGCGCTGCTGTCAAACCTCGAGTGCCGCGCCGCCGCGTTCGGCGCCGAGCACATCTTTGGCGATACGCTGCGCTCCAACGACGCCATGATCGGCGTCGCCCGCAAGTCGGGATACTCTTTCGTGCCGACCCCGGGCGACTGGAAGCTGGTGCGCTTCGAAAAACATATCGATGTCGCGCCAAAGGATATTCCCTGCGCGAGCAGGCGGCTGGCGGCTGAAGAGGCGGCTCACCACGCGGTTTGCGCCGGCGCCTGCGGCCATGCTTGAGACGCTCGCTTGCTAGTCTAGTAATCCACTCGCACGAGATACAGCCCGTCAGGCGGAGCGACCGGACCGCAGGCGGCGCGGCTGTGCGCGGCGAGCGCGGCAGCAAGATCGTCCGCGTTCCAGCGGCCCTCGCCGACCCACACCAGCGAGCCGACCATCGAGCGTACCTGACTGTGCAGGAACGAGCGCGCCGAGGTCATGATGTTCACGTTGTCGCCATCGCGCACGACGTCGAGCTGGTCGAGGGTTTTCTCCGGCGACTTCGCCTGGCATTCGGTATCGCGAAACGTGGTAAAGTCGTGCTTGCCAACCAGTGTTTGCGCGGCCCGACGCATGTTTTCCGCGTCGAGCAGCTTCGGCACCCGCCAGACGCGTCCGGCGTCGATCGCGAGATTGGCGCGGCGGTTGACGATGCGATACAAATAATGCCGGCGGATCGCAGAGAACCGCGCCTCGAACGTTCCCGGCGCGACTTCCGCGCTGAGCACCCCGATCGGATGCGGCCTTAGATGCGCATTCAGACCGTCGCGCAGCCGGCCCGGCGCAAAGGGCTTTGCAATATCGCAATGCGCGACCTGCGCCAGCGCGTGCACGCCGGCGTCGGTGCGGCCGGCGCCGTGGACCCGAACGTCCTCGCCGCAAATTGCCTTAACCGCCCTCTCCATCGCACCCTGCACCGAGGGGCCATTTTCCTGAATCTGCCAGCCGGAGAACGGCGCGCCGTCATATTCGATGATGAGCTTGTAGCGGGGCAATAATCCGTCTCGTTTGTCACTGCCGGCCTGGCCCGGCAATTTCGTATTCCAGACGTTGTTTTCCAGATGGATACACAGGTCAAGCCTGCGCATGACGATCTGGAGTTTTGATACGCCGATCAACCCAATCGGGCACCCGACCTGAGCGGCATGCCGCGCAGAAAATCATCCGACTTCATCGGCGCCTTGCCGGCGCGCTGCAGGTCGAGAATGCGGATCGCATCTTCTTTGCATGTGACCGTTAGCCGATCGTTCAGCAATTCGCCGGGCAGGCCCGAACCTTCGGTTAGTTCGCCGCGCAGGATTTTCACGCGCGTCTCGCCCTCGACCGGCATTTCGCACCACGCGCCGGGAAAGGGCGACAGCCCATGAATATGCCTCAGCACCATGCGCGCGGGTTTGTCCCAGTCGATCCTCGCCTCAGCCTTCTCGATCTTGGCGGCATAGGTCACACCTTTGTCGCCCTGCTTCGCAAGCCGCAAATCACCGCGCTCCAGCGCGCCCATCGCGCGTGCCATCAGACTGGCGCCGAGTGGCGCCAACGCATCGTGCAGATCGGCGGCGGTCATCAGGTCGGTAACCGCAATCCGCTCCGACATCGCGACATCGCCCGTATCGAGGCCGGCATCCATCTTCATCACCATCACGCCGCTCTCGGCATCGCCTGCCATGATGGCACGGTTGATCGGCGCGGCGCCACGCCAGCGCGGCAGCAGCGAAGCATGCAGGTTAAAGCAGCCAAGCCGCGGCACATCGAGAATAGTCTGTGGCAGGATCATCCCATAGGCAACGACAACGGCGGCGTCAGCTTTGTGCGAGCGGAATTTCTCGAGGGCTTCCGGGGTCTTCAATGTCGTCGGCGTCAGTACGGGAATCCGAAGCCGCTGCGCTTCCTGCTCCACCGGCGTGGACTGCAGCTTCAGTCCGCGCCCGGCCGGCCTCGCTGCACGCGTATAGGCCGCCACGATGTCGTGGCCGTGCTCCGCAAGCGCGCGTAATGTCGGCACCGCGAATTCCGGCGTGCCCATGAAGATCAGGCGCAAGGGCATATGTGTTCGAAGTCCTCCGAAGGTCGGATAGTCTATCGGTCATGGCCAGGCTTGTCCCCGGCCATCCACCTCTTGCTTGCTGTCGGGTGCGAAAGTCGCGGGTGACCGGCACAAGGTCTGGCATCCAAATGAGGGACCGCGTTCCCTACTCCGCCGCCCGCTTGGCGGCCTTGGTGAATTTCTTCAGCACGCGGTCACGCTTCAGCTTCGAGAGATAATCGACGAACAGCACGCCGTTGAGGTGATCGATCTCATGCTGGATGCAGGTGGCGAACAGGCCTTCGGCGTCTTCTTCATGCACCTTGCCATCCAGATCCATGAAGCGCACGCGCACCCGCGCCGGCCGTTCCACCTCCTCGTAATATTCGGGGATCGACAGGCAGCCTTCTTCATAGATCGACAGTTCCTCCGACGCGGATAGAATCTCCGGATTGATGAAAACCCGCGGCCGGGGCTTGCTCTCGCCATCGTCTTCCTTCTTGGCGAGGTCCATGGTGATCAGCCGGATCGGCTGCGCGACCTGGATCGCCGCGAGCCCGATCCCCGGCGCGTCGTACATGGTCTCGAACATGTCGTCGGCGAGCCTGCGCAATTCCGCCGTGACTTTCTCAACGGGCTTCGAGACGAGTTGTAACTGCTTGTCCGGCAGGACGATGATTTCGCGAATGGCCATGGCGGGCGATTTAATCTGCGGATTTGGCCGGGTCAATGCGCCCGCGTGGCCGCGCTTAACCGGACGTTAACCCCGAAAATCAAGCCATTATTAACCATCAAGCTCAATCTCCTGTTAACCATGAAAATTAGTGTGGTATTCACCATAAATGTTCCCTCTTCGTTCGGATTGGCCGCCGAATCGGTTACAACGGCGGAATGAACGAGATCCTTTTCACGATCGGCGATGCGCCGATTACCACAGGTGCTGCGCTGACCGGCTTCGGCACGCTGGCACTCATCCTGCTTCTTTCCATCGCGGTCGTGATCGCGCGCTCCGGCAGTCGAGGTGCTGCGCTGGCGACGGCGCAGGCGATCCGTGCCGATGAATTAGAGGCGCGCCTCGGCGAAGTGTTGCGCATCCAGAACGAGGCCACTGGACGCGTCGATGCGATGGGACAGGCGCTCGCCGGCCGGCAGGCGGAAATGGCGCGGGCTGTCACCGAGCGGCTGGATTCGGTAACCCACCGCGTCGGCCAGTCGATGGAACAGACGACGCGCAACACCATGGACTCCCTGCGCGTGCTGCACGAGCGGCTGGGCATCATCGACAACGCCCACAAAAATCTCACCGACCTTACCTCTCAGGTGACCAGCTTGCGCGATGTGCTTGCCAACAAGCAGTCGCGCGGAGCGTTCGGTCAGGCGCGGATGGAAGCGATTGTCCAGGACGGCATGCCGAAGGATTCCTATGCCTTCCAGTATACGCTCTCCAATAACAAGCGGCCGGATTGCGTGGTGTTTCTGCCGGATCAGCGGCCGCTGTGCATCGACGCCAAATTCCCGTTGGAGGCGATGACCGCGCTGCACGACGCCCGCACCGATGACGACAAGAAATTCGCCACGCAACGGCTGCGCACCGACGTGATGAAGCACGTCGGCGACATCGCGGAAAAATATCTGATCCCCGGCGAGACCCAGGATACCGCGCTGATGTTCGTGCCATCGGAATCGGTTTATGCCGAAATCCACGACGGCTTCGACGACGTGGTCCAGAAAGCCTATCGCGCCCGCGTCGTGCTGGTGTCGCCGTCGCTGTTGATGCTGGCGATCCAGGTCATGCAGCAGATCCTGAAAGACGCGCGAATGCGCGACGCGGCGGATCAGATCCGCACCGAGGTAATGCATCTCGGCGACGATCTCGGACGCTTGCGCGAACGTGTGCTGAAACTGCAAAACCATTTTGGACAAGCCAATGAGGATGTCCGCCAGATCCTGATCTCCGCCGACAAAATCGAAAAACGCGCCGGCCGGATCGAGGAACTCGATTTCAGCAAGACCGACGTACCGGCCGAACCACCGCGCATAGTCAAAACCGACGGCCCCGGATTGTTTTCACCGCGGCCGCGCAAGCTGCAGGCGGGCGAGTAGACGGCGATGACCTGAAACCACGGGGGTCCCGCGCCCGTAATTGACGCACCGGACGAGATGGGCGGCTTTACGCCGGCCTGCTGTCAACCGATGGTGCGACGCGATGATCCAGGATGTCTCGATGTCCGCAGCCCTGATTGGCGGCATCATCAGTTTCCTGTCGCCCGGCGCCCTGCTGACGGGAGTTGCGTTTCTCTCCGGCAGCATGTCAAGCATCAGCATCTGGCTGATCGACACATTTCGGCGCTGCAAAAATTCGGCTGACGGCGCGTAACAACACGGCCCGTCGAGACGAAATTTCTCGCATCGCAATGCGTGGTTTTTTAAAAATCGATCGGGGGATCTATGGATTTTATCGTCAATCTTCTCGTCATCCTGCCGGCGCGGATCGCGGCTTATTTTACCTGGGCGGGGCCGCTGGTGATGCGGCTCGTGGTGGGCTACGTGTTCATGCTGACCGGATGGGGCAAGCTCAACAATCTGCCGCAGATGATCCAGAATTTTACCGAATGGGGCATTCCGTTTCCCCGAATCCTGACGCCGTTCGTCTCCGGGGTTGAATGTTTTGGCGGCGTCATGCTGATCCTCGGTCTATTTACCCGAATCCCGGCGGCGATGCTGGCTGTCGTCATGCTGGTGGCGATCAAGTCGGCGAAATGGGGCGACGTCGATTCGCTTGAAACGTTGCTGGGCTTCGAGGAAACGACCTATTTTGCAGCGTTTCTCTGGCTCGCCATCGCCGGTCCCGGCGCAGTATCGCTGGACCGCCTGCTGTTGCGCTGGAGCGGAAACGAAGCCGCGCCGAAGTAGTCAGTACGGCGAATGCGGCATCTCACGTTTCCGTGACACCGCGGAAAAGCTGAGCCGGGTTTTGCGCGCTTGCGTACCTCTCCTGATCGACATAGCCCCACGATCTTTCGGGAGACGTCATGAAATTCGTCCGCGTTCTGGCTTTCACTATCGTTGCTTTCGCAACGTTTTCCTCCTTCGCAGGTGAATCCGTGAAATGGCGCGGCTGGAGCGACGAGTTATTCTCACACGCTACGGCCGAGAAGCGCTTCGTGATCCTCGATCTCGAAGCGGTGTGGTGCCACTGGTGTCATGTGATGGAAAAAACCACCTACGCCGACCCCGAGGTCACCGAACTCCTTGCGTCGAAATATATTCCGGTACGGGCGGACCAGGACGCCAACCCCGATCTTTCCAGCCGTTATGGCGACTGGGGATGGCCGGCGACCATTGTGTTCGCCTCCGACGGCACCGAGATTGCCAAGATCCGTGGCTACATCGAACCGGAGCGGATGCGCGTCCTGCTTAAGGCCATCATCGACGATCCCTCCCCCGGCCCTTCCGTCGGCGAAGCGTTTCAGATCAAGCCTTCCGCCTCGGTTTTCCTGACCAGGGAGCAGCGCGCCGAGCTGGCTAAGAATGTCGACGACTCCTATGAAGACAATCTCGGCGGCTGGGGCGAAAATCAGAAATATATCGACCCCGACAGCATGGACCATGCGATGACCCGGGCGGAAGCCGGCGACGAAATCGCAATGAAGCGCGCGCGGCAGACCTTCGACGCCGCCATCGCGCTGATCGATCCGGTGTGGGGCGGCGTGTTCCAGTATTCGGAAGGCGGCAGCTGGACCAAGCCGCATTTTGAAAAAATCATGTCGTTCCAGGCACAGTATCTGCGGCAATACAGCCAGGCCTATGCGCTCTGGAAGGACGAGAAATATCTCCAAGCCGCGCGCGACATCGAGCGTTACTTTGCGAACTTTCTGATCAGTCCGGACGGCGCGTTCTATGTCAGCCAGGACGCCGATCTGAACCACGATATCGACGGCCACAAATACTACGCGCTGGACGATGCCGGACGGCGCAAGCTCGGCATGCCGCACATCGACAACCACCTGTATGCGCGCGAGAACGGCTGGGCGATCAGCGGCTTGGCGGCATTCTACAATGTCACCAACGATCCGAAAGTGCTGGCGATGGCCGAACGTACTGCGAAATGGGTCAATACCAACCGCGCCATCCCCGGCGGCGGCTTCCGACACGGCGACAACGATCGCGGCGGCCCGTTCCTCGGCGACAGCCTCGCCATGGGACAGGCGTTTCTCGATCTCTATGCCGCTACCGGGGACCGGGACTGGCTGATGGAATTGGGCAAGGCCGGCGATTTCATCGGGACGAATTTCAGGGATGAGACCGGCGGATTCTTCTCGTCCAAAACGAGCGAAGGCAAAGTCGGCGTGTTCGCCAAGCCGCCGAAACATGTCGACGACCAGATCCAGGTCGCGCGTTTCATGAACATGCTCAACCGCTACTTCGGCAACGATACCTACAAGGACTACGCCGCACATGCGATGCAATACCTGACCAGCGTCTCGGCAGAAGTCGCGCGGCCGATGCCGGGCGCCTTGCTTGCCGATGAGGAACTTGCGGTAGAACCCACGCACATGACCATCGTCGGCCACAAAGACGATCCGCGCGCGCAGGCCTTGCATACGACGGCGCGTGCCTATCCCACGCGCTACAAGCGGCTCGAATGGCTCGATCTGCGCGAGGGCAAGCTGCCTAATCCCGACGTGGAGTATCCCGACCTTGGCGAGCCAGCGGCATTTGCCTGCAGCAACCGGATCTGTTCGTATCCGTCGTTCAATGCTGAAGAACTCGCCGCGACGGTGAAACAGATGGCGAAGCTGAGGCCATCGCGCGCCGCGTCGAATTGAAGCCGGCTCATACGCTGCAATGCAAGAAAGGTTTCAAATCTTGCTTAAAAACAGACTAATCCATTGAGGACTCAAGCTTTCCGGGTCAAATGCCCGTCCGCCGGTTTCTTTTGCCGCGCAACGAAATACTCTTGGCGGGCCGGGGTTAGGCATGGATGGGCTGTTGAGATCGAAGAAAAGAAACTTTCTTTTGAAACTGCTGTAACCAAATTGCTCGATGCCCGTATCTGATCTGGATGGTTTTTAAGAAGCGCGGGCTTTCAAGACCATCCCGCGTAACTTGATGGCATCCAGAACTCGTTTCATTGTGCGGTTCTGTGAACGACGGCATCGCATTTAGTATCAACAATTCACGAGGAGATCGTCATGAAGTTGGATTCCAGATCGGGTGCCACGCTCGCAGCCGCGGCCGCGACCCTGTTTCTTGCCGGAGCCGTTGTATCGACGGGATCGACCCCGGCGAACGCCGCCATGGGCAAGTGCATGGCTGCCAACGCCTGCAAGGGCCAGAGCGCCTGCAAGAGTGCGTCGAACGCCTGCAAAGGCTTGAACGCCTGCAAGGGCAACGGTTTTGCCATGATGTCGGAAGCCAACTGCAAAGCCAAGGGCGGCGCATACGTCAAGGGCTGATCCTTAACGCAATCGAGAAGCTCGGCATCCGTGCCGAGCTTTCTTGTTCGGCAGCCGGCGCAGATTATTTTAGTGCGCCGTGTAACCAGAACGAACCTTACACGTAATTAATCCGGGTGCAGGTCTGTCGGGCGCGATTGATGTCGCGATTCGACCCCGATGCATCTTTGCAAACCCCTGGAGGAAAATTTCCATGAAGGTTACTTCTAAATCCGGTGCCACGATCGCCGCTGCCGCCGCCACCCTGTTTCTGGCCGGCGCCACGATGTCCACGGTTGCTTATGCCGCTGGCGAAGGCCATTGCGTCGGCGCCAATGCCTGCAAGGGCCAGAGCGCCTGCAAGAGCGCCTCGAACGCCTGCAAGGGTCAGAATGCCTGCAAAGGTCAGGGCTTTTCAGCCATGACCAAGGAAAAATGCGACGCGGTCAAGGGTAAGTTCACACCCTCCTGATCGATCGCAGCCGTAAATGCGGGCCCGGCCATGCGCAGGGCCCGCATTTCGTGGTAAAGGTCATTACGCGGAGCCGGTTCGTCCGGCAGGCGCGGTAAGGCTGACGGAACACGAGCGAAGGCAGCATGAACATCGCAAGCAAAACGCCGCTTCCGTCGGGACCGCCGCTTGCCGAACGTCCGACACTGTCGGCGAGACTACCGTTCCTCGGCTTCGGACTGGGGCTCCGGGCGCAACACTATGACGAAATTCTCAGCGGCAACCCGCCGATCGACTGGTTCGAAGTCATCAGCGAGAATTACATGCTTCCGGGCGGCCAACCGCTTCGCGTTCTTGAACGTATCCGCGAACGCTATCCGGTGGTGATGCACGGCGTGTCATTGTCGATCGCCTCGACGGCGCCGCCCGACTTTGAATATTTGCAAGCGTTGCGCGATCTTGCCGACCGTGTCCAACCGAAATGGGTGTCGGATCATCTGTGCTGGACCGGCGTGCACGGAAAGAACCTGCACGACCTGCTGCCCATTCCCTACACAAGCGAAGCGCTCGACCATGTGGTTAGCCGCATTCAACTGGTCCAGGATTATCTCGGCCGTGCCATCGTCCTCGAGAACGTTTCGACCTATGTGCAATTCAGCAACTGCGAAATGACGGAATGGGAATTCCTTACTGAATTGTCGCGCCGCTCCGGCTGCTGGCTGCTGTTGGACGTCAACAATGTCTATGTCAGCGCCTTCAATCACGGCTACGATCCCTATACTTTCCTCGAAGGCATTCCGGCGGATCGGGTGGCGCAGTTTCACATCGCCGGCCACAGTCATATGGGCACCCACATCATCGACACTCACGATCATCCGGTATGCGACGATGTCTGGAACCTTTACGAGGCGGCGCTGAAGCGCTTCGGTCACGTCTCGACCATGATCGAGCGCGACGACAACATCCCGTCACTCGATGAGCTTGTAGCCGAGGTCAATCAGGCGCGCGCGATGGCCGCGAAGATTCGCCCCGGGATGCGACATGCCAGATGACCGAATTCGCGCGGCAGCAAAGTGATTTTCAGCGTGGCATCCTGAATGGCGATGACGCTATTCTCGCCGAGATCCTCGACAGTCCAAGGGAAACACGTGAGGTGCTGTATGGCGTCTACCGGCACGCTTATGGCTCGCGGCTGGTCGAAGCTCTGCGCAACGATCACGGCCTGCTTCACGGCTATCTTGGCGATGAGATGTTCGACGCAATGGGACATGCCTATGTCGCGGCGCGACCGTCGCATCATCCGAACCTGCGCTGGTTTTCACAGGGGCTTCCGGACTTTCTCAAGGTCACCGAGCCATACCGCGACCACCCCATTCTCGCCGATCTGGCCGCGCTGGAAAAAACCTTGAACGATGCGTTCGACGCCGTCGACGCCCCGGTAGTCGCGTTGGCGGACATGGCCGGCTTTGCCCCGGAGAGCTGGAACGGTCTTACGTTTCAGGCTCACCCGAGTTCATGCCGGCTCGACGTCTCGACCAACACCGCGGCGGTGTGGCTCGCGCTCAAGAACGACGAAACGCCGCCCGACGCGACGGCGCTGGACCAGCCTGGCCGTCTTCTGATCTGGCGTCAGGACACGACGCCGATGTTCCGCGAATTGACCGTCGAAGAGGCGATGATGTGGGACGAGGCCGCGGCCGGTGTTCCGTTCGGCGTGCTCTGCTCGATGCTGGCCACTTATGACGATCCGGACAACGCCGCCGCGCGGGGCGCGGGCTATCTCCATGGCTGGATCACATCGGGCCTTCTCACCGGCGTTTCCAGCGACGGTTGAGAATACGTACCGCGGACCGTGGAGACGCAGGTGTGTACGGATAGCGACCGAAATTTCATCGAACATTTGACCTGGGACGAGGCGGCCCGCCGCATCGGCGACGGCGCCGCCGCGATTCTACCTGTCGGAGCCGGCGCCAAGCAGCACGGATTTCACCTGCCCATGAATGCCGACCGGATCCAGGCTGAATGGCTTGCGGGCCGGATCGCCGATCGTATCGACGGTCTGATCTGGCCTACGGTGGGTTACGGACATTATCCAGCCTTCGTCGACTATGCCGGAAGCATCAACCTGTCCTCGTCAACCTTTGAATTGCTGATCCATGAGGTCGCGGCAGGGATCATCGGCCATGGCTGCCGCGCGTTGTTGGTGCTCGATACCGGCGTCAGTACGCTAGCGCCCGTCGATCGCGCGCTGGGGCGACTTGGCTGTCCAGGCGCGCTGCATCTCAAAATCCATGATGGGCAGCGCTACCGCCGAGCCGCCAAAGCGCTTGCCGTGCAAAGCCATGGCAGCCACGCCGATGAATTGGAAACCTCGCTAATGCTGGTGATGGCACCGCACCTGGTCGATATGGCGCGGGCAGAAGCGAGCCCGGCGCTTCGCCGTGACATCCCGGGACCTCTCACTCCGTCAGATACCGCCTCACCGAACTACAGCCGCTCCGGCAGTTTTGGCGACCCGACGCTGGCGACGCATGCCAAGGGCGAAATTCTGCTTCGGGCGATGGTCGACGACATGGTCGAGCAGGCAACGGCCTTTATCGCCGGGAAACGCAAGTCTGACGATCGAAAACGTCGGAGTGGTTTGCGATGAGCCGCAGGGTCGCATTCCGATTGATCGCCCTGTCTGTCGTCGCCGCGGTATTCCTGGCCAGCGTGCTTGCGACGCGAACCAGCGCGCAATCGGAATTGATGCGTGGCGATCGCATGCCTTATGACGCCTTTGACAGAATGCCCAAGACCGACCTCGATGTCGCCTCCGGCGTGATTCATATTGCGTTCGGCACGGGCGAGTTCGCTTTACCGAAGGCAAAGATACTGGCCTGGGTCGCAAGCTCGGCGAAGGCGGTCTCACTCTATTACGGCCACTTTCCCGTCAGGTCGCTCCGCCTGCTGTTCGTGCCGGTCGAGGGCTCGCGCGTGCGCGGCGGGACAACATGGGCCTATCGCGGCGCCGCCATCCGGATTCCGCTCGGGATCGAGTCCGATATGGACGATCTCAAGCGCGACTGGGTGCTGGTGCACGAAATGGTGCATCTCGCATTGCCTGACATGGACGACCGCCATGCCTGGCTGTCGGAGGGGCTGGCGGTCTATGTCGAGCCGATTGCGCGCGCGCAGGCCGGCGACCTCACGCCACAAGAAATCTGGTCCGCGATGATGCGTGACATGCCCAAAGGTCTGCCGCGGGCTGGTGACCAAGGCCTCGACAATACCGCGACCTGGGGCCGGAAATACTGGGGCGGCGCGATGTTCGCGCTCTATGCGGATGTGGAAATTCGCAAAGCCACCAACAACCGGCTTGGCCTGCAGGACGCGATGCGCGGTGTCCTCGCGGCGGGCGGCAGCCACGAAGTCGACTGGTCGCTCAGCCGGATTCTCACAACCGCCGACAAGGCGGTGGGCGTCGATGTGCTGACGAAACTGCACAACGAGTGGGGGACAAGGCCGGTGACGCCCGATCTCGACGCGCTGTGGCGCGACCTCGGCCTGCGGTTACGCGACGGCGGCGTCGAGTTCGACGATACGGCACCGCTGGCCGCGATACGGATTGCGATCACGAGGGCGCCGAGATAACCCCGTCATTCCGGGGCGAGAGCAAAGCGAGCGAGCCCGGAATCCATAACCACGATTGGGCGTTATGGATTCCGCGCCTGCGCAAAGAGGCGCATCCCGGAATGACGATTGAGTTTTAATGCGCCTCGTCCCAGTTATTCGCAGCTCTTGCATCGACCTGCAACGGCACCGACAGCAGCACGGCCGGGAATGGCGCGTCCTGCATGGTATGCTGCACCACCGGCAGCGTTGCCGCCACCTCGTCGTCGGGCACTTCGAAAATCAGTTCGTCGTGCACCTGCAACAGCATCTGCGCGGATAATTTCCTTTCCGCCAACGCCTCTTCCATCCTGGTCATGGCGCGGCGAATGATGTCGGCGGCGGTGCCCTGCAGCCGTGCATTGATGGCGGCGCGCTCGTTGAAGGAGCGCACCGAGGCGTTGCTGGCCTTGATGTCCGGATAGTGACATTTGCGGCCGAACAGCGTCTCGACATAACCGTGCTTGCGGCAGAAATCCCGGGTCTCGTCCATATAGGCGCGGATGCCGGGAAACCGTTCGAAATATTTCTTGATGTAGGCGGAGGCTTCTTCGCGCGCGATGCCGAGCTGGTTGGCGAGGCCGAACGCGGAGATGCCGTAGATGATGCCGAAATTGATCGCCTTGGCGCGGCGGCGCACTTCGCTTGGCATGTCCTTGACCGGCACGCCGAACATTTCCGACGCCGTCATGGCGTGAATGTCGAGCTTGTCCTGGAACGCCTGCTTCAGCACCGGAATGTCGGCGATCTCCGCCAGGAGCCGCAGCTCGATCTGCGAATAATCCGCCGACACCAGCTTGTGACCGGCCGTCGCAATGAAGGCGCGACGGATTTTTCGGCCGTCCTCGGTGCGCACCGGAATGTTCTGCAGGTTCGGCTCGTTCGACGACAGCCGGCCCGTGGTGGTTGCCGCGAGGGCGTAGGTGGTATGAACGCGGTGGGTCTGCGGATGCACATAGGTCGGCAGCGCGTCGGTGTAGGTCGATTTCAGTTTCGACACCTGGCGCCATTCGAGAATCTTTTTCGGAAACGCGTGACCCTGCTCGGCCAGTTCATCGAGAATCTGTGCCGAGGTCGACCACGCGCCGGTCTTGGTCTTGCTGCCGCCGGGCAATCCCATCTTGCCGAAGATGATGTCGCCGAGCTGCTTCGGGCTGCCGACGTTGACCGACTCGCCGGCGATCTCCCGGATCTCGGCTTCGACCCGCGCCGCGGTCTGCGCGAAATCGGCGGACAGCCTCGACAGCACCTGTCGGTCGATCGAGATGCCGCGCCGCTCCATCCGTGCGAGTACACCGACCAGCGGCCGCTCCAGCGTTTCGTATACCGCGGTCATGCGCTCGGCGACCAAGCGCGGTTTAAGCACCCGCCACACCCGCAGGATGACATCGGCATCCTCGGCGGAATAAGCGGTGGCGCGGTCGATCGCGACCTGATCGAAAGAGAGCTTGCTCCTGCCGCTGCCGATGACCTCGCCATGGCTCAGCACGGCATGGCCGAGCCGGCTCTCGCTCAGCGCATCGAGCCCGTGCGAATTGCGCCCCGCGTCGAGCGCATAGGACATCAATTGCACATCGTCATGGTTGCGGATGATGATGCCGTGCTGCGCCAGCATCACGGCGGAGAATTTGATGTTGAAGCCGATCTTGAGCAGCCCCGCCGATTCCAGCAGCGGACGCAGCGCGTCGAGTGCGTCCGATGCCCTGATCTGGTCCGGCGCGAGGCCGGCGGCGAACAGGCCTGCGCCCTCGCCGGACTGCTTGTGGCCGAGCGGAATGTAGCAGGCGTCGTTCGGCCCGAGCGCAAGCGCGATGCCGCACATCTCCGCCTGCATCGGGTCGATCGAGGTCGCCTTGGCGTCGAGGGCGACATGGCCGGTGTGGTGGATGCGCGCGACCCAGGCATCGAGCTCGGCCATCGTGCGAACGGTCTGGTATTTGTCGCGGTCGATTTTCGTCTTGCGCGCGGCTTCGGCGCGTGCCGCGGCAAGTGCCTGCGGCGTTAGCGAGGCGGTGCCGCCACCTGCTTTGGGCAGGCCCGGAGATCGCTTCCGGGTGCCGTCTTCCAGTGCAAGCTCGTTCGCACGGGCTGAAAAATTGGTCCCCCTGGCGGCATCGTCCGGCTCGCCACCCAACGAAGGCGTGGACGGCGAATTGGGCGGCATTGCCCTTGTCGCAAACGGGCTTTTCAAATCCGTCGCGGATTCGATATCCGACGGATCGACCTGCGAATATTCCGCCACGCGCCGCGTCAGCGTGGAAAACTCCATCGCCTTCAGAAACGCGATCAGCTTGCGCGCGTCCGGTTCGTGCACCGCGAGATCGTCAAGCGGCACCTCGAGATCGACCTTGTCGTCGAGCAGCACCAGTTGCCGGGAAATGCGCGCCTTTTCGGCGTGCTCGATCAGCGCCTCGCGCCGCTTCGGCTGCTTGATCTCGCCGGCGCGCAACAGCAGCGTTTCCAGGTCGCCATATTCGACGATCAGTTGCGCCGCGGTCTTGACGCCGATGCCGGGCACGCCGGGCACGTTGTCGGTCGAATCGCCCGCCAGCGCCTGCACCTCGACCACCTTTTCCGGCGGCACGCCGAACTTCTCGATCACTTCGGCAATGCCAAGGCGGCGGTCCTTCATGGTGTCGTACATGGTGACGCAGTCGGTCACGAGCTGCATCAGATCCTTGTCCGATGAGACGATAGTGGCGGTGGCGCCGCGCTCGCAGGCCAGCCGAACATAGGTGGCAATGAGATCGTCGGCTTCAAAACCGGCCTGCTCGAGGCAGGGCAGATCGAACGCGCGCACCGCCTCGCGGATCAGCGGGAATTGCGGAATCAGATCGTCCGGCGCCGGCGGCCGGTGCGCCTTGTAGGCGGGATACAGCTTGTTGCGGAACGTGACTTCCGACTTGTCGAAGATGATGGCGAGATGGGTTGGCCGGTTGTCCTCGGGCATGTCACGCAACAGCTTCCACAGCATGTTGCAGAAGCCGAGCACGGCGTTGACCTGCAAGCCGTCGGACTTGCGGTTCAGCGGCGGCAGCGCATGGTAGGCGCGGAAGATATAGGAGGAACCATCGACCAGGAAAATGTGGTCGCCCTTCCCGGGGGCTTTGGCGGCAACGGGTTTTACGGCGACGGGTTCCGCGGCGGGCTTTGGCGAGGATTTCGGCATGGCCGCAATTTAAGGATTTTTGCGGGAATTCACAGCCTTTGGGCACCAGCCATGAACTAGTTTTTCGTCATTGCCGGGCTTGACCCGGCAATCCATCGTCTTTGACAGAGTCTTGCGAAGACTGATGGATACGCGGGTCAAGCCCGCGTATGACGGAGTCCGTTGCGAGCTCGTGCATTCACTGCACTCCTTTCCTCCAGGCAGCCGTCATCGCTGCCCGCAAATACCTTCACGTGAATGGGAGGTTCAGGGGACCTCGCTCTCTCCAATAAGAGAGGGAGGCGGCACGCCGAAAGGCGCACTTGGTAACGGCCGCGGCTTGTTTCCCGGATCGCCGGGAAACAGAGGCACACGGCAACGCCTCTCGGCGTCCCGCCGCGGCGACTTCTTCGTCCCTGGGGCCGTGCTTCCGGCAGCAGGCGCGAGACTAGCTCGCTGATCCAGGCAGGTTTCCCCGCCCTTCACCCGCTCCCGTCCAGCCATTGAAGGCAGAGCCCCGTAGTGGACCCGGACGGCTACCCAAGGCCCCCCGATGACGCAGAGGGACGTCCCCTCCACGCCCGCAGGCGCCGCATCCCGCCCCGCGCTACAAGCGTCCCGGCAACGCCCCTCGATTGGGACGGGATAGGATGGAATTTAGTCTTATAGGAAAATATGTCAAGAGAGGGAAAGATTAATTTTTCGCCCACATGTCTCGATGCTCGGGGATAGCAATCAAGCCATTCGCCCTGTCCTTGGCGTGATCCAACGCCTGCTCGATTGTGCGCCCTTGGCAGGGCCGCTATTGCGTTCTCCGTCACCGTTGCGTTTGTCTCCACGCGGCTTGTCCGGCAGAAACCATCTTTGGCAGCCATTCAAGCCCGTGAGGTCATACTTCGCGATGCTGACAAGGCAAGATATTTTGACTAACCTTCAATGCGAACCGTGAAGGCGGTGGACAGGGCCCACGAGAGGAGATCGATGAGCACGGTAAAAAACGCTCTGGCCCAGAAGAGTGGTGCCCTGATCCATGTTCGTTCCGGCGACATGGTCGTAGAAGCCTTGCGCCAGATGCGCGACAACCGGGTCCGGTCGGTGCTGGTCATCGACGATGACGTGCTGGTCGGTATCGTGACCCAGGGTGACTGTGCCATCAAAGTGCTGCTGCCCGGGCTTGATGCGAAGCGAACGCCGGTGAGCCAGGTGATGACGGCCAAGCCGGTGACGGTCAAGCCGGACGATCCGCTGGAAGGCTGCATGACAATGATGTCTGCGCGCGGTTTTCGCCATCTGCCAGTGCTGGACGCGGGCAAGGTCGTGGGCGTGATTTCAGTCGGAGACGTCGTCAAAGACATCATCCGGAATTTGGAGCACAACGTCGACGACCTGATGGGCTACATCATGAAGGATGGCCCGGGGGGCTGACGGACGAACCGCGGTGTCTTCGCCCCCGCCAGCGATCCTGCAGCGCGTCTATGACGGCTGCGTTACTCCGCCGCCTGCAATCCGGCAGGCACCTTCCCCGGCGCGATCCAGAATGCCGCCGGTCGCTCGAACAGAAAGTTCGCGCGGGTGCCCCGCGCAGTCCACCAGATCGCCAGCGCGCCGACCACGCCGGCAACGGTAACGAACAGCGAGATGGCGCCGATGTCGTGGATCAACCCGAACTTCAGCAGCAGCGTTCGCGTTGTCGCCATCGGCAGAAAAAACGCCAGATAAATGACGATGGAATGCCCGCCGCAATAGCGCAGCGCATCGAGCCAGCGCATCCGCGCCAGCAGCGTGCCGACGACGACGATGGCGCAGGCGCCGGCAAGTCCCAGCATCAGCGAGATCCCCGGCCAATCACTGAAACCGAAAATCACCAGGCCGCCATTGGCCAGCATCCACAGCACCAGCCCGGCCAGCGCAAGCGCAGGCCGCGCCCGCGCACGGCCGGACAGCGCGAACACATGATGCGCGAACAGATATCCGGAATAGAAATAGACAAAACGGGCACAAAATTCGTCGATCACGGTCCAACCGGTCGCGACGTGCATCATCTCCAGCGCCGCGGCCGCGAAACAGATCGCCAGTGGCGGCGCGCGCCGCGTCGCTTTGGTAACGACGAAGAACACCGGCAGCAGGTAGATGAACCACAGCGTGCCGAACGGCTCGATGAAAGATTCCAGATACAGGATCCCGACCTGGCTCCAGTTCGAACCGGCAGCGAACGACGGGGCTTTGAAGCCGAACTGGATGGTCACCCACAGCACGTAGAAATACGCAAAATGCACCACTTTGCGGTCCAGATATGTGCGCCAGTCGCGGTCGATCACCACCGATAAAAACAGCCCGGAGATCAGGAAGAAGTCCGGCATCCGGAACGGTTTCGCGAACGCCACCAGGGCGTGCATGAAGCCGGTTTGGCCGGCGGCGGCCTCGACGCCCAGCACCGAATGCATCATCACCACCATGACGATGCAGATGCCCTTGGCATAATCGACCCAGTCGAGTCGCGGCGAATGTCCGGCGGATGTGCCGTTTACGGTCATCGGTGTCTCTCTTCGGCGCGGACTGGCCGCATCGGGCGGCATCGGTCATTCTCCTTTTTCATTCAATCGGCCGGATCGGTTTCATTCTCCTTTATTCATTCAAATCCTATGCCGGTTTCCGTGCCTTCGGGTTTCCCCTTTGTGTCGAAATGCTTTAAGACCCGCCCACATCCGCCTTATCGCGTTAACCATCATCGACAGGCTGTTTCATGCGAATTGCCATGATTGGCACGGGCTATGTAGGGCTGGTGTCCGGCGCCTGCTTCGCCGATTTCGGCCACCAGGTCACCTGCGTGGACAAGGACGGCGACAAGATCGCGAGCCTGCGCCGCGGCGAGCTTCCGATTTTCGAACCCGGCCTCGACGCGCTGGTCGCCGCCAATGTGAAAGCCGGAAGACTGGACTTTGCGACCGACCTCACCGCTCCCGTCGCCGAGGCCAACGCGGTGTTCATCGCGGTCGGCACGCCGTCGCGGCGCGGCGACGGCCACGCCGATCTGAGCTACGTCCACGCCGCCGCGCGCGAGATCGCGGCTGCGCTGCGCGGCTTTACCGTGATCGTCACCAAATCGACGGTGCCGGTGGGCACCGGCGACGAGGTGGAGCGGCTGATCCGCGAGACCAATCCCGCGGCCGACATGGTGGTTGCGTCCAATCCGGAATTCCTGCGCGAAGGTGCTGCGATCCGCGACTTCAAGTTTCCGGACCGCATCGTGATCGGCAGCCATGACGAACGCGCGCGAAAGGTGCTCGGCGACATCTACCGGCCGCTGTCGCTGAACCAGGCGCCGCTGATGTTCACCGCGCGGCGCACGGCGGAGCTGATCAAATACGCCGCCAACGCGTTCCTCGCCACCAAGATCACGTTCATCAACGAGATCGCCGACCTTGCCGAGAAGGTCGGCGCCGACGTTCAGGAGGTGGCGCGCGGCATCGGTCTCGACAACCGCATCGGCTCGAAATTCCTGCACGCGGGGCCGGGCTATGGCGGATCGTGTTTCCCGAAGGACACCCGCGCGCTGGTGAAGATCGCGCTCGATCACGACGTGCCGCTGCGGATCGTCGAGGCCACCGTTGCAGTCAACGACAACCGCAAGCGCGCGATGGCGCGCAAGGTTTCCAACGCGGTCGGCGGTTCCTTGCGCGGCAAGACCATCGCCGTGCTCGGCCTCACCTTCAAGCCGGACACCGACGACATGCGCGAGGCGCCGTCGATCCCGCTGGTGACGGGGCTGCTCGACATGGGCGCAAAAGTGCGCGCACACGATCCGATCGGCATGGAGCAGGCGCGCCGCGAACTGCCCGACATCGAATATTGCGGCGACCCCTACGCCTGCGTGCGCGGCGCCGACGCCATGGTGGTGGTGACCGAGTGGGTGCAGTACCGCACGCTCGACCTGGAGCGGCTGAAGCGCGAGCTGGCGCAGCCGGTGGTGGTTGATCTGCGCAACATCTATCGCCCCGAGGACATGGCCGCGCTCGGATTTACGTATGAGAGCGTGGGGCGCGCGGCGGTTTAAGCGCATCCGCACAGAATAACGTTGTCGTCCCCGCGAAGGCGGGGACCCATGGCCTCCGTGCTTGCGATCAAGGTACCGAAGTTGTTTCAAGTCCTCTGCCCAACAACGGACGACGGTGATTATGGGTCCCCGCCTTCGCGGGGACGACGACGTGTGTATGACGCGGGGACCAGGATTTGACCCGCTCCTTCTCCACCCCCCTCCCCATCGACGCCGTGCTTGATGAATTGTCCGCGACGCTCGCGCGCAACAACGCCGCGGTGCTGGTGGCGCCGCCCGGCGCCGGCAAGACCACGCGGGTGCCGCTGGCACTGCTCGATGCGCCATGGATCGGCGACAAAAAGATCATCGTGCTGGAGCCGCGGCGGATCGCGGCGCGCGCCAGCGCCGAGCGGATGGCGAAGACGCTCGGCGAGCGCGTCGGCGACACCGTCGGCTACCGCGTCCGCTTCGGCTCGAAGGTGTCGCGCGCGACCCGGATAGAAGTGGTCACCGAGGGCATCTTTTCGCGGCAGATCCTCGACGATCCGGAGCTGAGCGGCATTGCCGCCGTGCTGTTCGACGAATTCCACGAACGCTCGCTCGATGCCGATCTGGGGCTGGCGCTGGCGCGGGACGCGCAAACCGGCTTGCGCGAGGATCTGCGCATCCTGGTGATGTCGGCGACATTGGACGGGGCGCGGGTCGCAAGACTGCTGGGCGATGCGCCGGTCATCGCCAGCGAGGGCCGCGCCTGGCCGGTCGAGACGCGCTATCTCGGCCGCAAGCCAGACATGCAGCTTGAGCGGCAGATGACGGACGCTATCATCACCGCGCTGCGCGCCGATCCCGGCTCGGTGCTGGCGTTCCTGCCCGGCGCCGCGGAAATCAGACGAACGCAAAATTTCCTCAGCGAGCGCATCCGCGACGCCGACATCGAGATGGTGCCGTTGTTCGGCGCGCTCGATGCCGCCGTGCAGGACCGCGCGATTCAGCCGGCGCCCAAGGGTCAGCGCAAGGTGGTGCTGGCAACCTCGATTGCTGAGACCTCGCTGACCATCGAGGGCGTGCGTATCGTGGTCGATTCCGGCCTTGCGCGCGTGCCGCGCTACGAGCCGGACATTGGCCTGACGCGTCTCGAAACCGTGCGTGCCTCGCGCGCCGCGGTTGATCAGCGTCGTGGCCGCGCCGGCCGCACCGAGCCCGGCGTGTGCTACCGATTGTGGGACGAACCGCAGACCGCATCGCTCGCAGCCTATACCAAGCCGGAAATTCTCAGCGCCGATCTCTCATCGCTGGTACTAGATCTGGCGCAATGGGGCGTGAGCGATCCGGCAGTACTGCCGTTCCTGGATGCGCCGCCCGCTCCTGCCCTCCATGAAGCGCGGACCTTGCTGCGCGAACTCGGCGCGCTGGATGCCGGCGGCCGCATCACCGCGGAAGGCAAAAGCCTGCGCGCGCTGGCGCTGCCGCCGCGGCTGGCGCGCATGATCGTGGATTTGCACCGGCTCGGCGCGGGCAAGCAGGCCGCGGAGATCGCGGCGGTGCTGACCGAGCGCGGCCTTGGCGGCGACAGCGTCGATCTCGATGCACGGCTCGATCAATTCCGCCGCGACCGTTCGCAGCGCGCGTCAAGCGCGCGCAGCCTCGCGCAACGCTGGGCAACCCAGGTGGCGGCCACCGAAGGCGCGCCTTCGTCGGAGGATACGCCATCGACCGGCGTGATCCTGGCGTTTGCATTTCCCGACCGCGTTGCGCGCCACCGCGGCAATGCAAGCTTCGTGCTGGCCAACGGCCGTGGCGCCGCGGTCGATCAAGCCTCGTCGCTGGCCCGCGCGGCCTATATTGCGGTCGCGGAACTGACCGGCACCGCGGCGAACGGGCGCGTCCTGCTGGCCGCGACGATCGCGCAATCCGACATCGAAATGCGTTTCGCCGATCAGATCGAGGACGCCGACGAGATCGCGTTCGACCGGGGCGCGATGGCGTTGCGGGCGCGACGCAAGCGGACCTTGCACGCGATCACGCTGTCAGAAGCGCCATTGTCGCTGTCGCCCTCGGCGGAGACCGCGCGGACGCTGGCCGATGGATTGATCGCGGCCGGGCTCGACAAGTTGCCGTGGTCGAAACCTTTGAAGCAATGGCGCGACCGCGTGATGTTTCTGCGCAAGGCCGAAGGCGAACCCTGGCCAGACCTCTCGGATGACGTGCTTGCTGCGCAACGCGAAACCTGGCTGGTGCCGATACTGTTCGACAAGACCGCGCTGAAGGATATCTCCGCCGGAGACCTGTCGGAAGCACTGTTGGCCCTGTTGCCCTGGGAGTTGCGCACACGGCTGGAGCGGGAGGCACCGACGCATTTCGAAGCGCCTACCGGCACGATGCTCGCGATCGACTACGACGCCGAACAGGGACCGACCATTGCGGTGCGGCTGCAGGAATTGTTCGGGCTCACCACCCACCCATCGCTCGCGAAAGGCGCCGTGCCGCTGGTACTGGAATTGCTGTCGCCGGCGCATCGACCGGTGCAAGTGACCCGCGACCTGCCGGGGTTTTGGCGCGGCAGCTACGCCGCGGTGCGCTCCGACCTGCGCGGGCGCTATCCGCGGCATCCCTGGCCCGAGGATCCGGCGAGCGCGATGCCGACCCGGCGTGTGAAGCCGAGGGGAACGTGAGGTCCAACCGTCATCGCCGGCTTGACCGCGCGACCCAGTATTCCGCAATGCTTGTTACTGGTTCCCCCGCTTTCGCGGGGACGACAGCGGCGTTTGTTGCAAGCCTTCGTGCGGCCCGCATTAACGCTTCGCTCATCCTTTTCACCGAAATAGCGCGCTTCCGCAGCGCCGTTAGCAGCGGTTTGCCGGCCGATGTGGTGTGATCGCTGATTCCTCAAGTGAGTAGCGTCATGCGTAACATCATGATTTTTGCGGCGGTTTTGGTCGGTCTCGGCACCATCATCGCACAGATGGCGGACAGGATGATCGCAGCGCCCGCGCTCGCCAGCACCACGCCCCGGAAAGCCGTGCCCGCGCCGGACATCGCCCAAGCCGGCATCCGCAGCCTCAGCATCGCGCGCGACGCCCGCGGCCATTTCCAGACCGAGGGCAGGATCGATGGACAGCGCATCGACTTCATGGTCGATACCGGCGCGTCGGTCATTGCGCTCAATGAAAAATCCGCGGCGCGGTTCGGCCTTCGCCCCTCCCGCGGCGATTACAATGCCACCGTTTCCACCGCCAACGGCACCATCAAGGCGGCGCGTACGCGGCTTGCCATGGTCGAACTCGGCGGTCTCGTAGTGCGCGATGTCGATGCCATGGTGCTGCCCGACGAAGCGCTGTCGGAAAATTTGCTCGGCCTGTCATTCCTGTCGAAGCTGAAACGTTTCGAATATGCCGGCGGCAAGATGGTGCTGGAGCAGTAACATCGTCGTCCCCGCGCAGGCGGGGACCCATACACTCCGTGACGGTAATGCGGCGGGTGTCAGCGAATCGCGGCCCCACCCTTCCGAAATTATAACCATCGGTGGTTATGGGTCCGCCTGCGCGCTAAGGCATGCACACATCTCGTCATGCGCGGGCTTGACCCGCGCATCCATCCATCTTCGAAAGAGTCTTTCGAAGCGTGATGGATTGCCGGGTCAAGCCCGGCAATGACGACAGAGATATGTGCATGCCCTAGCGCCTGCGCGGGGACGACGGAAAGTGTTCGCCCCTTCCGCTCAGCCTGCGCATTCGCTAAGGCTGCGGCCTGAGCGTTTCACACAAGGCTATCCAACATGTTTCCAAAACCGCAATCCGTCCTGCTGCCCAACAGCTACGCCTACGAATCCGGGCCGATGGTGAAGGCGACCGGCTTTCGCGAGTATGACGCGCGATGGCTGTTCGGCACGGAAATCAACCTGATGGGGATTCAGGCGCTCGGCATGGGGCTCGGCGCGCTGATCGCGGAACTCGGACAGCGCCAGGAGATCGTCACCGGGCACGATTTCCGCAGCTATTCGGCCTCGATCAAATATGCGCTGATTTCCGGGCTGCTGGCATCGGGCTGCAAGGTGCACGACATTGGCCTGTGCATGACGCCGATGGCGTATTTCGCGCAGTACGAACTCGACGTGCCCTGCGTAGCGATGGTGACGGCCTCGCATAACGACAACGGCTGGACTGGCGTCAAGATGGGCGCCAACCGCCCGCTGACCTTCGGACCGGACGAGATGAGTTGGCTCAAGGAGATCGTGCTCAATGCCGACTTCAAGAACAAGCCCGGCGGCTCCTACGCATTTCACGGAAATTTTCCGGCACGCTACATCGCCGATCTCACCAAATGCCACAAGCTGAAGCGCCGGCTGAAGGTCGTGGTCGCCTGCGGCAACGGCACCGCGGGTGCATTCGCGCCACAGGTGATGCAGGCGATCGGCTGCGACGTGGTGCCGCTCGACACCGAGCTCGATTACACTTTTCCCAAATACAATCCGAATCCGGAAGACATGAAAATGCTGCATGCCATCCGCGACGCGGTGCTGGCGCACAGGGCGGATGTTGGCCTCGGCTTCGATGGCGACGGAGACCGCTGCGGCGTGGTCGACAACACCGGTGAGGAGATTTTTGCCGACAAGGTCGGTGTGATGCTGGCGCGGGATATGTCCGCAATCCAGAAGAATGCGCAGTTTGTCGTCGACGTGAAATCAACCGGGCTGTTCGTCACGGATCCGGTGTTGCGCAAGCAGGGCGCCAAAACCACCTACTGGAAAACCGGCCATTCCTACATGAAGCGGCGCACCAACGAACTCGGCGCGCTGGCCGGCTTTGAGAAGTCCGGGCATTTCTTCTTCAACGCGCCGCTCGGTCGCGGCTATGACGACGGCCTGATCTCGGCGATCGCGATCTGCGAGATGCTCGACCGCGCGCCCGGTAAATCGATGGCGGACCTGAAGGATGCGCTGCCGAAAACCTGGTCGTCACCGACCATGTCGCCGCATTGCGCGGACGAGGCCAAATACGGCATCGTCGAGCGCGTGGTGAAGCATTTCGAGGCGATGCAGAACAAGGGCGAGAACGTCGCGGGCCAGCCGATTCGCGATCTCGTTACCGTCAACGGCGTGCGTGTTACGGTCGAAGACGGCAGTTGGGGCCTGGTACGGGCATCGTCCAACAAGCCCGAGCTTGTAGTGGTGGTGGAGAGCCCGGTGTCCGAACAGCGCATGCGCGACCTGTTCGAGGCGATGGATTCCGTGTTGCGAACCCATCCGGAAGTGGGCGAGTACAATCAGACGATCTAGATCTTCGTCGTCCCCGCGAAAGCGCTAGGGCATGCACATATCTCTGTCGTCATTGCCGGGCTTGACCCGGCAATCCATCTTCTTCGACAGAGTTCTTGCGAAGATTGATGGATACGCGGGTCAAGCCCGCGTATGACGAAATGGGTGAATCCAGTAGGGCTTGACCCGGCAATCCATCCATCTTCGAAAGACTGTTTCGAAGAAGATGGATTGCCGGGTCAAGCCCGGCAATGACGACAGAGATATGTGCATGCCTGAGCGCGAAGGCGGGGACCCATAACCACCGTGGCTATGATTGAATGAGTTAGAGCCGCAAGCTGCCGACTACCTTCCGCATCACTGACGACGGAGGGTATGGATCCCCGCCTTCGCGGGGACAACGGCGGCGTTTACGCCGCCGGCACAGCCGGCACCGGCAACGCGGTCACCGACTTGATCTTCTCCATCGCAAAGCGCGAGGTGACGTTCTTCAGCGGCACGGCGCCAATCAGCTTTTTGTAAAACACGTCGTAGCTCTGCATGTCGGCAACGACGACACGAAGCATGTAATCGACGTCGCCTGCCATGCGATAGAATTCCATCACTTCAGGCATGGCGCTGACGGCCTCGGCGAATTTCTTCAGCCAGACTTCGGAATGGTCGCCGCTCTCCACCGAGACGAACACGGAAATGCCGAGCCCGATCTTGTTCTGGTCGACCAACGCTACCCGCCGCAGGATCACGCCGTCCGCCTCGAGCCGCTGGATCCGCTTCCAGCACGGCGTCGAGGACAGCCCGACGCGGTCGCCGATCTCGGCCACCGACAGGGAGGCATCCTCCTGCAGCACGGTTAGAATTTTGCGGTCAATGGCGTCAAGACGCCGACTGGGCTCTAGCACGTGAACGGCAAGGTCGGTCATGAGAAGAACTTTTGTTCCGTTTATAAGGTCATTTGCTCCTCATATAGAGAAAATTCTTCTATATCAAGCCCGATTTCCGGCCTGTTCTCCGTACTTGGCTGCCTCGTCGTCCAAAAGCGCTTCTACTTCAGGGCGTTGTGGGCAGGCGAAAGCACCACCAAAGCGGGTACATTTTAGCGCCGCCGCGGCCGAGGCAAAGCGCAGCGCGTTGGGCACGTCCTGATGTTCCGTAATGGCAAGCGCAAACGCGCCATGGAATATATCGCCGGCTCCCAGCGTGTCGACGGTGTGCACCGGAAAGGCCGGCGTTTCCCGAAGCTGCTTTTGCTCGTCGAGCCAGATGGTACCTCGCGGGCCGCGCGTACCGGCCAAAAACGACGGCGTCAACCCAGCCATTTTCGTCAGCGCCTCGGCATCGCCGGCAATTCCCGCGGTGGCCTGCAACGCTTCGCTGGAGAAGATCAGATGCGACGACGCCGTCAGCAAGCCCTCACGCATCGACATCGTGCGATCGACGTCGACGACCACCGGAATGCCGCGCTTGCGGGCTTCGGCACAGAGATCGGTGCAGAACTCCGCGCAGCGGTTCTCGATGAGGACGGCATCGCAATCGCGCAGCAGCGTGTCGGCATCGGGCAGATGCACTTTCCATAGTTCAGGATCGCGGAATGTGACGATGGTGCGCTCGCCGCTGGGGTCGATCATGATATTGGAAATCGGCGTCACCAGCCCCGGCATATGCACGAGGTGTTGGGTTTCGATCCCCTCATGCGCCAGCTTCTCGAAAATATATTTGGCCGACGGCTCGCGGGAATCGCCCATCGGGCCGCAAATCGACGCGCGCCCGCCGAGGCGCACAATCCCAATGGCAGCATTGAGGGCGTTGCCGCCGGCGATCTCGTCGAAATGGCTGGCATTGACCTTGAAGCCGCGCCCCGGCAACTCTTGAATCCGGAACGTCAGATCGCGTACCGGCATGCCGATGCATAAGATGCGTGGCGGAATTTTCGGGGCTGCAACGTGAAAATTCATGGTCACGTCCACTGCGTCCGTCCTGCCATCAGACGGACCCGAAGCCCCATCCTTATCAATCGATTGGGCCACAACCCGGTTCCCGCTATGCGCGAAATTCTGGGCCGACTTGCAACCAGCGACCGAGTAAATGATGCGCAATTGCAAAAGGATGCGGGCCAGCAAGGCCGTCGGGGTGTTTTCGTGTCAGCATCAGCATCGCCTCGGCGCGGTCGAACCATCGGGCATCTTCGAGTTCCGTCCGGTCGATGACGATCTCCTCATTGGTGGCGCGCGCCGAGCATCCGATCATCAGGGACGAAGGGTAGGGCCACGGCTGGGTCATGTAATAATTGACGTCGGTGCAGCGGATTCCGGATTCCTCGAAGATTTCGCGCCGCACCGCGTCCTCGATCGTTTCCGCAACCTCGACAAATCCCGCGAGACACGACCACATTCCGGCTGGAAAGTGCTTCTGCCGGCCGAGCAGGCATTTGTCGCCCGAAGCCACCAGCATGATCACGACCGGATCGGTGCGGGGGAAATGCTCGGTCTTGCAGTTCGGGCAATCGCGCTTCCAGCCGCCCTGGGTCATCGCCGAACGGGTACCGCAATTGGCGCAGAAACCGTGGCGCTGATGCCATGCCACCATCGATTTTGCCATCGCGATCGCCGAGAGTTGGTCCGGCGGCATGACACCCTGCATTGCCATGCCGCGCAATTCGGTGACGGCAACGTCGTCGCGCGTCAGCAATTGTTCCGCCGCCGCGGCAGCAATACCCATGCCGAACACCGCGGCGCCGTCGCGGAGCCCGAGGAAAATCGTGCCGGGATTGGCGCCGAATTTCAGCGCCTCGTCGATAGTGAGCAGCGCGCGCGGGCCATCGGCTTGCTGCTTCACCACCAGCGAGTCGCGATACACGACATAAGCACGGGCGTCTCGGTGCCGCTCCAGCGCAAACAGTTTTTCGTCGTCGCTGCGCAGATGCGCGGCGCGGTCGAGGATGTGGGTAACGAAGGCCGGCTGCCCCAATGGAAAGGAATCGAATGCAGTCATGAACTAACCAAGCCATATCTTGCGGCGCAGCGCGCCGATGAAATTTTGGACTTCTTCGGCGTCGTGCGCGAGCGGCGGCATGACGCCCCACACCGGACGCGGCCACGCCACATCGCTTGAGCGGCGCGCGACAACATGCACGTGCAGTTGCGGCACCAGATTGCCGAGCGCTGCGATATTCAGCTTGTCGCATCTGGTGACGTCTTTCAGGGCGCGGGCGACGCGGCTGATTTCCGTCATCAACTGGGCCTGCGCGACCTCGTCGAGATCGATGATTTCCACCACGTCGGGCCGGCGCGGCACCAGCAGCAGCCACGGATAATGCGCGTCCTTGATGACCAGCACGCGGCACAGCGGCAGATCGCCGATGTCGATGGTGTCTTCCTTGAGCCTTGAATGCAGTGACCAGTCGGCGGGCATGTGTGTTCCATATCAAGTCGTCATCGTCCGCGAAAGCGAATGACCCAGTATTGCAGAGCGGCAGCGAGGAAGTGAGAGACCGCGGGCGTACTGGATACCCCGCTTTCGCGGGGTATGACAGTGGAGGCCGCGCTTGCTTTCCGGCGGTTTTGGCCCCAAATAAGGGTCGGGAGATTGGCGGTGGACGAGCCTCTCGCCAACCGGGTCAGATCCGGAAGGAAGCAGCCCTAACGAGGTCCGGATCGGGTCGCTCGTCAGTCTCCTACCTGTTTTGAACGAATCGCGCCAGGTTTGCGCTGACATTCGTTCCAAGTTCCGCAAGCCGGCTTTGAGAGACAATCAATTGCGGACCGATCGATGACCGACGCTGGCGCTCCTGCGATGCCTTCCAACGATCCGGACAGCGCCGATCAAGGCGGCCTCGATCTCGGCGCCAACCGGCCTCCCGCTGCCGGCATCGGCACGCCCTATCGCGTGCTTGCACGCAAATACCGCCCCGCCGGTTTCGACGATCTGATCGGCCAGGAGGCCGTGGTCCGCACCGTCTCCAATGCGTTCGAAACCGGACGCATCCCGCAGGCCTGGATTCTGACCGGCGTGCGCGGTGTCGGCAAGACCACCACGGCACGAATTCTCGCCCGCGCGCTGAACTATGAATTGCCCGATGGCTCGATCAAAAGCCCGACTGTCCACATGCCCGCGCTCGGCGTGCACTGCCGGGCGATCATGGAAAGCCGGCACATGGACGTGCTGGAAATGGACGCCGCGTCCCATACCGGCGTCGACGACGTGCGCCAGATCAATGACAGCGTGCGCTACGCACCGGCCAGCGCCCGCTACAAGGTCTACATCATCGACGAAGTCCACATGCTCTCGACCGCGGCGTTCAACGCCTTCCTGAAAACGCTGGAGGAGCCGCCGGAGCACGCCAAATTCGTGTTCGCCACCACCGAGATTCGGAAAGTGCCGGTGACAGTGCTGTCGCGCTGCCAACGCTTTGACCTGCGCCGGGTCGATGCCGATGTGCTGATGGCGCATCTCGCCAACATCGCCAAAAAAGAAAATGTCGATGCTGAGCCCGAGGCGCTCGGCATCATCGCTCGCGCCGCCGAAGGCTCGGTGCGCGATTCGCTGTCGCTGTTCGATCAGGCGATTGCCCATGCCGCGGGCCTGGTGCGCGCCGACGCGGTGCGGCAAATGCTTGGGCTGGCCGACCGCACAAGGGTGATCGACCTGTTCGAGCAGCTCGCACGGGGTGATATCGCCGCCGCGTTCAGGGAATTTCGCGAACAATACGATACCGGCGCCGATCCGGTCGTGGTGCTCAGCGATCTCGCCGAATTCGTCAACTTCGTCACCCGCGTCAAGATCGTGCCCGCGACCGCGGAAAATGTCGCGTTCGGCGAAACCGAGCGGCTTCGCGCCCGCGATTTTGCCGCGAAGCTTTCGATACGGGTGCTGTCGCGGATGTGGCAGATGCTGCTCAAGGGCCTCACGGAGGTGCAGGCTGCGACGCGGCCGGCGGCGGCGGCGGAAATGGTGCTGGTGCGCATCGCTTATGTCGCCGATATGCCGACGCCCGACGAAGCGATCAGGATGCTTGAACAGAGCGGTGGCGCGTCGCCGGTGACCGGCAGCGCCGGGCCGCAAAGCGCGCCGGCCACGCCTTCATCGTCCATGCAATCCCTACCGCCGCGGGCATCTTCCGCAGTCCGCAGCGGCGCCGAAGCCTCGCCGCGCCCGCAGATGAGCGCACCTGTAACGGACGCGCAGGCGACGGCGCCGTCGCTCAAACTGCACAGTTTCACCGAACTCGTCGCGCTGGCGGCAGAAAAGCGCGACCTGATTATCAAGGCCGCGCTGGAAGCCGATATGCATCTGGTGCGGATGGAGGACGGACGGCTGGAAGTGGCGCTGGAACGCAGCGCTGCGCGCACGCTGATCAACGACCTGTCGCGAAAGCTCGAGCAATGGACCGGCCGACGCTGGACCGTGATCGTCTCCAACGAAGCCGGCCAGCCGACGCTGCGGTCGCAGGCACAGTTGAAGCAGTCCGAGCGGGAGCGGTCGGCCGAATCCGATCCGCGGGTGAAAGAGGTGCTGGCGCGGTTCCCCGGAGCAAAAGTGGTCGAGGTGCGCAAGCTTGCCCCCGAGCCGCCGGAATCCGATGCTAGCGAGGACCCCACCGAGTTTTCAGACAGCGACGACCAATGACAATTTCGAAGGAAACGATGACCTTCAAAGGAAAGATTTATGGCTGATTTTCTCGGCATGATGAAACAGGCGGCGCAACTGCAATCGAAAATGCAGGCCATGCAGCAGGAACTCGATCACGTCGAGGTCGAGGGCATATCGGGGGGCGGCCTCGTCACCATACGCATGACCGCGAAGATGGAAGTGAAGGCTGTCAAGATCGATCCCTCGCTGATCAAGGCGGACGAGCGCGAAATTCTCGAGGATCTGCTGGTCACGGCACTTGGCGATGCGCGTCGCAAGGCGGAAGCTGCGATGCAGGAGAAGATGCAGGCGCTGACCGGCGGCCTGCAACTGCCGCCGGGGTTGGGCCTCACCTGACATGGCCGCTGCCGTCGCCGGTCCCGAAATCGAACGCCTGATTCAATTGCTGGCGCGGCTGCCCGGCCTTGGCCCGCGTTCGGCGCGCCGCGCGGCGCTGCATCTGATCAAGAAGCGCGAGGCGCTGATGACGCCGCTCACGAGCGCGCTGCAGGTGGCGATCGACAAGATCCAGGTATGCAGAACCTGCGGCAACATCGACACCCAAAATCCCTGCACGGTCTGTACGGACCTGCGGCGGGACCCGTCGATCATCGTCGTGGTCGCCGACGTCGCCGATCTGTGGGCACTGGAACGTGCTCATGCCACAAATGGATTCTACCACGTGCTCGGTGCGACGCTGTCGCCTCTCGATGGCGTCGGCCCGCAGGATCTTACCATCGACGCGTTGGTGGCGCGCGCGCACGATCCCCGCGTCACGGAGATCGTTCTCGCCTTGAATGCGACGGTCGATGGCCAGACCACCGCGCATTACATCACCGACCTCTTGCAGGACGCGAATGTGAAGGTGACACGGCTCGCCCATGGCGTCCCCGTCGGCGGCGAGCTGGATTATCTCGATGAAGGCACGCTGTTGGCCGCGATGCGGCAGCGCACGTTGTTTTGAATAACTGGAATCGGAAGAGGACTTATGACTGGAAGTGACTTCGGTAAATATTTCGCGTTGGCAGCGGTTATAGCGGTGGTGACGCTTTCGGGCATTTACGCGGTCGCCGCACAGCAGGCCGATCAGCCGGCAAAAGCCGGCAAGCTGATCAACACTGGCGATATCCTGTCGGGGCAACTCAACGCAATGCGCGTACGCGGCGGCAAGAAGGGCAGCCGCATCAACACCTATCAGCTCGTAAGCGAACCGCGCCGTCTGCCGCCGCCGAATGGACTTTGCAATCTCGAGACCGGGCCGGAGACATTCCAGATCGTCACCAATAGCGATGCGCAAACCGCGCAGTTGAAAGGTTTGATCGGCAAGGCGATTTCAGTGAAAGTCGACGAGGTCGCCTGCGCGCAGGACGCCGGGCAAATGAGCGAGGCCGTTGTCACGAAATGGAGCGTGGTGAAGCATTGATCGTCGCCAATGACTCAACCGTCGTCCCCGCGAAGGCGGGGACCCATACACGCCGTCGCTTGTGATGCGCACGGTGGTAGTTATGGAACGGCTAGTCGTCAAACAACATCGGTGGTTATGGGTCCCCGCCTCCGCGGGGACGACACTGAGAATGCGGCACGCCAGCGCGACGGCGACGGGGACTACACCCTCACCGTCCCCAGTCCCTCGAAATGCCCGCGGCGCTGTAGCCAGACCAGCAGGATCAGGCTCGGGATTGCGACCAGCACGCAGATTGCGAAGAACAGCGGCCAGCCCGTTGCCTTCGCCACAAAACCCGCGCCGGATGACAGATAGGTGCGTCCCACCGCGGCAAGTGCTGTGAGCAGCGCGTATTGGGTCGCGGTGTGCAACGGGTTTCTGCACAGTGCCGACAGGTAGGCGACAAAGATCACGGTGCCGATCGCGCTGGTGAAATTCTCCGCGGTAATCGCGAATGCCAGCGCCCATTGGTTGACGCCGACCAATGCCAGCCACGAGAACGCCAGGTTGGCGACCGCCTGCAGCACGCCGCCGATCCACAGACTGGCGGCCAGCGAATAGCGCCGCGCCACGTAGCCGCCGGCAAAACCGCCGATCAGCGTCGCGGCAAGTCCGACACCCTTGACGATGGCGGCATAGTCGTTGCGGGTGAAGCCAAGGTCGATCACGAACGGCGCGGTCATGGTGCCGGAGAAGGCGTCGGTGAATTTATACAGCACCACGAAAGCAAGCGCAGCCCACGCATCGCGGCGCGCGAGAAATTCAGAGAACGCGCCGGTCGCGGCATGGGTCACGCGCGTAAACGCAGTCTCGCTGCTCGTCGCCGCTTCCGCACGCGCCGATTGTTCGGGCTCGGTCGCGGCGAGCGCTGTAACGGTGCCGATCAGCACCAGCGCCGCCATCGACACGTAGCCCCACATCCACGCCGGGCCGCGCGGCAGGCCGATGCCTTCATAGGCACTGACCAGAAACAGCGCGCCGGCGGTCGAGACCAGCATGCCGATGCGATAGGCCGCGACGTAGGAGGCCATCCCGGCGGCCTGCTCGCTCTCCGGCAGGCTTTCCACGCGAAAAGCATCGACCACGATATCCTGCGTCGAGGACGTCGCCGCGACCAGCAACGCGCCGAGCGCCACGAACAGTGGCGAGCGCGCCGGATCGGTCAACGCCAGCAGCAGGATCGACGCAATCAACAGCAATTGCGAGAACACCAGCCAGCCGCGGCGGCGGCCGAAGGCGCGGGTGAAAAGCGGCACGTGCAGTGCGTCGACCAGCGGCGCCCAAATGAATTTCAGCGTGTAGGGAGTCCCTACCAGTGCGAACAAGCCGATGGTACGCAGATCGACGCCGGCTTCCGTCATCCATACCAGCAGCGTCGAGCCCGACAACGCCAGCGGCAGGCCCGAGGAAAACCCCAGCAGCAGCACGATCAGCACCCGGCGCTGCAGGTAGACCGCCCACCCCTCGCGCCAAGAAACCGAAGGCGTGGCGCGGGGTTTTGGCGTGATCGAGGCGTTGGGGGCGCTGGTCATGCCGCAGTGCTAGCAGATTCGTCCGCTTCCGACCCGGCCTGCGAAAGTTTCGACTGCCAGCGATGCATTCTATGAAGTGGCATCGTGCCGCAGCCCCGATTAAATCACGGGCTATTCCCGTAACGAGAACACTCGATGCCCCACTTTCCCGCCTTGCTCGGTTTCGCCCTGGTTTCGCTCGGCATGGTGCTGACGCCCGGCCCCAACATGATCTATCTGATTTCGCGCTCGATCACGCAAGGCCGCCTTGCCGGGCTGATCTCGCTCGGCGGCGTCGCGCTGGGCTTTGTGTTCTACATGCTGTGCGCGGCGTTCGGCATCACCGCCTTGGTATTCGCGGTGCCCTATGCCTATGACGCGCTGCGGCTCGCGGGTGCTGCCTATTTGTTGTGGCTGGCATGGCAGGCGCTGAAACCGAACGGGCGCTCACCGTTTCAGGTGCGCGAACTGGCGGTCGACGGGCCGCGCAAGCTGTTCGCCATGGGGTTCGTAACCAATCTGCTCAACCCGAAGATTGCGATGCTGTATCTCGCACTGCTGCCGCAGTTCATCGATCCCGCGCAAGGCAGCGTGCTGACACAGTCGATCGTATTTGGACTGATCCAGATCGTCATCAGTGTCAGCGTCAATGCCATGATCGCGCTGGCAGCGGGGTCGATCGCGCGTTTTCTGCGAACCAGGCCGACATGGTTGCTGGTACAGCGCTGGCTGATGGGCACCGTGCTTGTGGGCCTGGCGCTGCGGATGGCGTTCGAGGCGAAGCGGGCGTAGTAACACCTAGCGTCATGCGCGGGCTTGACCCGCGCATCCATCGTCCGCGCTAGCGGACATTTGTTGAAGAAGATGGATTGCCGGGTCAAGCCGGCAATGACGGGGGTAATCAATCCAGCTTCGCTTCCATGCCGCGCTTGACGCCGGGGCGCGCCATCAGTGCGTCGTACCAACGTCCGACATTGGGGAAATCCGAAAACGACACTTTGTGGCGCTCGTGCCGCCAGGCCCAGCCGAGGATCGCAAAATCGGCCACCGACAGCGGGCCGGCGACAAATTCGCGATCCGCCAGCCGTCGATCCAGCACGCCATAGAGCCGCCGCGTCTCCGCCGTGTAGCGCTTCAGGCCGTAGGCGCGATCCTGCTCATTGGTCAGCGCGATGAAATGATGCACCTGGCCCGGCATCGGCCCAAAGCCGCCCATCTGCCACATCAGCCATTCCAGCACCGGAATGCGCTCGATCAGTGGTCCGGGCAGGAATTTCGCAGTCTTCTCGCCGAGATACAGCAGGATCGCGCCGGACTCGAACACGCTGACGCGCTGCCCGCCGGGTCCATCCGGATCGACGATCGCGGGAATCTTGTTGTTCGGACTGATGGCGAGGAATTCGGGCTTCATCTGCTCGCCCTTGGTAATGTCGACCGGAAAGACCTTGTACGGCAATTCCATTTCTTCCAGCGCAACGCTGATCTTGCGGCCGTTCGGTGTGTTCCAGGTATGTAGTTCGATGGTCATTTCTCATCAGCCCCTGCGAAAGCTAGGTATCCAGTAACCCGGAACATTACGGCGACACAACTACCGAGTCGTCCCCGCGCAGGCGGGACCCATAGCCACCGTGGTCGTAGTAAACCGGAATATTTCAACGTCTCGTGCCAAATCGCACTGACGGTGTATATGGGTCCCCGCCTGCGCGGGGACGACGAAGTGTTGATGGCGTGAGATCGGCTCTGGAACGCGCGGCCATGGGCCGATAGATTGCACCCGCCCACACGAGAAACCCCGCCTTGTCCAAATCAGCCTCCCGCGCCCGCCTCGCCGAGATCATCCGCAAACGCTCGTTCGGACGCGGCGAAATTACCCTTGCCTCCGGCCGCAAGAGCGATTTCTACTTCAATCTCAAGCCGACCATGCTCGATGCCGAGGGCGCGGCGCTGTTGGCGGAACTGACATTCGAGGCGTTGAAGGACGACAATGTCGATTATGTCGGCGGGCTGGAGATGGGCGCGGTACCGATCGCCGGCGCGATCGCCCAACTATCCTGGCTCAAGGGTCATCCCATCGCTGCATTCTTCGTGCGCAAGAAGCCGAAGGAGCACGGCGCCCGCCTCGCGGTCGAGGGATTGGCCAAGGGCGAAACCCTGCAAGGCAAGCGCGTCGTCATCGTCGAGGATGTCACCACCACCGGCGACTCGGCGATCAAGGCGGTCGATGCGGTGCGCGACGCCGGCGGCGATATCGCGCTGGTCCTCACCATGGTGGATCGCGAGGAAGGTGCCGCGGAAAATTTCGCGCAGGCGGGCCTTGCGTTTCGCGCGCTTTACAAGGCGAGCGAGTTTTTGAAGGGGTAACTCTCCGGCGTCATGCGCGGGCTTGACCCGCGTATCCATCCATCTTCACAAAATGCATATTCGAGAAGGATGGATTGTCGGGTCAAGCCCGGCAATGACGAGAATAGACTCGGCGGCCCGTGTTCTACACCGCTCGTTTACCATCCTTGCTTATGGTGAATCCAAGCTGAAGCAGGGTTGGCTGCAGCTTGCGTTGGGTGGAGTTAGCGTTGCGTAAAGAGTTGCGTGTTCGGCACGTGCGGCGCCGCATGATGCTGGTTGCCGTTGTAATTTCGGGGCCTGTCGTGCTCGCGCCGCACGCGGCGTCCGCCGAGGGGCTGTTCGATTTCTTCTTCAGCGGACAGCAAAAACAGCAGTCCCGCCACGCCCCCGCGCAAGCGAGTTTCTTCGCCGATCCGTTCGGCCTCAATCAGCCGGCCACGCCACCGCGCCCGGTGGCAATGGCGGGTGCTGGGCCGGCATTTTGCGTGCGCAGCTGCGACGGCCGCTATTTTCCGCTGCTGGCGCGCGGCGGCGCGAGCCCGGTGCAGATGTGCCAGGCGTTCTGTCCAGCAAGTGCGATAAAGGTGTTCTTCGGCAGCAATATCGACGGCGCGTCCTCCAGCACCGGCGAACGCTATGCCGACAGTGAAAACGCCTTTGCCTACCGCAAGGCGCTGCGCCCGGACTGCACTTGCAACGGCCGCGATCCGGCCGGCCTTGCGCCGGTGGATCTGTCGCTCGACACCTCGCTGCGCCCCGGCGACGTCGTCGCCACCACCAATGGCCTCGTGGCCTATTCCGGCGCCCAGGCCGGCGCCGCTCAAAGCGCCGAATTCACGCCGATCGCCTCCTATCCCGGTCTTACCGCGGCTGTCCGTGCCCGGCTCGGCGAGATGAAGGTCGCACCGGTCACGGCAGAAACCGTCCCCCGCGACGCGCCGCTGGCGGACGCAGGACGCGACATGCTTCCCATGACCGTGGTGCCGAAAGCTGCCTTGCCGAAAGCGAAACGCGCGGACGCGCAATAACTCACCGCCCGACGATGACGCCGATCACGTTTGGCGCCGCGAGATACTTGTCCTCGATCGCGGCACGCGCCGCCGCACGGTTCTCCGGCGTCAGCAGGCCGCGTTTTTCGGCCAGGATCATCCAGCAATAGCCCCACCAGTCGGTGAGCATGCCGTTGTCATCGACGAGGTCGTAGCCTCGCTCGGCGGCGAAGATCCGTGCATGCGCCTCGTCGAGCGTGTCCAGAAAGGCGTGATCGGCGGCCGAGAACAGGTCATCGCTGAAATCGTCCGTGGTGTAGCCCCATACCGAGAGGCAAACGGCGCTGAACTCGCGGTCGAACTGGTCGTCATCGACCGGCCGCCGCCGCGAGAGAGCATGCAGCCGCGACAGCGAACGCGCGAAATCGGCAATGCGGGTGAGTGCGAATTGATCGAAGGCGATGGTGGACATGTAGTCCTCGCAAGCTTGGACAGACCATAGATGTTGTATCGGTAAGGCACCGAATCACTATGATATATCAAAGGCTTGCTAAAGTGTTCTTAATTCGTTCTGCGGCGATTGATCGTCGCCTATAACGATATCCGCGCAATTCCTTGGCCGGGTCTTTGCACAGGCGTCCATATCGCATGTGAAGCTGTTTCCCGGCGTTCGCAGGATGCAATTCACATCGCCGACAGCATCCTGTCACCGCAATAATTGACATAGAATTTTCCGCCGCATTGGCGTCGGATGGCGGCGCAGCGTGCCGCCGGCGGGGCGGACTTCGCGACGCTGAACGAGCAGCTCAGGCCGTCGGCGCTGCGGCCCGCCGCGCCGGCAGCAAAGGCGGCGCTGGTGGCGCTGAGGCAAAACATCAGCAAAGTCACGGCGGCGATTTCGATGGTCGATCCCATGGTATGCTCCTTCGAGGTGTCCTGGCCCGGCGTCTTTGGATTTACTTAGCAGGAACAGCTTCGTCACGCCGCCGATTAAATCGGCCCGGTCCTTGCATAAGCTGGTCCTTGCATGAATGTCATGCATTGCGGGCGCCCCCGCGGCAGCGTCGCGCGGGTTTCGATCCCGACATAATCCGCGTATGATTCCAGTGGCGTGATTCCGGGACTGAAGAATTGCCAGATCAATCGCAGCCAGCAAAGTACCCTCCGCTCCATGCGCCGGTCGACGAACTGGCGCTGATCGAGATCAAGAGCGCGATTCTTGCCAAGCTGACGCTTGCGATCGGCAAGGACATGGCGCTGGCTACCAAACGCGACTGGTACAAGGCGGCGGCCCTGGCACTGCGCGACCGCGTCGTGCATCGCTGGCTGCTTTCCGAGAAGCAAAGCTACGACGCCGGCAGCAAGCGGGTGTATTATCTCAGCCTTGAGTTTCTGATCGGCCGGCTGTTCACCGACGCGCTGAACAATATGGGTCTGCTGCCGGTGTTCGACGCGGCACTCGGCGATCTCGGCGCTGGCCTGTCGGAGTTGCGCAAATGCGAGCCGGATGCGGCGCTGGGCAATGGCGGCCTCGGACGCCTCGCGGCGTGCTTCATGGAAAGTATGGCGACACTGGAAATCCCGGCCATCGGCTACGGCATCCGTTACGATTTCGGCTTGTTTCGTCAGATCATTTCGCATGGCTGGCAGCAGGAATATCCCGACGAGTGGCTCGGCTTTGGCAACCCGTGGGAATTCCAGCGGCCGGAGGTGGTCTACCACGTGCACTTCGGCGGCAGCGTGGAACGCGTCAGCGATGCGAAGGGCCGCACCCGCACGATTTGGCATCCGGCGGAAACGGTGAAGGCGGTCGCCTACGATACGCCGATCGTCGGCTGGCGCGGCGCGCACGTCAACGCGCTGCGACTGTGGTCGGCGCGCGCGCCCGATCCGCTCAAGCTCGACGTCTTCAATACCGGGGACTATCTCGGCGCCAGCGCCGAACAGGCCCGCGCCGAGTCGATCTGCAAGTTCCTGTATCCAAATGACGAGAGCGCCGCGGGGCGCGAGTTGCGGCTGCGCCAGGAATATTTCTTTGTGGCCGCATCGCTGCAGGATCTGATCAAGCGACATCTCGCATCGGAAGGACAACTGCGCGGGCTGGCGCAAAAGGCCGCGGTGCAACTGAACGACACGCACCCCAGTCTCGCCGTCACCGAGCTGATGCGCATTCTGGTCGATCTGCACAATTTCCGTTGGGACGAAGCGTGGCAGATCACCACCGCGGTCTTGTCCTACACCAACCACACCCTGCTGCCCGAGGCGCTGGAGACCTGGCCGGTCGAACTGTTCGAACGCGTGCTGCCGCGCCATCTTGACATCATCTACCGCATCAATGATGCGCATCTGAAGCTGGCAGACGCGCACTTTCCCGGCGACGTCGATTTCCGCGCCTCGGTGTCGCTGATCGACGAAAAATCCGGCCGCCGCGTGCGGATGGGACAGTTGGCGTTCATAGGCTCCCATCGCATCAACGGCGTTTCGGCGATGCATTCCGACCTGATGAAGGAGACCGTGTTTCACGATCTCAACCATCTCTATCCCGGCCGCATTACCAACAAGACCAACGGTATCACCTTCCGCCGCTGGCTGATGCTGGCCAACCCCGGACTGACCGGTCTGCTGCGCGAGGTCTGCGGCGAAGCGGTGCTCGACGATCCCTCACTTCTTGCGCGCCTGGAGCCGCTGGCCAGCGACGTCGCGTTCCAGCAGAAATTCCGCGCCGTAAAACACCGCAACAAAATCGCGCTGGCGCGGCTGATCGGCGAGCGGCTTGGCGTCCAGATAGATCCCGGCGCGCTGTTCGACGTCCAGATCAAGCGCATCCATGAGTACAAGCGGCAATTGCTCAACCTGCTCGAGACGGTGGCGCTGTATCACGCCATCAAGGACGAACCGCAGCACGACTGGGTGCCGCGGGTAAAAATCTTCGCCGGTAAAGCGGCGGCAAGCTATCGCTACGCCAAGCTGATCATCAAACTGATCAATGACGTCGCCGAGGTCGTTAATAACGATCCGGCCATCGGCGGCAAGCTCAAGGTGGCGTTTCTCGCCGATTATAATGTCAGCCTCGCCGAGGTGATCATTCCTGCTGCCGATCTCTCCGAGCAGATCTCGACCGCGGGCATGGAAGCTTCCGGAACCGGCAACATGAAGCTCGCACTCAACGGCGCGCTGACCATCGGCACGCTGGACGGCGCCAATCTCGAGATTCGCGACCATGTCGGTGCGGAGAACATCGCGATCTTCGGCATGGAAGCCCTGGACGTGATGGTCCGCCGCAAGCAGGGGCTGGACGCCACCGACGTGATCGCAAAGTCGCCGCCTCTCGCGCGCGCGATCGCAGCGATCGAGCGCGGCGACTTTTCACCCGACGATCCCGCCCGGTTCGAATCGGTCGGGCATGCGCTGCGCCATCTCGACCATTACATGGTCAGCGCCGATTTCGACGCTTATTTCGATGCCCAGCGCGGCATCGACCTGCGTTGGCAGGTGGTTCCGGCCTGGACCCGCGCCAGCATTCTCAACGTCGCGCGCATGCCATGGTTCTCCTCCGACCGTACCATCCGTGAATACGCCGGAGATATCTGGAACGTGCCGGTGAAATCCGTGGCGCAGCTTTCAACGATGCGGCAGGCGAAGGGGTAGGAATGTGTCGTCCCCGCGCAGGCGGGCTCCATAGCCTCTGACTTACCCATTTTGTGCGGTGTTGGCGCAGGCATTCTCGTATAATCACAAATGCCGGTGGGTATGGGTTCCCGCCTTCGCGGGGACGACACTCGCGACCACGACCCAGATCGCCTATTTCAAGGCTTGGTCGAAACAGGCAGGCCCAGCGACACGCGCAAGCCACCAAGCGCCGAGCGGCCGAGACATAGTTCACCGCCATAAAGCTCTGCCAGTTCACGCGTGATCGACAGCCCGAAGCCGAATCCCGGCGCACTTTCGTCCAGCCGCTCGCCGGGCCGCAGCACCTGGGATATCTGATCGAGCTGCAAGCCCGGCCCGTCGTCTTCAATGATCAACGTGACCATCCTGTTATCGGCCTGGGCGCGCACAACGATCCTGCCGCGCGCCCATTTGAACGCGTTTTCCATCAGGTTGCCGGCCATCTCGTCGAAGTCCTGCTGCTCGCAGGCCACCGCGATGTCGGCAGATAGATCAACCGTCAATGCGATTGCCCGGTTCGCATGAACCTTGGCCAAGACATCACCGACGTCGCGGATGCGCGGTGCGATCATGGTTTGCGTCCGCACCGGACCGCTCAGCGCGGCGGTACGCGCGCGGCCGAGGTGATGCCGGATACGCCGCTCCATCAGATTGACCAGTGGATGCAAGTCATCGGCCTCGCGCGTATCGGGACCGGCCAGCGCGATTGCAAGCGTCGCGAGCGGTGTCTTGAGGCCATGCGCGAGATTGGCGACGTGCCGCCGTGCGCGTTCGAGGTTCGCAGCATTCTGCTCAAGCAGTGCGTTGAGTTCGGTCACCAGCGGCTGGATTTCGAGCGGCTGGCGCGGGGGCACGCGTTCGCTCCTTCCGGCACGCACATCGGCCACCGATTGCCGGAGACGCTCCAGCGGACGCAGGCCGAGCCGAACCTGAAGCAGGATTGCCAGCACCAGCGCCAACCCGAGCACGCCCAGCGAAATGCCCAGCGTCGTCATCGCTTCTCGTAGCGGACCCCATACCGAAGCCCGCGGTGCAGAAGCGACGATGGTCGCGCCCGCGTTGGCAATGCTGATCTGCAACATACGAAAGTGCAGAGCCTCGTCGTCGGGTCCCTCGCCTTCTGCCGGAATAGCCTTGGCGTTTTTCGCAAATTTGTCTTTCGTGGGAGGAGGCCGCCGGGCGCGCTCCGTCAGCACCGGATCGTCAAGGGTTTCACCGTCAAGCGAGGCCGAACGCAGCGTATTTTTTGGCCCGGTGATCTGCCAATACCAGCCCCGCCGCGGCCGATCGAACGGCGGTCCGTCGGCATTGCCAGCCAGCGAAAGCGTGCCGTCGGGCGCCGCGCGCAGCATGGAACCGAGAAACACCAGCTGGGTATCGAGACGCTGATCGATCTGGCCCTGCACAAAGCGATGCAACACAAAACCGATTGCAATGGCGGCAATAACGATTGCTGCCGCGATGAAGACCATCGCGGCAAGCAGCAACCGCCGGCTCAACGATGCGCCGCGAAACATCAGCCTGCGCCCGACGCGAGGCGATAGCCGCGGCCGCGCACCGTCTCGATCAGGCCATGGCCGACTTTGCGCCGCAGCCGCGCCACGATCACCTCCAGCGAATTCGAATCGGTGCCGGCATCGCCTTCATAGACCTTGTCCATCAGTTCGATGCGATCGACCACGGCATCCTTTCGAAGGATCAGGCATTGCAGCACCCGCCATTCCAGCGCAGTCAGCTTCAGCGGCAGGCCATTGAGTTCGAATACTCCGGTCGGCGCATCGAGCGACAGCGGTCCGCAGATGATATCAGGCGCGGCATGACCGGCGGAGCGGCGCACCAGCGCGCGTAAGCGCATGATCAATTCTTCGACGCGAAAAGGCTTGGTCAGATAATCGTCGGCTCCGGCCTTGAAGCCGTCGACCTTCTCGGTCCAGCCGTCGCGCGCGGTGAGAATCAGAACCGGCAATTGCCGGCCATTCTTGCGCCAGGCGCGCAGCACGGCGGCGCCCGGCATCTTCGGCAAACCGAGGTCGAGCACGGCCGCGTCATAGAGTTCGGTATCGCCGAGATGATGACCATCCTCGCCATCCGAAGCGACATCGACCGCGAAGTTTTCCCGCCGCAGCGCGTTGGCGATCCCCTTCGCGAGCAGCGCGTCGTCCTCGACCAGCAGGATTTTCATTGGAAGTTTCCGGCGGATTTCATGACTCGGGATTAGAGCGCGTAGCTTAACTCAGTCTGAACGGTTCGGTTCAGGGTGGATTTGGGGGGATCGCTAGATTGGCTCGCATCGACAACCGATGAGGAAGCTTCCATGTCCGACACCGACAATCAACCTTCAGAACCGAAGGCGTTGCCGCTCCCCGATCGCAAAGCCGCATCTCGACCCGCGCGCTAGGCATTGGCGGCGCGCTCGCCATTCTCGCCGCAGGCTGCCGTAGGCGCCGGAGGCACGCGGCTTGCGCAGAACTGGGAGCCGCAACGCGTGATGTTGCTGCAACCCACCGCCATCGGCGACCTGCGTGAGGACACGGCGGTAGCCGTGAAAGGCGAAGTGACCGATATCTTCGGCAACAAATTCGTCGTTCAGGACGCCTCGGGGCGCGCACTGGTGGATACCGGCCATCGCGGCGAAGATCGCCAAATCGTAACGAAGGGTGAGAACGTTACCGTGCAAGGCCGCTTCGATCGCGGCGTCGTCCGCGCGCAGATCGTATCGCATGCCGACGGCCGCAACGAGGCATTCGGCAAGGAGCCCAACGGCCCGAAGGATGGTCCCAAGGACGGTCCCAAGGACGGCCCCAAGGGAAAGAAAGGCCCGAAGGACGATCGACGCGCCGACCGCGATGGCCAGCCGCCGCCCCCGCCACGCGAGCGCGCCGATCGCGGTCCGCCGCCGCCGGCCGAGCGCGCCGGTCCAAACGAAGGCACTCCGCCTCCGTTACCTCCGGCGCGCTGAACCAACCCATCCTCACTTCATTTCAGCAGGACTGAATGCAATGCCTGACCATCCCATCATCACCACTGCGAGCGGAAAGATCACCCACATCTTCGGCCATCGCTTCGTTGTGCAAACCGGCCGCAACTCCATTCTCGCGGACGTCACGCCGCATGGACTTGAGCAGATCGAGTTCCAGATCGGCGACAGTGTCGAACTGACCGGCGAACAAAAGCCGACCGAACTGAAAGTCGCGCGCTTTACGCGTGACGGCAAGACCACGGCGATCGAGCATAAGAAGAAGCACGATCGCCACCACGCCGATGCCGATCCTCGCACCGCGCTACGCGTGGCGGAGAAGGCTGGTTTTGAAACACTCGGCGAGCCGCGTCGCAAGCCGAAGCATTTCGAGGTGCTGGGCCGGCGCGACGAGGAATTGACCGAATTGCACATCGAACTGGATGGCCGCATCCGGAACCGCAAGGCTGTCGACCGTCGCGACCCAAAATGGATCGAGACACTGCGGCAAATGTGACCGCACCAGGCATCGACAAAAGAGCGGCTCACCGAGCCGCTCTATCACTGCATGGAAATAGTCGAAAAACCTACTCCGCCGCCAGCTTCAAATCCGGCGCTGCGGCGCGCACGTCGGCATCGACGTCATTTTCAAACTTGGCAAAGTTCTTCGCAAACATGCCGACCAGTTTTCGCGCGGTTATATCGAACTCGGCCTTGTCGGCCCAGGTCTTGACCGGATCGAGGATGTGCGGTTCGACCCCGGGCAGCGAGGTCGGCACCGCGAAGCCGAAATACTTGTCGGTGCGGAAATCCGCTGATCGCAGCGAGCCGTTCAGCGCCGCGGTCAGAAGCGCCCGCGTCACCTTGATCGGCATGCGCCGCCCGATGCCGTATTTGCCGCCGGTCCAACCAGTGTTGACCAGCCAGCAATCGACATTGTGCTTTGCGATCAAGTCGCGCAGCAAGTTACCGTAGACGGAAGGATCGCGCGGCAGGAACGGCGAGCCGAAACAGGTAGAGAATTCCGGCTCGGGATCGTTGCCGAGACCGCGCTCGGTACCGGCTACCTTCGCGGTATAACCGGAGAGGAAATGATACATCGCCTGCGCCGGCGTAAGCTTTGCGATCGGCGGCATCACGCCGAAGGCGTCGGCCGCCAGCATCACCAGATTCTTCGGATGCCCGGCGCGGCCGGTGCGCGACGCATTCGGGATGAAGTCGAGCGGATAGGCGGAGCGGGTGTTTTCGGTTTTCGAGCCATCGTCGAAATCGGGCTCCCGGGTATTCTCGTCGAGCACCACGTTCTCCAGCACCGCGCCGAAGCGCTTGCTGGCGGCGTAAATCTCGGGCTCGGCTTCTTCCGAAAGCTTGATGCATTTGGCGTAGCAACCGCCTTCGAAATTGAAGATGCCATCCGCGCCCCAGCCGTGTTCGTCGTCGCCGATCAGCGTCCGTTTCGGATCGGCCGAAAGCGTGGTCTTGCCCGTGCCGGAGAGACCGAAGAAAATCGCGCTGTCGCCATCAGGCCCGACATTGGCCGAGCAGTGCATCGGCATCACGCCCTTTTCCGGCAGATAATAGTTCAGCGTGGTAAACACGCTCTTCTTCATCTCGCCGGCATAATAAGACCCGCCGATCAGAACGATCTTGCGGGCGAAATCGATCGCGACCACGTTTTCGGAGCGGACCCCGTGGCGTTTAGGGTCGGCCTTGAAACTCGGCAGGTCGATGATGGTCAGCTCCGGTACGAAGCCTGAAAGCTCCGACGCCTCGGGGCGGATCAACAGCGTGCGGATGAACAGCGAATGCCACGCCAGTTCGGTGAACACGCGAGTCCTGATGCGAAGGGTTGGGTCGGCGCCGCCATAGAGATCCTGCGCAAACAGCGTCATGCCTTCGGCGTGCTTGATGAAATCCTGATAGAGTGCTTCGAACTGCTCGGAGCTGATCGACTGGTTGCCGGCCCACCACATATTCTTGTCGGTGGTGCTATCGCGAACCGTGAACTTGTCCTTCGGGCTGCGGCCGGTGAATTCGCCGGTGTCGGCGCAGAGCGCGCCATCCGACGACAACACGGCTTCGCCCGCCTGAAGCGAATGCTCGTAAAGCTGCGGCGCGCCGAAATTCCAGTTCACGGCCTGAAGATTTTTTAAGCCGAATTTGTCGGCGCCGAAAGCACCGTTGCGTATGCCCGTCTCTTGCACGGAAGATTCCTCCTCGAACCCGCATATTTCAGCGCGATTGCCGCAAACGCGCTTTTACCGCGGTGGCCGTCAATATAGCCTTCCAGCCCCAGTTCGGCGACCTAATACTGATGAACGCCGGACTTGCCAAGCCGATCCTAAGAAATTTGGTTTATTCCGGGGCTGTCTTCGATCGGCGTTCGTTCTCTCGCACGCGAGTGGCCAGTTCTTTCAAGATCTGTCGCAGTGCGGCAGGAGTGACAATCCGCCGTGGAAATTGCAGCCGCAACGTTTTCGAACCGGCCTGCATGTCCAGTCCGTCGGGATCGCACCCGGTGCAACGCCAATCCGCCTGATCGGCTCCGAGCAATCTCGTCGCATAGAGATTGATCGCGTCACCATGATCGGCGTTCATGTGGTCGATGGCGTCCTGTTCGGCCTCCAGCAGCGCCGCGGCGTCGGAAATCTCGGTCAGAAACTGCGCGGGCGCCAGATCGACGATCCGGCCAAAGCCGGCGACCAGATGCGCCGCTGTCGGGCGTATCCTGAAAAATGAAAAATCTTTAAAATTTACAAATACTTCAGCAGATGGATGGGCGTTAAGGTAACGTCGCCGCAAACCCGGTTCTTCATCCTTCTCAACCTGTTCAGCGCGGCCTGCCAGCATGATCCGCGCGCCCTCCAGCGGATCGCCTGCGGCACGCTCGTCCAGCATCAGCGACATGCGGGAATCGCCGAGGATGTTCCTGGTATGCAGTGCCAGGCGTGAAATCAGCAGGATTGGCGAGCCATCACAGTCGCTTGCTACGTTGACCAGCGAGCAATAGGGATCGCCATTGTCCCGCATCAGGGTTGCCAACGCGCCCTGCCGGCTGCGCCGCAGCAGCGACCGCGCCAGCGTCGCGGGGTCGAAATCAGCGGTTTCCTGCATCGGTCAAATCCCGCATCTCATTGCAAAAAGAGCCTTTTTTGAGCTAAAGCGATGCCTGGACTTGGAACGCGCTGACCGTTCATGCGTTGTGCGGGAACTCGGTCACACTTCAGCCCAGCTTGCATTGCTCGTTGATCGAGTTCTAAGCCCATCGCCACGGCACATCACCGGCTCGCCGTTCTTCTAAGTCCCATTCGGAAAGCAGGCTCATGCCCACAATCGCCTTGGTCGACGACGACCGCAACATTCTCACATCCGTTTCGATCGCGCTGGAGGCCGAAGGCTACCGGATCATGACTTATACGGATGGCGCGTCGGCCCTTGACGGTTTCCGCACCAGCCCGCCGGACCTTGCGATCCTCGACATCAAGATGCCGCGCATGGACGGCATGGAAACGCTGCGGCGGCTGCGCCAGAAGTCCGACCTGCCGGTGATTTTTCTCACCTCCAAGGATGAAGAGATCGACGAGTTGTTCGGCCTCAAGATGGGCGCCGACGATTTTATCCGCAAGCCGTTCTCGCAACGCCTGCTGGTCGAACGTGTCAAAGCCGTGCTGCGCCGCGCAGCGCCGAAGGATCCGACCGCGGCGCCCAAGGAGACCGATGCCAAGGCGCTGGATCGCGGCCTGCTGCGGATGGATCCGGAACGCCACACCTGCACCTGGAAGAACGAGCCGGTCACGCTGACAGTCACCGAATTTCTGATCCTGCAGGCGCTGGCCACCCGCCCGGGCGTCGTGAAAAGCCGCAACGCTCTTATGGACGCGGCCTATGACGACCAGGTCTATGTCGACGATCGCACCATCGACAGCCACATCAAGCGGCTGCGTAAGAAGTTCAAGGTGGTGGACGACGATTTCGAGATGATCGAAACCCTCTATGGCGTCGGCTACCGCTTCAAGGAAACCTGATAAGGTGTCATTCCGGGGCGCGCCCTCTTGGCGCGAGCCTGGAATCCGGACGAACGCGCCGGTTTTCCGGATTCCGGTTCACCCGCGCAAGCGCGCGGATGCCCCGGAATGACATTGGTGAAGTAGGCGGCGTACCTAACGAACGGTTTGGCCATTGCTTGATCGAACACAGCCTGATCCAGCCGTGAACGCCGAGGGCGCATCGTCCCTCGCTATGGAGGATGCTGCCGCCAGCGGTGAGCGCCCCCGCGTCCAGGCTCACGGCTGGCAACGCTTGCTCGGCTGGCTGCGCCGGGCCGGGCAGTTTTTCTTCGCGCTGTCTTTCTCGAGCCTGACCCGCCGCATCGTTTCGCTGAATCTGGCCGGCCTCATCGCGCTGGTCGCGAGCATCCTGTATCTTTCGCAGTTCCGTGCCGGCCTGATCGACGCGCGCGCTGAAAACCTGCTGTCGACCGGCGAGGTCATCGCACGCGCCATCGCTGCAACCGGCACCACCGAAGCCAACGGCCTTACCATCGATCCGGATCGCCTACTCGACCTGAAGCCCGGGGAAAGCTTTGGCCCGTCCGACGACGCCTTGTCCGGGCTCGATTTTCCGATCAATCCCGAACGCGTCGCGCCGGTGCTGCGCGGCCTGATCTCGCCGACGAAAACCCGCGCCCGCATCTACGATCGCGATGGCGTACTCATCCTCGACAGCCGCAGCCTGTATGGCCGCGGCGACGTCCTGCGCTTCGAACTGGCCCCGCCATCAACCGGCACGCCCGGGATCGCCGAGCGCGCGACCATCGCCTTCCGCACCTGGCTCAATCGTGGCGATCTGCCGCTCTATCGAGAACTCGGGCCGGAGAACGGCAAGGGCTATAACGAGGTTTCCCGTGCGCTCGACGGCGTCAAGGGCTCGATGGTTCGTATCAACGACCGCGGCGAAGTGATCGTCTCGGTAGCGGTACCGGTACAGCATTTCCGTGCCGTCAACGGCGTTCTGCTGTTGTCGACCCAGGGCGGCGATATCGACCAGATGGTGACCGCGGAGCGGCTCGCAATTCTGAAAATTTTCGCCGTCGCTGCCGTCGTAATGCTGGTGCTGTCGCTGCTGCTCGCAAGCACCATCGCCGGACCGGTGCGGCGGCTGGCCAACAGCGCCGAGGGCGTCCGCCGCCGCATCCGCACGCGTGTGGAAATTCCGGATTTCACCGGCCGCCGCGACGAAATCGGGCATCTGTCCGGCGCGCTGCGCGACATGACCGACGCGCTTTATAATCGAATCGAGGCGATCGAGACTTTCGCTGCGGACGTCGCCCACGAGCTGAAGAATCCGCTGACTTCCTTGCGGTCCGCGGTGGAAACGTTGCCGCTTGCCCGCAACGAGAATAGCCGCTCCCGGCTGCTGGCGGTGATCGAACACGACGTCAAACGGCTTGACCGGCTGATATCGGACATTTCGGACGCCAGCCGTCTCGATGCCGAACTGCAGCGTCAGGACGAGGCGCCGGTCGATCTGCGCCGCCTGCTCAACACCCTGACGTCGGTGGCTAACGAAACCCGGCTCGGCCACGATGTTGGGGTCGAGGCGCGCTTCGAGGGCAGCCCAAGGGACACGTTCTCGATCCCCGGCCACGATTCGCGGCTGGGACAGGTGATCTCCAACCTGCTGGTCAACGCGCAGTCGTTTTCCAACGCCGGCGGTAAGGTCCGCATCGTTTGCCGCCGCGTCCGCTCCGAGATTGAGATTGTCATCGACGACGACGGCCCCGGCATTCGCGAGGACGCGCTGGAGAAAATCTTCGAACGATTTTACACCGACCGACCTCACCAGGGTTTCGGCCAGAATTCCGGGTTGGGCCTGTCAATTTCAAAACAGATCATCGAAGCCCACCGCGGCCGCATCTGGGCCGAAAACCGTCCCGGCCCGGTCAATGCCGATGGCGAGGCGACCGTTGCCGGCGCGCGCTTCGTGGTGCGGCTGCCCGCGCCATGACCGCGGCCAACCGCAGCAGCGTTCACGCCTCAGCCGTGCTGGTGGGCGACCGCGCCGTCTTGATTCGCGGGCCATCGGGATCGGGCAAATCACGGCTGGTATTCGACCTGGTTCTTGCCGGGCGAGCGGGACAAATTCCCGCAGCCGTGCTGGTCGGCGATGACCGGGTTTATCTGGCGGCGGCGCAGGGCAGTCTCGTGGTACGGCCGGCACCCGAGCTTGCTGGTCTGATCGAGATTCGCGGACTTGGCGTTCGTCGTTGCGATTTCGCCGGACAGGCGATCGTAGGACTGGTGGTGGACCTGGCTGTCGCCAATGCGGACCGGCTACCGGCGGCTGACATGCTATCTACGACGCTATACGGTGTTATATTACCTCGCATTCCGGTGGCCTCCCGCTTCCAGCCGCTTCCTTTGGTAATAGCCGCGTTATCTACCCGACCTTCTGATGATTGCTCGAAGGGAATTGGTAACCATATAAGCCCCACTATCGCCACCCAGTAGACCGGCGCTGGCTCCCTCTCATTACCGTTAAATCAGGGAGAATCGCGAAGATCCCCTCTTGCGCGGGGGCTCCGGATGGTCAAAGTGGCCCGTTCGTGCGGTGCACCAAAAGCACCCGCGAGGAGTTTCCGATGATTGGTCTGGTACTTGTGACCCATGGGCGCCTTGCCGACGAATTCAAGGCGGCGCTCGAACACGTAATGGGTCCGCAAAAGCAAATCGAAGCAGTTACGATCGGCGCCGAAGATGATGCCGATCTCTGTCGAAGCGACATTATCGAGGCGGTCAACCGCGTCAACTCCGGCGACGGCGTCGCCATCCTCACCGACATGTTCGGCGGCACGCCCTCCAACCTCGCAATCTCCTGCATGAGCCGGCCCAAGGTCGAGGTGCTCGCAGGCATCAACCTCCCCATGCTGGTCAAGCTCGCCAAAGTGCGCGAGGAGCGGCCCCTCCCCGACGCCATCGCCATGGCCCAGGAAGCCGGCCGCAAATACGTTACCATCGCAAGCCGGGTTCTCGCTGGAAAATGAGCGACCACGCTGCTCCTCCCGGCGGCGGCAATGCGGGAGCAGATAGCCCGTCGCCACCCTTGGACGCGGTTGTCCGGGACATTCCCATCATCAACAAACGCGGTCTCCACGCGCGGGCCTCGGCGAAATTCGTAAAAATGGTCGAAGGCTTCGATGCCGAAGTCTCGGTCACCCGCGGCGGTGAGACCGTCGGCGGCAACTCGATCATGGGACTGATGATGCTGTCGGCCGGACCCGGCACTACCATCACCGTCTCCGCCACCGGTGCGCAAGCCGAAGCCGCGGTCGCGGCGCTGGCCGAACTGGTCGGCAGCAAGTTCAACGAGGAAGAATAACCTCTTTCGTCGTCCCCGCGAAAGCGAGGACCCATAGCCACCGTGCTCGCGGCTCACGCACGACTGTTGCAACGTCTCATTTCAGTTGAAAATCCTGGGCGTATGGGTCCCCGCCTTCGCGGGGACGACATCGAGTGTGTGGCGGCACCGCGCGTCATTTCCGCCGCCCTGTCGCCGCATCTCTATTTCCCCGGCGGCGCTATCCAGACCTTCCACAGAGTCGAAGGTCCCGCGTGACCATGGAAAAGGCGTTGCGTGGTGATCGCCAACCGCTCGGCGTCGGGCGCGTTCGTTTCCATCCACGCTTCGCATGTCGGCAAGCGATAATCGGTGGTGTCGCAGACGCCGATGAAGCCGAGCCGCTTGGCTTCCTCCAAAGACGTCAATCCGGATGACCAGACTTCGCCGGGCGTGAACGGCGCTGGATGATCCGGACTGTAGAACGTCAGCGGCTCGCCGATCTCGGTAGTACCCGCAACCACTGCCCACCGGGTCTTGTATCGCGTGCGCCACGCCTCGGTCAGCTCGCGCGCCAGCCCCGATCGCGAGGCATAGGTGTTGGAAGCGTTGGGATTGCGCGCTATCTCATAGGCGGCAATTTGCGGCGAGGCGCCAAGTGCCGCCAGCGTGATCGCCAGCCAGATCGCCATGATATGGAACAGCGCGATCTTGCGCACGCGCAACGCTGGGATAGCGACCAGCGCCAGCGGCGTCAGGAAGAACAGCGAGATGCCCCAATCGGTCTTCATATAGACCGTAAAGATCAATGCGCCGAGCGGCGGCCCGACCGCGACCACGGTCTGGATGATCCAGATGTTGAGAGCCTGCGACAGCTTCACGCCCGGCGACCACGCGCGCGCAACGAACGCCAATGGTTTCCGCCATTGCATCGGCCAGCACAGCGCAAGCACGGCAAGCGCCACCGGCGCCGCAAGCAATCCGAGATTATGTCCGATGTAGCCGAGCACGAGCTGAACGTTCTGCGCACGGCTCTCCAGCCCATAGACATCGCCGGCATAGGTCAGCGGCACGAAATCCACTTCCCGCAGCCACCACAGATGCGGCGTCATCGCCAGCACCAGTGTCGCCATCGCCACCCACGGCGCCGGCGAGCGCAGGAACAGTAGGCGATCGGGGTGAAGCAGCGCCGCGAGGCCAATGGCGCCGATCATGGTCAGGACCCAGTATTTCGTCATCAGCGCGAGAGCGCCGGCGAGCCCGAGCCACAGGCCGGCGCGCAGGGTGCGCTTCTCGAATGCATGAAGATACGCCAGCACCAGCAGCGGCAAGGTCACCAGCTGCAGCAGGTCCGGGTTGTATTTGAAACCCTTGAAATTGAAGACCGGATAAAGCGCCAGCATCACCAGCGTGAAGAAGGCGCGGCGGCGGTCGACCACGCGCAATGCGATAAACCACGAGATCACCAGTCCGCAGCCCAGCGTCGTCATCGCCAGCAGGTAAGTCGACCAGTCCGCGACCGGAAAGATCCTGAACCAGAGGCCGGCAACCCAGCCCGCGAGCGGCGGATGCTTGCCATAGCCGAACTGGAATTTCTGGCCCCAGGCAAAGGCCTCCGCGACATCCATATGGACATCCTGCGCAGCCTTCAGGTTCGCCAGAACCAGCGTCCACAGTATGGCATGCACGGCCGCAAAGCCGACCACCAGCCGCAGGCCCGCGTCGGGATCGCCGGCCGACGCCGCGACCCAGGCCGCCAGGCGCCGTAATCCGGGCCGGCTTCGCGAACGCGATTTTGCGGACGGCAACAAGACAGTCGACATGGTCCTTTGCCTAGCGCGTTTTGAGCACGAGTGGAATCAGCTTGGCGTGAAGATCGCCTTTTAAAATGCTGCAAACTGGTTGCCGCGTCGGGACACGGATGCTATCCCGCGCCCATGACGACCGCCGCTCTTTCCAACATCCGCAACTTCTCCATTGTCGCCCATATCGACCATGGCAAATCGACGCTCGCTGACCGGCTGATCCAGACCACCGGCGGCCTGCAGGCGCGCGAGATGAAGGAACAGGTGCTGGATTCGATGGATATCGAGCGCGAGCGCGGCATCACCATCAAGGCGCAGACCGTGCGACTGAGCTATCGCGCCAAGGACGGCAAGGATTACATCTTCAACCTGATGGACACGCCGGGCCATGTCGACTTCGCTTACGAGGTCTCGCGATCGCTGGCGGCATGCGAGGGCGCGCTGCTGGTGGTCGACGCCAGCCAGGGCGTGGAGGCGCAGACGCTGGCCAATGTCTATCATGCGCTCGACGCGGGGCTGGAGATCGTGCCGGTGCTGAACAAGATCGATCTGCCGGCCGCGGAACCGGACCAGGTCAGGCAGCAGATCGAGGACGTGATCGGTCTCGATGCCTCGGACGCGGTGATGATCTCGGCGAAAACCGGTTTAGGCATCGACGACGTTCTGGAAGCCATCGTGCACCGGCTGCCGCCGCCGAAAGGCGACCGCGATGCGACACTGAAGGCGTTGCTGGTGGATAGCTGGTACGACGTCTATCTCGGCGTCGTGGTGCTGGTGCGCGTTGTCGACGGCGTGATGAAGAAAGGCCAACGCATCCGCATGATGGGCACCAACGCCGCCTATGACGTCGAGCGCGTCGGTTTCTTCACCCCAAAACTGACCCCATCCGACGAACTCGGCCCCGGCGAAATCGGTTTCATCACCGCGGCGATCAAGGAAGTCGCCGACACGAGAGTGGGCGACACCATCACCGACGACAGGAAGCCGGTGACCGAGATGCTGCCGGGCTTCAAGCCGGCGATCCCCGTGGTGTTCTGCGGATTGTTTCCGGTCGACGCCGACGATTTCGAGACGCTGCGCGCCGCGATGGGCAAGCTGCGGCTCAACGACGCCAGCTTCTCGTTCGAGATGGAGACGTCGGCGGCACTTGGCTTCGGCTTCCGCTGCGGCTTCCTCGGCCTGCTGCATCTCGAAATCATCCAGGAGCGGCTGTCGCGCGAATTCGATCTCAACCTGATCGCGACCGCGCCCAGCGTGATCTACAAGATGCATCTGACCGACGGCAGCGAGATCGAGATTCACAATCCGATCGACATGCCCGACGTGGTGAAGATCGCCGAGATGGAAGAACCGTGGATCGAGGCGACCATCCTCACTCCCGACGAATATCTCGGCAGCGTGTTGAAGCTGTGCCAGGACCGCCGCGGCTCGCAGAAGGAGCTCACCTACGTCGGCTCCCGCGCCATGGTGAAATACGACCTGCCGCTCAACGAGGTGGTGTTCGACTTCTACGACCGCCTGAAATCAGTCTCCAAGGGTTATGCGTCGTTCGACTATCACCTCACCGACTATAAGCCGGCCGATCTCGTCAAGATGCAGATCCTGGTCAACAACGAGCCGGTTGACGCGCTGTCCATGCTGGTGCACCGCCAGCGCGCCGAAGGCCGCGGCCGCGCCATGGTCGAGAAGATGAAGGAGCTGATCCCGCCGCACATGTTCCAGATCCCGATCCAGGCCGCGATCGGCGGCAAGGTGATCGCGCGCGAAACCGTGCGCGCGCTGCGCAAGGACGTCACCGCGAAATGCTACGGCGGCGACATCACGCGAAAGCGCAAGCTTCTGGAGAAGCAGAAGGAAGGCAAGAAGAAGATGCGCCAGTTCGGCAAGGTGGATATCCCGCAGGAGGCGTTTATTGCGGCGCTGAAGGTGGATAGTTGAAGTAAATTCAATTCAAATCAACAACTGAAGTTGATGCATATCCCGTAGCGGTCCAGTCCTAAATTCTTTTTCCGTCAAAACTGTTAAATCAACGGTCATTTGGAACTTGTGTGCCAGCCGATCAAACTCACGCTTGAGCTTGTAATAGGAGTCAACTGACTTCGAAGCCGAGATGGAAATGATCACGAGAAGATCAATGTCGTTGAACGATGCTTCTTCGCGGAAGAAAGAACCGAACCCGTAAACGGCTTTAATTTCTAACAGATCTATATGCAAAGATTGGATTTCCATCTTCATCTTTGCGGGTGTAGGCCCAGAAGTCATCTCTCCACAGCCCGCCCGATATTTCTTGTGCGTTATAAAGTCCGATCTCTTCTTCGGAACATTGCTCCTTTGCTTCCGACGTATATCCATGCCATGCGCCTCCAACATATATTATATTCAGCGGTTTAAACTCGGAGATCGCACGATTTAAAAGTGTCACGCCGAATGCATATTCGTCACAACAAAGAATTCTAAGAGTGTCGAGTTGCTTAACACGACTGACCGTAAAAATAATGTCGTGATCCCTGGTTATGCCACTAACGTTGCCATGACTTTGTAATATCTTATCCAAGAAACTAATGCGCCCAAACGTAACACCCCATTCATTCGTACCGTTTGTCACGACGTGAACTCTTTCTGGAAATTAATCGGGAAGGTTGGATAGTGATCAAGTTTACCGTACTGATTCTGCTCAAACGCGTGAGCGTGATCCTTAAAAGCCAAGAATATTTCGCTTTGCTCTCTCGAAAGGAGATTTCTATTGTTTTCGACTACGTTGATGATCTTGGCATTGTTAGGGATTACGGTATCCAGTTTTCTTAGCCGCCAGATTTCGCTTGCGTTAGAAGCTGGGTCGACCGATGCGATTTCCGACTGCGGACCGAAGTTATTCCAAATTCGAAAGTTCTCTTGAAGAATTCCAGTCACTTCGCGCTTTAGATCGGAAATGTTGTTGAACTTTAGTGAAGCTCCCTTCTCCCGAATCTGCTTTTCATGATCATTCTTCCAGTTGAGTAGAAGTTCTTTTGGGTGCCCCACTGGGTCTTTATCAACAATCGTGTGGCACGTAGGACAAAGCAATATCAGGTTGTCGTAGCTGTCGCTCCCGGCCTGTGCGTTTCCGCGAGGCCCGTCGGCGCTATGCGCAATGATGTGCGCCATCTCGCCGATGTTGTAATTTTTGCGCTCCTCTAAAATAGCCGTGAGGTCCCTTCGACATGCAGGATTCGAGCAAAGGCCTGCCGCCCGGCCCCATAGAAGTTTAAGTGTGGTTTCAGCTATCGCCATGGAAAATGCCCATACAAGCTCCTTGGGGCCAAAATAAGCCGCTACCGACTGACTTTCGGGGCCGCAGCACCCACAATCATCATTGAAATCGAGAGCGTAACATGTTACGCTCAGTCCATGGCTACCACGCCCAGAAAAGCAAAACCCCGTACCCCGCAGCAGCGCATGGCTTCGCGCCGCGAACGGTTGCGCGCGCAGGGGCTGCGCCCGGTGCAGCATTGGGTGCCGGATTTGCGCGATCCCAAGGTGCTGGCGGAAATCCGCCGTGAGGGCGCCATGATGGCGAAGCATCCGGAAAACGATGCTATCGATGACTGGATCGAGCAGGTTGTCGACTGGGACGCCTGGAAGTGAATCGCGGCGATGTCGTCCTCGTCGTCGTGTCAGGCGATATCGGCAAGCCGCGTCCGGGCGTCGTCGTTCAGGCTGACGAACTCGGCGACACCACGACATCTGTTCTCGTTTGCCCAATGTCATCAGACTTGAGCGATTTCCGTCGTTCTCGTCCCGTGATCGAGCCATCGGCTACCAACGGCCTGCGCCTGCGCTCGCAGATCATGACCGACAAAATGAGCCCGTTGCCCCGGGATCGTATTCGACGGGTGATCGGCTCACTCGATGCCGAGAGCACCGAAAGGCTCAATGGTGCCCTGTTTATCGTGCTCGGTCTGACGCGGTGACACATACAGATTTTCTGGATTCCGGGTCTGCGCGACAAATCGCGCATCCCAGAATGACGGTGAGGTCCCTGTCTTGATCGATGGCCGCAGATGCCTTACCCCTGCGTAGCCGACGACCAGAAGACAAAGAAAACGCACAGGACCCCCATGAACAAGCCGCCCGGTTTCGACCTCGTCGAGCGCGCGCGGGCGATTGCGCCGCTGATCGCAGGCGAGGCCACCGAGATCGAGCGGACCCGGCGGCTGACGCCGGCGGTGGTGTCGGCGCTGATCGAGAACGGGCTTTACCGCGCGCTGCTGCCGAAGAGCGCCGGCGGCGCGGAAGTCGCGCCCGAGATATTCATGCAGATGCTGGAGGAGATCGCCAAGGCCGATGCCTCCACGGCGTGGTGCCTCGGACAGTGCGGCGTTTGCGCCATGACCGCGGCCTATCTCGATCCTGACGTGGCAAACGAAATCTTCAACACGCCGCCGGGTATCCTCGCCTGGGGCGCGATCGCTCATGAAATCCATGTCGTTCCCGGCGGCTATCGCGTCACCGCGCGCTGGGATTTCGCCAGCGGCTCGCGGCAAGCGAACTGGCTCGGCGCGCATGTGCAGGTCGTCGAGGCCGACGGCACCAGGCGGCGCAAACCGGACGGCGCGCCGGAAATCCGCACCATCCTGTTTCCGGCGGCGAGCGCCACCATGTACGACGTCTGGGACGTAATCGGCCTCAGCGGCACTGGCACCGACTCCTACTCGGTCGATGATCTGTTCGTCCCCGAAAAGTTCGCAGCCTTGCGCGATGAGCCGGCAGCGCTGCGCGAAAAGGGGCCGCTGTACCAGATCCTGACTTACACCATGTTCGGCCTCGGCTTCGCGGCGGTGTCGCTCGGCGTGGCGCGCGCCACGCTCGACGCCGCCACCGACCTGGCGCGCGGCAAGGCTTCGGCCGGCATCAAGGCGATGCGCGACAACAACGCCGTGCAGACCCTGATCGGCCGCACCGAGGGTAACCTGCGCGCCGCACGCGCCTATCTCTATGCGACGGCCGCCGAGGCATGGCGCGACCTCATCCACTCCGGCGAGCTCAGTAACGATCATCGTACCGCGCTTCGCCTCGCTTCGACCTGGACCATTCACCAGGCGGCTTCGGTGGTCGATACCGCCTATCACATGGCCGGCGCCACCGCGGTATTCAGCGCCAACCCGTTCGAGCGCCGCTTCCGCGACATGCACGCCATCGCCCAGCAAATTCAGGCCCGCGACACCCATTACGAGGACGTCGGCAAGGCGATCCTGGGCGGCGGCGCCGAGGTCCTGCGCACGACGTCGCAGCGGATTTCCAGTGCCTAGCCAAGCCGCCGGGGTGCCCGCCGGTTAGACGCGCCGCCGCAGTGGCACTAGTTGATCTCGATCCGGGTGTTGCGCGGTCCGTTGCGTTGAACCAGCGCGAACAGCGCCGCCGCGTGCGACGGATGCAGCCGGACACAACCATGCGAGGCAGGCCCGCCGAGTCGCGCCAGATCGTTGGTGCCGTGAATGGCAAAGCCATAATAAAAGAAGATCGCGTGCGGCATCGGTGAATTGTAATATTTCCGCGAGAACCAGGTTCGCGCCATGGTCTGCGGCCGGAAAACGCCGCTCGGCGTGCCATAGCCGCTGCGGCCGGTCGACACCGGCCAGCTGTAGCGCATAACGCCGTCGACGCTTACCGCCATGCGCTGGGATTGCTTGTCGATCTGCACTGTGACCTCGGCGCGCGCCGGAGTCATTGCCCACATCGTCATCGCGCCGGCAATCGCCAGCCCAGCGAGCCATCCGCCTGACAGCCGTTTCATGATTGCGCCCCTGCCGCTTGAATTTTATCGGGGGACAAGATGCGGTTTTGGCGGGCGGGTTGTAAAGACCGGAAGCACGCACCCCGTCCGCAGTCGCCGATTAATCTTAACCCGCGCGTTGCGAAACGCCGCGCCGGAGATCAAGCGATTGCGAACGGCCTCCCGACCTGCGGCCGCTGATTTCGTAACAGGCTTGCGCTATAGAGTGATCCGATGAACCTCCGCATGATTCTCATCCTCCCGCTGTTGTCCGTTGTCGCCGCATCCGTCGCGCTAGCGCAGGACAAAGGTTTCGATCCAAAACTGCTGGCGCCGCTGGCCAACCCCAACGATCCCATGATCGGCGCCAAGGAGCTGTTCGGGCGCAAAATATTGCCGGCGGCGATGCCGACGCAGGTGGTCGGCTTCTATGCCAAGGGCTGTATCGCAGGCGCCGAGGCGCTGCCGATCAACGGCGATACCTGGCAGGTGATGCGGCTGTCGCGCAACCGCAACTGGGCGCATCCCGACATGGTGGCGCTACTGGAGCGACTGTCGGTCAAGGCTCACAAAGCGGCGGGCTGGCCGGGAATACTGGTTGGCGACATGTCACAGCCGCGCGGCGGGCCGATGATCACCGGGCATGCCAGCCATCAGGTCGGGCTGGATGCCGACGTCTGGCTGACGCCGATGCCGAACCGAAAATTGTCGCACAACGAACGCGAGGAAATGTCGGCGGTGATGATGGTGCGGGGCGACCGGCTTGACATCGATCCGGCGGCGTGGACGCCGACGCACCTGTCGGTGATCCGCGCCGCGGCACAGGAGCCGACCGTGCAGCGCATCTTTGTCAACGCCGCGATCAAGAAGGCGCTGTGCCGCGAGGCCAAAGGCGACCGCGGCTGGCTCTCAAAGGTGCGGCCGATGTACGGGCACGACTTTCACTTCCACATCCGAATCAAATGCCCGCCGAGCAGCGGTGAATGCGAAGGCCAGCCAGAACCATTGGTGAGCGAGGGCTGCAGCGCCGGCGATCTTGCCTACTGGTTCAAGGATTCCGTCATCCATCCGAAACCGCCAAAAATCCCGCCGAAACCGAGGCCGCCGATGACCCTGGCCCAGTTGCCTGCCGCGTGCCGTGAGGTTTTGGCAGCACCGGACGCAAAGCAATAACGCGTGAAGCGGATTTCATTGTCCCCGGAAATCCGCTAAAGTCGAATATCGCCGTGCCGTAAGCGCAGCCGATATCCTTAGAGACGACGGTCTCGATTGTCATTTCAGCCATTTGTCAGCGGGTGCGCCGCGTTGCCGCGCCGCAAATGCTTGAGGATTCACGGAGCGCCATCATGTATCGTTTCAGCGGATTTCTGGTCGCCTTTACCGTCCTGTTCGGATCGGCCCTTTCGCCCGCGCTGGCGCAGGACAAAAGCCTGACTGTATTCGCGGCCGCTTCGATGAAGAACGCACTCGACGACATTGACGCGGCATACACTGCAAAGACCGGTGTCAAGGTGACCTCCAGCTATGCCGCAAGTTCGGCGCTCGCCAGGCAGATCGAACAGGGCGCGCCGGCAGATATTTTCGCCTCCGCGGACACCGGCTGGATGGATTACGCCGCCGGCAAGAAGAACATCGACCAATCGACGCGGGTCGATTTGCTCGGCAATTCGATCGTGCTGATCGCGCCGAAGGATTCCAGGATCGACAGCGTGTCCATCGAACAGGGTTTCGATCTTGCCAAGCTTGCGGGTGACGGCAAGATCGCAACCGGCGACGTCAAGGCGGTGCCGGTTGGCAAATACGCCAAGGCGGCACTGGAGAAACTCGGCGCATGGACCGCGGCGGCGCCGAAATTCGCCATGGCGGAAAACGTTCGCGCGGCGCTGCTGCTGGTTTCGCGGGGCGAAGCCGCTCTCGGTATTGTCTATTCCACCGACGCCAAGATCGACTTAGGCGTCAAGATCGTCGGCACTTTCCCCGCGGCATCCCACCCGGCGATCGTCTATCCGGTCGCCGCGACCACGACGGCGAGGACCGAGACCGCGGATTACCTCGTTTTCCTGCGATCGTCGGCAGCGAAGGCGATTTTCGAAAAATATGGCTTCGCATTTTTGGTCAGCCCGACAACCTGACTGTGGTCATTGCGAGCGAAGCGAAGCAATCCAGCGCCAGACCGGACTGGATCGCTTTGGTCGCAAGCGCGGGCGCGCTGTTGCAGAGGGCTTTATGTTTGATCTTTCCCCGACGGAATGGACGGCGATCCTGCTGTCGCTGCGGGTCGCAGCAGTCGCCACACTGGTCGCGACGCCGATCGGGATCGCCGTGGCGTGGCTGCTGGCACGGCGGGAGTTTTGGGGTAAATCCGTTCTGGATGCGCTGGTCCATCTGCCGCTGGTGCTGCCGCCCGTCGTTACCGGCTATCTTCTGCTGCTGACGTTCGGCCGGCGCGGCATGGTCGGTGCATGGCTCGCGGACCAACTCGGCATCGTTTTCGCGTTTCGCTGGACTGGCGCGGCGCTGGCCTGCGGCGTGATGTCGTTTCCGCTGCTGGTGCGCCCCATCCGGCTTTCGCTCGAGGCTATTGACCGCCGGCTGGAGCAGGCCGCGGGCACGCTGGGCGCAGCACCTTGGCAGGTGTTTACGAGCGTGACGCTGCCGCTGGCGCTTCCTGGCGTGCTGGCCGGCATGGTCCTCGGCTTTGCCAAGGCCATCGGCGAATTCGGAGCCACCATCACTTTCGTCTCGAATATCCCCGGCGAGACCCAGACCATTTCCTCGGCGATCTACTCGTTGATTCAGACCCCGAACAGCGACACTGCGGCGCTGCGGCTGGTAATCATCTCGGTCGTCATCGCCATGGGCGCGCTGATCGCGTCGGAATTTTTTGCACGCCGCGCCACCCGACGACTGCATGGGAATTGAACATGCTGCGCGTTGAGGTGTTCAAGCAGCTTGGGGAGTTTTCCGTCGAAGCGTCCTTTACCAGCGAAGGCCGGGTCATCGGCCTGTTCGGCGCTTCCGGCGCGGGCAAGACATCGCTGATCAATATGATCGCGGGATTGCTGCGGCCCGATCGTGGCACCATCGCCATCGATAATGAAGTGCTCGACGACACCATGGCCGGCGTGCACGTTCCACCCTATCGCCGCCGCATCGGTTATGTATTCCAGGACGCGCGACTGTTTCCGCATCTCGATGTGAGCCAAAATCTCGATTACGGTCGGCGCATGAACGGCCTCGTGCGGGATGCCGCCGGCCAGACGCGCATTACCGATCTGCTCGATATCGGCAGCCTGCTCGATCGCCGGCCCGGACAGTTGTCCGGCGGCGAACGTCAGCGCGTCGCGCTCGGCCGCGCTCTGCTGTCAAAACCAAGGCTGCTGCTGCTAGATGAGCCGCTGGGCTCGCTGGACGAAGGCCGCAAGGTCGAGATCCTGCCCTATCTGGTGCGTCTGCGCGACGAGGCCGAAATTCCAATGGTCTATGTCAGCCATGACGCAGCGGAACTGCGCCAGTTGGCCACCCAGATCGTGATGCTGCGGCACGGACGGGTTACCGCGCTCGGCGGCGTCGAGGTTCTGTCAGGCTGACAATCCCTCTTGTCTCCAGCGCGACGCAGCATCCGCGGCATGGAGGCCATGGCGAGCGTCAAATTCCCGCAACCGACGCCCATATTCGCGACAGCTTGCGCTTGAATGAGGCCCTGCGCGTTTCCGGTGGAGGGTCTTCCTCGTCCTCCGGCAATCGCAAGCCAACGATATTGACCCTGCCGCCGCCGATGCTACGGGCGACCAGTACAATGGAATCCAGCGGCAGCGTCGCGCCTTCCTTCGGAGCATGGTCCAGATGCACGTCGAAATAATCGGCCAGCGTCAGATTTGCCTGCTCCGTATCGATGCCGACACCGTAAATTTCGGCAAGTTCGCCCAGCGTGTGGTCGCCCGAGACCATGAAATCTCCCAGCAGGTGCGGATCCGGCGCGGTGCTTGGCGCCATGTCGACAAAGAACCGGTCCAGCGCCTCGGCCTTTTCCGGTGGCGCCAGCAGATAGATATAATCGCCGGCCGCAACCGGTTCGGCCTCGGCGGGCGACAGGATTTTCTCGTCGCGAATGACCAGCGTCGGCTTCGACCATGATGGGACGAGCCCGCGCCGCAGATAAAGGCTCTTGGGACGCACGGCATAGCCGACCAGTTGTTGTTCGAGCTGGCCGGGCAAATCCAATTCCACACGCCGCGGCCCGCGATCCGCGCGGGGCAATGCCACGTGGAGCCGCCGCGCCGCGGGTGCCAGAGTCCACCCCTGCAGCAGCAGCGAGATAATGACGACTACAAAGGCGACGTCGAAATAAAGATAGGCCTTCGACAATCCGACCAGCATCGGGATCGATGCCAGGAAGATCGCAACCGCGCCGCGCAGGCCGACCCAGGCGATGAAAACCTTTTCCCGCCAGTTGAAGCGAAACGGCGCCAGACAGAAAAACACCGCGACCGGCCGCGCCACCAGCATCAACACCAGCGCGACCACCACCGCGGGCAGTATGCTGCCGAGCAGCCGCTGCGGCGATACCAGCAGCCCCAGCAGCACGAACATCACGATCTGCGCCAGCCAGGTCGCGGCGTCGAGAAACGCCACCACGGAATTATGCGCGCGGGTCGGGCGGTTGCCGATGATGATGCCGGCGAGATATACCGCAAGAAAGCCCGAGGCATGCGCAATCTGCGCTGCGCCGAAGATCACCAGCGCCGCAGTGGTGACGAACGGCGCGTGCAGTCCCTGCGGTAACGCGACGCGGTTTAGCGCCAGCACCACCAGCCGGCCGCCGAGCACGCCGATGATGGCGCCGAGCACGGCTTCGCGGGCGAATTCCATTGCCACATGCCAGACCGAGCTTTCGCCGATCGAAATCAGTTCCACCAGCATCAGGGTGAGAAACACCGCGAACGGATCATTGGTGCCGGATTCGGCTTCCAACGTTGCGCCCACGCGCGGCCGCAGCCGCAGGCCCTGCGCATGCACCAGTAGAAACACCGCCGCAGCGTCAGTCGACGCCACCACGGCCCCCGTCAGCAGCGCCTCGGTCCAGTTGAGGTCGAGCGCGTATCGGGCGACCGGTGCGGTGATCAGCGCCGTCAGCAATACGCCGGCCGTGGCCAGCACTACCGATGGCGCCAGTACGGTGCGGATGCTTTGAAACCGCGTCTTCAGCCCGCCGTCGAACAGGATCAGCGCCAGTGCCACCGACCCGACGAGATAGGTGGTACGAACGTCGTCGAACCGCAGTTGCCCCGGCCCGGCGTCGCCAGCCAGCATGCCGATGACCAGAAACACCAACAGCAACGGGGCGCCGAAGCGTAGCGCGAGCAGGCTCGACAGGATGCCGGCCATCACCAGAACCGCGCCAAGAAGAATGGCTATGCTGACCGAATTGAGAGAAGCCATGAACCTCCACTGGCGCCGCAAAACCTTGCGATTGCATCCTTATCGCCGCCACAGTTCGGCGCCAACCCATTTCTGGCTGAAGCCGGCTGCGGCACTTCCGCCGCTGGCATTTTCGTCATTGCCGAGTTTGACCCTACTGGATTCACACATTTCGTCATACGCGGGCTTGACCCGCGCATGACGATTCGCAGCGATGGCGCCGGCCCCGCGCTTATGGGAATCTGCTGCAAATTCGAATCAGATTGATGGCGCGGCGCGGATTCCGCGCAAGACGAGATTTTGACGATGATGGAATTGGAAGAACTCTACGAATTGTTGCAGTCCTCCGCGCGCTCGGTCGGCGCCGAGGTGAGCTCACCGTGGTTCTATCTGCAATTCGGCTTGATCCTCGCCGGCGCCGGGATCGCGTTCGGCACCGGCGCCGCGGTCCGCGCGCGCGTCGACATGACGTCGCTTGCCATGGGCTGGCCGGCGCCGTTACGGATGTTCATGCGCGTGCTGGTCGGCAGCGCGTCCACCGCGGCATTTGCCATCCTGATGACCGTGGCGCGCGGGGTGATGCTGGCATCGACCTGGCCGAGCCGCAGCTACCTGCTCGAGGTCTGCGCCAAGCTCGCCATCGCCTGGCTGATCATCCGCGTCGTCACCAGCGTGATCCGCAACCAACTCGTGGTCCGCGTGGTGTCGCTGGCGGCGTGGCTGGTCGCGGCGCTGAGCATCATTGGGCAGCTGGAGCCGACCCTCGACGCGCTTGATTCGGTGGCGATCGTGCTTGGCGGCCTGCGGCTGACGCCGCTGCTGCTGATCAAGCTCGGCGTACTGCTCGCAGTGGCGCTGTGGCTTGCCAATATTGCCAGCAAATTTCTCGAAGCCCGCATCACGCAATCGCGGGATCTGACGCCGTCGATCCAGGTGCTGCTCGTCAAGATGATGCGGCTGGCACTGATGATCCTCGCCATCGCCATCGTGATGAGCGCGGTCGGCATCAATCTGTCGGCGCTGGCGATCTTCTCCGGCGCGGTCGGCGTCGGCATCGGTTTCGGGCTGCAGAAGATCGTCGCCAATTTCATCTCCGGCGTCATCCTGCTGGCGGACAAATCGGTAAAACCCGGCGATCTCGTCACCATCGGCGACAGTTCCGGGCGGATCAGCGCGATGAACACGCGTTATATCTCGGTGGCCGCCGGCGACGGCCGCGAATACCTGATTCCCAACGAAGACCTGATCACCCAGAAGGTGGTGAACTGGACCTACACCGACAAGAACACCTTAGTGAAAGTCAATTTCAGCACCAATTACGACGCCGATCCTCGGCTGGTCTGTCAATTGGCGATCGAGGCGGCGACGGCATCGCCGCGCGCGACCAAGCCCAAGCCGCCGAATTGCATCCTTACCGAATTCGCCGATGCCGGCATGAAGTTCACGCTGACGTTCTGGATCGCCGATCCCGACGGCATGGACAAGATCAAAAGCGACGTCATGCTGTCGCTATGGGACGCGTTCAAGCATGAGGACATCCGCGTACCTTATCCGGTGCGTGAAATCCGCATCCGCGGCGGCGCGCTGCCGGTGGAGACCACGGTGGAGGTGGAGGGGTGAGTCCGGCATCTGGCCGGGTTCCGATCCAACCTTGGCCATGCGACGCATCAACCGTGGCTTGCACTGCCCGCCCTAATCATTAAATTAAGCCTTCGATCGCCCCCTTAAGCCCCGCCTAAGCGAGCCACGCGCCCCCGATGAGCTATGTCGAAGCCTCCGAGACCTCCCAGCGCAAGACCGGCCAGATCAAGCTCCACGGGCCGAGCGGCTTTGCCGGGATGCGCAAGGCGGGCGCGCTGGTGTCGGCGTGTCTCGACGAGCTGACCGATGTCATCAAGCCGGGGATACTGACGTCGAAAATCGACGATTTCGTCCGTGACTTTGCCTTCAGCCACGGCGCCTACCCCGCGACGTTGATGTATCGCGGTTATCGCTATTCCACCTGCACTTCGATCAACCACGTGGTCTGCCACGGCATGCCCGGCGACCGCGCCCTGAAGGACGGCGATATCGTCAATATCGACGTGACCTTCATCGTGGACGGCTGGTACGGCGATTCCAGCCGGATGTACGCACTGGGCGCAATCGCACGCAAGGCCGAGCGGCTGATCGAGGTGACCTATGAGGCGATGATGCGCGGCATTGCCGCGGTGAAGCCCGGTGCGACCACCGGCGATATCGGCCACGCCATCCAGAGCTTCGTCGAGCCACAGGGCATGAGCGTGGTGCGCGATTTCTGCGGCCATGGCCTCGGCCGCATGTTCCACGACGAGCCCAACATCATTCACATCGGCCGCCCCGGCGAAGGCGTGAAGCTGAAACCCGGCATGTTCTTCACCATCGAGCCGATGATCAATCTCGGCAAGCCGCATGTGAAGATCCTGTCCGACGGCTGGACCGCGGTGACACGCGACCGCTCGCTGTCGGCTCAGTTCGAGCATTCGATCGGGGTGACTCAGAACGGCGTCGAGATTTTCACGCTGTCGCAGCGCAGGAATGAGACGCCGCTGTGAGTGACGTCACTCCGGGACGGGCCGCTTCGCCTGGACCCGGAATCCAGAGACATGGCGCTCTGTTTCTGGATTCCGGGTTCGCGTGCTTGCCCGCGCTCCGCAATGACGATCTCGATTTTCCAATCCTCGATCTGTGCGGCCACAACCTGCCGTCGGTTGTAAAGTGCGCCGAGCGCGGCATTGTTGCCGCCGATGTCCGCAGAGACCAGCCAGCAGCCCGGATTTGACGACGAGCCGCATTACCACGGCCATCGCGAGCGGCTGCGCGAGCGCTTTCGCGGCGCCGGCGCCGACGCACTGAGCGACTACGAGCTGCTGGAGATGGTGCTGTTTCGCGCCATCCAGCGGCGCGATGTCAAACCGCTGGCGAAGTCGCTGATCGGCAAGTTCGGTTCTTTCGCGGAAGTCGTTTACGCGGCGGATGCGCGCTTACGCGAGACCAGTGGGCTCGGCGAGGCCGCAATCACCGAAATCAAGCTGATCGCAGCCGCCGCGAACCGCGTCGCCCGGGGACAATTGAAGGCGCGCACCCTGCTGTCGTCATGGGAGACGCTGATCGGCTACTGCCGGACCGCGATGGCGTTCGCCGACAAGGAGCAGTTTCGCGTCCTGTTTCTCGACAAGCGCAACCAGTTGATCTCGGATGAATTGCAGCAGGTCGGCACCGTCGATCACACGCCGGTCTATCCGCGCGAGGTCATCAAGCGCTCGCTGGAATTGTCCGCGACCGCCCTGATCCTGGTGCATAACCATCCGTCCGGCGACCCGACGCCGTCGCAGGCGGATATCCAGATGACAAAAGCCATCGTCGACATCGCCAGCCCGCTCGGCATCATCGTGCATGACCACATTATCGTCGGCAAGAACGGGCACGCAAGCTTGAAGGGGCTGCGGTTGATGTGAACTTGGTCTGCCGTCGATCGCACATGCGGCAGCCTTCAAGATGGCAAATCATCAAAAACACAATCGAAGCTAACGAAAGCTCGCGGAAAGCCGATACAGGCGGCTGAAACGTTCATGCGATCGACACTTAGCGGAACTCATACACACATTGCAGCTTCTTACCCGCAATATGCTCTTCGTACGGATATCCAAATGCGTTGTTGATGTACAATGTATCATCACGCATTACTTGGCGATTGACGTGGCTGTGACCGTAAACGTGAATAGCCGACCCGAGCCGACGTACCTGTTGCTCCAGCCGAGTCGTACCCAGAACCGGCCGAAGGAACTTGAATTGGCCTTGCCCGGCCTGGGGCAAGGTATCGAGACGAGGCAAGAAGTGCGAAAACGAAATGATGACTTCCTGATCGTTCTCACGCTCATAATTATTCATTGCGATAAAATACGAAGTCACGTCCGCCATGGTCCATGAAGCAGGCCATCGGCAGGCATGGAAATCCATCCAATACTTTTCCAACTCGAATTCGGGTACACCGAAGGAATAGTCGTACCAACCTTGCAGGGGAACGATACTCAACTGACGATGCCGGAATGGAGCCAGAGACGCTCCGCTAGCCTCGGCTATCGAGCGCACCTGATCGAACTTGTCCAATGAATTTAGATTGGAATCCTGCTTTATGACCCAAAGATCATGATTGCCCGGGATGAAGAGCAGCTTTTTAAAGCGGGTTGCAAACTGGCTCAGACACCTTGCGAGACGCACTATGGAATGGGAAACATCACCTGCTAGAATGAGGACGTCCTCGACGTACTCCACCTGGGAGAGCGAGGCCACCCATTGATCATTGACCTCGTAATCTACATGGACATCGGATAATGCGAATATTCTCACTCGTCTACTAAATCCATTTGTTAGGATTTCCACCCATAATTGCCACGAAGGCTATTAAGATCATCTCCATCCCGGCCATAGAGGTATCATTACCGACTTAAAGGACGAAGTTGTGGCGGAGGGCAGCAGAGTTTCGAGAAAAGTTACAAGTGTGCCCGATCCACTGCGCAATTATCGTCGAATACTGGGACCAAGTGCGCCAGCGCAGCCTCTTCCGCCTTCGGCATTCGATCTTCCATCCATTTGGCCACGATCGCTGCTGGCGGCAGGCGCATGACGGCTTCCGCCACCTCGGGCCGTGATACCTGGGCCAGCACGTGGTTCAGCCGGCGGCTTCACAATCAGGCCAACCGGCTTTTCACCTTCGGATTAACCGATCTTGAGCTTCGCAATTGCATCGTCCATTGTAAGGTTCAAGAACAAGATCGCGATTAACGATCGAGCGCATCCGAAAGCGGGGATACAGTCAAATCGGGCATTCATAGATGAAGACTGCGCTTATTTGTGGCGTTTCCGGCCAGGACGGCGCCTACCTGGCGAGATTTCTTCTCGAAAAGGGCTATCGCGTTATCGGCACGTCGCGCGACGCCAGCGTGTCCCCGTTTTCAAATCTTGCGCGGCTCTCGATCCTCGATCACGTCGAGCGGACGTCGATGACCCTGACTGATTTTCGCAGCGCGCTTCAAACCCTTTCGAAATACCAGCCGGACGAGGTGTACAACCTGGCCGGTCAAACCTCCGTTGGATTGTCCTTCGACCAGCCGGTCGAAGCGATCGAAAGCATCGCCGTGGGCACGTTAAACCTCCTGGAATCGATCCGTTTTCTCGGATCCGGCGTCAGGCTTTACAACGCGAGTTCGGGCGAATGCTTCGGCGACACAGGACAAGGGACGGCCACGGAAGAAAGCCCGTTTCGCCCGCGCAGCCCTTATGCCGTTGCCAAGGCCGCCGCGCACTGGGCCGCCGTCAACTACCGCTTGGCCTACGGCGTTTTCGCGGCCAACGGAATCCTGTTCAACCACGAATCCCCTCTTCGTCCGGAACGATTTGTCACCAAAAAGATCGTCGCCGCCGCCTACCGTATCAAGACTGGCCGGCAGCAGAAATTGCGCCTTGGCAATCTTGGAATCCGACGCGATTGGGGCTGGGCTCCCGAATATGTGGAGGCGATGTGGGGTATTTTGCAACTGCCTGCTGCCGACGATTTCGTCGTAGCAACCGGATCGGCGTACAGCCTCGAGGAATTTGTGGCGGTGTCGTTCCGTGAATTGAATCTCGACTGGCGCGATCATGTCGAGGTGGACGAGGCTCATTTTCGTCCATCCGACATCATGTGCAGTCGGGGTGACGCATCGAAGGTTCAAGCGCAACTGCCATGGCGACCTCGCTACGAAATGCATGACGTCATTCGAATGATGATAGTCGCTGAATCCGGAAGCTCCGCTGCCCCGCTCTGATTGCTCGCGCCCGGCATGCTATGACCGAGCCTGAGGCTGGAAAGCGACTCCGGACAGAATGAACACCGGTGGAGCAACGCTTACCGATTTAGCGATTCGGCCTCAATCTCGTCCATCGTCTGGACGCCAGTCGCGGCCATCTCGTTGGCGGCGTATTGTTCGACCCAGCGCAGAAAATCGGCGTCATAAAACGGAAATCCGCGCGCGGAGGCGCGACGGCGCACACCTATCCGCTTCACAACCGCCTGCACTCGCGCAGAATCCGGCTCGATCCCGAAAAGCAGCAACGCCCGCGAAAGATGCGCATCCGGATCGCGGGTGACATCGTCGTAGTTCAGCAGCAGCGCATCCTTGTGATCGAGCCCAAGCACCCATTTGTGCATCCATTGACGCCAGGCCATGATCGATGCGACCGCGTAGCGCTCCCAGTCCTCCAGCGTGAACCGCGCCGGCTCTTGCCCCGCAAGCAAAGCAAAATTCGATGCGATCGCGTAGAGTGGACTTCGAAACTGCACGAGCAGGGGACGGTCCCGGGGGACCGGCAGAGACAGACCAAAATCGTGATTTTTCTGAAAGTGATTGCCCCGATTCACGCACGGCCACTGCCGACAGCCGGTGTAATATTCGCAATAATGAAACTCGGGGCCGATATAGTTTTTCAGGAAATGCACCAGCAGGCTGTGCCCGCTGCGAGGATAGGAGACGCCCTGAATGCCTTTTCGCGGAGCGTGGGACACCTAGAGAATCCCCTCGACCGCGGTCCGCAGCGCGGGCCACATCTTGGCTTCAAGGTACCAGTTCTCGGCACACGATGCGAGATCCGCCCGACTTGCCCAAAGTTCCTCTCGCCGGTCGTAGCATTGCCGGAGCAGCCGGGCCAGAGATTTGGGTTGGATGTTGGCCATCTGGGCTTCGACCTTGTTGAAGCGGACATTGATGACCCCGTCCGGCTCGATGCGGGGCGTGGCAAAGTCGTCGAGATACTCCAGCATTCCCGACCACGCGGTGGTGAGCGCCGGAATTCCGCGGCTCATCTTTTCGAGTGGTGGCAAACCAAACCCCTCGCCCATGGAAGGCCAGCAAAACAAATCCACGTCGCGATCGATCTCGGCGAGTTCCTCGACCGACAGCGCGCGGCAGATGTAACGCACGTTGGCGCTCTCGATGTCATATTCGACGGCGGCGTCGGGTAAGTATTTGAGCACCAGCCTCGAATTGGGGAGGTTGGCGATCCGAAATGCCGCCTCGACCAATCGGCCTCCCTTTCGATCGCCATCCACCTCGATTGCGCCCAGAAACGAACGAAGCCGCGACCCTTGCCACAGTATCGTGAACCGCCGCGCTGCGGCGGGCGGACCGATAAAGCGTTCGGCCGGCGGAACTATACCGAGCGGTACGCGGACAATCGGGCTTCTCGTTCCACACGCGGTAAGGACGTCGCCAACGAACCGGGAGGGGACCCATACCTGATCGGCTCGATCGAACCACGAAATCCAGTGAGCGGGGACTCGGGTGGCCTCGGCGAAGGTATAGAAGACAAAGCGGGGCGCGGCCGAGTCGAAATATGCCTGCTGCGTTGTCTCGGGCGTACCGACGTGAATGTGAAGGTCGGCGTCTATCGGCTTTGCCACCAGCGAATAGCTGCCGACAAGCCCGTCCTGGATGAATCGCGTCACGATGGCAAATGAATTCCACGGATTTTTTCCCGCGGTCGTCACGCAAATCTTAGCCGGCATGGGGTATTCGCCCGTCGAACAGCCGCAGGCTCGGCGGATGCTGGCGGCACTCGAGGATGAGCAAGCCGTGATCTCTTTCTGAGCTCGCGCACCGCAGCTCGCAGTAACACACATTGGCAATGTGAAGGACGCGCCGCTGGTTGGCAGGAGAATAACCCGACACGATAAGGGACGGAGAACTTTCCAGCGGCACTTCGGGCCGAAATGCGTATCCATTTCCGGGCCGGGTAACGAGGCCTTCCTCGAGAATGAACGCGCTTGCGACCAGTCGGTCCTCGGGCCGCGCCACCGGATCGACCAGCTCCGGCGGGGTAACCACGCCAGGCGCATCCGGCGCCCAGTTGGCGTGCGTCAAGTGCTGCCAGGCGTCGGCAAAGATCTGGCTTTTCGCGGTATCGATCCCGAGTATCACTCGCTCGCGGCGCCGGTCGAAATCCTGCCGGACTTCCACTTCCCGCACGGCAAGCGGTATCGATACGTATCGCAGATAGATCGAGCCATCCCGGATCATGAGAGTTTGGTCAGCGGTAACCTGGTGAATCACTGGTCAATGTCCTTTCAACAATCCAGCCGGGATCGAGTCCATACATGCACGCCTGACCGTTGCCCAACGCGCAGCGCTCGAACCATCGATCGGTAGTCCAGTGGCAGGGCGTACAGATACCGGAGTTGAGATAGGCATGCAGCGGATGACCATAGGTTCGCGCATCGGTCGGGCCACAGAGCACCGTCGCGGGGCGACGAAGCACCGCCGCGAGATGGGCCGTGCCGCCTTCGATCGTGACGATGCGGCGGGCGTGACGAACCAGCGAAGCCCACCCAAGAACCGACGTCTTGCCGGTCTGGTTGATGTAGCCCCGCCCTTCATGGCTGGGCGGACCGACGCGCAATCCGACTTCGACGACGCGCCCGCTGCCGAGCAATCCATCAATAATCTCGCGCCACACTGATGGCGGGACCTGCTTGGTCTGCGATCGACTTGGCGTTGGATCGCAGTCGTTGCAGACCAGTATATATTCGCCGTCGAACAAGGCTTCGGACGGTCCGTCCCAATGAATGAAATCTCCATCGGACTGGAGTCCCGAGGAGCGCAGGATTACGTCGCGCAGCGTAAGACCGGCATCGTACTGCCGCCGCAGGGCGCGGTGCTGGAGAGGGCGGGCATGATCGAATGATTGATAGAGTTCGAGGTCATCAACCAGATCCGCCAAGGGCCGCAGACCCGGCGTAACCTGGGTAAACCATCGCATCGAAACAACTCCGTCGTAGCCGCCGAGATCGACCATCGACGGCGTACGGGAATTGAGATCGATCCAGGACACGCCGTCCAGGATTCTCCTTCCCAATTCGACCTTCGACGGCGCGGCGTGCACGGTCAGGTGCGCAGCCTTGGTTCTGAGGTAGATCCGCAGCGCATCCAAATGCAGAAGGAACTCGCCGACGCCACCGTCGGAGACCACCGCCACCCTCATCGTCATTCTCGTCCCCAACCCCACGCAACCGCCAAGCGGCTAATAACTCAAGTAAGAATTGTACCGCAGTATCATGCAGGAATGACCGGCTTTCGCATAGAGGAATTAAGCGCCACAGCGGACGCGGCCGGACCAACTTGAGGCGGCCCAGTCAGGCATGTAGGCTGACGGAACTCGGTCGTGGCTCAGCGAGCTAAGTTCAGGGAGAGCGATAATGGCAGATGTATTTCCGGCCGTGGGCCACAAATATCTCGTTCACTTCACCTCGGACCAGGGCGGAGAGTTCAGGGTCCAGCTTGACTTTCATTCGCTGACATCGATGACCTACACCCAGGCCAAGCTCGACGGCACCCTTGTCGGCCTGCCCGAGACCGTCGACATCACGGTCGAGCCGATCAGGGACATGCTGTTTCTCGTGACATGGAAGGAGCAGTTCGGCACGACCGTGGTGCATCTGGAAGACTACAAAAACAATACGATCATCACCAATATCACCAGCCCGACCAATGACCCTACCAAACCGTCGTTCGGAAAGCTGAGCGGCCCGATGACGCAAATCTCGTAAGTCATCGGAGCCGGAACCGCGATGGATTGAAGCACCATGGCCGGGGCTTGACCCGGCAATCCGCCCCTGAAAAAAGACCTGCAAGCCCGCGTATGACGAAGACAGAGCGCCACGCGGCGCGCACGGTTTACTGCCGCACCAGAATTAACGGATCGGCACTGTCGGGTACACGGCGCCATTGCGCGTTGTCGTCGGCCTCGAACCGCCAGGTCTCGCCCCCGGCCGACATCAGCAGCAACTCGCCACGCTCCAGCCGCCAGACGGTGGGTGCAAAGGTCGCGACCGCCGGGTCGCATTTCGGCTTGAGAAACACCTGGAAATTATCCGGCGTGGCTTCGGTGTTAGTCAGGGTCAGACCGCAGACCGGGCGACCATTGCCGCGCACCATCGACCAGTCACCGATCATCTGGTCCATCGATTTCGCCAGCGAGCGTGCCGCCGCCAGATTTTGCAGGATGTAGATGCCCTCATTGGTCCGCAATCCTTCGAAAATCCCGCTCTCGACCTCGGTGAAGTCGATCACCGGCTGGCCCGCGGCGTCCTGCAGCCGGACGATGTCGCCGAGCCCCTTGATGCTCCAGGCCGCGATGTCTCTGGTAAACGGCAGCGCTGCGGTGCAGGCCGGCTCGAGCTCGAGTTTCAGGCTCTGTGCCGACCCGTCGCCCTTCAGCGTCACTATGCAGGTCTTGCTGCGCTCGGTGGTGGAAAGCTCCCACTGCCCGATCATGTCTTTCTTCAGCGTATTGGCATCTTGGGAATGCACTGGAGCGCCGGAAATGAGCACCGTCATTGCGAGGAGCGCAGCGACGAAGCAATCCAGTCTTCGCGTTGAAGCACTGGATTGCTTCGCTTCGCTCGCAATGACGAAACAGCCCATCGTCAGCGGTCCTTCACCGGCGTTTCCGCAATCGGCGTCAGCGGTGGCTTGCCGGCGAACCAGGCTTTCAGATTATCCACTACAAGCTGGTCCATGGCGTTGCGCGTCACCACCGAAGCCGAACCGATATGCGGCAGCAGCACCACGTTCTGCATCGCCTTCAGCTCATCCGGCACCGTCGGTTCGTTGGCGAACACGTCGAGACCCGCCGCCAGGATGGTTCCGGATTTCAGCGCCGCGATAAGCGCCGGTTCGTCGACCACCGAGCCACGCGCGACGTTGATGATAACGCCGCGCGGCCCAAGCGCCTTCATCACCTCGGCATCGATCATGTTCGCGGTGGAGGCGCCGCCGGGAACGATGAGCACCAGCGTATCGACCGCCTTGGCCATCTCGATCAGGTCCGGATAATGCTTGTAGGAGACGTTCTCCGCCGGCTTGCGCGAATGATAGACCACCGGCACGCGACACGCTTCCAGCCGACGCCCGATTGCCTGGCCGATCCGGCCCATGCCGACCATGCCGACCTTGCGGTCGCGCAGCGAGCCGACGCTTAGCGGAAACTGCTGCGTGGTCCACAATCCGGAGCGCAGATAGCGATCGGCCTTGACGAACTCGCGCAACGTGGAGATCAGCAGGCCCAGCGCGATATCCGCGACTTCCTCGGTGAGAACGTCGGGCGTATTCGTCACCATGATGCCATGCTCGCTCGCGTAGCCGGCATCGATGTGGTCATAGCCGACGCCGAAGCTGGAGACGATTTCGAGCTTCGGAAACTGCGCCAGCGTGGTCTTGTCGCCGCGTACCGAATTGTAGGTCACCGCCATGCCGCGGATCTTTTCGGCAACGCCCGGACCCAGGCGATCGAGATCGCCGCGTGTTTCGAACTTGTGCAGCACGAACTGGTCGGAAAAGCCGTTGTCGACAATGGGCTTGTGCGGCCCATAAACCAGAAGATCGATCTTCTCCGAGGAAATCGCGGCAGCCATCAGTTTTCCTTTCCCAGCGCACTTTCGTGCCAGCGCCGCAACATCAGATGCGAGGCCAGCGCCAGCAGCATATAAATGACAATCCCCGCAGCGGAGAGCAACAGCAACGCGGCGAACATTCGGGGAATGTTGAGACGATAGCTGGATTCCGCGATTCTATAGGCGAGCCCGGAACCGGCCCCTGCCGAGCCCGCCGCGATTTCGGCGACCACGGCGCCGATCAGTGACAGGCCTCCGGCGATGCGCAACCCTCCGAGGATGTAGGGCAGCGCCGCGGGCAGCTTGAGATAACGCAGGGTCTGCGTCCGGGAGGCACCGTAGAGCTGAAATAGCCCGGCCAGATTGCGGTCCACCGAGTTGAGCCCGAGCGTGGTATTGGACAGCACCGGAAAGAACGCCACGATCCAGGCGCAGACGATCACCGCGGTCTGCTGCGGCAGATAGATCAGGAGCAGCGGCGCGATCGCTATCACCGGCGTCACCTGCAGGATGATTGCGTAAGGCAGCAGCGAATATTCCAGCCATTTGGACTGATTGAACAGCAGTGCCAGCGCGATGCCGCCGACGGCCGCGGCGATGAACCCCTCCAATGTGGTCCACAACGTGGTCAACAGCGATTGCGACAGGATGCTCCAGTCATCGATCAGCGTTTTCAATACCGCGCGGGGCCCCGGCAGCACGTAAGGTGGAATGTCGTTGATGCGCACTGCCAGATCCCACGCCGCGACGCCGGCCGCGAGCACGATGATCGGCAACAGGGCTCGTACCAGTCGCGCGCGGCCATCGCCCGCACCAGGGGGCGTCCCAACAGGTTGCTGCGTTTCCAGCGACCTCATGACGCCGGCTTCTCGCCGCTTGCGCGCGCCAGCGCGGCCGAGATCCCGCGGCAGTGCGCGGCATATTCGGCCGAGGTGCGAAACTCTTCGCCGCGTGGCTCGGCGGTATCGATACGAAATTCCGCGGCAATCCGCCCGGGGCGCGTCGTCATCACGACCACCCGCTGCGACAGGTAGACCGATTCGAATACCGAATGCGTGACGAAGATGACGGTCTTGTGCAGATTGCGCCACAGCGTGAGCAGTTCGTTGTTGAGCTTGAAGCGGGTAATCTCGTCGAGCGCCGCGAACGGCTCGTCCATCAACAGGATATCGGGATCCATGACCAGCGCACGAGCCAACGACACCCGCATCTTCATGCCGCCGGATAGTTCGCGCGGGTAGGCTTCAGCGAATTCGGTCAGGCCTACCTGCGCCAGCGCTCCGCCGACCCGCGCGTCGGCTTCTTCGCGCGGCGCACGCGCGAGTTTCAACGGCAACCGCACGTTCTCGCGGATACTGACCCACGGCATCAGCGTCGGCTCCTGAAATACAAAGCCGATGGAACGTCCCGCCTGCGAGGCGTGGCCTGCGATCCGCACCGCACCGGAAGTTGCGGCGTTCAGGCCCGCAATCAGGCGCAGCGCCGTCGACTTGCCGCAACCCGATGGTCCCAACAGCGACACGAACTCGCCTTGGGACACGTCGAGATCGATTGGTCCCAGCGCAGCGAGGCCGCTGTCGTAGGTTTTGCCGACGCCGCGCAGGCTCACCGCAACGCCGGCCGGCGGGCGGGCGCCGATAGCCAACCGAGCTCGCGCGGGATCGGCCATCAATTCTTCCGCAGATCGAGGCCGACGCCCTTGTTGACGAAGCGCAGCGTATAGGCCTTGTGGAAGTCGATGTCGCGCCTGACCACGCCGGCACGCACCATCTTGTCGAAGAAGCTCGCCATCCGCTCGTCGGTCATGGCGCCGATGCCGTTTTTAAGGGAATCGCCGGAATTGACGATGCCGTTTTCCTTCATTTTGTTAACCGAATAACTGAGCAGATCGTCGGTCATGTCCGGATTGAGTTTTTTTATCATGTCATTGGCGGGCTTGTTGTCGCCATAGAGATAATTATACCAGCCGATCACCGAGGCATCGACGAAGCGCTGCACCAGGTCCGGCTTTTTCTCGGTAAAATCACGTCTTGTTTCGATCAAGGTCGAATAGGTGTTGAAACCATAATCGGCGAGCAGCACGATGGTCGGCTTGAAGCCGGCCTGCTTTTCGACCGCGTAAGGTTCGGAAGTGACATAGCCCTGCATCGCGCTTTTCTTGTCGGCGAGAAACGGCTGCGCGTTGAAGGTATAGGGCTTGATTTTCTCCTCGGCAAAACCGTATTCCGATTTGAGCCACTGAAAGTAGCCCGCGACGCCTTCCTTGGACACCAGCAGCGTCAGCGGCTTCAAATCCTCGAGTTTTGCCACTTTCGATTCGGGATGCGCCAGGAAAACCTGCGGGTCCTTCTGGAACATCGCGGCAATCGCGATTACCGGTACATTGTTCGCGACCGCGTCGAACGATTGCATTGTGTTCGCGCTCATGAAGAAATCGAGCTTGCCGGCGATCAGCAACGCGCGATTGTTCACATTGGGACCGCCCGGCACGATGGTGACATCGAGGCCGTAGTTTTTGTAGGTGCCGTCGGCAGCGGCCTGAAAAAAACCGCCATGCTCGGCCTCGGCGACCCAATTGGTTCCGAACGACAGCTTGTCCAGCGTCTGGGCGGCAGTCGGCGCGGCCGCAAGCGCGAGACCTGCCGTTAACGCTCGCAGCAAAAGGGCAACGTTCATGATTGGACTCCATCGATCGTTCTGCCCATGATAAGGCGACGCCGGGCCTTGTACCCTGCAAATTCATGCAAAGAAATGCCGCGCTCGATGGCCACCCCTCCCCGCGACTGGACTGCGATCCACTGGCCGGACGTCGCCAGGGACGAGGCGGCGCGATGGATCGCGGTACTGCCGCTGGCGGCGACCGAGCAGCACGGCCCGCATCTGCCGCTGCGCACCGATGTCCTGATCGCCGAGGCCTATCTGGCCCGCGTCAACGAAATGTTGCCGGAGAACATCCCGGCGACGTTTTTGCCGATTGAAGAAATCGGTATTTCGACCGAGCACACCGACTATCCTGGCACGCTCACCCTGCCCGCGGACATCGCGATGAAGAAATGGATGGCGCTCGGAGAACGGGCCGCGCACGCCGGAATCAGAAAACTGGTGATGGTCACGAGCCATGGTGGCAACAGTGCCGCCATGACCATTGTGGCGCAGGACCTGCGCGCGCAATACGGCCTGCTCGCGGTAACGACCGGATGGTCGCGTTTTGGCGCGCCGGAAGGACTGTTCACAGCGGAAGAATTGCGCCACGGCATTCACGGCGGCGCGGTTGAGACGTCGATCATGCTTGCGAAATATCCGCAGCATGTGCGCAAGGAAGCGATTGCCAATTTTTTGCCCGCCAGCATCGCGATGGAAAAGAACCACCGCTGGCTTTCGACGCACCGCCCGGCTCCGTTGGCCTGGCAGGCGCAGGATCTTCATCCGAGCGGCGCTGCCGGCGACGCCACGCAGGCCACCGGCGAAAAAGGCAAGCGCCTGCTCGACCATGGCGCGCGCGCATTTTGCGAATTGCTGGCCGACGTCGATAACTTCGACGTGAGCGCGCTTGATATCGGCGTCACACCAGACCGCCAGAATTCACCAAGCCAATGAAACTACTAACGAATTAAGCTGGATTGAAATATCCCGCCGCGGTTTCGAACCGGAATCAACCAGCCTTCGTCCAACTGGGCGTGCGGACCACAACGGGCCGCCTTCAACAGGATGGAGTTTCACATGTCGATCAAGTCCAAACTTGCCGCCTTCGCCCTTACCGCTCTCGTTGCCACCGGCACCATCGCGACCTCGACGCATCAGGCCGACGCCAAGCCGTTTGGCCTCGGCTGGGGCATTGGAGCCGGCATCGTCGGGGCCGCGGTCGTCGGCAGCGCGATCGCCGCCAGCAATGACGGCTATTACGGATATGGCTATCGCCGCTGCGGCTGGGTTCGCCAGTTCGACGCTTACGGCAATTACATGGGCCGCGTCCGCACCTGCAATTACTGATGCCTGATCTGATCGACTGAAGTGGATTCGCGTCCGGCACGGGCGCCTCATCCACCCCGTGTCGTACCAAGGCCCGCCCGGTCGTCCCCCGGGCGGGCCATCTTTTTCACGCCGTCATTCCGGGGCGCGGCGAAGTCGCGACCCCGGAATCCATAACCACCATCAGAGTTTATGGATTCCGGGCCTACGCCAAGAGGCCCATCCCGGAATGACGATGGTTTGGTGGCCGTTACACGCCCGTCATGGGCCGGAGTCATTCAACGTCGCACCCACACTGCCCCTCTTGCAATTGCGAATTAGTTGCAATTATAGTTGCAAATGGGACGCCGTGAGGTCCGGTTGTGCGAACGAACCGGCCGAATGGGTTGTTTCCTCTGATTTCTAGAGGTTAGCTGCATCACCAGGGACGGCGCGGCGGATCGAGGGTGGGGGCATCCAGCAATGAGACGCGACCGTCAATCGCGAGCAAAGCCATGAAGCGCGTCCTCGCCGGACTGTGGCTTGGCGCGCTGTCGCCGCTTGAGCCCGTGCTTGCGGCGGACATGCCGCTGAAAGCGCCCCGCATTGTCGTCCAAGAATGGATCGGGTTCTATTTCGGCGCCCATGCCGGATTCGGGCGCGGCACCTCAAACGCCACGCTGACCGATCCATCGGTCGCCACGACAAGCAACGCGTTCGGCGGTCCGATCGGCGGACTGCAGGCAGGCTACAACGTTCAACTGCCGTCGCGGATCGTACTCGGCTTCGAAGCCGACGTTTCATTCCCTAATTATATCGACGGCAATTCCGTCATTTCGACGCTGGCCACCGCGAAATCCTATGTCATCGAGCAGATGGATTTTATCGGCACCGCGCGCGGCCGGCTTGGCTATGCCGCGGGGCCGTGGCTGTTCTACGCCACTGGCGGCCTGGCGTTTACCGGAGAACGTTTTCGCAACACGCCGGCGGCCGGCAATAACGAAAAGAAACTGAACATGCGACCGGGCTGGGTCGCGGGAGGCGGCGTCGAAGTCGCGTTCGCGCCGCACTGGAGCCTCAAGCTGGAATATCTCTACAGCGAGTTCCAGGACGGCGGCGTGCAGTTTGGGTCCGGAGCGACCACCGCGTCGACGCTGAATTTCCAGTCGCTGCGGGTCGGGCTCAATCGCAAGATCGATTGGCCGAACGGCCAGCTGGCGCCGCTGGCGTCGCTGGTCGATCCGGAATCCGATCGCTGGGAAATCCACGGCCAGACCACCTATCTTCCACAAGGCTATCCCGGCTTCCGCGCACCCTATAGCGGCCCCAACAGCCTGACACCGGCCCCGCAGGCGCAGGCGACCTGGAGCAACAGCCTGTTTCTGAATGTGCGGCTGTGGGAGGGCAGCGAACTCTATTATAATCCCGAACTACTGCAGGGGTTTGGGCTGAACGATACCGTCGGTGCCGGGGGTTTTCCCAACGGCGAAGCGCAGAAATCGAATTTTCCCTATCCGCATTACAACACCTCGCGGCTGTTCCTGCGCCAGACCTTTGGGTTCGGCGGCGAAACCGAAGAACTCGCCAGCGCGCCGGGCCAACTGGCAAACAAGGTCGACGTCTCGCGCCTGACGGTGCAGGCCGGAAAGTTCGCGGTTACCGATATTTTCGACGGCAACGCCTATGCCAAGGACACCCGCAAGGATTTCATGAACTGGTCGATGTGGGCGCCAGGTGCGTTCGATTATTCCGCCGACAAGGTCGGGCTGACCTATGGCGCCACCGCGGAGTTCAACCAGAAGCAATGGGCGCTGCGCGCCGGCTATTTCCTGATCGACGGAACGTCGAACTCCAACAATTTCGACATGCGGGTGTTTCAGCGCGGCAGCTATGTACTCGAGCTTGAAACCCGTTATTCGCTGTTCTCACAGCCCGGCAAGCTGCGCACCATCGCATGGCTCAACAGTGCCCATTCCGGAAGCTATCGCGAGACGCTGAACAACCCCGCGCTCGACCTCGACATCTCGCAGACCCGCGAGGGCCGCATCAAATACGGCTATGTCTTCAACCTCGAGCAGGCGCTGACCGACGACGTCGGGCTGTTCGGCCGCTGGAGCTGGAACGACGGCAAGACCGAGATCATGGCGTTCACCGATATCGATGCCAGCCTTGCCACCGGCCTGTCGATCAAGGGCACCCGCTGGGGACGGCCTGACGACGTAATCGGAATAGGCGGCGCGATCAATGCGCTCTCGAAGGATCACCGCGATTTCATCGCGGCGGGCGGGCTCGGCGTGCTGATCGGCGACGGCGCGCTCAATTACCGGCGCGAACGCGTTTTCGAGACCTACTACGCTTACGCGTTCAACAAGCAGATCACGCTGACCGCCGATTACCAGCTCATCACCAACCCCGCCTACAACGCCGACCGCGGACCGGTGTCGGTGTTTTCGGGACGATTCCACGGCGAGTTTTGAATCTCTGGCGCAAATATCTCCGCCCGTCGTCCCCGCGCAGGCGGGGACCCATAACCACCGTGTTCGTAGTTAAAGCGGATCGTTGCCCCGGTTCCGTGAAATCGATGCATCGGCGGCTATGGGTCCCCGCCTGCGCGGGGACGACAGCTACCCAGCCGGCGAGAACGATTCCGCGCGCGCCAATGCCCAGGCGTCCTTGAATCGAACATCCTCGGTGCCGTCGATCAGCTCGCCCGGCCGCAGCAAGGGATAAATCTGCGCCAGTGACGCCACTTCGTTGCTGTTGACGCGCTGCGAGAAATGGATCGGCCGGATGTCCTGCGGATGATCGAGGCCCGCGGCCGCGATCAGTTCGGCCAGCGCGTGCAGCGTGGCGTGATGATAATTGTAAACGCGCTCGGCCTTGTGCGGCACCACCAGCGCGCGATTGCGGGATGGATCCTGCGTCGTCACCCCGGTCGGGCAGCGATCGGTGTGACAGCTCAGCGACTGGATACAGCCCAGCGCGAACATGAAACCGCGCGCGGAATTGCACCAGTCGGCGCCCAACGCCATTGCGCGGGTGATATCGAAGGCAGTGGCGATTTTTCCCGATGCGCCGATCCTGATGCGGTCGCGCGCGTTGATGCCGATCAGCGCGTTGTGGACGAAATTGACACCTTCGCGCATCGGCATGCCGAGATGATCCATGAATTCCACCGGCGCCGCACCGGTGCCGCCCTCATTGCCGTCCACCACGATGAAATCCGGGTAGATGCCGGTCTGCAGCATCGCCTTGCAGATCGCGAGAAATTCCCACTTGTGGCCAACGCACAGCTTGAAGCCGGCCGGCTTGCCGCCGGACAGCCGGCGCATCTCGGCGATGAAAGCCATCATCCCGAGCGGCGTCGAGAACGCCTTGTGATACGGCGGCGAGATGCAGTCCTCGCCCATGCCGACGCCGCGGATTTTCGAAATCTCTTCCGACACCTTGGCCGCCGGGAGCACGCCGCCATGTCCGGGCTTGGCGCCCTGGCTGATCTTGAGCTCAACCATCTTGATCTGGTCGTCGGACGCGACCCGCGCGAATTCCTCCGGATTGAAGGTGCCATCGGCGCGGTTGCGGCAGCCGAAATAGCCCGAGCCGATCTCCCAGATGATGTCGCCGCCGTTCTCGCGGTGATAGGGGCTGACGCCGCCCTCGCCGGTATCATGCGCGAAGCCGCCTTTTTTCGCGCCGGCGTTCAGGGCGCGTACCGCGTTCGGGCTGAGCGCGCCAAAGCTCATCGCCGAGATATTGAACACCGACGCCGAATACGGTCTGGCGCAATCGGGCCCGCCGATGGTGATACGGAATTTTTCCTCCGCATGCGGCCGCGGCGCCATCGAATGATGCATCCATTCATAGCCGTCGGCGTAAATGTTCTCCTGGGTGCCGAACGGCCGCTTGTCGAGCACCATCTTGGCGCGCTGATAGACCACCGCGCGGGTGTCGCGGCTGAACGGCATGCCGTCCTTTTCGCTCTCGAAAAAATACTGCCGCATCTCCGGCCTGATTTCTTCGAGCAGGAAGCGGATATGCGCCGAGATCGGATAATTTCGCAGCACGGCGTGATTTTGCTGCAGCAGGTCACGAAAGCCGAGCAGCGAAAGACCGCCGAAGATCAGGATCGGGATCACTACCAGGTCGATCACCTTGTGGTCCACGATCGCAATGCCGATCAACAGCACCGTCACGACGCAACAGATCGTGAGAACGATGAAGCGCGGCGAGAACGGTGTCATCAGCGTTTCCATGGGACCCCTCAGGCATTGCAAGCCGCTTATTTTCTCTGTCCGGCTTACACCCCGGTTCTAATCGTACGCCTGAGAGACGACAACTGTTACGCAGCGCGAATTCTTTCGCAGTGCAGCGAATCGATCGGCACAGGCATCAGATCACCGAGAACCGCGCGGTGCGTCGGACTTCACCGCGCTGCGGACGAGACCTCGTCGTCGAGCACGCCGTCATCGAGATTGACCGCGTCCGCTGGGCGCGATGGCGCGGCGATTACCGGATCGATAATGACGGCCCAGTGCAGCGGCACCTTTGCATGGCCACGCAGCAATCCCTGGTGGACAAAACGGCCTTCGGTGCTGCATGCGTAAAGCGCCGCCACCATCACGTCAGCGCGGCTTCCGCCACGCGCATAAGGCAGGAAAATCTGCTCGATGGTGACAGGGCATCCGTCGCGGTCCGATACCGGAATAATCGAATACACCGGCAATCCATGCAGGACGCAGGCGTCCCAGATCGGTTTGGCCGCGACCGCCATACCCGGGTCGAGACACTCGCTCAAGCAGCGCGATGGCATCTTCGCGTCGTGCACCTGTTCGATGCGCGGGCCTGCCTGCCGGCAGATGTAGGCAAGCCTTCCATTCCCGTGCATCACGTTGTTGATCGATAGGTCGGCGGAATCTCCAGCGCGTTCGTTGGGAACGAAATCGGAGAAGTCGGGTAGTTCGCGTGTTCCCCGCGCGCGATGCCAGTCTCGTACCAGACTGACGTGCCGGATCGACCGGACAATGCTGACATGAGCTCTTTGAAATTGCATTGAGCCGATCAATCCTAAGCGCAGCGTAAATGAAGCAAGCAACGATGGCGGTAGCAGGGACCGCGCGGCAAAAAACCCGCCGATCCTGATTCGTATTGGCCTTCAAGAGCTAACACGAAATTAAACGCGGCGTCAGCGGCGTCATAATATTTTCGCGGGACGGGATATTTCCTGGATTGCGCGCAATCTGGATCGATCTCCACGCATGCGCTACGCTGTCGGTTGCGGTTTCGATAAGCTCGCTTTTTCAGGCCAACCGCTAAGACCGCCGGTGCACCATGCCAAGCCTGCAGGATTTTCGATCGGGAAAGCCGGCCTACGCCCCGGACCAGTCGATCTATGCGGAATATGCGTGTGCCGCGTTCGGTCTGGCGTTTCAGGAGCTCGACGGCGGCACCGGCCTGATTTTCAACATTGCCTCCCGGAGCAAGAGCCTGACGTTCGGCGCCGGCCGATGTTCGTGGTATCCACAAAACAACTCCACCGCATCGTCGCTGGCGACCGATAAATATTTCACCAACATGATCCTGAAGCGGGCCGGCGTGCCGACGCTGGGCGGTCGTTATTTTTTTCTGCATGACCGGCATCGCGCGAACCGCCCGCCGGGTCACGAGCGTGGCGATGCACTGGACTATTTCAGGGAACTGGGCGCTTGCGCGTTTGCCAAGCCGCTGACGGGATCACGCGGCGACTTCGCGCAGGCTATCCGCGGCGAGCCAGCACTTGCCGTCCATCTCGACGAGATGTCGCGTTATTACGACTCGGTCTTGATTCAGCCGATCGCCTCCGGGCAGGAAGTGCGGATTTTTCTGCTCGACGACGACGACGTATATTACGCGAGGAAGCGCCCGCCATCGCTTGCGGGCGATGGCGTCAGCACCATCGGCGACCTGATGGCAAAACATAACGACGCGCTGCGATCGCGCGGGCTTTCGCCGGCGACGATGGGTGCGGGCGGCGATGCCGAATTTGGGGTCGTCTTGCTTAAGGACGAGCGGTGGGAGATTCCCGGCCGGATGAACCTGAGTGCCGGCGGCACCATGGTTCTCGAACCGCGGGCCAATACCGCTGTTGTCGCGCAGGCGAGGTTCGCCGCGAAAGCCCTCGGATTGCGGGTCGCCGCGGTGGACATGTTCACGGATATCGAAGGCGATCCGGACGCGGTAAGGGTCATCGAGGTAAATTCAAACCCCTCGATCCGGCTGCTGGAGGATTGCGGCCGAAGCGACCTGATCCTGAAAATCTGGCATCACACTTTCTCGGCGATGGGACTTCTCTAGTGTTCAGCCTGCCGAAATACGGCGACGGCGTCTGCCTGGCCCGTTTGGCAGACCTGCTTGAGGCCGTGTCGATTGATCGTGCGAGACTGCAGCGGATATCGGTGGCGATTACCGGCTCCAACGGCAAAGGCAGCACCGCGGCGTTATGCGCCGGTATCGGCCAAGCCTACGGGCTGCGGACGGGGTTGTTCACCTCACCGCATCTGTTTCGTGTCAACGAGCGGTTTCAGGTCGATGGCATGCCGATCGACGACGATGCGCTGGAGCGGCTGACGGTGCGGATCGAAACCGCAATCGCGGAAACGTCGCAACGGCACGGCGAAACATATGGCGCGTTCGAAGCGCTGTTCGCACTGGCGTGCCTGTATTTTCAAGAATCAGGTTGCGATTTCCTGGTGTTCGAAGCCGGCATCGGCGGCCGTTACGATCCGGTGCGGCTCGCCGGCGCGCGGGTCACCTGCGTGACATCGCTCGACTACGAGCACACCGACCTGCTTGGCGATTCGCTGGAACTGATCTGCTCCGACAAGAGCGACGCCTGCGCGGCCGGCGGCACCGTCATCTATGGCGAGAACTGCCGCGGCCTGCGCCGGCATATCGCCGAATACAACCGCAATCGCGACGTCGAACACCTGTTTGTCCGCGACCATGTCCGGATCGGCAACGAGACTGTGTCCGCGACCGGGCAGCGGTTCGACTTCCGGTTCGGCGATCACGACTTCCAGTCGCTCGACGTTGGCCTGCCCGGCGCGTTCCAGTTCAACAATGCCGCCATCGCAGCCGCGCTGTTTTTGCTGTGGCTGAAACAGGCGCGGCCGGGCGCAAACGCCGATGCAGTCGAAGGGGCCGTGCGGTCGGGCCTCTCCGGCACGCGCTGGCCTGGCCGGCTCGAAACCATACGGCACGATCCACTCGTCGTCGTCGACGTCGGGCATACACCCGACGGCATCAGGCAATCGCTCGCGAGCCTCAAGGCCATCCACGGCGCAAAGGATTGGATTCTCGTGATCGGAGTTTCGCGCGACAAGAAGGCCGATGAGATCGTGGCTTTGCTGGCACCATGGTTCGGTACCATCGTGTGCACCGCCGCGCACCACAAAGGCACGGACGCGGAAACGATCGCGGCGGCGGCACGGAAAGCCAATCCGGCCGCAACACTTCACATCGCAGCCACGGTGGAGGAAGCCGTGCGCGTCAGCACGACGCTGGCCGGGGCGCCCGGTCGAAAAATCTTCGTGGCCGGCGGATTGTTCCTGGCAATCGAATACGCCACCGCCGCCAACGGCGGGCAAGCGCGGGATCTGGAATTTTTCTGAATCGCACCAAAGCCGTCATGCCGGCCTGGTGCCAAGTCATGACGGACCCGATGGTGCGCGGCAGCCCTTGCGTCAGTTACTCGCACCCGACGAATCGTCGAGCACCTTGAAGGCTTCCTCGAGTTGCGGCGAGATCGCAACGTTGAGTTTCTCGCCGGTCGGCAGGCGCGAAACGAACCACTTGTTGTAGAGCGGAATCAAATCGCGATTGGAGCCGAGCTTGCGGAACGCGCGCTCCACCACGCCGGCAAGCTGCGGCTCGCCCTTTCGGAACATGATGCCGTAGGGATCATAGGACAGATAGTCGCCGACGACCTTGTACCTGTCCTGCGCCTTGTGGCGCGCGATCAAGCCATACAGCAGGATGTCGTCGGTCGCGAACGCATCCGCCTTGCCCTCCACCAGCATCTGGTAGGACTGCTCATGGTCGGGCGAGGTCACGAGGTTGAGTTGAAGCGAAAACTTCTTGTCGACTGCGTGCATGGCCTGCTCGTTGGTGGTGCCCTTGGTCACCACTACGGTTTTGCCCTGCAGGTCCTTGGGCGTGGAGACGGTCGACGTCTTCGGCACCATCAGCTTGGTGCCGGCCACGAACATCAATGGCGAGAATGCCACCTGCTTGGCCCGTTCGGCGTTCGCCGTCGTCGAGCCGCATTCGAGATCGATCTTGTTCTGCATCACCGCGGGAATGCGATCGTCGGAAGTGACCTTGACGTATTCGATCCTGAGATTGGCATCGTCGACCTCGATGCCGATTTCGTCGACGATGGCCTCGCACAGTTCCAGGCTGTAGCCGATCGGCCGGCTGGAGGGATCCATGAACGAGAACGGCGGCGAGCTTTCGCGATAGCCCAAGCGCACCACGTGCTCTTTCTTGATGTTGGCGAGCGTCGGGCTCAATCCCTCGCCGCCGGTCTGGGCCGCCGCTGCCGTCGACAGCAAAACCCCCGCCAGCAGCAGGCTTGCCGCCTGCATGCATCTGTTCAGAGGATAGCGCATGGCTTACCTCCTATGCGTGGCCGGTCTGCATTCCAGGCACTTCGCCGGGCACCATGTCCGGAGGCACCACATCGTCGGGTCCGAGAGCGTGCTCCGGCGCAAGCTCGCCTTCCCATTTCGCGACGACCGCGGTGGCGAGCGAGTTGCCGATCACGTTGGTGGCGCTGCGTCCCATGTCGAGGAATGTGTCGATGCCCATGATCATCAGGAGACCTGCCTCCGGGATGCCGAACTGGCTCAAGGTGGAGGCGATAACGACCAGGGAAGCGCGCGGCACGCCGGCGACGCCCTTCGAGGTGATCATCAAGGTCGCCAGCATCGCCAGCTGCGTGCCGAGCGACATGGGAATCTGGTAGGTCTGTGCGATGAAGACGCTCGCAAAGGTACAGTACATCATGGTGCCGTCGAGATTGAACGAGTAGCCGAGCGGCAGCACGAAGCTCGATATCCGCGACGAAGCGCCGAACCGGTTCAATCCTTCCAGCGTCTTCGGATAAGCGGCTTCCGAACTCGCGGTCGAGAACGCGATCATCAGAGGCTCGCGGATCAGCCGCAGCAGATGGCTGTATCGCGGCCCGATCACGATGAAGCCGACCACGACCAGGATCGCCCACAGGATCATCAGCGACAGATAGAAGCCGCCCATGAACACGATCAGCTTCCACAATACGCCAAGGCCGTTCTTCGACACCGTCGCCATGATCGCGGCCCATACCGCGAGCGGCGCGAACAGCATCACATAGCCCGTGACCTTCAGCATGATATGAGCGAGATCGTCGATCAATTGCATGATCGGCTTGGCGCGTTCCGGCAACGCGCCAAGCGCAACTGCGAAGAACACCGCAAAGACCACGATCTGCAGGATCTCATTCTGCGCCATCGCGTCCGCGATCGAGGTCGGAATCAGATGGGTCAGGAATTTCTCGATCGAGAAGGCCAACACCGGCAGGCCGGTCGATTGTCCAGCCGCCGGCAGCGTGCCGGGGAAGTTGGCGCCCGGCTGCAGCAGGTTGACCATGACGAGGCCGAGCAGAAGCGAGACGAACGAGGCGCTGACGAACCAGCCCATGGTCTTGGCGAAAATCCGTCCGAGCCGTGCGCCGCTGCCCATATGCGCGATACCGCCGACCAGGGTCGCGAACACCAGCGGCGCAATGATCATCTTGATCAACCGCAAAAAAAGCATCGCGATCAGGTTTACGTCAGCCGCGATTTCCACCCGTTGATCGGGAAGATAGTTGAAAACCAGAGTGCCCATCACAATGCCAAGAACCATTGCGATCAAAATATATTGCGTAAACCTGCTAGACATTTGCGACTCCAGTGTTCCCGGCAGGCACGAGTGTGGCACATTTTGACGCAGGCGCAACAAGCTTCATAAAACCGTCAAGCGCATTCGTGTTCGCTGGCATGCCAGTACGCGCGGAATGTTTCCGTTGTGCAATGAACGGCCGCGGATTAGCGTGACGACCGGGTCGGCCTTCTCCATCATTGCGAAGAGCGCAAGCGACGAAGCAACCTGTTCTTGTGGCCGTATGGATTGCTTTGCTGCGCTCGCAATGACGTGGAGACGGACGAGCGGACGCACCACAGGAAGACAAACGCCATGAACGACACCGTCAACCGCCAGGTCTTGCTGGTGGAAAAGCCGACCGGCAAACTCGCGCCCGAACATTTCAAGATGTCGAACGGCAGCCTCCCAGAGCCGAAGGATGGCGAGGCGCTGCTCCGGGTACGCTACATTTCGCTTGACGCAGCCAATCGGGCCTGGATGCACGGCGCCACCTATCGTGCCGCGGTCGAGGCCAACACCGTGATGGCGGGCGGCGGCATTGCCGAGGTGGTGGCGTCGAAGTCGCCGGGGCTTGCTCCGGGCGATATCGTGTTCGGCGACACCGGCTGGCAGGATTACGCCGCGGTGCCTGCGAAGCATCTCAGCAAAATGCCAAAGATCCAGCCAATGACGTATCTGCTGAGCGTCTACGGCATCGCGGGTCTCACCGCCTATTTCGGGCTGCTCGACGTCGGTAAGCCGAAGGCCGGCGAAACGGTCGTGGTTTCCGCGGCCGCGGGCTCGGTCGGATCGATCGTCGGCCAGATCGCGAAGATCAAGGGATGCCGCGTCGTCGGGATCGCCGGAGGTGCCGACAAGTGCCACTGGCTGACCTCCGAGCTCGGCTTCGATGCCGCGGTCGATTACAAGGACGGCGCGACCTTCAAGGCACTGAAGGCGGCGGCGCCGAAAGGCATCGACGTCTATTTCGATAATGTCGGCGGCGACATTCTCGAAGCCTGCCTCGCACAAATGAACAATCGTGGCCGCATCGCCTGCTGCGGGGCGATCTCGCAATATGACGGCGCTCCATCGGCACATGGCCCGCGCGGCGTACCCGGGCTGATCGTAGTAAAACGCCTGACCATGCAGGGCTTCATCGTGATGGATTTCATGGACCAGCGCGACGAAGCGTTGTCCGACCTGCAGTCATGGGTGACGAGCGGCAAGCTCAAGGTACAGGAAGACGTCATCGATGGACTGGAGAATACGCCGCAGGCGCTGATCGGATTGCTCGCCGGCGAGAACCGCGGCAAGCGCATGGTGAAGCTGTAAGCCTTGCGTCCCGGACCCGGTGTCACAGGCACTGCGCTCCGCTACAATTCGCGGTAAAGCCCCTTGTCCCGCGCTTGACGGACGGCGAGACCCGCGATCATGTCAAGCATCGGCGTGGATAACCCCGCGGCCCTTGCGAATGCGGCGGGCGCCTTGACCAGCACATCGATCTCCATCGCCCGGCCGAGTTCGTAGTCCTGCAGGATCGAAGGCTTGTGATCGGGCGCGGCGCCAGCGCGCGTGACGCGCTTGACGTCCGGGAAACAGCTTTGACCGACGCTGTTGGCCTCATCGAGCAAACGCGGCACGATATCGCGCAAGGCGGGGTCTTCCCGGACCGCCCGCGCGGTCTGGCCGGTCAACAGGCACAGCACCGACATCGACATGTTGGTCAACAATTTGGACCAGATCGCCTCGCGGATCCGCATGACCGGCGGCGACTGGATCGAAGCATCGTCGAACGCGGCGCGCAGTTGCGCGATCCGCTCGCTGGCACGGTCATCGCATTCGCCGACCAGCAGCATGTTGCGGTCGGGGGAGAAGTTTGCGATCACGCCGGGCGCCATGATCTCGTTTGATGAATAGATCACCCCGCCGATCACCCGTTCACGAGGGATCGCGGTGCGCAATCGGCCGGCCGGATCGAGAAAGCCGAGGTCGGGCGGCGACGGATGATCCGGCGGCAGGCCGAGATCGTACCACCAGGGAATGCCGTTCTGGGCGAACACGATTCCCGTGTCGTCGCGCAGCAAGGCCTGAAGTCCCGTGGCAAGGCTGCTCAGGCCCGTCGCCTTCAGCGTGCTGATGACGAAATCCTGCGGACCAAGCGCCGCGGGATCGTCGGACGCGTTGACACGCGCCGAAAACTCGGCGTCACCGGCGCGAAGCGTCAGTCCTTTTGCCTTCACCGCCTCAAGATGCGGCCCGCGCATCACGCAGGATACCTCGTGCCCGGCCCGCGCAAGCCGCACCGCAAAGTGGCCGCCGACCGCGCCCGCGCCGAAGATGCAGATTCGCATGGGTGGGGTTCCGACGGAGGACGACATGGAAGCAGTTCTGGCGACGTCATACGCGGGCTTGACCTGGCGATCCATCCACTTTCGAATGAGTCACCTTATTAAATCCGGCGCTGAATGGTACCCCCAACATCACCCTGACGGCATCTGACAAGGTAGCTAAAATCTCTTATCCGAGGCATGATCCCTGCCACCGTCAGGAACTGGACTTGTCCCATCTCACCATCACCGAACCCGCGCGTCAGATTCCGCTTTACGGCGAATACGAAGTCGTTGTCCTCGGCGGCGGGCCAGCGGGCATCGCGGCGGCGGTTGCGGCGGCGCGCGCAGGCCGACACACGCTGCTGGTCGAGCGCTACGGATTTCTTGGCGGCATGGGGACGGCGGCGGGTGTGACCAATTTCTGCGGGCTGCATGCCAATGTTCATGGCCAGATGCGCCGCGTCGTGCGGGGCGTCGCATCCGATCTGCTTGCGCGGATCGATGGTCTTGACGGGCTCAACGCGCCGCATCTGATCCTCGGCAAGATCCTGGCGCAAGCCTACGACACCGCGGCCTATAAGATCGCCGCCGACGATCTGCTCGGCTACCACAAGGCGGACATCCTGTTCCACGCGCTCGGCGCCGGCGTCGTGATGCAGGACGAGCGCCGTATCAGCGCGCTGATGGTCGAAACCAGGTCCGGCCGGCAAGCGGTGCGCGCTGACATCTTTATCGATTGTTCCGGCGACGGCGATCTGGCCGCCTGGGCGGGCGCGCGCTTCGAGGTCGGCGACAATGCGGGCAGCATGCTGTACCCGTCGATGATGTTCCGGCTCAACGGCATCGATCCGAAAAAGGCCGGCGATGCGTGGCGGACGATTCCGGCTTTGATGGAAGCGGCCGAGGCCGCCGGCACGCATCGATTTCCCCGCAAGGCCGCGATCGTTCGGCCGCAGCGTTCGCAGATCGAGTGGCGGGTGAATTTTACCCAGATTAAGCGCGAGGACGGTACCGCCATCAACGGGCTGGAGCCGGACCAGTTGACGCGCGGCGAGATCGAAGGCCGCCGCCAGGCGGTGGACGCGTTCAATTTTCTGCGCACGGTGCCGGGCTTTGAAAAATCCTACATCGTCGACTTGCCGCCGCAGCTCGGCATCCGCGAAACACGGCGCGTGATCGGCGGCATCATGCTGAGCGGCGAGGACGTGCTCGGCTGCGCCTCGTTCGACGACTCGATCGGCGTCAACGGCTGGCCGATGGAACAGCATATCGCCGGCGACGTGATCTTCAAGTTCCCGCCGATCCCGGAATCGCGCGGCTTCAACGAACTGCCCTATCGCATGCTGACGCCCGAGGGCATCGACAATCTGCTGGTGGCCGGGCGCTGCGCGTCGATGACCCATGACGGCCAGTCCGCGGCGCGCGTATCGGGCGCGTGTTTTGCAATGGGCGAGGCCGCGGGCACCGCGGCGGCGCTGGCGCTATCGGGCAATACGATTCCGCGCGACATCGCCGTTGACAGACTGCAAGCGCAGTTGAAACAACTGGGTGCCTTCATCGGACAGCATCAGCAAGTTCCGGAAGGCCTGTGACCCAACACGGAGGAAACTTGATGCCGCAGCAACATCGCGCTTCTGGCGCGCGGCCGATGTTCACACGGTTTGCATTCGCGGGCCTGCTGGCGATGGCCGCGACTTTGCTCGCAGCATCGGACGGGCGCTGCCAAGCCGCGCTGAAGGCAAAGGTCGGCGTGCTCAGGCTGTCCTCCTCCGCGCCGGTGTTCATCGCGCAGGACAAGGGTTATTTCAAAGACGCCGGTCTCGACATCGAGCTGAAATTCTTCGACGCCGCGCAGCCTATCGCGGTTGCGGTCACGTCGGGCGACGTCGATTTCGGCGTCACTGCGTTCACTGCCGGACTTTATAATCTCGCCGGCAAAGGCACCTTGAAGGTGATCGGCGGCATGAGCCGCGAGAAGGCGGGCTATCCGCTGATCGGGTATTTCGCGAGCAACAATGCCTATGCCGCGGGCCTCAAGACACCGAAGGATCTTGCCGGCAAGCGGATCGCAGTGACGCAGACCGGATCGAGCTTTCACTATTCGCTCGGGCTGCTCGCCGACAAATACGGGTTCAAGCTCAGCGACATGAAGGTGCTGCCGCTGCAATCGCTGTCGAACGCCGCGGCCGCGCTGAAAGGCGAGACCGTCGACGCCGCGCTGCTACCGGCATCCACCGCGCGCAAACTGATCGACGAAGACGGCGCGAAACTGCTGGGCTGGGTCGGCGACGAGACGCCGTGGCAGCTCGGCGCGGTGTTCGCGTCGCCCAGGACACTATCCAACAAGGCGCTGGTGGCGAAATTCCTGAGCGTGCTGGCGCGCGCCGACCGCGAATATCACGATGTGATCCTGGCCGCGGTCGCCGACGGCAAGGCGCCTATCGATGAGAGGACAAAACCGCTGCTGGAGATCATCGCTAAATACACCAACCTGCCCCTCGAACAGGTCGTGGGCAACTGCGCCTACATCGACCCCGAAGGTAATCTCGATGTCAAGAACGTCGGCAATCAGATCGTCTGGTTGCAGGATCAGGGTCTTGTCGACAAGGGATTCGATGCCGGCGCGATCATTGCAAATGAATATGTGAAGGCCGATCAATAAATCCATGAATCTGACCGCGGACCACATCAGTCACGGCTTTGGAACCCTGTCCGTCCTCGACGACGTGTCGTTCACGGTTAGCTCGGGCGAGGTAGTCGCGATCGTCGGTCCCTCCGGTTGCGGCAAGAGCACGCTTCTGTCGATCCTCGGCGGGCTGCTGCGGCCAAGCGCGGGACAGGCCGAACTGCGTGGCGCGCCGCCGCCCGACAGCCTGAACCCGCTGACATTTGTATTCCAGGATTTTGCATTATTGCCATGGTGCACAGTCGAGGAGAATGTCGAATTCGTCTTGCTGCACACCGGACTTTCCGCAGCCGAACGCAACGCCATTGTCGGCGATGCGTTGCGCCGCACCGGCCTCACCGATTTTCGCGGCGCCTGGCCGAAGCAACTCTCCGGCGGCATGCGCCAACGCGTCGGCATCGCGCGTGCGCTCGCGGTGCGGCCCGCGATCCTGCTGATGGACGAACCGCTGTCGGCGCTGGATTCGCAGACCCGGGAATTGCTGATGGAAGATTTTGTCCGCTTGCTCGCCGATGGCGGCATGGGCGCCGCCTATGTGACACACAATCTCGAGGAAGCCGTTCGGCTGGCCGACCGCATCGTCGTGCTGTCTCGCCGCCCCGGGCGCGTCCGCGAGGTCGTCAGCATCCCCCTCACTCGCACCGAGCGCGGGGACATCAATGCCCGCGGCAAGCTGCTCGCGCTGCAGAACGACCTCTGGTCGCTGATCCGCGAGGAGGCGATCGACGCCGGACGCGAGGTGCAGCGTGCTTGAGCGCCCCAAGACCGCCGCCAGTTTGCCGCAAGACGATCGCAAGGCCGGCGGGCGTCCGGTCACGTTCAGAGGTGCGGGTTTTACCCCGACGTTCAGCCGCACCGCAGGCTGGACCGCCCTTGCACTGGTGATCGGGTTTTGGCAAATCGCCGGCAGCGCCGGTTGGGTCAATGCGCTGTTCCTGCCGACACCTGTCGCCATTGCACGCGCGATCTATCAGCTCGCGATCTCCGGCGCGCTCTGGCTTCATGTGTCGGTGTCGATGATGCGAATCGTGGCGGGATGGACCCTCGGCACGATATCCGGCGTCATTGCCGGCTTCGCCATCGGACTCTCGAGCCTTGCGCGCGGCATCGGCATTACCTTCATCTCGGCGCTGTTTCCGATTCCGAAAATCGCGCTGCTTCCGCTGCTGATCCTGTGGCTCGGCATCGGCGAAGAGCCGAAGATCGCTACCATCGCGCTGGGCGTGTTCTTTTCCACCGCGATCTCGGTCTACAGCGGCGTCGATCAGGTGCCGCGCAACCTGATCCGCATGGCGCAGAGTTTCAACGTGCCATTCCAAACCATCGTACGCCGCGTGATCTGGCCCGGCGCGCTGCCCTCGATCCTGGCCGGCTTCCGCATCACCGCGTCGGTCGCCTTGCTGCTGGTGGTGAGCGCCGAAATGATCGGCGCCGAGTTCGGCATCGGCGCCTTCGTGCTGCAAGCCGGCAATCTGATGCAGACCGATCAACTGCTCGCGGGCGTGGTTATTCTCTCGCTGTTCGGGCTGGCGGTCGGACGGCTGATCAACTGGCTGGAGACGCGGCTGCTGCACTGGCGCTAGCTTCAACCATCATTGCGAGAAGCAGGGCGACGAAGCGTCCAGTCTTGCTTGCGGCCATTGATTGCTTTGCTTCGCCCACAATGACGTGTCGTGCCAACTCTCACGCGTTGCCGCGATCCTCGCGAAACAAGTCCAGCTTCTGCTGCACCGGACGATCCGAGAAACTGAACAGCACCGCGTCCTCATCGGCTTCATGGGTGACCCATTGCCAACTCGGCACCACGAACAGATCGCGCGGGCCCCATTCGAACGTCTGATCGCCGATCCGCGAACGGCCGCGGCCCTCGATCGGCGCGAACACAGTAGCGTCGGTCGAACGATAGCGTGTCGTCTTGAACCCTTTCGGCAGCAACTGGATAAAAGTGCCGATGGTGGGCATCGCGAAATCACCCGTCGCGGGATTGGAAAACTTCAGCTTGAGGCCATGACAAGCGTCCCACTCGTCGCGCGTCTTCGCCTGCTCCAGCGCCTCGCGAGTGTAGCCATAGGGGTAGTTGAAGATCGGCGACGCCTGCGAGGCGCGCTTGAAATCGACCGGCAGCAGATTGTGCCCGTAACGCGCCAAGCTGTCGCCATCCGGCCGCGTCACTTGCTGCTCGTCTTCACCCATTCCTTCCGCGAACGACGCATCGAAGAACTGCACCAGTGGAATGTCGAGTCCATCCAGCCAGAACATCGGCTCGGAGGTCTGGTTGCCGTGGTCGTGCCATTTCATCGATGGCGTGATGACGAAATCACCAGGTTCCATCATGGTCCGCTCGCCATCGACCGAGGTGTGGGCACCTTTGCCTTCGAGGATGAAGCGCAGCGCCGACTGGCTGTGGCGATGGGCAGGAGCGACCTCCCCTGGCATCACCAGTTGCACACCGGCATACAGCGACGTCGTAATCTTCGATTGACCGCGCAGCCCTGGATTTTCAAGCACCAGCACGCGCCGCTCGGCTTCCTTGGCGGTGATCAACTGGCCCGCTTCCATCATGTAATCGCGAATGGCGTCGAAGCGCCACAGATGCGGGCGGCAGCCGCTCTTCGGTTCGGGCGTAATCAGATCGCCCATCACCGTCCACAATGCGGTGAGATTTTCGCCGTCGATCCGGCGGTAGAATGCTTCGCGCTCGGGGGTCTTTTGTACCGCGTGATCCAAGGGGCAGCCTCGCGTTATTCCTGCTGTTCAGGTTGATTGACAGCATACTTACAAATTCGCTAGCGTCAATGCAGGAGACCAATGCGCAAGTAACAAGAATCCGGGAGGTTCCATGAAACTGCACGGCTATTTCCGAAGCAGTGCGTCGTACCGCGTCAGGATCGCGCTCAATCTCAAAGGTCTGACCGCGGAACATCTGCCGCATCATCTTCGCAAGGGCGAGCAGCGCGACCCGGATTATCTCGCGATCAATCCGCAAGGCCTGGTGCCGACCCTGCAGGACCACGATGGCGCAATCCTGACCCAGTCGCTCGCGATTATCGAATGGCTCGACGAAACCCATCCGAACCCTGCGCTACTGCCGCAAGACCCGCTGCGCCGCGCCAAGGTGCGCGCGTTTGCGATGGCGCTCGCTTGCGACACTCATCCGATACAGAATCTGAAGGTTCTGGCGCGGCTGCGGCAACTCGGTTTACCGGAGGAGCAGGTGAACGAATGGGCGGCATGGGCCAACCGTGAGGGACTTGCCGCATGCGAAACGCTGATCGCGAATGAAGCCGGTCCGCTCTGCTTTGGCGCAGCGCCAACCCTCGCCGATCTCTGCCTAGTGCCGCAGCTTGCGAATGCGCGCCGTTTCGGCGTGGTGCTGGACGGGTTTCCGCGGTTGTTGAAGGCCGAGGCCGAGGCCAGGGCGATGAAAGCGTTCGCGGACGCCGCACCGGACCGGCAGCCCGATGCCGAGTAAGGCCGCGCCGATCTCGATGGATGCCGTCTATACCAAGCCGGGATACTTGTTCCGTCGGATGCAGCAGATCGCGGTCGCGATTTTCGTCGAGGAGTGCCGCGCATACGACCTGACCCCGGTTCAATATGCCTCGCTCGTCGCGATCCGCACCCACCCCGGCATCGACGCAACGCGGCTCTCCGCCGTTATCGCCTTTGACCGATCCACGCTAGGCAATGTGATCGACCGACTGGAGACCAAGGCCTATGTCGAGCGAAAGCCGGCACGCGGAGACAAGCGCGTCAAGCTGCTCTATTTGACCAGAGCCGGTGAGACATTGCTGCGCAATGTCATGCCATCGGTCGACCGCGCGCAGGCGCGTATGCTGCAGCCGCTGCAGCCGGCGGATCGCAAGGCGTTGCTGGCGCTGATGACGCAACTGGTCGATCTCAACAATGAAGCGTCGCGGGTGCCGCTGCGCGCGGAAGACGCGCTTGAACATTTCAAGAAATCGAACTGAGGAAATCGGCGATGATCGCAAAGCCTGTGCTGATCGCGGGCGGAGGTATCGGCGGCCTCGCGGTGGCACTTGGCCTTGCGCAAAAAGGAATTCGCTCGATTTTGCTGGAGAAGGCGGCGGCGCTCGGAGAAATCGGAGCGGGCATCCAACTCGGGCCTAACGCGTTTCATGCGTTCGACTATCTCGGTGTCGGTGAGCCCGCACGTGCCATGGCGGTCTATATCGATCAACTCCGGCTGATGGATGCGCTGACCGCCGAGGAAATCACCCATGTCGATCTGCGCGATGCCTTCCGCTCCCGCTTCGGCAATCCGTATGCGGTGGTCCATCGCGGCGACCTGCACGGTGTGTTTTTAAAGGCCTGCCGGCGTCACAACTTGATCGAGCTGCGCGTCAGCAGCGAGGTGACCGGCTATGATCAGGATGGCAACTCCGTGACCGCGCGCCTCGCTTCCGGGGACAGCGTCACAGGGGCACTGCTGATCGGCGCGGGCGGTCTGTGGTCGAACATACGCAAGCAACTGGCGGCTGATGGGGCGCCGCGCGTCTCCGGTCATACGACTTATCGCTCGGTGATTCCGACCGACGAGATGCCGAAGGATCTACGCTGGAATGCGGCTACGCTATGGGCGGGCCCGAAATGCCATATCGTGCATTACCCACTGTCGGGCTGGAAAGTATTCAATCTCGTGGTCACCTGTCACAACGACGCGCCGGAGCCGGTCGCCGGCAAGCCGGTTTCCGACGAGGAAGTCATGCAGGGCTTCCAGCACGTACATGTGCGCGCGCAAAACATCATCCGCCACGGCAACAACTGGAAGCTCTGGGTTTTGTGCGACCGTGACCCGGTGGAGCGATGGATCGACGGCCGTGTGATCCTGCTCGGCGACGCCGCCCACCCGATGATGCAATACTTCGCGCAGGGGGCCTGCATGGCGCTAGAAGACGCCGTATGCCTGTCGCATATGATGGACGCCCATCCTGGCGATCATGTCACCGCACTTGAGCGCTATAATGCACAACGTTTCGCGCGCACAGCCCGCGTACAGTTGCTCTCCCGCGCCATTGGCGAGCATATTTACCATCCCTCGGGCGATCATGCCCGTTTCCGCAACGCGATCATGAGTGCGAAGACGTCGGAAGAATATTATGAGCATCTCGCCTGGCTCTACGGCGGAACCGGGCTTGCAAGCTAGACTAGGCGGTTTCCATCTCTGGTCGAGCGCCGTAACGTATTCATGCTTTAAAGCGGCCCAAGTCGCCGGTTTGCCGGAAGCCGTGGAGGTCATGTTGGGAGCCGCCCGAATCAGGAATAGAGATGCCATGATCTCTGGCTGACCTTCCCGCTAAATTCACGAAAGCCGCATGTCTATTCCCGCCAACGCAACAGCCCTTGAACCTGCGTCCGATATCCCGGAGGCTCTCTCGGTGCTGAATTCCGTGTTCGGCCTGCCTGCCTTTCGGGGCGCCCAGGAACAGATCGTCGGACATGTCGCGGACGGCGGCAATTGCCTCGTTCTGATGCCGACCGGCGGCGGCAAGTCGCTGTGCTATCAATTGCCGGCGCTGTTGCGCGACGGCTGCGGCATCGTCGTGTCGCCCCTGATCGCGCTGATGCGCGACCAGGTCGCAGGCCTGCTCGAGGCCGGCGTCAGGGCCGCGGTCCTGAATTCCACGCTATCTTTCGACGAGGCCTCCGTAGTCGAGCAGCGGCTGCTCGCCGGCGACCTCGACCTGCTCTATATCGCGCCGGAACGACTGCTGACACCGCGCTGTCTTACCATGCTCAGCCGCGCAAAAATCGCGTTGTTTGCCATCGACGAGGCGCATTGCGTCTCACAATGGGGGCACGATTTCCGTCCGGAATACATCGGCCTGTCCGCAATCGTCGAGCGTTTCCCGAATGTGCCGCGCATCGCGCTCACCGCCACCGCCGACGAGCTCACCCGAAGGGAGATCATCGACCGCCTTGGGCTTACCGACGCGCCGAGCTTTGTCGCCAGTTTCGATCGCCCGAATATCCGGTATGAAATCGTCGACAAGCAAAGCGCGCAAACACAACTCAACGCCTTCATCACCGAGCGCCACGCCGGCGATGCCGGCATTGTCTATTGCCTGTCGCGCGCCAAGGTCGAAGACACCGCCACCGCGCTGACCAAGGCCGGCGTGCGGGCGCTGCCCTATCACGCGGGCCTCGACGCCGGTCTGCGCGCCCGTAACCAGGACCGCTTCATCAACGAGGACGGCGTCGTGATCGTCGCCACCGTCGCGTTCGGCATGGGCATCGACAAACCCGACGTGCGCTTCGTCGCGCATCTCGATCTGCCGAAAAGCATCGAGGCCTATTATCAGGAAACCGGACGCGCGGGACGCGATGGCAAACCGTCCAGCGCATGGATGGCCTATGGCATGTCCGACATCGTACAGCAACGCCGCATGATCGACGAATCGTCCGGCACGGAGGCGTTCAAGCGCGTGTCGATCGGCAAGCTCGATGCGCTGGTGGGCCTCGCCGAAACCGCGAACTGCCGGCGCGCCCGTCTGCTGGACTATTTTGGCGAAACCCTGCAGGCCGCCAGATGCAACAATTGCGACAACTGCCTGTCGCCGCCGGTCGTGCGCGATGGCAAGGTCATTGCACAAAAACTGCTGTCCTGCGCCTATCGCACCGGACAGCGGTTCGGGGCCATGCATCTGATCGATGTTTTAGTCGGACGTTCGACCGACCGCGTAAGACAATTCGGTCATGACAAGCTGTCAGTGTTTGGAATAGGCCGCGAACTCACCGAAAAACAGTGGCGCGCCACCGTGCGCCAACTGGTGGCGATGGGCCATCTTCAGCCGGACAGCGACGCTTTCGGCGCGTTGAAGTTGACGGACTCCGCCCGCGGTGTGTTGAAAGGCGGGACCGAGGTGATGCTGCGCGAGCAAGCCTCTGGCCCACGCAATCGCGCCAGTCGAAGCAAATCGAGGCGCGGCGACATTGCACCGCTGCCGACCGGCCAAAGCGGGGCAAGTAACCCGGCCCTTGTCACAACGCTCAGGGCGTGGCGTTCCGAAATGGCGCGCAAGCGCGGCGTGCCGGCCTATGTCGTGCTGCACGACGCCACGATTGATGGCATCGCGGCGGCGCGTCCAACGACGCTCTCCGAGCTTCGCGATATTCCCGGCATCGGCGACAAGAAGCTCGAACATTACGGGGACGAACTGATCGCGCTGGCTAACGCGGCGCAACGGTGAGGGTCGCGGCCTGCTGCAGCGACGCTCGGCTCAGCTCCGCAGTCCCGGCGCTTCGTGTCCAGTGCGCGCGACGTACTCCGTATAGCCCCCGCCGTACTGCTGAATGCCGTCGGGCGTCAATTCCAGCACCCGATTGGAAAGCGCGGCCAGAAAACGCCGGTCGTGCGAGACGAACAGCATGGTGCCCTCGTATTCAGACAGCGCGGTGATGAGCATTTCCTTGGTTGCCATGTCGAGGTGATTGGTGGGTTCGTCCAGCACCAGAAAATTTGGCGGATCATAGAGCATTTTCGCCATCACCAGCCGTGCCTTCTCGCCGCCCGACAACACCCGGCATTTCTTCTCTACGTCGTCGCCGGAGAAGCCGAAGCAGCCGGCCAGCGCGCGCAACGAGCCCTGCCCCGCCTGGGGAAACCAGTCTTCCAGCGACTGGAACACGGTGCGCTCGCCGTCCAGCAGATCCATGGCGTGCTGCGCGAAGTAACCCATCTTGACGCTGCCGCCCACGGCGACCGTGCCGTCGTCCGGCTGCGTGGAGCCCGCTACCAGCTTCAGCAAAGTGGATTTGCCGGCGCCGTTGACGCCCATGACACACCAGCGCTCCTGCCGGCTCACCATGAAGTCCAGTCCCTGATAGACATTGCGGTTGCCGTAACCCTTGTGCACGTTTTTCAGGCTCACGACGTCGTCGCCGGAGCGGGGCGCCGGCAGGAAATCGAACGATACGCTCTGGCGGCGCCGCGGCGGTTCGACCCTTTCGATCTTGTCCAGCTTCTTTACCCGGCTCTGCACCTGCGCCGCATGCGAGGCGCGCGCCTTGAAGCGTTCGATGAAATTGATTTCCTTGGCGAGCATCGCCTGCTGACGCTCGAACTGCGCCTGCTGCTGCTTTTCGGCCAACGCGCGCTGCTGCTCGTAGAATTCGTAATTGCCCGAATATGTTGTCAGCGTTCCGCCATCGATCTCCACCACCTTGGTGACGATGCGGTTCATGAACTCGCGGTCGTGCGAGGTCATCAGCAGCGCACCCTCATAGCCTTTCAGAAATTGCTCCAGCCAGATCAGGCTTTCCAGGTCCAGATGGTTGCTCGGCTCGTCGAGCAGCATGGCATCGGGACGCATCAAGAGGATTCGGGCCAGCGCAACGCGCATCTTCCAACCGCCCGACAGGGCGCCGACGTCGCCGTCCATCATGTCCTGACTGAAGCTAAGACCGCTAAGGACTTCGCGAGCCCGACCTTCCAGGGCATATCCGTCCAGTTCCTCGAAACGGTGCTGTACCTCGCCGTAACGCGCGATAATCTCCTCCATCTCATCCATGCGTTCAGGATCCGCCATGGCGGTTTCGAGTTCCTTCAGCTCGGTGGCAATGGCGCTCACCGGCCCGGCCCCATCCATCACCTCGGCCACCGCGCTGCGGCCCGACATCTCGCCGACGTCCTGGCTGAAGTAGCCGATGGTGACGCCCCGATCGACAGCCACCTGCCCCTCGTCGGGGTGCTCCTGCCCCGTGATCATGCGGAACAACGTCGTCTTGCCGGCCCCATTAGGACCGACCAGGCCGACCTTCTCACCCTTCTGGAGCGCCGCCGAAGCCTCGATGAAGAGGATCTGGTGACCATTCTGCTTGCTGATGTTGTCGAGGCGAATCATTGCATATGAGCCCAAAAAGGTTGCGGCCGCTCTTATGCCATGCAGCGCTTGTATAAAAGAGTCTCGAAACCGAGCTAACCGTTCTATTTGCTATCGACCCTGACCGCAAAGTGCTTCCGCACTTTCCAGTTATGAATCTCCCGTCGCATGTAACCATCGGTCGGAGATGCTGGTGAGCAGTCCCAGGCTGTGTTCATTCACGACGGCAAGCGGCAATCACTGCAAAATAAACGCCCCTTTGTGCGCATCCTCTCGGCGTTTTGACTGGATGGTGACAAAATAAACAACTAGAGCTTGCCATCTCGGAACGCGAAGAATACAGTATTGACTCCTTAAAGATGTACCGGTTCCGGGCGTGTCCTACCGTCGCCCGTAACGTGGACGACGTTCCGGCGAGTGAGTGGATGAACGGAAAGATTTGATTTCATTTGTTCGGCCGCTGCTTCCGTTATCGACGCGGTACAGCGGCGACACAGGGGACCGAATTTATGGGAACCGTTTCGCTGAGCCCAAAGATCAAGCGGGTGTTATTGACGACCGCGCCTAAGGAGGCTCTGGTCGAATCCGATGGTATCGGCGGCAACTGGTACGACCGTACAGACACATACATGGCGTGGACGTGCGCCATCGACATCGATGATCGTCTCTCGGTGACCTGTCCACCGACCGGCTTGCGTTTCATCAAGGCAAATGTTCCCGACGTCGAGATTCTCGAATACCCGACCTGGGCGGAGTACCGCAAAGCGCTTGAGTCCGAGCGCTGGGACATGGTCGGGATCAGCTTTTATACTTGGTCGACTCCCGTCGCCATCGACATGGCGAAAATGGCGCGCGAAGCCGGCGTGCAGGAGATTTGGGGCGGCAATTACGGCGCCATCGGCCCTGGCCTCACCGAACATTTCACCAAGCTGATAAAGGGCGCCGGCGAACACTCCGTGCACCAGTTTGTTTACGGCCGGCCACTTGGCCGGGTGCGCCACCCACCAATGCTTGGAGCGAGCGGCTTCAGGGGTGTTTCGTCGCCGGTCGGTTATCTCTATTCCAAACGCGGCTGCAATATCGGCTGCACGTTCTGCTCGACACCGGTTTTCAACCCGCGTGAAGACCCCATCCTGATGGACGACATGACGGCGGCGCTCGACCGCTACCGCGAGGAGAACGTCGCGCATGTTATCATCTACGATGAAAGCTTTTTCCTCGACAATCAGCTCGCCGAGCGGGTGGTCGACGAATTGGCCGCGCGCGAACTCCCCTGGATTTGCCTTACCCGGGCCGATCTGATCCGTGGACGCATCCCCGAGCTTACCGACCGCTACATGGACGGCGCAATCGTCGGCATCGAATCCTACCGCGACAAGAACATCGCCGACGTCCGCAAGCGCGACGATGTCTACAGGGTCCGGCAGACCGTGCGTGAACTGATCGCCAACGGGCGCCGCGCGCTTGGAACATTCATGGTCGGTTTCGCTACCGATACCATCGCGGACATGCAATTCGACATCGAGCAACTGGCCCAGGAAGGTCTGTTTGCCTGCCAGCTTACGCTGTTGACGCCATACCACGGGACCAAGCTGTGGAAGCAGATGCTGCATCTCGTCAACGAGCCCGACCTCAGCAAGTTCGATCTCTACAATCTCGTCTGGGACCATCCGCACATGAACCGCAGCGAGGCGCGCGAGTTGCTCGGCTGGGCGCAACGCCAGGTCAATTCGCCCGACCGCATAGCCAGCGCGATCAAGAACGAGTTGAAGCAGAAGATGCGCAAGCGGATGGCGAGGCGAGACATGCCGCCCGCTCACGTGATCGATGCGAGCGTCGGCGGAGCCCCGCATTGAAGCCCAATGAAGCCTGTGGCTGATCGAGGAGGCGAGCTTATGAGGCCGCTCAATATTCTGGCTGTCCAGCTCGGCTTCAACGACAGTTTCCCCGATGTCTCCACGCTTGCGACGACCTACAACGATGGCATCTATTATGTCGCTTCCTTCGTCAAAAAGCAGCTTGAGAACGCCAGCGTCGACATGTGCCAGATGTTCTGGGGAGAGGATCCGCTCGATCTGCCGGTGGAGCGTTACGACTACATTCTGATCTCCGCGCTCGCGACGCACTTCTGGTCCAACCTCGCCGCGCTGGATGGGCTGCAGCGCCGCCGCAAGAAGGGCAGTGTTCTCATCATGGGCGGACCGCACGCAGCGTTCGCTCCCTACGAAGCCCTCAAATATGCCGACTTTGCCGTAATCGCGGAAGGAGAGATTCCGACGCTCGAGCTCATCCATGCGCTCGAAGCGGGCGAGGATCCCTACCGGATCAACAACATCGCCTATATCGATGAACAGGGCCTGCTTCGCATCAACGAGTGCCAGCGGTTTTCCGGCATTTCCAACACGATTGACCCCGCTCTGCTGTCCAAGGCTCCCAAGCTGCACTGGGCTACCGTATCGATGTCGCGCGGTTGTCCGTTCAATTGCTCGTTCTGCTATGCGATCCGCCTGCTCGGCCGCCAATTCCGGCCTAAATCGGTCGAGGACATCGTCGGCGAGCTCGACGGCATCTATCGGCAGACCGGATGTTCCCGCTTCTACGTGACGGACCTCAACTTCACGACCCGGACGGATTTCTGCGAGGCGGTGGCGGATGCGGTGCAGGACCGCCAGTACAAGTTCATCGCCATGAGTCGCGTCGAACACGCCGACAATCTCGACCTCGTGTTGCGGCTTCGCCGCGCCGGGTTCGAGGAGTATTGCCTCGGCGTAGAATCCGAAAGCCAGAAGGTTCTCACCGCCTTCAATAAGAAGGTGGATGCCGGTGGGCAAACCGGCCAGCTTCGGCGTTTCGCCGAAAACGACATCAACATCCATTCAGCGATAATCTTCGGTCTCGACATCCAGGATCGCGATTCGATTCTCGCGACGGCGCGATGGTGCGCCGATGCGCGGATCGTGCATCCAACCTTCGTCTGTCTCGCCGAATATCCGTTTCAGAATCTCCTGTTCGGGTCGCGGCAGGACGTCGAAGATCACCGCATCATCATGGAAGTTCCGACATATCAGCACTATTCATTTGTCGGAATATTCCCGCGCAACATGCGGCCGAGCGAATTGCAGCGCGCCATTCTGGATTCGTATGACGTGTTTTTCGCCCGCGCAATGGAGGTCGAGACGCGCCCCCAGCGCAGAACGCGGGTCAAGTCCTATGCTCGCAGTGTCGCGATGGGCCGGGCGGGCATGGAACGTCACATCGCTTTCCTGGAACAGCTCGAGAAGCCCTACTACACCCCTTCCGGATCGTTGCGCGAGAACCTGCTGAAGTCGGATTTCGACGCGCGTCATGGCCAGCTTCGCAACTGGCTCACGCGCTCGGCGCGCGGCGCTGAACCCAAATTCGCGCGGGCCTACGCGCGATGAAGGAAGTACGGAGCGTCCTCGACAGCCTTCGTGCAACCCTCGACAAGACACCCGATGCGACGGCCATTCGAGCCGTCGATCCCGCGGGCGTCACCGCAGTCCTGACCTACCGGCAGTTGCACGATGCGGCATCGCGTGCCGGCCAAGGCCTTACGCGCCTTGGGATAAAGCGCGGGGACCGCGTCATCATAGCGATGCCGACCTGCGGCGAATTCTTCTGGGTCTATCTCGGCTGCCTGATGGCCGGAATTATCCCGGCGGTTGTCGCGCATGCCCGGGTGGCTGGCGCCGCCGGTTATTCAGAACTCTCCCCCCTCGCGCACACGCTTGATGCCCGTTGCCTTGTCGTGCACGAGGTGCATCCGGACTCGGAGGTGTCCGACCGCGTCCCGCCCGTGGTCTCAGCAGGCAACCTGCTCGCTTCCAGCGGCATCGATTGTGCGGACGACGCGGACGGCGTCGCACATCTGCAGGGAACGTCGGGAACGACGACGGCACCGCGCTGGGCGGTGGTACGTCACAGCAATATCGCGGCCAACGTCGCTGCCATCGGCCATGCGGTCGGTCATCGCGAAGACGACGTGCTTGTCACCTGGTTGCCGATGTCGCACGACATGGGACTGATCGGCGTGTCCTATGCGTGGTATTGGGGCATTCCGCTGGTGTCTGCGGACCCCGGGACATTCATCGGCAACCCGCTGTCATGGCTTGGATTGATCAGTCGATACCGCGGGACGCTTTCGCCCGCACCGAATTCGGCATTCCAGGCCTGCGTACGCATTGCCAAGTTGCGCCCGCCCAAGGATCTGGAGCTTTCGTCCTGGCGAGTGGCGCTGTGCGGTGCGGAGCCGGTGCATGAGGCCACGCTGCGGGACTTTCATCAAACCTTCGGCCGCTTCGGTCTGCGTCGCGAGGTGTTACGGCCGGTCTATGGCCTGGCTGAAGCGACCCTCGCCGTGACCCTGTCGCCCGCCAAACAGCCATTCCGTGCGGAGCGGATCGACCCTGCCAGTTGTGCGCCTGGCTCAACCGTTGTGGCGAGCGCCGGGCGCAGCTCGGGAGAGGTCGCAATCGTCGGGTGCGGAGGCGTCATCGCCGGGCACGAACTGCGCATCGTCGACGGCGCGGGCCATCCCGTCGCGGAGGGTGTGGTTGGAGAGATCGAGTTTCGCGGAGACAGTGTGATCGACGGCTATTTCGGAATCGACCCCGATCCCGGTCTCAAGCGCGGCGAATTCCTTCGCACCGGCGATCTCGGCTACCTGCACGATGGCGAACTTTTCGTCACTGGGCGCAGCAAGGAAATTCTGATCATCAACGGCCGAAACTTCTCTCCGATGCAGATCGAGGCGACCTTGGAGCGAGCGCTTGCCGCACCGTTCACGCCCGCGATCGTGGCGGTCGAGGCCCCCGACGAGCAGTTGAAAAGCGGCGCGCTCCATCTTTTGATGGATGGCCGGCTTGGAGGCGGCGACCGCGCCGAGGCCCGCGCGCGGCAAACCCTCGAAGGGGTTTTTGGACTGCGCGGCGCTACCCTGCACTGGATCGCCGGCGGGCATATCCCGCGAACGAGCAGTGGCAAGATTCAACGTTTCCGCTGCCGGGAGATGGTCGCGGCGCTGGGAAGAACGAAAACCGCCGCTATCCCTGTATCGCAACAAGCAGGGTCTGCGTGACGGCGTAGTTAGCATGAGAGGGTGCTGATGTGATCCTGACCCGAATGGATCCGATCGCCATTGTCGGTCTTGGCTGCCGTTTCCCGGGCGCATCGGGCCCGGAAGCGTTCTGGCAGCTGCTGCTCGATCGCCGCGACGCCATCGTCGAGGTGCCGGCCAACCGTTGGAACCGCGAAGCGCTGTATCATGAAGACCCGGTCTCCGCACCCGGCAGCATAGCCAATCGTCTGGGCGGATTTCTCGGCAACATCGAGCAGTTCGATGCCGGCTTTTTCGGTATTTCGCCGCGCGAAGCGGCCGCCATGGACCCGCAGCAGCGCATGCTGCTCGAAACGAGCTGGGAGGCAATCGACGATGCCGGACTGACTGCCGAGGCGTTGCGCGGCGAGAAGGTCGGCGTTTTTATCGGCATCGCGGCCTACGATTACGCCGAAATCCAGCACGCCTACGACAATCGTTCTCTCATCGGACCGCACACCAATACCGGCCTCGCCCTGAGCATTGCCGCGAATCGCATCTCCTACATCTTCGACCTGCGCGGACCGAGCATCGCGGTCGACACCGCATGCTCGTCGTCGCTGGTCGCGGTGCATCTGGCATGCCGCAGCCTGCAGAGTCAGGAATCGCGGATAGCCTTGGTGGGCGGCGTGAACGCCATCCTCAAGCCGGAACCGACGATCGGATTTAGTCGCGCCTCGATGCTGTCACCCGACGGGCGCTGCAAGACCTTCGATGCGCGCGCCAACGGGTATACGCGTGGTGAGGGCGCCGGCGTTGTCGTACTGAAACGCCTGTCCGACGCGCTTGAAGCCAATGATCATATCTACGCCCTGATCTGCGGTTCGGCGGTCAATCAGGACGGACGCACAAACGGCATGAGCGTGCCGAGTCGCGATGCCCAGGAGGCGGCGCTGCATGAAGCATTCCTGACGGCGCAGATAGATCCCTCGCAGATCCAGTATGTCGAAGCCCATGGTACCGGCACACCGGTCGGCGACCCGATCGAGGCGCACGCATTGGGCAACGTACTCGGTCGCGGACGGGGTAGTGACCGGTGTCTTGTCGGATCGGTAAAGACCAACATCGGTCATCTGGAAGCGGCAGCCGGTATCGCCAGCCTGATCAAGACGGCGCTTGCAATCGAACGGCGCACTATTCCCGCAAGTCTCAACTTCGAGAATCCCAATCCGGAGATTCCGCTGGACGAACTGAAGCTGCGGGTCAATACGCAGACCGAGCCGTGGCCAGACAATGGCCATCCCGCACGCGCGGGAATCAATTCGTTCGGATTCGGCGGGACCAATGCCCATGTGGTGCTGCAGGAAGCGCCAAAAGCCGACAGCCAGCCAATACAGACGGCCTGGCATGACGCGCCGCTGATCCTGCCGCTTTCGGCGCGGGCACCGGAAGCGTTGCGCGCGCTGGCGACGAGCTATGCGGATCTGATCGAACGCGACGGTAAAGATTCCCGGCGCCTGCAGGCGATTTGCTATTGGGCTGCCGCGCGTCGGTCGCATCACACCTACCGAACGGCGGTAGTCGGACGATCGCCAGAGGGACTGACGGCCCAGCTGCGTAATTTCGCATCCTCCGGCGCAGCGGTTCAAACCAACAGGAGCAGCCTGTCCAAGCCCGGACCGGCCTTCGTCTTTTCCGGAATGGGCTCACAATGGTGGGGGATGGCCCGCCAGTTGCTCGCGACCGAGCCTGTTTTCCGCGACGCCGTCGAGCGCTGCGACGTCCTGTTCCGCCGCCGCGCGGACTGGTCGATCCTGCACGAGTTGACCGTCGACGAAGCGAACTCGCGCATGAGCCGCACTGAAGTCGCGCAGCCGTGCAACTTCGCTGTTCAGGTGGCGCTCGCGGCCCTGTGGCGTTCATGGGGTATCGTGCCCGGCGCTATCGTCGGCCATAGCGCGGGGGAGATGGCCTCCTGTCACGTTGCCGGCGTGCTGTCGCTCGAGGACGCCATCGAAGTCGCTTTTCAGCGCAGCCGCTTGCAGCAGCGCGCGTCCGGGCGCGGCAAGATGGCGGCCGTCGGCATCACCGAGGCGGAAGCACGTAAGCGGATCGCGCGTTATGACGGTCGGCTGTCGATTGCGGCGATCAACGGTCCCGAGGCGCTCACGTTAAGCGGTGACAGCGATGCGATGGAGGAAGTCGTCGCCGCCCTCAATGAAGCCGGCGCATTCGTGCGCTTCCTGCGCGTCGACGTGCCTTATCATAGCCACCACATGAATCCCCTGCAGCGCGAGCTGCGCGAGGCACTGTCAAACCTGCGGCCGCGGAGCCCGAGCATACCGCTGTTCTCCACTGTGACCGGAGACGCAGTGGAAGCACCGCTGTTCGACGCCGATTACTGGTGGAGCAACGTTCGCGAGCCGGTCTTTTTCTCCCGCGCAGTTGCCGCGATGGTGCAAGCTGGTCACGATACGTTTCTTGAGATCAGCCCCCATCCAGTGCTGGCGAGCGCGGTCTCCGAATGCCTGGCGGCTAACGCAACCCAGGGAACCGTGGTTGCGTCGCTTCGCCGGGAAACCGACGAACAGGAAACGATGCTGCGCTCGCTTGGCGACCTCTATGCACGCGGCTTTGCCGTTGCTTGGACGGGCGTGTACGCCGTACCTGCGCCGTTTACGCGCCTGCCGCCGTATGCCTGGCAGCAGCAGGCCTATTGGCACGAATCGGCGCAGTCGAGAGACTCGCGGCTGACATGCATCGATCATCCGTTTCTTGGGCGCCGCCGTAATGGCCCACGATCGGAATGGGAAGCCCTGCTGAACACAAAAGTGTTGAGCTATCTCAGCGACCATCGTGTCGAGAATTCAGTCGTCTTCCCTGGCGCAGGTTATGTGGAGATGGCCTTGGCGGTCGGGCGTGCCGAACTGGGTACGACCAGGCTCGTGGTGGAGGATGTCGCGTTCGAGCGGGCTCTGCTGCTTCCAGAGAGCGAGCCGGTACAGGTTCTGGTCGCTTTCGACCCGGACACAGACGAGATCACCGTGCACGCAAGCGCCGACCAATCGCAGTGGGAATTGCACGCGCGCAGCAAGATCCGCGCACTCAAACACGCCACAGAACGCGTCGATCTACCAGCCCTGCAGGCGCAATGCGAACGCGAGGTTCTTGAACCCTACGCGATCTTCGCGAGCGCCGGCCTCGATTACGGCCCCGCGTTCCAGGGCATCGAGCGGCTTTGGCGTGGGCCAGGCGCGGCGCTTGCGCGTCTACGCTTGCCACCCTGCGACGATCGCTACATTCTCCATCCGACCGTACTTGATGCCTGCTTCCAGGCCTTTGTCGGAACACTCGCAGCGGACGGAAAGATGCCGGCCTACCTGCCGGTCGCCATCGCGAAGCTTGCCACCTGCGCGCCTCTGGACGGCCATAAGGTCTTGTGGGCGCATGCGCAAATCAGCGAACGCAGCGAGACGCGTTTGGCAGGCGACATCCGTTTGGTCAACGCGGACGGCGAGGTTCTTGCCGAGGTGCGGGGCTTTGTCTGCCGCGCGCTTGGCGCGCAGCAGACAACGATGCTGACACTGGCCAACTCGCTTTATGCATTCCGCTGGCAAGCCGACGGCTCCGCCGGCATCGCTGTGGCGGACGGCCTGCTCAGTCCGGCTGCGATCAGTGAGCGGGTTTACGCCCGCATGGGCGAGATCGCCGACCCCGCCGAACGCGTGAACTACTATGGTCAGGTCGAGCCTGCGCTGGACCTTGCTTGCGCGCGCATCGCAGCCGGTGCTTTCGCGCGGCTTGGTCGGGTGCTCCAGGCCGGGGATATCCTGGAGGTCGGCACCCTTTGCGCGGAGATCGGCACGAAGTCCGCCAACGAGCGGCTGATCGCACGCATGCTGACGATGCTGGAAGCAAGCGGGACCGTACGCCGGGAGGGCGATGGTTGGCATGTGCTGGCCTCCATCGATCCAAATCTGACCATCGCCGAAATTCTCGACCCGCTTGCGCAGCAATTTCCGCTTTACGCGCCGGAGATCGATCTCCTGCGACGTTGCGCGGATCACTTGCCTGAAGTGCTTCGCTCCGAAGTCGACCCGTTGCAGCTTATCTTTCCCGACGGCTCGCAGGCGGTGGCCGAGCGCATCTACCGTGATTCGCGCTCGTTCGGTATCTACAACGCCATCGGCCGCGAAGCGGTCGGCGCCATCGTCGATGCCCTGCCGGAACGGTCCACCCTGCGCATCCTCGAGATCGGCGCGGGCGTCGGCTCCTTGACCGCCGAAATCTTGTCTCTGCTGCCAGAAGACCGGACTCACTATGTGTTTACGGACCTGTCGGGCACATTCATACAGAAAGCCGCCCAGAAATTTTCCCGCCACCGCTTCATCGACTACCGCACGTTCGATTTGGAACAACCGCCGGAACACCTTACACCGAACAGCTTCCATATTATCCTGGCTTCAGACGTACTCCATGCAACCGGCGACCTGGAACGCAGCCTCGGCCATGTACGCCACCTTCTGGCACCCGATGGGTTGCTGATCGCCTGCGAACTCACCAAGCCGCCATTCTGGTTCGATCTTGTGTTCGGCTTGCTGCCTGGATGGTGGCTCTTCGACGACAAAGCGCGCAGCAATCATGCCTGCCTTCCCGGCGATGCCTGGCGCGCGCTCCTGCGGCAAGCCGGATTTGTACAGACCGAGTTGCTGTCGGAAGGCAACGCGGCGGGCGATACGGTTCATAGCGTAATTGTGGCCCGCTCTCCCGCGCCAGCCCCCGTACAGGAAAGCATTATAGAACCGCAGTCGGGCGTTTGGCTGCTTCTGTCCGATATGTCCGGCGTCAGTACCCAGTTTGGCCAAGAGTTGGCTCGTGTCGGTCACCGCGCTGTTGCCATTGATTGTGCCGGCCGCGCCGATGACAGCCGCCCCTTCACGCCTGACTGGATGCGCTCGCGCATCGCGCAGGCAATCGCGGAAAATCCGGAGTTGCACGGCGTCGTATACTTGCGGGGTATCGGGAATCCGGTAGCCGCCGCCGGGGCTGAAGTACTCGATGCGGCGAACGATATCTGCGCAGGTGCTCTCGACCTGATGCAGGCCATTGCCGAATCCGCGCAATCCTCCGATATACGTCTGATCATGGTGACCGCCGGCGCTGAACGGGTGCTGGCCACGGATACCGTCGATCCCGTTCAGGCTTCGCTGTGGGGCCTTGCTCGGGTATTCTTCAACGAGCATCCCGACGTCCGAAGCGCGATCGTGGACCTATCCTCCGCGTCGGAAAAAGAAGAACTCACGCTCCTTGCCGCGGAATGCCTGAACGCAAGCGGGGAAAGCGAGATTGCGCTGCGCGGCCAGGCCCGCTTTGTGCATCGGCTTGAGGCGACGGCGCTCGACAGCCTCGCGCTCGGCTCCAAGCGCCCGGCTCGCTCCGGAGAGACGTTCCAGCTCGATTATGCCAAACCGGGCGCCTTCGAGAATCTTCTGGTGCGGGAGTCCAAACGCGTTGCGCCCGGTCCCGGACAGGTAGAAATCCGCGTCGCTGCCGCGGGACTGAACTTCCGCGACGTCATGAAGATGCTCGACATATATCCGACCGACGGCGACGCGCGGCATGTTCTTGGCGACGAATGCACAGGAACGGTGGTGGCGGTCGGCGAGGGGATGCACCGCATCGCAGTCGGCGACCGGGTCGCAGCGATCGCCAGCGGGTTTCGGTCTTACCTGACGGTAAGCGAAGAGCTCGTCGTCCGCCTGCCCGATCGCATCTCGTTCGCGCAGGGCGCGACTATCCCAATTGCCTTCCTTACCGCCCATTACGCATTGCATTGGCTGGCGCATTTGCGGGCGGGTGAGCGGGTGCTCATCCACGCCGCTGCCGGCGGCGTTGGTCAAGCCGCGTTGCAGGTTGCGCGGCTCGCCGGCGCGGAGGTGATTGCGACCGCCGGTACCGCGGAGAAGCGAGACGCCCTGCGCGCCGAAGGTATCCAGCACGTACTCGATTCGCGCTCACTCGACTTCGCCGACCAAGTCATGGAACTGACCGGGGGCAAGGGCGTCGATGTCGTTCTCAACTCGTTGTCCGGCCGAGCAATCCCGAAGAGCCTGATGGTGCTTGCGCCCCATGGGCGCTTCCTGGAAATCGGCAAGACCGACATCTATCGCGACAGCAAGCTCGGGCTGCGTCCTTTCCGCAAGAATCTTTCGTACTTCGCCATCGACTTGGACGCCATTTTCAAGGAACGCGGCGGCATCGCCAAAGAGTTGCTTCATGAAGTCATGCAGGAGATGGCAGCCGGCCGTCTGCAGCCGCTGCCTAACCGCGTATTTCCGGTATCGCAGGCGGAAAACGCGTTCCGCTACATGGCGCAAGCCAAACACATCGGCAAGGTCGTGCTGTCGATGGAGGATACGCGCCTCAACATCTCACCGCGCCGATTCGATGCGCTTCCTCTGCGTGCCGATGCAAGTTACCTGATCACGGGAGGCCTCGGCGGCCTCGGTCGCGTGCTGGCCTGGTGGATGATCGAGCACGGCGCACGCAATATCGTACTGATGGGCCGCAGCGCACCTTCACCCGACGTGCAAGCCGAAGTAGACTCGATGCGGGAGACCGGCGCTCGTGTCGAGATCGTCGCTTGCGACGCAACGGACGAAGTCGCATTGGCCGCCCGCATAGCCGAATTGCGTAGCGGTCCCCCGCTCCGCGGCGTCATTCATTGCAGCATGGTGTTGGACGACGGGCTTATTTCGCAATTGGATCATGACCGGCTGCATCGCGTTCTTGCGCCGAAGATCGCGGGCGCCTGGTCCTTGCACACGCTGACGCGCGACGATCCGCTCGACTTCTTCGTGATGTTCTCCTCCTTCGCTTCCCTGGTCGGCAATATCGGTCAGGCGAACTATGCGGCCGCCAACGCATTCATGGATGCACTGGCGCATCGACGGCGCGGCGAGGGACTGCCTGCGCTGACGGTCAATTGGGGTGCCATCAGCGCGAGTGGCTATGTGGCTCAACATGCTGAAATCGAGCAACATTTCCTCCGTCACGGCTTGCGCTCGTTTTTACCCGAGCAGGCCTTTGCCGTCCTGGAGGCGCTGCTTCGCCGCGAGGTGACCGAGGTAGGCGTCGTCGACATCGACTGGAAGACGTGGGGACGCTTTGCGCCGGAGATCGCCCGATCGCCTCGCTTCGCGCACCTGATGAAAGAGGAACGCGCTCCCAAGGCCGGAGGACCGGATCTTGTACTCGAAAGGTTGCGGGCCGCGCCTGCCACGGAACGGAAAGAGATTCTGGTCACGGCCATACGAGAACAATTATCGGCAGTACTTGGCCTTGCGGCCGATGGCATTGACGCGAACCAATCGTTGAACGCGCTCGGGCTCGATTCGCTGATGGCGGTGGAGCTAAGCTGCCTGATCGAGGATCGGCTCCGATTCAAGCCGGGCACCATCGAGTTGATCCAGGCCCCAAGTGTCACCGCACTGGCGGACCGTTTCATGGACAAGATCGCGTTATGACCCGCCGCGCCGTGAGCCGGCATTGATGCTAACGACAGGGAGATGACAGTGGCAGTGAGTGACAAGGAACTGTTCGACACGGTGGTGCAGCATATCGGTATTTTCCTGGAGGCCGACGTCAGCCATCTGCGGCCCGAATCGCATCTTGCGCGTGACCTGGACGGGTTGAGCTCCCTCAAGCTGTTCGAGCTGATGCTCTATCTCGAAGACAGCATCGGTTTCGACTTCGACGAAAAAGTAGTGGACCGTATCGACACGATGCAGCAACTCCTCAGCTACATCAAAGAGCATCGGCGTGAGCCGGGAGCTGTCGCGCAGACCGCCTAGGTATCGGGCAAGCGAGCAGGGTGTGATGAGGTCGAGCCAGCGGGCGGTCGTCACCGGAATCGGCGGCGTCTCTGCGCTCGGGGTGAGCGTTACGGAGCTGTGGAGGAGACTCGTTCTCGGCGAGACCGGAGTGCGACGGGTCTCGCGTTTTGAGACCGGTCGTTTCATCAGCAGTCTCGCTGCCGAGGTCGACGACGCGCTCGTCGTGCTGAGCGAAGGGCGATTTGATTTCGAGATGCGCCGGATGGCGCTGTTCGTTCGCTTCGCGGTCGCCGCGGGCGAGGCCGCGCTCGCTGACGCAAAGCTTTGCATCGACGAAGCATCGGCGGAGAGCGGCGCGGTACATGTCGGCGTTTCCATGGGCGGACTGCCGAACATAGAGGCTGGCATCCTGCGGCAGGAGAGCAAGGGGCCACGCAAGACCACGCCTTTTCTCATCATGTCGCTGATCCCCAGCATGGCCGCGAGCATGCTGGCGCAACGCGCCGGCTTCACCGGCCGCCAGCTCACATTCGCTGGCGCCTGCGCAGCCGGCAGCCAAGCGCTTGGCGCCGCACTCGAAGCGGTCCGCCGCGGCGAGCAGGCCTGGGTACTGGCAGGTGGCGCGGAGGCGGTGACGACGCCGATCACCTTTTCGGGATTCGAGGCCATGCGCGTGCTTAGCCGCTGCGACGATCCGGCGCTGGCGCCGCGGCCGTTCGATCGTAACCGCGACGGCTTCATCATCGGCGAAGGAGCAGCGTTGTTCGTGATCGAGGAGTTGCAGCGGGCGCGGGCGCGCGGCGCCATGATTTACGGCGAAATCAGCGGTACTGCGACATCGACCGGCCTAGACGGCCTCATATTGCAAACACCGGAATCGATCGCCGCCTGCGTTCGGGCCGCGATCCGTGACGCCAGGCTTGAGCCCGACGACATCGACGCCGTGTATGCTCAAGGCTGCGGACTGGTGCAGGGCGACCGGGCCGAACTGGAAGCGCTGCGGGCCGTGTTCGGTCGGCGCATGCCGCCCCTGATCTCGATCAAGGCGCAGACCGGTTACACGTTTGCCGCCAACGGGCCCCTGAGCGTGCTGGCCGCCTTGATGACGCTACACACCAGGACGCTCTCGCCGACCCGTAACTTCGAACATGCGGATGACGAATTCGGCACGCTGGACATTGTGACAGCGCCGCGGGCATTTGCCGGCCGCCACTGCCTCGTCAATGCAACCGGCTTCGGAGGCGTGAATGCAGCGCTTGTGGTATCGTCGGTGCCTGAAATGCAAAGCAGTCCATAACGCGCAACAGGTGAAACATGACGTTTAAACCCGCCGATCCGGACTTCGCCGACCGCGTGCGCGACAGTTTTTCGCGGCAAGCATTCATGCGCTATCTCGACGCCTCGCTCACGAAGATCGAGCCCGGCTACTGCGAGATCCGTATGCCTTACCGGCCGGAACTGACGCAGCAGCACGGTTTCTTCCATGCGGGGGCCGCGGCGGCCATCGTCGATTCCGCGTGTGGCTATGCCGCCTTCAGCCTGATGCCAGCCGACGCATCGGTACTCACGGTGGAATACAAGATCAATCTTCTCTCTCCTGGCCGCGGCGAATTTCTGGTGGCCAAAGGGTATGTCATTCGCAGCGGACGCACGTTGAAGGCCTGCCGCGGACAAGCTTTTGGTGTGACGAATGGCGAAGAGATCCATTGTGTTGAATCCCTGTCGACCATCATGACACTCGCCGGCCGCGAGGATCGTTGACAGTCTGGACGGGATGGAGCGCGTGCTGCGGCAGGATGCGGCGCTTGAAGCTAAGGCGGGCGAAAAGAAAATAAAGCCGAGGTTCAGTCCCAGACAAACCTATAAAGCCCGCCGGAAAGCCATCACGCTGGTCGCCGACAATCGAACGCCGTTGTTAAATCCGTAAAAAACGGTGTGAAAGGACTTATTTCATCCGCCAAGCCGTGGATTGGTCACGGGCGGACGGTGGAATCACGAATAGACGCTGGTTTCTCTTTATTTTCAAATGCTTCCGGTACCAATGGTATCAAATTAGCAATCAATTTGACTTTCACGCGTCGGTTGTGGTCAAATGTGGCTAAGATGTGTGGTGGGGACTGGGGAATTGCCATGCTCTCCTGGGTGAGATGCCCTTACAACGATTGCGGGTGGCGGGAGTTCGACTCTGTCGAACTGTCGGAAGTCTGCTTACCGCGCGCAAGTTGCAGCCGGCGGTGATACCGCCGCAGCACGATCATGCACTCCGATTCCTCGTCGAATTGTCCTTTCTCCCGGAATATCATCGCCAGCCGATGCAATATTGCGCTCCGCGCATTCAGCATCGAGAGCTCCCTCACGTCGAGCGCAAGCCCGTTTTAAAACGATCTGCATTGTCTGCCCCGCGCCTTATTTAGCAGAATACATGCCAGCATGAGTGGCCGCCGAAAATCCAGATAACCATTTGATTTAATGTAAAAATCACGCTTATGCCGCCACTCCGACTGCGATCAAGCTTGAGCCTAATGATATCCAATTAGATACTACAACATTCAAATTAGGTGTGCATCGAATTATTGGTGGGAAAGGAGCTTCGCAATCGGCGATGTCATTCCAAGCGCGGAGGAGGACCATCCTCCTCCATGTCACGCGTCTCCAAGGATTACCGGCCCAACTGATGCGGGAGGACCCGCTCAACATGCCGACCTGCAACGCTTGTAAAGCGCGGCCAAGGGAGACGTCTAAAGATTAGGCGACGGCGGAGCTGGTAGCGCGATCCTCCCGGCGTGCACGAGGCATCGCCGGCCCGTTGTCGGCTACCAACCGAAGCTGAGCGGCTGGCGATTGGCGAGTCGGAACGAGTGCTTCCTCCGCCACTATGACCTCGGACGGCACGATCTCCTGTTCAGAGGGCACAGAAGCTGACATTTCAACGCTTGCAAGTAACGCATGGCCGGCCTCGGTGATTTGCCAGCAGGCGTCATCCCTCAAGACGTACTGAGAACCAAAGATATCGAGATCGGGGGCCAGCCCGGCCAGACGCTTCATGCGTGCGGTCCACTCGGGACAGCTTAAAAGGGTAATATATCTATTGAGATCACCAACGGTGGCACGACCGTTAGGTTGACCTGCCAAGATCTTCAAAATCGAAAACTGCAAACTCACCGCACGCCCCAATGACGCAACTGTATTGTCAATGCCGGGAGGCTAAGCTTGGCGTACGCTACATTCCACCATGTATTGAGGGGTTCTGTACTCGAAAACACGAATTTCATTGAGCTGCGTACATTTGGCAACACTGCGCGTGCCGAAAATTTTCCGTGTCGACAACCGTACTTAGGAACTTGCCACCTCGGATGCCGCTAACATATTCCAAAACAGCATTCGAACTTTTAGATAGCACCGCGAATTTACGGATAGAGAACCGAGCGTAATTACGCTAGGCGGAACTGATGAAAGTCCCACGCACGATATGATCATTTCAAAAAACTGGACCGAGGTATTAAGGTGCCCACTCTGTGCATCGACCGCAGTGGCTACATTGGCACAATCCCGCTCGGGCGCGATTGTAATTCAAAAGCTACCAGCAGGCTTCAAATTGGCGTCGTCGCAATATGGTGACACCTTCTACTGCACGACCTGCGATCGCCCAGCGAGATCCCGAGCTGATTAACGGCATGGTGCTGGAGGCCGGTTGATTCCGCCTAAACCTGCCACTTGCCGATCAGGGAGGGTATCGCCTGAGTTCTTTGAGATGATCGGGCTTGCTCAGCTGGCATCGCGTTCTTGAATAAGGCCTAACATGCTCTCGAGCCTTACATGGCGGGAGCATGACCACTCTCATTACCGACGCCCACGATTAACGCCTCAGCGGTGACACGTTGGGACGGTTAAGCCAACTTTGCAAAAAGCCGGTCGGCCACTCCCGTCAGCCGCTATGAGTGCGCGCTGCTCATCGGATGCTGCACTGCTTTTTAGGAAGACGCGCTGACAAACTGGAACGATCTGCGGGCGGCGCGATTGATCGTCCTCTATGAAGAGGTGATGAGATGGCGTTTATTTCGATCTCGACTTGGAAGGCTGGAGAGGCCTTCAGAATGGCCATCGTTCTGACCTCGGTTACCGTAGCCTTGTTTCCCACTGATTTGGCAGCGCAGGGACAGCCGGTCCAAAACGGGCCCATGTTTCCTCTCGCGCTCTGGTGGGGAGGCGCCTGTGTGCTTGGCCTGGTGATGGTTTACGCTATCCTACGTAACCGAACCAGAACCCGCGCCGATGAGCAGGTAACCGACCAAGCTGCGAAAAACCTTTACGCCGAGGAAGAGCGTGACCGGAAGCGATCAGGGTCTGTTTGAATGCCCGTGAAGGCGCCATAGGGCGCTTAGCTAGTCAAGACGGGGGATGGCATTAGCCGTCAGTCCGCCGACATGGTGCTTCGTACTTCGTCTTATTTTCGCCCCCGAACCGGCTGGCGCGACAACAGCCTAGGCGTATGAAGCTTGCAGAACTTCCGTCATCGCGAGAAGTGTAGCGACGAAGCAATCCAGACCTCCTTTGTAGTACCCTGGATTGCTTCGCTTCGCTCTCGCAATGACGTGGAGCTACACCGGCGCTGAGACCGGTAGTGAGCCGGCGCAGCCAAGCTTGTTCGAGAAGAACAACGTGCTGGCCGGACCTGCGTTTATCGTCCCGGCCGCAGCACGACTTTAATGACGCCGTCCTCCTTGTCGCGGAATTTCTTGTACATCGCCGGCGCGTCCTCGAGGCTGGCGGGATGCGTGACGACGAAGCTTGGATCTATTTTGCCTTCCTCAATGAGCTTCAGAAGGGGCTTGGTATAAGCCTGCACATGGGTCTGACCGGTCTTGATGGTAAGCCCCTTGTTCATGGCCGCACCCAACGGAATCTTGTCGCCCATGCCGACGTAGACCCCGGGTATCGAAACCGTGCCCGCCTTGCGGCAGCACATGATGGCCTGACGCAGCACATGGACCCGGTCCGTAGCCAGGAAGGCCGCCGCCTTGACCTTGTCCATCACAGCATCGGCGGCGCCGTGTCCGGACGCCTCGCAGCCGACGGCATCGATGCAGCTGTCTGGGCCGCGCTTGTCGGTCCGCTTCATCAACTCGTCGTAGACGTCGGTCTGGGAGAAATCGATGGTCTCGGCGCCGCCGGCTGCCGCCATGGCAAGCCGCTCAGGTACTTCGTCGATCGCGATCACGCGGCCGGCACCGAGCAGGAATGCGGAGCGGATGGCAAACTGGCCCACGGGTCCGCAGCCCCAGATAGCTACTGTGTCGCCGGCCTCGATCTGTGCATTGACGGCAGCCATGTAGCCCGTTGGAAAAATGTCAGAAAGAAAGAGCGCCTGCTCGTCGGTTACGTTGTCCGGGACTTTAATCGGTCCAACGTCGGCCATCGGCACCCGCAGATACTCGGCTTGGCCGCCGGCATAACCGCCTAGCATGTGGCTGAATCCGAACAGGCCTGCGGGCGACTGCCCCATGGCGGCAGCAGCAATTTCAGCGTTGGGATTGGTGCGATCGCAGCACGAGAACAACCCTTTTTTGCAGAAGAAGCACTGTCCGCAGCTAATGGTGAAGGGCACAACTACCCGGTCGCCGACCTTGAGGTTGGTGACCTCGGAGCCAAGCTCGATGACCTCGCCCATATTCTCATGACCGAGGATGTCGCCGCTTTCCATCGTCGGCTGGTAACCATCGAGCAGGTGGAGGTCGGAGCCGCAGATGGCGCAAGCCGTGATCTTGATAACAGCGTCCCTCGGGTGCTGGATCTTCGGATCCGGAACGGTATCCACCCGGACGTCGCCTTTTCCGTGCCAGCATAGTGCGCGCATGATGATTCCTCTCGAATGCCCGCGCCAACCCGCGAGATCGAGAAGTGTTCCTACGCCGCCTCCTCAGATCCTGATCCCGGCAGACAGGACGAAGGCCCGACAGGTCCCAACGATCGCTGCACCATTGTCACGCCGGAAGCCCGCAATCGTCTTGAAGTCGGGCGCCAGTCGCCGCAAGAAGCCATATCACCTCGATATTGCGGGAACACTCACGCTCCAGCCGGCGCGACCAGCGCATCGCTGAGCGGAGAAAACGTTTTGCCAGCCAGTTGGCGGAGGGAGTGACCGCCCCGGTAGCGTTTAACAGCGACCAGGGTGATGCAACAACTCCAACGATTTCAGGCGTTTTTATAATTTAGCCGTCCAAGGTTGTCTATCGACATCGCGCTACAGCCACCATATTTTGTGGGGTAGCTCGTGGGGCGGCCAGTATGGCGGACGATTTAAGACGACGCGGACGACATCCCGTCAACGCACTCACTGCTGTGAGAGTGCGAAATGAGAAGAAGCCCGGCCGCTACGCCGATGGCAACGGCCTCTATTTGGTTGTTGATCCGACAGGTGCACGGCGTTGGTTACTCCGTCTTGTCATCGAAGGCCGCCGACGCGACCTCGGCCTAGGCAGTGCGACCCTGGTCCCGCTCAGCGAGGCACGGGAAAACGCGCGGGCGTATCGAAAGACAGCCCGCCAAGGCGGCGATCCTGTTCGGGAAAGGAAACAAGCCTCCCGACTGGCTCCAACATTCAGCAAGGCCGCCGAGAGCGTTCATAAATCTCGCGCGCCCGGGTTCAAAAATGCCAAGCATTCCGCGCAATGGATTTCCACTCTTCGTACCTACGCTAATCCAACCATCGGAGAAATGAGGATAGATCTGATCAGTACTGCAGACATCCATCGACTGATTGGCCCGATTTGGCTTGCCAAACCCGAAACCGCTCGGCGGGTGCTGCAACGAATTGCCGCTGTGTTCGACTGGGCCAAGGCCGCCGGGTATCGATCAGGTGAAAATCCGGTCGACGGCGTCAAGCAGGGGCTAGCCAAACAATCGGGCGGCAAGAAGCATCATAACGCCATGCCGTTTTCCGAGGTCCCGGCGTTCATTGCGCACCTGAGGGCAGCGGATGGTTTCGCGGCTTCCCACCTTTTGCTTGAATTTTTGATTCTTACGGCTGTTCGAACAGGGGAAGTGTTGGGAGCCAAGTGGGGCGAGATCGATCTTGCTGCGGCTGTTTGGACGATCCCGGCTGAGCGTATGAAAGGCAAACGTGAGCACCGCGTGCCGCTAACGGGGCGCTGCATCGAAATATTGAAGTCAGCCAGAGAAATCAGCCCGCTCAGCGATTATGTGTTCACTGGTCGCGACGGAATGAAGCCTGCATCCAACATGACAATGTTGCAGGTGATGAAACGGGCCGGACTTCTGTACGTACCCCATGGTTTTCGGTCATCATTTCGGGATTGGGCCAGCGAGACCACAAATCATCCGCGCGAAGTATGCGAAATGGCGTTGGCGCATACGATCAGTAATAGAGTGGAAGCAGCGTACCGGCGCGGCGATTTGTTCGACAAACGACGGCTCTTGATGCAAGATTGGTCTCAATATCTAGGCAGCGGCTAGCCCAAGAACATGAAGGCATCAGACGAGAACAGAATACATCGTCCTTTTAGCTTCCACAAACAGCCGCGAGTGACGGGTTACGTTGACTTGCATGAAGCCGTGAACCGAATCGGCTCACGACGCTTTAAGGAACGCTGGAACCTTCCGTCCCAACGCGATCTTCCATTTTTCATAAGCAATGACAACTTTGTTAAATTTCGTCATACCAGACACACTGCCGTTAGACGCCCCCTCAAGATTTCCGACCAAAGGAAAGCTTTCTATAAACGGACGTCCATCCGTTTCAATTTTGTAATTTTGAAGCTGAAAAATGCATTCGAATCCGGGGGTATCGACGCATTTTATTTGGACGAACTGGAGCCTAAGCCGGTTCGGCTGGAAAAGTCGACTCAATGGACCTCTCAAATTGTTAGGCTATTCTCGACGGGCCACATAAAGCTACAAATTGGGAAGGGTGCGCCAAACGTCTATCGTGTTGTGATCAGAGAACGTGATTTGGTCAAATGGCTGCAGTCCGATGCGCCAACGATGGGAAAACGAGTAGTACTCGGAGATAAATCAGCAGGTACTTTAATCGCTGTGCTTGAGCAAGCAGCTATCAAACACGACGCGCGCCTAGCGTGGGAAACAACGAAGAGAATTATCCAGAAGCATTTTGGTGCCGTATCGGGAGCATTAATTAAGCGAAAGGTGTTCGACAAGCTGGCTGCGTCGGTTCGGCAAGGAAGGCAGGCTCCTAGACTGCAGGATCGTGACCGTGCCGACCTTGAGGCGACCATTGAAGAGGGAATCAAAAGAGTCATGACGAGCAGGCAAAAGGCGATTTAATCATTAGATTTAATCGTCGATTTAATCGGTGACCATTTTACAGCGCGCATATTTTCGAAATTTCTTATCGTCTTTTGCCGTGTACATCTGTGAGTACACTGGCGCAAATGATGATGATGTTAAAACCCCGAATCCTTGACGATGGCCTGCCCGAATTTGGATACCTGCGCGCGAGCCAGATCCATCTGCCGGACGGCGCTCTGCCAATTTCGCGGTCCCAATTTTGGAGTCTTGTTAAGCAACTAAATGTGCCGAGCTGCCGCGCCTCACCAAGGCTCACCCTCTTCTTGGTGAAGGACATCCGCCGCGCGTTTTTCAACGACAAGGGAGGGCTGCAAAATCATGAACCATAACCCTCGTTGCACCTCTGTCACCTTCAATCTCGAGCTAATTCGTCTCAACCAAAAGAGTCAATGCGTTTGCTTCAGCACAGGATCGAAGAAATGACCAACATCAGAAATTCGCAAGTTGCGAAGACGTCCCATATTCTTGATTTGCCCCCGGTTCTTCCTTCTAGAGCAGATCTTAAGGATGGCGACCAGTTGTACGCACTGGTTGTGAGGGCGCGCTCGATGCGTCGAAGGGCGGATGCGTTTGGCCGGAAGAGTCTGCATCATGAGTTGACCATCTGCTATCACGTGGCGTTGATCATCATCGCTGAGGAAGGCGGTTGGGACCGCTTTATCAGAGGGAAAAACCACGATATCCGCAAACCCCGCAGCGACCTCAAGGTCTTGCAAGCGGTTCTTGTTGAATATACCGGCGACGACCTCGACGGCAGGAAGAAGGCCAGCCGGTATAAGCGCGCGCTGCAAGGTTTATTTGAAAGCAGAACGCCACCGCTTGAAGTCTTCGAAAAATTGACCGAGGGGGGCGTCGACGGACTACTGAAATCGCGCCCCGAGAGCCTGGAGCAGGTGCCGCGAAAAGCCAACCTGAAGCCAATCACGATTACAGAAGCGGGTCTCCGCAATTTCCGTTTGCCTGCCCACACACGTCAAACCGTTGTCCTTGCGACCGATGCTGCTGGCGCCACTTTCCAGCTTCGAACTATGAAGTCCAGCCCAGTAGCGAAGAGCGTCCTGCGGCCAAAAATCTCGCGTCGTGCTTTGAAGCGAAAAGCTTGAACACGGGCGTTGGTGGTCGTTCTACAGCGGCAATCAACGCCCGAATCAGGCTCGGTAAATACGAGTAGGGCTCCCGGTTACTTCTAACCCCACTGCGTACCTTGGGGTCCTTAGTCGTGTGTAGACCACACGGCGGGCGCAGGTCGTTGTAACGCCATTCGTTACCCCACCTAAGCCCGATTCCAAACCCGTTGAGGCCAACTGTAGCCGCTTGAACGTCATCCATCGTACCAGCCCCTCGATACCCCCCCCCCCACCCCACCCCCATGGTGATGATATGAAAATAAGGCCTGACCCGATCACCGCACTAATTCGTCGCCAAGCAGCCGCGCAACGCCGCCAGGCCGAGCTTGAGGAGCGCAGGCGTCAACGCCATATGCGGCTCAACGGCGTATTTTATGAATACACCAAGGATGTCCGAACCAACGCCGTACTGCTCGAAAAATACGTCAAGAGCAACTGGTTCAGGGGGACGGAAGATGCTCGTGACAGGCTGCTTCGTGAGCTCCTGAAAAGTGATGCGCCATTCCTAGCCGCTAACAACCCGGAGGCCCGCATCCGTTTTTATCCAGCATGGAATCAAAACCTTCGGACATTCGCCTTTGGCAGGCGGACCTATTTGGTCACGCTCACACCGCGGCAATACGTCGTCGGGATCGATCAAGCCAAGCATTTCGACATCGCCACCATACAAGCGTGGGCTCGCAACGAGCTTTTGGGCTTCGATTACGTCGGCATCGTTGAAGCGGCGCACTATTCCGAAGCACGGTTCGGGCCGAACGCCGGTGCACAAATTTCCTTTCATGTGCACCTGATCGTAGTCGGACCAGATCTTGCCCTGTTGCAGCGACGTATGGCCGAAATCAGCAGGAAGTATCCCAGCCTCATCGTCAGTTGTAATTCAGCCGATGCCCGACTGATCAAGCCGGAAGACCTAGGACTGGTTTTCAAATATCTCATCAAGGAGCCGACCAACGATTACCGAATTTATCCGATCAAGGAACAGATTGAGGACGAACTCGGCATAACCCGAACGTTTGACACTGACGAATCCAGACAGAGAAAAAAGCGCCTCACCTCGGGTGTCCAACTGAGGGTCCGGCGCGTTACGCGGGATTGGTATTTGGACAAGATGATTATCGGCGGTGGTCGTGGATGCGCGGTACTTGAAAACATTCGTACCGATGCTTTGCGCGGCTTGCCTTGGTCGAAGCGCAAGAGCCGTCAGAGCAAGTTCAGCGGCTGCTTCGAATGCGACAGTTACCAGCCCGGGCCACGTTGTCGAGGTAGCTGGGTCGGCGTCGACGGTTACATTCCCGAGGAAAATCAGCGGACAGCTACGTAGCGCTATGCGCAAGTCTAAAGGCCGTCTGCTGGATCGTAAAAGCATTCGGGACAGCCAATTCCATCTGCCCCGCCCTTAGCGTTCACTCTAATCCGAGGAACTATCATGCTGGCAATCAATGCAGCCGCTTCACTCTTCGTTGTCTTCGTCGACGAGACAATATGCAAAAGGAAAGCATCGTACCTTAGTATCCCTTATGAGCATCGCCTGAGGGCTGTTATCGACGTTTATATAGACTTCCACTTGGTATGGAACACCCGGCGAGATGTAGCGTTTGGCGTGGTGCAGTTTGTCGAATTCAGCGGGGATGTGGAAGAATTTGGGAGAACAAGCGCGAGCCTTCCTTCCCACATCCTTCCCGAGTCGCGCCGACTGCCTGCCGATATTTCATTCGTCAGATATAAGCGTGACGTTCGAGAAGAGTACGACAATGTAGATTCTGAGCTGCTCGCAGAATTCTGGAAAGCATGGGAGCCGGTTCACGAAGCAATCGAGAACGAAGCGCTGGATATCGACGGGTGGGATGAAAGCGGACGTATGTTTCTCAAGGGCGAACATCGAGGCGAGGAGTTCAGAATTCCCCACTTTTTTCTCTCCGGGATCGGGAAGCACCTTTAGGTCGCGCGACGGGTCGCTCCCGTTGGCCGCCTCTTCCCAATCGTCAAGCAATGCCGTGCTCCCGCTGCGATCCGATTACGTTTTTCAATGTGCCCGTTTTTGCAGAGGCGGTCAGCGGGGCGCGAAGTCGATTGGCCTATCGGATGGCTAAACCGATTCCTCCTAGGGGGCATGGAGTCAGGCCTAGGTTGGTCAGCGCCCTCGAGCCAATGGAGTAGTATCGCTACATCAAAGCTCTGCAATGGGCCGCCTTTCACAAAACCACTGACCGCATCTTCGGGGCATGGCGCAGCAACAATCGACGCTGTGGCCGAGGGTCTTTCCGTCGATTGAACTACAGGCTCCGCGGTCGTTTGTGGTCGGTAAACATATAGAGCAGGTGCCCGTGATCCGATCCTGGGTTCGTCATCTGCACTCACTTCTAACCAATCCTACCGCGAAAGGATAAGGCAAAATGCCATCTCGAAACAAAGCGAATAGACGCAACGATCCCGATAGGCTCCTGATGATTGATTACACCGACCTCCCGAATGGCCGAATTGAGGAATTCCGAGACCGAATAAAGATCGCACGCCGCAAATTTGACAGACTGGACTGTTTTCGGTCGATCTGTTCGAAGCATACATGAATGGCGGGGAATTTCAGGCAAACAAGTCTGGTGAGATCGATTGGGACTTCGAGCGAAAGAAGCAGGTTGACGTGTGTAATCGGCTTTTGAGAAACACGTTTGATTTGATCAAAGACCTGATGAAACTTGTCCATCTGGCAAGAGATGACAAGGAACTGCTGAGACTTTACTCAATCGAGCAGTCGACTCAGGACGAGACGCGATCAAAGCGGTCAAGGTCAGATATTCGAAAGCTCACGCGACAGCCCAGCGGGTCGTGATCTGAACAGCGAAGCTTGTGCGCGGCTTTGCAGAGTACAGGGGGTCGATAGGTTCTGGGCAGCACGCGTCGTTTGACGCCGGTAGTCTCCGCACGAGTAACCCAGGATACGGCAGGAAATAGGACTTTTTACCGCCTAAGTCGTTAAAAAAACGGGGTTTTTGGCCCTTGACAGAGGTATTATTTTACCTTAAACTGAGTGAACCGCGTTTTGCGGTCATTTTGGAGGATTTTCGTGTTTTCGACCGACCAACCTATCGACCCCCACCTCGGACTGCCACCTCGGGCATACGGGCCGAACGATCTGACCAAAACATGGAGCCTTCCGGGCTCCATTTTCATTTTGAGAGGCTTGCATGACTGAGAAACGGAATGTCGCGCAGAAGGTGCCCGCCGATGTCGCTCTGATCGTGTTTGGCACGGACCGCAGGAAGAAGCGCCACGCATCGCGGTTTGGATCGGAGACCGCGGCTCGAGCGCTGGAGGCGGCGCGCTCGATGGGCATGCGGACGCTGCCAGTGGTCAGCGACGAGCAACGCGAGATCGCGCTGAAGCTGCCGAAAGGTTCAATATCTCCGAAGGGCCGCACCGTCGTGCCGCTCGTGCGCCCCGCGCTCTACGACAAACTGCTTGCGGTTGCCGGACCAAGCAGCGATCCGGGCAAGCCGGGCGAGCAACCGCCGCCAAACGCGCCCGAGGCGAAGCAAGCTGCGAATGCTGCCGACGCAAAGGCCGATGCGACCACCGGCTGGTCGAAGCTGGTCAAGGGCAGCGTAGTGCTCGCCAAGGAGAGCCTCGAGGACATGGGCTGGTACGAGGCCATCGTTCAGAGCATCGATGGCGAGGTGTTGACGCTGCGCTGGCAGGCATGGCCCGACTATCCCAAGTTCAATCGCAAGGTCACGCAGGTGGCATTGCTTCATCCGAAGATGGTGAAGCCGTGCTGAACACCGATCAGCAAGCCGGCCGTGCACCGATCAGGGCGCTCAACGACGAACTTCGTCGCGCCCTGCCGCTTGCCAAACCCGGTTGCCTCGTAATGGCAACGGGTGGGGTGCGGTCCATCCCCGACGCCCGCCTTGCAGCCTTGGTCGCGGCCGTCCGGGACTTCAAGGATTTCACACTCGACAACGATCCCCATGGCGAGCACGATTTCGGTGCCGTCGAACATGACGGTGTCCGGTACTTTTGGAAGATCCACGCTTACGACCGATCGCTGACCTTTGCTTCGCCAGACCCCGCGAACCCCGCCGTCACAACGCGGGTGCTGACGATCATGCGCGCCGACGAGTATTGAGGGGTTCAACGCTCAATGTTTTTCGACCGCCGCCCCCGAGTTAGCTTTACCGACGCTTCGATCACGTCACGAAGCGCCAGCAGATTTTTGGTATCGAGATCATTCAGAAGCGAAGTAAGATTCCGCACGACCCGTCGATGCTCGCGATCGGCCGAAGGCTTGACGTTGTCCCGAAAGTCAAACAAGTCGGCAAGGTCGACCTTAAGCGCCTGCGCGATACGGCCGGCGACTTCTATCCGAGTCGCATATATGCCCCGCTCGATATTGCTTACGGTATCGACGCTTCGGCCGATGCGGTCCGCCAGTTCGTCCTGGGTGAACCGCTGCGCTTCCCTCAGCGCGCGAACCTTGTTTCCGAAACTTGCCTTGAGATCGGCCTTTGCCATGGCCGGAGTTTTGCTCGGTCATCGGGTCGTCACCACCGAGCTAAACTACGGTTTTTGGTTGATATTTGATCTTTTACCGTGTTTTACTCCGACAAGGCGGAGCGACGTATGAAGCGAAAATGGATAATCGGGGTAGTTGGACTAATCGGCCTCGCGTTGATCTTTTCTCGGTCATCCCCCGCCAGCCTCTGTGCACGGAAGGACACCCGCTCCGCGCTGGAACGCGATTTCATAAGCAATTTATCTAAGTTGGACGCGAGTTTGATGGACGACTACGCCGTCGTGGGCCGCCAAGGGGAAGCGACCATCTGCTCGGTCTCATTCGTTCTCCCCCCGCTGACGAAGGAGCGAATGCAGTCGTTGGATGACCAGATGCCACGGGCTCCAACAGAGGCTATGAGCTACGTCCTGACGATGCTTGTTGTGCCTAACCTCATGATACATACCGCCACGAACCCAGGCCAACCACTGGTTCAGCGCCTGACCTACAAGGTCAATAAGACCCTTGATGACCGCGTGATCGTCGACATCACGGATTTTCCAGGTTTCCGCAGGTGAGAGGCCTGAGGATCCGAACGATGTGGAGAATGTCGGCATGCGCCGCGATGCTGCTGACGTTGGTCAACCAAGTGCATGCCGAGGGGGATTCCACACGCTCCGAGTTTTTCCGACAGAAGATGAGCGAAAGTACGTTGGTGGTCGGCTACAGTTTTAGCAATCCCAGAACGCACCCGTTCTGTACGGTCAACGTTGGCTGGAAGGACGGCTCATATTTGCTAATGAGCGTCGACCTGCTCGATGGAGAGTTCTGGATACGGGTTGTCAACAATGCCTGGTCCAATCCCAACCCCGATTACCTCGACACGATGAAGGTGCAGATCAATTTTTCTCGCAATGGAAAGTTCATCGAGGGAGGCGCGTTCGAGTTCGGATTCGTCGCCAAGAATGTCATTTATATTCCGAACATTGTTCGGCGCGATTTTATCGGTTCGTTATCGCGCGCCGATGTCGTCACCATGGTGATGCCGGGCAACTACAGCAATGTGGTCTGGCCGATCGGCGATATCATGCCGACCCTGACGACGTTGGGGGAATGCATCGGCGCCTATAAACACTGATGGCCAGGGCCGGGCAAAGGCTGCTGTTTTTGGAACGACCGCGCCTGGGGTTGCGGGCCCAGTAGCCCCCGCGCTGCAGGCGGGGCCGTCGGTCGCTAGCTGCGCAACCCGGCCCGGTGAAACCTACTTCAAAGGCCTAAAAAGCGCCCTTGGGCGGCGTATTGGCCGGCCGGGCTAGGTGGCAGGCCCGTTTGAGTTTGGCAGCCTGTCGGGCCGCAAAATCGAGGGGTGATATAGTTGCATTTATGCAACATATCGGTCATTTGGACGGTTTCGCCAACGGCGGGGGCATGCCCATTGCGGTGATGACTGCCTATCGCGTTCGCTACCGCATAACTCGTCGTTGGCCCTCAAAAAATGGACCGCTGGCACCGACGCTACAGGCTCGTCGAGAAGCGAAAATTTGACGCGTCCGGGTTTTCTGCATTTCGGCGGCAGGAACGTCGTAGCCCCACAACTAGTCAATGGCTGCGGATGACGCTAGCTCCAAATCTCAAACCGGGCGACACATATTACCCGCGCCAATGAACGTGTAACGTGGTTGAATTTACAGTAATTTGCTTAACCTTGTAGCCTGCGCTTGACCCTCAAATTTGGCCTTTCGCGGCCTGTGAACCACTCCAACGTACTAATTTGAACCATCCGATTTCGGAGGACGAAAATGTTAGCCATCCTGTTGCGGCTATGGGCCGTGGGTACGCTCGCTTGGCTCGCTTACAATTTGTACCTCTACAGAGACAAACTGAGCACGTTCAAGGACCGCGACTTGCGGGAAGCATTTGGTTACGGGATCAACAATCTGCTGTGCGACCTGAAGGTTCCAAATCTCTGCCATGACGTTTCGGTTTCCTTCTTCAGGCGTTCGGAAGTCAACGAGACCTTCGGTTTCATCGTTACGTTTATCGGTTGGCCTATCTTTGGATTTCTTGCCTGTCTCGTCCTTGGTTGGATTCTTCGTGTTCCCAGAACACCTCTGTCGAATAGGCGCCGATGAGCACCGGGCAAGAGCGCGCCGCCACGTTGGCGAACAACGCAACAGGCTGGACCCGGTTGATTGGGCCGGCCTCGGTAATTTGCCTTGTCGCCTTCACTTACGCCCTCACCGTGCCGCTGCTCGCGACGCGCGCATTCTTGTCGTATAACGAGATCGTGCTGCTGCGCATCGCCTACGACCTATTCTTCTTCGACAAGTTTCTTTTCCTGATCGTGGTCGTGTTTGGAATGATCTTTCCGTTCTTGAAGATGATAGCTTCGATCATGTGCTGGTATTGGTTTGACCCCGGAGCCGCACAGAAGCTGAACGGAGCGCTTTTCTTCCTTGCGAAGCTCTCGATGCTCGACATTATGCTCGTGGCTCTGGTCGTCGTCATTTTCAAAGGGATGAACATCGGCACCGTGAGGATCTCGTACGGATTGTATTTCTACGCTTCGGTGGTCGTCGCCTCCATCCTTCTCAACATCGCGATTGACAGACGCCTTCGCAGCCTTGTCGTGCCAGGCCGCCTCGTTCGCTGATTGCAGGTCGTATAGTCCGCCGGCTGTTGCAACTCATCAGGCGTAGATTTTGCAGGTCATCGCGGCCTGACCGCTAGGCATAAGCACCGCCGGATGAGTTGCCTTGGATTGCTTCAGACATCACTTGTGAGGGGTAGAAACGGAGGCGCACGGCGCGAAAAACAGAATACGCCAGCCGAGCGCCCTGCATCACTGCAAAGCAAGGGCTATTTGCACGTCCATCCCGTACATCCGCCTTGGTCGGATTTGAGCTCACCCACCTGGGACGGAACTACGAACATCCAGCTCGGCAAAAAGACGGTCGCAGCACCGACAAGCGGGACATAGCGATAGTTTCGTCCTGTTGCACTTTGCCCCGGCCTTAGCATGTACTTGGCAATGCCAGGGTCCCAAGCCAGTTTTTCGGGCTGCGCATACTGATTGGTTACCACATTATTCAAATGATAGGTCAACCAGCACACGTCCTGCCGCAGCTGCTTCTGGATGGCCTGATCCTCGGATTCGATTTGCTGCAGCAATTGCTGACTGTGGATCGACAGAAAACTGCCGCGAACGCCCGGCAGCGTCGCCAGGTCCGATAGAATTGCAGTCATCTCCTCATGCTTGGTGACTTGATCCCCGGAGAATATCTCCGCCATCTTCACGATCAGCGCCCGAAATCGCGGGCGTTGGTCGGCGCGCCCCGAAAGCGAACAAAGCTCATTCAATACCGGCTGCAGGACTTCGACCTGCTTCGGTTCGAATGCTACGAAATAGTTCCAATTCACCGGCCGCACCGTGCCGTCAGCGCGCAGGCGAAGCGGCGCGAAGGCTTTATCTGACTGCACCATGGCTTTCAGCGTAGCCTCCGGCAGGCCATACTGCCGCAAGAGCGCTTCATCCAATCGAATACGGGAGCTCGCCCTGTCCAATGCCGCGGTAGAGGCCCTTTTTGCGTCCGCCGGTTCACCGGTCGAAGCAGGCGCTCTCGACGGCACGTAGTTGGCGCGCTGACGGTTGATCGTTTCCGTCACCTTGAAGACGACGAGGTCCAAGGCCTTGACGACCGCATCGACGGTGGCCCTGTTGCGGTCAGCAAGTTCAATCTTGGCTACATCGTTCGTGTCGGCGCGGGTCTTGCCGTCGATTTCCACCAGCGGCGCAAGCAATTGCATGCCCTGTTTTTCAAACCGCTCACGGGCATCACTCCGGGCTTTCTCGCCTTTGTCGTCCGTTATGACTGCAATTGGAATATAATGGGCCTTATACCGGGTCAATTCGCGAGCGACTTCCTCGAGCCGCAGGGAAGGACGAGATCCATGATCACCGACATGAATAACGATGCGCGGGCCGTCACGGAACCAAGCGCGTGAGGTATCGAACATACGCAGTATCTGCACGATGGCTTCCAAACCGGCTTCTTCGTATTCGCCGACAACATCGGGTAGACCCTTATGCGCCTCAATCTTGCTGAGCGCATCGTTAAGGTCGTATTCCGGACCTAACGTGTTGGGCTCCATCAGGACTTCCGTCTTAACCGGATCACCCAGCTTCATGCGGGATTTGTCAAGAAAGTCGCTATATGCGATTACGGAAAGGCGCATCGCGGGCAAGCGTTTGGATTGGTCGAGACTATTGCTGTTATAACGGCGAATGAATGTGGCAATGCCTTGCCTGATAAAGGGCAGGTATTCCGTCATGCTTTCAGTGGTGTCGACGGCAAGAACAACATTGATTTTTTGAATCTGCTGAAGCGTATTGCTGAAAATGACCTGATTTAGCAATTTCGAGGTCTCGCCGTCGCCGGTCTTGCCGATGAAAATGACTTCGTGCCAGGCCGGCTGACCCGGAGGCTGCAGCGGGTCGCGTGCCGGATCGACGGTTCGGACGATCGGATAGGCGACCAGGGGCAAGTCTCCGTGCAGAAACGATTTGAGCTCGTCGGCACTTCCATTGAAGTCAACATCGGGTTGCGCGCTTCCCGAGCGGTTGTTTTCCTTCATGCTCGACTCGAGGGTAAACATCCTGCCGATCCGCGCGTCGTCGTAATAAAGCGAAAGGCGGGTGGGCCAAAGCTGCAGAGCGCGGCGGTCGATCCAGCCGAATAATTCGCCAGCGCCGTCACCGACCAGCAACATGGCCTCGCCACGCGCGCCCTTCTGCACATCATGAACTTCAAGTACCGAGAAAAAGCTCTTGCCACCCAGCTCACGCCCTTCGATGGGCGCCGATAACATCGGGTACCGCGTCCCAAAACCCTCCACGGTCGAACCGATCAATACGCCCTTGGTGCGCAGTTGCTGCGGAACACCTTTGCACTCGTCGTCGACCTTGTTCTGGCCTACCTGGTTGAACCGGGCGCAGTAATTCTGGAAGAACATCGCGCGAGGGTTCTCGCAGGTTGCCAGGTTTGAACGATTGTCCATCGGCGATTTGGACAGCGCATTCTCGGAGAGAAGCGCGCTTCTATTGACCCACCCGCAAACTGAATTGTCATCGGACAGTACAAAAACCTTCTCGCGTCCCGCAAAGGAGGCTTTGTTGTAGCAGGTAACATGAGTCATCGCCTTGTTCAGCACGGTCATCGCCGTCGGTGCGTTCAACCGGGCTGATAATTCAATTCCGTCGCCCACAAGCCACTGTGCGCCGTCCCCACGATCGATCAACTTCGCACCGAGCGCCCGACAACCGGCCGGGGTCGTCACTTCCAGTTCCTGCAACGGCACCTTTGGCTCGGCCACGGCCGGTACAACGGAAATGCCGACCAAAATGCTTGCAGCCAAAAAGGCGGGATAGGGTGCCAAAACGAATCGTATCGCGGAACGGATCATTTCTTGCTCACCCTCCGAACACCACTGGACAGTATCTCGTCGATCAGCGCGCCGAGGCGGTCGGACACCGAGACACCAAACCGCTGCGCATTCTCATTCGGCTCGCGCCAGTTTTCGGCAAGATATGGATAGATACGAATTCCTTCCGGCGATTTCGAGCAGCCCATCATCCTGCCGGGCAGATCCGGCAGGCCGGGAACGATATCGACGGGCGCAAGACCGGTGGTCTTCAGGCGATTGAAATCGTCCATCCAGACCATGGGAAAGACAACCATCTCCAGATTTGGGCCCTTGCCATCGTCTATTTTCTTGAGCACCTCCGAATATCGTTCGGCCTTGCACGAGTCATGGATGTCGTTCAGAGCGCTCGGAGTGTCCGCGAGCCCGATAAATACCGCAATCACACGTTCCACGCCTGGCAGCGGCGAACCCAGGGTACGCAAGCCTTGAATTAAACCCTCGGTCGAAACCACAATCTTCCCGCCCCTGATTGCCCGGTCGTTGAGAACGGAGCGGCTCGATGAAACCAAGGAATTCGACGCCTTCCTCAAATCGGTGCCGGATGCTTTCGACAGCAGTTCCGCGCCGTTTTGGGTCAACACGCCGATGCGCGCATCGACCAGGGCCCAGGGAAGGTCGCTGCGAAAGTGAACGGCGCGACGATGGGCGGCCAGAACCGCATCAAGCATTGCCGCACCGAGTGTAGTGCGCTGGGCATCGTCGAGCGGATGTGCATTGTCATTCGGCATCAGGACATAGATGATTTCGGTGGCACCCAGAGACGTCGCCGCCAGATCGGCCGACAAGATCTCCGAGCGCGCCGGGATATCGATCATCTTCTCCGGCGCACCGCACTCCGCCTCGCTGCTGGGCTTCAGCTTTATGCTTACAACACCAGCTTTCGTAACTTCAGGCGTCTGAGTGAGGTTTGATCCGAATGAGGCTCGCTGTCTTGACGGGCTGTTTGAAGCTCCGGAAGAAGGAGCAGGATCAAGTGTAACGGTCGTCGATGCCCCTGCTACCGATATGTAGGTGGCTTGCAGCTTACATTGCAAACCGTCCTGGCCAGGCGCCAACAGCACCTCAAGCCGTTTTGGGGCCGGAGGCTGGGCGCGCACGATGACCCACTCGTTCTTATCAATACGGATTTGAGGTTTTTCGCCTTTCAACAGTTCGGCTGTCTTGATGGAACAGTTCGGGCGCGGAGAGAATATTCCGGGCGAAATCGCATCCAAAATGCACGGAGTCCCACCGGTTTCTGCCTCATTCAAGGGAGGCGATACCTTGTCGCCCCGACCGTCGCGTATGATCGGACCGGCCGCGATGGGCGGCAGCGCCTGGTCGTGAGGAGGGGCGGTCCTCGCCAAATTGTTCGCGCTCGCGGAAGCGGGGGTCGCTGCGGGAGGGGGTGCGGCTGCGGCTGTAGCTGGAGCTGTAGGTGCCGCAACGGGAGCGGATGCTGTTGCGATTTGCGGCGTTGACGATTTCAACCGTTCCATCAAAATAGTGCAGTCGACCGGCTCGCATAAGGCCAGCGCAGTCGCAGCAAGACCATCTTCGCCGGGCCATACGCTCGCCGCAAGATAGGGTCGCGCATTGTTGTTCATCGACGTCAGGGCGACGAACTGCCCCGGCGTTGTTGTCTTCCTCTCGGCTTTCAGCGCGGTAAAGTTTAAATGGTCGATCGGCACCTGGTTGTCGTTGCCTTGTGAACGGACCTTTATCGGCATTCTTTCGGGCCATGGCTCGTCCCGAGACACTTCCCGGAACTGGAAGATCAGGAAGTCTGGGTTCGCTTCAACTGATCCCGTTGTCAGAAGAAGGGAAAAGTTCGAATTCGATGCAAGCACGAAAGCCGCACGCAACACGCGGCATTTCAGAAAGGTGGTCGTTTGAGCCTTGCTTGAGTCCAACTGAACCGCGTTTTGCTTGAGCTGAAATTTATCCTCTCCGTCTCCGACTGTTTCGCGCTTGAGATTGACGAGATCGTCTGAACGCGGGATCCTGTCGTTTTGCCTGGCACTCAAACGCGCGCTGTTGCTGTCCAGGTTTCCAAGCCCACCCTGGATCAGAAACTGCCTGCAATCAAAAGCCGAGGCTGTGCCCATGCCAGCAGCCAGCGCAGCGAAGATCACAACGAGGATTTTGACGTACTTCATTCGGTGTCCCCTATCTCAGGACAACTGCATGAGCTTCGGTATTTGGCTCGGGCGGATCGATCACTTCATCGCCTCGCGCGGTGCGCTGGCACAGGCGCAACGAGTCGCCGGCAAAGGCCCAAAGGCGAGGAAAATACCGGTCTTGCTGCTTCATCAGCCAGTCGAGGGCGGCCGAGCATTGGGTCGCGGAAACGCGCCGGCCCGGCCCTGGAATGCCCTCGCGCTGCACGGCAATCGCGACCATGGCTCCCGATCCGCCGCCGGCGAAAGCAAATCCGGAATCAGCCGGGTTCTTTATGTCTGTTGAGTCTGGCTTTCCGGTCGCGTTAACAGGGCCCTTCGGGGGTGCCGCACCACGTAGCGGGGGTTGCGAGACTGCGGGGGGCAAGCGGGGATCGGGAGGCGAGCCGGTTTCCACGCACCCGTCGAGCTGAGCGATCAGACGGTTGGCCCGGTCCAGCAAGTCCTGATTGGCGGACGCGGCGGGCGGGGCGGACACGCCTTTTCCGCAAGACGGAAGCTTGCTTTCGGCCGTCCTGATTTTGTTGTCCAGCTCATCCAGTTGCCGCTTCAATTCGGCGCTTGTGCGCAGCGCGATGCCGAACGTGCCGAGACAAGTCTTCAGTTCGGCAACCCAGCGATCCGGCTCGGAACTCAACTGGTTCGGAAGCAAATCCTTGCGGCAGGACGTTTCGGGAGCCACATTGCGTTCAAGCGATTCCTTGAGTGACTGAAGTGTAGCTTGTGCTTTGTCATCAGACTGAGCCAAGCACGCTGTCGTGCTCGAGAAGAGTGCGGCCAGCGAGAGCAGCGAGAAAACCGCCCACTTCGAAACTGCGGCGATACGACTATTGGCTGCACTTGCTGAGTTCGACGCGACCGAGTTCACGACAATTACTCCTTCAAATTCTCGGTTAGCCTCCGAGCCGTCATCCGCCACCAAAACAACGCAGGAACAAGTATCGCGAGGGCAAAGGCAATCACCGCGATGGCGGTTGTCCGCATGGTCGCCCAAAAAAACTCTGCTCGAAGCAAGCCCAATTCCCTCGGAAGAGTATCAATTATCGATAGTCGCGACAACCATATTGCAACCCAGCAAGCTGCCAATGCAACGACGATGGACGGCAACAGATGGAGAAACAGAAACGTTACAACATCCCAAACTCGAAAGCCCATTGCAAGGAACAGCGTGAAAACCCGGCGATTTAGTTCGAGTTGAAACAGCACCATCACGACAATACCCACGACGACCGCGATGATATTGAGCACCTGGAAGATAACCGGGACGTATTCCATGATTCTGGAGAATTGCTGAAGTGTCGCAATCGCGGCGCGACTGTCGTCGGTCACGCTGTAGCCCTTTTCCTTCAAAAATTCTTCAGCTCTGGCAAGGTCACCGTTCGGCAGGAACACCGAAGCTTGCTCGAAACCGCGCTTGCCGAGCGCCGATCCTGCGTCCTGCTGCGCCAGGTCCGCGTAAGCCGGCTCGAACACGATGATCCGGGGCTCGTATGGATGAACCGGTGGCATCCTTCTGATGATCGTGTCGGCGAGCTGCAATTGAGCCGGGCGGTCCTTTTCCGCCTCTGAAGGCGCCCATTCGAGATAAACGGGCGTCCCCGCCGGAAATGGACCGCAGTTCGTTTTCAACGCATCGTTCAGTGAGCGGTCGGCAACGAGCAAGCCCCGGCTATTGCCCCTCGCGGCTTCTCGGACCTGGTGACTGAGCCGACTTGCTTCACCGCGCGAGCCCCCCGGCACATCGCCGAAATCGGCAAGATGCAGTATCGGATCGGCCGGCCCCACGACAAGGCTGGCAACGAGTTGCCAATCGCTGCAGGTCGCCGAGGCCGGCAAGCGTATTGACGTATGGACAAATCGTCTCCCGACAATGTTCAGCGAACTCGCCGCCGCGCCAGGTGTAATTCCGAGGTTGTCGTCCCCAAGCTTGGCAAGCTCGCGCTGATGCTTGTTGGCAAGGTCGCCCTCATGAGGCTTCTGCTCGATGCGGGCGTTTTCAAGGTCCTTAGCAAGCTTGTCCCTGAGGTCATCTATCGTTCCGACGATCAATGGTGGCGCGGTGGTACCGCGTGACCTGTTCCACTGCGAGAGATTGTCGACCGAGAATGTCAGGCGCCAAAGGGCGGGATCACCGAGTTGCGTGTCGTAATAGGTCCGGCTGATGGACGCAACCGTCGCGGCCGCGATAGCTTGGAAGATCGTCACCGTCAACAATATCGTCAGGCTTCGCCTCGGATAGGATTTAACGAGATTCCAGAAGCGCGCAAGCCAGGAGCCGGGGCCCGGATAATCGGGAAAAACGCGCGACAACCTCGCGACATGATCGGGTGCGGCCAGCGCCAGAACGTTCTCGCGTTCGACCTTTGCGCCGGCGGCGCTATCAGTCGAAAGTGCGCGTGCAATCCAACGGTTGAAGGCCAGCGGGCTGACCTGAAATCCGTCCTGAGGTTTTTTCGCGCGCTGGTCCGTCGCAGGATTGCCGTCAGTCGGCAAGAATGTCGTCAGTATCCGGCGCAGGGTGGCCAGGCGAACCGACGACGAATCCGACGCCAACCCCTCGGCATCCTCCGGAGTCGGCCTGTAAACGCCTCCGTCTTTCAGGAAGACGTAATGATCGGCATATCTGGCGGCCTGCTCGAGATTGTGTGTCACCCAAACGACCGGCCGTTTGGACGTTGCGGCCCAGTCTTTCAGGGTTGTCATCACCTGTCGCGCATTGTTTTCGTCGAGACTACTGGTCGGTTCATCGCACAGAATGACCTCCGGATCGGTCAACAATGCTCGCAGGACAGCGATCCGTTGCGCCTCACCGCCTGACAGCTGACGTGCGCGCTTTGCCAACAGATAGCCGTCACTGTCATGCAAACCCAGTTCTTTCACGAAACGGATAAGATCCCGCCACGCGATCGGTGCGCGGCGGCGCAATGGACGTGCCGCATGTCCCGCCAGCATGTTGACCGAGCCGCCTGCGGCCCCCAACAGCATTGGCGACTGGAACACGAATCCGATCTTGCCCGGTTCGAACTGTTTAAGGCCGATCGCTTGTTCGCCGCACAGTAGAAAGCCGCCCTTGGCGACATTCGCCGGAATGAAGCCGGCGAGCACCGAAAGAAGCGTGGTTTTTCCCGAGCCCGACGGTCCGATCACGACCGTTATGCCCTGCGGCTGTATATCGAGCTCATCGATGTCGATGCCGGCCGACGAACAGCCGTAATGCAGCGAAACATCGCGCAGACGGAACACTAATGCATCCTCCGTCCGGACAGCGGCGCAATGGCCGCAAGCAACGCTCCCAACAAGGCGCTGAGCACAAGAGCCGCGACCGCCAATGATACCGAGGCAGGAGGCCAGGACCCGTCGCGGCCCAACGCCGGCAAGATCAGTCCTGCGGCCCAGGCCGGAACATAAGCAGCAGACGGCAACGCCGGCCGCCTTGCTCCGAAAAACGCGATTGCCAGCCCGATGACCAGCGCCGCCAGCAAGAAAGCGGCGCACGCGACTGACAACGTCAGCAGTCCCTCGGTCTGTTGGTCGTGGACAAAGCGGGACGGCAATATGGGAACGAGAATATTGAGACCGGCTTGCCATAGAACTCGCCACAGGACGACGGCGGCACCGGCGGCCAGGACCAGCCGCCATCGCTCAGCCGGGCGCGACGAGACGAGTGCAAGGCCTGCCGCCAACAACGTCCCGATCAATATGCTCATTGTCGTCGCTCCCGACGGATTCGGTTCACCGAATCCAGCAGAAATTCGCGGCATGGTCCCGGATTCTTCTGTGCCGAAAGTGCGGCTGCCAGGGCGTCCGTCCTGGGTGTGTTGCGAGCGACTTCGGCCATCAGCGCGGCGGCAAAGATATGCCAGGCATGATCGGGGCGATCCGGTCCCTGTTCGGGTGCGGAGCCGATAAAGCGCGACAGCGCGTGATCGAAGTGGCCCAACATCAAGGGGCAGGGGCTCGCCTCGGAAACATCAAGAACGCGGCGCTGGAAGTCTTCCATCGCCGATGCGCAAAATTGTGCCGATGGTTTTGCTGCGATTCCCTTGAACCATGCGAAAACACGCCAGGCTCTTACCGCAAAATTTGATCTGTCGAGGCGCTGCGCTTCGGCAAGATCAGCATCCAAAGGGCCGCTCCAGTCATCCGCGGTAGCCCTTTTTGCCCGCATGAGGACGTTCCAGAAAAGCCGATCCGCCCTCATCTCCGGCGGCAGCTCTGTTGCCGGAGCAGCATTCGTGATTTGTGTTGCCGCCGTCCCTTCGCCGAATTGAAGAGTAGCCAATAGCCATTGGCCTTCGATGGCGGCCCGCTGTGCGTCCGAGAGCCCTGCAGAGGCCAGGGCTGCGCGATAGCGCTGATAGGCACCACTGGCGTTATCGGTCATCTCGGCGCCGCTCAAGAGTCGCCGCGCTGGCTCCGGCCACGCGTCGGGCAACGCAAACCCGCGCATGAATGCGGTATCGCCAAATCGCACCGACGTTACGGCACAGCCGACGGCCTGTTGGGCGCGTATGCGCGGAATATCGATGATCGGCGCTGGCCTGCTAACGATTTCGAGTCCGGATATTCCCCATTCGCCTGCCAGCACCGCTTGAACCGATGCCAACCCCATCAACACGAAAACTGAAACAAATCGTCGATACATCCGTGGACTACCGAAAGATCGTTGCGTGACCAAAAGCTGCGGGCGTGAGCCCGATGTCGAGAAGATGCCGGCCAGTCTCGGTCGTTCGCATGTGCTCGAAGCGAAGACTGAGGCCGCATCGGGAAGACCAGTCGAGCAACGGGCCGATCTCGCCGGAAGCTTCATTGATCCATACCGTCAACACCGATCCTTCCGGCATTTCGGCACACGGCGCCTCGGGTTCCAGAGCGACGGCGGTTCGGCGCCAGCCCTTAGGTAGAACGCCAGGATCAAGGCTCAAGCTGATGACGAACGCGTTTGGAGGAGCGGGATCCGGAATGCCCCGGCCACTCAAGGACACTCTCACAGTTGGCTGATCTTCAGGTTTCAGTACGGCGGAGCCGTCGATTGCACCGGCCATCGCTTCGGAAGAGATGATGTCTAACTTTTGGGGCGTCAAAATTGCGTGCGCGGTGCGACGCACGACCGCCGACCATGCCCCCGGGATGGCCTCGATCGATTGCGCGGTTTGCCCGATTGTCTGACGCGGCGGCCGCGAGCGGCTCGACTCGAAGGTGAATTTGACGAAGACCAACATCATCGTAACGCAGGCAAAGAACGTGACCGCGAGATCGATCGAAGCCACGCCTTCCTCTGAATCTTCGATCATCGCAGCTCGGGTCTCCGCAAAGGCATCGAGATGGGTACGACCGAAAAAATCCGGCGAAATCCCGGTTGATCGGCGGTCCTGGCGAGTTCGTCGTTATGGGCCGCCACGATGTCACGCCGAAAGCGAACCAGACATTCGGCATTGATCGGGCTGGAGATCGTGCCGCTCAGCGCAACGATATGTAGCATTGCGGGGAAAAGCCCCGGTAAGTTGGCCAACAACTCAAGGTCCTTTGCCCGCCCGACGAGCCGGCCGCTATCCGGCCCGCCATTTTTCAGCGCAAGGGCGGCGGTCGTCATGTAAAACGGTCCGTCGGCTTTCGAGGGGCATATCGCTACCAGATCAGCCTGCACCGGAATTGACTGCGGCGTCTGCTTTTTGGCCAAAGCCAGCACGACAAGCAGGGTTGCTGTCGCCGACACGAACAAGTCGGTGACGACAACCAGAAAGCCGCTGCCCTGTCGCGAGCGCTCCGTCATGTCGCAGCTCGCAGCGCGACCACTTTACGCATGCCCATGACCAGAATGGCTGCGACAAGGCCGATGAAGGTCGTGTCGAAGGCCGTGGCGAGACCGGAGATCAAGACTGCCGGATCGTTTTGCTTCATCGCCGCATCGAGCCCGGCTACCGCGAGCGAAACTCCGATAATGGTCCCGAGGAATCCGAGCGCAGGAAAAAGTGTCTGCGCCCAGAGGCCGAAAGAATCATAGGCGACGACAGTTTCCGGGTCAGGGGTGCGCGACAAGACCCAGATCGAATGCGGAATAAGTGCAACAAAGCCTGCCAACTCCAGGCCTTGAAAAAGATTGCCGAGACTGCGTGACAGGACGCCAGAGAGATAGTCTTTGTCCCCGATGGTCATTTCGATACCGGGGAACAGAACCATCACGAGCATCCCTGTCGCGGCAGCTATGAAAAAAAAGCCTACCGCGACAACGGCGATGCGCGACTCGGAAAGCGGCACGTGCAGGCTCCTAACGTGCGGCGATATCCGAAAGCACCGCCCCCGCGACAGCCTTTGCCCCATCCACGATTGCAGCATAGGAGTTGACGCTCGCGCTCAACTGATCTGCGGCTGCCTGCAGCTGGTCGGCTTTGTAGAAGAACACGATACGCGTCTTGTCATCTTCGAAGGTGCGGATGAGCGCGCGCGCCTCCTGGACCTTGCTTGACCGGAGGCCTTCGGTTGACTTGAGTTTGCCTAGCGTTTCGCGCAAATTCGGCACACGAGTCTTGATCTTGTCGTCATTCGACGCCTCGGCATATGCGATCAGATCGACAGATTGCTTCTCGAATTCCTTCAGTCCAGACGCGAGTTCCGAGCCGTCGTCCATGTTTTTCGTCAACTCGGTCAAACGAGCGATTAGGTCCGTGACTCTTTGCTCGGCCTGTTGGATATTGACCTTCCGCTGGGCGATGGCCTTCGCCAGTTCCTTGTCGTCCTCGGCTTTTTTGGCCATCTCTGCCATGAGCGCGTCGATTTTCGTGGCGACGTCGCGCAGTTTGTCCTGCGTGTTCTTTTCCTGAGCGGTTGCCGCTGTCGTAACGGCGAAGGCGACCAGCAGTACCACGTAACTCACGAGGCGGAGGCGAGCGAACAATTTTGTCATGGAGGCTCCTTGGAAATTGCTTTGGTGTGAGGGCATTGTTTGGTTCATTTGGACTTGGACCGCGGTGCCAGATTTGAAGAACCCTCGGGCCGGCACGCGCTTCCGTGGAAGCGCGCGACTTCCTTAATCCTTTCTGCCGCGTTTCTGAGAGTCAGGACGGAACGGGTAAGTCCCTCCATGGTCGGCTTGAGCTTTTCCAGGTCGGCGCGATTGGCGCGGACAATGCTGTCCGCGAGTGCGTCCGACCCCGTTTTGGCGGTTCGTACCGTGCGCTGGCCGTCAGGCACCGGAGAGATGTATGCCTCCCACTCCGTTTGACATCGCTGAATTCCCGCAGCCTCGGCTTGCAGCGCGTTCAGGCCATCCGGATTCTTTGTGGTAAGGTCGTAGTATTGGTCGAGATTGGTCGAGGAATACGCGCAAAGCTTCTCGCGATTGTCGATTTTTGAGAAATCCAGCGTCAGAAGGTCGCCATATTGCTTCAACTCCTGATCAATCGATGTGATCAGCAAATTGGCCCGGTCGAGGAGTTCGGGAGTTCGCGAGGCGCACTTTGGCTTCTTGTCGCGTTCCTCACATGCCACCCGCTCGGTAATCTTCTTGTATTTCGCGCAATCCTCAGGTGACGACCTGGCCGTGCCTGGGGTTTCCGCCTTCGCAGCAGCCAAAGGGCAGTCGGCTGCGTTGGCCAGTCCCGCCGGCACGCGCTGATCATAATTTCCCTCGAGGCAGAACCTTGAATTTACCTTAAGGAAGTCGCGATCCTGACAACCCCGCGCGCACGTGGCGGGGCATTGCTTCTGGATTTCCGGTCTACTGCATTGTTCCGGGTTTTCGAGTGAAATCGCTGGAGGCCCGACCGAAAAAAGCCAAAGAAGACAAAACAAAAAAAGCCCGGCAATACGCATCAATTACCCCCAACAACCCGATAACACGATCCAAGATAGCAAACTTCCAGCTCTACCACGAGGGGGTACATACAACATGTTGGAAAGAATTTGCGGGCGTCCGCACGAAACTGGAAGCCACTCGATCTCGGGAGGTTGCCGCCAAAAGGTGGCATCTGTCGCCCGCAAATTCCACCGCGGACCATCCGTCGCACAAAATTAACCCAAAATTAGTAACCGGCACCTAACTTCAGCCTGTCAAGGGTAGACCAGGCACGCCTCACAATGCCCATCCTGAATGAAGTTGGCACTATCACATCCTACCTTATGCTGGCCTCCTCGGTCGTGATCATGGTTCTTGTCGCTTTTTACATTATTGATTCACGCTGGAACTTCATCAACCCTTTTTTGCCGCCAAAAGACCTGACCCGGCATGGCAGGATCGGGAAGGGCTCTACAACAGGGCGTGGCTGACCGAGGTCACTTTTCGCTTTTGCACGAACCTCGCGATGCAATGCTCGCAAAATCCGTCTACTAAATCAATCACTTGTGCTTCGGAAAAGCAAGCGTGTGCAAGTGGCGATGCCAATCGCAGACGTTCGCTAAAGGTCGGCTGTCGGGCTTCAAGCCGTGTCAAACACCTCGCAGTCAGAATTGTAAGATCGACTGGCCTGCCGACTTGAGAGCAAGCCGCGCGGCGCGGGGTCCCGCGGATCGCGTTCAGTGGGGATGCCGTATCGTCTGAGCCCAAGTCTCGAAGGCATGAACTTGCGGGCGGGCCGCTAGGGATGGCCGGTGGCGTGGACCAACTTATGCCAATGGTGAACACGAAGTCGTCGTCAGACCTAAGTCGCCGTAGTCCGGCATCTCGACCTAGTCACCTGACGTCGTGGATGCACACCTACTCTCTTCGGAAGTTACCCCATCACGAACTGGATTGGTAAACCAGACTGCGGCCCGCCTCCAAATTTATTTGCGTGCATAGCGTGTGCAGCAAACAAAGGGCATCAGCGGCGCGGGCGGGCGGCGCTTACAACATGCTGAATTATTTCGACGAAAATGGTGAGCGCGGAGGGAATCGAACCCTCGACCCCATGATCAAAAGTGATCGGAGGGATCAGCATTAACGACCCGCTGAGCTGTGGAAGTTCCTACTCCTACGATTTGTGCGATCTTCTGAATACCAAGACCCGTCCTCCTAAGCGCCCGAATTTTTTCCTCGACATTTGCGCCGACGGTGGGACGACCAAGTTGTTTGCCCTCAGCCTTCGCTCTTGCGAGCCCTGCCATAACGCGTTCACGAATGATCGCGCGTTCAAATTCGGCAAACACGCCCATCATTTGGAACATCGCCCGGCCTGCTGGCGTGCTGGTATCTAGCCCCTGCTGGTGAAGATACAGGTCGCAGCTCTTGGAATGGATCTCGCCAAGGAAGCTCAGCAGGTCGGTAAGCGAGCGCCCGAGCCGATAAACCGACCAAGCGGCGACTAAATCGACATGGCACCGAGTGATGGATTTTAGCAGAGCGTCGTAGCCAGCACGGTCGCGCCGCCCTTTTGCACCAGAGATGCCATTGTCGGTGAACGTTGAAACAACCTGCCACGCGTTGCGCTTGGAGACCTGAAGTAGCTCGCGCTGCTGGTTATCAACGCGCTGGTCAATCGTGGAAACCCGAAGGTACAAAGCAACACGCGTTGGGTAGGGCGGGCATCATTGCCATCGGGAGGGACAACTGGAAAACTGCAGGATCGCGAAGTCGTTCCGCTTTCGAACCGAAGCACGGTTAGCGGGGCTGAGGGTTCGCGCGGCTCCAATGCCTCGAATGCTCTAAACCACGGCACGACCGGGAATAACCTGGGCGCGACTCAAAGCAACCCAACACCGGAGTGTCTGATCCCTATCACAGGCGAAGGTTCCTTAGGATTGACACAACTGCTAATAGCAATACTATTTGGCGTTGCTCTTCGTGGGGAGGAAGTAAATTGCTTTTTTCCAGCCGACGTAATGTAGTCACGTTCTTCGCTCTCCTTGGCGTACTTGCGCCTTTCGCAACCGCGGAACGCGCTGCCTTTGGAGCGGATCTGCCTATTCCGAATGGAAGCATTCCGCGCAACGAGTATTCTCTTCTGAAGCGGACGGACCCTTCGTGCTTTAAAGATCTAATCGGAGACTTCTCGACCAGGGGGCATTCAGCTGGGATATTGCTCGTCGATGACAGAAAAAACGTATGTTTGCTAACGATGGCAGAAGCTTCCGGTCTAAAACAACCTGGGGGCTCCCTCAGCCGTCCCCTACCAGACAGTGACGGTTTCATATCGTACGAGGTAGTCGGCGCACCCCAGCATCGCCATCACCTTCTTAAGGTGCGTCTTAATCTTGGAGGCTCACTAACGTTGGTCCGCTACGCCGTCGTAAGCATCGTCTTCCGTCCTTCAGGACGCTTCGAACGTTCTCGACCCCAAATCCTATTAATGCTCGACTTTTTGCTCCCGGCTGAGATTCAGACCGACCAGGAAGCGACAGGAAAAGCTTGGCACAGGTAACGGTTCAATGCATATACCGAATTCCGCGGGGATATACGAGATTGATTGGATTCAGCATCTCTCGCCGTCAACCTCGCCGTGGCGCCTCTACGAGCAAATCTTGCGAGCGATCGAAGGCAACGGTTTTTCTCACTCTCCGAATTTGGCGACGTTGGGCTTACCACTCTACATAGCTGAGCACAAATTTAGGAGCGATTCTTTCTTGCAGTACTTTTGCTTAAACGGACAGTTGAATGAGTTTATCTTCTTATCTTTTAAGCCACTTTACAAAGCTCTCAATGCGGCGCTTTCTCAGTTTTTCGGCGTCCCGCTTTATTACCATCCCCAGCTTGCCGTTCCAGGATTTCATTTGTTTCGGTCAGGTCCTTCATCCCCTTATAACGGCGGTGGATGGCATGTGGATCGCTTTTCGGCGACGCACCCTGTTGTCCAGAACAGCTGTTGGTCAGTTACCTTGATACTTGGCTCCCACAATGTGGAGCACAAAGTTGATTTTGAAGAAAATACTGGCGCTGGGAAAACAGAGTTCAGCCATGCTCATCGCCCCGGCTGTTTGACAATCTTTCGTAGCGATCGATCACATCGTGTCAGCACGATGCCAGCCGATTTCGATTGTTGCCGGCTGTCGCTCCAGGCGCATATCGCCTTACTGAACGGGAACGCAATTGCTTTTTGGTGAGGTTGTCATGCCTGTAGATATCGCTCAGATACGAAGCTATATTGTCTCGAATGAGGGTTGGCGTCTAGACGTTTACGCTGACTCGGCTGGACTACCCTCAACGGGCGTGGGTTTTAACATCACCCGACGTGGTGCCGCAGCTCAGTTGTCTGCAGTTGGACTTGATATTGATACGCTTCGGCGAGCTGTCGACGACAGATCAGTGCAGTTGAGCGATCACCAAGTTGATATTCTTTTCTCGCAGGATCTCGACCATGCCATCGCTGGTGTCCGCGGACTGGTGCCATCGTTTGATACACTATCTCCGGGGCGACAGGCCGTTCTGGTTGACATGGCCCACCAATTGGGCGTGGCGGGTCTGCGAGGATTTCCTAACTTCCTTGCAGCGGTGAATTCGTCCGACTGGAATGCGGCGGCGCGAGAGATGGAGAATTCCGAGTGGTTCAGACAATTCCCAGCCAGACCAGGACGCCCCGTTCCAAGGCCTGTGCGTGGTATTCAAGCGATGCAGGCAGGGGCCATGCCTCAAGCGGGCCCTGGCGGACTTAAGCCTATTGATGTCAAACCAGCTGAGAAAGGTTCCGACAAGGGGCCTGATAAGAGTTCAGACAAAAGCTCAGACAAGGGTTCTGACAAGGTCTCGGACAAAGGTTCAGACAAGGGGTCAGACAAGGGGTCAGACAAGGGTAAAGACGCTGGAAAGGATGGTGAAAAGGATACGTCCGACAAAGGCAAGGATGCAGGCAAAGATGGAGAAAAGGACACTTCTGACAAAGGCAAGGACGGCGGAAAGGACGGCCAAAAGGACACCTCTGACAAAGGTAAAGACGGCGGAAAGGACGGAGAGAAAGATACCTCAGACAAAGGCAAGGAAGGCGGCAAGGACGGAGAGAAGGACACTTCAGACAAGGGTTTCGATAAGGACATGGATAAGGACTTCGATAAGGGATTGGACACCCCACCGTGAGTCAAGTAAGTCCCATTCTTATAAGCAATTCTCGCAGAAATAATTTGCGATATGAAACGGCGACATGTTCGAGAGGAATGCCGCTGAGGCGATTTCTTTATTGGGAGCAAATCGGGTCGGTTTTTCAGGATACAACGGGAATGGACGCATGGGTCTTGGATGGCCGTCGTTTAGAAGACCTGGGCATGGTGCTGTTTCTAGATTTCCCACACTTTCTTGAGCCTATGTCCGGCGACACGCAGGAGGTCGACTTCGCGCAAGCTGAGTGGCAAGCCACTCTCACTTCTATGCTCTGGCGTTCACCCGAACGCGTCCTCAATGGCAGATGGTTAATCGGAAATCCTTGGCTTCAGCGAAACAAGAACCTATTTTTGAGCCAGCTGTGGCAGCTAGGGTGGCCTTGTTCTAACTTTTCTCCAAACCAGAGCGAGCAAAGAATTGCTTGGGGCATGATCTCAAAGTTTGGTTTTGAAACTGCTCCGGTGAGTCCCTTGTGGTTGGGTGGCGAGCTTAGTTCGGCTAGCCTGATTACCACAACTCAGGTTTTCCTTCATCATGCGCTGCTCGATACTCTGTTCCTAAAATTTTCTATTACAACCGAAGCCGTTTCGCTGGAAGGAACGTACTTGCTTCCTCCTGATACAGTATCTCTTGCTCTTCTTCAGTCAGCTATGGTCCTACTCAATGGAGGATAGTTTCATTAAACCATTCGTGATCGGGTATGGCTCTGAAGGCGTAATTGAGCATTTTAATGAGAAGTCAGCTCACAGAAACTACACGTTTTTAGATATCGATCTGCACGTGTGTGACGCTCATTTTAACGCGCAAATAACAAAGCAAGGGCTCCTATGGCGCACAGGGTCTGAAGAATGGCTGATCGCGTTTAATGCTCCCATTTATCACAGATTCTTTATGCGTGAGGAGGCTGACCCCGCATCCGCTTCTCGTCTGCAGCAGGCTTATGATGCATTTCTCGCATTTTCGGTCGCGTCGCCTGCAGACTGTCTTTTCATAAATCGCCCTTTGAACGGCGCATTGAATTCGTCAAAAATTGCTCATTCTCGAATCCTGCAGACGCATGGATTTCAAGTCCCGTTTGCGTTTGCCTGCACGGAGAGGAGCAAACTGGTCGGACGCTCCGGCGATTTTATCAGTAAGGGCTGTTCGGGAGTTCGAACAATTGCACGCCAGTTTAGCGCCCCTGAGGCCGGTGGCTTGGCCGCGCATCTCCGAGTTCCAGCGATGCTCCAGTCATTTGTTCGGGGTCCAGACGTGCGTGTTCATATCCTCGGATACCAGTCTGTAGCGTTGCGATTTGATACCGATTCTGATGATTATCGTTACGCAAAGCGGTTTGGTTTCGATTTGACGGTCACAGAGACCGACATGCCCTCGCATCTCTTGCCATGTTGCTGGAGTTATATGAAAGCGGAGCGATTAGAGTTCGTAGGGTTTGACTTCAAGGTGGACGAAGACGGCAGCTGGTGGCTACTCGAAGCAAACCCAATGCCGGGTTATGCCTACTTTGATAAAAACTGTGATGGAAAAATAACTGATTTGATTTGGACGGCGCTGGACCGCGGCTACAGCAATATGGGAGCTAAACCCCATACACGTTCTCAGTTGATTTCTGCGGAGTGGTTGCCAACTATTGATCGAGGTCGGTCTGCCAAGGGAGCGTAGTCCCCGTTGGCTTCAATGGCCGCTCAACCATTCCACTAGACGGTCTTTCAACGTTCACGGAAGATTTCGACGATCACCGGCTCGCTCCGCAACGTGGGCATGAAATCTATGCAATTGTGTATGTCCCACAGGCTGGCAATATTTGCGATCTGAACTCGATTATTGAACCGTGAATTAAGTTGATAGCTTTTTTTCAAGCCGTTGAATAACTGAAACGCCTACACGAAGTGTCCTAGCAACTTTCTGAATCCCGATGCCATCAGCACGCATCGCCAAAATGTTGCGCTCAATTGCTGTTGCTATCCTTGGGCGGCCAAGCCGCTTGCCCTCGGCTTTCGCTCTAGAGAGCCCTGCCATGACGCGTTCACGAATTATGGCGCGTTCAAATTCAGCAAACACGCCCATCATTTGGAACATCGCACGTCCGGCCGGGGTGCTGGTATCAAGTCCCTGCTGGTGAAGGTACAGGTCGCATCCCTTGGAGTGGATTTCGCCAAGGAAGCCCAGCAGGTCAGTAAGCGAGCGCCCCAATCGATCGACCGACCAGGCAGCAACTAAATCAACTTCGCGCCGAGTGATAGATTTCAGGAGAGCATCATATCCAGCCCGATCGCGGCGACCTTTTGCGCCCGAGATACCATTGTCAGTGAACGTTGAAACGACCTGCCAGGCGTTGCGCTTCGAGACCTGAAGTAGCTCGCGCCGTTGATTATCAACGCGCTGGTCAATCGTCGAAACCCGAAGGTACAAAGCGACTCGCTTTGCTCGCACTGGCAGCCCACCCCCTCAGGGGCCTGTACCGAATATATATGATAACGGTACAGCGATCTACAGGCTAAAAATACGCGTTTTTGCTGGAACAATCGCGAGCGAAACCGAAGGGTTTTCGGTACAGCTCGAGTTTGAGCGCACCGACCGTCAGGTTAGCTCAGCAAAAAAATTTAAAACAAACTCCCGCTTGCGCGCGGGAAGGTTTGCGTTGATGTCCGTGCAGGGATTTTGCGATGGCTAACAATTGCGTCCGGTAGTCTGGACGTGCTGCCAACAAGAAGACCGCAGGAAAAAACGTTTAAGTGCTTTTTCTGCCTTCCCCCCACGAACGTCGCGTTCTCACAATACCAGCAATTCAAAGCCGGCTTGCTCGAGGGCGGCAATGCGTTCGGCATCGCGACTCTTGTTACGCCGCAGCTTCGGTATCCAATATCCGCGATTGGAGGGGCTGCAAGGCGGGAAGCCAGACGGACTGCCGTCGGCGAACGTTTCAATGGAGTTAGCTAGTCTCTCGCTTGAATTGCGAGGGATCGAAGCCGAAGGGCCAACGCTCTGCGCCTCGGTCCCAAATCCCGTCGTTACAGGCCGTGCATTGGCATAGCTGCACAACAGGATTAGGTCTGAGACGAAGCAGGAGCCGATCCTATGCGGTTTTGCTGGGCAAAGGGGACAAGCCGCCGCATGCTATCGGGAATCAAAAATGCAAGACGGGACGAAAGGTAGACAGGGTGCGCAAGAGTTGGATATTCGACCCGGCAAAGCTCCAACCGGGCGACGTCGTCCTAGAGAGAGGAAAACATCTTCGCAGCAAGGCAATCGCTTTGGTCGATCGAGGGACCTACAGCCACGCGCTTCTCTGGCTAGGCAATACGGACTTCATCGAAGCGGTCGGTGACGGAGTAAGAGTAATCAGCTTTCAGCGAGTGCTGGTGTATCACCCCAAGCGCTGGCTGCTGCTCCGTCTAGTTGAAAACCCAGAAAAAGCGCAGGGGGCTGCTGTCGCGGCAAGAAACTTGGCGCATAAGAAATATGATTTGAGAGGTGCATTGTCGACAAAGGTGGGTGGGCGAAAGCACCCTGATCCAACCAGCTTGTTCTGTTCCCAACTGGTCGCGGCAGCCTATGCCGAGGCTGGCTATTCTATTGCCCCTGGACAAACCGCAGCTCAGGTGACCCCGGCCGACATCGAGAACAAGTCTGGAATGATGAGCATCCCATTGCCGCTGTTGGAAGTCGACGCGCGCAAGGGAAGTGACAGGGATAAGGACTACAAGGGCTCCACGATGGAGCAAGAAATGCAGGCCTCTCAAGCCGCGTTTCTCGCTGTCAAGGACCACATCAGCACTATGAAAAACCCGGCTGTGGATGGGGTGAACTTTCCGCCGGGGAGCCTGCACGATCTTCTGGAAGTCCTTTCTCGCCAGGAGCTGGGAGTTGGCACGAAAACAGAGGACGTACTCCTTTCGGAACTAAGCCGGCTTGATTACTTCATGCTTTCCGTCAGCACCATGATCAACGCGCGGATAGAAATAGAAAGCGCTCGCGCGGGACTTCTCTCACTGAATCTTTCTGAATCCGAGCGTGGCCGGACACTCAAGAATCTAGATATGGTCGCTGGCTCATACAGCGTCACTCGGCATCGGTATCAACAGAACGCTACCACGTTTCAACGAATCCACACGCATCGGCGTCACAGACTCTGGCTTCAGCTAGCGGCAATGAATTTCCGTAACGCGGATGCTCTAAATATACTTATCGACCTGGCAACTGATATCCTGTCGTCGGCTAAGGCCAAGTAGCTGCCCCGGCCAGCCGCATCGCTTGCGTGAAGGATCGTCACCGTATGGCCGAGACGCAAAGCGGCTCGGGGCGCAGCCTAGAGCCTGCCCTGCGGGCACGCCATGTGCCGGCATGTCAAAATAGAGCGCCGTTCAAGCAGGCCTTAGCTCGTTACTGTCAGCACAAATTACTAAGCGCCGCGAGCCTCTGGTCATAGCCACGTAGAGATTGCGAGGGTTCATGTTACTAGCATGCAAAATTACGGAAACGTCCGCCTCAAGCCCCTTGAGCAATAAAGTGCTGCCAACTGCGCGACGTGGGAGAGGCCGCCCCAACGCCCGTGATTGCTCCCTCACCGCGACGGCTGCCTCTTGGAAGGTCGAGCCAGCGTCGGATTCAGCCATCTGCAATGCGCGAATGCAGCCTCGAAGTATTCCCGGCCGGTGGCTGCGGACGCCCGCTTGTTCACCAATAGCCCCCAGCACTTCCCGCACGCCAGAGTAGGTAGGCGTCTCTGCAAACCGCATGGCCACGGTTTCAAGATCGGAAGCGGCTTTCCGGTTTCGACTAGCCTGGAGCGTCTCCACTCGCTTGAGCAGCCCCGAGCCGCCAACGTTCGTCATGACGTCCTCGGCAAACTCAACAACCTTGTACAATGCCTTCTTCGATTTTAAATCAAGTGAGCGAGCGAAACCCACGAGGTCCCGAAGATCCACGCTTTCCACCGCTGTTGCTCCGGGGGTCTGACTGGCGAACTGTCGTTGTCCTTGTGGATTTTTGCTGTCGCCTATGATCAGCACCGTGCCGTTCTCGTTCGGGGGCCGTGTTCGACAAGCAACAAGCCTCCGCTCATGTGCATCGGTTCCACCAGTATTTACCCAGGAAACGTTGGCATGGGCCGATGCAAGGTCGATCGGCTGCCCCGCTAATAGCTGCTTTCTCACCTCCAAAAGCCAGCGGCCGAACTCTTCCTCCTCCACGTTTTTCCATCGCCATGGAGTTGACAGTTCGCCCACCAGCGGGAAATGCTTGCAGACTTGCTCGCCCCAGTCGGCGAGCTTTTCCTGAAAATCAAAGATCGCTTGCATCGGATCGCCCAGGACACAGGTAGGGAATGCCGACGCCATGTAGTAAACGATAGCGTGCTGCGGGACATTGCAGTCCTGATATTCATCCACGAAGAGGCGACTGTAAGTCGCGGAGAGTATATCAAGCCCGTGACCCGCTTTGAGCATGCGAGCGGCAGCCACCCGAACATTTGGATAATCCGTCCTTGGATTTTCAAGCTTGAGTAATTTTGGGTCGCACCCGCTACGAGCTGGGAACGTTGAAACTAGCCGCATTGCCCATCCGTCAATTGTTGAAAGGCGGTAGGCTTTACTAGGGACGTTTGCCTTCTCCAGGCGGCTCCGCAATGCGGCAACCCCGGCGTTGGTGTGGGTTAGCACCAGAATGGGTTTATCTGCTCTCCCCTTGGTTATTGCTTCGGCGATGAGATGCGTTTTTCCGCAGCCCGCCGGCGCGGTTACAGTCCCTCGCTTAATATCGAGCAGATTGATAGTCGTCATCAGGACTCTGGCATCCAGTTGCCGACGGCATGGATAACGCCCCAGAACTCCTCATCCACCTCTTCATCGTCGGCTACAATGTCGGCAGACACACCTTCCATCCAGGCCACGGATTTGAACCAACTGTTCTTCTTGCTACGCGCGGCCTTGGCCAAAATAGCCCGCTTGTCCTGGGTCAAGTCTGTCTTGCATTCGGCCAAGGTGAGAGCGCCAAGTGATTCCGACGAAATATGTTCACTGATGAGTTCCGTTCCGTGCAACTCCTCAGCTCGCCCAATAAGATTGAAAACCGCATCGTCGGTAAGACTAAGAAACAATTCGTCCTCTAGCGTCCGCCCTTCTCGCCACTTGAAGAGGCTACCCCCACCATCAACAAAGGCCTTTTCCGCAGCTTCATCGGGTTGCTTGTCGTCGTCACGAAGAACGGAAACCTTGTATTTGAGCCGCTGAAGTGCGTCAGCACGCTTGTATATGTGGTCGCACCCACCTGCATCGACGAGCGCTACCCCGAGCGCCGTCAGCGTAGGCTCCCCTCGCGCTAATAAATTTCTATCCAGCCCCCGCAGAAATCCCACTTCGCTTGCGCCTTCGCAAACAATCACCGCTTTGGCCAGAAACGCCTCGGGAAAGGATCGAATGGTGCCCTGGATGGCATCTTCCGCTCCAAGCATATCGGCAGAGTGTTTCCCCTCCGTTTCTCGGACCACAAATAGCTGCTCGCCAGCCAACTCACGAAGCGCAACAGGCGAATGCGTCGTTACAAATGCTTGCAGTGGAGCAACCTTTTCCTTGGCTCCTATGGAGCCAAGCAACCGAATTATGCGATGAGGTTCCAGCCCATGCTCCAACTCATCAATCAAGATTATAGCCGCTTCCTTGGCCGCCTTTCTTTGAAGCCCGGCAATCAGCAATCTTGTTGAACCCAAACCCAGGCTTCGAAGTGGAATGCCGTCCGCGTTATGCAGCGATACCGTGCCTCCTCCGAATGAGACGGAATGTGCGTCCAGCATTGCTTTGAGGTTGTCGCCGACCGGGATGCCCAGTTCCTTGGCTGTGGCTGCCACGATGCTGAGGGTTTCTCCGAGCTGGGCGTCCGCTTGGTCGCCGAAAGCAGAACGGGCCTCGCGTGCAGCTTTGGCAAGGGCGGCGGAAGTATCAGCTTTTTCCTCCGAGAGGCGGTTTAATACCGAGCCACGTCGCCAAGCCAGATTGTAGTCGTTTGATGCACCTATCCGCGTGGGACTAATTCGTAGCCGATCAGCCCAATTAATGTTGCGGGTCTGCGACTGCGCCGCTGCACGGTCAGAGACAAGCGACCAGACAGGCTCCAGATCACCCGCAACGGTCAGGCGTAGCGTCAGGACCGTTTCGCAGTGCTTTTCTGGCTCGTCCTCTATGGTACGAGCCTCCACGTTGCAGCCACGGAGAAAGTTGCCGTACGCCTCCATGTTTTTCAAGGAATCGTCCAGCTCACCGATTGTGATGGTGATTGTGATAGGTGCGCCAACTTCGAGATTGAAAAAGTCCGCATCGGTGACCTGAATGGTACGCCTCGCGCCCATGCAAAGGTCTATCGCGTCTAGGATGGAGGATTTTCCGACATCGCCCGGACCGACAAGGCAATTGATGCCGGGCGATGGCCACCATGAAAATTCACGAATGGACCTGAAATTGCTAATCGCGATGTGCCGAATGCGTGACAATGTATCTCCCCCAGCAAGTATAATACTACACAACCGATACGGGAGGATGCCTCATGCAAATAAAGGTTCAAGGTCGGGCAATATCGTCGTGGATACTCTAACGCGCGCAACGTAGCGAGAGGATGAGCCGGGTCCGCAACAAGGACACAAAGCCGGAATTGATGGTACGCCGGCTCGTGCACGGGATGGGCTACCGGTATCGGCTGCATCGCAAGAATCTTCCCGGTCGGCCGGACCTCGTGTTCCCCGGACTTCGGAAGGTCATTTTCGTGCACGGTTGCTTTTGGCACCGTCACCCCGACCCTTCTTGTAGATTAGCCCGCCTCCCCAAGTCCAAACTGGACTTTTGGCTCCCCAAGATCACGACGAATCAGGTACGCGATGAGTGCAACCTGGTCACACTGCGGGCAACTGGTTGGACACCAATGGTGTCTGGGAGTGTGAATAAGGAATTTAGAACACTTAGTGAACAAACTAAGGAAGTTCTTGGGGACCAGACCATGCGAGCGATTGAGCTTTTGCCGGAGCCGGAGGCCTAGGAATGGGCGTCAGAGGAGCGGGTTCGAAATCATTGCGCATCAAGGGCAAAGTTCAGTGAGTGTTACACCTTCCGACGTTCAACGCCTTTTTGAGCAATAATGGGCACGTGCCGGCTAGCGATCGCCTGTCAATTGCTTGGACGCAAAAAGACGTCGTGGTGTGACGCAGGCTGTAAGCAGTGCGTGGCTTGTTATCCCGATCCAGTTTCAGTGAACTCAAATTCTAGGCAAGCTTGCCAACTCCCCAAGCGAGAGTAATTCGATCGGCTTGGGAATTATCCTCGTTGAACAATGGCAGCGCGTTGTTTTTCTTCGTAAAATACTTTGCCTGCGGAAATCATCTCGCTAGCGTTTCGAAGGCGGAAATTTCAATTTGGGGCATGGATGGAACTGGAGAATCACCATGACAACTAAAAAGCACGGACGCGGCCGTCCCGAAGGGTCCGGCAAGAACGATAGACCAACTCTCGATCGCGTGGCGGACTCGATCGTGAAAGAAGCACACCTCAAGCCGACCACCGCGATGCTGAGGGTCATAAGGAGCCGGGAGGGTTGGGATTCTACGGAGCCCACACTTCTGCGAAGGCTACAGGGCAAATGGAAAAAAGACAGTGTGGCACTATTGAGCGCCGCGCGTGAACGGGCCGCGCGCGCTAGCGCCTCAGCCAAGTCGGTGAATATTGGCGACGTCTTGGCTTCACAGTCCGTCATCGAACGAACTCAAAGGTGGCTGGATTCGCCGGTCGGGAGAGCGGCAATGGGTCAGATCTATTCACCGGCGTTCCAAAAGCTGCTCGGGCACGTGACTTCGCCCGGCTATCAGGCTGAGCTCACGCGTGTCGAGAAGGTCGCACGTGGAATGATGGAGAGCCCGGTACTGGAGAGAATGCTCGAACTGCAAAGGAACGCGGAAACCTCGCTTGGACTCAATAAGGGAGGACGGGGTCTGGTCTGACGCCGGCCTGCCCGTTTAGTAATTTAAGAAAGTACTCCCAATTCTCAGGATTTCGTTCGGACTCGAGCAGGCCTCCGATTTCGGCGCGGGTTTAAGCTGCCCCCTACCATCAAGCATTGCGACGGCGTTGTACCGCACGCCGTCGTCAAAGTGCTCTCGTGCCAAAACTTTCAAAATTCTCGCGGCCTCTAAAAACCTCGGGTGTTAGCCATGGATCCTATGTTCAAGCTCGGCGAAGCGTACACTCGGAAGGATGTTCAGGAGTTGCTCCAAGTCCCCCAAGATCGCCAGGGCGGCGACTGGATGACCGGATATACTATGTACGAGGGCGAACTTTATATCTTTTGCAATGTCGGCGCCGCAGGTCGGACCGGGCATGACTATCCCAACAGATGGGATGCCGACTGGCCGGGTCAGCTAATTTGGTCTGCAAAGGGCGGTTCGCACATCCGCCAGCCCATGATGCAATTAATCGAGAAGAGGGAATTTTTTCCCTACATCTTCTGGCGCTCTGCGGACCGTGACCCCTTCGTCTACGCAGGCAGGGGGAGCGCAGTAGAGGTCCAGGATACCTCGCCAGTCGTTGTCCGTTGGTACTTTCCGACCGTTATCGATGGCGACGTACGATCAGCTCTCCACGCGATAAGCATTTCTCATCAGCTTGAGCGGAGTGGGTTTTACATAGACCGAAGCCTCAAGAAGACCTGGAAGGCAACTCGCCGATCAACCACGGTGTACATAAAGCGAGATAGTGACGCTTATGTACTAGTGATCGCGCCGCACTTTGCCGAAGTGTTGGAGGAGCTTCTCCAGATTCAGGGAGTAAAGCGACCATTGAGGTTGTTTTACCACAACTCGAACATGTACGAGTTTCCGGTTCGGACGTGGACCGGAAAACGATCGATCCCTTATGGCATCGACTTCGGATTTGAGACTGACCAGTCGATACAAGCATTCTTAGCACGGTTAGAGGGCATCGCTGCGGCCCCGGACGTTACTCCAAGCGTCGATACGATGGACGTTGATCCAAGGACCGAGTCCGAAGCAATGCGTGCAGTGCGACTTGGTCAACAGGGTTTCCGACGAGAGTTGCTCAACATTTGGGATGGAAAATGCGCACTAACGGGAATGAATATGCCGGAGTTGTTGCGCGCCTCGCATATCAAGCCATGGTGCGATTGTGGCTCTAAAGAACGCCTCGATCCAAATAATGGCTTACTCCTCGCGGTCCATATCGACGGTCTGTTTGATCGCGGCTTGATTTCGTTTGACGACGCCGGCCAAATTCTTCTTTCGGGCCGGCTGACGGTGGAACATTTGAGATGTTTTGGACTGGCGTCAGGCTCTAAGATTGAGATGCTTACGCCTAGCCGTTTAAGGTACCTTAAGCATCACCGTTCGAGGCATGGGTTCTCCAACTGATACGGTTGTGCGAAGCGCACAACGGTTACCGCCCGCATTTTTAGCAGTGGGGTCGAACCGCTTTGAAGCCCGCCAACATTGAAGGCGCGGGGGCTTAACCTTCACCGGGCCGCTATGAAGCGGTTCACCATCGACGTGCCAGTCGACCTGCATCCACGGGTAAAAATGGCCTGCGCCCCGCGCGGCAGAATCATGGCGGATGAAAAGCGGCTTGCTTGCCGATCCTGCCAATCAGTACCGCAGCCAACTTGAACGCTACGAAGCGGAGAAAACGGGATCAGTTAGCTGGTCACTTCCTTGCGCCCCATCAATTCGATTGCCGAAGAGAACTTCATTGAATTGATGGGACGCGGTCTCGTCAACCTAACGGTTTCTCAGCGCGTTGGATGGTGGGAGCCAACAAAACGCCGATCGGACGCTGCTAGCCCTTTGCGAGAAGGGCTACATTGTACGGCCGGAAGCAGGCAACGAGCCGCCGCAGAGACTCCCCTAAATAGCACTTGACGGCCACACAACCATTTATAATGCTTCTCCCACATTTGCAACGAGAGTGATTGGGGGATTACTTGGCTGCCGAAACGCATAATTTTTTCAATTTCGAGGAACGCGAAGCTTATCTAAGGAATGAGCTTGGGGCACCGATTCCACGACGACATCAAGGACCCAGCGTATTTTGGGATGACCTCAAGCTAGCCGCAAGAAATTCGTCTGCCCGAAGACGAGACTATGCCCTTATTCCGCCGAATCCCTTGGACGGCTTGGCATTTGATAGGGTGAACCTAGTATTGAGAGCGATACCAGAGAGGCGCGAATCTGCATCTGAAATTGACATCGTCATTGAACGTTTCAACCTGCAAAATCTAATGCACCGCTTCGTCTACAGCCTGTCCGGCGGGGAGGTATTGCGGCTAGCAATGGCAAAGTGCGCATTGCAATGGCCGATAGTTACTCGACTAGCGATTGCAGCCCCTTGGCACGGTCTGTCGCATGGAAATTTCAAGTTTCTGGACGAACTTATTAGTGGTTACGATCAGCGCGGAAAGCGCGTCGAGCTTCTCAATTTGGAAGGTGACGATAATTTTGAACCTGGCACCGAGACGCAGACTAGCAAGCACGACCCCGTTACGTTCAGCTTGAAAGTTTCGTCTTTGAAAATTCCACTTGCGGACCCTGATAGAGGAACGGCGTTTCCGGTAGCGCAGGTCGAGGACTTTGAGGACAGCGATCTTGCTTCGCCATGCGCGATCATGGGAGAGAACGGAAACGGAAAGAGTCTTCTAGCAAGATCGCTCGCGGGAACGATTGATTACACCGGCACGTTAAAGGTCGGAGAGGATTCAACAAAACCCGTGCGCCTGATATTTCAAGACGTGTCTAGCCAGATGTTGCTGGGCACTGCTTCGTTGAATTGGGAACTCTCTCAGAATAAGGTTGCGAAGTACCTGAACGATCGACTGTTAGACAATGTCAGAACACTTCTTCCAAATTATTCTCTAGGACAGGATACGCTGTTGCAGACAAAGGTCGCGATGGTTGCCTTGCGCTTGTCCAACCAGCCTTCCGCACTCGTACTTGACGAGCCCGACTGGGGTTTATCCCGATTAGAGTCAATCGCCTTGTTTCACGCAGTTGTTGACGTTTGCCATTTCCAAAAAACCCCATTGATCGTTATCACTCACCGAAGGTGGCTCGATAACTTCTTCAATTCCCGGCTAACCGTTAGAAAAATTGATAATCCAGATTCGCAAAAGAACTTAGGTTTCACAATACAAATTGTGAGAGCGCTGAATGGCTGAAGGTTTGATCTTATGGACGGAAATAGCAAATCAGCGCGGCATACGTTGCGCTGCCGCTACCTTTCAGACAATCATCGCGCTTGTGGGGTTCGGGTCGATCGCGTTTGGCTCTCCTCCAAAACTATTTACAGAAGTTGCATCTTTGCTCCCACCCTTTTCGATAGGTGATTTTTCAACGGCGACTTTGCTCTTGGGGGTCTGCGTTCATTTAGCGCTGATTATTGCCTTCGGTATTTCCTTCTGGGCTTACACACTGGGCTTGGCAGCTCAATTGGCCGCCCTCCTTTTCTTTGTAGGGATCACTTTTCAGGCGCTCGTTGAGATATTGGTGCTTGCACTTCACAATTTGCATTTAGACTACTGGGGCCTAGCTGAGACTTATCTTCATTATAAATCTGGCGGGGAAAGTCTTTTCGTGGTCACTATTCTTCAACAGCCTCTGAAGATCTCGATCGTTCTGCCGAGCTTCCTGGCGTGCTTAATAGCCATACGAAATCTTATTTCCGTTGCGCGGTTTGAGGACATTGTAGTCCTGCGTCTCCATCAGACCAGCGGTGCAATCCTTTGCGGCTGCTTCCTGTTTTTTCGTGTGTTCAATCACATCTCTCACGTAGTCGCCCCCATGACCGCCCAAGTTCTGAGGGAGGAACGCTTCGCTCCGAACCTTAGAAGCGAGCTTTCCAAAGGTTACCGCCTTTTCTTTCTCGCCGAGGCGAGTGTACACCGCGCAAAAACGATATTCAGCCGCCTCGGCAGGATTATTTGCGGAGTTATTTTGCTCTCTATGGAACACGTCCCGCTGTGGACGTCTGAAATCGTCGACCTCTTGCTAGAGGGGAGAGAAACATGAATGACATCATCACCAAGCGGGCTAAATATGTCTCGCGCTATAATCTAATAGGATATGTGGCGACCTTCTCCGCTTTAGCCTTCGCATCGACGACCTTCCTTCGAATTCCTAATTTTCTTTCTGGCGGATATTTCAACGTCGGCGACACTTTCGTAATGATCGCTGCTCTCATGTTCGGGCCTGGCGTCGGATTCCTAGTGGGACTCATAGGCCCTGCCGCCGCTGACGCGCTCGGATATCCGCAATTCATTCCCGCTACGGCAATCATAAAATCGCTAGAGGGTTTTCTTGTTGGATGGATCGGATACCGTTCGATGGGTGTGTCCGTATACAGATGCTTGGCTAGCCTTTTTATTGGTGCCCTTGTGATCGTCATTGGATACTTTTGCTTCGAGGCTTATTTCTACCCATACCTTGCGAAATATTCAGCGTTCTTCGATGCAACAAATTTTGCCCAGGCTGTCGCAGAGCTTATTCCTAATTGTCTCCAGGGACTGATATCGGCATTGTTAGCATTTGGGATCTGGAAGCTGTTCGGATTGCAGAGAAAGGACGGTTAGGCGATCCGAAGATAAAATCAGCCGTGTCCCTAACAGAGATTTCTCATGCCAATCAAGCATAGCATTTGGCGCGTCAGTAAACCGCCGGTCCGACTCTTGGAGTCTTCGTCTCTTGCATCCGAAAAGCTTCTTGAGGAGATGATCGTTGCAGAACCTGAGATTCTTTCCGACCAATGGATGATCATTGGGCGTCAAGAAGACACCGGTTTTGGTGGCCGAATCGATCTTCTTGCAGCCGCACCTGATGGTGCATTGGTGTTGATCGAACTCAAGCGAGGAAAAACTCCGCGAGAGGTGGTCGCACAAGCAATTGATTATGCGACTTGGCTTGAAGACCTAGACGCTGAAAAGATTGCGCGCATCTATGAGCGGTATGCTCCTGGGCGAGACTTGGCTGAAGACTTTCGATCGCGGGTTCGAATCCGAACTTGATGAGGCAACGCTGAACGAAAGCCATCAAATCGTGATCGTTGCTTCTTCGCTTGATAGCGGCTCAGAACGCATCGTGGGTTACCTGAATAAGCGCGGCATTTCCATCAACGTACTTTGCTTCCAGCTGTTCGACACGGGAACGGAACAACTATTGAGCCGCGCTTGGTTGCTGGACCCTATTGAAACGCAAATTGCGTCGTCCATCGTCTCGCCGAAGGCTGCAAAAGAGCCATGGAATGGCGAGTACTATGTATCATTCGGGCACGGTAAAGGTCGGTCATGGGACGACGCGATGAAATATGGATTCGTCAGCGCGGGCGGCGGGTCGTGGTATTCGAACACGTTAAATCTGCTCAAGCCGAATGATCGAATTTGGGTAAAGGCTCCGGGTTATGGATTCGTCGGAGTTGGTCGCGTCAAAGGAACGGCTGAAGCGGCGACGGACTTCAGGATCATGATTGACGGCAAAGACCAACTGGCCGCTGAGGGATTGACCGGTGCAGACTATCATCGTCGCTACATGCCTGATCCTGAGAAGATGGAATACTTCGTTCCTGTCGAATGGGCCCAAACTGTCCCGCTCGCAAACGCGGTGGACGAGATTGGTTTGTTTGGTAATCAAAATACCGCTTGCGCTCCGAAAACTCCGAAGTGGACTCATACTATCGAGCGCTTGAAACAAGCATTTCCAAAGTTTAATTCCGTCTAACGACGACGAAGCCAACAAGAGAAGAACATTCATCGCCATAGTAATTGGCGTTGCGGCGTTGTTTTGTGGGCTTAAAGCCGCTCTCTTATGGCGAGAATCCACGAACGTCTCTTGGCTTCCGATCGGTCCCGAACCTGCAGATCCTGACATGCGCCGGGCTTGGTCGGATGTTGCGAGCTATGAGCAGTCGAACAGGGTCAACGAACTTAACCGAAAAGCGGCGAAATGGACGGCGGCGACGGCAGTCGTCGGCTTTGTCAGCGTTGTAGCCGGTTTATGGCCTACTTGAATTCGAAGGTCCGCGTACTCGCCGCCATGATCAACGGGCGGAGTGGTTGAGAGCCATCTGATAGTGAGGTCAATACCATTCGACCCCCACAGAGAAACCCCGTAGATGGACGTGTGAAAACGCCGCTGCTCGTACTGGTTATTTGGTCATGGCGGCAAAGATACGCTCGCCCATCGATTCGGTGGCCGTTTTGAGCGATTCGGCGGACAGGTGCGCATAGCGCATTGTCCTTGTGGTGTTCTTGTGACCGAGCAGTTTTCCGACCATGTGCAAACTCATCCCGCCCTTGACGGCGATACTTGCGAAAGAACGTCGCAGGTCGTGAAGGCGAACATCGTGCAAACCCGCCGCGATTCGAACCCGCGGCTGAAGGCTCAGCCAACTTTAAACCAACGCTTCGCCGCGACCGAACGTGAACAAACGCCGCTGAATACGGCGTCAATCATCAATGTTTTCAGGGTTTTCCGGTGAAGTATCGCCGCTCATAACGGTCTGGTTGCAGGTTCGAGTGCTGCCGGGGCCCACCAACAATCTCAATGCCTTGTTTCGCTGGGTCCCGAACCAATCCCTAATTTCTAGACGATCAATGCAAGCTCGATTAACGAGCTCGTACAGGTTATTTGGTCATGGTGAAAAAGCTACGCTCGCCAATCGATTCGGTGGCCGTTTTATGATCGTCGCCTCGACCAGCGGTGGCATCTAGCCGTTTGACAAATTAGCTCTGAACATTCTTCTCCGTCGGCGGCAACGAGATCCAAGGCGGCTTCCCCAAAAGGAAGCTCCCGCCACCGATATTTATCTTGCGCCTGAACGACTGCACGACGCTGCTTACAAACCTTAATCCCGCTTTGTAAGCCGCAAAGACCTCCTGCATGGTCGGCGCATCGCCTAGTCCGTAGCGATTGTCGATAACGTCGGACTCCCTCCGCAATTTCTTAAGCAGATTTCGATCGGCGGTGATCCCATGCCCTGCAACATCGTCGAACAAATCAAACAAGTTGTGGATTTCGCGAAATTTGCCTGCTTTGTGCTGGCTGTACGCTTTCAGCGCACGCTCAATCGCCAAGTGGACATTCCATAGGGCCCCGGGCCTTCCCGCCGCTTCATTACGAACGGCTTTTTGTGCGGCTGACTCGAATTCAGCCGGCACGCCATTCAGCAACCCATACATGGTGTCATCCGAAGGCTCGATGCCCATGCTGTTTACCCGGATCGACCGAAGCGCTGTGGCCACCTCATGCACATGTTTTTTGAGCGCCTTCCTGTCGCCTTCGCCGAGTGCTGCGACGTTCGGCGACTTTCCCAACCATCGTAACGGATCTTCATCGCTTTCTACTTCTTTTGGAAAGGAAAGCCACGCACTCTCGCCGGGCTTCTCGACCTTGCTCCGTGTGAGCGGAACGATCAATTCAACGGGTAGATTGCGGACGAGGACAAATCCATGCGCGCGACCGCTTTCATTCGCACGAAGAGCGTCGCCATAGTGCTCCTGATACCAATTCTTGACATGATGGTAGATGATGGCGAACCAGGGCCGCGCCAGGTAGTCAGTTGAGTTCGCTTTATCTTCTATCGCATCGCCATCGCGAACTTCGAAGACCATTTCATCAACAAAAATCGTCGCTGCACAAAGCAGCCTTTCCGTTAGCGACATCTCGCTGTGTTCCAGCCGAGCGTCGATATACGGCATACCTTTGCGAATATATTCGGCCAACTCGTCAGTTCTTTTGATTTGTTCGGCGCTCTGTTCGATCATGACAATCTCTGAAGCGAATCAAAGAGTGAAATAGTACCAGCAAAGCTCTCAAAAAGGTTGCGCCCTGACGAGGCAATCGCTTACGACCGTCGTCCGTTTCTTAACCCGGACACCCGGGTTTCCTTCGACCGCTGTCGCTTGGTTGCGGTGCCCGGCGGTAGCCACCCAATTTGAGGGAATAGTGCTGCCGACGAACTACCTCGACTCCGTCGCCGCGGCTCGCGAAGGGCCAGAGCCGCAATTCAGCAAGGTTCGTCACTCATCTTCAAGCATTTCGGAATCGCCGATGAGGACGAGAGTTAGAATTTCGTTCGTTGCGGTTCGGATTGTTTGTTCGTGTACAGCAAACTTTCCTGCATCACGACGATCAAACCAAGCGTCCGCGTCAATTTTGCGGGGCACTGGATCATCGGGCTTTTTGCCGTAAAGGACGCCGAACGCAAAGCTATCGGCGTCGAGATCATCTCTCGGAAACCATCGCGGCGGCACGTCAGGGCCGCGCGCAAACCACTTGCGACCTTTGAGCCCATGACAAACCAACAAGGCGGGCGAGTGGCCACCCTCGACAAGACGGATCGCAGTTGCCGGCCGACTTGTGTGAAAAATGTCGGCAACGTCATTGACGGTTTTGAAGTTCAATTTCGGATAGGCACGCGCAGCAGGACCGAACAAATAGCGCGGCATGAGAAGATCGGCTGCGTAGTTATTGGCAACGCGCTCGGGAGACATCTTGCCCTGCGGACTGGTTTCCTCAACGCGGCAGACGAGCGTCTGACCTTTGTGATGGGTCCAATGACCAATTTCATGGGCTAAGGAAAACCGCTTGCGCCGATCGGAACAATCCTTGCCGATCGTAATAATCGCAGAACCATTTCGTCCAATGATGCGCGCCTCACAACCTTCGAGTTTGCGATATCGAACCCGGGCACCAAGATGGAAAGCTATGACTTCGAGGTCGATCTCGTTCGGCTCTGTGACTCCTACCTCTTGGAGTAGCCGCTCAGCTGTCGTGAGGCGCGTCACGATTTATCGCCGCTTTCGTCGTCAGCTATGACAATTCCGAGTTCTTCGAGGTCTTGAAGCATTCCCAGTATGTCGGCGTCCGACAAGTCACTTTCGTTACGAGCTGCGAGCGTGAGCTTCATCTCGGGTGGACATGCGGCCAAGGCGCGTTTAAATCGGCCTCTTACATCTACCATGCTGATGAGCTTGGCAGCTACTGGCGCCGCGCGATCGGCCGCAAGCCCGGCCTGAGCCGCGTGTAAGCGATTTTTGTTGGCTCTTAGGACACTCTTCTCAAAAAGCATCCGCATTGCCTCTGCGTTTTTGGCGGGGTCGCCTTGACCCTCGACAAATTCCGCAACGATCTCCTGGTCTGGCGCGGCAAGCAGATCGTCGACAAGCACATCGACCAGACGGGCCAGCGCCTCGCGCCCCTTCTTGTCCGCGCCGGTCATGGCTTTGTCACTCTGGGATAGTGTTTGTCGATCGTGCGGCGCATGAATCTCCTTTTGCTGCCGTAACCCTTCTGGTCAAGCTCGGTGAGCGCTCGGAGATCTTCGCCCTCATAGCCAGCCAAGATGCCGTCGGCAAGGTCGCGTGCCTGATGGTCGGTGGGAAACAACCCGAGAATGGCCTGGCGCGTCGCCTCGTCGGTTTCGGCTGCTACCATGATCTCCTCCTGGCTGTCGGTTGAATCCTTCAAATCTACGGCGCCATCAGACGCGGCTCCAGGCTGTACAACGGGAACCGTGTCAATCTGGTTCTCGATCTTGCCGCCTTCCCCATTGGCGATACTGCGCATTGCCTCGGCGAGGAATTTTACAATATCGACATCGGCCGGACATTGTCGGGTGCCGACCAGCGCTCGGCAAAACGCCTCCTGAAGAAGGTCCTCTGCTGAAAGTTCATAGACCCAGGCGAAGTAACCGGACGCCTTTCGCAGCCGAATCCATTGCGCATCCGTCAGGGCACGGATCGCGGTGGCGATCTCGTCGCGCGAGCGAACGGATACGTCTGCTTTCAACAGGGCTCCCCCTTCATTCTCCTATGCGGGGCCAAAGACCGACCTCAGACATTTTGCAGGAAAAAAGATTTCGCCCGGCTGTCCGCGCAACGGTCCAGCGTCCGCATAGAGAATTGAGCACAGTTTCGTGCCCGTTTCTGAAAGGAGCCATTATGGCCGAAGTCCAGGTAACTTGTATTACAAAACCGCATCCCCAAAGCCCCCATGAACACATAACCCACCTCGGTAACCCGAAGGCGGGATGGACATGGCCTCGTGAGCGGGTGGTCCAAAGCATCGACGCGAAGAGCAATACCTTCTTCGTGGTCGATCCCAGGACGGGAAGCGGGCGAACATTGGCGTGGTGCGGGCGGCAGGGCGCGACCCATACCTTCGCACCTATGCCGACGGCGTCTGGAACGACAATTTGCTGTCGCTCAACCAGTGCCCCTTGTGAAACCGGGCCGGGCATAGCTCGGCCCCAATTTATCGGAGAATGAGAATGTCGAAGAATTGTCACCCCGGCCTCGATAATCGTTGCAGGGACAACAACGGGGAGATTCGCCACAAGAACGGTGCAACTCGTGTCGACACGCTGCGCGAGACCTACGGCGACAACTTTGCTTCGGGCATGCGCGGCGACATGAAGCTCGACACGCTTCTGGACCGGACGGGATCGAAGTCTCTCAGCCAATTGTTGAAGAAACGCTAGTACGGGCAGGTTGAGCCTAACGCCGAAAGCCACCGCATGGCGGTGCAATTCGGCGCGCATTGCGGCCACAAACCTTCGGTAATTGAAGCGGCATCTTCGCTTTTCCATCGGCGATCGGTTCGATTCAGATCGTTTAAATCCTTAGGCGCGTCAATCATGGGTGAGGCTAACCGTAAACTGAACCGACGGCAGACTTTTCTGCAAGAACACCCATCATGTGTCTATTGCGGTGCTGCTGCGACGACATCGGATCACTGTCCGCCGCGCACTTTCTTTGAGGAGAGGCAATGGCCAGAGACCTACGAATTCCCAGCCTGTGAATCGTGCAATGGAGGCGCCCGTCTCGATGAGCAAGCTCTCGCAGTTCTCATTCGCAGTAAGCTGACCGAGAACCGAAGTGAATCCGATCAACGGGAATGGGAAAAACTCCTTCGAGGTGTCAAGAACAATCAACCCCATCTTGTTGCAGAGTGGCAAGACATCACGCTGAACGAGAAAAAGCGCGCTTTAAGGCTCGCGTTTGGTCGTGACGATGGTGACCGCCGCAGACGTGAAGGCTGGGGAATGGCGAATATGGGGTCGGAAACCCAAGCCATGATATCGCGCTTCATGATCAAGTTGAGCAAAGCCCTGTACTACAGGCACAACAATCACATTTTTAATGGCGTCCTCTACGTTAATCACATCGATCGACTGTCTCGGGATACAACGCCGGAGTACATAAACAGCATTCTCAAAATAGCGCCGGCCGTGCCGGAAATTGAACGAAACCGAAAGCCACTATTCGACCAGTTTATCTATCGCTTTAATCACAGTCCGGAACATCGCGTGATGTATGCGGTCGTTCAATTCGGCGAGCAATTCATCTTTCAACTAATCGCGATTGGCCCGGAGATGGACGCAAAGCTGGTCGAGCTGAACCAGGGAAAAGACTTGTCGAAGGTCGGTAGGCACGAATGTTTTCTTTCGTCAGCGAGCGCAAAGGAGCTCGCCTGACCTTAGCATGTCGACGCTGTTCGGTTGCAGATCTCGGCCGATTGGTGAGCAAACTTTTGCCGCTCAGTTCGCAGCGAACAAACCGGCTTTTCAGTCCAAATTTTTGTGCCATTTTTTGCCAGTTTTGTGCCGGAGTTTTGGCAGCGGTTGGGAATCCTGGTCGGAATGCCGCTAACCAATTGGTAAACAACGGCGCGTAGTGCCTACGCTGAAAGTGGGGAGTTTTGTGGGTTAAGTTTGATTTCGTTTTATAACTACTTGAAATAATTAGGTAAAATTAACAATTTGGCGGAGGGAGTGGGATTCGAACCCACGGTACAGTTTCCCGCACACACGCTTTCCAAGCGTGCGCCTTAAGCCACTCGGCCATCCCTCCGGGTGCCCTCTCTTGAAGCGCTGGGACGACTTTTGCAAGAGACCGCACCAGCACCGGTGACAATTTCTGCAACCGATTGACCAAATTATATAATTTGCCGTCTGGAATACGGGTGTCCGGCGTCGGCCTGAACCGGAAATCGGCCGCATCCGACGATGTCTCGACGCTATTATACGGACGGCGACATGGCCGTTGGCCGCGCTTATAAGTCACGACAACGGCCGACGCGGCCTGCCATCCGGAAACGTGATGATCCAATTGATGGCACGCGATCAAGCATGACGCCGCATCTCAGCCCCTTCTTATCACCAATCGTGCATGTCGGGCCGGTTGTGTTTTACGGCAAGGCAACGGGATGGCGCCGAGGATGATGCCCCGACCTGCTGAACAAGACACGCTGCATCACCTGGAGGGCGCATCCTATTGTCACGAATTCAATGAATCCGGGCGCTCGAGCTGGCCGATCGCAACTGCCATAGCGTTTGCATATCGCCACCTGCCGGATCGGCGGAGGAAGACTTGCCGAGATATTCGTCCTGAAGCGAATAGACGAAGCTGGCAAACCATTGCCGGATGGTGTTGCCGCGAAGCTTCGTCATCATCGCTTCCCAGCGCATGCGGCGTTCAGTCAGGGGCATCGACAGTGCGGTCGCGATCGTTCGCGCCATGCCGTCAATATCGTGCGGGTTCACCAGCAACGCCGTATCGAGTTCATTCGCGGCACCGGCGAACTTCGACAGCACAAGCACTCCGGGATCGGCGGGATTTTGGGCTGCGACATATTCCTTGGCCACAAGATTCATGCCGTCCTGCAAAGGAGTTACTACGCCTACCTGAGCGGCACGATAGAGTCCCGCCAGAACAGTCTGGCTAAAGCCCTTGTTGAGATAACGGATCGGGGTCCAATCCACCTCGCCGTGACGACCGTTTACATCGCTGATCAGCTTTGCAAGTTCGCTTTGCAGATTGCCGTAGGCTTCGATGGCTCCCCGCGAAGGCGTTGCGATCTGCAGCAACGACACCGAGCGACTTAACGAAGGATGCAGGGTCAACATGCGATCGAACGCGCTGATGCGATTGACCAGACCTTTGGAATAGTCCAGCCGATCGACGCCGATCGCCAGCTTCTCACCGTTCAAGCTGCGGCGCAAACGCGAGACGTCAGGGTGCGAAGAGGCCTTTGCGGCGTGCTGCGCAAACTTCTCCGGATCGATACCGATCGGAAAGACTCCAATGCGGGACGTGCCATAGCGCGAGGCTACAACGCCGTTTCTGACTGTCAGGCCGAGATCCGATTCGAGGTAACCCTGAAAATTCTCGCGATCTTCCTCGGTCTGAAAGCCGATCAGGTCGTAGGCCAGCATCGCATCGATCAATTCGCGATGGTGCGGCACGCCACTGATAATAGCGCGCGCGGGCCAGGGTGTATGAAGAAAGAATCCGAGCGGCTCGGTCACGCCGAGCTCGCGCAGTTCAGCGCCGAGCGCAAGAAAATGATAGTCTTGAATCCAGAACGCCGTGTCTTTCCTGCGGAAGCGCATTAACGCTCGCGCCATGAAAGCATTGACCTCGCGGTAGGACTTATAGTCGTCCTGAGATACGCGGATCAGATCGGTTCTCGAGTGAAGTGCGGGCCACAACGCTGAATTGGCGAAGCCCTCGTAATACCCACCGTAATGCGCGGCAGGCAGGTCAAGCATGGCGAGAGCGCCTTCGCCCAGCGATTCGATTTCCGCAAAGGGCCCTTTGTGAGTTGCGTCGCGTACTCGGCCGCTGGAACCCACCCAAATCGCTCCGGAATGCTCCACTACCGGCAATAGTGCCGCGGCCAAACCACCCGTCATAGGTTCATTGGCCTTGGCGCGCGCCACCCGATTTGAAACGACAACGAGGTTCAAAGGGTCCCCTCCCAAACTTCTACTCGTAATATAAACAGTCGTTCATCAATATGGTTCCTCGTCACCTTCCGACCGCATTGAGCCCAAAGTTGATGGGCCTCAACGGAACCGACGGTGCCGGGAACTGGCTCAGCAATCCTTCCATGCAAAAACGTCGCCAATTTTTTAGGCTGAGAAAGATTAGGGCTCTCCTTGCGAAATGATTGCAAGTAAAATCGCCTCGCCGGGCTCGCATCGAGCGTCAACCCGACAGGCGCCCGCAATTTAAGCAATGTAAGCCGCTTTATTATTGGACCTGCTCGCGGTCACAGACGCTGCTCGGTCAGTAATTTTTCGTCGTCAAGCAAGTGCGCAAGCCATTCTCTGACATCGCGCGGCTCATCGAAATGCCCGGCTACGCCATGCGCGCGTCGGCCGACCGAGAAGGCCAGCCCGCCAAGGTCCGGCATGATCGCGAATACCGTTTCATCGGTGACATCGTCGCCTATGAACACGGGACGACGCCCCTTGAACGGCTCATGGGTCATCAATTCGAGCACCCCGCTGGCCTTGTTGAAGCCGGAATGCTTGATCTCGCACACGCACTTTCCCGGCAGCACCTCGATGGGCGCGTTGGGCAAATCGGCCCTGATCAGGGATACCGCCGCATAGATCGCCTTTTCGGCATGGGGCGCCAGCCTGTAGTGGAGCGCGAGTGAATAGCCTTTGTCTTCGAGCAGAATGCCTGGGCTGAGCTGGGCGATAGCGGCAAGGCGTTTCTTCAACTCCTTGTCCATGGGCGGGGCATGGGTTGCGACCGCTTCACTATCGGTCGAAAGCCGCATTTCCGCGCCGTGGCCACCGACCGCCGGAAACTCGGCCGGCGCAAAAATCAGGTCGATGTCGTTGAGCGAGCGGCCGCTGACCAGGGCCAAGGCGCCCGAGGTCCGGGCCAGCAACAGGTTAAGGGTTTTAGCCAGGCCCGGCGGCACCCATACTTCGCGGGGTGTCGGCGCCAGATCGAGCAGGGTGCCGTCGATATCGAGCAGCAGCGCGCATTCGCTCAGGTGCGGCACCAGCGCACCGGGCACCGGTACGGCGTCCGGCAACTCGTCTTCTTGCGGCGGCATGTCCATCACATCATGTCTCATCTCGACCTACTCCACAACGGCAAGCGGCCGTGCAACCTGTTCAAGCGACCGGCGTTCGGCGGCAATTCCATATCGCCCTCCGATCACGGCGGCAGCGATCATCAAACCTGCTCCAAACAGGTAACCTGCATAGACGCTCATGCGCGAGCCGCTATCGATCAACGCGCCGAACAACGCAGGGCCGAATACCCCGCCGATCCCGGTTCCGATTGCATAAAACAGGGCAATCGCCAACGCACGCACCTCCAGCGGAAACGTCTCGCTGACGGTCAGATAAGCGGCACTTGCGGCTGGCGAGGCGAAGAAGAAGATCACCATCCAGGCGATGGTCTGGCTTTGCGCGCTCAGCATACCGATCGCAAACAGATAGCCGGACAGCGCCAGCAGCACGCCCGACACGCCGTAAGTCGCGGCAATCATGGTACGGCGACCCAGCGTATCGAACAGCCTTCCAAGCAATAAAGGCCCGAGAAAATTACCCGCCGCGAATGGCAGCAGATACCAGCCGATACCGTTGGACGGGATGCCATAAAACTCCGTCAGCACCAGCGCATAGGTAAAAAAGATAGCATTATAAAAAAACGCCTGCGCCACCATGAGGGATAAGCCAACCAGCGCGCGCTGGCGGTACAACGTAAACAGCGTGTGTACGACCTCACGTAACGGCGTATAATCGCGCATCCTGATTTTTATCTTGGGCATGTCAGATCTGCTGCTGCCGTCGTGCCGGGCGCCGTGCTCGATCTCCCGAACGATCTGTTCGGCACGCTCAGGGTGACCATGAATGATCAACCATCGCGGACTTTCGGGAATCCACAACCGCATCACCAGCACGATCAGCCCGAGACATGCCCCGATCAAATAAGCCAGCCGCCAACCGACGTCAGGGCTGAACCACGCCGGATCGAGCAAGACAATCGAGCTGCCCGCGCCGACCGCGGCTCCAATCCAGAAGCTGCCGTTGATGACGAGATCAGTCCAGCCGCGATACCGCGCCGGCACCAGTTCCTGAATGGTCGAATTGATCGCAGTGTATTCACCACCAATACCTGCGCCGGTCAGGAACCGGAACAGCGCATAACTCGCAACATTCCATGATAACGCAGTCGCCGCGGTCGCCGTCAGATAAAGCGCCAGGGTGATGAAAAACAGTTTTTTACGGCCAATCCGGTCCGTCAACCAGCCGAAGCCCAACGCACCGAGGACCGCACCGCAAAGATAGGCGCTATTTGCGAGGCCAACGTCGAAATTGGTGAAGTGTAGTCGCGGGCTTTCCTTGACTGCGCCGGACAAGGCACCCGCCAGGGTCACCTCAAGACCATCGAGAATCCATGTAATGCCGAGTGCCGTTACAATGCGGGTATGGAAACCACTCCAGAGCAGACTGTCGAGCCGGGCAGGAATGTCGGTTTCGATGGTCCGTCTGCTATCCGTCGCATCCGGCCGAAGCTCGCCCGTTGGATTTTCTGCAGTTTTTTCGAGATCCGTGGTGCCCCGCAGCGATTTCATCGAATCATTCCAAAGAAAAAATGCCCGGAACATTTGAGCTCCAGGTCGCACATCGCAGCGGCCTCCGGGGATCGCCGATGATAACGCGCCGCGGCGGGCTGGGTTCCGGGCTTCGATCAGCCCTGCGAGCGCTGGAACCGTTTGACTTTACGAACGTTTTCGGATCGGTGTTAAATGGATTTGATCGATGGCGAAGACAGTTCGAAAGACCGCCAAAGGCCGCAAAACCGGTGCGACACGGAAAAAAGCCGCTGCAAAACGCAAAACTCCTGCACGGCGGTGGTCGCAACGGGTAACGAAAGAAAGCGATGCGCTCGATCTGAAGCGCGGCGTCTTCACGCTGCGGGACCCGAAAAAAATCGCGGCATCACTGAAACGTTCGGCAGAGCGTAGTTCGCGGCGCAAGACCGGCGCCTATCGCTCCGCGCTCTCGATGCTGACGTTTTATGTCAACCGTGCCGGCAAGACGCTGCCGAAAACGCAGCGTGAGCGGTTGGAACGCGCCAAGCTGGAGTTGAAGCGGCAGTTTGGAAGGGAATAACGTGATGCCGGCAGTGTCCGCGCAGACCTATCGGCCCCGCAAGGACTTCTACGCCGCCATCATTGCAGGAGGCTCCAGCGCCTGCCATGCGTTGGCCAGTTGCAGCTCCGGTTCGGTCAAAGCCTGTAACTTATCCAGCGTGATGTCCTGCACCATTTCCAGCACGAGCAGGCCTTGCGGCGTCACGTCGATCACCGCGAGGTTGGTGTAGATGCGCTTCACGCAGGCGGGTGCGGTCAGCGGATAGGTACAGTGCCGGAGGATACGCGGGGAGCCACTTTTGTGGGTGTGCTCCATAATGACGCGAATGGACTTGGCGCCGACTGCCAAATCCATGGCGCCGCCAACGCCGGGCGGAAATTGCGGGTCCTCGGTGGTCCAGTTCGCGAGATCGCCCCGCTCGGAAACTTCGAATGCACCAAGCAGACTGACGTCGAGGTGCCCACCGCGAATCATCAGAAATGCATCAGCGTGATGGACAAAGCAACCTCCGGTTGCAAGTGTCGTCTTGTTCTTGCCGGCATCGACCATATAGGGGTCTTCCTTGCCCGGTTCGGGTCTTGGGCCCATGCCGAGAATGCCGTTCTCGCTGTGAAAAATCACCTCCCGCCCTTTGGGAACGTAGCTCGCCGCCAATGTCGGAATGCCGATGCCCAAATTCACGTAAGCGCCTTCGGGCAGATCCTGCGCGGCACGCCAGGCCATCTGCTCGCGGGTCAGGAGCTTGTAGGTCATGCGTTTACTCCGACAACGACCACACGATCCACAAAGATGCTCGGCGTCACGACGGCCTCGGGATCCATCTCGCCGAGCTCCACCATGGTGTCAACCTCAACCACGGTCAATTCGGCAGCCATCGCCATCACCGGATTGAAATTGCGCGCCGACCTTAAATAGGTGAGGTTGCCCCAGCGGTCGGCCTTGTTGGCCTTGATCAGCGCGACGTCGCCCTTCAGCGGCTTTTCGAATACGTGCAGCCGACCATCGATCTCGCGGGTCTCCTTGCCCTCGGCAAGCTTGGTATGCGCGGAGACCGGCGAGAAGAAGCCGCCAAGCCCCGCGGCGGCACACCGCATCCGCTCGCTGATAGTGCCTTGAGGGACAAGCTCCAGATCGAGGCTGTTGGCGCGATAGGCGTTGAGAAACGCGCTGTAATCGCCAGACCGCGGATAGGAGCAGATCACCTTGCGCACCCGGCCTGAATTGATCAGCCGTGCCAGTCCGTAATCGCCGTTGCCGGAATTGTTAGCGACAATGGTCAATTCCTTTGCGCCCTGTTCGTGCAGCGCGTCCAGCAGATTGTCGGCGACACCGACCGCGCCGAATCCCGCCACCAATACGGTCGATCCGTCCCGAACCCCGGCCACCGCGTCGGCGGTTGTTTTTACCTGTTTGTCAATCACTCCGAAGCACTCCTCTCGCGAGGCCTGGAAATACACCACCAACCTGACCGCGACAAAAGGCATAAAATTGCAGCGGAGACAGGCGTCGCCCGCACCCTGCTTCTAATTGGAAAAATTAACTAGTTGCAAAGTCGCCTTTCCCTGCCTCTAATCGGAAAAATTAAAAGATATCGGGAGGTTTAGCGTGTCGACAGTCAAATTGACGGTGAACGGCAAGGCGGTTTCCGCCGACGTTGAGGACCGGACGCTCCTTGTCCATCTCTTGCGCGATCATCTCGGCCTCACCGGCACCCATGTCGGCTGCGATACCAGCCAATGTGGCGCCTGCGTGGTGCATATCGATGGCCGCGCAGTGAAATCCTGCACGGTACTGGTCGGCCAGGCCGACGGCGCTACGATCACCACGATCGAAGGTATCGCCAAGGGCGATGAACTGCATCCGATGCAGGCGGCGTTCCGCGACAATCACGGGCTGCAATGCGGTTACTGCACCCCGGGTATGATCATGACTTCGATCGACATCGTGGAGCGGCATGGCGCCGGCCTCGATGAGGGGACCGTGCGGCAGGAACTCGAAGGCAACATCTGCCGCTGCACCGGCTATCACAATATCGTCAAGGCGGTTCTCGATGCTGCCGGCCGCATGCAAGTTTCGCAGGCGGCGGAATAGCTCGCTTCCAGTCGATCAATCCATTCAAGCCGCCGCATTTCGATGGAATGGCGGAAAAATTCGCTCCGATAGGGAGGACAAGTTATGGGCGTTGAGGGTATTGGCGCACGGGTTGCGCGCAAGGAAGACAAACGTTTCATCACGGGCAAGGGCCGTTACGTCGATGACATCCGCCTGAACGGCATGACCTATGCAGCGTTCGTCCGCAGCCCTCATGCGCATGCCAGGGTGAAATCAATTGATTCCGCCGCGGCCAAGGGGCTGCCGGGCGTGGTCGATGTCCTGACCGGACAGCAGATCGTCGATGACAAGATCGGTAACCTGATCTGCGGTTGGATGATCCATTCCAAGGACGGCACCGCGATGAAGATGGGCGCGTGGCCGGCGATCGCTCCGGAGATCGTGCGCTTCGTCGGCCAGGCCGTCGCGGTGGTGATCGCAGAGACCCGCAATCAGGCGCGCGATGCGGCGGAAGCCGTCGTCGTCGATTACGAGGAGCTTGCCGTCGCGGCCGACATTAAGGCGGCGATCGCACCCGGCGCGCCGCAGTTGCACCCCGAGGCGCCGGGCAATGTGATCTACGACTGGACCATCGGCGACGAGGCCGCGACCGACGCGGCGTTCAAGGCGGCGGCCAATGTCACCTCGCTCGACATCACCAACAACCGCCTGGTGCCGAACGCAATGGAGCCGCGCGCGGCGGTCGCCGAATACGATGCGGCGGAGGAGCATTTCACGCTGCACACCACCTCGCAAAATCCGCATGTCGCGCGCCTCGTGCTGTCGGCATTCTACAATGTCGCGCCGGAACACAAATTGCGGGTGATCGCGCCGGATGTCGGCGGCGGTTTCGGCTCGAAGATTTTCATCTACCCGGAAGAAATGGTGGCGCTGTGGGCGTCGAAGAAAACCAACCGTCCGGTGAAGTGGACTTCTGACCGCACCGAAGCGTTTTTGACGGACGCGCACGGTCGCGACCATCTGACCCACGCCGAAATGGCGTTCGACAAGGACAACAAGATCACCGCGCTGCGGGTGAAAACCTACGCCAATCTCGGCGCCTATATGTCGCTGTTCTCCTCCTCGGTGCCGACCTATCTCTATGCCACGCTGCTGTCGGGGCAGTACAATATCCCGAACATCTTTGCCGAGGTGATCAGCGTCTACAGCAACACCACGCCGGTCGATGCCTATCGCGGCGCGGGCCGGCCGGAGGCAAGCTTCGTGGTGGAACGGCTGGTGGAGACCGCCGCCCGCCAGCTCAAAGTCGATCCGGCCGAGTTGCGGCGCAAGAATTTCATCACGACATTCCCGCACCAGACCCCGGTGATCATGGCTTATGATGCCGGCGACTTCAACGCCTCGCTCGACGCCGCGATGAAGGCGATCGATTACGCGGGCTTTGCCGCCCGCAAGGCGAAAGCCAAAGGCGAAGGCAAGCTGCGCGGCATCGGGATGTCCTGCTATATCGAGGCCTGCGGCATCGCGCCGTCGAAGGCGGTAGGCTCGCTCGGCGCCGGCGTCGGCTTGTGGGAATCTGCCGAGGTGCGGGTCAATCCGGTCGGGACCATCGAAATCCTCACCGGCTCGCACAGCCATGGTCAAGGGCACGAGACCACCTTCGCGCAGGTGATTTCCGATCGGCTCGGCATTCCAATGAGCCAGGTGTCGATCGTGCACGGCGACACCGACAAGGTGCAGTTCGGCATGGGCACCTACGGCTCGCGCTCGGCGGCGGTCGGTCTCTCCGCCATCGTCAAGGCGATGGAAAAGATGGAGGCCAAGGCAAAAAAGATCGCGGCGCATCAGCTGGAGGCGTCCGAGGACGACATTGTCATTGAGAACGGCGAGTTCAAAGTCACCGGCACCGACAAGTCCATCGCGCTGCCGATGGTAGCGCTTGCCGCCTACACCGCACACAACCTGCCTGACGGCATGGAGCCGGGCCTGAAGGAAAGCGCGTTCTACGATCCGACCAATTTTACGTTTCCTGCCGGCAGTTACATCTGCGAGGTCGAGGTCGACAGCGGCACCGGCAAGACCTCGTTTGTTAATTTCGTTGCCGCTGACGATTTCGGGCGGCTGATCAATCCGATGATTGTGGAAGGCCAGGTCCATGGTGGGCTGGCGCAAGGCATCGGGCAGGCGCTGCTGGAGAACGCAGTCTATGACGAGAGCGGCCAGTTGGTAACCGCGTCATTTATGGACTACGCCATGCCGCGCGCGGAGGATCTGCCTTCGTTCAAGGTTTCCCACACCATGACGCTGTGCCCGGGCAACCCGCTCGGCGTCAAGGGCTGCGGCGAGGCCGGTGCGATCGGCGCATCCGCCGCCGTCATCAACGCCATTACCGACGCGATCGGTACCAACAACCTCGCCATGCCGGCGTCGCCTGATCGCGTCTGGCACGCGATCCACGGCTGAAAGGGGAGGAACGACCATGCATGAGACGACGTATCATCGCCCTTCAACTGTCGACGAGGCCGCAGCGTTGTTCGTCAAGGGTTCCGATTCGAAATATCTCGCCGGCGGCCACACTCTGCTGCCAGTGATGAAGCTGCGCCTGGCGTCGCCGTCGGACGTGATCGATCTCGCCAAGATCAAGGACCTCGTCGGAATCCAGTCCGCAGGCGATGCGCTGACCATCAAGGCTGCGACGACTTATTTCGACATCATGAACAGCGCGGACGTGAAAAAGAACATTCCAGCGCTGGTTTATCTGACCTCGGTGCTCGGCGACCCGGCGGTGCGCTATCGCGGCACCATCGGCGGCTCGATCGCCAACAACGACCCGGCGGCGGACTACCCGGCCGCCGTGTTGGCCCTGAATGCCACGGTGCAGACCAACAAGCGTTCGATCAAGGCCGGCGATTTCTTCAAAGGCTTGTTTTCGACTGCGCTGGAAGACGGCGAAATCATCACGGCAATTACCTTCCCGGTGCCGTCGAGAGCCGGCTATTCTAAAATGCGGCACCCGGCATCGCGCTTCGCGCTGACCGGCGTATTCGTAGCCAAAGACCGAACCGGCGAGGTCCGCGTCGCTGCGACCGGCGCGTCGCAGAGCGGCGTAATGCGGGTGCCCGCGATCGAGAAGGCGTTAAAGGCAAACTTTTCGTCCGCCGCGCTCGACAACATCACGGTTTCCACCGATGGAATGTTGTCGGATATCCATGGCTCGTCGATCTATCGCGCCAACCTTGTGAAGGTGATGGCGCAACGCGCGGTCGACGCCGCCGGGGCGGGCTGACTCTCCACGCCGTCATTGCGAGCGAAAGCGAAGCAATCCAGTATCGTGCAAAGCGCTGGATCGCTTCGTCGCTGCGCTCCTCGCAATGACGAATTGAGCTAACGGACATCGACTTGCGAGAAACGGCCAACACACCTGAAACCTCTGCGCGCCCGAGCGGTCCGCTCGCAGGCGTTCGCATCGTCGAGTTTGCCGGCCTCGGGCCTGGACCTTTCGCGTCGATGATGTTGGCCGACATGGGCGCGGACATCGTGACGCTGACGCGCGGCGAACAGAAACAGGGCCTGCGCGGCGCCGTCATGATGCGCGGCCGCCGGCAGATCGCATGTGACCTGAAAGACAAGGCATGCGTCGCCGGTGTTTTAAACCTGCTTGACGGCGCCGATGTGTTAATCGAGGGATATCGTCCTGGCGTGATGGAGCGCCTTGGCTTCGACCCCGACATCGTGCGGGCACGCAACAGACGCCTTGTTTACGCCCGCATGACCGGTTGGGGACAGACCGGGCCGCTCGCGAACGCAGCCGGCCACGACATCAACTATATCTCGGTCACCGGTGCGCTGCATGCAATCGGTCCCAAGAACAGGCCGGTGCCGCCACTTAACCTGGTCGGCGACTACGGCGGTGGCGCGCTGTATCTCGTGGTCGGTATCCTTGCGGGGCTGCTGGAGGCGAAAAAATCTGGACAGGGCCAAGTAGTGGATGTCGCGATGTGCGATGGTGCGGCGTCGCTGATGTCGCTATTCTGCGAATTGACCGCGATCGGCCGCTGGAAGGACGGCCGCGAGTCCAACCTGCTGGACGGCGGCGCGCATTTCTACGGTACTTATGAGTGTAAGGATGGCGAATTCATCTCGCTCGGCTCGATCGAGCCGCAATTCTATGCCGAACTGCGCAAGCTCGCCGGCCTCGACGACGCACTCTATGACGGCCAGATGGATGCAAAAAACTGGCCGGTGATGAAGGCGAAGATGGCCGAGGTATTCAGGACCAAAACCCGCGCCGAGTGGTGCGCGATCATGGAAGGCACCGACGTCTGCTTCGCGCCGGTGCTGTCGTTATCCGAGGCGCCCGAACATCCGCACATGGCGGAGCGCAAGATTTTCGTCGATATCGATGGCATCACCCAGCCAGCGCCGGCGCCGCGCTTTTCACGCACGCCGTCGGCGATCAGGAAGACGGTGGCGGCGGAGCTGGCTGACGTCGCGAAGGAGTGGCAGGAAACATAACCCCCACGATTATTGTTCGACATGTAGTTTCCGCGCGTGGCCGACAGCTTCCGCATAACAAAGACGGAGGATATGGGTCCCCCGCCTTCGCGGGGACGACGGCCGTGTGTCTACGCTGCCGTCTTGTCTCCAACAGTCAGCACGCCGCGGCGAATCTGGTCTTCCTCGATCGATTCGAATAGCGCCTTGAAATTGCCTTCGCCGAACCCGTCGTCGCCCTTGCGCTGGATGAACTCGAAAAAGATCGGTCCGATGGCGTTGGCTGAAAATATCTGCAGCAGCACTTTGGTCTCGCCGCCCTCCACCACGCCTTCGCCGTCGATCAGGATGCCGTTGCGACGCAGCCGCGCGACGTCCTCGCCGTGCTTCGGCAGCCGGTTGTCGATCTTCTCGAAATAGGTTTCCGGCGGCGGCGGCATGAACGGCAGGCCGTCGGCGCGTAACGTTTCCACGGTGCGATAGATATCTCTCGCGCCGCAGGCGATGTGCTGGATGCCCTCGCCGCGATAGACATTGAGGTATTCCTCGATCTGGCCGGAATCGCCGGCATCCTCGTTGATCGGGATCCGGATCTTGCCGTCGGGACTGGTCAGCGCGCGCGAGAACAGGCCGGAGGCGCGGCCCTCGATGTCGAAGAACCTGATCTGCCGGAAGTTGAATAGTTTTTCGTAGAAGCCGGTCCACACATCCATGCGGCCGCGATGGACGTTGTGGGTAAGATGATCGAGATAGAACAATCCCGCACCCTCGGGACGTGGATTCTTCGGACCCAGCCACTCGAATTCGGCATCGTAGGCCGAACCCTTGGCACGATAGCGATCGACGAAATACAGCAGGCTGCCGCCGATCCCCTTGATGGCGGGCACGTCGAGCGTTTTCTGCGCCGGCGCGATATTCGCGGGTTCCGCGCCCAACAACAGCGCACGCTCGTAGGCCTGCGTCGCATCGACTACGCGGAACGCCATCGATGGGGCACATGGACCATGCTTCGAAACAAAGTCGAAGCCGTGGGTATCGGGCTGCTCGTTGACGAGGTAATTAATGTCGCCTTGGCGATAGACCGTGATCTTCTTGGTCTTGTGCCGCGCGACCGCCACATAGCCCATCAATTTGAACAGCGAATGCAGTTCTTCCGGTTTTGGATGAGCGTATTCGACAAACTCGAAACCATCCGTGCCCATTGGATTGTCGGCGGTAATTGTGGCAGCCGGCGCGCCGTGCGGAAATGGACCCATGGTTGATCTTCCTGATGTATCGCCATGAGTATTGGTCAGAACCTCCGCAAGAAGCGTGCATATTGGCCTCGCCTTGGCCTATATTATGCACGTTTTGTGCATAATACTGGACTTTCAAGCATGATGTCGGTTGATGTATTCGATCTCAAGATACTGGCCGCGTTGCAGGATGACGGCCGGCTCACCAACCAGCAACTCGCCGATGTCGTAGGATTGTCGCCGTCGCAGTGCTCACGACGGCGGATGCGGCTGGAAGAGAGGGTGATCTCAGGCTATCACGCCGACCTCTCCAGCGAGGCGCTCGGCTTCACCCTGATCGCCTTCATCCACGTCACGTTGGCAACCCACTCGCCCGACAATGCCAAGCACTTTCGCAGCCTGGTGCAACGCGTCGACGAAGTGCAAGAAGCATATTCACTGACCGGCGACGCCGACTATCTTCTGAAGGTCGTGTTGCGCGATCTGAAAAGCCTGTCGAACATCGTCAACAACGTGCTGATGCCGCACCGGAGCGTTGCCCATGTACGCTCGTCGATTGTGCTGGACCGGCTGAAGGAAACGCAAAAGCTGCCGTTAAAGGGGGTGCGATAACCGTGTCCCGGACGCGGTGCGGCATTCTTCATGCTGCTCCGTAGAGCCGGCACCGTACGGCCCCGGCTCAGCAGTGCACCGCAAGAGCCCTGCGCTGCGTCCGGGGCACACTACACTGCTGCCACAATTGTCCCCTCAACCTCGCCGAAACCCACGCGAAAACCGTCGCCTTGGCACCAGCCGCGCATGGTCAGCGAATCGCCGTCTTCGAGAAACGTTCGCTTTACTCCGCCGGCCAGTTCGATCGGCTCGGAGCCGTTCCAGCTGATCTCCAACAGGCTGCCGCGCTCGTGCCTGTCCGGACCGCTGATAGTGCCCGAGCCCAACAGATCCCCGACATTCATGGCGCAGCCGCTTGAAGCATGATGCACAAGTTGCTGCACCGACGACCAATACATGTATTTGAAATTGGTGCGGCAGATGCTTGCCGGTTCATGCATCTGCAGCGTGCGCAGATCGACGTCCAGCACCATGTCGTAATTGTTCGCAGCCGTCTGCCGCAAATATGGCAACGGGGCAGGATCCTGCGCCGGTCCAGGGACACGGAACGGCTCCAGCGCCTCGCGCGTGACGATCCACGGGCTGATCGAGGTCGCAAACGCCTTGGCCTGGAACGGGCCCAGCGGCACGTATTCCCATTGCTGGATATCGCGCGCGCTCCAATCATTGAGCAGTACAAAACCGAAGATCATGTTTTCGGCCTGACTTTCGGTGAGCATTTCACCCATCGGCGACGGCTGACCGACGACCACGCCCATTTCGAGTTCAAAGTCGAGCCGCCTGCACGGTCCGAAACTCGGCGACTCCATGTCCGGCGGTTTCAGCTGCCCGCACGGCCGGCGCACCTTGGTGCCGCTAACGACAACGGTCGAGGACCGGCCATTGTAGCCGATCGGAATATGCAGCCAGTTCGGCAGCAGCGGATTGGCCTTGTCGCGGAACATGGTGCCGACATTGGTGGCGTGCTCCTTCGATGAGTAGAAATCGGTGTAGCCGGCGACCGTGAAAGGCAGATGGAGTTTTACGTTCGCCATCGGCACCAAAGCACGTTGGCGTAATTCGGCATTGTCGCGAAGCTCCGGATTGTCGTGACGCAGCAACTCGCTGATGCGCGCCCGGGTGCGCGACCACAGCTTCGGCCCCAGCGCCATGAAAGGATTGAGCATCGGCGCCGCAAAGACGCCAGGCTCGCCGACCTCCAGCCGGCCGTCCTGTTCGAGCTCCCAAAGATCGAGCACATAATTGCCGATCGCGATCCCGACGCGCGGAGCAAGGCCGTCCTTTGCCGAGAATACGCCGTAGGGCAGGTTCTGGATCGGGAAGTCCGACACGGGATCGACGTCGATGAAGGAGCGCAAAGTGGGGTCGTTGGGATGGGGCACAATCTTATCCGTTTCAGTTCAAAATCTGACCGCCGTCATTCCGGGATGCGCCCACTTGGCGCAAGCCCGGAATCCATAACCTCCGATCGTGGTTATGGATTCCGGGCTCGCTCGTTGCGCTCGCGTCCCGGAATGACAACTAAGGCCTGTTCGGATCGAACCTTTTCTCGAGACCTTTCCAGCAATCTACATAATCCTTCTGCAGCGTCGCCGATTTCGCCGCGTGTTCAGTCACCCGTTGCGGGTAGCGGGTTTCGAACATGAAGGCCATGGTGCCGGTGAGCTTGACCGGTTTCAGTTCGGAATTGCTAGCGTGGTCGAACGCTTCGCGGTCGGGACCGTGCGGCAGCATCATGTTGTGCAGGCTGATGCCGCCGGGCGTAAAGCCCTGCGGCTTCGCATCATAGACCCCGTAAATCAGCCCCATGAATTCCGACATGATGTTCATGTGATACCACGGCGGCCGGAAGGTGTTCTCCGCCACCGCCCAGCGCTCCGGAAAAATCACAAAATCGATATTGGCGGTGCCGGCGGTTTCCGACGGCGAGGTCAGCACCGTGAAGATCGACGGATCGGGGTGGTCAAAGCCGATCGCGCCGACCGGAGAGAAAGTACGCAGGTCATATTTATACGGCGCATAGTTGCCGTGCCAGGCCACCACATCGATCGGCGAATGCGGCAGCTTTGTCATCCACAGCGCGCCGCCCCATTTGACATAGAGCTCGGTCGGCGTGTCCCTGTCCTCGTAAGCGGCAACCGGCGTGAGGAAATCGCGCGCATTGGCGAGGCAGTTGGCGCCGATCGGGCCTCGCTCCGGCAGCGTGAAGGCGCCGCCGTAATTCTCGCAGAGATAGCCACGCGCGGGGCCCGCCGGAATCTCGACGCGGAATTTGACACCGCGCGGAATCACCACGATCTCGCCCGGCTCGGCATCGATCCGGCCGAATTCGGTGACGAATTTGAGATTACCCTGCTGCGGCACGAACATCATCTCGCCGTCGGCATTGTAGAAATGCTGGTCCACCATCGAGCTGGTAATGAGATAGACGTGCGCCCCCATCCCGGCCTGAGTGTTGGCATCGCCGGCAGTCGTCATGGTCTGCACGCCCTGCAGAAAGGTCACCTCTTCCTTTGGGATCGGCGCCGGGTCCCAGCGCAATTGCGCGATCGGCGATTCGTGCTCATGGCACGGCGCAGTGCGCCACAGTTTTGCGTCGACCTTGCTGAAATGGCCGGAGTGCTTGACCGACGGGCGGATGCGGTACAGCCAGGAGCGCTCGTTACTGCCGCGCGGTGCCGTGAAAGGCGAGCCTGAAAGCTGTTCGGCGTAGAGCCCATAAGCACAACGCTGCGGCGAGTTTCGTCCTGTTGGCAGCGCGCCGGGCAATGCTTCGGTCTCGAACGAGTTGCCGAAGCCGGACATGTAGCCGGGTGTGACTTGGCTTACCGATTTACCGATGACATCAGGAGCCGCATTGTAATTCATGGTCATCCTCCATTGGTTTGCGCATGATCTTTTTTCGAAAACCGGTTCCCACCCCAGGTCACGCCCGAGGCATGCTTTTCGGGATCATGCGCCTTGCAGGCTTGCCCACATTTCGCGGTCGCGCTTGTCGGTCCAGATTACTGGATCGTCGATGCCGGAGGCCTCGTCGAAGGCGCGTGAGACATTGAAAGGCAGGCAATGCTCATAGATCGCGAAGCTGGCGAATTTCGGATCCATTACCTCGCGCGTCGCCGCCATGGTTTCCTTCAAATCTCGTCCCTTCGCGACCGACGTTTCGGCAGCGCCATACAGTGAACTGACGAAATCGCGCGTCATCGCAATGGCGTCGCGCCCGGTGGCCACACCTTTCAGGGCGTCGCCGCGCCCCGGCGCGATTGCCTTCGGATTGAAAGCCCGGATTTCGTTCAATGTCGTCGGCCATTCCCGCAGATGTGCGTCTCCGCAATAGCAGGCCGAATGATATTCGATCAGATCGCCGGAAAACATCACCTCGGCGTCCGGCACCCAAGCCACGATATCGCCGGAGGTGTGTCCCGCGCCGAGCGACATCAGGCGAACCTCACGCTTGCCAAGATAAATCGACATATCGGTCTCGAACGTCAGCGTCGGCCAAGTCAATCCGGGGATGCTTTCTGCGTCTTGAAACAATCGCGGAAAGCGGCCGAATTCCAGATCCCAGTCCTGCTGCCCCCGCTCCTCAATCAGCCGATAGGTTTCCTGCGAGGCGACCACGCCTTGCGCTTTGTAGGCAGATGCGCCAAGCACGCGCACCGCATGATAATGCGACAGCACCACATATTTGACCGGCTTGTCGGTAACGGCGCGGACACGCTCGATCACCTTGTTCGCCATCGCCGGGGTCGCCTGCGCATCGAACACGATGCAGCCGTCGTCGCCAACAATCACGGCGGAGTTCGGGTCGCCCTCGGCGGTGAACGCGTAGAGGTCGGTGCCGATCTCGGAGAAAGTAACTTTCTTCTCCGCCATGTCGGTGGTGGATGCGAAACCCTTGGCCATCAGTTCATTCCTTTTCTAACCCACCCGTCATTGCGAGAAGCGAAGCGACGAAACTCTCGGATGGACATCTGGATTGCTTCGCTGGGCTTGCAATGACGGATTGATACCCACTCATTTATTGCTGCTGCTGTTGCTGCTGGTTGGCATCCACCAGCCGCCGCTTGGCAAGCTCGATCGCTTCACGCAGCACCTCGATATCGCCGATGTGATTGGCAAGGACCAGTACCAGCGCGGCATCGAGATCGGCACTTTGCGCGTCGCTGATGCCGCGATGCGCCTCGACGATCATGCGGAAGGCATCATCGGGCTTTGCGAAATTCGAACTGGTGGACAATGCCATCACGGTGCCCCGTCGGTCGCAGTGGCGCGCGCCAGCGCGGCAGCGATTGCCCTGCGCGTAGGATGCCGGAAGCGCGCGGCGACATAACCGTCGGGGCGCAACAAATAGCCCGTGCCCGGTGCAGCATCATAGCGCGCGCCGAGCAGTCCCGACGAGTCGCTGAAGCCGTCACGACTACTTATTCTGATAACGCCCACGCCATCGGGGACGCTGGCCGCCGCGCCGTTAGCAAACTCCAGCAGGACGAACCGCGCTCCCCGTTCGAAGAAGGCTTCGGTCAGGAATGCCGAACTGCCATCGCGCTTGATGATCGGCGCGTCAGGCATGGAAGCGCCCGGACGCGGCCCGCCGTACCAGCCGACGTCATCCGGCGTCGAGAGCGGGGTGTCGTAAATCGACGGTACCGACAATCGTCCGCCATTGATCATGCGCTTGCCGAATTCGGTGTCCCTGGCGAGCAACAGCACCGCCTGTCGCAGCCGGGCCTCCTGGCGCGACAGCGGCGCCATGAAATCGGTCGAGCGAGTAAACTCGCGGATATTTTCATCGGCCGCCGCGCCGCGCTCGACGTGATAGCTCTCCAACAGGCGCTCGGGGGACTTTCCCGCCAGCACGCGAGCCAGCTTCCACGCCAGATTTTCCGCGTCCTCCAGGCCCGAATTAGCGCCGCGAGCGCCGAATGGCGACACTTGGTGTGCGGCATCGCCAGCAAAAATCACGCGGTCATGGATGAATTTGTCCATGCGCCGGCACTGGAACTTGTAGAGCGATATCCAGATAAACTCGAATTCGTTATGGCCCAGCATTCGCGCGATCCGTGGACGCACGTTTTCCGGCAATTTTTCGGCCGCCGGGTCCGCATCCGGGCTGAGCTGTAGATCGATGCGCCATACATCGTCGGGCTGTCGATGCAGTAATGCCGAACGACCGGCATGAAACGGCGGATCGAACCAGAACCATCGTTCGGTCGGAAACTCCGCCGTCATCTTGACGTCGGCGATCAGAAACTGATCTTCGAATATCTGTCCGGTGAAATCGGCCCCGACCAGATGCCGCAACGACGACCGTGCGCCGTCGCAAGCCACCACATAGCGCGAAGCGAGCCGATAGGGCCCGTCTGGCGTCTGAACGGTCAGCAACGCATGGTCGTTGCGCTGCTCCAGCGCGATAACCTTGTTGCTCCAGCGCAAGTCGATTCCGGGCAACTGCGCCGCCCGCTCGATCAGATAGGCCTCGGCATAAAATTGCTGGAGATTGATGAAGGCCGGCATCTTGTGGCCCTGCTCCGGCAGCAGGTTGAATTGGTAGAGCTGGTCAGCGCCGTGGAATATCCTGCCGACACTCCACACCACACCCTTGTCGACCATGCGTTTGGCGACGCCGAGGCGGTCCCAATATTCCAACGAGCGTTTCGAAAAACAGATCGCGCGCGAGCCTTCGCCGATCCGGGAGGCATCGTCGAGCAGCACCACCGGCTGGCCGCGCTGCGCCAGATCGATCGCCAGCGACAACCCAACGGGCCCGGCGCCAACGATCACTACCGGATGCTCGGCAGCGCCGGCGGTCCGATCCTGATCGGGATGGCGGCGATACCCGAATTGCGTGGTGTGCTGCTGCATCTTGGTTCTGGTCAAGGAACTGCGACGTCGCTAAGATAGTCTCGCATGCAACTATCTTAAACGCCTTGGGCACTGCGCCGTCAACCCGGGATTGGAACGGTTTTGGCTAAACTCGACCTTTTCAAGTTCGTTCCGTTCCGGCTGAACCGCCTCGCGGCAGAGGTCAGTGCCGCGCTGTCGAGCGAATATCAGCAGCGTCATGGCCTTGATATTCCGGAATGGCGCGTGCTGGCGACGCTGGGATTCCGTAATGACGCCTGCAGCGCGCAATATATTTCGCATTGCACCCGCACGCACAAATCCACCATCAGCCGCGCCGTCACGACGCTGATGAGGCGGCAACTTGTCGAACGCGTCGAAAACGAAGACGACCGCCGCGAGTTTCGGCTGCGCATGACGCGCAAGGGGCGGGCGCTGTACGAAGAGCTGATTCCGCGGCTTAAGCGCCGAGAGCAGGAGATCCTGTCATGTCTGTCAGCTCAGGAACGCCAGGATTTTGCGCTGATGCTCGGCAAGATAGAGAAAGGTCTCGACCTCGTCCTGACCAGCAGGGAGGCCGGCACGACGGAAGCGTATTGAAGATAGTCCCGTCATTGCGAGAGCGACGCGACGAAACAATCCAGTCTTGCCGTCGCTTCTGAATTGCTTCGCTCGCACGGCGGCTGGCTTCTCAAGCCACCGAGCGCGACGGCGGCAGGTGCAGCGCGTAAGCATCGACCTTATCGGAAGCGCTCGGATAAATCTCGCGCACGAGCGGATCGTGGCCGGGAATGGCGCGGTCGGGATGGCCGGCCAAACGTTTGACGATCTCCCAGCCCTCCATCATGTCGCCGATATTGTAGACGATCGGAAACGGATTCTTGCGCTGCATGTTGCCATAATAATGCGAGGCATCGGACGCCAGCACTACAGGTCCGCGTTCGGTTTCCACGCGGACGACCTGGAGGCCGTCGGAATGGCCGCCGACGCGATGCAGCGTGACCCCGGGCACAACCTCGCCATCGCCATTGTGAAAGGTTACACGCTCGCTGTAGACGTGGCGAACCATCAGCGTCACATGATCCGCCGAGAATGGATGCCGTAGCGCGCCATGGCACATGCAACGTCCGGTGGCATAGCTCATCTCGCGGTCCTGCAGATGAAACCGCGCATTGGGAAAGCGATCGAGATTGCCGGCGTGGTCGTAATGCAGGTGGGTGACGATTACGTCCCTGACAGTGTCGGCGTCGATGCCGAAGCCTGCCAGCGCATCGACTGGATTGAGCGTGAGCTTGCGGCCGCGCGCGTTAGCCTCTTCCGCGTTGAAACCGGTATCGACCAGAATCTCACGACCTTGTCCGCGGATCAGCCAGATAAAATAATCGAGGTCGGCCGCAGTGGTTTCATGCGGATCAGGCTGCAGATAGTTCTGATGCGGCGTGCGCGGCGACATCGTCGCATAGCGGATGGCATAGACTTCGTAGGCATTTCCCATCGGTTTGACTTTCTTCCTTGCGCACTTTAGCCGACAGCTGCAGCAAGCCACCATCATCCACAAAGGTCAACACGACTGCTCGAATTGCCGTATAGCGAGCCTTGGGCGGCGGTTCGGCGCTTACGGAAGAACTCCAGGGCGAAGCCAACACGGCCGAGCGTGAGGAGGCATCGAAGTTATTTGCCGATGCAATTCGCCGCGGTTCCGAGAATGCTTGCAGGCGCGCGGAACCCAAACGTTTGGGGTCAATTGTCGCGACGGCGGAGCATGTTGCGGATGGTTGACAGCGGCCTCCCGGCCGGTTTGATAATGCGGTTTGCGTAGAGTAAGATCGTCGGGGCGCGAGGTTGGTATCGGCGCCCTGTTGGCTGGACCGGCGTCGTATGAAATTCCGCCTCGCATTGCTGCTGATCTTGATTGTTTCACTTGCGCCGGTTGCCCGATCATGGGCTGCGGGCGACAGGTTTGCGGTCGTCATCGGCAACGCCAAATATCCCGATGCCGAGGCGCCGCTGAAAGAACCCATCAACGACGCCAAGGATATTGCCGCCGAACTCAAGCGCAACGGCTTTGACGTCGAGATCGGAGAAAACCTCACCGGCGATGCCATGCGCCGCGCCTTCGAACGGCTCTACGGTCGCATCAGGCCGGGGACGGTCGCGCTGGTTTTCTTCAGTGGCTTCGGCATCCAATCCGCCCGCCAAAGCTACATGATCCCGGTGGATGCGCAGATCTGGACCGAACCGGATGTCCGCCGCGATGGCTTCAGCCTGGAAACCATCCTGGGTGAGATCAACAGCCGCGGCGCCGGCGTCAAAATCGCGTTGATCGACGCCTCCAGGCGTAATCCGTTTGAGCGTCGTTTCCGCAGTTTTTCCGCGGGGCTTGCACCGGTGATCGCGCCGAACGGCACGCTGGTGATGTATTCGGCGGCGCTCAGTTCCGTCATCAGCGATACCGGCGGCGCGCACAGCCTGTTCGTCAGCGAACTAATCAAGGAAATTCGCGTTCCTGATCTAACGGCGGAGGAAACCCTCAATCGCACCCGCGTGGGCGTTACCCGGGCCTCGCGCAGCGAACAGGTGCCATGGATTTCGTCGTCGTTGGCGGAGGACTTCTCCTTTATTCCAAGCACGCGTCCGCAAGCGTCCGTCAAGCCGCCGGTCGCCCCGCCGCGCCCCGATCCGACAACCGCACAGCGAAACGATTCCCCGGCACCGGCGATCGTCGATATCCCGCCAGCGCCGAGGATTGAGGTGCCCGATCCTGTCGCCATGCCTGCGGCAAAAGATCAGGCAACGACGGCAGTTGCCAACCTTGCCGACGATCCGACGATCAAGTCATTGACCAGCAAATTGATCGATAATCCCGACGACGCCGGCGCGCTTTATCGGCGCGGACAGGTCTATGCCAGCAAGGGCGCCTATCTACTGGCCGTCAACGACTTCACCGAATCAATCCGCATCAATCCAAAGGACGTAGAAGCCTTCAACAACCGTTGCTGGACACGAACGGTCATCGGCGACCTCCAGTCAGCGCTAAAGGATTGCAACGAAGCGCTGCGACTGCGTCCCAATTTTGTCGATGCCCTCGATAGCCGCGGCCTCGTCAACCTGAAGAGCGGGCAAACCAAGAATGCCATCGCCGATTTCGACGCCGCGCTGAAGATCAATCCAAGATTGACCTCTTCGTTGTATGGACGCGGGCTGGCAAAGCAGCGCAACGGCTCGATTTCGGAAGGCGAACTTGATATATCCAATGCAAAGGCCATGGACCCGAATATCGTGAAGGAATTTGCGAGCTACGGAGTGCGTTGACGGCGATTTGAGCGAAACTGACGGCGCATCCGATAAACGGAGAGCGATGCGCCACAGACGACCAAGGATGAACAACCGATGGCGATGGCGGATTGATCAGCTGAGCTATTCGAAAAGCTATTGGAACCGCGCTGGGTACGCGCGCAGGAGACGGCGATGGCAAATATTTTCAGGCGAAATTTCAACACGATCCGCTCGTTCGTGACGATCGGCGCGGTGCTTTCGATGACGTCAGGACTGGCCTTTGCCGCGGACGATGTCACCGAGGACCAAATCGTCAAGGCCTTGGCGCCGGCGCCCAAGAAACCACTGACCCGCGGTTTATCGGCGGCTCCTCCGGCCGATCCGGCGGCAACTGCCGCGGAAGGCAAGTTCGTCCAAACCATTCGCAATCGAACCACGCGGTCGCTTTCAGTGAGCGAGCGCGAGGAAATTGCGACGCTCGCCAAAGACAAGCCGAATATCGATCTTGAGATCACCTTCGACTACAATTCAGCCGATATCAGCGCCAAGTCGCTGCCCGCCGTGCAGGCGCTCGGCAAGGCACTTACCAACCCCAACCTGAAGGGTTCGACATTCATCGTGGCGGGTCATACCGACGCGGCCGGCGGCGAGTCCTACAACCAGGAACTCTCCGAGCGCCGCGCCGATTCAATCAAGCGTTATCTGATCGAAAAATTCGGTATCACCGGTACCGATCTGGTGACCGTCGGATATGGCAAGAGCAAACTCAAGGATACGAACATCCCGACGGCGGAGGTAAACCGCCGCGTCCAGGTCGTGAACATGGCGAACAAGACCACCGCGTCCAAGTGAACCGGTCGTGATTCACACCGCAATGTCAAAACCAACAGGCGTCCGGCCCCTCGGCAGGATGCCTGTTGGTTTTGCGATGCGCCGCAGGCGACCGATGTCGCGATGATGCTCACCTCATATCTCAAGCCTGTCCTCGTGGCAGTCGTCGTCGTGGCTCTCGGTGCGGGTTACTACTGGATCGAGCACCGCCCCCGCGCCGAAGAAACGGTCGTTCCCAACAAGGCGCTGGTGATTGTGGCCAAGGCCGCCAATGCCTGCTTCTCCGACATGGTCCGGGTTACCGGATTTGTCGTCCCGCGCAGGGAGGCCGTCGTCGGCGCCGACCAGGAGGGATCGAAGGTCACCGACCTGTTCGCGCGCGAAGGCGACATCGTCACCGAAAACCAGGAACTGGCGCGCCTGACTGGGCCGCTGGTAAACCCTCAAAATCTCAGCGCTCCAAAGTCTGGTCCGGTCTCGCTGCGCGCCTCCGCCGCCGGGCTGGTGACGCAGGTCAACACCATTGTCGGTGCGCCCGCCTCCCCGCAGGCCGGGCCCATGTTTCGAATTGCCGTCAACAATGAAATCGAGGTGGATGCCGAGGTTCCGGGTATTCATGTCCTGAAGCTTAATCCGGGAGCGACGGTGCGCATCAGCAGGGACGGCATCTCCGACCTGATCGGCCGGGTACGGCTGGTCTCGCCGGAGATCAATCGAGGAACCCAGTTGGGGCGTGTTCGCATATCGCTTGGCAGCAACCCTCCTCTGAAGGTTGGAATGTTCACACGCGCCAGTATCGATGCCAAGCGCAGTTGCGGCATCGCTGTTCCCCGCTCAGCCATCGATCATCTGACCGTGCAGGTGGTTAAAGGCAATACGGTAGAGACGCGAAAAGTTAAGGTTGGGCTCGTGTCCGATACCTCCACCGAAATAATCGAGGGCCTCGATGTCGGAGAGATCGTCGTAGCCGATGCCGGTACGTCGCTGCATGATGGTGACCAGATCAAGACCATGTTCGCCGATGAACTCGATCGCGTGCGGGTACGTTGATGGCACTGAACATCTCCGCATGGTCGATCCGTCACCCGCTCCCCTCCATCGTCTTCTCCATCATCCTTTTGGTGCTGGGCTGGGTCAGTTTTACCAAGCTTGCCATTACCCGGCTTCCAAGCGCGGATATTCCGGTAATCTCGGTCGCCGTCTCGCAATTCGGCGCTGCGCCGGCCGAACTGGAATCCCAGGTTACCAAGACCATCGAAGACGGCGTCTCCGGCGTCGAGGGCGTGCGACACATCTCATCCTCGGTCACCGACGGACTGTCGCTGACCACGATCCAGTTCGCCCTTGAGACCAACACCGACCGCGCCTTGAACGACGTCAAGGACGCCGTCACCCGCATCCGCAGCAATCTGCCGCAAAACGTCAACGAGCCGCTGATCCAGCGGGTCGACGTGATCGGCTTGCCCATCGTCACCTACGCCGCGATATCGCCGGGCAAGACCCCGGAACAGCTGTCCTATTTCGTTGACGATGTAGTCAAACGCGCGCTGCAAGGCGTGCGTAACGTCGCTCAGGTCGAGCGTATCGGCGGTGTCGAGCGCGAAATCCTGGTTTCGCTCGATCCCGACCGGCTGCAGGCCGCCGGACTGACCGCGGTCGATGTCAGCCGCCGCCTGCGCGGCACCAACGTCGACCTTGCCGGCGGACGGGCCGAAATCGGAAAGAACGACCAGGCGATCCGCACGCTGGCCGGTGCCAAGACCCTCAATGATCTCGCTGGTACCATGATCAGCCTGCCTGCGGGCGGCGAAGTCCGCCTCGACGATCTCGGCACGGTGACCGACACCATTGCCGACCGCCGCACCTTCGCCCGGTTCAACGGCGAGCCGGTGGTGGCGCTGGGCATCAAGCGCTCGAAAGGGGCCAGCGACGTCGTGGTCGCCGCCGCGGTCCAGAAACGCATCGAGGTGCTCAAGGCCGCCTATCCGGACGTGGATCTCAAGCTGATCGACACCTCGGTGGATTTTACCAAGGGCAATTATGAGGCCGCAATCTCGACCTTGTTCGAAGGCGCGACGCTGGCAGTCATCATCGTTTTCCTGTTCCTGCGCGACTTCCGCGCCACCATCATCGCCGCGATTTCGCTGCCGTTGTCGATCTTTCCGGCGTTCTGGGCGATGGATATTTTGGGGTTTTCGCTCAACCTTGTCAGCTTTCTCGCCATCACGCTGTCCACCGGCATTCTGGTCGACGACGCCATCGTCGAGATCGAGAATATCGTGCGCCACATGCGGATGGGGAAATCACCCTACCGTGCAGCCCTGGAAGCCGCCGACGAAATCGGCCTTGCCGTGATCGCGATCAGCTTGACCATCATCGCCATTTTCGCGCCGGCGAGTTTCATGTCCGGCATTGCCGGACAATTTTTCAAGCAGTTCGGCATCACCGTATCGGTGCAGGTGTTCTTCTCGCTGCTTGCGGCGCGTTTTGTTACGCCGGTTCTGGCCGCTTATTTCATGAAGAACAGCCACCATAGCGATCCGCCGCCCGGCCGCGTACTCAAGGCCTATAACAGCCTCGTAACGTGGTCGGTGCGGCATTATTTCATTACGGTGCTGATCGGTTTCGGGATTTTTGCCGCGTCGATCTGGAGCATCACGCTACTGCCGCAGGGCTTCCTGCCGGCCCAGGATTCCGCACGTTCATTGATGGCGATGGAACTGCCGCCGGGAACGCAACTCGCCTTCACCGAAAAGACCACCGAGGAAATTGTCGCACGACTGCGCAAGCGTTCCGAGGTCAAGAGCGTGTTCGTCGACGGCGGACGGGTGCCGCCGGGCGTCATGGAAGTCCGGCGCGCGTCATTGATCATCAACTACATACCCAAACGGGACCGCAGTAATACGCAGCGCGAACTCGAATTGTCGATCAGCAACGAACTGGAAAACGTTCCGGATATTAAATTCTGGTTCCTCGACGAGAACGGCCTGCGCGCGATCTCACTGGTCGTTACCGGCATCGATAGCAACATCGTCAGCAACGTGGCCGCCGAGCTTGCGAACCAGATGAAACGGATTCCGCTGATCGCCAACGTGATTTCGGAAACCTCGCTCGACCGGCCTGAGTTGCGCATTCAGCCGCGGGCCGACTTGGCAGCGCGGCTAGGCGTTTCTACCGAAAGCCTGTCGGAAACCATTCGCGTTGCTACCATCGGCGACGTCGGCCCGGCGCTGGCAAAGTTCGACGCTGGCGATCGCCTGGTACCGATCCGGGTTCAGCTCGAGGACGCCGCACGCGCCGACCTGCCGATCCTTGAGCAATTGAGAGTACCACTGGGCGGAGGCCGTGGCGGCGTGCCGCTCTCGGTCGTGGCCGACATCAAGCTCGACCAGGGGCCGACCAGCATCAATCGTTACGACAGGGAACGGCAGGCCACAGTGGCTGCGGATCTGGTCGGCACCGCCGCACTTGGCGATGCCACCAAGAAGATTTACGAATTGCCGGTCATGAAAAGCCTGCCGAAGGGCGTCAGGGTCAGCCCCTCCGGGGACGCCGAGAGTCTTGCCGAACTCTCGGAAGGCTTTGCCACCGCGATCACCGCCGGATTGATGATGGTCTACGCCGTGTTGGTACTGCTGTTCGGCACCTTCCTGCAGCCGATCACTATTCTGTTTTCGCTGCCGCTGTCGATCGGCGGCGCCATCGCGGCCCTGCTGCTGACCGGCAAGCAGCTCACGACGCCGGTGTGGATCGGCATCCTGATGCTGATGGGCATTGTCACCAAGAATGCGATCATGCTGGTCGAGTTCGCGGTCGAGGCCATCCGCGCAGGCAAGCCGCGCCACGAAGCCATCATCGACGCAGGCATGAAGCGTGCTCGTCCTATCGTCATGACCACCATCGCCATGGCCGCCGGCATGATGCCCTCCGCGCTGGCGTTCGGCGCCGGCGGCGAATTCCGCTCGCCGATGGCGTTGGCGGTGATCGGCGGCCTGGTATTCTCGACGGTGCTCTCGCTGGTGTTTGTACCGGCGATGTTCATGATGATGGACGATGTCGGGCAGTTCTCGTGGCGCTTGGGCAGCAAGCTGCTGGCGTCGAATGCGGAGATCGATCATCTTCCAGCGGATCACAACGAACCGCCGGGAATCGTGCACAAGCCCGCAGCGGAGTAGAAGTCAGGCTTCGGCGAGACCGTCGCGTAAGGCCATGCACATGCGACGGTCACGACGATGCTGCCGCGTTCATGGTTTGGAATGCCAAAATGAGAGCTTGAAAATCACGGCGCCGCTATCGCCGTCGTTATCACTATAGCAATCGCGCTTTTCATAATCGGAATTCCGTTCGGCTTTTATGACGCAGACGATCCGAGACCGCCGGCATCATGAAGCAGCTGTTCGGGCGTTAGAATTTAGCGGTGCAGCGTTCCGCGCGTCGCTGCACCGCGTTCCGGGTCTGCCCGCCCGCGTGGCGCCCTGGCCAGCCTTCTGATATCGATGGACCCGAAACCTGAACTGGCCTTGATGAACCGCTTCTCAACAGATGTTTGGAAATTCACCGCGTTAGCAGTCGCGGTATTTTGCCTCGCCTCGCCGCCATGTCTAGCGGCCAACGGTGCCGAAACGCCGAAAGGCGCGGCCGTCACCGTGCTGAAGGCAGTGAAGTCTTGCTTTTCGGCGATCGTCGAGGTTTCCGGAATTTTGCTGCCCAAGGACGAGACTGCGGTTCGACCGGACCGGCAAGGCCTAAAGGTGGCGGAAATACTGGTGGACGCTGGCGAGATCGTGACCGCCGGCCAGGCGCTGGCCCGCCTTACGCTGCCCGAAGGCGGAATAATCGTGGTCCAGGCGCCAGTGGCCGGCCTCGTCAGCAACTCGTCGGCGGTGATCGGCGCCGTAGCATCGGGCAAGGGCGAAGCCCTGTTCAGCATCATTCCGCGCAGCGAATTCGATCTAGTCGGCCTCGTGCCGGTACGGGATCTGTCGAAGCTAGCCGTCAACCAGACTGCCCGGATCAAGATTATCGGGGCCGGCGAGGTGGATGGCCGGGTCCGACGGGTAGCCTCGACCGTCGAGCCCAACAGCCAGCTTGGCCAGGTCTTCATTTCGCTGACCTCAACGCGGCGTTTGCTGGTCAACTCGTCCGGACGCGCACTTATCGAGACGGGTCAGAGCTGCGGCGTGTCGGTGCCATTGACATCCATCCTATATGGCAGTGCGGGCACGGTGGTGCAGGTGGTGCGGCGCGACCGCGTCGAAACCCGGCGGGTCGAAGTCGGATTGATGTCGGCGGGACAGGTGGAAATCCGTGAAGGCCTGGTCGAGGGCGACATTGTGGTGGCGCGGGCCGGCGCGCTGCTCCGCGAAGGCGACCCGGTACGGCCGATTACCGCCAGCGCCGATCCGAAACAATAGCCGCGATAGCGCCACGGCCGAAGGCAGCTTCGAAGGGCCCGCTACGCGCTCACCACAGAATGACGGTATCTAGCTCAGCTGCCGGCCTTGTCACCGCCGCCGGCGGCCAGGTGAACGTCTTCCAGCAGCGACGATGACACCGAAGGCACCTGCTCGCCGTTGGACGCGCGCGAGATCGCACTACGGGTCTTGCTGAAAACGGCTTCAGCGCCGGCTGATTTCGCGCCGATATTGTTCAACAACTCGGTGATCAGCACGCTGTTCTGGCCTTTGGAATCGTCGGCGACCTTGCCGGGCGTTGCCGACGACAGGATCAGCGCATTGTCAGGCGCATTGATTGGTGCAAGACCATGCGAGAACGCGCGGAAGCGTCGCTCGTAGGGATTGCGTCGCGACGCATCGATGACGGCGATCTTGGCGCGCGCGCCCTTTTCCTTCATCGCTTCCAGCACCGATTCTACGCTGATGCCTTCGCGGCGGACATCGGATTCTCTCCAGATCATCGCGTCGACCGGGATCATGTAGCTCTCGCGACCGGCCTGAACGCCATAGCCACCGAAGAACAGCATGACGATAGACTCGGAATTGATCTTGGCTTTCAGGCGATTGACGGCGCGGTTCATGTCGTCCCGGCTGGCGTCTTCAACGACATCGACGTCGAAACCTTCACGCCGAAGCGCCGCCGTGACCGCCCGCGCGTCGTTGATGGGCTGGATCAGCGGCGCGTTGGCATCAGGGTAACGACCGTTACCGATCACCAGCGCCAACCGTAAAGGCTTCTTCGCAGAATCGCTGCTCACCGCTATTTGTGCGGCCTTGGCAGCATCCAGCGACCGCTTGTTCAGCGTAGCATGGGCGCCGATAGCCAACGACACCATGCCCACCAGAGCGGCGGCGATAGTGAGCGAGCGGCGGGATACGCTAAGCTGCCGAACATCCATGCGGTTCATTCCTGCGTGCGAACGCGCCTGTTAGTCGCGCCAACGTCAATTAGGTTTGAGGGGTAGCCAAGTCTGTGGTGACTAATTACGCCTCTTTTGCGGCACCGCACCATAAGAAAGTGTTAACCCCTAGCGGCCGCTGGAGCAACCCATAACCTCCATTGCGACAGCAGCCCCGAAAGGGTAACGCTTAATCAAGTTTTTTATTTATATTCAATTGGTTATGTTGCGGTACTCAATATGTCTTGGAAGCAAAACGTTGTATTTCATCGCCATCCGTGTAGTTCTATGGTGCTAAATGCATCAAGGACGTAGCGACGATGATGATGCGGTGGGAGCATTGCTTGCCTGGACATCGACTTGGCGCGCAGCGGAACTCATAAGAAGTCCAAATGACCTTCCAAACTTTAGCGGGGGCTGCCTACCGCGCGCTGACGTACCCCAAAGACGGCCCCTCCCTATATGACCTCTGCGATCCGCTGCTGCTGCGCCGCAACGGCGGCAACCCGCATTTGACAAAATTCTATAAGACGGCGCTCGGAAACCCTGCGCTGCGCCCACTGCTGCGGCGCGCCGGTTTGGCGGAATTGCGCGACCCATTCCGGTTTGAGGCGCTGCGGAATGCGCTGATCCAAGCGCGTGACGAGGATTCGCCGGACTGGTCCGCGGTCGGCCAGCCAGTCGCGACCTTGCTGGACAGCGTCCAGTTGCGACACCCCAAGCCAAAGATCGTACTCACACCCGAACATCCGCCCAAACTCGCCGACATCGAAACCGTCATTCGTACCTGCGGCGCGCATCTACTGCGTTCGTTCGCTAGCAACGGCTTCATCCCGACCTATGCCGCCTTCAACCTGATCGGCGATCCCGACGTGCGCGGCCGCGAATTCCTGATGGCGCTGACCGGCCTCAATTCGCGCGGCTACAAGAACTCGACGTTGCTGTTCAACTTGGCACGAATTTTTATCGCACGATCGCCCGTGGGCGAACTTATCAACCCCGCATGGACCGGGATCGCCGAGCCGATGTGGCAGCCGATGCAGGTTCGCCATCGCTCGGCGTATTACGACGCGTTCTTCACAGAGGCCCTGCTGAGTTTCATCGAAACCGGTCTCGGCACATCAACCGAAACTGCGTCGTCGCGCCGCGCGATCTCCGCTATGGTCAATTTTTGCCTCAGCACCAGCCGCGAGGATGTGCGTGCGCCGGACGGCGGAACAGTCAGCGTCATCACCGCTCTTGCACCGCCGCCGCACGCGCGTTTCAGCCGGTTCTTTGCACAGATCAAGCAGAATCTCGGCTTCGGCATTTACGTGCCGGACTGCGACACCACGGCCTGCTCGTTCTCCGCGGCGACACAGGCCGGCTCGACCGATCCGATCCTCAATCAGCCGCTGCTCGACTTCTATGCCGGCTATCAGGTTGACGCCGGCGTCAACGAACCCCGCGTGACCGTGCCGCTCAACGACAACATCGACTATGTTGGTGGCGTCGTTACCTGGATCGACAACCTCGCCGGCGAACGACCATTTGGGAACGACCTCGATCCGACCTTGAATCTCGACATCCTCGAGGTCGGTTTCCGCAATTTTGCGCGATGGCAGATCGTCGAAACCCCGCGGCGCCTCGATATGATGCGAAAGATCATCGACTTCCAGCGGCGTCTGGTGGCAAGCGGCGCATTCGCAGACCCGCGCTCGCATATCTATTATCTGCCCGAACTCTATTGCGCCTATTTCGGCCGTTGCTATGCCGCATTCACAGCGCTGCCGCGCACAGTACAAGCGGCAATCGATCCTGATGGCGCGTTCGCATTCATTCGCAGTCGGGTGCTTGCGTATGTGCGGGATGAGTTGGCCGCCGCTGAAATGAATGTATTCGACGCCGCGTTGGCACTGGTTGCGCTGGGTCATCTCGGTGCCGAAGTGGCGGATTTCGCGCCCGCGCTGCACTGCATCGTCGGCCACCGGGGCGAGGGCGGACGACATGGTCCGTACAAGGCCTATGAATGGAACAAAATGAAGACACCGACCCGGATCCTCGTTGGTGGTCCCGAGGTAACATCCGCCTTCGTACTGATGGGGTTGGCGCTGGCAAGGCGAGCGATATTGCAGAATGGCGGATCTTAGCGGACACTGTTTTCGTCATCGCGTTAAATTGAAGCGGCGACGCCGCCCGGCGCTGGTGTGCAGCCTAAATTTTCAGCACAATCTGCTCGCTGACGCGATCCTGCGCCGAGGTTGCCGATGATGCTCAACAAGCTGCTGCTCGCGATTTTGCTATTGCTGCTGCCTGCGCTGGCGAGCGCGGCGGATGTGACCGGCATCCCGAAGATCCGCGACGGCGATCAGCTTCTGATCGGCAGTACGCGAATCCGTCTGGGCGGCATCGACGCGCCATCATCGGATCAGCTCTGTCTCAACCACAATGGCGAGCGCTGGACCTGCGGCGCCGCCGCGCGGGACGAGCTCAATCGCCATGCCGGCGGCAAGACCTGGATTTGTCACACCCGCCAGATCGACCGCCGCGGCCGGACCGTGGCCCGATGTGAGGTCGATGGCGAGGATATCCAGAAATGGATGGTGAAGAATGGGTGGGCGCTATCCTACGCCCGCTTTTCGCATGATTACGACGCCGATGAAAAAGCTGCACGCGAAGCCAAGGCCGGGATGTGGCAAGGCGCGTTCATTGCGCCGTGGGACTGGCGGGTACGCAACAAGAAAACGGCGATTCTGGGAGCCGCCAAGCCGCCCGGGAATGCCAATGCGATCCTGCTGGCCTCAGCATCGGGGCCGGTTGCGCCGTCGCCCGATTGCACTATCAAAGGCAACGTCAACCGATCCGGCGAGTGCATCTATCACAAGCCAACCAGCCGCTGGTACGCAAAAATCCAGATGAATGTTAGCAAGGGCACCCGCTGGTTCTGTTCGGTTGACGACGCCGAAGCCGCCGGATGCCGCGAGACCAAACGCTAGCTGGCATGCTAGCGTCGGTCCGGCATCGCGAAGATCGTACCATGCTGTCAGCGATGCCACCTTCAACGCAGCGGCGACCTTATACCGGGGGCAGTCACGCATTTACATTAGCGCAGATATCGACGCCGGGCGCGCAACGCTCATGGCTTTGCGGACTCGGGGATGGTCGACGCAAAATAGCAAAGTAACGGAAGCCGGCTCGTCCGGGGCGGGACACGGCGGCTGCCGGCGCAATCGGAAAATAATGTGAAGGCGGGTTGAATTTCGCAGCCGTACCCTGCATCCATGGTCCATCTCGGGTTCTACAAGGAATACAGCAATGGTCGTTCGCGCCGGCCGGGAGTTTCTGGCCATCCCCGGGCCTACCACGATGCCGGACGAAGTGCTGCGTGCGATGCACCGCCCGGCATTGGACATTTATTCCGACCAGATGCTGGAATTGACCGACAGCCTGCTGCGCGATCTCGGCAAACTATTTGCAACTGAAGGACGTTGCTACACCTATATCGCCAATGGCCACGGCGCCTGGGAAGCCGTCTTGAGCAATGTACTGTCGCGCGGCGACCGGATATTGGTACTGGAAAGCGGTCGTTTTGCCATTGGCTGGGGCAACGCCGCGGCCGCCATGGGTATCGAGGTCGAAGTGCTGAAGGGTGACTGGCGCCGCGCGGTACGCCCAGCGGAAGTCGAAGCCCGGCTGCGCGGGGACAAGGATCACGCCATCAAGGCTGTGCTCGTCGTCCAGGTCGATACCGCGTCGGGTGCGATCAACGATATCGAGGCGATCGGCAGGGCGATCACGGCTGCGGGTCATCCGGCATTGTACATGGTCGACGCCGTGGCTTCATTGGGCTGCATGCCGTTCGAAATGGACGCTTGGGGCATCGACGTCGCGATGTCCGGCTCGCAAAAGGGCCTGATGGCGCCGCCCGGTCTTGGCTTCGTCGCAGCCAACGATCGCGCGCGCGCGGTGCACAAGACCGCGAACCTACGTACGCCCTATTGGGACTGGACCGAGCGCGAAGGCATCGAGCATTACCGCAAATATGCCGGCACGGCGCCGGTGCACCTATTGTTCGCGTTGCGTCAGGCCATCGACATGCTGTTCAACGAACAACTTGAAAACGTCTTCCGGCGTCATCGCCTGCTGGCCGAAGCCGTCCGTCGCGCGGTCGATGTGTGGTCGCAGGGCCAAGCTCTCGGCTTCAACATCGCCGAACCCGGCGAGCGCTCGGACACGGTGACGACCGTCGTGATGTCGAATGGCTACGATCCGGTGACGCTGCATGCCTATTGCAAGGAGAAGTGCGGCGTGGTGCTCGGCGTCGGCATCGGTGAGCTGGCCGGACAAGCGTTCCGGATTGCGCATATGGGACACATCAACGCGCCGATGATCCTTGGCACGCTCGGCGTCATCGAGGTCGGGCTTGGTGCGCTCGATATTCCGCATGGCAAGGGCGGCACCGAAGCCGCGATCGAATACTTAAGCGAAAGTGTAAGCGCATAACGGCCTGCCAAGTCTTTTCGGCGCGGGGCTTTTAGTGCTTATAATGATCGGCACGAAGCCGACAACGGCGCGAATTAGGGGGAGGAAATTGATTGGCGTCGGTCGAATTACGCGGCTTGACCAAACGATTTGGCGACTTGGCGGTGGTGGACAACGTCTCGCTGCGGATCGACCATGGCCAGTTGGTTTGCCTGCTGGGCCCCTCCGGCTGCGGCAAGACCACAACGCTGCGGCTGATCGCCGGCTTCCTCGAACCAAGCGATGGCGAAATTCATGTCGGCGACCGGCTAGTGTCGTCGAAAGCCCGGACCTTGCCGCCCGAGCAACGCAAGATGTCGATGATCTTCCAGAGCTATGCGCTGTGGCCGCACATGACGGTCGCGGAAAATATCGTCTATGGCTTAAGGTTGCGAAAAATCGACCGCGAGACCATCGCGCAGAAGCTCAAAGCCATTCTTGAAACCACCAAGCTTGAAGCGTTGGCGCAGCGCTATCCCGGCGAATTGTCGGGCGGACAGCAGCAACGCGTCGCTCTGGCGCGGGCGTTGATCGTCGAGCCGGAAACGCTGCTGCTCGACGAGCCGCTGTCGAACCTCGATGCCAACCTGCGCGAAGAAATGCGGTTCGAGATTCGCAGGCTGCATGACGAGTACCGCTACACCACGGTATACGTAACCCACGACCAGTCCGAAGCGATGACCACTGCCGATTTGATCGCCGTGATGAATGCCGGCGTTATCGATCAACTCGGCACGCCCGAAGACATCTACGATCGCCCGCAATCCGAATTCGTCGCCCGCTTCATCGGCGCTAGCAACGTCATCAAGGGGACCGCGGTCGACGAGAACCACGTCTCGTTCGCCGGGTCGATTCTGCAGGTGACAGGCGCGAAACTCAGCGCCGGCCAAAGCGCGGCGGTAGCGATACGCCAGCATGACATCCAGTTGTCGACCAAGGCAACGCAAGCGGTTGAGAATATGGTGAAGGCCACCGTAATGCGTCAGGTGTTTCTCGGCGCCAACCGCGACTACATGGTCGAGGTTGCAGACGGCACCACACTGCGGATCATCACGAAGACCGACGACGCCGTTCCCAAAGGCACCGAGGTCTGGCTTGTTTTGCCGCCGGCACGCTGTCGCGCGCTAAGCCGATAACAGGAACCACCCGGAGAATTACGATGAAGACAAAAATCTCCCGGCGCGCCCTTTTGAAGGGTTCGACCGCACTGGCATTCGGAACCGTATTGGCCGCTTCTGTGCGCGCCGAGGCGCCGCCGGCCGAAGCCATCACGCCGCAACTGATCGAGGCCGCGAAAAAAGAAGGCAAGGTGGTCTGGTATACTTCGATCGATCTTTCAGTCTCCGAAAAGATCGGTGCCGCGTTCAAGGCAAAATTCGGAATCGAGGTGCAAGCCGAACGCACCGGCGCCGAGCGGGTATTCCAGCGCATCGGCCAGGAATATGCCAGCAACGTCCACGCCGTCGATGTCGCAAATTCCTCCGACGCCGCGCACCTGCTGGCCTGGAAGAAACAAGGCATCCTGCTGCCCTACGTGCCGGAGGACGTCGCCAAATATTACAAGCCCGAGCACCGCGACCCGGATGGCACCTACGCGGGCTTTCGCGCCACGCTCTCGCCGATCGCTTACAATACCAAGCTTGTGAAGCCGGAAGACGCTCCGGCGAGCTTCAAGGATCTGCTGGACCCGAAATGGAAGGGCAAGATCGTCAAGGCGCACCCCGGCTACAGCGGAACCATCCTGACCGCGACGTTCGAGATGGCCCGCGACATTGGCTGGGATTATTACGAAGCGCTCGCCAAGCAAAACGTCATGCAGGTGCAATCGGCAACCGATCCGCCGAAGAAGCTTTCGCTCGGCGAGCGGAGCGTGATGGCCGACGGAACTGAATACAATATCTTCCTGCTCAAAGAGGCCGGTCAGCCGGTGGAGGTGGTTTATCCAGCCGAAGGCACGCCATTCATCGTCGGGCCCAACGGCATCTTCAAGGCTGCGCCGAATCCAAACGCGGCAAAATTGTTCCAGAATTACTGCTTCACGCCCGACGCGCAGCAAATCATCATCGAATTGGGCGGCCTTCGTTCACTGCACCTGCAGGTCAAGGAGCATGCCGGCCGCAAGCCGCTTGCCGACATCAAGTTGATGAAGGAAGACGCCGAGGGAGCCGAGAAGGCGAGCGAAGCGATCAAGGCGCGCTATCAGAAACTGTTCCGAGTGTAGACCGTCATTGCGAGCGAAGCGAAGCAATTCGGTTCTCGGCCCAAGTCTGGATTGCTTCGTCGCTTCGCTCCTCGCAATGACGAAGAGGAGACCTGAGTGATGCAAAAGAAATTTTCCCGTCGCGATGTTATCAAGGGTTCCGCCTCGCTCGCACTGACCGCGTTCGCGACACGCGTGATGGCAGCGGCGCCCGCGCCGGTATCGATCACGCCCGATCTCGTCGAGGCGGCACGTAAAGAGGGCAAGGTGATCCTGTATTCCTCGATGGACCTTCCGGTCGGCGAAAAGCTCGGCAAGGCGTTCGAGGCGCAATATCCCGGCATTACCGTGCAGATCGAGCGCTCCGGCTCGGAGCGACTGTTCCAACGGGTCGACCAGGAATTCGCCAGCAACATCCGCGCGGTGGACGTGATCAACTCTTCCGACGCCTCGCACTTCATCACCTGGAAGAAGAACGGCTGGCTGGCCCCGTTCGTTACCGAAGACATCGCACGGCATTTCCTGCCCGAATATCGCGATCCCGACGGCATGAGCGCGACGTCGCGGATATGGCTGTCGTCGATCGCCTACAACACCAGACTGGTGAAGCCCGAAGACGCGCCTAAAAGTTTCGCCGACTTGCTTGACCCGAAATGGGCCGGCAAGATGGTCAAGGGACATCCCGCCTATAGCGGCACGATCATGACGGCGACCTTCCAGATGGTCCGCGAGCTCGGATGGGACTACATGGAGAAGCTCTCGAAGCAGCGGGTGATGCAGGTACAGTCGTCGACCGATCCGCCGAAAAAACTGTCGCTGGGCGAGCGTGCGGTGATGGCAGACGGCAACGAATACGGCATCGTGTTGCTGAAGGAAGCAGGTCAGCCAGTCGAGCCGGTTTATCCGACCGAGGGTACGCCAACCATTTCGGGGCCGACAGGCATCTTCGCCACCGCGCCGCATCCCAACGCGTCACGGCTGTTTCAGGCGTGGCTGCACACGCGCGAAATCCAGCAATTCTTCATCGACTTTACCGCGCAGTATTCCGTGCATGCGCAGGTGCAGTCGAAACCGGGACGCCGCAAGATTTCTGACATCAAATTGATGAAGGAAGACGCCGCCGGCGTCGAAGCCATGACCGAAGAAATCAAGACACGCTACGCAAAGCTGTTTCGGGTCTAGGATGGCCAACACGTGCAAGGCGCTGGTTCAAAAACTCGTCATACGCGGGCTTGACCCGCGTATCCATCCATCTGCGCAAGGGTCTTTCGAAGTGATGGATTGCCGGGTCAAGCCCGGCAATGACGGGACAAAATTTCGCTTGGGACGAATCTGACGCCATGACCATCACAACCACCACCGAAGCCCCCCGCGCCAAGATCGACTGGACTAAACCGGTGCTGTGGCTGTTCGCGGCGTTTCTGATCGCGCTGATCGTGCTGCCGTTGTCGTGGCTCGTAGTCTACAGCCTAACCGATCGCGACCGTCATGTAACCCTACAAAACTTCGTCAAGCTGTTCACCGATCCGGACTTCCTCGATCCGCTGCTGACCACCGCGATCATCGCAACCACCTCGGCGATGTTCTGCTGCGTCGTCGCGGCCCCGATGGGGTGGCTGGTCTCGCGTACCGACATGCCTGGGCGGCAATTCATCCGCGCCCTGGTGACGGCTTCGTTCGTGACGCCGCCATTTCTCGGCGCGGTCGCGTGGGAATTGCTGGCAGCGCCGAATTCCGGCCTGCTCAATCAGCTCTATCGCTCCATCACCGGTGCGGAAGCCGACGCGCATTTGTTCAACATCTACTCGCTGACCGGAATCATCTTCGTGATCTCCTGCTACACCTTTCCGTTTGTGTTCGTGCTGGTCGCCAACGCGCTGGACAACATGCCCGGCGAACTCGAGGACGCCTCCGCCATTCTCGGCGGCAAGGCCTGGACCACGGCGCGGCGCGTCACCATTCCGCTGGCGCTGCCGGCGCTGGTTGCTGGGGCGCTGGTCGCGTTTCTGCAGGCCATGACGCTGTTCGGCTCACCGGCGATCCTGGCGCTGCCCGCCGGCTTCCATACCATGACCACCAAGATCTGGAGCCTGTTTCAGTATCCGCCAAAACTGGAACTTGCCGCCGCCGCCGCTGTCCCGCTACTGCTGCTGACCATCGTGTTGTTGCAGGCGCAAAAGTTCATCCTCGGCCGCCGCGGCTATTCGGTGGTCGGCGGAAAATATGGCGCGCCGCGCCGCATCGAACTGAAAGCATGGCGCTGGGCGGCGCTGGCATTCTGCCTTGTTATTCTGCTTAATCCCGTGTTCCTGCCGTATTTCGCGTTGTTCAACGCAGCGTTCTCGCCGAACGCAACGACGCTGGTAACGCCGGGGACCTTCACGCTGCACAACATTGTGTTTGTGTTCGCGGAGCTGTCGTCGACGCAACTTGCACTGAAGAATACCGTGATATTGGGCACCGCTACCGCAACCGTCGGCACCATTCTCGCGCTGGTGATCGCCTATGTGACCACGCGCCGCGTGATCGCAGGCTCGCGCGCGCTGGGATTTCTTGCCACCGCTCCGGTCGCCGTTCCCGGCATCGTGCTCGGCGTCGGATTGTTCCTGAGTTATACAAGGCCGCCTTTCGTACTCTATGGAACGCTGTGGATCCTGCTGATCGCATTCCTCACCATCAGCCTGCCGTCGGCTTACCAGCAATTACAGGCGGCGTTTGCGACCATCCACCCCGAACTGGAGGATGCCAGCCGAATTCTCGGCGCCACGCGATTGCAGTCTCTGCGCAAGATCACAGCGCCGCTGCTGCGTACCGGCGTGATCGCGACCTGGTGTTTCATCTTCATCGGGGTGATGCGTGAATTGTCGGCGGCGATCGTCCTGTTCACGTCGCAGACTAAAGTACTGTCGGTGCTGATCTATGATCTGAATGAAAGCGGCGATCTCGCCGCGATTTCCGTGCTGGGCCTGGCAATGCTGGTCATTACCTTCGCTGTGGTGTTCACCGTTAACCGGATTCCGGTATTCGGCGCCGGCGCCGGCGCTCGGCTGCGCAATGGGTGATAACACGCAGTGCGTCATGCGCGGGCTTGACCGCGCATCCATCCTCCTGGCACGAGCCTTTCGCAGTGGGTGGATGCCGGTCGAGCCCAGCAACGACGGGGGTTCTGCTACCGCTCCAGCCTATCGGTCCGATACGCCGCGACCTGTGCCTTCAGCAGTTCGGTCGACGCAGTCGGCGCGTCTCGCGTGACGAGATAATTCCCCGCGCTCAGCCAGGACAGGATTTCAAGGTCGATTGTCGGCGAATGATGAATCACGTCGCTGTAATTGTTGAGGTCATGTGTGACGTTACTTGCCACGCGAAAATCGAAAAAACGCACATTGGCCAGACGAGTCAGTCGCTGGCTGGCATAGACCGAGAAATCGTAGACAATCTTAAGCGTCGCCGGCGAGGCATCTCTCATCGCGACAAATTGCAGAATCGAGTACGGCGTAAAATAAATATCGAATGTCACGTCCGGATTCTGCTCGATCAGGGCAATCGCGTCGCGCTCGAAATGTCGGACCATGGCGTCATAGTCATACCCCTCCGCGAGGTAAGCACTGCGTACCGGATTCGTAATATGCCTGAAGGCAGCGGTCGCTTTCTTTGCATTGTAGGTACTGGCGACGTCAAAACCGGGTCGGAGCACATTGATGTCATCAACATTGGCAACTGCAAACTTGAACAGCACTCCTGTAGTCAGCCGCGCGATGACCGGCTGTAGCAGTGGGATCGACCGCGCCAACATCCACAGCGATTCCCGCGCCATGCTGCCGCTGAACAGATACTCGGCAACGCCCTTCAGGTTCCTGCGATAAAGATCGGCCGGAATGTAGATATCGGCATCGATGTCCGGCGCATCACGAAAGATCCAGTCATCCACCTGCCAGATCACCCGCTTCGGGTGGCGTTGCAGCGCGGCCGCCAGCACAAAACTCTGTTCCACGGAGTTCGAACCCGTCATTGACAGCTTCAACGAACGGCCGCCGAGAACCCTGTCGATATCAGTTTGGCGAAAATGAATCGCAAGCGACGTACCCATGAACACCGTGTCGAAATCCTGGCTGCGGATCAGCCCGGCATTCTGCATGCGATTGTCCAGCGAGTAACCCGCCGCGAAAAGCCGCGCCGGCCGGAACAGTTGCAGCGGATCGACGACAAAATTCAGCGCCGCCGCCGAACCAACGATGGCCGCGCTGGCGCCTAGCAGCCGAAGCAGATTCTTTAGCGCGGCGTTCATCAGAACCTGAAATAGATGAATTCGCTGTGCTGCGAAATTCCAAGCACGCCGAAAGCCAGGGTCGCCGCTGCCGCATAGAGGAAGCCTGGACGACGTAGCCATCCACTCATATTTTCGCCAACCACCCTGTTCTTGTGATCATAGCCCATGATCGTTTGCGTATTCGGCGCCAACCACGCGATCGCAGCATAGATGGCAATGAACATCGCATTGGCCATCTCGCCGCGACCGAACACTATGTTGGTGGGATCAGCCATCCGCGCCAGTACGAACGTCGCCGACGAGATGCTGTCGGCACGGAAAAATACCCAGGCCACCACGACCGAGACAAACGTCAGCGCGAACGCTCCGGCATTCGCCGCACGCGCAAAACGCGGTGCGACCGCGAGTCCATAGTTGCTCCACGCATGATTGATGCAGAGATAGGCCCCGTGTAGCGCGCCCCACACCACGAAGGTCCAGGCCGCGCCATGCCAGAGGCCGCCAAGCAGCATGGTGATCATCAGATTGACGTAGCGCAGCACTCGGCCATGCCGGTTGCCGCCAAGCGGGATGTAGAGATAGTCGCGCAGGAACTGTGACAGCGTCATGTGCCACCGCCGCCAGAAATCGATGATGGAGGTCGCCTTGTACGGCGAATTGAAATTGAGCGGCAGGAAGATGCCGAACATCAGCGAGATGCCGATCGCCATGTCCGAATAACCGGAAAAATCGAAATAGAGCTGGAACGTATAGGCGAGCGCGCCAATCCAGGACTGATCGAAGGAAGGGTAGTTGGCGCCGAAGGCAGGCGCCACCAACGGCTGGATGCTGTCGGCGAGACAGGTTTTCTTGAACAGTCCGATTCCGAAGATGATGAGGCCGCACAGGATCAGATGCGGATCCGCATGCTTTGATCGCTTACGCTCGAACTGCGGAATCATGTCTTTGTGATGCAGGATCGGCCCTGCGATCAGATGCGGGAAATAGGCGACGAACAGCGCATAATGCGGCAGCCCGTAACGCGCCACATTGCCGCGCCAGGCATCGACCAGGAACGCGATCTGCGTGAAGGTATAGAACGAAATTCCGACAGGCAGCAGGATATTGACCGCAAGGCCGGTCGAAAATACTGCATTGATATTGGCCGCGAAGAATCCGGCATATTTGAAGACACCTAGTACCACAAGGTCGACGACGACGCCGGCGGTCAAAACGGCGAATCGCGCCGTAGCGCGCAACTGTCTGGCGATAAGCAGCCAGCCGATGACATAATTGAACGCAACCGACGCCAGCAGCAGCGGTACAAACTGCCAGTTGCCGACCGAATAAAACACCAGTGACGCCAGCGCGAGCCACCATACCGGCGCCAGATTGCTTGATCGGCCCAGCCAAAAATACCCGGCCAGAGCGACCGGCAAAAACACGAAGATGAACGGATAGGAGTTGAAAAGCATGGGCTCATTCTTGTGACGGCCGAAAGCCTAATCATACAACCCGGCGCTCAACAAGCCGTGCCTATGTCGGCTGAGCGCGCACCTCTGGCAATCAAATGAACGAAGCGTATATGCATGGAACGCGGCCGGCACCCGCTGGCCATTTTGCGAAAGAAACCTGAGTGGACCACACCCGCACCAGAAGCGCGCCGGTGGCGCACCGCCGACCGCATTCCTTTACGACCCATGGCATCGTGATTACCGACGATTATGCCTGGCTGAAAGACGCCAACTGGCAGGAGGTGCTGCGCGATCCCACGGTGTTGAACTCCGATATTCGTGACTATCTCGAAGCCGAGAACGTCTATACCGAAGGCCTGCTCGGCCACACCGCGCCTCTTCAGAAGAAGATGGTTGCGGAAATGCGCGGCCGTATCAAGGAAGACGATTCCAGCGTGCCGGCGCCGGATGGCCCCTACGCCTACATGCGCAAATTTCGCGAAGGCGGACAGCATGAACTGTTCGGCCGCATCCCCCGCGACGGTGGCGACGCTGAGGTCATTCTCGACGGCGACAAACTCGCGGTCAACCATGACTATTTCAAATTCGGCGGTGCCCGGCACTCGCCTGATCACAGGCTGGAGGCCTGGAGCGCCGATATCAAAGGCTCGGAATACTTTTCGATTCGCGTGCGCGACTGGGCCGACGGCATCGACCGCGCCGATCTGGTCGAGGAAACCGATGGCGGCATGGTGTGGACCGCGGATTCCAAAGCCTTCTTCTATGTAAGACTCGACGACAACCATCGCCCGATGCAGGTCTGGCGCCATTGCCTCGGCACGGCACAGGCAGACGATATCCTGATCCATGAGGAAAAGGATCCGGGCTGGTTCACTCACATCCATGAGAGCGCCAGCGGCCGGTTTTGCGTGATCGCCGGCGGCGACCATGAAACCTCGGAACAATGGCTGATCGACCTTGCCGACGACACCGAAACACCCCGGCTCGTCGCGGCGCGGGAAACCGGCGTGCAATATTCGGTGGCCGACCGCGGCAGCGAGTTGTTTATCCTCACCAATGCCGGCGGCGCCATCGACTTCAAGATCGTCACAGTGCCCCTGGCTTCACCTGAGCGCGCCAACTGGCGAGACCTGATTCCGCATCGGGACGGCATCTATATTCTCGATCTGGAACTTTACGCGCAGCACATAGTGCGGCTTGAGCGCGCCAACGCGCTACCGTCGATCGTCATCCGCGACCTCAATACGGGCGAAGAACACGCCATCGCCTTTGACGAAGCCGCCTATTCGCTGGACACAATGGGCGGTTACGAATTCGACACGACCAGTTTGCGGTTTTCCTATTCATCGATGACTACACCATCCGAGGTCTACGACTACGACATGGCGAGCCGCGAACGCGTCCTGCGCAAGCGACAGGAAATTCCCTCCGGCCACGATCCCGCCGACTACGTCACCACCCGCATCATGGCAACGTCGCATGACGGCGCCCAGGTGCCGGTGTCGATTCTGCATCGCAGCGACTTCAAGCGCGATGGTAGCGCGCCGCTGCTGTTGTACGGCTATGGCTCCTATGGCCACGCCATGCCGGCGTCCTTCGCGGCAAACCGGCTGTCGTTGGTTGACCGCGGCTTCGTCTATGCCATTGCCCATATCCGCGGCGGCTCCGACAAGGGTTGGGGCTGGTATCTCGACGGCAAGCGCGAGAAAAAGACCAACACGTTCGATGATTTCGCGACCTGCGGCCGCGCCCTGATCGACGCGAAGTATACATCCGTGAAACGCATCATCGGCCACGGCGGCAGCGCCGGCGGCATGCTGATGGGTGCAGTCGCCAACCGCGCCGGCGAGTTGTTCGCGGGCATCGTCGGCGAAGTGCCGTTCGTCGATGTACTGAATACCATGCTCGACGACACGCTTCCGCTGACACCACCGGAATGGCCTGAATGGGGCAATCCGATCGTCAGCGAAGTGGATTTTCGTACGATCCTGTCCTATTCCCCTTACGACAACGTCGCGGCCAGGGATTATCCGAAAATTCTGGCGATGGGCGGCCTCACTGATCCGCGCGTGACCTATTGGGAGCCGGCGAAGTGGATCGCGCGGCTGCGCGCGACCATGGTTGGTGGCGGCCCGGTGCTGCTACGCACCAACATGGGGGCCGGCCACGGCGGCGCGTCCGGACGGTTCAACCGGCTCGACGAGGTCGCGATTGTCTACGCTTTCGCGCTGTGGGCGGTAGGGACGGCGGAAGCCGAGGCATAAGTTTTTCCGCTGCGTCATGCGCCGGTCAAGCCCGGCAACGACGATAACCTATCGTCCTTTGGTCTTCCGCCAAGCTGCGAAATCAACCAGCGTCTGCGCGTCCGTCGCGGGATAGAGTCCGAATATCCCTCGTCCCTCTTGCACTTGCTCGGTGACAAAATCCTCGAACGCGGTCATCTCGAAAGCTTCATTGGCAATCTCGTCGGCAAGATGCGCAGGAATCACGATCACGCCGTCGCTGTCGCCGAGAATCACGTCGCCGGGAAACACCGGCGCGTCGCCGCAGCCTATGGGAACGTTGATCTCGATTGCCTGGTGCAGCGTAAGATTGGTCGGTGCGCTGGGGCGATGATGGAAGGCGGGAAGCCCCAGCTTGGCGATCTCGGCTGAATCGCGGAAACCGCCATCGGTGACGACGCCGGCGACACCGCGCTGCTTCAAGCGGGTGACCAGGATGGCGCCGGCGGACGCGGCGCGCGCATCCTTGCGGCTGTCCATCACCAGCACGGCACCGGGCGGGCAATCTTCCACCGCCTTGCGCTGTGGGTGCGCGCGGTCGCGGAACACATCGAGCTTGTTGAGATCCTCGCGCGCCGGCATGTAACGCAACGTAAAGGCTTCGCCAACCAGCGTGGGCTGATCCGGGCCGAGCGGATGCACATCCTGAATGCACTGGGTGCGGAAGCCGCGCTTGAACAGCGCCGTGGCCACCGTTGCGGTAGAGATGGTTTTCAGCTTGTTGCGGGTGGCGTCGCTGAGTTTGGTCATGGACTGCTCTCAAGTTTCGTCATTCCGGGATGCGTTTCTTCGCAGGCCTGGAATCCCATGCGCACGATGGTGGATATGGATTCCGGTTCGCGACTTCGTCGCGCCACGGACGGGCTCAGTAAATCGCGGGCTCTTTCACCGGGGCGCCGAACGTGGTTTCGAGGAAATCGAAATCGCAGCCTTCGTTGGCCTGCCGGATGTGCCGCGTGAACATCCAGCCGTAGCCGCGCTCGAAACGGGCTTCTGGCTGCTTCCACGCGGCGCGGCGCTTCGCGAGCTCCGTCTCCGGCACGTCGAGATTGATGGTGCGTGCCGCGACATCGAGCGTGATGATATCGCCGTCGCACACCAGCGCCAGCGGCCCGCCGACATAGGATTCCGGCGAGACATGCAGGATGCAGGCCCCGTAGCTGGTGCCGCTCATCCGCGCGTCGCTCAGCCGCACCATGTCGCGCACGCCTTGCTTCACGAGCTTGGTAGGAATCGGCAGCATGCCCCATTCAGGCATGCCCGGGCCGCCCTGTGGACCGGCGTTGCGCAGGATCAGGACGTGATCGGCAGTGACCTCGAGTTCGGGGTCGTCGATCGCTTTTTTCATCGAAGGATAATCGTCGAACACCAGCGCAGGTCCGGAATGCTTGAGAAAGCGCGGCTCGCAGGCGCTGGGCTTGATCACACAGCCGTCCGGCGCAAGGTTACCTTTCAAGACTGCCAGCGCGCCCTCGGTATAGATCGGATCGGCAACGGTTCGAATGACATCATCGTTGTAGACTTCGGCACCGGCGATGTTTTCTCCGAGCGTCTTACCCGTGACCGTTATGGTATCGAGGTGCAAATGCTCCTTGATCCTCGACATCAGACCAGGCAAGCCGCCGGCATAGAAGAAGTCTTCCATCAGATATTTGTCGCCGGACGGCCGCACATTGGCAATCACCGGCACCTTGCGGCTGGCGATCTCGAAATCGTCAAGTCCAATGTCCTGCCCGGCGCGGCGCGCCTGTGCAATCAGATGAATGATGGCATTGGTCGAGCAGCCCATCGCCATCGCTACCGTGATAGCGTTCTCGAACGCCTTGCGGGTCTGGATCTTTTCAGGTGTCAGGCCCTCCCACACCATCTTGACGATGCGGCGGCCGGATTCCGAGGCCATGCGAATGTGGTTGGCGTCGGCGGCGGGAATCGACGACGCGCCCGGCAAGGTCATTCCGATCGATTCCGCGATCGCAGTCATGGTGCTCGCGGTACCCATGGTCATGCAGGTGCCGTAGCTGCGTGCGATGCCGGCCTCGACGTCGACCCAGTCCTTGTCGGAGATTTTTCCGGCGCGGCGCTCGTCCCAGTATTTCCAGGCGTCCGAGCCCGAGCCCAGCGTCTTGCCTTTCCAGTTACCGCGCAGCATCGGTCCAGCCGGCAGATAGATTGCCGGAATATTCATGCTGGTGGCGCCCAGCAGCAGGGCCGGCGTGGTCTTGTCGCACCCTCCCATCAGCACGACCCCATCCACTGGATGGCCGCGCAGAAGTTCCTCGGCGTCCATCGCCAGCAGGTTGCGGTAGAGCATGGTGGTCGGCTTCAGGAATGATTCCGACAGCGACAGCGCCGGCAGTTCCATCGGAAATCCGCCGGCCAGAAGAATGCCGCGCTTGACGTCATCGACGCGGGTCTTGAAATGCATGTGACATGGCTGCGCGTCCGACCAGGTGTTCAAGATCGCGATCACCGGGCGGCCTGTCCATTCTTCGGGCGCGTACCCCATCTGCATCGCGCGCGATCGATGGCCAAAGGCGCGCAGATCGTCGGGCGCGAACCAGCGCGCGCTGCGCAGCGAAGCCGGGTCTTTCCGCTTATCAGCCATTTCAACCCATCCTGCATTTCTTCCGTCATTCCGGGACACGTTTTCGCGTGGACCCGGAATCCGGAGGTCGGAGCAACCGGCTGGATTCCGGGTTCGCGCATCCAAGTCGGCTATTGCCGACTTGGAGAATGGTATTGCCGAACTCGAGTAACCCGGGTTCGGTGGCGCGCCTGGAATGACGAGGTCAATTGCCGTTGAGATCGGCCGAGGCCGGCAGATAATAATCGGTCCACGCCTTCGGTTTGGTCTTCAGCGTGCCTACCTTGAACAGGTGGTCGGCGAATTTCATGGTGCCCTGCGGGTGCAGATTCCACTCCATCATGCCCGGCTCCTTGAGCCAGGCCAGCAGATCCTCCGCGCTGGTCTTGTCGCCGGTGACGTCCTTGTAGATATCCACCGCCGTCTTTGTGTCGGAACGGATCAAGTCCTGGGCTTCCTTGGAGGCCGCACGCACGGCTTCGATGATTTTCGGATTGGCGTCGGCGAACTTCGTGGTGGTGAAGAACTGCGCCTGGCTGAGCGGCCCACCCATCACCTCGGTCGAGGTCAGCACGACATGCGCGCCCGGCACGCCCTTCAATTCGATGAAGGTGTAGGGCGGAATGGTAAAGTGGTTGTGGATTTCATGCGCCGAATTCGACATCGCGCCGACCGCGTCGGGATGACCGAGCTGTACCGTGTTGCTGTCGAATTTCGACCACTGGTCGTCGCCGAAAAGCTTGGCGGCGGCGATCTGCAGCACGATGGCTTGCGTGGAAACCTTCACCGTCGGCACCGCGATCTTGTCGTTGGGGCCGAAATCCTTGATGGTCTTGATGTTGGCGTCGCGGCTGATCAGGCTCATCGGCTGCGCCGAAGTGGCGACGATGCCCTTGACGCCGCCCTTGGTGCGATCCCACAGCAACAGGAGATTGCCGGTACCGGTGCACAGGATGTCGACGCCGCCCGCGAGCAGCGCGTCGGTCTGCGCGCCGCCGCCGGAGAGCGTCACCCATTTGGTGGTGACATCTTTCAGTCCGAGCAGCGCGGCATGCTTTTCGATCAGCTTCTGCTTTTCGATGATGTGGGTCGGCATATAGAGAATGCCGGGCTGGCGGGAAACCGCTATCTCGCTCTTCTGTTGCGCCTGCGCCGCAGGCCCCGAGACCATCAGGCCGAAGAGCGCCGCCACGACCGCACAAAACCGCCACTTAACCTGCATCGCGCTTCCTCTTAATGCTCTCGCAACGACGTGGTTGACATCGCTCCAGAGCAACTAATACATTAGTGCATATAGCGTCAAGGCGCGCATCCCGTTTCGGCTTGGCACCAGCAAATGACCGGCCCTTCACAGGCGCTTCTCCGCCGCGCGCAATCGCGCTCCGCCGAACGGCTTGATCGCGACCGGCAGGCCGCACCCCAGGTCTTCGACCGCCTGCGTGAGATGATCACCTCGCTGGCGCTGCCACCGGGGTCGGCACTGTCGCGCACCGCGCTGGCCGAGCAATACGGCCTCAGTTCGACGCCGATCCGCGACGCGCTAATGCGCCTCGACGAAGAAGGCCTGGTCGAGGTGTTTCCGCAATACGCCACAGTGGTCAGCCGGATCGACATTAAGCGCGCGCAGCAGGCACATTTCCTGCGTCAGTCGCTGGAGCTGGAGATCGTCCGCGCGCTTGCGCTCGACCACGACGTGACATTGATCGAGGAATTGAACCGGATCATCCTGGTGCAGCAGCAATTCGCCAAGGCCGGGGATTTCGAGAAATTCATGGCGGCCGACAATGAATTCCATCGGCGTTTGTATGTGGCGGCCGGCAAGCAGGAGCTGTGGACGCTGGTCAAAAGCCGCAGCGGCCATATCGATCGGCTGCGCCGCCTGCATCTCCCCTCGCCCGGCAAGGCTCAGGACATTGTGCGCCATCACAAACTGATTGTGAAGGCCATTGCCGCGGGTGAACCGGAGGGGGCGCAGCGACATTTGCGAAAACACCTGTCGGGCACGCTGGAGTATCTCGATGAAATCCGCGCGCGCTTCCCTGAATATCTCCGCGATGCTTCGTAATTGCGTCATTACGAGGGGGCCCCTGCGACGAAGAGACCCGGTTCTTGCTTGGGGCTTCTGGATTGATTCACTTCGCGTTTTGCAATGACGGCGTGCCAGGGATGGACAAGCCACCCGGATAAAGTTCAGAATTCCGGCCTTGAAACCGGCAACGACCACAACGGACGCCCGCGACCAAAGACGGGCGCCGCACCAGGGAACACAGGGAGGGATCACATGGCCATTTCACGTCGTGACGTTTTGCTCGGCAGCGCCAGCGCGCTCAGCGCCGCAACATTTTCGTTTCCAAAACCCGCTATCGCGCAATCCGAACCCATCAAGATCGGCTGGCTTGCAGCGATGACCGGACCGAGTTCGGCCCCGACCATCGGCTTCAACCGCGGCGTAATCTTCGCGGTCGATGCGATCAACGGCGCAGGCGGCGTCAAGGGCCGCAAGATCGAGATCATCACCCGGGACACCCAGGGCGATCCCACCAAGGCGGTGAACGCCACCCAGGAATTGATCAGTCAGGCCAAGGTCCATGCGATCTGGGGACCGGTGAATTCGGGTGAGGCGCTGGCGACCACGCCGATCATGGCGCGCGCGAAGATGCCGGATATCCACCCCTGCGTGGTCGAGACCCTGATCGACACCACCAAATACCCGAACGCGTTCCGCATGGCGCCCTCGAACAGCCAATGGGACGACGCCGTCCGCAATTACTGTCTCAATATCCTGAAAGTGAAAAAAGTCGCGGTAATCGGCGACACCACGGGCTATGGCGTGACCGCCGTCGGTGCATCAGTTGCGGCATTCAAGAAAGACGGCGCGGATGTGGTTTACCAGGCCAACGTCGATTCGACCCAGCCCGACATGACTCCCGATCTGTTGCGCGCGCGCAATGCTGGCGCCGAAGTGATCGCGGTGTGGAGTGTCTCAACCGGTATGGATGCGCGCATGTTCAACGTCCGCGCCGCGATGGGCTGGGACGTTGCGTTCGTCGGCCATCCGTCGCTGGCCTCGGGCGAAATCGCCGGTCTGGTCGAGAAGCCCGCCAACTGGAAGAAAGTCTACGCCGTCGGCTACAAGAGTGTCAGCTATGATGGCGCCGGCAAGCTTCCCTCTAAAACCCAGGATCTCGTGGATCGACTCGCCAGGGCAAAGGTCGAGATGAACGACACGCTGATGTGGTGGATCGCGGGCGGCATCGACGCGATCGAGCTGATCGCCAAGGGTGTTGCGGAAAGCGGATCGACCGACAGCGAAGCCATCATCAAATACTGGAATAGTTTGTCGAAATATCCCGGCTATTTCGGCAATTACACCTTCACGCCGACCCAGCATAACGGCTATCCGACCGACGAAATAGTAATGTCTGAGGCCAGTACCGCCAAGAACGGCACCTTCGCTCTGGCACCGGGCTACACATAACGGCGAAAGAGAGCGCGGCAGATGCTCGCCTCGATACTCGCATCCGGTCTCGCGGCGGGCGCGATCTACGCGCTCGTCGGCGTCACTTACAACACCATGTTCTCGACCTCGCGGGTAATGAGCTTTACCGCGGGACAGCTTGCCATGCTCGGCGGCGTATTCGGCTCGATGTTTACGCTGAAGCTCGGCATGCCGCTGCTGGCCGGATTTCTTCTGACGCTGCTCGGCTGCGCGATCATCGGCATCATCACAGAATTCGTCGCGGTTCGGCCGGTGCTGAAAAGCCTCGACCAGCATCTCTACGTGCTCTCCACGCTGGCACTGGCGTTGATGATCCAGCAGGTGACGGCGATCAAATGGGGCACGGAGCCGCAGCCGTTTCCGCGCCTGATCGGTTTGGGCTCCGGCGCGTGGGATGAAAAATTCTGGCTGCCGGTAGTGGCCTGCGCGGTCACCATTGTCGGCCTCGAATATCTCTATCGTCACACCCTGGTGGGCCGCGCCTTCCTCGCCATCGCGGAGGATAATTTCGCCGCGCGCGCGCTCGGGCTGCCCGAGCGCAATCTGCGTGTCGCCAGCTACGCACTGGCCGGAGTCATCGGCGGCATCGCAGGATTTTCCGGCGGCGAATTGCTGCTGGCATTCTTCGCCAATGGCGCGCTGCTGAATTTCTATGGTTTTGTGCCGGTGGCGCTCGGGGGCTTGGGCAATAACCGTGGCGCCATCATCGGCGGCCTCGCGCTCGGCCTGTTTCAGCAGGCGGCAAATTTCCTGGTCGGCGGCATCTTTTCCTCCGTGGCGGTGTTCACCCTGTTCATTGTGGTGCTGCTGGCGGCGCCACAAGGCCTGTTCGGCGCGGCCGCGGCGCGGAGGGTGTGATGACCGCAATCACCGCCGTTTCCCCACGTAACGAGGCCGGCGTGATCCGCGCGCTACTGCCGCAGCTCGCGCCGTTTCTCGGTATCTTCGCGGTGGCGGTGCTTCTACCGTTTGTCAGCAACGACTACTGGGCACTGATCGGCACCCGCGCCGCGATCTACTGGGTGCTGGTCTCCGGCCTCAACTTGATTGTCGGCTTCGCCGGACATCTCGCCATCGGCTATGTCGCGCTGTTGACGCTCGGCGCTTACACCACCAGCGTGCTGGCCGCCGGCAATGTGTTGCCGGCGGTTCCGGTATTCGCGGCATTGCCGCTCGCGGGCTGCGTTGGCGCCGTATTTGGCGTCATCGTCGGTCTGCCGGCGCTGCGACTGCGCACCTTCTATTTCGCAATGTCGACACTTGGCTTCGCCACCATCGTTACGCAAATCGCACTGGCCTGGCAGAGCGTCACCGGCGGCGGCATCGGTATCGCCGGCCCGGAATTTCCCGCGCCCTTCAACACCGCGTGGGGTTATTACTACCTCTGCGTCGGCTTAGCCGCTTTCTGCACCTGGATGAGTGCGAATATCGCTCGCAGCCGGTTCGGCCGCGCCTTGATCGCGGTCCGCGACGCCGAGGTCGCGGCCGAGGCCGCCGGTATTTCCAAGCCGCGCATGCTGATCGCGGTCTTTCTACTCGCCGGCGCGCTGGCCGCCATCGCAGGCGGATTGTTCGCAAGCTTGCAGACATACATCACGCCGGATGCGTTCACCTTCGACCTTTCGATACTCTTCTTCATCGCGATCCTGATCGGCGGCCGCGGTTCGATCCTGGGTCCGATGCTCGGCACCATCATCCTCACCATCCTGCCGGAGATCGCAGCCCCCCTGGCCGCCTGGTCGACATTCCTTTACGCCGTGCTGCTGCTAGTGATCGTGCTGGCGATGCCAGGCGGCATCGCGGCGCTGCTGGATTTTCGCAACCGCCGTCCGCTCGCCGCCAACCGCGCCATCGTGCCGCGGCCAGCCGCACTTGCCGATGTCATGCGCAAGGGCACGAACAGCAAGACGTTGAGCCTGCGCGGCATCGCGCTCAGCTTCGGCAATGTCCGGGCCATCGACGGGCTCGACCTCGACGTCAAAGCCGGCGGTATTCACGGCCTGATCGGTCCCAATGGCAGCGGCAAGACCACGACGCTGAACGTGATCTCCGGCTACTACGCTGCGAAAGCCGGAACGATGAGATTGGACGACGACGTGCTGCCTCTGGGCATGCCCGTGCTGCGCGCCGGTCGCGGCATCGCGCGCACCTTCCAGACCCCGCGCGTCATCGGGGAAGCCTCGGTGCTGCAAAACGTGATGATCGGCGGCACCATCGAGGGGCAGGCGACGTTTATGGAAGCGCTGCTGGCGCTGCCGCGGAATGGGCGTGACGAACGCGTGCTGGCCGCAAAAGCCCGTGCGCTGCTCGGCGTGGTCGGGCTCGAGACCTTGGCCAACGTCCGTGCCGACCGCCTGCAGCACAGCGAGCTTCGTTTCATCGAGATCGCACGCGCGCTGATGCTGGAGCCGGACTTTCTGCTGCTGGATGAACCCGCCGCCGGTCTTTCCAGCGACGAGATCGAGCGCTTGGCCTCCCTGATCAAGGCGATCAGCAAGCGTGGCGCCGGCGTGCTGCTGGTCGAGCATCATGCCGACCTGATTTTCGCGATCTGCGATCAGGTCACCGTGCTCAATCTGGGCCGCACTCTCGCCGCCGGCACGCCGGAAGAAATCCGCGTCCACAAGGAGGTGGTCAGTGCTTACCTCGGCGCCTGAACCGCTGCTCTCGGTGGCCGCGCTTGAAGCGGGCTACGGCAAAATCCGCGTGCTGCACAGCATCGATCTCACCGTGGCGCCGGGTGAGATCGTCGCCCTGCTTGGGCCGAACGGCGCCGGCAAGACCACGCTGCTGCGTGCACTGTCGGGATTGCTGCCGGTCAACGCCGGCGGCGTGCGCTTCAACGGCAACGATATGACCCGAGCCAGCCCGCGCGAGGCGGCGCGCGCAGGCCTTGTCCACGTCATCGAGGGCCATCGTGTATTCACGCAGATCTCCGTGACCGACAATCTGCTGCTGGCGGGTTACGACCTCGCGCGGGGCGAACGCGCCGCGCGGGTCGAGGAAGCGCTGTCGTTCTTCCCGGAGATCGCCGAAAAGCGTCACGAGCGCGGCGGCGCGCTCAGCGGCGGACAGCAGCAGATGCTCACGGTGGCGCAGGGCCTGGTGCGCCGTCCGCGGCTGCTGATGCTGGACGAGCCTTCAGCGGGGTTGTCGCCGGTACTTGTCGATCGCGTGCTCGATGTGATCGGACAATTGCGCGCGCAAGGTACCGCGGTGCTGCTGGTCGAGCAACTACTGGAAAAAGCGCTGGCCGCTGCCGACCGCGTTTATGCGCTGGTGCAGGGCCACATCGTGCTGCAGGCGCCGACTGGCGAGCCCGATCTGCCCCAAAGGATCGAGCGCGCCTATTTCGGTCATCATGTCGACGTGCTCGGCATCGGAGAGCCGGTGACGTTACATACCTGACGGATTGATCATGCGATGCGGTTCATTCATCCTTGAAAGGAGAACAGCGATGGCTCGAAGAAACCGGTTATTGATGACGGCGGCGCTGCTGGCCAGCGCCTTGGGGTTCAGTTCAGCCGCCATGGCGCAGGCGGCCGCGCCCGAGAGCGCGGCGCCAACCGCCGATAACGCCGTGATGATCACGATCTTGCTGAAACACGATCAGTCACGCCCGTTGAGCGAACTCAACGCGCAACTCGACAGGCAGGGCTATTACAAGACCTTTCCGCCGCCTGGGGTCGAAGTTGTCTCCTGGTACGTCATGATGGGCATTGGCCAGGTGGTCACGCTGCGGCTGCCGGCGTCGCGGCTGCGCGAAGTCAACCGCGCCATCGAAAATACCGCCTGGGGCAGCTACCGCACCGAATTCTATCCGACCTACGATTACAAGGCGATCGCCCAAAGCCTGCGCGACAAGGCGCTTGCGCAGTAGGCCGTCGATTACGCATTCAACCCGCGTTCATGCGTGCGTCGTTTCCCTGCCTTTGGCGTCGGGATAAAATTGCGGCGCCTCGCGGCGGTCGAACATGCCGTAATCGCGCACCACGCGGACGCGACGCAGCCGGACGCCGTCCTGCAATGAAACGACGCTCTCGAAAGCCTCGGCGACGGCGCGGTCGCGCCAAGATATCAGCAGGACAACGTCGCCCGGCGTCAGAACGGCGTCAAACACGTCCCACGTGATCAAGCCCGAAGCATCCGGCAAAAGCCCCAGCCACTTCGCGACATCATCCGGGCTGGTTCGTTCGACCCATTCCGGCGGTCGCTGTGCATCGATCAGACTTATCGTGGTCGCATCGCCGGTCTCAGTTTCGTCCAGCCGCTGTTCGTGCAAGGCATGTCCTTCGGGTGGCCTAGTATCCTGCGTCACCTGACCGATCCGCAAATGATAGTCGAGGAAGATCTCGGAGCGACCTCTCTCCTGAACCATATGGTGCCGTGCCTGAGTGCGCCAACGTACCAGCGCCTTTTCGTCGCGCCAGCCCGACAGCGACAACAGCCATCCTTGGTGGCGGAGACTGCGATAGCGGACATTGTCGATAAAGCCGTCAACCTGCTCCAGCTCGGGCTTGAGCATTTTGCCGAGACCGAGATAGCCGTCCCACTGCTCCGGCTTTGGTTGGACTTCGAAAATAACGGAGAACATGAAATCGCTCCTGTTTGTCGTCATTGTGGAAAGCGAAGCGACGAAGCAATCCAGCCCTTCTGCAGGCCTCTGGATTTGTCCGCTTCGCTCGTAATGATGCCTCGTATGCAGCTACAGTACCGCGGCGATGCAATCTATCTCGATATCAAAATGCCCCGGCCAGGCCGGAACATTGATGAAGATCCGCGCCGGCGGATCTTTGGGAAAATAGCGCGCGTAAATCGTATTGACCGCTGCGAATTTTTCCACCGACGTGCAATAGACGTTACATTTGAGAACGTTCTCCAGCGCCGATCCCGCCGTCTCGACACAGAGTTTTAGCTGCTGCAGCACCAGTTCGGCTTGGCGTTCGATCGGAGCGTTAACGATCTCACCGGTCTCGGGATCGAATGGCGGAAATCCCGAAACATAGATGATATCGCCGTGCCGGGTAACGGCCGATGTCGGCGCTTTCCATCTTTCCAGCCAGCTGGACAGCGGCTCCACGCGTATCACTTCCGGTTTCATCTGCTCTCTCCCGTTATCGTGACGGCCGCCGCAGGAGGTCAATCTGCCATCGCCGATGAATGCGATAGCAGCAACACTTTATCGAAGGTCCGATGGCGGAGCCTAAGTTCGACGGCGGCGTGCACTGTCGGTGGGCATCGGCAACGTGCGGTGATGGATTTTCGGCGGAGCGATCCGTGGCGGGTTGAGCTGCGCGGCCGGTGAATGCTGGTCATCGCCAAAGCCTACCGCATCATCGACACAAGATGCTTCGACAGCAATCGAAGTCTCGAAGCGTTGCTTGGGCTGGCCTCGGGTTACGTTACGTCTTTCTCGTTCCTGGGCTTGGGCAGGATATCCGGCTGCGCCGATTCCAGGATGGTCTTGACGTCGTCCCGTTTGGAAATGGCATCGAAAACGTTGGGCACATCGGATGTAACCGAAAACGATCTTGCCAAACGGTGTACCTTGCCGATCTTCACGGCGTCCGCCGGAAGGTTGAGACTGGCACTGGCATCGCTGATGATTTCCTCGGCTTTCGCCGGAAGGTCATTCGCCGAAACATCGTCGTTCAGAAACACCTGAACGGACGAAGGTTGCCCCGGCGAGGTCGTTTTACGCAGCCGCTTGATCACAGCCTCGGATTCCCACTCCGGCGAAGCCTTGATTTTATCGCTCATGAAAGGCTCCTGTCTGGTGACTTTTCCACGCTCATATAGGCTCGCTTGTTCCCGCCGTTAGCCCCAGGCCGGAAATGATCCTACGACCTTTTACCGCGTCCGGCTTTCCTGGCCTTGGATTTCACGGCCTTTTTCCCTTTGGAGGCCGCCACCTTGCCGCGCACGGGAGCTTTTTTCGCTACCCGGGCAAATCCGCCCCTGACGGGCATTTTCTCGCGTGTGCTTCTTGCGGGAGATCGCGGGGATCGAGGCACGGCCGCGGCGGCAGCGGCCGGCAGCGGCGCTCCGGTCAGGATTTCGAATGCCTTCACCGCGTCCGGTACGCCGCGATTGGCGCGGGCTTCCGTCATGCTCGCCGGGCGAGAACAGGAATTGAGAATGGCCCGCTCTAGTTGGGTCGCCGTCGCGGCGGGTTTTGCCTGCAGCAGGAGTGCCGCGAGGCCCGCGATATGCGGCGTGGCCATCGAGGAGCCGTCCATTAATTTGTACTTGCCATCCGGAACGGACGACAGCACTGCGACGCCCGGCGCCACGATATCCGGGGTCAACGGATCGCTGGGCCGCTCGAACTGCTGGCTGCCGGAAAATCCGGCGACCTTGTCGTTTTCGTCGATCGCGCCCACCGACAGCACGTTGGCGTAGTTGCCGGGCGATCGGCTGGTGTTCGGGCCTTCATTACCCACCGCGATCACCGGCAGCACGTTGGCTGCGCGCAGCGCATCGATGACCGCCTGGAACGCCGGCGTGTAGCCCTGCAAGCCCAGCGACATGCTCATGATACGCACGCCCTCGCCGATCACCCAGTCCATCCCGGCGAGGATGCGGTCGATCACCTGGCCGCCCTCGATCACCATGGCGGAGGCAAGCTTGGCGTCGGGCGCCATGCCGAACGCGCCCTTCATCCCTGCCCGGCCAACGATAGTACCAGCTGTATGGGTGCCATGTTCCCCGCTGTCGGTGGGCTTGGCGCCCGACACCTTGTCGCCGGCCATGTCGAATTCGGCGAACGATCCGATCGCGCCATCAAGCGCGGGGTGCGTCCCATCGACACCGGTGTCGAGATGGCCGACAAGGACACCCTTGCCCGTGAAGCCGGCCGCCCACAGCCGGTTGGCCTTCAGGCGCTTGATGCCCCAGCTGCTACCCGCGGCGAGTTTAGCCGCCTGCGTCTCGACCGGCTGGATAAGGCTGAGCTCCGGCGCCTTGACGACTTTTCCGACCTGCGGGTTGGCCTCGAGGGCTGCGAGACCGCCGGCGTCGACATAGCCGATCGCCAAGCCGAGATTTTGATAGACGCGGACCTTTCGCGCAGCGACCGGCTCGGCCCGCTTGAAGGACCGGCTGGCGAACATCCGGGCCGACGCCGCGAGGCTTTCGGCCTGCGTCCCGCTTGGGATGATGAAATGATTTCCGATTGCACCTTCCGCATCGTGCTTGCTGACGGCACCGGCCGCTGCGGGCGCCGCCTTGAGCGCGACGATGACCTTGGCGTAACCTATTGCATTCACGGTATCTTCGAGACTCGACGTCGGCATCTTAATCCTCCGATTTCAAATTCTTCGATCGCAATAAATCCTGCATTGCAATAATGCGGGGCAGGCCCTGCAACATCGGCGAGTTTGGAACGGCTGCAAATGTGACAGTTGATCGCGCCCGAATTCCACCGACGTTAACATATCCAACGGTGCCCGCGCCGCAAGCAACCTGACGCGGGATATGTCAGGACATGCAGCAAGAATGCCCCGCGCACAGGGAAAAGCCCGCCGGGTTGAGCCGGCGGGCTTTATGCTGTGTCGTCATCCCCGAAAAGGGGCGTTGCCGGTTCAGAGATTCCGGTACATCCGCGGCGATCCCAAATCGGCCTTCGTATCAAACGGCGCGAAGGTTCTCGGCGCTGGTCTTGCCGCGCATGGAGTTGACCTTCGATTCGAATGAAAGCTTTTGGCCTTCATTGAGCGAACCCAAGCCGGCGCGCTCGACGGCGCTGATGTGCACGAACACATCGTTGCCGCCGTCATCGGGCTGAATGAAGCCAAAACCCTTTGTTGCGTTGAACCATTTAACTGTTCCGGTTGTCATCTTGACGTCTCCAAGAATGCGCAAATGCGCGATACGCCTGCGCGACCACCGCGCGGGCTTGATCCGATTTCAGCGATGTCTTGGGGAGTGGAGCCGGTAAGGCGCGGTCAACAAGGCAAATCGACTATTCGAATGAGCGGCGTTTACGCGGTTACGCCCGATAGTGCAAGCCATAAGCGCGAGCGGTACGCCCACATGAGGAAACCGGCCGGGTCAGCCCAACCGGCTGATCTGTTCCTCGGTCACGACCCGTTCGATGTTCTCGGTCTTACTTTTTATCCGATAGCGCGGCCGACCGTCCGCCTCGATGGGCAGGCAGGTGACGATGGTATAGACGCTCCGTTGCTTAACGACGGCGCGGCCCTGCGGCCCCTGAAGCTGGTGATGAACGTCATCATTGATCGCGTAGTTGTGCGCCATCGCTTTTGTTTTCCCAGGATAAAAAGGGGCTTTTAGTCACGACGGCGCTGCAAAGCAACATAATCTGTCGCCGGCGATGCGAAATTGAGCTTTTTTGCAGCCTTTCCGCCGACGATGGGCTCAAGGCAAGTTCCGTTTCTTGGGAACTGTCCGTTCAGCGTCACCCCGCGGATGGACGAGAATTTCCTTGTCGACCAATAGGTTGGGCGTGTTTCGGCTTTAGTTGGCTCTAAGCCGAGGGCCGCTGGCGCCGCGAGACGCCCGCGGCGAGTTCGACAAAGACGATAATATCTCGTCAGGCGGCGGCGATGACCGGCTATCAGCGCCCCATCGAGCCGACGGCTCTCCTGAGGTCGGTTTTAACTGTCACGTCGCCGGTGCGCGCGATCTGGGCGCAGAGAACTTCGCCGATCTGCACGGCGTTGAGGGCGGCGCCCTTGCGGAGATTGTCGCCGGACACGAACAGAACGAGCCCATGCTCGACCGTCGGATCGCGGCGGATACGGCCGACGAACACCGGATCGCGACCGCTCGCTGCCAGAGGGTTCGGCATGTCGGTCAGAACGACGCCCTCCGCCTTGCTCAACAGGTCCAGCGCGACGTCGACTGGGATGTCGTTTGCGAACTGGGCGTTGATCGAGAGTGAATGGCCGGTATACACAGGTACCCGCACGCATGTACCTGACACCAGCAAATCGGGAATCTCTAAAATCTTGCGACTCTCATCGCGAAGCTTGATCTCTTCGTCGGTATAGCCGTCTTCGACAATCTTGTAGTTGAATGCCACCGCGTTGAATGCGATCGGGACCGCCCACTTCTTCGGTGCTGGAAATTCGAGAGCATCGCCATCATGCGCGAGGTCCGCGGAGCGGGCCGCCGTACTCTGGACCTGGGTCTCCAATTCGCGCATGCCGACCACCCCCGCACCCGATACGGCTTGATAGGTGCTGACCACCAGCCGCTGCAATCCAGCAGCCTCGTGCAGCGGCTTGAGCACCGGCATTGCCACCATAGTCGTGCAATTCGGATTGGCCACGATCCCCTTCGAAATCGACCTCAGCGCGTGCGGGTTGACCTCCGAGACCACCAGTGGAACATCCGGATCGCCGCGCCACGCGGATGAATTGTCGATCACGATGGCGCCCGCGGCGGCCACGATCGGCGCGAGTTGAAGAGAGGTCGATGCGCCCGCGGAGAAGAACACGATGTCGAGGCCCACATAGTCAGCCTTCGCGGCGTCTTCGATAACGACGTCCGTATCTTTCCATCGCAGATGCTTGCCGGCCGAGCGTGCGGAAGCAAATAAGCGGAGCGATGCAACAGGAAAGTCGCGCTCTGCCAGGATGGAACGCAGGAGTTCGCCAACCAGTCCGCTGGCACCGACGATCCCGATATGCATGCCGCGAGCGCGCGAATTTGGCGATGTCTTCATGCGTTCGATCTCACCATGTTGCACCCTACAACCATGTTTGAAGCTGCATGCTCGGCGCCGACGCGCAGAATGCAATAACAATCACAGGTTGTGATCTTAGCATGACAGGGTGAAGTTACAAGGGGACAAGCAAGCCGTGAAAACAACGGCGGGACTCAGCCAAGCATGATTTTTTCCCGGCACTGCAGCAGTTCCAACGACTCGTTGAACGTCGCGCTGGGCCGCATTACCGCCGAAATCCTGACGGGATCGGGCCGGAAATATCCTCCAAGCACGATCGGCAATCCCTGAACGCCCAGCAGCTCTGCCTCGATCATCGCTTTATCCCTTGCCAATTGCCCGGCCAATCCTGCGAACAGCAAACCGACATCGCGATCGCGCGCCATCTCCCGCGCCCAATAATAAGCCAAATGGAAATGACTACCTCTCGTATCCAGTTCATCCACCCTCCGCGAGGGCAAGCGATTATCGGCCAACACGAATTGACTCGCCCGTTTCAACGCCTGCGCCAGGGTGTACGCCAACCGATTGTCCGCTGCGTGCGCCAGCAACTCCAGTGAAGCCGCAAGCGCGATCGTTTCTCCGAGCGAATTCCAGCGCAGGTGATTGGTCGCCAGAAACTGGCGGACATGCTCCGGCGCGGTGCCGCCCGAGCCGGTTTCGAACAGCATTCCGCCGCCGAGCAGCCGCGTCGTCGCCTGCACTCTCGTGCCGGTTCCGACTTCCATCACGGCGAACAACTCGGTGACATAGTCACTCAGCACATTGCCGGTCACGGCCACGACATTCTTGCCCTGCCTCAGCTGGTCAAGGGTGACTTGGGTAAATCTGGCGACGCTCATCACCGCGACCTCCAGACCACCCATGTCCGTCACCGCGAATAACCGGCGGACCTTTTGCAGCACCTCTCGGTCGCGCGGCCGCGTTTCGTCGAGCCAAAACACCGCGGGCGCACGGTGCCGGCGGGCGCCATCCAGCCCGCGCGCCGTCCAGTCTCGAATTGCCGCGTCGGTCGTCCGGCACATCCGCCATATGTCGCCGGCGGCGACGCTCTCCTGAAGCAGGATCGCGCCGCGATGGTCCACGATCCGCACCCGTCCGGGCGCGTCGATTTCGAAGGTAGCATCCTGCGAGCCGTATTCCTCAGCCGCGTTCGCTGTCAGACCGATGACCGCGACGGATCCCATTGTTACGCAATCAGGCGGCCCATGGCGGATGCAGTCCTCGATCACGACCTTGAACAGGTCGGCATAGGCATGGTCCGGAATGACGAACTTGGTATCGCAACGATGTCCCTTCGCATTCGGCGTTTTGCCGGAGGTGTGAATGGCCGCGGCCATCGCGGCGGCAATACTGATCCCGCCGGGTGCGTGCAGGGTGGATATGCCGCGAGCGGCATCGACCATTGCAAGCTCGGGTCCGTCGCAGTGGATTGAAGCGATTAGGCGTTCGAACCGCTCCCGGTCGGGAAGCAGTCCGGCCGCGGACTGAATTCCCCGAAAGCCCTTTCCGGCTTCGACCCCGAGCCGGCTCAAGGCGGTGCCGTAGGTGGCGAATAAGGACGCGTAATAGGCAAGGACCGCGCAGCCGAAAATGAGCGGGTCGGCTACCCTCATGGTGGTGCAGTTCAATTGCAGGGAAAACAGCACGCCGCTGCTTCGCGCCGATGCGATCTCGCGGGCCAGGAAACGCCGCAGTTCGTCGCAGCGCATCACCGCGCAGTCCACGACATCTCCGGCGCGAACGCAAATTGCCTCCTTGAGCACGGTCACCGACCCGCTATCCGCCGTATGTTCGATACGCAGGACGCTGTCTTCCGCTATGGTTGCAGCCTGCTCTGTCGCGCGGAAGTCACCCTCGGCCATGGTTGCGACGTGCGAACGTGACTGCTGCGACCACTGCCCGTTGGTATGCGTTTTTCTGGCATGAGCCTTTACGAATTCGGGTATTTGTCGCTCGGAGTTTCCTTGCCTGAGCGAGGCGTTGACGATGCTGGCTCTGACCTCATCGTAGCGGGTGCGGACACTTCCTTCCGTTCTGCTGACCGGCTTATCCGGATAGTTGGGTAAAGCGTATCCCTGACCCTTCAGCTCTTCGATCGCCGCCTTGAGCTGCGGAAGCGACGGGGCGATGCCGGGTAGCTTGACGATATTCGCATCATGCCCGGCTGCCAGCTCTACGAGTTCGGCCAAGCGCATCCGGAACCTGTTGCCGCTCGGCAAGATACTCCGGGAATTGCGCAAGGATCCGGCTGGCAAGCGATATGTCGGCAGTCTCGAGTGTAACGTCGCAAGCACGCATGAATGAACGGACGATCGGGAGCAGCGAGCACGCAGCCAGCAACGGTGCCTCATCAGTTACGCAGTAAGTGATCTTCATCAACGAACGCCGCATCCATCACATGAACCCAAGCGGAACGCCTCCGCAACGGGGCGCCTGCCCTATGTTTCATGCGGCGCGCGTCAAATTATTTACTGCAAGTTGATACTCGTCAAGGTTGTATCGGCGGTATGACCGGCCGGAACACGCGTCGATCGCTCCGGCAAAACCACCCGGCGATTCCATCCAAAAGACTGGCGTAAGAGGGCCCTGTGCAACCACAACTTTCTCTTGCGAGAAACCATAAAATAAAACAACCTTAAGAGGTATACAACTTCTGGAAGTATTCTATACCTCACAAGCGTCGGCCCAGCCCGTTGTGCCGCCATATCCCCTCATCCAGAAGGAGATCGATGGAACCATGCTGGCCGCTCCCATGCAGACAGAAGTTTTTACCGACCGGTTGCTCACCTGCGTCGATGCAACGCGGCCGATGTTCGTCTGGAGTGGAGGCGGCATTTGTTGCGCATAGCCATCGTCGGCCTCGGTCCTTGGGGTCTCTGTGCTCTCGAACGAATCGTAACCTCGGTCCGCAGCCCTCTTCCTGCCGCCGCGATTGAAATTCACGTGGTCGAACCCACTACGCCCGGCACGGGAATCTACGACACCGCCCAACCCGACTATCTCGTCATGAACAATTCATGCAGCGAGATATCGATGTATCCGCTTCAGACCCGGGAACAGCCGCCGCCTTACGCCCTGGGCCTATACCAATGGGCCGTTGCCCGCGGGTACCGCTGGATCGGGGATACTTGCATCATCGATCCGAGGGGCAGACCGGTCGCACCGGACGATTTTCTGCCACGACGTGTGATGGGCGAATACCTGCAATGGATGTATCGCGCGCTGGTGAGCGATGTGCCCGAGACGGTAACGGTGATCCATCACGCCACCTGCGCCGTGGACATCGTTGCCCGCCGTGACGGGCGTGAGCAGGTCCGGCTTGCCAGCGGCGAGAGCCTGGCGGTCGATCATGTCATCCTGACGTTCGGTCACGTCGAAAACCAGGAGCCGGAGGGTCAGGGGTCGGCGCTGGTTTCCCCATATCCGGTCGCACATCTTGACCTCGTTCCGTCGCACGCCAAGGTGATCGTGTGCGGCATGGGACTGGTCGGCATGGACGTGCTTGCAGCGCTCACTTTGGGTCGTGGCGGGCGCTTCATCGATGATGGAGTGCGGATGCGATACAGCGCGAGCGGCCTCGAACCGACCGTTCATCTGTTGTCACGCAGCGGCATGCCGTACAGGTCAAAGGCCGTCAGCGGTTCGGGATCCGCAGGCCGGAACGCGCCGATCATATTTACTCGTGAGGCGATCAACAAACTGCGGATTCGGGATCCCGCGGCGATCAATTTCCGCAAGGATGTGCTGCCGCTGCTGTTTAAGGAGATGAGTGCCCGCTATTACGTGCAATCGGCCTTCAGGATGCACGGCCCCTGCGAACGTTCCAGAGTTGAGGAGAGTTCTGCGCGCCGCCTGGACCAGCGGCCGTTTCACGCAAGAGACCGGGTGGCTGGCGGAGCGGTTCGGGGACTTCGATGCGGAGGCGATGTTTTTCGGTTCCAGCCGCCGCTATGATTCAAGCGACGAGTATGAGGCCGCCGTTTATCGCGCGATCATGGACGATATCACCGAACGAAAAGGCGGTCGAAGCGGCAGTGCCCTGAACGCGGCGGCAGAAGTATTCCGTGTCATGCAAGATTCGATTCGATCGGTCGTCGAATATGGCGGGTTGTCACTTGAATCGTATCGCGATTTCCATGGCGATATCCGCACGCGGATCAACCGTCTGGTGGCGGGACCTCCGGCATGGCGGCTTCGCCAAGCCATCGCTCTCATCGACGCCGGAGTGTTGAGGCTGCCTTACGGGCCGGCGCCCGACATCCGCCGCGCCCGCGCCGACCCGGCGCGAATTCACGTCAGTTCCACCATGCTCGATCGTCCGTATGCAGACGACGCCGACATGGCAGTACGCGGTTATCTGGAAGACCCGAGCGTCGAATTCTCCGCGTCTCCCTTCCTCGCCCGGCTATATCGCCGAGGCCGCCTGACGCCGTTCCGCTATGGAAACGCCTCCGTCGGAAGTGTCGATATCACCGTCGACGCGCATCCTATCGATCGGCACGGATTTCCACAGCCGCGGCTCTGGATATTCGGCGCGGTGACCGACGGCGTACGTTACTTCACGCATTGTGTCCCTTCTCCGCACCGGGGTTCCCGGGCGTTCGAGGACATCAGCGCCTGTGTCGCGGAAATCCTGGCCTAGCAGGCCGCACCGGGCGAACGTTGCCTCGACACGGCAGTCGAGGCTTCAACGAAGCGAGCAGTCGGTATTAGGGCTGGCGAAGCTGCCCGCAGACTGATTCTCGAATGGCCGCGCATACGCGATGGCGATGCCGCCGTCCGGACGCTGAAGCGATTCGGCGCCGAGATAACCGAACTGCAGCAACAGCTGCTGCGCCTGGATATTACGCGGATCGAGAATCACCGATGACTGCAGATCGAACCCTGGATCGGCCGCCGTGCCGAACATGACGAATCTGTCGTGCGTGCCGTATGCCTTCATGACGGCGCGGACCCGCAGCCCGTGCCGCAACAGGTTGCTCCAGCTGTAGTGGTTGTCGGGAGAGACCGTGGCGGTCAGCCCCCGCCGTCCGCGCCGCAGCGCCTCTGCGATCCTCGACTTGATCAGCAGGCTCTGCAGGCCCTTGCCGCGATGTTTTGGATGCACAAAGGTTGCCGAAAGCCATACGGCTCGCGATGGCGGCAATTGGGTTGCGTATCGCAGCAGTTCGGTGTTGCCGTATTCGGCGAGGCTCATGCATCCGATCGCAACCAGCTCGTTCCGCTCGAACAGGCCGATGGTACAACCGCGGTGGTCGAGATGCCGGCACACAAATTCGCCTTCGTCGCTTTCGCGACGGTAATAATCCGGATTTTCAAGGCCGGACAACACAACATCCCGAAACGACATGACTGCTTCGAAGTCCGACATGTCGAGAAATCTTTGCTGAAAATCCATGTCCCGCATCGGTTTCTCCTGGAACGTATCGATCCGGCTCCGCGCGCGACAAAGGCGCAACCGTTGCGTATTCGCTAACCGTAGAGTTTAGAGCTTGAGTAGGAAGTTTCTTCGGCGTCGGTTTGGGCTCTGTAGGCGAAGTTGAGCATCAGGCGCCGGCAGTCGGCGGCGAGCGGGCTGACGCCATGCACGGCCATGTTGGTGCGCATGAAGTAGGCGTCGCCGGGGCGCAGCGGGATTGATTTCCCGGCGAAGCCTGTCGCGGGATTTTGGTTGCGCGTATCGGTGATGGTGACGACGCCGCCGGCGCCGGGCGGCGGGGTTTCGAGGATGATGTTGAATGCGAACGAATAGGTGTCGAGATGCGCGCCGTGATGGTCGCCGCGCCGCTCCAGGCAGTTGAGGACGAACTGCTCGTTGTCGTCGGGCACCGGCAGCACGCGCTCGCCGGCGACCCCGGAGAGGAAATCCGCAAGATCCGGGGAGCCGTACAGATACGGCACGATCGAGGACAGCCGGCGCAGCGCCTTGGAACCGAGCGTGGTCATGTGGCGCCATGAGCTGCTTTCCTCGATGAAGAGGTCGCGCCGCACCGCCTGCGCGGCGAGGCGTTCGCCCTCGCCCGCGATCAGGCTGAAGGCCCAGCTCTCGAAGAAGTCCTCGAACACCAGCACCAGGTTATCGGAGAAGGCGCGGGCGAACGACCGTCCGCCGTCGAGGGACAATGGCGCGTAGCGAGGCGACACCAATGGCGCAACCCGATGCATCACGGATTTTCGACGGTCGGCATCTTCCGGCACCCGGTACTGCTGCATTCCGGCCACTGTTTCTCCGCGGCGGTCGCGCGCCTTCCTGAAGCACAGCTTGTGGTTTGCCGTAGCACGGCGCCTTGCCAGATTCAAGCATAGGTTGTATTTATCGTCGCCACCATGGCGTAGCAAAACGCCGGTGCACGACGAGGAGCGCTGCGATGCGGGCACTGCGAGGCTCACTGCAAGCCTGCCAGCCAGCCGATGGCTTCGACTACGCGGCGGTGCCGCCGCTGGTGGAGAAATTCCTCCGGGGCCAGGCCGAACGCATCCAGCGCGGCCAGACCGTTTCGATCCTGCAGACCGGCAACAGCCTGATCGAAGCCAAGCGCCATTTGTCCCATGGCCAGTTCCTCAAATGGATCGAGCGCGAGGCCGGCCTGCACGTCAGGACGGCGCAGGCCTACATGCAGGTCGCGCAATGGGCCAAGGGCAAAAGCGCAATGGTTGCGCGTTTGCCGCCGTCGCTGCTGTATCTGCTGTCGGCGCCGGGCACCCCGAACCATTTCCAGGCCAGGCTGCTGGAACGGCTGGAAGCGGGCGAGCGGATCGACATCCGCGCCGTCAGGACCGAGCTCGCGGCGCTGCGCAGCAGGCCGCGGCAGCCCGCCCAGCCCGGCGCAACCATTGTCCCGCCGGCGCATGCAGGGTTCATCCCCCTCACCGCCGACCGCGATGCAGGCATCGGGGAGGCGGTGAGCATTCTCAGCCGCGCGCTGTCGCCCGTCGACTTCGCCCGGATCCGAAGCATCATGACCAGCAGCGCCGTGCTGCACTCCCCGCGCCTGCCCGAACAGATCGTCGCGGCCTTCGAAACCCTCGACCATGCCGTCGAATATCAGATCCCGCACCACCACTGCCGCGCAGCCTGAACGCAAACCCGAAGCCACACCACGCCAACCTCAGTACGGCGCGCGGCCGGGCCGATCGAACGGCTGCTCCAAGCCATCCACGGCGATGTGCCGACCGTTGATCCAGTATGCTTTCGGCGAACTTAGAAATGCCACGACATGGGCGACTTCTTCGGGCCGGCCCAGACGCCCCATCGGAAAGCCGATCCTTTCATATTCCTTGAACCCCTCGGGGTCGCGTCCGCGATAGCGGTCCCAGCCATTCCCGTCGCATAGCACCGATCCCGGCGACACTGCATTGACGCGGATGTTGTAGGGGATGAACTCCATCGCCCAGCGCTCGGTGCTGTAGATCAGCGCCGCTTTCGATGCGCCGTATTGGCCATGCCGGACCAGTTGCGGGACCCATCCCGAGATCGACGTAATGTTGATGATCGCGCCGCCGCCGTTCTCGCGCATGCGGGGAACCGCTGCCCGCATCGTCCTCGCCACCTGAACGACATTGGCCTCCATCGCCGCATGCCAGTCGTCATCCGTGGTATCGAGCACCCGCGTGCCGCCGGTCATCGCCCCGACGTTGTTGACGAGAATATCCAGACGTCCGAACCGCGCGATGCCGCAATCGACTATTCGACTGGCCAACGCGGGGTCGAGCACGTCGGCAACCACCGCTTCGGCCTCAACACCTTTCTGACGCACGAGGTCCGCGGCCGATTGAAGTTCATCCGCATGTCTCGCGTTCAGGATCACATGGCATCCCTCGTCGGCCAGGGACATCGCCGTGGCCAGCCCGATCCCCTTGCTCGAACCGGTGATCAGCGCCACCTTACCCTTCAATCCAAGATCCATTTCAGTGCCCCTCAATTCGCTGGAATAACAACTTAGGATTGTATTTATACCGGTAACGGCGTAAGCCTCAAGGACGGACGGTTTCGCCGAGCCATGCGATTGCGGCGTCGAGGCCGTATTTGCCGTGCGGGATGGCAAGCGCGTTGAGGCCAACGCCTATGACACCCAGCGTGCCAAGGACCATCGGTGCATTGAGATGTCCCATATGAGCGATCCGGAACGCCTGCGCGGCGCGCTCGCCAATTCCCACGCCAAGGGTCACGCCGCATTTCTCCCTGCAATAACGCCGCAACGCGGCCGGGTCGTAGCCGTCCGCCATCATCACCGTGGTCACGGTGTCCGCCCGCGCCCGCGGCTCATCGATATTGAAGGCGAGCACTTGGCCTTCGGCCCAGACTTCGACGGCGCGGCGGACCGCTTCACCGAGCAGCCGATGGCGCCGAAACACGTTGTCGAACCCTTCGGCGGCGAGCATGTCGATGGCCTGGCGCAACCCGAACAGCAGGTGTACCGGCGCGGTGCCGGCATGTTTGCGGTAGTGCTCGACGCCTTCGCGCTCGGTCCAGCCCCAATAGGGCGTACGTAGGTTCGCCGTCTTGTGCACCGCGCGGGCGCGTTCGTTGGCGGCGACGAAGCCGAGGCCCGGCGGCGTCATCAAGCCCTTTTGTGAGCCGGACATAGCGACGTCGATACCCCAAGCGTCCATCTCGAACGGCATGCAGCCGAGCGAGGCCATGGCATCGACCATAAAGAGCGCCGGATGGCCGCTCGCCCTGATCGCCCCGCCAATCGCCGCGATGTCGTTGCAGACGCCCGACGCGGTATCGACCTGCACCGCCAGCACCGCCTTGATGGCGTGCGCCTTGTCCTGGCGCAGCCGGGCTTCGACTTCTGCAGGCCGGATCGCGCGGCGCCAGCCGCCCTTCAGCACTTCGACCTCCACTCCCATCGCCGCCGCCGCAGCGCCCCAACCGATCGCGAAGCGGCCGCTTTCCAGGACCAGTATCTTGTCGCCGCGCGACAACACGTTGCTTAAGCTCGCTTCCCATACGCCGTGGCCATTTGCGATATAGATGTAACAGCGGCCCTTGGTGGCAAACAGCTTACCGAGATCGCGCAGCAGGCCGTCGGTCAATTCCAGCATCTGCTCGGAATAGATGTCCAGCGCCGGCCGGTGCATCGCCTGCAGCACCGCGTCGGGTATCGTGGTGGGGCCGGGAATGGCCAGAAATTCCCGGCCCGCGCGAACGCTCATTGCTTTTTCCCTGGCTGGCGAGCCGCATTGCCATGCCGCGAAGACGGCATGCGGATCTGACAAGGTTGCAAGTATATCCGACTTCAACCTGTTGTTTGACTGAAAAAAAACTGCGCCGAATTCATGCGAGAACCGAGCCGCACAATTATGCGAACCCGACCCGGACGGGACGATTTCAGCCATCACCGAAGCGACTACCGGCTTGTCCGCCATGGTAATCGATACGTTTCGCACCATGGTCGAGCGCATTATCTGCCGACCATTGCCGAAATTGCTTTAACGCCGCCGAGCGCAGGGGTTGGGACGGCCGCGCATGTTCGAATCGCAAAGATCGGGCGGCAAGGCTTGAAAAGTTCCCGCGACAATTTGGCCCGATTTTCCGGAACTTCCCGCGGCGTTGGCTATTTTCTTTTCACTGCAACAAAGGAGGTTTTCAATGAAGTATGCACTGGTGATTGCCGCCATGGCCGCGCTCGCTACACCGGCTCTGGCAGACGAAGTCGGCGTTCGGGTCGGGCCGGTCGGCGCCGGCGTTACTGTCGGCGAAAGCCATTGGGATCGGGACCGAGACCGTGATCGCACCACGGTGATCAAGGAGCGTGAGCCCGCCGAGCGCACGACAGTAATCAGGAAAGATCACGACGACGGCGTGCGCACCAAGACGATCGTCAAGGAGCGAGATTAGTAGAAGCACGCGTGATCAAGGGAAAAGGCCCCGTTAGTCGGGGCCTTTTTCCATGGACTGCCGATGCAGTATCGCAATCTTGCGAAGCCGGCTTGCAACGGTCGGGCAGTCATCTTGTAAATCCATTCAAAACAAGGAATATTCGCTGAGCGCCCCCTTCTTCGGGGGCCTTTGTCTTTTTTGGAACTGTTTTCGCGGGAAAGCGTTTCCTGTGGTTGAGTTGGATAATGGCCAAGCGCACGCAAGAGCAGCACCTATTTGAAAGCGAGCGTAGTTTCCGGCTTCTGGTCGAGGGGGTGGCTGATTACGCGCTCTATATGCTCGACCCCCGTGGTCGAGTCACAAGCTGGAACATCGGCGGGCAGCGAATTAAAGGCTATCTTCCGGAGGAGATCGTCGGGCAGCATTTCTCTCGTTTCTACACCCCGGCCAACCAGTCCAATGGCAAGCCCGCGCGCGCCCTCAAGACAGCAGAAGAGCACGGCCGTTACGAAGAGGAAGGCTGGCGTGTCCGCAAGGACGGCTCTTTCTTTTGGGCGAGCGTCGTCATCGATGCTCTCAGGGAAGACGGCCAACTTATCGGATTTGCCAAGATTACGCGGGACATTACGGAGCGTCGCGAGGCCGCGCTCAAACTTGAACGCATGCAGAAACAGCTCGCCGAATCCCAGAAGCTCGACGCGCTGGGACAACTGACCGGTGGCGTGGCCCACGACTTCAACAATCTTCTTATGGTCATTGGCGGAAGCGCCGAGCTTTTAAAGAAGTATGCGGACGATGAGAAATCCCGTCGAGCCGTTCAAGCTATCGAGTCGGCCGCAAAGCGCGGAGCTGCCCTGACCAGCCAGTTGCTTACATTCGCCAGGCGGCAGAACGTCAATCCACAGACGGTCGACCTAGAAGAACGGATCGACGCCATGCGTGAGGTTCTCAAGATCGGCGTCGGGGGTACGATTCAACTCGTCACCAGCGTGGATCGCGAACTGTGGCCAATCAAGGTCGATGTTTCCGAACTTGAAACAGCCATGGTCAACCTTGTCATCAACGCAAAGGACGCCATGCCCGAGGGCGGCACGATAACGATCGCTGCGGAGAATGTAAGGTCAAAAGACGAAGTGAGCACGGGAGATTTCGTGGTCATCCGCGTTTCAGATACCGGCGTAGGCATCCCGCCCGATATTGTGCAGAAAGTGTTCGAGCCGTTTTTCACCACCAAACCGGTAGGCAAAGGTACAGGTCTTGGACTTTCCCAGGTACACGGCTTTGGTTATCAGGCCGGCGGTACGGTTACCCTCGCCAGTGAATTGGGCAAGGGGACGACCGTCACGGTCATGCTTCCGCGCGACAGCACCGGTATTGTTTCAGACAAGAGTGGACCTACAAAGGCCCGCGGTAGCGGCACCATCCTTCTGGTTGAGGACAATCCGGACGTTGCAACCGCAAGCACCGGGCTGCTTGAGCAACTGGGCTACACGGTGCGGTGGGTTCCGAACGCGGAAGAAGCTTTGACGGAAATCGAGACGTACGGGATCGACCTGGTTTTCAGCGATATCGTCATGCCGGGAAAAATGGATGGCCTGACACTGGCGCAGGCCGTTCGCGTGAAATATCCCCGGATGCCGATTCTGCTGGCGACGGGCTATAGCGACACGCTTCGCCGAACGTCGCTAGGCTTCCAGATTATCCGCAAGCCCTATGAAATTCACGAATTGAGCCAGGCACTGTCGAAGGTGTCGGCGACCGCGCTCCAGAAGTGAACAAGCGGATTGCCCAGGCAACGCGGAACAAAGCTTTCGTAAGGCAATTAGGTTGTATCGATGGAGAGCAGAAATGCGCCGCCTCAAGCCCTCAACCCGCCGTAACAAGATCGACGTGGCTGACGACCGCCAAATTCGAATTCTAAGACGGCGGCTCGGCGTATCCAGCGCCGCGCCCTCCTCATTGATCGGGGTGCCCGCGCCTGTTTAGGCCGAAATGCGGTGTCGCGATGTCAGACGCCTTCAGCAGATGTACCGAATGCGGCGCCGCCGTCGGAAATACATCCGTTTGCCCGAGGTGCAGATACCCGAGATGGTACACGCTGAAAAAGGTCGCGATCTGCCTCATGGTGGTTGGCATCTTGATCGGTCTCACAAAGTATTTGATGCTATTTGGCGACCGCACCCTTTCGCAGTGGTTTGGTCCGTCTTGATCCTGCAGCCTGCGGGACAAGCCTGGACATTTTAGCCTATCGCTCGCGGCGCTCCGGAAGATCAGCTATCGACTACTGACACCTGAATGGTCGTCTCGGGAACATTCGCCTGGAACTCGGCGGCGTCCCGAATGTTGATCATAAGCTCTGGTAGGGACCTTTCATCAAGCGAGGCTTACATGGGGGACAGATCGAAACGCAAGCTCAGCCGGTCGAAGGACCCCAGTACAAAAAAGAGTTCGCCGCAAAAAGAAGTCGGCGGCTTCAGCAAGATGTTTGGAGACATCGCCAACCGGACCTCCCACGCCGCCGGCCGGGCATTCACATTCATGATCGCCACCGGCATCGTTCTCATCTGGGCCGTTACCGGACCGCTGTTCAATTATTCCGATACTTGGCAACTGGTTATCAACACCGGCACCACGATCATTACCTTCCTGATGGTGTTTTTGATTCAAAATTCGCAAAATCGCGACAGCGCCGCGATCCAGGTAAAGCTCGACGAACTCATTCGCGTCAGCACGGCGCATAACTCCTTTGTCGGAATCGAGCATTTGACCGATGAGGAGCTCGAAGCAATCCGCACCAAGTGTGAACTTCGGGCCAAAGCGGAAAAGGCCGGCGACGCGACGGTAGAGGAGACCGGTCAGAAGGCCAGGAAAGCCGCGGAACGCGCGGTAGGATGATCGCGCCCGTCAGCACTGTAAGAAAAGCCCGGCCTGTCCGCCGGACTACTGAGAAAAATATCGAATCGATCCTGAAGCTCGAAGAGAAAGACGAGCAAGAACTGTCGGCGTTTCACCGCTTTTCCCACATGGTGGGTGGGTTCGTCGGAACGATCTATTTCATTTTGGTTCAATGCGTCTTCGTTCTGCTATGGATCGGTCTGAACATGCATCCGTCCGCCAAGGCTCATGCGTTCGATCCATACCCTTTTCCGTTGCTCTCGATCGTGCTTGCGCTTGAAGCCGTTCTGCTGACCTCGTTCGTACTGATCCGACAGAATGCGATCGACTTGAGATCGGAACGGCGCAACCATCTGGATCTCCAGATCAACCTGCTGGCCGAAAAAGAAGCGACCAGCATTCTGAAGATTTTGCGCGAGATCGCCGATCATCTCGACCTCGAGGTTTCGAGCGAGGCCGAGCATGAGGAACTTGCAGCGGACACCGCGGTCGAGAATATCGCCCGCGATCTTCGATCCAAGGAGAAAAAATCCTAAATCCTTATCGGAATCAGGCCGTTCGTATTACCGATTCGCATCACGGTTCAGGCGCTTACGCTGATGCCGATACATCCGCCCTCAAGATCCAACCGGCTTCAATCTGGCGGAAACGCCTTGTCCCGCCGCATCAGCGACTCGGCCGAGCTTTCCCGGAATATCGGCCACCGCCGACTTCGCGGCGTCCATCGTAAGACCCTGCTTTCGAGCTTCGTCCGACACCGCGGTAACCACCTGCTCGGCGGCCGTGGCGGCGCGCGTGACCTGTTCCGATGCGAAATCGGCGGCCTGCGCCTTAAAATTATCGCTGGCTTCGCCGAGATACTCAGCTTCGACATCCGTCGCTGGCAATGCCGCGGCGATGCCGGCCCCTATCGCGAGGCCGATCGCACCCAAGGCCAACGGTTGGGTACGGAAAAGGTCGGACAGGTTCTCACGCGCGGTATTGAACAAGGCGCCGCCGGCATCCGGAATATGTTGGGCATAACCATAGGCGGCATCGGCATAGTCCGATCCGGCGCGGACAACACTATCGAGGCCTGCCGCACCACCATCGCGAAGGACTTCAGCCGCTGACGACACATGGTCGCTGACCGTTCCTGCGCTTGACCGCAGCGTCGAACGAGCAACATCGAAGGCGTTCCCAGCGGCGTCCGGAATGCGGTCGAATCCAGTACTCCGCACCATGTCTCCCACCCGCTCCAGGGTTCGGCTACCGGTGAAGAGCCACAACACGCCCATTCCGATGAGCGCCGCAGATATCGGATTTCGGCGCGCCGCGTCGCCAAGATCCTGGATGAAGTCCGAACCTTTTTCCGTAACACCACTCATCGAACCATCTCCTTTACCGCGATTTTGTCCTGTTGCACCTGATTAAGCGTCACCGTCGGCTTCAAGGCATCGCCGGACAGCCGGCTGAGGCCGGTCGCAATCAGCGCGCCTGAAACCAGCGCCGCGCCGGCTCCCGTGATCAGGTATGAAACAGGCTCGGAAAATCCGCCGCGTATTAGCGCAGCGGCAACCGCAAACAGCAGCAACACCAGAGCCGGCATCAGGATGATAGCGCCGGCTCCGATAATCGCGGCGGCCCGGCCGATCTGGCCGGCTTTGTCCGAAAGCTCTGCGCGTGCCAGATCAAACTCGTTGCCGACCAGCTTGGCGAGCTGGCCGAATGCGTCGCTGACGAGATCCGGAATAGAGCGGTTACTTGTTGAACTCATCGCGATACCCTCGATTATCCGAATACGATCGGCCTGCCTGATTGCTCGAATACGATCGACCCGCCTGCGTTGGTGTAAATCCATCGCTACCGCTGCGAGCCGACGATGCAGATGGAGCCGCTGAACTCTTCAGAAACCGCACGGCACCGAATCCTGCAAACACCGCCAGTGCCAGGAAAGTCGTCGGCTGGCGCCGGGCAAAAGCTTGCGCGCTTTTGACGACGTCGTTGAAATTTCCAGTCTTGATCGAGTCCGAGACGCCTTCGACTTGCGACGCGGCCTTGCGAATGTAGGCTCCGGCGACTGGAAGATCGTGATCGAATTCCCGAGCGGCGCGGCGCATCGCGTCGGCCAAGTTACCAACGTAGTCAGCTCCGGCGTTCTTCTGGCCGTCGACGGTTTGTTTGAGTTTGTCGGTGGTCTGCGACGCCACATCCTTGGCGGCGTCCATCAGGTCGGATGCGCGACCTTTCAGAGTTTCGGCGGAAGAGCCGGCCATTTCGGCCGCCTTTTCCTTTAGATCGCGGCCTGCTGATAACGCCTGGTCAGCCACGCTCTTGGTCTGGTCGGCCACATTCTTGGCCGTACTCGCAGCCTTCTCGAATCCATGAGATGCCGAGCCGGTGTTGGAAGACACGCCGGATGACGAACCGGGATTGGAAGACACGCCGCTCTTGTCCGGGCTTGTGAAAGTCTGGTTAGCCATTGTCGCGTACTCCGTTGGTATCTTGTTGATCTTGTTGAAGTCGATTGGGCTCGAACGCAGTAGTCACGGCGCTTTCCGCCACGTGCCTTATTCGCTGTCCGATATCCTGCGCGGCGTTGCTCAGCGCATCGGGAGTCAGCCCTTCGGCTTCGGCCTGCCGGATCGTCTTGTCGTAGACGTCGCCGACGGCGCCCTTGGCAGCGTCAATCCCTTGCGCGGTTGCGGCTTGGGCGCGTTTTTTCAATGAACTGCTCGCGTCGCCGATCAGTTCGTCTTCGATATCGGAACGAGGAAGTGCACTGGCGATCAGGCCTCCAATGAGAAGACCGACGCCCGCTACCACCAAGGGATACTGTTCGATGGTTTCGACCAGGCTCCTGCCTGCACGACCGGTAAGATCGGAAGCGGTGTCGCGCGCGCTTTTCACCGCATTGAGGCCCGCATCGGCCGCGGTTCCGGCCATTCTTCGCGCCGACGAGGTGGCATCCGATGCGGCATCTTGGATGCTGGAAACCGCCGAGACTGCGGCGCGAACGGTCCTATCCTTGAGCTCATTCGCCTGATCCGCGGCAGAAGTCCCGAACGAGACCGCCTTGTCCTTTAACCTGTCAGGGCCCGAGGCCAAGGTTGCGCCCATCTGGCTGGCCGCCGCGTTGACCTTATCCGCGGCCTGACCGACCTGATCGGTGCCGTCGGAAACAGTGTTGCGCAACCGGCCCAGATTATCCGATGCAAATGCTTTTGCCGCGGCTGCCGACTCGCCCACCTGATCTCTCAAATCGTGAGCCCGCCGTTGCACCTCGTCGGAAAGATCGGAAGCCATGTCGGTGGCTTTTTGCGCAGCCGCCTGACCCGTCTTGGAGCCGGCAAAAAACAGGCCGGCGCCGATCATCAGCACGGGCAGGGGAATGGCGCGCGCCATCCGCAACAGCGGATAGGCGACGCTTGCACCGATTGCCACGGCCTGCATCGGATTGCGGCGGGCCGCGGCGGTAACGTCGTCCATTAGCTGCTCGCCCCGGCTTCGGATGTAGTCGGACACCTCCGCCTTGATGACGTCGGGACTGATGCGATGGCGTAGGTCGCTCGCGGTTTCCGCAACGCTGCTGCGAAGCTGCTCAACCGTATCGGTCAGCCCGGCCCGCGTCTGCTCGGTTTCGCGTTTTATCTGCTGCAATGTACGGGTGTCGCTTTGGGCCATGATATCGATCCTTCCGGAAAATCATTCGCAGCTTGAACTCGCCAGTGATGCCATTAGTTCCCGGCGCTCGCCGAGCGGCTTTCGAAACCAGCGAAAGCGGCGACAATGGCCTTCAGCGACCGTGGCATTGCTTCACGTTGCGATGCCGAACGTCCGGCCTGATCGTCTTCGTTCAATCTGCCAATCACGATGCGGGCGGAAGGTGCCTTCCGCGACAGCTTCCTGACGGCGTAGTCGATCCGGGCCCTCGGAATGCGTTCCAGATAACAAATGCATATCAATGTGGCCTCGCCGCCCTCGATTGCCGTCGTCGCACCCGCTACCCGGGCCTCGATCCCGGCCCGCCTGAGTTCGTCGGCAACCACCAGAACGGCGCAGTCGTCCAGCCGGCCCAGTCCCGGTATGCAGAATACCGGCTTTGCGAAATCGCCCCCGGTCAAGGCGACGACCTTGCTATTTGCCGAGGCGCGTACCCTTACCTTTTCTTCTACCGGGGTCTCGCCGCTATCATGCTCAGCCAGGTCCTCGACAATCTCGGACACTGTCTTGAAGATGTTTTCCAGCCGGACATCGTCGAGGCGGCCCAATTCGGCGTCGGCTTGCGCCAGCCGCAGTGCGCCGAGCAATATCTCTTCGTAGTAGGCACTGACCGAGCCGTTCTTGAGGAACGCGCGGGCCTGCTCGATCGCCTCCAGCGGATCTCCGGTCAACATCCGCTGGTAGGCAGCCTGCTGCGGCGTCAGCGCCGGCTGGTCGCCTAGCATGACGTCGATGAATTTCAGCCGGTCGACATGACGCGCGAGCACGACTAGGCACAAGGTCAGCGGCGTCGACAACAGCAGGCCCAAGGGTCCCCAGAGCCAGGTCCAGAACGAGGCGGCGACGACGATAGCGACAGGCGACAGCCCCGCAGTTCGGCCGCATATCAGGGGTTCCACGACCTGTCCGGTCACTGGTTCGACGATGGCAAACAACACGGCGGTCCAGATCGTCATGGTCCAGTCGGTTCCGACCGCCGCCGCGAGTAAAACCGGAAGGGCGGCCGCCAACACCGCGCCGATATACGGCACGAACCGTAGGATCATGGCCATGAGACCCCAGAGCGGCGCGCTGGGCACGCCGATCACGGCCAAACCCACCCCGATCACGGTACCGAAAATCGCGTTTAACACCAGTTGCGTCGCAAACAGATGGCCGAGCCTGCGCCCGGCGTCGTCCAGCGCCGCGGTTGTCCGCTCGAGGTCACCGCTTCCGGCCAGCCGTATGAAACGGTTGCGGAGGTCTTCACGCTGGAAAAGAAAGAAGAAGAGAAAAATCACGACGATGCCCGTCGTGGTGAACGGCGCCGCGAGCGGTTTCAACACCGCGATCAGGGTTTCCGACGCGCCGGGATCGGGCTGATGAACTTCGACGGGTATCGGGGAAGTGCGGCCTTGATCCGGTGAAAGCGCCTCCTTTGGCGCGGGCGCCGCCTTGCCCTCCTGCGCGCTCAGCTCTTTGTCGAGATCTTTCAGCATGCTTGACGCGTTTTTGAGGAAGCCGGAGCTTCCGACCGCATCGCGCAAGTCGTGGATCTTGCTTCCCAACGTCGCCTGGTAGCGCGGCAGGTCGTTGACCAGCTGGTTGACTTCAATCATCACCATGGTCGCCAAGCTCAACGCAACCGCCAGTGCCCCGAGCACCGCGCACATCACGGCCAACGACCGCGGCAGCCGCCAGCGCTGCAGCAGTCTGACCAGCGGCGCCAAGAGGAAACTCAGCAAAACCGCCAGAGCTATCGGGACCAGGATGTCGCGGGTAAAGTAAAGTGCGGCGACGACGATCGCCATGATGACAAAATTGGTGAACGCGAGACCTGCCGGAACGATCAATTTTCCCTGACCCGCCAATGGCCCGGACGACTATCCGTCCGGCAGCTTGCTAATCGGCGGCGGTGGCAAATGTTCCAAATTGTCCCGGATCGGGCCGTCCGGCCTTATGTTGAAGCTTTTTGATTTCTTGATCGTCCCGGCGCGTACACGCTCGTGCGATAGGTATTGATTGTGCCGGCAAGGGGAACGAAACCGGCTCCTGCATGTTGCATTGCATCAAGATGGAGGAGAAATCGATGAGCGCTTTTGGAAAGACCGAAGCCGCAGGCGTGCAGGGCAAACCCGGCGCACCATTGCCGTCCTTGAAGCCCAGGACGGCGCCGGCACAAAATAAGCCGATTTTCCTGAATGACGGGTTGGAGAGCCCACGCAGCAGCCATTGCTGAGCCAAACAGAGCCAACCAGGCCTACGCTGCTGAAGAGGTGCTTGCCCGGGCCGTTGCAGCGTAGGGCCCTCGGTACAGCCTGCGGCGCTGAAACGCTGGCCAAGCTGATGTCGGCTTCAAACCGTCTGAAGCGCCGGATTCGACGAAATCTCCTGCTTGTCTAGGATCAGCGTCTCGATTTTTTCGATTTCTTTTTCGTCGCCGCTGCCTTGTTCTTCTTCGCAGCCGTCTTTTTCCCTGTGATCGCCTTGGCCAACTTTTTCACGCTCGCGCTTTTACGGCGGCTGGATGATTTTTTTGTTTTGACCGTCTTTTTCGGCGCCGCTTTTTTCGCCTTTTTGGCAACCGCCACGACCGCTTTTCCCGCCGTGGTTTTTTTGGCCAACTTGGTCACCCGCTTCGCCGCGGATTTTACGGCGGCCTTCGTGAAAGCGGCCGCACCGTCAACCACGATGTCGATGACCTTCTCGACAAATGGCTGATTATTCTGCCGGGCCGGCCGCTCCCCCAAATCTTTCGCAGCCGGTGCGTCGCTTGTCTTCTCGGTGTCCATCGCGTCCTCCAATATAGACTGCCACGGTACCTCTTTTTCAAACTCCGGCAAGGCCTGTTTGGCCAATGTGGCGTCGATGATTTGAGCGGGGCGCCCGGCCTCGTAAGTCATTCACCGAGCGCGACCGGAGCGGGGTCATTTCGGCGATGCCGCCGAGGGATTGAACAGCCTCTGTCCATTTGCCTGATAAGCGCCGATGGCCTCCTGGCCCTCGGCGGATTCAAGCCAGTCAGCAAACGTTTTTGCGTCGTCCAGTTTTCTGCCCGCATGACTTTGCCGGTTCAGTTCGATCACGTCGTACCTGTTCAGCAGACGCGCGTCCCCTTCGATGGCGATGACGAGCGAACCCTTGTTATTGAAGCTAAGCCAGGTACCACGGTCGGACAGCGTGTAGGCATTCATCGCGCTTGCGGCGTTCAGTGCCTGTCCCATGCCGCCACCTATGTCGCGATACCATTTCTCTTTATTGAGCGAATCGGGCACCTGCCCGGCAGCCTTCCAAAGGCGAAGCTCTGCGGCGTGCGTTCCGCTCCTGTCTCCGCGCGACACGAACGGCGCCCGGGCGGCCGCGATGGCTTGCAACGCTGCAACGCCTTCATTGCCGGGCATGATGTGGGCGGGGTCGGCAGACGGCCCGACAATGATAAAGTCATTCCATGCAATCTGCCGACGGCTTGCCCCATGGCCTTCGTCCATGAATTGTTGTTCGGCTTCCGGATCGTGAACCAGCAACAGGTCGGCATCACCGCGCCGCGCCGTATCCAACGCCTTGCCCGTTCCCTGCGCGACCACGTTCACTGCAATGCCGGTCTTGGCCGTGAACTTCGGCAGTATGCCGGCCAGAAGGCCGGAGCTTTCCACTGACGTTGTCGACGCCAAAATAATGGACCGGTCTGCGGCGAACCCGCTATTGGCGGCGATGACGGCTCCGAATACTCCGAGGACAAATCGTAGGGGTTTGTTCATGGTTCATCGCTTCCGGCTGTTCGCGCTTTTCCCGCTACGGCAAAAACGGTCGCGCTTATCGAAATACTGATACCCACCAACACCGCGCCAAGGGCCAGCGCCAACGACAGATCGCCTTGATTGGTTTGCAGGGCAATGGCCGTCGTCATCGTTCGTGTCAGCCCTCGTATATTGCCGCCGACGAGAATCACCGCGCCGACTTCGGAAACCGTGCGGCCAAATCCTGCAAGGATGGCGGTCAAAAGCTCGGCACGAATGATCGAAAGGATTTGCGGCATCGCTTGAAATCGCGAGGCGCCATCGGCGACCAATTCGTCGCCGTAGCGCGACCATGCCCGTTCGCTTGCACGGTGGACAAGGGCCGTCATGATTGGAATCGCCAAAATGGTCTGCGCGATTACAATGGCGGTTGGAGAGAACAGCAGATTTAGAACGCCGAGCGGACCGGAGTGAGAGAGCGCAAGATACAAAATCAGGCCGACGACAACCGGCGGCAGCCCAAAAAACGCGTTAATTAAAACGACTACGGCACGCCGTCCGCGGAACGGGAAAATCGCAAGCGCCGTTCCAAAGGGCAAGCTGATTGCCGCCGCCAATACTGTCGCAGCGATACTGACGCATAGCGACAGTCCGACGATTTGGGCGAAGTCGTGCAAGATCGTCTAACGGTGATGGTGATGCTTTTGTGCACCGCCGTCATATCCGCGCAGGGCGGAATACCGTTGCACCTGCGAAGGCTGCAACATTGCAACCGTCGAAAGATGGTATTTGAGATGCGCCGCGCGAAGCTCCGCTTGCGTTGCCCCAATCGCAGCCGTAGCAGCGCTCAACCTATCCGGCGTAACGGCACGATCCACAAAGAGTCTGTCGAGCAAAGCCTCTTGAGCGATCAGCCGCTCGCCGATCGGTATCGTTTCTGCTTTCATCGCCTCAAACAGCTTCTGAACCTTGTCGTTCTGTTCGACGGAAAGACCGATCTTATCCGCAAGTTCCAGCAGATGCCTCGGCCCGGGATAGCCGTTCAATTCCGCCGCGAGCGCCAAGCCCATACCGCGGCCGGCTCGCAAATCAGCGATCTGCTGGTCGGAAAGGGCCTTGATCGACCGGCCCTGCATTCCCGCATAAGGCGTTTGCGCAACAGCCGTCCCGATAGTGGAAGCGACGATAAAAGCGGCCAAGGCAAATCGGCTTTTCGTCATCGCGTAACCCTGCGGTTAGGTTTGCGCAACACCAGCAGCATTGCCTCAACCAAGTTGGCCAAAACGATCGTCGAAGCCCTTATGCACCACGGCCGAAGTGAGTTGATTGGTGTCCTGATCCACAAGGACAATGCCTTCGACCGTGCTGTAAACCGAATAGCGGGTTCCGATACCGACCGGCACCGGCATGTCATATCGCACCAGTGTTTGATCGTCTACGATCTGCCATCGCCCGACGATCGTGTCCTGGTAGACACGGCCGAGATAGAGCAAACCACCCGACGCGAAGAAGCCCACCCAGTCTCCGGCATCGGAGCTGATTGTGTTGCCTTGCACGGTCTCCCAGAGTTCACTTCCAGTGAGTTGCTGCCCCTCCGGCTGTATGGCCGGACGAAATCCCGGCATGTCCGGCTGAAACGGCCGCACGGTCTGTGCAACCGCCACCATGTCGGTGGTCGAGTAGGTGAGGCCGTCGGTGAAACGAATGCATGCCATCCCATTAGGCAGCAGGGAGACCGCATTGCCGCCATACCCTTCCATGTTGATCACGGTCACAACATTGGAGCCGGTCCGGAACGGTGAACGCCAGAAACCCGACTTGTAGCTTCCATTGTACAGGTTCATGTCGGGCTGCGTAGCCAGGCCCGGTTCGGTCGCGCCGGTCCAGTCGAGCGCGTGGCCAGCCTTGGCTTTGCTCAAAAGCTGGCGGCCTTGAAAAGCACCGCCGTCGAGAAAGAGCTGCCCTATCTTTGCAGCCTGCTCGAATGTCGGATAGGCCCCGGTCGCGAGAAGCGGAATACCCCGCGCGCCGCCAGGCTCGACGGTGTGCATCATCGGCAGCATCGGAATCCCGAGCGGATACAGCACAGCCTCGGTGAAGCGGTCCCAGAGATTCGCGTTCGGTCCGGCACGGGCCTTGAGGAATGCATCCATGCCGGCCGCCATCATGAAGATCAGCGCCGAGTTGTAGCGAAATACGCGCTCCGGCCCCCAGGAAAACGTCCCGTAGCCGAATGTGGTCGCGATTTTTTCCGCCGCGGACGGCTCCAGCGACCACGTCTCCATTCGCGGCTGGCCCTCGTCGGCGAACGGACGGTTCGGCGGTACGCTCGGACTGAGATCGCCAAGCCCGCTCGCCATATCGAGCATATTGCCGAAGGTCGCGCGCTCCCAACCGAGCCCGACCGGCTGACCGGGGCTCAAGCAGTCCAGCAAGGGTTGATCGAAGACGCTGTCGCCATACTCTTGCGCCAGCCAGCACAGGATCGCGGCGCCGCCGAGCGACTTGCTCACCGAAAACGCCGCCGCCCGCATCTCGGCCGGGAACGGGAATACGCCGGTCCGGGTATTGCAATCGTTCACATAGAGCTTGCGGTCCACCATGATGCCGCTGACGGTGATCGCGCTGACCTCTTCGCTTTCATCGAAGGCGGCCTTGGTCTTGTCGATATCCTTCGTAAAAATCTCGCTCCATGGTCTAAGCGGCCACCTCGCCGCGAGCTCGGCGCGCCGCGTCGCAAGCACGCGATCTGCGTTTGCAATCGAAACCGGTTGATAGTGTGCCGGCGCATGGGCGACAAGATCGACCTGGCGCCACGGATTGGTCTCCTGGCTCCCCTGCAGCCGCACGAATGTCACACCGACATCGTTGAAGAGAAACGTCGCGACACCGTTGTGCGCCTCATTGGAAAGGCTGTTGGTCAACACGTAAGGAAACGAAGCACGCGACCACGGGCCGTCGCCCGGCTCGGACCAGATGCGTCCGGTCGACAGGATGATCCGATCCAGCCGGTCCTTTGTCGGAATCGGGATGATGTCCTGAACGACGGGGATGATCTCGTCGTCGCTGCTCACAAACTCGAGCATGAGCTCGGGCACATTGATGCCGGTGCCGGGGCATCCGTGCACGGAGTTCATCATCTGGAATGGCCCAAGCGAAAGCCGGCCCTCCAGACGAAATTCCGCCGGCTCGGCTTGGCCGATCGGAAGGAAGTACGAGTAATCCATAAGGTCGAGCTGGCTGCTCGCCGTGGAAAGTTCGGCGAGCGTCAGCCGTTCTCTCGGCCGGTCCGGATCCTGCGCCGGGAACACGATCGGCTTCGTGCCCACGTCGGACAGCGGCACGGAAGCAAGCAGCGCGTGGCCCTGCCCTTCGATAGTGCCCGTGAGGTACGGAGCCTGCACTGCATAGGCGGCATACTGCACGCCGAAGCGTTGCCGGAAATACAACAACCCATCGCCGATCTGGGCGGTTGTACGGTAGTATCCCGGTTCGCTCAGACCCCAGGCGGCGCTGATGCCGTAGCTGTAGATGACGTCGGCAAGCCCCATGGCATAGACGCGCTCGACCACCAGCGTGTGACAGAGTTGCGGCCGTCCGAGCAGGTCGAGCCAGGCACCGTTCCACGCGCCGGAAAACTGCGCGAACTCCGGCGGCACATCCGGCCCGGGTGTCTCGATAACCGCATCGTAAGGCAACGGCGCCTGACGCAGGCACGGGACGGGTTGCTTGAAGCCCGGTAGCGCGCGCTTGAGGCCAGCCCACAACAGGCGCCGCAACATCGGCCCCCTCACCTCCCTCACGCTCGGCTGATGCATCAGGGTGGCCGCACGGGGCATCGCTGGATGGGTGCCGGGGTTCTGTGACGATGTCATGGGATTTACCCGCTCTTCGAGTAGAGGAATGCCGGTTCCGTAAGTTGCATCGCGATGTCCCGCGTGAGCGCATGCCGACTGCGCTGAATAAAGAAATGCGTTCCCGGCATCACGACCTGGCGGAACGGCCCGCGCGTGTGCACGCGCCAAGCTGCAAGATCGTCGGACGCGACGTCCGGATCGGCGGCCCCGCCATAAACGGTGAGCGGCAGATCGAGCGGTGGGTAATCTCGTGGCGCATAGGTTTCGCAGGCTTCAAAGTCGGCGCGCAGCCGCGGTATCAGCAATTCCACCAGTTCGGGATCTGCAAGCAGTTCGGGCGGAAGGCCATCGAGCTCGGCGACGCTCTCGATGAACTCGGCATCCGGAAGCCGGTAGATGGGCGGGCGAGGGTTGGGTAGATGCGGCGCCCGATGCGCTGCCGCCATCAGGACCGCCGGCGTAGGACCTTTTCGTGCGCGTAGCGACTGTGCGATCTCGTAGGCGATCAATGCTCCCATGCTGTAGCCGAACAGACCGAACCGGCCGTCGATCTGCTCCAACGCGGTCACGAACCAGCCGACCGCGTCATCGATCGTCCGCAACGGCGGCAAGCTGAAATGCGTGCCATGGCCCGGCAGATCGGCCAACCCCAAGACGACACCTGCGCCGAGCTGTCCTTGCCAGTCGGCGAACATCCGCGCGTCGCCGCCGGCGCATGGGAAGCACACCAGCCGGAATTTTGCCTGCCCAACCGAGGGCAACCAACGAATGGCTGTCGGCGCACTCATACTCATGGGACGTTCGTCGCCGGTCCCGCCTCTGGCCGCGCGCGGCGGGCAAGGCGCGGAATCGCGGACCGGCCTTCGCCTCCGGCGAGGCGGGCGCGATCCGCCTTGGCGGCGAGTGCCGCGATGGTCGGCATCTCGAAGAAGTCGCGCAATGGCAGTTCGATCGACAGCTTTTCATTCACACGCGAAAGTACCCGCGTCGCGAGCAGCGAATGCCCCCCCGCCGAAAAAAAATTGGTTTCGACGCCGACCGGCTCGGTGAGGAATTCGGCCCAGATGTCGGCAATGTCCCGTTCTGTCGCCGTGCGTGGCTCCAACGGCAATTCAGCCGCCGCCGCTTTCGGCGCGCCCCGTCGTTTCAGGATCGCGCGATCGACCTTGCCGCTTGGCGTCATCGGCATCCGGTCGATATACTCGATCGCGTCGGGGATCATGAAGCTCGGCAGTTTACGGCCCAACAAGTTGCGCAGCTGCTCAACGGTCAGTTGCGTGTCCCGCGCCACCAGATAGGCGCCGAGGTGAATCTGGCCGTCGCGGTCGACCCAGTCCAGAACCGCCGCCGAAGCGATATGGTCGTGCTCCATCAATACCGCCTCGACCTCGGCCGGTTCGACGCGCATGCCACGGATTTTCAATTCGTTGTCCTTGCGACCGACGAATTCCAGCTGACCATCGCGGCGCCAGCGAACCAGGTCGCCGCAGGATTTGGCAAGGCGGGCGCCCGTTTCGGGCAATCCCAGCGGCGCAATGGTTTGCGTCGTAACACCTCCCCGATCGAGGAAGCCGTGACACACGCCGTCGCCCGCGACATGCAGTTCGCCGACAACGCCGACCGGCACCGGCCTTCGGCGTTCGTCGAGCACGTAGACCTGGACATTATCGATCGGCGTTCCGATCGGCACCCGTGCGGCCGCATCGGAGGGGTTTCGGGCCGGATCATGCCAGGTCGCGTCCCAAACTTCGGACGTGCCGTAGAGATTGTACAGCACGGCATGGGGCAACGCGGCGTCGAAAGCCTGCTTAAGTTCAAGCGGCAATACTTCGCCGCTCGCCACCCAATAGGTGAGGTGCGGGAGCTTAGCGCCAAGATCGGGAACGGCACCAAGCAACAAGCGCAGATAGGAAGGCACCACCCAGATGCGGCTGACCCGATGGCGCGCCATCAGGGCCACCAGCGCGTGCGGATCGAGAAGAACGTCGCGCTGCGCCAGCACCGAGGGTTGGCCGGCAAGCAATGGGCCCAGCAGCTCCCACAGCGAGTCGATAAAGCTGATCGCGGTCTTTACCAGCCCGACCTCGCCGGGCATCTGCGGATAAGCCCGCCACATCCAATGCAGGCGATTGAGAATCTGGCGGTGTCCGGACAAAGCGCCCTTCGGCCTTCCGGTTGAGCCCGACGTGTAGATGACGTGGCTCGGCGCATCCGGACCGACCGTTACATCGGGCACGGCGGTGCTTTCCTGCTGCAGCGAGGCGGCTTCGAGATCGAGACACAGCAGGTTGGCACTCGACAGGCCCGCCGACTGCGCGAAATCGCTGCGGCTGATCACGACCCTCGCTCCGCAGTCGCTCGCCATGAAGGCGAGGCGTTCGGCCGGATAATCCGGGTCGAGCGGCACATAGGCCGCGCCCGCCTTCCAGGTCGCCAGCATGGCCGCTGCCAGGGCGAAGGACCGCTCGAGGCAGACCCCGACCATCGCACCCTGATGCACTCCAAGCGCGATCAGCCGATTGGCGATCCGGCTGCTCTGCGCTTCCAGTTCACCGAATGTGAGACGGACGTCTCCATCGATGAACGCGGTAGCTTCGGGGGCTGCCGCCGCACGTTGCCTAAATAGCGCGACGATCCCGGTCTCGGCCGGATAGGGAACGTCGGTCGCATTCCAGTCCACCAGCAGGCGCCGACGCTCTTCCGGTTCGAGCAGATCGATGTCGCCGATCGGGATGTCGGGGTGTGCGACCGCGGCGCGCAACACGCGCTCGAAATGTTGGGCCATTTGACGGATCGTGTCCGCATCGAACAAGTCCGTTGAGTACTCGTAGATCGCGTGAATCCGTCCCCCCGCTTCATATGAGGTGACCGCGATGTCGAAGATCGCCGTGCCGCGCTGATAGTCGATCAGCGAACTTTCGCCCCCGGCACTGCCGCTGGTCGCATTTTGCAGCTGGAAAATGACCTGCACCAGCGGGTTGCGGCTGAGGTCGCGTTCCGGCTGCAGTTCTTCCACCAGCCGTTCGAACGGCAGCCCCTGATGCGCGTAGGCCCCGAGCGCCGTCTCCCGCACGCTCGCGAGCACGCTGCGAAAGGTGGATTCGCCGGAAAAGCGGGTGCGCAGGACCAGGGTGTTGAGGAAGAAGCCGATCAGCCCTTCGATCTCGGCGCGTTCGCGGTTGGCGATGTAGGTTCCAATCGCGACATCATCCTGCCCCGCATAGCGGGCGAGCAGGATCTTGAACCCGGCCAACAGCGTCATGAACAGCGTGGTCCCGCATTGGCGGCTCAGGCGGCCAAGCGCCTGTGTAAGGTCCTCATCGAACTCCGCCGTGTGGAAACCGCCTCGATGGCTTTGCACGGGCGGCCGCGGCCGATCGGTGGGCACGTTCAGTGGCTTGATCCCGGCAAGCTTTTCGCTCCAATACGTCATGAGCCGGTCCAGCGTCGCACCCGACAGCCATTTGCGCTGCCAAGCCGCGTAGTCGCCGTACTGCAGGACGAGCGGCGGAAGCTGAGAGGGACGATCCCGCGCCAAAGCCTCGTAAAGCGCTGTCAGCTCCCGGCTGAAAATTCCCATCGACCAGCCGTCTGCCACGATGTGATGCATGTGCAGCAGGAACAGCCATTCGGTATTCTGCAGACGAAGAAGCTCGGTTCGGATCAGTGGGCCGGTGCCGAGATCGAACGGTTCCCGGGCACGCGCAGCGCGAATATCCCGCGCGCGGGATTCTCGCTCGGCGGAAGGCAATTGCCGCAGGTCTTGAACGGGAAGCGGGACGGCCAGTTCCGGAGCGACTACCTGCACCGGCTCGGCCTTGTCCTCGCGGAATGTGGTTCGCAGCACACCATGCCTCGCGACGATCTCGTTGATCGCGCGCTCGAACACGGCTGGGTTCAGTTCCGCATGGATCGGAATCGCGGCCTCGACATTGTAAAACACGCTGCCTGGAACCAGGCGATCCATGAACCACAGGCGTTGCTGCGAGAATGAGGTCGGATATATGCGCGGCTGCGCCTTGCTGTCGGCGAGCAGCTTGCGCAACAGCGCCCTTTTTTCGTCCAGCGACATTGCCGCATGCGCGTCGGTCACGGCCGCTCTCCCTGGGTGGCGAGCAGGGCGGCGAGCGCGGCATCCACGCCGGATTCGTCGAGCGTCTCGGAATCGAACGCCGCATCCAGCCGCACCAGCGGTGGAATCGAGAGATCGGCCTGGGTCGTCGCGCGCGCAGCCATGACATGCCCGGCCAACGCGGCGATCGTTGCATCCTCGAATATGAGCCGAAGTGGAAGATCGACCCCAAGCTCCGAACGAATGTGCGAGATGACCCGGGTCGCTAGCAATGAATGTCCGCCCAGATCGTTGAAGAAATGGTCGTGGATGCCGGGGCGGCTGATGTTCAGCACGCGCTCGAAGATCGCCGCGATCGCATGCTCGGTATCGCTTCGCGGACCTTCGGCTTGCTGCTCCAGCGAAGGACGCAGCCGGCCGGGAAGCGGCAACGCCGCTTTGTCGACCTTCCCGTTGGCATTGATCGGCAGCGCGGCAAGACGCACATACGCGGCCGGCACCATGTAGTCCGGCAACCTCGCCTGCATGAAACTTTGCAGTTCCGGCATAAGATTGCGGTTGAACCGTCCCTGCGCGGGGCTGGTCGCGTGCGCCGCCGGTTTCGCGTCCGTAGCGGGCCCGCCGTCTCCGGCAATCCGGCAGTCCGCGAGCGACTTGTCCAGGAATACCGCGTCGAAGGCCTCACTCTCGGCCGACCAGGTGATGACTACTTGCCGACCGAGAGTATCGCCCAGCGCCCACAGTTCCTCCGGATCAACCGCATGTTCGGCTTGCGCGGCGGCGGCGGCTCCGAGTTCACCGAGCGTCGTATCCGACGCGGCATCACGCATCATGCGCGCGGCGTGGCATTGTGCCGCAACGCGCGCATTGGGTATGTGACGGACGCGCAACGCGCGGGGACGAAGTCTGGCGATCCGATCGGCCAACGCCTCGATGGAATCGACCTCGCGCCCCCATGTGCATTCCTCGGGCGTGACCGCCATTCTGGCATCGTCGAGGCGGATAATGAGGTCGTAGCGGTAGCGCGTCAGTTCGTTATGAACCCTACCCCGTTTCAACAAGACGCGGATGTCGCAGGGCCGCGGCAGGCGTGCTGCAAGGGCGGTGAAAAATTCCGGATCAAGGATGAGTTCCTGCTCCTGGTCGATCGCGTTGTCGACGGCTTCTCGCAGCATCGCGACCGGTGTCGCGGGATCGGCGCGCGTGCATTGAACGCCGACGTGGAAGGCTGCAAGAAGCCCGCGGTGCCTGATATCGCCGATAAACAGGCTGCCGCCTGGCGCCAGCAGTCTCATCGTCGCGTCGAGCACCGTCTCCAGGTATGCCGCCGACGGAAAATACTGGACCACGGAATTCATGATGACCATGTCGAACGCGCCGGGCTCGAGGTCCGCGAGCGCCTCCATTGCGCCGCATCTCAGATCGACGTGATCCAATTCGCCGCTATCGCGCATCGTGCGGCGAACGTGATCGAGCGCGCGTTCGGAAATATCCGTTCCGACATATCTTTGCGCGCCGGGGGCGAGCCGATGCAGCAACAGCCCGGTGCCGCAGCCGATTTCAAGAATACGCCGCGCGCCCAGCGCGCGGATGCGCTCGACGGCCTGGTCGACCTGTTCTGCCATCTCGACATGGGTGAGCGGGGCTCCGGTCGCCGTGTCGGACCAGCCCGCAATCTCGAACCTGGCATCGGTGCCCTGACCACCGACACCGGCGTAGATCACCGCGTCGTAAATGGAGCGCCAATGGCCGATGATCGCGCGCTGCACGTCCGCGTCGCCGTCCTGGCCCGCGTCGATAGCCGGATCGGCGACGATGTAGGCCACGACGCGGCCGGCATCGTCCTCTCCCCCATCCTTGCGAACCAGCACGATCGCATCCTGGACGGCGGGATGGCGCAGCAGCGTCGAAGCGATCTCGTCGGGCTCGACACGAAAGCCCCGTATTTTGACCTGGTCATCGAACCGGCCGATGAACTCGATCGCGCCATTCGGCCGGCGCCGCACCTTGTCGCCGGTCGCGTAGAGGCGCTCGCCGGAGCGGAACGGACTCGCTACGAAACGTGTGGCTGTCAGATCCGGCCGCCGATGATACCCAGCCGCCACTCCCGGCCCGCCAATGAATAACTGGCCGGGCACGCCGATCGGTGCGAGGCGCTTGTGCTCGTCCAGCACGTAAGCCGTGGTATTCGCAATCGGCCAGCCGATCGGCACCGTCGCTTCGTCCGGCGCCAGATCCGCGACGGTGTAAGCGGTGGCAAAGGTCGTGGCCTCGGTCGGACCGTAGACGTGGACCATGCGGCCCGGCGGCCCATTCCGGAGCACTTCGCGAAAGCGCTCCGGATCGCATTTCGATGCGCCGGTCAGCAGTGTCTTGAGTGCGCCGAACATGGCTGGATCGTCCTGGACCAGACGATTGAACAGCACGGTGGTGAGAAACAGATGATCGATCGGCGCTTCACCGATTTGTCTTCGCAGGGCGCTGGCCGAGAGCGCGGTGTCGCGATCCACGCCGAACACGCGGCAGCCGTTCAACAGCGGTGCCCACACCTCGAAGGTCGCTGCGTCGAACGCTGCGTTCGAGGCCTGGGAGACCGTATCGCCCGCCTTCAGATCGAGATAGCCACCGTTGACCGCGAGCCGGACGATCGCGCGGTGGTCGATGAGCACACCCTTGGGAACGCCAGTCGAGCCGGACGTGTACATTACATAGGCGATATCGTCCGGCGTCGGGTCGGGCAGCCGCACACTCGGTTCCGGCAATGGATCGTGGACAATGACGCACGAAACCGACGGCCATAGATGGACCGCCGATGCGTCCGCAACGATCATGACCTTGGGAGCGCAGTCCTCCGCAATCGCATTTATCCGCAGCGCCGGAGAAGCCGTGTCGAGCGGCACATAGGCGGCACGCAGCTTGAGCGTCGCCAGCCAGGCCACGATCATCGCGGCCAACCGTTCGAGCAGCACGGCTACCCGGTCGCCGGGTGCCACGCCGCCGGCAGCGAGCCGCGCGGCAAGCGCATCCGAACGATCGTCGAGATCGCGGTAGCTCAGCGTGGCATCGGCGAAAACCACGGCTGTCGCATCCGGCGCATGCATTACCTGCTCGCGAAACAACTCGACCACGCTTTTGTGCAGCGGACACGGCCGATCTGTCGCGTTCCAGCTTTCGAGAACGATCCGGCGCTCGTCCGCCGACATCATCTCGAGCTGCGATATCGGAACCTCGAGCCGGGCGGCGGCATCGGCAAGAAGATTTTCCAAATGCCGCGCCATCAGGCGCGCAGTTTCCGCCTCGAACAGATCGACGCTGTATTCGAGTTCGCCGCGATAACCGTCACGCGTCTCCCACAGGTCGAGCCGAAGGTCGAATTTAGCGGTGCCGCGCTGACGCTCCGAAGGCTGCTCACTGCCCAGCGCGCCATCGGGTGCCGAGAATAACTGAAAAATGACCTGGAATAGCGGATTACGCCCGAGGTGGCGCTCGGGCGCGAGTTCCTGAACGAGCCGATCGAAAGGAAGATCCTGATGCGAAAACGCATCGAGACAGTTTTGCCGTACCCGCCGCAGCAACGTGCGGAAGTCCGGCTCCCCAGAAAGATCGCCGCGCAGAACCATGGTGTTGACGAAGAAACCGATCAGGCCTTCGAGTTCCGGACGCGACCGGCTCGCGACCGGAGCTCCCACGACGACGTCATCAAGCCCGCCGTATCGGCCGAGCAGGATCATGAAGCCGGCAAGCAGCACCATGAACGGCGTCGCTCCTTCATCGGCGGCCACCCGTTTGAGCCGTTCGGCGGTCGAGACGGGAAGCCGGACCGGAATGAACGCGCCGCGAAAACTTGGCGGTGCATTCGATGCCTTGTCGGGAATGAGGACGATTTCGGGCGCGTTTTCAAGTGCGCGCCGCCAGTATGCGAGTTGCTCCTGCAGCGCAGTTCCCGCGACCTGCTGGCGCTGCCATACGGCAAAGTCCGCATATTGAATGGCCGGATCGCGCAGATCATGCGCCCGGCCCGACGCAACGGCCGTATAGATGGTCTGCAATTCCTTCTCGAGGACCCGTAACGACCAGCCGTCGCAGACGATGTGATGCAGTGTGAGCAGCAGGACGTGCCGCCGATGGGCGAGGGTCACCAGTTTGGCGAAGATCAACGGCCCTTTTTCCAGGTCGAACCGCCGTTCCGATTCGGCCGCGGTAAGCCGCTCGCACCGGTGCTCGGCCGCCGCTGACGACAAATGGCGCAGGTCGATGAGTTCGAGCGGGATCGGCATGTGTTCGGCGATCACCTGCACCGGCTGGCCGTCGATCTCGGCGAACGTCGTTCGCAACGCCTCATGCCGGCGCAGAATTTCATCGAGCGTTGCACGAAGCGCCGCGATCGAAACGGCGGCGTCAATCGGAACCGCGAGATTGACCGTGTAGAACGGATTTCCCGGCGCGAGCCGGTCGAGAAACCAGAGACGTTGCTGGGCAAAGGATGTCGGAATGTCGCCTCCGCCCGGACGGCGGGGGATCACCCCGGCCGGCGCGGCGGGACGATGCCCGGCCTGCGCGATCATCTGGCGCAGCAGGAGTTTGCGCTTCTCCGCAACCGTCAGTTCGGTCGAACCGTTGCCCGATATCACAACGATGCCCCCGTCGAGAGCGTACGCACAAGCTCCTGGTCCAGTTCGCTCGCGTCGAGCTGCGCGACCTGCAGCGCAAAGGTCGCCGCCACCATCACCGCCTCGGCGGTGGCCGGATCGGCGAGCAGCGCGCGCGCAAGGGCGGCGGTAGTTTGATTCTCGAACAGGAGCCTGAGAGCAATTTCGATCTGCAGCGTGTCGCGCAGGCGGGCCACCACCTGGGTGGCAAGCAACGAGTGGCCGCCAAGATCGGAAAAAAAATTATCGGTGCTGCCGACCTGGCGTATCCGCAGAACGTCCGCGAAGGTTTCTGCAATGATCTGCTCGAGCGCTCCATTCGGCATCACCAATGGTGCGTCGCGCAAGCCGTCGTGAACCGTCGGGACCTTCAAGGCCGAGCGGTCGATCTTTCCGTTGGGAAGGCGGGGAATCCGGGAAACCGGCTCGATATGGGCCGGCATCATATACTCCGGCAGATGCTCGGCGAGATGGGCACGCAATACCGGCAACAGCCGGGGTCCGACCGAGGCAACGAGCGGGTTCGATGCCGCGGCCGCGTCCCGGAAAACTGCATCCTCACGCTCTGCCGCATCGATCGAGGTGGCTGACAGGTCGCCGGAATGGACGACCAGATCGAAGTGATCCGGCAAATCAACACTAGGAATGAGTTCGGCGATGTAACCGCGCCGCTCCGCCACGGCGGCGGCGTGTTCGGGGTCGACTGCATCGACGCGCGGCAGCTTGCTCTTGACCGTATCGACGGACGCGGCTGGGTCCGCAGCGGCCAGCGCCTGCGCCAGCGTTATGTCGCCGCGAACGCGCGCATTGGGTATTGCACAAATCGCAACAGGAAGCGGTCTGCTTTCCAGCATCTTGTCAAGCCGGTCGAGATCGAGGCGACTGCGTTGCCAGTCGACCCAGTTCAGGCGGGCGGGCACCGGCGCCGGGCCGACGCTGAGCACGACGTCGTAGCGATAGCGAATCATCTCGTTGTCGTCGCTGCCGCGCTTGAGGCGAACCGCCATGCCGCCGATCGCGGGAATGCGGTCGCGCAGGCGTCGGAAAAACGCCGGATCGATGAGCAGTTCCTTCTCGCGATCGACCGCGGTGGCGACCCGGTCGAGGTATGCGCCGGCCGTGATGCCGCCCGCGGCGCGATGCAGCTCCACCGAGGCGTGAAACGCGCGCAGCAGCCCGAACGCCCGCACATCGCCGATAAAGATATGGCCGCCGGGAGCGACGAGACGAACAAGTTCTCGCACCACATCGGTAAGGTAGTCGATGCTTGGAAAGTATTGGACCACCGAATTGAGCACGGCGGTGTCGTAGCTTCTCCGCAATATCCGGGAGAGGTGATGAGCGCGCAACTGGAGCAGTTCGACGTGGTGAAGCCGGAGGTCGCTGCGGCCGATCGCGCCCCGAAGCGACGCAAGCGCGGCCTGAGAGATCTCACAGCCCGTGTAAGTCTCGCAGTGCGGCGCGACACGGAACAAGATCAGGCCGGCGCCGCATCCGACTTCGACAACCCGTCTTGGTCCAAGCGCCAGGATGCGATCGATCGTTCCGTCCAGCCATCGGCGCATTTCCGGTTGCTGGATAGGAGCTCCCGTATAGCTGCTCACCCATCCCGTGGTATCGAAGGTCGGTTCGGCCGCGGCGTGCGGCGTCGCATAGACCGTTTCGTAAAGCTGCTCCCAGTTATTTACATGCTCATCCCACAACTGCGCGTGCCCGGTTCGCTCGGCGGCGGCCTTTTCGTCGGTTGCGAGCGTCACGAACGCCGCAATGCTGTTTTCGCCACGTTGATCGATGAACGGTATTACGGCAGCCTCGGCAATCAACGCATGTCCGGACAACGTGGCCTCGATTTCGCCCAGCTCGACCCGATTACCCCGCACTTTGATTTGGTCGTCGACGCGCCCCACGCAAAACAGCGTGCCATCCGCGCGATACCATCCGCTGTCACCGGTCCGGAATGCTATGCTTTCCGGCTCGACGGGGTCGGCAACGAAACGCTCCGCCGTCAAATCCGGCTCGCCGAGATATCCGAGCGCGACCGGGAGCCCGCCGACGACGATCTCGCCGACGACATTGGGCGGCACAACTACGCCCGCCGCGTCCACGACGGAAATCTGCGCATTGTCGATCGAACGCCCGACCGGAATACGATCGGGTACGTTCTCATCGGGCGCGCATCGCCAGAACGCGGCCTGGATGGTCGTTTCGGTGGGTCCGTAAAGATTGACCAGTTCGGTATGCGGCAGCTTGGCTCTCGCGCGTGACAAGAGGTCAGGTGTGAGCGCCTCGCCACCGCAGCACAGACGTCTCAGGGACGTATCGGTGAAGCGCGGCTCGTTCAGCAGAACCTTCAATAGCGAAGGGACCGTCTGCAGGACGGTGATACCCATCTCGCACACCACCCGGGCGAGTTGATCCGTGTCGGCCGGTTCGAACGGCGGCGGAATTACCAGCGTCGCACCCGCGAGCAAGGGAGCCCAGAATTCCCACACCGAAGCGTCGAAATGCGTGGGCGTGCGCTGCAGGACGCGATCGTGCGGCTCGAGCGGCAGTGCGTCGAGCATCCAGGCCATATGATTGACAACGGCACGGTGCGGGACCACGACGCCTTTCGGCCGGCCGGTCGACCCCGACGTGAACAATACATAGCAGGGGTCGGAAGCGCGGGCCGCGCCGTCAAAGACAGCCGGTTCGGTGCGGGCGGCGCGATCGAGAAGATCGTCCAGTTGGACCACGCGTCCGGGCAACTGTGCGTCGATGCGATCGGTAACGATAACCGTGCAGCCCGCACGCGCGACAATATCCGCAAGACGCGCCGGCGGCAGCATGGGATCGAGCGGCAAATACGCCGCTCCCGCTTTCAGCGCCCCCAGCATAACCGGGACAAAATGGCGGCTGCGCACCAGCATAAGCCCGACGATCGATGAAGAAGTGACGCTCTCCTGCCGCAGCACGCTGGCAATCCCAAGCGAGGCGGCCTGCAGCGCGCCGAATGAGACGACGCCGTCGCGGTCGGCGATGGCCGAGCGTTCGCGGAACCTGTCGGCAGCCTGATCGAAAAGCTCGCAAAGCGTGGAGGCCGGCAGAGAACGCGTCGGTCCTCGCAGGCTCGCGAGATGACTGCTGCGCTGCCGGTCCGGCAGGATCGGCAGGCGCGACAGCGTGATCGACGGATCGGCGGTAACGGCGCGCAGGACCAGATCCATCGCTTCGACGAGGCGCCGGATCGTGGCGGCTTCGAACACATCGGTGGAATATTCGATGCCGCCCACCAGGCCTTCGGTGGTCTCCCAAAGCGAAAACGCAAGATCGAAGATGGAAGTTGCGCGCTCGATATCCACGGCTTGGTCAGCGCCCGCCGGTTTTTCGGCCGTGGCCCCCGGTGCGTTCTGGATCTGGAAGGTGACCTGACACAGCGGATTGCGGCTGAGATCGCGATTCGGCTGAAGTTCCTCCACCAGCCGCTCGAACGGCAGATCCTGATGGGCATAGGCCTCGATCGTCACGGCGCGGACCCGCCCGAGGATCTCCGCGAAGGTCGGGTCTCCCGACAGATCGGTCCGCAGTACAAGCGAATTCACGAAGAATCCGATCAGCGGCTCGACCTCTGCGCGAGTCCGGTTGGCGATCGGGGCGCCTACCACGACGTCCTGCTGCCCGCTGAACCGCGCCAGCACCGCCTTGAATGCCGCAAGGCATGCCTGGAACAGCGTGCATTTGTGGGCGGCGGCGAGCGCCGCCACCTTGCGAATCAGATCCGCCTCGAAACGCACGTTCACAAAGGCGCCGGCGAAGCTTGCAACCGGGGGCCTTGTATGATCGGCGATCAGCGACAGCTCCGGCATTCCGGACAGTGTGCGGCGCCAGTAATCGAGCAGGCTTTGGAGCCGTTCGCCGGACAATTGCTGACGCTGCCAGACCGCGAAATCGACGTACTGGATCGGCAAGTCGGGCAGCGGCGATGGCTTGCCGCTCGAGAAAGCATCGTAAAGCGCGATGAGTTCGCGAAACAGCACGCTCAACGACCAGCCGTCCGACACGATGTGATGCATCGTCAGCAGCAAGACGTGGTTTTCGGCGTCCATGGTCACGAGCGCGGTCCGCATCAGCGGACCCGCAGCCAGGTTGAAGGGCGCCCGCGCGGATTCGGTCGCCAGCCGTTTCAGTTCGGCGTCACGGGCGCCAGCGGCAAGCTGCGTAAGGTCCATCACCTGAAGTTTTTCGGCGGCAGTGGCGTGCACCATCTGCACGGGGCCGTCATGCCCGGCCGCGAAAGTGGTCCGAAGCGCGGCGTGCCGCCGCACGATTTCGCCGAGCGCGCGCTCCAGCGCGACGACGTCGACTCGAAAGCGCAGCGGAAGCGCCGCCGGTATGTTGTAGAATGAATTTCCCGGAACAAGCTGGTCGAGGAACCACAATCGTTGCTGGGCAAAGGAGAGCGGCGCGGGTTCGCTCTCGCTGCGGCGCGGAATGCCGTCCGTGCGATGCTCCAAGCGCGCCCCGGCGAGCCGGGCGCGCAGAAGTTCGCGGCTTTCCGACGAGAGACCGGCGCGGCGCGCCGCGATCCGCGCAGTGAGTTCAACCGACATCGACCTGTCCCTCGTCGATCGGTGCGATTTCGTCCAGCAAGCGATCCTCGATCAGCAGCGCCAACTCCCGCACGCTCGGCGCCTCGAAGATCGCCTTCAGCGGCAGCCTGATCTGCAGCACCGCCCGCAAGCGGGTTATTACCTGGGTCGCCAGCAGCGAATGTCCGCCAAGATCGTCGAAAAAATTGAGATCGGCGGCGACCGACGGAATCCGCAGCACATCCTTGAACACCTCCGCCACCAGCCGCTCGATCTCGCCGTCGGGCTCCACCCCGGCGGGCGCGAGCGGCGCATCCTGCGGATCCATCAGGGCCGTGAAATCCACTTTGCCGCTGGATTTCAGCGGCAGGCTATCGAGCAGAACAAGGGCGGACGGCATGAGGTGTGACGGAACGCGCTTGGCGATGAAGCGCCTGATGTCATCGAACTCGCAGGTGCCACGCGGCACCACATAGGCGACAAGCCGCTTTTCGCCGGATCCGTCGGCACGGGCATCCACGGCCGCCTGCGCCACGGCGGGATGCTGCGTCAGGTGGAACTCAAGCTCCTGCGGCTCGACGCGAAAGCCTCTCACCTTGACCTGCCGGTCGCGGCGTCCGAGGAATTCGATGGTGCCGTCGGCGCGCCAGCGTGCGTAGTCGCCAGTGAGGTAGACGGTGCCGCGCGCCGGTTCGATCGGGTCAGGAACGAAGCGCTCTGCCGTCAGATCCGGTTTTCCCAGATACCCAAGCGCGAGGCCGTCCCCCCCGGTGACAAGTTCACCGGGCACGCCAGCCGGCACGGGACGCCCGGCCCGGTCGAGGATATAGACGTAAGTGTTTGCGATCGGCCGGCCGATCGGGATGGCCGTCGCCGCGTCATCAAGCTCGGTAACGCGGTGACAGCAGGTGAAAGTGGTGTTCTCGGTCGGGCCATAGCCGTTGGTCACCGCGCCGCCCAGGTCCACCACGCGCTTGACGGCAGCGGGCTGGAGAACATCGCCACCGGCGTACAGTTGACGGATACGCGCCAGGCTGTCCGGGCGCACGGCACTGACCTGATGGAACAGGCCGGCGGTGAGCCAGGCGCAGGTAATGGCGTGGCGATCGAGGAACTCGGCGAGTTCGTCCGGGCCGAGCGGTTGCGGGGGAGCCATGAAGACCCGCCCGCCGTTGAGAAGCATCGCCCAGATCTCGAGCGTCGATGCGTCGAAGGCAAGCGGCGCGTAGGCCAGCATTGCATCCGATGGACCGAATGAACCCACGCCGGGGTCGCATACCAGCCGCACCACGCCGCGGTGCCGGGCTGCCACCCCTTTTGGAACGCCGGTCGAACCGGACGTATAGGCGACATAGGCCAGATCGTCGGCACTCGTGTCGGAGCATAACGGCACATTCGCGGATTCGGCGGCCGCGGCGACCACGTCGATCCATTCGACCCCTTCACATTCCTGCCGATCCGTATCCGCAAGGATGGTGCGCAGTCCTGCGTCAGCCACGAACTGTCCAAGCCGCCTCGACGGAAGCTCCGAATCGAGGGCCACATAGGCTGCGCCCGCCCGCAGAATGCCGAGCATGCCGACGACCTGCATGATGCCCCGCGGCAGCCGAAGACCGACGCGGTCTCCTCGACGGACCCCTCGCGACGTAAGCGCGCCCGCCACGCATCGGGATCGCAGTTCCAGTTCCTCGTAGCTCAACTCCCCGTCCGCCGCCGTGACCGCCGGTTGACATGGCGTGCGCGTAGCCTGCTCCAGGAACAGCGCGTGAATGGTCTTGTCGCGCGGATAAGAGGACGTGACGCCGCGCCAGACATCGAGCACCGTTGTCCGCTCCTGCGCCGTGAGCATATCGAACGATCCGGCACGTGCTCGGGGCTGCGCGACCGCCTGCTCTGCGAGACGGATAAAATGACCGAGCATCCGCTCGATCGTATCGCCGCGGTACAAGTCTGTCGCATAATCGATACGGCCTTCGATGCGTCCGCCGTTCAGCCACAGATCGAATCCGAGGTCGAAATTGGCTGAGCCGCGCTGGACGTCGAGCAATGCGTCGGACCGTCCGGTCTTGTCGGTAGGCGCCGCCAGGAACTGGAAGGTCACCTGAAACAGCGGATTTTGCGACAGGTTCCGGTCGGGCTTGATCTCTTCCACGAGGCGTTCGAACGGCAGCTCCTGGTGCGCGAGCGCTTCGACGGTGACGGCGCGCACGCGATCCAGCAACTCGAGGAACGTCGGATCGCCGGAACGATCGAGTTTCAGCACCAGCGAATTGACGAAAAAGCCTATGAGATTTTCCAGCTCGGCCCGCTCCCGGCCTGCTACCGGCGCGCCAATGACGATATCGTTTTCCCCGCTATAGCGGTGCAGCAGTTCGACGAAGATCGCCAGCAGCGCCATGTACGGCGTGGCCCCGGCCGCGCGAGCAAGCGCCAGAACCCCGCTCGAAAGGCCGTCGCTGAAACGAAAATTATGCGTCCGTCCCCTGTGAGTGGAAATCACCGGACGCGGAAAGTCCGTGCAGAGTTCGAACGCGGGCAGGTTATCGAGCTGGCGGCGCCAATAGGCGAGCAGTTGTTCGAGCACTTCTCCTTTCAATCGCTGGCGTTGCCAAGCGCCGAAATCGGCATACTGAATGGGCAAATCCGGCAGCTTCGGCGGGCGCCGCTCGATAACAGCGGAATAAAGCTCCCACAGATCGCGGAAGATGACCCCCATCGACCAGGCGTCGGCGATGATGTGGTGGATCGTGACCATCAGGACGCTGCGCGTTTGCGGTAGCCGGACCAGCCGGAACCGGACCAGCGGCCACATCGCGAGATCGAACGGCCGGGTTGCTTCCGCATGCGACAATGCGAGGGTCCGACGTCCTGCTTCCTCCGGCCCAACAGCGCCGAGGTCGTCAAACGCAACCGATGTCGTCAACGTGGCGGCGATACGCTGAACCGGATGCACGTCGTCCCACGAGAAAGCGGTACGAAGGCTCTCGTGGCGCGCCAGCAATTTGTTGACCGCTTCCTCCATGGCGCTGCTCTCGATGCGAAGATCGAGGCGGATGGAAGCGTGGATATTGTAGGCCGGATTGTCGGTGCTGATCTGGCTTACCAGCCAGAGGCGTTGCTGCGCAAAGGAGCAAGGCAGAACGAAGACGTCCTCGCTGTTCTGCGCTGCGGCACTCGTGTCCATTCCAAACTCCAACTCTGACGGCGCGGACACTACCGCGATCGCCGCGCGCGCGGCGCTGGCTTGGCGGTCGAAGCCGTTGGGACCGGCGACGCGGGAGGCGGCACGCCTCCGGCCTGCGCGATGTTAACTCGCGTGGCACGGTTATCGGCATCGATGGCGAACGCCTCGATATCGGACGATGCAACCGAATCGCGAAATGCGAAATCGGCGTCACCAGCGCGTTCGAGCCTCGGTCCTGCACTGAAAATCTTGATCATTGGAATATCCGCGGTCGCCGCATCTGCCGCGGTCGCGAGGAACGCGGCGCGCAGGCGCGGGGCAGCCGCGGAGACAGCCATCGACGCGGCACCCGTTCCCGGTTCTCCGGCGTCCAGATCTATTTTCAATGGACTCGGCGCGGCGGTCTGCGGCTTGTCGAGCACGGCCGCATCGATGCTGCTTGCGAGATCATCGGATGGTCCCTGCGCCCCGGCATTGACGACCGCGAAGGCAATATTACCGCGCGTGAAGACGATCGCGGCACCGCCGGCGACCCTGAACTCCACATCGCCGACGCCGGACGAGACCGGCGGCAGGTCGGGGGAGGAAACTCGAAGCTGCCCAGCAATTCGACCAACCGGTCGTGGGCCGCGTCGACCGATTGCATTTCATACGCTTCGATGCGCAAGACGCGCGCCGGATTGCTATCCTGCGTCGCGGTTGCCTGCACCAGAACGCTGCCATCCGACAGCGGCAGCCTGCGCACACGGCGTAACGAGAAGCCCGGCATCAGTTCGGGCTGGAACCGGTAGTGCAGGACAAACACTTCCTCGTCGGACAATCGGCGCCCGCGCCATTGTGCGTGGCGGACGCGTTTGCGCAGGATCTCGACATGCTCGGCGGCGAGCCCGGATTTCGTTCCGATCGGAGTGACGGTCATATCAGCACCCTCCGCCGGCGTTCCTCCGGGCGCGGTCTGCAGATGGTCTCGCTGTCGCGTCGCGCCAGCATTGAACGATAGAGGCCCTGGCCTTGCGAACCGAAAAGCATGTTGGCGGGCAGCAGAGGACTTCGGGTATGAGGCCACGGACCAGGTGCCGCATCGACGAGCAGACAGGCGTCGTAGATCGGCTGCCCGCTTTCGCCGCCGCCTGCCCAAGCGACTTCGTGATACATAAATCCGAGCCCGAGACCGCATGGCGACGACCAGTTCGTGGTTCCTATGGCCTTGATGTCCCGCGTCATAAATGCAGGCACATATTCGCCCATGCGCGATTGCCACAGGTCGGCGCCGAGTATGTTGGCAAATGTCGTGACCATGCAGGCGCAATCGGTGCAATTGACATAGCGGCCGTTGCCCGGACCTCCAGAGAGCCGGTCCAGAAAAGCGCTCAGATCGAACAGGCCTGCCACGGTATTCGTGTACATTTCGCGCGCGCCGATCGGACAGCCATATTCCAGAAGCTGACCGCCGAGCTGGTGAACCGCCACGCAAATCCGGGTCGAGACATCCTCGACCGTCTGGGCACCGGCTGCCCACAGACACGCGTATTTCAAAACCTCGGCCCAGGGGAGCGCGCTATTGGCGGGCCCGGGTGCCGACTGCACCCAAGGCAACGTCGGCAGATTCAAGGTCGTGTAGATCACATGCGAGGTGTCGGCGAAGTCGGTCCAGGACGCCGCGCCGACCTCACGTTGCTGCCAACGCAATTTGACCTGATGAACGCCAATCCCGGCGAACTTCAGCCGGGACCGTTGCAGCGGAATCCGGACCAGGTCGATATTTCCTCCGGCCGTTATGGTGACCGGACCGACATCGCCGAGAATCGCAGACGGATTGGCTTGGGCCGCCCGGGCCGCGCCGAGAATCTGCCCGGCAAGCACCGGATTGGTCAGCAGGTGCTGCTGCGCGATCGTGGCCAGATGCAAGGCGAGCGGCGTCCATGAACCATCGTCCGCGCGCAATTGCGGCAGTGCACGCACCTCTGTCGCAACCGGCACACCGGTCCAGGAGAACGATGCCACGATGGCCAGATGCGACTCGTCGATATGACGGACCGCATAACAGGCCGGCTTCGAGACCGGCCCACCGGATCCGGCCAGCGACCACTCCGGCGGTTGCAGCGCCGTGTCGTAATTTTCTCTGAGGTTCAGCGCACTTCCGCGCTTATCAAGCGGATTGTGATTGAAGCGGATTTCATCGAGACGCAACGGCACAATCCACACCCCGCCCTAGGACACGGCCGGACTCAGCTCGCCGTCGCTTGCTGCTTCACGAAGTCGGAAGCCGCCTTGGCCGCCTTCTCCACCGCCTCATGAGACGCCGCGAGCGTGTCTGTCATGTTCGCAACGTAATCCTGCAGCGCCTGCTTTGTCCGATCGGCCGCCCCCGTATCGGCCCAGGCCTGCTTCTGCGCATCGATCATTCGATTGGCCGCATCCTCGTTGATCCGGTGCCAATCCTCGTTGAGCCGGTTCAGCTCCTCCACATAGGCGGCGTGCGCGGCCTGTACGTCGCTTCTCGCCTGCTGCTGGCCCAGGATGCCATTGATCTCGGTTGCATATGTTTCCAGCGCTTCGCGCGCCCGCTGGTCCGGATTGGGCGCTTCTTTCGACTGCGCGTAGGCTTCGAAGAGTTTCGCCTGGGCGGCGGTAATCTCCGCCGCGGCGTTCGGCTGGTACAGCAGTTGATGGAGCTTTTCCGCATATGTCCGGTACGCGGCGACGCATCGCTCATACCTGTCCGTTTGGGTGATCGTGCCGACAATCCGTTCGGCGTAACTCTTGTAGGCGGATTGATAATGTTCCGAAAGTTCGCTCTGAACCTGGAGAAGCGCACGCCCATAGGCCGCGTTGGCATCTTCGAAGCGCCGTTGCAAACCCGAGGTGGTGTCTTGCAGGCTTTGCACGTGGGCACGTTGAGCGCCAACGATCAGATTCATAATGGGGGTGGTCGAGTTAGTCAAACCGGAGGTTGCGCTGTCGGTCATTGCGGCCCCTCACATTCTAATGTCGATCCAACAAGAACAGCGTGTGCAATATAACGTCATTCTATGACAACTTTTCCGTTTGCGACAAGGGAATAATCGCAAACGGATCGGCGCCCCGTCCCAGTCCTTCGTATGAAGGGCCCCGGATTTCGCGCAGCACATCCGAACGGGGCCGGGCTCGCCGGAACGCGCCGGGAAAACGCCAGACTTGCCGTAGGGATGCTTCCATGGCCGATAGGCCCGAAATCCCATTTGTGGCCATGCCTGTATCCCCCTGGCCGGTTTCGGAAAACCTCAGTTCTATCGATACGATTGAATGTTCTGTATTTCGCGCGTTGTGGCGGAGAGGGAGGGATTCGAACCCCCGATAGGCTTGCACCTATGCCGCATTTCGAGTGCGGTGCATTCGACCACTCTGCCACCTCTCCAGGTGCCACGGACGGCTGGGCCGGTTGGTCGGGCGGAGTTCTAGGCGAGGATAGCGGGGCAGACAAGGCGCGGGCGGAAGAAAGTCGGACCGGCGCGCTGCCGTGACGGCATCGTCACGGCACCGCCTGATCCGGCCGTCCCTCTGCTTGGAGAGACTGAGACGCAGGGCTGCGGTCAATAGCCGGCGACATCGACGACGGCCTGCGCAAAAGCCTGCGGGGCTTCCTGGGGCAGATTGTGGCCGATACCGCTGCCGATGGTCCGGTGCGCATATTTGCCCGAGAACATTTTGGCATAGGCGGCCGGCTCCGGATGCGGCGCGCCGTTGGCATCGCCTTCGAGGGTGATGGTGGGCACTGCGATGACCGGCGCTGCGGCAAGCCGCCGTTCCAGGGCGTCATATTTAGGCTCGCCTTCGGCGAGGCCGAGCCGCCAGCGGTAATTGTGGACCACGATGCCGACATGATCGGGATTGTCGAAGGACGCCGCCGAGCGGTTAAACGTCGCATCGTCGAAATTCCATTTCGGCGACGCGATCTGCCAGATCAGCCTGGCAAAATCGCGCCGGTACTTATCGTAGCCGTCCCGGCCGCGCTCGGTAGCGAAATAGAACTGGTACCACCACTGCAGTTCGGCCTTTGGCGGCAGCGGCATCCTGCCCGCCTGCTGACTGCCGATCAGGTATCCGCTCACCGAGACCAGCGCCCTGCACCGCTCCGGCCACAGTGCCGCGACGATGCCGGCCGTCCGCGCCCCCCAATCGAAGCCGGCCAGGATTGCCTGACGGATATTAAGCGCATCCATCAAGGCGACCAGATCGAGCGCGAGTGCCGAGGGCTGGCCGTTGCGGAACGTCTCCGGCGCAAGAAAACGCGTCGTGCCATAGCCGCGCACATACGGCACGATTACCCGATAGCCCGCCGACGCCAGCACAGGCGTCACATCGGCAAAGGCGTGAATGTCGTAAGGCCAGCCGTGCAGCAGGATCACGACGGGACCGTTGGCGGGGCCGGCCTCGGCATAGCCGATATTAAGCAGGCCGGCATCGACCTGCTTAAGCCGGTCGAACGATGGATCGGTTTCCGGCCCGATCGCGGCGGCATTCGTGCCGGGTTGCGCTGCCGCCGAACCGATCATGCCGAAAGGCGCGACGGCAATGGTCATGGCCGCGGCGCCAAAAAAACGGCGGCGAAGATGGTCGATATGTTCAGGCATCGGATTTTCCCTGTTGGCCAGGACGGCTTGCATTCATCGCCCGTTTGAATGGGTTGCCGCGCGGCTGCGTCAATTCGCACGATCCGCCGATCAATGGTTGGCTTCATGCAGGCGAACCTAACTCCATCGACTTCACCATACCAAGGCTGAAGGCACGCTCGAGCACGATGCGTTCTTGTTGAATTGTCATTGCGAGCCGTGCGACAAATTTGCTCTGCAAATTTGCGCTAGGCGAAGCAATCCAGCAGGCGGGTAGAAGGACTGGATTGCTTCGTCGCTTCGCTCCTCGCAATGACGCATTTCAACTTAATGTCATCATGCTTTAGCTAGGGCGCAATTTGAGATGGATCTCCTGCCCCCGACGCAGGCGCAGCGCCAGTAAGTGCATCCGCGCCCATCTGCGACACGCTACTCCTTCCCCTTCTTCTCCCCCTTGCCGTTCTTCTTCTCGTCCTTGTCGCCGCTCTTGTCTTTCTTGCGGTTGGTGAACCGCGCGTTGCCGAGGCCGGTGCCGATGGTGAGAACGCCCCAGTGATCGACGTCCTGCATGAACGGCACTTCGGACAATCCTTGCGCCACGCCGTCATTGTGCATCAGCACCGCGGTGTCGTGGCCGCCGATCTCCGGGATCGCCTCGACGAGGCTAGACGGCAGGTTGAACCTGCTGCTCTCCCAATTGCCCGGCAGGTTCTGCGCGCCCTTTTCGATCGAGCCGTCGGCGTCGATGACGCCGGGACAGGAAATTCCGATGAAGGGCGCGAGCTTAAGTCCTTCGTTGTCGGCCGCGGTGATCAGATCCTTGAGCATCTTGACCAGGCGCTTCACCGCGCCTTCCCGCGTCGGCTCGTCGTCGGCATGGCGCCACAGCTCGGATTTCCACACCGCCGCCTTCGACAGGTCCTTTGCTTTTTTCCAGCGCGTCTCCACCACACCGCAGCGAATGTTGGTGCCGCCGATATCGACAGCCAGGATGCTGTCATGCGCCTGGAAGATCCATGATGGCGCAAGATGCAGGCACCCGATCAGCCCGGCATCGTCGGGATCGAAGCGGATCGGCACCAGGTCGATTTTGAAGTCCTCAGCCTTCAGGATGATGTCGGCACGGGCGATCGCCAGTTCGCCGACCCGGCTTTGGCGAAAACCGCCGCCGACCACGATGCGCTCGGTATCGGCCCACGCCTTGCTCTTGAGGAAGCGCCGCGTGACATAAGCCAGTTCCTGGGCGAATTCCTCGATCGCGCCGAGCACCACGGCCGCCGCGGCAATATCTTCTCCCATCAACGCTTCATCCAGCGCGCTTTTGGCGATATCCCGCGAGGCCTTTTTACCGAACGGATCGTCGCCATTGCCGCGCAGCGGCTTGCGCAAGCTGTCCAGAATCTTGCGGAACGCGCCCTTGCTGGCGCGGTCGCCGAGGAAACCGTCATCGTCTTTCAATTCGACATTGAAACTGTCGACATCGACCGACGGCAGGCGCGTTGCGCCGTGCCGGGCAATCCCGGTGGTGGTAAGTATCTCTTCGGCCATTTGCCCCGCCCGTTCCTTGAAGTGTCGGGACAACGGCCATGGAACCCATTGGTTTCATGGACGCCTTGACGCGAAACGAAGCGCCCCGACCGGCGGCAAAATCCGTCCAAATCCTTCTATTTGGCTGGTTTTGGCGGCCGTTTGCCTTGACTCGGGGCCGCCAGCGGCTATAAGTCCGCCCGACCCGGCGCGGGATTTTTCTCGCGCTGTTTGTTTTTGCGCGATTCGCTGAGGATCGACGCAAGGATTGAACCCATAACGACTGACAAGAAGCCGGCCCGGAGCAGTCCGAGGCCGGGATCGAACACGAAGGAATACAACGATGTTCGCAGTCATCAAAACCGGCGGCCGGCAATACCGTGTCGTTCCGGATGATGTGCTCGAGATAGGCAAGATCGCCGGCGACGTCGGGACGATCGTGCAGCTTGGCGAAGTGCTGCTGGTCGGCGGCGAATCGCCGGTGCTCGGCGTACCCACGGTGGCGGGTGCGTCGGTCGCGGCCGAAGTGCTGCAGCACAAGCGCGGCCCCAAGGTCATTTCGTTCAAGAAGCGCCGCCGCAAGAATTCGCGCCGCAAGCGTGGCTACCGTGACGAGATCACGGTGCTGCGCATCACCGAGATCCTGACCAACGACAACAAGCCGACCATCGGCCCGCGTCCGAAGAAGGAAAAGGTTGCCGCGGCACCGGTCGACGGCGACGACGAGGCGCCGACGGCGAAGAAAAAAACGCCGGCCAGGAAGCCGGCCGCCAAGGCGGCTGCGAAGCCTGCGGCAAAGCCGCGCGCCAAGCCCGATTCTAAAAAGGCGGCGCCCAAAAAGGCCACGGCAAAGAACAGTGATAAAAAGTAAGCGTGATAAAAAGTGAAATGATTCCGTCAAGGAATTGATCTAAGAACGTAGGTAAGTTGGAGACAGGCCATGGCTCACAAAAAGGCAGGCGGTTCATCGCGTAACGGTCGTGATTCGGCGGGCAAGCGGCTCGGAATCAAGGCTTACGGCGGCGAGCGCGTAATCCCCGGTAACATCATCGCGCGCCAGCGCGGCACCACGTGGCATCCCGGCCTTAATGTCGGCATGGGCACCGACCATACCCTGTTCGCCAAGATCGAAGGACATGTCCAGTTTCGTGCAAAAGCCAATGGCCGCACTTTCGTGTCGGTACTCCCGATGACGGAAGCCGCGGCCGAGTAGACGGTGGACCACATGGAGTTCCGCCGGGTCCTGATGAACCGGCGGCGTCCACAAAAGGGCTCCAAAGGGGAGGCGGGAAACCGGCCTCCCCTTTTTGTTGCGTAAAATTCGCGGCCTAGAAAAAAAGCATCACGCCAAGGAGCCCGACATGCTGCAGGACATCCCGACACCGACGTCGGCATTGCACGAGGCCAGACCTTTCATCCTCGATACCGAGCGGCTGATGCTGCGCCGGCCGACGCTCGCGGACGTGACGGCGATCGCGCGGCTCGCCAACGACCGCCGCATCGCCGTCAACACCCGCCGGCTGCCGCATCCCTATTCGCAGGAGCATGCGGTGGCGTTCGTGCGCTCGCTGGCGGACGAGATTCGCAACACGGTGTTCCTGATCGAGCTTGAATCCGCGCCGATCGGCTTGGTCGGCGTCGACTGGCGCGAGCCGGACGCGCCGGAGCTCGGCTACTGGCTCGGCGTCGATTATTGGGGCCGCGGGTTCGGCACCGAGGCCGCGCGCGCGGTGATCGATTTCACCTTCGAGGAGTTCGACGTTGAGAGCCTGTTCTCCGGCGCGCGGGTCACCAACCCGTCGTCGCGCAATATCCTGGAGAAATGCGGCTTCCAGTGGAGCGGCGTCGAATTGCATCGCTTCGAGGCGATCGGCTCGTCGACGCCGGTGGACTGCTTCCGGCTCAGCCGCGGCGTGTGGTCGTCGCTGAAGAACTGGGGCGCATCGACCAAGCGCGAGCGGTAACCAACGCAAACGGTCGTCCCCGCGCAGGCCGGGACCCATAGCCGCCGATGCTTGTTGTTGGAAATCGCGTTGCAACGCTTGCGCTTCATCGAAACGGTTGGGCGTATGGGTCCCCGCCTGCGCGGGGACGACATTGACGTTTGGTACTCGCTCCCGTGCTACACCGGCGGGCTCACTGTCCCTTCCCGCCCCAATTGCTGTTCGCGGATGAAAATATACAATCCCGCGCCCATGATGATCGCCGCGCCGACGATCGTCGGCCACGACGGTACGTCGCCGAACACGACGTAACCGAACAACACAGCCCACACAATCATCGAATACTGGTACGGCACGACTACGCTGGCCGGCGCCAGCTTCAGCGAGCGGTTAGTGCAGAGCAGCGCCACGATCGAGATGCAGCCCGCCAGCACGAACAGGCCGAGGTCCGGCAGGCCGGGCGTCCGCCACGCCAACGGCGCCAGCACCAGGCCGACGCTGAAGGTGCCGGCGAACTGCGTCGCGGCCAGCACGATGTCCGGCGTCGCGCGCAGCGAGCGGGTGACGATCATCAGCACCGCGAAGGAAAGACTTCCCGCCAGCGCGATCAGCGCCGGCCATGACACGGTCTGCGCCGACGGCCGCATCGCGATCAGCACTCCGCAAAAGCCGACCGCGACCGCGCTCCAGCGCCGCCATCCGACTTTTTCGCGCAACACCAGCGCCGACAATGCGGTAACGAAAATCGGACATGCCAGATAATAGGTGATGACGTCGGCCAGCGGCAGATAAACCACCGCGACAAAGAACGCGGCAACCTCCGCGGTCGAGAGCACCATGCGTAGCAGTTGCAGCCCCGGCCGCTCCAGCCGTGGCAGCGTCGCACGCGACTTCCAGATCAGCGCCAGCAGGATCGCCAGCGGCACTGCGGCGCGCAGCAGCAGCAATTCGCTGACCGGATAGCGCGCCACCAGTACCTTGCCCAGCGCATCGCCGAACGCGAACATGGACACGCCGCCGAGCATCAGGCCGATGCCGGCAAGGCGGGCGGAGCGTTCGTCGGCATGGATCGAGATTTTGGAGAGAAGAGACATACGACGCTATCTAGCGGGCACGGAGCGAACTGGACAGCTCCGTCATTCCGGAATGCGCCACTTGGCGTAGGCCCGGAATCCATACTCACGATGGTGTTTATGGCTTCCGGGCTCGCGCTTCGCGCGCCCGGAATGACGAGACTAGCGGTTGCCCCCGCCCCTTCCCTGCACTACCTATCCCCCATGAAATTCCTCGATGAAGCCAAGGTCTATATCCGCTCCGGCGACGGCGGCAACGGCTGCGTGGCGTTTCGGCGCGAGAAGTATATCGAGTTCGGCGGACCCAGCGGCGGCAATGGCGGCCGCGGCGGCGACGTCATCGTCGAGGTTGCCGACGGCCTCAACACGCTGATCGACTACCGCTACCAGCAGCACTTCAAGGCGCCGAAGGGCACCAACGGCATGGGCAAGGACCGCCATGGCGCCAATGGCAAACCGATCGTGCTGAAAGTCCCCGTCGGCACGCAAATTTTCGACGAGGACCGCGAGACGCTGATCCACGATTTCACCAGTCTCGGCGAACGCTTCGTGCTGGCCGAAGGCGGCAATGGCGGTTTTGGCAACGCGCATTTCAAATCCTCCACCAATCGCGCGCCGCGCAATGCCAATCCCGGCCAGGAGGGCGAGGAACGCTGGATCTGGCTGCGGCTGAAACTGATCGCGGACGCGGGCCTGGTCGGACTGCCCAATGCCGGCAAGTCGACATTTCTTTCCGTGGTCAGCGCGGCGAAACCGAAAATTGCCGATTATCCATTCACCACGCTGCATCCGCAGCTCGGCGTGGTCAATTCGGACGGCCGCGAATTTGTGCTGGCGGATATTCCCGGACTGATCGAGGGCGCGCATGAAGGCGCCGGACTCGGCGACCGTTTTCTCGGCCATGTCGAACGCTGTCGCGTGCTGCTGCATCTGGTCGACGCGACCTGCGAGCACGCCGGCAAGGCTTACAAGACGGTGCGCGGCGAATTGGAAGCGTACGAAGGAAACCTCGCCGGGAAGATCGAGATCGTCGCACTCAACAAGATCGACGCGGTCTCCGCCGACGACCTGAAAAAGCAGAAGGACCGGCTGAAGCGCGCCGCCAAGAAAACTCCGCTGCTGATCTCCGGCGTGTCAGGCGACGGCGTCAAGGACGCATTGCGCGCGCTGGTCGAAGTGATCGGGGAAGCGCCGGTATCGATGAAAGCCAAGGGCGCGGCGCAGGCCGAGCCGTGGACGCCGCAGACGGGTTGAGGTGTTCCCGTCGTTGCGAGGAGCCAAGGCGACGAGACTATCCAGCCCTTGTGCTGCGGCTTGCGTGCTTCGCAGACCTGTCCATTGGGCGGCGTTTCATGCCTGTCCACGGCTCGCAATGACCGTCGGGATGCCCGACGACACCGCAACCCTTGCGAGACTCTGCATCTTTTTGCAAACTGACCCCAATCCGCGAACGGGCGCCTGAAAACCCGTCATTGGCTGGCAGGAGGACAAGACATGGCTGTCGGATTTACAGCGCCGCGCTATCTTTGCGTCATCGCGGTGCTCGCGTTCTCGATGCCGACGGACACGCGTTCGCAGGACGCGGCACCGGCACCGTCGTCTCCGCAATCCGCCACGCCGGCCGCAGCGCCTTCCGGCCAGAAAAGCGGAGCACGGCGCGGCGACAGTTCGACTTCGCCCGCCTCAGCGGCCATCGCCGAGCAGCATCGCCTGCCGCCGGATTCCACCACCAAGCAGACGCTCGCGCTTCCGAGCCGCACGCTCGCCTTCACCGCGACCGCGGGTTCGATCCGGCTGTTCGACGACAAGGGCGAGCCTACCGCCGATCTCGCCTATACTTCCTACCAGCTCGACGGCGCCGACGCGCGCACCCGTCCCGTGACGTTCCTGTTCAACGGCGGACCCGGTGCGGCCTCCGCCTGGCTGCATCTTGGCGACGCCGGGCCATGGCGGCTGGCGATGAATGGCGACGCCGCGACCGCCTCAGCGTCTCCCGATCTTTTGCCCAACGCCGAGACGTGGCTCGATTTCACCGATCTCGTCTTCATCGATCCAGCCGGCACCGGCTACAGCCGCTTCGTTGCGACCGGCGACGACGTGCGCAAGCGCTTCTTCTCGGTCGACGGTGACGTCAATTCGATCTCGGTGATGATCCGCCGCTGGCTGGAAAGGCATGACCGGCTGCTGTCGCCGAAATATATCGCCGGCGAAAGCTATGGCGGCATTCGCGGGCCGAAGATCGTGCACAATCTGCAGACCCGGCAAGGCGTCGGCGTAAAGGGCCTGATCCTGATTTCACCGGTGCTCGACTTCCGCGAATTTTCCGGCTCCAGCCTGCTGCAATATGTCTGGAGCCTGCCGACCATGACGGCAGTGGCGCGGGAAAAAGAAAAGGGCTCCGTCACCCGCGCCGACCTGGCCGATGCCGAACGCTATGCGCGCGGCGATCTGCTGATCGACCTGCTCAGGGGCGAGGCCGATGTCGAAGCCACCAACCGCGTCGCCGACAAGATCGCAGCCCTCACCGGCATCGATCAGGCCGTGAGCCGCAGGCTTGCCGGACGTTTCGATGCCATTGAATTTCGCCGCGAGTTCGATCGCAAGAACGGCAAGGTGACGGGACGCTACGACGCCTCGGTGATGGGCTTCGACTCCTATCCGGATTCGAGCTTCTATCATTTCGGCGATCCGTCCGCCGAGCCGCTGATCGCGCCGCTGACCAGCGCCGTGGTCGATCTTACCACCCGCAAGCTGAACTGGCGCCCGGACGGATCGTATAATTTGTTCAGCGGCGCCGCCGACAAGGGCTGGGACTGGGGCCGCGGCCTCAACCCGGCCGAGTCGCTTTCCCAGTTGCGGCAGATTCTTGCGCTTGATCCGAAGCTTAAGCTCCTGGTGGCGCACGGATTGTTCGATCTGGCCACGCCCTATTTCGGTTCAAACATCCTGCTCGACCAGTTGCCGGCCTATGCGACGCCCGACCGGGTCAAGCTCGTGGTCTATCCCGGCGGACACATGTTCTATACCCGCGACGCTTCGCGAAAGGCGTTCCGCGACGAAGTACAGGCGGCGATGAGGTGAAGCCGGCTTGCACTGACGCCGCCCGGCTGCAAAACTGCGTCGTTCCAAAAATCGCAGGGAGCATCGTCCATGATCGGCTATGTTACGCTAGGCACCAACGATCTCACGAAAGCCGCCGCCTTCTACGACAAGCTTTGCGCCGAAATGGGCATGGGCCGCTTCATGGCTAACGACCGGCTGATTGCGTGGGGCGGGCCGGGCGGCGGCGCAGGATTCGGGGTCGCGCTGCCTTACGACGGCAAGCCGATGACCGTCGGCAACGGCGTGATGGCGGCCTTCGGCGCAAAAGACAAAGCCCATGTAGACCGCATCCACGAACTCGCACTGTCGCTCGGCGGCACTTGCGAAGGCCCTCCCGGAGAGCGAATGCCGAATTTCTACGCCGCCTATTTCCGCGATCTCGACGGCAACAAGCTCAACGCGTTCGTGATGGGCTGATAAGCTCGCATAATCATAACAAGCCGTCATTGCGAGGAGCGCAAAGCGACGAAGCAATCCAGGCTCCTGCTGGATGTCTGGATTGCTTCGCTTCGCTCGCAATGACGGTTAACCACTTCCGCTCCCCCGAAATATCAGGTTCAGCCGTTGATCCATGATCCGCCCCGCGCTTGAAAATTTCCGACGCATCGTCGTCAAGGTCGGCTCGTCGCTGTTGATCGATTCCGACGCCGGCGAGGTGCGGGCGGCGTGGCTGGCGGCGCTGGCCGCCGATCTTGCGAAACTGCATGGCGAAGGCCGCGAGTTATTGATCGTGTCATCCGGCTCGATCGCACTGGGACGCAGCCGGTTGAAACTGCCGCGCGGTGCGCTGAAGCTGGAAGAGAGCCAAGCCGCCGCCGCGGTGGGCCAGATCGCACTGGCGCGAATCTGGTCGGAGGTGCTTGGGCATCATGGCATCGGCGCCGGACAGATTCTCGTCACGTTGCAAGACACGGAGGAGCGCCGCCGCTATCTCAACGCGCGCTCCACCATCGCCAAGCTGCTGGAATGGCGCGCGGTGCCGGTCATCAACGAGAACGACACGGTCGCCACCAATGAAATCCGCTATGGCGACAATGACCGCCTCGCGGCGAGGGTGGCGACCATGGCCAGTGCCGATCTTCTGATTCTGCTGTCGGATATCGACGGGCTCTATGATGCGCCGCCCGCAGCCAATCCATCCGCCAAGCTGATTCCGGTGGTCGAGTCGGTGTCGGCGGAAATCGAGGCCATGGCAGGGGCGGCCGAATCCGAGTTGTCGCGCGGCGGCATGTTCACCAAGATCGAGGCGGCCAAGATCGCGACATCGGCCGGCACCCATATGCTAATCGCATCCGGCAAGATCGAGCATCCGTTGCGGGCGATCTCGCAGGGCGGACGCTGCACCTGGTTCCTGACGCCGGCCAATCCGGTGACCGCGCGAAAACGCTGGATTGCCGGCTCGCTGGAGCCGAAGGGCACGCTGACCATCGACGCCGGCGCCGTGACCGCGTTGCGCGCGGGAAAAAGCCTGCTGCCAGCCGGCGTGATCAGGATCGAGGGGCAATTCGCGCGCGGCGACGCCGTGGTGGTGCGCGGACCTGACACCCATGAAATTGGCCGCGGCCTCGTGGCCTATGACGCCGAGGACGCCGAGAAGATCAAAGGTCGTGTCTCAACCGACGTGCTGAGCATTCTGGGCATCAGCGGACGCGCCGAGATGATCCATCGCGACGATCTGGTGATCGGGGCTACCCGGGGGTGACGTCCCGGCGCAATCGCTTGGATGCTTTGCCTGAGGTTTGCCGCATCCGTGCCGCAACACGTTAAGCAAAATCTGCCCGTTGGGGCTGTCATGCGACCTAAAGTCTCGTAATTATTGACCTTATGGGCTAAAATCCGCTCTAAAGATCAAAATGGAACCAACATGACGGTTTCGCTCAAAGCGATCGACGGGTCAGCCGATCTGCCCGTTCTGATGACCGACCTCGCTACCCGCGCGCGCGCCGCCGCGCGCGTGCTGTCGCTTGCCGCGCCGCAGCAGAAAAATCGCGCGCTCGATGCGATGGAGCGCGCTATCCGCGCTAACGCATCGGCGATTCTGGCAGCCAATGCCGAAGACGTCGCCGAAGTCCGCGCCGGTGCCGCCACCTCTGCCTTCATCGACCGGTTGACCCTGACACCGGCGCGCGTCGATGCGATGGCCGATGGCATCCGGACCGTGCGCGATATTCCCGATCCGATCGGTGTCGTTACTGAAAGCTGGCAGCGTCCCAACGGAATGACCATCGAGCGCGTGCGGGTGCCGCTCGGCGTCGTCGCGGTGATTTTCGAAAGCCGCCCCAACGTCGCCGCCGACGCCGGCGTGCTGTGCCTGAAATCCGGCAACGCCGTGATCCTGCGCGGCGGCTCTGACAGTTTTCGTTCCTGCCGCGCGATTCACGCGTGCCTGACGCAGGGCCTGCGCGAAGCGGATCTGCCGGAAGCTGCGATCACTTTGGTGCCGACCCGCGATCGTGACGCGGTCGGACTGCTGCTGAGCGGCCTCAATGGCGGCATCGACGTCATCGTGCCGCGCGGTGGCAAGAGCCTCGTCGCGCGCGTCGAGGCCGAAGCGCGCATACCGGTGTTCGCGCATCTCGAAGGCGTCAACCACGTCTATGTCGATGGCGCTGCCAATCCCGAGATGGCAAAATCGATCGTGCTGAACGCCAAGATGCGCCGACCCGGCGTCTGCGGCGCTGCCGAAACGTTGCTGATCGACCGCGCCGGCGCGGCGGTGAATATGAAGCCGTTGGTCGCGATGCTGATCGATGCCGGCTGCGAGGTACGTGGCGACGACGCCGTGCAACGTGCCGACTCCCGCGTAAAACCCGCGTCGGACGAGGATTGGGACACCGAATATGAAGACGCGATCATCGCAGCCAGGCTGGTCGGCGGCGTCGACGAAGCCATCGCGCATATCCACAGGCACGGCTCGCATCATACCGATGCGATCGTGACTGACGACGCTTCCACCGCGGAAAAATTTCTCAACGAAGTCGATTCGGCGATCGTGCTGCACAACGCCTCGACGCAATTCGCAGATGGCGGCGAATTCGGCTTCGGCGCGGAAATCGGTATCGCTACCGGCAAATTCCACGCCCGGGGCCCGGTCGGCGCCGAGCAACTGACCAGCTTCAAGTATCGAATCCACGGCACCGGACAGACCCGGCCGTGAACGCCCGACGCCGTATGCGATGACCGCGTTGATGCGACCGCCATCCGCCACGCCGATCGCCTCTCATGAAATACCGTTTCATACCGATGGCATGCGCATCGGCCTGCTCGGCGGCTCGTTCAATCCGCCGCACGCCGCGCATCGCGCCATCAGCCTTTTTGCGATCAAGCGGCTGAAGCTCGACCGGGTGTGGTGGCTGGTGACGCCGGGCAATCCGCTCAAGGATACCGGCGGCCTGCGCGATCTAAGCGCACGAGCCGACGCCGCGCGTAAAATGGCCGACGATCCGCGCATCGATGTCAGCTGTCTCGAATCCGTCATCGGAACGCGCTATACCGTCGACACCATCAGCTGGCTGTGCCGCCGCTGCCCCAGCCTGCGCTTCGTCTGGATCATGGGCGCAGACAATCTCGCGCAATTTCACCGCTGGGAGAACTGGCGGCGCATCGCCTGGCAGGTGCCCGTTGCGGTAATCGATCGTCCGCCGCAAAGCTTTCGCGCCCTGGCCGGGCCCGCGGCCCAGGCGCTTGCGCCGTATCGGGTGCCTGAAAAAGATGCGGGCAGGCTCGCGGATCGGCATCCGCCCGCCTGGGCCTTTCTCACCGGGCTGAAACTAAGCCTGTCATCGTCCGGCCTTCGGAACCCGGATGGTAGCTGGAAAGCATCACCGGAGAAGTAAAAGCGGGGGTTACTGGAATATTGAAACCGTTAACCCCACATGCATGGTATGGTAACCCGGCGCCGGGATTCGGCGTTCGCGATACAGTGAAAGGAATGGTCCCTGACCACATCTGTATTGTCCAAGTCTGTTTTACCGAAGTCTGCATCGCCAAAGACGCGTAAAACATCGACTGAAGCCGTGGTTTTGAAGGCGCGCCCCGATGCCGACGAAACCCTGAAACTGATCCTCTCCCGCCTGGACGACATGAAGGCGGAAGAAACGGTCACCATCGACCTCCGCGGCAAGTCCGCTTTCTCCGATTATATGATCGTCACCTCGGGCCGGGCCAACCGGCACGTCGGCGCGATCGCGGAGAACGTCGCCAAGGGCCTCAAGGAAACCGGAATCAAAACCATCCATGTCGAGGGCTTGCCCAATTGCGACTGGGTGCTGATCGATTCCGGCGACGTCATCGTGCATGTGTTCAGGCCCGAGGTTCGCGAATTCTACAATCTGGAACGATTGTGGACGCAAAGCCCGGCGGCGGCGAAGACGCTGTAGCTCGAAGGCCGGTGAGAATTGGCCGGGGACGTGATAGCTTGCCGCGCGCGTTAACGCGCGCATTATCGATTTGACGCATTTTCTGCGGCAAACCGGTTTCCACTTTGCCGGAAAATGCTTCGATGCGCCTCGCTGTCATTGCAATCGGCCGGCTGAAACAGGGCCCGGAACGGGAGCTGGCCGAGCGTTATCGCAAGCGATTTGGAGATCTCGGCCGCAAGCTCGGCTTTCGCAGCCTCGAGGTTCATGAAATTCCGGAAAGCCGCGCGCGGGACGCTGCGGCCCGCATGGCGGAAGAAGCCGCCGCCATTTCGGCGCAAATTCCGGAAAAATCGGCGCTGGTGGCGCTCGACGAGCGCGGCGACAGCATCGACAGCGCGGCGTTTGCCCGGCATCTTGGCCGTTGGCGGGATGAGTTGGTCGCGAACACTATTTTCGTAATCGGCGGCGCGGACGGACTTTCGCCCGATTTGCGGCGCAAGGCAAAACTCAGGATTGCGTTCGGCGCCGCGACCTGGCCGCACCAGATGGTACGCGTGATGCTTCTGGAACAGATTTACCGGGCCGCGACCGTTTTGGCCGGCCACCCTTATCACCGCGCCTGACGCGCGGGCGGAAAGCAGCGAAAGCCGATTCGGATCCGATGCAAGCAGCGCGGGACATCAGTCTGGACCATGACACCGCGCGCCGCGGCCGGCTGCGATCCATCCGTACTCCGCTGTCTCTGGTTGTGCTGACTGCGAGCTTTGCGGGCCTTGGTGTTTCATCTTCGGGTGCCCAGGTCGCAGCGCCGCCGCAGCAACTCACGGCATCCTCTCCCGACGTGATCAAGCAGCGCGAACAGGAGCTCGAAGCGGCGCGCGCCCAGCAAAAGAGCGCCGCGGAATTGCAGGAAAAGCTCAAGGCCGATATCGCGGCGATCGGCCAGGACCGCAGCAAGCTCAACCAGCAATTGATCGACATCGCCGCAAGGGTGCGCGGCGTCGAAACCAGGATCGGCGACGCCGAAGCGCGGTTGCGGCCGCTCGACGCGCGCGAGCAGCAGATCCGGAACTCGCTGGATTCGCGGCGCTCCGAAATCGTCGAGGTGCTGGCCGCCCTGCAACGCGCCGGCCGCCGCGCGCCGCCGGCCTTGCTGGTGCGGCCGGAGGACGCCCTGCAGTCGCTGCGCACGGCGATGCTGCTGGGCTCCGTGGTACCGGAGATGCGGGCACAGGCCGAACGGCTGGTGGGCGACCTCAGCGAACTGATCGGCTTGCGCAAGACCATCGCCACCGAGCGCGATCAGCTCAGCGTGGATCGCGACAAGCTCAAGGGCGACCAGGTCCAGCTTGCGTCCCTCGTCGACGAACGGCAGCGCAAACAGAGCGCCATCGAAAAGGACATGGAGGCTGAGGGCGCGCGGGCGCTGGCGCTGGCGCGCCAGGCCGACAGCCTGCAGGGCCTGATCGCCAAAATGGAGCAGGATCTGAAGAGCGCCGCTAAAGCGGCGGCAACGGCCAGCCTGCGGGGAACCCCCGCGGCGCTCAACGGAAAGCCCAATCTGAAGGCCCTCAAGGACCCCGGACGGCTCAGTCCGGCAATCGCGTTCGCCTCCGCCAAGGGCTTATTTGCGATGCCGGTGAACGGGGTCAAGATTCGCGAATTTGGGGGTTCAGACGGCGTCGGTGGCGCAGAAAAAGGCATTTCTTTGGCAGCACGGGCCGGCGCACAGGTCACAACCCCGTGTGACGGCTGGGTTGTTTACGCCGGACCCTTCCGCAGCTACGGACAACTCTTGATCCTTAATGCCGGGGGCGGGTATCATGTACTGATCGCCGGGATGGAGCGCATTTCGGTCAACATCGGCCAGTTTGTTCTTACGGGAGAGCCGGTCGCAACCATGGGTACCACGTCCCAGGTTGCGTCGATACTCGCGGCTAATGCGAGTCAGCCCGTTCTCTATATCGAGTTCCGTAAGGACGGCACTCCCATTGATCCAGGCCCATGGTGGGCCGCAAGTGAAGGCGAAAAGGTTCGCGGATGATGCGCAAGACTTCGGTTATTCTTCTCAGCGCCGCCACCGGCGCGGCGTTGATGCTTTTCGTGACTCAGCCGCGTGCCGTGTTGATGGGGTCGAGCGCGCGTGCTGCGACGTCAGACACCTACCGTCAGCTCAATCTGTTCGGCGACGTGTTCGAACGGGTCCGCAGCGACTATGTCGAGAAGCCGGACGACAGCAAGCTCGTCGAATCCGCCATCAGCGGCATGCTCACCGGCCTCGATCCCCATTCGAGCTACATGGACGCCAAGAGCTTCCGCGACATGCAGGTGCAAACCCGCGGCGAGTTCGGCGGCCTCGGCATCGAAGTCACGATGGAAGACGGGCTGATCAAGGTAGTCTCGCCGATCGACGACACGCCAGCGTCCAAGGCCGGCATCATGGCCAACGACATCATCACCAATCTCGATGACGAGGCCGTACAGGGCCTCACGCTCAACCAGGCCGTCGAGAAGATGCGAGGGCCCGTCAACACCAAGATCAGGCTGAAGATCGTCCGCAAGGGCCAGGACAATCCGATCGACGTTACGCTGGTGCGCGACAACATCCGCGTCCGCTCGGTGCGCGCGCGCCCGGAGGGCGACGATATCGGCTACATCCGCATCACCACCTTCAACGAGCAGACCACGGAAGGCCTGAAGCGCGAAATCGCCACGCTGACGACGCAGATCGGCGCTGACAAGCTGAAAGGCTTCATTATCGACCTGCGCAACAATCCCGGCGGCTTGCTGGAGGAAGCGGTAACGGTTTCCGACACCTTCCTCGAGCGCGGCGAGATCGTTTCGACCCGCGGCCGCAACGCCGAGGAAACCCAGCGCCGGACCGCGCATCCAGGTGATCTGACCAAGGGCAAGCAGGTGATCGTTCTGATCAACGGTGGCTCGGCATCGGCCTCGGAAATCGTCGCCGGCGCCCTGCAGGACCACAAGCGCGCGACGCTGGTCGGTACCCGCTCGTTCGGCAAGGGCTCGGTGCAGACCATCATTCCGCTCGGCTCCGGCAATGGCGCGCTTCGTCTCACCACGGCGCGCTACTTCACGCCATCTGGCAAATCGATTCAGGCCAAGGGCATCGTTCCCGATATCGAGGTGCTGCAGGACGTGCCCGACGAGTTGAAGGCGCGGACCGACACCAAGGGGGAGGCTTCGCTGCGCGGCCATCTGAAGTCGGAGGGCGACGAAAAGACCGGCTCACAATCCTACGTGCCGCCCGACGCCAAGGACGACAAGGCCTTGAAGATGGCGGCTGACTTGCTGCACGGGGTCAAGGTCAATGCCACCGCACCGGCAACCGGCGACAAGGCCGCCATCGACAAGCCCGCCAACAAGGTTGCCAACTGATTCCGGCGCGACAACAAGTTTTGTGAAAGGGCGGCTTTCGAGCCGCCCTTTTTACTGGAAGAGCCGGCACACCGGAACCCTTTTGCAATGACGCCTCCGCCGCTCTGCCATGCGCCTGACTCGTCGTGGTATTGTCGGCGCGCTGATTCGGAGGTTTGGGAACGACATGGCAGAGACGGCGGATGATCTGAGCACACCGCTCGGACAGCAAACGGTGCGCAAGAAGCGCCGCCTCCGGCTGCCGTTTACCGCGACCCAGGGGATCGCGCTGCTGATGGGATTGTTGCTGCTGGCCTTTCTGGGCTTTGCCATTTTCAACGACAATCCGCTCGGCGGCGAACCGGTCACGCGCGTTGCGATCCGCACCGCACCCCATGCTGATGAAAAGCCGGCCACCGCGCCGGCGGACGCAGCCGCGCCGGTCGTGAAATCAGCGGCCGAGTTGGCGAAGCAGGCCGATCCCAGCGTGAAAAGAACCGTCACCATCATCGACGGTTCCAGCGGCGCACGCCATGACGTTGTCGTCTCCGGCGATGCGCCTGACAAGGCCGAAAGCGGGGTTGCCGCACCCGCCGTCATGACAGGCATCAATCCTCACCTGCTGGAACAATCGCGCTACGGCATGATTCCCGTCGCAGCGGAGGGATTGAAGCCGTTTACGGCCTATGCCGCGGGAACCGATACCGACCGCGCGCGCGCCGCCAAGATGCCAAGCGTTGCCATCGTCATCGGCGGCCTCGGCGTCGGTGCGGCCAAAACCAGTGACGCCATCATGAAAATGCCGGCCGCCGTGACGCTGGCGTTCACGCCCTACGGTTCGGACCCCGGCAAGCTGGTCGAGCGCGCCCGTGCGCAACGCCACGAGATACTGCTGCAAATTCCGATGGAGCCGTTCGACTATCCCGACAACGATCCAGGACCGCAAACCCTGCTGACCACGCTGAACGCCGACCAGAACCTCGACCGCCTGTTCTGGCATCTCAGCCGATTCCAGGGCTATGCCGGAATCGCCAATTTCATGGGAGCTCGCTTCGTCGTCGCCGATGCGGTGATGCAGCCGATCCTGCGCGAGGCCGCAAAACGCGGGCTTGGCTATCTCGACGACGGCTCCTCTCCGCGAAGCGTTGCCTCCTCGCTGGCGGAGAGCCAGGCGATGCCGTTCGCCAAGGCCGATTTCAACATCGACGCGGTGCCGACCTCGGTGGAAATCGACCGGACGCTGGCGAAGCTCGAAAGCCTGGCGAAGGAACGCGGAATCGCGGTCGGCATCGCATCGGCGCTGCCGATCTCGATCGAGCGGATCGCGGTCTGGACCAGATCGCTGGAAAGCCGCGGCATCATGCTTGTGCCATTGACAACCGCGATGCTGAAATCAAAATCCAGCTAGAGCAGCTTCGGGCCGACCAGCTTGGTCCAACGCTTTCGCCGGTCCGGGTCGGCTGTACCCACGCAAGAGGCATTGACGGAATGGCGCGCTACGAAGACCTGCCCTATCGGACCTGCGTCGGCATGATGCTGATCAACGCGGCGGGGCTGGTGTTCATCGGCCGCCGCGCCGGCGGCATTGAACATGTCGACGAGTCCCATGTCTGGCAGATGCCGCAGGGCGGCGTCGATCCCGGCGAGGATACCTGGGCAGCGGCGAAGCGTGAGCTCTATGAGGAAACCAGCGTGCGCTCGGTCGAAAAGCTCGGCGAGGTGTCCGACTGGCTGATCTACGATATTCCCCGCACGGTCGCCGGACGCACTTGGAAGGGCCGCTACCGCGGACAGCGGCAGAAATGGTACGCGGTACGATTCACCGGCAAGGACGACGAAATCAATGTCGCCAGTCCCGGCGGCGGCCACAAGGCGGAATTCATCGGCTGGCGATGGGAGCCGATGAAAAATCTTCCCGACCTGATCGTTCCGTTCAAGCGCCCGGTCTATGAGCGCGTGGTAAAAGAGTTTTCGAAGCTCGCGGGGGACTAGAGCGGGATGGGTCAAGCCGTCGAATGCGTCATTGCGAGGAGCGAAGCGACGAAGCGATCCAGCCTGCACTTGGACTCTGGATTGCTTCGCTTCGCTCGCAATGACCAGTCGACAAAACGCATCCTGCAGATCTGCTCATGACCGACGATAAACCCTATCGTCTCAACGTCGGCGTCGCTTTGTTCAATTCATCCGGTGACGTCCTGATCGGGCGGCGCTTCAGGGATGACGGACCTGAAATCATTCTTCCCGGACTGGAATGGCAGATGCCGCAAGGCGGCATTGACGCGGCAGAAAATCCGCGCGATGCGGTGACGCGCGAATTATGGGAAGAAACCGGCGTCAGCAGCGCCGAATATCTCGGCGAGACCGACTGGCTCGCCTACGACTTCGCGCCTTTCGACGGACCCCAATCGCACCGGCTGGCGAAATTCCGCGGCCAGCGGCAGAAGTGGTTCGCGCTGCGCTTCACCGGCAATGACGATGAAGTCGATCCGTTGACGCCGCGCAACGGGCAGCCGCCGGAATTCGATCAATGGCGATGGGAGCGGTTGGCCCGGGTCGCCGATCTCGTGGTGCCGTTCAGGCGCGAGGTCTATCGCGCCGTCGTCAGGGAATTTGCGCAATTCGTGTGAGGGAAATCGCCAAAAGCACTTTCGTCGTCCCCGCGAAGGCGGGGACCGATAACCACCGATGCAGATGTGGTGGGAGATGGATCCCGATCCACATCATCGCTAAATTGAAGAGTCGGAGTGTATGGGTCCCCGCCTGCGCGGGGACGACATTGACAGCCGCTAATGCATCGCCGTCGAATTGAGCTGGCTTTGGATGCTCTTGAAATGATCGAGCCGCTCGATCGCGCGGTCCAGTTCGGAGCCTTCCTTCTCGGCGAGCTTCGTTTCCATGCCGGAAATCCTGTCGGCGAACGCGGCCTTGTCGAGTTCCTCCATCGAGGTTGCGACATCGGCCAGCACAGTGAGGCCCTTCTCCGACACTTCGGCAAGACCTCCAAGCACGATGATCTTTTCGTGGGTGCCCCCGATCGTCACCGTGAGAATTCCCGGCCGGATCGCCGCCACGACGGGGGCATGTCCGGCGAGCACGCCGAAATCGCCTTCGACGCCGGGTATGTCAACCTGATCGACTTCGCCGGAGAAGGCGAGCTTTTCCGGCGAAACGAGATCGAAATGGAAGGTGGCCATTAGACAGTCCGTCTTTCAACAACAACAGGCGTCATCCTGAGGTGGCCGCTCTTGCGGCCCTCGAAGGATGGAAACAAGCGCCCTTCGAGGCTCGCCGCGCTCGCACCTCAGGGTAACGGCGCAGCTTGTGTTTAAGCCGCTTCCGCGGCCAGCTTCTTGCCCTTTTCGACCGCTTCTTCGATGGTGCCTACCATGTAGAAGGCGGCTTCCGGCAGGTGATCGTATTTGCCTTCGCAGAGACCGCGGAAACCTTTGATGGTGTCGGCGAGGTCGACGAACTTGCCGGGCGATCCGGTGAACACTTCGGCGACGAAGAACGGCTGCGACAGGAAGCGCTCGATCTTGCGTGCGCGAGCCACCGCGATCTTGTCCTCTTCCGACAATTCATCCATGCCGAGAATGGCGATGATGTCCTGCAGCGACTTGTAGCGCTGCAGCACCTGCTGGACCATGCGCGCGGTCGAGTAATGCTCTTCGCCGACCACCAGCGGGGACAGCATGCGCGAGGTCGAGTCGAGCGGGTCCACCGCCGGATAGATGCCCTTTTCCGAAATCGCGCGGCTCAACACCGTGGTGGCGTCCAAATGCGCGAACGAGGTGGCGGGCGCAGGGTCGGTCAAGTCGTCAGCCGGCACGTAGATCGCCTGCACCGAGGTGATCGAACCCTTATGCGTGGTGGTGATGCGCTCCTGCAGCGCGCCCATGTCGGTGGCGAGCGTCGGCTGATAACCCACCGCGCTGGGAATGCGGCCGAGCAGCGCCGACACTTCCGAGCCGGCCTGCGTGAAGCGGAAGATGTTGTCGACGAAGAACAGCACGTCCTGACCCTGATCGCGGAAATGTTCGGCGACGGTGAGGCCGGTGAGGCCGACGCGGGCGCGCGCGCCCGGGGGCTCGTTCATCTGGCCGAACACCAGCGCGCATTTCGATTTGACGGCCGGATCTGGATTGTGCGGATCGGCGTTGACCTTGGATTCGATGAATTCGTGATAGAGGTCGTTGCCTTCGCGGGTGCGCTCGCCGACGCCGGCGAACACCGAATAGCCGCCATGGGCCTTGGCGATATTGTTGATCAATTCCTGAATCAGCACGGTCTTGCCGACGCCGGCGCCGCCGAACAGGCCGATCTTGCCGCCCTTGGCGTAGGGTGCCAGCAGGTCGACTACCTTGATGCCGGTGACGAGAATCTCCGCTTCCGTCGACTGGTCGGTATAGGTGGGCGCTTCCTGATGAATCGCACGCAGACCTTCCGATTCAACCGGGCCCGCTTCATCGATCGGCTCGCCGATCACGTTGATGATGCGGCCAAGCGTGCCGATGCCGACCGGAACCATGATCGGGCTGCCGGTGTCGCTGACTTCCTGACCGCGAACCAGACCCTCGGTGGTGTCCATTGCGATGGTGCGGACCGTGGATTCGCCGAGATGCTGGGCGACCTCGAGCACCAGACGGTTGTTGCCGTTCCTGGTTTCGATCGCATTCAGAATCGCGGGCAGATGGCCTTCGAACTGCACGTCGACGACGGCGCCGATGACCTGCGTGATGCGTCCGGTCTGGTTGGCAGGGGTAGCCATGAAACTTCTCCTTGGAATGCGGCTCTATCTCATCATTGCGAGGAGCGAAGCGACGAAGCAATCCGGTCGTGCTGGAACATTCTGGATTGCTTCGCTTCGCTCACAATGACGCATGGTGGTTAGATAACCGTCAGCTTGACGGGAATGTTGCCTTTGGTCGCCTTCGAGTACGGGCAGACGGTGTGCGCTTCGTCCGCCGCCGCCTGGACCTTGTCCTTGTCGGCACCGGGGACCGAAATCTTCAGCTCGGCAGCCAGATTGAAACCGCCCTCGGTGTTCAGCGTGACCTCGCAGGTCACCTTGGCGGCCTGAGCGTCGATGCCGTGCTTCTTCGAAATCAGCATCAGCGCCTGGCAATAGCAGGCCGACCAGCCCAGCGCGAACAGCTGCTCCGGATTATGGCCGTCACCGGCGCCGCCAAGATCTTTCGGAAATGCCATCGCCAGCCCGAGGACGCCGCCTTCGAGGACCGCACGTCCGTTGCGTCCGCCCGACGTGGTAGCCTTGGTGACATATGCCATCGTGACGGTCCTTACATCGCTTCGGCGCCGGAGATGATCTCGATCAGTTCCTTCGTGATCATCGCCTGACGGGTTCGGTTGTAGATCAAGGTCTGCTTGCGGATCATGTCGCCGGCATTGCGGGTGGCGTTATCCATCGCGCTCATCTGCGCGCCATAGAACGAGGCGTTGTTTTCCAGCAGCGCGCGGAAAATCTGCACCGCGAGATTGCGCGGCAACAGACCGGTGAGAATTTCATCTTCTTCCGGCTCGTATTCGTAGGATGTCGCGGCGCCGGCATTTGCCGCCGGGGCTTCGACCACCAGCGGAATGATCTGCTGCGCGGTCGGGACCTGCGCGATCACGGATTTGAAACGCGAATAGAACAGCGTGCAGACGTCGAACTCACCCGCCTCGAAGCGAGCGATCACCTTTTTGGCGATGTCTTCGGCGTTGACAAAGCCGAGTTGCCGGACCGAGCGCAATTCGACATGCTCGACGATCTGCTTCTCGAAGGTGCGACGCAGCTGTTCGTAGCCTTTGCGGCCGACACAGAAGAATTTTACTTCCTTGCCCTGGTTCATCAGCGTCAGCGCACGCTCGCGCGCGAGGCGCACGATCGACGAGTTGAACGCGCCGCTGAGGCCGCGCTCGCCGGTGCAGACCAGCAACAAATGCACCTGATCGTTGCCCGTGCCAGCCAGCAGCACCGGCGCACCGGGAGAACCAGCCGCCGCAGTGGCGATATTGGAGATCACCGCGTCCATCCGCTCGGCATAGGGCCGCGCCGCTTCCGCGGCGGTCTGCGCTCGGCGCAGCTTCGAAGCCGCGACCATCTGCATGGCCTTGGTGATCTTCTGCGTCGCCTTGGTGGAGGCGATGCGGACGCGCATGTCTTTAAGTGAAGCCATTTCCGCAGTTCTATCCCTGAGGCACGGTGCGCTCCCTCCCCCCTTGAGGGGGAGGGCTGGGGAGGGGGGTAGCCACAAACGCCGGCGCCCGGGGCTTACCCCTCTCCCTAACCCTCCCCCTCAAGGGGGGAGGGAACAGGTCAGCGCATGCGGCTATGACCAAGACCCTCATTGATTATGCCGCGAACGACTTGGCGTAACCCTCGACCACCGTCTTCAGCTTGGCAGCGGTGTCGTCGGAAAGGTCGCGGCTGTCGCGGATGGTGTTGAGGATCTCGACGTGTTTGCCGCGCAGCAGCGACAGCAGCCCGTCCTCGAACCCACGCACCTTGGCGACCGGAAGGGGATCGAGATAGCCGTTGGTGCCGGCCCAGATCACCACCACCTGCTCTTCCATCTTCAGCGGCGAGAACTGCGGCTGCTTCAGGAGTTCGGTCAGGCGTGAGCCGCGGTTGAGCAGGCGCTGCGTCGAGGCATCGAGGTCGGAGCCGAACTGCGCGAACGCCGCCATTTCACGGTACTGCGCGAGTTCGCCCTTGATCTTGCCGGCGACCTTCTTCATCGCCTTGGTCTGCGCCGACGATCCGACCCGCGACACCGACAGACCGACGTTCACCGCCGGACGGATGCCCTGGAAGAACAGGTCGGTTTCGAGGAAGATCTGGCCGTCGGTGATCGAGATCACGTTGGTCGGGATGTAGGCCGACACGTCGTTGGCCTGGGTTTCGATCACCGGCAGCGCGGTCAGCGAGCCCGAACCCTGATCGTCGTTGAGCTTGGCGGCGCGCTCCAGCAGGCGCGAATGCAGATAGAACACGTCGCCAGGATAGGCTTCGCGGCCCGGCGGGCGGCGCAGCAGCAGCGACATCTGGCGATAGGCCACCGCCTGCTTCGACAGATCGTCATAGATGATGACGGCATGCATGCCGTTGTCGCGGAAATATTCGCCCATGGTGCAGCCGGTGAATGGCGCGATGTACTGCATCGGCGCCGGATCGGAGGCGGTGGCGGCAACGACGATGGAATATTCCAGCGCGCCCTGCTCTTCCAGCACCTTGACGAACTGGGCAACGGTCGAGCGCTTCTGGCCGATCGCGACATAGACGCAATACAGCTTGATCTTCTCGTCACCGGTGGCGTTGAGCGGCTTCTGGTTCAGGATGGCGTCGAGCGCGATCGCGGTTTTGCCGGTCTGGCGATCGCCGATGATCAGCTCGCGCTGGCCGCGGCCGATCGGGATCAGTGCATCGATCGCCTTGAGGCCGGTCGCCATCGGCTCGTTCACCGACTTGCGCGGAATGATGCCGGGCGCCTTGACGTCGACGCGCATCCGTTTGTCGGACTGGATCGGACCCTTGCCGTCGATCGGATTGCCGAGCGCGTCGACCACGCGGCCGAGCAGGCCCTTGCCGACCGGCGTGTCGACGATGGCGCGGGTGCGCTTGACGGTCTGGCCCTCCTTGATCTCTCGGTCGGCGCCGAAGATCACGATGCCGACATTGTCGGTCTCAAGATTCAGCGCCATGCCGCGCGTGCCGTTCTCGAACTCGACCATCTCGCCCGCCTGGACGTTGTCGAGACCGTAGACTCGGGCGATGCCATCGCCGACGGACAACACCTGTCCGACTTCGGAAACCTCAGCCTCCTGGCCGAAATTCTTGATCTGGTCCTTCAGGATCGCGGAAATTTCCGCGGCGCGGATGTCCATCAGCCTGCCTCTTTCATCGCGTGCTTGATCGAGTTGAGTTTGGTGCGAAGCGAACTATCCACCATGCGGCTGCCGAGCTTGACCACAAGCCCGCCGATGATCGACGGATCAACCTTCACGTTGAGCGCGACGTCCTTGCCCGTCACTGATTTCAGCGCGGCTTTCAGGGCGTCGAGATTTCTATCGCTGAGCGTTTCGGCGACGGTAACGTCGGCGGTCGCTTCGCCCTTGAATTTCGCCACCAGCGTGCGGAATGCCCCGATCACATCGGCGACCGCGAACAACCGGCGATTGGCGGTGAGAACTTTCAGGAAGTTTGCGGAAATGCCACTTATGCCGGATTTTCTGAGCACCTCCCCCAGCGCGCGCGACTGCATGTCAGCCGAGAAAACCGGACTGCGCACCAGCCGTTTCAGGTCAGCGCTGTTGGCCAGCATGGCGTCGAACCTGTCGAGATCGGCCTTGACGGCGTCGACGGCTTTTTCGTCGCGCGCCAGCTCGAACAAGGCCGTTGCATAACGACCGGCCACTCCCGATACCGACGGATTTTCAGCTGCCACAAGCGCGCTCTTTTAGCTGTCAAATTCGCAAGGGGGAAACCATCGCCATAATGCGGCGCCTGGCAGCCCAAGTCCTTGGAATTCAAGCGGGACTTCGATTTTCGACCAGTACGGACCGCACCGGCAACGTTAAAATCGCGGCTTTGCTAACATAGCAAGAGCGCAGGTGCAACATGAGGCAACCGACGGGCGGTGCCTTGTCGCAGCTGATCGAAGACATGCGCACTGCTTCGGGGTGTTATGCCGGGCGCACGCGAGCACGCAAACCGAAATCCAGTAGCGGCGTACAGTCTCTGATTCCGGGCGCGCACGCGCTCCCGGATGGCTGCCCACATCTTGCGAACCCGAAGCGTCCCTCTGCAATTGCATGCGTCCAATACGAATGTCGGAATCCGCCTGATCGTCCTCTTGGCGTGTTACTTGACGAATGCTAGGTATGCCTATCAATGACTTTCTTTTTCAGTATTAATGAGTAATATTTTGTATAGATTTAGTTAAAATTTACTTAACGCGACAACCACTGCCACTATCCCGTGTGATCACAAGATATTTCATCTGTAATCGGAACTAAATTCTTGCCAAGCTTACGCCTCATTGACCGATCAACGGTTCGAACTGTAACGGGACGGGGGTTCCACTTGCCACATATGTGGCAATACTATCTGAGGGACTTGGTAAATGCTGAAATTCAAGAAGTCGGTACCGGGAAATCTGACCCGGTCGCGCACCGCGATCGCACTGTTCGCCGGATCTCTTCTGCTCGGTGGGAGCATCACCGAAGCCTCGGCTAAATCGCACCGGCACCACCACCACCATCGTCATCATCACCACGCCCATCACGCCGGCAATTCGTCCTGGCGCGACGCCAACGCCTCCATCGGCGGCGGCTCTGGCCACAGCTTCTCCGGCATGGCCTCCTATTACGGCAACGAGTCCGGCAGCAAGACCGCCTCCGGCGCGCGCTTCAACCAGAACGCCATGACCTGCGCCCACCGCTCGCTGCCGTTCGGCACCAGGCTCAGGGTCACCCATGGCGGCCGCAGCGTCGTCGTCACCGTCAACGACCGCGGCCCCTTCATCCGCGGCCGCGTCCTCGACCTGTCGACGGGTGCAGCCCGCGCAGTGGGCCTGACCGGGGCCGGCGTCGGCCGGGTGATCGCCGAGGTCGTTTCCTGACCGCGCGCTCGCTTCCGGTGAATCAAGGATAAGTAGCGTTCCGCCCAGTATGTCTGTGGGATCTTCCCGCAGACACAAAAAGCCTGCCGTCGCAAATGACGGCAGGCTTTTCTTCGTCATTCCGGGACGCGCCTCTTGGCGTGGGCCCGGACCATAAACTCCGATCATGGTTATGGATTCCGGGCTCGCTCGCTTCGCTCCCCCGGAATGACGGTTGTTTTTGAGTTCACAAAAAGCTCTGCGGATCGACATCCACTTCCAGCTTGAGATTGCCCTTGGTCTTCGGCCCGAGGCTAAGCCATTCGCGCAGATATTCCGACAGGTCGACCCCGCGCGCGGACTTCACCAATAACCGGAAGCGATAGCGCCCCTTGATCACCGCCAGCGGCGCTTCCGCCGGCCCCAGCACCTGGATGCGTGGATCGATCGGCGCGATGGCGGCGAGCCGGCGTCCAAAACTTTCCGCGGTCGGGCGGTCACCGGCGGAAATAATCAGACTAGCCAGCCTTCCGAACGGCGGATAGCCGGTGCGTTCGCGCGCCTCGATCTCGCTCGCATAAAATGCCTCGCGGTCGCAGGCGACCAGCGCCTTCATTACCGGATGCTCGGGCTGATGGGTCTGCAGATAGCCGATGCCGCGCCCTTGCTCGCGGCCGGCGCGGCCGATCACTTGGTTGAGCAATTGAAAGGTGCGCTCGGCGGCACGCGGATCGCCATTGCCAAGGCCTAGATCGGCATCGACCACGCCGACCAGGTTGAGGCGCGGGAAATTGTGGCCCTTCGCCACCAGTTGGGTGCCGATGATGATATCGACGCGGCCTAAAGCGATCTCGTTGAGTTCGCTGCGCATGGTCTCGATCGAGGTAACGAGGTCGCTCGACAGCACCATGGTGCGCGCGTCCGGAAACAACTGCGCCGCCTCCTCCTGCAGGCGCTCGACACCAGGCCCTACGGCGACCAGCGATTCCTCCGCCGCGCAGTGCGGGCAGACATGCGGACGCGGCATCGAGAAGCCGCAGTGGTGGCACACCAGGCGCTGCCGAAAGCGGTGGTCCACCAGCCAGGCATCGCAGATCGTGCAGGCGAAGCGATGGCCGCAGGCCCTGCATAATGTCAGCGGCGCGTAGCCGCGTCGGTTGAGGAACAACAGCGCCTGCTCGCGCCGCTCAACGGCAATCCGGATTTCCTCGGCCAGCCGCGGCGAGATGAAGCGTCCACGCGGTGGCGCTTCACGGCGCAGGTCGATGGCCTCGATCTGCGGCATGTGCTGGCCACCGAAGCGCGACGGCAGGACCACGCGCTGGTAGCGGCCCTTGCGCGCGTTGACCTCGGTCTCGACGGACGGCGTCGCCGACGCCAGCACGATGGGAATTTTGGCGATATGAGCGCGAACCACCGCCATGTCGCGAGCATGATAATGCGCGCCTTCGTCCTGCTTGTAGGCCTGGTCGTGCTCCTCATCGACAATGATCAGTCCGAGATCGGCATAAGGCATGAACAACGCGGAGCGCGCACCGACCACGACATGCGCATCGCCGGCCGCGATGGCCGCCCAGTTGCGCGCGCGGGTGCGCGGCGTCAACTCGGAGTGCCATTCCAGCGGCCGCACCCCGAATCGCGCGGCGAAGCGATCGAGGAACTGCCCGGTCAGCGCAATCTCCGGCATCAGGATCAACGCCTGCCTGCGGCGCCGGATGATTTCGGCAACCGCCTCGAAATAAACTTCCGTTTTGCCGGAGCCGGTGACGCCATCCAGCAATGCGACGTGGAAACTGCCATTCGCCGCCAATGCCCGCATGGCGTCCACAGCGGTTCGCTGCTGGCGGGAGAAATCCGGCTCGGCGAACGACGGATCGGGCTCCGGTGGCGGCAGCGCCCGGGGCATCGGCTCGGCGGCCAGCGTGCCTTCGTCGACCAGCCCGTCAATGACGCCGACGCTGACGCCGGCCTCCTTCGCGGCTTCGGATTTGCCGTGCAGCAAGCCATCCGATAAAACCTCGATCAGCCGGCGCCGCGCCGGCGTCATGCGCTGCGGCGGCTTGCCGATCAACCGTATCCCGCCGCGTGTCCGCTCGGGGCCGAGATGCTCGCCCATCCGCAGCGTCATGCGCAACACCATGCCGCGCGCAGACAGCGTGTAATTCGCGACCCAGTCGACCAGACTGCGCAGCTCGTCCTTCAGCGGCGGCACGTCAAGCTTTTCGCCGACGTCCTTGAGGCGATTGTGCAGGCGCGGATCGGGATTTTTGTTTTCTGCCCACACCACGGCGATGACCTCGCGCGGTCCCAGCGGCACGCACACCACGTCGCCCGGCGCCAGATCCATGCCGCGCGGCACCCGGTAGGAATAGGCCTGATTAAGCGCAACCGGCACCAGTACGTCGACCACGCGCGCGGCCGACGATGCAGGTGACATGCTGAGCTGCGCAGGTTTATCCATCGAAGAATCAGGCTTGAACGGGAGCGTGCCCTAACTTAGGGACACCGGCCGGTCGAGACCAGCGACACGCGCGTGTGCTGATCGATTTCATCCTCCTTCCAGCACCGTCATTCCGGGATGCGCCCTTTCGGGCGCAGACCCGCAATCCAGAGCGGTGCTCGGAACTGGATTCCGGGTTCGCGAGGCGCGCGCCACGGAATGACGGTGAGTTCATCAAAGGGTAACGACCCGAATGTGATAGTATCGGCCGCTCCTGCTTCGAGAATCATGACCAAGCCAATTCCACCGCAGATCAACCTTGCCTGCGCCGACGACGAACTCGGCGCGGAGATGATGCGATGGCTATTGCATCTGCGCGCCGAGCGCCGGCTGTCGCCCAAGACCCTCGAAGCCTATTCGCGCGACGTGCGCCAGTGCCTGATGTTCCTCGGCGATCATTGGAGCACGACGGTGACCTTGCCGCGCTTCGCCGCGCTGGAAGCCAGCGACATCAGGGCCTTCATGGCGTGGCGTCGCGCCGACAAGATCGGCGGGCGTTCGCTGATGCGGGCGCTGGCGGGATTGCGCTCGTTCGGCCGCTTTCTCGAGCAAGAGGGCAAAGGGAAAGTTGGCGCCTTGTCGGCAATCCGCGCGCCCAAAGTCGGAAAGAGTTTGCCCAAACCAATTCAGATGGCAGCGGCAAAACGCTTCGCCGATGCCGACGAGCGCGCCGGAGAGGCCCGCGATCCCTGGATCTGGGCCCGCGACGCCGCCGTGATGGCGCTGTTGTACGGCTCCGGCCTGCGTATCTCCGAAGCGCTGGGATTGAAGCGCCGCGATGTTCCGCTGCCGGACGCTGGCGACGTGCTGGTCGTGACCGGCAAGGGCAACAAAACACGCATGGTACCTGTGCTGCGCAACGTGCTGATATTGATTCAGGACTATGCCACGATGTGTCCGCATCCGCTGCCGGCTGACGGGCCGATCTTCGTCGGCGCCCGCGGCGGCCCTCTGAGCCCACGGATCATCCAGCTCACCATGGAACGGCTGCGCGGTGCGCTGGGCCTGCCCGACAGCGCGACGCCGCATGCGCTACGGCATTCCTTTGCGACCCACCTGCTGACTCGCGGCGGCGATCTTCGCGCGATCCAGGAATTGCTTGGCCATGCCTCGCTCTCGACCACGCAGATCTATACCGGCATCGACAGCGAGCGGCTGTTCGAGGTCTACAAGACGGCGCATCCCAGGGTGTGAGTGCCAGGCTCGTCGTTGCCGGGCTTGACCCGGCAACCCATCAAGACGACAACGTCTTATCTATTTGATGGATGCCGGATCAAGTCCGGGCATGACGAGCAGGGGATCATTTCATGAGCGCACATGAAAGCATGGAGCACGCCGAGCATGCCGAGCATGCTTCCGGCTCCAACAAGAAGATCGCATTGCTGATCGCGGTAATCGCGCTGTTTCTCGCGTTCTCGGAGACGCTGGGCAAGGGCGCCCAGACCGAGGCGCTCGGCAAGAACGTGGAGGCCTCGAATCTCTGGGCCTTCTTCCAGGCCAAGAGCATTCGCCGCACCGTGGTGCAGGCGACGTCGGATCAAGCTAAATTGAGCCTCGGCGTCATGGGCGACGATGCCGCCAAGGCCGCACTGCAAAAGCAGATCGAGGAATGGGGCAAGACCGCGGCGCGCTATCGCTCAGAGCCGGAAACCGGCGAAGGCTCGGAGCAATTGGCCGAGCGCGCCAAACACGCCGAGCACGAGCGCGACCTTGCGCTGGCAAAATACCATCACTACGAGGTGGCCTCCGCTGCCTTCCAGATCGGAATCGTGCTGGCGTCGGCCACCATCATCACCGGCATGGTGGTGCTGGCGTGGATTTCCGGCGCACTGGCGATCGTCGGCATCGCCTTCACCGCGATTGGCCTGTTCGCGCCGCATGCCGTGCATCTGATGTAGAATACCGCCGTCGTCCCCGCGAAGGCGGGACCCATGACCACCGTGCTCGCGGCTCATTAACGACCGTTGCGGCGTCTCATTCCAATTGAAAATCCTGGGCGTATGGGTCCCCGCATTCGCAGGGATGACAAGCGGCGTTATACGGCAGCACTCCAGCACCGCGTCGGCGAAAGCCTGCGGAGATTCCTATGGCGGGTTGTGGCCGACGCCCGCCAGCACGCGGCGCTGATACGGACCGCTAAATGCCTGTCATGCGTTTCCGAGCCGCGGTGCGGTATCACGCCGTCGTCAGCGCCATGAAGGACGATCGTGGGCACGCCGATCTTCGGCTGCGCCGCCAGTTGCGCGGATCGTAGGGAAAGCCGTGCAGCAGCACGACCGGCAACGCATGTTCGGGGCCGCTCCGCTCATAGGCGACATCGAGGACGGAGGTCTTGATGCGAGCCGGTTGTGCCAATGCGCTACCGCGCTTCGTGCACGCGCTTGCGGAAATGCTGGACCATTCGCAGCAGGCGCGACGACCAGCCGCCGCGGGCGCCGCCGATGGCTTCCCTGATGCGCAGCTTGATCGGATCCACGATGGCGTGAGCCTTGGCCCGCAACGCTATCACCCAGCCGTACAATTTCTCGAACCATGGCATTTCAAGCAATTTCGATCGTGTCACGTCGAAGATGAAGGCGGCAACGCCGACGCCGAGGAATTTTGCGAACACGATGGTAAGGATGGCGCTGACCCAATATTCATTCGCGAGCAGCCACAGGCCGACCAGCTTCAGCGGAAACAGCGGAATCACCGGCACGATGAAAACAATCAGCGTCATCGCCGGCGACAGCGTGTCGACGCGTTCGGCGAGCCATTGCTTGAATGCGCGCAGCGGAAACCACGCCACGATCCGCGCGACGACCGGCTCAAGATGATCCCACAGCCACGCTTCGACCAGGAAGATCAGCGCGAGCAGAACCCACAGCGGCTGGAGAATGCGGCGCAGCATGAATTTCGTCCACCATCCGGCTTACGCCGGACAATGATCACATATGGATGGCGCGTTTGCCAACCGCAAGCGCGGCTTCCTTCACCGCTTCAGAGCGGGTCGGATGGGCGTGGCAGGTGCGCGCCAGATCCTCGGCGGAACCGCCGAATTCCATCAATACCGCGGCTTCATGGATCATTTCACCGGCCTCCGCGCCGACGATATGAACACCGAGCACACGATCCGTCTTCGCATCTGCGAGAATTTTCACGAACCCGTCGGTGGTCTGGTTGACCTTGGTCCGCGCATTGGCGGTGAAGGGGAACTTGCCGACATTGTAAGCCACGCCGGCCGCCTTCAATTCTTCCTCGGTCTTGCCGACGGCGGCGACTTCCGGCGAGGTATAGACCACGCCGGGAATGACGTCGTAATTGGTATGGCCGGCCTGCCCGGCGAGGATTTCCGCGACCGCGATGCCTTCATCCTCGGCCTTGTGCGCCAGCATCGGGCCGGCGACGACGTCGCCGATGGCATAGACGCCTTTTACGCTGGTGGCGAAATGCCCATCGATTTGCACACGGCCGCGCTGGTCGAGGTGCACGCCGGCCTCTTTGAGCCCGAGCCCGTCGGTGTAGGGCACGCGCCCGATCGAGACCAGCACGACATCGGCGTCGATGGTGTTGGCCGCGCCGCCAGCGGCGGGCTCGACCTGCGATTTCAACATTTTTCCGGAAGCGTCAATCGCGGTAACCTTGGCACCGAGCTTGAAGGTCATGCCCTGCTTTTCGAGGATGCGCTGGAAGGATTTTGCGACCTCGCCGTCCATGCCTGGAAGAATGCGGTCGAGGAATTCGACGACGACGACTTCCGATCCCAACCGCCGCCACACCGAGCCGAGTTCGAGCCCGATCACGCCCGCGCCGATCACCAGCATCTTTTCAGGAACCTTGTCGAGCACCAGCGCGCCGGTCGATGAGATGATGCGCTTCTCGTCGATCTCGATGCCTTTCAGCGTGGTCACGTCGGAGCCGGTGGCGATGACGATGTTTTTTGCCTCGATGGTCTCGATCTTGCCGTCGGGCGACTTTACCTCGACCTTGCCCGCGGCGACGATCCGTCCGGTTCCCTGATAAGGATCGATCTTGTTTTTCTTGAACAGGAAGGCAACACCCTTGGTGTTGCCTTCAACGCCGTCGGACTTGAATTTCATCATGGCCGAAAGGTCGAGCTTCGGTTTGCCGACCACGACGCCCATCTTCGGCAGCGCGTGGCTCGCTTCCTCGAAGCGTTCCGATGCCTGCAGCAGCGCTTTCGACGGAATGCAACCGATGTTCAGGCAGGTGCCGCCGAAGGTCGGCCACTTCTCGACCACCGCGACCTTCATGCCGAGCTGTGCCGCGCGGATCGCGCAGACATAGCCGCCCGGACCGGTGCCGATAACAACGAGATCGTAAGTGGCCATGATCAAGTCCTGTATTATTGTGACAGCTATTACCGCCCGCCCGACACATCGAGGATGGCACTGGTCACGTAGGAGGCGTCGTCCGACATCAGCCAGACGATGGCGTTGGCGATTTCTTCCGCGCTGCCGACGCGCTTCATCGGCACCACGTGCGCCAGCCGATGCGCGCGGTCGGGCTCACCGCCGCTGGCATGAATTTCCGTATCGATCAGGCCGGGCCTGATCGCTGCTACACGGATGCCCTCGCCCGCGACTTCATAGCCGAGCCCGAGTGTGAAGGAATCGATGGCTCCCTTGGAAGCCGCGTAATCGACATAGGTGTTGGGCGCGCCGAGTTTGGCGGCGACCGAGGACAGGTTGACGATGACGCCGCCGTCGCCGCCATGACGAGTCGACATCCGCTTCACCGCCTCGCGCGCGCACAGCATGCTCCCCGTGACGTTGACCGCCATCATGCGCCGGATCCGCTCGGCGGACATTTCGTCGACGCGCGACGAGACGCCGACGATGCCGGCATTGTTGACCAGCGCGCCGAGCGTGCCGAACTCATCGGCCTTCCTGAACAGCGTCAGGATATCGGCTTCCTCGCCGACGTCGCATTTTACGGCGATGGCCTTGCCGTTCCTGGATTCGATGTCGGCGACCACCTCACGCGCGGCGGACTCGTTGGTGGCATAGCCGATGCACACGCGAAATCCCCGCGCCGCCGCGGCGATGGCGGTGGCGCGGCCGATGCCGCGGCTGCCGCCGGTGACGATAACAACCTTGTCGGTCAAGATTTACCCCCGAACCCCAATGCCCGCCGCAGGCAGGTCTGCAACGGCCCAACGCATCACTCGAACAACCGTATCAACATGGCAACCAGCGCAAAGATCGATACGAACCACGCCAGGCTTCGCAGCAGCGGCACATGAAACAGGTAGAGCGGTACGTAGAGAATGCGTGCCGCCACCCATACTTCCGCGGCCAGCGCGCCGTAACCGCCGTTCCGCCCGGTAACCACCAATGCCAGCGAAAGCGCTGCGAAGGCCGGAAAAGTCTCCAGCAGGTTGCGAAACGCGCGGTCGGCGCGGCCGGGAATTTTGCCCCGCACGACTCGCACATCGTCGCGCGCGCCTGCCTTGTATTCGCCGCCGACTTCCACCGCCGACGAGACCGATTGCAGGAATAGTTGCGCCAACAGAAGGACCGTGGCTATTCCCAGCATCACCATTTCGGTCGGCAAGGGCTGCATCGTTTTCCCCGATCAGAACCTGTCGGAATACATCACAGATCCAGCACCAGCCGCGCCGGATCCTCGAGGCTTTCCTTGACACGTACCAGGAAGGTCACCGCTTCCTTGCCGTCGATGACGCGGTGATCGTAGGACAGTGCCAGATACATCATCGGCCGAATCTCGATCTTGCCGGCGACCGCGACCGGGCGTTCCTGGATCTTGTGCATGCCGAGAATCGCGGACTGCGGCGCGTTCAGGATCGGCGTCGACATCAGCGAGCCATAGATGCCGCCGTTGGTAATGGTGAAAGTGCCGCCCTGCATCTCGTCGATCTTGAGCTGGCCGTCGCGGGCGCGGCGGCCGAAATCGGCAATGGCCTTCTCGATCTCGGCGATCGACTTGTGGTCGCAGTCGCGCACCACCGGCACCACCAGGCCCTTGTCGGTGCCGACGGCGACGCCGATGTGATAGTAGTTCTTGTAGATCAGGTCGGTGCCGTCGATCTCGGCATTGGCGGCCGGAACGTCCTTCAGCGCCTGCACGCAGGCCTTGGTGAAAAATCCCATGAAGCCGAGCTTGCTGCCGTGCTTCTTCTCGAACACGTCCTTGTACTGCGCGCGCATCGCCATGATGTGGCTCATGTCGACCTCGTTGAAGGTGGTGAGCATCGCGGCGGTGTTCTGCACGTCCTTGAGCCGGCGCGCGATGGTCTGGCGCAGCCGCGTCATCTTCACGCGCTCCTCGCGCGCGGCATCGTCGGCCGGCGACGGCGCCCGCACCTGCACGGCCGCCGCGGGCTGATTGACCGGCGTCGGCGCGGACGCGGCCTTCTCGATGGCGGCGAGCATGTCGCCCTTGGTGACACGGCCGTCCTTGCCCGAACCCGGCACGGTGGCGGCGTCGATGCCGCTCTCGGCAGATATCTTGCGGACCGACGGCGCCAGCGGTGCATCGGCCGGCGGCGTCCTTTGAACCGCGGCAGAAGCGGCAGCCGCGGCAGCGGGCGGCGGCTCCGAGGGTTGCGCGGGTGCCGCGGCCTTGGCGGGTGCGCTCGCCGGCTTGGCAGCCGCGGCCGGCTTGGCAGCGGCGCCGCCCTCATTGATCTGCCCAAGCAATGCACCGACCGCGACCGTTTCACCGTCCTTGGCGACGATCTCGCCGAGCGTGCCGGCCGAAGGCGCCGGGACTTCGATGGTGACCTTGTCGGTTTCGAGTTCGACCAGCGGCTCGTCGACCGCAACCGCATCGCCGGCCTTCTTGAACCAGCGACCGATGGTCGCCTCGGTAACGGACTCGCCCAGCGTGGGAACGCGGATTTCAGTCATTGTTCGTTTCCTCCAGTGCCGTCATTGCCGGGCTTGACCCGGCAATCCATCCTCTTCCAAAGAGTCTTCCGAATATGATGGATACGCGGGTCAAGCCCGCGCATGACGAGATGTGTGAAGCTTCAAGGCATGTCCGGCATGACGGCTTCTGCGATTTTCTAGTTCAGCGCTTCGTCCAGCAACGCCTTGAGTTGCGCCAGATGTTTCGACATCAGCCCGGTAGCCGTGGCCGCCGCCGCCGCGCGGCCGGCGTAACGCGGACGCTTGTTCGGCGCGTTGATCTGGTTCAGCACCCATTCGAGATACGGCTCAATGAAATGCCACGCCCCCATGTTGCGCGGTTCTTCCTGACACCAGACCAGTTCGGCACGCTTGAACCGCCCAAGCTCCTGCACCAGCGCCTTCAGCGGCACCGGGTAAAGCTGCTCGACGCGCATGATGTAGATGTCGTCGACGCCGCGCTTTTCGCGCTCGTCGTAGAGGTCGTAATAGACCTTGCCCGAGCACAGCACGACACGCTTGATCTTGTCGTCTGCCACCAGCTTGATCTTTTGGTCCGGCAGCATCGCCGCGTCATCGTAAAGCAGGCGATGGAAGGTGGTATCGGCACCCATTTCGTCGAGCCGCGATAGGGCGCGCTTGTGGCGCAGCAGCGACTTCGGCGTCATCAGGATCAGGGGCTTGCGGATTTCGCGCTTCAATTGCCGCCGCAGCACGTGGAAGAAATTCGCTGGCGTGGTGGCATGGACTACCTGCATGTTGTCTTCCGCGCACATCTGCAGAAAACGTTCCAGCCGCGCGGAAGAGTGCTCCGGCCCCTGCCCCTCATAGCCATGGGGCAGCATGCAGACAAGGCCGGACATGCGCAGCCATTTGCGTTCGCCGGAGGAGATGAACTGGTCGAACAGCACCTGCGCGCCGTTGGCGAAATCGCCGAACTGCGCTTCCCAAATCGTCATCGCCTTTGGCTCCGCCAGCGAGTAGCCGTACTCGAAACCGAGCACCGCCTCTTCCGACAGCAGCGAGTTGATGACCTCGTAGCGACCCTGCCCTTCCGCAAGGTGCTTGAACGGCGTGTAGCGGGTCTCGTCCTCCTGATCGATCAGCACCGAATGCCGCTGTGAGAAGGTGCCGCGCTCGCTGTCCTGTCCGGACAGCCGGACATGATGGCCCTCTTCGAGCAAGGTGCAGAACGCCAGCGCCTCGCCGGTCGCCCAGTCGATGCCGACACCGCTCTCGATCGCCTTGGCACGATTTTCCAGGAAACGCTGCACGGTGCGGTGAACGCGGAAACCGTCGGGCACCCTGGTGATCTTGCGGCCGATATCCTTCAGTTTGGCCACATCCACGCCGGTGACGCCGCGGCGAGGATCCTCCTCCTGATCGGCGGACTTGAACCCGGCCCATTTGCCGTCAAGCCAGTCGGCCTTGTTGGGCTTGTAGCCGCTGCCGGCATCGAGTTCGGCATCGAGCCGCGCACGCCAATCCGCCTTGGCCTTTTCGACCTCGCCTTCGCTGATCACGCCCTCGGAGACCAACCGCTTGGAATAGATTTCCAGCGTGGTCGGATGGGCCGCGATTTTCTTGTACATCACCGGCTGGGTGAACGCCGGCTCGTCGCCTTCATTGTGGCCGTGCCTGCGGTAGCAGAACATGTCGATCACGACCGGCTTGTGGAATTTCTGCCGGAATTCGATCGCCACCTTGGCGGCGAACACCACGGCTTCCGGATCGTCGCCGTTCACATGGAAGATCGGCGCGTCGATCATTTTCGCCACGTCGGACGGATAAGGCGAGGATCGCGAATAACGTGGATAGGTGGTGAAGCCGATCTGGTTGTTGACGATGAAATGCAGCGAACCGCCGGTGCGATAGCCTTTCAGGTCAGACAGCCCGAAACATTCCGCGACCACGCCCTGGCCCGCGAACGCCGCGTCGCCATGCATCAAGAGCGGCAGCACCGAAATGCGCTGGTCGGGCGGATCGCCGTGCTGATCCTGCTTGGCGCGCACCTTGCCGAGCACTACCGGATCGACGATCTCCAGATGCGACGGATTGGCGGTCAGCGAGAGGTGGACCCTGTTGTTGTCGAATTCGCGGTCCGACGAGGCGCCGAGGTGGTATTTGACGTCGCCCGAGCCCTCGACCGCATCCGGATTGGCCGAGCCGCCCTTGAATTCATGAAACAGCGCGCGGTGCGGCTTGGCCATCACCTGGGTCAGCACGTTGAGGCGTCCGCGATGCGGCATGCCAACCACGATTTCCTTCACGCCGAGATTGCCGCCGCGCTTGATGATTTGCTCCAGCGCGGGAATCAGCGACTCGCCGCCGTCCAGGCCGAAGCGCTTGGTGCCGGTAAATTTCAGGTCGCAAAACTTTTCGAAGCCCTCGGCCTCAATCAACTTCATCAGGATCGCGCGACGGCCCTCGGGGGTAAAACTGATTTCCTTATCCGGCCCCTCGATGCGCTCCTGTATCCAGGCCTTTTGCGCGCCGTTCGAGATGTGCATGAACTCGACGCCGAGGGTCTGGCAATAGGTGCGTTCGCAGATCGCGACAATCTCGCGCAACGTCGCGTAGTCGAGGCCGAGCACGTGATCGAGGAAGATCTTGCGGTCGAGATCGGCGTCGGTGAAGCCGTAGGAGCGCGGGTCGAGTTCCTCATGGTCGCGCGGTGGCTCCAGCCCGAGCGGATCGAGCTTGGCATGGAAATGGCCACGCATGCGGTAAGCGCGGATGAGCATCAGGGCGCGGACGGAGTCGCGCGTCGACTGGTGCACGTCGGCGGAACCCGGATTGGCCCCCTTGGCCTGCGCCTTCGCCGCGAGCTTGCCGCCAACCGCCTTCTCGACCTCCGCCCAGTTGCCGTCGAGTGCGGAGGTCAGATCGTCGCGCGGGCTGAGCGGCCAGTTATTCCGGGCCCATGACGGGCCGTCTGCGTTTTTCAAAATATCTGCCGGCGAATCCTTCAGGCTCTTGAAGAAATCCTGCCATTCGGGGTCGACGGAGGCCGGATTCTTCTCATAGCGGGCGTAAAGTTCGTCGATGTAGGTGGCGTTAGCACCCTGCAGGAAGGAAGAGAGGGCAAATGCGGCATTTGCGTCCTGGCGAGACATGCTTGCGTCCTGATGATTGGCGGCGCGCGGAAAAGCCGTCCTGAATACGGCCGATCCGGGGCCGGATCGGCCGATTTGGTGCTTTACCCTATTTAGAACGAATGATCGCGCCGAAAAGAACCAAGGATTGAATTAGGACTTCAATTTTCCGACAAGCGTCTTTCCAAGCCGGGCCGGGGAGGGAGAGACCGTGATTCCGGCGGCTTCCATAGCGGCCGTCTTCGATCCGGCGTCACCCTTGCCGCCGGAGATGATGGCGCCGGCATGGCCCATGCGGCGGCCGGGAGGCGCGGTTACGCCTGCGATAAAGCCGACCATCGGCTTGCTTCGGCCGCGCCGCGCCTCGTCCTTGATGAACTGAGCGGCGTCTTCTTCGGCCGATCCGCCGATTTCGCCGATCATGACGATCGACGTCGTCTTGGGATCGGCCAGGAACATCTCCAGCACGTCGATGAATTCGGTGCCCTTGACCGGGTCGCCGCCGATGCCGACCGCGGTGGTCTGGCCAAGGCCTTCCTGCGAGGTCTGGAACACCGCCTCATAGGTGAGCGTGCCGGAGCGCGAGACGATGCCGACATTGCCGGGCTTGAAGATGTTGGCGGGCATGATGCCGATCTTGCATTCGCCCGCGGTCATCACGCCCGGGCAGTTCGGCCCGATCAGCCGCGACTTCGATCCGGAGAGCGAGCGTTTGACGCGCACCATGTCCAGCACCGGGATGCCCTCGGTGATGCAGACGATCAGCGGAATCTCCGCGTCGATCGCCTCGCAGATCGCGTCCGCCGCTCCCGGCGGCGGCACATAGATCACGGATGCATCGGCGCCGGTCTTTGCCTTTGCCTCCTGCACGGTGTCGAACACGGGCAGCCCGAGATGCGACGACCCGCCTTTGCCCGGCGAGGTGCCGCCGACCATCTTTGTGCCATAGGCGATCGCGGCTTCGGAATGAAAGGTGCCGTTCTTGCCGGTGAACCCCTGGCAGATGACTTTTGTGTTGTTGTCGATCAGGACGGACATTTACGCTGCCTTCTTTACTGCGGCGACGATCTTCTGCGCGGCGTCGTCGAGATCGTTGGCCGGCAGCACGTTCAGGCCGGATTCGCGGATGATCTTCTTGCCGGCGTTGACATTGGTGCCCTCCAGCCGCACCACCAGCGGCACCTGCAATCCGACTTCCTTCACCGCGGCGACAACGCCTTCGGCGATGATGTCGCATTTCATGATGCCGCCGAAGATGTTGATCAGGATGCCCTTCACATTGGGATCGGCCGTGATGATCTTGAACGCCGCCGTCACCTTGGCCTTGTCGGCGCCGCCGCCGACGTCGAGGAAGTTCGCCGGCGCCATGCCGTAGAGCTTGATGATGTCCATGGTCGCCATTGCAAGCCCGGCGCCGTTGACCATGCAGCCGATATTGCCGTCCAGCGTCACATAGTTGAGGTCGTACCTCGACGCCTCGATTTCCTTGGCGTCTTCCTCGGTCTCGTCGCGCAGCGCCGCCACATCGGGATGGCGATAGAGCGCGTTGCCGTCGAACGTCACCTTGGCGTCAAGCACGCGCAAGTCGCCCTGCTTGGTGACAACCAGCGGATTGATCTCAAGCATCGCCATGTCCTTGGCGGTGAACGCCGTATAGAGTTGCACCACCAATTTTTCCGCTTGTTTGGCAAGCTCGCCGGACAATCCGAGTGCCTTGGCAACGGTGCGGCCGTGATGGCCCATGATGCCGGTGGCCGGATCGACCGAGAAGGTCACGATCTTCTCGGGAGTATTGTGCGCGACGTCCTCGATGTTGACGCCGCCTTCGGTGGAGACCACGAACGACACTTTCCCGGTCTCGCGATCGACCAGCGCGGAAAGGTAAAACTCCTTGTCGATGTCGGACCCTTCCTCGATGTAGAGGCGGTTGACCTGCTTGCCCTGCGCGCCGGTCTGCACGGTGACCAGCGTCGCGCCCAGCATCTGCTTGGCGAACTGATTGACTTCTTCGACGGATTTCGCGATCCGGACGCCGCCCTTGTCGCCGGCGGAAGCCTCCTTGAACTTGCCCTTGCCGCGGCCACCGGCATGAATTTGACTTTTCACCACCCAGACCGGACCGCCCAGCGTTTTCGCCGCCACATCGGAATCAGACGCCCGCAGGATCGGCACGCCGCGCGAGATCGGCACGCCGAACTCGTGCAGCAGCGCCTTGGCTTGGTATTCATGAATGTTCATTGGACGGTTCCCGAACCCTTTGCGGCGCCTCATGCCAGCTTCTTGCTGGCATACCATATGCCACCATAACTGCAACCGGACGGGGCCGGAAATTTGCCGAAATCAAGTGATTCGAACCCGCCCGCTAACTGACCCGCGATCAGCGTCCAAGCAAATCCGGCGCGATCTTCTTGCAGGCGTCGACCAGACCCTGCACCGCACCGACCGACTTGTCGAATGCTTCGCGGTCCTTGCCCGCGAGCTCAATCTCGACAATGCGCTCGACGCCTTTCGATCCGATCACGACGGGGACGCCGACATACATGTCCTTTACGCCGTATTCACCGGCGAGATAGGCCGCACATGGCAGTACCCGCTTCTTGTCGCGCAGATAGCTCTCCGCCATCGCGACCGCCGAGGCCGCCGGCGCATAAAACGCCGAGCCGGTCTTGAGCAGGTTGACGATCTCGGCGCCGCCGTTGCGGGTGCGGTCGACGATCTCGTCGATCCGCGTCTGCGAGGTCCAGCCCATCCTGACAAGATCCGGCAGCGGAATGCCGGCCACCGTGGAGTACTTCACCAGCGGCACCATGGTGTCGCCATGGCCACCGAGCACGAAGGCGGTGACGTCTTCCACCGAGACGTTGAACTCGTCGGCGAGGAAATAGCGGAAGCGCGACGAATCCAGCACGCCGGCCATGCCGACCACCTTCTTGTGCGGCATGCCGGAGGCTTTCTGCAGCGCCCACACCATGGCATCGAGCGGATTGGTGATGCAGATGACGAAAGCATCGGGGGCATATTTCTTGATCCCGGCGCCGACCTGCTCCATTACCTTGAGATTGATACTCAATAGATCGTCGCGGCTCATGCCGGGCTTGCGCGGCACGCCGGCGGTGACGATGCATACCTTGGCGTTATCCAGCGCCTCGTAGGAGTTGGCGCCGCTGAAATGCGCGTCGAACCCATCTACTGGAGAGGATTGCGCGATATCCAGCGCCTTGCCTTGCGGCACGCCCTCGGCGATGTCGAACATCACCACGTCGCCGAGCTCTTTGAGGCCGATAAGGTGAGCCAACGTCCCGCCGATCTGACCGGAGCCAATCAAAGCAATCTTGTCACGCGCCATGGGAATTTGTCCTTTGAACCCGAAGGAGGAGGGAGGAGGAATGCCGAGTGGCTGGTTATCCCTTTCGACGCAGCCGTTCAAGCCGGGGTGCGCTCAATTGTTGGCCAACTGTCGTCATTCCGGGATGCGCCCTCTTGGGCGCAGGCCCGGAATCCATACTCACGATGGTGGTTATGGATTCCGGGCTCGCGCCAAGAAGCGCGCCCCGGAATGACGGTGCACCATGCCACCCTCGCCGTCATTGCGAGGAGCGTAAGCGACGAAGCAATCCAGTCTGAGCCCGAGGCACTGGATTGCTTCGCTTCGCTCGCAATGACAGCCAGCTACGTCTCAACCAATCCGGTACTCGACCCGCTGGCCGCGGAATCTTTAGCGCCGTGCGGCAGCGCCAGATAAGATTCCGAACTCATCTCGATCAGCCGCGACGAGGTCCGCTTGAATTCGTTGGCTTCATAACCTTCGTCGGCACGATACAGCGACACCGGATCGGCCTCGGCCGAGGCCATCAGCTTCACGGCATTGTCGTACAGTGTATCGATCAGCGCGATGAAGCGTTTGGCGGTGTTGCGCTGCTCGTATGCCATCACCGGAATATGGTCGATCAGGATGGTGTGATAGTCGCGCGCCAGCCGCAGGTAATCCGACGCCGCAAGCGGCTTCTCGCACAGATCGGCGAACGGGAATCGCGCCACGCCGTGGGCCGCGCACGGCACGTGCAGCACGCGGCCCTTGATGGAGATGTCACGCGATCTGCCGGGCGCGTTGCCGGTCATCTTCGCCCATGCTCCGTCCAGCGCGGCCTTGGCCGCCTGATCCGCCGGCACCAGCCACATCCTGACGCCGGCCAGTTTTTCCAGCCGGAAATCGGTGCGGGCGTCGAGCCGCAGGACCTTCATGTGCGCCGATATTTGCGCGATGAAGGGCAGAAACAGCGCGCGGTTGAGTCCGTCCTTGTAGAGATCCTCAGGCGCCACGTTGGATGTCACCACTACCACGGTGCCGAGTTCGAACAGCTTTGCGAACAGCCGCCCGAGGATCATCGCGTCCGCGATATCGGTGACGTGAAATTCATCGAAACACAACAGCCAGGCCTGGTCGAAAATCGACTCGGCCGTGAGCGCGATGACATCGCCGTCGATGATCTCGCCGCGCGCGATGTTCCTGCGAAAGCCATAGATGCGCTCGTGCACGTTGGCCATGAATTCGTGAAAATGCGCGCGGCGCTTACGCGTGACTTGGCTGTGCTGAAAGAACAGGTCCATCAGCATGGTCTTGCCGCGGCCGACCTCGCCATGGACATAGAGCCCGCGCGGCGGCGCGTTGTCCTGGTCGGCGAACAGCCGACCAAACAGACCCTGCTTGCGCGCCGGCTTGTAACGCGAAAGCCGGTCTTCCAGCGCGCTCAATGCCTCGACGGCGCGCGCCTGCGCGGCATCGGCCTCGATTGCGCCGGATGCGACGAGAGCCTGATAATGGGCGCGGAACGAGGCGGGCGGGGCCATGACGCCTTTTACGGCTTAAGCGCCGGAAAATTGCAAGGCGTGAATTGGTTGGAGGGCGTATACGCGGCACCAAACACCATCGTCGTCCCCGCGAAGCAGGGGGACGGGAGACTTCACGCGCTCAGCGTATACGAGTCCTCGACCACATAGGGCCCGCCGCCGGTGGAGGCCCGCGACGAGAACAGCACGAAGCGCGATGCGGTGAATACCCGGGTCGGGAAATAGCCGCGCACCGACAGATAATCCGCGACATCCTGATTGGAGGCATCGCGCAGCCGCGCCAGGGTCACATGCGGCGTGAACTTGCGTCCCTCGGGGTCAAGGCCGATACGCTGCATCAACCGCTCCAGCTCCGCCTGCAGCTCGATCAAAGGACGGCTGGGCACCACAGAAGCAACCACCGCCCGGGGCTTTTTCCCGCCAAAACTGGACAGCCCCTGCAGCGCTACCTCGAATGGTTTGCGGTTGACCCGGAACAGCATCGAGGCGATTTCGTTGGCGGCGACGCCGTCGATGTCGCCGATGAAGCGCAGGGTGACATGATAATTTTCCGGATCGATCCAGCGCGCGCCGGGAAGGCCGCCGCGCAAATTCGAGAGTGTCTGGCCGATCTCGGCCGGTATTTCCAGTCCGGTAAACAACCGCGGCATCGTAAACTCCCGATGCTGAATTCCGGCAACGAATCACCGATGTCCGTTTCTAGCGTAGTTCTTTGACCCTGCGAAGCAGCCGGCGCCACGCCAGCCAGAACCATGTGGGAAAACGTATTGTCAGGGTTATTGTTGCCCGGTTTTCAACTTCGCTGCTGCAAGACCGTGCGCAAGAATGCCTCAACGCTGGGCAGGATATGGCTGACGATCACATCGACGCCCTCCGCGGTCGGATGCAGCCCGTCGGCCTGGTTGAGCTTGGCGTCGGTCGCTACACCTTCCAGAAAAAACGGATACAGCGGCACCCGAAAAGCCTTGGCCAGATCCGGATAGATCGCGTTGAAGCGGGCTGAATAATCGGCGCCGTAATTGGGCGGCGCCACCATTCCGCACAACAGAACCGCGATCTTTCGTGCCGTCAACCGCGCCAGGATGTCTTCGAGTGCGCCGCGGGTGATGTTGGGATCGATGCCGCGCAGCGCGTCGTTGGCCCCAAGCTCGAGGATTACGGCTTCGGTGCCGTCCGGGACCGACCAGGCGAGCCGGTCGCGGCCGCCGGAAGCGGTGTCGCCGGATACCCCGGCGTTGATCATGTCGACTTCTATCTCCTTGGCCTTCAAGGCTTTTTGCAGTCGTGCCGGAAATGCGGCCGGCCCGACAAGGCCAAGCCCCGCGCTCAAGGAATCGCCGAGCACAACTACCTTGATCGGTCTTGCCGCCTGGTTTGCAGGAGTTTGCGCCAACGCAGGCGTCACCAGCGCCGCGGCGGAGAGAACAATGGCCAGCAGCGACAGAATGCTGCGCATCGGCCCCTCGACCGCCGCAATGAGAATGCCATATGAGCTTCGCATGGACAGTCTCATCGAACCCTCGTCGTTGCCAGGTCTTGCTTCAAGCCATGAGCCCGACACCATTTCCATCTCGAACGTCAATCTCTCGCTGGGAAGCGGCGCGGCGCGCGTTCATATCCTCAAGGATATCAGTCTGCGGGTCGCGCGCGGCGAAGCACTCGGGTTGATCGGGCCGTCAGGCTCGGGAAAATCCACACTTTTGATGGTGATGGCGGGACTGGAGCGTCCCGACAACGGAGAGGTGGTAGTCAATGGCACCCCTTTCAATGCCCTCGACGAGGACGCGCTGGCTCGGTTTCGCGGCCGCCATGTCGGCATCGTCTTCCAATCGTTTCATCTGATCCCGACCATGACCGCGCTGGAGAATGTCGCGGTCCCGCTGGAACTCGCCGGCGATCCCGACGCATCGGAGCGCGCGGCGCGCGAGCTCGAATCGGTCGGGCTCGGCGACCGGCTGCATCACTACCCCACGCAATTGTCCGGCGGCGAGCAGCAACGCGTCGCACTGGCCCGCGCACTGGCACCCGATCCCGCCATCCTGGTGGCGGACGAGCCAACCGGAAACCTCGACGAGGTCACCGGCAGGCAGATTGTCGATCTGCTGTTCACCAAGCACGCCGAGCGGGGCATGACGCTGGTGCTGGTCACTCACGACACCTCGCTGGCGCAACGCTGCGACCGCGTGGTGCGGCTGCGCTCCGGCCACATCGATGGGCCGGCAACCGATCGCCATTGGGTCGAGACGGCATAACGCATGTCATCTGCAATCGAGCGCCCGCAAAATGGCCGCGCGACATCGCTGGCCCCGCGCTACGCGCTGCGCGAATTGCGCGGCGGGTTGCGCGGCTTCTATGTCTTCATCGCCTGCATTGCGCTTGGCGTAACGGCGATTGCCGGCGTCGGCTCGGTGGCGGCGAGCCTGAGCCAGGGCCTCGCGCGCGAGGGCCGCACGCTGCTCGGCGGCGACGCGGCATTCTCGCTGATCCAGCGCGAAGCTGGCCGCGAAGAGGTGGCGTTTCTGCGTTCGCGTGGACAAGTCTCGGTGGCGGCGACGCTGCGCGGCATGGCACGCACGCAAGACGGCAAGCTGGCGCTGGTCGAACTGAAAGCAGTTGACAACGCCTATCCCATGCTCGGCGAAGTGACGCTCGATCCGAGGATGCCGGTGTCTGAATTATTCGCGGAGCGCGACGGCGCCTTTGGCGCCGCCGCCGACGCGGCGCTGCTGGCGCGGCTCGACCTGAAGATCGGCGACCGCATCAGCGTCGGCAGCGCGGCCTTCCAAATTCGCAGCGTGGTCGGCGCCGAACCCGACAAGCTCGCCGGCGGCATCGGCTTCGGACCGCGATTTCTGGTCAGCGAAGCGGGACTGCGCGCCACCGAGCTGTTGCTGCCCGGCAGCCTGGTACGCTGGATCTATCGGGTGAAATTGCCGGATAGCGCGGCCGACGACCGCGCCGCCGAGAGGCTCGCCAACGACGCGCGGACCGCATTGCCAAGCGCGGGATGGGAAATCCGCACCCGCAGCAATGCCTCGCCGCAACTGGCGCGCACCATCGGCCGCTTTACGCAATTTCTCACGCTGGTAGGCCTTGCCGCATTGCTGGTCGGCGGGGTGGGCGTCGCCAATGCCGTGAAAAGCCATATCGACCGCCGCCGCGACGTCATCGCAACCTTCAAGGCCGTCGGCGCCACCGGTCGCGACGTGTTCACGATTTACCTTACCCAGGTCGTCGTGCTTGCCGTGATCGGGGCGCTGATCGGGCTCGTCGCCGGCGCCGCGCTGCCTTATCTGATCGTCGGCCTGTTCGGCACCTTGCTGCCGCTGCCGGTGGTGCCGGCGCTGTATCCCGATCAACTGGCGCTGGCGCTGGTCTATGGCCTGTTGACCGCGCTCGCTTTCGGACTGTGGCCGCTGGGCCGGGTCCATGACGTGCCGGTGGCGGCGCTGTTTCGCGAAGCGGTAACCAGCGAGTGGCACCGTCCGCGCTGGCGCTACCTTGCCTTGATGGCGGTGGTGATCGTGCTGCTGATCGCGATCGCGATCGGACTGGCCTTTGACAAGCGCGTGGCGGCGGCGTTCGTCGCATCTTCCATCGTGGCGTTCGCGCTGCTGCGCGTCATCGCCGCCGGCCTGATGATGCTGGCGCGCCGGTTGCCTCGGACGCGCATTACCATGCTGCGGCTGGCGATTGCCAACATCCACCGCCCGGGCGCGTTGACGCCGTCGGTGGTGATGTCGCTCGGCCTCGGACTCGCGGTGCTGGTCACCATCACCCAAATCGACGGCAATCTGCGGCGGCAATTCATGGCCGCATTGCCGGACCGCGCTCCCTCGTTCTATTTCATCGACATTCCCAACACCGAAGCCGAGCACTTCGGCGCATTCCTGCAACAACAGGCACCGCATTTGATCGTCGAGGACGTGCCGATGCTGCGCGGGCGCATCGTCGCCGCTCGCGGCGTAAAAGCGGAAGACCTCAAGCCTTCATCCGATTCGGAATGGGTGCTGCAGAGCGACCGCGGCCTGACCTACACCGGCGAAATCCCCAAAGGCTCGAAGCTGGTCGAGGGCAAATGGTGGGGACCGGACTACGACGGACCACCGCTGGTGTCGTTCGAGAAGAAGCTTGCCGACGGGCTCGGCCTGAAGATCGGCGACGAAGTCGTCGTCAACGTGCTCGGCCGCGATATCTCGGCCACCATCGGCAATATGCGCACGGTGGACTGGCAGAGCCTCGGCATCAATTTCGTGCTGGTGTTCTCGCCCAACGCCTTCAAAGGCGCGCCGCATACCCATATCGCGACCCTGACCGAGACCCGTCCGGATCCCGCCGGAGATGCCAGGATCATCAAGTCGGTGGCCGACGCGTTTCCGATGGTAACCAGCGTGCGGGTCCGCGAGGCGCTGGAAACCGTCGGCGCCGTCGTCGCCAATCTGGTGCTGGCGATCCGCGGCGCCAGCGCGGTGACGCTGATCTCCGCGGTCCTTGTGCTGGGAGGCGCGCTTGCCGCCGGCCATCGCCACCGGGTTTACGACGCGGTGATCCTGAAGACGCTGGGCGCCACCCGGGCGCGGCTGCTCGGCGCCTACGCGCTGGAATACCTGATGATCGGCTTTGCCACCGCGATCTTCGGGGTGTTCGCAGGCTCGGTCGCGGCGTGGCTGATCGTGACCCGACTGATGACGCTGGGCTTCGTTTGGCAGGCCGGCAGCGCCGCCGGAGTGGTCGTCGCGGCGCTCGTGGTTACCGTCGGGTTGGGGCTGGCCGGCACACTGGTGGCGCTGAATCAGAAGCCGGCCGCGGTACTGCGGAACTTATGACGATATGTAGGGAATCACCTCTCCTCTCCGGGGAGAGGTAAGGTTTAAGTCGCTAGCGACATTCAGCCGCGCATGGAAGGTTGCGCGGAATGTGTTAGTTTACCACATACAGCTTGGGTCGGACGCCGGGCTTGATGACGTAAAATTAATGTCAGCAAACCCCCGGCATCTGGGATAGATTTCAAAACCGGCAGCGCAAACCCTTGCGCCTTGCCAGACAACCAACGGGAATTCGACAATGTCGGACCTAGACCGTAATTACGCTTCGCCCTTCGGCCGAGCCGCCGGGCGCACTGACGCCGCAGCCGTCGATGCCGGTCTGCGCGCCTACATGCTGCGCATCTACAATTACATGACGATTGGCCTGGCCATCACCGGCCTCGCCGCGCTCGGCATCTATATGGCTGCCGTCACCGGCGATCCGTCGGGTGCCGCCGCCAAGATCGGCAACGCCTATTTGACGCCTTTCGGCTACGCGATGTTTGTGAGCCCGCTGAAGTGGGTGTTCATGCTGGCGCCGCTGGCGATGGTGTTTGCCATTTCGTTCGGCATCAACCGGCTACGGCCGGCAACCGCGCAGATGCTGTTTTGGGTGTTCTCGGCGCTGATGGGTATCTCGCTGTCATCGATCTTCCTGGTGTATACCCATACCTCGATCGTACGGGTATTCTTCATCACCGCGGCATCGTTCGGCGCGCTCAGCCTCTACGGCTACACCACCAAGCGTGACATGACTGGCATGGGCTCGTTCCTGCTGATGGGCCTGTTCGGCATCATCATCGCCAGTCTGGTTAATATCTTCGTCGCAAGCTCGATGCTGCAGTTCATCGTCTCGGTGGTCGGCGTGCTGGTGTTCGCGGGCCTCACCGCCTGGGATACCCAGCGGCTGAAGAACGACTACATCTACGGTTACGCCTCGCAGGGCGGCGACATCGCCGAACGCGCGGCCATCACCGGCGCGCTGTCGCTGTATTTGAACTTCATCAACCTGTTCACGCTGCTGCTGCAGCTGCTCGGACAGCGCGACTGACGGTTTCGCATTGACGCGATCTCGAGCCCCGGCCTCGCGGCCGGGGCTTTTTCGTGTCCCGGGCGCGACGCAGCGCGTAGCCCTTCGCGAAGCAATGCATCGCTGAACCGCGCCATGATACCGGCGAAAAACTCGCGCGGCGGCGCGGGAACGATGGCGCGTGGCTGTTTGAAATTCGAATTTGGAAATTTGCGCGAGGCGCCCACACGACCTCACTGTCGTCCTCGCGCAGGCGAGGACCCATACCCCTCCGTCCAAAGTGATGCGGAAGGTGCCCGCAACTGCGGCGTTAACTCGCTCAATCATAACCACGGCGGTTATGGGTCCCCGCCTGCTGCGCGGGGACGACGCGTCGTGACGCGGTTACAACGTGGGTCAAGCCCGGCAATGACGACCTTCGTATCTTATCCCGGGCGCAGATCTACCGTGTTGCGTGTCAAGAGGGTCGATCGGCTTCCAGCATGCGGCATCGTGCTCGGCAGTCAAGGCGGCTGCGCCCCGCCTGCGGCGGTGGCCTGCGGCCAGCCTTGACTGCCTGTGCGCGCTGCCGCAAGTGGCCGAGCGCGATCGACGCCTCACCCTGCCGCAGCTGCGGTTGGAGCATGGCATCGCGCAGCAGCGCATTCAGCCTGACCAGCATTTTACGCATCACCGCGACCATGATCACCTTGCCCGGCTTGCCGCGCGCCCGCATCCGGCTGCAGAATTCCTTGATCTGCGGATCGCAGCGCATCGCCGAACGCGCCGGGTTGAACAGGATGACCTTGACGGCGGCGCGGCCAGGCACCAGGCCGCGGCGCTTGCGGGTGGTGCCGCTCTGGTGAACCCGCGGAGCCATGCCGCCAAGCGCGGTAATTTCCTTGCGATCAAGCCGGCCGAGCTCGGGCAACTCCGCCAGCAGAGCGCGTGCCGTGGCTTTGGCCACGCCGATTTGCCTGCACAGCACCTGCTGTTTGAAGGCCTGCTCCGCGTGTCCATGTTCATACCGCACAAGTTCGGCTTCGATCGCAGCGAGCTCTTCCTCAAGGTGAGTAATCATGCGCCCGATCGAGCCGCCAACCGCCTCCAGCGCCGCGGTTGCCGCGCGGCAGTTCTCGGCATGCAGCATCGCCTTGAGCTGCCGCTGTCGCGCGATCAGTCCATCGAGCGTGACGTCTTCGCGACGGCCAAGCCGCAGCTTGCCGGCATTCAATCGGTCGCGCCCATAGTCGCGCAACAGTCGCGCGTCGATCCGGTCCGTCTTGGCCTTGATCCCTTGCGCCTCGCGGAAGGCCTTGACCCGCCGGGGGTGAACGATTGCCCAGCAGATTGTGTTCTGCGCCAGCGCTTCCTCAAGCTTGCGTTCCCAGCCTCCGCAGCGCTCGAACACCACGATATCTCGCCCCGCATCGAACTTCTCTATCAACTCCGCGATGCCGGCCGCATCGTTGCGGTATCGCTGCACCCTGCCAGCCTGTTCCCATGCCACGTCCAGCCAGGCCTTGCCGATATCTATTCCAATTACCCGCTTGTCGTTCATGCCGACCTCCCTCATCTTGGAAGGGTCCGGACGAGCACTGGATTGCATACGGGCGTACAGCCCTCTCTACCGTTCGTGCCCGGACCCGAGAAACGCCGGCGGGCCTCCAGATCTGCACGATCGTCAAGATCTGCCGGGATCGCGTGGTCCCGCCGGCGTCCCATCTCCATCAGGAAGACGCCGACATCATGCAAACCGGGATCGTACGAAACTGCGTCCTGGAACGCCACGGTATACGCGGCGTCCTGCGCGGGCTTGACCCGCGTATCCATCCATCTTCAAAAGAGTCGTTCAACGCAGATGGATCGCCGGGGCAGGCCGGCGATGACACCGGGAGACCCCATGCCCGACGCCGAAATCCGCCCCGCTACCGAAGCCGATCTCCTTGCCGTCACCGAGATTTACGCGCACGCCGTCCTGCACGGCACCGCGACGTTTGAGCTGATCCCGCCTGATCTTGCGGAAATGACGCGGCGGTTCGGGTCCCTGACAGAAGGCGGCTTCCCCTATTTCGTCGCCGTCCTCGAAGGCCGCGTGGTCGGCTACGCCTATGCCGGGCCGTATCGACCGCGGCCGGCCTATCGCTTCACCGTGGAAAATTCCGTCTATCTTCAACCTGCGATTCACCGCCGCGGCATTGGCCTGCAATTGCTGCAACGGCTGATCGCCGAATGCGAGGCGCGCGGCTATCGCCAGATGATCGCGGTGATCGGCGATTCCGCCAATGCGGGTTCGATCGGCGTGCATTCGAGGTGTGGATTTGCAATGGTCGGCACCCATCCGAACGTCGGATTCAAATTCGGCCGCTGGCTCGACACCGTGATGATGCAGCGCGCGCTCGGTGAAGACGCCACGACGCTGCCGGAGTAGTTGCAGGCGCGTCATTGCCGGACTTGATCCGGCAATCCATCTCCTTCGCAAGACTCTTTTGAGAGTGATGGATGCGCGGGTCAAGCCCGCGCATGACGATCAGTACGGTCGAGGCTCACACTACCGCCAGCTTGCGGTCGATCACCAGCAGCACGCGGTCGAGCTCGTGGCCGCGGCGCAGGATCAGGCCGCTCGCCGAGATCACGCTGTAGGCGCCCTGCTTGCGCGCTAGCCGCGGATCTTTCTCGATGCGGTAGATCGGCACTTCGGAAGCGCGGCGGAATATCGAGAACACCGCGCGGTCTTTCAGAAAATCGATGGCATAGTCGCGCCACTCGCCGTCGGCGACCATGCGTCCGTAGAGATTGAGGATGCGACTGAGTTCGAAGCGGTTGAATGTTACCCGGCTCGGTGTGGGGCCCGCAGCGGAACTGCGCTCCGCTACGCCGGTCTCGCTTGGATCGGCATCCCCCGACATCAAATCCATGCTGCGCCTCCCGTCATCTCAGGCAATATCTTCTCCGAAACTGATTTCCACGTTCCGAAATCATCCCGCAGCCAACATGATTGCGCCGACTACGGGTAGCTGCAAGAGGGTCGTGGCGGCAATGCCTGAATTCGCCGATAAAACAGACGTCACGGGATCGTTAGCGCAATCATAATACGGCCAAATTTCCGACAAGCGGGCGCCCTTCTAGGTTGCGATACATATACTACTGCGTTGGCCCGGTCCTTTCGGTTCCGGATTCCTCAGCCCCCAGCCCCCCGGGGTCGTCGGGATCGGGCCTGTTCGCAAGTCAAGTAAATCCCCACTTAGGACCAACGCAAGTTGGTCCTTTTCTTTTTGGGAATGTGTCCTTGAGCAGCGCGCGCTCATAACAAACATCGTCATTCCGGGATGCGCCACTTGGCGCAGGCCCGGAATCCATACACTCCAATCGTGGGTATAGATTCCGGGCTCGCGCTGCGCGCGCCCCGGAATGACGATTTTTCAATGCAGCGACGTGAACGCCGCGCCGAGCATCAGCCCGGGATTTTCGCGGGTGCCATCCTGGACATAGACCACCGCGGCATCGACCCCCTCGCGGGAGATGTTTTCAAGCGGCACGGTCCAGCTGCCGGCCGCGCCGTTCCAGTCGCCAACCTTCAGCAGATTGCGCACCACGTTGTAATACGTCACCTGCCTGCCGCGATTTTCCCCGCGACCGATCGAGATCGGCACCGATTTCGAAACCGAGCAAATCCATACCTCGCCATGCTTGGCAGCCGGACCCTTGTTGGTCGCTGCAACGGAGACGTTGATCTGCTTGCCGGACAGCGTCATCGAGACCGGCACCGACATAACCCCGTCGGCTTTCCTGGTGGAGTCGATCGCAACTTCGATTTTTGAACGATCACTGCCGATCACATGAGTCGATCCATTGACCACAACTTGCGGCGTGTAGACATCGCGGTCGCCACGCACGTGGGAATATGCCTTTTGCCGCGCGCTGAAACGCGAATCCGCCAGGGTGTCTTTCCAACCAAGATAGTCCCAGTAGTCGATCGGCAGGCTGAGCGCGATCACGTTCGGATCCTTGGCGAGTTCGCCAAGAAGCTTGTCGGCCGCGGGGCATGACGAACATCCCTGCGATGTGAACAGTTCGACCACCGCGCGCGGATCGGCGTGAGCGGGGCGGACGATCGCGACGACGGCGCAGACACCGAGCGCACCGGACCATCGCGAGAACAAACTATAGGTCATTATTGCTGCCACGCTGAAACCACGACATGCCACTCGCCGCCGCCGCCGATCGTACGTCGCCCTCGCACGCGAGGAAGGCGGCTCTTCATAGGCCGCCTTCCGTTCACCTGCCACTCACTTCGCAGTGAGGCACTGGTCACATTTGCGATCACGCTGCAAGCTTGCGCAGCACATAATGCAGAATGCCGCCATTACGGTAGTATTCGAGTTCGTCGAGCGTATCGATCCGGCACAGCAGCGAGACGCGGCGCAGCGTGCCATCGCTGGACACGATCTCCGCGGTCAGCTTCTGCCGCGGTTTGAGATCGCCCTGCAGGCCGCGAATCGTTACCGTCTCGTCGCCCTTGAGCCCGAGCGACGACCACGAATCGCTGCCCTCGAAGGTGAGCGGCAGCACGCCCATGCCGACCAGATTGGAGCGATGGATGCGCTCGAAGCTCTGGCAGATCACGGCGCGAACGCCGAGCAGGCGCGTGCCTTTCGCGGCCCAGTCGCGCGACGATCCATTGCCGTATTCGGCGCCGGCGAACACCACCAGCGGCACTTTCTCCTCCTGGTATCTCATCGCGGCATCATAGATCGACATCTGCTCGCCATCGGGCCAGTGTTTTGTCAGGCCACCCTCGGGAATATTTCCGTCGGCGCCCTTCAGCATGAAGTTCTTGATGCGGATATTGGCGAAGGTGCCGCGCATCATGATTTCGTGATTGCCACGCCGCGTGCCGTACTGGTTGAAATCGGCGGGACGGACCTGATGCTCGGACAGATATTTTCCGGCCGGCGAGGTCAGCTTGATCGCACCGGCGGGCGAGATGTGGTCGGTGGTGATCTTGTCGCCGAACATCGCCAGAATGCGCGCATCGATCACGTCGACGATCGGCTCCGGCTCTTTCTTCATGCCTTCAAAATAGGGCGGATTCTGCACATAGGTCGAACTCATGTTCCAGCGATAGGTCTCGCTCTCGACCGTCTTGATCTTGCGCCAGTTGGTGTCGCCCTTGAACACGTCGGCATAGCGCTTCTTGAAGATCGCCGCGGTGACGAACTTCTTCATGAAAGCGTTGATCTCCCTGGTGGTTGGCCAGATGTCCTTCAGGTACACCGGCTTGCCGTCCTTGCCGTTGCCGATCGGCTCGACGGCCAAATTCTTCGTCACCGTTCCGGCCAGCGCGTAGGCCACCACCAGCGGCGGCGAGGCGAGATAATTGGCCTGCACGTCGGGACTGACGCGGCCTTCGAAATTCCTGTTTCCGGAAAGCACCGCGGCGCCGATGATGCCGTTGTCGTTGATCGCCTTCGAAATCTCTTCCGGTAGCGGGCCCGAATTGCCGATGCAGGTGGTGCAGCCGAAACCGATCAGGTTGAAGCCGACCTTGTCGAGGTCGAGCTGCAGTCCGGAATTGGAAAGATATTCCGCGACGACCTGACTGCCCGGCGCCAGCGATGTCTTGACCCAGGGTTTTGCAGTGAGACCCCGGGCGGCGGCGTTGCGGGCGAGCAGGCCGGCGCCGATCAGCACGCTCGGATTGGAGGTGTTGGTGCAGGACGTGATCGCCGCGATTACCACGTCGCCATGGCCGAGATCGAAATTGCGGTTCTCCACCGGATAACGCTTCGCAGCATCCGCGACCTTCTTGTACTCGGTCGCCATCGCGCCGGCAAACCCGTCGGCTACCGCCGGCAATGCAACGCGGCCCTCGGGACGTTTTGGGCCTGCCATCGACGGCACCACATCGCCGAGGTCGAGCGTCAGGGTTTCGGTGAATACCGGGTCGGGAGATGCGGAGGTGCGGAACAATCCCTGCGCCTTGGCGTATTTGACCACCAGTGCGACGCGGTCCGCCTTGCGGCCCGAGGTTTTCAGATAATCGATGGTCTCGGCATCGACCGGGAAGAAGCCGCAGGTGGCGCCATATTCCGGCGCCATGTTGCCGATGGTGGCCTTGTCGGCGACCGAGAGGTAGTCAAGGCCCGGGCCGAAGAACTCAACGAACTTTCCGACCACGCCCTGCTTGCGCAGCATCTGCGTGACCGTGAGCACGAGGTCGGTGGCGGTGACGCCTTCCTTCAGCGCGCCCTTCAGCTTGAAGCCGACCACTTCCGGCAGCAGCATCGACAGCGGCTGGCCGAGCATCGCGGCTTCCGCCTCGATGCCGCCGACGCCCCAACCGAGCACTGCAAGGCCATTGACCATGGTGGTGTGCGAATCGGTGCCCACCAGTGAGTCGGGATAAGCGACTTCGAAGGTGCCGGACTTCTTGCCGACGGTCATCTTCTCCTTGCGGGTCCATACCGTCTGGGCAAGGTATTCGAGATTGACCTGATGGCAGATGCCGGTGCCGGGCGGCACCACGGAGAAATTCGAAAACGCCTTCTGGCCCCATTTCAGGAACTCGTAACGTTCCTGGTTCTGCTTGTATTCCTCGACCACGTTCTTGCCGAACGCCTTGTTGTCGCCGAAGAAGTTCACGATCACCGAATGGTCGATGACGAGATCGACCGGCACCAGCGGATTGATCCTTTCGGCGTCGCCGCCCAGCGCCTGCATCGCGTTGCGCATCGCGGCGAGGTCGACCACCGCCGGCACGCCGGTGAAATCCTGCATCAGCACCCGCGCCGGGCGAAACGCGATTTCATGTTCAAGCGCGCGCTTCTTCAGCCATTTTGCAACGGCGAGGATGTCGTCCTTCTTGACGGTCCGATCGTCTTCATTGCGCAGCAGATTTTCCAGCAGCACCTTCATCGAGTAAGGCAGCCTGGCAATCCCTTTCAGACCGTTTTTCTCGGCGGTGGGCAGGCTGTAATAGACGTAGGACTTGCCGCCGACCTTGAGGGTCTTCTGGCATTTGAAGCTGTCGAGCGAGGGCATATGAGAAATCCCGATCCGGAAAGTTGGAGATACCCGGCAAAAGGTATCAAAACACCATTGCGGGTTGGAGCCCGACAATTTCTGCGTGGTGCATTGTGTGCTGCATCAAGTTCCGGTTTTATAGAATCTTTCCAAGCTGTCCACCACACCGAACGATGATACCTCTGCGCCGCCCCGTTATGCAGGGGCGGGCACCGGCGCCTCGCACATAGAACCTTCGGTCGATCAAATGAGGCTTTTGGGGCATGGATTGCGGTGTGTACGGGGTAGCCGCGAGGTATTTTCCGGCCTCGGTTTCGCCGTCGACGCTGGCGAGGCGCTGACCGTCACCGGCGCTAATGGCGCGGGGAAGACCTCGCTGCTACGGCTGATTGCCGGCCTGCTGACGCCGTCCGACGGATCGATCGATCTCGAGGGCGGCGACAGCGAACTCACTTTGGCAGAGCAGGCGCATTATCTCGGTCACCGCGATGCGCTGAAACCTTCGCTGGGCGTGGGGGAGAATCTGGGTTTCTGGCGGGATTTCCTGGGCGGCGAGATGTGCGACGCGAACACAAGTCTCGCCGCGGTCGGGCTGGATCATGCCGCCCATCTGCCGGCGGCTTACCTGTCCGCCGGACAGCGGCGACGGCTGTCGATCGCGCGGCTGCTCACGGTGCGGCGGCCGATCTGGCTGCTGGACGAGCCGACCTCGGCGCTCGATGCAGCAGGGCAAGCCATGTTTGCCGTACTGATGCGGGAGCATCTGGCGCGCGGCGGGCTGATCGTTGCCGCGACACATGCGCCGCTGGGAATCGCCGCGCGGGAATTGCGGATGGGAGTCGCGATATGAGAGCATCGGCGATTGTCGCGCAATCTCTCCACGTCGTCCCCGCGAAAACGGAGATCCATACACTCCATGTTTCATTTTTTCCCGGGGGCAGAAACTTTCTTTCCATTGAGAGGACGGTGGTGGTTATGGGTCCCCGCCTTCGCGGGGGCGACATGGCATGACCGCTCTCGCCGCATTGCTTCGCCGAGACATCCGCGCTGCGCTGCGCGTCGGCGGCGGCGCGCTGATCGGCGTGCTGTTCTTTCTCACCGTCGTGGTGCTGATGCCGTTCGCGGTCGGACCCGACCTCGCGCTGCTTGCGCGGCTCGGCCCCGCGATTCTCTGGCTCGGCGCGCTGCTGGCGAGCCTGCTCACCCTCGACCGGCTGTTCACCGCCGATCACGACGACGGCTCGCTCGACCTGATCGTCATGAGCCGCACGCCGCTGGAACTGGCGTGCGCCGCAAAAGCGCTGGCGCACTGGCTCGCCGCCGGCCTGCCGCTGATCGTCGCGACCCCGATACTTGGACTTCTGTTGAATCTAGACGCAGCCTCGACGCTTGCGGTCGCGTTGACGCTGCTGGCCGGCACGCCGGCGCTTACATTCATCGGCATGATCGGCGCGGCGCTCGCCGTAACCCTGCATCGGGGCGGGCTGTTGCTGGCGGTGCTGGTGCTGCCGCTGTCGATCCCGGTACTGATTTTTGGCGTCGCCGCATCGGAGGCTGCAATCACGGGACCGCTGCCGTTCGGAACGCCGTTTTCGATTTTGTGCGCGCTGTCGCTGGCAAGTCTTGTGGTCGGACCATTCGCGGCGGCAGCCGGCCTGCGTCAGGGGCTGGACTGATCAACTCTCGCGGAAACCGCTTGAAATCGGGCGACACACGTTGCCTGCGATGGTTCGGACGACTATCAGGAACGCCATGACGCTGATCGATCTCGCTAATCCTACAAAATTCCTGTCGCTGACCGCACGAATCCTGCCGTGGCTCGCCGCAGTGACGGCGATCCTGCTGGCGATCGGTCTTGCCCAGTCCGCGATGGCGCCCGACGACTATCAGCAGGGCGCCACCGTGAAAATCATGTTCATCCACGTACCCAATGCCTGGCTGTCGATGTTCGTGTGGGGCGTGATGAGCCTTGCGGCACTCGGTACGCTGGTGTGGCGGCATCCGCTGGCCGACGTGGCCGCGAAGGCCGCGGCTCCCATCGGCGCGGCGTTCACGTTTCTCGCGCTGGTGACGGGATCGCTGTGGGGCCGGCCGATGTGGGGCACATATTGGGAGTGGGATGCGCGGCTGACCTCGGTTCTGATCCTGTTCCTGATGTATCTCGGCCTGATCGCACTGTGGCGCGCAGTGGACGATCCCTCCCGCGCGGCGCGCGCCGCCGCGATTCTGACCCTGGTCGGCGCCGTCAACATTCCGATCATCAAATTTTCCGTCGATTGGTGGAATACGCTGCATCAGCCGGCATCCGTAATGCGAGCGGGCGGACCTGCGATGGACCGCGCCTTCCTGATTCCATTGCTGGTGATGGCGGTGGCGTTCTCGTTGCTGTTCATCACGCTGCATCTGGCCGCCATGCGCAACGAGATCCTGCGCCGCCGCGTGCGGGCCTTGCAGATGATACAAGCCAGCAGGCCGCAGGCGTGAGCACCATGCTCGGTCCCTACGCAACCTTCATCGTTACATCCTATGCGCTGGTTGCGGCCGTGGTGCTGATTCTCATTGTCTGGGTCGCGATCGATTACCGCCATCAGAAGGAGCGGCTGCGCGAACTTGAGACCGCAGGCGTGGCCCGGCGCTCCGGCCGCAGCGCGGTGGACGTCCGATGAGCGATACCGCGACATCGAAACGCCGTTCATGGCTGGTGGCGCTGCCGCTGGCCGGATTTACCGCGCTGGCTGTGGTTTTCCTGCTGCGGCTGCATGGCGGCGACCCGTCGAAAATCCCCTCGGCTTTGATAGGCCGTCCGGCGCCGCAAACCACGCTGCCGCCGCTGGAAGGCCTCACCGCCGCCGGCGCGCCGGTGCCCGGCCTCGATCCGGCCGCGTTCAGGGGAAGGGTCAGCGTCGTCAATGTCTGGGCGTCGTGGTGTGTGCCGTGCCATGAGGAAGCGCCGCTGCTGACCGAACTGGGGCGGGACCGGCGGCTGCAGGTCGTAGGCATCAATTACAAAGATGCACCCGATAACGCCCGGCGCTTCCTCGGCCGCTACGGCAATCCGTTCGGCATTGTCGGAGTCGACGGCAACGGCCGCGCCTCGATCGAATGGGGGGTCTACGGCGTGCCCGAGACCTTCATCGTCGGCCGCGACGGCACCATCGCCTACAAGATGGTCGGCCCGGTCACCCCGGACAATTTCAAGCGCGTGCTGCAGCCCGAGATCGACAAGGCGCTGATGGCAGGGACCTAGATGTCATTGCCCGGCGATTAGGCGCTTAAATAAATCCGCGTTTTTATCCGCCGTTCATTTTCAAGCCATGGCGCCGCCACGAATTCGAAGCTAGCTTTGACGCTTACTTGAACCGTCCTTGGAGGGACACACCCAATGCGTCATTTCACGCTCGCTTCGCTTGCTGCTGCGCTCACCCTCGGCCTGCTCGTGGCCACCCCGTCGATGGCCCAATCGACCCAACCCGCCGCGCCCGCCGGCAAGATGGCGCCGGGCACCAAGATGGCGCCGGCGGAGAAGATGGCTCCGGCTCCCAAAACCGAATTGCTGGACATCAATTCGGCGACCTCCGACCAGCTCGACGCGTTGCCCGGCATAGGCAAGGCCTATTCCGCCAAGATCATCGCGGGTCGCCCTTACAAGGGCAAGGACGAACTGGTGCAGAAGGGCATCGTCCCGCAGAAGACCTATGACGGCATCAAGGACAAGATCATCGCCAAGCAGAAGTAAAGTCGTCCTTGCGAGCCACGGGTCCGCTTCGCCGGCCCGATGACAGGCTCCGCGAAGCAATCCAGACCGGCGACGGGGATAAAACTGGATTGCTTCGTCGCTACGCTCCTCGCAATGACGGTTGTGCCAGACGCAGCGCAGCGCGTAGCTCTTGCGAAGCGCTGCGCTGCATAGCCGGGGGCGTCGCGGGCGTTGGCGTCTGGTACGGTTCGGTTCTACGAAGCAGTACTGCCGTACGGCATCGCGCCCGGGACACGTTCACCCCTTGCTCACATCACCGGCTTCCGTCTCGCTCTCTTCGAGCGTCGCCGGCTCCAGATGGTAGCGTTTGATCAGCGGCATCTGGGTGACCGCGAACAGCATCGTCAGCGGCACCATGCCGAACACCTTGAAGTTCACCCAGAAGTCCGTGCTCTGGGTGCGCCAGATGATTTCGTTCAGCACCGCCATCGCAAAAAACCAGAACGCCCAGCGCAAGGTGAGCATCCGCCAGCCCTGCGGCGTCAGGTTGAACATCTGGTCGAACAAGATCGCGATGAAAGAGCGTCCGAGCAGCAGCCCGCCGCCGAGCACCGTTGCGAACAGCGCGTAGACGATGGTGGGCTTCATCTTGATGAAGGTCTCGTCGTGCAGCACCAGTGTCAGCGTGCCGAACACGATGACGACGATAGCCGTGACGATGGCCATCATCGGCACATGGCGTGTCACCACATAGGACGCGACCATCGCAACGACCACCGCCACCATGAACGCCCCCGTGGCGACGAACAGGTTCGACTTGGCGTTGGCGAAAAAGAAGATCAGCAGCGGACCGAGTTCGGTCGCCAGCTTGAACAGCGGATGTGGTTGTTTCTTGTCCATGAGCGTCCCGTTATTTGTCGCTGTCGTCATGCGCGGGATTGACTCGCGCATCCATCCATCTTCGCAAGCGTCTTCCGAAGTGGATGGATTGCCGGGTCAAGCCCGGCAATGACGGCGTGAATGGATGCAACGAAGGCGTGCGTGGATTCAACATCAGCTTTCAATCCCCGCAATCGCCTGCGCGAAATCCCGCGCGGTGAAGGGCGCCAGATCGTCGATACCCTCGCCGACGCCGATAAAGTGCACCGGCAGTCTGTGTTTGTCGGCGAGCGCCACCAGGATGCCGCCCCGCGCGGTGCCATCGAGTTTTGTCATGACCAGGCCGGTAACGCCCGCCGTGCGATGAAACGCCTCGACCTGCGAGAGCGCGTTTTGTCCCACCGTGGCGTCGAGCACCAGCAGCACCGCGTGCGGCGCGGACGCATCGACCTTGCGGATGACGCGCACGACCTTTTCGAGTTCGTTCATCAACTCGGCCTTGTTCTGCAGCCGGCCCGCGGTATCGATCAGCAGGACGTCGAGTTTGCCCTGCCGCGCGGCGGTCAGCGCGTTGAACGCAAGGCTCGCGGAGTCCGATCCCTGCGCGCCCGCGATCACGGGGGACTTGGTTCGCTCGCCCCAGATTTTGAGCTGCTCGATCGCGGCGGCGCGAAACGTGTCGCCGGCGGCCAGCATCACCTTGCGGCCCTCGGCGGCGAGTTTGGCCGCGAGTTTGCCGATAGTGGTGGTCTTGCCGGAGCCGTTGACGCCGACCACGAGAATCACGAACGGTTTTTGCGTGCCGTCGATCACGAGCGGCTTCGCCACCGGCGCCAGCACCTTCTCCACTTCGGTGGCGACCACTGTTTTCACGTCATCGGCTGAAATCGCCTTGTCGTAACGCCCGTGGCCTACCGCCGCCGATATGCGCGCCGCGACCTCGGTGCCGAGATCGGCGCGCAGCAACACGTCCTCGATATCCTCCAGCATGGCGCGGTCGAGCTTGCGCTTGGTGACGAGATCGGCCACCGCCGACCCCAGCGAGTTCGAGGTGCGTCTGAGGCCGCCGGACAGCCGCCGCCACCAGCTCAACTTGGTCTGTTCCGGAGTAGTATCGCTCATGTTGGGGGTGTGTTAGCGGTTTCGCGCCATGAACGAAAGTCACAACGAACGCATCGACATGCCGGAACTGACCGCGGAAGAGATCCAGGCCCGCGTGCTCCACCGCGACGGACTGATGCTGGTGATCGACAAGCCGGCCGGGCTGCCCGTGCATCGCGGTCCCAAAGGCGGCGCCAATCTGGAGGCATCGTTCGAGAGCTTGCGATTCGGCCTGCCGCGCCCGCCGGTGCTGGCGCACCGGCTCGACCGCGCCACGTCGGGATGTCTGGTACTGGGTCGGCACCGCAAGGCCACCGCGTCGCTGGGCCTGCTGTTCAAGCACGGCAGGATTTCGAAAACCTACTGGGCGGTGGTCGAAGGTGGTCCTGCCGAGCACGAAGGCACCATCGACATGCCGCTCGGCCGCCTCAACCAAGAGCGCGGCTGGTGGCAGAAGCCGGATCCGCAGGGACAGACCGCGGTTACCAAATGGAGGGTCCTGGGCCGCGGCGAAGGCCTCTGCTGGCTGGCACTGGAGCCGGTCACCGGCCGCACCCATCAACTGCGCGTGCATAGCGCAGCATCGGGGTGGCCGATCGTCGGCGACGACATCTACGGCACCGGTCCCCGCTTCGGCGAACCGAACCTGCATCTGCATTCCCGCGAGATCGTGATTCCGGTTTCGAAGAACAAGGAGCCGGTGCGCGTGGTGGCGCCTGCACCGGCGCATCTGCATGAACGGCTCAGGGCGTGCGGATGGAATGGGGAGTAGCGCTCGCTGTCATTGCAAGCGCAGCGAAGCAATCCCGCGCCTCCGGCTCAGACTGGATTGCTTCGTCGCAAGGGCTCCTCGCAATAGCGGCCGTTAGACTATCAACCGCGCGCCGTCTTGGCCCTTCATGACCAGCGTCCGCACCGCGCCGGGGACATCGCCGGAGATCGCGACCGGGATGAAATGTTCGGTGCGACCCTGGGAGGCGCTTTCGATCAGCACCTGACGCGTTGAACCCGTCTCCGCTGCCAGCCTGCGCCGCAGCGCCGCCTCTCCCGTTTCACGCAATCGGCTGGCACGGTCTTTGACCACATCACCGCGCACCTGCGGCATTCGCGACGCCGGCGTACCCGGGCGTGACGAATAGGGGAACACGTGCAGGAAGGTCAGGCCGCATTCCTCGACCAGATCCCGCGAGCGGGCAAACATCGCCTCGGTTTCGGTCGGAAAACCAGCGATGATATCGGCGCCGACCGCGATATCGGGCCGCAGCCGCCGCAACTGCGCGCAGAATCGAACCGCGTCGCGTCGCGAATGCCGCCGCTTCATTCGCTTCAGGATCATGTCGTCGCCGGACTGCAGCGACAGATGCAGATGCGGCATCAGACGCTGGTCATCCGCAATCACGTCAAGCAGGTCGCGATCCGCCTCGATCGAATCGATCGACGAGATGCGCAGCCGCTTCAGCTCCGGCACATGCCGCAAAATCTGCTTGATCAGCAGGCCGAGTTTCGGCGCTCCGGGCAGATCGCCGCCGTAGCTGGTGAGGTCGACGCCGGTGAGCACGATCTCCGCATGGCCGCGCTCGACCAGCGCGCGGACCTGATCGACCACCGCGCCCATCGGCACCGAGCGCGAATTGCCCCGGCCATAGGGGATGATGCAGAAGGTGCAGCGGTGATCGCAGCCGTTCTGAACCTGCACGAACACCCGCGGCAGGCCGCTTTGAAATCCTTCCAGCAGATGCGGCGCCATCTCCCTGACGGCCATGATGTCGGCGACTGCGATTTTTTCGTTTCCCGCGATGCCGAACGCGGACGCTGCACCGAATGCCGCGCGCGTATCGCGCCAGCTCTGCCCACGCATCTTGTCGTCATTGCCGATCACGCGATCGACCTCGGCCATCTCGGCAAACATCGCGGGCTGGGTCTGGGCCGCGCAGCCGGTGACGACGATGCGCGCGTGCGGCCGCCGACGCTTCAGCCGGCGGATCGACTGCCGTGCCTGCGCCACCGCCTCGTTGGTCACCGCGCAACTGTTGATGACGATAGTGTCCGGCATCCCGGCGTCTTCCGCCTCGCGCCGGATCACCTCCGACTCAAAGGCATTGAGACGGCAGCCGAAGGTGACGACCTCGACAGCCATCTTATGCGCGATTCTCTTCATAAGGTCGCGCAAACAGCGCCGGATCGAAGCGGCCTTCATACTCGAACGTCGCGGTCCCCGTCATCAGCACATGACCGTCGCGCTCGCGCCATTCGATGCCGAGATCGCCGCCGGGCAGCGTGATGGCGACGCTGCGGTTGGCGCGTTTCAGCCGCGCCGCCGCCACCGCGGTCGCGCAAGCCGCGGAGCCGCAGGCCCTGGTCAGGCCGGCGCCGCGCTCCCAGGTGCGAATCACGACGTGGTCGCGGTCGACGACATGCGCCAACGTGATGTTGGCGCGCTCCGGAAAGATCGGATGGTTCTCCAGCAGCGGCCCAAAGCGCGCGAGATCGTAGGCGTTGACGTCGTCGACCCAGAAGATCGCGTGCGGATTGCCCATGCTGACTACCGACGGCGAATGCAGAATGGGCGCGTCGATCGGGCCGATCTGCAACTCGATGTATCGGGTGTCGCGAAACTCTTCGGCGAGCGGAATATCCTGCCAGCCAAACTTCGGCGGACCCATATCTATGGTGTAGAGATCGGCGGACGGACCTTGCCAGCAATTCAGCAGACCCGCCTGGGTCTCGAAGGTAACGGCGGTCTGGCCGGTTTGCTCGAACAGCCGGCGCACCACGCAACGCATGCCATTGCCGCAGGCGTTCGCTTCCGAACCGTCGCTGTTATAGATGCGGATGAAAGCCTCGGTGCCCGGCAGCCGCGACGGCTGCAGCACCATCAACTGGTCGTAAGGCACGCCGGCGGGTGAAGCCACCGCGCGCGCGTCGTCGGCCGTGACCACGCCAGGCTTGTCGCGCAGATCGACCACGACGATCTCGTTGCCGATGCCGTTCATCTTGCTGAAGCTGTGATTTGCAAGCGCGTTCATGGACGGTTTCCTGGCGTCTTATATGGCCAATGACGGCGGATTGGCCAGTGCGGCTAAACTGTGTCGGCGGCAAAAAGACCGGGGAATGCGGCCATGACACATCTCGCATGGGACGAAAGCCGAATTGGCGTGTTAGCCTGCATACGGTATGGAGACCTTCCGAATGAACTACCCCAGCTTTTTACGCATTGCCCTGATCGCGCTGATCCCGGCGGCCGCAATTTCGATGAGCCTTGCAGCGGCGCTCGCCCAGGCCCCGCCCCCGGCGGCCCCCGCTCCGGCGGCTCCCGCAACGCCTGCGCCCGCGACTCCGGCTCCGGCATCTCCGCCGCCCGCCGCCGAAGCGCCGGCCGTACCACCCCCCGCGGTTGCCCCGGTTCAGACCGCCGATCCGTTCGGCGACGAGATCACGCTGACGCCGAAAACGGCGGTCATTCTCAAGGGCAGCGCCAATTGGGATTCGGCATTTGAAACGCTGATCGATTTATTCAAGAAGCTCGCAGCGCTGCTCGACAAGCAGGGCATCAAGGCTTCCGGCAATTCCATGATCGTCTACACCTCCACCGACGACAACGGCTTTACTTTCCAAGCGGAAATTCCGGTCGATCAGGAGCCGAAGAATCTGCCCAAGGACGTCGGCATCGGCAGGACGCCCGATGGCAAGGCGCTCAAGTTCGTCCACCGCGGCTCCTATGACAACATGGATAACACCTATGAGGCGATCACCAATCATCTCGACGACAAGAAGCTGGAAGCAAAGGACACTTTCATCGAGGAATACATCACCGACCCGCTGAAGACCGCGGAGGACAAACTGGTGATCAACGTCTATGTACCGCTGAAGTAGGACGAGATGGGACATCGCGCTTTGTTCGCCGCCGCCCTCGCGGGCGGGCTGGCTGTCACCGCCGCGTCGGCGCAGGACGCGCCGATTGCGGCAATTTCCGTCACCGGCGAAGCCCAGCTATCGGTGCCGCCCGATCTCGCGCAGATCGACGGCGGCGTCACGTCGGAGGCCAAAACCGCGCGCGAGGCATCCGAGGCCAACAACGCCGCGATGGGCAAGGTGCTGCTGGCGCTGAAGGGCGCCGGCATTGACGAGAAAGATTTCCAGACCGCGCGGCTGTCGCTGCAACCGCAATACGCCCCCAATCGCGCCGGCCCGAGTGCCGTGGTCGGATATCAGGCCAGCAATCGTGTCACCATCAAGCTGCGCGACGTCACCAGGATCGCGAGCGTGATCGACACGCTGGTCGGCGCCGGCGCCAACAACATCGGTGGCATCAATTTCATGGTGTCGACGGCATCGAGGCTGCTTGACGAGGCGCGCGAACAGGCGATTGCCGACGCGCGCCGCAAGGCCGAGATCTACGCCAGGGCGGCCGGCGTCACGCTCGGCTCGCCGGTCAGCATTTCGGAAGAGGGAGCGCCGGCGCCGATGCCATTGCGCAGGATGGCCACGGGCATGGCGGCATCCGCGCCGGTGGCGCAAGGCGAAGAAACCCTGCGGGTCAGTGTCAGCGTCTCCTGGGCGATCAAACCGCAGGGACAGTAAGAACCGTCATTGCGAGGAGCAGAGCGACGAAGCAATCCAGTCCTTCCGCGTGCGGCTCTGGGTTGCTTCGCTTCGCTCGCAATGACAGCATGCTAAATCTCCATCACCTGTCCCGGTTTCAACGCGACAAAACGCTCGCGCGGGATTCTTGCCGCTTCAAGTGCTTCACCCAGCGCAATGACCGGCGCATCGATCGCCTCGTCGGTCAGTTGAAACGTGCCGTGATGGTGCGCGAGCGCCTGCGCCGCGCCGCAATCCTCCAGCGCCTTTACCGCGTCGGGAGGATTCATGTGCTGGTCCTGCATGAACCAGCGTGGCTCGTAGGCGCCGATCGGCAGGATCGCGAGGCGCAGCGCGCCGTGCCGCTCGCGCACGTTGCGAAAATGCCTGCCGTCGCCGTAGCCGGAATCGCACACGATGTAGAGTTTGCCGGCCGGCGTCTCCAGCACGAAGCTTGCCCACAGCGATTTGTTGCGGTCGAACAATCCCCGCGCCGACCAGTGCCGGGTCGGCACCAGCGTCGCGGCGACGCCGTTGCCGAGATCGACGCGATCATGCCAATCGAACGCTTCGGCTCGGATCGAGCCGTCGGCGCCGCGCATCGTCGTGTCGTTGCCAAGCGGGGTGATCACGCGAGGCGAGAATTTCCCGGTGAGTCTCGATAGCGTCGCAACGTCGAGATGATCGTAATGGCCGTGCGACACCAGTACGACATCGATCGACGGCAGCGCCTCGAATGCGACGCCCGGCGCGTTGTGCCGGTTTGGGCCTGCGAACGCGAACGGAGAAGCGCGATCCGACCATACCGGATCGATCAGAATGTTCAGCTCTGCGGTCTGGATCAGCCAACTGGCGTGGCCGACAAACGCCAGCCGCACCTTGGCCCCGGTAACGCGCGGCGGCGGCGTGTCGGCATATGGACTCGGCGCCCAGTCCGGCCAGGCGTGCCGTTGCCGGTTGCTGCCGAATTGCCAGCGCAACACCTGTCCAAGACTTTTCGGCGGCGTGCCGTCGGGGTCGAAAAATTGCCGGCCATCGAAATGATCGGAGACCGGGCCTTCATAATTGCGCATGCGGGAAACCCAGAAAGCCGGCAGCCCCGCGGCGGCGGCAAGGCCGGCAAACAGGGACAGCAGCCGGCGGCGGGTGAGGGACACAGGCGGATCACAAATGGGTGGGAGAAGAGAAAGGATAGGCTGTATATCTAACGCCAATTCGAAATGGGATCGGCGATGGATATTTACAACGCGTGGTTCGACCTCAAGCCCGGCGTGTCCGATATGGAATTTTCCGACCGGCTTGCCGCCTATCTGAACAGCTTGAAGAACGATGGCCTGATGCAGGGCTGGCGGCTGACGCGGCGCAAGCTGGGGCTGAGCGCGGCCCCGGTCGGCGAATTTCATCTGATGATGGAATTTACCGGCATGGCGCAGCTCGATCAGGCGTTCAATCGGGTCGGCAGCCGGCGCGAACCGATCGAAATCCTGCATTTTTGCGTCAATTCGCTGGTGCAGAACGTGCAGTTTGCGCTGTATCGCGATTTTCCGGATCCAGTGCGGCATCGCGGTGAGGAGAAATTCTGAGTTTTTTGAATGTGTTAGCGAAAGGCGCGAGTTCGCAATCAGCGAACTTTTCTTGACTCCTCGACCCTATCCGCTGTAAGTCCGCTTACTTCTCGGAAAGACGTTCTTTTCGATCCGCCGCCCGGCCCCTGAGGCCGGAGGTCAACGCCCGACAGCGCGATGCGCCCTCGGGCGCAAAGATGTTTGGAATACTCGTCATCCTGAGGAGCCGCGAAGCGGCGTCTCGAAGGATGGCCACGGGAACATTCGCCCTTCGAGACGCATCTGCGCGTGCTCCTCAGGGTGACGCAGCAGGAAGAGATACGTGTTCGACAATCTGTCGGAAAAACTGGGAGGCATTCTCGACCGGCTGACGCGGCGCGGCGCGCTGACGGAAGCCGATGTCGATGCCGCGATGCGCGAGGTGCGCCGCGCGCTGCTCGAGGCCAACGTCTCGCTCGATGTCGTGCGCTCTTTCACCGAAAAAGTCCGCGAGCAGGCGATCGGCGCCACCGTGGTCAAGTCGGTGACGCCCGGCCAGATGGTGGTGAAGATCGTCCACGACGAACTGATCGCCACGCTCGGCTCCGACGGCCAGAGCATCGACCTCAACGCGGTGCCGCCGGTGGCGATCATGATGGTCGGCCTGCAGGGCTCCGGCAAAACCACCACCACCGCGAAACTCGCCCGCCGCCTGACCCAGCGGGACAGGCGCAAGGTGCTGATGGCCTCGCTCGACATCTACCGTCCGGCGGCGATGGAGCAACTCGCGGTGCTCGGCCGCGACCTCGACATCCAGACCTTGCCGATCGTCGCCGGTCAGAAGCCGGAGCAAATTGCAAGACGCGCGCTGGAAGCCGCCAAGCTCGGCGGCTACGACGTGGTGCTGCTGGATACTGCGGGACGTACCACGCTCGACGACGAGATGATGGCGGAAGCAGCCGCGATCAAGACATCGGCCAACCCGCATGAGGTGCTGCTGGTCGCGGATTCGCTGACCGGCCAGGACGCGGTCAATCTGGCGCGTTCGTTCGACGAGCGCGTCGGCCTCACCGGCATCGTGCTGACGCGGGTCGACGGCGACGGCCGCGGCGGTGCGGCGCTGTCGATGCGCGCGGTTACCGGCAAGCCAATCAAGCTGATCGGCACCGGCGAAAAGACCGACGCGCTGGAAGATTTTCATCCCGATCGAATCGCCGGGCGCATTCTCGGCATGGGCGACGTGGTGTCGCTGGTCGAGAAAGCCGCAGCCCATATCGACGCGGAAAAAGCCGCGCGCACCGCCGAACGCATGCGCAAGGGCCAGTTCGACCTCAACGACATGCGCGAGCAGTTGCTGCAGATGTCCAACATGGGCGGCATCAGCGGGCTGATGGGCATGATGCCCGGCATCGCCAAGATGAAAAACCAGATCGCCGCTGCCGGACTGGACGACAGGATTCTGAAACGTCAGGTCGCGGTGATCGATTCGATGACGCGGCAGGAGCGCAAGAATCCCGACATCCTCAAGGCCAGCCGTAAAAAGAGGATCGCCGCGGGAAGCGGCCAGAAGGTTGAGGAAGTCAACAAGCTCTTGAAGATGCACCGGAACATGGCCGACATGATGAAGGCGATGGGATCGGGCAAGCGCGGCCCGATGGCCGGCATTGCGCAGGCGATGGGCTTTGGCGGCGGCGGCATGCCGTCTCCGGAGCAGATGAAGGCGCTGGCCGAAAAAATGCCGGGCGGCGCAGGCGGCATGCCTTCGCTGCCGAAAGATTTACCCGCCGGTTTGCGGTCGGGGCTGCCGAACCTGCCGGGACTCACAGGCTTGAGCGGCAAGCCGACCCTGCCGGGCCTCGGCTTTCCCGGATTCGGGAAGAAGAAATGAGAACTCGTCATTGCGAGCCGACGGGTCGCGCGAATGCGCGCCCGATGACAGGCTCCGCGAAGCAATCCAGAAGCCACAAGCGAAGGCTGGATTGCTTCGTCGCAAGAGCTCCTCGCAATGACGGCTGAACGAACTCCACCGAATTAACCCCACCTCTAAAGGAGACCCTTATGTCAGTCGTTATCCGCCTCGCGCGCGCCGGCACCAAGAAGCGTCCGGTCTATCATGTCGTGGTCGCCGACTCGCGTTATCCGCGCGACGGCCGCTTCATCGAGCGGCTCGGCCACTTCAATCCGCTGCTGCCAAAGGACAACGAAACCCGGCTGAAGCTCGACCTCGACAAGGTCAAGGCCTGGATGGCCAAGGGCGCGCAGCCGTCGGATCGCGTTTCGCGTTTCCTGGATGCCGCCGGCGTCAAGAAGCGTGAATCGCGCAGCAACCCGGAAAAGGCCGTGCCGCGCAAGGAGCGTAAGGCGCAGGCCGAAGCCGCCGCCAAGAAGTAAGCGCGGCGGCGCGTGGCGATGGCGGCGCTGATCTGCATCGCCCGCATCGGCGCCGCGCATGGCGTACGCGGCGCGGTGAAGCTGTGGACCTTCACCGAGGACCCGTTCGCGGTGAAACGCTACGGCCCGCTTGCAACCAGGGACGGCGCGCGGCAGTTCGAAGTGACGCATGCGCGCGAGGCCAAAGGCCATCTCGTTGCGACGTTGAAGGGCGTCGCGACGCGCGAGGACGCCGAGCGGCTCAACGGCATCGAACTCTATATCGCGCGCGAGAAATTGCCGGCGACCGCGACGGACGAATATTACCACGCCGACCTGATCGGGCTCGCCGCGGTGAACGCAGCGAACGAACCGATCGGCCGCGTCATCGCCATCCACAATTTCGGCGCCGGCGACATCATCGAGATCGCGCCGCCGCGCGGCGCAACGATGTTGCTGCCATTCACCAATGCGGTGGTGCCGACGGTGGATTTGACGACCGGCCGCGTGGTGATCGAATTGCCTGCGGAAATCGACGGCGACAGTCCTGTTTCGACGTGAAAACGCCAAGGTGCAGTGCACTTCGCGTCATTGCCGGACCTGATCCGGCAATCCATCCTCTTCGAAAAACTCTTGCGAAGATGGATGGATACGCGGGTCAAGCCCGCGTATGACGCCTCCAACTAATTTTGGCGATCCAAACCATGTGGCGCGCGACCGTATTGACGCTGTTTCCGGAGATGTTTCCCGGCCCGCTCGGCGTCAGCCTTGCGGGCAAGGCGCTGGCGTCGGGGCTGTGGGTGCTGGAGGCCCGCGATATCCGGGATTCGGCCACTGACCGCCACCGCAGCGTCGACGACACCCCGGCCGGCGGCGGCCCCGGCATGGTGCTGCGGGCGGATGTGCTGGCGGCAGCTATCGATGCGGCCGGCGGCACCCCGGATCGGCCGCGCCTGCTGATGAGCCCGCGCGGTCGGCCATTGACCCAGTCGCTGGTCGCGGAACTGTCGGCAGGGCCCGGCCCGCTGATCGTCTGCGGCCGGTTCGAAGGGGTCGATCAGCGGGTCATCGAAGCCCGCCGGCTCGAGGAAGTCTCGGTCGGGGATTATGTGCTGTCCGGCGGAGAAATCGCCGCCATGGCGCTGCTGGACGCCTGCGTGCGGCTTCTGCCCGGCGTGATGGGAAAACTCGCTTCCGGAGCCGATGAGAGCTTTTCTGACGGCCTACTGGAATACCCGCAATTTACCCGCCCGCAGACATTCGAGGGGCAGTCGATCCCGCAAATGTTGCTGTCCGGGGACCACGCCCGGGTGGCCGCGTGGCGGCAGGCCGAGGCCGAGGCCTTGACCCGGGTGCGGCGGCCGGATTTATGGGACGCCAGGAACGCTCAAAAAGCCAGCCGAAAAGCGCCAAAAAACACGACAGACGGGTGACACCTCCGTCAAGATGACGTATAGGACCGCCCAACCAATCCGCCGTTGCAGGATTTATGCGTTCGCGCAGTTCGCGCCTGAAGGGCTGCGGCGCGCCGCCGATGGAGATTATCCGATGAACCTCATTCAAGAGCTCGAAAAAGAGCAGTTCGAAAAGCTGTCCGCCGGTAAGGACATTCCGGAGTTCGGACCGGGCGACACCGTGATCGTCAACGTCAAGGTGGTGGAAGGCGACCGTTCCCGCGTGCAGGCCTATGAGGGCGTGTGCATCGGCCGCTCCGGCGGCGGGCTCAACGAGAGCTTTACCGTGCGCAAGATCTCGTATGGCGAGGGCGTCGAGCGCGTGTTCCCGGTGATGTCGCCGATGATCGATTCGATCAAGGTGGTGCGCCGCGGCAAGGTGCGCCGCGCCAAGCTGTATTACCTGCGCAACCTGCGCGGCAAGTCGGCCCGCATCGTCGAGAAGAAGCAGGACCGCCCGCAGGCAGCAGCCGCCGCCGCCGGCGAGTAATCTCTTCCGCATTCCGGATGTAGCGAAAGCGCGGGGCTTGCCTCGCGCTTTTTTGCTGCGGTTCTACCGTCATTGCGAGGAAGCACTTGCGACGAAGCAATCCAGTCTTAGCTGCTGTAGAAGAACTGGATTGCTTCGCTTCGCTCGCAATGACAGTATACTGGAATGTTTCCAGACCGTCCGATCACCGCTGCATGCATCGTGCTCGACGACCGCAGCCGCCTGCCATGGCGGTTCTTCGGGCGGCTGACGACGGCTGCGCTTGACGCCTGAATTTTTGTCGCGACCGGCGCGTCGCGGCTTGCGCACTGGCATCTTTCATTCAAAAACAATTCAAGGCCCAACACCATGTCCGATTCAAAATCCAAATCGCCATCGACGCTGTACGACAAGATCTGGAACGACCATCTGGTCCACGAGGCCGACGACGGCACCTGCCTGCTCTATATCGACCGCCATCTGGTCCATGAGGTGACCTCGCCGCAGGCCTTCGAAGGCCTGCGCACGACGGGACGGAAAGTTCACGCGCCGGAGAAGACGCTGGCGGTGGTCGATCACAATATCCCGACCACCGACCGCTCAAAGCCGAATCCGGATCCGGAGAGCATCGAGCAGATGCGGGTGATGGCCGAAAACGCCCGCGAATTCGGCATAACTTACTATGACGAGCACGACCGCCGCCAAGGCATCGTGCACGTCATCGGCCCCGAGCAGGGTTTCACGCTGCCCGGCACCACCATCGTCTGCGGCGACAGCCACACCTCCACGCATGGCGCATTCGGCGCGCTGGCGCACGGCATCGGCACCAGCGAAGTCGAGCACGTGCTGGCGACGCAGACGCTGATCCAGAAAAAAGCAAAAAACATGCGCGCCGTCGTCGACGGCGAATTACCCGACGGCGTCACCGCCAAGGACATCATCCTCGCCATTATTGGTGAAATAGGCACCGCCGGCGGTACCGGCTATGTGCTGGAATATGCCGGCGATGCGATCCGCGCGCTGTCGATGGAAGGCCGCATGACGGTGTGCAACATGTCGATCGAAGGCGGCGCCCGCGCCGGCATCGTCGCACCCGACGAGAAGGCCTACGAATTCCTGAAAGGCCGCCCGATGTCGCCGCGGGGCGACAACTGGGACGCCGCGATGCGCTACTGGGAAACGCTGCGCAGCGATGAGGCTGCGCATTTCGATCACGAGATCCGGCTCGACGCGGCCAGGCTGCCGCCGATCGTGACCTGGGGCACCTCGCCCGAAGACGTGGTGTCGATCTCGGGCGTGGTGCCGGATCCCGACAGCATTCCCGACGAGGCCAAGCGGCTCTCGAAACATCGCGCGCTGCACTACATGGGCCTGACCGCCGGTACCAAAATCACCGATATAAAACTCGACCGCATCTTCATCGGCTCCTGCACCAACGGCCGCATCGAGGATCTGCGCGCGGTGGCCAAGGTGGTCGACGGCAAGACCGTCAACGGCAACCTCAATGCGATGATCGTGCCGGGCTCGGGCCTGGTGAAAGCGCAGGCCGAAGCCGAGGGCCTCGACAGGATTTTCGTCAAGGCCGGCTTCGAATGGCGCGAGCCCGGCTGCTCGATGTGCTTGGCGATGAATCCCGACAAGCTCAGCCCCGAAGAACGCTGCGCCTCGACCTCGAACCGAAATTTCGAGGGCCGCCAGGGCTTCAAGGGCCGCACCCATCTGGTGTCGCCGGCGATGGCCGCGGCGGCGGCGATCGCCGGACATTTCGTCGACGTCCGGGAGTGGCGGTAGCGTTTTTTCCGCGCAGGCCGGAGTTTGGCGGACGACGAATCGGGCGCCAGTGAAAGGACTTGAACGGTATGTCCGGCTGCCGGCCCTTGCGTTTAAACCTAACACGCGAGTCTTGCGGCAAACCTCAGGCACGTTGCGGCAAAGCGAAGGCACGCCCGCGGCCGCCATCGTGCCGGCCGCGGCGAAACGCGCGCAGATGCAAGGGCTTGAATCACATCGGCGCGCGTACAGCTTCGTCTGGTCGAGAAACCGCCGTCGATGCAAGCACTTGCACGGCATGCGCGGCGACGCGCGGCACGCATCACGGCGCCGTGTGACGCGAAAAACAATGTCGCATGAAGTGCTTGAAGCCGGTCCGCCCAATCGGGCCGCGCCGAACATTAACTGCGGCGACGAGTTCTTGCGGCAAACTGGCGGCAAGCAAAATCCGTACAAATTTTCTTGCGGCACGAACCGGCTTTTTCGCGGCGAATGCGTGACGGCACCGGATTGGCGTGGAACGCGTGACAGCCACAGTTTTGCGGAAAAGTTTCCGCGGATTTGCCACGCGGCGGCAAGGGTGGAGCAGGCGCATTGCTGGCCCCACCACGTTTTCTAGGGCGTCGCCGATATGTTATTGACAGTTACTTGTACAATGTACAGAATATTGTACGAACTTAAGGATCCGCCGCCATGGCCCACGTCTCCTACAGCGAACTTCGCAACAACCTCGCCTCCTGCATGGAGAAAGTGTGCGATGATCGCGCGCCGCTGGTGGTGACCCGGCAAAATGCGCGCAGCGTCGTGATCATGTCGGAGCAGGACTACGAAGGCCTAATGGAAACCGTGCATCTGCTCAAGAGCCCGGCCAATGCCGAACGGCTGTTGCGCTCGATCAAGGACGCGGATCGCGGCAAGCTGAAAAAGCGCGACACCGTCGAGCCAAAGAAGGCTGGCTCAACGCGGAAATGAAGATCGCCTGGACTGAAGCTGCCTGGCAGGACTATCTGCATTGGCAGCAGAACGACGAAAAAATTCTCGCCTCCATCAATGCGCTGATCAAGGACATCAAACGCGATCCATTCAAGGGGCTCGGCAAACCCGAACCCCTCAAACACGCGCTGCAGGGCTGGTGGTCGCGCCGCATTTCAGGCGAACACCGTCTGGTCTATCGCGTTTCCGGCAAGGGCGGGGAGCAGCAGGTGGAGATCGTGCAATGCCGGTATCATTATTGAATTTGCCGCGCAGGGCGCAATCACTTTATTGCGCCCTTTAAGTCCTATCGTCGCAATCCACAGTTGAGCTGACAAACAAAAACAGAAACCTTGGCAAGAATGGCGCTGACCGCAGCTGCAATTTGAAAGTCGCGCTTGTCTGCGAACTAGGCATCGCTGCATACCCAGAGTCCGGTGTTGGGGTCAAAATGGCAGTACCGCGTTGGTGCTCCGCCTCGCGAGTCAAAGGCGACCATGACCATGTTGCGTTTTTCGGCTTTGCTAAGTCCTCGCATTGGATATTTGACTTTGGTTCGGTTTGGGAAACCTAGGCGCTTTGCTTCGCGGGGATTTCGCGGGATTCTGTGTCTCGTTGAATTGATAGGCATGGATTATTCCTCCGATCAAATCGTTCACTTCAGCGACTGACTAACTGCGAGCCCTATTTGAGACGCCAAATGCGCGTTCTCCGCCGACGTCGAAAGCTCCAGACTTCGAGCTGTCCTGATAGGCTTGCCGGTATGACCGACCGCGACCTTGGGTTTGGCGCCATCGGCTAGCGGTCCGAATGTTACCGTCAGATCTTGGACCCGGTCTCTTCCGACCGTGAGGAATGATCCTGACGTATTCGCAGCGAACTCGACAAGCTTCCACGATGGCGTGGCGCTGCCGTTCGAGACGATTTCGAATTTTACTTCGTGCTGAATGACATTTGTCGGGTTTTTGCTGTTTTGATACGCGATGATGTTGGTCGTATTCGGCAGCAAGGCGGCGTGAAGCCAGTCGTAGAGTTTCAGGTCGCTCACGACAAACAAGCTGGCCTTGGGGAGATCATCGGTAATACACGTCAAGTTCATTGAGTTGTAGGCGTTCGCCAGCTCTTGCACCGTGAAAAACATATTTAGCTTGTCGGAACGCGTCGCGGTGTTGGAGACGGTGGCACCGAAGCCTGCGGTGAAGGACTGGGAATTGCTCCAATTCCTGATGAATGAAACTCCCGGAGCCACGCCGGAGTTCTCGGTGATGTTCAGATTCAACGTAACCTGAGCGCCCCAGTTGCTTTCGAACCAGTCGAGATGCTGAACTGCAGGGGGAGGCGGGGCGGAGCTGTTTGGAATAAAAACGGTGTCTCGGTGCTTGTCTTCCCACAGCACCCTTTGCACCGCGCGCCGAAGCTCGCAAACGACTTGAGCCGAAATCTGCTCGACCTTATCGCCGGCGTCTTTTGGCTGGCCCCAGAATTCCTGAATGTCCGGCACGATTGTACCGCATCCAGTTAAGACAATGCCCATAATAGGCGGAATCAAGCCCTTCGGAATCATCGACCGCCCCCTGTCAAAAAATAAAGAATTAATGACTATCTCATGCAGCCTTCACTCCATCAAATTACGTCCCAGCTTTATCTGCAATACCCAGAGTTGTACGGCGTCTAAATAATCCCTACTGTTGCGTTGAAGTTACAACCAACAGTGAGATGGCTGACGCGTCTTCCTCCATAACCGAACAGTAAATCCTCCATGAAGAGGTCGATTAGAGGCTGCCTAGGATCTTCGCGCACGGCGTGGCTGTGTTGCTGAACTGACGCCATCAAGCGGCGCTTTGGTTTTTAACCGCGCGGCGTATGCGACGACGGCGCGGGCGTAATCGCGCGGCGTCATGCGCGGCTCGAACCGCGCATCCGTCCTTCCTGGCAAGAACCTTTGAAGAGGGATGGGTTGCCGGGTCAAGCCCGGCAATGACGGGGAGGTCAAGCCCGGCAATGACGCGGAGATATCCGATGTCCCGCGTTGACGACGACCACCCGCCGCGCCACACTCGCGGCCTCGCGCACCCATCACCCCCGCTCATCACCCCCCGCACACAAATCCACCCCGCACACATCACGCCTACCCCATCCGTCAAGGAGCCCTCCCCGATGAAGCGCTTGCTTGCTCTCGCCGCCGCCGGCATCTGCGCCAATGCGTTGGTGTCCTTTGCGCGCGCGCAAACCGCGCCGGAGGTGACGCTGACGCGGCTGGACTGCGGGACGTCGCAGCCGCCGGTCGCGGTCAACCAGCGCTTCTCGGATACGTTTGCCTATGGCGATCTGAAGCTGCAGTTGGTGTTCAGTTGCTACCTGATCCGGCGCGGCGACGACGCCATGCTGTGGGACACCGGTCATGCGATGACGGCGCCGGGCGTCGCGCCGAAGGTCAGCCTGGTCGATCTCCTGGCGCAGCTCGACCTCAAGCCCGACCAGATCAAGTTTGTCGGCATCAGCCATTTCCACGCCGATCACACCGGCCAGCTCGCCTCGTTTCCGAAGGCGACCGTGCTGATCGGCAAGGCCGACTGGGACGCGGTCTCGAACCCGGCGCCGGCGCCGGGCGTCAATACCGCGCCGTTCGCGGCCTGGATCAAGGGCGAGGGCAAGGTCGAGCCGCTGGCCAACGACAAGGACGTGTTCGGCGACAGCAGCGTGATCGTGCTGAACACGCCCGGCCACACGCCGGGCCACCACAGCCTGCTGGTCAGGCTGGCGCAGACCGGCGCGGTGCTGATCACCGGCGACGCCGTGCATTTCCGCGAGAACTACGACACCGGCGGCGTGCCGTGGTTCAACTTCGACCGCGCGCAGACGCTGGCCTCGATCGAGCGCATCAGGAAGATCGCGGCAAACACAAAAGCGACCGTCATCATCCAGCACGACGCCCGCGACGTCGACAAGCTGCCGGCGTTTCCGGCGTCGGCGAAATAGCGTCGAAGTATCGTGATGCGCGGGCTTGACTCCGCGCATCCGTCGCTTTCCTTGAAGAGCACGCTACGGCGTAAGGTCGCGCGCGATGCCGTAGCGGGAGACCGCGCTCGCCGACAGCAGCGTCCAGACGGCTTCCCACGCGGTGGAATTGATCGCGATCTGCGACGTGCACCAGAGCCGCATGTCGCCGGTGGCCTCGCGCATGAACAGCGTGAGGCGGCCGTCGGCGTTGTAGTCCAGCGTCATCGGGCCGACATAGTTGCGGCTGGCGATCCGCTGCCATCCCGACCATTCCTGCGCCACCCGGTCGCGCATGTAGTTGACATAGATGTTCCCCGCTTGGTCCTGGGCGGCGATCACCATGTGGCGGTCGCCGTCGATCCCGGTTGCAAGCTGCATGACCGGCGCGCCCACCATTGAGGGCAAGGCCCACGCCGTGAAGGTATTGCTGTTGGCGGGAAGCTGGCGCATCTGCAGGACATTGGAGCCGTTGCCGATGGCAAACAGGTTGAGGTTGCTGCCGCCATCGAGGCGGAACGCCGGCGACCCCGCGTCGAGATGGCCCTGTGTCATGTCCATCCAGGGAATCCAGTTGGCCGGCGTCTTCCCGTTCGGGATGGTCTGCCGCGTGTAATAAGTATGCACCGTTGCGTCGTCGAACACGCCGCCGGCCAGCACGATGGTGCCGTCGCCGCTGTTGGCCGCCGTCATCACACTGAGCCGTCTTGCCGCGAGCGGCTGCCACACGCTCCATGCCGCGGGCGGCTTCGGCACTTCCGGATTTTGATAGATCCACCAGACATTGCCGTCCTTGACGAGGCCGAATACATGGATCCTGCCGTCCAGGCTGCGGGTCGTGGTGAGCTGGGCGAATCCGGGCACGCCCGGCGGCAGCCCGAGATTGACGGGGCCTTCCCAGGTGTCGTCGGTGAACGACTGGATGTAGAAATGCACCGCCGCGCTCGGACGCGCGTGGCCCAGCACGACGACGCGCCCCTCGCGCGACGTGCCCGTGACCATGGCGTCGTACTGGATGGTCTTGTTGATCCAGGCCCAGTCCGCCAGCCATGGGCCGTTCGGCTTGCTCTGCGCGCGCCAGATCAGATTGTGGTTCGTGGCGTTGATGGCGATCGCCATCAGGCGCGAGTTCTCGGCGAAAGGCGCGGTGGGCTCGGAGGTGATGCTGGTCATGGCCTGTACTCCCAAAAAATGCAGCGATGCGATGAAACGTGGCGCGGCGTTCGAAAGGTGCGGTGCTGTCTGGATGTCGCAGCCGCCCGGCGCCGCTCCTCCCCGCAAAAAATATCGGGGTGCGCCACTACGCGCGGCCGATTAAGCCGAATCGATGGCGGCGCGCGACGCGCGGGATTTCCGCCGCTCGCGCGGACGCCGAGAGAATTCGAGACTCGATGACGCGCAGGTGCTATTGTCATGCCGCGACAGAACAAAAACGTTCAGCCTCGGGAGAGCTTGCGTAGACACCCCCCGGGGCGTGCACGACAGGGAGGCTTCCATGATCCGAAAGGCCGCCGGAATTGTCTTCACCATGGGCATCGTAGCCGCCGCGCTGGCCGGCGCCGCGCGCGCGCAAACTTCACCGCAGAGCGCAGCACTCGACGCAAGCCTGCGCGGCGCGGTCGAGCGCAACGACGTGCCCGGCGTGGTGGCGCTGGTCACGACCCGCGAGCGTGTAGTGTATCAGGGCGCGTTCGGCGTGGCCGACGTGGCAACCCGCCGCCCGCTCGCTTCGGACGCGCTGTTTCGCATCGCCTCGATGACCAAGCCGATCACTTCGGTGGCGTTGATGCAACTGGTCGAGCAGGGCCGCATCGCGCTCGACGACCCGGCCGAAAAATACCTGCCGGAGCTCGCCGGACTGAAAGTCCTCGAATCATTCGACGCGGCGAGCGGAGACTACAAGCTCCGCGCGCCGTCGCGGCCGCCGACGGTCAGACACTTCCTGACCCATACCTCCGGGCTCGCCTATCCGTTCACCAGCGCGATCTGGCGCGACTTCAAGCCGCGCGCCGGCGAAACCTATCCGTTCGGCGGACCGCTGCTGTTCGATCCGGGAGAGCGCTGGCATTACAGCACCTCCACCGACGTGGTCGGCAAACTGGTCGAGGCGGTGTCCGGTGAGAAGCTCGAGGATTATTTCCGCCGGCACATCTTCGTCCCGCTGAAGATGGAGGACACCTCCTACACCGTGCCGGAGGCGAAGGGGCCGCGCCTCGTCGCCCAGCAGCAGCGCGCCGGCGAGCGCATGGACGGCGCCATCGTGCTGCAAAGCCCGCAGCCCGGCCTCGCCGTCGCGGCGCCGATCGGCGGCGGCGGCCTCGCCTCGACCGCGGAGGACTACGGCCGCTTCATGCGCATGCTGCTCAACGGCGGCGAACTCGACGGCGCCCGCGTGCTGAAGGCCGAGACGGTGGCGCTGATGGGCCAGAACCATATCGGCGCGGTCTCGGTGCCGGCGCTCAAGGCCGCGCTGCCGCGCAGCGCCGACTTCACCTTCATCGCCGACGGCCGCGACAAATGGGCTCGGTTTTCTCATCACGATGGACCAGGTGCCCGGCAAGCGCTCGCCGGGAAGCCTGAGCTGGGGCGGCATCAACAACACCTTCTTCTGGATCGATCCCGCGCGCGGCATCGGCGGCGTGATCATGATGCAGTATCTGCCGTTCGCCGACGCCAAGGCGCTGGCCTTGTACGACACCTTCGAGCGCGGCGCGTATCAGATGGTGAATGCGGAGCGGTAGGGCGAAGGCGGCGATGCGTGCAGGGCGGATGTGAAGGACCGGTAATCCCGGCTTACTTCTTGCGCCCGGATTTTTTAAGCTCTGAACCGAGATGTGCACGTAGCTTCGTTGCCCGTTCGACGAGCTCCTGCAACGCGGCTTCGCTCGCGTTGCCGAAACGGCCAACGAGATCGTCATAGACCGCGACCGCCTCCGGGTTGCGGTTGAGTTTGCCGAGCGCGATCCCCTTGTTAAATAGCGCGTTCGCGACCTGCTTGCGCAAAGCGGCCTCGCTCGCGGTCCCGAAACGGCCGATGACGTCGTCATAAATCGCAACGGCCTCCTCACTGCGGCCGAGTTGGCGGAGCGTGACCCCCTTGTTGACCAGCGCGTTCGCGAGCTGCTCGCGCAACGCGGCCTCGACAGCGGTCCCGTACCGGACAACGACGTCGTCGTAAGCACCGATGGCTTCCTCGCTGCGGCCAAGTTGGCCGAGCGTGACCCCCTTATTGAACAGCGCGCGCGCGACTAGTCCGCGCAACGCGGCCTCGACGGCGGTCCCGAACCGGCCAACGACATCGTTATAAACCGCGACGGCCTCTCCGCCGCGGCCGAGTCCACCGAGCCTGACCCCCTTGTTGAACAACGCTTGAGCTAATTCCTCTTGAAACACGACCCCGCTTGCGATGCCGAACCGGCCAATGACATCGTCATACACGGCGATCTCTTCCCCGCTACGACCCAGTTCACCGAGCCAAAACCCTTTATTGACTAGCGCCCGCACTACATGCCCGCGTAAAGCAGCCTCATCCGCGGCCCCGAACCGGCTAACGACATCGTCATACACCGCGATGGCCTCCTCGCCGCGGCTAAGCCGGCCGAGCGTGTTCCCCTTGTTGACCAGCGCGCGGGCGACTTTGTTCTGAAGAACGGGGTCGACAGAATTGAGAAACCTGTCGGCAACTGCACTGAAGCTCTCGAAGGATTGCGCGGGGTCTTCGATTGCAATTGCTCTTGCATTTTCCGCATCGGCCCATTCCGCATCGGTGCAGGCGAGCTTCACTGCCATATCCGCGCAGAAGCGCGCGCCCGCCAAGTCCTTGGTCGGAGCATCGGGAGAGGACAATTGTCTGGACTGGTTCAGCCAGAACGCGAACGACGGCCCGCTTTCGGGTGCAGGCGCCGGCTTGTCGTCCGCCAATGACTGCGAAAGCGCGGCCAGTTCCTTGCCGGCGGTGCCGGTAATCTCGCGCATCCAGCTCGCCAGGTGTTTTTCCAGCGCCGTACAGTAGGACGTCTCGTCGCCATAGGCCCGGAACAGGTGCTTCTTGCCCCGTTCGATCTCGGCCTTGAATTTCAGCACCGGTTTAAGCTGCGCACCGGGATCGGCGAGTTTCGACGGATCGACGTGTTTGAAGAACAGGCATATCTTCCGGATGGTCTTTTTCTCGTAGAGCTCCTGGGCCAGCTCCCATTCCTCCTGCGTTCCGACCTTGCTGCCGTTTCCGGTCGGCGAACCCCAGCGGTCATGGAAGACGAAGATCGCGAAGTCGCACTGGCGCAAATCCGCGTTGATCAGTTCCTGCGGCCGGCCAACGCCTTCCAGCGTGTCCTCCCAGCCGACCGGCGCGAACACGATGCCAGCCGGTTCGCCATGCACCTCGTTGAAGTTCGCGAGCACGCGGCGGAACGCCTCGCGCTCGCCCCGCAGGCCGCCGGGCGAGCCGATGAAAACCCTATATTGCGCGAGCTGGCGAGGCATGGAAACATCCGATATGCCCCTTCGTATCGTCCGGGTTGTATCGCAGCAAGGCCTCCATGCCGGCTGCGGGCGCGCTGCACAAATAAATCAGGCGCCCGCCGGGCGCCTGATTCGAAATCGAGTTGCGGTCGATGCGCTTACCACCAGACGCGGCGGTGCCAGCGGCGGTGGTGCCAGCGATGATAGTGGCAGACGCGGCGGGGGCCGTAATAGGTCCAGATCACCCGGCAGCGCGGGCCGTAGGCGTATGGGTAGTAGCCGCCATAGAAGCGGCGATGGCCGAAATGGCGTCCGCGCCAGTACGGGCGATGCCCGGCCCAGACATGCGGCCGGCCGACAAAGCCGCCGCGATAAAATCCGCCGCGATGGAAACCGCCGCGGAAACCGCCGCCATGAAAGCCGCCGCCGCGAAAACCGCCACCGCCATGAAAGCCGCCGCCATGACCGCCGCCGCCATGCCGTACCTCGATCAGGCTTTCCGAGGCGTATTTCGCCGCGAGCGGCGCGGTGCCCGGACTTGCCAGCGACAACGCCTCCGCGCGCTGCGGCACGCCGGCCAGCATCAGCACCGCGGCGGCAATTCCGGCGCAGCCGAGGACGAATCGTTTGAGTGTTGGAAAGCGGGACGAAACGGGAAGCATGACGGAACCCTCCTGAATGGTGCGCGCATCCACGGCGAACCGCGCGCCCGCGCATTCGCCATGATCGAATTTTTTCGCACCGTTTTCTTCAGTCGCCCTTCGCGCACCTTGAACCGGCGCACCTGAATGCGTCGTGAATGCGCGCGCCGTAATGATGAACGCGGCGTGGAGATCGGCCCCTACCCCGCGCCATGCGAACTGCGATAGGCTGCCGCGATCCGGGAGACGCGCCGTGCCCTTTCTTCGCCGCCAGTTCCTCCGCTTCGCAGGCGCCGCGCTTGCTGCGCCATGCTTCTCACCAGCCGCGTTTGCGCAAGGTTATCCAGCCCGGCCGGTGCGCATCGTCGCCGGAAAGATCAACATGGCGTCGGCCGGCAACGGCAGCGCGCCGCACATGGCCGGCGAACTGTTCAAGATGATGACCGGCATCGACCTGGTGCACATTCCGTATCGCGGCCAGGGCCCCGCGCTGACGGATTTGCTGGGCGGCGACGTGCAGGTGCTGTTCGCAACCGCGCCGGGCACCGCCGACTACATCAAGACCGGCAAGCTGCGCGCGCTGGCGGTGACGTCGGCGGCGCACGCCGAGGTGCTGCCGGAATTGCCGACCGTGGCCGATGCGGTGCCGGGTTACGAAGCAAGCCAGTGGTATGGCCTTAGTGCGCCGAAGAACACGCCCGTCGAAATCGTCGACCGGCTCAACGCGGAAATCAACGCGGCCATCGCCGATCCCGCGATGAGGGCGCGGCTTGCCGCCATCGGCGGCGAGCCGCTGCCGGGCTCGCCGGCCGCGTTCGGCAGGCTGATCGCGGAGGAAACCGAAAAATGGGGCAAGGTGGTCCGCGCCGCCGGCATCCGGCCGGAGTGAAGCGCGGGACGCGCAGCGTGGAGGGCCGAACGAAAGACGGCCAAATCTCCCCGCTCACCAGAAAAAGCCGAAGCCGAATCCAAGCGGGAACGGCATTGGCGCGTAGTACACCGGGCGCCCGAGATAGGTCGGTCTGTATGCCCGATCGACAACGCGGTCGACGTGACGATAATGCCGGTGCGTGCGCCGATGGCGTTGTTGCGCGCTCACCCCGGTGGCTTCGGCTGCCGAGGTCTGCGCTGCGATGGAATCGAACACGGCCGCGCTGGACATCAGCAGCATGGCGAGCAGGATCGTTGCAATCCGGTCTGTCATCGCGAACCCGTGCGTCAAGAACTCACGGACTTCATAGCGCAACCCGCACACGCAAAACAGGCCCGCGATTGCAGGCCTGTTGCACGATGCGCTGTTGCGGGGCGCGCGCGGTTACCAGCGGCGCCAGTGCCGGTGATGCCAGCGGTGCGGTCGCCAGCCGTAATGCCGTCGCCAGCCATAGTGCCGTCGCCAGCCATAGTGCCGCCGCCAGCCATGATGGCGGTGCCAGCCGCCGTGATGATGCCAGCGCACTTCGGTGGTCAGCTTGCCGGAATCGTCCTGCACGGCGGCCGCGGCGCCCGGATTGATCAACGACAACGCCTGGGCGCGCTCGGTCGGCGCGGCCAGAACAAGCAACCCGCCGACGGCGAGGAAGCCCAGAATTTTTTTCACGTTCACGTGTATTCTCCTTGGGTAGGTGTGACATCCCAACATCGTGCGGCCCATTCTTGCTGCCGCTTCGTTGATGCGGATCGAATCTAAAGCGAGCGACGTGAATGTGGAATGAATGCCCACGCCGCACAGGTGAATGCGGATCGTGCCGGGCGGTTCCGCCGCGGTGAAAACATTTCACCTTGCAGTCAAAACCGGCGCGCGCTTGCTGCGTAACTTCTGCCAGCCGAGTCACAGGAGAGCATCATGTCCGAAAAAAAATCGCGATGGTCGCGCGCCGCCATCGCGGCCGCGTGCGCGTTGCTGCCGATCGCAAGCGCCTCGGCGTCGCAAGGCCCCGGCGGCGGCATGGGCACCGCCGGCCACTTCACGCAGCTTGCAATGGCCGTGCTGGTCTACGGCGCATCGGCGCTGATCGTCGCAACCGGCCTGATCGGCGCGGTGCGCGGGCGTTGAACTTTCGTCCCGCGCACGCGCCAGGGAACGACACCGGTGTTCAACGGGCCGCGCCCTAGCCGCGACGCCAGAAGCAGTTCATTCGCGGAACGATGACCGTGCCGCTCGGCCGGAATTCCTGCGCATAGGTCGCGGTGCAATCCCGCACCGCATTGCGTCCGGGATAATAGCGCGGATATACGCCGTCGGGATCCGGAACATAGCGCGGATACACCCGCAGCCGGGTCGGCGGACGCCGGTCGACCCGGCGTTGCGCGGAGATGTCGGTGCCGGATGGCGCCGCCGCGTGGGTGGTGCGCGGCGCGATGTTGATTCGCGCCGTCGTCCCGGCCTGCGCCGCCGCCGGCAGCAGCAACGTTCCGGCCAACGCCAGTGATAGAGCCGCAATTCCGATCCGCATTATCAGCCTCAACTGCAAAACCTGCACCGGGCGGCAGGGTCTGCGATTGCCGCGCCGGCGTCAACTATCGGGGACGCCGACCTTTGCCCAATTGTGCGCGATGATCTAGACAGGGCCGATGTGGATTTCCGCGAAAGCGCCGTCGCTGGCCGAGATGGAAGCCATGGCGCATGACGTGTTCGCCGGCCTGCCGAAGGGCTTTCGCGACCTCTGCGAGGGCGTCGTCATCCGCGTCGACGATTTTCCGGCCGACGAGGTGCTCGACGAGATGGGCGCCAGCGGCGAATTCGATCTGCTCGGCCTGTTCCAGGGCGTCGGCCTGCCGCATCAAAGCCACCAGGATATCGCGCGGCTGCCCAACATGGTCTGGCTGTACCGGCGGCCGATCCTGGACTACTGGGCCGAGCACGACGAAACCCTCGGCCACATCGTCCGCCACGTGCTGATCCACGAGATCGGCCACCATTTCGGCCTCTCGGACGATGACATGGAAGCGATCGAGGCGGGGGCCGGGGAGTAGCCTCTCATTGTCGTCCCCGCGGAAGGCGGGGACCCATAACCGCCGATGCTCATGCTCATATCCGTGGGTTGCCGCACATCGTCTCAATACAAAGCTCGGTGTTTATGGTCCTCGCCTTCGCGAGGACGACACCGGTTTGCCTGGTTTGCACTTTTGCCCTTGGACCGCCGCCTCGATCGGGCTACAACGCCCGCTCACATCGGGAAACACCGCCATGGACAAGTTCACCACGCTGGAAGGCGTCGCAGCGCCCTTGAAGATCATCAATGTCGATACCGACATGATCATCCCGAAGCAGTATTTGAAGACCATCAAGCGCACCGGGCTCGGCAAGGGCCTGTTCTCGGAGCAGCGCTACAACGACGACGGCTCGGAGAATGCGGATTTCATCCTCAACAAGCCGGCATACCGCAACGCCAAAGTGCTGGTCGCCGGCGATAATTTCGGCTGCGGCTCCTCGCGCGAGCACGCGCCGTGGGCGCTGCTCGATTTCGGCATCCGCTGCGTGATCTCGACCTCGTTCGGCGACATCTTCTACAACAACTGCTTCAAGAACGGCATCCTGCCGATCCGCGTCAGCCAGGACGACCTCGACAAATTGTTCGACGATGCCGAACGCGGCGCCAACGCGACGCTGACCATCGATCTGGCCGCGCAGGAAATCCGCGGGCCGGACGGCGGCACCGTGAAATTCGAGATCGATCCGTTCCGCAAGCACTGCCTGCTCAACGGCCTCGACGACATCGGGCTGACGATGGAGAAGAAGACGTCGATCGAACTCGTACGAAGCGAAGGCGAAGCGGGAACGCGCCTGGGCGTGAGTCGAACGCCGCCGTCATTGCGAGCCATAAGCGACCCTGCACGACTTTTGTCGTCCCCGCGAAGGCGGGGACCCATAATCTCCTGCGCTTGTGGCGATCGCCGTGCGTTGCCGCGCGTGTTCTCTTTACGATGGGCGGTGTTCATGGGTCCCCGCCTTCGCGGGGACGACACTGGATTGCTCCGTCGCAAAAGCGTCGCGCCATGACGGGCAACCGCATGCTGCCCGACATTGTCACCTTCTGGCATGGCCCGCTCGATCGGCTGCGGCAATTGTGCCTGCGATCGCAGGTCGCCGCCGGACACACGGTCACCGTCTACAGTTTCGATCCGCTGCCGGGCTTGCCGGACGGCGTCAGCAATGCCGAGGCGGAGGCGATCCTGCCGCGTGCCTTTGCGGAAAAGCTGCGCCCCACCGGGCCGGACGGCGTGTGGCGCGACTGGACCACGCTGCAGTTCTCGGATTTTTTCAGGATGCGGCTGCTGGCACGCGGCGCGGGCCTGTGGCTCGACGCCGACGTGCTGCTCAGGAAGCCGGTCGAGATCGATCCGGCAAAACCCTATTTCGCACGGGAGCGCCGGCGCCAGCTCGGCAACTCGGTGCTGTATCTGCCGCCTCGCGATCCCATCGTCGCGGCGTTTACCGACCTGACGGAGCAGGACGAGCTGATGCCGGACTGGCTGTCGATGCGGCACCGGCTGACCTTCGCGCTGCATCGGCTGCGCGGCGGATCGCGACGCGTTTCCGACATTCGCGTCGCGCTCTACGGGCCGGCGGCGCTGACCGCGCTGGCGCGCCGGGCCGGCGCGCTGCATCACGCGCTGCCGAAGAAATCGTTCTACGCGGTTCATGCCGAACCAGAACTGTTTTTCGAGCCGTGGGATTTTTCCGCGCTGCTCGACGATCCCGACGTCATCGGCTTCCACATCTCGCCGAAGGGCCGCGGCGACGAAGCGCCGGTCGCCGGCAGCCTGCATGCGTGGGCGGCGCAGCGATTCGGTATCTGATTTTTCGCCGGCGCGCTTTCTTCCCTTCTCCCCTTGAGGGAGAAGGTGGCGCGCAGCGCCGGATGAGGGGTCCTTTGCGGCGAGATCCCCTCACCCGTCGTCGCTTCGCGACGCCACCCTCTCCCTCAAGGGGAGAGGGAAGAAGATCACTTCCCCATCGCTGCGATGGCGTCGGCGATGGCGATGGTGCGCCGGGCCATGTCGGCATGCAGCCGCTCCACCATGCCGCCGTCGAGCTGGATGGCGCCGCGCGCGGCGTTTTCCGGCCGCTCGAACGCCGCGATGATCCTGCGCGCCTGCGCGACTTCCTCGGCGGGCGGCGTGAAGATCGCGTTGCAGGCCTCGATCTGGCCCGGATGGATCAGGGTCTTGCCGTCGAAACCGAGGTCGCGGCCCTGCGCGCATTCCTTCGCAAAGCCGTCGACATTGCTGAAGTCGCTGTAGGGCCCGTCGAGAATTTCGAGGCCGTGCAGGCGCGTGGCGAGGATGCAGTGGGTGATCATCGGCAGCATCGCGGCGCGGCCGGGCTGCATCCGGATCCGGGTCTCGCGCGAAATGTCGTTCGGCCCGAACACGAAGCCGGCCAGCCGCATCTCCGAATCGCGCGACGCCGCCGCCAGCTCCTCGGCATGCAGCACCGCGCGCGCGGTCTCGATCATGGCCCAGACCCGGATCGACATGTCGGCGCCGATATCGCTGAGGCGGTCGGCGATCGCCGCCAAATCGGCCACGCTGGAAATCTTCGGCACCAGGATGCCGTCCGGCCGCGCCTTGCCGGCCATGGTGACGTCGTCGATCCACCACGGCGAATCCAGCGCGTTGATGCGGATCAGCACCTCGCGCCGGCCGAAGCCGCCGGCGGCGACGGCCTGCGCGATCATCCCGCGCGCGGTCGCCTTGGCGTCCGGCGCCACCGAATCCTCGAGGTCGAGAATGATGCCGTCGGCGGCGAGGTTGCGGGCCTTTTCCAGCGCCCGCGCGTTCGAACCGGGCATGAACAGCAGGCTGCGGCGCGGACGAATCATGGCGGTATTCCTCTTCGGGGGCGGCTCGCCCAGCGATTAACATTTCGGCACATCATCCGGAAGACTTGTTCCCGGCACCGGCATATGGTTAGCCACTGCCATGTCATCGTTCCCGCTCCATCTGCTCGAAGGTTACCGTACCTTCACCTCGCAGCGGCTGCCCACCGAGCAGTCGCGCTACCGCGAATTGTCGGAGCGGGGCCAGTCGCCCGAGGTGATGGTGATCGGCTGCTGCGACTCGCGGGTCTCGCCGGAGGTTATTTTCGACGTCGGCCCCGGCGAATTGTTCGTGGTGCGCAACATCGCCAATCTGGTGCCGGTGTATCAGCCCGACGGCGGGGCCCACGGCGTCTCGGCGGCGCTCGAATTTGCCGTGCAGGTTCTGAAGGTAAAACACATCGTGGTGCTCGGACATGCGCAATGCGGCGGCATCCGCGCCTTCATCGACAAGATCGAGCCGCTGACGCCGGGGGATTTCATCGGCAAATGGATGGCGATGTTCATCAAGCCAGGTGAGACGGTGGAGCAGCGCGACCACGAGACGATGCAGGACTTCGTCACCCGGATCGAGAAGGCCGCGGTATTCCGCAGCCTGGAAAACCTGATGACGTTTCCCTTCGTGCGCAATTCGGTCGAGCGCGGCGACTTGCATCTGCACGGCGCCTATTTCGGCGTCGCCGAAGGCTCGCTGTTCGTGCTCGACCAGACCGCAAAGGAATTCCGTGGGGTGAGGGACGCACAGACCTCATAAGCGTCATACGCGGGCTTGACCCGCGTATCCATCTTCTTCGCAAGAGTTTTTCGAAAAGGATGGAATGCCGGGTCAAGCCCTACAAGATTTACACATCGCGTCATACGCGGGCTTGACCCGCGTATCCATCGGTCTTCACAACAATTTTTCGAAGAAGGATGGATTGCCGGGTCAAGCCCACGGCTGTCCGGTTGGATTTTTATGGACAGAGTGCATGACGTGGATTCTTCTGTGTTTTGAGCGCTTCGCACACGTTCGGGACACGGAAGGAGATCCACGCCATGCGGCACCAGAATAGCGTATTTCATAGTCTAACGAAGCACATTCCCTGGAGCAGGTTCGATGGGATTGTGGAGAAGTACGGGGCCGACAAACTGGTTCGCAGGTTGACGACAAAGCGGCAGTTCATCGCGCTGCTGTATGGGCAATTCAGCGGCTCGACGAGCCTTCGCGAGATCGTGAGCGGGATGGATAGCCATGAGACGCGGCTTTATCATCTTGGGGCGGCCACGGTGAAGCGCTCGACGCTGTCCGATGCCAATACAATGCGGCCCTGGCAGGTGTTCAGCGAGCTGTTTGGGCAGATGCTGGAACAGGCGCATCCTGGCCTGCGGCGGGCGAGCCGAGACGCGGTCCGGCTGATTGATTCAACGACATTGCGGCTTTCGAGCCTGAGCGCAGACTGGGCAGGGTTCTCGACTGATTTTTCCGGAGCCAAAATTCACGTTGTGTATGACCCGCAGAGCGAGCTGCCAGTTTACTTTGCGGTGACGCCGTCCAAGGTCAACGACATCACATCGGCCAAAGCGATGCCGATCGAGGCCGGCGCCACCTATGTCTACGATCTCGGTTATTACGATTATGGCTGGTGGGCCAAGCTTGACGCTGCCGGTTGCCGCTTCGTGACGCGGCTGAAGAAGAACACTCCCCTGCGCGTGATCCAGCAGAACCGGGTAGACGGCAACAGCAATATATTAAACGACCGTATCGGCCATCTGCCGCAAAGACTTGCGCGCAACCGCAGCAATCCGATGCAAGAGCCGGTTCGAGAGGTGCGGGTGATCAACGACGCCGGCAAGGAACTGCGTATCGTCACCAACGACCTCGACAGCCCCGCCCGGGAGATCGCCGACCTTTACAAGCAGCGCTGGCAGATCGAGTTGTTCTTCCGCTGGATCAAGCAAGTCCTGAGAATCCGGCACTTCGTTGGCATATCCGAGAATGCCGTGCGCATTCAGATCGCAGTTGCCCTCATCGCCTTTCTGATCCTGCGCCTCGCTACAGCCCTACAAAAGGCCGTGCGTAGCCCCCTCGAATTTGCCCGACTCGCTCGCGCAAACCTCATGCACCGACGCCGCCTCGACCGCTTGCTCGACGCCGAGCCGCCGCTTCAAATAAATCCAAACCAGTTGAGCCTCGAACTATACTGCCAATGAACCGGACAGCCGTGGGTCAAGCCCGGCAATGACGATGACTACTCCCCGCCGTGATCGCCGCCGCCCCAGCGGTCCGACAGCGCCAGCATGAAGGCGGAGAACACGAACACCAGATGCACGCCGACCAGCCAGGCGAGCCTGGCGGAATCGAACACGGTGTCGATGTTCATAAACGCCTTCAGCACCTGGATCGCCGAAATCGCGACGATCGAGGCCAGCAGCTTCTGCTTCAGCCCGCCGAAATTGACCTTGGTCATCCAGTCCGGCCAGTCCGGATGGCCGCCGGGATCGATCTTGGAGACGAAATTCTCGTAGCCGGAAAACACCACGATCAGGATCAGATTGCCGGTCAGTGAAATGTCGATCAGGCCGAGCACGCCGAGGATGATGTCGGATTCCTTCGAACCGGGCGCGTGGACGATGAACTCCCACAGCACCATGAAGAATTTCAGCATCAGCACCGCAAGCGAGACGACGAGGCCGAAATAGAACGGCGCCATCAGCCAGCGGCTGTTGAACAGCAGGCTTTCGAATCCGGTCTCGACGCGCTTCAGCGTCGGATTGGGCCGATACGGAGCCGGCTGTTCGGTCATTGCATTTCTGCCTTGGTGATTTCGTATCCCGGACGCGGTGCAGCGTTCTTCACGCTGCGCTGCGTCCGGGGCACGAAAGTCACGCCGCCGCTTTCTTCTTGGCGCTGATCAGCTTGCGGTTGATCAGGCACTCGGCGATCTGGACCGCGTTCAGCGCCGCACCCTTGCGCAGGTTGTCGGACACGCACCACAGTACGAGGCCGTTCTCCACCGTGGCGTCCTCGCGGATGCGGCTGATGTAGGTGGCGTCCTCGCCGGCGGCTTCGTACGGCGTGACGTAGCCGCCGGGCTCGCGCTTGTCGATCACCAGGCACCCCGGCGCGTTGCGCAAGATGTCGCGCGCTTCATCGGCCGAAATCGGGTTCTCGAATTCGATGTTGACCGCCTCGGAATGGCCGACGAACACCGGCACCCGCACGCAGGTGGCGGAAAGCCTGATCTTGGGATCAAGAATCTTCTTGGTCTCCATCATCATCTTCCACTCTTCCTTGGTGTAGCCGTCCTCCATGAACACGTCGATCTCGGGGATGACGTTAAAGGCGATACGCTTGGGGAATTTCTTGTTGACGAGTTCGCTGTTGGTGTAGACCGCCTTGGTCTGCGAAAACAGCTCGTCCATGGCGTCCTTGCCGGCGCCCGATACCGACTGATAGGTCGCGACCACGACGCGCCTGATCACCGCCTTATCATGCAAAGGCTTCAGCGCCACCACGAGCTGCGCGGTCGAGCAGTTCGGGTTGGCGATGATGTTCTTTTTTGCAAAGCCTGCGACGGCATCGGCATTGACCTCCGGCACGATCAGCGGCACGTCCGGGTCCATCCGCCAGGCCGACGAATTGTCGATCACCACGGCGCCGGCGGCGGCGATCCTCGGCGACCATTCCTTCGACACGGCACCTCCCGCCGACATCAGGCAAATGTCGACGTCGCTGAAGTCGTAATGCTCCAGCGCCTTGCATTTGAGGGTGCGGTCGCCATAGGACACCTCGACGCCCATGCTGCGGCGCGACGCCAGCGCCACCACCTCGTCGGCGGGGAATTTGCGTTCGTCCAGGATGTTGAGCATTTCCCGCCCGACATTGCCGGTCGCTCCGACCAGCGCGACTTTGTAACCCATCGTTCACTCTCCGAAGAAAAATGCCTGGCGCCCGCGCGCGGCGGAAAGCCAGGAGGCAGCGCTTCTATGCGAGAAACGCCGTCAAGACAACGTCAGCCCCTGTTTGAGCGTTCAATGCGTGCAATCCCGGCGTTCCGCGCCGCCCTGCGTTCCGACGCAATCCATCCGGCGCTGCGGAGCTTCGCCGACGAATGCAGCGGCGTACTGGCGCGCCTTATCGCCTATGTGGGGGCGCTGGTCCTGATCGCCATCGCCGGCGTCGCATTATGGGACGAATTGCCGTTCAAGGCCGCCGGCGATCCGGCCGCCAGATCGGCCTGGAGCACGGCTGTGCGCTCGCACCCGGCGTTCGCCGTCAGCCAGTTCGATTTTCCCGGAAAAACAGAGACATACGAGATCCTTCGGCATCCGGATGGCGGCCGCAAGGATGTCTTCCGCTGGGCGGCCGCGGGCGAGAGGCCGGTTGCCGAGCTGGAAATCTACCGGCCCGGCGGCGAATTGAGCCTCGCCGGACCGCCGATCGCCGAAATCGCCGGCCGCATGGACCCGGACGGGATGCGCGAATTGCAGGCCGCCGGCGTCATCGACAGTAAATTCGGCGCGGTGGCGCTGCTCGGCCTGACCGATCGCGGCGGCGGGGCGCCGTCCTGCCTCGGTTTTTTGAAATCCGTCGCCGCGCCGCAGCTTCGGATTTCGGGCTGGACCTGCCAGGGCGACACATTGCCGGCCCGGCGCGCCGCGATCGGCTGCACCTTAAGCCGGCTGATCCTGCTCACGGCAGGAAACGACCCCAAACTGGCGGAATTGTTCGCCCGCGCCGAGCTCAGGCGCGGCAACTGCGCGCCGGCGTCGGCCGCACCGGCGGCGTCGGCCGATTGGACACTCGGCGCCCAGAGCCCCCGGCTGCGCGGCAGCCTTTGACCGGCAAAATCGCGGCAAGGCGCTGGTTTTCATGCAACATTCCGTCAGCACCGGCATTATACCTTCGTCATTGCCGGGCTCGACCCGGCCCGCGCATGACGGTGTACACATTGTGAGACGGTGTGGCCGGATTGACCTTGTGGCGCCATGCCGCCGGCCGCTAAAATGGCCGCACATCCTGCGTATCGACCGCGCCTGCCCTGTGAGGACACGATGACTTTCAAATTTCCTGCCGCGAAACAATTTGCCTGGCTGCTCGCGGCGACCGTCATGATCGGGTTCGCACTTGGCACGCAGGCCAACGCCGAGGCCAAGCGCCGGTTCGACAGCCAGGGCCGTCCCTATTACGGCGCGAACGGACCTAACGTGGTCTACCAGCAGGGCCCGCGCACTCGCATCTACGTCACCAAGCGCTCCTGGCTCGACGCCGGCACCGAGGTGCTTCCGGGCGAGCGCAAGTTCATGGACTATGCGTATCGACCGGACGGCGGCTACCCGTCATTCGCGCGCGAAAACCTCAATCGCCCGATCGACCGGCAACCGCTCAACCCACCGTCGGATTTCGGTTTCGGCGACTCTTCCGCAGGTCGTTTTCCGCTGTACTGAACGCCGTCAGCGTCGTCCCCGCGCAGGCGGGGACCCATAAACACCGTCGAAGTTTTGCGAAGGTTGGGGCCGCAGCGCGTACACAGATAAGCATCGGTGGTTATGGGTCCCCGCCTTCGCGGGAACGACAAATCACCCGTGCAGCGCCTGCACTTCTCGCAAGATCGCCTCGCCCATCTGCGTCGTGCTCACCGCCGTGGTGCCGTCGGACCCGATGTCGGCGGTGCGCAGGCCCTTGGCGAGCACCGCGGCGATCGCGGCATCGACCTTGTCGGCGAGGCCGCTCATATCGAACGAGTAGCGCAACGCCATGTTGAACGAGGCGATCATCGCGATCGGATTGGCAGCGCCCCGGCCGGCGATATCCGGCGCCGAGCCGTGTACCGGCTCGTACAGCGCCTTGCTTCGTTTGCTGCGCGGATCGACGTCGCCGAGCGAGGCCGACGGCAGCATGCCCAGCGAGCCCGTCAGCATCGCCGCGATATCGCTCAGCATGTCGCCGAACAGATTGTCGGTGACGATGACGTCGAACTGTTTCGGCCAGCGCACCAGGCTCATGCCGCCGGAATCCGCGAGCTGATGTTCGAGCTCGACGTCAGGATATTCGCGCTTGTGGACCTGGCTCACCACCTCGTTCCACAGCACGCCCGACTTCATGACGTTGCGCTTTTCCATCGAGGTCAGCTTGTTGCGGCGCTTGCGCGCGAGGTCGAAGGCGACGCGGGCGATGCGCTCGATCTCGTAGGTGTCGTAGACCTGGGTATCGACCGCGCGCTTCTGGCCGTTGCCGAGATCGGTGATGGTTTTCGGCTCGCCGAAATACACCCCGCCGGTCAGCTCGCGCACGATCATGATGTCGAGGCCCTCGATCACCTCGCGCTTCAGCGACGAGGATTCCGCGAGCGCCGGATAGCAGATCGCCGGCCGCAGGTTGGCGAACAGCGCCATCTCCTTGCGCAGCCGCAACAGGCCTGCTTCCGGGCGCTGCTCATACGGCACAGAATCCCATTTCGGCCCGCCCACCGCGCCGAAGATGACGGCGTCGCTGGCCTGCGCCAGCGCCATGGTGGCGTCCGATATCGCGACCTTGTCGGCATCGTAGGCGCTGCCGCCGACCAGCCCCCGCTCGGTCTCGAAATGCGCAATTCCTTGCGCATTGAGCCAGTCGATCAGCCGCTGCACCTCCGCCATCACTTCGGGGCCGATGCCGTCGCCGGGGAGCAGCAGGAGCTTGTGGGTGGGCATGGTGTTACCTCGATCGTATCGTTACTCCGTCATTGCCGGGCCCGACCCGGCAATCCATCTTCTTCGACGACTCTTTTTTCGAAGTGGATGGATGCCCGGGTCAAGCCCGGGCATGACGATGGAAAGGAAAATCCGCGCCGAGTGCTAAAGCGGCCTTGCGCGATTGGCAAGACACCCTTGTCGGGGCCGGCCTGTGCAAGCGCGCGCGGGCCTGCCACACTGCGGCTCCGCCGGAGTGCCCCCTTGCCAGCCGCCGACCGCCCATCGCCGCCCGCGCATCCCGCGCGGCTGATCCTCATCCTGTCGCTGGCGCCCACGGTCGGCCTCGGCATCGGCCGCTTCGCCTATGCGCTGGTGCTGCCCGACATGCGCGACGCGCTGCACTGGTCGTATTCCGCCGCCGGCTTCATGAACACCGTCAACGCCGCCGGCTATCTCGCCGGCGCGCTGCTCGCCTCCAAGCTGATCCGGCGCTACGGGCTGGCCGCCGCGGTGCGCTGGGGAACGCTGGGCTGCGTCGCATCGCTGGCGCTGTGCGCATTGTCTAGTAATTTCATCGTGCTGAGTTTTGCGCGGCTGCTGGCGGGGTTCGCCGCCGCGGGCGCGTTCGTCGCCGGCAGCGCGCTGGCAGCGACAACCGCGCAGTCGCAGCCGCAGCGTGCCAACTTCCTGCTCAGCCTGTTCTTCGCCGGGCCCGGCCTCGGCATCCTGGCGTCGGGACTGATCGCCCCGTTCGTGCTGCAGGGTTTCGGCGCCGGCTCATGGTGGATGGTGTGGTGGGCGATGACGCTGCTGGCGGCGGCGATGACCTTGCCGCTGCTGCTGACGCCGATCGAGCCCGGCGGCGGCGGCGGCGCCGACGCCGCGCCCGCGACCTTCGCGGTACGGCCGGCGCTGGTCTATCTCGCCGGCTATTTCCTGTTCGGCGCGGGCTACATCGCCTACATGACCTTCATGATCGCCTATGTGCGCGATGCCGGCGGCGGCGCCGCGGCGCAGAGCGCTTTCTGGTCGCTGATCGGACTGAGCGCGTTCGTGACGCCGTGGGTATGGCGGCGCGTGCTGGCGCTGGACCGCGGCGGGCTGTCGACGGCGATCATTCTCGGCGTCAACGCGGTCGGCGCCGCGCTGCCGCTGTTCGGACATTCCACGGCGTTGCTGGCGATTTCGGCGCTGGTGTTCGGCGTCGCGTTCTTCGCCGTGGTGGGATCGACCACCGCCTTCGTACGCCTCAACGCTCCGCCGTCGGCGTGGCCGACCGCGATCGCGGCGATGACCATCGCGTTCGGGATCGGGCAGACGCTGGGGCCGATCGCGGTGGGCGCCATTACCGACGCGATGGGGAGTTTGTCGTATGCGCTGAATGTGTCCGCGGCGATGCTGGCAATGGGCGCGGTGCTGGCGGCCTTTCAGCGGAAGCTGGGAGGAAACACTCCGAGTCGTCCCCGCGCAGGCGGGGATCCATAGCCTCCGGCATCGGTCGTTACGCCGAATACCGCCCAGCTTCGCGCCACATGCACAGCGGTGATTATGGGTACCCGCCTGCGCGGCGACGACGGGTTAGCTCCCGCTGAACGAATTGTAGCCCTGGTCTTCCCAGTAGCCGCCCTTGTAGTCGTTGGTGACTTCCATCGAGATCACGTATTTCGGATTCTTGAAGCCGAGTTTGGTCGGCACCCGGATCTTCATCGGGTAGCCGTAGGCACGCGGCAGGATCTTGTCGTCGAACTTGAAGGTCATCTGGGTCTGCGAATGCAGCGCGCTCGCCATGTCGAGCGGCGAGTTGTAGCCATCTGAATCGGCGCACTGGAACCAGCAATATTTCGCGCTTGTGTCGGCGCCGACCAGCTTGAGGAAATCGCGCAACGGCGTACCCGACCAGCTTCCGATCGCGCTCCAGCCCTCGACGCAGATGTGGCGGGTGACCTGCTTCACCTCGGGGAGCTTGTACAGTTCCTCCAGCGTCCAGGACTTCTTGTTGTCGACCAGGCCGCGCACCTCGAACTTCCAGTCCGCGCCCTTGATGTCCGGCGCGTCGTCCTGGTCGTAATAGCCGTTGAACGGAAACGGCCGGGTGATCGCGCTCTCCGGAAAGGTCGGCGCCAGCGCGTTCGGATTGAAGATCGCCGCCTGCACGCCGTCATTGAATTTCGAAATCCGCTTCAGCATGCTCTCCGCCGAAAAACTGTCGGACACGTCGCAGCCGGTCAGCAGCGTCAGCGCGCCGAGGCTGGCGCCGCCGGCGATGAAGCGCCGCCGCGACGGATCGGGCAGCAATTTTGCGGCGTCCCTGATCAGCAATTGCTTGTCAACGCCGGGGATCAGCAGCTTGCGAATGCGGCCCATGTTCGTTTCTCCTCGAAATTCTCCAGCCGTCATTGCGAGGAGCGAAGCGACGAAGCAATCCGGTCTTCTGTCCGGTCATTTGCGGCACCATGGATTGCTTCGCTTCGCTCGCAATGACGATTCTCAACGGCCGACGATCATGGCGCGCAGGCTTTTCGGCACCAGCAGCGCCAGCGCGACGTGAACCACCAGGAACGCGACGATGGCAGCCATGCAGATGAAATGCACATAGCGTGCGGCGTCGTAACCGCCGAACAGCGCGGTCAGGTATTGCAGTTGCACCGGCTTCCAGATCGACAGGCCCGACAGCACGATCAACACGCCGACCACGATGATCCCGGCATAAAGCAGCTTTTGCACGTAGTTGTATGCTGCGAGGTCGGCGTGCGACAGCCGGCCGGTCAGCGCCGCTTTGGTATCGGCGACCACACCCCCCACCGTAATCGGCAGCAGCTTGCTGCGAAAACGTCCGGTGGCGAAGCCGAGCACCAGGTAGACCAGGCCATTGACCATCAGCAGCCACATCGCCGCGAAATGCCAGAGCAGCGCGCCGCCGAGCCAGCCGCCGAGCGTGATGGAGCTTGCGAACCTGAAATCGAACAGCGGCGAAGCGTTGTAGATCTGCCAGCCGGACATGATCATCAGGATGGTCGCGACTGCGTTGATCCAGTGCACCGTACGCACCCACGCCGGCTGGATGACCTTGGCGGGGACCGGTACCGCTTGTTTCTCACTGGCTGTGATGCTCGACATGGCCGATCCGTCGCTCGAATTCGATACATGCTTATACGCTAAAAAATCCGTTCCGTTACGTGGAAGAGAGGATCAAATCGATTTTACCGTCATTGCGGGGAGCGCAGCGACGAAGCAATCCAGCTTTGCTTTGTGGCGTCTGGATTGCTTCGCTTTGCTCGCAATGACGAAAGTTTGTACGTCGGTTACGACGCCGGCATCAGCACGGTGTCGACCACGTGGATGACGCCGTTGGACTGGTTGACGTTCGCGATCGTGACGGTCGAGGAACCGCCCTTGGCATCGACGATCATGACTTTGTCGCCCGACTTTTTCACGGTCAGCTCTTCGCCCTCGACGGTCTTGAGCTTCTTGCCGTCGGTGAGGTCGGACGCCTCGAGCTTGCCTGACACCACATGGTAGGTCAGGATCTTGGTCAGGGTCTTCTTGTTCTCCGGCTTGACCAGCGTATCGACGGTGCCGGCCGGCAGCTTGTCGAAAGCGGCGTTGGTCGGCGCGAACACCGTGAACGGGCCCTTGCCTTCGAGGGTCTCCACGAGGCCGGCGGCCTTCACGGCGGCGACCAGCGTGGTGTGATCCTTGGAATTGACGGCGTTCTGGACGATATTCTTCGAGGGGAACATCGCGGCGCCGCCGACCATCACGGTCTTCTCGCCCGACATTTCACTCTTCATCATTTTCTTGTCTTCGGCACTGGCCGGCGCAACGACGCTGGCGGTGATGGCCAGCGCGCTGAACGCGACGGCCGAAAGAAGTGCAAACCGCTTGGACATAAATCGTCTCCCGATGGATTGTGACGGCCGGCAGACATCCGCCGGCGATTAAGGGGCAACAACAGCGTTGGTCGGTGAGGCTGGACTGCGCCGTCGTTGAGCCGAGCTACGGGAGGGTTTTGAGGCGGTTTCGGAAAAAACTTTATCGTGTTGTCTGAAACTATTTGTGGCGCGATGCGTGTGCGCACCATCGTCGTCCCCGCGCAGGCGGGGACCCATACACACCGTCCTCGATGAGGCGGGCGGTGGTTGAACGTCACGCTTCACAACAGCCATCGGAGGTTATGGGTCCCCGCCTGCGCGGGGACGACACAAGCTTTAATCCCGGCTGATCGGCGTCTGGATGAATCCCCGGTTCCAGGTCGGGCTGATCAGGATCTCGTTCATGCAGACCCGCGCGGGCATGCTGGCGACGAATGCGATGGTGCGGCCGAGGTCTTCGGACTGCAGCATCCGCGCCTGCTCCTGCTCGCTCGGCACCACGGGGCGCAGTTTCAAAATCGGCGTCGCGACCTCGCCCGGCGACAGGCAGCAGGCGCGCAACCCATTGACGCATTCATCCATGTTGAAGGAATGGGTCAGCGCCAGCACCGCATGCTTGGTGGTGGTGTAGGCCGGTCCCGGCATCTTCGAGACGTGGCGTCCGGCCCATGAGGCGACGTTGATGATGATGCCGTCCTGTTGCCGGCGCATCGCCGGCAGCACCGCGCGCATGCAGTACAGTACGCCGTTGAGATTGATGTCGACCAGCCTGTCCCAGCCTTCGAGCTCCATGTCGGCCCAGCTCCGCTTCGGCACGTTGACGCCGGCGCTGTTGACCAGCAGGTCGATGCGGCCATGCTTGGCCAGGATCTGCTCGGCGGCCTCGTTGACGTCATCCGCCTTGCTGACATCGAGCGCGATCGCCTCGGCCTTACCGCCGTTGTCCGTGATCTTCTTGACCACCGCGTCGAGCGCATCCTGGCGGCGCCCCGACACCACCACGGTCCAGCCCTCCGCGGCGAGCGCGTCGGCGCCGGCTTCCCCGATGCCGCTGCCGCCGCCGGTGACCCAGGCCACGCGTTTCCCGTTGTTTGACATGCAAACTGTCTCCGTTGCTTTGTGAAGGGCGTTTTTGCTATTCAACGTTGCGGCCGACCGGCCCGCCCTGCGCAATGATGCATGACCTGTCCAAGAATAACATCAAGAAAACCATCATGAACGCCAACCTGTTTTGCCGCCTGTTCGACACCCTCGACGACCCCTCCCGGCTCGCGATCGAAACCCTGGACGGCCAGCGCGTCAGTTACGGCGATCTCATCGCCCGCACCGGGCAAATGGCGAATCTGCTGATTGCGCGCGGCGTCAGGCCCGGCGATCGCGTTGCAGCGCAAACCGAGAAGTCGGTGTCCGGACTCGTGCTGTATCTCGCCACGGTACGCGCCGGCGCGATCTATCTGCCGCTCAACACCGCCTATACGCTCAACGAGCTGGAATATTTCATCGCCGACGCCGAGCCGTCACTGGTGGTGTGCGACCCTTCGAAGGTGGAAGGCATCGGCGCCATCGCCGCGAAGGTCGGCGCAAAAGTCGAAACGCTGGGCGCCGACGGCAAGGGCTCGCTGACCGATGCGGCTGCCACGCAGATGCCGGCGTTCGACACGGTCGCGCGCGACGACGACGACCTTGCCGCGATCCTCTACACGTCCGGCACCACCGGCCGCTCCAAGGGCGCGATGCTCAGCCACGACAACCTCGCATCGAATTCGCTGGCATTGGTCGACTACTGGCGCTTCACCGACAGGGATGTGCTGATCCACGCGCTGCCGATCTATCACACCCATGGCCTGTTCGTGGCGAGCAACGTCACGCTGTTCGCCCGCGCCTCGATGATCTTCCTGCCCAAGTTCGATCCGGAGCTGATCATCAAGCTGATGGCGCGCGCTACCGTGATGATGGGCGTGCCGACCTTCTATACCCGCCTGCTGCACAGCCCGGCGCTGAGCAAACAGGCGACCGCGCATATGCGGCTGTTCGTTTCCGGCTCCGCGCCGCTGTTGGCCGACACCCATCGCGAATGGATGGCGCGCACCGGCCACGCCGTGCTGGAGCGCTACGGCATGACCGAAACCAACATGAACACCTCGAACCCTTACGACGGCGAGCGCGTCCCAGGTGCTGTCGGGCATGCGCTGCCCGGCGTCTTCGTGCGCGTCACCGATCCCGAAACCGGCAAGACATTGGGCCCGGAACATATCGGCATGATCGAGGTCAAGGGCGCCAACGTGTTCAAGGGCTACTGGCGGATGCCGGAGAAGACCAAAGCCGAATTTCGCGACGACGGCTTCTTCATCACTGGCGACCTCGGCAAGATCGACACCCACGGCTACGTCCATATCCTCGGCCGCGGCAAGGATCTGGTGATCTCCGGCGGTTTCAATGTGTATCCGAAGGAAATCGAGAGCGAGATCGACGCCCTGCCCGGCGTGATCGAAACCGCCGTGATCGGCGTGCCGCATGCCGATTTCGGCGAGGGCGTCACCGCCGTCGTGGTCTGCGACAGCAATGCGGGCGTCGACGAAGCTTCCGTGCTGAAAGCGCTCGACGGGCGGCTGGCGAAATTCAAGATGCCGAAGCGTGTGATCGTCGTCGACGAACTGCCGCGCAACGCCATGGGCAAGGTGCAGAAAAACATCCTGCGCGATACGTATAAGGGGATCTATACGAAGTAGTAGTCGTCGTTCCCGCGAATTCCGTCGTCGCCGCGCAGGCGGGGACGACACTGTGTTTCACAGCAGACTGATCACGAACCTGCTGCCGACGATGAACAGATAGCACCCGAACGCCATCTCCAGCGTGCGCTTCGACATCGCATGCGCGGCCCTGACGCCGAGCGGCGCGGTCAACAGGCTGGTCGGCATCACCAGCACCGCGCCGATCAGCGAGACGTAGCCGAGCGCGAACGGCATTTGCAGCGCGGCGACATCCGGATAGCGCGCCGCCGCCGGCCAGCCGGCATAGACATAGCCGAGCGCGCCGGGGATCGAGATCAGCACCGCCAGCGCCGACGAGGTCGCCACCGCCTGGTGGATCGGCCGGCCGTAAAACGTCATCAGCAGATTCGAGAACAGCCCGCCGCCGACGCCCATCAGGGTCGAGAGCAGCCCGACCAGCGCGCCATACGCCTTCATCAGGAATCCGCCCGGCAGCGTCTCGCCGAGCCGCCAAGAATCGCGGCCGAACAGCAGCCGCGCCGAGGCCGACCACGCGACCGCGACAAAGACGAATTTGAACAGCCGCTCCGGCGCATAACGCGCGATCACGCTGCCGAGAATCACCCCGGAAACCACCGGCACGGCCCAGAGCCGCAGCACGTCCATGTCGACCGCGCCGCGGAAATGATGGGCGCGGAACGAACGGATCGAGGTCGGGATGATGATGGCGAGCGAGGTGCCGATGCACAGCGGCATCCGAACCTCGAGCGGCACGCCGGCGAGACGGAAACATTCGTAGAATACCGGCACCAGCACGGCGCCGCCGCCAATGCCGAATACGCCGGCCAGGAACCCGGCCAGCGCGCCGACCGCGACCAGCAGGGCGGCCAGTTCCAGAAGCTCGGAAACATTCAACCCTGCGACCAGCATTTTCTTTTCCGCTTCGCCGTCATGCGCCGGCGTGGGCTAGATTCGTCATACGCGGGCTTGACCCGCGTATCCATCTTCTTCGGAAGACCGTTGGAAGAGAATGGATTGCCAGGTCAAGCCGGCAATGGCGCCGGAGATATCTGGATTCGGCAGGGTTGAGCCGGCAACGACGCCGCGAATTCTACCGCATGAATCAAACTTCAGCCGCTTCACCCATCAACCCTTAGTGATACTGTCAATGCACGGCATTGCAGGGCTCGTCTGCAAGCCACACCTGAAGCATTGAACATTCATTCGCAAACGGCGATTTCAGCATTGCACTGGCTGTTTCGAGTTCGTAAATAGAATTGATCTACCCCGATCCCGAACAGGGGCGCTTCGCTGCCCGCAACCGTCAAAGCCGCCGATGACAGCCAGGATCGAACGCCCGCTTTCGCCGCATCTGCAGACCTACCGCTGGACCCTGACGATGGCGCTGTCCATCGTTCATCGCATTACCGGCGTGGCGCTTTATTTCGGCACCCTGCTACTCGCGTGGTGGTTGATCGCGGCGGCCTCGGGTCCCGGCGCCTATGCCAATGTGCAGGCCTTCACCACGAGCTTCATCGGCCGCCTGATCGTGTTCGGCTACACCTGGGCACTGCTGCACCATCTGTTGAGCGGCATCCGGCATTTCGTCTGGGACCTCGGCTACGGCTTCAAGCCGAGCGAGCGCGAAGCCCTGACCTGGGGCGCGCTGATCGGTGGAATTTCGCTCACCGTGCTGCTGTGGATCGCCGCTTACGCGATCGGAGGCGGACGATGAGCGTCGAGGAATCACACGGCTCGCCGCGGAAGTCGCCGTCGATGCGCACGCCGCTCGGCCGCGTCCGCGCGCTCGGCGCCTCGCATTCCGGCACGTCGGATTTCTGGCGCCAGCGCGTCACCGGCGTCGCGCTGGTGCTGCTGATCGTGCCGGTGATCGTCGTGGTGATGATGATGCTCGGTCGCAACCAGGCCGGCGCCGCGCAAATTCTCGGCTCGCCGGCGGTCGCCATCGTGATGCTGTTGTTCATCATCGCCAGCGCGTGGCACATGAAGATCGGCATGCAGGTGGTGATCGAGGACTATGTGCATGGCGAGAAGCTGAAGCTCGCTTCCATCATGGCCAACAATTTCTTCTCCGCCGCGGTAGCGCTGGCCTCGGTTTATGCCATCCTAAAATTGTCATCGGGAGTCTAACTCATGGCTAAAGGTAATGGTGCTAAAGGTAATGGTGCTAACGGTAACGGTGCTAAAGTTAACGGTGCTAAAGGTAATGGCGCGGCAAACGGCAGCGGTCCCGCAACCAACGGCCATGCCTATCCGATCGAGGACCATACTTACGACGTCGTCGTGGTCGGCGCCGGCGGCGCCGGCTTGCGCGCGGTAGTCGGCTGCAGCGAGGCGGGCCTGCGCACCGCCTGCATCACCAAGGTGTTTCCGACCCGCTCGCATACGGTCGCAGCGCAAGGCGGCATCTCGGCGGCGCTCGGCAACATGCATGAGGACGACTGGCGCTGGCACATGTACGACACCGTCAAGGGCTCGGACTGGCTCGGCGACCAGGACGCCATCGAATACATGGTGCGCAACGCGCCGGAAGCGGTCTACGAACTCGATCACTGGGGCGTGCCGTTCTCGCGCACCGAGGAAGGCAAGATCTATCAGCGCGCGTTCGGCGGCATGACCATGGATTACGGCAAGGGCCTGGCGCAGCGCACCTGCGCCGCGGCCGACCGCACCGGCCACGCCATGCTGCACACCATGTATGGCCAGGCGCTGCGGCATTCCGCCGAATTCTACATCGAGTTCTTCGCCATCGACCTGATCATGGATGACCAGGGCACCTGCCGCGGCGTGATCGCGCTGAAGCTCGATGACGGCACGCTGCATCGCTTTCGCGCCCAGACCACCATTCTTGCCACCGGCGGTTATGGCCGCGCCTATGCCACCTGCACTTCGGCGCATACCTGCACCGGCGACGGCAGCGCGATGGCATTGCGTGCCGGCCTGCCGCTGCAGGACATGGAATTCATCCAGTTCCACCCCACCGGCATCTACGGCGCCGGCTGCCTCGTCACCGAGGGCTCGCGCGGCGAAGGCGGCTATCTGGTCAATTCCGAGGGCGAGCGCTTCATGGAGCGTTATGCGCCGTCCGTGAAAGACCTCGCCTCGCGCGACGTCGTATCGCGCGCGATGACCATCGAGATCCGCGAAGGCCGCGGCGTCGGCAAGAAGAAAGATCACATCTACCTGCACCTCGACCATATCGATCCCAAGGTGCTGCACGAGCGGCTGCCGGGCATCTCGGAATCGGTCCGGATTTTCGCCGGTGTCGACGTCACCCGCGAGCCGATCCCGATCGCGCCGACGGTGCACTACAACATGGGCGGCATTCCCACCAACTATCACGGCGAGGTGCTGACCAAGCGCAATGGCGACGACAACGCCACCGTGCCCGGCCTGATGGCGCTCGGCGAGGCGGCCTGCGTCTCCGTGCACGGCGCCAACCGGCTCGGCTCCAATTCGCTGATCGACCTCGTGGTGTTCGGCCGCGCCGCCGCACTTCGCTGTGCCGAAAAGCTTACCGCCAACGGCAAGCAGCCGGATTTGCCGGCAGGCTCCGCCGACAAGGCGCTCGGCCGGCTCGACCATTACCGCTACGCCTCGGGCGGCACCCCGACCGCGAAATTGCGCGACGGCATGCAGCAGGTGATGCAGAACAACTGCGCGGTGTTCCGTACCGGCGAGGTGCTGCACGAAGGCCAGGAGATGATCCACAAAGTCCATGGCGGCATCGGCGACATCGCCGTCACCGACCGCTCGCTGACCTGGAACTCCGATCTGATCGAAACGCTGGAATTCGACAATCTGATCGCGCAGGCGGTGGTGACGATGGATTCGGCCGCCAACCGCACCGAGAGCCGCGGCGCCCATGCCCGCGAGGATTTTTCCGAGCGCGACGACAAGAACTGGATGAAGCACACGCTGGCCTGGATCGACGAGCGCGGCACCACCACCATCGATTACCGGCCGGTGCACAACTACACCATGACCAACGACGTGCAGTACATCCCGCCGAAGGCGCGGGTGTATTGAGAAAGAACCTCGTCATGCGCGGGCCTGACCCGCGCATCCTTCCGTTTTCGCAGAGTCCTTCCAGGAAAATGGATTGCCGGGTCAAGCCCTCTGTATTCACACATCTCTCGCGTCATTGCCGGGCTTGACCCGGCAATCCATCGTTCTTCGAAAGATTCCTGCGAAGATCGATGGATACGCGGGTCTAGCCCGCGTATGACGCAATGTATGGATCTTGCAGGGTCGAGCCCGGCAATGACAGATGGAAAGGCATAGAAATTCCATGGTTGAATTCGCGCTCCCGAGAAATTCGAAGATCAGCGGCGGCAAGACCTGGCCGAAACCGGCGGGCGCGACGCAGACGCGCGAATTCCGGATCTATCGCTGGAACCCGGACGACGGCAAGAATCCCGGCATCGATACCTATTTCATCGACACCGAGGATTGCGGGCCGATGGTGCTGGACGGGCTGATCTGGATCAAGAACCACATCGATCCGACGCTGACCTTCCGCCGCTCCTGCCGCGAGGGCGTGTGCGGCTCCTGCGCCATGAACATCGACGGCCAGAACACGCTGGCCTGCACCATGTCGATGCACGACGTGAAGGACGGCGCGGTGAAGATCAATCCGCTGCCGCATCAGCCGGTGGTCAAGGATCTCGTTCCGGACCTTACCAATTTTTACGCGCAATACGCCTTGATCGAGCCGTGGCTGAAGACCACCACGGCAAAGCCGCAGAAGGAATGGAAGCAAAGCCACGAGGACCGCGAAAAGCTCGACGGACTGTATGAGTGCATTCTGTGCGCGTGCTGCTCGACCTCGTGCCCGAGCTACTGGTGGAATAGCGAACGCTTCCTCGGCCCCGCGGCGCTCTTGAACGCGACGCGCTGGATCAAGGATTCCCGCGACGAGGCCACCGGCGAGCGGCTCGACAACCTCGAGGACCCGTTCCGGCTCTACCGCTGCCACACCATCATGAACTGCGCCAAGGCCTGCCCGAAGAGCCTCAATCCCTCCGAAGCCATCGCCGAACTCAAGATGATGCTGGTCGAACGGCAGGTGTGAGAGCGACGTTACCGCACATTCCGCCGTCATCCTGAGGTGCGCGCCGTCTAGGCGCGCCTCGAAGGATAGCCACAAGCGCAGTCTGCTTCCATCCTTCGAGCTGTCGCGCAAGGGCGCGGCTCCTCAGGATGACGAGGGAGTTGGGGGAACCTTCAGGGAACCTTTTGAAATCCCTCGCGTTATCCGCTATGGCCAAGCATCCCGCCAAAAAATCGACGGCAAAGATTGCGAAGAAGAAACCGCCGATCGTCGAGGTGGTGGCAGAGGACGGCGACCATGTCGATCCGCCGCCGCCGGAAGTCGTTGAAACCGATCCGGAATTATCCCCCGAGGAAGCCGAGGCGGCGCGCAGGGATTATCTGCTGACGCGGTTCTGGATCAGCGCGCGCGGCTACTGGGGCAACAAGGGCGGCCGGCTGGCGTGGGCGTTTTCAATCGGCCTCCTGGTCCTGATCGTCGCCAATGTCGGCTTCCAATACGGCATCAATGTCTGGAATCGCGCGATCTTCGACGCCATCGAGAAACGCGATTCCGCCGCCGTCTTCTATCTCTCGGCGGTGTTCTTCCCGCTCGCCATTGGCAGCGTCCTGCTTGGCGTGGCGCAGGTGTTCGCGCGGATGGGCATCCAGCGCCGCTGGCGCGCCTGGCTGACCAGTTCGGTGCTGACGCGCTGGCTCGCCAGCGGCCGCTACTACCAGCTCAACCTCGTCAGCGGCGATCACAAGAACCCCGAATACCGCATCGCCGAGGATTTGCGGATCGCCACCGACTCGCCGGTGGATTTCGCCGCCGGCGTCACCTCGGCGTTTCTCTCCGCGACCACCTTCATCGTGGTGCTGTGGACCATCGGCGGCGCACTGACGGTGACCGTGGGCGGCTCGACCGTCACCATTCCCGGATTCCTCGTGATCGCCGCCGTGCTGTATGCCGCCATTGCAAGCGGCTCGATCATGACCATCGGCCGCAGCTTCGTGCAGGTTTCGGAAGACAAGAACCAAGCCGAGGCGGAATTCCGCTACACGCTGACGCGCGTGCGCGAGAACGGCGAAAGCATCGCGCTGCTCGGCGGCGAGGAAGAAGAGCGCGACGGCATCGACAAGACCTTCACCAACGTGCTGCGGCAATGGTCGCGGCTCGCCGGCCAGCACATGCGCACCACGCTGGTGTCGCAGGGATCCAGCCTGATCGCGCCGGTGGTGCCGCTGTTGTTGTGCGCGCCGAAATTCCTCGACGGCAGCATGACGCTCGGACAGGTGATGCAGGCGGCGTCCGCCTTCACCATCGTGCAGACCGCGTTCGGCTGGCTGGTCGACAATTACCCGCGGCTCGCCGACTGGAACGCCTGCGCGCGCCGCATCGCCTCGCTGATGATGTCGCTCGACGGCCTCGAGCGCGCCGAACGCGGCGACGGTTTCGGCCGCATCCAGCGCGGCGAGACCGAAGGCGACACCATGATGAGCCTGAACGATCTGTCGGTGACGCTGGACGACGGCACCGCGGTAGTCGGCGACACCGAAGTCGCCATCGAGCCCGGCGAGCGGCTACTGGTGGCCGGCGAATCCGGCTCGGGGAAAAGCACGCTGGTGCGCGCCATTGCCGGGTTGTGGCCGTGGGGCGGCGGCGCCGTCAACTTCCATCCCGACCGGCGGCTGTTCATGCTGCCCCAGAAACCCTACGTGCCGTCGGGCACGCTGCGCCGCGCGGTCGCCTATCCCGGCGCTGCCGACGACTGGAGCGTGGAACAGATCGGCGAGGCGCTCGACAAGGTAGGGCTCAAGCACCTCGTCGAAAAGATCGAGGAAGACGCGCCGTGGGACCAGACATTGAGTGGCGGCGAGAAGCAGCGGCTCGCATTCGCGCGGCTGTTCCTGCACAACCCCGACATCATCGTGCTCGACGAGGCGACCTCCGCGCTCGATGCCAAGAGCCAGGACACGATGATGGAACTGCTGACCAAAACGCTGCCCAAGGCTACCGTGGTCAGCGTCGCGCATCGCGCCGAACTGGAAGCATTTCACAGCCGCAAGATCGTGCTGGAGCGGCGCAAGGGCGGCGCCAAACTGGTCAGCGACATCGACCTTATTCCGCGCAAGGGCAAGCGCCGCCTGCTCGGCCGCTTCCTGCGCGGGCGCAAGACGCCACCGAAAAAGGCGGCGTAAATGTCGCCTCGCGCAAGCGAGGACGACACCGCGTGTGCCGTTGGAGTCATCCGAAAAGTCGGCTAAGCATGCGCCGCTTCCCGAGGGCTTCTGTTTGACTCCCGCCAACGACACCTCTCCCGTCCCCTTCGGCGCATTGGCGCCCAACGCCGCGCAGCAGGCCGTGATCGCACTGGCGCACCGCTCGCGGCTGAAGCGCGGGTCGTTCCGCCCGATGCTGTCGCGGCTGGTGAACCTGCTGCGCACCGGGCCGCTCGACGTTCGCTACCAGGGCGTGGCGTTCCGGTTCTATCATCAGGCCAGCGCCACCGAGCGCGGCGCGTTGTTCAATCCGGATTACAACCTCGAAGAACTGGATTTTCTCCGCGCCCATACCCCTGAAGGCGGCGTGTTCGTCGATGTCGGCGCCAACGCCGGCACCTATGCGCTGCCGCTGGCGCGTCACGTCGGGCCGAAGGGGCGGGTGATCGCGGTCGAGCCGCATCCGGTCATGATTGCCCGCCTGGCCTTCAACAAGGCGGCGTCGGAAAGCGGCAATGTGGTGCTGGTCCCCGCCGCCGTCGGCGATGCCGACGGCGAGTTGATGATCGAAACCGACCACGAAAATTACGGCGCGAGCCATGTCTATCCCGACGCCAGCGCGCGCAGCGACGCGATCCGGGTTCCGGCGATGCGGCTGTTGCGCGTCCTGCAGGATCATCATGTATCGACGGTCGATTCGCTCAAGATCGACGTCGAAGGCTATGAGGATCGGGTGCTGATCGGCTTCTTCCGCGACGCGCCGGAAGTGTTGTGGCCGCGCGCCATCGCGATCGAGCATCTGGAGCGCGACGACTGGGTCGACGACTGCCTCGCCGACATGCTGATGCGCGGCTATTCCGAAGCGGGGAAAACCCGCAGCAACACGCTGCTGCTGCGCGACGAGGGATGAGATCAGTCGACGGCTGTCATTACGAGGAGCGAGGCGACGAGGCAATCCAGTCCGCTGTTGCGGCGCTGGATTGCTTCGCTTGGCTCGCAATTACGATTCCACAGCACTCGTCATCCTATAGATATGCCGGAACCGCCGGTTCCGGCATCGCCTACAAGGAACATCGCCGGACCGGCGCCGTTATCGCTTCGGCAGCAACGGAGCAATGACATGGCCAACGACACCGCGCGCGATATCGATCACGCATGGGAGCTGATGAAGAAGATCGGTTTTGCGATGCTGGTCACCCGCGACGGCGACAAGTTGCGGGCGCGGCCGATGAGCGCCTATCTCGAACGCGAGAACAACGCGATCTATTTCCTCACCGACGTGCGCCGCCACAAGGATGACGAGATCGCGCGCAATCCGAACATCAATCTGTCCTTTGCCAATGCGAGCGACCAGAAATATGTGTCGGTCAGCGGCACCGCGGCGGTGTCCAATGATCGCGCCAAGATCAGGGAGCTGTTTTCGACGCCGGCCAAGGCGTGGTGGGATTCGGCCGAGGATCCGAATATCAGGGTGCTGAAAGTTGCGCCGGAGGATGCCGAGTTCTGGGATTCCCCGGGCACCGTGATCAGCTACGTGAAAATGGCGGCGGCCGCCGTCACCGGCACCCGGCCCGATCTTGGCGAGAACCGCAAGGTTGCGATCTGATGCCGATCGACCCGCCGGAAATCCCTCCCGCGACGCCGGGACAGCCGACCGAGCCACCGCAGGAAGAGCCTGCGGGCAATCCCCGGCCGGAAATCCCGCCGCCGATGCAGGATCCCGGTCCTGCGCCGCAGCCGCAGGAATTGCCGGGGCGCACGCCCGAGGAAGCACCGGCGCGAGGCCCGGAAGGACCGCGCACGCCCTATCCTGCGACCGACGCCGGCATTGCCGACCTGCCGGGCGCCGAGCCGGACGTGCTTCCGGGTTCGCTGCCGTCCGGGACGATGTAGGAGTAATGCTGTAAGGTCCCGCTGCGAATCAAGCACCTGAATGCGCTATGAACAACGCCGCGCTCAGATGCCTGGGCTTGCAAAATAAACCGTCGGCGCTTTTATCGGCTGCCACAATCCGGCCCAATGGCTGGCCGTTGATCGTCGCGCCGATGCCTGCGGCCGACAAGCACCTTGTTTGTTGTTTCAGAATTTTTCCGGGGACTTAAGGTTCATGACAAAACTTCGTCTCACGCTGCTTGCCACCACGGCCCTTACGGCCGCGCAACTCGCAAATGTTCTCGCCAGTGTCCCCTCGGACGCGCAGACCGCGCCGACAGTGATGGCACAGGCCGGTCCTCCGGGAGGCGAAGCCAAGGAAGCGCCGCCGAAGCAGCCGCCAAAGGCCTCACCGCCGGCGCCTCGCCCGCCGCCGCCCGCCGCAGCACCTCCTCCGCATCCCGCGCCGCCGCCTGCCGCGGCACCGCCTCCGCGTCCCGCGCCGCCGCCTGCCGCGGCACCGCCTCCGCATCCCGCGCCGCCGCCCGCCGCGGCGCCTCCGCCGCATCCCGCGCCGCCTGCCGCAGCCCCTCCTTCGCCACGCCCGGCGGCTCCTCCGCCACCTCCGGCGGCCGAGCGTCCGCGGCCCACCCCGCCGCCGGCTGCGGCTCCGCCATCGCGGCCCACTCCGCCGCCCGCGCCGCCAACGGCCGCACCCGCGCGGCCGGCACCGCCAACGCCGCCTGCGGCCGCGCAGCCGCGCCCTGCCGAGCCGCCCGCCGCGGCTCCCCGGCCGACCCCGCCGGCACCGCCTGCCGCCGCGCCACCTGCCGCCGCGCCACCGCCTGCCGCGCCGTCCGCGCAACCGGCACAGAAAGGCACGCCGGGCGCGATCGGCGGCAATCGGCCGGGCCGCCCAGGCGAGCCGTCCGCTCCGGGCACCGCGCCTTCGGCCGCGCCGACTACAACGCCGGCACCAGTGACGCCGCCCCCGGGCAGTGCCGCACCGGCAGCGCCGCCCGCGCGTCCCGGAAATGCGCCGAACAATGCCGCGCCGGCCACGCCCGGCAGCGCCGCTCCTGGTGCGCCGCCGCGTCCGGGCGCTCCACCGAACAATGCGCCTCCAACCGCCCCTGGCGCTGCTCCGCCTGCACCCGGCCCTGCTTCGACCGCGCCTGGCGCGGCTCCGGGCACAGCACCCCCGCCGGGACAGCTCGGCGGCCAGACCGGCAACCCCGGCGGCCCAGGCGCACCCGGCTATGGCGCCCGCCGCGCCCCGCCGACCGTCGCCGCGCCGATTCCACAGGCGCCGCCGCCTGCGCAGGCGCTGGCGCCGATCGCGCCGGGCGCCACCGCGCCCGGGCCTCGCCGCATGGAGGACTTCCGCAACGAACGGCGTGAATCGGATCAGGGCGGCCGCAAGGTGTTCACCGAACCCGGCCGCGTGATCGTCGTCGATCCCGGCGGCCAATCGTTCATCCGCCATAACGAAGTCGACCGCTTCCGCTATGGCGCGCGCGACATCCGCACCCAGCAGGTCGGAAACGACACCCGAACCATCGTGGTGCGTCCCGACGGATCCGAGATCATCACCGTCAACGATCGCGATGGCCGCCTGCTGCGCCGGATCCGGCGGGACCAGCAGGGCCGCGAGGTCATCATCATCGACAACTCCTATCGCGATCCCGGCGCGATCGGCGGTTTCTATGTCGACCTGCCGCCGCCGGTGATCCGCATCCCGCGCGACCGCTACATCGTCGAAGCCGAGACCGCGCCGCCGGAGCTGATCTACGACACGCTGATCGCGCCGCCGGTGGAGCGCATCGACCGGCGCTATACGCTGGACGAAATCCGCTACAGCCCGACGGTGCGCGAGCGCATGCCGAGCATCGACCTCGACAGCATCAACTTCGAAACCGGATCGTGGGAAATTCCACCGGATCAGGCGGCGAAGCTGCAGGTCATCGCCGACGGGCTCAACCGTGCGATCGCGGCTAACCCGCGCTCGGTATTCCTGATCGAGGGCCATACCGACGCGGTGGGCGCGGACGTCGACAACCTGTCGCTGTCGGATCGCCGCGCCGAATCCGCGGCCACGCTGCTGACCCAGCAGTTCGGCGTGCCCGCCGAGAATCTGACCTCGCAGGGGTATGGCGAGCAGTACCTGAAGATTCCGACCCAGGGACCGGAGCGGCAGAACCGCCGCGTCACCATCCGCAATATCGGCCCGCTATTGAACGGCGGACAGGCCGCGCTGCCGCCCCCGCCGCCCGGCACCGCGCCGCCGCGGTAGCGCGTCATTGCAATGTGAAGGAAATGGCCGGGAGCAATCCCGGCCATTTTTGTTTGGCCGCGAATATCTCCACAGTCGTCCCCGCGAAGGCGGGGACCCATAGACACCGTGAATATTTTGCGAAGGATGGAGCCGCTGCGAGTACGCCAGCAGGCATCGGTGAGTATGGGTCCCCGCCTTCGCGAGGACGACGACAGAGTGCAGCCGCTTTCGTCCCGCGTCATCCCTTGTCGTTCTCTAGCTTCGGGATGTGCGAACCTTCCGCGGCCGACAGCAGACCCGTCTTGGCGTAGAGATCGAGCTTGGCGCGGGTATCGGCGATGTCGAGGTTGCGCATGGTCAGTTGACCGATACGGTCCCCCGGCGTGAACGCGGCATCCTCGACCTTCTCCATGCTCAGCCGCTCCGGCCGATAGGTCAGATTGGGGCTTTCGGTATTGAGGATCGAGTAGTCGTTGCCGCGGCGCAGTTCCAGCGTCACCTCGCCGGTGACGGCGCGCGCCACCCAGCGCTGCGCGGTTTCGCGCAGCATCAGCGCCTGCGAATCGAACCACCGTCCCTGATAGAGCAGGCGGCCAAGCCGCATGCCGCTGATCCGGTATTGCTCGATAGTGTCTTCGTTGTGGATGCCGGTGACGAGGCGTTCGTAGGCGATGTGCAGCAGCGCCATGCCCGGCGCTTCGTAGATGCCGCGGCTCTTGGCCTCGATGATCCGGTTCTCGATCTGGTCGCTCATGCCGAGGCCATGGCGGCCGCCGATGGCGTTGGCCTCCAGGAACAGCGCGACGGGATCGGCGAAGCTCTGCCCGTTCAGCGCGACCGGCTGACCATCGACAAACCGCACCGCGACCTTCTCGGCCCTGACGACACAGTCGTCGCGCCAGAACGGCACGCCCATGATGGGGTTGACGATCTTGATGCCGCTATCAAGGTGCTCGAGATCCTTGGCCTCATGCGTGGCGCCGAGGATATTGCTGTCGGTCGAATAGGCTTTCTCCGCGCTCATCTTGTAGGCGAAGCCATGCGCCGTCATGAACGCCGACATTTCCGCCCGGCCGCCGAGTTCGTCGATGAACTGCTGGTCGAGCCAGGGCTTGTAGATCCGCAGGCCCGGATTGGTCAGCAGTCCGTAGCGGTAGAAACGCTCGATATCGTTGCCCTTGTAGGTCGAGCCATCGCCCCAGACGTTGACGCCATCCTCCTTCATGGCCGATACCAGCATCGTGCCGGTCACGGCGCGGCCAAGCGGAGTGGTGTTGAAGTACGCGATGCCGCCGGTGGAGACATGGAAGGCGCCCGACTGGATGGCGGCGATGCCTTCGTGAACCAGTTGCGCGCGGCAATCCACCAGCCGCGCTTGCTCGGCGCCGAACTCGAGCGCTTTACGCGGAATCTCGTCGTAGTCGGTCTCGTCGGGCTGGCCGAGATTCGCGGTATAGGCAAAGACGCGGGCGCCTTTCTGCTTCATCCACAGCAGCGCCGCTGAGGTGTCGAGCCCGCCCGAGAAAGCGATGCCGACGTTTTCTCCTTTGGGCAGGCTTTTCAGGATCGTGGTCATGGAAACCCTTCAGAATATTTCCCAGGCGTCATACGCGGGCTTGACCCGCGTATCCATCAATCTTCGCAAGACTCTTTTTCGATGATGATGGATTGCCGGGTCAAGCCCGGCAATGACGATAAAGATGTGTGAATACCATAGGGTCAAGCCCGGCAATGACGATTCAGCGTGTCAATGGGCTTGCTCCGACATCGCGCCCCAGCCAGCGCTGTACAAGCCGATAGCCAGGCCAGGCAAACCGCGTCAGCGCGGCGTCGATGCCTTCGTCGGTCATCTTCGTCGCCGGCCAGCGGTAGATGAAGCCGTGCGCGAGCCAGATCACCAGGAACGTCACCAACCCGGCCGCGGCAACGTCGGTAAAAAAGTGGCCGCCGAACGCCATCCGCAGCACGCTGGTGACGACGCCGAACAAGGTCGCGCCCGCGTAAGCCAAGGGCCGCCACGCCGGCGGCGTCAGCGCGGCCGGCGCATAGGTCCAGAACGCGGTGGCGCCTTCGCCGGAGAAGAACGAACAGTTGCGGCCGCAAGCCCCGCGCGGATCCCACCACGGCACAAACGGCAGGTCGCCGTTGAACTCGGTCACCACCACCGGCCGCGGCCGGCCCCAATGGCTCTTGAAGGCGAGGTTGGTGAGGATGCCCGCGGCCAAGATCAGCGTGACCAGCAGGAACACCATCGCGCGCCCGGAGACCATCAGCGGCCGGTCCGGCCGCGCCAGCTTCAACACCAGCGCGACAATGAACGGCAATGCGATGCCCCACGCGACCCACATCGCCCCGTCGCGCGCGATCGCCGCCAGCGTGTTGAGTTTCAACGGAAAGGATTTCGTCGCCGGATCGTAGAACAGCGCGGCAAGGCGCAGGTCGAGCTCGGGATAAATCCCGAACACAAGTCCTGTGACAAACGCGAGCCCGAGCGCGATGAAAAGTCCGGTGCGGTTCATGGCGCGGGGTTTAGCCGAGCAGGTCCGGGATGAAAAGGCTGTGAGGCGCTGTTGTTCCCCTCTCCCCTTGAGGGAGAGGGTGGCGTCGCGCAGCGACGACGGGTGAGGGGTTCAGGTCTATCGATGGAGTTCTACCCCTCATCCGGCTCGCCGCCGCTTCGCAGCGGCGATCCACCTTCTCCCTCAAGGGGAGAAGGGAAAAAGACAGTCGCGCTCTTTTACAGCCTCGGCGGCAGTACACGCCGCGCCGCGCGCCATGCGCCGGCGTTGCGGCCGGCGATCATCCAGTAGACCATTCCGGCGACGATGCCGGCGCCGGTCATGATTTCGAGATGACGGCGGACGATGCCGTCGAAGCGCATGGTGGCGGGATCGAACGGAACGAGGCCGAGATAGCAGGCAAGCCCGACCACGCCGCCGCCGACCGCATAGGTCAGCGCACCGCGGATATGAAACGCCTCGGTGATCGCGGCCACGATCATCGCCGGCAGCAGCGCAAAGCCGCTGACGAAGATGAAGCCGAAGCCGAGAATGATGTTGATCGCGCTTGGATCGATCGGGCCGTCGGCAAAATCGCTCCATGCCGGAAACAGCACCGCGCCGACCACGACCGCGCCCGCAACGAGGCAGGCGGTGAGGAAGCCGAACAGAATCACGAACAGGCGGGCGATCAGGGACATGGCATCAAACCGAACTCCCCGTCATTGCGAGCGAAGCGAAGCAATCCAGAGTTACGGGCACAGACTGGATTGCTTCGTCGCTCCGCTCCTCGCAATGACGATGTACGTGTACCCGGTCTCGCATCGCTAACCCGTCATCCTGAAGAGCGGCCTCTTGGCCGCGTCTCAAAAGGATGGCGGCGGGATGTGCGGCCAACATTCAATCCGTCATCGCCATCGCGCGCAAAGCCTGCCGCTCGCGGGCCGAGAGTTTTTCGGTTTCGGATTTGAGCTGGCCGCAGGCGGCGAGGATGTCACGGCCGCGCGGCGTGCGCACCGGCGAGGAATAGCCGGCATTGAAAATGTATTCGGAGAATTTCTCGATCTGGTCCCAGTCCGAGCATTGGTAGGATGTGCCCGGCCACGGGTTGAACGGAATGAGATTGATCTTGGCCGGAATGCCCTTGAGCAACTTCACCAGCAGCTTCGCATCGTCCAGCGAATCATTGACGCCCTTCAGCATCACATATTCGAAGGTGATGCGCTTGGCGTTGGTCGCGCCGGGATAATCGCGGCAGGCCTGCAGCAACTCGGCGATCGGATATTTCCGGTTCAGCGGCACCAGTTCGTTACGCAATTCGTCGCGCACCGCATGCAGCGAGATCGCGAGCATGACGCCGATTTCAGCGCCGGTGCGGACGATGTTCGGCACCACGCCCGAGGTCGACAGCGTGATGCGCCGGCGCGAGATGCCGATGCCGTCGCCATCGGCGACGATGCGTAGCGCGTCGCGCACCGCGTCGAAATTGTACAGCGGTTCGCCCATGCCCATCATCACCACATTGGTGACCAGGCGGCTGCCGGTCGGCGTTTCGCGGTTGGCCCAGTCGTTGAGGCGGTCCCGCGCGACCATGATCTGGCCGACGATCTCGCCGACGGTGAGGTTGCGCACCAGCCGCTGCGTGCCGGTATGACAGAACGAGCAGTTCAGCGTGCAGCCGACTTGGCTGGAGACGCAGAGCGTGCCGCGGTCGGTTTCGGGAATGTAGACGCACTCGACCTCGTGGGCGCGCTCGACGCTGTCGCCGCTCGGCAGCCGCAGCAGCCATTTGCGGGTGCCGTCATTGGAGACCTGCTCGGCCACCACCTCCGGCCGCGCCACCGTGAAATGGCCATCGAGTTCGGCGCGCAGTTCCTTCGAGATGGTCGTCATCTCGTCGAAGGATTGCACGCCGCGCACATAGATCCAGTGCCAGAGCTGTTGCGTGCGCATCTTGCGCTGCGCCGGCGCGACCCCGATGGCGGCGAGGTGTTCGGCCAGTTCGACGCGCGACAATCCGACCAGCGAAGGCTTGGCCGGCGGCACGTAGGTTTCGAGCGGGGTTTTTTCGAACGGGGCCGGAGACGATAAAGCGGTCATTCGGTACTCATATCACAACATCATTCCGGGGCGCGCGTCTTCGCGCCAGCCCGGACTCCAAAACCACTATCGTGAGTATGGATTCCGGGCCTGCGCCACAAGGGGCGGCGCATCCCGAACGACGAACCTCGAGTGAAACGCGCCTACCGCCTGCAATCCTGCGCCAGCCGGTCCAGCGCCTGCGCCAGGCCTTTCAGCGAAAACGTGTCGATACTCTCGGTGCCCTTCGCCGACACCCCCTTGACCGTCACGTTGGCCGCCTTGCGCATGGCGTCCACCATCCGCTCTTCCTCGGCGGCGTTCTTGATCCAGAGCCCGTCGCCCTGGCTGTACATGGCATAGGAAGCGCCGCCGACGTCCAGCGTGGATTCCGAGCCCGGTTTGAGCGCATAGCCGACCATAATGGAGACTTCGTTGGCGACCTTTTCCGCGGGACGGGTGGAGACAAAGGCGTAGGCCGGATCGCGCGGACGATTTGGCGGATTGGTCTTCGAAGACGACGGCCTGGCCAGCGCGAAGCAGACCTTCTTGCCGTTGGGAGTAGCGGTGTAGGCGCCCCAGGTGCCGAACTGGCCGATCAGCGTCGGCTCGGCGCCAGCGGCATCCGCGGCCGGCCGGGCTTCCGGCTTCGCCGCCGCGGCATTGGTCGCGGCAGCGGGCTTGGCGGCAGTGGGCTTGGCGGCAGTGGGCTTGGCGGCAGCGGGCCCGGCCGGCGCAGGCTTCGACTTGGCGTCCTTTGCCGCGCCCTGCGCCTGCGCGAGGTTCGAAACCCCGCACACCAGCGCGCTCGCCATCAGAACTGTCAGAATTCGCCGCACCATGACCGAGGTCGATCCCTTATCATTGTGACTGCAAGATGGCCCGGCGCGACAGTACTGGATTCGCACATCCGTCACCAGTTTCCGTCGGGGTCGTCCCCGCGCAGGCGGGGACCCACAACCACCGTGCTTGTCATGAAGCGGGATGCTACGACGCCTGATTTCAATTGTAGCCGCGCCGTGTATGAGTCCCCGCCTGCCGCGGGGGACGACATTTTGAAATTCAACCCTTCCGCGCGGCCCGCTGCTTCTCCCATTGCGCATCGGTCCATCGCAGCAGATCCTCGGCGCCGGAACCGCGCAGATGCGCGCCGCCGTCCTGCACCACCATCTCGCCGTTGATATAGCCGGCCTGATCCGAAACCAGGAAACTGGCGAGATCGGCAAGCTCGCCGTGCTCGCCGACGCGGCCGAGCGGATTGCCGGCCGCGGGACCCTGGTCGCGGCCCTCGGGCCGAAGCTGTCCGGACGCTCCGGCGGTCGGAAATGGCCCGGGCGCGATCGCCACGGTGCGGATCCCCTTCGGTCCCCATTCCACCGCGAGGCTTTTGGTCATGGCAAGAACCGCCGACTTCGCCATCGCGCTGGGTACCGTGAAGGCGCGGCCGGTGATGGTCGAGGTCGACAGGATGCTCAGCACCACGCCCTTATGCCTGCCGTCGATCCAGCGCCTGCCTGCGGCCAGCGTGCAGTACATCGCGCCGTGCAGCGTGGGTGCGAGAATGGCGTCGGCGGCGCGGAACGACAAATGCTCGGTCTGGGCGATGAAGGTGGCGGCGGCATTGTTGACCAGCACGTCGAGCGGCGCGTCGCGCCAGATCGCCTCCATCATGGCTTCGACCGACGCGGCGTCGCGGATATCGCATTGGATCGCGCGGACCTCGGCGTCGAGTTCGCCGCGCAATCGCGCCGCGGTCTGCTCCAGCAATTCGAGCCGGCGGCCGCAGACGATCAGCGCGGCGCCGAGTTCGGCAAAGCGGCGTCCCATCGCGGCGCCGAGGCCGGAGCCGCCGCCGGTCACCAGGATGCGCTTGCCGGCGAGAAGATTTTTTTCGAACATGACATGTCCTTTATGCGCACCGGCCCATCACCGTCATTGCGAGGAGCACTTGCGACGAAGCAATCCAGCCTTCTTTGAGGCTGGACTGGATTGCTTCGCTGCGCTCGCAATGACGGGGAGGGATTTTCGCGATGCGAATCGCATTGTAGCCCGACGGTAAATCCGGCAAGAAGCACACCAACATAGTCCTCACAAGTCAGGTACGTCCATGAAAGCCATTCTCTGCTCGCAGTATTGCGGCCCCGACGATCTTGAGCTGGCCGACGTGCCGGATCCGGTGGCCGAGCCCGGCCAGGCGGTGATCGCGATCAAATCAGCGGCGCTGAATTTCTTCGATTTGCTGATGATCCAGGGTAAATACCAGATCAAGCCGCCGTTTCCGTTCTCGCCGGCAGCCGAAGTCGCAGGCATCATCGAGAGCGTCGGCGCCGGCGTCACCGAGCTCAAGCCCGGCGATCGTGTCGTGGCGTCCTGCGGCCACAACGGCGCGCGCGAAAAAATCGCGCTGCCGGCGAATTCGATCGTGAAGATCCCCGACAATCTGGATTTCGACCGCGCCGCCGGCGTCATCATCATCTACGGCACCGCGCTGCATGCGCTGGAAGATCGCGCCAGCCTGAAGCCCGGCGAAACCATGGCGGTGCTGGGCGCCGCCGGCGGAACGGGCTTGGCCGCCTGCGAACTCGGCAAGCTGATGGGCCTGAAGGTGATCGCCTGCGCCTCGTCGGACGAAAAGATCGAATTCGCCAGGGCGCATGGCGCCGAGCTTGGACTGAACTACGCGAAAGACGATCTCAAGGAAGGCCTGCGCAAGCTCACCGGCGGCAAAGGAGTCGATATCATCTTCGATCCGGTCGGCGGCAGCTATGCCGAAGCCGCGCTGCGCTCGATCGCGTGGGAGGGCCGCTTTCTGGTGATCGGTTTCGCCGCCGGCGACATTCCGAAAATGCCGCTCAATCTCGCGCTGCTGAAGGGCTGCGACATCCGCGGCGTGTTCTGGGGCGCATGGGCACGGCTCAATCCGGAGAAGAACCGCGCCAATCTCGAGAAGCTGGTGAAATGGACGGCGGAAGGAAAAATCTCGTCGCATGTCGACCGCACCTTCCCGCTGGCGCAGACCGCCGACGCGCTCAAGGTGCTGGCCGGCCGCAAGGCGATGGGCAAGGTGATCCTGCATCCGTGACTTCGTTGTCGTCCCTGCAAACTCCCTGTCGTCCCCGCAAACTCCCCGTCGTTCCCGCGAAGGCGGGGACCCATAACCACCGATGGTTATGAGCCGGCACAGCGCTTCCACGCGTCGCTGATACTTTCCGCATTACCAGCACGGAGGGTATAGCTCCCCGCCTGCGCGGGGAACGACAGCAGTTGTTTGACGAACTACCCTTCCACCGTCTCCACTCCCCGCTTCAGCGCGGCACGGGCGGCGTCGCGATGTTCGGGCGTGATGTGGGTCGCCACCATCCGGAGCGCGGTGGCCAATATTGCCGCATCGTCGGTGAAGCCGAGCACCGGCAGCATGTCCGGCACGAAATCGAACGGCAGGATGAAATAGGCGATGGCGCCGAGCAGCGCCGCCTGCACGTGACGCGGCGTCTGCGCGTCGAACGCGCAGTAATAAGCCGCCAGCACATCCTCGGCGAACGGCAGATGCGCGGCAACCCGCTTTAACTTGCTCCAGAACCGCCTGCGCACGCTCTCGCGGTCCTGTGCAAGGCGATCGGCCGGCTCAAATCCCACGCCGTGTTCGGACACCATCGCGAGGCTCCTTCAAATCCCGAGCGCGGACGATCGCCGCGCCGGCATGGTTGAATTGGGGATGACGGCTTGCCGCCGCAAGCGCGGCTCAGACGACCGCAAGCGCGGCTCAGGCACCGCAAGCGCGGCTCAGGCGACGCCGAGCTGCCTTGCGATCGCGTCCATCGCCTGCGCGAGTTCGATGTCGCGCGCGGTGACGCCGCCGGCGTCGTGGGTCGACAGCACCACCTCCACGGTGTTGTAGACGTTGCGCCATTCCGGATGATGGTCGTTCTTTTCGGCCACCAGCGCGGCGCGGGCCATAAACCCGAATGCCTCGTTGAAATCCTTGAAACCGAAGCTGCGTTCGATTGCGTCGCCGCCCGCCGCCTCCGACCAGCCGGACAACCCGTTCAGGGCCGACCTGCGGGCCTCCGCTGACAGCTTCTCTGTCATGACCGCCTCCTTTCCAACCAGGCCCATCCTAACACCGCAGGCCACGGTTCGGGTCCATGATGTCGCAGCCCGCGTTCCCGCCACAATAGCGGGCCAAATCGGTCCAATTGTGCGGGCCGGTAACCATGACGCAGATGTAACTCAGCGAATGGCAGGAAATTTGCTAGCAATGACGCTGTAACCGCCGGGCGGAATGAATTTGAGCCTGAAGCAGCTTTTTTCCCGATCGATCGAAGACGGACCCGGCGTTGTCAGGGCGCCGTCGCCGCGTTCGGCGAAACGGAAAATGATGCTCATTACGCTGGCGGGCACGCTCGCGCTGGTCGGCGTGGTGAGCGGCGCATATTATTTCGCGATGCGGCCGGTGACGTTGCGGATCGCGGTCGGGCCCCAGAACAGCGATGACCTCAAGGTCGTGCAGACCCTGACGCAGTCGTTTGCGCACAGCCATGTCCGGCTGCGGCCGGTGCAGACCGACGGCGCCGCCGCGAGCGCCGCGGCGCTCGGTGAGAGCAAGGCCGATCTCGCCATCATCCGCGGCGATCTCGACGTGCCGAAGAACGCCCAGTCGGTGGCGACGCTGCGCAAGAACGTCGCGGTACTGTGGGTGCCGCCGGCGGCGAAAGGCAAGAAGGCTCCGAAGATCGCCAAAATCCAGCAGCTCGCGGGCCGCCGCATCGGCGTGGTCGGCAGGACCCAGGCCAATGTCAATCTGCTCAAGGTTATCCTGCGGCAATACGGCGTCGATACCGAAAAGGTCGAGATCGTGCAGTTTCCCGCCGGCGAAGCCGCCGAGGCGATCCGCAACCAGAAGGCCGACGTGTATCTCGCGGCGGGCCCGGTCAACAGCAAAATCACGGCCGACGCGATCAACGCCTCGACCCGCGAGGGCGCGTCGCCGAGGTTCCTCGCGATCGATTCGGCGGCCGCGATCTCGCAGAACTTTTCCGCCTACGAGGCCTCGGAAATCCCCGCCGGCGCCTTCGGCGGCGCGCCCGCCCGCCCCGACGACGAGGTGAAGACAATCGGCTTTTCGCATCATATCGTGGCGCGCAAGGGCCTGTCGGAAGCCACCGTCGCCGCCTTCACCCGGCAGTTGTTCGCGGTGCGCCAGACGCTGCTGGCGGACTTCCCGCTGGCGGCGAAGATAGAAACCCCGGACACCGACAAGGACGCCGCGATCCCAGTGCACCCGGGTGCGGCGGCCTATGTCGACGGCGAGGAAAAGACCTTCCTCGACCGCTACAGCGACTACATCTGGTTCAGCCTGATGGGACTGTCGGTGCTGGGCTCGGTCGGTGCCTGGTTTGCGAGCTATCTGAAGAAGGACGAACGCAGCAACAACTCATCGCTGCGCGAACGGCTGCTCGATATGCTGGCGGCGGCGCGGCACAGCGATTCCACCGAGGAACTCGACCAGATGCAGGCCGAGGCCGACGGCATCCTGCGCGAAACGCTGCACTGCTTTGAGCACGGCGCGATCGAGCAAGGATCGCTGACCGCCTTCAACATCGCGCTGGAACAGTTCCACAACGCCGTGGCCGACCGCAAGGCGCTGCTGGCCAGCATGCCGCAAAACCTGCAACGCGCCGGCGTCCAGCTCCGGGCGACCGGCGCGTAAGATGGGGAAATCGTCATTGCGAGGAGCGTAGCGACGAAGCAATCCAGTCTGCTGGGGCAGCTCTGGATTGCTTCGCTTTGCTCGCAATGACGTCCAACAATAAAGCGGAGAAGCTGTCGTGAAAATCGTCGACCTCAGTCGTGAACTGCACCACCGCACCCCGACCTATCCGGGACATCCGCCGATCATCCACGGCGTCTGGAAGACCCACGAGGAATCCTTCGCCGATACCGGCAACGTACACGGGCTCGCATCGATGTTCATCTCGATGCCCGACCATGGCGGCACCCACATCGACGCGCCGCGGCATTTCGGCAAAACCGGAGCGCCGATCAACGAATACCCGCTTGAAAACTGCATCGTGCCGGGCATCTGCATCGACCTGCGCCATATCGCGCCGCGTGCCGAGATCGCGCCCGACGACCTCGAAGTCGCGGTGAAGAAGGCTGGCATGCCGGTGCCGAAGGGCGGCACCGTGCTGCTCTGCACCGGCCATCACCAGCGGACCTTCCCGCGCAAGGAATATGCGACCGACAATTCCGGCGTCAACGTTGCCGCCACCGAGTGGCTGGCCGGACAGGGCGTCGTGCATTTCGGCATCGATTCGATGCGGCCCGGGCCCGAAGGCAAGGTCAACCTGCTGGTTCACAAGGCCTGCCTCGACCTCGGCATCACCCATATCGAGAGCCTGTGCAATCTGGAAACGTTGCTGGGCCGCGGGCCGTTCACCTTCATCGGTCTGCCGCTGAAGTGGCGCGACGGCACGGCCTCGCCGATCCGCGCCGTCGCCGTGTTCGATCTGTGAATGCAAGCGGACGCCGGAACTGCGCGGTCGTTTTCGGGCAGGAGTCCGATGCCCGTTCACTCCGGAAAAGTCATGGTTGAATCCTGACCGACTGCTCTGCTATCACATCGTTGTGCATTTTTGCCGCCGCGTTCAGAAAACCGGTTGCCTATCTTAAAAGTTGCATTACGATTCGAATCGTTTTTCAGTTGTATTGATATTCTGGAGATCCAGTGGCCGACGATTCCGTTTCTGCTCCGGCATACGGCCAAGGCCGAAAACTGCCGGTCCTTTTCATTCACGACGCCGCCATCGACGACTTCATAGCCACCATGCTGCTGGTTGCGATGCCGGACGTCGACCTCAAGGGCATTGTCATCACCGACGCCGACTGCATCCCGCAGCCGGGCATCGACGCCGCCAACCGGCTGCAACAGTTCATGGGCCGGCCCGACATTCCGCTGGCGCTGTCCGAATCGCGCGGCTGGAATCCATTTCCGTGGCCTTATCGCAGCGACTGCGTCAGTTTCGGCGAGATACCGATCCTGGCGCCGTACCGGTCCACGGTGCCGACGCCGCCGCCCTCCGGCGACCAGTTGATCGCCTTACTGCTCGAACAGGCGGTCAGGACCGGCGACAGGCTCACGGTGCTGCTGACCACCGGCTTCACGCCGCTGACCAACGTGCTGCGCGCACGGCCCGAACTGCTCGCCGGCATCGACCGCGTGGCCTGGATGGGCGGCGCCATCAACGTGGAGGGCAATCTCGATCCCGCGACCACCAGTCCCGCCGTCGCCAACAAGCACGCCGAGTGGAACGTGTTCTGGGATCCGTTCGCGGCGCAGGACGGACTCGAAATGTTCAGCGGAATCCACGATTTCCCGCTCGACATCACCAACACCGTGCCGGTCAAGAAGGAACTGCTGGCGAGACTGAAGCTGCAGGGGCAGCAATACAGCTTCTCGCAGCTTGCCTTTGAGGCCTACAGCCTCGTCACCGACGAGCCGTTCTATGACATGTGGAATGTCTGCACCACGGTATTTCTGGCGCGGCCCGATCTTTACGCGTCGCCGCAGCGGATGAACCTCGAAGTGGTGCAGTGGGGATTCGAGCAGGGCTGGCTGCGCCAGTCCGCCTCGGCCAGCAACATCCAGAACGTCTATCTCAGCTTCAGCGACCTCGACGGCTTCTACGACTACGTGGCTTCGCAGCTCGCGCGCTCGGCGTAACAGCAATAGCCGTCCGGCGCACCGTGCGCCAACCAAACGGCAACAATGGGGAGACCAGCATGAACCGCACGCACCGCATTTCAGGAATCGCCGCGCTGCTCGCCGCAGGCTTTTGCGGATGGGCCGCCGCGCCGGCACTGGGGCAATCGGCGGCCGGGCCCGCATTCCAGAACACGGTGAAAGGACCGCCTCCGGGCTGGACCGGCCCGGTCTTCAAGCTCAGCCGCGACTATCCCACGACGGTGCCGAGCCAGTGTCCGGAATGCACCTGGCTGCAGGTCGACGTCAATTTCAATCCGCAGTTTCCGCCGCCCGCCGGCAATCAATGGAGTTCCGGCAACTGGGAAGAATATCTGAAGCGGATTCTCGCTTACGTGAAGCAGGACCAGGACGCGCAGCTCGACAACAAGGTCGGCTTCAAGATCAATGTCGCCGGCAAGACCCGCTGGTTCAACGTGCCCTGGATGGCCTACGATCCGACCGCCGGCCGCGAATTCGTGCATGGCACCACCAACGAGCGCACGGCGCATCTGGCCGACCTGATCAATCCGAAAAACAAGAAACTGCTCACGGCGCAGGTCCCGCACGCCGCCAATTTCCTCGCCGGCACGACACAGGCCTGCAAGGACCAGTATCCGGCCGGGTTCGAGACCTGGGCGGTCGGCTACTACAACGAATGGGGCGGCGTGGCCTTCGGCAAGGCGATCCCGAAGAGCGGGGTGCCGCAGACCGCCGACTACATGGGGACGCAGATGCCGGCCGGACTGCCGTTCCCGCAGGGCACGGTCGTGGTCAAGTTCCTCACCACCAGCGCGCCGCCGGAATGCGTGCCCTATCTGAAGGGCTCGCCGGAATGGCAGATCGATCGCCACGTGCTCAATGAGAAGACGCAGCAATACACCTGCGAGCGCAAGGTGCAGATCTCGCGCATCGTTCAGGTCGACGTGGCAGTGACCGATTCGCGTTCGCCGACCGGCTGGGTCTACGGCACCTACGCCTATAGCGCCGACCAACCGGGCACGACGTTCTGGGATCACCTGCTGCCGCTCGGCATCCAGTACGGCTCCGATCCATGGACCTTCCCGGCGGTGCCGCAGGCCGAATCCGTGCCGGCGCAGCAGAGCGTGCTCAACCCGGGCGTCAACATCTACCAGCATTTCGGCTGCAACCAGCGGCTGGCCGGTCCGGTCGACAATTCGCAGTCGTCCTGCATGTCCTGCCACGGCAGCGCCTTCGCCGCACCGAGGGGCGCGGTATCGAACATGGGCGTCAACGTGCCGCCGTCGTTCGGCTTCAACGGCATGTGCACGCAATATTCCGCGATGAACACCGCCTATTTCGACAACATCATCGCGCCGCAGAAATTCTCCGGCGGCTATTTCCCCGACGCGCTGCCGCTCGATACCTCGCTGCAGCTCGAAGTGGCGTACCAGCAATACGGACAGTTCAACACCTTCAAGGCGCCGGCCGCCTGCACGCTCGGCAAGTAGGAGCACCCATGACAGACATTTCTCGCCGCGAGATCATCGCCGGCTCGGCCGTGCTCGGCCTCGCCGCCGCCTCGACCTCCGCGCTCGCCCAGCAACGCGCCAAAGTGGCGCCGGCGGGCCCGACCAACGTCATCAACCTCGAATGCGGCTTCGTCACCAAGACGATCGACGGCATCCCGTGCCGGCTGCGCGCCTATAACGGCATGATCCCCGGACCGCTGATGCAGATCGCCCCGGGACAGAAGCTGGTCATCAATGTGAAGAACTCGCTGGCGCCCTATACCTACGGCGCGGCGAACTGGCCGCACGATCACAACGTGCCGCACAATCTCGGCTCGACCAATCTGCACCTGCACGGCCTGGATATCGTGCCGCATCTGTTCGAGCCGGTCGGCACCTCGGACCCCAAGGCCGAGATGATCGAGATCAAGCCCGGCGAATCCAAGCAATATGTTTTCCAGATTCCGGCCGATCACCCGCCCGGATTGGACTGGTATCATCCGCACCATCACGGCTCGACGGCGGTGCAGGCGGTTACCGGCATGGCCGGCGGCATCGTGGTTTCCGGCCCGATCGACGAGGTGCCGGCGATCAAGGCGGCGCGCCAGGAATTCATGGTGATCCAGGACATCGGCCTGTTCCCGACCGACCCCGTGGTGCCGCCCAGTCCCAACAATCCGGGCGCGACCGGAACGCCGCCGGAGGATCTCGGGTTTCCGCCGGGCACCGACGTTTCCAGCTACTGGACCTATCTGTCGAAGCAGAACGCGATCTGGCAGACCTTCGGCGGCAACGTCACGATCTACGATCCCGGCATCAAGCCGCCGGCAAAACCCAATGTGGTGCAGCCCAATCTCAAGGGCGGCTTCACCACCGGCGACTATGCGCGGCGCTACTACCTGCTGAATGGCGAGCCGTTCTTCAAGGAAACCCATAACGGCAGCAGCCCGACGGATCCGACGCCGGTTCAGCTCACGCCCCCGGTGATCAACATGCAGCCGGGCGAAGTGGTGCGCTTTCGCATGCTCAACGCCTCGTCCGACAATTACATGCCGATCGCCGTGCAAGGGCACGACATGCACCTGCTTGCGCTCGATGGCGTCAATTTCCAGCGCGTGCGCACCATCCCGCCCGTGCCGATTCCGGATCCGCCGGTGGTGGCGCCGCCGGCCGATGGAAAGACATTGCCCTATGAGGGACAAGTCCAGCTCGCATCCGCCAATCGCGCCGAGTTCCTGATCAAGGCCATCGACAAGCCGGGCCAGTACAATATCGTGCAGCTCGCGCAGAACCAGCAGTTCCTGTTCAGCGCCCAGAAGATCATCGCCACCATCAACGTCGCAGGTGCGCCGAAAAACATGGCGCTGCCGACCGACCTGCCGACGCCCACGCGGCTGTATCCGCTGATCCGGCCCGATCAGGTGCAGGTGATGCGAACGATCTTCTTTTCCGACCAGTTTCCGGGCAGCCAGAATCCCTATGTCGGCATCGATTTCCTGCTCAACGGCCAGCAATACCAGGTCACCGACGACAACTACGTCGTCGACCTCGACGGCATCGAGGAATGGCATCTGGTGGTCGGCGACAGCCAGCACGGCGGCACCGAAGGCCACCCGTTCCATATCCACGTCAACTCGTTCGAGGTGATCTCGGTCAACGGCAACAAACTGCCGCCCGGTACCTTCAAGGACACCGTCTGGATTCCGGCGCGGTCGAAGGTCATTATCCGCACCAAGTTCAAGGAATGGCAGGGAAAGTCGGTATTTCACTGCCATATCCTGCCGCACGAGGACACCGGCATGATGCAGAACTTCCTGATCAAACCGCGCAACAAACCGGTCCCCGAAGCGCTGGCCGCCGCACCCCTGCTTTCGCCGACCCGGCTCACCGCGACGATGGAGAAAATGGAGATGCCGGAGCACGACACGGATCACAAGTAGCGGGCCGTTTCGCCTTGCCCTCCGCCGATTTATGACTATATTGCACCGCAACGAGTAGGGTATGCCCGGTCCTTTTGGCCGGGCTTCCTTTTTGGAAGGTGCCGTCGCTGGCGCCATCACGGATGGCAGGCGTTCGGCAGGATTGTGCACCGTCATTGCGAGCGGAGCGAAGCAATCCACAACGCACCATAGAACTGGATTGCTTCGTCGCTAACGCTCCTCGCAATGACGAGAGGGGGCGTCGGCCCAACCGCAAAGACCTGACATGAATCTCCGCAATATCGCCATCATCGCCCACGTCGACCATGGCAAGACCACGCTGGTCGACCGCCTGCTGCAACAGTCGGGCGTCTATCGCGATAACCAGCGCCAGGTCGAGCGCGCCATGGATTCCAACGATCTGGAGCGCGAGCGCGGCATCACCATTCTGGCCAAGGCGGCCTCGGTCGAATGGAAGGGCACGCGCATCAACATCGTCGATACCCCCGGCCATGCCGATTTCGGCGGCGAGGTGGAGCGCATCCTCAACATGGTGGACGGCGCGCTGGTGCTGGTGGACGCCGCCGAAGGTCCGCTGCCGCAGACCAAGTTCGTGGTGTCGAAGGCGCTGCGCATGGGGCTGAAGCCGATCGTCGTCATCAACAAGGTCGACCGCTCCGATGCACGCCCGGTCGAAGTCATCAACGAGGTGTTCGACCTGTTCGCAGCGCTCGATGCGTCAGACGAGCAACTCGATTTCCCGATTCTCTACGGCTCGGCCAAGCAGGGCTGGATGGCCACCACGCTGGAGGGTTCGCACGACGACGGCATGACGCCGCTGTTCGATCTGGTGCTGAGCCACGTCAAGCCGCCGGTGGTGGAGGAAGGTCCGTTCCGCCTGCTCGGCACCATCCTGGAAGCCAACCCTTATCTCGGCCGCATCATCACCGGCCGCATCTCCTCGGGCTCGGTCAAGCCGAACCAGAGCGTCAAGGTGCTCGATCACGACGGCAAGCTGGTCGAGACCGGCCGCATCACCAAGGTGCTGGCGTTCCGCGGCATCGAACGCACCGCCGTGGACGAGGCCGAGGCCGGCGATATCGTCGCGCTCGCCGGACTGCCGAACGCCACGGTCGCCCACACCATCTGCGACCCCTCGGTGGACAAGCCGATTGCGGCGCAGCCGATCGATCCGCCGACCCTGTCGATGACGTTCCGCGTCAACGATTCGCCGCTGGCCGGCACCGAAGGCAGCAAGGTCACCGGCCGCATGATCCGCGACCGCCTGCTGCGCGAGGCCGAAGGCAATGTCGCGCTGCGGGTGCGCGAATCCGACGACAAGGACGCGATGGAAGTTGCCGGACGCGGCGAATTGCAGCTCGGTATTCTGATCGAAACCATGCGCCGCGAAGGCTTTGAGCTCTCGGTGTCGCGTCCGCGCGTCGTGCTGAAGCAGGACGAGGCGAACGGCGACTGGCAGGAACCGGTCGAAGAAGTCGTGATCGACGTCGACGAGGAGCACTCCGGAATCGTCGTGCAGAAGATGAGCGAGCGCAAGGCCGAGATGATGGAGATGCGGCCCTCCGGCGGCCATCGGCTGCGGCTGGTGTTCCACGCGCCGACCCGCGGCCTGATCGGCTATCAGGGTGAACTGCTCACCGATACCCGCGGCACCGCCATCATGAACCGGCTGTTCCACGGCTATGCCCCCTATAAGGGCGACATCCAGGGCCGCCGCAACGGCGTGTTGATCTCCAACGACCAGGGCGAAGCGGTGGCCTATGCCATGTTCAAGCTGGAAGACCGCGGCCCGATGATGATCGAGCCGGGCTGGAAGGTTTACAAGGGCATGATCGTCGGCGAGCACACCCGCGACAACGATCTCGAGATCAATATCCTCAAGGGCAAGCAGCTCACCAACATCCGCACCACCTCGAAGGACGAGGCGGTGCGCCTGACCCCGCCGATCCGCATGTCGCTGGAAAAAGCGCTGGCCTATATCGAGGACGACGAACTGGTCGAGGTGACGCCGAAGTCGATTCGATTGCGCAAAAAATTCCTCGACGCCAACGACCGCAAGCGCGCCGAGAAGAGCAAGCAGGAAGTGGCTTAACTGTCGCCCCCGCGCAGGCGGGGACCCATACACTCCGTCGCTGTGATGCGGAAAGTGCAGCCACGCGCGGAAGCAAATGCTAGGATCATAACCATCGGTGGTTATGGGTCCCCGTCTGCGCGGGGACGACGAGTGAGATTGCGTCGCAACCCATGTCCCTTCCCTCCTCCGTTGATGTCGCGATCATCGGCGCCGGCGCCGCCGGCCTCGGCGCCGCGCATGCGCTGAAGAACTCCGGCCTTTCCGTCATCGTGCTGGAAGCGCGCGGCCGTGTCGGCGGACGCGGCCACACCATTCTGGCCGCGCCCGACATCGTGTTCGACCTCGGTTGCGGCTGGCTGCATTCGGCTGACAAGAATTCGTTCGTCAAAATTTCAAAGCAGCTGCATTTCGAGATCGACAAGACCCGACCGCCCTGGCGCGAGCAGAGCTTCGACACCGGATTCCCGCCCAAGGAGCGCCAGGATTTCATCGCCGCCCTCGATGCGTTCTACCACCGCGCCGAACAGGCCGCGGAAAATGACGGAGACGACACCGCAAGTCATTATCTCGAACCCGGCAACCGCTGGAACCCGATGATCCACGCGATCTCGACCTATGTGAACGGCTGCGAGCTCGACAAGGTCTCGATCCAGGACATGGCGGCCTATGAGGACACCGAGATCAACTGGCGGGTGCGGCGCGGTTATGGCGCGTTGATGACGGCCTATGGCGCGTCCTGCCCGGTCGCGCTGGATACCGAAGTGACGTTGATCGACCATTCCGGCAGGCGCGTGCGGATCGAGACGTCGCGGGGCGTGCTGACCGCGGACAAGGTCATCGTTACCGTGCCGACCAACCTGATCGCCGACGAGGCGATCCGGTTTTACCCCGCTCTCCCTGCGAAGGTGGAAGCCGCGCGCGGGTTGCCGCTTGGCGTCGACGACAAGGTGATGCTGGCGCTGGACGGTGCCGACGCGCTGCCGAAGGACGGCAATCTGCGCGGCGCCACCATGCGCACGGCGATGGGCAGCTTTCACCTGCGCCCGTTCGGCCAGCCCTGTATCGAAGGATTTTTCGGCGGCACTTTTGCACGCGACTTGGAGAATGCCGGCGACGGCGCGTTCGCCGCGGAAAGCATCGACCAGATCGTCGCGCTGCTCGGCTCCGACTTCCGCCGCAAGCTGAAGCCGCTGGCGGAATCGCGCTGGGCGCACGACCCCTTCGCGCGCGGCGCCTATTCCCACGCGCTGCCCGGCCATGCCGGCGATCGCGCCATCCTCGCCGCGCCCGTCGACGACCGGCTGTTCTTCGCCGGCGAAGCGACCTCGCCGAACTTTTTCTCCACCGCGCACGGCGCAAGGGATTCGGGCGAGCGGGCGGCGGGTGAAGTGATGGGGGAAAAACTCAAATATTAGAAAATGCTTTTTTGTCGACTATGACGTGCTCAACTTGCTCGACCGAAACTCCGATTCTGAGGCGTTTTAATAGGTCGCAAAGAGCGTCACCATCTACAAGATCGATCGCTGGCGCTCCATCCCGTGTCGCCTCTCGGCGAGCATCCGCAGTGAACGTTGCTGTCGTTATTACCAAACCTTTGTCTGCCCGACCTACCATTGCACCTCGAAAGTCTCGGATTGTTGATGGGCCAACCGAACCCTTCCAACGCTTGCACTGAAAGAAGACATGGAACGATAATAAATTCAGTCTCAGCACACCTATTCCGTCTATTCCGCCATCACCAGATTTGCCTGTAACTTCAACTTTTACGAAATCGGATTCTCGCAAAATCCTTTGACACAATCGTTCAAAAGCCGAAGGGTCCATCTTCAGCAGACACTCCAGGAGCGATTCTTTCCACTGGGTTCCCGTTTCGTCATTTGAGCCGTTGGCGCCATCCTCACTTAGGCTTTCAAGCACACCCGACACTTCGGTCCTTTTTCGACGTTTTTCTTTATCCGCGCTTCGGACCTTTCTTGGAATTTTTGCTAGGTCGGCAGCGGACATCGTCAATCCAGCGGGAGTCAGACGCCAAACTCCTTTTTCGCTATTCTCAGCAGCACCCACTTTCTTAAGATAAGTCCTCACCCATGCGAGTTCGTACTGAAATTGCGTTCGTGGGCCATCTCCATGTGGAACTGAGGCTACTTCGTCCGAAATCTGCATTTCAGCAGCAACGCCTGCTTCTAACTCTTCAATGGTTGCCGAACCGCCGTAGCGCTTTAAAGCGGCTACCGTAGGCGCGAAATACGCTTCAAATGGCGGGAGGTCCGATTTGGATGCCATCACAGATCCATCTATTCAGCCACTTACTACTAAATTACATAGTCTATCGACGTCTGACCATCATTTGCAACGGTGGACGAGTACTCCTATTCCATCACCCTCTCCCTCATTTCCGCATCCCCCAGAAAACACTCCTCATACTTCCCGAAAATCCGGTACCGATTGCGCGCAACCAGATTATAGGCCGCTTCACGCCAGGCCTTCGGCACCGCGCAGCAGCACACGGGTCCATTGCCAGCCCGGCAGATGGGACAGCACCGTTCAGCGCGGCGTCGGATTTGAACAAGACCTGGCCGTCATGCACAACCGCGTTGGTATCCGGATCGGCAGGGTCGATGCCGGACGCCTGCGCGGACGGCTGCCGTAGTCCGATTGAATCGCGGTGAAGCGGAAGCGGCGATTCGTATCGCGCGACGCGACGAAGCGAATCCAGCGCGAACAGAACACGCAGACGCCGTCGTAAAGGATCACGCCGTCGTCCGGCCACGGACTGGTCATCGCTTTTTCGCCGCGGCCGGCGCGCGTATCTTCAACGCGCGATCCAGTTCCGGCGCGGCGCTTTTCACGCCGGCCGCGGTTTCCGCCAGCCAGTGGCCTTCGCTGCCGAACGCCGCAAGCTCACGAAAATCCACTTTTCCGCCGCCGGCGCGGAAGGCGTCGGCAACGCGCCGCGACAAGGCCGGCGAAAAATAGCTGTCATTCGTGGCGACCAGCCATGTCACCGGCACGCGCGCGCTTTTGCCAAATTCAGCCGCTGCCGAAACCAACGCGTCCGGCGCGCAGACCTGATTCGGCAGATCGTTGGCATGGCCGCCGCGCCCCGGCGCAAATGCGACGATCGCCGCGACGCCTTGCGGATTTCGCGCCGCGAGCGCAAGCGCGCCCCATGCGCCCGCGGAATGGCCGACGATCACCGCGCCATCCTGCCGGATGAAGGGTTGCCCGCGCATGAATTCCACTGCCGCGGCGAGGCTATCCGCCGTCGCTTGCCCGGCCCTGGCATAGTCGGCCTCGTCGCAGCCGCCCTGGTCCTCAAGGTAACGGCCGCCGGTCGCGCCATGCCCCGGCCGTTCCGGCACCAGCACCGCGAATCCCCGCGCCACCAGAAACATTGCCAGCGCGCGATATTCCGGCTGCGGCATTTGCGCCCGGCGCAGCAGGTTTTGCGACGTGGCATGGGCGACGATCGCCAGCGGAAACGGTCCGTCGCCCGGCGGGCGAAACAAAATCGCGTGAGCGGCGGTAGCCGGATCGGGTGACGGCACCAGCCATGGCTGGCGTCGATACGGTTCGCCCTCTGACGGCTGTGTGCCCGGCGACATCTGCGCCGCGGCAGGCAGCGCGCCGAGCGCAGCCAGAACGCACGCCGCCGCGAACCACCGCATCTGCCGTCGGAATGCCGTCATCGGGTTGCAATCAAAACCCGCACGGCAACTCAAATCCAGCGTCTTTTCCAGTGCCGAACCAATGCTTGCGCCGCGAAAATGCCTCCCGCGAACCTTCCGCCTCACAAAACAGCAGCGGCGCGTCCGCCAGGGCAGCGCCTTGTCCTCTTTCGATACAGCGGGCGGCGAACTGATGCAGAAAATCCACACGTTAACCGATAATTAACGATAGACCTTGAAGCCGGCGCGCTGACTTGCTTTGATTAGATCCATGAGCACAACCCTGATCGAGGTTCGACCGGCTAAAGCTGCGGACGCATCCGCGGTAGCCGCGACCCATGACGAAGCCTGGCGCTCTGCCTATCAGGGCATCATTCCCGGCGCCGAACTCGAGAAGCTGATCAACCGCCGCGGTCCGCAATGGTGGGACTCGGCGATCCGCAAGGGCAGCCGGGTCAGCGTGCTGGTGTTCGGCGACAAGGTCGCAGGCTACGCCAATTACGGCCGCAACCGCGCGCGCAGCCTGCATTTCGAGGGCGAAATCTACGAACTCTATCTGCGCCCCGAGTTTCAGGGCCTCGGTTTCGGCCGCCGGCTGTTCACCGCAGCCAAGCGCGATCTGGTGCAAAGCGGGCTGAAGAGCATGGTGATCTGGGCGCTCTCCGACAACGACCATGCGACCGAATTCTACCGTGCCCTCGGCGGGCGGATGGTGGCGCGGTCCTCGGAGAAATTCGGGCCGAAATCGCTCGACAAGGTCGCATTCGCCTGGGCCAGCTGAAGCTGCCTCTGATCGCCCGGCATTATCTGAACCGTCATTGCCGGGGCCTGACCCGTTCCTCATCGTCATTGCCGGGCTTGACCCGGCAATCTATCTTTTTCGAAAAGACTTTTTACGAAGAATGATGGATACGCGGGTCCCGGCTTCGCTAAAGCTTCGCCGGACACTCGAGTGTCGGGCCGGCGAAGCCTTGGCGAAGACGGCAAGCCCGCGTATGACGACTGTGTATTTGGTTGATACACTCAATCACGGAGCCGTCCATGCGCATCGATGCCATCTCGATCGGGAGCAACCCGCCGCACGAGGTCAATGTCATCGTCGAAGTGCCGGTCGGCGGCGAGCCGATCAAATATGAGATGGACAAGGACGCCGGCACGCTGGTGGTCGACCGATTTCTCTACACCGCGATGCGCTATCCCGGAAATTACGGCTTCATCCCGCACACATTGTCCGGTGACGGCGATCCCTGCGATGTGCTGGTCGCCAATACCCGCGCCATCGTTCCTGGCGCGGTGATGAGCGTGCGCCCGGTGGGCGTGCTGCTGATGGAGGACGAGGCCGGCGGCGACGAGAAGATCATCGCGGTGCCGTCGTCGAAGCTGACCCAGCGCTACGACAAGGTGAAAAACTACAACGACCTCCCGGAGATCACGCTGCAGCAAATTCAGCACTTCTTCGAGCACTACAAGGATCTCGAAAAGGGCAAGTGGGTGAAGGTGCTGCGCTGGGGCGACGCCGAGGACGCGCGCCAGCTCATCGTCGAAGGCATCGCACGCGCCAAGGCGAAGTAGGTTCTCGTGCCCCGGATGCAGCGCAGCGCTCTTGCGGTGCGCTGCTGAGCCGGGGGCGTAACGAACGCCGGTGCGTGGTACGGTCCCGGCTCTGCGCAGCAGCGTGAAGCCAGGCGATGCTTCGCATCGCCGCGGCCGCAGCGCGTCCGGGACACGGAGAGAAACGATGCGCCGGCCGTACCGATTGATCCGCAACATCATACTGGCGGTTATCGCCGCCATCGTGATTCTCGCCGGCGTGCTGCTGTTCAACGTGCTTGCCCGCTCCTCGCGGCAAATGCAGGTGGCGGCTGTGCCCCGTATCCCGGTGGACGAACAGGCCGCGGCGGCGCGGCTTGGCGAAGCCATCCGCTTCCGGACCATTTCGGATTTTCTCGATCCCGATTCCGGCGCCGACGCGCTGCGCGGCGTGCAGGAGCATATCGCCAGAAGTTTCCCGGCCTTCCATGCCGCGGCGAAGCGCGAGATCGTCGCAAGTTACAGCCTGCTCTACACATGGGAGGGGTCGGATCCAAAGGCCGCGCCGATCGCGCTGTTGGCGCATCAGGACGTGGTGCCGGTTGCGCCGGGCACGGCAAAAGACTGGCAGCGGCCGCCATTCGACGGCGTCATCGCCGACGGTTTTATCTGGGGCCGCGGCGCATGGGACGACAAGGGCAACCTCTATTCGATTCTGGAGGCGGCCGAGCAAATGAGCAGGACGGGCTTTCGCCCTAAGCGAACGATTTATTTTGCCTTCGGCCACGATGAAGAGGTAGGCGGCACCCGCGGCGCAAAGGCGATCGCAGCCTTGCTGGCATCGCGCGGCGTCCGGCTGGATTTCGTGCTCGACGAGGGCCTGCTGATCACCGAAGGCATCGTCAAGGGGCTTGACCGGCCGGCGGCACTGATCGGCGTGGCGGAGAAAGGCTACACGACGCTGGTGCTGACGGCGCATGCGACCCCCGGCCATTCCTCGATGCCGCCGCGCGACACCGCGATCGGCATGGTGAGCGCGGCGCTGACGCGGCTGGAGGACCACCGTTTGCCGGCCCAGATCCGTGGCGCGGTCGCGGAAATGTTCGACACGCTGGCGCCGGAGATGAAGGGCTTCAATCGCGTCCTGCTGTCCAATCTCTGGCTGTTCAAACCGCTGTTGTTGCGCGAGTTGGAGAAAAACGGGCCTAGCGAGGCGTCGATCCGCACCACCACCGCGTTGACCATCTTCAACGCCGGCGACAAGGACAATGTGTTGCCCGGCAATGCCGCCGCCACGGTGAATTTCCGGCTGATGCCGGGTGACACGCAAGCGAGCATGACCGGGCACGTTCGCCGCAGCATCGCCGACGATCGGATTTCGATCGAGCCGTTCCCCGGCAATACGGATCCGCCGCCGGTGACCGCGACCTCCAGCGAACCCTTTCGCGCGCTCAACCGGACCATAAGGGAGATTTTCCCCGATGTCGTCGTAGCGCCCGGCCTGATGGTGGCCACCACGGACTCGCGCCACTACGCCGGCCTCACCGACACCATCCTGCGGTTCTCGCCGGTGCGGGCGAATGCGGGGGACCTGAAGCGATTTCACGGCACCAACGAGCGCCTCGGCATCGAAGGCTATGCCGACATGATAAGGTTCTATCGACGGCTGATCGAGAATATCGCGGGGTGACCGTCATTGCGAGCGAAGCGAAGCAATCCAGTCCGGTCTTTCCAAGCGGAACTGGATTGCTTCGTCGCAAGTGCTCTCGCAATGACGGTGGATACGCGGTGGCGCGCCTATACCCCCGGCGCCGGCAGGCCGTGGATCGCGCAGGCCGCGCGCAGCGTATTGACCAGGAGGCACGCCACCGTCATCTGGCCAACGCCGCCGGGCACCGGCGTGATGGCGCCTGCGACATCGAGCGCCTCCTGAAACGCCACATCGCCGACCAACCGCGTTTTTCCATCAGTTCCGGCCAGCCGGTTTATCCCCACATCGATCACCGTAGCGCCGGGCTTGATCCAGTCACCGCGCACCATTTCAGGCTTGCCGACGGCCGCGTACACCAGATCGGCGCGGGCGCAGAGGCGCGCGAGATCGCGCGACCGCGAATGCGCGATGGTTACCGTGGCATTTTCGTTGAGCAGCAGCTGCACCAGCGGCCGTCCGACCAGGTTGGAACGGCCGATCACGATGGCGTTCAGACCTTCCAGCGAATCGTGGATGCTTTTGGTCAGGATGATGCAGCCGAGCGGCGTGCATGGCGACAGTGCAGGCAATCCGCCGGCGAGACGGCCGGCGTTGCCGGGGGTCAACCCATCGACGTCTTTCGCCGGATCGATGGCGTTGATGATTGTTTCGGTGTCAAGCGTTTTCGGCAGCGGCAATTGCACAAGGATACCGTGCACGGCGGGATCGCGATTGAGTTTTGCGATCAGCGCCAGTACCGCGCTTTGCGTGACGTCGGCCGGCAGCACGTGCTCGAACGAGGCCATGCCTGCGGCTTGGGTCTGCTTGTGCTTGCTGCGGACATAGACTTCGCTGGCGGGATCGTTGCCGACCAGCACCACCGCGAGCCCCGGCGTGAAAGCGTGCGCGCGCTGCGCCCGCGCCACCTCGCCGGCGACGCGGGCGCGCAGTTCGGCGGCGATCGTTTTTCCGTCGATGATCCGGGCCGTCATGCGGGGCGCATCAAATCGAGCGGTCAGAACACGCTGGGATAGATGTAATAGGTGATGACCCGCTGGATGAACATGATGATCAGGATCAGGATGATCGGGGAAATATCGAGCCCGCCGAGGCTCGGCAGCATCCGGCGGATCGGCGCCAGCACCGGTTCGGTGATCCGGTAGAGGAATTCCGCTACCGACGACACGAACTGGTTGCGCGTGTTGACGACATTGAACGCAATCAGCCAGGACAGGATCGCCGAGGCGATCAGCAGCCAGACATAGAGATCGAGGACGATGAGAACGATGTCGAGAATGGCGCGCATGGCAAAGGGGCTCGCGAGTGAGGCTGCCCGCTAGATACCGGTTCGGCCCCCGGCAAACAAGGGAAGTTCCCGCCAAATGCCGCCAAGGCGTCGATTTCCGCGTTCTTGACTTGATCCGGAGGGAGACTTAAATGGCGGCGATTGCTGGCCCCTATCGATACCGGGTGCCCGCGACGGGGCCATAGCTCAGCTGGGAGAGCGCGTCGTTCGCAATGACGAGGTCGGCGGTTCGATCCCGCCTGGCTCCACCACGCTTCGCCTTCGGCTCCGCGTGGCGCAGCCACGACGGAGCCGAAGGCGAAGCGTGCCCGGCATAGCCCGAAGGGCGACGACGGGCCGTTGGAAGTCAGCTCCGCCTCCCCCTAGTCTTTCTAAAACTCACTCCCCCGTAAACCGCGGCGGCCGCTTTTCCATGAAGCTCGCGACGTCCTCGCGGAAATCACCCTCGCTTGTCCTTGCTGCACCGTGGATTGCTTCACTTCGCTCGCAATGACGGTTCAGCTCCGGCCGACCTTTTTCCGCGAGCCTTTCGGTCGCGCCAGATAGTCTGATGTCTCCGGCCGCTCCCGCAGCCAGCCGGTCCAGCGGTGGAATACCCGGGCCATGCGCTCGGGTTCGACCCCGAGCTGGGCCATCGCCACGCCGCCGTTGACCGATTCGCGGTACTCGGCGATCAGGCCATCGCGCACGATAAAACGGCTCATGCCGTCGATTACGATCCGCTTGCCCATGAACTGCTCGATCTTCGAGGTGAAGCTCGACAGCGACCACGCATAGCCTTGCGTGCCGTCGAATACCGGGTCGAACATTTCCCAGCGGTAGTCTGCGGCATCGCGGTGGAAAAGATCCTGCATCATATGCGCGATGTCGGCGCGGCCCCGGTGCGGGCCGTAGATGTAGTCGTGATAGATGGCGTCCTCGGTGAAATGGGCCGCGAACCGCGCGCCGTCGCCGGATTCAGCCGAATCCGTGAACGCGCTCAGCAGCTGGGCGAATTCGTCACTGGTCATGGCGTTCCCCATGCTTGCTGATCGATCAGCCGCAAGCTTTGTCGTTATCGACACTATCACATCCTGCATTGCCGTCATCCTGAGGCGCTCGCCGTCTTCGGCGAGCCTCGAAGGATGGCCGCGGGCGTGGTGTTCGCGGCCGTCCTTCGAGACGCCGCGCAAACGCGCGGCCCCTCAGGATGACGGCGAGTATATGGCTCGAAAGGGGGCCCTGTTTTTCGGCAAGATTATTCCGCGGCCTGCGCCATCGCCGGGTCGAAAGCGGCGGCGAGCGGCATCCGCGCCAGCCAGCCGTCGATAAATGCCTTCAACCACGCGCGCTCGGTCACGTCATGGACCGCGCGATCGGCGAAGTGATGATGGCGCGGACGGGCGCCGGGCAGTTCGAGGCGCTCGTGGCCGTGCGTGGTCCAGCGATGCATCATCGCGTAGGTGACGTCGGGATGAAACTGCAGCCCGAACGAATGGTCGAATCGAAATGCCTCGATCGGGAAGTCGCTGCCTTCCGCCAGCAGTTCGCTGCCGGCCGGCAGCTCGAACCCCTCGCGATGCCAGTGATAGACGTGATCCGGCCAGTCCGGGCAGATCGCGCGGCCGGCGGCGGTGGGACGGATTGGATAATACCCGATCTGCGCGCGGCCTTGCGGATGCGGCGCGACGCGCGCGCCGAGCTGCATGGCCAGCATCTGCGCGCCAAGACAAATTCCAAGCAACGGCCGCTGCTCCCGGAGCGGCACCGCGATCCAGTCGATCTCCCGGCGGACGAAATCGTCCGGATCGTTGGCGCTCATCGGGCCGCCGAAAATGACCGCGCCGGCGTGGCCCTCCAGCGTTTCGGGAAGCGGGTCGCCGAAGCGCGGCCACCTGACGTCCAGCGGATGCCCCAGCGCGCGCAGCACGTTGCCGACGCGTCCGGGCGTCGAGGTTTCCTGATGCAGGACGATCAGCACCGGCGACAGGGGTTCGGCGCTCGGGAAGCAGGCTGGTTGGTGTCTCATGACCTCGGAATCATGCCGCAGCTTGGTTAATGAAATGTTTTTCAAGCAAATCGCGGGCCAAGCTTCGCTACGCTACGCCCGGCGTAGCCACAGGGCTGAGACGGGTCAGCGCTTGAGCTGCAATTTGCCGACCGCTGCCAGAATGAACCACCGCGGAAACAGCCGCAGCAGCAGCGGAACGATCTTGATGCCAATGCCAGGCAGCACGGCGCGCTTGTTGGCCATCAGGCCGCGATAGCCGGCAAGCGCGACATCGGCAGCGGAAACGTTGAGGACCGCCGAATCGAATCCCGGCTTGAACCCGGCCCGTGCCTGAAATTCGGACGGCACCGGCCCGGGGCACAGCACGGTCACCCGCACGCCGCTCGGACCGAGTTCTGCGCGCAGCGCCTCGGTGAACGACAGCACATAGGCCTTGGACGCATAATAGACCGCCATGCCGGGTCCGGGCAGAAACCCGGCGATCGAGCCGACATTGAGAATGCCGCCGCGATTGCGGATCAACTGATCGGAAAATCGCAGCGACAAATCGGTCAATGCACGGATGTTGACGGCGATGATGCCGAGTTGCTCGCCGCGGTCGCGCCGGCTCGCCTCGCCGAAAAGGCCGAAGCCCGCATTGTTGACGATATATTCGACCTCGACGCTTGCGGCGGCCAGCGCCGCGGCGATCCTGTCGCCGCCATCCGGTTGTTCGAGATCGCAGGGAATGATGATCGGCCTGACGCCGCCGGACGCTACGATCTCGCCGGCCAGCGTTTCGAGGCGGTCGCTTCGCCGCGCCACCAAAGCGAGCCGGTGACCGTTCGACGCGAAGACGCGTGCGAGTTGGCCGCCTATTCCCGCCGAGGCACCGGTAATCAGCGTCACGCGCTCAGTCACGATTCAATGCTCTGAAATTATTTATACGGTATTTGGCGCCGGCGCCGCACCAGACCACAGGCTCTGGGCGGGATGCAAGTCACCCGCAAGCATACCGCCACTATCAAATGCGTGGACACTCGAATTATTCCACGCTGTCAGGCTTTCGTGCCTATTTCGCCGGCATCGGCGCCCGCTCGGCACATTAAAATTTGGTCATGTCGCGAATGAAACGCCAACGACGGCGACGGACGTCAGATTGCCGCGGCGTCGACGAAGTCAACCGCCGGGAACCGGCGCAGGCTGACTGACCGCGACGCGGTGCTTGAGGTCGATGCGGTCGCGCGATGACACGCCGAGAAGGTCGGCGGCGCGCCAGACCACATTGTCCTCGAATTCGGTGACCTGGCCGTCGGCGTAAACCATCTCCCACATCATTTCGACGATGCGAAGCCTGCCCTCCTCGTCCACCGAGCGCATGATGATGCTGGTGAAATGATAGAGATCGACCGCCTCGCCTTCGACCATGGTCGCCGACGCGATCAACTGGTCGGCGGTGCCGGGATCGAGCTTGAACCTGCTCTCGATCAGGCTGTGCAGCTTGTGCTTTTCGATCTCGGTCGGCTCGCCGTCGAGCGAGATGACATGAACCAGCAGCGCCGTCGCTGCGAGGCGGTAGTCGGTCTCGTCGAACGCCCGGGCTCCGGGCGTGGCGGGCGAAACGACGTCGGCAATGAATTGTCGCAGGGTGTCGAGCATCGATGTTCCAACCGAATGTAGAATACGGCACTTACGACCGATATATGGGTCGAAATCGAACCGTACAATACATGTCATACGCGGGCTTGACCCGCGTATCCATCAATCTTCGCAAGACTCTGTCGAAGACGATGGATTGCCGGGTCAAGCCCGGCAATGACGATAAGGATGTGTGAACACCGCAGAGTCAAGCCTGGCCATGACGACACAGGCGCATTTACGGAATCTCGTACACCAGTATCTTGTCGGCAATGCCGCGCAGCGCCGCTTCTTTTTGAATCGGCGTGATCGACGCCCTGGACAGAATGTCGGCGACGGCAGACGACTGGATGATCGGTCCCGTGACATGCATGGCATGCGACATCGACAGACCCTGCACCCGCGCGGCGATGTTGACGGTCTGGCCGAAATAATCCTGCCGCTCGTTGAGCATCACGGCAAGGCACGGCCCCTCGTGAATCCCGACCTTGATGATCAAATCCTCTCCGCCGCGCTCCTTGTTGAGCTTGTCCATCGCCCTGCGCATCCGCAATCCCGCGGCCAGCGCATGCTCCGGCTTGATGAAGGTCGCCATCACGGCGTCGCCGATCGTCTTCACCACAGCGCCCTTTTCCGCCGAGATTATCTCGAGCAGCGCGTGGAAATGCGCGCGGACCAGATCGAACGCGGCGAGGTCGCCGACGCGTTCATACAACGCCGTGGAGCCCTTGAGGTCGGTGAACAGAAAGGTCAGCGAGGTAATCTTGAGCCGCTGGTCGATGTTGAGATTGTCCGCCTTGTAGACATCGCGGAAGGTCTGGTTGGTCAGCATCCGCTTGGCGGTAAGGATCGGCTTGCGCTTGCCAAGCATTTCGTGGAGCGCGTCGCCGGCGATCCAGAGCGCCGGAAGCACGCGCACGTCGGACTGGTTTTCCAGCGTAAGGCGAAGCGGCCCGGGACGCAATTCCGTGGTTCCGGTCGGCGCGTGCAGCTTGTTGAACACGATGGAGAGCTGCTGCCGCTCGCGGGTCGGCTCGCCGCCGATGGCGAGGAACTGCGCCGAATGGGTGACCGGTTCGAACACGATGACGAACTGGTTGGGCAGTTGCAGTGACAACACCGCCTTCTCGCCCGCTGGTATCTCGATCGCCTCCAGCGTCGCTTCCTCCCTGAGGCGCAAGAAGGAGTCGTGATCGAGATCGATTCCCGAGCTCCAGAAAATCTGCCGGAGATATTCCCAGAGCGGCAGCGTGCTCGGATCGTGCGCCGCGATGTGCCGCACCCGGGGACTGACGGTGAATGCGACCTCGACCATCTCGTCGACCGAGGCCTCGTAACCCGCCGCGCACAAGGCGCAATTGTAATCGTCGTGGCGCAGCGATTTCAGCGTTGTGTGAGCGTCGAGCACGCCGCTGCAGCCCGGACACAGCACATTCCATGTCAGATCGAACAGCCCGAGCCGCGACGCATGCAGGAAGCCGGAAATCACCCGCTCCTCGTCGAGCCCGGTCCGCGCCGAGAAATCCAGCACGTTGATCCTGTTCAGTTCGCGATCGCTGCCGCTGTCGATCAGCCGCTCGATCGCTTGCGCGACGTCAGGACCGGTGGTTTGCCTCAGCACTGCATACAAAGCACGAACGTCGGTCATGGTCTCGGTCCAATGAATGGCACCGTGCAGGCGCCGCGTTTTGCGATCAGCGCCGCGTAATACGGAACATCGGCGAGCGTTCGGGTTGCGTCGTTACCACGCCCACCGGCATCACCGGCTCCGTGTCGAGCAACTCGACACGGAATGCGCCGATGATTTTCGCCAGCGCCAGGGTCGCTTCCACCAGCGCGAAATGCGCGCCGACGCAGATGCGCGGGCCAACGCCGAACGGCAGATAGGCGAAGCGGTCGGGCGGTGGCACATCGTGCATGAAACGCCGTGGCATGAAGGCATTGGGGTTCTGCCACAGCTTTTCATGACGGTGCAGCAGCCACGGTGAAACCAGGACGATGTCGTTTTTACTGACCTGCATGCCGGCGATGGAATCCGGGCCGGCGGCGGCCCGCGCGACAAGAAATACCGGCGGATACAGCCGCATCGTCTCGTCGATCACGGCGCGGGTGAATTTCAGGCGTTCCAGGTCGGGCGCGCCATTGCCCCGCACCTCGGCCGCCACTTCCTCCTGGGTCGCTGGATCGAGCGCGAGCAGGTACAGCGCCCAGAACAACGCAGTCGCCGTGGTTTCGTGGCCGGCAAGGATCATGGTCGCGACCTGGTCGCCGAGCTGCTCGTCGGAAAACGCGGCGCCGGTTTCGGGATCGCGCGCGGCCCCCATCAGGTCGAACAGGTCGCGCGGCGGCGCGTCCGCATTCTTGCCGCCGGCGCGGCGCTCGGCCATCAGCATCGCCACGAAAGGCGTCCAGCGCCTGCGGAAAAAACTGCGCGATATGTCCTGCGGGCTCGGCCAGTTGAGCGGCAGCAGCAGGTCGAGCAGGTGTGGCCGCGCCAGCCGCGCGCCGTATTCCATCACGAAGTCGCGCAGCGCCGCGCCATGGCGGTCCATCCCGAACGAGAACATGGTGCGACCGGCGATCTCGAGCGTCATCCGCTGCATCGCCTCGCGCAAATCCACCGCCCCGCCACAAGCAGCCTGCAGTTTCGCGATCGTTTGGTCGGTCGCAGCGATCATGTGCGGGACCAGCGTGTTGACAGCGCGCGGCGTAAACGCCGGCGCCAGCGTGCGGCGCTGATGTTTCCAGGCGCGACCTTCGGCAATCAGCAACCCGTCGCCGAGCATCGGCTTGAGCACGCGGATGGCGGCCGGGGTACGGACATAGTTCTCGTAGTTGTCGACCAGCACATGGCGGATCGAATCCGGCGTGTTGAGAACAAAACTGCCGCGGCCGAAAAAACGGACCTGAATGACGTCCTCTTCGTAGGCGCGCTGGCCCCAGCTTGCGATCGCGTTCTTGCGCATCGCCGCCACCCGCCCGAACGGCCCGATGTTCGGGGGCGCGCGCGGCGGGACCGGCGGCATCAGTGGCTGTCGCGCGACGGGAAGGTCGTAGGCTTCGGCAATGCTCACCTGGGGCCTCGCAATTCGGGATCTCGCCGGGCGTCGTCCGGCATTCATATAGTCCGAAATCCGGGCGCCATCAGGGGCACCCGGTCAACTTGCTAGCAGGTCAGCTCCGCGACCGAAATCCGGTTTTCCGACGCCGGCCACGCCCGCGCGACGATCCGCTCCAGATTGAACAGCGCCGCGACCGGGCGGCCGACGTCCGCGGCCGGAAGCCGCAGGGTGGCGATGGAATCGGTCGGCACGCCCGCTTTCACATCCGCCGGCTCCTTGCCGTCGAACAGCACAACGTCGCGGGGCAGGCCGAAATATCCGCGCGGCCGCGACATGATGACCACCGCGCCGGCGCCGGCATCTGCCGGTCCCAGCGGCCGCGCGGCGCGGAGGTGCACGACATCGGACGAACGTGGAAACGGCGAACGATAGAAATGCGTGGTGGTAGAACCCGCCGACGTCAGCACCATTTCCAGAAACCACGCCGGATCGACCTTTGCCGGACCCCAGCGTCCGTCGGCGCCGGTTTGCGACGCATGGACCGCGCCGCCGATGCGCTCGGCGGTATCCGGCGACACGCGAAAAATCTCCACCGACGCGCCGGCGACCGGGCGGTTGGTCTGCACGCCGCCGGGCGTGCCGGTGACCAGGCCGCTCAGCCTGACCTCGGCTTCCGGCACGATTGCAATTCGCTCCGGTTCACGCCCGGCGATGAATTTATAGATTTCGCGAAACGCGCGCGGGGAAAACGCCGTCTCACGGTGATCGACGGTGCCGAGCACGAGATTGGTGGCGCCCTTGAGCGCCGGACCTTCCGACGTGATGCCCGTCGGCGTGCCAGGCTTGCCGACGAAGCGGCCGTCGGGTTGGGCGTATTTGTCCATGCCGTCGCTGCGCAACGTCAGGAATGCGGTGCCCGCCGTCACTTCGGTCTCGCCCTCGTTGAGCCCGCGCAGGAACGGACCGCGCCCGTTGAACTCGCCGCCGAGACCGTCGTCCGAATCGTAGATGCCATGGTTGGGAACGCCGCACAGCACGGCGTGGCTGACATCCGCGGCGGCGCCGTTCTTGATAAGGCTGCGGATCGAGTTGCCGCCGCGGGAATTGCCGATCAGCGCCACGCGCGCAGCGCCGGTGCGGCGTTTGAAGTCCGCGACGGCGTCACCGAGTTCGCGTCGCTGGTCCGCGGTCGAGGAGCGGTCTACCTGCGCCACGCCGTCGTCGGTGCGCGCCAGCGGATCGGTGAAGTCGATCGCAAACATGCGGTCACGGGGAATGCCGTTGGATTCCATCCGCCACAATGTCGTCATCCACAGCGCGGCATGGTCGCCGTTGCCATGGACGAACAGCATCGGTGCGATATCCGCGCCGGGTGCGACGGCGGGGCCGGCCTGCGCGGCGGCGCCGAATCGCCAGCTTGCGGCCAGAGGCAGCGCCGCGGCACCCCGCAAAATCATCCGCCGTGAAATCTTCATTTTCGGACCTCCCGTTTCCGCTCTTTATCGACCTGGCGAGCGGTGATAGCGGCTTGGGCACTGGACATCCATAGAGCTTCGCGGGCATCAATTCGCGGCGCCACGGGAATCAGCCCGGCGGCCATGGAACTGCTATGACCGAAGTGCCGAAACGATCGATGTTTTCCGCCGACAGCGTGGCGGCGCCGCTGCGCCATTCGGTGTTCCGGCGCATCTGGCTGGCTAGCCTGCTCTCCAATCTCGGCCTGCTGATCCAGGGCGTCGGCGCCGCATGGGCGATGACGCAGATGACGTCGTCCGCCGACAAGGTCGCGCTGGTGCAGACCGCGTTGATGCTGCCGATCATGCTGATCTCGATGCCGGCCGGCGCCATCGCCGACATGTATGACCGCCGCGTCGTGGCGCTGGTGTCACTGTCGATCTCGCTGATCGGCGCGACCGCGCTGGCGGTGATGGCATGGCTCGGCCTCGTCACGCCGAATATCCTGCTGACGTTCTGCTTTGTCGTCGGCTGCGGCATGGCGCTGTTCGGGCCGGCCTGGCAATCCTCGGTAAGCGAACAGGTGCCGCCGGAAACGCTGCCCTCCGCGGTGGCGCTGAACGGCATCAGCTACAACATCGCGCGAAGCTTCGGACCGGCGATCGGCGGCATCGTGGTGGCGACCGCCGGCGCGGTCGCGGCGTTCGCCGCCAACGCCGTGCTCTATATTCCGCTGCTGATCGTATTGTTCCTGTGGCGCCGCACCAGCGAGCCCTCGCGGCTGCCGCGTGAAAAACTGAGCCGTGCCATCGTCTCCGGCGTGCGCTACATCGCCAACTCGCCGTCGATCCGCATCGTGTTGACGCGAACGCTGGTGACCGGCATCGCCGGCGGCTCGGTGTCGGCGCTGATGCCGCTGGTGGCGCGCGACCTCCTGCACGGCGGCGCACAGACCTACGGCATCATGCTCGGCGCATTCGGCATGGGCGCGGTGATCGGCGCGCTCAACATCGCCGAGATACGCAAACGGCTGAGCGGCGAAGCCTCGATCCGGGTCTGCGCCATCACCATGGGCCTGGCGATCGCCGTGATCGCGATCAGCAAGGAGCCGGTGATTACTGCCGCGGCGCTGGTGCTCGCCGGCTCGGTATGGATGCTGGCGGTGGCGCTGTTCAATATCGGCGTGCAATTGTCGGCGCCGCGCTGGGTCGCGGGACGTTCGCTGGCGGCTTTCCAGGCCGCGATCGCCGGCGGCATTGCGATCGGAAGCTGGGGCTGGGGCCATCTCACCGACCAGGTCGGCGTGGAAATGGCGCTGCTGGTGTCCGCGGCGGCGATGTTTTGTTCGCCGCTGCTCGGACTCTGGCTGGAAATGCCGCCGATCGGCGGCCGCAACGAGGCCGCCGATCTGCTGGCCGATCCGGAAGTAAAACTCTCGCTCACCGGCCGCAGCGGACCGCTGGTGGTGGAGATCGAATACCGTGTCGACCAGGACAGCGCGCGGGCGTTTCACGGCCTGATGCAGGAAGTGCAGCTCTCGCGCCAGCGCAACGGCGCCTATGGCTGGTCGATCGCGCGCGACATCGCCGATCCCGAATTGTGGACCGAACGCTATCACTGCCCGACCTGGCTCGATTACCTGCGCCAGCGCAACCGTTCGACGCAATCCGAACGCGAACTGCATCTGCGCGCGATCGCGTTCCACATCGGCGTCGAGCCGATCCGCGTTCGACGCATGCTGGAACGGCCGTTCGGCTCGGTGCGCTGGAAGGAAGAAAGCCCCGACCGCGCCGCCAATGAAGTGCTGCCGGCGGCGACGCCGGCGGGAAGCAGCACGTGACGGTCATTTCCGTCCATCGACTGCATCTTACCTAGGCAACCTTGATCGCTACCCCAAGAGGTTACCAGAATGCCGCCACGCATTTCCGTGATCGTTCCAGTATTCAACAGCGCGGCTCTGATTCCGGCGTGCCAAACCGCACTTGCCGCGGTCATTGACGACTTTGTCGAGGCGAGCGAAATCATCTATGTCGACGACGGCTCCCGCGACAATTCGCTGCAAGTGCTTTGCTCGCTGCAAGCCCGCGATTCCCGGATACGTATCATCGAACTCGCCGCGAATTACGGACAGCACGCCGCGTTGCTGGCGGGGATCGAAGGCGCGCTCGGCAGGGAAATCGTCACGCTCGACGTGGATCTGCAATGCGATCCTCGGGATATTCCGCGTCTGATCGCCCCACTGGCAGAAGGTTACGACCTTGTTTGCGGCGTGCGGGTTGGCCGCGCCGACGCGCCAGTGCGCAGGATGCTTTCGCGCCTGATGTCGGCGCTGGTCCGGCGATTGTCCGGCGTAACGCTGCGCGATGCAGGCTGCTCGTTCAACGCGCTCACGCAGGAGCTTGGACGTCTCCTCTGCAACGGCGGTGAACTGCGCCGCTTCGGAAAGCCTCTTGCCGTGCGTCTGGCGAGGCGCGTTTCGGAAATCGAAGTCCGCCACGCCCCTCGCCCGCCGCACGGCGGCGGCTCGTCCTATTCCGCCTCCCGTCTGGTTCGCCTGTTCATGGATTTTCTCATGACTGCGCTGGGCGACATTTTCGGTTGGATATTTCTGACGGCATCGGGCCTCACCGTTGTGTTCGGCGCCGCCGCTTTGATCGGCTTCGTCGAATGCGCGATGTCCGGCTCCGGTTTCCTGTTGCCGCTCGTTGCGGTTTCTTTTTGCGCGATCTCGGCGCTGGCGGCCTTGATGGCGCTGACCGGCGAGTATATGCAACGCATCTATCGCCAGACCTCGGGGACGCCGATGTATATGGTTCGCCGCGTACATGAGCCTACCGGAACTGCCGCCGATGCAACATGAACGTTTTTGTGCAGAGGACGTCGATATCCTCCATCCGTTTGTCGAGAAGTATCCGTTCAATCCCTACCGGAACTACAGGATCTTCAACAGACGCGCGCAGACCAGCGTGATGACGGCGGAATTGGCCACTATCCTGCCCATCGCCGGGATAAATCTCGCCCAAACCGGCCAGGCTCAAACTCTCGTCATATCACGCCCTCTGTCGTGGGATTCCTTGTTCTTCGGCATTCCGATGGCACGGATAGATTATATTTTTGGCGACCGCGGCGCGACTGCGGCCGCCGCGCTGGATGCGTGTCTCGAGGCGCTGCGCATCTCGGGAACACACCACGTCTCGGCGCGCGTGGACGTCGCCGATATCGAAGCCGCGATATTGCTGGAACATCGCGGTTTCCGCCTGCGGGGGGGAACCCTGACCTATACCGCCCGCCCGAAAAACGAGCGGCCTCGCCGGGTTCGCGTGCTGGGGCGCGTGCGTCCCATGCAGGAACAGGACGCCGAGGCGATCCTCGCTGTCGCCGAGCAGGCGTTCCAGGACTTCACGGGCAGGTTTCATGTCGATCCGGGCCTGCCGCGACATCGCGTCAATTCATTCTATGGCGAATGGGCGCGACGGTGCGTCACCCATGAAATGGCCGATACCGTCCTGGTCTCCGAGGCGTCCGACGGACGCCTTCTCGGATTCGTCGCCTTCCAGCGCCGCGAGCCGATCTCGACGATTTCGGGGGTCCCGGTGTTCGGCAACGGACTGGCCGCGTGCCGCCGGGACGCTCCGGGCGCCTATCCCGGACTGCTGCACAATACCGTTGCCTTCATCCACGACAGAAACGGCGTCGCGGAAGCCCGAACGCAAAACCACAATGCCGCGGCCATAGCAATCCACGAGGCGGTCGGAATGCGCTCACGCGGGTCTCATCTCGATTTCAGTCTATCGTTGGCATGACCGGTTGCAACGACATGACGACGCTTGAAGATGAAGCCGGCGAAAGTCCCGGCATCGCCGGGAATGCAGGCGCCCCGGACCTGCGCGCAACGTCGCGTGTGCTCTCGATTTGCCTGATATGCCCGCGTTATCAGCCCTCGTTTTTCGGCACGGAATATGCGCTGCCGCTGCTGCCGGGCGACAAGCGGTCCGCATCCTTTCCCGGCGCGTTGCCATTGCTTGCCGCGCTCGTTCCCGAGCTCCATTCCGTGACCATCATCGACGAGAACGTCGAGCCGCTCGACCTTGCGGCCTTGGCCCGGTTCGATGTGATCGGATTGACCGGCATGATTCTGCAGAAGCAGCGGATGCGCGAGATCCTGACGGCGCTGCATGGCAGCGGCCCCGTCGTCTGCCTCGGCGGCCCTTATATCTCGGTCGACGAAGAGGCGTTCGACGACCTTTGCGACGTCAAATTCATCGGAGAAGCGGACGTCACCTGGCCGCAGTTTCTGCGCGATGTCGCATCCGGCCGGCCGATTGCCCGCCGCTACAAGCAAGAAGCTTTCACCGACCTGACCACGTTGCCCGTGCCGCGCTACGATCTGGTTCAGACCGGCCGCTATATGAACGCAACCACGCAGTTCGGCCGCGGCTGCCCGTTCCTGTGCGACTTCTGCGACATCATCGTCATCTATGGACGGCGGCCGCGTCTCAAACGTCCGGAGCAGATCGTCGGGGAGCTGGACCGCCTGCTGGAGCTTGGCGTCCGATCGGTGTTTTTCGTCGATGACAATTTCATCGGCAACAAGCCTCTTGCCAAAGCCTTGCTGCAAACGCTGTCCGAATGGCAGCGCGGCCGCGGTTATCCGATGACGTTTTCGACGGAGGCCACCATCAATCTGGCCGACGAACCTGAAATTCTCGATTTGCTCTGGAAGGCGAACTTCACTTCGGTGTTCATTGGAATCGAAACGCCGCGAACGCAGTCCTTGCTCGAAACCCGCAAGGGTCAGAACGTCCGCGGCGATTCGTTGCTGGCCAAGGTGGCGCGGATTCGCGACGCCGGTCTTGGCATCCACGCAGGGTTCATCGTCGGCTTCGACAGCGACGACGAGAGCATATTCGACGAGCAGTTCGAGTTCTTGCAGGATGCAGGGATCGGTACGCCGTTCGTGTCGGTGCTGTCGCCGATCCCCTCGACGCCGCTATACGACCGGCTGCAACGCGAGGGGCGCTTGCGGGTCGAGGACGAACTGGCGTGGTTCGAGCCGAAACAGATGTCGCAGAGCCGCCTCAAGGCCGGCTATCGCGACCTCAACACCAGGCTGTACGCGACGGAGGCTTTCTTTCATCGCATTTTTGCGCGGCAACTGCGCTCCCCGGCCTATCTTGCGCGGCGCCGCGCCGGTCGGGCGCGCCGCAAGCCTGCATTGACGTCGCGTATGACGGCTGCCGTAGCCAATGCGATCATCATCGGCAATCTGACCCGGGATCTGCTGCGCAATGGCAAGCTGACCAGCATCGGGGCGGCTTATCTATCCGCATGGTGGCGCAGGAACCTGCGATTGGGGCGAGACCGCTTGCGGCTTTCGGAATATGTCGGCCTGTGCATCAGACACTGGCACTGCTTCCGCATCGCTTCCGATTCACGATCGCAGTGGGGCAATTAGCCGGCCCGGAAGGACGAGGCGTGGAATTACTGCCCGTGATCCGTTAGCACTTTCGCGCAGACCTTGCTGAGCCGCGCGCGGTGCTGTTGCAGACACTGCAAAACAACCATGTCGCCCTGGTCCATCTGCGCCCGGCAAAACCGCGACACATCCCGCGCGCAACCGGGATCGGGCCGGCCGCTTTGTGCCGAAGCCGCGGCGGCGATCAGGAGAAGCGGGAAGCCGAGCAAAAATCTGGTCATCCGGTCATGCCTTCCACACATCCATGCACACAATCAAATCGAATTTGGTGCCGCAAGAGGGATTCGAACCCCCGACCCCGTCATTACGAATGACGTGCTCTACCAACTGAGCTATTGCGGCGGACCATGCGGCGCGTCCGGCAGGGCCGAAAACGCTCGGCAATCTGATATCGGGCAAGGCGCGGCTTTGCAAGAACCGCAACGCTTCAGGCTGGCGCGAACGCGAGCCGTTTGGGCTGCAAACGCGCCGATTCCGAACTAGGAACCCGCTTCACCCGCCCCATCTCGACAGGAAGCCGCGCCAGCCGCCGGTCTGGCCTTGCGCGGGATCGGCGGGATCGCCGCTTGCGGATTCTTCATCGACCCCGGGATCGTCGGGCGCCCGCACGATGGGGACGATCGGCGGCACCGCAAGCGCGCTGCTTTTGGCGATGTCCTGGCGGGTACGAAACAGCGGCGTCACCCCCGCGGGTTCGGACGGAGCCGGCGTCGCAGCGGCAGCCGGTTCGGGGGCTGCGGCCGGTGCGTTGTCCTGCGCCGCCGCCGGCGACGGCTCGACCGTAGCGGCCGGCGGCACCGGATCAACCGCCAGTTCACGCGGGCGCGGCGGCGCCAGCATCGCTTCCTCGAACGGCGAGGCCTCGACGGTGACGCCCTTGTCCGACGGCAGCGCGGCCAGCGGCGTCTGCCATTGAAACGCATCGAGCCGTCCGGTGACCGGCGACACCGGGCGCCAGCGCTCGGAGACGTACCCATCCGCGGTCCACACCGGGTCGTGACGGGCGCGGACCGCGCGCAGCATCCATGCGCGCGCGCGGCCCGAGTCGCCATGCTCGCTGCGCTCGAGCTCCGCCATCAGCATCGCGACGCGCTGGGTCGGCGACGCGACGAACGGCGCCAGCGCCTCGCGCGCGCGCGAAAATTCGGATGCGTCGATGGCGGCGCGCGCCACCGCCAGCGCGCCCTCGATATGGCCGGGGGCTTTTTCCGCCAGCGTCTCGGCCCGCACCAGCCGCTGCCGCGCGGAATCGCCGAGCTTCACATGCGCGTAGGCGTCGGCAAGATCGGGATGCGGCTGCGCCAGCCATGCGGCCTCGATCAGCCGCATCGAACGGCGGATTCTGATGCGCCTCGCTCTGGTATTTGCTCGCCAGCACCGCGGCCGGGATCAGCGTCGGCGCCAGTTTTACGGCCTCCATGATGATCTCGCGCGACAGGTCGCGGTCGAGGTTTTCCAGCTCCAGCGCGCGCGCCGTCAGCAGCACGCCGCGCTGGCGCCGGTAAGCCACCTTGTCGACCAGACCGGAAGCGAGGTTGTTGTCGAGAATCGCCAGCGCGCCGGTCCAGTCGCCCTTGGCGCAGCGATATCCCAGCACGGCCTGCGACGCCCAGGTCGATCCCGGCGAAAGCTTCAGCGCCTCCTCGGCGATGGTCACGGCGGCGAAAGGGTCGTCGGCGCGCTGCGCTTCGACGAACAATCCGCGCAGCCCGAGCAGCCGCGTATCCTTGCGCTCCGCCATGGCGCGGAAGGCGCGCTGCGCGCCCTCGCGGTCGCCGTCCAGTTGCGCCGTTTGCGCGTGCAGCAGCAGCGCCAGCGGATCGTTAGCGGCATGACGCCGCGCGACGTCGGCATGGGCGCGGGCGGCGCTGGAATCGCCGTGGCCGACCGCGAGCAGTCCCTGGGTGACGGCGTGCCGGCCCCGCGCATGACGCCGCTCGCGCCGCGCGCGGCTTATCCGGGCCGGCGAGCGCCAGAGCCCGCGCAGGATCGACCACGCCAGCACGGCGGCGACGACGATCACGCCGAGGGAGAATACGAACTCCGGCAGCGATCTTTCGATCCGCCAGCCGTCCCCCGACAGCACCACAGCGCCGCTCTGTTCGGCGATCCACGCAGCACCCGCCGCCGCCAGGGCGATCAGCACAAGAAACAGAATAATCCGAAGCATTGAACCCTACTGTGCCGGTTTGCCGAGCGCTGCCATTGCGTTGGCCGCGAATTGACGGGACGCGGCCAGCGCGGCGTCGCGCGCCTCGGCCTTGTCGATCCAGGCTTGCGCGGCCGCGCGGTCGGCGGGCGCCAGCGTGTTCAGTTCGCGCCGCGCCTCGCCGAGGTCGTTGCGCAGCGCCGCCACGGTCACCCGCGCGACGATGGCGCCGCGGTCGTTGCCGGCGACGGCGTCGGTACGCTCGATCCTTACCAGCCGCGCCGCGCCGGCCTGCAGCCGGTCGACGATGCCGAGGCCGGTGGTGGAGTTGTCCGGGGCCGGCGACAGTTTCGGCAGCAGCGCCAGCAATTCGCGGTTGAGGCCGTTGACATTCGGCACGCCGGTGGCGGCGAACGCCTCGAGCGGCTTCAGCGCCTCGGCATTGGCGGCGAACGGCCTGGCCGCCGACAGCACCGCGGCATAGGGCTCGCCGGCCCGCACCGCCACGTCGAGCAGGGCCGCGGCCACCATGCGCCGCAGCGGCATATCGTCGGCCGGGGCGGCGGCGCGCTGCGCGACCTCGGTCGAGAGCGCGCGCGCGGCGGCTTCGAGCCGGGCGAGGCGCTCGTTGATCGCCGAGAGAATCCGGCGGCGGCGTTTCGCGCGGCGCCGCTTTGACGTCGTTCACCGCCGCCGCCAGCTTTTCCGATCGCGCGCGCGCCGCCGCGGATTCGTCGCGCAGTGTCGCCACCGATTGCTCCAGCGCGCCGATCTGCGATGACAGCGCCGGATCGGGCAAGGCAGGCGCCGGGACCGGCGTCTTCGATTCGACGCTTGCAACGCGCGCGGCGAGCGCATCGATCGCAGCGCTGCTGACCTGCGGCGGAGACGGCGCCGCAGCCGGTTGGCTTGGCCATCCCATGGCCCAAACCAATAGAGCCGCGGCGCCGGCGCCGAAGATCGCCGCGACGATCGCGGAGGAGATCATGGTCGGGAAGGCCGGCCTGGCGCGATCCGGCTTTTGCCCGGCAGCATCGGCGGCGGTACGCGGGGTTTCGTCTGAAATTTCGACGGCATCGAGGTCGAGCGTCGGCGGCGCGCGTTTGGGCCGGTTCAAATCCGGCTGCGAACCGATGTCGTCGGGCTTGTCGTCAACCATCGTAAAAGTTCCTCGTCGGCGCCGCGGCGGCACTATCCTTATCAGAATCGGCGCGTGTTCTCCTACCGCGATAACGCGACCACGGCACGCTCCAGTGCCTCAAACAAGCCATCTTCATCCGGCGCCCGCGCCACCACGACCTGGGTGGCGCCGGCGTCGCGAACAATCAGGGCCACCGCGTCGGAAATGCAGCATTGCGGGATCGCCAGCGCCGAGATTTCGACGCCGGCGGCCCGCGCCGCGTCCAGGAAAGCGCGCGCGCTGCGCCGCGAATAATGCAACACCGCCTCGATCCCATTGGCGGCAAAGGCGGCGCAGGCATCTTGCGGCAGCTTGGCCATCGGGATCATCCGGTAGGTGGTATGGGTAACGACGCTGAATCCGCGCTTGCCCAGTTCGCCGGCAAGATCGCCGGCGAGGTCGGCGCCCGCGAGGTACAGCAGCGTGCTGGCTTTCTTCAGCGTCTTTGCACGCACGCCCGCGACGATCAGTTCGCGCAACGCCGCGGCGTCGCCTTCGGCCGCGGCGACGTCGCCGAACCCGGCGCGGCGGGCGGCTTCCGCGGTACGTTCTCCGACCGCGAACAACGGCAGCGACAGCAGCCGACTGCCGGCGAGGCCGGCCTCGATGGCGCGCAACGCGTTGGCGCTGGTGACGATGACGGCGCCGTAGCGCGCGTCGGCATCGTCGTTAAACGCCACCGGCTCGAACCGCAGCATCGGCGCAAGCAGCACGTCGAAGCCCCTGGTCCGCAGCGCCGCGGCTGTGAGCTCGTTGTCGGGCTGGGGTCGCGTGACGAGAATGGCCACGCTTCAGAACCCCGGCAACGGAACTGCGGCCTCAACGGAAGATTGCACGTCATAGCCTCGCAATGATACGCAAGGCCTAAGGAAAACGCCGGTTTGGCCGGCAACGCAAGGGCTCACATTGGATAACGACACGCCGACCGCGGTCCCTGGCCTGGTTCTCGGGATCGAGACCACCTGCGACGAAACCGCGGCCGCCGTGGTCGAGCGGCAGCCCAATGGAGCGGGGCGGATCCTGTCCAACATCGTGCGCTCGCAGACCGAAGAACACGCGCCGTTCGGCGGCGTGGTGCCGGAAATCGCGGCGCGCGCCCATGTCGACGCACTCGACGGAATCGTCGCGCGCGCGATGAAAGAGGCCGGCATCGGCTTCGCGCAACTGTCGGGCGTCGCGGCGGCCGCGGGCCCCGGCCTGATCGGCGGGGTCATCGTCGGGCTCACCACCGCGAAGGCGATCGCGATGGTGCACGACACCCCGCTGATCGCGGTCAATCACCTCGAGGCCCATGCGCTGACGCCGCGACTGACCTGCGCGCTGGCGTTCCCCTATTGCCTGTTTCTCGCCTCCGGCGGGCACACCCAGATCGTCGCGGTGCTCGGCGTCGGCAATTATATACGACTAGGCACCACCGTCGATGACGCCATGGGCGAAGCTTTCGACAAGGTCGCCAAAATGCTGGGGTTGCCGTATCCCGGCGGACCGCAGGTCGAGCGCGCCGCGGCGGGCGGCGATCCGCGGCGCTTCAATTTTCCGCGGCCGATGCTGGGACGCAACGATGCGAACTTCTCGCTGTCGGGCCTGAAGACCGCCGTGCGCAACGAAGCCAGCCGTCTGACCCCGCTGGAGCCGCAGGACATCCGCGATCTCTGCGCCGGCTTCCAGGCCGCGGTGCTGGAATCCACCGCGGACCGGCTGAGCGTCGGGCTGAAATTATTCGAGGAACGTTTCGGCGCGCCTCGCGCGCTGGTCGCGGCCGGCGGCGTCGCCGCCAACCAGGCGATCCGCGGCGCGCTGCAGGCGGTCGCAGCCAGCGCGCAGACCACGCTGATCATTCCGCCGCCGGCGTTGTGCACCGACAACGGCGCGATGATCGCATGGGCCGGCGCGGAACGGCTTGCGGTCGGACTGACCGACACCATGGACGCGGCACCCCGCGCGCGCTGGCTGCTCGACGCCAATGCCGTGGCGCCCACAGGATTTGCCAACACCCGCGCCAAACTTTAGCGATGGGCGCCATGCCGTCCTTCAACTCCGTTGCGGTGATCGGGGCCGGCGCCTGGGGTACGGCGCTGGCCGGCGTTGCCGCGCGCGCCGGCCGCGACGTCATTCTCTATGCACGCAGCGCCGCAGCGGCCGCGCATATGACGGCGACGCGAGAGAATCCAAGACTGCCGGGCGTCGGTCTCGATCCGCGTATCGCCGTTACATCGGATATCGCCGCCGCCGCGCGCGCGGATATCGTACTGCTCGCGGTGCCCGCACAACATTTGCGCGATGCCGCCACCGCGCTCGCGCCGCGCCTCGCCATGGCCAAGCCGGTAATCGCCTGCGCCAAGGGCATCGAGCGCGGCAGCCGAAAATTCATGACCGACGTGATTGCGGAGGCCGCGCCCCAAGCGATGCCGGCGATTATGTCGGGTCCGAGTTTTGCTGGCGACGTGGCGCGCGGACTGCCGACCGCGGTGACGCTCGCTGCGAAGGACGACGCGTTGGCAAGCGCGCTGGTACAGGCGCTCGGTTCCTCGACGTTCCGGCCCTATCACACGTCGGATGTACGCGGCGTCGAGATCGGGGGGGCGGCGAAGAACGTGCTCGCCATTGCCGCGGGAATCGTGGTCGGCAAGAAATTGGGCGCCTCCGCGCAGGCGGCGTTGACCACGCGGGGTTTTTCCGAACTGCTTCGGCTGGGCCGCGCCTGCGGCGCGCGCGCCGAGACGATCTCCGGCCTTTCCGGGCTGGGCGATCTGATCCTGACCTGCGGCAGCCTGCAATCGCGCAATTTTTCGCTGGGCCTTGCGCTCGGGCGCGGCGAGCGGCTTGCGCGGGACAAGCTCGCCGAAGGCGAGTTCACCGCGCCGGTGCTGGTCGAACTGGCTGCTTCAAAAAATCTCGAGTTGCCGGTATCAAGCGCCGTCGCGACGATCCTGAGCGGTGCTTCGACAATTGACGCGGCGATCGAGAGTTTGTTGATGCGGCCATTCAGGGCGGAGGGATGACCGTTCTCCTCTTCCAAAGAGTCTTGGAAGAATGATGGATACGCGGGTCCAGCCCGCGTATGACGAGATGTGTTTATCTCGCCGGGACACGCCCGGCCATGACGAGCAGATGGTGAGCGTTATGAACTACTGGCTGGTGAAATCGGAACCGTCGAGCTGGTCATGGGACCAGCAGGTCGCCAGGGGCGCCAAGGGCGAGGCCTGGACCGGCGTGCGCAATTTCACCGCGCGGCAGAACCTGGTGAAGATGAAGAAGGGCGACCGCGCGTTCTATTATCACTCCAACGAAGGCAAGGACATCGTCGGCATCGCCGAAGTCATCCGCGAAGCCTATCCCGACCCGACCGACAAGACCGGCAAATTCGTCTGCGTCGACATCAGGGCGGACAAGCCGCTGAAGACGCCGGTGACCATGGCCGCCATCAAGGCCGATAAGCGATTGAGCGACATGGCGCTGGTGAAATATTCACGGCTGTCGGTGCAGCCCGTGACGGCGGAAGAATGGAAAATCGTCTGCAGGATGGGCGGGATGTAAGTCCGTCATCGGGCTTGACCTTACGGTATTCACACATCTTCATCGTCATTGCCGGGCTTGAACCGGCAATCCATCCTCTTCGAAAAGACTCTTGCGAAGGTTGATGGATACACGGGTCGAGCCCGCGTATGACGCATCGGATGCGAGGGTCAAGCCGGGCGATGGCAGCCCGAGCTGGTTACGCCGCCGCGGTCGCCACGACCTGTGCCAGCAACTGCTCGCGCTTCGATTGCGAGCGATAGCCCTTCATGGTCGCGGCGAAGCGCTCCAGGATGCCGTCCTCGAACGCGGTGACGATGGTGTCGTGCACATAGCTCTTGCGGCAGATCGCTGGCGTGTTCGACAATTCATCCGCCGCGGCGCGCACCGCTTCCAGCACCTGCCTGCGGCGGCCCCGGGCACTGGCGGCCGGCGAAATCCGCGATAGCGATTCCAGCACCACGGCGGACGCCATCAAAGTGCGGAAATCCTTTAGCGATATCTTGATCCCGGCGATCTCGCGCAGGAATTCATTGACCTGCGTCGTGTTGACCACGCGAATATTGCCGCCATTGTCCCGATACTGGAACATCCGCTTGCCCGGCAGGCCGCGCAGAATGCCGATCGCGCGCACCAGCTTCGCAGCGTCGCATTCCTTGCGGACCGCCTTGCCGCCCTTGGCCTTGAAAGTAAGTACGATGCTGTCGTCCTCGACGGTGACGTTCGACTTCAGCAGCGTGCTGGCGCCCCGCGTGCCGCTGAGCCGCGCGTAGGATTCGCTGCCCGGGCGGATCGCTGTCCGCGCGATCAGTTCGATCACCGCGGCCAGCGCGAATTCGCGGGTCGGCGTATCGCCCGACAGGTGCGCCGAGACGTTGCGGCGGATCTTCGGCAAGGCCTCGACCAGCCGCGCGAGGCGATGCGCCTTGCGCTGTTCGCGAACCTTCTCCCAGTCGGAATGATAGCGGTACTGCAACCGCCCGGCGGCATCGCGGCCGACTGCCTGCAAATGCGAGGCAGGGTCGGGCGAATAACGCACCTCTTCATAGGCCGGGGGCACCGCCATGGAATTGAGGCGCTTGATGGTGCCGGCATGCCGGATCGGCGTACCGTTGGCACGAACGAATGAATAGCTCTTGCCGCGCTTGATGCGGCGGATGGTCAACTCATTCTGATCGCCGAGCTTCAGGCCCAGTCCATGGGCCAGCGATTCCACCGACGCGGCGGCCGATGTGGCCTTTGCCGTCCGGGCCTTTGCGGAGGGGATTTTTGGCGACTGGCCCAGCGCCTGCGCCAGCGCAACCGCGGGATCAGCGGAAACGGGCTGGGGCGGCTCAAAATTCTGCTGGTCCATCATGACTTTAACGCCTCGACGTAGGCCCTGTATCCGCTAATGCTGATTGTTGTTCTTTGGTTCCGGCTGCTGTGCCGGCCACGAATGGGCCATTTAGGGGGTAACGATCGCTATTGCGAGTCCTTCCTTGCCCATTTGCGGTTTCTAATTACCGCTGAGAGCCCGCAGTGCCCCAACACGGATAATTTTGCGGCGCTCCAAACGCGAACGTGATCGCCGGTCGTGGCCCAGCCTGCCGCACGCCGACCAAGGTGCTATGAGCTTGCCGCTTGTCCCGGCCCCGCGCGGCGACGCATAATCGCCGGCAATAACGAAGACGGCCGGGCGGCCCGTATAGCGCCGCCCGCACGAGTGGAGGAACCGATGTCCGAGAAGATTTACGACGTATCCGCCCAATGGGCCGATCAAGCCTGGGCGGATGACGCAAAGTATCGCGACATGTATGCGCGCTCGGTCGAGGACCCCAACGGATTTTGGGCCCAGGAAGCCAAACGCATCGATTGGATGACGGCGCCGACCAAGGTCGAAAACACGTCGTTCGCGCCCGGCAACATCTCCATCAAATGGTTCGAGGACGGCGTCCTCAACGCGGCCTGGAACTGCATCGACCGCCACCTGGAAAGCCGCGGCGACCAGACCGCGATCATCTGGGAAGGCGACGATCCTTCCAGAGTCCAAACACATCACCTATCGGCAATTGCACGACGAGGTCTGCAGGTTCGCCAACATCCTGCGCACCCGCAATGTCGAGAAAGGCGACCGCGTCACCATCTATCTGCCAATGATCCCGGAAGCCGCCTATGCGATGCTGGCTTGCGCGCGGATCGGCGCCATTCACTCGGTGGTGTTCGGCGGTTTCTCGCCTGACAGCCTGGCCCAGCGCATTACCGACTGCCAGTCCAAGATCGTCATCACATCAGACGAAGGCCTGCGCGGCGGCAAGAAGGTGCCGCTGAAGGCCAATGTCGATGCGGCCATCGCCAAGAGCGGCGGTGTCGACTGGGTCGTGGTGGTGAAGCGCACCGGCGGCGCCGTCGACATGAACCCGACGCGCGACCTCTGGTACCATGAAGCGGCCGAGATGGTGACGACGGAATGTCCGTGCGAGCCGATGAATGCCGAGGATCCTCTGTTTATCCTCTACACTTCGGGCTCGACCGGCCAGCCCAAGGGCGTGCTGCACACCTCGGCCGGTTACCTGATCTTCGCATCGATGACGCATCAATATGTGTTCGATTATCACGATGGCGACATCTACTGGTGCACCGCCGACGTCGGCTGGGTCACCGGCCACAGCTACATTCTCTACGGGCCGCTGGCGAACGGCGCGACCACGCTGATGTTCGAAGGCGTGCCGAATTATCCGGACAATTCGCGATTCTGGAACGTGGTCGACAAGCACAAGGTCAACATCTTCTACACCGCGCCGACCGCGATCCGCGCGCTGATGCAGGGCGGCGACGAACCGGTCAAGAGAACCTCGCGGAAAAGCCTGCGGCTGCTCGGCAGTGTCGGCGAGCCGATCAATCCGGAGGCGTGGGAATGGTATCACCGCGTGATCGGCGACGAGCGCTGCCCGATCGTCGATACCTGGTGGCAGACCGAAACCGGCGGCATCCTGATCACGCCGCTGCCGGGCGCAACGAAGCTCAAGCCGGGCTCGGCGACGCGGCCGTTTTTCGGCGTGGTGCCGGAGATCGTCGACGCCGACGGCAAAATCCTGGAGGGCGCGACCGAAGGCAATCTCTGCATCGCCAGATCGTGGCCGGGGCAGATGCGCACGGTCTATGGCGACCACGCGCGTTTCGAGCAGACCTATTTCTCGACCTACAAGGGAAAATACTTCACCGGCGACGGCTGCCGCCGCGACGCCGATGGCTATTACTGGATCACCGGCCGGGTCGACGACGTGATCAACGTTTCCGGTCATCGCATGGGCACCGCGGAGGTCGAAAGTTCACTGGTGGCCAATCCCGCGGTGTCGGAGGCCGCCGTGGTCGGTTATCCGCACGACATCAAGGGCCAGGGCATCTACGCCTATGTGACGCTGATGAGCGGCGTCGAGCCCAGCGAGGGTTTGCGCAAGGAACTGGTGGCGTGGGTGCGGCGGGATATCGGCCCGATCGCCTCGCCCGACCTGATCCAGTTCGCGCCGGGCCTGCCGAAAACCCGCTCGGGCAAGATCATGCGCCGCATCCTGCGCAAGATCGCCGAGGACGAGCCGTCGAGTTCGGCGACACCTCGACCCTGGCCGACCCCGCCGTGGTGGACGATCTGGTCAACAACCGGCAGAACAAGAAGAGTGCGTAGTCCCAGCCCGCCATTGGAGATATTCATGCGAACCCGTCTCGGTCGCCTCGCCGTCGCGGCGTTCATGATTGTATGCGGCGCTACGTTCGGCTCCGGCGCCGTAAAGGCGGCAAATCTCGACGAAGCCTGCGGCGGCAAGGACGCCATCACCTGCAATTCCGCACTGTGGTGCCAGAAGGCCGAGGGCAAATGCGCGGTCTCCGACGCGGCGGGAAAATGCGACAAGGCGCCGACCTTCTGCATGCGCGTGTCGCGGCCGGTGTGCGGCTGCAACGGCAAGACCTACGCTAACGACTGCGAGCGCCAGCGCGTCAAGGTACAGCTCGATCATGCCGGCGCGTGCAAGAAGGAAAGTCCGCCGGCCACCCCGCCGGCCCCGGCCAAGAAGCGGACAAAGGGCGCATAGCGCGTGATGCACTCAATCGTCAGCCATCGAGCCTTTTACGCCAGATAGCTGTCCCACAACGCGTTGCTAAACCGCAGCTTCGGATCGTAGCGGCGCTTCGCCGCGATAAATTCGTCGAGCCGCGGATAGGCCGTCCGTAGCTGCTCGCGCGTCGCATGCAATCGATACGGCAGATAATAGCTGCCGCCGAGCGCGAGAACGCGGTCGACCAGTTTTACGGTCATCGCCCGCATGTCGCCGTCGGCTTCCGGCGTTCGCTTCTGCACGAACAGCATGACGGCTGCGATACGGCGCTGCGGCGCATAGGGCAGCACGCTCGAAGTATCGGCATCGACGTAGCGCAGCGTGACATTGAGCAGATCCTGCTTGTGAGCCGGAATGATCTCCCGGCAGGCGGCGAGAAAATCGTTGAAGCGATCCGGGGCCACAAAATATTCGTGCAGGATATCGGTCCGCGTCGGATCGCGGTCCTCCAGCGCGGCTACCGGCGTATCCAGCAGCGTGTTGCGGGTGACCGCGACGTGATGGAGCCGGGGCATCAGACGGGTTTCGGCCATCCACCGCGCCCGCTTGCCGCGCTCGGAACCGGTCTGGGCACGAAACACGCCGCGCGACAGCAGCGCGTAGGCCCGGGAATTTTTCGTCGGCGGCAGACGCTCCGGCTGCCTTGGCGCCTGCGCATAATCGACCAGCAGGGCTTCCTGCAAAAAGCCCTCGCCTGCCACCGAGAGCCGGCCATAGAGCATGCGCGCCGCCGGATCGCCAGCGCGCGCGACGAAGCGCTGCGCGAACGCGTTCGCTTCCATCAATTCCGATCGCGGCAGTAGCAGGCTGTTCTCGGTCATCGCAAGGTCGGCATCGATGACGATTCCGAACAGGCCGTAACCGCCGATCGCGAGCCGGAACAGGTCGGCGTTCTCCGTGGTCGAGCAGGTCGCCACCGAACCATCGGCCAGCATGATGCGAAACCGCTGGATCGTGCTGCCGAAAGGACCGAACGGCACCGGCCAGCCATGGGCGTTGACGCTCAGGGTGCCGCCGACGCTGAAATCGTGATTGGATTGCGTGACCGCCGGCGAAAAGCCGATCGGATCCAAAGCGCGGATGACGTCGCGCCAGCGCGCGCCGGCGCCGACGCGGTAGACCCGGCCGTTGCTGTCGGGTTCGATCGCGGCCGTGGCGAACGATGCGGCGATGCCGTGGCGGGGCAGGCTCTGCCCGCCCATGGAATGCCGGGCGCCTCCAATCGCGACCGGACGGCCCTCGCTCGCCGCCTCCCCCAACGTGGCGCGCAGTTCCCGCAGCCGCCTGGCGTCGTCGGTCGCGGTGAGGACGGCCTGCCGGGTGATCGGCGTCGCATTGAGCCTGCTCGCATCGTCCAGCATGAACGGCGCCGGCGGGGCGCGGCGGACTGCCGCGTCGGCAGCGGGAATGGACGGCAATGCCGCGAGCGCGGCGCTGCCCGCGAGGAATTGGCGGCGGGAAACGGACATGGAAGAGCGGGACTCGCAATGGCCTGGTTCAGGGTTAGTGCCGCCCCGGATGCCGCGGGTTCAGTCCATATCGTTGCCGATCGACCCATATTGCGATGGGCGTTTTGTCCGTCCCGGTCGTTTTCCGCCGAGTGTTGTTTCCATGTCATTTACTTTAATCCGAACATTTTCTTTTGTTGGACGCGCTGGGCGGCTTCCCGGCCGCTCGCGGAAACCTCCCGGTCAAGACGCGCGGTTAATAATGCGTGGGCAACCGGGTGCAGACTTTTTTGCGGGCCTGCCTCGGAAGGCGGGCATGCCTTGGAATTTGGCCGCTCCGGATCGGGCGGTCGAGAAAACTGGAGTGATCGATGTCGTTGAGGATTGCGGTGGCGCTGGCAGCCACGATCGGAGCGGGCCTGGCAATGGCCGATACCGCGCAGGCGCGGCCGGATGTCGTCGGCTTCCGCGGCGATTATTCGCCGGGGACCATTGTGGTGAAGACCAATGAGCGCCGGCTCTATCTCGTCGTCGATACCGGCCGTGCGGTGCGTTACCCGGTCGGCGTCGGCAAGGCCGGCAAGCAATGGGCCGGCACCACCCGGATCGACGGCAAATACCGCAACCCGGCCTGGTCGCCCCCTAAGGAAGTGAAGCACGACAAGCCGAACATGCCGGACGTGATTCCCGGCGGCTCGCCGCGCAACCCGATGGGCGTCGCTGCGATGACGCTCTCGGGTGGCGAATACGCCATTCACGGCACCAACATGCCCGGCTCGGTCGGCGGTTTCGTCTCCTACGGCTGCATCCGGATGCTGAACAACGACATCAGCGACCTCTACCAGCGCGTCTCGGTCGGCACCACGGTGGTGGTGACGCGCTAAACCGACAGCGTCGGGGTTGCCTGCAAAAAGCCGCGCAGGATGTGCGGCTTTTTTATTTGGACTCGAATGGCAACTTAGGTGCTGTCATTCCGGGATGCGCCACTTGGCGCAGGCCCGGAACGACGAAACTTCAAAAATCCGACGCGATGCCCTTGTTCTCCCAGTCGCCGTAGCGTGTCGGCTCGGGGCCTCTCGGGCCTCCGGACTCTTTCGCGGCAGGCGGGGGCGCCGCCTGCGCCGCGGCGGCGCGGCGGGCCTCGGCCTCGGCGAGCGCGCGCTGCGCCGCAGGCGACAGCGGCTTGCGCGGTACCGCGGCTTGATCGGGCGATGGCCGGGACGGATCGTGTTTCATTGCAAAGAACCTGCGTCGCGGCGCTTCGAAGCCTGAAGATCCCGTGCCATGCATGGTTGGCGTTCCATGGTTCGGAGATGGTCGCATCGAACTGTGAAATTAGTACGGCGATTCTTACATTTGGCATATTCGCGTGGCATGGCTGTCTCCTTCATCGACGGCGCGCGGCGAAAGTGCCGCATCCACCGCCGTTTCCGAAAGCGATCAGCACCTTATGCCTCCTGTACGATACGCACCGCCTACCGAGGTGCCCGGCCTCGCAGCGCGGCGGATCGCGGCCGATATCCTGGATGGCGTGCTGCACAAGCGCCGCACGCTCGACGACCAGCTCGACGGCGCCGCCGCGCATCCCGGGCTGAAAACCCTGTCCGACCGCGACCGCGCTTTGATGCGCCGGCTGGTGGCGACCATCCTGCGGCGGCTGGGCACGCTGGGACATGTGTTGTCGCGGCTGCTCGACCGCGGCATTCCGACCGACGCGCCGCGCGCGCAGAGCGCGCTCCTGATCGGCGCCGCGCAGATTCTCTGGATGGACGTGCCCGATCACGCCGCGGTCGACTTGTCGGTGCGCCTCGTGCAATCGGACCGGCGGGCGGCGAAATATGCCGGCCTCGTCAACGCGGTGCTGCGGCGGTGCGCGCGCGAGGGCCAGCCGCTGATCGACGAGGTCAAATCGCAGACGCTCGACCTGCCGCCATGGCTGATGGCGCGCTGGGCCGCGCATTACGGCGAAGCCACCGCAAAGGATATCGCTGTCGCGCTCAGCCACGAGCCGTCGCTCGACCTCACCGTGAAATCCGATGCCGCGCAGTGGGCGACGCGGCTGCATGGCGAGATGCTGCCGACCGACACCGTGCGCACGCTGCTGCAGGGCGCGGTGACCATGCTGCCGGGCTTTGCCGAAGGACAATGGTGGGTGCAGGACGCCGCCGCGGCACTTCCGGTACGGTTGTTCGGCGACGTCTCGGGAAGGACAATCGCGGATCTGTGCGCGGCGCCGGGCGGCAAGACCGCGCAATTGGTGCAGGCCGGTGCGGACGTCACCGCGATCGACCGCTCGCCCAACCGCGTGACGCGGCTGCGGGATAATCTGGCGCGGCTCGGACTCGCGGCGCAGACCGTGGTGGCGGACGCCGTCGAATGGCCGGGCGGGAAAGAATTCGACGGCGTGCTGGTCGACGCGCCCTGCGCTTCCACCGGCACCATCCGGCGCCATCCCGACGTCGCCTGGCTGCGGCAGGAGCTGGACATCGGCGCGCTGACGGCGCTGCAGAAGCGCCTGCTGCAAAAGGCAATGACGCTGCTCAAGCCCGGCGGCACGCTGGTTTATTGTACCTGTTCGCTGGAGCCGGAGGAGGGCGAACAGGCCGTCGCAGAGCTGCTGTCGGCCGAGCCGGGCCTGCGCCGCGTTCCGGTCGAGGCCAGCGAGGTCGCCGGCCTGGCCGAAATCATCACCCCGGAGGGCGACCTGCGGACGCTACCCTGCCACCTGCCGCACGCCGACCCTCGCCTGGGCGGGCTTGACGGTTTCTATGCGGCACGGCTGGTTAAATCCTGATATTTACAGGCCAATTTGCAGATTCGGTCCATTCGCATGGTGTCCCGGCTGCATTTTCCGGATTAATAAGGATTCGCAGAGAATCCTCATCAAGTTAAAAGGATTCGCAAGCGAATCCTCATCTGATCCAAGGCGCGCGTGTCGGTCGCTCAACGCAGACGTATTTCGACGCTGATCATGGGCCGCTTCGCGCGGAGCGCGATCGCGCGCGCCAGCGGCAGCTCGGTGGCACTGTCGCGGCTGTGGCCGGGCCGCACCGACCGCCTGATCATCGCGCCGCACGACCTGCGCACCGCCGACGCCACCCGCGCCGCCGAAGTCTATGCCGGCCGCTTCGTGTTCGCCGGCAAGATCGTCACCTGCCATGGACGGTCCATCTTCGACCTCGAGCCGCCGTCGGAGGACTGGGAAGTCAACCTGCTCGGCTTCGGATGGCTGCGCCATCTGCGCGCGGCGGATACCGCGATCACCCGCGCCAACGCCCGTTCGCTGGTCGATGACTGGATTTCCAATCCGAACCGCAAGCGGCCGATCGGCCGCCGCGCCGACGTGCTGGCGCGGCGTGTGATCTCACTATTGTCGCAGGCGCCGCTGGTGCTCGGCGATACCGACGGCAGGTTTTATCGCCGCTATCTGCGCGGCCTCACCCGCGAGATCCGCTACCTGCGCTACACGATGCTGGACATCCCCGACGGGGTACCGCGGCTGCAGGTGCTGATCGCGCTGTGCTACGCCTCGCTTTGTCTTGCCAACCAGGCGCGCTACATCCGCACCGCGACGCGAAAGCTGTCCGACGAACTGCAGCGGCAGATTCTTCCCGACGGCGGCCACGTCTCGCGCAATCCCGGCGCGCTGATCGAACTTCTGATCGACCTGTTGCCGCTGCGGCAGACCTTCGCCGCCCGCAACATCGCGCCACCGTCGGCGCTGCTGAACGCGATCGACCGCATGATGCCGATGCTGCGCTTCTTCCGCCACGGCGACGGCACCTTCGCGCTGTTCAACGGCATGAGCGGCACGCCGTCTGATCTTTTGGCCACGCTGCTCGCCTATGACGACACCCACGGCACCCCGATGGTGAACATGCCGCATACCGGTTATCAGCGGCTCGACGCCGGCACCATGACGGTGATCATGGACACCGGCCCGCCGCCGCCGCCGAATGTCAGCCACGACGCCCATGCCGGCTGCCTGTCGTTCGAACTGTCGTCGGGACCAAGCCGGATCGTGATCAATTGCGGCATGCCCGCCACCGGCCGCGACAACTGGCGCAGCTTTGCGCGCGGCACGCCGGCGCATTCGACCCTGACCTGGCACGACGTCTCGTCCTGCCAGTTCGTCGAACTCACGGCGGTGAAACGGCTGCTGCAGGGCGCGCCTGTCGTCAGCGGCCCGGCCAACGTCGAAAGCTATCGCGAGGCCGTCGCCAACGGCATGCTGATGACGGCGTCGCACGATGGCTACCTGGCAAAATTCGGCGTGATCCATCAGCGCGTGCTGATGATGGCGGAAGACGGCACGCGGCTCGACGGCGAGGATACGCTGGCACCGGCCCCCGGCGCGCGGATCAAAGGCAACGACACCGATTATGCGCTGCGCTTTCACCTGCATCCGTCGGTGAAGGCAAGCCGGCTCAGCGACGCCCGCGGCGTCATGCTGGTGCTGCCGAACCGCGACGTCTGGACCTTCGAGGCGATCGACGACAAGGTCGAACTGGAGGACAGCGTGTTCCTCGCCGGCAATGACGGCCCCCGCCGTACCGCCCAGATCGTGATCAAACAGGATTCGCGGCATGCCTCCAGCATCCGCTGGAGCTTCGTGCGCTCGTCCACCTCGGCCGCGGCGACGACGGCAAAACGCAACGCGCGGCGCGAACCGGAATTGCCGCTGTAGGGTTTTACTCGACGTCATTGCGAGCCGAGCGAAGCAATCCAGTAGCTCCGCAATGAGACTGGATTACTTCGTCGCTACGCTCCTCGCAATGACGGTGGAAAGAGCCCCTGCCCGCTTTTTCCCAAGGTTTCATGCGGCACAAATCCATGCTACCGGGCGGGCTTCCTCTGTAGGACCTCTTCATGACCGACCCCCGCGTGAGCCGCGCCTTATTGTCCGTTTCCGACAAATCCGGCCTGATCGAATTCGCCCGGGCGCTTGCAGGTCACGGCATCGAACTCGTATCCACCGGCGGCACCGCGAAAGCCATCGCCGCGGCCGGGCTCAAGGTCGCCGACGTGTCCGAACTGACCGGTTTTCCCGAAATGATGGACGGCCGGGTCAAGACGCTGCATCCGAAAGTGCATGGCGGTCTGCTCGCGATCCGCGACAATGCCGAGCATGCGCAATCCATGAAGGATCACGGCATCGCGCCGATCGACCTGCTGGTGGTCAATCTCTATCCGTTCGAGGCCACCGTCGATAAAGGCGCCGGTTTCGAGGAATGCATCGAAAACATCGACATCGGCGGGCCTGCGATGATCCGCGCGGCTGCGAAAAACCATGACGACGTCGTCGTGGTCGTCGAGCCGCAGGATTACCAAACCGTGCTCGACGAGCTCGCCGCCAACCGGTGCGCGACCACGCCTGCGCTGCGCCGCCGCCTCGCCGCGAAAGCCTATGCCCGTACCGCCGCCTACGACGCCGCGATCTCGAACTGGTTCGCCAACGTGCTGAAAAACGACGCCCCGGATTTCCGGAGCCTGGGCGGGCGTCTGATCCAGCCGCTGCGCTATGGCGAGAACCCGCACCAGACGGCGGCGTTCTATCGCACGCCCGACCGACGCCCGGGCGTCGCCACGGCGCGGCAGTTGCAGGGCCGCGAACTCTCGTACAACAACATTAACGACACCGACGCCGCCTATGAATGCATTGCCGAGTTCGACGCGGCACGTACCGCCGCCTGCGTCATCGTCAAGCACGCCAACCCCTGCGGTGTCGCCGAAGGCGCCGACCTCGCCGGCGCCTATCGCAAGGCGCTGGCCTGCGATTCGACGTCGGCCTACGGCGGCATTGTCGCGCTCAACCGCACGCTCGACGCCGATGCCGCGCGCGCGATCACCGAAATCTTCGCCGAGGTGATCATCGCGCCGGATGCCACCGACGAAGCCATCGCCATCGTTGCGGCCCGGAGGAACCTGCGGCTGTTGCTGGCGGGCGGGCTGCCCGATCCGCGCATGGCGGGCCTCACCGCCAAGACCGTCGCCGGCGGGCTATTGGTGCAAAGCCGCGACAACGCGGTGGTCGACGACATGACGCTGAAGGCCGTGACCAAACGCGCGCCATCGGACGCCGAACTGCGCGATCTCAAATTCGCGTTCCGCGTCGCCAAGCACGTCAAATCGAACACCATCGTCTACGCAAAGGATCTGGCGACCGTCGGCATTGGCGCGGGGCAGATGAGCCGGATCGATTCCGCGCGCATCGCGGCGCGCAAGGCACAGGATGCCGCCGACGAGGCAAAGCTCGCACACCCCATGACCAAAGGCTCCGTGGTTGCGTCGGACGCATTCTTTCCGTTCGCCGATGGACTGCTGGTCGCGGTCGAGGCCGGCGCGACGGCCGTGATTCAACCCGGCGGCTCGGTGCGCGACGATGAAGTCATCAAGGCCGCCGATGACGCCGGCATCGCCATGGTGTTCACCGGCGTCCGGCATTTCCGGCATTAAACTTATCGTCCCCGCGAAGGCGCCAGGGCACGCGCACATCTCCGGTCATTGCCAGGCTTGAGCCGGCAATCCATCGTCTTCGAAAGATTCTTGCCAAGATCGATGGATACGCGGGTCCCGGCTACGGTAAAGCTTCGCCGGGCGCTCCAGTGTCAGGCCGGCGAAGCCTTGGCGAAGACGGCAAGCCCGCGTATGACGAGATGTGAGCATGACGGCCTCGCGTGGGCGATGAGGGCTGGATCAATCCCGCACCCGTCGCAGCAGCAGCAGTCCTGCCACGAAGAACACCACCAGCACCGCCATGCCGGCCTTCTGGCTCGCCGTCACCGCCGTGATGACGCCGATCAGAAGCGGACCGACGAACGAGGTGACCCTTCCGGTCAACGCGAACAGCCCGAAATACTGCGTGATGCGGTCGTTGGGCGCCATGCGAATCAGCAGCGTGCGTGATGCTGCTTGCAGCGGCCCGCCGGCCATGCCGATCAGACATCCCAGCAGGAGATAGGCCTTCTCGGCGGGCGCTGCGAACAGACCGCCGCCCGGCGCCGGCGGCGCCACCCTGACGAACAGGATCGAATCGCGGTCGACCGTCAGGATCCAGATCACCGATAACAGCAGGATGATCAGGCTACCCGATATCACGCGCTTCGGTCCCAGCCGATCGTCGAGCTTGCCGCCGATCCACGCGCCAAGACTGCCTGCGATTGCCAGCAGGATGCCGAAAGTGCCGATCTGGATCGTGTTCCAGCCAAAGGTGCCCGCGGCATAGATGCCGCCGAACGCGAACAGCGATACCAGGCCGTCGGTGTAGATCATGTTGGCGAGCAGAAACGCCGCCATCGACTTCTGCCGCGGCAATTCACCGAGAGTCTGATGCAGCTCGGCCAATCCCTGACGCAGCGCCTCGCGCACCGGGCGCCGCGCGGGATAATCCGGCGTCAACAGGAACATCGGCAGCACGAAGATCACGAACCAGATACCGGTGAGCGGGCCGGTGATGCGGTCGCCCTGATAGGTGGCGGCATCGAGCCCGAACAGCGGCGTGAAGCCGAACAGAGTGCGGCCGGTCTCCGGACTCGCCGCGAGAAACCCGAGCACCAGAATGAGGCTCAGGATGCCGCCGACATAACCGGTGGCCCAGCCGGTGCCGGACAACCGACCGATCCGGTCCGGCGGCACCAGCGTCGGCATCATGGCATTGTTGAACACGGTGGCGAATTCGACGCCGATGGTCGCAATCGCATAGGCGATCAGCAGCGGCGCGATCACGCCGGTGTCGCCGGGCCTGCCGATCCACATGAAGGCGGAGCCGATCACCAGCAGCGCGCCGAAGGCGGCGATCCATGGCTTGCGCCGCCCGCTGACGTCGGCGATGGCACCGAGCACTGGAGACAGCAGCGCGATCACCAGTCCGGCGGCCGCGGTGGCAAAGCCCCACAGCGATTGCCCGCTGGCGGGATTGGAGGCGACGTGGGTCGCAAAATAGGGCGCGAACACGAAGGTGGTGATCAGCGTGAAATAGGGCTGCGCGGCCCAGTCGAACAGAATCCACCCGATGACGGCGGAGCGCGGCGGATAGCTCCGTTGCATAGCAGCGTTGCGCGCATCCGATGCAGTGGCTGTCATGATCAATTTACCGCCGAATCGTTTTGCCAACGCAGGCAGACGCTATAGCATCGCAGCGACAGCGGCAGCATTTTGTCGGAGCAAGGATGATCCCGTTCACGGCGAACCGGCGCGCATTCCTCACGGCGCTGGCGCTTGCCGCCATCGTTTGCGGGCCATCCGGCGCACAGGAGGGGCAACGCGGCTTCTACACGCCGCCCGCCGCCGGCACCTTCCACGCCACAGGCGCCGAATTCGGCATGGTGGTCGCGCAGGAAAAAAACGCCGCGCAAATCGGCGCCGACATCCTGCGCCAGGGCGGCAACGCCGTCGATGCCGCCGTGGCAACCGGCTTTGCAATGGCCGTGACCTATCCCCGCGCCGGCAATATCGGCGGCGGCGGCTTCATGGTGATCCATTCGGCGGACGCCAAGGAAGACATCGCGATCGACTATCGAGAGACCGCGCCGGCCGCGATTACCCGCGACATCTTTCTGGGCGCCGACGGCAAGCCGGACATCGCGAAGTCGCGGGATTCCGCGCTCGGCATCGGCATCCCCGGCACCGTGCGCGGGCTGTCCGTGGCGCTCGATAAATATGGTTCGGGAAAATTTTCGCTGGCCGATCTGGTGAAACCCGGAATAACGCTTGCGGCCAACGGCACGCTCGTCACCGACGACAGCGCCGACACGCTGCCGGACTGGCACAAGCGGCTGGCGCGCTGGCCGGCATCGGCGCGGATATTTTCCCGCGCCGACGGCGCCTCGCTGCGCGAAGGCGACACGCTGGTTCAAACCGATCTCGCGACAACGCTGTCGGCGATTGCCGAGCAGGGTCCGCGCGGCTTCTACGAAGGGCCGGTGGCGGAAAAGATCGTCGGCGCCATCCGCGATGCCGGAGGCATCATGACGCTGGAGGATCTCAGATCGTACCAGCCGGTGATCCGCGCGCCGGTGCGCGGCAGCTACCGCGGCTACGACATCGTCTCGATGCCGCAGCCTTCGTCCGGCGGCGTGGTGCTGCTGGAGACCTTGAATATCCTCGAGGGCTTCGCGATGCGCGACATGACGCAAGGTTCGGCGCCTTCGCTGCATGTCATGATCGAGGCGATGAAGCGGGCTTACGCCGACCGCGCGCGCTACCTCGGCGATCCCGCCTTCATCGACGCACCGGTCACGACACTCACCGCCAAGGACTATGCCGAAAAGCAGCGCCTGAGCATCGACGTCAATCGCGCCACGCCATGGACCGACGCGCTGTCGGCGGTGCCGCCGCGCGAGGGCAGCAACACCACGCATTTCTCGGTGATCGACAGCCACGGCAACGCCGTCAGCAACACCACTACGCTGAACTTCAGCTACGGGGTCGGCCTGGTGGCCGACGGCACCGGCGTATTGCTCAACAACGAACTCGACGATTTCACCGCCGCGCCCGGCGCCTCCAACGCCTATGGCCTGGTCGGCTTCGAGGCCAATTTGCCCGGCCCGGGCAAACGGCCGCTGTCGTCGATGACGCCGACCATCGTGCTGAAGGACGGACGGCCGGTGCTGGTGACCGGATCGCCCGGCGGCAGCCGCATCATCTCCACGGTGCTGCAGGTAATCGTCAATGTGCTGGATTATCGCATGGACGTCGCCGCGGCCGTCGCCGCGCCCCGGCTGCATCATCAATGGTTGCCCGACGAAGTGCGGGTCGAGCGCGGCTTCGCCGACGAGACGCTCGCGGCCCTGAAATCGATGGGCCATGTCATCGTGGTGCCGCTCGGCCAGACCTCGGCCAATTCGATCGCGGTGACGCGGAACGGACTGCTGGGCGCGCCCGATCCGCGCACCCGCGGCGCCGAGGCCGCCGGGCAGTGAACGCTCCATCGTCATTGCGAGGAACGAAGCGACGAAGCAATCCAGTTTCGGCACGAAAGAAGGTGGATTGCTTCGCTTCGCTCGCAATGACAAGAATTGCCTGATGACACCACCCCTGATCGGCGTAGGATTTGACAGAACGGCAGGCCGCAAGAAATAGGGGGAACATCATGAGCACGGCAGAACCGTCCGCGTCCGGCGCGATCGACGTCGCGCCGATCGAGGATACCAGCCTTCTCGCCTTCTACCGCGACATGAACCAGCCGGAGCGGCGAACGTTCTGGGCCTGCGCGTCGGGCTGGGCACTCGACGGCATGGATTTCATGATCTATCCGCTGGTGATCGGCACCATCATCGCGATGTGGAAGGTCGATCCCGGCACCGCCGGCCTTGCCGGCACGGTGACCTTGCTCGCCTCCGCCGTCGGCGGCTGGCTCGGCGGCTACCTCGCCGACCGCATTGGCCGGGTACGGACGCTGCAGCTCACCATCCTGTGGTTCTCGTTCTTCTCGCTGGTCTGCGCCTTCGTGCAGAATTTCGATCAGTTGCTGATCGCGCGAGCTCTGCTCGGCCTCGGCTTCGGCGGCGAGTGGGCGGCGGGCGCGGTGCTGATGGGCGAAGCCATCCGGCCGCAATATCGCGGCCGCGCCGTCGGCTCGGTGCAATCCGGATGGGCGGTGGGCTGGGGCCTCGCGGTACTGTCGCAAGCCGTCCTGTTTTCGGTTTTGCCGCCCGAAACCGCGTGGCGCTGGATGTTCGCCATCGGCGCGCTGCCGGCGCTGCTGGTGTTCTACCTGCGCCGCTACGTCACCGAGCCGGAGATTGCCGCGGCGACCCGCGCAAAGCAGAACGCCAGCGGGCAGCGGCCCGGCCTGCATGAAATCTTCTCCGGTCCGATTCTGAAAACCACCATCCTGGCCTCGCTGGCGGCGACGGGATGCCAGGGCGGCTATTACGCCATCACCTTCTGGGTACCGCGCTTCCTGACCACCGAACGTAAACTGTCGATCGTCTCGTCCACCGGCTATCTCGCGGCGCTGATCATCGGCTCGTTCATCGGCTACCTCGTCGGCGCGTGGCTCGCCGACAGGATCGGCCGGCGTAACCTGTTCCTGACCTTCTCGCTCGGGGCCATCGCCGTCATTCTTCTCTACACACAGCTGCCGCTCACCAACGAAATCCTCTGGCTGCTCGGCTTCCCGCTGGGTTTCTTCGCCTCCGGCTACTTCTCCGGCATGGGCGCCTTCCTCACCGAGCTTTATCCGACCCGGTTGCGCGGATCCGGCCAAGGCTTCTGCTACAATTTCGGACGCGGCATCGGCGCACTGTTTCCGTTCCTGGTCGGCGCGCTCTCGACCACGACTTCGCTCGGCAATGCCATCGCGATCTTCGCGGTGCTGGCTTATGGTGTGTTCTTCATCGCGGCCTTCGCGCTGCCGGAAACCCGCGGCCGGATTCTGCATGCGGATGCATAAGGAATGATCCGATGACATCCCTCAAGGGCAAGACGCTGTTCGTCTCCGGCGGCAGCCGCGGTATCGGACTTGCGATCGCGCTGCGCGCCGCGCGCGACGGCGCCAATGTCGCCCTCGCCGCGAAAACCGCGGAGCCGCATCCGAAGCTCAAGGGCACCATCTACACCGCCGCCGACGAGGTCCGCGCCGCCGGCGGCAAGGCGCTGCCGATCCTGTGCGACATCCGCGAGGAAGCCCAGGTGATGGCGGCGGTCGACCGCACCGTGGCCGAATTCGGCGGCATCGACATCTGCGTCAACAACGCCAGCGCGATCAGCCTCACCAACACGCTGATGACCGACATGAAGCGCTTCGACCTGATGATGGGCATCAACACCCGCGGCACCTTCATGGTCTCGAAATATTGCATTCCGCACCTGAAGAAATCCGCCAATCCGCATATCCTGATGCTGTCGCCGCCGCTGGACATGAAGACGAAGTGGTTCGAGCATTCCACCGCCTACACCATGGCGAAGTTCGGCATGAGCATGTGCGTGCTGGGAATGGCCGGCGAACTGAAACGCGACGGCATCGCCGTCAACGCGCTGTGGCCGCGCACCACCATCGCCACCGCCGCGGTCGGCAACCTGCTCGGCGGCGACGCCATGATGCGCGCCAGCCGCACGCCGGAGATCATGGGCGACGCCGCGCACGCGATCTTCCTGAAGCTTTCGCGGGAATTCACCGGGCATTTCTGCATCGACGACAAGGTGCTGTATGCCGACGGCGTGCGCGATTTCGAACCCTACCGCGTCGACTCTTCCGTGCCGTTGATGTCGGATTTCTTCGTGCCCGACGACGACGTGGCGCCGCCCGGGGTTACGGTAATGCCGCTGCCGTCGGTCGCGGCGGCCAAGGCAAAAATATAGCGGCCGTCATTGCAAGGAGCCTTTGCGACAAAGTACCCATTTTTCGTCATTGCCGGGCTTGACCCGGCAATCCATCCTCTTCGAAAGGCTTTTCCGAAGGGTGATGGATGCGCGGGTCAAGCCCGCGCATGACGAAGGATTGCTCGCCGCACGCGCTCCTCGCAATGGTGGAGTAACGTCCAACAGGGAGGAACACACGATGCCGACACGACGCGACGTTCTGCTTGCATCCGTTGCCGCTGGAGTTGCCATGAAAGCCCGAACCGTTTTCGCCAGGGCGGCGCAGCCCGCCACGCCGGTAAATTTCGAGATGCCGGCCGGCGCCTGCGACTGCCATACCCACATTCATCCGGATCCTGCGAAATTCCCGATGTTCGCGGGACGCGTCTACACGCCGGAACTGGCATCGCCTGAGGAAATGTCGGCGCTGCACAAGGCGCTGCATATCGAGCGCGTGGTGATCGTGACGCCGAGCATTTACGGCCCGGACAATTCGCCCACGCTGTTCGGCATGAAGGCGCGAGGCGCCACCGCGCGCGGTGTCGCGGTGATCGACGACAAAACCTCGGAGAGCGATCTCGACGCCATGGCCGAGGCCGGCATCCGCGGCATCCGGCTCAACCTCGCCACCGGCGGCGTCAATGATCCGAACGTCGGACGGGCGCGCTTCCAGGCCGCGGTCGACCGCATGAAGGCGCGCGGCTGGCACATCCAGCTATTTACCAGCCTGGCGATGATCACCGCGATCAAGGACATGGTCGCCGCCTCGCCGGTGCCTGTGGTGTTCGACCATTTCGGCGGTGCCCAGGCAGCCCTCGGCGTGGAGCAGCCGGGTTTTGCCGACCTTCTCGATCTGGTGAAATCCGGCAAGGCCTATGTGAAGATCTCCGGCGCCTATCGCGCGTCGAAGCTGGGGCCGGATTATCCCGACGCGGCTCCGCTGGCGCAGGCGCTGATCGCGACGAATTCGGATCGCATCGTCTGGGGCACCGACTGGCCGCATCCGGATTCCGTCACGCCAAAGGACAGGCAGATCACCGACGTGACGCCGCTGTTCCAGATCGATGACGGCCGGCTGCTCAACCAGCTTGCGGTATGGGCGCCCGACGCGAACATTCGCAAGAAGATTCTGGTCGACAATCCGGTGCGGCTCTACAAATTCTGAGCCGGGCCGCGGCGCGCTGCCCGGCCTTGCGCACGATGAAAGCAGGACCGGATTGCTTCGTCGCTTCGCTCCTCGCAATGACGCGAGCCACTATCTCCCGATCGTGTAGGGCCCGCCCTTTTCCAGCGCGCGGTTGTAGGCTGGCCGCGCGTGGATGCGCTCCAGCCACGCCATCGCCTTCGGATGTCCCTGCTCGAGGCCGGCCCGCGCGGCGGCGGCTTCCAGCGGAAAGCTCATCTGAATGTCGGCGGCGGTGAACTCGGAACCTGCGAACCATTCGCTCTTGTTCAGCTCCGTCTCCCAGTACGCCATGTGCTGCCTGAGCTGCGGATTGACCAGCGTGGTCAGCGCCGTGTTGGAGACTTTCCGTACCAGCGGGCGCAGCAGCGCCGGCGCCCGCTTCGGCATCAGCGTGAACAACAGCTTCATCAAGAGTGGCGGCATCGCCGAACCTTCGGCGTAATGCAGCCAGTAGATATAGCGCAGCCGCTCCGGCGTCTTCGGCGGCGGAATCAGGCGGCCGTTGCCATAGGTGTCGACGATGTATTCGACGATCGCGCCGGATTCCGCGACGGTGTTGCCATTGTCGGTCACGACCGGCGACTTTCCAAGCGGATGCACGGCGCGCAGCTCCGGCGGCGCCAGCATGTTGGGCTGGCGCTGATAGCGCGCGATCTCGTAGGGCACGCCCAGCTCTTCGAGCAGCCACAGCACCCGCTGCGAGCGCGAATTGTTGAGATGATGAACGGTGAGCATCGGCGGTCCCTCGGGTGCCTTGTCGTAGCTTTCGTCGTGCCAGCCAGCGACGGGAAAGTCGAGCCGACATATTATCCGGGTATTATTGACAAGTTTGATTTACCCGGGTAAATACTGCCGACACGAACGAGGGCTTTTTTCCATGGACGCGGCATCACCTCCCCATTGCATCGCTTTCGAGGGCGACCGCCGCGTCGCGTCCGGCGCGCTGCGCGACGTCGCACGCCTCGCCAGACAGGCGTTCGACCGCGGCGACGCGGCGATTCTGATTTTCGACGCCGAGACCAGCCAGCCGGTCGAGATCGATTTTCGCGGCACAGCCGACGACGTCGTGGCGCGGCTGCCGGAAACCGCGCAGGCCGCGGCTGACGGCGCGGCGCCGCAGGCTCCCGCGCCGCGCGGACCCGGGCGCCCGAAACTCGGCGTGGTCGCGCGCGAAATCACGCTATTGCCGCGGCACTGGGACTGGCTGTCGCAGCAAAGCGGCGGCGCATCGGTAGCGATCCGCAAGCTGGTCGATGAGGCACGGCGCGGCAGCGAGGACAAGGACCGCGCGCGGCGCGCGCAGGAATCCGCCTACCGGTTCATGTCCGTGATGGCCGGCAACCAGCCGCATTACGAGGATGCGATCCGCGCGCTGTTCGCCGGCGACGCGGCCCGCTTCGAGGAGCTGGTCGCCGGCTGGCCCGCCGACGTGCGCGAGCACGCGCGCGAACTCGCAGAGCCGGCATTCCCACTGCGCGAGGCCGGCCCGGTTGATCCCGCCGGAATGAAGCGCTAGGCTGGTTGGAATGATACTGATCATATAACCAGCGGTTTCGCATCGGATCCGCCAGCAGGGAGCCCCGTCATGAGCAAACCCGCGCCGCAATTCATGTTCGATGTCGGAAGTCCCAACGCCTATCTGAGCCATGAGGCGATCCCCGCGATCGAACGGCGGATCGGCGTCAAATTCGAATATGTGCCGATCCTGCTCGGCGGCATCTTCAAGGCCACCAACAACAGATCGCCGGCCGAGACCCTGGCCGGCGTCAAGAACAAGCGCGAGCATCACGCGGTCGAGACCGAGCGCTTCGTCAAGCGCTACGGCGTCAGGCCGTATAGCTGGAATCCGTTCTTTCCTGTCAACACGCTGAACCTGATGCGCGCCGCGGTGGCCGCGCAGATGGAGGGCGTGTTCGAAACATATGTCGACGCCGCGTTTCATCACATGTGGGGCGAGCCGAAGAAGATGGACGATCCGGAGGTAGCAATAAAGGCGTTCACCGCGTCCGGCCTCGATGCGGCGAAGCTGTTCGCCCGCGCGCAGGAGCCCGACGTCAAGGCAAGGCTGATCGAGAACACGCACTCGGCGGTGGAGCGCGGTGCCTACGGCTCGCCGACCTTCTTCGTCGGCAAGGAAATGTTCTTCGGCAAGGAGCAGTTGCGCGACGTCGAAGAGATGGTGGCGGGAAGCTAACAGACGGCATTGCCAGCGCCGCCACCAAACAATTCGTCATACGCGGGCTTGACCCGCGTATCCATCCTCTTCGCAGGAAGGTTTCTTGGCGATGGATTGCCGGGTCAAGCCCGGCAATGACGGAAAAAATTTACAGGAGAACGTAGAATGCAGAAACGCAACGCAACGGTCGCGGTGATCGGCGCCGGCGACTACATCGGCGCCGAGATCGCAAAGAAATTCGCGTCCGAAGGCTTTACCGTGTTCGCCGGCCGCCGTAACGGCGACAAGCTGGCGCCGCTGGTGGACGAGGTCGAAGCCGCCGGCGGATCCATCGTCGCCCGCTCGCTGGATGCGCGCAAGGAAGACGAGATCGCGGCGTTTCTCAATGACGCCGATGCGCACGCGCCGCTGGAAGTGACGATTTTCAACGTCGGCGCCAACGTCAATTTTCCGATCCTGGAAACCACCGACCGCGTATTCCGCAAGGTGTGGGAGATGGCGTGCTGGGCGGGCTTCCTGGCGGGCCGCGAATCGGCCCGGCTGATGCTGCCGCATGGCAAGGGCAACATTTTCTTCACCGGGGCCACCGCGAGCCTGCGCGGCGGCGCGGGCTTTGCCGCCTTTGCGGCCGCGAAATTCGGTCTGCGCGCGGTGGCGCAGGCGATGGCGCGCGAATTGGGCCCGAAGAACATCCATGTCGCGCATCTGATCATCGATTCCGGCGTCGACACCGCCTGGGTGCGCGAACGCCGCGAGCAGCTCTGGGGCAAGGAAGCGCTCGACAATCCGGATCTCCTGATGCCGCCGGCCTCGGTGGCGGCATCCTACTGGCAGCTCTATCAGCAGCCGCGCAGCGCCTGGACCTTCGAACTCGAAATCCGCCCGTTCGGGGAGAAGTGGTAAGTCCACTTCGTCATTGCGAGGAGCACTTGCGACGAAGCGATCCAGTTCTTGCTTTTCGGATCAGGACTGGATTGCTTCGCTTCGCTCGCAATGACGTGTATGTCAGCGATAAGAAAAAGGGAGTTTTACAATGCGCATCCTCGTGGTGGGCGCCGGCGCGATCGGCGGATATTTCGGCGGCAGGATGCTGCAGGCAGGCGCCGATGTGACGTTCCTGGTGCGCCCGAAACGCGCCGCCGAACTCGCCGCCTCCGGTCTTGTGATCAAAAGCCCGCTCGGCGACGTGACATTGGAAAATCCGCCGGCGGTCCAGGCCGGCCAACTCAGCGAACAATTCGACGTCGTGTTGCTGAGCTGCAAGGCCTTCGACCTCGACGATGCGATAAAATCCTTTGCGCCGGCGGTCGGACCGGGCACCGCGATCATCCCGCTGCTCAACGGTATGCGCCATCTGGAGACGCTGGACCGGAAATTTGGACCGGAGCGCGTGCTCGGCGGCCTTTGCGCCATCGCGGTCACGCTCAACGAACAACGCGAGGTGGTCCACCTGCAGCCCTTGCAGTCGTTCACCTTCGGCGAGCGCGACGGCAAGACCACCGACCGCGTCCGCGCCATCGCGGAAGTTTTCGCGCGCGGCAATTTCGGCTCGAAAGCAAGCGAGGAGATCATTCAGGAGATGTGGGAGAAATGGGTGTTCCTCGCTTCGCTTGCGGCGGCCACCTGCCTGATGCGCGCCGCGGTCGGAAACATCCTGGCCGCGCCGGGCGGCAGGGATTTCATCCTCGGCATGCTCGACGAATGCAGCGCCGTGGCGGCCGCCGAGGGCCACACGCCCGGCGCGCCATATCTGGAACGCATCCGCGGCATGCTCACCGCCGAGGGCTCGCAGATGACGGCGTCGATGTTCCGCGACATCAAGGCCGGCGCGCCGGTCGAAGCCGACCATGTGATCGGCGACCTCATCGCGCGCGGCGACGCCGCCAAGGTGCCGGTGCCGAAACTGCGCACGGCGTACATGCATCTGAAGGCGTATGAGAAAACGCGGGGGTGAAGAGAAGCCGCGGGGCCAAGTCGTTCCGCCGGAGCATGTCCCCTTCTCTGTCGTCATTGCCGGGCTTGACCCGGCAATCCATCATTGTTCGAAAAATTCTTGCGAAGAGTGATGGATGCGCGGGTCAAGCCCGCGCATGACCAAATGCGTGCATCCGCCCGCCAGCGCCTGCGCGGGGACGACGGCTACTGAAAATGCGCCAGATAATGCGCCAGCGCTTCGATCTCTTCCTCGTGCAGCGGATAGGCGACGTCGGCCATCGCCGCCATGCCGCCGCCGTTGCGCACGCCGGACTTGTAGTCGTGCAGCGCCTTGACGAGATATTCCTCGCGCTGCCCGGCGACGCGCGCCACCGCCTTGGTGCCCGCATAGCTGTCGGTATGGCATGAGGCGCAGCGGCGGCCGGCGGCGGACTGCGCGCCTTTTTTCGACAGCTCCGGATCGTCATCCGGTTTCGGATTTTTCGGCGGCGCCAGCGAGGCAAAATAGGCGCCGAGGTTGCGGATATCGTCGTTGTTGAGCTGTTCGACGATCGGCTGCATCTGCTCATTCTTACGGGTGCCGGCGCGGAAGAACACCAGCTGCCACTGGATGAACTGATCCGGCTGCGCCGCCAGCGAAGGGATGTTCTCGGTCTGCGAGATGCCGCCTTCCCCATGGCAGCCGACGCACAGTTCGGCCTTTTCCTTGCCGGCGGCAATGTCGGCGGCGCGGGCGGAAGCGCAACAAAGCATTGCGGCACACAGCATCGCGATCGAGGTATTCCGCATCAACTCTCTCCACCGTCATTGCGAGCGTAAGCGAAGCAATCCAGCGTCTTGAAGCAGGACTGATTGCTTCGTCGCAAGGGCTCCTCGCAATGACGAGGCGGCGCAACCGCGCCGCCTCGTGCAGCGCTACTTCTTGCTGTAGCTGATGCGATAGATCGCGCCGGCCCAATCGTCCGCTACCAGCAGCGAGCCGTCCTTGGCCAGCACGATGTCGGCCGGCCGGCCGAGATAGCCCTGATCGCCTTCGATCCAGCCCGATGCAAAGATCTCCTGCTTGGCGTTCTTGCCGTCGGGACCGACGATGACGCGCTTGATCCGCGCGCCCTGATATTTGTGCCGGTTCCAGGAGCCGTGCTCGGCGATGAAGATGTTGTTCTTGTACTCAGGCGGAAACTGGTCGCCGGTATAGAACTTCATCCCGAGCGGAGCCACATGCGCGCCGAGATTGAGCACGGGCGGGGTGAACTCCGAGCATTTGTGGCCCATGGCGAATTTCGGATCCGGCAGATCGCCCTGATGGCAATACGGATAGCCGAAGTGCTCGCCGATCTTCGAGATCATGTTGAGCTTGTCGCTCGGGATGTCGTCGCTCATCCAGTCGCGCGCGTTTTCGGTAAACCAGTATTTTCCGCTGCGCGGATCGACGTCGCCGCCGACGCTGTTGCGCACGCCGAGCGCCCAGATTTCCGCATTGCCGGTCTTCGGATCGACGCGGCGGATCTGCGACACCGAGGTCGGCGGAATGCCGACATTGAAGGGAGGTCCGAACGGCAAATAGAACCAGCCGTCCTTGTCGACTGCGATGTATTTCCAGCCATGCGCGGCATAGGACGGCATGTCGTCATACACCACCTTGCCGTCGCCGAGCGCGTCGAGATTGGCTTCGGCATTCTCGTATCTGATCAGCTTGTCGACGGCGATGACGTAGAGCGCGCCATCCCTGAAGGCGAGGCCGGTCGGCATATTGAGGCCCTTGAGAATGGTCTTGACCTCTTTCTTGCCGCCGTTGTCGGTGATGGCATAGACGTTGCCGAGGCCAAAGGAGCCGACGAACAGCGTGCCCTTGTCGCCCCACGCCATCTGCCGCGCCGCCAGCACGTTGGACGCGTAGACTTCGATCTTGAAGCCCGGCGGCAGCTTGATCTTCTTCATCGTTGCGGCGAGTTCGGCGTCCGAGGCGCCGGTCGGCGGCCCCGACGGCGGCGCGAGGCCCTTCTGCGCCTCGGTCTCGTCGCCGAGGAACCAGTCGTCCGGCGGGTGGGTCCAGAATTCCTTATTGCCGGATTCGTATTTCTTCAGAGGCTTCTGCTGTGCATTGGCCTGGGTGATCCCCAGGCTCGCAATCCCCGCGATGGCGAAGACGGCGGCGCATGCAACAATGGATCGATGGAAAGCCGATTTCATTGCGTCACTCCCTATGCGGCCCGGTCGAGCCGCGTGTTATTGTTTGTTTGAACGCACCGAGAGACGAACGTTGGTCCGCGGTTGTCGTTGGTCAGACCGCAAAATGCTATCACATCCAAGCCAAGAGAGAAGCGCGCCCCGCGCGGCGCTGGCAGGCGGCATGCAATTGAGAAGGAATTTCTTCAAGCCGAGAGTTTGATGATAATTTTAGACTTGCTCGCGTTGCGTCGCATCGACGGTGAATTCGCGCTGCGCATCAGCGGCATCGCGCAAACCCCATCAAAACCGAAAAGCCCGCGACATGCGCGGGCCTTCGTTCAGTCTTGCAGCTTGTAAAAATCTGGAGCGGGCGAAGGGATTCGAACCCTCGACCCCGACCTTGGCAAGGTCGTGCTCTACCACTGAGCTACACCCGCATCCGAGAGATTGACGACGGCAGGCGCCGGCAACGGCCAGAGCTATGCCAAATGCGGCCCATGAATGCAACAGCGGCCGGGCAGCAAACACGCGGCTAACCCGCCGAAAACAGAGATTTCCGACAAAACCGCCTAATCCAGGCCGTAGCCGGAAGAGCGCAGCGCAAGCCGGCGCGAGCCCACCCCCAATTCGCGAAGCTATCAACGGACGCTCGTTCACGCGGCCCGTCGGCTCCATCGGAGCTACAAGCAGTTCCGCCCGATTGAAAATTGCGTTCCCAGCGCCATTTAAGGCCGTGCCAGACCCGGCACAGGACATCAGGCGAGGATTCACGTGACCATTTTGGAACAAGGCGGCGGCCCGCCGCAAGCGGCGGATCTCATCAAGGAGACCACCACCAAGACGTTCGTGCAGGACGTCGTCGAGGAATCCAGGCGCCAGCCGGTGCTGATCGACTTCTGGGCGCCGTGGTGCGGCCCCTGCCGTCAGCTCACGCCGGTGCTCGAAAAGGCGGTCCGCGCTGCCAAGGGCAAGGTCAAGCTGGTCAAGATGAACATCGACGACCATCCGGCGATCCCCGGGCAGATGGGCATCCAGTCCATCCCTGCGGTGGTCGCCTTCGTCAACGGCCAGCCCGCCGATGCCTTCATGGGCGTGGTGCCGGAAAGCCAGGTCACGGCGTTCATCGATAAATTGACGGCCGGAATGCCGGGAGCCGGCGAGCCCGACGTCGCGGAAATTCTCAAGGAGGCCGAAACGCTGCTGGCGGAAGGCGATCCTGCCGCCGCCGCCTCGGTCTATGCCGAAGTGCTCGCCCTCGATGCCGGCAATATCGCTGCCCTTGCGGGCCTCGCGAAATGCCACACGACGACCGGCGCCATCGAGCAGGCCAGGCAGACGCTCGCGCTGGTGCCTGACGCCCGGCGCCAGGACCCGGCGGTCAAGGCCGTGCAGGTGTCGATCGATCTGGCCGAGCAGGCCAAGGCGCTGGGGCCGGTCGTCGAGCTGGAACAGAAAGTCGCCGCAAACCCGCTCGATCATCAGGCCCGATTCGACCTGGCGACCGCGCTCAATGCCGGCGGCAACCGCGCCGAGGCCACCAACCAGCTGCTGGAAATCGTCAAGCGCGACCGCAAATGGAACGAAGACGGCGCGCGCAAGCAGCTGGTACAGTTCTTCGAGGCGTGGGGGCCGGCCGACGAGGCCACCGTCGAGGGCCGCAAGCGGCTGTCGACGATCCTGTTTTCGTGAGCCGGGTTTCCATAAAAGCGGATACCGGTTTTGCGATAACAAACCACACGGGCTAGAAGCTTCATCCGTCAGCATCGGGACGCACATGCCGATCAATGCCGACTATCGCGGGCCCGCCGAGCTCCCCGAAATCATCCCGGTATTTCCGCTGCCCGGCGCGTTGCTGCTGCCGCGCGGCCAAATGCCGCTCAACATCTTCGAGCCGCGCTATCTTGCGATGGTCGACGATTCGCTGCGCGACGGCCATCGCCTGATCGGCATGATACAGCCCGACGCCGCGCATACCAGAAACGAGGAAAAACCGGCGCTATTCCAGGTCGGCTGTGTCGGTCGCATCACCCAACTCGCCGAGGCCGGCGACGGACGCTACATCCTCGAACTCACCGGCATCGCGCGGTTCAAGGTGAAAGAGGAAATCCCGGCGCTGACCGCCTATCGCCAATGCAAGGTGGATTATTTCCCCTATCTCGACGACTTCACCGCGCGCAAGGGCGAGGAAGAGGTCGACCGCGAGGCGCTGCTCGCGGTGCTGACGGATTTTCTGAAGGCCAACAATCTTAAGGTCGACTGGGACGGCGTGGAAAGCGCTCCCAACGAGGCGCTGGTCAACGCGCTGGCGATGATGTCACCCTATGGCGCGCCGGAAAAGCAGGCGATGCTGGAAGCGCCGGACCTGAAAACCCGCGCCGAAATCCTGATCGCGGTGACCGAGATGGACCTCGCGAAAAAACGCACCAGCGGCGATACGGGGCTGCAATAGACCCGCACGGTGTTACCCCCCGATACCGCCGTCAATCCTGAGGTGCTCGCCCTCTTGGGCGAGCCTCGAAGGAATGGAAGCGAGCGCAAGTGGCGATCCTTCGAGACGCCGCGCAAGCGCGCGGCTCCTCAGGATGATGGTGAATTCGTGGTTCGACCGATCAATGCTGCAGGGCTGCGGCCAGCGTCCAGCAAGTCATGTAGACCAGAATGAGCGAGCCCACGGTCCAAAGGTGGCGCGCATGTCGTGGGTCTGCGCGGTGAAATAGGCGGCGAAATGCAGCAGCCGCGAGACGGCATAACCGTAGAGAAGCCAGCGCGCCAGCGATAGCGACGGTTCGGCCGCTACGAACAGCAGGCCGGCGACCAAAAAGAACGGCAGGTTCTCCAGATCGTTCAACATGATGCGCCGGATCCGCTCGACGCGCTCGTTAGGCTCGAGCTGCGCCGGGTCGGGTGTCGGGTTGAGCGGCGTCTTCCTGATGTCCTCGGGAGAGCGGTAGCCGCCCTTCTCCTGCATCATCCGGACCACCGTCAGCCACGACATGCTGACGGCTTTGAGAATCATGATCGTGGCTGCGATGACGTAGGTCGCGAACACCGGATTCTGCAGGCTTAGTCTGTCCATGTGTCCTCTTTGCCCTTGCGTCATTGCGTACGCATGACTGGCCGCGGCGACGCCGCGACCATCGAAAATTTATTCTAATATCCTGCGACCGCCATCGCTACCACCGCGCTCAGCGCCATCCATCCGAAATGCCGGCCGCGCAACGCCCACGCATTGGCCGCGGCGGCGAACCCGAACACCGCGGCCGTCGTCGCCACGATCCAGTGCCGCGCCGGCTCTGACGCCATCCAGGGCGCCGCGATCAGCAGCACGCCGCCGCCAATCCACGCCACCGTGCCCGCCTGCCACACCAGGCGGATCAGCATGCGCAGTCGCGGCGGCTCGATAGTGGCGCGGGCAAACACTTTTGTTTCACCGAGCACGCCGTGGATCAGCGCCACGACGATCGCGGCCATTCCTGAACATTGCAGCAGGACATCACGCATCTCACAGTCTCCATACAGGACTGTATGGTAGTTACGCCGGCGGCTGGCGCCTGTCAATACAGTTGTGTATGGTGGAGGGCCGCAGGAAAGAAGCATGGCCAACCAACTGTCCGCGAAAGACTGGCTCGACCTCGGTCTGAAGACCTTGGCCAGCAGCGGCTTTACGGCGCTGAAGGCCGAGCCGCTGGCGAAAGCGATGGGGGTCTCGCGCGGCAGCTTTTACTGGCATTTTGCCGACATCGGCGCGTACCGCGCCGCGATCCTCAAGCATTGGCGGGAGGTCGCCGCGGAGCGGATCATCGCCAACCTCGAAGCTTCGTCGCAGGAGGACAATCCGCTGCTGCTTCTGCTGCGCGCGACGTTCGGCAGCAAGCTGGCGCTGGAGAACGCGGTGCGCAGCTGGGCCACGCTCGATCCGATGGCGCGGGCCGCGGTGCAGGCGACCGACCGGCGCAGGCTGAGGTATGTCGAAACCCTGTTTAGACGGTCCGGCGTTGCGCCGGGCGTTGCGCGTTCCCGCGCCCAGATCTTTTACTGGGCGTTTCTGGGGTATGCGTTGTCGGACCAGCCGTTGTCCAAACCGCGGCAGGAGGCTTTGCTCGAGGAACTGATCCGGATGGCGTTGCGATAGATGTGCGAGAGCCGTAGGGTGGGCAAAGGCGCGCTTCGCGCCGTGCCCACCACTCAACGAACATGGTTGCAATGGTGGGCACGCTTCGCTTTGCCCACCCTACCGACCCGAGACCGCGCATGAATTCTCCGCCCGAACGCCCCGACGGCGCCGTCGATGCAAAACTGCTGGAAATCCTGGTCTGCCCGCTGACCAAGGGCCCGCTGGAATTCGATTCCGCGCGGCAGGAACTGATCTCGCGCTCCGCCAAGCTCGCCTACCCGATCCGCGACGGCATTCCGATCATGCTGCCGGAAGAGGCGCGGAAGATCGAGTGAACACCCAAAACACGCTGTCGTCCCCGCGCAGGCGCTAGGGCATGCACATATCTCTGTCGTCATTGCCGGGCTTGACCCGGCAATCCATCACGCTTCGAAGAACTCTTTCGAAGATGGATGGATGCGCGGGTCAAGCCCGCGCATGACGAGATGTGTGCATGCCTTAGCGCGCAGGCGGGGACGACTTGCGGAGAGTGCCTACAGCGCCTCGCCTTTGAGCAGCCGCGGCACTTCGCCCGACAGCCCCGCGGCCTGGCGAATGAAGGCGCTTTTCAGCGGCGGCAGGCGGTCAACCAGACCGAGCCCGATGTCGCGCACGCTGCGCAGCAGCGTCGACTTGTTCGAGAACAACAGGTTCAGCGAATTGGTGGCGAGCCCCATCGCCATGGTGTCGAAGCGCCGCCAGCGCTGGTAGCGCTCGAGCACGTCGGCCTGTCCGGGATCGATGCCGAGCCGGGCGGCGTCGACAATGGTTTCCGCCAGCGCGGCGATATCCTTCAGCCCCATGTTGAGGCCCTGCCCGGCAATCGGGTGAATCACATGCGCGGCGTCGCCGACCAGCGCCAGCCGTTCGCCGACAAAAGCGCGCGCGACGAAATAACCCAGCGGAAACGCGCGCGGCCGGTCCAGCGCCCTGACCTCGCCAAGATGCAGCCCGAAGCGCTGTTCGAGCTCGGTTTGGAATTCATCCTCGCCCAATGCCGTGATGCGCGCGGCCTCGGCGCGCTGCTCGGTCCACACCAGCGACGACCGCGCGCCCTTCAGCGGCAGGATCGCAAACGGGCCGGCGGGAAGAAAATGCTCCTCGGCGCGGCCGTGATGATCGCGCTCATGGCCGACGGTGACGACGATGCCGGATTGATCGTAGTCCCAGCCATGGGTGGCAATCCCGGCACGCTCGCGCAGTTTTGAGCGCGCGCCGTCGGCGGCGACGAGCAGGCTCGCTGCGATGACGTCGCCGTCGCCCAGCGTCACGTCGACGCCGCCGGAACGCGCCTCGAAGCCTGCGACGGTTGTGGTACGCAGGTCGATGCCTTCGGTTGCGGCACGCGCGACCAGCGCGTCGATCAAGTATCGATTCTCGATCATGTGCGCGAACGGTTCGCCCGGCTCGACCTCGCCGCCGAAGGTGAGAAACACCGGACGCGTCACGTCTTCCAGCTTCGAATCGGTGACCACCATGTCCGTTATCGGCTGCGCCTCGGCCGCGACCTGGTCCCACACCCCGATCGCCTCGAACAGCCGGCGGCAGGCGGCGACGATGGCGGTGGCACGGGGATCGCGGCTCGGCCGCGCCGCCAGCGCCGGATCGGCGACGATAATCGGGATTTCGCCGCCCAGCCCCTGCCGCAGCGCCAGCGCCAGCGCCAGTCCGGCGAACGCGCCGCCGCCGATCACGATGCCCTGATGTGCCATGCTACGTCCTGCTCTCTTGCGCCCCGACTATAGCTGGGCGAAACAGGTTTCCCAAACAAGGGCTGCGACGGCACCCGCAGTCCGTCATTCCGGGATGCGCCACTTGGCGCAGGCCCGGAATCCATACGCACGATGGTGGTTATGGATTCCGGGCTCGCTCGCTTCGCTCCCGCCCCGGAATGACGAACGAAATTGAAAGCGCGCTGAATGTCCAAAAGTCTGATCGACCTGATTTCCATTCTCGATCTCGAGCCGATCGAGGTGAACATGTTCCGGGGGCGCAGCCCGAAGACGAGCTGGCAGCGGGTGTTCGGCGGCCAGGTGATCGGACAGGCGATGGTGGCGGCCTGCCGCACCGTCGAGGGCCGGCTGCCGCATTCGCTGCACTGCTATTTCATCCTGCCCGGCGATCCGCAGATTCCGATCGTCTATGAGGTCGAGCGGCTGCGCGACGGCAAGAGCTATTCGACCCGCCGTGTCACCGCGATCCAGCATGGCAATGCGATCTTCTCGCTGATGGTCTCATTTCATGTCGAGGAGGAAGGCGCATTCGACCATCAGGACAAGATGCCGGACGTGCCGCCGCCGGAAAAACTGACGGCCGAGGAAGTCGCCAAGCAGCCGATGTTCAAGGAGATGCCGGACTTCATCAAGCGCTACTACGAATCCGACCGGCCGATCGAACTGCGCCCGGTCGAACTCGGCCGCTATTTCGGCCAAAAGATCGACGACGGCCGCATCCACGTCTGGATCCGCACCGCGGCGAAACTGCCCGACGATCCGGCGCTGCACATGTGCGCGCTGGCCTATGCCTCGGACTTCTCGCTGCTGGATGCGGCGATGGCGCGTTACGGCCGCACCCTGTTCGACCGCCGCATGATGCCGGCGAGCCTCGACCACGCGATGTGGTTCCACCGCCCGTTCCGCGCCGACGAATGGCTGCTCTACGCCCAGGATTCCCCGAGCGCCCGCGCCGGCCGCGGCCTCACCCGCGGTATGATCTTCAAGGCCAACGGCACGCTGGTGGCCTCGGTGGCGCAGGAAGGCTCGCTTCGCGAGCGCAGGGAGAAACCGGCTTAGCTGGCTGGTTATGCGGGCGTGCCCCGGACGCAGCGCAGCGTAGCTCTTGCGGAGCGGCGGCATAAGAATGCCGCACCGCGTCCGGGACACGGCGTTTCCAGGACAAATCTGCGGATAGCCCGATCCCGGTCCGAAACCCGCTTATTTTCTGCGCGCGCTGCCGATAAATTTGGCATAGATAGAGCAGCGCGCCAGCATCGCCAGCAAACAAGGCTTTCCCTCCATGAAACTCGTCGTTGCCGTCATCAAACCCTTCAAGCTCGACGAGGTGCGCCAGGCGCTCACCGCGATCGGGGTCCACGGCATGACCGTGACCGAGGTCAAGGGCTACGGCCGCCAGAAGGGCCATACCGAAATCTACCGCGGCGCCGAATATGTCGTGAATTTCCTGCCCAAGCTCAGGATCGAAATCGCGGTCGCATCCGATCTCGCCGACAAGGCGGTGCAGGTCATCACCTCCAGCGCGCGCACCGGCCAGATCGGCGACGGCAAGATCTTCGTCACCCCGATCGATCACGCCCGGCGCATCCGCACCGGCGAGACCGACAGCGACGCGCTTTAGAGAGCTGGATTACGAAATGCCTGCCCCATCATTGCGAGGAGCATAGCGACGAAGCAATCACCCTTCGTCATGCGCGGGCTTCACCCGCGTATCCATCACACTTCGCAAGAGTCTTTCGAAGCGGATGGATTGCCGGGTCAAGCCCGGCAATGACGGAATCGACGAAATCATAATCGTATCCGGCAACGACGCTCGGAGCGCGACAATAAACATACCAGTCCGGGGGAAAATATCATGGGGGCACATTCGTGTCGTGCAGCGACGTGGGCTGCGCCAACCGCTTTGGCGGCGATCATTTCGTTCGCAACACCTGCGTTCGCGGAGACCTCCGCCATCAACGCCGCCGACACCGCCTGGATGATCGTCGCCACCGCCTTCGTGCTGATGATGACGATACCCGGGCTGGCGCTGTTCTATTCCGGCATGGTGCGCAAGAAGAACGTGCTGGCGACCATGGCGCAGAGTCTGGCGGCGGTGGCCCTGGTCTCGTTGCTGTGGGTGGCGTTCGGCTATTCGCTGGCGTTCGTCGGCGACGGGCGGTGGATCGGCTCGCTCGACCGCTGGTTTCTCGCAGGGATGGAAATGGACAGCGTCAACCCGCTGGCAAAGACGATCCCGGAATCGCTGTTCATGCTCTACCAGATGACCTTCGCCATCATCACCGTGGCGCTGGTGGCCGGCGCCGTGGCCGACCGCATGCGCTTCTCCGCCTATCTGCTGTTCTGCACCGGCTGGTTCATGTTCGTCTATGTGCCGCTGGCGCACTGGGTGTGGGGCGGCGGCTTCCTCGGCAGCATCGGCGTGCTGGATTTCGCCGGCGGTCTGGTGGTCCATCTCTCGGCCGGCATCGGCGGCCTGGTCGCAGCGAAGGTGATAGGCCGCCGTCACGGTTATGGCGCCGAGAACCTGTCGCCGTTCGACCTGTCGCTGGCGGTGATCGGCACCGGGCTGTTGTGGGTCGGCTGGTTCGGCTTCAACGGCGGATCGGCGCTGTCGGCCGGTTCGCGCGCGGTGATGGCGATCACCGCTACGCATCTTGCGGCCTGCGCCGGCGCGCTGACCTGGGGCGCGATCGAATGGTCGACGCGGCGCAAGCCATCGGTGCTCGGGATGATCTCCGGCGCGGTGGCGGGCCTCGGCACCATCACGCCCGCTTCCGGCTTTGTCGCACCCTGGCACGGCATCGTCATTGGCGTCATCGCCGGCGGGATCTGCTTCTGGGCCTGCACCAGCCTCAAGCGCCGTTTCGATTACGACAATTCGCTCGACGTGTTCGGCGTCCACGGCATCGGCGGCATGACCGGCACCCTGCTGGCCGGCGTGTTCGCCACCGCCGCGATCGGCGGCACGGCGGGCCTGATCGAAGGCAATCCGAACCAGTTGCTGCTGCAGCTCTACGGCGTCGCGGTCACGCTGGCGTGGTCCGGCGGCGTCACCTTCATCCTGCTCAAGATGGTCGGCGCCTTCGTGCCGCTACGAGTATCGCAGCAGCAGGAACTCGAAGGGCTGGATATTTCGCAACACGGCGAGGCGCTGCAATAGCCTGTCGCCGCGGCGGCCGATCCCGTACAGTCCCGGTTGGCCGCGTCACGCGTCGCGCACGATCCGCCGCCTGAAAAGCAGCGCATGAAAACCGATTTTGACGTCATTGTGGTCGGAGCCGGCCCGAGCGGGACGGCGGCGGCCTTCAAACTGGCGCGGGCCGGCTATCGCGTGCTGATGCTGGACAAGGTCGCGTTCCCGCGCCTCAAGCCTTGCGGCGGCGGAATCACGATCAAGGCACTCGGCCTGCTGCCGTGGTCGGTCGGCCCGGTCATCGAGCGGGCGACGCGCGAACTGCGTATGGGCGTCGAGACATCCACCGGCCGGCGCGAGCAGGTGTTTTGCGGCAACGCGCATATCTGCGTGTTCGCGGTGCGCGCCGAATTCGATCGCTACAATCTCGAGCAAACCCTCCAGCAGGGCGTCGCGTTTGAATTGGCGGGAGACCTGCAAGCCGTCGACGAACACCCCGACCGCGTCACGCTTTCCTTCGACGGCAAAACCGTCAGCGCGCGATTCCTGATCGGCGCGGACGGCGCCAACAGCGCGACGCGCCGCCTGCTCGGCGCCGGCCGCACGTTCCATCGCGGGTTTGCGGTCGAAGGCCACGTATCCTACGCCGATCTCGGCGCGGAGCCTGTGCCCGAATTCATGTTCGGTGTCGTCCGCAACGGCTATGGCTGGCTTTTCCCGAAGCGAACCCACGTCAATGTCGGGATCTACAGCTTCGACAGCACTGTCACGCTGAGCAAGGACCGGTTGCGCGGCTACGCCCGCAACCGCATCGGCACCGACCGGATTTCCGGTATTGCCGGCTTCCCGCTCGGATTTGGCGGACGCGGCTACGCGCCCAACAGAGAGAGGATCATTCTGGTCGGCGATGCCGCGGGATTTTCCGAGCCGCTGCTGGGCGAAGGCATTCACAACGCGCTCAAAAGCGGCCAGGCCGCCGCGGCCGCGATCGTTGCCGCGGATCGAGGCCATGCGCCAGGACTGCGCCGGGCCTACATGCGCGCGGTCGAGCCCATCGTCGGCGACCTGGTGCGCTGCGAGCAGATCCGCGACTTTTTTTACGGCAATCTGGACGGCATCGGTGCGGCGGCATTGCGACTACCGATCAGCAGGACCGTGCTGATGCAGGGTTTTGCCGCCGGCAAGACCATGCGCGAGCTGACCAACCGATTCCTTTTCGCCTCCTTGTTCGCGCCCAGCACCCCGCAAAGCCTCGCGGATTTTCTGAGCCGCGAGGCTGTGGCGCGGAAATTGTCGGCGTGAGCGCGAACCGCTCCGCCCCGCGCCCTTCGGATGCGGGTAGATGCCAAGGGCTCATTTCGGGATGAAGCCGCAATGCAAGGCGTCTGAATTCGCCCTCATCCTTGTTAAAAATACCGTTTTGTTGCCCGCGTCATAAGCACGATTATGTCAGGACCCTGTCATGCCTAACATTTAAGCAGACATGGTCAGGCTTTGGGCGCGACCGAATACCGCAGGTGCGAGCTGTTCGCGCAAAGCGTGAAAAACCCCGCGTTCATAAACCGTTAGGGAATTCCGCCGGTCTGGCACGGCATTTGATTCTATGGGGGCTGGCTGTGCCCGTGGTGTGAACTTCTCCGCGTGGTTTTCTCAGTCGAGAACGCCCGGTTGCGTAAAGGACCGGGCCCAAGCGGGGATAGGACCCATGAAAATTGTTATGGCGATCATCAAGCCATTCAAGCTCGAAGAAGTCCGCGACGCCCTGACCGCCATTGGCGTTCATGGTCTCACGGTGACCGAAGTGAAGGGATATGGCCGGCAGAAGGGCCATACGGAAATCTATCGCGGCGCCGAATACGCGGTGAGCTTCCTGCCCAAGATCAAGATCGAAGTCGCGGTTGCTTCGGATCAGGTCGAAAAAACCATCGAAGCCATCACCGGTGCGGCAAAAACCGGACAGATCGGCGACGGCAAGATCTTCGTCATCAATCTCGACCACGCGGTACGCATCCGCACGGGCGAGGCGGATGCCGCGGCCCTGTAGCTTTCGCGCTCAACCATATCCAATCAGGAGTAAAACAAATGACGTTCAAGCGTCCCTATAGCGCGGGACTGGCAGCCCTCGCGGTCGGCCTATTCGCCGCGACCGCTGCCTACGCCGAGCCTACCGTCAACAAGGGCGATAATGCCTGGATGCTGACATCGACAGTGCTGGTGCTGCTGATGACCATCCCCGGCCTCGCGCTGTTCTATGGCGGCCTGGTCCGGTCCAAGAACATGCTCTCGGTGCTGATGCAGGTGTTCTACACCGTGTGCATCGTCACCATCATCTGGGCGCTGTACGGTTACAGCCTCGCCTTCACCGGCGGCTCGGACTTCATCGGCGGCTTCTCCAAGGCCTTCCTGATGGGCGTCACCCCCAATTCCAAGGCCGCGACGTTCAGCGTCGACGCCAACATCTCGGAGCTGATCTATTTCTGCTTCCAGATGACCTTCGCGGCGATCACGCCCGCGCTCATCGTCGGCGCCTTCGCCGAGCGGATGCGGTTCGCGGCGGTGGCGCTGTTTATCCCGCTCTGGGTGACGCTGATCTACTTCCCGATCGCGCACATGGTCTGGTACTGGGCCGGACCGGACGCGATTTCGGACGCGGTCAAGGCACTCGCGGCCGCGGGCGACGCGGCGGCAAAGACCGCGGCGCAGGCCAAGCTCGACGAAGTCAACGCCGACGCCGGGTGGATCTTCAAGAAGGGCGCGATCGACTTCGCCGGCGGCACCGTGGTGCACATCAATGCCGGTATCGCCGGCCTGGTCGGCGCGCTGCTGATCGGCAAGCGCACCGGCTATGGCAGGGAGCTGATGGCTCCGCACTCGCTGACCATGACCATGATCGGCGCCTCGCTGCTGTGGGTGGGCTGGTTCGGCTTCAACGCCGGATCGAACCTCGAAGCGAGCGGCGGCGCGGCGCTCGCCATGACCAACTCCTTTGTCGCCACGGCGGCGGCGGCGCTGGCGTGGATGTTCGCGGAGTGGATCATCAAGGGCCATCCCTCGGTGCTCGGCGCGTTGTCGGGCGCGGTGGCCGGACTTGTCGCGGTGACGCCCGCGGCCGGTTACTCCGGTCCGATGGGCGCCATCGTGCTTGGCCTCATCGTCGGCGTGGTCTGCCTGTTCTTCTGCACCGTGATCAAGAACGCGCTCGGTTATGACAACTCGCTGGACGTGTTCGGCGTCCACTGCGTCGGCGGCATCGTCGGCGCGCTCGGCACCGGCATCCTGGTGAACCCGGCGCTCGGCGGCACCGGCATCATGGACTACACCACTGGCAAGATCGCGGACTACGATTTGGTCGCCCAGATGATCTCGCAATGCTGGGGCGTCTGCACCACGCTGGTGTGGTCGGGCATCGGCTCGGCGATCCTCTACAAGGTCGTCGACGTCATCGTCGGCCTGCGCGCCTCTGTCGAAGTGGAGCGCGAAGGCCTCGACATCACCGAGCACACCGAACGCGCCTACAACATGTAAGTGTTCTCCCGGGACGCGGGCCAACAAGCCCGCGCCCACAACTCCGGTCCGGGCACATACCCGGCAATGCCCGGACCGTTGAAGGGGCTCCAGCGCAAGCTGGGGCCCCTTTCTTTTTGGGGGAAGATCCTGGGAAATTAATTTTCTCATAAAATCGAGTCCAGCACCTTCGCTGCGCTTAAGATTGCTTGCCGTTACGCCCGCCTCCGCCAATGCTCTATCAAATTCGTCCATGCTGCTGAAACGGATGGACGCCTCGGCATAAATTATGTCGTTGATCAGCAACGGCCCGCTACGTCCCGCCTCATCTAACCGGGTGAGCGACCAATCGTACCACTGTGGATCGTCAGTCCAGATGTCGATCAGGACATTCGAATCCACCAAGGTCACTGACTATTCCCCGCGAGTCATTGCCATGATTTCATCGGTGGATGGTCCCGGACCGGCAATCCCCCGAAGCTTGGCAAATCGGTGGGGATCCAAAGGTGCTGCTGCCTCCGCCTTCTCCAACACAATCGTCCCATCGGCGGCGCGGCGGAAAGCGACCTCGCTGCCGGGACCGCCGACTTGGTCCTGGACCCATCTCGGGATCGTGACCTGGCCGTCGTCCGTGACTTTGGTTGCCATGGCGGCCTCCAATAATATTCCACGACAATTATGGCATACCCGGACAAAACCGCCACAACCGCTGATAGTAAATTGCATGCAGTTTCATGCTCCAGGCTGATATTTTGAACCTGAAATCAGTCTATAGGCGGAAAGAGTTTTGTCGGTTCTCCTCCCGTACAGCCGCCGATGGTTAATCGCGTCTTAACCTCGCCGTATCTATGGTGGTCTGATCCGTTTTTGGCCGGTCGATCATGCGATCGGCCGCCCTTTTTGAGTGCTGGCGCTAGCATATGGCAATGACCGCTTCATCCGGCGTGGCACAGGGCGACGGCAGCCGGAATTCCGGTCAAGGCGAGCGCTCGCCTTTCGCGCGGCTGACCGAACTGCTGGCGCCGTATCAGCCGGGCAAGCCGTTGATCATGCTGTCACTCGGCGAGCCGCAGCATCCGGTTCCCGCGTTCGTCGGTCCGGTGCTGGCGAAAAACCTTGCCGATTTCGGCCGCTACCCGCTGGCCAAAGGCATCGAGCCGTTCCGGCGCGCCGTCGCCAACTGGCTCGGCACCCGCTTCAGGCTGCCGCGGCCGATCGATCCCGAAACCGAACTGCTGGTGCTGAACGGCAGCCGCGAAGGATTGTTCTTCGCGGCCGTCACCGCGGCGCGCATGGCCGGCAAGGAGCGGCCGGCGATTCTGATGCCGAATCCGTTCTATCCGGCCTATGGCGCGGGCGCCCGCGTCGCCGGCTGCGAACAGATCTACCTGCCGACCACGCTGGCCAATGGATTCCTGCCCGATCTCGACGCGCTCGACAATGCCACGCTTCAGCGCACGGTGGCGATCTACATCGCTTCCCCGGCCAATCCACAGGGCGCGGTGGCGTCGCGCGACTATTTCGATCGCCTGAAACAACTCGCCGACCGCTTCGGCTTTTTCGTTCTGAGCGACGAATGCTATTCGGAAATCTACACCGGGCAGCCGCCCGGCAGCATGCTGGAAGCGGCCGGGCCCGACTTCGGCAATGTGGTGGCGTTCCAGTCGCTGTCGAAACGCTCGAACCTGCCGGGCATGCGGGTCGGTTTTGCCGCCGGCGACAGGAAATTCCTTGGCGCCTACCACGAGCTGCGCAATGTCGCCGCGCCCCAGGTGCCGGTGCCGCTGCAGCATGTCGCGGTCGCCGCCTACAGCGACGAGGCGCATGTCGAGGAGAACCGCCGACTCTACCGCATCAAGTTCGATCTCGCCGACCAGATCCTCGGCAGCCGTTACGGCTATCGCCGCCCGGCCGGCGGCTTTTGCGTCTGGCTCGATGTCTCGGCGCATGGCGGCGACGAGGCCGCGGCCGTGAAGCTCTACAAGGACGCCGGCGTGCGGGTGTTGCCCGGCAGCTATCTCGCGCGCGCGCAGCCCGACGGCGGCAATCCCGGCAACGGCTACATCCGGCTGGCGCTGGTGCAGGACAGTGAAACCATAGCCGAAGCGTTGCACCGGCTGGTGCAGACGCTCGACAAGGGTTGAGTTCATGAATTTGAAACCCGAGCGCATCGCCCCCTTCACCTCTCCCGTAGGGAGAGGTCCGATTGCATCGGCAGATGCGATCCGGGTGAGGGGTTACGCTCCATCGATAGACCGTAGCCCCTCACCCCAACCCTCTCCCTATGGGAGAGGGGGTTCACCGAGCCCGCGGCTAGAACTTCGATCCACTTATTCAGCTTCAAATCGCGGGACCTCATGAGCATGCCGGCGATCGAACGTGTCATTCCCATCGTCGGCCAATTGCCGGCATCGATCCGCGAGGCTCTGGTGCGGCGCCTGCGCGAGCTGGCGGGCCTCGGACTGCTCGGCATCTCCGGCGTCGCCGCGGCGGCGCTGATGACTTGGTCGGTGCAGGATCCCAGCCTGAGCCACGCCACCTCGCGGTCGATCCGCAATATCGCCGGCTATCCCGGCGCGATCGGCGCCGACTTCCTGATGCAGATTCTCGGCCTCGGCGCCATCATGCTGATTCTGCCGGTCGCGATCTGGGGCTGGCGCATGCTGACCCACCGCAATTTCGACCGCAAGGCGCTGCGCGTCGCCAGCTGGATTCTCTGCACCGTGATCGCCACGGGCTTTGCCGGTTGCTGGCCGCACGGCGGCGCATGGCCGCTGCCGACCGGGCTCGGCGGCGTGGTCGGCGACGCGCTGGTGCGGGCGCCGGCGGTGGTGTTCGGCCCGCCCGGCCTTGCCTACCGGCTGGCGCTCGGCGTCATTTTGTTCGCGGCAATGATCGCGACCCTGCTGGTGGCGAGCGGATTCGGTTCCCGCGCCCACGAACAGGAGCTGACGCCGATCGAGGACGATGACGCGCCGTTCGAGGAGATCGGCGACCGCGGCTCGGTTTCGCTGGGATGGGTCGTGCACGCCGCGATGAGCGCCAAGGCGCGTGTCTGGCGCCTGCTCACGCTGCTCTGGCGCTGGATGGTCGCAAGCGCGCCGGCACCACGCGTATCGTTCGAACGGCAGGAGCCGAATCTGGGCCGCGCGGCGCCTGCGCTCGTCCCCCAGGCCGACGAAGAATCGAACGACGCGATAGAGGAGATGGACAACGACGAGGACGACAACGTCCCGCCCGCCCGCGCGCCGCGCAAAAAGCCCGCGCCGCGCGCCCCGCTGCGCAAATCGTCCGACAAGTTCGAACTTCCGTCGGTCAACGTGCTGACCGCGCCCAGGGCGTCCGATCGCCAGCCGCTGAGCAAGACCGAACTCGACACCAATTCGCGCGCGCTGGAAGGCGTGCTCGGCGATTTCGGCGTGCGCGGCGAAATCGTCAAGGCCAATCCGGGCCCGGTGGTGACGCTGTACGAGCTGGAGCCGGCGCCCGGCATCAAGTCGTCGCGCGTCATTGGCCTGGCCAACGACATCGCGCGCTCGATGAGCGCGCTGTCGGCGCGTGTCGCCGTGGTGCCCGGCCGCAACGCCATCGGCATCGAACTGCCGAACCCGCATCGCGAGAAAGTCTATCTGCGCGAACTGCTCACGGCCAAGGAAACCAACGACGCCATCAAGCTTCCGCTGTGCCTCGGCAAGAACATCGGCGGCGAATCCATCATCATCGACCTCGCGCGCACGCCGCACATGCTGATCGCGGGCACCACCGGCTCCGGCAAATCGGTCGCGATCAACACCATGATCCTCAGCCTGGTGTACCGGCTGCGCCCCGATCAATGCCGCCTGATCATGGTCGATCCGAAGATGCTGGAGCTGTCGGTCTATGACGGCATTCCGCATCTGCTTACCCCCGTGGTGACCGACCCGAAGAAGGCCGTGGTGGCGCTGAAATGGGCGGTGCGCGAGATGGAAGAGCGCTACAAGAAAATGTCCAAGCTCGGGGTCCGCAACATCGACGGCTACAATTCGCGCCTCACCGAAGCCAGGGCCAAGGGCGAGGAACTGTCGCGCACGGTGCATACCGGCTTCGACAAGGAAACCGGCAAGGCGATCTATGAGCAGGAAAAGCTCGACCTCGAGCCGCTGCCCTTCATCGTCATCATCGTCGACGAGATGGCCAACCTGATGATGGTCGCCGGCAAGGACATCGAAGGCGCGGTGCAGCGGCTTGCGCAGATGGCGCGCGCCGCCGGCCTGCACGTGATCCTCGCCACGCAACGGCCGTCGGTCGACGTCATCACCGGCACCATCAAGGCGAACTTCCCGACCCGCATCTCGTTTCAGGTTACCTCCAAGATCGACAGCCGCACCATCCTCGGCGAGATGGGCGCCGAGCAGCTGCTCGGCCAGGGCGACATGCTCTATATGGCCGGCGGCGGACGCATCAGCCGCGTACACGGCCCGTTCGTGTCGGACGAAGAAGTCGAGAAGGTGGTGCGCCATCTCAAGAGCCAGGGCCAGCCGGAATATCTCGAGGCGGTCACCGCGGAAGAGCCCACCGACGAAGACGGCGCGGTGTTCGATTCCACCGGCATGGGCGGCGATGGCGGCGGCGACCTGTTCGCGCAGGCGGTCGCGATCGTGAAGCGCGACCGCAAGGCCTCGACCAGCTATATCCAGCGCCGGCTGCAGGTCGGCTACAACAAGGCGGCCTCGCTGATGGAGCGGATGGAACTCGAAGGCATCGTCGGGCAGGCCAACCACGCCGGCAAGCGCGAAATTCTGGTCGAGGAAGAGGAAAGCCGCTTTTAGGCGGCGTTAAAGAGCCGCAATCTCACGGAAAAACGATACCCCATCGCGCCGAAAGCGCTGTAAAACAGCCCGAGCAGGACGAGACCTTGGATCAGCATTTCAAACCCCGGACAACACGGTTGTTGGCGTTTCGCGGCGGCGTCCGTGCCGGTTTCGCGGCACTGATCGCGGCCTCGATGGCAGGCGTGGCCGCCGCGCAGACCGTTCCGATTCCAAAGCCCGCCCCGAAGGCCCGCGCCGGCGTGCAGATGTCGGCGTCTGAGCAGAAGGCGCCGCTGACCACGGCTACGACCAGCGTCGTGCCGAATCCCGTCATTCCCGATCCGCGCCGCAACGTGCCGGCCAATGTTTTTGCCACCTTCGACGCCAGCCAGAAGGCGCAGGCCGCCAAGGTCAGTGCCTATCTGTCGTCGCTGAGCACGCTGGTCGGACAATTCGTCCAGGTCGGACCCGACGGCACCAGGACCAAGGGCGACTTCTATATCCAGAAGCCCGGCAAGGTGCGCTTCGAATACGACGCGCCGACCCCGATCGCGATGATCGCCGACGGCTCCTCGCTGGCGGTGCGCGACCGCAAGCTCGCCACCCAGGACATCTACCCGCTGTCGCAGACGCCGCTGCGTTATCTGCTGTCGGATCGTATCGACCTGTTGAAGGACACCAACGTGGTCAGCGTCACCGCCGACGACCAGTTCATCAGCGTGATCATCGAGGAAAAAAGCGCGGTGATCGGCACCAGCCGGCTGATGCTGATGCTGGGGGCCAAGGACAACCAGCTCAAGCAGTGGACCGTGACCGACCCGCAGGGCTACGACACCACGGTGGCGGTGTACAATCTCGACACCTCGAAGAAGCCCGATCCCGGCCTGTTCAAGATCGACTTCACGAATTATACGACCCCGCCGGGCTGATCGTCGCTGCCGCCGCACAGCAAGGTGTCGTCCCCGCGCAGGCGCTAAGACATGCACTTATCTCGTCATGCGCGGGCTTGACCCGCGCATCCATCCATCTTCGAAAGAGTCTTTCGAAGCGTGATGGATTGCCGGGTCAAGCCCGGCAATGACGACAGAGATATGTGCATGCCCTAGCGCCTTCGCGGGGACGACAGCGGAGCTTGTATCACCGCCGTGGTCCGCCGAGCTTCCTGTTCACCGACGCCGAGATATCGCCGAGCATGCGGCGGCCATCGGCCATGAAGACCGCCGACTTCTTGTTGAAGCTGTGCACAAGTTCACGCATGGACTGCACGGCCGGCAGCAGTTCGCCGAAATCGACGCTGCCGACGCTGGTCAGGAGATCGTCGGTCTTGGCGAGGCCGAGGTCGGCGGCGGCGACGCCGGCTTCGGCGCGAAGCACCACATGATCGATCTTCTCGCCGTTGGCCGCCAGTGACGCGGTGAATGTCTCGAGGTTCAGCAGCGTATCCTTCATATCCGACTGATTGTCGGCGATGACCTTGTCGACGTTGCGCAATGCGGCCTTTATCCTGGTCTGCACATCCTGCGTCGCCTCCGGATCGGCGGTCAGCACCGGAACGCCGTCCTCGTCGGGCGGCACCGGCGGCGCATCCGCCGAGCCGCCGGTGAGCGACAGCGCCGCCACGCCGGTGAGCCCCTGGAATTCCAGTCCTGCCAGCGTGTCCTTCCGCACCGGTACGCTGTTGTCGATCATGGCGAGCGCCACGACACGGCGAGGATTGTCGAGTGTGAGCGAGACCACCTCGCCGATCCGGACGCCGCCGAAATTGACACTGCCGCCCTTGCGCAGGCCCGACGCCGAGCCTTCGAAAACCACCCGCAGCGGAATCCGCTGCTTGGCGCTGACGAACTTCCGATAACCCAGCACGCCGCCGAACGACCCGACGATCAGCGCCAGGGTCAGATACCCGATCATCAGGTTGGTCATCCGCGACTTCATCGACAAACCCGGCTGCGTTAGTCCGCTTACCTCAACGTCATACGCGGGCTTGACCCGCGTATCCATCCATCTTCAAAAGGATGGACCGCCGGGTCAAGCCCGGCGGTGACGCACAAAGGCCTGCAAACCACCCCATGCAATTCACCCTCACCACCTGGAACATCAACTCGGTCCGCCTGCGCATCAACCTGGTCGCCAAATTCATCAAGGCGGCGCGGCCGGACGTGCTGTGCCTGCAGGAGACCAAATGTCCCGACGACGCCTTTCCGCTGAAGCGCTTCAAGCGGCTCGGCTATGAGCATGTCGCGCTGAACGGGCAGAAGGGCTATCACGGCGTCGCGGTGATCTCGAAGCTGCCGTTCGACACCACCCATGCCCGCACCTTCTGCGACAAGATCGATTCGCGCCATATCTCGGTGGCCTTCGGCGAGCGGGCGCAACTTGCAAAACCCCTGGTGCTGCACAATTTCTATGTGCCGGCCGGCGGCGACATTCCCGACCCCGCGCTCAATCCGAAATTCGCGCACAAGCTTTCCTTCCTCGACGAGATGAAGGCCTGCGAGCCGCTGCATCCGCGCGGCGCCGAGCGCCACATCCTGGTCGGCGACCTCAACGTCGCACCGCACGAGCACGACGTCTGGTCGCACAGGCAATTGCTGAAAGTGGTCTCGCATACCCCGGCCGAATGCGAAAAGCTGCTGGCGGCGCAGGCCCAGGGCGACTGGATCGATGTCGCGCGGGCAAGGATTCCGCTGTCGGAGAAAGTCTATACCTGGTGGAGTTATCGCGCCGCCGACTGGACCGTGGCCGACCGTGGCCGCCGGCTCGACCACATCTGGGTCTCCCGCGCGCTCGGCGAATGCGTCCGCGACTTCAGGATCACACGCGATGCAAGAAGCTGGGAACGGCCGTCGGATCATGTGCCGGTGACCGTGACGATGGAGGTGTGATTTGTCGTCCCCGCGCAGCAGGCGGGGACCCATACACGCCCTGCCCGCGGTTCGCGCCCGGCGGCAAAGACCTTCCCCACAACCAACATCGGTGGCTATGGGTCCCCGCCTGCGCGCTAGGGCATGCACCTATCTCTGTCGTCATTGCCGGGCTTGACCCTACTGGATTCACACATCTCGTCATACGCGGGCTTGACCCGCGTATCCATCAATCTTCGCAAGATGGATTGCCGGGTCAAGCCCGGCAATCCATCACGCTTCGAAAGACTCTTTCGAAGATGGATGGATGCGCGGGTCAAGCCCGCGCATGACGAGATGTGTGCATGCCTTAGTGCCTGCGCGGGGACGACAGTGGTGGGTGGTTCAAATACCCAGCTTCGCCCCGGCCATCAAAATATCGCTGGCGATCTGGCTGGTGCGGCCGGCGAATTCGTCGCGCAGGCGGCGGGCGGCGGCGGGATCGCTTTCCAGCAGCCGCGAAAACATGATGCGTGCAATGCGGATCACGCTCGAGAATTCCAGCGACACCGCGGTTGCCGGCCGTTGCATCGGCACGATCAACGCGAGCTCGCCGATCAGCGTGGCCGGACCCGCGATGGTTTCGGCGCTGCTGCCGTCTTCCAGCGTGACGCGGAATGCGCCGCGCTGCACGACATAGCCGCAGTCAGCCTCGTCTCCCAGCCTGAACAGGGTGTCGCCGCGGGCGAATTCGCGGTGCTCGGAGCCGATCGCCAGCACGCGCAAGGCATCGCGTCCCAACAGGCGCAAGGTCGGGACGCGCTCCAGCAGGGCAACATCATCTTCGATCGACATGCAGAACCGGGCGCCAGATCAATACGAATCGGTTAGGCGAATCGTATCACGGCACCAGCTTGTAGCCACCGGCCTCCGTCACCAGAATCTCGGGATTGGCGGCGTCCTTCTCGATCTTCTGGCGCAACCGGTAGATATGGGTTTCCAGCGTGTGGGTGGTGACGCCCGAATTGTAACCCCAGACCTCCTGCAGCAGCGTTTCGCGCGACACCGGCAACTGGCCGGCACGGTAGAGGAAGCGCAGGATCGCGGTCTCCTTCTCGGTCAGCCGCACCTTCTTGGCATTGGCGCCGGTAAGCATCTTCGAGCCGGGGCGGAAGCTGTAGGGGCCGACCGAAAACACCGCGTCCTCGCTGGCCTCGTGCTGGCGCAGTTGCGCGCGGATCCGCGCCAGCAGCACCGCGAACCGGAACGGCTTGGCGACATAGTCGTTGGCGCCCGATTCGAGGCCGAGGATGGTGTCGGAATCGGTGTCGTGCCCGGTCAGCATGATGATCGGCGCCTTGAACCCGCCCTTGCGCAACGACCGCACCACTTCGCGGCCGTCGGTATCGGGCAGTCCGACATCCATCAGCACCAGATCGGGCGAATTGATTTTCGCGGCGCTGGCGCCCTTGGCGCCGGTATCGACGGCGGAGGCCTCGAATTCCTCGTGCAGCGACAATTGTTCGACCAGCGCATCGCGCAGATCGGTATCGTCGTCCACGATCAGGATTTTTCGGGCGTTGGCCATTGCGGTTTATCCTTATCGTGCACCGCGACACGCGGGGAGCGCGCCGTCCTGATCGTGCAGCTCAAGTTCGTTCCAAGATAGGAACCCACTACCGATTCACAAAGCTAAGCCGGCACTCTACCCCAATCCGGCGGGTTTTTTGATGAATGTCCTGTAATGGCGTAAAATAAGGCATTGGCAGGTTCAGGCGCGGCGGAGATTCCGCGCCGGGATGGGAAATATAGTTATTTCAAAGGTTTATGCAGCAGGTAAAAAGGACCGCGCGCTCGCGATGGTGCGAATTCGCATTGCGGCCGGTAAGCGCACCCAAGGCTGGCTGACGACCGGCGGCACAACCGTCCCGGTAGCGCTGGGGCGTGGCGGTCTTAAGGCCGACAAGCGCGAAGGCGATGGCGGCACGCCGAAAGGTGTCTTTCGGCCGCGGCGAGTGTGGTGGCGCGCCGACCGCCATCCGCGGCCGCGCACGTTCCTTCCGGTCCGCCCCATCGGCCCCAGGGATGCCTGGTGCGAGGACCCCGACGACCGGCATTACAACCGGCCGGTGCGGCTGGACGCGAAACAGCGCGGCGACCGGCTGATGCGCGACGACCATCTCTACGATTTCATTATCGAGCTCGATCACAATACCGCGCCGCGCATCGCGGGGCGCGGCAGCGCGGTGTTCCTGCATCTGGCCCGCGCGGATTTTTCGCCGACCGCGGGATGCGTGTCGATGACGAGGAGTGCCATGTTGCAGTTGCTGAAGCGGCTGGGGCCGGAGACAAAGATTGTGATTGGGTGAATCACACTCCGTGTCGTCCTCGCCAAGGCGGGGACCCATACACGCTGACCTTTGCGATTTGGCGCAGAATGTTGAACCACTTCGGCTTATAACGACTACGGTGGTTATGGGTCCCCGCCTTCGCGCTAGGGCATGCACATATCTCTGTCGTCATTGCCGGGCTTGACCCGGCAATCCATCACGCTTCGAAAGACTCTTTCGAAGATGGATGGATGCGCGGGTCAAGCCCGCGCATGACGAGATGTGTGCATGCCTTCGCGCCTTCGCGGGGACGACGATTATTTTTCTATCTAGTCCCGAAAATCGCCGAGCCGACCCGCACATGGGTGGCGCCGAACTGGATCGCGATGGCGAAGTCGGCGCTCATGCCCATCGACAGCTTGCTCAGGCCGTTGCGCGCGGCGATCTTTGCGGTCAGCGCGAAATGCGGCGCCGGCGCCTGATCGACCGGCGGGACGCACATCAGCCCGGAAATCGCCAGGCCGTAGGTGTCGCGGCAGGCGGCGAGGAACGCGTCCGCCTCGGTCGGAGCGATACCGGCCTTCTGCGGCTCCTCGCCGGTGTTGATCTGGACGAACAATTGCGGCGCGCGTCGTTGCCGGCCGATTTCCCTGGCGAGGGCTTCGCAGATGCTCGGCCGGTCCACCGAATGAATGGCGTCGAACATGGCGACCGCCTCCTTTGCCTTGTTGGATTGCAGCGGTCCGATCAGGTGCAGGGTCAGGCCGGGATGAGCGGACATCAGTTCCGGCCACTTCGCCCTGGCTTCCTGGACGCGGTTTTCGCCGAAACTGCGCTGGCCGGCCGCGATCACCGGCACAATCGCATCGGCGGCGAAGGTTTTCGACACCGCGACCAGCGTCACCGAGTCGCGGTCGCGGCGCGCTTCATTGCAGGCTCGCGCTATGTCGTGTTCCACCAATGCCAGGCCGGATGGTAAAGACCGAGTTACCGCCGATGCATTGTCCGAAACCATGTCAGCCCGCAGTCGCAAACTTTTAAGTTCGTTCGAATTTTAGCCAATCCAAGAAAGGCTTCTTGAACCCTTATCCGTATTTGTAGCCTGGGGTAAGGGGACACGATGTCGGACGTCAGCTTCAACCGCAAACGCGCCAAACTCAAGGCACTGTTTGGAATCCGCGCGCGGCTGGCGTTGCTGGCGCTGATCCTGGTCGGGCCGCTGATGCTGGAACGCGTGCGCTCGCTCGAGGACACGCGCGCCAGACAGGCCGACGCCGCCTCGCAGGAATTTTCCCAGCTCGCCCAGCACAGCGCCAACGCGCAGCGCGAAGTGATCTCGTCGGTGGAGGCGATGCTGAAGTCGGCCGCCTATATCCGTGCGTCGGCAGGAGGCGTCGGCAAGAGCTGCCAGATCCTGCGCGCCAGCCTGACCGTCGACCTGCCCTGGATCCGCAGCATGTCGATCGTCGGCAAGAGCGGCCGGGTGCAATGCTCGACCTTGAACGGCCTCGTCGGGGTCGATATCAGCGACCGGCCCTATTTCAAGAAAATGCAGGAGACGCGCGGCTTCGTACTGAGCGACTATCTGTTCGGCCGGGCGTCAAACCAGCCGACCATGGTCGCGGCCTATCCGGTCGCCGCGGTCGATCAGGACGAAGACGCTTTCGTGATCGCGACGATCAACCTCGACTGGATGTCCCTGGCGATGGGTAATCTGGGCGGCCGGCCGGGGGTTTCGGCCGTGCTCGTCGACGGCGCCGGAACCGTGGTCGCCGCGCCGCCGGACCAGGCCAGCATGGTCGGCCGGCCGCTCGATCACATGCCGCTGCTGTCCGCGATCGCCACCCAGGCGCTCGGCGCCGATACCAGCAACAAGGGATCGGTTTCTTTCACCGCCTCCGATGGCACGCGGCGCGCGGCGTCGTTCGCGCGGATTGCCGGCACCGGGTCCCGGCTGATCGTCTCGATCGACGAGGCCAAGGTTTCCGCGGGCATCAACCGCGACATCCGCACCGCCTATTTTCAGCTGGCTTTCGTCTGCGTGTTTGTGCTGATCGGCGCGCTGATCGCGGCGGAAAAGCTGATCATCCAGCCGATCGAGATCATGGCGGCGATGACCAAGAAATTCGGCCAAGGCGACTGGTCCGCGCGCGTATCTCGCGCCGGGTTACCCGCCGAATTCGTGCCGCTGGCCCGCGCGTTCAACGCCATGGCGGCGCATCTCGGCCAGCGCGAGCGCGAGCTGGTCGCCACCAACGACCGGCTCACCGTGATCGCCTCGATCGACATGCTGTCGGGCCTCGCCAACCGCCGCGGCTTCCAGAGCCGGCTCGATTTCGAATGGCTGAAGGCGCTGCAATCCTCCAGCGAAGTGGCGTTGCTGATGATCGACGTCGATCACTTCAAGCTCTACAACGATAGCTACGGCCATCCCGAAGGCGACGTTTGCCTCTCCAGACTCGGCGAGGCACTGGCGGCCACCGCCGACGAGACCGGCGGCTTTGCCGGACGCTATGGCGGCGAGGAATTCTGCCTGCTGCTGCCGAATTTCAACGCCGCCCGCGCGCTGCAGGTTGGCGAGACGGTCCGCGCCGCGATCCAGGATCTCGGCATGCCGCACGCCACCAGCGCCTATCAATACGTCACGGTGAGCGTCGGCGTCGCCTGCGCCACCCCCAGCGAGGCGCAGGCGCCCAAGGATCTGATCGAGGCCGCGGACGCAGCCCTCTATGCCGCCAAGCACCGCGGCCGCAACGCGGTGGTGGAGCACAGGCTGGTAAGGGCGGGGGACACGACGGCGGACGCGATGAAGATGGCGGGTTGATAAAGGCTTTCTGCAGGGAAAGGCCGAAGCGCGGCGCCGGCCACGCTTCCATTCACCGCGCCACGGCCTTGACCGGACGTCCCTGATCCAGAAACCCCTTGTCGGTTTCGACGAAACGCGTGCGAAACTCGTTCGCGGAGCGGGCGAACAGGCGGCAACCGGCGGCGGACAATTCCTCCTTGGAGCCGTAGCCCCAGAGCGCGCCGACCGGCACCACGCCATTGGCGAGCGCGCCTGCGACGTCGTAGTGCCGGTCCCCGACCATCACGGCTTCATGGCTCGCAACCCCGGCCGCCGACAGCGCGCGCCCCACCAGGTCGGTCTTGGTGTCGGTCTCGGCCAGGCCGGCGCCGGTCACGCCTTCGACATAGGCGTCGAGCTTCAGATGCGCGACGACGCGTACTGCTTGGGGCTCCGGCTTCGAGGTCACCACCCAGATCGCGGCGCCGCGCCGCCGGATCGCGGCCAGCATTTCGATCACGCCGGGATACAATTCGTTGTCGACGATCCCGGTCACTTCATAGGCCGCGCGGAACGCCGCCATGCCGGCGTCGATCTCGGGCTGTGTGATGTCGGCGCGAAAGGACCGGAACATCTGCGGCAGCGGCGTGCCGAGAAAATCCGCCAGTTGCTCGTCGCCCACCGAAGCAACGCCGATCGCCTGCAGGCCGGCCCGGAACGCCGGATACAGGCCGGCCCGGGAATCCGCCAGCGTGCCGTCGAGGTCGAAGAACCAGGCTTTCATCGGCCGAATATAGGCGATCGGGGCTGGGCGTGAAACCACGTTATCCGCGCAAATCCCAGGAACCTCGGCAGACCACCTCGGCAGACCGTCTCGACACGCTTACGGGGCCGGCGCGGCGGGCGGCGTTGGCGGCACTGGCGGCACCGGCGGCGTCAGCATCGCCGCCATCAGGCTCGCCATCTTGGCGATGTGGCGCGAATAGTTCTTCTTGGCGGCCTGCAGCAGGCGCTTGCGCACGACATATCCGGCGAAGACGCACAGCGCGGCATACAGCAACGCGCGCGGCCAGCTCGCCGCATTGATGAAGGCGGAGAAGAACAGCGCGAGCAACAGCGCCAGCAGCGAAAGCAGCAGATTGAGCTGGAATTCCAGATGGTACCAGTACTGCTCCCGCACATAAGCGAGTTTCTCGAAGCCGATCCGTTCGACCAGGATGATCTCGGGATCGATGCGGTCGTCGAAACTCTGCCGCATCTGCGCGTCGTTCCAGGCCAGCGCGGTCCAGCACTGGTCGAGCAATTGCCTGGCGAGCCGGCCATGCAGCGCGAACAGCGCCGGCTCGGCGAGCTTCACCGGATCGCGCACCCAGCGGTCGTTGAGCCCCATGAACACCGCGACGTTGGACAGCAGCCCGAGCAGGATCGACGCCGGAATCGCCAGCACCAGCGCGGCCTGATCCTTGGCCTTGAGGAAACCCCAGATATAGCCCTCGTGCCCGCGCCACTGCGCCACATCCGCCTCCAGCACGCCAAGCGCGATCAGCCAGACGAAGCCGGGCAGAAAGGTCTTGATCAGGCTGCCGAAGGTGAACGAGCCGAAGATGTTCATGAAAGGCCGTGCCGGATAAAGAGGTTTGATACGACACTACACGAAACGGCGGCAAGATGGATGGGGCAAGGCGAGTGCAAGAATGATGATGTGGAGTGAGGGATTTCATGTTCCGTCACGAGATCGGGTCCACGGCGAAGACCCTCGGTAGGCTTCGATATCTTGCCATCTCATCCCACAACCGAGTCACGCTTGGCCGGCGTTCAGTCCGCGACAGGACTGCATTTCCATGCAGTCGTACATCTAAAGGATGTCAGTTAGCCTTTTAACCACCGTTAAAAAACTGCACGCTCTACGGTTATTTTTGTTAAATCCAACTTGCAGAACGGTCTCCATACCCTTCATATTAAGGAGTCGGGGGAAACGTCATGTGGAATGCAGACGCATCGAGGAAGGCTATGCCTACCTCACACAGGATATTATGGCAGCCATTATTGCTTTCCAGGCGCGGCAAATGAACCCGGAGTTCGCGCGTTCGTCTTTCGCGCCCGTGGTAGGCACCGTCGATCGGCTCGGTCCGACGCATGCGCACGGCCTTGAACGTTTGGTGGGTATCAATTCCAACATTCGGCAGGGCGAACCGATAGACAACATTCGCCTTGATTTCGACCTCAGCTGCGGAATCGCGCCTCTAAGAATTGGGAACCATGACTTCCAAATGGGGCTCCGGACCTGCTTCGTTTCCCTTCAGCTGCAGAACTGCGAAGTGCACGTGGGAAGCCGTTACGAATATTGGCTGGATCTAGGTGCGATCAAGGCCAGCTCGACGCAGCGAGCGGCAACCGAAAGCTCACGGAACGCCGGGGTTTCGGTGGAAGCGAGCGCCGACGGATTGCGCGGCCTAGCCGCGCTAGCGGCCAAGCTCGGTCTGGGCGCATCGTGGAAGCGAAACTCAAAATCGGAAGCGATAACCAAACAGAGCATGCGCATTGAATTGGTGGTAACCAGTGGTCAGGACCGATGGCGGGTTGGAGATCTTACTCGCGGAGACGCGAGGCGTCCGGATGGAATCTTAAGCGGTGACTATTTTCTGGAAGAACGAACGAAAGATGGCGAAACACTGCCCTTATGCCGATTGCGGTGGATCAATCAGACGGCTCCGATGCACGTCACGATATCGGCTACTGCCGCCTTTGGTAGCTTGCTGATCTTCGATTCCGATCCCATGCAACATCGTAGCGACCTCTTGACCGACGAGACTCGCGCCCAAATGAAGCGCCGGTCGGCGAAGGCCGAGTCCGAACATGACGAACTGCTGCGAGCTCACGTGGCGGGGCTCGTTGCCGCGAAACGTCTGCGAAACGCCCAAACCCGCGTCGCCAGCGATCTGGTCAACAACGAATTCACAGTCGCCCGTCTCACGGTCCAATGCCACCCGCTCAATGAACCCTATCCTGCCCCGGACACGACACATGACTGATGATATATTGTATCCGGGCTTAAAAGACGAAGACATAAAACTCATCTCGGAAGTCTGGAATTCAAAAGAGGGTGGGATTCTGGCCCTTATCAAGGCCGGCGAGCTTGATCCAAAAAAGGATTTCGTTCGAGGCGATTTCCGAGGCTGGCCCTTGGAGGGCCAAGATGTCCGAGGTATCGACTTCACCGGTTCGGATTTGAGGGGAACAGGGATCAGCCGCGCAATTCGGGACGAAACCACTATTCTTACCGATGCAATCCTTGACGACCTTCCGCCCCCCGACCGACGCCCGATCTCCGACGCCGACGATGACGACCGTTGGGTCCAGGCAAGTACCTGGACCGACCATTGGCACGCCGGAGTGCACCGTGCATTCGGACAAAAGTTATTCTTGATTTTCCTTCGCTTTGACGCCGGCAGCATCATGGTGAAGACGAGCGTCGTTCGAGATATGGAAGAATTGGGCGTTACAGATTTCATGATCCTGAACCTGTATTCCCGATGGGACGTGTTAATCCGCGTTTGGGCCGATGACACAACCATAAAGAGACTGGAGGGAAGGTTAGCTGGCAACACGGAGATTAGCCGGTTTGACCTCAAGCGGCCGATCGAAATCGCCAATGTGGTCCATTTTCCTGACAAGGGAAAATATCCGACCTTCGAGGCGGTCAAATCGACATTGATCGGCATGGAAACTGCGCAACTGAAAGACGTGCAGCAAAAGGGAAAACGCAGCGACCACTTTCAGAAGCTGAAATCGGCGGGCCTTATTCTGGATAACGAAACCCTGTTCGTAGCCAACCGCATTCAGTTTTACGTAACGGTTAATTGCGCGCGCGATGTGCCGGAACATTTGCACAAGACGCTTCTGGGCGTTGTCGACGGGCTCAAACAGGTCCGGAGCAAGAGCGTATATTTTCCGCTGCATGGTAGGACTCTAGCAATTGTCAAAGCTCAGGCCCAGCCATCGCAATACTATGCCATCCATGAATTCCTAAGAGAGCTTACGACGCAGTTCGAGATGATCCTGCGGTTTCGTGTAGAAACCGAGACCATGCTGGTGGCCAACCAATATGATCGCTATTCATCCACGATCAATTTCGATTACGCCAGGCGCGATCCGTCAACCCTGTATTCGATTCCCGCCCAAGACATCATCGAAAAAGGCGAAGGAGACCGAATCGAGTTCAAATCGACTTTGCGCACAAATCTTCACACTGGCGAGAGAGATACCAGGATGGATCTCGAGATCGTCAAGACCATTGCCGCCTTCGTCAATAGCCACGGCGGGCGGCTGGTTGTCGGCGTCGGCGACGACGGCAAACCAATTGGACTGGACGCGGATAAATTCGAAAGCGACGACAAATTGAACCGGCATGTTGCAAGTCTGATTCGCGACCGGATCGGATCCGAACATATAGACTATATCCGGTATCGGTTCGGCGACTATCAAGGCACGCGCGTGCTCATCGTCGAGTGCGACCGCGGGCGGTCCCCGGTTTATGTCAAGGATGGGAATCAAGATCGGTTCTATATGCGCACCGGAGCGGCGACGACCGAACTGACCGGTCGTCGCCTCACCGAATATGTGGCAAACCACTTCAATTCGATGTAGCGCCGAGTTCGACGGCGCTTGCTCGGTTCCCATGGTATTTCCTGGAAAATTCAATCCAGTATTCGAGCGAGCGGAAACATTTGCTTTCGAGAACTGGGCGATTGGCGACCGTTGACCCCCCTGCCTCTTTTGTGGCCTAGTCCGCCGTCCTTTTGTCGGACCCAGCCTCACGAAAAGCCCAACGATTCCATGACCTCCCCCGCTATCTCGCCCGCCCGCTACAACGCCCGTGACTCCGAGCCGCGCTGGCAAGCCGCGTGGGAAGCGCGCGGGATCTTCGCGACCTCGAACTCCGACCCCCGCGAAAAATATTACGTGCTGGAGATGTTCCCCTATCCGTCCGGGCGCATCCATATCGGGCATGTCCGCAACTACACGCTGGGCGACGTGATCGCGCGCTACATGCGCGCCAAGGGTTATAACGTGCTGCATCCGATGGGGTGGGATGCGTTCGGGCTGCCGGCGGAGAATGCCGCGATGGAGCGCAAGGTGGCGCCCAAGGCGTGGACCTACGACAACATCGCGGCGATGAAGAAGCAGCTCAAATCGATCGGGCTGTCGCTGGACTGGTCACGCGAATTCGCGACCTGCGATCCGTCTTACTACAAGCACCAGCAAAAGCTGTTCCTGGATTTCCTGAAAGCCGGCCTAGCCGAGCGCGAGCAGCGCAAGCTGAACTGGGACCCGGTCGACATGACCGTGCTCGCCAACGAGCAGGTGATCGACGGCCGCGGCTGGCGAAGCGGCGCCGTGGTCGAGCAGCGCGAGATGAACCAGTGGGTGTTCAAGATCACCAAATATGCCCAGGAGCTGTTGGACGCGCTCGACACGCTCGACAACTGGCCCGACAAGGTGCGGCTGATGCAGCGTAACTGGATCGGGCGCAGCGAGGGCATGCTGGTGCGCTTCGCGCTGGATCCGGCCACCGCCCCTGCGGGCGAAACCGAGCTGAAGATTTTCACCACCCGGCACGACACCCTGTTCGGCGCCAAATTCATGGCGATCGCGCCGGATCATCCGCTGGCGCAGGCCGCGGCTGCGAAAAATCCGAAGCTCGCCGCGTTCATCGCCGAGGCAAAACGCCACGGTACCGCGCAGGAGATCATCGACACCCAGGAGAAGCTCGGCTTCGACACCGGCATCGAGGCGCTGCATCCGTTCGATGCGAGCTGGAAGCTGCCGGTTTACGTGGCCAATTTCGTGCTGATGGAATACGGCACCGGCGCCATCTTCGGCTGCCCGGCGCACGACCAGCGCGACCTCGACTTCGTCAACAAATATGGGCTCGGCAATACGCCCGTGGTGTGTCCGCCCGACGCCGATCCGAAAACCTTCGTCATTACCGACGTCGCCTATGACGGCGACGGCCGCATGATCCATTCGCGCTTCCTCGACGGCATGACCATCGACGAGGCCAAGGAAGAGGTGGCCAGGCGGCTGGAGACTATGCGCCTTGCGTTCCCTCCCCCCTTGAGGGGGAGGGTCAGGGAGGGGGGTGAGCAACAAGCTCAGCATTCGCGGACCCCCACCCCCGACCCCTCCCCACAAGGGGGAGGGGAGCAGAATGAGCCGGTCGGCGAGCGCAAGGTCAATTTTCGCCTGCGCGACTGGGGTATCTCGCGGCAGCGCTACTGGGGCTGCCCGATCCCGGTGATCCACTGCCCTAAATGCGGCGTGGTGCCGGTGCCCGACAAGGATCTGCCGGTGGTGCTGCCGGAGGACGTGTCGTTCGACAAGCCCGGCAACGCGCTCGACTATCACCCGACCTGGAAGCACGTCGCCTGCCCGCGATGCGGAGCCAAGGCGCAGCGCGACACCGACACCATGGACACCTTCGTGGATTCGGCGTGGTATTTCGCACGCTTCACCGATCCGTGGAACGAGAACGCCCCGACCACGCCTGTTGTCGTCAACCGCATGATGCCGGTCGACCAGTATATCGGCGGCGTCGAGCACGCGATCCTGCATCTGCTCTATGCGCGCTTCTTCACCCGCGCCATGAAGGCGACCGGCCACATCGCGATGGATGAGCCGTTCGGCGGCATGTTCACGCAAGGGATGGTGGTGCACGAGACCTACCGCAAGGCCGACGGCAGCTACGCCACGCCGGCGGAGGTCAGAATCGAAGCCGGCGCCGACGGACGCCGCGCGGCGCTGCTCGATACCGGCGAAGAGGTGACCATCGGCTCCATCGAGAAGATGTCGAAGTCGAAGCGCAACACCGTCGATCCCGACGATATCATCGAGAGCTACGGCGCCGACGTGGCGCGCTGGTTCATGCTGTCGGATTCGCCACCCGACCGCGACGTGATCTGGAGCGACGAGCGGGTGCAGGGCGCCTCGCGTTTCGTGCAGCGGCTGTGGCGGGTGGTCGGCGAGGCCGCCGCGGCCGGCGGAACTGGCCGCTCCGCCCGGCCGGCCTCGTTCGGCGCCGATGCCCTGACGCTGCGCAAGGCCGCCCACGGCGCGCTCGATAAGGTCTCCTCCGGCATCGAAAAACTGCATTTCAACGTCTGCCTCGCCCATATCCGCGAATTCACCAATGCGCTGGCCGACACCCTGGGCCGCCCGGCAAGACCCGCCCCCGACCTGGTCTGGGCGATCCGCGAGGCCGCGGTCATTCTTGTTCAACTGTTTGCCCCGATGATGCCGCACCTGGCCGAGGAGTGCTGGGGCGTGCTGGGACAGTCCGGGCTGGTTTCGGAGGCCGATTGGCCCAAAATCGAACGCGATTTGCTGGTTGAAGACAGCGTCACCCTGGTGGTTCAGGTCAATGGCAAGAAGCGCGGCGATGTCACAGTGGCCCGGAATGCGCAAAATCCGGAGATTGAGGCTGCCGTTTTGAAGCTCGATGCGGTAAAACAGGCGCTGGGCGGCAAACCCGTCGCCAAGGTTATCGTGGTTCCCATGAGGATCGTGAATGTTGTCGGCTAAGTCCCGCCTCGCTGCCCGGCTGCTGGTCATAGCTGCCTTGAGCGCGCTGACGGCCGGCTGCTTCCAGCCGATGTATGCGGCGCATACCGATGGCACCCCTGGCTTGCGGGAAAAGCTGATGGGCGTCGACCTGCCGCCGGTCGACAAGCCCAACGGCTCGCGCGACGCAAGGCTCGGCGTCGAAATCCGCAACGCGCTGGCGTTCAAGCTTTACGGCGGCGCCACCGGCATGCCGCCGACCCACAAGCTGGTGATCCGCTTCAATACCAGCCGCTCCTCGCTGATCCTGGATCCGGCCACGGCGCTGCCGTCGATCGAGAATTACGGCATCGATACCCAGTACAATTTGATCGAGATCGCATCCAACAAGTCGGTGATGACCGGCACCACCTTCTCGCGGGTGTCCTACGACATCCCCGGCCAGCTGCAGCGCTTCGCCCGCCAGCGCGCCTTCCGCGACGCCGAGGACCGCGCCTGCCAGGAGATCGCGGAAAACATCCAGACCCGGCTGGCGTCGTTCTTCACGGTGGGTAGCTGAAGGTGCTGTCATCCCCGCGAAGGCGGGGACCCATAGCCACCGTGCTCGCGGCTGACCAACGGTCGTTGCAGCGTCTCATCCAACAGAAATCCCGGGCGTATGGGTCGCCGCCTTCGCGGGGACGACGAAGAGTGTAACATGGTCGCGCTGCGCGGACGGGACATCGACGTATTTCTCGAAAGCTCCGGATCCGGCGCGTCCCATCATCCTGCTCTACGGCCCCGATGCCGGGCTGGTGCGCGAGCGCGCCGACGCGCTGATGAAATCCGCGGTCGACGATCCCTCCGATCCGTTTTCTTATGTGCGGATGGACGGCGACGAACTCGCCGCCGAGCCGTCACGGCTGGTCGAGGAGGCGATGACGATTCCGATGTTCGGCGGACGCCGCGCGATCAGGGTTCGCGCCGGCGGAAAGAACTTCGCCTCCGGTGTCGATACACTGGCGGATTCTCCGCTCAAGGATTGCCGCATCGTGATCGAGGCCGGCGAACTGCGTCCGGAGTTGCCGCTGCGAAAAGCTTGCGAGCGCGCCAGGACCGCGGTGGCGATCGCCTGCTATCCCGACGGCGAGCGCGATCTCGCAAGACTGATCGACGACGAATTCAAGACGGCAAATCTGCGTATCGCGCCGGACGCCCGTGCGTCTCTCATGGCCCTGCTTGGCGGCGACCGTCAGGCTTCGCGCAACGAACTGCGCAAGCTCACGCTGTATGCCCATGGCCAAAGCGAAGTGACGCTCGACGACGTGATGGCGGTGGTCGCCGACGCTTCCGAACTCAAGCTCGACCCCATTGTCGACGGCGCCTTCGCCGGCCAGGCCGCGCTGGTCGAAACCGAATTCGCCAAGGCGATGATCGCCGGCACCTATCCCGGCATGATCGTCTCCGCCGCGCAGCGCCAGGCGGCGTTGCTGCACAAGGCGAGCCTCGCGGTGGCCGAGGGCACGCCGGCGTCGACCGCGGTCGAAAGCGGATTCCCGCGCCTGCATTTTTCGCGCAAGGCGAATGTCGAAGCCGCGCTGCGCAACTTCACCGCCGCGCGGCTGCTCGTCATCATCGAGCAACTGGCGGCCGCCGCCCTCGACACCCGCAAACAATCGGCGCTGGCCGCCGTGATCGCGCAGCGCGCGCTGCTGTCGATCGCGGTGAATGCGCGGAGACGAGGATAGCTTCGTGTCCCGAACCGGTGCGGCGCGAAGTCCCGGTGCGGCTGAAAGAATCCCGAACTGCCTATATTCCGCTCTAGCGCAGCCCTGCCGCTTCTTGCGGCCGGGTTGCGATCTGGTACCTTGCACCGGATTGGTCCCGGGGTTTCCGTGCAATACATAGTCTCAATCGTCCTGGCGGTTTGTACCGTCTGTTTTTCGGGCACGTCGGCGTTTGCCGACAAGCGGGTGGCGCTGGTGATCGGCAATTCCGCTTACCAGAACGCTCCTCGCCTCGCCAATCCCGCCAAGGATGCGGCAGCCATCGAGGATATGTTTAAGGCCGCGAAATTCGAAGTCGTCGAGGCCAGACGCAACCTCGGCATTGTGGAAATGCGTCGCGTCATGCGTGACTTCTCGGACAAGAGTCGCGATGCCGATATTTCGGTGGTCTATTTCGCCGGCCACGGCATCGAAGTCGACGGCATCAACTACCTGATTCCTGTCGATGCCGTCTTGGAGCGCGACCGCGACGCGTTCGATGAAGCGATCCAGTTGGATCGTGTGCTTCAGGCGGTCGAACCAGCGAAAAGAATGCGCCTTATCATCCTGGATGCTTGCCGTGACAATCCGTTTCAGCGGACGATGAAACGCACTATCGCGTCTCGCACGCTCGAACGCGGACTTTCGGCCGTCGAGCCTGCCAAGCCTAACACGCTGATTGCCTTTGCTGCCAAAAGCGGGTCGACCGCAGATGACGGCAATGGCGTAAACAGCCCGTTCACGGCGGCGCTGCTCAAACACCTTCCGACGCCCGGACTCGATTTACGCAAGGCGTTTGGTCTCGTCCGCGATGACGTTATGAAGGCGACCAATGACAGGCAGGAGCCGTTCGTTTACGGCTCGCTGGGAGGGAGTGATGTCTCGCTGGTGCCAGTTGCTCCAGAAACCGCAAATCAGCAAACCGAGGTGCGCCGCGACTACGAACTGGCAGAGCGCATCGGAACGACTGATGCATGGGAGACTTTCCTGAGACAATACTCGACCGGCCTCTATTCCGATTTCGCAAAAGCCCAGCTTCGCAAGCTGTTGGCGGAAGACGCCCGGCTGGCCGCGGCCGAGAAGGCGAGGCTGGCGGAAGCCGAAAAGGCACGCCTCGCTTCCGCCGGCGCGAAGGCTGCCGATCAAGCCAGCGCCGCCCGCGAAGCCAAAGTCGCCGAGGAAGCGCGGGTCGCTGCGGAGAAAAAGAAGCTGGCCGAGCAAGCGAAAGCCGAGGCCGCAGAACGGGCCCGCGCGGCCGCCGAGAAGGCTGCTTTCGATAAGCTGGTGAAAGAGAAAGCCGCGGCGGAGGCAAAGGCCGCCGAAAAGGTAATGAAGGCCGCAGAGAAATCGGAAGCAGAAAAAACCAAACTCGCGGCGCAGCAGAAAAAAGCGGTCGACAACGAACCCGCGGAAGCCCAGCTTGCCAAGGGCACTGCGTCTATGCCGCCCGTCGCCGACGCCAATACCAGCCATGATAAACCTGCCCAGGTCGCGGCATTACCGTCCGACACCGAAAAGATCGCGATGTCTCCACAACAGGTGGCGCGCTCGTTGCAAGCCGAGCTGCGCCGCGTTGGCTGTCAAATGGGCGAGACCGAAGACGGCTGGACTGCCGCGGCGCGACGCGCGCTGGGACTTTTCAACAAACACGCCGGCGCAAATTTCGATATTAAGGTGGCGAGTGTCGAGGCGCTGGAGGCCGTTCGCAGTAGAACCAGACGCATCTGCCCGTTGGTTTGCGATCATGGTTTCCGGCCCGACGGTGGAAGCTGCGTTAAGTTCACCTGTAAGGCAGGCTCATTTATTAATGACGACAACGAATGTGAGAAAAAGCGCGAGCGCGATAAAACAGACGCCAGGCCTGAAAAGCCCGCGGCGCCTCCGCGAACTCCGGAAAAAAGAGAATCGTCGAAATCGCAAAATGGCGGCAGTTGCAGTCAGATGCACGATCCACTTGGCTGCAGCTGTGCACTGAAGAGCGGCGGCTACATCTATGCCAGCCCGGGGAGCTACTCAGGCTATCGCTGGAGATACACCGACAGTAATGCACATTTTTCTTGTCTGCACGCCGCCGGCCGTCGTTAATAACCCTGACTGCGTCGCGCCATGCGGCGGACGCATCATGAAAATCGTCTTCGCGAGAAGCGAACGACAAAGCAGTCCGGGCTGTGCCGGGTTCTCCGGGTTGCTCCGCTTCGCTCGCAATGACGGTGTGCTAAACCTTCCGGTCCAGCCTTCTTAAAATCTCGTCGAGCTGCTCGAGGTCGCGGTACTTGATGTGCATGGTGCCGCTGGGGCCCTTGTGATCGACGCTGACGCTGAGCCCGAGGATGTCGCCGACGCGTTTTTCCAGCGCCAGCGTGTTGGGGTCCTTGACCAGCGCCCCGCGCGCGGTTCGCGGCCGCGGCGCCGAGCCTCCTATCTCATGCACCAGCGCCTCGACCTGCCGCACGTTGAGGCCTTGCGCCAGGATGAGTTGCGTCGTCGCCACTGGGTCGGGCACCGCAAGCAGCGCGCGGGCGTGGCCGGCCGATAATTTTCCCGATACGATGTGCGCCTGCACCTGCTCCGGCAGCCTGGTCAATCGCATCATGTTGGCAACATGGCTGCGGCTCTTGCCGACGATTTTGGCGATCTCGTCCTGCGTGCGTTTGAATTCGTCGGCCAGCGCGTGATAGCCCTGCGCCTCTTCCATCGCGTTGAGATCTTCGCGTTGCACGTTCTCGATGATCGCAAGCTCGAGCGCGTCGCTGTCGCTGACGTCGAGCGGTACGATCGGCACCTCGTGCAGCCCGGCGAGCTGAGATGCGCGCCAGCGCCGCTCGCCGGCGATGATCTCGTAGCGATCGGCGACGCCCTTCACCGGCCGCACCAGGATCGGTTGAATCACACCATGCCGTCTGATCGAGTCCGCGAGCTCGCCGAGTTCGGCATCGGAAAACGCACGGCGCGGATTGCGCGGGTTGGCCTTGAGGAATTCGATCGGCACCTTGCGCTGCGCGCGCGGCCGCTCCAGATGCGCGGCCTCGCCGCCGACATCCCCGATCAGACTTGCAAGACCGCGCCCCAGTCGCGAACGCGCTTCGTCGGCCATCGCCAGCTCCCTTGGATTCACTCAAACGCTCCGTACTTTATTTATTTTTATTGTCGTCCCCGCGAAGGCGGGGACCCATAGCCACCGATGCTCGCGGCTTACTAAGGACTGTTGCAACGTCTCTTTCCCAATTGGAAGTCCTGGGCGTATGGGTCCCCGCCTTCGCGGGACGACGAGTTAATGCGCGCGCAGCTCGCGCTCGCGCTGGATCACTTCGGTCGCGAGCTTCAGATAGGCTTCGCTGCCTGAGCATTTGAGGTCGTAGACCAGCACCGGCTTGCCATGGGACGGCGCCTCCGAGATGCGAACGTTGCGCGGGATCATGGTGTTGTAGACCTTCGAGCCCATGAACTGCCGCACGTCGGCCACCACCTGGTTCGACAAATTGTTGCGCGAGTCGAACATCGTGAGCACGATGCCGTGGATCGACAGGTTCGGATTGAGCGTGGTGCGAACCTGCTCGACGGTCTGCAGCAACTGCGACAGTCCTTCGAGCGCGAAGAACTCGCATTGCAGGGGAACGAGGATCGCATCGGACGCCGCCATTGCGTTGACGGTGATCAGATTGAGCGACGGCGGACAGTCGATCAGCACATAGGTATAGTCGGCGGGCTCGGTGACGTTTTGATTGAGCGCGGCGATGGCGTCGCGCAGCCGGAACGCGCGATCCTTGGTCGATCCGAGTTCGAGTTCGAGCCCCGACAGATCCATCGTCGAAGCTGCGATATGCAGCCGCGGCACCGCGGTCGGCACCACGGCGTCGCGCAGCGGCGCTTCGCCGATCAACACGTCGTAGGTCGAGACGTTACGGCTGCGGCGGTCGATGCCGAGGCCGGTGGAAGCATTGCCCTGCGGATCGAGATCGACGATCAGCACACGCTCGCCGATCGCCGCAAGCGCGGTGCCGAGATTGATCGCGGTGGTGGTCTTGCCGACGCCGCCTTTCTGGTTGGCGAGCGAGATGATGCGCGGATGACCAGGCGCGCCTGCCTTATCTTCTTGAAATATCTGATCAATTACGGTCATGCGCGGTTACTTTGGGTTGCTGCGGACGGGGCTTGCCGCTCGATGCGGTCGAGTTCGACAATCCAGCCCTGTCCGGTCAGGCTAGGATGCAGGCGAGGCCGGATATTCCAATATTTAGTAGCTTCGGTCAATTCTGCATCTACATCTTGACCCTTGAGAAACAGCGCCTTGGCGCCTTTCCCCACTAGAGGCACAGCAAAGCTGACGAGCTGGTGTAGCGGAGCCACCGCACGGGCAGTGACGCAATCGACCGCGCCGGGAACGCTATCCACACTATCCCCGATGTCAGCGAGCTGGACTGTACCCGCGGCACCGGTGATTCGCAGCGCCTCGCGCAGAAACGCCGCCTTTTTGGCGTTGCGCTCGACCAGATGCACCATCGTTCCTGGCGTCTCAGTAAGCGCGCAAGCCAGCACCACGCCTGGAAAACCGCCGCCGCTGCCGAGATCGACCCAGATTTTTGCTGAAGGGGCGAGGGCCAAAAGCTGCAGTGAATCGGAGATATGCCTGATCCACAGATGTGGGAGCGTGGAGGAAGCTACGAGATTGGTTTTCGCCTGCCAATGCAGGAGCAGATCGACGTAGGCGTCCAGCCGTTTTTCCGTTTCACGTGAAACGGGGGTGAGCTTCAGCGCCGCGCCTTTGTCGGACAGCGAGATTTGTGCTGGATTTACCATTTTCTCATGCAGTCTTGGAGAAGCGCAGCGCTATCCCGTCATTGCGACGAGCACTTGCGACGAAGAAATCCATGGCGCCGCAAGACTGGATCGCTTCGTCGCAAGTGCTCCTCGCAATGACGGCGGTTGGTCGTTGTTTCACGTGAAACAACTCACGCCATTGCCACCCGCTTCCGCGCTTCCCTCCGCAGATACGCCGCCAAAATCCCCAGCGCCGCCGGCGTCAGGCCGTCAAGTCTGCCCGCCTGCCCGACCGTGCGTGGCCGCGCAGCTTCGAGCTTGGCGCGAGCCTCATTGGACAGCCCCGGCACGTCGGCATAATCGACATCGGTCAGGATCAGCCCCTCATCGCGGCGGAAGGCTTCGACATCGGCGGCCTGGCGTTTCAGATAGACATCATATTTGGCGTCGATCTCGACATGGACAGCGATCGACGCATCCACCGCCGCGAGCTCCGGCCAGATCGCCCTCACCTCCGACCAGCCGATCTCCGGATAGGCCAACAGCTCGAACGCCGAGCGCCGGACGCCGTCGTGATTGAGTGCAAGCCCGTAACGTGTCGCCTCATTGGGCGTGATCGACAGTGACGTCGCCAGCAGCTTCGCGGCATTGAGCATCGTCATCTTGGCGGCATGACGCAGCGAGCGGTCCCGGCCGACGCACCCCAGCGCAATCCCCTTGTTGGTCAGGCGCTGATCGGCATTGTCTGCGCGAAGCGTCAGGCGATATTCAGCGCGCGACGTGAACATCCGGTACGGCTCGGTGATTCCCCGCGTCACCAGATCGTCGATCATCACGCCGAGATAGCCATCGGCGCGATCGAACACGATTCCATCGCCGCCGGCGGCGGCTAATGCCGCGTTCAGGCCCGCGACAAGTCCTTGCGCCGCAGCCTCTTCATAGCCGGTAGTGCCATTGATCTGGCCAGCCAGGAACAACCCCGGCAGGCGTTTGGTCTGCAGTGTCGGATCGAGTTCGCGGGGGTCGACATGGTCGTATTCGATCGCATAGCCGGGCCGCACCATCCGCGTCCGCTCGAGGCCGGGGATGGTCGCGAGAATCGCCTGCTGGACATCCTCCGGCAGCGAGGTCGAGATCCCGTTGGGATAAACCGTGCTGTCATCGAGACCTTCCGGCTCGAGAAAAATCTGGTGGCCGTCGCGATCGCCGAAACGGACGATCTTGTCCTCGATTGACGGGCAATAGCGCGGGCCAGAGCTCTTGATCTGGCCGGAATACATCGGCGAGCGATGCACGTTGGCGCGGATCAGCTCGTGGGTAACAGCCGTGGTGCGAGTAATGCCGCATTCGATTTGCGGCGTGACGATGCGGTCGGTCAGCACCGAAAACGGCTCTGGCGGATCGTCGCCGGACTGCATCTCGACAGCGGACCAGTCGATAGTGGCGCCGTCAAGCCGTGGCGGCGTCCCGGTCTTAAGGCGGCCAAGCGTAAAGCCGGCCTGCTCAAAGGATCTTGACAGCCCCAGCGCCGGCGCCTCGTCAACACGGCCGGCCGGCCAACTCTTTTCACCGAGATGAATCAGCCCCCGCAAAAAGGTCCCGGTGGTGACGACTACTGCACCGGCGACTAATTCGCGGCCATCCGTCAGCCGGATGCCGGTGACCCGGCCGTCCGAAAGCAGCAACACGTCAGCTTCGCCTTCGATCACGTCGAGATTGGCGGTCTGTGAAACCGCGGCCTGCACCGCCGCCGCATAAAGCTTGCGGTCGGCCTGGGCGCGCGGCCCGCGCACCGCCGGCCCTTTGCGCCGGTTGAGCATCCGAAACTGGATTCCGGCCGCGTCCGCCACTCGGCCCATCAGCCCGTCTAGGGCGTCCACCTCACGAACCAGGTGTCCCTTGCCCAAGCCACCGATTGCAGGATTACAGGACATCGCACCAACGGTCGCAAAACGATGGGTAACCAGCGCCGTCCGTGCACCCATCCGCGCAGCAGCCGTCGCGGCCTCGCAGCCGGCATGGCCTCCACCAATCACGATGACATCGAATGAGCTTCGCATGGGCGCGACTTCTAGCGCGGGTTTTAGGTCATTGCGAGGAGCTTCTGTGACGAAGCAATCCAGCGTCCAAAAGCTGAATTGCTTTGCTTCGCTCGCAATGACGCCAGTTGTTTCACGTGAAACAAGGCTAATAAATGAACTAAGAACTATTACTTACCTATACAAAACTCTCGAAATATCTTGTCGAGGATATCTTCGACATCGACACGCCCCAAGAGCCGCCCGAGCGAATGAGCCGCCGCCTGCAAATCTTCTGCGATCAGCTCCTCCGCCTTCGCCTCCATGCTGCGCTGCAGCGAAGCCGCCGTTTCGCGCAGCAAGGTACGTTGCCGCTCCCGGCTGATCAGCCCGCCCTCGCCGGACCCGAAATAATCCTCGGCATGACCGACCAACGCCGCCATCAACTCCTGTAGTCCGTCGCCGCGCGACGCCGAAATCTCAAAATATCGGCTGCCCCAGGTTCGCCCCATCCCTGCCCCATGCCGGCTAAGTGCGTTTAAATCGATTTTATTGCGCACCATCCAGACCGGCGCCGCGCTCTCGACGGCAGGATCCTGCAATTCGTCCTCCACCAGCCACAGCACCAGATCGGCTTCCGCCGCCCGCGCACGCGCCCGGCGCACACCCTCCTGCTCCACCGGATCCGCGGTCGCGCGAATGCCTGCGGTGTCGATCACCGTGACCGGATAACCGTCGAGATCGAGCTGAATTTCGATGATGTCGCGCGTCGTGCCGGCATGCGGCGAGACGATCGCGACCTCGCGCCGGGCCAGATGATTCATCAGCGTCGACTTGCCGACGTTCGGCGGACCTGCGATCGCAATCACCAACCCGTCGCGCAGGCGCTCGCTTTGACCCTGCGCCGCAAGAACTTCTGCGATCTCCGCCTGCAGCGTGCCGATCTTCGCAAGCGCCGGCGTGACCAGCTCCGCAGGGACATCGCCCTCGTCGGAGAAATCGATTCCCGCCTCGATCAAGGCCGAGGCTTCGATGATCTGCCGCCGCCAGGCACGTGCCTTGTCGCCGAGCAGACCGTTCAACTGCCGCAGCGCTTGGCGGCGTTGCCGGTCGGTGTCGGCGTGAATGAGGTCGTCGAGACCCTCGGCTTCGGTCAGATCGAGCTTGCCGTTCTCGAACGCACGGCGCGTGAACTCGCCCGGCTCGGCGGTGCGCGTGTTTTCAAACGACGACAATGCGGCGAACAGCGCAGCCAGCACGGCCCGTCCGCCATGGACGTGAAATTCGGCGACATCCTCTCCGGTGGCACTTTTTGGCCCCGGGAACCACAACACCACGGCATCGTCGATAGGCTGTTGATCTACATCGCGAATCAAGGCCCTCGTGGCCATTCGCGGCAGCGCAAGCGTGCCCGCCAATGCCTCCAAAATCACGCCCGCATGCGCTCCGGAAACCCGCACAACGGAAATTGCATTGGGAGGCCGGCCCGACGACAGGGCGAAAATGGTCTGGTCGCGCGCATGCATCGCTTATTTGGCTTTGAGTCCTTGAGAACGCAATGAAATTTGCGATGACGACGATTGCCACCTAAGTGGCGAACGACCGAGCTTTGCAGCAGTCAATGCTGCACCATTTCGCCGCAGTTGTGCTGCGAAATACGGCTCACAACGCTGATGCGGATTTATATGCCAAATATATCAGATGGTTAGTGGTACTCGACGGCCGAGGGACAATTACGGCATGCTGCACTTTGCTGCAGCAAAAGTGCAGCATGATCCCAGACCGCGATCGGACGCAAAAAAGGGCGCCCACTTCCGTGAGCATGCAAAATAGAACCGCCACCAACTCAGGTATTCATCGATTCGAAGAATTCCGAATTGTTTTTGGTGTTGCGGAGCTTGTCGAGCAGGAAGTCGATTGCATCCATCGTGCCCATCGGATTGAGGATGCGGCGCAGCACGTACATTTTCTTGAGCAGTTGCGGATCGGTGATGAGCTCTTCCTTGCGGGTGCCCGAGCGCGAGATATCGATCGCCGGGAAGGTGCGCTTGTCGGAAACCTTGCGATCCAGAATCAATTCCGAATTGCCGGTGCCTTTGAATTCTTCGAAAATCACTTCGTCCATGCGGCTGCCGGTATCGACCAGCGCGGTCGCGATGATGGTGAGCGAACCGCCCTCCTCGATGTTTCGCGCAGCGCCGAAGAAGCGTTTCGGCCGCTGCAGCGCGTTGGCATCGACGCCGCCGGTCAGCACCTTGCCCGAAGATGGCACCACGGTGTTGTAGGCGCGTCCCAGACGCGTAATCGAGTCCAGCAGGATGACAACGTCACGGCCATGCTCGACCAGCCGCTTGGCCTTCTCAATGACCATTTCGGCGACCTGGACGTGGCGCACCGCCGGCTCGTCGAAGGTGGATGAGACCACCTCGCCTTTCACCGAACGTTGCATGTCGGTGACTTCTTCAGGGCGTTCGTCGATCAGAAGAACGATCAGATAGCATTCCGGATGGTTGGCGGTGATCGAGTGCGCGATATTCTGCATCAGCACGGTTTTGCCGGTGCGGGGAGGGGCTACGATCAGCGCCCGCTGGCCCTTGCCGATCGGAGCCACAATGTCGATGACCCTTGCAGAAAGGTCCTTTCTGGTGGGATCTTCCAGCTCGAGCCGAAAGCGCTGGTCCGGAAACAGCGGGGTCAGATTGTCGAAATTGACCTTGTGCTTGGACTTTTCCGGGTCCTCGAAATTCAGCGTGTTGACCTTGAGCAGCGCGAAGTAGCGTTCGCCTTCCTTCGGGCTGCGGATGTGGCCTTCGATGGTATCGCCGGTGCGCAGGCCGAAGCGGCGGATCTGCGAGGGAGAAACGTAGATGTCGTCGGGTCCGGGCAGGTAGTTTGCATCCGGTGAACGCAAAAAGCCAAAACCGTCGGAGAGAACCTCGACGACGCCTTCGCCGATAATGTCGGTTTCCTGAATCGCCAGTTGCTTGAGAATGGCGAACATCAGCTCCTGCTTGCGCATGGTGCTTGCGTTTTCGACCCCTTTTTCTTCCGCGAACGAGACGAGTTCGGCCGGCGTCTGGGCTTTGAGGTCTTGAAGTTTCATTTCCCGCATTGGGGGGTCCTGTAGGAAAACGGGGAAGGGTTGCCGGGCTCTAGGAAATGCGGACGCTGGATAAAGAAGTCCGCAGGTTTTGAGCCATGAAGCCTTGAGCGAGGAAGATGCCGGAGAGGCTTCAAACCTGATGCGGCGGTCGGTTCAACGAACCGGAGCGCGACACATCCGCCTGCGTAGGTGGGATTTCCATAATATAGAAAATCGTCCGGCGTTCCGCAAGGAGGTTACGACGCGGTCCGTAAAGGAATGACCTAGAACGGCTTTACCACCACCAGGATAACGATCCCGACCATCAGAATAGTAGGTACCTCATTGATAAAACGATAGAACTTCTGGCTTCGCTGATTCCGGTCGGCGGCGAAATCCTTGACGCAGCGACCAAGAAATCCGTGCATTGCCGACATCGCGATCACCAGCAGCAGCTTGCCGTGCAACCAGCCCGCCGCAAACCAGTGCCCGGCCCAGGCGAGGTAAAGCCCGGCAAGCCATGTCACCACCATCGCCGGGTTGATGATCGCCTTCAGCAGACGACGTTCCATCACCTTGAACGTCTCGGCCTGCCCCGATCCAGCCTCCGCGTCGCAATGGTAAACGAACAGCCGGGGCAAATACAGCATGCCGGCCATCCACGCGATAACGGCGATCACATGCAGCGCTTTGATCCATTCATACATCCGGATGACTTACCTCGTTGACCGACGCGATTTCTCTCCGCAATCCCGGAACATTCGATTCGATATCGGCGTTGCAAAGAAGCTCGGCAGAGAGCGGACCCGAGACATATCCGCAAGCGGCCGCTTTCTAAAACAATAATTTTAGAATCTTAGGTTTGAGTCTAAGTAGCGGTGAATAGGGGCCGTGCAGCACCGTTCCGCAATTCTCCACGCCCGTTCAAATCCATCAACAGCTTCTCGTGCTCGCGGGATCATCAAGATAATCTGACGGGTTTCAATCGCTTGCGCGTCTTTGCGCCGGGATTATCAAGAGACAAGTCCACATAACCCCACTATCATCGCGACGCCCGCCAGGACTTATCCCTGAGCGAGGGCTGTGAAGAAAAATCCGGGTTATCCCGGCTGCTTCGATCGGCACGCGATTCTTTCGGGTAAACTCCACAGCGATTCACAGAATACACAGGGATCAAGTGCCCGCCACCGGCAACTATTTTCATCTTCATCTGGTGTCCGATTCGACCGGCGAAACTCTGATCACGGTGGCGCGCGCGGTTGCGGCACAATATGCCAATGTCACGCCGGTGGAGCATGTTTACCCGCTGGTGCGCAGCCAGAAGCAGCTCGAGCGCGCATTGGCGGAAATCGAGGAAGCGCCGGGTATCGTGCTTTTCACGCTGCTGGAAAAGGATCTGGTGGAGCGCCTCGAGACCAAGTGCAAGGAGATCAATATCCCGAGCCTGTCGATCATCGGTCCGGTGATGCAGTTGTTTCAGGCCTATCTCGGCTCCGCCACGACCGGGCGCGTCGGCGCGCAGCACACACTCAACGCGGATTATTTCAAGCGCATCGACGCGCTGAACTATTCGTTGATGCACGATGACGGCCAGCATGCCGAAGGGCTGGAAGAAGCCGACGTCGTTCTGGTGGGCGTGTCGCGCACCTCCAAGACTCCGACCTCGATCTATCTTGCCAATCGCGGCATCCGCGCCGCGAACGTTCCGCTGGTACTAGGCATTGCGATCCCGCATCAACTGGAAACACTGAAGAAACCACTGGTGGTCAGCCTGCATGCGACGCCGGAGCGGTTGATCCAGGTGCGGCAGAACCGGCTGTTGAGCATTGGCGCCGGCCCGGGCAACGACGACTATATCGATCGCCAGTCGGTCACCGATGAGGTGGCGTTCGCGCGGCGACTGAGCGCGAAATATAATTGGGCGCTGCTCGACGTAACGCGCCGGTCGATCGAGGAAACCGCGGCGGCGGTGATGAAGCTGTTCGCCGACCGGCAACGCCAACGGCTTGCCGAATGACGATCTGGCGTGGCGCGAAGCCTCTGATCCTGGCGTCGCAAAGCCGGGCGCGGCAGGCGCTGCTGGCCGGAGCAGGCATTGTTTTCGAGGCGATCCCGGCCGAACTCGACGAGCGTGCGGTTCAACGCGCCTCCGGTTTGTCGGCGCCCGGGGATATCGCTGCCTTGCTGGCGCGCGAGAAGGCCATCTCGGTTTCCTCGCACCATCCGGGCCGGCTTGTTGTCGGCGCGGATCAGATCCTGGCGCTCGGCGAGCGGCTGTTCAGCAAGCCGGCCGACCGCGCGCAGGCCGCCGGGCAATTGCAGGCGCTGGCCGGCCGCACCCATGAATTGCATTCCGCTGTCGCCATTGTCCGCGATGGCGAGACGTTGTTCGCGGATGTCTCGGTTGCGCGCCTGACCATGCGACCGCTCGATGACGGTGCCATCTCGGCCTATCTCGATGCAGCCGGCGACGCCGTCCTCGCCAGCGTTGGTGCCTATCAGGTCGAGGGCCTTGGTGTGCATTTGTTCGAGCATATCGCAGGCGATCATTTTACCATCCTGGGCCTGCCGCTGCCGCCGCTACTGGCATTCCTGCGCGGCCAGGCGCTGCTCGCGGTGTGAACAGGGTATGATTGGAGAGGCTGTGAATGATCATACTGGGGCTGACCGGCTCGATCGGAATGGGAAAATCCACCACTGCAAAGCTGTTCGCGGAAGCGGGCGTGCCGGTCTACGATGCGGATGCGACCGTTCACCTGGTCTATGAAGGCGAGGCGGTGCCCGCGATCGAAGCCGCCTTTCCGGGCACCACCGCCGGCGGCAAGGTCGATCGCGCGCGGCTTTCGGCTCAGGTGGTGCACGACCCCGAAGCGATGAAGCGGCTGGAGCAGATCGTGCATCCGATGCTGCGCGCCTATCACCAGAAGTTTCTAAGCGAAGCCGAGCAATCCGGTGCGCCCGTTGCGGTGGTGGATGTTCCGTTGCTGTACGAGACCGGCGGCGAGAAGCGGGTCGATGCGGTGGTGGTGGTCACGACGACGCCTGAAATACAGCGCCAACGCATTCTCACCCGCGACAACATGACCGGCGAAAAGCTCGACGCCATCCTGGCGCGGCAACTGCCCGATGCGGAAAAACGCAAGCGCGCGGATTTCGTGGTGGATACATCGCATGGATTGGATCCGGTGCGCGCGCGAATCCGCGACATTCTCGGCCAGGCTGCTAAAATGCCGCGGCGGCGACCCTGATTCGCTGCTCGATTGGTTGCCGAACGATGCGTGAAATCGTCCTCGATACCGAAACCACCGGCCTCGACCCGTTGCGGGGCGATCGGCTGGTCGAGATCGGCTGCGTGGAGATATTCAACCGGATGCCGACCGGTCAGTCATTTCACCGTCACATCAATCCCGAGCGCGACATGCCGGCGGAAGCCTTTGCCGTGCATGGCCTCTCCAGCGAATTCCTCGCCGACAAGCCGCTTTTCGCCCATGTGGTGGAGGAGTTTCTCGAGTTCATCGCGGACGCGCCGCTGGTGATTCACAACGCGTCGTTCGACATCGGATTCATCAACGCCGAACTCGACCGCCTCAAGCGACCGCTTATTATCCGCGATCGGCTGGTGGACACCCTGCTGCTGGCGCGGCGCAAGCATCCCGGCGTCTCGAACCGGCTCGACGACCTCTGCTCGCGTTACGCGATCGACAATTCCCGGCGAACCAAACACGGCGCGCTGCTGGACGCGGAACTCCTGGCCGAGGTCTATATCGACCTGATCGGTGCCCGGCAGTCGCAACTGATCCTGGCCAGCGAGATCAGGGTTTCAAATGCCGAGGGACCGGGCAATACCTCGCGGCGGCAGCGTCCGTCGCCGCTGGCACCCCGCGTCACCGAAGCCGATCGCGCGGCGCACTGGGATTTCATCGCCACGCTCGGCGACAAGCCGGTCTGGCACGACTTCTTCTGACGCGACGCCGTTCGATCGAAGACGGGGTCAGCTCGGTTTTGCCTGTGCCGCGGCCTGCCGTTCCATGTTCTGACGGTACAGGCCGACAAAATCGACGGGGTCGAGCATCAGCGGCGGGAACCCACCGTCGCGTACCGAGGTTGCGATGATCTCCCGGGCGAATGGGAATAGCAGCCGCGGACATTCGATCATGATCAATGGATGCAGATTGTCCTGCGGCACGTTCAGGATGCGGAATACGCCGGCATAAGACAGCTCGAAACTGAACATCAGCTTGCTGCTGTTCTCCGCCTTGCCTTCGACCGTAAGCGTCACTTCGTATTCGTTTTCGGCAAGGTTATTGGCGCTGACGTTGATCTGGATATTGATTTCCGGCTGCTGCTGTTGCGGAGCCAGCGAGGCCGGCGCGTTCGGATTTTCGAACGAGAGATCCTTGGTATACTGCGCCAGCACGTTCAACTGAGGAGGTGGGGCCGCTTCCGGAGGCGTGCCGTTGCCATTGGTCATGAAAGTCTCTCCTGGAGCGTTTTCGATCGAGTGCGCGCGGTTTGCGGCTGAATTCGTTCGTAGAGGCGGAAATGTCTCGTCGAGGCGAGTGGCTATCATAGCCCCGCGGTCCTCTACAAGGACGACTGCCGGAGCGATAGGCAGGACGGGGGTTGTGTGAAGGCCCGGTTTTGTCATTGCGAGCGGCCTAAATAATTGAATGAGCGCGATTTCCAGGCAGGATCAGGTTTCCTCCGATCGCAAAAACGCGCTACAATTCGCACAAAATCAGTGCTTATCGATACGTGTCGGCCGTATTCCCGCGGGCCGGGCCTTCCGCGCCAAAACGCGCCATTGGCTGGGCAAAGTTTCGTGCCTACATGGTAGAGGCCCGCCCGTGAGGTGCCTCCGCCATTCTTTGAGGACGCTCTCCCGCCGGGCTTATGCCCGGCACCGACCAGAAAGCAAACGCGACGTGGATATTTACACCATCATCTTCCTGGCGCTGGCGGTCTTTATCTTCCTGCGCCTGCGCAATGTCCTCGGACAGCGTACGGGAAGCGAGCGGCCGCCCTATGATCGCGCCGCGCGCGATATCATGCACGGTGCGCAGGACAACAACGTGGTGCCGATGCCGGGCACGGTCATCGACCAGGCGCCCCTGGCTCCCACCGCGGACGTCGTGCCCCCGACCGACCGCTGGAAGGGGCTGGCAGAACCCGGCACGCCGCTGGCGCTCGGACTCGATGCCATCGCAGCCCAGGATTCGTCGTTCGACCCGCAGCATTTCCTCGGCGGCGCACGCAGCGCCTATGAGATGATCGTGCTGGCATTCGCCAACGGCGACCGCCGTTCGCTGAAGGACCTGCTGTCGTCGGAAGTCTATGAAAGCTTCGACGCCGTGATCAAGGATCGCGAGAAACACGAGCAAAAAACCGAAACGCGATTTGTTTCGATCGACAAGGCCGAACTTGTAAGCGCGGAGGCGCGCGACCGCGCGGCGCAGCTGACGGTCCGTTTTGTGTCGCAGATGATTTCGGTCACGCGCGACAAGGCCGGCGCGATCGTCGACGGCAATCCGGAAAAGGTCACCGATATCACCGATGTTTGGACATTTGCCCGCGACATCGCCTCGCGCGATCCTAACTGGAAGCTGGTTGGCACGGGAAGCACTCCCTAACGCGCTCGGCTCGCGACGATCTGCCACGCGTTGCGTGGTCGCCGCGGCGTCGTTGCTTTTGCCATTCGCCGCGCATGCCGGGCGGCCGCATCCGGCATATTCCCATCCGGTCTGGCCGCTCGAAATAGCGGACAGCCAGTACGCCCCTGTCGCCTGGGCCGATATGGTCGGCTGGAATGAAGACGATCATCTGCAGGCCTTCCGCGCATTTCTAGCAAGCTGCACGCCGATCGCGGCGCAACGCAAACCTGCCGCTGATCCGAAAGGGCTCGGCGTGTCGCTGCGCGAGCCCTGCCGCGCCGCCCAGGCCGCCGATATCGCCGAGGGCACACAAGCTCGCGCTTTCTTCGAGGTGCATTTTCTCCCGTTGCGAATTTCGCGCCTCGGCGAAAGCGATGGTTTCGTCACCGGTTATTACGAGCCGGTGATCGACGGCTCGCGTACGCCGACGGAGGTTTACACCGTGCCGGTGTACCGCCGCCCGTCGAACCTTTTTGTCCGCGGCGTCAAGCCTGACGCCGTGGGTCTGCCCAATAAAGGGCAGGTGTTCCGCAAGATCGGCCGGCGCAAGCTGGTGCCGTATTATGACCGTGCCGAAATTGAGGACGGTGTGATCTCCGGACGCGGTCTCGAAATCTGCTGGCTCAAGAACCAGACCGATCTGCTGTTCACGCAAATCCAGGGCTCGGCGCGGATTCGTCTTGAAGAGGGCTCGACGCTCCGAATCAATTACGATGCGCACAATGGTTATCCCTACACCCCGGTCGGTCGGATTCTGATCGAGCGTAACATCATCCCGAAGGACCAGATGTCCATGCACCGCATCCGGGACTGGATGGACCAAAATCCGGATGGCGCCAAGGAATTGCGCCGCCAGAACAGGTCCTACGTTTTCTTCCGCGAGGTGCAGCTGTCCGACAAGGACGAGGCCGTCGGCGCGCAGGGCGTGCCGCTGACACCGGGCCGCTCGATCGCCGTCGATAAATCGCTGCATGTCTACGGCACGCCGTTCTTCATCGAAGGCGAATTGCCGATCGAATCCGAGCAATCGAAAACGCCGTTTCGGCGCCTGATGGTGGCGCAGGACACCGGCTCGGCCATTGTCGGCCCGGCGCGCGCAGACATCTATTTCGGCGCCGGCGCGGATGCGGGCCGGGTGTCGGGCCGGCTGCGGCATAATGCCCGCTTCGTGATCCTTGTTCCAAAAAGCCTCGATCCGGTCGCCGGTGGCCATGCGATGCCGTTGCCGGCCCAAAGGCCGTCGGCACAAATCGCAAAGCTGTTTCCGCAAGTCGATCCATTGCAGAACCAGCAGAAAGACCAGCAGGGCGGCGCAAAGACCTCGGCGACCTCGGTTGCACAGGCCTCTGGCGCGCCAGTGCCGCTTCCGGAGGCGCGGCCCACGATTATGCCGAAGCATCGCGCTTGGCGTCATCGTTATTACCGCCGTTACCGCAGTGCGCGATGAGACGCCGACCGCCACCATTACTTCCGGAACTGCCCGTCGCGCCGCGACGCAGACGCGCGCTGAGCGAAGAAGAGCACGCGCTGTGGGAGAGCGTTGCAAGACAGGTCAAGCCGCTGCGAAAGAAGCCGCGTGCGAAGGTGGCGTCCGCGCCGGTTGAAGCGGCGGCGCCCGCAGCCAGATCCGCGGGCTCGCCGAAACCGGGGCCGCCGGCGCGGATCGCAAAAGCGGCAAAGCCGGAAATGCCCCCGCTTGCCCCAATGGGCCGTCGCGAGCGTTCGCAACTGTCGCGCGGCCGGAAAGAAATCGATGCCCGGCTCGACCTCCACGGCATGACCCAGAGCGGAGCCCACCGCGCGCTGCTGTCGTTCCTTCGACGTGCCCACAGCGACGATCTGACCTTCGTTCTTGTCATCACCGGCAAGGGCCGCACGGCGAGCGCGGAATCCGAACGCGGCGTGCTGCGCCGCCAGGTGCCGGAATGGCTGAGCCTGCCGGAGTTTCGCGCGCTGGTGGTCGGCTTCGAGCAGGCTCACATTGGCCATGGTGGCGACGGCGCGCTTTATGTGCGGGTGCGGCGAGCCAGAATTTGACCGTCTTAGAACGGCCGCACGATTCCCACGCGCGGGATCAGCGTGACGATCCAGCCTAGAACCGACGTGCGCCGGTCATTGCTCGCGACAGGCGGCACGGCCCGCGAGGCGGGCAATGTCTTTACGGCATGCAGGATCAGGAACATGCAGACCGCCCAGTTCGAAATCCATCGCGAATAGTCGAACACGATCGCAAAGACGATCAGGTATCCAAGACTGATCAGCGCTATTCCGGCGACGACGATGCGGCGGTGGGTGTGCTCCGAAAGCGATCGGATCGAATCTGCGAAATATTTCCAGAGTGGCACGTGCAACCAGATCAACACCGCGAACACCGGGATTCCCAGAATATTCGACGGCATCCGCTCCCAGGTATCGTGGATCTCCCGGGCAAGCGGCTGATACCAGATATAGCTGAAACCAAGCAGCGAGTTCTGCGATGGATCGGCCATGCGGGTTCGCAGATAGCTGACGAACTCGTCTTCCGGAACGGGCATCGATCCATGGAACTGCGCGGCAAGAAACAGCAGGCTTATGGCCAGAACCGCAGAGATGCCCGCCACCACGTTTCGCTGGCTGACGCCATGGAGGAGATAATGACGAAGCGTCACGATCATGACGATGGTCGGGACGTACATCAAAAAATGAATGTGGTGGATCAGGATCAGGATCATGGACGCGGCGGCGGCGGCGGCCACGAATGCGACCGAGCGCGCGGGAATCAGCAGCAGGACGATGGCCAACGCACAGCCATAGATATCGAAGTGCCCGAGCGTATGCATGAAGTTCTTGAAAAAGAACGGCGAGCCGGCCATGAACGCGAACAGCGGCATCTGCTTGTCGTCGAGGCCAAACGTCCGCCGAAACAGCGCTACAAAAAGGCCCAGTGTAACCAGCCATGCGGCGGCTCCGAGGGCAAATACAAACCAGACCGGTATTTTCGCGAGGAACAGCGCAACCGTTGCGCCGATCAGCGCGCGCTTGGTGAAACCGAAGTGATAATCGACCAGAAGATGGATGTAGGGAACATAGGGCGGCCGTGCGAGCTTGTAGAGCAGGACGCCGGTCACGATCGCGATGTTGGCGGCGATCATCAGCCGCCAGGGGCTCTTCCGAACGCGCGCCCAGCTCATCCCGCACCCGAATAACGATCACGCATCGCGACACTGAAACTATGGCACGCGGCGCGCCCGGCCCGCAATGCGCGCTTAGGTCTAATCCGCAAGAGCGCCGGCGTCATGATGCGTCATTGCCGGCTTGACCCCACGGTATTCACACATCTTCATCGTCATTGTTGGGCTTGACCCGCCTGCGCGGCCGAAGCCGCTTCGGCGAGGCGTAGGCCCTGCAATCCATTGTCTTCGGCCGAGTCTTGCGAAGATTGATGGATACGCGGGTCAAACCCGCGTATGACAAAATGTGTTCGCTGGAGAGCTAAAGAATAAACCGGCTCAGATCCGCGTTCTTGGCCAGGTCGCCGACATGCTTCTGCACATAGTCGGCGTCAATCCGGATGGTCTCGCCGTTGCGATCCGGCGCCGCGAATGAAATTTCGTCGAGCACGCGCTCCATCACGGTTTGCAGCCGACGCGCGCCGATATTCTCCACCGTGGAATTGACCGCAACGGCGATATCGGCGAGCGCGTCGATCGCGTCGCCGGTGATGTCCAGCGTGACGCCTTCGGTCTGCATCAGTGCGACATATTGCTTGATCAGCGATGCTTCGGGCTCGGTCAGGATGCGGCGCATGTCGTCCCGGGTCAGCGCAGCAAGTTCCACGCGGATCGGTAAACGGCCCTGCAACTCCGGCAACAGGTCGGATGGCTTGGCGATGTGGAACGCGCCGGATGCGATGAACAGAATGTGATCGGTCTTTACCGCGCCGTGCTTGGTCGACACCGTCGTACCTTCGATCAACGGCAGCAGATCGCGTTGCACGCCTTCGCGCGACACGTCGCCCGTCCGCGCACCATCGCGTACGCAGATCTTGTCGATTTCGTCGAGGAACACGATTCCATTGTTCTCGACCGCATTGATGGACTCCAGCGTGAGCTGGTCGTTGTCGAGCAGCTTGTCGGATTCCTCGTTGACGAGCAATTCGTGCGAATCCGCAACGGTCAGCCGGCGCGTCTTGGTGCGCCCGCCCATCTTGCCGAAGATGTCGCCGATCGAGATCGCGCCCATCTGCGCGCCGGGCATGCCCGGTATTTCGAACATCGGCGGTCCGCCGGAGGATTGGGTTTCGATCTCGATTTCCTTGTCGTTGAGTTCGCCGGCGCGCAGTTTTCTGCGAAACGAGTCCCGGGTAGCCGCGCCGGAATTGGCGCCCACCAGCGCATCCAGCACGCGATCCTCAGCCGCAAGATGGGCCCGGGCCTGCACATCCTTGCGCTTGCGTTCGCGGGTCTGCGCGATCGCGACTTCGACGAGATCGCGGATGATCTGTTCGACGTCGCGGCCGACATAGCCGACCTCGGTGAATTTTGTGGCCTCGACCTTAATGAAGGGGGCGCTGGCGAGTTTCGCCAGCCGCCGCGCGATTTCGGTCTTGCCGACGCCGGTCGGTCCGATCATCAGAATATTTTTCGGCAATACCTCCTCGCGCAGCGAACCGGTAAGCTGCAGCCGGCGCCAGCGGTTACGCAGCGCGATGGAAACCGCGCGCTTGGCATCGGCCTGGCCGACGATGAAACGGTCGAGTTCGGAAACGATTTCGCGGGGAGAGAAGTCGGTCATGGGCCTCAGCTATGTTGGATTGTTGAGCAGACAAGCGGCCCTAGATGATCGGCGGCCCGGCCTGCCAGTGCCGGATCGCCTCGAACGGATGGATCAGCATGATGATGTTCAGGGTCAAATTGTCACGGATGTGGAGCCCGACCAGAACCTCGAACGAAATCGCCAGCGCGATAGTAAGTGCAACGGGCAGCTTTCTTGCGAGCAGGAAGCCCGCGACCATGGACAGCGTATCCGAAACGGAATTGACGATGCTGTCGCCGTAATAGTCCAGCGACATCGTGCCGGCACGATAGCGCTCGATGATCCAGTTCGAATTTTCAACCAGTTCCCAGCCGCCTTCGATCAGCATGGCGACGAGCAGGCGGGCTACCCACGGCAGTCGCGGCAGCAGCAACCAGGTCAGCCCATAAAACAGGAATCCGTGGATGATGTGCGAGAACGTATACCAGTCCGCGATGTGCTGCGAATTCTCCGAACTCAGCACCACCCCGTGCCAAAATTTTACGTATCCGCAAGCACAGATCGGCAAGCGGCCCATGGCGTACAGGATGCCGGCTTGAAGCGCGATCACGCCGGCCGCGATAAGCAATCCCTGGCCGACCGAAAGACCGGCGATGGGCGCGCGCGCTCCGCTGCTATCGCTGGTCATGCGCAGCGAACCATCAGAAGAGCGGGACCATCGGGTGTTTCTACCATGCGGTCTTTCTCAAACCCGGCCTTCTCACAGGCTCGTATCGCACGCGCATTGGTCGGGTCGGGATCGATCACCACGCGCGGCGTGCCTTCCGCCAGCAAGCGCTCCGTAAAGCCGCGGATGAATGCGGAGCCGTGGCCGCGGTCCAGCATATCCGCTTCGCCAATGAACTGGTCCAGTCCGCGCGTACCCGGGGGCTGCGGACCGAACCCGGTATTCCAGTCACTCAAATTATAACACTGCAAATAGGCAAACGGCCGCGCGTCGGAAGCCACGATGTATTGCGCCATGTCGGGATGGTCGAGGTCACCGCTGACGAGTTCGAACTGCTCGGCCGGATCATGCCACCATTGCGAAACATGCGGCGTCTCGAGCCAGCGCCGGATCAGCGGCAGATCGGCCGACGTCATGGGCACGAATCGATAGTCGGAAGAGGCCATCAATCAGCTCTGCAACGTCTCGATCGTTACGTTGCGATTGGTGTAAACGCAGATATCGGCGGCGATATCCAGCGCGCGGCGCACGATGGCTTCGGCATCCTTGTCGGAATCGACCAGCGCCCGCGCCGCGGCCAGCGCGTAATTGCCGCCGGAGCCGATCGCCATCACGCCGGCTTCCGGCTCCAGCACGTCGCCGGTGCCGGTCAGCACCAGCGACACCTCCTTGTCGGCGACGATCATCATCGCCTCCAGCCGCCTCAAGTAACGGTCGGTGCGCCAATCCTTGGCAAGCTCGACCGCGGCGCGGGTCAATTGCCCCGGATACTGCTCGAGCTTGCTTTCCAGCCGCTCGAACAGTGTAAAGGCATCGGCAGTCGCGCCGGCGAAACCGCCGATGACGTCGCCCTTGCCGAGTTTACGGACCTTTTTGGCGTTGGACTTGATGACGGTCTGGCCGATCGAGACCTGGCCGTCGCCGCCAATCACCACCTTGCCGCCCTTGCGGACCGTCAAAATGGTAGTGCCGTGCCAGACCGGCGATTGCGATGGTGATGCGTGCATGGAGAACCTCGTGCCGGATCAGACTTAGGGATTGGCATGCAGGGTTGCAATTGCCCCGATAGGGCCGGAATTTCGGTCACCATAGGCCGAAGTTCGGCGTCGAATGCGTCATCCCGCAGTAGCGAAGGCGGTGTGGGCCTGTTAAAAAGGCGCGTTTTCGACAGCCGGAGAACCGTTTCGATGCGCACGGCGACGATCAAGCGCAAGACCAAGGAAACCGACATCGAGGTGGCTATTAACCTCGATGGCACCGGCGTGTCCAACGTTGCGACCGGCATCGGCTTTTTCGATCATATGCTCGACCTACTCGCCCGCCATTCGCGCATCGATATCACCGTGAAGGCGGATGGCGATCTCCACGTCGATCATCATCACACCACCGAGGATGTCGGCATCGCGCTCGGCCAGGCGGTGAAGCAGGCGCTCGGCACCATGGCCGGGATCACCCGCTATGCCAGCATCGACATGCCGATGGACGAGACGCTGTCACGGGTGGTGATCGATATTTCGGGGCGGCCGGTGCTGGTGTTCAAGGTCGAGTTTCCGCGCGACAAGGTGGGCGCCTTCGATACCGAGCTTGTGCGCGAATGGTTCAACGCGTTTGCGACCAATGCCGGCGTGACATTGCATGTCGAGACCTTATATGGCGAGAACAGCCACCATATCGCCGAATCCTGTTTTAAGGGTCTGGCGCGGGCGCTGCGCGCCGCCGTCGCGATCGATCCGCGGGCGGCGGGTGAAGTGCCGTCCACGAAGGGTCAACTCGGCGGCTGAGAGAGCCGCAAGCGTCATTGCGAGGACATGTGCGACGAAGCGATCTCATTTCGTCATTGCCGGGCTTGACCCGGCAATCCATCCTCTTCGAAGACTTTTTCGAAGTGTGATGGATGCGCGGGTCAAGCCCGCGCATGACGAAAGGTGGATCGCTTCCTCGCTACGCTACTCGCAATGACGACGGGATACGGAGCAAGCATGCCGGTCTACACAGTTCATGCGCCCCTGGCCGATGGCGCAGCAGCGCGGGGCGCGGCGGACAGGTTCGTGTTCGTCCGCGACGGCTTTCATTTCTGGGCGTTTCTTTTAGGTCCAGCGTGGCTGGCGTGGCATCGGCTGTGGCTGGCGCTGCTCGGCTATATTGCAGTTACGGTCAGCATCGCGGTTGCGTTCAGGCTGGTTCCCGCTGGCCCGGGCACGCGATTCGGCGTGATGCTGCTGCTCGCGCTGTTGATCGGATTCGAAGCGGCCAGCCTGTGGCGCTTCACTTTGTCGCGGCGCAAGTGGCATCAGCTCGATATCGTCGTTGCCGACGACGAGGAGGCCGCGGAACGGCGCTTCTTCGATCGCTGGACGTCCACCCGCGGCCGATCGATCGACGATCAATCGGCCATCGATCGCGGCGCGCCGCCGCCTACCCGCGCCAATTCAGGTCAGTCATCCCCGCGGCCGCCGTCATTGCCGAAGGGCGATATCATCGGACTGTTTCCGCAGCCGGGAGTGCCGCGTTGAGCGTTGCCATCATCGACTATGGTTCCGGCAATCTGCACTCGGCGGCGAAAGCGTTCGAGCGTGCGTCGCGGAGCATGGCAAATCCGGAAAAAATCGTCGTCACGCGCGATCCGGAAGTGGTGTTTCGCGCCGATCGGGTGGTGCTGCCCGGTGTCGGCGCGTTCGCCGATTGCCGCAAGGGCCTGGATGCGCTCGACGGCATGGTCGAGGCGATGACCGAGGCCGTGCGCGACAAGGCGCGGCCGTTCTTCGGCATCTGTGTCGGCATGCAGCTGATGGCGACGCGCGGCAAGGAGCATGTGGTCACGGACGGCCTCAACTGGATCGCCGGCGACGTCGAAAAGATCGCCCCGCGCGAGGAAAACCTCAAGATCCCGCACATGGGCTGGAATACGCTCGACATCGTCCGCGAGCACCCGGTGCTGGAGCGCCTGCCGCTGGGGCCGAAGGGCCGCCACGCCTATTTCGTGCACTCCTATCACCTGAACGCGGCCAACGAGGCCGACGTGCTGGCGCGCGCCGACTATGGCGGGCCGGTGACGGCAATCGTCGGCAAAGACACTGTGATCGGTACCCAGTTCCACCCGGAAAAGAGCCAGCGTTTCGGACTGGCGCTGATTTCGAATTTCCTGAAGTGGAAGCCGTGATTCTGTTTCCCGCCATCGACCTGAAAGACGGTCAGTGCGTGCGCCTCCAACAGGGCGACATGGCGCGCGCGACGGTGTTCAATCTCGAACCCGCCGCACAAGCGCGTGCGTTCGCAGTGCAGGGCTTCGAATACCTGCATGTGGTCGATCTCGATGGTGCCTTCGCCGGCAAGCCGATGAATGCGGTTGCCGTCGAATCGATGCTCGACACTGTCAGCATGCCGGTGCAACTCGGCGGCGGCATCCGAGACCTGAAAACCGTCGAAGCCTGGCTCGCCAAGGGCATTGCGCGGGTGATCATCGGCACTGCGGCGGTGCGCGATCCCGCACTGGTGAAAGATGCTGCGAAAGCATTTCCGGGCCGCGTCGCTGTAGGTCTCGATGCGCGCGACGGCAAGGTCGCGGTGGAAGGCTGGGCGGAAACCTCGACCGTCACCGCGCTGGAGATCGCGCAGCGGTTCGAGGATGCCGGCGTCGCCGCGATCATCTTTACCGACATCGCACGGGACGGTCTGTTGCAGGGCCTTAATCTCGACGCGACGATTGAGCTTGCCGACCGCATCTCGATTCCGGTGATCGCGTCTGGCGGCTTTGCCTCGATTGACGACGTAAAGGCGTTGCTGGCGCCGCAAGCGAAGAAACTGGCCGGCGCTGTCGCAGGACGCGCGCTGTATGACGGCCGGCTCGATCCGGCGGCGGCATTGGCGCTGATCCGCCATGCGCGCGCGGCGGCCTAGGAGGTCTGGTGTTCAAGGTCCGCGTTATTCCCTGCCTCGACGTCAAGGACGGCCGCGTCGTCAAGGGCGTCAATTTCGTCGATTTGCGCGATGCGGGCGACCCGGTGGAGGCGGCAATCGCCTATGACGCCGCGGGGGCCGACGAATTGTGTTTTCTCGATATTACAGCCACCCACGAGAACCGCGGCATCATGCTGGACGTGGTGCGGCGTACGGCGGAAGCCTGCTTCATGCCGTTGACGGTGGGCGGCGGGGTGCGGACCGTCGACGATATCCGCACCTTGCTGCGATCCGGCGCCGACAAGGTATCCATCAACAGCGCCGTCGTCAGCCGCCGCGAATTCGTCAAGGAAGCGGCGGAGAAGTTCGGCGACCAGTGCATCGTGGTGGCGATCGACGCCAAGCGCGTCAAGCGCGGCGGCGGAGGCGAGCGCTGGGAAATCTTCACCCATGGCGGCCGCAATTCGACCGGTATCGATGCCATCGAATATGCCCAAGAGGTGGTTTCGCTGGGCGCCGGTGAGATCCTGCTGACATCGATGGACCGCGACGGTACCCGGCAGGGTTTTGACCTTCCCCTCACCCAGGCCATCGCCGACAGTGTTTCGGTGCCGGTCATCGCCTCCGGAGGCGTCGGGAACCTGGATCATCTGGTGGACGGGATCCGCCAGGGGCACGCCACCGCGGTTCTGGCGGCGTCCATCTTCCACTTCGGCGAATTTACCATCCGTGAAGCCAAGGATCACATGATCCGCGCCGGGCTTCCGATGCGGCTCGACCCCTGACGACTTTTTGTGACAGAAGTGCTAAATGTCGTATTGGGGCGGCGACCGGTCGACGCCGCCCGTAGAGTTTGAGTGGTATGTCGCGTTTCACCATCCACGATCTTGCCGTCACCATCGATGCCCGCGCGGCGGCGGGTGGAGATGCGTCCTATACGCGCAAACTGCTGGACAAGGGTCCGGAGCATTGCGCCAAGAAGCTCGGTGAGGAAGCGGTGGAAACCGTTATCGCCGCGGTCGAGAACGACCGCGCTCACCTGATCGCCGAAAGCGCCGATCTCCTGTTCCATCTGCTGGTGCTCCTGAAGTCCCGTGGCGTGACGCTCGAGGAAGTCGAGGCGGCACTGGCGCAACGCACGACGATGTCGGGACTGGACGAAAAGGCGGCGCGCAAGCGCGACTAGGCAGAGTGTGAGGGCGTGTTCCATGGATATGCGGGCGGCCGAGCAGCAATACAATCCTTATCGGGTATTCTCGCGCGCGCAGTGGGCAAAGTTGCGCGACGACACGCCGATGACGCTGAATGCCAGCGAGATCGCGGCACTGCGCTCGATGCACGATCGCCTCGACCTCAAGGAAGTGGAAGACATCTATCTGCCGCTATCCCGGCTGCTGTCGATCTATGTCGATGCGACCCAGCGGCTGTATTTCGCGCAGCGGCGGTTTCTCGGCATCGAGGACCGCAAGATGCCTTACATCATCGGCGTGGCCGGGTCCGTGGCGGGGGGCAAATCGACCACCGCGCGCGTGCTGCAGGCCTTGCTGGCGCGATGGTCGCCGCGCCCGAAAGTCGACCTCGTCACCACCGATGGCTTTCTGTTTCCCAACGCGGTGCTCGAGCGGCAGGGCCTGATGCAGAAAAAGGGCTTTCCCGAAAGCTACGATCTGCCGACGCTGCTGGCGTTCCTAAGCGACATCAAGGCGGGACGACATCCGGTGCGGGCACCGGTCTATTCGCATTTGACCTACGACATCGTGCCCAACGAATGGATCGAGGTCGACCGACCGGACATTCTGATCTTCGAAGGCGTCAACGTGCTGCAGACCGGCCGGTTGCCGCGCGACGGCAAGGCGGTCCCAGTGGTTTCCGATTTTTTTGACTTTTCCGTTTACATCGATGCCGAGGAGCCGGTACTGCGCGAATGGTATGTCAGGCGCTTTTTGGCGCTGCGGGACACGGCCTTCCTCGATCCGCGGTCCTATTTCCATCGCTACGCATTGCTGTCGGACGACGAAGCCGCCGCGACCGCGCTGGCGATCTGGGAGCGCACCAACCGCGCCAATCTCGAGGACAATATCCTGCCGACCCGGCCGCGCGCGACGCTGATCCTGAAAAAAGGCGCCGACCACGTGGTTGAAACGGTGGCGCTGCGGCGGCTTTGAGCGCGTCCGTTCGGATCACGCGGCGACATGCCGTGACGCCGTCAGGCCCGCGAGCGCATCGGCGAGCTTGTCCCGATCGAGCGGTTTGACCAGAAAACCATCCATGCCGGCTTCGAAGCAGGCATAACGATCTTCCACCTGGGTGTTCGCGGTCAGCGCAAGAATCGGCGTCCGTCGTACGCGCTGCCCCGCCTCGCGCGCGCGAATCCGCTTGGTGGTTTCGATGCCGTCGAGCCTCGGCATCTGGATATCCATCAGCACCAGATCGTAGGGAGCGTCGCCGGACTCGGCTGCCAGCCACGATTCCAGCGCTTCCTCGCCATTGGTCGTGATGACCGCATGGTGGCCAAGCCGGCCCAGAAGCGAACGCATCAGCAACGCGTTGATCTCGTTGTCTTCCGCCACCAGAATCGAGAGCGGCGGCGGCGGCGCCGCGGCTTCGGGCGTATCAAGCAGCTTGGGATCGAGCACATCGTCGCCGGCAAGGGCCGGGGCCTGCACCTCGGACGCGGGCATCAGCCGCGCCGCCAGCGACGCCGCGCGCAACGGCTTGATCAGGTACCCCGTGAAGGCGCTTGCGGAAGCAAGCCGCGCTTCGTATCGCGTAGCCGGCGTGAACATGACGATGCGTTGCGTCGCATGACGGCGCGCGGCCTCGCCCAACGATTCCGCTTCGTCGATTCCCATGGCGTGGTCGACCAGGATGGCGTGCCATGCCCGCTCCGGCAGCAAGGTTTTCGCTACGGCGATATCGGAAACGATGCAGGTCTGGGCGCCCCAGCGTTCCAGCCGGCGGGCGATCAGCGAGGCCTCGATGGTGTGACGCGCGACCAGCAGGATTGGCTGGCCGGTCAAGTCCGGCGGCGAAAACAGCGAGCAACGGCCGGTATTGTCGGCAGCCGCGAGCGGAATGGAGACTTCGAATGTCGACCCGGTGCCGGGCTTGCTTTCGAGCGTGATGCGCCCGCCCATTCGCTTGACGATGCGTTCGCTGATGCTCAAGCCCAGGCCGGTGCCGCCGTAGTTGCGCGCGGTACGCTCGTCGGCCTGTTCGAACTCACGGAAAATCCTTTGCTGCGCCTCCGCCGCGATGCCGATGCCGGTGTCGCGCACCAGGAAGCTGATTTCGTCCCGTGCGACACCCGGCTCGACGACCAGTGCGACGCCGCCGCTCGAGGTAAACTTGATGGCGTTGCCTGCGAGATTGAGCAGCACCTGCCGCAGCCTTGCGGCGTCGCCGACCACTTCCAGCGGAAGCCGCTCGTCGACATAGGCCGCGACCTCGATCGCTTTTGCCTGAGCCCGCGGTGCGAGCAGTTCGGTGATGTCCTCGATCAGTCCGGCCAGCGTGAACGGCCGATGTTCGAGGTCGATCTTGCCCGCCTCGATCTTGGAATAGTCGAGCAGCTCTTCGATCAGCGACAGCAGCGCGTCGCCTGAAGTCTTGACGGCCTTGGCATAGGTGATCTGTTCGGGTGTCAGCGGCGTGTCGAGCAACAGCCCGCTCATGCCAATGATGCCATTGAGTGGCGTGCGGATTTCATGGGATGCCATTGCAAGGAACCGCGACTTGGCACGGTTGGCGGCGTTGGCCTGGTCGCGCGCCTCGCCGAGGGCGCGTTCGGTCTCGGTGCGGTCGGTGACATCGCGGCCGACGCACTGCATCTCCGCCGGTTGACTGGCCTCGGTGCGGATCAAGCCCTCGCGCCACGCGATCCACCGCGGTCCCAGCGCGGTCGCGATCTTCTGATCGTGAATCCGCGTGCCGTTCGGCTCGATCGTGATGTCGCCCTGCTCGAGAACCGGCAACGTGAAACGGCCGCCGATCAACGTCGCGCGCGATTGCCGTGCAAGCTCGCAATAGGCGTCGTTGACAAAGGTGATGCAGCCCTCGGAGTCGCGCAGCACGATCAGATCGCCCTGCGATTCAAACAGGTTGCGGGCGCGCTCTTCGGCCTCTTTCAGCTCCCAATTGCGGTTGGCCAGGGCTTCGTTATGCAGGGCGACCTTGCGAAGCCGCTTGCGCATCCAGCGCAGGCGGATGCTCAGCGTCGCCAATGCGACGCATGCCACCGCGAACAGAAAGCTGGCGCCGATGGCAAAGGCGTGAGGATCGTAACCGGAGTCCTCCGACCTGCTTCCGGTGATGAATCCATACGCGCCGCCGAAGGCGGCCGAGAAGATCATGAACGAGCGCGCGGCAAAGCTCAGTCGGGGATGATGACGCGCAAAGCGACGTATTCGCGTTCTGATCCGGAAAACCCGCGCCATGACCGACTACCCCGAGATTTCCTGCCATGCCGCGAACTGGTCGCGCGGATAGCGCTTGGTTTCGCGCCAAGGCGCGCCGTTGCAGATGCGGAGGATGCGTCGCCGGCCTTGCAAAGTCCTTGAGGTCGGACGTTACATATCCGTCCGATAGGAACAGGGTTGATAAAGCGTTAAGTCCGATATCAGAGCGAGGCGGCGGTTATGCGGGGAAGCCCGCCATGGGCGCCGACGACGAGAGCGGCGGCTTCGCGCGCGGAGAAGGTCTTCGATCTCACAAAGATCCGGTAATCGGCGCCACCATCCTGCGAGAGATAGATGATCGGTTGGGCGGTTGCCGGATATCCGGCGATGGCCACTGATCGTATGGCCGCGCCGGTTTCGCAGCTATTGATTTCCGCGCTGTCGGCATCGTCGACCACCGCGAAGTCGGCCTCTTCCGCGCTTTCGACGATCTGAACCCGCACGGTCGCACCCTGCGGATCGTCGGTGAAACCGACGTGGAGGTCGGCATGCCAGGGTGCCGTCGCGATCTGAACCGACGCGCCGCCGGTTTCGATGCAGGGCCGCGGTCCGGGCAACAATTCACTGCGGGCGAACACACCGGCCAGGATCAGCGGAACCGCCGAGACGAGGATTTTGAAACGCAACATGACACTAACACTCGCTTGCATAAGCCGGTGGACGCAGGGCTTTATGGTTGGCAGAGTGTAAAGGAAACTGATTACCGCCGGGTTGACGCCTGCGGCGTTACGCGATGACGGCGGTTCAGGCGGCGCGCCTGACATCCTCGGCCAGCGCCCGGTAGGACAGCGCTTCGGCCAGATGCTGCCGGCCGATATTGTCCGCGCCGTCGAGGTCGGCCAGGGTGCGGGCGACGCGCAACACGCGATGATATCCGCGCGCGGATAGCCGCATGGTTTCGGCGGCGTCGCGCAAGAGCTTGAGGCCGGTTGCGTCGGGCTGCGCGACGGTTTCCAGCACCGACGCCGGGGCCTCCGCATTGGTGCGGATATTGGGCAGCCCGGCCGCGGCGTAGCGCGTCAGTTGAATGTCGCGCGCCGCCGCTACCCGCGACGCCACTTCGGCCGATCCCTCGGCGGGGGCGGCAGGATCATGTCGGCGGCGGTCACCGCCGGCACCTCGATGCGCAGATCGATGCGGTCCATCAACGGTCCGGAAATGCGTGCCTGATAATCGGCGGTGCAGCGGTCGATACGGCCGCGCTTGCAGGGGTAGCCGGGCTCGTAGGCGTGGCCGCAGCGGCATGGATTCATCGCCGCGACCAGCATGAAGCGCGCCGGATAGGTGACGCGATGGTTGGCGCGGGATACCGCGACCTCGCCGTTTTCCATCGGCTGGCGCAGCGAATCCAGCACCCGCGCATCGAATTCCGGCAGTTCGTCGAGAAACAGCACGCCCTGATGCGCCAGCGAGATTTCACCGGGTTTCGCGCGCATTCCGCCGCCGGTCAGCGCCGCCATGCTGGCGGAATGATGCGGGCTGCGGAACGGCCGCTTTGCGGTGAGCGCGCCGCCCTGGATCTCGCCGGCCACCGAAGCGATCATCGACACTTCGAGCAGTTCGGCCGGCGACAGCGGCGGCAGGATCGAGGGCAGCCGCGCCGCCAGCATCGACTTGCCGGCGCCGGGCGAGCCGATCATCAACAGATGATGTCCGCCGGCCGCCGCGATCTCCAGCGCGCGCTTGGCGCTCTCCTGGCCCTTGATGTCGCGCAGGTCGACCAGCGTTTGCTCGCGCTCGTGGACCTTGGGCTGCGGCCGCGACAACACCTGCGTGCCCTTGAAATGATTGGCGATCTGGATCAGCGAATGGGCCGCGACGATCTGGATGTCGGGGCTGGCCCACGCCGCCTCCGCGCCACAGGCGGCGGGACAGATCAGGCCCTCGTCACGGGAATTGGCGCCGATCGCCGCCGGCAGCACGCCTGCCACCGCCGCGATCGATCCATCGAGGCCGAGCTCGCCGAGCACCGTGAAACCGCTCAGCGCATCCGGCGGAATCGCGCCAATCGCCGCCATCAGCCCAAGCGCGATCGGTAGGTCGTAATGGCTGCCTTCCTTCGGCACGTCGGCGGGCGCCAGATTGACCGTGATCCGCCGCGCCGGCAGCGCCAGCCCGGAGGCGATCAGCGCCGAGCGCACCCGCTCCCGCGCCTCCGACACCGCCTTGTCGGGCAGCCCGACGATGGCGAACGCCGGCAAGCCGGGCGCGACCTGCACCTGCACATCGACGGCGCGCGCCTCGATGCCCTCAAAGGCGACGGTGGAAACCCGCTGAACCATGAACGCCCCTCAGTCGCAACGGAGGGTAGCGGAAAGGGCTTAAGCAAACAAGAACATTCAGGGAACAACCGGAAGCTGAATTCGGGCGTTATTCCCGCTTCCCCTCTATCGCATCCCATATCCTCCCCGCCACATCCGGCCCGCCCAGCCTCGCGATGGCGCGGATGCCGGTGGGCGAGGTGACGTTGATCTCCGTGAGGTTGCCGTCGATCACGTCGATGCCGACGAATAGCAGGCCGCGCTCGCGCAGCGCGGGTCCGAGCCGGGCGCAGATTTCGCGTTCGCGGTCGGTCAGCTCGGTCGCATTCGCCGCACCCCCGCGCACCATGTTGGAGCGCAGGTCGTTGGCCGCCGGCACGCGGTTGACGGCGCCGGCGAATTCGCCGTCGACCAGGATGATGCGCTTGTCGCCGTGTTTGACCTCGGGAAGGAAGCGCTGGATCACCCATGGCTCGCGGAAGGTGACCGAGAACATGTCGTAGAGCGAGCCGAAATTCATGTCCTGCGGCAGGATGCGGAACACCGCCGCACCGCCATGGCCGTGCAACGGCTTCATCACCACGGCGCCGTGCTCGGCGCGAAACGAATTGATCTCGTCGAGATCGCGCGAGATCAGCGTCGGTGGCATCAGGTCCGGAAAATCCATTACGAATATTTTTTCCGGCGCGTTGCGGACGCTGGCCGGATCGTTGACCACCAGGGTTTTGGGGTGAATGCGTTCCAGAAAATGCGTCGAGGTGATGTAGGCGAGATCGAACGGCGGATCCTGCCGCAGCAGCACGACGTCGAACGAGCTGAGCAACTCGCGGTGCGCCCCTCCCAGCGTGAAATGATCGCCCTCCTGGTCGCGGATACTGAGCGAGTGAACGGGAGCGACGATATCCGTTCCGAGCTGTGAGAGTTTACCGGGCGTGTAATAAGACAGCGTGTGGCCGCGCTTTTGTGCTTCCAGCAACAAGGCAAACGTCGAATCGCCGCGGATGTTGATGCGCGCGATGGGGTCCATCTGGACGGCGACATTCAATTTCATGGAGGTTGATCCGGTTGGCCGATGAATCAGGTGCTGGCGTCGAAAGCCGCCAACAGATGACGCGGCAGCCGTCGCGGCGCAATCAGCATGACGTCGAAGCGCAGCTCGAAATTTGCATGTTCGGGATGCGTCATCAGCCAGGCCTGCGCGGCGTCGATAATGCGCCGCTGCTGGCGCGGCGTCACGGCATAGGCCGCCTCGTCGAGGCTGGCGCGGGCCTTGACCTCAACAAAGGCCAGCAGATTACGCCGCCGCGCCACGATGTCGATTTCGCCGTACGGACTGCGAAAGCGCCTGGCCAGGATGCGATAGCCCTTGGCCATTAGACAGGCCGCGGCGCGGGCTTCGGCGGATAGCCCGGTGCGGAAAGCGGCCACGCGCGCCGGCGCGGCAATCCTTTCGGCGGTCGCAGGCGGCGTAACGTTGTCAGCCTTGGCCATCGCCGTTCCTTGCATCGTCCAGCCTGGCAATCTCGAGCGCGCGGGAATACACCTCGCGGCGCGGGCGGCCGGAGACCTCGACCGCATGGGCGACCGCGTCCTTGACGCTGTCGCGCTTCAGCGCCGATCGCAGCAGGTCATCGAGATCGGCCTGCGCCATGATGCGGTTGCCTGCGGGCGGCGGTCCGATCACCAGCACAAATTCCCCGCGCGTCTCCAGCGCGTTGGCCGGTCGGGCCAAGTCGGACAAGGGCCCATGCCGGACCTCCTCATGCAGCTTGGTCAGTTCGCGGCAGATCGCGGCGTCGCGGGCACCCATGATATCGGCGAGATCGAGTAAAGCGTCCTGGACGCGGTTACCGGATTCGAACAGCACCAGCGTCGCATCGATCCGCGCCAGCTCGGCAAGGCGGGCTCGGCGCGCGGTTTGTTTTGCCGGCAGGAAACCCTCGAAGAAAAACCGGTCGGTGGGGAGCGCCGCGACCGCGAGCGCCGCCAATACCGCAGACGGTCCCGGCAATGCGATCACCGGATGTCCCACGGCACGGACCTCGCGCACCAGCTTGAACCCGGGATCGGAAATCAGCGGCGTGCCGGCATCGGAGACCAGCGCGATGGATGCCCCCTGCGCCAGCCGCTCCAGGATTTTCGGCCGCGCCAGCGCGGCGTTGTGCTCATGATAGGGCTTGAGCAGTGCTGCGATGCTGTAGCGCTCGGTCAGGCGCCGGGTGATGCGGGTATCCTCGCATGCGATGATATCGACCCCGGCCAACGTCTCCAGCGCGCGCAGGGTGATATCGCCGAGATTACCGATCGGTGTTGACACGAGGTGAAGACCCGGGATCGCTTTTGCGGCAGTCAGGAGATGTCCGGCAACGGCAAAAGTGCGGCTCGCCGGCTCCGCTGGGTCTTCGGGCATGTTTGTGGAAACAGGTTTTACGCGCATAGTGCCAATCTAGAGGGGATAGCAGCCTTACGCCACAATCGTTCCGGATTTCCGAAATTCACGGCAACCGGCCGGCGCCCCGCCCGTAGCTTTCGATGAACATAAACCTTTTGTTTTGGTTAACTATTCGTCGACAATATGCCTGAATCTGCGCCCCAGTTGGTTGGAAGGGCGCTGAAGCTCGGACCGGTCCGGGCCGGTCAATGGAAAAAGGACGCGATGGCGGGCCCGCTCAATTCCAAGATCTGGACGTTCGGGAACCAGCCGGCGGACGGCGGTCGGGCTGCTTCTGGGCGCGCCATTGCTGGGAGCCTGCGCCGGCGTGCAGCAGAGCCTCACCTCGTTTTCAACCCCGTCAGATCCGCAACCCGGTCCCGCAGGCCCGCAGCAACAGCCGCTCGCGGTCGGCAGCGGCCAGGTCAAGGTCGGTCTGATGCTGCCGTTGTCGGCCGCCGGCAACGCCGGCTTCGCGGCGCAATCCATGAAGAATGCCGCGGAGATGGCGCTTGCGGAATTTCAGAACCCGAACATCCAGCTCCTGATCAAGGACGACGCCGGTAATCCGCAAGGAGCGCAGCAGGGCACCCAGCAGGCGCTCGACGAAGGCGCGGAGATCATTCTCGGTCCGCTGTTCGCGGTGTCCGTTCCGGCAGCGGCGCAGCTGACGCGTACCCGCGGCGTATCGATGATCGCCTTTTCGACCGATTCGAGCGTGGCGGGCCGCGGCGTCTATTTGCTGAGCTTCCTGCCGGAGTCCGACGTCAACCGCATCATCGAATACTCCGCGAGCATCGGAAAGCGCTCCTATGCCGCGTTGCTGCCTGAAAATGCTTACGGCAACGTGGTGGAGGCCGCCTTCAAGCAGGCGGTGGGCCGCAAGGGCGGCCGCATCGTCGCGTTCGAAAAATACGGCGCCGATCGCGCGGGCGCTGCCCGGAACGTGGCACAGGCGCTCGGCCAGGCCGACGCGCTTTTTCTCGCCGACGATGGCGACGCGGTAGTGGGGATGGCCGATGCATTGACCGCGGCCGGCGCGAATTTGAGAAATATCCAGCTGCTCGGCACCGGACTTTGGGACAATCCGCGCGTGTTCGCCAGCCCCGCGCTGCAGGGCGGGCTGTACGCCGCACCCGATCCGGCGGGTTTTCGCAGTTTCGCAGGCCGCTATCGCACCAAATTCGGCGCGGAGCCGGTACGCACCGCGACGCTGGCCTATGACGCGGTTGCCCTGGTCGCCGCGCTGGCGCGAACCCAGGGCGGCCAGAGATTTTCGCCGGAGGTTCTTACCAACCCATCCGGCTTTGCCGGCATCGATGGCCTGTTCCGATTCCGTGCCGATGGCAGCAACGAGCGCGGCCTTGCGGTGATGCGGGTGGGTTCTGGTGGCAGTCAGCCGGTCGCGGGCTCGCCCAAAAGTTTTGGCGCTTAAGAAGCTCGTCATTGCGAGAAGCCGTTGCGACGAAGTGGCTCGCAATGACAAAATCAAGCGGCCAGATCGGCAACCACGGCGTCGAGCACCGGAAAACCGGCCTGCGTCACGCGCAGCCGCCCGCCGGCATCGACGGCGATGGCGCCTTCCTCGCGCAGCACTGCGATGCGACGGGGGTCCAGCGGACGGCCGGACAGCGCCGCGTAGCGGCGCGGATCGATACCCTCGGCGAGGCGCAAGCCCATCAGCAAAAACTCGTCGGCACGCTCTTCGCTGTTGAGCAGGTCATCGGTTATCACGCCATGGCCCGAGGCCTCGACGCGCATCAGCCAGGTTTCGGGGCGCTTTTCGGTGGCGATGGCGTGCCGGGCGCCGTCGATATCGAGGCGGCCATGCGCGCCAGGGCCAATGCCGGCATATTCCTGGCCGCGCCAGTAGACGAGATTATGTTTGCATTCCGCGCCCCGGCGCGCGTGATTTGAAATCTCGTAGGAGGGCAGGCCCTGCTGCGAACACACCTCTTGCGTCACATCGTAGAGCGCGCGGGCGGTCGCTTCATCCGGCGTCGTCAGTTTGCCGGCGGCATGCAGGCCGAAGAACGGCGTTTCCGGTTCAATGGTGAGCTGATAGAGCGACAGATGTTCGGCCGCTTCCGAGATCGCCTGTTTCAATTCCTGCGCCCACATCCGCGGTGTCTGGTCGGGACGGGCATATATCAGGTCGAACGAGTAACGATCGAACGCGGCGCGCGCGATCGCAACCGCATCGAGCGCCTCGCGTGCGGTATGCAGCCGTCCTAGTGCTTTCAGCGATGTATCGTCCAGCGCCTGTACGCCGAGCGACACCCGGTTAACACCAGCCGTGCGATAGCCGCGAAACCGCGTAGCCTCGACACTGGTCGGATTGGCTTCCAGCGTGACCTCGACGTCATCGGCGACGTGCCAGTATTTGCCGATCGCGTCGAGGATGGCGCCGACCGTGCCCGGTTGCATCAGCGATGGCGTGCCGCCGCCGAGAAAGATCGACGTCACGTCGCGGCCGGGCGTTCGCATCGCCGTGGTTTCTATCTCGCGTGCGAAGGCGCGCGCGAACCGTTCCTCGTCGACCGGCGCATGCCGCACATGGCTGTTGAAGTCGCAATACGGGCACTTGGACAGGCAGAACGGCCAGTGCACATACACGCCGAACGCGTTGTTTTCCGGCGAGGCCGTCATGGCCGGGCTCGTCCCGGCCATCCACGTCGTACTTCCCTCGGTTCAGCAACGAAAGACGTGGATGCCCGGCACAAGGCCGGGCATGACGAATCTCGAGTCTGCGCATTAACCGGCAAGGCAGATCTCCGCCAGTTTCACGAATGCACGGGCACGATGCGACAGCCCGGATCCGAGCGGCGGCAGGCCGTGCTTCTCGATGCGGCTCATTTCGCCGAAGGTGCGCGTATGTCCATCCGGCAGGAATATCGGGTCGTAGCCGAAGCCGGCGGTGCCGCGCGGCGGCCACACCAGTGTTCCCTCCACACGCGCTTCGACTTCTTCGAGATGATCATCCGGCCATGCGACGCAGAGCGCGGAAACAAAATGCGCCTTGCGTTGTGGCGGAGTGGTTGCGCCGCGCTCTTGCAGCAGGCGCTCGACCCGCGTCATCGCCACCGTGAAGTCCCTGGTTTCGCCGGCCCAGCGCGCGGAATAGATCCCGGGCGCGCCGTCCAGCGCATCGACCGCCAGTCCAGAATCGTCGGCGAATGCCGGCAGCTTGGCGACCTGCGCCGCGGTCACCGCCTTGAGCCGCGCATTGGCTCGAAATGTCAGGCCGGTCTCCTCGGGCTCGTCAAGCCCAAGCTCGCCGGCGGATACGGCCTCGATACCGTAGGGTGCCAGCAATTCGCGCATCTCGGCGAGTTTGCCGAGATTATGGGTTGCGATTACCAGCTTGCCGGTGATTCGACGGTGCTGAGTCATAAGTTTAAATTACCCGTCATGGCCGGGCTTGTCCCGGCCCTCCACGTCTTTCTTGTTATTTCCGGAGGAAAGCAGACGTGGATACTCGGCATGACGGCATTCGGTAAATCACGCCACCGCCATTTTTTGCAAATCCACCAGCCGCGCAACGCCTTTGCGCGCCAGCGCCATCAGCGCCAGAAATTCGTCCTGCGAGAACGGCGTCTTCTCGGCCGTACCCTGAACCTCGATGATGCGCCCATCGCCGGTCATTACGAAATTGGCGTCGGTATCGGCCTCGGAATCCTCGGCGTAATCGAGATCGAGCACCGGCGTACCGTTGTAGATCCCGCATGAAATCGCCGCGACATTGTCGCGCAACACGTTGCCGGCGCCGCCCTTGAACATGTTGCGGCTTTTCATCAAGCCGATGCAGTTGGCCAGCGCAACCCACGCGCCGGTAATCGATGCCGTCCGGGTGCCGCCGTTGGCCTGGATCACGTCGCAATCCACCGTGATCTGGCGTTCACCGAGCGCCTCGAGATCGAGGGTCGCGCGCAGCGACCGTCCGATCAGGCGCTGAATCTCCACGGTGCGGCCGTTCTGCTTGCCGGCGGAGGCCTCGCGGCGGGTACGTTCCAGCGTGGCACGGGGCAGCATCCCGTATTCGGCCGTGACCCAGCCCCGGCCCTGGCCCTTGAGCCATGGCGGCAGCCGTTCCTCCAGCGTCGCGGTCACCAGCACATGGGTGTCGCCGAATTTAACCATGCAGGAACCTTCGGCATATTTGACCACGCCGCGTTCCAGCGACACGGCGCGCAGTTCATCCGGCGCACGGTGGCTTGGCCGCATGGGAATTCCTCCGATAATTCAGGAAAAAGGCAGTCTCGCGGTGCTTTTAGGGGCCGGGCGGCGCAGCGGCAAGGGCCCGGGTAGCCGGTTTACGCATTGCACGCTTGTAACTGGCCCAAGAGATGGACAAATTGAAGCCAGCTGCAAGGGAGTGCCAGTGGCTCATCACGATCCGATCAGCCTGATCGCGCCGAATGCCGGGCTCGCTCAGCTTAACGAGCGCTCGCGGGATATTTTTCGTCAAATCGTCGAGAGCTATCTCGCGACCGGCGAGCCCGTCGGCTCGCGCAACATTTCGCGCCTGATCACGGTGCCGCTGTCGCCGGCTTCGGTTCGCAACGTCATGTCCGACCTCGAGCAGCTCGGCCTGATCTATGCGCCGCATACCTCCGCCGGTCGGCTGCCGACCGAACTGGGACTGCGGTTTTTCGTCGATGCGCTGATGCAGGTCGGCGACCTCACCGAGCCGGAGCGGCAGTCGATCCAGACCCAGCTCGCCTCGGTGGGCAAGGCGCAGTCGGTCGAGGCGGCCCTCGGCGAGGCCCTGACGCGGTTGTCCGGTTTGACACGAGCGGCGGCGGTGGTGCTCACCGCCAAGGCCAATGTACGGCTGAAGCACATCGAGTTCGTTCGGCTTGAGCCGGAGCGGGCGCTGGTCGTGCTGGTGGCGGAAGACGGCCAGGTCGAGAATCGCGTGCTGATCTTGCCGCCGGGCGTTCCGATTTCGGCATTGACCGAGGCTTCGAATTTCCTCAATTCGCGGATTCGCGGGCGTACATTGGCGGAAGCCCGGCTCGAGCTTGAAACCGCGTTGACGCAAAACCGCGCCGAACTCGATCAGCTGACGCAAAAGGTCATCTCTGCGGGTATCGCGAGTTGGTCCGGCGGTGAAAACGATGACCGGCAATTGATCGTGCGCGGCCACGCCAATCTGCTGGAGGATTTGCACGCGCTCGAAGATCTCGAGCGGGTGCGGTTGCTGTTCGACGATCTCGAGGCCAAGCGTGGCGTGATCGATCTGCTGGGCCGCGCGGAACGCGCCGAGGGCGTGCGAATCTTCATCGGATCGGAGAACAAGCTGTTCTCGTTGTCGGGTTCCTCCACCATCATCGCGCCGTACAGCGACGGCGCGGGACACATTGTCGGAGTCCTCGGCGTGATCGGACCGACCCGGCTGAACTATGCGCGGGTGATTCCCATGGTGGATTACGCCGCCCGCATCGTCAGCCAGATGCTGGGCGGCTGATCCAAGCCGCTTGATTTTCTGCCGCCAAAGCACGATATCCCGGCCAGCAACTCCCCATTTGACTTGAACAGATTTTCCAGAAGGCAGTGTGATGGCCGATCCCAATGGGCAGAACGACAATCCGGCGAAACCGGCGCAGGACGCCGAGCCGGTAGTTTCCAAGCCTTACATCATGCCTGACGATCCGGAAGAGGGATCAGCGGAGGCGCTTGCCAGGGAAGCCGCCGAGGCGCGCGATAAGATGCTGCGTACGCTGGCGGAGATGGAAAATCTGCGCAAGCGCACCTCGCGCGAAGTCGCCGACGCCCGGACCTATGGCATCTCCGGATTTGCGCGCGATGTGCTCGACATTGCCGACAATCTGCAGCGCGCCCTCGATGCCGTTCCGGCCGAGGCCAGGGCGGCCGCGGATCCCGGACTGAAAGCGCTGATCGAGGGCGTCGAATTGACCGAGCGGTCGCTTCTCAACGCTTTGGAAAAAAACGGCGTCAAGAAATTCGATCCGTCAGGCGAAAAATTCGATCCGAATTTTCAGCAGGCGATGTACGAAGTGCCGGACGCGTCGGTGCCGGCGGGCACGGTCATGCAGGTGGTGCAGGCCGGTTACACGATCGGCGAGCGCGTGCTGCGGCCGGCGCTTGTCGCGGTCTCTAAAGGCGGCGCGAAGGCGTCGGCGGCGACGGAGTAGGGTGTCCTCCCAGGCTCGAGGCCTGCGGTATTCACCCGTCGTCATCGTCATGCCAGGCTCGACCCTACCGTATTCACATATCTTCATCGTCATTGCCGGCCTTGACCCGGCAACGCATCCCGCAGCCGTCATTCCGGGATGCGCCCTCTTGGGCGCAGGCCCGGAATCCATAGCCTCCAAATCGGGGTTATGGATTCCGGGCTCGCGCGACGACGCGCGCCCCGGAATGACAGTCTCTGGATGGACGTGGGTCAGGTCCGGGTATGCTTTGCGTGTCCCTTCGGGCATGATGATATGAGGTCGTGCGTCATTGCGAGGAGCAAAGCGACGAAGCAATCCAGTCTGCGCGCGGGGTGCTGGATTGCTTCGCTTCGCTCGCAGTGACGCTTCTAGAGAACACATCCTAGATCGCGATATCGCCGGACTGAATACGTTTGACGCCGGCCTTTGCCATGTCTGCCCAGGCCTTAGCGAGCGAGCCCTGGGTATCGATCCCGCGGCAGGCGTCTTCAACCACATAGGTCTCAAATCCGGCCTTGCGGGCGTCGAGCGCGGTCCACGCCACGCAAAAGTCCGTTGCAAGGCCGGCCACGAACAGGCGCTTCAATTTGCGGGCCTTGAGATAACTGGCCAATCCCGTCGTGGTCTTGCCGTCAGCATCGGTGAAGGCGGAGTAGCTGTCGACGTCCTTGTGGAAGCCCTTTCGGATGATGAGTCCGGCCTGCGGAATCGACAGCTCTCTGGAAAGTGAGGCACCGTCGGTTCCCTGCACGCAGTGATCCGGCCATAGCACCTGCTTGCCATATTTGAGGTCGATGGTTTCAAACGGTTTCTTGCCGTCATGAGCGGTCGCAAATGAGACGTGACCGGCCGTATGCCAGTCCTGCGTCATCACGACATTGGCAAAACCTTTTGCCATCCTGTTGATCACGGGGATGACCTGGTCGCCGTCCTTCACGGCCAGACTGCCGCCCGGCAGGAAACAGTTCTGCACGTCGATGACCAGCAGCGCCGATGCGTCGTCGATACCGATCTTGCCGGCCGCCCACAACGCCCGCGGTGACACGCCGGCGACCATGATCGCCCCCACGCTTGCAACAAACACTCGTCGATCCAGCATGGCCAATCTCCCTCGGAAACAGCGAGCAAATCAGGTCATGGCGGCAGCGTAAAGACGGTCGCTGCGTGATTGCGCGATTTAGCGCGGTTGAATTCCATCACGTACGGAGCGGAAGCGCGTAAATGCCTTTGGCCATTCGTCGCGCGGCGAACTGGCGACGATGCGCAACGCTTGATTGCCGCTGCCGAAGCGAAGCCATTGCACCACCGTGACCGGGGTACTGTCCTTGCCGCTCACGGCATCGATGCGCGTTTCGTAGCCCGGCGCGCCATCGATCCGCAGCGGTTCGGACATGGTAAGCTTGGCGTCACGCACACCCGGAATCTGGGAGGCGACTTGCTGGGCGAACCGGCCGCGATCTTCCGGTTGCGCCGGCGCGTTTCCGATCAGGCCGATAATCATGAACGGTGCGGTCTCGAAGCCGGTCTCTTCCGTGCCGTCGGCAAGAATGAGAGCCGCGCCGGGCGCCAGAATACGGACGTTCTTGAACGCGCTGAGTTCCGTGATCTTGAATGGCATCAAACCAAGCTGCTCCTCTATCGGAACCTCCTTGCGCACCGCCACCGAGGCAAACATCTGCCGCACCGCGTCGTCGGTATAAATTTTCGATGCATTGTCCGGGACCTGTACCGCGACATAGCCGGAGAAGGCGCCGCCCGGCAGAATCATCGAATAGCGCCTTACATCGGTGGCGCCATCCTTGGCGTTCTCGGCGGTATAGTAGGCGACGCCGACGCCGGTCTCGATGCTCTCGGGCTTCGGCCCGGTGAACCCGGCGGGATTGGTCTTGAAAGCATTCATGACCTCGCCATAGGCCGCGACCGGAAGCTCCGTCACCAGCACCTTGACGCCCTGATCTTCGGTTTCAAACCCCATGAACGTCTTGGACGGTCTCAATCCCACCAGCGGCACCAGCCCGACGCGGGCTCCCGGCGGATACACCGGATCGGCGGCGAGGGCCGGGTTCAAGACGGCCGAAAACAGAACAAATGCGATTATTCGTGCGATGTGTTTCATGAAAATCTACTGGGTTTGCATTGCGGCCGTTCGATGATCGGCGGCTGCGGCCATTGCGCCGGGTGGCGCCGATTCAGCCCGCTTATGGCAACGCTTCCCCCATTCCGGCAATAGATCAAGCCACGATTCCGTTTCCGGACGGATTTTCGCCGGCCGGGTGCGCCGGGCACCCTGCGGTATTCACACATCTCGTCATGCGCGGGCTTGACCCGCGTAGCCATCAATCTTCGCAAGACTCTCGCAGAGAAGATGGATTGCCGGGTCAAGCCCGGCAATGACGATGAAGATGGGTGAATACCGTAGGGCTTGACCGGACCTTAAAGAATTTCGGGCATCCCGATACGATGGCCCAGCAGTTTTTCATGACCGGATTTGCCATACGCGGTCCCGCCGCCCGGCTCGCCGGATTGCTGCCGCCGGCGCTCCGGGGCGACGACCGCGCCTTCTTCCGCGACCTCGCGCTGCTGGGGACCGTTTTGTTCGCGGTGACGCTGGTCGCCTATGCGTGCACCATCAGCTGGAGTGGCGCAATCCCCCGCGACGGTACGACGCTGGCGGTCGGCCGCGACTTTCTGAATTTGTGGATGTACGGCCGCGCGGCAGGCACTGCCGATCCCGGCCGGTTCTACGATCTCGCCACCTACCACGACGCGCTCCGCGGTCTGCTCGGCATGGAGCTCAATGGTCAGAACTGGTCCTATCCGCCCAGCGTCCTGTTTCTCGCGGCGCCGTTCGGGCAACTCGGCTACCTCGCGGCGCTGGCCTGCTGGACCCTGATCGGGGTCGCCGTCTTTGTTGTCGTTGCACGCCGGCATGTCGCTGACTGGCGCGTTCTGATCCCGGTCGCGATTTCTCCGGCGGCGCTGTTTTGTCTGATCTCGGGACAAAGCTCGTTGCTGACCGCGGCGATGCTGATCACGATCTTCGCGTCGCTGGATCGCAGGCCGGTTACGGCGGGCGTGCTGATTGGATTGCTGAGCCTCAAGCCGCAATTAGGCATTCTGTTTCCGTTCATGCTGATGGCGTCAGGCCGCTGGCGCGTCGTCACGGCCGCGGCCGCCACCGTTCTGGCGCTCGTCGTCGCGACCGCCGTGGTGTTCGGGCCGCAGATATGGATCGATTTTATCTTAAAAGGTTTGCCGGTGCAGGGCATCGTGCTGGCCGACCCGGACCGGATCGCGACGCCATTTTTTCCGACCGTGTTCATGAATCTGCGCGGGATGAACCTGGATTACCCGGCCGCGATGACGGTCCAAGCGGTATTTTCGGCCGCGGCAACCGCCGCCATCGTCTGGGCATTCAGGTCGCGAAACAACGCCGACCCGGCCCTGTTGCAGGCGTTGTTTCTGGCCTGTTCGGTCTGCGCCTCGCCGTACCTGCTGGCTTACGACCTTCTGCCGTTAACCTTTGCCGCCGTGTCGCTTCTCGCTACCGCAAGGCTCGACGCTCCGGGGCGGCGTCTGGCGCAGCTGGTTTATTGGGCGCCGGCCTTGCAGCTCGCGCTTGGGACCCATCACCTTCCGGGCCCGGCGCTGATCGCGCCTGCCTTTGCCGTCTATCTGTTGGCGCGGCTGAAAAAGCCGCCGTCGACACGGCCCGTCTGAGCGGGCACCATCTTTCAACGGCCGGCGTTTTCATGGACCGGCGTTGCGTCCGGTCCTTGCAGGCCCCACCCCCCCTCCTATATGAGGCTCACCGTCGCAAGTTCGCGAGCATTTGATATTGGGGGTTTGGATTGGTGCGCCGTCAGGGCCCAGCCAACCTGCCGCAAAAAGAAGGACATGAGGACCATGGGAAAGGTCATTGGGATCGATCTCGGCACCACGAATTCGTGCGTCGCCGTAATGGACGGCAAAACGCCGAAAGTTATCGAAAACGCCGAAGGCATGCGGACCACGCCATCGATTGTCGCATTCAGCGATGACGGCGAGCGCCTCGTCGGTCAGCCCGCCAAGCGTCAGGCGGTGACCAATCCCGAGCGCACCATTTTTGCAGTCAAGCGCCTGATCGGCCGCCGCTACGATGACCCGATGGTTGAGAAGGACAAAAAGCTCGTCCCCTACAAGATTTCAAAGGCCGGCAACGGCGATGCCTGGGTCGAGGCAGACGGCAAGACCTATTCGCCCTCGCAGGTCTCGGCTTTCATTCTGCAAAAGATGAAGGAAACCGCGGAGGCCCATCTCGGCCAGAAAGTCGACCAGGCCGTCATCACCGTTCCCGCCTATTTCAACGACGCGCAACGTCAGGCCACCAAGGATGCCGGCAAGATTGCCGGCCTTGAAGTGCTGCGCATCATCAACGAGCCCACCGCGGCGGCGCTCGCCTATGGCCTCGACAAGTCGAAGGCCGGCACCATCGCGGTGTACGATCTCGGCGGCGGCACCTTCGACGTCTCGATTCTCGAGATCGGCGACGGCGTATTCGAGGTGAAATCGACCAACGGCGACACCTTCCTCGGCGGCGAAGATTTCGACATGCGTCTCGTCAGCTATCTGGCCGATGAATTCCAGAAAGAGCAGGGCATCAACCTGCGCAACGACAAGCTCGCCTTGCAGCGCCTGAAAGAGGCCGCCGAAAAGGCCAAGATCGAACTGTCCTCGACCACCCAAACCGAAATCAACCTGCCGTTCATCACGGCCGATCAGTCCGGTCCGAAGCATCTGACCATGAAGCTGACGCGCGCCAAGTTCGAGGCGCTGGTCGACGACCTCGTTCAGAAGACCATCGAGCCGTGCCGCAAGGCGCTGAAGGACGCCGGCCTGACCGCTGGCGAGATCGGCGAAGTAGTGCTGGTCGGCGGCATGACCCGTATGCCGAAGGTGCAGGAAGTGGTGAAGCAGTTGTTCGGCAAGGAGCCGCACAAGGGCGTCAATCCCGACGAAGTGGTCGCGATCGGTGCTGCGATCCAGGCCGGCGTGCTGCAGGGCGACGTCAAGGACGTGCTGCTGCTCGACGTGACCCCGCTGTCGCTCGGCATCGAGACGCTGGGCGGCGTGTTCACCCGCATCATCGACCGCAACACCACGATTCCGACCAAGAAGAGCCAGGTGTTCTCGACCGCCGAGGACAACCAGAACGCCGTCACCATCCGCGTCTTCCAAGGCGAACGCGAAATGGCGGCCGACAACAAGGTTCTCGGTCAGTTCGACCTGATGGGTATTCCGCCTTCGCCGCGCGGCATGCCGCAGATCGAAGTGACGTTCGACATCGATGCCAACGGTATTGTCAACGTTTCGGCAAAGGACAAGGCGACCGGCAAGGAGCAGCAGATCCGCATCCAGGCTTCCGGCGGGTTGTCCGAAGCCGACATCCAGAAGATGGTCAAGGACGCCGAAGCCAATGCCGCCGAGGATAAGAAGCGCCGCGAGGCGGTGGACGCCAAGAACCACGCTGATTCGCTGGTGCATTCGACCGAGAAGGCGCTGGCCGAACATGGCTCCAAGGTGGAGGAGAGCGAGCGCCGCGCCATCGAGGACGCCGTCAGCGACCTGAAGGAAGCGCTGAAGGGCGAGGATGCCGAGGCAATCAAGGCCAAGACCAACACGCTGGCGCAGGCTTCCATGAAGCTCGGCGAGGCGATGTACAAGCAGCAGGCCGAGAGCGATGCGGCCAAGGATGCGGCGAAAGATGACGTTGTCGACGCGGAATTCACCGAAGTCGACGACGACAAGAACAACAAGAAGTCGGCGTAACTGTTACGATACGGATCAGTGCGATGCTCTTCGCCATGATCAAGATCATCGCCCCCGGGCTTCGTGCATCTCTGTCGTCATTGCCGGGCTTGACCCGGCAATCCATTTCCTTCGAAAGAATCTTGCGAAGCGCGATGGATACGCGGGTCAAGCCCGCGTATGACGAATGCGCGAATCTTGTAGCGTCAAGCCCGGCCATGACTGGCGAGAACTAGCCTGATGTCCACCAAGCGCTGCTATTACGAAACCCTTGAGGTCGAGCGGACCGCGGACGAGTCCAAGCTCAAGGCGGCATTCCGCAAGCTGGCGATGAAATGGCATCCGGACAAGAATCCCGGCGACGCCGCCAGCGAAATCCGTTTCAAGGAAATCAACGAAGCCTATGAGGTCCTGAAGGACGGCGACAAGCGCGCCGCCTATGACCGGTTCGGTCACGCGGCGTTCGAGCAGGGTGGCGGCGGTCCGGGCTTCGGTGCCGGATTTGCGTCTTCGTTCTCCGATATTTTCGAGGATCTGTTCGGCATGGCCGGGCAGCGCGGGCGCGGCGGGCGCGAGCGCGGCGCCGATCTGCGCTACAACATGGAAATCACGCTCGAGGAAGCCTTTCTCGGCAAGACCGCGCAAATCGAGATTCCGGTTTCGGTCACCTGCGAATCCTGCTCGGGCACCGGCGCCAAGGCCGGCACCAAGCCGAAAACCTGCTCGATGTGCGGCGGCGCTGGCCGGGTGCGTCAGGCGCAGGGCTTCTTCACGCTGGAGCGGACCTGTCCCGGCTGCCAGGGCCGCGGCCAGATGATCGAGGATGCGTGCCCGTCCTGCTCCGGCTCCGGCCGCGTAACTCGCGATCGCACGCTCTCGGTCAATATTCCGCAAGGCGTGGAAGACGGCACCCGGATCCGGCTTGCCGGCGAAGGCGAAGCCGGCGTTCGCGGCGGGCCGCCCGGCGATCTCTACATTTTCCTGTCGCTGGCGACGCACCAGTTCTTCCAGCGCGATGGGGCCGACCTGCACTGCCGCGTGCCGATTTCCATGGTAGCGGCTTCGCTGGGCGGTGAATTCGAGGTCCCGACCATCGACAAGGGCAAGACCAAAGTGAAAATTCCATCCGGAACCCAGACCGGACGACGGCTCCGCATCGCCTCAAAGGGCATGCCGGTACTCCGCTCGCGCCAGACCGGCGACATGTACGTCCAGGTCGTGGTCGAAACGCCGCAGAATCTAACCAAGAAGCAGCAGGAGCTTTTAGCCGAGTTCGAAAAATTGTCATCCGGTGCAACCCAACCGGAAGCCGTGGGTTTCTTCACTAAGGTCAAGGACTTCTTCGGGACCCGCGCCAATATATAGCGCGGTCGGCAAAAGTGGGTCCGGTTTGCGTTCGACCGCGCTGAATCTTAAGAAGCGCATGGTCTTATCGCCAAACCGCTTACACTTTGGCGGACCATGCGCGGACCGTCCAGCTTGACCGTTTCGGCTGCTGCCTATACCTCTTTATGACTAATTTCTGACCTTGCCGCGAAGTCGCGGTCCCGCTGGTAGCGACATGCCTTTGCAATCCTCCGTGCGTGCGTTGAAAAAACCTCTTCGTCTCGACGACGAGGTTCGCTTTCTCCGCTCATGGATTGAAAAACCTCTGCATATGGGCGCCGTGATGCCCTCGGGCCGGGTACTGGCCCGCACCATGGCGCAATATGTCGATATCGATTCCGACCGGCCGGTGATCGAACTTGGGCCCGGCACCGGCGCGATCACCAGCGCGCTGATCGCGCACGGCGTCGACCAGAAGCGTCTGGTGCTGGTGGAATACAACCCGGGCTTTTGCGCGTTGCTGCGTGACCGCTATCCGCAGGCCACGGTGGTGCAGGGCGACGCCTACAGGCTGCGGGACTCGCTGTGGAACGTGCTGGGCACACCGGCATCCGCCGTGGTCTCGGGACTTCCTCTCGTCACCAAGCCGATGCTGACCCGCCTGAAACTGATCCGCGACGCGTTCGTCGCGATGGCGCCGGGGTCGCCGTTCGTGCAGTTTACCTATTCGGTCGCGCCGCCAATTCCAAAGTCGCTGCCCGGGGTCTCGACGGAGGCTTCGGAGCGGATCTGGATGAACCTTCCGCCGGCGCGGGTCTGGGTATACCGCAAGGGTTAGTTCCCGCTTTCCGCAACTGCCGTCATTGCGAGGAGCTCTTGCGACGAAGCAATCCAGTCTTCGCCTGCGCGCTGGATTGCCGCGTCGCTTCGCTCCTCGCAATGACGAGCATGACACGCGATTTCGTTCATGCCCGCGCTGAAAATCCTCGTCATTCCCGGCTCGCTGCGGTCCGGTTCGCTCAATGCGAAGCTGGCGGCCGCCGCCGCGCAGGAATTTGTCCGGGCCGGCGCCGACGTCACGCGCATTTCGCTCGGCGATTTTCCGTTGCCGATCTACGACGGCGACTTGCAGACGAAATCCGGCGTGCCGAAAAATGCCGTCAATCTCAAACGCATGATCGGTACCCATCACGGTGTCCTCATTGTCTCGCCGGAATACAATTCATCGCTGCCGCCGCTGCTGAAAAACGCCATCGACTGGGTCAGCCGGGTGCAAGACGTACACGAAGCGCGGGGCCAGGTGTTTCGCGACCGCGCCTTTGCGATCGCGGCGGCGTCCGGAGGACGGCTGGGCGGCACGCGATGTTTGGCGGCGCTACGCCTGATCCTGTCGGCTTGCCACGCCAGCGTCATTCCCAACCAACTCGCATTGTCGTTTGCCGATCAGGCCTATGACGACATGGACAGGTTGAAACACCCCGGCGATATCGATGCGTTGGATGCGCTGGTACGGCAACTGGTCGACGTTTCCCAGCGCATGATGTGAGGTGACATGCAACCCTTGACCATCGCCCCTCGCGACCGCCTCATCGTGGCGCTCGACGTGCCCTCCGTCACCGCGGCGGAGGCGATGATCGCGCGGCTTGGCGACAGCGTGACCTTCTACAAGATCGGCTATCAGCTCGCTTACGCCGGCGGCCTGGCGCTGGTGCGCCAATTGGCCGGTGCAGGCAAAAAAGTCTTCGTCGATCTCAAGCTGCACGATATCGGCAACACGGTTGCACGGGGGGTCGAAAGCGTTGCCGGCCTTGGCGCAACGTTTCTCACCGTGCATGCCTATCCGCAGACCATGAAGTCGGCGGTCGAAGGCCGCGCCGGATCGGATTTGAAGATTCTCGCCGTTACCGTGCTGACGTCCTATGACGACGGCGACCTTCATGCCGCGGGCTACCGGCTCGGTGTATCCGATCTGGTGCAGGCCCGCGCGCAACAGGCGCAGCAGCTCGGCGTCGACGGTCTTGTGTGTTCGCCGGAAGAGGCCGCTTCGTTGCGCAGCATCGTAGGCCACCAGATGAACCTGGTGACGCCGGGCATTCGCCCTGCGGGCGCCGCTACCGGCGACCAGAAACGCGTCATGACGCCGTCCCGCGCGATCACGGCCGGCGCGGATTATCTGGTGGTCGGGCGGCCCGTCATGGAAGCTTCCGATCCGAAAGCGGCGGCGGAAGCCATCGTGGCGGAGATCGTGCAGGCGGCTGGATAAAACAGGGAGAATGCAGATGGCGAAGGGCTATTGGATCGCGCGCGTCGACGTTCACAATCCGGATGGCTACAAGGCCTATGTCGAACAGAACGGCGCGGTGTTCAAGAAATACGGCGCCAGGTTTCTGGTGCGCGGCGGCAAGTACGACGCCAAGGAAGGCACCGCCCGCTCTCGCAACGTGGTGCTGGAATTCAAGGACTATGCAACCGCGCTCGCCTGCTACACCTCGCCGGAATATGCACGGCTGGTCGCGATCCGCGGACCCCACTCCGAGGCCGACATACTGGTCATCGAAGGTTATGACGGCGCGCAGCCCTGAGGCCACGATGCACGGAGAGGCTTTGTGTCCGGGCGCGAAGCGCCGCTTCGCAGAACCGGGACCGCACCAGACGCCCGCGTTCGTTACGCCCCGGCTCTGCGGCGCACCGCTTCGCAAAGTGCTACGCGTTGCGCTGCGTCCGGGGCACAAGGCTCTGATATCGCTGGCGAAAAAATCCTTATCCCCGTCCCCCCAAGCAGGGCTTATTATTGCTCTCGTCCTGTCCGTTGAGGCGCGCTTTCCAGCTGGAAGCGATCTTCAAATGGACGGAGCGAGAGCTGGCCGGACCGGGGCGCCCCGGATCGGCAGACAGGCTGGTGGCCAAGGTGGAGCGCCGGGAGGCGCAGCGCCCTACGTCACTGGGCACGCGCGGCTGGCGTTATCAGCTGCGCAAGGCGGGGCCGCTGCTCCGTCTTAAAGGGTGCCTCGCAAGCATCCTGGCGCCTCCCGCCGCTCCACCCCCTCGCGAAGGTATCGCGAGGGACTGGCACACCTCGGACGCAATGCGCCGCGAGAACGAGGAAGCGTGGCTGTTTGAAATTCGAATCGCCGATCCCGTGTCCCGGGCGCGATGCGGCGCGAAGTGCCGCTTAGCAGATCTACCGTGTTGCGTGTCAAGAGGGTCGATCGGCTTCCAGCATGCGGCATCGTGCTCGGCAGTCAAGGCGGCTGCGCCCCGCCTGCGGCGGTGGCCTGCGGCCAGCCTTGACTGCCTGTGCGCGCTGCCGCAAGTGGCCGAGCGCGATCGACGCCTCACCCTGCCGCAGCTGCGGTTGGAGCATGGCATCGCGCAGCAGCGCATTCAGCCTGACCAGCATTTTACGCATCACCGCGACCATGATCACCTTGCCCGGCTTGCCGCGCGCCCGCATCCGGCTGCAGAATTCCTTGATCTGCGGATCGCAGCGCATCGCCGAACGCGCCGGGTTGAACAGGATGACCTTGACGGCGGCGCGGCCAGGCACCAGGCCGCGGCGCTTGCGGGTGGTGCCGCTCTGGTGAACCCGCGGAGCCATGCCGCCAAGCGCGGTAATTTCCTTGCGATCAAGCCGGCCGAGTTCGGGCAACTCCGCCAGCAGAGCGCGTGCCGTGGCTTTGGCCACGCCGATTTGCCTGCACAGCACCTGCTGTTTGAAGGCCTGCTCCGCGTGTCCATGTTCATACCGCACAAGTTCGGCTTCGATCGCAGCGAGCTCTTCCTCAAGGTGAGTAATCATGCGCCCGATCGAGCCGCCAACCGCCTCCAGCGCCGCGGTTGCCGCGCGGCAGTTCTCGGCATGCAGCATCGCCTTGAGCTGCCGCTGTCGCGCGATCAGTCCATCGAGCGTGACGTCTTCGCGACGGCCAAGCCGCAGCTTGCCGGCATTCAATCGGTCGCGCCCATAGTCGCGCAACAGTCGCGCGTCGATCCGGTCCGTCTTGGCCTTGATCCCTTGCGCCTCGCGGAAGGCCTTGACCCGCCGGGGGTGAACGATTGCCCAGCAGATTGTGTTCTGCGCCAGCGCTTCCTCAAGCTTGCGTTCCCAGCCTCCGCAGCGCTCGAACACCACGATATCTCGCCCCGCATCGAACTTCTCTATCAACTCCGCGATGCCGGCCGCATCGTTGCGGTATCGCTGCACCCTGCCAGCCTGTTCCCATGCCACGTCCAGCCAGGCCTTGCCGATATCTATTCCAATTACCCGCTTGTCGTTCATGCCGACCTCCCTCATCTTGGAAGGGTCCGGACGAGCACTGGATTGCATACGGGCGTACAGCCCTCTCTACCGTTCGTGCCCGGACCCGAGAAACGCCGGCGGGCCTCCAGATCTGCACGATCGTCAAGATCTGCCGGGATCGCGTGGTCCCGCCGGCGTCCCATCTCCATCAGGAAGACGCCGACATCATGCAAACCGGGATCGTACGAGACACCGGCATTCGTTACGGCCATAGTGCGTTGAAGACGCGCATAAACGCGTTTACGACTCTGCAGTGCACCGCTCCGCAAGTGCTACGCGCTGCGCTGGTCAGGGCACGGGTGCGCGCCGGTTGCCGTGACAGGGCGCCCCGGCTATACCGCAAGCTGCTATTGCGAGGACTGAAATGGCGGATATGCGCTTGATCGTTGCGGGAGCGGGCGGCCGGATGGGCCGCGCGCTGACCCGCGCCATCGACGCAACCGCGGGCGCGGTCCTGACCGGCGCGCTGGAAGCGCCGGGTTCGGAGCTGCTGGGCAAGGACGCGGGGTCTCTCGCCGGGCTGCCGGAAAACGGCATAAAACTGTTGGCCGATCTGTGGTCGCTGTCGAAGGAGGCCGACGGCATTCTGGATTTCACCGTGCCCGGTGCCACCATCGCCAATGTCGCCATCGCCGCCGAGCGCGGTCTGGTACACGTGATCGGAACCACCGGGCTTTCCGCGTCCGACGATGCCGTGATCAAAAGCGTGACGTCGCGCGCCGTCGTGGTGCAATCCGGAAATATGAGCCTCGGCGTCAATCTGCTGGCGGCGCTGGTCAAGCGGGTGGCGCAATCGCTGGACGACGGCTTCGACATTGAAATTCTCGAGATGCACCACAAGGCCAAGATCGACGCGCCGTCGGGCACCGCGTTTCTGCTGGGCGAAGCCGCCGCCGCGGGCCGCAAGATTGCACTCGACCAGCATTCGGCGCGGGGGCGCGATGGTCACACCGGCGCGCGCAAGGCGGGGGACATCGGCTTCGCGTCGCTGCGCGGCGGTACCGTCACCGGCGATCACAGCGTTATTTTCGCCGGCCCTTATGAGCGCATCGAGCTTTCGCACCGCGCCGAGGATCGCATGATTTTCGCGCACGGCGCGCTCAAGGCAGCGATGTGGGCGCATGGCAAAAAGCCGGGGCTGTATTCGATGGCCGACGTGCTGGGCTTGCGCGATTTCTAGTTCAACGCCGTACCGTCATGCGCGGGCTTGACCCGGGCATCCATCCTTTTCAAAAGATGGATGGCCGGATCAAGTCCGGCAACGACAGATGAGGATAGAATGAGCGACCGTCTTCTCGTGCTCGTGCGTCATGGCCAGAGCGAATGGAATCTGAAGAATCTTTTCACCGGCTGGAAGGATCCCGACCTCACCGAAAAAGGCGTCGCCGAGGCAAAGGAAGCGGGCCGCAAATTGAAAGCGGAGAAGCTGTCGTTCGACGTCGCCTTCACCTCGGTGCTGACGCGGGCCCAGCATACCCTCGATCTGATGCTGGCCGAGATGGGCCAGAGCGGCCTTGCCGTCAAAAAACATCTGGCGCTCAACGAGCGCGACTATGGCGATCTGTCGGGCCTCAACAAGGACGACGCCCGCAAGAAGTGGGGCGAGGAGCAGGTGCATGTCTGGCGCCGCTCCTACGATGTGCCGCCGCCGGGCGGCGAAAGCCTGAAGGATACGCTGGCGCGCACGCTGCCCTATTACGTCCAGGAGATATTGCCGTGCGTGCTACGCGGCGAGCGCACGCTGGTCGCGGCCCATGGCAATTCACTGCGGGCGTTGATCATGGTGCTGGAAAAGCTGAGCCCGGAAGGCATTCTGGCGCGCGAACTCTTAACCGGCGCGCCGATCATCTACCGGCTCAATGCCGATGCCACGGTAGCCTCGAAGCTCGATCTGGCGTGAGCGCGACATTTGAAATCGCGGTTCTCGCTGCGCCGGTTGCAGATACGGCGCTAGGTCAGCTCGCGGACGTGCTGGTCGATTGCGTCGAGGGCGGCGCTTCCGTCAGTTTCATGTCGCCGTTCGCGCATGCCGAGGCACTGGCGTTCTTCCGGAAAGTCGCGGCGTCGGTGGCTTCAAACGACACGGTATTGCTGGCGGCGCGGCTGGAGGGCAGGATCGTCGGCGCGGTCCAGCTTGGACTCGATACGCCGCCTAACCAGCCGCATCGCGCCGATATCAAGAAAATGCTGGTGCATCGCTCCGCGCGCAGCCGCGGCATCGGCGCCGCGTTGATGGCGCGGGCGGAGCAAGAGGCGCGGCGCAACGGCCGCTGGCTGCTGGTGCTGGACACCGTGCCCGGCGAGAACGGCCATCGCGTCTACCAGCGCGCCGGTTGGGCGGAAACCGGGATCATTCCGGACTACGCGCTGTTTCCGGACGGCCGGTTGTGCGACACTGTGGTAATGTGGAAGCGGCTGGCGCGGTAATTCTCACGGCGAAAGCCGCTGCAACAGTTCCTGCGCAAACAGCGAAAGCGAATCGTCGCGGGCTCCCATGACCAGGATGCGGTCACCCGGGCGGGCCAGTTTAATCAGGCTGTCGCCACAGGCGCTGCGATCCGGAAAGGCGAAGGCTTTTCGGCCGCGCCGTTCGATCTCGGTGACGATTTCACGGCTGCCAACGCTGCGGTCGACCGTGCCGCCGAAATAGACCGGCTCCGGCATGACCAGAACGTCATCGACGCTTAGTCCCTCCGCAAAACAGTCCACCAGGGCGTCCTTCATCAGGCGAATTGGCCCGTAGCCGTGCGGCTGAAACATCACCAGCAGGCGGCCGGGAAACGCGTGCATGGTTTGCAGCGTGGCCGATATTTTGTCGGGGTTATGGGCAAAATCGTCGATTACCGTGATTTCATTGGCGGTGCCTATGACGTCCAGCCGCCGGCGAATGCCGCTGAACTCGCTTAAATAGGCCGCGGCGTCTGCCAGCGCCACGCCGCATGTTTTCGCAACGCAGAGCGCGGCGAGCGCGTTGGCGACGTTATGCAGCCCGGGCACCTTCAAATCAACCGCGAGCATCTCGCCGGACTCGCGCGCCTTGACCTGAAACGCAATTCCCGCGGGCGAGGGCACCGGCGACGACGCAAGCAGATCGACGTCCGCGGAAGCCAGACTGTAGGTCATCGCTTGACCCGGCTTCAAACCAGGCAACAGGGCCGCGGTTTCCGCATTGTCGAGATTCAGCACCACCGTTTCCGCGTCGGCGACGAAGTCACGGAACAGCCCGCGCAGTTCATCCAGCGATTTATGATCCAGCGAGATGTTGTTCACGACGGCAACGCGCGGCATAAAGAACGCGATCGAGCCGTCGCTCTCGTCTATTTCGCTCACGAATATCTTGCCTTCGCCAATTCTGGCGCTGGCGAACGGCGAGTCCGCGGCAATGAAATTCTTCATGTCGGCGCCGTTCATGATCGTCGGGCTTTTGCCGGCGCGATACAGGATCCAGCCGATCATGCCGACGGTGGTGGATTTTCCGCTGGTGCCGGCGATACCGATGCTCAGCGCGGAAGCGTTGAAGAGTTCGGCGAGCAGTTTTGCGCGCGTCGTGACGGCGGCGCCAACACGGCGCGCGGCCTCCACATCGGGGATGGTCTGCTCGACAGCAGCTGACGTCACCAGGGTCTGACCGGTCCGCCGGATGCCACTGCCATCCTGCGGATGCAGCAGCACGCCACGAGCGCGCAGAAAATCGAATCGTTCGATATTGCGCCCCTGATCGAGCGCGCGGTCAGAACCTTCAACCTGCCCACCCCTGGCCTGGATGATCAAAGCGAGGGGCGTCATGCCACTACCGCCGACGCCGCAAAAAAAGTAATCTTCAGATCGGGACATCGGCGGAACCTACAAGCGCCGCCGATCAAGCGCAACGCAGGCGGGGCGATGAGCAGCGGGCAGTGCAGGATCGGTGTCGTCGCGCCAGCTTCGCGCATTTCCCTGGAGGTCGCTGACAGGGTGCGGACGCTGGCCGGGTCGCTGTATCCGGACAGAACGCCGGAAATCCTCTTTCATCCCCAGTGCTTCATTTCCCACGGGCATTTCGCCGGCAATGACGAGATGCGCGCGCAGGCATTTCTCGAACTCGCCAATGACGAGAGCATCGATGCGGTGTGGTTCGCGCGCGGCGGCTACGGCTCCTGCCGCGTCGTCGAGGCGGCGATGTCGGGCTTGACCGGGCCGTCCAGGCGAAAAACCTACCTGGGCTACAGCGATACCGGCATGCTGCTCGCCGCGTTGTACAAGGCTGGATTCGAGGCGGTGGCGCACGGTCCCGTGGCCCAGGACGTTCTTCGAGACTCCGGGGACGCAGCGATTGGCCGCGCGCTTGCCTGGATGATCGATCGCGCTCCTGAAGCGCTGGAGCCGACGGTCAAGCGCACGATCAAGACGGCGGCATTCAACATCACGATCCTAAGCCAACTGCTTGGCACGCCGCTGCAACCCGATCTCGATGGCCATGTGCTGATGCTGGAGGAGGTCGCGGAGGCGATGTACAGGATCGACCGGTCGCTGTTTCACATCACTAGCAATCCCAGGATCAGGCGGGTGAGGGGCATCATGCTGGGCCGTTGCAGCGCCATCCCCCCGAACGAACCGGACTTCGGCATGAACGAAGAGGAGGTTGCCCGGCATTGGTGCGACAAGTCCGGCATTCCGTGGCTGGGTCGTGCCGACATCGGGCATGACGCCGACAACAAGGTCGTGCCGTTCGGCAGCGCCGCGTGACGCGCGAATGCATCGGCGAATTATTCGACGGGAGGTTGCTGCGCCGGCGGCTTTATTGAACGCCGACCTGCCCCGCTTCCCATCCGATCATTGCCTGCTTGCGGGTGATGCCCCAGTGATAGCCGGTCAGTGCGCCGCTTTTTCCGAGCGCGCGGTGGCACGGCACCACGAAGGAGATCGGATTTTTCCCGACCGCGGCGCCGACGGCGCGCGAGGCGTTCGGGCTTTTGATCCCGGTCGCGATGTCCGAATAGCAGACCGCGCGGCCCATCGGGATCTTCAGCAGCGACTCCCATACCCGCACTTCGAAATCGGTGCCGATCAGCACCACGCGCAGCGGCTGGTCCGGACGCCAGAGTTTTGTGTCGAAGACGCGCTGCGCCAGTGCGGCCGTACCTGCGTGGTCCTCGACATAGGTCGCGCGGGGCCAGCGCCGCTGCATGTCCGCGAGCGCCGGCTGCTCCTCGCCGGGGTCGGCGAAGGCAAGGCCTGCAAGGCCGCGGCCAGTAGCGATGACGATCGCGGCGCCGAACGGCGAGGGATGAAATCCGTAGGCCAGCGTCATGCCGGCGCCGCCGTTCTTCCATTCGCCCGGCGACATCGCTTCGTGGGTGACGAATAGATCGTGCAGCCGTCCCGGGCCTGAAAGCCCGGAGTTGAGCGCGGCATCGAGCACGCTGGCGGAATCGCGCAGCAGGCCCTTGGCATGATCCAGCGTCAGCGCCTGCATGAACGCCTTGGGCGTGAGGCCGGCCCAGCGGCGGAACAGATGGTGCAGTTCATCCGGCGTCACGCCCGCTGCGTCCGCCATCGATTCGATGGTCGGCTGCGCGCGCCAGTGCTCGGAAATGAAGGCGATGGCGCGCCGCACCGAATCGTAATCGCGCAACGCGGCGTTCTGGAGACCCGGCTTGGCGAGGCGGCGATCATTGATTGCGAGGTTCATCATGCGCCTGATGTAGAATGGCCGCGGCATTCAAACCACCCGATTTCCGACAGCACGTCATACCACCGGATTGTAGGTCGGGCCGCGCCGGGCGGCTTGCAGAGCGGCCGATAATGCCTTGGCGAAACTAGCTTTTTCGTCGGCTCCGAGAAAGCTCGCGACCGAGATTCGGCGATTGCGCGACACCAGATAAAGTTTTTCGATGCCGAATTCTGCGTGGGTCTTCTGATCGAGCCGCACCCACAACGGATTGAGCATCCACTCGGTCACATGGCCGCGATGGCTGACCCGGCGGACACGCAGTTCGGACGGCGTTATGGTAATTTCTTCAACGGCCTGGGCGCGGTCGAAATTGACCCGGAAGGCCCAGTATATCGCCAGCACGTCGAGGCCGAAAAAGCCGAGCACGGGCCATGCCCCCATCAGCAGGAAAACCACGCCCGCGGCGAAACTGACGGCGCTGAGAAATCCCATCAGCACCAGAAAACCGGTACGATTCAACGACCTGTGCGGCGTGAGCTGCGCTGAAAACAGGATCGGCTCGGCGAACCCGGCGATTGCAATGTCATTGCGTGACGTCATCGCCTCTAAGTATATACGATTATGCCGAAAATCACCCGCGCCGCTCCGAGCAAGCCGAAACGCAGATCTTGCGGCGGCGTTGCGGCAGACCTCAGGCAGCCGAAATCCGTTGCGGCCAAATCAAGACAGGCACCGACGACAAGAAAATCCGCCGGGGCATCCATCAGACCCTGGACGCCGGCCGAGGTGCGCGACGCCTTCACGCGTTTTCGCAATGCCAACTCCGAACCCAAAGGCGAGCTGGAGCATCTCAACCCCTACACGCTGCTGGTCGCAGTGGTGCTGTCGGCGCAGGCGACCGACGCCGGGGTCAACAAGGCGACACGCGCGCTGTTTGCGGTCGCGGACGCGCCGGGTAAGATGATCGCGCTCGGCGAGGACAAGGTGCGCGACACTATCAGGACCATCGGGCTTTATCGCAACAAGGCCAGGAACGTCATCGCGCTGTCGGAAAAACTGATCGCCGAATTCGGCGGCGAGGTGCCGCGCACCCGCGCCGAGATCGAATTGTTGCCCGGCGCCGGCCGCAAGACCGCCAACGTCGTGCTCAACATGGCGTTCGGCGAGCACACCATGGCGGTCGACACCCATGTATTCCGCGTCGGCAACCGCACCGGCCTGGCACCGGGAAAGACGCCGCTGGAGGTGGAGCTTGGACTGGAGCGCGTCATCCCCGCCGAGTTCATGCTGCATGCGCATCACTGGCTGATCCTGCACGGCCGCTACACCTGCCTCGCGCGAAAGCCGCGCTGCGAGGTCTGCCTGATCAACGACCTCTGCCGCTGGCCGGAGAAGAAAGTTTAGTTCTACTCCGCGTCCCGGACGCGGTGCGGCATTCTAAGCCGATGCGAAGCATCGCCGACCATGCCGCTCCGCAGAGCGGGATCGTACCAAGCGCCGGCGTTTGGTACGGCCCCGGCTATGCAGCGCACTACTTCGCAAGGGCTACGCGGTGCGCTGCGTCCGGGGCACGAGCCGTCTCACAGCACGGGAACACCGGCCTTCCGCGCCGGCTCGATCAGCTCAGGCCGCCGGCCGGAGAGGCGCTTGTGCATGTGGACCATGAACGCCATGCCGAACAGCGGCGTCGCCAGATTGACGATCGGGATCGAGACGAACGCGGCGATCACCAAACCCGCGGTGAAAACCATGGCGGCATTTTGCTTGCGCATGGCCTTGGCCTCGGCGATGGGACGAAACCGCATCGCCGCGAGTTGAAAATATTCACGGCCCAGCAGCCACGCGGTGGCGATGAAGAACGCGATGAAACCGGCGCCGGCCACGAACACAAACGGCAGCGCGATCAGATAGACCACGATCGTCAGCAGCGCGGTCTTGACGCCCTCGGTCATGGCGAGCCCGAGCGGCAGCGCGACGCCGGGCTGCTCCGCCGGATAATGCTCGCGCTCGACCAGTTCGGCGACATCGTCGACGAACACACTCGCCACCAGCGAGGTGATCGCCGGCATCAGAAACACCGCGCCGAACACGACGCCGAGGCCGGCGGCGACCGAGACGATCCACGCCAGAACGTTGAGCGGAGTGTGAAAACCGGGGCCCAGCATGGCCTCGGCCCAGCCTTCGCCGTAAGCCGCAAACCAGCTCAACAGCCGCTGCAGGCCGACGGCCAGCGCCGTGATCAGCACCAGCGCGAGGCCCACCGCCTTCCACAGGATGGCGCGCATCGGCGGTGACAGGATTTGCGAAAGCGCCTTTACGGCGGCGTCGATCATGATGTCAGGTCCCCCGCGAAACTTTCGCAGAGGTAGATATCGCGGCGAGCTTCAGCAAGAGGTGATCGCGCGCGGTCTCGAATCATCGGAGAAACTTGCGGCCACGGGCGCATGGTTCGGCAGCGATCTACAGCACCCGGGCTCTTGCCGCCGTGACGATGATTTCCGCGAGGATGACGACGGCGAAGATGGCAAGCAGGACGACCGCGACCTGATCCCAGTACAAGAGGTTGAGCGCGGTATCGAGGGCGACGCCGATGCCGCCGGCGCCGACCAGGCCCAGCACGGCGGATTCACGGATGTTGATGTCCCAGCGGAACAGCGCGATCGACCAGAATGCCGGACGGACCTGCGGCCAGTAGCCGAGCAGCAGGATCGAGAATCGCGATGCACCCGCCGCTGTCAGCGCCTCGATCGATCCCCGGTCGGCTTCCTCGATCGCCTCGGCGAACAATTTTCCAGTGAACCCGATCGAGCGGAACGCGATCGCAAAGGTCCCGGCCAGCGGTCCCGGTCCGAACACCGCGACAAACAGCAGCGCCCAGACCAGCGAGTTGATCGACCGCGAGGTGACGAAAATGAACTTTGCGAACAGGTTCAAGGCAAGGTTCGGCGTGACGTTGCGCGCCGCCAAAAGCCCCACCGGCAATGCGAGAACGAGGGCGATGATGGTGCCGACGGTGGCGATATGCAGCGTCTCGATCAGGCTGGTCAGGGTCGGGCGGATGTAACTGAGATCGAGCGGCCACATCCGCTTGAACAGGTCGGCCATCTGCTCGGGCGCATCGTACAGGAATTCCGGAATGACATCGATGCTGCGCAGCGAAATCACCAGTGCCGCGACGGCGAACAGGTAAAAGGCGAACCGCGACAGCCGCTTCAGCGGCGTGAAGCGCTGCCATTCGCGGTCGAGCCGTGCGGCGACGGTCACTGGAACACCTTTCGTGCCCAGCCCGACAGGATTTCCGCGATCATGATCAGGCTGACGATCACGATCAGGATCGCCAGCACCACGTCGAAGTCGAACCGCTGGTAGGCGGTGAACAGCGACGCGCCGATGCCGCCGCCGCCGACAATTCCCACCATGGTCGAATTTCGCAAATTGGAATCGAGCTGATAGGTGGCAAATCCGATGAAGCGCGGCAGCACCTGCGGCTGCACGCCCATGATTAGCACGCTGAGAAAGCCGGCGCCGGTGGCGCGAACCGCCTCGACCTGCTTGGCGGAGATTTCCTCGATCGCCTCGGCGAACAGCTTCGAGATGAAGCCGATCGAGGCCACGATCAGCGCCATCACGCCGGCGAGCGCGCCGAACCCGATCGCCTTGACGAACAGGATCGCGACGATGATGGGGTGAAACGAACGGCACAGCGCGATGAAGCCGCGCGTCGGCCAGCTGATCCATGCCGGCGTCAGGTTGCGCGCCGCCATCAGGCCGACCGGCAGCGACAGCAGGATGCCGGCGAAGGTCGCGATCACCGCGATCTGCAGGCTTTCGGCGATGCCGCTTGCAATCAACTGCCAGCGCGTGAAATTCGGCGGGAACATGCGCGCGAGAAAGCGCTGGCCGTGTTCGAGGCCGGCGGTGAAGCGTTCGGCGCTGAAGCCGAGCTTCGAGCATGCATAGACGAAGTAGACCGCGAGCAGGCACCAGCCCAAGCGCGCGCCCCAATTGACGGAGAACGGCTTCGGTCGCCGCAACGGCTGCTGCGCGGTGTCGCTCATTCCATCCAGTTCTCGCCGCCGTAGATCTGCTTCAGATGGGTTTCGGTGAGTTGGAGCGGCGCTCCGTCATAGACCACCATGCCGCCGGACATTCCGATGATGCGCGATGCGAAACGCCGCGCCAGCTCTACATTGTGGATGTTGACGATGACGGGAATGCCGCGTTCGACCGCGAACCTGCTCAGGATTTCCATGATCTCCACCGAGGTCTTCGGATCGAGCGACGATGTCGGCTCGTCGGCCAGGATGATTTCCGGCTGTTGCATGATCGCGCGCGCGATGCCGACGCGCTGGCGCTGCCCGCCCGACAGGGCGTCGGCGCGTCGGGTCGCGAAGCCGGGCAGTCCGACCGCGTCGAGCAGGTCGAAGGCGCGCGCGATATCCTCAGGCGGAAACCGGCGCAGCCAGGCGCGCCACGCCGGAACATAGCCAAGCCGGCCGCACAGCAGGTTTTCCATCACCGTCAGGCGTTCGACCAGATTGTATTCCTGGAACACCATCCCGATCCGCCGCCGCGCGTTGCGCAGCGCGCGCCCCGACAGTTTCGCCAGATCCTGGCCGCGGAACAGGATTTCACCCGATGACGGCTGCACCAGCCGGTTGATGCAGCGGATCAGCGTGCTCTTGCCGGTGCCGGACGGGCCGATGATCGCGGTCAGGCCGGAGCCCGGCAGTACCAGATCGATGCCGCCCAGAACCGGCGCGCCCTTGCGATATTCCTTGGTCAACCCGCGCAGCACCAGCGCGCGCGAATCCGCGACGCCCGGCGTGCCGCCTTCCAAGGCTTGCATCACGGCTTCTTCGGCTGCTCGGCCTTCTTCCGCGCGGCCTCGGCTTCGCGCGCGGCTTCCTTCTCATAGGCGGCCTTGTTGTACGGCGTGCCGGAATCCTCGGCGACCTTGCGCACGATCGCCCAGTCCTTCAGGTAGGTGATCGGGAAGAACCGGTCGTCGCCCTCGAAATCCTTCTGCATTTCGGCAGGAAACCGGAATTCGTAAAAGCACGTCTTCAGTTTTTCGGCCAGTTCCGGCTTGAGGTCGTGCGCGTAGGCGAAGCCTGAACTCGGAAATGTCTCGCTGCGATAGATGATGCGGAAATCGTCGGCCTTGAGGGTGCCACGCGCCACCATGCGCTCGAACACGTCGGAGGCCACTGCCGCCGCGTCGTAGTCACCGGAGTTGACGCCGAGCGCCGACTTGTCATGGCCGCCGGAGAAGACGATCGGATAGTCCTCGCCGGGCTTCAGGCCCTGTTCCGGAAACAGCGCCTTGGGTGCGAGGTTGCCGGAATTCGAGGACGGCGCGGTATGTGCGAATTTCTTGCCCTTGAGGTCGCCGAGTTTCTGGAATGGGCTCGTCTTCTTGACGATGACGATGAGGTTGTAGCCTTCCACGCCCTTCTCGGTGCCCTTGGCGGCGAACGGGACCGCGCCGGCCATGTTGACCGCGAAGCCGAGCGGGCCGGTGGAGAAGCCGGCCACGGTCAGCCGGCCGGAGCGCATCGCCTCGATCTCGGCGGAATTCGACTGCACCGGATAATACACCACGCGCTTGCCGACGCACTTGCCAAGATATTCGGTAAACGGCTTGAACGCGTTTTCATAGACGGCGGGGTCTTCGACCGGCGTATAGGCGAATACCACCACGCTGGGATCGCGGGTCTTGGCAGGAACATCGGCGACAAGGTCCTTGTCGGCATCGCAATAGGCGTCGTCGAGCTGGCCGCGGTTTGCACAGTCCTCGGCCGCGGCCGGCGCCGGCACCAGGGCCGCGGCCGCCAACGCAAAAACTGCCGCAACGCAATATGACTTCATGGCATGCTCCTGAGGCGCGGAAGGCAATCGAAAACTGTCTATCCATCCGGCGATGGGATGGCAATTGGCCGTCTGGCGGAGCGAAATTGACGAGGTTGCGCTGGCTCAGCCGAACCAGATGCCCCACAGCGCCGCCGCCGAGACCACGGACAGGAAAACGCTCATCGCGATCAGGATTCGCGGGTCGATCCGCGGAACGTCGGGCCCCGGCCGCGTCGCGCCGGAATTTTCGATCCGCCACACCGCGGCGCAGAAGCAGAACACGCTGAAGACCACCAGCGCGCTGGAATCGGCGAGGATGATCCAGTTCGGCATCAGGCCGGCGAGCACGCCTTTGGCGCCGGCGCCGCTGGCCAGCGCGAACAGCCCGGTCCGGATCCAGGCGCTGTAAGTGCGCTCCGCCGCCAGCGCCGTGCGATTGGAGGCGAGTTCCGTACGGCGGTCGGCGCTGTCCTCGATGCGGACCGTGCTTTCCTTGAGCGTTTTGGCGCTGTCCGCGACCTTTTTACTTTGCGTTTCGATAGCCGCTGATGTCGATGCCTTGGCCATTCGGGATACTCACTGAAAGCCAGATCGGCTTGCTATTCACAACGTCATGCCCGGCGTCTTGGACATCTCATTAAGAAAGACGTGGATGGCGGGACAAGCCCGGCCATGGCGGCAGGGCTTGCTATAGCTTCCGAAGGGAACGCATTCGGCTCCGGAAGGTTCTGAACTTTTTCAACGAGCCGGTAAAGCGAAACGCCGGGAGGGGTTTTCAGGATGCGATGGGGGCTGGCCCGATCGAGCGGCTGGGCGTTCGCCCTCGCACTGCTCACAATCACGATGGCTGAAGCCGCCGGTGAAAAATCCGCAAAACCATCCGAATTCATCTTCATCGTCCAGATCGTGCTGCTGATCACCGTCGGGCGCGGGCTCGGCGAGATCATGCAGCGGATCGGCCAGCCCTCGGTGATCGGCGAACTGCTCGGCGGCCTGCTGCTGGGGCCCTCGCTGTTCGGCTGGCTGTGGCCGGCGGCGCATGACGCGATCTTTCCCAATGCGCCCGAACAGAAGGCGATGATCGAGGGCGTCGCGCAGTTCGGAATCCTGCTGCTGCTGCTGCTCACCGGAATGGAAACCGACCTCAAGCTGGTGCGCAAGATCGGCCGCGCCGCCATCGCCATATCGGTCGCCGGAATCGTGGTGCCGTTTCTCTGCGGTTTCGCGCTCGGCCAGTTCCTGCCCGAAAGCCTGCTGCCGCATCCGGAAGCCCGCCTGGTGGCGTCGCTGTTCCTCGGCACCGCGCTGTCGATCTCGTCGGTGAAGATCGTCGCCGTGGTGGTGCGCGAAATGAACTTCATGCGCCGCAATGTCGGCCAGATCATCGTCGCCACCGCGGTGATCGACGATACCATCGGCTGGATCATCATCGCGATCATCTTCAGCCTGGCCTCGCGCGGCAGCCTCGATCTGCTGTCGGTCGGCCAGGCCGTGCTCGGCACGCTGGCCTTTCTTGGCGTCAGTTTCACGGTCGGCCGGCGGCTGGTGTTCCAGCTGATCCGATGGGCCAACGATCATCTGGCCAGTTCAGCCGCGGTGATCACGGTGATCCTGCTGCTGATGAGCGGCATGGCGCTGGTCACGCACCTGATCGGCGTGCACACCGTGCTCGGCGCCTTCGTCGCCGGCGTGCTGGTCGGCGAGTCGCCGATCCTGACCAGGCAGATCGACGAGCGGCTGCGCGGATTGATCGCCAGCCTGTTCATGCCGGTATTCTTCGGCCTCGCCGGATTGAGCGCCGACCTGACCATCCTGAAAGACCCGAACCTGCTGCTGCTCACCGGCGCGCTGGTGCTGATCGCGAGTCTGGGAAAATTCGGCGGCGCGTTCCTGGGCGGCAGCCTCGGCGGGCTGAGCCGCATGGAATCGCTGGCGCTGGCCAGCGGCATGAACGCGCGGGGATCGACCGAGGTCATCATCGCTACCATCGGCCTGTCGATGGGCGTGCTGAGCCAGAACCTGTTCTCGATGATCGTGACCATGGCGATCCTGACCACGATGGCGATGCCGCCGATGCTGCGCGCGGCGCTGAAGCGGCTGCCGCTCGGCAAGGACGAGAAGGCGCGGCTGGAAAAGGAGGAAATCGAGGAAAAGGGCTTCGTCGCCAATCTCGAGCGCCTGCTGCTGGCGGTAGACGAAAGCGCCAATGCGAAATTCGCCGCCCATGCCGCCGGCTTGTTGGCGGGCACGCGCGGGCTGCCGATCACCGTGCTGCATGTCGGCGCGCGCGCCAGGCATCAGGAGAAAAAGCGCGAGGACGAGCAAAGCCATGAGACCACGGTGAAGAACGCGGCCAAGGCGATCGCCGAAATCGACGAGGAAAGCACGCGCGACGTCGATGTGACGACGCGCGCGCGCGACAGGAAAGCCGGCGACGCCGTGGTCGACGAAGCGCGCAAGGGGTTCGATCTTCTCGTCGTCGGCTTGGAAAAGGTGCTGGGCGGCAGGGATGGCTTCGACAGCAAGATCGAGGAAGTGACCGCGGGCTTCGAGGGGCCGCTGGCGCTCGTCGCCGCCAAAGGCAGTCATCTCAAGCCGGCGCTGAGCAGCGCCTTCAATATTCTGGTTCCGGTGTCCGGCAGTGCGGTGTCGCGGCGCGGCGCCGAAACCGCCATCGCGCTATCGCGCATGGGTTCGGCGCCGCTGCGGGTAATCTACGTGTCGACGACACGCGACAAGGGTGTCCGCCGCTCCGGCGCCAGCATGTCGCTGGCGCCGGAGGAGGCCATCCTGAAGGATACCGCGGCGCTGGCCGCGCGCTACGATGTCGACGTCGTCACCACGCTGCGCGTCAACACCGCGCCGGAGGAGGCCATCCTGCAGGAAATCAGCAACAGCGGCGCCGATCTGGTGGTGATGGGCGTCGACCGAATCCAGGGCGATACGCTGAATTTCGGCAGCATCGCCGCGGCCGTGCTGAAGAAGTCCAAGGTATCGGTACTGCTGGTGTCCGGCGGCGAGGCCAGGAAGGAGCTGTAGGGATTTTGACGCGGGGCCGCAATTTAACGGCCGGTCATGCGCGCGCGGCCCTAGCCGAACCGCGGCCGGTCATGCTTTGATGCCGTGACAAAAAAACCGGCCGCGCCCTCCTCGGGAGGCAAGCAAGGTCGACGTCGGGAGAAGAAATGCCGAAATACACCATCGTCACGCCGAAAGGCGCGAGTTTTACCGTTGCCGGGGGCGGCTATCCACTGGAGCTCGAGGCGCTGGAGTCGATCGGCGCCGAAATCGTGGAAGCCCCGGCCAACGAGGCTGAATTCATCGCCGCCGCGAAACATGCCGATGCCATTTATGGCAAGGGAATGCCGATCTCGAAGAAGATCATCGACAGCCTGGAAAACTGCAAGGTGATCACGCTCGGCTCCGTCGGCGTCGACTCGGTCGACGTCAAGGCCGCCACCGCGCGCGGCATTCCCGTCACCAACGTGCCCGACACGTTCATCGAGGAAGTCGCCGACCATGCCATGATGCTGTTGCTGGCCGGCTTCCGCCGGCTGGTCGCGCAGGACCGCATGGTGCGGGAAGGCCGCTGGAGCGAAGGCCGCCCGGCGCTGCTGAAAATCCCGCGGCTGATGGGGCAGACGCTGGGTTTCATTTCGTTCGGGCGGGTAGCACGCGCGGTGGCCAAACGCGCCGCACCCTTCGGACTGCGCATGATGGCGTTCGATCCCTTCGTTTCGGAGATGTTGATCTCCGAACATGGCGTGCTGCCGGCGACGTTGTCCGAGGTGCTGTCGCAGTCCGATTTCGTCTCGATGCATGCGCCGGCGCGGCCTGAGGTGCACCACATGCTCACGGAGAAGCATTTCAGGCAGATGAAGCCGACCGCCACTTTCATCAACACCGGCCGCGGCCCGACCGTGGACGAGGAGGCGCTCATAAAAGCCCTTCAGGAAGGCTGGATCGCGCATGCCGCGCTGGACGTGCTGGAAAAAGAGCCGCCCTCGCACAACAATCCGATGCTGGGCATGGAGAATGTGACGCTGACCGCGCATGTCGCCTCGGCCTCCGCGCGTTTCGACGAAGCCCGCAAGCGGCGCGTCGGCTACGAACTGTCGCTGGTACTTTCCGGCCTGTGGCCGGTAAGCTGCGTCAACCCATCGGTGCTGCAGAATACCGCATTGCGCCGCTGGCAGCCGGTCGGCATGGATCGCGGTCCGAACAGCTGACGAGGAGCTGTCATTGCGAGCGCAGCGAAGCAATCCAGAGCAAAAGTAAAGAGCTGGATTGCTTCGTTGCAGAGTTTATCATCGGGCCGGCCAAAGGCCGGACCCGTTGGCTCCTCGCAATGACGAAAATCAAAAACACCGCGCTCGGTTATCAATCAAGAAAGGCAAGGGAGGAAAATCATGACGAACATCACCCGCCGCGACGCGCTGGCGCTGGGAGTTTCGGCCGCGGCACTGGCGGCGACCGGCGCGTCGGCGCAGACGGCGTCGGCCATCAAGGTGGCCGACGTGCCGGCGCCGAATCTCGCCGTCGAAAAAGGCGCCAGCCTGAAAATGTTGCGCCCGGTGCGGTTCGTGAAAGCCGACGAGGATGTGTTCCGCGCCAATGCGGCCAAGTTCACCGAAAAGACCGGCGCCGAGGTCAAGGTCGATTTCGTCGGATGGGAAGACATCAACCAGCAGACCGCGGTGACGTCGAATTCGGGCGCCGGGCCCGACATCATCATCGGCTTCTCCGACGCCCCGCATATCTATGTCGACAAGCTGGTCGAACTCACCGACGTGGCCGACTATCTCGGCAAGCGCTATGGCGGCTGGCAGCCGCTGGCGCAGAAATACGGCAAGCGCCACAAGAGCGACAGCTGGATCGGATTGCCGTTCGGCGCCAGCGGCGGGCCGCTGATCTACCGAAAGTCGGTGCTGCAATCGGTCGGCTTCGAAAAGGTGCCGGAAGATCATGCCGGCATCCTGGATCTGTGCCGCAAGCTGCAAAAGGCCGGCAAGCCGGCCGGCTTCGCGCTGGGCAATGCCCGTGGCGACGGCAATGGTTTTGCCAACTGGATTCTGTGGTCGCACAACGCTTCGCTGCTCGACGAGGACGGCAACGTCATCATCAACAGCAAGGAGACCGTCGCCGCGCTGAAATACCTCAAGGAACTGTACCCGACCTTCATCGCCGGCACGCCGTCCTGGAATGACGTCAGCAACAACCGCGCCTACTCGTCCGGGGAAATCGCGCTCACCGCGAACGGCGTTTCGCTGTATTTCTCGCTCAAGAACGATCCCGCCACTGCCGCGGTCGCGGAAGACACCGAGCATCAATTGCTGCCGAAAGGCCTCGCGAGCACCTCGCCGATGGCGGGCCTGACCTTGAACGCGATGGTGTTCAAGCACAGTCCCTATCCCAACGCCGCCAAGGCGTTCCTGCAGTTCATGCTGGAGCGCGAGCAATACGAACCGTGGCTGAACGCCAACAGCGGCTACTGGTCGCAGCCGCTCGCCGCCTATGCCGACGCCGCGGTATGGTCGGGCGATCCGAAGGTCAGGATCTTCAAGGACACCATGAAGAGCCCCTATTACGATGGCTACAAAGGCCCGATCTCGACGGCCACCGGCGCCGTCAACGCCGATTACGTGCTGGTGCAGATGTGCGCCTCGGTCGCCACCGACGCCGCGACGCCGGAAGCCGCCGCGGCGGAAGCCGAGCGGCGGGCGAAGCGGTATTTCCGAAGGTGACGTGTATGCCGTCATTGCGAGGAGCGACAGCGACGAAGCAATCCAGTCCGCGCTCGCCGCCTCTGGATTGCTTCGCTTCGCTCGCAATGACGCCTGGGACGTTGACATGACGATCGCAACAACGCTGCCGCGACGCGCCGAACCGGCGCAGCCGAACTGGCTGGTACGGCTGTTCGACTACAAGCCGTTCCTGATCGCCGTTTGCCTGACCCCGGCGATCGGGCTGCTGCTGGTATTCCTGACCTATCCGCTCGGCCTTGGCGTCTGGCTGGCGTTCACCGACACCACCATCGGCCGCCGCGGCATCTATGTCGGGCTGGAGAACTTTCAGTATCTGCTGACCGATCCATTGTGGTGGAACGCGGTATTCTACAGCGTATTCTATACCGGCGTCGCCACGGTCGGAAAATTCGCCTTGGGATTCTGGCTGGCGCTGTTGTTGAACAATCACTTCCCGTTCAAGAGCCTGCTGCGCGCCATCGTGCTGCTGCCCTGGATCGTGCCGACGGTGCTGTCCGCGCTGGCGTTCTGGTGGATCTACGATCCGCAGTTTTCCATCATCTCCTATCTGCTGGTCGACGTGCTGCATCTGCGCGCGACCAATATCGATTTCCTCGGCAGCCCGTGGCCGGCACGGTTCTCGCTGATCGCGGCCAACATCTGGCGCGGCATTCCCTTTGTCGCGATCTCGCTGCTCGCCGGATTGCAGACTATTTCGCCAGCACTGTACGAGGCGGCGATGCTGGATGGCGCCACCGCCTGGCAGCGCTTCCGTTACATCACCTTTCCGATGATGCTGCCGATCCTCGCGATCGTGATGACGTTCTCGATCATCTTCACCTTCACCGACTTCCAGCTGGTTTACGCCATCACCCGCGGCGGGCCGGTCAATTCAACGCATCTGCTGGCGACGCTGGCGTTCCAGCGCGGCATTGCCGGCGGCGAACTCGGCGAGGGCGCGGCGATCGCGGTCTCGATGATCCCGTTCCTGGTGGTTGCGACGCTGTTCAGCTATTTCGGCCTCGCGCGCCGCAAATGGCAGCAGGGAGAGAGCAATGACTGAGGCCGTGGCGCAACCCATCAGCAACGTCGCCAGCTCCACGCCGGAGACGATGGCGTGGGATTCGCGCGCGCGTCGCATGGTGATGATCTATCTGCCGCTGTCCTGCTTTGTGCTGATCCTGCTGTTCCCGTTCTACTGGATGGCCATCACATCGTTCAAGCCCAACGCGGAACTGTTGAACTACAAGCAACACAACCCGTTCTGGATTTCGTCGCCGACGCTGGCGCATATCAAGCATCTGCTGTTCAACACCGCCTATCCGCACTGGCTGTGGACCACGATGTCGGTCGCGGTCGGCGCCACCTTCATCTCGATTTTTTCCTCGACGCTGGCGGCCTATGCGATCGAGCGGCTGCGCTTTCGCGGCAGCCCCTATGTCGGGCTCGGCATCTATCTCGCTTATCTGGTGCCGCCGTCGATCCTGTTCATTCCGCTGGCCACCGTCGTAGTGCAGTTTGGCCTGTTCGACAGCCCGATGGCACTGATCCTGGTGTACCCGACCTTCCTGGTGCCGTTCTCGACTTGGCTCTTGATCGGCTATTTCAAGTCGATCCCCTACGAGCTGGAGGAATGCGCGCTGGTCGACGGCGCGACGCGGTTGCAGATATTGTGGCGGATCACGCTGCCGCTGGCGGTGCCGGGCCTGATCTCGGCCGGCATCTTCAGCTTCACGCTATCCTGGAACGAGTTCATCTACGCGCTGGCCTTCATCCAGAGCAGCGCCAACAAGACCGTGCCGGTCGCGATCCTGACCGAGCTCGTATCCGGCGACGTCTATCAGTGGGGCGCGCTGATGGCGGGCTCGTTGCTCGGCTCGCTGCCGGTCGCGGTTTTCTACTCGCTGTTTGTCGACTATTATGTGTCGTCGCTGACGGGTGCGGTGAAGGAATAGGCCGGGACGGCAAGGCCAGCCGTCATGGTCCGTCGTTGCCGGGCTTGACCCGGCAATCCCATTTTCGGCGTAAGGGTAAATCCCTACCCCGGCCTGTCTGGACGGATCGCGGGAATGCGATAGTATTTATCCAGCTGGTTCAAAGAAACCCGGCAGGTTCAGGGAGAACAACGTGAAATCCAAGAGAATGCGGGCGCTCGCAGGCGCGGTTGCTGCGACCATCGGCCTTTTGTACGCGGCGGCACCGGCCGCGGCGCAGGAAAAGCTCACCATCTGGTGGGGCAAGGGTTTCTACAAATCCGAAGACGACGCGCTGCTCGAGGCGATCAAGAAGTTCGAGGCCAAGACCGGCGTCAAGGTCGAACTGTCGCAATATGCCATTCAGGACATGATCCCGAAGACGGTGGCGGCGCTGGATTCCGGCACCGTGCCCGACGTCGCCTATTCCGACACCTATGACGTGCAGGCGGCGGGCAAATGGGCGTTCGAGGGCAAGCTCGAGGATCTCTCCGACATCCTCACGCCGATGCAGTCGGCTTTCGCGCCGAATACGCTGGAGACCGCCAACCTCTTCAACGGCCAGACCAAGAAGAAAGCGTATTACGGCTTTCCGCTGAAGCAGCAGAGCATGCATGTGCAGATCTGGAGCGACCTGCTGGAGCAGGCCGGCTTCAAGGTCGGCGACATTCCGACCACATGGAAGGAATACTGGTCGTTCTGGTGCGACAAGGTGCAGCCGGCCTACCGCAAGGCCTCGGGCACGCGCGCCTACGGCGTCGGCCAGCCGATGGGCGTGGAATCCACCGACTCGTTCCAGTCCTTCTACACCTTCATGGACGCCTACAACGTCAAGCTGGTCGACGACGACGGCAAGCTTCTGGTCGACGACCCCAAGGTCAAAGAAGGCCTGATCGGCGCGCTGAAGGACTACACCGACACCTACATCAGGGGCTGCACGCCGCCGTCGTCCACCACCTGGAAGGACCCGGACAACAACGTCGCCTTCCACAACAAGACGATCGTGATGACCCACAACTTCACGATCTCGATCGCGGCGAAGTGGTTCGAGGATTCCAACAACCCGGCACTGACGCCGGAGCAGCGCGCCGCCGGCAAGAAGGCCTATGAGGAAACCATCGTCACCGCCTCGTTTCCGAACAAGCCCGACGGGACGCCGATCAAGTACCGCTCCGACGTCAAGACCGGCGTGATCTTCACCGCCGCCAAGAACAAGGCGCAGGCCAAGGAGTTCGTCAAATTCCTGCTGCAGGAGGAAAACCTGCAGCCCTATGTCGAAGGCGCGCTCGGCCGCTGGTTCCCGGTGACGCTGGCCGGACAGAAAAGCCCGTTCTGGCAGGCCGACCGCCACCGCAAGGCGGTCTATACCCAGTTCATGGGCGGCACCTCGCCGTTCGACTTCACCAAGAACTACAAGTTCACCATTCTGAACAATGAAAACGCCTGGGCCAAGGCGATGAACCGGGTGGTCAGCGAGAAAGTGCCGGTAGAAAAGGCGGTCGACGAACTGATCGCGCGCATCAAGGAAGTCGCGGGGTAGCGTCATTGCGAGCGAATGGATCCGCCTCAATTCCCGTCATTGCCGGGCTTGTCCCGGCAATCCATCTTCTTCGAAAAACTTCCTTCGAAATAATGATGGATGCGCGGGCCTTCGCCGCGCCGAAGGGGCTTCGGCCCCGCAGGCGGGTCAAGCCCGCGCATGACGAAAGGTGGAGGCTTTGTCGCTTCGTTCCTTGTAAGGACGTGCGGACGATGGCGGCGTGGGGCCTGGAGATGCTATAGGTAGGTTGCATGGCAACGATAACGGTAGCACCCTCCGACGACACGGTCCCGCGCGGCCCGCTGTCGGCGCGGCTGACGATGCCACAGGTCTGGGGCTTCGTGCTGCTGGCGCCCTATGTGCTGGTGTTCATCGCCTTCGTGCTCTACCCGGTCGGCTATGGACTGTGGCTGGCGCGCCATCCGGCAAGTTATGTGGCGCTGGCCAACGATCCGATCTTCGCGCGCGCCGCGGTCAACACCCTGATCTTCCTGCTGATCGGCATCAATTTCAAAATGCTGGTGGCGCTGTTTCTGTCCGGCTTCTTCGTGCAGTCGCGTTCCTGGATCAAATGGCTGTCGGTGCTGTTCATCCTGCCCTGGGCGGTGCCGTCGATCCCGACCATCCTGTCGGTCCGCTTCATGCTCAATCCCGAATGGGGCATGGTCAACCAGCTGATCTTCAAGCTCACCGGCGACGACGGGCCGAACTGGCTCAACGATCCCGGCATCGCGCTGACCATGGCGATCGGGATGCATATCTGGAAGTCGCTGCCGTTCTGGACGCTGATCCTGATGACCGGCCGGCTCGCGATCTCGCAGGACCTGTTCGAGGCGGCCGACGTCGACGGCGCCAGCTGGTGGCAGAAGTTCCGCTACATCACCTGGCCGTCGATGCAGACGCTGTACCTCACCTGCACGCTGCTCTCGATGATCTGGACGCTGGGCGACTTCAATAGCGTGTATCTTTTGACCGGCGGCGGGCCTGCCGACCTGACGCATGTGCTGTCCACGCTCGGTATCCGCTACCTGCGGCTCGACCAGCTCGACCTCTCGATGGCGTCGATCGTCTGCGCGCTGCCGCTGGTGCTGCCGCTGGTGTATTTCATGATGAAGCGGCTTTCTCGATGAAGAGATTCGCGCGATGAAGATGCCCACCTTGCGCGAGATCGGGATCGAGGCGCGGTTGCTGCTGATCGGCATTCCGGTGTTCATCTGGACCATGATCCCGATCTACCATCTGTTCCTGTTTGCGATCTCGCCGAAGGAGGACGCCTTTTCCGGCAAGCTGTGGCCCGCGCATCCGACGCTGCGCAATTTCGAGATTGTGTTCTACCAGCAGCATTATTTCCTGCGCGATTTCTGGATCCAGTTCTGGAATTCGGTCGTGATCGCGGTTGCGACCGGCGCGCTGACGCTGTTCATCGCCACCGCCGCGGCGTTCTCGATCTCGCGGCTGCGCATTCCCGGCGGCCGGCTGGTGATGAATCTGGCGCTGTTCACCTACTTCATCCCGGCCGCCTTCCTGGCCGTGCCGATGTACCGCACCATGGGCATCTATGGGCTGCTCAACAATCACTGGGCGCTGATATTAGCCATGGTGACCATCGCCTCGCCCTACGCGATCTGGGTGCTCAAGCAGGCTTCCGACAAGCTGCCGGTCGAGCTCGACGAGGCGGCCACCATGGACGGCGCCACCACCCTGCAACTGTTTCGCCTCGTCTACGTGCCGCTGATGATGCCGTCGCTGGTGGCGGTCGGCACCTACGCGCTGCTGCTGGCCTGGAACGAATATCTCTACGCGTTCCTGCTGCTGTCAAAGGACACCGACATCACGCTTCCCGTAGCGCTCGGCAATTTCCTCGCCGCCGACGACAGCCCCTGGGAATTGCTGATGACCACCGGGCTGATCTACGCGCTGCCGCCGGCCGCGATCTACTACGCGTTCAAGCGCTACATGGTGGCGGGCCTGACGGCGGGCGCGGTGAAGAGCTGACGAGTATTTACGAGCGGCACAAATCGGATTAAGATTGTTGCATTACAGCGAAGATAGCTTTGATAAATGCGTTTGAAACTCAATTCATTATCAGGGGTACGAAATGAGCATTTCAGAACTAGCCAATGACGAAATCCTGCGGACCAGCCGGCAAAACCTTGATCTGGGGGCGGTCATTGACCGGCACCTCAATCCCGTCGTCGCCTCGCTCGGACTGAACGCCGGCGACGCGGCGCGGCTGCGGACCGCGATGGAGCCGGTAGCCGCGGCGAGCCCGGTGCAGAAGACGTCCGGCGCCACTGTCCTCGATGGACTGGTCAAATATATCCCGACGGAATCCATTACCTTGTATCTGGCGGCAACGGCCGCCTTGTCGAGCTTGACGAAGACCCCGCCGGCTTCGGGGTCAACGAGCGTTCCGACGTTGGAGCCGATGTACCTGTATTGGGGTTTCGTCGTACTGACGCCGATCCTGTTTCTCCTGATCTATCTGGGTAAGCGGCGTAGCCAGAATCTGCCGCTGCTTCCCGCTACGATCCAGGACTGGCCGTGGTGGAAATTGATCGCTTCGACCATCGCCTTCATGGTGTGGGCGCTGGCGGTTCCGCCCCTGGTCGATAGCGAAATGGGCAAGATATCCGTCGCGTTTGGCGCGCTGCTGGTTTCGACGCTTCTCAGCCTGGTAGGCGCGGTGGTTGAGCCCAGCGGCGCTACGCCGCAAGTTCCGCCTCAACCCTGACCTCGGCATTTACCTTGCGCGAACCGGCGCGGCGTTCCATCCGGCGCGCCGGAACATGCTCGACCACCAGAAAATGCTCGGTGACCCGAACGCGCTCGACCAGCAACACGTCCTGGTTCACTTCTTCAGCGTGAACCGGCGTTTCCTCGTCAGCCGTTTCAGGAACGAGCGGCGGCGCGATCGCATATGGAAACGGGCCGGACTCGCCCGCCACCTCCCGGAGCGGCTTCTGCTTGTCGGCCCAGTGCAACGCCGTATAGTCGAAACCCTCGATGATGGTCGGCTTGACGATTTCGAAATAGGGCGAAATGTCGAAATCGCGCGGCATGTACAGCGATGAATTGCGGATGTGCAGGATTTCGCGCTTGGCCCGTTTCGAGCCGGCGCGGGTGATCTTGGGCAGGATCGGATAGCGCACCGCGTCGAACGCCTGCGCGATCAGCGCCGAGCAGATGATCTTGGTCGGATCGCCGGAGCCGAACGCGATCATGCGCCGCCGCCAGCGCTGCGGCACCGGCAGCGGGATGAGGTAGCGCATCAGGTCGAGGATGTTCTTGGTGTCGTAGCCGAAACCGATGCGGTTGATGGCGTAGCGGCACACCGTGTTGCGGTCCTCCCACGACAGCCCGACCGGACGGCACAGTCTCGTGTGGTAGGGAAAATATTTCGACAGCGGCGCGGAGGTGACGCCCTCGCCGATATTGGCTTCGATCAGGACGTGCGGCTCGCCGTCGGGCTCGCTCGCGCCGTCGATCGGACCGACATAAAGCGCGGCGTGCGACCAGGTCGACTGGGTCAGGTATTTGATGATGCCGGAGACGCGGTTGTTGCCCTCGACCAGCATGACGTCACCCTGCTGGACGATGCCGCGCAGATGCGCTGGATCGCTCGGCGTGAACGGCTCGTAGCCCGGCACCTCCTTTTGAAGATAGCCCGCGATCAGCTTGCCGACAGTATCGAGCACAAAGCCCATGTTATTCCCCCGCGGTTTATTGCGACCGCTTTTTCCCTTTCCACCAGCATGGTCGAAAGCCATTGCAATTTGGTTCATGACCCCGGCCGATCAACCATGATTGATTTACCATGACGGTTGCCGTGCATGCTTTGATGCGGCAAGTTCACCGGACGTTCCCGCTGTTTTCAAAGTTTCGGAAACCATGCCATGACAATTGCGCGCCGGGATTTCCTGTCGGCCTCGGCGGCGTCGGCCATCGCGGCTGCTTTCGGCGCACCGGCGTGGGCGGCGCCGCTGCCGCGCGAGGCTGACATTGTCGTGATCGGCGCGGGCGCCGCCGGCATCAGTGCGGCGCGTCGCGTTCAGGCTGCGAACCGCAAGGTGATCGTGCTGGAAGCCGCCGGCGAGGTCGGCGGGCGCTGCCTCACCGACACCGCGAGTTTCGATGCGCCGTTCGACCGCGGAGCGCGCTGGATTCACAATCCCGATACCAATCCGATGGTCAAGCTCGCGCGCGACGCCGGACTGGAGGTCGTGCCGGCGCCGCTGGGTCAGAAAATCCGCGTCGGCCGCCGCAACGCCCGCGCCGGCGAGGTCGAGGAACTGCTGGCCACGCTGGTTCGCGCCAACCGCGCCATCGACGACGCTTCGCGCGGCAAGAGCGATGTCTCCTCTGCCTCGGCGCTGCCGAAGGACATGGGCGACTGGTCGGGCACCATCGAATTCCTGCTCGGCGCCAACGCCACGGGCAAGGATTCGAAGGAAGTTTCCGCGATCGACAAAGCTCGCGCGCAGGATCGCAGCGCGGCGCTGGCCTGCCGCCAGGGCCTGGGAACGCTGATCGCCAAACTGGGCGAAGGCCTGCCGGTGGCGCTCGCAACGCCGGCGGCCCGCATCGCCTGGAGCGGCCGCGACGTCACCGTGGAAACGCCGGCCGGCAAGATCGCCGCCCGCGCCGCGGTCGTTACGGTGTCGAGCAACGTGCTGGCCTCCGGCGCGATCAAATTCACGCCGGATCTTCCCAGGCGGACGCTCGAGGCGGCGTCGAAGCTGAGCCTCGGCAGCTACGATCACGTCGCGCTGCACCTGCCTGGCAACCCGCTCGGTCTTGCACGCGAGGATGTGGTGATCGAGCAGAGCAGGGACGCGCGCACCGCGCTGCTGTTCGCCAATATGGGCGGCGCGTCGCTGTGCTCGGTCGATATCGCAGGCTCCTTCGGCCGCGATCTGTCCGCGCAGGGCGAAGCGGCGATGGTGGCGTTCGCGATCGAATGGCTGACGAAACTGTTCGGCAGCGATATCGCCAAGGCGGTCAGGAAATCCAGCGCGACGCGCTGGAACGCCGCGCCATTCGTGCTCGGCGCGATGTCGGCGGCGTCGCCGGGCGGTCAGCCCTCGCGCAGGATCCTGATGGAGCCGGCCGGCAGCCTGTTCCTCGCCGGCGAGGCGGCGCACGAGACGCTCTGGGGAACGGTCGACGGCGCGTGGGAAAGCGGCGAGCGCGCCGCGGAAGCGGCGCTGCGCAAGATCGGCGCGCTGAAGGACCCGGAGCCCGCCGCACCCGTTCGGTCATCGAAGAAGCGTCAGCGGATTGCGCCGGGAGCGCCGGTCAATTGACGCGGCGAGCAAAAGCGCTGATCTCGTGGTCGTCGGGCAAGGACAGCGCGTTCGCGCTCCATGAGGTCAGGCGCGGCGGCGAATATGATGTGGTCGGCGCGCTGACCACCGTCACCGAAACCTTCGGCCGGGTCTCGATCCACGGCGTAAGGCAGGAAATCCTGCGCGCGCAGCTCGACGCCGCCGGCCTGCAGCCCACCATCGTGCCGATTCCCTACCCCTGCCCGAACGAAACCTACGAAGCGCGGATGGGCGAGGCGGTGGCCGCGGCCGTGCGGGATGGCGTCACCCACATTATCTTCGGCGACCTGTTCCTGCGCGACATCCGCGCCTATCGCGAGCAAAAGCTCGCCGGCACCGGGATCGCGCCGGTGTTTCCGCTGTGGGAGCGGCCGACACCGGAGCTGGCGCAGTCGATGATCGCCAGCGGATTCGAGACATATCTCGCCACGGTCGATCTGAAAAAGCTGCCGGCATCGTTCGCGGGACGAAAATTCGATGCCCGATTGCTGGCGGATTTGCCTGATGGCGTCGATCCCTGCGGCGAGAATGGCGAGTTTCACACCTGCGTGGTGGCGGGACCGATCTTCGCGCGGCGGCTGCCGGTGACGCCGGGCGAGCGCGTCGAGCGCGACGGCTATGCGTATTGCGACCTAGTGATGGAAGTGCAGAAGCCGGCATCCTGAGGCGCGCTTACTTGCGCGCATCTCGAAGGATGAATGGCGGGTATATGCGGCCCTTCTTTAAGACGCCGCCTGCGCGGGGACGACGAGACGCTACACCGGCAGCGCCAGTTGCATCAGATCCTTGGCCACGACGATCCTGCCGGAAAAATTCTTCTTCACATCCTCGGTCCAGTTGTCGTCGGTGACCAGCGGATCGTCGCCCGGCACGAAATGGCTGAGCACCAGCACCTTGACGCCGGCAGCGGCGGCGATCCTGCCGACATCCTCGGTGGTGGTATGGCTCTCCAGCAGGTGCTTCTTCAGCGTCGCGCCGTTCTTGGTCTTGATCACGAGGCGATCGACCGCGGGCACATACAGGCATTCGTGCACCAGCACGTCGGCGCCTCTGGCGAACTCGGCCAGTTTCGGATTGTAGGCGGTGTCGCTGGAGAACACGATGCTGCCGTCGGGGGTTTCGAATCGGTAGGCGAAGCTTTCGGTGATCGGCGGGTGCGGCGTGCGGAACGCGGTTACCTTCACGTCGGCGGTCTGCAGCACCACGCCGTCATCGAGAATGTCCTTGGCGATCAGCAGCGGACGCGGGTCGGGGCGGCCTTCGTCGTCGATCCTGGTGTCGACATCGAATTTGTTCAGCTCCCAATAGGTTCTGGTCATCGCCTCGATTCCCTTCGGGCCAAACGAATGAATCGGCGTCGACAGTCCCGCCGCCCATGCGTTGTAGAACAGATTGCCGTATTCGAGATTGTGGTCGGAATGGTGGTGGCTGATGAAGATGTATTTCAGCGACGGGATCGGCACGCCGGCGCTGACCAGTTGATGGCTGACGCCCATGCCGCAATCGATCACGAACGGGATGTCGTTGACGATCACGAGATTGGCGGGATTGGATGCGCCGGTGGTGACGCGCGGACCGCCCTTGGTGCCGAGGAACACGATCCTGGTGCGCGGCTTTGCCGGCGTTTGCGCGAACGCGGATGGGGCGGCAAGCGCGGCGGCGCCGGCAGCGAGCTTCAGCACATCGCGGCGATCGATCATGGCGTTGGCTCCTGTCGAGATGCATGTTCCGCAGAGCCTGGACCATATCAAATGCCGCACTTCGTTACGACCCCGGCTCAGCCGCGCAAGCTGCCGCCGGTTTTCTTCGCCACTTCGGCCACGATTTTCGAGGCGACGGCGTCGATTTCCTGATCGGTCAGGGTCTTTTCACGCGGCTGCAGCGTCACCGCGATGGCAACGGACTTTTTCGCCTCGTCGATGCCCTTGCCCTCATAGACATCGAACACGGTAACGCCCGAAATCAGCTTGCGGTCGGCGCCTTGCGCCGCGCGCAGAATGTCGCCGGCCTTGACGCTGCGGCCGACGATGAAGGCGAAATCGCGCGACACCGGCTGGAACGCCGAGAGCTCCAGCATCGGCTTGGCGCGGGTCGGCTTCTGCTTCGCGTCGGGGATACCGTCGAGGATCACCTCGAACGCGATCAGCGGGCCGTCGGCTTTGAGCTGCTCCAGCGCGCGCGGATGCAGCTCGCCGAAATAGCCGAGCACATTCTGCGGCCCGATCTGGATGGTGCCGGAGCGGCCGGGATGCAGCCAGCCGGCGCCGCCGGGCACGACCTGTAGCGCCTGCATCGGCGCGCCGGCGGCGGCCAGCACGGCGAATGCGTCGGCCTTGGCGTCGAGCGCTTCCGCGGTCGACGAACCGGACCAGTGCCGGCCGATGCCTTTCGCCGATGCAAAGCCATGGCGGACGCCGGCGGCGGCGACGATCTGGTCCTGCGGCTTGTCGCCCTTGAAAATCTGGCCTACTTCGAACAACGCGATGTCGGAAAATCCACGGTCCGCATTGGCCTGCACCGCCGCGACAAGTCCCGGCAGCAGGCTCGGCCGCATCTCCGACAGCTCGGACGCGATCGGATTGGCCAGCATCAGTTCGCGCTGGCCGCCGCCGAACAGTTCGGCTGCCGGCTTTGCGATGAACGACCAGGTCACCGCTTCGACCATGCCGCGCGCAGCCAGCGCGCGCTTGGCGCGGCGGGTGCGGAGCTGGATCTGCGTCAGGATCGGCTTGCGCGGATTGTCGCCGCGCTCGAACGGCGTCATCGGCACCTTGTCGACGCCGACGATGCGCACGATTTCCTCGACGATATCGGCCTTGCCGGTCACATCGGTGCGCCATGACGGCACCGCGACCTTCACCACCGGGCCGCTGCCCGCCATCATGAAGCCGAGATGGCCCAGGATACGCTTCATCTCGGCAAACGGCACGTCGATGGCCGCAAGCCGTTTCACCTCGGAAAGCGGAAAATCGATCACGCGGTCTTCGCCGAAGGCGTTGCCGGCGACGACATTCTCCGACGGCGAGCCGCCGCAGAGGTCCATCACGAGCCGGGTGGCCATCTCCAGCCCCGGCACCATGAAGGCCGGATCGACGCCGCGCTCGAAGCGGTAGCGCGCATCGGAGTTGATGCCGAGCTTGCGACCGGTTTGCGCGATATTGATCTCGTTCCACAGCGCCGATTCGATCAGAACGTCGGTGGTATTCTCGTCGCAGCCCGAGGCCTCGCCGCCCATGATGCCGGCCAGGGATTCGACGCCGTGATCGTCGGCGATGACGCAGACGCCTGGATCGAGCGTGTAGGTGCGGCCGTCCAGCGCCAGCAAGGTCTCGCCGTCGCGGGCGCGGCGCACGGTAAGATGGCCTTTCACCTTGGCGGCGTCGAACACATGCAGCGGCCGGGCGCGGTCGTAGGTCATGAAGTTGGTGATGTCGACCAGCGCGTTGATCGGCCGCAGCCCAATCGAGGTCAGGCGCCGCTGCAGCCACTCCGGCGACGGCCCGTTTTTCACCCTCTTGACCTGGCGTAGCGCGAAGCCCGGACACAGCGAAGCATCCTCGACGGTGACCTGCACAGGGCAGGGGAATTCGCTCTTGACCGGCTTGATCGCCGGGTCCTTGAACTTGCCCATGTCGGCGGCGGACAGGTCGCGCGCGATGCCGTGCACGCCGGTGCAGTCCTGCCGGTTCGGCGTCAGGTTGATTTCCAGCACCGGATCGCCGAGCCCGGCCCACGGTGCATACGGCTTGCCGACCGGGGCGTCCGCCGGCAGCTCCATGATGCCGTCGTGATCTTCCGACAGTTGCAGTTCGGCCTCCGAGCACAACATGCCGCGGCTCTCGACGCCGCGAATGGTGCCGACGCCAAGCGTGATGTTCTTGCCGGGAATGAAAGTGCCGGGCGGTGAGAACACACTGACCAGCCCGCTCCGCGCATTCGGCGCGCCGCATACCACCTGCACCGGCGCAGCACCATTGCCGGTATCGACCATGCAAACGCGCAAGCGATCCGCATTGGGATGCTGTTCGGCGGAAATGACCCGCGCAATGGTGAAGGGCGCGAGTGCCCTGGCCTTGTCCTCGATATGCTCGACCTCGAGCCCGATCATGGTGAGCCTGTCGGCGAGCGCTTCAAGCGGCTCGTCGGTGTCGAGATGTTCCTTCAGCCAGGAGAGGGTGAATTTCATTGCTGGCCTCGGAAATCTTCCACGTCTGTTTTTCCGTTCCCTCCCCCCTTGTGGGGGAGGGTCAGGGAGGGGGGTAAGCCGCAGATACGGACTTTCGCGACTCGTCTGATGACCTCAACAACGCCTTCCAAATTCGACATCACCTGCTCGTTGGTAAAGCGTAAGATTTCAAAACCTTCAGTTTCGAGGAAGGCATCGCGATTCCGGTCAGCCTTCTGACGCTCCTCGAATTCGTGCGACTCGCCGTCCAATTCGACAATCAGCTTTGCTGACAGGCAGACAAAATCCACGATGTAGTTTCGAAACGGCACTTGTCGACGAAAGCCCAGCCCGTCGATTCGGTTCGCCTTGACGTAGCGCCATAATAGCGTTTCGGCCCGCGTCATGGTTTGCCGAAGCTGCTTTGCGCGGTTGCGTTGCCGGGGGCTTACGTCGACATGCGGCATTCCGGGTTACCCCCCTCCCTGGCCCTCCCCCACAAGGGGGGAGGGAACAGAAAGTGCGCGCGGCAAACGCTTCCAAAACGCATTTGCGCGTAAAGTATAAACAAGCGGCTCCGGCGCAAAACCGCATCGTTTTGCGGCTCCCTCCCTTGTGGGGGAGGGTTGGGGACGGGGGTAAGCTCCAATCACTAACATCGACGTGTCTCCGCCCTCACGAACTCAACCCTCCCGCCAGCGTCGGCACGTCGAGCGGCTTGAAGCCGTAATGGGTGAGCCAGCGGACGTCGCTGTCGAACAGTTGGCGCAGGTCGGGAATGCCGTATTTCAGCATCGCGATGCGGTCGATACCCATGCCCCAGGCGAAACCCTGATAGACGTCGGGATCGATGCCGCAGGCGCGCAGCACGTTGGGATGCACCATGCCGCAGCCGAGAATCTCCAGCCAGTCCTCGCCTTCGCCGAATCTGATCTCGCCCTTGTCGCGGCGGCACTGGATGTCGACTTCCAGCGACGGCTCGGTGAACGGGAAGAACGACGGCCGGAATCGCATGTTGATGTGATCGACCTCGAAGAAGGCCTTGCAGAATTCGTGGAGGATCCATTTGAGATGGCCGAGATGCGCAGATTTGTCGATGACGAGGCCTTCGACCTGATGGAATTGCGGCGTGTGCGTCGCGTCCGAATCGATGCGGTAGGTGCGGCCGGGGCAGACGATGCGGATCGGCGGCTTCTGGGTGAGCATGGTGCGCACCTGCACCGGCGAGGTATGCGTGCGCAGCAGCATGCGCGAAGACTTTTCCCCGCCCTCCGAGCCGGCTGCCGGCTTCGGATGGAAGAAGAAGGTGTCGTGCATCTCGCGGGCCGGATGGCCTTCGGGAAAATTCAGCTTGGTGAAATTGTAGTCGTCGGTCTCGATGTCCGGGCCTTCGGCGATCGCAAACCCCATGTCGGCGAAGATGGCGGTGAGTTCGTCCATCACCTGGCTCAGCGGATGAATGCGGCCGGCTTCCGCGGGCGAATCGCGCAGCGGCAGCGTGACGTCGACAATCTCGGAGGCAAGCCGCGCGTCGAGTGCCGCGGATTTCAGAATGTCGCGGCGCGCGCTCAGCGCCTCAGCGACCGTGTCCCTGGCGAGATTGATCTTTGCGCCTTCCGTCCTGCGCTCGTCCGGCGACATCTTGCCGAGCGTCGCCAGCAGCGCCGAGATCGAGCCCTTCTTGCCGAGCGCCGCGACGCGCACGGCTTCAAGGGCCGCTTCGTCGCCGGCGGCGGCGATCTGGCTGAGGATTTGGGATTGAAGATTGTCGAGATTGGACATGGGCGGTCACCACCTGCACGGCGTCATGCCCGGACTTGATCCGGGCATCCATCTTCTGAAGAGTGATGGATCGCCGGGTCAAGCCCGGCGATGACGGCAAAGCGCGTTACGCCGCCAGCGCGGCCTTGGCCTTTTCGGCGATCGCCTGGAACGCCGCCGGTTCGTGGATGGCGAGGTCCGAGAGCACCTTGCGGTCCACCGTGATGCCGGACTTCGACAGGCCGTTGATGAACACGCTGTAGGTCATGCCGAACGGACGCACCGCGGCGTTGAGGCGCTGGATCCAAAGCGCGCGGAAGGTCCGCTTCTTGCGCTTGCGGTCGCGGAAGGCGTATTGCCCGGCCTTCTCCACCGCCTGCTTGGCGGTGCGGATGGTGTTCTTGCGGCGGCCGTAAAAGCCCTTGGCGGCCTTGTAGACTTTCTTGTGCTTGGCGTGAGAGGTCACACCGCGTTTGACGCGAGCCATGACGGATCTCCTTGATCTGAAAAAGAGTGACTGAACGGCCGCATGGACGCGGCCCGGCTGAAATCGGCGGGAACGCGATCAGGCGTTCGGCAAGAAATACTTCTTGATGTTGTCGCCATCGGTCTTGAACAGCACGCGGGTGCCGCGGAGTTGGCGAATCTGCTTCTTGGTCCGCTTGATCATGCCGTGGCGCTTGCCGCGCTGGGCGTGCATCACTTTGCCGGTGGCAGTCACCTTGAAGCGCTTTTTAGCGCCCGACTTGGTCTTCAGCTTGGGCATTTGGCTCTCCTGTTGGCCAGCGCAGTGCGCGCTCGCAGGGAGCGCTTTGCCGGCTAAAATGCTCGTTAGAGCGTTGAAAGTGCTTGATTATCCCCTATCGGCAATAATCGGCACGGGCATCGACACGGCAGCCCTTGATCAGCCGGGCGATGAAGGTTGGGCTTATGGCAGAGGATCGCGCAATTGGCAACGATGAACCGCGGGCGGAGGCGGGCGCACTAAGCCATGTGTCCTGCCGTCGGTACGGCGCTTTCGGGGGCAGAAAAATGACCCTTTCAGCACGATCGATGATCTTCTTGGCCGTAACACTTTTCGCGGCCAGTGCCGTGGCGCCCGGCGTTGCGGAGGCGAAGCGATATGCACGGGCGGAAGCTTATGACGGCACCTGGAATGTCATCTTCGCCACCCGGGCGGGTAATTGCAGCGCGACCAACAGCGTCCCCTTCGCGGTGTCCGGGACGCGCGTCTCCTCGGCGGGAGGCGGCAGGGTGACCGGAGGCATCGGCCGCAACGGCGCGGTGTCGGTCAACATCTCCGTCGGAGCTTCGCATGCCAGCGGCAGCGGCCGGCTTGCGGGCAATTCCGGGACGGGCCGGTGGAGCGGAGTCATCACCGGCGCCCGCTGCAGCGGCGTTTGGCAGGCGACCAGGAGCTAACTCGCGATGTCGTCCCCGCGAAAGCGGGGACCTATAGCCTCAGGCTCTTCGTTCGTTGCACAAGGTTGCGGCAATGGCTTCGTGCTGTCACGACTATCGGCGTTATGGGTCCCCGCGCAGGCGCTAGGGCATGCACATATCTCTGTCGTCATTGCCGGGCTTGACCCGGCAATCCATCACGCTTCGAAAGACTCTTTCGAAGATGGATGGATGCGCGGGTCAAGCCCGCGCATGACGAGATGTGTGCATGCTTTAGCGCCTGTGCGGGGACGACTCGTAAGAGTTGATTGGCTGGCGTCCCCGCTTACCGCGGCGCCAGTACCATCACCACCTGGCGGCCTTCGAAGCGGGCGTCCTGCTCGACCTTGGCGAAGTCGGCGACGTTGGCCTTGACCTTGTCCAACAGCTTGGTGCCGATTTCCTGATGCGCCATTTCACGGCCGCGATAGCGCAAGGTAATCTTGACCTTGTCGCCTTCCTCGAAGAAGCGCTGCATCGCGCGCATTTTCACTTCGTAGTCGTGATCGTCGATCATCGGCCGCAGCTTGATCTCCTTGATCTCGACGACCTTCTGTTTCTTGCGGGCCTCGGCGGCTTTTTTCTGCGCCGAATATTTGTACTTCCCGTAATCCATGATCTTGGTGACGGGAGGATTGGTATTGGGTGAAATCTCGACCAGATCCATGCCGGCTTCCATGGCCATCTTCACGGCCGCCGCCGTCTCGACGGTACCGTGGTTCAAGCCGTCCTGATCGATCAGCTGAACCTGAGCATTGCGGATTTCATCGTTGGTGCGCGGCCCGTCTTTGGTGGCGGCGGGCGGGGCTCTGTTGGGACGGCGAATGGGGACTTCTCCAATACTGTGAACGAAGGCGATAGTTTGAAGGAATATGCGTCGGCGGGCAAGCAAACTCGCGAGACCCCGCGCGAAAACCGTCAAATGCGAGACATTTTGGTCACGCTTACGATGCGCGATCCGGGGATCGACATAGAGAGAGGACACTTGTTCCGCAAGCGCTTGCGTTGACGAAACCTGCGCGCTTCAGCAAACAGCAGGAGAACGAGGCCACCCATGACCGCAACCGCCGGCAACGCTGAACCCGGACTTACCTTCGTCGATGTCGGCCGCGACGCCGGCGCGCGAAAAATCGCGGTGCGCACCCGCGCCGGAGCCGGGCCCGGCCTGTTCTGGCTGAGCGGGTTCAATTCGGACATGCAGGGCATCAAGGCGCTGGCGTTGGACGGCTGGGCCGCCGAGCACGGCCGCGCCTGTGTACGGTTCGATTATTCCGGCCATGGGATGAGCGGCGGCGTCTTTGCCGACGGCACCATCGGGCGCTGGCTGGAGGAGAGCGTGGCGGTGTTCGAGCGATGCTGCGACGGCCCGCAGGTGGTGATCGGCTCGTCGATGGGCGGCTGGATGGCGCTGCTGCTGGCGCGCGAGATCGCGCGGCGTCGCGGCACCAGCCGCGCGAGCCTGGCGGGACTTGTGCTGATCGCGCCGGCGCCGGACTTTACCGAAGAGCTGATGTGGAAAGGCTTTTCGCCCGGAGTGCGCGAAGAAATCGAGACCAGGGGCGTGTGGTTGCGGCCATCGCAGTATGGCGAGCCCATTCCGATCACGCGCGCGCTGATCCAGGAGGGCCGCAATCATCTGTTGCTCGGCGGCGCCATCGAGGTCGGCTGCCCGGTGCGCATCTTGCAGGGCGCGCAGGATCCGGATGTGCCGTGGCGGCACGCCTTTGCGCTGGCGCATCGGCTGCCCTCCGACGACGTGGTGCTGACCGTGGTCCAGGACGGCGACCACCGCCTGTCGCGCCCGCAGGACATCGCGCGGATCATCGCGGCGGTGGCGGAGTTTTGAGCAAGGACGCTCACGGTGGCGCCGCTGAAGAATTCGGCCTCGATCACCTTGATGCGCGCTTCTCAGAATGTCGGCGCCGCCAATAGACCGGCGAACCGCAATTCTGCGCGGACGCTTTGGTCCGACTCCGTGTCCGTCGCGCGCATTGCGCGCGAACCGAATTCGGCTGGCGGCATCAGTTGCGACAGCGCCCACACGGCGGCGCCGCGTACCAACGGGCTTTCATCCGACAGCAGACGCTCGGCTTCCGGCGCGAGCCTGGCGTCATCGGAATTGCCGATTGCGATCAGCACATTGCGAACGAATCGGTCGCGGCCGATGCGCTTGACCGGGGATTTTGAAAACAGCGCGCGAAAGGCGGCGTCGTCGAGCCGGGCCAATTCCGCAAGCCGCGGCGCGCGCAATTCGTCGCGCGCGGCCAGCTTCGTCTCGCGGCCCGCCTGCGCGAATTTGTTCCAGGGGCATACCGTAAGGCAGTCGTCGCATCCGTAGATGCGGTTGCCGATCGATTTGCGGAATTCATGCGGGATCGGGCCCTTGTGTTCGATGGTCAGGTAGGAAATGCAGCGCCGCGCGTCGAGCCTGTAAGGGGCTGGAAACGCTGCGGTCGGGCAGATGTCGAGGCAGGCCTGGCACGAGCCGCAGCGGTCGGCGTCGGCTTCGTCGCGCGGCAGGTCGAGCGTGGTGAAGAGGGCGCCGAGGAACAGCCACGAGCCGAACTCGCGCGACACCAGATTGGTGTGCTTGCCCTGCCAGCCCAGTCCCGCCGCCTGCGCCAGCGGCTTCTCCATCACCGCGGCGGTGTCGACGAACACCTTGACGTCGCCGCCGGATGTCGCGACCAGCCAGCGCGCCAGCGCCTTCAGCCGCTTCTTGATCACGTCGTGATAGTCATCGCCCTGCGCATAGACCGATATCGCGCCGCGGCTGCGCTGCTGCAAGATCGCCAGCGGATTTTCATCGGGCCCGTAATTGACGCCGAGCATGATGACGGAGCGGACATCGGGCCACAGCACGCGCGGGTCGGCGCGGCGCTCCGGGCGAGCCGCCAGCCAGTGCATGTCGCCGTAGCCGCCGGTGTCGATAAAGGCGTGGAAATATTTGCCAGCGGCGCCGGTCGAGGCGGGATCGGTGACGCCGACGCGATCGAAGCCGAGCGAAAGCGCTTCGCGCGCGAGGGCGGCTTTGACAGAAGCGTTTAACACCGGCGTCGTCCCCGCGCAGGCGGGGACCCATAGCCGCCGATGCCTCGATTTGGCAAGGCTGGGGCCACCATCTTGCTTGAACCACTCACTCGGTGGTTATGGGTCCCCGCCTGCGCGGGGAAGACGCGGGATAGTTCAGCGATAAAAGCGTTTAGAAATCCAGGTCCACATAGGTGCGCGATGCCGGCACGCCGGCCAGCCATTCGCCCAGCAGCGGACGAAAGGACGGGCGGGATTTTATCCGCGCATACCACGCCTTTGCCGCGTCGTCCTCGATCCATGGCACGTCGCCCAGATAGTCGATCGCCGACAGGTGCGCCGCGGCAACGAGGTCGGCGTAAGTGAGCCGGTCGCCGGCGAGAAAATTCCGCGTCCGCGCCAGCCAGCCGATATAGGCCAGATGATAGCGCACATTTGCCTTGGCTGCACGGATCACGTCCATCTCCGGAGGTCCGCCGCCGCCGTCCTCGCTCATGAAGCGCTTGTAGATGCGCTCGGTCACCAGCGGACCGGAGGCTTCTTCGAAGAATTTCTCGTTGAACCACGCCATCAGCCGGCGCACCTCGATGCGCTCGGCCATCGCGGCCGGCAGCAGCCGGCGCTCGCCCAGCGCGGTGCCATGCGATTCGTCGAGATATTCGGCGATGACTCCGGCGCCGGGAATGGGTGGGAAACCCTCGGTCATCAGCACCGGCGTGGTGCCCGCCGGATTCAGTGCCAGAAACGCCTCGCGCCGTTCCCAGACGCGCTCCTCCAGCAGCCGCAAATCGAGGCCGTGCTCGCCGGAGGCGAGGCGGATGAAGCGGGAATGCGGACAAAATGGATGATGAAGCAGCGTGAACATGAAGCCCTTGATAGATTTGCGGTGCTTAACGAAGTCTCACCGTCAGCCCCGTTGGCGCGCCAAACTACCCAAGACTGCGATGGAGGCAACCCGCGTTTTCGCATTTTGCCGTTGCGGCGGCACGGCGAATAAGCGAGAAGGGCCCGGTTTTCGCTTATGTTACGGACCAGACCATGATTTCCGATTCGATCAGGGCGGTGATTCTCGGCGTGGTCGAGGGCGTCACGGAATTCCTGCCGGTATCCTCCACCGGCCACCTCCTGCTGGCGGAGCGGTTTTTCAATCTCGGCGAAGACAATTTCTGGAAGAGCTTCGCGGTGCTGATTCAGCTCGGCGCCATCCTCGCCATCCTTGCGATCTATTTCGTCAAATTGTGGCGGATCGCACTTGGCATGTTCTCGAACCCTGAGGACCGGCGCTTCGTCATCGGCGTGCTGGTGGCGTTTCTGCCCGCGGCGGTGATTGGCGCCGCGGCCGGCGGATTCATCAAGAGCTACCTGTTCAATCCGTGGGTGGTGTGCTTTTCACTGATCGTCGGCGGCGCGATCCTGCTGTGGGTCGATCAGCTCGACCTCGACCCGCACGAGCACGACGCCACCACCTTTCCACTTCCGATGTATCTGAAAATCGGCTTCGCGCAGTGCCTGGCGATGATTCCCGGGGTGTCGCGTTCCGGCGCCAGCATCGTCGCTGCGATGCTGCTCGGCGCCGACAAGCGCGCGGCCGCGGAGTTCTCGTTCTTCCTGGCGATCCCGACCATGTTCGGCGCGTTCGTCTACGATCTCTACAAGAACCGCGCCGACATGACGGCCGATCATGCCGGCATCGTCGCGATCGGTTTCGTGGTGTCGTTCGTCACCGCCATCATCGTGGTAAAAACATTTCTGAACTACGTCACCCGCCACGGCTTCACGCTGTTCGCGTGGTGGCGCGTCCTCGTCGGCACCCTCGGCCTGATCGCGCTGGCGCTGGGGAAGTAGGTCACAAACTTATCCATGTCGTCCCGGCGAAACGCCGGGACCCATACACGCTGCACCATCATTTTGGCGCTGCGGGCGAGGACCTTTACAACAATCAGCACGGTGGTTATGGGTCCCCGCTTCCGCGGGGACGACGACTTACGCGCTCTTCTTCTGGAACTGCCCGGCGGCGCGGAAGCGCCAGAGGTACTGCGGCGCAATCGCTTCCAGCGAGTCCGGCGTGATCCCCAGGCCCTCCAGTGTCAGCCCCGCGACCTTCGCCGCATCCGATACGACGTTGTCGGAGCGCAGCAACGCCACCTGGTCCGGCGTCAGTTGCAGCGGCCCTGGCGCGAACTGCAATAGCAGCGCCTGCAGCTTTGCGAGGCCGAACGGCAGCGGCATCAGCATGCGCTTGCGCTCGGTCACGCGCAGAATGATCTCCATGATTTCGCGCATGGTCAGCACTTCGGGACCGCCGAGTTCGTAGGTGGCGCCTTCTTTTGTCTTGCCGTCCACGGCATCGGCGACCGCGGTGGCGACGTCGCCGACATAGACCGGCTGCAGTCTCGTCAGCCCGCCGCCGATCAGCGGCAGCATCGGCGATATTCGCGCCAGCGCCGCGAAACGGTTGCTGAACTGGTCCTCGGGGCCGAACACCACCGACGGCCGCAGGACGGTCGCCGACGGCATCGCCTCGATCACCGCTTTCTCGCCCGCGGCTTTGGAGCGTGCGTAGCGCGCGGCCGAATTCTCGTCGGCCCCGATCGCCGAGACATGCACCATCCGCGCGCCGGCGGCGCGGGCCGCCTGGGCGATCGCGCCGGCGCCGGCGGCCTGCACCGCCTCGAATTTCTGCGCGCCGCTCTCGGCCAGGATGCCGACAAGGTTGATGGCGGCGTAGCTGTCGCGCATCGCGGCCCCGATCGAAGCCGGATAGCGCAGGTTCGCCTGCACGGCGTGGATCTGGCCGACCTTGCCGAGCGGCTGCAGATGGCCCGCGAGTTCCGGGCGGCGCACCGCGACCCGGATGCGGTAGTCGCGCTTGGCCAGCGCGCGCACCACATGCCGCCCGATAAAGCCCGATCCGCCGAAAACCGTGACCAACGTGTCGATATTCGAGGGCATGGGGCTACGTTCCTGGACCGTTCAAAGGCGTGCAAGCGCGGGCATTCTGGTCATTTCGCGATACGCCAACGGGCCGGCGCTGTACAGCACATTAGGGCGGCGCCGCAACGATTTGACAAGCGCGCGGCCGATCCGTAGTAACCGCCACTCCAGCCCAACCTTTGCCCAGGTGGCGGAATTGGTAGACGCGCTGGCTTCAGGTGCCAGTGGCTTAACGGCCGTGAAGGTTCGAGTCCTTTCCTGGGCACCACTTGTTTGAAATCCTGAACCCAGATTGCGTGGAAGCCCGTCATTTGATCACCGCGTAAGCCTAATGTTGGCCACGCGCTCGATCGGGATCGCGGCGCCGCCGGGCGCGGCGTTGGCGGAGTTGGCCGCGAGCACGTCGAAGCCGGTCACCGGTCCGAAGCTCACATCGACCAGTGCCTCGATGGCGGAGATTGGCCGCTGATGGATCTTGAAGCGGCCAGGGTCGATCGCTTCCTCCGCGAGATGGGCGATCAGGTCGGTCTGTTCGAGCACGAAACCGATCGCGGCCGGCGCGGCGTTGCCGTCGCGCCATATCACGATCTTGAAAAAGGCGAACGGCGCCAGCGCGCCGCGCAGCGGTTTGTCGTGCATGCCGAAAATCGGCCCGTTGAAGATGCTGAGGCGGGTGCGCTGCGCGCTGCCCTGATCGGAAATGAATTCTTCCAGATCGCCCCACAGGTCGAGATGGTGGTTCGGCTGGTTGAACAGCCGATGCTGCGGCGCCGCGTTGGTGTAATGGTAGCTGTCCTTGTTCGCAGCCACGGCTTCGTCCTTGTCGCGGCCCCAGGCGGCGTCGTCGCGCCGGGTCAGATGTCCCTTGTCGTAGGGATTGCTGTCGCCGCCGTCGTAGAACTGCGGGCCCATCTGCTGCGCGCTGTCGAGGCGCGAATCGAGTTTCCACGACCCGCCACCCGCATCGCCGGTGATCGTCGCGCCGGGATTGAAGTCGACGTTGCAGGCCGACACGTAAGCCAGCCGCCGCTTCTCGTTCATCAGCACGCTGTAATGATGATAGCGCAGCTCGTTGACGTCCTCCGGCCGCGCCGGCCGCGGCACGCGGAGCAGATTGCCAAACCGCGGCGCCGGCTTCATCGCCGGCAGCGGCACTTCGGCGCCGAGGAAATGCCGGTCATAGCCGCCGCGATCGGCGTAATCCTGCGGATCGAGACGTTCGGCCAGAAGCTCGGCGCCCCCCGTCGACGGCTGGATCGTCAGCGCCCCGCCACCATCGCCGGTTTCGCCAAGCGAGACCGTGATGCGCAATGGAACGTCGAACGACATCGTGCCGCGTGACACGGTGATGTTGCCCGCGGCACCGCCGCGCACAGCCGTGTCACCCGGATTTTCGCGCGCTTGCGGAACCCCGCCGGATTCGACGCCGCTCACAGGCCCGGCCACGGCGTTTGCAGGCCTGGCCGACAGGAACCGCGCCAGCAGATCGCGTTGCTCCGGTTTGACCTGTGCATTGATGACCGCCGCGACGAGGCTGGAGACCCGCACGCCTTCATTGGCGATCCATTGAATTCGCGATACCGGCTGTTCGCTTTCGCGCCAGATGTGACCGTCCTTGTCGAGCCAGTTGCCCTGTGCGTCGCGCTTGGGGACCCCGGTGTGGTGCAGCGCCAGCACGTCCCATTGATCGTTGAGCACCGGCGAGCCCGAAGAACCCTTTTCGGTATCGGCCTCGTAGTGAATGAAGGGGCCCATCGCGTCGGCGCCCTGCTCGTTGCCGGTGCGCAGATCCAGTACCCGGTTTTCGCGCAGCACGACTTCCTTTTCGCGTCCGAGCGGGTGCTGGATGATGTTGAGATAGTCGATGTCGAGCACCGCGATCTTGCCCTGCGCGCCGTTGAGCGGCAGCCAGCCGTAGCTGGAAATCCGCGCGCCGCGATCGCTGCGGTCGGCCACCGCCACCAGCGCGAAATCCAACGTGGCGTCGACCAGATAGAAGCGCTTCGGCTCGAAGAAAAAGATCTGCGGGGTTTTGACAGGCCCGAGCCGGTTCTGCTCGTAGTCCATCTCGATCGCGCAGGCGGCCGCGATATCTTCGCTCGGCAGGACATGCTCGTTGGTGAGCGCAAGTCCCGGCGCCACCAGAAAACCGGTGCCGCGGGCTAGCAGCCCGCTGCCGGAGCGGATCAGGATGCGCCCGACGGGGTGCGCGGCGAGCAGTCCGCGCTCGAGAAACTCGATGGAGAGGAATTCGCGCGCATTAAGGACGACCTCGCGGACCAGGTCGGCGTTCAGGTCCTCTGGGACCACGGGTGTCGCGCGGTCGACCAGCCGCTTGAGCGCGGGATTGCTCGGCGACCGCCGGCCCAGCGACGACCGCCGCACGTCATCGATCAGATTGTTCATTCGCATGGCCAGCCGCGATGGGCTGTCGGCCTGCAGAAGCTCGTTGTTTTCAAGCGCCTCGGTCCGCGCCCGCCGCACCTCGCCGCGGTCCTCCCAGCGCTTTGCCGCCTGTCGGGCGCGGATCAGTAGTTCCTTGTCGAGATCCGGATCGATTTCGATTGGCGCCGCCATATCGGCCTCTCGTGGGGTGGGTGTGGACCGTGTAATCTCATGATTCGCGAAAGACGTGCCGGTGCTGCCAGTGGAAGGCGCGGCCGGAAAATGTAACAGTCCCCCAACTTCTATCGGAGCTCATGCGTCAATACAGCACATTCCGGCCGTGTTTTGTGAAATCGCGGCCGGTCGACCGCGCGCCGGTCGGGTGCGCCGCGGCGCAGCGAACCCGTTCAGCCGGAGCCTGTGAGATAAAATGACCATCCGTCTGCATCGCGGCGACCTGCCGGATCTTGCCCGCTACACCGGCTCAGCGGCGGTCGATACCGAGACCATGGGCCTGCATCCGCATCGCGACCGGCTCTGCGTGGTGCAGCTATCCCCGGGCGACGGCACCGCCGACGTCGTGCAGATTCTCAAGGACCAGGCCGACGCGCCGAATTTGAAGGCGTTGCTGGCGAACCCGGACATCACCAAGATTTTCCACTTCGCGCGATTCGACCTCGCAGCGCTGTTCAACGCCTTTGGCGTGATGCCGCAGCCGGCGTACTGCACCAAGATCGCCTCGCGGCTTTGCCGCACCTATACCGACCGCCACGGCCTGAAGGATCTGGTGCGCGAGGTGCTCAACATCGAGCTGTCGAAGCAGCAGCAATCGAGCGACTGGGGCTCGCAGACGCTGAGCGAGGCGCAGCTGGCTTATGCCGCCTCCGACGTGCTGCACCTGCATTCCCTGCGCGAGCGCCTCGATGCCATGCTGGCGCGCGAGGGCCGCACCGAACTCGCCCAGGCCTGTTTCCGGTTTCTGCCGACGCGGGCCAGGCTCGACCTCGACGGGTGGGAAACCGAGGACATTTTCGCGCATTCGTGAGCAATGCGGGCGGGACCATGAATTGGGATGAACCGGTCATGCGCGGGCTTGCAGCCATGATACTTGAGTCGTGCCGCTCACGTCCCGGACACGATGTAGCAGCCTGGATGCGCGAATCGCCCCGTTTCGGTCACACTGATCGTTCTGGTGAGGCTGCATCATTAGCCATTTCGGCGTATGGTCCAGCCCAAACCCTGACGTTTCGGAGCAACGGTGTATTCGGTTCAGAACCCAGCCCTGCAAGCCGGAATGGACGCGCGCTTCGCCACCGCCGCGCGCCACAGCCGGATGGTGCGGGTGCTGCGCATCGCGGTTCCGGCGATCGTTGGCCTGGCGATGGCCGGGCTGATTGCGATATCGATCTTCAATCCGTTCCGGATGCTGATGAAGCAGCTTCCGATCGACATGGACAATCTGGTGGTGTCCGGCTCCCGGATCACGATGGAATCGCCGCATCTGTCCGGCTTTTCCCCGGACCAGCGGCCGTATGAATTATGGGCGAAGACGGCGACTCAGGATCTCAACGATCCCGATCACGTCGCGCTGACGGTGTTGCGCGCCAAGGTCTTGCAGGAGGACCGTTCGACCATAACGATGGACGCGCGCACCGGCCTGTTCGATACCAAGGCGCAGCTTCTCGACCTGCGCAAGGACATCTTCCTGCAGTCCTCCACCGGCTATGAAGCGCGCCTGTCGCAGGCCATGATCGATATCGGCAAAGGCTCGGTGACGTCGGAAGAACCGGTCGACGTCAAATTGCTTAACGGGACGCTCTCGGCCGACAGGCTTCGAATTACCGAAAAGGGCGAACTGGTTCGATTCGAGGGCCATGTCGTGATGCACCTGATCATGGACAGCCCCGCCCCCGTTCCCGCATCCGTCGAGCCCGCCGAACCCGCTCCCGAGGCCGGCTCTCCAACCATCAAAGCGCGGCCATCAACGGCCAGACGCGCCAACGCGAAATGAAATCGATGATGATTTTTATCCGCTGCCTCGATCCGGTTCGCTGCCTCGCGCGCGGCATCGGCGCCGCGTCCATGGCGCTTGCGTTGCTGGCGGCAGGCGACGGGCAGGCGCAGAGCGCGGTGAAGGGCGTGCCCAACGCCATGCAGGGTTTCTCGCAAAATCGCGACCAGCCGATTCAGATCGAAGCGGCGTCGCTGGAGATGCGCGACAAGAAAAAAGAGGCGACCTTCGCCGGCAATGTGAAGGTGGTGCAGGGCGACACCACCATGACCTCGAAATCGCTGGTGGTGTTCTACGATCAGGGCAATGCGCCGGCGCCGCCGGCCGGCGCCAAGAGTGCCAAGTCGGGGCCGATCCAGTCGGCAACTCCGGGTCCCGGCGGCAGTTCGTCGATTCGCCGGCTGGAGGCGCGCGGCAGCGTCATCGTCACCCAGAAGGATCAGGTGGTAACGGGGGAGACCGCGATCTTCGATACAAGGAGCAACCAAGTCACCATGCAAGGCGGCGTCGTTCTGACCCAGGGCCAGAACGTGCTGCGCGGCGACCGTTTGGTGGTGGACATGACGAGCGGCGTCTCACGGGTGGAATCCGATAGCGGACGCGTGCAGGGCCTGTTCCAGTCCTCGGGCCAGGGCGGTCCCCCGGCAATTCCCGGCATGCCGAGTTCAACGCCGTCGCCGGCGCCGGCCTCGATCGCGCCATCATCAAATAAACCGAAATAACATCAGACGGTTATCCGATCGGGGCCGGTGCCGAGGTTGAACCGACCGGTCCGAGCCTGTATCTACGCAAGCGCCCGAGGGGGCGATCCATAGGCGCGGTGTTTCGCTGGGCAAGCGACGTCACCTCATTCATGCTGCGCATGCGAATCGAAATCGTGGCGGGATGCGGCGGGTCGCCGTGAAAGGCTGGGCAAAGCGGGTATGGTGGATTTACTCGGCATGTTCCGTCGGCGCGCTCCAAAACGCGGCCCGCAAGGGTTTGCGCGGACACATCCGGACATCACCGCGCTTGGCGACAGCATCGGCGGCATGCTGACCCAGCCGGTGCGCGACGCGCCGCCGGTCGCGCGCGAGGTCCGGGATGCGCCGCCGCAAAAAGCGCCCGCGGCGGAGAAGCAGCGCCCTCGCGCCAAGACCAATGGCGCCGGCGCCGCACCGCGCCTTGCCAACAAGGCCGGCTATCTGGCTGTGCATAGCGTGGAAAAAAGCTTCGGCTCGCGGCAGGTGGTCCGCGGCGTCAGCATCTATGTCAGACGCGGCGAGGCGGTGGGTTTGTTGGGGCCGAACGGCGCCGGCAAGACCACGGTTTTCTACATGATCACCGGCCTGATCAAGGCGGATCGCGGTGCCATCGAACTTGACGGCCACGACGTCACAAAACTTCCGATGTACCAGCGCGCCCGGCTCGGAATCGGCTATTTGCCGCAGGAAGCCTCGATCTTTCGCGGCCTCACGGTGGAGCAGAATATCCGTGCCGTGCTGGAAGTGGTCGAGCCCTCGAAGAAAAAGCGCGAGGCCGAGCTGAACTCGCTGCTGGATGAGTTCAACATCGCGCGCCTGCGTAAAACGCCGTCCATCGCGCTGTCAGGCGGCGAGCGCCGCCGCGTGGAAATCGCGCGCGCACTCGCGACGCGTCCGAACTACATGCTGCTCGACGAACCGTTTGCCGGCATCGATCCGATCGCGGTGGGCGACATCCAGGATCTCGTCCGTCATCTCACCAACCGCGGCATCGGCGTTTTGATCACCGACCACAATGTGCGCGAAACGCTGGGTCTGACCGACCGTGCCTATATCGTCTATGCCGGTGAAATTCTGACCGAGGGAAATCCGGACGAGATCGTCAGCAATCCGGATGTACGGCGTCTTTACCTTGGCGAGGAATTCCGCCTGTAGCGCTAATTTGCCGTTCGTCAAGCCGTGTACATCGGCTTTCGACTGAGTTAAGCAAGAATCGGACCAACAAGTGGATCGGTTCTTGCTTAACGGTACTTGGATACATGGCACTTTCGCAAAGACTGGAGTTTAGACAGTCGCAGTCGCTGGTGATGACGCCGCAGTTGATGCAGGCGATCAAGCTGCTGCAATTGTCCAATCTCGATTTGGCGGCTTTTGTCGAGGATGAACTGGAGCGCAATCCGCTGCTGGAGCGGGGCAGTGACGGCGCAGAGCCGCCGGTCCGCGGCGAGCCGCAGCCGGAACGTACCGAATTTTCCGACCACGACGATTCCGGTGCCGGTTTCGAGGGCGGCTCCGGCGACCACGCCGATGCGACCGGCGCCGCCGGTGGCGATGGTTTCGAGCCCGGCCAGGAAGAATGGCTGAACCGCGATCTCGGCAGCCGCGCCGAGATCGAGCAGACGCTGGATACCGGCCTCGACAACGTCTTTTCCGAGGAGCCGGCCGAGGCCGCCGCGCGCACCGCGCAGGACGCGGCTCCCACCGCCTACACCGAATGGGGCGGCGGCGCGTCGAACGACGACAGTTACAATCTCGAGGCCTTCGTGGCCGCCGAGGTCACGCTGGGCAGCCATCTCGCCGAGCAGCTGGCGGTGGCCTTCACCGCGCCTTCGCAGCGCATGATCGGACAATATCTGATCGACTTGGTGGACGAAGCGGGCTATCTGCCGCCGGACATCGGCCAGGCCGCGGAACGGCTCGGCGCCTCGTCGAACGAAGTCGAGGCGGTGCTCGCGACCTTGCAGAAATTCGATCCGCCCGGCGTCTGCGCGCGATCCTTGAGCGAATGCCTGGCGATCCAGCTGCGCGAGCAGAATTGCTATGACCCGGCGATGCAGGCGCTGGTCGAACATCTCGATTTGCTGGCGAAGCGCGATATTGGAAGTCTGCGAAAACTCTGCGCCGTCGATGACGACGACCTCGCCGACATGATCGGTGAAATTCGGCGGCTCGATCCGAAACCGGGCTTGAAATTCGGCTCGGCGCGGATGCAGACCGTGGTGCCCGACGTGTATGTGCGGCCGGGTCCCGACGGCGGCTGGCATGTCGAACTCAACAGCGACACCTTGCCGAGGGTGCTGGTCAACCAAGTCTATTATTCCGAATTGTCGAAGACGATCCGCAAGGACGGCGACAAATCCTATTTCACCGACTGCCTGCAGAACGCGACCTGGCTGGTGCGCGCGCTCGATCAGCGCGCCCGCACCATTCTGAAGGTCGCGACCGAAATCGTTCGCCAGCAGGATGGATTTTTCACCCAGGGCGTGGCGCATTTGCGGCCGCTCAACCTCAAGGCGGTCGCGGATGCGATCCAGATGCACGAATCGACGGTGTCGCGCGTCACCGCCAATAAGTATATGGCGACCAATCGCGGCAGTTTCGAACTGAAGTATTTCTTCACCGCCTCGATCGCCTCCGCCGACGGCGGCGAGGCGCATTCCGCCGAAGCGGTCCGTCACCATATCAAGCAACTGATCGACGCCGAAAGCCCGGCGACGATTCTGTCCGACGACACCATCGTGGAACGATTGCGCAAATCCGGCATTGATATCGCCCGCCGCACCGTGGCGAAATATCGCGAAGCGATGCGCATCCCGTCCTCGGTGCAGCGCCGCCGCGACAAGCAGAGCATGCTCGGCAATGCACTTTCGGCGCCGGCCGTACCTGCGGACCGTACCCGCGACATCGCACCGGCTTGATCGGCCTCCGCCAATCCGGATACTGACTTCCAACTCCTGCTGAAACGAGGCATGACATGACCATTCGGGTCTCGGGCAAAAGCATCAGCGTCGGCGAGGCATTGCGCGGACGCGTCAGCGAACGCACCGAAGAAGTCCTGCGCAAATATTTCGACGGCAATTATTCCGGCCACATCACGCTCAGCAAGGACGGCTTCGGTTTCCGCACCGATTGCGCGCTGCATCTGGATTCCGGCATTACGCTGGAGGCCGAATCCAACGCGGCGGACGCCTATGCCAGTGCCGACCAGGCGCTGGCGATGATCGAAAAGCGCCTGCGCCGCTACAAGAGCCGGCTCAAGGATCGTTCCGAGCGCAAGGCTCACGCCGCGGCGGTAGCGATCGCGGAGATGAGCATGCCGACGCTGGACGCGCCGAGCTACGTCATCGAGGCGCCCGCGTCCGACGGCGAGGATGAGGTGACCGCCGCTTATAACGCGGTGATCATCGCCGAGGCCACGACGTCCTTGAAGCGGCTTTCGGTCAGCGAGGCCGTGATGGAGCTGGACTTGACCGGCGCTCCCGTCATTGTCTTCCAGCACGGCAGCAGCGGGCGGGTGAACATCATCTACCGGCGGCCGGACGGCAATGTGGGCTGGGTTGACCCGCCGGCGGTGAGCGCCGGTGGATAGGGCCGGGCCGGCATTGACGCCTCCCAAGCCGGTCCCTATAAGTCCGCCGCCTTGCTGCGGCCGGCCTTGAATTTAAGGAATGGCACCGGTTTTGCGTTAAAGATGGGCGCAATTCCGATCCGGAACGTTTCCCGCTTGACGCCGCCCCGACTGAGCCTATTTCAAAACCGGACGATCCAACCCGGAAGCCCCATGACGATTACCGATCTGGTCGCGCCCGAGGCGATTCTCCCGGCGTTGAAAGTCAACAGCAAGAAGCAGGCGCTGCAGGAACTGGCCGCGCGCGCGTCGGCCCTGACCGGTCAGAACGAGCGCTCGGTGTTCGAAGTCTTGCTGCAGCGCGAGAAACTGGGAACCACCGCGGTCGGCTACGGCGTCGCGATTCCGCACGGCAAGCTGCCAAAGCTGGAGAGGCTGTTCGGCCTGTTCGCGCGACTGGAGCGCCCGATCGATTTCGAGGCGATGGACGGCCAGCCGGTCGACCTGATCTTCCTGCTGCTGGCGCCCGAAGGCGCCGGCGCCGATCACCTCAAGGCGCTGGCGCGGATCGCGCGCCTGTTGCGCGATCAGGACGTCGCCAAGAAACTGCGCGCCTCGCGCGACGCACACGCGATCTACTCGGTGCTGGCGCTGCCGCCGGCGAGTGCTGCGTAAGCGCTGATCCGTCATTTGCCGACGTGGTCCGGCCATTCATTCTTTTCGAAATGTTTTCTTGCCAAACGAATACGCGGGCCGCGTTCCCGATAAAATGGGACGCGGCCCGCGTATCGATAATTCCAATCGATGGATGCGCGGGTCAAGCCCGCGCAGGGCGCATCGGCATCATGCGCCGGGCTTCAGTGCACGCTGACGGCCTGCAGCTCGTTGCTCCAGGCATTGGCGATCGCGGCTTCGCGCGAGTCCGTCAGCATGATCGGCTGGCCGCTCGCGGTGTGCAGCGCGAACAGTTTCAGGCCGGGTGCGAGATGCGGCGCCTGGGGGAAAAGTCCCGGCACATCCTCGGAACGGATCTGTTTCACATAGGCGAGCTGGCCTTCGCCCATGCTCGCCAGCGCCTCGGGAGAGACGCTGTTTGCTTCGTACGCAACGTTACCTTCAGTCATGGTCTCGACTCCTCATGTCAGTTAAGCGGTCGAGTCCGCTACTCGTTCCATTTTCAGATGCATAACCCGATCGAAGACCGGTTTCCCACTTTTCCGGGTCATGCATTATTCGTGCTCATTGATAGCAATTGTCTTAACGACCTTTTCAGGCTCCGGCCTGGCGAGGTCGATCGACAACAGCCCGTTTTTCAAATCCGCGCCCAGCACCTGCATCCCCTCCGCCAGCACGAAGGTGCGCTGGAAGTGGCGCGCGGCGATGCCGCGATGGATGTATTGCCGGGCCTTGTCGTCCTGCTGGCGGCCCCGGATCACGAGCTGGTTTTCCTCAATGGTTACATCAAGTTGATCGCGGGTAAAGCCCGCCACCGCCAGCGTGATCCGCAGCCGTTCGGGCTGGCCGTTGTTACGGTCGCAACGCTCGATATTGTACGGAGGATAACCGTCAGCGCCTTTCACGACGCGATCGAGCGCCCGCTCGATTTCGTCAAATCCCAACAGGAACGGACTGGATAACGAAGGAACACGAGACATCACAAAGTCCTCTCGAAGCGACTTTGAGGGGCCCCTGCGGCGCCCCATTTTTGGCCGTCCGGCGGTGTGCCGTGCGGTCAACAGCCATATGGGCATGACCCGCAAGGCGTTCAAGCGGCTGGAATCACGCCGGAAAGGCCCGTTAAGCGGCGTTCCGGGTTCGCGAAGGCACGTGCGCCGCAATGACGGCTACAGATCGATCCGGCTGCGGCCGTCGGCGCTGAACAGATGCAGTTTCTCCTGCGGCGCCGTGGCCTGGATACGCTGGCCGATCGAGGGCGCGCTGGATCCGGGAAGCCGGACGATCACCTCGCCCGGAGGCAATTCCCCGGGATTGGCGCTCACGGTCTGGATCTCGTGTTGCCGGGTGCCGTAGACGAATGTCTCCGGGCCGACCCGCTCGATCGCCTCCACGGTGAGATCGAGAGTGACGCCGCCAGCCGCGGCCGGTCCGGTGGAAATGACCAGGTCTTCCGGCCGGACTCCGAGAATGCCGGCCGCGGACGCGGCGCGGCTGTCGCCCGCAAACTGCGATTTGATCTCGTCTTCGCGCAGCGGCATCAGGTTCATCGGCGGCGCGCCGATGAAGGAGGCCACGAAGGTGGTGGCGGGCTTCTGATAGATGTGAAGCGGATTGCCGATCTGCTCGACCTTGCCGCCATTCATCACCACCAGGATGTTGGCCAGCGTCATCGCCTCGAGCTGATCGTGGGTGACGTAGATCGACGTGGTGCTGAGACGGCGCTGCAGTTTCCGGATCTCGACCCGCATGGCGATGCGCAGCTTGGCGTCAAGATTCGACAGCGGTTCGTCGAACAGGAACACCTTTGGTTGCCGCACGATGGCGCGCCCCATGGCGACGCGCTGGCGCTGGCCGCCCGACAGTTGCCGCGGCTTGCGGTCGAGCATCTGGCCGATCTCGAGAATCTGCGCGGCCTGGCGAACGCGGCTGTCGATCTCGGGCTTCGGCATGCCGCGGTTGCGCAAGCCGTACGCCATGTTGTTGTAGACGCTCATATGCGGATAAAGCGCGTAGTTCTGGAACACCATCGCGATGTCGCGCTCGGCCGGCTCGATGGCGTTGACGATGCGGCCGCCGATGTCGATGTCGCCGCCGGTGATGGTCTCCAGCCCCGCGACCATCCGCAGCAGCGTGGACTTGCCGCAGCCGGACGGTCCGACCAGCACGCAGAACTGACCGTCGCCGACCTCGAAATCGATGCCCTTGATGGCTTCGACGCCGCCGGAATAGGTTTTGCGCACGTCACGGAGGGTCACGCTGGCCATGGTTCTTCCTATTTCTCGGTCTCGACCAGTCCGCGCACGAACAGTTTCTGCATCAGGATGACGACCGCCACCGGCGGCAGCATCGCCAGCACCGCGGTGGCCATCACCACCGGCCATTCGGTCAGCGCGTCGGTGGTGGTAATCATCTTGCGGATGCCGATCACGATGGTCTGCATGTCGTCGCGGGTGGTGATCAGCAGCGGCCAGAGGTATTGATTCCAGCCGTAGATGAACAGGATCACAAACAGTGCCGCCATGTTGGTGCGCGACAGCGGCAGCAGTGTATCCTTGAAGAACCGGAACGGGCCGGCGCCGTCGATGCGCGATGCCTCCAGCAATTCGTCGGGCACCGTCATGAAGAACTGCCGGAACAGCAGCGTTGCGGTCGCCGATGCGATCAGCGGCAACGCCAGCCCGGCGTAGCTGTCGAGCATCTTCAGGTCGGCGGCGATCTTGTAGGTCGGATAGATGCGAACCTCCACCGGCAGCATCAGCGTGATGAAGATCAGCCAGAACACGCTCATCCGGAACGGAAACTTGAAGTAGACGATGGCGTAGGCCGACAGGATCGAGATCGCGATCTTGCCGAACGCGATCGAGAGCGCCATCACCAGCGAATTGAACAGCATCACGCCGACCGGCTCGCGGGTCGAGCCGCTGGTGCCGATGAAGATGGTCTTGTAGTAGGTTTCGAAGAAGTGTCCGCCGGGCAGCAGCGACATCTGCCCGTTGGCGATGGTCGCCGATTCCTGGGTCGAGGCGATGATCGCGAGATAGACCGGAAACGCCACGATCGCGATCCCGATCCACAGGATCAGATGCGCCACGTAGCGGCGGATGCCCTGCTCCTCGACCATCAGTAGGTCACCTTGCGTTCGACGTAGCGGAACTGGATCGCGGTCAGGGCGATGACGATGACCATCAGCATCACCGATTGCGCCGCCGAACTGCCGAGATTTCCGCCAAGCAGGCCGTCGAGATAGACCTTGTAGACCAGGGTCTCGGTCGACTTGGCCGGACCGCCGCCGGTCATGGCGTCGATGATGCCGAAAGTGTCGAAGAACGCATAGACGATGTTGACCACGATCAAAAAGAAGATGGTCGGCGTCAGCAGCGGGAAGGTGACGGTCCAGAACCGCCGCATCGGCCGCGCGCCGTCGATCGCGGCGGCCTCAAGCACGCTCTTCGGGATCGATTGCAGGCCGGCGAGAAAGAACAGGAAATTGTAGGAGATCTGTTTCCACGCCGCGGCAAGCACGATCAGGATCACGGCGTGATCGCCGTTGAGCAGCGGATTCCAGTCGAACCCCATGTTGCGCAAGATCCGCGCGAGCACCCCGAGCGAGGGATGCAGCATGAAAATCCACAACACGCCGGCGACCGCGGGCGCCACCGCATAGGGCCAGATCAGCAGGGTACGATAGATGCCGGCGCCGCGGATCGGCTTGTTGGCCATCACCGCGAGCAGCAGCGCCACCGACAGCGAGGAGCCGGCAATCAGCGCGGAAAACACGAAGGTGCGGACAATGGCGTTGAAATATTCCGGCTGGCTCAAAAGATCGGCGTAGTTCTCGAACCAGATGAAGGTGGTCGAGAGCCCGAATGCATCCTGCAGCAGGAACGATTGCCAGACCGCCTGGGCGGCGGGCCAGTAGAAGAACACCAGCACCACCACGAGCTGCGGGACCAGCAGGGCGGCTGCGAGCAGGGGCGCGTGGAAGACGGTTTGTTTCTGCATGCGTCCGCCGGGTTTTCAAACTATTCGTCATGGCCGGGACAAGCCCGGCCACGACGGCGTGTTTTTTTACCGGCTCACCGTGCGTTCGAACTGCCGCAGCATCGCGTTGCCGCGCTGCACGGCGGTGTCGAGCGCCTCCTTGGCGGATTTCTTGCCGGCCAGCGCGCTCTCGATTTCCTCCGCCCAGATATCGCGCAACTGCGCCATGTTGCCGAGCCGCAGGCCGCGGGAGTTTTCGGTGGGCTCCTTGTTGGTCAGTTCCAGCAACGGGGTCTCGAGATAGGGCGCGTTGGTATAGAAACCTTCCGCCTTGGCCTTGGCGTAGGCCGCCTTGGTGATCGGAAGATAGCCCGACGCCTTGTGGATCGCGACCTGGCGGTCGGTGTCGGACAGGAAGCTCAGGAATTTGGCGACGCCCTTGTATTCCTCCGGCGTCTTGCCGCCCATTACCCACAGCGAGGCGCCGCCGATGATGGAATTCTGCGGTGCGCCCTTGGCCTCCGGATAATATGGCATCGGCGCGTTGGTCCAGTCGAACTTGGCCTGCGCCTTGACGTTGCCGAAGAAGCCCGACGAGGTCAGGAATATCGGGCACTCGCCGGACGTGAAGCGGCCCTCGCCGGAATTGGTGCGGCCGGCGTAATCGTAGGTCTTGTCCTTTTGCAGCTCGGCCAGGGTCTGCAGATGCTTCACCTGCAGCGGCCCGTTGAATTCGAGCACGGCGTCGAAGCCATCGAGACCATTGGCCTTGCTCGCCAGCGGCACGTTCTGCCATGCCGAGAACTGCTCGAGATTGACCCAGGTGACCCATGCATTGGAGAAGCCGCAGGTCGCATAACCCGCCGCCTTCAGTTTTTTGGCGGCGTCGAACACTTCCGGCCAGGTTTTTGGAATTTCCGCGATGTCGGCTTTCTTCAGCGCGTCCTTGTTGATCCACATCACCGTGGAGGACGAGTTGAAGGGAAAGGACAGCATCTCGCCCTTCGAGGTCGAGTAATAGCCGGTGATTGCCGACAGATACGCCTTGGAGTCAAATGTCTCGCCAGCGTCGGCCATCAATTTGTAGACCGGTTTCACCGCCCCGGTCGCCGCCATCATGGTGGCGGTGCCGACTTCAAACACCTGCATGATGTGCGGCGCGTTGCCGGCACGAAACGCAGCGATACCGGCATTCATCGTATCCGGATAGCTGCCTTTGTAGGACGGCACCACCTTGTAGTCGGTTTGCGCGGCGTTGAATTCCTCGGCGAGCTTGACCACGACCTCGTTGTTGGCGCCGGTCATCGCATGCCACCATTGAATCTCCGTGACCGCATGAGCGGGCGAAGCGAGCGCGAGCGCGGCGGTGACCGCCGCGGCGGCACCGAAATTTCGGATAGCCATCAAAATCCCTCCCGGTTGGATCGTCATCTTCATTTCGCGCGATACCAGCGCCGGATGACGTGCAAATGACCGTATAAGCGAAAGCACGTTAGGGGGAAAGCGCCCGCGAGGGAAAGCGGGAAATTAGGCGGAGATGGGGTTGATGTGTCCGGACGCAGCGCAGCGCGTAGCCCTTCGCCTTAAGAGCGTTCACGCGCGTCTTCGACGCGCTAGGCGGTGCGCTGCAGAGCCTTAGAATGCCGCACCGCGTCCGGGACACAGGATGCGAGAGCTAGCGCTTCCGCTGCGGCCCGCAGACCACGCCCTGGGCGACCAGGGCATCGATCTCGCCCTTCGAATAGCCGAATTCCGTCAGCACCGCGGTGGCATGCTCGCTGAATTTCGGCGGCACGCCGCGCAATGACGCCTTGCTGCGCGCCAAGCGGATCGGCGAAGCAACGCCTTTGTACCAGTCCTTTTCGATCACGTCGCCGCGGTGGGCGGTGTGGGCGCTGGTCAGCGCCTGGTCGATCGATTGCACCGGGCCGGCCGGCAGCCCCGCGGCCAGCAGGCGATCGCAGAGCGGGGCTGCGTCGTACTGGCTGAACACCGCCGCGAGTTCGGCGCGCAGCGCGTCGCGATTGGCGATACGGTCCTTGTTGCGCGCAAAACGTGGATCGGTGCCGAGTTCCGGCTTGCCGATTTCCTTCGCCAGCTTGCGGAAGGTGCCGTCATTGCCGACTCCGATGAAGATGTTATCGGTCCGGGTCGGGAAGATCGCGTAGGGCACGAGGTTGGGATGCTCGTTGCCGGTGAGGTTCGGCGGCTTGCCGTGCATGAAATAATTCGCCGCATGCGGGTGCATGATCGCAAGGCCGGTCTCGTACAGCGTAGTTTCGAGAAACTGTCCGAGGCCGGATTTCTGCCGTTCCGCCAGCGCCATCAGGATGCCGATCGCGGCATAAAGCCCGGTGGTGATGTCGACCAGGGGCACGCCGATGCGCATCGGCCCGCTTGCAGGCGAGCCGGTGGCTGCAATCATGCCGGTCATGGCCTGGATGATGGCGTCGTAGCCCGGATTGCCACCGCGCGGGCCGTCGCCGCCGAAGCCCGAAATCCGGCAATGAACAAGCTTCGGAAATTTGGCGCGCAGCGCGTCGTTGCCGATGCCCCATTTGTCGAGCGTGCCCGGCTTGAAATTCTCGATCAGGACGTCCGCGGTCTCCAGCATCTTGAGCAGGACCGTGCGCCCGCCTTCCGAGGCAAGGTCGAGCCCGATCGAGCGCTTGTTGCGGTTGATGCCGACGAAGTAGGCCGCATCATCGTCATGGAATGGCGGTCCCCAGTCGCGCACCTCGTCGCCGGCCGGCGGCTCGACCTTGACCACGTCGGCACCGTGATCGGCAAGGATCTGGGTGCAATAGGGTCCGCCGAGCACGCGCGTGAGATCGATCACGCGCAAACCGGTCATGGCGCCGGAGCTGTGGCTGGTGGGCTGTTGATGAGATGTCATGAGCGATATAAATCATCAGAACCGCTTTTTCGCAAATGCGCGGCCGGATGCGGATTTCAGGTATTTTTCAAATAGCAGCGCCTTGTACTTGTTCGGAAAAGCACAACACCAGACCAGTTGCCACGGCTTAAACTTTGCCGTGTGCGTGGATTTGCCGACGTTATGGTCGGACATGCGTCGCTTCAAATCGGCAGTTGCGCCGGTGTATTCCTGGTCTGGAAAGTCAATGCTTCGAATAATGTAGACGTACCACATGGCGGCCCTGACCCGTTGTCGGGCCGAACATGCGGGAAAGAATGGATCCGAGCTACAAATGCGGGGTTGTGGCAATCCGTCTTCGCCCTTCGGGCTTCGCCGGACACGCTTCGCCTTCGGCTACGCGCGGCTGCGCCACGCGTAGCCGAAGGCGAAGCGTGGTGGAGCCAGGCGGGATCGAACCGCCGACCTCTTGCATGCCATGCAAGCGCTCTCCCAGCTGAGCTATGGCCCCGAACTTTCCCCGTGCCAGCGGCGCGGGCGGCAAAAACCCTGAACACAAATCAGGGCCGATCTCAAGTCTCCTCGTCGCCGGAGACGTCGCCGATGATGTCGGTCACGTCCTCGTCGCCTTCTTCCTCATCGGCGATGAAGGTGGAATCGTCGTCGTCGTCGTCCTCGATGGTCTCGTCGATCTCGATGTCGTCTTCCGACTCCGGCACCACGGCCTTGACCTTACCGGTGTTTTCCTCGGCATCGGCTTCTTCCAGCGGCACCAATTCTTCGGCCTCGGCGGGCTCCGGCGTGGCCTCGGCGGCGGAAGCGGCGGCAGCCGCGCTGGCGCGCGCCGCGGCATCGGCGCGGGTCCGGGGCGGCGGTACGGGCGCGATCGGCACCACCTCGCCGGTATAGGGCGAGATCACCGGACTTTTGTTGAGATCATAGAATTTCTTGCCAGTCGTCGGGCAAATGCGTTTGGTTCCGAGATCGGATTTGGCCACGTGTGGAATCCTGGGAATTTTTCGAAAAACGGTGCTTCACTTGGCTAGTTGCACCGCCGCTGTCAATAGCGCTTTGCGGTAGAATAGACGGCCCCGTGACGTGGGCAGACCCATGTGTTACCTGCCGCCGGCGCAGAGGACACAATCTTGACCCATTCCGACCAGCCAACGCCACTGGAGGCCCGATCGAGCGGTCCCTTGACCGGCACCGTCCGCGTCCCCGGAGATAAATCGATTTCACACCGCGCCCTGATTCTGGGCGCGCTGGCGGTCGGCGAAAGCCGGATCAGCGGCCTGCTCGAGGGCGAGGATGTGCTCAACACCGCCAAGGCGATGCGCGCGCTGGGCGCGCGGGTCGAACGCCAGCAAAATAAGGAAACGGGCAACGGCGCCGCCACATGGTCGGTTCGTGGCACCGGGGTCGTAGGCTTTGCTCAACCGGACGCGCCGCTCGATTTCGGAAATTCCGGCACCGGCTGCCGGCTGGTGATGGGCGCGGTAGCCGGCTGTCCGATCGTGGCGACCTTCGACGGCGATGCATCGCTGCGTTCCAGGCCGATGCGGCGGGTGCTCGATCCGCTGGAATTGATGGGGGCCCGGGTCGGCGAAGCCGGGGAAGGCTGCCGGCTGCCGCTGTCGCTGCGGGGCGCGCGCGATCCGCTACCGATCCTTTACCGCACCCCGGTGGCGTCGGCGCAGATCAAGTTGGCCGTGCTGTTGGCGGGACTGGCGGCGCCCGGCGTCACCACCGTGATCGAGACTGAGGCCAGCCGCGACCATACCGAACGGATGCTGAAGCATTTTGGCGCGCAGATTACATCGACGCGCGAGGGCAGCCATGGCCGCAAAATCGCGCTCGCCGGCCAGCCGGAACTGCACGGCGCCGACGTGGTGGTGCCGGCCGATCCGTCCTCGGCGGCGTTCCCGATCGTGGCGGCCTTGATCGTCGAGGGCTCGGATATCGTATTGACCGACGTGATGACCAATCCGCTGCGTACCGGGCTGTTCACCACGCTGCGCGAAATGGGCGGCTGGATCGAAGAGAGCGAGGTGCGCGGCGATGCCGGCGAGCCGATGGCGCAATTCCGCGTCCGCGCCTCGAAGCTGCGCGGCGTCGAGGTGCCGCCGGAGCGCGCGCCGTCGATGATCGACGAATATCTCGTGCTCGCGGTGGCCGCCGGCTTCGCCGAGGGCACCACGATCATGCGTGGTCTGCGGGAATTACGCGTAAAGGAATCCGACCGGCTGGAGGCGACCGCGGCGATGCTGCGCGTCAACGGCGTGCAGGTGGAGATTTCCGGCGACGACATGATCGTCGAGGGCAAGGGCCACGTCCCCGGCGGCGGCCTGGTCGCCACCCACATGGACCACCGGATCGCGATGTCGGCGCTGGTAATGGGGCTTGCCTCCGACAAGCCGGTGAAGGTCGACGACACCGCCTTCATCGCCACCAGCTTTCCGACGTTTATTCCGATGATGCGCGGGCTGGGCGCGGAGTTTTCATGAGCGATTCCAGATGAGCGCAGCGTTCGACCGCGATGCATTGCTCGATGCGTTCGATCGCATCGGATACGCCGCCGTCGAGGCCGGCACCAGGCTGCAAATCGCGGTTTACGGCGGTTCGGCGCTGCTCCTCGCAAGCAATTTCCGGTTTGCCACAGAGGACGTCGACATTGCCGATATCGGCGGCGAATGGCCGAAATGGTTGATCGACATCGTTGCAGCTATCGCAGTCGAAAAGGGTTGGAGCGACGACTGGTTGAATGACGGCGTTGTATCTCACCTCAGTCCACTGGCAGACCGGGCCAAAGACCATCTGGAATTCGGCACGTTTCCGCGTGACAGTTCGCCGCCCGGTCTGGTTGTCCTGGTGCCGACGGCGGAATATCTGCTCGCGCTGAAGCTGAAGGCGTTTCGCACCCAGGATGTGCTGCGCGGCGATACGGAACGGCTCGACATCCTGAACCTGATGGAGGTTGTCGGCGTCTCGACGGCAGATCAGGCAATTGGCGTCCTCGGAAAATATTTTCCAATCAGCGCTGCATCTTCGGAAAAACAACGTTTTCTGTTAAAGAACATCGACCGGAGCGGAAAATCGGATGCGCCCAAATACCCTCGCTGAAGCGGTCGCACGCATTCAATCCGGCGTGGCATGGGATGTCGCACTGGCCGAATTCGTCGATACCTTCGATCTGACCCGCACAACCGAAGCACGCTACAAAACGATCGAAGACGAACCGGAACTGACGAACGACCGCCGATTGGACGCGTTGGCGGGCGCGATTGCCGAATATCTCGCGAAGCAGCGCAAGCTGGGTCGCGTTCCGTCGTGGGCATCGGGGCCAAAACGCGACCTCGATCAGCCCTGGTTTACTGCGACGAACCCGGACGACGCCATCCGCGAATACCTCACCTTCTCCAGTCCCGCCGAGTTCGCCTCGCGCAACATTTTCACCGAGGAGCGGCCGCTGCGGCGGGCGCGCGGGAACTTTCATCGGTCGGGACGCGCGCCGTCATGATCATCGCCATCGACGGGCCGGCCGCGTCAGGCAAGGGCACGCTGGGCAAGCGGCTCGCGGCGCATTACGGCTATCGTCACCTCGATACCGGCGTGATCTACCGCGCGGTGGCCAAGGCGCTGCTGGATGCGGGGGCAGACCTCGCCGACGAGATGATTGCCGTTTCGGCGGCGCTGGCGCTCGATCCGGAAAAGTTCGGCAATCCGGCGCTGAAAACCCAGGTAGTGGGCGAGGCCGCCTCGGTGGTCTCCGCGATCCCCAAGGTCCGGCAGGTTTTGGTCAATTTTCAGCGGCAATTCGCCGCCGATCCACCTGGCGCGGTGCTTGACGGCCGCGATATTGGAACCGTGATCTGCCCCGATGCGGACGTGAAAATTTTCGTCGTCGCCGACCCGAAGGTCCGCGCTCGCCGCCGTACCCTGGAAGCCCGTGCCCGGGGCGAGGACGCCGACGAGGCGCTGGTGCTGGCCGATATCCTCAAGCGCGACGAACGCGACCAGAACCGGGCCGTTGCGCCTTTAAAAGCGGCGTCAGATGCTTACTTGCTCGACAACTCGCAGTTGGATATAGAAGGCGGCGTCCGGGCCGCCATCGACATTGTCGAAGCCGTCCGAGCGGGCCGGCTTAGGGTTTGACGCCCAGCCGTCATTGGAGGAAAGCCCGCTCCAGGTCTTGAACATCGATCCCGAGGCCAATTGCCTCGTTCAGGTTCCGGAACAAATCAACGTATCGAACGTGCAGGCATGCTGCCGGCCCGCTCTCGCTTTTTGCGGGGCGGTCGTTGGGTTTGCGGACCCCCAACACTTCACGTGCGATACGCCCTTAACCCGATTGGCCGGCGACACCCGCATCTGGAGAACAAATGGCTTCGACTGCTTCTTCCTATAATCCTTCCCGCGACGATTTTGCCGCGATGCTCGATGAATTTTTCGCAGGCGGCAATCTGCAGGAAAGCTCCGTCATCAAGGGCATCGTTGTCGCGATTGAAAAAGACATGGCCGTCATCGACGTCGGCCTGAAGACCGAAGGCCGCGTGGCGCTTCGCGAATTCAACGGTCCTGGCCGCGAGGTCGACCTCAAGGTCGGCGACGAGGTCGAGGTGTTCCTCGACCGCATCGAGAACGCGCTCGGCGAAGCCGTGCTGTCGCGCGACAAGGCGCGCCGCGAGGAAAGCTGGGGCAAGCTCGAGAAGGCCTTCAACAATAACGAGAAGGTTCACGGCGTCATCTTCAACCAGGTCAAGGGCGGCTTCACCGTCGATCTCGATGGCGCAGTGGCGTTCCTGCCGCGCAGCCAGGTCGATATCCGCCCGATCCGCGATGTCGCACCGCTGATGAACAATTCGCAGCCGTTCCAGATTCTCAAGATGGATCGCCGTCGCGGCAACATCGTGGTGTCGCGCCGCACCGTGCTGGAAGAGACCCGCGCCGAGCAGCGCCAGGAACTGGTGCAGAACCTTGAAGAGGGTCAGGTCATCGACGGCGTGGTCAAGAACATCACCGATTACGGTGCGTTCGTCGACCTCGGCGGCATCGACGGTCTGCTCCATGTCACCGACATCGCCTGGCGCCGGGTCAATCACCCGACCGAGGTCTTGACCATCGGCCAGACGGTGAAGGTGAAGATCATCAAGATCAATCACGAAACCCACCGCATCTCGCTCGGCATGAAGCAGCTGCTGGACGACCCGTGGCAGGGCATCGAGGCGAAGTATCCGCTCAATGCGCGCTTCACCGGCCGCGTCACCAACATCACCGATTACGGCGCGTTCGTCGAACTGGAGCCGGGCATCGAAGGTCTGATCCATGTTTCGGAAATGTCGTGGACCAAAAAGAACATGCATCCCGGCAAGATCGTCTCGACCTCGCAGGAAGTCGAAGTGCAGGTGCTCGAGGTCGATTCCGTCAAGCGCCGGATTTCGCTGGGTCTCAAGCAGACCATGCGCAACCCGTGGGAAGTGTTCATCGAGAAATTCCCGGTCGGCTCGACAGTCGAGGGCGAGGTCAAGAACAAGACCGAGTTCGGCCTGTTCCTCGGGCTCGAAGGCGACGTCGACGGCATGGTGCATCTGTCCGACCTCGATTGGAAACAGCCGGGCGAGCAGGTGATCGACAACTTCAAGAAGGGCGACATGGTCAAGGCCATCGTGCTCGATGTCGATGTCGAGAAGGAGCGCATCTCGCTCGGCGTCAAGCAGCTCGAAGGCGACCCGTTCTCCGAGCCGGGCGACGTCAAGAAGGGCGCGGTGGTGACCTGCGAAGTGCTCGAGGTGAAGGAAAGCGGCATCGAGGTGCAGATCTCGGGCACCGACTTCACCACCTTCATCAAGCGGTCGGAACTGGCGCGCGAGCGCTCGGATCAGCGCGCCGAGCGTTTCGCGGTCGGCGAGAAGGTCGATGCGCGGGTGATTCAGTTCGACAAGAAGGCCCGCAAGGTGCAGGTCTCGATCAAGGCGCTGGAAGTCGCCGAGGAGAAGGAAGCCATCGCGCAGTACGGCTCGTCGGATTCCGGCGCGACGCTGGGCGATATTCTCGGTACCGCGCTGAAGGGCCGTGCGGAGAAGTAAGACTCATCGTCGTTTACAAATACGGGGCTCCGGTTTCGACCGGAGCCCTTTTGTTTTTGAAACTATCGCCGCTGTCGTCCCCGCGCAGGCGGGGACCCATAATCACCGGTTTTAGTGGTGAGACGCCGTGGCAGCCGCTGGTTCTCCCACAGCTTTTGGAGGTTATAGGTCCCCGCCTTCGCGGGGACGACGTCGAGAGGGGCCTTGTTTTCTTCATATTGCGTCGCAATTGATGTAATCAGATGACCCGATATTTACGCTGCGAATGCAAAACGCGCGGACAGTTCAGGAGAATTTCGATGTCGCTTGACTCCGATGTGATCGTCGACCGCCGCCGGATACGCCGCAAGCTGACGTTCTGGCGCGTTGCCGCGGCGCTGGTCGCCATCGCCGCCGTCGTCACGGTCGGCGTGCTGGTTTCGCCGGGAAGCGACGCATTGACCGCGTCGGGTTCGATCGCGCGCGTCAGCATCGAAGGTCTGATCCGCAGCGATCAGCCCAGGGTCGAGGCGCTGGAGCGGCTGGAGAAATCGTCGGCCGCGGCCGTCATCGTGCACATCAACTCGCCGGGCGGCACCACCGCGGGCTCGGAACAGCTTTACGATGCACTGGTGCGGCTGAAGGCGAAGAAGCCGCTGGTGGTCGTGGTCGAGGGGCTGGCGGCCTCGGGCGGCTACATCACGGCGATTGCGGCCGATCACATCGTCGCGCAGCAGACCTCGCTGGTCGGCTCGATCGGCGTGCTGTTTCAGTTTCCGAACTTTGCCGAATTGCTGAAGACCGTCGGGGTCAAGGTCGAGGAAGTGAAATCGTCGCCGCTCAAAGCGGCCCCCAACGGCTTCGAGCCGACCAGCGAGGCCGCGCGTGCGGCGCTCGATGCGCTGGTGAAAGATACCTACGCGTGGTTTCGCGGCCTCGTGAAAGAGCGCCGCGGCATGGACGACGCGCAACTGGAAAAAGTCGCGGACGGCCGAGTCTTCACCGGCCATCAAGCCGTCGATCTCAAACTGGTCGACCAGCTCGGCGACGAGGCCACGGCGATCGCATGGCTGGTTGCACAGAAGAACGTCAAGAGCAATCTGCCGGTACGGGATTTCAAACTGTCGCCGCGGTTCGGCGACCTGACTTTCCTGCGCGCGACGGCCTCGATCGCGCTTGATGCGCTCGGCCTGAGCACGGTCGCGCGGCAGATTGAACAGGCCGGCGTCGCGCAGGCGGTAGAGCATCTCGGTCTCGATGGCATGCTGGCATTGTGGCGTCCCGCAGCCTCGAATTGAACGGCGCAAACCGGTTTGTGTCACGTCTCCCGTATTCCGAGCGTTGCCTCAATCCCTAAATTGGCCCTTTGTCACCTGTTTTCCGAAGCTCGGAATTTCATTTAGCGTCTTGACAGTCCAAGGCATTTTCACGGAAATGGAAGCCCCCACGCCACGGGTCCTGTCTCCGATGATCAAATCCGAACTGGTTCAGCGTATCGCCGAGCACAACCCGCACCTTTATCAGCGGGACGTGGAGAACATTGTGAACGCGATCCTCGATGAAATCGTCGCAGCGCTTGCGCGCGGCGACCGCGTCGAGTTGCGCGGTTTCGGCGCGTTCTCGGTAAAGCATCGGCCGGCTCGCGCGGGGCGTAATCCGCGCACCGGCGCGCATGTGCCGGTCGACCAGAAAAGCGTGCCGTTTTTCAAGACGGGCAAGGAAATGCGCGAGCGGCTGAACCGTGATTCCGGGGCTCCCGACACCGGCGCGTAACCCGTCGCCAATGCGAGAGAGGCGATGCGCAAATTTCTCACGGCCCTGATCGTAATTCCGCTGGGCCTTCTCTTCATCGTCTTCGCGGTCGCCAATCGGCACCTGGTCACGGTGTCGTTCGACCCATTCAATTCCCGCGATCCGTCGGTTGGCGCCACGATGCCGCTGTTCGTCGTCATCATCATGGTGGCGATCCTCGGCGTGGCGGCGGGCGGCACGGCGACCTGGTTCCGGCAGGGCCATTGGCGGCGCGCGGCGCGCCAGCACGAGGCCGATGCGCGGCAGGCGCGGGCTCAACTGGCCGACTTGCGTGCGGCCGCCTCGCGGGGCGATCCGCAGCGCTTTCTGGCGCTGCCCCCGCAGGGCGCAGGATATGGTGCCGGCGCACGAGACAAGCACGGCGCGACGTTGTAGAACCCGCCCGATCGCCTGCTTTCCAACCCTGTCATCGTGACCGTGCCTGAACATGTCCCTGACCGTCAAAATTTGCGGCCTGTCGACGCGCGATACACTCGACGCGGCGCTTCAGGCTGGCGCGGACATGGTCGGATTGGTTTTCTTCTCCCCGTCGCCGCGGCATCTCAGCCTGGAAAAGGCCCGCGACCTCGGCAGGCAGGTCAAGGGCCGCGCGTTAAAGGTAGCGCTCTCGGTCGATGCCGATGACGCTACGCTCGACAATATTGTCGACGTGCTGCAGCCGGACATTTTGCAATTGCACGGCAAGGAGACCGTGGCGCGGGTGCGCGACGTCAAGCAGAAATTCGGACTTCCGGTGATGAAGGCGATCGCGGTCGAAACCCCCGCCGATCTCGCGTCGCTGCCCGGTTACGCCGCGGTCGCCGACCACATTCTGTTCGACGCCCGCGCGCCAAGAGAGGCGACGCGTCCAGGCGGTCTCGGCACACCTTTTGACTGGCACCTGCTGAAAAACCTCGATCTCAGAATTCCCTTCATGGTCTCGGGCGGCCTGCATGCCGGAAACGTTGCCGACGCGGCGCGCGTCACGCGTGCCGGCGGCGTCGATGTTTCCTCCGGCGTGGAAAGCGCCGTGGGCGTCAAGGACCCCGACATGATCCGAACATTCATTCGCGCCGCGCGCGCTACCGAAGAGTCGATGATCCGATGAGTCCCAACCTGCCCAATTCTTTCCGATCCGGTCCCGACGAGCGCGGGCATTTCGGCATTTTCGGCGGCCGCTTCGTCGCCGAGACGCTGATGCCGCTGATCCTCGATCTGGAAAAGGCCTATGCCGACGCCAAGGCCGACCCGGCATTTCAGGCGGAGATGAATGTCTATCTGAAGAATTATGTCGGCCGGCCGTCGCCGCTGTATTTCGCCGAACGCCTCACCGAGCATCTCGGCGGCGCGAAAATCTATTTCAAGCGCGAGGAGCTCAACCATACCGGCTCGCACAAGGTCAACAACGTGCTCGGCCAGATCATGGTGGCGCGGCGCATGGGCAAGAAGCGCATCATCGCCGAGACCGGCGCCGGGCAGCACGGCGTCGCCACCGCGACGCTGTGCGCGCGTTTCGGGCTCGAATGTTTCGTCTACATGGGCGCGGTCGACGTCGAACGGCAGCAGCCCAATGTCATCCGCATGGAAATGCTGGGCGCCAAGGTGATCCCGGTGCAGTCGGGCTCGCGCACGCTGAAGGACGCGATGAACGAAGCCCTGAGAGACTGGGTCACGAACGTGCACAACACGTTCTACTGCATCGGCACCGTGGCGGGGCCGCATCCTTATCCGATGATGGTGCGCGACTTCCAGTCGGTGATCGGCGACGAGACGCGCGCGCAGATGCAGGAAACGGAAGGTCGGCTGCCGGATTCGCTTGTGGCCTGCATCGGCGGCGGCTCCAACGCGATGGGACTGTTTCATCCGTTTCTCGATGACCCCGGGGTGGAGATTTTCGGCGTCGAGGCGGCAGGCCATGGACTGACGCAGTTGCACGCGGCCTCGATCGCCGGCGGCCGGCCCGGCGTGCTGCACGGCAACCGCACCTATCTGTTGATGGACGACGACGGCCAGATCCAGGACGCGCATTCGATCTCGGCGGGACTGGACTATCCCGGCATCGGGCCGGAGCACTCCTGGCTGCACGAAACCGGCCGCGTGACTTACCTGTCCGCGACCGACGATGAAGCGCTCGCGGCGTTCCAACTGCTGTCGCGGCTGGAAGGCATCATCCCGGCGCTGGAGCCCGCCCACGCCATCGCCAAGGTGATGGACCTCGCGCCGAAACGGCCGCGCGATCATCTGATGGTGGTCAATCTCTCCGGCCGCGGCGACAAGGACATCCCGCAGGTCGCGGATATTTTGCGGGGGAGTAAATCATGACTACCCGCATCGACGTCCGTTTCGCCGAACTGAAAAAAGAAGGCCGTGCGGCGTTCGTCACGTTCCTGATGGCCGGCGATCCCGATCCCGCGACATCGCTCGCCATCCTGAAGGCGCTGCCGAAGGCGGGCGCGGACATCATCGAAATCGGCATGCCGTTCACCGACCCGATGGCGGACGGTCCGGCAATCCAGGCCGCGGGTCTGCGCGCGCTCAAGGCCGGCATGACGCTCAAGAAGACGCTGGAGATGGTGCGCGGGTTTCGCAGCCAGAACAGCACCACGCCGCTGGTGCTGATGGGCTACTACAATCCGATCTATATCCACGGCGTCGATAAATTTCTGGCCGATGCGAAATCCGCGGGCGTCGATGGGCTGATCATTGTCGATCTGCCGCCGGAACAAGACGCCGAGCTGTGCATTCCGGCCATGAAGGCCGGGCTCAATTTTATCCGTTTGGCGACCCCGACAACCGGCGACAAGCGATTGCCGGCGGTGCTCGCGAACACCTCGGGCTTCGTCTATTACGTTTCGATCACCGGCATCACCGGCAGCGCCAGCGCGGACACCTCCGTCGTCGGCGACGCCGTTGCCCGCATCAAGCGTCACACCGCTTTGCCGGTATGCGTCGGCTTTGGCATCCGCACCCCTGAAGCCGTACGCGGCATCGTGCAGCACGCCAACGGTGCGGTAGTGGGTTCGGCGCTGGTCGATGCCCTGCGCGGCAGCCTCGACGCGGAAGGCTTGGCCACCGGCAATACCGTGGCCGCGGTGGCCGATCTGGTGGCCGCGCTGGCGCAAGGCGTGCGCGGGGCCGAGCAGGCCGCGGAATAAGCCACAATCGCAGGCGACACAGGCCGAAGCGGCTTGTCGGGCGTGGTCTCGGTCGCCATATATTTCGAGGCGGTCTCGATCGCACGGAGCAAAGCATGAATTGGCTCACCAACGTTGTCCGGCCGAAAATCCGCAATATCCTGCGCCGCGAAACGCCGGAGAATCTGTGGATCAAGTGCCCCGATACCGGGCAGCTTGTTTTCTACAAGGACGTCGAGAGCAACCAGTTCGTCATCCCCGGCTCGAACTACCACATGCGCATGGGCGCTACGGCGCGGTTGAAATCGATCTTCGACAACGAGGTCTGGTACGACATCGCGCTGCCCGAGGTCACCGCCGATCCCTTGAAGTTCCGCGACGAGCGCCGATATGCCGACCGCATCAAGGATGCCCGCGCCAAGACCGGGCTGAACGATGCCATCAAGGTCGGGTACGGCAAGCTCGAAGGCGCCGCTGTCGTCATCGCGGTGCAGGATTTCGACTTCATGGGCGGCTCGCTCGGTATGGCCGCGGGCGAGGCGATCGTGCGCGGCTTTGAACTCGCGGTGGAAAAGAAATCGCCGTTCATCGTGTTCGCAGCCTCCGGCGGCGCGCGGATGCAGGAAGGCATTCTCTCGCTAATGCAGTTGCCGCGTACCACCGTCGCCGCGCAGATGCTGCGCGAGGCCAAGCTGCCGTACATCGTCGTGCTCACCAATCCGACCACCGGCGGCGTCACCGCGTCCTACGCCATGCTCGGCGACGTGCAGATCGCCGAGCCCGGCGCATTGATCGGCTTTGCCGGCGCGCGCGTGATCGAGCAGACCATCCGCGAGAAACTTCCGGATGGCTTCCAGCGCGCCGAATATCTCAAGGACCACGGCATGATCGACATGGTGGTACATCGCCACGAGTTGCGCCCGACCCTGGCGCGGCTGTGCCGCCTGCTCACCAGATCGCCGGCGATCGAGCCTGCGCCGAAGCCCGCGGCGGTGCCGACGGAAGACCCGGTACCCGGCGCGGGTGTGACGCCGGCTGCACCGCAAGCGTGAACGCGCCCGCTGCCGGACCGGCACCGCCGCTCGGCGCCCTGATCGCGCGGCTGACGGCGCTGCATCCCCGGCGCATCGATCTCGATCTGGAACGGATGCATCGGCTGCTGGAACGGCTCGGACATCCGGAGCGCGAACTGCCGCCGGTCATCCATGTCGCCGGCACCAACGGCAAGGGTTCGACCATCGCCTATCTGCGCGCGATTCTCGAGGCTGCCAATTTAGCCGTTCACGTCTATACGTCGCCATATCTGGCACGGATCAACGAGAGCTTTCGGCTGGGCCGCGCCGGCGGCGGCGTTCTCGCCGACGATGCCGAATTACGCGCGGCGCTCGAACATTGCGAGCGCGGCAATGGCGGCGCGCCCATCACCATCTTCGAAATCGAAACTGCGGCGGCGATGGTTCTGTTTTCCCGGCATCCGGCCGACGTCGTGCTGCTGGAAACCGGACTCGGCGGACGGCTCGACGCCACCAATGTGATCGACGCGCCGCTGGCCACCGTCATCACGCCGATCGGCATGGATCACACCGAGTTTCTCGGCGAGACGTTGATCCAGATCGCGGGCGAGAAGGCCGCCATCGTCAAGCGCAACGTGCCGGTGGTTTCAGCGGAGCAGCCGCCGGAGGCCATGGCCGTGATCGAGCAACGGGCAAAACGCATGCACGCGCCGCTGCATGCCGCCGGCGAGGGGTGGCATGTCAATGTCGAGCGCGGGCGGCTGGTCTATCAGGACGAGCGCGGGCTGATGGATCTGGCCGCGCCGAAATTGTTCGGGCGGCATCAGTTCGACAATGCCGGCCTTGCGATCGCGACGCTGCGCGCGGTGGATGCTTTCCGGATCGATGCAGCGGCCTTCGAGGCCGGTATCGTCAACGCGGAGTGGCCGGCGCGGATGCAGCGGCTGACGTCCGGAGCGCTGATCGACCTTGCCCCGCGGGGGTGCGAGATATGGCTCGATGGCGGACACAATGCCGATGGTGGACGCGTGGTCGCGGCGGCCCTGGGCGACCTCGAGGAGCGGGTGTCGCGACCGCTGGTAGTCGTTGCCGGCATGATGGGCAACAAGAATGCCGGCGCCTTCCTCGCCAATTTCGCCGGCCTGACGCGGCATATCATCGCGGTGCAGATACCCGATCGCGCCAACGCCATGTCGCCGGATACGCTTGCGGATGCCGCGCGGCATCTCGGCATGCGGGTGGAAACCGCTGCCGGCGTGGAAGCGGCGCTGCGTTCGCTGGCGCGGCTTGCTTATGAGATACCGCCGCGCATCCTGATCACCGGTTCGCTGTATCTCGCCGGCCACGTGCTGGCTGTCAATGGCACGTTGCCGAAGTAGGCCGTTGCGCAGGACGCCGGCAGAAACTCCCATGTCGTCCTCGCGCAGGCGGGGACCCATAGCCTCCCTTGTAGTGTCGTGGAAGGTATCGGCAGTTTGCGGAAGCAAAGCGCGGACCCATAGCATCGGCGGCTATGGTCCCCGCTTGCGCGCTAGGGCATGCACATATCTCTGTCGTCATTGCCGGGCTTGACCCGGCAATCCATCACGCTTCGAAAGACTCTTTCGAAGATGGATGGATGCGCGGGTCAAGCCCGCGCATGACGAGATGTGTGCATGCCTTAGCGCTTGCGCGAGGACGACGGTGAGTGTTTGGCCACGGCCGCGTCTCTTCGATGGAGGCGGCCTACTCCAGCAGCTTCAGCGGGTTGACCGCTTTCTGCTTCAATTGATCCAGCGTGCATTGTCGTGGCGCCTTATCCGGGCGCCAGCGCAGAATGCTGGTGCCGTGGCGGAATTGGTCACCGCTGAAGTGGTCGTAGCACACCTCGACAACGAGCTTTGGTTTTAGCGGACACCATTGCGCCGAGCGTTCGGTGGACCAGCGGCTCGGGCCTCCCGGCGCATTGCCGGTGAATCCCGGTTCTGCAATCAGCGCTTCGAGCTTTGCCGTCAGCGCCGGCTTTTCCCCGCGCTTGATCGCGGACGTAAAGCCGACGTGATGCAGCAAGCCTGCATCGTCATAGAGACCGAGCAGCAGCGAGCCGACGACTTTCCTGTCATCCAGTCTGTTGGTCGCGTAGCGAAACCCGCCGATGACGCAATCGGCGCTGCGAAAGTTCTTGATTTTCTGCATGCCGTCGCGATTGCCGGATTGATAGGGCAGGTCGAGACGCTTGGCGATCACGCCGTCGAAGCCGCCGCCGGCTTCGGCGAGCCATTTTTTCGCAGTGGCATAACCGGCCGCTACCGGCGAGAGCCGGAAGATGGCTTGCGACCTGAATTGAATCTTTGCAAAGGCTTCCAGCGCCGGGCGCCGTTTGCTGAGCGGTCGGGTTGCGAGCCTGCGGTCTTTTGCGGTCGCCAGAAGATCGAACGCCAGAAACAGCGCGGGGGTCTCCTGCGACAGCTTTTTGATGCGGCTCGCCGCCGGATGAATCCGCTGCAGCAGGTCGTCGAACGAAAAAGTCTTGCCGCGCGGCACAACGATTTCGCCGTCCAGGGTGAACTGCGCCGCTTTCAGCCGCAGCGCCGCTTCGGCCAGTTCGGGGAAATAACGCGTGAGATCCTCGCCTGACTTCGACAGTAGTTCGACGCCGCCGGCGCTGCGTGACAGCAGGCATCTAAAACCATCCCATTTCGGCTCGTATTGCCATTCCGCGCCGCGCGGGATGGCCTCGACGGAACGGGCTTCCATCGCGGCAAGGCCTGATGATGCAGGGATAGCGACCTTGCGGGAGGAGGCTGTGGTTATGCGAGGCATTCTTCTCAACGCAAACGGCCGGCTATTCGCCGGCCGCCTATATAAATTATTTAAAGCCCGCTCAGACGGCGGCGGTGATCCACTGCTGCAGCTTCTGCTTCGGCGCGGCGCCGACCTGGCGCGAGGCCATCTCGCCGCCCTTGAAGATCATCAAGGTCGGGATCGACATCACGCCGTATTTCGACGCCGTCTTCGGGCTTTCGTCAACGTTCAGCTTGACGATCTTGACCTTGTCGCCCATTGCGCCAGAAATCTCATCCAGCGCCGGCGCAATCATGCGGCACGGACCGCACCACTCGGCCCAGAAGTCGACCACCACAGGGCCCGTCGCCTTGAGCACCTCGGCTTCGAAATCGGCGTCAGAAACCTTGCCAACGGCCATGGGATACCTCGTTTCACTGCGTTCGAAGCGCGGCAGAATCGCCGCTGAATAATGCAATTAACCTATGAACGGGGGGGTGCCGGGTCAAGCGCGGTCGTCCCTTTGGATAACGGTTGCCAGTTGCGCGTCCAGCGCAGGGGCCGGAATCTCCATCAATTCAGGCGTTTCGGTCCATAGCAGCGCCGCCCGCACCGGGAGCTGGGGATAAAGCTTCCGCAGAATCGCCCGGTACAGTGCGAGTTGGCGGACATAGGCCGCCGGCGCTTTGGCCAGGGTAGCCGGCGGGGCATGGTTGGTCTTGTAGTCGACGATCAGGACATCGCTTGCGGTCACCACCAGCCGGTCGATCTGGCCGGAAACCAGCGCTGGCGGGTGCCCCGGCCGCTCCAGTCGCCCGACAATCGAGACTTCGGCGCGGCTGCCCGGTGCGAACACCGCTGCAAAACGAGGTTCGTTGATCAGCGAAAGAATCTGGGTGGCGAGTGCCGCGCGCTCGTCCTCGGTCCATTCATCAGCGTTGCGGGCCAGGTATCGCAACGCTGTATCGTGCCGGCTTTCGAACGGAACGTCCGGCAGCGACTGCAGCAGCCGGTGCACCAGCGCGCCGCGCTGCAGGGCCCGCGCTCGCATCTGCGCGGATTCCCCGGTGCGGACCGCGCGGCCCTTGTCCTCAGGGTCCGAGGGCCGCAGCAAGCTGTCGGCGCGGGGCCCCTGCGGCGCGGGCGTGCGCAGCCAGGCCGGCAGCGCGATCGGGGTAGCGGGGGATGGCGGCACAGCCGCGGCGATTTCCGGCGCGACATCCTCAGGCCGCGAAAAACGTTTCACCACGCCATCCGGCGGTGGCACGCTCTGCATGTGCAATCCGGAAACCGCGAGACCCTTGGCGATCAGATCGTACCACGACAACTCGCGCAGTTTCCGCATGTTGCCGGGCATGCATCCGCCGACGATCAGCCGATCGGCCGCGCGCGTCATCGCCACATAGAGCAGCCGGCGGTATTCGTCCTCGGTCTCACCGAGCATGGCCGCGCGGGCCGCCGCGACCGCGGGCGTATCCTCCGCCTTCTTGCCGGCCCAGATCACCGCGCCCGGCGCGTGCGGCGCGGCGTTACCCTGCGGCATCCGGATCAGCTTCAGCCGCGTGGTGTCGGCGGGCGACGTCGTCGTGTCGACCAGAAACACCACGGGCGCCTCCAGGCCCTTGGCGCCATGCACCGTCATGACGCGGACTTCGTCGCGCTTGATTTCCATGTCGCGCTTGACCTCGGTATCGGCGGCGCGCAGCCATGCCATGAAACCTTGCAGCGATGCCGGCGCCTTTCGCTCGTAAGCCAGCGCCAGTTCAAGAAATTCGTCGAGCGCGTCGTTGGCTTCATGCCCAAGCCGCCGCAGGATGCGCGCCCGGCCGCCGTTCTCCCCGCCTTGGCCGCCAAGCAGCCATGCGTAAAACGAGAACGGCGTTTCTCGCATGACGCGGGCTTCACAGGCCTTCACGCGGCGAAGCGCGTTCTCGAACTTTTGCTCCGACGCCGCGTGAACGGTCAGTGCGTCACGCAACGATCCCTCGCGCTGCCAAGCGAGCTTGAACAGATCTTCGTCGGTGAATCCGAACAGCGGACTCTTCAGCGCAACGGCGAGCGCCAGATCGTCCTGCGGCAGCAGCAACGCGTCAGCCAGATTCATCAGGTCGATGATGGCGATGTGTTCGGTCAGTTTCAACCGGTCGGCGCCGGCAACGGGAATGTTGGCGTGCTTCAAAGCCTGGATCACCGCATCGAACGCATTGCCGCGCCGCCGCACCAGGACCAGCACGTCACCATAGCGCAGGGGCCGGCGATTGCCGGTGCTCCCGGTCAAGGTTCCCGCCGCGATCAGCGACTTGATCTCGATCTGGATACGCTTCGCCAGCCGGACCTCGGGGCTCGTCTCCGACACGGCGTCGAACGGCGCGCGCCAGCCTTCGATGTCCTGCCGGGGATCGGGCAGCTCCAGCTCCCACAAATCGATCAGGCTCGGACCTGCGTCGGTGAGGGATTCGTGAATCGGGTAGCCGTTCGCGACGGCATGGATGCTGCTGTAGATTGCCTGCTCGCGAAACACATGGTCGACGGATTGCAGGATGGCGGAGCCCGACCGGAACGAATAGGTGAGCGAAATCGGATCGAATTTCAACCCTGCGTCTTCGAACTTACTCTGCAGCGATTTGCGCCGCAGGTCGAATTCATGCGGTGCCGCGCCTTGAAACGAGAAGATCGACTGCTTCTCGTCGCCGACCGCGAAAATGGTGCGTTTGACGCCATCGCGCGCGCCTTCGCCAGTGGTGAATTCGGAAATAAGATGTGCGACGATATCCCATTGCCGCGGGCTGGTGTCCTGCGCCTCGTCGATCAGTACGTGGTCGACGCCGCGGTCGAGCTTGAAATGCACCCAGCCGGACGAGACGCGGTCCAGCATCTCCAGCGTCTTGTCGATCAGGTCGTCGTAATCGAGCAGGCCGCGCTCCTGTTTTTCACGGCGGTAATTCGCGGCGACCGCGGTTGCGATAATGAGGAGGGCCTGCGTCCGGTCGCGGATCGTCAGGGCGCGGCGCCGTTCGATCAGGGGGCCAATGCGGCCGATTTCTCTGTCGAGCAACGCGGCGGCCGCGGGATGGCTGTCGCAGAATTTCTTCGTCACCACCGATTTACGCGGCGTCAGCGCCTCGGTCAGGAACAGGCCGAGATAGGCGTCGACCTGTTCGCCGCCTGAAAAAACCAGCGCGTCGCGCAGCCGGGCCGCTTGGTCGGAATCCGATTTGCTGCCGGTATCGAGAAGGCGGGCGATATTTTCCCATCGCGCCTTTGGCAGATGCGGTCCCTCGACGATCTGGTGCTCGATCTCGTCAAGGCGTTCGTCGGGATCGACGCCGAGTGCGTTCGACATTTGCGCAATTGCGGCGCCGGCGGCGCCGGCGCTGTCGGTCCACGCCATGAAGTGGTCGCGACTGAGACACGCCTCACGTACCACGTCCTTGAAGGTCACGTCGGCGGCGCTGGACATGGCGATATCGAGCGCGCGGCCGGCGGGGCTTTGCGGATCGCGCGCGGCATCGAGCAGCACCGCGAGATTGGCGCGCTCCATCATCTCGGCCTGATCGCGCTCATCGAGCACCGCAAAACGCGCCGGCACGTTTGCTTCGAATGGAAACTGCTGCAGCAGCCGCGTGCACAGCGCGTGGATGGTCTGCACCTTCAGTCCGCCCGGCGTTTCCAGCGCGCAGGCGAACAGCTCGCGCGCCCGCATCCGCAGCTTCGCATCCGGCCGCGCGATTCCGGCATCGCGGATCGCGGCATCGAGCGCTGTGTCGTCGAGCGTGACCCAGTGGCCGAGCGTGGTGAACACCCGCTCCGCCATGTTGGCCGCGGCCGCCTTGGTGAAAGTGATGCAGAGAATTTTCTCCGGCGGCACCTCGTTGAGCAGCAGCCGGATCACGCGCTGCACCAGCACATGGGTCTTGCCGGAACCGGCGTTGGCCGAGACGAACGCCGACGAAGCGGGATCGAAGGCGCGCGCCTGCGTGGCGCGGACCGCCTCGGGAATATTGCGCGGCGAACTCATTCAGTTTCCTCGCCGGGTCCGCCGGCCGCCGACCACTCCTTGATCCGCGCCAGACCGTCGTAAGGGCCGTAGCGGTTAGTCCACATCGACAGATTGAGCGAAGTGTAGGCCTGCTCCTCATTGTCGAAGGCGCGGATCAGGGTTTCGAGCTTGCGCCGCGCCTCGTCGGCAGCGGCGTCGGGAGATTGCGGCGGGTCGCCCTTGTTGACCTTCAGTTCCAGCAGGATCGATTTACCCGGCGGATTGTTGCCGCTGAGGCGGACATACAGCAGCTCGCTGACCGACGAGCCCGCGTCGATGTTCGCAAAACCGCCCTCGCGCAGAATCGCAGCTTCCAGGGTGAGCTGCGGCGACAGCCCCATGCGGACCTGCTTGCCGGTCGGGGGCGCGCCGGTCTTGTAGTCGAGAATGGCGAAGGTGCGGTCGGTGCGGTGCTCGATGCGGTCGGCGCGCGCCGACAGAATGAAAAAACGGCCGTTACCGAGCGGAATCGAAATTTTGCCGTCGACTTCGGCGTCGATCGTTCTGACATTGAGCCGCCGCTCGCTCTCCCAGCCGGCAAACCACGACGCGATGCGCAGGAATCGCGGCCACCACAGCGCGCGCGCCTCCGGCCGTTCCATCAGCGGCGCGAAATGCTTTTCGCCGATCCGGCGCAGCACGCGCACGGCATCGGCGGGCAGCGCTGTTCTGTGGGCCTGGGTGAAATCGCCAAGCGCGTCGTGGATCGCCGAACCGCGGTCGGCCGCCGACAGCGGCATATCGACTGGGTCGAGCGGCACGAGTTTCAGAATGTGTTTTGCATAGATTGTATAGGGATCGCGCAGCCAGTCTTCGATCGCCGTCACGGAAAGCCTCAGTGGCCGCGCAGCGCGTGGCGGCTTCGGCATCGGTCGCGGAATCGGTTCGACCTTTTCCGGCCGGTCCAGTTCGTCGGCGTAATCAAGATAGATCTTGCCGCGCGCTTTCGCGGCGTCCCAGCGCGCCTCGCCGGCTACCGCCTCCAGTCGGTGCAGAAAACGCGACGCCACTGACGGAGCGCCTCCGACCTTCGCTGCATGACTCAGAATAACCTCATCGGCCCCCAGCATTTGCGCGAAGTCATGCGCGGACAGACCGATGCGCCGCTCCGGCAGATCGAGGCCGAGTTCATGCCGCATCGGGCGGCTCAGCCAGGGATCGTTGCGCGGCGCCGGCGGCCAGACGCCTTCGACGAGTCCGCCGAGGATGACCCGGTCGCAGTGCGTCAGCCGCGCTTCCAGCGGGCCATAGATTCTCGAATGCGCATCGGCGACCTGTGGCCGGCGCACGATGCGGTCGGCAAAGGCAGTCTGGAAAACGTCGGGATAATCGCCGAGCTGAACAGCCAGCCCGCTGCGCTCCGGTTCGCCAAACAGATCGTCGAACGCGGCGGCCAGCGCCGATCCCTGGTGACCTTCGAACGCGACGGCGATTCCGTTGTCGTCGCGCGACAGTGCCGTCAGGACTTCGCGGTGCCGTTCTGCGAGTTCGGAAAAATCATGGGATCCTGACGGATCGATGCTTTCGAGCGGCGCCAGCGCCGCACGCAACTGTGCGATCAGCGCCTCGGCTTGGTCGAGGTCGGAGGCTGCGAGCCTGGTTCGGGGTTCGGCGCGGTGCAGCCTCGACAATTCGCCGCGGTCGAGTCTGGAAAGTTCGTCCCGGAAGCTGACAAGATCCTTCGCCAATCCGTCGCTTCCCGCGGCCGGACGGGTACCGCGCAGCAGCGCCAGTTCGAGCGTCTCGATCGCGCGCCTGAACTGACCCTGCGCGCCGTCCAGCCGCAGCAGCGGATGCTTCAGCAGCGCCAGCAGCGTCGGCGGCTCCAGTTGTCTTGAGGCGGCTTCCGCCGCCAGCCGCGCAAAGATGCCCGCAGGCGTGTCCATCAAGGCATCGCCGCCGGAATCGTCGAATGCCAGATCCCACCGTGCCAGCGCCGCCATTACCCGTCGCGCCAGCGCACGGTCCGGCGTCACCAGTGCGACCGACCTGTCCAGCTCGCGCGCCTCGCGCATCGCGACCGCGATCGCCAGCGCTTCCATCTCGGGATTGGCGGCCGCGATCACCGCGAGGTTGGTCATGCCGGCGGAGATTTTCCGTGCGACCTCCGGCTCTTCCAGTCGCCGATGCCATCGCGCCGTCGCGTTCGATGGCCGCATCGCTTCGGACGCGAGCATTTCGCGTCCGTGCGGCGCTGCCGTGCCGAGAGCCACGACGTCGCTCCGCTGCAGGCCGAATTTTTCCAGCAAGGCATGCATCGCGAATTGCGGATGGTTCGACGCGGTCGCGGAAATTCTGCCACGCGCGTCCTCGACGCCCCCGATCAGTCGCCACGCGGCGTCATCGAGATCGGTATCGAGCCCCGGCAGCACCACAGCGCCCTGCCGCAGCCCGGCGATCACTTTGAGAAACCGCGCCGTCGCTGGCATCGAGCCGGTCGAACCTGCGGCGATCACCGGACCATCGGGATGGCCGGCCAGCCGCGCGGCCTCCGCCTCGATCAGGCGGTCCCGCCGCGCCGCCGGCTCGATCCTGCCGTGGGCGGCGAGCAGTTTGGGCCAGGCGTCTCTCGCGATGCTCAGGAATTGCAGCGTGAGTTGCCAATACCGGTCGAGCGCGTCCGGCACTATCCCCTCCAGCGCTTTCCAGTCGACACCGCGCGTGGCCATGTCGTCCATCAGCCGCGCCAGATCGTCGGACAGCGCCAGCGTCGAGGCCGGCCCGCCGATCACAAGCGGCGCCTGCGCGGGATCGCCGGGCTTCAATTGCTTTGCCCAGACGGCGATCAGTTGCGCCAGCAGCAGGCGGCGGTGAATCCCGTCCAGCGCGGGAGCGATGTCGAGGGAGGCGAGGTCCGAGCCGGACGCAGCCTGCGCGAATTCGAGTTCGTCCTCATCGATGTCGCCGAGCGCGACGATGCGCGGCAGCACCACGGCGTCGATGCCGAGAACATCGAGGAAGATTTCCCGCGCCATGCGTCCGGCGCGCCGGGTCGGCAGATAGAGCGTCGCCCGCGCCAGTCGTTCCGGATTTGCTCGCGCGTTGAAGCCATCGACCAGGCGGCCGTCGACCAGCGCGGCGATGACCGTACGCAGAAATGGCGCCGAGGATGGAACGTTGAAAACCTGCATGGATGTCCTGATTCGCGATCAGATAGCATCATGACATGGCGAATTTTTGGGGGCGATTTCTAATTCGCCATGCCGCCACTGCCGTAGGGTGGGGCGAAGCGCAGCGTGCCCACCCTCACCAACAAATCAGTTCCATATGAGATGGTGGGCGCCGCGCAAATGCGCCTTTGCCCGCTTGCGGCGCGGCGTCAGGCGACGCTGGCGAGGAAGGCGTCTTCCGCCGCGGCGATGGCATCGGGAGTTCCGACATGCATCCAGACGCCATCCATGCGCAGCCCGTACAGCCGCTCCTGTTCACCCGCGCGATCGAACATTTTTGTCAACGAGAATTCGCCTGCCGGTGCATTTTCGAAAACAGCCGGCGACATGATCGCCACGCCGGCATAGACGAACGGCACCACCTGGTATTCGCTGCGCTTGCGCAAGGTGCCGTCGGCCATCATCGCGTAGTCGCCGCTGCCTTGATAGCCGATGCTGCTCGTAGTCGGCGCCATCAGCAACAGAATGTCCATGCGCGCCGGATCGAAAGCCTCCGCCAGCCGCGCCAGATTGGATCGCACGCCATCGATCCACATGGTGTCCGCGTTGATGTGAAAGAACGGCGCGTTGCCAAGCAGCGGCAGCGCCTTGACGACGCCGCCCCCGGTCCCCAGCACGGTATCGCGCTCGTCGGAAATGATCACATGCGGATGCGCGCGCGCTGCCACGTGATCGATGATCTGGTCGGGCAGATAGTGCACGTTGACGACGGCCTCGCGTACGCCGGCGTCCGCCAGCTTGTCGAGCACGTGATCGAGCAGCGCCCGGCCCGCGACGGGCACCAGCGGTTTCGGCATCCGGTCGGTCAGCGGCCGCATGCGCAACCCGAGACCGGCGGCGAGAACCATGGCTTTGGCGGGTCTGATGGGCATTTTCAGGAACGGCTCGGACATTGCGCTGGGCATGGTGTGGTGACCGATACTATCACGGTGATTCGGGCTTCGCATCGCTCACGCATAGGTACGGCGCATGACGGATGTAAGACAGGCTCAGGCTTCCGCCGCCGCGGCGCTCGGACGACGGGCGGGTTTTTTCTTCTTGTCGGCGGGCTTGAGGAAGTTGACGCCGATCTGGTCGCCATTGACCCATGCCAGTTCGCAGCGGCGGTAGGCGAGGCCCGTGGACGACAGCAGCAGGAAAAATTCCTTCAGGTGCAACCCTTCGACCGAACCTTCGACGGTGAGCTTGGCGCCGGTTTCCGAGATGTCTTCCATTGTGCAGTCGCGGCGCCAGGTGCCGTCGATACCCATCATATGCGCGGCTATCCCGCGTTCGAAGGTGACGCGCTCGCCCTTGCGGCGTTCTGTAGCCATGATTTCGATTCCCCACAGTGAAGCCGCTTTCGCAGCCCAAGGTAGAATTTTATCGGTACATTAAAGGGAGGTTGGTTAACGGGGGGTAAATCGCGGAACCGGAGGCGGCACATGGGCGGCATACCAGGCCCGAATGGCGGACAGCGCGGGGTGGTCGAGCGAGCGGCTGAGATAGGTCCAGATCCGCGGCTGATGCCGCAGATATTGCGGCTTGCCGTCGCGCCGGTTGAGCCGCGCAAAGGTGCCGAGCAGCCGCGTGTTCCGCTGTGCGGACATGATGGCGTAGAGCTCCGCGAAAGCCGCCGGATCGAAGCTCTCGTCGGAAGCACGCCTTGCCTTGATGTAGCGCGTCAGCATCGCAAGTTCGAGCGCTTCGGGCACGTCGATCCGCGCATCCTGCAGCAACGACGCCAGATCGTACGCGGCGGGACCGAGCACCGCGTCCTGAAAGTCGATGATGCCAACCTTGGCGAAATCGGCTCGCGCGTCGAGCCAGATCAGGTTCGGCGAATGGAAATCCCGCATCACCCAGGTCTTCGGCGCGGCCGCGGGTTTGGCCAGCAGCTCGCGCCATACATCGTCAAACTCCGTACGCAATGCGGCGGTGGGGGCCGCACCGCGATCCGGCATGTACCATTCCGGCATCAACCCGACCTCGACCAGCAACGCGTCGGTGTCGAACGGCGGAATGACGTAAGTGATCTGGGGCGCCAGCGGCAGCGTCTCCGGCAGTTGCAGGCGATGCAGCGCCGCCAGCATGTCGGTCGCGGCCTGGTAGCGCTCGGCGATTGGCGTCGGGGGATCGCCTTCGACAAAACCCGTGCTGCCGAAATCCTCGGTGATGAGAAATCCCGCGTCGAGGTCGGCGTGATGGATGGCCGGCGCGGAGAAACCATGCTCGCGCAGCCCGTTGGCGATGGCGACGAACGGTTTAACGTCTTCGGCCAGATGCACGGCGGCGCTGTAGGACTTACCGTCATAGATCGCCGGGCCGTCCGGCCGCTTCGGCGAATTCATCAGGATGACAAAGCCATCGTCGCGCGCCAGCCGCGCGTAGGAGCGCGTCGAGGCATCGCCGGCCATGCGCTGCCGCCTGGTGTCGCCGTAGCCGACGCCGTCCAGAAATTCCCGTAGCGCCTTAAGCCTGTCGACCTGCGCCGCAGCCTTGCCAAATCCGGTGATGACGGCCGCCCGCGCGGTCGATCCCAGCGCCGGGCGATGGCTCAGCGCGATGTCGATCCTGTCGGGAGGGAGCACACCTGGCGCGCGCTCCGGCCACTCGATCAGCGCCACCGCACCCTCGGGCAATGGCGCTAGCCCAATCTCCTCGAGTTCGCCGGGGTCGTTGACGCGGTAGAGGTCGGCATGCACCAGTGGATAGGGTGGCAGGTCATAACCCTGCACCAGCGTGAAGGTCGGGCTTGGGACTTCCAGCGTATCGTCGCCGGCGAGATAGCGGATCAACGCCCGCGCCGCCGCGGTTTTGCCGGCGCCGAGATCGCCCGACAGCGTGACGACGTCCCCGGCCCCGATCAGCAGCGCGAGGTCGCCCATCAGGTGCGCGGTTGCCGTCTCGTTGGCGAGCGCCGCCGAGAATGTCGAGGGCTCGGTCATTCCGCGGCGTTGCGATGCGCCTGATCGGCCGGAAAGTCGCACGTGACGGTCGTGCCCTTGCCGACGATCGAATCGACGCGCACCTTGCCTCCATGCAGTTCGACAAAGGAGCGCACCAGCGACAGGCCGAGCCCCGCGCCGCGGTGCCGCGAGCCGTTGGAGTGACTCTCGAACCAGTCGAACACCTTGTCCTTGACGTCGGGCGGAATGCCGGGTCCGGAATCGGTCACGGCAAACACCACGCTGTGTTCGGTGCGCCTGGCGCTCACGGTGATCGCGGCGTGCTGCGGCGAGAAACCGATGGCGTTGGCGAGCAGATTGTAAAGCACCTGCACCACGCGGCGTTCATCGCCGACGAACGTGCCGATGCCGGGGTCGGCGTCGACCTTGAGCTCGATGTGGTCGCGGGCCAGCCGATCCTGGATGCCTTCCGCCGCCGCCTCGATGGTCTTTCGGATGTCGACCGGGCCGAGTTCGAGCGTCATCGCGCCGGCGTCGATGGTGGCGAGATCGAGGATGTTGTCGATCAGCGCGAGCAAGGCGTTGGTCGAGGTGGTGATGTAGCTGAGGTATTCGGCCTGTTTTTCCGTCAACGGACCGGTGGCCGGGTCGTTCAGGAAATATGCGAAGCCGATCAGTGTGGTAAGCGGGGAACGCAATTCGTAGGAGACGTGGTGGACGAAATCGACCTTCATCTGGTCGGCGGTCTCCAGCGCCTCGTTGCGTTCACGCAACGCACGCTCGACATTTTCGGTGTCGGTAATGTCCTGGAACGTCAGCATGGTGGCGCCGTCAGGCAGCGGCATGGTCCTGCAGTCGAGCACGCTGCCGTCCTTGCGCTCCAACTTTACCCGCACGGCAATGCGATTGTCGATGGACGTGATTGCTTCGCGCAGGGTCTGCCAAGTCGTGGCGTCGTCGAACAGCGGCTTGCACCAGCCTTCGACGGTGTTGATGTGCGGACGCTCCTGCAGCGCTTCGGCCGACAGCCCCCACATCTTCGCAAACGCCGGATTGAACAATTGCGCGCGACCGTTCGAGCCGAACACCGCAACGGCTTCCGCAAGACTGTCCAGGGTTTCGCGCTGCATCCGGTTCGCTCGGTCGAACCGGCGCTCCAGATCGAGGCTCTCGGTGACGTCGTCGAACAGATAGGTGACGCCGCCTTCCGGGTTTGGCGTGGTGACGACGCTGACAGCGCGGCCGTCGGGCAGGTACCAGCGGTCTTTTTCCGGCTCGACTGCGCGGTAGGCTTCGTGCAGCTTGGCTTTCCAGGCGCGGAAATCCGGCTGCTCCTGAAGTTTTCGCGCGGCGCGGAGGCGGTCGAGCACGCTGGAATCGTCCGGATTGCCGTCGAGAAACGCGCGGTCCAGATCCCACAGCCGGCGGTAGGAGTCGTTATAGAAAGCCAGCCGCCGGCGGCCGTCGAACACGGCGACGCCGGACGACAACTGATTGAGGGTGCGGCGGTGCGCTTCGGCCATCCGCACCAGCGCATCGCGAAGCGCGGTTGCTTCGCTGGCGTCGATGGCGATGCCGGCGCTGCCGCCGACGACCTTGAGCGCATGCACATCGTAGAAGCGCCGCTCGCCGCCGACCACGATCGGCAGCCGCGCGGTGAAAGCCGAGTTGTCGTTGAGCGCGCGTGCCATGTCGTTGCGGTCGCCGCTGTCGAGCAGTTCGAGGTCACGCTGGATAGCGTCGGTGACGTTGGCGGCTTCCGTCGCCCGCGCATAGGCAGGATTGGCAAAGACCAGGCCGCCTGCGGGGCGTTTGGCCCAGATCGGCCATGGCGCGGCGGCGGCGAAACCGCGCAGCATTTCGGTCTCCTCCAGCAAGCCCTTGTGCCGCAGCGTCATTTCAGCGAGTTCGCGGCGCAGGCCGCTGAGTTCGCGGATGCGCACGATGGCCTGGCCGCCGATGGCGCGGCCCATGGCTTCGATGGAACGGCCGATGGAGGTGGTGAGATTGAGCAGGAAGCCCTCGCCGGCCTCGCGCAATGCGTTGACGGCATGATCCATTTGCAATGCCGGTTCCGGCGGCAGCCAGGTCCCGAATGCGAGGATGCGCTGCGGCAACTGCTCGCGGGCGTCCGGCGGCACCAGCAACGAGATATCGCCGCTGATTTGCGGACGATGGTCCCCTGCCGCCCACGAGATCAGCACCTGCGGTTCCGCGAACAGCAGCGCGCGGAAGCGATCGGCCTCGACTTGCAGGCTTCTGATGTCGGTTCGCAGCCTCGCCTCGTTGTTCGCCGCGCGGACGCGCGTGCGCATCAACAGGATCGCGGCGACCACGGAAAAGCCGAGCACCGCCAACGCCGTGGCCAGCACGGCGATTTCTTGGCGGTTGAGATCGAAAAAGGTTTCGAGCGCGTGCTCGAATTGCAAGTCGCCGGCTTGCGCCGGCATGCTCGCCAGCGCGCCCACGGCAAGACCGACGATGCCGTCACGCACCAGCGATGTGCACGATAGCAAGGTCCGACGCATCGCCGCGATCACGTCCGACATGGTCCGCCCCAAACCGCACGACTCCGCGCCCGGCGTTTCAGCTCGCCGTTCGCGAATCGAATCACAATATCCCCTTCGGGACTCTGCGGGTAAGAGTCCGAACCGTGAACGCAAACTGCATTGCGAAAAAATGCGCGGGATTAAAGTTTGCCGCGCGATGTTGCAAAAAATCGATGCGCCTTAGCGCCCGGTCGAACCGAAACCGTCGCTGCCGCGAGCGCTCGCCGGCAGCGACGCGGCGGCGGCGAGTTCCACGCGAACGACCGGTGCGATCACCATCTGCGCGACACGCTCGCCGCGCTGGATCGTGAACGGCGCGTCGCCGTGGTTGATCAGGAGCACGCCGATTTCGCCGCGGTAATCGGCGTCGATCGTGCCCGGTGCGTTCAGCACGGTGACGCCGTGTTTGGCGGCGAGTCCCGATCGCGGGCGCACTTGCGCCTCGAACCCCGGTGGCAGCGCAACAGCGAGCCCGGTCGGAATCAGCGCGTATTTGCCGGGGGCGAGAATCATCGGCGTGTCGTCAGGTACGGCGGCCACGAGATCCAGTCCCGCGGCATGAACGCTCTGATAGGCCGGCAGCGGCAATCCCTCGCCGTGTGGAAGTTGCCGGACGTCGACCTTGATTGAAGTGTTCATGAGGGTTTCTCCACGGCCTTGGCAATCCGCGCCACGAGCGCGGCGGCGACCTCGTCCTTGGTCATCGCCGGCCAGGAGTCGACGCTGATATCGGCGCCATCCCGCATCAGCAGATGCACCGTGTTGCGGTCCCCGCCCATCACGCCGGTAGCCGGCGACACGTCGTTGGCGACGATCCAGTCGCAGCCCTTGCGCGCAAGCTTGGCCTTGGCATTGTCGATCAGGTGCTCGGTTTCGGCGGCAAAGCCGATCACCAGCGGCGGTCGCCGGCCGGATCGTATCGCGATGGTCGCGAGGATGTCGGGATTTTCAACCAGTTGCAGCGGCGGCATGCCCGCCGCGGTTTTTTTCAGCTTCTGCGCGCCTTCGCTGGCGACGCGCCAGTCCGCGACCGCGGCTGCGAAGATCGCGATGTCGACCGGCAGTGCGGTTTTGACCCGATCCAGCATTTCCCGCGCTGATTCTACCTGCACCATGGTCACACCCGCGGGGCCATTCAACGCAACCGGGCCGGAGATCAGGATGACGTCGGCGCCCGCGGCCTGCGCGGCGGCTGCGATGGCAAAGCCTTGCTTGCCGGAGGAGCGGTTGGCGATATAGCGCACCGGGTCGATCGGTTCATGGGTAGGCCCGGCGGTGATCAGCACGCGCTTGCCCGCGAGCGCTTGCAACTGTGGCGGGCGCAGAAATGCCTCGGCGGCGGCGGCGATTTCCAGTGGCTCCGCCATGCGGCCGACGCCGGCCTCGCCGGCTTCCGCCATCTCGCCGGCGTTGGGGCCGACCATGACGACGCCGTCGCGTTCGAGTTGGGCGACGTTGCGGCGGGTGGCAGCGTTGTTCCACATCAGGGGATTCATCGCCGGCGCCAGCAGGATCGGTCGATCGGCAGCCAGCAAAATCGCCGATGCGAGATCGTTGGCATGGCCCTGCGCCATCTTCGCCATCAGGTCCGCGGTGGCAGGTGCGACGACGATAAGGTCGCAATCGCGCGCAAGGCGGATGTGGCCGGCGTCGAATTCGCTCTCGGCGTCGAACAGATCGGTGTAACAGCGCTCATGCGACAGCGCGCTGACGGCAAGTGGCGTCACGAATTTTTGCGCGGCATGAGTAAGAACGCAGCGGACCGAAAAGCGCCGATCTTTCAAACGCCTAATGAGGTCCAGCGCCTTGTAGGCCGCGATGCCGCCGCCGATGATCAGCGTAATACGGAATTGTCCAGCAGAAACAGAGCGATGGGTGCTTTTCGGTGAGGACCCGGCGGCTTGCGGCAGCGGTGCGGCAAACCGGGGGCGGGCCTGCGACGCCTCGCGCAGGATCACGCGTACTTCGTCCTCGACCGAGCGGCCGTTACGGGCCGCGCGCAGTCGCAGCTCGGCCTTGATGGCTTCGTCCAGTCTACGAATGGTCAGGCTGGCCATGGTCGGCTCGGGCTCATTTGCCAGCAATGATAGCATGAATTGATTGCATTGCAATCATTCAGAGCTGTCGAACTGCGACCAGAATGCCGATGAAGGTGATTGCAATAATCCACAGCGCCACAGTCCGCCAGCGGCTCTTGCGGCTTTCGGCGCGGCTCATCGCGGCGAGCGTCTCCGGCGACAGCGTCAGGCCGTCGCGCGACATCGTTTCCAGTTGCTCCAGCACCACTACCGCGCGGGACACGATCGACGGCAGTCCGGACAGCACGCGGCCCAATTCGCCTGCGCCTGACATCGCGCCCTCGATACGTCCCACAGGTCCGAGGTTGCGCTCGATCCATTCGCGTACCACGGGATCGGCGACCTTCCAGATATCGAGCCTGGGATCGAACGAGCGCGCCACGCCTTCGACCACCACCATGGTCTTCTGCAGCAGGATCAGCTCAGGCCGGGTCTGCATGTCGAACAGGCCGGTCACCTCGAGCAGCAGCGTCAGCAATTTCGCCATCGAGATTTCTTCGGCGGTACGGTTGTGGATCGGCTCGCCGATGGCGCGTATGGCTTGCGCGAAATTCTCCACCGAATGATGCGAGGGCACGTAGCCAGCCTCGAAATGCACCTCCGCGACGCGGCGGTAATCGCGGGTGATAAAGCCCAGCAGAATCTCGGCGAGGAACCGCCGCTCCTTCATGCCGAGCCGGCCCATGATGCCGAAGTCGACCGCGACCAGGCGTCCGGCATCGTCGAGGAACAGATTGCCGGGATGCATGTCGGCGTGGAAGAAGCCGTCGCGCAGCGCGTGGCGCAAAAAGCTCTGGATCACCTTGCGGCCGAGGTCGGCGAGATCGACCTGCGCCTCGGCAAGCCGAGCATGATCGTTCAGGGCGATGCCGTCGATCCATTCCATCGTCAGCACATTGTGGGTGGTGCGGTCCCAATCGACGGCAGGCACGCGAAAATCGGGGTCGTCGCGGGTGTTCTCCGCCATCTCGGACAACGCGGCCGCTTCCAGCCGCAGATCCATTTCCATCGACACCGAGCGCGACATGGTATTGATGATTTCGACCAGCCTCAGACGGCGCGCTTCCGACGAATATTGCTCGGCGTTATGCGCGACAAAGAAGAAATCGGCGAGGTCGCGCCGGAATTGCGCGGCGACGTTAGGCCGCAGCACCTTCACCGCGACCGCCCGGCGAACGCCCTCGCGTTCGGTCTCGCCGCGATGCACCTGCGCGATCGAGGCCGCCGCAACCGACGGCCCGAAACTGGCAAATACCTGCGCCACCGGGCGTTCCATCGACGTCGCGATCACGGCCTCGGCCTCGCTTTGCGAAAACGGCGGCAGCCGGTCCTGCAGGCTTTCCAGATCGCGCGCCATCGTGACGCCGACCACGTCCGGCCGCGTCGCAAGAAACTGCCCGAGTTTCAGGTAGGCCGGCCCAAGGCGGGTCAACGCCCGCGACAGCCGCGGACCGGACCTTGCGCCGGGGCGTTCGATTACGCGCGCAAGCCTTAGCGCAAGTTGTCCCGGCGGCGGCACCAATGACGGATCGACGACGCCGAACACGCCCTCGCGCGCGAACACGAACCCGGCGCGTGCGAGGCGCGCGATATGGGTCAGGGCAGAGATCACAAACGCCAGCCCGAATGCAACGCCACAATGCCGCCGGACAGGATCTGGCAGCTCGCGCGGGAAAAACCGGCGGCGCGGATCATCTCGGTGAACACGCCCGGCTTTGGAAATTTCCGGATCGATTCGACAAGGTACCGATAGGAGTCGGCGTCGCCGGTCACCGCCTTGCCAAGCTGCGGAATCACCTTGAAAGAAAACATGTCATAAAGCCGGTCGAGGCCGGGGACGTCGACGGTGGAAAACTCCAGGCAGAGAAAACGGCTGCCAGGTTTCAGCACGCGAAAGGCTTCGCTCAAGGCGAGATCGATCCGCGGCACGTTGCGGATCCCGAAGGCGATGGTATAGGCGTCAAAATTGCGATCGGGAAACGCCAGCGCCTCGGCATTGCCCTCGACGAACGAGACCTGATGCTCGAGACCGGCCGCGGCGGCGCGTTCGCGGCCGACGCCGAGCATGTCGGAATTGATGTCGCACACGGTGGCATGGAATCCGGTGCCGGCAGCCCTGGCGGCGCGGAAGGCAATGTCGCCGGTGCCGCCGGCGACGTCGAGCAGCGCGAACGGCCGCGCATTACGTGGCGGATCGAGCGCGTTGATCATCACGTCTTTCCAGGTCCGATGCAGCCCCGCCGACATCAGGTCGTTCATCAGGTCGTAACGTCGCGCCACGCTGTGGAACACGTCGTTCACCAAGGTCTGCTTGTCCTCCAGGGGCACGTCCCTGAAACCGAAATGCGTGGTTTGGTCGGGGTGGTCCATCGATCGATCCTGAGGCGCGGTCTTCGTCATTGCGAGCCAACGGGTAGCGCAAATGCGCGCCCGATGACAGGCTCCACGAAGCAATCCAAAATCGCAAGGCAAGGCTGGATTGCCTTGTCACTTTGCTTCTCGCGATGACGCGAGACCATAGCGCGCCGGCGTCAAAGACGCCATCACCTCGCGGTCTCAGGGTGAATGTCGCTGCGTAATCTCCGGCGAACGCCGGGACACGCAATGTGAGACGACCGCCTGCGTCGTTGCGCAGATCACCCAAACAGCAAAGCGCTTTCGGCAACGTGCCGGCCGCAGGACCGTCAATGTCGAACAAGCAGAAGCGCAGTCGCGGCGGTGAGGATCACCAGCGGCACGATGCCAAGAAGCCATGCCCGCAAATAAACGGCTCGCTCGAGCTTGGATTCTCCGACAAGGGCGCAACCTATCGCTACCCGCATCGGAGAGAGCATGGTTAAAGCCGAAGACGTCGTGTTTTGAATTGCTCCCAACCATGGCAAACTCACGACGGCTTCCTTGGCGAGAGCAATCTGGGCGGGCATCAGCAGCCCGTTGGCAGCGGCGCTGCTCCCGGTCAGGAGCCCGAACAATCCCGCAAACAAGGGTGTGACCAGGACCGCGAGAGGGCCAAAAGCCGATCTCAGGCCTTTGGCAAGGCCATCCGCGATGCCGGACATTGCCATCACCTGCGCCATGGCAAGGAAAAATGCGATGGTAAGGATAGGCTTACGGCCCCTTATCCACGCGCGTCGCAGGGAAGCCGCGGCCACCGCCGGGCCCCCCGTCAAGAGCGCTGTGGCCAAGCCGACGACCGAAAGCCAGGAGCTCGGGTGCAGTAGCGGAAACCATGTCGGACCGCCTGCAAACGGGCGTACGGCCAGAGCATGCCCCAAAAACTCGTTGAGCGGGGTTATCGCGCGCGTTGCAACGAGGCTTGCTATGAGCGCAGCGTAGGGTAGTCCGATGCGAAGTGCGGGTCGCCATCGCTCGCCGTCAGGCTTCCCGGCGATCAGGAATCTCGCGAGGATGAGCGGTCCAAGCGCCGCCAGGGCGGCCACTTCCGGACCGAACGTCGCATTGCATGCAACCAGTAATGCAGCCGCCGTCATGGTGCATGCGGTCTCGCCGGCGAAGTCGAGCGGGGTGCCTGGTACTCCCGCACTCGCAGCGATGCGCCAGAACAGGCCGAGCCAGGCAAGCAGAAGGGGCACGGTGAGCAGCGCGCTATATACGCCCAGATCGGTCGAGCTGATCCCGGAGAGTTGCGCGCCGACGATGGTGCCGTTCGCCATTGCACCCCAGGGCACCATGATTTGACTGAAAAAGCCGAGCAGCACGGCATGAATCGGAGCGAGCCCGATCCCCTTCAGGATCGGCGCGATCGTGACCTGACCGACCCCGAACCCGGTCGCCGACTCGGCAAAGGGGCCCATGAGAAAACAGGTCGTGTACAGTTGTTTTCGTCGCTGCGCCGCAGGAACCTGCGTCGGCTTTCCTTCGGGCGCATCACCGGAGACCACTTCGTGGAAAAACAGACCTGCGAGAATAACCGCCCCCACGAGTAATGCGAGCCACCCGCCCCGCGCGACCGCGTCAATCGCCTCCGGCGCTTCAAAGCGGTGCGGGGCCGCGACCAGCGAGACCGCAACCGACGCGGCGAAGCCAACGCAGCCGGCCGTCGTGGAAGAGGCGCGCCCCGACGCGATCAGCACTGCCACCGCGAGGAACGGCAGCGACCAGAGAAAATATTCCAATTCGGTCCGCTTTCCTTGTTGCCTTGGCTGGATACCAGAAGCCCGCGGATTCAAGCCACCGCTATTCCTGCTTTTTCGGGTCAGGTTGCGTTGCCAGGCCGGTGCAATTGATTACCACGGCCTGCCGGCGTTTGGATGATGTCCTGCCGTTCCGCAGGCGGACGAAGACCGGACAGCTTCGTCGCTTTGCTCGCCGCAATGGAGACGGGCCGGAGACCATGGCGCGCCGGCCGCAATGGCGCTATCACCTCGTGGTCGCAAGGTGAACGCCGTTCCATGCCCGAATTGCCCGAAGTCGAAACCGTCCGCCGCGGCCTGCAGCCGGTAATGGAGGGCGCGCGGATTGTCCGCGCCGAGGTTCGGCGCAAGGATTTGAGGTTTCCGTTCCAGAAGGATTTTGTGGCGCGGCTGGGGGGTCAGACCGTTACCGGACTCGGCCGCCGGGCAAAATACCTGATGGCCGACCTTGCATCCGGCGACGTGCTGCTGATGCATCTCGGCATGTCCGGATCGTTTCGCGTCGTTGCCGGCGAGGGCAAGCGCACGCCGGGCAAATTCCATCATCCGCGCAACGAGGACCGCATCCACGATCATGTGGTATTCCACATGTCGTCCGGTGCGATGGTGGTCTTCAACGATCCGCGCCGGTTCGGCTACATGAAGATCTTTGCGCGCGGTGCAATCGAGGACGAGCCGCTGTTGCAGGGCCTCGGCCCCGAACCATTGGGCAACGAATTCGATGCGGCGCTGCTGGCGCGTGCCTGCGCCAACAAGAAGACCAGTCTGAAGGCGGCGCTGCTCGACCAGCGCGTGGTCGCGGGGCTCGGCAATATCTACGTCTGCGAAGCGCTGTTCCGCGCGCATCTGTCGCCGCGGCGACTGGCGGCGACGCTGACGACGAGGAAAGGGGAGCCGACCGATCATGCGAGGCACCTGGTGCACGCGATCCACGCGGTGCTCAACCAGGCGATCAAGGCCGGCGGCTCGTCGCTGCGCGATCATCGCCAGACCTCCGGCGAACTCGGCTATTTCCAGCACTCGTTCCAGGTCTATGACCGCGAAGGCAAGGCGTGCCAGAGCCCCGGCTGCAGCGGCATCGTGCGGCGTTTTACGCAGAACGGCCGCTCGACGTTCTGGTGTCCGAAATGTCAGAAATGAGTCCAGCCGGGTACGGTCGATTCACGCTCCGGAAACGATGCCCCGCTAGCATCGCCGGATGACCCGCTTCGTCAAGCACGGCGTGCCGGCCTTTATCGCGCTCTCCACCATCCTGTGGGCGGCCGAGAACCTGTATTTCATGAAGCACGCCTCAGCCCGGGCGACCAAGGCATGCGCCGAGAAGGAATCGAAGTTTTCCGCGTTGTTCGATGGACCCAATTCGTATTACTGGTGCCTGCGGCGCGTCGAGGCAGGCGGTCAGCCGTAGCGTCGGACACCGCGCAATTACTTCCGCACGCAGATAATCCGCACCACGGAGGCCTTCGCATCCGGCGTGCCGCGCCCCGCACTTATGCCGTTGGCCTTCAAAAACTCGCGCACGATGTCCGCGCCCACCAGCGTGGCCTGCGGCGCCGCCGCGGTGATTGCCGGCCCTGCAACCATCACCGGTTTCAGCAATGCCATCCCTGCGAAGGCGCCATCGGCATCAAGCGCCGCGGCGCCGGAAAATCCAGGTCCCGGCGCCGGCGTCAGCGAGGCATCGCCGCCGCTGCCGATCTGTGACCTGACGCTGCTCACCGCCGCGCCGCCGTCCTGACTTTGCGGATCGGCGATGCCGGTGAGTTCGACATTGGGTTTCGCGGCGCCCGCGGTCAACGGCAGCGGCTTCCATCCGCGCGCGCCGTAGATGCGCAGCAGTGCGAGGTCGTGCTCCTTGTCTTCCGCGGTGCGATCGGCGTTGCCATCACCCGCGACCACGATCGACAAGCAGCCATCGACCACCCGGCGGTCGGTGAGGATCGCGCCGTTGTCGCTGACCACGATTCCGGTGCCATATTCGACGGCCTTGCGCGGCGGCGGCCCGCCGGCCCGCGCGGCGCCGGGAAACGGATTGAACGCGCTCGACATCGCCACCACCACCGGCTCCATGGTGCCTTCGGTCGCCTGGTCGTAGAGGACGGTGAGGATGCGGACCTCGTCGCCCTTGATCTGTCCGCGCAGATAGAATTTCTTCAGGCCCTGCATGCCCGACAGCACGAAGAAGTCCGGCTTGACCGCGCTGTACTCGATTTTACGCCCGGGCTCTTTCTTTTCCTGTTCGGCGAGTTTCGCCGTGGTCGGGCCGCTTTCCTTGCGCCGCGCCATTTGGATCTGGATGGTGCCGGTCGACGAACTCCATCTGGTGCCGTTGGCGTCGCTGGATTGCTGCGGCGCCAGTTTGGTCGGCACGCCGAACCGCGCCCCGGTGCCGGGATCGGACACGATCTTCCAGCCGACATTGTCCTGGCGTTTTTTGGCGTCCTCGGCGAGCGCGCCGCGCTCCTGCGGATTGAGCACGCCGGTCTGCTTGGCGCCGCGGTCTTTCTGGAAGCTCTTGATGGCGGCGACCATGCGGTCCGAGACGTCGCCATTGACGATGCCGTTGTAGTGGCCGGTCCAGGCGAGGTCGGACTGGATCGCCTGGCGTTCCGCCTGCGCCATGGCGCCTGCGGTATCGGCGGGCGTCTGCAATGCGGGCCGGATCGGGACCGTGGCTATCGGCTTGGGCCTAAGGCCGGTCACGGCGGCGGTTCCGGACGTCTGCGCCACGGCCGGCGACGCCGCGGCCGCGATCATCAAGCTTGCAGCGATCGCCGATCTCATGACAATTCCCACATTGACGGGCGCGCAATTAAGCACATCTGCTTGGTCGGCAACAACGGCCGGGGGTTCACGGGATCTGCTGCGCCTTGTGCCCCGGACGCGGCGTAGTGCGCTGCAGAGCCGGGGCCGTAACGAACACCGCGTCCGGGACACAAGCGTGGCTATTGCGGATCGACGGCGATATGACTCTCCCATGCTGACCCCGGACGAACTCGAACGCTATGCGCGCCATATCGTGCTGCGCGAGGTCGGCGGCCCCGGCCAGGCGGCGCTGCGGGCCGCTTCCGTGCTGGCGATCGGCGCCGGCGGGCTTGGCGCGCCGGCGCTGATGTATCTTGCCGCGGCCGGTGTCGGCACGCTCGGTGTCGTCGATGACGACATCGTGTCGCTGTCCAACCTGCAGCGCCAGATCATCCACTTTACGCCGGATATCGGCCGGCCCAAGGTCGACAGCGCGGCGATGAAAATTCATGCGCTCAATCCGCATGTGAAATTTGTCGCGCACAGGATACGGCTTGACGCGTCCGACGCGATGGCGCTGATCGGCGGCTACGACCTCGTGCTCGACGGCTCGGATAATTTCGAAACGCGGTATCTGGTGTCCGACGCCTGCTTTCTTGCGGGCAAGCCGCTGATAACCGCGGCGCTCGGCGTATTCGACGGATCGCTGACCACGATCCGTGCCCATGAAAAAAACCCGGCCGGCGAGTTCAACCCGACCTACCGCTGCCTGTTTCCCGAGCCCCCGCCGCCGGGCACGGTGCCGGCCTGCGCCGAAGCCGGCGTGATGGGCGCGCTGGCCGGCGTGCTCGGCTCGATGATGGCGCTGGAGGCGATCCGCGAGATCGTCGGCTTCGGCGAGGGACTGGTGGGGCGGCTGCTGATGGTCGATGCCCGCGCGATGCGGTTCGAAACGCTACGCTACGCGCGCGATCCGGCCAATACGCTCAACGGGGACAGGCCGACGATCACGGATTTGAGCGGGCATCGGTGAGAAAGCGCGTACGGTTCAACCGTCATTGCGAGCGCAGCGAAGCAATCCAGAGTTGCGCACGCGGAAGGACTGGATTGCTTCGTCGCAAGCGCTCCTCGCAATGACAGGGGAGCGGTGGGGATTTCGTGAAGCAACCGTGCATTTACATCATGGCAAGCGGCCGCAATGGAACTCTTTACACCAGCGTGACGTCCAATCCGCTCAAGCGAATCTTCGAGCATCGTGAAGGCTTGGTGAAGGGGTTTTCTAAGAAATATCAGTGCATAATGTTGGTCTGGTATGAGCTGCACGAAAGCATGTACGAAGCAATTTCTCGCGAGAAGCAGATCAAAGCTGGAAGTCGCGCAAAAAAGCTGGCGCTGATCGAGAGTTTCAATCCCGACTGGAAAGACCTGTACGAATCGCTTCTGTGAAGCTCCGCGCCCTCCCGTCATTGCGAGCGCAGCGAAGCAATCCAGAGCAACAGACGCGGAAGGACTGGATTGCTTCGTCGCAAGCGCTCCTCGCAATGACGGGGTTGGCGCATCGCTTCTTGCAATACGGGGGACTGCCGGCGCCTCACAACATGCTCGGCAGCACGCGGTCGGGCGGCTTGTGGTTGTCGAGGAAGGTGCGGATGTTGATGATCACCTTCTCGCCCATCTCGACGCGGCCTTCGATGGTCGCCGAACCCATATGCGGCAGCAGCGTGACCTTGCCGGCTTTCGCGAGCCGCACCAGTTTCGGCGAGACCGCGGGCTCGTTCTCGAATACGTCGAGGCCGGCGCCGCCGATCTCGCCCTGCTCGATCAGCTTGATCAACGTATCCTCGTCGATCACCTCGCCGCGCGCGGTGTTGACGATATAGGCGTCCTTGCGCACCAGTTTCAGGCGCCGCGCCGACAGCAGATGGAACGTGGCCGGCGTGTGCGGACAATTCACCGAGATGATGTCCATCCGCGCCAGCATCTGGTCGAGGCTTTCCCAGTAGGTGGCGCCCAGTTCGTCGGCGATGCGCGGGGCGACCGGACGGCGGTTGTGATAGTGGATCTGCAGGCCGAACGCATGGGCGCGGCGTGCCACCGCCTGTCCGATGCGGCCCATGCCGATGATGCCGAGCCGTTTGCCGCCGATGCGGTGGCCGAGCATCCAGGTCGGCGACCAGCCCGGCCAGTCCTTGCCGTCGGTCAGGATCGATGCACCTTCGATCAGCCGGCGCGGCACCGCCAGAATCAGCGCCATCGTCATGTCGGCGGTGTCTTCGGTGAGCACCTTCGGCGTGTTGGTCACGGTGATGTGCCGCGCATGCGCCGCCGTCACGTCGATATTGTCGACACCATTGCCGAAATTGGCGATCAGCCTCAGCTTCACGTCAGGCTGCTTGAGAATCTCTTCGGTGATCTCGTCGGTGACGGTCGGCACCAGGATGTCGGCGCTGCGCACCGCCTCCGCGAGCTGCTCCGCCGTCATCGGCGTGTCGTCGAGATTGAGCCGGGCATCGAACAATTCGCGCATCCGGGTCTCGATGGAGTCCGGCAGCTTGCGCGTGACGACCACCAGAGGCTTTTTCTTGACCGACATGTCCTGCTCTCATGAGGTTTTAACTTAACCGTCGGGCTTTGGCTCGGCCGTTCAGTCCTCATTAACCTAGGTGTTCGAAACTGCCGTTGCGGCGCGCCCCGATGTTTCCTCAAGTTCCACCGGGTTCTTTCCAAGGTTCCGGCGTTCAGTTCTCTCTAGCAGAAGGCCGGGCCAAGACAAGAACTCCCGGCAGCAACCGCGGGTGACGCGGTACGGCAGTCGGGGCTTCCCTTCAGGACATTCGAGTTGCGTTCTCGGCAGGAGACGGGTGAATGGCGTTCAGGCAAATCTTTTCAGGTGCGGCACTCGCGGTAGCGTTTCTCGGCGCCTCGGTGAGCATGGGTCATTCGGCAAAGGACGCCGCGATCTCCACCAGCGGCCTGCCGGTGCCGCGCTATGTCAGCCTGAAATCCGATCACGTGAATGTCCGCGCCGGTCCGACCAAGGACAACGACGTGGCGTGGGTCTATACCCGCTCCGGCCTGCCGGTTGAAATCACCGCCGAGTTCGAGAACTGGCGCCGGGTCCGCGATTCTGAAGGCGCCGAGGGCTGGGTCTATCACTCGCTGCTGTCCGGGCGCCGCACCGCGGTCATCACCATGAAGTCCAAGGACGAACTGGCTTCGCTCTATGATCGCCCTGATTCAGCGGGTACGGTCTCGGCCCGCTTGCAGGCCGGCGTCGTTGCCCAGGTCAAGAAGTGCGCAGCCGGCTGGTGCCGTGTCACCGGCAACGGGTTCGACGGCTGGATCGAGCAGCAACGTCTGTGGGGTGTTTATGCCGACGAGAAGGTGGAGTAGCTTCAGCCGTCATTGCGAGCGCAGCGAAGCAATCCAGTCGCTCAGTGTGCGCGGCTCTTGGATTGCTTCGCTGCGCTCGCAATGACGAATTATACGTAGTGCCAGCATCCACCGGTCATTGCCGGGCTTGACCCGGCAACCCATCCACTTTGAAAAAAGCGTTTGATGAAGATCGATGGATACGCGGGCCTTCGCCTTGCCGCAGGGGCTTCGGTCCCGCTGGCGGGTCAAGCCCGCGCCCGCGTATGACGCCGTTTGTCTTGACGACAGCTAGCGGCGCTTGCGCAGGCGCACGACCATGTCGATACGGCTGATCTCGAAACCCTCGGGGACTTCGGGCATCTTCTGCAACACGAGGTGCGGATCGGGAATGTCGACCAGTTCGTGGTTGCCTTCGAGATAGAAATGATGGTGCGCCGACACATTGGTGTCGAAATAGGTCTTGGTGCCGTCGACGCTGACTTGGCGCAACAGGCCCGCATCGGTCAACTGGTTGAGGGTGTTGTAGACGGTGGCAAGCGAAACCGGAACCTTGGCGTGGGTGGCTTCCTCATACAGCATTTCAGCAGTCAGATGACGCGCGCCCTTCCCGAACAGCAGCCAGCCCAGCGCCATACGCTGCCGGGTCGGGCGAAGGCCCGCCGCCTGCAGCATTTCATTGACGTCATGCCACGGACATCCGGTAAGGGCCGGCTGGCGACCCGCAGCTAGCGCAGCGCCGTCCACGCCATCGACCGAAATCGCAGTGTTTTCACTTACATCCACTGTGCTTACCTCGAGATATCAGGTCGATTATAGAGCTAAAACGGTTAGATGCAAGTTTTTCGCAACTAGAACGTTTCCAGACCCACTCGATGGAACTCGGCTCGATATCCCGCTCCAGAGAGAACATTTAGGGATTCCGTTGGATTTTTCCCGGGCGGCGGGACACGGCTTTGCCCGTTCACGGGCTTATGATAGAGAGCGCCAAACCCGTCCGCGCGCTCCAGGCGCGGGCGGTCTGCCGCGGCCCATGGCTGCTTCGCGGTGTCAGCCCTCAACCAGCACTTTGGCGCGTTGTTTCACAGAAACGCTCCATTGCGCGCGAATACAGCGACGGATCAGGCGAGGCCAGCAGGATGCACATTCGGCAGGGCAGTTACGAATATGAGGACGTGCTGGCGGCTGGCCGCGGCGAGATGTTCGGCCCGGGCAACGCCCAGCTGCCGTTGCCGCCGATGCTGATGTTCGACCGCATCAGCGAGATCTCGGCGGATGGCGGTGAATACGGCAAGGGCCTCGTTCGCGCCGAGCTCGATGTGAAGTCCGACCTCTGGTTCTTCGGCTGCCACTTCAAGGGCGATCCGGTGATGCCGGGTTGTCTCGGTCTCGACGCGCTCTGGCAGATGGTCGGCTTCTTCCTCGCCTGGAGCGGTGGCGAGGGTTGCGGACGGGCGCTCGGTCTTGGCGAACTGAAGCTGTCCGGTCAGGTGCTGCCGGACGTCCGCAAGATTGTGTACAATGTCGATGTAAAGCGCGTGATGCGGTCGCGGCTGATGCTGGGTATCGCCGACGGGTGGCTTTCAGCCGACGGCGAGATTATCTATCGCGCAAAGGACTTGAAGGTCGGCCTGTTCAGACAGGACGCCGCGGCGCAGCCGTAAACGTGAAGTTGCCTGCAACGAAGCGATGCCGATTTGACAGCGAACAACAACGAATGACAAGGGCGAGGCGATCATGAGGCGGGTTGTCATCACGGGGATGGGGATTGTCTCGTCCATCGGAAACAACACCCAGGAAGTGCTTGCGAGCCTCTATGAGGCGAAGTCCGGCATTACCCGCGCGGAGAAATATGCCGAACTCGGTTTCCGCTCCCAGGTGCAGGGCGCGCCGACGCTCCATCCGGCGGAGGTCATCGACCGCCGCGCCATGCGTTTCCTCGGCGAAGGCGCGGCCTGGAACCACGTCGCCATGGAGCAGGCGATCCAGGATTCGGGTCTCGAGCCGTCGGACGTGTCCAACGTGCGTACCGGGATCATCATGGGCTCCGGCGGTCCGTCGGCCCGCACCCTTGTCGAGGCGGCCGATACCACGCGCACCAAGGGTCCGAAGCGGGTCGGGCCTTTCGCGGTGCCCAAGGCGATGTCCTCGACCGCGTCCGCCACGCTGGCGACCTGGTTCAAGATCAAGGGCGTGAACTATTCGATCTCGTCGGCCTGTGCGACCTCCAATCACTGCATCGGCAACGCCTATGAAACCATCCAGATCGGTAAACAGGACATCATCTTCGCTGGCGGCTGCGAGGAACTGGACTGGTCGCTGTCGGTGCTGTTCGACGCCATGGGCGCAATGTCGTCGAAGTACAACGCCACTCCCGCCACCGCATCGCGCGCCTATGACGTCAGCCGCGACGGATTCGTGATCGCGGGCGGCGCCGGCGTCGTCGTGCTTGAAGAGCTCGAACACGCCAAGGCGCGTGGCGCGCGCATCTACGGCGAAATCATCGGTTACGGCGCCACCTCCGACGGCTACGACATGGTGGCTCCCTCGGGCGAAGGCGCGGAGCGCTGCATGCGGATGGCGATGGCGACCGTAAACACCAAGGTCGACTACATCAATCCGCACGCGACCTCGACGCCGGCGGGCGATCCGCCGGAGATCGAGGCGATCCGCAAGGTGTTCGGCACCGGCGACCAATGCCCGCCGATCTCGGCGACCAAATCTCTGACCGGACATTCGCTCGGCGCCACCGGCGTGCAGGAGGCGATCTATTCGCTGCTGATGATGAACAACGGTTTCATCTGCGAAAGCGCCAATATCACCGAGCTCGATCCGGCATTCGCCGACATGCCGATCGTGCGCAAGCGAATCGACAACGTCAAGGTAGGGACGGTGCTGTCGAACTCATTCGGCTTCGGCGGCACCAACGCCACGCTGGTGTTCAAGCGGATGGATGCGTGAGTTGTTTACCTCTCCCCGCTCTTCGCGGGGAGAAGGTCGGATCGCTCTTGCGATCCGGGTGAGGGGCGAGGCACCGCGCTGATCTCATCCTCGATATTCGCGGATTGAAGAGCCCTTCACCCCAACCCTCTCCCCGCGAAGAGCGGGCGAGAGAGCAGACCGGCCGCGCGGCAAAACGATGAGGCAACGATGCAGGACCTGATGAAAGGCAAGCGCGGTCTGGTGATGGGCGTCGCCAACGATCATTCGATCGGCTGGGGCATTGCCAGGACGCTGGCCGCGCAGGGTGCCGAACTCGCCTTTACCTATCAGGGCGACGCGCTGGGCAAGCGCGTCAAGCCTCTGGCGCAATCACTCGGTGTCGACACGGTGCTGCCCTGCGACGTCGAAGACCTTGCCAGCGTCGATGACGTGTTCGCGGCGTTGCAGGCAAAATGGGGCCGGCTCGATTTCCTGGTGCACGCCATCGCGTTCTCCGACAAGAGCGAGTTGAAGGGGTGCTACGCCGACACCAGCCGCGAGAATTTTCTGCGCACCATGCTGATCTCGTGCTTCTCGTTCACCGAACTGGCCCGGCGTGCGGCGAAGCTGATGCCGGAGTCCGGCGGCGCGATGCTGACGCTGACCTATGGCGGCTCGACCCGGGTGATGCCCAATTACAACGTGATGGGCGTGGCAAAAGCGGCGCTGGAAGCCTCGGTGCGTTATCTCGCCGCCGATTTCGGCCCGCGCGCGATCCGCGTCAACGCGATTTCAGCGGGACCGGTCCGCACGCTGGCCGGCTCCGGCGTCGCCGGCGCGCGGCAGATGTTCGCTTTCCAGCAGCGCCACGCGCCGCTGAAGCGCACCGTCACCCTCGACGAGGTCGGCGGCGCGGCGTTGTACCTGCTGTCGAGATCTGTCCACCGGCGTTACCGGCGACATCCACTTCGTCGATTCAGGCTACAACATCATCTCGATGCCGCAGCCGGACGAGCTGAAGGTGGAGTAAGGTTAACTGTCGTCCCCGCGCAGGCGCTAAGGCATGCACGTATCCGTCATGCGCGGGCTTGACCCGCGCATCCATCCATCTTCGAAAGGGTTTTTCGAAGCGTGATGGATTGCCGGGTCAAGCCCGGCAATGACGACAAAGATATGTGCATGCCCTAGCGCGAAGGCCGGGACGACATCGAGGGTGTTCACCCCGCCGCGATGACGCTTGCGCGCTGAAACGCCGGCCTCGCCGAGCATGCCTCGATGTAGCGGTCAAACGACGGCCGCGACGGCACCATCTTGAACAGCTTCACCGCGAAATTCAGTCCCGAGCCGATGACGATGTCGGCGGCCGAAAAGGTGTCGCCAAGAATCCACGGCCCTTTTTCCAGCGCCTTGTCGAGCACGTCGAACACGCGACTGGCCTCGCCCCATCCGGCGGCCACCGAATTCATCTCGATCTTGGTTGCGAGCTGCACCATCGCGGGCTCGATGCAGCCCGGCGCAAAGAACAGCCAGTACAAATATCTTGCGCGCAGGGGATCGCCAGGCGGCGGCGCCAGCTTCGCCTCCGGATAGCGTTCTGCGACGTAGGCGCAGATCGCGGCGGCCTCGGCGAGCGTCGCCTCGCCATCTTTAAGCGCCGGCACCTTGCCCATCGGATTGATGGCAAGATACTCCGGCGTTTTCTGCGCGCCGGTAGAAATATCGGTTAGTACCCGCTCATAAGGTTGTCCGGTTTCCTCCATCAGCCAGAGCGTGGAGAACGAGCGCGTGCGCGGCGACCAGTACAGTTTCATCATGGCAGAGGCTCCTATTTGAATCTACAGGGCTCGGTCGTCGCAATTTTATTGACGTCATAGGCTAGCCTGACCTGCGTATCCATCGTCTTCGCAGGAGTCAAAGGGTGGGATTGCCGGGTCGTGCCCGTCATCGAATCTGCCAATAAAAAAGGGCGGCCTGGCGCGGCCGCCCTTGTCCACTTCGATAGTTTACCGTTGGCGATTTACTCCGCCGCCTGCAACATTGGCGGTGTCTGCTGATCCAGATCGAAGCGATCCAGGTTCATCACCTTGCTCCACGCCGCCACGAAGTCCTGCACGAACTTCTGCTGCGAGTCCGCGCAGGCATAGACTTCGGCCAGCGCGCGAAGCTGCGAATGCGAGCCGAAGATCAGGTCTACGCGGGTGCCGGTCCACTTCACCGCATTGGTCTTGCGATCGCGGCTCTCGTATGTACCCTCGGAGCCGAGCGGTTGCCACACCGTCGTCATGTCGAGCAGGTTGATGAAGAAGTCGTTGGTCAGCTTGCCCGGCTGCTTTGTGAACACCCCATGCTTTGCGTCCCCGGCGTTGGCACCAAGCACGCGCAGACCGCCGACCAGCACCGTCATTTCCGGGCCGGTCAGCCGCAGCAGATGCGCACGATCGACCAGCGCCTCCTCGGGCTGCATGAACTGGGTCTTCTTGCTGTGGATGTAGTTTCGGAATCCGTCGGCGCGCGGTTCCAGCGGCGCAAACGATTCCGCGTCGGTCTGCTCCTGCGAGGCGTCGCCGCGGCCGGTGGTGATGGGAACGTTAACCGACACTCCGGCGTCTTTTGCTGCCTTCTCCACCGCGGCCAACCCGCCGATCACGATCAGATCAGCGAGCGAGACGCTTTTGCCAAAGTTCTTCTGAATCTCTTCCAGTTTGGCCAGCACCGTCCTCAGTTGCGCCGGCTGATTGACCTCCCAGTCCTTCTGCGGGCTCAGGCGGATGCGCGCGCCGTTGGCGCCGCCTCGCTTATCCGAACCTCGGAACGTTGAGGCGGATGCCCATGCGGTCGAGACCAGTTGCGAAACAGTGAGGCCTGAATCCAGGATTTTCTCTTTCAGAGTAGCCACGTCCGCGTCGGAAAGCTTGGGGCCGGCTGGAATCGGATCCTGCCAGATCAGCGTTTCCTTCGGCACCAGCGGTCCGAGGTAACGCACGATCGGACCCATGTCGCGATGCGTAAGCTTGAACCAGGCGCGGGCGAACGCGTCCGCGAACTGATCCGGATGTTCGTGAAAGCGCCGCGAGATTTTTTCATACGCTGGATCGAAGCGCAGCGCGAGGTCGGTGGTCAGCATTCTCGGCGGATGCTGCTTCGCGGGATCGTGCGCGTCGGGAACATCGGCGACGGCGCCTTTCGCCTTCCACTGTTTCGCGCCGGCCGGGCTCTTGTCGAGCTCCCATTCGAACTTGAACAGGTTGTCGAAGAAGCGATTGCTCCACTTGGTCGGCGTCTGCGACCAGATGACTTCCGGCCCGCCGGTAATGGCGTCGGCGCCGAAGCCGGTGCCGTGCTTGCTCTTCCAGCCGAGGCCCTGATCCTCGATCGCGCCGCCTTCCGGCTCCGGACCGACAAAGGACGGATCGCCGGCGCCGTGGGTCTTGCCGAAGGTATGACCGCCGGCGATCAGGGCGACGGTTTCCTCGTCGTTCATCGCCATGCGGAAGAACGTCTCGCGGATATCCTTCGCGGCTGCGACCGGATCCGGATTGCCGTTCGGGCCTTCCGGATTGACGTAGATCAGGCCCATCTGCACGGCACCAAGCGTGTCATGCAGCTGGCGTTCGCCGCTGTAGCGTTCGTCACCCAGCCACGTTCCCTCCGGTCCCCAGTAAAGCTCTTCCGGCACCCACGTATCGGCGCGGCCGCCGGCAAACCCGAACGTCTTGAAGCCCATGTCCTCAAGCGCGACGTTGCCGACGAGAACGAACAGGTCGGCCCAGGAAATCTTCTTGCCGTATTTCTGCTTGATCGGCCACAACAGCCGGCGCGCCTTGTCGAGATTGGCGTTGTCGGGCCAGGAGTTTAGCGGCGCGAAGCGCTGCTGCCCGGCGCCGGCGCCGCCGCGGCCGTCGGTGGTGCGATAGGTGCCCGCGCTGTGCCACGCCAGACGGATGAAAAGTCCGCCATAGTGTCCGAAATCCGCTGGCCACCATTCCTGTGAGTCCGTCATCAACGCGTGAAGGTCCTTGATCACGGCATTCAGGTCGAGGCTCTTGAACTCCTTGGCGTAGTCGAATGTCTCGCCCATCGGGTCGGCGGAAGGATGGGTGGAATGCAACACACCGATATCGAGTTGCTCCGGCCACCAGTCGCAATTCCTGTGTCCGCGGGTGCCGCCCGTGAACGGGCACTTGCCCGCGGTGTCGTCGGTTTTTGCGTCCATCGTTTCTCTCCGGTCGTTCGGTTATTTAGTCGGGTGTTTCCCAAGTGAAATTGTTCAATGGAACCATTCGGGCTTCGGCATAAAACGAAGCGAATGATTCTGTCTTGGCGTCCTCTGGTTGAGGTAGGGCGACTAAGCTGACCTTGGAAGATATATATTTTGAGGTCCAGTCGAATTGTCTTTGCCTCATGATAAGTTTATCTGATCGAACACAATTACCCGTACAGGTTGTGAACGCCCGACGCGGAGATTTGCGTCAATTTCCTCGACTTGAAAAAACGGGCTGGCTGCAGGCACAGCCGCGTAGCCGTCCTAGGTTCTGGCCGAAAAAGCCGCCGATGTTTCCGGCTTTCGCCAGCGGCCCGAAACGATTCACTCTCCGTCATGGCCGGGGCGTCGTCCCGGCCATCCACGTCTTTTCTGCGGCAACGCCGTCAAGACGTGGATGCCCGGCACAAGGCCGGGCATGACGAACCGAACGACAAGGTCCAATCTTATGGAGCGCTTATTCGGCCAGGCTCTCAGGATGACGGTCCGCATCAACAAAAAGGGCGGCCTTTCGGCCGCCCTTTCGCTCATCACTGTTCGCGAATTACTCCCCCGCGGCTTCGCGCGGCTGCGGCGCGTCCGCTTTCTGCTTGGCCTCGAGATCTTCGCCGGTGGTCTGGTCGACCGCCTTCATCGACAGCCGGGTCTTGCCGCGGTCGTCGAAGCCGAGCAGCTTGACCTTCACCTTGTCGCCTTCCTTGACGACATCGGAGGTCTTCTGCACGCGATTCGCAGCAAGCTGCGAAATATGCACGAGGCCGTCCTTGGCGCCGAAGAAGTTCACGAAGGCGCCGAACTCCATCACCTTTACGACGGTACCGTCATAGATCGCGTTGAGTTCGGGATCGGAAGCGATCGACTTGATCCACTTGATCGCGGCCTTGATCGACTCGCCGTCGGCGGAGGCGACCTTCACGGTGCCGTCGTCGTCGATGTTGACCTTGGCTCCGGTCTTTTCGACGATCTCGCGGATCACCTTGCCGCCGGTGCCGATCACCTCGCGGATCTTGTCGGTCGGAATCTTGAAGGTCTCGATGCGCGGCGCGTATTCGCCGAGTTCGGCACGGGCGTTAGTCAGGGCCTTGGCCATTTCACCCAGAATGTGGATGCGGCCGTCCTTGGCCTGGCCGAGCGCGACCTTCATGATCTCCTCGGTAATACCCGCGATCTTGATGTCCATCTGCAGCGAGGTGATGCCCTGGTCGGTGCCGGCGACCTTGAAGTCCATGTCGCCGAGATGATCCTCATCGCCGAGGATGTCGGAGAGCACCGCGTAGCGGCTGCCTTCCAGGATCAGGCCCATGGCGATGCCCGCGGTCGGCCGCTTCAGCGGCACGCCGGCATCCATCAGCGACAGCGAAGCGCCGCACACCGAGGCCATCGATGACGAACCGTTGGATTCGGTGATCTCGGAGACCACGCGCACCGTGTAGGGGAATTCGTGATGCGGCGGCAGCACCGGATGGATCGCGCGCCAGGCGAGCTTGCCGTGGCCGATCTCGCGGCGCTTGGTGCCGCCCATGCGTCCGGTTTCACCGACCGAGTAGGGAGGGAAATTGTAGTGCAGCAGGAACTGCTCCTTATACGTTCCCGACAGCGAGTCGATGTACTGCTCGTCCTCGCCGGTACCGAGCGTGGTCACCACCAGCGCCTGGGTTTCGCCGCGGGTGAACAGCGCCGAACCATGCGCGCGCGGCAATACGCCGACTTCGGCGATGATCGGCCGAACCGTCGTCAGGTCGCGGCCATCGATGCGCTTTTTGGTATCGAGGATATTCCAGCGCACGATCTTGGATTCGAGTTCCTTGAACACGCCGGCAATGCGGAGCTTGTCGTATGCCGGCTCCTGACCTTCCGGAAAGTAGTGCGCCATCGCCTTGACCTTGACGGCGCCGACGGCGGCATAGCGATCCTGCTTGATCGGGATTGCGTAAGCCGAACGCAGTTCGGTTTCGACCAGGCCGAGCATTTCCTTTTCGAGCGCGCTGTCGTCGACGTTCTTGACGTCGCGCGGCTCCTTGGCGGCCTTTTCCGCCAGCTCGATGATCGCATTGATCACCGGCTGGAAATGCCGGTGACCGAACATCACCGCGCCGAGCATGACGTCTTCGTTGAGCTCCTTGGCTTCCAATTCCACCATCAACACGGCGTCGGCAGTACCGGCGACGACGAGGTCGAGCTGGGTATCGACCATTTCGTCGAGTGTCGGGTTGAGCACATACTCGTCATTGATAAAGCCGACGCGGGCTGCACCGATCGGGCCCTTGAAGGGCGCACCGGAGATGGTCAGCGCCGCCGATGTAGCGACCAGCGCCAGGATGTCGGGATCGTTTTCCATGTCGTGCGACAGCACGGTGACGACGACCTGGGTTTCGTTGCGCCAGCCATCGACGAACAGCGGACGGATCGGGCGATCGATCAGACGGGAAACCAGCGTTTCCTTTTCGGTCGGCCGGCCCTCGCGCTTGAAGTAGCCGCCGGGAATGCGTCCGGCAGCGTAGGTCTTCTCGATGTAATCGACGGTCAGCGGCAGGAAATCAATGCCGTCCTTGGCGGTCTTGGCGGCAACGACGCTGGCGAGCACCACGGTCTCGCCATAGGTGGCCATGACGGCGCCGTCGGCCTGACGGGCGATCTTGCCGGTTTCAAGCTTGAGCGGACGGCCACCCCAGTCGATCTCGACGGAATGAATATTGAACATTTCGGTCTTCTTTCATGGTTTCCCGGAAAGGCGGACGCCTGAAACGCAAAAACCATGCGCAAGATTGCAGGACGCTGATCCGGCATCAGCGTCCTGCGATCCTGCCATGGTCTTTGTGTTTCGAATGGCGTCCATCCTTCCGATGGTACGGGCATCTAACCCGTTACGCCCAGCCGCCGGATTGCTGCTGGACACGCCGCGCGGACTTCAAGTCCGCGCGCTTATAAAATGCATGATCTTTATCGGAAAACCGGAAGACCACTTTTCCGGATCATGCAAAAAACGCGCGCAACATGCGCGCGCAAATTTGTACTCAGCGCCGAATGTTGTGCTTTTCGAGCAGAGCCTTGTAGCGCGCCTCGTCCTTGCGCTTGATGTAATCGAGCAGCGAGCGGCGCGTCGCGACCATTTTCAGCAAGCCGCGGCGTGAATGATTGTCCTTTACGTGGCTCTTGAAATGGTCGGTGAGGTTGGTGATGCGTTCCGACAGGATCGCGACCTGAACCTCGGGCGAGCCGGTGTCGCCGGCCTTGTTGGCATTGGTCTTGATGACTTCCGCTTTGCGCTGTGCGGTAATCGACATCGTCAAACTTTCTCGTTGCGACCGTGACTGGCAGTCAGTCCGGTCAGGTTGAACACGCGCCTGGGGATGAGTTCGCCATTGCCAATTTCGGCAAGCGCCAAAAGACGGCCTGCCACCGTGACATAGACTGTGCCGCTACTATTGGGCGCATCCCGTCCGCGCAACAAAACGGCCTGACCCCGGTGGAGCCTTGCCGCATCAGCCCGTGTGACGGCCAGCGCCGGGATGTCGTCCAGCGCGGTCTCAACGGGCAAAAGCGCGTCGGCGAGGCTGCCCTCGCCAGACGCGGCTCTATCGCACAAAGCCTCCAATTGTTCCAGCGGAATCATGTCGTCTTCCCCGAACGGTCCGACCAGGGTTCGCCGCAGCGCGCAGATATGGCCGTAACAGCCCAGGATCCGGCCCATATCCCGGGCCAGCGCCCGCACATAGGTGCCCTTGCCGCATTCGGCTTCGAACACGGAATAGTTGTTATCCGATTGATCTACCAAGCTTAATTCATAGAATCTCGACCGGGCGCGGTTGCAGCGGCACGACCTCGCCGTCGCGCGCGAGATCATAGGCACGCTCGCCGGCGATCTTGATGGCGGAATATTGCGGCGGGGTCTGCTCGATCAGTCCGGTAAATCGCGGCAGCAGCGCCTGAATCGCGTCCGCGGAGGGCCGGAGATCGCTGATTTGGGTAATCCGGCCTTCGGTGTCGTCGGTATCGCGTTCCTCGCCCCATGCAACCGTGAAGCGATAGCGCTTGCGGCCGTCCATCACGAACGGAACCGTCTTGGTGGCTTCGCCCAGCGCAATCGGCAGGCCGCCGGAAGCCAGCGGATCGAGCGTGCCGGCGTGGCCGGCCCGTTTTGCGGAAAACAGCCGCTTTATCACCGCGACCGCATGGGTCGAGGTCATGCCGATCGGCTTGTCGAGGATGACCCAGCCATGGACGTCGCGCTTGTCGCGGCGAAATTGCTGGTTGCGTGGCTGCTTCTGTTCGCTCCCCCCTTGCGGGGGAGGGGCGGGGAGAGGGGTAGCCCCGGGCGCCGATGCTTGTGGCCTACCCCCACCCCCGGCCCCTCCCCGCAAGGGGGAGGGGAGCTCATGCACCGGAGCTTGGGCGCGATCAGAATCGGCACGAACGGAATCGGCAAACTTATTTTCTTCCGCGCCGCTCAATTGATCATTTTTCAGATCGACGGCGCTGGGCGGCATCGTCACGGCCATCATGTGTCGTCCGATTCTGGCTTGAGGTCGCGTTGCACCGCAGGTGTTCTCAGTAATTTCTCGATCCGTTCCGCTTCGTCGAATCGATCGTCGGTGCGGAAACGGAGGTCAGGTGCGAATTTCAGGTTAACGCGATGCGCGACCTCGCCGCGCAGGAATTTCTTGTTGCGCGCCAGCGCAGCGATCACGACGTCTGTGTCCTTGCCGCCGAGCGGCATCACATAGACGGTGGCAAGCTTCAGGTCCGGCGACATCCGCACTTCCGGGACCGTGATGATGTGGCCTTCGAGATCGGGATCGTGCACGCTGCCCTGCGCGAGAATGTCCGCGACCGCATGGCGCACGGTCTCGCCGACGCGCAACTGCCGTTGCGAGCCGCCGGGGGCGGAGTTTTTCTGGTGGTGGCGAGGCAAAATCGTTTCTCAATTCATTCTGCCGTCGTTCCGGGGCGCGAACTCTTGTGAGCGAGCCCGGAATCCATAACCACGGCGGCGTGTATGGATTCCGGGCCTGCGCCAAGTGGCGCATCCCGGAACGACGAGGATAGGGCTGTAAGGCTTCGACTCACAGCGAACGCTGGATCGTCTCCACGCGATAACATTCGATGACGTCGCCGGCGCGCATGTCGCCGTAGTTCTCGAAGGCCATGCCGCATTCCTGGCCGGAGGCCACTTCCTTCACCTCGTCCTTGAAGCGTTTCAGCGTCGACAGCTTGCCTTCGTGCACGACGACGTTGTCGCGGATCAGGCGCACATTGGCGCCGCGTTCCACGTTGCCGTCGGTGACGCGGCAGCCTGCGACCTTGCCGACCTTGGAGATGTTGAACACCTCCAGGATCAGCGCATTGCCGAGCATGGTCTCGCGCCGCTCCGGCGTAAGCAGGCCGGACATCGCCTTCTTCACGTCGTCGACGAGGTCGTAGATGATATTGTAGTAGCGGATCTCGATGCCGTTGCGTTTGGCAGCCGCAGCGGCTTCCTTGTGCGCACGGACGTTGAAGCCGATGATGGCGGCGTTAAAACCTTCCGCCAGCGTCACGTCGGATTCCGAGATGCCGCCGACGCCGGCGTGCAGGATGCGGGCGGCGACTTCGTCAGTGCCGAGTTTTTCCAGCGAGCCGAGAATCGCCTCCAGCGAGCCCTGCACGTCCGCCTTGATGATCAACGGGAAGTCCTTGCGGCCCGTGGTCTTCAGCTGCGACATCATCTGCTCGAGCGAGCCGCGCATGCCGGAGATGGAGGCGGCGGCGTTCTCGCGCTTCTGATGGGCGCGGTAGCTGGTGACCTGACGGGCGCGGGCTTCGTTCTCGACCACGGCCATGCGGTCGCCGGCTTCCGGGGGGCCGTTGAAACCGAGCACCTCGACCGGCACCGAGGGGCCGGCCTCATCGATGGTGTCGCCCTGGTCGTTGATCAGCGCGCGGACACGGCCCATCTCGGCACCGGCGACGATGATGTCGCCGACCCTCAGGGTGCCGCGCTGCACCAGCACGGTCGCCACCGGACCGCGGCCGCGATCGAGCTTGGCTTCGATCACGGTGCCTTCGGCGGGGCGCGATGCGTTGGTCTTGAGATCGAGCAGTTCGGCCTGCAGCGCGATCATCTCCAGCAGCTTGTCGAGATTGGTCTTGTTCTTGGCGGAGACCTCGACGTCGACCACTTCGCCGCCGAGCGATTCGACCTGCACTTCGTATTGCAGCAGTTCGGTGCGCACGCGTTCCGCCTTGGCATCGGGCTTGTCGATCTTGTTGATCGCCACGATCATCGGCACCTTCGCCGCCTTGGCGTGGTTGATGGCCTCGACCGTCTGCGGCATTACGCCGTCATCGGCCGCGACCACCAGGATCACGATGTCGGTGACCTTGGCGCCGCGGGCGCGCATCGCGGTGAACGCGGCGTGGCCGGGGGTGTCGATGAAGGTGATCTTCTTGCCGCTTTCCGGCGAGGTCACCTGATAGGCGCCGATATGCTGGGTGATGCCGCCGGCTTCGCCGCTGACCACATTGGCATGGCGCAGCGCGTCGAGCAGCGAGGTCTTGCCGTGATCGACATGGCCCATCACGGTGACCACCGGCGAGCGCGGCTCGGTGTCGGTGGAATCGTCGACGATGTCGAACAGGCCTTCCTCAACGTCGCTTGCGGCCACGCGCTTGACGGTGTGGCCCATTTCCTCGGCCACCAGCTGCGCGGTATCGGCGTCGATCACGTCGGTGATCTTCACCATCTGGCCCTGCTTCATCAGCAAGCGGATCACGTCGACGGCGCGCTCGGCCATGCGGTTGGCGAGTTCCTGGATGGTGATGGCTTCCGGAATGGTGACTTCGCGGATGAGCTTCTCTTTCGGCTCGTTCGAGGCGTGTCCCTTGAGGCGCTGGGTGCGGCGGCGGAACGAGGCGATCGAGCGCTCGCGCACGTCGTCGGCGTTGAGCGCGGTGACCAGCGTCAAGCGGCCGCGCTGCTTTTGCGGCGCCGGCTTCGCGGTGGTCTTCGGCGGTGTGACCGGGCGGGCGGCGCCGCCGGGACCGCGGCGGATCTGGCGCGGACCTTCGTCCTCGTCGCTGCCGTCGGCGGCAACGCCCGGCGCGCGCGCGGTCGGTAACGCGGCGCGCGCGGTCGTGGTCGCGGAGGTGCGGGCTTCCTTGGCTTCGGCTTCGCCGAAGCGTTTCTTGGCCTCGGCCTCGGCCTTGCGCTTGGCTTCCTCGTCCTGCCGATGACGTTCCTCTTCCGCCTTGCGGCGCGCTTCGGCGGCTTCACGCTCGGCCTGCTCGATGCCTTCCTTGCTGTTGCGGCGCTTGGCTTCCTCTTCCGCGAGGCGCCGTTCCTCGATGTCGCGGACTTTTGCATCCGCCAGCGCGCTGGCGCGTGCGCTGCGCTCGTCTTCTGTCAGCGTGCGCAGCACCACGTTGCTGCGCGGCGGAGCCGCGGGGGCAGCGGGACGGGTCAGCACGGACTTGGCGGGGGGCGCCTTGGCCGCGGCCGGCTCCGGCGCGTGCGCCGCGTCGGGCGCATCGCCGCCGATCCGGCGCTTGCCGCGCTTCTCCACCACGACCTGCTTGGTTCGGCCATGGCTGAAGCTCTGGCGCACGGTGCCCGTCTCGACGCGAGGCTTGAGCGTCAAGGTCCTGGTCGGAACACTCAGTGTCTTGTCGCCAGGCGATTTCGTATCGACCATTCAGCAGTCCCAATCCTGTTCAAGTTGTGCGTGTCCGCACATGTCGTGTCAGCAAAGTCGTCGTCAGTTATTTGTATTCTTGTTCTTGGCCGCGCAGCCGGCAGTCCTGTCGTCGTCAGCCACCCGGTATCGGACCAGGGTCTGGCTGCGCGACAGGAATGTCTTGCCCGCCGAACCCGCGAGCAGGGCTGCATGTATCACATTTGACCGCCCCAGTGCCAAATCCAATTGTTCGGATGTCAGCACCTCGACGACCGGAAATTCGCGCAATTCATCGTCATTCCCGGGATTTTTGCGGATCACGCCGCCCAATTTGCGGATTCCGTCCGCGGCACCGTCCGCCGCGTGGATCAAGGCCACCGCTTGCTGCTGCTGCAATGCGCCTTCGACCTTGGCGAACCCGGCCACCACCTGACCCGCCTTGGCCGCCATGGCGAGCGCCTCGACGACGCCGCGCACCAGCAGTTTCTCGGTATCTTCCGCGAGCGTCGGTGCTGGGCGGACTTCGCGCTTGAATCCCCTGCTGAAATGGTTACGCCGGACCGCGTCCGCAACCGCCTTGCGCGACGCCGAAACCCAAAGGCCGCGGCCCGGCAGCCTGCGCCGGAGGTCCGCGACCACCTCGCCCGACGGGGCGACGACAAACCGGATCAGTTCGTCGATCGGACGCACGGCCCGCGTGACCGCGCACATCCGCATCGTCCCTGACCTGTTGGTCCGTGGTCCGTTGTCGAGATCGGCAGGGTCGGCGAGGGCAAGCATGCGTAGGTCATGTCCTTAACTTTGTACGCCGTCATTGCCGGGCTTGACCCGGCAATCCATCCGCTTCGAAAGGCTTTTACGAAGCTGGATGGATACGCGGGTCGAGCCCGCGTATGACGCGGAATTTGTGACTACCGTTGTGAGACGCACCCAGGTTCGTCCTTAAACCGGCTGTTCTTCGGTGGCTTTTTCTATCGCCTCGGCGGGTTTGGCGAGATCCGCCTCGGTGATCCACCCGGCGATGACGCGTGCCTGCATGATCATGGCTTCGGCGTCTTCGCGCGAGACGTCATTGGCGTCGAGAATGCCGGCATGCTTGGTCGGCTCGCCGCCTTCCTTGCGCTCGGTCCAGCCGACCAGATCGTCGGTGGCGCAGCCCGCGAGATCCTCGACGGTCTTGATGTCGTTCTCGCCGAACTTGACCAGCATTTTCGAGGTCACGCCGGGCACCGTCTTCAAAGCGTCATCCACACCGAGTTCCTTACGTTTTGTTTCGAGTTCAGATTCGAGCTGTTCGAGATATTCGCGGGCGCGGCTCTGCAATTCGTTGGCGGTCTCGTCATCGAAGCCCTCGATGCTGGCCAGTTCGCGGACGTCCACCAATCCGAGTTCTTCCACCGACGTGAAACCTTCCGACGCCAGCAATTGCCCGACGACTTCGTCGACATTGAGCGCTTCCATGAACACCCGCGTCGAATTCTCGAAATCGGCCTGGCGGCGCTCGGATTCTTCCTGCTCGGTGAGAATGTCGATGTCCCAGCCGGTGAGCTGCGAGGCAAGCCGCACGTTCTGGCCGCGACGCCCGATTGCCAGTGACAGCTGGTTGTTGGTGTCGGGCACCACGACCTCGATGCGCTCGCGGTCCTCGTCGATCACGACCTTGGCGACTTCGGCCGGCGCCAGCGCGTTGACCACGAAGGTGGCGATATCCGGCGACCATGGGATGATGTCGATCTTCTCGCCTTGCAATTCATTGACCACCGCCTGCACCCGCGAACCGCGCATGCCGACACAGGCGCCCACCGGGTCGACCGAGGAATCGCGCGAGATCACGCCGATCTTGGCGCGCGAGCCGGGGTCGCGGGCGACCGCCTTGATTTCGACGATGCCGTCGTAGATCTCAGGCACCTCCTGCGCAAACAGTTTCGCCATGAACTGCGGATGGGTGCGGGAGAGGAAAATCTGCGGGCCGCGGGTCTCGCGCCGCACGTCGAAAATATAGGCGCGGACGCGGTCGCCGTTGCGGAATACCTCGCGCGGCAGCATCTCGTCGCGCCGCACGATGGCTTCGCCGCGGCCGAGGTCGACGATCACGCTGCCATATTCGACGCGTTTGACGATGCCGTTGACGATGTCGCCGATGCGGTCCTTGAATTCCTGATACTGCCGGTCGCGCTCGGCCTCGCGCACCTTCTGCACGATCACCTGCTTGGCGGATTGCGCCGCGATGCGGCCATATTCCAGCGGCGGCAGGGTGTCGGCGATGGTGTCGCCGACCTGCGCGCCGGGATTGGCGCGCTGCGCGTCGATCAATGAAATCTGGTTCGACGAGTTTTCCACCACGTCGACCACCAGCATGTGGCGCGACAGTCGCAGCTCGCCCTTTTTCGGGTCGATTTCGGCGTGCACGTCGGTCTCCGAGCCGTAGCGGGCCCGCGCCGCCTTGGCGATGGCGTCTTCCATCGCCGCGATCACGATGCCGCGATCGATCGATTTTTCGCGCGCTACCGCGTCCGCGATCTGCAGCAGTTCGATTTTGTTGGCGCTGACAGCTGCCATGGCTCAGTCTCCTTCGCTGGGATCGATGTCGCCCCGTCGCAGTCGATCTGCGGCAAGGCGATGTTCCTTGGTGTTCTTCGGCGCGTTCTTTTTTCCCGGCTTCGGCTTCGGGGCGTTGCTTCTGGCCGGGTCGCTTTTCTTTGCGTGCGGCGGCGGCGGCGGCATCAGTCCGAGATTCTGCTTCATCTCGCGTTCGGCGATCTTGCCGCGCCGCATCGATTCCGCGATCAGTTCGTCGGTCAGTACCAGCCTTGCATCGGCGATGTCTTCCATCACCAGCAGGACGGCGGGATCTTCCGTGTTGCGCGCATCGTCGCGAACCAGATGCACGGCATCGCCTTCGATGCCGCCGAGCGTGCCGCGGAACCGCTTGCGGCCCTGGTGCGGCACCGCCATCTCGATCTTCACCAGATGGCCGGCATAGCGCAGGAAGTCCGAGCGGCGCACCAGCGGCCGGTCGACCCCGGGCGATGATATTTCCAGCCGGTAGGCGCGGTCGATCGGATCGGCGACATCCAGCACCGGCGACAGCGCCTTCGAGATTGCCTCGCAGTCCTCGATCAGCATGGTTCCATCCGGCCGCTCCGCCATGATCTGCACGGTGCAGCCTTGCTCGCCGGACACTTTTATCCGTACCAGACGGTATCCCATGCCCTGCAGCACCGGACCGGCGACGGCGGATACGCGCGCGCCCATGCCCGGCTCGGTGACGAGCCGCGGTTCGGCAAGCAGATCGAGGTCGACGGCATCAACGGTCGGATCGGTCATATCCAGGGTCAAACGGCACTTCTTGCTGGCGTTGGATGGGGTTACCCGACCGCGCCCCGCCGTCACCGGCGTCGGGTCCGTTCAGGTAATAAAAAAGAGCGGGTCCGGAACGGGCCCACTCTCAATACGCTATCGTATGAGAACCATAAGTTGCGCCGGATATAGCGGTTTTCGTATGGTCCGGCAAGGGCCGAACGGCTCCAGGCGACGAATTTTCAGGGCTAACCCTTCCTTCACCAAGCCTGCTTAAGTTCTAAAAACCGCGCCGGCGCAGCGCGCCGCCAGACGGCTTAGCCGCCATTGCGAGGAGCCCTTGCGACGAAGCAATCCGGTCCTTCCGCGCGGCGACTCTGGATTGCTTCGCCTCGCTCGCAATGACAGCGAGTCAAGGCGCTCCAACTCGTACAAATCTCAAATAAGCCGCCCTTCGCCCTTCGCGCGCGGCTTTACGGCCGTAGCGCGTCATGGTGTAGCCATCCCATGGCAGCCGCCAGTCGGAAGCCTGTTCCGCCGTCCATTCGAAATCCGGCGAGCGCAACAGACGCGCCAGCGTCCAGGCGACGTAGTCGTCGATATCGCAAACGAAACGGAATTCGCCGGAAGGTTTCAGCACGCGCGCCATCGCAGTCACCGTCGCATCCTGCACAAAGCGCCGCTTCCAGTGCCGCCGCTTCGGCCATGGATCGGGGTGAATCAGGTCGATGCGATCCAGCGCACGGGGCGGCGCCCATGCCAGCAGTTCGGCGGCGTCGCCGGCGAACAGTTTGATGTTGCCGATGCCGTCGGCTTCGATGGCGCCAAGAATTTTCGCCATGCCGTTGACATAGGGTTCGCAGCCGATGAAGCCGATATGCGGAAACGCCTGCGCCTCCGCGGCCAGATGCTCGCCGCCGCCGAACCCGATCTCGAGACGGACGCTGTCGACCTTTGGCTCGAACAGCGCGGCGAGGTCCGCCGGCGCAGGGCCGCCGATGTCGAGCGACAGCTGCGGCAGCAGGTTCTCGATCAGGCCGGCTTGATGGATGCGAAGCTTGTGGCCCTTGCGCCGGCCGAAGAACGAGCCATGCGCATGGACAACCGCGCCGTCGTCGGACGGGACGTCGCGGCGATTGTCGCGGGCGGCGCTGCTCATCGCAGTGTCTGATACAGCCGATGCAGCAGCCGCGCCCGCGGCTCGATCGACGAGATGTAGAGCTGTTCATGATGGGTGTGCGCGCCCTCGCCGTCGACGCCGAGGCCGTCGAGTGTCGCCGTGAACCGTGCGGTGAAATTGCCGTCGGAGCCGCCGCCGGTGAATGTATCGGCCAGTTCAAAGCCGATCTCGGCGGCCAGCGTCCTGGCGTGCTCGTACAATGCGGCCCCGGCGTTGCCTTTCTCGTAAGGCGGACGATTCAACTCGCCGGTTACCTCGACGGTGACGCCTTCGGTCTTCGATTTCAGATTCAGGATAGCCGGAACGAATTCGTCGGCGTCCGCGACGGTCATGACACGCAGGTCGACCTGGGCATAGGCCTGTTCGGGAATGACATTGGGTCTGGTGCCGCCACGGATCACGCCGACATTGACAGTAACCCCGCGCCCGATGTCGGTCATCGCTTCCAGCGTCTGGATCACATTGGCGAGTTCGCGGATGGCGCTGCGGCCATCCTGCGGCCGCGAGCCGGCATGCGCAGGCGCGCCGGTGACGAACACCTCGAACCGCGCCACGCCCTTGCGTCCGGTGACGATCTTGCCGCCGTCGCGCGCGGGCTCGGTCACCAGTACATATTTTGCCTTGTGCCCTTCGGCCTCGATCAGCGTGCGCGAGGTCGGGCTGCCGATCTCTTCATCCGAGACATAGAGATGGGTGATGCCAAGGGCGGTTCGTTCGCCGGCGGCGCAAAGCTGCGCGAAGGCATGCCAGGCGAGATAGGCGCCGCCCTTCATGTCGTAAATGCCGGGGCCGAACGCGCGGTCGCCCTCGATCCGGAACGGCAGCCGCCCGATGAATCCCAGCGGGTGCACGGTGTCGAGATGGCTGAGCACCAGGATGCCGGGCTGATCCTGTCCCCAGTCCGATCGCGCGATCAGATGATCGCCGCGGCCGTCGCGGCCGGGAATGCGCTGCAGCGTCGCGGGCAGCCCGCGATAGCCGTCCGCGACCACGGTCACCAGCCTGTTGACCTGCTCCGGCGCTTCGGTAGGCGTTTCGATTTCCACCCAGCGGCGAATGCCGTCGAGCATTGTCGCGGGATCGAAGGGATTGCGTGTCGGCGTGGGCATGGCGTTGCTTATAACGGAAACGAACCGTTGTCATCGCGAGATGCGCCACGCGAACCCGGTATCGCTCTTTCGGAACGGCACGACCGGTCGGTCGCGCGGTCCTTTGGAATGACTACTTCACCGTTTGTCCGGCGGTTCGCGCGCGGCGATCTGTTCGACCATGTCGACGATGCTGCGTCGAAGTTTGGAGTTGGCGATGTGGGTGAAGGCGCGGGTCAACGCCAGTCCCTCCGAGGTGGCGAGGAAGTCGGCGACATAGGCCGGCGACGGCGGATCGTTGAAGCCTTCGGCATTCAGCGCAGCGCCCGGCGCGCCCTCGAACAGGAACGACACCGGGACGCGCAGGATATCGGCGATCTGCTGGATGCGGCTGGCACCGATGCGGTTGGTGCCTTTCTCATATTTCTGAACCTGCTGGAATGTCAGTCCCAGCGCCTCGCCGAGCTTTTCCTGACTCATCTCCACCATCAGACGTCGCATGCGCACACGGCTGCCGACGTGCTTGTCAACAGGATTGGGCGCTTTCGGTGGCATCTTCAACACTCCCTGAGTTTTGCGCGCGATCAAAATGCAAACCGATGTCACTTGACAGAAGCGATACCGAGTATGCCTTTAACGCTGTAATCGTCAAATCCGGCCGGGCCAACCGGTAATTGCGCGCATGAAAAACGATTGCACTAATAGGTTGTGATGGCATCAAGCCATAAATCGGACGCCGCGGATCAAAGAGTCATCTCCATGTCCGTGGAGAATGACAGACGCCGCGCAATGCCAACACGCTTTAATACCAACACGCTTTAACGACGAGGCCAACGCAAGGGGCAGTGAAGCTGCACCCAGGTTTCGCGGTCATGAAACAGGTTTGGCCGCGCGACGACGAATCACGATGATCAAGGCGACGGCGACCAGTATCGCCGCGGGAATATCGCCGGTGCGGGCATAGACGGTCGGCGCGATCGCTGCCGGCAGGCCGGAATCCAGCACGCCTTCGGTGCCGAGGCCGAGCCGCGCGACGATGCGGCCCAGTGGATCGATCACCGCCGAGATGCCGGTATTGGCGGCGCGAACCAGCGGCAATCCCTCTTCGATCGCGCGCATGCGCGCCTGCTGCAGATGCTGATACGGACCGGTGGAGATTCCGAACCAGCCGTCATTGGTGAGGTTGACGATCCAGCCGGGGCGGGCGTCGCGCGCTTCGATGTCGCCGGGAAACACCGCCTCGTAGCAGATCAGCGGCAGCATCGGCGGCGCGCCCGGCACCTCCATCGGCTTGCGGCGCAGGCCCGGAATAAATCCGCCCTGCACCTTGGTGAGTTGAACGAAGCCGAGCTTCTCCATCAGGTTCTGCAGCGGCAGAAATTCGCCGAACGGCACCAGATAGAGCTTGTCGTATACCGACAGCACGCTGCCGTCGTGATCGATCAGGTAGATCGAATTATAGGCGCGGGTAATCCTGACGCCGGGCGGCACCTCCGGCGCGCGCACCGCGCCGGTGATCAGCACCGTACCTTTGGGCAGCAGGTCCGCGATCTGCGCCATCGCGTCGGCTTCGCGGGTCAGGAAAAACGGGAACGCGGATTCCGGCCAGATCAGGATGGTGGCGTCGCGCACGCCGGTGGATTGCGGCCCGGTGGCGCGGTCGGAGAGCGAAAGATATTTCTGCATCACATCGGCTTTGGCCGAATAGTTGAAGCGCGCGTCCTGCGACAGGTTGGGCTGCATGATGCGCAGCTTGACGCCGGCGACCTGCCTTGCAGGCTGCAGCGCCAGCCGCACCGCGCCGTGGACGCCCATCGCGACGAGCAGCAGCAGCGCCATGACCGGCGCGATCCACGGCCGGCGCCCGCGCGAACCGCCATCGATCAGCGCGGCGGGGCTGGCAAAGATCGCGACGCTGAGGAAGGTGAGACCCCAGAGCCCGATTAGCGACGCGGTCTGCGCCAAGGCCAGCGGCTCGGTCAGCGCGTAGCCGAACGCATTCCACGGAAAGCCGGACAGGATATGGCCGCGCAGCCATTCGCCGATGGTGAGGCTTGCGGCCAGCGCGAGGACGCGCGAGGCGTCCCTGGCCCAGATCAGGCGCGCAAAGGCGAAGCCGAACGCGGTGAATAGCGCGAGATAGGCGGGCAGGCCGAGGATGGCGAACGGCAGCAGCCACGCGAAAGTCTGGGCATCGACCAGGAAGGCATAGCCGATCCAGTACAGCCCCGGCACGAAATAGCCGAGCCCGAACCACCAGCCGGCCATCGCCGCCGCCGGGAGGCCGCGCCACCGTCCCGCGGCCGCGCCGTCGATCAGCCAGACCATCACCGGGAAGGTGAGGAACAGCACCGGCCATGCGTTGAACGGCGCCATGGCCAATGCCGACATCGCACCCGCGGCCAGCGCGATGGCGGCGCGCTTCCAGCCCCAGGACAGGATGATCACCGCACCGATGCCGCGGATGCTGCGTGTAGGCTTCACGGCGAGCCGGCTCCGTCGCTGCCAGGTGTCGGAGTGTCGGTGGCCTGCGCAGAGCCCGAATCCGGCGAGATCTCGCGGCGGCGTGACGGACGCGGCGCCGGGCGTTCCTTGCGCGTTGCGATGCGCAGCCGCTTGACCCGGCGCGGGTCGGCGTCGAGCACCTCAATCTCGAAATTGCCCGGACCCGAAATGACTTCGCCGCGCACCGGCAGGCGGCCGACATGGGTCACGAGATAGCCACCGAGGGTTTCGACTTCCTGGCCGGCCTCGCCGGTGACGAAATCATCGCCGATCATGGAGCGGACGTCGTCGAGGCTGGCGCGCGCATCGGCGATGAAGGAATTGTCCGACTGCTTCACGATCGCCGGCGGCTCGTCGCTGTCGTGCTCGTCGTCGATCTCGCCGACGATCTGCTCGACGATGTCCTCGATCGAGACCAGCCCGTCGGTGCCGCCATATTCGTCGACCACCAGCGCCAGATGAATGCGCGAGGCCTGCATTTGCGCCAACAGGTCGATCGCGCGCATCGACGGCGGCACGTAGAGTAGCTTGCGGATGATGTTGGCTTCGCTCAGCGGCAGCGCGAGGTCGACCGAACGCAGGTCGAGGCCGGCCGGCGCCGGCTTCCTGCGCTTGGCGGTGCTCGGCTTCGCCACCCGCGCCTTGGCGGTCATGAAGGCCAGCAAGTCGCGGATGTGCACGATGCCCTCGGGGTCGTCGAGCGTTTCATTGTAGACCACCAGCCGCGAATGCGCCGCGCTCTCGAACAGGCCCATCAACTCGCCGAGCGAAATATCGCGCTTCACCGCGATGATGTCGGCGCGGTGGATCATCACGTCGGCGATGCGGCGCTCGTGTAGGCCGAGGATATTGCGCAGCATGGTGCGCTCGATCGCGGAAAAGCCCACCTCGTCCGGCGTGGAGGCATCGAGCACCACCTGCAGATCGTCGCGCACCGATCCCGGCTTCCATCCGAACAGCGTGCGGATCGCGCGCGTCAGCCAGTTGTCGGCGGCGGGCCGCAGCACCTCGCCCTGTTGCACCACCGCGGGCAGGTTGCGGTCGTTCTTCGGGTTGTCGTGGGTCGGGTCGGAATCGGGCATCAGGTCACGCGGTCCTGATCCGCATAGGGGTCGGGAATGTCGAGGGCGGCCAAAATCTCGCGCTCGAGGTTTTCCATTGCTTCGGCGTCGCCGTCTTTTTCGTGGTCATAGCCGACCAAATGCAGAAAACCATGGACGGCGAGATGGCTGAGATGGTGCCCAAACGGCTTCTGTTCGTCGTCGGCCTCGCGGCGCGTGGTCTCGTAGGCGATCGCGATATCGCCGAGCATGCGCGGCGCGTCGTCGAATTCGCGCCCCGCCGGCGGCTGCAGCGCCGGAAACGACAGCACGTTGGTCGACTTGTCCTGTCCGCGCCAATTCCTGTTCAGGGTGCGGATACCGGCATCGTCGGTCAGCATCACCGCAAGCTCGGCATCGGCGGTATCCGCGTCGATCGAAGCCGCCGCGGCTTCGATGGCGCGGTGTACGACAGCCTCGGCGTCGGCCTCGGCGGCCCAGCACGTGGCGACGATCAGAACCTCGGTTTCGGGCGGAGCGGGGAGGGACATCGGTGCAGGATTTCGTTTGAAAGCAGGGCGTCCCCGATCGGGGAGGCTGCTCTCGATGGACAATTTGCGCATCAGGTTTTTTTGATTGCCGGCCGCTGCGGCAATCCCTCATAGGCCGCGACGATCCTTGCCACCAGTTCGTGGCGGATCACGTCCTCGGCCGTGAATTTCACCTGCGCGATGCCGGCAACGCCGTCGAGCAGTTTCGTGGCTTCCGCGAGGCCCGAGGTCTGGCCGTTCGGCAGGTCGACCTGGGAAGGATCGCCGGTGACGATCATGCGGCTGTTTTCGCCGAGCCGTGTCAAAAACATCTTCATCTGCATCGAGGTGGTGTTCTGCGCTTCGTCGAGAATGATGGCGGCGTTGGTCAGCGTGCGCCCGCGCATGAAAGCCAGCGGCGCGATCTCGATTTCGCCGGTCTGCAGCGCGCGCTCGACGATGCGCGAATCCATCAGGTCGTACAGCGCATCGTAGATCGGGCGCAGATAGGGATCGACTTTTTCACGCAGGTCGCCGGGCAGGAAGCCGAGCCGTTCGCCGGCCTCCACCGCGGGGCGGGTCAGGATGATGCGGTCGACTTCCTTGCGCTCGAACAATTGCGCGGCCTGCGCCACCGCGAGCCAGGTCTTGCCGGTGCCGGCGGGGCCGATCCCGAACACCAGTTCGTGCTTCTTCAACGCGCGGATATAGGAATCCTGCGCGGCGGTGCGTGCCCGCACCGGACGCTTGCGCAGATTGATGGCCTCGAAAGACGATTTCGACGCCTTCGGATCGAACTCGAACAGCGACCCCTGCGCGACCACGGCGCGGATCGCGCCCTCGACGTCGCCCTGCGCCAGGTCATGACCCTGGGTGGCCTGCGTGTACAGCATCTCCAGTACGCGGCGCGCCGCGTCGCAGCCATCGCGCGTGCCCGCGATGGTGATGTGATTGCCGCGCGAATCGACCACGATATTGAGCCGGCGTTCGATCAGCGCCAGGTTTTGCCCGTAGGGGCCGACCAGCGCCGAGGCGGCGCGGTTGTCGTCGAAGTCGATGACGACCTGAGTTTCGGGCGGAGCTTGCAGGTCGCGGTCGAGTTTGCGGCTGGGAGCGAGCGAAGGCGAATCCGATGCGCTTTTTGGCAAGGGTTCAGGCTCCCACAATTGTCTGAAAAGGTGCCGTTGCGGCAAGTATGCGCTGCGCGGGCGGCATGTGAGATGCCGCGAGCGTGCCAAGCAGGCTATAGCGCTCGAGGCTTTCGATTTTGACCGGCAGCACCTGCCCGATGATCTCGGGCGCGGCGAACACATGCGCCGGCTGCAGATAGGCGGTGCGGCCGACGATCTGGCCGGGGTTGCGCGCAGGCCGCTCGAACAGCACATCGACGGTGTTGCCAATCGCAGCCTTGTTGAAGGCCGATTGCTGGCTGTCGATCACTTCCTGAAGCCGCACCAATCGCTCGTCCATCTCTTCAGCTGACACTGTCTCCCGCATTTCCGCCGCCGGCGTTCCCGGCCGGGGCGAATATTTGAACGAATAGGCGCCAGCGTATCCGATTTGTGCGACCAGCGCGAGGGTCGCGGCAAAATCTTCCTCGTTCTCGCCGGGGAAGCCGACGATAAAATCCGATGAAAAAGCAATATCTTGCCGTACTTTACGAAAACGGTCGATGACGCGGCGATAATCGTCGGCGGTATGTTTGCGGTTCATCGCGAGAAGCATCCGGTCGGAGCCGGATTGCACCGGCAGATGTACCAACGGCATCAGGGCATCGAGATCGCGGTGCGCCTCGATCAGCGTTTCGTCGACGTCGCGCGGATGGCTGGTGGAATAACGCAGGCGAACGATGCCGGGAATTTCGGCGAGATGGCGCAGCAGGGTACCGAGCGGCCAGGGGCGGCCGTCCGGCCCTTCGCCGTGATAGGCATTGACGTTCTGGCCGATCAGCGTGATTTCGCGCACCCCGTTGTCGACGAGCCGTTTCACATCGTCGGCGATCTTGCCGACAGGGCGCGATACTTCGGCACCGCGGGTATAGGGCACCACGCAAAAGGTGCAGAACTTGTCGCAGCCTTCCTGCACGGTGACGAAGGAAGAGATGCCGCGCGCGCGTATTGCCTGCCGCGACGGCGGCGGGAGAAATCCGAACTTGTCCTCGGCCGGGAATTCCGTTTCCAGCGCCCGGCCGTGGGTTTTCGCGCGCGCCAGCAATTGCGGCAGGTGATGATAGCTTTGCGGGCCGACCACGACATCGACCACCGGTGCGCGGCGGATGATCTCGTTGCCCTCGGCCTGCGCAACGCAGCCGGCGACCACGATATTCATGGTGCGGCCATCGCGCGCGGCCGCGTCCTTGGCGGGGCGCAGCCGTCCCAGTTCCGAATAGACCTTTTCGGACGCCTTTTCGCGGATGTGGCAGGTGTTGAGGATCACGAGGTCGGCGTCATCGACGCCTGCGGTCTCGACAAAGCCCTGCGGTGCCAGCGTGTCCACCATGCGTTGCGCATCGTAGACATTCATCTGACAGCCATAAGACTTGATGTGCAGCTTGCGCGGCTGATCCATGGAACCTGAATGCGGGGCCGAAATGGCGCCATTGCGGCGCGGGGGTCAATTACAGGCTAAAGCAAGAGAAATCCACCCCATCTGCCGCGTTACGGCGTCATTGGGAGGTATGAAGCGATCAGGCAATCCAGCCTCTTTGGCTTAGTGCCGGTCCGTTTCGCCAAACCTGTCATCGGGCAGCGCTTTGTGCCGACCGGTTGGCGCGCAACGACGTGCTTGCATTATCAGGATTTGTCGTCGTCCAGCGGGATGCAATACAGTTCGAGCCGGTGATCGACCAGTTTGTAGCCGAGCCTGCGGGCGACCTCCGCTTGCAGCTTTTCGATTTCCTCGGAGGTGAATTCGATCACCTTGCCGTCACGGAGGTTGATCAGGTGATCGTGGTGGCTGTCGCGCATCTGCTCGTAGCGGGCGCGGCCTTCGCGAAAATCGTGCCGCTCGATGATGCCTGCGTCCTCGAACAGTTTTACGGTGCGATACACCGTCGAGATCGAAATCTTGTCGTCAACCGCGGCGCAGCGGCGGTACAATTCCTCGACGTCGGGATGATCGAGCGCTTCCGCCAGCACGCGCGCGATCACGCGGCGTTGCTCGGTCATGCGCATGCCGGTGGCGGCGCAACGCGATTCGATGCCGGAAGCTTTCAGCGCAGGTATAGGTTTCAGGGCGATCATTTAATTCAGCCTCAGCAAGCCTGTTCTGCCACCGCAGCGGGCCTACGACAAGTCGCGCCGCATTATCAATGCGTCCAATAGGTCCCCGCCAGACTGTTTGTAATAACGCTCGCGGCGCCCGGCGACCGCAAAACCTGCGCGATTGTACAACCGTAGAGCGGGGTTGTTTTTTTCTTCAACCTCCAGAGATACGGTGCGTATGCCGTGACCTGCCAGGTGTCGGAGGTGGGTAAGCAGCAAATCGCCCGACAGACCGCGGCCGCGATATTTTGCGTCCACGGCGATCGACAGAATTTCGGCTTCGTCCGCAGCCATCCGCGATACCGCAAAGCCGATGACGTTGCGTCCCTGCCGCAGGCGATGCACCAGCGTGTTGCGCTCGCGCAGCATCTGCTCGAATTCGCCCTCGCCCCAGCCACGATGAAACGATGCGCCATGGAGTTGCGCCAGCCGATGCGCGTCGCGCGACGTCGCGGGTTCAACCACCGCGCCGCCGCCCCACAGGCGGGACAGCCAGCCAATCATGGCGCGGAAGGCTGCGCGGCTTTCTGCAGCATGTCCTTTTGAGGTTTGGCGTCGGGCGCGCGCAGATAATACGGCCGAGCCGGCGCGCTGTCCGGGCTGATGGCCGCGCCAAGCCAGCCGACCCAGGCGATCTCGGGCGCGGGCCGCGCATCGATCTGCACCGGAGGAGGCGCATCGGTGGGCCAGCGCTCGGCGAGAATTCTGGCGGCGTTGCCGACCAGATGCGGCGCGCCGAAACGTCCGGCCTCCAGCGCCTCTTCGATCGACGCGAGACGCGGCCACAGCAGGGACGAGCCGTTGCCGGCGACGACCTGAAGATAGACGTGGCCGTGCCGCGCATCGATCGCCGAGATCACCGGATGCTCATCGCCCTTGTTGACCACAGGCGCGGCATAGGCGGTCAGCGTGGTGACGCCGACCACGGGCTTGCCGGCGGCAAGTGCTATTCCGCGTGCCGCGGACAGCCCGACCCGCAAGCCGGTAAAGCTGCCTGGACCGGTGGTGACCGCGACGCGGTCGAGCTCCGCGAAGCCTGCGCCGGATACTTTGATGACCCGCGCGACCAACGGCATCAGCGCCTCGGCATGGCCGCGCTTCATGGCTTGCGATTCCTGCGCGATCAGCTTGCCGGCATCGGTGTCCAGCACGCCGGCGGCGCAGGCCTCGAGGGCGGTATCGATGGCGAGGATCAGCATGGCCTGTTCTCGTCATGCCCGGGCTTGTCCCGGGCATCCACGTCTTCCAAGCCGCCACAAGACAAGACGTCGATGGCCGGGACAAGCCCGGGCATGACGAAAACCCTGCAATTCACATGTTAGCGAAAGCCGGTAGCCGATCAGATCGGCCGCACCTCGACCACGTCGGGCACGAAGTGCTTGAGCAGGTTCTGGATGCCGTGCTGCAGCGTCGCGGTGGACGACGGGCAGCCGGCGCAGGAGCCCTTCATATTGAGGTAGACGATACCGTCCTTGAAACCGCGGAAGGTGATGTCGCCGCCGTCATTGGCGACCGCCGGGCGCACCCGCGTCTCGATCAGGTCCTTGATGGTGGCGACCGTCTCGGCGTTGGCCTGATTGAAGAACTCTTCTTCCTGATCGGAAACCTCGTCGCCGCCGGCGCTGCCATCGGCCATCAGCGGCGCACCGGACATGTAGTGCTCCATGATGGCGCCGAGGATCGCGGGCTTCAGATGCTGCCAGTCGCTGTCATCCTTGGTCACGGTGACGAAATCGGAGCCGTAGAACACGCCGGTGACACCGGGCACGCCGAACAGCTTTTCGGCCAGCGGCGAACGCGCCGCGGCCTCGCGGTCGGTGAACTCCATCGTGCCGCTGTCGAGCACGGCGCGGCCGGGAAGGAATTTCAGGGTGGCGGGATTGGGGGTGGCTTCGGTCTGGATGAACATGGCTTTCTCCGGCGTCGCCGGTTCAAGGCCGGCGCGTGGCTGTCGTTTTAGCAGATGGCGACGCCAAACGCACGGTCAAGGGCTCGTTTGTGGTCCTCGCGGAGGCGGGGACCCATAACCAGGCCTATTCGAGTTAGCCGCAGTAGTCGAACCGGCGCTGTTGGAACCGCTGAAGTATCACAATAACCATCGGTTTATGGGTCCGCCTGCGTGGGGACGACACTGAGAGTGGCAACAGTGCGCTTGAATCCCTACGACAATGCGTCAATGTCGTCGTCGCTGAGATTACCAGGCACGATGGTGACGGGAATCGGGAAGGTGCCGACCATCTTGGCCATCAGGGTGATGATCGGTCCCGGCCCCTCCGGCCCCGGATTGGCCGCCAGCACCAGCATCGAGATATCGACATCGTGGTCGATGACGTCGAGCAATTGTTCGGTGGAATTGCCTTCCCGGATCACGCGCTCCGGCGTGATCGCGGCAATGCCGTTGGCGCGGCCGGACGCACGGTCGAGCGCGGCGTTGGCGTCCTCAAGCGCTTCGGCGCGCATGATGTCGGCGACGCCGAGCCATTGCTGGTTCTGGTCCTCGATCTCGATGATGCGCAGCATGACCACCTCGCCGCCGACCCGGACTGCCCAGCGACTCGCATAGTAGACGGCGCGGTCCCACTCCGCGGTATCGTCGACAATAACCAGGCATTTCGGCTTGTGACCCGATTCATAGCTTCGACGTTGCGTGCTCATGCATGTCCCGATGCTGCGCCAAACGGCGCATGCTGCCACACTCCCTCTCCTTTTGGGAGAGGGGCGGGGACTGATCGCGGACGCTGCCGGTTGGATTCTAAAGCAGAACCAGGCGCGGTCTTGGTGTTGCCGACGGTCCTTCAGTAAGAAAACAGCCCGCTTACTATCGGAAGCAGAAAAAACAAGGCGAGCCCCATCAGCAATGCTACGACGATCCTCACGGTACGCCCGTGAACCCTCGGATCCAGCCAAGCCGCTGCTTTCAACCATAACGAATATACGAGGCCCCTGATGAGGGCGCCGATGACTGCAAACAGCAGCTCTCCAATAAATTTGGTCATTACGCCACGGCCGGCTCGTCCAGGACCCCAAGGTCGATCATCGCCCAAACTACAATTGCAAGAGCAACGAGCTCGGGACCTGTCTGGTCAATCGACACAAGAGCCAAAATGGCTGGCACGGCATAATACAGGATTATCCAGAAACCGGATTTGCCGCGAGCGTGCAGTCGCCAAATGCCGACGACAAAAAGCGCCACGCACGCTGTAACAAAGATGAAAGTACCGGCAATCGCCACGATCGTTGCAGGGACATTCACCGGGCGGCTGCTTGTTTGATTGGCGGTAAGAACGACCGCAAGGAGTCCGGCGATGAATGCCAGTCCACAAACGCCGGTCAGGCTCCAAAAACGGGCGCGGCCTGTACGGCCCTTGAACACGTCGAACATGGCGATTAGTCGCGCTCAAATCGTCCAGGTTCAATCGCATCGGTCAATGTGGCCGACATCCCGACTGGAGAGTAAAGCGGAGTTCCGCCTCGGACCTACTTCTTGCGGATGAAGCCGAGGATGTCCTTCACCGCGTCCATGGTCTCCGAGGCGATGGCGCGGGCGCGATCGGCGCCGTCGATCAAAACCGAATCGACATAGGCCTCGTCGGCGGTCAGCCGCTTCATCTCGGCTGCGATCGGCGAAAGTTTTGTAACCGCGAGGTCGACCAGATTGGACTTGAAGCCGGAGAACTGCGCGCCGCCGAATTCGCTTAAGACCTCGGATTTCGGCTTTTCCGCGAGCGCGGCGTAGATGCCGACCAGATTGTTGGCCTCGGGGCGGGGCTCGAGGCCTTTTTCTTCCGAGGGCAGCGGCTCCGGATCGGTCTTGGCCTTGCGGATCTTTTGTGCGATGGCGTCGGCATCGTCGGTGAGGTTGATGCGCGAATAGTCCGACGGATCCGATTTCGACATTTTCTTGGTGCCGTCGCGCAGGCTCATTACCCGCGTCGCCGGACCGGTGATGACCGGCTCGGGGAGCGGAAAAAACTTGTCGCCATGGCCGCGCGCGTTGATCGAATCGGAGAAATCATTGTTGAATTTCTGCGCGATGTCGCGTGACAGTTCGAGATGCTGCTTCTGGTCCTCGCCGACCGGCACGTGGGTGGCGCGATAGACCAGGATGTCGGAGGCCATCAGCACCGGATAATCGTACAGCCCCACGGAGGCGTTCTCGCGGTCCTTGCCGGCCTTCTCCTTGAACTGGGTCATGCGGTTGAGCCAGCCCAGCCGCGCCACGCAGTTGAACACCCAGGCAAGCTCGGCGTGGCCGGACACCTGGCTCTGGTTGAAGATGATCTGCTTTTTCGGATCGATGCCGCTGGCGATGAAGGCCGCGGTGACCTCGCGGGTGTTGCGGCGCAATTCATCGGGGCCGCCCCACACCGAGACCGCCACCGTGATGGCGTGCAGGTCGACCACGCAATACATGCAGTTATGTGTCGCCTGCAACTTGACGAAATTCACGATGGCGCCGAGGTAATTGCCTAGATGCAGATTGCCGGTCGGCTGAACGCCTGAAAAAACCCGCTCGGTGATCGCCATGGTCCTGGTCCTGAATAGAGTGCGCCGTCCATTGCCATGAGGGGCTCAACCGCGCAAGTCGCGCGGCGGCGCACGCCGGAGGGCATCGGCCGCATCGGTCCAGTTGATCGCGCCGAGCAGCGCCAGCAACAGGCCGTAGACCGCGACACCTGCGATTATCAGGATACCGAGCGCCGCGGCCTGGGCGAGGCCATGCGCGCTTGCCACCAGCGGCCACACCAACGTCGCCTTGAGCCACAGCAGGCCACCCATCGCCAGCGCCGCCGCGACGATGCGCGGCAACCGCCGCCGCGCCGCGGCGTCGATCGAAAATCCGAACGTGCTGGCGCCGCGCCGAATCAGCGCCAGCGCGTTGCTCCACGCTCCCAGCGCGACAGCGGCGGCGATGCCGCCGGTGCCAAACAGCCGGGCGAGCACGAATGCCAGAACAATCGCCACCGCGGCGCCTTTGAGCGTCGAATAAAGCGGCGTGATCGTGTCGCCGCGCGCGAAAAACGCCGGCGACAGCGCTTTGACCAGCACGTGAGCGGGCAGACCGAGCGCCAGCAGCGCCAGCGCGCGCGCGGTTTCCATGGTGTCTTCAGCGGTGAATGCGCCGTGTTCGAACAGCGTGCGTACGATCGGCTCGCGCAACACGATCAATCCGAGTGCTGCCGGCAAGGCGAGGCCGACCGCCAGTTCGAGCCCGCGGGATTCGGCTCGCGCGAGCGCGGCGTTGTCGTTGCCGCCGAGCGCGCGGGTCAATTCCGGCAGCAGCACGGCGCCCATGGCGGTTCCGACCACGCCAAGCGGCAGTTCGATCAGCCGGTTGGCGAAATACAGCCACGACACCGCGGCGGGAGTGGACGACGCGATGATCGCGCCGGCAACGATCAGCAATTGCGGCCCCGAATTGGCGATCATGCCCGGAATTGCCTTGCCGAAAAAGCCGCGCATTCCGGCGTCGAACGAAATCCGCAACGGCGCCGCGAGCTTCTCGCCGCCAATGCGCGCCGCAAGCATCGATAGTTGCAGCAGCCCTGCGATGCCGACCGTGGCCGCCACCGTCAGCGCGGCGCGGGTCGTATCCTGCCGCCGGAGCAGCAGCGCGGCTATTGCGCCGATCATCGCGATGTTGAACAGCACCGGCGAAAACGCGGTCAGCACGAATTGATGCTCGGCATTCAGCACACCCATCATCACCGCGACCGGACCGACGAAGGCGAGATAGGGCAGCATCAGACGCGCATCGTCGACGGCGAGTTGAAGGGTGGCGTGTCCGATAAAACCCGGCGCCAGGGCCGCGATCACCAGCGGCATTGCGAGGCCGATGATGGCCGCCGCCGCGACCAGTGCGAGGCTGGCGGTGCCGAGCACGCGTCCTGCAAACGCGGCGGCCGCAACGGTGCCGTCGGTTTCGCGCAGGCGCAGATAGGCCGGCACCAGCGCGGCATTCAGCGCGCCCTCGGTCAGCAGCCGCCTCACCACATTGACGCCCTGGAACGCCACCAGGAACGCGTCCGCCACCGGTCCGGCGCCAAGCAGCGCCGCCATCATCGCATCGCGCGCGAATCCCAGCACCCGCGAGGCCAGCGTTCCCGTGGAGACGGTGAGGATGGGGCGGATCATGAGGTATTCCATAACGGCAGGCGCTTGCTGGCGCATGGAGGAACGTGATAGGTCGCGGCACGCTTGTGAAGCCGGCCTGCTTGCCGATCTGGACCGGATTCTCCGCAGCGCTGCAATTGCCATCACGGGATATTCTTAATGGCTGAAACGAAATACGACGTTCTCGGGATCGGCAACGCGATTTTCGACGTGCTGGTGCAGACCGATGAAGGCTTTCTGGCCCGCCATGGCATGACCAAGGGCGGCATGTCGCTGATCGACGAGGCGCGGGCGGCGTCGATTTACGGCGACATGGGCAAGGATGCCGGCGGTACGGTGCAGATGTCCGGCGGGTCGGCGGCCAATACCATCGTCGGCGTCGCCAGCCTCGGCGGCCGCGCCGCCTACGTCGGCAAGGTCAAGGACGACCAGATCGGCCGGCTCTACAGTCACGACATCAAGGCCGCCAATGTCGCCTTCGCGACCAAAGCCGCGGCGGGGGGGCCGGCGACCGGCTGCTCCTACATCCTGGTGACGCCGGACGGCGAGCGCACCATGAACACCTATCTTGGCGCGGCACAGGAACTGATGCCCGACGATATCGACCCGGCCGAGATCGCGGCGTCCTCGATTGTCTATCTCGAGGGCTATCTGTGGGATCCGAAGAACGCCAAGGACGCATTCCTGAAGGCGGCGAAGGTCGCCCACGACGCCGGTCGCCAGGTCGCGCTGACGCTGTCGGATGCATTCTGCGTCGATCGCTATCGTGGCGAGTTCCTCGACCTGATGTGCAACGGCACCGTCGACCTGATTTTCGCCAACGAGGCCGAGTTGCATTCGCTGTATCAGACTTCGGATTTCGACACTGCGCTGGCGCAGTTGCGCAGGGACGTAAAACTCGGCGTGGTGACGCGCAGCGAGCAGGGCTGCGTGGTGGCGACCGAAGACGGCGTCACGCCGGTACCGGCGTTCCCGATCGCAAGGCTGGTGGATACCACCGGCGCCGGCGACCTGTTCGCCGCGGGCTTTCTGTTCGGCCTGGTGCGCGGCGCCGGCCATGAAAATGCCGGACGGCTCGGCGCGCTGGCCGCGGCCGAAGTGATCCAGCATATCGGCGCGCGGCCGCAGGTGTCGCTGAAGGATCTGGCGAAGAAAAGCGGGCTGCCGGTGTAAACGAGATATCCCGGCGAGTCGTCCCCGCGCAGGTGCTAAGGCATGCACACATCTCGTCATGTGCGGGCTTGACCCGCGCATCCATCCATCTTCGAAAGAGTTTTTCGAAGCGTGATGGATTGCCGGGTCAAGCCCGGCAATGACGACAGAGATATGTGCATGCCCTAGCGCGCAGGTGGGGACTCACATACGCTATCGTCTCGTTTAAGAAGGCTGTTCGACCACCGCCTGCAATCGCACGCGTCGGTGGTTATGGGTCTCCGCCGGCGCGGGGACGACTCGTTGAGAGTTCTGTGCTCACGCTGCCTTCTGCGCCGCGTCGAGCCCGGCGTGGACGCCGCTCTCGAACGCCGCGAATGCTTGCAGGTCATGCCAAGCGGCGCGAGCATGTTCACCTCCCGCTTTGATTTTTTAGGTAATGGCCGATCTTCGTTCCGCCTAAGATTTTCCCCAAGCAGGAGCGATTTCGGCGGCGGCATGACGTGCAAAAATGCATCGGTCGGCGGTTCGGCGTTTTGCAGCGGGCGGGCTTGCATTGACGGGGGCCAGTCGGCATATCCCGGCTATGCTGCGGCAGGATCCCGGATCCCGGAACGTCATCGCGATAAGACGTTCAAATCGCAGCGCAAATGGAAATCGGCAGCCAGGATCGCCTCGAGGGAACGACGATGATTTCGAAATGGAGCGAGTGGAAGCGTTATCCGCGGGCCGGCAGAGGCGAGAATATCGAAGCGCCGATCAGCCCCGGCATTTACGAGGTGCGTTTCGCCGGCACCGGCGCGCTGCACTCGTTCGGCGCGGTCGACAATGTGGCGCAGGCGCTGTCGCTGCTGCCGGTCGCCGCCAAGTCGTGGTTTGGACGCCGTGAAGCGGTAAAACTGCCGGAGCTGGAATATCGCACCTGTGCGACCTCCTCCAAGGCGGACGCAAAGGCCGCCGCCGAACGCATGATCGGCCGTCGCGAAACCTATATGAGCGGCGCGGCCTGATTCCAATGCGTCCTCGCCGGGCTTGACCCGGCAATCATCCACTTCGAAGGCCTCTTGTGAAGAACTATGGATGCGCCGGGTCAAGCCCGTGCATGACGCTGAACCCGTGCAATGCCGGCCATTTGTAGCTATATTCGCGGTCAGCATCCAGGACCTCTTTCAGGAGCCGCCTCATGTCCCCCACCACCACCGCCGCCGCACGCTCGACCCCCACCGCGCCATCGCTCCGGGACCGCCTGAAAGACCCGTCGCTACTGCGCGAGCGGTGCTACATCGACGGCGCCTGGGTCGGCACCCCTGAGCGTCCGGTGACCAACCCGGTCGACGGCGTCGAACTCGCCAAAGTGCCGAAGATGGGCGCGCAGGAGACGACACAGGCAGTCGAAGCCGCCGAGCGCGCCTTTCCGGCCTGGGCTAAATTCACGGCAAAACAGCGTTCCAACATTTTGCGCAAATGGTTCGATCTCATTGTCGCCAACCGCGAAGATCTCGCGCTGATCCTCACCACCGAGCAGGGCAAGCCGCTTGCAGAGGCGCTGGGTGAAGTCGACATCGGCGCCGCCTATGTCGAGTTCTTCGCCGAGGAAGCGCGCCGGGTTTACGGCGAAACCATTCCCTCGCAACGCCCGGACGCGCGGCTGCTCGCGATCAGGCAGCCGATCGGCGTCTGCGGCGCGATCACGCCATGGAATTTTCCGTGCTCGATGATCACCCGAAAAGTGTCGCCGGCGCTGGCGGCGGGCTGCACCGTGGTGCTGAAGCCCGCCAATGAAACTCCGCTCACCGCGCTGGCGCTGGTGGCGCTGGCCGAGACAGCCGGCGTGCCGAAGGGCGTGTTCAACATCCTCACCGGCAATTCTTCGGCGATCGGCAAGGTGCTGTGCGAACACCCGGCGGTACGCTTCGTCGGCTTCACCGGCTCCACCGAAGTCGGAAAAATTCTCTATCAGCAGGCCGCCGTCGGCGTGAAGAAGCTTGGGCTCGAACTCGGTGGCAACGCGCCGTTCGTGGTGTTCGACGACGCCGATGTCGACGCCGCGGTGGAAGGCGCCATGGTCTCGAAATACCGCAACATGGGTCAGACCTGCGTTTGCGCCAACCGCATCTACGCGCAGGAGAAGATCTACGACACCTTCGTCGAGAAGCTGTCGAAAAAGGTCGCGGCGATGAAGATCGGCGACGGCGCCGAACAGGGCGTGGTACAGGGGCCGCTGATCAACATGGATGCCGTCCTCAAAGTCGAGAAGCACATCGAGGATGCGGTCAAGCACGGCGCCAGGGTCGTTACCGGCGGCAAGCGTCATTCGCTCGGCGGCACCTTTTTCGAGCCGACGGTGCTGGCCGACGTCCCGGCCGACGCGCTGGTGTCGAGGGAAGAAACCTTCGGGCCGCTGGCGCCGGTGTTTCGCTTCAAGGACGAAGCCGACGTGATCGCGATGTGCAACGACTCGCCGTTTGGGCTGGCGTCGTATTTCTATTCGCGCGATCTAGGCCGCGTCTGGCGCGTCGCCGAGGCGCTGGAGTCCGGCATGGTCGGCGTCAACACCGGGCTGATCACCACCGAAGTTGCGCCGTTCGGCGGCGTCAAGGAAAGTGGCCTCGGCCGCGAAGGCTCCCATCACGGCATGGAAGAATATGTCGAGATCAAATACGTGATGATGGCGGGGATTTAGCTGCCATCATCGGTGTCGTCCCCGCGAAGGCGGGGAACCATAACCACCAATGTACATACCGGACAGTTGCTTCCGCAAAGTGCTGATACCTTCCGCATCTTGGCGACGGAGGCTATGGGTCCCCGCCTTCGCGGGGACGACGGGAGTTAGCGAAGCGACAAAGCAATTCAGCGCTTCCTTGCGGCAGAAGGTTGGATTGCTTCGTGCAAGTGCTCCTTGCAATGACGGGCGCGAGTTTATCCGCTCACCTCAAGTTCGGTACCCGTGATCAGCCTGTACGCCTCGAGGTAACGCCTGCTGGTGGCGTCGACCACGCTTGCCGGCAACGGCGGCGGTGGCGCCTCGCCGTTCCAGCGGCCGGCGCGGCGCTCGGCGTCGAGATAGTCGCGCAGCGGCTGCTTGTCGAAGCTCGGCTGCGGTTGGCCCGGCGCATAGGCCTCCGCCGCCCAGAACCGCGAACTGTCGGGTGTCATCACCTCGTCGATCAGGATGATGCGGCCATCGGCATCCCTGCCGAATTCGAATTTGGTGTCGGCGATGATGATGCCTTGGCCGCGGCTGATAGTTTCCCCGAGCGTGTAGATGGCGCGGGTCATGCTTTCCAATGCATGAGTCGCCTCGCCGCCGAGAATTTCGCGCATGCGGCTGACGGTGATGTTTTGGTCATGGCCGGTTTCGGCCTTGGTCGCCGGACTGAAGATCGCAGGCTCCAGCTTTGCGCTTTCCAGCATCCCCGGCGGCAGCGTCTCGCCCGCCAGCGTGCCTTGCGCGGCATATTCCTTCCACGCCGAGCCCGAGAGATAACCGCGGATCACGCATTCGATCGGAAATACCGTGGTGCGGCGGCACAGCATGGCGCGCCCGGCAAGCACGGCACGATGCGCCTGCAGCGCGGGCACCTGCCCGACGATCTCGCCGGCGTCGGCGCTGATCATGTGATGTGGCACCACACCCTCGAGATGGCGAAACCACCACGCGCTGATCTGCGTCAGCACCGCGCCCTTCATCGGGATGGTTTCCGCCATCACCACGTCGAACGCGCTGATGCGGTCGGTGGTGAGCAGCAGAACGCGATCTTCGCCGACCGCGTAGATATCGCGAACCTTGCCGCGGCCAATTCGCGGAAGCGGCAGGTCGCTGGCGAGCATCGTGGTCATGTCCGTCATTGCGAGAGCTCTTGCGACGAAGCAATCCAGTGTTAGGCGCGAGAAGAGCTGGATTGCTTCGCTTCGCTCGCAATGACGATGTAAGGCGCGTCATTCCGGCAACGGAATGAACTCGTGTTCGTTGGGCACATCGCCGAAGCGGCCGGACTTCCAGTCCTGCTTGGCCTGCTCGATCCGCTCCTTCGAAGACGACACGAAATTCCACCAAATGTGGCGCGGGCCTTCCAGCGCGTCGCCGCCGAGGAACATCATCCGCGTTGGCTGGACGGCGCGCACGGTGATGGCGTCGCCGGGCCGGAAGATCAGCAGCAGCGGTCCCTGATAGCGCTCGTTTGCGATCTCGATCTCGCCGTCGATCACATAGATCGCGCGTTCCTCGTGGTCGGGATCGAGCGGCACGGTCACGCCCTGCTGCAGCGCGACCTCGGTGTAGAACCACGGCGACACCATCTCGACCGGCGATGTCGCGCCGAACGAACTCCCCGCAATGACGCGCGCGGTAAAACCGGTGTCCGCCACCGTCGGCAGGCTGCCGGCGCCGTAGTGCTGGAACGAGGGTGCTATTTCCTCGGCACCTTTGGGCAGCGCGATCCAGCTTTGCAGGCCGAGCATCTTCTGCCCGTTCTGCCGCTGCAGATCCGGCGTGCGCTCGGAATGCGCGATGCCGCGCCCGGCGGTCATCAGGTTCATCGCGCCGGGCTGGATTTCCTGGATGTTGCCTTCGCTGTCGCGGTGCAGGATCGAGCCATCGAACAGATAGGTGACCGTGGCAAGTCCAATATGCGGATGCGGCCGCACATCCATGCCCTTGCCGGAGACGAACTGCACCGGCCCGAAATGATCGAAGAAGATGAAGGGCCCGACCATCTGCCGCTTGCCGTGCGGCAGCGCGCGGCGCACCTCAAATCCGTCGCCGAGGTCGCGGGTGCGCGGCACGATCACCAGATCCAGCGCGTCGCAGGACGCGGGATCGCCGAGCAGAGGATCGTTGGAGGGAAGCCAGCTCATGAGGACTCCGTTTTCGTTTTGGATTATCATAACAGCAATTATCGATGTCGTCCCCGCGCAGGAGCCTGTGAAGAAATCTTCTCGATTTCGGGGTGAACTGTGATTCAATGGAGATGTTGACTGATTGGGTGATAGAGGGATTGCAGGGATGGCGGGTCGAGGCGATGCTCGGGTTGTGGTTGCGAACCGGGCTCAACTGTCGTGGGATCTGATCAATCCGGATGGCTGGCTGGCGGCGGACCACCGCGCGCGATTGGTGGTTGGGTTCGTCGAGACGCTTGATTTGACGGTGCTCTACGACAAGATCGAAGCGCGTGAGGGAACGGCGGGCCGGCCGGCGGCGGATCCGGCTGTGCTGTTTGCGTTGTGGCTTTTGGCGACGATGGACGGGGTTGGCTCGGCGCGCGAACTGGACCGGTTGACCAGCCAGGATCTGGCCTATCGGTGGGTGGCCTGCGGCGTTCCTGTCAACTACCACGGACTTGCGGACTTTCGCGTGGCGCATGCCGATGTGCTCGACGCTCTGCTCACCGAAACGCTGGCAGCGTTCATGGCGGAGGGACTGTTTGAGGCCGACGAGATCGTCGTCGACGGCACCAAAATCAAGGCTTCCGCGGGCAAGAGTTCGTACAAGCGGGCGCTGCGTCTGGACGAGGCGGAGGCCAAGGCGAAGGCGCGTGTGGTGGCCTTGAAAGCCGAGGTCGAGGCGGACCCGGCGGCGAGTTCCAAGCGCCGGCAGGCGGCGCGGGCCCGTGGCTTGAGCCAGACCCAGGAGCGGATTGAGAAGGCACGCGCCAAATTGGCCGAGATCGAAGCGGAGAAGGCCAAGCGGGCCGAGCGCAGCCCGAAGGAGATTGCCGAACAAACAGAAGCTCGCGCCTCGCTCACCGATCCGCAGGCGCGGCGGATGCGGTGCGCGGATGGCGCGGTGCGCGCGAGCTACAATGTGCAGATTGCAGCAACGACGGATCATGGCTTCGTCACCGCGATCATGGCGACGGACCGGCGCAACGACAGTGATCTGGTGCGGCCGATGGTCGAGGAGAGCGAGCAACGGCTGGGGCGGCCGATCAAACGCGTGCTGGCGGACACGGGCTTTGCGCAGGTTGACGATATCGCAGCCCTGAGCAGCCGGCCCGAAGCGCCGGTCGGCGTCTACATCCACCCGCCCAGGGATCGCACCGATGTCAAGCCGGCAACGCTGCTGAGGCGGCAAAAGCAACGAGAAGGAGAGCCGCAGACCATCAAGGACTGGCGGCAGCGCATGACCAGCAACGAGGCCGAGGCGGTGATGAAAAAGAGGGGACGGATCGAACGGGTCAACGCAAGCTTCAAAAACCGAGGCTTCGGCACGCTCCTGGTGCGAGGCCTTGCCAAGGTGCAAGCGATCGGACTGTGGCACGCGCTTGCCCACAACCTCTCAATCGCCGTGCGATTAAGGACAATCGCCGCCGCATGAAGCCAATCGTCCGACCAATAGTATACGCCACCGCAGACACCGCTTCAGATAAGTTCACAGGCTCGTAGGCGGGGACCCATAACTACCGACGCCTGTTGCAATACCTGGTGTCCGCCCTAGTCTTCCTAAAATATCGCCTGTGGTTATGGGTCCTCGCCTGCGCGGGGACGACGAAAAAAGTTGCCCCGGGAGCGTGAACAATGAATGTAAAATTGAAGCCCTGCGCCGCGCTGGCGCAACTCAACGGCCGAGTCGTCGAAATGCCGCGCCTGAAACTGCGGCAGTGGCGTGCGCGCCGATGTCGCGCCTTATATGGCGATGCTCGCCGATCCGGGCACCGCGCGGTTCATCACGGTCGATGGCAAGCCCGTTACCGATGAAATGACCGGCTGGCGGCATGCCGTGATGATGGCCGACATTGGGCTATCCATAGCGCCGGCACGTTCGTGGTGGAGGAAAATACAGCGGTAATTTCATCGCAGCGCGCAGACCGCGCTACGAAACTAGAACATCCGGAAACCGAAGAAGCCGCCGGCGGACCGGTCAGACTGGGCCTGCCGGTAGCCGCCGAACTGCGATACCGGAGCCGGGGGATACGCGGCGGCGTAATTCGGCTGATCGCGACGCTCAGCGCGCGCCACGCTACGCGGGCGTGATGGAACCTTGGTCACGTGCTTGACGGGAGGTGCCGGCGCAACCGCTTCCAAAGCGGGTGCTTTCACAGTATCGGGCACTTCCGCCATGGCCTGCAGGGCGGAGCTGTCCGGCCTGCGGTATGTCATCTGGCGTTCCCACTGCAACCGCTCGGCCGTTGGAGGCAGCGGCACGCTATCGGGATAAACCACTGCCGCCGTTTGCGGTTTGGTCAGGTTTTGCTGCGACTGCCGCCACGATGCAAGCGACCCGCCGTCCGGCACAGCCGTAGTTTCAGCCTTGGCCGAAACAACCTCGGCGGAAACCACCTTGGCTGGCGACAGGAAATAGTCGGCGGCGAAAATCAGGCCCATCAGGCACAAGCCGATCACACAAAAATATCTTAAAACCGGCACGGCGCACGTCCCTTGTTGGCGTCGATAATTCGGCGCCTGAACATTAGTTCCTCGGACGGCGGTTAGGTTCAGTCGATTTCAAAGATCGCGGGCTCGCAAAATGCTTAAATTTGCGACATTTTTCGGGAAACGATTAACCGAACTCGAGACGGTCGGTGCTGGGCTACTGGCGGCCGAGATGGGTCGCTGTCTCGACGCGGTCAAATCGTTCAAGCGAAAGAATGGCATCCGCCAACTGATCCGCGCGTCCGTTGAGAACGGGCCGCGCCAGGGTCAGGAATTTCTGCTGCATCGCCGCCGCATCCGGAAATGATGCCGGTTCGCCGGACGGGTCGGCATGGATCCGCTCATGAACGCCGTCCTCGGTGGTGATGGACACCCGTGCGCCGAACGGATGGCTGCGGCCAGTCTCAAGGCGGTCGTCCTGCACCACGTCGAAGCGGTCGGCCAGCACATCCACCGCGGCATCTCCAAGCCGCTGGTAATCGTCCCAGCCGAAGCGGCCCTGATCCAGCGCCACCGCACCGGTAAAGAACATGGAGAACTGGCCGCCGACGATCGAGGTCGGGTGGCGCTTGGTGGCGGCATCGCCGGTAAGCGTAATGCCGTTGCGGTGCAGGCCTATCTCGACGCGCTTGATCTGGTCCGGCGTCAGATTGTGCTCGCGGCGCATCGCGATCAGCGCATCGAGCGCGGCGTGGGTGTAGCGGCAGCTCGGATAGGGTTTTACGCCGATCTTCATGGTCTCGTAGATTTCGCCGAGGCCGGCGACCGCCTTGTCCGGGTGTGCGTCGTCACTGTAGCCGACCAGCAGGCCATGCTTGCCCTCGACCGCTTCGGTCGCGCCGACAAAATCATTGCGCGCAAGCGTGGCCGCAATCACGCCGTTCATGGCGGCGGCGCCGACCTGGTAACGCTTGTTCCAGGCGCCGTTGACCAGGAATTGCAGCGAGCCCGCGGCCTGGCTGCCGGAGACGCCGAACGCCGCGACGATCTGCGCTTGCGATAGCCCGAACAGTTTCGCCGCCGCCGCGGCGGCGCCATAGGTGCCGGCAGTCGCGGTCGGATGAAAGCCGCGCTTGTAATGCGAGGTGGGATCGAGTGCGTTGCCGAGCCGGCAGCAGACTTCGTAACCCGCGACGATCGCGGTCAGCACGTCGCGGCCGGACGCGCCGACCAGTTCGCCGATCGCGAACGCGGCCGGCACCACCGGGGCGCTGGGATGCAGCGAGGAATCCGCATGGGTATCGTCGAAATCCAGCGAATGGCCGAGCGCGCCGTTGAGCAGCGCCGCCACCGCCGGCGTCCAGGTCTTGCGGTCGCCGAACACGGTGGATTCGCCCTGGCCGTCGAGCGCCAGCGCTTCCAGCATCTTGAGCAGCGACGGCGTCGATTCCGCGTCGTGCCGGGCGCGCACGGCGCTGCCGAGAAAATCCAGTGTGAGGATTTTCGCGCGTTCCAGCACCTGAGGCGGGATGTCGTCGAATTTCAGATCGGCGACATAGGCAGCAAGCGTTGCGGTTTCGTTGGCCATGTTGTTTCCTCGCTGTTACGCGCAGGGTAAGAGGGCTTGACCAGGGTTTCAAGCCGCTGGTGCGAGCGGGCAGCAGCCATGCCGAAAGTACCATATAGGCATCCATCTGCGATGGTCGGAACATTGGGATGACTGCATTTCTAAAGCGCATGCTTGCCGGACTTAAGTCCCGAAAGGTCGAACTCGGCCTTGGCGTCCGCGTCACGGTGGCCGCGCTCGGCGCGTTGGTCATCGCGCTGGCGCTCGGCCTCAAGCTGCCGCTATGGGCCGTGCTGACCTCCCTCATCGTTACCCAGATGAGCGTCGGCCGGTCGCTGAAGGCGACGCGGGATTATCTGGTGGGCACCGTCGGAGGCGCGATCTATGGCGGCGCGGTCGCGGTGCTGATTCCGCATTCAGGCGAGGGCGCGCTGCTTGGCGTGCTGGTGCTGGCGGTAGCGCCGCTGGCATTCATCGCCGCCATCAATCCAAGCCTCAACGTCGCGACCGTCACTGCCATCATCGTGCTGCTGCTGCCGATGATGAATCACGGCACGCCGCTGGAATCCGCGATCGACCGGGTACTCGAGGTGACGGTCGGCGCGATCACCGGGCTTCTGGTATCGTTCTTCGTATTGCCGTCGCGGGCCCACAACCTGATCCGCGTCAACGCCGCGCGCATGCTCGACCTGATTGCATCCGCGCTCTCGGAATTACTGGCCGGGTTGACGCGCGGACGTGACAACGACGCGCTGCATAGGTTGCAGGACGGCATCGGCGTCGCGATGGCCGGCCTCAATGCCACCGGCGCCGAGGCCGAGCGGGAGCGCGCCGCGCATTTATCGAGTGGGCCGGACACCGGGCCATTGCTGCGGACAACGCTGCGGCTGCGCCATGACCTTGTGATGATCGGGCGGGCCACGGTGACGCCGCTGCCGGTCGACCTGCAGGCCCGGCTGGCCGAGCCGTTGTCGCGCGTCAGCGAAACCATGGCCGCTTACCTGCGCGCGATCGCGGCGGCGTTGCGAACCGGCGTCGGCGCGCCGGCGATCTGGCCGGTGCAGTCCGCGTTGCACGCTTACGCCGCCGAGGTCGCGGCGTTGCGCAGCGAAGGCATGATCCGAGGCCTGCCCGGTGACGTTGCAGAGCGGTTCTTCGCGCTGGGATTTTCCCTGGAACAGATGCGGCAGAATCTAAAGGATCTGGAGCGCTGCGTGTCGGAATGGGCGGAGGCGCCGACGGGCATTGGCGCTGCGGCCCGAGACAGCGACGATTAGATGCTCGCGGTGTTGCGGCGGGTAGTCCCTTGCCTTCCATCCGCCAGATCAGGATGTCGATGCGGTCCTGGCCGAAGAACGGTTCATTCTCGAATACGAAGGTTGGCGATAAGCCGCAGCGTCTTCGGCAGCGCCAGATAGCCGTATGGCCTACGGAACGACCAGAACAGGTCGACGGAAAGCGTCATGGAATATCCGGGCAGACAGTGTGGCTCGCGGCTGCTGTCAGCAAACCAAGGCGGGACCATGCGTCCACGCGGATCAACAGGCCGGATCGACTTGGCAGGCCACATGGCGCAGCATCGAGGAGACGATGAGCCGGTGAAACGGCAGAATGATCGCGAGATAGCTGCGGCCGAGCAGATTATGCGTGAGCACCAGGGTGGTGGCGGTGACGCGGCGAGTATTTCCTGCGTCGGTAATGTCTATCACCAGGCGAAAATCCAGATGCTTGTCGTCGAGACCTGCCACGAGTCGGTCCGGCGTTTCGCTCAACACCGGAAAAATTCCGACGGTGTCGGCGGTACTGGAGGCGGTCGGCGCAGGCGTCTTCAGGCCGAGCGGCGCAACCAGACGATTGCGCAACGCCAGCAGCGCATCGATCCATTTCGGTCCGCGCGTGACCATCCACTCCGCCGCCCGCCGCGCATCGAGCCCGGTATCACTTACCGAGACGCTGTAGGCGTCGATGAATTGCGCGCCGACGAGTAGCGGGCCTAAGTCGGCGTTAGGTTCGACGGCGCGGACTTTGATGCGTTTTCCTATGCCCATCTATTGCGCTCGGGCGATCGGTGCCAGCCGCGGCCGGTGCGTCAGCGACCGGAAGCGCAGAATGAGAAGCACCGCATACACGGCCGTGCCGCAGGACAGGCCGATCCACACCCCGACCGCACCAAGTCCGGCGGCGAACGCCAGCCCGCAGGCGGCGGGGAATCCGACCAGCCAGTAGCTGATCGCGGCGAACAGCAGCGGCACCCGTGTGTCGTTGAGGCCACGAAGCGCGCCGGCCACAACGGTCTGGATGCCGTCGGCGACGAAGAAGGTCGCGCCGACCAGCAGCAAGGTTGCGATAAGCTCGATGACGGCACCGGCGCCGTCGACCGCGTCGCCGAAGAAAAGCCGCCCGATCGCATAACGGCCGAAGATCACGGCGAGCGTCATGACGGTCATGAAGACGACGCCGAGCAGCGTGGCGACCAAACCCGCACGTCTGATCGCCGGTGCATCGTTGCGGCCGACCGCATGGCCGACCCGAACGGTCGCCGCCATGCCGATGCCGAACGGTACCATGAACAGGATCGCCGCGATCTGAAGCGCGATCTGGTGCGCCGCCAACGCGGTGGTGCTGATCAATCCCATCAGCAGGCCTGCGGCGCCGAACAAACCGTATTCCAGCAGGAAGGCGATCGAGATCGGTGCGCCAATGATAAACAGTTGCCGCATCAGCGCCCAGTCGATGCGCCAGATGCGACCCATCACGCGATATTTCCTGAATGGCCGGCAGCTGGCGGCGAACCAGAGGCCCGCCAGAAACATGCCGAAATTGACAATGGTCGTAGCGAGGCCGGCGCCGAATAGGCCCAGCCGAGGCAGCCCCCACACGCCATGGATCAGCAGCCAGACCAGCAGCGCATTGGCCGGAATCGCAGCCAGTGTGATCCACAGGCCCGGCTCCGGCCGGTTGACCGCGCCCATGAAACCGCGGATCGCAAGAAACCACAACCCCGGCACAATTCCCCATGCCAGCCCCAGCAGATAGTTTTGTGCAAGATGCGCCGTCGCCGGCGCCTGGCCGAGCATTGACAGGATGCGTTCGCCGAACAGCGGGAGGATCATCATCGGCAACGAAATCAGCAGCGCCGCCCACAGCCCGACCCGAAGCGCGCGCCGCACCAGGCGCGGATTGCGCGCGCCGAACGCCTGCGCGGCCAGCGGCGCCACCGCGGATACCAGCCCCATGCCGAACGTAAAACTGACAAAGAAAACGGTATGCGCCAGCGCCGCCGCTGCGACCGCTTCGTCGCCAAGCCGGCCCACCAGCGCCAGATCGGTGGTCATCATTGCGATCTGACCGAGCTGGGTGGCCGCGATGGGGACGGCGAGCTTGAGGGTTTCGCTGAGTTCGAGGGCGAGGAAGGGGGAACGCGTTGCCGCGCCGCCTTCCAGCACGGCCGGTTCATGGACGATTTTATCCAGCGATGTCATGGCACGAGACTAGCACCGCCGGGGGACGAAAAGGTGACGTTGCGCAGCATCCTCATTCGAGGGCCGTCCTCGCCCAGTCAGCCCACAGGCAAAGTGGTGGAAGGCAAATGCTGCCGCCAACGTCGTCGCCTACGTATATCGCTTGACCTGATAAGGCGCAGGCGGCCGTGAGCACGTAAACGAGGGCTGCGCGATGCTCGTGCGATATGTGTGTGGTTACGTCAGCGATCCCTCCGAGCAGACTGACATTACGCCGGTCAATCACCTCGGCACTTCCGTCATTGCGAGGAGCGCTTGCGACGAAGCAATCCAGCCTTACTCGCGGTTCTGGATCGCTTCGCTCCGCTCGCGACGACTGTTATGCGCATCCGGTTCACACGTCCACATTCGCGCTCAGCGAATTGTCCTGGATGAATTCGCGGCGCGGCTCCACCACGTCGCCCATCAGCTTGGTGAAGATGTCGTCGGCCTCGTCGACTTCCTTGATCTTGACCTGCAGCAGCGAGCGCTCGTTGGTGTCCAGCGTGGTTTCCCATAACTGGCTCGGGTTCATTTCGCCGAGGCCTTTGTAGCGCTGCAGCGCCACGCCCTTTCGGCCGGCGTCGGTCACCGCCTCGAACAGGCTGACCGGGCCGTGGATGGCGGTTTCCGTATCTTTCCGGCGCAACAGTCCCGGCTTCGGATAAGCCTCCTGCAGCTTGGCGGCGTAGTCGTCGAGCTTGCGCGCATCAGCAGAGCCCAGCAGCGCGTCGTCGATGATGGCGACATCCTTGACACCGCGCACGGTGCGCTCGAACAGGAATCCTCCACCTTCGGTGAAGTGTCCGCTCCAGCCGCGCTCGACCTCGTCGGCCAGCGCGTCGAGCCGCCGCGCGATGTAGCCGGCGGCAGCGTTTGCAGTGGCAATGTCGCCGGTGATTTTCGGGCTGAGCACGCCGGCGATCGCGGCCTGCTCGACCACCCGGCGGTTATAGCGGCTGTGCAGATTGTGCAGGGTGCCGCGGATGACGCGCGCATCCTCCACCAGCGCCTGCAGATCCCTGCCGCTGCGGTCTTCGCCGGAGGCGAGCTTGAACACGCAGTCGTCGAGCCCGGTTTCGATCAGGTAATCTTCCAGCGCGCGCTCGTCCTTGAGATATTGCTCGGACTTGCCGCGCGTCACCTTGTAGAGCGGCGGCTGCGCGATATAGAGATGCCCGGCCTCGATCATCTGCGGCATCTGCCGGAAGAAGAACGTCAGCAGCAGCGTGCGGATATGCGCGCCGTCGACATCGGCGTCGGTCATCACGATGATCTTGTGGTAGCGCAGTTTCGACAGGTCGAAATCGTCGCGGCCGATGCCGGTGCCCAGCGCGGTGATCAGGGTGCCGATCTGCTCGGAGCCCAGCATCTTGTCGAAACGCGCGCGCTCGACATTGAGGATTTTGCCGCGCAGCGGCAGCACGGCCTGGAATTCGCGGTTGCGGCCCTGCTTGGCGCTGCCGCCGGCCAAGTCGCCCTCGACGATGAACAGTTCGGATTTGGCGGGATCGCGCTCCTGGCAATCGGCGAGCTTGCCGGGCAAGGAGGCGATATCCAGTGCGCCCTTGCGCCGCGTCAGCTCGCGCGCTTTTCGCGCGGCTTCGCGGGCGGCCGCTGCTTCCACCACCTTGCTGACGATGATCTTGGCCTCGGTGGGATGCTCCTCGAACCACGCCTGCAGCGCCTCGTTGAGCACGTTCTCGACCACCGGGCGCACCTCGGAGGACACCAGCTTGTCCTTGGTCTGCGAGGAGAATTTCGGGTCCGGCACCTTTACCGACAGCACGGCAGTGAGGCCCTCGCGGCAGTCGTCGCCGGTCAGCGCGATCTTTTCGCGCTTGGCGATGGCGTCGGCGTAACCGTTGACCTGGCGCGTCAGCGCGCCGCGGAAGCCCGCGAGATGGGTACCGCCGTCGCGCTGCGGGATGTTGTTGGTGAAGCACAGCACGTTCTCATGGTAGCTGTCGTTCCACCACAGTGCCGCCTCGACGCCGATGCCGTTCATGTCGGCGTTGATCATGATCGGGGAAGGCACCATCGCCTTCTTGTTGCGATCGAGGTATTTGACGAATTCCTCGACGCCGCCCTGATACATCATCTGCTCGCGCTTCTCGACCGCGTGACGCATGTCGGACAGAACGATGTTGACGCCGGAATTCAGGAACGCGAGTTCGCGCAGGCGGTGCTCCAGTGTCGCGAAATCATACTCGACATTGGTGAAGGTCTCGGTCGAGGCGAGGAACGTTACCTCGGTGCCGCGCTTGCCGCCCGCGTCGCCGACCATCTTAAGCGGCGCCACCGCATCGCCATGGGCGAACTCGATGTAGTGCTCCTTGCCGTCGCGCCAGACCCGCAATTGCAGTTTGCTGGACAGCGCGTTGACCACGGAGACGCCAACGCCATGCAGGCCGCCGGAAACCTTGTAGGAATTCTGGTCGAATTTTCCGCCCGCATGCAACTGGGTCATGATGACCTCGGCCGCCGAGATGCCTTCGCCCTTGTGGATGTCGACCGGAATGCCGCGGCCGTCGTCGCGCACGGTTACCGAGCCGTCGGCGTTGAGCACCACTTCCACCGCGGTGGCGTGGCCGGCCAGCGCCTCGTCGATGGCGTTGTCGACGACTTCGTAGACCATGTGGTGCAGGCCTGAGCCGTCGTCGGTGTCGCCGATATACATGCCGGGCCGCTTGCGCACGGCGTCTAGCCCTTTAAGAACCCGGATCAATTCCGCGCCGTATTCGATCGGCGAATGCTCGGGGTCGGCGATCTTTTGCCGGGCAGGTTCTGTCATGAAGGGCCTTCGAGAATGTCCCAAATCAGCGCTGAAATGCGAGGCTGAATCGGCTGCCTTTGTGCCATGAAAGCGGCATTGCGCCTAGCGCAAAGTCGCGTCTATCAAGCTCTTGAACAAATGGGGTTTTTCGACCGTTTTTCAAGACGCTCGAAGCCCGATTTGGACGCTGTGAAAAAGCGCGGTTCACAACTGCGGCGCGTGTCGTTCAGTCCCGCCGGATGATGCGTCCGGAATCGACGTCGAAGATTTCACCCGCTGCGCCGACGTCGGCGAATGCCGCGGGGTCGGCGCCGGTCATCCAGACCTGGGCGCCGAGCTTGGCCAGTTCGTCGAACAGCGCGATGCGCCGGTCGGGATCGAGGTGCGCGATCACTTCGTCGAGCAGCAACAGCGGCGTGATGCCGGTCATCTCCGCGACCAGGCTGGCATGCGCCAGCACCAGCCCGATCAGCAGCGCCTTTTGCTCGCCGGTGGAGGCGTTGCGCGCCGGCATGTCCTTCGGCGCGTAGATCACCTGCAGGTCGGTGAGATGCGGACCGTCCAGGGTACGGCCGGCGGCGGCATCGCGCTGGCGGCCCGCGCGCAGGATCTCGCGATAACGATCCTCCACGGCGGTCGCCGGCTCGCTCATCAGCGCGTTTTCCATCCAGCCGTCGAGCAGGATCGCGGCAGACGGAAACACCGACGTTTCGCCGCGCGCGTGCAGCATCGCCGCGAGCCGCGTCACGGTCTGGCCGCGCATCGCCGCCACCGCCACCGCAAGCTCGGCGGTTTCGCGCTCGATCGCGTCGCACCAATGGTCATCGTAATTGCGAACCTCCAGCAGCCGGTTGCGCGAGCGCAGACTGCGTTCCAGCGCCGACACCCGGCTGGAATGCTGGCTGTCGATCGCCAGCACCAGCCGGTCGAAAAACCGCCGTCGCTCCGAGGCAGCTCCCATGAACAAGCCGTCCATCGCCGGCGTCAGCCACACCATGCGCAGGTGATCGCCAAACGCGGTCGCCGAATTCACCGGCTCGCGGTCGATCCGGCAGCGGCGGCCGGTCGCGGTCTCCTCGTTGCCGGGTGCGTCGATGCCGGTGCCGAGCGTCGCAAGTCCCAGCGCGCCCTCGACCTCGGCGGAGACCGCCCACGAGCCGTCGCCCTGATTGTCGGCGACGTCGTCGAGGGTGGCGCGACGCAACCCGCGTCCCGGCGAGAGAAACGAGATCGCCTCGATGCAGTTGGTCTTGCCGGCGCCGTTCGGGCCCACCAGCACCACCATGTCGCTCCGCGTCTCGATTGCGACCGCACGATAATTGCGGAAATGCGTGAGCGTCAGGCGATGGATGCGGGAGGGGATCATGAACTTGGTCATACGCGGGCCTGACCCGCGTATCCATCATCTTCGCAAGAGTCTTTCGAAGAGGATGGATTGCCGGGTCAAGCCCGGCAATGACGATAAACTACACCCGCATCGGCATCAGAACATAGAGCGCGCTCTTGTTGTCCTTGTCCTGTACCAGCGTCGGCGAGCCGGGGTCGGCCAGTTTCAGCACCGCGACTTCGCCTTCGATCTGGGCGGCGATGTCGAGCAAATAGCGCGAGTTGAATCCGATATCGAGCGCATCGGACGCGTATTCGACCTCGAGTTCCTCGGTGGCGCTGCCGGAATCCGGATTGGTCACCGACAGGATCAACTTGCCGGCGGACAGCGCCAGCTTCACCGCGCGCCCGCGCTCGCTGGAAATCGTCGAGACGCGGTCCACCGCGGCCTCGAAGTCCTTTTTGTCGACGATCAGTTCCTTGTCGTTGTTCTGCGGGATCACGCGGCCATAGTCGGGGAACGTGCCGTCGATCAGCTTCGAGGTCAGCACCACGTTGCCGATGGTGAAGCGGATCTTGCCCTGCGACAGCTCGATGCCGATTTCGGCGTCGTTGTCCTCGATCAGCCGCTGCACCTCGCCGACAGTCTTGCGCGGCACAATCACGCCGGGCATGCCGGACGCGCCCTTTGGCTGCGCGAGGTCGATCTGCGCGAGGCGATGGCCGTCGGTGGCGACGGCGCGCAGGGTCGCGGCCTTGGCGCTGCCGGCGGCGTGCAGATAGATGCCGTTGAGATAGTAGCGGGTTTCCTCGGTCGAGATCGCGAACTGGGTACGGTCGATCAGCCGCTTCATGTCGGAGGCGGCCAGCGCGAACGAATGTGTCATGTCGCCGGCGGCGAGATCGGGGAAATCGTTTTCCGGCAGGGTCTGCAGCGTGAAGCGCGAACGTCCGGCGCGGATCGCCAGCACCGAACGGTCGCCGTCGCCTTCCAGCACAATTTGGGCGCCGTCGGGCAGCTTGCGCACGATGTCGTAGAACATGTGCGCCGGCACGGTGGTCGAGCCACCGGTTCCGGTTTCAGCGCTGAGCGTTTCGGTCACCTCGAGGTCGAGGTCGGTCGCCTTCAGCGACAGTTGCGCATTCTCGGCGCGGATCAGCACGTTGCCAAGGATCGGGATGGTATTGCGGCGCTCGACCACGCGATGCACATGGCTCAGCGATTTCAGCAGTTGCGCACGTTCGACGGTGACCTTCATTGCAATACCCGCCTGATCCAAAGATGGAAAAGCCGGGCGGCCCAAAGGGCGCGCCGCGGCATTTGAAACCCGAAAGCCCGATCAAACTGAATTTGCTCAAACCCGCGGGGGGACCCCAAGGTGGCGCGGATGGCGCCCAAGCGCAAGAGATGCGTGAGGCCGTTCCCCACGTTTTGGGCGAGTTTCCGTGTCGTTCCCGCGCAGGCGGAGACCCATAGCCTCCGGCCCATCCGTGTATGCGATACCGGTTGCCGCGATACCTCACACCACGTCAGCGTCGGTGTTCATGGGACCCCGCCTGCGCGGGGACGACTAAAACTCACTCCTGCAACTGCCGTTTCAGCAGTTCGACCTCTTCGGACAATGCCGCATCCCGGGTGACGAGCGCCTCGATCTTGCGCACGGCGTGCAGCACGGTGGTGTGATCGCGCCCGCCGAAACGGCGGCCGATCTCGGGCAGCGAACGCAGCGTCAGCGTCTTGGCCAGATACATCGCGACCTGGCGCGGGCGAACCACATTGGCGGTGCGGCGCGATGACAGCAGGTCGGAACGGCTGACATTATACTGCCGCGCCACCACGCGCTGGATGTCCTCGATCTTGATGCGCTTGGGTTCCTGCGGCCGGATCAGGTCGCGCACCTCGCGCTCCGCCATTTCCAGCGTCACTGGCGTGGCGTTGAGCTTCGAGTGCGCCAGCAGGCGATTGACCGCGCCTTCGAGGTCGCGCCCGTTATGCGTGATGCTGCGCGCGAGATAGTCCAGCACCGGGGCCGGCACGTCGAAGCTCGCGTGATGGACGCGGGCCGCCGCGACCCGCGATTTCAGAATCCCGAGGCGAAGTTCCTCGCCGAGCGATGCCATCTCGACCACCAGCCCGCCGGCGAGCCGCGAACGGACGCGGTCGTCGAGGCTTTCGAGTTCGGATGGCGGACGGTCTGCTGCGATCACCACCTGGCGCCCGGCATCGATCAGCGCGTTGAGGGTGTGGCAGAACTCGGCCTGGGTCGATTTACCCTGCAGGAACTGCAGGTCGTCGATGACAAGCACGTCGATGCCGCGCAACGCTTCCTTGAACGCCAGCGCCGTCTGCGTCTTGAGCGCCGCGACAAAACCGTACATGAATTTCTCGGCGGTCAGATAAAGCACCTTGCGCTCGGTGCCGGAATTGCCGGCCCAGGTCACCGCCTGCAGCAGATGAGTCTTGCCCAGGCCGACGCCGGCGTGGATGTAGAGCGGATTGAACATCACGGCGTCGCCGCGCCGGCCTTCCGCGACCTGACGCGCCGCGGCGTGGGCCAGCGTGTTGGAACGGCCGACCACGAAACTGCCGAAGGTCAGGCGCGGATCGAGCGGCGAGCCACCAAGCGCCTCGTGGTTCGCCGACACCGGCGCGATCGCGGTGGCGCGCAGTTCGGGCGCGGGGCGTCCGTCGCGCTCGGCGCGGCGCAGCTCCGCGGGCGCCAAGGCTTCCTTCGCGACCGGCGTCGTGCATCGCATTGCGGTGCGCACCGTTAGATCGACGCGCTCCACCTCCGGCATCTCGGCCTGCCAGCAGCTCAGCACGCGCTCGGCATAATGCGCCTGGATCCAGCTCTTGAGAAAGCGGGTCGGAACCGAAAGGCGCACGCTTTCCTGCTGCACGCTCTCCAGATCCATCCGCGCGAACCAGCTTGAATAGACATCCTCGCCGACCGTCGAACGCAGCCGACCCTTCACGCGTGACCAGCGATCCTGTTCCATGTTTGACATTGTGCAGCGACTTTTCTGATGGAGGATGTGTTGGAGAAAGTGCCGCACGGCGCGCCGCGGCGGCGTAACCTCAGGGATGTTCAGCTTCAGGCACAGACCAGCCGCCCGGCCAAACGCCGCAGGCCAGATCAATGTTCCGAAGAAGAGCCGTCCGTGAGGTCAGCGCGTACTCGACGGTCGATCCGGAGCTCGCGCAGAAGGCCGCGTATTTGCGGCGTCATCTAAAATGGCATCGTCTGAAAACGAGTCTGAAAACGAGTCTGAAAACAGGACGTGATCAAAATCCGCATTGATTCCGTTGAGCATAGGATCCCCCTCTTGCCGCGATGGATACGGCAAGCTGCCATCTTGTTCGTGTTTCAAATTCACTCGGCGGTGCCTGACATCAGTGCCCTCAGGACCGCGCTATCGCGTATTGCCGACTCGCTTTTCAACCCGTTTGATCAATTCACCTTCCGCGGAGCGGCTTGCGATCGACTGGTGCGTATCCCTCTTTTGATCGGTGCGAAACGTCAATGTTCCGCGTGAGAAATTTCGACACAAATCCACCGTCCTCATATTGCTATGAGTTGCAACCCGACCATCGCTTGGAAAGCGTCGCTAACGCGCATACCGCCGCCGATCTGCACGTCCACCCCTGGTTCTCAGACCGCTCTGGTCTGAAGGAGCCATGGGCGCCGCGAACGAGCTAAGTGATAGCATGCCGTATTTGGTGTGCAACGGCTGTGAAGGGGAATCGCATGCCGGCGTAATTAGCTTTGCGGCCGCAAAATAAGGCAGCAACTTTGGCGATATGAAGACAAGGGTCTGAATCTGCGCGACGAATCGAAACGGAAAAATGGCGGTTATAATCCGCACCACTGCTCAAAAAAATTTTCATAAAATCTTTACGTTTGACCAGGTCCGGCGTTTTTTCAAAGTGCTGGTCGGTGCATTGCTGATAAGTGACTACGCGCGCGCAAGATTTTTTGCTCGGCGGAATAGGGTAACCTTCAGCGGAACTGATCAGGTCTCAGGGAAACGCGCGCGCCCGATAGCCGTCGACACTTTTGCAGTTGAATCGCGGGAATCTCCGGTTCTAAGGTCTTGCGTGCGGTAAAACAGCATCAGATAAAATCCGAACGCGAAGAAATTGCTTCGCTCCGACTGGATGCAACGTACGACCAAAGAAAAAGCCCGGACTTGCCGGGCTTTCTCGACCACGTTGTTTCTGGATCAGCTTGCTTGCTTTGCCTCAATTCACTTGGCGAGCTTGGAGATCTGATGCGAGAGCCGCGAGACTTTGCGGCTGGCGCTGTTCTTGTGAACGATATTGCGCTGCGCGGCCTTCATCAATTCCGGTTCCGCGAGGGCCATCGCCTTCAGCGCCGCCTCGCGGTCTCCGCTCTTGATCGCTTCCTCGACGACGCGAACCGAACCGCGCATCTGGGTGCGGCGGGACTTGTTGACGATGGTGCGGCGGGCAATCTTGCGCGTCGCCTTCTTGGCGGAAGTAGTATTTGCCATTCTCAAATTTCCTTCGGCAGCGACTTGATCGCGGGTGGCCTGCCTGATGGCGCCGGCCGTTGAATTGCGCTGGTGACGTTGTTTCCGGGTGTTCCCGACGTGCCACGCTCGGATCTGAAAACAGGCTCGTGGAACAATGGCGCTCAAAGAACATCGACGGCAGGATGTACCCGCCGTCATTGGCGGTCTTATAAAGGCCCACTCTTGCAGCGTCAACGCTTTCCGGCCGCTGCGCCGGCTCCAGTAAAAGTCCGGCGAGAGCGAGGTCAAGGTGCTGGCGAGGTTGAATTTCCCCGCCTCGCCCGGTAAGCCGGGCCTGGCCCGGGCAGGCAGAGAACAAGGTGACGCATGATCCGCGGATTTTTCCGGCTGATAGGGCTGCTGCTACTGGCGGGCGGGTTCATTTTCATGGTCTATGACGGTGCCCGCTGGGTCGCCGATCAAAACCTGCGCTTCACCCGGCTTGGCGAATTCTGGAACGACATCCACCAATCCAGCCAGCAATCACTACGCACCATGGTCGAAGGTGCCGCGCCCTGGCTCTGGAACGGTGTCATCAAGCTTGTTCTCGACCAGCCGGTATTCGCCGTGATGGGAGTGCTGGGCATCCTCTTGATGCTGCTGTTCCGGCCGCGCAAGCCGCTGATCGGCTATTCGCGGAATTGACCTGCGTAACGGGACTGCCGCTTCGCGCGTAAAGACCTATATTGTCATCATCCATTATTGTCGGAGGCGGCTCCCCGTCCGCCCGACATCTCGCCCGGAGGGTATCCATGTTGTTCATGCGCAAGACCACCGCGCTGCCAAGCGCCGCCGAGGCGCTGCCCGGTCGCACCACGCCTATTCCAACCGCGAAACGCCATTTCGTCAACGGTCATCAGATCCAGCCGCCCTATCCGGAAGGCTTGCAGCAGGCCGTGTTCGGACTCGGCTGCTTCTGGGGCGCGGAACGCAAGTTCTGGGAACTCGGCGATGGCGTCTATACCACCGCGGTCGGCTACGCCGGCGGCCACACCGCGAATCCGACCTATGAAGAGGTCTGTTCGGGGCGCACCGGCCATACCGAAGTGGTGTTGGTGGTGTTCGACCCGAACAAGGTTTCCTACGAGCAGTTGCTGAAAACCTTCTGGGAGAGTCACAACCCGACCCATGGCATGCGCCAAGGCAACGACGTCGGCACGCAGTATCGTTCGGCGATCTACACCTTCGACGATGCGCAGCGCAAAGCCGCGGATGCATCCAGGGCTGCCTATCAAAAGGCGCTGGCCGCGAAGGGCGTGGGCACGATCACCACCGATATCGCGCCCGCCGGCACATTCTATTTCGCCGAGGATTATCATCAGCAATATCTGGCAAAAAACCCGGCCGGCTATTGCGGGCTCGGCGGCACCGGCGTGTCGTGCCCGATCGGCGCCGGCGTCAGCGCCTGACCCGTCGATTCGTTATTAGGTCATTGCGAGAAGCGTAGCGACGAAGCAATCCAACCTTTGTTGGAAACACTGGATTGCTTCGCTGCGCTCGCAATGACGGCGACTAACACGGTTTGTTAACCATACCCGGTGCAAAACTGGAGCGGTCTCGTTGTGAGGGATGGCTCCGGTGCTGGTTGCGCGTGCGTTTCGATACTCGATATTCGCCGTCATGGCTGCGCTCGCTCTGTCGGGTTGCATGCGTCGCGCGGCGCCGGTGGCGGCAGCGCCACCTCCCAGCGATCTGGACACCATGGCTTACGGGACGCCGCGCGGTCCGGTTCGGCCGGTTGTCGTCGCCAGTTCCGGTGGCGCCATCGGAGCGCTTCGCGCCAGTTTTGCCGCCGCGCCCCGGCGCGCTTACGCGCCGACGGTTTACGCCGCGCCAATGCCGACGCCGATCCCGGTGGCCTATGACGTGGCCTATCGGCTCGACGCCGGCGACAGGCTGCGCGTCGTGGTCTATGGTCAGGAAGGTCTTACCAATACCTACGCGATCGATGCCGGCGGCTCCATCACCATGCCGCTGATCGGCGCGGTTGCCGCGCGCGGACGAACGCCGGCAGGACTTGCCGCCGAGATTACCGGCAAGCTGCGCAATGGCTATATCCGCGAACCGTCGGTCGCAGTCGAGATCGAGGCCTACCGGCCGTTCTTCATTCTGGGCGAAGTCGCCGCACCCGGGCAGTATCCCTACGTGCCGAACATGAGCGTCGAAAGCGCGGTTGCGATTGCCGGCGGCTTCTCGCCGCGCGCCAAACGCGACCGTGTTACCGTGACCCATACCGACGCGGCCGGCTTGATCCGCGCCATCGTACCGCTCGGCACCCCGCTCAATCCCGGCGACACAGTGCTGGTGGGCGAGCGCTGGTTCTGAAATCCATACGGCGTTATTGCCGCGCTTGAACCGCTCGCACGCATTCTTCGTCATGCGCGGGCTTGCCCCGCGCATCCATCCATCTTCCCAAGAGTCGTTCGAAGCAAGATGGATGGCCGGGTTCGCCAGCGACGAGGCGATAGATGCGGGCCCAGGCCCTTCGTGAACGCTCTACTTCAGATGCTTCGCAAAGAATTCGCCGGCACGCGCCCGCGCAATATCCGCGCTGGCCTTGTCGTAGCTGGCTCGTTCCTCGCAATTGAAACCATGCTGCGCGCCGGGATAGACGTGAATCTCGACATCGGGCCGCTTGCTGCGAATCGTCTCGACATCGCTGAGCGGAATGCCGGTGTCCTTTTCGCCGAAATGCAATTGTGTCGGCACTTTCGGTTTGTCGCCGGCGAAGCGCGCGATGGCGCCGCCGTAAAAGCCGATCGCGGCAGACAGGCCGGACAGCCTGGTCGCCGCGGCATAAGCTACGCTGCCGCCGAGACAAAAGCCGACAATGCCGACCGGGCCAACGTCCTTTACCGCGTCGATGCCGGCCTCGGTGTCGCGCAGTATCGCGTCCCAGTCCGGATTGGCCACAAACTTGCGCGCGATGGTAACTTCCTCGGCGGTGTAGCCGCTCTGGAAATCGCGCTCGACGCGGTCGAAGATCGCGGGCGCGATGGCGATATAGCCCTGGCCGGCGAGACGGTCGCAGACCGCGCGGATATGATGATTGACGCCGAAGATTTCTTAAATCACCACCACCGCGGCCTTGGGCGCTCCGGTGGGATCGGCGCGGTAGCCGCCGAGCTTGAAATCGTCCGAAGCCGTCAGCGTGATGTTGTGTCCCATGGGTCGTCCGCCGATAGTTGAGGAATTTGCGAAGCTGCGGGAATGAGGCCGGCTATCGCCACATCCAGTTGCGGCCCCAATCGCCTTTCCAGCCGGTGAGGCGGCCGCGGCGGAATTGCAGATAGAGACGGTCCTTGCGGTTGAAAAATCCGGTGCCGCCAATGTCTCGGAAGGCCAGGAAGATTTCATCGCCGGGCCGGCCGCTGATGTAGTTCAGCGGTGTGCCCAGCGCGCGCGCGGCATCTTCTTCGCCCATGCCGAATGCCAGCGGTGTGTTGTTCGACAGCGTCGCGACGAAAGGCGGAGAAAACGGCGGCGCGCCGCGCGGCACGAATTGCTGCGCGCTTGCGGGCGCCGCCATTGCGCCTGAACTTGCAATCAGCAACAGGATCATGACAAGCCGTCTCATGACACGGCCCTTGTGCCGGAAGCGGATTCGCTCGGCAGGCTGTCGAGAAACGGCACCACCGCGTCGATAAACGCTTTTGGCTGGTCGATATTGACGGCATGGCCGGCCGCCGGAATCACCACCTTTTGCGCGCCGGGAATTTTCGCCGCCATGTAGTCGGAAGCAGGCAGGAACGGCGCGTCGTCGGCGCCGACCACCACCAGTGCCGGCACGTTGATGAGCGGCAGCGTTTCGATCACCCCGGCATCGCGCTGGGTCAGCATGCCCCGCGCCGCGCGGGCCAGCCCGGACGCATCGCGGTGCACGACGCTGGATCGTTCGCGGCTCGCCAATTTGAGGCCGTCGAGCCCGTCGCGCTCGAACCGGTCGCCGGTCTCGAGGGCGCGCTTGTTCCAGGCGTCGCGGGCGCCGTCCTTTTTGAAGCCCGGGCCGGTATCGATGATCAGCAGCGCGCGGACGCGTGCCGGATGGGCGCGGTAGAAGGCGAGCGACATGTAGCCGCCGAGCGACAGCCCGCCGACGATGGCGCGCTCCGCGCCGGCCATGTCGAGCAGCGCGGCCATGTCCCCAACGGTGAGCGCCTCACTGTAGGCGGATTGATCGTCGGGATAATCGGAGCGGCCGTGGCCGCGCATGTCCCACAAAATCAATGTGTGCCGCTTCGACAGCGCGGCGATCTGGCCCATCCACATTGCCGAAGTCGACGAATAACCGTGCGTCAGCAACAGCGGCGGTCCGTTGCCATGAATCTCATAATAGATGTCCACGCCGTCACGGTTGAGTTTTGGCATCGCGGCTCCGGCTTTATCCTGCAGACGTAGTGTAGCGCGATCCGCGCGCGAAAAGGAATGCCGCTGCGAAGTGGACAGTTGAAGATGCAGTTCGGCTACATGACAACCTTAAGATGGCTAATCCAGCGCGGCGCATGACGCATTTTATTTTTTTACAAATTCCAAACTGCATTGCCTCCGAATTGGAACTCGCACATCCTCCGCGCCGGTTCGACATCGGCCCGGTGGGGTGTCAGGCCTTTCTGCAAGTGAATTGCCGCCGTAAGCGGCTTCATGCACCGGAGGGGAGAGAAAATGCCTAATCTCAACATCAACGGACGGAATATGTCCGTCGAGGCGGCGGGCGACACGCCGCTGCTCTGGGTCATCCGTGAGCAATTGCAGATGACCGGCACGAAATTCGGTTGCGGCGCGGGCCTCTGCGGCGCCTGCACGGTTCACGTCAATGGGGAAGCGGTACGGTCCTGCCAGACCTCGATCAGCGATGCGGCGGGCAAGAAGATCGTCACCATCGAAGGACTAAGCGCCAAGGGCGATCACCCGCTGCAGAAGGCCTGGATTGCCGAGCAGGTTCCGCAATGCGGTTATTGCCAGTCCGGGCAGATCATGCAGGCGGCGTCGTTGCTGGCCAGGAACTCCAATCCGACCAGGGATGAAGTGGTGGCGCATATGGACGGCAATCTCTGCCGCTGCATGACCTATTCACGCATCCAGAAGGCGATCATGCGCGCGGCTTCCGAAATGCGCACGGCTTCGAACGCCGGAACCGAGCGGAGAGCAACATGAATACGCACGTGAAAATCCCGCATCATGACAAGGTCAATGACAAACCCGCCGACCTGTCGCGCCGGTCGTTCCTTGTGGGCACCGCAGCCGCCGGCCTCGCGCTCGGTTATTCATCGGTGCCCGGCCTGCTCGGCGCCGACCAGGCATTCGCCGCCGCCGGCAATTTCGACCCCAGCGTATGGTACTCGATCGCGCCGGATGGCCTCGTGACCGTTACCTGCGGCAAGGCCGACATGGGCCAGCACATCGCTTCCACCATGGCGCAGATCATCTCCGAAGAACTCGGCTCGAACTGGAAGGACATGCGGGTCCAGCTCGCTTCCAACGATCCGAAGTTCAACGATCCCGTGCTCGGCGCCCAGATCACCGGCGGCAGCTGGAGCACCATGATGAACTTCGATGCGATGAGCCGCGCGGGGGCCGCGGGGCGTATGGCATTGACCGAAGCGGCCGCGGCCTCGATGGGTGTGCCGGCAGGCGAACTGGCGGTTCGGGACTCGGTGATTTCGCATTCGAAATCCAAGAAGTCGATGACGTTCGCGGACGTGGTCAAGAGCGGCAAGATCACCAAGACCTTTACGCCCGACGAGTTGAAGGCGATCAAGTTGAAGACGCCCGACCAGTACATCATGATCGGCCAGTCGGTGCCGCAGCTCGACATCCCGTCGAAGACCAACGGGTCGGCCAAATACGGCATCGACGTGATGCTGCCGGGCATGGTGTACGGCAAGATCGTGATGCCGCCGGTGCGCTATGGCGCCACGGTGAAATTGGTCGACGACAATGCGGCAAAGAAAGTGCCGGGCTTCATCAAGGCGGTCACGCTGGATGACAAGACCGGTTCAACCTCCGGCTGGGTGGTGGCGGTCGCCAACACCTATGCCAATGCCAAAAAAGCCGCCGAAGCGCTGAAAGTCACTTATGACGGCGGGCCCAACGCCAAACTGTCGAGCAAGTCGCTGCTCAATGAGGCGAAGCGTCTGCAGGGGCTGGACGATTCCGGCCTGTACTTTGTCAAGGATGGCGACACCGCGGCGGCATTCGGCACGGCGGCAAAGGTGATGGAGGCGGAATACACCACCAGCATCAACATCCATGCGCCGATGGAGCCGATGAACGCCACCGCGCAGCAGCAGGGCGAGATCTGGCACATCTATTCCGGCAACCAGTTTGCGACGCGCTCCGGCGCCATCGCGGCGGGCGCGGCCGGCGTCGATCCCAAATTCGTCGTGATGCATCAGATGTGGCTGGGTGGCGGCTTCGGCCGGCGGCTCGACGCCGACATGATGGTGCCCGCGGTGCAGGCGGCCAAGGCCGTCGGCAAGCCGGTCAAGGTCATCTATTCGCGCGAAGATGACATGACCATGGACTACTCGCGTCCGCTGACGTTCCAGAAGATCAAGGCAGGTCTCGACGGTGACGGCAAGCTGATCGCGCTCGATCATGATGTGGTCAGCGCCTGGCCGACCAAGCGCTGGGGAATCCCTGATTTCCTCACGCCGTCGGTCGACAAAAAGGGCGGTCTTGACGGCTTCACCGTGAACGGCGCGGACTTCTTCTATTCCGTGCCCAACCACACTGTCCGCGCCATCCTCAACGAGATGGCGCAAAATGCCACCCCGTCGGGGCAGTTGCGGTCGGTGGCGCCGGGCTGGACCTTCTGGGCGGTGGAAAGCATGATCGACGAGTTGGCAAATGCGGCTGGCAAGGATCCGGCACAGTACCGCATCGCGCTGCTCGACGGCAAAGGCAAGAACGACGGCGGCGCGCAACGCCTGCGCAACACCCTGCTCGCCGCCATGGGCATGGCCGGTTATGGCACCCGGGCGCTGCCCAAGGGCGAAGGCATGGGAGTGGCTTGCGTGTCATCGCAGGAACGCGCCACCGCGAGCTGGACCGCGTGCGTCGCGCATGTCGCGGTCGCGTCGAGCGGTGAGGTCAGGGTGAAGAAGCTCACCGTGGCCACCGACGTCGGCACCCAGGTGCATCCCGACAACATCCGTGCCCAGGTCGAAGGCGCGGCGTTGTGGGGACTGTCGCTTGCGATGTACGAAAAGGCGACGCTGAGGGACGGCGGCATCGAGCAGACTAACTTCGACACCTACACGCCCTTGCGGATGAGTCAGGTGCCGGAAGTTGCCATCAGCGTCATCGCCAACGGCGAAAAAGCCACCGGCGTCGGCGAGCCGGCGGTGACGGTGGTCGCGCCGGCGCTCGGCAACGCCATCTTCAACGCCTGCGGCGCCCGCGTCCGCTCGCTGCCGATCACGGCGGAGGCGGTGAAGGGTGCGATGAAGGCGTAGGGCCGTCAGGCTACGATTGTAAAATCCGCCGGGAGTTCTGCTTCCGGCGGATTTTTCTTGGCGTCATTGCGAGGAGCGTAGCGACGAAGCAATCCAGTCTTACTTTGCGGCCTCTGGATTGCTTCGCTTCGCTCGCAATGACGGGATTGGCGGTGGCGCTTCGCCCGACTCAGAAGAAAGATTCGCAAACGGTGCTGCGGAATAAACGACGTTGCCGCCAACGATGGTCAGCAGCGACCTGATCTTCCCGATTTCCTTGACCGGCGCCGTCAGATAGTCCGCCGAGAGCACCGCAAGGTCGGCGAATTTTCCGGGCTCCAGCGTGCCGCGCTTGTCGTCCTCGTTGGCCGCGAACGCCGTATTGCGCGTGTACATCTCCAGCGCCTGGCGGCGGCTCGGGGCCTCCGCGTCGCCGCGGGTCCGGACGCCGCCGATGGTGGTGCCGTCGAGATACCATTGCAGCGCGACAAAGGGATTGTACGACGACACCCGATGCGCATCGGTGCCGCCGGCTACGGTTACACCGATGCGCATCGCGGTTGCGATCGGCGGCAGCCCTAACGCTGCCTCGGCACCGACCTCGCGCTGCAGCCGCTCGCCGCCGAAATACAGGCCGTCCTGAACGCCCCAGATCAATCCGAGCGGTTTCATGCGCTTCAGACTGTCTTCGGACGCGCCGTACAGGTGCAATACCGCCCAGCGCAGGTTGCGAACGGGATATTCGTCATTCACCGCCTCGATCACGTCGAGCAGATCGTGGACGGTGCGCTCGGGATTCCAGTGCAATTGTAGTGTATAGCCTTTGCCCGCGGCCCAGCGCAGCAGGTCGTACAGCCTGGCCTTGCCGTCGGGCGTGATGTCGCCATCGGTCCAGTCCGCCCAGATCAGGATTTCGCCGGGGCCGTTGAAATGCAGCATGTCGTCGCCGAACCCCGGCGGCACCAATTGCGTCAGGTTCTGCAAATCCTTGAGTTCCGAGCCCGGTGTTGGCGCGCACAGATGATAGGCCACGCGGACCGTGAGCTGCCGGTCGCGCCACAGCTTGAACACGGCCTGATAATTGGCGGGATACATGCTGACCCCGCCGCCATCGACGATGCCAGTGATGCCAAGACCGTTCATCTCGCGGAAAAACTGGCGCGACCCTTCGATCTGCTCGGCAAGCGTCGGCTTCGGCAGCCTGTCAAAAATTTTGCCGAGCGCGTTGCCGTTGGCGATGACGATCCCGGTCGGATTGCTGGAGCCATCGCGATCGAGCTTGCCGCCGGGTGCGACATCGGCGTCGTCGCGGATATTCAGCGCCGCCATCGCCTTCGGGGTAAGCAGCAGCCAGTCATACAGGTGCTGGACATAAACCGGATTATCGGGCGCGGCCGCCGCTACTTCGGCCACGGTCGGCCGGCGTTTCTCCTCGAATTGCTCCTCGGTCCAGCCGCCGGCCACGACAATCCACGAACCGGGCTTTTGGGTTTGCGCCGCCTGCCGGATTTTTTCCAGCGCTTCGCTGAGCGAGGCAATACCGATCCAGTTCACTTCGGTGCCAAAGGTCAGCGCGGCGCGGATGCCATGGATATGTCCATCGGTGAGACCGGGAATGACGGTGCGGCCGCCGAGATCGATCGATCTCGCTTTGTCTCCCGCCAGTTTCTTCATCGCCGCCGAGGTGCCGGTGGCGAGCACCCGGCCGTTTCCGATCACAAGCGCCTGCTGAACCGAAAAATCCTTGTCCACGGTGAGGATTTTTCCGTTGAACAGCACGGTGTCGGCGGTTTGGGCTGCGGCGGCGCCGCTCAATAACGCGGCACAAAGGGCCGCCGCCGCGAATCGCAAACCTTGGGGCATGATGTCGCCTCTTCCTTATTTTCGTTTCCTCAACCGTCATTGCGAGGAGCTGTTGCGACGAGGCATTCCAGTCCTTTACTAGCTGCTTCTGGATTGCTTCGCTTCGCTCGCGATGACAGCTATCCCAGCATTTTTCTTAATTCAGCCTTCGCCACCTTCTCCAGCGTCGAACGCGGCATCTCGTCGACGAAACGGACTTCGCGCGGCACTTTGAAGTCCGCCAGCGCCGCGCGGCAGGCGTCCATCACGCTATCATGCAATCCGGGCGGCGCGCGCGCGACGCCGGCATGCGGGATAATGAACACCACCGGCACCTCGTCGAGCATCGGATGTTTCTTCGCCACCACCGCGGCCTCGCGCACGCCGGGCACCGCCGCGATCACCTGTTCGATCTCGGAGGCGGCGACGTTCTCGCCGCCGACTTTCAGCATGTCCTTGGCGCGGTCGCCGAACCTGATGAAGCCGTCGTCGAGCAAGGTAACGCGGTCGCCGGTGAGGAAAAAGCCGTGCTCGTCGAAACTCTCGCGAGTGGCCTTCTCGTTGTGCAGGTATTCCTTGAACAGCGACAGCCCGGGAATGCCCTTGATCGCCAGATTGCCGGTGCCGCCGACTTCTGCCGGCGCGCCATTGTCATCGGTGATTCGGATCGAATATTCCGTCGCGGCACGGCCGATCGACATCGGAAAGTTGGGCTGATCGATTTCGCCGACGATGCCGTGGGTGATGGTTTCGGTCATGCCCCACCAGCCGATGATCTTGACGCCGAACACGGCGAATGCCGGCGGCTCGCAGATCGCGGTGCCCCAGAGCCGGAAGCTGTGCCGCTTCGGGATCTCATGCTCCAGCAGCGCCTTTATGCAGAACGGAATGGTCGAGGTCCAGGTGCAGCCGTGCTCGGCGGCGATGTCCCAGAACCGGCGCGCGGAAAACCGCGGCTGGATCACACAGGTGGCCCCGACCCACAGGCTCGCCAGCATCGAATAGGCCAGCGCGTTGGTATGGAACAGCGGCAGATAGGTCTGGTGCACGTCGCCGGCATGCAGGTCCTGATGCGCCGCATTGACCTTGGCGCCCCATAGCGCGTTGGCATGGGTCCACAGCACCGCCTTCGGCCGCGACGTGGTGCCTGACGTGTACTGCACGCTACAGGGTGCGAACGTATCCGTAGCGCGCCGCGGCCGATCGGTGCTGTCGGCAAAAAAATTCTCGAAGCGCTCGCCGCGTTGCACCGGCTGCGACGGTGCGCTGCCGGCATCATGCGATATCACCGCGATCCAGCGCAGCTTGCGGCAGTGCGCAGATATCATCTCCGCATGAGCCGGCTGCGTGATCGCGGCGACGGCGCCGCAATGATCCGCGAAATATTCCATCTCGGCTGATGCCGAGCGGGTGTTGGTGGTGACCGCGACGGCGCCGAGTTCGACGCAGGCAAACCACACCAGCATCGCTTCGATGCAATTGTCGAGATGGATCAGCACGGTCTCGCCGGGCTTGATGCCGCGCGCGGCGAGTCCCGCGGCCAGCGCGCCGGTCCGGTCGTGGAATTCGCCATAAGGCCAGACTCGCGCCGGCGCATCGAACGGCGCCCAGATCAGAAACGGATGATCGCGGCGGGTCTCCGCCCGCATCCGCAGCAGCCACGGCACATCGAGCCCTGCGAACGGGCCGACAACGCCCGGCGGCTGTGAGTTCGGCATTGATTCCTCCCGCAGCCTTTGTTGGCGGCTTTACCGTCTCTGTGCCTGGACGCCGCGCAGCGTGTAGCAGTTGAGTAGTAGTGCGCTGCAAAGCCGGGTCGTCACGAACTCCGGCGTCGGTACGGTCCCGGCTCTGCGGAGCGGCATGTCGGCGATGCAAGTGCATCGCCTAAATGCCGCACGCGTCCGGGACACGGATACATCAAGCTCCGCCATCCTCATACGACGAAATCTCGATCAGGCTGCCGTCCGGATCGCGGCAATAGACCGAACGCAGCGTGCCGCGCGCGCCTTGCTTGGCGACCGGGCCTTCCTCGATCGCTACGCCGCACGCTTCGAGATGCGCGACCGTTTCCGCGGATGTGGACAAGGTGAGAAAGCACAGATCGTCGCTGCCCGCGGTTTCGTGTTCGGCGGTGAACCACTCCACTTTATCGGCGTCGTAAGGCCGCACATTGATTTTCTGATTGCCGAAGTGCAGCGAAGTGCGCGGGATTCCACCCTCGATCGGATCGAACACCTTGATCTCCATGCCCAGGATCTTGCGATACCACTCCGCGGAGCGCGCAACGTCGGCGACATTGATGACGAGATGATCGAGAGCGTGGACCTTGACGGCCATGGATTATTATCCTTTCGTCGCAGTCCGGGGCGCGCGGGTGCGCCGCACTGGCCGGATTTGGATTTGTTTGTTACAACGCGCGCGAAAGTAAATGCAATAGACGCGGACCGCGCGACACGACGCGGCCGTCAGGGAGAAACTTCATGATTGCACGCCGCACCGCGATGGTTTTGATCGCGACCGTCATTTCGGCTTTTGCCTCGATCGGCGGCGCCGCGGCGCTGGATTATCCGACGCGGCCGGTGCGCTGGGTGGTCGGCTATCCGCCCGGGGGCGCTACCGACATTATCGCGCGTCTGATCGGCCAGCGGTTGTCAGAAAAACTCGGCCAGCAATTCGTGATCGAAAACAAGCCCGGCGCCGGCAACAACATCGGCACCGAGTCGGTGGTCAACGCCGAACCAGACGGCTACACCGTGCTGCTCGTTAATCCCGCGAACTACATCAACACCTCGCTCTACTCCAACCTGAAATTCAATTTTCCGCGCGATATCGCCGGCGTAGCGTCATTCCTTCGCGTGCCCAACGTGATGACGGTCGCCAAGGAAGTGCCGGCGAAGAATGTCGCGGAGTTCATCACCTATGCGAAGGCAAATCCCGGCAAGGTAAATATGGCCTCATCCGGCAACGGCACGTCGCTGCACCTGTCGGGCGAAATGTTCATGGCGATGACGAGCGTCAAAATGCAGCACATTCCCTATCGCGGCGCGGCGCCCGCGATCACCGATATGCTCGGCGGTCAGACCCAGGTCATTTTCGACAACATGCCGTCGATCATTCAGCATATCCGGTCCGGGGCGTTGCGAGCGCTTGCGGTGACGACAACGGAGCGGTCTTCGCAGTTGCCGGATACTCCGACCGTCGCCGAGACCATTCCGGGTTACGAGGCGAGTGCGCTGTTCGGCATGGGCGCGCCAAAGAAGACGCCGCGGGAGATCATCAACAAGCTCAACAGTGAGATCAACGCGATCCTGGCGGAACCGGACATGAAAAAGCGCTTGGTTGAATTCGGCGGTGAGCCGCTGATCCAGACGCCGGAGGCTTTCGATACGATGATCGCTGCCGAAACAGAGAAGTGGAAAAAAGTGGTCGACGGCGCCGGCATCAAGGTTGATTAGGCCGCTTTCGCCGGAACCTTATTCCGCCTTTTTACGTCGGGCCATGAAATGGAACTGCGCCGCGCGGAACATTTTACGTCGCCTCCTGTTGGACTCCGACAATAAGTTCACGGAGGAATTGCGATGAAGACGAACCTTTTGACGGCTGCGATTACTGCGACCGCGATTGTCGGGTTGTCTGGCGCGGCCATGGCGCAGGCCACCGGGCCCGCCGCCCAGGACAGCACCAAAATGAACGACGCCAACAAGATGAATAGCGGCACCATGTCCAAGGACGGCATGAAGGGCAGCAGCTCCAACATGGCGCCCACCACTGGTGCCAACACCGGTTCGTCGCAGAAGCCGATGACCACTCCGGCCGAGCCGAAGGGCAAGGAATCGAATTCCGAAGCGCCGAAGCGCTGATCCTAGATAGCGACAAACCTAAATCGGCCCGCTGCCTCATCGAGGCGGCGGGCCTTTTATTATAATGTCCTTGCGGGAAATTTTAGTGACACAGCTATCCATCGCCTTTGCAAGGAAGTTCTGAACGGTTTTGCAACGTTGACCTTTATCGTGCCATTGAAAGATATGCTTAAGCAAGCGATCTATCGCGGATGTGAAAGCCCGATGAAGGTCTAAACCGCCGCGGCGCTACGCTGCGGCCCCGGGTGTTTGCCATTGATTGCACGATCGATGGCGTCGATCAGAACCTTCAGGGTCTCAAGTCGCTCGCTCAAGGATGCTCGCTTCCGGTCCCCAGAAGTGCTGCTGAATCTAAAGGCTTCCAGTCTGCACCGACGTCATGCGAAACTCGCGTTATATTCGCGCGGCCGGGAGCAAGCATGACGAGGCTGATACTTGCATTTTTCCTGATGATCTCGCCGGCCTTTGCGCAGGGCAAGCGCGTCGACAACTGCGCGCCCATCGGCCGCACCGCGGACGGTAAACTGGTCTATTCGATGAAGTGCGAGAATCTTCCGGTTCTCCCCCCGCCCCCGGTAGCTGTCGAAACCAGTCCTGCGCCGGCGGTTGCCGCCGAACCCGAGGCCGATCAGGGCGGGCTGTTCAAGTTTCCGTTTCCGGGATTGGTCAGGTCGAACAACGAACGGCCGGCCGGCGTCGGTCCCGCGCAGCCGAGGTAACACGTGTTAGCTGCCGATGCGTCGGGAAAGCTCCAGCGCGTTTCCGAGCGCGGCCCCCGTGGCCGTGTTGTCGAAAATGCACCATGCCGACGTACCGCGCGCGCGATCCTGCGCGAGGCAGCGCTGCAGCGCGCTTAGCGCCGCGTCGCCGTAATCCGAATAATAAATCCGCGGTGCGCCATGCCAGCGGTAATACGCGATGTCCGTCCGGCCACCGGGTTCGCCTGCGCCCGCGACCAATGCAGGGTCGGCGGCAACGCGCGCGATGCCGCGTGACGCGAGCCAGCCGCCGACATCCGGTTCAAACCAGCTCGCGTGTCGCGGCTCCAACACGACATCGGTGTCAATACGCGTGCGGAGGTCGCGAAAGAAGCGGTCGGCGGTCGGCTTCCGCAATGCCGATTTTGGCGGCAGCTGCACCAGCAGAACGCCAAGCTTGCTGCCCAGACCGGTTACCTCTGCCACAAAGCGATCGAGCATGGTGCCGCAATCGGCAAGGCCGGCTTCATGCGTGATCGCCTTCGGTATCTTCACCGAAAAACGAAATCCGTCCGGCACTGACCCTGCCCACCGCTGGTAGGTGGTGTGCCGATGTGGCCGGTAGAACGACGAGTTGATCTCCACGGTGTTCAAGCGGCGGGCGTAACGCTCCAAGTGGCTGCCGCCCGGTGGCACCCGATCGCGATAAAGCGAGGGGACGTTCCAGCCCGCGGTGCCGATCCGGAACGGCGGTGTCATCGCGCCATCGTCAGGCCGGACGATGCTTTCAATTCCGTAAGACGATGACGGATGGCGAACCGGACAACGCGGCTCCAGCGCCGTACCATCTGCCAGGCCTCGGTCGATTCCAGCCGATCCTTGACCAGGCGGTATTTGCCATAAGCCCAGGCAAATGCGGGAATCGACATCAGCTTGTCGCGGCTGATGCTGAACAGGCGCTCCACCAGCACCAGCTTGAGAATCTCGCCGACCGCAAGAACGGTAAGGCCCCACGCAACATGGCCCGTTGCCGTAAGATAGGCTGCAACGGGCTTTACCGGCTCAAGCAGGATCAGAGGCACCGCGAACAACGCCAAGGTTGGATAGGGGCGCAACGAAACGATCCACCTGCGCAAGCGGTCAAACACCCTGCGCTCCGCGACAAAGCGCGCGAGCGGTCTGGCTGCGGTCAAGAACACGGCATCCGCCAGGAAATAGATGGCAGCGAGTACGACGACCAACGGTCTCACGATGCGGTTCACGTGAATTCTCCGAAGAACCAAAGCGCAAACCATTCATAAGTTTCACCGGTTAACGCGGCTAAATCAGGCGCGCGGCGGGGAACCATTTTCGCCACAACATTTTTTCTTAACCTAAACGGCGCGTGTTGGCTGCGGCGTAAAAACGGCGCAATCGGACGCCGTGTGTTGGGCGCCTTGTAGCCGCGGTCGTCGGCGACAGCGGACGCCGGGGCAGGCGATGTCGAGGGATTTACGTTACCGTAACGCGGCTGCGATGTTGCCGCCGTCAACGGTGGTTACGTTGGCCGTGGTCTTGAGCGCCAGGGCCTGGGCCAGAAACGCCTGCGCGACATCCTCGGCCGCCACTTCCCGGCCTAGCAGATTTCCCTGCATATAGGTCCGTTCGCTGATGCCGCGGACCTTGGAGCGCGATGCAATCATGTCTTCGGTCAGAAGACCGGAACGAATTCGGTCGGCATTGACCGCATTGGCGCGAATACCCTCGTTGCCGTGATCCAGCGCATACTGCCGGACCAGAAACAGGGTAGCCGCCTTCGGCACTCCATACGGACCGAAATCGGGTCCGGGATTGACCGCCTGTTTGGACACGTTGAACAACAGGCAGCCGCCGGTACCCTGCGCCCGCATGATGCTGACCGCGGCTTGCGCCACGCGCTGGTGGCCATAGAAATTCAGTTCAAAACTCTGCCGCAGCACCGCCTCGTCCACGTCGCCGATCCGCCCTTGCCAGGCGGCGCCCGCATTCGACACGGCGATGTCGACTCCGCCGAAGTGACAAGCGACCTGCGCGAAAGCGTCCCGCACCGACGACGCATCGGTTACGTCGCATCGAAGTCCAAGCGCGGCCCCTCCGATCGCTTTGGCTTTGGCCTGCGCGGCGGCCTCGTCGATGTCGAGAAGCGCCACCTCGGCGCCGGCCGCTGCGAATGCTTTCGCCGTCGCCGATCCGATGGCGCCGGCGGCGCCGGTGATGACAGCGACCTGCCCGGCCAGCGGCAATTCTTTGGCGTTGCCGAGTTTCGCCTGCTCGAGTGACCAATACTCGACATCGAACAGGTCGGATTCCGGCAATGGCTCGAAGCGGCCAATCGCCTCGGCATCGGTAATGGTGGCAATCGAAGCCTCCGCGAGATCGGCGGCGACCCTGGCTTCCTTCTTGCTTCGCCCGAGACCGAACAGGCCGACGTTGGGCACCAGCACCACACGCGGCATCGGATCGAGCATGGTCTTGATCCCGCCGACGCGCGCGTTGTTACTGGCGAAATAGCTCGCATATGTTTCGCTGTAGGCCGCGACCGCACCGCGTACCGAGGCTTTGAACGCGTCGAGGGCGCCGACTTCCGGAGCGGCGACGACGAGAGACCGATTCTTGATTCGGATATTATGATCCGGCGTCACCACGCCGGCCTGACCGTAACGTTCGACGTCGGTGCCGTTGACAAAATTCATCACCGCGTCATTGCTGCGGAAATCGATCACAAACCGCTTCCATGCGCCGTCGACCTTGCTGTCCGGCAGGCCGCAGGCGCCGCGCACCACCGGCGCGACGTCGGCCAGGGCAGCCGGCCGGGCCAACGGTTTGGCGCTGATAAAGGTCTGCTTGCGATGTTTCATCAATCGCTGTTCAGCCAGCGCCACCAGCGCGATCATGCGCTCATAGGCTTCACGCGCATCAGCGCCGAAGCTGAAGATGCCGTGCTTGACCAGAACGAGGCCTTCGACCGACGGGTCGGCGTCGAACGTTTCCGCCGCGGCCTTTGCCAGGCCGAAGCCCGGCCTGCTGTATGGAACGTAACCGACGCGCGTTCCGTAGACCTCGCGGCACAAGGCTTCGCCGTCCGGCTGGTCGGTGAGGGCCAGCACCGCGGTCGAATGGGTGTGGTCGACGAATTTATGCGGAATGAAAGCGTGCAGCAGCGTCTCGACCGACGGGTTCGGTGACGTCGGATCGATCAGATTGGCGCGCTGCACCTGTACCATGTCCTCGTCCGAAAGCTCGTCGCGGGCGCGAAGCTTGATCAGCGGTGCAAGCCGCACCGCCGGCAGGCCCGCTGGTTCGATCGAACCCATGTCCCAGCCTGAGCCCTTGACGCAAAGCACGTCCACAGCATCGCCGTTGAGATCGGGAACGCGAGTCTTCACGGAGGTATTGCCGCCGCCGTGCAGCACCAGTCGCGGATCCTGGCCCAACAGTCGCGTGGTATAGACCCTCAGCGCAACGTCATGGCCGAGGCTGGCATAGCGGGAAATCGCCGCATCGGCATCGCGATCAGTCCAGGCACTTTGCATCCGTTTGCTTCCTTGGCTATTAGGCCGCGCCGCTACGGCATTGAAGCCGTCATTCACAACCTGCGAGCCGTCGGGCATATGCGCTCTCATCCTGCCATCCAGCCCCGCGTAAAACAAGAACTGGCCATCGCCAACGGAAACGCTGCATCGACGCCTCGCCAGTCAGGCATCGCCGTCGATCGCAGAGTTGGTCACGTCAACATCGGACCGCCTTCATCTCGCAGATGCTATCTCACCGTCTTGGTCGTCACTCGTGTTAGGCGAATTTTATAAACATACAACTACAGGCTTATCAAGCTTTTTCGGTTGCAGCCGAATGTCGTCGCAGCGCGACACAGTCGCTGTTCCACCGCAGTTTATTTCGCCCAAGTGGGGGGATTGTTTGCCGATGTTACGGACACGGTCGACCGTCTGTAAAATATCATCAGCCACGCTTCCGTGACGCCGGCCGTGGCAAATGACGCAAACACCAGGGCAAGGAACGTCGGCGGCCCGATCAGTCCGAGCCCAAGCGCAAGTCCTGCGAGGGCTATTCCGGGGCCGCCGCGGGTATTCATGGCCACCGCATAATGCAGGGACTGCGCAGGAACACCGAAATACAATTTGGCCGCGAGAAAGACGGAGGCCATCTTTATGACGGACGACCAAATCAGAAAACCGAAAATCAGGCCAAGGTTAAAATCCCTAACGATGTTGACCGACATTCCTACAATGGCGAAATAGAGCGGAACCAGATTGGCCATGCCGAAACTTTCGACGAATGAAAGCTGGTTTCTGATCGGGTTACGGGTATGCCCGACACAATACCCCGCCAAGAATGCAGAGATCATCGGATTTACGCCAAAAGGCATGCCAAGCCAGATCACGGTTCCGCAGAAAGCCACGATCACGAATATTATCATCCAAGTCGTCGACTTTGCGGCTTCCACAATAGTTTTACAGATCCGCGGTCCGCAGAAGATAATCAGCAAGGCGAATGACCCTGCCAACGCGATTGTCTTTGCGATCGACAGGAAACTCAAAGCGCTGGCATTCCGGGTCATTTCCGCGACAGGAACCAGGTTCCAAAGGACCAGATCCAGAACGCAGGCCGAAGCCAATATTCTTTTCGCGAAATAGGTATTGACCATCCCGACGTTCTGAAAAATTTTCGATAAGAACGGCACGGATGTTACGACGGCGGCGATCGCAAGGATCATGTCATACGATAAAAGGCTTTGCGGTGTATAAGCTATGGCTTCGTCGAAGCGGTTGCCGGTGACGATTCCCACTGTCGCGAACGCCACCACCAGCGCCACCAGCGTGCCGCCGACCAACACGGCAATTGCGGGCGCGATCTTGTCGTCGCTTTCCATCGAAAGCGCCGTACCGGTGGTAAACATCAGTGCTACCAGACCTATCCAATAAATCGCTTTCAGCAGAACGTCGAAATACAGGGCGTGGCCGGCTAAAACTTCTGAAAGGTCAAGGCCGCTCTGGCCGACAATCACTCCCGCCAATACGGCGCCGAGCAACTCCGGGCATCTCATTTTGCTGAACAGAGCACTGAGCAGCCGTACGAAAATCCACAGGCTGATAAGTGCGCCGCACGATACCAACAGGCCGAAACCACCAGACGACATCGCCCGATCACCTTCCATCAGGTTCAGCAGGATGCCACGGGCTATTTCGTCGCTCAGAACGTGGTACACCGCGCGCGCGAGCATAATGCGATCAGTCGCGCCCGCTTAAGTTGTATATATAGCATTATACAATTCAGGCATTTTCGTGAGAGCGACGCTGGGTGGACAAATTAGTGAATCAGTACCGCTGCGAAATTCTTTCACGCAGTCGATGATTTGGAGACTCGTTTCATTCCGTTAGCTCATCGAGCGGAAAAAAATGCCAGTTCGTCTGGTCGAGCAACAGACAGTTCTGGCGCGTCTGAAAAATAATGATGTTATTTTGACAAAACGTCGTTGCAGCAGCGACATAAGCAATCCACCTGCTGCAATAAAGAATTTTCGTGGAACCTGTCGCATGAGTTTTCGCGAGACCCGTTGGCGTCGGTCGGGTCGCTGGCAAACAGCGACTCATAAAAATACGTCGCGCCTCTCGTCGACGAGATACCGCTTCTGTAATCGGGCCGCTCTCGCGGGCCTAGTTTGCGAGGAACATCGGATGCGGCTCGGGCTCCGCTGCAAGCGCTTCGCCGAGTTCGTTCTGCTGCTGACGCGGAATGGAAAAGCAGACGCTGAATCCATCCGCAGTCCGCAGCGTGACCATGCGCTTGCCTGGATCGGTCGATCGCTCGAGCATCCAGGACGCCAGCGGATAGGTATAGCGCAAACTCTTGTTGCCGAAGCGGATCTGCAGCGCCTTCTCGATCAGTCCAGGCAATGTCATCGCCAACGCGCCGGCCTGATTCAGCGAAAGCTTGAGGGTGGCCGGCTTGCCATTGGCGTCAAGGAAGCTCAATGAAAGGGCCCCGCCGTCCGGCGCGATCTCGCATGTCGTGAGAGCCTGCGCGTCGATCTTCATCACGAAGCTCCGGCAGATATTATTGACCATTATAGTCGGTAAAATATATCACTACTACAGGTAGCGTCTACCAGAATTTTCAATCATTCGACCGAAGAGAGGAAGTTAGTTCAGGATATCCAAGGGACTATAATGTGATCGCGACGGAGGTATTTAAATTACCCTATCAAACGGAGTATGTTGATCTATTTGGTGCAGGCTGAATTACGCTCGACGTCATCGCTTACGCCGCCGACTTGAAGACCGAACACATTTTTATATCCAAACCTGTCTTTTGGCAGGCGGCGCGCCTGGTCGATGACAGTGATGAGGACCGGCGATACGGTTGTTCGGCAAGGAATATGCGTGCTTCGTACCTGATGTCTCAAGTCCACGAAAACGCAGCGGGACTGCTTCGAAGAGCAAATCCACGGCCGGCAGAAACGCCGTCAAACGCCAATGCTCACCTGTTCGATACGCGAACAGGTCAGAAATTCATAAGCCGTTGATTTAACTGGCGCACCCGACACGATTCGAACGTGTGACCTTTGCCTTCGGAGAACTCAGGATATCGCCTATAGCGCTTATTTGCATACGTTTTTCCTCGATACGTGATGTAATTTTGATAATGTTTGCGCGGATAGTGCGGACATACTGCGGACATCACTTCAGCGCCCTGGCCGCGTTTTGAAGGAAGTCCGGATGGTGATGGCCGTAGACGCGTTCAAGGGTCTCTCGACTCATTCCGAGGAAGCCTGCGGCATCCCACAAAGATACTCCGCGCTGCATTAGCCACGTCGCGCAGGTGTGGCGCAACGTGTGAGGCGTAACGCCCGTCAAACCGGCGCGGCGGCAGGCTGACGAAAAGCCGCGCTTTATATCTTTCAAGCGGTACCCGTTTTCGTGAACCACGAAACCCAACTCGACGCCCCGCTGCCGCGCGCGTCGCAGGCGGCGTAGCAACGTCGAAGGTATTGGCAGATGAGCGCGCCTCTTATTCGATCTTCGTGCGCCCGGCGCATTGAAATTGATGAGACCCGCGTTGAGGTCAACCTGAACCCACCGCAGGGATAAGATCGCTTCTTTCCGCTGTCCCGTGTAGAGACCTAATAGAATAAATAGCGGCAGGTGTAAGCGAACCCTCGGCTCGCTCATCGACGCGCGATATAGCGCAAGTGCTTCGGCTTCCGTTAGCCATCGGTCGCGCGCCTGAGGTTTTTCGGGAAGTCTTACAGCAACGGTTCTCGTAATACGGCCTTCGCGATGCGCATGATTGATGGCCGCTCGTAAGACGCCTAGCTCCCGCCGAACGGTGCCTGCTGATCGGTTGCGGGCTTTCTCGTATCGGCGACAGGTCTCGCGTGTAACGTCTGCTACGTTTCGTCCTTGCCAAAATTCCACAAGGCTCTTTACCGCGGAGGCGATGCGCCACGGAGCAACGGTCTCGGGTCCATGCTCCCGAGCGTAGTCGTCCAGTACATCGGTTATGAGGATTTGAGACGAATCACGCGGCCCGGCGTGTCGCTGGTGGCTTTGGATGAACTCTGCGAGCGCATATTCAGCTTGTTGGCGGTCTGAAGTACCCGTGCTGCGCTCGCGGCTGCGACCGCTGTCAGTCCAGACGATATAGAAGCATCCCCGCTTTTGGAGAAACCGGAGCTTGGCACCTGAGTTTCGTCGGGGCATTGTTTCTCCGTACTATTATCGAGAAAATATTGAAGCCGATCTCGCCGAACCATGGAGCGTTTGCCGATCCGCACGAATTCAATTTTTCGCAAGCGAATAAGCGTTCTGACGCTGCCCTCACTAACACCGAGAAATTTAGCGGTTTGCTTTGTTGTGAGAAGCGCTGCGGCTTCGCCGTCCATTTCCACCATTGACGTTCGTCCAAGGTGGGGAGATATCCAGCGCAGAAGTTTCCCACCGCATACTCAACTGCGCTGGTGATGAACGTTACGACAAATCGCGATTAGATGCAAGATAGCCCTGTGGCGCAGGCATTACTAAATGCTGCTTGCAGGTCGCCTGCAACAGTGATGTTTAAAAAACGAATCGACGTACTAGAAGAAGCGCCGAGCGCTGTTTCTCAATTGCGGGTTCCTGCAAGCTTGACGTCTTACAGATTCCACAAGACGAGTGTATTACAGCTGTCAGCCCGACAGATATCGTAACTTTCCTTGAAGAGAGGTGTGCGTTAACCGCCGTTGCGGAAATTCCAATTCGTACCGGTTTCTCTCTAGGCAAGTATCTGAAATGACTCCGTCTTACACTGATATAGATGTCGCATTATTTGCGGCCGTCTTTTGAGTACCTGCCTTATACCGAACGCCGTTATCTCGAAGTGTCCAATATTAGGAAAAATTTTAGAAATTTTCGCACTGTTACAGATAGGGAGGGGTCATCTGCATCCCCTCGGTTTTGCGAGAATAAAGTGAGGATAGAAACACAGCTAGGAAATCGTTGTGACGCAGAGATCGTCCGTGCGGTGGCAGGAGCACCGAAACAGGAGACGGTTTGTATTGCGCGAAGTCTAGGGTCGTCGATTAAATGTCGGCTCCGGCGAGCTATTACGAAGGGTGTAGCCACTCAAGAAACGTTTGATGGTCAAACGTTGGCCCTGAAGGCCCGTTCACGGTACCAACGCCCTTATCTGCCAAGAATGTAGCGAGTTGGTCTCCTGATCTCGCAATTATTCCTGCCGCTTCCGCCAGTTTGGTGGCACCCTTGGATAGGCGTCCGGTTGTAAAAAGAAAAATAACCACCGGCGAAAACGGCTTAAGGATCAGGCCAGGAAACAGATCGTCGTTTTCAGCGGAGAACGTCTTTGTTCTCGCAAGGGAGACCGCCCCAACGAGTTCGCGTACGGTCTCGGGTCCAAGTGCCCGCGTCGGGTAGTGCTTCGCTTGACCCATAAAGGAAAAGACTACATCGTGCGAGAGCCGGACAAAAGGAAGCGGCACGCTTTGAAATTGGCCTAGGCTCAATTGTCCGAAAAAATCGATACCTTGATCGCCAGAGTGCGGCGTTATTTTTGCGTTCGATGCACCGATGGCCGCTAGCACCCTTGCGCCAAAAAGCTCGAAATCGTTGAAAGACAGTTTGCGGATTGCGTCGCTCAGCGCTTGGACTTGTCTGCGCTGTCGCTTGGCCTCTGCGATTTGTGGATGGTCAGTATTGAGAACATGACAGAAGCCGGCAACCATGTCGGAAGTTACGCCGACTATCGTAAGGATCGTCGATCGACCAGTGTCATCTGCTATCTGGGCACGTTTTCGAATTTCCCCGGTAACAGATAATCTAATGTTTTCTGCCCGCTCGATTGCCTGAATCTCAAGCAGGCCACCGTTAGCTTGTCCGTCGCTGACAATAGCATCTATTAACGGTCGAGGTATGCCGTCGATACCGATTAACTGCTCAAGACGATCAACGATCGCGGCTATTTTCATTTCGGGGATATAATTTTTCTAATCTTATCCACGACATCCACGAATTCACCCCAGAGTTGTTTGGCTCTGTCATCCGGGGTCAACCATGCATCGATGCTAGGTTGTTTTAAAGCTTGCAGCGCTACGCCAAGAGAATGTTCGAGGACTCCAGCTTCATCACTCGGTGTTTCAACCTCGACCGCCTTAACTGCTTCTTCGAACGTTTTTTCAGGGTCCATTAAAATTTTTAGCGGTATCGGTTTATCAACAATGTCTTTCAACAATCGAACTTGCCTATTAGCGAATTGAAGCTTTGGCTCCTTTCGTTCTCCCTCCACTTCTCGCGGGCTCAACAGCTCGTAAAAAATTCTACGATTTTCCTCGTTTTCCGCTCGATATGTTTGGTCGGAGAAATTAAGCCACTCACGCACTTTGGGTTGCGAAACTGCCTCATGGAAAAAAGAGTATAATTTCGGCTCGGCATTATCTCCGAATTCCTCATCCTCCTCCATCTGCTCCAACGCCTTCGATGCTCGATATCTCCTAGCGACCTCTCTTGCACTGACCCCGATCCGTTGTGCCACCGGCCCAAATGCATGCTCTTCATTGTCGTACATTTCGACGACCAGTCTCGCCTGCTGATAAGGACCCCATTCCCGAGTGCCTGCGACGTGTCTAATAGCCATAAGAGTCTTTTGATATTTTTTTCGCTCGGCATCCGAACCAGTTATCTCGATGACCGAAATATCGTCGATTGTTGCCAAAACTGCGGGGGTTAGAGTGATCGCACCGCCCGTATGGTCCGCCAGCAAGGTTTTTATCGCAGCAGCTCGTCTGTTACCTTCGACGACAAGATATAGGGGTGGCTCGTCATCCGGCTTATACACTTCAACAACTATTTGCTCGAACGGCACGAAGCCATTAGATTTGATGGAGTCTCGTAAAGCGCTTAAGTCAAATGATTTTGTTTCCGTCAAAAATTGCAGAGCGCGCTCTTGCACCCCTGTCTCCGCGTAACGGGGCCGACTCACCTTTCGGTAGCCGGGAAGGTCGTGAAATCGGTAGTTATTCGGGTCCAAGAGGAGTTGGCTGGGTTTGACTTTGTGTATCTCGAGTTCCAAGGTAGCTCCTCCTTCGATAATTTAGCTGATCGTATGCAAAATAATCGTTTGATCAACAGGAATAGATGTTTTTAGCAGTCTCGCGCCGCGCAATCGCCGATATATTTAAGTCGCGATAAAACGCGCCTGACTTGGGCCGGACGCCAGATGCCCCCACGGGGGGCGGTTATTCCCTTCTGATTGAGAGCAGATGCCATTGCGCAAAGTGATCGAGCGCCGCTGCGCTGAATGTCTTCGATCGTCGTTCGTAAATCGGATGCCCGCTGGACCGATTTTTTTATTCTTACCAAACTCGCCTTTCTCAAATCGTTGCAGGTTCCTGCACGGCCCCGCCATCCACCAAGGATGGCACCTCTATCCTTGGTGGCGGTTAGGGCTGCGCGGGTACGTTCCGAGATCAAGCGAGCTTCGTGTTCTGCTACCGCCGCGAGGATATGGATGGTGAGTTTATTTGCTTGAGGAAAATCAACGGCCTCGAAGTCAACCCCTGCTTCCATAAGGTTTGAAACGAACGCGACATTTCGAGCGAGCCGGTCGAGCTTGGCAATGATTAGGGTGGCCCGGTGCACTCGGCAGGCCGCAAGTGCCTCCGCAAGCTTCGGTCGATCTGTTCGGCGCCCGCTTTCGACTTCGGTGTATTCGGAGAGTAATTCGCCGCTGCCGTATAGGCGATCTTTTACGGCCTTCCGCTGGGCGTCTAGGCCAAGACCTGATTTGCCCTGGCGTTGGGTGCTGACCCGGTAATATGCAATATACCGGTCGGTTCGCATAGGAGCCTCTCCGTAACATTTCGTGCAATGTGGGTTGGACGTAATGTTACAGAGAGAGATTCTACCTGCAATTCTAATTTGAGCAGGTGAAAGCAACCCGGCTTCATTCGGAGGATCGATATGCCAAAAGATGTGGTTACGACCGGAAGAAGTTCTTTAATTCAAGCATACGGTCTATTTTGGCGCGTCGATGAAATAGATTGGTCGCCGGGAAGAGGGAGTTGTGACTGGCATCTGTATGGCCGAAACGGAGCCAACTCGTCGAAAATTAAGGTGGCTGATTTTAGAAATCAGAAGGGGATTTACATCCTGTATGGAAATTACGGTCCGCACTATGTCGGTCTGACGAGGAAGAAAGGGCTTGGCAGGCGGCTCAAGGACCATTTGTTTGATCGGCATCAAGGTGAATGGGATCGATTTAGCTGGTTCGGCTTCTGTAGCGTTTTGAAAGCGAAAGATCAAAATGGTCTTCAGCGGATTAGGGAAATGCCTCTTTCTAAAATCACGGATATTAACCGAACCATCGGTGACATGGAGGCGCTTCTCATAAAGGCGATGGCGCTGAAAAACGTAAACAGCATGAAGTTTAAGAGTGCGTTGGAGTGGAAGCAAATTAAGCGCGACGAGCAAGAAAAGTATGGATCACGCCTCAGCGCTTGATATCGAATGATGCTTGCGCTTACCGCGGCTGCTTAGCGCGCACATCGTCAATTCCAATCTTTGCTCGGTCTCTGATCGCTTGGTCAGATGGACGGGTATAGGTTTTGAGTATTTCCCGATATCCATCGTCGGCGACATCGAGACAGCCGGCCGAAAGAGCTGTATCTGCCATCTCGAACCTTTGGGCCGCGCTTTTTTGTAGTTGATCTTGGGCATCATTCAGGTGGGATTTTGATTTTTCGAGATAGGAACGGTCTCTGTTCTGCTGATAAAGGCCGAGTTCGCTTTTTGCGAGGTCCATCTGCGCAATGGCGGCTCCCTCTTCCATACCAATCGCTAGTTTCTCCGCGCCGAACCAGAACTTTGTCTCGGAGCTTGCCTTGCCCTCCTTACAATTGTCTGGAACCTGCACCAGCTTAAGAAATTCTCCGCTCGCATGAGCTGAATGCGTTCCGGATGCCATGAGCACTGAGACCGCCAAAATAACTTGCGTGTTGCGTTTCATTAAAATCCCCTGTGGCCTTCGACGGGCTAATTCGCAAAACGCCCGTGGTTCATAATATATACTAAAATATATGGCTCGCAATTCGGCCCTGCCTACGCATGTCGGGCATGGACGTGCGACGAATTGTCGGTTTGAACATCAGAAAGCACCGGATTGGTTCGGCGCTCTCGCAGGAGGAGCTTGCGAGCCGGATGGGCGTTGAGCAGTTCTACATTAGCGGTCTAGAGGCTGGCCGCCGCAATCCGACGCTGGTGACGCTCTGGCGGGCGGCGGATGCGCTAGGCATTGCTCCGGCAAAGCTGTTTGATGAGCGCGGGCAGCACGCCGAACTTCCGGCAAAAAAGAGAGTTAAGAAAAAAGCTCACTCTCGATAGGATAGAATTGTTGCAGGTTCCTGCAACGTCCTCCAACTCTGAAATGGCGTCCGGAGTTGTTTTTTAGCCGACTTTCAATTTCGAGCTAGGTCGCTAGCCCCGGTCGATTTTAACGCACCGGCGCGGCTGGAAATGCCTTGGGAGCGGGTCTGCGGGGCCTCTGGTGGATTATGGTGGGAATTTCGCTCGATAGCGTACTTTCAATTCAAGAGTTTGCTCGTCAGTCAAAGTGCCGTGACTCTGGCTTCGGCAAAGCTGAGTTAATCGCCACTCCTCAAGGCTCGAGAGGATGTCCATTCCGTCCGCTCCCAAGCGCGCGATGATCTCCGCTTCATACTTGCCGCGCTCGGCCCAAGGTTTAGCGTTCCGCTCTGATGACCGCTGCCCGACCCTCGGAGAGGGTCGGATTTCTTCCTTTGGAAGGTCCTTCGAACTCTCACCGGGGTTGGGGGATTTAGGAGGAGGTAATTTTTGACTCTCAGTATTTATTCTTTTGGCCGCTTTCTGATTTTCCGGAAGCGGCATTTCAGTCAGCGGCTTGCGTTCGTCGGAGAGTCCGGCAACCCTTTCATCGTAAACGATGTACTCGACGGCTCGAAACTTGCCGTTGGTTCCGTCGCGCTGTTGACGACGCTCGATATACATCAGGTCAGCCAGAGCGTTCAACGCGTCATAGGTTTTGTCGCGTCCCCAGCGCATTCGTTTTGCCAAGGGTTGCGGCCTGATCTGCCAGTTGTCGGGGCGCGAGAGCAGATAGGTCAGCAGTCCTAGAAGCTCGCCGGACAAGCTCAAATCCTCGAAGCAATTGTTGGTTATGATGGTGAAGTTCCGGGAGACTTTGCGACGGATAATCATCGCGAGCCACCGCGACTCTGCGCCGGCCGACTTGTCCGCGAATGTGAGGCGAACAGGTTACGCGGACATTGTGCGGACACACCGAATTTGGAGCGCCGTGAGATGCGTGCTAAGTTGTTGTAAAGAGTGGCGCACCCGACACGATTCGAACGTGTGACCTTTGCCTTCGGAGGGCAACGCTCTATCCAGCTGAGCTACGGGTGCGTGGGGTTCATTTAGCCGATCAGGCCGATGTCGGCAACGCCCCCGCTCGATTCGGTGCAAAACCCGGCAAGGAGCGCTGCCGTTCAGGCCTCGGAACGCCTCCCGCTGCGCAGCCGGCCAACCACGCCGCTGGGAAAGAAATAGACGCTGGCGATGAACAGTAGTCCGAGCCACAGTAGCCAGCGATCCGGATGCAGCAAACCCGGCAGCAGCGGCAGCCCGGCGTCGGCGGCCGCACTGGAGGCCGCGCCCATTAGCGCCTGCAGATAATTCTGGGCCAGAATGAAAATGGCGGCGCCAACCAGCGCGCCATAGATCGTGCCCATGCCGCCGATCACCACCATCAGCAGGATATCCAGCATGATTGCGAAACTGAGCGAGGTGTCCGGCCCGGCATAGCGCAGCCACAGCGAGTTCAGCGCACCGGCGCTGGCGGCAACCAGCGCCGCCAGGCAGTTGGCGTAGGTCAAATGGAATACGGTGCGGAAACCGAGCGCCTCGGCACGAAAACGGTTCTCGCGCACCGCCTGCAGCACGCGGCCGAACGGCGAGTTGACCACGCGGAGCAGGGCGAGAACCATCGCGGCGGAGGCGGCGAAGATGATGTAATAGGTCAGCATGCGTCCGTTGACGGCGACGCCGAGCCACTCCTTTGGGACCAGGATGGTGCCCGGGCGCAGCAATTCCGGCAGCTGGAAGCTTCGGCCATCCTCGCCGCCGGTCAGCCATGACAGTTGCGAGGCCAGCACCAGAAAGGCGGACGCCACCGCGAGCGTGATCATGGCGAAGAAGATCGCCTCTACCCGCAACGAGAACAGGCCGATGCAGAGCGCCAGCAGCGCCGCCAGCGGCAATCCGATCGCAAGCCCGGTCGCGACCGCCGTCCAGTTTGGTCCCAGTGAATACAGCGCAATGGCGATGGCGTAGCTGCCGATGCCGTAGAACATGGTGTGCGCGAACGACACCGTGCCGGTATAGCCGAGCAGCAGGTCGTAGGACGCCACCAGGGCCGCGAAGACGCAGATCTTGGTTGCGACGTTCATCGCCTTGGCGCCGGGAAACACGAACGGTGCCACCGCCAGCGCCGTGATGATGACGACCAGCAGGATGCCGAGCACGCGGCTGCGCGGCGGATCGCCCGACAGTATCATCATCGCCACACCTTCATCGGCTTGTCACCGCGTAAAGCCCACGCGGCCGCCACATCAGGATCGCCACCATCAGCAGGATATTGGAGACCAGCGCCAGTTTCGGGATCAGGAAGCCGCCATAGTTGGCGACCATCGCTACCAGCAGCGCGCCGATGAAGCAGCCGCCGATCGAGCCGAGGCCACCGATGATGACCACGATGAACACCAGCACCGTGAGATCATTGCCCATCGAGGCATGCACTTGCTCGCGATAGAGCGCCCACATGATGCCGCCGAGCCCGGCAAGGCCGGAGCCCGTCATGAACACGCCGAGGAACAGCCGGCGGATGCGATAGCCCAGCGCTTCGACCATCTCGCGGTTTTCGACACCGGCGCGGATCAGCAGGCCGATCTTGGTCCGGTTGAGCACGAGCTGGATGCCGAGGAACACCGCGAGGCCGACCAGCATCGCCAGCAGGCGATACCTTGAAATCGCGACGTCGCCGATGATGAAGGAGCCGCGCAGCGAGGTCGGCAGCGGCAGCGGAATGATCTGCGGACCCCACAGCGCATACAGCGCCTGCTCGGCGACGATGAGGCCGCCGGTGGTCATCAGGATCTGCTTGAGATGCTGGCCGTACACCGGCAGGATCAGCACGCGCTCGACCACAAGTCCAAGCGCGCCCGACACCGCCATCGCGGCCAGCGCCGCCGGCGCCAGCACCGCAAGATTGAGCAGCAGCGAGTCGGCCTGCACCCAGGTTGCCAGCGGCAGCAGCACCAGGGTCGCAACATAGGCGCCGACGGCGATGAAGGCGCCGTGGCCGAAATTCAGCACGTCCATCAGGCCGAACACCAGGGTCAGGCCGGACGCCATGATGAAGATCATCATGCCCATGGCAAGGCTCGCGGCCGTCAGCGTCACCCACGAGCTTGCTGACCCGATCAGCGGCGCCATCGCCAGTGCGAGGATGACCGGCAGCAGCACGGGAAGCAGATCGCGCTTCGGCTTCGGCAGCGCGTCCGTCGCGGCAAGCTCCGTCACTGGTGCGCCTCCAGGCTGAGGCCGAGCAGCCGCTCCTGCAGCGCAACGTCCCTTGCCAGATCGGCCATCGCGCCGCGATGAACGATGCGGCCGTTGTCCATCACCAGCACCGCATCGCCGATCTGTTGCGCGACATGGAAATTCTGTTCGACCAGCAGAATGGTGGCGCCACGGCGCTTGATCTCAGCAAGGCATTCGATCAGCGCCACCACGATCGCCGGCGCCAGTCCCTTGGTCGGCTCGTCGATCAGCAGCAGCTTGCGCGGCTCCACCACGGCGCGCGCGATCGACAGCATCTGTTTCTGTCCGCCGGACAGCAAGCCGGCGCGGGACAGCCAGAACCGCCTCAGCGCCGGAAAAAATCCGAAAATCCATTGCAGCCGCGCGTCGTCGAGCGGGCCGTCGCGCGCGGCGAGGACCAGGTTTTCCTTGACCGTGAGGTCGGAAAACACCGCCATGCTTTCCGGAACGTAGCCGACGCCGGATCGCGCGATGTCCGGCGTCGCGCGTCGCTCGATGCGTATTCCGTCGAGCGATATCTGTCCCGCCGAGGCCGGCCACAGTCCCATGATGGTGCGCAGCGTCGTGGTCTTGCCGGCGCCGTTGCGCCCGAGCAGCATGGTGGTCTGGCCTTCGGCGACGCTGAAATCGACGCCATGCAGAATATGGTAGCGCCCGATATGGGTGTGTACGCCGGTGAGTGTCAGCAACGCGCTCATGCCGCGGTCTCCCTTTCTGCTCCCCTCCTCCTTGCGGGAAGGGGTCGGGGGAGGGGGTAGCCGCAAGTCCGGTGCATGCGGCTTACCCCCCACCCCAACCCTCCCCCGCAAGGGGGGAGGGAGTTGCAGCGGGTGTGCGGTCGGAGGCTCGCCAACGTCATGCCGCGCTCTTGCCCGGTGCGATGCCGAGATACGCCTCCTGCACGATCGGCGACGCGATCACCTCGGCAGGCCGGCCATCGGCGACGAGTTCGCCGTTGTGCAGCACGATGATGCGATCGGCGAGCGAGCGCACCACGTCCATCTTGTGCTCGACCAGCAGGATGATCTTGCTCCTATCCCGCTTGAGCCCGGCGATCAGGTCGAGCACCACGGGCACTTCATCGACGCTCATGCCGGCGGTAGGCTCGTCGAACATGAAGACCTTCGGCTCCAGCGCCATCATCAAGGCAACCTCGAGCTTGCGCTGGTCGCCATGGGAGAGAACCGTCGCCGCGACGTCGCGCCGGCCGCCGAGGGCAACGCGCTCGAGAATGACCTCGGCGCGCTCGATCAGGTCGCGCCGCGTCGTCCACGGCCGCAGCATGTCGTAATGCACGCCGCTCGCCGCCTGCACCGCGAGGCGGACATTTTCCTCGACGCTCAAATTGGGAAACAGGTTAGTGAGCTGGAACGCGCGGCCAAGTCCTGCGCGTGTGCGCAACGGCGCCGAGAGCTGCGTGATGTCGGCGCCATCGAACAGGACGCGGCCCCCGGTCGGGCGCAATTGTCCGGAGATCAGGTTGAAATAGGTGGTCTTGCCGGCGCCGTTGGGTCCAACGATGGCGGTGAGTTCGCCCGGCCGAAACGCGCAGCTCACCCGATTGACCGCGACGTGGCCGCCGAAGCGGATGGTCAGATCGCAGGTTTCGAGGGAGAGGGTCATGCTGTCGCCACAACAATCCACTGTCGTCCCGCGAAGGCGGGGACCCATATCCACCGCCGTTTGTAATGAAGCAGTGTAGTCGAACCAGTGAGTAAAACTGTAAGGACGGAGGCTATGGGTCCCCGTCTTGCGGGGACGACCAGTGGTGTTACCGCTTGTTGCGGATCGGGATATCCATGTCCTCGATCTTCAGTTCGCGCACCGGCTCCAGCACCGCCCAGGCGACGTTGGGATCGACCTTGACCTTGAAGTGAAACATGCTTTGCAGCGCCTGATGGTCCTCCTTACGGAACATCATCTTGCCCTTCGGCGTGTCGAAATCCATGCCCTCCATGGCGGCGATAAGCTTTTCCGTATCGGTCGATTTTGCCTTGGTCACCGCGGCTACCGCCGCCATCGCCGCGGCGAAGCCGCCCGCGGTGAAGAAGTCCGGCGGCGCGTTGAAACGCTTCTGGTGCTCGGCGACCAGCCAGTCGTTTACCGGATTTTTCGGAATGTCGTAATAGTAATAGCTGGCGCCTTCCATGCCCGGCAGACGCTTGTAGGCGGCCAGCGCGGGAAGGATGTTGCCGCCGGTCGACAGCTCGATGCCGTAGCGCTTCGGATCCATGTCCTGCAGCTTGGTCAGCGGATCGCCGCCGCCGGCCCAGATCACCCAGATGATCTTGCGTCCTGGCTTGTCCTTCAGGGCATCGAACAGGCGCTGCCCGGCCGCGGTGAAATCGGTGGTGGTGGTCGGCACATATTCTTCGGCGGCAAGCGTGGCGCCGGTTTTCGCCAGCGCTTCCTTGAAGGCGGCGACGCCGTCGCGGCCAAAGGCGTAATCCTGGCCCAGCGTCGCGATGGTGACGCCCGGTTTGCCGATCGCGACCGCGTTGGAGATGGCGTCCTGCGACGAATTGCGACCGGTGCGGAAAATGTAGCGATTCCACTTTTCGCCGGTAATCTGGTCCGCGACCGCCGGCTCGACAATCAGGATTTTCTTGTTTTCTTCCGCCACCGGAAGATCCGCCAGTGCTGCGGCGGACGACGTGGTGGCGATTGCAAGATCGGCCTTGTCGTCCTGATAGGCTTCCGCGAGCGCGGCCTTCGACAAATCCGGTTTGCTCTGATCGTCCTTGGTGATGACCACGATCTTGCGGCCATCCAGGGTCATGGTGCCCTTGGTGGCATATTCCAGTCCCATGCGCAGGCCGGTCTCGGTCTGCTTGGCGTAGGCCTCGAGCGCGCCGGTCTTGCCGTAGATCAAAGCGATCTTCAGATCGTCCGCATGCGCGGCCGTTCCCAGCAACACCACAGCGATCCCGTGAACGATCAGAGACGTTCGCACAGCTGTTCTCCCAGAAGTTTATAATTTCGGTAATCTGTCACGATTGATAGGGGCAAGCCCCGTCCCGGGTCAAGCAGTGACGCGCCGGCTTATGGCATGCCGCCTGTGTCGTCCCGCGCCATCTGTATTGTCGGGGCGGGGTGTGGTTCAATCCCGCGCGGCCTACGGCCGTCAACAAGGCTCGAATGGGCGATGGGAGGATATCATGCCGATAACGCGGCGTTGGATGATTGCCGGCGCGGCGCTGGCGCCGTTGCTGACGCGGGTTGCGGGCGCGCAGAACTGGCCGTCGGGCATCGTCAAGATTGTGGTGCCGTTTCCACCCGGCGGCACGGTGGATCCGATCGCACGGCTGGTGCAGACCGGGTTGCAGCAGCGGCTTGGCGCCACCATCGTCATTGAAAACAAGTCCGGCGGGTCGGGCAGCGCCGGCACCGCGTCGGTGGCGAAATCGGCGCCCGACGGCAACACTTGGCTGTTCGTGTTCGATACCCACGCCGTCAATCCGTTCCTGCAGAATCTTTCGTTCGACACCGTGAATGATCTCGATCCGGTGGTGCTGATCGGCACCGCGCCGAACGTGCTGGCGACGCATCCGTCGCGCCCCTACAAGACCTTGGCCGACGTCATCGATGCGGCGAAAGCAAAACCCGACACGCTGACCTACGCGTCGGTCGGCTCCGGCAGCGTAGGCCATTTGACCATGGTGCAACTGACAAAACGCGCCGGCATCAGGATGGTGCACGTGCCATATCGCGGCGGCGGGCCGGCCATGAACGACGCCATCGCCGGCCATGTCGATTTCATCATCGGCAGCGCCGCCCTGGTGATGCCGCAAGTGAGCGCGGCGACGATTCGGCCGATCCTGCAAACCGGCAAGACCCGCATGCCGACCTTGCAAGCGGTGCCGAACGCGATCGAAAGCGGCTATTCAAATTTCGAATCCTATGCCTGGTGGGGCGTGTTCGCGCCGGCCGGCACACCGAAACCGATGATCGACCGCTTCGGTGGTGCGCTGATCGAAACCCTGCGCGAGCCGGCGATATCGAAGCAGATCTCGGAAAATCTCCAGGTCACGATGCTGCTCGGCGGGCCGGAGGACGAGGCCAGGTTTCTCAAAGCCCAGATGGACCTGTGGGGCCCCGTCGTGCAGGAGAACAACATCAGGGGCGAGTAGGCGGGAGAAAATCAAATGCAGACACACACTCAGCGTCATACGCGGGCTTGACCCGCGTATCCATCACACCTCACAAAAGTCATTCGAACGGGATGGATTGCCGGGTCAAGCCCGGCAACGACGCGTTGTAAAACACCAGGGAGAAAAAAATGAAACGCTTTCCGACTTTCATCGCTACCATCGCCGTTTCACTTATCATCGCGCCTACCGTTCGCGCCGACGAAATCACGCGCTTCCTCCCGATGCAGGCCGAACAGCTCAATCCTGAGCAGAAGAAATGGGCCGACCTGATCTCGGCCCCGCCGCGCAATGCGAAATACGTCAACCCGCCGTACCGCGCCTACATTTACAATCCGGATCTGGCGAACCGGCTGACCGCACTGTCGGAATATCTGCGCTGGAATACCTCGCTGCCGCCGCGGCTGAGCGAACTAGCGATCCTGATCACGGCGCGGCAATGGACCGCGCAATATGAATGGTATGCGCATTATCCGCTGGCGCTGAAGGGCGGCCTCGACCCGAGAATTGCCGACGACGTCGCGGCCGGCAAGCGACCCGAAGGCATGAAGGAGGATGAAGCGGCCCTGTACAATCTGGCCACCGAGCTCTATCGCGACAGGAAAGTATCCGATCCGGTCTACAAGGCGGCGCTGAGCCAGTTCGGCGAACGCGGCATCATGGATATCATCGGCATCATCGGATACTACGACATGGTGTCGATGACGCTGATCACCATGCAGGCCGGCATGCCCGACGACAAGGTCAAGCCGCTGCCGGCGCTGACGCGGTAGCTGCCACATTACAGGTGTCGTCCCCGCGCAGGCGGGGACCCATACACTCCGTGCTGATGATGCGGATGATGTTGTCCACTTGCGGCGACAGCGTGCCAATCGTGGCCATCGGCGGTTATAGGCCCCGCCTGCGCGGGGACGACTGCGAATTTACCGGCCATATCCGTTGGCGCGTGAATAGACCGGACGCGTTTCCAGCGCGGGCCGGGTTTCCGATGCGGTGCGGACAGTGCTTGCAGCCCGGCCGAGCGCGCCGAGCTCTTCCAGGAAGATCGGCTTGGAGAAATAGAAGCCCTGCGCGTAGCGGATCTTGGTGGCGGCCTGTAGATAGGCCAGTTCCTCGAAGGTCTCGATGCCTTCCGCGATCACCGTCATGCCCAGCGCGTCGCTCAGGGATTCGATGGCTTTGAGGATTCCCTGGCTGCGCGGGCGCTTGTGAATATCGGTAATGAAGGAGCGGTCGATCTTGATCTCGTCGGCGGTAATGTTGGCCAGCGCCGACAGCGACGAATAGCCGATGCCGAAATCGTCGATGGAAATCCCGACCCCGAGCCGCCGGAAGATCGGCAGGATCTCGTCCTGGAAATGCGTCTTCGCGACAAAGGCGTCTTCGGTGACTTCGATGATGAAGCGCCGCGGGCAACCGGTGGCCTCCAGCGCGCGCGCGAAAGCCTGCATGAATTCCGGATTGCCGGCCTGCTTGGCCGCGACATTGATGCTGATGCTGGTACCGGCGCCGAAGGTGTCGTTGATCAGATCGATCGACTTCATGATCTCGGCCAGCACCAGATGGGTGAGTTCGTCGATCAGTCCGAGTTCGACCGCGAGATTGATGAAGGTGCCGGGCGCCTGCAGCACGCCTTCGTCGTTGCGCAGCCGCACCAGCGCCTCGATACCCTTGATCTCGCGGGTGCGGATGTCGACCTTGGGCTGGAACGCGCAGCAGAACCGTTTGTCGAGGATTGCCAGCCGCAGCGATTGCTCCAGCTCCATGCGCGCCAAGGCTTCGCGCTCCATGCTGACATCGAAGAAGACCGCGGCGCCCTTGCCCTCGTTCTTGACGCGATACATCGCAATGTCGGCGTTCTGGCGCAGCGTGTCATAGTCGCGGCCATGCTCGGGATACAGGCTGACGCCGATCGAGGCCGAGGCGAACACTTCGGAGCCGTCGACGAAGAACGGCGCCCGCAGCCGCTGCAGCAGAAACTGGATGTATTCGGCAACCTCCTGCTGGCTCTGGATCGGGTTGAGCAGCAGCAGGAATTCGTCGCCGCTGATCCGCGACAGCATGTCGGATTCGCGCAGGTCCAGCCCGAGCCGGCGCGCGACTTCGACCAGCAGCGCATCGCCGATGGCGTGGCCGTAATAGTCGTTGATGTGCTTGAAATTGTCGATGTCCAGAAAGGCGAGCGCGAATTTCCCGGCGCCACCTTGCTGGAGCAGGTCATTGGCGCGCTGTTCAATCACCCGCCGGGTCGGAAGACCGGTCAACTCATCATAATAGGCGCGCCGGAACAGTTCGTCCTGGATCGCCTTGTGCTCGCTGAAATCGGCGGAACTGGTCAGCAGCAGTTTTGCATCGGCGATGCGGATTGGCCGGTGGGTATTGAGAAACGTCCGCCGGACGTGGCCGTCGGTGACGCATTGCTCGGTGACCACGGTCTGGTCCGCATGCAGCAATTCGACGCAGGCCGCGCGGCGAGCGGTCAGCTCTTTCGTCGAGGAAGCCGCGCCGGCGAGCAGATCCTCCGCGGCTATTCCGAACTGGGCCGCGGCGGCGTCGTTCGCCAGCAGGAAATGGCCGTGCTCGTCCTGCACCGTCACGCCGGCCGGGAGCATCCTGAAGATTTCGTTGAGAAGCTCGAGCTCGGCGCGAACATTACGCGCGTTCGCGACGCCGCTTCCCGCGGGAGCGATGCGCGGGCAAACGGCCGGCTGTTCGCCGTCGGTCGCGATGCTGGATAGAAGGTGTACGGCGGCATTTTGCATGGTCGCCGACCTTCGCAACCTCTCTTGTAGTTTTCGTTAAGTCATTGTCAGAAACATGATGACGCCGGGCCGCGCGGGCGGTTTGAGGGAACCCGACGCGAGTTGTCATTAACAGAGTGTCAACGCGACCGCAGAGCTCAGGCGGAATCGCGCGGTATCCGGCATTTCAGCGTGCAGTGAACGCCGCTGCGCAGGAATGCGATCTCGGTCTTGCCGTCGAACGGCCTGAGCGCGGAATTCAGCAGCTTGGTGCCGAACCCTGCTTCGCCGACCACGCCGATCGGAGGGCCTTCGGTCTCGTCCCAGACGAGCGTCAACCGGTCGTCATTGACGGACCAGGACACCTGCAACAGCCCGCGCGCCGCGGAAAACGCGCCATATTTACCGGCGTTGGTGGCGAGTTCGTGAATAATCAACGCGAGGCTGACTGCAAGTCTTGCAGGGAGAAACCGCGGTTCGCCGTCCAGGGTGAACCGCACATGACCATAGGGGCCCAATTCGGACAGCAGCAGCTCGCGCAGATCGCAGCCATTGCCCTCGGCTCGCGCGATCAGATCGTCGGTCGCCGACAGCGCACGGATGCGGCCGTCGATGCTGGCCCAGACCTGCGGCTGATTGTGCAGCACCTGATGCAGCACGGCATGAATGGTAGACAGCTTGTTTTTCAACCGGTGCTGCAACTCGTCGACGACCAGTTTTCGGTAGGTTTCCTCCTCGATCAGGCGCCTTGAAATCGCCCGATGATGCGATGCGATCGACCGGTAATGCTGCGCGCCCCACAGAATAAGGCCGGACACCACCAGATAGATCAGCAAGAGAGCGATCTTTGCGGAGCCGGGCGGAGTTTCCCCGAAAGTCATGCCGATGCCGAGCAGGCCGCCGACGACGGTGGTCGCAAGCCCGATGCGAAAGCCGCCGAAGGCGGTCGCAAACAGCACGGCCGGAAAGTACGGCGCAAACGCGACGTCAGGCCGGATTAGCGAAAGACCCCAACGCGCTGCGGTTGCCAGCGCGATGCAGAAAAATGCAAAGCCAAGGCCAAGCAGCAGCGATGGTTGTGCAATCCCCTGCCAGCCGCGCCGGAATTCCTCAGTCCATGTCGCCATCGGTCACATTCAGCCCCACCGGCGAATCGAAAGTAAGACAACCAAGGAAAGTTCCCCAAAGCGGCACGAATCACAACCAGAAAGTGTGTAGCGGCAAGGCTTGTTCTCAAGACGGTCCGCTTTATGGTGGGTCTTTTCACGAAAATCGCGCAACGAGGCAAGGGAGAATGAAATGGGGCGGCTGAACGGCAAAATCGCGGTCATCACGGGTGCCACCAGCGGCATCGGATTGCGGACGGCGGAGGTCTTCGTCGACGAGGGCGCGAAAATCGTGATCGCCGGACGCCGCGCGCCGGAGGGCGAGGCGCTCGCCAGCAAGCTCGGCGCCAACTGCGTCTTCCGCCAGACCGATGTCACGCAGGAAGACCAGATGAAGGCGCTGATCGGCACCGCGGTCGACACATTCGGCCGGATCGACTGCCTGTTCAACAATGCCGGCGGTCCGGCGCAAACCGGGGGCATCGAGGGGCTCGATGTAGCGCGGTTCGACGCCGGAATGGCGACACTGGTGCGCAGCGTGATGCTCGGCATGAAGCACGCGGCACCTCACATGCGCAAGCAGGGCTCCGGCAGCATCATCAACAACGGCAGCATCGCCGGAAGACTCGCGGGCTTTTCATCCTCGGTGGTGTATGGCGCGGCCAAGGCCGCGGTCATTCACCTCACCAAATGCGTGGCGATGGAACTCGGCGAATCCGGCATCCGCGTCAACAGCATTTCTCCCGGCGCGATCGCCACCGGCATTTTCGGCAAGGCGCTCGGCCTGTCGGTCGAGGCGGCGGAGAAGACGCCGGACGCGATGCGCGAAATCTACAAGACCGCGCAGCCGATCCAGCGCGCCGGATTGCCGGAGGACATCGCCTACGCCGCGGTGTTTCTCGCCAGCGACGAATCTTCCTTCATCAATGGCCATGATCTCGTGATCGACGGCGCCATCACCGGCGGCCGCAACTGGACCGCGCAGCAACAGGGACTCGCCGCCATCCGCAAGGCGTTCGACGAAGCCAAGCTATAACACAACTGCGGTCATGCGCGGGCGTGACCCGCGCATCCATCATGTTTCGCAAGAGTTCACCGACGCGGATGGATCGCCGGGTCAAGCCCCGCAATGACGGTCCGGAATTACGCGGCGTTTGCCTTGTCGCCAGCCGTTCGCCCATGCGCGCGCAGGAATTCGCGTCCCCCGGCAGTGAGCCGGATCGTCACCTTGCGCCCCCCGGCATGCTCTCGAGCCGCAAAGCCGCGGTCGATCGCGTCCTCCCACACCGTCAATCTTGGGCATGAGGTACGCCAGGTCTCGATCACGTCGGCATAAGAGCGCGGCTCGCGCGCGATCCACTCCAGAAGATCGAGGATAAGGGGATCGAGATCGTTACGCATGGCTACCCGCTCCGGACCGCTTTCCTCAGGCGAACCGCATTTTGCATCTGCGCGATCAATCGATCAAGTCTGTGTATAGTACGAGCGGCGGCAAACCGGGGTGGAGCAGCATGAACGCAAGGCTTGAGCGAAGACTGCGATTGTATGCCGTCCTCGTCGTTGCCGGCGGGGTGGCGGGCATCGCCTTCACCGCCTCACAGGGCCACTCGATCGTCTCCGGCGCCGTCTACGGATCGTTGATGAGCGCTATTCTAGGCGGCCTCGAACTCCTGGTGTTCGACGGCCCCTTGCGCGCCTGGCTCAACGGGCTGTCGTTCACGGTCAGCCTTCTGATCCGCAGCACGACTTACGCCGCGATCATCATCCTGCTGCAAGCGTCGCAACTCGGCGAGATCATCGCCGGCGTGCCGCGGGAAATGTCGAGCAGGACCTTTTGGTATAGCTTCCTCTATTCCGCGGCGCTGTCGGTCTTCTTCAATCTGGTGCTTGCCATCACCAATTTGATCGGAAGCCGGGCGCTGCTGAACTTCATCACCGGCCGCTATCATACCCCAGTGGAAGAGGACCGTTTCGTGCTGTTCGTCGACATCGCGGGTTCGACGGGCTTGGCCGAGCGGCTCGGCGGCACCGGCATCCACCGCTTCCTCGATCGCACCTTTCGCCTGCTCACCGTCGCGGTCGTGGACACGCGCGGCGAGGTGCTCGACTATGTCGGCGACGAGATCATCGTGACCTGGCCGGCGCGCGGCGGCGCCCTCGATTGCCGCCCGCTGCGCTGCTTCGTGGCGATGCGCGCGGCGCTGTCGCGCGCATCGCACCAGTTCGAGCGTGATTTCGGCGCGAGCCCACGCATCCGCGGCAGCCTGCATTTCGGCCCGGTGATCATCGGCGAGATCGGCGACGTCAAGCGCGCCATCGTCTTCAATGGCGACGTCATGAACACCGCGGCGCGGCTCGAAGAACTCAGCCGCACCGTGGATGGCGGCTTTCTGGCATCGCGCGCGGCGATGGCGCGATTCAGTTCCGTGCTGCCGGTAGGGGTTCGCGACCTCGGATGCCTGCCGATCCGCGGTCGCGCCGACGGCATCGACGTGGTCGGTCTCGAGGCGCCGACGTAAGGGCGCCGTCATTGCGGCGGAAGCGAAGCAATCGGCAAGAACCGGATTGCTTCGTCGCAAGGGCTCCTCGCAATGACGGTGCTTCACACCGCCTGCAGCGTCACCCTTAATCCGTCCTTTGGTTTCGGAATCGGCCACATCTGCCATTGCGGGGTGTAGCCGGGATCGAGCGAGACGCTGAGATTCTGCAGGAAATGGCGCGCGAAGCATTTGGCCTGCATATAGGCGAAATGCAGCCCGAGACACATATGCGCGCCGCCGCCAAACGGCACCCAGGCAAATCGATGACGGGCACGCTGCGCCTCGTCGGTAAACCGCGGCGGCTCGAACGCATCGGGATCGGGCCAGACCTCCGGCATGTGGTGGGTGAACAACGGATTGGCAGAGACAAGCGTGCCCGCTGGAATCGCAAAACCCTTGAAGGTGAAGTCGCGGCTGGCGCGGCGCGGGATCGACGGTACCGGCGGCTTCATCCGCATCGCCTCCTTGAATGCCATCTCCGACAGCGGCATCGCCTCGAGCTTGTCGAACGTCGTCGGCTCGTCGGCGCGCAAGGCCAGCGCATTCACCTCGTCGCGCAGCCGTGTCTGCCATTGCGGGTTGGCAGCCAACGCGCCGATAAACGACGTCAACGACGACGTCAGCGTGTCATGCGCCGCCATCATCAGGAAACTCATGTGATCGACGATGTCCTGGGTCGACAGCAGCGCGCCGTCGTCGTGGGTGGCGCGGCATAATTGCGAGAACAGGTCCTCACCGCCCTTTTCGCGGCGGAGCGGAATCTGCTGCGAGAAGTATTTGACGATGCGTTCGCGGCCTTTGACGCCGCGCGCCATCTGGGTGCCGGGCCAGGGCGTACGGATCGGGGTGACGGCGGCGGCGACCATGTCGACAAAGGCGCGGGTGATCTCGTCGACCTCGGGGCCGATATCGGCGCCGAGGAACGAGGTGGCGGCGAGGTCGAGCGTGAGCTGCTTCATCGCCGGGTACAACAGCATCGGTCCCGGCTGCGCGCGCCATTGCGCCACCCGTGTCGAGATCCCGGCGTCGAGTTCGACGAGATAGGATTTCATCGGCCCGGACTTGAACGCCACCGACAGCGCCCGGCGATGCAGGCGGTGCTCGTCGAAATCCAGCAGCATCAGCCCGCGCGGAAACAGCCGGCCGAGCACGATTTCCCAGCCATGGGTGGAGGAGAACAACTTGGTCTGATCGAACAGCACCAGTTCGTTGGCCTCGGGTCCAAGTACCGAGATGCTGGTCTCGCCGAGCACGCGGCTGCGGTAGACCGAGCCATATCTGGCAGCCATCCGCTCGACCTCGCCCTTGGGATCGGCAAGCACCGCCAGGGTGCGGCCAATCACCGGCCAGCCTTCGTCGCCCGGAATGTGGGCAAGTGCTGCGCGTTTCGGCGGGCCGGCGAAAGCCGCCACGGGAGAGGCCACACTTTGCATCGACATGGCGAGTGCTCCGATTGATGCCCTGCCATAGCACAATTTGCGTTTCCGCGAGTTACGAAAAACCGGCGCGCCGTGATAGGTTGCCGCAAAACAAGATCGGGCAGGAGACGGATATGTCGGGAATTTTGCGGGCTTGGATGATCGTGCTGGCCGCTGTCGTCGCGGCCACCGGCGGGTCGGCGGCGCAGACCAGACCCAAGGTCACCACGCTCGGTCCGGATTTTCCAAGGACCGAGATTTTTATCGGCAACAGTTTTTTCTATTACAACAACAGCATGCACAGCCATGTGCTGGCGCTGGAGCGGGCCGACGACCCCGCTCACAAGCAGGACTATCGCGCCACCTCGGTGACCATCAGCGGCTCCGGCTTCGACTGGCATGATACGGCAAGCTATTTCCGCGCCAATGCCATCGGCAATTATTCGTTCGACGAGCAGAACAACGTGGTCTTCAACAAGCTCGACAGGCTGTTCGACGTGGCGATCATGATGGATTGCAGCCAGTGCCCGATCCATTCGAAGCTGAAAACGGTATTCACCGAGTTCGCTAAAAAAGGCAGCGACGCCGTGCGGGCGCATGGCACCAGGCCGGTGTTGTTCATGTCGTGGGCCTATGCCGACAAGCCCGAGATGACCGCGCAACTGGCGGAAGCCTACACCCTCGCCGGCAACGACAATGACGCGCTGGTGATTCCGGCGGGGCTGGCCTTCGCGCGCGCAGTCTCAAGACAGCCGGAGCTCAATCTCTATGCGCCGGACAAGCGCCATCCAAGCCTCGCCGGGACCTATCTTGCATCCTGCGTGGTTTTTTCGGCGCTGACCGGACGCTCGCCGGTCGGCAACGGCTACCTTGCAGGTATCGACGAGTCGACCGCGCGGTTTTTGCAGACGACAGCGTGGGAGACGGTGCAGGATTATTACGGGAAGTGACTATTCCCTTCTCCCCTTGAGGGAGAAGGTGGCGCCTCACGAAGTGAGGTGCCGGATGAGGGGTAACTTCTATCGATAGACCTGATCCCTCACCCGTCTCGCATCTGACGATGCGAGCCGCCCTCTCCCTCAAGGGGAGAGGGAAGAAAGAGGTTTGCGGCCGCATCATCACGCCTTCCGCTTCGCCGCTTCCTTCTGCAGGTCAGGCGCGTTGATGGTGGGGATCGCGACGCGGCCCGGGCCGGTGAGCGGCAGCGCCGCGGCGGCCTTGTCGTTCGCCATGATCTTGGCCATCACCGCCTGGCCCGCGCGCTCGAACACCGCGCGGTTCTCGACCAGGAATTTTTGGCTCTCGCGCAGCTTCGCGGTGTAGCCGTTGATTTCCGGAATCACGTAGCGCGCCACCATGTCCCAGCTTCGCCGGGTGTTTTCCGGATTGGCCCAGTCGTGCACGAAGCCGACGATGGTGCCGACGCCGCCGCTCACCTCCATCAGGCTCTTGATGGTCTTCACCAGGTCGTCGGGCGTGCCGATGGTGGAGGCCGCGGCCTCGCCGCCGGCGGTCTTCTCGACGGCGTCCTCGGGCGAGGTGAATGGCTGCAGGCCCGGCCGCTGCAGGGTGCCGACATTATATTCATTGTGCCAGCGCATCAGTCCCTCGCCGGCCTCGCGCCGCGCCTGCTCGCGGCTCTCGGCGATGTGCCATGACAACAGCACGCGCCAGTTGGCGCGGCTCACCGTGGTGCCGGCCTTCTTCGCGGCATCCTCGGCAAAGCCCCACTGCGTCGGCAGCGCCATCAAGCCTTGCGTCGACATCGAGCCGAGCGAGATGATGCCGATGCCGTATTTGCCGGCCAGCGTCATGCCCGATGGCGAAATCTGCGACGCCACCACGAACGGCATCTCCTCCTGCAAGGGCAGGATCTGCAGCGCCGCGTCGTTCATGGTGAACCAGTCGCTTTTGGCGGTGACGCGTTCGCCGTTGAACAGCCGGCGGATGATGCCGATCGCTTCGTCCTGGCGGTCGCGCTGCGTCATCGGATCGATGCCGAGCGTATGCGCGTCGGAAGCCAGCGCCCCGGGGCCGGAGCCGAAGATGGCGCGGCCGCCGGTCATGTGGTCGAGCTGCACCATGCGCTGCGCCACGTTGAACGGGTGATGATAGGGCAGCGACACCACGCCGGTGCCGAGTTTTATCCGTTTGGTACGCTCGCCGGCGGCGGCGAGAAACATCTCGGGCGACGCGATCATCTCCCAGCCCGATGAGTGATGCTCGCCGCACCAAAACTCATCGAAGCCGAGCGCGTCGATCTGCTCGACGAAATCGAGGTCGCGGCGGAATTGCAGCATCGGATGCTCGCCGATCGGGTGATGCGGGGCGAGAAAGGCTCCAAATTTCAGGCGTGCCATGGGGTTTCTCCGGACGGCGTTTGTTCTTGCTTAGGCCGCGCAAACTACGTGGCCGAGAAGCTCATGGCAATTGCGCAAACTCAATTCGTCGTCCCCGCGCAAGCGGGATCCATAACCACCCGGAGCTTGTAATTACGGCCAAATGTTTCCTCGATGCACGTTGCTACGCCGACGGCGTGTATGGGTCCCCGCCTGCGCGGGGACGACGCTTGGTGTTGTCGCGCTTATTTTACAGCAGAATTTACACCTCAGTCCCGTTCGGCTAAGAGAACCGTCCGTTATTCCGCCCGAGGCTGCGATGGTTCTGAAGCAATCCGATGCCCCTGCTTCATTGCAGCTTTCCAATCAGCGAAAACGCGAATTGCTCGCGCATGTCGAAGCCAGTCTCGACGAGCAGGACGGCTGGCGCGAATTCAACGCCGCCTATCACGACGACGACCGCAAATTCATGCGGTTTCTGATCCCGCCGGGCAAGCGGGTGCTGGAACTGGGCTGTGGCAGCGGACATCTGATCGCGGCGCTGGAGCCATCCTACGGCGTCGGCGTCGATTTCTCAGGCAAGGTTATCGCCAAGGCCCGCGCGCTGTATCCCGGCCTGAATTTCGTGCTGGCCGACGTCGAGGATCCGGCGACGCTGGGCGGAATCGAAGGACCGTTCGACTACATCGTGATCGCCGACACCATCGGCACCTTCGAGGATATCGACGGCACCCTGAAGCTGGTGCATCAATTGTGCGAGCCCTCGACGCGGATCATCATTTCGTATTATTCGCATTTGTGGGAACCGGTGCTGAAGCTTGCCGAGGCGCTGCATCTGCGCAGCAGGCAGCCGGTCATCAACTACATCGCCACCGTCGACTTTCTCAATCTGCTCGATCTCGCGAATTTCGAGAGCATCCGCGAGGAGCGGCGCCAGTTGCTGCCGCGGCGCTGGCTCGGCCTCGGGCCGTTGATCAACAAATACATCGCGCCGCTGCCCGGCATCCGGCGGCTCTGCCTGCGCACCTACATCGTCGGGCGTCCAGTGCGGCAGTTTCCGGATCGCAGGTTTTCGGCGAGCATCCTCGTTCCGTGCCGGAACGAAAAGGGCAACATCGAAAACGCAATCCTGCGGATGCCGAAATTCGGCTCATCGCAGGAGATTCTGTTTGTCGAGGGAAATTCCAGCGACGGCACCTATCAGGAATGCGAGCGCGTCCGCGACGTCTACAAGGAGAGCTGGGACATCAAGGTGCTGAAGCAGGACGGCAAGGGCAAGGGCGACGCGGTCCGCAAGGGTTTTGCGGCGGCGACCGGCGACGTGCTGATGATCCTGGACGCGGACCTCACCATGCCGCCGGAGGCGCTGCCGAAGTATCATGCGGTGATCGAGACCGGAAAAGCCGATTTCGTCAACGGCACGCGGCTGATCTATCCGATGGAGCACGAGGCCATGCGTCCGCTCAACCTCATCGCCAACCGGTTCTTTGCCTATCTGTTCAGCTATCTCGTCAACACCCGCCTCACCGATACGCTGTGCGGCACCAAGGTGCTGCTGCGAAAGGACTACGAAGTGCTGGCGCGCGAGCGCGGCTATTTCGGCAACTTCGATCCGTTCGGCGATTTCGACCTGATCTTCGGCGCCGCCAAGCAGAACCTGAAGATCATCGAGACCCCGATCCACTACAAGGCGCGCACCTTCGGTGAAACCCAGATTTCCCGTTTCCGCGACGGCTGGCTGTTGCTGAAGATGGTATGGTTCGCCTACCGGAAGCTGAAGGCAATCTAGGGCAAGATGTATTAGGTTGAAATGCGTCATTGCGAGGAGCGAAGCGACGAAGGGAACCGCCAGCTCGATGGCCTTTTTATTTTGCAGTGCAGCAACCATCTGTTGTCGATCAGGTTATAGGTTTCTTACAAAGGAGCCGCCGTGTCCCTCGCAAACAACATCGAATTCCTGCGACGCCTGCCAAAACTCAACAAGATCAACGGGCTGGGCGCCATGTCGCACGGTTTCGGCCGTGTGCCCATAGTCAGCCGGCTGACCGAAACGGTCGGATTCGGTAGCAATCCCGGCGATCTGCGGATGTTTTCATATCTGCCCGGCGATCAAAGGGCGCGGCAGAAACTGCCTTTGGTGGTGGTGCTGCACGGCTGCACTCAGAATGCCGCCGGTTACGATCTCGGCGCCGGCTGGTCGACGCTGGCGGATCGCTACGGTTTCGCGCTGCTGATGCCCGAGCAGAAACCATCCAACAACGTCAATGGCTGCTTCAACTGGTTCAACCCCGACGACATTGCGCGCGACGGCGGGGAAGCCTTTTCGATCCGTCAGATGGTCGCGCGGATGGCGGGCGATCACAACATCGACAAGGATCGCATCTTCGTCACCGGCCTGTCCGCCGGCGGCGCCATGACCGCGGCGATGCTCGCGACCTATCCCGACGTGTTCGCGGGCGGCGCGATCATCGCCGGCCTGCCCTATGGCATCGCCGCCAATGTGCAGCAGGCACTGAGCGGCATGTTCCAGTCGCCATCGCGTCCGGCCCGCGAACTCGGCGACCTCGTCCGTCACGCTTCCCCGCACAAGGGCCCGTGGCCGAAGCTCTCGGTATGGCACGGCAGCGCCGACAAGACCGTCAATCCGTCAAATGCGGATGCGATCGTCAAGCAGTGGCTCGACCTGCATCGGCTGCCGGCGACGCCGATGTCGCAATCCATGGTCGACGGCTATCCCCGCGCGGTCTGGTGGAATGCGAATGGCGAGACCCTTGTCGAATTCGATCACGATCACCGGCATGGCGCACGGCACGCCGCTCGGTGTCGCCGAGAACGATGAACGTTACGGCACGCAGGGCGCCTTCATGATCGAGGCCGGGATTTCGTCGTCCTATCACATCGCCGTTTTCTTCGGCCTGACCGGCCGGGTTCATCAGCCGAAGCCGGCGAAGGAAACCGCGGTAGCGGTCGCGGCGGCTGCGTCGACGACGATTACGGTGACGCCTCCTGCCTTCGTCCCTCCCTCTGCTCCGGAACTCAACACGATCCCCTGGCCATTGGCGGTGCCGACCGATTACGCCAAATCACCCCGATCATCGAAGCGGCCTGCGATCGACGTCGGCGCCGTCATCACCAAAGCGCTTACCGCGGCGGGCCTGATGAAATAAGCGCCATGCGCAGGCAGCCGCACTGTTGTCCCGGGCGCGCGGGACCAGCCGGAACCAAGTCCCGGGACGGGTGTTTGCAGCGGCCGTGACAAGCAGTTAAGTTTCGGCTGGTATTTTGCGCGTCCTCCGCAAACCCTGCCTGGGATCGATCCGGGACGGGGTTACCGGTTTGCAGCACGAATACGCGCACCTTGGTATGGCCGATCTGGCCTTGATCATCTGAATGCTGGATTTCAACCGATCGACTTCTGCGGATTTTCTCGCCGGCGGCGGGGAGATGGGGGCGTTGACAAGAGGCTTCGATTGGTCGGCGACGCCGATCGGTCCGGCCGAGGCCTGGCCGCAGAGCCTGCGGACTGCGGCGCATCCTGCTCAACACCAACCACCCGATGTTCATCTGGTGGGGGCCGGAACTGATCCAGTTCTACAATGACGGCTATCGACAGACCATGGGACCGGAGCGGCATCCGAGCGCGCTCGGCCAGCGCGGCCGCGAATGCTGGGCGGAAACCTGGCACATCATCGGTCCCCAGATCGAACAGGTGATGAGCGGCGGCGGCGCTACCTGGCACGAGAATCAGTTAATCCCGGTCACGCGCCACGGCAGGCTCGAGCAGGTATGGTGGACCTACGGTTACAGCCCGATCGACGAGGCGGATGGTGTCGGCGGCGTCCTCGTGGTCTGCCGCGACGTGACAAAGGAACATCTCGCCGCCACGGCGTTGCGCGAGCGCGAAGCCGAACTGGCGCGGGTGCAGCAGATCGGCCGCATTGGCGGACTGGAGGTCGACCTGCGAACCGGCTTCCGCAATCGCCGCTCGCCGGAATATCTGCTGATCCATGGACTGCCGCCGGACGCCGTCAACGAGACCCACGAAGACTGGGTAAGGCGCATTCATCCCGACGATCGCGAAGCGACCGAAAGGAAATTCCGCGAGGCCGTCGCAAGCAAGGTGCGCGAATACGCCGTGCAGTACAGGATCGTGCGTCCAAGCGACGGCGAGCTGCGATGGATTTCCGTCAAATCCACGATCGAGCGCGACGAGAACGGCAGGGCGATCCGGCTGGTCGGCGCGCATACCGATGTCACCGAGCAAATGGAAGCGGAGCGCGCGCTTCGGCAAAGCGAAGCGGAACAGCGCAAGCTTGCAGACCAGCTCGCCGAATTGAATGCGACGCTCGCCGAACGCGTCGAGGAAAAAACCCAGGAGCGCGACCGGATCTGGAATGTGTCGCAGGATCTCCTGCTGGTCGCGGACCGCAACGGCATTTGGCAGACGGTCAATCCGGCCTGGACCCGGACACTCGGCTGGTGCGAGGCCGAACTGCTCCACCGCACCTCGGAATGGCTGCAGCATCCCGACGATGCCGGAATGACGCAGCCGCATCTCGGAACGCCGATTGCCAACGATACCACCGTCAGGTTCGAAAGCCGCTTTCGCCACAAGGACGGCTCGTACCGCTGGCTGTCCTGGACCGAAGTGTCGGACAAGGATCGCGTCTACGTCGTCGCTCGCGACGTCACTGCCGACAAGGCCGCTGCCGAACGGCTGAAGGCCACCGAAGAGGCACTGCGGCAGGCACACAAGATGGAAGCGGTCGGACAACTGACCGGCGGCATCGCGCACGATTTCAACAACCTGCTGACTGGAATCGTCGGATCGCTCGACCTGATGCAGACCCGGCTCGATCAGGGCCGCACCGACAACGTCGCGCGCTACATCAACGCCGCGATGACGTCGGCCAACCGTGCCGCCGCTCTGACCCATCGTCTGTTGGCGTTTGCGCGGCGCCAGCCGTTGATCCCGAAATCGGTCGATGCCAACGCGCTGGTGGTGTCGCTGGAGGATCTGCTGCGCCGGACCATCGGTGAGCGTATCGACCTGGAAATCGTCGCTTCCGACGGGCTGTGGTACACGCTGTGCGATCCGAACCAGCTTGAAAGCGCGCTGCTCAATCTCGCCATCAACGCGCGCGATGCCATGCCGTCCGGCGGCAAGCTTACAATCCTCACCGAGAACGCGCAGATCGAGGGCGTCGATGCCGATACGCCGGCGCTGCTGCCAGGTGACTACATTCGCATCGACGTCTCCGACACCGGCACCGGCATGAGTCCGGAAGTGGTGGCGCGCGCCTTCGATCCGTTCTTCACTACCAAGCCGATCGGGCAGGGCACCGGGCTGGGGCTGTCGATGATCTACGGCTTCGCGCGGCAGTCCAACGGTCACGTCCTGATCGACAGCAGGCAGGGCGTGGGGACGTCGGTGAGATTGTATTTGCCGCGTCACCATGGCGACGTTGCCATGGAGCGGGCCGCTTCGATTGCTGCGGAAGAACACGCCGCCACCGGCGAGACCGTGTTGGTGGTCGAAGACGAGCCGGTGGTGCGCGGCGTCATCGTCGAGACGCTGCAGGATCAGGGTTACCGCGTGCTCGAAGCCGTTGACGGCCCTTCCGGCCTGAACATGCTGCGGCTCAAGCAGCGGATCGACCTCTTGGTCACCGATGTCGGCCTGCCCGGCATGAACGGCCGCCAACTCGCCGATCAGGCGCGCGAAGTCCGGCCCGACCTGAAGATTCTCTTCATCACCGGATATGCCGAGAACGTCGCGATCACCGGCGGGTTTCTGCAGCCGGGCATGGAGATGATCACCAAGCCGTTCGATCTCGACCATTTGTCGCAGCGCATAAGAGAGATGGTGAAGGGTAAAACATTGATGTCGTCCCCGCGCAGGCGGGACCCATAACCACCGATGCTTGGTGACTGCGCACAAGCGCTGCAACGCCATCGCTCCAATTGAACTCGCACGGCGTATGGGTCCCCGCCTGCGCGGGGACGACGGTGGATTTTCGAGAACGCAAGAGCGCGCTCACCACAAGTCGAAATCACGTCGTCCCGTTCAGAAACGGATTGGTCATCCGCTCATGGCCGATGCTGGAACCTGGACCGTGGCCGCAGATGAAACTCACGTCGTCGCCGAGCGGCAGCAGCTTTTCGGTGATCGACCTGATCAGCGTCGCGTGGCTGCCGCCGGGCAGGTCGGTGCGGCCGACCGAGCTGTTGAAAAGCACGTCGCCGACATGGGCGAAGCGCATTTCCTTGTTGAAGAACACCACGCTGCCCGGCGAGTGGCCCGGGCAGTGCAAGATGTCAAACGTCAGTTCGCCGATGCCCACCTGCTCGCCTTCGTCGAGCCAGCGGTCGGGTTCGAAATTGCGTACCCCGGTCATGCCGAAGCTGCGCCCGCTCATCTCGACATTATCGAGCAAATATTTGTCGGCCCTGTGCGGACCCTGGATCGGTACCTTCAGCGCGTCGCGCAATTCGGCGGCGCCGCCGACGTGATCAATATGGCCATGGGTCAGCCAGATCTGCTCGACGGCGACGTCGGACTGCTTGATCGCTTGCAGAATATGCGGCACGTCGCCGCCGGGATCGATCACGATCGCCTTCCTGGTGGCCTCGCACCACAGCAACGTGCAGTTCTGCTGGAACGGCGTGACGGGAATGATCGTCGCGCCCGCCTTCGCCTTGCTTTCGGTTTCGTCTGGCATCGGGAAAGCCCCGCTTCATCACCTTCGAAGGCTCTTTTGAAGAGGATGGATACGCGGGTCAAGCCCGCGTATGACGATTTGGCGAGCCGGACCGCGTGAACCCATTCGCAAGTTCGGCGTTGGTCTGCGTGCCGCAATCGACAGTGTTTCCCCACATGAGCAAGCGCGCTGACATCTGGTGGCGAGACGGCGTCTTTTACCAGATCTATCCCCGCTCCTATCAGGATTGCGACGGCGACGGCGTCGGCGATATCAAGGGCATCCTCGAACGGCTGCCCTATGTGGCCGCGCTCGGGGTCGACGCGATCTGGCTGTCGCCGATCTTTCCATCGCCGATGGCGGATTTCGGCTACGACATATCGGATTACTGCGGCGTTGATCCACTGTTCGGCACGATGGCGGATTTCGATGCGCTGGTCGGCGCGGCGCACGATGCAGGGCTGAAGATCATCCTCGATCTGGTGCCCAATCACACCTCCGACCAGCATCCGTGGTTTGTCGAAAGCCGCAGCTCGCGAAATAATCCGAAGCGCGATTGGTATCTGTGGCGCGATCCGAAGGCCGACGGCGGAGCGCCGAACAACTGGATGTCAGAATTCGGCGGCAGTGCGTGGGCTTTCGATCCAGGCACGCGGCAATATTACTATCATGCGTTTCTCGCGCAGCAGCCTGATCTGAACTGGCGCAACCGCGAGGTACGCGCGGCGATCTACGACGTCATTCGTTTCTGGCTGCGCCGGGGCGTCGACGGCTTTCGCGTCGATGTGATCTGGCATCTGATCAAGGACGAGCAGTTTCGCGACAATCCGCCAAACCCCGCCTTTCGTCCCGGCCGGCCGCCGCACGAAAGCCTGTTGCCGCGCTATACCGCGGACCAGCCCGAGGTGCAGGATGTGATCGCGGAAATGCGCGGCGTCGTCGACGAATTCGACGATCGCGTGCTGATCGGCGAAATCTATCTGCCGTTCGAACGGCTGGTCGCCTATTACGGTAAGGGTCTGTCCGGCGCGCATCTGCCGTTCAACTTCGCGCTGCTGTCGGCGCCGTGGGACGCGCGTGCCATCGAGAAGATCATCGCGGCCTATGAAGCGGCATTGCCGCCGGGCGCGTGGCCGAACTGGGTGCTCGGCAATCACGACCGGCCACGCATTGCAAGCCGGGTCGGTCAGTCGCAGGCGCGGGTGGCGGCGATGCTGCTGCTGACCTTGCGCGGCACGCCGACGCTGTATTACGGCGATGAAATCGGCATGCATCAGGTCGTCATCGCGCCCGACCAGGTGCGCGATCCGTTCGAAAAGAACGTGCCGGGCATCGGCGTCGGCCGCGACGGCTGCCGCACGCCGATGCAATGGGATGCGACGCCGCAGGCGGGATTTTCCACCGCAAAACCGTGGCTGCCGCTGCCGGACGACCATGTGCACGAGAACGCGGCCAACCTCGACGCCGACGGGCAATCCATCCTCAGCCTGTATCGCGCGCTGATCAGGCTCAGGAAGCAAACGCCCGCGCTGTTCTCCGGCACCTATGTTCCGGTCGCGGCCGAGGGCGAACTGTTGCTGTACAGGCGGCAGGACGACACAGGATCGCTGCTGATCGCGCTCAACCTTGGCGACCAGCCTGTATCGGTTCATTCCGACAGCATCGGCCTCGGCGGCGAAATTCTGCTGTCCACCGCCTTGGACCGCGAAGGCGAGAGGATGGGCGAGACGCTGGATCTGCGCGGCAATGAGGGAGTGATCGTACGGTTGCCGCACCAAGGACTCTGCCGTTCCCGCGAGGGCGGGGATCCATAGCCTCCGACCCTTCAGTTTGAGCGACAGCGTCAACCCACGTATCCAAGTGGCCAAACATTGTCATCGGTGGTGATGGGTCCCCGCCTGCGCGGGGACGACGTGGTCAGGCCGGATGATTGTCGTCGCCGTCGATGTCGCTGCGCTTCAGCAGATAATCCAGCCCGCCGCAGCGATACCAGCGGTAGCCGTAAGCTTCGAGCATCAGCGTATGGTGGCCGTTCTTGCCGACCCGGCTATGGTCCTCCGACAGCAGGTTGATCAACAGCTTGCCGTCTTCTCCGTCCAGACCGGCCGAAAATGAAACTTCGCGCGGCTTCTCGCTGAGATTATGTACGAACAGCACCGAATTATTGCGCCAGTCATATCGGATAACGAAGATCGCCGGATCGCGCGTGCCGATCACCTTGAAGTCGCCCCAGCCGACCTCCGGCACCTCCTTGCGCATGCGCAGGATGCGCTCGGTCCAGTTCAGGAATGAATTCGGATCGCGGCGTTGCTTGGCGACATTGACATGATCGTAGCCGTAAGGGCCCTTGTCGATCACCGGCGCTACCGGCTTGTCGCTTTTGGTGAAGCCGCCATGAGGCTCGGTCGACCACTGCATCGGCGTCCGCGCGCAATTGCGCTCGGGCAGGCTGAGGTCGTCGCCCATTGCGATCTCGTCGCCATAGCGGATCACAGGCGTGCCCGGCAGCGTGCACATCAGGCTGTAGGCCAGTTCGAGCCAGCGGCGGTCGCCGCCCAGCATCGGCGCCAGCCGCCGCCGGATGCCGCGATCGTACAGCTGCATGTTCTTGTCGGGACCGAAGGCCTCGAACACCGTATTGCGTTGCGCCTTGGTGAGCCGGCCGAGATCGAGTTCGTCGTGATTGCGGAGGAACAGTCCCCACTGCGCGGTCGCCGGCCGCGGCTTCGTCGCGACCAGCGCCTTGGCGAGCGGTCGGGAGTCCGACGATGCTAGCGCATAGAACAGATGCTGGTTGACCTGGAAATTGAACATCATGTGCATGCGGTCGCCGTCCTTGCCGAAATACTGCATGTCGGTTTCCGGCAGCACATTGGCTTCGGCGAGAATGATGGCCTTGCCCTCGCGCCATTGCAGGAATTCGCGCAAGCTGCGCAACATGTCGTATTGCTCGACAGGCTTCCTCACCTTCGCGCCCTTGGTCGAGATGACGAAGGGCACGGCATCCATGCGGAAGCCGGAAACGCCGAGCTGGATCCAGAACCCCATGATCTTCAGGATTTCAGCCTGAACTTCCGGGTTCGAGGTATTAAGGTCGGGTTGGAAATCGTAGAACCGATGGAAGTACCAGGCCTTTGCTTCCTTATCGTGCGTCCAGGTTGATTTCTGCACGCCGGGAAACACCATGCCGGTGTTGGCGTTGGCCGGTTTGCGGTCAGCCCAGACATACCAGTCGCGGTATTTCGATTTCGGATCGCTGCGGGCGTCCTGAAACCAGGCGTGCTTGTCCGAGGTGTGATTGACCACAAGGTCGATGATGACACGCATGCCGCGCTGCTGCGCGCCATGGGTGAACTCGACGAAGTCCCCCAGCGTGCCGTAGCGCGGATCGACACCGTAATAGTCGGCGATGTCATAGCCATCGTCCTTGCCGGGCGAGGGCTGAAACGGCATCAGCCAGATCGCGGTGACGCCAAGCCCATGCAGATAATCCAGCCGCCGCAGCAATCCCTTGAAGTCGCCGACGCCGTCGCCATTGGCATCCATATAGGTGCCGACGGAAAGGCAATAGAAAACCGCGTTCTTGTACCAAAGATCGTCGATCATGCGGAGGCGGTCCCTTCGTTCGTCGGATATCAAGCGGTTGGCCTTGCCGAGGTTCCCCCGTGTCCGTCGCAACGGCGGTACGACGGCGCGTGCCTTGTTGCCTGTTTGTTCCGTCGCGGAAAACCGGCTACAGTAATGGCATGGAATCGAAAATCCCCCACCTCGCGCTCATGCCGCCGCCGGACCGCCGCCAGTCGGAGACGGCGCTGGCGATCGCGCGCGGCACGTCGCGGCTGTTACGCTCGCTGGGGTTCTCCTGCATCAGCGAGTTGCCGCTGCCGTCGGGGCGGCGCGCCGATCTGGTGGCGCTGAACGAGCGCGGCGAGATCTGGATCGTGGAGATCAAGTCCTCGATCGAGGATTTGCGCGCCGACCAGAAATGGCAGGAGTATCGGGCGCATTGCGACCGGCTGTTCTTTGCCTTCACACAGGATCTGCCGTGCGAGATTTTCCCGGACCAGACCGGCCTGATCGTTGCGGACGCCTATGGCGCGCACCTGCATTGCGAGGCGCCGGAGCACCGGCTGTCGGCGCCGACCCGCAAATTGATGACGGTGCGGTTCGGCATGGCCGCCGCGCAACGGATCAACCGCCTGGTCGATCCGCAGGGCCACGGCGAGTTTTAATTCGCAAGACCTCTCCATGCGTCGTCCCGGCGAACGCCGGGCCCCATACACGTTGCGCTATAATTTTAGCTAGTGACGCTCGGCAAATACCGTCTGCGCGATCGCGGTGCGGTGAGCCTCAGTTTCGGCCAGGAATAGATGGAAATCGTTGCAAAGCCGGGGGCGGATCGCGGACACCCGCCCGTTCGTCTTGCCGAGATCTACATATCCGCGGGCTTCAGCGCCGACGAACAGATTGCGAATATGCGTACGTGACACGCCGAGTCGCTGCGCTATCTCGGTATAGGACAGCCCTGCGCCGTTTCGCTGCAGGGCCGCTTGGGCGACCAACAGAAATGCCAGATATCCGGCATCCCGCTTAAAAAAGAATGCGATGCCCGGATGACGCGAAATGAAGGTCTCGGCAGTTCGTAATGCAAAAAGCTCCACTCTGCGGATAGCGAGATGGAGCTGCATGTCTTGCGCAACGATCCACCGATAGCCCTGCTTTGGATAAAGCAGGCGCAGCGGCCGGTAGAGCGCGGCCAAATAAACCCGGTCGAGAGACAGGAGCAATTCGGTGGGCCGTAAGATACGTATGCGCCGATCCGACTCGTCCGACACCGCCGTGATGTGGCGCGTATGCAGCAGTTGCGCAATCAAATCATCCAGACGTCGAAGGCTAGCAAGGCCCTCCTGCGCAACCATTTTGCGAATCCGACCGGGCGTAGCCCAGGTTGTGAAGTCGTCCCGGTCATACGTCGCATGAAAACCGGCCAGTAGGGCAATCGTCTTTAGGCAAGCGGCATCTTTCACGAACCGGATAAGAGAACGGTTGTCGGCAAAGACCTCGATTATCGCATTGATATGCGCTCGGCTTGCGTCGGCAAAGCGCCGATCCGCCAGGATTTTGTAGGCCGTCGTTGACGAGATCAAGGCGTAAACCGCCTCCCGTCAGATGATTTTCGCTTCTTCGGCAGGACGCGCGAGCTTCGGTTCGGCCCCGTCCGCGGTAGTGAGGACCTATTTTAGCTTAGGGGGAAATGCACGCAAAAAGTGTCAAGCAGCTAAATTATGCTTGTGAAAATATCACCCGGTCCCGCTTCAATGGCGGTGAGATCCACGGCGGGTCTCTCCATTGGCAGAGCGGGCGACGGAGCTAATCTCCATGTGGACTCATATTCGGTTTTATTTGCCGGGAGTGCTCGGCTTTGTGAGTGCAGCTTGTTTTGCGACCGGCGCCGCGGCGGAATTCCCGCTATATCTCAAGAACGACGGTACGGAGGCCGTACGTGTCACGCTTCTGACCGAAGACCACAATTGCTATGAAGGCCAGCCCGCCTTGGGTGAAGTGATGGATGTGCAGCCTGGCAAGCCTTACAAGATGATCCTCTCCCGCGTTCAAGGCCATGGCTGCAACGGCCGCCAAGGAGAATTCACCCTGGAGTTCAACCCCGCACCGGACTCAAAAAACAGGCGGCACTTCGACTTCTCCAATGACGATGGTCTGGGACTGACCGGCAACCGCCCGAATAACTATCCCGGAGTTCTGAGCGGCAAGAATCCAGCCGATGGCAGCTATACCTATACACTGTATGTCCCGCCCAAGGTTACGGCAGGTCAGGCTGCGGGAAGCTGGAAAAAAATATGCCAGCAAATCTGCAACAACTCCGAGGCCATGAGCAGAAGCATTACGAAGACCACTGAAACAACGCAATCCCGGGAGGTAATCAATGCAGTTGCTATTTCGCTTGAGGCCGGGGTGAAAATCGAAGGGATGGGCGCCAAGACATCGGTTACCCAAAGTGAAGAGAAGAGAATTGGTCACTCGATGAGCGTGGCCGTTGCGAACGGCGAAATCTCGACCGATACGAGAAATTATGTCTTCTCGCCGGAGCAGATGAAGAGCCTTAACATATTTGCAGTGTGGCAATGGGTGGCGACAACTCCCTTGAGCGATGGAAGCATCTTTACGATCGGCGGGAAGGAGTTGACCTGCACCCCGGACGATCAGCCGCCGACCTACCTGCCAGGCAGTCCTCAAGACCTAAAGGCCTGCCGGGGTTCATAGGCCCACGGATGGTTGATTAATTCAGCTTTTATGGAGAGCCGCCCCTCGGGGGCGGCTCAGACTGATTACAAACCCCTTCCTGTTCGGAAGCCTCTAAGACAGAGGGTTGGGTTCGCTTTGTTCGTGACTTGAATCCGAGACGTTCCGCGAATTCGTCGACGGCAGCGCGAGGTTTGTCAGCAGTCTGAGCGCCTGTGGCATTTTGGTATGATCAAATGATCTCCTAAGGAATACCGTGGGCGGAATTAGTATTCACGATGCCAGAATAGCGCAGGCGATAAGACCTGCAACAATCAGCACGGTGGTCATGGGTCCCGGCGTTCGCCGGGACGACCTTCGGAGACCTCAGCGCGGCGCGCGCTTGGCGAGGATGCGCTGCAAGGTGCGGCGATGCATGTTCAGCCGCCGCGCGGTTTCCGAAACGTTGCGGTTGCACATCTCGTAGATGCGCTGGATGTGTTCCCAGCGCACGCGATCCGCCGACATCGGATTGTTGGGCAGTTCCGACTTCTCGGTGCCGCTTGCAAGCAGCGCCGCCACCACGTCGTCGGCGTCGGCAGGTTTCGAGAGATAGTCCACCGCGCCCATCTTCACCGCGGTAACGGCGGTGGCAATGTTGCCATAGCCGGTCAGCACGATCGCCCGCGCGTCCGGCCGCTGCCGCTTGAGCGCCGATACGACGTCGAGGCCGTTACCGTCGCCGAGCCGCAGGTCGACCACCGCGAAGGCCGGCGCCGCCTTTCCAATATGCGCAAGGCCATCGGATACGCTTTCGCATGAGGTGACGTTGAAGCCGCGGGTTTCCATCGCGCGCGACAGCCGCTCCAGGAACGGCTTGTCGTCCTCGACGATCAGCAGCGACCGGTCGGTGTGGCCTGTCAGTTCGGCGATGGCATTCACGTTGAAATCCTCAACATTGCGTTGCCCCACCATATGGCGTGGCAGCGTGGCCCTGCCAAGGCCGCATAAAGTTGAGCGCGACGTTCTGGCGCACGTCTAACTGGATGATTCGCCAGCAATTTCAGCACTTTCGAAACGGTCGCGCGGCCATACGATCTGGACCACGGCGCCATGGTCCGGAAATGTCCGGTTGGCGAACGACACCTTTGCGCCGGTGCGCTCCAGCAGCGTTCGTGCGATGAACACGCCGAGCCCGAGCCCGTGGTGCTCGCCCTGCGCCTCATCCGCGCCACGCCGCCGCGACAGATACGGCTCGCCGATCCGCTTCAGCACATCCGGCGCGATCCCCGGCCCGTCGTCGGAAATCACGATCTCGACGGTGTCGACATTCCACCAGGCATTCACCTCGACGGTGGCGCGCGCGAAATCGACGGCGTTTTCCAGGATGTTGCCGACGCCATAGAGGATCGCCGGATTGCGCATGCCGACCGGCTCGCTGGCGCCGGCGACCGCAATGCGAACCTTGATCGCGATGCCGAAATTGCGGTGCGGCGCCACCGCCTCCTCGATCAGGGTCGACAGCGGCATGCGGTCGAACGGCGCGCCGCTGGAGGGCAGTTGTGCGATCTTGGCCAGGATGTCGCGGCAACGCTGCGCCTGTTCGCGTAGGGTTTTGAGGTCGCCGGCGAGCGCGCCATTGTCCTGTAAAGCGTCCGGCACGGTCTTTTCGAGTTCGCGCGAGATCAGGAAAATCGTCGAGAGCGGGGTGCCGAGTTCATGGGCCGCGGCAGCGGCGAGCCCATCGAGCTGGGTGAGGTGCTGTTCGCGGGTCAGCACCAGTTCGGTGGCGGCAAGCGCGTCGGACAGCTTGCGGGCTTCCTCGGTGACCTGGAACGCATAGAGGCTGGTAACGCCGATCGCCAGCAGGATCGAGAGCCAGACGCCGAGCAGATAGATCGGCGGCAGCACCAGCGGCTCCTCGCCGTCCCACGGCAGCGGTAAATGGAAGAAGCCCAGTGCCGACGCGCAGGCAACGGCGAGAACACCGAGCGCGATGGTCAGGCGGATCGGCAGCGCGGTCGCAGAGATCAGCACCGGAGCCAGAAACAGGAACGAAAACGGGTTTTGCAGGCCGCCGGTGAAAAACAGCAGCCCGGCCAGTTCGGCGATGTTCAGCGCCAGCAGCGCCGCGGCGTAAACCGGTTCCAGCCGCTGCATTGGATTGAAGGCGATCTGTAGCACGAGGTTGAGCAGCGCCGAGAGGCTGACGATGCTGACGCAGGGGATGATCGGGACGTCGAAATCGAGCCCCTGCACCACGACAAAAATAGCCGCGAGCTGCCCGAGCACGGCAAGCCAGCGTAGCCGCAGGATCGTGTCCAGACGGACATAACGGCGCGGATGGCGAAAATCGGAGGCTGCGACATCGGTCATTGCGCCGAGTTTAGACGGGTGATGCGTGGATCACAAATTGGCGCACGTGCCCCGGACACAGCGCAGCGCGTAGTATTTGCGAAGCGGTGCGCCGCAGAGCCGCGGTCGTCACGAACTCCGACGCCTGGTGCAGTCCCGGTCTGCGGAGCAGCGTGAAGAACGCTGCACCGCGCCCGGGACACATACCCGTGCCTTGCACTCGCCATGACTATGGCCCAATGAACGGCTTCCATGACGACTCAAGAAACGCCCACGACCAGCTTGCCCGCGATCGATCCCGCCGTATCCGCAGCGATCGAGGTCGCGCGTCTGGTCAAGGTCTACAAGACCACCCGCGCCGTCGATGACGTGTCGTTTCGCATCGCGCGCGGCAGCATCACCGGGCTGCTCGGCGGCAACGGCGCCGGCAAGACCACGACGATCGCGATGATCATGGGACTGGTGTTGCCGACCTCGGGACGGGTCCAGGTGCTGGGCTGCGCGATGCCGGGGCAAAGCGACGAGGTGCTGGGCCGGATGAATTTCGAAAGCCCGTATGTCGACATGCCGATGCGGCTCACGGTGCGGCAGAATCTGACGATCTTCGGCCGGCTTTACGCAGTGACCGATCTGCGCGAGCGGATCGAGGCGCTCGCCGCCGATCTCGACCTCGGCGAATTTCTCGACCGTCCCAACGGCAAGCTCTCCGCCGGGCAGAAGACGCGGGTGGCGCTGGCCAAGGCGCTGATCAATCAGCCCGAATTGCTGCTGCTGGACGAGCCGACGGCGTCGCTCGATCCGGACAGCGCCGACTGGATCAGGCAGCATCTCGAATCCTATCGCAAGACCAACCATGCGACGATCCTGCTGGCCTCGCACAACATGCTGGAGGTCGAGCGGCTGTGCGACCGCGTCATCATCATGAAGCGTGGCCGCATCGAGGACGATGACAGCCCCGACAGGATCATGCAGCGCTACAACCGTGCGACGCTGGAAGAAGTATTCCTCGACGTCGCGCGCGGCCGTGCCCAGGAAGACGCATCATGAGCGATGTCAGCCGCCCAGGCCGTCGTGGCATCGCGCCGCACCGCATCGGCGCCATGATCCTGCGCTACTGGTATCTGTTGATCTCGTCCTGGCCGCGGCTGCTGGAACTGATCTACTGGCCGGCGCTGCAGATCGTCACCTGGGGATTTCTGCAGAGTTACATCGCCCAGAATGCCGGGTTCTTCGCGCGCGCCGGCGGTACCTTCGTGGGCGCCATCATCCTGTGGGACATCCTGTTCCGCGGCCAGCTCGGCTTTTCGATCTCGTTTCTCGAGGAGATGTGGGCGCGCAACCTCGGCAACCTGATGATGAGCCCGCTGAAGCCGATCGAGTTCCTGATCGCGCTGATGATCATGAGCCTGATCCGCCTCGCCATCGGCGTCATTCCGATGACGTTGCTGGCGCTGGTTTTCTTCGACTTCAATTTCTACGGCCTCGGCCTGCCGCTGATCGCGTTCTTCTGCAATCTCATCTTCACCAGCTGGTCGCTCGGCATTTTCGTGTCCGGCCTGGTACTGCGCAACGGGCTCGGCGCCGAGAGCATTGTCTGGACTCTGATGTTCGGAATATTGCCGCTGGCCTGCGTCTATTATCCGGTGACCGTGCTGCCGCACTGGCTGCAATATGCGGCGTGGAGCCTGCCGCCGACCTATGTGTTCGAAGGCATGCGGTCGTTGTTGATCGACCATGTGTTCAGGGTCGACCTGATGATGGAGGCGCTGGCGATCAATGCGGTGCTGTTTATTGTGTCATTCGCGATATTTCTTGCGCTTTTGAAGAGCGCGCGGCGGCACGGCTCCCTGATCCAGGGCGGCGAGTAGCGGCTTTTGCGCCACAATCATGGGCCCATGCGCCGATAACCATATGAATAAGCTGTTCGGCGCATTGACGCTTTATTGCGCAACACCCACTATATATTGCATTGCAAAGCGGGTTTCGAGGGACACATGCCGATTGGTGAATTTGGCCGGCCGCCGGCCCTGCCGGGAGAGGGCAGCGCGGCGCTGACGACGCCGATGTACTGGATGTACGAGATGGGGCAGGCGTCGCTCAATCCGGCGCGCGCCGTGACCGACGCCACCAAGATTCTGTTCCAGAATCCGCTCAATCCGTGGTCGCATACCGATTTCGGCAAATCCATCGCCGCGGGCTGCGAGCTGTTCGAGCGCACCACGCGCCGTTACGGCAAGCCCGAATGGGGCCTCGCCGACACCGAGGTCAATGGCGTGCGCACGCCGATCGAAATTCGCTCGGTCTGGGAAAAGCCGTTCTGCCGCCTGCTGTATTTCGACCGCAAGATGGCGCGGCCGTTGCGTGTGCCGCAGCCGCGGGTGCTGATCGTGGCGCCGATGTCCGGTCACTATGCGACGCTGCTGCGCGGCACGGTCGAGGCGTTTCTGCCGACCCATGAGGTCTATATCACCGATTGGTCCGATGCGCGCATGGTGCCGCTCGCCGAAGGCCGCTTCGATCTCGACGACTACGTCGATTACGTCATCGAGATGCTGCATGTGCTCGGCGGCAACATGCATATCATCGCGGTGTGCCAGCCTTCCGTGCCGGTGCTGGCCGCGGTGTCCGTCATGGAAGCCGAGCGCGATCCCTACGTTCCGCTGTCGATGACGCTGATGGGCGGACCGATCGATACGCGGCGCAATCCGACCGCGGTCAACAATCTCGCCGCCGAGAAGGGCATCGCCTGGTTTCGCAACAACGTCATCACCAAGGTGCCGTTTCCGCATCCGGGTTTCATGCGCGACGTCTACCCGGGCTTCCTGCAGCTCAACGGCTTCATCACCATGAATCTCGATCGCCACATGGACGCGCACAAGAACCTGTTCAAGGATCTGGTGAAGGGCGACGGCGACCTGGTCGACAAGCATCGCGATTTCTACGACGAATATCTGGCGGTGATGGATCTTACCGCCGAATACTATCTGCAGACCGTCGATGTCGTGTTCGTCAAGCATGCGTTGCCCAAGGGCGAGATGACCCATCGCGGCAAGCCGGTCGATCCGTCGAAAATCACCCGTGTCGCGCTGATGACGGTGGAAGGCGAGAAAGACGATATTTCGGGTCTCGGACAGACCGAGGCGACGCACGCGCTGTGCTCCTCGATCCCGGATCATCGCCGGGTGCATTATGTGCAGAAGGGCGTTGGGCATTACGGCGTCTTCAACGGTTCCCGGTTCAAATCGGAAATCGTGCCGCGTATTTCCGATTTCATGCTGTCGGCAGCCAAACCAAAGCTGTCGCTGGCGGCCGCCGCGGAATAGCCGGACCAAATCCTTAACTGAATCAAGGATCCAGACATGTTCTGCACCCGACTCAGGTCTGATTCGCGCGCATGCCGGTAAGCTGTTGAAATCGCCGGAGGAAACGGCGGTTTCGGATGCCTCGAAAGGATGATTGTGGCTTCACTTCTTAAGCGCGGCTGATCGAAGTATTGTCGACCAAAATTTTTGTTCCGCGCCCCATCCGGTAGAGGGGTTTTGCCAGCTCGCCCCTGTATATTGGGCAAATGATTTGTTTTTGCGCCGAGCGATTTCACTGGCGGCGGATGTGGCAGAATCCGGGCGATTTCCCGCTATCCGGACTTGCAGACATGGCCACCCGCGCCCTCCTTTATCGCCGCCCCGCTGAACCTTCGCGACTTCTCGTCAAACATGGCTCGCAAATCTATTCGATCCGGCTGCGCCGGCACCGCCGCGCGCGGCGTTACACGTTGCGCATTCATCCGAGCGACCGCGAAGCCATTCTCACCATGCCGCCGCGCGGCACGCTTGCCGACGCCAGGGAATTCGCACACCGCCATGGCGCGTGGATTGCCGCGCGTCTTGGCCGGCTGCCGAAGGCGGCGCCGTTCCTGCCCGGCACCCTCGTGCCATTGCGCGGCGTCGCGCACCGGATCGTGCATCGCTCGGGCCAACGCGGAACGGTGTGGACCGAAACGCGCGACAGCGGCGAGCGCATTCTCTGCGTCGCCGGCGGTGTCGAGCATATCGAGCGCCGCGTACACGATTATCTCAAGCGCGAAGCGCGCCGCGACCTGCAGAAGGCCGCGCTGCACCATGCCGCGTCCCTCGGCGTCAGGGTGAAACGGCTGTCGATCCGCGACCAGTCCAGCCGCTGGGGGTCGTGCACGTCGGCCGGCTCGCTGTCGTTCTCATGGCGGCTGATTCTCGCGCCGCCCTATGTGCTGGATTATCTTGCCGCCCACGAGGTCGCGCATCTGGTCGAGATGAACCACTCGCCGAAGTTCTGGCGGGTGGTGGCGCGGGTCTGCGATCACGTCGAGCGCGCCAAGAAATGGCTGGATACCTCAGGCAATGATTTGCACCGTTACGGCGTGCAGGATTGATGTGTCGTTATTGCGAGAAGCGTTTGCGACGAAGCAATCCAGTTCGGGCAATGGGTCTGGATTGCTTCGCTTCGCCCGCAATGACGGCGGCGGTTGAGCGCGCCTATCGCCCGAACAGCCGATCCATTAGCCAGCCGTCCAGCCCGTTGGCTGCCTCGGGGCGCACCGAGGTTCGCGTCGGCGCGGGCCTGCCGCCGCCGGTCGCTTGTATCGGCACGCTTCCAACGGGAGCGCTGGGTTGCGAAGCCGCCTGCGCGAAATTGGAAAGCAGGCCGCCGAACTGAGCTCCCGGCAGCGCCGCCACCGGCACGCCCTGGTGCGCGGTCTTCATGAACCGCGTCCAGACCTCGACCGGCAATCCGCCGCCGGTAGCCTTTTTGGTCGGCGAATTGTCGTCGTTGCCTAGCCACACGCCGGTGACCAGATTGGCGGTGTAGCCGATGAACCAGGCGTCGCGGAAATCCTGGCTGGTGCCGGTCTTGCCGGCGGCCGACCAGCCGGGAAGCTCGGCCTTGCGCGCGGTGCCGCTGAGCAGCGTTTCCTGCATCATGGCATTCATCATCGCGACATGGCGCGGATCGATCACTTGGCCGAGCCGATCCGGCGATCGCGCGTAAAGCACCTTGTTGCCTTCCACGGTGCGGATCCTGGTGACGACATGCGGGGCGACGCCCTGGCCGCCATTGGCGAACGGCGCGTAGGCGCCGACCAGTTCGGTGAGCGAGACGCTTGAAGTGCCGAGCGCGATCGAGGCGTTGGCGTCGAGTTTGGACGAAATGCCGAGCCGATGCGCGGTGCGCACCACATTCTTCGCGCCGACTTCGAGGCCAAGCCGCACCGCGACGGTATTGAGCGACATCGCCAGCGCCTGGGTCAGCGTCACCGCGCCGAAATATTCGTGGCTGTAATTTTCCGGCTTCCAGCCTTTGACGTCGAGCGGCGCGTCCTGCCGGATCGTCTCCGGCGTCAGTCCTGCTTCGATCGCCGTGAGATAGACGAACGGCTTGAATGCGGAGCCCGGCTGGCGCTTCGCGGTCACCGCGCGGTTGTACTGGCTCTCCGCGTAATTGCGGCCGCCGATCATGGCGCGCACCGCGCCATCCGGCGTCATCGCCACCAGCGCGCCCTGGCTGACATTGAATTTCACGCTTTTTGCCGCCAGTTCATCGATGACGGAGGCTTCGGCGATGGCCTGCAGTTTCGGATCGATCGAGGTCTCCACCACGATGTTCTGGTCGATCTGGCCGATCAGGTCGTCGAGCACCTCGCCGATCCAGTCCGCCACGTAATTGACGGTGCCGGCGCCGGCTGCCTTCACATTGTACGACGGATGGCCGATTGAAGCCTGCGCCTGCGCCTCGGTGATGAACTTGGCATCCGCCATCGCGGCGAGCACGGTCTGGGCGCGTTTCTCGGCGCCTTCGGGATTACGGTTCGGCGCCAGCCGCGACGGTGATTTGACGAGGCCCGCCAGCATCGCGGCTTCCGCTACCGTGACGCTCTTTGCGGGCTTGCCAAAATATCTTTGCGCCGCCGCCTCGACGCCGTAAGCGCCGGAGCCGAAATAAACGCGGTTGAGATAGAGTTCGAGAATCTCGGTCTTGGAATGCTTGCGCTCCAGCCACAGCGCCAGTTCGACCTCCTGCAACTTGCGCTGCATGGTGCGTTCCTGGGTCAGGAACAGGTTCTTGGCGAGCTGCTGGGTCAGCGTCGAGCCGCCCTGGCTGACGCCACGATGCAGGATGTTGGCCACCGCGGCGCGCGCGATGCCGACTGGGTCGACGCCGACATGCGAATAGAACCGGCGATCCTCAATGGCGATAAAGGCCTTCGGCAGATGCGGCGGCAGGTCTTTCAGCGCGACGTTGGCGCCGGCCATTTCGCCGCGCGTCGCCAGTACGCTGCCGTCGAGCCCGACAATCTGAATCGTGGGTGGACGCTTCGGAATTTCAAGCGACTGGATCGCCGGCAGGTGCGCGCCGACCCAGATCACGATGCCGACCACCGCGATTGCCGCCCACAGCCCCAGCACCGCGCCCCAATAAAACAGCCGTGCGATGCCGCCGCGCGCGCGGGTTTTGGATTTGCGTTTGTCGCCACCGCGCGGTTTTCGCTCGCGCGGCGCATCGTCGTTGGGACCGCGCGCTTTGAGCCTGGCGGTTTTGGGTTTGGGCTTGTCGTCGGCGACGGTCACGCGATCCTGCGGCCCGAGACGCAGTTCGGCCAATGATGCGGGGAGACCGAATATCGGCTCCCGGCGTCCGCCGTTCTTTTTCCGTCCCAACGCCATACGCTACGCCTGCACCCGATGCGCCAGCGTAACGGGGCGGGTTTAAAGGCGCGTTAAGCGGGGATTAATGCTGATATCGCCTCTACTTAGCACTCCCTGCCCGGGATAGGCTTACGCGAGCCACAGCAGGATCAGCGCGAGCGCGGCCGGAGCCGCTTGAACGTACAATATCCTGCGGCTGACCGTCGCCGCGCCATAGACGCCGGCGACGATGATACAGAGCAGGAAGAAAACCTTGATCTGAAAGGCGAAGCCGGGGACGGCCTGCACCAGTCCCCAAATCAGGCCGGCGGCGAGGAAGCCGTTATACAGGCCCTGGTTGGCGGCGAGCAAGGCGGAGTCCCGCGCCTTCTCCGGCGAATTGCGAAATGTCTTCAGACCCAGCGGCTTGGTCCAGAGAAACATTTCCAGCACCAGGAAATACACATGCAGCGCCGCGACCAGCGCGACCAACGCGTTTGCGATCCAGATCATGATGTGGCTCTCCCAAGCCTTGCAAGGAATTTGCAGTACCAGCCTAATCGAACACGCGGCATTGTCATCCCGTCATTCCGGCGTCGCGCTTTCGGCCCCAAATGACGGCGCCGACATCGCAATAGGCGCTATTCCGGTGCCATGTTAAACTGGCGCGTTCCTGAAGCTAACGGGGGAGGAAATCATGAAACTGGGCGGCTTTCTGACACTCGCCGCGATCGTGTCCGCAGTTTTTGGATTAGCCTTTGTGGTGGCGCCGTCGCAACTGGTGGCGCTTTACGGTGTAACCCTGACCCCTGCCACCGAAGTGGTTGGCCGTATCGCCGGCTCGGTGATCCTGGGATTTGCCATCGTGTTCTGGGGCGCCCGCAATGGCGACGGAGCGGAAACGTTCAGGGCGGTGATGCTAGCGGGCCTGATCGCCAATGGTCTCGACGCGCTGATCCTGCTGCATGCGACCGCGACCGGCCTTCTCAACGGGCTCGGCTGGCTGCAGGTTGTGATCAACGGCGGACTGGCCGTGGGGTTTTGGTATTTTGCCTACGGCAAGGGGAAGAGCATCTAACGCCCGTGTCCGGGACGCGGTGCGGCATTCTAAGGCGATGCGAAGCATCGCCGGTCGTGCCGCTCCGCGGCGCCATAGCGCATCGAAGACGCGCGTGAACGCGCTTAAGGCCAGTGCTACGCGCTGCGCTGCGTCCGGGGCACGACACTCACGCCGCCGGCTTTTCGGCGGCGTCGCCGTTGGCGAGCAGGTGGATCAGCGCGCGCTTGATCGCGGCCTGCCGCGTCGGTGCGTTGATCTGGGCGCCGAGCAGGTCGGTGACGTAGAACACGTCGCGGGCGCGCTCGCCGAAGGTCGCGACATGCGCCGACGCAATGTTGAGGTTGAGCTTCGAGATCGCGGTGGTGAGCTGATAAAGCAGGCCGGGCCGGTCGAGGCCGGAGACCTCGATCACGGTATAGCGGTCCGACCACTGGTTGTTGATGATCACTTCGGGCTCGACCACGAACGGCCGCGCCTTCGACCGTCCGGCCGCGCGCCTTGCGACCACTTCCGGCAGCCGCAACTTGCCCTCTAGCACGTCCTCGATCATCTCGCCGATCCGCGTCGCGCGGCGGCCCTCGTCCTCGTCGCGGTCGTATTCGCGGCTGATCGCGATGGTATCGAGCGCCAGTCCGTCGGTGGTGGTGTAGATCTGCGCGTCGACGATGTTGGCGCCGGCCGAAGCGCAGGCGCCGGCGATGATCGACAGCAGCCACGGATGGTCCTGGGCGAGGATGGTCAGTTCGGTGACGCCGCGGGCTTCGTCGAACCCCACATTGATGTTGAGCTTGGCGCCGCCTTGCTCGCTCGCGCGCATGAACCGCGCGTGGCGGATCTTGTGCGGCAGGTCGACCTTGAGCCAGTAAGCGGGATAGTGCCGCGCGACATAGGTGCTGAGGTCCTGCTCCGGCCATTCGGTGAACGCCGCGCGGAATTCCGCCTGCGCCGCCGCGATACGCTGGGCGCGGTTGACCTCCGAAAAGCCGCCGGTGAGTACCGGCTCGGTCTCGTAATACAGCGTGCGCAGCAGCTGCGCTTTCCAACCGTTCCAGACGCCGGGACCGACACCCCTGATGTCGGCGGTGGTCAGGATCGTCAGCAGCTTCATCTGCTCGACCGACTGCACCACGCCCGCGAAGTTCTCGATGGTCTTGCGGTCGGAGAGGTCGCGCGATTGCGCCACCACCGACATGGTCAGATGCTGCTCGATCAGCCACGCGATCAACTCGGTGTCGGCGGCGTTGAAGCCGAGCCGCGGACACAGCCGCCGCGCCACTTTCGCGCCCGCGATGGAATGGTCCTCGAGACGGCCCTTGGCAATGTCGTGCAGCAGCGTGGTGATGTAGATCACCGCGCGATGCTCGGGGCGGATCTTGCGCATCAGGTCGGAGGCCACGACGAATTCGTCGTTGCCGCCGCGCTCGATCTCCTGAAGGATTCCGATGCAGCGCAGTAGATGCTCGTCCACCGTGTAGTGATGATACATGTTGAACTGCATCATCGCGACGATCTTGCCGAAGGTACGGATGAAGCGGCCGAGCACTCCGGTCTCGTTCATGCGCCGCAGCACGATCTCCGCGTCGTCCGAGGTCAGGATTTCCATGAAGACCCGGTTGGCTTCCGGATTTTCCCGCAGTTGCGCGTTGATCAGCTTGAGCGAGCGCGTCGCCGCGCGCATGGCATCCGGATGGAAAGCCAGATTGTTTTTCTGCGCGAGGCGGAAAATCCGGATCAGGTTGACGGGGTCCTGCCTGAATACATCGGGTGCCGCGAGGTTGATGCGATTGTTGTCGACAATGAAATCGTCGCTGTCGGGCACCCGCCGCCGCTTCGTGCCCGGCCGGAACCGCGCCATCATGCGGCTCAGCACCGGTGCCGGCTTGGCCTGCTGGTCTTCCAGCTTCGCGCACAGGATGGCGGTGAGGTCGCCGACATCCTTGGCGATCAGGAAATAGTGCTTCATGAAGCGTTCGACATCCTGCATGCCGGGATGCGAGGTGTAGCCCAGTCTGATCGCGATCTCGCGCTGCAGGTCGAACGACACCCGCTCTTCGGCACGACCGCTGACAAAATGCAGGTTGCAGCGCACCGACCAGAGGAAGTCCTCGCAGCGGCGGAAGGTACGGTATTCCTGCCCGTCGAATACGCCATGCTGCACCAGTTCGTCGCTGTCGCGCACGCGGTAGACGTATTTCGCGATCCAGAACAGCGTGTGCAGGTCGCGCAGGCCGCCTTTGCCGTCCTTGACGTTGGGCTCGACCAGATAACGCGATTGCCCGGCGCGGCGGTGGCGCTCTTCGCGTTCGGCCAGCTTCGCGGTGACGAATTCGGCCGCCGTGCCCTGCACCACCTCCTTGTCGAAGCGCTCGACCAGCTCATCGTAAAGCGGCCGGTCGCCGGTCAGGAACCGGGTCTCGAGAATCGCGGTCCGGATCGTCATGTCGCCGCGCGCCTGGCGGATCGATTCATCGACCGAGCGCGTGGCGTGGCCGACCTTCAGCCCCATGTCCCACAGGCAATACAGGATGGCTTCCGCGACCTGCTCGCCCCAGGCGGTCTGCTTGTAGGGCAGGATGAACAAAAGATCGATGTCGGATTCTGGCGCCATCAGCCCGCGGCCATAGCCGCCGGTGGCGACCACCGCCATGCGTTCGGCCCCGGAGGGAATCGGTGAGCGGTAGAGATGGCGGGTGGCGGCGGCGAACAGGATGCGGATGATCTCGTCCTGGATGAAACACAGCCGTTCGGCGCAACGTTGGCCGTGGCGGTCCTTGAGCAGGACCGTCTGCGCCGTGGCACGGGATTCGATGAATTCCGCCTTCAGCAGTTGGGCGAGGTGGGAGCGGAAAACATCCTCATGTCCGGCATGCTTTGCGGCCAGCGCATCGACCGCAGCGGTGATCCGCGCGGTGTCGAAACGTTCGTCAACCTCCGGCCGGGCCTGTGTCACGATGCTGTCCATGACGTATTCGGATATCGGACGGCGCGGGCGCTGTCACGGATCATTGTGGGACGGCAGCAGGACCATGCTGCCTTTCTGGCATTTTGAGCAATCGGTTTTCTGCGTTCGCCGTTTCGGGGCAACTATTTACCGATTGACGCGGTGAATTAACTCATTGAAATAAAACAGTGTTTCATGCCGCTTGGTGGCGTAGATTGCCGCCCGCAAATCTGTTTGATCGGTCACCTTGAGAGGGAAACTCGACATGTTGAGGATTTCACGGCGCGCCTTCGCGGCGGCCATCGCCGTTTCCACGCTGCTGTCCGGCACCGCCTTTGCCGCCGACGCGCTCAAGGAAATCCATATCGACTGGGCGACCTACAATCCGGTGTCGATGATCCTCAAGCAGAAGGGATTGCTGGAAAAGGAATTCGCCAAGGACGGCATCGCCATCGTCTGGGTGCAGTCGGCCGGGTCCAACAAGGCGCTCGAATTCCTCAACGCCGGCTCGATCGATTTCGGCTCGACCGCGGGCTCCGCCGCGCTGGTCGCCAAGATCAACGGCAATCCGATCAAGTCGATCTATGTCTATTCGCGCCCCGAATGGACCGCGCTGGTCACCGGAAAAGATTCGAAGATCACGACCGTCGCCGACCTCAAGGGCAAACGCGTCGCGGTGACGCGCGGCACCGACCCGCACATCTTCCTGGTGCGGGCGCTGCTCGACGCGGGCCTCTCCGAAAAGGACATCACCCCGGTGCTGCTGCAGCATGCCGACGGCAAGACCGCGTTGATCCGCGGCGATGTCGATGCCTGGGCGGGCCTCGATCCGATGATGGCGCAGGCGGAAGTGGAGGAGGGCGCAAAACTGTTCTTCCGCAAGCCGGCCGCCAATACCTGGGGCATTCTCAATGTGCGCGAACAGTTTCTGAAGGATTATCCGGATGCGGTTCGCCGCGTGCTCGCCGTTTATGAAGAGGCGCGCAAATATTCGCTGGCGAATTACGACGAGTTGAAGAAGACGTTCATCGGCGTCACCAAGCTGCCCGGCGAAGTCGTCGACAAGCAGCTCAAGGAGCGCACCGAACTCACCCACAGCCGCATCGGCACGCCGCAGCGCGACTCCATCCTCGCCGCGGGCCTTGCGCTGCAGCAGGCCGGCGTGGTCGATGCCAAGGTCGACGTCAAGGCCACACTGGATTTGCTGATCGACGATCAGGTCCCGCTGCCGACCAATTGAGATACGCGTCCCGAACCTCACCACGTCGTCCCCGCGCAGGCGGGGACCCATATCCTCCGTCTCCGTGAGGCGGAAGGTGTTAGCAATCTGCGGCGCCGATTCGTCCAAGCATAGTCATCGGCGGTTATGGGTCCCCGCCTGCGCGCTACGGCATTCACACATCTCGTCATACGCGGGCTTGACCCGCGTATCCATCCATCTTCAAAGGGCTTTTTTGAAAAAGGATGGATTGCGGGGTCAAGCCCGGCAATGACGCCGGAGATGTGTAGATGCCGTAGCGCCTGCGCGGGAACGACGGCGGAGCACGACGGCGCTAACCGTAATGCGCTCCTCCGATTCGCCGGCTTGCAATCCTCGGCCAGACGCGGTTTTGCTATGGCGATGACCATCGATGCGCCGCCGATCCACCAGGCCAAGCCAGTCGCCGCGTCGGCACCGTCCGGGCGCCTACGGCGCTATGCAAGGCCCGCACTTGGATTGCTGCTCCCGGTAGGCCTGGCACTGGCATGGGAAGTCGTGGTCTGGCTCGGATGGTCCAACGGGCGCTTGGTGCCGCCGCCGACAAGAGTGTTCGCGACCATCATGGAACTGGCGCGCAGCGGCGAACTGACACGTCATATTGTGGCGACGCTGACGCGTGTCGTCGCCGGTTTCGGGCTCGGCGTGATCGCCGGCACGATGCTCGGCGCAGTTTCGGGCTATTGGGGTCTGGCGCGGCGCCTGCTCGATCCGACCGTGCAGGCGCTGCGCGCGATTCCGTCGATCGCCTGGGTGCCGCTGTTCATCCTGTGGCTCGGTATTTTCGAAACGTCGAAAATCGCGCTGATCGCCGTCGGCGTATTCTTCCCGGTCTATCTCGGCGTGATGGGCGCGATCCTGTCGGTCGACCGCAAGATCGTCGAGGTCGGCCGCACCTTTCGCCTGAGCGGACCGGCGATGATCCGGCGCATCCTGCTGCCCGCGGTCCTGCCGGCCTACGTCGTCGCGCTGCGGGTCGGGCTCGGCCTCGGCTGGATGTTCGTGGTCGCCGCCGAGTTCATGGGTGCATCGGAAGGGCTCGGCTATCTGTTGATCGACGGCCAGCAACTCGGCAAGCCGGCGCAGATTCTCGCCGCCATCGTCATTTTCGCCATCCTCGGCAAGACCACCGACTGGCTGATCGAGGTCGCATCGACGCCGCTATTGCGATGGCAGGACGCCTTTGGCCGCACGGGTGGAGGCGGCTGATGCTGGTGCTCGATCGCGTCGGCAAAACCTATCCCAACGGCGTGCACGCGCTGGAGCGCTTCTCCGTCGAAATCCGGCAGGGCGAGATCGTCGCCATCATAGGCGGCTCCGGCTGCGGAAAATCGACGCTGCTGCGCGCTGTGGCCGGCCTCGACCGCGCCACATCGGGCGCGATCGTTCTCGATGGGATCGCGATCACGGCGCCGCACGAAAAGATCGGCATCATCTTTCAGGAGCCGCGGCTGCTGCCCTGGCTGAGCGTCGCCGACAATATCGGTTTTGGATTGTCGGACGCGGCGGCGAATGTCCGCGGCGAGAAGGTCGCCCGGGCCTTGCAACGTGTCGGCCTTACCGACAAGGCCGACGCGTGGCCGCGCGAACTGTCGGGCGGCCAGGCGCAACGCGTGGCGATTGCGCGGGCCCTTGTGCCGCGGCCGGAAGTGCTGCTGCTCGATGAGCCGTTCTCGGCGCTCGATGCCTTCACGCGAAGGGACTTGCAGGATCATCTGCTCGACCTGTGGGCCGATACAAGGCCGACGCTGGTGCTGGTAACCCATGATGTCGACGAAGCCGTGGTGCTGGCCGACCGCGTCGTCGTGATGCGGCCGCGTCCCGGCCGCAAGTTCGAAGAGATCATCATCAACCTGGCGCGGCCGCGCGACCGCAATTCGCCGCTGTTCGACAATTTCAAGCGGCGCGTGCTGACCGCGCTGGACCGTTCGCTCGACCGCGGCGTGCCCGATGTGGACGAGAAATCGACCGCGGGCGAAGCGATGTGGTGGTGACATCGGCGGCATGACGCATTACATGCGAGAAGTATTATCCCGGGAGAAAAATATGGACGCCGCAACCCTCCGTGCCACGCAGGCCCCGATCAAGGATCGCTACAAGACGGATCCCGAGGCGGCGCTGATCACGCTTAAGGCCAAAGGCTCGATCGAGAGCGACGGCATTGCCTGCAAGGTGGAGACCGGCAGGGCGCTCGCGGTGGCCGGCCTGCATCCCGCCACCGGCGGCTCCGGGCTTGAACTGTGTTCCGGCGACATGCTGCTGGAAGCGCTGGTGGCCTGCGCCGGCGTGACGCTGAAATCGGTGGCGACCGCGATCGAGGTGCCGCTGAAAACGGGGATAGTCACCGCGGAGGGCGATCTGGATTTTCGCGGCACGCTCGGCGTCGACAAGGAAACGCCGGTCGGCTTCGCCGAGATCCGGCTGCGCTTCGACGTCGGCACCGACGCGCCGCAGGACAAGCTCGACCTGCTGCTGAAACTCACCGAGCGCTATTGCGTGGTGTATCAGACCATCAGGAACGGCCCCAAGGTCTCGGTGGAGATGAAGCGGGTGTGATCCATCGTCGTCCCGGCGAACGAGCCTGTGAAGAAATCTTCTCGATTTCGGGGTGAACTGTGATTCAATGGAGATGTTGACTGATTGGGTGATAGAGGGATTGCAGGGATGGCGGGTCGAGGCGATGCTCGGGTTGTGGTTGCGAACCGGGCTCAACTGTCGTGGGATCTGATCAATCCGGATGGCTGGCTGGCGGCGGACCACCGCGCGCGATTGGTGGTTGGGTTCGTCGAGACGCTTGATTTGACGGTGCTCTACGACAAGATCGAAGCGCGTGAGGGAACGGCGGGCCGGCCGGCGGCGGATCCGGCTGTGCTGTTTGCGTTGTGGCTTTTGGCGACGATGGACGGGGTTGGCTCGGCGCGCGAACTGGACCGGTTGACCAGCCAGGATCTGGCCTATCGGTGGGTGGCCTGCGGCGTTCCTGTCAACTACCACGGACTTGCGGACTTTCGCGTGGCGCATGCCGATGTGCTCGACGCTCTGCTCACCGAAACGCTGGCAGCGTTCATGGCGGAGGGACTGTTTGAGGCCGACGAGATCGTCGTCGACGGCACCAAAATCAAGGCTTCCGCGGGCAAGAGTTCGTACAAGCGGGCGCTGCGTCTGGACGAGGCGGAGGCCAAGGCGAAGGCGCGTGTGGTGGCCTTGAAAGCCGAGGTCGAGGCGGACCCGGCGGCGAGTTCCAAGCGCCGGCAGGCGGCGCGGGCCCGTGGCTTGAGCCAGACCCAGGAGCGGATTGAGAAGGCACGCGCCAAATTGGCGGAGATCGAAGCGGAGAAGGCCAAGCGGGCCGAGCGCAGCCCGAAGGAGGTTGCCGAACAAACAGAAGCTCGCGCCTCGCTCACCGATCCGCAGGCGCGGCGGATGCGGTGCGCGGATGGCGCGGTGCGCGCGAGCTACAATGTGCAGATTGCAGCAACGACGGATCATGGCTTCGTCACCGCGATCATGGCGACGGACCGGCGCAACGACAGCGATCTGGTGCGGCCGATGGTCGAGGAGAGCGAGCAACGGCTGGGGCGGCCGATCAAACGCGTGCTGGCGGACACGGGCTTTGCGCAGGTTGACGATATCGCAGCCCTGAGCAGCCGGCCCGAAGCGCCGGTCGGCGTCTACATCCACCCGCCCAGGGATCGCACCGATGTCAAGCCGGCAACGCTGCTGAGGCGGCAAAAGCAACGAGAAGGAGAGCCGCAGACCATCAAGGACTGGCGGCAGCGCATGACCAGCAACGAGGCCGAGGCGGTGATGAAAAAGAGGGGACGGATCGAACGGGTCAACGCAAGCTTCAAAAACCGAGGCTTCGGCACGCTCCTGGTGCGAGGCCTTGCCAAGGTGCAAGCGATCGGACTGTGGCACGCGCTTGCCCACAACCTCTCAATCGCCGTGCGATTAAGGACAATCGCCGCCGCATGAAGCCAATCGTCCGACCAATAGTATACGCCACCGCAGACACCGCTTCAGATAAGTTCACAGGCTCGAACGCCGGGACCCATACGCCGTGTCCTCTTGATAAGAACAGCTGTTCAACGGCCCTCGCGCAACACGAACGCCTGTGGTTATGGGTCCCGGCGTTCGCCGGGACGACAAATGGAAAATGCCTCCCGATTTCGCTTTCATCCTCACGCTCGCGCTGCGCATGGCCGTCACCGCCGCGTTTGTGGTCACGGCCTCCGTCGTCACCGAGCGCTCGGGCCCGGTGATCGGCGCGCTGGTCGCCACCTTGCCGATCTCGGCGGGGCCTTCCTACGTTTTTCTTGCGCTCGATCACGACGCGGCGTTCATCGCCGAGGGGGCGCTGGCAAGCCTTCCAATCAACGCCGCGACGATCTGCCTGGGATTGACCTATGTGGTGCTGGCGCAGCGCCGCGGCATGCTGGTGAGCTTTTCCCTTGCGGTCGCGGTATGGATCGCGCTCGCCACCCTGATACGAATGACCCATTGGTCGCTTGCCGGCGGGATCTGCGTCAACGTCGTCGCATTTGCGGTTTGTCTGCCATTGCTCCAGCGCTTCCGGAACGTCAGGATGCCGCTGATCACGCGGCGCTGGTATGACATCCCGCTGCGCGCCGTGCTGGTTTCGACACTGGTAGCGACCGTGGTCACTCTGTCGGGTTGGGTTGGCCCGACCGTCAGCGGAATCATCGCGCTGTTTCCGGTGGTGTTCACCAGCATGATGCTGATCCTGCATCCGCGCATCGGCGGGCCACCGACCGCGGCGGTGCTCGCCAACAGTGGCTGGGGCTTGATCGGGCTCGGCACCGCGATCGCGCTGCTGCATGTCGCGGCGTTACGGTTCGGCTCGGCGATCGGACTTGGCCTGGCGCTGGCGGTGTGCGTGAGCTGGAATCTCGGGTTGTGGTGGCTTGGACGGAGAAGGCAGTTCGGTGACGTCCTTGCGAGCGAAGCGAAGCAATCCAAAGTCGCGAGCGCTGAAGCAACGGCTGGACTGCTTCGTCGCAAGCGCTCCTCGCAATGACGAGGGACGGTTATTGCCTCGGCAGTTTCGCCTTCAGCGCATACAGCGCTTCCAGCGCGTCGCGCGGCGACATTTCGTCGGGATGCAATGCTCTCAGCGCCTCGACCAGCTGCTCGGCAGCGCTTGGCGGCGCGGGCTCGGCGGCGGCGCGCGACGGCACCGCGAACAGCGGCAGGTCGTCGACCAGCGCGCGAGCGGTCTGGCCGCGGTCCTGCGCCTCGAGTTTCGCCAGCACCGATTTTGCGCGCGCGATTACCGGCGGCGGCAGCCCTGCGAGCTTTGCGACCTGAATGCCGTAGGAACGATCGGCCGAGCCCGGCAGCACTTCGTGCAGGAACACCACGTCGCCGTGCCACTCCTTCACGCGCACGGTGGCGTTGAACATTCGCGGCAGTTTCGCCGAGAGCGCGGTCAATTCATGATAATGCGTCGCGAACAGGGTGCGGCAACGATTGGATTCGTGCAGGTGTTCGATCGCTGCCCATGCGATCGACAGGCCGTCAAAGGTCGCGGTACCCCGTCCGATCTCGTCCAGGATCACCAGCGACCGCTCGCTGGCCTGATTGAGAATGACCGCGGTTTCCACCATTTCAACCATGAAGGTGGAGCGCCCGCGCGCGAGATCGTCGGCGGCGCCGACGCGCGAGAACAGCCGGTCGACGATGCCGATCCGCGCCCGTGTCGCGGGCACGAAACTGCCGATCTGCGCCAGCAGCGTGATCAGCGCGTTCTGGCGCAGAAAGGTGGATTTGCCCGCCATGTTGGGGCCGGTGATCAGCCAGATCTGGCCCGAACTTTGTCCTGGCGCGGGGGAAAGATCGCAGGCATTGGCAATGAAGGGCTGGCCGTCGCGCTTCAGCGCCTGTTCGACTACCGGATGCCGTCCGCCTTCGATGGCGAAGGTCAGCGACGCGTCGACCTCGGGACGCACATAATTGTCGTCGACGGCGAGCCTTGCCAGCGCGGTCGCGACGTCGAGCAAAGCAAAGGCATGGGCGGCAGCGCGCAGATCGTCGCTGGCGGCGGCCACCATGGCGCTCAGCCGCTCGAAGATTTCCAATTCCAGTCCCAGCGCGCGGTCGCCGGCATTGGCGATCTTCGCTTCGATCTCGCCGAGCTCGGCAGAGGTAAAGCGCACCTGGCCGGCCAGCGTCTGGCGGTGAATGAAGGTGGCGTTCAGCGGCGGCGCCATCAGCCGGTCGCCATGCTGCGCCGTCACCTCGACGAAATAACCGAGCACATTGTTGTGCCGGATCTTCAAGCCCTTGACCCCGGTCTCGTCGGCGTAGCGCGCCTGCATCGCGGCGACCACAAGCCGCGAGGCGTCGCGCAGATTGCGGGTCTCGTCCAACGCGGCTTCATAGCCTTCGCGCACAAATCCGCCGTCGCGCTTGATCAGCGGCAGTTGCTCGGCGAGCGCGCGTGTCAGTTCACCGGCAAGTTCGCGGGAGGGACGCCGCAACGTTTCCATCGCAGCCTGGATATCCTGCGGCAGGTCGTCCATTCGCGTCAGCCGCGCCAGCGCCCGATCGGCGGCGAGGATACCGTCGCGCAGACCGGCGAGGTCGCGCGGGCCGCCGCGGCCCACCGACAATCTCGCCAAGGCCCGCGACAGATCGGGCGCCGTGCGCAAGATCGTTCTCACGTCATCGCGTGCCGCGGAGTCCGCGACGAACGCCGCGATGGCGTCGAGCCGCCGCGCGATGGCGGCGCTGTCGGTGAGCGGCGCCGCAAGTCTCTGCGCGAGCAGCCGCGAGCCGGCCGCGGTAACGGTGCAATCGATGGCATCGAGCAGAGAGCCGCGCCGCTCGCCGGACAGCGTCCGCGTCAATTCGAGATTGGCGCGGGTGGCGGGATCGATCGCCATGGTGGTTCCAGCGGCTTCGCGGGCCGGCGGTGACAGCGGCGGACGTTTGCCCACCTGGGTGCGGTCGATATAGGTGATGGCAGCGGCGGCGGCGGTGGTTTCCAGCCGCGACATCGCGCTCAGGCCGTCCATGGTGACAACCGCGAAGTAATCGCACAGCCTCCGTTCGGCGGTGGCGCCGTCGAACACGTCGCGGGTCAGCGGCGTCACCGCCGGCAGTTCACGCAGCAGCGGTCCCAGATCGGGATCGCCGTAGAGCGCATCGGTGACAATCACCTCATGGGGATTGATGCGCGACAAGGTGGCCGCGAGTTCGCCCGCGCCGATTTCGGTGACGATGAATTCCGCGGTGGAAATATCGATCCAGGCAAGCCCGATGCGATCGCCGCCGGATGCGCGTGCACGCGCCAGTGCCAGGAGGTAATTGTTGGTCTTGGCATCGAGCAGCGTGTCTTCGGTCAGGGTGCCCGGCGTGACCAACCGCACCACGTCGCGGCGCACCACGCTCTTGTTGCCGCGCGCCCGCGCCGCGGCCGGATCCTCCATCTGCTCGCACACCGCGACACGGTGGCCGAGCGCGATCAGGCGGTGCAGGTAATCGTCCGAGCGTTCTACCGGCACGCCGCACATCGGGATATCCAATCCCTGGTGCTTGCCGCGTTTGGTCAGCACGATGCCGAGCGCGCGCGAGGCGGTTTCGGCGTCGTCGAAGAACATCTCGTAGAAGTCGCCCATCCGGTAGAACAACAGCAGCCCCGGATTGGCCGCCTTGATCTCCAGATACTGTTCCATCATCGGTGTCAGGCGCCCGGCCGTTTCGGCGGGGGCTGCGTCGCTCTGCGATGGAATGTTGGGCTGGATCGTCATGGCGGCAGAAACTACAAAGTTTTGCCCGCCGTTCCTATCGGATTACGGTTGCAATGCACGCTTTTCACCGCTGCCGCGTCCCGCGCATACCACGCCGGACCTGCATGACCGCCCTGCTGCAAAACGCCTCCGGCGCAATTGACCTGCCGCGCGTCCCTTTCTAAAACCATCGGAAATTCGGCGCTCCATCGTGGATGGCGGCCTGCAGGGAGAGTTCAAGATGGGCGATGTGTTTGTCTGCGATGCCGTGCGGACCCCGATCGGCCGCTTCGGCGGCTCCCTGGCCAAGGTGCGCGCCGACGATCTGGCGGCTGCTCCCATCAGGGCGCTGATGGCGCGGCATCCCAAGCTCGACTGGTCGCAGGTCGATGAAGTCTATTTCGGCTGCGCCAACCAGGCCGGCGAGGACAACCGCAACGTCGCGCGCATGGCGCTGCTGCTGGCGGGCCTGCCGGAATCGATTCCCGGTCTGACGCTCAATCGCCTCTGCGCCTCCGGCCTCGATGCCGTCGGCGCTGCGGGGCGCGCGATCCGTGCCGGCGAGATCGATTTTGCCATTGCCGGCGGCGTCGAATCGATGACGCGGGCGCCGTTCGTGATGGGCAAGGCGCCGGAGGCGTTTTCGCGCTCGGCGGATATTTTCGATACCACCATCGGCTGGCGCTTCATCAATCCGCTGATGAAGGCTCAATACGGTGTCGATGCGATGCCGGAAACCGGCGAGAACGTCGCCGAGGAATTCCAGGTGTCGCGCGCCGATCAGGATGCCTTCGCGATCCGCTCGCAGCAGCGCGCCGGCGCCGCGATCGCGTCGGGCTATTTCGCCGAGGAAATCACGCCGGTATCGGCACCCGGCGGCAAGACCGGTCCGGTCACGGTCGACAAGGACGAACATCCGCGCCCGGAAACGACGCTGGAAAACCTTACCAAGCTGAAGCCGATCGTGCGCAATCCCGGCACGGTGACCGCGGGCAACGCCTCCGGCGTCAACGATGGCGCCGCCGCGATGATCCTTGCCTCGGAAGCGGCGGTGAAGAAGCACGGCCTCACGCCGCGCGCGCGCATTCTCGGGCTGGCCTCGGCCGCGGTGCCGCCGCGCATCATGGGCATCGGCCCGGTGCCGGCGACACGCAAGCTGATGGAGCGGCTCGGCCTCAAGATCAGCGACTTCGACCTGATCGAGCTCAATGAAGCGTTTGCCTCGCAGGGCATCGCCTGTCTGCGCCAGCTCGGCGTCAAGGACGACGCCGATTTCGTCAATCCGCATGGCGGCGCCATCGCGCTCGGTCATCCGCTCGGCATGAGCGGCGCGCGGCTGGCGATGACCGCGGTGCATGGCATGGAGAAGCGCGGCGGCAAACGCGCGCTGGCCACCATGTGCGTCGGCGTCGGACAGGGCGTCGCGATGGCGATCGAGCGGCTGAACTAGAATTCATCGTCATTGCGAGGAGCGCTTGCGACGAAGCAATCCAGACTTTCTTTGTGGCTTTCTGGATTGCTTCGCTACGCTCGCAATGACGGGGAGCGACCGGAGGCTTTATTCATGACCTTTGCCTACCCGATCCAGAGCAACGCGGCGCATCCGGCGCGGTTGTCGCCCGGCTACCGCAGCACGCTGAAGCGGTCGCCGCAGAAGCCGTTGATCGTCATGCGACAGACGCTGTCGGAGCTGACCGGGCCGGTGTACGGCCACGAAGCGGTGCGCGAAAACGATCATGATCTCACCACGCAGCACAAGGGTGAGCCGATCGGGGAACGCATCATCGTGCACGGCCATGTGCTCGACGAGGACGGCCGCGGCGTGCCCAACGCGCTGGTCGAATTGTGGCAGGCCAACGCCTGCGGCCGTTACGTCCATGTGGCGGACCAGCACCCCGCGCCGCTCGATCCGAATTTCACCGGCGCCGGCCGCACGCAAGCCGACAGCGAGGGCTATTACAAATTCATCACGGTAAAGCCCGGCGCCTATCCCTGGGGCAACCACCACAATGCGTGGCGGCCGGCGCATATCCACTTCTCGGTGTTCGGCCACGCCTTCGTCGCGCGGCTGGTGACGCAGATGTATTTCCCCGCTGACCCCCTGTTCGAGTTCGATCCGATCTTCAATTCGGTGCCGGACGAGAACGCGCGGATGCGAATGGTGTCGAGCTTCGATCTCGACAACACCCAGCCGGAATGGGCGCTGTGCTACCGCTTCAACATCGTGCTGCGTGGCCGCAATGCCACGCCGATGGAGATGAAATCGTGAAGGGATTGACGCCGTCACAGACCGTCGGGCCGTTTTTCAAATATGGGCTGACGCCGGGCGGCAAATACGCCTGGAATGATGCTTTCACCAACGACCTCGTGACGGCGGATGCCTCGGGCGAACGGATTCGCATTGCGGGCCGGGTGTTCGATGGCGACGGCGCCCCGGTGCCGGACGCCATGCTGGAAATCTGGCAGGCCGACGCACAGGGCCGCTTTGCCGATCCGCAGGACAGTCGCGCGGTCCCAAATGCTTCATTCCGCGGCTTCGGCCGCTGCGGTACCGATGCCGACGGAGAATATGCGTTCGACACCATCAAGCCGGGCTCGGTGCCGGATCCGGACGGCAAGCCGCAGGCGCCGCATATCCTGCTGGCGATCTTCGCGCGCGGCATGCTGCTGCATCTTTTCACGCGGATTTATTTCGAAGGCGAGGCCGGCAACCCAGCCGATCCAGTGCTGGCCCTGGTGCCCGCTGATCGCCGTACCACGCTGGTCGCGGCGCGCAAAGCCGGCAGCGGCGGCGCGGTCTATCGCTTCGATATCCGGCTGCAGGGCGAAAACGAAACAGTGTTCTTCGACGTGTAAGGCTCCGTGCCCCGGACGCAGCGCGTAGCGGTGCGCTGCAAAGCCGGGCCGTAACGAAGCTCGGTGTTTGTGGCGGTCCCGGTTCTGCGAAGCAGCACCTCGTGCCGCATCGCGCCCGGGACACCAGAGGGATGCATTATCATGACAACGCCTCCCTTGCCGCCCGCTGCAAGCGCCGAACATCTTACCGCTGCGCTTCGCAAATTCGGCGCGCTCGGCGACGGTTGCGTCCGCGAAGTGACGGTTGAGAGTTCGCGCGACACAGTGGTGTCGCATATTATCCGGCTCCGGTTGAGCTATGACGGCGAAGCTTCCGGCGCCCCGCGATCGGTGATCCTGAAAGTCGCGCATCGAGCATGGGCGGACAAATTGTGGATGGCCGGCCGCCATGAAACCGCTTTCTACAACGAGGTTGCGCCGCTGATGCCCGCGGGCCTTGTTCCGGGATGCTTCGAGGCCAGTTGGAACGAGGACAGCAAGGCCTGGCATCTGCTGCTCGAAGACCTGACCGATTCGCACTTCATCGCCACCACATGGCCCGTGCCGCCGGCGGCCGAGCAGTGCAAATCGATCGTGCAGGCGCTGGCGCGGGTGCACGCGTCGTGGTGGGACCAGTCGAGATTGGGCACTTCGGTCGGCGCCTGGCTGGACGAGGATGATTCGCAAAAACTTGCGGAGCAGGTTGTGATTTTCATCGATCAGGTGGGTGACCTCCTGCCCGAAGACCGGTGCGATCTCTATCGCCGGCTTGTCGATGCGGCTCCGCGGTTGTCGCAGCGTTATCTTTCACATCGTAATCTCACCATCGTTCACAGCGACGCCCATGTCTGGAATGTGCTGTTGCCGAAACAGCAGTCGCGTGACGCCCGGGTATTCGACTGGGATCAGTGGCACATCAATCCTGGTTCGAACGATCTCGCTTACATGATGGCGATGCACTGGTATCCGGACCGCCGTCGGCTGCTCGAACAGCCAATGCTGGATTGTTATCACGAAACCTTGACGGCCTGCGGCGTGCGCGGCTACGACCGCCGCGCGCTCTCCGACGATTATCGGCTGTCGGTGTTGTGGCACGTCGCCAAACCGGTGTGGCAGCACGCGCTCGGCGTCCCGCCGTTGATCTGGTGGAATAATCTGGAACGGATTTTTCTCGCCGTCGACGATCTCGGCTGCCGCGAGTTGCTGGATTGATCGAATGATCGCCGCACCACACCAGTGTCGTCCGCGCAGGCGGGGACCATAGACGCCGATGCTGATATGGTGCGAGCTGCATCAGTGTGATGGCGAACCCGTTGCTCAACGGATGGGTCGGAGGCTATGGGTCCCCACTTCGCGGGGACGAGTGAGCGCCGCGCTAATCCATCACCGCGGCATGGTCTGACCCCTGCGCCTGCTTGCGCAGTGCGGCCTTGGTCGAGCCGATCATGATCGCCAGCGGGATTGCGCACAGGGTCACGACCATCACCAGCTGGTAATCCAGCGAGAAGGCGATGATCTGCGATTGCATGCCAACCATGGCGTCGGCCATGCCGCGGCCGGCGTCGGTGCCGAGATCGATCATGCGGCGCACGTCGGGCATCTGTAGGGCATGGTTGAACGGATTGATGTGCTCGGACAGAATCGCATAGGTCCGGCGGGTTCCTTCGGTCAGTTGCGCAATGACGACCGAAATTCCGATCGAGCTCGCGACGTTGCGCATCAGCGTCAGCATCGAGGTGCCGTCGGTGCGCAGATGATTGGGGAGGGTCAGGAACGCCACCGTGCTCAGCGGCACGAACACGAGACCGAGGCCGAAACCCTGTATGATGCTGAGCACGATGATCTCGGGCACGGCGGTCTGGTCGGTCCATCCCGTCATGAAGAACAGCGAACCCGCCATCAACGAAAGCCCGCCGATGATCAGCGTGCGCGCCTCGATCATTTTCATTATCCGTCCGACCAGCATCATGGCGAGGAAAGTGCCGCAGCCGCGCGTCGCCAGCAAAAGCCCCGCGGTGATGATCGGATAGCCGATCACGTTCTGCAGGTATGGCGATGACAGCGCCATGGTCGAGAACAGCACCAGTCCCATCACCGCCATGAAGACGCAGCCGCCGACGAAATTCCGGTCCTTGAAGATCGCGAATTGGATGAACGGCTTGGCCGTGGTGAACGAATGCGCGAAAAAATAATAGAAGCCGACGATCGAGATGATCATCTCGGCGACGATCTCCCTGGATTCCAGCCAGCCCAGCTGCTCGCCACGGTCGAGCGCGATCTGCATCGAGCCGATGCCGACCGCAAGCGCGGCGAAACCGAACCAGTCGAAACGCAGTTCGAGATCTTTCCGGGTCTCGTCCATGAAGACCATGAGGCCCAGCACCGTGAAGATGCCGAACGGCAGGTTGACGAAGAACACCCAGTGCCAGGAATAGGTTTCGGTCAGCCACGCGCCCAGTGACGGTCCCATGATCGGGCCCATCATCACGCCCATGCCCCAGATCGACATCGCCTTGGCGCGCTCCTGCAGCGAATATGAATCCAGCATCACCGCCTGCGACAGCGGCACCAGCGCTGCGCCGAACATGCCCTGCAGCAGCCGGAACAGCACCATCTGGTTGATATCCTGCGCGAGCCCGCACAGCACCGAGGCAAACGTGAAGCCGGCGGAGCAGACGATGAAGATGCGTTTGCGCCCGAACCGGTTGGCGATCCATCCGACCGGCGCGGTCATGATCGCGGCGGCTACGATGTAGGAGGTCAGCACCCAGTTGATCTGGTCCTGCGAGGCCGACAGCGCGCCCTGCATGTAGGGCAACGCGACATTGGCAATGGTGGTGTCGAGCGCCTGCATGATGGTCGCGGTCATGGCGCAGATCGTCACCATGTTCCGACGCAGGCCGGGGGCCGCAACAGGGGCTGCCGCGACTTCGCTCATGGTCTAGTCCTGCTGTGCCAGTGCCGGCGAGAAACCGAGCAGGCCGGCCAGCGAGCGGCGATGGTTGGTGTCGATAGAAACGTAGGAACTCATGCCGGCTTTCAGCTTCTGCAGCATCTTGTCGTTGGGATCGAAATAGATCCGCACCGGGACGCGCTGTACCACCTTGACGAAATTTCCGGTGGCATTCTGAGGCGGCAGGATCGCGAATTGCGAGCCGGTGCCGGGACTGAGCGATCCGATCGTGCCCTTGAACACATGATCGGGGAATGCATCGACGTCGACGGTGACCGGCTGGCCGACGGCGACATAGGTGAAATCGGATTCCTTCGGATTGGCGTCGACCCACGGTTTCGAGGTATCGATGATCGAGAATACCGGCGTGCCGGCGGCGACGAAGCGGCCGAGCTGGATGCTGTCGACCTGTGTCGCGACCCCGTTCATCGGCGCACGCAGCACGGTGTGGTCGAGATTTCGCTGTGCCTGGTCGAGCGCGGCCTTGGCCAGCGCATAAGGCGGGAACTGTTCCAGCGGCAGGTTGGGATCGCCGAGCAACTGGTTCTTCGCGGTGGAAATCCTCTGCTTGAGCAGTTCGAATTGCGCACTGGCGGTGACAAGACCGGTCGATGAATTGTCGAGGTCGAGCTGCGAGCCGACATTGCTCTTGACCAGCGAGGATTTGCGGTCGACATCGCGCCGCTTCAACTCGACGCCCTGCTGGGCGAGGTCGCCCAACTGGCCATATATCCTGAGGTCGCTGACCAGCGTTTCGTAATTGGTCTTGGCGGTGGCGAGATTGGCCTGCGCCTGCTGCAACGCGAGGCGGAACGGCACCGGATCGATCTCGAACAGGATGTCGCCTTCGTCGACGCGCTGGCCTTCGCGCACCACGACCTTTTCGATCTTGCCGGAAATGTCAGGCGTGATCAGCACCTTCTGGGCGCCGACATAGGCGTCGTCGGTGGTCACGTAACGGCCGCCGCTAAGATAGAATAACAGGCCGCCGACTAAGGCGAGCAGCGGCAGCACCACCAGCAGCAGCATCCGGCGATACTTTCGAAGTCCCGCAAGCAGTCGACGGCGCGGCTGCGCCGCGACTTTCTCCGGCTTTTGCGGTGAAGTGTCCTTTTGCTCCGCGGGAAATCTAAGGACCGGATCAGCCATAGCGCTGCTCATTCTTTTGAGTTCCCTGGCTCGCATCTTGAATGGCGTTGCGAACGTTTTCCTTGATGGTTTCCAGTTGGGCGAGCAGGCGATGTGCATCCGCAGGACTGATGCCCGCCAGCGCGGTCGCCGTCAGTTCGGACCGCAGCCCGCTCAACTTGCCGAGCAACGGGCGTGCTGCCTTGCGCAAATAGAGCCGGTTGACGCGGCGATCGGAGTCGTCGCTGCGGCGCTCGATCCAGCCATTGTCGCACAGCCGGTCGATCAGTCGCGTCAACGTAATCGGCTGCATTTCCATCTGTTCGGCAAGTTCCGACTGCTTCATGCCCTCGGTGCGTTCCACTTTGGCCAAAACAGCCCATTGCGCGCGGGTAATGCCATAGCGCGCTGCCTGCCGGTCGGCGTAAGCGCGCACCAGCCGCTGCACCTCGCCGAGCGTAAACAGCAAATGCGTATCCACCGGACTGCGGGGAATCAATATCGTCTCCATAAGCCAATGATATAATAAGCTAGCTTATTAATTTTGCGAGGCGGCGTTAGGGCATGTTTGGATTGTGCGCGGTGCATGGCGCGGACGCTGGCCGCCGTTTTAGACCCCGTCAGCGCAGAAAAAAGAAGCGAAACCGCATCAAAAACGTTACATCCTCACCGGATGACCGCGACGAAACCGACTTTCCCCGCCCCGGACCACGATCACGACCGCTGTGCGGCGGACGCGATCCATCACGCCGAACAGGTGTGCAAGGGCCGGGCGCAGAAATTCACCCCGATCCGCCGCCAGGTGCTGCAGGCGCTGCTGTCCAGCCACCGCCCGCTCGGCGCTTACGAAGTAATCGACGAACTTGCTAAATCGATATCGCGGCCGGCGCCCATCACCGTGTATCGCGCGCTGGATTTCCTGATGGCGAACGGCCTCGTCCATCGCATCGAAAGCCGCAATGCGTTTCTGGCTTGCGCGCATGACCACGATGCCGCGGCGATGGTGGCATTCTTGATCTGTGAGCGCTGCGGGTCGGTCGGCGAGATTCCGGCGTCCCCCGTCGCACAGGGGCTGAATGACGCTGCGCGGTTGACCGGCTTTGCGCCTAAACTGTCGGTGGTCGAGATCACCGGAACCTGCGCGCATTGCCTGAAGGCCGTATAGGTTTGCTTGATGTGGCGCGATCATTTGCGAGATTGGAACTATTTTTCGAGATCATATCACGAACAACGCGGCGTCAAGCCGGCCATGAGGATCGATGTCTTCCGAACAAGTAACGGTCAATTCCGCCGGGCGTCCGTTGTCCTCCGGCGCTGTCGCATTGATGCTGTTGTTGTGCCTGAGCTGGGGATTCAACCAGATCGCGGTGAAGCTGGCGCTTCCCGACATTCCGCCGATGCTGCAAGCCACGATCCGGTCCGCCGGCGCGATCCTGGTGCTGCTGCTGATCGCGCGGCTGCGCGGCGTGAAGATGTTCGAGCGCGACGGCACGCTACGCGCAGGGTTGTGCGCGGGCGTGATATTCGGCTTCGAATTCGTGCTGATCTATCGCGGCCTGTTCCTGACCTCGGCCTCGCGCGCGGTGGTGTTTCTCTATACCGCGCCGTTTTTCGTAGCGCTTGGTTCCTATGTTTTTCTCGGTGAACGGCTGCGCGCCTCGCAATGGGGCGGGCTGGCGCTGTCTTTCGCCGGCGTCGCGCTGGCGATCGGCGTTCCGCAGGCCGACGTGGATGCGAAGGTGCTGCTGGGCGACTTGATGATCGTCGGCGGCGGGGCGCTGTGGGCCGCCACGACGCTGATCGTCAAGACTACCGCGCTGCTCGAGGCTCCCGCCGAAAAGGGCCTTGGTTACCAGGTGGCGGTATCGATTCCGATCCTGGGGCTGGCGGCATGGATTTCCGGCGAAACTATCACGAAGGTTCCTGGACCGCTGGCGGTGTCGTTGATGGTCTATCAGGCGGTCTGGGTGGTCGGATTGACGTTTTTACTGTGGTTTTCGCTGGTCAAAACCTATTCCGCCAGCAAATTGTCGGCTTTTACCTTCATCACCCCTTTGTTTGGCGTCGTGGCTAGCTATTTCATCATGCACGACACCCTGACGCCGGTGTTCGCCGCCGCGGCGCTGCTGGTAATTGCGGGGCTGTATCTCGTTAACAGGCCCGGTCCGGCCGCCTCGCCGGCCATTGTTCCATTGCTGAACGTCACCAAAACCTGATATTCGGGACCCCATGAACAAGCTCGAAAAACCGCCCCAGAACGACGTCGCCGGTCCCTTGACCCGGCATAGAACCACCCAGGTAATGGTCGGCAATGTCGCCGTCGGCGGCGGCGCGCCGATCGTGGTGCAGTCGATGACCAATACCGACACCGCCGATATCGCCGGCACGGTGGCGCAGATCGCAGCGTTGTCGCGCGCGGGCTCCGAACTGGTGCGTATCACGGTGGATCGCGACGAGGCCGCTGCCGCGGTGCCGCATATCCGCGACGAGTTGCGCAAGCGCGGCATCACCACGCCGTTGATCGGCGATTTCCATTACATCGGCCACAAGCTGCTGGCGGAGCATCCGGCCTGCGCCGAGGCGCTTGATAAATATCGTATCAATCCGGGTAATGTCGGCTTCAAAAACAAGCGCGACAGCCAGTTCACCGACATCGTCGAGATTGCGATTCGGAATAACAAGACGGTGCGGATCGGCGCCAACTGGGGTTCGCTCGACCAGGAACTGCTGACCAAGCTGATGGACGAAAACGCGCTGCTCCCCGAGCCGAAGGACGTCCGCGCGGTGACGCGCGAGGCGATGGTGCAGTCGGCGCTGTTGTCGGCGGCGCGCGCCGAGGAGATCGGCCTGCCGAAGAACCGCATCATCCTCAGTGCGAAAGTCTCGGCGGTGCAGGACCTGATCGCAGTCTACAAGGAACTCGCAGCGCGTTCGGATTACGCGATCCATCTCGGCCTCACCGAGGCCGGCATGGGATCGAAGGGCATCGTGGCCTCGGCGGCGGCGCTCGGAATTCTCTTGCAGGACGGCATCGGCGACACCATCCGGATTTCGCTCACGCCGGAGCCGGGCGGCGATCGTACGCTGGAAGTGCAGGTCGCGCAGGAATTGCTGCAGACCATGGGCTTTCGCACTTTCGTGCCGCTGGTGGCGGCGTGCCCCGGCTGCGGCCGCACCACCTCGACCACGTTCCAGGAACTGGCGCGCTCGATCCAGGATTTCATCCGCGTTGAAATGCCGGCATGGAAGACGCGCTATCCCGGCGTGGAGTCGCTCAACGTCGCCATCATGGGCTGCATCGTCAACGGCCCCGGCAAGTCCAAGCACGCCGACATCGGCATCTCGCTGCCCGGCACCGGCGAAACCCCGGCGGCGCCGGTGTTCGTCGACGGGAAGAAATTCCGTACCTTGCGTGGGCCCAACATCGCTACCGAGTTCAAGGCGATGGTGATCGACTATATCGATCAGAAGTACGGGGCAGGCGATAAGGTGCCGGCGGGCGTGGTGACCGCGGCGGAGTAGTATTGCGATATGCGCCCGCCAGTCTTATTCGAAAGTATATAAAACAGCGCGAGCACAAGTCGGTAACAGGACGTTGCAAGAACGCGATATTTTCCCAGCGATTTGAACAGTCTGTACACCGAGCCTTGGGTAGTTCGGATAAGAAAGTACTTTCGTTCAAAGAGATGGATTTATTTTTTCCATCTCTCCAACATACCCCGTCGCTATTGGAAATCTCCTCAATAATACGATCGCGCAACGCGGCGGCGGAGTGAAACATTGCTGTCGTCCCCGCGCAGGCGGGGACCCATACGCCCGGGATTTCCAATCGGAAAAAGACGTTGCAACAATTGTTGGTGAGCCGGAAGCACGGTGGTTATAGGCCCCCGCCTTCGCGGGGACAACTCGTGGAGATAGGTTGGCGGATTGCTACAACGGCAGCTTCCGACGGCCGCATGCGGCGGGCGGAGTGAAACACTGCTGTCGTCCCCGCGCAGCAGGCGGGGACCCATACGCCCGGGATTTCCAATCGGAAAAAGACGTTGCAACAGTTGTTGGTGAGCCGGGAGCACGGTGGTTATAGGTCCCCGCTTTCGCGGGGACAACTCGTGGAGATAGGTTGGGGATTGCTACAACGGCATCGTCCGATACTCCCGGTTGCTCAGGCTTGCTTCCTCCAGATCGAGATCGCGCTCGATGCGCCGCCGCGTTTCGTCGGTGATCTTGCCGTCGCGCAGCAGCACATGAATGAATTTTCGCTCGGCCGATATCAGCTCGCGGGTCAGGTCGGTGCCGGTCGCCGAAACGTCGTGATGATCGGGATCGAGCGCATCGGGCAACTGGTTGACCCGCGTCTCATGCCGCGTCCGCAACAATTTCACCACCTCGTCGGAGAGTTCGCGGTCGTCAGTCATCGCGTCGAGCGAGGCCAGCGCCGCGGCCAGCGCGTCGCGGCGCGCCGATATCTCCTGTTCATGCTCGGCAACGTGTTCGTCGCGGCCGGCATTGGTGACGCCGAGCCAATGCACCACCAGGGGCAGGCTCGATCCGAGCCCGACCAGGGTAATGAAGATCACCCCGAAACTGACGAACAGGATCAGGTCGCGGTACGGAAATCCCTCGCCGCCTGAGAGCGCAAACGGGAGCGCAAGCGCCGCTGCGAGCGAAACCGCGCCGCGCACCCCAGTGAATGCGATGACGAACACGTTTTGCCAAGGGGGATAGGGATCGCGCACGCGCAGGCGTTTGTTGAAAAAACGCGGCAGATAGGTCGCCGGATAGACCCAAGCAAAGCGGGCCACGATAACGATCGCCGCGACCAGCACGGTGGCGAACAGGATATCGTCGAGCGGAAATGCCTTCGATTTATCGTACAATAGCCGCATCTGGAATCCGGTGAGCAGGAACAACAATCCTTCGATCAGATAGATCACCAGGTCCCAGAAAAAGATCCCCTGCACCCGCGTTGCCGACGAAATCAAAAGTGGCCCATTCCAGCTGATATACAGACCGCAGGCGACGGTGGCGATCACGCCGGAACCGCCGAAATGCTCGGGAATCCAGTAGGCGATATAGGGCGTGATCAGCGACAGCGTGATTTCGATCTGCGGATCGCGCGCGCGGTGCCGCGCCCGCAAGCTGAACCAGCCCACCGCCGCGCCGAACAGCATCTCGCATATGACGATCACGAAGAATGTGCCGGTTGCCTTCGGCAGTGAAAATACGCCGGTGCTGATCGCAACCACCGCGAAGCGATACAGGATGAGCGCGGTGGCGTCGTTCGCGAGCCCTTCGCCCTCGAGCACCACCAGAATCCGGCGCGGCAGTCCGAGCTTGCGCGCAATCGCCAGCGGCGCCACGACGTCCGGAGGTGCGACGATGGCGCCGAGCAGGAAGCCGACGCTCCACGGCCATTGAATTAGATAATGCGTCGCGGTGGCGACGGCGCAGGCCGTGAAGATCACGCAGCCGACCGACAACAGCGTGATGAGCCGCAAGTTTGCGCGAAATTCGCGCCAGCTCATGGCAACGCTCGCCGAATAGATCAGCGGCGGCAGCACCACCAGCAGTACCAGTTCGGGCGGCAATTCCAGCGACGGCATGCCCGGCACGAAGGCCAGCACGATACCGCTCAGCAACAGCAGGATGGCCGGCGCGACGTTGATGCGTCGCGCCAGCAGCGCGACGCCCGCCAGCACGGCAAGCAGGATCAGGAAAATCTGGAATCTGGCTTCCACGCTTTCAGATTCGCCCGGAAGCGACGACGGGTCAATGCGTTATGGGTTCGGCCGCGGCAATTTCCTGCCCGGGGAGTAGGAGCCTGGATGCGCGGCACCAGGCTTCGTATCCAGGCTTGGCATCCAGGCTTGACGTACGGGAACGGCGTTAGCGGCCTAAAGCGCGATCAGATCCCCTCAGCACTTGTAGCCCTTCTTCTTGTCCGATGACGTATAGGTGCAGGTGCTGCCGGCGTCCGCCTGGCTCACGGCGACGAACTGAACGAGGATCGAGGCGGCAAATGTGAGCGCAAGCGCGAAGGCAATTTTGCAAATCATGAAATGCTCCCTTGGGCGTCCAAATCGACGCCGGATATTCATGCCGGAATTCAATGATGCGGGCCATGCGCGCTTCGGTCGCAGGCATCCTCAGATGGCGCTTGCCGCGATGTTGACCATCAAGGCTACCAGCGCGGTGTTGAACACGAACGAGATGATGCCATGCGCCGTCGCGGTACGGCGGATGGTGCGGTCGGTGATGCCGACGTCGGAGACCTGCGCGGTCATTCCGATAACGAAGGAAAAATACACGAAATCCCAGTAGTCGGCTTCCTCGTGCTGGTCGCCGCTGGGAAATTGCAGGCCGCCGGGTTTGGCGCCGCGATAGAACTCGTGTGCATAATGCAGCGCGAATGTGGTGTGCACCGCGGCCCATGACAGCGCGATCGTTGCGGTCGACAGCGCGAGTTCCAGCGAACTGCGATGGGTGGCATCGAGCTCGAAGATGATCGCGGCGATGCTGGCGAAGGCGCCGAGCGCCGTCACCAATAGGATCAGAAAGCGGCCGTCGTCCTGCAGCACCGCATTGCGGCGGATATGGGCAAGCCCGCTGCGCAGCACCATGGTGTAGACGAGGGTTAGATAGACCGCGATGAAGATGTCCCAGCCGATCAACAGCCGCGTCACCAGCCGCTGCGAGCCCGGCAGCACAAAGAACGCGGCGATGCCGACCGCGATTGAGATGAAGGTGCGGGGCCGCGCATAGACGACGCGGGCCGGCGTCGACATCTTTCTGAAACGGGCAAGAAACGGATCCTCGACGTTTTTGCCGGCCATGTGCCCCTCAGTTCTTGCGTTCGGCGACAAACCGCGCGGCGGCGCGCAGCACCTCGCCCTTTGCACCGAAGATCGAGAGCGCCGCGTCGGCCTTGGTCAGCAGGTCGCGCACGCGTTGTTTGGCGCCGTCGACGCCGAGCTGGGTGACGAAGGTGGTCTTGCCGAGTGCCGCGTCGGCGCCGGCGGGCTTGCCAAGCGCCGCCGCATCGCCTTCGACATCGAGCAGGTCGTCGGCGATCTGGAACGCTTCGCCGAGCGCGCGGCCATAATCGTCGAGCGCCTGATATTGGGTTTGGGTCGATTGGCCGAGAATGGCGCCGGCGATGCAGCCGTAGCGCAATAGCGCGCCGGTCTTCATCTGCTGCAGGCGCGCGACGTCGACCGGCTCGCGGTCGCCGAAGCGGCCTTCGCCGGCGAGGTCGAGCATCTGTCCTCCCACCATGCCGCCGATGCCCGATGCGCGCGCCAGCGCGCGCGTCAGCAGCAACCGCACGTTGGCATCCTCGTGAATCTCGTCGCGGGTGACGATGTCGAAGGCCAGCGTCAGCAGGCCGTCGCCGGCCAGGATCGCGGTGGCGTCATCGGTTTTCTTGTGCAGCGTCGGACGGCCGCGGCGCAGATCGCTGTTGTCCATCGCCGGCAGATCGTCGTGGATCAGCGAATAACAGTGGATGCATTCCAGCGCGGCGCCGGCCAGCAGCGCCGCCTCGCGCGGCACGCCGAACATGGCGGAGCTTTCTGCGACCAGGAACGGCCGCAGCCTTTTTCCTCCACCAAGCGACGAGTAACGCATCGCGTCCATCAACCGTTTCGGACGGGCGATTTCGTCCGGCACCGGCGCGTCGGACAACAGCCGGTCGAGCAGGGCTTCGGTATCCTCGGCGGTCTGGTCCAGTCGTTTGGCAAAGTCGGCGGATGCAGTGGCGGTCGTCATCAGGAGCGGCTCCGGAGCAACGTTTGGCCGGACCATCGTTCATGGCATCCGCTTCGTCAATTCCATGGATGACCTGCCCCGGACCTACGGTATTCACACATCTTCATCGTCATTGCCGGGCTTGACCCGGCAATCCATCATCTTCGACAGAGTCTTGCGAAGATTGATGGATACGCGGGTCAAGCCCGCGTATGACGAAATGTGTGAATCCAGTAGGCCCCGGACGCAGCGCAACGCGCCGCTCTTGCGGCGCGGTGTGCTGCAGCGCCGGGGCCGTACGAGAGTTCGGCGTTTGGTGCGATCCCGGCTCTGCGGAGCGGCATAAGAATGCCGCACCGCGTCCGGGACAGGGCAAAATTGCCGATGCCTTGAAAAACGCAACGATATCCCGGACACATCGAAGATAGCCGATCCCTTCGGAGCTGGAAGCCCCTTGCGCATCGCCCGCAACCTGTTCCTGATCGTGCTGCTGGTCCTGCTGCTGCCATATCTTGTGGCGCCGCTGTATCGCCTCGGCCATCCGGTCTCGACACTGATGGCGTGGCGCTGGGTTACCGGCGCGCCGGTGTCACGGCAATGGATTGATCTCGCGGCGATGCCGCAAGCCTTGCCGCGCAGCGTCGTTGCCTCCGAAGATGCAAAATTCTGCAGCCATCATGGCATCGACTGGGACGCGCTGCGCGACGTGATCGACGACGCTGAGGACGGTGAGGTGACGCGCGGCGGATCCACCATTACCCAGCAGGTGGCGAAGAACCTGTTCTTGTGGCAGGGCCGCAGCGTGGTGCGCAAGGCGCTGGAATTTCCGCTGGCGCTCTGGATCGATCTGGTGCTTCCGAAGCCGCGGATCCTGGAAATCTACCTGAATATCGCCGAACTCGGCCCGTCCGGGCAGTTTGGCGCGCAGGCGGGTTCCACCTACGCTTTCGGTCGTCCGGCCTCGACTTTATCGCCCCGCGAAGCGGCGCTGCTGGCGGCGATCCTGCCCAATCCGGTGACCCGAAGCGCTCGAAATCCCGGTCCTGGCGTGCGCCGTCTGGCCGGGACCTACATGGCGCGCGCCCAGGCCGCCGGACAGCGGCGCTGCTGGGCCGAAAATCGCGCTTTTTAGGCCGATTTCGCTTATTTTGAACCTAGCTTTGGGCCACACCATCCTTTATAAGCGCGGCCTTATCGGCATGTCAGCCCGCGCGGCAAGCGCCGGGCCGTCCGCTTCGGACGGTGCCTTACGACAACACTCCTCACAAGGACTTCGATATGGCCGTTCCGAGAAGAAAAACATCGCCATCGCGGCGTGGCATGCGCCGCTCGGCGGATGCGATCAAGAAGCCGACCTACGCGGAGGACAAGGATTCCGGCGAATTGCGACGCCCGCATCACCTCGACCTGAAGACCGGCATGTACAAGGGCCGGCAGGTCTTGAAGGCCAAGAAAGATTCCTGACGCCGGCCACCGCCGCAAAAGGCCCTAGCCGATGTCGATGATCGGTTTTCCGCTGCTTCTGATCCCGCTGGCGATCTGCAACATCATCGTTTTCTTGATGCCCGGCGTCTTGTTCGTGACGCCGCTGTTCACGCTGACATTGATGTCAGGTGTCGCATGGCCGGTGACGCTGAGCGACGCGCTGATCGCGCTCGGCATCCTGTTGCTGATGTTCGAGGTCATCAAGGGCGCCCGCCCGGGCGCCAAATATTTTATGGATCACCTGCTGTCGCTGGTCGTGTTCGGCGGCGCCGCCGCCGAATTCCTGATGCTGCCGCAGTTCGGCACCTCGACCTATTTTCTGCTGACCATGCTGGCGCTGGTGGATTTCCTGTCCGGCATCGCGCTGCGGGCGCGGCGCGGCGCGCGCCTCGCACCGGTTGCCACGCCTGTCGCTAAAGGCAAGCGGCAACGCGATGTCGAAACGCCGGAGCCGCCGCTCGATCCGGAGCCCGCGCCGTCGGTCCCGCCGGCTGCCACCGTGGCGGAATCGGTCCTGCTCGAACCGACGACGCCGCATCCTGTCGAAATCGTCAGAGCGTCGCCGGAGATCGGGTCGCCGGGGTTGCAGCCCAACGACGGCACGCATCCGCCGCCCCATACCCCGTCGCGCTGAGTCAGGCGATCTGTCGCAACCGGATGCCTATCGTCGCCGCCCGATTCCGATCGGCCATGGACCGGTACGCGGCCTGCGCCTCTTCGGGCGCCGCGCGCCGCAACAGCCGCACCTGCGGGCTCAACTCGGCCATCGCGATCAGGTGCGTGACAAAGAATGGATCGGGCCGGGTCGGGCTGTGAGCGATGGGCCGCAGCGATTGTGGGAGGACGACCGGCACCAGCGCGACGCTCGCGGCTTCTGCCTGGGGATCGCCTTCGCGATGCGCCCGTTGCGGCGTGGCGGTTATCCCGTTGAGCTTGGCTATCGACATCGAAATCCGATTTGTTTCGTTTTGGGGCAGCGCGCCCTTCACACGTCACATCATCGCAAGGCGCATGCCGCCTGTGCCGGCGCGGGGCCGGACCGGATTTTTGCGGGGCTGGAGCCTGATTTTCATTTATTTAGGGAGTTTTGCCTAGGGTTGGCGACCGCGGACGCCGTATCATCCATCTCGAGAATCACATGCCACGTCCCGAAACGAGGCGATTTTGACATCCGCCGCTCTGCAAGCCTCCAGCATTCTCGCCTGTCTGGGCCAGGCCGCCTTTGTCTGGGACCTCGCCACCGATGCAATGGCCTGGACCGATCACCTCGCTTTGGCATTCCCTGATATCCCGCCTGCCGCGCTTGCGACCGGCGGCGAGTTCGCAAAACTGATCGAGCCGGTGCGTTCGATCCGGTCGGACGCGCTCGCCGCTTCGTCGGCGGACCGCGGTGATGGCGTGGCTTACCGGATCGAATATGGCGTGCGCGTCAGCACGTCGCACCCGGTGTTGTGGATCGAGGAATCCGGCTGCTGGTTCGCCGGCCCCGATGGCAGGCCGGCGCGCGTGCAGGGCATCGTCCGTATCGATAACGAACGCCACGCCCGCGAGGAGCAACTTGTAAGGCTGGCACGGCACGATCCGCTGACCGGCGAACTCAACCGCACCCATCTGATCGCGGCACTGGCCGAATCGATCGAGGAGGCCAGCCGCTTTCGCTCGTCCTTTGCCTTCATGCTGATCGGTATCGATCATCTGGCGCGCATCAACGACGCCTTCGGCTTCGACGTTGCCGACCAGGTGATCTCCGATATCGCCAAACGCATTCGTGCGCGGCTGCGCGGCGGTGACGTGCTTGGGCAATTCTCCGGCAATAAGTTCGGACTGGTGCTGAAGAACTGCACCGTCGATGACATGAACGTCGCCGCCGAACGTTTTCTTGCGGGCATTCGCGACGACGTGGTGCCGACCAAGTCCGGTCCGGTATCGGTCACGGCCTCGATCGGCGCGGTCAGCGTGCCGCGTTATGCGCGCGGCACCGACGAGGCGATCAACCGTGCCCAGGAAACCCTCGACACTGCGAAGCGCCGCCGCGCCGGATCGTTTTTGACCTGGCGACCGAATGTCGAGCGCGACGCGCAGCGCCGCGTCAATATCCGCGTCACCGACGAGATCGTCACCGCGCTCAACGAACGGCGGATCGTGATGGCGTTCGAGCCGGTGGTCGACGCTCGCACCCGTCATGCCGCGTTTCATGAGTGCCTGGTCCGCATGCAGCAGGACGACGGGCAGTTTCTGCTGGCGCCGGACATCGTGCCGGTTGCCGAGAAACTCGGCCTGATCCGGCTGGTCGATCATCGCGTGCTCGAACTCGTGGTTGCCGAATTGGCGGCCGCGCCCGACGTGCAACTCAGCCTCAACATCTCGCCGGACACCACGATGGATCCGGACTGGTGGGCCGGAATCGAATCCTTGATGCGCGCGCATCCCGGCGTTGCCGAGCGGCTGATCGTCGAAATCACCGAAACGGTTGCGATCCAGGATATCGACGACGTCCGCGGCTTCGTCACCCGGCTGAAGAATTTCGGCAGCCGGATCGCGATCGACGATTTCGGCGCCGGCTACACCTCGTTCCGGAATTTGCGCAAGCTTGGCGTCGATATCGTGAAGATCGACGGCGCTTTCGTGCAGAACGTTGCGCGCTCGGCCAACGACCGTGCCTTCGTGCAGACGTTGATCGATCTGGCGCGCCGGCTCGGCATCAAGACCGTCGCCGAATGGGTGCAGGACGAGGAATCCGCCTTGATGCTGCGCGACTGGGGTTGCGACTACATCCAGGGACGACTGATCGGCCTCGCCTCGTCGCATCGTCCGTGGCAGGCGCAGACTGCGGCGGCAGAGTTGCCCGCGACGGGGTGAAACACGCGTCGTCCCCGCGAAGGCGGGGACCCATACGCCCAGGGTTTTCAATTGGAATGAGACGTTGCAACGCTCGTTATGGAGCCGCGTGCACGGTGATTATTGGTCCCCGCCTGCGCGCTAAGGCATGCATACATCTCGTCATGCGCGGGCTTGACCCGCGCATCCATCCATCTTCGAAAGAGTCTTTCGAAGCGTGATGGATTGCCGGGTCAAGCCCGGCAATGACGACAGAGATATGTGCATGCCCTAGCGCCTGCGCGGGGACGACATGGAGATCACTCGCTTTTCGGCTCTTTCGACATGCGCTCCAGCCGGTCTTGCATGTCTTTCATCTGGCGGCGCAGATCGTCGATGTTGTCTTCGCCCGCCGGTTCGCCGACCAACTTCTCCGGCTCCGGCGGTGCAGAATTGCCGCCACGCGGCGGCACGAACGGCTTGAACATCGAGAATGTCTGCTGAAACAGTTCCATGTTGCGGCGGACATGTTCTTCCAGCGGCGCGAACGGCGTCATGCTGAACGTGTTCGTCATCTGCTTGCGGAATTTTTCCTGTTCGCGCGTCAGCATGTCGATCGATTGTTCGAGATATTTCGGCACCACCATCTGCATGCTGTCGCCGTAAAACCGGATCAGTTGGCGCAGGAAAGTCGTCGGCAGCAAATTCTGCCCGGCCTTGTTTTCCTGTTCGAAGATGATTTGCGCCAGCACGGAGCGAGTGATGTCGTCGCCGGTCTTGGCGTCGTAGACGAGGAAGTCCTCGCCCTGTTTCACCATCGCCGCGAGGTCTTCGAGCGTAACGTAGGTACTGGTGCCGGTATTATAGAGCCGCCGATTTGCATATTTCTTGATGGTCGTAGGTGTATCTGATTTCGCCATGGGCTCACACATGCATACCGGGGATAAGGAACCCGACGGCTTCGCCGAAGGGCCTACGAGTAGCGCATCGCAGCAAAGTAAGCATTTTCAAAGGGGTTCGGCTACCGTTTTGTGCGCCACGGTTAATTCCAAAGCACAGGCATTGCTCAGGAAACCGTCCAAGGGACGTTTTTGGTGCGTCACGGCAATACTTTCGCCCTCTGGTAGATTGACACACCCGCACTAGGTTAACAGGATAGAATGCGACACAGGCCCCACTCCGGCGGCCGCCGTCCAAGACCTCAAGCCCAGGAGATGTCCATGTCAGACGATGTCGTCATCGTCAGCGCCGCCCGCACCCCGGTCGGAAGTTTCAACGGCGCGTTCGCCACCATGCCTGCCCATGATCTCGGTGCGATCGCCATCAAGGCGGCACTTGAACGCGGCGGCATCGAGCCCGCGCGGGTGTCCGAGGTCATCATGGGCCAGATCCTGACCGCGGCGCAGGGCCAGAACCCGGCCCGCCAGGCCTCGATCGCCGCCGGTATTCCGGTGGAAAGCCCGGCCTGGGGCGTCAACCAATTGTGCGGCTCCGGCCTGCGCACGGTGGCGCTGGGCTATCAGGCGCTGCTCAACGGCGATTCGGAAATCGTCGTCGCGGGCGGCCAGGAATCCATGAGCATGGCGCCGCATGCTCAGTATCTGCGCGGCGGCACCAAGATGGGTCCGATCGAGTTCGTCGATACCATGATCAAGGACGGGCTGTGGGACGCCTTCAATGGCTACCACATGGGCAACACCGCCGAGAACGTCGCCAAGCAGTACCAGATCACGCGCCAGCAGCAGGACGAATTCGCGGTTGCCTCGCAGCAGAAGGCCGAGGCCGCGCAGAAGGCCGGCAAGTTCAAGGACGAGATCGTTCCGGTCACCATCAAGTCGCGCAAGGGCGACGTCGTCGTCAGCGACGACGAATATCCGCGGCATGGCGCGACCATCGAGGCGATGGGCAAGCTCCGGCCCGCGTTCGAGAAGGACGGCACCGTTACAGCGGGTTCGGCATCCGGCATCAATGACGGCGCAGCCGCCGTGGTGCTGATGACCGCGAAACAGGCCGCCAAGGAAGGCAAGACCGTGCTGGCCCGTATCGTGTCATGGGGCCAGGCCGGCGTCGATCCGAAGATCATGGGCACCGGGCCGATCCCGGCCTCGCGCGCGGCGCTGAAGAAGGCCGGCTGGAGCATCGGCGACCTCGACCTGATCGAGGCCAACGAGGCGTTCGCGGCGCAGGCCTGTGCGGTCAACAAAGATCTCGGCTGGGATACCGGCAAGGTCAATGTCAACGGCGGCGCCATTGCGATCGGCCATCCCGTCGGCGCATCAGGCGCCCGCGTGCTGGTCACCTTGCTGCACGAAATGCAGAAGCGCGATGCCAAGAAGGGCCTTGCCACGCTGTGCATCGGCGGCGGCATGGGCATCGCGATGTGCATCGCGCGCGATTGAACGATCGTTCAATAGTGAATTCGTCATTGCCGGGCTTGACCCGGCAATCCATCCGCTAAATTTTCGCTTAAAGATGGATGCGCGGGTCAAGCCCGCGCATGACGCGTGACAGAATATGAGCGCATAAAAAAATAAATCCAAGGAGGAATACGACATGGCACGTGTTGCATTGGTGACGGGGGGAACGCGGGGAATTGGCGCGGCGATCAGCAAGGCGCTGAAGGGTGCCGGCTACAAGGTCGCGGCAAGTTATGCCGGCAATGACGCGGCGGCGGAAAAGTTCAAGTCGGACACCGGCATTCCGGTTTATAAATGGGACGTCAGTTCGTTCGACGCCTGCGCCGAAGGCGTCAAGAAGGTCGAAGCCGACCTCGGCCCGGTCGACGTGCTGATCAACAACGCCGGCATCACCAAGGACGGCGCGTTCCACAAGATGACGCTCGAGCAGTGGAACGCGGTGATCAACACCAATCTCGGCTCGCTGTTCAACATGACCCGGCAGGTGATCGAGGGCATGCGCGCGCGAAAATTCGGCCGGGTCATCAACATTTCCTCGATCAACGGCCAGAAGGGCCAGTTCGGCCAGGTCAATTACTCGGCGGCCAAGGCTGGCGACATCGGTTTCACCAAGGCGCTGGCATTGGAGAATGCCAAGGGCGGCATTACCGTGAACGCGATCTGTCCCGGTTACATCAATACCGAGATGGTGCAGGCGGTGCCGAAGGAAGTGCTGGAGAAAAGCATCCTGCCCCTGATCCCGGTCAACCGCCTCGGCGAGCCCGAGGAGATCGCCCGTGCCGTGGTGTTCCTCGCCGCCGACGAGGCCGGCGCCATCACCGGCTCGACGCTGTCGATCAACGGCGGACAATATATGGTGTAGCTTTCGCTCACTTCGTCATTGCCGGGCTTGACCCGGCAATCCATCCTCTTCGTAAGATTCTTTTTTTGAAAGTGGACGGATGCGCGGGCAAGCCCGCGCATGATGCGCGGGGTCCGTCGCGACGAAATGACGGACTTAATAACCCCCCGCCGCCGTACTAACAGGGCGCGGCGCGCGTCGCGACAAGTCGGTATTGATTTAAACGCCTTCATCGTGCGATCTATGATAGAAAATCTTTTTATATTGCCGATCATCATCGAGAGGAAATTCATTGTGGCGGGCGAAGCAGAAACAAATATCACAGAAGGTCAATCCACTTCGGTCGAGACAGCTTTTTTTGTCCTCTCTATTCTAGGGTTAGTGGGAGTGGTTGCAGCGTTCTATTTCGAACAAATGAAGGGGCACGAAGCCGCGATACTCGGTGCGATCGTGGTGTATATCGTGACCGAGAAATACCAAGCCAAGAAATCGGTGGGAAATCAGGAGATTTTGAAGCAACAAGTGACTGCCCTAACCAAAGAGATCAGCAGTCAACTGGCAAAGTCGATTCCCTGCACTGCCATCGGAGGTCATGAACAGGGATTGCGATATGCGGTAAAAATGATGGAAACCGCCATTGCGGTAAAGGATACCTATTTGCGCCAGGAGGAGGACCGGGTGCTTCCGGAGATCGGCGAGGCCGCCAGTCTGTTTCTCAACGGGCTAGCTCGTGTCGCCCGCAATGGGACTGTGCAGGTCATTTATTCCGACAATAACGAAGCCGTTTTGAGAACGCTATGGTCCCAGGTTCCCGAACTAATTGCACGCATCAATAGCCCCGGGTCCTTCAGAATTAAAATGCGTCACAAGAACATCACCGATATGCCTATCGTGAACCTCATAATTCTTACTTATCCGGGAAATAGAGGCGAAGTGTTATTTGGGTGGAATTACCGTGGCAACGCCGATGACGGACAGGTGTTTGCCAGTAAAGACGAGGGACTGGTTCGCTATTTTGAGGAATTCTACCGCCAACTTTGGGAAGTCAGCGTGCCAATCGACAGTAAGCGTTTTTATGCCGGAGAATGAGTGCCTAAATTTGTTTAGTCGTTGTTGGCGGGAATGATGAAGGAGGCATCCCGCTAAGCGCCAGATAGAAACTTTTATCGTAACAATGATGATGGGATACACGCTGTCGCCAACCACGTTCGGCTTAATCGCGATACTGCTATGGTCGACGCTGGCCGTTTTAGCAGCGGCGGTTGGCTCGGTTCCTCCTTTTCAAATGACTGCCATTGTCTTCGGAATCGGGGGCGTGACGGGTACCCTCGTTCTGGTTTGCCAGGGTAATTCGGTGAGGTGGCTGGAGCAGCGATGGTCAGTTTGGGGCATCGGTGTAGCGGGCTTTTTTGGGTATCACGCGCTTTATTTCTCAGCGCTTCGACTCGCCCCGCCGGTTGATGCCCAACTCATAAATTATCTTTGGCCACTGCTCATCGTGGTCTTCTCGGCTTTTCTTCCAGGGGCGCGTCTGAGATGGCATCATATTATCGGTGCGCTTCTGGGCTTTGCTGGTACTTTAGTTCTTTTCAACGGGATAGGTATAGTTATTACCGGCGATTATATCTTGGGTTACATTGCGGCATTCATAGCGGCCTTCGTCTGGGCGATTTATTCAGTCATCATGAGTCGGATGACATCGGTTCCAACCGACATGGTTGTTGGTTTTTACATTGCCACTTCCGTGCTTTCAGCGTTTTGTCACGTGTTTCTTGAAGAAACGGCTTGGCCGGTATCGACGTTCCAGTGGTTCGCATTGGGAGCGCTGGGATTCGGACCCGTGGGAGTTGCCTATTATCTCTGGGACTTCGGTACCAAGCGCGGCGATATCCGCGTGCTCGGCGCCGCGTCCTACGCAACGCCGCTGCTCTCGACGGCGTTTCTGATTCTCGCCGGCTTTGCCAGGCCGAGTGCCGGAATTGCAGTAGCCGCCGTGCTGATCGCCGGCGGCGGCTTGGTCGCTGCCAAGGATATGATCAGGAAAGGAAATTAGGTCGAAGGCGCCCACCCCTTCGGCGCCAGTTCGAACTTCGCGAAATCAAATCCCGGCGCGACCGTGCATCCGACCAAGGTCCAGTCGCCGGTGCTTTCGGCGGCCTGCCATGCCCGCGCCGGTACCACGGCCTGAGAAAATTCGCCGGCGGCGAGGTCGGGGCCGAGGTTGACGATACGTCGGCCCTCGCTATCGGCGATCTCGAGTATCAGCGGGCTTCCTGCATAGAAATGCCAGACTTCGACCGCGTCGATGCGGTGCCAATGCGAGCGTTGGCCGCGCCCCAGCAGAAAATAGATCGCGGTCGAAACCGGGCGTCCATCGGCATCAACGCGGGAATCGCGAAAGGTTTCACGAAAATGCCCGCCCTCGGGGTGCGGCTTCAAGTCGAGCCGTGCGATGATGTCGGCGGCTCTCGGCGTCCGATCCATCAGGATTTGTTTTTGCGTTCGCGCAATTCGGCGAACACTTCCGATGCGCTCGCGCCCTTCAGCCGCAGCGCCGCGGCAACCGCAGGCTCGTCCGCGCGCAGGAACACGTTGGCTCTCTTCTCCTCGGCGAGCAGCGTCGGAATGGTCGGCTTGTTGTCGGCGCGCAGCCGCGCCACCTGGTCTGCGCGCGCCTTGAGCGCTTCATTGTCCGGCTCTATGCCCAGTGCGAACTTGACGTTGGCCGCGGTGTATTCGTGGCCGCAATAGAGCCTGAAATCATCGGGCAATGCGCGCAGCTTGAGCAGCGAGTCCCACATCATCGGATAGCTGCCCTCGAACACCCGGCCGCAGCCGATCGAGAACAGCGTGTCGGCGGCGAACAGCGCCTTGTCGTCGTCGAAAACGTAGGAGATGTGATCGAGCGTATGGCCCGGCGTTTCCAGCACGCGTGCCAGCAGCGTGCCGACCTTGACGATGTCGCCCTGCTTGACACGCAGGTCGACCATCGGAATTTTCGCGGTCTTGTCGTGTGGCGCCACCACACGGCAACCGGTCCTCTGCTTCAGTTCGGCGATGCCGCCAACATGGTCGCCATGATGATGGGTGACCAGAATATCGGTCAGTGTCCATCCCTCGTGCTCCAGTGCTTGGATGATGGGGCCGGCTTCCGGCGCATCGATCGAGGCCGTTGCCTTGGTATCCGGGTCGTGAACGAGGTAGCCAAAATTGTCGGTGAGGCAGCGGAACAGGCGGATGTCAGCAGCCATGATGTCTCCATGATCCCAATGAGCCGGCAAGGCCACGGCATGACATATGGCGTTAACGTTCAATCGGCAATGCGATAATCGAGGCCCCTTGCCGCGCCCGACATGATAGAAATACGTCCATGACCATCGACGTTATCGATCTCAGGGATTTTTATTCGCGGCGCCTCGGCATCGTGGCGCGGCGGCTGATCAATCGCGGCATCCAGGCGCGCTGGCCCGACGCACAGGGCCAGCGCGTGCTCGGGATCGGCTACCCGACGCCCTATCTCGGCCTGTTCCGTGAAAACTGCGAACGCTGCATCGCGTTCATGCCGGCGGCGCAGGGCGTACTGAAATGGCCGACCGCGCGGCCGACGCTGGCGACGTTGGTCGATGAGTTCTCGCTGCCGCTGCCGGACGCCGCGGTGGACCGCATCCTGCTGGTTCACGCGCTGGAAATGTCCGACGATCCGGAAAGCCTGCTGCGCGAAGTATGGCGTGTGCTGGCGCCCTCGGGCCGCGTGATGGCCGTTATCCCCAACCGGCGCGGGGTGTGGACGCGCACCGACAATACGCCGTTCGGGCACGGCCGTCCGTATTCGCGCTCGCAGATCACGCAATTGCTGCGGCAAACCTGGTTTACGCCGACGGCCTGGGGCGAGGCGCTGTTCATGCCGCCAGTCGGCGGCAGCTGGTTCCTGCGCTCCGCGATGGCATGGGAACGGGTCGGAGCTGCGCTGTCATTGCCGTTCGCGGGCGTGCATATTGTGGAGGCGACCAAACAGGTCTATCGCGCCATCCCCGCGCATCGCGAACGCACGCGGCTCATCCCCGCGCTGGAGCCGGTGCTGGTGCCGTCGTCTTTGCAACGGGAGCGTTAGATGTAAGCGCCGTCATTGCCGGGCTTGACCCTACGGCATTCACACATCGCGTCATACGCGGGCTTGACCCGCGTATCCATCCATCTTCAAAGGGCTTTTTTTGGAAGAGGATGGATTGCCGGGTCAAGCCCGGCAATGACGATGAAGATGTGTGAATACCGTAGGGCTTGACCCGGCAATCCATCCCGCTCGAAAGACTCTTGCGACGATCGATGGATGCGCGGGTCAAGCCCGCGCATGACGAGAGAGTTACTCATTCCCCGGATTGAAGTCGTCACCCGGCGTCGCCGGCGTCGCCGGCGCCGCCACGCCCTCGGGGCGCGGCCCGTGCGGGCGGCGGCGCCGCCGCGGCTGGAAGCGTTCGCCGCTCGGGTGGCCGCTGGATTCGAACCCGCCGTTGATCTGCGGCTGCGGCCCGGTGATGAACGACGGCAAGCGATCGACGCTGCCGCTGTCCGCAACCGGGATCGGCTGTGGCTGGGGTTGCGGCTGATACTGCGGTTGTGGACGATTGTCTCGGTTGTATTCGCGCGGCTGGTAGGGCTGGCCCTCGCGATGATGATCGCGGGGTACGAACGGTTGCGGCTGCGCCGGAACGAAGCCCGGCTCCTGGCCAAAATTGGAGAAGCTCTCGCTTTCATCGTCGCCGTCTTCGGACGGCATTTCGTTCTCGGTGCGGGGCTGCGGCTGATTCTGTCGGAACTGTTCCTGCGCCGCCGCGATCAGGCGGAAATAATGCTCGGCGTGCTGGTAGTAATTCTCGGCCGCTACCGGGTCGCCGGAGCTTCGCGCATCGCGCGCCAACTGGACGTACTTTTCGGCTACATGGGAGGCCGTGCCGCGAATCTTGATGTCGGGACCGTTGGATTCGAAAACCCGGGTCATCGGGTTCTGGCCGCGCCGGTTGTTATTATTGTTATTGTTGTTGTTATTATTGTTCCGGTTACGCATCCGCTTGTTGTTGTTCTGACCGTTTCTCATGTCTTGCCTTTGTTACCAGCCTTGAAATTAGGAGTCCTGGGTTGTCATCATCGCCCGATGCGGCCCGCACGCGCGCACCGGACCGGCGGTATTCGGTTCAAGTCAGCATCGATTTTGCCGTACGTCGCGTTCAACAAGACGCGTTCCCCAACCGCCGGCGTACCGCCAGCCGGACCAAATCATTCAGCCTGCCAAAACAAGCCCAGGTTTTCTGCGTGAATCTTCAAGCGCAATATCAGGCTTTCGTTCGCTTTGCGGTCACGAGCAGCGCAGCTCTCTCAGCCATCGCGCTCAAGTGGGACCTGGCTTTTGGAACCTTTCACTCGGGGCGGGCTCTCTTGTTCTTAAGAGAACTCTGGCATCCACCCGTAGCATCTACGGGGCCAGCAACCCTGGACCGACGTTGTGGGCGGAACGTCAGTCGCTCCCGTGGAATATTCCAAGCGGTTTTTTCACGTTCCAATAGGACTTTATCGGGGCAAAAGGCGGCCCGTGACGACCCGATGGACGCCCGCCAGGTCGGCTTTCGGCGGCCCGACGGGGGTGAGGCCCGCCGCGGCGAGCAACGCCCCGACCTCGCCGCTCCGGCCGCGTCCGACCTCGACAACAAGGACGCCGCCCGGCGCCAGCAGCCGTGCCGCCTCGGAGGCGATCAGCCGGTAGGCATCGAGGCCGTCCGCGCCGCCATCGAGCGCGCGATGCGGGTCGTGATCGCGGACCTCGGCATCGAGCGCGGCGATCTCGGCAGAGCGAATGTAGGGCGGATTCGTCACGACCAGGTCGAACGGTCCGGCCAGCGCCGCGGCGTAGTCGCAGGCGACGAAGGCCGCGCGTTGTGCGAAACCCAGCCGCTCGGCGTTTTCGCGCGCGGTCCGCAGCGCCGCCTCGCTGATGTCGGTGCCGGCACCGAATGCGTGCGGCAGTTCGGACAACAGCGCCAAAAGGATCGCGCCGGAACCGGTGCCGAGGTCGGCGATGCGCGGATGGCCTTTCGATCCAGCCCGCAAGATTTCCAGCGCGGCCTCGACCACGGTTTCGGTATCGGGCCGCGGCACCAGCGTCGCCGGAGATAGCCGCAGCGGCAGCCCCCAGAATTCCTTGCTGCCGAGAATTCGCGCCACCGGCTCACCCGCCATGCGCCGCAGCACGTAATCCTCCAGGCGTGCGGCCTCGTCGCCGGTCAGAGTTCGCGCCGCCGATGCGATCAACCCGGTGAGATCGAGACCGAGCACCGTGCCGATCAGGATCCGCGCGTCCAGTTCGGCTGAATCGACGCTCGCCCGCTTGAACCGCGCGGTCACCGCGCGCCGTGCGGTCTCGACGGTCTGTCCGGCGAACGAGATCGTCACGCGTATTTCTCATCGGCGCGGCGGCACAGTTTTAGCGTCGTCCCCGCGAAAGCGGGGACCCATAACCACCGATCTACCGGCATTCGCCGGGAGGACGTAATGGCGGCGTTCACGCCGCGGCACCCTGCGCCGCGAGTTGCGCCGCCTGATGCTCGGTGGTCAGCACGTCGATCAATTCGCCGAGCGCCTCGCCGGCGATCACCTGCGGCAATTTGTAGAGCGTCAGGTTAACGCGATGATCGGTGACGCGGCCTTGCGGAAAATTATAGGTGCGGATGCGTTCGGAGCGATCGCCTGAGCCGACCTTTTCGCGGCGGTCGGCGGAGCGCGCGGCATCGATGCGCCGACGCTCTGCGTCGTAGATCCGCGAGCGCAGGATGTTCATCGCGCTGGCGCGGTTCTTGTGCTGCGAGCGGCTGTCCTGCATCATGACGACAATGCCGGTCGGAATATGGGTAATGCGGATCGCGGATTCCGTCTTGTTGACGTGCTGTCCGCCGGCGCCTCCCGCGCGCATGGTTTCGATGCGCAGATCGTCGTTCTTGATATCGACATCGACGTCCTCGACCTCGGGCAATACTGCCACTGTCGCCGCCGAGGTATGGATGCGGCCCTGTGTCTCGGTATCTGGCACCCGCTGTACCCGGTGCGCACCGGATTCGAATTTCAGTTTTGCGAAAGCGCCGCGGCCCCGCACTTCGGCGATGATTTCCTTGAAACCGCCCATGGTGCCCTCGCTGGCCGAAATCACCTCGACCTTCCAGCCCTGCAGGGCCGCGAACCGCTCATACATCCGGAACAGGTCGCCCGCGAACAGCGAGGCTTCGTCGCCGCCGGTGCCGGCGCGGATTTCCAGCACCACGTTGCGCTCGTCCATGGCATCCTTGGGCAGCAGCGCCACGCGAATCTGTTGCGCGAGTTCGACGCTGCGCGCCTCGAGCATCGCCCGTTCGGCTTCCGCCATGCCACGCATGTCGATATCCGTTGAGGGATCGGCGATCATCGCATCGATGCCAACGATTTCCGCATTGGCAGCGCGATAGGCCTTCACCGCGTCGATCAGCGGATTGAGTTCGGCGAGTTCGCGCGTCATCCGCACGTAGTTCTCGGCGTTCACCTGGCCGAGCAATTGAGACTCAAGCGAGGCGTGGTGCGCCAGCAGAATGTCGAGTTTGGCTTCAGGCAGCATGGGGTCGTCTCGATTTGCGGAATGCGGGCATGCGTCGTGCGGATCGAGCGTCGCTACAACGAAAGTCCCTCGGCCTCGGCAAATTTCGTCAATTGTTCGCGAATCGATACGCTGCCGGACGGCGAGTCGAGCAGCGGCGCCATGATGGCGGCGGCCTTGCCGGCGTCGAGGTCGAGCACCATCGCCTTGACCGGTCCATGCGCGGTGGCCGACAGCGACAACGAGCGATAGCCCAGCGCGATCAGGGCCAGCGCGCCCAGCGGCTGCGACGCCATTTCGCCGCACAGCGAGGCTGATTTTTTCGCGGCATTCGCCTTTTGCACGATCTCGCGCAATGCGCGCAGGATCGGCGCCGACATGGTGTCGAAGCGTTCGGAGACCTTGACGTTGCCGCGGTCCACCGCGAACAGGAACTGAAAAAGATCGTTCGATCCCACCGAGACGAAATCGACCTTCTTCAGCAATTCGTCGAGCTGGTAGAGCAGTGCCGGCACTTCGACCATGGTGCCGACATCGATGCGCTCGGGCAGCGCATGGCCGTGCTGGCGCAGATAGGTCAGTTCGCGTTCGATGATGGCTTTGGCCGAATCGAACTCGGCGACTTCCGAGATCATCGGAAACATGATGCGCAACGCGCGGCCGCCGCCGGCGCGCAGCAGCGCGCGGATCTGGCCGCGCAACAGCCCCGGCCGGTCGAGACCGAGCCGGATCGCGCGCCAGCCCAGCGCCGGATTTTCCTCCACCACGGTCTCCATGTACGGCAGCGCCTTGTCGCCACCGATGTCGAGCGTGCGGAAGGTCACCGGCTTGGGGCCGGCAGCGTCGAGCACTGCGCGGTACAACTGAAGTTGATCGGTCGAACGCGGCAGGCTGGTGCCCACCATGAATTGCAGTTCGGTGCGGAACAGGCCGATGCCGGCACTGCCGGTGTCGTCGATATGCGGCAGGTCGATGATCAGCCCGGCGTTGATCATCAGCTCGACATGCTGGCCGTCCTTGGTAATGCAAGGCTTGTCGCGTAGCGCCGAATATTGCGCCTGCCGCCTGGCACGAAACCGCACCCGCTCGGCATAGGCCGATTCGATCTCCGCCGAGGGACGGATGTAGATCGAGCCCGAGGTGCCGTCGACGATGATGGCGTCGCCGGGATCGGCGATGCCGGGCGCGTTCGGGATTTCCCCCACCGCCGGAATGCCCAGCGCCCGCGCCACGATGGACACGTGGGAATTGGCGGTGCCTTCCTCCAGCACCAGTCCGCGCAGCCGCTTGCGGTCGTAATCGAGCAGAGCCGCGGGGCCCATCGCGCGCGCGATCAGGATGGCGTTGTCGGGCAGCAGTTCGCGCGACGGCGCGTGATCCTGGCCGACCAGTTGCCGCATCAGGCGATGACCGAGGTCTTCGAGATCGTGCAGCCGGTCGCGCAGATAGGGGTCGGTTGAACGCAGCATGCGCGCGCGGGTGTCGGACTGCACGCGCTCGACCGCGGCTTCGGCAGTAAGGCCGGTCGCAACCGCCTCGTGCAGCCTGTGCGACCAGCCATGGTCGTTGGCGAACATCCGGTAGGCTTCCAGCACGTCGCGGTGCTCGCCGCCGTCGGCGACATCGCCGCGCTCCAGCATGCGGTCGAGGTCGGCGCGCAGTTTCGCCAGCGCCGCATCCAGCCGCTTGATCTCCTTCGGCAGATCCTCGGCGATGTAATTGGTGATGACGACGCGCGGCTCGTGCAGCACGACATGGCCGAGCGCGATGCCGTCGGACAGAATCGCGCCGGTCTTGTGCAGCGAATGCCGCGCGGCGGGCTCGGCGCCGGGCTGGGCCAGAGCCGAGAGTTCGCCCGATGCGATCATCTCCGCCAGCACCATCGCGGTAGTCTGCAGCGCCTCGACCTCTTCCTCGACATAGGTTCGTTTGGCGCGGTTCTGCACCACCAGCACGCCGAGCGTGTTGCCGGCGCGCAGGATCGGAACGCCCAGGAACGAATGATAGATTTCTTCCCCGGTTTCCGGACGGAACGAGAATGCCGGATGGCTCTGCGCATCGTTGAGATTGAGCGGCGTCGCCTCGCTCGAGACGAGGCCGACAAGGCCTTCATGCGCGCTCAGCACGGTCTGGTGGACTGCGGCGCGGTTGAGGCCTTCGGTGGCATAGAGTTCCAGCGTATTATCGACGCGCAGCACGTAGGTCGAGCAGACCTCCGCCACCATGTTGGCGGCGATCAGCACCACGATCTTGTCGAGGCGTTCCTGAGCGCTGACCGGCTCCGCCATGGTTTCGCGGAGCCGTCTCAACAAGACGCGGGGACCTCCCGACGCGCTCCGCATGTGCCGACATCCTCCTGCACCGAACCGGCGTGCCCTTACCTCGGCGGCGCCAGTATTAATATCAAGAAAAACAACGATTTTATCATTTCCGCAGCGTCGCCGGCGCGGGAATCGGCCGAATCAGCGCGTGCAAAACTGTGGTACAGTTTGCGACGGCCTGTTCATCAGGCCGTATAGCCAATCAATGGTTGTTTTGCCAAGCAAAACGCCTGCCAGGGGGACATCTCCAGCCGTCATACCCCGCGAAAGCGGGGTACCCAGTATTCCAGAGCGTTGAGTTTTTGATCTCAGGTGCCGCCGAGTACTGGGTCGCCCGGTCAAGCCGGGCGATGACGACCCTCTACACCTGGTCCAGCCCGTAAAGTGTATGCAGCGTGCGCACTGCGAGTTCAGTATAGGCGGCATCGATCAGCACCGAGAATTTGATCTCGGAGGTGGTGATGGCGCGGATGTTGATGTTGCGCTCCGACAGCGCCTTGAACGCCTTGGCGGCGACGCCGGCGTGGCTGCGCATGCCGCTGCCGATCACCGAGACCTTGGCGACGTCGGTGGCGCTATCGAGCCGCGCATAGCCTATTCTGTCCTTGGCGCCGGTAATGGTGTCGCGGGCGCGGGCGTAGTCCGATGCCGGAACCGTGAAAGTGAGGTCGGTGGTGGCGCCATCCTCCGAAACGTTCTGCACGATCATGTCGACGTTGATGTTGGCGTCGGCAAGCGGACCGAAGATCGCCGCGGCGACGCCAGGTTTATCCTCGATCTGGCGGACGGAAATCTGAGCTTCGTCCTTGGAGAAGGCGATCCCGGTGACGACGTGGCTTTCCATAATTTCCTCCTCGCTGCAGATCAGCGTGCCCGGCGGGACGCCCAAGGGATCGATATCCTCGGGCTTGTCGAAACTCGAGCGTACGAATATTGGCATGTTGTGCACCATGCCGAGTTCCACCGAACGGACCTGCAGCACCTTGGCGCCTTGCGATGCCAGTTCCAGCATGTCCTCGAAAGCGATCCTGTCGAGCCGGCGCGCCTTCGGGACCACGCGCGGGTCGGTGGTGTAGACGCCGTCGACGTCGGTGTAGATATCGCAGCGGTCGGCATGGATCGCGGCCGCGACCGCGACCGCCGAGGTGTCGGAGCCACCGCGTCCCAGCGTGGTGATGCGGTCGGTCTGCGGGTGGATGCCCTGGAAGCCGGCGATCACGGCAACCTCCTTACGCTCCTTGAAGCGACGGATTAGTTCGGCGCCGTCGATCTCGAGGATCCGCGCCGAGGCATGGGCGTCGCTGGTCCTAACCGGAATCTGCCAGCCTTGCCAGGAACGCGCCTGAATGCTCAAACTTTGCAGCGTAATCGCCAGCAGTCCGGCAGTGACCTGCTCGCCCGACGCCACCACGGCGTCGTATTCACGCGCGTCATGCATCGGTGAGGCTTCGCGGCACCACTCGACCAGTTCGTTGGTCTTGCCGGCCATCGCCGAGACCACCACGGCGACGTCGTGGCCGGCGTCGACCTCGCGCTTGACGTGGCGCGCGACGTTGCGGATGCGGTCGATCGTGGCGACGGACGTGCCGCCAAATTTCATCACAAGGCGGCTCATGACGCGTGGTGCATTCCCTGAGGAGGACGGTACTGTACCGCGCATAAAGGACGCGACGCGCGGGCGAAAAGGCGCGTATACATAGCGGCACGGTTGGGGGCAAGCAACCGGGTTCCCTCAATTCGCGGTACCGGTGTGGAACGGCTGGCAAAAGGCATTGAGGCGGCGAAATGGGGCGTTATATCGACGATATCCTGCAGCCGGGCGAGAAAGTGCTGTATTCGACCAACGCGCACTGGATATTCTTTTTGCCGGCGATCGTGACCTGGATCGTGGCGCTGGCGTTCCTCATCCTTTCGCGAGGCACCGTGACCGAAAGCCTGGTGTTGCTGTGGCTGTCGCTGGCGGCGCTCACGGCGCTGGCGGCACTGTACTGGACCGTAACCGCCTGGTTCCATCGCTGGACCACCGAGACCGACGTGACCAACCTGCGGGTCGTGCACAAGACCGGATTCATCAAGCGCCGCACCTTCGAGATGGGTCTGGACAAGGTCGAAAGTGTCGACGTCGATCAGAGCATCCTCGGGCGCATCCTGAATTACGGCGACGTGACGGTTCGAGGGGTCGGTGAAGGCGCAGAGGTTATAAAAACCATCGCTTCGCCACTCGATTTCCGTAACCACATCACCGCGCGATAGGAGCGACGCGCAATCCATGGCCATGCAAGCTGATTCTCCCGCGAATACTCAAGATATGCCAAGCTCCACGGTCGATCCCGCCGAAGTCGCGAAGTTTTCAAGACTGTCGGACGAATGGTGGGATCCGCATGGCAAGATGGCGCCGCTGCACAAGATCAATCCGCTGCGCCTGACCTATATCCGCGATGCCGCCTGCCGCAAGTTCGAGCGCAATGTCAAAAGCCTGAATTGTCTCGCGGGCTTGCGCATCCTCGATATCGGCTGCGGCGCCGGGCTTTTGTGCGAGCCGTTCACCCGGCTTGGCGCCCAGGTGATCGGCGTCGATCCCTCGGCCACCAACATCGCCGCGGCAAAGCTTCATGCCGACAAGGCGCATCTGTCGATCGACTACCGCTGCACCACGGTGGAGCAGATGGACGTCCGCGAGCGCTTCGATATCGTGCTGGCGATGGAAGTGGTCGAGCATGTCACCGATGTCGGCGTATTCCTCGGCCGTTGCGCGGCAATGCTGAAGCCGGGCGGGTTGATGGTGATCTCGACCCTGAACCGCAACTGGAAAAGCTTTGCGCTCGCCATCGTCGGCGCCGAATACATCCTGCGCTGGCTGCCGCGCGGCACCCATCAATGGGACAAGTTCGTCACTCCCGACGAACTCGCGCATCATCTGGCAAACAGCAAGCTCGCCATTACCGAGCAGGCCGGCGTTGTCTACAGCCCGTTCGCCGACCGCTGGAGCCTGTCCTCCGACATGGACGTGAATTACATAGTGGTGGCGGAAGGGGTATAGCCTTTGTCGTCCCTGCGGACGCACTAAGGCATGCACACATCTCGTCATGCGCGGGCTTGACCCGCGCATCCATCCATCTTCGAAAGAGTCTTTCGAAGCGTGATGGATTGCCGGGTCAAGCCCGGCAATGACGACAGAGATATGTGCATGCCCTAGTGCGGACGCAGGGACCCATAATCACCGGCTTCATCGATTAACACGGAAGTTTAACAGCTCGGTGTTTCGTGCATGTACTACGTCTACATTCTTGCGAGCCGCCGCCACGCAACCTTGTATATTGGTGTAACCAACTCTTTGCCGAAGCGGTTGGACGAACACCGAAACGGCAAGGGTTCGGAGTTCGTCAAAGCATATGGCGTTCATCGCTTGGTCTACGTCGAGGCCTACGAGCGCGCCGAAGAAGCAATCGCCCGCGAGAAGCAGTTGAAACGATGGAAACGCGATTGGAAGATCGAATTGATTGAACGCGAGAACCTGGAGTGGCGGGATCTCAGCGATTTGCTTGTCTGACGCCGTACCTCTCACTAAGGTTGGCGGTTATGGGTCCCTGCGTTCGCAGGGACGACATTAAGTTTGAATTTTCCGCATATGCTCACCCTTTCCTCGCTCTGGATTCCCTTCACCATCACCGCGGCCTTGGGCCAGGTGGCGCGCAATGCGATGCAGCGGCAGTTGACGGGGCCGCTGGGGACCTGGGGCGCCACCAATATCCGGTTCCTGTTCGGCTTTCCGTTTTCGCTGCTGTTCTTCGCCGTCGTGATCGCGGCGACCGGAGACGCTATGCCGTGGCCGGTCGCGGCGTTCTGGCCGTGGCTGCTGCTCGGCGCGCTGAGCCAGATCGTTGCCACCGGATTGATGCTGCTCGCAATGAACGACCGCTCCTTCGTTGTGACCACGGCGTACCTGAAAACCGAGGCTATCCAGACCGCCATCTTCGGCTTCGTGTTTCTCGGCGATCATCTGACGGTGCTGAAGATGGTCGCGATCCTGATCGCTACCATCGGCGTCGTCATCACGGCGCTTCGACCCGGCGGCGAGAAGGGTTTTGCCGAAATAAGGCCGACCATCATCGGCCTGGTCGCGGCGGCGGCGTTCGCGCTGTCGGCGATCGGCTTTCGCGGTGCGATCATCGTCGTGCCCGGCGTGTCGTTTGTGACGGCGGCGTCCTATACACTGGTATTCGGGCTGTTCGTGCAGACGTTGGTGCTGACGATCTATCTGCTCGCCCGCGCGCCTGACGTATTGGCGAAAATCCTGGGCCTGTGGAAGCCGTCGATGTTCGCAGGCTTCATGGGCGCGTTCGCGTCGCAGTTCTGGTTTCTCGCCTTCGCGCTCACCGCCGCCGCCAATGTGCGCACACTGGCGCTGGTCGAGGTGCTGTTCGCACAAGCCGTGGCATATTACTCGTTCAAGCAGCCGCTGTCGGTGCGTGAACTGTCCGGCATCGCGCTGATCGTAATTGGCGTGGCGCTGCTGGTGGCGGTGTAGTTCGTCATTGCGAGAAGCAATCCAGTCTGCATCGCCGCGCTGGATTGCTTCGCTTCGCTCGCAATGATGCCAGAGCCTAGTTCCGGTCGTCGGGGAGCACCGGAAGCGGTGATACTTCAACGCCCTCGTCCATCAGCGAGCGCGCCTCCTCCGCCGAGGCTTCGCCGTAAATCGGACGATGCTCGATGTCGCCGTAATGCATCTTGCGGGCTTCGTTCGGAAAACGCTCGCCGACATTGTCGGCGTTCTTGACGATATGATCGCGCAATTCCTTCAGCTTGGTGCGCAGTTCGCGTTCCTGCGCCATCATCAGCGGCGTCGATGGGGGCTTGGTTACTTCAGCGGAAGGAGCAGCAGGCACCGGCTCCGCCCGGTCTTTTTTCTTGCTGACGATCTGCGGGGCCATGATGGCGCGCTCGACCTTGGCAGAGCCGCAGGCCGGACAATTCACCAGCTTGCGTTTTTCCTGCGACTCGTAGGCCGAAGAACTCTGGAACCAGCTCTCGAACGCGTGGCCGCGGTCGCAGCGTAAATTGTACCGGATCATGCCGAGCCCCGCACCAGATGCAGATGCTCGGGATTAGCCTTCGGATCGGCGACGGAGAAACGGCGGCCATGCTGCAGCGACGGAATGCTCTTGCGGGCGCTTTCGACTTTCGCCGGATCGATCTTGGCCATCACGATGCCGGGCTCGACGCCGCCCTCGGCCAGCACCACGCCCCATGGATCGACGATCAGCGAATGACCATAAGTCTCGCGTCCGCTCTCGTGCTTTCCGGTCTGCGCGGCGGCGAACACGAAACAGCCGTTCTCGATGGCGCGGGCGCGCAGCAACGTCTGCCAATGCGCCTCGCCGGTCCGGACCGTGAAGGCCGACGGCACTGCGATGAACGACGCGCCGCTTTCGGCAAGCGCACGGTACAGCGCGGGGAAGCGCACGTCATAGCAAATTGAAAGGCCGATGCGGCCCCATGGCAAATCCGAAATCACCGCGGTTTCGCCAGGCTGATAATTCGCCAACTCGCGGTAGCTCTCGCCGCCTTCAAGTTCGATATCGAACATGTGGATCTTGTCGTAGCTCGCAAGAATATCGCCATCCGGCGCAATCAGAAACGAACGATTGACCGCACGCTCGGGGGTCGCTCGTAAGGCCAGCGAGCCGACATGGAGATGGATTTTCAGTTCCCGCGCCAGATTTCGATAGGCCTTCAGCGAAAGGTCGTCTTCTTGCGGCGCCAGCAGTTCGAACAGACCTTTACGGTTCTTCTGGATGAGGTTGCTGACCTCCGGGGTCTGCACATAGTCCGCGCCCCGCGCCGACGCTTCGCGGATAAAGCCCTCGGCCTGCCCGAAGCTCGCCTCGGGCGATAGCGAGGTGCACATCTGCACCATGGCGGCGGTGAAACTCTGGTCCGCGCTCATGAAGTGGCTTTCTCACCCGCCAGCATGGCATCGAGCTTGCCTTCGCGGTCCAGCGCATAGAGCTCGTCGCAGCCGCCGACATGGACTTCGCCGATGAAAATCTGCGGAAAAGTCGAGCCGGCGCCGGCGCGATCCCACATTTCCTGCCGAAGGGCGGGGTCGGTCGCCACATCGAATTCGGTGAATGCGGCATTCTTGCGCGTCAGCAGCGATTTCGCGGCGCTGCAATAGCCGCAGCCCGGACGGGTGTAGATTTCAATCACGGTCATGTCGCGCTCGATTTCCAGAACACCCCAATTATATGGGAGCTTTGTGGGTGTCCACAACCCGGGCGAATACCAGCACGTCGACCTGCGCCGCCCTGGCGCGCAGCAATGCTCGCGCGCAGGCGTCGGCGGTGGCCCCCGAGGTCAGGACGTCGTCGATCAGCACGACGCGGCGGTCTTGAATTTCATGGACCATGTCCCGTGAAACCTTGAATGCGCCTTGCACATTGCGAGCGCGTTCGGATCGATTGAGACCGATCTGCTGCTGGGTCGGCCGGATCCGCCGCAGCGCGTCGGCTGCCATCGGCACGCCGGTTTGCTTCCGGATCGATCGCGCCAGCGCACCGGACTGGTTGTAACGGCGGCTCCAGCTGCGCCGCCAGTGCAGCGGCACCGGAACCAGCACGTCGGCATCGGCCAGCACCTCATCGCCGGCCCGCGCCATCCAGCGGCCCATCGCGGGGGCAAGGTCGGTGCGGTCCTGATATTTCAGCGCATGCACCAGCCTCCGCGCCACGTCGTCATAGCGCACAGCGGCGCGGGCGCGCTGGTATGCCGGCGGATCGGCGATCGCCTCCATCGACAACAGGCCGGGACCGGGATCGTAAACGAAGGGGATGCCGAGCCGCGGGCAGAACGGCGGCGCGATGAAAGACAGCTTCGTCCAGCACACGGCGCAGACGCCATCGCCCGCGACCGGTTCGCGACAGGCGATGCACAGCGTTGGCAGCGCGATATCGAGCACGAGCCGCGCGGCATATGACCCTGCGCTGCGCATATATTCGGCGATAGAGCGGAATGGTGTTGCCTGAACATCCATGCCGAAGGGTAGCGCCGGGTCGGGCCTTGCTCAAGCGGCCAGACAGACTGCGTCTGGGGCACGAGCAGGGGATAATTGCCAGACATGGTTGGAACGGCGTACCAAACCGGAATGGCTTCAAACTCGAACGCTGCGCCCATTCTGTTTGACCGTGCCTTGTTGCGCGCGCGGCAGAAACGCGCGGAAAAGCAGGAAGTTGCTACATTCCTGCTCGATCGCGTCGCCGAAGACATGGCAGAGCGGCTACACGTGGTGCTGCGGGATTTTACGAAGACGGTCGATATCGGCTCGCCCGGCGATCGGCTGCGCGCCGCTTTGACAACGCGCGTCGGCCAGGTGACGCGCATCGATCTGCCCGACCTTGAATCCGAGCCGCTGCCGCTCGCGCCGGGATCGATCGATCTCGCGGTTTCGGGGCTGGCCTTGCAATTCGTCAATGACTTGCCCGGCGTGCTGGCGCAGATCCGTCGTGCGTTGAAGCCGGACGGGCTGCTGCTTGCGGCGATGACCGGCGGCGAGACGCTGACCGAGTTGCGGCAATCCTTCGCGGCGGCGGAAGCCGAATGCGAAGGCGGGGTGTCGCCGCATGTGGCTCCAGCGGCCGATCTGCGTGACGTCGGCGCGCTGCTGCAGCGCGCGGGCTTCGCGCTGCCGGTCATCGACGTCGACCGCATCATGGTACGTTACGACAACGCCTTTGCGTTGATGCAGGATTTGCGGCGGATGGGCGCGACCAATGTACTAGCCGAGCGCCGGCGCCTGCCGACCCGCCGCGCCACGCTGCTGCGGATGGCGCAGATTTATGGCGAGCGATTCGCCGATCCCGACGGCCGCATCCGCGCTACTTTCGACGTAATTTGGCTGTCCGGCTGGGCGCCGCATGCAAGCCAGCAGCAGCCGTTGCAGCCGGGCTCGGCAAAAGCGAGTCTCGCAGAGGCGGTGAGGGGGCGAGGGAAGCAGTAACTCGTCATTGCGAGGAGCGAAGCGACGAAGCAATCCAGTCCAGTGCGGCCACTGGATTGCTTCGCTTCGTTCGCAATGACGAATCTCACATCAGCAGATCGATCAGATGCGGGATCAGCGGAATGTCCGCCGCCGGCATCGGATAGTCGCGCAGTCTGTTGGCGCGCACCCATTTGAGTATCTGGCCCTCGCGCGCAACCGCATCGCCATCCCAACGCCGGCAGATGTAGAGCGGCATCAAGAGATGAAAGTCGGCGTAGGCGTGGCTGGCAAACGTCAGCGGCGCGAGGCAATCTTCCTTCACGGTAATGCCGATTTCCTCGTGCAATTCACGGATCAGCGTTGCTTCCGGGCGTTCACCAGGCTCCACCTTGCCGCCGGGAAATTCCCACAGCCCCGCCAGCGTCTTGCCTTCGGGCCGTTGCGCGATCAGCACGCGCTTGTCGGTATCGACCAGCGCACAGGCGACCACGAGGGTGAGTTTCACGACCGGTAGTCGCCGTTGATGGCGACGTACTCTTTGGTCAGATCGCAGGTCAGTACGCGGTCGCGGCCTTTTCCCAGGCCGAGCGCGATTCCGATCCGGATCGTCGGATTCTTCATCGCCGCCGAAACCTTTGCCTCGTCATAGGACGGATCGCGTGCGCCGCGTTTGGCGACGCGGATGCCGTTAAACGAGATCGAGAGCTTGTCGCGGTCGGCGGGCTCGCCGGCCTTGCCGACTGCCATCACCACCCGGCCCCAATTGGCGTCCTCGCCGGCGATCGCGGTTTTCACCAGCGGCGAATTCGCCACCGACATCGCGATCTTTCGCGCCGAGGCCTTGGAGGTGGCACCCTCGACAATGATCTCGACCAGCTTGCGCGCGCCTTCCCCATCGCGCGCCACCTGTTCGGCCAGATCGGCGAGCACGGCGTTGAATGCCTTGATAAAAGCCTTGAGGCGCGGATCGCCGGCGCGGCTGATCCTTGGCGCGCCGTTCGCCGCCGCGGCACCCGTGGCGAACGCCAGCAGCGTGTCCGAGGTCGATGTATCGCCGTCGATAGTGACGGCATTGAATGTGTCCTCGACGCCGCGCCTGAGCAGCGACTGCAGCGCAGCGGCGGCGATCGGCGCGTCGGTGAATACGAAGGCCAGCAGCGTCGCCATGTCCGGCGCGATCATGCCGGCGCCCTTGGCCATGCCGTTGATGGTGACGTTCGTGTTGCCCAGCTTCACGACCGCGGTAGCGACCTTCGGAAAGGTGTCGGTGGTCATCATCGCCTTGGCGGCGTCCAGCCAGCCATCGGGCGCAGCGCTCTGCGCCAGCGTTCCGAGCACGCCGTCGAACTTGGTCGCATCGAGCGGCTCGCCGATTACGCCGGTGGAGGCGAGCAGGATGTCGCTCGTTTTACAGCCAACGGCCTTGGCAGCAATCGACGCCGTCAGCGCCGTGGCCTGGCGCCCGGTCCGGCCGGTGAAGGCATTGGCGTTGCCGGAATTCACCACCAGCGCGCGGGCCAGACCGCGTTTAAGCCTGGCGCGGCACCATTCCACCGGCGCCGACGGGCATTTCGATTGGGTGAATACGCCGGCCACTGCCGTGCCGGGGTCCATCACTGCCAGCAGCACGTCGGTGCGGCCCTTGTAGCGAATGCCAGCGGCGGCGGTCGCGAGCCTGACCCCCGCGATGGCGGGTATTTCGGGTACGTCGGTGGGGGCGAGGGGGGAGATCGCGGGGGACATGATATTCTCGTCATTGCCGGATTTGATCCGGCAATCCATCGAATGAGAAGGATGCGCGGGTCAAGCCCGCGCATGACGAATTCGCCGATTTACTTCTTCGCCGGCGCCATCTTGCTGTCGGCCGGCTTGGCCGGATCGGCCTTTGCGGCGTCCGGCTTGGCCGCGGTGTCGTCCGTCTTGTCCATGCGCTCGACCTTGGCGGCGGCCCGCAGCTTGGCCACATAATCGGCCTGCGCCTTGCGCACCACATAGGTCTCGATCTGCGGCTTGACCTGTTCGAAGTCGGGCGCCTTGCGGACGCGCTTTTCCTCGACCTTGATGATGTGCCAGCCGAACTGGGTCTTGACCGGATCGGAAATCTTGCCGGGCTCCAGCGCGAAGGCGGCCGCGGAGAATTCCGGCACCATCTGGTCCTTGGTGAAGAAACCGAGGTCGCCGCCGTCGGAAGCGCCGGGGTCCTTGGATTCCTTCTTGGCGAGTTCGGCGAAATCGGCGCCCTTCTTCAAGTCGGCTTCGATCTTCTTGGCCTGGTCCTCGGTCTCCACCAATATGTGCCGGGCGTGAACTTCCTGTTCGCCGGTGATCTGCTTGGCGGCGTCCTCATAGACCTTCTTCATGTTCTCGTCGGTGGTCGCGGCCTTGCCCTCGACCGCAAGCAGGTTGTCCATCAACAGGCGGTTGCGGGCGAAGGCGAGGCGGGTCTTGAAGTCGTCGCGGTCGGCGATCTTCTTGTCCTCGGCCTCCTTGGAAACGATCTTCATGTCGATCAGGAACGTCAGCACGTTATCCTTCTTGGTCGCAGGATCCATCTGCGCGAGGCTTGGTCCCAGTTCCTCTTCGGCCAGCGCCACGTCGCTGGCGCGGATTTCGGCGCCATTGACCTTGGCGAGCACCGGGTTGGCATCCTCCGCGCGAACTGGAAGGCCGGTGAGCAGGGCAAGCGCGAAACCGCCTGTCATGGCAGCGGCGAGGCCGGCGCGCAGGCCGAATTTCATGCGGGATGACGAAGAGGTCATGGAAAATCCTTATCTTCAAAGTCGGGGCTGATGCAGGCTTAAACGCCGGGCTGTTTTGGGCGGCGGGACACTCGCTCAATCATGCCGCCTTGGCAACGCGAAAACTCTGTCAAAATGATGAAATCGCTGCGAGCTCCGCGCCGTTGACAAGCTCCCGGACCGGCCATATCTGTCGCGACGGTCCCGACGGCCATAGCCTGCCTTCGCCTGTGCTTTTGGTCGTTGAACCTTGGATTGCCGAACTCCCACTCATGATGCGAACGCGCCGGGACGTGCCTGGATTTGGGACCTCCGTTTTCACGCGTCACGATGAGTTGATAGGCAGCCGAGGACACCATCATGGCTGAAATGCCGAACTAAAGACAGGAATCTGGCATGCTTGGCGCGCTCGCCCGCAAGTTTTTCGGCTCCGCCAACGACCGGCGCATCAAGGGGTATCAGCCCCGCGTCGAGGCCATCAACGCGCTGGAGCCGGAAATCGCCGCACTTTCCGATGCCGCGCTGAAAGCCCGTACCGCCGAATTCCGCCGGCAGCTTGCGGAGGGCAAAACGCTCGACGACATCCTGGTTCCTGCCTTCGCCACCGTGCGCGAGGCGGCCAAGCGCACTCTCGGCCAGCGCCATTTCGACGTGCAGATGATCGGCGGCATGGTGCTGCATGAAGGCGACATCGCCGAGATGAAGACCGGCGAAGGCAAGACGCTGGTGGCGACGCTTGCGGTCTATCTCAATGCGCTTGCGGCCAAGGGCGTCCATGTCGTCACCGTCAACGACTATCTGGCCCGGCGCGATTCCGGATGGATGGGCGAGATCTACTCCTTCCTCGGCCTCACCACCGGGGTGATCGTGCATGGCCTCGACGACGCCGAGCGCAAGGCCGCCTATGCCTGCGACATCACCTATGGCACCAACAACGAATACGGCTTCGATTATCTGCGCGACAACATGAAGTACCGTCTCGAAGACATGGTCCAGCGCGGCCACTTCTACGCCATCGTCGACGAGGTCGACTCGATCCTGATCGACGAAGCCCGTACCCCGCTGATCATCTCCGGCCCGCTCGACGACCGTTCGGAATTCTACAACACCATCGACACCTTCTTCCCGAAGCTCGACAAGACCGACTACGAGGTCGACGAGAAACAGCGCACGGTGACGCTGACCGAAGTCGGCATGGAGAAGATCGAGACGCTGCTGCGCGAGGCCGGCCAGCTCAAGGGCGATTCGCTCTACGACGTAGAGAACGTCTCCGTCGTGCATCACATCAACCAGGCGCTGCGCGCGCATTCGCTGTTTACGCGCGACAAGGACTACATCGTGCGCGACGGCGAGGTTGTGATCATCGACGAATTCACCGGCCGCATGATGCCGGGCCGGCGTTATTCGGAAGGCCTGCACCAGGCGCTGGAAGCCAAGGAACACCAGCCGGTGCAGCCGGAAAACCAGACGCTGGCCTCGATCACTTTCCAGAATTATTTCCGGATGTACGAGAAGCTCGCCGGCATGACCGGAACCGCTGCCACTGAAGCGGACGAGCTGTTCGACATCTATAAGCTCGAGGTCGTCGAAATCCCGACCAACGTGCTGGTGGCGCGTCTCGACGAAGACGACGAGGTCTATCGCACCCAGGATGAAAAGCACGCGGCGATCATGGCCGAGGTCCAGCGCGCCAACGAGCGGCTGCAGCCGGTGCTGGTCGGCACCGCGTCGATCGAGAAATCCGAACTGCTCGGCGAATACTTGAAGAAGCACGGCTACAAGCAGATCGACTTCGGCAACGAAAATGCCATGGAAAAGCTGTACGCCGCGGCGCGCGCCGGCAAGCCGGCAAAACTGTTCGCGGTTTTGAACGCGCGTTTCCACGAGCAGGAAGCCTATATCGTGGCCGAGGCCGGCGTTCCCGGCGCAATCACCATCGCCACCAACATGGCGGGCCGCGGCACCGACATCAAACTTGGCGGCTCGCTGGAAATGCGCATCCAGCATGAAACCGCGGGCATTACCGACGAGGCCGAGAAGGCCGCCAGGATCGAACAGATCAAGGCGGACGTCGAGCGCTTCCGCGACATCGTGCTGAAGGCGGAAGACGTCATCGAGGTCGAGCCCGCCAAGGGATCAAAGCCTGCAAAGACCGTGACCCGTCCCGGCGGGCTCTACATCATCGGCTCCGAACGCCATGAATTGCGGCGCATCGACAACCAGTTGCGCGGCCGTTCCGGGCGTCAGGGCGATCCCGGCCGTTCGAAATTCTTCCTGTCGCTGGAAGACGATCTGATGCGGATCTTCGGTTCCGACCGGCTCGACACCATGCTGACCCGGCTGGGGCTGAAGGAAGGCGAAGCGATCATCCATCCGTGGATCAACAAGGCGCTGGAGAAAGCGCAGCAGAAGGTCGAGGCGCGCAACTTCGATATCCGCAAGAACCTGCTGAAATTCGACAACGTCCAGAACGACCAGCGCAAGGAAATCTTCGAACACCGCGTCAATCTGATGAAGGATGAGAGCGTCGCCGAAACCGTCGCCGGCATGCGTCACGACTTTGTCGACGATATCGTCACCAAGCACGTGCCCGAGCATGCCTATGCCGAGCAGTGGCATGTCGCCGAGCTGAAGGAAGAGCTGACGCGCGTGCTCGGCATCGAGTTGCCGGTCGATGAATGGGCCAAGGAAGAAGGCATTGCCGACGAGGAATTGCTGACGCGCATCGAACAACGGGTCGACGAGCACATGGCGGCCAAGGTGGCGCAATGGGGCCCCGACGTGATGCGATACGTCGAGAAGACCATCCTGCTGCAGACGCTGGATCATCTGTGGCGCGAGCATTTGGTGATGCTCGACCATCTGCGGCAGGTCATCGGCCTGCGCGGCTACGGCCAGCGCGATCCGCTGCAGGAATACAAGTCCGAAGCGTTCAGTCTGTTCGAGACCATGATCGCCAATTTACGCGAAGCGGTGACGGCGCAATTGATGCGCGTCGAGATCGTGCCGCCGGAAGAGCAGCAGCCGGTGCTGCCGGCAATGGAAGCGCACAAGTTCGATCCGAACACCGGCGAGGACGAGATGGCGTTTGCCAATGTGTCGCTGGCGCCGGCTCCCAACGCCAACGCTGCCAGCCGCGACCCGAAAAATCCCTCAACCTGGGGCAAGGTCGGCCGCAACGAGGATTGCCCCTGCGGTTCAGGCAAGAAATACAAGCACTGCCACGGCCGCTATGCGTGAACGCGCAGGGTTGGCCTGATCCGTCCTCCGAAACATACCTTCGCTTGTCATGCTTGGGCTTGTCCCGGGCATACACATCTTCACTGCCGGGCTTGACCCTAAGAGATTCACACATCGCGTCATACGCGGGCCCTTGACCCGCGCATCCATCGCTTTTCACAAGAATCTTCGAAGGAAGATGGACTGCCGGGTCAAGCCCGGCAATGACGAGAGAGATGTGCGAATACCGTGGCTCGACCCGGCAATCCATCGCTTTCGAACACGTTTTGCGAAGATCGATGGATGGTCAAGCCCGCGTGCGACGAGATGTATGAAGCCGGCTGGGACGAGCCCGGCCATGACTACTGAACGATTTCGGGAAAGTCTTACTTCACCGCCGAGAAGCGGCTCTCGAACGAATTCGACGACACGATCGGCTGCGAGCCCGCGACCATGGCGCCCTTCGCGGCAGGAGGCGGCGCCGAAGCCGGATCGGAGACCGTGGGTTTGAACGGCGGCCGCACCGCGGCAACCCTGGTGTCAGGTTTGGACGCGGCGGGTTTGGGCACGGCAGCCGATGGCCGCAGCGTGGCTTCGGCAACTTTCGGCTTGGTCTCGACCACCTTCGGCTTGGCCGGGGCGGTCGTCGCCGTGGTGTCGGCGTTCGTCAACCCGACCTTGCGGGCGAGATTGCTGAAGAAGCCGTCCGACTGCGTGCTCGGCGCGGCAGATGCCACGCGCGTCGGAGCGGGCGCGGCGGGTGCCACCGCCACGACAGGCTCATCCTGGCCGGGAGCAAGCGGATTGCGCGGCGGGTTGACGTGGGACGGGATGGTGCCAGGAGCGCGGGAATAGGCGGCCAGCAGCGAAAGGCTCTGGCCCTCGCCGCCTTCCGACAGGCCGGTCTCGCCGCCGGGCAGCTTGGAGGCGAAGATCTTGTTCATGCCGCCGTCGATGCCGGTATTGAGCCGGGCCACCGGCACGCCCTTGGCGATCAGCTTGGCGGTCTCGGCGGCCTCCTGCTGCTGCTTCTCACGCACCGCGTCAGCGATCTCGTCCGGAATCACATAGGCCGGGCATTTCGCGGAGGCATTGAACACCAGCGGCTTCGATGAGTTCGGCGGTTGCGCGGGATCGAAGACGTATTTGTTCTCGCAGAACTCGACCTTCGGCTCCTGACGCGTCACTTCGAAATGATCGTAGCCTTCCTTGATCATTTTCCAGAACGGCATGTTCGGATTATTGCGGTGCTTGGCCATGTTCGCAGGCGTCATCTTGAACGGATAGGCCTGGAACTGGAATGCGCGCTGCCCGCCGAAGAAGGATTCACGGCCCAGCGAATAGATTTCCGCGATCTGTTCGTCGGTCATGGCGTAGCAGCCGCGCGACGAGCAGTCGCCATGCACCATCAACTGCGAGCCGCTGCGTCCAAGGGCCTTGTCGAACGCGTTGGGATACCCCGTATTGAAAGACAGGTAATAGGCCGATTGCGGATTCATCTGTCCCGGCGTGATCGAATAGAAGCCCTCGGGCGCCTGGCGGTCGCCCTCGCGGACCTTGGGGCCGAGATCGCCCGACCAGCGGCAGATCGGATAGGTCTTGAGGAGCGCGAACTGGCCCGAGCGGGTCTGTTTCCAGACCTCGAGCTCGGCTTCCGTCTTGAACAGCCGAACCAGCATCGGCGAGTTCAGGTCCATGTCCTTTGCCGCCATGTCGGCGACGAGTTTTGGCGAAACGGGCTGGTTGGCCTTGGCATTGTTGGCGAGTGAAATTTCGTCGCTGTTACAGCCGGCCAGCAGCACGCCGGCGGCAAGCGCAACCGAGGCGACAAGCGCGCGAACCAGCGTGCGTTTGATCACTGCAAAGCTCCGCAAGCTGACGGCAATCCGTACCCCAACGTCGTCGACCATGCCCCAAGCCATTGAATAAAATATTATCCTTAAAGACCCCCGCCTCGCAAGCCGAACCGGCTCCCGGTCCGGGTTCCATGGCAGCCATGGTGAACAGAGGTTAAATATCGACGTCAGGGCGCAATTGCGGCCAAACAAACGTTCCGATGCAAATAAGGCCTGAAAAGCTCCAATTTGCGTCGTCCCTGCGCAGGCGGGGCCCATAGACGCTGGCCTGGTGTTGCGCAAGCTGTTGAAATCACAGCTTAATACTATGCGAGCGTATAGGTCCCCCGCCTGCGTGGGGGACGACCGCTTACCCCAGCTTCCGACCGATATCCAGAAACTTCTGCCGCCGTGCCTGGCGGATCATGTCGGGCGCAAGGTTGCGCAGGTCGTTCAATGCCTGTGCGATGGCGTCGCCGGTGGTCGCGATCATGGCGGCGGGGTCGCGATGCGCGCCGCCGACCGGTTCTCTCAGGATCGAATCGATGACGCCGAAGCGCAGCATGTCCTGGGCCGTGATTTTCATGCTGGTGGCGGCTTCCTGGGCCTTGCTACCATCGCGCCACAGAATCGAGGAGGCGGCCTCGGGCGAGATCACGCTATAAATGGCGTGTTCGAACATCAGCACCTTGTTGGCGGTAGTGATGGCGATGGCGCCGCCCGACATCCCCTCGCCGGTGATGATGGCGACATTGGGCACCCCGAGCGACAGGCAGGCGTCGGTGGAGCGCGCGATCGCTTCGGCCTGGCCGCGCTCCTCGGCGCCGATACCAGGATAGGCACCGGCGGAATCGACGATCGACAGCACCGGAATGCCGAACCGGTTGGCCATCTCCATCAGGCGCACCGCCTTGCGGTACCCTTCCGGCCGCGCCATGCCGAAATTATGCTTGATGCGGGATTCGGTGGTAGCGCCCTTCTCCTGCCCTATCACGCAGATGCTCTCGCCGCGAAAGCGGCCGAAGCCGCCCATCAGCGCTTCGTCCTCGCCGAACTTGCGGTCGCCGGCCAATGGGGTGAATTCGGTGATCAGCGCGTCGATGAAATCGCTCAAATGCGGTCGCTGCGGATGTCGCGCTACCAGCGTCTTCTGCCACGGCGTCAAATTGGCATAGAGGTCTTTCAGCGCCTGCGCCGCCTTGTCCTCAATGCTCGAAATCTCCTCGCCGATGTCGCTGCCGCCGGTGGCGAGCGCGCGCAGTTCCTCGACCTTGGCATCGAGTTCGGCGACCGGTTTTTCAAAATCGAGGTAACTGCGCATGGGGCCGGTCATTCGATCAGTATAGGAGGGAGACATTGGGTGAAGAAGCGTTTTCGAAGCGGGCGAAAGCGGCGTTCGTTGCATCGTTTAGCACAAGGCCGCATATATGCGCAGTGTCGTTCCCGCGCAGGCGGGGACCCATAGCCGCCGATGCCTGTCGTTGCAACAGTTGCGGCCACCATGCGGGTAAAACATCGATCGGTGGGTATAGGTACCCGCTTTCGCGGATACGGCGAGAACTATTTCTCTCCCAGCGGGTGCAGATCGCGCACCAGGCTCTTCAGGCGCTCCTCAACCACATGGGTGTAGATCTGCGTGGTCGAGATATCGGTGTGGCCGAGCAGGGTCTGCACGATGCGCAGATCGGCGCCATTGTGCAGCAGATGACTGGCAAAAGCATGGCGCAGCACATGCGGGCTAACCAGTCGCGGCGCCAGGCCGGTCGCTGCCGCCAGTTCCTTGAGGTCGCGCGCGAAATGCTGCCGTGTCAGGTGCCCACTCTCGCCGAATGACGGAAACAGCCATTTTGAGGCGGCGGCGTTTTTCGCTTTTTCGACTTTCGCGGCTTCCATTGCGGCCAAGTAATCGGCCATCGCCTGTTTGGACGATTCGTTGAGCGGGACCAGCCGTTCCTTGTTGCCCTTGCCGCGCACCACGATCATCCGCGCGTCGCGCCGCGCCGCCGACAAGGGCAACGCCACCAGTTCCGAGACCCGCAGGCCGGTGGCGTAAAGCACTTCAAGCAGGCAATACAACCGCCTCGCACGAAGCTGCTGCGCGGCGGAGGCTGCCGGCGCATCGATCAGGGCTTTCGCACGCGTCAGCAGCCGATCGACGTCGGAGATCGACAGCACTTTCGGTAAGCCTCGGCCGCGTTTGGGACCAGAGAGAATCGCCGCCGGATCGTCGCCGCGGATGCGCTCGTTGAGCAGGAAGCGAAACAGGTGCCGCATCGCCGACAGCCGCCGTGCCACGCTTGATGACTTGAAGCCGCGAGTGTCGAGATCGGCGAGATAATCGCGCAACGCCTGGGTCTCGGCGTCTGCAAATCCCCGGTTGTTGCGACCGAGGAAGTTGGAAAAATCCTCAAGGTCACGGCGATAGGCATCCAGCGTGTTGACGCCTGCTCCCTGTTCCGCCGCGAGCATGTCGAGGAACAGGGCGGTGAGACGGGTGTCCGAGGTGCTCATCAGGTTTTGTCCATCGTCCGGAACCGCGTTCCCCGGACGCAGCGCAGCGCGAAGCGGTGCGCTGCTGAGCCGGGGTCGTGCCAAGCGCCGTCACTTTGTGGCGGTCCCGGCTCCGCGGTGCACCGTCAAGCGCGCTGCACCGCGTCCGGGAAACAAGCTCGACACCAAGCCTACCCGCTATTTCTTGAGAAACTTGTCGGCGGGGATGGTGACGCTCATTTCCCTCGGCTTCGGGGTGACGAAATTCGCCAGCGCGAATATCGCGCCATAGACGATGCCGCCGAGTACCGCGACGACCGTCAGGAAACGGAACAGGCTGGGCATGAACGAGCCTCAGGTGGTCTTAACCATTGGAACTGCGGGAGCCGGGCCCGACACCCACCATGTTCGCGGGTCCCTTGCAAGAGTCTCTGGCAACCGGTTCGGCGGCGGTAGTATAGGTGACGCGGAACGCCGCCTTCGGCGGCACATGGGTACGACGATGTCCGAAACCGCCTTACCGGTCAGCACATCCCAGGACGCCGCCATAGCGGTGGCGCTGGGACGGCGTTCGATCGTGCTGATCGGCATGATGGGCGCCGGCAAGTCGACCATCGGACGGCGGCTCGCAGCCCGGCTGCGGCTGCCGTTCCAGGATGCGGACACCGAAATCGAGCTGGCGGCGGGCATGACGATTCCCGACATATTCGAGACCCATGGCGAGCCGCATTTTCGCGACGGCGAAGCGCGGGTGATCGCGCGGCTGCTCGAAAGCGGTCCCTCCGTGCTCGCCACCGGCGGGGGCGCCTTTCTGCGCGAGGAAACCCGCAACCGCATCCGCCACAAGGCGGTCTCGGTCTGGCTCAAGGCCGACGCCGACACCATCATGAAGCGGGTAAAGCGCCGTGCCGACCGGCCGCTGCTGCAGACCGCCGATCCCGCCGCGACAATCGGGCGTCTTATCGAGGAGCGCGAACCCATTTACCAGCTTGCCGACCTCACTGTCGCTTCGCGCGAAGTAATGCACGAAAAGATCGTCGAGGAATGTATCGCGGCGCTGCACGCCCATCTTTGCCGTGCCGCCCAAACAACGGGTGAAACAGTGGACGCACCACGATGACCGCGCCGCTGAACAGCTCCGATCCCATCGTGGTCGATGTCGCGCTCGGCGATCGCGCCTATGATATCGTGGTCGGCCGTGGCGTGCTGGCCTCGCTCGGTGCCCGCGTCGCCAGGCTGCGGCCCGGCGCTCGCGCCGCCATCGTCACCGACGAGCACGTCGCAACGCATTGGCTGCGCAGGACCGAGGCGTCGTTGCTCGACGCCGGCATCGCCACGTCGCGGATCATCATCGACGAAGGCGAGGTCTCCAAGAGTTACGAAGGCCTGGAATACGTTTCCGAGGAGCTGATTGTCGCGAAGATCGAGCGCAACGATCTGGTAATCGCACTCGGCGGCGGCGTAGTCGGAGATCTCGCCGGTTTTGCCGCCGCGATCCTGCGCCGCGGCGTCGATTTTGTGCAGGTGCCGACGTCCCTCCTGGCGCAGGTGGATTCCTCGGTCGGCGGCAAGACCGGCATCAATTCGCCGCACGGGAAAAATCTGATCGGCGCGTTCCACCAGCCGATACTGGTGGTCGCCGACACTGCGGTGCTCGATACCCTGTCGCCGCGCCAGTTCCGCGCCGGCTATGCCGAAGTGGCGAAATACGGGGTGCTTGGCGACGAGGCGTTCCTTGGGTGGCTGGAAGCCAGCCATCCGGATATTTTCGCAGGCGGCGCTGCGCGCGAGCACGCCATCGCCACGTCCTGTCGCGCCAAGGCGGCAATTGTGATGCGCGACGAGCGCGAGACCGGCGAGCGCGCCTTGCTCAATCTCGGCCACACCTTCGGTCACGCGCTGGAAGCCGCTACCGGATTTTCCGATCGGCTGTTTCATGGCGAAGGCGTCGCCATCGGCATGGTGCTGGCGGCGGAATTCTCGGCCCAACTCGGCATGATCGCGGAATCCGACGCGGCGCGCGTCAAGCGCCATCTTGCCGCGGTGGGCCTGCCGACCGAGCTGCAGGATGTCGCCGGCTTCACCCAGGAAAAAATCAGCGCCGACGCGCTGATGGGGCTGATGGCGCAGGACAAGAAGGTCAGGCGCGGCAAGCTCACCTTCATTCTGCTAAAAGCGGTCGGGCAGGCGGTGGTCACACCCGATGTCGAGCCCGCGCTGGTTCGCGATTTTATCGCGCGCAAGCTCGCAAGCAAATCTTGAGTAAGATTGTCATGCCCGGGAAGGCCTTACTAAATTCACACATCCCGTCATACGCGGGCTTGACCCGCGTATCCATCAATCTTCATGGGATTTTTTCGAAGAAGATGGATTGCCGGGTCAAGCCCGGCAATGACGGCGTAGAAGCGTGCACACAGTAGCGACAAGCCCGGCCACGACGAAGAACGCTGCAACCTGAACAATGAACGGTCACGCCATGGACTGGCTTACATTCTCCATCGTCATCGCCTGCCTGGCGATTTCGGCATTCTTCTCGTCTAGCGAAACCGCGTTGACCGGCGCGTCGCGCGCCTCGATGCTGCGGCTGTCGAAGCAGGGCAACCGCGACGCCGCGGTCGTCACCAGCCTGTTCGCGATGCGCGAACGCATGATCGGCGCGCTGCTGCTCGGCAACAACATCGCCAATATCGGTGCCTCGGCGCTGGCGACCGAGGTGTTCACCGCATGGTTTGGCGAGGTCGGCGTGCTCTACGCCACCGGCGTGATGACGGTGATGGTGGTCATCTTCGCCGAGGTGCTGCCGAAGACCATCGCCATCAACGCGCCGGACCGGGTCTCGCTGCTGGTGGCACGGCCGATGAAGTTGATGATCTACCTGCTCGGGCCGCTGCTGACGCTGATCGAGGCGATCGTGCGGATGCTGATGAATCTGCTGGGCATCGAAATCGGCGCTAACCAGCCGGTGCTGTCGCCCAGCGAACGGCTGCGCGGCGCGGTCGACCTCCTGCATCACGAGGGGCGGGTCGAGAAGCAGGATCGCGACATGTTCGGCGGCCTGCTGGATCTGCGCGAACTGCAGGTCTCCGACGTGATGGTCCATCGCACCGAAATGGTGATGATCAATGCCGATTTGCCGCCGGAAGAACTGGTGCGCGAGGTTCTCGCCAGCGAATACACGCGAATTCCGCTGTGGCGCGAAAAGCCGGAAAACATCGTCGGTGTGCTGCACGCCAAGGATCTGCTGCGCGCGATCCGCGCCTCGGAAGGCGACACGTCCAAGATCGACGTCAGCACGATCGCGTTGCCGCCGTGGTTCGTGCCGGAGATGCGGCCGTTGTCGGAGCAGCTCAAAGCCTTCCGCCGCCGCAAAACTCATTTCGCGCTGGTGGTCGACGAATACGGCGAAGTCGAAGGCATGGTGACGCTGGAAGACATCCTGGAAGAGATCGTCGGCGATATTTCCGACGAGCATGACGTGGTGGTGGCCGGCGTGCGTGCCCAGCCCGACGGTTCGGTGGTGGTCGATGGCTCGGTGCCGATCCGTGACCTCAACCGCGCCATGGATTGGCGTCTGCCCGACGAGGAGGCGACTACCGTCGCCGGGCTGGTCATTCACGAAGCGCGTTCGATCCCGGAACGGGGCCAGAGTTTTACGTTTCACGGTTTCCGGTTTCGGGTGCTGCGCCGCGAACGCAATCGCATCACCGCGCTACGCATCGTTCCATTGCCGCGCGAAGCCGAGACCGGCACCGCCGAAAGGAAGCCGAAGGCGGGCACGGCGTTTTGAATCTTAACCTCCCCTGAAGGAGAGGTTAAGTAAGAGGCGTCTAGCGCCTAGCCTTCGCCCGGCACATCGGCCTTGATCGCCAGCGCATGGACGGGGCCGGCGAGTTCCGCGGCCAGCGTCGCGTTTATCATGCGGTGGCGCTCGATCCGGCTCTTCCCTTCGAACGCTTTCGATACAATATAGACTCTGAAATGCGTCTCGCCGCCGGGCCTGTGGCCCGAATGGCCCTCATGAAGATGTGATTCATCGGTTACCGCGAGGCTTTCCGGGGCGAAAGCTTCGCGCAACTTGTTTGTGATAGCGTCCTTGACGGTCATGATGGCGGCAATACGTCGGCGGCCGCGGTTCGTCAATGCCGCATCAACGAAAGAGTTTCACGATGTCAAGACTTGAAGCTTTTCGCATTGCGTTGTCATAGTCAGCCATGCCGATCGATTCATCAAAGTTTTTCGACTCCATTCGCATCAAGCCCAACAAGCTGAGCGCAAAGCAGCAGGCGCGCGCGCGCGAAGACGCCACGATGTGCGAATGGCCGGACTGTAAGAACAAGGGTCCGCACCGTGCACCGAAGGGCCGCGCCAACGACAAGGAATATTGGCATTTTTGCCTCAACCACGTGCGCGAATACAACCAGTCCTATAATTTCTTTTCCGGAATGAATGCCGATGCGGTGGCGCGCTACCAGAAAGATGCGCTGACCGGCCATCGTCCGACCTGGAAGATGGGCGCCAACGGCACCAAGGGCAAAGGCAAGACCGCCGAAGCCGATCTGGAGGGTGCCGCAGATCCGTTCAGCATGTTCAGCGAGCTCAACGGCCGCGGCCGCTGGCGGCCGGGTCCAGGGGCCGGCGCCGAGGCCAAGGCAGAAACGCGAAAAGTCTTCAACGCCGAACGCAAAGCGCTGCAAGTGATGGGGCTTGGTCCCGACGCGACGCTCGAAATCGTCAAAGCGAAGTACAAGGCGCTGGTGAAGCAGCATCACCCCGACGCCAATGGCGGCGATCGCTCCACCGAGGATCGCCTCATCGAGATCATCAAGGCGTATAATTACCTGAAGACCGTGGTGCGCGGCGCCTGACGCCATTGATTCGCGCGGCTGCCATGAACGACGCTTTTCTAGACTAATCCCGAATCCCGCATCTGCACCGACGTTGCTTGCGTGATCAGCTTGCCGAGCTCGACGAAGTGTCGTTTGCGCGGCGAGCTTCGCCGCCAGGCAAGGCCGACGACGCGCCGCGGCTGCGGGTCGGTGAAGCGCATCAGCCTTATGTCGCCCTGACGGCACTCCAATTTTATGCTCAATTCCGGCAGCAGCGTCATGCCGAGGCCGTTGGCAACCATCTGCACGATGGTCGAGAGATTGGAAGCGCCGAAAGTGTCGATGTTGTCGGTGCGGCGCAGGTTGCAATAGGACAGCGCCTGGTCGCGCAGGCAGTGACCCTCTTCCAGCAGCAGCAGCCGCTCCTGCTGAAGAAATTCGGGCGTGGCGCGAATCCGATTGGAAATCTGTCGCGATTTCGGCATGGCCAGCAAAAATCGGTCATTGAAGAGTTTTACGGTCTCGACTTCCGGGTTCTCTACGGGCAGTGCCAGCAGCAGCAGGTCAAGTCCGCCATCGAGCAGTTCCTCCATCAAATGCTGGGTTTGGGTTTCGCGCAGGTGCAATTCGAGGTCGCGAAATTTTTCGCGGATCAGCGGCAGCAGCGCAGGCAGGACGTAGGGCGCCACCGAAGGGATAACGCCGAGATGCAGCGGTCCGGAGAGCACGCTGCCCCGGCGGCGGGCGAAGTCGACGATGTCGCGGGTATCGGCGAGGATGCGGTTGGCGCGGCCGGCGACTTCCCGCCCGGCCTCGGTCAGCATGATGCCATTGCGGCTGCGCTCGATCAGCTGCACGCCGAGCGTCTTCTCCAGTTCCTGAACCTGCATCGAAAGCGCCGGCTGGGTCACGGCGCACTGTTCCGCGGCCTTGCCGAAATGCCGGGTCCGGGCCACCGCCACGAAATATCTCAGTTGCTTGAGGGATATCATCGATCAGTTGTTCTTATACATGCTCTTCCTTATTACGATCAAGTCTGATATACAACCAAAAGTTGTTATACGGGCAAGGCCGCTTCGGGAGCGAAAACGCAGCGACCTCACCCGTCCTTGCGCACCGGCACAGGCGCGGGCGCGATGGCAACGTCTTTTCCGCGCTTGCGGCGGATCCACCATGCCGCAAGCCCAGCCAGCACGGCGATGCCGAGTACCAGCGGCATCCAGTAATGTTTCGCCGTGCCTTCAAGCCCGGCCACGCCGCCGGCCCGGTCCAGTGCCGAGACCGCCAGCACGCCGGGCAAGATATGTGCCGGGGCCCACAATAAAATCGCGGCGATGTTGATGGCGTAGAAGCGCGGTGGCGGCATGTCCAGCGCGCCCGCGGTGACCGGGACGAAGGCACGGATCGGCGGCACGAAGCGCGCGAAGAATACCGCGAGCGCTCCCCAGCGATGGAAGAACGCTTCGCTTTGCGCGATCACCTTGGGATAGCCCGACATCGGCCACGCACTCAGGATTTCACGCTGCGAGCGGTGCCCGATCCAGAACGCCGTGCCGTCGCCCAGCGCGGCGCCCGTAATCGCGGCGGCGAACACGCCGACAAGATCGAGTTCGCCGCCAGGGACCAGCGCGCTCAATGCCAGGATGATGGTCGAGCCCGGAATCACCGAGCCGACGATCGGCACGGCTTCCAGCAACGCTGCCAGGAAGATGGTCAGATAGCCAAGCCAGGCATGCGCCGAGACGAACGAAGTCAGGGAATCGATGAATGAAGTCACGGTGCTCCTTATTGCCAATCCATTTGAATGCGTCTTTGGCCGAGCCTGACCGGTGTCCGGATGCCGGGCAAGGACGGATCGGTTTGGCACGCGCCTTCGGACAAGACCATGGCCGGCACGGCTGATTTGCAGGGCAGCCTTACAAAAACTGCCGTGAGCGCCTATCTCGATGATAATGCAATGGAACTTTCATTTATACCGCGGGCTTCTGCCGGCCGCTTCTCTCTGCTAGGTTCCTTACAGCACCCATCCGCAGCCAAACCGCGAAATCTGGTTCGGAAGCGTCCGATACCTCGGAGGATTGATGACGACCGCCGCCATGACCAAAACCCAGGAGCCCGCCGGCTTGCCCGACATGAAAGTGTCGGTCCGGCAGGTGTTCGGCATCGACAGCGACCTTGAAGTGCCAGCCTATTCCGAAGTCGATCCGCATGTGCCGGACATCGATTCGGATTACCGGTTCGATCGCGCCACCACGCTGGCAATTCTGGCGGGTTTTGCCAGGAACCGCCGTGTCATGGTCACCGGCTATCACGGCACCGGCAAGTCGACCCATATCGAGCAGGTCGCGGCGCGGCTGAACTGGCCCTGCGTGCGCGTCAACCTCGACAGCCATATCAGCCGCATCGATCTGGTCGGCAAGGATTCCATCGTGGTGCGCGATGGCGTGCAGGTCACCGAATTCCGCGACGGCATCTTGCCCTGGGCGCTGCAGCACAATATCGCGCTGGTGTTCGACGAATACGATGCCGGCCGGCCTGACGTGATGTTCGTGATCCAGCGCGTGCTGGAGGTTTCGGGCCGGCTGACGCTGCTCGACCAGAACAAGGTGATCAAGCCGCATCCGGCGTTCCGGCTGTTCTCGACCGCCAACACCGTGGGCCTCGGCGACACCTCCGGCCTCTATCACGGCACCCAGCAAATCAACCAGGGCCAAATGGACCGCTGGTCGATCGTGACCACGCTGAACTACCTCGCGCATGACGAGGAAGTCGAAATCGTGCTTGCCAAGGCGCATCATTATCGCACCGGCGAGGGACGCGACATCGTCAACAAGATGGTGCGGCTTGCCGACCTGACTCGCAACGCCTTCGCCAATGGCGACCTGTCGACGGTGATGAGCCCGCGTACGGTGATCACCTGGGCGGAAAACGCGGAAATCTTCGGCGACATCGGATTCGCATTCCGCGTCACCTTCCTCAACAAATGCGACGAACTGGAGCGGCCGCTGGTGGCGGAGTTCTATCAGCGCTGCTTCAATCAGGAATTGGCCGAGAGTTCGGTGAACGTGGCGCTGAGCTGATCGTAGCAACAAACACGGTGTCGTCCCCGCGAAAGCGGGGACCCATATCCGCGGCGCTTCAAGTTAAAGGTCGGAGCTGAAATCTGGGTCAACAATTAACGCCGGTAGTTATGGGTCCCCGCTTTCGCGGGGACAACACGCGGTGAGGCGGCGATGACAACTCCATCCAATTCCAAATTCCGCACCGGCTCCAAGGAAGCGCCGACCGAGCCGTTCAAGCGCGCGGTGACGTCATGCCTGCGGGCGATCGCCAGGGCGCCGGAACTGGAAGTTACCTTTGCTTCCGAACGCCCGGGCCTTGCGCCGGGCAAGGCGCGGCTGCCGGAGCCGGCGCGCAAGATGACGCGGCGGGATGCCGCCATCGTGCGCGGCCACGCCAATTCCATCGCGCTGAAACTCGCCTGCCACGATCCGAAAGTGCATCGCAAGCTGATGCCGGGTAATCCGCAGGCGCGCGGTGTGTTCGAGGCCGTCGAGCAGGCCCGGGTCGAAGCACTGGGATCGCGCCGCATGGCCGGCGTCGCGAAAAACCTCACCGCCATGCTTGACGATCATTTCCACCGCGGCAAGTTCGACGAAATCACCGACCGCGCCGATGCGCCGCTGTCAGACGCACTGGCCATGCTGGTGCGCGAACGCCTCACCGGTCTGGCGCCTCCAGTGGCTGCGCGCAAGATGGTCGACCTGTGGCGGCCGGTGCTGGAGGACAAGATCGGCGCGCGGCTCAATCGCCTGGATCGTCTTGCCGAGGACCAGGCGAAATTCGGCGACGCAGTGCACGACCTTTTGACCGCGCTTGAGCTCGGCGACGACCGCGATGCCGATGCCGATGACGACGAGAACCAGGACGAGAACCGCGACGGCGAGAACGACCAGTCCGGCGCCGAAGGCGCGCCCGACAGCGACGCCGCGCAGGAGATGAGCGCCGATCAGGCCCAGGCTTCCACCGACGAAATGTCGGAAAGCGCGATGGAAAGCGCGCAGGCCTCCACCAGCGATACGTTCGACGATGGCGACCTCGGCGACGACGAGACGCCCGGCGAGGCGACGCGGCCGAATTCGCGCGGGGCCAACGAACCGCGCGGTCCGGAATATCACGCCTTCGCGCCGAAATTCGACGAAGTGGTCGCGGCGGAAGACCTTTGCGATCACGACGAACTGGAACGGCTGCGCAGCTATCTCGACAAGCAGCTCGCGCATCTGCAGGGCATCGTGGCGCGGCTCGCCAACCGGCTGCAACGCCGCCTGATGGCGCAGCAAAACCGCGCCTGGGAATTCGACCTCGAAGAAGGCATCCTCGATCCGGCACGGCTGTCGCGCGTCGTCACCGATCCCTATCATCCGCTGTCGTTCATGCACGAGAAGGAAGCGACGTTCCGCGATACCGTGGTGACGTTGCTTCTGGACAATTCCGGTTCGATGCGCGGCCGCCCGATCACGGTGGCGGCGACCTGCGCCGATATCCTGGCGCGGACGCTGGAGCGCTGCGGCGTCAAGGTCGAGATCCTCGGCTTCACCACCCGCGCGTGGAAGGGCGGGCAATCGCGGGAAGCGTGGCTCGCCGCCGGCAAGCCGCCCAATCCGGGCCGGCTCAACGACTTGCGCCACATCGTCTACAAATCCGCCGATGCGCCGTGGCGGCGCGCGCGCAAGAATCTCGGGCTGATGATGCGCGAGGGGTTGTTGAAGGAAAACATCGACGGCGAGGCGCTGGACTGGGCGCACAAGCGGCTGCTCGGGCGCAGCGAACAGCGCAAGATCCTGATGATGATCTCCGACGGCGCGCCGGTCGACGATTCGACATTGTCGGTCAATCCCGGCAATTATCTCGAGCGCCACCTGCGCCATATCATCGAGGAAATCGAGACCCGCTCGCCGGTCGAACTGATCGCGATCGGCATCGGCCATGACGTGACGCGCTATTACCGCCGCGCGGTGACCATTGTCGACGCCGAAGAGCTAGGCGGCGCCATCACCGAAAAGCTCGCCGAACTGTTCAGCGAAACCCACGGCGCGGCGCCGGCACCGACACGGCGGCGCAGGTTGCACTCGTAGCGTTATGCCGTCATTGCGAGCGAAGCGAAGCAATCCAGAGCCCCAGGCACGGACTGGATTGCTTCGTCGCAAGCGCTCCTCGCAATGACGAAGAGTCCGATGTCTCCGCATCTTAGCCGCCGCTGCTTTCTTGCTTCCGTTGCCGCGGTAATCGGCCCGTCGATTCCTGCCATCGCGCAGGCGCAGGCCGGTATCCAGCCGCCGCCAAAGCAACCGTCGCCGGACGAGTTCTCGGTCGCGGCTCCCGCTGCGATCGAGGTCAATGCCCGTCCGATTCCCTCGTTCGATACCCGCGACCGCGCGCGGGTCCGCTTCGGCGCGCTGGAATATCGCAGCGGGCTGATCCTGACCTCCTCCTTTCGCGGCTTTGGCGGGCTGTCGGGATGGCGGTTCGACGCCAAGGGCGAGCGATTCATTTCCATGAGCGACAAGGGTTCGTGGTTCACCGGTCGCGTCGTCTACAAGGGTCGCGAGATGACCGGGCTTGCCGATGTCGAGGCTGCGCCGATGCTTGGCGTCGATGGCAGGCCGATCACCGCGCGCGGCTGGTTCGATACCGAATCGATCGCGCTGGATGGTTCGCTGATCTATATCGGACTGGAGCGGGTCAACCAGATTCTGAAATTCGATTTTGCCAAAGGCGGTACGCGCGCACTTGGCCAGCCGATCGCATTACCGCCTGCGGTGCGCAAGCTTCCGTTCAACAGGGGCCTGGAATCACTGGTGGCGGTGCCGAAAGGCCTGCCGCTGGCCGGTACGCTGATCGCGATTTCCGAGCGCGGGCTGGACAGCGACGGCAACATCATCGGGTTTCTGATCGGCGGCCCCTTTCCCGGCGATTTCGCGATTCGCCGCAGCAACAATTTCGATATCAGTGACGCGGTGATGCTGCGTGACGGCGATCTCTTGATTCTGGAACGCAAGTTCTCGTGGCTCGCCGGGATTGGCATCCGCATCCGGCGTATCGCGCTGAAATCGCTCGTGCGCGGCGCCATCCTCGACGGGCCGTCGATCTTCGATGCCGACCTTGGCAACGAGGTTGACAACATGGAGGGGATCGATGCCCATGTGACGCCCGAAGGCGACACCGTGCTGACCATGGTCTCGGACGATAATTTCTCGATGATCCAGCGCACGCTGTTGCTGCAATTCACCCTGATGGAGTGAAGGATTTTCGAGGCGCTCGCCGCCGCGCCCTGCGCCGCCGCGCAATGCCCGGTGCGGCCTCGGAACGAATCTTGCAAAGCTCCGGATGGCATCGGCGAGAAAGCGACGACGGCGCCAGTCGCGTGGATGAAGGAACTGGAGCGGTAAATGAGCAGGATTTTTAAGTGGTCATGCGTCCTGGCCATCGGGTTGGTCGCTGCGGCGGCGCATGCCGAAACCTGGCCATCGCGTCTGATCAAAGCGGTGATACCGTTCGGCGCCGGCAGCGCCACGGACGTCGTGCCGCGGCTGGTGTTCGACCGTCTGGCGGTTGAACTGGGCCAGCCGATCGTGATCGAAAACCGCGTCGGCGCCGGCGGCACGCTCGGTACCGCCGCGGTCGCCAAGGCGGATCCCGATGGTTATACCATTCTCGCGCATTCCTCGGCGCTGACGGTTGCGCCGACGATCTTTCCAAATCTCGCTTACGACACCGCCAAGGACCTTTCGTCGGTGCTGATGATCGGCTCCAGTGCCACTGTGATGATCGTTCCGGTGTCCCGGCCCTGGAGAACCGTGCAGGACTTCATCGCCACGGCGAAGATGAAGGACGCGTCGATCAGCTTCGGCTCGGTCGGCATCGGCAGCGCGGTGCATATCAGCGCCGAGAAATTCCGCCTCGCGGCCGGGATCGAGGCGACGCACGTACCCTACCGCGGCGGCTCGGAGGTGATTACCGATATCCTCGGCGGGCGGATTGATTTCTATTTCTGTCCGCTAGCGACCGCATTGCCGCTGATCCGCGAGAATCAGGTGCGCGCGCTGGTGGTGTCGACAGCCAAACGCGCCGCTGACCTGCCCGAGGTTCCGACGCCTGAGGAGACGGGCTTGCACGGCGCCGACAGCGCGATCTGGTACGGCGTGCTGGTACCGTCGAAGACGCCGCGCGATATCGTCGACAGGCTGCATGCCGCGGGAACGAAAGTGCTGACGGAGTCCGCGATGCAGGAGAGCCTGAAGAAGCTCGGAGTCGAAGCCATGCCGATGACGCCCGGTGAAATGGACGCCTTCGTCGCGCGTGAAATCGCGGCCAATGCCGACGTCATCAAGGCCGCGGGGATCAAACAATAGCCGTCATTCCGGGATGCGCTTCTCGGCGCAGGCCCGGAATCCATAAACGCGGATCGTGGTTATGGATTCCGGGCTCGCCGCTTCGCGTCGCCCCGGAATGACGGCTATGCTACGTTTGCGTGAGCTTCGCAATCAACGATTTATGCTCTATTAGATTGTCCAAGCATCCCTTCCCGCACCGGAAATCCCGTCATGAGCGCCTTGTTTTCCCCGATCACATTGCGCGATCTGACGCTTGCCAACCGCATCATGGTGGCGCCGATGTGCCAATATTCCGCCGACGACGGCAAGGCCAACGACTGGCACTTCACGCATATCAACAGCCTCGCGCTGTCCGGCGCCGCGATGTTCTGCATCGAAGCAACCGCGGTGGAGGCGATCGGGCGCATCACGCCGGGCTGCCTCGGATTGTGGAACGACGTCACCGAAGCGGCGCTGAAGCCGATCCTGGCCTCGGTGCGCACGCATTCCAGGACCGCGGTGGCGATGCAGCTCGCGCATGCCGGCCGCAAGGCATCGAGCCATACACCGTGGGGCGGTGGCCAGCAGATCCCGGTTGCGCAGGGCGGCTGGCAGGCGGAGGGACCGTCGGCGCTGCCGCACAAGGAGGGCGAGGCACCGCCGCTGGCGCTCGATGCCGCCGGATTGAACCGCGTGCGCGACGCCTTCGCGGCGGCGGCGCAACGCGCCGAGCAGCTCGGCATCGACGCCCTCGAAGTTCATTGTGCGCATGGCTATCTGCTGCACCAGTTTCTGTCGCCGATCTCGAACAGGCGCGCCGATCGATACGGCGGCTCGCTAGAGAACCGCATGCGTTTCCCGCTTGAGGTGTTCGACGCGGTTCGCGCGGTGTTTCCGGCGCACAAGCCCGTCGGCATCAAGGTCTCGGCGACCGACTGGGTCGACGGCGGCTGGGATATGGAGCAGACCGTCGCCCTTGCACAGGAATTGAAGGAGCGCGGCGTCGACTGGATCGACGCGTCGTCCGGCGGCGTGTCGCCGCTGCAGAAGATCCCGCTCGAGCCCGGCTATCAGGTGCCGTTCGCGCAACGGCTGAAGCACGCGGCGGGCGTCAACACCATCGCGGTCGGGCTGATCACCGAGGCGAGGCAGGCTGAAGACATCGTCGCATCGGGGAAAGCCGACATGATCGCGTTGGCACGCGGCATGCTGTACGATCCGCGCTGGGGCTGGCACGCCGCCGCCCAACTCGGCGGCCATGTCACCGCGCCGCCGCCTTACTGGCGCGCTCCGCCGCACGAGCAAAAAGACCTGTTCGGCGCGACCACGTTTGGAACGCGGTAAGCGGGTGCCGTCATCGCGAGCCAACGGGTCGGCGCAAGCGCCGCCGGATGACAGGCTTCGCGAAGCACCAGAAGCCGCGAAGTAAGAACTGGATCGCTTCGTCGCTGCGCTCCTCGCAATGCGTTCCGCGGTGGCAGCCTATTCAGCCGCCGCTACAACCATGCTCTTGCCCGGCAGCCCCGCACGCGCCAAGCCGCCGTAAAGCGTCTCGCTCGGCATTTCGTCGCGCAGGATACGCTGCACCTCGACAAGTTTCTCGACATCGATGCCGGTGGCAAAGCCCTTGATGGTGGTGGGCGGCAGTCCCTTCAGGTCGGCCGCGACGAGATTGCGTCGCGGTCTTGCTTTGTCGCGAAAATGCATCAGGTCCGGTGTGCTTCCCGGTACGCGGTCGGGTCCATCGCATAAACCGCCCTGAACGCGCGCGAGAAATAGCTGCGGCTGGAATAGCCGACGGTCACCGCGATGATCTTGATCGGCAGGGTGGTCGTGACCAGCAGCCGGGCTGCGAATTTCAGCCGGAATTCCTGCACGAACTCGTTCGGGCTTTGCGCGAACATCTCGCGGAATCTTTCGCCGAACCCTGTCCGGCTCATGCCGGCCGCGGCGGCGAGGCTTTCCAGCGTGTGCGGTTGTCCCGGCCGCTCGAGCACATCGATCATGGCGCGCGCCAGCCGCGGATCGCTCATCATCGCGAACACCGACGATGTCGCATGACCGCGCTGCAGATGCCGCCGCAGCATCAGCACCAGGAAAGCTTTCATCAGCGTTTCAGCGAGGGCGTGGGAACCCACGGCCGGCTGTGCAAGCTCGGTAATCATCAATTCGAAAAGCTGCCGGCCGGTGTCGTTCTCAATAAAGCACTCGACAATCGGTTGCCGCAGCTCGTCAAAAAACCCTGCAATGCCGCCATTGGTGACCTTGATCTCGCAACGCACGACGGAAACGGCTTCGTTGGATTGATCGCGTGTCAAAAGCTGCGCCAGCTTGTCGTCCACCGAGGTGCAGCGTTCCCGCCCGTGGGTATCGTCGCCTGCGTCCCGATGGCTCGCCCAGAATTGCAGCGTTTTCGCAGGCGCGATCACGATGCTTTCCGGGCCCAGCGTCAGCGCCGCCCCGTTTCCGATCTGAAAGAATCCGGTTCCCGCGACGACATAGTGCACGGTGATGGCGTCGACCGATTCGAAGCGCGCCCGCGCGTTGTCCGGGATGCTGCAAACGATGCATCGCTGCACGTTCACGGCCAGCGAGTTCATCAGCCGATCGAGCGGATCTCGCCGATCGTTTGCAGTATCCATTTCGCTCATGACGACGACACAAAGCTCCGCTCGGCGGCTTTCCATCGCTTACGCGATGGAACCCGCATGGTCCCAATTCGAGACTTGCAACCGCAAGCGATGGTGGTGTCTGGCGCGATGATCGGAGAGGACGTTTAGGCACCCAACTCGGATGATAGGGCACCGGCTATTTCGCCGCTCGTACGTTGATCATTCGGCATTTGCCGAACATCGGACGCGTGATGGCTCACTGCGCAGACGACAAAAGTTACGGCGTTCGCCGGCCTGCGTTTCACTTGTCGGGGCCTCGCTGGCCGTTGCGCGCATTAATTTGTTGTCATGATTTCGAAAAAGTCGGGATTTTAAGCAGGGCTGGTCCGTTATCCGACATTTGCCGATGTCCTTCTTTTGTTTTCAAGACGCGAAACTGTCGATGACGGAATTCTTGAGAGCGGCGTCCTGTCGTTCGTCCTTGAAAAGGCAAGGGGTTCGCCATCGCAAAACCATTCATTAAGGCCGCGCAGCTGTCGTCCCGACTGCGACGGTCTGATGAGTGCGAGGTGGCGGAGGCACCTACCGCCACCTCGTTTCCCAACTGCCAGTTTAAGTCCCACTTCACAGGAGAATAAAATGAACAAGACCATTCTGACGACCGCCTGCGCTTTCATGCTTTCCGGTTCTCTGGCATTCGCGCAACCGAGCCAGGGCCAAGCCGGCGCCAATACAGGCCCGACAAGCAATTCGGCTAACAGCGACACAGCGCCGGCGACAAGCGGCGCCATGAACAACGGCGCCATGAACGACGGCGCAATGCAGGGCAGCACCACCGGCGGAATGAGCTCCGGCGGCGGATCGGGAATGACGACGTCCGGCGGCGCCAACGGCAATCCTGGCGGGATGCCGAAGACCACGACCGGTCCGACCGGCGCCGCATCGAAGGACGAATCCCCGGCGAAGTAAGCCGCCGCAACGGGCACAATCGAGAAGCCGCAGTTCGCTGCGGCTTCTCTTGTCCAAATCTGCGCCTAGAACGCATGGCGAACGACGTGCTCGGCCGGTCAAGGCACCCAAATCGGACGATAGGGCACCGACTATTTCGCTACTCAGACATTGAACGTTCGACGTTACCCGAACATCGGACGTAGGACCGCGCGGTTCATCGCACGGTTGATTTTTCGTCAGGATGTTCGAACGACGCCAAATATCTCGCGACCGATGCCGGCTTGCGCCGGCGACCGATTAGTCACTTTACTATCGCCCCTCACCCGTCGAATGGAGAATAAAATGCGGAAAGTTTTCATGGCTGCGTGTTGCGCAGCTCTCGTGGGAAGCATCTCGGTTGCTTCCGCCCAGACCACCGGTCCGCAGGGCCAGCAGACCATGAAGTCGAATGACACCATGGATTCGATGGCCAAGATGAAAAAGAAGAAGATGAAGAAGGGAATGATGAAGTCCGGAGGCATGTCCGGCGACGGCATGTCGAAGGGCGGAATGATGGAAAAGGGCGGGATGTCCAAGTAAATCCTGCTTATCGGAGGAAAGGCTGCGTCGCCTGCCGGGCGGCGCAGCCTTTTTCTTGAGGTCCGCGGCATGTCTTCTTGAGGTCCGCGGCATGTCGAACCGTGAAATAGTCCTGCTGTTCGCGGCGGTGCTGATCGCGGTCGGCCTGTTGACCTGGACTGCAATCTCACTGATGGACCGCTATCTGTTCGCCGAAGGCCGCCCCGGCTTTGCAGCGCCGGTGATTATTTCTAAGAGCCCTGCTTAAAACCGTACGTCGTTACGATCGGCTGCCGCCGCGCTGGCACAAGGTGGCGGGGGTGGTGTGAAACGTTGCTAAATCGTTTGAAATTTACGCTTCAATTGCCACCAAACAACAATAGCCGGGTCTTTCGACCCGGCCATCAAAACTTCAACGCCAATTATGCGGCTAACCACCCCGTCTTTTTCTCCGGTTCCGCTGCGGCCCGCTTCTTCTCGATCGCCCGCTTCAATTCCAGCGCACGCGGCGACAGCTCCGGCCCCTTCGCCTTGATCAAAAACGCATCCAGCCCGCCGCGATGATCGACGCTTTTCAGCGCATTGGTGGAGACGCGCAGGCGGACGTTGCGGCCGAGCGTGTCGGAGATGAAGGTGACGTTGCAGAGGTTAGGCAGAAACCTGCGCTTGGTCTTGATGTTGGAATGGCTCACCTTGTGGCCCGTCAGGGGACCCTTGGCCGTCAGTTCGCAGCGCCGCGACATCTACAAAATCCTCTGTCGTCCCGCATCTCGCGGCTCTTCCAAGGCGCGGCGGGAGGTGAAATCTTGGTCCGTTCAGGAACCGCGGACGTATAGGCAAAGAGCCGCGGGGCGTCAAGGCTGGGCCGGGTTCCAAAGCCCGCGGAAAATCCGATTTTGCAATCGAACCAACCATATAAACGGCGTATTCGCCGCCGACATCATGCGCGGCAGCGGCGGTCGTTCCGCAAATTGCAGATCAGCGCGGAAAGCGCCGACTTCGTTGTTTCTCTTATGTTTTTGTTTAAATGACAAACCGACTGCCAGATTTGGCAACCAGCGAACGCAGGATCGTCCTTTCGTGACACCTTCCGCCCTGATCAGCCCTCGGCCGAGCCTCCCCGCAGCGGCGCTCGTTGGCGGCTTGCTGGCGGCGCTGCTGATCGCAACGGCCTGCGCGCCGGCGTCGGCGCAGGGCAAGCTGGATGCGCGCTACGAGGTGACGCTGGCTGGCATCCCGGTCGGCAGGGGTTCCTGGGTAATCGATATCGCGGACGATCAGTATTCGGCGTCGGCCTCCGGCGCCACTGCCGGCTTGCTCAAGGCATTCGCGTCGGGCTCCGGCACCGGTGGTTCGCAGGGACGCATTGCTTCCAACGGCGCGCTGCAGCCGCAGGCCTATTCGGCCACCGTGCATTCCTCGAAAAAATCCGAGACGATCCGGATGTCGCTGGCCGGCGGCAGCGTCAAGGAATTCGTGATCGAGCCGACGCCGCCAGTCGATCCCGACCGCATCGTTGTCACCGACGCGCATCGCCGCGGTGTCTCCGACCCGATGACCGGTTCGCTGCTGCGCGTGCCCGGCACCGGCGATCCGCTCAGCCCGGAGGCCTGCCGCGCCGGCACCGCGATCTTCGACGGCCGCATGCGATATGAAATCAAGCTCGACTACAAGCGCATGGACGTCGTGAAGGCCGAAAAGGGCTATCAAGGTCCCGTGGTGGTGTGCGCCGTGTATTTCACGCCAATCGCCGGCTATATCCCGGATCGCCCCGCGATCAAATACCTCGCTACGCAACGCAACATCGAAGCCTGGTTCGCGCCGATCGCGGGAACCCGCGTCCTGGTGCCGTTCCGGATGATGATCCCGACGCCGCTCGGCATGGGCATTCTCGAGGCGATGCAATTTGTCACCTCGGCGTCGCCGCCGCGGGTGGCGAAGACGCAGTGAGTGCGTGTCCCGGACGTGGTGCAGCGCGTAGCGCTTGCGAAGCGGTGCGCCGCAGAGCCGGGACTGGCACGGACGCCGGAGCTTGTTACGGTCCCAGGCGCGATGCATCACGCCGAAGAGCGGCGTGATGCATCGCGCCTGGGACACGGATGACCTCTGGAGTCCGGGTTCGCGCGAAGACACGTCCCGGAATGACGGTGCAAGTCTTCGCTTGACTCTCACCCGCTTCTGATTCAACTCCTGCGATTAACAATCAGGCGCTGGTTCGCGCCCTTGGATAGCGGAGGCTAACTTGATCTAGTGCCGGCCTGCGACTATCAACGCTGCATGTTGCGGCCGCGCGGCACGCAAGAAGCGGAATCACCAATTCGGGCGCGTTTCGTTCCTTAACCGTTCCAAGGCTTAAGCCGCGACCTTCAAGGCGTCGCATTGTGAAACACTCCTGAAAACGCACGCGACGCAGAAATCCCTTTAAACATGACCTTTCCATATTCGCCCTCCTACGCAAATGGCAGGGCTCCAGGCGCCGGCGTCACCGCGGTGCTCGGTCCCACCAACACCGGCAAGACGCATCTTGCGATCGAGCGGATGCTCGCACATTCCTCCGGCATCATCGGGCTGCCGCTGCGCCTGCTCGCGCGTGAGGTCTATAACAAGATCGCCGATCGCGCCGGCGTCGATGCCGTGGCGCTGATCACCGGTGAAGAAAAGATAAAGCCGCCCAAGGCCCGGTTCTGGGTCTCCACCGTGGAAGCGATGCCGCGCGATCTCGACGTGTCGTTTCTCGCCGTCGATGAAATACAGATTGCGGCCGATCTTGAGCGCGGCCATGTCTTCACCGACCGCATCCTGCATCGCCGTGGCCGCGATGAGACGCTGCTGCTGGGCGCGGCCACCATGCGCCCGATCATCGAGCGTTTGCTGCCCGGCGCCAGCATCGTTACCCGGCCGCGATTGTCGCAGCTCGAATTCGCCGGCGACCGCAAAATCACCCGGCAGCCGCGCCGCACTGCAATCGTCGCGTTCTCGGCGGACGAGGTCTATGCCATCGCCGAATTGATCCGCCGCCAGCACGGTGGCGCGGCGGTGGTGCTGGGATCGCTCAGTCCGCGCACCCGCAACGCGCAGGTGGCGATGTTCCAGTCCGGCGATGTCGATTATCTGGTGGCGACCGACGCCGTCGGCATGGGACTCAATCTCGACGTCGATCACGTCGCCTTTGCCTCCGATCGCAAATATGACGGCTATCAATTCCGCCGGCTCAATCCGTCGGAATTCGCGCAGATCGCGGGCCGCGCCGGCCGCGCCACCCGTGACGGCACTTTTGGCACCACCGGGCGCTGTGCGCCGTTCGAGCCTGAACTCGTCAACGCGTTGCAGAACCACACTTTCGACAGCGTAAAAGTGCTGCAATGGCGCAACTCAAAACTGGATTTTTCCTCGCTCGGCGCATTGCAGGTGTCACTGGCGCTGACGCCCTCGCACGAGGCGCTGACCCGCGCGCCGATCGCCGAAGACCTGCGCGTGCTCGATCATGCCGCGCGGGACGGCGAGGTGCGCGACATGGCGCATGGCGCGGCCGCGGTGGAACGGCTGTGGGAGGCCTGCCAAATACCGGACTACCGCAAGATCGCGCCGGCCGCGCACGCCGAACTGGTGACCACGCTGTTCGGCTTTTTGATGCGGTCGGGCAAAATTCCGGACGCCTGGTTTGCCGCGCAGGTCGATCAGGCCAACCGTACCGACGGCGATATCGATACGCTGTCGGGCCGGATCGCGCAAATTCGCACCTGGACCTTCGTCGCCAACCGGCCGGACTGGTTGGCCGATCCCGAACATTGGCAGGGAATCTCGCGCGAGGTCGAAAATAAATTGTCCGATGCGCTGCACGAACGGCTCACGGAGCGTTTCGTTGACCGCCGGACCAGTGTATTGATGCGCCGCCTGCGGGAAAACACCATGTTGAATACTGAAATTGGCAAGACCGGCGAAGTGATCGTAGAGGGCCATGTGATCGGCCGTCTCGACGGGTTTACATTCGCGCCCGACGCGGCCGAGGCCGGCTCGGATGCAAAGGCGCTGCAGGCCGCCGCGCAAAAGGCCCTGGCCGGCGAGATCGACGCGCGCGCCGAGAAGCTGGCGAACGCCAAGGACGATGCGTTCGTGCTGACGTCGGACGGCACCATCCGCTGGACCGGCGACGCCGTTGCCAAGCTTGTGGCGGCCGACGATGCGTTACATCCGCGCATCCGGATCATTTCCGATGATCGTCTGACTGGCGCGCCGCGCGAGGCCGTGCAGACGCGCCTCGATCTGTGGCTGAAGGCCCATGTCGAAAGACTGCTCGGCCCGCTGTTCGATCTCGCCAAGGCCGAAGACGTCACCGGCATCGCGCGCGGCATTGCGTTCCAGTTGACCGAAGCGCTCGGTGTGCTGGAGCGATCGAGGATTTCGGCCGAGATGAAGGATCTTGATCAGCCGTCGCGCGCGTCCTTACGCAAATACGGCGTCCGGTTCGGGGCCTATCACATCTATATTCCGGCGCTGCTGAAGCCGGCAGGTCGCGCGCTGGCCTCGCTGTTATGGGCGCAACGCCAAGACAATGTCGACATGTCGGCGCTGTCGGGCGCGCAGCATCTTGCCGGGAGTGGCCGCACCTCGTTTCCGGTCGACAAGTTGCTCGACCGCGATGCCTACCGCGTCCTGGGCTACAAGCAGTGCGGCGAGCGCGCCGTGCGCGTCGATATCCTGGAACGTCTGGCCGATCTGATCCGTCCGGCGCTGTCCTGGCGCGCGGGTGCGGCGGGCGAGAAACCCGCGGGCGCCTTCGACGGCCGCGGCTTCACGGTCACGCAGGCAATGACGTCGCTCACCGGGTCGGCTGGCGAGGATTTCGCGTCGATCCTGCGCGCGCTCGGCTATCGAATGGAGAAGCGGCTGCCCTTGCCGCCGGCACCGCCGGCAATGATCGCGGATGAGGTGTTATCTGTCGAAACGGCACCGGCGGAAGCAACCGCGGCCGAAGTACCACAGGAAACCGAGATGCCTGAAACAACGGCGCAAGCCAGCGATGCGGGCACCGACGCCGTCACGGAACCGCAGGTCGCGGTCGACACCGGTGAGATTGCCGATATCACGAGCGACGCGCCGCAAGCCGTCGAGGCGGCTGCAACGCTGTCGGCGACATTGCTGCCCGACGCCGCTTCCCCAGCCGCGAACGAAAGCGAACCGGCCTCCGTTGAAGCGCAGCCCGATCCGGCGGCTGCGATGGAAGCCCAAACCACCCTGCCGCAAGATGTGCAAACGCCCCAGGATGCAGCCGCCGTAGATGCGACGGCCACTACCGAAGCATCGGCAGACACGAGCACTGACGTTGCCGCCGCGCCCGATGTTGCTGCCGCTCCGCAGATGGTCGAGGTCTGGCGGCCCGGCGGACGATCGGAGGAGCGCCGGCCGCGTCACGATCGCAACCGTTATCGCCAGCAGGATCGACCTTCAGAGGGTGCGCAGCCAGCAGTGGCTGACGGCGAGACCGGCGAGAGCGCCAAACGCGAGCGCCATGGCCGCGGACGGCGCGATCGCAACAAGGATTTCCGCAAACCCCGCACCGATGCGCCGGCCGAAGCGGCGAGTGTTGCAACCGGCGGCGCGCCTGCGGTTCGCGAGCCGCGCGATGACAAGGGCCGTCCGCCGCGCGAGCGTTTTCAAGGCAAGGGCCGGGATAGCAGGGACAAAGGCAAATTCGCAGGCAAGCCGAAGGGCGAACGTGAAGGCCGTTCGAGCGGCGGCCCGTCGCACCGGCAATACGCCTCCAGCGCGCCGCCGCGTGAACGCGAGCGCCCGGTCGATCCGAATTCGCCTTTCGCCAAACTGGCGGCGCTCAAGGAGCAACTCGCCGCCAATCGCAAGGATTAGCCGCTTCTCTTACCCTCCCCTGGGGGGGGGAGGGTCGGCTCGCAGTGAGCGAAGCGAATGCGAGACGGGGTGGGTGACAGTCTCCAACACGGACATCACTCGCAAGGAAAGACTTTCACCTCACCCCGCCGCGAATTCATTCGCGTCGGCCCTCCCCCCAGGGGAGGGTGAAGAGTGTCCGAGTTCGCGGAGTCTTTAGCTTGGAGCGCCAGCGCCTCGACAAATGGCTGTGGCATGCGCGGGTGGTCAAAGCCCGCACCAGTGCCGCTGCGCTGGTTGAGGCCGGTCATGTGCGGGTCAACGGCGTGCGCGAGAAGGCACCCGGCCATTTCATCAAGATTGGCGACGTCGTCACGATCAGCCTCGATCGTACCGTTCGTGTCCTGAAAGTCGTCCAATTTGCCGAACGGCGCGGCGACGCGCCCGCCGCGCGCGTGCTGTACGATGATTTGCAAGCCCGCGCGGAATAACTATCTGTGTTGCGGCAGCGGGGTTCCTGCGCTACGCAACACCCGATTTTGACCTGTTCCGGAGCCCTGGATGACTTACGTCGTCACTGAAGCCTGCATCAAATGCAAATATACCGATTGTGTCGAAGTCTGCCCCGTGGACTGCTTCTACGAGGGCGAGAACATGCTGGTCATCCACCCGGACGAATGCATTGATTGCGGCGTGTGCGAGCCGGAATGCCCTGCGGACGCGATCAAGCCGGATACCGAGCCCGGACTGGAGAAGTGGCTCGAAGTGAATACGGAATATGCCAAGAGCTGGCCGAATATCACCCAGAAAAAAGAATCCCCTTCCGACGCCAAGGATTTCGAGGGTGAGGAAGGCAAATTCGAAAAATATTTTTCTCCTAAGCCGGGCGACGGCGACTGATCCACGCCGTGGCTGGCTGGCCGCTTTGGCCGTTCGGCTTAACCCTAATCGGTGTTTTGGCCGCCCGATGCCCGCACACGATGCGGAATCGGCCATAAACCATTGATTTTTGCGGGAAATGTGCTATTATGGGCGCATTCTACTGATCGGATCCCGTTGTAGCCGCTGAATGGTCTCAAGGGTTCCCGTAAAACTCGAACAGGGGCGCGGCGGTTCCGCGCGCAGGCTGTGTCACAGAAAACGCGTAAAAAGAGTGTTTCCAAGAGCGCAAAGAAAGCATCTGCGGCCAGCCGCAGTGCAACCAAGAGCCGTGTTCGGACTTCTCTCAAGAACGTCCGGACAGCCGCCAAGGTTTCGGCTGCTAAATCCTCGAAAAACAAAAGAAGCGCAATGCCTAGCAAGACTGCAAAAACTTCCGCGAAAGCGGCCGGTTCGAAAGCCACTGTTTCGAAGGTCGCTCCCAAGGCTGCTTCGAAAGCCGCCGCTCCGAAAGCCGCCGTCAAGCCGGCGGTAAAGCCGGTGTCCGTCCAGCCCCGCGTCGAGGAACCGAAGAAGGTTCTTACCCAGCGCCAGGGCTTCAAGACCAATGAATTCGTGGTTTATCCCGCCCATGGCGTTGGCCAGATCTTGGCCATCGAGGAGCAGGAGATCGCCGGCGCCAAGCTTGAGCTGTTCGTGATCAATTTCATGAAGGACAAGATGACGCTGCGGGTGCCGACCGCCAAGGTCGCCAATGTCGGCATGCGCAAGCTGTCTGAGCCTGGCTTGGTCAAGCGCGCGCTCGAGACCTTGAAGGGCCGTGCCCGCATCAAGCGCACCATGTGGTCGCGCCGTGCGCAGGAGTATGAAGCCAAGATCAATTCGGGGGATATTGTCGCTATCGCCGAGGTGGTGCGCGACCTGTATCGCTCCGAATCGCAGCCTGAACAGTCCTACAGCGAACGCCAGCTTTATGAAGCGGCGCTCGACCGGCTGTCGCGCGAGATCGCGGTGGTCCAGCACGTGACCGAAACCGAGGCAGTCAAGGAGATCGAAGGCCAGCTCGCCAAGAGCCCGCGCCGCGGCGCCAAGGCCGAGGGCGGAGGCGAGGGCGATGCCGACGCTGATGCCGATGGCGACGACGCCGCGGTGGCGGACGAGGCCGCGTAAGGGCGGATTTCAAAGCTTCCGACAAATCAAAAGCCCGGCCATAACGACCGGGCTTTTTGTTGTGCCATTCCAGGGTTATTTCGCCGCGGCGAATGGATCGGTTATCTTGGTTACCTCAACGCCCCCACCGCCAGCGCGTGCGCCACGCAGCCGTTGATATGCTCCGTCAATATCCCCTTTGCCCCGTCCGCATCGCGTTTCAGCGCGCAGTCCAACAACGCCCGATGTTGCTCGACCGTCGCGCTGCCTCGATATTGCAGCGCGTAGCGGAAGTATTTGTCGAACACGACCGCGTGGGTTTGCATCAGTTCATGCGAGCCGCAGTTCGAGATCAGGGCTTGATGGAATTCGCCGTCGTAGCGTTTTCGAAGTTCGGGATCGTCACCGGCCGTGAGGATGGCGCGCTCCGTAGACGCCAGTTTGTGATGCGCTGAAACCACGCGGCCTTCCCATTCCATGTCGCCGGCGCGGAATGATTCGGTCATGGCGTGATGTTCGAGCAGGATGCGTAGTTGTGCCAGTTCGCGCAGGTTCTGAATCGACACCGGCGCGACCTCGAAACCGCGCTGGCCCTCGGCAACGACAAAGCCCTCCGAAGCCAGCCGGTTCAGGATCTCGCGCAGCGTACTGACGCTGACGCCGTAGTCTTCCTTCATCGACTCCAGTTTCAGGCGTCCGGAGGGCGTCAACACGCCGAAGATGATGTCGGAGCGGATGCGCTGATAGCCGCTGTCGCCGGCGGAGAGGGGTGGATGGGATTGTTCGAGCATCGAATGCCAAGTCCGTTCTTGATACGCCAAACCACACTACCCTTATCGTGAGAAGCCGCGCGAAGCGCGGCGTCTCGAGATGGCCGCGTAATGGTGGTGGCGCATCCTTCCAGACGCCGCGCAAGGGCGCGGCTCCTCAGGATGAGGGCAATGCACGATTCGTCATCATGCCAATTACAATATATCATATATTTTTATAAATCTCATTTGACAATATTTATGTAATATGGTTTGCCGAAAAGTGAGCAAGCAAGGGCGGCAGCAAAGCCGCCAATCGGCATCGGTTGTTCAGGGAGGAAGATATGAGGCTGTTCAGAATTCTGTCGGCAGCTGCGCTTGGCACGGTGCTTTTTGCCGGCATCGCATCCGCGCAGGAAGAACGCACGATCCGGTGGGGGCACCTCAACAACACCGATCACCCCGTCAGCTTCGGCGTGCAGAAGTTCGCGGAGATCCTTCTCGCCAAGAGCGGCGGCAAGCTGAAGATTCGCGAGTTCGCCTCGTCGCAGCTCGGCAACGAATTGCAGCAGCAGTCGGCGCTGCGCGGCGGCACCCAGGAGATGCTGTCGGCTTCCACCACCTCGCTCGCAACCGTGGTGCCGGAATTCGGCCTCTTGGATTTTCCGTTCATCGTCGGCACCACCGAGCAGGCCCAGGCGCTGGCCCGCGGCGCGTTCGGCAAGGCGATGCTCGACGGCCTGCCGCCGCGCGGGCTAATCGGGCTCGGCTATTGGGGCCTCGGCTTCCGCAACGTCACCAACAGCAAGCATCCGATTGTGAAGCTGGAGGATTTCAACGGGCTGAAGCTGCGCGTGATTCCAAATCCGGTCTATCTGGAATCCTTCAGCGCTTTCAAGGCCAACCCGGTGCCGATGGCGTTTGGCGAACTGTATTCGGCGCTCGAAACGCGCACGGTCGACGGCCAGGAAAACCCCTACACGGTGATCCTGTCCAACAAATTCTATGAAGTTCAGAAATACGTTTCGGCCACCAACCATACCTACACGCAGAACATCATCCTGGTCAGCAAGATCTTCTGGGACAAGCTGACGCTGGCCGAACAGAAAATGATGCAGGAAGCCTACGCCGAGAGCCGCGATTATCAGGCGGACCAGACCCGGCTGCAGACCGAAAAGGCGCTCAGCGAATTGCAGGCCAAGGGCATGCAATACAACGCGGTCTCGCCCGAAGAACTGGAGCGCATGCGCAAGGCGGCGCAGCCGGTGGTCGACAAGATTTCCGCGAGCCTTCGCTCCGAGACGGTGAAGATCTTCAACGACGAACTCGACCGCATCCGCAAGGAAGTGAAATGACGTGCGTCAGCCCTCCCCGCTTGCGGTTACTGTACATCTCCGTCGTCATTGCCGGGCTTGACCCGGCAATCCATCGTTCTTCGAAAGACTCTTGTGACGATTGATGGATACGCGGGTCAAGCCCGCGTATGACGGAATGTGAATCGGACCCGCCATCATGGAACGACTTTTCGACCTGTATTGCGCCTTCCTCAAAATGGTCATCGCGCTGTGCCTTGCGGTGATGGTGGTGCTGGTGTTCGGCAATGTCGTGCTGCGTTACGGCTTCAATTCCGGAATCACGATTTCGGAGGAGCTGTCGCGCTGGCTGCTGGTGTGGCTGACCTTCCTCGGCGCCATTGTTGCCGTGCGCGAGCATACGCATCTCGGCGTCGACACCCTGGTGCGGATGCTGGGGCCTGTGGGAAAACGCATCTGCTTCGTGATCAATTATTGCCTGATGCTGTTTGCCGACTGGCTGCTGCTGGCGGGAAGCTGGCGCCAGACCCTCATCAACATCGACGACCGCGCCCCGGCGACGGGCCTGTCGATCGGCATTTTCTATTGCGTCGGCGTGGTATTCGGCGTCTCCGCCGGCATCCTGCTGCTCTACGACCTGTCTCGCGTGGTTTCGGGCCAGGCGAGCGAGGCTGATTTGGTCGCGGTCCGGGAAACCGAGGATCATTCATGACGATCGCGGTCTTCGCCTTCTCGCTGCTCGGCGCCATGGCGCTGGGCATGCCGATTGCGTTCGCGCTGATCATCTGCGGCGTCGCGCTGATGAGCGGAATCGGGATGTTCGATTCCCAGATCGTGGCGCAGAACGTCATCAACGGCGCCGACAGCTTTCCGCTGATGGCGATCCCGTTCTTCATGCTGGCGGGCGAGCTGATGAACAAGGGCGGCCTGGCCAAACGCATCGTCCATGTCGCCCTCGTCGCCGTCGGCCATTTCCGCGGCGGGCTCGGCTACGTCACCATCCTGGCTTCCTCCATCCTGGCCTCGCTGTCCGGTTCGGCCGCCGCGGACGCCGCTGCCCTTGCCGCGCTGCTGGTGCCGATGATGGTGGCGGCCGGCCACAAGAAATCCTATGCGGCGGGCCTAGTCGCCGCCGGCGGCATCATCGCGCCGGTGATCCCGCCCTCAATCGGTTTTGTGATTTTCGGCGTGGCCGCCGGCGTTTCGATCTCAAAACTTTTTCTCGCCGGAATCGTGCCGGGCCTGATGCTGGGCGTCGGGCTTTGCTTTTCCTGGTGGTGGGTCGTCCGCAAGGAGAACCTGACGCCGCCGCCGCGGGCGTCGTTGGCCGAAATGGCCAAGGCCGTGATCGACGGCTTCTGGGCGCTGATGCTGCCCGTCATCATCGTGGTCGGTCTGCGGTTCGGAATTTTCACGCCGACCGAAGCCGCGGTGGTGGTCGCCGTCTATTCGCTGTTCGTGGCGACCTGCGTCTATCGCGAACTGAAATTCTCGCAGTTGTACGAGGTCTTCGTCTCCGCCGCTGTCACAACCAGCATTGTGATGTTCCTGGTAGCCGCGGCGCTGGTGTCATCGTGGTTGATCACGGTCTCCGAAATCTCGTCGCAGATCGTGAGCCTGTTACAGCCGTTCATGGGCAATAAAACGCTGTTGATGTTCGCGATCATGATCATCGTGGTCATCGTCGGCACCGCGCTCGACATGACGCCGACGATCCTGATCCTGACGCCGATCCTGATGCCCATCATCAAGACCGCGGGCATCGATCCCGTTTATTTCGGCGTGCTGTTCATCATCAACAATGCCATCGGCCTGATCACACCGCCCGTGGGCGTGGTACTCAACGTCGTCTGCGGGGTTTCAAACATCAGCATGGAAGACATCATCAAGGGCGTCTGGCCGTTCATGATCGCGCAACTCGTCGTGCTGTTCCTGTTGGTGATTTTCCCGGAACTGGTGACGGTCCCGGCAAAGTGGTTCGCGGGCTAGGGTGTGATGAATTCAAGCCAATCGCTCGAGCACAGCGAAAAGAGCTGTCGTCCCCGCGAAGGCGGGGACCCATAACCACCGATGATTATCGTTTCGACGCGTTGCTGGCGCAAGTGGCCAACACCTTCCGGATCGTGCGCACGGAGGGTATGGGTCCCCGCCTTCGCGGGAACGACTGTATCGTGAAGCTGCATCGCTACAATAGGAGGCACAATGGCCATCAAGATCATGATCCTGAACGGGCCCAACCTGAATTTTTTAGGCATTCGCGAGCCCCACATCTATGGCTCGACGACGCTGAAGGAAATCGAGGCGAGCTGCCGGGCACTGGCAAAGCAGCTCGGCGTCTCGATTTCATTCCACCAGTCCAACCTCGAGGGCGAACTGGTCAATCTGATCCAATCGGCGCACGGCGAGGCCGACGCCATCATCATGAACCCCGCGGCCTATTCGTTCACCTCGATCGCGCTGATCGATGCGTTGAAGATCTTCGAGGGCCCGAAAATAGAGGTTCATATTTCCAACATCCACGCGCGCGACAAACTGCACCGGCATTCGATCACATCGAGCGCCTCCACCGCTGTCATCTGCGGCCTCGGTCCTTACGGCTATCTCGCCGCGATGCTGGCGACCGTGCAAAAGCTGGGGAAGCTGCCGGACAACATTCCGGCGGCATTACATGGCCTGCCGGCGGCCGGCAAACCTTGAGCCGACAGATGACAACCACAACCACCGCCGTCATCCCAAGGAGCCGCGCCGTTGCGCGGCGTCTCGAAGGATGACGGGAAGCTAAACGTTTGAGAGGAAGGTTTGAATGCGCGGCGCAGGCTTTCTCGCGATCTGGAGCGATGTCGAACAAAAGGCGCTGACCGACTACCGGCACTGGCTGACGCGCGAGCACACCACCGAGCGCGTCACCACCAAGGGTTTCCTCGCGGTCCGCGTGTTCCGCGCCGAGCGCTCCGACACTAACCGCTTCTTCATCCTCTACGAGCTGGAATCGCCTGACGTGCTCGACGGTCCCGCCTACCTCGCGCGTCTCAACGACCCGACGCCGTGGTCGCAACGCATCATGCCGCAGCTCGGCAACTTCATTCGCGGCGGCGGCGTCATGGCCGCCCGCGCCGGCCGCGGCGAGGGCGCAATCGTCGCAGCCCTTCGGCTTGAGCAGCTTCCCGAGGCACCGCTGGCGATGGCCGACGCGCTGGTCGCGCTGGACGGCATTGCCGCGGTCCAGATCGGGATGACCGACCAGGCGCGGACGTCGGTCCCGACCGTGGAAAAGGGCATGCGCGAGCAGGAAGGTTTCTTTGCCGGCCTGCTGATCATCGAGGCGCTGGACGAGGCCTCGCTTCGCGGCGCTCTGCGCGCGGCGGCGGAAATCGCGCCGCAAGCGACTCCCGGGGGGGAAGCGGAGATCTATCGCGGCATGTTCGCGCTCGATGCCCGCATCGCGGACTTCGGATAAGATCGCCTTGTCATTCCGGGGCGCCCTGTTGGCACGAACCCGGAATCCAGATGTCTGAGTTCGGTGCTCGATTCCGGGTTCGCTCGCCAACAGGTGAGCGCCCCGGGATGGCGGCTTGTTTTTCCACGCGACAGAGGTCCTCAATCGGTGACCCGCAAGCGCTTCCTTACCGGATTGATCGGAGCACCGATCGCGCATTCGGCCGCGCCCGCAATGCATGGAGCAGCAGCGCTCGACCTCGGCCTGCGCTGCCACTATCAGCTGATCGAAGTGGCCGGCGCGAATTTAAAGGAATTGCGCGTCCTGCTGGAGGGCGTGCGCCGCCTTGGCTTTGCCGGCGTCAACGTCACCTTTCCCTACAAGGAGACGGTGGTTGCCCTGCTCGACGAACTGTCGCCGGACGCCGCCGCAATGGGCGCAGTCAATACCGTGGTGGTGCGGGACCATCGGCTGATCGGGTACAATACCGACACATCAGGCTTCGCCCGCGCCGCCGCCGGTCTGGTTGCAGACTCAAGGTTGGGCAGCGTTGCCGTGATTGGCGCAGGCGGCGTCGGCAAGGCGATCGCCTTCGCGCTGGCGAAGCTCGGCATTGCCGAGCTTCGGATATTCGATGTTGATCGCGGCAAAGCCGATCATCTCGCGCGGCTGCTCGGGGGACGCGGCCGGGTCGTCGTGGTGGACAGCGTCGAGGCCGCGTTGCGGGAAGCAGTGGGCGTCGTCAATGCGACGCCGGTGGGAATGCTTCCCAGCCGGGAGTCCCCGGTTGCGGAGGCGTTGTTGCACGGCGAATTGTGGGTCGCCGATGCCGTGTATTATCCGCTGTGGACGCCGCTCCTGATCGCTGCGAGGGCAAAACGAGCGCGGGTGATGACAGGGCGCGAGCTTGCGATCTACCAGGCGGCCGATGCGTTTGAGCTGTTCACCGGGCGCGCGGCGTCGACGGAGGTGATGGGGGAAGCGTTTGATCGGGCGATGGGTACGCGCGGGGGATGACCGAATCTGCGCGGGCGTCCGTTCAGTCCACCACGATCTTCACCCGGTCGCGCACCTTCACCTGGGCGTGCGCCTCCAGCCCGTTGAGCACGCGAAAGCGCTCTGCCGGGCGGTCGATGCCGGCCATGCGGTGCGACAGCGATTCCACGGTATCGCCGGGCTGAACGGTGATGACCTTGATGCGCAGCGGCCGCGCGGCCTGGATTTCTTCCAGGGTCAGGCGGCGGAACGAGCCGATGGTTTCACGCGCATTGCGCTCGCTCTCGGTGGTCTTCTGTTTTGCCGCGAAAATGAAACGATAAACGTCGCTGCCGAAACGAAGCGCGTAAACGCGAAACTGCCACTGATCGCTCCGCGCGGTGGCAGTCGCGGCGGGAAAGCCGTTGATGGTGACGTCTTCGGTCGAGGCCTTATCGACGTTCTCCATCCAGCCCGAATTGAGATAATCGCCAAGCGTCTGCTCCGCCGGCACCCGGACAACATCGAAGCGCATCGCCTGGCTGCCGCCATCGCGCACGCCGATCACCGCCTGCGCCGTGTTGTCCAGCGTAAAGGCTTCCGGCGCCTGGAAGGTGAAGCCGAGCTTCGGATGCAGAAAGCGGCGGCCGCGGACGAAACCTTCGCTGGGATCCTCGCCATAGACGATATTGTCGATCGTGTTGAGATAGGTTTCGCGATCCTGTTCGCCGCTTTGCGGCGAGGTGTACTGCCGCGCATTGGCCTGCGCGTTCTGCACGCGCTCGGGAGTCGCCGGATGCGACGACAGAAAATCCTGCGAGCGCGGGTCGAGCGAAATCTTGCCGGCTTTCATCGCGGCGTTGCGTTCCATCGCGGTCAGGAACCGCGAGGCGCCATAGGGATCGAAATGCGCGCGGGCCGAAATGCCGACGCCGATGCCGTCCGCCTCGAACTCCTGCGCTCGCGAGAAGCTCGCCATCGTCAGCTTGGATTTTGCCAGCGCCAGTGCGGTGAGGTCGGGATCGTTGCCCATGTCGGTGACAACCCGCGTGACAATGGCGGCCTGCCGTGCCTGATCCTCGCGGATCGAGGCGTGTTTTGCGAGCACATGCGCCATCTCGTGACTCAGCACCGACGATAGTTCCGAGGTATCGCTCGCCAGCGCGACGAGGCCGCGCGTCACGTAAAGCTGTCCGGTCGGAAGCGCGAAGGCGTTGACCGCGCCGGAATTGAGGATCGTCACCTTGTAGGCGAGATCGGGCCGGTCGGAGGCCGCGACCAGCCGATCGACCGTCCTGGTGATCAGGGATTCCAGTCGCGGGTCGTCGTATGCCCCGCCATAAGAGGACAGGATTCGTTCGTGCTCGCGTTCGGCGGCGGGCGTCTGGGCCAGCGTGCGCGCCGGCTTCGCCGGAGGTGTCATCGTAGGGGACGATGTCTGGAACCGGCCTGTATCGCCGCAGCCCGCGAGCGCCAGAGCCGCCATCAGGGCTGCGCACGGCAGGACGGGCGCAGCCACACCGCGGCGGCTGATCCAGGTACCGCGCCGTCGCAAACGCCGTCTCACGGTCGTCATCTGCCTCTGCCCAGCCCGCCTAATTTTCGCCGGCCATTTCAATCTGCCCCACCCGGAGCGCTTCGATCCGCGGCCCACCACGCGCCTCGATCCAGCCGCGGACGCGAATTCGCTTGTTTTCGAGCGACTTAAGGGAGATTCCCGCGATCTCGAAAGCCGGTAACACGCGCCTTGAAATAGTCACGGCAAAGTCGCGTGTCCAGCGCCGGCCGAAATTGATGTAGGACACTGCCCCGGCCTGCCGCACCGACAGAACCTTCCCCTCGATTACGGTAAACTGCCCGATCCTCGCCAAAAGTTCGCCCGGACTTTCCGCGTTTTTTATGACCGCCTGATCGGCCCAAATTCCGCGACTGGCCTGCCGGGCTACCGCTTCGGCGGCGGAGAGTTCCGCAGCGCAGGCTTTATCGGCGATAGTGCCCGACATCAGCGCATCGCCTTGTGCTAGCAATTGGCTCTGCACCGAAGTTTCGGCGGCACCGGAAAACACGAAGGCGGGCTGCCGGCCGTAGCGGTCGGGCGCGTCATTCTCGCCATGCAAGGCGACATCGCGGCCGCCGACAAGCGCTGCCAGCGCCGATGCGCCGGCGTTTCCTATCTCGATGCCTGCAAGGCGCACCTCGCGGCCGTCCGCCATGCGAAAGGTGCGCGCGTCGATCACCGTGCTGACGCGGCCGTCGCCCTGCGGCTCGAAGCTGCATGCAGGCGCCGCGAGCGCGGGGCGCGCGATGGCTGCGGCGAACGTCACTGCGCAAAGCACCGCAGCCTGCAGAGACCAGTCCTGAAGCGCTGCCGTTGTCGCCGTCGGTTTCATGAGGCCATGCTGATGCTCGATCATTGCCGGGGCTTGACCCGGCAATCCATCGTGTTCGAAAGGGTCTTTTGAAAACGATGGCTGCGCGGGTCAAGCCCGCGCATGACGCAAGAAGACGAAAAGGGTAAGTCGATGGAAGTCAACGGCATTGCCCATGTTTTTTCTCACCGCGTCGAATTTCGAACGCTCGCGCGAATTCTACCGCAGGCTACTGCCGTTTCTCGGCATGAAACCGTGGGTGCCGGGATATTATTTCCTGCTGTTCGAGGATCCGGACGGAATAAGGCTTAAACTCAATCACGTTCCCAGAACAGGCCTGCTGACCTGAGTTGCCGCGCGCATTAAGGTCCGTGCTTCGATCGAAATCATTCCGCTTTGCGGAAATAGCCGGTGGCTTGCCGCTGCATGCCGGTTGCGGCATGATTGCTGCCAACAACGAAAACGCCGCGCGACAGCAGCATAGGCACGTTCACGGGAGGGTTGGGATGAAGAGGTTTGCCTCAGGATTGCTGGCGTCGATGCTGGCCATCACCGCGACCGCGGCGATGGCGCAGTCCAGGCTTCCGCTAAAACTCGGTGCCATCCTCGATATGTCCGGGCTTTACGCCGATATCACGGGAGCGGGCAGCGAGACCGCCGCGAAAATGGCGGCGGAAGATTTTGGCGGCGAGGTGCTGGGCCGCGAGATCAAGATCATCGCGGCGGATCATCTCAACAAGGCCGACCTCTCCGCCAATATTGCCCGCGACATGCTGGACAATCAGGGTGTCGAGGCCATCATCGATGTGGCGGCGTCGGCGACCGCCCTTGCTGCCGGAGAGATCGCCAAGGCGCGCAACAAGATCATCATGTTCAGCGGGCCGGGATCGATCCGTCTCTCCAACGAGGCCTGCGGTCCCTATACCGTGCATTACGTGTTCGACACGTTTGCGCAGGCCAACACCACCGGTTACGCCACCGTCAAGGCCGGCCTCGATACCTGGTTCTTTCTCACTGCCGATTACGCATTCGGACAGGATCTGGAAAAGGACGCCACGAACGTGGTGCTGAAGTCCGGGGGCAAGGTGGTGGGGAGCGTGAGGCACGCGCTCAACACCTCCGACTTCTCGTCCTATTTGCTGCAGGCGCAAAGCTCAAAGGCCAAAGTCGTGGGACTGGCCAATGCCGGCGGCGACACCATCAATGCGATCAAGCAGGCGTCCGAATTCGGATTGACCAAAGGCGGTCAAAAGCTGTCGCCGCTGTTGGCTTTCGTCACCGATATCGACAGCGTCGGTCTGGAGACCGCGCAGGGGCTGCTGCTTGCGGAAGCGTTCTACTGGGATCTCAACGATGACACCCGCGCCTTCTCCAAACGGTTCATGGAGCGGGTCAAACGGGCTCCGACGTCGGTGCAGGCCGGCGTCTATTCGTCGGTCATGCATTATTTGAAAGCGGTGAAAGCCGCCGGCACCACCGACTCCGCCGCAGTGATGAAGATCATGAAGGAAACCCCGATCAACGACTTCTTTGCCAAGAACGGCCGTATCCGCGAGGACGGCCGCATGATACACGACATGTATCTGTTCGAGGTGAAGAAACCGTCGGAATCCAAAGGCCGCTGGGACGACTACAAGCTGGTCGCAACCGTGCCCGGCAACGAGGCGTTTCAGTCGCTGGAACTGTCGCGCTGTCCGCTGGTGAAGAAGTAATTATCTCCCCGTCATTGCGAGCGAAGCGAAGCAATCCAGTGGCTCCGCAGCAAGACTGGATTGCTTCGTCGCAAGTTCCTCGCAATGACGACAGCTACCAAACAACAAAGGCAACATCCCGATGAACGACATGGTCCTTCAATCCCTCGACAATGGCCTGCTCACCATCACCATGAATCGGCCGGATCGGCGCAACGCGCTTAATCCGGACATGACGCGCGGGCTCGTCGAAGCGGCGCGCCGGGCCGCGGAGGATCAAGAAGTGCGCGCCGTGCTGTTGAAGGGAGCGGGCGGCACCTTCTGCGTCGGCGGCGATGTGAAATCGATGGCGGAGGGACGCGCGCCGCTGCCGTTCGAGGTCAAGAAAGCCAACCTGCGGCGCGGGATGGAAGTTTCCCGCATCCTGCACGAGATGCCGAAGCCCGTGGTGGCGCAGGTCGACGGCGCGGCGGCCGGCGCGGGCCTGTCGATTGCGTTGTCCTGCGATCTCCGCGTCGCCAGCGCTTCGGCCAAGATCACCACCGCCTTCGCCAAGGTCGGCCTGTCCGGCGATTACGGCGGCACGTATTTTCTGACGCACCTGCTCGGCAGCGCCAAGGCGCGCGAACTGTATCTGATGTCGCCGGTGCTGTCGGCGCAGGAGGCGCTGGCGCTGGGCCTCGTCACCAAGGTCGTTCCCGACGCCGAGGTTGAAGCCGCTGCCCATGAATTTGCGATGTCGCTAGCGCAGGGGCCGACGGTGACGCTGGGCTACATCAAGACCAACATCAACAACGCCGAGCATCTGTCGCTAGAAGCCTGCTTCGACGCCGAAGCGATGCATCACTCGCGGTCCAGCGACACCACCGACCATAAGGAAGCCGCGAAGGCCTTTGTCGAGAAGCGCAAGCCCGCTTTTGTAGGCCATTGAGATGGCTGGCTATATTCGGCTGCGGCAGATCTGCTTGGTGGCGCCGCAGCTCGAGCCGGTGATCGGCGATATCGCCGCCATCATGGGCCTTGAGGTGTGCTACCGCGACGGCAACGTTGCCAAATACGGGCTGGAGAACGCACTGCTGCCGGTCGACGCCATCCTGCTGGAAGTAGTGGCACCGGTTCAGCCGGACACCGCGGCGGGGCGTTTTATGGACAAGACCTTGGGCCGCGGCGGCTACATGGCGATCTTCTGCTGCGACGATCCGGATGAGCGTGGACGCGCCGCCAACGCGATGGGCGTACGCACCGCCAATGTGATCGACCATCCGCCTTATCATGGAGTGCAACTGCATCCGGCCGATTGCCGCGCGGCCTTCATCGAGTTCAATCACACCGAAGGCAGCGATGACGTGCTCGGCCCTTATCCGCCGGCGGGGCCGGACTGGCAAAAATTCACCCGCAAGGATGTAACGCAGGCACTGATCGGCGTGGAGATGGAAAGCCCGCAGCCGGAGGCGCTAGCGGCGCACTGGGGACAAATCATCGGAATTCCCGTCGCCAAGAATGCGAACGGCGAGCCGACGCTGACGCTGCCCAATTGCACCTTCAACTTCGTCGAAGGTTTCCGCGACATCATGAGCGGCCTGACGTTTCGCGTCGGCAATGTCGCCAAGGTGGGCGATGCCGCCCGGGCCAAAGGCCATACCGTCGCCGGCGATACCTTCTTTCTCGGTGGTGTCACTTTCGCGCTGGTGGCGTGAATATTGACACCGCGCTGCGCGGGCGTTCAAAACAATAACAATAACCAGGACCGTTCTACATGCCCGCCGCGATCAGTTCTGCCCCGCATCCGCTCGACAGTTTTTTTTCACCCGCCAGCATTGCCCTGATCGGCGCGTCGCGCGATCTCGACAAGATTCCGGGCCGGCTGCTGTCGATGCTGCGCAAAAACGAATATCCGGGCAAGATTTATCCCATCAATCCCAATTACGGCGAACTCGACGGGTTGCGATGCTATCCCTCGATTGTCGATGTCGGGCAGCCGATCGACCTCGCCATCGTCATCATCCCGGCGCGCGCGGTACTCGGCGCGCTCGAGCAATGCGCCGCCGTCGGCGTCAGGAACGCGGTGGTCATCTCCTCGGGATTTGCCGAGGAAGGCGGCGACAGCACCGCGATGCAGGACGCCATCGTGACGCTGGCCAAAAAGACCGGCATGCGGATTTCCGGCCCCAACGCAGAAGGTTTTTACAGCGAGGTCCAGAAAGTCGCCGCCACCTTCAGCCCGACCGTGGATGTCAAACCCGGCGTACAGCACCTGGTCGCCACCAGACGCCGTGTCGGGATCGTCGCACAAAGCGGCGGTGTCGGATTTGCCATCAAGCATCGCGCCAAGGCGCTCGGTATCGCAACGAGCTATACCGTCAGCGCCGGCAACGAATGCGATCTCGGCGCCGGAGAATTTCTCGACTACATGGTGCAGGATTCTTCGACCGACGTGATCCTGCTGTTTATCGAAGGGATTCGCGACGTCGACAAATTCCTCGCGGCGGCGAAGCGGGCAGCGGAGATAGGCAAGCCCATCGTCGTCACCAAGGTCGGCCGCTCCAGCGCCGGCGAGCGCGCGGCGGCCTCGCATACAGCCAGCATGGCCGGCTGGTCCGCGGCCTACGACGCGGTGTTCGCCAAATACGGCTTCATCGTTTCCAACGATCTGGACGAGGCCGTCGCCATCGCGGCTGTGCTGATGACCAGTCCGCCGTTGAAAGGCAACCGCGTCGCCGTTGTCACCGTGTCCGGCGGCGCCGGCATCTGGGGCTCGGATACGGTGTCGGCGCAGGGTTTGCAGGTGCCGGAATTGTCCGAGGCGCTACAGGCCCCTATCCGCGCGCTGCTTCCATCCTATGGCGCTGCGCGCAATCCGATCGACGTCACCGCGCAGGGCGTCCACAGCGGCGGTTTGCAGAAGAGCATCGAGCTGCTCAGCGCCTCCGACGAGGTCGACGCCATCCTGGTGGTGCTGTCGCTGTCGAGCGACACCCGGATGCCGTTCAAGCAGGTCGAATTGAAACCGGTTATCGACGCGCAGCGCAAGCCGATCGTGTTTTACTCATATACGCTGCCGTCGGCCTTCGCGCGCACCGAGCTTGCGGCGTCAGGTGTGGTCGTGCACTCGGGCCTGAACCATGTCGGCGTGGCGATGCGCTGGGCGGCGCAGCGTGCGAAATTCAGAATGGCGCCGCCGGTCGAGGCTGCCGCGGGGGGAGGCGATATTGCCGCGTATTTGAAATCGGAAAAATTGTCGGAGCATGACAGCAAGTCGTTGCTGCGCACCGCCGGCGTTTCGCTACCCGACGAAATCCTGGTGGCCGAGAAAAGTTTCCTGGACGGTGCGATCGCGCAGGTCAGCTTTCCTCTGGTGATGAAAATCCAGTCCTGCGATATCCCGCACAAGAGCGAGGTTGGCGGTGTCCGCGTCAATATTACCACCAAGGGCGAGGCTTTCGCGGTTTACGACCTGCTGCGGGAAAGCGCTCGCCGGCTGCGGCCTGACGCCGCCATTCAAGGCGTGCTGCTCAGTCCAATGGCGAAAAAGGGCGTCGAGATCATCGTCGGCACTCTGCAGGACGTCACGTTCGGCCCGATGATCATGGTCGGCCTCGGCGGCATCACCACCGAATTGTTCAAGGACGTGATCTATCGTCCCGCGCCGGTCGGTGCCGCGGAAGCCTCACACATGCTCGGCGAACTAAAGGCCGCGCCGCTGCTCAACGGATTTCGGGGGGCGGCAAAGGCGGATATACCGGCCTTGTCGCAGCTGATCTCGCAAATCTCGCAACTTGCCGCGCGTTACAAGGCGGAGATTTCCGAGATCGAACTCAACCCGGTGCTGGTGCATCCACAAGGGCAAGGCGTGACCATCGTCGATGCACTGGTGGTGCCGAAGACATTATAGTCGCCGCCAAGCACTCCGCTGTCGTCCCCGCGAAGGCGGGAACCCATAACCACCGATGGGTATTGTTTGGTGCGTCGTATCCGGAAGCGGCTGACACCTTCCGCATCACGAAGACGGAGGTATGGATCCCCGCCTGCGGGGACGACGTGTTGAAGCGTTGGCGTAAATCTCACCGTCCCTTGAAATTCGCCGTCCGCCGCTCTTCCGTCGCCTTGACGCCTTCCTTGAAATCCTCGGTGGCGCGCAGCCGGGTCTGCTCGGCGAGTTCGTGGTTGGTCGCGGCCATCACGCGGTCGGCGAGGCCGGCGCGCATGGTGGCGCGGGTCGAGAGCAGGCCAAGCGGCGAGCATTCGGCGATTTCGGATGCGAGCTTCATGGCTTCGGCACGGACCTGATCCTGCGGCACGCAGAGATTGGCAAGGCCCATTCGGGTAGCCTCCTCGCCGCCGACACGGCGGCTGGTGTAGAATATCAACTCGGCGTTGTTCTTTCCTACCAGTTCCGGCAGCGTCGCCGTCAGCCCGAAGCCGGGATGAAATCCGAGTTTTGTAAAATTCGCGGCAAAGCGCGCCTCGGGGCAGGTGACGCGGAAGTCCGCCGAGACCGCGAGGCCAAGCCCGCCGCCGATGGCGGCGCCGTGGACCGCTGCGACAATCGGCTTTTTGTTGCGGAAGATGCGGACCGCCTGAACGTAGAGATGGTTGATCTGGCCGAGGTTGTCCGCCGGGTCGCCTTTGGCTTCGCGTGCCTCCTGTTCCTGCCGCTTCGGATCGCTGAAATTGGCGCCGGCGCAAAAAGCCTTGCCTTGCGCCGCGAGCACTGAAGCACGGACTTCGATGTCACGGTCGAATTGTTCCAGTGCGTCCGCGATCTGGTTGATCAGCGAGATGTCGAAGAAGTTCAGCGGCGGCCGCTGGATTTCGATCAACCCGACGTGCCCGTGCGTCTCGACGCCGATGTCCGTGTACGTGCCCATGATGGTTCTCCGAGTGTGTCCGAATCTCTATCCCGTCATGCCCGGGCTTGTCCCGGGCATCCACGTCTTTCGGCGCCCAAAACGTGGATGGCCGGGACAAGCCCGGCCATGACAGAGGCAATAATCAGCGCAATCCGAGCCCGCGCGCGATGATGCCGCGCAGCACTTCCGTGGTGCCGCCCTGGATAGTCAGCTTGGGCGCGGTCTTGGTGGCGAAGGAGAGTTGCTCATCCAGTGTCGCGTGGTTCGAGACATTGTCGTCGACGAAGGCCGCGAGTTCGCGCACCCGGTGCGGCAATTGCTGTTCCCAAATGGTGCCGATGTCCTTGACGATCGAGGCTTCCACCACCGGCTCCTTGCCGGCCTGCAGCATGCCGGCAACCGAGACCGACATCCGCCGCATGGTGTGCAACTGCGCCACCAGCTTGCCGATGCCTTCGGCGCCGCGCGCATCCGGCTTCGGTCCGACCGCGCGAACCAGTTCGGTCAGCACGTAATAGGTTTCCAGGAAGCGTTCCGGCCCGCTGCGCTCATAGGCGAGCTCGGAGGTGGCCTGCTTCCAGGCGCCGTCGATTTCGCCGAGCACGTGGTCGTCGGGCATGAACGTATCGGTGAACACCACCTCATTGAATTCGAACTGGCCGGTGATCTGGCCGATCGGATTGACCTTGATGCCCGGCGTCTTCATGTCGACAAGGAACTGGGTAAGGCCGTGGCGGCGATTCTCCTTGGTCGGCGGCGAGGTGCGGAAGATCGCGATCATGTAATCGGCGATATGCGCCGACGAGGTCCATATCTTGGTGCCGTTGATCAGCCAGCCGCCGTCGGTCTTGGTGGCCTTGGTCTTGGCGGCGAACAGGTCGGAACCGGAATTCGGCTCGCTCATGCCGATCGAGAAGCAGACTTCGCCGCGGCAGATGCGTGGCAGGATGTCCAGCTTGATATGCTCGGGCGCGTACTTCAAAAGCACCGGCCCGCTCTGCCGGTCGGCGACGAAGAAGCGGCGCGTCGGCGCGTTGGCGACGCGCATTTCCTCGGTCACCACATAGCGCTCCAGAAAGCTGCGCTCGTGGCCGCCGTATTTCTTCGGCCAGGTCATGCCGAGCCAGCCGCGCTCGCCAACGCGGCGACTGAATTCCGGCGCGTCGGTGTCTTCGCGGTTCGGCTTGTGCGGATCGAACGTACCTGCGGCGATCTCGTCGGCAAGAAACGTGCGCACTTCCCTGCGCAGAACCTCGCATTCGGGCGGCAGGCGGATCGGATCGAAACGAAGGGCTGCGGTCATGTTTGAATCCCGTCTCGGATGTCAGCGGATATGTCGACGTCAGCGCGATGCCACCAGCGGCCACAACTCGTCGGCGCCGCGCGCGGCGACCATCTTGCCGAGTTCCACCGCCCACCAGCTTTCATGGCCGAAATCGTCGCGCCATGCCAGCGCGCGCAGGCTGTAGCGATGCAGTATATGCTCGATGGTGAAACCGATCGCGCCGTGCACCTGATGCGCGATCGCCGCACCTTTTTCAGCCGCTTCCGAGCAGCGGATTTTTGCCGCCGCTGCTTCGAGAAACACCGCGTCGTCGAATGACGCGCTGCTGGCGATGGTGTCCGCGGCCGAACCTGCGGCCGCGAGCGCGGCGGCGACTTCGCCGGCAAGTCTCGCAAGATTGTGCTGCACCGCCTGGAATTTCGAGATCTTCTTCTCGAACGCCACGCGCTCGTTGGAGTAGCGCACGCTGATATCGAGCATCGATTCCAGGGAGCCGGCGATCTGCAGGCTTCGCGCCGCCGCGCCCATCAGCATCAGCGCGGTCTGGTCGAAACCCTTCGGCGCCGGCTTGATCGCGACCGGGCGGGCGTTGTTGAACGTCACGATGTCGCTGGCATCGCCGGCGAGATTGAGGCCCTGCTCGATGCGGCATGCCGACGCCCCGACCAGTGCGATCGAAACGCCGCGCGTGTCTGACGCCAGCACGGCGATGTGCCCGGCGGCTTTGGCGAAGGGCACGCCACGCGCGCGTCCGGACAGGGTGCCATCCGCATTCAGCGCGATGCGATCCTTCGGGCTTGCGGGTGCTACCGTCATCGCGCCGTCTGGTGAAGTAATGTTTGCCTGCGCCAGCAGCCATCCCGCCAGCATGGTTTCGGCGAGCGGCACCGCCACCGCGAAACGCCCCGCCGAGCTCAGCACGCTGAAACCTTCCGCGAGACTCGCGCCCGAGCCGCCACAGTCTTCCGGGACCCATGACAGCGGCAAGCCGGCTTCGCCCAGCGCCTGCCATAGTGGCGCTTTCCAGCGGCCGTCCTTGTCGCTGTTGATGGTCTGGGCGTCGGCGAGATCGGCGAAAATCCGTTCCGCGGTCTCGGCAACAATGTTCTCACTCTCCACAGCGTTCCTCGTCCTGGGTTTCTTGCCGGCCATGATGGGGAAAAGCGCTGGGGATGACAAGCGCGATGTCCGCTTGCAGACCAGTCCGTCATTCCGGGGCGCGCTTCTTGGCGCGAACCCGGAATCCAGAAGTGTTGAACCGCCGAGCTTGATGTCTGGAGTCCGGGTTCGCTCGCTGCGCGAGCAACGCGGAATGGCGACCTTAGGCGGTGACACGCAGTGCTAGCAGCGCATTATTCCGTGCAGCGGAGTAACTCAACTTGTTCCCAATTTGCCAGGCGATATGGTAGTCGCCATCACGGTAACGCGGGCGCAATCAAGAAAAGGAATGCGGATGTCGAAGGACGGTATGTGTGTGGTGATCACGGGCTCGGCGTCGGGCCTCGGTGCGGCGACGGCTGTGAGCCTCGCCAACGGCGGGGCGCGCGTCGTCATCAATTACGCGTCGAGCCAGAAGGAGGCCGAGCAGACCGCCGATCTCTGCCGTTCCGCAGGCGCCGAGGTAGCCGTGGTCCAGGGCGACGTGTCGCGCGACGAGGATTGCAGGAGGATCGTCGCGGCCGCGGCGCCGTGGGGACGGCTGGATGCCCTGATCAACAATGCCGGGACCACCAAGCACATGGCGCACGGCAATCTCGACGGCTTGTCGGCGGAAGATTTTCAGCGGCTGTTCGGTGTGAACACCATCGGGCCGTATCAGATGATTCGGGCGGCGCGGTCCCTGCTGGAAGCCGGCGCCAATGCCTCGGGCCGCGCCTCGGCGGTGGTCAACGTCTCGTCGGTCGCCGGCATCAGCGGCGTCGGCTCATCGGTCGCTTACGCCGCGAGCAAAGGGGCGCTGAACACCATCACCTTTTCGCTGGCGCGCGCGCTGGCGCCGCTGATCCGCGTCAACACCGTATGTCCCGGCTATATCGACACGCCGTGGTTCACCAAGGGGCGCGGCGAAGCCGGCGCCAAGCAGGTGCGCGACATGGTGGTCGGAAAGGTGCCGCTAAAGGTCGCTTCCACCGCCGAGGATGTCGCGGCGCTGGTATGCTTCCTCGCCACGCCGCAGTCGGGCAACATGACGGGTGAGCTGGTGCGGATGGACGCCGGCTTGCATCTGGTGAATTAACGCGCAAGGGCGATCCGCCGGATTCGGTTCGTCATTGCGAGCGAAGCAATCCAGCAGGCGGCAAGAAAGACTGGATTGCTTCGTCGCTGCGCACCTCGCAATGACGAAAGACCTTACCTGTTGCCGGGGTCCGAAATCATGCGGCGGGCTACAAGCCTGTTCCAGATGAACAGCACGATCAAGGCGCCGATAGTCGCGGTAATGAAGCCGGCGCCCTGGTTCGGGCCGTAATGGCCGATTGCCTGGCCGATGAAGGTCGCGAGGAAGGCGCCGGCGATACCGAGGACGGTGGTCAGGATGAATCCACTGGGATTATTCGGGCCCGGCGACAGCAGCCGTGCGATGATCCCGGCGATAAAGCCGACAACGATAACCCAGATAATTCCGCCCATGGCGCTCGTCCTTTCAATACATCAGGGAGTCAGATCGACACTTCATTCGGGCCGGGCAGCCGTCCGTGCGGCGTCAACTGGTTGACCACGTCAGGCAGATGCTGGCTGAGGCCCGCGAGCAGTTCATCGCGCGACATGCCGGTCTGCGTCGTCAGCGTGTTGATCTGATCGGCACCGAGCGCGCGTCCGAGATCGTTCGGAGAAATCTGCTTGTTCGGCCCGGGGCTCACCCAGGAGTCCGCGGTATCGCCGTGGCCGCTTTCCTGAAACTGCTTGAGCAGGTCGCCGAGGCCGCCGCTGATCACGCTTCCGGCGGCGCCGCCCGCAAGCAGGCCGCCGAGGCCGCCCTTGAGCAGGTCGCCGAGTCCGCCGCCGCCGAGCAGGCCGCCAAGTCCACCACCAAGTCCGCCGGGCAGACCGGCATTCACGGTGTTTGGCGACGGAACTGGCGCCGGCGCGGCCGGGCTACTGCCGGGCTGCCCGCCGCCGATATGCTTGACTGCCTTGTAGGCCAGCAAGGCAAGGATCGCCATCGTCATGGGGGACATGCCGCCCGTTGCATTCGGATCGCTTGGTGCGCTCGGACCGCGTGGGCCGTTCTGCATGCCGTTCAGTATGTCGAGCAAACCCATGGTGATCTCCTGTCGCGCCAGCCTGAGGGAACATAACGTTACGACCTGACGGTTACAAGGCGCGCGAGTCCGGCGATAGGCGAACGCCGCGCGCTCTGCTATCGGACGTGATCGGCAACCTGGGATGCAGCATGATCGCGACCAAGTCCATCGGTGTGGCTGGTGCCGGCAGTATCGGCTGCTTCGTCGGAGGCGTGCTCGCGGATGGCGGCCACCGCGTCTCGCTGCTGGCGCGACCGCGCGTGATCGAGGAAATCAACCGCAACGGCTTGAGAATATCGAGCTTTGAAGGCATGGATCGAACGGTCGCATCGAGCAGGCTTTCGCTTTCGCACGACCCTTCGATTTTCAGCGATGCCGGCGTGGTGCTGGTGACCGTGAAAAGTACCGACACCGCCGAGGTCGCGGACCTGATTGCACGGCACGCGCCCCCCGACGCCGTGGTCCTGAGCCTGCAAAACGGCGTCGGCAATGGTTCCATTCTGCGCGAGCGGTTGCCGGGGCGGTGCGTGCTGGCCGGCATGGTGCCGTTCAATGTGATCGCTCTGGGAGACGGGCGATATCATCGCGCCACCTCCGGCGATATTCTCGTCGAGAAAGATGAGGCCGGCACCGCGGCGCAGCTTTCGGTGCCGGGCCTGGTGATGCGCGAGACTGGCAACATCGCGGGCGTACAATGGGGCAAGCTTCTGCTCAATCTTAACAACGCGCTCAATGCGCTGTCCGGCCTGCCGCTGCGGCGGCAACTTGCGCAGCGCGCGTGGCGCGTGCTGTTCGCCGACCAGATTGCGGAAGCGCTGGCGGCCTTGAAGGCCGAGGATATCAAGCCCGTTGCCTCGACCCCGGTGCCGCCGGCGTTGACGCCTTATCTGCTGCGGCTGCCGGATGGCCTGTTCGGATTGCTGCTGGGCCGGACCATGAAGATCGATCCCGAAGCCCGTTCATCGATGTGGGAAGACCTGCAGCGCGGCAGGCGCACCGAGATCGATTACCTGCAGGGCGTCGTCACGACGATCGCCGATCGTCACGGACTGCAAGCCCCGCTCAGCCGGCGCATCGTAACGTTGATAAGGCGCGCCGAGGCTGATGGCAAAGGCTCACCGGGGCTGACGCCGGATCAGGTTCGGAGTTCAAGCTAAAATTCTTCGTCATGGCCGGGCTTCGTCCCGGCCATCTACGTCTTCGCCTTTTGCATGAAGAAGCAAGACGTGGATATCCGCCATAAAGCCGGGTATGACGGCTCGTCCTCTGTTCAGCCGCTGATGCGGGCGTCGGCGACCGCTTTCTTGAACAGCGTATTCATCGCCTGCGAAATGCCCTGGGTCGGGCTGACCTCGGATGTACCTAAGGAACTCGGACGAGTGTTTCGCGTTGCACCGCGCAGGTAGCCCTGGAGGAACGAAAATGGCGAAGACCGCGAAGAAACAGACTGCCCGTGGCCGCAAACAAGACCGAGCCCGCGTCGCAGGCGGACAAAAGTACGAAGTAGCTTATGAAGCAAAGAAGTCCGGCAAGTCCGCCGGCGCCGTGAAGAAGGCGGTCAAGAAGGTCGGCAACAGCCGAAAGAACGTCGAGGGCGCTTTAAAGCGCTAGAACCCGCAGACTTCAAGAAAGCGCCGGCGTAGGGAGCGGCGAAGATCTGCTTTCGACCCGCAACTGCCGCTCGGCCATCAACCAGAACTCATCGTCGCGGTCTTCGGAGCTGCCGGCCTGCTTCCAGAGGTCATAGGCGCGCGTGCGCACATCTTCTTCGTCAGGCTGGGAAGCCCGGTGCTCCAACTCGGAAGCGAGCATGAGGATGTTGTACGCGATCTCTCGATCACTGATCAAATGCGCGTAACCACGATATCTCGCGGCTTGCTTTTGCAACTGCGCTCTGTCCACGGCCGGTTCCTTTTTCATTAAAACAACGAGAAGGCCGGAAGGTCTCAGGCGCGCCCATCTTAGGTGATCAAGCTTACTCCTAAACTGGTTTCCGCGCTATTCCTTTTGGGAAAGATCAGTTTCTTTCGCGCTATCGCAAGAAGCCATTGCCGGAACGCCGACTTTGCCGTTCACCGGCCGGAACTGGGGTTCCAATAACGAACAGACATCTGAAGTCGCCATAAAAACATACTCCGGTTGCATGATGATCGCTGAAGCGAATATCGACCGCGCAGGAAACGTCGCATGAACGCCGAGGAACTCGCCCACAAGTTTAAGGCTAGGATGGCCGATGCCGTTATCGAGAAGGATAAACAGGTGGGCATCGCGATTGACCAGGCGGCCAAGCGGTCCGCGGATGTCGAGCATTGCAAGAACGCATTGGAGCGCGAGGTCATCCCCTTCCTCAATGAACTCAAACATCACATGGGTGCAGACCACTTTTCGTTCGCGCCTCAAATTGACATACACGATCATCGACCGGTGGGCGTCTCGTTTACGATTGGTAATGGCGGGCCAACCAGCATTACTACCGCCTTCGGAAATATCATTGTGACGCGCATTGGCGACAGCGGTACGCCGAAAGGCATCCCGTTCGTGTTTGGCCCCGACGTGGAGCCCTATATTTCCAACTCGGGCGACCTGACGCGCGAGAAGATGGCGAAGCTTGTCGATATGGTGATCGACCACGCCAACACCTGATTTTTAGCCCGGAGAAATACATGAGTGAGAAGCCCAACAAGTCCGATCTGCAAGGTCTCGAAAGTAGTGAGTTGACTAAGATCATCAAGGATCGGGCTTATAAGCTTTGGGAGGCGGACGGCAGCCCCGAAAGCGGCCTGAATGAGTATTGGCACCGTGCCAGGGAGCTCATCGAGGATGAAGCCGAGTCATCCTACCCACCGGCTGCTTCGAGAGGCCATCGGGGCTAGAGCTCCAGGGCTCGCTCCTTATCAATGACGTGCTTCTCCTTAAACCGGGCTTGCGGATTCCGCGCTTTGCCTTGAAATCGCGACGATCGCCCGCGAACTTCGGTAAATTCCTGGTAAACAGGCTTGTAGCAGTTGCGGGGGAAGGATTCGACATGAAGCAGTTTTATGCAGCCGTTGCCGTCAGTTCAGCGCTGATCGGCGGCGTCCTGGCCGGGCCGGCGATGGCCGCGCCGCCGACCGTCGTGCCGTCGCCCGGTTACGACGCGAGATTGCAGGAGCAACGCGCGGCGTCGCAAGCCGTCGCGGCGCCGAGGCCGGTCTACGATCCCGCGCCGCGTCGAAAACCGAAGCGGCATCATGGCGTGCCGCGCTGACGGCATGCTCGGCGGTTTGCGCTTGAAAATCCGGCTTTCGGTGGTGAGCCTCGTGCTCGGCATGGCAACGTCCGCTTTCGCTTCCGATTACGCCAGCCAGATCAGCGCCTACCGCCGTGCGCACGGATTGTCGGCGGTGCGGGCCGACGGCAAGCTCGGCGCGGTTGCGCTCCGGCAGGCACAGGCAATGGCCTTGAGCGGTACCATCAGTCACTCCGCCGCCGGCAGCTTCGCCTCGCGCGTGGCGCCGTTGCGCAAATCCCGCGCCGCTGAAAACATCGCGGCCGGATTCCTGAGTTTCGCCGAGACCCTGAAGCAATGGGAAGACTCCGCCGGGCATCGCGAAAACCTGTTGCTGCCCGGTGCCCGAAAGGTCGGCGTGGCTTCGGTGGCCAATCCAAAATCGCCCTATCGGATGTTCTGGGCGATGGTGATCACTGATTAGACGTCGCAAGCTCGGCCGAAGGCCGGCCGCGCCTGGCCTTGTCCGGCGCGGCGCCGAACAGCTTCTTGAAGTCCCTGATGCTTTCGGCGAGCCTGGGCCAGTTGCAGGTAAAAGAATCGCGCGCGCAACTCGATGGGCGCGGACGGGATGCCGCGCTGCCCACGGTGGCGGTGCGCTTGCTCGCCACCTCCGGGCTCGCAGATTTCCTTTCGCTCTCCAATGCCGCGCGCTGCAATTGTTGCTGCTTCTGGGCGAACGCCGCGGTGATCGCGTTGCGTCGTTCGCGGCCGAGATAATCGGCATATTGCTCGTCGATATGTTTCTGCTCTTCCAGCGTCGGGTTCGGACCGGCGATGTCGAAATGCCGGTTCTGCATGAAGTCGAAATAGGTATAGCCCCCGCCGGGCTTGCGCCGGGCGGCGAATTTCACGCCGCATTCGGAGCTCTGCGACGCCATGGCTTCTTTCGACGCCGCCTTCGCCGCATTCTCCGCGCATTCCTCATAATCGACCGGCGCCCGCGCGCTCCACCACTGCGCGTCTGCGCGCGGAGCAGGCGCAACGCAGCAGACCATCGCGGCAACCGACAGCGCGGATATTTGGAGCTTTTTCACAGGCGGTCTTCCGGACGCAGGGCCGGCAATTTACCGCCTTTAGGTTGTGTTTGTCAGCCTGGAACCGCGCGCTCGCCGCGGTTTTTGCCGGGAGTTCAGGGTGGCGATCATATCGGCGCTCTGATATGGAACCTGCAAGACCCGCGCTTTGCATGGAGGTCTTCGGTCCCGTAGCTCAGCCGGATAGAGCGGCGGTTTCCTAAACAGAATTCTTCCTCCTCACTGCTCCTCATATCTCCTCAGAAACCCTTTATTTACAGGGACTTCTTGCGTTTTAGTGTGCTATCCTTACTCACGGGAAAGCACCGCTATTCACGCTCTTTGGGAGCAAAAACGGAGCAAAAAATGCCGACGCTGCACATGACAGATGTTGTTGTGTCGCGCCTAAAAGAGCCCGGCACGTACTTTGACGAAACGACGCCTGCCTTCGCAATCCGCGTAGGAAAGAACCGCAAGACGTGGTTTGTGATCCGTGGCCGCGAGCGGCTGCGGACCAACATCGGGCAATACCCGCAGACCTCGCTTGCCGATGCGAGGAAGGAAGCAAAGAGGCTCCTGACCGAGGAGCCGTCCAAGCACGCTACCCTGCGCTTCGAGGAAGCATACGAGCGCTTCAAGGAATCGATCGCTTCAAAGAAAGCGCGTACCCAGCGCGACTACGAGCGCGTCCTGGACAAGCATCTTCTGCCGACCTTGAAACGGAAGAAGCTCGCCGAGATCGAGTACGACGACGTAGTAAGCCTTACGAAGCACCTACCGCCGAGCGAGGCAGCGCACACGCTTGCCGTCGCCCGGACGTTCTTCCGATGGTGTGTACGGCCTCCGCGCCGGTATATCGCTCACTCACCGCTTGAAGGCGTGCAGATCAAGCTCGCCAAGAAGCGCAAGCGGATTCTGAAGGATGACGAGCTGGCGGCGGTATGGGGAGCAGCCGACAAGCAGGGCTACCCGCACGGCACCGTTGTACAGCTCTTGATACTTACCGGGCAGAGGAAGGGTGAGATCGCCGCGCTTCGCTGGCCGTGGATCGACCAGAAGGCGCAGACGATCACGTTGCCGGGCGGGGAAGACGGTGTGACCAAGAACAAGCTTGAGCACACGTTTCCTTACGACGGCCGCGTGAGCACGATCCTCGCGACCATCCCGCGCCGAAACTCGACCGACCTGCTCTTTCCCTCAGTCGTTTCCGACGAGCGGCCGATCTCGGGATGGAGCAAGTTCAAGGCACAGATCAGCGCCTTGATTCCCGAAGTCGAAGGGTGGACATTGCATGACTTGCGCCGGACATTCCGCAGCAAGCACGGCGAGATTGGCACTGACCGTACGATAGCTGAAAGGCTCATCGGACATGCGGCCGGCGTCACAACCGACGTGGAAACGATCTATGACCGTTGGACCTATATGCCTCAAATGAAGGAAGCCATCGAGCGGTACGAACGGCACCTTGATCTTTTACTGGCCCGCTAACGCGCGGGCCTTTTCTTCTAGCCGGGATTTGGTTCCAAGGTTGCGAGAAAATAATTCTAAGAACGTATGAAGAACTGAGTAAGTGAGGGAATTGTGGAATCCAATTTGCCGATTCTAGTATCAACCGTCCGACACTACGCCCGGGCATGTCCGTCGTAAACGGGCATTATATTCTGAAGAAGGACTACAGGTGAAGCATGGACTATTCCACGCAACATCAAGACCGTGAGCGAGGGTATTGCTAGCCCCCGGGCTAGCATTTGACCCCAGTGATAAGCTGATAGGAAAGGAACAGGTTTGCGACCTACTGGGTATTTCCAGGGCTAAGCTTGATCGGTGGCGTGATCCGAAGTCGAAGTATTACGACCCCGATTTTCCAAAGGCTCGACGTTGGACAGGTTCCTACATCTGTTGTTGGTATCTGAGCGAGATTCTGGCGTACCGCAATCAAAAACTTGGTCCTCCTCCGATTGCAGCTTGAACCGTCGTAGGCACGTCTTAGGACGCACGCCTTTGTCAGCCTAGAGGTGTCGAGCACCTTGAGCGGCTCTTAGCAACCCCACCTCGCAAGAGGTGGGGTTTTGCTTATCGAAATCTTGGGAGGTTTTTATGTCGAACGAAGACAAGATGATCGGAAAGGCCGAAGTTTGCAAATTGCTCGGGGTCCATTCACCGACTTTCGATAGATGGCTAGACCCAAAATCTAGGTATCACAAGTCCGACCTTCCGAGGCCGCGGCGAGATGAAAGCGGCACTACCCTCTGGAATCTTCAGGAAATAATCGACTGGCGCGATCTCCGGCGATAAAATTTATGTAATTGATGAGCCTTGAGGAGGGTTGCGCACCCTAAAAGTTGCTTCCGCTCCCGCTCGCCCGGTAGCCTTCCACGCGTGGGCAACGCGGAGAGCGACGATGAAAATCAGATGTCGGACTTTCGATCAGCGCGAAGATGGTGAGTTGGTTTATATCGGCGAGAGGGCGGTCTCGCTTGAAGAATATTTAGCCAGTGGCTTTGTGAAGAACTGGCAAGACGTAGAGCAGGTCAGCAAGCTCGTACAGGAATACACGAAGCTCATTAAACACAGCACCGAGCTGGTGATGGTCAAGGCAGAGCACGCCGATATTCGGAATATCATCGAAGCGCGCCTCGTCAATCCAATGATTATTGAGCACCAGCCGCAGCGGGCAATTCCATTCCAGAAATCTCCCGAAGAAGTCCGCATGAGCCGCGAAGGTCGCTGGCACGATTGAGGAGGGAGCTATGGGCGGAACACTTATGCGCTACGAGCCGTCGGACCAACTCATGCCGGCGAGACCGCATCAAGGCCCGATTCAGGCGATGTTCACGCGCGCCCGAGCCTCACGCTCCGCGGCTACCATGGAAGCGCTTGTCCCTTTAGCTGAGGCTCATACCCAGCTAACAACCGCGCACACGGCGTTTGTCGAAGCGCGGCATAAAGACTTCGAGGCGATGTGCCGCGAGAATGAAGCACCTGAGAAATTCGGCCGCGAGTTAGCGGTGCGACGCGCGCAGCATGTCGAAGAAATGCGACAGTTGCAGCATCGTTATGAGGCGAATGAGCTCATCCGCGAGAGGGAAATCACAGAGCGGCAAACGGCTCTCAATCACGCCCGTATTGCCCTGGCCGATTCGGAGCAGCAGCTACAGGCGCAGAACGAGCACGGCTACTTAAAATATGTCCTCGCCCATAAGCGGCAGGCGTTGGAGATCTTGGAAGTAGAGCTAAATCAGGCCGAACGCCGGAGCCTGTTCAAGGAACACGAGCAGCAGAGCTATGGCCGCTCTACGGCTGTCTTTGATGAAAACGTTATTGAAGCGTTGCTGCACCAGCGCGCCCAAATGAACGCGGCTGGACTGCCTACCGCCGCCATCGACGCCGCCCTCCGTGAATTGAAGAGATGAGCCTTGTAGAAACTATCCGAGCAGACTTGCGGGCGAAGTATCCGACGCTCACCCGCCGGTCAGAGCCGCCCAAGCGGACTGACCCAACTGCTGTGATCCTCGGCCGCGACCAGAACCGGCAGCCGCTCGGATTGTCGCTCAATACCAGACAAGAGCATATCTTTATGGTGGGCTCGACAGGCTCAGGGAAGAGTCGCGGGCTCTTACATTTCCTTCGGCAAGTCTTGCTGTACGGCGAAGGCGCGATGCTCCTCGACCCGCACGGGAGCGACATCCATTCGCCATATCAAAACCTTGTCCAGTCCATCCCCGAGGGGAAACGGGTACACATCATCGACTTCGGTTCATCAACCTACACGATGGGTTTCAATCCGCTCTATTGCCCGCCCGATACCGATCCCTCTGTCATCGCCGGAAACATGCTCGACGCGATGGGAGTGTCATGGGAAGGCGAGAGCTTCGCCCAGCGGCCCTCGATCGAGCGCCGCCTGACCACAACTTTTTCCGCGATTGCAGATTTGGGCCTCACCCTAGTCGAAGCGCCGATGCTTCTGGACCATAGAGACGAGCACGGGCTTCGCCGCTATGCCATCGAGAAAGTGAAAGACCCGTACACCCGTGAAGACCTCCAATGGCTTCAGGAATTGTCGCAGGATGGCCGCCGCAAGCGCGATTACGAGCAAGAAGTGATCGGCCCCAAGAACCGGCTGCAACGGTTACTCCGGCCGCCAGCACTCCGGGCCATGCTCGGACAGAAGGAGCGGATGCTCGACATGAGAGCCGCTATGGACAACGGCGATCTCATCCTAGCGAGCCTTAGCCCCGGCACGCAGGTCTATGAGAAGGACGCCGACCTATTCGGGCGCTTGCTCCTTCGCACCGCCCTCTTTCATGCGAAACGGCGCGAGAACCACAATCCCTTCACCGTCATGCTCGACGAGGCACACCGTTTTCTTTCCGACGACATCCCCACCTTGCTTGCAGAGGTGCGGAAGAACGGCATCTCAATCGTCGCCGCAATCCAGTGGCTAGACCAAGCCATCAACGAAAGAGACGACAGGATTCTTCAAGCGCTCCTCAAGGGCACGAACACCAAGATACTCTTCCGCAGCCGCGACGCAGAGGAAGCCGAGAAGCTCGCGCACTCGAACGTGCCGGTCAATCTCGAAGAGCCGGTGAAGATACTCACCAAGCCCGTCACTGTTGGCCATCGGAAGATAGAGTTGCGGAGCGAGAGCGATAGCACCCAGCAGGCGACAACGGACAGCCTGGCCCTCACCAAAGGTGAAACAGTCGGCCGCGCACAGACGCTCGGGGAATCATTTGCAACGGCCAGCGGCAGCTCCACAAGCGAAGGGGACGCGCACTCGACATCCGACATGCACGCCACGGTGCACGGGGAAAGCTCAGGCTCAGGGGAAGGAGGAGCCGAAGGGAAGATCATGGTGCCGACCGGGGAATACTGGTCGCCGCTCAGTACCAGTGCAGAGACAGCAGGAGAGAACCACAGCGCCTCACACGCGCACTCTTCCAGCTCGTCCGCAGCTACAGGCCACAATAGCGGCCACATGACCAGCAGGAACTACTCTGAGTCCGAGAGCCACGCCCTTTCGAAGGCAGTTTCCAAATCCCACGCCAGCACATCGGCAGAAACAAGGGGCAAAGCCCAGACCCTTAGCGCGGGGAAGACCGTAGGCTTCAGCGAGAGCCTAGAGCCTATCCTTCAGTGGCTACCCTCAGCCGTCCATTCAAAGGACAACATGCTCTACAAGGCAGGGCTCATGCTTCGCAGCCTTCCGCGAGGGACGGCGTACATCAACTTCGTTGGACCGCTGGGTCCGGTATCGACGCTCTTCACCGTGCCGCCGATCTTCACGCCGCAGATCGACAAAGAGGACTTTGAGAAGCTGCGCGACAAGCTCATGGCAGAGAGCCCGGCCGCGATCCCGATCAAATCCGCGCTCTGGCAAATCACAGACCGCGAGCGAGGTTTCCTCGCTCGCAAAGAGCCCAGTATCCCCAAGGCCGCGCCGAAGCAGAAGCGCTTGTGGTAAATTGGAAGATGTGATGGAAGCCGCTCTCAAAAAGAGACGCAACCGCTGGGGCAAGAAAGAACCGCGGCTGAACCAAAGGGGCGAGCCGAAGCCCCTCATATTCATCGAGCAAGACCTCGACATCTGCAAACTACTGGCGCCGCAGATCAGGGCGCGCGAGCCGTGGTCGTATCAATACTTGCCGACCAAATACTTCGCTCCGCTCTTGGGACGAGGAGTTTTGGGAGTGGCCGAACGAGTCTCCGCACTTGCGAGTGACCCGTATTCATATCTCCAACTGGCACCTGGCCAGCCTCAGTTCATGTTCGTCCAGCAAATCTACCGGCTCGGACCGATGGGAAGAGACAAGCTGAAAGGCGCGGGCTTTGTCTTTCCGCGAAGATATCACTACCGCGCCTTGCCTCACGAATTGATGTGCATCGTATGTGCCGCGTCATTTGAAATTGGAGCCGCACGCCACAATCTTCGGATCAGGCAGCATCCCATCGACATCGACTTCTTCCCCGACTGGCCGTCGTTCAAGCTCGGCAAGACAACCGTTCTTTTTGAGTGCGACAGGAATAAGGCCAGCCTCGAATCCGACATCGAGGGTTCAAGCGCAATTGAAGGGAAGCTCGAAAACTACCTCTCGATAATTCACGAGGGCTTCGATGGCATGGTGCTCTTCTTCGTCACCGAGCACTATCGGCAGACTGAAATAATCGAGCTGATTAAAAAAGTGATCGACCGCAGAGGCTATCCCCACCGATACGCCGCGCAGATCGGCGTCATGTACATCGAGTACGACCAATTCACCAAGCGACCACCACCGGCCGATTGGGCTGTAACGAACAGCTACGAACGCGCCGGGCATTCACCATTCTCATTTGTGTAAAAGGGTGCCCCGACCGAAGCCGGGGCGATGGAGGTTTAGTCGTCAGCAGGTTCGTCTTCAGGGGCGAGCGGAAGGAGAACCTTCAGAACGCCGTCAAAGCCGACAGGGATATTATTGACCCGCAGGCTCATGACCACGTTGCCGTCGCGGTCGGACTTCCATGCTGCGCCAACTTGCGCCCATCCACGACCACTGCGGGCGCGAACGGTGAAGTCAGGCTGGCGATCTTCCTGCGTTCGGCGACGCGCCGTCCGCGCGAGGCGGATATCGGTTTCAGTGCTCATTGCAAAAACTCCTCTATCCCGCGTTGCTGTTGAAGTGCGGGTGGGGAGCGCTGAGGGACTTGCACCCTCTGTTCTTTTGCCGCCTTTCGGCTCCTCGTCGGCATTTCCCGTTGCACCGACGCCACGCGCCCCACCCGCACTCAAACTCTGTCCCCATCATCCCACGGCCGCCCCCAATCGCCATGAGACAATGTGGATAGAAAGGAAGGTGTGCCATGGACAAGCCATTTGTGGACTTCGCAGCAGTCAAGGAGCGTGTGCGTATCGAAGACGTCATCCCGGTCCTCGGATTGGCGATGAAGGGCAACGACCAACTGCGTGGCCCTTGCCCGGCGTGCAAAGGAGATCCCCGAGCACTGGCAATCAAGGTGTCGCAAAACAGCTTCTACTGCCATGGGCGAAAGAAAGGGGGTGACGTTATCGCTCTCACGGCCCATGTGCGCGGCACCGGCCAGCGTGACGCGGCCTTGTTCCTTCAGGAGCACTTCGGAGCTGAACCGAAAGCCCCGCAGGCGCACCACAAGCGGCCTCGGCAAGCCGAAGCCCTCGACACCGATCATGAAGTCATCGAGCTTCTCGGCCTCACTGTAGAGGCGTGTGAAGCGCTTGGAGCGGGCTACTGCCCGACCGAGGAACGCGTGCTCATTCCGCTCAGGCTGCCCGATGGAACTTCCTGCGGCTTCCTGGGTATCGCCACCCGCGAGGACCAAGCGCCGCTCTTGCTCTTCGACATCGCTGAGCGAGTGAAGCCAGAGCCGGAGAAAGTGCCGGCCGACCGGCTTCGGAAAATGCTGCGCGTCGTTTGAAATTCTCCCCAACTCCCCAGCGCGAATGCTGGGGGCTTTCTTTATTGAATACGTTGAGTGAGGCGATATGAGGAAGTAAACCAATCGACACTTGCCACGCGCCGAGATTTAATCGGTGCATGAAAAAGAAAGACGCAAATCTTGAAGTCCGCATCCGCGCATTAGAGCTGCGCGTCCGCTTGCTAGAGCTTCAGAGAGAGCAGGTAATCACGCCGCTTGATCCACGCTTGCATTATCACGGGACGACGCCTTGCTATAACGACCCCTGCACTTGGAGCGCGAGAGAATACAGCTCGAAGTGCTGATATAATTCTCGAAGGCTTCCCGCTTTCCATGCGCGCTCAACTCAGAGCCCGCTAGAGAGCAGGAGGCAATAATGAAGGTCAAAGATCAGCTTCGTCCTGGCCCGGAGAAGACCGCCCGAATCCGCGAACTCAATGATGCGTTCCGCAAAACATTCTTCGGCGGCCGCGTCATGCTTACGTCAGGCGTGAATGCGCTACCCGACGCCACCAAGGCCAAGATATTCGACGCCATCAAGATGTTCACGGATTTCGACAAGGGCGACGATCCGTATTCCGAGCATGATTTCGTGAGCGTTGAGATCGACGGCGAGAGGGTCTTCGCCAAGATCGACTACTACGACCGCGATATCCGGTTCGGCTGTGATGACCCGAGCGACCCCGAGCATACGACGCGCATCATGACCATCATGCTCGCCAGCGAGTACTGATCATGCTGTCGAACGTGAAGCGGGTATACGCCTTGAAGGAGTTCACGGTCGAGCTGCGCGCGAAAGGATGGTTCTTCCGCCCGACGTACGGTTCAGACACCGAATGGAAGGGGCCGTATTCGAGCGAGTTCAGCGTGACGCTCATGATCGCCCGGCAACTCAGGAAGGAGGTATTGAAACGTGATCAAGCGCATCGACTCCCTGAGTGAAGAACGCCGCGCCTGGGCCAGAGCCACCATGAAGGCAATGGAAGAGGCGGCAGATCGTATGGGAAACGCGGGCCGCAAATCAGCGTCCGATCCCCAACTCTGGGACCTTCCCGGCTGGTCCTGGGTACGACCGCTCCTCAAACGTATCGAGGAGCGACGATGCTCAAAACCATAAAGCGACGAGGCGTACCGCAAGGACGCCTCTTTTTCTATCCGCAGTGTATCCGCGAGATCGTCGCGCCGGAGACGTTGTAGTCTCGCGCTATATCCAAAACATCTTCCCCCGCCTGCATTCGCTCACATGCAGCTTTCCTTTGGTGTTCATCGAGTTTAGGGCGCCTGCCCAAGCGCACGCCGTTCGCGACCGCCCGCGCCCGCCCTTCAGCTGTCCTGGCCTTTATCAGCTCCCGCTCAAACTCAGCCAGCCCGCCTAGGACAGTCAGCATGAGCCGGCCGTGGGCCGTCGTGGTATCCGCCCACACGTCTCCAAGGGAGCGGAAGCCGGCGCTGCGATCGCTCACAAGGGCGAGGATGTTGAGGAGGTCGCGGGTAGACCGGGCAAGCCGATCCAGCCGCGTCACCAACACCAGATCCCCGTCCCGAAGGGCGCGCAGCAGCTTCTTCAGCTCTGCACGATCCGTCTGAGCGCCGCTCACTTTTTCACGAAAGACGCGTGCGCAGCCGGCCGCCTCAAGCTGCATCACTTGAGCATCGAGTGCCTGTCCATTGGTGCTGACCCGCGCGTATCCATAAAGACTCATAGCGGGACACATATCGTGATTTCTGCAAGGGTCAGTTGCAGAGAGGATGAAAAAATACGAAACGGCGAGCTTTGCAGCGCTAAAATCGGTTGTGTTTCAAATCTGGAACTCACACAGGTAGTCTATCAAATATCTAGTATTTTCAAGCCTTTACAGCACGACAGAAATCACGAGTTTTGTTTTTAATCTCCTCATAGTTGTAGGCATGGAGATTGCAATTGACCCGTATTAGAACTCCACTTGCGTTCCGCTGCGATGATGTTGATTGCCGCAAGCCGTTCGACGAACCGGCTGTTGTCTCTCCCATGGATGGCCGCGTGTTCTGTGACTATAGCTGCGCCGTCCGTGATCTCATCCGAGAGCGTCTTGTCTCGGCTCCGCATCTGGTGCCGCACCCTATCCCCGCGTTGTTCACGCCGAAGACGCGCCATTGAACTTAGCTCCCCGCCGGCCTTCCAAACTTCAACGGCGGGGAGCGCTTTTGTCCACAATGAGTAAAGCGCCGCATCGAGAGCGGGTGGTACAATTCGTTGCGTGAGACGAACTGCGCCGGTATCGCAAGGTCGTCATCAACTATACGAAAATTATGGAGACCCCGGAAAGCGTCATCCTAAAGCAGATATGCGACCACCTGACACTTCGGCAAGTCTTCCATTGGCGTCAGAACAACACCGGCAAGATGCCCGGAGGCCGCTACGTTTCTGTGAAGAAGGGAGTGCCCGACATATTGGCACTTAAGGCCGGACAATTCTTCGGCATCGAAGTGAAGAAGAAAGACGGCCGCTTGTCACCGGAGCAAGCCGAGTTCGGCCGCATGTGCGTGAAAAGCGGGGGAGAGTACATCGTGGCGCGATCTATCGAGGAAGTACAGGCTGCCGGATTATGAACAGCTCGCCTTCAAGGGCTTGGGGAGTGGTGAGGGAGGGCTTGATAACCTAGCCATCGATGTTACCTCGCACTCACAGCCAACCCGCTACTTTTAGCAAGGCAACGATGGCGATGATCGCAAGCGTGATGATGGCCGGAATGCCAAATGCTCTCGCTTTAAAGCGGCCCCACTCGACAAATAGGGCATGGGGTGGGGGATTATCTTGATTCATGGCGCACCTCGCAGCAGAGAAAAACATGCATTGGCTGCGAGGGCCAACTCGATGTGTAGTTCTTTCCAAATAAAACGCAACCGGCATCGGAGCGCCGTGGAATTATTGGTGAATTCGTAACACCTTAAGCTGTTCGTCGTACTGCATAATTCGAATAACAGCGCCGAAAGAGCGTTCCCTTCACAGTTGAATTTCAAAGTATGGCTCAGGTGCGCTTTGCTCATAAGTCATTGTATTCACGTTGATTCTTCTGCTCAATGCTACCAAGTCATGGTAGAATTACGTTCTCAGATTTTATGGAAGGCGACCTCTCAACGAACACCGGCATAAAGGGCGGCCGCCCGTCAATTTTTACAGCCAAACTCGCCACGGATATCTGCGAGCGCATTGCAGAAGGTGAAAGTCTCCGCAGCATCTGTCGCGATGAAAAGATGCCAGCCATCTCCACAGTGATGAAATGGCTGCTCGAAGCCGACAAGAAGACGTTTTCGGAACAATACGATATCGCCTGCAACGCAAGAGCAGAGCTTATGTTCGAGGAATTGCTTGAGATCGCTGACGACGGCACGAATGACTACCTGGAACGGGAACGTCAAGACGGTACTACCTTCGAAACCTTGAATGGTGAACACATTCAACGCTCCCGTCTCCGCGTCGATACCCGCAAGTGGTATCTATCCAAGGTGCTGCCGAAGAAGTTCGGCGACAAGCAAGCGGTAGAGCTCACCGGCAAAGACGGCTCACCACTCTTTAGCAGCCTAAAAGAACTTTCTGACGGAGAACTTGAACGTCTCGCCGCAGGAAGCGCGGGCGGAGCTAGCTAAGCGAGAACTCGCACGGCGTAACTTCGACGACTTCTGCCGCTACATATACGACGGTTATCAGGAGAACTGGCACACCCAGCTTATTTGCGATGCGCTTGAACGTGTCTTAGCGGGCGAAATCCGCTTCCTAATGATCGAAGCGCCGCCGCGCCATTCCAAAAGCATCCATGTCTCTCAACTCTTCCCGGCATTTGCGTTCGGGAAGGATAAAGACACCTCGATCATCGCCGCGTCGTACTCCGGGGATCTTGCTACCGACCACGGCAGAGAGACGCGCAATATCGTCGCTTCTCCAGCCTACCGGCACGTCTTCCCTCAGACCGTCCTCGCCAGCGACAGCACCGCGAAGGGCAAGTGGAATACCGACGGGAAGGGAATGTACAACGCTGCCGGCGTGGGCGGCTCGATCACCGGCAAAGGGGCGCAGATTTTCATCATTGACGATCCTTTCAAGGACCGCGAGGAGGCTGACAGCGCCACTATCCGTGAAGCCAGATGGAAGTGGCTGAGAGCAGTTGCACGTACTCGCCTTACCCCGGACGGCGCGATCGTACTCATGCACACCCGCTGGCATGACGATGACCTCATCGGCCGCCTCACCGAAGGCGAGGAGCGGGAGGAGTGGGTCGATTACTTCGACTTCCTGAAGGGCGCCAGAGCTAAATGGGTCAGACTGACACTTAAGGCGATTGCCGAGCGTGACGAGGCGTATAGAGCGGCTGGCGAGGCCCTATGGCCCGAGCGCTATCCGCTGGCGGAGCTTGAGGACATCAGGAAGTCCATTGGACCCTACGAATGGTCCGCGCTCTATCAGCAATCTCCGGTAGATGAAGGCAGCCAGGAATTTCTTAGGCGCTGGTTCAAGTATCGAGACGACGCCGATATCGAGAAGATGATCGTGCGTCGCTTCGCCACGATCGACACCGCTCTCACAACCCACGACGGCTCCGACTACACGGGGGTAACACGTAATGCCGTGAACGAGCGGAACGAGTGGCACCTCAGGAGCGCACGTTATCGCGTGAACGCAAAGGAGATCATCGACCTCATCTTCCTGCTGCACGACGAAGGCCATGAGATCATCGGCATCGAGGAAGGCGCGTTCACCCACGCCGTAGCGCCATTCCTTCAAGACGAGATGCGGAAGCGCAATCGCTTCCCGAACGTCCAGCCGCTTAAACACAACAACACGATGAAGGATGTGCGAATCCGCGGCTTAGTGCCTCGCTATTCCAGCGGCTCAATCTTTCACATGCGGAACGGCTGCTCAGACCTTGAGAACGAGCTGCTGCGCTTTCCCAAGGGGACGCATGACGACTGCGCTGACAGTGCCGCTTACCAGCTACAGATCGCTTTGCCACCGGGAAACGTTAATGAGCGCCGGGACGTGCAGGAGACGAGGCGGCGGTTGACGGAGAACGGGTCTCGTTAATACGCTAGCCCGAACGATGATCGGAACTTTTCAAACCACCGATTGCGACCCACGAGCGATATCGGCCTTTTGCTGTCATAAAGCGGCACCGACCGCGTCCCTAAAAGGTCGATCAATTCTGTCTTTTTTGTATCTGGATCGACGTAGTCGAATGAGTCATCTTTAAACGTATATTTGTACAAGGCGGTCATGGAGTCCCGAATATAGTCATCCGGCGTCACCATCTTCGTCACAACACAAATCAACAATGTGTCGCCTTCTGCGGGTGCATACATATTCTTAGAGACTTCGTACGAATCTTTGCGTTCGGAGTCTCTTTGAGACATCCCGAAGCCCGAAATCAATTTCGATTGCACTCGCGTAATATCGCCGGGTTTGAGGGTAAACGGCTCAATTCCAAGGTCCATCGGAAATGGATTTTTTCCTTCACAATCTGGGAGAGCCTTCTCAGTCTTCTCAAGCCTCCGCGCCATAGCACTCACTCGCAACACAGCCGCAGCTCGATTCCCAGAATTTACCCAAGTCAGTGCAACATTGCCGTCAATGACTAAGCTTCCATTAGCCGTCCCAAGCGACGGCATATCGTCAATTACAAGTCGGATGTCGTCCATCTGCAGCAGAGCTGTAAAATAGATACTGCAACACGACACAATTAAGGACAGGATAGATAACGATAAGGCAGCCCAATCGCGAGGTTTCTTAACCTCTTTTTCTTGCCGAATGATCGGCCTAACAACAACAGTTCGTATCCCCATTATCGCCGCCCCTCTGCCTCCAAGATTAAATGCATGGTAAGATAGCCGGAATGACCGGTCCATCAGTTCGGGTTGGTTTGTTGCTTCGTCGTCTTCTATGCCGCATCTTCGGCCACGTCATGATCCGCCAGCGCGACGGACAGATGATCGCCACCGCCTGCAAGCGCTGCCGTCGTCTCGAAGCTCTTGACCAAATTCTCTACACCACCCGAGCGAAGGTCACACGCGGCGACATCGAGCAGCGGATGAGAGACAATCCGCCAGGCGGATTCACTTTCGTTTCTTGTAACTGGAAAGAGAGGAAAGCGAAGTTCGTCGCCGCTTCAGGCGTAAGGAAGTTTGTTTCTTTTTGACGGGTTTTGGGTTTAGTGCAAGAGCCTTGAGCCTTGCTCTTCTACCAATCGGACATCGCGATCAGTGAGCTCCCTCCACTTCCTGCCACCGACCTTATACTTTTCGCGCTCAATTTGAATACGACCGGACTCTTCAATAGCAGCCTTATAAATCCGCCGTCCTTCTGGCGTCTTAATATCAGTGAACGGCGCTCGCATTTCTGCCTCTTGTCAGCTTGACACGTTTTGAGCGTGCTACAATTACTCCGTTGCGCGCATGTTTCAATGCAATCCATCTACGAATTTGTAAAAACGCAGCGGGATAACTACCGCTCTCAGACCATCGAAATCACCGATGGCTATGAATTTTCCCAATACCAGACGCTCCGCACGATCGAGCTCTATCACAACAGCAAATTTCTCACGAGTAATCAGGACACACTGAAGCGCGAGAAGCCGTTCTACAACATCACTAAATTCCGCGTGAACGTGGCGACGCGGGCAACCGATCTCGACACCAAGAACGTCAAGGTTTTTAGCGACGATCCGGGCGAATACGTTGCCTCCTTCCTCCTCACCCTCAAGAACCGCAATTGGATGAAGCAGTCGGCGTTTGCCGTCTTTCTCAATCGCCTGGGCCACGTTAGAGCCAAATACGGCGGCGTGCTCGTCAAGAAAACCGAGCAGAATGGCGACCTCGCACTGCACATCATGCAATGGCGCAACATGATCACCGATCAGGTGGACATCGCAAATGGCGTGAAGATCGAGCGCCACTACTACACTCCGGCCAACCTCAAATCAGACACGCCGAAGGGCTGGACCAATATTGACCAGGCCATAGACACGGCCAAGAAGTCTCAGGAAGCGACAGCAGGTAAGTCGCCTTCGAAGAAGAACCTCACTCCCGGCAGCAACATTGAGGTATTCGAAGTCCATGGCGTGCTCCCAACCTGCTACCTAGCCGGCACGAGCGACAAGTACCCTGATGATTACGGCTCCGAGGATGAATATGAGCGACAGATGCATGTCATCGTCCTCGATGAGAGCGACAAAGACGACACAACCGGCATTACGCTCTTCGCCGGCCTGGAGAACGAGGACCCGTACAAGTACCTGGCCTATGAGGAAGTAGAAGGCCGTGGCCTTGGCGTAGGCGTCGTGGAGGATCTGTTCGAGGCTCAGGTCTGGACCAACTACGGCGTCAAGCAGAAGAAAGACCTCCTCGACCTTGCGGGCAAGATCATCTTCCAAACCACAGATCAAAGCCTTGCCGCCCGCAATGTGCTGACCGACCTTGAACAGGGCACGATCATCACGACGGCGATGAACACGAGCATCACGCAGGTGAACAACACGCCGGCAGGGTTAGGAGGCTTGGCCCAGCTCATGTCCGACTGGAACGAGCAAGCTGAAAACGCCACATCTACCTATCCCGCCATCCTCGGCCAGACGCCGCCTCACGGCACAGCCTTCCGCTTGCAGGCCGGCCTCGTGAACGAAGCATCGGCACTCTTTGAATATCGCCGTCAAGAAGCGGGACTGTTCATTCAGGAGATATACCGCGATTGGGTACTGCCGTTTCTGGTGAAACAGATGCAGAATGCGAAGGAGGTTGTCGCCGAGCTTGATCCTGATGAGTTGAAGATGCTCTCCGACAAGGTGGCGGAGAAGGAAGCTCTCTCGTTCGCGAAGCAGCAAGTGCTCTCGGGCGGTGATCCCGTTCACCCCCAGGACATGCAAGCCATTAAGGATGCTGCGAAGGCGCACACCGTCGCGAAGGGCAACCGCCACAGCTTCAACGACTTCGCCGGGCTGTTTGATAATTGGGAGGGATCGATCGATGTAGACACTACGGGCGAGCAACGCGACCAGCAGGCGGCGCTCTCTACACTCTTCCAAGTGTTCGGTGCGGTGGCTGCTAACCCTGCGATCCTTCAAGACCCCACGATGGCAAAGATTTTCAATGAGATCGTTGAGACAGCGGGTATGTCGCCAGCTTTGCAGCAAAACGGCAGCCAACCCGCGCCTCAGCAGGTGCAGCAGCAAGCTCCTCAGCAGCCCGCACAGGCACAACCTCAGCAAATGCCAACCCCGGTCGCAAATGCGATCCCTAACGTCCGCACATGACCGAAGAACAGAAATCACTCGTAAAAGCATTCGTTGAGAACCAGCCGATGTTCGAAGCGGTGCGCTCCGTATTGCTCACCGGAATGATCGGCAACGACTTCAGCCAGACGAATTGGGTTTGGAATATTGACGATAGTCTCACCGACGCGGCATACGGCCAACAGGTGAAGCTCAATAAAAAAGCGCTGGACTGGATTAATAGAGCGTTCAACGAGCTGAAACGCGCCAGACAGAGTAATCCACAGCCCGGCCTTATTAACGAAGCGCGATAATGATGATACGATGAAGGTACAAGGCAGTTATCGGACTGCCGTACCAAAACCCCTTATATGAATGAAAACGAACAGGAGCAGTTGCCCGCCGGAGAGGTGACAGAGGAAACGGAAACTCCCGAACAAGAAAATCCGGACGAGCCAGCAGAAGACCTCGAACAACTCCGTAAGGATGCGAAGGCGTTCAAGGATCAGCGAGCGAGGGCTGAGAAGGCAGAAGGAGAGCTCAAGAAGCTCAGACAGACACCTCCTCAAAGCGATCTTTCACCCGCCACACAGCAGCGCCTCGATCGGATCGAGCTCACCTCCCTTGGTGTTAGAGACCGAGACGAGCAGGATTTTGTGCTTGGCGCGGCAAAGCGCTTAGGCGTCGATCCTTCCGAAGCAGCCAACGACGAAGTTGTCCAAGGCAGGCTAGAGAAGATGCGCGAAGCCAAGCGCACGAAGGAAGCCACGCCGACGCCTTCACGCGGCAGCGGCTCATCCACCAACATTACCCGTCTCGCGCAGAAGGCGCTTGAGACCGGCGAATTGCCCACCGACGCTGAAACAAAAGCCAAGGTGAAAGCAGAGATGAAGAAGCTCTCCAAGTAGTTGCGGTGCGAGTTGCGGTGCTTAATCGCACAACTTAGCACTTTATGACCAATACAATCCCTGACGGTGCATTCCGTCAGCTGTGGCTGGACGGGGTACAAGAGGACCTCGACAAAAAGCTCGTCGCGAAAAGCGTCGGCACCGTCGATACCCGCGCATCCCGCATCTTCCACAATCCCTTTAACAGCACGCCGGTCGGTACGAACGGCACTCGCCAGTCAACGTACGCCATCGAAAACATGGTGTCCGCCGACGACACTCTGACGGTGCAACAGCGTGCAACGGCAGCCGAGCAGATCGACTCGTACGAACAGATGATGACCAGCTACGACCTCATGTCGCAGCAGGAGAGCCGACAAGCATTCCGCATTGCCGACTACATCGACCAGTACTTCCTCAATAAGCCAGTGGGCTTCTCGGGAGTACGAAAGATCGACAACGGCGTTATGGGCACGGGCGTTTCAGACGGTACGGCGTATGCCATGTCATCCTCTAACGCAAACCTCGTCGCCAACAAGATTTTCACGTATCTCGCACTCGGTAACGGGGCGACTGAAAAGGGAATTTCTTGGGTCGTTTCGCCTTACGATGTCAGCAACGTTGTAGCGTACGCTCAGTCGCACGGCTTCAACCTTCAGGACGACACCATCGCAGCCGGTCTTAACGGCGCGATTGGCGGCAAGTTCGGCGGCTTGAGCATCAAGCAGTCGAATAACCTGACGCACACCACGATCCTCACGCTTGCGACCAACCCGACTGCGGGTGACTACCTTGTCATCACGGTCAACGGTCGTTCGATCACGCTCACCTTCCGCGCTTCGGCGACGGTCGCAGGCGACGTGAAGATCGGCGGCTCTGCATCGGCTACACAGGCGAACCTCCGCGCTATGCTCAACGCCTCTGGCGTCGGCGACGGCACTGACTACTTCGAGCTCGCTTCTGCAGACCGCTTGGCTCTCAAGATGGTCTCGCCTCAGTCGGCACCGGGTGTGTTCGCGGTCTGCGGCGCATTCTCTTCGAATGCCGCAACGCTCACGTTCTACGGCTCTACGGCAGTTGCGAAGTCCCTCACCGCAGGCGGCGACGGCTTCTCGACGGTCATCCGTCACTCGATCGCTCTCGTCAACGGCTCGATGTTCCTCGCCCTTCCTGGCGACGGCATGAACCTCGACGTAAAGGCAGTATCGGGCGTCCACGGACGCGAGATCGTGACCGCACAGGTCTACGACGCGACCATCTGGAACAACGACCGTGTCGAAGTTCTCGACGTTCTCATCAGCGGCTAATAGCCCCACCAAGCCCCTTCGTGGGCTGGTGTGGCGGGACATAAAGGGTTGCACCGCAACGCCCCGATTGCCCCGTCGCACGAGCCCGCGGCTCGCCTATGACTTTCAACGATATCAAAGCTAAGGTTTACACGTTTACGAAAACGAACAGCGCGTCATTTCCTATTGCTGACATCGTGATAGCGGCGAACACAGCGCTTGATCGCATCGTATCCCTCATCATCCAGAACGATGGCCGATGGCAGTTCGACGATACCAACCAATCGGACCTTCCCATCGCCACGGCTGACATCGTCGCCTCGCAGCCCGACTACTCGCTTGCTGTGAGCCACATCGACATCACGAAGGCGCGGGCGCAATACCCGGATGGGACGTGGCACACACTGGACCCCATCGACCAGAGCGACGAGAAGGACAATGACAGGTACCAAGGGACCGGCCTTCCCATCGCCTACGACAAGCTCGGCAAGTCTGTCTTTCCTCTACCGACACCCAACTACAGTCTTACCTCAGCACTGGAGATCCATTTCAAGCGGCCGGCCAGCTACTTCGTTGTAGGCGATACCACCAAAACACCCGGCTTCAACCCGCTCTACCATGACCTCATCCCGCTCTGGATCGCCTACGAACATGCCATAGCGAACGGCCGCAATACAGCTACCGGCTTCCTCAATTCCATTCAGGCGAAGGAAGCAGGCTTGAAGGAGGACTACGCCAACCGCTCGAAGCAAGCGATACGTCTTATCCCTAAGTGCGAGAGTTCACGCTGATATGTATGTTTACGAACAAACCGAAAAGCAGCACGAACTTCGCCAACCGCGACCTTACAGGCGTTGCCGCGTGGGACGACGCACAGGCAAAGTGGGACGATCCGCTCTTCTCATGGGACGCATCACCAATCGCATACACCAATCAAGCCAAGTCCCGACAGATCACACGCGCGTTCCTTCCGTTCTTCGGCTGGCTGTTCTGGTTCACGGTCGAACAGGACACCGTTACGGATACCATCTGGACTAATCGCACTAAAAACTAATCATGGCGGACAATTTTGCATTCACACCGGGCACAGGAGCGACAGGCGCAGCAGACGACGTAGGAGGCGTTCTCTATCCCCGCGTAAAGATCGCACAGGGCGCAGATGGCTCGGCCACGGATGTATCTTCAGCAGCGCCGCTTCAAGTGACCCTAGCCAACACCGGAGCAAACGGAACGGCGATTAAGACGGACGGCTCGGCGACCACACAACCCGTATCCGTCTTATCTCTCCCGCTTCCGACAGGTGCAGCGCAAGATGGCACTGACATCTCTTCTCCTACTGCTATGCCTAGTGGCGGCGCAGGCATTCGGGGATGGCTTTCGGCAATCTGGACGAAGCTCAATGGCTCAATCGCTGTTACCGGCACATTCTGGCAGACAACCCAACCCATCTCCGAAGCTGACGGTGCCAATGTCACTCTAGGCTCTAAAGCCGACGCCAAGAGTACGGCAACCGACACCACGGCCATAACGGTCATGTCCGTACTCAAACAGATCAGCGCTTCCGTGCAGGCAGCCGCCGCATCACTCGCGGGTACGATCACCGTCGCCACTCATGCTGTGACGCAATCGGGTACCTGGACCGTTCAAATCGGCAACACTCCAAATACCACTGCTATCAAGGTCGATGGCTCGGCGACTACCCAGCCAGTCTCGCTAGCTTCAGTGCCTTCCCACGCCGTAACCAACGCAGGCACCTTTGCCGTCCAAGCTACGGAAGCGGACGGGGCGAATACTACTATGGGGGCGAAGGCGGATGCGAAGAACTCTGCGACGGATACGACCTCGATCACCATCATGTCGGTCCTGAAGCAGATCAGCTTCTCGATCCAAGCCGTAGCGACATCCATAGCTGGCACGCTCACGGTCGCCACACATGCCGTCACTCAATCCGGTACTTGGAACGTGACGGTAAACGCTGCGATCGCGGCGGGCACGAACATCATCGGGAAGTTTGGCATCGATCAAACGACGCCTGGTAGCACGAACGGGGTAACGCCTGTCCCAGCAACATCAGGCGGCCCTACCGTCGCGCGCATCAAGTTGGCCGCGAGCACCAACGCGACCAGCGTCAAAGCATCTGCAGGACAGGTTTATGGCTGGTACCTATACAACAACACCGCGTCCGCGAAGTTTTTGAAATTCTACAACAAGGCCAGCTCACCGACGGTCGGCACCGATACTCCTCTCTTCACCGTCCCGCTTCCGGCGAACGGCGGCTCCAACGTCGAGTACAGCATGGGCATTCCGTTCGGAACCGGCATCGCCTACGCGATCACGGGAGCCATAACAGATAGCGACACGACCTCGACGGCCGCAGACGACGTACACGGTGTCGTCCTCTACAAGTGATATGGCAGATGCATTCGATTCAGTCCTAGCACCAACAGCGCATCACGTCGGTGCGAGTGGAACGATAACGGACTCGTTCACGAATGCCGCAGGCAACATCGTCTTTGTGGCAGTGGAGTGCCAGATCGGTGGGGACGTGGTGACTGGCGTCACATACGGTGGAGACGCAATGACCCGTATCGGAGCACGAGACGACGGCACAACAAACTTCACCTACCTCTACATGAAAGTGGGAGCCAAGACCGGCGCGAACAATATCGTGGTGTCGTTCACCGGCACCGGCAACTTCTTTGTCACCGCGACCTCATACTCAGGCGGCGCTACGTCAGGCCAACCCGACAATTCAACGACAGGGGGCACAGCTAATGGGACCGGCTTCACGGGCTCGCTTACGCCCGTTGCGAGTAACTGCTGGATTGTACTTGCGGCCTGGAACAATAGCTCCAGCATGTCCGCTGGCACCGGCTCGACCCTTCGCGGAACTGCAACCGTCCTCAATATCTTCGACAGCAATGGCGCGGTGACTGCCGGATCGCCTTACAGCATGGGCGTCTCATGGAGCGGCGCACACGACTACGCTTACATCATGGCCTCGCTCGCACCCGTCGCCGTTGCCTCAACCGCCCACCTTCTCGGCACCATGGGAGTCGGCTCATAATGTATGACTTCATCCTACCCAACATCCCTTCAAGACCTCGACGCGACGCGCGGCGCTTCTGGCGATAAGCTCTCATCGCCCAATCACGTCACGCACCACGCGCTCGAAGACAGCACGCTAGAAGCGGTCCAGACCAAGCTCGGTATCGACAGCTCGACCGACCACACCTCGATCGACTGGCTTCTTAAGAACTCGGCATCGGTAAATCCCGGCCACATGCACAGCATTGCCGCCGCGATGACCGACGTTGTTATCTCATCCCCGAGCGACGGTCAGCTTCTCACCTACGATGCCGCTAGTGGGAAATGGAAGAACGCCGGCACATCGGCGGCCGACGCCTCGACGACAGTAAAGGGCGTCACCAAGCTATCCGTTGCGCCGGTATCATCCAGCAATCCTGTTGCGGTGGGAGACAACGACCCCCGATTTATCACCACATCAGGCAGCACGCTGAATGGAACGACAAATAAAGTCGTCGATCAAGCGGACGTATCCGCCGCAGCGGCATCAGGAAAAATCGTCAGAGCTACAGGCACGAGCCTCCCCGCATTGGATGGAAGCAACCTCACAGGCTTAAAGATCGTTTACGCAACAGGCTTGGCAACCGATCTCTCGACCACTTCCGCTGCGAACAACGACGAGACAATCACGCTCACGTTCCTGCCCCGCCTGATTAAACTCAATTATTTCATTCAAGGTCATACTGGAGCCGGAAACACGAACGTCTACACCGGCCGAAAAGGTGTCGCTGTGTATAACGGCGCTATCCTTGTCATGGATATTCCACAGTGGAATTCCCAAAAGCTATCTGGCGATGACGGCAGCATAAACGACACATCGGTCGGCTCGGCATTTATAAACAGCGTCACCAGCACATCAGCACCAGCCACTTTTAATGACGGCTTCACCGGCCAGATCGTCGTCACACTCACCATCACCTCAGTAACCTCTACTGGCTTCACGATCCGCAAGGCGACGACACTTCCGAGCGGCGGGACCGCATCAGGCACCGCACGCTGCCGCATCAGCTACGAAGCCTTCGCATAATATGGGAAAAGTCATCGTCAACAATTTCAGCGGAGGCATCAGCACAGACACCCGCGACCCTTCGGCAAATAAATTCGCCCTCTCCAAGAATTTCGACACATTCTCCTATCCCCATCGTCTCTCGCCGTTCCCGGGCATGACGCCCAACGAGACACAGGCGTACTTCCTCACTGATTTCGTTTACGGAGACTTCGGCACAGGCATCGGATCAAATGTCTTAGCGTTCGGCGTGCAGAGCGGCCAAGCCATCACTGGACACCCCGAGCTGTACATGAAGTCCGGTGACTTGCTCACCGGCTCCTGGACGACGGCATTAACAGCGACAGGAGCGGCGACTGGAACGCGCGGCCCGTCATCGACCTACCGGCTTTTCCACCTCTATCACGGTTACGTCTACTTCCATTCAGGCCAGTACATCGGCCGGGCAGGGGATCTCAGCGAACGGCACGTCAGCTACCCTCGTGGACACCTACTACAACCTCAGCACCACCCCTACGACAGTCACAGAAGGCTTCACGCACCCAAAGGACGACATCATGTATGTCGGCGTGGACAACAAGCTTTACAAGAACGACAGCGGCACGTTCTCGCTCGCGCTCACTCTGCCGACCTACCTCTACCTCTCATCCATCACCGATTACGGCAACTACCTTGCTATAGCGTGCAAGCCCACTTCGAACGTCGGAAGCTCAGTCGTCTACCTATGGGACCGCGACACGTCCCTCACCACGCTTTCAGAAAGCATTGATTGGGGCAGCGGCGTTCTCAAAGTGCTCCACAACATCGAAGGCACGCTTGTCGGCGTTTCCCTAGTAGGAGCAACCGTATTCGACCTCATGCCCAAGATCGTCATCAAGACATATTCGGGAGGCGTCCCGATAACACAGCATGAATTGGCCGGAGAAAACTCCACCATCGCCCTCTACGACAAAAAGACATCATCTGGAAATCGCCTCTACTTCGGAGCCAAGCTCGCTCTCAACGGCTCTAATCTCAATGGAATGTTCTGCATCGCTCGCAACTCGGCGAATGAGTGGTGCGTCACTCACGACGTGAATGTGGACAACGACACAGCCCTTACAGGCAACATCGAAGGCTTCAGCAAGTTCAACGACATCTGGTTCATCGCTCACAACGGGGATGGATCGGTCAATCGCACGATCACCGATGGCTCATACTCAGGCACGGCCATCTACGAGAGCCAGGTCAATCCCAACATGCCCTTGCTGGACCACTCGAAGAGCAAGCAGCCAATGGCTGTCTCGCTCTCCTATCTTCCCTTGCCGACGAATGGCCAAGTCGTCTTGAAATACCGCGTAGACGGCGGCACATGGACCACCATCTTCACCGAAACAACGGACGGCGCGACCATCACCGAGCGTACCAAGACCGATTCCGGTGACGAGTTTACATCCGGCCGCGAGTACGAATTCCACATCGAGAGCACAGGCGGCGCGGTGGTCACGGAGCTAGCGTATAATTACCAGAACGACACATCAGCCGTATGAACCCCGAAGACTTCAACAAACTGCGCCGCGACGTTGATGCCCTCCAGCGGACGATGGCGATGCTCTTCAAGTCCGACCGTCTCACCATCGGCCGCACCCTTCAGATCGGAGACGGCCGCAGCATCCAAGTGGGGAGGACGACAGGCACCCGGATTGGAACGGAGAGTACGCAAAAGCTCGGGTTCTTCGGTGTCGCTCCCGTGGCTCAACAGAGCGCTATTTCAGGTGCAGCAGGAGGCACCACCATCGATACCCAATCGAGGACTGCGATCACAGCGATTATCAGCGCACTCCATAATCTCGGTCTGACCGCCTAATGTATGAATCCGACCGCCACCGCACCCATCGACCCGTTCTCGACAGCAGGCGCGCAGCAAATAGCGCAGATCGCAGGACAGCAACCTGCGCCGATGTCGGCGAGCATTCTTTCTACACCGAAGGTGCCGACACTACCACAGCCAGCACAGACACCACTCCCGGCAAATCCCGAAATCCCCTCGATCGACAGCATCATGAATACGCCGGACACGCCGCTCGACCAGCAGTTCAACGACGCAAGTCAAACACTCGCAAAGTCAGAAGGCGACCTCGCTGGCGAGACTGCTTTTAGGACCGGACAAGAGACCAGCAACGACCTTGTAGGAAAGAAGGCCACCGTCACCGACCTCACGACCCAGCTCAATAATCTAAAGACCGAAGCCGACCATATCCCGCTTTCTCTACAGAACGACGCAACGGGTAGAGGGGTGACCGCGGGCGGATTAGCTCCGATTCAAACAGCGGCACTCCGCAACAACTCCATTCGTCAGCTTGGCGTATCTGCCATGCTCAATGCGGCAAATGGAAACCTCGCCACCGCACAGGACCAAGTAGACGCAGCGGTGAAGGCAAAGTTTGACCCGCTCAAAGCGCAGGTTGCCGCACAGCAGGCGCAGCTTACAGCCCTCACGCCACTCATGACTAAGGAGGAACAAAAACAAGCCGCAACGCAGAAGGCTCAGCTTGACGACCGAGCACGCCAGATCACTCAGCAGGAGGACCACCAAAAAACGATTCTTAAGACGTTGACCGACGCCGCTAGCTACGGCGCCGACTCAATAACGCTGCGAAACATTCAGAACGCGACCACACCCGAGGCCGCTGTACTAGCTGCCGGAAAATATACGTCTGATCCCATCGCACGTCAGCAGGCGCAACTTAACCTTCAAAAGACGCAGGCAGATATCAGGCTCACGAACGCCAATATTTCCAAGGTACTGGCGGATGCCCAAAAGGCTGCCGCCGGAGGAGGTGCAGCAGGGCTCTCTCCTGAAGCCCTCGACCAGCAAGCGCAGAACTACCTTATGACCGGCAAACTCTCGACACTTGGGAATAGTGGCGCAGCGGCTAAACTCGCCATCTTGAACCGTGCAGCCGAACTGGCATCAGGCCCAGGCGGCGTGCCGGCCGCAGCAGCGAAATATGCAGCAGCCGCAAACGCTGTGAAGACCCGTACCGACAGCCTTACGAAGATGCTCTCAGCATCATCGAATCTGGAAGCACAGTTTGGCCAACTTGGGCAGCTTGCGGACTCTGTGAACACCAGCTCGTACCGGCCGCTCAACGCCCTTGGCGTCAAATTCAAGCAGAACCTCGGGAACGACGACGCAGCGGCCTACTCGGAACTCATCAATACGATCCGCAGCGATTATTCGAGCATGCAAGCGGCCGTTGCGGGATCGAAGGGAGCGGAATACTTCAGTCGTGCTGCTGACAAGGCAATTCCAGACGGCCTGACCTCCTCGCAGTACGCGAAGATATATCAGACGCTTCAGACAAGCTCGAATAACGCCCAAACCGCTATTCAAGGCGAGATCAACAACGTTCTCGACAGCGCGACTGTAACCCAACCCAGCACAACGGCAGCATCGACACAAGCTGCGTACCAGCTTAACGGCCAAACGTATGTCCAAGGCGCGGACGGCCTCTACTACCCTAAATGATATGGCTCAAGGACTAACACTCGCACAATTACAGTCTCAGGGAGCAAAACCTGTTGGTCTTACTTCACAGCAACTTCAAGAGCAGGGGGCTAAACCGCTACAAACAGGCGCGACGACCGCGCCCGCTTCGCCGGCCAATCCATCAGACGCCGGCATGCTCGACCACATCTCGAATTTCGTATCGTCAATTTTCCCCGGCAAGGAGATCGGGAATGCGCTCGGGGAAAACCTCTATGGCATGTGGAGACTCGTTCACGGTGACTATCAGGGATTTAGCCAGGCGGCCGATGAGGTCGGCAACAACATAAAACCCATCATTGGCGATACGGCGAATGCGGTTATCACGCCCGCCTCAATGCTTGCGGGAGGAGCGGAGGCGAAGGGTGCGAAGGCGGTTGCCACTCGTATCGTGACCAACGCAGGAGTAGGAGCGGCGCTCGGAGGGGCCAACGCTGCCTCTACAGGCGGAAGCATCAAACAGGGTGCCGAAGGCGGCGCAGCCATCGGCGGCGTTGGAAGCACTGGAGGTGAAATCCTCAATAGCCTTTTGGCCCATTTGCCTGTGCGTCTAGTCCGAGGCGTTCTTCCCAAATTGACGACCGGAAACGAACAGGAGGTGCTTCAAAACACAAAGTTAGGATCGATTTCCTCAATGCTTAATGACGCAACCAACGCAGTGAAAAGCCACGGAAGCCAGATCGACCAAATCCTCGCCAGTCCCCAATATGCCAATCATCTAGGCGACGGCAACGGAGCTGTACAAAAAGCGGTTGCCGCATTCCCGAACTCAGAATACGACGCCCCGCATATCGTTCAAACGGTCAAAGACTTGATCCCACAACAATCCAAGCTCGTATCTAAAATCCAGCAGGGTACGGCCGTTCTGGGAGAGAAGAACACCGTCAGGAAGGCATTGGACGCTGCTACCAAAAAACGCTTCACCGACGCACCGCAGCTTACGTCCAGCAAGGAAATCGGTGCAAAAGTTGCGGATACTCTCCGCCATGAAGTCCAATCACATGCACCGGAAACGCAGCCAATATTTAAGACGCTCGCGAAAGAGATCGACTTGCGGACCGCACTAACGGCGGCTCAGAAGAAGATCGACGGCAAGGCGAACGTTGGCTTGCTCGACATCCTTTCATATATGGGCGGCGGCATTCCTGGCATAGTTGGTGAGAAGATCGCACGAAGTCCAGCGGCTGCAATCGGTATCGCAAAAGCGCTGAGTGCAACCGGAAAAACGGTCCCAACCGTCAATACAGCCGGCCGAGCAGTACGCGCGCCACTCATCAAAGCAGCGACTACCCCCGCCCAGCCGCGACAGCAATGATCCCTATGAAAAACCCCACGACCAAGCCCAATATCATGCCCACAGACTACACCCACTCCGTAAACGCGCAAGGAACGCGCCTGCACAACTGATATGGCAGGCCGAACTTCACATACGACAGCAACGTGGAATCGCGAGGACCGCGACCTCTTGGTAGAGCTGCGCACAGAGCAGGCGAATACCCGGACCGACCTAGCGACGATCCGCACCGAATTGAGAGACATCAACACAGGCATCTCTAACCGCGTCCTCAATCTGGAATCAAATGCTGTCAGCAAAATACAGATCAAGGAAGTCTGCGAAGATGTAGAGAGCCTGAAACAACAACAAGCCGTCACACGCACATGGGGAAGCGCAGCGTTGCTCGCTATCACCATACTTGAGTTCGTTATCCAGTACTGGCCCCACAACGGGTTATAATTTATCTATATGCCGAAACTATTTTCTTGGCCGATCAAGCCGTACATCATCAATCAACCGTGGGGCAATTTCGACCGGGCCTACCAGCAGTTCGGCTTCTCATGGCATAACGGAATTGACCTGCGCCTGTCCCTTGACCGCACGATATATGCGCCGTTCGATTACACCGTTGTCCGCATCGCAACGAAAGAGAACGGCAAGTGGCAGCCGAATGGAGGAGGAGTGTTCATCGGCATCATGAGCGAGCCCATCGACTTCCCTGCTTTCATCAACGTCACCCCACAAGGTACCATCGTTCAATTCGCGGCTGGCACGTATCGTGTCCTCTGCGACATGCTCCACCTCGACCACCCGCTTGTACAAGAGGGACAGAAAGGCGAAGCAGGAGACTTGCTCGCGATCTGCGACAACACCGGCTTCTCCACTGGTCCGCACTGCCACACGCAATGGAGACGCGTACTTTGGGACGGAACTACGATCACACCCGTAGACAAGAACGACGCCAACAATTCATTCGACCCGACGATATTCTTTGACGGGTTTTTCGCGCAGGACGTGCCGCGCAGCATCGTCATCTACACGCAGCTCGTGGCTGCACTCACCGCGCTCTGGAACAGGATCAAGCCCCAGAGCTAGCTCTTTCGCACTCGCGCCCGACGGCGTGGCTACTGTGTTCGCTTCGACCCGGCACGAGCAGTCACGTTATGAAAAAGCACACTCGGTAGCTTTACGACCAGATTGATGCCACCGGGCGCGGCTGCGAGGGAACACCCTCACGGTCGAGATTACTCACCAATCCGATAAATCGTATGAACTACACCATCTTCGCAAGCCGCACGTTCTGGACGACCGCATTCCTGACCGTCTACAACGTCTCTGCCGCGCTTGGCACGATCTACCCGGCCCCTTGGCTCGTCACGGCTATAGATATCCTCGGGTTCGTCCTCGTGACCTACTTCCACGTCAATCCGAGCCAGTACTACAACAAGCCGCAGGAATAGGGCTGGAAGGCTCTAAAATGCCTTTGGAGCCCCACCATGGGGCTCTATTGGTCTTTCCCCCCGCTCCCGACCAGTGGATTATCCTTTCCCTTCTCGTAAAATCGGAGTATCCGGCTGCCGCCCTCCAGGCGTTCAAGATTAAGCTCCTCACGCAACGAATCTCGTAGATCAGCGAGCAGATCGTCCAGATAGCCGATGTCCTTTTCAGCCATATCGAGCGCAAACTGCGCTGCCAACTTTGCTTGCTTTGGGGTTCCCAGCAACTGAATATCGGTCACGGCCAACTCCAGCACGTCCCAATAAGCTTTTTCGTTGCCCGTGCGATGTGTGCCGCTCTGTAGCCTCCGGTACGCCTCCAACAGATATTCAGTCCGTAACTTGCGGCGATCATTTTCGATGTCACGCCGCTTAGAAAAATAATAGGCCACCCACCAGCCTACAGCAGTTACGAAAAACGTCGCTGCCAACTGCGCGAATAATTTCCAATCCATGCCATACGCCCCGCTACCCTTAAATCTGCGGCAGCATCTTCTATGAACTCTCTTTGCTAGAGAAGCCCAAACCCGGCCTCCCCTGATCGACAGGGGCAGCTCGTGAAAACTATATGGACAGGGTGTTGGTGAAGCCGGGCCGTTCCCTGATGAGTGATTGGCTTGTCGGGGAGGATGACTTGCTTGACGTGTTTCCTTGCCGTTGCCGACGAAGGTACATCACTCCCCCACCAACCAACCACTTTTCTAAGCGGCTGTGAGTGCTTCTTGAAACAGGCAGAGACCTAGATCAGATGGCAGGGAGAGGCCGGTGCTCTTTTTCCCTGCTTTCGCATCTATACCCCTGACTGCCTTTGATGATTGGTTCGGGTCTGGGCGGTGAGGACTCGCACCTCACATAGTTTCTCCTACCCAGCTGACGGGAAAAACCCGGCTATCCGTGCGATGCTCTTTCGCTACGCCCAGAACCAAATCAACCATCTCATTTAGCGGAGGCATTTTTGATCTGTAGCCCCCGAGTCAAACAGTGTTTCCCTGTCGAAGATCGATGCAACTACGCGCATCAACACAAAAGGCCGCTATTGCTAGCGACCTGATGTGATGCTGCCGATTAAGGCGCGGAATCCACCGATTGATGTGCTCTGCGCCTTATCCTTAATCGAGTGCATATCCATAATGTACCACGGCCCATGAAGGCTGTATGAGGGGGGGGTGGGGATAACGGAATCTAGGCTGCCTCATTATATTTCCCGAAGTCTGCCCGGGCGTGATGAAGCGAACAAAGCCAGCGCACTTCCAAGGGCCGCGAGTAGTCGGAGTGCGCCGCCTCACCATCCGGTTTTCCGCAGACCTCGCACGGCTCCCTGACCAGCATTCCGCACTTGATCGCGTAGAACACCAGCTTGCGAGCGTAATACTTGTCTAGGTGCGCCCTCCTGTACTCCCGCTGATAGGCCGCAATTTGCTCCTTGTGCCCTTCCTCATATCTCTTCCACTGCGGCTTCCGAAAATTTGGGTTCCGGGCGTATTGCTCCCGTACCCGCGCTGCCGTGCACGGCTTGCAGTAGTCGCCGAGACCATCTCGGTTCCGTCGCCTTACTCCGAATTCATTTCGTCCTTTTTCAATTCTACAACGCGGACACCTCTTCAACTCCATTACTGTATTCTACCACACCATCTCCCTCACGATCCTCGCTCCCGATACGCCTCCCTTTACCGTATCTCCCCTTTGTATCGGGACTCAGTTCTCTCAATACCGCTCTGCTGCAATCATTTCCGCCACTGTTCGCGCGGCTATCCAGCCGCGACTTCCTACTTCTTTCTTGGCTTTCCTGCCCCTATTCCGTCTCTCCCGATCCGGGCGCTCCGCTTCAGGGACAGTTCGTCATCCTGACGACCCGCCAACGAAGTAGGAAGTCGCGGCTGACCCGCTCACAGTGGCGGCAGTGCCTCCGCCCGGTTCCCTGTCCAAGTGCCCTCTCCGAGAACCGACCGCCGCCAGCTCGCAGTGTGGCAGCCGCAGTCCTCCGTCAAGCTGCGCTTGACCTCGGCCTTGGTCGGCCGCCCGGTGCTCGGCATTAGCAGCTCACAAGATCGATATGCCTAACTGCAAGTGTGGCCACCCGGCCAACAAGCACTGCTGGATGCCCGAGGCGAGAGGAGAGTGCTGGAAGTGTCGGTGCGACGGCTACCGGCCCAATGCCTACACTGCCCAGCCCGCTCCGAGAGTGAACAACCAGTACATTCGCAGACTGCGACCCCGCCGCTAAGCGGGGAGAAAAGGAGGGAGTGGACACGTCGCCGTGGCGGCTGCACTCGCAGTAGCGAGCTGGCCTTCGACGACGGCCCACTCCCGCAATCCACAGGCGCTCGCGAGGCTCGCGCCCGGACGTGCTATACTAATTGGGAAGACCCTAGGGGAGCATGGACAGCGGCGTAACTCCGAGACCGTGTGCTCGACCGTAAAGGCTTTTGCATCGTTTTTGCCGCAAGGCATTGTCATTCGTTTGCTTCGCATAGGCCGCCGAACCTGTCTCAGAGGCGGCTTTTTGTGTTGTCCCCCGCAATGCAATGCGCGCCCTGCAAGAGGCGCGCCCGTGGTAATATCGCTGTACAGGGCAACACCACTAGGCTGCGCCTTATGCGTGGCCTTTTGTGTTTCTGCCTCACGCTTGCAGTGATCGGCTTCAGTCAGTTCGCTGCTTCCTTTGAAGAGAAGAAGCGGCGGGGTAACGGACAACGGACAAATCGGACACGTCCCTAATCTGCATGCCGTTTTAAATTCTGCATGCGCGCCTCTCCCCACCGCGTTCCTGGCGCATTTCGGATGGTGCGGTACAATGAGTGCATTATCAGCTTTGCCCGCTTGAGTGTGTCGCTGACTGGCAAAGCCGGCGGCACGTTCAAGCGCAGAACGTGTGACCAATGTACATTTCAGTCGGGAGACCGATGAATGGGGAACTCCCCAACAGGTTTTTAACAAACTAAACAACGAATTTGGCTTCCAGCTCGACACTTGTGCGACCGCAGAGAACGCCAAATGCGAGATCTTCTACACGAAGGAGAACTCAGGCCTCGACAACGATTGGAAGGCCGTAAATTGGTGCAACCCGCCGTACTCAGACATCAAACGATGGGTCTTGAAGGCGAGGCGAGAACAGCTGAAGGGCAACCTCACTGTTATGCTCATTCCCGCTCGCACCGACACCGCATTTTTCCACGACAGCATCTATAACAAAGCGAATGTAGAGGTTCGATTTTTCCGAGGCCGCATACGATTCATCAATCCCGCGAAGAAGCTCGACAACGCACCGTTCCCCTCCATGATCGTAATCTTCCGCTGATATGCCTCCCTGCGCTCACTGCCAGCACCGGCACAGCGATCACTACTGGCGCGTACCTCCCTGCTCAGTCCTACGCTGCGTCTGTGTCCGAAAGCACCCGAACCGCATCCACGGGCGCTGCACCGTCCCTGACTGCCCCTGCATGAGGTACGCCGACAACCGCCCGCAGCCGGTCAATCAGCTTATCGGACGGATGCGTAAAGGACGGTGATGGCCTGTGCGATAATTTAGGTAGGCAGCTCTCTTTTAGCGGTCGGCGGCCCCGCACGGCCGGCCTGTTACCGATGCGGGTTCCGGCGTGCTGCGACCTCCGACCCATATGAATTTCCTACAGATCGGCCTCACCGAAAAACAATTTGAATATCCGCCCGGCTCCCTTGTCATTTCTGACGAGCCGATGCTTCAAAAAGGCGCGAAGCTGTACGACCCGGCCGTACACGGCCTCAATCCGTTGCCCCTGCAATACCGCGAAGCCCGCGAGTTCGCCGCAGCGGTCTATCCCGACAAGGATCTCATGACCTACCGGAATGGCCGCCGCGCGCTCACCCGGCTGGTGATGAACGCGAACCGGCTCGATCGGTTGAAGTACGGACGTTCGGACGACGACAAGGAAGCGAAAGGAGTGGTTGAGGACATCTTGCTTTCGCCTCTTCTGAAGAAGGCACTATCGAAGCCGCTGCCCCGGTGGCTCCTTTCAGGCAGCTCCGTCTGCGTTCGCCTCAATCGAAAGGAGATCGCGGACGAGGACGCCAAAATCGTCGCCAACATCCTCATCTCGCAATTCAAGGACCAAGTCGTAATCGAGGACTTTGGGTCATATGCGCGCGACTTCCACGCCAAACTCATCCGACAAGAGCGATTGATTGCCGGAGTGTACACGCTCGCGGAGCTTGGTGAGCCGAAGGATAAATTCCGGCAGCTCTGCATGCGTATGGAGATGGAAGGTCGCTGCTGCACCTATGACGACGCTGTGGAGCTGGCAAAATATCAGTGCGACTATCCGCCCCACACGGTCGAGTACGATGCCTTCGTGAAGAAACGGATGGGGGGCTAGGAGGCTGGGGGAATTGACTAGAACAGTACTCCAATCAAGATACCGATTTTTTCCCAAGCGAACTTCGCAGCAGCCCCTACGCCAGTGTTCGCAAAAGTCTTCGCTAAATATAGCAGCCCCGGAACGGCAAGCGCCATGACCGCATGCACCCGCACACGAGTACTTAGGAACAGTCGTCGGAGCGCCGAGACTTCCGCTACCTTCTGCTCCTTGTCCTCCACATCGGGATAATCATTCGCCTCATTGAGTACGCGCTCCAAGGTCTCAAGAGCACCTACGGCATCTTTGTAACGAGCGCTGTTGTGATCTAGTCTGACGATACGATCAGCAGCCGGAATGGGCCGCTCCTGAGCTTCTTCCGAACGTTCTTGAAGAAACAGTCTTAGATCACGCGACATAGGGCCGAACACCTGATCGGTGAACTCGGCAACCGTGTCGTCAATTTTGCTTCCTGCATAAAAGAAGTTATGCGCGAAATCGAATGCATCTATCTTCTCATCCGCTATTTCGCGGAATAACGATAATTGCATCCCCAACCGGCGCTCTCGCTCTTTCGGCCATCGCAACTCGCCACTACCGACCATGCTTTTTACTGTGGCTTCCCGTTCGGACTTCCACCGCTCGAAGTCCAGCGCTTCTTCGAGGGACTCGATTAAAGAAGCAACTCCCGGCGTATTGTCTAACCTTTCAAACCAGTTCGACAGATGCTGCGAGAGCATACTTGATTTCGATCGTAGAACCTCCTCAGTCAGCAAATCATAGACCGTCTGGAAATTTACAAAATGCCCGTCCATATCCACACCTTGAACCGAATCGACCGCTCGCATGGTATACTGGCCGCAATGAAAAATCCCGCAGCAGTTGCCCTTGGCCGCAAGCGCGCCGCGAAGCACAAGAAGCAGATCGGCAAGAAGGGCGTTAGCGAGTACATGCGCGCCTTGGCATTGAAGCGCCATGCGAAACTTGACACCGCAGCCTGATTGTCGCGCAGAGTTATCCACACATGGACAGCGAGCGCTCGCATGATATCCTGTATCTCAGGAAGCTCGTTGACACACGAATAGTAGCAGACGAGCCGCCCGAGGCGAGTACTCAGGTCTGTCGAATTAGCAGCTAACAAACAAACTATGGATAGCGAAAGCATCCCCGGCGTAGACGCATTAATCGCGAAAGCCGAAAGCACAGCCGTTTGCCACGAATGCACGAGGGAAATCCCCGTCGCTGAATGGCGCGAGTACGCCAAGATGTGCAAGCGGTGCTACGATAACGACGGCAACGACTAGCCATTACCCATACGCCTCTCGCGCGGTTCCTCGTATGGGGGCCGCGCAAGGGGATTAGCAATCAACACCATGTTCGACCTAACCGAAACGATCCGAGACATCGAAACACAAATGGAAGAGAACTACCGCGCCGAGGCGAACCCGAGCACCAAAATCTTCTACGACCTTCACGAATGGGACGGCTGGCGCTTCTACCGCAAGGCACTCCTCAATGGCGACTTCCAGAGTCTCATCGGGCACATCAAATCGAATTACTTCCCTCATAAATAATCTATGTACGCACACCAACTCGCCGAGTACCGCCGCGACCAACGAACCCAAAAGCGAGAGAGACTGATACGACTGTGGAGACTGGCACACGTGCCTCTCCGCAATCTTCTCTCCCGACTGGTCACGCCGAACAGCGCCGTCTCAGTATTAGCAGTCTTAGCCGTGCCGGTTATCGCCGGTACAATGTCATGATCATTCTTATCCTCATCCTCATATGGGCAATAACGCTCGCAGTCGGATTTCTCGGAGGCCGCATCTACACTCTAGAACATGAGACCAAGACAGCCATCGACGGTTGGCGCGTTGCCATGAGCGACCACCTAAAGACCCTTCAACTTATCAGCCAAACGGAGTTCAAGGTATCCGGCACTCCGATAGCAGACATCACCGTATGATCGACACAGCAACACCCGAAGGCCGCAGCGCCCGCATCGCTGAGATCATCGGCGATCACACCTCAAAGTCCCGACGCAAAGGCGATCATCACTTCCGAATGGCCGTGATGTGGGGAGCCGATGGCGATTATCAGCCGGGCTACGATGACGGCGAGACCCTCCAACTAGGAGAGTATGGACGCTGACAGAACCGCAAAGGGCACCTTTGCGAAGGGCCACACGCCTTGGCTCAAAGGAACAAAAGGTGCCTTCAGGCACACAGAAGAAACGAAGAGAAAAATATCCCTGCATTCTACAAGAAATATGCTTGGCAAGAAACATTCTCTGGAAGCTCGTAGAAAAATCCGCGACGCCCGAAGTAAGCAGGTAATGCCTAGAGGAGACCAAAACCATGCATGGAAAGGCGGCATCACTTCCTTACGACAAGTCATATACAACTCTGTGGAATATAAACTCTGGCGCGAGGCCGTCTTCAGGCGCGACAACTACAGATGTGTCTGGTGTCGCGCTAAGGGAAGTAGACTACAAGCTGACCACATCAAACCATTCGCTCATTATCCCGAACTGCGCTTCGACATAAACAACGGCCGTACTCTCTGCATCGCATGTCATAGAACAACCGCCACCTACGGTGGCAGGGCGAATAGGTTTAGACGCAACTTCGATGATGGCGAGAACCCGGCCGGGCAATTACAGGACTAACTGACAATGTATGGAAACATCACCTAGCATCAAAGAAATCTCAGCGGCGCTCAGGCAATTCAGAAGTAATCCTACGGCGCTCAAGCGCGACGGCACAAACCCACACTTCAAGTCGAAATTCGCTACGCTCAACAACACGATCGAGAGCATCGAAGAATATCTCGACGTGTGCAAACTGTCCTTCGCTCAATTTCCTGACGGAGACGGCCTCACAACCATTATCATGCACGATAGCGGGGAGTGGATAAAAGCCACAGCCAATCTGCATCTCGCCAAAAACGACCCGCAGGGACAAGGAAGCGCGATCACCTACATGCGCCGCTACGCCTTAAGCGCAGCACTCGGGCTTGTCACAGAAGAGGATGACGACGGGAACGAGGCTTCAGCACCTCGCCAGACCGCACAGAAGCCCGCTACAGCGACGAAGCCAGCACCTCCCAGCAATCCCGACATCGCTCGAATAAAAGAGCTCTGCGGGCTGTCTAACGTAGAATACACGAGATCAGCGATCCTTGCGGTGACAAAGCTAGAGTTCAAACCCGAGAACTACGCAGCGATCATCGACCGCCTCAGCGCATTAGCAGACGAACTTAAAACAGCATATGCAGGACTCAACTAAGACCTTTGCGACCGGCTTCTTCTTTAAGAAGCCGTCGGAGCGCGCGCCCTCGTTCATTATCGGCAACGCATCCTTCAAAGTGGACGACTTCAGTGACTTCCTACAGAAGCACATGGACGCCAAGGGATATGTAAATATCTCAATCAAAGAAAGTCAGAAGGGTACGGTCTACGGCGAGCTCGATACGTGGGAGCCGAAGAAACAAGACGACGATAAAGTGGTCGATGACACCATGCCCGCCGACGATTTACCCTTCTGAGGCGTATGACAAAGGGCTCACTTCTCTGGAATATGCAGCAGGAGGCCAAAACCAAAGACCTCCCGTGTGCTCGGTGTGCCCGAATCGGATTCATGACCGTGGACCACATCATTCCTGTCGCGCTTATCGAAGAACTCGGGTTACGGGAGCCGAAGTACAATGATCCCGAAAACCTTCAGTACCTGTGCCGGGCCTGCAACGTCCTCAAGAGAAACCACTTCGACTTCAACAATCCAAAGACCTTCCCGAATCTACGGCGCTACATCGCTGAGGCTGAGCATCTCTACGCCTGATATGTTCCGCGCCACAATCAAAGACGGCAAACTGACCTACGGCCCGATAATCTTACAAAAGCTAAACGATTGGGCCGCAGTACATGAGGGCGCTCGCCTCATAACCACTGAAGAAAAGCCCGAGCGGTCAAACCAGCAGTCGCGCTACTACTGGCTCTACCTCCGAGTGATCGAACAGGAGACCGGGCAGAACGCTGACGACGTTCACGAGTGGGCCAAACGGAAATTCCTTCCTCCTCGCTTCATCAGGGTAAACGAGGAGGAGCTGCGAATACCTGGCTCGACGACCGCGCTCACACGGAGCGAATTCACCGACTACCTCGATAAGATTTCCGCCGAAACCGGAGTACCGCTGCCCGATCCTGAAGCTGCCGGTTACATCTCGAATTATGAGCCGCCAAACTGCTCGGTATGATCGACCGCCGCTACCGATTGCAGCCCGTCAGACCCGCCAGCCAATTCCGCAAGGCCATCCAGCTCTTCAATCATTACTACCGTGATCGCAACGGTCACAAGAAACTTACTAAAGCGGAGGCGCGCAGGCGCGTCCGCGTAACGTACCCAGACTTCGTATGAACCAACATCCAGACGCCATCGCTTGGGAGCAATGGCTCGACAGTACAGAAGGCCAACAGTGCTCTACACCATACGCCGGCGTTCTTGAGCGGCGCTATCTTGAGAATCGATTGCGCGAAGCCTTCATTGCCGGCCGCGATTCTAAAAACATCACCTGTATGAACCACACAAGCAAGTGGGTGCAGGAGTTTGACAATGGACCCGCGCTTATGATCGGCAAAGCGGGAAAGACGGAAGGAATCCAAAACGTTCGGCGTGTGATCAAGTCCTTCATCGCCTCAGCCATCGAGACAGCACGGGAGGAAGGAAGACGTGAGGAGCGCAGGGAGATATTGGCAATCCTTCCGCGGCCCCTCTCAGACAGACAAAAGGCAGATGAGGTTAATTTCTATGTCCGTGGCCGCAATAGCGCGACGGATGAGATGCGCTCGATCATCACCTCCCGCGAGTCCTCTGAGGGAAGCAAGCACCCCGACTTCTGCACTGCCAGCATAAAAGAGCCAGCATACATGCATCACTTCGAGTGTCCGTGGTACACCACCAAAGCTGTATGAACCACAAATCTCAGCGCGACTGGATACGCGAGCAGATCGAGGAGCACGGCGAGATCAGCCGCAACCAGTGCCTCTCACGGTTCATCGCAAGGCTCGCGCCGCGCATTCAGGAGCTAGAGGCTGAAGGGTACGTCTTCAGGACAGAGCATCGCAGCAACGACTACGTCTACGTCCTGGTCAAGAGGCCATTTGCGAAGCAGCTCACATTATTAGAAGCGTAGTAGAAAAATCGTGCTTATGGAGTGCAAATGCCAGAATCTACAAAACGGCGATATTATTGAGTCATATGAGGCGAGGGCGGGAACCCGCTGTGTTGCTTGTAAGCGAATTCTTGCTTCTTACACCGATATACCGCTGACATCGCGCATTTGGCGCTATCTGACATTACCAGCTTAGTTACGCACAATCTGTGTTGTGCGACATTAGACAAATCAAAAATCAAATATGAACGACGAGCAAATCAAGCATCTGGTAGACCGGTTTCTTAGCTGGAAGCTTCCAGAAAATTTCAATCCCGACGGGGGCATCAGCTTCACGAGAGAGTTCAACGAGAACACGCCGCACCCAATGAAGCATGAGCCATCCGGCACAAATTTATTTGACGCTACACAGGCCGATGCGATGGTGCGCTACATGGTGGAGGGACTGCCACCAACAGAGATATGAACCTCGAACAACAGGTAGAAGAGATTGCTCGACAGCGTGCCGCGATTGAGGACGAAACCTGTCTTCTGGCAATGAGGGTAGGCGGGTTCGACCACCCTGAGACCATGCGCAAAGCGGGTTATCGGATTGTGCGGGAGCAACACGGCGACGGTGAAGCGTACTACGTTCTATGTAAGGACGTGCACCGCGAGCGTATTCCGAAGCTAGTTTTCGCTTCGTAGCGTCGCACAATGTATATTGTGAGCACGTGACCCCGGTGCCATTACACCACATTGACACCGGGATCGCTCGTGAGGAGAGACGCTCTTGGGACGCGCCGTGAAGCGCAATGACCTAAACCGTTAAAACGTTGAACGTTCCCTAATGCCGCGTCGGCGGCTTGTGATGTATCACCCGGTTGATGTTAGGCTCATCGACGCCCTGCTCATCCACCGCGTTGCACGCGCACGGCGTGCCTGCGTCGCAGGCGCAGCCGAGCTCATCGTCCCACGGCAGGTCGGGATGGCTCTCGCATACCCAGCCGATTCCGAGACAAATGCGGCAGTTCTTGTCCATTTCCTATAAATTGTCGGGCGTTCGCAGCGGCGAGGATTTGTCCTCATTGCGCAATTCTTGCTCCGCCAGATGCCAGAACTCTTCATCCCTCCCCTCCGGCTCGCCGGCCTTGCGCCACAGGTCGTATGCGCGGGTGCGGATGTCTTCTTCGTCCGGCTCCATGGCTTGCTGCTCCAGCTCAGATGCGAGGTTCAATATGATCTCGGCAACGTTATGGTCGCCCACCAAACGCGCATGATCGCGGTACTTCGCCGCTTTTACCTGCAAGTCCAGTCGAGAGATCACGCAAAGCTCCTCCTGCGAATTAAACGCAGAAGGAATTTAGAAGTTCGCTCGCGCCATAAAAACGTAACTCAAATGCGCCTCGGAGTCGAAGTTCCCGTTAAGAAAAATCGTATGGCCCTCTGACCTTCGGCTTATACGTCCCCTTGCGCCATTGCGACCAACGCTTGCCCTTGCCTTTTTCCGACGGGTGCATCCGCTCCCCGCCGTATTCCTTGCAGAAGCAATCGGCGTCCCCATCGGTCGCGAACATGAATACTTGGTAGAAGTCCCCGTCATGAAGCACGGTGTGTCCGTGCCGCGACAGCGACAGGCCGCGATCCGCGCAGAAATCGCGCAGCTTGTGATAATTCTCCCCGGTGCACTTCTCTTCGATCAGCGCCACCCAGCACGGGTGGCTCAGGTCAGCGCCGCGCGATACGCGCCGATACGTACTCAGCGGACGCGCCGCTCGATCGGACCCCGGATCGTTTTATTGGTGCCGGCGTACCTCAGCCGCTGCTCACCCACCATGCGATCCCGTTCCGCACACATGCCGTCCACCTTGGCCAGCATCCGGGCCAACAGCTCTTGGGCCGAAGCCGTGCTGATCCCGGCGCGTTCCAGCGCCCGGATCTCTTTGCGCTGCCGCGAGATCTGGCTACGCGTCCGTTCGATTTCGCTCCTGAGATACGATAGCTCCATCGCCATATTTGTTCACTAAACGTTCTTATTGGCAAGAGGTTGCCGGTCGGTTTTGGACTCAGGAGGCTCTTGTTTCATCTTTGCAGTGGCCTAGTTTGAACCGTACAGTTCCCGGAAAGGAACGGCCATGAAGGACATGCAAGCTCATTTGGAGAAGCTTCGAACCGAAGCTTCCGAGTGCCAGATGATCAGCGAACTTGCCACCCACCAGCAAAAACGCGACCTCTTTGCCAAGTTGGCACAGCACCATCGCAAGCTGGCAGACGAGATCGAGCGCGCCATTTTAGAGCAGCGGGCCGCCGGCTAGGAGCGCGCGGGGTCCCATGTCGGAACCGAAGCATTTCGCCGGCGTTGGAACTACATGCCGCACTACCGTTTCGAAATAGCTGACGGAGTAAAGCTGGTCGATCCGGTCGGGCTGGATTGCGACAGTGACCAGGATGCCCGATGCAAAGCTCGTATCATCGCCCAGCGGATCGCAGAACAAGGCACATGGTCCAAGGCGCGCTGCGTCGTCGTGCTCGACGCAAACGGCGAAGAAATTTTCAAGACCGCGATCAGCCGCGACCCACAGACCGAAACAGAAGGGCCTTCTGTCAACAATTAGCCGGTCCGCTGCGCCCGTCGTGCCAAGTATTCCTTCAACGCAGTTTCTCCATCCGGCATCCGGTCTCTCTTCGCGAAGCAATGCTTCACAATTCCCCCAGCCTGACAGTGCGACCGCGGAGGGCGGGCGGCCCTTCGCGGACGTTCTGCCGCACCGGTTGCGTGAGCGCCACAACAAATTGTTAAGTTTTCCTTCCGCATACTCGCGCCGATGAAAACCCTGCGTAGATTTCTGGCCGACGAGACCGCTGCAACCGCCATTGAATATGGCCTTATCGCCGCCGGCATTTCGCTGGCTATCATCGCCATCGTGAACGGGCTCGGCGCCAAGCTGAACACCAAATTCACCTCGATAAATAACTCCCTGAAATAATGACCGCTTGAACCCAAGGCAGGCCGGCAGCCAACTTCACAGGCCCGGCCGCTATCTCGACGGCCAAGCCTTGTCGGATGCGGTGGACCGGCTGGAAAAAGCCCAGTAACATTCGAGTGTTGACTGTGGAGCAAATTCGGAGCAAAAAACTTTGCTCTCAGAAAAAAGTTCAACGATATCAACCCGGTCCCGTAGCTCAGCCGGATAGAGCGACGGTTTCCTAAACCGTAGGTCGGATGTTCGAGTCATCCCGGGATCGCCAACTTCCCACTGTTCTGGAATTCCCGATGGCGAGATTTCGTCGCGCATGCGCTGTCCGGTCAGGGAGAACGTCGTGCGCATCGCCGTGATCGGAGGCGGCCCCGGCGGTCTCTATTTTGCGTATCTGTGGAAGAAGCGTCACCCGGAGGCGCAGATCGACCTGTTCGAGCAGAACGCCGCCGACGCCACTTGGGGGTTCGGCGTGGTGTTCTCCGAGCAGGCGCTGGAATTCCTGCGCGCCGACGATCCCGACACGGTCGACGCCATCGCGCCGCGGATGCAGAGCTGGAAGAATATCACGCTCGACCTGCGCGGCGAGCGCGTCGAGATCGACGGCATCGGCTTTTCGTCGATCGGCCGGCTCGAACTGCTTGCCCTTCTGCAGCAGCGCGTCGGCGCCGTCGGCATCACGCCGTGCTACGGCACGCCGATCGAATCGATGGATCAGCTCAAAGGCTACGACCTTATCGTTGCAGCCGACGGGCTCAATTCCCTGGTGCGGCGCCGCTTCGAGGGCGATTTCGGCACCTCGCTGTCGCATTCCGCCAACAAGTTTGCGTGGTACGGCACCGCCAAGCGGTTCGAGACGCTGTCGCAGACCTTTGTCGACACCGGTCTCGGCGCCTTCAACGCGCATCACTACCGATATTCGCCGGACATGAGCACGTTCCTGGTCGAATGCGATCAGGGCACATGGCAGCGCTATGGCTTTGCCGACAAGACGGTCGAGCAGTCGCAGGCGATTTGCGAAGAGGTGTTCGCAGACACGCTCGACGGGCACCGGCTGGTGTCGAACAAATCGGTGTGGCGCAGCTTTCCATGGATCTGGAACGAACGCTGGTCGTTCAAAAACATGGTGCTGGTCGGCGACGCGCTGCATTCGGCGCATTTCTCGATCGGCTCCGGCACGCGGCTGGCGATCGAGGACGTCATCGCGCTGATCAAGGCGCTCGAGGCGGAACGCAAACTTGCCACGGCGCTGGCGCGTTATGAGGCCGCGCGCAAGCCGGTGGTGCGGAAACTGGTCGCGGCGGCGCGGGCCAGCGCCGGCTGGTATGAGCACTTTCCCGAGCACATGAAGCTCGGGCTGATGGACTTCGCTTACAGCTACATCACGCGCTCGGGGCGCATCGATGATGCGCGCCTGCGCGCGATGTCACCGCTGTTCATGGCGCGCTATGAAGGCTTGCGTCAAGCAAGCGCGTCACGCAGCGGTGGCGCTTAAGCCGGTCTGGCCAACCGCGCGCGTGCCAGCGAGCCGAGAATAAATCCGAACAGCGCATGCAGCAGCAGCGTCCACAGCGCCAGAGCCGCGCCGTCGCGCAGGCCGAACAATCCGTGGCCGGTCAAAGGCAGGGCCGTGACCATCAAGCCCGTCCAAACCATCAGCAGCGCCGCGACGCCGGTCAGCGGCGTGAAGCGGGGCGCCAGCCTGCCGTAGAGCAGTCCGACCAATGCGCCGGCCGCGGTGTGATTGACGGTGCCGACCACCAGCGCCGGCCGGGGCGATGTTGCGGGGTCGACGATCAGCGCCATGTTTCGAAGGTTCAGGAGTGGTGGAAACAGATCGAGATATCCGCCAACCAGCAGCAGGGCGGTCATGCCCGAGGCCGTGATAAAGCCGGCCCACAGGCCGGCGCGGGTCCGGAAATTCACGCCAGAAACTCCGTGATTTGCACCACGGCGAAATCGATTGCCGCGGTCGGCAGCAGGACGTGACCGGCCTGCGGCACCGGGACCACCCTCGCGTCCCGGCCAGCCAGGAGCTTTTTCAAGTCTTCGATCTCGCGCGCCGCGTTCGGCACGAAGCGGTCCTGCTCGCCCATCAGGACCAGCAGCGGCTGTGACACGCCGGAAATATCGGGACGGAAATCGCGGCCGATCTCCCATGCCGTGCGTCTGACCAGGCTTGCGGGATCGCTTTCGGCGGATTTCTTGAAGAACGGATGATCGTGCCCGTCTCCCACCGGCCCGCAGCTCCATTCCAGCACCGGCCGGGACATCAGCCGGTAAAGCCAGCGTGGCCCCATCGACGCCAGGAAATTATTAAGCTTCAGCTTGGCGTCGCTGAGCCGGAGGAATGTCGAGATCAGCACCACGCGCCGCACGGCGGGGTGTTGCGCGGCTACCTGGGCGGCGAGGATGGTGCCGATGGATTGTCCCATCAGGTCGAAGCTGCCGTTGGTCCTGTTGCGCAGCAAATCCACGATGGAAGCCGACAGCGCTTGCAGCGTCGATTCGGATTCGCCGGTATAGTCGACGAGGACGACTTCGCGCGTCCGCGCCAATTGCTCGATCAGCGGCTGTACGCTGCCGATCGAGCCGTCGATTCCAGGAAGCACCGCCAGCGATGGCAGCGCCGAAGCGGTCCCGAACGTTTCGAGCTTTATCATGCGGTCCGGAACAGGCTGGGATCGTCGAGCTTTCCGGTTTGTCGATAGACCCGCTCCAGCCGCGACGCGCCGGCGAGCGATTCGCGGTTGACGAATTCGAAGTGAGCGGTCCAGAACCGCTGCATAAAGCGAAATCCCGGTCCCATCGCCTTTTCCCAGGAGCCGAAGCGGGTGCGGCCGGAGCCGAGATCCTGCAGGAAATAGGTGTGGCGGGCATACATTCCCGGCGACGCCGTTACTTCCCAGGTGACTTTCTGGTGCGGCGCCACCTCGACGATCTTCGCCCAGGCCGGCATGCGGTAGAGATAGTACCATTCGATCGGCTGGAACGCCCATACCAGCTGCTGGTCCTGGACGAGGTCCGGATTCCGCACCCAGAAAAAGCAGTCATTCCATTTCGGCCACCAATGCGCGTGGCGGAAACATTCCCACAAAACGTCGATCGGAATCGCGACGTCTACGGTGCCAACCACCGGTACGGCATCGGTCGACTGGTCGAGAAGGCGAATTCGTTCGGCCTGCGAACTGCTGGATGGCACCACCATGCTATGTCACCGCGGTCTGGTCGAGATGCTTCAGGATCGCGGGATAGACATCGCGCGCGGCATTCTTGCCGAAGATGCAATCGATATGACCGGTCTCCGCGATTTCGCGCCGCTCGTAGAGTTTTGGGTCGTTGACGCGCGACAGGGTGGCGATGGTTTCCTTGGTGCCGGGGGGCGCGAAGCAGTGATTGAGCGCGCCGTGCACGAACAGCGTCGGGATCGCAAAGTTGCGCAGGTTGGAGTCCCTTAAATAATCGTCGGTACCGTCGGCACGGATCACATGGCCGGCGCGCGCGATCGCCGACAGATGGCGGAATGCGGCGATGTTGGCCTTGCCGAACATTTCCGGCATCGCGTCCATGGTGGCCTGGTTGAGCTGATCGAGCTGGTAGAGCTGCCCATACAGCGCGGTGATGCGCCGGCTGGTGAGGCTGTGGCTGCGGTCCTCGGCGCGGAACGGATAAACCAGGCCGATGGTGCCGTCGATGGCGCGTTCCATCGCGGAGCGGTTTACCGTGGCGCGGGCGTCGAGCGTCGACAGGCCGACCGCCTTCATCATGTCCGGCGCGTGCAGGAACGCCAGCATGCGCTGCGGCCACCATGGCACCACCGCATGGGTGGAGATTTGCGAGATCACCGCTGCCCGCACCTTTTGAAGCCCACTCAGCATCGCCATGGTGAAGGTCATGGCGCCGTAGCAATGCGCCACCATCTGCACGGTGTCGCTGCCGGTTTTCGCCCGCACATAATTCACCGCGGCGGGATAATCGAGGCTGGCGACGCTGTCGGCATCGTGCTGCTCCTCGGCATAGGGAAGGTCGATGCTGGCGCGATAGTCGAGCAGCCAGCAATCGTAGCCGGCGGCGTAGAGAAACTCGAGCAGGTTGGTTTCGATGGTATCGATGGAAAAGATCAGGCTGGATACGCCGAGCCCGTGCGACAGGATTACCGGACCCTTGCCGCCTCCTTTGTAACGGGTCAGCCGCAGGTTCTTCTTGTCCGCCGTCTCGAAGAAATGAATTTCCGGTTGGCCGGCGCGCAGCGCCCGCTTCGGCCGCATCACGCCTGGATCGAACGCGGAGGCGCGCGCGAACGGGCCGCCGAAACTCTGGAACATCTGGCCGGCGAAAAAGCCGCCGAACTTGCCGGTCATGGCGAGCCGCGTCGCCAGGTCCGGCGCGTCGGTCACCGTCATGGTCTGCATCTGCTTGATGAAATCCGTCGGCGCGATGTGCAGCGTCCCATCGTAGAGCTTGGGGGCGGATTCATCGGGGCCGTCGTGAATCGCGACCGCGAGCGTCGTGGTGTCCTGCCAGAGATCGAAGCCCTTGTCGTCGTGAATGGTCTTGATGCCGCGGAAGAAGAACTGCCGGCCGTCGCTGGCGGTCAGCGGCATGGCGTAGTTCATCTGCTTGGTCTCGACCCTGGTAGGGTCGGTGTTGAACAGATTGAACTTGCCTCCGGATACCGTGAGCGGATCCGGCGACAGCGCCTTGGCATCGACGGTGCCGATCAGGTTGGCCAGATGATCGCGATCGGCCATGAAGCGGCTGGCATCGGCCGCGATGACCGTCACCACGAAGGACGCGTCGGACTGCGCGCCTCCGGCGGCCGGGCGGATCGTGCCGGCCATCCGCTCGGTGAAGCGAATGCCGACGGTCTTGGCGGCCTCGACATTGTCGGCGGCGGGACGCTCGGCCATGTCGATAGTCCTGTTTTCGCGTTTCGCCAGGTGAATCATGGCGCGCTCGGAGACGGCTGAAATCGTCAGCAGCGGATTGACGCCGAGCGAACGCGGCATCGCCGAACCGTCGCACACATAAAGGCCGGGATGTACATCGGTGCCGCTGCTGCCGGAAAACACCCGGCATTCCGCGTCGACGACGCCCGACGCCGCATCGGCGCCCATTGTGCAGCCGCCGAGCGGATGGACCGTGACCAGCCGGTGGCCGAGCATCTTGGTCCAGATCGGATTGGGAACATAAGTGCCGCCGCTTGCCGCAACCGAAGCGTCGAGCCGTGCCGCGATTTTTTCGTAAGCAGGTTTGCTGCCGACACCGGGCCAGTCGATACGGAGCCGGTCCTGCGCCAGCCGCATCTCGCCGTCGGCGCCGTCATGCGCCATCACCAGAAAGGTCTGGGTATGATTGACTGCGCCGTGATAGGGGCCGAGCGTCAGGCTGGCGATCTCACGGCTCAGTTCCGACAGGGTGTCGCCCTGGTCGGTGTCGCGGCCGACCGCCCTGGCGCCCGCGGCCAGCATGGCCGGGAGGAACGGCCCAAGCCCGCCGGGGATCGAGCCTTCCTCGATCACCATGCCGTCGTCGAGCTGGTCGGAGTTGCGCAGGTCGATCAGTCCGGTAATGGTCGGCCCGACCGGGCGCTTGTCCGATTTTTTCGGATCGTAGGTGGCGGAGATTACGCCCAGGCCGATTCCGTCGATCGGAACGTCGTTGTTGTAACCGAAAGCGAGCACGTCGCCGTTGCCGGTGAACCTGCTGCCAAGCCGGGACGACAAGGCGAGGCCCTTGTCGCGTGAGCGCAGCAGGATTTCGGTCGAACCGAGTGCGCCGGCCGCCAGCACCACGATGCGTGCCGATACGCGCCCCTCATTGGCGGTGAAGGTGTCCCACTGCACACCCTGCGGCACGTAGGCGACCGACCATCCGCTGGCCTCACGTTCGACATGACGAACCCTGACGCCGCAAAAGATCTGCGCGCCGCCGGCTTCGGCATCGGGCAGGTAATTCATCAGCGTCGTATTCTTTGCGCCGACATTGCAGCCCGAGCAGCAGTCGCCGCACAAGGTACATCCGCGCTGGAATACGCCCGCCGAATTGGTGCGGTCGGCAAAGGTCACGTTGATCGGCGGCCGCGTGCACTGGGTGCCGAGCGCCTGGCCCGCCGCCTCCAGCGCCTGCAACTTGTTGAGGTCGGGACTCGCCAGCGGATAAGGCACCGGCGAGAGTATGGCCATGGCGCGGTCGTAGCCGGTCTGCAGATCGTCATCGTTGATGCCGGCCGGCCAGCATGGATCGTCGAACACACGCCTGTCGGCCTTGAGCGCCACATTGGCGTTGATCAGCGATGTGCCGCCGAGGCCGCACCCGATCAGGACGTTCATGTCCGGATTGACCCGAAGATCGAACATGCCGAGCGCGTTCCCGACATGGCCGTGCGCTTCGTCGATCTGAAACTGGTTCATCGCCTTGGCCGGCGTATCGGGATACTCGCCGGGATGCCGCTCCAGCCCGCGCTCCAGGACCGCCACGCGAAAACCCATCCGCGTCAGGCGCGAGGCGGCGACGCCGCCGCCATATCCCGAGCCCACGACGATCGCATCATATGTTGGCTGCATGTCCGATAGCGGTCGCGACAACCGTCTCATGGAACCCCCTGCCGATGGCCGCCTGGTGAGCGTGATGGCTTGATGGAACCCTAAATGCCGTTCCTCGCAATTCCTAGGGTAAATGCACGTAAAAGTGGATTTTGGTCGTGCGATCTTTTTTCGTTCATTAACATTAAATCGTTACATTGCTTATCCCCGTCCTCCCAACCTCGCTTATCCTGCTGGTGTCCTGCTCCACAGAGGGGCGCTCGCGAACGTCACGGACGCGGGGCAGGGATGCGGTGGACGCGGCAGCGTCGGGCGCGGAAGAAGGTTGCAGGGCCGGCCCCACAAGGGCTCGTGAGCGACCGACGGAAACGCTGACGTACTACGCTGTTGCGGACGGCGAAGACGTGTGGTCCCGGTGTCCCGCGTGGCACCAAGGGCCGATGAGAGCGCCCAAATCCGGGCCAAGGACATCCTCATCGGTTCCGACGGCAACGAAAAGCGAGTCGGCTGCCGGGAAGCAACGAGATAAGCCGTTAAAACCATTGCGTGCGGAACGTCGGGAAGCCGGCGTATCTGTGGTGACTAACTCGTATGCTTTGTTTCAAAACTGCATGCGAGGCTGCGGGTGCACTGGGCGCCCGGCGTTCCGCACGCCCTCTTTATCGGAGGATGGGACGTTCACTGGCAAAGGCTCGGGCGCAACGCGCCGCGAGATCGCGGAGGTGTGTCTGTTTGAAATTTTGGATCGAAATTTTCGCAAGCTGCGCGACAAACACTCCCGTCGTCCCCGCGCAGGCGGGGACCCATACCTTTCGTCTTCGTGAAGTGGAAGGTGTCGGCAGCATGGCAGCGACATGCCGCATCAGACCCATCGGCGGCTAGGGGTCCCCGCCTGCGCGGGGACGACAAGAGATGGAGCGGTGCCACGCTCGTTTCCCGGGCGCGACGCGGCGCGCAGTGTCGCTTCGCAGAACCGAGATCGTACCGAACGCCGGCGTGCGGTACGGCCCCGACTCTGCGGCGCACCGCTATGCGCTGCTCCGCGTCCGGGGAACGCAGCAACACACTTCGCATATGACGAAATGTGTGAATCCAGTCGGGTCAAATCCAGCATTTCAGGCGCTGTCCCGCTAAAGTCTGATGTGAAATAGATGGGCAGCCGCAGGGTTATAAATTATCGTATCGGCAATAGAAAACGCGGGAGGCGGATATGAAACTTGGATTGTGGTCGGTTGTGGCGGCGTGCAGCCTGTTGGTGGCCGTGCCGGCGTCGGCGCAGGGCGTCAAGATCGGCATTTTGAACGACCAGTCCGGAGTCTATGCCGACTACGGCGGCAAGTGGTCGGTCGAAGCCGCGAAAATGGCAGTGGAGGATTTCGGCGGATCGGTGCTGGGCCAGAAGATCGAGGTCATCTCGGCTGACCACCAGAACAAGCCGGATCTCGCCACCAGCATCGCGCGGCGCTGGTATGAAGTCGAAAACGTTGACATGATCACCGAACTGACGACGTCCTCGGTGGCGCTGGCGGTTCACGACCTGTCCAAGCAGATGAAGAAGATCGACATCGTTGTGGGCGCTGCGACCTCGCGCCTGACCGGCGATGCCTGCCAGCCCTACGGCTTTCACTGGGCCTACGACACCCATGCGCTCGCGGTCGGCACCGGCGGCGCGCTGGTCGAAAACGGCGGAGATACCTGGTTCTTCATGACCGCGGATTATGCCTTCGGCTACGCGCTCGAGAAAGACACCGGCGACCTCGTCAAGGCCAAGGGCGGCAAGGTGCTGGGCTCGGTCCGCATCCCGCTGAATTCTTCGGATTTCTCCTCGTTCCTGTTGCAGGCGCAGAGTTCGAAAGCGAAAATCATCGGCCTTGCCAATGCCGGTCTCGACACCACCAATTCGATCAAGCAGGCGGCGGAATTCGGAATCGTCAAGGGCGGTCAGAAACTCGCCGGCCTGCTGCTGACGCTGGCCGAAGTCCATGGTCTCGGGCTGGAAGCCGCCCAGGGCCTGGTGCTGACCGAAGGCTATTACTGGGACCGTGACGACAAGAGCCGCGACCTCGCTAACCGTTTCTTCAAGCGCACCGGGCGGATGCCGAACATGATCCAGGCCGGCACCTATTCGGCGACGCTGCAATATCTGAAGGCGGTCAAGGCGGCCGGCAGCAAGGACACCGAAGCCGTTGCCAAGAAGCTCAAGGAGCTTCCCGTCGACGACCTGTTCGCCCAGGGCGGCAAGGTGCTCGAAAACGGCCGCATGGTGCACGACCTCTATCTGTTCGAGGTCAAGAAGCCGTCGGAGTCCAAGAAACCCTGGGACTATTACAAGCAACTCGCCGTGGTGCCCGGCGACAAGGCGTTTCCGTCGGTGGCCGACAGCGGCTGCCCGGTCGGGAAGTGAAGACTGCGTTCGCGACCCACGTCTGGTGTCATACGCGGGCTTGACCCGCGTATCCATCCATCTTCGTAAGGCTCTTTCGAAGATGATGGATTGCCGGGACAAGCCCGGCAATGACTGTGAATAATAGGGTCAAGCGGCAATGGACGCGCTGAATCGTCCGGCGTCATCGCGAGCAGGCTGGCGATCTTTCTCAATACCCGGTCATCTCGAGATACCCCACGCCGCTGTGGGTGCCGCGAAAACCGATCGGACCTTCCCAATAGGCAAAGCCTGTCGCCATCCAGCTTTTTGCATTCAGCGGCGTGCTGTCGATCTTCAATCCGCGTGAAGCAACCGCGATGCTCCATTGCGTCGGTATCCTGCGGCCCGCGATCTCCGTGGATGCGACGGGCCGCATATCGATATCCGCGGATGCGATGTGCGTGGACGTGCCGTCGATGCCGATCCAGTTGCCCGAAAAATAATGCTGTCCGTCCGACTGCCGTAGCCGGAACAGCATGAGCTTTTCACCGGACTGCAGGTGCAGCGAGAACCAGTCCCATCCGGTCTGGTCCGACGCCAGCGGCTGGCTGCTCCACTCGCGGTCCATCCATGCGAGGCCGGTGACTTGTACCGGTTTGTCGTCGATGGCGAGATTTCCCGCCGCCTTGAAACAGGGCTGACTGAAATAATACGAAGCTTGTCCGCGTTCGGATTTCCGGCTGTAGCCATTGTCGCCCTGCGGCACCAGCGGTCGGTCGGCATCGAGCCGAAGGGCGTAGCTGAAATCAGGACCCGACGCCGAGAGATCGAGCGGCGAGATCGTGGTGTCCGACATTCCGTCACGCCCACGCATTTGCCACGCATCGATCCAGGCGTGAAACGGTTTCGGTTCGACGCCGGCTTGGCCGACACCGCCGCGCGCGAAGGTTTCGCTGAAGCGATGGGTGTCGGCGCGGGTCACCGCGGCGTGCCCCATCCATATCTGCTGGTTGGCCCAGCCTTCCTGCTGTGCGCCCGGCGCCATCGCCTGGCGGAACAGCGTCCACTGCGCGCCATAGGCTACGCCATTTACATCCGTCAGGTTGGCGGTCAGGTACCACCACTCGATGCGATATTCCGGATGGGCCCCGAGGTCGGCAGGAAACGAAAGCGCCCGGCCCGGCACGACCGGCGCGAACCCGCCGGCGTCGCCGCCGAGCCCGGCAAAACCCTGTGCCAGCGATGCCCGGCGGTCGAGCGCCAGCGCGCAAACGCCGGTGACGAACGCGCGGCGTGAAATATGAAATTCAGCGTTCATCGGCAAAAATCTTTACCAGTGCCGCAGGCTGCATCCGCGCCAGCTTCAGAACCGGAAGCAGCGCCGCCAGCATCGCCGCCAACATCGCTACCGCCAACAGTTCGATCAGATGCAGCGGGAAGACGTGAAACGGCAATCGCCAGCCGAACGCTTTCACATTCACGATCGCGATCAGGCACCACGCCACGAGCAACCCAAGCGGCAATGCGAGCAGCGCGGTGATCAGCGCCACTGACATGGTCTTCAACATCTCGAGCGCGGCGAGCCGCCATCGCGTGATACCGATGCCCCAGAGCGGCGCGAGTTGCGGCAATCGGGAATTGCCGAGCGTGAGCAGGCTGGTCAGCAGTGCGATACCGGCGACGCCGAGGGTGAAAGCATTCAGCGCGGCGGTCACCGCGAAGGTGCGGTTGAAAATCCGCGTCGACTCCGCCTTCAACGTGGCCTGGTCCGCGAGATTGCGGTCGTCGAGGCCGAACCTGGCTTTAATGTCGGCGATCAGCGCGGACACTGCCGCCGGCGCGACGCGTAACCCGAACCGGGTTTGCTGGGTTTCCGGGAAATGACGACGCAGCGCATCGACATTGACGCCGATCTGGCCTTTCGGATTGCCGTAGTCGGCGTAGATTCCGGCCACCTGCAGCGACCAGTTCTCCGCGGCAGGCGATGGCACCTGAACGCGATCGCCAAGGCCGAGCCTGGTGCGCCGCGCAAATTGTTCGCTGATCAGCGCCGCGTCGCCGTCGCGCACCCGGTCCCAGACGTCAGGGATGGATTGCAGCAGCGGCCAGCGATCGCGATAAGTCGCATGATCGGCGAAACCGAGCAGTTCAACCGGCCAGCCGTCGATCTGCACGTTGGCCCGGCGGCCCGGCAGGATGGCATCGATCTCCGGACGCTGGCGCAGCCACGCCTTGATCTCGGCGGCCTGCGCGTCGTCGACAGCGTTGAGATAGATGTCTGCTGCGAGTCGTCCGTCGAGCCAGCCGGTGAAGGTATTGCTGAAACTCTCCACCATGGTACTGACGCCGACATTGACCGCCAGTGCCAGCAGCAGCGCCATCAAGGCCAGCGACAAACCCGACAATTGCTGCCGGCTGTCGGCCCAGAACCACGCCGCGAGCGGACCACGGGCGCTGCGCTGACCGAGATCGAGCGCGAAACCCAGTATCACCGGCAGTCCGAGGGCGGAGCCGAGCAGCAACGCCGCCAGGACGCCAAATCCCGCGATTAGCGAATCGCCGAGCCACAGGAAGCCGCCGGCGATGGCGAATACGATGAGCGCAAACGCGCCCTGCAGCCGCAGCCATCGCTGTTGCGCCCGTTGCCAAGCGTAGGGCTGCGCCGCTACCAGCAGCGGAAGACGGATCGCCTTGGTCAGGCTTGTCGCGGCCGCCGCCGATGCGCCGAGCACGCTGATCGCCAGTCCCGCGACCCACCATTCGGGCTTCAGCGTCAACTGCCCGGGTATTTGCGCCCCGTACAGTCCGCGCAGACTGGCCGCCACATCCGGCAGCAGGGACGCTGCGATCACGTAGCCGCAGACCAGTCCAACCAGACCCGCACCCAGCGCCAGCGATACCAATTCGAGCAGCAACACCGTGTTGAGCATGCGCGACGAGACCCCGCAGGCGCGCAACGTCCGCAGCATCGGCAACCGCTGCTCGAAGGCAAGACCGATCGCGGAATTGACGATGAACAGCCCGACCAGGAATGACAGCAGGCCGAACGCGGTCAAATTGAGATGAAAACTGTCGGTGAGGCGTTCGAGATCGCTCTCCGCATCCGGTTCGACCAGACGGAGGTTGCCACCCACAACTGCTTCGAGAGGTGCACGATTACGTTTCGCCCTGCCGATCAGCAACCGGGAAACCTGATCCGGCATTCGCAAAACCCGCTGCGCGATGCCGATATCGACCACCAGAACGCCGGGCACGAGTTGCGCCACTGCCTTCAGCGGCGGCATCGCCATCGCCCCGATCATCGGGGTGGCGCCTTCGCTTTGGTTGAGATCGGACAGCGTCTCCGGCGCCACCAGCGTTTCACCTGGCGGCAGGACAAACGACCGCAGGTCGGCCCTTCCGATATCCGGCGCATCGCCAACTTCCACGGGGAGCGTGACCGGCTCGATGCCCAGCAGCCGGAAGGACCTGCCACCGATTTGGACCCGGCCTTCGAGCACGGGGGACACCGGCCAGCCGGCGCGGCGCAGATCGACGAAGAACCGTTGCGGGAATGTCGCGCTGTTGCGGCCGACCAGGGTCGCCGTGCGCGCGCCGCCGAACGTCGCCGCGGCGCGGTCGTAACTTGAGCGCGCCTGTTGGTTCAGTGCCTGCACCCCGCTCCACAGCGCGGTTGCCGCGATCAATCCGATCAGCAATGTCGCAAGCTGCATCGGATGACGCCGCCAATGACTCAACAACACGCCGAGGATCCAGATCGCGCGGTTCATGTGATCAGCCCGGCGTGGAGGTGAACCTGTCGGTCCAGCGTGGCGGCGAGACGCATGCTGTGCGTCACCATCAGGAAGCCGCATCCGGTTCGCGCCACCAGGTCGCGGGCAAGGCCGAGCACCTCATCCGCCGTCGCCTCGTCGAGATTTCCGGTTGGTTCGTCGGCCAGCAGGAGCAGTGGCTTGACCGCCAGCGCGCGACCGATCGCCACCCGCTGCTGTTGACCGCCTGACAATTGCTCGGGATAGCGGCTGAGCAGGGCGTCCAATCCGAGACGGCCGGCGAGTTCCGCCAGCCAGGACGCATCGTTTCGCCCCGCGATACGGGACTGGAATGCGAGATTGTCCGCGACGTTGAGACTCGGGATCAGATTGAATTGTTGAAATACCAGGCCCAGCCGGTCGCGCCGCAACGCAGCGCGGCCGGCATCCGGCAGTTCCGATAGCAGCGTTTCGCCGAGTCGGATCTCGCCGCTGTCGGCCTGATCGAGGCCCGCGATCAGATGCAGCAGCGTGCTTTTCCCGCTGCCGGACTCGCCCGTCAATGCGACGCTCTCGCCGGCCGTGACGTTCAGATCGACGCCACGCAGCACCGCGATCTGTTCTCCAGCCGATCGGTATGTCTTTGTCAGATTCCTGACGCTCAGTATTTCCATCTGTGGTCCAACATACCGATGCCATCGCAAAAGATCACGCGTCGTTGTCAAAATGTCCGATTGCAATTTTGCCGATGCAGCGGGTAGCATTACGCCGGTTGGCTCACGGGGCCTCATAGCAGAAAAGTGACTTTTGGGAGCTCGATCATGACCGTGCAGCCGACGCCGGAAGGAGCCTGGAAGATTACGTTTCTGCTGTTTCTGTTCATGCTGGTGAATTTTGCCGACAAGATCGTAGTTGGGCTTGCGGGCGTGCCGATCAGGACCGAGATGCAGCTCACGCCGAAGCAGTTCGGTGAACTCGGCTCCTCGTTTTTCTGGTTGTTCTCGATCTCGGCCATCATCGTCGGTTTCATCGTCAATCGGGTGGCGACGCGCTGGGTGCTGCTGGCGCTCGCGCTGATCTGGGCGGTAGCGCAATTCCCGATGGTCGGCACCGTCAGCCTCACGACTTTCATGATCTGCCGCATCATCCTTGGCGCGGGCGAGGGGCCGGCGTTTTCGGTGGCAGCCCATGCGATCTACAAATGGTTTCCCGACGAGAAGCGGACGCTTCCGACCGCCATCCTGTCCCAGGGCTCGGCCTTCGGCGTTATTCTCGCCGTACCCGCGCTGAACTGGATCATTGTCAATCATTCCTGGCACTATGCCTTTGGCGCGCTTGGCGTGGTCGGCTTGATGTGGGTGGTGGCATGGCTGATCATGGGCAAGGAAGGACCGCTGGTGCAAACCATCGCCATGGCGGCGGCCGACCCTCGCGTGCCGTACTTCCAGCTCCTGACGTTGCGCACCTTCATCGGCTGCTGCGCCGCGACTTTCGGCGCCTATTGGGCGCTGTCGCTCGGCCTCACCTGGTTCACCCCGTTCATTGTGGAGGGACTGGGCTTTTCGCAAAAACAGGCGGGATGGGTTTCGATCCTGCCATGGGTGTTCGGTGCAGCGGTGGTACTGCTCACCGGCTGGATCTCGCAGCTGCTGATGGCGCGCGGCGTGTCCACGCGCGGCGCGCGCGGGGTGCTCGGTTCGGCACCCCTGGTCGTCGGCGGAGCGGTGCTGGCAGTCCTGCCGCATGTCTCGGGGGCCGGCCTGCAGATTGCGCTGCTGGTGATCGGCTCCGGGCTGTGTGGGTCGATCTATGTGGTCTGTCCGCCGATGCTCGGCGAATTCACGCCGGCGCAGCAACGCGGCGCCGTGATCTCGATCTACGGTGCGATTTACACGCTGGCCGGCATCGTGGCTCCATATGTGATGGGAAGCGTGATCCAGCGCGCGGCGGTCCCGCTCGACGGCTACATGACCGGCTTCACCATCAACGCTGTGATCATGATCGCATCGGGATTGCTGGGGTTGCTGCTGCTGTGGCCCAACACCGAGCGGGCGCGGTTGTTGCTACAAAAGCCGCAACCCAAATTCGCCTGAAGACTGAAAAACAGTACAGGAACCGTTGTATCGCGCGGACTAGTTCGATGACTTGCCGCAAGCATCGGCACGCTTGGCTTAAGGAACCGTCATTGCGAGGAGCATAGCGACGAAGCAATCCATTCTTCCAGTTGCCTGTTTGCCGCAACATGGATTGCTTCGCTTCGCTCGCAAAGACGGTTCGACCAGCGTATCACGCCCTTGCAGGACGCTTCGACTCAGCCGGCCGCGGCACCGAACTGCCTTGCGGCATCACGAGCGCCGCGCACCAGGCGGCCGGGCCGCGCCCCGGTTGCTTTGCCATCGCGCTGCGTCACCACGCCGGAAACGATGGTGGCGTCATAGCCGTCGATCTGCTGCAGCAGCCGGCGGCCACCGACCGGCAGATCATAATGCACCTTCGGCGGGTGCATGTGCAGCCGCTCGTAGTCGATCACGTTGAGATCGGCCTTGTATCCGGGAGCGATGACGCCGCGATCGCCGAGTCCGACCGACAGCGCCGTCTTGCGCGACTGCGCGGCGACGACGAACGGGATCGACAGCTTTTCGCCGCGGGTGCGGTCGCGGGTCCAGTGGGTCAAGAGATAAGTCGGAAAACTGGCGTCACAGATGATGCCGCAATGCGCGCCGCCGTCGCTGAGGCCGGGCACCGAATGCCGATCGCGCAGCATCTGGTGCACGGCGTCGAGATTGCCGTCGGCGTAATTCAGGAACGGCACGTAAAGCATGCCGCTGCCGCCGTTGGCCAGCATCGCTTCGTATGCAAGTTCTTCCGGCTGCCGACCCTGGCGCCGGGCCTGCGGCCCCATTGCGTTTTCCAGCGGCTGCTCATAGTCCGGCGGATCGCCGAGCAGATACATCTTGTCATAGTTGGGGCGGAAGAACAGCGGATCGTCGGTCGAGGTTGGCGTCTCGCTCAGGATCGCGGCGCGGACCTCTGGCTGGCGCAGACGCGCGAGCCGCTCCGCCAGCGGCAGATGCGCGATCGCCTTGTAGCTCGGATGGGTCTGGAACGGATTGCGCGACAGCTCCAGTCCGAGCAGCAACCCGACCGGGCGCGCGGCGATTTGCGCCGTGATCGACAGCCCGCGCGCGGCGGCTTCGTTGATGCTGTCCAGGGTCTGGCGCCAGCGCAGCGGCGCCTTGTTGGCCTGCGTCACGGAAAACGAAATCGGGCACCTTGTATTCTCTGCCACCCGCAGCATCATCGGCAGGTCTTCGTCAATGCTGCCCTGGTCGAGCACGAATTGCAGTACACTGCGGCCGACCTTGTGCATCGCGCCGGCGATCGCCGTCAGTTCATCCTCGCCCGCTTTCAGTGTCGGCGTGTAGTCGCCGGTCGAGGTGCGGTGGTTGAGCGTGCGCGAGGTCGAAAATCCCAGCGCGCCGGCGCGTACGGCTTCCGCGGCCAGTGAGGCCATCGCGCGGTTGTCTTCGGTGGTGGCCGGATCGCGGCGCGCGCCGCGTTCGCCCATCACATAGACGCGCAGCGCGGCGTGGGGAAGTTGCGCGCCGATATCCATGTCGAACGGACGTTGCGACAGCCACTCCATGTAGTCCGGAAAACTCTCCCAGGCCCACGGGATGCCGGCGCTGAGCACCGGCTCGGGAATATCCTCGACGCCTTCCATGAGCTGGATTAGCCGTTGATGGTTGGCCGGCTTGCAGGGCGCGAAACCGACGCCGCAATTGCCCATGATCGCGGTGGTGACGCCGTTCTGCGACGACGGCGAGATGTCGTTGGCCCAGGTGACCTGGCCATCATAATGGGTGTGCAGGTCGACGAAACCCGGCGTAACCAGCTTCCCCCTGGCGTCGATCTCTTCCGCGCCGCTGACGGAGACCTTGCCGACTTCGGTGATGCGGCCATCGCTGATGGCCACGTTGGCCTCGAACAGTCCGCCGCCAAAACCATCGGCGATGGTGCCGCCACGGATCACAAGGCTTGGACGTTCGACCATCACGTTTCACCCCGTTGAATTGTATTTTGCCGGCGCATCATGAGTTGCCGCGACGTCAAGTCAACTGTCGCGGGCGAGGCTCAGGAATGCAAAAGTCTGCCGTCGGCTTTTCGAAGTTCGTGCGCGGGCTCCGGTCGGTGACCAGCGCCAGCACCACGGTGAGCACCATGAACACAGCCGAGGTGCCGAACACCCAATGCGGCATGTCCTGGTCCATGATCCAGCCGAATAATAGCGGGCTGATGATGCCGCCGATATTGAAGCCGGTGGAAACGATGCCGAAGGCGCGACCGGCGGCGCCGGGTGGTGCTGCATTGCGAACCAGCATGTCGCGTGAGGGAGCAATCACGCCACCAAGGAAGCCCGCGATGGCCATCGCCGCGATGAGCAGCAGTGGCGGTAATGTGAAGATCGCGATCATCAGCACGAGGACGGCGTCGAGTGCGAAACACGCCGCCGCGAATTGTCCGTGACGCTCGGTTCGATCGGCGAGAAACCCGCCTGCGAGCACGCCGATGGCGCTGAAGCCGAGAAACGCGGTCAGCGCGATGTTCGCACTGGAGAACGAACTGCCATAGCCGCCCATCAGGGCGACGACGCCGAAATTACCGATGCCGGCGTTGGACAGGCTGAGCAGCATGAAGAAGCCGGTCAGCAGCATGATCGCCGGCGTAACCACGTTCGGCTGCGGCGTCGTCGTGCCATCGCCTGCCCGGTCGGCGGCGCTGGCGTCGGGTATCCCGGCGATCACCAACAGCAACGCGACTGCCGGTCCCATCGCGCCGGCCACGATCAGGGCACCGAGGCCTCCGGTGGCGTTGACCAGCGCAACCATGATCGCCGGCGCGACGGCGGCGCCGAGGAATCCGGCGAAGGTGTGGATTGAAAATGCACGGCCCATGCGCGCTTCATCCATGTGGGCTGACAGTATCGCATAGTCTGCCGGATGATAGACGCTGTTGGCGAGCCCGAGCAGCGCAGCGCTGGCGATCAGCCAGGAATAACTCAAATGCAAGCCGAGCATGACGAGGGCGAAGCCACCGAGCGTCAGTCCCATCAGCAGGATTTTGCGGGCGCCGACGCGGTCGGCGAGGTAACCGATCGGGGCCTGGGTCAGGCCGGACACGACGGCGAACACCGTGAGTGCAAGGCCGAGTTCGATATAGCCGACGCCGAGTTTCTCCTTGAGAAACGGGAACAGCATCGGCAATACAAGCAAATGAAAATGGCTGACCCAATGCGCGGTCGAAACCGCAAGCAGCGTGCGCAGCGAGGAATCCGTCTTCGATTGGCGCGGCGCGGCCAGTATATCGACCATGTTCGACTAAAATCCCGTTCTGAAGCCACCACCCTGCAAGGCAGGCTGAAACTATCGGGTGCGCGGGTTATTTGTCTATGGACACAGGTGCATAGCAGGTCTTGTGAGGGGCGCCGGAGGCGGCAATTATAGGAGGTATGGCCAATCCACCGTATGGCGCAGAAGCGTTACGGGTGCTGCTGTCCGAAGGCTCCAGCACGTCCGCGCGGGAAGCCATTACCGTTCTCGGTCTGGCCGGGCATATCGTCGAGGTCTGCGACCCGTCGCCTTATTGTCTCGGCAGGTTCTCGCGCTTCGTCCGCGAATTTCACCGGTGTCCGGGCCTGCGCGACGACCCGGCCGGCTATCTGGCGTTCATCGAGACGCTGCTGACGGAGCGGCCATTCGATGTGCTGCTTCCGGTTCACGAGCAGGGGTTTGTGTTCGCGCGTGTCCTCGCCCGGCTCAAAGACAAAGTTGGCCTGGCGCTGCCGGATTTTGAAAGTTACCGCATCGCCCACAGCAAGGCCGGCTTCAGCCGATTGCTCGACGAACTGGGACTGCCCCAGCCGACGACGCGGATCGTGTCATCGGCCAAGGAATTGCGCGATGCCGTTCGCTTCCCTTGTGTCGTCAAGACTTCGATCGGCACCGCAAGCCGCGGCGTCTGGCTGGTGCACGATGAAGCTGGGCTAATGCCGGTGCTGCAGGAGTTGCGAGCAAATGACGCATTCGCCGGCGAAGTGCTGGTGCAGGATCTGGTCGCGGGCGCAACTGAAAAAGCACAAGCGATATTTTCGCGCGGACGAATACTCGGTTTTCATGCCTATCGGCAAATCGCCGCAGGCGCCGGGGGCGGTGAGGCGATCAAGCAAAGCGTGCGTTGGCCGGGTGTTCGCGTCGATGTCGCGGCAATCGGACGGCGGCTCCACTGGCATGGCGCGCTGTCGGTCGACACCATCATGCCCGAGCAGGGCACCCACCGCTTCATCGACTGCAATCCGCGGCTGGTCGAACCGATGAGCGCCAATCTCGCCGGGCTCGATCTGGTCGATTTGCTGCTGCGGGTTTCGCGCGGTGAAATGTCGGTGGGCGTCGCGGACAGCCGCGAGGGCGTACGGACTCATCTTGCCATGCAGGCCCTGCTTGCGTGCGCGCAACGCAAAGGGACACGGCGAGAGATTTTCCGGGAATTTGCGCGCGTCACGGCCCGGCGCGGACCCTATGCCGACAGTGTCGAGGAACTAACGCCGGTACGCCAGGACTGGATCAGTGCGATGCCGCTTGCGATGACCGTGATGGCTCTCCTGGTCAACCCGAAGCTGGCGGCGACGCTATCGGAAAAAGGTTGGGGCGCCCATTTGCTGGGGAGCCGCGGCATCCGGCTCATAGAAGACGACAGTTTCCTGTGAAGTCGCGCGGAAATTATATTGGCTGATCTTCATCGGTGCGATCGTGTTTGGGCGTGCAATATCGCCATCCTCATAATCGTCGTCCTCTTCAACAGCATTGGACGGCGATTTCCTGCTGCTGTCCTTGATCGGCTTGCTCTTGGAGGGCTTCTTGCCAATTCCACCCATGTTCTTATATTCCTGCTGATTTTGACCTCAATATCACCGCCATTGGCAGGCATATCAACAATCCGAAGCACAATCTTCACTGCCTTTTTCCGCCATTGGGTGTAAAGCGGGGCGAAGATCGCAACGATCCAGGTGTAACACGGAGCTAAGTGTGAAAAAGCCGAAGCTGGAAATCGAAGAACCGCAACCCCGCAAGATCCTGCGCGCCGACAAGGCGCCGACCGATGGTTACTCGCTGGTGGTTGATGGGCACTTCAAGTCGCATCACGCCACGGTTGAAGCCGCGGAAGAGGCAGGCATGGCGCTGAAGAACCGGTACCAGATGCTTCAGGTGCAGGTTTACGATGCCGCGACGAAGACGCGGTCGATGATCGAATGGCCCGCGCCGGTCTGACGCGTTCAGGTCTGACGCGCTCAGGTCCTGCGGCCGCCGCTCTGCTGGCTGGATAGCCAGTCGCCGAGCGCTTGAGTCTTTCCCGCTGTTTTCTTTACTGGCTTGCCGCGCGTCTTCGGGGCCGCCGCGGCCGGTGGCGCGGGCTCGGCGGCTTCCCTGGCGAGGCGCAACGCCTTCAGCTTGGCCATATTGTCCAGAACGGCCTTGGCCGCCGCGTCGCGGTCCTTCTTGCCGGTCCTGGCGTCATCGGCGGCTTTTGCGGCCCTGTTGAAACGCGCTTCGGCGCGGTCGCGGTCGTCTTTTGTCATTTCAGCGATTTCTTTTTCTTGGAACTGACTTTGGCTTCGGCCGGTTTGGCGCGATCGGCGGCTTCCTTTGCCAGCCGAATAGCGCGCAGGTTCGCTGTCCGCTTTCGGATTGCGATATCGGCGGCAGCGATATCGGCCATGGCCTTGATGCCTTCGGCGTCCTGCGCGAGTTTTCGGTTCAGCCGGATTTCTTTCATCTCGGCGGCGGTTTTCGGTTCGTCGTCCATAAGGCACCTCACATGCGCCGGGCAGAATCGTGACGCGCTGCTCCCATTCTCAACGAATACCATGTTTCGGGCCGCAAAAGCGGCCTGTTTGGGGGGTCGGACGATGGCATTGGTCGGCATCCCCGGGGTCCGGTCGGAGAATACCGCCTTATGAAGGGAACAAGCCGGCCCGGCGACCGGCTTTCAGGTCAGAACGTAGCGCCTGCCTTGACCAGAAAGGTCCTGCCCGGAAGCGGATAGGCATTGAAGCGACCGGGCGTGAACGCGCTGGCAATGGCATAGTCGTAATACAGCGCGTTGAAGATATTGTTCACGCTCAGCGACCAGAAGAATCGGTCGTACTCCCCGCTGAGCTTGAAATCAACCGTGGCGGCGGCCGGAATCAGCGGCTGGGTGTTGGACTGATCATTGTCCATTCGACGGCTGCTCCAGGTGCGCACCGTCGCGTCGACCACGAGGTATTTCTGCCAGGCATTCCAGGTCACACCACCGCTCGCGGTGTAGCGCGAGACCAGCGGGACGTCGTTGCCCATAAACGGGCCTTCGCGAAACACCGCACGGGTATAGGCAAATCCGCCGCGAAACAGCACGGTGTCGCTGGCACGAAACGTCGCGCTTGTCTCGGAGCCGTAGCGGCGGGTCGGATCCAGATTATAATTGAAGAATCCCACTGGATTGAAAAGGATCTCGTTGGTCAACTCCATGTCATAAATGCTGGATTGCATCGCGAACGCACCGGCCTTGACGCGGAAACCGCCTTCGACGTCGTTGGAGGTCTGGGTCTTCAGCGAAAAGTTTCCGGCAATGGGATTGAAGAATTCGTCGAAAGCAGGGCCGGATGACACCCGCTCATCGACATTGGGTGTGCGGAACGCATGCGCGGCGCGGCCGAACATGGCAAACACGTCGTTGAAACGATGCTCAAGACCGATGTGCAACGCGTGCTGGGTTTCGCCGGTGTCGAGCGGCATCGCCTGGGCGTCGCCGAAATAATTCGGCGCGGCCGGGTTCAGCATGTCTCGCGCAGTGAGGTTGTAATGCTGAATCCTTCCGCCGTAGGAGAAGTCGGTGGTCGGCAGGAAGCCGATGGTCTGCTGCCAATAAGCAGCGACGGTCTGCTGCGACAGGTCATACATGTGGACCGGCGGCGCGCCGTTGAACGCGCCGCGATCCTGGTGGAAGGTCGCGTCGTAGAAATCGATACCGGTCAGGATATTCGATGGCATTCCGAATACGACGTTCTTGATGCTGAGGCGCGGCGTCAGCGACCAGGTCTGCAGTTTCGAGTCGACATAGGTGAAATTGAACTCCGACAGCGGCACGCCGCCGAGGAACGTGCCCTGCTGCTTCTTGTCGCGCACGCCGCCGTCGACGATCAGTTCGGCGCCGTAGCCCAGCGACTTGATGAATCCGGCGGTCGCATTGGCGCCCTGTTTTTCGGCGTGATCGAACGGCGTGGCCGCGCCCTTTCGGTCGGTGACCAGTTGATTGATGCCGATGGACGGGTCGACCAGCCGGCCGCCGGGAAATCCAAGGCGCTGGTCATCGCCGGACAAGGTCAGGTAAGCCGTGAGGTCGGGCGTGGTGTAGCGGATATCGCCGATGGCATTGTGTTGCGCGAGGGCGTTATTGACGCGGTAGCCGTCGGAATTGATCTGGTTGCCGTAGAACGACGTTGACCACGGTCCGGCATTTGCAGAAGCCGTCGCTGCGACTTGGCGCTGGCCGAAGGATCCCGGCACCGACCTCGATGCGTGCCGCCAGCGGCGGTCCCGTTACGCCGGTCTTGGTGACGATGTTGATGACGCCGCCCATGGCGTTGTCGCCATAAAGCACTGCGCCGCTGTTGCCCTTGGTGATTTCGATGCGCTGGATCGAATCGCGCGGAATGGTGGAGAGGTCCACGCCCTGCATGTCGATGTCGTTGACCCTGCGGCCATTGATGAGGATCAGGGTATTGGACACCGCGGTTGCGCCGAAGCCGCGCAGGTCGACGGTGGTTTGCGCGCCATTCACGCCGCCGAACAGCGAGGTAAGCTGGACGCCGGGCACCTGCGCGATGATCTCCTGTACGGTTTGCGCCGGCGAACGCGTGATGTCGTCGGCGGTGATGACCGTCGTGGAGGTCCCGGCGAGAATGCTGGGTGCCGCCGGCGTGGCGACAGACGCGGGCCCGCTGGATGGCGGCGCTACCGGTGTGGTCTGGGGCGTCGGGGCGCGGGTAACGCGGCCCAGACGCGAAGCCCATTCGGATGAAGGCTCCGTACGATTGCGGTCTACCGGCTTCGGCGGATTGACTTCGATGGCGGGCAACTGATCCGGCGCCGCCGATTGCTGCGCCTGGGCAGCAGACATGCTCAACGAAACGATCGGAACGAGAAAGCTTGAAGCAAGCAAACGGCGGCGCCGCCTCGCGAAGGGGATAATGGCAGACATGGTTCGGCCTCGGTATGACGTCAGTGGCACGTCACAGCGAACCAAGTCTCACCATGGTGCTTCAAACACCCCGGTGAAGCTAATGTCTGTACTCCCCGACCGACATCTTCGCGTGTGACCACGGCTGACGGCAGGTCTCCTGGCTTGCGGGTCGTTACCCTTCGCCGCCTTCCCAGGACCGAGATTCCCAGTGGCACATGACGAAGGATTCACCGCTTACAGTTGCGGGGGCAGCCGCGGAATTGGGGAAATTTCCCCGCACCGCATTCCCTTTTGATCCCGACAAGGGACCGTCATGCCTAGTAAGGACCAGGTCCCGCTTTCGAGTCAATCAAGCCGCTTACACGGCGGCGTTTTTGTCGGCGACTGTGCCAGAAAAGCAACGTCGTTCGGTTATACATCCAATAGTTGTGGCCGGAACTTGACCCGGCCCTCCATTTTTCTTCGAAAGAATCGTGCGAAGATCGATGGATGCGCGGGTCAAGCCCGCGTATGACGCAATCTGAATAACAGCGAACAGGCTTGCATCGAAATGAGCGTTGAAGGTCTCGGGCTTGCGAGCGATCTGGCCGCGCGCCGGCGTGGGAGTGTGACCGCCGCGCTAGTCGCTCTCGTCGTGCTGCTGGCATTGGCTTCGCTTGGGGTCGGGCCGGTGCGGTTGTCGCCGCTCGCCGTGATCGAGGCCTTGTTCGGCGGCGGCAGCGACGTGCAGCAGGTTATCGTCCAGGAAATCCGTCTGCCGCGCGCCGTTCTGGGACTGGCGATCGGCGCCATCCTCGGATTGTCCGGCGCGGCGCTGCAGGGGCTGCTGCGCAATCCGCTGGCGTCGCCCTCGCTGTTCGGTGCGCCGCAATCCGCCGCCTTTGGCGCGGTGCTGGTAATCTCGCTCGGGCTTGCCGATGTGCGATCCTGGGCGCTGCCGGTCGCGGCGATCGCGATGGCGTTCGCGTCGGTGTTTATGCTGCTGGCTATCGCGGGCCGCAATGCCGGGCTGCTGATTCTCGTTCTGGCAGGGCTGGCGCTTTCAAGTTTCGCCGGCGCCATGACGGCGCTGGTGATGAACCTGTCCAGCAATCCCTTCGTGGTGCTGGAAATCGCGTTCTGGCTGCTCGGCTCGCTGGAAGACCGCAGCTTCCGTCATGTCGTGCTGGCGCTGCCGTTCATCGCCGCGGGCGCCGTCATCCTGATGAGCCAGCGTAACGCGTTTCGCGTGCTGAGCCTCGGCGAGGAAACCGCCCAGAGTCTCGGTGTCGATGTCGCCCGGTTGCGGCTCGCGGTGATCGTTGGCGTGGCGCTTGGCGTCGGCGGCGCGGTCGCCGTCACCGGCACCATCGGATTCATCGGGCTGGTCGCACCGCATCTGATGCGACCGCTGATTGGGCACGATCCGTCACGGCTGCTGATTCCGAGTGCGCTCGCCGGCTCCGCGCTGCTGTTGGCCGCCGATATCGCGGTGCGCATCATTCCATCGACCAGCGATATCAAGGTCGGCGTGCTGACCTCCATCATCGGCGTGCCGTTTTTCCTCTATCTGATCATGCGCGAACGCCGCGCACTCGGTGGAGGCGTCGCATGAACGGAAACGCACTGCTCGCCACGCAGGGTCTGGATGTGACGCTCGGCGGCCGCGCCGTACTGCGTGATGTTTCGCTGTCGTTGTCATCCCGGCATCTGGTGGCGCTGGTCGGTCCGAACGGCGCCGGCAAGACCACGCTGCTGCGCGCGCTGGCGGGGCTGGTGCCGTCGCAAGGCGCGATTTATGTCAGAGGCGACGCCTTGTCGTCGCTGCGCTTGAGCGAACGCGCGCGCCGCTTTGCTTATCTGCCGCAGGGCCACCTGATGCATTGGCCGCTGCCGTCACGCGATATCGTGGCGCTCGGACGCACTCCGCACGGCGCGACCGACCCGGCGCGGTTGACGGCGAAAGACGCCGAGGCGGTGACGCGGGCGATGCAGACGACCGGCGTTGTGAAACTGGGCGAACGCCGCGTGACCGAATTATCCGGCGGCGAGCGCAGCCGCGTCGCGCTGGCCCGCGTGCTGGCGGTGGAAGCGGCGGTTATTCTGGCCGATGAGCCGACCGCCTCGCTGGATCCGCGCTACCAGATCGAGGTGATGAAAAACCTGCGCCGGGCAGCCGAAGGAGGCGTACTGGTGATCGTGGTCACGCATGACCTCGGTCTTGCCGCGCGCTTCGCCGATACGGTTCTGGTGCTGTCCGAAGGCCGTCTGGTCGCGCAAGGCGCACCTGCCGACGCGCTCTCCGAACGGATCATGGCCGATGTATTCCGGATCAGCGCCTATCGCGCCGAGCATGAGCGCGAAGCGGTAATCGTGCCGTGGGCAGGGATTTGAGGCGCATGAACAGACGTGTTGAATTCCTGTCCGCATGTATCGCCGTCGCTCTGACGGCCAGCGGCGCGCCGGCGGCCAATCTGCCGCGCATCGCCTCAATGAATGTCTGCACCGATCAACTGCTGCTGACCCTGGCGGATTCTGAGCAAATCATTGGCCTTAGCCGGTATTCGCGCGACGCGTTTCAATCCTGGGCGGCCGACGATGCGCGTCGGTATCGAATCCTATCGGGCGGCGCGGAGGATATCCTGGTGCTCAGGCCCGATGTCGTGGTCGCAAGTCTGTTCGACAAGCACGCGACGCGGGAGCTTCTGAAGGCGAAGGGCCTGCGGCTGGTCGAGTTCGATGTGCCGCGCTCGCTCGACGAGGTCAAGGACCAGATCCGTGCGATGGGCAAAATCGCGCAGCATCCGGATCGGGCGACGAACGAAATCGCCCGGCTCGATGCCGCGATCGCGCGGGCGCGCCAGGCCGTCGCTCAGAAGCGCTACCGCGTGTTGCCGCTGTCGCGGCGCGGCTGGGTGTCGGGCAGCGAAAGTCTGCTCAGTTCGCTGCTGACCGAGACCGGGCTGTTCAACGCGGCCAACGAACTAGGCATCGCCTCCGGCGGGATCGCCTCGCTCGAGGCGATCGTGAACCTGAAGCCCGATCTGATTCTGGTATCGGAGGCCGGCGATCATGCCGAGGATGATGGCCGCGCCTTCCTGCTGCACCCCGCGCTCGAGCATTTCTATCCGCCGTCGAAACGCATCGTGATTCCGGATCGCCTCACGGTGTGCGGCGGCGTGATGCTGGCGGACGCGCTGGGCGTACTGATCGCGGAGCTTGAGCGGGTGGAGCACATTATTGCGAGCGAAGCGAAGCAATCCGGACCATAGTCGAAGTAGAAATTGGATTGCTTCGTCGCTTCGCTCCTCGCAATGACAAAAATCTAGCCGGCAACCACCGGACCGCCGGCCTTTTTCCAGGCGTCGATGCCGCCGTCGATATGGGCAGTGTTCGCAAGCCCTGTCTCTTTCGCGGCCTTTACCGCCATCGCCGAGCGTTCGCCGAACGCGCAGAAGAACACGATGCGGCGGCCGGTCGCCGTGGCCACCTCGCGCAGCATGCCGCCGGACTGCAGGTTCTCCCGGATGGAAGGATAGGGTGCATGCATGGCGCCGGACAGCATGCCGTGCTTGATGCGTTCGCTGTTCTCGCGCAGGTCGACGAAGAGAAACTCGGGCCGTCCGAGACTTGCGATGGCGTCGCGGGCGCCGAGCGCCAGCCCCTGCTTTGCGAGGTCGTCCTGGTGCAGGCCGACCTGCATGTTGGCGGGCACCACGACGTCCATCAGTTTCGGATTCGGCAGCTTCAGATTGTTCATCAGTTCGACATACTCATCCGCCGAGCGTACCTGCAGACGCGGATTGAAGCGCTTTTCCTCACCGATGGTAGAGACGGTGTCACCCTTGTAGTCGTGAGCGGGGAAGACCATCGTTTCGTCTGGCAACTTCAACAGCCGGCCAAAAATGGAATCGTATTGCGCTCGCGCGCTGCCGTTCTGGAAGTCGGTACGGCCGGTGCCGCGAATCAGCAGCGTGTCTCCAGTGAAGACGCGGTCAGACATCAAATAGCTGTAGGAATCGTCGGTATGGCCCGGCGTATACATCACGTCGAGGCTGAGTCCCTCGATCGTAACTGTATCGCCGTCGCCGACCCGCATCGCCACCACGTCGGCTTTGCTCTGCTCGCCCATGATGGTGACGCAGTGGGTGCGATCACGCAGTTCGCCCAGGCCCGTGACGTGGTCGGCGTGCAGATGGGTATCGACCGCCTTCACCAGCTTCAGATCGAGCTCGCGCAAAAGCTGGCAATAGCGATCGACTCTCTCCAGCACCGGATCGAGAATCAGCGCCTCGCCGCCGGCGCGGCTGGCCAGCAGGTAGCTGTAGGTTCCCGAGACGCTGTCGAACAGCTGGCGAAAGATCATGGTGGCCCTGCAACGCCTTAGGATGACGTCGAGTTTCTCGTTCAAAAATCAATCTTGTCTCTTACCGCATCGAGCCCGGCTACGGCACATTCCTCGTCCTTGTCGCCTCCGGGCGCGCCGGACACGCCGATGCCGCCGAGCAGGATGCCTCCGGTCTCGATCAGGAGGCCGCCAGCCAGCATCGCGATGCGCGGCATCCGCGCCAGACCGGCATCCATCTGGCCGTCGCGAATCATTTTTGCAAGTTCGGCGGTGCTGCGGCGGAAACTCATCGCGGTATATGCCTTGGCTGTCGCGATGTTGGCCGCAGGCAAACCCGCATAGCGATCGCGCAGCAGCGCCTGCGGCTGGCCGAAACGATCGACCACCACGACCGCAACCTGGAAGCCGTCGTCACGGCATTTCTTCATGGCGGCTTGCGCGGCTTCCAGTGCCACTTCCGGCGACAGCGACTTGTAAGTGACGAGGGCATCCTCGCCGGCGGTTGCGGGCGTGCAGAGCAGAGCGAGCGCGACAAATATAAATCGTCGTCCTCGCGAAGGCGGGGACCCATAACCGCCGATGTTTGTATGAGTCACAGACCTTGCCACCGTCACCAACTCGAACCTTCCGTGTATATGGGTCCCCGCCTTCGCGGGGACGACTCTGAGCTACGGCCGAACATAGCTCCAGCCCTGTTCCTGCAATTCCATCAGCCGCACCACGCCCGAGGGAACGAGGGTCGCATCGGACAAAACCGAAATGGCGTGGCCCTCGGCCTTTTCCATGCCTTGTTTGGTGTTATTGCAGGCGGAAAACTGGATCTTGCCGGGGAATGCCAGGTCCTTGAGCCGCTTGAGGCGATCTTTCACCGGTGACGTATCTTCACGAAGCATGTGCAGGCCGGGGCCATAGGTGACAATATCGACGTCAACATCCTCGTTCTTGCCGCGGTAATACTCGATCACATTGGTGGCGTTGTTGAGCGCGAGGTTCATCACCTGCGGATCGTTCTGGTCGACCTGAATGGCGACGCGATGGGGTTTGGTGTCGGCGGCGAAACCGGTGGACGCCAAGGATATCAGAAGTAACAAAGCGATTGTAAAGCGGATCAACGCGCGCATATCGAATCTCCTCACGGGCGAACCAGAGTATAGCCGTTCTCGGTCAGCGCCAGAATTTGCCCGACGCCGACCTGCACCGGAATGGCGAGCGGAATGATCGCCGGCCGCTTGCCGGTTTCGCGCTCGATTGTATCCACGGTGTTAAGGCAGACGTCGAATTTGACGCCCTGCGCGATCAGGCTCTCGACTCGCTGCCGGTTGGGATTTTCAGGGCGCAGCAGGTCGATGCCGGGACCGAAGGTTACCACCTCGATCGCAATCTTGTCGGGATCGTAAGCCTTCAAAAGATTGTTGGCGATGCTGATGACAAGTCCCTCTTTTTTCGGATCGTTGTCCGAAAGCTGCAAAGCGAGGCGGTGCTCGGCGAACGGCTTGTCCGGAAGTGGCGCAGGCTGGGTATGCCCGGTAGCGGGCGCCAACAGCGAAATTGCGCAGGCGACGAAGCCGGCTCTCAGACGCGCACGTGCTGAAGATTCTTTCATCCTTGTTCCGCGATGCCCGGATTATCGGCGACGCCTTTTAACGTAACGTCGTTGCTGCGCCGGTCCGAAATCTTTCCGGCACGCAGATATTTTGCGAACACCTCCCATACCGGCGTGCCATTCTGCTCGTTGACGGAGGCCCATCCCGCGACCTTGTAGCTCCTGCCGGCTTCGACCGGGCGGCCGTTGTCCAGCTTCAGATCCGAAATACGCCGTCCGACGGCTTCCGCCGGCGCGCATGTATAGGCCATGCCGCCGACGCGAACCATGTCGCCGCCCTGCTGATAGTAAGGATCGGCGTTGAAGAGGTTGTCGCAGACGTCTTCGAGGATATCCTTGATCTGGCCGCCGGTCATGTTCTGCACATAGGTCTCCGGATAAGTCACCGCGGTTTCCGCCAGCACGTCGTCCATCGTCACCGGCTGGCCCGGCAGCACGCTGGTACCCCACCGAAAACCCGGCGACAGCGCGACCTCAGCGCCGAATTCGGAACGCAGCGCGTCGCAGATCAACTGGTCCATGGAGCCGTTGAAGTTGCCGCGGCGATAGAGCAGTCGGTCCGCGGTCGCGATCTTTTCGGCGTAGCCCGCCGCATAGGGTGCGCGCAATCTTTCGATCAGCGCCTGCATCGTGGCGTCCGGTTTGAGCAGTTCCGAAAATACCGGCAGCAGCCGATAGCGCACGCCGCTCACCTTGCCCTTGACGAGATCCAGATCGAGGACACCGAGAAACTTTCCGTTGGAGCCGGCATTGGTGACCAGCGTAGTGCCGCCGGAATTACTGATAGGAATCGGTCGCGGCACCGCGTCGTGAGTATGGCCGCCGAGAATGACGTCGATGCCGGCAACGCGGCTGGCGAGCTTGAGATCGACGTCCATGCCGTTGTGCGACAGCAGCACCACCGCGTCGACCTTGTCATTGCCGCGCAGCGAATTGACCAGCTTTTGCAACTCGGCGTCGCGGATGCCGAAGGTCCAATCAGGCGTGAAACGCTTGGGATGTGCGATTGGCACATAAGGAAACGCCTGCCCGATCACGGCAATGCGATGATCACCGATCTCCTTGACGGTGGCGGGCTTGAACACGCGGCCAGACACGGCGTCATATGCCGGCGCATCCTGGAACGCGGCTTCCTCGGTGAGGAAAACGTTTTGCGCGACGAACTCACCCTTGAAGCGCTCGAGGTTGGCGCGCAACGCCTTTTCGCCATAGGTGAATTCCCAATGGCCGGTCATCGCCTCGATGCCGAGCAGATTGGCCGCCTCAACCATGTCGGCGCCCTGCATGGCATTGGCGAGCCCTGTGCCTTGCCACAGGTCGCCGCCATCGAGCAGCAGCGAATTGCCGATGCCTACCTCGCCCCGCAGGCGATCGATCAGCGTCTTGAGATGCGCGAAGCCGCCGAGCTTGCCGAATCTCGCGGCGGATTTTTCGAAGTCGAGACAGGTGAAGGCGTAGGCGTTGGCGCTGTCGGCTTTTATCTCGAAACGGTCGAGAAAGGCGCGACCGACCAGATGTGGCGGCCGGCCCTGCATGGCGCCGATGCCGAGATTGACGCTGGGTTCGCGGAAATACACCGGCAGCAACTGCGCGTGGGTATCCGTCATGTGCAGGATGCGCGCATTGCCGAAGCGTTCGAGATCGTAGACACCGGTATTGTCGGCAGCGCGACCCATGCGCGGCAGGCCGCCGGCGAGCGCGGCGGCACCGGCGAATGTCAAAAGATCGCGGCGGCGGATCGTCATGTCGTGTCCCCGCCCATCGGACTCAGCGAATTTCCATGTCCTTCCAGGCGTTCTTTTGCTCATTGGCCTGGAAGATCGAGGCTTTCGCCAGCGCTTCGGCTTCTTTCGATGCTGCCGTCGCGGAATCGAAATTGCCTTCTGCCGCGGCTTTCTTGGCGGCGGCGAGCGCTGCCGACGTCGTGGTCCATTGATTGCGCAATGTGCCGGCTTCCCTGTTGGCGGCTTCGGCGGCGGCATAAGCGGCGGAGAAATCGGCTTCCGTGGCGGCATATAGCGACGTCGCGTCAGCGCTCAACGAGACCAGCGACATCACGAGGATGGATGCCCGCATCGTGATTCTCCTCATGGCCGTGCGCCCGGACCGGAGATCGGCAGCCCGTTGCTGACGTAGGACAGGTAGTATTCCAGATCGCGGTACTCGTCGTCCTGCGGATTGAGCGGCACGCCGCGGATCTGGCTGTTGCAGGTAGTGAAGCGGCGGCTGGTGGTGCCCATGCCGCTCCATTCGGAACGGTAGATCGGCATCGCATTCAAGATGCCGAGCGCCGGCGCAAGCACTTCGGCGCGGATTCGCTCGCCGGGACTCTGCACGTGGCAGGTGGCGCAGGAAAAATTGAGCTGGCCGCGGCGGGTGTAGAAGTACTCCTTGCCCTTCTGATAGGCCTCAAGCGCGCGGGGATCATCGGGTATCTTGATGTCGAACGGCTTTCCGCGCGAGGTGAATGCCATATAGGCGGTCAGCGCCGCCATCTCATCGCGAACATAGGAGAACGGCGCCTCGCCATTGGCCTCGCGGCACTGGTTCAACGCGAGTTCGAGGGTGACCACCTTGCCCTGCTTGGTGTCGAAATAGGGATAGTCCTGGCGAACGCCGATGCCCTGGTTCGGAAAACAGTCGGCATAGCTCTTGCCGTTCTTGAACGGTTTCGAGAACATCTCCTTGCCCATGTCGACGGAAAATTCGTAAGGCGGAAACTGTTCTTTTTCCTCCCACTGCTGGTGCAGGCCCTCGTCCATGGAATAGGGCCCATTGACGAAATCCTCGAGCTTCACCTTGGGAAATTTATCGGTGAAGAATTTCTTGAATGCCCCGGCGTTGGCCGGCGGGTTTGGCATGTCGGCGGCGGACGCGGTCGGCACGGCGCCGACCGTCAGCGCCAGAGCAAAACCGATCGATACAAAACCGATCGATGCAAAACGGATCGCTGACTTCATTTCGATTCTCCGCCTGCCACGATCGGCCACTATTGAATCTTCGCCGTGGTGGCGTCGGTGGCGCCCTTGTTGTCAACCCAGCTTATCTTGAGGTCGTCACCCTTCTTGCCGCCCTTGAAGCTGAACTTGACGTAAGGATCCTTGGACACGGCGCCTCCCCAGTCGGCGACGAATACGCTCTTGCCATCGTGTTCGAAGGTCAATTGCTGGATAAAGTGCGCCGGAATCAGCTCGCCCTTGGCGTCCTTGACGAATCCGGAATCCATCGGGTGCTGGATCAGCGCCTGCACTTCGGTGGTTTCGCCGCTGGAGGTCGCGCGGACGCGGATGGTCGATGCCATAGCAGTTCTCCCTGAATTGGATCAGCCGCCGCAGCCGCCGACGGTGACCTTGACTTCCTTGGTCGCGCTGTAGAGCTTGCCGCCGGCTTCCACGACCGCGATCACATTGCTGGTCTTCGCCATCTTCAACCGGTTGGCAACGTTCGGCATGGTGCCGGCCGGAATCCTGTAGGATGCGGCCAGCGCGTTGGGGTTTTCTGCGACCAGGATCGAGACCGAGGTCACGTCGGCGAGCGTCGAACTGACGGAGATCGGCACCACCGCGCCGTTTTCCGCGATTTCCGGCGCGTCGAGCTTGACCTTGTCAGAGGCTTCCGCGGTCTTGCCGTACAGCGACTTGATCGCGTCGTCGCTGCTCTTCTGTTTGAACGCGTCCTCCGGATACTTGTCGTTGGCCGCGGCGAAAGCGGGTGTCAGGCCGAATCGGGTGCCGGCCAGGCCCATCAGCGCCAGCACCGCTGCGCCTTTCAGAATCAGCCGTCGCGTTGGATCGATGGTTTCAATCGGTTGAATCATCTGCTTCTCCTCAAATGCGCCGCTGATCACAGTGTCTGCAGAAAATCCACCACCGCGCTGATTTCCTTATCGGTCAAAATGCGATTCCGTCCGAACGGGGGCATCACGGTGAGCGGGTTGCGTTTGGTTTCATCGAACACGATCGCGACAAGATCGTCGCGGTTGGGATATTTGGCTTTGATACCGGTAAGTTCGGGACCGATGCTGCCGGGCAGGTCGCCGCCCTTGATGACGTGGCAGGTGAGGCAATTGCCCTTGCCGCGATCGAAAGCCAGTTTCTGTCCTTCGGCAATGGCGGACTGCGCGCTGGCCGGCGCGGGCACGCCGCATAGCAGCACCAGCGCCGTCATCAAGGCAGGTTTGGTCGTACGGGTGATCCTCAAGGGCGTATTCCCAACATTTCTATTGCGGCAGCATCGTATCCAATGGTCCGGTCGTGCGCGGCGTCAGATTCACGCCCTCTGCCGTCGACATGATTTTGACGTCACCAGGCTCGGCGCAGGCGCTCATGCACGGCTTGGCCGTGGTATCGGGTCTAGGGTCGGTCCAGACGAAGCTGTCGCGATTGGGCATTTTGACGTTCGGCAAAGTGCTCCGGTCGGCGACGAAATCGTCCGGAACGATGTCGTTCAGGTTCAGAATATAGGCGGTCAAAGCATAAACGTCATCGGCTGACAATGTGTGCGGTGCCGGCATCGGCATGGCGCGGTTAATGTAGTCCCACAAGGTCGGCGCAAACGGCCAATAGCTGCCGACCGTCAGTTCCGGCCGGCCATGTCTCAGCGTCCCGATGCCCCCCGCAAGCTTGGGAAAGCGGCCTTCGCCTTCGCCAAATGTTCCATGACAGGCCGCGCACTGGTCGGCGTAGACCACAGCTCCCCCGGAGACCGATCCGGTACCGGGAGGTAAGCCCGCACCGTCATCGCCGCGCACGTCGATATCCCAGCCGGCGATCTCGGCCGGGGTGGCAAGCTTGCCGTAGCCGAAATGGCCGGCCTCGGCCGCGAATGTTGCGGTTGCGAAAAGCCCCACCAGCGCCGTCACTGCGAGAAGCGCAGCGACGAAGCAATCCAGTCCTTCCGCGCGTGCGGCTCTAGATTGCTTCGCGGAGCCTGTCATCGGGCGGCGCTTTGCGCCGACCCGTTGGCTCGCAACGACGATTTTATGAAAGCTGAACATCGAACACGTTTCCGTCCCGCTTTACCTGCCAGGTCTGGATCGAGTTGTTGTGATAGACCGAGTTCGATCCGCGCTGCGTTCGCAGTTGCGTAATGGTCGGCTGCACATAGCCGGTTTCATCGATGACGCGGGATTGCAGCAGCGCCTGCTGTCCGTCCCAGCGCCACGGCAGCGTGAAGCGTGTCAGCGCTTTCGACAGCACCGGGTGGTGCAATTGCGCGCGCTGCCAGTTGACGCCGCCATCGGCGGAAACATCGACCTGTTTCACCTTGCCGTTGCCGCTCCACGCCAGCCCGCGAATTTCATAAAGTCCCGGTTTGCCCAACGGTTTCTCCGGGCAGGGGAAGGTGATGACCGACTTGGCATCGATCAGCCAGGTGAAGCCGCGCGAGGTGCCGTCCGGCATCAGATCGGTATATTTCGATGTCTCCTCGCGGGAATACCAGGGCTTGTCGCCGAGCTTGATACGGCGCAGCCACTTGATACTGACGTTGCCCTCCCAACCAGGTACCACCAGCCGCAGCGGATAGCCCTGCTCGGGACGCAGTGCCTCGCCGTTCTGTGCATAGACCACGAGGCAATCGTCCAGGCATTTGTCGAGCGGCAGGCTGCGGTTCATATGCGCGCCGTCGGCGCCTTCGACCATCGCCCAGCGCGCTTGTTTCCCGATGCCGACTTCCTCCAGCAGGGTCGACAGTTTGACGCCGGTCCATTCAGCGCAACTGATCATGCCGTGATTGAACTGCAGCGAATTGAGCTGCGCCGCGCGCCATTCCATTCCGCCATTGGCCGGGCACTCGATGAAGTGGATGCGCGAGACGGAAGGAAACCGCACAATGTCCTTCATGGTGAGAATCAAGGGGCGCTTGACCAGGCCGTGGATCATCAGCTTGTGCTGGTCCGGATCGACGTCCGGCCGGCCGGCATGGTAGCGCTCGAAAAACAGTCCGTTCGGCGTGATGATGCCGTGCAGATCCTGCAGCGGCGAGAAACTGATGGAGGATTCCGTGCCGGCAGTGAGCCACGGCACGTTGCGCCTGATCACGCCGGCCTCGGTGTGGGCGGGCCGGCCGTAGGGGCGATCGACCACGCCCGGCCCGATCGACTGCGACCACGGCGCGTCTGCTGGAGGCGACGACGCGCCAGTTTCGGCGTGGCCCGGTTCAGCGCCAAGTGCGAGGCCGCCGGTCAGCGCCGCGCCCAGGCTCAGGAACGAGCGCCGGCCTAGCGGCGGATTGCGCGGGCCGGCGGGCTTCGATGCCATGGGCATGCCGCGCCAGAAATCGGGCCGCACGTTTTCCTCGCTTCGCGGCTTGCGCCGCATTGTTCGTTGTCGCTCCAGCATTATCGGCATTACCTAATTTAGTCAATGCTAAACAACCAGAACTGTTGTATCCTATGATGCGATGCGGGCGTGTATCCTCAGGATTGAATCATGCGAGCCGTTGCAACATCCCCAAGAACGGCGCCGCCCAGGCTGGCGGATTCCGCTGACGCGAATGCGCTGAAGAAGCTTGCGAAGCAGGCCGGCGAGGCCGCGCGACTTCTGAAATTGCTTGGCAACGAGAAGCGGTTGCTGATCCTCTGTTTTCTAGCGGTACGCGGCGAAATGACCGTGGGCGAACTCGTCGGCGTCGTCAAACTGAGCCAGTCCGCACTGTCGCAGCATCTCGCGCGGTTACGCGCGGACGGTCTGGTGAACTTCCGCAGAACGTCGCAGACGTTGCACTACCGGGTCGCCGACGAGCGCACGTTGCGTGTGCTGCAAGTACTCAAGGACATTTATTGCGGAGATGTAAAGTGACGCGGTTGGTGGTGGTGGCGCTGTCATTCGCGATATGGCTCGCGGCACCGGTTCATGCCGAGGATGCCCCGCCTTACGCGGCGATTACGATTCCCTTGAAAATCGACCGGGTGCCGGGGAAGCCGATCTGGATTTCGACCGGCAACCCCGGCATTCCCGGCAAGGACAATGAAGGCAACACGTCCAACGCCGGTTTCGTCGTCGCTTCCGATGGCGTCGTGGTGTTCGACGCGTTGGGCACGCCGAGCCATGGATGGGCGCTGTTGCGCGAAATACGCAAAGTCACCGACAAGACGATTCGCTACGTCATTGTCAGCCATTATCACGCCGATCACATCTACGGCTTGCAGGCGTTCAGGGATCACAGCGACGCGGTGATCGTCGCACAGGAACGCGCCGGCGAGTACCGGGAGAACGAGGAGACCGCCGATGAAAAGGCCAGCCAGCGGCTCGACCAGCGCCGCGGCGCGCTGTCTCCATGGGTCGACAGCACCACCCGCGTGGTGGCGCCGGACATCACCTTCAGGGACCGCATGACGATTGCACTCGGCGACCGCCGCCTGACGCTGCTGTATGCCGGGCCGGCGCATTCTTCCAGTGACATGATGATGCTGGTCGAGCCCGACGGCGTGCTGTTCGCCGGCGATATCGTGCAGAACAGCCGCATCCCCCATATGAACAGCGACGATGTCTCGACAACGCGGTGGCTTGCGGCGCTCGCCGAGGTAGAAAAGCTCGATCCGAAATTCATCGTCCCGGGCCATGGCAGGGCATCGACGCAAGCGAACGAGGCGATCGCATTCACGCGCGACTACATCCAATATGTGCGGAATATGATGGCAAAGGCGGTGCGAGACTGGACCGATTTCGACGTGGCCTATGAGGCGACCGACTGGTCTAAATACCGGGACATGCCGGCTTTCACCGCCAACAATCGCGGCAATGCCTACCGGATCTATCTGGAGCTGGAGCAATCGCAATTCAAAGCTGATAAGCCTTGACCCGTCATTCCGGGCGCGCGTAGCGCGAGCCCGGAATCCATAATCACGATTGGGGGTTATGGATTCCGGGCCTGCGCCAAGAGGCGCATTCCGGAATGACGAAGGATGGACAGATACTATGGCTGAGTATGTTGTTGAATTCGGCAAGGACGGCCGGCCGATCGAGCCGGATGGCCGGCTCGATGCGGCGGCGTTTCATCGCAATCACCAGCCGATCTGGGCGGTGCTGCAGAAGTTCCTCGACGATAAATCCGGCAACGTGCTCGAAGCTGGCAGCGGCACCGGCCAACATGTGGTGGATTTCGCGCGCCGGACCCCGAAGATCACCTGGTGGCCGAGCGACTTCAACGACGCGCATCTGAAGAGCATCGCTGCGTGGCGGGCCTATGCGCAGCTTGCCAATGTCCGCGCGCCCTTAAGGATCGATCTGTCCGATTCGGCGTGGTGTTCCGAAATGCGGGACGGCAGCGGTCCCGATCCGTTGCTGGCGGTGTTCTGCGCCAATGTGATTCACATCGCGCCGTGGCGCGTTACCGAGGGCCTGTTTGCCGGTTCCGCGCGTTACCTGCACGCAAATGGCAGGCTGTTTCTTTATGGCCCGTTCAAACGCGATGGCAAGCATACCGCGCTCAGCAACGCGGTGTTCGATACCAGTCTGCGCGACAACAATCCCGAATGGGGCGTGCGCGACCTCGATGACGTGAAAACGCTTGGCCGAAGCATGGGTCTGGAGCTGGCTGAAATTGCCGAAATGCCCGCCAATAACCTTATTCTGGTATTCGAAAAATCGAAAACCGACTGAACGGTAGTGCATGGCGCACGTCCGTTTGCGTCGGTTGATTGCAACTCCGGCCAGCCTCATAGTGCGGCAAAAGGCCCCAGTGGAAATGCCGATGATCGACATCAGCGCGACCGACGAGACAGCAGACGACGCGCGCGCGCGCTCCAACGTCGTGCGTCTTGCGGCGGCGCAAGCACTGACCGGGGCCAACTCGGCGGTCATCTTCGCCACCGGCTCCATCGTGGGCGCGACGCTAGCGCCCGATATCTCGCTCGCAACCGTACCGCTCTCGATGTATGTGGTCGGGCTTGCCGCCGGTACGCTGCCGACCGGTGCAGTCTCGCGCGCCTACGGCCGGCGCGTCGCCTTCATCATCGGTACCGGATGCGGCACGATTACCGGCGTGCTTGCGGCGTTCGCCATCTTGCGCGGCTCGTTCGCGCTGTTTTGCTGCGCGACCTTCCTCGGCGGCCTCTACGGTGCGGTGTCGCAGTCCTATCGATTTGCCGCCGCCGATGGCGCCAGCGCAGCCTATCGACCCAAGGCGCTGTCGTGGGTAATGGCCGGCGGCGTATTCGCCGGCGTGTTCGGACCGCAACTTGTGCAATGGACGATGGACATCTGGCCGCCTTATCTGTTCGCGTTCAGTTTTGCAGCGCAGGCGGTAGTCGCACTCGTGGCCATGGCGGTGCTGGCGGGTGTCGACGCGCCCAAACCCGCGCCGGCCGATCTCCATGGCGGCCGGCCGCTATGGGAGATCGCGCGGCAGCCGCGGTTCATCGCCGCCGCACTCTGCGGCATCGTTTCCTATCCGATGATGAATCTGGTCATGACGTCGGCGCCGCTGGCGATGAAGATGTGCGGTCTGACCGTCAGCGATTCCAACTTCGGCATTCAGTGGCATATCGTGGCGATGTATGGACCGAGTTTCTTCACGGGCTCGCTGATCGCGCGATTTGGCGCGCCCGTCATCGTCGCGCTCGGTCTCTCCCTGGAGGCCGTGGGCGCGATGATCGGGCTTTCCGGCGTCACCGCGATGCATTTCTGGGCTACGCTGATCGTGCTTGGCATCGGGTGGAACTTCAGCTTCATCGGCGCCTCGGCGCTGGTGCTGGAAACCCATCGGCCGCAGGAACGCAACAAGGTTCAGGCCTTCAACGATTTCCTGGTGTTCGGCGTGATGGCGGTCGGATCGTTCTCGTCCGGGCAATTGCTGGCAAATTACGGCTGGTCGGCGGTCAACAAGGTGGTTTTTCCGCCGGTGCTGCTGGGGCTTGCCGTGCTGACGGTCGCTTCGGTTGCGCGGCGGCGGACGAAGTTGCCGCCGGTGCCCGAATTTCCCGATCCGGGCATCTGATCCGCCGTCCGCGCTTGCAGGAGGTTTCATGCCGTCGAGAACCCGTCTGGACGAATTCATCGCGGTCGTTGAAAGCGGCGACCATGCCGGCGCCATCGAGCGCTATTACACCGAAGACGCCAGTATGCAGGAAAATGCCGCGGCGCCGCGGGTCGGACGCGACGGATTGGTCGCACATGAGCGTGGCGTTCTCGCGCGCACCTCGAATGTCTATTCCAAGGCGATGTCTTCCGTCCTCGACGGCAATCGGGTGGCAATCCACTGGATCTTCGAGCTAACCAGCCTTTCCGGCAGAGTGCATCGCGTCGACGAAGTTGCGCTGCAGGAGTGGCGTGGCGACAAGATTTTTCGTGAGAGGTTTTTTTACGACCCATCGCCGCCGAAGTGATAGTTCGGTGTTGGCCGAAGTATCGGACTGGCCGATCATGCTAACCATGGGCGTCATTGCCGGGCTGACCGGCGACCCATCGTTTGAAGACTCTTTCGAAGTGTGATGGATGCCCGGATCGCGTCCGTGCATGACGAGAAAATAAGAAGCGAAGACATTGGACGCATCCAGTTTCACATCCGCCGACGAGACTTCGATCCGTTACGATGGCTGGCGAATCGTCGCGGTCTGCTTTCTGGTCGCAACCTTCGGCTGGGCGTTCGGCTTCTACGGCCAGAGCGTCTATCTCGCCGAACTGCATCGCATTCATGGCTGGCCGATGTCGCTGATTTCGGCGGCGACGACATTTTTCTATTTGTTCGGCGCGCTACTGGTCGTCTTCGTCAGCGAAGCCATCCGGGCGTTCGGCCCACGCAACTGCCTGCTCGCCGGCGTGGTCGCGATGACGTCGGCGGCGGCATTGCTCGGCCAGGTCACCGCGCCATGGCAGCTCTACGCGGTCAACGCGCTGCTGGCGTTCGGATGGGCCGGCACCAGCCTTGGCGTCATCACCAACACGCTCGGTCTCTGGTTCGACGACAAGCGGGGCATGGCGATCAGCCTTGCGTTGAACGGTGCCAGCTGCGGTGGTATCATCGGCGTCCCGCTGATGGTGGCGGCGATCGGCCATTTTGATTTTCCAGGCGCTATGATCGCTGCCGCCTTCGTCACCGTCGTGCTGCTGGTGCCGGTCATTTCGATTGCCGTCGGACGGCCACCGGATCGCGCGGGCTCGGCGGCCGCGTTGTCAGTCGCAGAGGCGCCGGCCTCGCGGATACGCGTACAGGCATTGCGCGATACCGCCTTCCTGACGGTGTCGATCGCATTCGCGCTGGTGCTGTTCGCGCAGGTCGGCTTCATCGTCCACCTGATTTCGTTCCTCGATCCAGTGATCGGCCGCGAGCGTGCCGCGGTGGCGGTCGCGCTGATGACGACAATGGCGGTAGTAGGTCGGGTCCTATTCTCGACGGTGATCGACCGGCTGAACCAGCGGCTGGCGTCGGCGGCTTCCTTTGCAAGCCAAGCCGTGGCGCTGACGATCGTAATCAATTCGCAGCATGAAATCCTGCTGTTCGCAGGCTGCGCGTTGTTCGGATTTTCGGTCGGCAACCTGATCACGCTGCCTGCGCTGATCGTGCAGCGAGAGTTCGATTCGCGGTCGTTCGGCGTGCTGATCAGCCTGATCACGGCGATCAACCAGATTACCTACGCTTTTGGCCCCGGCGTCATCGGTCTGCTGCACGACGTGTCCGGGAGCTATCGCTTGCCGTTCTACGGCTGCATCGGCCTGGAGCTGACCGCAGCGGCACTGATCCTGGTGCGGGGCAGGCGCGCTCGGTAGCAACTCGTCATTGCGAGGAGCGTAGCGACGAAGCAATCCGGTTCTTTGCAGCCACTGGATTGCTTTGCTTCGCTCGCAACGATGTAAAGCTACACCTCCCGCTGCCGCATCAGGTCTTCGAGATCGAGCTTGCGCGTGAACATCGCCAGCGATCCCTCAGGATTGCGCGGCCATTCGGCTTCTGCACGGTCGCGATAGAGCTCGACGCCGTTCTGGTCTGGATCGCGCAGGTAGAGCGCTTCGCTGACGCCGTGATCGCTGGCGCCGTCGAGTTGGATGCCTGCTGCAAGCACGCGATGCAGGGCGTCGGCCAGCGCCGCGCGGGTCGGATACAGAATCGCGGTGTGAAACAGGCCGGTGGTGCCGGGCGCCGGCGGATGGCCGCCTTTGCTTTCCCAGGTGTTCAGCCCGATATGGTGGTGATAGCCGCCCGCCGAGATGAACGCGGCCTGGTCGCCGTAACGCTGCATCACTTCGAAGCCAAGCACGCCGCAGTAAAATCCGAGCGCGCGGTCGAGATCGGCGACTTTGAGGTGAATATGGCCGATCCGCGTGCCGGCGATGATAGGGGTTGATGTTGCCATAGTTTCCTCCTTTCGTGCCTAGGCGCAGTGCGGCGCGTCGCACTTGCGAGCCGTGCACTGCAGAGCCGGGGCCGTAACGCACGCCGGTATTTGGTACAGTCCCGGCTCTGCGGAGCAACGCAAGAGCGCTGCACCGCGTCCGGGACACGATGCAGTTATGCCAATTCCGACACCTGCCCGTCCGGCAGGTCGAACTCGAACGTGTTCAGCGTCATCGATACCATGGTGTAATAGCCGCACAGCCCGATGATCTCGACCAGCCCGCGCTCGCCGAGCATCTTCACGGCTTCGTCGTACAGTCCCTGAGCCACGCCATGACCTTCATGCAGTGATTTGGCCACGTCGTAGATCATCTGCGCTTTCGGATCGTCGAATGTCGGCGTGCGGCGTTGCCTGATGTCCTCGATGATGCCGGGATTCATGCCGCCTTTCAGGGCGAGGCGCTTGTGGGCGTACCACTCGTAATGCGAGGTCCAGTGCCGCGCGGTGACAAGGATCGCGATCTCCGACAGTTTTGCGGGAAACACCGTGTCGAAGCGCAGGAACGCCCCGAGCCGCGTGGCATGCTTTGCCATCTCCGGGCTGTTGAGCCAGGCCATCATCGGCGGTGGCGGACTGCCGCGCTTGCTGGCGATGGATTCGTCATAGGTAATTCTCTGCTCGGGGTCCATTTCGCCAGGCGAAAGCAGCTTCAGGCGCATGTCGGTTTCCTCTTGTTTTTCAATCGTTGCCGCGGGCGGGACGCGACGCTCCGGCGGCCGTACCATATCCCGCAACAGCACCGCGCACGCCAGAGATATATTGAATTCCGCGACATGGCCGGTATGGTCGATCGGCAACGACGCATGGATGGAAACGCCGCGATGTCCGACCTCGATCAATTCCGCCGCGAAACCCGCGCCTGGCTGGAAGCCAACTGTCCGCCGGAGATGCGGCGTCCGATGACGTCGGATGAAGATACGTTCTGGGGCGGCCGCAATACCCAATTCTCCTCCGAGCCGCAGCGCGTTTGGTTCGAGCGAATGCGCGACAGGGGCTGGACAGTGCCGCACTGGCCTCGGGAATATGGCGGCGGTGGCCTCGATGGCGAACAAGCCAAGATCGTGCGGCAGGAAATGGCGGCGATCGGCGCGCGGCAGCCGCTGGTTTCGTTCGGCATCTCGATGCTCGGACCGGCGCTTCTCAAATACGGCACCGAGGCGCAGAAGAAGGAGCATTTGCCGAAGATCGCCGCCGGACTGATCCGCTGGTGCCAGGGTTATTCGGAGCCGAATGCGGGCTCCGATCTCGCCTCGTTGCAGACGCGTGCGGAGAGCGACGGCGACGACTTCATCATCAACGGCCAGAAGATCTGGACCTCCTACGCCAACTTCGCCGACTGGATTTTCTGTTTGGTGCGCACCGACGCGACAGCGAAAAAGCACGACGGCATCAGTTTCATCCTGTTCGACATGGCGTCAAAGGGCGTATCGACAAAGCCGATCCTGCTGATCTCCGGCAAGTCGCCGTTCTGCGAAACCTTCTTCGATAATGTGCGGGTGCCAAAGGCAAATGTCGTCGGTACCGTCAACCGCGGCTGGGACGTTGCAAAATATCTGCTGCAGCACGAGCGCGCGATGATCTCGGGCATGGGCGAGCGCGGCGTCGGCCGTCCGCTCGGCCAGGTCGCCGCGGACTCGGTCGGAACCGACGCGCAGGGCAGGCTCGAAGACGCGATGCTGCGCGGGCAGATCGCGACCTTCGAGATCGACGAAGCGGCGCTGGCGTGTGCGGCCGAGCGCGCGGTCGATCTGGCCAAGGCGGGGCAATCGCATCCGGCGTTTTCCTCGGCGATGAAATATTACGGCACTGAACTGAACAAGCGCCGCTATGAAATCCTGATGTCCGCCGGCGGCATCGGCGCGCTGGAGTGGGAAAGCGAGCGCTCCAGACAAGGCGCGCGACCGCGCGCGTGGCTGCGCACCAAGGCAAATTCGATTGAAGGCGGCACCTCCGAGGTGATGCTTGGGATCGTGGCAAAACGCATTCTCGATCTGCCGGGGGCCTGATGTCGTCCCCGCGCAGGCGGGGACCATGCACTCTGTGTCACTGATGTCTCTCCACCTTCATTCCTCACCACCACGGTGGTTATGGGTCCCCGCCTTCGCGGGGACGACAGCAACCTGAAACCGGATTCCCTCATGGCACTCGTCCTCACCGAAGAACAGTCAATGCTGCGCGACAGCGCGCGCGGTTTCATCGGCGACAAGGCGCCGGTGTCGCATCTGCGGCATTTGCGCGATTCGAAAGACGCCACCGGATTCTCCCGCGACCTGTGGCGCAGTTTCGCTGAAATGGGGTTTTCCGGTCTTCTGGTGCCGGACCAGTTCGGCGGCAGCGGACTCGGCTGCGTCGAGGCCGGCGTGGTGATGGAGGAGATCGGCCGTACGCTGATGCCGTCGCCGTTCCTGTCGACGGCCGTGCTCGCGGTGTCGGCCTTGTCGCGCGGCGGCAGCGCCGCGCAAAAATCCGAGCACCTGCCCAGGATATCGAACGGCTCGTTGCTGGCCGCCCTTGCGATCGACGAGGGCGCCAAGCACCGGCCGCTGCAAACAATGATGCAGGCGACCCGCTCCGGCAATGGCTTCAAGCTGAACGGTGCCAAAGCGTTCGTGATCGACGGGCACGCCGCCGACCTCTTGATCGTCGCGGCGCGCACCGCGGGCGCAGCCGGCGAGCGCGACGGACTGACGCTGTTTCTTGTCGATCCCAAGGCCAAGGGCATCGAGACCGAGCGCACCGCGATGGTCGACTCGCACAATGCCGCGCGGATTGTATTCAACCATGTCGAGGTCAATGCCGACGGCGTGCTCGGCGAAGTGGATCAGGGCGGCACGCTGCTGGAGGGGGTGTTGAATATCGGCCGCGGTGCGGTGGCCTCCGAAATGGTCGGCGTCAGCGAAGAAGTGTTCGGCCGCACGGTTGCCTATCTGAAGGAGCGCAGGCAGTTCGGCAAACTGATCGGCGAATTTCAGGCGCTGCAGCATCGCGCCGCACATCTTTATGTCGAGATCGAGATCACCCGCGCTGCGGTGCTGAAGGCGCTGCAGACGCTGGATGGCGATTTCGAGAATGCCGGCGCGGCCGTCGCGGTGGCGAAAGCCAAGTCCGGCTCGACCGCGACGCTGGCGGTGCAGGAAGGCGTGCAGATGCATGGCGGCATGGGCATGACCGACCAGTTCGATATCGGCTTTTTCATGAAGCGGGCGCGGGTTTGCCAGGAACTGTTCGGTGACAGCAATTTCCACGCCGACGAGTTGGCGAGGATGAAGAGTTATTGAAAATCGTCGTATTGAAAATGCGTCGTCATGGCCGGGCTTGACCCGGCCATCCATCTTCGCGAGGATTTTTACGAAGATTGATGGATGCGCGGGTCAAGCCCGCGCATGACGAGCGAGGTGCTTGTCACCGGATCGGCGGCGCGTACTGGATGCCGCCGGCGCTCCATAGCTGGTTGAGGCCGCGCGGAATACCGAGCTTGGAGCCCGCGCCGACGTTGCGCTCGTAGACCTCGCCGTAGTTGCCGACATGCCGGATGATGCGCGCGGCCCAATCCTTGGTGAGGCCGAGTTCCTCGCCATAGGCGCCTTCGGTGCCGACCAGTCGCATCACGTCGGGCTTCTTCGACTTCAGCGCCTCGTCGATGTTCTTCGAGGTGACCCCGAGCTCTTCTGCGTTGATCATCGCATACAGGGTCCACTTCACGATCATCATCCAATCGTCGTCGCGCTGTCGGACTACCGGCGCCAGCGGCTCTTTCGAAATCACGTCGGGCAGGATGTCATGATCGCCCGGTTTGTCGAGAGTGAGCCGCAGTGCATAAAGCTGGGAGACGTCGGCGGTCAGCGTGTCGCATTGCCCCGAATTGTAGGCCTTGAGGACGTCGTCCAGCTTTGCGAATTTTATTTCCTGATATTTGATATTGTTGGCGCGGAAATAGTCGGCGAGATTGAGTTGCGTCGTGGTGCCGTCCTGGACGCAGACCCTGCTGCCATCAAGTGCCAGCGCGGAATCGATATTGCGTGATCTCGGAACCATGAAGCCTTCGCCGTCGTAATAGGCAACTGCCGGAAAATACAGGTCATAATTGGTCTCGCGCGACATGCTCCATGTTGAATTGCGCGAGAGAATGTCGACCTTACGACTCTGCAATTCCTTGAAACGCTCGTTGGCGTCGAGTGCCACGAACTTCACCTTCTTGGGGTCATCGAAAATCGCCGCCGCGACGGCGCGGCAAAAATCGACATCGAAGCCGGACCAGTTGCCCTTGTCGTCGGGAGTGGAGAACCCGGGCAGGCCGGTATTGACGCCGCACAGCACGGCGTCGCGACGGACCGTCCGCTTCAGGGTCTTGGTATCGTAGCGCTCATAAACGACCGCAGCGGCGCCGACCGCAACCGCGATGGCGAGGCCGATCAAAAGACCGGTTCGAAAAGTCCGCATGGGATCAATCTCTCAACGAGGATCGGAAAAAGTTTTCTGCACCGGACGCGCCGCCGCCGATCAAAGCTGCGGCTTCTGCCGCACGATGACCTTGGTGCCGACGGGGATGCGCTCATAGAGGTCGGTGACGTCGGCATTGACCAGCCGGAAACAGCCGGACGAGACGGCGGTGCCGATCGTGTCCGGCCGGTTGGTGCCGTGAATGCGATACACGGTGGCGCCAAGATAGAGCGCGCGGGCGCCGAGTGGATTGCCAGGGCCGCCGGCCATGAAGCGCGGCAGATAGGGCTGGCGCGCGATCATTTCCGGCGGCGGGGTCCAGTCCGGCCATTCCGCCTTGCGCGAAATCGTAAGCAGGCCCTGCCACTGAAAACCGTCACGCCCGACGCCGATGCCATAGCGGATGGCGCGGCCATTACCCTGCACCACGTAGAGATGGCGCTCCGAGGTCTGGACGATGATGGTGCCCGGTGCTTCCGTGGTGCGGTACAGCACCGTCGTGCGCCTGAATTCCGGATCCAATTCAACTGAGTCGTCAGGCATCAATCCCGGCTGGTCGCCGGGATCGTTTTGTTGCGCAAAGCTCTGCGATGCCGAAAGAATCAGGCCGATAGCAGCGACGAAGATCCAGATCAGGTGCCGAAGCTTGACCATCGAAAGCTCTCCAGGTGGAACGTTTGCGACGGTGTCTATCACTTCCGGCAAATCACGGGAACCGGCAAATTGCGCCAGGATACGGCGGACGCCGTGTCCCGACACGATGCGGCATTCTTCGACTGAGGGCAGGGAGGTTATTTCGGTGCAATCCACAGCCTAATTCCATAAGCGACGAGGGTAACCGTGCCGACGCCGCCCAGCCACAGCGCTGCGAACCACAACAGGCGCCGCGCAAAAGGCGCCTGCTTCTGCGCTGGCTGCGTCAATGGTAGCCGCTCTCGGGATTGACCTTGCCGCGAAATACCCAATAGGACCAGCCGGTATAACCGAGGATCAGCGGCACCATGACGGCAACGCCGACCAGCATCAGGATCTGGCTGTTTTCAGGGGCTGCTGCCTGCCAGATGTCGATACTCTGCGGCACGATGTATGGGTACATGCTGATGCCGAGTCCCGCATAGGACAGCGCGAACAGCGTCAGGGTGAGGAAGAAGGGCCGGTAATCCTGCCTGCTGGCGAGGCTGCGCAGCAGCAGCACAGTGACGGCCGCAACGGCGATCGGCACCGGCGCGGCCAGGATCATGCCCGGCCAGACGAACCAGCGGGTGGTGTACTGGATGTGCAGGAACGGCGTCGCAATGCTGACCGCGGCGATGGCGGCGAGCATTGCGAACAGCAGCCACCAGCTCAGCCGGTAGGCTTCCTCGCGCAATTCACCCTCGGTCTTCATCACCAGCCAGGTCGCGCCGAGCAGGCTGTAACCGATCACCACGGCAACGCCGGTCAGGATGCTGAACGGCGTCAGCCAATCCCACCAGCCGCCGGCATAATGGCGTCCCTCGACATGGACGCCCTGCAGGATTGCGCCGAGTGCCACGCCCTGCGCCATCGCGGCGAGCAGCGATCCGCCAAAGAAGGCGATATCCCACAGGTTTCGTTCGCGCGTCGTTCGCCAGCGGAATTCAAACGCGACGCCGCGAAAGATCAGGCCGATCAGCATGGCGATGATCGGTGTGTACAGCGCGGGCATCAGCACCGCATAGGCTAGTGGAAACGCTGCGAACAGGCCGCCGCCACCCAGTACCAGCCAGGTTTCGTTGCCGTCCCACACCGGCGCAACGGTATTCATCATGACGTCGCGATCGGCCTTTTGCGGAAATAGCGGAAACAGGATGCCGAGGCCGAGGTCGAAACCGTCCATCACCACATACACGAATACTGCGAATGCGATGATGAAGGCCCAGATCGTGGCGAGGTGAGGCGCGATGTTCATCAGGCATGTCCCTCCGCGGGGGCACCTGCCGCCGGCGTAATGCCGGCCGCGCGGGTCGGCGCGTCGCGCGGCGGTCCCTGTTCGCCGTGATGCGGCGGGACCGCCATCAACCGCAAGATATAGACGGCGCCAGCGGCGAATATCGTGAAGTACACGATGACGAACGCGATCAGCGAGGAGGCGACCGCTGGTGCCGCCAGCGGTGAGACCGAATCGGCGGTTCGCAGCAGGCCGTATACGGTGAAAGGCTGGCGGCCGAACTTCGGTCGTGACCCAGCCCGCAAGCACCGCGATGAACCCCGCCGGGCCCATTGCCAGCGCGAACATGTGCAGCGGCCGCGACCGATACAGCGCGCCGCGCCAGCGCATCCACAGGCTGAGCAGTCCGAGCCCCGTCATCAGGAAGCCCAATCCGACCATGATCCGGAACGACCAGAACACGATGGGCACCGGCGGCCAGTTTTCGCGCGGCACGGTGTCAAGGCCCGCCAGCGGCGCATCCAGCGAGTGCTTCAGAATGAGCGAAGACAGCTTCGGGACCTCGATGGCGTATTTCACCGTGCCGGCGCTCTGGTCAGGCAGGCCGAACACGATCAGCGGTGCTCCGTCGGGATGACTCCGGTAATGGCCTTCCATCGCCATTACCTTGGCGGGCTGATGCTCCAGCGTGTTGAGGCCGTGCTGGTCGCCGGCCAGGATCTGGATCGGCGCAACCAGTGCCGCCATCCACATCGCCATCGAAAACATCACGCGCGGACCGGGCAAATGCTGGTCGCGCAGCAAGTGCCAGGCGCCGACGGCGCCGACGACGAGGGCGGTCGTCAGGTATGCCGCGAGCACCATGTGCACCAGGCGATACGGAAATGACGGATTGAAGATCAGCTTCAGCCAGTCCTCTGCGACGAACTGGCCGTTGGCGTTGACGGCGTAGCCCGTCGGTGTCTGCATCCAGGAATTGGCAGAGAGAATCCAGAACGCCGAAACCAGCGTTCCCGCGGCGACCATGAAGGTTGCGAAGAAATGCAGCCGGGGGCCGACCCGCTCCAGGCCGAACAGCATGACCCCGAGAAAGCCCGCTTCCAGGAAGAACGCGGTGAGCACCTCATAGGCCAGCAGCGGGCCGAGCGCGGGTCCGGTTTTGTCGGAAAACACCGCCCAGTTGGTGCCGAACTCGTAGGACATCACCACGCCGGAGACGACGCCCATGCCAAACACGACGGCAAATATCTTCAGCCAGTAATTGAAGAGGTTGATGAAGACTTCACGGCCGGTCCACAGCCACAGTCCTTCAAGTACGGCGAGATAGCTGGCAAGCCCGATCGAGAAGGCCGGGAAGATGATGTGAAACGAAACCGTGAACGCGAATTGTGCCCGGGCCAAAACCACGGCGTCCAAGCCCTCAAACATCGAAGCCATCCGTCCCTGGATTCCGGGCCGGACGGTATCATGCAATGTCGTACGATGATATCGCGGCAGCGACGGTCTGTGTATTCCGAACGCAGAGCGACCCGGAAGGGGGGCATCCCGTCCGGGTCGTTGGAGGTACTTGGTGGTTAGAAAACTGGTTCAGCGGGTGCTGGTCTCGCTGTCGGTGGAGATCACGCAGACCTCCGAGGCATTCTTGCTGCTGCAATCGATCACCTGCTGGCGCACCAGCATCGAACCGGTGTCGTGCTGGGCACGGGGTGCGACGTTCTGGCTGGAAAGCGAAGCAAGCGTGCAGATCGCGCCGAGCGGGATGATGAAAAAGCGGAAGGAGGGTTTCAGCATTGTCGTCGTCCCCGTCTGGCGTCTCGTTAATGATTGTTTAACGGCCATTTTTTTCCGGTTGATGTCGTCAATTGTTTCATTGGTTTCGTCGCGCCGATTTCTTCCGGACCGATCCGGGGGTGCTTAGAATGCTGAAGCGCGCGTAACCTATTGATTGCGCACGATTTCAAGTCATGCTGCAAGGTTTTCGACGCCGGCACCCTTGAGCAGGTCGGCCAACTGCTTGCGGGCATAGAACATCCGGGTCTTCACCGTGCTCTGCGGGATGCCGATGATCTCCCCGGCCTCTTCCACCGATTTCTCATGATAATAAACGAGGTTGATGATCTCGCGATGAGCCGGGGACAGCTTGGCCACGCAGGCGCGCAGGATCGCGCTGGTGTTGTTGCGGTCCAGCGAGGCTTCCGGGGTATCGGCCTCGTCGGCGATTTCGAGCACGTCTTCCTGGTCGATGTCCTCGTGGCGGCGTTGGCGCAGCGCGGTCAGCGCCTTGAAGCGGGCGATCGACAACAGCCAAGTCGAGACCTGGGCGCGGCCTTCGAACTGGCTGGCGGTGCGCCATACATCCAGGAAAACCTGGCTGACCAGATCTTCGGCCGTGGTGGTGTCGCGCACCATGCGAAGAACGAAGCGGTAGACCCGCACGTTGTGCCGGGAATAGAGAACGTGCATCGCAGAGCGGTCGCCTTGGGCAATGCTCTCGAGCAGCATCTCGTCCGAGGTCGCCTGGGCCGCGATGATGCCTTGGCGTGCGGCGGCGTTGATGGCGATCACGTTCTGCATGACAGTCTCCCGTTATTCACCGCCTGGGCGGTTCTTGTTGGGAGAAGTGTTAATCAGCACAAGTTTCAGGACGTCTGCGCGAAAAGTGGAAAATGGTTTCGTCCGCGAAAGAATTGTTTCGTTGCAGCGGCGCCACGAAACAATCGAAACCGGCTAAAAAGCGTGCATTTTTAATTAGATAGTTCTGATCGAATGCGGGTCACGCCTTGTCGCCGGCAGGCGAGAACAAATAGCCGCCTCCCCTGATGGTGCGGATTACCGCCGGCCGGGTCGGGTCCGGCTCGATCTTGCGGCGGATTCGCATGATCCGCAGATCGACGGCGCGATCGAAAGCCTCGCTGTCGCGGGCGTTGGCCAATTCCAGCAGTCGCTCGCGGGACAGCACGCGCTTCGGATTGGCGGCAAAAACCTTGAGCAGGCCGAATTCTGACGCCGTCAGGGGATGCTCGTTGCCCTCGTCGTCGCGCAAGGCCTGTGCCTCGAGGTCGAGCCATTTGGTGCCGAACCGTACCAGCTGGTCTTTCGCCGCCTTTGCCGCGGCCGACTCCGGCGCGGCGGGTTGTGACCGGCTGACCGGCGCGCTTCGCCGCAGCACCGAACGGATGCGCGCCATCAATTCGCGCAGCTCGCAGGGCTTTGCGATGTAATCGTCGGCACCGAGTTCGAGGCCGACAACGCGGTCGATCGGGCTTGCGGTGGCGGTCAGCATGATGACCGGCACGTTGGTGCGGCCTTTCAGATCGCGGATGATCGAGAGTCCGTCTTCCTCGGGCATATTGAGATCGAGGACCACGAGATCGGGCGGCGCCCCTGCCTCGAGGGCGCTACGCAAGCTCTTGCCGCCGTCGCACAGCGTGACCGTGAAACCGTGCATTTTCAGATAGTCGCCGACCATCTCGCGGGCCGGCGCCTCGTCGTCGACAATGATAATGTGCTGGCTCTGGCTCATGTCAGGACGTGGCTGTCGCGGGAAGTACGATGGCGAAGGTCGATCCCTGTCCGGGTCCGGCACTATCCGCGGTGACCTTGCCGCCATGCATGTCGATGATGCGCTTGACGATGGACAGGCCAAGGCCGGTCGAGCTTTCACCGGCCGTCGGTTTAGCGGACAGCCGCTGGAAGCGGCCGAACAGGCGGCCGAGATCCTCCGGCGACAGGCCCGCGCCTTCGTCGGTAATGCGGATGACCGTGTTGACGTCGTCATGAGTCACCAGCAGAGCGATCTGGCCGCCGATCGGGCTGTATTTGATGGCGTTGCTGACCAAATTGTCGATTGCTTCCCGCATCCGGTCCGAATCGCACATCGTAGGGCGGCCTGTTGGCGCGGAGACCGAGATGACTTGCTGCTTGTTCATGGCAGAGGGCTGATTGGCCTCCGCGACTTCGCTGACCAATGCCGCGATATCGACCGGCTCGCGGCGGATGGTGATGTCGAAGGCGTCGGCCATGGCGTCGGAAATCAGATGGTCGACCATCGAGGTCAGCCGCTTGGTGGCATCGCGGATGTGCTCGACCTGCGCCGTGATGCTTTCCTTGGAAGAACTGGCGCCGATCAATTCCGTCAACATTTCGGTCCGGCCGAGGATCACGCCGAGCGGATTTTTCAGGTCATGGGCGACGGTGCCGAGAATTTCGTTCTTGAAGCCGTTGGCGCGCTGCAACCGCAGCCACTGCGACGACAGCCGGCGGTTGGCCTGCATCAAGGCGCGGGTGCGCTGGGCGACGCGATCCTCGAGCTGGCTGTTGGCGTCATTCAGCTGCTGATAGAGAATGACATTGTCGAACGCGATCGACAGCCGGCTGCCGAAGATCTCCACCAGGGAGCGGTCGGTGTCGGACAACTCCCGCTCCGACTGCAGCAATACCACCACTTCGCGGCCGCTGCCGGTTCGGACGTACAGAACGCTGCGGTGATCGGCAAATTCATGCTTGCGGCGCTGAAAGGCTGCTTCCACCATTTGCCGCAGGTCGGGTTCGAGCGATTTCGATCCGGCAGTGCCGATGAAACGCCGGTAACATCCCGATCCGGCCAGCACCGAAAAATCGTCGCCCGTACTGCCGCCGTCACGCAGCACCAGGATGCCCGCGCAATCGACGTTGAGCAGGGATGCGAGCTGCGTCAGCACGCCTTCGGCAAGGCGCTGCATGGATTTGAAATCGTACAGCGTCGAGGCGGCGTCGATGATGATTTCCAGGCCGCGCCGGGTCTGCACCATGCGCTCGAGCTGCTGGTAGCTGCGCAACGCCGCGGTCAGCGAGGTAAACAGCTTGTCGGCGGTCAGTTCGGTCTTCGCCTTGTAGTCGTTGATGTCGTAATCGACGATAACGCGGCGCTCCGGCGCCTGTCCGGGCTGGCCGGTACGCAGGATGATGCGGACGGTCTCGTTCTTGATCTCGTTGCGGATGAATTCGACCAGGTCGAGACCGGCGGCGTCGGTTTCCATGATGACATCGAGCAGCACGGCGGCGATATCGGGATGCGCGCGCATCAAGGTCCGTCCTTCGGCCGCGGAATAGGCCGAAAGGATTTCGAGCGTCTGTCCGTTGAGATTGTAGTCGCTCAGCGCAAAGCGCGTGCCCTCATGCACGGCGTGATCGTCGTCGATCACCGCGACTTTCCATTTGCGCGCCGTCGACTCCTCCGGCGCGCGGCCGGAATCTTCGATCAGTTGGAGGACATCGTCCTGGTCGGCCATTGCGTGGTCCCGTGGCTTTCTATGTCGGCATCTGCCGGCCCGCGCTTGGCGGCCCGCGGCATGATAATGCGAAACGTGGTTCCTTGTCCCAGTCTTGACTCGAGCATCATCCGGCCGCCAAGTTGTTGGGTTACAAGCGTATAAACGATATGCAAGCCGAGGCCGGTGCCGCCTTCGTTGCGGCGCGTGGTGAAGAAGGGGTCGAAGGCCTGGCGTTGCACGTCCGGGGTCATTCCGGCGCCATTGTCGGCAAAAATGATCTCGATGTCATCATTGCCGCGCGGTTTGGCCGAAATTGCGATGGCTCCCGACCGTCCGTCGGGAAAAGCATGATTTGCGGCGTTGAGGAACAGATTCGTCAAAATCTGTCCGTACGACCCCGGGAAGCCATCGACCACCAGTCCGGCCGGCACATCCACCGACAGGCTGATCGGCGCCTTTTTTAGGACCGGGCGCAGGCTGGCGATGATCTGGTCGGTAGCCTCGTCAAGGCTGAATTGCCGGCGTTCCGCATGCGACCGGTCGACCGCGACCTGCTTGAACGACTGAATCAGCTCACCGGCGCGATGCAGATTGGCCACCAGCTGCTGCGATGCATCGCGCGAACTGCGGACGAATTCCTCGAGCTGCGACCGCCGCAACGGCACCCCCGATCTTACTTCGGCATCGAACTGATCGGTGCGGCGTGCAAAACTCGATGCCACCGTAAGGCTGATGCCGATCGGATTGTTCACTTCATGCGCGACGCCGGCGACCAGGCCGCCGAGCGCCGCCAGCCGTTCGGCGTCGATGAGATTTTGCTGGGCGGCGTTCAGCTCCAGCAGCGCGGCCTCTGCTTTTTCCTTGGACGCACGCAGCCCGTCCTCGGCGTCGCGCTTGGCGATGGCGTTTTCGCGGAACACCTCGACCGCCCGTGCCATCGCCCCGACTTCGTCTTTGGCCGCGGTGCCCGGCACCTGACGATCGTAGTCGCCCGATCTGATCGCCCGCATCGATGTCATGATCTGCTGCAGCGGCAGCCGGATGCTGAGCGCGATGATGATCCCCGCGGTCATGATGACGGCAAGAAAAAACACTGCGATCGACAGCACCCGATGCGCGATATTGCTCAGCGTCCGGTCGAATGTCGCCTGGGCCTTCTGCTCGCGCTGCCGCATCTTGACCGACAACCCATCGATGGCGCCGATGGTGGCGGCCTGGCTGGCGTCGATGGTGTTGCGCAGCAGATCGGTGCGGCTTGCGAGTTGTTCTGACAGTTTCGCAAGCCCTTCGCGCAAAGCCACGGTCCGTGTCTTCAATCGTTGCAACGCCAGGCGCTGCAGGTCGTTATCGGCAAGATCGGTCATCACCGGGATGGTTTTCTCGATCGTTTCGGTATTCCTGCGGGCGTCTTCCGCGGAATTTGTCGATACCGAGAGATAATAGGCGTTGGCGGCGACCAGCATCGCCGTGAACGCCTCGCGGGATTTTCCAAGCGATGGCCAGATCAGGGCATCGCGATGCCCGGTCGCGCCCTCGATGATCGAATAGAGTCCGGCCATGTCCTTGGCGGGCTTCAAGACATCGTCTTCATAGGTTTTTGAAAGCGTCGCCTGCACCGCGCGCAATTCGCCAAAGCCATTGAGGAACCGTTCGGTGACGCGCTCTAGCTCCTCGACCGATCCGGACAGCATCGGGTCGGTCGACGCGCGCGTGGTCAGCGTGCCGAGCACGGCCTCGCGCAGCAACAGGATCTCGGCAAACAGTTCGGGGCTCGGCTGGTTGATGTAACGATGGATCAGGTTCTGCAGGCGGCCGGTCTCGCTTTCGAGCAGCGCCAGGATTTTATCCGACTCGCGTACCTGACGCACATCGTCCCAGGCCGACCCCAGAACCTGGGCGCCGCTCCAGATCATGCCGGCCAGCACCAGCACGACGAGCGAGTTCAGTGCCGCGATCGACAGAATTCGCCAGCGGATTGGAACCGAACGGACCAGGCCGACGACGCCGACGCGGCCGCGCGCCGCGAGGCTCGCCGGCCGTTCCGTGGTTCCGTCCTGCCGGGCTGTTACCAAAACCAACTCACTCCACTTTACGAATGCGTTCGATCAATCTGGCGGCGGCCGGATTGCGCTGGGCCTTTGCGTAGATGCCCGCCATCGCAGCCTCGAACGGCTTGCGGTCGAAATCGCTCACGATGGTCACACCCGCGGCTTCCGCCAGCCGCCGCGAATGTTGCTCGAGGTCTTTCCACTTCTCCCGCATGAACAGGTTGGACTGAAGTGCTGCTTCGCGAAAAATTTTCTGATCGTTGGCCGACAGGTTTTCCCATGCCTTTCGCGACATCACCAGCACTTCCGGGCTCATGGTATGCTCGGTGAGGGTATAGTAGCCAGCGAACTTGTAGTGGTCGGTGGTGACAAAGGATGGCCAGTTGTTTTCCGCGCCGTCGATCAGCCTTGTGGCAAGCCCGGTGATGACTTGTCCATAGGGAAGCGCGACGGGTTCCGCGCCCAGTGCCGTGACCATATCCGACATCAGTTCGGATTGCTGCACGCGTAACCGCAGACCTTTCATGTCGGCGATGGTGCGGACTGGCCGGACGCTGTTGTAGATCGACCGCGCCCCGGAATCGTAGAATGCCAGACCGACAAACCCGTAGGGTTCGAAACTGTTCAGGATTTCGTTGCCGATCGGTCCGTCCAGCACTTTTTGCAGATGCTCAATGGAGCGAAACAGGAATGGCATCGCCAGAACGTTCATCGCCGGGACGAAATTGCCGATCAGCGCACCGTTGGTACGATTGAGGTCGATGGCGCCGGCGCGCGTCTGTTCGATGGTCTCTTTTTCCTCGCCGAGCTGGCGGGAATGAAACACGCGAATCTGGTCGCGGCCGCCGCTTCGCTCCGCGATAATGCCGCTCATGAAGCGCAGCGCCTGTACGGTCGGATAGTCCTCAGTCTGGGTATCGGCGGCGCGGAATTCGCGCGCGGCCGCCAGCGTCGACGCCACGGTCAACGACAGCACAGCCACGATTGTTACTATCCGCTGAACAGAGCGGCTGGACACAGGCAACATCCCCTATGGTGGAGTCGGCATTCCGGTGAAAAGGTTCATGGCAATCTAGCAGAACCGGACCGGACATGGCCATCCGGGCCCGCGGCACAGATCAGGACTGGACTTCACGAAGCGGTTTTCCGGATTGTAACCGTCATCGCGGGGTCTTATGAGGAAACGTGCGGCGCCCCGGATATGGAATGGTTGTAGGGTGAAATTAACTTTCAGATATGCCGCGGTGCTCGCTGGAGCGATTACGCTGTTCGTCGCCTCGCCCGCGTGCGCGGTCACCGACATTATGTGGTGGCACGCGATGTCGGGGCAGCTTGGCCGCCAGTTGGAGAAGCTCGCCGCCGATTTCAACGCGACACAATCCGAATTTCGCATCGTGCCGAGCTACAAGGGTAACTATACCGAAACGGTCACGGCCGCGATTTTCGCCTTCCGGTCGCGCGGCCAGCCCGCCATCGTGCAAGTCAATGAAATCGCAACGGCGACCATGATGGCCGCGAAGGGCGCCACCTATCCGGTGTTCGAACTGATGCGGGATGAGGCCGAAGCGTTTTCGCCGACGGCCTATCTGCCCGCGATCACCGGCTACTACACCGACATCGCCGGCAACATGCTGTCGTTTCCGTTCAATTCCTCGACGCCCATCCTGTATTACAACAAGGATATGTTTCGCGCCGCTGGCCTTGATCCCGAAACAGCACCGAAAACCTGGCCCGAGGTAGGTGCCGCGGCGAAGCGGCTGCGCGCCGCGGGTGCGGCTTGCGGCTTCACCACGGCATGGCCGTCGTGGATCAACATCGAGAATTTTTCTGCTTTCCACAATTTGCCGATCGCGACAAAAGCCAACGGTCTCGGTGGCCTCGACGCGGTGCTGACATTCAACAATCCGCTGACGGTTAGAAACATCGGGCAGCTGGCCGAATGGCAGGTCACGAAAATATTCGACTACAGCGGCCGCGCCACTTCGGCGGAGCCGCGATTCCAGAATGGCGAATGCGGGATCTTCATCGGCTCCTCGGCGACGCGCGCCGATATCCGCGCCAATTCGAAGTTCGAAGTCGGCTACGGCATGCTGCCCTACTGGCCCGATATCGAAGGCGCGCCGCAAAATACCATCATCGGCGGCGCGACATTGTGGGTGCTGCGCGACCGGCCCCGCGCCGAATACAAGGGCGTCGCGAAATTCTTCGCGTTTCTGTCAAAGCCGGAGGTTCAAGCCGCGTGGCATCAGAACACCGGCTATATGCCGATCACCCGCGCCGCGTTCGATCTGACCCGGGCCCAGGGTTTTTACGACCGCAATCCGGGAGCAGCGATTTCGATCGAGCAGATCACGCTGAAAATGCCAACCGAAAATTCCAGGGGGCTGCGGCTCGGCTCGTTCGTCCTGATCCGCGACGTGATCGACGATGAACTGGAGCAGGCGTTCAGCGGCAAGAAATCCGCGCAGGCGGCGCTGGATTCCGCCGTCGAGCGCGGCAACCGGCTGCTGCGGCAGTTCGAACGCGCCAATCCGGACCGATAACTGTCGCTCAAGAAACGGGCGCTCGAAAATGCTTGCACTTTCGATAGGCAAGAGCGCCTCTTTGTATGCAACGTTAAGTGCCGATCAGAGCTGGCACTGTTCATAGTACCGGCGAAATCTGTACAAAATCAGCGGTTTAACTTGCCGCTAGGCTTTCATTAAAGTTTGGCACAAACCTTGCGATGTCGGTTCCAAAGCCTTTTCCCCCGGGCGTTGGAGCATCCGATGAAGCGTCGCGACTTCCTGAAATCCGTCTCTGGTCTTGCAGCCGGCGCCATGGTGCCGGCACCTGCGATCTGGTTGGCCGCCAAGGCGGATGCGCGCTCCGAGACGCTGCTGATCGTGTCCGAGGGTGGCCCCAACAATCTCGACATCCACGGCATCGGCACCAACGTGCCCGGCTACGAGGTGTCGTGGAATTGCTACGACCGCCTGATCAGCCATGAGATGAAAAGCGGTCCCGGCGGCGTTCCGTATTACGACCGAGACAAGTTCAAGCCCGAACTCGCCGCGGACATGAATGTCGGCGATATGTCGGTCACCTTCAAACTGAAGAAGAACGCGAAATTCCACGACGGCGCGCCGGTTACGGCGAAGGACGTGAAATGGTCGCTGGACCGCTCCGTCAGCGTCGGCGGATTCCCTACCTTCCAGATGAGCGCGGGCTCGCTGACCAAGCCGGAGCAGTTCGTCATCGTCGATGACAACACCGTGCGCGTTGATTTCGCGAAGAAGGACCGGCTGACGATTCCAGATCTCGCAGTGATCGTTCCCTGCGTGGTCAATTCCGAACTGGTGAAGAAAAACGCCAGCGAGAAAGACCCGTGGGGTCTCGAATACACCAAGCAGCAGACCGCGGGCTCCGGCGCCTACCGGGTGACGAAGTGGACCGCCGGCACCGAAGTGGTGATGGAGCGCAACGATGAATGGGCCGGCGGTCCGATGCCCAAAATCAAGCGCGTGATCTGGCGCATGGTGCCGCAGGCCGGCAACCGCCGAGCCTTGCTGGAACGCGGCGACGCCGACATCTCCTACGAATTGCCCTACAAGGATTTCCAGGAGTTGAAGACTGCCGGCAAGCTCGACATTGTTTCGCTGCCGTTCTCGAACGGCATCCAGTACATCGGCATGAACGTTACCAAGCCGCCGTTCGACAATCCGAAGGTGCGGCAAGCGGTAGCCTATGCCATTCCGTATCAGAAAATCATGGACGCAGTGCTGTTCGGATTGGCCAACCCGATGTTCGGCGCGCCCGCGAGCAAGATCACCGACGTGGCGTGGCCGCAGCCGACCAAATATTTCACCGATATCGGCAGGGCCAAGGCGTTGCTCACCGAGGCTGGCTATCCGGACGGCTTCGAGACCACGATCTCGTTCGATCTGAATTTCGCCGGCGTCAACGAACCGCTCTGCGTGCTGGTGCAGGAAAGCCTCGGCCAGATCGGCATCAAGACCACCATCAACAAGGTGCCCGGCGCCAACTGGCGCACCGAGCTGAACAAGAAGGAGATGCCGCTTTACACCAACGTGTTCTCCGGCTGGCTCGATTACCCGGAATACTTCTTCTACTGGTGCTATCACGGCAACAATTCCGTCTTCAACACCATGAGCTACAAGTCGCCCGACATGGACAAGCTGATCGACGGCGCGCGCAATGCCGCAGCATCCGGCGACATGCCGACCTACGACACCGACGTGAAAAGTTTCGTCGATCTCGCCTTCACCGATATTCCGCGGATTCCGCTGTATCAGCCCTATGTCAACGTCGCGATGCAGAAGAACGTCTCGGGCTATCAATACTGGTTCCACCGCCGGCTGGACTACCGCGCGCTGGTGAAGGCGTAGGATGTTGCGCGCATCTTCATCCGTCGTCCCCGCGAAGGCGGGGACCCATACGCCGTGTCCTCTCGTTTTGCCGACGTGGTCGATATCTTCTGTAACAACGTGGGTCGGTGGTTATGGGTCCCCGCTTTCGCGGGGACGACGTGGGAAGGCATCCGCATCATGCTGACCGTGATCGGCAAGCGGCTGATGTTCGCAATCCCGAGTCTGGTCGGAGTCGTGATCGTGACGTTCCTGCTCACCCGTGCGCTACCCGGCGATCCGGCGGCGTATTTCGCCGGGCCCGCCGCGGGCAAGGAAGCGGTGGAGCAAATTCGCAAGAAGCTCGGCCTCGACAAGCCGCTGATTGAGCAGTTCTTTCGCTATACCAACGATCTTGTCCACGGCGATTTCGGCAATTCACTCACCACTGGCCAACCGGTCGCTACCGAAATCCGCAACCGCCTGCCGGCGTCTGCCGAACTGACGCTGCTTGGCCTCGTCGTCTCCATCGTGATCGCGATCCCGCTCGGCATTCTCGCGGCCACCAGACCCGGTTCGTGGATCGACCACCTTTGCCGTGTAACTACGACCGCCGGTGTGTCGCTGCCGGTATTCTTTACCGGCCTGGTGCTGGTCTATGTTTTTTATTTCAAGCTCGGCTGGTCGCCGGCGCCGCTCGGACGGCTCGACGTGTTCTACAGCGCGCCGCCGGCGGTGACCGGCTTCTATCTGATCGACGCGTTGATTGCGCGCGATTTCGAAACGTTTCGTTCCGCGCTGAGCCAGTTGATCCTGCCGGCGATGACGCTGGCGATCTTCTCGCTGGCGCCGATCGCGCGCATGACCCGTGCTTCGATGCTGGCGGTGCTGTCCTCGGATTTCGTCCGCACCGCGCTTGCCAGCGGGCTGTCGCCGGGCACGGTGATCGTCACCTATGCCTTCCGCAACGCGATGCTGCCGGTGATCACCACGCTGTCGATGGTGTTCTCGTTTTTGCTCGGCGCCAATGTGCTGGTCGAGAAGGTGTTTGCCTGGCCCGGCATTGGCTCCTACGCGGTCGAGGCGCTGATCTCGTCGGATTTCGCGCCGGTGCAGGGTTTCGTGCTTACCATGGCGGTCATGTACGTGCTGCTCAATCTGATGATCGACATTCTCTATGGCGTGATCGACCCGAGAGTGAGGCTGGAAGGATGAGCATTGTCGCGCCGCCACTGATGGAAACTGGACCTGCGCGCACCTCGGGTCTCGCCGCGATCTTCGAGCATACCCGCTATGTGCTCGGTGAGAACCGCGTTACCGCCTTCGCATTCGGTTTGCTGATCGTCATCGTGTTCGCGGCACTGTTCGGGCCGTACATCGTACCATACGATCCGCTGGCCTCCGATACCGCGGCTGCTCTGAAGCCGCCGTCGGCGGCGCACTGGTTTGGCACCGACCAGCTGGGCCGCGATATTTTCAGCCGCGTCATCGTTGCAACGCGTCTCGACACCTTCATCGCGGTGGCCTCGGTGGTGCTGGTGTTCCTGATGGGCGGCCTCGCCGGCCTCGCCGCCGGCTATTTTGGCGGCTGGACCGACCGCATTGTCGGGCGTATCGCCGACACCATCATGGCGTTTCCGCTGTTCGTGCTGGCGATGGGCATCGTCGCGGCGTTGGGCAATACCGTGCAGAACATCATCATCGCCACCGCGATCGTGAACTTTCCGCTTTATGCCCGCGTCGCCCGCGCCGAGGCCAATGTCCGCCGCGAGGCCGGTTTCGTGCAGGCGGCGCGGTTGTCCGGCAACGGCGAATTCCGCATTCTGCTGGTGCACATTCTGCCCAACATCATGCCGATCATGATCGTGCAGATGTCGTTGACCATGGGCTACGCCATTCTCAATGCCGCCGGCCTGTCTTTCATCGGGCTCGGGGTGCGGCCACCGACCGCCGAATGGGGCATCATGGTCGCGGAAGGCGCCGGCTTCATGGTATCCGGCGAATGGTGGATCGCTTTATTCCCCGGCGTTGCGCTGATGATTGCGGTGTTCTGCTTCAATTTGCTCGGCGACGGCCTGCGCGACATCGTCGACCCGCAGCGGCGGACATGAGGATGCATAGAGCAATCCCAAATTTAACCGTCATTGCCGGGCCTGACCCGGTAATCCATCCATCTTCGCAAGAATCATTTTCGAAAGAGATGGACCTCCGAGTCAAGCCCGGGGGTGACGGCTCGTTTGTGGAGGCATGCCAATGACCGCGTTGCCGCTGCTCGACGTCAACGACCTCACCGTGGAGTTCGCCACCCGCCGCGGCATCGTCAAAGCGGTGCAGCATGTCGACATCAGCGTCGCCAAGGGCGAGACGCTCGGCATTGTCGGCGAATCCGGCTCGGGCAAGTCGGTGACCTCCTACGCGGTGATGCGGATTCTCGATCGTGCCGGCAGGATCGCCGAAGGCTCGGTCACATTCTCCGGCATCGACATCAAGAGCGCGACCGAGAACCAGATGCGTGACCTGCGCGGTCGCGAAATCTCGATGATTTTCCAGAACCCGCGCGCGGCGCTCAATCCGATCCGAAAAGTCGGCGACCAGATCGAGGACGTGCTGCGTCAGCATGTGCAATCCACTATCACCGACCGCGGCGAGAAAGCGATCGAGGCGCTGGAAGCGGTCAAGATCGCCCGGCCGCGCGAGCGCTACCATGCCTATCCGTTCGAATTGTCGGGCGGCATGTGCCAGCGCGTCGTGATCGCGCTGGCGCTGGCCTGCAATCCGCAGCTCCTGATTGCCGACGAGCCGACCACCGGTCTCGACGTCACCACGCAAAAGGCGGTGATGGACCTGATCGTCGAACTGACCCGGCGCCGGGGCATGTCGACCATCCTGATTACCCACGATCTGGGCTTGGCCGCCGCCTATTGCGACCGCGTAGTGGTGATGGAAAAGGGCCGCGTGGTCGAAACGGCGTTGTCGGCGGATATTTTTGCCAGGCCGGAACATGCTTATACGAAGAAGCTGATGCGCGCGACGCCGCGGCTCGGGGTGTCTTTGCGGGATTTGCTGCCGGAAGACGAAGCGGCGGCGCTTCCTCCAACCTCGCCTCGCTTGCGGGGAGAGGTCGGACCGCGCAGCGGTCCGGGTGAGGGGGATCCTCCACAAGCTCAGTCCGCGGAGGGTCCCCCTCACCCCGACCCTCTCCCCGCTAGCGGGGAGAGGGAGCAGAAGCCGCTCCTGCTCGTCGAGAAGCTGGTCAAGGAATATCCGCGGCAGGGCGCGACGGCCGTGATGGCAAAGCTTTTCTCGCGCAAGCCGCCGGCCGAGCCGGAGAAATTCCGCGCGGTCGATGGCATCAGTTTCACGGTTGGCCACGGCGAGAGCGTTGGGCTGGTCGGCGAATCCGGCTGCGGAAAATCCACTACCTCGATGATGGTGATGCGGCTCCTGGACCATACCTCGGGCCGCATCGTGTTTGACGGCGACGAGATTGGCGGCATTCCGCCCAACGCCTTTGCGAAATTGCCGCTGCGCAAGAGCATCCAGATGGTGTTCCAGGATCCGACCGACAGTTTGAACCCCCGCTTCACCGCCGCGCGCGCCATCGCCGACCCGATCATGCAGCTTGGCAACGTAAAGACACGCGACGCATTGCGCGCCCGGTGCGAGGAGCTCGCGGGGCTTGTCGGTCTGCCGGTCAATCTGCTGGATCGCTTCCCGCATCAATTGTCGGGAGGACAGAAGGCCCGCGTCGGCATCGCCCGCGCTATTGCGCTGCACCCCAAGCTCGTGATCCTCGACGAGCCGACCGCGGCGCTCGATGTCTCGGTGCAGGCGGTGGTGCTGAACCTGTTGCAGGACTTGAAGCATTCGATGGGGATGAGCTATCTGTTCGTGTCGCACGATTTGAATGTGGTGCGCCTGTTGTGCGATCGTGTCATTGTGATGCGGTCGGGCCGAATCGTCGAGCAAGGCTCCTCGGAGAGCGTGTTGGGCAATCCGCAGGATGCCTATACAAAAGAGCTGCTGACGGCGATCCCGCATCCGCCGCTGCCGGTTCACTAGGGGAGACCGTCATTGCAAGCGCAGCGAAGCAATCCAGGGCAACAAGCAAGGCTGGATTGCTTCGTCGCAAGTGCTCCTCGCAATGACGTCGCAAAAAATCAGGATTTGAAATGAGTTCCGCCGATCCGCTCGACGACTATATCGATGCCGTTGGAAACGCGCTTGCGCTTCCGATCGAAGACGCGTGGAAACCCGCGGTGCGCGCCAATCTGGAAGTTTCGTTCCGGCTGGCGCGGCTGGTCGATGAATTCCATCTGCCCGATGAAACCGAGCCGGCCAGTGTCTACACAGCCTGAAACCGCCGTGAAGACCGACTGGTCGTCTGCCTCGGAAATCGCACGGGCCGTAGCCGGCAAGAAGACGTCGGCGCTCGAAGCAACCGAGACGGCGCTGACGCGGATCGCCAAGCACAATCCGGCGCTGAATGCGTTTACCGACGTGACCGCCGACCGTGCGCGGGTCAAGGCGCGCGCCATCGACGCCGCGGTCGCCGCGGGCAAAGATCCGGGGCCGCTGGCAGGCGTGCCGTTTGCGGTGAAGAACCTGTTCGACGTCGAGGGCCTTCCGACCCGCGCCGGATCGAAGATCAACCGCGACCTCGCACCGTCGCCGCGCGACGCCGTGCTGGTCGAGCGCATGGAAGCCGCCGGCGCGGTGCTGGTCGGCGCGCTCAACATGGGTGAATACGCCTACGATTTCACTGGAGAAAACGTTCACGACGGTCCGTCGCGCAATCCGCACGACACGACGCGGATGACCGGCGGCTCGTCCGGTGGGTCCGGCGGCGCGGTCGCTGGCGGGCTGGTATCCTTGGCATTGGGCTCCGACACCAACGGCTCGATCCGGGTGCCTTCGTCGTTCTGCGGCATCTTCGGGCTGAAGCCGACCTATGGCCGGCTGTCGCGTGCGCGCTCCTTTCCGTTCGTTTCGAGCTTCGATCATCTGGGACCGTTGGCGCGCACGGTCGATGATCTGGCGCTTGCCTACGATGCGATGCAGGGGCCCGATGCCGATGACGCCGCCTGCACGACGCGTCCGGCCGAGCCGGTCGGCGCGCTGCTGGCGCAGGACATCGGCGGATTGCGGATCGCGATTGCCGGTGGATATTTCCAGAACAACGTATTTCCGGAAGCGAAAGAGGCGGTCGCTCGCGTCGCCAAGGCGCTCGGCACCACGCGCCTGATGGAAATTCCCGAAGCCGCGCGCGCCCGCGCCGCGGCCTATGTCATTACCACCGTCGAAGGCGCGTCGCTGCATCTCGATCGGCTTCGCAAACGCCCGAACGATTTCGATCCGGCGGTGCGCGACCGCCTGATCGCCGGCGCGATGATTCCCGCGCCGTTGGTGGACCGCGCGCAGAAGTTTCGCCGCTGGTATCGCGCGCAGGTCCTTGAGATTTTCAAATCGGTCGACGTACTGATCGCGCCGGCGACCCCGTGCGTCGCGCCAAAACTCGGGCAAACGACGTTCGTGCTCGACGGCGTCGAACTGCCGGTGCGCGCCAATATCGGTATCCATACCCAGCCGATATCGTTCATCGGCCTTCCGGTGGTCGCGGTACCAATTCCCTTGGATCCGATGCCGGTCGGGGTCCAGATCATCGCCGCACCTTGGCGCGAAGACATTGCGCTGCGTGTCGCCCATACGTTGGAGCGGATGGGTGTCGTTGCCGCGCCGCGTCCAAAAGGATTCTGAGATGGAAGTCGATCTTCCCGATGTAATCGCCGAAGTTACGGAGCAATTCGCGCGATACGAGAAGGCGCTGGTGTCCAACGACGTTGCCGTGCTCGATGAACTGTTTCGCGCCGACAAGCGCACGCTGCGCTATGGCGTCGGCGAAAACCTCTACGGGTACGATGCAATCACCGCGTTTCGTGCCGCACGCTCGCCGGTGGGGTTGATGCGCAAAACCGCGCAGACCATCGTCACGACCTATGGCCGCGATGCGGCCGTGGCCTCGACGCTGTTTTATCGTGAGTTGCTGCCCGGCAGGGTAGGACGACAGATGCAGACGTGGGTGCGGTTCGCCGAGGGTTGGAAAATCGTCGCGGCTCATGTGAGTGTCATCGAAGAACCGCGGAATCCGAAAGCATGAGCCTGGACGATCTGCCGCCCGGCGCTTTGTCTCACCCACCTGCTCGCGTGGAGGTGGTCAGCCGCGTCGACCGCGCGTCGTCGGCGACGTCCGGCAAGCTCACCCGCGCCGAGGAGCTGCGCCTGCAACTCGCCGACGATATCGTGCGCGGCGCGCTGCCGCCGGGCGCGGCGCTGGATGAAACCGAGATCGCACAGCGCTTCAACGTGTCGCGAACGCCGGTGCGCGAGGCGTTGCGTCAGCTCGCGGCGTCCGGCCTCGTCGAGGCGCGGGCGCATCGCGGCGCGGTGGTGGCCCGGCCATCGCTCGACCGCCTCACCGAGATGTTCGAGGCGATGGCGGAACTGGAAGCGTTATGCGCGGGCCTTGCCGCCGAGCGAATGCCCGCGGCGGAGCGCCGGGCGTTGGAGATCGTGCACGAGGAATTGCGGATGCTGAGCCATGCCGGCAATCCGGAACGGTTTCACGAAGTCAACGAGCGCTTTCACAACGCCATCTATGCGGGCTCTCAGAACGGCTACATCGCCGAGATGACGCTGGCGACGCGGGTTCGGGTGCAGCCGTTCCGCCGCGCCCAGTTCCGTAATCTCGGCCGGCTGGCGAAATCGCAACTCGAGCACGACCGCGTGGTGGTGGCGATCATGCGCGGCGACCGGGTCGGTGCCGCCGCCGCGATGCGCGCCCACATCGAACTGGTGCGCGGCGAGTATGAGCTGTACGCGGTGTCGGTGTAGCGTTCCCCGGACGCAACGCAGCACGTAGCACTTGCGAAGCGGTGCGCTGCAGAGACGAGGCCAACCCATCGGCGTCATGGCCGGGCTTGACCGGCCATTCATCTTCTTTGAAAAATTCTTTGCGAAGATTCGATGGATGCGCGGGTCAAGCCCGCTCATGACGGCGTATTTTCCCGGAGCGGCATGAAGAAGCCGCACCGCGTCCGGGACCCGAGCTTATTTCGCAGGCGCCACGGCTTCCGCCATGAACGCGCGCCAGCCGCCGAAGGTTGAGATATCGCGCCCGCCGTCGATGGCCGCGGGCTCGACGAGAAAGCCTTTCACGCCGGATCCATCGGCGAGCCGGATGGTGCCGATGGACAGCGGCGGCGGAATGGCGGCGACGAATTTACCGAATGCCGCCGTCGACAGCGCCCAGACTTCGATCGCAATCGATGATCCGGCGCCCGCCTTGACGCGCAGCAAGCCCGGCTTCGGCGGCGTGGTGCCTTTCAGCGCATAGAGCTTGTAGTCCGGCGCGGTCGCGGCGGCGGTCAGCAAGCGTCCGCCCAGCACTTTCAACTCACCGTTCAAAGCCATGCCGGACAGATGCGCCCCGACCACGGCAACGGCGATTTCGTCGGCGCCGACGCCGACGGGCAATGCCCCGAGCGGGGGCTGCTGCAAGTCCCGGCTTCCCATCGTGAGCCCGGTGTCAGCATGAAACACGCGTCCGATGCTGGCGAGTTGCGCGTCGTGTCCGGCCGGCGCCAGCAGTGTAATGCCAAAAGGAATGTCATCCGATCGGATCGACGCCGGCAGCGCGAGGCCGCACAGATCAAGCAGGTTGACGAAGTTGGTGTAGGTGCCGAGCCTGGAGTTGAGTTCGACCGGATTGGCCAGCACCTGCGCGGTCGAGTAGGCGGTCGGCGCGGTCGGCAGCACCAGCGCGTCGATAGCGGCGAAAGCGCGCCCGGCGATGCGGCGCAGCGCCTGCAGCCGGTACAGCGCGGCGAACGTATCCGCCGCCGTAAGCCGCGCACCGGCTGCCGTGATCTCTCGGGTTACCGGATGGATCGCGTCCGGTGACGAGGCCAGCAAATTGCGGATGACGAGATAGCGTTCCGCGACCCACGGGCCCTCGTAGAGCAGCCGCGCCGTCTCGTAGAACGGCTCCAGATCGAACTCGACGAGGTGTGCGCCGAGCGCGGTCCACCGCGCCATGGCGTCGCCATAGGCTTTTTCCGCAGCCTTGTCGCCGAAGAAAATCAGCTGCCCGCTGCGCGGCACCCCGAGCCTTATTTGGCCGGGAAACCCATTCATGGCCGCGAGCGGCCGGTCGCGCGAAAACGGATCGGCCCCGTCGGGGCCAGCCGTCGCGGCCAGCGCGATCATGGCGTCATCTACCGTAAGCGAGAAGATCGATACGCAATCCAGCGTGCGGCAGGCCGGCACCACGCCGGCGGTCGAGACCAGCCCGAGACTTGGCTTCAGTCCGACGATGTTGTTGAGCATCGCCGGCACGCGGCCGGATCCCGCGGTATCGGTGCCCAGCGCCAACGGCACCAGGCCGGCGGATACCGCCACCGCCGATCCCGAACTCGATCCGCCGGGGATCAGATCGCCGCGCATCGGATTACTCGGAATGCCATAGGGCGAGCGCACGCCGACGAGTCCGGTGGCAAACTGGTCGAGGTTGGTCTTGCCGATCACGATGGCGCCGGCTGCGCGCAATCTTGCGACCGAGGTTGCATCGAATGCAGGCGAATACGCAAACGCCGGGCAGCCGGCGGTGGTCGGCAGACCGAGAGCGTCGATATTGTCCTTCACCGCGAAGGGGACGCCATATAGCGGAAGCTGCGCGGCGTCCCTTGTCATCAGCGCTTCGGCTTCCGCCACCGCATCGGCCTCGTCGCGCAGGCTGATGAAAATTGCAGGGTCGTTGTGATCGCGGATACGCTGGAAGCTGCGCGCCACGGTCCGCGCAGGCGACAGTGTGCCAGTGCGATGCGCGGCAACAATCGCAGCAACCGTTTCCGTCACAATGTTGCCCTGACCCGGCGCGTGCATGAACGCGTGTTGCTTTGGCTCTGGATCTTACTCGGCAGGTACTGCAAGGGGAGGCTCCGGATGCGCAGCGGAAAGGCTACCGGCACCGAATTTCTCCACCGCGAAGAATCCGGCCGCCACCACAGCATAAGCCAGCGCCACACCGGGCGTCACGCCCAATCCGCCACCGATACCAACCGCCTCGCCATGCATGAAGCCGAAATAGGTCATCACCGCGCCCGCCAAGGCAAAGGCCGAAGCCTTCAGGAAGTCGCGCTCGATCACGAAGACGCCGATCGCGCCGAGCACGAGGCCGGCGAGGATCGAGCCGCCGCCCATGACTTCCAGCCCGTGGTAGATCACACCCTGCTGCGGCAGCGAAGCGATGGCCGCGGTCTTGACCGCGCCTACCTTGTCGGGCGCCAGCGCCCCCACGGTCTGCGCCGCGCTCAGGGTTGCTTCGAGCATGGTATCGATCTGCAGCTTGGCCCATGCCGCAAGATGCGGCGTCAGGGCCAGCACGATCGCGGGCGCGTGCTTGATCGGCGTGGTCTGGAACGCCTGGGCGCCGATCAGCATGCCGATGTAGAGCAGGATCGGCGAGATCGCGACCACCGGCACCAACGCCAGCAGCACCGAGATGATGCCGAACCACGACAGCACTACCACCATGATTCCGGTGGCCGCCGAATAGCCGATACGGCCACCCATCGCTTTCCATCCGGGATGGCCGATATAGACCGCGTTGATGAAGGGATTGCCCATCAGGCAGCCGATCAGGCTGACGATGCCATCGGCGGTCAGGACGCGCGTGGTCGGATATTCGTCGCCCGCGGCCTCCGCGCTTTCGACATTGTCCATCGCTTCGACCAGATCATAGATGCCGAACGGAATCGCAGTCACCAGGATGATACCGAGGAATTCGAAGCCCGAAAATACCTCGCCGACCGTGGGAATCGGCACCGAGAAGCCGAAGCTGGCGAAGGCGTCGCCGACGCCCTTCAGACTCAATCCTCCGAGGCCGAGGCCGAACAGGTTCGAACCCCATGCGATGATCATGCCGACCGCGATGGCGACAAGGCCGGCCGGAATGTTCTTCGGATACTTCACGCCGCCGAACCAGCTCACCAGGATGATGGCGAAGCAGACCAGGCCGATCTGCGGCGTCATGTACATCTCCAGCGCCGGCCGCATCGAGATGAAGGTCACCGAGACGCCCGCCAATGTCCCGAGCAGGGCGGCGCGTGGTGTGATCTTGCGGATGTAAGGCGCGATGAAGCCGCCGATCATCAGGATAAAGCTCTGGAAGAACACCCAGACCAGCCCCGCCGACCAGCCCTTCATCGGATCGCCGGTCTTGAGGGTGATCGGCAGCATGATCACGAAGGTGACGATGAACATGTGCGGCACGCTGACGCCCGAGGGCAGCGCGCAGACATCGGTGCGGCCGGTCCTTTGCGCGAGCCGATAGGCGAGCCATGCGTAGTAGAAGGTAGAAAGGCACATCATCAGGCCAAGGGCGGGAAGGATGCGGCCGAACACAAGCGAGTCCGGCATTTTCAGCACGAACCGCAACAGTCCGGTCAGCACCAGCATGTTGACCAGGATGTTGGTGCCGAAGCCGAAAAAGGCATTCCAGTCGCCGGGCGTCCACAGGATCGGCTTGAAATCAGATTTGCCGGCAGTCCCCGTCATGCTCGTGCTCATCGCATCCCTCCCGTTGCTGAAATCTTCGACGTCTCCGGTGCCATCGCCTCAAGAATCGCGGCGGAACAGCTGACCCAGCCGAAAATGCCGCCTTGGGCCTTGATCATCTTCAAACCCATCTCGTGGAATTCGGGAAAATAGGATGCGCAGCCATCGGACAGCACGATGCAGCGATAACCGCGGTCGTTTGCCTCGCGCACGGTAGTATTGACGCAGACCTCGGTAGTGACGCCGCACACCAGTAGGTTTTCGATGCCGTTTTTCTCCAGCACGTCACCGAGTTCGGTGGCGTAGAACGCGCCCTTGCCGGGCTTGTCGATGACGATCTCGCCGTCGAGCGGATACAGAGCGGGGATGATGTCGTGACCGGCTTCGCCGCGGATCAGGATCCGGCCCATCGGGCCGGGATCGCCAATGCGCAGGGAAGGCGTGCCGCGCTCGACCTTGGCCGGCGGCGCGTCGGACAGATCCGGCAGATGGCCTTCGCGGGTGTGCACGACCAGCATGCCGCTGTCGCGCGCCGCAGCCAGCACCGCCGCGATCGGTTTTACGGCGCGTGTCAGCTGCGAGACATCGTTGCCGAGGGTCTCGCCGAAGCCGCCGGGCTCCATGAAGTCGTGCTGCATGTCGATGATCAGAAGCGCGGTTGTCGACCAGTCGAGATCGATCGGACTCGGCTCGGCGGCGACAATGCCGCGGACAGGATATTTTGCTTTCGCCATCGCTTAACGCCCTGAGCCGGAACCCTCGCAGTGCACTAAGCAAGGTCTATGCCATTGTGTACAACGGGGATCGGCGCCATCTCCCGCAAGAATCTGCCATCGTTTCAAATGGTTGTTGATTTTCAATCGACGGCTTATTCTTTATTCGCAGCTTGGCAGCGGGCATTTGCTTATTCGCTGAGCGCGAAGCATTGATGCGTACAATTTGCGCAAGAGCCCCGGCGCATTGCCGGGACAGCTTTTTCTCGCGTAGAGCAAGCGACAGCCCGCATGTGAAGACGGGAAGGGGAGGCCGCATGAATGTCGTAGCCGCAAGCCGCCGCGATGCCCCGGACGCCTTGTTCGCGACGCCCGACATCGTGGCCGAGCGGCACGCCGACGGCAGCATTTGGTTGAAATCGATGACGCCGCTGCAACCTGCCGCACGCTGCGTCGGCGACTGGCTGGCGCATTGGGCGCGGCAGGCGTCGCGGCGGATTTTTCTCGGCGAACGTTTTAGCGTTGATGCGCCGTGGACCGCGGTGACTTACAAGGACGCGCTATGGCAGGTGCGCGCCGCCGGCGCCTGGATTCTTGCGCAACGCATGAGCGCCGAGCGGCCGCTGGCGATTCTGTCCGACAACAGCATCGAACACGCGCTCTTTGCGTTGGCGGCGATGCATGTCGGCGTGCCGGTGGCCTCGATCTCGCCGGCTTATTCGTTGATGTCGAAGGATTTCGACAAGCTGAAAAACATGGTCGCGCTGCTCGACCCCGGCGCGATCTATGTGTCCAGCCTCAAGGCGTTTGCGCCGGCGCTGGCGGCGATCAAGCCGCTGCATACGGCGAAGATTGTGTGCGGAGATGCTGAAAGCAGCGATGCGATTTCATTTCGCACCATCGCAGCGACGCCTGAATCGCCTGCGGTGGCGGAAGCGTTCGCGGCCATCGGGCCCGACACCATTGCAAAATTCCTGTTCACCTCGGGCTCGACCGGCACGCCGAAGGCGGTGATCAACACCCAGCGCATGTTGACCTCGAGCCAGCAGGCCAAGGCGCAAACCTGGTCGTTTCTCGATAGCGCGGACGACTTAGTCATTCTCGACTGGCTGCCTTGGAGCCACACCTTCGGCGCCAACCACAATTTCAACCTGGTGCTGCGCAACGGCGGCACACTGTATATCGACGGCGGCAAGCCGGCGCCTGGACTGTTCGCGACCTCGCTGGCCAATCTGCGAAGCGTGATGCCGACCGTGTATTTCAATGTGCCGCGCGGCTTCGACATGCTGATCGCCGCGTTGCGCGACGATGAAGACCTGCGCCGCCGCTTCTTCAGCGAGGTGAGGTTTGCATTCTACGCCGGCGCGGCGCTGCCGCAGAATTTGTGGGACGCGCTGGAAGATCTGTCGATCAAAACCATCGGCCGCGCGATGCCGATGGTGTCGGCATGGGGCTCGACGGAAACCTCGCCGCTGGCGACCGACTGCCATTTTCAAGCTAAGCGATCCGGCAATATCGGGGTGCCGATCCCCGGTACCGAATTGAAGCTGGTACCTTCCGCCGACAAGCTGGAGGTGCGCGTCCGCGGCCCCAATGTCACGCCGGGTTACTGGAAAGCCCCGGAACTGACGGCCAAGGCGTTCGATGAGGATGGCTTCTATCTGATCGGCGATGCCGTGACCTTCGCCGATCCCGAGCGCCCGGAGCGCGGTTTGTTTTTCGACGGTCGCGTCGCCGAGGATTTCAAGCTCAACTCCGGCACCTGGGTCAGCGTCGGCACGTTGCGCGTCGCCGGCATCGCGGCACTGGCGCCGCTGGCCCAGGATATCGTCGTCGCCGGCCACGACGGCGACCATGTGCGCTTTCTGGTATTTCCGAATATCGCCGCCTGCCGCACCCAAGCCGGTCTGGGTGAGAGCGCGAACATCAACGAGGTAATCGGCAGTGCAAAGGTTCGCGCAGCGATTGCCCAAGGACTTGCGAAGCTGAAGGCGCAGGGAGGCGGATCTTCGACATTTGCCACGCGCGCACTGCTGATGGCCGAGCCGGCATCCGTGGATGGCGGCGAGATCACCGATAAGGGCTACATCAACCAGCGCGCGGTGCTGACGCGGCGGGCGGCTGCCATGGCGATGCTGGAAGACGATGCGTGCATGGAATGGATCGGCTGCGCCGGCTGAAGCAAAACATGAAATACAATTCAGGGAGTACGATGATGAGGGGCTTCAAGATGTTTCTGGCGCTTGCGCTGTCGTGCGCCGCCTGCGGCTCGGCGCGCGCCGAAATATCCGACGACATCGTCCGGGTCGGCGTTCTCAACGATATCTCCGGCATTTTTCAGGATACCAACGGCATGGGTTCGGTGGAGGCTGCGCGGATGGCCGCGGAGGATTTCAACGGCGGCGGCAAGGGCATCAAGGTCGAGATCGTCTATGCCGATCACCAGAACAAGGCCAACGTCGGTTCCGCCATCGCGCGCAAATGGCTTGAGGTCGACAAGGTCGATGCCATCGTCGACGTGCCAAACTCGGCCGTCGGACTCACCATCAATTCGCTGCTGCGCGATACCAAGATGACGTTCCTGGCGTCGTCGACAGCAAGTTCCGACCTGACCGGCAAAGCCTGCTCGCCGAACACGATTCAGTGGGTCAACGACGCCTGGGCGACCGGCAACACCACGGCGGCGGCGATGATGGCGCGCGGCGGCAAGGAGTGGTATTTCATCACGGTGAACTACGCGCTCGGCCAGGGCATCGAGGCCGAGGCCACCAATTACATCGAGAAGCACGGCGGCAAAGTGCTGGGCTCCAGCAGGCACCCGTTGGGAACGTCGGACTTCGCGTCGTTCCTGCTGCAGGCGCAGGGTTCGAAGGCCAAGGTGATCGGCCTCGCCAACGCCGGCGGTGACACCATCAACGCGGTGAAGCAGGCGGCTGAATTCGGCACCAAAGAAGGCGGGCAGACCCTGGTCGCGTTCCTGCTGTTCGTCAACGATGTGCACGGCATGGGGCTGAAGGTAGCGCAGGGGCTGCAACTGCTCGAAGCGTTTTATTGGGATATGGATGAGGACACCCGTGCCTTCGCCAAACGTTTCGCCGCCCGGCCCGGCATGAACGGCAAGATGCCGAGCGGCAACCAGGCCGGCGTCTATGCCTCGACCTTGGCCTATCTCAACGCGGTGGCAGCAACGGGCAGCGACGATGCAAAGGACGCGGTGCCGCAAATGAAAAAGTTCAGGGGCAAGGACAAGCTGTTCGGCGACGTCACCATCCGTCAGGACGGCCGCGTCATCCATCCGATGTATCTGTTCGAGGTCAAGAAACCGGACGAGTCGAAATATGCTTACGATTATTACAAACTGGTTTCGATCATTCCCGCCGAGCAGGCGTTTCGGCCGATGGCCGAGGGCGGCTGCTCGCTGGTGAAATAAGTCTCTGTCGTCATTGCGAGGAGCGAAGCGACGAAACAATCCAGCCTGCTTCAGAAAATCTGGATTGCTTCGCTTCGCTCGCAATGACGCATGTAGCCCAATGTCGTCCTGCCGCTACGGCCAGTAGTTGCTCACCTTGGCGCGGCCCTGGGTGATCAGGCGCGCGCCGCGTTGCTGGCGGGTGTAGATCCAGAGCCAGCTGATGGCGACGCTGAGCCGGTTTCGCAAGCCAATCAGGAAATAGATGTGGGCGATGCCCCATATCCACCACGCCAGCGCGCCGCGTAGCCTGATGCGGCCGAAATCGATTACCGCCAGCCGTTTGCCGATCTGCGCCAGGTTGCCGGAGTGCTTGTACACAAATGGCTGAATCGTTTCGCCGCGCAGCCGCGCCTTGATGGACCGGGCGACATAGCGTCCCTGCTGTTTTGCAGCAGGTGCAATGCCGGGTACCGGCTTTCCATCGGGGGCATCGATCGTCACGGTATCGCCGATGGCAAAGATTTCCGGATGACCGGGGACGGTAAGATCGGGAAGGACCGACACCCGGCCGGCGCGATCGGCCGGCGCGCCGAGCCATTCGGCGGCGGGCGATGCGCGCACGCCGGCGGCCCATATGATGGTTTTCGCTGCGAGGTTCTTGCCACCATAGACGACGCCGTCGGCGCTGCATTCGGTGACGGGTTGCCCGAATGCGAGTTCGACGCCGAGGCTTTCCAGCGAGCGTTGCGCATAGGCCAACAGTTCGTCCGGAAAGCCGGCCAGCACGCGCGGTCCGGCCTCGATCAAAACCACGCGCGCTTTGCGGGTGTCGATGTTGCGGAAATCGGGCGGCAGGGTGTCCTGCGCCAGTTCGGCGATAGTGCCGGCGAGCTCCACGCCGGTCGGACCGGCGCCGATAATGACAAAGGTCAACAACGCCGCGCGCCGTTGCGGATCGCTTTCGCGCTCGGCGTCCTCGAAGGCGATCAGGATACGGCGCCGCAGCGTGGTGGCGTCTTCCAGCGTCTTCAGGCCGGGCGCGAACGGCTCCCATTCGTCGTGGCCGAAATAGGCGTGGCGGGCACCGGTGGCGACAACCAGCGTGTCATAGGGCCGTGTGTCGCCGCCATCCAGCATCACGCGACGCGCGTTCGCATCGACCCCGGTCACCGTGGCGAGCAGGGTGATAACCTCGGGTCGCCCGCGCAACAGATAGCGGATCGGCCAGGCGATCTCCGAGGTCGCGAGTGCGGCGGTTGCGACCTGATAGAGCAGCGGCTGAAACAGATGGTGGTTGCGGCGGTCGACCAACGTGATCGCGACCGGCGCGCCGGCAAGACGGTACACCGTCTCCAGCCCGCCGAAACCGGCGCCGACGATCACGATGCGATGACGATCCGTCGTCACTTGCCCTCGATGGTGGTTAGTTCTGTGTCGCCGGTATCGACGATAAAAATTGCCAGCAGTTTTGCGGGTTCGGTGGCGCTGGCGTTTTCGCTGATGCGATGCAGCGCGCCCGGCGCTTCGGAGAAACTTTCACCCGCCTTGAAGATCTGCACCTTGCCGTCATCGACCTGGCTGCGAACTTCGCCGGAAAGCACGTAGCCGGTGACGAACGCGGAGCGGGCGTGGTGATGAGGTGGCGTCTTGCCGCCCGGCGGCCAGGTGACGACGACGGCGACGATACTTTTGCCCGGGATGTTCGGGATCGCCTCGCGAAACGCGGGAGACACCACGCTCGGTGGCGACTGCGCCAATGCGGCGCCGGCAATCGCCGCCGTCGCGGCGACCACCAACGCAAGCGGTTTCAGTTCAGCAAACACCGCGCGTGCGCGCTTCATGATCGCTCTCCTTTCGCCAGCCTGCCGGCGAGGGTGCGCGAGCCACCATATCAGGTCAAGGGGGGCTGCTGCCGTGGGATGACGGCACGGTCGCAGCCAACCGCGATGTCCGCCACGCAGGTTTATATCACGGGAATTGCTGAGTTTTCGGCCGTGCCCGCGAGTTAATGCAGGCGCGCTGCGCAACCGATCAGAGATTAGGCGGTTAGTGCAGCAGTTCAATCAGAACAGGAGTCGGACATGCCGGCCATTGAAGTCCCGCATCCGCCCGTCGTCTCGCGCGAGCAATGGCTCGGCGAACGAAAAAAGCTTCTCGCGCGGGAGAAAGAACTCACCCAACATTATGATCGTGTCAACGCGGAGCGGCGCCGGCTCCCGATGGTGAAGATCGAGAAAAGTTACCTGTTCGAGGCGCCAGGCGGCGAACAGTCGCTCAAAGATCTGTTCGAGGGCCGCCGCCAGCTCATCGTCTATCACTTCATGTTCGATCCGGAATGGGAGAAAGGCTGCGCGGGCTGCACCAGTTATGCAAATGCCATCGGCGACCTGTCGATTTTGCACGACCGCGATACGACGTTCGTGATGGTATCCCGCGCGCCGCTCGCCAAACTGGAGGCGTACAAGGAGCGGCAAGGATGGCCCTTCACGTGGGTTTCTTCGCTCGGCAGCGAGTTCAACTACGATTTCCACGTCACCAACGACGACAAGATCGCGCCGGTCGAATACAATTATCGCAACAGGACCGAGCTGGAGGCGGCAAAAGTCCCGAATGCGATTTCGGGCGAAGAACACGGCCTCAGCGTGTTTTTCAGCATCGGCGACGACGTCTTTCATACTTGGTCGGCCTATGCGCGCGGCACCGAAGCGCTCACTAACGCCTACGCGCTGCTTGACATGACGCCTTACGGGCGGCAGCAGGCGTTCGAGGAGTCGCCGCCAGGCTGGCCGCAGCAGCCGACCTATGGGTAGGGCTGCGGGTCTTATCCGAAGCAAGGCAGACATAAAGTCGCAGCCGCGCTCAAAACCTGAATTATAATTCTTGCCATCCGCCGTTCGCACGAATTATGGTGCATTGCTGGCGGGGTTGACAGCTTTGAGGGAAGCCGAAGGTCGCGCTTGCCGGAAGCCCAACACTTCGCGCACAAAACACGTCACGAAAGATAGGCCCAAGAACGAAAAGGAGCGAAAAGGCTCCCTAACGGGTCGAGATCGTCTGGTAACGAGGAGGGAACACCTATGAAAACGGCATTCCGGCTGGCAGGCGCTGCGGCTCTGGCGCTGGCGCATCCCGCTTTTGCGGCTGACACCATCAAGATCGGGTTTGTCACGACGTTGAGCGGCCCAACCGCGGTGATCGGCAACGACATGCGCAACGCGTTCGAACTGGCGCTCGATCATCTGGGACGCAAGATGGGCGGCATCCCGGTCGAGGTGATCTATGAGGACGACGGGCAGAAGCCGGATGTCGGCCGTCAGAAGACCGAGAAGCTGCTGCAGTCGGACAAGGTGGATTTCATTTCCGGCTACATCTGGTCGAACGTTTATCTCGCCTCCGTAAAACCCGCGGTCGATGCCAAAACGTTCCTGATCAGCGCCAATGCCGGGCCATCGCAAGTCGCGGGCGAATTGTGCTCACCCTATGTGTTCTCGACCTCATGGCAGAACGACCAGACGCCGCAGGCCGTCGGCGAATACATGAACCAGAAGGGCATCAAGAAGGTTTTCCTGATCGGGCCGAACTACGCCGCGGGCAAGGACATGCTCGCCGGCGCCAAGAGCACCTTCAAAGGCGAGGTGATCGGCGAGGAATATACCAAATGGCCGGATCAACTCGATTTCTCCGCCGAACTCTCCAAGGCTCGCGCGGCCAAGCCCGACGCCGTGTTCGTGTTCTATCCCGGTGCCGCCGGCGTACAGTTTCTCAACCAGTATTCGCAGGCGGGCTTAAAGGGTCAGATACCGCTGTATACGGCGTTCACGATCGATGAAACCACGCTGCCACTACAGAAGGATCTGGCGGTCGGCGTCCCCGGCGCGCAGGAATGGGTCAACGACCTGCCCAACGACGCCAACAAGAAGTTCGTCGGCGACTTCCGCAAGAAATTTGGCCACGGCCCGTCGTTCTACGGCGCGCAGTCCTATGACGCCGCGATGCTGATCAACAGCGCCGTCGTCGCGGTCAAGGGCGACATGGCCAAAAAGGACGAGATGCAGAAAGAGATGGAAAAGGCCAACTTCGCCTCGGTGCGCGGGCCGTTCAAATACGGCAACAACCACATTCCGATCCAGAATTTCTATCTGCAAGAAGCGGTCAAGGAAGCGGACGGATCGTTCGGCTTGAAGACGGTTGCGACGATTTTGAAGGACAATCAGGATCGTTTCCACGACAAGTGCCCCATGAAATAACGACCGCCGCGTGGTCCAGGGGCCGGTCATGCTGCTGCTCGAACAGTTACTGAATGGCCTGCAATTCGGCCTGCTGCTGTTTCTGCTGGCGGCCGGGTTGACGCTGGTGTTCGGCATCATGGACCTGGTGAATCTGGCGCATGGCTCGCTGTACATGCTGGGTGCGTATTTTGCCGCGACCTTCGTCGCCTGGACCGGGAGCTTTCTGTGCGGTGCGGCGCTCGCCCTGGCCGCCACGCTGGCGGTCGGGATCATCCTCGAGATCATTGTGTTTCAACGGCTGTACGGCCGCGATCATCTCGATCAGGTCCTCGGCACCTTCGGGCTGATCCTGTTCTTCAACGATCTGGTCCGCCTGATCTGGGGCCCGGGCGGACTGACGCTGCCATTGCCCTCCTGGCTCAGCTCCGCGGTACAAATCCTGCCCGGCGTCTATTATCCCGCCTACCGGCTTGCGATCATCGCGGTCGCGCTCGCCGTCGCCCTGATGCTCTATGTCATCGTGATGCGGACCCGTGTTGGCATGCTGATCCGCGCCGGCGCCTCCAATCGGGAAATGATCGGCGCGCTCGGCGTCAACATCGATTTGCTGTTCACGCTGGTATTCGGCCTTGGTGCGGCACTTGCCGGCCTCGCCGGACTGATGCAGGCGCCCATCCTCACCGTCCAGATCGGCATGGGCGAGAACATCCTGATTCTGGCCCTTGTCGTAATCGTTATCGGCGGCATCGGATCGATCCGCGGTGCCTTCGCCGCGGCGGTGCTGATCGGCCTGGTCGACACGCTCGGGCGAATTTTTCTGCCCGATTTGCTGCGCCTGGTGCTGAGTCAGACCGCGGCGTCGTCGGCCGCACGCGCCTTGTCGTCGATGCTGATCTATCTCACGATGGCAGTCGTGCTGGTGGTGCGGCCGGAGGGCCTGTTTCCGACGACGACGCAGCGATGAAGCCGGCCATCGACGCCCGGACCATCCTGATCGCGCTGCTGCTTGTCGCGCTGGTTTTGCTGCCGGTGTACGCCTCGTTGATGGGGAAGGCCTTTGTCCTGACCCTGTTCACGCGAATCGTCATTCTCGCGCTGGCCGCCACCAGCCTCAACCTGATCCTCGGCTATGGCGGCATGATGAGTTTCGGTCATGCCGCCTATCTCGGCATCGGCGGTTACGCCGTCGGCATTCTCGCCTATGAAGGAATTGCTTCGGGATTTGTCCAGTTTCCGGTCGCGGTTGTGGCGTCTGCGCTATTCGCCCTCGTCGTCGGCGCGCTGTCGTTGCGCACCCGCGGCGTCTATTTCATCATGATCACGCTCGCCTTCGGCCAGATGATATATTACGTGGCGGCCGGGCTGGACCGCTATGGCTCCGACGATGGACTGACGATCTATCGCCGCAGCCAGTTTGGCGGGCTGCTCGATCTCTCCAACCGCGTGCAGTTTTATTACCTCTGTCTGGCGCTATTGTTCGCGTGCCTGTATCTGGTCTGGCGCATTGTGAATTCGCGCTTCGGGTTGGTGATCCAGGGCACCCGATCGAATGAACGGCGCATGCAGGCCGTCGGATTTCCGGTCTATCGTTACAAGCTGGTCTGCTTCGTCATCGCCGGCGCGATCTGTGGGCTGGCTGGCGCGCTGCTGGCCAATCATACCGAATTCATCAGTCCTTCGATCATGTACTGGACCCGGTCCGGCGACCTGATGGTGATGGTGATTCTGGGCGGCATCGGATCGCTGTTCGGGCCGTTGATCGGCACTATCGCCTTCCTGGCATTGGAGGAAGTGCTGTCGGGCATCACCGAATACTGGCAGATCATCATCGGGCCGCTGCTGCTGGTGGTGGTGCTGTTCGGACGCGGTGGCATCGACGGATGGCTCAGGAGGCAGCGCCGTGGCTAATTCCTCAGGCAATTCCCTGCTCCATGTCGAAAATCTGGTCCGCCGGTTCGGCGGGATCGTCGCCACCGACAACCTGTCGCTCGAGGTGGCGCACGGCGAACTGCACGCGATCATCGGGCCCAACGGCGCCGGCAAGACCACGCTGATCAGCCAGCTCACCGGGCAATTGCTGCCGCACTCCGGCAGCATCCGGTTTGCCGGCCGGGACATCACCGGCCTGCCGGCGCATCGGCGCAGCGCGCTTGGCCTCGCGCGCTCGTTCCAGATCACCTCGCTGCTGCTCGACTTCACGGCAGCGGACAATGTCGCGCTGGCGGCGCAGGCGCATGACGGGCATTCGTTCCGTTTCTGGGGCAATGCCCGCAAGGAAAGCCATCTGCGCGAAACGGCTCTGGCGGCGCTGGATCGGGTCGGACTGGGCAGCCGCGCCGAAACCGTGGTGTCGGAACTGAGCCACGGCGAACAGCGCGAACTGGAACTTGCGGTCGCGCTCGCGACCAAACCGAAACTGTTGCTGCTCGACGAGCCGATGGCGGGACTGGGCGTCACCGAATCGGCGCGCATGGTGAAGCTGCTGCAGGAGTTGCGGCGGGAAGTTACTATCGTGTTGGTCGAGCATGACATGGACGCGGTGTTCGCGCTTGCCGACCGCATCACCGTCCTCGTCTACGGGCGCGTCACCGCCTCCGACGTGCCGGCGGCGATCCGCCGGAACGCGGAAGTTCGCCGTGCCTATCTCGGCGACCAGCATGCGGTGACACGTCATGACTGACGCAGGCCCGTTGTTGGAAGTGGAGAACATCGAGACCTGTTACGGACTGAGCCAGGTGTTGTTCGGTCTGTCATTGTCGGTCCGGGCGGGAGAAATGGTGGCCCTGATGGGTCGCAATGGCATGGGAAAGACCACGACGATCCGATCCATCATGGGGCTAACGCGTGCACGCGCGGGCACGATCCGGTTTGCCGGACAGAACGTTCGCGACCTGCCGGCTTTCAGGATTGCCCAGTTGGGCATTGGTCTTGTCCCGGAAGGGCGCCAGATATTTCCCAACCTGACCGTGCGTGAAAATCTCGTAGCCGCGTCCGGTAATCGTGCCGGCAGCGCCGATCCATGGACCGTCGAAAAAATCCATGCGCTGTTCCCGCGGCTGGCCGAGCGTGCCGGCAATATGGGCGGCACGCTTTCCGGCGGCGAGCAGCAGATGCTGGCGGTCGGCCGCGCGCTGATGACCAATCCGCGGCTGCTGATCCTCGACGAAGCCACCGAGGGTCTTGCGCCGCTGATCCGCGACGAAATCTGGAATTGCCTGTCGATGCTCAAAGCGCGCGGCCAATCGGTGCTGGTGATCGACAAGAACGTCGAAAACCTCACCCGCATCGCCGACCGGCACTACATCGTCGAGCGCGGCCGCGAAGTGTGGACCGGCACCTCGGAAGAGCTGATCGCCGCGTCCGATCTGCAGCATCGGTATCTGGGGATTTGACGGCAAACAGGCCTTGCCGGTTCGTCATTGCGAGCGAAGCGAAGCCATCCAGTTATCGTCGGCACAAGGACTGGATTGCTTCGTCGCTTGCGCTCCTCGCAATGACATAAGCTCATCCCCGCGCGAACATGCGCGCGTCCTGCGTCACCGGCGCCACTGTATCGATCAAATTCATGGCCGCGGCGTCGATGGTCAGTCCCGCGGTATCCACCACTGCTGACGCACGCGCATATAGAGGTTCGCGGCTGAGCAGGATGGTGCGCAGTTCCGCCATCGCCGAGCGATCGTCCGCCATCGGCCGCAGGTCACCCTGACCGCGCACCCGCGCCATGTGCTCTTCCGGCTCGGCCTTGAGCCAGACGGTGTAGAACGAAGACAGGATCAGGTCGAAGGTCAACGGTTCGGAGACGATGCCGCCGCCGGTCGCCAGCACCATCAATTCCCGGCACGCCAGCAATTGTCCGAGCGCGGCCTGCTCCATGCGGCGAAAACCTTCCTGGCCGTAGAGCGCGATGATCTCCGCGACCGACAGGCCATTCTGCCGCTCGATCTCCTTGTTCAGCTCGACAAAGCTCCAGCCGATTTTCCTGGCGAGCAATTTCCCCAGCGTGGACTTGCCGGCGCCGCGCAGGCCGATCAGGGCGATGCCGGCGAACGCCTTCTGCCGCTGCGCCGAGGCGCCGCTGCCTTGTCCGGACAGAACATCCTTGGCATGCGCGATCTGGCTCGGCGTTGCCTTGCGCACAAGATCGCGGATCACCGGCCAGTCCGGCGCCGGTTCGCTGGCGGGAATCGAGATCCTCGAGATGCGCGGCCATGGCGTTGGAGACCCGGCGCAGCAGCACGATCGACACGTTGCCTTTGCCGCTTTCGAGCTGGGCGATATAACGCTCGGAAATGCCCGACACTTTCGCCAGCACTTTTCGCGACATGCCGCGCAAGCCTCGCATGGTGCGGACGCGCTGGCCGAGCTGCTGAAGGAAGCCGGTTTCAGGATCGGGTTGCTCGGTCATTAATCCCCGCGTTCAGTCTGCGTGGTGCCTGTTCGGAAACATAATGCCGATAAAGATTGACAGCAAGCGCCGCTGATGGCTTTCTATGAATTATAATTCAGAAAGCGGGGAGAAGGCGCGTGACCTCCTACAATGCGGTGACTTGGCTGCTCGACCGCAATGTCGATGACGGCCGCGGCGAGAAACTGGCCTTCACCGACACCGTTTCCGAACTGACCTACCGCGACCTGCAGAAGCAGAGCCGTCGCCTTGCCAATCTGTTGCGCCGTCTCGGCGTGCGGCGCGAAGAGCGCGTGGCGATGATCATGCTCGATACGGTTGAGTTTCCGATCGTGTTCCTCGGCGCGATCCGCGCCGGTGTCGTGCCCGTGCCGCTTAATACGCTGCTGACCTCCGAACACTACGCCTATGTGCTGGCGGATTGCCGCGCCAAGGTGCTGTTTGTATCCGAGGCGCTGCTGCCGGTCGTCAAGGACATGGTCCGGCAGATGCCGGATCTCGAGCATGTCGTGGTCGCGGGCGGCGGTGCGCATGGCCACAACAACCTGGCGGATGAGATTGCCAGCGAAAGCGATTCGTTCGTGACCGCCGCGACCCATGCCGACGAGCCCGCGTTCTGGCTCTATTCGTCGGGCTCCACCGGGATGCCCAAGGGCGTGCGGCATCTGCATTCCAATCTGGCGGCGACCGCCGAGACCTACGCCATGCAGGTGCTTGGCATTCGCGAGGACGATGTTTGTCTTTCGGCGGCGAAGCTGTTTTTCGCCTACGGGCTCGGCAACGCGCTGACGTTTCCGATGTCGGTGGGCGCGACCACCGTGCTCAATACCGGGCGGCCGACCCCGGCGGCGATGTTCGCGCTGATGGCAAAGTACAATCCCAGCATTTTCTTCGGCGTACCCACGCTGTATGCGGCGATGCTGAATGACGAGTCGCTGAAGAACGAACGCGGTGGCTCGAAACTGCGGCTGTGCACGTCGGCCGGCGAGGGATTGCCGGAATCGGTCGGCAACAGCTGGAAGTCGCGCTTCGGCGTCGACATTCTCGATGGTGTCGGCACCACCGAGTTGTTGCACATTTTCCTTTCCAACGCGCCGGGCGACATCAAATACGGCACCGCGGGCCGGCCGGTGCCCGGCTACAATGTGCGTCTCGTCAACGAAGCCGGCGCGGACGTCGCCGACGGAGAAATCGGCGAACTGCTGGTCGATGCACCATCGGCCGGCGACGGCTACTGGAACCAGCGCAGCAAAAGCCGCCGTACCTTCGAAGGGGCGTGGACCCGCACCGGGGACAAATACATCCGCGACGCCGACGGCCGCTACACGTTTTGCGGCCGTGCCGATGACATGTTCAAAGTGTCGGGCATCTGGGTGTCGCCATTCGAGGTCGAAAGCGCGCTGATCACGCATCCGGCCGTGCTCGAAGCCGCCGTGGTGCCCGAAGCCGATTCGGAAGGATTGCTGAAGCCGAAGGCATTCGTGGTGCTGCGCGCGAACGCGCCAACCGACGGCCTACATGACGCGCTGAAAGAGCACGTCAAGCAGAAGATCGGGCCGTGGAAATATCCGCGCTGGATCGACGTGGTCGATGCCTTGCCGAAAACGGCGACGGGGAAGATTCAGCGCTTCAAGCTGCGCGAGGGCGAGACGGCAAAATCGTGATGTTTGACAATGCCACGGAGCTCGATCTGCCGTCTCCCCCCTTGAGGGGGAGAGTTGGAGAGGGGGGTAATTCCGGGCACCGACGTTTGTGGCTACCCCCCTCCCTAACCCTCCCCCTCAAGGGGGGAGGGGACGGTCGCGCAATGTTGCGCGGGAAGCGCGCCGCATGACCGCCCTCGACCGCTCCGGCATCTTGCGCATCGGTGCATCCGATCTCGAATACCGCATGACCGGCCCGGCACCTTGCGACGCGTCGACCATCGTAATGCTGCACGAAGGGCTCGGCTCCGCCGCGCTGTGGGGGGACTTTCCTGAAAAAGTTGCGGCCGCTACCGGCACCGGCGTGTTCGCCTATTCGCGCGCGGGCTATGGCCGGTCGTCATCGGTCGCGCTGCCGCGCCCCGTCGATTACATGCACATCGAAGCGCTCGAGGTACTGCCGAAGCTGCTCGACGCAATCGGCTTTCGCCGCGGGTTGCTGGTCGGCCACTCCGACGGCGCATCGATCGCAGCGATCTATGCCGGCGGCGTTCAGGATCACCGTATCCGGGGGCTGGCGCTAATCGCGCCGCATTTCATCGTCGAGGATATTTCCGTGAGGTCGATCGCACAGATCAAGCTCGCCTATGAGACCACCGAGCTACGCTCGAAACTGGCGCGCTGGCATACGGACGTCGACAACGCGTTCTACGGATGGAACGGCGCCTGGCTCGACCCGAAATTCCGTAATTGGGATATTTCGGAATATCTCGCCTATATCCGCGTGCCCGTTGCCATCGTGCAGGGCGCCGACGACCATTATGGGACGATTCGCCAGATCGAAATCGCAAGGGAAGAGTGTTACTGTCCGGTCGACGTCTCGATCATCACCGGTGCCGGGCATTCGCCGCATCGCGAGGCGCCGGAGGCGACGCTGGATGCGATCGCGGAATTCGCCAAGTGCATTTTGCAGGTGCACGAGGGTGCGTCAGGGCGCGCGGCATAGAATGCTCGGCGCGGCGATGCCCGAATGAACCTGCCTCCCTCGACGGCGGTCAACCTCCCCTTGCCGCGATGGGCTTACGTTCCCGGCGTCGAGACCGAGGCCGATCACGACACGCTGGCGACGGCCAAGGCGCTGGTGCCGGCGCGTTTCAACGGCTTCGTCCCGGCGCGCCATCCGGCGCTGCGCTATGGATTGGGGTTGAATGATTGCGGATTTTTCTGGGAAAGCCACGAGATACTCGAGGCGGTGTGGGCTGCCGCACCCCAGGGCGGACGCGAGCGGATCCTGCTGCGGGCCTGCATCCAGATCGCCAACGCCAATCTCAAACTGCGCATGGCAAAGCCCCATGCGGCGGCGCGGCTGCTGGGCGAAGCGCTAGCGGAGCTGAATGAACTCGGCGTGCGCAAGGCGACCGGCGCAGGCGGCGGTTTCGCCGATGCATTCCCGACCGCGGCGCTTGCCGGCCTGCTTCGGACCAAACTGGCGCAGCCGGCGTTGTCGAAAGCCGACTGGGTTTCGATCGGAGCGCTCGGCCGAACCTGAAACAAAATGCACATTATAACCTTGACAAAGCAGGCCGCTACAGGTAGATTTCAGTCATTGGAGCAAACCGATGACCGATCTTCTCAAAAACCCGATCTTTCAAGACGAAACCGCAGCCCGCGAATGGCTTGAAGCCCGCGTCTGGGCCAACGGCCGGGTTTGCCCGCATTGCGGCAACGCCGATCAGGACAAGATCACCAAGCTTGAAGGCAAGGCGCACCGTCCCGGCGTGTACCAGTGCAATGAGCCTAAGTGCCGCCAGCAGTTCACCGTGACCGTCAACACCGTGTTTGAGCGCTCGAAAATTCCGCTGACCAAGTGGCTTGCGGCGCTGTTCCTCATGACCGCTTCCAAAAAGGGCATCAGCGCGCATCAGGTCCACCGCATGCTTGGCATCAGCTACAAATCGACGTGGTTCCTGATGCACCGCTTGCGTGAAGCAATGCGCGTTGGCGGGCTTGCACCGCCGATGGGCACTGACGGCGGCGCGGTAGAGGTTGACGAAACTTTCATTGGCCGTCGCGCTGGCGTTAAGAAGGCCCGCGCTGGCGGGGCTCATAAGAACACGGTCCTTTCCCTGCTAGATCGCGACACCGGCCAAGTTCGCAGTTTCCATGTTGCGAACACAACCGCGAAGTCAATCTTGCCCGTCGTCCGCGCCAATATCTCCAAGGAAGCGCACTTGATGACGGATCAAGCGCGCGTTTACGAAAAGCTTAGCTCCGAATTTTCGGCGCACGGCGTGGTGAACCACGGCGAAGATGAGTACGTCCGCTATTGGAATGAGGTCACGGACAAGCTAGGCCCCAACGGTAAGCCGATTGTCGAAACCGCTGTTATCACCACGAACACGATTGAAAGCTACTTCTCAGTTTTCAAGCGCGGCATGCTCGGCACCTATCAACATTGCGCCGAAAAGCATCTGCATCGCTATCTGGCGGAGTTCGATTTCCGCCATAACAACCGCACTGCGCTTGGCGTCAACGATAGCTGCCGCGCCGACAAGCTGGCCAAGGGCATCGTTGGCAAGCGCCTTACCTATCGACGGCCTAACAGCAAAAACGTTCAAGCTTAAGGCACTACGCTTCCTGCACTGGCGCTCCAAGCAGCCGAAGCCCAAGCCTAAATTCGTAAAATATTGGCGAACAAAGTAACGATTTTGACTCGACTCAAAATAGCAATTCGGCCCATCATTGCGCCGTGGCCCCAACCGCAATGCCTTCGCACGGCATCAAGTGAGATTGGATAACCCACAAGCCCATGCCCAGCCCGATACGCTAGCGAGGATACGCCGGCGGAAGGGTAACTGGGAGCGACATGGGGTCTGTCGGAGGCGATGCTAGCTCGCCAATGATGGGCCGATGCTGCCATGAACGACGGTTCTCATTCGTTCGATGGTGCGCTCACGCAACCCTTACGGATTGCGCCGGCGTGATCCGAGGGCTCAGCAATGAAACCTCGTGTCACACTAACCATCAACGTCAACGTTGCACTTTGCCTCTTCGGCATCGCGGCAATTATCAAGGCGTTGATGTAACAGGGGAGCGGGAGTTTGCTTAGGCAGGCTTCCGCTTCTTTGCCTTCTTGGCGGTCTTGGCGGTCTTGGCGGTCTTTTTCTTCTTCGCTACCCGATGCTGCGGCGGACTTTTCGCAACCACGCCAACGGCGCGCTCGAAGCGCTGCCATGCGTCAGGGTACAGTTCAATTTCCGCTTCCTTTGCCTTGCCCATCGCCTTAGTGCCTTGTTCCGATCGCTTCACGCTCTATGCGCTGAATAGCGGCAATCTGATCGCCCTCCCAACTCGTAACTGCCGTCAGACGGTTGCGCGCTCGTCGGTGCATGTCGCGGGATAGCGTGTTCTCAGCTTCTATAAGCGCGATAACGGATAACGGCTCCTTTGCTTCGTATAGGGCCGCCATTTGCAGGAAGATCGCTTCGTGTACCCTTGAAGCCGACTGGCAGAGAAATACTGCAACGGGGTCTCTGCCTTTCGTGGACACCACCAAATCAGGTGTCACTTCGCCTAACTCAGGACTGACCGCGACATTCTCTTGCACTGTCCCGCGCTCACCAACAGCCAACTTGATGCGGTTTGTGGCATCTTCCTTGAACGTACTCTCGACGTGTTCCTGCGTCAAAAGCAGGAAATCGTAGAGTCTGAGTAATAAGGCGGAGAAGCCTAGTGCAGCGCGCGGGAGTTCATCCTCCCTAAATTGTGGTGTTCGTACCAGGCTCTCGACTTCGTCATATTCGGCGCCGTATTCGGCCAATAGCGAGTCGAACGCTTTCTTCCTTGTCTGAGTTTCGAAATCAACGCCGCATGCTTCGAGATACGGAATGGTTTGCCCATCATCCTCTAAGTGAGCGAGTCCAGAGAGGTTCTTTGCCTTCACGACGTAGAACGAGATTGCATCACCGTCGCTGCGGCGAAACGGCGTGGCCACCGCCAGTCCGATAGGGACGTCGGTCACGACGACTTCGTTACAAAACGCCTTGCAAAGTTCCTCCTTCATAGCAAGGTGCCTTTTTCTTCAATCCTGTAGCGCGCGGCGGCGAAGCGAATCGCGTCGTCATGATCGCCGATCTTGAACCTAGCGAACTTGCCTTTTCTATGCGGCTTGTGTGCGTTTGGAACACGCCTGATCCATGGCCCGCGCATGCACCCCTGTGAGAGGGTGGCCACGTCGTCATGCGTGGCGTGGCAGTGCCATCCGGGCTCACTCGGGTGGTAGTCGTACGTACAGAGGATTCGCAAGCCCTTTGGCCCCATGATGCCAAGGATGGCTTCGTATTTCTGTTTGGGCTCATTGATGACGACAAGAACTCTGCATTCATGGCCTAGAGCGTCAAAAGTGATGACGGACCAGTTGAATGAACTACCCAACCCATAGGCGTTCTTGGCCATGGGAAAGTCGGCACGCGGCACCTTGCCAGAATGCCAAGGCCCGAACTTGATCTTGCTTTTCTCGGCGCGAATGACTTCCAGCAGCGTCACGGCTCATCCCCCTGCAACCGTTGCGGGGAAGGCTATCACGCCGGCAGCTACTAATCGATTACCTGACTTCTGAGGGCGCGCCAGCCCCGCACTGCTGCGGTGCGGGCGATACCACTACATGTGGTAAATGCTTTGTCAAGGTTATAATGTGCAACAAAATGCAGATTTTGGTGTTTCCGGCCTAGACCAAGCTCCAAACATGAATTATTGTGCATAGCGCAATTAGCCGGCGTCAAAAATCAGACAGGGTGATTCATGGCGGGAGAAGATCGCGTCCTCGCAAACGGCGCCAGATACATCGATTTCCAGACCGATCCGTCGCGCTATCGGCACTGGAAGCTCGATGTCGCGGGCGAGGTTGCGACCTTGACCATGGACGTCGACGAAAATGGCGGCCTGTTCGAAGGCTATCAGCTCAAGCTCAATTCTTACGATCTTGGCGTCGATATCGAACTCGCCGACGCGGTGCAGCGGCTGCGTTTCGAGTATCCGCAGGTCAAGGTGGTGCTGCTGCGGTCGGCCAAGAGCCGGGTGTTCTGCGCTGGCGCCAACATCCGCATGCTGGCTGGCGCCACCCACGCTCACAAGGTGAATTTCTGCAAGTTCACCAACGAAACCCGCAATGGTCTCGAAGACTCGAGCGAGAATTCCGGCCAGCGCTTTGTCACCGTGATCAACGGTACCGCGGCCGGCGGAGGTTATGAGCTGGCGCTGGCCACCGATCATATCATTCTCGCCGACGATGGCTCCGCGGCGGTGGCGCTGCCGGAAGTGCCGTTGCTGGCGGTGCTGCCGGGCACCGGCGGACTTACCCGCGTCGTCGACAAGCGCAAGGTGCGCCGCGACCACGCCGATTATTTCTGCACCATCGAGGAAGGCATCAAGGGCAGGCGCGCGGTGCAGTGGCGGCTGGTCGACGAGATCGTACCCAACAGCAGGCTCGAAGCAAAAGTCGCGGAGCGGACAAAGGAATTCGCCGCCGCCTCCAAGCGTAACGGCGATGGTAAAGGCATTGAGCTTGCGCCGCTTCAGCGCACGATCGGTGACAGCGGCATCCGTTATGGTTTTGTCGGTGTCGAGATCGACCGCGACGCGCGCATGGCCACCATCTCGATCCAGGCGCCGGACACCGCGCCGCCCGACCACATCGGCGGCATGATCGCACAGGGCGCATCGTTCTGGCCTTTGCAGGTGGCGCGCGAACTCGACGACGCCATCCTGCACTTGCGGATCAACGAGCTTGACACCGCGATGCTGGTGTTCAAGTCGCATGGCGAGGGTGCACGGGTGCTGGCTTACGATGCATTCATCGAGGCTAACAAGGCGCACTGGCTGGTCAACGAGCTCAGGCACTACTGGAAGCGCGTGCTGAAGCGCGTCGACGTCACCTCGCGCACGCTGGTGACATTGGTCGAGCCGGGCTCGTGCTTCGTCGGCACGCTGGCCGAACTGGTGTTCGCCGCGGACCGCTCCTACATGCTGGCGGGCTCGCGGCAGGGTGACAACCGCGGCCCGCCGGCGATCACGCTGAGCGCCGCGAATTTCGGTCCCTATCCGATGAGCCATGGCCTGACGCGGCTGCAATCGCGCTTCCAGGCGGATCCGTCGGATGTGAAAACCGCGCAGGCGAAAATCGGCGAGGCGCTGGAAGCGGAGGAAGCTGAAAAGCTTGGTCTTGTCACCTTCGCACTTGACGACATCGATTGGGACGACGAGGTCCGCGTGTTCTTCGAGGAGCGCAGCAGCTTTTCACCGGACAGCCTCACCGGCATGGAAGCGAATTTGCGCTTCGTCGGTCCCGAGACGATGGAATCGAAAATCTTCTCGCGGCTGACGGCGTGGCAGAACTGGATCTTTCAGCGTCCCAACGCGGTCGGCGAAGACGGCGCGCTGCGGCGCTACGGCACCGGGGTGAAGGCGCAATTCGATATGACGCGGGTGTAGAGACGAGATCAGAGCGTTTCCCGGGCGTTGCGCAGCACGCAAGTGATGCGCTGCAGAACCGGGATCGCAACGAGTACCGCCGTTGATACGGTCCCGGCTCTGCGGAGCGGCATGTCGGCGATGCAAGTGCATCGCCTAAATGCCGCTCCGCGTCCGGGACACGAGACCTAACAAGGAGCACGCCATGAACCTCATGAACGTCGATTACACCACCAAGATTCCCAACAATGTGAATCTCACCCAGGATCGACAGGTGCTCAAGGCTCTGGAAGGCTGGCACCCCGGCTATCTCGACTGGTGGAACGACATGGGCCCGGAAGGCTTTCAGGATTCGCTGGTCTATTTGCGCACCGCGGTCAGCGTCGATCCGAAGGGCTGGGCGAAGTTCGACTATGTGCGGATGCCGGAATATCGCTGGGGCATTCTCCTTGCGCCTCAAGATGAATCGCGCAAGGTCAATTTCGGCCAGCATATCGGCGAGCCGGCGTGGCAGGAAGTCCCCGGCGAATATCGTGCCATGCTGCGCCGTCTTGTCGTCATTCAAGGCGATACCGAACCGGCGTCAGTGGAGCAGCAGCGTCATCTTGGCAAGACCGCGCCGTCGCTCTACGATTTGCGCAATCTGTTCCAAGTCAATGTCGAGGAAGGCCGCCATCTCTGGGCCATGGTCTATCTGCTGCAGAAATATTTCGGCCGCGACGGCCGCGAAGAGGCGGACGACCTGCTGCGCCGTCGCTCCGGGGACGCCGACAGCCCACGCATGCTGGGTGCGTTCAACGAGGCCACGCCGGACTGGCTGTCGTTCTTCATGTTCACCTTCTTTACCGACCGCGACGGCAAGATGCAGCTCGAGAGCCTGGCGCAGTCCGGCTTCGATCCGTTGTCGCGCACCTGCCGCTTCATGCTTACGGAAGAAGCGCATCATATGTTCGTCGGCGAAACCGGCGTGGGACGCATCCTGCAGCGCACCTGCGAGGCGATGAAGGCGGCCGGTATCGACGATCCCGGCGCGGTCGAAAAGGTGAGGGCGCTCGGCGTCATCGATCTTCCGACCATGCAGAAGAAGATGAACCTGCATTATTCGCTGTCGCTCGACCTGTTCGGGTCGGAAGTCTCCACCAATGCCGCGAATTTCTACAATTCGGGCCTCAAGGGTCGCTTCCAGGAAACCAAGATCGACGACGATCATCGCCTGACCAACGATATTTACCAGGTGCTTAAGCTGGTCGGTGGCGAGATCAAACTGGTCGATGAGCCGGCGTTGACCGCGCTGAACATGCGGCTGCGCGACGACTATACGCAGGATTGCGTCAAGGGGGTGGAGCGCTGGAACAAGATCATCGAAAAGGCCGGCGTCAATTTCCGCTTCGAGCTGCCGCACACGGCGTTCCATCGCCAGATCGGCGAGTTCCGGGACGTCAATGCCACACCGAAGGGCATCATTCTCAGCGATGCCGAATGGGCCAAGGCCAAAAGCGAATATCTGCCGTCCGCCGCCGACGGTGATTTCGTCAGTTCACTGATGGTGCCGGAAAGCGAGCCCGGCAAATTCGCAAGCTGGATTTCGGCGCCAAAGGTCGGCATCGACAACAAGCCCGGCGAATTCGAATATGTGAAGATCGCGGCGTGATTTTCTCCCCTCTCCCCTTGAGGGAGAGGGTGGCTCGCATCGTCAGATGCGAGACGGGTGAGGGGTTCAGGTCTAGCGATAGAGCGGTACCCCCTCGCCCGTCTCGCCGCCGCTTCGCGTCGTCGATCCACCCTCTCCCTCAAGGGAGAGGGAAAGAAGTCTGAGCCCATGAACGCACCCCTGAAAAAACAACACCTGATCGATCCGGAAATCTGCATCAGGTGCAATACCTGCGAGGAGACTTGCCCGATCGATGCGGTGACGCATGACGACAACAACTACGTGGTCAACGCCGAGATCTGCAATTACTGCATGGACTGCATTGCGCCATGTCCGACCGGCGCGATCGACAACTGGCGGATTGTCGCGCAGCCTTATTCGCTGCAGGAACAGTTTTCCTGGAGCGATCTGCCGGCCCAGGCCGACGTAGACAGCGGCGACTCCAGCGAAGCGGTCGAGGCGCTCGAAGATGAAATCGGCGCGCTGCTCGATGAGGCGCGCAAGGGACTCGGCGGCAAGGCGGTGGCGCCGCATTCCGCTTCCAAGCCGACGGTCAATCTCTACAACCGCGGCAAGCCCGCCAGGGCCACGGTCGCCGGCAACTTCCGTCTCACCCATGCGGATGCGGATTCCGATGTCCGCCACATCATCCTGGATTTCGGCGACCAGCCGTTCCCGGTGCTGGAAGGACAGAGCATCGGCATCGTCACCCCGGGCGCGAGCGCCGATGGCGCGCCGCATCTGGTGCGGCTCTATTCCATCGCCAGCGCCCGCGACGGCGAGAAGCCGAATGCCAACAACCTGTCGCTGACCGTGAAGCGCGAGCCTGATGGCTTGTGTTCGAACTACCTCTGTGATCTGCCGCGCGGCGCGAGAGTCGACGTCACCGGTCCGTTCGGCGCGACTTTTTTGCATCCGAACGACCCCGTGGCAAACATCATCATGATCTGCACCGGCACGGGATCTGCGCCATTCCGCGCCTTCACCGAACGCCGCCGCCGTGCCATGCCGGAAGCGCCGGGACGATTGCTGTTGTTCTTCGGCGCGCGCCGGCCGGAGGAACTGCCGTATTTCGGGCCGCTGCAGAAGGTGCCGGAAAGACTGCTGGCCAAGCACTTCTGCTATTCGCGTGTGCCGGGCGAGCCGCGGGTCTATGTGCAGGACCGCATCCGCAGCGAGGCGTCGGTGGTAGCCGGTTTGCTCAATGACGCGCGGACCCATATCTACATCTGCGGCCTCAAGGGCATGGAAAGCGGAGTCGATGAAGCCTTCGCCGATGTCTGCCGGGGGGCTGCGATCGACTGGGGGCAGCTCAAGACCGCGATGCGCGAAGCCGGGCGGTATCACGTCGAGACGTATTAAGCAGCCACAAACTCGGTGTTGTCCCCGCGCAGCAGGCGGGGACCCATACGCGCTGTCGTTTCAATTTGAACAAAGACGCGGCAACGCTTGCGTACAATTACAAACGTCGGCGGTTATCGGTCCCCGCCTGCACGGGGACGACAATGTATTCGCGTGACGACGCTGGTTGGTGTCGCGCGCCTCAATCCCATCCATCGCCCTTGATGCCGGCATTGGCGTAGACGATGCCGCCGTCGACGGCGATGGTGGCGCCGACCACATAGTCGCCGGCGCGGGAGGCGAGATAGATCGCAGCCCCCGCCATGTCCTCGTCGGTACCGATACGGCCAGACGGCACGCGAGTCGCCACCTCGTCGGCGTTGTCGCGCGCCGCTTTGTTCATATCCGACTTGAACGGCCCCGGCGCGATCGCACTGACCACGACGTGGTCGCGGATCAGCTTCACCGCCATCCGCCGCGTCAGGTGAATCAGTCCCGACTTGCTGGCGGCGTAGGAATAGGTCTCCATCGGATTGACGAAGATGCCGTCGATCGAGGCGATGTTGATGACCTTGGCCGGCCTGTCCGCGCTGGCCGCGGCGCGCAACGCTGCGGCCAGCGCCTTGGTCAGAAAGAACGGCGTCTTGACGTTGAGATTCATCACCTTGTCCCAGCCGCTTTCCGGGAATTCGTCGAAGTCGGCGCCCCATGCGGCGCCAGCATTATTGACAAGGATATCGAGCTTCGATTCGCGCTTGCTAAACTCGCCGGCGAGCAGGTCGATGCCGGCCATGGTCGAAATGTCGATCGGCAGCGCGATGCATTCGCCGTCGTATTCAGCAGTCAATTCCTTCGCCGTAGCCTCGCACGGCCCCGCCTTGCGCGCGGTTATGTAGACTTTCGACGCGCCCTGGCTGAGAAATCCGCGCGCGATCATCTTGCCGATGCCGCGCGAGCCGCCGGTCACCAGCGCGACGCGTCCTTGCAGCGAAAATAGATCCTTGAACATGGAGCCCTCCTGGTTTTGCCCACGCTTTTGGGCGGGGGAGATGAAGGAGTCAAGGAACTCAATTTGTCGTCCCCGCGCAGGCGGGGACCCACAACCACCGTCGATGTTTTGCGACAATTGGAGCCGCAGCCGTCATAAAACAGGCACGGTGTCTATGGGGCCCCGCCTGCGCGGGGACGACGAATAGAGACAGCTCACGCCGCGTCGATGCGGCGGAATCCATTCCACATCGCGGTCGCAGCGCCCGAGGTCAGCACCGGCAGGATGCGCCGATCCTGAAAATTGCCGTTCAACGAGACCCGCGGCAGCGCGGTGAGATGACCGGCACTTTCGGGAAACACCATGCCGGGCCGCGTCGTTACCGCGGTCTTGAAACCGGCCGCCTGCGCCAGCGCGAACTCGCGGGCACCAGCCGCGATCTTGTCGCCGTAAGGGTAGGCGAAATGCACGACGGGACGCTGCACCGCCGTTTCGATCCGCGCGCGGCTGATCGCCATCTCCTGCGTCGCGACGTTCTCCGCCTGCTTGGCGAGATTGCAATGGGTGATGGTATGAGCGCCGATGGTGATCAGCGGATCGTCCGCGAACGGCTTCAGTTCGTCCCACGACAGGCAGAGATCCCGGCAGATGATGCGCTCGTCGACGCCGTGGCGCGCGCACAGCGCGCCGATCTCGCGGCGGATATCGTGCTCAGCCGGAAGTGCGCGCATCCAGTCGTGCAGCCGGCCGAATGCCGCCTGCTTGGCGTCCGCGGTGCTGGCGTCGATGTGGACCGCGACGCCGCCGATCTCGACATCGATCACGTCCGCCCTGGCAATGACCATCTCCAGCGCGATCCACCACAGCCGGCCGATTCCTTCAGCGAAATCGCTGGCGACATAAACGGTAAAGGGTGCGTCAAACTCGCGCATCACCGGCAGCGCGAAATCGCGGTTGTCGCGATAGCCGTCATCGAAGGTGAAGCAGGCAAAGCGCCGCGAAAAGTCGCGCTGGACCAGCCGCTGGTACATCTCGTCGATGCTGACGATGTCGATCCCGCACGCGCGCAAATGGGCCAGCATCGCGCGCAGAAAATCGGGCGTGATTTCGAGATGGTGATTGGGCTGAAATTCGGCATCGCGGCGCGGGCGGACGTGATGCAGCATGAAAATGCCGCCGACGCCCGCGAAAATAGGCCGCAGCAGGTAATGCGCGCCGGTGAAATACAGCGCTTCCAGCCCGGCGCGGATCACATTGTTGCGGAATTGCTTCATCGATGTCGCTGGCCGGTTTGGATTAGGTTCGACGCTAGCCGAAAACCGCTGAAGAAACAGTTAGTCGGACGGCGAGCGGGCGATCGGTCCGTTCCGTGGTATTTCCAGTTTGACAGTCCCGCAAGGGTTTGTTTTCTCTGGGTTGAGACCCCCCGCGGAATGGCGAATGCACGGACTTTTCAGGTGGAGCAGCAAATGGTGGCCGGGTGTAATTCCCCTTGTCATCCTTTGGGCCTTCGCGGCCTGGAACACCACCGTGCCGCTGGAGTCCGATCTGGTCCAGCGCACCACGGCCGCGCTCAAGGATACCGTGCTCGACAAGATGAGAATCACGGTGGCCGGACGCGATATCACCTTCGCGGCCGATGCATTCTCCGAGGATGGACGCCGCAGCGCGGTGGCGGCGGCGGAAGCGGTTCCCGGCGTACGGCTGGTCAACGACGAAACCCGCCTCGTTCCTGAAGCAAAGCCGTTCGTCTGGTCGGCAGAGCGGGATGTCGTACGGGTGACGCTCGGCGGCAGCACGCCGTTGCCAGCCATCAAGGGTAGGCTGCTGGAGGCCGCGCGCGCCGCGTTGAGCGGCGTCGAGGTTGCCGATCGCATGGGTCTTGCGCGTGGCGCGCCGCCGCGTTTCGACGCTGCCGCATTGTTGCTGATCGATCAGATCGGCAAATTGAAAGATGGCAAGATCGCGATCTCAGACAACCAGGTCAGCCTTTCCGGCATGGCGCGCGACCTCGGCGGTCGGGAGGCGATCGCGGCGGCGCTGAGAAACCTGCCCGAGGGGTTTTCGGTTGCCGCGAACGAGATCAAGGCGCCACCTTATATCTTTCAGGCCTACAAGGATCCTGTCGCGGTGACGCTGACATTGACTGGCTATGTGCCAGACAACAATGTGCACGCAGCGCTCGCGGCAACCGCAGGACGCAAATTCTTCAGTGAGAAGGTTGTCGACAACCTCAAGGCCAGCGTCGGCGCGCCGTCCGGATTCGCCAATGCCGTAGTCCCCGCGCTCGGCGCGCTGTCGCGGCTGTCGACCGGTACGCTGGTGGTGTCCGACCGCGAGGTGAAGCTCTCGGGAGACGCGCTTTATGAAGCAGCGGCGGGTCAGATCCGTGCCGGCCTGACCCGGGATCTGCCAAAGGGCTGGCTGGCCAAGCCGGAAATTTCGGTCAAACCCGCGGCGGCGCCGGTCGATGCCACGGTGTGCCAGCAATTGTTTTCGGATTTGCTGGCCAAGGGAAAAATCCGGTTCGAACTCCGGGCGCGCCACCATCGATCTGGATTCGGCCGGTTTGCTCGACCGTCTGGTCGAGACGGCGTCGCGCTGCCCGACCGCCAATATCGAGATCGGAGGTCATACCGACACCGATGGCGATGACGGGTTCAACCAGGCGCTGTCCGAAAAACGCGCGCAGGCGGTCGTGGACTATTTGGTCAAAGCCGGGCTGCCGGCGGATCGTTTCAAGGCGACGGGCTACGGCGGCCAGCAGCCGATTGCCTCCAACGACACCGATGAAGGCAAGGCGCAGAACCGCCGCATCGAATTCGTGGTGAAATAGCGATGACGTATCTTGCGACATTTCACTGGGGTTGGCTGTTGGCGTCGCTGCTGCTGGGCTTCGGCATGGGCTGGATCGCGGTGGTTCACCGCGGCCGGGGCGTCTCCAAAGCAATGGTTCGCTGGCTCTCGGCTCTGGCCGTTATCGTCGTGGCGGTCGTGCTGGCGCGTGTGATCCCGGGCCGTCCCGGTTACTGGCTTGACCTCGGCGTCGTGCTGTTTGCGATCTACCTCGTAGGTTGCGCGATAGGTTCCTGGTTGCGTGACCGAGTGGTTTCGCGTCACGCGGCTGCCATTCGATAGGACTGCCGGCTGCAAATCCCTGCCGTCGGCACAATTGCAGCAAAACTGTGCACTGGCCGATTGCGACAGTCTTAATATATTGAAAAAGCGCGTTTTATTCGCTCCAACCGAATTCCACTTGGTGCGAAAACGCGCTACGACGGCTGGGTCGGGAGCGCCGGTTTGACGCTTTCGTCAAGGGGACGCAGTTCGAGGTCTAGATGCTGGAAGCAATACGCAGGGCGGTCTCGTTTCTGCGCCAGAAGCAAATCCTGCATAAGTTAGGTGTTGCGATCAGCGTTACGGTCATCGCGATTGCGTGTTACGTGCTTTACCACATGTTGCGTGGCATCGATGTCGAGGACGTCATCGAGGCCATCAAACAAACCGAGCCGCGTTCGATCGCGCTTGCCGCGCTGTTTGTCGCGGCAGGCTATTTTACCCTGACGTTCTATGACCTGTTCGCGGTCCGCGCCATCGACCGTCCCGACATTCCCTATCGGGTCAACGCACTCGCCGCCTTCACCAGTTACTCGATCGGACACAATGTCGGCGCCAGCGTCTTTACCGGCGGAGCGGTGCGCTATCGCATCTATTCGGCATGGGGATTGAACGCGATCGACGTCGCCAAGATCTGCTTCCTGGCCGGTCTGACGTTCTGGCTCGGCAACGCCGCCGTGCTGGGACTGGGCATTTGCTATCATCCGGAAGCCGCGGCCAACATCGACCAGTTGCCGCCGTGGCTCAATCGTCTGGTCGCGATCGGCATCATCGTCGGGCTGGTCGGTTACGTCGTCTGGGTCTGGACGAAGCCGAGAAACGTTGGCCGCGGACCGTGGTCGGTGGTGCTGCCTGGCGGTCCGCTGACGCTGCTGCAGATCGTGATCGGAATTGTCGATCTCGGCTTCTGCGCGCTGGCGATGTACATGCTGGTGCCGGACGAGCCGAACCTCGGCTTCATTGTCGTCGCCGTGATTTTTGTGTCCGCGACGCTGCTCGGCTTTGCCAGCCATTCGCCCGGCGGACTCGGTGTGTTCGACGCCGCCATGCTGGTCGGCCTGTGGCAGATGGACAAGGAAGAACTGCTCGCAGGAATGCTGCTGTTCCGGCTGCTGTATTACTATGCGCCGTTCCTGGTTTCTGTAATCCTGCTGACGCTTCGAGAGCTTATTCTGGGGGCGCGGCTGAAGCGCCTGCGCAAGATGGCGCCGGCGTCCGAAGCCGAGCCGAAGCGCGAAGCGCCTTCTCTGACAGGTCTTGGCGACTCCGGCGCCTGACCGACATCCGGACCAGGAGACCGCCGGTCGATGGCAACAGACGGGTCCTCTTCCATGTTCTCGCCCTGGCCGGACCGCTTACGGCATTCGGCCATTATCCTGCTTGCGGCGGCGCTGGCGCTGGCAGCGCTGGTGGCATTCGGCGAGTTGTCGGCGGGGCGCGCCGTTGCCGTTTTCATCTGCGTTGTCGGCGCGGCGCTGGTGCCGTGGCGATTGCACGACGTGGATGCCTCCCCCGAGGATGCGCTCGGCGTCAACCCGATCGAGGCTGCGGCCGTAAGCGCCATCGTTGCCGGCATGCCCGACCCCGCGGTGCTGCTCGATCGCGCGGGGCGCGTGGTTCACATGAACACCGCCGCGTCGCAACTGGCGCCGGCACTGCGCAAAAACGAACTGGCCCAATTCGCGTTGCGCTCGCCCGATATCATCACCGCGCTGCGCGAAGCCATCGCGACCGCGGAGCCGCGGCGCGCGACCTATCTCGATCACGTTCCCTTCGATCGCTGGATGGAATTGATCGTTACGCCGGTCTCGGTGCCGACCGCATTCGGCGGTTCGGACACCTGCATGCTGATGACGTTCCACGACCAGACGCCGCTGCGCCGGGTCGAGGAAATGCGCGCCGACTTCGTCGCCAACGCCAGCCATGAACTGCGTACGCCGCTGGCCGCCTTGTCGGGCTTCATCGATACGCTGCAGGGGCCCGCCAAGGACGACGTCAAGGCGCGCGAGCGGTTTCTCGGCATCATGCACACGCAGGCGACACGGATGGCGCGGCTGATCGACGACCTGCTGTCGCTGTCGCGGGTCGAACTGTCGGCGCATGTGCGTCCCGATGCGCTGGTGGATATCGTGCCGATCATCCGCCAGGTTGCCGACGGGCTGGAGCCGTTGGCGGGCGAGCGCCGGGTTGGAATCGAGATCGATTTGCCGGCGACGCCGGTGACGATCGCCGGCGACCGCGAGGAATTGCTGAGGCTGTTCGAAAATCTGATCGAGAACGCGTTGAAATACGGTGCCTCCGGCGGCCGGGTGGTGGTGTCGCTGGGGACGGCCAATTCGCCGGACGGCGCCCCCGAGGTTCGGGTTACGGTGCGCGATTTCGGTCCCGGGATCGCCCCCGAGCATCTGCCGCGGCTGACCGAGCGCTTCTACCGGGTCGATGTCGGCGACAGCCGCGCGCAGGGGGGCACCGGTCTCGGTCTATCGCTGGTCAAACACATCGTTAACCGTCATCACGGGCGTTTGCTGATCGAAAGCGTGCCGAAAAACGGCGCCGCCTTTACCGCGTGCTTTCCCCAGACGAAGACCGCGCACGTCGAATAAAGCCAAGTATCTGCAATGGGTTGGCTATGTCATCCGGTTGTCACCAAAGCTTCGTAAAACCGGCATCGACCGTTCCTATACGGGCGGCGTGAGCACAATCGGGCGCATCCGGCGCTTCGCTCAAGATGGAGCCACCATGAATTTCATTAAAACCATCGTCGCTGCCGGCCTGGTCGCCGCTTCGACGCAAGCCTACGCTGCTGATATCACCGGCGCGGGCGCGACTTTTCCATTTCCGGTCTATTCCAAATGGGCCGACGCCTACAAGAAAGAGACCGGCAACGGCCTGAACTACCAGTCGATCGGCTCCGGCGCCGGCATCAAGCAGATCCAGGCCAAGACGGTGACGTTCGGCGCCACCGACGCGCCGCTGAAGCCCGAGACGCTCGAAAAAGACGGCCTGGTGCAATGGCCGATGGTGATGGGCGCGATTGTGCCGGTGGTGAACCTCGAAGGCGTCAAGCCCGGCGAACTGGTGTTCGACGGCGAAACGCTGGCGAAGGTCTATCTCGGCGTCATCAACAAATGGAACGATCCGGCGATCGCAAAACTCAATCCGAAGCTGAAGCTGCCGTCCGACGCAATTACCGTGGTTCGTCGGTCCGACGGTTCGGGCACCACCTTCAATTTCACCGACTATCTGTCCAAGGCAAGCGCCGACTGGAAATCGAAAGTAGGCTCCGGCACCGCGGTGGAATGGCCGGTTGGCGTCGGCGCCAAGGGCAACGAAGGGGTCGCGGGCAACATCGGCCAGACCAGGAATGCCATCGGCTATGTCGAATACGCCTACGCCAAGCAGAACAAGCTGACTTATACGGCGATGGTCAACAGTGCCGGCAAGACCGTGCAACCGGCCGTCGAGGCATTCCAGGCCGCGGCGTCCAATGCCGACTGGTCGAAGGCTCCGGGCTATTACCTGATCCTCACCAACCAGCCAGGCGATGCGTCATGGCCGATCACGGCGGCGACCTTCATCCTGATGCACAAGGATGCGACCGACAAGGCCGCCTCCCAGGAAGCGATCAAGTTCTTCAAATGGTCGTTCCAGAAGGGCGGCAAAATGGCGGAGGAACTGGACTACATTCCGATGCCTGACGCCGTGGTCAAGCTGATCGAGAAGACCTGGTCGGCCGACATCAAGAGCTGAGCACGGCATGTGTCCCGGACGCGGTGCGGCATTCTGAGGCGATGCGAAGCATCGCCGGTCATGCCGCTCCGCAGAGCCGGGGCAATCGTTTCCGTCATTGCGAGCGCAGCGAAGCGATCTGAGCCGCAACCAAGTCTGGATTGCTTCGTCGCAAGAGCTCCTCGCAATGACGAAGCTGCGGTTATAATGCGGTTGGAAGGACACCAGCGTGGCGGAAATGGCGGTTCAGAGTTCGTCGATAGAAGCTGCCGGGCCCTACGATCGCGCCAAGGCGCTGAGTGCGTTCAAGTTTGGCGACAAGGCGTTTTACTGGACCACGCGCGCCTGTGCGCTCACCGTGCTGCTCATTCTCGGCGGCATTATTCTCTCCCTGATCGTCGGTGCGTGGCCGGCGATGAGGGAATACGGCCTGTCGTTCCTGTTCACGTCGCGTTGGGCGCCGTCCGCGGATCCGCCGGTGCTCGGCGCGCTCGGGCCGATCTACGGTACGCTGGTGACTTCGGTTGTCGCAATGATGATCGCCATTCCCGTGGGCCTCGGCATTGCGATTTTTCTCACCGAGATATGTCCGATATGGCTGCGCCGCCCGATCGGCCTCGCCGTCGAATTGCTCGCGGGAATCCCGTCCATCATCTACGGCATGTGGGGATTTTTCGTGCTCGGGCCGTATCTCGCCAATACGTTTCAGCCGTTCATGATCTGGCTGTTCGAGGGCTGGCCGGTGCTCGGCACGATCTTCGCGGGCCCGCCGTCCTATCTCAGCCTGTTCAACGCCGCGCTGATCCTGGCGATCATGGTGCTGCCCTTCATCACCGCGATTTCGGTCGATGTGTTCAGGACAGTGCCGCCGGTGCTGAAGGAGGCAGCCTACGGCGTCGGCTGCACCACCTGGGAAGTCGTACGCAACGTGGTCATCCCCTATACCCGCGTCGGCGTCATCGGCGGCATCATGCTGGCGCTTGGCCGCGCGCTCGGCGAGACCATGGCGGTGACCTTCATCATCGGTAATTCGTTCCGCATCTCATCGTCGATCTTTGGACCGGGCACCACGATCTCGGCGGCGATCGCATCCGAATTTGCGGAAAGCGACGGGCTGCACCAGTCCGGCCTGATCCTGCTCGGGCTGTTGCTGTTCGTGCTGACCTTCTTCGTTCTCACCGCCGCGCGGCTGATGCTGTTGCGACTGGAAAAGAAGGCGGGGAACTGAGATGAACCCGATCTATCGATCCCGCCGCCGTGTCGACATCGTGGTAAGACTGCTGTGTCTAGCGGCTGCGCTGTTCGGCGTGAGCTGGCTCGCGCTGATCCTGTTCACGCTGTTCTGGAACGGCCTGGCCGGCATCAGCCTTCAACTGTTCACCCAGAACACGCCGCCGCCGGGATCGACCGACGGTGGATTGCTGAACGCCATCACGGGCTCCGTCATCATGACCGCGATCGGTGTCGGCATCGGCGCCCCGCTTGGCCTGTTCGCCGGTACCTATCTCGCCGAATACGGCAAGCACGACCGGCTCACTTCGGTGATCCGTTTCATCAACGACATTCTGCTCAGCGCGCCCTCGATCATCATCGGCCTGTTCGTTTACGGCGCCGTGGTGGTGCCGATGGGCAGCTTCTCGGCGCTCGCCGGATCGCTGGCGCTCGCGGTGATCGTCATTCCGGTGGTGGTGCGCACTACCGAGGACATGCTGTTGCTGGTTCCCAATCCGTTGCGCGAGGCGGCATCCGCGCTCGGTCTGCCGCGCTCGCTCGTGATCCGGCGCATTGCCTATCGTGCCGCGCGCGCCGGCCTGATCACCGGCGTTCTGCTGGCCACCGCGCGCGTCGCCGGCGAAACCGCGCCGCTGCTGTTCACCGCGCTCTCCAACCAGTTTTTCAGTTTCGATCTTACCAGGACCATGGCCAACCTGCCGGTGACCATCAACAACTTCGTGCAAAGCCCTTACGCCTATTGGAAGCAATTGGCCTGGAGCGGCGCTTTGCTCATTACGCTGACGGTTCTTGCCCTGAATATTGGCGCGCGCATTATGGGCGCCGAGAGGACATCAAAATGAACGATCTTGCCGGGTCCGTAAGTCTTCCAGCCGGGTCGATGCCACCGATCGCGGGTCGCCCGGAGCCGCGGGCGAAGGTCACCGTGCGCGATCTTAATTTTTATTATGGCGAGCACCATGCGCTCAAGCACATCGGCCTGACGCTCGGCGCCAATCAGGTGACGGCCTTCATCGGGCCGTCCGGCTGCGGAAAGTCGACGCTGCTGCGTGTCTTCAACCGCATGTACGATCTGTATCCCGGCCAGCGCGCCACGGGGCAGGTCATGCTGGATTCCACCAACGTGCTTGATCCGAAACTCGACCTCAACCTGCTGCGCGCGCGGGTCGGCATGGTGTTCCAAAAGCCGACGCCGTTCCCGATGACGATCTACGAAAACATCGCATTCGGGGTAAGACTGTACGAGAAGCTTTCCAAGTCCGAGATGGACGGCCGCGTCGAGAAGGCGTTGCGTGGCGGCGCGCTTTGGAACGAAGTCAAGGACAAGCTGAACGCCTCGGGTCTCAGCCTGTCCGGTGGCCAGCAGCAGCGGCTCTGCATCGCCCGCACCGTCGCGGTGCGACCCGAGGTGATCCTGTTCGACGAACCGTGCTCGGCGCTGGATCCGATCTCGACCGCCAGGATCGAGGAACTGATCCAGGGACTGGCGGAGGATTACACCATTGCGATCGTCACCCATAACATGCAGCAGGCCGCCCGCGTCTCCGACAAGACGGCGTTCATGTATCTCGGCGAGTTGATCGAGTTCGACGAGACCAACAAGATTTTTACGTCGCCCACCGATCGCCGGACCCAGGACTACATCACCGGCCGGTTCGGTTAAGGAGAACAAAAATGGCTTCAGAGCACACGGCAAAAGCCTTCGACAGCGACCTGCAGGAACTGACCCGGCTGGTCGCGGAAATGGGTGGCCTGGTCGAACGCATGATCGTCGAATCCGTCGACGCGCTGGTGCGCCGCGACGCGGCGCTCGGCAAGCGCGTTGTCGCCGCCGACGCCGAGATCGATCAATTGCAGCGCGTGATCGAGGAGCGCGCGGTGCTGACCATCGCACGGCGCCAGCCGATGGCGGTCGACCTGCGCGAAATCGTCAGCGCCATGCGGGTCGCAACCGATCTGGAACGGATCGGCGACCTCGCCAAGAACATGGGCAAGCGGGTGACCGCGCTCGACAGCGACTTTCATCCGCTCAAGCTGATCCGCGGGCTCGAGCACATGACCGACCTCGTACAGAGCCAGGTGAAAGCGGTGCTGGATGCCTATGCCGCGCACGATTTGCCGGCGGCGATGGCGGTCTGGAAGGGCGACGAGGAAGTCGACGCGATCTGCACCTCGCTGTTCCGCGAGCTTTTGACCTACATGATGGAAGATCCGCGCAACATCTCTTTCTGCATCCACCTGATGTTTTGCGCCAAGAACATCGAGCGGATCGGCGACCACGCCACCAACATCGCCGAAACCGTGTTTTACATGATCGAAGGCCAGCAGATCCTCGACAAACGCCCCAAGGGCGACATGACGACCTTCGCCAATGCGTTGCCTGGAAACTGAGTGTTACGCATACACCCACACGTCGTCATGCGCGGGCTTGACCCGCGCATCCATCCTCTTCGCAAAAGTCTTTTGAAGTCGATGGATTGCCGGGCCTACGCCTCGCCGAAGCGGCTTCGGCCGCGCAGGCGGGTCAAGCCCGGCAATGACGGATAGATAGAGGAATGTCACTATGAGCGCGCGCATATTGGTGGTGGAAGACGAGGAAGCGCTGACCACGCTGCTGCGCTATAACCTCGACGCCGAAGGCTATGACGTCGAAACCGTCGGGCGCGGCGACGACGCCGACACGCGGCTGAAGGAGCACATTCCGGACCTCATCGTGCTGGACTGGATGCTGCCGGGCCTGTCAGGGATCGAGCTGTGCCGCCGCTTGCGGGCGCGGCCGGAAACCAAGGCGCTGCCGATCATCATGCTGACCGCGCGCGGCGAGGAAAGCGAACGCGTTCGCGGCCTTGCAACCGGCGCCGACGACTACATCGTCAAGCCGTTTTCGGTGCCGGAACTGCTGGCGCGGGTGAAGGGCCTGCTGCGGCGCGCCAGCCCCGAGCGCCTCGCCACGGTGCTGGCCTATGGCGACATCGAGCTCGACCGCGACAAACGCCGCGTCACCCGCGCGGGCTCGCCGGTCGATCTCGGCCCCACCGAATATCGTCTGCTGGAATTTTTTCTGGAGCATCCGGGGAGGGTGTTCAGCCGCGAGCAACTGCTCGACAGCGTGTGGGGACGCGACATCTATATCGACGAGCGCACCGTGGATGTGCATATCGGCCGCCTGCGCAAGCTGCTCAATCCGGCTGGCGAGCAGGACCCGATCCGCACCGTGCGCGGCGCCGGCTACGCGCTGGACGACCGGTTCGCGAAGGCGGAGTAAGAGTTAGCGAACAAATACTCGTTGTCGTCCCCGCGCAGGAGCCTGTGAACTTATCTGAAGCGGTGTCTGCGGTGGCGTATACTATTGGTCGGACGATTGGCTTCATGCGGCGGCGATTGTCCTTAATCGCACGGCGATTGAGAGGTTGTGGGCAAGCGCGTGCCACAGTCCGATCGCTTGCACCTTGGCAAGGCCTCGCACCAGGAGCGTGCCGAAGCCTCGGTTTTTGAAGCTTGCGTTGACCCGTTCGATCCGTCCCCTCTTTTTCATCACCGCCTCGGCCTCGTTGCTGGTCATGCGCTGCCGCCAGTCCTTGATGGTCTGCGGCTCTCCTTCTCGTTGCTTTTGCCGCCTCAGCAGCGTTGCCGGCTTGACATCGGTGCGATCCCTGGGCGGGTGGATGTAGACGCCGACCGGCGCTTCGGGCCGGCTGCTCAGGGCTGCGATATCGTCAACCTGCGCAAAGCCCGTGTCCGCCAGCACGCGTTTGATCGGCCGCCCCAGCCGTTGCTCGCTCTCCTCGACCATCGGCCGCACCAGATCGCTGTCGTTGCGCCGGTCCGTCGCCATGATCGCGGTGACGAAGCCATGATCCGTCGTTGCTGCAATCTGCACATTGTAGCTCGCGCGCACCGCGCCATCCGCGCACCGCATCCGCCGCGCCTGCGGATCGGTGAGCGAGGCGCGAGCTTCTGTTTGTTCGGCAACCTCCTTCGGGCTGCGCTCGGCCCGCTTGGCCTTCTCCGCTTCGATCTCCGCCAATTTGGCGCGTGCCTTCTCAATCCGCTCCTGGGTCTGGCTCAAGCCACGGGCCCGCGCCGCCTGCCGGCGCTTGGAACTCGCCGCCGGGTCCGCCTCGACCTCGGCTTTCAAGGCCACCACACGCGCCTTCGCCTTGGCCTCCGCCTCGTCCAGACGCAGCGCCCGCTTGTACGAACTCTTGCCCGCGGAAGCCTTGATTTTGGTGCCGTCGACGACGATCTCGTCGGCCTCAAACAGTCCCTCCGCCATGAACGCTGCCAGCGTTTCGGTGAGCAGAGCGTCGAGCACATCGGCATGCGCCACGCGAAAGTCCGCAAGTCCGTGGTAGTTGACAGGAACGCCGCAGGCCACCCACCGATAGGCCAGATCCTGGCTGGTCAACCGGTCCAGTTCGCGCGCCGAGCCAACCCCGTCCATCGTCGCCAAAAGCCACAACGCAAACAGCACAGCCGGATCCGCCGCCGGCCGGCCCGCCGTTCCCTCACGCGCTTCGATCTTGTCGTAGAGCACCGTCAAATCAAGCGTCTCGACGAACCCAACCACCAATCGCGCGCGGTGGTCGGCCGCCAGCCAGCCATCCGGATTGATCAGATCCCACGACAGTTGAGCCCGGTTCGCAACCACAACCCGAGCATCGCCTCGACCCGCCATCCCTGCAATCCCTCTATCACCCAATCAGTCAACATCTCCATTGAATCACAGTTCACCCCGAAATCGAGAAGATTTCTTCACAGGCTCGCAGGCGGGGACCCATAACCGCAGGATCATCGATTTAGCCGAACTGCGGCCGCATCTTGCATAACATAAACGACGGTGGTTATAGGTCCCCGCCTGCGCGGGGACGACTCGCGGTTAAGTCAGCGAGACCTACCGCGCTGGCTTCGGTTGCTGGCGGCGGCGGTCGGAGGCCGGCTGGTAGGCGATGCGCGAGTGATGCGCGCAATAGGGCAGGCTCTGCAGCGCCTTGCCGCCGCAGAAGAAGAATTCCGAACTGGAAGGGTCTCCGATCGGCCAGTGGCAGGTGGCCTCGTTAAGTTCCAGCAGCGACAGCCGCTGGCTCATCGGTACAACATTGTCGTAGGCGATCGGATCCGGCTCCATCTCCACTTCGAAGGCATGGGCCAGCGCGGTGTTGCCGCGCGACTGCGGACGCGACACCCGCATCATGTGCTGGGCCGGCCGGGCCTTGCGCTGCCGTGGCGCCGCCGAGGAGGGACTCTTGGCGCGGCCGGACAGGCCCAGCCGGTGCACCTTGCCGATCACCGCATTACGGGTCACATTTCCGAGTTCCGCGGCGATCTGACTGGCAGAATGGCCGGCTTCCCAAAGTTTCTTCAATTGTTCGACGCGATCCTCGGTCCAGGTCAATACCGTCATCGCACTCTTCCCTTTGTGTCGCGCCGGCCATTCGCGGCGGCAGCGCTTGCAACTCCAATTCCTAAAATCCCTGTAGGCGGAATCCCTTAGCCCTCGCCGGGCGCTCGATGCGCGCCCGGGCGTTTACGCCGAACACTAAGACCGTTGAGATCAGAACCGCCGCACGAGATGTCGTACCCGACAGCCGGCAAGCTACAATACGCAGTGACTCGCGCGCAAGAGTCCGCGTCGCTCGTCCACATCTTCCGTGATCCAGGCATCGCCACCGGCTTTGCCGCCGGGCCGGTTCCGGTGGCAGGTTGACAGCCGGTGCCGCGCGCTTAAGATGATCGCCACGTGCCGCCCCGAAAAGGCGGCACGTTTTGTTTTCCGGGCCGGCCCGTCGATCCGATCGCGCCTCAGCGCTGCTGGAACGACCCAGCCCAAACTTCAGTGACCGCCATGACTCAAAGCGCCAGGCCTTCTATCGAGCAGCCGCATCTGCTTCCCGTTTTCGCTCGCGCCGACCTCGCCTTCGAGCGCGGCGACGGCGCCTGGCTGATCGGGACCGATGGCGAGCGCTATCTCGATTACACCAGCGGCGTGGCGGTGAATGCGCTCGGCCATTGCCATCCGCATCTGGTCGCAGCCTTGCAGGAGCAGGCGACCAAGCTCTGGCATATGTCGAACCTGTTCAAGAGCCCGGACGGCGAGCGGCTCGCGGCACGGCTGTGCGAGCAAAGCTTCGCCGACTTCGTTTTCTTCTGCAATTCCGGCGCCGAGGCGATGGAATGCGCGCTCAAATTGACGCGCCACTATCATTTCTCCAAGGGCAGGCCGGAGCGCACCCGGATCGTCACCTTCGAAGGCGCGTTCCACGGCCGCACCCTCGGCACGTTGGCTGCGACCGGCGCCGCCAAATATCTCGAAGGCTATGGTCCGCCGCTGCAAGGTTTCGACCAGGTGCCGCTCGGCGATCTCGACGCGGTCAAACACGCGGTCGGCCCCGAAACCGCCGGCATCCTGATCGAGCCGCTGCAGGGCGAGGGCGGCGTGCGTGCGCCGCCACACGCCTTCTTCCGCGCCTTGCGCGAGCTATGCGACGCCAACGACCTCCTGCTGGTGTTCGACGAGGTGCAGACCGGCATGGGCCGCACCGGCGACCTGTTCGCCTACCAGCGGCTCGGCGTTACGCCGGACGTGATGTCGCTGGCGAAGGCGCTCGGCGGCGGCTTTCCGATCGGTGCGTGCCTTGCAACCGCAGAGGCCGCGGCCGGCATGGCGCCGGGTTCGCACGGCTCGACCTTCGGCGGCAATCCGCTGGCCGTGGCGGCGGCCAATGCGGTGCTGGACGTGATGCTGAAACCCGGCTTTTTCGAGCATGCGCGGAAAATGTCGCTGCTGCTCAAGCAGAAACTCGCCTCCGTGGTCGATCGCCATCCCGGCGTGCTCAGTGAAGTACGCGGCGAAGGATTGCTGATCGGTCTCAAGGCGGTGGTGCCGTCGGGCGATCTCGTCAATGCGCTGCGCGGCGAAAAGCTGCTTACGGTAGGCGCCGGCGAAAACGTCGTACGTTTCCTGCCGCCGCTGATCGTCAGCGAAGCCGAGATCGAGGAATCGGTGGTCCGGCTCGAGCGCGCCTGCGTGGCGCTTTCCGGCGCGCAGTCGAAACGGGAAGCCGCGCGATGAGCATGCCGCGGCATTTTCTCGATCTCAGCGCGCTGCCGACGCAGGAGCTGCGCACCATGCTCGATGCCGGCGCCGCGATGAAGGCGAAGCTCAGGACCCATGCCTCGGCGAACAAGCCGCTTGCCGGCAAGACGCTGGCGATGATCTTCGAAAAGCCGTCGACCCGAACCCGGGTCTCGTTCGACGTCGGGATGCGCCAGCTCGGCGGCGAGTCCATCATGCTGACCGGCGCCGAGATGCAGCTCGGGCGCGGCGAGACCATCGCCGACACCGCCCGGGTGCTCTCACGTTATGTCGACGCCATCATGATCCGGATTCTCAACCACGATGCGCTCCTGGAATTGGCCGAACATGCCACCGTCCCCGTCATCAACGGGCTGACGCGGCGTTCGCATCCCTGCCAGGTGATGGCCGACCTGATGACGTTCGAGGAGCATCGCGGCCCGATCACCGGCCGCACCGTGGCGTGGACCGGCGATGACAACAACGTGTTGGCGTCGTGGGCGCATGCCGCCGAGCGCTTTCAATTCAGATTGAACGTGGCGACGCCGCCGCAGCTCGCGCCCAACAAGGCAATGAGGGACTGGATCAAGGCGACCGACGCGCCGATCGTGCTCGGCAACGATCCGGAAGCTGCGGTCCGCGGCGCCGACTGCGTCGTCACCGACACCTGGTTCTCGATGGGCGACAAGGAAGGCGCGCACCGGCACAACCTGCTGAAGCCCTATCAGGTCAACGCCAAGCTGATGGGCGTCGCGAAACCCGACGCGCTGTTCATGCACTGCCTGCCGGCGCACCGCGGCGATGAAGTCAGCTCCGAGGTGATGGACGGTCCGCAATCGGTGGTGTTTGACGAAGCCGAAAATCGCCTGCACGCGCAAAAAGGCATTCTGGCCTGGTGTTTCGACAAGGTGGCGTGACTTTCGTGCCCAGCGAAGGCTAATGGTTTCGTCGTCCCCGCCTTGGCGGGGACGACATCGGAGTTGGTTTTCGCATTATTCAAGGCCTTTCGATTCACGCGCGCCGACCCCAAATAACGCGTCATGACCTCACCCTCTCTTGATCCGAAAACCTCCCCCGACCCCCCGATCCGCGCGCCGTCGGCCGTTCCGGTCGACGACGCCGTGCTGCCGTTCGAGGTCAATTCGCTCGACTTGCGCGGACGGCTGACGCGGCTCGGTCCCGCGCTCGACAATGTGCTGGCCAAACACGATTACCCGGCACCGGTCGGCAAGCTGCTCGGCGAGGCCATCGTGCTCACGACCCTGCTCGGCTCGTCGCTGAAGTTCGACGGCCGCTTCATTTTGCAGACCCAGACCGATGGGCCGGTGTCATTTCTGATCGTGGATTTCCAGGCGCCGGATCGGCTGCGCGCCTATGCGCGCTTCGATGCGTCGCGCCTCACGCCGGGTCTGGATTCCGGCGCGCTGCTGGGGCGCGGCCATCTCGCCATGACCATTGATCAGGGTCCGGACATGAGCCGCTACCAAGGCTTGGTGGCGCTCGAGGGCGGCACGCTGGAAGATGCCGCGCATGAATATTTTTTGCGCTCGGAACAGATTCCGACCCGGGTGCGTCTCGCGGTCGGCGAAGAATGGCGCGGCGGCGACGGGCCGAAACACCGCTGGCGCGCCGGCGGCATGCTGCTGCAGTTTCTGCCGAAAGCGCCGGAGCGCGCGCGGCAGCCCGATCTGCATCCTGGCGACGCGCCCGAAGGCGCCGTCACCCATACGGTGGCGGAAGACGACGCCTGGATTGAAGGTCAGTCGCTGATCGGAACGGTCGAGGATGTCGAACTGATCGATCCCGACCTGTCCGGCGAGCGGCTGCTGTACCGGCTGTTCCACGAGCGCGGCGTGCGGGTATTTCCCTCGCTGCCGTTGCGCGCGCAATGCTCGTGTTCGCGCGAGGCGGTGTCGTCGATGCTCAGGAGCTTCACGCCGAAAGATCGCGCCGAGATGGTCAAGGACGGCAAGGTCGCGGTGACCTGCGAGTTCTGTTCCTCGGTGTACGAGTTCACGCCGGAGGAAGCGGGCGTGGAGTAGGGGAACGCGGAAGTGTGGCTGTTTGAAATTTTGGATCGAAATTTTCGCAAGCTGCGCGACAAACACTCCCCGTCGTCCCCGCGCAGGCGGGGACCCATACCCTCCGTCTTCGTGATGCGGAAGGTGTCGGCAGCATGCGGCAGCGACGTGCCGCATCAGACCCATCGGCGGCTATGGGTCCCCGCCTTCGCAGGGACGACCGGCGTTTTAATTCAGCGTCCGTTTGCCGTCAGGGCTGTCCAGTGAAAACGTCGGTACCTCGATCTCGAAGCGTTCGCCGCTTTCGGTCACCATCTGGTAGCGTCCTGCCATGATGCCCGACGCGGTTGGCAGCGGCACACCCGAGGTGTATTCGAAGCGCTGGCCCGGCGCAATGACAGGTTGCTCGCCAACCACGCCTTCGCCGCGAACTTCCTGCTTCCGCCCGGTGCCATCGGTGATGATCCAGTGCCGCGTCCGCAGTTGCACGGTCTCATCGCCGGAATTCGTGATGACGACGGTGTAGGACCAGAAATATTCCTGCCGGTCCATGGACGAACGCTCGGGCAGGAAGTTCGGCTCGACGGTGACTTCGATCTGGCGGGTCACGGCGCGGTACATAAAGGCGATCTTCCAACTCCGACGGCTATACGGCGATCATATCGAAAAGCGGCGCCGGAACCAATCGCGATCACGCCAGGCAATCCTCCGCTGCGATGGAGCCCAGACCGTTGTTTCAACATAGTTTTACTCGAAGCAGGTGCGGTTCCGTCCTGTAACGGCTTGCAACTTGCCGGCCGATGCGGTCTTTCGTGACGGCGGAACGCCCGTCGAAATGGAGCAAGATGACGTCCGTCGCCGATATTGCAGGCTCTCCCGTCGCGGGCGCGGTGGACGATGCCGCGCGCGCGTCGGCACCGGCGATCTCGTTTCCGGTTGCCGGAACCGAGCGCGAATTGCGGCTCGATTTGTTTCGCGGGCTGGCGTTGTGGCTGATCTTCATCGATCACCTGCCGCCCAATATCCTGACCTGGTTCACGATCCGCAATTACGGATTTTCCGACGCCACCGAAATTTTCATTTTCATCTCCGGCTACACTGCCGCGTTCGTCTACGGCCGCGCCATGCTTGAGCGCGGCTTCGTCGTGGCGACGGCGCGGATCCTGAAGCGGGTCTGGCAGATCTATGTCGCGCACGTGTTCCTGTTCACGATTTTCCTTGCCGAGATTTCCTACGTCGCCACCAGTTTCGAAAATCCGCTCTATACCGAGGAAATGGGCATTCTCGATTTCCTCAAGCAGCCCGACGTCACCATCGTCCAGGCGCTGCTCTTGAAATTCCGCCCTGTCAACATGGACGTGCTGCCGCTCTACATCGTGCTGATGCTGTTTCTGCCGCTGATCCTTTGGATGATGAAGCGCAAGCCTGACGTGACGCTCGGACTGTCGGTCCTGCTCTATGCGGCGACGTGGCAATTCGATTTGTATCTGACAGCATATCCGAACGGCTTCTGGGCCTTTAATCCGTTTGCCTGGCAATTGCTGTTCGTATTCGGCGCGTGGTGTGCGCTGGGCGGCGCCAAGCGGATGTCGCGCATCCTCATCTCGCCGGTCACGATGTGGATCTGTGTGGTCTACCTGCTCGCCGCGTTCTGCGTGACGCTGACCTGGTATCTGCCGCAGCTTCCGCATTTGATGCCGCGCCGGCTCGAGCAGTGGATGTATCCCATCAACAAGACCGATCTCGATGTGCTGAGATTCGCGCATTTTCTGGCGCTGGCCGCGATCACCGTGCGCTTTCTGCCCAAGGACTGGCCCGGACTGAAATCGCCATGGCTGCGGCCGCTGATCCTGTGCGGCCAGCATTCGCTGGAGATTTTCTGTCTCGGCGTGTTCCTGGCCTTTGCCGGGCATTTCGTGCTGGCCGAGGTGTCCGGCGGCGCCGGGATGCACTTCATTATCAGTATTTCCGGAATCGTCATCATGTCCGCCGCGGCATGGCTGTTTTCGTGGTATAAGGACGTGGCGGCAAAGAGCGGAACGCGAAGAAGAATCAGCGACGCCAATGCCGACATGGCGGGAGGAGAGTTATGAGGGCCGGTTCAAGGACCGTTCTGGGCCTGACGCTGTTGGCCGGTTTGCCGGTCCTGGTTCCCGCGCATGCCGAGGATGCTCCTCCGGCCTGCGAGGTTCCGGCCTATCTGCTGACCAGTGAGAGCGTGCTTCCCAAGGTCGCAGAGGCCGTCAAAACTGCCCACAATCTCGATATTCTGGTGGTCGGGAGCCGATCTTCGACCATCAACACGCCGGATGGGACCGCTTATCCGGGCCGGCTGGAGGCGCTGCTCCGCGAGAAGCTGTCCGGGGTCAAGGTAAGCGTCAATGTCGAACTGCAGATCAAGAAGACGGCCGAGGAGGTCGCAGCGAGCTTGGGCAAGCTCATCGGAGAACGCAAGCCAACATTGGTTATCTGGCAGACCGGCACGGTGGATGCCACGCGTTCGATCGATCCCGACGATTTTCGCGCCGCGGTCGATGATGGCGTTGCTGCGCTGCAAAGTGCCGGAACCGACGTAATTTTAATGAATTTGCAATATAGCCCGCGCACCGAGACGATGATTTCAGCCGCACCATACATAGATAACATGCGCGTGGTGGCACAGCAGCACGACGTTCCGCTGTTCGACCGTTTTGCCGTGATGCGGCACTGGAACGAAGCGGGCGATTTCGATCTGTTCAGCGCGTCCCACGGACTTGAACTTGCCAAGCGGGTGCACGATTGCATTGGTCGCGCACTGTCAAAATTTATGATCGATGCGGCTCATATCGGTCCCGCGCAGCAGAATTGAGGGTCTGACGTTAATGCGTTTCCACGGCGGTTTTTTTAAAGTCGCGGTCATTGCCGCCTTGGTGCTGCTGACGCCGCCGATGCCGACGGAGGTGCGTGCCGAAATGGCGCAGGCTGCGCCATCGGAAAATACGACAGGGACCGCGGCCGCCGGCAACGTCGCGGCCGTCGACGCGGCGAACCCGCCACAGCAGAAGAGCCTCGCCGGCAAGGCGATCGACAAGGTCAAGGAAGTTGCGAAATCGGCCGGCGATATCCTGAGCCGCGTGCCGTGCCGGTCGCCGAAGGGCGGCGCCAAATCGATGGGATCGCTCCCGCACGTCGCGGCCAAGCTGGTCGCGGGCAAGCCGGTAGTGATCGTTGCATTCGGATCGTCATCGACCTGGGGCACCGGCACCACGTCGCCGGAATTCACCTATCCCAACCGGCTGGCCGCGCAGTTGCGGCGCCAGTACCCCGGCGCCGAGATCACCGTGATCAACCGCGGCAAGGGTGGCGAAGACGCGCCGGAAATGATGAAGCGGCTGCAGACCGAAGTGATCGACATGAATCCCGATATGGTGATCTGGCAGGTCGGCACCAACGCGGTGCTACGCAATCTCGACCCGTCGGAAACCGCGAAACTAGTGGAAGAAGGCGTCGCGCGCATTCAGGCGGCGGGCGCCGATCTCGTGCTGGTCGATCCGCAGTATTCACCGGCGGTCAACGCCAAGGCCGAGAACGCCGGCAGGATGGTGCAACTGCTCGGCAAGGTCGCCGAACTCCGGCACGTCGGATTCTTTCCGCGCTTCGAGGTGATGCGCGACTGGCATGAAAAGCAGTCGATGCCGTTCGAAAGCTTCGTGGTCGCCGACGGCCTGCATATGAACGACTGGGGCTACGCCTGTTTCGCGCAACTGCTCGGCGACGACATCATCAAGTCGGTCGGCCAGATCAAGCTCGGCGTCAACGTGCCGGCCAATGTGCAGGCGTACCGACCGATGTGAGGCGACGACGCGGCACGGCCCAGCGTCGTCCCCGCGACGGCGGAGGCCCATAAACACCGAGTTCGCGGTTACGAAGATTATAACCTCAGTTTTTATTTCAATTGATAGGCCTGTGGCTATGGGTCCCCGCCTTCGCGGAGACGACGAGTTGAGTTTGCGGGGACGGCAACTACGCCCTCTCCAGCGCGGCGTGCAAATCCTCGATCAGATCGTCGCGGTGCTCGAGGCCGGCGGAAAACCGCACGAAGCCCTCGCCGATGCCGAGTTCGGCGCGCGCCTCCGGCGTCAACCGCTGATGCGTCGTGGTCGCCGGGTGGGTGACAAGACTTCTTGGCGTCGCCGAGATTATTCGAAATGCGCGATAGTTTCAGCCCGTTGAGCGTGCGGAACGCCGCGGCCTTGCCGCCCTTGACCTCGAACCCGACCAGCGTCGAGCCGGCGCGCATCTGCTTCTTCACCAGGTTGGCCTGCGGATGGTCGGCGCGCCCGGGATAGATCAGCCTGGAAATTTTCGGGTGCTTCGCCAGCGCGTCGGCGACGGCGGCGGCGGTCTCGGTCTGCGCCCGCACCCTGACCGCCAGCGTTTCCAGTCCCTTCAGCAGAACCCAGGCGTTGAACGGCGACATCGACGGCCCGGTCTGGCGCAGGAACATGTGAATGTGCTCGGCGATGAAAGCTTCCGATGACAGGATGATGCCGCCAAGGCAGCGGCCCTGGCCGTCGATATGCTTGGTCGCGGAATACACCACCACGTCGGCGCCCAGCGCCAGAGGACTCTGCCAGATCGGCGTCGCGAACACGTTGTCGACGATCAGCCGGGCGCCGGCCCGATGCACGATGTCGGCAATGGCCGGTATGTCGAGCACGTCGAGCGTGGGATTGGTCGGGCTTTCCAGAAAGCAGCTTCTGGTGTTCGGCCGCATCGCCTTTTTCCACTGGTCGAGGTCGAGGCCGTCGACCAGCGTCGACTCGATGCCATAGCGCGGCAGCAGGTGCTCCACCACGTAGCGGCACGAGCCGAACATTGCCTTGGCCGCCACCACGTGATCGCCTGCCTTCAGCGGGGCCAGCATCGCGGCAGTGACTGCGGCCATGCCGGTCGCGGTGGCGCGCGCGGCGCTGGCGCCTTCGAGCTCAACCATCCGCCGCTCGAACATCGAGATCGTCGGATTGGAGAACCGCGAATAGAGAAAGCCGGGATCCTCGCCGGTGAAGCGCGCTTCGCATTGTTCGGCGGTGTCGTAGACGAAGCCCTGCGTCAGGAACAGCGCCTCCGATGTCTCGCTGAACTGCGAGCGCAGGACGCCGGAATGGACCAGGCGGGTTTCGGGGCGGTAATGCGCGGTCGGCGATGCCGGCGCTGGCGATTCAGACATGTGACCTCCATCATGACCATCCGGAAAACGGTCACAAAAAAACCGGCCTGGAAAAGTTTCCACAAGCCGGGATCACACATGTCCCCGGCCTGTTTAGCGACTTGTTTTACGTGGCTGCAAGCCGGCCGGCTCAAATCACCACGGGATAAGTCATCCTCATATTCCGACGCGCCCTTTCCGTCAAGCCGGCCTTCGGATAACCGGTAAAAGTCCGTATTCTCAGCGTCTGGACGGCAGGGACGCGTTCGCGAGGCAGTACAGGTGGCGTTCACGCTTCAGCCCGATGCCAATGGCATCCTGCCCGACCGCATGATCGCGGCGATGGCCGAACGCCGGCCTGATCCTGCCGGCCTATCCGTTTGTCGAGAGCCAGATTCAGCCGGCGAGTCTCGATCTGCGCCTCGGCGATACCGCGTATCGCGTTCGCGCCAGTTTTCTGCCCGGACCGGGTGCTACCGTAGCCGAACGCATCGACGAATTGAAGCTGCACGAAATCGATCTCAGCGACGACGCGGTGCTCGAGACCAATTGCGTCTACATCGTACCGCTATTGGAGAGCCTCGCGCTGCCGCCCGAGATCGTCGCTGCCGCCAACCCGAAAAGCTCGACGGGACGGCTGGACGTGTTCACGCGGGTGATCGCCGACGGCACGCGCCGCTTCGACATGATCGGCGCGGGCTATCACGGGCCGCTCTATGCGGAGATCAGTCCGAAGACCTTTCCGGTGCTGCTGCGGGAGGGATCGCGGCTGTCGCAGGTACGCTTTCGTACCGGCGAAGCTGTCCTCAGCGCCGACGAACTCGATGCGCTCCACCACCTTGAACGCCTGGTCGATTGCGACGACGCCGATCTCGTCAATGGTGTGGCGCTGAGCGTCGATCTTTCCGGGGAGAATACCGGCGGCTTCGTCGGCTATCGCGCCAAGCGCCATACCGGCGTGGTCGACATCGACCGTCGTGGTGGCTACGCGGTAGACGAGTTCTGGGAGCCGATCGCAGCGAGGCGGGACGGCAGCCTCATTCTCGACCCCGGCGAGTTCTACATCCTGGCGTCAAAAGAGGCCGTGCAGGTGCCGCCGGACTACGCCGCCGAAATGGTGCCGTTCGATCCTTTGGTCGGCGAGTTCCGCGTACACTATGCGGGCTTCTTCGATCCCGGCTTCGGTTACGCCGGCGCCGGCGGGCAGGGCTCGCGCGCGGTGCTTGAGGTCCGCTCGCGTGAGGTGCCGTTCATCCTTGAGCACGGCCAGATCGTCGGCCAACTGGTCTACGAGAAAATGCTCGCACGCCCCGACGCGCTCTATGGCCAGCGCATCGGCTCCAATTACCAGGCGCAGGGCCTGAAGCTGAGCAAGCATTTTAGGGTGTGATTGTATCCCGGACGCGCTGCGGCATTCTTCATGTCGCCGCGCAGAGCCGGGCTCGTACCAGCGCCGACATTCCATTGCGGCCCCGGCTCCGCAGCGCACCGCTTCGCAAGTACTACGCGCTGCGCTGCGTCCGTGGCACGCTTATCTCATCGCCGACTTCGCCGACGGCGTGACGCGCCATACCGTGTTGCCGACGTCGTCGGCGACCAGCAGCGCGCCCTGTTTGTCGATCCGCACGCCGACCGGGCGGCCCTGCGCCTCGCCGCTGTCGTTCAGGAATCCGGTCAGGATATCCTGCGGCTTGCCGGAGGGCATGCCGTTGGCGAACGGCACGAAGATCACCTTGTAACCGGCGCGGGGCTTTCGATTCCAGGAACCATGCTGGCCAACGAAGGCGCCGCCCACCATCGCTTGGGGAAACAGGTTGCCGGTATTGAAGGTGAGACCGAGCGATGCGGTATGCGCGCCGAGCGCATAATCGGGCGGAATCGCTTTTGCCACCAGATCAGGCCGCTGCGGCTGCATGCGTATATCGACGTGTTGGCCGTAATAGCTGTAGGGCCAGCCGTAGAACGCGCCGTCCTTAACCGAGGTCATGTAGTCCGGCACCAGATCGTTGCCGAGTTCGTCGCGCTCGTTGACGGTAACCCAGAGCGCGCCGCTTTGCGGCTGCCACGACGGTCCATTGGGATTGCGCAGGCCGGAGGCGAACACGCGCCACTTGCCGCTGGCACGGTCGACTTCGAGGACGTCGGCGCGGTTGGTTTCGGCCTCGATCCCGTTTTCGCCGACATTGCTGTTGGAGCCGACCGTCGCATACAGTTTGGTGCCGTCGGGACTTGCGGTAAGATCCTTGGTCCAGTGATGGTTGATGGTTCCGGCCGGCAGATCAGCCAGCTTGACGCCCGTCGCGGTGATCTTGGTGTCACCCTCGTGATAAGGAAATTTCATGATGGCGTCGGAGTTCGCCACATAGAAGTCCTCGCCGACCAGCGCCATGCCGAATGGCGAATTCAGGTTTTCCAGAAACACGCTTTTGGTCTCGGCGATGCCGTCGCCGTCGGCGTCGCGCAGCAGCGTGATTCGATTAGCGCTCGGCACGCCGGCGCCTGCCCATTTCTGCACCTGCTTCATCACAAAACCTTTGATGCCTTTGGCATCATCCGGTTTTGGCGGAGCGTTGCTCTCCGCCACCAAAACATCGCCATTTGGCAGCACATAGACGGTGCGTGGATGATCCAGCCCGGTTGCGAACGCGTTCACGGCCATGCCGTCGGCGGCCGTGGGTTTTGCGCCGGACGGCCAGCCCTTGGCGGTAGCTATATTGACGGTTGGCAGAACGGAACTCTGCGGCCCCGGCAAGGTCGGAGTGGCTCCAAAACTCTGCTCGGCGTTCACGGTGTCTTGCGGGTCTTTGCAGGAGGCCAGGGGAAGGGCCAGCGCGGCCACGCACGATGCTAGAAGTAAACTGTTGCGCATATTGGCTCCTTCAGGTCCGATCGTATAATCCGCCAGCGTCCCGAACGTTCATCTGGCGGCGCATTAAAATCCCGTGAACGGCAGGATTGACGAGCGGCTGGCGCCGAAGGTGCGGATGAGTGCGGATCGACAGAGCGATGACGAAGCGAAATGGCTGCGCTGGCGCAGCGTCGCCGACCTCTACCATGCCTATTTCACGGGCCTGATTCTGACCGTCGTGACCCGGCGCGGGACCGCCGCTGCCGCCGAGTTCGTATTTCGGGTCTTTCGCCGCCAGCAGCAGGAGCGTTTCTTGTCCGGTCTTCAAAAACTGGGGCTGAGCGGTCTGCCGCCGGCGGTGGCTGCCGCGCAATATCATTATCTGTCGAACTGGATCGGCGGCGTTTGCGTCGAGTACATGTACGAATCGGACCGCAAGGCGTGGATACGTTATCCGCCGCCGCGCTGGATCTGGCGCGGCACCGCGATCTGCGGCGTGCCCGGCGAGGTATCGCGTGCGATGTTGCGCGGATGGCACGCCAACAACGGCGTGTCGCTCGGCAATCCCGGGCTCGGCTTTGTCTGCACCAAGCAAAGCGTGGACGGACAGGACGGTCTCGAGGGCTATTATTATGAATACGATCATGCGCTTGAGGTCGACCAGCGCCTGATGTTCGCGCGCCATCTCGAAGCACCTATGTTCGATGCGAACAAGGCGCCGGCGCTGCCGGTGTCAAGCTGGCCGAAGCCGCGGCTTGAAAAGGCATACCGCAATTACGCGATGGAGTATGTCCGGACCGCCGCGCCGGTGGCGGTGCAACTGTTCGGGCCCGAGGATGCCGGATATCTCCTGCATCTGACCGGCAAGCTGATCGGCATGCAGTATTTCGACGAGATCGCGCGCGGTTTTGATTCAGGTCGAGGCAACGCAAGGAATTTCGCTGGATTTTTGTGTGCGCTGCTGGAGGCGCAGGATGACGAGGCCCGGATGTACGCGTCCGGCAAAGCGACCGAGATAAATCAAGCCACATGGAAGCTGATGGCTGACATACCGGATTATCATCCGGCCTGCGCAAAGGTACTTGAAGGAATGATCGAGGGGCTTGCGGCGGGTTGCGGCCGCGGTATTGCGGTCAAAAAGACGTCGATTGTCGGCGGCGCGGCGCCGTTTTTCTGGTCGATCGATTAGCGCACGTTTCGCTGGCCGGAATACCAACCGCATTCCCGCAGACCCCTAATGCGCCGGGCGGCGTGGAATCGCGCGCAATCGGTGGTAGGAACAGCCTCGCCGCGCCAGGATCGGCATTTGGGGAGCACGAATGTCCGATATCGGCGTTGCCGAACTGCCGCTCGCCGAAGAGGAGGAACTCCCGCTTCCGCCCATAACGGTCCCGGCGAAGAACGCGTTGCTCGACGGCCCGATCCTGGGCACGCTGCTGCGGCTGGCGTGGCCGAATGTCGTCGCTCTTACCGCCGGGGTCTGCGTGGTCATTGCGGAGACCTCCTATATCGGCCAACTCGGCGTGGAATCGCTGGCGGCGATGGCGCTGGTGTTCCCGTTTGTGATTCTGACCATGACCATGTCGGGCGGCGCCATGGGGGGCGGCGTATCGTCGGCTATCGCCCGGGCGCTCGGCGCCGGCGATGTCGAGCGAGCCTCGATGCTGGCCTCGCATGCGCTGCTGATCGGCGCGGCCTTCGGGTTGAGCTTCACGTTTGTCATGCTGACATTCGGATCGGCGCTGCTGCAAGCGCTCGGCGGCCGCGGCAACGTGCTGGATCAGGCGCTTGGTTACGTCCAGATATTTTTCGGCGGCGTGGTCATCGCATGGCTGATGAATACGCTGGCCGGGATCCTGCGGGGCACCGGCAACATGAAGCTGCCGTCGCTGATGGTGCTCGGGTCCGCGGCCTGCCAGATAGTTCTCGGCGGCGCGCTCGGCCTCGGGCTCGGACCGGTGCCGCAATTCGGCATGCGCGGCGTCGCCGCAGGCTCGCTGATCGCCTATTCGATCAGCGCCTCGATCATGGCGTGGTATATCCTGTCGGGCCGCGCGCGGGTCAACTTCGCGATCAAAGGACTGCGGATCCAGCGCGGCATGTTCTTCGACATCCTGAAAGTCGGCGCGGTCTCCTGCTTTTCGCCGCTGCAATCGGTCCTGACCGTCACCATCTTCACCCGCATGCTGGCGGATTTCGGCATCGAGGTGCTGGCCGGCTACGGCATCGGTGCCCGGCTTGAATTCATGCTGACCTCGATCGCGTTCGCGGTGGGAATCGCGTCGGTGCCGATGGTCGGCATGGCGATCGGCGCGGGCCGTGTCGCGCGCGCGCGGCGGATCGCCTGGACCGCGGGCTGCGTGTCGTTCGTGTCGGTCGGCCTGATCGCGACCGTGATCGCGATCTTTCCCGATCTCTGGGTCAATATCTTCACCGACGATCCCGGCGTGCGCGCCGCGAGCCGGCAGTATCTGCACACGGCGGCGCCGATGTACGCCTTCATCGGGTTGTCGATCTCGATGTATTTTTCCTCCCAGGGCGCGGCAAAAGTACTTGGTCCGGTGCTGGCGCAGACCGCGCGGCTGCTGTTCGTGGCGGTGGGCGGCTGGTGGCTGCTGACGCACGCGCCGACCGCCGCGAACTTTTTCGCGCTGGCGGCGGCGTCGATGGTGGTGCTCGGCACGCTGTCCGCCTTGAGCGTGGTGCTGACAAGGTGGGGACCGAAAGCAGCGCCGGTACCGCAGATTTGTCCGGCGCTGTCGTAGAATTACAGCCGTCCTTCCGGGGCGTCGCGAAGCGACGAACCCGGAATCCAGAAGCATCCCACTGTGTGGGGATTCCGGGTCCGTGCGAAGCGACGGGTCCCGGAATGACGACGATTAGGCAGCGCTACGCTTAAACGCGCGCTGCATCGCCAGCGCAGCCTGATCCATCTGCGTATCCATATAGGGCGCGATCTCGTTCGGCAGCACGTCGACGATCCAGACCAGCCGGCTGCGCGCGTCGCCATCGGCAATCACCTGCACCGACGCGCTGTGCTGCTTCACCCGCTCGCTGATCACGGCATAGACCAGTCGTTGTCGCGCATCGTCGCAATCGACCAGCAGTTCGCGCCACCGTGCCGTTGGCGAAGGTCACGATCCGCGCGTCGCCATCGAGTTCTGGTGTCAAGCACGAAGCCCGGCACCAGCCGCCGATGCACAGCGCCGAAGTCGCGCACCGCCGCCCAGACGTCGTCGGGACGCGCGTCTAACGGAATGTCCTTGTGGATGGAAGCCATGGTTTCGTTTCTCCTAAGAGGAGGATAATTCGTTCGGCCGTCATTGCGAGCGAAGCGAAGCAATCCAGGGCCGCAAGTGAAGACTGGATTGCTTCGTCGCTGCGCTTTTTGCAATGACGATTACGTACAGACCGCCTCGACATTGTTGCCGTCGGGGTCGATCAGGAACGCGGCGTAATAGGTCGGGCTGTAATCGGCGCGCGGGCCCGCGCCGCCATTGTCGCGGCCGCCGGCTTTCACGCCCTCGGCGTGGAAGCGCTTGATGGCGGCGTGATCGGGCGCGCGGAATGCGATATGCGCGCCGGGACCGGCGTCCTTGCTCAGATAAAGCCACAGCGCCGGCGCGTCCTTCGGCCCAAAACCCGCCCCGCTGTCGTCGCGCGAACACAACACGTATCCCAGCGGTTTCAGCGCGGCTTCGTAGAAGCGCACGGTGGCGTCGAGATTCCTTACTTTCAATCCGATATGGTCGTACATGATGATCTCCGGTGTCTGCGCGCAAGCCGCGCACCGCGGAGATCACCCTAGTCAGTGCACGGCGAGGCGTTCTTGGAGAATCTTGCGGTTCCCGCGAGAGGCCTCGCGGAACCTGCGCGGTGAGACGCCGGCGGCGCGGTGGAAGGTGCGGACGAAATTGGAGAGGTCCCCGAATCCGACATCGAAGGCGATACCGGTCACCGAGCGGTCGCCATCGGCGAGCAGGCGCGCGGCATGGCGCAGCCGCGAGCGCACCAGATATTGGTGCGGGCTCACGCCGAGTACGCTGGAAAACAGCCGCAGGAAATGAAACGGACTAAGGCCCGCCTCTCCGGCGGCGTCTTCCAGTTCGATTGGCTCATGCGCGTGTGCATCGATCCACAGCGCGGTTTCCACCGCGCGACGGCGGTCGCGCACCGTGGCCCGCGGAGGCTTTTGCGTCCGTCCCGACACCACCTCGACAAACCGGTTCGCCAGCACGTGCCCGACCTCGTCGATCCCGACATCGCTGCGGCCGCCGACCGCCGCCTGCGCCAGTTCGCCGAGCACCATCAGTTCGGGCAGCGGCGGCGCGCAGCCGGTTCGCCAGACCTCGGCGTTGCCGCCGATGCCGTCCACAAGCTCGGGGCTGAAGAAAAACGACAGACACTCGTCGCCGAAGACGTGATGGTCGTGGGTACAGACATACTCGTCGCCGGGATGCCCGACCATGACCGATCCGGTAACCAGTTCGAACGAGCGCCCGCGCTTGGTGCAGCCGAAACTGCCCTTGCGCACATAGGCAATGGAATGGGAGGTGTGCCGCTCGAGAAAGGGTTTCGAGTGCGGACCGGCGGTGCAACGGTAATCATACACCGAGACCGAATTGCCCTGCAGGATCGTGGTAGCCGCCATGCGCGGATTTTAGCCCTGCGGGCGCGGCGAGGCAATCGGAAGCAGGACGTCGAACAGCGTCTTGGTGCTCGCGGTGCCGAGTGCACCCTCGATCGAAAGCAGCCGGCGCTTAGAAACGCTGCCGCCATTCACGGAGATCTTGTCCGCATAACCTCCGGCTTCCAGCACGCGATGGCAGGGCACGATGATCATGAACGGATTGCGTGAAATCGCCTGCGCGACCGAATGCGAGGCACCGGAAGCTTTGAGACTTGCGGCGAGTTCGCTGTAGGTTCGGGTTTCACCGCGCGGGATGGTTCGCGTCAGTTCGTAGACTCGCCGCGCAAAAGGCTGTACGCCGCTCAAGTCGAGCCGGACATCGGAGAAGTCCGCGGCCTGGCCGCGCAGCAGCCCGACAATTCCATCGATGGCGATTCCGATCTCGGCCGGCGGGCGCAGCTCACGGGCTTCCGGGAATTGACGCAACAACTGGCGCCTGGTCTCGATCTCGCGGGACAGCGGCAGTTGCACGCCCAAAACGCCGGGATCGCCCCATGCGATTCCGCATCGGCCGACCGTCGTATCGAACACCGTGTACCCACGCCCTGACATACGCCACGCCACCCCTGGAACAGATCATAGCACCGGCAATGGTGGGCGCATCTGCAAAATGCGGATTGGTAAAGGCCGGCCACGCCTCGACGGCCGGCCAAGCCGCTTGGCGGACGGTTCGGTCTCGGCTAAATCAGGCGGCGATGCGGGCGTGGTTCAAGGACAGGCGGCAGCTTCCAAACCGTCTGCCGTCAAGCGACGTTTCCAACGTTTTGCGGGTTTCTCGGAGAAAAAGGGGCTAGGCACTCCCCAGGCACCGGAAGTAGGTTTCGAGGATTGCGGGCGTAGCTCAATGGCAGAGCAGGAGCTTCCCAAGCTCACGACGAGGGTTCGATTCCCTTCGCCCGCTCCAATTTCCCAGGCAAGGTTTGCGCGACCTCCCGTTAGGTATCGAAGCGGCCGAGCGGGTCCGGCGGCAAATCGCCTTTGGTCATCGATGACGGACTTCGATAAGGGGTTGGACAAAACCATCCGCCCACAATTGCGCTTTTGGCGCGGTCAGAATTGCATCGCGTTTGGTGGTTTCCGCAGCGCATGACGTGATGCCATCCGCGGCCAGGCATACGGTTTTGACGCTGCCGGCCGCCGCTTCTGAGAGTGGGCAGAACGTTCTCCGACAGTTCGGCCTTTCTTGTCCAATAACCCACCAGAACGGTTGTCTGGAAAAGCGACAATCTATGATCGCTCCGGACATTCCGAATTCTCATGAATTAGTATGGAGATTGACGGGATAGTAATTACAGTACAACTTCGAGCCAATCGCGCATCGAAAAACAACTATAAGGCGATTAGGGGAACATCAATGTCTTCCAAATTGCCGCCTATGAATGCGCTACGGCCGTTTTCGGAGACGGCGCGCCTGGGCACCACGGCGGCGGCCGCGAGAGCGCTGTTCCGGAGCCATGGCGCAATTTGCAGGCAAATCAAGATACTCGAGGACCAGCTCGGGGCCACGTTATTCGAGCGAAAGGACGGACGTCTGGTTCTGACCGAGGCCGGCGAAAGATATGCCTATATGGTACAAAAGGCGCTAACCCTGCTTGAACGTGCCTCCGACGATGTAAGGCAACCAAGCAGCGAAAACGTCCTCCGCATTGCCTGCTCGGCGGCGGTTGCCAAAAGATGGTTGTTGTCGCGCATCGTCCAATTCACGCGCAAAAATCCGTCGATCGATATCCATATTGTCAATCACCATGAAGGCAACCCTCTCCAGGTTGACAAGTTTGACATTGCCATCGTGATGACGCCCGTGGCGGATCCATCTCTCGATGTAGATCCGCTGATGTCAGACCTGATATTTCCGGTTCGCCGCCATGCGGACAAACGATCGCTATCCGGAACGGAGCAGTCCTTTATTCGAACTCCCGAAAACGCCAGCCACCTTGGCAAGTGGCTCGCCATGACGCATCCGGACTGTCTAACATCGAGATATATTGACATTGACGACCTCGATGTCGCGATCGAGGCGGCCACTTTGGGAAGCGGAGTCCTCATCGCAAATGGTCAGTTGATCATGAACGAACTGGCTAAAAGCATTCTGGTCCACGACAGCGAATCGGCGCTTCAGATCGACGTCGCCTTCTGGCTCGTGCAGCCCTGCGCGGCGGGAGGGCGTTGCCGGACAAGGCGAGCCTTCGCAAGTTTTCTCCGTTCCGAAGCGTTAATGGCATTTGAAGAACTGAAAAGACGCGCACCTATCATCATCAGGCGCCACCGATAGGTGCGACGGCCGCGCGCGCATTTCCCGCGATCCTGACGGGTTCGCACTGCGCCTTGGCAGATCCGATAAGTATCGCCATGCAATACGCGTCGACTTTGAACGGGAATAGGTTGCCGTCAGACTTACGCTGGCCCCGACTTGCGCCGTCAAACGTCTCAATCCGTCGTTTTTCGCAGCTTCAGACCTCCGAACGCTTCTTGCTTTCGAAAGCCACCGGCATGTCCGGCTGGGATTGAGGTGTTGCGACATGGGCTCGCACGACCTTCACAAACGTCATGCAATGCGACCTTCAAACCCGCACGGGCGATTTTAACGCGCCGACGGCCGCGGCGCCACGGTCCATCGTGACCAATTATTTTCGTGTGTGCAAATAGCTGACATGCCGTCAGTAAAACTGAACGGCAGGGCTTTGCCGTTGGTGAATGATGCCCGCGTCATTTCGTATGTGGGCAGACGAATGTGGGCAGACCGGCAGGGATTCATGATGATCGTGCATGGAGCAACGGCGTTCGACGAGGGATGAGTTGAAAGCCGGTGCCGATCCAATGGCGCCGATCTTGACGGCGTAGAATCCAGGGCAGCGACTCACCAAATTGCTGCTTCGATACCGAAGTGAATAAACACCAACTCGACAAGGGCTGCCATGTCCATTGATCAGATCATTTCAGACGTCCGGACGGGCATCGAGGCCGAAACAGCGGCGCAGTTGCTGCGCCGTGGCATGACCCTCGGAGGTCGCGTCGAATGGGACGACGCGGTCGCCGCGCTGTCGTCTGCGGAACGCCACGCCTGCGACCGCGTCATGGCGCAGAAACGCTTTCCGTCGGCGCGCGCAGGCACTCTCAGCATCGCTTTTCGTCCGCATGGCCGGCTTTACCTGCTGCCGCGGGAGGAATTCGAGGCGCAGGCGCAGGCGCTCGCGCTGCTTTGCAACGTCGATCTCGATCCGGACGATCTTAAAACATATCAAGCGCTGCGGCATTCGACCCGGCAAGCGCTGGAGCAGGACCGCGCTGAAATCTGCGGCGATCTGAACGAACAGGGGTTCGATCGCGTTTGCGCGGAACTCGCCGCCGTCGCCGAGCACATGGCTCCGCTGGTCTGCTATGTCGGAGAGCGCTGCATTTCCAATTTCTATAATGTCGGCAAGTCGGGTTTTGCGCCAGAAATGACGATCGCGGATGTCTTGCGGCAGGTTTCCGCGTGCCGGGAACAGGCCGACATCGAGCTGCTTACCGCCGTCCATTGTTTGCACCTGGTTTTGCGCTCTGGCAGCTACACGCGTCTGGAGGAATTGAATTCGACCCAGCTTTCGCGCCGCGCCGTACTCGAGTTCTTCGATGCCAAATGCGCGTTCTACCAGAAAGCCTGCGGACTTACGGTATCGGAACGCTTCGAATCCGCGGGATTGCGCGAGAAGGCGACGATGCTTGCCGGCATGCGCGAGACCATCGCTATGAGGCAGCGCTTCATTCGCCTGATCAGTGGGCACCAATTTGCGCAAGAGAGAAGCAGTTTTGCCTCTTCCTCCGGTATCGGCGTACGCACATCTACGGCCCCGCTCTCCCCATCCGCGAATGTCCTGGCGATCTTGCAGCGCTTTCTTCCATCGGGCACGTCGATGCCGAGGATCTGTTTGGCCCTGAACATTTCGGCAGCTTGCTGGGACCTGCTCTGCTTTCGGACGAGCATCGCGCGCTGTTCAGCTCCTGCCTGGAATATCTGATCGACCGGGTGGTGGCCGAAGCGGTGCGGAAGCACAAATTCGGATTTCGGCATGACCCGCAGCGCGCGCGACTACCGGCGCTTCGCCGAGGTGCTGCGCGAACGTCAAACCGTACTTGCCTGCGGCTGGAGCCAAGCCGAGTATTTTTGTCATGTCGTGCCCAGCACGACTTTGCTCGAACAACCCTCCGGCTAGAATCCCTCTCCGCGATCTTGAACGCTATCTCGGCACGCATGCGTTTCAACTCATGGCACTACGCGCCAAGCTACTTTAACGCCGCCGACATCCCCGCCGAACGGGGCTGGTTCGCAGCGCCGCGCATGGCAGATATCGCCGACGATTCCGACCAGCATCATAACGGCCACATCCATGCGGTGGTGCGCTACAGCATCCGCTCGCCGCTTCCGCTGCGCGTCGGCGATGAGGTGCTGCCGGGGTTCATCGATCTGCGCCTGATGCGGCAGTCCGGCTGTCCTTACAGCCAGGACAGACTTGATGACGGCAATCGCTTACACCGAGGTTCTTCAATTCCTCTACCAGCACCTGATGAGCCATGTCGTGACGCGAAACGTCGGCTTCGTCTTCTCGTTTGGCGACAGGAAATGGTTTGAAAATGCGTATCGAGCGCGCAGCGTCCCGACGCCGCAGCTTGCGCCGGACTGCAACCTTTGCCGCTGCCGCAGCAGGCGGACGCCGCGACGAACGTCCTGCAGGCGTGAATCCGAACCGCAAGGAGGCAGTGAATGACTTTCGTCGTGACCGAGCAATGTATCCGCTGCAAGTTCATGGACTGCATCAAGCCGTGTCCGGTGGATTGTTTTTATGAAGGCCCGGAATTCCTGGTGATCAACCCGGACGAATGTATCGATTGCAGCGTTTGCGTCACGGAATGCCCGGTCAACGCCATCTATCAGGACAAGGATTTGCCCGCCGATCAGCGGGAATTCCTGGAAATCAACCGCGCGTTTCTCCCGGATATGGCCGCAGGCGGTCAGCCTTCGTGCGCCGTTGCCCGACCGCGAAACGTGGCGCGGCGTTCCGATGAAGCGGAATTTACTCGACCTATCCTTAAAACCCGACTGCTAGCAAAGAGCCGAACATGAACGCACCTGACAGACTGCAAAGCACCGTTGAAAGCATCTCCTACGCAGAAGCGCCGGCGATTTCGGCCCAGCAACTGGCCGAACTGTTTCGTTCCTCCGGCATTCGTCGGCCGGTCGACGATCTGCCGCGGCTGGAGAAAATGCTTCAGCACTCCAACCTTGTCATTGGCGCGTTTTGCCGGCAGCCGTTTGGTCGGGATCGCCCGCGCGCTTACGGACTTCAGCTATTGTTGCTATCTGTCCGATCTCGCGGTCAGGAAGGAATATCAACGTCGGGGCATCGGGCGAGAACTTATCGACCGCGTCAAGCGGCGCATCGGCGATCAATCCATGCTGCTGCTTCTCTCCTCGCCCGACGCAATGACCTACTACCCCGGCATCGGCCTCGAGGCGGTGAACAACGGATGGATCATCAAGCGGGTCGGCTGACATGGCTGACAGCTCTCGTCAATATCGTCATCGTCGGTGCGGGTCCGCGGGGGCTCAGCGTATTTGAGCGGGTTGTTGCGCTCTACGCCGATCGCAAACCGGGCTGGAGCCTCGATATCCACCTCGTCGATCCAGCCGAACCGGGGCAGGGAACGCACTCCTCGGCACAGCCCGATCATCTTCTCACCAACACCGTCGCCGGCCAGATCACGCTATTTGCCGATTCCAGCGTACGCGATGCCGGCCCGGTCAGACCCGGTCCGTCGTTTCTGGATTGGGCTCGCGCCGCAGGCTATCGCCGCGTGGACAGACGTTTCGTGCGGACGACCACCGACGGCGAGGAAATCGACGAGGACGATTATCTGCCAAGGGCGATGCTGGGCGAATACCTGACCTACGTCTACGATCTGTTGGCAAACGCGCTGCCGCGGAACTGCGCCTGATCCATCATCGCCGCGTCGCCCAAGGACATCATGCCGATGGACGACGGCAGGCAGCGCGTCGTGATGGCAGGAGGTTTTCCCGATCGCCGCGGACTGCGTGGTCATGACCACCGGCCACAGCGAGAACCGCGCGAGCAAGGAAGACAACCTGCTCGAATGCCAAGTGGCTCTGCGGGCTGCGGAAAAATCCCAGGCTCCAGTTCCTGAAGAACGTCAACCCGATCGGCGTGCTGACGTCGATCTCTGCCGACGCGCAGGTCTGCATTCAAGGGATGGGGCTTACAGCATACGACATCATCTCGGAGCTGACCGTCGGGCGTGGCGGCCGTTTATCTTGCCGCGGATAACGGCCGTTTCCGATATCAGCCGAGCGGCAGGGAGCCTCGCATGATCCTTTGCTCCCGGCAGGGAATTCCTTTCTCGGCGCGCGGCGTCAATCAAAAGGGCATTGACGGCTTACACCGGCCGGTATTCTTCACCAGAGCCATGGATCGATGGTCTGCGGCGCAAAAAGGCGGCGACGACGGGAAGCAGTCAGCTCGATTACGCCGCCGATCTCTGGCCGATGCTGAAAAAGGAAATGTGCTTCGTATACGATACTACCGTGGCAGGAGCGCCGCCCGCGGAGCCGATGCGGTATGTACCGAGCGCGGAGAGCGAACAGGTGGTCTCGGAAATCTTTTTTCCGCTGCGCACCGAGCGCTTCGCGGACGAGAGCGCCTATGGCGACGCAGCGCGGCGTCATACCGAGACCGATCTTGCGCACGCTTTGGCAGGCAACGTCAGTGATCCGGTGAAAGCGGCGACCGATGTATTGCGCGACGTCCGCGACTATGTCCGGTATGCCGTGGACTACGGCGGCCTGACCGAAGCGAGCCACCGGCGTTTCCTGAACGAAGTCATTCCGGTTCTATATCGAATTTCCGCCGGCGCTCCGAAAGAGCGCAACATGGAATTGCTGGCGCTGATCGATGCCGGGATCGCCAGTTTCGGGCCGGGCCCAAATCCCGAACTATGCCTACGACCGGTCCCGGGCCCGTTTCGTGCTGCGCTCCACCCGCCTGGACAGGCCCGTGGAAAAATACCTGGACGTCCTCATCCGCGCCCGCATCGACTGTTCGGTATTTCCGGAGCGGCAGGATTCGCCGCTGATCCGCAACATGCTGCGCAATGGGGCCTTGCGGCCCTATCTGAACGGCAATTTCCATCCCGGAGGAATCGACGTCGATGCCTCGCAAAACGTAATCAACGCCGGTGGCCAGGCCATTCGTAACCTCTGGGCGCTGGGGATCCTCGTGGAAGGCCCGAACTACTGCACTTACGTATTGCCGCGCGCGCTTGTGAATTCGCGCTTCATCCAGTTTTCCGGACGCTGTGCCCTCAAGATGTTTGCACTGCTCGATGCCCGCCACTCGCGGCGGCCGGCCATGGCCGCCGCGTCGGCGCCGGTGCCCCACGCGGAGGACGTGCGCGGCTCCGATGCGCATGGACGGCGCTCGCAGGGTAGCTCTGCAACTGCCCTGAAAGCCTCGCGTCGCCATCCGGAAGCCGGGCGCGTGTGATGCATCTGTCCGGAATGCTCATGACCAAGACCTTGTTTGAACAGCCATCGCCGAGATGTGACGCTCGGCCCGGTACCCCGCTCCCACTCAGGAATACGCCGCCATGACAACAACATTTGCATCCGCTGGCTCATCGGCCGCACGGGCTGCGTCGCAGGCTGCGATCGACGGCGCCGAATTGTGCGGGACCTGGCGCCTGATCAGTTTCACTCAAACGATCCTCGCGACCGATGAAACCATCGACGTTTTCGGCAAAGCCCCGCAGGGCTTCATCAACTACGGCCATGACGGCCGCGTGATCGTGCTGATGGTCAAGGACGTTCGCCCGAAGCCTTCCGGCCTCGCAGATATGACCGATCAAGAACGGGTGGAGCTTTTCAAGACGATGGTGGCCTACGCCGGCACCTATACTGTCGGCACAAACACCGTAACCCATCATCTCGATGTTTCCTGGAATCAGATATTTACCGGCGCGGATCAGGTGAGGAATATCGATTTCGACGGGCGCCACCTCATCATGAGCACAAATCCGCAACCACGTTCGCAGGACGGAAGGGTCGCCCGTTCAGTGATGCGGTGGGAGAGGCTGCAACAGGCCCGCTTTCGAGAAGGATGACGCCGTGGACGCGATACGGTCTTTGCGGGACCAGAACCGATTGCTAGGTCGCCGCGTAACGCCTAGCATGCGATTTCCCATCAGCAATCGTGAGTACGTCATGACGGGCCGGGCCATTTCAACACAAACGGCGATCGCCTTGTTCGCTTTCGTCGTCCTCGCCTGGGGCACCAATTGGGTCGTCATGAAAGTGATCGTCGGGCAGGTATCGCCGCTATGGGCGGTCGCGATCCGGACCGGCGTCGCGGTCGTGGTGCTGACCGGAGCGCTTCTGGCGACCGGCAAATTGGCATTGCCGCGAGCGGGTGACATGCCGATCGTTCTGGTGATCTCGCTATTTCATATGGTCGCCTTCGCCGCACTGATGACGGCTGGGCTGAAATATGTGCCGGTTGGCCGATCGATCGTGCTTGGCTATACGACCCCATTGTGGGTAGCTCCCGCGGCCTGGCTGCTTCTCAAGGAGCCTATGCCGCCGCGCCGCGTTGCCGGCGTTCTGCTTGGGCTTGCCGGCTTGCTACTGATGTTCAACCCGCGCTCCTTCGACTGGCATGACACAGGCGCGTTGTTCGGCAATGGTCTGTTGCTTTTGTCGGCGCTCGCCTGGTCGGTCAGCATTCTTTACACGCGCGTGCATCGCTGGATCTCAACGCCATTTCAGCTCGTGCTGTGGCAAACGCTGCTGGCGACGGTTGTCCTGACGGTGCTTGCGCTGGTGTTCGAAGGACCGCCGCAGGTGCCATGGAACCCGAAACTTGCGCTTGCTTTCGGCTTCAGCGGCGTCATCGGTACCGCGCTGGCTTACTGGGCGATGGCCATTGTGAACAGCCATGTGCCGGCAACGACCACGTCGCTCGGCGTTCTTGCCACCCCGGTGGTCGGCATCGCGATTTCGTCGCTCGTTCTGGGAGAACAGGTCGACGTCGGCCTGATTGTGTCGACGGCGATGATCCTGCTGGGCATTGCGATCGGTACAACAGCGAGAGGCAGCAAAACGGTGGGCTCGGCGCTGCCCTCATCGGCCAAGGCCGATTGAAAACAGCCGATCAAGGCCGGCCCAAGACGTCGGATGTGTGCGATCAAGGTCAGGTAACCCGATGACCGAACTCTGGCAGCTTTCCGCCACCGAGCTTGCTCAGCTCGTCCGCACCCGCAAGGTGTCCGCCCGCGAGGCAACGGACGCGGCGCTGCGGCGGCTCGATGCGGTCAACCCGCGACTCAACGCGATCGTGGCGCATCGGCCGGAGCTGGTGCGCGAACAAGCCGACGCCATCGACCGCAGGCTCGCTCGGGGTGAGGATCCTGGAGTGCTGGCCGGCGTTACTGTGACGATCAAGATCAATGCCGACCAGATCGGGTTCGCCACCAGTAATGGGACCACGCTGCAAAAGGATCTGATAGCGCAAACAAACAGCCCCGTAGTCGACAACCTGCTGCGTGCCGGCGCCGTGGTCCTCGGTCGCAGTAACGGGGCCGCGTTCGCGCTGCGCTGGTTCACCGACAATCAACTCCATGGCCGCACCGGCAACCCGCGCGATCCGTCGCTCACGCCGGGCGGATCGTCGGGCGGCGCCGCGGCGGCGGTGGCGTGCGGGATCGGGCACCTTGCTCACGGGACCGACATTGCCGGCTCCATCCGCTATCCCGCCTATGCCTGTGGCATCCATGGTCTGCGGCCCAGTCAGGGTCGCGTTGCCGCTTATAACGCATCCTTGCCGGAACGCGGCATCGGCCCACAACTGATGGCCGTATCAGGACCGATTGGACGCACGATTGACGATCTTCGCGCCGCTCTGTTCGCCATGTCGGCGCCCGACCCGCGCGACCCGTGGTGGACGCCTGCACCCCTGGAAGGACCCGCGGTCCCGGATCATGCCGCGATATGCTTTCGTCCTGGCGGAATGCCGATCGTCGGCGAGGTCGAAGCGGCGCTCAAGGATGCGGCACGACGACTCTCCGATGCCGGCTGGCGGATCGAAGAGATCGAGGATACGCCTTCGCTGCATGAGGCCGCGGACGTGCAGGAGAACCTGTGGTTGGGTGACGGCTTTGCGGCACTTGCGGACGCGGCTGCGCGCGATGGCGATCCCGGCGCAGTGGCGATGGTTGCGGCCTTCCGCGCCAGAGCCGAGGCCCTTCCGGCAGATGTGTTGAGCCGGTCGTTGGTCCGCCGTGCCTCGCTGGTGCGGGAATGGAACCTGTTCCTGCAAAAGCATCCGGTGCTGTTGCTGCCGGTTTCCACCGAACTGCCATTTTCCGACGGGCTCGACCTCCAGAGCCAGGCAAGCTTCTGGCGTGTTTGGGAAGCACAACTCACACAACGCGCGCTCGCGGTCCTGGGCTTGCCCTGTCTGACGGTCGCAACAGGACTTGTGCGTTCGATCCCGGTCGGCGTGCAAGTGGTGGCCGGGCGCTTCCGCGAAGACGTGTGCTTGCGCGCGGGCGCAGCAATAGAAGCCGGCGGCACTCCGCCCTCTCCCATCGATCCGGTGCTCGATTGAGGCGATGCGCGGCGTGGAAGATCGAGCCGATATTCGTAACCGTAAAGCTGAAAAAAACCTCCAGCAGAAACGTCCGAACCCCGGCGCCGCTATCTTAGTATCGCAATAAGCAATTGAGTTAATTGCACAATTGAAGTATTGCGCTTCGTCCGCTCAAGTCTTCGAACTCGGCGAATGAAGCGCGGCGGCGTTGGCCGATTTTTTGACTTGGCGCCGTGCAGCGCACCTCGACAAGACCGGGTCAGGGCAGCGCTTTCATCCACATCCGAAAGCATTGGTTGCAAACCCGTGCGGGTGTGACTTAATTGGCATCGATTTGCTGTATACGATCTGCGGTATTGCATGATGTCCCGGCGCAGTTTGGATGAGACGCTGTCGTTCATCACGAAGGTTGACGGCGCCGCGTCACCGGATGCAATTTCCGAAACGGTTCTTTCCGCGGTCCGGCCATTAGGGTTCACGCGCGTATTCGCCGGCATCATTCCTATGCCCGGCATGTCGATGCAGCAACAGGTCGCCAACGTCGTCCTGCATCGCTGGCCCGAGCAATGGAGCCAGCGTTATTTTTCGCAAGGCTACCTGTTTGACGATCCGACCATCGAACGGGTTACGTCTTCCACCGCGCCGTTCCTGTGGTCGGAACTTGAAGAAGCCTGCCGCGACCGGCCGTCGGCGAAGCGGGTCATGGGCGAGGCGAGGGAATTTCAACTGGGGTTCGGATTCACCGTACCGATGCTGACCCTCGACGGCCAGTCGGCGGGTTTCTCCATCGCCAGCGACCGGGGCGAATTGCCGCCATATCTTCGCGGGCGGCTGCAATTGATCGCGATGTATGCTTTCGGCCGCGCCTTGGCACTGGCCGCCGCGCCGCCGCCGATCAAATTGACGCCCCGCGAGGCCGATGTGCTGCAATGGATCGCCGAGGGCAAAAGCGATTGGGAAATCAGCAAGATCCTGCACGTGTCCGAGCATCTCGTCGACAAGATGGCGCGGCAAATCCGGGTTAAATTTCGCGCGACCAACCGGACCCAGGCGGTCGCCCAGGCGCTTCGGCACCGCATTATCCGCTGAAGGTCAAGGTACGGGATTCCGTACTATCCGCTCCGGCGGTCCGACGCCAGTTTCCTTCTCGGAGGTTTGCTGGGAGGACCACATGATTCACATTGTGACGGCGGAGAATATCCATTGCTACGCGGCCGCGATGGAGCAGGCATATCGCCTGCGCCACGCGGTGTTCGTCGATGAAATGGGCTGGACCGACCTCAGGCGCCCGGATGGGCGCGAGATCGACCAGTTCGACGATGGACGCGCCGTCCACATGCTCTATCTCGAAGGCGACCGTCTGCTTGGCTATCAGCGGATGCTGCCGTCCACACGTCCGCATCTGCTGTCGGACGTCCTGCCGCATCTGTGCGATGGCGATTTTCCGGTCGGGGCGCATATCTGGGAATGGACGCGCTACTGCGTCACGCGGGACCATCGCGATCGCGGCCGGATACTGAGTCCGGCCGGAAATTTCCTACTGTCGGCAATTGTCGAATGGGGACTGGCAAACGGCGTTTCGCGCATCATCATCGAAATGAACCCGATCTGGCTGCTTCGCCTGGTACAGCTTCATTTCATGGTCACGCCGTTGGGGATTCCAAAGCAAAACGGCAAAGACACCATCGTCGCCGTCACCGCGGCGTTCGACGAAAGGACGCTCGCGCGTCTGCGCGAAACCCGCGGCGATGGCCGGCTGGCGATCGTCGATCAGCCGGCGCGCCCGCTGCGGCTTCGCGCCTGAGCCTTGTTCAGCGCAGGAGTGCTACCCGTGGCCTGCCGAAAGTCGCTTCGCCAGATCGACAACTTTTTTTCTGTCGCCGTCCACGTCTATTCGCGTGAACGCCCGTACCAGTTCCAGGCCTTCGTCGGTCGAAAGCATCGCGAACCGGTCGAGCTGGCGTGGTGTGGCGAAGTTCACAACGTTCGAGTTGGCTTCCCTTTGATTGTCTTTCATGTCGTGCTCCAGAGGTAGTCGTATGTCAGAACGGGACAATCTCAACACGCTTAGCCGACTGGTCGAAAATGCGTTGCAGCTTGCCACGCAGTTGAACCAGAAAATGACCGCTCACATCCTTTCCGTGGCCAGCCTGGAAATTTCCCGCCAGATCGAAGCCGGCATCCAGTCGGACGACCTGGGCAGTGACCAAATACCGTCGTGACGGGCGTTTGGCCTAAGAGGTACGGCCGAAACGGGAATCGGTTGCGATACGCGACCCGACTTTTTAACCCACTACGACGTATTTAGATACCGGCACGGCGCCCAAAATCGCGGCGGCGGCTCTGTCACCCGCCGCAAAACCTGCCATAACTCATTGAACAAGATAGTCTTTGCTGATCTGCATCGGCCGTGAAGATCGCTGTGGGCAACGTGTGTCCGATGCCGGTGCGGCAACGGGTCATGGCGTTCGGAATTTGACCTGCCGCCGCCGCGACCCACGGGCAGAAGCCTGATCGCGGTTCGCGCTCGGTCTGGCCAGGGCCTGCCGCCGGACTGGTGGCGACCTCGCGGTGGCTACGGCGCCACGTCGAGCATCGCCTTCATGTTGGGATGGAAGCGGCAGAAATAGTCGACCGTTCCGGGCTGTCTTCACAACGAGGGTCGCGATCTTCTTTGGCGCCATCGCCACGTCGAAGTCGCCGTTTCGTGCGGCCGCCTGCTAGGCCGCGTTGATGTCGCACACCGCGGTGTAGGCGATCTGCGGATCGCGGGCTTTGCCGCGCCTTGCGCAAAGGCGGCTCCGCCCAGCAGGCTGAGCGCGGCGACCACCGCGCTCAATCAAACGAACATGGTGGGACACTTCTGCCCCGGGGTCGGCCTTCGCCGAATACGCCTTCGATCATCGGTGGGTGCGCATTGTTACCGCGCCGCGATCACCATGATCTCGACGCCATAGCGGGGCGCCGCAAGCTTGGCTTCGACAGTGGCGCGGGCCGGGGTATTGCCGGGCGAAACCCAGCTGTCCCACACCGCGTTCATCTCGGCGAAGGTGGCCATGTCGGGAAGATAGATCGTCGCCGTCAGCAGCTTCGACTTGTCGCTGCCGGCTTTTGCGAGAAGGCTGTCGATGATCGACAGCACCTCTTTGGTCTGCTCCGTCACGCTCTTGCCCGCCGCGGTGTTGGCCACAACGCCGGCGAGATAGATCGTGTCGCCATGGACCACGACCTGGCTCATGCGCGGGCCGACATCGAAACGCTGGATGGACATATTGTTCTCCCTTTGTGTGGCGCTATCTTAACGCACGGTTACGCCGTTGGCCTGTGCTATTCCGGTGCGCCGTTCTTTAACCCGCTGCCTTTGCCGCCGCCCGTCCCGCATTCCTTCCCGAGAACAGGCAACCGCCGAGGAACGTGCCTTCCAGCGAACGGTAGCCGTGCATGCCGCCGCCGCCGAAGCCGGCGGCTTCGCCGGCCGCATAGAGCCCCGGCATGATCTCGCCGTTGTGGCCGAACACCCGCGAGTCGAGGTCGGTCTCGAAACCGCCCAGCGTCTTGCGGGTCAGGATGTTGAGTTTGACCGCGATCAGCGGACCATGCGCCGGATCGAGAATGCGATGCGGCGCTGCGGTGCGGATCAGCCTGTCGCCGATGTATCTGCGCGCATTGTGGATGTTCATCACCTGCGCATCCTTGACATAAGGGTTGGCGATCTCGCGGTCGCGCGCCTCGATCTGGCGCCGCAGGTATTCGAGCTTGAGCAGGTTGTCGCCGCTGAGCGTATTCATCGCGGCGACCAGATCGGCAAGATTATCGCGCACGATGAAGTCGGCGCCCCTGCGCTTGAAGGCTTCCACCGGCGCCGGCGCGCCCTTGTTGGTGGCGCGGCGCGCGGTCATCAGCCAGCTCTTTCCGGTGAGGTCCGGATTCTGCTCGGAGCCCGACAGCGCGAATTCCTTTTTAATGATGCTCTGGGTCAGCACAAACCAAGAATAATCGTAGCCGGTCGACATGATGTAGTGCAGCTGGCCGAGCGTATCGGAGCCGGGAAACAGCGGCGCGGGAAGCCGCGTGCCCGATGCGTCGAACCACATCGACGAGGGGCCGGGCAGGATGCGGATGCCGTGCCGCGGCCAGATCGGATCCCAGTTCCGGATACCCTCGACATAGTGCCACATCCGGTCGCGGTTGATCAGCCGCGCACCGGCCGCCTCGGTGATGCCGATCATGCGGCCGTCGACATGCGCCGGCACGCCGGAGATCATGTTGTTCGGCGCATCGCCAAGGCGCTTCGGCCAGTTCTGCCGGACCAGGTCGTGATTGCCGCCGATGCCGCCGGAGGCGACGATCACCGCCTGCGCATTCAACTTGAAGTCACCGACGACGGTGCGCGAACTGCTCTCGCCGCGGGCCACGCCGGAGGGCTCGAGAATGGCGCCGCTGACGCCATCGACGACGCCATTGGTCATCGTCAGTGCATCGACCCGATGACGAAACCGGAAGCTGAGCAATCCGCTGGCCTGCGCCTCGCGGGCGCGCCGCTCGAACGGCTCGACGATGCCGGGGCCGGTGCCCCAGCTGACATGAAACCGCGGGACCGAATTGCCGTGGCTCATTGCATCGTAGCCGCCGCGTTCGGCCCAACCGACTACCGGAAAGATGCGGTGGCCCATGGCGCGCAGCCAGTCGCGCTTCTCGCCCGCGGCGAACGCCACATAGGCCTCGGCCCAGCGCCGCGGCCAGTGATCGTCGTCACGGTCGAAACCTGCCGATCCCATCCAGTCCTGCAGCGCGAGGTCGTGACTGTCGCGGATGCCGAGCCGGCGCTGCTCCGGCGAATCGATCAGGAACAGCCCGCCGAATGACCAGAACGCCTGGCCGCCAAGGCTCTGCTCCCCCTCCTGGTCGACCACGATGACACGTTTGCCGGCGTCGGCAATTTCTGTCGCCGCGACCAGACCTGCGAGCCCGCCGCCGACCACTATGACATCCGCCTCATCGGCCATCGGATAACCCCCTCGTTTCGAAGGATTGAAGCCCGCCGCGTCAATCGCGGTCAACGGCAAATACCGTCGGGAAGGTGTCTACAATGGTGCAGCCAGGACGCCCTGGCTGCTCCGGTTCGGGATCGTGGCGGTCAGGTGCATCCCGCCTGCAACACTCGATTTGAATTTGATTTGAACCACCCCGGCTGTCTGGACAAAACACCGATCCCGCAACACGCTGGCGAGGTCTTGCATCACTCGAGACGGTCAGATTCGGGATCGACAGGTTTTGGACTGGGGCTGGTCATGAAGTTCGTTACGGGGTTGCTCGCGGCGGTCTTGTTGCTGGCGGGCATTGGGGCAAGCCATGCCGTGGTTCGGATCGCGGACGATCGCGGCGGCCGGATCGGTACTTACGTCGACAAATATCAAGGCCTGCGCACCTCCGGCGAATCGGTGATCATCGATGGCCTTTGTGCCTCGGCCTGCACCATCGTTCTCGGCGCGGTTCCTCACGACAAGATCTGTGTGACTTCTCACGCCAATCTCGGGTTTCACGCCGCCTGGGATCTTGGCAGCAACGGCCAAGCGGTAACCAACCCCGAAGCCACCCAGATGCTCTATTCGATGTATCCGTCGGAAGTCAGGCGCTGGATCGCGCGCCGCGGCGGGCTCACCCCGCGCATGATCTTCCTGCGCGGCCGCCAGTTGATGGGCATGTACAAGCCCTGCTACCTGGATGCCCAAGCCTCGGTCTCGCGCTGAGACGCGCCGTTCCTTCCAATGACGTGATCGAATCCTGGCCGGCAGCCGCGGCGTCGTCATTCCGGGTCGTGCCGTGCACGCCCCGGAATGACGAACAATAAATCCGGCAGTGCTTGCCCGATGGCTCGGCGGGCTCTATTTGAAGGCGATGCTGAACACGGCGCGCCAAGGGGATATCCAGCCGAGTGCGGTGCCGGCGCCACGTCCGATCGGCGGCGTAGCGTGGGGAATTATCGTCGGCGCCATCGTTCTCGCCGCGATCATCCTGCTCGCTGCCTCGCTGTTGTGGATCCATTATGGCACCGCCGTCTTCTTCGAGACGATTGCATCGGGCATCGCCGCCTGCTTCTGATGTTCCAAGGAATTCGTAATGGATCGGACCACCCGGCCACTGGTCGTCGTCGCAGCGTTCGCCTCCAGCCTGGTCGTGGGCCTGGTGGTATTGTTGTGGCTGCTTGGCGGATTGCGCGGCGTGACGGCGCCGGCGGCGATCGGCGGACCGTTCCAGCTCGCCGACCAGGCCGGGCAGGCTGTCACGGAAAGAAATCTGCAAGGAAGGCCGTCGCTGATCTTCTTCGGTTTCACGCATTGCCCGGATGTGTGCCCGACGTCGCTGTTCGAAATTTCCGAGGTGCTGCGCGCGATGGGGAAGGATGCCGACCGGGTCAACGCCTATTTCATCTCGGTCGACCCGGAGCGCGATACCGCCGCGGCGATGAAGGACTATCTCTCCAGTTTCGATCCGCACCTGAAGGGCCTGACCGGCAACGCGGATGCGGTAGCCAAAGTGATCTCCGGCTTTCGGGTCTATGCCAAAAAGGTTCCGTTGAAGGACGGCGACTACACCATGGACCATACCGCGCTGGTCTATCTGATGGATCGCGATGGAAAATTCGTCGCACCGTTCAATCTGAAGCGGACGCCGGAGGCGGCGGCGGCGGACCTCAAGCGCTATCTGTGAAATTCGCGCGGCGTTTTGTCTGCCGGGTTGCCTGCGCGCGCGGCGCTGCGGCTGATGGCCGGCTTTTCGCGAGGCCGTGCTCGGTCTTCTCCCAGCGATAGGGGTCGGTCCAGAGCTGCCACAGCGCGCGCCAGGCGGCGATCGACAGCAAGCTCCAGTAAAACGGCGTCGCCGCCAGAACCCAGCCGCTGCGGAGACGACCGCGGCGGGCCAGCCCCATCAGGCCGGTCACCACCGTCGATCCGACGCCGCCCGCGATCGCCGCGAGGTGCAATGGCGCCAGCGCGCCTGTGAAAAACCCGCCGGGCGCAGCTCCCAGGGTGAAGAAATATATCGCAAATTCGCCGGCAAGAATCGGGTAGGCGAGCGCGGTCAGTACATTGCCGCCGACAATGATGTTGAGTGTCAGGAATCCGCGCGGGCCGGCCTCGCGCCACAGCCGCCGGGGCTCGCGCATATGCACGATCCAGGTCTGCATCCAGCCCTTCATCCAGCGCGAGCGTTGCCCGAGCCAGGCCTTGAATCGTATCGGGGCTTCCTCATGGGTCGTCGAATCGAAGGTGACCGACCGATATCCTAAGCGCGCCAGGCGAAAGCCGAGGTCGGCGTCCTCGGTCACATTCCACGCATCCCAGCCGCCGACCTCGCGCAGCACCGACGCGCGGAAATGATTTGACGATCCTCCCAGCGGCAATGGCATGCGCATCGCGGCGAGGCCGGGAAGGAAAACATCGAACTGTCCCGCATATTCGGTAAAAAACATCTGCGTGAGCCAGCTTTCCTTGAAGTTGTCGATGCAGAGGCTGGCCTGCGCGCAGGCGGTATGTGGGCCATGATGGCGAAAGGCATCGAGCGCGGCGCGAAGCTGGCCTGGATCGGGACGATCTTCTGCGTCGAATACCGCGATGAAGCTGCCGCGCGCAAATCGCAGCGCGTAGTTCAGCGCTTTCGGCTTGGTCTGCGGGCCGATGGCAGGCGCGATCAGTACCTGCACATGCGGCATCGGTCCAAGCCGCGCGATCGCGGCGCGGGTTGCGAGATCGTCGGGCTCGATCGCCAGGATGACGTCGAGCTTCTCCCGTGGATAGTCGAGCGCATCGATCGCCTGCATCAAGGGCGCGACCGATTTCGCCTCGCGATACAGCGCCGCGATCACCGTGTAGGCCGGCAAGTCACGATCCGGCAACCGCCACGCGGGTATGGTCGGCGGCCGGGGCGTGAAGCATCCCCACAAGCGCAGCACGATGAATGCCAGAAACCACAGCGCCAGCAGGAAGCTCCACGCGTCCAATGCCACGAGCGGCGGCGCCAGCATCAGCGCCGCGAACCAGCACGGTCCCTTGAAACGCTGCAGATGCCGGCGCCATCGCGGTCCCCGGGGCGCGACAGGTGCCGCCGACATCCGTGGGAAGCGCCTGTGCAGGCCGTGGGCGGCAGCACGGCCCAGAATGCCATCGGTCCGGTGTGCTAGAAACTGGTGCAAATCCGGCGTCGACGCGAGCCGCAGCCGTTCGGCAACATGAGGATGTTGGTCGGCAAGCCGGCAGAGCGTGCGTGCCGCAAGTCCCCGCGGCGACAGCGTCCAGATCAACCGCCCGTCCTGCCGCAGCGGCAGCAGGCCGTGCTGCGCGGCCAGCGCGATCTGATCGTCGCGTAGCGGCGAATCGCTGCGATCGATTCCTGCGAAGGTTTCGATGGCGACGCCGGTATGAAACGCCAACCGCCGCAAATATGCCTGCTCGTCGATCACACCCCGCTGAATCAGAATCTGGTCGGCGCCTGTGCCGAGCTCTCTGGCGCGCGCCTCGGCATCCCTCAGCAACTGCGGCGGCAGCACCCGCCGCAGGCAATTCAATTCGTCGGCCGGCCCGTCGTCGGCAACGCCGCGCCGATTGTCATTGCCGGAGCGTGGCCAGCCAAAACTGTTGCGCAGGAACGCGGGGCGACCGGGCCACGCAGCCCGGACCGCATCTTCGGACCGCGCAGCGCTGGTCCTGCTGTTCCGGACATGGTCCCGCAGGGCCATGCAAGATCCCCTCACTTGACGCAAACGACACTCGCGTCTGCCGCCGGATGGTCTATAAGACCGTGCTTTCCGGAAGCCGCGCAATGCGAACACAGCACAGATCGTGTCGTCTAACAACTTGAAATTTCTACACTTTTTACGCGCAGCCTGGGCAGCTTCATTGCTGGCAGTGGTAATGCCGAATGTCGCGGCACATGCGCAGAGTGTATCCAAGGCGGCTTCGGAAGCGGCTCCACAGGCCGTGCCCGGATTCTGGGATCCGCGGCGGCGGCCGGACCGGCCCGATCTGTCGCGCCTCACCGTGATCCGGTTTCTGACCGAGACCGATTATCCGCCGTTCAACTTTACCGGGCCTGACGGCAACCCCGCCGGCTTCAATGTCGATCTGGCGCGCCTGATCTGCGAAGAGATCAAGGTCACCTGCACCATCCAGATGCGGCGCTTTGAGACGTTGCTCGATGCGATATCCAGCAACCGTGGCGACGCCATCATCGCCTCGCTGGCGGTGACGCCGGAGCTTCGCAGGCGCGTCGACTTCAGCGATCCATATTATCGGGCGCCGGCGCGGTTTGTGTCGCGGCGCGATGCGGTGATGCCGGAAGTGCGGCCGGAATATCTCGAGGGCAAGAAAGTCGGCGCGGTCGCCGGCTCCTCGCATGAGGCCTATCTCAAGGCGATGTTCACCGACGCGGAGCTGCACTCCTATCCGACCGACGACGCGCTCCGGCAAGCGTTGCGGCGCGGCGAGGTCGATTTCATTTTCGGCGACGCGATCTCGCTGGCGTTCTGGATCAACGGCACCGATTCGGCCGAGTGTTGCGCCTTCAGCGGCGGTCCGTTCGTCGAAAGCCGCTATTTCGGCGAAGGCATCGGCATCGCGGTGCGCAAAGGCAACGACCTGTTGCGCCAGTCGCTGAACTGGGCGCTGTTCCGGCTCTGGGAAAAAGGCCGCTATACCGATCTGTGGCTGCGCTATTTCTCCGTCAGTCCGTTCTAGGAATGCGATTAGGATGCGACGCTTTTCGTCATTGCGAGGAGCGAAGCGACGAAGCAATCCAGTCTTGCTTTGTTGCCGCTGGATTGCTTCGCTCCGCTCGCAATGACGGCTATATTCGAACCGCTAGTTTCGCGGCCGGAGAAAATCTGAATGTCGATGACTGAACTCACCGCCAGCCCGGACGACCTGCGTGCACTTGCCGAACAATCCAATGCCTGGCCGTTCGAACAGGCCAAGGCGATCGTCGCGCGGCTGAAGAAAAAGCCGAAGGACGAGGTGCTGTTCGAAACCGGCTATGGACCGTCGGGGTTGCCGCATATCGGCACCTTCGGCGAGGTCGCGCGCACCACCATGGTGCGGCATGCGTTTCGCGCGCTCACCGAGGACAAGGTGAAAACCCGGCTGATTGCATTTTCCGACGACATGGACGGATTGCGCAAGGTGCCTGACAACGTGCCCAACAAGGAATTGCTGGAGCAAAATCTCGGCAAGCCGCTGACGCGGGTGCCGGATCCGTTCGGCACCCATCCGAGCTTCGGCGCGCATAACAACGCGCGGCTGCGCGCGTTTCTCGATACGTTCGGATTCGATTACGAATTTGCAAGTTCGACCGACTACTACACCTCGGGAAAATTCGACGCCACCCTGCTGCTGGTGCTGCAACGCATCGAACAGGTGATGGCCGTCATGCTGCCCAGCCTGCGCGAGGAACGCGCATCCACCTATTCGCCGTTCCTCCCGATCTGCCCGCGCACCGGCGTGGTGCTGTACGTGCCGATCCTGGAGCACGACGCCAAAGCCGGCACGATCTCTTACGACGATCCGGAGACCAAAGAGCGCGTCACGCTTCCGGTGACCGGCGGGCACTGCAAGCTGCAATGGAAGCCGGATTGGGCGATGCGCTGGGTCGCGCTGGGCGTCGACTACGAGATGGCCGGCAAGGACCTGATCGAACTCGGTGAAGCTGTCGGGTCAGATCGCGCGCGCGATTGGCGGCACGCCGCCGGAAGGTTTCAATTACGAGCTGTTCCTCGACGAGCAGGGCCAGAAGATTTCCAAGTCTAAGGGCAACGGCCTCACCATCGACGAGTGGCTGCGTTACGCGTCGCCGGAATCGCTGTCGCTGTTCATGTATCGCGAGCCGAAGGCGGCGAAGCGGCTGCACTTCGACGTGATCCCGCGCAACGTCGACGACTACCAGCAATTCCTCGACGGTTTTCCGCGCCAGGATGCGAAGCAGCGGCTTGCCAATCCGGTCTGGCATATTCATGCCGGGCATCCGCCGGCGGCCGACATGCCGGTCACGTTCCAGTTGCTGCTGACCCTGGTGTCGTCGTCAAACGCGGAGAATGCCGAAACCTTGTGGGGCTTCATCGGACGCTATCGTCCGGGCGTGACGCCGCAGACCCATCCGAAGCTCGATGCCATGGTCGGCTATGCCATCAACTATTATCGCGACTTCGTCGCGCCGGCCAAGAAATTCCGCGAGCCGGCCGACAATGAGCGCGGGGCATTGCAGGATTTGCGCGATGCATTATCGCAATTGCCGGCTGACGCGTTGGCCGAGGTTATCCAGAACGCGGTTTACGAGATTGGCCGCCGCGAGCCGTTCCTCGACCATAAGAAGCCAGCCAAGGACGGCCGGCCCGGCGTCTCGCTCGACTGGTTCAACATGCTCTATCAGGTGCTGCTCGGCCAGGAGAAAGGCCCGCGCTTCGGATCGTTCGTAGCGGTGTATGGCCTGCCGAACGCGGTGGCGATGATCGACGGCGCGCTGGCAAGGTCGGGGTAGACGATATACTCGTCAGCGTAGGTGAACCTGCGGTATTCACAATCGTCATCGTCATTGCCGGGCTTGACCCGGCAATCCATCCTCTTCGAAAGAGTCTTGCGAAGATGATGGATGCGCGGGTCAGGCCCGCGCATGACGAGATGTGTGAAGCTGGTAGGCCAAGCCCGGCATGACGACGGCTGAAAATTGCGCTACCCTGCCTCACAGAAACAACAGATACCCGGAGGGATGCCATGCAGTTCAGGGTTTCGCCGAAGGAGCTTTCGAATTACAGCGCCGAGGAATGGCAGGCGCGGATCGATCTGGCCGCGGCGCATCGCCTCGCCTTCAATCAGGGGTTCAGCGAGGGCATCTTCAACCACCTGACCTTTGTGGTGCCGGGCTCGAGCGACCGCTACTACCAGATTCCGTTCGGCATGCATTGGTCCGAGGTCACGGCTTCCTCGTTTATGGAGGTCGGCATCGACGATGGTAAGGTCAAGCGCGGCGAAGGCGAGGTGGAGCGCTCCTGCTACTGCATCCACGCGCCGATCCATAAGGCGCTGCCGCAGGCCAAGGCGGTGTTTCACACCCACATGCCCTATGCCAGCGCGCTGACGCGTCTGGAAAATCCGCGGATCAAGGAGATCGGCCAGACCGAGGTTGGAATGTCCGGCGAGATTGCGTATGACGACGAATATACCGGGCCGGCGCTCGACCCGGCCGAAGGCGCGCGTCTCGCCGGCGTCATCGGCGACAAGACCGTGCTGTTCATGGCCAACCATGGCATCAGCACGGTCGGCGAGACCGTCGCTGACGCCTACGACCGGCTTTATTACATCGAGCGCGCGGCGCAGGTTCAGATCTACGCGATGTGGACCGGGCAGCCGCTGAAGCAGCTTCCCGACGCGGTGGTCGAAAAAACCAAGCGCGATATCGGCGGCGCCGATCTCTACAAGGGCCCGACGCCGGCCCAGCGGCACTTCGATGCCCTCAAGCGCATGCTCGACCGCCAGGAGCCCGACTACGCTTCTTAAGGTCGGGCCATTCTCCATTATCGTCTCGCGAAGGCGGCGCCGCATTCTCGCTGTCGTCCTCGCGCAGGCGAGGACCCATACCCTCCGTCCACAGTGATGCGGAAGGTGCCGGCAACCGCGGCGTTAACTCGCTCAATCATAACCACGGCGGTTATGGGGTCCCCGCCTGCTGCGTGGGGACGACGCGTCGTGACGCGGTTACGATGCGAATCGAACCCGTAACAACGCGAATTATTGGCTTGCCCACACGATCCTTGCGATCCAGTCTATGTCGACCGCCGCGAGCGTGCGGTCGACATGGTTCGGATTGAGCGATTGCAGTTCGAGGGTCTTGGCGGTGCGGCGCTTCAGCTCTTTCACCATCACCTCGCCCTCGCTGGTTTTCACCACGACGCGGTCGCCGCGGCAAATCGGCGAGCCCGGCGACACCACGATGATGTCGCCGTCGCGATAGGCCGGCTTCATCGAGTCGCCTGAAATTTCCAGCGCATAAGCGTGCTCGTCGTTGACCGACGGCAGCCCGATTTCGTCCCATCCCTTGCCGGCCGGAAAGCCGCCATCGGTAAAAAAACCACCGGAACCCGCTTGCGCGAAACCGAGCAGCGGAACCGATTGCACGCTACGCGGAGTGTTCTCAATCAGTTGAACGAAGGTATCGAAGGTGACATTGGTGGCCGTGAGCGCCTTGGCGACCGATTCGGTCGATGGCCATCGCTCGCGGCCTTCCGTGGTGACGCGTTTGGATTTGTTGAAGGTGGTGGGGTCGAGGCCCGATTTTTTCGCAAGCCCGGAAGGCGACAATCCCGAGCGCTCGGCGAGGCGGTCCATCGCGCGCCAGATCTGGTCGTGAGTCAGCATGTCGGTTTTCTGTTTGGCCATGGTCTCAAACCCTGTCAGAATGTAGGAATTATTACCTTAATTTATCGGTTTCCGCAATCCACCCCTGTGGATAAGGCTGCTCTTGAAGTAGGGTCCCCCCGCCGATACGGTTTGTGGTGGAGCCCGGAAATGCCGGTAATCCCGAAAGACTTGATCGACAAGCAGGAATCGGGCGGTGCGCACGATTTACAAGATCTGTCCCGCTTCGGCGTGGCGTGAGGCCGAGCGGCACGGCGTCTTCCGGGGCAGCGCCGTCGACCTGCGCGATGGATTCATCCATTTTTCCACCGCCTCTCAGGTGCCGGAAACGGCGAGAAAACACTTTTTTGGCCAGACCGGGCTGTTTCTGATCGCGGTCGACGCCGACGCACTGGGTGACGCGCTGCGCTGGGAGCCATCGCGCAACGACGAGCTGTTTCCGCATCTTTATGGCGAACTCGATCTCGGCGCGGTCACCGCCATCCTCGACTTGCGCTCGCGCTCCGACGGCAGTCACGAGATTCCGGAGCTGCAGCCGTGATTCGTGCCTTCGATGCCTTTTCGCTGCCGCTGCTGCGCTGGCTCGACCCGGAAGACGCGCATCGCCTCGCGATCCAGGGATTGCGGTTGCTGCCGCCGATTTCGTCGCGGCCGGACGATCCCAAGCTTGCGGTACGCGCCTTCGGTCTGAATTTCGCCAATCCGGTCGGTATCGCCGCCGGTTTCGACAAGAGCGCCGAGGTTCCGGATGCGCTGCTGCGGTTGGGTTTTGGTTTCGTCGAAATCGGATCGGTGACGCCGAAGCCGCAAAACGGCAATCCGCGGCCGCGGCTGTTCCGGCTGGAGCGCGACGAAGCCGTGGTCAACCGCATGGGCTTCAACAATGACGGCGCCGACGCCGCGCTGCGGCGGCTGGCAGGACGCGCGCATTTCGGCGGTATTGTCGGCGTCAATGTCGGGGCCAACCAGGATTCGCAAGATCGCGTCGCCGACTACGTAAAACTGATCGAGACCTTTGCGCCGGTGGCGAGCTATTTCACCGTCAACGTGTCGTCGCCAAACACCGCGGGCCTGCGCAATCTGCAGCAGCCGGCCGCCCTCGACGACCTGCTGGCGAAGGTGATCGACGCGCGCGAGCGGGTGCGGCAGAATGCCGGCGATTCACCGGTGCTGCTCAAGATAGCGCCCGACCTGACACTGAACCAACTCGATGAGGTGGTGCATGTCGCGCGGTCGCGCCGGGTTGACGGCATGATCGTCGGCAACACCACGATCGCGCGGTCCTCCGTTTTGCGCGAGCAAAGCCGCGCCAGGGAGCAGGGCGGCCTGTCCGGCCGGCCGCTGTTTCGGCTGTCGACGCGGATGGTTGCAGAAACCTATGTCCGCGCGGAAAGCGCTTTTCCGTTAATCGGCGTCGGCGGGATCGACAGCGGCGGGGCGGCATTGACCAAGATCCGCGCCGGCGCCAGCTTGATCCAGCTTTATTCGGCGCTGATCTACAAGGGCCTCGGTCTGGTCGACAGAATCAAATCGGATCTTGCCTCGACGCTGCTGCGCACCGGCCGCGATTCGCTGACCGAGATTGTCGGCGCCGATGCCGCAACGATCACCGCCGAGGACTGGCCGGTCTAGGCCTCGTATTCCTTTCGTCACTGCCGGGCTTGACCCGGCAATCCATCCGCTTCGAATGACTCTTGCGAAGGTGATGGATACGCGGGTCGAGCCCGCGCATGACAAATTCATCCGAACGACGCCTTCAACAGGGCCGGATAGCGCAGCGCCTGCAACCCGCCGCGCGCGACATACAGCACCAGCAGGGCGCCCCAAAGTCCGGCGTTGCCGAACGGTCGCAGCGCCAGCCATGCGGCGAGGAAAATCAGCAGCGACATTACCATCAAATTGCGCATCTCGCGTGCCCAAGTTGCGCCGATGAAGACGCCATCGTAGGCGAATGCGAAGACGCCGAGAACCGGAGCCAATACCACCAGCCACAAATAGTCGCGCGCGCCGTTGCGGACGTCCGCGCTCGCCGTCATGACGTCGATCAGCGCGGGCCCGAACAGCGCGTAGGTTGCGGTGACCGCGAGCGCGAAGGCAAACCCCCACAGCACGACCAGCCTCGTCGCGCCGGAGAAAGCCGCGCGGTCGCGCGCGCCATAGGCGCGGCCGCAGAGCTGCTCGGCGGCGTTGGCAAGGCCGTCGAGAAAGAAGGCGCTGATCAGCAGAAAATTGTTCAGCACCGCGTTGGCGGCCAGCGTCACGTCGCCGGCGCGGGCACCTTGCGCGGTGAAGAACAGGAAGGCGGCGATCAGGGCCGCGGTGCGGATCATGATGTCGCGATTGACCGCCAGCATCCGCGTCAGCCTGGCGCGGTCGAACAGCGCCGCGCGCGGAACGGCAAGGCCTCCCGGCGTGAGATAGCGTGCGGTCACCACGCCGACCGCGAGCCCGGCGGCTTCTGCGATAACCGCGGCGATTCCCGCGCCGGTGATACCCATGTCGAACACGAGCACGAGCAGTACCGTCGCCGCCATGTTCATGACGTTGATCGCGATCTGCACGCTGAGCGCCAGCGCGGCACGCGCCTGCCCGATCAGCCAGCCCAGCACGACATAATTGGCCAGTACCAGCGGCGCCGACCAGATACGGATTGCGAAATAGGTTTTCGCGGCTCGGGTGACGCCGTCGCTGCCGCCCATCGCGCCGAACAGCGCGCTCGCAAACGGAATTTGCACGGCAATGAGAACCGCGCCGATCAGGCCGGCGATGAGGAAGCCGCGCACCAGCAGCGCGCGCAGTTCCTGACGCTCACCGGCGCCAAGCGCCTGTGCGGCGAAGGCGACCGTGCTCATGCGCAGGAAAGCGAACAGCCAGAACAGGCAGTCGAAAATCACCGACGCCATCGCCACGCCACCGAGCAGCGTGGCATCGTCCAGCCGCCCGATCGCAATCGTCGCGATGATGCCGAGCAGCGGCGTGGTCAGGTTGGCGACCATCGCGGGTCCCGCGATGGCGAAAACCTGCGCCGACGTAACTCTGGATACGGACGTCAACGAACCGCGGCCTGCCGGCGGTTCAGCGCCCGCGCGGCGCGCCGAACATTCGGGAGATCAGCCAGATCGGGATCACGATTACGGCGCCGAGCAGGAAATAGCGCCACAGCCCGTTGACGGCATCGAAGCCGAGGTCCCAGAGACGCTGAAACAGCAGGCGGATGCTGTTGACAATATTCCAGGGATCGAAGCCGACGGCGGCGAGCACCACGCCGACCAGGATCGACAGCAGGATCAGGCGGGTCGCCACCGCAAGCGGCGAGCCGCCGAGGAAGCGCGACAGGCTGTCGTCGCGGCGCGGCAAGTCTCGCGGATATTCCCGCGGCGTGTCGCCCGGCATCTGCCTCGTCTCGTTCTGCATTGTGGTCTCCCGCGCGATCGGCGCTTTTGTAGCGGTGTACCGCAAATGGGGAACTCCTCAGTCGGCGTCAATGGCGCCCGCCGCCAAGACCTCGATTTCGGCGTCGGGCTTCAACATCCGCTCCAGCGTTTCCAGCCGGTCGGCCTCGCGCGGCGGCTTGTCCCAACGCAGCCGGCTGATACGGGGAAAGCGCATGGCAACCCCGGATTTGTGGCGCGGCGAGCGCTGCAGGCCCTCGAACGCGATCTCCAGCACCAGCCCCTGATCCGGCTCGTGCACGACATGGCGCACGGGACCGAACTTCTCGGTGGTATTGCGGCGGACGAAGCGGTCGATCTGCAGCAATTCCTCATCGGTGAAGCCGAAATAGGCCTTGCCGACCGGCACCAGCCGTTCGCCGTCGTTGTCGGACGTCCAGACCCCGAACGTATAATCGGAATAGAAAGACGAACGCTTGCCGTGCCCGCGCTGGGCATACATCAGCACCGCGTCGATGATATGCGGATCGCGTTTCCACTTCCACCACTGGCCCTTCGGGCGCCCCGGCAGATACGGCGCGTCGCGCCGCTTCAGCATCACGCCCTCGACTGCCTCGGCGTCCTCGCCGGCGCCGGCGCTCGCTGGATCGGCGCGTGACGCCCTCAGTGCGTCCCAACTGGTGAAAGGGATCGTCGGCGACAGATCGACGCGCGGATCGTTCAGCGCCGCAATGAAAGCTTCGAGCTTTGCGCGGCGTTCGGCGAAAGGCAGTTCGCGAAGGTCATTGTCACCATCGCCGAGCATATCGTAGGCACGCAAATGGATCGGAAAATCCTTCATCAGCTTTGGTGAGACGACCTTTCGGTTCAAGCGCTGTTGCAGCACGTTGAAGGTCTGCACGCGCCCGTCCCGCAGTACCAGCAACTCGCCGTCGATCGCGCCGGGCAGACGCAACGACGGCACCAGATCGGGAAAGCTTTTGGTGATGTCTTCGCCGGTGCGCGAGTAAAGCCGGGCGACAACATGGCCGCGCTCGTCGCGCCCGCTGACGGCCTGAATGCGGATACCGTCCCATTTCCATTCGGCAACGAATTCGGACGCCTCCAGATTCGCAAACTCGCTGTCTTCGATGGCGTGCGCCAACATTACCGGGCGGAACGGCGCCGGATCGAGATTGACCGGCTTGTCGGCACGGCCTTCCAGCCACGCGAACAGTTCGAGATAGGGCGGCGCAAGTCCCGGCCACATCAGTTCAACGTCGTGGGCGTCCTTGTTGCCCAATGCTGCCGCCGCGGTCTTGGCAAGACGCGCCGAGATGCCGATCCGCATCGCGCCGGTGACAAGCTTCAACAGCGCCCAGCGGCCGGTTTCATCAAGTTCGTCGAGCCATCGTGTCAGTTGCGCCGGCATTTCGCTCTTGCCGAGCGTGCGCAGCGTGGTGACGACCTCGCTCAGGGTCGGCGGAGGCGGGTTGTTGTGTCCGGTTGACGTCGAGGCCTTCGGCCACATCAGCGCCACGGTCTCCGAAAAATCGCCGACATAGTCATGCGACAGCGCGAACAGTACCGGGTCGGTACGCGACATGATGAGGTCGCGGATAAGCGCCGGCTTGGCGTGCTTGAACGACAGCGCGCCGGTCAAGGCCGCCAGCGCGTAGCCGCGATCGGGATCCGGCACCTCGCGGAAGTAAGAAGTGATCAGCCGCAGCTTGTTGTTGCGGCCAGGCTCATAGGCGAGGCGGTCGAGCAGTTCGGCGAAGCGGTTCATGCCTCGGCGCCTTCGTCGGCCGGCAGCGTTTCGCCTTCGTCCTCGTCGCCGTAGCCGACCAGCGCCAGCGGTCGCGCGACCAGCCCCTTGGCTGTACACCAATGCACCAGCGCATCTTCCTGGCCATGGGTCACCCAGACTTCGCCGGCGCCGGTGGCGTCGATGGTCGCGGTCAGGCCGTCCCAGTCGGCGTGATCGGAAATCACCAGCGGCAGTTCGACGCCGCGCTGCCGCGCCCGCGCGCGCACCCGCATCCAGCCCGACGCGAACGCCGTCACAGGATCGGGGAACCGCCGTGTCCAGATATCGGACGTGGCCGATGGCGGCGCCAGCGTGATGGTTCCTGCAAGATCGGCCTTCTTCACGTCCTTGACCAGCCGCAGATCGCCGAGCGGAACGCCGCGGCTCTGGTAATAGCGCGTGATCTTCTCCATCGCGCCATGCAGATAGATCGGCGCGTCATAACCGGCCTCGCGAATCAGTGCGATCACCCGCTGTGCCTTGCCGAGCGAATAGGCGCCGACCAGATGGGCGCGCTCCGGAAACAGCGCCACCGACGCCAGCAGCTTTTTCACTTCGCCGGCGGCGTCGCCATGACGGAACACCGGCAGGCCGAACGTGGCCTCGGTAATGAAGACGTCGCAAGGCACGACCTCGAATGGCGCACAGGTCGGGTCGGGCGCGTCCTTGTAGTCGCCGGAGGCGACGATGCAGGTGTCCTTGCAGGACACCGCGACCTGCGCGGAGCCCAGCACGTGGCCCGCGGGGTGGAACTTTATCGTAACGTCGCCAAGCCGAAGCACCTCGCCATAGCGAACGGCCTGCGTGCTGCGCGCAAAGCCGTCGCCGTAGCGCAGCCGCATCATGTCGAGGGTTTCCTGCGTCGCCAGTACCGCGCCGTGACCAGGCCGGGCGTGGTCGGAATGGCCGTGGGTAATGACGGCGCGCTCCACCGGCCGCACCGGATCGATATGAAAACCGCCGGGCTTGCAGCACAGGCCGGCGGAAACGGGCATCAGGATGTCTTGCGGGCGCATGTCGGTTATATAGGGCGCAGCCGGATAATTTTTACCCGCCATGCGTGGGCACCCGTCTCGGCTTGACGGCGGATGACCCGCGCATCCATCTTCCGGAAAGTTCCTTTTTAGATGAATTGCCGGTCGAGCCCGGCAATGACGAATCAGAGCCCATGCCCGTCCGCTTGTTCATGTCTTCCGGCGACTTGATGGCGGACCGACGCTTCGATTTCGCGCGCGATCTGCAATTGAAAGGCGATCTGGTGGCCGCTGCCGACCTGTTGTTGCAGGCGACGGAGCTTGCGCCCGGCTTTGCCTCGGCCTGGTTCACGCTCGGAGACATTCGCGAACGATTGGGTGAGCGCGAAAAGGCCGCCGCGGCTTTTCACAAGGCCCGGATTGCGGACCCGGACGACCGGCATGGCGCGAGCTTGCGGCTGATGCTGCTCGGCGCCGAAAAGCTGTCTGCAATGCCGCCGGCCTATGTACGCTTGCTGTTCGATCAATACGCGCCGAAATTCGAATCGGCGCTGGTGGACGATCTCGGCTATTGCGGGCCGGCGCTGCTGTTCAACGCCGCGCGCGCCGTGGTCCGCAAGCCGGCGTTCTTCAAGCGTGCCATCGACCTCGGCTGCGGCACCGGGCTGGCGGCGCGGGCGTTCGCCAAAGAGGTGGACGAGTTTGTCGGCATCGATCTGTCGCCGCGCATGATCGAACGGGCGCGCGCTACCGGGCTGTACGCGGAATTGGAAGTAGCGGAGATGCTGCAGGGACTGAGCAGCAAGCCCGATGCCGGCGCCGACCTGATCCTCGCCGCCGACGCCATGGTCTATGTGTCCGATCTCGCCCCGTTGTTGCGGCAAGCCGCACGCGTGCTGGCAGCCGGTGGCCTGCTGGCGTTCACCGCCGAAACCCATGGCGGAGAAGGCGTCATCCTCGGCGGAGGCCTGCGCTACGCGCACGGCACGGCCCATGTGTGCGATGCGGTTGCGGCCGCCGGCCTGACGCTTTCGACGCTGGAGTATCTGTCGGCGCGCAATGAGAATGCTGCGCCGGTCCCCGGGCTCGTAGTGGTCGCAATGAAAATCTGACCTGGATTTCCACGGCGGCCGCTCGACGAACTCCATTCTTTTCAGGGCTACATCGTCGCAGACGGGTATCAGCCATTGCCGGAAAGTGATCGAATGGCAGATCGATGCCTTCCCGGGAGAAACAAGGACAATGAAAACCTTTCTTTCGACGCGCCCGACGTGGGCTGCCGTGATCGTTGCGTTTCTGTCCGCTGTGACAGCCGCCTCCGCGGCCGATAAAAAATACGATCCCGGCGCCAGCGATACCGAGATCAAACTCGGACAAACCGTTCCGCACAGCGGGCCGGGCTCGCTCTATGGCGTGATCGGCCGCGTCGGCGAGGCGTATTTCAAGATGCTGAATGATAAGGGTGGCATCAACGGCCGCAAAATTACGTTCTTCACCATGGACGATTCCTACAGCGCGCCGAAGGCTGTCGAAGCCACCCGCCGGCTGGTCGAGCAGGAGGAAGTGCTGGCCCTGTTCGGTTCGCTGGGTACGGCGCCGCAAACCGCGGTTCACAAGTATCTCAATTCCAAGGGCGTGCCGCAGCTTCTGCTCAATACCGGCGCGTCGAAATGGAACGATCCGAAAAACAACAAATGGACAATGGCAGGTCTGCCGCTCTATCCGACCGAGGCACGGGTCCTCGCCAAATATGTCGTGAGCGTAAAGCCGAATGCGAAGGTCGCGATCCTCTACCAGAACGACGATTTCGGGCGCGACTTTCTCGGCCCCTTCAAGCAGGTGCTGACGGATGCCGGCGGTACCGCGAAGGTCATTGCGGAGGCGACCTACGACCTTACCGATCCGACCATCGACTCACAGCTCATCAACCTGGCCAAATCCGGTGCCGATGTTTTCTACAATATCAGCACCGGCAAGGCGACCTCGCAGTCGATCCGCAAGGTGGCGGAGTTGGGCTGGAAACCTCTGCAACTGCTTTCCGCAGGCTCCACCGGCCGTTCCATCCTCAGCGCCGCCGGCTTCGAGAATGCAGCCGGAATCGTTGCCATCCGCTATGCCAAGGAAGTCGGCGTGCCGCGCTGGGAAAAGGATCCGGATGTCATGGCGTTCGAGGAACTGCGCAAGAAGTATCTGCCCACGGTCGATCCGGACAATACGATCGCGTTCGCGGGCTATGGTCAGGTGGCGACGATGGCGGAAATCTTGCGCCGCTGCGGTGACGAACTCACCCGCGCCAACGTCCTGAAACAGGCGACCACGCTCGCCGGCTTTCATTCGCCGTACTTTCTCGACGGCGTCACCTTCAGCTATACGCCCGACGACTACACGCCGATGAAGACGCTCTACATCTCGCAGTTCAACGGCAAGGACTGGGATATTTCAGACAGGCCGGTTTCGGAGTAGCGTTCGATGAATTCAAGTTGAAGCGGCGCCTTCTTCCCGCTCCCCTTGAGGGAGAGGGTGGCGCGACGGCGCGAAGCGGCGTCGAGACGGGTGAGGGGTTAATCTCACCCGATAAACTGAACCCCTCACCCGCCGCGCACCTGACGATACGCGTCCACCTCTCCCTCAAGGGGAGAGGTGGACAGAGCGGCGTGGCGATTCGACTTGATATCATCATGCTTAGCGTTTGTCGCAATGACGGACAGACACAAACAAAAACCCCGGCCGCGAGGCCGGGGTTTTGCATTCTGTTGGTTGCTGCGATCAGTACTTCGCGACCACCGGGGAGTTGAAGTGGTAGTTCAGGCCGGTGCGGAAGATATGCTCGTGGACCTGGGTGCTGTTGGTCAGCGTGACGCCTGCCGGACCGCCGACAATACCCGGTGCCGCAAAAGCCCCCGTCGACGTGCCGAGATCGACATAGAGATATTCGGATTTCGACGTCCAGTTGGGTCCGAACAGGCCGAGGAAGGTGAACGGGGTTTCGATGCCGCCGCCGACCGTATAGCCGCCTTTGACGTTGGAGATTTCCGCGTTGACCGGACCGGTGCCGATATTGGCGGCGATCTTGGTCTTGACGCTGCCGTAGGCATAACCGCCCGTGGCGTAGAACAACGTGGATCCAACCGAGTAGCCGACGCGGCCCCGCGCCGTGCCGAACCAGGGCAGCGTGGCGTCGTAAGCCGCGAATACTCCCGGCGGATTGCAGCTCAGTACGCAGGCGCGGTTGTCCCGCTGGCCGGAACCCTGAATATCGGCTTCAAGGCCAAACACCCAGTTCGAGGCCTGCCAGTTGTAGCCGGCCTGGATGCCACCATTGAAACCATCAGGCGAAAGGTTGAAGAGTTCGGTGAAGCCGGCGACACCGCCGACGTTCAATGCCGTATGGTCGCGTGCGGTCCCGGCGCCGAAATTGCCGCCGAGATAAAACCCGGTCCAGTTTGCCGGAGGCGGCGTCACGTAATTGCCGCGGCCGTTGATGCGATAGTTCAGGCCGACCCGGAAGATATTTTCCCGAATGTCGGTGCTGAGCGCGTGAGGGGCGCCGTTGAGGGTGAAGAGATTCAGCCGGTCACCCAGATTGAGGTAGAGATATTCGATCTTCCCGGTCCAGTTGCCGCCGAGCGACGCTTCGACGCCGCTGCCGATCACGTAACCGCCCTTGTTCTGGCTCGTTTCGAATACGCCAACCGCTGGACCAACCGTCTCCGTCATCGTTGTCTTGACGTTGCCGTAGGCGTAACCGGCGGTCACGTAGCTAAGGACCGGACCGGTCGCGATGCCGACACGTCCGCGGACCGTGCCGAACCAGTCAAGTCGCTGGTTGAACTGCGCGGCGACGGCACCTGCGCCGGTGAGCGTGCAGGTCAGCAAGCAAGTGAAGTTGTCCCGCATGTTCGCGCCTTGGATATCGGCTTCGATGCCGAACACCAGCGGATCGCCCAAAAACGAGCTAGCGGTCTGGTAATTGTAACCGATCTGGGCGCCGCCGAGGCCGCCCTGCGGCGACAGGTAGGACGCTTCGAAGGAAGGAGCGACAGGAATGGCAAGCCGGGTATAATCCCGCCCCAGGCCAACGCCGGCGTTAACGCCGACGTAGAAGCCGGTCCAGTCGTAGACCATGGCGACCGGTGCCTTGAGATAGGGCGCCTTGACCGCCATGTCTGCCGCCTGGGCGCTTACCGCGGTTCCGAGGAGTGCAACTCCGGCCAAAATCTTTTTCATAGTCGTCCCCAAGTTCCAAAAATGAACCTAGAGTGTATCTATAAGGGTGGGACCTGTCTGTGGCGGGGCAGACACACTTGCTGGGAATGATACGGCAAGCCCGCAGGAGCACCTGAAATTGCGGCCCTGCCGGTATTGGGGCACGCGCCAAGGCTGCCCAAACGGGCTCGACCCGACAACCATGAAGGCCTACCTCTCCAGCCGTGTCGTCCGCCGCTCCAGATTCGCAGCCCGCGCTGCTGCCGGAAAGCTTCCTGCGCTGGTTTGCGGGCCGCGGATGGTCGCCACGCGTACATCAACTCGAATTGCTGGCCAAGAGTTGCAATCAGCGTTCGACGCTGCTGATCGCACCGACCGGCGCCGGCAAGACGCTGGCCGGATTCCTGCCGACGCTGGTGGAGTTGAGTGCCCCTCAGCGATCTTCCTTGCTCCCTCCCCCCCTGAGGGGGAGGTCGACGCCCGAAGGGCGGCGGGAGGGGGGTAAGCCGCAAGCTCCGAGCCTCGTGGCTTACCCCCCTCCCCAACCCTCCCCCTCAGGGGGGGACGGAGTAATCTCCCGCGGCCTGCATACGCTCTACATTTCGCCGTTGAAGGCGCTGGCGGTCGATATTGCCCGCAACCTGGAAACGCCGATCGCCGAAATGGCCCTGCCGATCAAGGTCGAGACCCGCACCGGCGATACCCCGGTGTCGCGGCGCCAACGGCAGCGGCGCTATCCGCCGGATGTTCTGCTGACCACCCCGGAACAACTGGCGCTGCTGCTGTCGTCCGACGATGCGCCGTTTTTGTTTTCATCGTTGAAGCGCATCGTGCTTGACGAGCTGCACGCGCTGGTGACGTCGAAGCGCGGCGACCTGCTGTCGCTGGGACTGGCGCGGCTTTGGCGGCTGGCGCCGCAGATGCGGTCGATCGGGCTCTCGGCCACCGTGGCGGAGCCGGAATCGCTGGCGCGATTTCTGGTGCCGCAGCGCGACCGCAACAATGAAGCCGCCGACGTCGTGGTGGCCGGTGGCGCTGCTGCGCCGATTGTCGAGATGCTCGATACCCGGGAGCGGCTGCCGTGGGCCGGCCATACCGCGCGCCATGCGCTCGCGGAAATCTACGACCTGATCGGGCGCAACAGGACTACGCTGGTGTTCGTCAACACCCGCAGCCAAGCCGAGATGCTGTTCCAGGATCTGTGGCGCATGAACGATGACGGCCTTGCGATCGCGCTGCATCACGGCTCACTCGACGTGGCCCAGCGCCGCAAAGTCGAGGACGCCATGGCGGCGGGCCGGCTGCGCGGGGTGGTCTGCACCTCTTCGCTCGATCTCGGCGTCGACTGGGGCGACGTTGATCTAGTGATCAATATCGGCGCGCCGAAGGGCGCCTCGCGGCTGATGCAGCGGATCGGCCGCGCCAACCACCGCATCGACGAAGCCTCGCGAGCGGTATTGGTCCCGGCCAACCGCTTCGAGGTGCTGGAATGCCGCGTCGCTATCGATGCGGTCGCCGAAAATGCGCAGGATACCCCGCCGCTGCGCATCGGCGCGCTCGACGTGCTGGCGCAGCATGTGCTCGGCTGCGCCTGCGGTGAACCGTTTCTGTCCGATGAACTTTATGAGGAAGTGCTGACCGCGGCGCCCTATTCGAGCCTGACCCGCAACGATTTCGACGACGTGGTCGATTTCGTCGCCACCGGCGGTTATGCGCTGAAAACCTACGAGCGTTTTGCGCGCATCAAGCAGGACAACAGCGGCCGCTGGCGCGTCACCAATCCGCGCGTCAGGCAGAGTTACCGGCTCAATGTCGGGACCATCGTCGAGGACACCATGCTGAAGGTGCGGCTGGTGCGCTCGCGCGGCAGCGGTTCGGGCTCGACCGGCGCGCTCGGGCGCGGCGGCCGGATGCTCGGCGAGATCGAAGAGGCCTTCATCGAGGGGCTGGTGATCGGTGACACCTTTGTGTTCGGCGGCGAGGTGGTGCGGTACGAATCTCTGGCGGAAGATCAGGTCTATGTTTCCCGCGCCAACGATGCCGACGCCAAGGTGCCGTCCTACATGGGCGGCAAGTTTCCGCTGTCCACCTATCTCGCCGAACGCGTGCGAAAGCTGCTCGCCGACGACCGCGCATGGAGCGGCCTGCCGGACCAGGTGCGCGACTGGCTGTCGCTGCAGGCCGACCTGTCGCAGGTGCCCGGCGTGCGCGAATTGGTGGTGGAAACTTTTCCGCGCGCCAACAAGCACTACCTCGTCTGCTATCCGTTCGAGGGTCGCCTTGCCCACCAGACCCTCGGCATGCTGCTGACGCGGCGGCTGGAGCGCGCGCGGACGCGCCCGCTCGGTTTCGTCGCCAACGAATATGCACTGGCGGTGTGGTCGCTGGGCGACCTGTCGTTCATGATCCGGCAGGGCAGGCTCGACCTCGACGCGCTGTTCGATCCGGACATGCTCGGCGACGATCTCGAAGCGTGGCTTGCGGAATCCGCGCTGATGAAGCGCACCTTCCGAACATGCGCGGTGATTGCCGGCCTGATCGCGCGGCGGTTCACCGGCGAGGAGAAGAGCAAGCGCCAGGTGCTGTTCTCCACCGACCTGATCTACGACGTGCTGCGCAAGCATCAGCCGGATCATGTGCTGTTGCGCGCAGCCCGCGCCGACGCCGCCACCGGCCTGCTCGATATCCGCCGGCTCAGTGATATGCTGTCGCGAATCAAGGGCCGGATCGTCCACAAGGAACTCGATCGGGTTTCGCCGCTCGCGGTGCCGGTGATGCTGGAAATCGGTCGCGAGTCGGTTTATGGCGAAGCCTCCGACGAGTTGCTGGCGGAAGCCGCCGACGAACTGATCAAAGAGGCGATGGAATAGAACGTGGCGGTATCCGCGCAATCAGCAGAAAACGATGCCTCCGCAGGGCATGGAACCGTCGTCGTCGCCGGTGTGACACTGGTTGCCGATCTTTCCGGCGCGTTCTTCTGGGAGGCGGAGCGGCTGCTCGTGGTCTCCGATCTGCATCTCGAAAAAGGCTCGAGTTTCGCCGCGCGCGGCGTGTTGCTGCCGCCCTATGACACGGTGGCGACGCTCTCGCGCCTCAGTGCGGTGGTCGCGCGACACGATCCGCGCACCGTGATCGCGCTCGGCGACAGTTTTCACGACCGCAAGGCCCATCTGCGGTTGGCGGCGCCGGACCGGGAGGCGATCACGGCCCTGCAAACGCGGCGCGACTGGATCTGGATTTCCGGCAACCACGATCCGGAGCTGACGTCGGATGTCGGCGGCGTGGTCGCAACTGAAGTCGCAATCGGCAAAATTGTGTTTCGGCACGAGCCGACCGGCGCCACCGGCGAGATCGCCGGACATCTGCATCCGAAGGCGCGCGTGACCACCCGCGGGCGCTCGGTGCAACGGCGATGTTTTGCAAGCGATGGAGAGCGCGCGGTGATGCCGGCGTTCGGTTCCTATACAGGGGGCCTGAGCATTCGCGACGCGGCGTTCGCCAGGATATTCCAGACCCTGGGTTTCATGGCGCATGTGCTCGGCGACAACCGCATGCATGCGATCTCGGCATCGCGCTGTTATTGAAAACGGCGACATTCACCCTTTGAACCGCGTCCGGGTCTCAGCCGCGGCGGCTGAGATGCGACATGGTTCAATCCTTGCGGAACACGATTGACGCCATCCACCCCGTCATCAGCGCCATGAAGGCGGTCACCAGGCCGTAGGTAAAACCGTTCTGGCGCGCGGTGGTGGCGACGAATTGTTCGAAGCCGACCTTGACGATTTCGAACGCGCTGTCGGTCCGCGTCACCAGTGCGCCGTCGGCAAACAGCTTGATGTCGACATCGTAGGTCCCGATAGGCACTTCCCCCGGCAGCGGAATGCCGGTGCGAAACAGCGTCGGCGTCAGGAATGTCACCGCCGAGGTCGCCTCGCGATAGAGCCCGTGTTCGGAGCGCAGCCGCACGAAAGCGCTGCGGAAGGCGTCGTTCGGCACCACGTCGGCATAGTCTGGTCCGACGCGCTGGGTCAGCAGCACTTTGTTGAGGCCGAGTTGCTGGCGGCGCTGCACCTCGGGCGGCGCAATGGCGTCGAACGGGCGGTTGGAAAAAATCGCAAGATAGGTCGGCACCTTCAGAAACTGACGGTAGTCGTTGTTCACCCAGATGCCGAATTTTCGTTCCTTGCGCCGCGTCACCATGTCGGCGCGCGGTCCGCTGACAGTGACGACGAGATCGTAACCGCCACGGCTGGGCGTCGCGGCGTCCTTTTCGACCGAGCCGAACAGCACCAGTTCCTCGCCGGAATAGTTCGGCGTCACGGTGACGCGGTGGTTCGACACCGAGACGATCAGCCGCTCGGCATGCGCGCCGCTCGCAACCGGGCCCGCACCGAGCGCGAGCGCGAAGCCGATTATCGCGGGGCGCGCGGGCAACGTCATCCGGCGCCTCCGGTCTCGCGGATAGTGAAGAGATCGCTTGGCTGAAGCACGAGTTCGATCGCGAAACGGATGCCGACCGCCAGAATCAGCAGCCCCAGCAGCAATCGCAGATGCTCGCCTCGAATTTTTTGCCCCGCGCGCGCGCCGAATTGCGCGCCGGTGACGCCGCCGACCATCAGGATCAACGCCAGCACGGCGTCGACCAGATGATTGGTGAGCGCATGAAGCATGGTGGCGATGACCATGGTGACCAGGGTCAGCACCATGGAAGTACCGATTACGGTCGAAGTCGGCACCCGCAACAGATAGATCATGATCGGGATCAGGATGAAGCCGCCGCCGATTCCCATCACCGCGCCGATGAAGCCGATCACCAGGCCGACCACGATCACCGGAATCACCGACAGGTAGATTTTCGAGCGCTTGAAACGCATTTTCAGCGGCAGTCCGTGGATCCAGCCATGGCTGCCGGATCGCCGCATCGGCACCACGACACCGCGCCGCGTCCGCAGAATCGCGCGCAAGCCCTCCCAGAACATCAATCCGCCGACGGTCGAGAGCAGCACCACGTAAGAAAGCGCGATCATGAGGTCGAGCTGGCCAAGCGAGCGCAGCAACGTGAAGGTCCATACTCCAAGTGCCGTGCCGACAATGCCGCCGCTCAGCAGCACCACCGCCAGTGCCGGATCAATGGCGCGCTTGCGCCAATAGGACAACGCGCCGGAAAACGACGAGGCGGCGATATGGCTGGCGACCGAGGCAACCGCGACGGCGGGCGCGATGCCGATGAAGATCAGCAGCGGCGTCATCAGGAATCCGCCGCCGATCCCGAACATCCCCGACACGAAGCCAACCGCGGCGCCCATCGCCAGGATGAGGAATACATTGACCGGAATGTCGGCGATTGGAAGATAAAGCTGCACGCGCGTTCGCTTCGGATTTTAGCCCTGAAGCTGGCCGAAACCGTTCACGGCATGGTTCTGAGTGCGGCACGGATCGCCGCGCCTCTGCATAACCGAAATCGCCGGCTTGAGGGATTAAAGAATCCGCCGGTGCCGGGTTTTTTGCCGCGGCCGCTCACGCAACTTTCGAAGTGGTGAATAATTCAGATTAACGCGAGGCGCGCTTGGTCATGGCCGGCTTCGCGGCGGCGGGCTTTGCCGCGCCGGCCTGTGTCGGTGCGACGTCCCAGCCGCCGGGCGGGCTTGCCACGTTGACGGCGTCGTCGGGCTGGCTCTCGGGCGTGAAGGTCTGGATCGCAAGTTTCGCCGCCGACAGCGACTGCGGGTCGAGCCGCTTGGCGATGTCGTCGCGCTTGCGCATCGAGTCGGCGTCGCCCTGCGCCGCAGCGAGACTGAACCACTTGAAGGATTCGGCGAGATTCTGTTCGACGCCGATGCCGCGCGCATACAGGATGCCGAGATTGAACTGGCTGTCGGCGACGCCGCGGTCCGCGGCCTTGCGGAACCATTGCGACGCGCTCTTGTAGTTAGCGCCCTTGCCGCCGCCATCGGCGTCGAGCACGGCGAGATTGTGCATTGCCTTGGCGTTGCCGCGCTCGGCCGCTTGCAGATAATAGCGGCGCGCGATGTCGATATCCTTCTTCACGCTGAGACCCTTTTCATAGAGGGTCCCGAGCCGGAAGACCGCCGGCACCACGCCGGCCTGCGCGGCGCGGTCGTACCATTTCGCAGCATCGTCGTAGCTCGCCGGCACACCTTTGCCTTCGGCGTAGCGGACGCCAATTTCGTAAGCCGCCGAAGGATCGCCCTTCAACGCCGCGCTGCGCAGCGCCGGTCCACCGATGCCGTCCGGCAGGTTTTCGGTCGGCGGAACCTGCACCAGTGTGAGCTTGCGGTTGGCCGGCAGCGCCGCAATCGCGGTGTTGGCTTCCGGGATCGTGCCGGTAACGTCGGCTGTGGCCAAAACAGCCGCTGTCGGCGCCGCAACCGGTTGCGGGATTGCCGCCGACGCGGAATTGTCGGAGGCGCCGGGCGCATTCATCGATTGCCGGCCGATCGGCGTTGGCGATGTCAGTGAAGGCATCGGGGGGAATGCGGGCCCGGCGTTGTCTTCAGGCAGCGCCGAAGGTGTCGGCTCGCCGGAGGTTTCGGTCGCCGGCATCGACGGCGACGTGCCGCTGTCCAGCAGCGTCATCGCCATCTTGAAGGTGCCGAGCACGATCACGACCACGCTGGCGCCGACCAGCAGCGAACGGATCTTCGAGGTAATGGTCGATGAGCCCTTGGCCGCGTCGCCGGGATTCTTGATCGGTGCGGCGCGCTTCGCCTTGTTGTCCTTGGCGGGCTGGGCGGCGGCGGCCTGCGCGGCGCGGCGCGCCGCGGCGATGAAGCTCGATGTGCTGGCCTGTTCGCGGGGGGTCGGGGAAATCTCGCTGATCGCGCTTTCCGACGCGGCTATTCGTTCTGACGGCGACGCCGCGCGGCCGAGCGGCCGTGTGCCCGGCTCCAGCGGGTGATCCGGCGGCAAATCAGGCTCGATCGCGGTGCGCGGAGACGAGTTCGCCTGCGGTTCGAGAATTTCGCTGATCGCCCTCGGCGTTATGATGACGGGTGCGGGCTCGGCGGCGTGAAATTCCCGCGGAGCCGCGGCGAAGTGCGGCTGTGCCGCGGCGGGATTGGGCAATTCCGGCCGTGGCGGCGGCGCGGGCGGGTGCGACGGCATCGCCGCACGAGGCGCCGGGACCGGCTGAGCCGTTGGCACTGGCGCAGGCGGCGGCACCGGCACGGTGCGAGCCGCGCGCAGGTCGCCCTCGATCATGGCGAGACGATCGACCACGTGCCCGAGCGTATTGTGAACGACCTCGAGTGAATCCTGGGTGCGGCGGTCGGTTTCGGTTTGGCCGAAGCGCATATCGGACAGTTCGCGCTTGATCAGATCGACTAGGCCGGGGTCCATTTGCGCGGCCGCCGGCGTCGCGATGCTTCTGCCGTTGTCGATAAGCGCTGCAAAGTTGGCGTGCTGCGTTTCGAGATGGCGCAACACGTCCTGCAGGCCCTCTTCGACCCGGCCGAGATTGCCCGAGCGATGATCGGACGACGATTCGAGGCGTTCCAGCAAATACGATACGCGCTGTTCAAGGTGCGCGAACGCGGACGCGCTGTCATTGCCGACCTGCATGTGGTCGAGGCGGTCCATCAGGGCGCGCAAGGCGCCTTCGATATGTTCGGAATTGTCGCTGACGACCGGCCGCTCGCGGCTTTCCAGCGTCGATGTCAGCGCGGCGATGCGCTGTTCGAGAACCGCGAACGAATCGCCGTGGCCTTCAGACCGGGCGAACTGGTCGACCTTGGATGACAGGGTGTGGACGTCGTCGCTGAGCCGTGCCAGCGCTTCATTGGAGGCGACATTGGAGACGATGGCGCGAAGCGCGGCGATGGCGCCTTCGAGCTGGTGGATGGTCCCAGGATCGTCGCTGGCGCGCACGATCATGTCGAGCTTGGCGCTGAGATTGCGGATCGCTTCGTCGTAGCCGGCGAGTTGCTCGGCAGGCGTCATCGAGCGCAACGCTTCGCGAATTTCGTTGAGGGCGCGCTCGATATTGCCCAGAACCTGGTCATCGATTCCACTTTGCCTGGAATTGTCGATGCGCCGCGACAGCGAGCGGATCTCATTCTCGATCGATTCGATGGCGCGCCGCGGCATCGCCTCGGTGATGGCGTGGCGGATTTCATTCAACTCGCTGCGGAACGCGGCGATCGACTGCTCGATATTATCCGGACGCTGTAGCGCCTCGATCTGGCTGGTGATCTTGAGCAGATGCTTTTCCAGCCCGGAGAAATCCGGACCGGACGGCGCTGGCGCCATTGCCGGCACGGTGGTCGGCGTACTGCGCGGCATCGGCCTGGTCGAGAAATTGTCAAGTTCGCTCTGGCGCGCCGTGATTTCTGCAATCGCAAAATCGAGCGTGCCGGGATTGAGCGGCGGCGACGGGCGGTAAACCTGGGCCGCGGCGCGCTCAACCGCTTCGGTCTGGCGCTGGGTGTCCTGACGAGGCGCCTGCCGTGCCGGGGCCGGAACGGAGATTTGCGAAAGCCGCGCGTCGAGCCGTGAAATGGCGTCGTTCAATTGCTTGGCGACACCTGGCTCGTTGCGCGGCATGTCGCCGCGGGGCGCGTCGTTACGTGGCGCCGGGCGTGCAATCTGTTCGATCTGGCGGGTGATGGAGTTGAGCCGCTGATGAATGTCCGCGACGTCTTTGGCTTCTTGACTCGGAAGCGGCTGATAGGGCCGGTCCTGCGGGACGTCGAAATTCGATGGCGCGGAATCGCCGATGGTCGAATTGAGCCAGTCGTTAAGCGACATGCCGGCGCGCCGCGCGGCGGCTTCAGCCCGCTCGCGAACGGATGGATCAATGCCCTCTACACTCCACGATACGCGCGAATTCATGCTCTTGTCCGGTTCGAACCCCGGCGCATCGTATGCGCCGACAGCTTCCCCGCGCGTCCCCTTGATGAGACAATCGAATTCGGCGCAGGTCGTCTGCCTCTGGGATCGACTTTTTCGTGTTACGGTAAACAACGGGTTAAGGAGTGGGGCGGACCTGCCTAAAAACCGGCGACCGCGATAAATTCAACCCAAGGTCTGTCCGACCGGCCTGCTAATCTGCATGTTGTCGCATTGGCCGGTCGGATGAGTTCCGTTTAAAGTTTTTGGAACAGACTAATTGCTGCGTTGCAAAAATTTGACTAAACGAAGCCCGAAGCCTGCCGGAGAAAACGTCTATGCCGAGTTACAAAGCCCCTTTGGAAGACGTCAGTTTTCTGCTCAACGACGTGTTTCAGATCGACCGGTATAATAATCTTCCAGGTTTCAGCGACGCGTCCGCCGATGTACGGGATGCGATTTTGGCGGAAGCCGCCAAGCTGAGCGAAGAAGTGCTGCAGCCTCTCAACCGCATCGGTGACCTCGAGGGCTGCACCCGCCACGATGATGGCCGGGTGGCCACACCCAAAGGTTTCAAGGAGGCTTTCAGGCAGGTGGCGGAAGGCGGCTGGCTCGGTCTGTCGATGCCGGAGGAATATGGCGGTCAGGGCCTGCCGGTAACGCTCAGCCAGACCACCGCCGAATTCCAGATGTCCGCCAACATGGCGTTTTCGATGTATGGCGGCCTGACCCAAGGGGCAATGGCGGCGCTGTTGGTGCATGGCAAGCCCGAACAGAAGAACATGTTCATGCCGAAGATGGTATCCGGCCAATGGACCGGCACCATGAACCTGACCGAGCCGCAATGCGGTACCGATCTTGGGCTGCTGCGCACCAGGGCCGCCAAACAGGCCGACGGCAGCTACAAACTCACCGGCACAAAAATCTTCATTTCCGCGGGCGAGCACGATCTGGCTGAAAACATTATCCATCTGGTGCTGGCCCGCATCGAGGGCGCGCCGGCCGGCATCAAGGGCGTTTCGCTGTTCGTGGTACCGAAGGTGCTGGTCAACGCCGACGGTTCGCTCGGCGCCCGCAACGGCGTCTCCTGCGGTTCGATCGAGCACAAGATGGGCATCCACGGCAATTCGACCTGCGTAATGAATTACGACGGCGCCGTCGGCTGGCTGATCGGCGAGGAGAACAAGGGCATGCAGGCCATGTTCGTGATGATGAACGAGGCCCGGCTCGGCGTCGCGGTGCAGGGCCTGGCGCAATCCGAGGTCGCCTACCAGAACGCCGTCGCCTACGCCAAGGATCGCCTGCAAGGCCGCTCGCTGTCGGGGCCGAAAGCCCCGGACAAGCCGGCCGATCCGATTATCGTGCACCCGGACGTGCGCCGCACGCTGCTCACCATCCGCGCCTTCAACGAGGCGGCGCGCGCGATGGTGGTATGGACCTCGCTGAAGAGCGACGTCGCGCACCGGTCCGACAACGCCAAGGACCGTCAGGAAGCCGACGATCACATGGGCCTGATGACGCCGATCCTGAAGGGCGTGCTCACCGACATCGGGTTCTCCAACGCGGTGCTAGCGCAGCAGATGTTCGGCGGTCATGGCTACATCGCCGAATGGGGCATGGAACAGTTCGTGCGCGATGCGCGCATCGCCATGATCTATGAAGGCGCCAATGGCATCCAGGCGCTCGATCTGGTAGGACGCAAATTGGCGCGCGACGGCGGCCGCGCGGTGACGGCGTTCTTCGCCGAGATCGCATCTTTCGCCAAGGAATACGCCGCCGACGAGGCGATGAAGCCATACCTCGCGCCGCTCTCGACCGCGCTCGGTCACCTGCAGCAGGCGACCATGTGGCTGATGCAGAACGCGCCCGCCAAACCGGACAATGCCGGCGCCGGTGCGACCGACTACATGCATCTGTTCGGCCTCGTCACGTTCGGTTACATGTGGGCGCGGATGGCCAAAGTGGCGTCAGGCAAGATTGCCGGCGGCAATGCTACTTCCTATCTCACATCAAAGCTCGTCACCGGCCGTTTCTTCATGGAGCGGATGCTGCCGGAAACCTCCGTGTATCTCGCGCGCATCCAGACCGGAAGCGCCACCACCATGGAATTGCCGGCGGAAGCGTTCTGAGTGAATTCATCGTCATTGCGAGCGAAGCGAAGCAATCCAAAAGCAGCAAAAGATGGATTGCTTTGTCGCTTCGCTCCTCGCAATGACGCCTCATACTGAAACGGGAGAAACCGATGCCTGAGGCATTCATTTACGATCACGTCCGCACCCCACGCGGCCGCGGCAAGCCCGACGGCGCGCTGCATGAAGTGACCGCGTTGGCGCTGGCGACGGCGCCGCTGAAAGCCCTGAAGCAGCGCAACAACATCCTGCCCGGCACCATCGACGACGTCGTACTCGGCGTGGTCGATCCGGTCGGCGAGGCCGGCGGCGACATCGCGCGTATGGCGGCGCTGAGCGCAGGTTATGGCAACGACGTGCCGGGCATTCAGATCAACCGTTTCTGCGCTTCCGGCCTCGATGCGGTGAACTTCGCCGCGGCGCAGATCATGTCCGGCCAGCATGCCATGACCATCGGCGGCGGCGCCGAATCCATGAGCCGGGTCGGCATCGGCGCTTCCGGCGGCGCCTGGCCGATGGATCCGTCGATTGCGGTGCCCGCTTATTTCATGCCGCAAGGCGTCTCCGCCGACCTGATCGCGACCAAATACGGATTTTCGCGCGACGACGTCGATGCCTACGCGGTGCAGAGCCAGCAGCGCGCCGGCAAGGCGTGGGACGAGGGCCGCTTCAAGAATTCGGTGGTGCCAGTCAAGGACGTCAACGGCCTCACCATTCTCGCCAAGGACGAACACATGCGCCCGACCACGACCATGCAGTCGCTGGCGGCGTTGCAGCCTTCGTTCACCGTAATGGGCCAGATGGCCGGGTTCGAGGCGGTGGCGATCCAGTCGCATCCGGAAATCGAGCGCGTCAATTATGTACATCATGCCGGCAACTCATCGGGCATCGTCGACGGCGCCGCGGCGGTGCTGCTCGGCAACAAGCAGGCTGGCGAGAAGGCCGGCCTCAAGCCGCGGGCAAAGATCCGCGCCTTCGCCAATATCGGCTCGGAACCGGCGATGATGCTGACCGGCCCGGTCGATGTGACGAAGAAGGTATTGGAACGCTCCGGCATGAAACTGTCGGACATCGACCTGTTCGAACTCAACGAGGCCTTTGCCTCCGTGGTGCTGCGCTACATCCAGGCTTTCGACATCGACAACGCCAAGATCAACGTCAATGGCGGCGCCATCGCGCTCGGGCATCCACTCGGTGCGACGGGGGCGATGATTCTCGGCACCGTGCTCGACGAACTGGAGCGCACTGGCAAGTCAACCGCGCTGGTGACGCTGTGCATCGGCGGCGGCATGGGCACTGCGACGATCATTGAACGGGTTTAAACACCGCCGTCATCCTGAGGTGCGCGGGCATAGCCCGAGCCTCGAAGGATGAAGAATTTTTCGGGCTCATCCTTCGAGACGCGGCCAAGAGGCCGCTCCTCAGGATGATGAGAATACAGGGAGCGACACATGGCCTACAAAAACTTCAAGGTTGAGACCGACGCCGAGGGCATTGCGCTGGTGACGTGGGACATCCCGGGCCGTTCCATGAACGTGCTGGATACGCAGACCATCGACGAACTCGGCGCCATCGTCGACCAGACCACCGCCGACGCCGCGGTGAAGGGCGTGGTGATCACGTCGGGCAAGGACGCCTTCTCGGCCGGCGCCGATCTCTCCATGCTGGAGGGCATGAACAAGACCTTTGCCGAGGCGCTGAAGTCCAAAGGCGAGGAAGCCGCGCAGCAGATGCTGTTCGACGAAAGCAGAAAACTGTCGCTGACGCTGCGCAAGATAGAAACCTCCGGCAAGCCGTGGGTCGCCGCCATCAACGGTCTCGCGCTCGGCGGCGCGTTCGAGGTCACGCTGGCCTGCCACTACCGCGTCGCATCGGACAATCCGAAGACCCGGCTCGGCCTGCCGGAAATCAAGGTCGGGCTTTTCCCGGGCGGCGGCGGCACCCAGCGCCTGCCGCGCATGCTGCAGCCGCAGGATGCCATGCAGATGCTGCTCAAGGGCGAGCAGATCAATCTCGCCAAGGCCAAGGCGCAGAATATCGTCGGCGCCGTGGTGCCTGCCGCCGACCTGATCAAGACTGCCAAGGACTGGATCAAGGGCGGCGGCAAGGCCGTGGCGCCATGGGACGAGAAAGGGTTCAAGCTGCCGGGCGGCCCGGTTTTTTCCAAGAACGGCATGATGATCTTCCCCGCGGGTAACGCGATCTACCGTCGCGAGACCTACGACAATTATCCCGCCGCGCGCGCGATCATGCAGTGCGCCTATGAGGGCCTGCAATTGCCGATGGATGCCGCGCTGCGCGTGGAGTCGCGTTATTTTGCCCACATCCTGCAGACCAAGGAAGCCGCCGCGATGATTCGCAGCCTGTTCCTGTCGATGCAGGAGTTGAACAAGGGCGCGCGGCGTCCGCCGGACGTGCCGCCGACCAAGGTGAAAAAGCTCGCCGTCATAGGTGCCGGCTTCATGGGCGCCAGCGTCGGCTATGTCTCGGCGCGTGCCGGCATCGATGTGGTGCTGATCGACCGCGACCAGGAGAGCGCCGACAAGGGCAAGGGCCACGCCAAGGCGGTGATCGAAGACCTGATCAAGAAGGGCCGCGCCAAGGATGCCGACCGTGACGTCATCCTGTCGCGGATCAGCGCCACCGCCGACTACGGCGTGCTGAAGGATTGCGACCTCATCATCGAGGCGGTGTTCGAGGATAGAAAAGTAAAGGCCGAGACCTATGCCAAGGCCCAGCCGCTGTTAAAGGGCGACGCGATCTTCGCCTCCAACACGTCGACGCTGCCGATCAACTCGCTGGCGGAGGAGTTCAAGGACCAGGGCAAGTTCATCGGCATCCATTTCTTCTCGCCGGTGGAGAAGATGATGCTGGTGGAGATCATCGTGGGCAAAAACACCGGCGATGTGGCGCTCGCTACCGCGCTGGACTATGTGCGCGCGATCGGCAAGACGCCGATCGTGGTCAACGACTTCCGCGGCTTCTTCGCCAACCGCTGCGTGTTGCGCTTCACCGCCGAAGGCCTGGAAATGCTGATGGAAGGCGTGCCGCCGGCGATGATCGAGAATACCGCGAAGATGGCCGGCATGCCGGTTGGGCCGCTGTCGCTCTCGGACGAGGTCGCGCTCGATCTGGTGCTAAAGATCATGAAGGCTACCGAGGCCGATCTCGGCGCCAATGCCATCGATCAGGCTCAGAAGAAGTTGCTGGTCGAACTGGTCGAGAAGCAGGGCCGTTTCGGCCGCAAGAACGGCAAGGGTTTTTACGATTACCCCGAAAAGGGCAAGGGCCAGAAGAGCCTGTGGTCTGAGCTGAGCGGCCTGCAGCCTAAGCATCTCGATCCGGATACGCTCGATATCGAGGAAATGAAACAACGCTTCCTGGTGGTGCAGGCGGTGGAAGCCGCGCGTACGGTCGAGGATCACGTCATCACCGATCCACGCGAGGCAGATGTCGGCTCGATCCTCGGTTTTGGCTTTGCACCCTTCACCGGCGGCGCGTTGAGCTACATCGATTTCATGGGGACGAAGACGTTCGTCGAGCTGTGCCACAGGCTGGAGGCCAAATACGGCTCGCGTTTCGCGCCGCCGAAACTGCTGGAGGAGATGGCCGCCAGGGGCGAGACGTTCTACGGTCGCTTCCCGCCGAAGAAGGCAGCGGCTTGACAAATCAACCGTCATGCGCGGGCTTGACCGGCGCATCCATCGCTCTTCAATAAAGTTTTTGAAAAGGGGATGGATCGCCGGGTCAAGCCCTACCAGATTCACACATTTCGCATACGCGGGCTTGACCGCGTATCCATCAATCTTCGAGAGACTCTTTCGAAGATGATGGATTGCCGGGTCAAGCCCGGCAATGACGATGAAGATGTGTGAATGCTGTAGGGTCAAGCCCGGCGACGACACCAGTGATGGCGGTTACGCCGCCTTTTGCGCGTCTGCTTCCATCTTCAGCGCGGCCTGAACCTTCGGCCGCGCCGCGACGCGGGCCTTGTAGGCGAGCAAATTCGGCATCGCGGAGAGGTCGAATTTCATGCGGTCGGCCCAGGTCAGCATCGTGAACATGTAGGCGTCCGCCACCGTGAACTGCTTGCCCATCAGGTAGTCGTGACCGGCGAGCACGCCGTCGACATATTTGAACTTGCCCATCACGCGATCCTTGAAGAATGCCTTGGCTTCGTCGGCCAGCATCGGGCTGAACATCGGGCCGAAATTCTTGTGCAGTTCGCTGGTGGTGTAATTCAACCATTCTTGCAGCTTGTAACGATCGTTGCTTTCGGCGGCCGGCGCGAGGTTTTTGCCCGCGGCCTTGTCGGCGATGGCCTGGACGATCACCGGACCCTCGGTGAGCATGTCGCCGTTGTCGAGTTGAAGCGCCGGTACCTGGCCCTTGGGATTGATCTTGGTAAAATCGTCGCCGTTTTCGGTCTTCTTGGCCTTGAGGTCGACTTTCACCAGTTCATGGGCAAGACCTGCTTCGTGCAACGCGATGTGGGGTGACAGCGAGCAGGCGCCTGGCGAATAATACAGCTTCATGACGAATTCCTTCCCTGGTTATTGGCTATGCAGATGGGATTATTAAATGCACTTGCATGGAATAGTCAAGATTGATGCAGCTGCATTTAGTGCGGTACACTGACCCGTGACATCTATGGATTACACCATGAAACGCAAACCATCGATCGAGGCGACCGCGGCCTGGATCCGGCTGATGCGAATCCAGAGCCGGGTGCTCGACGCCGTCGAGCAGGATCTGAAGAAGGCCGGTTTCCCGCCGCTCGCCTGGTATGATGCGCTGCTCGAACTGTCGCGCGCGCCGTCCGGCGAAATGCGTCCCGTCGAACTGGAAAAGCAGATGCTGATCCCGCAATACTCGACCTCGCGGCTGATCGACCGCCTGGTGGACGAGGGCCTCGCGGCGCGCCGCGAGTGCAAGATCGACAAGCGAGGCCAGTTCGTGGAAATCACCGAAACTGGCCGCGACCTGCAAAAGAAGATGTGGAGCGCCTATTCGGCCGCGATCGAAAAGCATGTCGGCTCCAAATTGTCGGATGCGGATGCGGTAAGACTCTGCGGCCTGCTCGACCGCCTCGGCTGTTCGTGCGATGAAACTCCGGCGGTGGCCGGCAGAGACGCTGCGCCAGCGCGATGATATCATTCTCACCTGCGGTATCCGCGGCTCAATCTGTCCGCAGCCGCCCCCGACACCGCGCGCGTTCGGTCGAAACGCCCCACATTCGGAACAAGTAATGGCGCGTGACCAGATCGATATGACGCCACTGCAATCGCGCGACGAGCTTGTCGCGTGGCTGGAAGCGGGCGTAAAGGCGCCGTCCGAATTCCGCATCGGCACCGAACACGAAAAAACGCCCTTTACGATCGAGGGCCGCCATCCCGTGCCTTACGAAGGCACGCGCGGCATCGGCGCGCTGCTGGAGGGCATGAAGCTGCTGCTCGGCTGGGAGCCGATCATGGAGCGCGGCAACATCATCGGGCTGTACGACGTGACCGGCGGCGGCGCGATTTCGCTGGAGCCGGGCGGACAATTCGAGTTGTCGGGCGCGCCGGTGGAAACCGTGCATCAGACCCAGTCGGAACTGATGGCGCATCTGGCGCAGGTGCGCGAAGTCGCCACCCCCCTCGGCATCGGGTTCCTCGGACTCGGCATGACGCCGTCATGGTCGCGCGAACAGATTCCGATGATGCCGAAGGGCCGTTACAGGATCATGACCAACTACATGCCGAAGGTCGGCCAATACGGCCTCGACATGATGTACCGGACCTGCACGGTGCAGACCAATCTCGATTTCTCGTCGGAAGCCGACATGGTCAAGAAGCTGCGGGTGTCGGTGGCGCTGCAGCCGGTGGCGACCGCGTTGTTCGCCAACTCGCCGTTCACCGAAGGCAAGCCCAACGGCATGCTGTCATTCCGCTCGGAGATCTGGCGCGATACCGACAACGCGCGGTCGGGCATGATTCCCTGGGCGTTCGAGGACGGCATGGGGTTCGAGCGTTGGGTCGATTACGCGCTGGACGTGCCGATGTATTTCGTCAAGCGCGGCGACGAGTATATCGACGTCGCCGGTTCCTCGTTTCGCGATTTTTTCGCGGGCAAGAACAGTATGCTGCCGGGCGAGCGGCCGACGCTGTCGGACTGGGCCAATCACCTTTCGACGATCTTCCCCGAGGTGCGGTTGAAGCGCTATCTTGAAATGCGTGGCGCCGACGGCGTGCCATGGGGGCGGCTGCCGGCACTGCCGGCATTCTGGACCGGACTGCTCTATGACGACACCAGCCTCGATGCGGCGTGGGACATCGCCAAGCGCTGGAACGCGCAGGAGCGGCAGGCGCTGCGGGATGATGTGCCGCGCCTCGGTTTCAAGGCCCGGATCAGGGACCGCTATCTGTTCGAGATCGCAATGGAATGCCTGGGGCTGGCGCATGCAGGCCTGCGACGCCGCGGTCATGTCGATCATCTCGGCCGTGACGAATCCCGGCATCTCGAGGCGCTGGACTGCATCCTCGACGCCGGCCGCAGCCCGGCCGAGGAGATGCTGGAAAAGTTCCACGGCGGCTGGCAGGGCTCGGTGGAACCGGCCTACGAGGAATACGCTTTCTAGATCAGAGCGTTAGACGCCGTTCATCTGGCGTACAGAAACCGGGCGGTCAAATGACGGTTCGTAACAACCACATCTTGATCGGAAGCAATAACGTATGTGGAGAACCCGCCTGCTCAAGGCGTGTTTGCTGACGCTCCTCGTTGGCGCGAACGTCACAGCCGCGCGCGACGCGAAGGCGCAGGCCGCTTTCGACCGGCCGGGCAGCGATTATGCGAGCCCGAAAGTGCCGTCCGGCGATCCGGCGGATTGCGCGCTGGTGTGTGAGCGCGATCGCCGCTGTCGCGCCTGGAGTTTCAATTATCCCACCGACGCCGCCGGCGGCGCGGTGTGCTGGCTCAAGAACAACGTGCCGGCGCGCGTCCCGAGCAATTGCTGCGTCTCTGGCGTGCGCGGCGCCGGCGTGGTCGAGCAGCGCGTTGGCCCCGTGGAGTCGTCGATCGACCGGTTCGGCGGCGACTACCGCAATTTCGACGTGGAAGGCGGCGAGGGCGAGGAGGCTTGCAAGGCGGCATGCACCGCCGACAACAAGTGCCGCGCCTGGACCTATGCGCGGCCGGGCTATGTCGGCAGGGATGCGCAATGCTACTTGAAAAAGGACATCAAGCCGCCGCGGCGCAAGCCTGGATTCATCTCCGGCGTGGTGCGGTAACTTAGTAGGATGGGTTGAGCGCAGCGATACCCATCATACTTACCTCTGCACAGCCACCGTGACGGGTGTCGCTGCGCTCAACCCATCCTACGCACCGCCAGCCTTTATCGCCGCCTTCGACGCCAGCGTGCGCCAGTGCCGCAGCAAGAGCGGCTCGACATCCGCGCGCGCCGCCTTCGACAGGCGGATCAGCACCATCGGGTAGTCGCGGTAGTGATCGGTGAAGTAAAACGTCGTTGGCGCGCGCTCCACCAGCATGTCGCGCTCGTCCTGCGGCACGCCCGGCATCACCAGGCTGTCGCCGTCTTCCTTCAGCCGTGCCAGCAGCTTGTTGCGCACTTTCAGCGCCGGCGTGCCGTAGGACGTGCCGTCCTCGACCTCCGGCCAGGTAATCGCGATTTTTCTGAGCTCGTCGAAGGTCATGCCAGCGTCATTGCGAGGAGCCAACGGGTCCCGCCTTTGGCGGGCCCGATGATAAACTCCGCGACGAAGCAATCCAGTCTTGCTTTGCAGCTTTCCGGATTGCTTCGCTTCGCTCGCAATGACGGTAAACCCATAGCAATCCGTAGTCCTCAGTGCACGCTGGTGAAAAACCGCGCGACACGAAAACCGGACAGCCAGGTCCAGACCGGCTGGCTTTTCGTAGCGAAATCCCACGAACCCACGATCGCGTCGACGCGTCCGACAAGGTTGTCTGACGGCAGCAGTCCGACGCCGCCTTCGCGTACCGGCACGCGGCTGTCGGCGGAATTGTCGCGATTGTCGCCCATCACGAACAGCCGGTCGTTCGGAACCGTCACCTCCGGCGTATTGTCGAGCCGGCCATGGTCGAATATCTTGAAGATGGTGTGGCTGACGCCGCCGGGCAGCGTCTCGACATAGCGGCGCGCCGGCTCGCCGGCGCCATTTTCGTTCTCCACATTGCCGATGCCGTCCGGCGTAAGCACGGCCGCCTGACCGTTGATATAAAGCACGCCCTGCCGCATCTGGATGCGATCGCCGGGCAGACCTACAACGCGCTTCACCCAGGCCTGCGAGCGGTCGCCGGGCCAGCGGAATACCACGACATCGCCGCGTTTCGGCATCGCGCCGAACACGCGTCCGGTCTCGGGGAAGGCGAGGTGAATCGGCAGCGACGCCGCGCCGTAACCATAGGGGTATTTGGACGCCAGCAGTGCATCGCCGATCAGCAGCGTCGGCTCCATCGAAGGCGACGGCACATAGAACTGCTCCGCTACCGCGCCCTTGGCCACCAGTACCAGCAGAACGATCGCCGCCATCTGCATGAGCTGGCTGCGCCAGCGCTGCGGTGCCGATGGCGCCGTTTTCGTCTCCGTGCTCATCCGCCCGTACCTCCGACGGTAATGCGCTCCATCCGCAGCGTCGGCTGGCCGACGCCGACCGGCACGCCCTGGCCGTTCTTGCCGCAGGTGCCGATGCCGGAATCGAGCTGAAGATCGTTGCCGATCATGGCGATGCGATGAAGGTCGGTCGGGCCGTTGCCGATCAGCATTGCGCCCTTCAACGGCGCGCCGATCTTGCCGTTCTCTATTCTGTAGGCCTCGGTGCACTGGAACACGTATTTGCCCGAGGTAATGTCGACCTGGCCGCCGCCGAAATTCGCCGCGTAAATTCCGTTCTTCACCGAGGCGAGAATTTCCGCGGGATCGCGCTGTCCTGCCAGCATATAGGTATTGGTCATGCGCGGCATCGGCACATGGGCGTGGCTTTGGCGGCGGCCGTTGCCGGTCGGCTTCATGTTCATCAGCCGGGCGTTCTGACGATCCTGCATGTAGCCGACCAGAATGCCGTCCTCGATCAGTACGGTTCGGTTGGTCGGCGTGCCTTCGTCGTCGATCGACAGCGAGCCGCGCCGCGAGGCAATGGTGCCGTCGTCGACCACGGTGACGCCCTTGGCCGCGACCTGCTGGCCCATCAGCCCGGCGAAGGCCGAGGTCTGCTTGCGGTTGAAATCGCCCTCAAGGCCGTGCCCGACCGCCTCGTGCAGCATCACGCCGGGCCAGCCGGGGCCGAGCACGACATCCATCTCGCCGGCGGGCGCCGGCACCGATTCGAGATTGACCATGGCCTCTCGGATGGCGCCATCGGCGGCCTCGCGCCACGCCTTTGTTTCGATGAAGCGCGCGTAGGGTTCGCGGCCGCCATAGCCCTTAGCTCCGCTCTCCTGACGGTCGCCTTGCCCGGCCACGACGGAGACATTGAGGCGCACCAGCGGGCGGATGTCGCGATAGCTCTCGCCGTCCGGCCGCAGGATTTCCACCACCTGCCAGGTCGCGGCGACGCTGACCGACACCTGCCGCACCCGCGGATCCTTGTCGCGCACATAAGCGTCGATCTCGGCCAGCAGTTTGACCTTGGCTTCGAAGCCGGGCGCATCGAGCGGATTGTCGTCGCCATAGAGCCGCACATTGCTATGCGCCGGCGCCGCGGCGAAATTGCCACTGTAGCCGCCGCGCACCGCCGAGACCGCGTCGGCGGCGCGGATCAGCGCCGGGATGGAGACGTCCGAGGAGTGCGCGTAACCGACCGCGTCGTCCTTCACCGCGCGCAGGCCAAACCCCTGGGTGGTGTCATAGGTCGCCTGCTTGAGCCGGCCATTGTCGAACATCAGCGCTTCGGTCTGGGCATATTCCAGAAACAGCTCGCCATCGTCGGCGCCGGACAGGCCGCGGGCGACTTCATTGCGTACCTTGTCGCGGTCGAGGTTGGCGCGGTCGAGCAGGGAGGAGGTTGCGAGGTTGGCCATGGGTATTCCATTGTCGGAGGGGGCGGACCCAAGATAGTTGTTTCCGGTCCATTCCGCGAGGGGCGGATCAAGCCCATGGCCGGAACATGAAAGCGATCGAAATTGCTTTGATAGGATCGTACCACCCGGCGCGATCGAGCTTTACAAGAAGGAAGGCTTCGAGATCGCGGGGTGAAGCGCCACGTGTGGTCGATGGCGTCTATGAGGATGTTGGTATGTATGGCGAGGGCATTTTAGGGGTGGTGCCGTTTCACGGCAGCTTGTCATACCCCTCGCCGATCCCGTTCAGGCTGAGCGGAAAGCCGATGCCCTCTTCCGGCGTCTCGAAAATGATGAACGTCGCGGTCTTGGCGGTGCGTAATTGCCCGAGCAGCTTGTCGTCCATCACGACTTCGGCAACGCAGCCATTGGGCAGGCAACGGACGAAACCGGCGCGGCCGACGTCCTGATTGTCCAGTTTCAAGCCGAGGCCCGAGGGAAGCAGCACGCCCAGCGGCGCCACCACGCGCATCAGCTTGCTCTTCTGGTCGGCGGTCTTCAGCACGATCACGGTCAAGCCGGCGTTGGAGCGGTCTTCGGCCACCACGCTCTGGATCAAGGCGCACTGCTCGGCCTGCGCGCCGGGCGGGGTGTCGCAGCGGATCTGCCAGTCGCCATGCACCGAGCGCACCGCGCCCTGGGCGCTGGCGGCCGATGTCAGGCCCAAGGACAGCGTAACGGCAGCGGCGCCGGCCATGATCCAGTATTTTGCCTGCTGTCTGGAAAACCCCATCCGGGTCGATCCCTGCTATCCTAGCGTGAACTCGGTTCGAACATTGGACTGGTCGGCAATGACGGCGCCTTGAGGGCGATCCCGGCCGGAATCAACTGCTCCGCACCCGAATCAGGTTCCTGTGAAGCAGCTTCCCTGTGCCTACATCGGACAATCCGCCTGTCAAGCGCCGCGCCGGCGTAAAAGCAGGCGTTTCGCCTGATTTCTCGTGGAAACGCAGCGCCGGGGCGCGGGCGGCGAATGCATCGCTGCACACCTTACTACTGCATTGCGAGAGGCTGCGAATTATGGTTTGAGAGGCTGGATTTCGATGCGTTCTAACGGGTCCAGCTGCAGCGCCTGCAAGGTATCTTCAGCGGCCGTTATCGAAACGCGGATCGTGCGGCAATTTCGCTTCGGCGGAGTGCCGAGGGACTAGTTCACAAGGAGCGCGAGCGGCATGACAGCGTCGAAGGGCCAGATTGGCCGCCGGTTGGTGGGGTTGGCGGTTGTCGGAGCCGCGCTTGTCTGCGGCGGGGCGGCGTTCGCCGAATTGGGCCAGCCCGCGCCGTGGGAATGGAGGCTGCAGGAAGCCGGCTCACCGGTGATGGAAAACATCATCTGGTTCCACAATTTTCTGTTCTGGCTGATCACCGTCATCACGCTGTTCGTCCTGGCGCTGCTCGTGATCGTCATGGTCAAGTTCAACGCCAAAGCCAATCCGGTCCCTTCCAAGACCACCCACAACACCTTGATCGAGGTCGCCTGGACCATCATTCCGGTGCTGATCCTGGTCGGCATCGCGGTACCGTCGTTCCGCCTGCTGTTTCAGGAACTCGATGTCCCCAAGGCCGATCTCACCATCAAGGTGACCGGCAACCAGTGGAACTGGACCTACGCCTATCCGGACGACAAGATCGAATTCACCTCGATCATGCTGTCCGATGAGGACCGCGCCAAGCGCAATCCGCCGCCGCCGCGTCTGCTCGGGGTCGACAACGAGATGGTGGTGCCGGTCAACAAGGTGGTCCGGATCCAGACCACCGGCGCCGACGTGATCCATTCCTTTGCGGTGCCCGCCTTCGGCGTCAAGATCGATTCGATCCCCGGCCGTCTCAACGAGACCTGGTTCAAGGCCACCAAGGAAGGCGTCTATTACGGCCAGTGTTCCGAATTGTGCGGCAAGGATCACGCCTTCATGCCGATCGTGGTGCGGGTCGTGAAAGATCAGGAATATGACGCCTGGAAGAAAAAGCAGGTCGCGGCCAACCCCGCGAACGCACTGGCATCGGCAGCCGCCGCGGCGCGGTAGGCGGGCGCGGCTAACAGACAAGGGCGACCAGGGGCTGCGAAGTCCCGAACGACTGCAGATTAGGATTTGAAAATGGCAACGACCGCGACACCGGCTCACGACGCTCACGCCCACGCGCATGACGACCACGCGCACGACCATCCGACCGGCTGGCGGCGCTTCGTCTATTCGACCAACCACAAGGACATCGGCACGATGTACCTGGTGTTTGCGATCGTCGCCGGCGTCATCGGCGCAGCGATGTCGATCATGATCCGCATCGAACTGATGTATCCCGGCATCCAGATCTTTCACGAGACCCACACCTATAATGTGTTCGTCACCTCGCACGGCCTGATCATGATCTTCTTCATGGTGATGCCGGCGATGATCGGCGGCTTCGGCAACTGGTTCGTGCCGCTGATGATCGGCGCGCCGGACATGGCGTTCCCGCGCATGAACAACATCTCGTTCTGGCTGCTGCCGGCTTCCTTCGCGCTGCTGCTGATTTCCACCTTCGTGGAAGGCGAGCCGGGCGCCAACGGCGTCGGCGCGGGCTGGACCATCTACGCGCCGCTGTCGACCTCCGGCCATCCGGGACCGGCGGTGGATTTCGCGATCCTGTCGCTGCATCTGGCCGGCGCCTCGTCGATCCTCGGCGCCATCAACTTCATCACCACCATCTTCAACATGCGCGCGCCAGGCATGACCCTGCACAAGATGCCGCTGTTCGTATGGTCGATCCTGGTGACCGTGTTCCTGCTGCTGCTGGCGCTGCCGGTGCTCGCCGGCGCCATCACCATGCTGCTCACCGACCGCAATTTCGGCACCACCTTCTTCTCGGCCGAGGGCGGCGGCGATCCGGTGCTGTTCCAGCATCTGTTCTGGTTCTTCGGCCATCCCGAAGTCTACATTCTGATCCTGCCCGGCTTCGGCATGATCAGCCAGATCGTGTCGACCTTCTCGCGCAAACCGGTGTTCGGCTATCTCGGCATGGCCTATGCGATGGTCGCGATCGGCGGCATCGGTTTCGTGGTGTGGGCGCACCACATGTACACGGTCGGCATGTCCAGCGCGACGCAGGCCTATTTCGTCGCCGCCACCATGGTGATCGCGGTACCGACGGGCGTGAAGATATTTTCCTGGATCGCCACCATGTGGGGCGGCTCGATCGAGTTCAAGACGCCGATGCTGTGGGCGATCGGCTTCATCTTCCTGTTCACGCTCGGCGGCGTCACCGGCGTGGTGCTGGCGAATGCCGGCGTCGACCGCGTGCTGCAGGATACCTATTACGTGGTCGCGCACTTCCACTACGTGCTGTCGCTGGGCGCGGTGTTCGCAATCTTCGCCGGCTGGTATTACTGGTTCCCGAAAATGTCGGGCTACATGTATTCGGAGACGATCGGAAAGCTGCATTTCTGGGTGACGTTCATCGGCGTCAATCTGGTGTTCTTCCCGCAGCATTTCCTCGGCCTCTCCGGCATGCCGCGCCGCTACGTCGATTATCCCGACGCGTTCGCGGGATGGAATCTGGTGTCCTCGCTCGGCTCCTATTTGTCGGGCTTTGGCGTCCTGATCTTCATCTACGGCGTCGCGCAGGCTTTCATCAGGAAAGAGAAGGCCGCCGCCAATCCGTGGGGCGCCGGCGCCACCACGCTGGAATGGACGCTGCCGTCGCCGCCTCCGTTCCACCAGTTCGAAGTGCTGCCGCGGGTGCAGTGACAATCGTCGTCCCCGCGAAAGCGGGGACCCAGTAAACTTAGACGTATCGTTATTAACGTCTGGTCCAGCGATTACTGGGTCGCCCGGTCAAGCCGGGCGATGACGACGGAGAAGGATGAGAGTAGGCACCATTGTCGATCGTTGAACACCATATCGATCTCGCCGCACCCCGTATCTCGGAAGCAGGCGTCGCCGATTACATTGCGCTGCTGAAACCGCGGGTGATGTCGCTGGTGATCTTCACCGCGGTGGTGGGATTGGCGATCGCACCCGGTCATTTCCATCCGGTGCTGGCGTTCACCTCCATCCTCTGCATCGCGGTCGGCGCGGGCGCGTCGGGCGCGCTGAACATGTGGTACGAAGGCGATATCGATGCGCTGATGTCGCGCACCGCCAACCGGCCGATTCCGCGCGGCCGCGTCACCGGGCCGGAAGCGCTGGCGTTCGGCATGACGCTGGCGTTCTTCTCGGTGATGACGCTCGGCATCTTGGTCAACTGGTTCGCCGGCGGCCTGCTTGCCTTCACCATCTTTTTCTATGTCGTGATCTATACCATGGCGCTGAAGCGCTGGACCGCGCAGAACATCGTGATCGGAGGTGCTGCCGGCGCGCTGCCGCCGGTAGTGGCGTGGGTGGCGGCGACTGGCTCGCTGTCGGTCGAGCCGATCCTGCTGTTCCTAATCATCTTCTTCTGGACCCCGCCGCACTTCTGGGCGCTGGCGCTGTTCCGCAACGACGACTACGCCCGCGCCGGCGTGCCGATGCTTCCGGTCGTCGCCGGTCCGGACGCGACACGGCTGCAGATCCTGCTTTATACCATCGTACTGGTCGTCATCGCCTTTGCGCCGTGGCCGCTCGGCTATTTCGACGCAGGGTACGGCGTTGCGTCGCTGGTTCTCGGCGGCTGGATGCTGGTGCTTGCCGTGCAGGTCTATCGGCGCCGCGAGGGCGTCGATGCGTCGCGTGCCACGCGCAAACTGTTCACTTTCTCGATCTTCTATCTGTTTGCGTTGTTCGCGACCTTGCTGCTCGAGGTCGTCGCCCGCGCCGTCGTGCCTCTGGTCTGGTAGGGGGCGCATGGCCGACGATGGACGACAAGCAGGAGCCCAGGCGTATCGAGGGTATCGTCCTCACCGAGGCGCAGAAGAAGAGCCGCCGCGAGCGTTCGATCGCCATCGCTCTGGCGCTCGGCGTTCTGGTAATGCTGTTTTTCGCGGTCACCATCGTCAAGGGGCCCGGTGTTCTCGTGCGGCCGATGTGATGTGATGGAGAGCCGACAGCAGCAAATGACGCCGCCTGACCGGAAGCGTGAAGTCCGGCGCCGCCGTGGTCTCGGACGGGACGCGACGGTGGCGGCGCTGTGCGGCGCGTTCGTGGCATTGATGATTGGCGCCGCCTACGCCGCGGTGCCGTTTTACAACTGGTTCTGCCGCGCCACCGGCTTCAACGGCACCACGCAAGTTGCGACCTCGGCGCCGTCGTCGGCACCACTGGCGCGAACCATCGCGGTGCGTTTCGATTCCAACGTTGCCGGCGGCCTGCCGTGGAAGTTCGAGCCGGAGCAGACCGAAATCCAGGTCAGGGTCGGCGAGGTCGTCACCGTCTATTACACCGTGACCAATCAGTCGGCGCGGGCCACCACCGGGCAGGCCGCCTACAATGTGGCGCCGCTGACGGTCGGGTCGTATTTCCAGAAAATCAACTGCTTCTGCTTTACCGAACAGACTTTTGCCGCCGGCGAAAAGCGCGAGATGCCGGTGGTGTTCTATGTCGATCCGAAACTCGTCGCCGACAGCGACAATGACGGGCTCAATACCATCACGTTGTCGTACACATTCTATCCGGTGCGAGCCGCCGAACCGCGGCCGCTCGCGGCCGGTGAGACCGACAAACGCAAGGGAGCCCTTTGACCGAAAAGGCCAAAAGGGATTTGATTTTCGAGACGAAGACGTGCCGAATGTGACCGGCACCGCTAACGGAGAGACCGCAATGGCTACGGCGCAAGCAAAGCATCACGACTACCACCTCGTCGATCCCAGTCCGTGGCCGATCGTAGGTTCCGTATCGGCGTTCATCATGGCGGTCGGTGCGATCACCTGGATGCACCATCTGTTCGCCGCGGCGCCGATCATTTTCGGCATCGGCACCATCGGCGTGCTCTACACCATGGCGAGTTGGTGGGCCGACGTGATCCGCGAAGCCCAGTACAAGGGCGACCACACCCGCGTGGTCCAGATCAGCCATCGCTACGGCATGATCCTGTTCATCGCCTCCGAGGTGATGTTCTTCGTCGCCTGGTTCTGGGCGTTCTTCAACTCTTCGCTGTTTCCCGCCGACCCCGTGCATGCCACCCGCGAGGCGCTGTTCGGCGGCGTGTGGCCGCCCAAGGGCATCGAGACCTTCGACCCCTGGCACCTGCCGCTCCTGAACACTCTGCTGCTGCTGACGTCGGGCACCACCGTGACCTGGGCGCATCATGCGCTGCTCGAGAACGATCGGCAGGGCCTGAAATACGGGCTGATCCTGACCTGCGTGCTCGGCGCCGCGTTCACCTGCGTGCAGGCCTACGAATACGGCCACGCGGCGTTCTCGTTCGCCGGCAATGTCTATGGCGCGACTTTTTTCATGGCCACCGGTTTCCATGGCTTCCATGTTCTGGTCGGCACCATCTTCCTGCTGGTCTGCCTGTTCCGGGCCTATGCCGGGCACTTCACCCCGACCCAGCACCTCGGCTTCGAATTCGCCGCCTGGTACTGGCATTTCGTCGACGTGGTGTGGTTGTTCCTGTTCATCTGCATCTATGTCTGGGGCCACGGCGCCGAAACCATGGCCCACGGCGCGCATTGACCCCCTGGCTGACGTGCTACAAGGGGCGGCCGCGGGGCCGCCCTTTTTGTTTCCCTCTCCCCTTGCCGGAGAGGGTGCCCGAGCGAAGCGAGGGCGGGTGAGGGGTTACGGTCTATCGATAGACCTGAACCCCTCACCCGTCTCGCATCTGACGATGCGAGCCACCCTCTCCCGCAAGAGGAGAGGGAAAAGAAAGCGCATGAGCCACGAACCTGTTCCTTCAGTAATTCAAAGCGCCATGCGCGGGCTCGCCTGCAAGTGTCCGCGCTGCGGCAGCGGCAGGCTATACGCCGGGTTCCTCAGCCTGCGTCCGGCCTGCGAGAACTGCGGACTGGATTACGCTTTCATCGATACCGGCGATGGCCCCGCGGTGTTCATCATCATGATAGCCGGAGCCGTCGTCGTCGGCTGCGCCCTGATTGTCGAGGTCAAATACCAGCCGCCGTTCTGGCTGCATGCGGCATTGTGGCTGCCGCTGATCCTGGCGATTACGCTGTTGCCGCTGCGTTCCATGAAGGCACTGCTGATCGCGCTGCAGTTCCACCACAAGGCCGCGGAAGGCCGGCTGGTCGATCGCGAGCCGCGATGATCGCACTTTCCGCAACTCCGCGCGGCGTCGCCGGGCTTGGAATTTTCACGCTGTTGATGGTCGCGCTGCTGGCCGGTCTCGGGATCTGGCAATTGCAGCGCCGGGCCGAGAAGCACGCGCTGATCGCCCGCCTGACCGAGCGGCTCGCCGCGCCGCCGGAAGCGCTGCCGCCGCCGGCGCATTGGAACGGGCTTACCCCGGCGCGGGACGAATTTCGCCGCGTGCGCTTTTCGGCGACAATGGAGCCGCGTCCGGACGCGATGGTCTACAGTTCGGGCTCCGCGGTCCGCGCCGATATCTCCGGACCCGGCACCTGGGCTTTCATGCCCGCGCGGTTGCCCGGCGGCGAAACGATCGCGATCAACGCCGGCTTTGTGCAAAACACGATGCAGGATCGTGCGCAGCAGGATCGCGCCGTGACACGGCTTGTCACCGGCGCGCCGGTGACATGGACCGGCTACATCCGCTTTCCGGAATCATCCGGCGCGCTGACGCCGCCGGCAAATCCCGCCAAGCGGCTATGGTTCACGCGTGACACCAACGTCATGGCGCGTACGCTGGGCTGGGGCGCGGTGGCGCCGTTCTACATCGATCTGGAAACGCCGGTGCCGGAAGGCGGCATTCCAAAACCCGGACCGCTCGACGTCCATCTCAAGGACGATCACCTGCAATACGCCATTACCTGGTTCGGCCTCGCAGGAGCGGTACTGATTGCGTTCGGAATTTGGGTTTTTGGCCAGCGGCGGCGATGATTTGTCATTTTGCTGATGCCGGCGGGCATTTCCACTTCTTCCGGAAACGCTTTATGGTGACGCGCGACTTGGCTGACGGCAAAGTCTATAATCCATCAATATCAAAGGTTTGGCTACGTTGCCGCCTTTGGAGGACGGCTTGACGCAGTATATTTCGACGCGGGGCGAGGCCCCCAAACTGGGTTTCTGCGACGTGATGCTGGCCGGGCTCGCCCGCGACGGCGGCCTCTATTTGCCCGATATCTGGCCGCGGCTTTCGCCGGAGACCATCGCCGGATTTTTCGGCCGGCCTTACTGGGAAGTCGCGGTCGACGTCATCCGCCCGTTCGTCGCCGGCGAAATCTCCGACGCCGATCTCGGCCGCATGGCCAACGAAGCCTACGCCACGTTCCGGCATCCGGCGGTGGTGCCGCTGAACCAGACCAGCCCCAATCAATTCGTGCTGGAGCTGTTTCATGGCCCGACCCTGGCGTTCAAGGACGTCGCCATGCAGTTGATCTCGCGGCTGATGGATCACGTCCTGGCGCAGCACGCGCAGCGCACCACCATTGTAGTGGCGACATCCGGCGATACCGGAGGTGCCGCGGTCGATGCATTCGCGGGCCTCGACAATGTCGATCTCGTCGTGCTGTTTCCGCACGGTCGCATCTCCGACGTACAGCGGCGGATGATGACCACGACCGGCGCCTCCAACGTCCATGCGCTGGCCATCGAAGGCAATTTCGACGATTGCCAGGCGATCGTGAAGGGCCTGTTCAACCATCACAAGTTTCGCGACGCGGTGTCGCTGTCCGGTGTCAATTCCATCAACTGGGCGCGGGTCGTCGCGCAAGTGGTGTATTATTTCACCTCCGCCGTGGCGTTAGGCGCGCCGGCGCGAACGGTGGATTTCACCGTGCCGACCGGAAACTTCGGCGACATTTTCGCGGGCTATGTCGCCAAGCGCATGGGACTGCCGATCCGGCGCCTGCGCATCGCCGCCAATGTCAACGACATCCTGGCGCGCACGCTCAAGACCGGCATCTACGAAGTGCGCGAGGTTCACGCCACCGCGTCGCCGTCGATGGATATCCAGGTGTCGTCGAATTTCGAGCGCCTGCTGTTCGATGCGTCGGGGTGCGATGCGGCGCTGGTACGCGGTCTGATGGCGTCGCTCGCGCAGTCCGGCCGGTTCGTGCTGCCCGATTCCGTGCTGGCCGCGATTCGCGGGGAATTCGACGCCGGCCGCGCCGACGAGACCGAAACCAACGCCGCGATCCGCGCCGCCTGGCGCGAGGCCGGCTGTCTGGTAGATCCGCATACCGCGGTGGCGCTCTCGGTCGCGGATCGCGACACGTCGGATTCCAGCATTCCGAACATCGTGCTGTCGACCGCGCATGCCGCGAAGTTTCCCGACGCGGTGGAAGCCGCCTGCGGCGTACGGCCGCAATTGCCGGCATGGCTCGAAGGGCTGATGACCAAACCCGAGCATATGAAAGTCATGAAGAGCGATCAGGTTGAGATCGAGCGTTTCGTGCTGTCGGTCAGCCGCGCCGCGAAACAAGGAGTTACCGGATGAGCGTCGATGTCACCAAGCTTCCCTCCGGCCTGACCGTGGTCACCGACACCATGCCGCATCTCGAGACCGCGGCGCTCGGGGTATGGACCGGCGTCGGCGGCCGCGACGAGAAACCGAACGAGCACGGCATCTCGCATCTGCTCGAGCACATGGCGTTCAAGGGTACCACGACGCGCTCCTCGCGCGAGATCGTCGAGGAGATCGAGGCGGTCGGCGGCGATCTCAACGCCGGCACCTCGACGGAGACCACCGCCTATTACGCCCGCGTGATGAAGGCCGACGTGCCGCTCGCGCTCGACGTTCTGTCGGACATTCTCGCCAATCCCTCCTTTGTGCCGGACGAACTGGAGCGTGAGAAGAGCGTGATCGTGCAAGAGATCGGGGCCGCGCAGGATACGCCGGATGACGTGGTGTTCGAGCATCTCAACGAACTCTGCTATCCGGACCAGCCGATGGGACGTTCGCTGTTGGGAACAGCCAAGACGCTGAAGGCTTTCAACCGCGATACGCTGCGCGGCTATCTCGCCACGCATTATCGCGGGCCGGACATGGTGGTGTCGGCGGCGGGCGCCGTCGATCACGGCAGAGTGGTCGAGGAAGTAACGCGGCGGTTCGCCAGCTTCGAGGGCACGCCGGCGCCGAAGCCGCAGCCGGCGATGTTCGGCAAGGGCGGCTCGAAGGTGGTGCATCGCGAACTGGAGCAGGCGCATCTGACGCTCGCGCTCGAAGGCCTGCCGCAATCCGACCTGTCGCTGTTCAGCCTGCAGGTGTTCACCAACATCCTCGGCGGAGGAATGTCCTCGCGGCTGTTCCAGGAAGTGCGCGAGAAGCGCGGGCTGTGTTATTCGATCTACACCTTCCATGCGCCCTATACCGACACGGGTTTTTTCGGCCTCTATACCGGCACCGATCCCGGCGACGCGCCGGAAATGATGGAAGTGATCGTCGATGTCATCAACGATGCGGTTGAAACCCTGACCGAGGCCGAGATCGCCCGCGCCAAGGCGCAGATGAAGGCCGGCCTGCTGATGGCGCTGGAGAGCTGCAGCTCCCGCGCCGAGCAATTGGCTCGGCATATGCTGGCTTACGGGCGGCCGCTGACGGTGCAGGAACTGATGACCCGGATCGACGCCGTCAGCATGGAATCGACGCGCAACGTCGCCCGCGGACTGTTGTCGCGCAGCCGGCCAGCGGTGGTCGCGCTTGGCAGCGGCAGGGGGCTGGACACGGCGGTCGGTTTTGCGGAAGGTTTGACCAGGTCGAAGGCGAAAACGCTGCTGCATTGAAGCGCCGCCTTTCGCGGCTCGGGGATTTTGGCCATGGCCCTGTTTCGGTTGCCATCCAGCGCGCCATTGGCGCTCGCGCCGCGCGGCCATGGCCTGTTGCTGCGCGCGCCGCATATGTCCGACTTCATGCAATGGGCGCAGTTGCGCGAGCATAGCCGGGCTTACCTGACGCCATGGGAGCCGATCTGGCCGTCCGACGATCTTACCCGCGCCGGTTTCCGCCGCCGGCTGCGGCGCTATGCCGAAGACATAGCCGCCGACCGGTCCTATCCGTTCATCGTGTTCAGGGAATCCGACGGCGCCATGATCGGAGGCATTACGCTCGCCAATGTCCGCCGCGGCATCGTGCAGGCCGGCACCATCGGCTATTGGATCGGCGAACCCCATGCCCACCGTGGTTACATGACGGCGGCGCTGCGCGTGCTGCTGCCGTCGCTGTTCGGCGAACTCAACCTGCATCGCATCGAGGCGGCCTGCATTCCCTCCAACGCGCCATCGATCCGGGTGCTGGAAAAATGCGGGTTTTCCCGCGAAGGGCTGGCGCGGCGCTATCTCTGCATCAACGGTGTCTGGCAGGATCACCTGCTGTTCGGACTGTTGCACGAAGATTTTCGTGGCTGATCTTGTTCCAAAGACCTAGTCAACTGCCTTGGGTTCGCCGCCATTGCCCTGTTATAGGGCGGCGTAATGACGACGCGGCATCAGGTGCCGGGGATGCTGGAATGAATGAAAAACTTTTGCCATTGACGGCCGCGGCGCCGTTCCGGCGGCGCGGAGTTGCGATGCTGGCTGCGGTGTCCGTCGGAATTTGTTGCGTATACGCGGCGCCGGCGGCGGCGCAATCGATCACCGATCGCTTCAAGTCGCTGTTCGGCGGCAAGTCCGAAAGCTCCGAACCGGCTCCCGCCGCGCCGGCGGAAGGCCAGTCGGACACCGGCGGCCTGACCTGTCCCGACGTCAGGGTTCGCCCCGGTGCATCGACCTATGCCGTGGCGCTGCCGGGAAAGCAGGCAGTCGGCAACGATCTGCGCTACCAGGCGACCATCGTGCGCTTTGCGCGCGACTGCAATCTCAACGCCGGCCAGGTCACCGCGCGGATCGGAATTCAGGGTCGCGTCATCGCCGGTCCGGCAGGCGCGCCGGGGTCGGTCGAGGTGCCGCTGCGGGTTGCCGTGGTGCAGGGCGGTGTGGGTGAGAAGACCATCACCACCAAGGTGGTGCGCACGACCGTGGCGATGGACGAAAGCGGCAGCGTGCCATTCAGCGTGGTCGCGGAGGATGTCGTCTATCCGGCGGTGTCGGCGGATCTCAACGACTCCTATATTTTCTACATCGGCTTCGATCCGCAGGCGCTGAAGCCGGAGCCGAAGTCGAAGGTGAAGAAGAAGTAGATGTGATGCCGTCATCTTGAGATGTGCATCTCAGGACGGCGTCGACACTGGCGACAAGAGTAAAAACAAAGAGCCGGCGCGATCATCTCGCACCGGCTCTTTGTTCTGCTCTATTCCGCTTCGTCAGTTCAGCTTTTGGCGAACTTCGTCGATGCCTTTGGTCAGCAAGTCGTCGGCGACCGATCCCTTCACCGACTGCGACAGGATCATGGATGCCGCAGTCACCGCGGCGTTGGCCGCGGCGGCCCGGACGTCTGCCAAAGCTTGCGCTTCGGCGAGCGCGATCTTGCTCTCGGCGGTCTTGGTGCGCCGCGCGACGAAATCTTCCATCTTGGCCTTGGCTTCGGAGGCGATGCGCTCGGCCTCGGCCTTTGCGTTGGTGATGATGTCCTGTGCCTCGCGTTCGGCGGAGGCGTGGCGCGCCTGATATTCCGCCAGCAGTTTTGCGGCTTCTTCCTTGAGACGGCGGGCGTCGTCGAGTTCAGCCCTGATGCGCTCACTGCGGTGATCGAGGGCCTTCAGCACAGTTCGATGAACGCCGACCCAGGCGAAAATCGCGATCAGGATGACGAAGGCGACGGCGACCCAGAATTCCGGCTCCCAGAACATCAAACTTATCCCTTCAAGGACGCATCGACGGCGCTGGCGACGGCGTTGCCGTCGGCCGCAACGCCCGTGAGCCGCTGCACAATGGCAGTGGCGGCCTCGGCTGCGATGCCGCGGACATTGCCCATGGCCGCTTCGCGGGTCGCGGTGATGGTCTTTTCGGCGTCGGCAAGTTTAACAACCAGCCGCTCTTCCAGAGTCTTGCGTTCGGCCTCGGCCGCCGCATTCAGCTTCTCCCGGGTCTCGGAGCCGATCGCCTGTGCTCGCGATCGTGCCGCGGCGAGTTCGCTTTCGTAGGTCTTCAAGGCGGTGTCCAACTCGTCCTTCAGCCTCTGTGCCGCGGCGAGATCACCTTCGATCGCGTCCTGACGCGCATCGATCACGCCGCCGACGCGCGGCAGCGCAATTCGCGAAACTATCAGATAGAGCGCGACAAACGCGACCAGAAGCGACACCAGTTGCGACGCAAAGGTGTCCTTCTGAAACGGCGGAAACGGGGCCTTGTGGCCGCCATCCGCTTCGGTGTGGGCGGTCGCGCCCTTGGGGTTGCCATGACTTTCGGCCACGGGCTTCTCCTGTTCGGCCGGCGGAGGTCGAGGAGACGACCCTTTCACCGGCCTTGTCTGTAAAGCCTCAGAGCGCGAACAGCAGCAACAGCGCGATCAGCAGCGAGAAGATGCCGAGCGCTTCGGTCACGGCGAAACCGAAAATCAGGTTGCCGAACTGGCCCTGGGCCGCGGACGGGTTGCGCACCGCGGCGGCAAGATAGTTGCCGAAGATGATGCCCACGCCGGCGCCGGCGCCACCCATGCCAATGCAGGCAATACCAGCACCAATGTATTTCGCGGCAATCGGATCCATGAAACGAACTCCTTCTTGAGGTTGCTTAGGCTTAGAGGGGCCGGATCAGTGGCCTGGATGGATGGCATCGTTGAGGTAGATGCAGGTGAGAATGGCAAAGACGTAGGCCTGCAGGAACGCGACCAACAGCTCCAGCGCGGTCAGGGCGATCACCATGCCAAGCGGAAGCACGGCGCCGAAATAGCCGGCAATGCCGAGCCCCGCCAGCAACGGGATGAAGCTTGCAAACACCTTCAGCGCGATGTGGCCGGCGAGCATGTTCGCGAAAAGCCGCACCGAATGTGACACAGGCTTCAGAAAGAAAGAGATGACCTCGATCGACACTACCAGCGGCAGGATGTAGACCGGAACGCCTGATGGCACGAACAGTTTGAAGAATTTCAGGCCGTTCTTGTAAAGGCCGTAAAACAGCACGATGAAGAACACCAGCAGCGCCAGCGCCACGGTGACGATGAGATGGCTCGAAATCGTGAATGTGTACGGAATGATTCCGATCAGATTCGATACCGCGATCAGCATGAAGAGCGAGAACACCAGTGGAAAGAACCTCAGGCCTTCGGGGCCGGCGGTGCTGCGAATCATGTTCGCGACGAACTCGTAACTGATTTCCGCGACTGATTGGATACGGCCTGGAACCAGCTGCCGTCCGGCAGAGCCGCCGATCATCAGCAACGAGATCACGGCCACCGAAACGAACATGTAGGCCGACGAATTGGTGAACGCGATTTCCTGTCCGCCGATGTGACCCAGCGTGAACAGCTTGGTGATCTGGAACTGATGGATTGGATCGGCGGCCATTCGTCTCTCGGTCTATCAGTTTCGCGTTTCTCTCGCGGATCGTATCGAACGTTCAGCAGCTTCGCCTGACCGTGTCAGAGTCGTTCGGACTGCTTCGCCATCACGCCCGCCGTCCGCATCACATTGATTACGCCGGCGGTAAAGCCGAGCAGTAAGAATACGATCAGCCCCCAGGGCGAAGTCGACAGCAAGCGGTCGAAACCCCAGCCGAGAGCCGCGCCGACAAGAACGCCCGCAACCAGTTCGGAGGAAAGGCGGAGCCCCATGGCCATGGCGGATGCCTTGGCGTGGGCCGCGTCCTGCTCACGTCCGGACTGGTCAGTCCCGATTTTTCGGCTGCCAATTTCGGACAACCGGTGATCCAGACTTCCGAGCCTTGCGGAAAGCGCAGCGTCGTCGGATGACGATTGTCCGCTAATTCCGTCTCCGCTGTCGTTCGTGCTGCCCGCCATGCCGTGGACTACCCGAAACGATGCCGCGGTGGATGGAAATCGCCCCGTCACCCTTAAAAGCCGCGCGGACCATACTGACCGAAACAGGTCAAGTCAAGATTGTGTCGTAACCGGTTATATCATTGATTTAGTTGGATTTATCGCGTTCAATGTAAACCGGCCGTGGACTGGTCGCCGCACTGCAATAGCGGTTCCGGGAAGTTATGAATAACTCAGGTTCTGAAGGTGAATTACAAGCCGATGGTGCTGGTCGACCTGTTTTCCGAAACCGGCAGACTGCCGCTGATAAATATTCCCCAGTCAGGTAAGACCAGCTCGGTCTCGCCGACCCTGCGACACTGGTCAAACGGGTGGACAATGCAGGGCTGCCCGGCGAGCAACTGGTGGAGCGCTTCGAATCGGATCAGATCGGCGCGGCCCATAGGCAGAACCGCCATGATGCGCCGGCGTCCGATGTGTCGGCTCGCGGTCCATTTACTCGACGGCGAGGTGTTTCGGGGCCAGCATCGGATCGAATTGCTTGCGGACGCGTTGAAGTCACGCCGCGCGCCCTATCGTTCGCATGTTTGGACAAGTGTCGATTAAGGCGGAGCAAGCCATGATCCCAGCAACGTCACCTTCTAGAAAGCGTTTCGCAGCAATCGCTGCGATCGTCTATCTCGGCAGCGCCGACGGCGTGATGGCGCAGGCGCTGCCGGACATCGAGAAAGGCCGCTACGCGTTGTCGCCGGTTGCCGACGGCGTGATTCGGCTTGACACCCGCACCGGGGCAGTTTCGACCTGCAACAATCCCGGCGCCGGCTGGGCCTGTTATGTCGTACCCGACGAGCGTGCGGCGCTCGATGAGGAAATCGGCCGGCTGCAGCGCGACAACGAGAAACTGAAGGCGCAACTGGCGGCGCGCGAACCGACCGTTACCGGCAAGATCGACGAGCCGCTGCCGAAAACCGATTCGCTGAAACCAGCGACGCCGAAAGCCGACGCCGAACGCAAAATCGAGATTCCGCTGCCGAGCGACCGCGACATGGATCGCGTGATGTCCTTCCTGGAGCAGGCCTGGCGGCGGCTGGTCGAGATGGCCAGCCGCATGCAGAGGGATTTTTCATCCGGGAAGATTTGAGATGACTTCGTCCAAATCATTATCGCGCACCGCGCCGTCGGCCCTCACGGCGAGTACCATCGTGTCATCGCGGCTTTCGGTACAAACGCCCAGCGCCGGCTTTGTCGATCTCACCGGCGAGGTCGCGAAATTCGTGAATGAGGCTTCCGCAAGGGAAGGCGTGGCAATGCTGTTCGTCCGCCACACCTCGGCATCGCTGACAATCCAGGAAAACGCCGATCCCGCAGTGCTCCACGATCTGATGACGGCGCTGCGCCGGCTGGCGCCGGAGCATGCCGGCTGGACTCACGACACCGAGGGTCCGGACGACATGCCTGCGCACGTCAAGACCATGCTGACATCGACGTCGCTGCAGATTCCGGTGCTCGATGGCAAGCTCGCGCTGGGTACATGGCAGGCGGTCTATCTGGTCGAGCACCGCGCGCGGCCGCATCGGCGCGAAGTCGTGCTGCAGTTTATCGGAGCAACTCTTTAGCCGTCATTGCAAGAGCGTTCGCGACGAAGCAATCCAGTTCTGTTGTCGACGCTCTGGAGCGCTTCCTCGCAACAACGGAATCGCCCGCAAACGAAACCGGCCGCGGAGCGATCCGCGGCCGGCCTGTTGAAGCTTTGCCCGGCGGGTGGCCGCCGGACAATCTCTCAGATCTTGCTGATATCGACGTCCTTGGTTTCGGGCAGGAAGAAGAAGCCGACGACGACTGTAATCGCTGCGAAGATGATCGGATACCACAGACCTGCATAGATATCGCCGGTGGAAGCCACGATCGCGAACGCGGTCGCGGGCAGCAATCCGCCGAACCAGCCGTTGCCGATGTGATAGGGCAGCGACATCGAGGTGTAGCGGATGCGGGTCGGGAACAGTTCGACCAGCATCGCGGCGATCGGGCCGTACACCATGGTGACGAAAATCACCAGGATGAACAGCAGTCCGATCACGGCCGCTACCTGCGGACGGAAGATATCGAACGGGTTCGACATCTTCACGATGGCCGCATCGCCCGGCTTCGGATAGCCAGCCGCCTGCACTGCCGTCAGCACCTGCGGATTCGACGCAGCCGCGGCGGTGTAAGGTACGTCCTTGCCGTTGACGACGACCTTTACGCCCGAACCTGCGGGACCGGGGCTGGTCGAGTACTTGACCGATTGCTGCGCGAGGTAGGCACGGGCGGTGTCGCAAGGCGCGGTGAACACACGGGTGCCGACCGGGTTGAACAGGTCGCCGCAGCCCGCGGGATCGGCGACAACCTCGACCTTGGTCGTCTCGATGGCCTTTTCCAGCGCCGGATTGGCGTTGGTGGTGATCATCTTGAAGATCGGGAAGAAGGTCAGCGCCGCGATCAGGCAGCCCGCCAGAATGATCGGCTTGCGGCCGATCCTGTCGGAGAGTGCGCCGAACACGATGAAGAAGCCGGTCCCCAGCAGCAGCGACCACGCGATCAGAAGGTTGGCGGTGTAGCCGTCGACCTTGAGGATCGATTGGAGAAAGAACAGCGCATAGAACTGACCGGTATACCAGACCACGCCCTGACCCATCACGCCGCCGAGCAGTGCAAGCAGAACGATCTTGGCATTGCTCCAGTTCGCGAAAGCGTCTTTCAACGGCGAGGTCGAGCCCTTGCCTTCGTCCTTCATCTTCTGGAACACTGGCGATTCATTCAGGCGCAACCGGATCCAGACCGACACGCCCAGCAGCAGCACCGAGACCAGGAATGGAATGCGCCAGCCCCACGCGGCGAACTCGGGCTCGCCGAGTGCCGAACGGGTAAACAGGATCACCAGCAGCGACAGGAACAGACCCAGCGTCGCGGTGGTCTGAATGAACGAGGTATAGTAGCCGCGCTTACCGGGCGGGGCATGCTCGGCCACATAGGTTGCCGCTCCTCCGTACTCGCCGCCGAGCGCAAGGCCTTGCGCAAGGCGCAATGCGATCAGGATCACCGGCGCGGCAAAGCCGATCGTAGCGGCGTTGGGCAACAGGCCGACGATGAAGGTCGACAGACCCATGATCAGGATGGTGACGAGGAAGGTGTATTTGCGTCCGACGATATCGCCGATACGTCCGAACACGATGGCGCCGAACGGGCGCACCAGGAAGCCGGCGGCGAAAGCGAGCAGCGCGAAGATATCGCGGGTCGCTGGCGGATAGGCGCTGAAGAACTGCGCGCCGATGATGCCCGCGAGCGATCCGTAAAGATAGAAATCGTACCATTCGAAAACGGTGCCGAGCGAGGAGGCGAGAATGACGAAACGTTCGTCCTTCGTCATTCCCCCGGACCTGGCCGGTGCTGCAGTTATCGTGGACATTTTCAATCGCTCCCCGAAATGTTGATGCAAGGCTCGCCCCATGCGCCGATCTTCGCCGGACGGATGCATGGAGCTTCAAATCCAAGGTAACATCGCCGTGAAAGCTCACCCAATAAGACTTTTGGCCCTCTACACGGATTGCGCGCCCTGCGTGTGCCCCCGCGGCTAATTCATCAGCCGTCCCGGATCGCGCATGCTGCAATGCACAATTTGCGGGTTAACCGCTTTCCCGCGCGGCAGCATTGGACGCTTGCAACGCGTCGCCCATCAGGGGACTATTGCTTGGGAAAAACTATCTCAAAGAGCTTCACAAAACGGCCACGGGTTTGCCGCAACCGGTTCGCAAGAGAAAAATGACCCCCATCGCCAGTACGCATCTCGTCATTGCCGATGACCATCCGCTGTTTCGCGGCGCGCTGCGACAAGCGGTTGCGAGCGTGGTCACTTCCGCGAAAATCGACGACGCCGGCTCGTTCGAGGAACTCACCGCGCTGCTGGAACAGGATTCCGACGTCGACCTGATCCTGCTCGACCTGACGATGCCCGGAATCAGCGGCTTTTCCGGCCTGATTTATTTGCGCGCACAATATCCCGCCATTCCGGTGGTGATCGTCTCCGCTAGCGACGACGTCGGAACGATAAGGCGATCACTCGATTTCGGCGCATCCGGATTCATCCCGAAACGCTTCGGCGTCGAGACGCTGCGCGATGCAATCCTGAAAGTCATGGACGGCGACGTCTGGATCCCGTCCGACGTCGATCTCACCTCGGCCGCCGATCCGGACATGACGCGGCTGCGCGACCGGCTAGTGACGCTTACGCCGCAGCAGGTGCGCGTGCTGATGATGCTGTCGGAAGGGCTGCTCAACAAGCAGATCGCCTACGAACTCGGCGTCTCGGAGGCGACCATTAAGGCGCACGTCTCGGCGATCCTGCAGAAACTTGGCGTAGAAAGCCGCACGCAAGCGGTGATTGCCGCGGCGAAAATCTCCGGCGGCCAGTGGCGGCAAGAGCCGACCCCGCAATAAGACCGCGACTATTCCGCCGCCACTTGTTGCTGGGCGCGCCATTGCCCGAGCAGGGCCCGCAACGACGCCGGTTTCACCGGCTTGTTGAGCACGGCGATCTTCTCCTGCCGGGCCGCCAGCCGAACATTCGGGCTGCGGTCGGCAGTGATCAGGATCGCCGGAATATTCTCGCCAAAACGATGGCGAATATCCCGGATCGCAGCGACGCCGTTACCGCGGTCGAGATGATAATCGACCAGCAGGCCGGTAACGCGCTCGCCCGCCGCGTCAATCGCCGCGATCGCGGCCTCGGGATCGGAAACCGCGATGACCCTGGCGTCCCATGCGGTCAATAGCGTCTTCATGCCATCCAGAATCGCCGTGTCGTTTTCGATGCAGACGATCAGCGTGCCGCTCATGGGCGCTTTGGAAAGCGGCGTTGCGCTGGTCACGGCGGAGGTGAAGGTGATGGTTTTTGCAATCGGCACCGTGACCGAGAAAAACGAGCCGCCGCCGACATTGGCGTCGAGCGCGATGCCGTGATTGAGCACGCGCGCGATCCGCTCCACGATCGACAGTCCCAATCCAAGGCCGCGGGCGATCCGGGCGCCCTGTTCGAGTCGATGAAACTCCTTGAAGATTTCACCGCGCTTGAGAATCGGAACGCCGACGCCGGTATCGTAAACGCCGATTTGCAGCGCCGAGCCGTGGCGGCGGCAGCCGATCAGCACGCGGCCATGCGGCGTATATTTGATGGCGTTGGAGATCAGGTTCTGCAACAGCCGCCGCAGCAGCAGGCGGTCGGATTCCACCGGCAGCGACGAGGGTACGAAGGCCAGCTTCAGTCCCTTTGCGCGCGCGACCGGCGCAAACTCGATCTCCAGCGAACGCATGAGGTCGCCGATACGGAAACTGGTGATGGAGGGTTTCATGGCGCCTGCGTCGAGCCGCGAGATATCCAGCAGCGCGCCGAGGATTTCCTCGATGGCTTCCAGCGAGTCGTCGATGTTTTCGACCAGCCGCGAATCCTCGCCGCCGTTCTGGCGTTCCACCAGGCTCGTGACGTAAAGCCGCGCGGCGTTGAGCGGCTGCAGGATGTCGTGGCTGGCCGCCGCCAGAAAGCGCGTCTTGGAGATGCTGGCGTCTTCGGCGGCGCTTTTGGCCAGCGCCAGTTCGGAATTCAGGCGCGTGAGTTCCTCGGTACGATCGCGCACGCGTTTTTCCAGTGTCGCGTTGGCGCGCTCCAGCGCTTCGGCCGCCTCGAAGCTCGGCGTCACATCGGAGAAGGTGATGACCAGTCCGCCGCCGGGCATGCGGTTTGCGCGCACCTCGATCACCATATGGCGATCCGGAAGGCGCTCGAGATAGGGCTCGCCCTCGGTGGTATAGGCGGTTAGCCGCGTGTTCATCAGGGCGTCGTTGTCACCGAAGCCGGACGGGCTGATCGCTCCCAGGAATTCGAGGATTTCCCGAAGCGGAATCCCGATCTGCACGAGATGAGAGGGCAGGCCGAGGATATCGCCGAACTGCCTGTTCGAGCAGATCAGTTGCAGGTCCGGATTGAAAACCGCGATGCCTTGCCGAACGTGATTGAGCGCGGTCTGCAGCATTTCGCGATTGAAATGCAGCGCGGCGTGGGAATCGTCGAGCAATTTCAGCGCCGCCTTGGCCGAAACGGTGCGCTTGCGCAGCAACAGCGACATCACCAGCCGCGATGACGCGGCCCCGATCGAGGATGCGATCAAATGTTCGGCGTGCTGCAGCAATTCAAAATCCGCCGGCGCCGCGGGTTCCAAGCTGACGCGGTGGCTGGCGGCAAAGGCCTCGAAGGACTCGCGCGCGCGCTCTGGACCGAGATACTGCGCGACGGTGGAGAGGATGTCCTGCACCGTCACGGTGGATCGCCAGCGCCGGAACGTCGGCGTCATCGGGGTAAGTTTGTTCGGAACGAAAACCTCGGCCTGCAACCGTTCGATCGACGAGGGCTCGCGCAGCAGCGACAGCACGATGTAGGCCGAAATGTTGAGCGACAGGCTCCACAGCACGCCATGCATCAGGGGTGGCAGTTCGGTCCCGAACAGGGCCTGCGGACGAAATGCCTCGATGCCGAACGGGCCGTGGTGAAGCAGCAGTATCCCTGCGGTACTGGTGTCCATGAAGCTCGGCAGGAAAAGCGTGTAGAACCACACCGCGAAGCCGACCAGCATGCCCCCGATGGCGCCAAGCGCGGTCGCACGACGCCAGACCAGTCCACCGAAAAATGCCGGAGCGAACTGGGCGATGGCGGCAAAGGAGAGCAGGCCGATGGCGGCGAGCTGGGTGTTGCCGAGGGCGCGGTAATAAAAATACGCCATTACCATGATGGCGAAAATCGCAAAGCGGCGCACCTTGAGCAGGAAGTTTCCGAAATCCTTCTGGCCGGCGCGGGTTTCGGGGCTGCGTTGCAGGACCAGCGGCATGACGATGTCGTTGGAAGCCATGATCGAAAGTGCCACGCATTCGACGATGACCATTGCGGTCGCCGCCGACAGGCCGCCGAGAAAGACCAGAATGCTGATCGATACCGAGCCGGCCTCGATCGGCAATGCCAGCACGAACATGTCGCTGTCGATGACCCCGAACGGGAAGGTCACAAGCCCCGCCAGCGCGATCGGAATCACGAATACGTTGATGGCAACGAGGTAAAGCGGAAACAGCCACCTCGCCCGCCCGACCTCCGCGTCATTGGAATTCTCGACCACGCTGACGTGAAATTGCCGCGGCAGCAACATGATCGCGCAAAACGACAACAGGATCATGGTCAGGAAGTTGCCGGCCGATGGCGTGTAACTGATGGCGCGGACGGCCTCCGGCGTTTTCATCGCGCGTTCGATCAGTTCGGCCGGGCTGAATATCCAGAAGGTTACGAACACGCCCGCTGCGATAAAAGCCACCAGCTTCACAATGGATTCGGCTGCGACCGCCAGGATCAGGCCGTGCTGATGTTCGGTCGCATCCGTCTGCCGCGTACCGAACAGAACGGCAAACAGCGCCATCGCAATGGTCACGACCAGCGCCATATCGCCGATCAGAGGAATTTTCGCCATCGTGGCGTCGTCGCCCAGGATCGTTTCCAGCGAAAACGCCGCGGCCTTCAGCTGAAGCGCGATGTAGGGAATCGAGCCGATCATCGCGATGCCGGCAACGGTCGCTGCGACGGCCTGGCTCTTGCCGTAACGCGCGGCAATGAAGTCGGCGATCGAGATGATGTTCTGCGATTTCGCCAGTTGGATCACGCGGCGCAGCAGCGGCGTGCAACACCCGATCATCAGGATCGGGCCGACATAGATCGCGAGAAAGTCGATGCTGGTGCGGGTTGCAAATCCGACCGAACCGAAAAACGTCCACGACGTACAATAGATCGCAAGCGAGAGCGGATAGATCAGTGCGCCGGCACGGCCGCGCTGCAGCAGCGAGATGCGGTCGCCATAGCTGGCGACGCAAAACAGCAACCCGATGTAGCCGAAGGCGGCTGCAACCACGACCCAGTCGTGCTGCATTGTTCTAGCTCCCTGCGGGGCGGCGTACTCAGTTCCGCGCGTCAAAATCTAGCGCGTTGCGCCAGCCCAGGCGACAGTGAATTCGCAAGGATTTTAAAGGATTCGGATTGTCGTTAAACGGTCCGCCGCTATTCGGCCGCCAGCGATTTCGCCCGCAGCGGCAGGTCGAGCTGTTCCCAGACTTGCAGCAGGGCCTCTGCAAGCTGGTCGATCAAGCCGTCCTCGTGATAGGGCGAAGGCGTGATCCGCAACCGCTCGGTGCCCTTGGCCACGGTCGGATAGTTGATCGGCTGGATGTAGATATTGTGCTGCTCCAGCAGCATGTCGCAAGCCCGCTTGCAGCGTTCGGGATCGCCGACGAAAACCGGCACGATATGGGTGTCGCTTGACATCACCGGCAGGCCCGCCGCGGTGAGGATCGCCTTGACCCGCGCGGCGCGGTCTTGGTGGCGTTCGCGCTCCCAGTTCGAGGTTTTCAGGTGCCGGATCGCGGCAGTCGCCGCCGAGCAGATCGCGGGCGGAAGGGCCGTGGTGAAAATGAAGCCGGGCGCGTAGGAACGCACGGCGTCGATGATGTCGGCGCTTCCGGCGATATAACCGCCAAGGCAGCCGAACGCCTTTGCCAGCGTGCCCTCCAGAACGTCGATGCGGTGCATGACACCGTCGCGTTCGGCGATGCCGCCGCCGCGCGGGCCGTACATGCCGACCGCGTGCACCTCGTCGACATAGGTCATGGCGCCGTAACGCTTGGCGAGATCGCAGATCCTGGCGAGCGGCGCGATGTCGCCATCCATCGAATACAGGCTTTCGCAGGCGATCAGCTTCGGCCGGTCGCCGGCGGCGCGCAGCAACTCCTCGAGGTGCGCCATGTCGCTGTGGCGGAATACCCGGCGCTCGCAACCGGATTGCCGGATGCCTTCGATCATCGAATTGTGGTTGAGCGCGTCGGACAGGATCAGGCAGTTCGGAATCAGCCTGCCGATGGTGGCGATGCCGGTCTGGTTCGAGACGTAGCCCGAGGTGAACAGCAAGGAGGCTTCCTTGCCGTGCAGATCGGCCAGCTCCTGCTCGAGCTGCACCAGCGGATGATGCGTGCCCGCGATGTTGCGGGTGCCGCCGGCGCCGGTGCCGACCCGGGTCGCGGTCTCGACCATGGCGCCGACCACCTTCGGATGCTGTCCCATCCCGAGGTAGTCGTTGGAGCACCAGATCACGACGTTGCGCGGCCCCCTCGGCGAGTGCCAGACCGCATGGGGAAACCGCCCTGCGATGCGTTCGAGATCGGCGAATACACGATACCGCCGCTCGTCATGCAGACGGCCGAGAGCGGACTTGAAGAACTGGCTGTAATCCATCGCGAAATCCCGAACGGACCCGATTGGGGATTGAGTGTCCCCGTCTTTTTAGAGGGTTTCCAGCTTTGCTGTCGAGCCGCAATTCTTCAGAGCGGCCATTCGAATGCCGCCCGCCGGCAAAAATGCCGGAATCAAGTGGTTTTGAAGCGCAATATTCCGTCGATTTCATGGGCGGTCAGGCGCCCTTCGACCAACATGTAATTCACATGCGCGATCAGTTCGCCGGCGGCAAAACCGGTCTGGTGCGCGTCCAGCACGTGTTTGTGGAAGACGACGGGTACCAGTTCCGCGGAGGTCCTGGACGACTCCCGACAAGCGTTTGCAATCAGCCCGCAGCGCTCCTCGTGATGATCCGCCAGTTGCTTGATACGCGTCTTCAATCCGTAAAACGGCACGCCGTGGCCCGGTAAGACGAGGACGTCGTACGGCAGCGTGGTGGTGAGGCTGGCCAATGAGGCGAGATATTCGCCAAGCGAGTTCTGATCGGGCTCGACTGCCCAGACGCTGACGTTGGGCGATATCTTGCTCAAGACCTGATCGGCCGACAGGAACAGCTTGTCGGCCGCGCAATACAGCATCACCTGGTCGAGCGCGTGACCGCCGCCGGTGATCACCTTGAAGCGCCGCGTGCCGATTGAAATTTCGTCACCGTGGGAAATACGCCGATATGACGCGGGCAGCACCGACACCCGCTTCAGGTAATCCTGGCCACGGCCGAGCAGCTTGTCGGTCAGGGTCTCATCCATGCCGTGGCGCCGGAAGAACAGCCGCTGCGCTTTTCTGCGTTCTTCGGTGCCGCGATTCTGGTGATAAACCGATTGCAGGTATTCGACCTGCGACATGGTGAGCGGGCAGTTGAAGCGCTCGACGATCCATCCCGCCAGGCCGACATGGTCGGGATGCGAATGGGTTACGATCAGCCGCGTGATTTTCACATGCGCAAGGGGACCGTCGAACAACGTCGTCCACGCCGCGATCGATTCCTCGTTGCCGAATCCGGAATCGATCATGGCCCAGCCGTCGCCGTCGGCGAGCAGATAGATGTTCACGTGATTAAGACGGAACGGCAGCTTCAGCCGCACCCACAGCACGCCCGGCATCACCTCGACGACCTGATCGGGTCCGGGATGATTCTCCCAAGGGTAGCGGAGGGCCTCGACCGAGGACGGGGCAGGTTCAATTTTTGAATGCATCGCCCCGGCTTAGCCGGACAATCGGCGAGGCGCCAGCCCAAATTCCGCCGGGGCTGCATGACGGCGGCACAGCCGTCATGCAATCCGGGAGGCGTTCAGGCGGCGCGGATGTTGGCGAGGAAGGCGTGAATTTCGTCGCGCAGAATGTCGGCCTCGCGGCGAAGGTTGCCGGATGCGCTGAGCACCTCGCTGGCGGCCGATCCTGCCTCCGCCGAGGCAGCGCTGACGCCAACGATGTTGCTGGACACCTCGCTGGTGCCGCCCGCGGCATGCTGAATATTGCGGGCGATCTCGCGCGTCGCTGTGCCCTGCTGTTCGACGGCGGCGGCAATAGCGGTGGTCACCTCGTTGATCTCGCCGATGGTCTGGCCGATGTTGCGGATTGCGCCGACCGCGGAGGTCGCGACCTGCTGCATGCCGGCGATCTGCTGGCGGATTTCCTCGGTGGCCTTGGCGGTCTGGTTGGCGAGGCTCTTGACCTCGGATGCCACCACAGCAAAGCCCCGGCCGGCCTCGCCGGCCCGGGCGGCTTCGATGGTGGCGTTGAGCGCCAGCAGATTGGTCTGCGAGGCAATGGTCTGGATCAGGTCCACCACGGTGCTGATACGGCTGGCGTTGTCGGCAAGACCCTGCATGGTGGCGTCTGTTTCGCCGGCCTCGGTGACCGCCTTGCTGGCAATCCGCGCCGAACTGATGACCTGACGGCCGATCTCGAAGATCGACGACGATAATTGCTCGGTGCCGGAAGACACGGTCTGCACGTTTACCGAGGTTTCCTCGGCGGCGGACGCAACCGCGCTGACCAGCACGCTGGAACGGTCGGCGGTCGCCGCCATGCTTTGCGCCGTGGTCTGCATGGAATTGGCCGACGTCTGCAAGCCCTCCAGTGCCATACGGACGGTAGCTTCGAAGTCGACGATCCGCGCCTCCATGCGCGAGGTTCGTTCGGCCTTGGCGACCCGGTCCTTGTCCTGCGCGGTGCTCAAGCCTCGAGCTTCGATCATGCTCTCGCGGAAAATCTCCAGCGAGCCCGCCATCGCCGCGATCTCGTCGTTCTGCCGGCTGCGATGGATTTCCGTCTCCAGGTCGCCGTCGGACAGAAGCTGCATCGAGCGCTGCAGGCTGCGGGTCCGCCGCAGAATATTGCGACCGACATAAAGCCAGACGAACAGCGCCGAGCCGACCAGAGTGAGGCCGCCCAACGCCAGCATGACCGTGGTTGCCAGCGAAATCTTCTGCCGCGACCGCCAGGTCGCGGCGTCGGTGTCGGTCTGCACACCATCCACCAACTGCTTGACGCTGATGCCGAGGCCGACATCGAGCTTGCGGGCGCCGTCGAGGACGGTCTGGCCGTAATCGTTGGCGTCGAGCTCCTTTCGACGGGCCTTGAAGACGCTGCTCGTGCCTTCACCAAACGCCAGCAATTTCAGCGTGGCGTCCTTGAGGGTTTTGGTGCCGTTGTTTTTCGGAAGCAGATCCAGGTTCGATCTGACGCGGGCCTGCGTTTCCTGAAATTCATTCTCGATGGCTTCGAGCGTGTCGCCGCTGTTGGCGGACAATGCGGCAGTCATGTCGGATGCCATAAGGTTGCCGGAGGAGACGACCTTGCCGAGCCGCTCCACAGTCCGCGCGGCTTCCGTTGCGTCGTCCTGCGAGAGGTTGGCCGAGCCGAGAACGGCGTTGATCCTTGTCTGCGCGTCCATCATCGCCGGACTGGCGGCGGCGACAAAGTTGGCCTGGGCACTGCGCAACTCCCGATACAGCTTCTCGTGCTGGGCCGCGCCGTCGAGACGCGCCCTCGCGGCGGCACTGAGGCTTTTGATGGTGTCGTCGCTGTTTTTGACGATTTCGGTCAGCGCCGCGACCACATCCTTGTCGGCGCCAAGCTCGATCACCTCGCCGAGCTTTTCGAGGGCGACTTCCTGGGTTTGCTTCATCGTTTTGATACGCTCGGCCAGCGTCGCGTCACTGCGGGAGGCCAATAGTGCCGGTCCCTGGCTGGCAAGGCTCGCACTCTGGGTCGCGAGCTGAAGGCTGGCGGCCAGCCTTGGGATGTCCCGTCCGCTCAGATCCACCATCATCTCGCCGAGCTGGCCCAATACCATGCCCGCGCCGACACTGATGAGAATCGCCATTCCCGCGATTGAGGCAAACGCAGCAAACAGATTGCCCCGAATGCCCCATTGTAACCGCATGAGCCTCGGTGGTCCGGAATTTTCCGATGTCGACGGCAGCGCCATGAGTTCCCCACGCCTTTGCATTCAAAGGTTGAATCACAGCCGCAGTATCGCGTTGCCTGGTTAACAAAACCGGGAAATGCCGCGGATTTTCGCGCAGCCGGGGAGAAAGACCCGGCGCACCGGCCGGCCTCCCGATCTTGTACCGGTTCAGGCGAGATCAGTACCTCGCAACCCCCGGGCTGCCCCAGTTGAAGCGGTAGTTGATGCCGGCCTTCAAGGTGTGCTCGTCGACGCGGAACGCGCCGAATGGCACAAAGGCGACGGGCGCAATAAACGCACTACGGCCGAAATCGTAATATTGATATTCGAGCTTGGCCGAGACGTTTGGCGCGAACATGTATTCCAGCCCGGCGCCGACGGTGTAGCCATCGCGGCGGTTGTTGCTGAACGCGAAGGCGATAGGAAGGCCGCCGAAGGTCAGTGTCTCCCGATTATCGGAATAGGCGTAGCCGCCCTTGGCATACAGCAGCGCCGGCCCCCAGGCGAAGCCGACACGGCCGGTCACCGAACTCAGCGCGCGGCGGTCGTTGCTGTAAACGAACCCACCGGGGAACACGATGCCGCTGTTGGTGCCGCCGAGCCAGCTGTACTGGCCTTCAACTCCGAGCACCCAGTTGGCGCCGAACTGGTAATCGGCACCGACCTGCACGCCGCCGAGCAACTGGCCATCGTGATTGTTGCCGGTGACGATGCTGCTGACGGCCTCGTTGCTGCTGATGCCGCCGCCAACATGGCCGCCAATGTAAAATCCGGTCCAGGTATAGATGGGCGCCGCATAGGCAGGGGCCTGACCATAAGGACGAGCCCCGAGATCGGCGGCAACCGCCGGCGCCGTCGTGCCGAAGGCGAAAACAACCACTGCGACGTATCGAAATTTCATTTTCCTGGTCTCCGCAACACCGAAGCATCCGTTGGCCGCCCCGCATGACGGGACCTAAACAACATTTGAATAAAATGCCGTTCACCGGCGGGCCCCGAACGGTTGTTCGGTGAAGTAACGATGCGCTGTGCTTAACGGAGTGCTAATCGAAAATTTCTTCCGCAGGCGTTGGCGAAATGAAAAAGGCCGGCGCGAGGCCGGCCTTTCGTTCGTCGAATTGCGATGCGAGAAGATCAGTACTTCGCGACCACCGGGCCACCCCAGTTGAAGCGATAGTTCAGGCCTGCCTTCACGGTGTGCTCGTCGTTGTGGAACGAGCCGAACGCGGCCAGCGGAGCCGGCGTCACGAACGCGGTGTTGCCGAAATTGTAGTACTGGTATTCGATCTTGGCCAACCAGTTTTGCGCGAACATGTATTCCAGACCGCCGCCGACGGTGTAACCGTCCTTGTGGTTGTGGTCGAAGGTGAACGCCGTAGGCGCGCCGCCGAACGTCAGCGAGTCGTTGGTATCGGCCCAGGCATAGCCGCCCTTGACGTACAACAGAGCCGGACCCCAGGTGTAGCCGAGGCGGCCGGTCACCGAGCCGATCGCGCGCTGGTTGTTGTTGTAGACAAAGCCTGCGCCCGCGCCGGTGAAGACCACCGCGTTGTTGTTGTTGCCGAGCCAGCTGTATTGACCTTCGACACCAAGCACCCAGTTCGGAGCGAACTGGTAGTCGCCGCCGACCTGCACGCCGCCGAGGAAGCGGCCGTCATTGCCGTTGTTGGCGAGGCCGGCGAAATTGTTGTCGCCGTTGAAGGCGCCGCCGATATGGCCGCCGATGTAGAAGCCGGTCCAGTTGTAGATCGGCGCCGAATAGACCGGTGCCTTGGTGTAGTTGCGGGCGCTGAGGTCGGCTGCAAGTGCTGGCACGGTCGCGCCGAGAGCGACGAGGGCCACAGTGGCGAGCAGAAATTTCTTCATCAGTTTGTTCTCCAGAGAGTCATGTTTATTTCAGATGCGCCGTCTAAAGGCGTCGTCCATGACGCGTACTTAGACAGCTTTTGCGTAAAATACTGTCACCGATAGGTCACAGCAGGACAGTTCCACCCGATTCAAATAACGTCGATTTTTACGTGCTTAATTAAACCTTAATGAATTCTAAATGCAGCCTTAATTTCCGCCGCGCCTATATAAGTACCACCAGCGCGCACGATGGAGGTGTCATAAGGCACGATTGCCCTGAACTTTGCACAGAGTGCGGTCCATGATCGATGCAATGGCCGTTCGGCAAATCGCTTCGGGCCCGTACGACGGTGCAGCGCCCGCCGAAGCCGCGGCATATCCAAACAGCGCCGCGGACGCCGCGATTTGGCAGGCAAATGACGTCGCCGTTAGCCGGTTCATTTCAGTGCCCTGGATTTCCTGGCAGCCGATCTCCACGAGCGGTCGGACAATGTAGCGAAAAATGGTGCTGCCAGACAGGATTGAACTGTCGACCTCTCCATTACCAATGGAGTGCTCTACCACTGAGCTACGGCAGCATGCGCCGGATACAGGAATCGGCCACAAAAGGCCCTCGTTGCGGCGGGCCGATCCTTGCCACAAGGCCAAAGCCCGTGCAAGCGCGGGATAACCCGGCACGGTCGTTCAAGAGGCGTCAAAATCGGCGCGACCGCTGCGACCTCCTTAAGCCGGGCCAGTTCCGGGCCGATCCGGTTCCCCATTTCGTCGCCCAGTGCCTGCAACGCCTTGATCGGCCTGATCATCACCTCGAATTCGATCATTTCTCCGGATTCGTCGAACTTGATCAGGTCAATGCCCTTGAGCTGCCATTTTCCGATATTGGCGCCGAATTCCAGGGCGACATCGTGGGAGCCGGCCACGAATTCGCGGTGATAGCGGAAATTCTCGAAAATCCGCACCACGGTGGTCAATACCAGCAGCGCCGCGGTGCGTCCTGATATTGGCGACTGCACGAATGGCGAGCGAAACACCACATGCTCGGCGAGCAGCGGCCGCAGCAGGTCCGCATTGCCAGTGGCGACGAACCCGTGCCAGCCTGCCAGGGTCTGCTTCGGCAACGGCGCCAGTGACTGAATTTCGCCCATCGAGGATGTCTCCGGATCACCTATGATAGCCAACGATGAACGATGAGCCGGACAAACGCGAGGGCAAACATCCAGCACAGGGTCCGAGGCAGGATCGGCTGAAACTGGCCTTGCGCGAAAATCTCAAGCGGCGAAAGTCGCAGGCCAGGGAGCGCCGCGCGATGACAAATGCCGGCCCTGACAATGACGGTGTGTCATTGTCGGAAGACGATCGGAAAGAATGAATGCGTGAGCAGCCCGATATCGATACCGGCCTGGATCGCGCGACCGGAATCAAGACGGAGGGGCCTGTTCCGCCGTCCGCGGGTTTTCCGCGCCATGAGCAGACGTTTCCGGCGCTGACGGCGCCGGAAATGGCGCGCATGCGCCGGTTCGGCGAGCCGCGAGGTTACAGTCACGGCGAAAAACTGTTCGAGACAGGCAAGCCCGGACCCGGCATGTTCGTCATCCTGTCCGGCCACGTCGCCATCACGCAGCGCGACGGCTTCGGTCACGTCACGCCGGTGATCGACCAGGGGCCGGGCCAGTTTCTTGCCGAGATAGGCCAGCTTTCCGGCCGCGTTGCGCTGGTCGATGGTCATGCCGAAGGCGATGTCAAAACCCTGTTGATCCCGCCCGAGCGGCTGCGCGCGCTTTTGGTCGCGGAAGCCGATCTCGGTGAGCGCATCATGCGGGCGCTGATCCTGCGCCGGGTCAACCTGATCCAGGGCGGCGTCGGCGGCCCGGTATTGATCGGCCCTGCCAATTCGAGCGGGGTGGTTCGGTTGCAGGGATTTCTCACCCGTAACGGCTATCCGCATCATCTGCTCGATCCCGTCACCGATCACGATGCCGCCGAACTGATCGCGCGTTATTCGCCGTCGCCGACCGATTGGCCGCTGGTGGTGGCCGCCGACGGCACGGTGCTGCGCAACCCCACGGAATCCCAGTTGGCGCGCGCGATGGGTATGATCCGCGCCATCCCCAAAGACAAGGTTTACGATGTCGCCATCGTCGGCAGCGGCCCCGCCGGGCTTTCCACGGCGGTGTATGCGGCGTCCGAAGGCCTTTCGGTTGCGGCTTGCGATGCGCGGGCGTTCGGCGGACAGGCCGGCGCCAGCGCCCGCATCGAGAATTACCTCGGCTTCCCGACCGGTATTTCCGGGATGGCGCTGACGGCCCGGGCCTATAATCAGGCGCAGAAATTCGGCGCCGACGTGATGATTCCGGTTTCGGTGCTGTCGCTGGATTGCTCGCGCGACGACGGCGCATTCGGCCTGACGCTCGACGATGGCGAGGTGCTGCGCGCAAAATCCGTGGTGGTGGCAAGCGGCGCGCGTTACCGTCGCCCCGATATCGAGAAGCTCGACAGGTTCGAGGGTCGCGGCGTCTGGTACTGGGCGTCGCCGATCGAGGCACGGCTGTGCACGGAGCAGGAGATCGTCCTGGTCGGCGGCGGCAATTCCGCGGGCCAGGCGGCGGTATTTCTGTCCGGCCATGCCCGCAAGGTTCACATGGTGATCCGCGGCGGCGGGCTCGGCGCCAGCATGTCGCGCTATCTGATCGAGCGCATCGAGGCCACGCCGAACATCGAACTGGTTTTCAACACCGAGGTGGCCGGCCTCGATGGCACGGAAGACAGTTCGCTCGAGCGCGTGCGGCTGCGCAGCCGCCTGTCCGCCGAACAGAGCACCATCGACATCCGCAACCTGTTCCTGTTCGTCGGCGCCGATCCGGCTACCGGCTGGCTCGACGGTTGCGGCGTGATGGTCGACCGCGGAGGGTTCGTGGTCACCGGCGCACAATGCAGGAAGAGCGAGGGACAACTGGTGTCGGCGCTTGAAACCTCGGTGCCCGGCGTATTCGCTGTCGGCGACGTGCGCTCCGGATCGGTCAAGCGGGTCGGCGGCGCAATCGGAGAGGGCGCGCAGGTGGTGGCGGCGCTGCATGGTTTTCTCGGCGACACCGCGCAGCCTGCGCTTTAGGAACGGAGATCGGGATGGCAAAGGGCTGCACCCACTTCGGTGGCATCCGCGATGTGAGGCCGAGTGCGCTTGGCTGCGAGGAGTGCCTGGAAAGCGGCAGCGTGTGGCTGCATTTGCGGATCTGCCGGACCTGCGGTCACGTCGGCTGCTGCGACGATTCTCCCAACAGGCACGCGACCAAACACTTTCACGCCACCATGCATCCGGTCATCGGGATACGATCCGCCGGAAGGCTGGGGCTGGTGTTACGTCGACGAAGTGATTTTCGATCTGTCCGATCGCAAGACGCCGCATAACGGACCGATCCCGCGCTATTACTGAACCTGCTGCTCGGTCATTTTCCTGCCGCATGAATTCTGATCCGGCCGCCGGCGCTGTTGCGGACGAAATTGCTTGCAATCGAAACGCTTGACCCGCCTGCGCGCCGATCGAGCGATTTCACTTATGCGCTTGCGGCCGAATGGCGGGCAGGCGACGGCGAAACCGCGGCATAAAACCGGGATTTCCGAACTATTCCCATGGAGCTCAAATACTTGCAGATCGTGCTTGGCAGTCGAGGCTGCTTGCGGCCGGGTTGCGACCAACCGGAGGCAAAATGGCGATATCGTCGCTGGCGACTTAGAGCGCATGCGGCGGCATCCGGATTTTTGCGCGGCGACTGGATGGCAACCGGCGATTCACGATGTGGGCAGCCGCCACGAAATTGCGGAAAATATTCCGCACAGAAGCCGCGCGCCGGTAATGTTTTGTTCGGCATGCGCATGATTTGCACAATGTGCCTGAGACGGCGGCAGATCGGGCGACTTCCATGAATAGCCATGGCCCGCGCGGTGTCGTAGCATCCGGCCGGTTTTAGACCGGGCTCGCATCATGATTTTGGGAATGAGTCTTTCGACGTTTGTGCTGGTCCACGCGAAGACGCGTGTCCCGGAATGAGCGGCCTCACCAATCTCCTCGCGTTCATCAAGGAATAACATGAAAGTCATCCTGTTTGGCGCCACCGGAATGGTCGGGCAGGGCGTGCTGCGCGAATGCCTGCTCGACGCGAGCGTGGAGCGCGTGCTTGCGATCGGACGCAGCCCGACCGGGCAGGCGCATCCCAAGCTGCACGAACTGCTGCACGATGATTTCCTCGATTACTCGGCCATCGAATCGCAGCTCGCCGGATACGACGCCTGCTTCTTCTGCCTCGGCGTCTCTTCGATCGGCATGGACGAGGCGCGCTACCGTCATCTGACCTACGACATCGCCATGGCCGCGGCGACGACACTGGCAAGACTCGATCCCGGCATGGTGTTCACCTATGTCACGGGGCGAGGCACCGACTCGACCGAACGCGGCAAGCTGATGTGGGCGCGGGTCAAGGGCAAGACCGAAAACGATCTGCTCAAGCTGCCGTTCAGGGCGGCCTACATGTTCCGCCCGGCGGCGATCCAGCCGCTGCACGGCGTGCGGTCGAAGACCGCCTGGGTGCATGCGACCTATATGGCGACCGCGCCGCTATGGGCGCTGCTGAACCGGATCGCGCCGGCCTACGCCACCACGACGGAGAAGGTCGGGCGGGCGATGCTCAAGGTCGCGCGGCAGGGCTACGCCAAGCCGGTGCTGGAGAGCGAGGATATCAACGCGGTGGGCCAATCGTGACGAGGCCGCGCGAGGCTGAGGCTCGTCGTCCCCGCGCAGGCGGGGATCCATAACCACCGACGGCTATTGTTCACGGCGCTGCTGCCACAAGTGGCCGACACCTTTCGGATCATCCGCACGGCGGCTATGGGTCCCCGCCTGCGCGAGGACGACAGGGTGGGCGCAGCGAAACCCGTCTAATCCGCCCCCAACCCCATCAATTCGCCGCAAACGTCACGCCTTTGCCATCGGGGCCGCATTCGCCCTATACTTTGCGCCTTGCAAAAAAGGAATTGGCATGGATCGGATTCGCATCGTCGGCGGCGCTAAACTCAACGGCACCATTCCGATTTCGGGCGCGAAGAACGCGGCGCTGCCTTTGATGATCGCGGCTTTGCTAACCGAGGAGACGTTGATCCTCGACAACGTGCCGCGGCTTGCCGACGTCGCGCAATTGCAGCGTATTCTCGGCAACCACGGCGTCGATATCATGTCGGCAGGCAAGCGCCCCGGCGACCATGAATATCAGGGCCAGACCCTGCATATTTCCGCGGCCAATATCATCGACACCACCGCGCCCTACGAGCTGGTTTCGAAAATGCGCGCCAGCTTCTGGGTGATCGCGCCGCTGCTGGCGCGGATGCACCAGGCAAAAGTGTCGCTGCCCGGCGGCTGCGCCATCGGCACCCGCCCGGTCGACCTGCTGATCATGGCGCTGGAAAAGCTCGGCGCCGAACTGACCATCGACGGCGGCTATGTGATCGCGAAATCGCCTGGCGGGTTGAAGGGTGCCCGGATCGAATTCCCGAAGGTAACCGTCAGCGGCACCCACGTCGCGCTGATGGCGGCGACGCTCGCCAAAGGCACGACCGTCATCGACAATGCCGCCTGCGAGCCGGAAATTCTCGATGTCGCCGACTGCCTGAACAAGATGGGCGCGCGGGTCTCCGGCGCGGGCACGCCGCGCATCGTCATCGAAGGCGTGGCCAAACTGAACGGCGCGCGACATCCGGTATTGCCGGACCGGATCGAGACCGGCACCTACGCCATGGCGGTGGCCATGACCGGCGGCGACGTGCAGCTGGCGGGCGCGCGGCCGGAATTGCTGCAATCGGCGCTCGACATCCTGACCCAGGCCGGCGCCACCATCGCCGTCAACAACCAAGGCATTCGCGTCGCCCGCAACGGCGCCGGCATCAATCCGGTGAAAGTGTCGACCGCGCCGTTCCCCGGCTTTCCCACCGATCTGCAGGCGCAGTTGATGGCGCTGATGGCTTGCGCCAAGGGCTCCTCGCACATCACCGAGACGATTTTCGAAAACCGTTTCATGCATGTGCAGGAGCTGGCACGGTTCGGCGCGCGGATCCATCTCGACGGCGAGACCGCCACCATCGACGGCATCGCGAAGCTGCGCGGCGCGCCGGTGATGGCGACCGATCTGCGCGCCTCGGTGTCGCTGGTGATCGCCGGCCTCGCCGCCGAAGGCGAAACCATGGTCAACCGCATCTATCATCTCGACCGCGGCTTTGAGCGGCTTGAGGAAAAGCTGTCCGCCTGCGGCGCCACCATCGAGCGCATCAGCGGGTAGAGTATGATGGCTCTAGGTCGAAACGCCACGACGCTCGGCTCACCTCTTCCCGCAGGGGAGAGGTCGCCGCGCATCGTCAGATGCGCGGCCGGTGAGGGGCCTGTCCGCGAGTCCGAGCGCGCGGAGACACCCCTCACCCGAAGCCTTCGCCGGCGCTCCGGCTTCGACCTCTTCCCTCCGGAGAGAGGTGAGCAGGAGCCGTTTTCGTGACGTCTCAACGCAAGCTGATCGCGCTCGATGCGGACGATCTCGCGGTGATTTCGGCGCACGTCCAGGACGCCCAGGTCCAGACCGGCGACATCATCTGGCGGCAAAGCGAGAAACGGCTGGTGGTCGGCATGAACCGGCTGGATTGGGAGCAGACGCTGCGGGGGAAGATCGAGCCGCGCCGCCTGATCGCGGCGTTGCGCTTCGATCGCGTGCTGTCCTGCAAGTCGCGCAACATCAATCTCGATGCGCCGGAGACCGCGCTGGAACTGCTCGGGATCGAATTCCATCCCACCGAGCCGCCCGGCGGCAGCGCGGTGCTGCTGTTCAGCCACGGCGGGGCGTTGCGGCTCGACGTCGAATGTCTCGAATGCGAGTTGGCCGATCTCGGTCGTGACGATCTCGGCACCGGCGAAGGTGCCGAGGGCGCGGAGTCTTCGGGACTGGACGCATAATTCTCCGTCATTGCGAGGAGCCCTTGCGACGAAGCAATCCAGTCCTTCCGAGTGCGCGGACAGACTGGATTGCTTCGCTTCGCTCGCAATGACAAGAAAGCGGGTTGACGGCGATTTGTCGCCGCGCCATTGAGCAATGGGCCTTTGCATTCGGGACCCGCCGGAAACCGTCATGCCGATCCGCCTCGACAGCCGCCGCGCCGATTTCAAGCAACGTTTCGACGCGTTTCTGGCGATGAAGCGCGAGGTATCGGCCGACATCGAGACGGCGACCCGGTCCATTGTCGATGACGTGGCGGCGCGCGGCGACGCCGCCTTGATCGAGGCGACGCGCAAATTCGACCGGCTGGACCTGGATGCGAACGGTCTGCGCGTCGCGGCGGCCGAAATCGACGCGGCGGTGAAAGCCTGCGATGCGGAAACCCTGGACGCGCTGAAATTCGCGCGCGACCGCATCGAGATTTTCCATCGGCGGCAGTTGCCGAAGGACGATCGGTTCACCGACCCGCTCGGTGTCGAACTCGGCTGGCGCTGGAGCGCCATCGAGGCGGTCGGGCTCTATGTCCCCGGCGGCACCGCGGCCTATCCGTCCTCGGTGCTGATGAACGCGGTGCCGGCCAGGGTCGCCGGCGTCGGGCGCGTGGCGATGGTGGTGCCGTCGCCGGACGGCAAGCTCAATCCGCTGGTGCTGGCGGCGGCGCATCTTGGCGGCATCTCCGAAATCTATCGCGTCGGCGGCGCGCAGGCGGTCGCGGCATTGGCCTACGGCACCGCGACCATTGCGCCGGTGGCCAAGATCGTCGGGCCCGGCAATGCCTATGTCGCCGCCGCCAAGCGGCTGGTATTCGGCAAGGTCGGCATCGACATGATCGCGGGGCCTTCGGAGGTGCTCATCATCGCCGACCGCTCCGCGAATGCCGGCTGGATCGCCGCCGATCTGCTGGCGCAGGCTGAGCATGACGCCAACGCGCAATCGATATTGATCACGGACGACGCAGCGCTGGCAGATGAGGTCGAGCGGGCCATCGATGCGCAGCTTGCGACCTTGCCGCGCGAAAAGATCGCGCGGGCCTCCTGGCGGGAGTTCGGTGCCATCGTGCTGGTGGACGATCTCGACGCGGCGGCGACACTGGCGGACGCCATCGCCGCCGAGCATCTGGAAATCATGACCGCCGACCCGGAACGTCTTTCCGCCCGCATACGCAACGCCGGCGCGATTTTCCTGGGACCGCACACACCGGAGGCGATCGGCGACTATGTCGGCGGCTCCAACCATGTGCTGCCGACGGCCCGCTCGGCGCGGTTTTCGTCGGGCCTCGGCGTGCTCGACTTCATGAAGCGGACCTCGATCCTGAAATGCGGGCCGGATCAGTTGCGGGCATTGGGACCGGCGGCAATGGCGCTTGCGCAGGCCGAGGGCCTCGATGCCCACGCGCGTTCGGTCGGAGTGCGCCTCAATCTGTCATGAGCAAGGAACCACCAGGGGACGACTCCAAAAACTGCATCGTCGCGGTGACGCTCGATGAGGAATTGATCGGCCGGTCCGGGCCGGACATCGAGCACGAGCGTGCGATCGCGATCTACGATCTGATCGAGAAAAACCTGTTCGCGCCGGATAACGGCGCGGACGGACCGTTCATGCTGCATATCGGCATCACCGGCAACCGGCTGATGTTCGATATCCGCCGCGAGGACGGCACGCCGGTAGTGGCGCATCTGTTGTCGTTGACGCCGTTCCGCCGCATCGTAAAAGACTATTTCATGATCTGCGACAGCTATTACCAGGCAATCCGCACCGCGACGCCGGACCGGATCGAGGCGATCGACATGGGCCGCCGCGGCATTCACGACGAGGGTTCGCGCACGCTTCAGGAACGGTTGAAGGGCAAGGTGCGGGTCGATTTCGAGACCGCACGGCGGCTGTTCACGCTGATCTCTGTCCTGCACTGGAAGGGATAGGCGTGCGCATGATGCCGAAAGGTGGGAACCGGTTTTACGGCCACATCATGCGCCGGATAAAGCGGGCGTAAGCGGGTGGCGACGCCGCGGCGCGCGCGCACTCCGCAGGCCGTGTTGTTCGCATGCGGCCGGAACAGCGTGCGTTCGCCGATGGCGGAGAGCCTGCTGCAGCAGATGTTTCCGCATGCGCTCTATGTGAGATCCGCCGGCGTGAAAAAGGGCGAGGTCGATCCGTTCGTCGTGGCGGTCATGGCCGAACTCGGTCAGGATATTTCGAAGCACAAGCCGAAAACCTTCGAGGATCTGGACGACTGGGAAGGTCTCAATTTCGATCTCATCATCACGTTGTCGCCGGAAGCGCATCACAAGGCGCTCGAACTGACGCGGACGGTCGCCGCCGATGTGGAATACTGGCCGACGCAGGATCCGACGGGAGCCGAAGGCAATCGCGAGCAGAAACTGCAGGCCTATCGCGAAGTCTGCGACGGCTTGCTGGCGCGCATCCGCAAACGCTTCGCCAAGGGCGGCGCGGCGAGCGGGTGATTTGCGATGCGGCAACGAACACAAATGTCGTCCCCGCGCAGGCGCTAGGGCATGCACATATCTCTGTCGTTATTGCCGGGCTTGACCCTACGGTATTCACACATCTCTCTCGTCATTGCCGGGCTTGACCCGGCAATCCATCTTCTTCGAAAGAATCTTGCGAAGATTGATGGATACGCGGGTCAAGCCCGCGTATGACGCGATGTGTGCATGCCTGAGCGCGCAGGCGGGGGACCCATAGCCACCTTCAGCGCGATTTGCTCAGGAACATGTGTCAGGCATCTTGTTCCAACCACTAACGGTGGTTATGGATCCCCCGCCTGCGCGGGGACGACGGTGGTGTTTGGGTTGTCTCACATCATCCCTTCCGATAGGTTCCGCGCGCATCTTGCCCGCTTTTACGAATCGCAAACCCCCGCATGCTAGGCCGCCCCAAACTCGTTCTTGCCTCCGGCTCGCCGCGACGCCTCAGCCTGCTCAACCAGGCTGGCATCGAGCCCGACGCGCTGCGTCCCGCCGATGTCGACGAGACGCCGAAACGGGGTGAGTTGCCGCGCGCCTGCGCCAACCGCCTTGCCCGCGCCAAGGCCGATGCGGCGCTTAAATCGGTGCAGCTCGACGATGAACTGCGCGGCTCCTTCATTCTGGCCGCGGACACCGTGGTCGCGGTCGGCCGCCGCATCCTGCCGAAGGCAGACTTGGTCGATGAAGCGTCGCAATGCCTGAGGCTGTTGTCGGGACGCAACCATCGCGTCTACACCGCGATCTGCCTGGTGACGCCGAAGCAAGCGTTCCGCCAGCGCCTGATCGAGACCCGGGTGCGCTTCAAGCGGCTCAGCGAGGACGACATTCAGGCCTATGTCGGCAGCGGCGAATGGCGCGGCAAAGCCGGCGGCTACGCGGTGCAGGGCATCGCCGGATCGTTCGTGGTCAAGATGGTCGGCTCCTACAGCAACATCGTTGGCCTGCCGCTATACGAGTTGGTTTCGCTGCTCGGCGGCGAGGGTTATCCGATCCGCTTCGGCTGGTTGAATGCCAGCTGAACCGCCCGCCGATGGGAAGCCCGGCAAGGACGCTGCAAAGGGCGCTACGAAGTCCTGCCCGGTCTGCGGCAAGCCGGCCACCGAGGCGTCGCGGCCATTCTGTTCCGAGCGCTGCCGCGATGTCGACCTGAACCGCTGGCTGTCGGATTCCTATCGCATTCCCGCCGCCAAGGACGACGACGAAGACGCCGACTGAGCAAACCGGACCGCGTCCGGCGAAGCACAGGCCTAGCCGGGTGGACAGGCCCCCTCCGGCTGATTATAACCCGGCGCGCTGGGCCTTCAGGGCCCTTGCGATGCCCAGGTAGCTCAGTTGGTAGAGCATGCGACTGAAAATCGCAGTGTCGGTGGTTCGATCCCGCCCCTGGGCACCATTCCGCTTTAATTCACCGTCTGCACCACGCTTCCCACCGGCCGCGCGCTCACCGTCGGCAGTTTGGCGTCCTTCACCACGTCCGCGTCGTATTGCGCGAGCGTCTGCACCGGCGCCTTGGCCTTCATCTGCACGACCTTGAATCCGCCGGCCTTCAGGCGGGCGAGCAGCGTCGGCAGGGCTTCGCCGGTGTGCTTCTGGAAATCGTGCATCAGGATGATGCCCTTGCCCAGCTTGTTGACCTTGGTCATCACGGTTTCCACGATCTTGTCGGGCGTGCTCGCCTTGAAGTCGAAGGAGTTGAGATCGGTCGAGAACATCGCGATGTCGCGGGTGCCGAGATAGGTCACCATCGCCGGCGGGTGCTGTAACTGCGGAAAGCGGAAGAACGGGGCAGGCGCGCTGCCCAGCGCGACACGCACCGCGGAAAATCCCTTTTCGATTTCGTCCTTGGCCTGCTGCTCGGTCATGCCCTTCTTATTCAGGTTGGCGTGCGACCAGGTGTGCGAGCCGACGGTATGTCCGGCGGCGGCGACCTGCCGCAAAACGTCCGGGTGCCAGCTCGCGTGCTTGCCGACTGCGAAGAAAATGCCGGTGGTGCATTCGTTGGCCAGCGCCTTCAGCACCGCCGGCGTGTTGACCGGCCATGGGCCGTCGTCGAACGTCAGCACCACTTCCTTGTCGGCAAGGAAATCCAGCTGCTTGAAATGCTCGAAGCCGAATCCCGGCCCGCCGGTGGTGTCGATTTCGACCACCCGGCCGATGCCGAGCGCATTGGGATTGGCGCAGGCGCGTTTGGCCGGGGCCGGCGCCGGTTTTGGCTCGGAAGCCGGCACCGTGCCCGTCACATCGGCAAGCGCGTCCGCCTTGGCGGCAAGCTGCGCCGGCGGGGCGGCGGTCGGCGCGGGAGCCGGCGCTTTCTCGGCCGCCTGAATTTTTTCAGGCGGAGCGGCCGAACGCGTCATCCACACGGCGCCACCGGCGCCCACCGAAACCAACCCCGCGACGACCAACCCGGCTACACCAATACGCATCGCATTCCCCACCGAATGGAACCGCGCGGCATCGCGTGGCTCGTTGGTTGTGTTTTACGGCAATAACGCAAAGCATCCGTTAATGATGACCCGAGCCGCCGGCCACATGAGGGGCGTAGCGCTGCACCCGGTACAGATATCGCGGCAGCCACAACGCGGCCGCGAGTTGAACGATGTCACCTGGCGCGCATACAGATGCTCCGCGGATTTATACCCTGGGAGCGTATTCGGAATTGGTCGAATATAACGGTTTTGGAGTCGCGCTAGACCGAAGGCGAGCCCATCTCGCGTTCCCGCTGCGCCGCCAGCATCTCCCGGCGATCGTGAATCAAGGTCTGCAGCCGGTGGGCGGTGACGTTCAACGTCGTGTCGTCCATCGCATTTTCCTCGCCGCTGGCCGCCCTCGCGCGTTGCGCGGCGAGGATGCCATCGATCTCCTCCTCGATGTCGGACAGCTCGGATTCCCTCTCGGTCTTCCTGATCCGCCGCCCCAGCGCGTAGAGCGAATCCAGCGCGGCTTCACTGGTTTGCGGGTGCCCGACGCCGAGAAACTTCCAGGCCGCCGCCAGCACGGTGGCAAGGCCGCCGAGGATCATCGGCGTCAGGTAAATCACGTTGCCCCATTCGTCGAGGAAGCTTTGCGTGGTGCCGTTGTAGACGGCGGCCGCGCCCGGATGCACCGGAAGATAGGCATCGGGATCGGTGTCGGGCGCGGACACCTGCGCCAGGATCGGCAGTTCGCCGACCAGGTCGCGGCGCGCGGCGAGCAGCGCCTTGGTCAGGCTGGTGACCAGATCGTTGCCGAGCTTCTTGTTGGCGACCAGATACATCGAGACCCTCAATGTGGTGAGGTCGTCATCGGGAACGGCGGGCGCGCCGCGCAAGGTCCCCTTGGGCACGTCGAAGCTCTCATAGGCGTGCACGGTCTGGGCAATGGCGCCGGCGGATTCGATCGGGATCATCACCGGCATCGCCTTGCCGGTCAGCGAAAACAGATTGCGCACCAGCGTCAGGTATTTCTCGGTCAGCGGAATCACGATCAGGATGGCGTTGACTTCCTTGGTGTCGAGGGCGCGCCTGGCATCGGCGGGCGCGATGTTCTTGAACACCACCCCGGCTTTGACCAGATCGTATTCTTTGGTCAGCACATCGACGATTTTCTGGTTGATCTCGCCACCGACCACGCCGACCGTGCGGCGTTTCAGCCCCGGCACGTCGGAAATCGGCGATCCCGGCGGCGCGATCAGCAGCGCCACGGCCTTGGCCACCACGATGACGGCTTGCGCCTGCGACAGGTCGCCGACGTCGCCGCGAACCACCGCGAGATCGGCCTTGCCCGACGAGAAAGCCTTGGCGGCTTCAAGCGCGCTGCCGGTTTCGATGGCTTTGAGCCGCACCGGCGCGTTCATCGTGACCAGCCTGCCGGCGATTGCCGCCATGACTTTCCCGGCCTCGCCATCGAGCGAGCCGACCGCGATCGTCAGCGTATCCGGCTTGTTGTACCAGCGGTACGCGAACAGGCCCGCGCCGGTTGCCAGGACAAAAATGCCGACCACCAGGACAACGCGAAGCCAGGTCGGCAATTTCATTGCGTTCATGCTCGCTCCCGATGGCACCGGATCGTCGCGACTGAACCGAACATTGGTTTCTCGTGCAAAGGCCGCAATTCTGACAAGACTGGCATTCAATTCAGCCGGGCAATGATCACACCGGCGCTCGCCTTAATCAATCGCCCAACGCGCAATTGCCAGCTCAATTCACCCGGGATGGAAACCAAATCAATGAACCAGCGACAAACCTGTTTGAGAACGTGCCTGGGCGCAGGAATATACGTCGCGCTGTCGATCATGGGTCAGAATTGCGCCTTTGCGCAACAAGGCACTCCGGAGCAACAGGCGGCGTGCCAGCCCGACGTGATGCGGCTGTGCGGCAATTTTATCCCGGATGTCGATCGTATCGTTGCGTGCCTGAAAGCCAATGAGCCGAGTCTCAACCCGGCCTGCCACGACGTGATGTTTCCGTATGTGCCGGAAGAGCCCAAGCCCAAGGCAAGGCCGAAGCCGAAGAAGAAGCCGGGCTAAATTCTTTCCTCGTCGTCCCCGCAAAGGCGGGGACCCATCAACCACCGCGCTCGCGGTTTGCTAACGATTGTTGCGGCGTTGCATTCTAACTGAACATCCTGGGCGTATCGGTCTCCGCCTTCGCGCGGACGATCGCGGAGTATTGGCTATCCCGTCCGCGCCCGGCGGCCCTCGATCGGATAGGCCGGATCGTTGAATCCCGGCGTCGAGGGATGGCCCGGAGCGACCAGCCGGTCGACCATCGCTTCGTCCCCGGTGGTGAAATCGGGGCCGGGTTTACGACGTCTCCCGGCTGCGAATTGCGAATACTTTGCGCTGGTTCATCGCCTAGCGTTCCTGTTAAGCTTCGGAGTTGCCGCCCAGCGGGCAATGATCGGAGTGCAGCCGTGAAGCATAGGATCGAGGCGACAGGCCTGCCGTCATACGGCCCCGATACCGTCGGGAACGAGGCGGCAACCTGTTATTTTGCCGAACGGGCTGCCCAGTTCTACGATCAAGATCTGATGGATGCCACCGGCGCCGCCCAGAAAGCCGCCGCCGAGGCGCTTTTGGTCCCAGGCGAAGGGGCCTCGCTTCTGTTCATGTCGCGGGCTGAGGATATTGTGCTGGCTCGTTCGATTCCAGACGACGAGCGTGCAGAAGCCGACCGCAAATTCAGTCTGCTACGGGAGCATTGGGAAGCATGCGGCATTCGTGCCGGACGTCTTCAATTCGTCGATGACGTGCATACCGCAGTGAAGGCGGTCTCCAAGGATTTGTTCCTGTGCCCGCCGGTGTTCTCGTCGCAACTTGCGGCGATCATCGGCGACGAACAGGCTCGCCAGCAACGGCAGCTCATTTCGGCGCTGCTCAACAAGCAGCACGCCGCCCGCCGGATCGGCGATGGCACTGTGCATGCGGTGGCGGGACGAGAAAAACTGTCCGAGCTGATTGCAAGCCACGGTCCGCGTTTCGTCGTGAAAGCGGCCGTCGGCGCCGGCGGGCAAATGATCGCTCATGGAGACAGCCGCTCCGATATCGACGCTCTGTTGCAGAACTCCGCAACATGGGGGGACGCGATTTTCCAGCGCTACGTGGAAGGCGACGAGCATTTTACCTTCTACCTGATGGACCCCGGACTGGAAGCGCCGAAATTGTTGCTGGCTGGAGCATCGGACAACAGCAATCCCCCGGACTGTGCGAACGTCTGGTCGAAATCCCGCTCCGGCGATTTCGGCGTCACCGAGGCCGCAACCAAAGTGTTCGAGTTGGCGAAAACCTCAAGCGCCGCGCCGTTCGTGTTAGGCCAAGACGTCCGCGGCCCGGCGCATGTCGTCATCGACAATAATCCGCGATGGTGTGCTTACGTGCCGATGCTGCGCCTGCTCGCGGAGGATAGCGGGCGCATCGAGACCATGAAACATCTGCGGATGCTCGTATCGCCGGAAACCGCCATTTCCGTGCTGCTGGATATCGAGCGGTACGCATATGATAAAAAAGGCGGGCAGGGCGTAGTAGTCTGCGCCGCGCCGGATCGTCCGGTATCGGCGCTGATCGTTCTCATCGTCAACGATGCCGATGGGGAGATCGAGCGGAGCTTCGTGCGGCGATTCGGTCTTCAGCCCATGTCAGAATAGGGGAACGCATGTATTACGCGCAGCCGGTATTCAGGCCCTTGTCCGAGGCGCAAAGCCTGCTGATCCAGGCGACGGTCGGCTGTTCGCAGCCGATCTGCACATTCTGTCCGGTCTCTTCGGTAAAGGTTTTTCGGGTAAGGCCGTTGCCGGATATCATCCAGGACATGGAAGAAGCCGCCTCGATGATGCGCGATAGCGTCAAGACCATCTTTCTGCTCGCCGCGGATGCATTCTTCATGGAGCCGGCGGACCTGATCGAGATCTGCGGAACAGCGTCGCGATTTTTCCCGTCGCTGCGGCGAATTTCAGCCTACGCTACTGCCAAGGACATCCTGCGCAAGACTGAACAGGAACTGCGGGCGATCCGGGCGTCAGGGTTGAACCGGTTGTATGTCGGCGTGGATTCCGGCAGCGAAGAAGTCCTGCGCCGCGTCAACAAGCGGATTACCGGACGCCAGGCCGTCGATGCCTGCCTGAAGGCGGCCGGTTGCGGTTTCGAGATTTCCGCCACCGTCATCCTGGGGTTGGGCGGCGTAGAACTAAGCGAGGAACACGCCGACATGACAGCGGCGCTCATCTCCGAGATCGAACCCGATTTTCTCGGAATTGTGACCCTGATGACCTTTCCGCATACGGCGCTGGGACAGCAGGCCGCGCATGGAAGCTTTACCGAACTGGACACGGCGGGACTGCTTGCGGAGCTTACCCGGATGGTCGGCGGACTTGAAATCGAGAAGAGAAAATGCGTGCTCCGTACCAACCATCCGTCGAACTATATCGTGCATCTTGCGGGAACGCTCCCCGATGACAAGGAACGCCTTACCGGCCTTTTGGCTTCGGTCCGGCCGGATCTGCTCAACGCCCGCGCCGAGATGCAGCGATCGCTCTGAATCTCGCATTGATGACATGGAGGATATCTACGATGGTCGATCTTGCACAGGATGATCGTGTTGCTCTGATGTCTGTCGAAGACGCGGTGAAACGGCGGCTGTCGCCTCTTGCCAAGCTGACCTGGGATTCGGTCGGCTATGAAACGGAGGGCAAGCGGGTCATTGGGTTGTCGCTGTTCGGCTGCGACATCGACGTCCTGCCGGCCGAGATTGCCCGGCTTGACGGCTTGCGGCGGCTCAACGTCCGCCGCAACAGGATTTGCGCATTCCCGGCGGCGCTCTCCGGCATGTCCGGCCTCGAGATCGTGAGTGCGGAGCGCAACCGGCTGACCGGCATTCCCGACCTGCGCGGGTCCGCCGCGTCGTTGCGCGAGCTTTATCTGGCAAACAACCATATCGAGACCGTTGAAAACCTGAGGCCTTTGGCGAGGCTGGAAATACTCGACCTCGACCATAACGGTATCCGGAGTTTCGGCGATCATCTGGCCAATTGCGGTGCGCTCAAAATTCTCAATCTGGGATCCAAGAAGATATCCACGCTCGCCGATCCGGACGTCTACACCCCGGCGCCGCTTCGAAAGTACCAATTCCCCGGGCAGCCGAGGACGCCTTTCGAACTCCAGGCCATGCTCTTCGAGCAGCGATTCAATCGCGTTGCCAAGCTGGAGAACATCGAGGCGCTTGAATCCCTGGAGGAGTTCACAATCGTCCTGAACCAGCTCTCCGAGCTCCCTGAGGAGATGGGCAAGCTGAAGAATCTGCGCCTGCTCGATGCGAGCTACAACCACCTGACGACGCTTCCGCCGAGCCTCAGCTCGCTGACCCGCCTGGAGATCGTCGACGTCAGTCACAATAATATCGCAGTGCCGCCGGCCTTCATTCCTCGGCAGGCACGCCTGGACCTTCGCGGCAATCCCGCCGGCGCGTAGATGGTCAACGGTTTCGCGGAGCGATGGCTGCGGTCACGGTTTTCGTCGGGCGACGTTTTCGCCACGGCCGGCTTATGCGCGAAGCGCGCGTTGTCAGCGTCGCAAGACGTGGATGCCCGGGCATGACGGACTGTGACTTAGCGTGCGGGCATGACGGCGTGTAGAGTCAGCCCGTCCGCGCCCGGCGGCCCTCGATCGGATAGGCCGGATCGTTGAATCCCGGCGTCGAGGGATGGCCCGGAGCGACCAGCCGGTCGACCATCGCTTCGTCCTCGGCGGTGAAGCGATAGTCGAGCGCGCGGAGATAGTCGTCCCACTGATCCTCGGTGCGGGGGCCGGCGACGACGCCGCTCACCAACGACGAGTTCAGCACCCATGACACCGCGAACTGTCCGGCGGTGATGCCCCGCGCTTCGGCATGCCGGCGGACCTCCTGCGCCAGCTTCAGCGATTCCGGTCGCCACTCGGTCTGCATCATGCGGGTATCGTTACGCCCGGCCCGGGTGTCCTTGTCGGGGGCCGCATCGGGTTGGTATTTTCCGGTCAATACGCCGCGCGCCAGCGGGCTGTAGGACACGATGCCGAGGCCGTAATAGCCGCAGGCCGGAAAATGCTCGACCTCCGGCATGCGGTTCATCGCGTTGTAATACGGCTGGCTGACAATCGGGCGGTCGATGCCGAGCCGGTCGCAGATGTTGCAGATCTCGGCGACGCGCCATGCGCGATAATTGGAGACGCCGAAATAGCGCACCTTGCCCTGGCGGATCAGTTCGCCCATCGCCCGCACGGTTTGCTCCAGCGGCGTCGAATGATCCTCCTTATGCAGATAATAGATATCGATGAAGTCGGTGCCGAGCCGCTTCAGGCTCTCTTCGGCGGCCTGCAGCACCCAGCGCCGCGACAGCCCGCCGCGATTGGGACCGTCGCCGATCTGGTTGGCGAGCTTGGTGGCGAGGATCCAGTGCTGCCGGCTGCCGGCAACGGCGCGGCCGACGACTTTCTCGGAATTGCCGCCGGAATAGGCGTCGGCGGTGTCGATGAAATTGACGCCGGCCTCGCGCGCTTTGGCGACGATCCGGACCGAAGTCGGTTCGTCGGTTGCGCCGCCGAACATCATCGTGCCGAGGCAGATCGGCGAGATCTTCAGGCCGCTGCGGCCGAGGGGGCGATAGTCCATGTTCAATTCTCGCATTTTGGCCGTCATTGCGAGGAGCACTTGCGACGAAGCAATCCAGAGAAGATGCGTCATACGCGGGCTTGACCCGCGTAGCCATCCTCTTCGCGAAAAGTCTTTCGAAGAGGATGGATGGCCGGGTCAAGCCCGCCATGACGAAGAAAGTTGGATTGCTTCGTCGCTACGCTCCTCGCAATGACGGTTTCAACATCAACTTTTCATCACTTTGAACACGCCGCTGGCCATTGCGACACAGCGGTCACCGGCGATCAGCTCCGTGGTCATGAAGATCAGGCTGCGGGTGGAACGGACCACGCGCGGCCTCGATACCAGAAGCTCGCCGATCTTCGCGGCAGCGACGAACTGGGTGTCGAACTGCACGGTGGCGAGGCTCGGCGAGCCGGAGACGAAACGTGCGGTCATGCCGCAGGTGCGGTCGGCGAAGGTCATCAGCACGCCGCCCTGGACCACGCCGCGACGGTTGTGATGCTTGTCCTCGGCGATCAGCGCATATTCATGATCGCCATTGACGGTCCGATGCCAGAGCGGTCCGACCAGAGCGATGAATCCGCTGGCCTCCACCATGGTCCAGCCGAGGCAGGTGAGTTTCTCGGCCGTCGAGTCCGTCATGGATGCTCCTTCGTGCTTTCAACATGGCCGCGCAAATTTGAGCCTTTTCATCAAACGCGCGGGTGTTGTAGTCAAGCAGGATGAGGCAGCCCTTCAACGATGCCACCCGGCGCAGCATCGCCGGGCGCTGCGCCGGGTTTTCGCGGCTCGAACCGCCTGACATGACCGGGTTGAAGCGGGCCGCGGTCGCCATCGCCCTGGTCGAGGCCGAAAATGCCTCGGACGGAACGGCGGTGCTGCTGACGCTTCGCAGCGCAGTGCTTCGCGCCCACAGCAACCAATGGGCGTTGCCGGGCGGACGCTGCGATGCCGGCGAGACAGCGGTCACGGCCGCCTTGCGTGAACTCCACGAAGAACTCGGGTTGCGGCTCGGCGACGACGACGTTCTCGGTATCCTCGACGATTATCCGACCCGTTCCGGTTATCTGATTACACCTGTGGTGGCATGGGCCGCCGACAGCGCATCATTGTCGCCGAACCCGGCCGAGGTCGCCTCGGCGCACCGCATTACGCTGACGGCCATCGAGCGGGAGGACGCGTTCGATTTCGTTGCCATTCCGGAAAGCGAACGGCGGGTGATCCGCTTTCGCCATGCCGGCCGGTTCATCCACGCTCCGACCGCGGCTCTGATCTATCAGTTCCGTGAAGTGCTGGCGGGCCGCAACACCCGGGTTGCCGAACTCGAGCAACCGGTGTTTGCCTGGAAATAACTTATGGCGGATTGCGAACGGCGGGCGATCGCTTTAAGTCGCCTCTCCCCGCAAGCGGGGAGAGGTAGGGAGCAGCGACCAATCAACAACAACGGTCCGGGAGGACTTTTTCAAGATGCGCATCTGGAACATGTTGCCCGGCGCAGTCGCCGCCGCGATCACGCTGGCGAACCCGTTCGTTACCGCGCATGCGCAAACCTATCCGAACCGGGCGATCACGCTGGTGATTCCATTTGCGCCGGGCGGCAGCACCTCCATCGTCGGCCGCGGCATCGCCGACAAGATGAGCGAGCTGCTCGGCGAAAAGGTCGTGATCGACAACAGGCCGGGCGCCGGCGGCACAGTCGGCACCAAGGCGGTCGCCAAAAGCGAGCCCGATGGCTACACCCTGGTGCTGGGCTACACCGGCACGCTCGCCATCGGGCCGTCGCTCTACAAGAATGCCGGCTACGATCCGCGCAAGGATTTCGCGCCGATCGGCCTGATCGGCAATGCGCCGAACTCGCTGGTGGTGCATCCGTCGTTCCCCGCCAAGACCGTCGCCGAATTGATCGCCTACGCCAAAGCCAATCCCGGCAAGGTCAATTTCGGCTCCGCCGGCGCCGGCACCGTGAGCCACATCACCGGCGAATATTTCGCGGCCTCCGCCGGCATCAAGCTGGTGCATATTCCCTATAAGGGAACCGGGCCGGCATTGACCGACCTGCTCGGCGGTCACATCCCGATGGCATTCGCGCCGATTCCTGCCTCCCATCCCAATGTTTCGGCCGGATCGCTGCGTGCGCTGGCGGTGACCAGCACGGCCCGTTCCAGTCTGATGCCGGACGTGCCGACGATTTCCGAATCCGTGCTCCCCGGATTCGACGCGTCGCTTTATTACGGGCTGGCGGCACCGGCCGGCACACCGCGTCCCATCATCGACCGGCTCAACAAGGAATTGCGCGCAGCGCTCGCCTCCGACGAGGTGAAGAAGCAGTTGGCCCAGGACGGTACCGAAGTCACGCCGGGCACGCCGGAGGACTACGCCGCCTTCATCGACCAGGATGAGAAGAAATGGTCGCAACTGGTCAAGGCCAGCGGCGTCGAACAGGAGTGAGCGGCGCCGCCGGCGTCACGCACACTCCTCGTCATCCTTCGAGACGCTGCGCGGTGCGCAGCTACTCAGGATGACGAGGAGACCTATGCTTGCTAAACAGGCGGAATGCTCACATCCTTGATTCGCGCTTGCTCCGGAACTCTGGCGTTAGCCCTGCTGTTGACCGCGCCGCGGGCATTCGCCATCTCCGCAACCGCGTTTCTCGCCACGACAGCCGATGCATATGCGCAGGCGGCTTCGCCGCAAGCGATTGCCGAATACAGGCGCAAGCTGAAGGAATATCTCGAGGCGCGGGCGGCCTTCGACGAAGAGGCGGGCGCCTATTGGAGTGCGATTTCGGAGAAGCGGCGCGGCCGCAATGCCAAGCGCCGCGACCGTCAGGCCATCACGCTCGACGACTACGTGCTGACGCAGCCGCCGCTCTATGACGGCCCGAAGCGGCCGGTCGATCCGTCGCCGGAGGCGGATCAACGGCCGCCGCGCGAGCGCAAGCCGATTCCCCTGGTCGCCGACCTGGTCAGGGCCGCCTCCGAACATTTCCAGTTCATGCCGCAGCGCCCGGCCAACGAAATCGAGTTCAAGCGCGCCTATGCCCGCGCCGCGTCCGCCGCGGGACTGACGCGCGAGCAGGCGGTGCGGGTCTATTCGTTCGAGACCGGCGGCAATGGCAATCACGACATGCAGTCCGGCTTGAGCGCGTCGCGGCCGGGGTCGCGCGCGATCTCTACCGCGATCGGCTACAACCAGTTGCTGACCACCAACAGCGTGGAACTGGTGGCCGAGCAGGGCCACGAATTCGTGCGCGCGCTGACCGACAAGGCCGCGCACCTCTCCGGATCGCCGCGCAAGACAATCGATCACAAGATCGCGGTGCTGAAGCGCATGGTGGCGTTCGCGCGCTCGGTGCCCGATGAGTGGGCCGCGCACGAAAAACTCGCCGACACCCCGCAGGGCTGGGCGGTGCATGCCATGGTGCTGGACATCGACGTCGGGCCCCTGCTGCAGACCCACAAGCTGCTGACCTCGGTGATCTTCGCCCGCAACAAGGGTTACAACCGCGCGCTGAGCGCGGCCGAGCTGGAGATGATGAACCTGACCGGCGACGGCACCGGGCTCGACATGGTGACCATGCCGCAGGCGATGCGTGAACGGGTGCCGACCTCGAATTTCTTCCAGCGCTCCGGCTACGAGCGCAACCCGGTGGCGATCCGCAACAACACGGTGGCGAAGCTTCTGGCGGTCACCGATGCCCGGATGGACTCCAACAGCAATAACCAGGGCGCCAAGGATCTGGCGGCGGCGTTTTAGCTAACTCAGCTGTCGTTCCCGCGAAGGCGGGGACCCATACACTCCGCTGCCGATGATGCGGAGGTGGAGCAGCTTGCAGCGGCAACTTGCCGCATAACAACGATCGGTGATTATGGGTCCCCGCCTGCGCGCTCAGGCATGCACACATCTCGTCATGCGCGGGCTTGACCCGCGCATCCATCCATCTTCGAAACAGTCTTTCGAAGATGGATGGATTGCCGGGTCAAGCCCGGCAATGACGACAGAGATATGGGCATGCCCTAGCGCCTGCGCGGGAACGACGTGCTACCCCGGCCCGAACTTGAACTTGCCGTCGCTTTCGAGATACGGCCCGCTGCGCATGTAAAGCTGGCCGTTCTCGCCGATGAAGAACAACGTGCCCTTGGGCACTTTCTTCGCGCCCTTCAGCAGTTCCTTGGCGTTGTTGGTGCCCATCTTGTAAGAGAATGTCTTGCCGTCCTTGTCGTAACCATAACCCATGTCCGGCGACAGCACCCACGGCGACGGCGCCGCGCTCTGCGCGCTCGCCGACGTCGCCAGCGCAGTCAGCGCGACCGCTGCGAGAACGGTATTCATCGCGAGTCTCGTCATCTTTATTCTCTCCCAGCAACCGATCCGAAATCTGGTGTTATCGAAGGCCGGACGGCCAGCCGATTGAACAAATCACGAACGCCGTTTGCCCGTCAATACAGCCCGGGCCGGTTCGCGACTTTGTCATTTCACGATTCAGGCTTCGCGGCTATCTTCCGGCGAATGAGGGCTCGCACCGACGAATGCGGCCATGGGGATCAGGATGATGCATCTATTGAAGGCCTGTTGTTTTATCGGACTGTCGGTCCTGGCGCTGGCGCCGGCCGCGTTGGCCAACGAATACAAGCTCAGCAACAACCAGCGCATTTCCTGCGGCCGCGGCTTGAGCCCGGGGAAGCTCAGCACCGCCACCTGCAGGTCCTACGCCTATCTATTCAACACCAAGACCTCGGAATATTTCAGGTGCGCGGTCAGCGTCTCGCTGACGCGCGACAACAAGGAAGTGATCAACACCCAGAACGACGGCAGTTGCGTCAAAAAACCCCGCATCTTCGACAACGATTCGAACTATTCGTTCGATGCTACCGAAACCGAGCCGCCGAACACCAATTCGTTCTTCGGGCAGGGCGGCTACGCGGTGTGGGCCAGCGACAACACCGCGCGAAAAGTCCGCGGCTGCATCATCATCAGTTCGGGCCTGGGCTCCGATGTGACGAAATGCATGGACATGAAGTTCGAGTGAAGGCCGTCTACCTCGCCCCGCTTGCGGGGAGAGGTGACCTGAAAGCCGTTAGCGCGTCTGTTCACTCCGGCTTGATGCCGGCGAATTTTACCACCTTGCCCCACTTCTCGGTCTCCGCGAGAGCGTAGGCCTGCATGTCTTCGGGCGATCCGCCGACGGGCTCGGCGCCGAGCTTGCGCAAGCGCGCGATGCCGTCCTCGGTCTTGAGAAACTTGTCGATGCTGGCATTGAGCCGGCCGACGATCTCTTTCGGTATCTGCGCCGGCGCGGCGATGGTGAACCACGACGCCGCCTCGTAGTTGGGAACGCCGGCCTCGGCGATGGTCGGGATCTCGGGCAGCAGCGGCCAGCGCGTCGCGGTGGAAACCGCGAGCGGACGGATCTGGCCGGCCTCTGCAAACGGCTGCGCCGCCGGCAGGTTGTCGATCATCACATGGATGCGGCCCGCGATCAGGTCGGTCAGCGCCGGCGCGCTGCCCTTGTAGGGCACATGCGTCATCTCGACGCCGGTCATCGACTTGAACAGTTCGGCCGACAGATGCGCGGTGCTGCCGAGGCCGGGCGTGCCATAGAACAGCTCGCCCGGCTTCGACTTCGCATAGGCAATCAGCTCAACCACCGATTTGGCCGGAAGCGCGTTGGTAACCGAGCACAGGTTCGGCACCCGCGCGATGACGATCACCGGCGCGATGTCCTTGACCTGATCGTAGGTCATGTTCTTGAACACGAACTGGTTGATCGAATGGATGCCGGGCGTGCCGACAAGGAAGGTGTAGCCGTCGGGATCGGCCTTCGCGACATATTCGGCGGCGATGTTGCCGCCGGCGCCGGTCTTGTTTTCGACGATGAATTGCTGGCCGAATTCTTCCGACGCCTTCGCCGCGACCAGCCGCGCCAGGATGTCGGTGGTGCCGCCGGCAGCGAACGGCACGACGAACCTGACCGGCCGCGTCGGCCAATCGGCCGCGCGCGCCCGGCGCGGCAGCAGCGGCAGCGCGCCTAACGCAGCACTGCCGATCAGAAGAGAACGGCGATTTGGGGTAAAGCGGGTCGGGGACTGCATGCGATGAGATTCCTCAAAAGAACGAAGTCGGCCATGTCGGAGGTGGACCGGGACCTTAGAATACGCGCGGAACCGCGGCGCTGCCAGTGCGAAGCGCGGCGGCGTTCGGCCCGGTTTCGGGCATCATCACAACGAACAGTGCGAATGCCACGGCAGCGACCGCCGCGAGCAACAGAAAGGCGGTACTATACCCCGCCGCTACCACGATGAAGCCCGCCACCGCCGTACTGAGCGCGCCGCCAAGACCTGCCGCGGTGGCGATGGCGCCCTGGCTGACGTTGAAATGCCCGGTGCCGTGGGTGAGGTCGGCAACCACCAGCGGAAACAGCGCGCCGAAAATGCCGGCGCCGACACCGTCCAGCAACTGCACGCCGACCAGCCAGAACGGATTGTCGGAAAGCGGGTAAAGCATGCCGCGCAGCGCCAGCACCGCCAGCGCCGCGGCGAAGATCGGCTTGCGCCCCCACACATCCGCCTTGCGGCCCACCAGAATCGCGACCGGCACCATCACCAGTTGCGCCGCGACGATGCAGACCGACATCAGCGTGGTGCCGAGGTCGCGGTTCACCAGCGCCAGCTTCTGGCCGACCAGCGGCAGCATGGCGGCATTGCCGAAATGAAACAGCACCGTCGCGGCCGCGAAGATCAGCAGCGGTCTGCAGGTCAGGAGCACCTAGATTGCGAGATACGGGCCCAATCCGTCGCGGACGTCGGCGAGAAAGAAATTCAGCGCGTCGAGCGGGCGTTTGACTTTTTCGGATTCCAGCCGTGCCAAACTGATCTCGCTCTCGCAAGCATGCCTGGCCCCAACGATGTTCGGACGGGTTAGGTTCCGCGAGTGCGTCGGTTAAAGGTTGCCGACGGCCTCCCAGCGAGTCGTCCCCGCAGGCGGGGGACCCATACGCCCAGCCGAGGCCAATTTGAGCGGGGGCGTTGCATCGCCTGTGTGCATTGTAAGCATTGGTGGTTATGGGTCCCCCGCCTTCGCGGGGACGACAGAGTGCTTAACCCCCGATGCCCTTTTCCTTGAAATATTTCAACGCGCCGGGATGGAACGGAACCGGCGAACGCTCCTGCACCTGGTTGTCGAGCGAGAAGCTTTCGGCTTCCTTGTGCACGGCGACGATGTTGGCCTTTTTCTCCACCAGCGTCTTGACGATGGCATAAGCGTCGTCGTTGCTCATCTTGTCGCCGGTGACGATCAGGTTCCAGACTTCGGCGATGGTGTTGTCCTTGTCCTGGCCGGGATAGGCGCCGGACTTGATGGTGCTCGCGGTATAGAGCTTGCCGTATTTGGCGTTCATCTTCGCGACCGTATCGGCGTGGTCGATCAGCTTTATCTTCATGCCCGGCGTGGCTGCAAGGTCGGTCACCGCCGCGGTCGGGATGCCGCCGACCCAGAAGAAGGCGTCGATCTTGCGGTCCTTGATGGCATTGACGGATTCGGCAACGCCAAGCCGCTCGCGCTTCATGTCCTTGTCCTTGTCGAGACCCGCCGCCTCGATGACCCGGAACGCCATGATTTCGGTGGCGCCGCCCGGCGAGCCGGTGGAGACCCGTTTGCCTTTCAGGTCCGCCATGGTTTCGATGCCGGTGCCCTCGACGGTTACCACATGCATGCGGTTCGGGTAGACCACCAGCAGGGTCTGCAGCGCCACCTTGTTGTTCTTGAATTTCTCCTGGCCCTGCAGCGCATCGAGAGCGGCGTCCGCCATGGTGAAGGCCATTTCGCTTTGCCCGGCGCCGATCAATTTCAGATTGTCGATCGAGCCGCCGGTGACTTCCGCGGTGGCCGTCACATTGGGCAGCGCCTTGGACAAAACATTGGCGACGGCGCCGCCGAGCGGATAATAGACGCCGCCAGTGCCGCCGGTGCCGATCGACATGGTTTTCTGCTGGGCGTTGACAATGCCGGCGAGCCCGAGACCCGCCGACAGGATAATCGCGAGCACCGTTGCCGTCTTTTTCATTCGCGTCATCATCGCGTCACTCCCTGATCTTCAAGTTGTTGGGACCGGTCTTGGCGTCGCCGGCGTTCGGTATTGCCACAGCAGCACACCCAGCCCGATGATCAGGCCGGGCACGTAAGTGTAGCTGATGTCACGTCCAATGATCCATTCGACAATCGCCTCGATCAGGCTCGGGAATACCAGCAGCAGTCCCGATAGCAGAAGCAGGCCGCGCTCGACCGGCGTATTTTGTCGCAGCGTCCAGTTTTGCGCCACCGCGGCGAGTGCCATCAGCCCCAGCGTCGTCTTGACGGTGATCTCGACGATGTCGAGCCACGAGCCGCCCTTCGGGATCGCCAGCAGCAGCCCGACGCCCTGCGGATCGAGCACGAACACGAACGGCACCAGGAACGCGGGCAGCGTGTATTTCCACGACTGCAGCGTGGTCCTGTAGGGGTCGCCGCCGCAGATCGCCGCGGCTGCGAACGGCGACAGCGCCGTCGGCGGCGAGACCTCCGACAATACGGCATAGTAGAAGATGAACATGTGGGCGGCATAATCCGGCACGCCGAGCTTGATCAGCGCCGGTGCGGCGATCACCGCGCAGATGATGTAGGATGCCGTGACCGGCACCGCGAGGCCGATGATCCACACGATCAGCGAGGTATAGATCGCGGTCAGCAGCAGGCTGCCGCCGGCATAGCTGATGACGATCGCCGAGAATTTCAGTCCGAGCCCGGTCAGGGTGACCACGCCGACCACGATTCCGGCGCAGGCACAGGTGGTCGCGGCATTCAGCGCGCCGATCGACCCGTCGGCCAGCGCCTTGACCAGTTTCTTCGGCAGCAGCGCGGTTTCCTTGCGCAGGAAGCTGAGCGCGAACGTCACCGCCGTCGCATAGAACACCGACAGCGCCGGCGAATAGCCGGCCACCATGAAAACCACGACCGCCAGCAGCGAGACGAAGTGGAAACCGTAGCGCCTTGTCATCTGGCCGAGGGACATCTCCGGCGTGAAGTTCACGTCTTTGGCGCCGAACTTTTTGGCGTCCAGTTCGACCATGATCAGCAGCGACAGGTAGTACAGACAGGTCGGAATCGTCGCCATCCAGATCACGTCGAGATAGCTGATCTTGAGAAACTCGGCGATCAAAAACGCGGCTGCCCCCAGCACCGGCGGCGACAGGATGGCGCCGAGACCGCCTGCCGCCAACAGTCCGCCGGCGGCATTTTTCTCGAAGCCCGCCTTGGCCAGCATCGGATAGGCCACGGTGCCGATCATCACCGTGGTGGCGACGCCGGATCCGGAAGGACCGCCGAGCAGGAATGACGACAGCACCACGGTGCGCCCGGCGCTGTTCGGCTTGCCGCCCATCAGCGCCAGCGAAAAATCGATGAAGAACTTGCCGGCGCCGGACTGCTGCAGGAACGCGCCGTAGATCGTGAACAGGATGATCAGGGTGGCGGAGACGTCGACCGCGACGCCGAAAATGCCTTCCAGCGTGATGAAAAGGTGGCCGACCAGCCGCGGCAGATCGTAACCGCGATGCGTCCATGGCTGCGGCAGATGCGGCCCCAGCATCGCATAGGCGATGAAGAACAATGACACCACCGGCATGATCGGTCCCGTGGTGCGCCGGGTCGCTTCCAGCAGCAGCACGATGAATACCAGCCCGACGATCACGTCCAGACGGTCGGGCGAGGTGGCGCGGTCGGTGAAGTCGTCGCCGCCCCACAGCGCATAGGCAATGGTCGCGACCGCGAAAATGCCGGGAACGATATCCCACCAGCGCACGCGGTTGCGGAAGCGCATCGCCACCGGAAACAGCAGGAAACTCAGCACCAGCGTGAATGCGACGTGGGTGTAGCGCAACTCCTGGGTGGGTACGATCGCGTAGGCGGCATAAAGGTGGAACAGGCTCATCGCCACCGCGATCGCGGTCGAGATTTTTCCGGCCCAGCCCATCAGCCGGTTGGCCGCGCCTTCTTCGGCTTCGACAAAGGATTCCGCCTTGAGCAGCGCCTCGTCCGAAACGACCACGGTCTCCGCTTCGGAGGGCAAGCCGCTCGGCGTCGAATTGTCTGCGGCCATGCTTCCCCCCGGAACGATTATCGAGCCCGGTGATGACGGACCATGGGCTCCGTCATACGCGGGCTTGACCCGCGTATCCATCCATCTTGCAAGATTCTTTCGAAGCAGATGGATCACCGGGTCAAGCCCGGTGACGACCGGGAGGGGCGCGCTGCTTAATGTCGCAGCAACCATTGCATGACGGTGTGCAATTCTTTGACGCGCAATTGCCGGTCTACTATCTTCACGCAAAACAGCGACGGCATTCGATGCATTCGAGATGCCGCACAGGGAGGTCTTGCCGATGTTTCGTCTCGCTTGTTCGATGATCCTGCTTGCCGCGCTGGGTGCGTTTTGCGGCCCGCTCTCCGCGCAGGAATATCCCACCAAGCCGGTCACATTGATCGTGCCATGGCCCGCCGGCGGATCGACCGACATCTCGATGCGCGCCATCGCCGATGCGGCGTCGAAGCACCTCGGGCAGCCGATCGCGGTCGACAACAAGGGCGGCGGCGGCGGCACGGTCGGTCCGGCCACCATGGCCGCGGCCGCCAGACCCGACGGCTACACCATTTCGCAAATTCCGATCACGGTATTTCGCCTGCCGCTGATGCAGGAGGTATCGTGGGATCCGGCCAAGGACTTCAGCTACATCATTCATCTGACCGGCTACACCTTCGGCGTCACCACCAGCGCGGAATCGCAGTTCAAGACCTGGAAGGACGTGGTCGACTTCGCCAAGGCCAATCCCGGCAAGGTGACCTACGCGACGCCGGGCACCGGCACGTCGCTGCATGTCGGCATGGAGCAGATCGCGGCGATGGCGGGAATCAAGCTGACCCAGGTGCCCTTCAAAGGCGGCGCGGAGACCAACGCCGCGGTGCTCGGCCAGCACACCATGCTGCAGGCCGAACTCGACCGGATGGCGGCCGCTGGTCGATGCCGGCAAGCTGCGTCTGCTGATGGTGTGGACGTCGGTGCGCTCGCCGAACTACCCGGACGCGCCGACGCTGAAGGAACTCGGCTACCCGATGGTGTACGATTCGCCGTTCGGAATCGCGGGCCCCAAGGGCATGGATCCGAAGATCGTGGCCAAGCTGCATGATGCTTTCAGGAAGGCGATCGAAGACCCCGCGGTGATCGCCACGCTTTCGAAATACGACATGGTGCCGAATTACAAGAACACCGAGGATTACAGGAGATTCGTGGTCGAACTGACCGAGTCCGAGAAGAAGGTGATCGACAGTCTCGGGTTGGCGAAGAAGACGAATTAGTTCGACAGCCCACCAATGTCGTCCCCGCGGAGGCGCTAGGGCATGCACTTATCTCTGTCGTCATTGCCGGGCTTGACCCGGCAATCCATCACGCTTCGAAAGACTGTTTCGAAGATGGATGGATGCGCGGGTCAAGTCCGCGCATGACGAGATGTGTGCATGCCTTAGCGCGGAGGCGGGAACCTTATAGCCACCGGCCTTTATGATTATGTTCGGCTTCCACCGTCCTGATCGGAACGCTCCGCGCGTATGGGTTCCCGCTTTCGCGGGAACGACGCCGGGGAGGATGCGCGACGCATTCGAAAGCACGGCGAATGCCTGAGAAAAGCGGCGCCACGCGCTTCAAGCTCGACAACTCCGAACTCTGGGGCGGGCTGATCGGGCTTGCGCTCGGCATCTTCGTGATCTGGTCGAGCTTCAAACTCAAGATCGGCACCATCCACGATCCCGGCTCGGGTTACGTGCTGTTCTATACCGGCATTCTGATGTGTCTGTTCGCCGCCGCCATCGTCATCGCGGCGGTAACCGAGGGCGGCCCGACATTCTCGTCCAGATGGGAGGGCGCGCGCTGGACCAGGCCGGCGCTGTTGATCGCCTGCCTGGTCGTTTATTGCTTCGTGCTTGAACCGCTGGGATTTCTGCTGTCGTCGATCCCGCTGCTGCTGCTGCTGCTGCGGGTGATCGACCCGGTGCGCTGGCCGCTGGCGATCCCGCTTGCCGTGCTGGCGCCGCTCGGCGTGTGGTGGGTGCTCAAGCGCATGCTGCTGATCCAGTTGCCCGTCGGCATCTTCGACATCGGCTAAGCGGGGGATTCATGGAAACACTCCTCAACGTCATGCACGGTTTCGGCGTCGCGCTGCTGCCGGTCAACCTGCTGTACTGCTTCATCGGCGTGTTCATCGGCACGCTGGTCGGGGTGCTGCCGGGCATCGGCCCGATCTCGGCGATGTCGCTGCTGCTGCCGGTGACGCTGTCGGGCACGCCGGAGTCGGGCATCATCATGATGGCCGGCATCTATTACGGCTCGATGTATGGCGGCTCGACCACCTCGATCCTGGTCAACATCCCCGGCGAGGCCGCCTCGGTGGTGACCTGCATCGACGGCCACCAGATGGCGAAGCAGGGCCGCGCCGGCCCGGCGCTCGGCATCTCCGCGCTGGGCTCGTTCATCGCCGGCACGTTCTCGCTCGTCGCGCTGATGCTGGTGGCGCCGTCGTTGGCGAGCGTCGCGATCGCGTTCGGGCCGGCCGAATATTTCAGCCTGATGGTGCTGGGCCTGGTGGTGCTGACGTTCCTGACGCAAGGCTCGATGGCCAAGGCGCTGCTGATGGCCTGCATCGGCGTGGTGCTCGGGCTGATCGGGCTCGACGCCATCACCGCGCAGCCGAGGCTGACATTCGGCCGCCTCGAACTTATCGACGGCATCGGCCTCGTGCCGGTCGTGATGGGCCTGTTCGGCCTTGCCGAAGTGCTGACCAACACCGAGCAGGTCATCAAGCGCGACATCATCAATGCCAGAATCACGCAGCTATTGCCCGACAAGGCGGACTGGAAGGCCAGCGCCGGCCCGATCGGGCGCGGCACGCTGCTTGGATTCTTCCTGGGCATCCTGCCGGGTGGCGGTGCCGTGGTCGCCTCGTTTGCGTCCTATGCGCTGGAGAAGCGGCTGTCGAAAACCCCGGAGCGGTTCGGTCACGGCGCGATCGAGGGCGTCGCGGGACCCGAATCCGCCAACAACGCCGCCGCCGGCGGCGCCTTCATTCCGCTGATGACGCTGGGGATTCCGCCGAACGTGGTGATGGCGCTGTTGCTCGGCGCGTTCGTGATCCATGGCCTGCAACCCGGGCCGCTCCTGATCACCCAGAACCCCGGCCTGTTCTGGGGCATCGTCGCCAGCATGTATATCGGCAATGTGATGCTGCTGGTGCTGAACCTGCCGCTGATCGGGATGTGGGTGCAGCTCCTCAAGCTACCCTACAATATCCTGTTCCCGCTGATCATCCTGTTCACGATCATTGGCGTCTATTGCTCAAGCAATAATGTATTCGACGTCTATGTGATGGTCGCATTCGGGGTGATCGGCTATCTGATGCGCAAGTTCGGCTATGAACCGGCGCCGCTGGTGCTGGCCTTTGTGCTGGGGCCGATGCTGGAGAACAATCTGCGCAAGTCGCTGATCCTGTCGCAGGGCGATCTGCTGACCTTCATGCAGCGGCCGATTTCGGCGGCGTGCCTGCTGTTGGCCGCGGTTCTGCTGATCGGTCCGCTGCTGCCATCGCTGCGCCGGAAACGTGAAATCGTGGCGTTGGACGAGGGCGCGTAGAGCGGTTGGCCGTCATTGCGAGGAGCGCAGCGACGAAGCAATCCAGTCTTTGCTTACGTCTCTGGATCGCTTCGCCTAGCGCAAATTTGCAGAGCAAATTTGTCGCACGGCTCGCAATGACGATTATGCTCCACCCTCCGTCGCGGGATCGTTCGGGTTCCATGATTGCAACATGGACGTTGACCGTTTGGATGGGTTGACCGCGCGGCTTCAGCCGTCCACGTTCCCGGCAAATTCCAGGGAGAGAATACCCATGTCATCGAAGTTCATCGTCGCCGCTGTAGCGGCCGCAGCCGTATTTTCGGCGCCCGCGGCGCAAGCCCAGTCCTTCGTCAACGTGCTGACCGGCGGCACCTCCGGTGTGTATTACCCGCTCGGCGTCGCCATCGGCAAAATCTACAGCGACAAGATTCCGAACGTGAAGACCCAGGTGCAGGCCACCAAGGCGTCGGTCGAGAACCTGGTGCTGCTGCAGCAAGGCCGCGGCGAGCTGGCCTTTACGCTGGGCGATTCGCTTAAAGCCGCGTGGGAGGGCGACGAGGAAGCCGGCTTCAAGTCCAAGCTGGACAAGCTGCGCACCATCGGCGCGATCTATCCCAACTACATCCAAATTGTCGCCACCGCCGAGAGCGGCATCAAGACGCTGGCGGACCTCAAGGGCAAGAGCTTGTCGGTCGGCGCGCCGAAATCCGGCACCGAGCTCAACTCGCGCGCGATCCTGGCCGCGGCGGGCTTGAGCTACAAGGATCTCGGCAAGGTGGAATACCTGCCGTTCGCCGAATCCGTCGACCTGATGAAGAACCGCCAGCTCAATGCGACGCTGCAGTCCGCAGGGCTTGGCGTGGCGTCGCTGAAGGACCTGTCGACCTCGAGCGAGATCGTCGTGGTGTCGGTTCCAAAGGAGGTCGTCGACAAGATCGGGCCGCCCTTCGTGTCGGTGACGATTCCCGCCAACACCTATAACGGCCAGGACAAGGACGTGCCGACCGCCGCGGTGGTGAACTATCTGGTCACCAGTTCCGCCGTCTCGGACGACCTCGCCTATCAGATGACCAAGCTGATCTTCGAATCGCTGCCGGAACTGGCCAACTCCCATGTCGCCGGCAAGGAGATCAAGCTGGAAACCGCCGCCATGGGCAGCCCGGTGCCGCTGCACCCCGGCGCGATCAGATATTACAAGGAAAAGGGTTTGATAAAGTAGTTATACTAGAACCAAATTGTCATTGCCGGGCTTGACCCGGCAATCCATCATCTTCGAAAGACTCTTGTGAAGTGCGATGGATGCGCGGGTCAGGCCCGCGCATGACGAAGGGGAACGCCGGGATGCTGCAGCAGGTCGAGGGCACTGAGAAGCCCGTCAAGGTCGAGTTCGACAATTTCGAACACGGCTTTCCGGAAGGCTTTGGCCCCGGCGGCTGGGGCCATCTGGCCTATGCCATCGGCATTGCGTTCGCGGTCTTCCAGTTGGTGATCGCGGCATGGAACATCCTGCCGAGCCAGGTGGTGCGCGGCGTCCATGTCGGCTTCCTGATCCTGATGACCTTCGGGCTGATCGGCAACTTCACCGCAAGGAGCAATGTCGGGCGCGCGGCGGGCTGGCTGATCGGCAGCCTCGGGTTCCTCTGCGGCCTCTACCAGTGGATTTTCTACGCCGACCTGATCGCCCGCGACGGCGATCCGACGCGGCTCGATCTCGTGGTCGGCACCTTGCTGGCGGTGCTGATCTTCGAGGGCACGCGGCGGCTGATGGGTCTGGCGCTGCCGCTGATGTGCGGCGCCTGCCTGCTGTACTGGTTCTTCGGTCAGTATCTGCCGGCGCCGCTCAATCACCGCGGCTACGATTTCGACCAGGTCATCACGCACTTGTCCTACGGCACCGAGGGCTTCTACGGCGTCCCGATCTATGTCTCGGCGACCTACATCTTCCTGTTCATCCTTTTCGGCTCGTTCCTCGAGCGCGCCGGCATGATCCAACTGTTCACCGACGTGTCGCTCGGCCTGTTCGGCGGCACCCGCGGCGGGCCCGCCAAGGTCGCGGTGTTTGCTTCCGGCATGATGGGCACGATTTCAGGATCGGGCGTCGCCAACGTCGTCACCGTCGGCCAGTTCACGATTCCCTTGATGATCAAGTTCGGCTACCGCCGCGCCTTTGCCGCCGGCGTCGAGGCCACCGCCTCGATGGGCGGCCAGATCATGCCGCCGGTGATGGGCGCGGTCGCCTTCATCATGGCGGAGACGCTGGGCGTCGAATACTCGGTGATCGTCAAGGCCGCCGTTATTCCGGCCATGCTGTATTTCGCCTCCGCATTCTGGATGGTGCATCTCGAGGCCGGCAAGCATGGCCTGGTCGGCATGAAGCGGTCGGAGATTCCGAGCGCGTGGAAAGCGCTGGTGGCGCGCTGGTATCTGGTGTTGCCGCTGGCCGCGCTGGTCTACATGCTGTTCGAGGGATTTACGCCGCTCTATGCCGGCACCATGGGGCTGTCGCTGACGGTGGCGCTGATCCTCGGCGCCAGCATCACGCTCGGCTTTTCCAGCACCGCGGTGCGTTACATCTTCTGGCTGGGCCTTGCGCTGGTGGCCGCCGCGGTGTCACGCAACGGGCTCGACATCGTGCAGATCGCCGGCATCATCGGCGCACTGGTGCTGTTTGCCGCGATCACGCGCGGCGGCCGCGCCACGCTGGCCGCGTGCCGCGATTCGCTGGCCGACAGCGCCAAGTCGGCGCTCACCGTCGGCATGGCCTGCGCCATCGTCGGCACCATCATCGGCATGATGACGCAGACCGGCGTCGGCACCATCTTCGGCGGCTGGGTGATCGGGCTCGGCGAGAAGAGCCTGTTCCTGGCGCTGATCATGACCATGTTTTTATCGATCCTGCTCGGCACCGGCATCCCGACCATCCCGACCTACATCATCACCGCGGCGCTGGCGGCCCCCGCATTGGCAAAACTCGGCGTGCCGCTGATCGAGAGCCACATGTTCGCGTTCTACTACGGCATCATGGCCGACCTCTCGCCGCCGGTGGCGCTGGCAGCGCTGGCGGCGGCACCGATCGCCAAGGAAAATCCCGACAAGATCGGCTGGGAAGCGATGCGCATCGCGCTCGCCGGCTATGTGATCCCCTTCATCTTCGTCTATTCGCCGGCGCTGATGCTGCAGGCCGGCGATCCGATGGCGGCGCAGCTCGGATTCTACGGCGCGGTGGTGTTCGCGACCTTCAAGGCGCTGGTCGCGATCGGCCTGTTCGGCATGGTGGCGATCGGATTCTTGTACGTGCGGATGACGCCGGCGGAGCGGGTCCTCGCCTTCGCCGCGGCGCTGTGCCTGCTCGGCGACTTCCGCTTCAGCGATACCGGCGGCTTCGCACTGACGGCCGTCATTGTAATCTGGCAGTGGCGGCAGCGCCCGCGCGCGCACGCGGCCGCAGCTTGAGCCTCTGCCTCGCCTCGGCCGGCATCGTCAAGACGCTGTCGATCGCGGCGTTCACGCTGGCCTGGACCCATTCGATCGAGAAGATCGAGTGGCAGGAGGACTGGCGCATCGCCGGCCCGGGCCTCGAACTGGTGCAGGCGCGGGTAAAAGGCTCCGGCGCCGGCATGGAGCCTGCGCCGGACGCGCGGCTCATCGATGGCTGGTTTCAGTGGGCTCCGAAGCGCGCGCCGATGCCGGAGGTAATACTGGGCAATTCGGGTGTGGCGGGCGAATGGCGGCTGTGCACCGATGGCAAGTGCCGGACGCTGTCGGAGATTTTCGGGGTGCGGATTGGCTCCAACGTCACAACGATGAGCGCATGTAATCCGTGATACCGTCATTTCGGGGCGCGACGAAATCGCGAGCCCGGAATGACGGCAGGAAAGGAGACCTCGATGCCGCGGCTCAAGGGCAAGACAGCGATGGTGGTCGGCGCCGGCTCGATCGGGCCGGGCTGGGGCAACGGCAAGGCCACCGCGGTGAGCTTCGCGCGCGAGGGCGCGCAGGTGTTTTGCGTCGACCGCGACGCCAGGGCCGCGCAGGAGACCGTCGACATCATCGTCTCCGAGGGCGGCAAGGCGGCGGCTTTCACCGCCGATGTTTCCAGGGCCGCCGAGGTCGAGGCGATGGTCGCAGCCTGCCTGAAGGCGTATGGCCGCATCGATGTGCTCGACAACAATGTCGGCATCGCCGAGATGGGCAGCGTGGTGGAAGTGTCGGAGGCGGAATGGGACCGCGTGTTCGCGGTCAATCTGAAAAGCGCTTATCTCGCCATGAAGCATGTCATTCCGGTGATGGAGAAGCAGGGCGGCGGCTCGATCATCAACATCTCCTCGATCGCCTCGATCCGCCACCTCGGTATTTCCTACGTCACCTACGCCACCACCAAGGCCGCGATGAACCAGATGACGCGCACCACCGCGGTCGAATTTGCGCCGAAGCATATCCGGGTGAACTGCATCCTGCCCGGCCTGATGAAGACCCCGATGGTGGAGCACTCCGCGGGGCTCGCGGCCAGCTATGCCGCGGGCGATGTCGAGGCGATGTGGCGCGCCCGCGACGCCCAGGTGCCGATGGGCCATATGGGCGAAGCGTGGGATGTGGCGAATGCGGCGCTGTATCTGGCATCGGACGAATCGAAATACGTGACGGGAATCGAGCTGGTGGTCGACGGCGGGATCACCTGCAAGGTGGGGTAAGGCGCGTGTCCCGGACGCAGCGTAGCGCGCCGTTCTTCACGGCGTGATGCGCTGCAGAGCCGGGGCCGTAACGGACGCCAGCGTTTGATACGGTCCCGGCTCTGCGGAGCGGCATGAAGGATGCCGCACCGCGTCCGGGACACGAATCGCGCAGCCTTTCCGACTTGAATTGCGCGCCCATCCCGTGACAATGGCGTCTCGGGAGACACGCCATGAATGTCCACGACAACAGCCGCTACCACGAAGTCCACGCGCGCGCGCTGGCCGACCCGCAGGGTTTTTGGGGCGAGGCGGCGCGCGAGATCGACTGGATCGAGCCTGCGAGCAAGGTGTTCGACCCTGGCATGGGCCTTTACGGGCGCTGGTTCGCCGGCGCCGTGGTCAACACCTGCTACAACGCGCTGGACCGCCACGTCGCGAAGGGCCGCGCCGATCAGGTGGCGCTGATCCACGATTCGCCGCTGGCGAATCCGGTCGGGCCAAGCACGATCCGCAAGTTCACCTACGCCGAACTGCTGCGCGAAGTGCAGACGCTCGCCGCCGTCATGCAGGATTTCGGCGTCACGAAAGGCGACCGTGTCATCCTCTATATGCCGATGGTGCCGGAAGCGATGATCGCGATGCTGGCCTGCGCGCGGATCGGCGCGGTGCACAGCGTGGTGTTCGGCGGCTTTGCCGCCAAGGAGCTGGCGACACGCATCGAGGATGCAAAACCGAAACTGATCTTCTCGGCGAGTTGCGGGCTCGAACCCGGCCGCCTCGTGCACTACAAGCCGCTGCTCGACGAAGCGATCAGACTCTCCAGCGTCAAGCCCGCCGCCTGCGTCATCCTGCAGCGGCCGCAGCAGCCGTGCGATCTCATCGCAGGCCGCGACCACGACTGGGCGGAATTGCGCGGCAAGGCTATCGCCGCGAAAAAATCGGCGCCTTGCGTGCCGGTGCTTGCGACCGATCCGCTCTACATCCTCTACACCTCCGGCACCACCGGCAAACCCAAAGGCGTGGTGCGCGACAATGGCGGCCATCTGGTCGCGCTGAAATGGTCGATGTTCAATCTCTACGGCGTGGCGCCCGGCGAGGTCTGGTGGTGCGGCAGCGACATCGGCTGGGTGGTCGGCCACAGCTACATCATCTACGCGCCGCTGTTTCACGGCGCGACCTCGATCATGTACGAGGGCAAGCCGGTCGGCACGCCAGACGCAGGCGCGTTCTGGCGCGTGATCTCGCAGCACGACGCGGTCGCGTTCTTCACCGCGCCGACCGCGTTCCGCGCCATCCGCAAGGAAGACCCCGACGGCAAATTCATCCGGCAGCACGATCTGTCGAAATTCCGCACGCTGTTCCTCGCCGGCGAGCGCGCCGATCCGCCGACGGTGGACTGGGCCGAAAAGCAACTGAAGGTGCCGGTGATCGATCACTGGTGGCAGACCGAAACCGGCTGGTGCATCGCCGGCAATCCGGTTGGACTCGGCATGCTGCCGGTGAAGCACGGCTCGCCGACGGTGCCGATGCCGGGATACCAGGTCGACGTGGTCGACGAGGCGGCAAAACCTCTGCCTGCCGGCACCATGGGTTCGATCGTCATCAAACTGCCGATGCCGCCGGCGTGCCTGCCGACATTGTGGGAGCAGGACGAGCGCTGCAGGGAAGCCTATTTCAACGAGTTCCCCGGTTATTACAAAACCTCCGACGCCGGCTACAAGGACGAAGACGGCTATGTCTATGTGATGGGCCGCACCGACGACATCATTAATGTCGCCGGCCACCGGCTCTCCACCGGCGGCATGGAGGAAATTCTGGCCTCGCATCCCGACGTCGCCGAATGCGCGGTGCTCGGCATCAAGGACGCCATCAAGGGCGAGGCGCCGTGCGGTTTCCTGGTGCTGAAGGCGGGCGCGACGCGTGACCATGCCGAGATCGAAAAGGAAGTCGTGGCGCTGGTGCGCGAGAAACTGGGACCGGTCGCGGCGTTCAAGCTCGCGATCACGGTGGGCCGGCTGCCGAAAACCCGCTCGGGCAAGATCCTGCGCGGCACCATCAAAAAGATCGCCGACGGCGAGCCATGGACCATGCCGGCAACCATCGAGGATCCGAAGGTGCTGGAAGAGATCGGCGAAGCGCTGAAGGGGAGGGTGTAGATTCGTCATGCCCGGGCTTGACCCGGGCATCCATCCGACTTCACAAGAGTCGTTGCGATGGATTGCCGGGTCAAGCCCGGCAATGACGGAAAACCTGACGGAATTACGTATGCAGTCCAACTTACGCTATATCGCCCTGACACTCGCCGCGCTCGCGCTCTCCGCCTGCGCGTCGCGCAACGAAGTCCCGGTTTCCAGCCTCGGTGAGGATGACGACGCAATCTGCCGCGCCAACAACGTCGCGGTCGGCTCCTCCGACTACGTCGCCTGCCGCAAGAACCGCGACGTCCAGCGCGGCAACGCCGCCGCCCGCGCCGACCGCGCGCAAAAGAACCTGAGCGAAACGATGGTCAATACGCCGTACAAGCCTTAGCTTCTTCCCTTCTCCCCTTGAGGGAGAAGGGAAGAAAGCGAGCAGCCACGCGCGGTACCTGCTATATGCTCGCCTAAATCCAGGAGCCCGACATGAACGAAGACACCTTCAACACCAGCCTGCGCGGCTTCCTCAAGAAAGTCGGCATCACCTCGCAGCGCGAGATCGAAAAGGCGGTACGCGACGCGCTCGCCGACGGCCGCCTCAAGGGCCATGAAAAACTGCCGGCGAAGATGGTGCTAACGCTCGGCGGGGTGAACCTCACGCATGAGATCACGGACGAGATTGAGCTGGGGTAGCTATCAGGCGATGGTCAGTGGTTGCTAGGCCGATACGACAAGCCTCAATCACGTCTCGACGTAATCCGCAATGCTCGTCGGGGCAGGAACGGGTAGCCCATCCTCCTTCAGGCCTTCGATGTGAAACCGGATCGCATCGCGAATTTCGATCTCGACAGCTTGCACACTGCCGCCGCTAGCGACGCAACCCGGAAGGTCTGGCACATAAGCCGAATAGTTGCTGTCGGCTTTCTCGATGACGATTGCATACCGCATCAGCGCTGCTCCTTCAGGCCAGCCTGTTTCAGGATACTCCGAAATGTTCCCGGCGCAAGGTCGTCCGACGGCTTGCCCGCGATCGTTACGCGTCCCGGCTTGAGCAAATGCCTGTATTGCCGGTGACTGCCGCGCGCCGCGACTTGAAACCAGCCGTCGTCCTCGACCAATCGGATCGCCTCGCGTACTTTTATCATCGGCCGAGCGATTCCCCGGTGTGTGCCACGGAGCGATTGTTTCTTACGGACGACGTCGTCGCCACCGACTTTCGATTGCACAGGCATGAATCACTACTGAGAATAAGCTGTGGACGAAGGCGGCTTCCTCAAGAAAGTTGGCATCACCTCGCAGCGCGAGATCGAAAAGGCGGTACGCGACGCGCTCGCCGATGGCCGCCTCAAGGGCCATGAAAAACTACCGGCGAAAATGGTGCTGACGCTCGGCGGGGGGTGAACCTGACCCACGAGATCACGGACGAGATTGAGCTGGGATAGATCGACCTTACCCAGGAATTGCCACGCGTCATACGCGGGCTCGACCCGCATATCCATCGCCTTCGCTAAATGGATTTTTCAAGTTGGCTGGATGGCCGGATCAAATCCGGCCATGACGCAGTAAGAGTTGTTATTGGCCGGTAAACGCGAGCTCGCCGGTCTCACTCCTCGTTCTTCTTGCCGCCGATGGTCTTCAGCTTGGCGAACACCGCGTCGACGTTGAGGTCGTCGCGCTGTTTTTCGGTCGGCTCGAACTCTGCCTCCTTGCGCGTGGTCTCGGAGGCCGGCAGCAGGGTTGCGCCGCCATAGGCCTGGTCGGCGGGTTTTTCCTTAGCCGCGCGCTGCACTTCGAAATCGAGTTCGATCTGCGAACACAGGCCCAGGGTCACCGGGTCCATCGGCGTCAGGGTCGAGGCGTTCCAGTGGGTGCGGTCGCGCACGCTGGCGATGGTGGTCTTGGTGGTGCCGACCAGCCGCATGATCTGGCTGTCCTTCAACTCCGGATGGTTGCGCACCAGCCACAGGATCGCGCTGGGCCGCTCGTGGCGGCGCGATACCGGCGTATAGCGCGGGCCCTTCTTCTTGGCGGCCGGCGGCAGCGCCACCTTGCTCTCGCCAAGCCTCAGCCGATAGTTCGGGTCCTTCTCTCCCTTTTCGATCTCGTCGCGGGTCAGTTGCCCGGTCGAAATCGGGTCCATGCCCTTGATGCCCTGGGCGGCGTCGCCGTCGGCGATGGCGCGGATCTCCAACGGGTGCATCTTGGTGAAATCGGCAACCTGATCGAACGACAGCGCGGTATTGTCGACCAGCCACACGGCCGTCGCCTTCGGCATCAGCGGTGCATTGCTCATGGCAAATCTCCTATGCGCTTCGCCCACCTGTTTGGCGGCGAAGCCGGTATTTTCGTCGGTAAAGACGGGAATTGCGCCCTATATAAGCCGTCCGGGGCGGCCCGCGCAATGGCCTGGGTTATCGGCCTTGACAGCGCCCAAAAGCCGTCCCAAGTGCTTGTTGGAATACGCCCTTAATTATTGCCCTTATTCGGGGTGATCCGGTCCGGAATTCCCCCATGCCAGCCAAACCAGCCTTGAAAATCGTGCTTTGCTCGCCACGCGGCTTCTGCGCGGGCGTGGTGCGGGCGATCGACACCGTGGAGCGGGCGCTCACCATCTACGGCGCCCCGGTCTATGTCCGCCACGAGATCGTCCATAACAAATATGTGGTGGACAGCTTGCGCACCAAGGGCGCGATTTTCGTCGAGGAACTGGCCGAAATTCCCGACAATACCAACGCCCCGGTGGTGTTTTCCGCCCACGGAGTTCCGAAATCGGTTCCCGCCGACGCCCGCGCCCGTAATTTCTTCTCGCTGGATGCCACCTGCCCGCTGGTCACCAAGGTGCACCGCGAGGCCGCGATCCATTTCAAGCGCGGCCGCGAAATCCTGCTGATCGGGCATTCCCATCACCCGGAGGTGGTCGGCACGCTCGGCCAGTTGCCGGCCGACGCGGTGACCCTGATCGAGACCGCGCATGACGCCGCCACCTTCACGCCAAAGGATCCGGACAACCTCGCCTTTGTGACGCAGACGACGCTGTCGATCGACGACACCGCCGAAATCGTTGCGATGCTGAAGGAGCGCTTTCCGAACATCTCGGGGCCGCACAAGGAAGACATCTGCTATGCCACCACCAACCGCCAGCTCGCGGTGAAGAAGGTGGCACCGGTAGTCGACGCCCTGATCGTGGTCGGCGCGCCGAACTCGTCGAATTCGCAGCGCCTGCGCGAAGTCGCCGAGCGCGAAGGCTGCCCGGTTTCGGTGCTGGCGCAGCGCGCCTCCGATCTCGACTGGTCGAGATTCGAAGGCATCAAGAGCCTCGGCATCACCGCGGGCGCCTCGGCGCCGGAGGTGATCGTCGAGGAGATCATGGGCGCGTTTGCCGAGCGTTACGAACTGCATGTGGAGACGGTTTCGGCCGCGGAAGAGAACGAATTCTTCCCGCTGCCGCGCTCGCTGCGGCCCGACGCAGCGTAGATCACATGGCGGTCTACACCGACGTCACCGCCGAGGAGCTTGCGGAATTTCTGAGCGGTTACGACATCGGCGATATGCTGTCCTACAAGGGCATCGCCGAAGGCGTCGAGAATTCGAACTTCCTGCTGCATACCAGCGCCGGAACCTTCATCCTGACCCTCTACGAAAAACGCGTCGTCAGGGATGACCTTCCGTTCTTCCTGAACCTGATGACGCATCTGGCGACGCATAACATCAATTGTCCGCAGCCGTTCGTCGATAAAAACGGCGAAGCACTCGGCACGCTGGCCGGCCGGCCGGCGGCGATCATCAATTTTCTCGAAGGCATCTGGCCGCGCAAGCCGAACGCGGTGCATTGCGCCGGCGTCGGCCAGACGCTGGCGAAGATGCATCTGGCCGGGCACGATTTCGGCATGTCGCGGGCCAATGCGCTGTCGGTGTCGGGCTGGCGTCCGCTGTTCGACGTGGCGGCATCCCGCGCCGACGAATTGCAGCACGGGCTGCGCGCGTTTATCGCCAATGAGCTCGATTATCTGGAAAGCGGCGTCTGGCCGCAAAACCTGCCGCAGGGCGTGATCCACGCCGACCTGTTTCCGGACAACGTGTTCTTTCTCGGCGAGCGGCTGTCCGGGATCATCGATTTCACCTTCGCCTGCAATGACCTTTTGGCCTACGACGTGGCGATCTGTCTCAACGCCTGGTGTTTCGAAGGCGATCATTCCTTCAACGTCACCAAGGCCCGCGCTTTTCTGAATGCCTATTCGAGGGAGCGAAGACTATCGCCCGCCGAGCAGGCCGCGCTGCCGCTGCTGGCGCGCGGCGCTGCGTTGCGCTTTTTGCTGACGCGGTTGGTGGATTTTCTCGATGTTCCGCCGGGCGCGCTGGTGCGGCCAAAGGATCCCCTGGAATACGTCCGCAAATTGCGCTTCCAGCAGGGCGTCGCCAGCATGCGCGATTACGGCGTCGAGCCCTCGGGAACGGTGGCGTGAATTCGCCTTCGGTCATCATCCACACCGATGGCGCATGCTCAGGCAATCCGGGGCCGGGCGGCTGGGGCGCGATCCTCAAATTCGGCGATGTCGAAAAGGAATTGAAGGGCGGCGAAGCGCACACCACCAACAACCGCATGGAGCTGATGGCGGCGATTTCGGCGCTCGAGGCGCTGAAGAAGCCGTGCACCGTCGATCTCTACACCGACAGCCAGTACGTCCGCCAGGGTATTACCGGCTGGATCCACGGCTGGAAGAAGAACGGCTGGCGCACCGCGGACAGGAAGCCGGTCAAGAATGCCGAACTGTGGCAACGGCTCGACGCTGCGTTGAAGCCGCATCAGGTACGCTGGCACTGGGTCAAGGGTCACGCCGGTCACGACGCCAACGAGCGCGCCGATCAACTCGCCCGCGACGGCGTCGCAATGGCGCGGCTGAAGGGGTAGCTCGTCATTGCGAGGAGCGAAGCGACGAAGCAATCCAGTTTTTGTCGTGCACCGGATTGCTTCGCTGCGCTCGTAATGACGATCTACAACTGCCCGAGCAGCGTCTCGCCGCCGGAAACCTCGACCTTGCCGGGGTTCTGCTCCAGGTTCATCTTCTTCACCACACCATCCTCGACCAGCATCGAATAACGATGCGAGCGCTTGCCGAGGCCGTTGCCGGAGGCATCGAGCTCCATGCCGATCGCCTTGGTGAAATCTCCATTGCCGTCGGCGAGGAAAACCGCCTCGTCGCGCTGGTCGGTGTCGCGCTTCCACGCACTCATCACGAAGGCGTCGTTGACCGAGACCACGGCGATGGTATCGACGCCCTTGCCCTTGATGGCGTAGGCGTTGAGGAAAATGCTGGGCATGTGCATCTTGTGGCAGGTGCCGGTATAGGCGCCGGGCACCGCGAACAGCGCGACCTTCTTGCCCTTGAAGATATCGTCGGTGGTCTTGACCTGCGGACCTTCCGCCGTCATCACGCGGAATTTTGCCTCCGGCAGCTTGTCGCCAACTTTGATGGTCATCGTTGTTTCTCCGTGGGATTGTACGGGATATCTTAAAGCATTTTGCTGGGAAGAGGAAACCGGATCCGCAAACTCCGCTGTCGTCCCCCGCGAAGGCGGGGACCCATAACCACAACCGGTCATGTTGCGCGCGATTGCCGCGAACATCGCGTTTCAATTCCAGGCGGCGGCGTTTATGGGTCCCCGCCCTCGCGGGGACGACAAAATATCTACGCCGCCGCCTTCTTCTTTTCGTCGCGCAGCTCGCGGCGCAGGATCTTGCCGACATTGGTTTTCGGCAAATCGGTCCTGAACTCGATCTGCTTCGGCACCTTGTAGGCGGTCAGCTGCGTCTGACAGAACTTGATGATGTCTTCGGGCGTGACATTGGGGTCTTTCTTCACCACGAAGGCCTTTACCGCCTCGCCGGAGCGCGAATCCTCGACGCCGATCACGGCGCATTCCAGCACGCCCGGATGGCTCGCGATCACGTCCTCGATCTCGTTCGGATAGACGTTGAAGCCGGACACCAGAATCATGTCCTTCTTGCGGTCGACGATCTTGGTGTAGCCGTCCGGTGACATCACGCCGATGTCCCCGGTGCGGAAATAGCCGTCCGCCGTCATCACATTGGCGGTCTCGTCCGGCCGGTTCCAGTAGCCGGCCATCACCTGCGGACCCTTGGCGCAGATTTCGCCGGGCTCTCCGAGCGGCACTTCCTTGCCGTCGTCGTCGCGGATCGACAGATAGGTCGACGGCACTGGAATCCCGATCGAGCCGGAGAACTTGTCGGTATCGGCGGGATTGCAGGTCAGCGTCGGCGAGGTCTCCGACAGGCCGTAGCCTTCGGACAAGGCGCAGCCGGTCGTCTTCAGCCATTTGTCGGCGACCGCCTTCTGCGTCGCCATGCCGCCGCCGTTCGACACCTTGAGCTTGGAGAAGTCGAGCTTGTCAAAGCCGGGAGTATGGAGCAGGCCATTGTAAAGCGTGTTCACCGCTGGAAAAAAGCTGACCTGATATTTCGACAGCTCCTTGACGAAACCGGCCATATCACGCGGATTGGGTATCAGCAGATTGACGCCGCCGGCCCGCATGCCGAGCAGGTAGCAGGCGGTGAGCGCAAACACGTGATACAGCGGCAACGCGCAAACGATGAAGAGTTCATCGACGATGGGCGGCTTCTGCAATGCGGGCTGCAGCCAAGCGTCGTTCTGCAACACGTTGGCGAGAATGTTACGATGCAGCAACGTGGCGCCCTTTGAGACGCCGGTGGTGCCGCCGGTGTACTGAAGGAAGGCGACGTCGTCCGGTCCGAGCTTCGGCTTGTTCAGTTTCATGCCGCGCCCGGCCGCGACCGCGTCGTTGAATTTTGTCGCGCCCGCAATCGACGATGGCGGCACCATCTTCTTGACCTTGCGCACCACGAAATTGACGATGATGCCCTTCAGCCCAAGCAGGTCACCCATGCTGGCAATGACGACATGCTTGACCGCGGTTTTCGCCAGCACCGCCTGTACGGTCGGCGCGAAATTCTCCAGCACGATGATCGCCTCGGCGCCGGAATCCTTGAGCTGATGCTCGAGCTCGCGCGGTGTATAGAGCGGGTTGACGTTGACGACCGCGTAGCCTGCGCGCAGCACCGCTGCGGTCGCGACCGGATATTGCAGCACGTTGGGCATCATCAGCGCGACGCGGGCGCCTTTCGCCAGTCCCTTGCTTTGCAGCCAGGCGCCAAGCGCGGCCGACAATTCGTCCAGCTCGCGATAGCTGATCGACTTGTCCATGCAGATGAAGGCCCTGCGGTCGCTGAATTTCTTGAAACTCTCTTCCAGCAGTTCGACCAAAGACGCGTATTGCGTGACGTCGATGTCGGCAGGTACGCCTGCCGGATATTGCTTGAGCCAGATGCGCTCCATTGGTCTTCCCCTCTGAATTATTTCCCCGTTTCTTGGGACGGGACGTCTTGTTCCGGGGATTATTGAGCAATGCGGCAGCCGATGGCAAGCGGCTGCGCGTTATGGACGCATCGCACGTCAAAAAACTTGGCATTTTGAACGCTAAATCGCGCCTAGCTGCGCGGCGCGGCCGCGGTCTTTTGGCCGGCGGACGGGCTGGCTTCGCCGGTCGTGCTGTTCTTGGGCGCGGGTTTGGTGGCGGCCTTGGGTTTTGCCGGCTTGGAAGCGGGCTTGGCTGCCACGGCCGCGGGTTTGTCCGCGGGTTTTGCAGCGGCTGCATCCGGCTTGGCGCTGGCATGTTTCGCACCGGATTTCGCGCCCGGCCTGGCCTCCGGCTTTGCATCGGTCTTGGCGTCGGATTTGGCGTCAGCCGTGGCAACCGGCTTCTTGCCGGCGGCACGGCCTTTCTTTCCCTTGGGTGTCGTCTGCTTTTCGGAATCCACGGCAACGGCGGCGATCAGCGCGGGGCCGGTTTTCGTCGGACCGGTATAGACGATGACGGGCTCGGAAGCCGCGGGCGCCGCCGCCAGCATTTCCGATGGTTTTACCGGCGGCGGCTGCAACCCGGCAGTAAAGAATGTAATCGCGGTTTCGCCGCTGCTCGCGCCGCCGGCGTTGCTTGCGACGGTATCTTCATCCTCGTCGCTGGCCGGACGCTTGCGCTTGCCGCCGCACATCTCGTCGCGCAGGTTGGGCGGCGAGGCATCGATCGGCACCAGATTGTCGACGGTGCCGAGCGCGGGCTTGAGCCACGACAGGCCGTTATTGGCGAAGCCGCGTTCCAGCAGTTGCGCGGCGCGCACCGCGCGCATTTTGCCGGACGAGGCGCCGAGCACCACCGCGATCAGGCGTTTGCCGTTGCGGGTTGCCGAGGCGACCAGGTTGTAGCCGGACGCGCAGATGAAGCCGGTCTTGAAGCCGTTGGCCCCGGGGAAGCGGCCGATCAGGCGGTTGAAGTTCTGCGTGACCCTGCGGCCGTAACGGATCGAGGGGATATGGACGAAATATTCATATTCCGGCAGGTCGCGAATGATCGCGCGCGCCAGGATGGCCAGATCCCGTGCCGAGGTGATCTGGCCGTCCGCGGGCAGTCCGTTCGGATTGACGTAAGACGTCTGCGTCATGCCGAGCCGCTGCGCATTCTGGTTCATTTGCGCCGAGAAGTCGTCGATCGAGCCGCCGACGCCTTCGGCAAGCACCACGGCCATGTCGTTGGCCGATTTCACCAGCATCATCTTCAGCGCGTTGTCGACGGTGACCTGAATGCCGGGACGGAAGCCCATCTTGGAGGGCGACTGCGACGCCGCGGTCGGCGACACCGTCAGCACGGTGTCGAGCGAGATGCGTCCTTCCTTGACCGCCTTGAGCGTGACATAGGCGGTCATCAGCTTGGTCACCGACGCGGGATACCAGGGATAGGTGGCGTTCTCGGCCTGTAGCACCTTGCCGGTGTCGGCTTCGACGACGAGCAGCGCTTCCGCATTTGCCGCGCGTGGCGCAATCGCCGCGATCGCAAGTCCAGCGGCGAGAACCAACCCGTTCAACGACGGCTTGCAAGACAGTCTGGAAAAAAGATGCACGATCCGGTTCCGGTCCTTCTGAAGACCCGCCTGAGCGAGGAGGTCCTTGGGCAGTTATGTGTTCGGGTTTCAAGCATGTCCGGCGGCGAACCCGAACCTATACCGGCTCGCAGGCCCAGAACAGGGGCCGCGCGATTAATCGTCGATGAAAGGGGCCGAATTTCGACGAATGATCAAACCTCGACAGCGGCCACGTCGGCTTCGGGCGAGGCCAGGCTGGCCCGCGAATTCTCCTGCACCATGAACTGGGCCCGGGCAAGTTCTGCGAAACGGCCGCCTTGCGCGACAAGTTCGTCGAAAGTTCCGCTTTCGATCACGCGGCCCGCGTCGAACACCAGGATTCGCGTGGCGTTACGGATGGTGGAGAGCCGGTGCGCGATCACGAAAGTGGTGCGTCCCTTCATCACTTCGTCGAGCGCGGCGTTAACCTTGGCCTCGGTTACCGCGTCGAGCGCGCTGGTGGCCTCGTCGAGGATCAGGATCGGCGGATTTTTCAACAACGCCCGCGCGATCGACAGTCGCTGCCGTTCGCCGCCGGACAGCATGCGACCGCGCTCGCCGGCATTGGTCTCGAATTTGAGATCGCCGCGCTCGATGAATTCCAGCGCCTGCGCGCGCGCGGCCGCGATCCGCATTTCCTCTTCGGTGGCGTCGGGCTTGCCGACGCGCAAATTGTCGGCGATCGAGCGGTTGAACAGCAGCGCCTCCTGAAACACCACGCCGATATTCCGCCGCAGCGCCGTCAGCGTGATGCCGCGCACGTCCATGCCGTCAATCCTGATGAAGCCGGACTGCGGATCGAAGGCGCGATGCAGCAGCGCGATCGCGGTGGATTTGCCGGCGCCGGTCGGACCGACCAGCGCGATGGTCTGGCCTGGAAGGGCCGTGAAGGACAGGTCCTCGACCGCGGGCCGCTTGCCGTCGTAGGAAAACGACACGTCGTTGAATTCGACCAGGCCGGAGAGCCGGCCGGGATCGATCGCGTCGGGCCGGTCGTGCACCGCCGGAACGGCGTCCAGCACGTTGAAGAATTCCTGCAGCCGCGGCGCCTCCATGAACACGTTGTTGATGAAGGAGACCACCTGCTCGAGCTTCTGGATCAGCATGGTCGCGAAACTCACGAACATCACGATCTCGCCGACGGTGGTAAGGCCCTGCTGGTGCAGCACGATGCCGACGGAGAAAATCGCCAGCACGGTGATCGTGGTCGAGGCCCGCGTGATCACCGTGACCAGCGCCCACCACGACAATACCGGCATCTGTAACGCCAGCAGCTTGTCGGCGACGAAACGCAATCCCTGTACCTCGGCGTCGATGCGCACGAAGCTTTGCACCAGCGCAACGTTGCCGAGCGCGTCGGAAGCCCGCGCGGAGAGGTCGCTGTAATGCGCCTCGACCTCGCTCTGCATGCCGTAGGTCTTGCGCACCACCAGCGTGGTCAGCACCGTGAACACCACGCACAGGACGAACAGCAGGATGGCGAGCCGCCAGTTGATGTAGAGCGCCAGCGGCAGCAGCACCACCAGCGACATCAGGGCGGCAAAATGCTCGCGGAAAAATCCCAGCCACAATCGCCACAGGGAATCGGTGCCGTTCAACATCACTTTCATCAGCCGGCCGGAATGGGTGCCGGTGTGGAAGGTCAGCGGCAATTGCATGATATGCTCGAAATAGCCGGTCAACACGGCTTGGCGCTGACGGTGCGCCAGTCTGTCGGCGTTCAGCGCTACGGCCGCGCCGCACAGGATGGTGAACAGCCCGAACGCGACCCACGCCGCCAATAGCGGCCATGCCGACGACGATGCGAGCGGTCCCTCCGCAGCCTTGCCGGACAGCACGTCGACGATCTTGCCGAACAGCACGGGTTCTGCGAATTGCGCGCCGGCCAGCAGCAGGTTGGCGGCCGCGAGAATCCAGCCCAGCCGCGCCTCTTTGCCCAGCAACTGCAGGACGCGGGTATAAAGGCTGAAGAGGGACATTCGGCGGAGCTCGATTTGGCGGGGGAGATCGGCCGCATTCTAATCAGGGATCGGCGGCGCGATACAGCCGTCCGACGATATTTTACTCAATTGATCGAGCGCCCGCTCGACGCCGGCAGGAACGAATCATCGAAAATATCCGCGAGCGCCGGCTTGACGCGGAATTTGCCGTCCTCCGCAAGCTGGGCGAGCGCTCGCTCGAAGCGGGCCGGATCGACGCCGCCGATGCCGCTGCGTTTCACCTCGTCGGTCAGGATGTTGTCGCCGATTACGGCGCGCAGGCGCGTCAGTTCGAGGTCGCGCGAGCCGGAATCCATCTGGCTCAGGACGTCGTCCACCGCCCGCGCCGGATCCTTGATGGCGAGTCGCGTGCCGGCGATCACCGCGCGGATGAACGCCTTTACCGCCTCCGGCTTGCGCGCCGCGAAAGCCGGGTTGACGATCAAAGCGAAGCCATAGGCCTCGCAGCCGTAATCGGCGTAGCGAAGCACGGCGAGGTCGTTGGCCGGAATGCCGCGATCCCTCAAATTGATGCCTGCCAGATATGAAAACCCGGTCACGGCATCGACCTGGCCCGCCGACAGCATCGGCTCGCGCACCGCCGGGCTTATTCTGGCCTGCTTCACGTTGGCGACCTTGATTCCGTTTTGATGCGCCAGTGCCGGCCAGAACCAGATCGAGAAGTCGCCATCCGCGACGCCGAGGGTCTTGCCCTCAATGTCGGAGAGCGCGCGAACGCCGCGGCTCTTGCGCGCGATGATCGAGTAGGGCGCCTTGTTGAACAGCACGAACACCGCTTTCACCGGCGCCGCGTCGGCCTTGTCGCGAAAGCGGATCAGCACATTGATATCGACCAGCGCCAGATCGCTGCTGCCGGAAACGACGCGCGCAATCGCGTCCGGCGATCCGGCGGCGATGTTGGTTGCGACCGCGAGGCCCTCCGCGCGAAACAGGCCGCGGGCGGACGCCAGCACGAACGGCGCGTCGCTTGCATCGAGCGGACGATCGAGGGTGAACTGGATGGCGGTTGGCGTTCGAGGCTCGTCCGCCGCGCGGCCGGCCGGCGTGCCGATGCAGGCAAGGCCCAGCACGGTCATGACCCAAACCGGAAATCGGGCCAGAAATCGCAAGACCATGGTGGACCAGGTTACGCGCATTGAAGGCACAACTGAGAGGCACAAGAACGGTTGCTGCGACCGGTATGTCTGTTTCGTGACCATCCAGGCGTTTCCCGGCTCATGGCTTGATCGAAACTGAACAGCACGCGACTGCCTTTATTCCGCCACACATCGCTCAGCCCCGGGTTCGGATCGCGGAACCCATGATACCCTCACCGGTTAAATGCCGTAGGCATATTGGCCAAGATTACTACTGGAGGACATTAAGATGTTCACGCGAAAAAGTTTGATTTCTTCATTCGGAGGCACCGCCGCGCTGGCGGCGGTTGCTGTGCTGGCGCTGACGGCATTTGAGCCGTCGATGGCTCAGGCCGGCACGTCCAAGCCGGTCAGCGGTGTGGCCGCGGCATCCGGCACCAGCGGCGCCACTGATATCAGCGCGGCTCGGCGGCGTTATTATCGCGGCGGCGGCGGTGCGGCTGCCGCGGCGGCATTCGCCGGAATTGTCGGTACGGGGCTTGCCATCGCAGCGTCCCAGGACCGCGGTTATTATGACGGCGGACCTGCCTATTACGGCGGCGGTCCTTATGAATCCTACGGCTATTACGGTGGCGCGCCAGCCTATTACGGCGACAGCGGATATTATGGCGGTGGCTATGGTTATCGCTCCGGCGTACCCCACTATCGCGGCCACCCGCTCGCCGGCTGGTAATTCGAACATCGAGTTCGATTCGCCGGCTGCCTCAATGCGGCCGGCGATTTTTTTCACGGCAGTTGCCGCTGAAAACCCGGCGTTAACACGCTGGCCACGGGTTTGGACTAGGTTCAGGCGATGAGTGATTCGCTCGAACGGCTTTACAGCGCAGTGATCGCAGCCAGGGATCTCGACCCGGCGACTTCGCGAACCGCAAAACTGTTTCAGCGCGGCCCGGCCAAGATGGCCAAAAAGCTCGCCGAGGAAGCCATCGAAGTCGTGATCGACGCCGTCAACGGCAAGACCGAGGCGGTGGTCCGCGAAAGCGCCGACCTGCTTTACAATCTGACCGTGCTGTGGGCCTCGGCGGGGGTTCGACCCGAGGATGTTTGGCGCGAAATGGAGCGGCGCGAGCATCTCTTGGGCATCGCCGAGAAATTGCCGAAATCGGCCGTGAAGATGCCGAAGCCCGCCGCCTCTCGCGTTGCGCGGCGACCAATTGTCGCGCTTGAAGGCCGCACCGCGCGCAAGCGCCACTAGCCTTCGCGAAATCCCTGCATTGCCCGGCATGGACAAATCCACAGGACGGTGGTTCATCGCGCGATGCTAAGACGAATCTACGACTGGTGCATCGACGCCGCCCATAAGCCCTACGCGCTCTGGATCATGGCGGCGGTGGCGTTCGCGGAAAGCTCGTTCTTTCCGGTGCCGCCGGACGTGATGCTGATTCCGATGTCGCTGGCGCGGCCGCAGCGCGCCTGGCTTTATGCCGCCGTCTGCACCGCGGCCTCGGTGCTGGGCGGCATTCTAGGCTACGCCATCGGCGCGTTGCTGTACGATTCGGTTGGACACTGGTTGATCCAGCTCTACGGCTATGGCGACAAGGTCGAGGCGTTTCGTGCCGGCTATGCCGAATACGGAGCGTGGATCATCGTGCTCAAAGGCCTGACGCCGATCCCCTACAAGCTGGTCACCATCACGTCGGGCTTCGCCAATTACAATATCTGGCTGTTCGTGCTGCTGTCGATCATCGCGCGCGGCGGACGGTTTTTCGTGGTCGCGATCCTGCTCAACCGCTACGGCGAGTGGATACGCATCCGGATCGAGAAACATCTCGGACTGTGGGTCGCACTCGGCGCCGGCGTGCTGATACTCGGCTTCATCGTGGCGCTTCGGATGTTCTGACCCGAAGTACTTTTCCCGGTGACACAGCCGGGCTACCCTCATCGTCATGTCTGGTCGAATCGGCAACCTGATCGTGAAGTCGCGCGCGCATGTCGCCATCGCGGCAGTCGCGGCGTTGACGACAATGGCCGCGGCGGATCCGGCATGGCCGCAAGCCGCGGCCCAGCCGGCACCGTCGCTTCAGACCCAGCCGTCGGCCGCTCCGGCGCAGCCCGCGCCCCAGCAAGGCGAGCCTGCGCCGCCGCCGGACCAGGCGCACAAGGAAAATCCGGGCCTGCTCAATGAAATCGGAAAATTACTCGAGAATCCGTCGTCGGTGTTGCCGGCCCTGAAGAGCCCGAAGGAAACCATCGACGATGCGGCCGACGCGCTTTCGCGGTTGGCCAAATCTCCGGGCGTCAAGGGCCGCATGGCATGTCCGGTGGCCGCCAACGGCGCGCCGGATTGCAAGACGGCCGCTGACAAGCTCTGCCAGAGCAAAGGCTTCAAGGAGGGCAAGAGTCTCGATACCGACACCACGCGCAACTGCTCCGCCAAGGCGCTGTTGTCGGGCCGCAAGCCCGACGAAAGCGAATGCCGGACCGAAACCTACGTGACGCGCGCGGTTTGCCAGTAGGCAAATACAATGTCGTCCCCGCGGCAGGCGGGGATCCATAACCACCGTGGATGTTCTGTGACGATTGGGGCTGCAGCGATACAACAACGAACATCGGCGGCTATGGGTCCTCGCCTTCGCGGGGACGACACCCGGTTGCGATGGCTGGCATCGCCCGGCCGCTTAAGAGTATAATCATCATGCATAACGGCCAAGAGGATTGCTGAATGTCCATGCCCAACCTGTTCAAGGGCCGCCTGTCGATTCCCGTGATCGGTGCGCCGCTGTTCATCATCTCAGTGCCGGATCTGGTGATCGCCCAGTGCAAGGCGGGCATCGTCGGATCGTTTCCGGCGCTGAACGCGCGGCCGCCGGCGCTGCTCGACGAATGGCTGGCACGGATCAGGGAAGAACTCGTCGCTCACGACGAGGCGCACCCCGAGCGGCCGTCGGCGCCATTCGCAGTGAACCAGATCGTGCATCGCTCAAACAACAGGCTCGATCAGGATCTGGCGCTGTGCGAAAAACACAAGGTGCCGATGATCATCACGTCGCTCGGCGCGCGCGAGGAACTCAATCAGGCCGCGCACCGCTGGGGCGGCATCGTGTTTCACGACGTGATCAACCAGAAATTCGCGCACAAGGCGATCGAGAAGGGCGCCGACGGCCTCATCCTGGTGTCGGCCGGCGCCGGCGGCCATGCCGGCGAGATCTCGCCGTTCGCATTCGTGGCCGAGACCAGGCAATGGTTCGACGGGCCGATCGCGCTGTCGGGCGCGATCGGAAACGGTCGGGCGATCCGCGCGGTGCGGATGCTCGGCGCCGACTTCGCCTATATCGGCTCGGCCTTCATTGCCACCACCGAAGCCAACGCGGTGGAGGACTACAAGCAGATGATCACGACCTCGACGGCGGAAGACATCGTATATTCGAACCTGTTCACCGGCGTGCACGGCAATTATCTGAAGCCCTCGATCGTCGCGGCCGGCATGGATCCGGACAATCTGCCGACCTCGGATGCGTCGAAAATGAGCTTCGGCACCGACGCCTCGGGTGAGCGCGCCAAGCCGAAAGCATGGAAGCAAATCTGGGGCAGCGGGCAGGGCGTGGGCAGTGTCGGCAAGATTGTTCCCGCGGCTGAACTGATCGCGCGGTTCAGGACGGAATATGCCGAGGCGGTCGATCCGGCGTTGTGACTTCTCTTCCCTTGAGGGAGAGGGTGGCTCGCGTCGTCAGATGCGAGCCGGGTGAGGGGTTTAGGTCTATCGATAAAGCGTTACCCCTCGTCCGGATCGCCGCCGCTTCGCGGAGGCGATCCACCTTCTCCCTCAAGGGGAGAACGAAGGAAGTGGCGCTGTGGACAATGAAAGTTATTTAATGAACGCCATCTATCGCATCGAAGGCAACCGCGTCGAGACCAGTCCGAATGCCGCGGGTCCGTGGGATGCAAGCATGCAGCATGGTTCGGCACCGGCGGCGCTGGTGACATGGGCGGCCGAGGCGATCCCGACTCCGGTGCCGATGCAAATCGCGCGTGTCACCATCGATCTGATGCGTCCCGTTCCGGTCGCGCCGCTGACCCTGGAAACCGAAGTGCTGCGGAAGGGCCGCAAGATCCAGCTTAGTGCCATCAGGCTGCTTGCCGATGGGGTTGTCGTGGTGGGCGCCACGGTGCTCAAGGTCCGCACCGACAGCCTGACGCTGCCTTCCGGCGTTGCCGACAGGCCGATCGACGTTCCGACGCCGGACCAAGGCGAGCCGATGGAGCCGCAGTTCGCGCGCAATCCATTCGTCACCGGGCTTTCGGTAAGCGCGGTTCGCGGCGGCTTCTTGAAGTCCGGCCCGGGCGCGATCTGGTACCGCGTCGACCGGCCGATCGTCGAGGGCGCGGCTGTGTCGCAGATAATGCGCGCCATGGTTGCCGCCGACTTCTGCAATGGCACCTCGTCGGTGCTCGACTTCGACAAATGGACCTTTATCAACGCCGACCTCACGGTGAGCATTGCACGCGCCCCGGTCGGCGACTGGATATTGCTCAACGCCGAGACCTGGATCGGGCCCGACGGCGCGGGGGTCGCAGCGGGGCGTCTCGGCGACCGCAACGGCTATTTCGGCCGCGCCGCGCAAAGCCTGATCATTGAAAAGCGGCGGCAACCGCCGGTCGCGACGCGATGATTTTCGGGGTATACTCTCTCACTTCGACCGGGGATGATCGATCATGCGCCCGAGGCGGCCAACGCTTCCGATGACCGGCGGTTTCTCGTGCGGCATGGTCCGTTACGAGATCGCATCATTTCCGCTGCTGGCTTACACCTGCAACTGCACCGATTGCCAGATCCGGAGCGGCAGTGTATTCGCCCTCAACATGCCGGTGACGGCTTCGGCTGGAGCGATTTGCTGCCGAAATGGCATGCCATCTGGTCGGACTTCCTCTCTTAAAAATAGTTCCATTTGCTGGAACTGTCCGATGCCTTCGGTGTTTAGCCTAGGTTAGGGGGGCGTATGAACGCAGTCGAATTTACCGCCGGCAAGGCGAAAACCGGCATTTGGGGACTGGATAATATTCTTTCAGGTGGATTTTCCCGAGGTCATGTCTTTCTTGTCGAAGGCGCTCCGGGGACCGGCAAGACCACAATAGCGCTACAATTCTTGCTCGAAGGCGCCCGTGCTGGCGAGACGTGTCTCTACATTACGCTGTCGGAGACGGAGCGCGAATTGCGCGAAGGCGCTGCCTCTCACGGCTGGATGCTGGATGACAGCATCAAGGTATTCGAATTGCTGCCACCGGAAAGTCTGCTCGATTCCGATCAGCAGCAGAGCCTGCTGTATTCATCGGACCTTGAGCTGGGCGAAACCACCAAGCAGATTTTCGAGGCGGTCGAGCGTACCCGGCCGAGCCGGGTCGTGCTGGATAGCCTGTCAGAAATCCGTCTCTTGGCGCAGAGTTCGCTGCGCTACCGGCGGCAGATTCTGGCGATCAAGCACTACTTCGCTAGATTTGGCTCCACGGTGCTGCTGCTCGACGACCTTACCGCCGACGTCGCCGACAAGACCGTGCACAGCGTCGCCCACGGCGTGCTCCGGCTCGAGGAACTGGCGCCCACCTATGGCGCGGAGCGCCGGCGTGCACGCATCATCAAGTATCGCGGCGTCAAATTCCGTGGCGGCTACCACGATACAACTATCACCACTGGCGGACTGAACGTGTTTCCGCGGCTGGTAGCGTCAGAGCATCGGACCAGTTTCACCCGCGTCACGATGTCCAGCGGCATCAAGGAATTCGATCAATTGCTCGGCGGCGGCATCGAATCCGGATCGAGCACGCTGATTCTCGGACCGGCGGGCACCGGAAAATCCCTTGCCTCGATCATTTTCGTGGCGGCCGCGATTGCGCGCGGCGACAAGGCGGCGTTGTTCGTATTTGACGAAGAACTCGGCTTGTTGTTCTCGCGCATGAAGGGTCTCGGCCTCGATCTCGAAAGCCTGCAGGCCGGCGGCAAGCTTTTTATCGAGCAAGTCGATGCCGCCGAGTTGTCCCCCGGCGAATTTGCTCATCGGGTCCGCAAACGGGTCGACGAGGACGAGATCAAGACCGTGGTGATCGACAGCCTGAATGGTTACCAGGCCGCGATGCCGGAAGAAAATTCATTGATCCTACACATGCACGAACTGCTGCAATATCTAAATCGCCGCGGTGCCGCGACATTCATGACGGTGGCGCAGCACGGGCTGGTCGGCGACATGAAGGCGCCGGTGGACGTGACGTATCTTGCCGACACCGTGATCCTGCTGCGTTATTTCGAGGCGCTCGGACGCGTCAAGCGCGCAATCTCCGTTATTAAGAAACGAACGGGCGCGCACGAATCGACGATCCGCGAATATCGCATCGACAACCGCGGCCTTACCATAGGCGGTCCGCTGGAAGGGTTTCAGGGGGTCCTGCGCGGCGTTCCGGTCTATGTCGGCGAGGGCAAACCGTTGCTGGAAGAGCAGTTCCAGTGAGGCCTGGCGTATCCTCCGAACGCGCCGTCATTCTCGCACCAACAGGACGGGATGCCAGCGTCGCCGCCGCGCTGATCAAGGAAGCCGGGTTTTATGCCAATGTCGCAGACGACCTTGCTTCGCTGATTCAAGAGATTGAAGCCGGCGCCGGCCTCGCCGTGATCGCCGATGAGGCGATCAAGACCGCGGATTTGCGCGGTCTGGTGAAGTGGCTGACCGACCAGCCGTCATGGTCGGATTTTCCGATCGTGCTGCTGACCCATCAGGGCGGCGGTCCGGAACGCAACCCCGATGCCGCGCGGCTTGGGCAGGCGCTCGGCAACGTCACCTTCATCGAGCGGCCGTTTCACCCGACAACGCTGGTGAGCATCGTCGGATCGGCGGTCCGGGGCCGGCGGCGGCAGTATCAGACCCGCGCCATTCTTCAGGACCTTACCGAGAGCGAAGGCCTGCTGCAGACCGCGCTCAATGCCGGTCACCTCGGCGCGCTGGAATTGCATCTGCCGGAATTCGAACTGGAAGCTTCCGATACCTGCAAGACCTTCTATGGCCGCAAGCCAAGCGATCCATTTTCGTACCAGGACTTGGTGGCTGCGATTCACCCCGACGACCGCGCCAGACGGCAGGAAGTGCTCGACCGTTCGATCAACAATGGCAAGGATTACAGTTTCGAATACCGCAACATCTGGCCGGACGGCTCGGTGCATTGGGTCGACGTGCGCGCCCGCGCCGTTCGCAGGCCGGATGGCAGCATCAAGTCGCTGGTCGGTGTTTCATCCGACATCACCGCACGCAAAATATCCGAAATCGAGCGCGAAAATCTGCTGGCGCAACTGGCTGCTGAGCGCACCGCGCTGGCCGAACTGACGGCGACGCTGGAACAGCGCGTCGAGGAGCGTACCGCGGAATTGATGAAGGAAGTAGCTGCCCGCGAGAGGGCGCAGGAGCAGTTGCGGCAGGCGCAAAAGATGGAAACCATCGGCCAGCTCACCGGCGGCGTCGCGCATGATTTCAACAATCTGCTGATGGCAGTGATGGGCAATCTCGAGCTGCTGCGCAAGCGCATTCCCGACGACCCGCGGCTGCATCGGCTGATCGACGGCGCGCTGCAGGGTGCCGAGCGCGGCGCGTCGCTGACGCAGCGGCTGCTGGCCTTTGCGCGCCAGCAGGATCTGAAAGCCGTGCCGGTCGATCTCGGCGCGCTGATTCAGGGCATGATCGATTTGCTGGAGCGATCGCTGGGGCCGCGGATCGCGTTGCGGCTCGACATTCCGGAAAACCTGCCGCCGGCGCGTATCGACGCCAACCAGCTCGAGCTCGCAATTCTTAACCTCGCCATCAACGCCCGCGACGCGATGCCCGACGGCGGCTCCATCGACATCAGGGTGGCGGAATATCGCACCAGCGGCGATGCAACGCTGAAGCCCGGCAATTACCTGAAAGTCTCGGTGATCGACACCGGCAAGGGCATGACCGCCGACATTCTGAAGAAGGCGATCGAACCGTTTTTCTCTTCAAAGCCGCTCGGCAAGGGCACCGGCCTTGGCCTCTCGATGGTACACGGCCTCACCGTGCAGCTCGGCGGCGCGCTGCAGCTCACCAGCACGGTCGGCAAGGGCACCACCGCGACGCTGGTCCTGCCGGTTGCGACCGCTGCGCCGGAGGCGGAAATCCCGGCGCATGTGGCGGCGAAGGTCAATCGTTCCGCAGTGATCCTGTTCGTCGACGACGATCCGCTGATCGCGATGTCGACCATGGAAATGCTGGAAGATCTCGGCCATCGCGTGATCGGCGCCAATTCCGGCCTGCACGCGCTCGACATCATCAGGAGCGAGCAGCCGATCGATCTGATGATGACCGATCATGTGATGCCGGGGATGACCGGCATCGAGCTTGCCGCTGCCTCGCGCGAGGTGCGCCCGTCGTTGCCGATCCTGCTCGCCACCGGCTACGCCGATCTGCCCGAAGGCGCGCAACTCGACCTGCCGCGGCTGACGAAGCCCTACCATCAGGACCAGTTGCGCGACCGGCTCGATCAACTGCTGGGATGAGGCGTGCGTTCCGCCATTGCGGAGCGGAGCAATCCAAAACCGCAAGACAGAACGCTTCGGCCCCGCGAGGTTCCGGCCTTAACGCTTCGTTAACCAGTTCCGTTCTTACAATCGTCTCATGCGGCAGCCGGGGCGCGCCTCAAGGGCGCCGGACGGCGGTTAACGGGGATACGGCATGGAGCGCTTTTCCGAGAAAACACCGGCGACGATCCGCGAACTGCAGGCGCGCGTGGCCGCGGCCTTCGGCCGACACCCGTTATGCCGGGAGGTGCAGTTTGACATCGTCGGCATGCCCCGAACCGCCAAAGGCAATTGGACCGTCAGCATGAAATCCGTTGCTCCCGATGCGTTGTGGGAAGCTTCCGATATTGTCTCCGATATCCAGGACGCCTACGATCTGGCCGCGGTAGCCTGACACCGCCTGCGCGCATCGTGGGCATGGTTAAGCCTTAATTAATGTCCATTTGGGAGGAAGGTGGGCTGTGGTTCGCCGGTTGAAACGGAGTTTTGCTTGACCAGAACGATGACCTTCCTGGCGCTAGCGTGTTTTCTGGTCGTCGGGGCCGCCGCAGCGAGCATTCTTGGCCGCGACAGCGTGCCGGCCGTGCAGCTTTCCGGAAATCCGCCGGCTGTGGCCAAGGGGCCATCGTCGAACCGGGAAAACAAGAAGGACAAGCTACCGCTGGCGATGGCGCCGCTGCCATCGGGAACCGGTTCTCAGCAGTTGCCCGAGCAGCTGCGGCAGGCCTTTGCGTCTGACAGCCCGTTCAATTCCCAGCCTCCGAAAATCGCGGCCCCGATGACGGCAGCACCGCTTCCGGTTGAAAAGCCGAAAGCCGCGGCAAAACCGGCGCCGCAAAAATCCTACGCCTTGCTCAGCGACGTGCAGATCTCCGGCATCAAGGAGCGGCTCAAGCTTTCTTCAGCGCAGGAGCAATACTGGCCCGGAGTTGAAAGCGCGTTGCGCGCCGTGGCGCGAAAAATCCATGCCACCCGCCAGGCCAATCCCGCCGCCGGCGGCGCGCCGATCGATCCCGACAGCGCCGAGGTTTCGCAGCTGAAGTCCGCAGCGATGCCGCTGCTGATCCAGCTGCGCGAAGACCAGAAGCGCGAAGTGCGCATGCTCGCCCGCATCATCGGCCTGGAAGCGGTGGCCTCGCAGATTTGAGCGATGCTGCCTTTGGATCACCGCGCGCCGGCTAGCACCGCCCGGACAAAGTCGGTCCTGGTCTGATCTCCGAAAATCGTTGGGATCGGCTGATCTCCGCCGCGCGTAAATACGTCGCGCAGCATGGTGTCTTTCCAATGCCGTAGTGTGGCCGCATGGCGATTGGACACACTCCGATACGTTGATGCAGGGTCGCGCAGTGCTCGATCGGCGAAACTCGACCGATCTCAATGACGGAATCGAAAACCAGCCGGCGGCGCCAGCGCGATCCCCGGTAAATGCCGGAAGCAGATCACTATTTAGGATTGTACGTGCCGGCTTGAACGACGCAACGGGCCCGCGGTTTGCAAGTTACAACTAAAGGATGATATTTTGTCGCAGTGCACCTTAATCTGTTTGACAACTTTAAGTAGAGTTGATAGTGATAAAAATCTGAAAAGTTGCAATCGACCTCGATACTCGGGGCGAGCGTTGGTAGCAGCGCACCAGAGGGGAGCCGAACATGTTGCAGGGCATTGTCGGAAGAAAAACCTCAACGGAAACTCGATCAATTCGTATCGGATCGTAGCGGTCAACCGAGCTAGCCGTATCGAGCTATCCACTGTGGTCGCGTGACACGGGCCGGATTGGTCTCACTCGATCGATAATGAATGGTGTTCGCCGCGGCCCAGGGCTGCCGGTGGACCGAAGAATCGCGCGCGGCAATTTCAGTTTGTGACCGCTGCGGCGGGCTGCCACCGCCTCGCAGCGAGACCACATAGCCGACCGAACATAGAGAAGGGTTACAGATGGCCAAATATGATTGTCTTTTGATCGGCCACAACGAGCTCGATTTCCAGGATTACTTCGGAATCCTGGAAAATATGGCATCGTCAAGTGGTCGCGATCACGTCGCGTTCACCGACCTCCAGCTCAATCATATCGAGCTCAAAGGCCGCCGGTATCAAGCGACAGACATTCTGACGGAGCTTTATAATGAAGGGCTGCCCGCGGATGCGCAGCGCGCCTTCTACAATGGCGACTGCTTCTGGTCGGCGATTAGCTATCTCGGCACCTATCTGCACCGCCGGGACTATACTTACGACTACATCAACCTGTTCCAGCATGACAAGGAAAGCCTGAAGCAAAAGCTGCGCGATAACGAATACACGCTGATTGCGCTGACCGGCACGATGTATGTATTCGAACAGAACATCTGGGAGGTGATTTCCTTTATCCGCCGCCAGCGCCGTGACGCCAAGATCATTGCCGGCGGCCCCTACATCTCGAAACAGGCCGAAGAGCGGGAACCGGAATATCTAAAGCCGCTCTTTAAATATCTGAATGCCGATTTCTATTGCTACAGCCGCGAGGGCGAGCAGACGCTTACCCAAGTCATCGATGCGCTCAAGAACGGCACCGACTTCGCACAAATTCCAAATCTCGCGTATCGGCAAGGGCGCGACTTCATGGTCACTCCCCAGGTCCGCGAGCACAACGCTCTGCGCTCGAACCTGATCGACTACAGTCTGTTCGCGGATGAATACCGGAAGAGCGGCTGGGCCAATGTCCGTATATCCGACGGGTGTCCCTACGCGTGCGGGTTCTGCGCTTTTCCCGAGCACGGCAACGACCGCTACCTTATCATGAGTCCGGCCGATATCGAGCGCGAACTCGATGCGATCCACGCCTCCGGAGCGATCACGCATCTTTTCTTCATCGATGCCACACTCAACGTTCCGAAGAAGCAGTTCAAGGACATGCTGCAGCTCATGATCCGCAAGCAGTACGGCTTTAAATGGCACTGCTTCTTCCGCTGCGACCAGGCTGACGAAGAGACGATCGCCTTGATGGGGCAGGCCGGCTGCATCGGCGTGTTCCTGGGTCTCGAATCGGCCAACGAAGTCGTCCTCAAGAACATGGACAAGACAGCGCACAAGGCGGACTTCCGGCGGACCATGCCGTGGTTCAGGAAATACGGCATTCGGCAGATGGTGTCGGTCCAGATCGGATTTCCCGGAGAGACTTATGAATCGGCGCAGGAGAAGTCTCGACTTCGTCGAGGAGATTCAGCCCGATTTCTCACGCATCCAGATCTGGTTCTGCGACCCGACGACGCCTGTCTGGCGCAAGCGCAACAAGTTCGACCTGGAGGGCAAGGGCTACGGATGGTCCCACTACTCGATGGAGGCCGAGACCGCCGTCGAACTCGTCGTGGATTCCTTCATGGCCTTGCGCGGCGTGACCTGGGTCCCCGACCCCGGCTTCAACTGGGTTTCGTTCTATATTCTCGAAAAATTCGGAATGTCGATCGAGCGACAGAAGAAGTTTCTGGCGTTGTTCGCGGCGATCGCCAAGGAGAAACTGCTGAAGCCAAACCGGCTGAGCCTGACCCGGGGCTGCTCTCGGCACTGCGCGCTTGCGCTCAGTTTGACCGCTGTCCCGAGCCGGACATGAGTGTTCTCGAGCCGTATAGCGGAGAGCGCTACCGGGCCGGCGAGGCATTCTGGCTGGCGGAATTCGCCGGCGACCACATCGAACGCTGCGAACCGGTCGCGCGTAAGGCCTCCACGGCGCTGGTCAGCGTGGACAGTACGGAGCTCGGCGCCGATGTTCTGCTTCGGCTGGCCGCCGCGTTTCAAGCCAGTCCTACCGATGTCCTTCTGGTCGCGTGGTCGATCCTTGCAGCGGAACGAGCGCAGGCGACGACTCTGCCGTTAGTCATATCGCGTAATCGGGATGACGTCCTGCCGTTCTGCGCGACTATTGCGGAAGCGGAGGATTTCGCGAGCCATCTGGCCGGAGTAACGGCTCGGCTCACGACGGTAGAACCACATCGGTTGTACGGATTCTTCGCGCTCACCAACGCCGCGCGCCTCAAGGCCCACGGCCAGATGCGGCCCCGAATTCCGCGCCGGCTTCATGGTCGCGGCGCCGGGTGAGGATGAGCACTCGCTGAAGGATCGGTTGGGGCCCGCCGTGGCCGTGGCCAATGATATGGAACATATGCTGGTCGTGTTCGGTGACGCGAATGTCGATGCCGCGGTACGGTTGGCGCTTGTTCAGCCGGCCGGCGAAGCGAGAAAGGCGCACCGTGAGATTCTGGCGGATCTCCTGACCTTCCTGGATTGCCTGGATGCCGCGCCGAAGCTGCCTCTGCGCGATCTAAGGCCGCGCCTGTCTGAATTCGCTTATGCCGCCGAGGCGGCGGGAGCGCAGCTTGCGGTCGCGGCGGACGAAATGCGGGAGGCGGTCCGTTGACGGGCGGCCCGACAGCGACGCGGTTGGCGGCCGATCTGCCACCGCATCCAGTCGCGGCCAACGATACCCGCGCGCCATTCGGGTTGACGATGCCGCAACTCGCAATTCTGTTCGACCAGGCGATGCATACCGGCAAGCCAATCTACAACACCGGCCAGACTCTCGTGATTCGGGCGCCTTTGGACGTCGCCCGATTCAGCGCCGCGGTCGATCAGGCAGTCGCCGAGATCGACGCTCTCCGGCTTCGACTGACCCAGCGCGGCGGTCAGGTCCATCAGGAGTTCGCGGAGGACGTCCGAGCGGACTTGGAGATCGTGGACTGCTCATCGGATGAATCACCGGCCCAGGCCGCAAAGGCATGGATGGACGAGAATTTCTGGCAGGCGTTGAGTCCGATGGGCTTCCCGCTATTCCGCTACGCTCTGATCAAGCTCGCCGCCGATCACTTCATCTGGTTTCAGAAATATCATCATCTGATCATCGATGCGACGGGGCGCCAGCTTGTCGCGGCGCGGGTTGCCGACATCTACAATGCGCGCTCGGACGGGCAGGCGCCGGTATGGCATGGCGGGTCGTTTCGGATGGCCAAAACGGCGGAGGCCGAGTATCTGGCCTCCCAGGCGTTTGTCGAGGATGAATCCTACTGGCGCGCCCGCCTCGCCAATCCAGTGGCGTCACTGTTCACGGCCGATCCACGTTTGAGCGAGCGTTCGCGGTCGGGACGCCCGGTTCGATATGTCTGCGAACTCCCTCCTGCGATTTCGGAGGGGCTGCGCGCGACGGCGCGCCAGTATCGCTCGTCGCCGTTCAAGATTCTCACGGTCCTGACCTGGTCATGTCTGAACCGTCTTTATGGCCACTCGGATATCACGTTCGGCGTCGCGACTGCGGGACGAGCCACTTCCGAGAGCAAGCGGGTTGTCGGCTTGTTCTCCAAGGTCATGCCGTTCCGCGTGTCCCTGGCGGTCGATATGAGGTTTGGCGAGGCTTTGGAAGCGATCGACAGGACCTTGGCGGCAGATTTAACGCACCAGCGATTTCCGATCAGCCAGCTCAATCGTGAGCCCCGCGCTGCCCGGCTGGGAGCCTACGACGTCGCGATCAATTACGTCCGGAACGATTTCGATTTCGAGATCGGCGGTGTTTCGGTAGAATGCGGAAACCTTTCATCCGGCTTTGTCGAGCCGCTGCGCATCATGGCGCTTGAATTCTCCGCCCGCGCGCCGATCAGCTTTGTGATCGACTATGATGCGGGACGCATCGCGCCGGAGGAGTTCGCGCGGTTCGTGAACTGTTTCCAGGCGTCGCTTGCATTGGCGCCGCCGGACTTAGAGATGACCGTCGGCACATTATCGGTATCTCCAACGAGCATGGCCATCGCGTGAGTGTATCGGCAAGGATCACTGGCACCTGGCGCAACCCGAAGATTGCGACGGTCGTTGCGCTGACATTGGTGGTACAAGCGACCATCTCGCTGCTCGCCGCCTGCGTTCCCGTGCTCGCGCCCGGCATTGCGGTCGATCACGGCTGGGGAGCGGGTCTCATCGCGCTCTACCCGCCGATCGTGTATGGCGTTGCGTTCCTTGCCAACTTCCGGGTGCCGCAACTCCTGGCCCGGCTCGGCGGCATGGGTGTGAGCATCGGCGCGATCCTAATCAGCGCCATCGGACTTGTATGCCTGCTTTCGGCGAATGCCATCGCAGTAGCACTGGCGCCAGTTGCCATCGGATGTGCCGCCGGAGCAATGAACCCGGCCAGTTCGCAGATCCTGGGACCGCGCACTACACCGGCCAACGCCGGACTGGTGATGTCGATCAAGCAGACCGGCGTCCCCCTTGGCGCAATGCTGGCTGGCGTGCTGGTGCCGGTTCTTGTGCTTTGGTCCAACTGGCAACAGGCCGTGGTCGAACTGGCCGCGGCGAGCATGATCTTCGCGGCGGCGCTGCTTCCACTGCGGCGCTGGCTCGATGGTCCACGAGTCGCGGCTTCCCGCAGCTACCGGCCCTTTGGTCCTGCGAAGAGTCTCCTGACCATCCCCGGCATGCCGCAGTTCATGCTCGCGGCGATGACCTGCTCGGCCATGCTGCTGTGCTTGCGGACATTCTTTGTGGTCTATCTTGTGGACCGGCTCGGATTTGACCTCGTGACCGCCGGCCTCGCCTTCGGCATCAGCCAGGCGGCCGGTATTGTCGGACAGATCGTCTGGGCTACGGCATCGGACCGCCGCCCGGGCGCGCACGCGATCCTGGCGCTGCTGTGCATCATGATGGCGGCTGCCGCGATCTTGACCGCCTTTCTTGCGCCGCATTGGCCGCGCGGAGCGCTGTTCGGTATTGCCGTCCTGTTCGGAGTCAGCGCCGCCGGCCACCTTCCCGTCATTCTCGGCGAGATCACCCGACGCGCGCCGCCCGGTCAGGCGGGCGTGCTCACGAGCGGCGCCAACGTGTTCCTGATCGGCGGAACGCTGATCGGACCTTTGGTCTTCGGCGCCGTCGGGGCCGTGTTCGACTATTCGACCGCCTTCCTTGCGCTTGGTCTCTGTTCGCTCGCCGGCGCCTTCATGCTCCGTCGCGCGCTGTCCCGGCTGCTGCCGGTGTCGGTCGGAAATTCCGTTACGTCACCGCTCGATCGCGAAGGAGGCAATCTGTGATTCGCGTGGAAGCGGCGCCGGCGACAATGGTTTTGAAGCGCACCTCGTGGCTGGTTTGCGCGCAGCCGAACCCGACGGCGCGTGTGCGCTTGTTTTGTTTTCCGCACGGGGGAGGGGGCGTGTCCCAGTTCCGGGACTGGCAGCGGCGGCTGCCGGCGGACGTGGAGCTGCAGGCGGTCCAGCTTCCCGGCCGAGACGGTCGGCTTCGCGAACAGCCGTTTTCCAGCGTGACACCGCTGGTCGAGGCATTGGCCTCCGATTTGCCCCCGTATCTTGACCGTCCGTATGCCTTTCTGGGACACAGCATGGGTGCGCTGATCGCATTCGAACTGGCCCGCCAGCTCCGCCGCCTCGATCTTCCCGCGCCGATCCGGTTGCTGGTGGGGGGGCGGCGAGCGCCGCAACTGCCGATCATGCGACCCTTTCTCCATGAACTGGAAGGTGAGGCCTTCATCGCCGCGCTGCGCCGGCTCGGCGGTACGCCAGAGACAGTGTTGCAGGATCCGCAATTGATGGCCTGGCTGACACCGATCCTGCGCGCCGATTTTTCGATCACGGAAACCTACAGCTACGTACCGGAGACGCCCCTGAGCTGCGCTATCGATGCCTTCGGCGGTCTCGATGATGAGCGCGTAAGGCGCGACGGTATCCTTGCGTGGCAGGCACAGACGGCTGGAGCTTTCTCGTCGACCTTCCTGCCGGGCGGACATTTCTTTCTGAATACGGCGCGAAAGGCGTTTCTCGATCTGGTCGCGGAACGTCTGCGCCGCGAACACGGGCACGGCACATCATGACGACAGCGCAGCCGGAAATTCGACTTGAGCGGGGAGAGTTTGCGATGGAGACATTGGAAAAACCTTTCACGACAGAACGACCGCCCACGATCACGACCGAAGATGAGCTGCGCGACTTCTACCGCTCGCCGCGCTTTCTTCCCGTGCTCGATCAACTCGACCGCACCTGCCGGCTGTTCATCGAGCACTCGCCGATGGTCATCATCAGCACTTTCAACCCGGACGTGGGCATCGAAATCAGCCCGCGCGGCGACCCGCCGGGCTTCGTGCGCATCCTCGACGACTACACGCTCGTCATTCCGGATCGTACCGGGAACAACCGGCTCGACTGCATGACCGGCCTCCTGGTCAACGATGAGATCGGGTTGTTCTTCGTCGTTCCGGGCCTCATCGAATCGCTGCGCATCAAAGGCACCGCGGTAATCAGCCGCGATCCGGCGCTGCTGGCCGCCGCCGTGCTCGACGGCAAGGAACCGAAGACCTGCATCGTCGTGACCGTCCGGGAGTGCTTTTTCCACTGCGGCAAGGCGATCAGCCGCTCGCGCGTCTGGCATGACGATTATCGAGCCGATCCGAAGGCATGGCGGTTCGCGCGCGGCACCCTGGAGAACAGCGCCACGACCGAGGTCTCCCTGGGCCAGCCCATTCCGGAGTGACCTTGCCGCCGGCTGCCGATGCTCAACCCATACACTCGCTGAAAGGACCATTGTCATGTACGATATCACCATCGAGAATCCGGCGGCGCCGGAAACGACCTCGCCCGAAGAAGATGCGTTGGCGTGGTTTGCCGCCTGGAATGATGTTGCCACCGACTACGAGCGCGACGTCTCGGTCCTCGACCTGTTCGAGCGGCAGGTCGCGCGGCGGCCCGCGGCAACCGCGGTCGTGTGCGGCAGCGAATCCATCACCTATCTGGAGCTTGAGCGGCGGGCGAACCGCCTGGCACATCATCTCGTCGCACGCGGTGTTCGTCCGAATGACCTGATTGCAATCGCGCTTCACCGCTGTACCGACCTGATTGTCTCGATACTCGCCGTGCTGAAGGCGGGTGCTGCCTATGTCGCGGTGGATCCGACCTATCCGCGCGAACGTCTCACGGCGATGTTCGAGGATGTGCCGCTCGCGGCGTTGCTGACGCACGAACTTGTCGCCCCGCTGCTTCCCAAAGTCGTCGTACCCGTGATTCGCATCGATTCCGAGCGTGAGGCGATCGAGCGAGAGCCATCCGATCGTCCAAGCCGCCGCACCACGATGGACGATCTCGTGTACGTGATCTTCACCTCGGGGTCGACCGGACGGCCCAAGGCCGCGGCGGTGCACCATGGCGGGTGGACCAACCTGATGCAGTGGTTCGCGCGCGACTACGCTATCGGCCCGACCGACAAGGTGCTGGTGGTCAGTTCATTCAGTTTCGACATCACGCAGCGGGCGATCGCGATGCCGCTCATCGTCGGCGGCGAATTGCATCTCCTCGACACCGTGGCATTCGATCCTCGAGCCATTCGCGCGGTGTTGACGCAGTCGAACATCACGTTGATGAACGCGGCGCCGAGCACGTTCTATCCGGTGGTCGAACCGTTCGGGAACGAGCAGATCCCGATCTTTCCGATGCTGCGTGCCGTGTTCCTCGGCGGTGAGCCTATCTCGGCATCGCGCCTACAGACTTTTGCGGCAACCAATCGCACCGCTCTTGTTAACGTCTACGGCGCCGCCGAATGCAGCGACGTCTCGTCGGCTTATACCCTCGCTGACTTCCCCCGCTACATGAAGAAGTCGGTCCCGGCGGGGCGACCGATTGCCAACACCCAGATTTATCTCATGAACAATGAGTTGCGCGCCGTCGAGCAAGGTGAGATTGGCGAGATATGCATCGCGGGCGACGGCGTCGGCAAGGGTTATCTGAACGACGCTGAACTCAGTGCGCGCAAGTTCGTCCGCCATGCCGTGACGCCGGGATTTCTCTACCGGACCGGCGACCTCGGCCGTATCGCCGCCGATGGCTTGCTCGAGTTCATCGGGCGGGTGGACAACCAGATCAAGCTCCGCGGTTGGCGCATCGACATCGGCGACGTCGAGACCGGCCTGCGTCGTGACGATCGCATTCGCGAAGCGGTCGTCGTCAAGCGGAGCTTCGGGAAGGACGACGAGCGGCTGGTCGCGTTCGTCGTACTTGCCGAGGATGTCCCGGCTAACCGCGAGATATCCGGTGACCTGAAGCGATCGGCGCGCCAGCGCCTGCCGGAGCAGATGGTACCGAGCATCTTCGCATTGGTGCCCAGCCTGCCCATGAATCCGAATGGAAAGATCGATCGCAACGCGCTCCAGACCATGGAAATCCCGGAATCCGAGCCGGACCAGGCGGCGGAGCCGCCGCAAACCCCGGTCGAGGACAGCATCGCCGGTATTTTTGCCCGCGTGCTCAAGGTGGAAGCCGTCGGGCGCAGGGACAACTTCTTCGATCTGGGCGGCTACTCGTCGCTGCTGACGGAGACGCTGTCCTACATCAATGACGAGCATGCCGCGGAGATGACGGTCTACGACTTCCTGCTGTCCCCGGTGGTGTGCGACGTTGCAAAGCGCGTCGAGACTGGTGTTCCCACTGACGCATAAGTCACCGCGGTCGCGCGATCAGTCAGCAAGCGCCATCTGTCGGGGCGTCGACGCGCGCGGTGCGCTTGTGAGCGCGGTGGCCGCAATGTAATTTGCCGTTGGCTCCCATAATGGAAGGGCCATGTCGTGACGTCCTCCGATAGGCCAGCCAGCCGCGCTGGAGGTGAGACAGGAATGAGCTATACACTCATTGTCGGCAACAAGAACTACTCGTCTTGGTCGATGCGCGTCTGGTTGCTGCTGAGATTCGTGAACGCAACGTTCACCGAGAAGAGCATCGACTTGTACACGCCGCAATCGCGACAGCAGGTGAACGCGCTCGGCGGAGAGACCGGGATGGTTCCGGTTCTCCTCGATGACGGCATGGCGATCTGGGACACGCTCGCCATCACCGAGCATCTCTACGAACGATTCCAACAGATCTGGCCCAGGGACGCGAAGGACCGGGCGCGCGCACGCAGCTATTGTGGCGAATTGCATTCCGGCTTCAACGCATTGCGCGACGCGATGCCGATGAACGTCCGCGGCCGACAGCGCGTGGCGCGACGGACGCCAGAGGTGATCGCCGACATCGAGCGTGCTTTCGCGATCTGGTCGAGGGCAAATACACACGCCGGCGCGCCGTGGCTGTTCGGCTCCTTCTGCGCCGTTGATATCATGTTTGCGCCGGTGGCATTGCGTTTCCAGACCTACGCCGTCGATGTGCGGGCCGACGCAGCATCATATTATCGAGCCCTGTTAACGCATCCACTGATCGTCGAATGGCAGGACCTTGGAAAGCGCGAGAGCACCGTCATCGAACGGTTTGAACTGACGGCGGCTGAACACTGAGGGCCACGCGCCAATGATCGTCATCCGACTCTCAAAGAACATGCGCCGGTGCTGGTCGGCCCGCGCATTGCCGCGCTAGACGGGAAACCGCGGCGCGAGGGATTCTGGAACGGGTAGAATGTCCGGCGCTTGCTTCGGTGGCGATGCCTCCGCACGGCAGGTTTGCGGCGCCTGGGTGCAGCAGGTGGCCGGGGAATCCGCTCCGAGGTCGTCGAAACAGATCCCGGTCTCCGGAAGCACAAGGCGCACATCGTCGGCGGCCGCCTGGTCGCCGGCCAGATGGGCCACAACTGAGCGCACCTGTTCGTACCCGGTCGCCATCAGAAAAGTCGGCGCGCGCCCGTAGCTTTTCGCCCCGACCGCGAAATACCCCGGCTCAGGCTGCGCCAACTGGCGATAGCCATGCGGCGCTACCGTGCCGCAGGCATGGAGGTTGGGATCGATTTGGGCAGCCAGGCCTCGCGGGCACTCCAGCCACGGATCGGGATCGGTCCGCAGCTCACGCGCCAACTCCATGTCGGGACGCTGTCCGGTCAAGACGAGGATGCGATCGACGGGCCCGACGACCACTTCGTCTGCGCCGACGCGTCCGCACACCAGCAACCCGTCCGTGCTGGAGCGCACGGATTCGGCCTTGAAGCCCAACGTGACCTGAAGCCGGCGCGCCTCCACGGCCTGCCTCAATCTGGTTCCGAGTTCGCCGCGCGCCGGAAGCTGGTCTGCAGCGCCGCCACCGAAGATCCGCGCGAGACCGGTATTTCGTATCGCCCACAACACGCGGGTTGCGGTCTCTGCTGCGGCAAGCGTGAGGAGATCAAGCACCGCGTTCGCGGCGGAGTGGCCGCCGCCGACGACCAGGGTTGCTTTGCCCGCATAGAGCTTCCGCTCGGCCTCCAGAATGTCCGGGATTCCATAATCGATATGGTCAGCGAACTGAAGCTCGCCCGGGACGCGAATTCCGGAGGCGCCAAGCGGGTTCGGACTTTGCCAGGTTCCCGAGGCATCGATCACCGCCCGTGCCAACTCCGTGCGCCAAGCTCCGGCTGCACCCTCCACCGCCAGCAAAAACGGCTGCCTTTCCCGGCCGTGCGTGATTACCTTGTCGATTCCGTACCGGGAAATCGACTGCACCGTGACATTGGTTTCGATGACGCGCGGGCCGAGCGCGGCGGCGAGCGGCGCGAGGTAAAGTTCATAAAGCTGCCGACCGCTTGGCAGGATATCGGGCGGCGGCTCGCGCCATCCCGAGGTCTGCAGCAGTGCGGCGGCTGCTGCATCGACGTTGAAGCGCCACGGCGAGAATAGCCGGACATGGCTCCAGCTTCGAACGTTCGCCGCGGCCGTTGCGCCGCGTTCGTAAAGCCGGACCGGCAATCCACGGGCAACGAGCTGCGCGGCGGCGGCAAGTCCGACCGGACCGCCACCGATTATGGCCACGGGAAGCCCAGCCTCGCGCGTCATTGCGTGTCGATCCAGGACGGGCTTGCCATGCTTCGATAGTGCTAAGATTATCGAAGGCAGTCAAGATTCGAGGGGCTTTGAGATGCTGGGGCGGTTACGGCCTCGGCGGCTTTCCAGTCTGACGACAGTGCCTCGGCGAGCCCATTCAGACGGCCAGGGCCTCAGCGAACGCGCGGTCCGGCTCCTTGAGAAAGGCCCTGAACCGATCGGCGACGGCCTCGGGCTTCACAGTCGGCCGGCCCAGTTTGTCGATCGATCCAGGACGGATATGAACGCGCAAGAGATGGGGGCCCGGGGACGCAAGCGCGGACTGCATCGCGCGCTCGAAACCCCTTACATCGTCGGATTCGGTCGCGGTGCGGTAGTTGCACGCCGCCGCGATGTCGGTGAAGCCGACTTGGCTGGAGACGGTTGGCTGTCCGCCCGTGGAGTCATGGACGCCATTGTCCAGCAGCACGTGCACGAGGTTGGCCGGCGCGTATGCGCCGATGGTGGCAAGGTTTCCCAGCTTCATCAGAGCCGCACCATCGCCGTCGAGGACGATGACGGGTTTTGACGCGTTCAGGGCCACGCCCAGGCCGACCGCGGAAGCGCAGCCCATGGAGCCGACGAGATAAAGATGTTGCTTGCGGTCGGCGAGCGTGAATAGTTCGCGGCCGCATTTTCCCGTGGTCGAGATCACGGCCGCGTTTTCGGGAATTGCAGCGAGCACCGCCTCGAGAACGGAGAAACGCGTCGGACGCTGCCCTCCGCGGCGATAATCTTCCGTTCGTCCGCTCCGGCGTGTCGGTCGGGCCGGCCCGCCGAGATCCTGATGTTCGAAGGTGCCCTTCGGGGTAACGAGCGCGAATGGCAGCCGGCTTTCAGCCATGTGCGCGCGCGCGGCGGAGAGACATGCCGACAGGTCGTCTGCGGATTGCGGAAAGGGGGCATGCGGAATGTGGATGGTGTCGAGAAGGTCGTGCATCACCTCGCCCATGACCGCATGCTCCGGCTCGTCGTGATCGCCGGGTTGGCCGCGCCAGGTCACGATGAGAAGGCTTGGAATCCTGAACGTATGGTTCAACGAGGTCAGCGGATTGACGGTGTTGCCGAGACCGGAATTCTGGCACATCACGACCGGCATTCGCCCCGCAAGCCACGCGCCCGCCGCGATCCCGATCGCCTCGCCTTCGCTCGTGGCGCCCACATAGCCCAGAGCGGAATCGTCCGCGATTCGGTTGATGAGCGATGCCAGATAGGAGCAGGGCACGCCGGTGTAGAAGTCAAATCCTGACGTCTGTGCCTTCGCGAGGAACTCGCTTGTCGAGATCATGAAACTCTCCAGATTTGACCAAAGTCGCTACTGCCTTCGCCTTGTCGTGTCCGCCATCCCGGCGCACCCAGACCGGATATCCCAGATGGGAAATCCATACCTCGCGGTCGGCGAGGTGGAATTTCAGTCCGCGTCCGCAGCTCATCGCAAAGCGGATGCCGGGCTTCGGATTGAGACCCGGATGGACTTCGCGCGTTCCGGCGGTGAGGTGGTGTGCGATATCCCAGTCCTGCTGCTCGCCGTCCGTGAAGGTCGAAACCCAGCAATGGAAATGGTCTGCGGTTGGCGGCTTGCCGGTCGCGAAGAAGTAGCCGGAATAGTATGCGGCCGGGATTCCGGCCACATACAACGAGCTCATCAGGAAGGTGTTGATGTCGAGGCAGCTTCCTTTTGTGAGTTCGCACAACAGCGGGATGGCGTCCTTGCCCTCATAGAACTTTACGGGCGGATGATCGTAGTCGAACAGGGAAGCTGCGAATGCGACGATGCGCAAGAGCTTGTCGCGGTTCCCCGAGGCTCCTTCGATGAGTTGTGCGATGCCCGCTGTGAGCTCGGGCGAAGCCACAACATAACGGTTCACGGCAGGACGGAAATGTTCCGCGGGCCGCTTCCCGTAAGGCTTGCCGAAGCGGAATTCGAAATGCGCCTGCGCCCCTTCATGGCCGTTCACGAACAGCGCCTGCTGCTCGGAATCATACGCCTGCAATCGCGTCGGCAACAGATCGTCCGAGTGGCTGAAAGAAATCAGCCGCTGGTGCAGCATATCGGGCGGGACCGGCACCAGCAGGCCGAGAGGATCGAGGCCTTCGGGAGGATCGTCGACTTCGATGCGGATCAGGTTCATCGCGTAGCCCCGCTTGAACGCCGTTTCTCAGCCGCGCGCTCCAGCAGGCTCGCTGACATGTAACCGGGAACCGGGATGTCCAGCAGCGTCAGGAGCGTCGGTGCGATATTGGCCAAGGACCCGCTGCGTTCGCGCCATCGCAGGACCGTTCCCGCGGGCGGCACGGCCGTAAAGGGCACCGGTTGGGTCGTGTGCGACCCGAAGGGCTTGCCGTCCGGATCGACCACACAATCGGCGTTGCCATGGTCCGAGGTGATGAGGACGCTCCAGCCCTCTTCCCGGCAGATCGCGAGAAGGCGCGCAAGCGCCGCATCGACAAAAGAAGCCGCCTGCGCGGCCAGACCATAATCGCCGAGATGGCCGACCTGATCGAGATTGGCGATGTTGGCGATCACCACGTTATTTTCCGGCGCACGCAAGGCTGCTTCGAGTTCCTTGACGACACCTTGAAGCGACATCTCCGGATTCTGCGCGATGGATGCTTCAGGAATCGAGGTCACACAGATCGGTTGCCCCTCGAGATCCTTGTTCAAGCCATTGAGAAAGTACGTGACGTGCGGAAACTTGCACGATTCGGCAATCCGCACCGAGCGGACGTCGCGACGCTTCAACTCAAAACCCAACCCGCGCGTAAGCGGCGCCGTTGGGAAGAAGACGTTCGCGGGTGGGACCGCAGGATCGATTTCAACCAGGGTGCAGACAGTCGCGATTTCGCTCAGCAGGCGCACCACTTGGGCGGCGCGATCCGCGCGATGCTGGGTTATCAGCACCGTTTCACCCCGCCGCAAGGGACGGCCGCCCGGCATCAAATGCGCCGGGAAACTCGCTTCCGATGCTCCTCGCAGATGATGGTCCAGGTCCGCCGCACTGAAGAGCGGCAGCGCAGCGGCGCCGCAGACGGCATCGGTGAAGACACGTGTCAGTTCCAGATTTCCGCTTCGGTCGCAGAACCATTTGCGCCCGACTACGACGCCGAGGCGCGCTTGGGGAATCGATGCAAGTCCCGAACGGAGGCTGTCGAGAAGCCTGGGGCCGGTGCCCGCCTGCGAATCGACGCCGTCGAGCACCGGATGCACGACGATCTCCGGCACGCCGGACCCGGCTGCCAGGGTCGCGGCTTGTACAAGAGAGCGCCAGTGCCCATGGATGCCCGCGTCGGAAAGCAAGCCGACGATATGCAACGGCTTGCCGCCGGCGAGCCTGGTCCATAGCCCCTGAGATTCCCACGTGCCGTCCCGATAGGCCGCATCGATCTTCGAAAGCGTGGATGGGACCACATAGCCGGCACCGATGGTCAGATGACCGACTTCGGAATTCCCGGCTTCGCCCTTGTCGAGACCCACGGGCGGGCCGGATGCTTCAAGCCGTGCAAAGCCGTAGTCGCCCATGGCCTGGAAAAGCGTCGGCATGGTCTGCTCGGTCACCGCGTTGCCGGCATTTGCGTCCGCCAGGCCGGCCCCGTCCAGAATAAGAAGAACGACTTTCACAACGCGCGTTTCCGTTCGGACGGTTGCAGTTTGGTACGCCCCGCATCGTGGTGGCTGCGAAAGCGGTCAAGTTCCTCCCAGAATTCGGGGAACGACTTGGCGACACAGCCGGGATTTTCAATTTCGATTCCAGGGTGAAGCAGTCCGAGCAGCGAGAACGACATCGCCACGCGATGATCGTCGTAGGTTTCGATCGTGGCCGGGTGCACGGCGCCGTTTGAAGCGATCCGGATCCAGTCCGGTCCTTCTTCAGCTGCGACTCCCAACCGCTTCAACTCCGCTGTCGCCGCATGGATGCGGTCGCATTCCTTGACGCGGAGGTTCGCGACGTTGGAGATGTAGGTGAGGCCGCGGGCTTCGGCGGCGGCGGCCGAAAGCGTCAACACGGTATCCGGCATGTCCTCCATGTCGATCTCGATGCCGCGTAGCGCGCCACCCGACAACTCGATTGACCGCTCATTGAAACTCACCTCACAGCCCATGTCGCGCAGCACGCGGGCGAAGCCGAGATCACCCTGCGCCGATCCGCCGCCGATGTTCGGGATCACCACCCGCGTTCCCGTGAGAGCGGCCGCAGCGAGGAAGTAGGACATTCCCGAGGCGTCCGCCTCGATCTCGATGACGTCGTTGGCGGGTATTCCAGGTGTGACTTCGAAAGTCTGGGCACTGGCCTTTCTGACCCGGATCCCGCAGTCCTCGAGCATGCGCAATGTCATCTCCACATACGAGCGGGAAACGAGTTTGCCGGTGACGTCCACCGTGATCGGGCCTGCCGCCTGCTGAGCGGCGAGCAGAAGAAGCGAGCTCGTGAATTGCGAGGATGTCGTGCCGGAGACCGACCAGTGCGGTACCGCGATTTTCGTCCCGCGGACCCGGATCGGCAGGCAATCGGGTTTGCCAAGGCACTCGTAGGACACGCCCATTCCGTCAAAGGCGCGCAGCAGATCGCCCATCGGACGTTCGGAAAGCCGCGGATTGCCGCAGACCACGCTCTCGCCGTCCGCCATCGCGGCCAATGACAACAGGAAGCGCGCCGGAGTGCCGGCCCCTCCGACAAAGAGCTCGCCCTCGGGCGCGCCGATCTTCGCGCGCGTGCGCACCACCCGATAGCCGTCGGAAGTCTTTTCGACCGACAAGCCGTCGAACCGGTCCAGGCACGCCGCCAGAAAGTCGGTATCGTCGCAATGCAGCGCCTTGCGAAGCACCGTCGTGCCGACGCGTTGCGCGGCGATCATCAGGGCCCGGTTGGTGAGAGATTTCGATCCGGGAATCGAGGCCACGAATGGCTCGGAATTCAAGGCAGTCAACGGAACGCAGACGTGCGGCATGACACCTCCGTTAACGCCACATCTATTAGCTGTATTCCTAGAATAGACGAAATGACATTCGAGTCAAGGTTGTAAATGTTGGATCAGTCCCGTCGCTCGAAACTGATGCCGGACTCGAACGTTTTGCGCCATCATGAATGCTTCGGGACCGACACGATGGAGCGTAACAGGCGACGTTCACGACATCGCGCTGGTTTGGTCGATCGCAGTCGGTGTGGCGTTTCGTATTGGGAAACAAGGCTGGGAGCAACGCCGCCGTGGCGAAACGCCGCGGCGGCATGCGCCGTGACAGCACCGCATCGCGACGGAATTCCAAGCTGGCTAGCTTAAATGTATTACTGGTTTAATCGAATAATTACCCGGCCGCCCGTGCGGGCTGGGAAGGGCGGGATCCCGTTTTCCTGCGGCCCTTTTGAGCGGCAGGCGGGGCCGGTCGCGGCGGGACTCCCGCACAGCATTCGGCCGTCAATGCCTTCACGATCGCATTCATGAGATCGAAATTCGGCTTGCACCGGAGCACTCGGCCTTCGCGCTGCTGCTTTACAAGTCCCACTGTCACCAGAAAAAGAATGTGGTGCGACAGGGTCGACGAGGGGACATTGAGACGCGATTGAAGCTCGCCTACTGCCATGCCGTCTTGGCCGGCGCGAACCAGCAGCCGGAAAATCGCAAGCCGTGTTGGATTTCCGAGCTTTTCAAGGCAGGCCGCAAGTTGTTCGATTTCCATGTCCGTGATTCCCCCGTGAATCGCTATTTTAGAAAAATGGGATCTATAAAAGCTCTTTGCAAGCTGTCGTCATTTACTACCCGTAGTTGACAGACGATATTTAACTCGTTATCCGTTCGGCTAGAAATATCGTGAAGCTAGAAATACCGAAGCTTGGATAGAGATTCAACGTACGCCCGCGCTCTCGCGGACGCGCGAGCGTGGGAATTATCATGCGTGCTGCTCTTCTTCTGCTTCTCGGTGCGTGGCTTGTCGCATCAGGCCCCGCAGAGGCGGCGGACAAGCGGACTCTGACCCTTACCGGTGCGAGCACCGTCGCGCCGCTCGCGGCGGAGATCGCAAAACGTTACGAGTCTCTCCATCAGGATGTGCGCATCGACGTGCAGACCGGCGGCTCGTCACGCGGCGTTCGCGATGCCCGAACGGGCCTGGCCGATATCGGCATGGTCTCACGATCCCTGTACGAGAACGAAAGTGATTTGACCGCCCAGACCATTGCCATCGACGGTATCACGATCATCGTCCACAAGACCAATCCGATCCAATCGCTCACGCGCCAACAGATCATCGACATCTATACCGGCAAGCTGCGCGACTGGTCCGAGGTCGGGCCCGGGAAGGGCAGGATCATCGTCGAAAACAAGGCCGAGGGCCGCTCCACGCTCGACTTGTTCGTCGATCATTTCAAGCTCAACGTCACGCAAATTCGTGCCGACGTGATCGTCGGCGACAACGAGCACGCCGTCAAGGTCGTCGCCGGAAACCCGATGGCGATCGGTTACGTCTCCATCGGCTCCGCGGAATACGAGGCTGAAAACGGAACGCCGATCCGGGCCCTGCCGCTGGACGGGATCGAGCCGACCGCCGAAGCCGTCGCAACCAAGAAGTTTCCGATCATTCGCGAGCTCAATCTGGTCGTAAAGGGGCAGCCATCGCCCCTTGCTCGCGATTTCCTCGAGTTCGCCCAATCGGACCGCGTCAATGATCTCATCAAGGATCTTTTTTTCGTTCCCGTCCGTTGACGCCGTACGGCGGCTCGGATGGAACGCCGATAGCGCCCTTGCCGCTGTGCTATGGGCGATAGCCCTTTTGGCCAGCGTCATCGTCGGTGTCGTCATCCTCGTCCTTGTGATGGCGGCAGCTCCAGCGCTGTCCGAGATCGGCTTCTTGCGCTTCTTGAGCGACCCGAGCTGGCATCCGAAGCACGGCCAATTCAACTTGGCGCCGATGATCGCCGGCACGTTCCTGGTCGCGGGCGGTGCGCTGCTGCTCGCAACCGTGTTGGGAATTCTGTCGGCGATTTTCTGCTGCTTCTACGCCCCGCCGGCGGTTGCCGCCGTATATGCCAGGACGGTCGAACTTCTCGCGGGCCTGCCATCCGTTCTGCTGGGATTCTGGGGCTTGACCGTTCTCGTTCCCATCATTGCGGCATGGAGGCCACCTGGCGCCAGCATGCTTGCCGCCATTATCATCCTCACCTTGATGGTGCTGCCCACGATCAGTCTGGTGGCCGCCACAAGTCTGCGCGCAGTGCCGAAAACGCTGTTGATCGGCGCGGAGGCGTTGGCGTTTTCGAAATGGTCGACGATCGTCAAGGTTGCCGTCCCTGCGGCCAAACGGGGGCTCGTATCGAGCATCGTACTGGGAGCCGGCAGGGCGCTCGGCGAGACCATGGCGGTACTGATGGTCTCCGGGAACATCGTCCAGGTGCCGCAGAGTATCTTCGAGCCGGTACGAACGCTTGCGGCCAACATCGTCCTCGAGATTCCCTACGCCGAAGAAATTCACCGGTCATCGCTTTTCGTCAGCGGACTGTTCCTGACGGCCATCGTCATCCTGATGCTGATTCTGGCCGAATGGCTCGGACCGGAGACCAGCCATGAATGATGACGCATCGACGCGCCCCCGGTGGGACTGGCATCTTGCGCTGGTTTGGGGAGCGCCGCTTATCGTGTCCCTGGCATTCATCTGGATCATCGGAAGCGTTCTGATCCACGGACTCGACCAGATGTCGTGGTCGTTCCTGACCGACGCGCCAAAGCGCTCCGGTCGGCAGGGCGGCATAGGACCAATTCTCGTTTCCACGTTCCTCATTCTAAGCGTCTGCATCGCCGTCGCGCTGCCGATCGCGGTCGGCACCGCCATCCTGCTGGCGGAATTCGTTTCCGGCAAGCACCGCGGTGCCCGCAACGTGCGGCTGAGCCTCGACGTGCTTGCGGGGATACCTTCGATCATCTTCGGAATTTTCGGCAACGCCTTCTTCTGCGTTTTTCTAGGTCTCGGATTTTCCATCCTGTCCGGAGGCCTGACGTTGGCCTGCATGGTCCTGCCGGTTCTCATCCGAACGTCGGAACAGAGCCTTCGCAGCGTTCCTGTCTCGTATCGAATGGGCGCATTCGCGCTGGGATTTTCCAAGACGCGCACGATCTTCAAGCTGCTTCTCCCGATCGCGCTTCCGGGCGTGCTGGTCGGCACCCTGCTCGGCGTCGGGCGCGCGTTGGCGGAGACTGCCGCTTTGGTGTTCACCAGCGGCTATGTCGACCGGATGCCATCTTCGCTGATGGATTCCGGTCGTTCGCTCTCCATCCACATTTTCGATCTGTCCATGAACATCTCAGGGGGAGACGCGGCTGCCTATCGGTCGGCAGTCGTTCTGCTCGCTCTTCTCCTTGCCATCAACGGAGTGGTCATATGCAGCACACACGTGTGGAAGCGTCTGGCGGGTCTATCACCCGCCATATAAGCGTCTTTCCGGGACCAGGCGCGAACGGTCACGAAATTTGCGCGCCCGCCCTCGATCCGTTATGGCGCGTTTCGGATTTGACCGTCCGTTACGGCGGAAAAACCGCGTTGTCCGCCGTGTCCGTCGACATCGCGCGGGGCGGCGTCACGACCATTATCGGACCCTCCGGGTGCGGCAAGAGCACCTTTCTTTATTGCCTCAATCGCTTGTCCGCTTCCATCGACGGATGTTGCGTCGAGGGAAAGATCCGGCTGGAGAGTCTGGATTTCGGTGACGCACGGATCGACGACGTCGCATTACGCAAGCGGGTCGGCTTTATTTTCCAGAAGCCCAATCCCTTCCCGCTTTCCATCCGGCGCAATCTCGAGCTTCCCCTCAAGGAGCACGGCATGCGGGATCGCGCGGAGATCGATCAAGCCATCGAGGACAGTCTCGAAGCGGTCGGATTGTGGGGCGAGGTCAAGGACAGATTGAACGCGCCTGCCCAGCAACTGTCCGGCGGCCAGCAGCAACGGTTGTGCATCGCGCGCGCCCTAGTGCTCAAACCGGACGCCCTGCTCATGGACGAGCCCTGCAGCGCACTCGATCCGATCGCCACCGGCGTGATCGAGGATCTCATCCACTCGCTCCGCAAACGGTTCACGATCGTGGTCGTCACGCACAATCTGCGCCAGGCGAAGCGGATCGGCGACCACGCGGCGTTCTTTTGGTGCTGCGCGGGGGCCGGCTATCTTGTCGAAGGCGGCAGCGCCGAAAGGATGTTCGACGCGCCGCAGCACGAACTCACCAAACTTTATATCGCCGGCGGCGTGAGTTAGCCGCCACCGGCGGCAATCCGCCGGTAAGCGAAACATGAAATAGCGGAGGGCGGATATGGCGCGTTGCGATAAACTGGTCGATATGGGACGTCGCCGCTTCCTGCGGGACGGTGGAATCCTCGCCGTGGCCGTTGGCGCGCAGGCCACTCAGCCTTCGGCAGCGGCGCCGGCGCTTGCGCGGGTGGAGTATCCGGGCGCGCGGCTCGCAAACCTCGCCGATCTGCGCCCGGACGTTCCCTTGCCGGTGGCTTATCCGGACCAGGATGCGCCGGGCGTACTGCTCAAACTCGGCAATCGCGTATCCGGCGGTGCGGGTCCCGACGGCGACATTGTCGGATTCTCCACCATCTGTCCGCACAAGGGATTTCCGCTTGCGTACAACAAGGCCGATCGCACCTTGAATTGTGCCGGTCACTATTCGCGTTTCGATTGCGAGGCCGGCGGCCAACAGATCTGGGGGCAGGCAACCCAGAACCTCGCACAATACGTGCTTCGCGTTGCGGACAACGGGGACATCCATGCCGAAGGCCTGGATGAACTGCTCTACGGCCGTCTCAGCAACGTGCTCTGAGGGGAAAACCATGGCTTACAAGCGTCAGATTGATCGCCTTCCCATCATTCCCGTGGACGCCAAGGAGTTCAACGTCACCTGTCACTACTGCATCGTAGGTTGCGGCTACAAGGCGTATACGTGGCCGACCAACAAACAGGGCGGCACCGCGCCCGGCCGCAACAAGTTCGGCGTCGATCTTGGCAAGCAGCAACCCGCCGAAACGGCCGCCTGGTATTCGCCCGCGATGTACAACATCGTTCGGCAAAACGGCGAGGACGTGCATATCGTCGTCAAGCCGGACGAGAATTGCGTGGTGAATTCAGGCCTCGGCTCGATCCGCGGCGCGCGCATGGCCGAGATGAGCTACTCGCGCGCGCGCAATACGCAGTTGCAGCGCCTGACGGACCCCATGGTGTGGCGTTACGGCCAGATGCAGCCGACCGGCTGGGACGACGCGCTCGATCTCGTGGCGCGCGTTACGGCTGCCGTCATCGCCGACCAGGGCGAGGACGGCGTGTTCGTCTCCGCCTTCGACCACGGCGGCGCGGGCGGTGGCTATGAAAACACCTGGGGGACCGGCAAGCTCTATTTCGGGGCGATGAAGATCAAGAACATCCGCATCCATAACCGCCCCGCCTACAATTCGGAAGTCCATGCGACGCGCGACATGGGCGTCGGCGAACTCAACAATTGCTACGAGGACGCCGAACTTGCCGACACGATCGTCGCCGTCGGCACCAACGCCCTCGAAACGCAGACCAACTATTTTTTGAATCACTGGGTGCCGAACCTGCGCGGCGCTTCCGTGGGGAAGAAAACGGCCGAATTCGGATCGGAGCCGATTGAATTGAGTCGCGTCGTCATCGTCGATCCCCGCCGCACCGTCACCGTGAATGCGTGTGAGGCCGAGGCGGGCAAGGATCGCGTGATGCATCTGGCGATCAATTCGGGGACCGACCTTGCGCTGTTCAATGCGTGGCTCACCTATATCGCCGACAAGGGATGGACCGACAACGCCTTCATTGCCGCCTCGACCGGCGATTTCGACAAGGCGGTCAATGCCAACAAGACCACCCTCGAGGAAGCGGCACGGATCACCGGGCTCACCGTCGAGCAGATTCGCCAATCCGCCGAATGGATCGCGCAACCCAAGGCCGGCGGCGCACGTCGGCGGACGATGTTCGCCTACGAAAAAGGCCTGATCTGGGGTAACGACAATTACCGCACCAACGCCGCGCTGGTGAACGTCGCGCTCGCCACCGGCAATATCGGCCGCCCGGGCGGCGGCTGCGTGCGGATGGGCGGTCACCAGGAAGGCTATTCGCGGCCTTCGGATGCGCATGTCGGAAAACCGGCAGCCTATGTCGACAAATTGCTCATCGAGGGCAAGGGCGGGGTGCATCACATCTGGGCGTGCGACCACTACAAGACCACGCTGAACGCCCTCGAATTCAAGCAGGTCTACAAGAAGCGTACCGATATCGTGAAGGATGCGATGTCCGCGGTGCCGTATGGCGATCGCGCCGCGTTGGTCAATGCCATCGTTGCGGCCATCAAGCGGGGGGGATTGTTCGCGGTGAACGTCGATATCGTGCCGACCAAGATCGGCCAAGCTTGCCATGTCTGGCTGCCCGCCGCGACGGCGGGCGAGATGAACCTGACATCGATGAACGGCGAACGACGCATGCGCCTCACCGAGCGTTACATGGATCCGCCCGGCCAAGCCATGCCGGATTGCCTGATCGCGGCGCGCATCGCCAATCACCTCGAACGCGTATTCCGCGAGCAGGGCAAGAACCAGATCGCCGATCGGTTCAAGGGGTTTGACTGGAAGACCGAAGAAGACGCCTTCATGGACGGCTATTCCAAGCATGAAAAGGGCGGCGAGTTCGTCACCTATGCAAGGCTGCGCAGGATGGGCACCAACGGCTTCCAGGAACCGGCAATCGGCTTGGAGACCATGAATCCCGGCAAGCCGCGGACATCGACCGGCGCTCCGGGCGAAGTCGCTGCCATCGAAGGTGCTCGCGGCAAAGAGCCGGTGCAGAAGGACGTGCCGAGCCAGTCCGGTCCGCCGGCGCCGGCCGCTGCCGGCACTGAGCGTATCGTCGGCACCAAGCGGCTCTACGCCGACGGCAAGTTCAACAAGCCGGACGGCCGCGCGGTATTCATGCCGACCCAGTGGCGCGGACTGCAGGCTGAAGGCAAGGAAGCCGAGAAGAACAAGTGGCCGTATCTGATCAACAACGGCCGCGCAAACCACGTCTGGCAGAGTGCCTATCTCGATCAACAGAACGATTTCGTCATGGACCGCTGGCCCTACCCCTTCATCGAGATGCACCCGCAGGACATGGCGGAACTTCTCGTGAAGCAGGGCGACCTGGTGGAGGTGTACAACGATAACGGCTCTACGCAGGCGATGGCCTATCCAACTCCGTCTGCCAAGCCCAAGCAGACCTTCATGCTGTTCGCCTATCCGACCGGCGTCCAAGGCAACGTGGTCTCGCCCGGCGTGAACGAGTTCATCATCCCGAACTACAAGCAGACCTGGGCGGGCATCCGGAAGATTGCAGATGCTCCCGAAGGCGTGCGGCAATTGACGTTCAAGTCGCAGGAATACGTCGCCGGCTGAGGCGTCACGGCGCGTCACGGACGGCGAGTTGGCCGCTGGGTGGTCTGACGGCGCCGGGTGGTCGGCGGGATATTATCGCCGTGCCTACTCCACCCTGGCGCCGGACTCCCTGACAATCTTCGACCACTTCGTTTCGTCATGGTCGATATGAGCGGCATATTCTTCCGGCGAACTCGGAAGCGGCTCGGTCCCGTCGGTGGCCAGCCGACCGAGCACCTCATCGCTAGCAAGGGCGGCGCGAAGCGCCTTGTTGAGCTTGTCGATGATCGGACGCGGTGTGCCGGCCGGCGCCACCAGCCCGTAGTAGAGTGAGGCCTCGAAGCCGGGGATGCCGGATTCCGCAATGGTCGGCACGTCGGGCAGCAGGCTCGACCTTTGCGCGCTGGTCACCGCCAGCGCGCGCATCCTGCCTTCCGCAATACCGGCATGCGCGGCGGGAATCGGTGCAAAGGCCATCGGGATATGGCCGCCGAGCAAGTCCGTGAGCGCCGCGGCCGTTCCCTTGTAGGGAATATGGGTGAATTCAACGCCGGCGGCCTCGGCCAAATACACCCCGGCCACGTGGCCCACGGTCCCGACGCCGGCCGACCCGTAATTCACCTTGCCGGGATTGGCCTTTGCATAGGCGACAAGATCCTTGACCGAGTGCACGAAGGACGGACTGACGACCAGCGAGTTGGCCGCGTAGCCGATGAGTCCAATGGCGGCGAAATCCTTGCGCGGATCATAGCCGACCGACGGGTAAAGCGTCGGACCTATGGCCAGCGTTCCGGTGTAGCTGAGCAGGATCGTGTAGCCGTCCGGTGGCATCTTCGACACCGCACGGGTGGCGATCGTGCCGCCCGCGCCGCCCCGGTTGTCTACGATAATCTGCTGTCCCAGTGCTTCGCCCAGCTTGTCGGCCACGCTGCGCGCGATGATCGTGCTGGTACCGCCGGGCGGAAACGGCACGACCATGGTAATCGGACGGTTGGGATAATCCTGGGCTACCGACGCATCGATCAGGGCGATCAAAGCCAACGACGTGCAGAAAGCAATTTTCCAGCCGCGCATGGGGCGCTCCGATTGGGCTTGTAACGTGCGCCGGCGTGGATGTGGCGACGGGTAGCCGTGTTGAAGAGAGTCGCGCGACCGCTGGCGAAGCGGCCGCATCACTGTTCGGGAATCCCAGCGTGGCTCAAGCACGTAGCAGCGGAAGCGGGCCTCTCAAGGCGTGCAACATTTCGCTGAGCTAATCCCGCTGTCGGGCGTTGCTGCCTCATTCAGCGCCGTCTCCGGCGCGGCGCAGCATCCCGTCTGCTCTTCGGCCGTCTTGGCAGAGGAGGGCTCCGTCGGGCAGCAGGCCGACGGCTGCCCGGCGGTCGCGCTAGACGGTTGTTCGGGCATCCCAAGGGCCTCACGCGTGATCGCAACCAAGGCGCGTCGCTTCGCTTCATTCATGATACTTCCTCCTCGGGCTCAGCCATTGCTAACCTGACAACGCACGGCCAGTGCCGTGCATGCGTTCTGCGTGATCACACCAGCGGCGCGGTCTCGCGCGCCCGCACTTCTTCCCCGGCGCTGGCAGCCGTCCTCGGCCGACCGGGACGATCCTCACGCACGCTTTCCCAATCGCAAAGCGTGGCGAAATAATCGTCCGGCGTTTCCGCCCGACGGATCTGCTGAAAGTTTCCATCTTCCCGAAGCAGCAACTCCGCCGCGCGGAGCTTGCCGTTGAAATTGAACCCCTTGCCGCGGCCGTAGGCTCCGACATCGTGGATCACCAGAACGTCGCCCGACTGCAGCGTAGGCAGCTCGCGGTCGACGGCGAACTTGTCGTTGTTGGCACCGAGCGAGCCGACGACGTCGTAAGTCGTTATCGGCCTCGTTCCCTGCCCGTCCAGCAATTCGATGTGGTGATAAGATCCATACATCCCCGGCCGCATGAAATCCGCCATCGATGCGTCGAGACCCACGAAGCGCTTGTAGCTGTGCTTGACGTGGCGGACCTTCGTCACGAGGTAGCCGTGCTGTCCCGTAACGTATCGGCCGAATTCGGCATAGAGCCGAAGCGGCGCAAGTTCGCCGGCAGCAATGAGCTGCTCATAGAGTTCCCTGATCTGCCGGGAAATGTCGACCATGTCGATGGCGGCCTGATCCGGCCGGTAGGGTATGCCGACGCCGCCGCCGAGATCGATAAATTCCAGATCGATGCCGACCAGCCGGCGCAGCTCGACGGCTGTCTCGAAGCACTTGCGCGCGGTGTCGACGATATGAAGACCGTCGATATCATTCGACATGATCATCATATGAAGCCCGAACCTTCGCACGCCGCGGTTCAGCGCTTTGATGTAGGTTTCGAAAAGCTGGTCTTTCCTCATGCCGAACTTCTGGTGTTCCAAACGCGGCCAGGCCGTCGCACCGATAAGTTCGGTAGGCCCGGGGTTGTAACGTGCACACAGCACCTCCGGCAGCCCCCAACGCTTGTCGATGTAGGACAAATGGTCTGCGTCATCGAGATTGATGATCGCATTCATTCGCCGGGCCATGGCGAACTCTTCGTCGCCGGTCTGGTTCGAGGTGAGCGTCACGGAATCGCCGGTCATGCCGAGCCGGTCGGCAATCATCAACTCGGGAACCGAGATGCAATCGGCGCCGCATCCTTCGTCGCGCAAGATCCGGACAATCGCGGGGTTCGGCAACGCCTTTACAGGGAAGTATTCGCGAAATCCCTTGTTCCAGGAAAAGGCCTGCAACAGGCGCCGAATCTCCCGCCGGATGCCGGCCTCGTCATAGACGTAAAAAGGCGTCGGATAGGTGTTCGACAGCGCGCGAATTTGCGCGAGGGTGAAGGGGATCGGTCGGTCTGGGGTCATGGGCAGTCCGGCTCTGGAGATGCATGGCGGCATCGATGGCCGCAGCCCCGGATGCGGTCTCGATCACTGCGGCGCCGGGCTGTAGCAACGCAAATTAACACTGCGATCTTCGAGGCGGGCCTACCTACGTTGGTAGGTGGTTGTGCAGTGGCGAACACACTACTCTCGGTTTGACACAACGGCGCGCATTCTCCGTCGATAGACCAAGAATTCGGAGCGTCCGGGCCACGTCGCCTCGCCATCGGGCGGTCTATGGCGGCTTCCGCCCGCGGTCGCATCGACCACGGATGCTCGCATGTCAGCAGATCGGCGCGTTCAAACAAGGATATGATCATGAAATCTCCGCAGGTCGTTCTTGCTTCCGGATATGACGGCGGCTTTCAGCCGCTCGGCATCGGCACGGCGGCGCACTGGCTCTCGCGCGCCGGGATCGATTCGACCTGTGTCGACACCTTCATCGAAGGGATCGACGAGGAGCGTTTCGCGGGCGCGGACCTCGTTGGAATAAGCGTTCAGCTGTTCCAGGCGATCCCACCCGCGGTCAAGATCGCGCAAGCCGCGCGGCGCGCCAGTCCGGATGCGCGCATTGTCATGTGGGGGCAGCACGCCAATATCCATGCGGAACGCCTGGTGGGGTCCCATTGCGACGCGATCATCCGGGGCGATTGGGAGCCTGCCGTCGTCGCGTTGGCGCGCCAAGCCGCCGGCGAGACGACGCTGTTGCCGCGGGATATCCGAGGCGTGCTGGCTTCGGGAAACATCGTCGCGTCAGCGAATCCGGATCAGATCAACATCCAGCGTAAAGGTCATCTGCCGCCTGCACGCGGCGTGCTTCCGCATTTGGGCCGATATTCATCCCCGGAATACTCGAAATTCTTTCCCGGCGGTGTGCATCCGGTGGTCGGCAATGTGGAGACGGCCCGGGGATGTCATCATTCCTGCAGCTATTGTTCGGTTTTCGCCGCGACCGGGACCAAGGTGAATATCATTCCAACCGAAACCGTCCTCGAAGACATTCGCCAGGTCGTACGGCTCGGCGCGACCCATATCTGCTTCGTCGATCCGGATTTCTTCAATTCCCGACAACACGGCCTCGATGTCGTGCGCCGGATGCATGCCGAGTTTCCCGAGCTGACGTTCGACTTCATCACGCGGGCCGATCATATCGTGGAGTCCAAGAGCACGATCGCCGAACTGAAGGAGCTCGGATTGCTGTTCGTCACCAGCGCGCTGGAATTCCCGCGGCAGCGCGTGCTCGACGCGATCGACAAGGGGCTTACGCTCGAGCAGATCGAGGAGGCCGTCGCTTTCTGTCGCAGCATCGGTTTGCCGCTCAACCCGACCTTCATCGTTTTCAATCCGTGGATTGAACCCGCCGATCTGTTATGGTTCGACGAATGGCTGGACAAAACCCAGCTCGCCGAATGGGTCGATCCGGGCGTGTTCACCGGCCGCATGTACATCTACAAGGGTTCCCATCTGCTCGAAAACGAGCAGGTGCGGCGGCTCGAATTGACCGAGCATGAGTTCCACTACGACTGGAAGCATGCCGACCCGCGGGTGGACGAAATTTTCCGGCTCATGAAGCTTAACGATGGCCCGGCCGGGTTCAAGCGGTGCCGCTGCTGAGGCGGATGTCGCCGCGGCTCAGATGCCGTGGAGGCAAATGAGGTTGAGCTGGATGGACTTGATCGCCGCCACCGTCCGGCTGGTTGTGCCGAGCTTTCGCATGGCGTTCTTGACGTGAAAATTAACGGTGTTCTCGCTGATCTTCATGATCATGCCGATGTCCCACGACGACTTGCCGAGCGCGGTCCAGGTGAGACAATCCCTTTCGCGCGGCGAGAGCTGAATGGGCGTATCCCGAGCCCGTTCTTCGCTTTGGCTTATGTCGCTGAAAGCGACATGGAACAGTGCGGCGAGAGCGTTCAGATGACCCAGTCTCGCTGTCGGCTCGCTGTCCTCATCGCGCGATGCGAATGATAGTACAGCGACGCGCCCCCATGGACCGTGCAATGGGACGCTGACGCCGTTCCTCAACCCCGCCTCGCGTGCTTCATCGAGGATCGTGCGTTGCCGGGGCTCCAGAAGGGGCCGCTGTTGAAGCCAACTCCACAGGAAAGGACGGGTGAGGCACGGCGTGAAGACCACAACCGGATCGATGGTATCGTACTTGCGGGCCAGATAATGGTCCCGCCAATTACGCGGGAAGTTCATCGCGACGAACGGCGATACATGGCCGGGCAAATGCAACGGCTCGTCGTAGGTCAGGGGGCCGTAGGCGACTTGGCCAAATCCTTGTCGATCTGCGGCTGCGACGAGGCAGTTGAACAGCTCGGGCAGGGATTTTGTGCCGTTGAAACGTTCGACGTGCTCGAAGATTTCCATTCCCTACTCCCGAACTCCCAACGACGCGCCGTCGGGTCCGACCTCCCGCATTGTACGGTAATTCCAGAATAATAATATTAATCATTTTCTATCGGCCGTCAGAATGCAATGTCAAGGTGCAAACCGCCGTATGACCACCGGCCCTTGACATTATTCGATACAACTCGAATAATCGTACTGGCCGGCCGGCCAAGGCATGCCGGACTGCAAACGGTTTCGGAGGGGCGATGTATTCCATTCAGATTGAGGTTCCCGCAGCTCCGCCGAGGCCTGACCCGGCAGGTCTGCTTATTCCGATACCCCCCGATACCGCCTATCAACGCCTTGAGTCGGTGAAGCGCTCGGAAACCCATGCCTGGACGTCGGTGCGCTCGCTCGACGGGGACCAGGCCGCGTACTTCTTTCCCGGAACGGAAGGGGCGAACGCTTCTGTCGTGTACGAGTTCGCAGCCGGCGACGGCAAGGATCCTGCACGCCACTTCGATCTTGCCGAGAACCGGTTCACGCGGGCCTCGCCGGAGCTGAAACAAACCGCCATTGAACTGACGAACGGGGCATCGAATCAACGCGAAGCGCTGCGTCGGCTGATCGACTTCACCGCTTCGTTGTTCGAGTACGATCATCCGCCCGTGAAGTTCTACGACGGAATGGATGACATTCCGATGCTGTCGTGCAGCACGAAGGGAAGTTGCACCGACATCCATACCTTTTTGATCAGCTCGCTTCGTGCCCTCGGTGTGCCCTGCACGTATTATGCGGGCTATTTCTTCCCAGCGAGCAGCCCGCCGACGGCGACCGGGTTTCATTGCTGGGTCACGACGCTCGCCGACGGGATTCACGAGGACTGGGATTTCGCCAAATACCTTAAAGTGGGGAGGCGCGACGTGCTCCCCGCCCTCAATCCGGTCACGCCAGGCGTTCGGCTGGCGATGGGTTGCGGCCGCGGCCCTAGATTCGCGGTGGCCGGCCAGGAAGTGATGCTGCCCCATCTGGCCTATCCCTGGTGGATATTCTCCGATGGCAGTTGTGCGCCCGCCAATGCACAGGCGACGCTGTCCGGACCGGGACCGCGAGTCCAGGATACCTCGATGCTGGTGCCGGCTCGAGAACGGGACGTCGCCGCGGACGAGCGCCGCGCCCATTTCGCGGCAGCAGGAGGGGCCTGACCGATTGGCATCGATCGGACGGTCCGAAACTGCGGTAGCCGGCTCAGCCGGTCTGCCAGACTTGCGCGCATAGCGTCATCGCCGACCTGAGCCCGCTTTCGCGATTCGCCGCTGCTTTTTCGATTCCGCAATCTCCCGCAGCACCCACTCGCGAAACGGACCGAGGCCGGGATGTGGCGGTTGGCGACGCGGCGTCACCAGCCAGTAGCTGTAATGGGCGCGCAACCGCGTCGAGAACGGCACCACGAGGCTGCCGTTGGCAAGATCATCCGCCACCATGAGGCCGCGGCCGAGGCCTACGCCAAGTCCCTGGATGGCGGCCTGGATGAGCGACGCATGATCGTCGAATTTGGGACCACGGGTGGCGTCGACGTCGTTGCAGCCCGCGGCTCGCAGCCACATCGTCCAGTCTTCGCGGATGTTTCCGTGCAGCAATATCGTGCGTGCCAGGTCTTCGGGCTTCCGCAGCGGCGCCGGCCCGTCGAGGAGACGCGGACTGCAGATCGGGAACACCACCTCGCGCAACAGCTCCTCGGTATCGGTACCCTCCCAGTCGCCGCGCCCGTACCGAATGGCGACATCGACCCCGTCTCGATCGAAATTGATCAATTCGCGCGACAGGCTCAGGTGAAGATCGATGTCAGGACAGCTATCGGAGAACCGCATCAGCCGCGGCACAAACCACTTCACCGCCAGGGCCGGCAGCATGCTGACGGTCATCACCCGGTTCGGGCGGCGCTGCAGCGCGGCGGTTGCCGCCGAAAGCTGGTCGAACGCCTCACTGACGCTGGCGATATATTCGCGGCCTTCCGCCGTGAGAGAAAGATGACGCCCGGCCCGATTGAAGAGCGTCACCTCCAGAAAGCTTTCCAGATTACGGACGTGGTGGCTCACGGCGCCCTGGGTGATCAGCAGCTCTTCGGCGGCGCGCGTGAAGCTGCCCAGCCTTGCGCCGGCCTCGAACGCGCGCAAGGCGACCAAGGATGGGAGCACGCGTCGCCCAGCATGAGCTGAACTCATGTAATCGCTCCTATAAACTCGTTATTCAGTTCGCCGCCGCTGAGGTATGATGCCTGCAATGATGCTTGATCGGGTGCAGCCATGTCCACTGTAGAGATTCCCGTTGCCAAGGCAAAAATTCATTGGGGAGGTTTCAACCTGCCCATGTCATTGTGGCTGATCATCGTCGCGCTGCTGATCGGATTGGCGGGCGGTTTGAGCTACACCGAATTGATGCGCACGTTCAGCGCGAGTTACGGCAAGGCGCTCGGGGATCTAACCCTCATCCTGCTTCCGTCGTTTCTCCTGGCGGCATGCCTGTCGCGTCAGCCCCTCAACGGCGCAGCCATGCTGGCCGCCGCCGTCGCCCCGGTCACTGCTGCCGGCATGGCCTGTCCGGATACCGGCTATGCGACGCTGTCGTCGATTGCCGCGCATCGCAAGTTGTCGGTGGCCTTCGGGGGATTCGCAGGCTTCCGCCTGCTTTTTCCAGCGGGCCCGCTGATCGTCGCGACCAGCCTGGGCTTCGACGGCCACGCGCTTTTTCTCTACGGGCTGGCGCTCTTGATCCCGGTCTGGATCGCGGGCGAAGTGTGGGCGCGGCACCGAACCGAGCTCGCCGTCGATGCGAAAGGCATTGCGGCGCCGCGGCCGCATAAGGGCGGATTTCTGTCCTGGAGCGACGTCCGCGCGCTCGCGCCACTGATCGTCCTTGGTTGTCTTCTCGTTCTCGGTGGAGGTTTCGATTTCACCGGCAACCCGCTGCTGGATTTCATCAGCCATCCAAGGGGCGCGCTTTTCGTCGCGGCCGCACTTGCGCTCATCAGCACAGATCCGGCAAGCCGGCGGGAATGCGTCGATATCGCGATGCGCAGGACGGGTTGGCTCTTGATCGTGTGCGGTGCCGCGAGTGCCTTCGGGGGGATGATCAGTCATTTTCTTTCGTTGGAGAAGATCTTCCCGGCGACAACTTCGCCGGCCGCTGCGCTCGTCGTCCTGTTCGTGCTGACGATGATCATCAAGATCATCTACGGTTCGTCGATGGCGACATTCGCTACCGCCGGTATTCTTCTGGGACCGATCGTGCACGCATCGACGCTCTCTCCGGTAGCTGCGGTATTTGCCATCTGCCTTGGATCCTTCGTGATCCTGCCCACGGACAGCTATTACTGGCTCGTTCGCGCCGACGCGTTGGCGGACCGAAATGAACGATCCGCCGTCATCACCATGATGGGCGGAGCAAGCCTCCAAGGCATTGTCGGTTTCGCCATTCTTCTGGCGATGTATGTCACGGGCCTCGTCTAGAGCAGCAAGTTCCAGCATGCGGCTGCGATGAACGTGGCGTGATGCCCGGCAGCCGCAGGCCGGTCAGGGCACAATCCAGTTCAGTGTTCTCGTGCGACCGGCGGGTGCATCGGCTCGAACGGTTTTTCACAACACCCATTCACGGCATCCCCGCAACCGATCCGCTTCGATACCTGCCTGCCGGCATTCGGCAACGAAACGATCCGATTCTGCGATTTGTATGCTGCCCGGCTGATAAGCCAGGCCCATCAGATATTTCATCCAGTGCTCCTGCCCCATCGCATAGACATAAGCCCGTGCGCTGGGCATCGCCTGCAACACTCCCAATGCGCGCTCGCACGTGCATCCGTTGAGGCGCCTGGAATCGCTGTCCTGCCGCTTAACAGGCCGGGTCAGCAGCGGTCCATACAACCAGTCCAACGGCGCGCCATGACACTCCATTCCGATGAACAATGCATCCAGGCGCGCCGAGCCGATCCGTTCAGCCAGTCGTCGATACAGCGCCGGATCGACAGCGTCGGAATCGACCAGAAACGCCAAGCGCCGTCCCTTGGCGTTGATGTAGACGCATTGCTTCGTAGTCACGTCGAGATCGCAATGCTCTCCCGGAAACGGCAGGCTGACGATCTCTCCATCCGCGGTCTTGATCGAGTCGAGCGGATCAAGCACCCTGACGTTGGAAAAGCCCAGCTCCCGCAAAACGAGCTTCATCGACGGATCGGCGATGTTGCCGGGATTATGCCGCGCCACGCAGATTTCACCGATCCGGTGTCGAAGCTGCAGCAGCACCTCCGGACAGATATGATCCTGATGCGCGTGGCTTAGAACCACGTAGTCGATGAAGTCGGGAAGATCGCTGAAGGTCAGCGTCGCTTCGCCATCGTCACGTTCCCAAGCGACCGTCGGGTCGATCAGCACGGCGCACCGGGAAGTCTGAACAAGGACGCAGGCGTGACCGAAATAGCGGATGCGAACGCCGCTGCCGTCGTATTGCGGTGAATTTCGCAACGGAGGCTCGGAGCTGAACAATTGTTTGAAGCAATCGATCTTGGTATCGCTCCGTACATACTGTCGCGTCGCCTCCTCAAGCGAGCCCGGATGTAGTTTCATTGCACAAAGCGCGTCGAGCCCAGGGTCGGCAAAGGGCATATTCAACATCATCGATCCAGGGTTTTCCAACCTGGGCGTGCTCAGGAAAAACGCGCGATCCTGGCTTGGCGTTCGATGCAGATAGATTTGCTGAAGTCCGCGATTGTCCAGACCGCCCCGGAACAGCAGTTCTTCGATGATCTTGGTCTTGGGATGATTGTTCAGGTCGTAGACGATCTCGACCACTCCGGCGAGATCGGCGGGCAGGTCGCGGTAGAATTCATCAAGACAGAAGCCCTGCGCTTTCGATTGCACGTCGCGATCCAGCCGGCGAAAATGTTCTGCGAAGCGGAGTATGAATCCGTACCGTTGCGTCAAATCATCGACCAGAGCCTTAACGCGGGGAGCATCCGCCTCGGTCAGCGCGACGAAAGAGCCGCCTACCAACGCAGGATTCGCCGCAGCTGCTGCATGGATGGATGGATTAGCCACAAAGGATTGCAGGAGCGGAAGCTGGCGAAACGCGAGATTCATTGCCTGCTGCAAAGGGGCGATCAAGTGCGACCAAGCATACCAGCCGCCCACGAGCGGCTCGATCTTCACGTCGGGCCTGAGGAAAACCTGATCGGCGAATATTTCCGCGTCATGCGCGCCGGAAGGGCGCGAGCGCTCGCCGACGCCATTTGCCAAGTCGGACACCCTTACCAAGTGATCGCTCCTTAAATATCGCCGCATGCCGACGATCGGCGGATTTACGTTACGGTCTCCACTTCGACGCGCGTTGAAGAAGCAGGCGGCCCACCGGCCAGGAAGGCCGACAGGATTGAGCGGAAATACTGGTACTGCAGGTCATAGAGATAGTGTCCTGCTCCCTTGATCCCGACCTGCAGAAAGCGCACCCCCCACGCCTTCAGCGTAGCGACGGTAAAGGAGTTGTTGACGCGGTTGTCGCAGTCGCCCAACAGCAACATCACCGGCATCGTCAAACCGGCGAGCGACGCGTGGATCGCATGCTTCTGGTCGAGCAGCGCACGGCGACCGTAGTTGACGAGAAATTCCGGGCGTATCAGCGGCGCAATCAGCGCAGGCAACCGGTCGCGTGCGGCAAGACCGAACAACGTCACGGCGCGCTGCTCCGGTTTGTTTGCCAGCTTGTCCCAGTCCGTGAAATCGAACTGTGAGCTAAAGGCGTTTGCGAACGTCTTGGCGAGATTCGGCACCCGGTCCATCGCCTCGAAAATGCGATTCATATCATTCTCGAAATTGCTGCCCGCCGGCAGGACGCCCTCGGCGCCACGCAACGTCGGCGCGACCATGATCAGAGATCGAACCCGTTCGGGAAATCGTGCAGCGAATTCGACGGCTATTCTGGCGCCGCTGCACCATGTGAGCAGATCCGTCCGTTCGATCGCCGCATCATCGAGCGCCGCGGAGATCGCGTCGATATCCGCAGACAAATCGTCCGCGACCCGCATGCCGCCCTCGAACAGGTCCGTGCAGGGGCTTTCCGGTATGATGAGCCGCCATGGTGCCGATTGATCGGTGATCAGGCGCGACCACACCGAAAGCGACATGCCGCAGGCGTTAATCAGCAGAAGCGGGCTCGTCCCCGCGCACCGCACAAGGTAGCGTACACCGCTTACCGTGCGACTTTCCTCATAACCCCTAGCAAGGTCGCCATCGGCCGTTTTCGCGCCAGCGGACAATCTCAGCTTTCCGAAACTGGCGGCGTATGCATCGGCGATCGAGTCGCACAGCAGCGTAGCCACGGGATCGACTTCACCGTCGACTTCGAGAATAGTCGTGTTAACTCCGCATCCGCGAAAATGCTCGATGGCAGACAGCAAAGCGGTTTCGATCGCCGTTTCGGAGACCGACGCAAACAACGGATGCTGCGAATAGCGCCCGGTCAGTTTTCGGAGCGGGGGCACAACGAGATCGAAACGGCTAAAATAACCCGGGTCGCGACGATTGATTTCGGCAAGCGCATCGTCGAGCAACCCTTGAAAGAGCGCTTCCGCGCTGGCTGGATGCATCGGATCGCATGTTTGATGCTCCCGCTGCCCGGCGCGCAGTGCGCCGTCGTTGACGGTATGCAACATACTCGTGTCTTGCGGACCTCGCATTCCGACATCCTCTACGGCCAGTCGCCGATCGCTGGGCTGTCTGCAAACGGCGAAACTTACCATCTATCTCGTGGTTGACGCGGCAGGGCGGTCGAAATTGACGTCGGTGGTGTTGGCGCCGCTGATTACCACCCCGAGCCGTGTGCCGCGCGCCGGACGATATTGTCCTGAGAGAAGCGCGGCGAAGGCCGCGACACCGCCCGGTTCCGCGACGATCCTGGCGATATCCCACAGGGCCTTCTGCGCGTTATGGATGTCCTCGTCCTTCACGAGCACGACGCGACTGACAAAGCGTTGAGCGATCGGAAAAACCAGCCGGCCAACCCGACGAGGAGCCAATGAGTTGGCTGCGATGCCACCAGATTCCGCATCAACGGGACCTCCGGCTGCGAGCGCACGCGTGAGCGTGGGAGATGCCTCCGGCTCGACCCCTATCACCTCGGTGCAGCCGCCATACCACGCGGCAACTCCGCCGATCAGGCCTCCGCCGCCGACCGAAGCCAGCACCGCGTCGAGTTTCGGAACCTGGGCTTCGAACTCAAGACCCAGCGTACCTTGACCAAGAAGAGTTTCCCTTTGGTCGAACGCGTGGATCGTTGTGCCGCCCTGTCGGGCCGCCCAGGCATCGCTCGCCGCGAGCGCATCGGCGTATCGCTCTCCCTCCACAATCAGGTGCGCGCCATAGTTGCGTATGCGTTGTATCTTGGCCGGCGAGGAGATCGAAGGGACGAAAATAGTCGCTACTATTCCGAGCTTCTGCGCCGCGAATGCCACAGCCGCGCCATGATTACCTCCCGATGCCGCGACTACCCGCGCCGGCGGCGGCCCGCGCATCAACAGATTGGCAAAGGCGCCCCTTGCCTTGAACGATCCGGAATGTTGCATCATCTCAAGTTTGAGAAAGAGCGAAATATCGGGCAGGCCGAAGTCCGCGCCGTCGAGAGCGATCACCGGCGTGCGGCGGATGTATGGACGGATCACCTGCTCCGTCGCGGCGATTTCTTCTCGGCCGATGATATCGCTTAAGGCCGGTTTGGTTTGCGTTGCTGTTTTCATTTCACGTCTGTTCTCTCCGACAGGGATTGGATGAATTGACAGAACTTGCGCAGGGTGCGCGTCTCAAACAGCGTTTCGACCGGAACCGCCGTTCCAAGCCGCTCGGCGATATTTGCAACGACTAACACGGCTTTGAGCGAATCGCCGCCGAGATCGAAGAAATCCTCGTCCGCGCCGATATCTTCCAACCTAAGCGAGTCGGAGAAAATGGCGGCGACCTCTTGCTCGATTTTATCCCGCGGCGAGTCCGAGCCGGATTGGGGCCTATCCGAAGCGATCTCGACTTGCAGCAGAGCCTCGCGGTCAATTTTACCGTTCGGGCTAAGGGGCAGCTGTTGAATCGTCACGATCGTAGCTGGAACCATGTATTCGGGGAGCCGCTGTTTTAGAGACGATCTGGTCTCCTCGGCAAGCGCGACCGGCGCATCTGCCGTCGGAACGACATAAGCCACCAACCGTTCGTCGCCGGGCGCGAACTCTTTCTTGAGGACCACTGCCTCGCGCACGCCGGAGCATTGCCGAAGGCTGGTCTCGATATCGCCAAGGTGAACACGAAAGCCGCGAATCTTGATCTGGTGATCGGCCCGGCCGATGAACTCAAGATTCCAGTCCGGCCCCAGCCGGGCCAGATCGCCGGTGCGGTAGAGGAGGGCCCCCGGCGTGTCGCTGTAGGGGTCAGAAACAAACTTTGCCGCCGTGAGGGCCGCATCGTTGATGTATCCCTTTCCGACGCCGGCGCCCCCGATACAGATTTCGCCGGCAACGCCGACCGGCACGGCTGCCAGGGTTTCGTCCAGCAGATAAATTTTCGAGTTTGCGATCGGCTTTCCGATCGGCACCGAGGTGCGAGTGTATCGGGAATAGTCGTTCAACCGATAGAACGATGACACGTCGGAGCATTCCGCCGCGCCGTAGACGTTCGCTACTTCGGTGTCCGCGCCTTCGGCCCAGGCGCGCAGCCGCGAGGCGGATATCGGCTCACCCCCGAGAAACACCGTCTTAAGCGATCGCAGATCATCGAAAGTCGCCGGGGTCGGGCCTTCCACCAGCGGATAGAAAGTACTAGGGGCGCAATTGAGCCGCGTCACTTGCTGTTCGCCGATGGTACGCAGGATTTGTGCAAGATCGTACAGGTTGGACGCGAAAAGATGCAGTTGCCCGCCGGAAATAAGAGACATGGCAATGCTTCGTTGGGTGATGTCAAAGCTGAATGAGCTGATCACGAGTATCTTGTCGCTCGCAGTGATCGCAAATTCCCTTATGAACCAGCTCACGAGGTTTACCCAACCGCGATGTAACACCGCAGCCGCCTTTGGCTTGCCGGTCGATCCGGAAGTGAAAATCACATAGCAAAGATTGTCGGCAGAGGCCGTTGCTGGAAGGTTTTCACCGTCGAAGGCCGCGCACTCGGTCATGGCTTTTTCCATGTGCACGACGGACGCGGCCGAGGCAGGAAACTCGCCGGCCAGATCGCTCGTCGTCAGCAGAACCTTAAGGTCGATATCGTTCATCATTCCTTCAAGCCGAGACCGCGGATAGACCGGATCGATCGGGACGTATGCCCCGCCGGCTTTCAGCACGGCCAGAATCGCAACGATCATTTCCACGCTGCGGTGCATGCCGATTCCAACAAGCACATCCGGTCCGACGCCGAGGCTGCAGAGGTGCCGGGCGATCTGATTGGCCGTTCGGTTCAATTCCGCATAAGTCAGGCGCCGTCCGCCATGAACCAGCGCCACGGCTGCCGGATTTTTGTCGACCACCGCCTCGAACAATCGATGCATGGGTTTGTCGTCAGGATAATCGGCGGCGCTTTCGTTCCAATCCACCGGAAGCCGGGGCAACTCGTCGTGCTCGCCAAGCCGAAGCGCGGATGCACTCCCAATGCGCCGGTCGCTCGCTACCGTATCCATATGCTGGCTCCGAGTACACATTAGATCAATCGATCCGACGATCGCGGCCGAAATTTCTTGAAGAGCGTCCCCTCGATCGGAGTCGGAATACTTCGCTGGAAAGTGCCTAGTAAATCCAACGCACTGAAGATGCCAACAACGCGGTTGGCTGCGCTCCAAGTTTTAGAGCACACGCGATACGTTTAATATCTATATAATACACTATATGATTGTGGCGGTAATCTTACCAAGGAGGACTATCCGAGATTCGCGCCATCACTTTAACGCGAGGGCGGCCGATCGGTTTCCGAATACTGCTTTCAAAGGGGGCTGGACGCCGGTGCGCCGGCAAAAATCGGCGATCCACCGGAAGAACATGCGCGCGAGGGTGAGAACCAGGACCGGCCCAACTTTTCAAGTTGGACCAGGTCGGCGGTCATTTAGAGAACAGAGGCACCGCGGAGATATCCGCGCGTTGTCCGACTGCAAGCCCGGCAATCCGAGCGAATTCTGCGGCTCGATGCTGCGTCTGCCGCGCATCCTGTATAATACTGACGAGGACGCTGCCGTTGTTTATCACGAAGCGAATTCCATCTTGATCCGATTCCATGATAGTGCCGGGCGGCTTCGCTATCGTGCGATCTTCAACACGAAAGCGAACCATATGAAACCGCGCGCCGTTCAAGCTGACTTGCGGCATGCAAAATGGATTAGGACCGGGGAAGAACGAGGTCGCGCGCTGCAGGTTTGAAATTGTCGATCTACTTTCCAAAAAGGGAAAGTGGCCGCCGAACGGCTTATCAGAAGCCCTGAAATAGCTTCGTTTGGTCGAATCCTGCGGGATAAACGTTACGTCTCCACGCGCAATGTCATCGATCAATCGCCGAAACAGAGCGCATCCTGGCGCCGCACAATGTCGAATGAGCTCGCGGGCTCCCCACGATGCCTCGATCGGAAACAACGCTTGGCCAACGATGTCGCCGGCATCGACCTTGGGAACCAGAACATGCCAAGTGACGCCATAAGACGCTTCGCCATGCATCAGAGCCCACGAATATGGGTTGAGCCCGGCGTACCGCGGCAGCGGCGCAGGATGAAAATTGATCGCCAATGCTGCGTGCATTAGCAACGCCTGGGAAAGGATATCGGGATTGTGGACGCTTACCAACAGGTCGGGTCGAATGTCCGCCACCGCGCTCTCGACGACAGGATCGGTAATGCTTGGATAGGTGATATATCGGATGGTCCGCGCCCTGCAGAACTCTTCGATGTAGCGGTGCCAGCCGTCTTCCTGCTCCCGTAGAAGTACCAGCGATATGTCCGCGGCGTCGCTGTCTGCGGCGACCTCGATGCATGATTTGAGCATCGTGCCGTTCCCGATAATGCAGAGCTTCAGTTTGGCGGACATCGCTATGCTCACTGTTGTTGCGTCGCGCCAGCAACGATGCTGCCCAGAACCATCGCGATCTGCGCCAGCTAAAGGCGCGGAGATCATTGTCGCGCGCCAGCAGCCGGCGGCGTAACGACGTTATTGTTGCCTTCCCGCTTCGATGATCGCGGTCACGAAGGCGGAAACGGTCGGCTTCTCGAACAGAACTCCGGCCGGGAACGTCGTTCCAAAGCGCTCGTTGCACATGCCTACCAGCATGATGGCGCTTAGCGAATCGCCTCCGAGGTCAAAGAAATTGTCCGCCGCCTCGACGGGTACGCCCTCGAAACATTCCCGCCACAATTCGAGCACCCGTCGTTCGACGTCTTGGCGTTCAGCCGACAAACCATTTGCAATCACGTCATTCATCGTGACACTCCGGCTCAATGATGTTGTCTACAGAGCTCGTTTCATTTGCCGCTTCAGTCCGAGGATGTCTCACTCATCCTGTCTTCCTCGCCAATTTACGACTACAATTCCGGAAATCACCATCACGAGGCCAAGTGCCAGCGGAAGCGTGAAGCTTTCTCCCAGGAAAACGACCGCGCCGAACATGGCGACCAATGGATTGAGCGCGGTGAACACAGCGACCCTGGTCGGGCTGATGCGCGATAACGACCACGACCACAGCCAATTGGACAACGCCGAGGCGAGCCCCACGATCAGTATGGCATTGCGTTCGGTCGCATCTAATTCTCGCCAATGGAAATCGCCGCTAAGTATCCGCCAGCCCATCAGCAGGGCCAGAGCGCCTGCGCCTACACCGATCGCAACCAACAGGAGCCGCAGTGTTCCGTAACGGTCGAGGAAGGGCCTTGTGAGCACGTTGTAGGCTGCAACGGTTGCCGCTGCCAAAACCATCAAGATGTCGCCGAGCCACGCGGTATCCGTCGACGCCTGACTGCTCAAGCCGCTATCGATCAAGGCGGCTGCAATGCCCAGGGCCGACAACACGATGCCGCCAAACTTCATCCAGCTCCAGCGTTCTCGCCCCAACGCGGTAGCAAGCAACAGGGTGAAAAGTGGAGCCGCCGCGGGAAACGCCAGTGCGCCGTGGCTTGCCGGTGCGAACCGGAGAGCCGCGGTAAAAAGCAGCGGGAAAGCGGCAAAAGAAGAAAGCCCGAAGAGGGTTATATAGATCAGGTCTCTGCGCGCGATCGGTGCAGCGCCCGACGTCGAGTATCGCAGGATCGGAAACAACAATAGAAAACCTATACCATTGCGCAGGAAGGCGAGCGATACCGGGTCTACATGTGCAACGGCAACCCGCGTGGCTACCACCGAAATGCCGACGCAGACGAACGCTCCGGCTGCCGCCGCGGGCGCCAAGATGCGGTCTGCCGTCAGCAAGCCCGTTTTCGCATCGGCCGCCTCCATATACTTTTCCTTAGAACGAACATGAAGAAATGAGATGCGCCGGGCCGAAGGTGCGGCAATCCATCTTAGGTTGCGGGATTAATTCTGTTGGGGTTTATGCCTTCTGTCGACAGATATTTTTGCGTTCTCGGCGCTTACAACTAATCGTGATTTTCCGGGCGTCGCTGGCGCGGTTCGCTCGATTTACGGAGCACGGCTTCAAGATCCCGGGCTTGCCGCTCTTGAATCGCTGCTTAAGTGTCAGCCGGCGAGAGCATTGGATCGCAGCACCCGATTGCTGCCGGTTGAGCTGGATTCACATGTCGAGGATATCCGCAGGAGAAATTTTGCCGAGTGAGATATCCGAGTTCTCGCGGAAGTTTACCAGCCATGACGGTTGTCGGCTTCAGATACATCGTTGGGGTCAGGACGGCCGCGCGTGCATATTCCTTCATGGGTTCGGCGAAGGCAGCTATATATGGGATGACTTTGCTCCCACCATGGCCCCGCAATACCAGTCGATCGTTGTCGATCTCCGCGGACACGGCGATTCGGATTGGGATGTGTTGCATCCGCATGACTTTGATTCGTATGTAAAGGACGTTATCTGCCTGATAGACGAGCTTCGCTTGACGCAGGTGGCCATCATTGGTCACTCGCTGGGAGGCACCGTCGCCACTCACGTCGCCGCGTCCCGCCCCAATGAAGTTTTCGCTCTCGTAGTAGTCGAATCCGGACCGGGACTTCGTCAGCAAGGGGTTGCGCGGATGCGCGCTGACTTCAAGGAAGCACAGCGGAGCTACGCAACAATCGAAGACTACGTTGATTGGCTTCAGCAGCGGCGTACGCTTGTGCCGAGAGAGAAAATTCGTCAGTTTGCCCGTCGTTCGCTGCGTCTTCGACCGGATGGCGCCTTCGAATTGAAATGCGATCCGAGAATCATAGATCAGCCCGCCCGCGCCAATGCGGACACAGCTCTATGGAACGCGATAGCACAAGTGCGTTGCCCGGCCCTGGTGGTGCGCGGGATGGCGTCTTCGGTCCTCAATAAAGACCTTGCTACAAAGGTCACGAAAGCGTTCGCGCGAGGCCGGTTGCATACGATCGAGCGCGCCGGACACGGATTGATAACCGAGAATCCGGAAGCATTTGCAGGTGCGGTACGTGAATTCCTTTATGGTTCGGCTATTGCGTAGCCGTCAAAGTATTTTGATGTCGGGTCATAGCTGCTGGATGGCAAGACATGTGTGAGCGGCGAAGGGTTGTTGGTGCCGCTGGCTGGCAACCGATTAATCCGATAAGCATATGAATGTACGCAATTTATTTGTCGATTTGGCAATACCAACAGGAATACCGGCGCTGTTTTAGAACAGCGCCGGCTTTTCTTCGTCAACGTTAGTGAGCAGCGGGACCGTTCTTAATCGCAGAGGCCAAGTCTTCGACGACCCGAACAAATCGATCCGGATCGCGGAGGTCCAGTACCGCGCCCTGAGGGGGTGGTGTAGGCTGCCGAGCCCTGCGACGTGATCGTGTCTTTGCCGCGCCGGAGGCGCTATCCATCATGAACCGCCCCTTCGGCGAGGATCCCATTCTTCCCGGTGCGGGCACCTGATGACCGGCATGCCGGCCTGACGGAAAAGCTGAAAATGGTGGCCTGGCCCGGTCGACGGTCTCCTGTGACTGAGATTCTCGATGTCGGGCCGCCTGGGTTGGCTGGAGCGCTGGAGCTTGGCCGCGACGGGTTTGAGCCGACCGGCTTCGAGAGAGCATCCGGCGTCGGCGCCCTCAAAATAATGGCTTCCCTTGCAACTGAGTACTTTAACGTCGGCATCTCGAAACAGCGAAACTTTCATATTGTGTAAATTTGTATACCAATATATACATGTGCTCAATCGAGCTTGCACGTCAGTACGTAGATGGTGACGACAGAGGGAAAACCGTAATGCGCATGGGCTCTTTGAGATCATTCGGAATCTTCGTCTTTCTTTTCTTCCATGCTCTGAGCTCGCATGCATTAGCAGCCGACAAGCTGACTTTCGTTACAGACTTCGGGTTCCTGGGGCGTCACGCGTACTACTTCCTCGCCCTCGACAAAGGTTATTACCGAGAGGCTGGTCTCGACGTTACGTTTGTCCGAGGTTACGGATCAGCCGACGCTATCAAACAAGTGGCAGCTGATGCAGCCCAAATGGGCTTCGCTGATGCGGCCACGCTAATATTGAATCGTGCGAATGACGACGCACCGGTGAAATTGGTGTCGATTGTCTACTCAAAGCCACCGATGGCGTTTTTCATGCTTGCCAATTCAGGAATAAGGCATCCAAAAGATTTCGAAGGTAAGACGATTGCAGATACCGCCTCCAGTTCTCTCAAGATCCTGTTTCCAACGTACGCCAAGGCGGTTGGAATTGATCCAGCCAAAGTGAAGTGGACGATCATCGCGCCGGATGCACGCCCTGGCGTCCTTGCATTGGGTCGCGCTGACATTGTACCCGACTACATTGTCGGGCGAAATCTCCTGCAAAAAGCAGCCGGTAGTAACGAGTTGAAGACGTTTTCCTTCGTTGACGCCGGTCTGGATTTCTATAGCAACGGATTGATAGTCAGCGAGAAATTCCTGCAAGAAAAGCCCGATGTCGTGCGTCGCTTCGTGAAGGCGACATTTCGAGGGCTGGGATACTCGATGAGCAATCCGCGAGAGGCGGCCGAAATAATGAACAGATATCACCGGATCGTTGACGTCGATGTTGCAGCATCCGAATTACAAATCATGGCCTCCTTGCTCGATGATCCCAAAGTGCCGGTAGGCACGATCGATGTTGCGCGGTTGCAGAAGACAATCGATCTGGTTAGCGACGTCTTCAACCTCAAGCGGCGGGTGTCAATCGAGAGTGTTTCTGCAGCAGGGTTTACGGAAAAATAGGCAATCGGAACGTCGGTAATGATTGTGTGCCGACCGGAGCGCATGAATGGAGCGCGGCACTAACAAATGTCGGTAATTCGGTTCAAACTCAATGGCGAGTGGCGAGCGGAGTCGAACATCTCGCCTACCACCACGCTTTTGGACTACTTGCGTCAGAGCGCGCGTCTCACAGGCACCAAAGAAGGCTGTGGGGAGGGCGATTGCGGCGCCTGCACCGTGGTCATCGAGGTGCCTCGAGATGGCGAGCGCAAGACCTACCATGCAGTCAACTCGTGCCTGCTGTTGGTCCCGCAAGTTGACGGCTTGTCCATCCTCACGATCGAGGGCTTGGCGAGAGCCGACGGTGCGTTGCATTCGGTGCAGCAAGCGTTGATCGAAGCAAATGCAACACAATGCGGGTTCTGTACACCGGGCTTTGCTATGGCCATCTTCGCATTTTCTCAGATGCATGCGCCGCGCACCGAAGCCCATATTCACGAAGCGCTGTCTGGGAATCTATGCAGGTGTACAGGTTACCGCTCAATTGTGGAAGCGTGCCATGCCACGCGATCGGAGCCACCGGGATGCGGTGATACAGACACCGTCCCTCAATTATCAATCGCTGAGTATCGTCTGGGATCGCAGCTGTACCTCGCTCCGCATAGTCTGGAAGAACTTTTGGATGCAAAGTCGAGGTATCCCGACGCCATCTTGCTCAGTGGGGGTACCGATTTGGGTCTGCGCGTGTCTAAGGGCCACGAAGCATTTCCAATCGTAATTTCGACAGCCAGAGTGTCTCAATTGCGCGCCATCACAGAAGGGGTCGACACTCTTACGATCGGTGGCGCCGTCACCTATACGCAAGCACTTCCCTTTTTACAAAAATATTTTCCGCGTTTGGCGGATCTGGTTCGTCGCATCGGATCGCCTCAGATAAGGAACATGGGCACACTTGCAGGGAACATAGCAAATGCTTCCCCGATAGGAGATTCCATACCATCCATGATGGTGCTCAACGCTGCATTGACATTACGTTCGTCGCGCGGCGCCCGTGTAGTCAAGGCCGATGATTTTTTCCCGGGTTATCGAAGAACCGTCATCGCAAACGACGAAGTAATTGAGTCCGTTTCAATTCCTTTAGTTGGGCCCGGCACGATCTTTGCGACATACAAAGTCTCGAAGCGCTTTGATCAGGATATCTCGACAATCGTCGGGGCATTTCGGCTTCGGGTGCAACAGGGCGTAGTGACGGAATTTCGTGCCGCTTACGGCGGCATGGCAGCGACAGTCCAACGTGCCAAACGGGTCGAAGAATTAATTACTGGTAGGCCTTGGGGTCGCGATGCCCTGACGAAGCTTGATGACACGATCGCGGAAGATTTTGATCCTGTAACGGACCACCGCGGGACGAGGATGTATCGTTTGAGCGTAGCGGCGAATTTGATGAGGAGAATGCAGACTGAAACCGCGACCGGCGCTGCCGAACAGGTATGGGAGTTATGAGCGTGCAGTTATCCCGCATTCGTGGTGGGGTCACCCAATCAGTACGCCACGACAGTTCGATAGGTCATGTGACCGGGGGGGCGCTTTACAGCGACGATGTCCCGTCAGTCCCTGGCTCGCTCCATGCGGCGCTTGTGCTGTCCGTACACGCCCATGCGCGTATCAAGCACATAGATCTTTCCTCGGCTCGCGCAGCTGATGGAGTTGTTTCGATTGTCACCAACAAAGACATTCCTGGCACAAATGACATTGCGCCGCTTTTCAAGAATGAGCCGCTTCTGACTGGCGATTTGGTTGAACATGAAGGCCAGATAATTGCAGCGGTGGCGGCTACCACACTTGAGCAGGCACGCGCCGCAGCAGCACTTATTAGAATTGACTATGAACCGCTGACACCGGTTCTGTCTGTCGATGAAGCTGTCGAAAAGCAACTCTTTGTCGCCCCGGTGCAGAAAATCGAACGCGGCGATATCGAGCTGGCCATGAAGTCCTCGAGCTGCCGTCTTGATGGCGAGCTCCGCTGTGGGGGTCAAGATCACTTCTATCTCGAATGCCAGATCGCGATCGCCACTCCTGGAGAGGGGCCGGCTCTCCATATTCTTTGTTCGACGCAGCATCCCACCGAAGTCCAGCACGGCGTCGCGCACGTTCTTGGAATCCCCTTTAATATGGTGAGCGTCGAGGTGCGCCGAATGGGTGGCGCATTCGGCGGCAAGGAAAGTCAGGCCACTATCATCGCTGGCATCGCAGCATTGTTGGCTTGGAAGTCCCGCAGGCCGGTGAAACTGCGGCTCCCCCGCGATGATGATATGCGTGCAACCGGAAAACGGCACCCTTTCTTGATTCGCTACGAGGTCGGCTTTGACGACAACGGCGCGATAAATGCTCTTGATCTCATGCTCGCGGCCAACGGCGGTCATGTTGCAGACCATACGCCGGCGGTCCTCATGCGAGCTCTTTGCCACGCCGACAATTGTTACTGGATACCGGCTCTGCGCTTTCGCGGCCTGGCGTGCAAGACAAATACGGTGTCGAACACGGCGTTTCGCGGATATGGCGGTCCCCAAGGAATGTTTGCGATCGAGACGATACTCGATATCGTGGCGCGTCATCTTGGTAAACCACTGGATGACGTGCGCGAACGAAATTTCTATGGAACGAAATGTAACAATACCACGCCTTACGGAATGATCGTCGAAGACAATATGACGAGACAGGTCATTGACGGGCTCGACGATGCCGTGGATTTTGCAACGTGGCGGAACAGCGTCGCCGCATTTAATCGGTCAAGTATGATCGTGAAGAAGGGCTTCGCCACGGTACCAGTCAAATTCGGTATTGCATTCAGCCGGCCAGCTTTAAATCAGGCCGGTGCGCTTGTGAATGTCTATACTGACGGAAGCGTGACGCTGAATCATGGCGGCACCGAAATGGGACAGGGGCTCTTCATCAAGGTGGCGCAGGTGGTGGCGCAAACGTTTCAGATAGATATCGAGAATATACGCATTACCGCCACCACGACGGATAAGATTCCGAACACGTCGCCAACCGCCGCGTCGTCCGGCTCGGACCTCAACGGTATGGCAGCGAAGATCGCTGCGGAACGTATCAGGAACCGCATGTCCAACGTGGCCGCTGAGCACTTCAATGCGGCCGAGAATGAGGTTTCGTTTTCCGCAAACCGAGTCTACGCCGGCAACCACTCAATGTCGTTTGCAGAGTTGGCCGCGCTCTCCTGGGAGAAGCGCATTTCGTTATCAAGTACTGGGTTCTATCGGACGCCAAAGCTTCATTGGGATCCACAAACCAACAGCGGCCGTCCATATCATTACTTCACCTACGGTGTGGCGGCAGCCGAAGTTGCCATCGATACGCTGACAGGCGAGTTGCGCGTGATGCGGGTGGAACTCTTGCAGGATTGCGGTGACTCTCTCAATCCCGCGATTGATCTCGGTCAAATCGAAGGCGCCTTCACTCAGGGTATGGGCTGGCTCACCATGGAGGAATTGTTTTGGGATGCGGCCGGAAAGCTTCGCACGCACGGTCCATCAACCTATAAAATCCCCGGTAGTCGTGACATCCCGCCTGTCTTTAACGCCCGGATTCTGCAGAATTCGCCAAACAAAGAAGATGCAATCTTTAGGTCCAAGGCGGTTGGTGAGCCCCCTCTGATGCTTGCGCTTTCGGTTTGGCTGGCGGTCCGCGATGCGATATCGAGTTTGTCAAACTATGAACTGTCGCCTAACATCGACGCGCCGACAACGCCAAGTCGAATACTCGCTGCGGTGGCCGACATGGTAGGAAGAGCTAATTGCTCCAGTGGTGTATAGGGTTGTGACCGCCCTTTGGACGTCCACCAGGTTGGAACGCGGAGTGCTTAGCGGATCACAAATTCTCTCGGTTCTCCCACTTGGAATTAGGCGCACGAAAGTCTTCGATTGCATCACAAATCTGGCTCATGGTGTCCCCGATGATGAACGCTGACGCATGTTGTTCAGATATAAAGCCGCGCTGTTGCATCATCGAGATCATCGCACGAAGAGGTTCAAAAAAGCCGTTCAGATTGAGCGCGCCGCATGGTTTGGCATGAAGTCCGAGCTGCTGCCACGTCCATTGCTCAAATAGCTCGTCGAGCGTGCCGGGGCCGCCCGGCAACGCCAAGAACGCATCTGACAATGTCGACATTTTAGCTTTTCGCTCGTGCATTGACGAGACGATATGCGTAACGGTTAGCTGCTGGTGCAGTAGTTCACGATCGGCCAGCCATCTCGGCATGACGCCCGAGACGTGTCCTCCACACCGCAAGGCCTCGTCGGCAACAACGCCCATCAAGCCAATCTTGCCTCCACCAAAAACGATCTGATATCCTCGGGAAACTAATTCGCGAACAGCTTTGCGGACTTCCATTTCATAACTTGGGTCGTTTCCTGCAGATGATCCGCAGAAAACGCAGATACTCTTTTGTTCTCGATGGAGACGCGGGTTCACCGGTAACTCCTCCAATAACTTCTGAGGCGCCCGCAGCCTGCAATAGTGGCAATGCTGATTTCTCGCGGATGAGCAAATCGTCAGATTGCACAAGGTCGCGACCCGCGCACCACGACAGTACGCCGAAATACAAACACGTCGATCAGCTTCAGAAGCAAACTTGATCGCGCTCGTAAATGCATCGGTTTTCAAGCCTTGGTCAATTCCAGGTCGCGCAACGACGGGGCGTGAAATGATCTGTCACGGAAGGTCTTTGTTGTTCTGCCGACTAACTTAGGATCGGGTTCGCTCGTGCGGCATTCGATAACGCAGAAGTAGGCGTGCGCTGCCGTTCACATCGGGTGGTGCCAAGTGACAAGCGTTTCAATTGGCATTTGCCCCGCATCTCCACAAAATTCCGGTCAACGTCCTGAAAGATATCGCCTAAATTTAGTATACGCAAGTATACAAAAACTCTTGCATTTCTCAGGAACTGAATTCAATATCTGCACGGGGGAGCAGCGCGTACGTCGCGACGCGGACAGAGGAGGGGACAATGCGCAAGAGTTTTGCGAGTTGCGTCGCGGTAATCTGGCTGTTGTTTCCGATGGCCGACGCATTGGCAGCTGACAAAATGACCTTCGTTACCGATTTCGGTTACCTGGGCCGACACGCCTATTACTTCGTGGCCCTAGAAAGGGGTTACTACAGGGAGGCTGACCTCGAGGTCGACATTGTGCGAGGGCAAGGTTCGGCTGATGCGATCAAGCAGATTGCGGCAGGAACTGCGCAGGTTGGATTCGCTGATGCCGCGTCAGTGATCATTGGTCGCGCGAATGACGGCGTGCCCGTAAAAATTGTCGCAGAAATCTATGGCAAGCCCCCGCATGCGGTCTTCACGCTTGAGGGGTCCGGAATCACAAGTCCTAAAGACCTGGAAGGGCGCACAATCGCAGACTCTGCTTCTAGTTCATTACCCAAACTGTTCCCTGCGTATGCCAAAGCTGCTGGGATCGACGCCAACAAGGTAAAGTGGCTGTTCGTCACCAGCGACGCAATCGCTGCAACGCTGGCGCTGAGCCGCGCAGACGCCGTCACCTATTACACGATCGGTGAAGCGCTCCTGTCAAAAGCGGTCGCTCCTAAGAAACTCACCATTCTAAAGTTCTCCGATGTCGGAATGGATTTTTATAGCAATGGTCTTATCGCAAGCGATGCCACGATCAAGTCTAGACCCGAACTGGTCAAGCGGTTCGTTCAGGCGACGTTGCGGGGTCTTGCCGATGCGACGAGCGATCCTGAAGGTGCGGCAAGGATATTAAACAAGTATCATCGCCAGATAGACCTCGATGTCGGTACCGCCGAAATGAAAGTCATGGCCTCACTGGTAAAGGCTCCCCCGGGTTTCATCGACAAAGCTCAGATGCAGCGAACAATCGCGTTAGTCGAAAAATCGTTCGGGCTGAAGAAGCCGATCGCAATCGATGATGTTTCCGCAGACGGTTTTGTCAGCAAATAGCTCGAACATGCGAAGCGCGGGGTCGCTAGATAACGTGCGATCTGAGTTATCAGCGCCTTCAAAGGATGATTTTATATGGGCATGGGCCGGGTTCTTTCTTTGGCAGCCGGAAAAGGATCGGGCAATGGCGATCATTGCATTGAGACAAGCCGCGATCGCTCAACCCGAAAGGTCGCGATTGAGGGCTTGCACAAGACCTATTTGACGTCTAGCGGCCGGACCGTCGCGCTCCAGGACGTTAGCCTTACGATCAGCAAGGACGAATTCATCGCTCTTGTTGGACCATCTGGATGCGGAAAGTCGACGTTACTTCGCATCATCAGTGCATTGATCAAGCCTTCGAGAGGCAAGGTTCTGATTGATGAGCAGCCCGTACTAGCTCCGAGCAACGATGTCGGCATCGTATTTCAACAAGCGGTCCTTTTGCCGTGGCGCAGCGTTCTCGACAACGTTCTCCTGCCGGCCGAGATACTCAAGCTCGATAAAAAGAAGGCGCGCACACGCGCTTACGACCTGCTCAGTACGGTCGGCTTGTCCGGATTTGAGGCGCGCTATCCCGGTGAGCTGTCCGGCGGCATGCAGCAAAGAGCAGCGATTTGTCGTGCTCTCATTCATAATCCTTCAATGCTTCTCATGGACGAGCCGTTTGCAGCCCTTGATGCTTTGACAAGGGAAGAACTCGGACTCGAGCTTCTGCGCATTTGGTCCATTGAGAAGAAGACGATCGTCTTCGTCACGCACAACATCCTGGAAGCAATTCTTCTGGCCGACCGCGTGGTTGCCATGTCACCGCGTCCTGGCCGGATTTCTGAGATTATCGAAGTGGGCCTGCCGCGACCCAGGACCCTCGACATGGAGTTTCTTCCGGAATTCAAGTCCTATTCAGACCGCGTTCGAGCCGTCATTGGTCACGCGTGATGGGGTTGCCAATGACCGATCAAGCGCAAACATCTATCGAGACCGAGTTCGAAGATGAGGTGATTGTCGACAGCAAGCGGCTGTCCCTATGGGACATGGCCGCACCGGTTGTGACTTTTGCTGCGATGTTGCTTTTTTGGGAGGGTTGTGTCGCGTATTTCGGGGTCCCATCGTGGCTGCTGCCGGCGCCGTCCGAAATTGCAAGGGCTTTCGTGGAATGGCGCTCGGAGCTGTTGCAGCACACGCTCGTTACACTCTACGAAACTCTAGGTGGCTTTGCGTTGTCGATCGCGCTTGCCATCCCACTGGCTGTTCTCGTGGTCTACTCACCCATCATTCGCAAGTGCATCTATCCGCTTCTGTTGGCCCTACAGTCCGTGCCGAAGGTCGCGATCGCACCACTGTTGGCGCTTTGGATTGGGTTTGGGCTCCTGCCAAAAATATTGGTGGTATTCCTTGTCTGCTTCTTTCCGATCGTGGTTTCGACTGCGACGGGGCTGGCCTCGGTGTCACCAGCGGTGATGGATCTGATCCGGTCTTTGTCGGCGTCAAAGCTACAGACGTTCGTCAAGATCCGCTTCCCAACTGCCCTGCCTCATATTTTTGTTGGACTGAAGATTGCAATTACTTTTGCGGTGATCGGCGCGGTGATTGGCGAATTCGTCGGGTCGGAGTCCGGATTGGGTTATCTCATTCTCGTGTCATCGTCGCAGGCCCGCACTCCCGTCGCGTTCGCAGCCCTTTTCGTGCTGACGATCCTCAGCATTGTCCTGTTTTACGTGATGGAACTGGTTGAGAGACTCGTTGTGCCCTGGGTAGTCACCGAATGATGAAGCAGGGTCTGTTTCGCCTAGGAAACGCCCAAGGTGCATTAAATGTTCACGAGGAAAGCAAATGAAGCCGAACGTGAAGGATAAAGCGGGCGATTGGAGATTCAGGGATTCACGTGATGTGCGTCACGCGGCGCGTAGTCAGGGGTTCACGGGCTACACGGCAGGCCTGGCGCCTGGCTATGTGCAGACTAACATCTGTATCCTCCAAAAAGCCTATGCTGACGATTTCCTTTTATTTTGCCAGAGAAATCCCAAGCCGTGTCCGTTGATTGCCCGGTCCGACGTGGGCAATCCGCGCTTGCCTACACTTGCAGAGGATCTCGATATCCGCACTGACGTACCCCGATATCACATCTTCAAGGAGGGCAAGTTCGTCGAAGAGGTTACAGATGTCTCGTCGCATTGGCAGGACGACTTCGTTACCTTCGCGCTCGGCTGCTCATTTTCGTTCGAGGAGGCCTTGCAGGACGCCGGTATACCTCTGCGCTTTCTTGCCAACAACGACGTCGCCGGGGTTTATGTGTCGAACATTCCGACCGAGGCTGCAGGTGCGTTCGAGGCGCCGCTCGTGGTTACGATGCGTCCATTTAAGCCGACAGACGCAATTCGAGCCATTCAAATCACTTCCCGTTTTCCGAATGTGCATGGAGCGCCCGTCCATATCGGCGATCCCGCTATGATCGGGGTCGATCTGAAAAACCGCTACCAGAACGTAGGCGACGGCACCGTTGCCGATGGCGAGATCCCATTGTTCTGGGCGTGTGGCTTGACGCCCCAATTCGCGGTTATGAACGCGAAATCCCCAATTTGCATCACTCATGCACCTTCTTCGATGCTGGTGACCGATTTACGAAATGCAAGCCTCGCGATGCTTTGATCGCATAACAGACAGCTAAGCCATGTATTCGTATCGTGACTTTGAAGCGCCCGGCCGGTCCGTGGCTGTCGGGGCCAACGGAATGGTCGCGACCTCGCATCCCCGGGCCACACTTGCCGCGCTGGATGCCTTGCGAGAGGGTGGGAACGCGATCGATGCGGCCGTCTGCGCTGCTGCCGTTCAAGCCGTAGTCGAGCCCACGCAGACGGGGGTCGGCGGCGATTGTTTTGCGCTGTTGATGCGCGAAGGCGATATCAAGCCGACCGCCTTGAATGGATCGGGCTGGGCTCCGAAAGATGCAAATGCCGAGTGGTATCGTAGCGCTGGGACGACGGAAATCATCTCGGAGACGCCGCATTCGGTTACCATTCCCGGTGCGATCGCTGCCTGGGAGCGGCTGATACTCGATCACGGAAAGCTCCCACTCGAACGCATTCTCGCTCCGGCAATTGAAGCGGCAGAGCATGGCAGCTGCATTACGGAAAGGCTAGCGAGGGATTGGGGCAGGCAGTTGAAAAAACTGAGTAAGAATTCAGCGACTGCGCGTCTGTACTTGTTTGACGGCAAGGCGCCGCATCCAGGCCAGATCTATCGTCAACCGATACTAGCGCAGACTTTGCGGGAGATTGCCCAATCTGGCGCGCGAGCCTTCTATACGGGCCGCATTGCAGAATGCCTCGTTGCAACTCTAAAGGGACAGGGCGGGCTGCACAGCTACGAAGACTTTGCGGAGTTCGAACCTGGTTACGTTGAACCGATCTCGACAGCCTATCGGGGATATCGCCTCTGGGAATGCCCGCCCAACGGCCAAGGCGTCGTTCCGCTCTTCATGGCAAAGGTGCTTGAAGGTTACAACTTGGCCCAGTGGCGTTCCAACAGTATTGAGCGCATCCATTTGATGGCCGAAACTGCTCGTCAGGCCTACGCCCTGAGAGATATGTTTGTCGGAGACCCTCGCACAGGATCGGTGCCGGTCGATTGGCTTCTTTCGGACGAACATGCGCGGTCTATCCGCGCCCAGATCGCGATTTCGTGCCGGAATGCAAAGCTCAATACAGTCATCGAGCGACCGCACCGCGACACTGTATTTATTGCGGTCGTTGATCGCGACCGCACGGCAGTGTCGCTGATCAACTCCGTCTTCGATGATTTCGGCTCCGGCATTGTCTGTGAAAAGACCGGGGTGCTATTCCACAACCGTGGCTCATCGTTCGTACTCGAGAAAGGCCACCCCAATTGCATCGCCGGACGCAAGCGACCAATGCACACAATTATTCCGGCGCTGCTGACGAAGAACGACCAGGCGGTGATGCCCTTCGGCGTAACCGGCGCACATTTCCAGCCAATAGGGCAGCTTCAGATACTAACGAACATTGTCGACTATGGAATGCCGCTACAAACCGCGATCGATCATCCCCGTATGTTCGCGCGTGGGGACGTCTTCGAAGTCGAGCGCGGTGTTCCCGAACAGGTTGTGATCGGCCTCAATCGGCTCGGGCACAGGGTGACTAGGAGCGCAAACCCTCTCGGCACAGCTCAAGCCGTTTGGATTGATCGGGACGCCGGAGTTCTGTTCGGCGGGGCGGACGGTCGCCGTGACGGTATCGCCCTCGGCTATTGATCCGGAAAACCTCAAGCTCAGCAGGGAAACATAAAGGTCAGTGGGAAAACATGGGTGTGATTCAATCGACTTCATTCAAACTTGTAGAAAATCCGCGGGCCGACAGGCTAGCTCCGTATGATGCGGCGGGGCGTGCGGAGATCTTGAGCGCGAAGGCATTCAGAACCGCGCAGAACGAGATTGAATCTTGGCCTGGATATAGACCGACGGTCTCGCGCGAACTGACCAAGCTTGCGCGCGCCGTCGATGTCAAAAGCATCGTGTATAAAGATGAGGGCGAGCGATTTGGGCTTGGCAGCTTCAAGGCGCTGGGCGGCGCATATGCTGTTTTTCGCCTGCTTCGGCAAACACTCAGAAAGCGCGTAGACGAAGTGGTGAGCAGTCAGGACTTGGTTTCGAGACGGTTGGCGGACATTACCTCCAGTATCACGGTCACATGTGCGACCGATGGTAACCACGGTCGGTCAGTGGCTTGGGGCGCACAAAAGTTCGGGTGTCGGTGTGTCATTTACGTGCATGCGGGCGTCAGCAAGGCCAGATGTGATGCGATCGCTTCATACGGCGCCGAAGTTAGACGGGTGTCCGGGAATTATGACGATGCCGTTCGGCAGGCAGCGTCCGATGCTGCGAGGAATGGGTGGAACGTCGTATCGGACACTTCGTACGAGGGATATGTTGATGTTCCTCGCGACGTCATGCAAGGCTATAGCATCATGGTCGAAGAAGCTCTTGGCCAAATAGCGCGGCGCCCGACCCATGTGTTTGTCCAGGGCGGGGTTGGTGGACTTGCTGCGTCCGTTTGCGCTCATCTATGGCAACGGTTTGGCGAACAAAGACCAATGTTCATAATCGTCGAGCCGGAGAAGGCTGACTGCCTTTACCAGAGCGCGGCAAAAGGCAAGCCAACGGTGGTTCATGGAGAACTCGACACCATCATGGCCGGACTTGCATGCGGAGAGGTGTCGCTCCTGGCATGGAGGATTCTTGAACCGGGTGGAGACGCATTTATGACAATTACCGACGAAGCGGCGGCTGAGGCAATGCGACTTCTTGCCGACTCTAAATGCTGTCATGAGCCGGTTGTCGCCGGCGAGTCTGCTGTCGCTGGTCTCGCGGGGCTGATCTTAGCCGCTACAGACCTGGGCAGCCGCACTCGACTTGCGCTGAACTCGGACAGCACCGTTTTGCTGTTTGGAACGGAAGCTGCCACTGATCCGGAAATGTATCAGCGAATTGTTGGTAGATCTCCGGATGCTGTGAAGTCGGTTGCGGCGTAGGAATGCAACGATGTCGGCGGTAAGCGAAATACTTCAGCAGGTGGATGCCGAAATTATTTCCGAGCGCGAGTCTTTGGTCCAACTCTGCGGTGAGCTAGTCGCAGCGCCAAGCCCCAGCCCTCCGGGACGCACGGTCGAAGTCGCAAAGATCGTCGAGCGCTTCCTCAACGAGGCATCTATCCCCACCGAACGAGTCGCCGCTGATCCAGAAGCGCCCAATCTGATCGGCTATGTCAGCGAGGGCGAAAGTCCTCACGTCGTACTGAATGCGCATATGGACACGATGCAGCCTGGCGATGAGACCAAGTGGTCTGTGCCGATCCTGAATCTGACGAGAAGAGACAAGAAACTTTATGGCCTTGGCATGGGGAATATGAAGGGCGCCTTGGCCGCGATGTGCGTGGCGACAAGTGTGTTGGCGCGTCATCGAAAGCAACTCTCCGGCCGCATCAGCTTTACGGCCGTCTGCGATGAAGTGATGTTTGGAGAACGGGGGGCTGTTCACCTGCTAGCTGCGCGACCCGATATCCACGGCGACTACCTTATCAGCGGCGAAGGACCGGGATTCATGCATCTCGCTCCAGCCGAAAAAGGGCTGCTATGGCTTGACATTGAAACGACAAGTGACGGCGGCCATTCCTCCGGTGCAATGAAGGGCCAGACTGCAGCCGTCAAGCTCGCACGGGTTCTGGCCGAAGTCGACAAAATCAACGAGATCTATGCGGACGTCCCCATCGACGTGCACGGCATCTCGGGCGGCGATGGCAATTTGGGTTTGCGCGTGTCCTTGAACGCCGGCACCGTTGAGGCTGGCGGTATTCGCAGCCTGATCGCCACAAAGGCGCGCGCCGAGATCGATGTGCGACTTCCTCCCGGTGTTACCGCCAACGAAATCGAAGAGCGAATTCGATTTCTTGCAGGAAACGCCTCAGGCATAAGCATTAAGGTCGTCAAGAGATGGGAACCAAATTGGACGGCTTTTGCCGACCCGGTTGTTGCCGAACTCATGGACGCGGCAACGAGGGTACGAGGGAACGCACCGAAGTTCGTCGTTCGGCTCCCGGGTAGCGACGCCAGGCGATGGCGAGACCTGGGGGTGCCGGCCGCCTGTTACGGACCCCAACCCGTCTTGTCCGCTGGCGTAGATGATTATGCAAACGAGCAGGATGTGTTGGACTGCGCTCGAGTGTACGCGCAAGCGGCAATACGACTGGCCCAATGCAAGAGGGAAAAGGTCCGCTTTTGATTAGCATAGCATGGCAGAGTGAGTTAGAATAATATCAGATCATTGACAGGTCCGAAGCATAGCAGTTGAAATCGAAATTGACCGCCACTCGAACTTACGAAAATAAGCGCAAGGCCGAAACCGGTTTAGCGCAGCACGAGGTTTATGATACTTCCCCTCCAAGGAGAAAGCCGGGTGAAATCCTCGGCGACTATGCCTATCGCATTTTGCGCGAGTCGATCCGGGGTGGCGTATTCGAACCAGGTGACCATCTGCGAGAGGCCGACGTTGCTGCTTGGCTTGAGATTAGCAGAACTCCCGTGCGCGAAGCATTTCATCGCATCGTTTCCGAAGGCTTGCTAACTGTCGGCTCCTGGAATGGCGCGATGGTCGCGCAACTCGATGCTCAGCAACTGGTCGAGCTATACGCTGTGAGAGCCGTATTGGAGGGCGCTGCGGCACGGTTGGCCGCCGAACATGCTTCACGCATGGAGGTCAAGAATCTATTTGCAATTGCTGAGCGGGAGGCAAGGTCGAAGAACGATCCCAAATCCCTCGTCGTCATTAACGCTGAATTGCATCACGCAATCTACAATGCTGCGCACAATCGGTATCTAATGCAGTCGCTCAACACCGTTGTAGATACGTTAGGTCTGTTGCGGCATTCGACCTTCGTTCTGCCAGGGAGTGTAGAACTCGCTCACAGCGAGCATCTCGCTATCTTAAAGGCCATTAAAGATGGCGATGCCCGAAACGCGGAGCGACTGGCCGTAGCGCATATTAACAATGCCCTGGAGTTGCGTCTGCAACTTCTTCGAAGTTGACGGACGTCGCTAAGGCCATCGTCAGGATGTCAGTACGCGCGCAGGATCCAGTTCTCGAAGTATGTGCAGTTCCAGTTCAGTCGGGGGCTCGGTGACCGGCAAATTGTTGGCGAATACCAGGTCGAATCCAGTGTTGTCCTGAACTTCGGCGGCGCTAACACCGGGGTTAAGAGCAAGCACCATCATCCGTCTGGACTGATTTTCGAAACCGAGCACGGCAAGATTTGTCACCACTCTAAATGTGCCGCCGGTAAGGAGACCCCTGTCAGTCCTCGACGAACCACCGTCCAGCCATCCTGGGCTTGTCACGAAGTCGACCTTTTCGACAAAGCGTCGTTTTTCGTGCTTTGCTGCCACGATCAGGTTAGTCAAACTCGCAATGTCATTTCCACCTCCGCTTCCAGGCAGACGGATGGCCGGGGCATGTTCTTTTGCGGCGATAGTCGAACTGTTGAGATTGCCAAAGCGATCTATTTGCGCGCCCCCCATGAACCCGACGTCGACATAACCGCGCTGTAAGAAGAGCAAAACCTCGGAGCTTCCGACAACCATGTTTGACTGCTTCGCTCCTCGCTGGTCGTTGGTTGACGGTGGGAGATTGCCCGGCTGAAGGCGTGCACCAACCGCTCCGCCTTCGAAGAGAATGGTGAGGTCAGGACAGTGGGTTCGTTGCGCCAGTCCCGCCGCCAACAGGGGAATGCCAATTCCTGCGAATACAATTTGTCCGTTTTGGAGTTGTCGCGCGCTGAGAACCGCAAGGTGTTCGTTTATGGTGTAATCCAGCATTTTAGTCATTGGCATCATTCCTTCCCCGCCGAGCCGCCTCACGCACTTCGTCCATGCCGATCCGAGCCAAGAAATCGTTCCAGGACCGCGGGGCGATGAAATAGTCGCGAAGATAGTCGCTCAAGCCATTTTCCGGATCGGCATTCACCGCGCGCGCGTAGGCATCCAGGTGCCGCATCATGGGTTCATAAAGGCCGTAACATTCGTGCGGGGCCGATCCGAAGGGAACCTCAACGACGGCGGCTACACAGAAGAAAGGGATTTTGGTCTGATCTGGAGCCTGTCGGATCTTTTGATTCGTGATGATGCGCTCTGTAGTTACGATGACTTTGTCTGCGGCCAAAGCCAAGTCGACATCCATGAAAGGAAGGCCTTCGATACGCGCATTTCCCAGCGCGTCGCATTCGTGGACATGAATGATCGCGACGTCGGGATTAAGGGCGGGCACAAGCAGAAGAGGTTCGTTGGTGAATGGACAGGCCATCTCCCTTGCGTCCGAACGTTGTGCAAGTACATCCGACCCCAACATGGTGCGCATCGGCATGAACGGAATTCCCATGGCGCCGGCCCGGAACCTCATGCCCATGGCTAAATGGCTCCACTCATCATAGCGCGCACGGCCGCTTTCGATGTGCGCCCTCATGACCCTGGAAACGCCCCACATGATCCCTTGACTAAACCAACTGGTGATCATGTGCCTACTGAGGCCAGAGCCAAGAATAAGGTCCCCTTCACTGGTAGTGATTGAGCGCGAGCAAATCAGGTTCTTTCGTCCACTCCGGATCAATTGCCAGATCATCGCCATGGGCGTGCGTGAAATCATGCTGCCCCCGATGCCGACAGATTGGCCATCTGTTACTAAATCCGCCGCTTCTCCAAGCGACATTACCTTCTCACGCAATCCTCGATCTCGGTGAGTCAGGGCGTCTCGAAGCTCTCCGTAAGGCCTGCACCGGTCCATGACTTTACGCCTCCAACAAAGTTCAAAAAAGCTATTGCGTAAGCTATGTACTGATGTATAATTTAGTATACAAATCAGGTCGGCGCAAGGGCGAAGGAAGACGCAGATGATCCCCAAGATGATGAGTGCCGCTGTTTACTGGGGATACGGCGGCCCTGAAGTCCTCAAATTTGAGGATATCTCAACCCCCGTGCCGGATCGTGGCGAGGCCCTCATTAAGGTCGGGTATGTGGGGCTGAACGGCTATGATCTGATGGCTAGATCCGGCCGATACAAGCCCAACAAGGGCAGGTTTCCGCACATCCTTGGCGGTGATTTTGGTGGTGAACTCGTTACCCTGGGACCTGACACCACGTCTGAGCTGCCCTTGGGCGCGCGCGTCACCAGCTGGTGGGTCGTGCCATGCGGAAAATGCGAGCAGTGCATGGGCGGCTTCCCTAATCGTTGTTCGAGGGACTACCGCTATTTAGGTGCGCATCTTCCGGGCGCATATGCCCAGTACGTGAAGGTGCCTGCGCATCACTTGATCAAGCTCCCGGACGCGGTGAGCTTCGAGCAGGCTGCCGCATTTCCAAATGCTTTCGGCACGGCATGGCATATGATCGTCGCGCGCGGAAACGTTCGGCCTGGCGAAACGGTTCTGGTGAACTCGGCGAGCTCCGGCGTAAGCATGGCGGCGATCCAGATCTGTAAGAATTTGGGAGCCTACGTTTACGCCACTTCCAGCGCTGCTTGGAAACTGGAAAAGGCCAAAGAGTTGGGAGCTGACGAAGTCATCAATTACAACGAAACCAATTTTGTAGAAGAAATTATCAAGCGAACCAATAAGCGTGGTGTCGATGTCGTCATTGAACACGTTGGCGGTGATTTCCTAGGCAAGTCAATCAAATGCCTTACCCGCGGCGGGCGCGTTGTTACGGTTGGGGGTACAAAGTCCTACAGCTGTGATGTTGAGGTGAATTACATCTTCCACAAAGAATTGCAGCTGATCGGGTCGAACAGCGCAACAAAGATGGATCTTGAGGCCATGATGCCGATGCTTGGACAAGGGAAGCTCAAAACCATTATCGACAAGGTGTTCCCACTGTCAGAAGCGGCCGCCGCCCATATTTACCTCGAGTCGGCTAACCAGTTCGGGAAAGTTCTGCTCAAAGTCGAGCATTGAGCAGTCGCGCGCCGACAGGGGTTGGCAAGGGTCGTCCCTTACCGCCTTTATGAAATCGTATAATGGTGGAGTATGGCTAAAAGAGACATTCAGCCTCTGATAGCACCGCGTTCAATTGCGGTCATCGGGGCATCTACAAATCCTAACAAGTCGGGCGGTGTCCTTTTTGGAAACCTTTCTAAAGGTGGATTCAAGGGCAGCCTATATCCAATTAACCCCGGCGCATCGGAGGTGATGGGGAAAAAGGCCTATCCTAGTCTGGCGCACGTGCCGGAGGTGGTCGATCTCGTGTTCATCGTCCTGCCGCAAAGCCAGACGGCCGTTGCTATCCAGCAATGCATTTCCGCGAAGGTTCGGGCCGCCTGCATAATCACGGCAGGCTTCGCCGAAGCCGGCTCGACGGGTAGAGACGAACAAGACAAGCTCCGTCGAGCTGCTCAAGCGGCGAACCTTTTGCTGGCGGGTCCCAACACGATCGGAATGGTCAACACTGATTGCGGGATGATGGGCAGCTTCGTAAACTTCCCCAATTGGCAGTCCGGAGGAATTTCGTTATTCACGCAGACAGGTATTTTCACCGGCGCCGTCATGCGGCAGATCATGGATGACCCAGCGCAGCGCCTGCCTATCTCGAAAAGCATCGATGTCGGCAACAAGATCGATGTTGATGAGGTTGATTTCTTGGAATTTGCGTCGTGCGACGCAGAAACGAAGATCGTCGGCCTTTATATCGAAAGTATCGTCCGCCCCGAGCTGTTCTTTGAGAAAGCGAGAATTCTCAAAGGCAAAAAGCCGATTGTTCTCCTGAAACCGGGCCGGACGGTGGAGGGGCAGAATGCATCATCGCGCCATACTGGGTCGCCTCCGTTCGACGATCGAGTCTTTGATGATCAAATCCGCCAATGCGGTATCGTTCGGTCCGAAGATGAAGACGACTTCGTGAACACCCTCCGCGCGCTCGTAATGCTTCCGCGGGCAACGGGACGTCATGTTGGGCTTGCAACGACAAGCGGTGCGCTGGGTGTCATTGCCACCGATCTGATTGCCGACCATGGGCTCGAACTCGCGACGTACGACGTCGGCTCCATCAAGCAAATGCGTTCCATTCTACCAGACTGGCTCGAGCCTTCCAATCCATTTGATTTCTGGATCGGCATTGACGTTAAAGGTGCCAGGGAAGCGCATGAAGTCGGTCTTCGCGCGGTATTCGCGGATCCGAATGTCGACATGGTGCTTTGCACTTTGCTTGCGCCTCCCAACGCGGATTTTCCAGAGATGGCAGAGCTGCTTCGAACGCTTAGGCACCGGCATGACAAGCCCTTCGTACTTGTCCCCTATGGCAGTGCAGCCGGGCGCTGGGCCACCGAATTGATCGGAGCCGATATTCCCGTCTTTCGAAATGTTCGATCTGGGGTGCGAGCATTGTCGATGGTTGCGCTGGCCAGCGGAGTTTGAGCGTCGGAAGGTAAGCCTGATGTCTCCAGGTTAGGTTCTCCCCCAGACTTGCCGAGGCACACGCCCCGGCGTTTTTTCTAAGGTCCGCAGATCAGACCCATGGTTCGCGTTCGGGTCTAATCAAGAATTGTCGTCGGACGGCACGCGGCAGTCGACGTCGGTCCCGATCTGCTTGGGGGTGGCGACACGCCGTCGTTCTTGCTGGCTATTTGCTCAATCCCCTTGGTTCGGAATAGCCGAAGTCGTCGTGAACGTTTGTTCTCCCGATACCAACAAAATACCAACAAATCGGACGGGCCGGGATCGGACGAGAACAAACGGTGTCGAACGCGGATGTACGCGCAAAGGCCTATTTTCAAGGGTTTTCGAGCGCTGCGCGGACGTTGCGGATGCTTTGGAACGGCTTGAACAACCTGGTTGGTGCCCCTGGCCGGAATCGAACCAGCACTCCTTGCGGAACTCGATTTTGAGTCGAGCGCACAGTATAATAACTTATTGATATAACAAATGAATTATCAATACTTTCTGTGTATGTGTAAGAGACTGTGTAAAAATGTTGATGAATTTGTCGTAAAGCTGTTCGGTGGTTGGAATGCCAAAGCCTCTGCGTCAGCGGTTTTCCGAGCAGTTGCTCTTGTCGGTTCGAAGATACCTACCAACTATTACTTTTGGGAAGTTGCATCGGGAGCGTGTGATGTCAGGAGCGTGCCGCAGGTGCGGGGCACCGTTGGATTTCATGCGGATGACTTGCGGAATTTGCCAATCGTTTGTTGGCTTTCCTAATGTCCGCCGCGCCAACGCAATGAAAGGTGCTCTGGAACGAAACTATTGGGACGCGCTTACGGACGCAAGCGTTCGGGGCTGCGGGTCGCAAGTCAGCCAACTTGAAGCTCTCCTGATGAAGTCCGTTGCAACGATAAATGTGACCCCGAAGCTACTGTATTGCATTGCCGCCGATGCGAAGTACGTGACCTACTATAAAGCGATCGATCTTGGCGTTAGAAGGATAGCTGAAAGGAAGTACCACGCGCATCGTGGTGTTGTTGATGCCGCAATTCACACGGGTTATGAAACAGAAATTATAAATGCTGCTCTTAGCCCCGATGGTCGTGGTCTCATTAACTACGGCCCCGTTACTTTGCAGTTGCAACAGGTCGCAATTGAGCATCGAGCGTCAGTACTTCGTGAAAACTCATTTAGCTTCTATAAACGGCATGAACTCGGAGAACTGGATTCTGAAGAGGCGCCCGGATGGCGCTCCAATTGGGGCGGGCGTGCTCGGCTAGGAGTAGCTCACTTGGCGGCGGAAACTTCACCGGCTGATTCGCGGTCGGAGCTGGAGGCGAAAATCCTCTTAAGCGGTGAAAACCGACACAGCGATCGGTACATGGAGGTCCATATTTATGGAGACCTGCCGCGGCAAGCTTTCGCTGCGATAAGCTTGGACGAGCCATTGGCGGATGCTCAACACCAAGAGGACTGGGATTTCGGCAGCACGAAGTTGCTGCAGCATGGAATTGATGTGATAAATTTTGGCCAGAATGCAATGGTTTGTAGTCGCTACGCGGAAAAGCTGAGCAAGCTTGGCCGTTTCGATGAGGCGCTTGCTGCATATGAACAAGCCATCGCAAGATTTCCTGCGGACGCGGTCTTGCAAAGTGCTCGCGCAGAAACGCTGCGCCGGGTAGGCCGTCTTGACGAGGCGCTTGCTGCATATGAAGAGGCCATCGCAAGATTCCCTGCGGACGCGGTCATGCAAAGTGCTCGCGCAGAAACGCTGCGCCAGGTAGGCCGTCTTGATGAAGCGCTGGCGGCATTTGAAGGTACTATTCAAAGGTGGACCTCTGGCGCGATTTCTGCCGCCCCCGATGGACGGACCGAACCTCCAAGCGCCGCATCGCTCCCCGACGACGGGCCGGTGGATGATGATCTGATTGCAGATCGGATTGACGCTCGGAATGGCGCGACATCTCTTGCCCATCTGTGCGGCCCTCTGGGACAGGCTCTTGCCATTATAAATGGTGAGACGTGGATATACGAAGGCAAGAGCCGTCGACCTGCCGTGTCCAACGATATACGTTTCTTTTTCGAGTACGGGTTTGAGGTGCGCTCCATCACGCGATGGAGCGATGGGATGACTGAAGCTAACTTGCTCTCCGCTCTCGATACGGAAACTCGCCGCCACCAAGCTCTGCAAAGCCTACTCATGGGCATGGACCCTGAACTGAGTGGCAGCCTACGATGGAGCGGCATGGAGCGTGCTGAAGGGTTGCTCGCTGACCGGACGATCACCGATTTCGTGAAAGAACGCTTTTCAGCATCGATCAGGCAAGAGGGGTGGGATTTAGACAGCGCAAGACGATTGGCTCGTCAGCGGGGACTTTCGGCCGTAGCATCATTATACACCATCGCGGGTGCACCCATGCTCGATACCATTGATGCGACCTTGCGACGGGCCGCCTGAATCCGATCTTGAATTCCGCGATAGCTAAAAGAGGGCCGCTTGCGCGGCCCTCTCGGTGTTAGTCGCTTACGCCGCGATCTTATGCGGCACTCGCCGCAAGCAGGGCCGGAAGCCAGCCCTTACCCGCAAGCGCTGTCTCGGCAGCTTCGGCCATCGCAGGCTTCTTCAACCGGACGATGTTGTCTGCCGCCTGCTTGGACACGCCATCGCGCACGGCCTCAACGATGCGCTCCTTGCTGACGCGGCCAAAGTAGCTCGTGGCTGTCGGCTGCCAATAGGCCTTCATGTCCAGCCCGACTTCACGGGCGACGACAACGGCGTTGGCCTCGGACTCGTCGGCAGACTGGCGGGGAGCGCGGATCGCGTTGACCGTGAGCGAGACGCAATGTGCCAAGAGAGCCGAACGTTCTTCCTCCGAAAGCCCATGGATGACAGTCCACAGGGCCTCCGGTTTCTGCGGTAGGCGCTTGGCCCATGAAGCATGACGCTCTGCAATCTGCTTCTCGGCAACGCTTTCGTCGATGCCGGGAGCATGCCCCGAAAGCCACGCGCTCTTGGGCGTGATCTCCAAGCACGAACCCTCGCTGCGCTCAAAGAACGTCGCCAGTGCCAGCGCATGAACGAGCGCGATCAGCGCCGTGGCCGGATGCTGCGCCAATTCGTTGCGCAACGCCGATGTGCGGTAGGCGGTCAACTCGGCAACCAGCTTCTCCGAAAGAGGTGCAGGCCCATCCGCGTCCTTGGCGGAAGGATTCTTCTGATCCTTCGCCTTGGTCTTGGACTCCGGCTCGTCCTCAGAACGCACAAAACCGCGCTCGACCCGCACCGAAGCGTCACTGGCCAGCGACACGAAAGCACCGGCAAGGGCAACGTCCCGCGCCTTGAACTCCTCCCGGCGCAACGCCTCGATAGCCGCCTCGATGCGGCCAAGCTTCGCTGCGTCCCCGGCTGGTACGTCGCCATGCGGATACTTGTCGCAAAGCGCGTCGTACCGTGTTTCCAGCTTGCGGAGACGCTGACGCTCGGTCTTGGAAAGCGGCACCGGCTTGGCATAGACCCGCCGCATGGCCGCACTGGCTTCGTGATCGAACTCCGGCTCGGCCACAACCCAACGCCAACCTTCTGCCGCCACCTTATCGGCGTGACGTTGCAGCTTCTCACGCGCAAGGCCATTCAGAAGCTCGGCATCGGCAAAGAAGCCGCCACCTTCGGCATCGAACAGATCGCGGATGATACTGCCGCCTGCTTCCTCATAGGCCTTGGACCCCACGAACACAGCACGGCGGTCATCGGATCGCACCTGCCCTTCGCTCAAGGCATGAAGGATGCTCTCCCGCCTGCGGTTGAAAGTCGGCAACTCCTTCCACACGCGCTCCTGCCGCTTGTGATCCTCGGTGATGGCAAAGGCGGATAGCTGGTCGAGATTCATGTCGCCCTTGCGATAAAGCGCCCTGAGCTTCGGGCTGACCGCGCCAAGCTTGAGACGCTGCCTGACCACGGTTGCGGTCACACCGAACCGCGCCGCGATATCCTCGGCGCTCTTGCCTTCCTCGCCGTGCAGCTTGGCAAAGGCCTCGTACTGATCGCAGGGATGCATGTCGCTGCGGATCGCGTTCTCGGCAAGACTGATCTCCGTTGCACTGTGCTCGGTGTCGAGGATGCAGCGTATCGGCTCGTCGGGCTTGATCTCCTTCCTCTTGACGCGGAGCAGTTGCGCTAGGCGGCGACCCTCTCCGGCGTTGACCAGATAGTTGCCTGTAGGCCCGCCACGCGGCCCAAGCTCCGGCTCCACGACCGGGTATTGCAGCATGCCCAGAGCGCCGATGCTGGCGGCGAAGGCTTTGATGTCGGCCTTCGTGTGCGGCACCTTCCGAACGTTCTTCGGCGACTTCTTCAAGCGGCTGAGGGGAACAAACACAATGTCCTTGCTGGCGTCCTTGGCTAAACGGTTACTCATGGTCTCTCTCCTTTGGTTACAGGGTTCTGCGCTGAATCCGCGCATGAACCCCTGCCCGTCGGCGAGACCGGGTGAGGGGGAGCAAGAAGAAAATCGGCAGGGGGACCACCCGGTCTGGCAGCGAGCAGAGCGAGCGAAGATCGGGGGATGCCGATTTTGTTCTTGCTGGGGGTGCCAGGGCAGAGCCCTCGCATCCCCTACCAAACAAAACAACGTTGTCGCTGAGCGACACCCTAACCCTTGCGCGAGGGATGGAAGCCGCATGGCCGAGACCCGCAATCCCGGCTCCGAGATCTTGGGGCTCGGCTCACGACAGCCCGGTCCGGAGGACGCGCCAGTAACGGAGTAACAAATGATTCCAGTTCCACACCGAATCGTGCGATCATCGGCGATAGCCATCATTGAAAGACCAAATGAATCAATCACCCGAGCTTTCGGGCGGTGGTGGCTTCACCTTCGAAGATGCACCTGTAGCAATCTATCTTGGCGCTCTTCTTGGAGAGGAAGCCGCTCCGGGCCTGGAGGGAAGAACAATTGTACGCGTCGCTGTGCAGCAAGCTGCCTACGGCGAGCCGCTTGACGACCTGATCGTCGATGGTCGCGGCGCTGACGACGGTCTTGCCCGACTCAGCCTGCAAACGAAGCGCGAACTCACCATCAGCGCGGCTACGACGAATAACGACTTCCGCGAAATTGTGACGCGCGCTTGGGCGACCCTGCAAAAACCTGACTTTCGAGAGAACGTCGATCGGGTCGGTGCCATCACTGGGACAGTATCAGAGGCGTCGCGTCGCGCGTTTTTTACGGTGTGCGACTGGGCCCGCGCCGGCAACAGTCGCGAAAACTTCTTTGCGCATTTTCAGCCCGGAGCCGCTGGCGCCGACAAGCGCAACGTCGTGCAGGCTATTCAGGACATTCTCGGTGACGATACCAGCGCGACGAGCGAAGACAAGGCATACCGCCTGCTTCGCCATTTCGTTTTGATAAGGCTCGATGTGCTTCATGAAGGAGCAACCGATGAGGCTCATGCGATCGAGCGGTTGCGCCCTCATCTCCATGAAGCTGGCCGCGCAAACGATCTTTGGCAACATCTGCTGCGCCTCGCGCGAACCGCCGCTGGAAAGGCGCAGGAGTTCTCGCGCCTGTCACTGCTCGCGCATCTGCGTGGCGGGTTTCGTCTTGCGGGTGTGCGTTCGCTTCGAACCGACCTTGAACGCGTTATGGAGGAAACGCGCAACGCGCTTGACTCGATAGCATGTGAAATTGATGGCGTCGAAATTGCGAGGCCAGCTTTAGTCAATTCCGTCAAGCGAGCGTTGGAGACGCGCCGGTTTGTGACGATCGTCGGTCTACCCGGCACAGGCAAGTCCGCCGTTCTGCACGCATGTGTTCTGGACGCGATGCAGGCTGGTACGGTTCTTCTGCTGAAATCCGATCGTCTCACGGGACCGAGTTGGGCGGCGCATGCGCGAACTCTCGGGCTGACCGCGCCTACGATTGAAGCCTTGCTGTCTGAAATTTCCGCCACCGGCTCTTCAGTCCTTTTTATTGACGGGATTGACAGGGTGGAGCTTGCGCAACGCGGCGTTATTGCAGATGTTCTCAATGCTATTCACCGCTCAACATTGCTCTCCCATTGGAAGATCGTTGCGACGTGCAGGGACAATGGGATCGAGCCGTTGCGGACGTGGCTGCCTCCCACAATCTTTGGCGGTGGTGGTGTGGCAACGGTCGAAGTCCCGGCGTTCAATGACGGCGAGGCTGAGCAGCTTGCGCAAGCAAAGCCGGTGCTCCGTCCGCTCTTGTTTGGCGATGATCGCGTAAAGGAGATCGCACGGCGTCCGTTCTTCGCAGCGGTGCTTGTGCGTTCCTTAACCGTGGGACTAACGGGGCAGCCTGCTCCCCAATCGGAAGTCGAGCTTCTAAATGTGTGGTGGTCGCGGGGCGGCTATGACTCAGGAGACCAACGCATCTATCAGCGTCAGCGGACACTGATCCAACTCGCCAAGGCGGGCGCGGTGGATTTAGGGCGGCGAATCCGCTTGGAGGGAATGGACGTCGAAGCGATCCGTGAACTGCGCCAAGACGGGATTATCAAGGATGTAACCACGGGCCATACCGTCCAATTCGCTCACGATATTTTCTTTGAGTGGGCGTTTCTTCATCTTTTAATCGACCAGGATGATGCATGGGTCGATGAAATCCGATCCGTAGGTGAGCCGCCAGTCTTAGGGCGCGTTGTCGAACTATTCTCGCAGGCCAAGCTCACCCAAGCGGGCGAGTGGGAACAGAACCTTGCTACACTCGAGACATCTGGCATGAGGCCGCAATGGACGCGGGCGTGGTTGATCGCTCCCTTCGGAGCGCCGACGTTTTGGGATAATAGCGCCCATTTCACTGAGGCCGTGCTTCGCAACAAAGATCAACGGCTGTCCAAACTGGCGGTCTGGTTTCAAGCCGAAAAAACGCGGGCCAATCCGTTTGTACTAAACCGGACCTTTGGCGGGGCTAGCCTTGCGCGGCGAGAAATCGTTCGGCTTGCGGAGGCTCTGGCTTGGCCTTCGGAGCCGGCAAGCTGGGGTCGATTTTGCATATGGGCTATTTCCGGGCTAGGTAAGTTCCCGACCCGAACCATTCCTGATCTTCTGGCAGCGTTTGAAGTCTGGCAGAATATGTTCGCTGATATTTCGAATGCGGTGTCGGAGGAGATTTTTTCGACAGCGCTGGGGTGGTTAGAAGATATTGAAGCGCGGGAGCATCCGGAAGAGTTTTCATATAATCCTGGACGATGGTCGGAGCTTGAGCGTGGTGGCATTAAGGAGCTTGAGCAACGCTTGCGAACTTTGGTGCTCCGCGCCGCCCGCGTCGAACAAGAAAGAGTCCGGTCTTACCTCATAAAGGTTCGCGACTGGAAGCGCTTACGCAAGCATGCCTTCCGTGAGATCGCTGTGTTCGCGCCAACCCTCGTAGCGAACCATTCGGTAGAACTTGCGGAGATAGCCAAGCTCGAGATCATGGAGGACTTACCGGCGAGTGAGCAAGCAAGCGAAGACCGTCGCGGCATGTTCTCGCACGGTATCTCCTATCACGATTGGAGACGCCTCGCGATACACGACGACTATGGCCTCTTCTATCCGGCATCACCTTTGCGGGAGCCTTTCGCATCGCTCTTTCGGACGAAACCGGATGAGGCGCGGGCGCTCGTGGCCGAGATCACCAACCACGCCGTTATGGCTTGGCGGCAGTTGCACAGTCTTGACCGCGAGCGGCGTGCGACACCGATTCCGCTTGAATTTGAGTTTCCTTGGGGCACGCAGAAATTTTGGGGGGACGGGCGAGTCTATATGTGGCCGCGCGGACATTGGGCACCGCATCCGGTCATCTGCGGTCTCATGGCACTGGAAGATTGGGCTTTCAACGAGGTCGACCAGGGGCGGGCTATAGATGAGGTAATACGTGATGTCCTTGAAGGTCACGATTTGTCTGCGGTTCTAAGCATCGCGACGGCTCTCGCCCTCAGCCGCAATGCCGTTACGGCAACAACGTTGCCATTAGCAACATCACAAAAGATTTGGGAATGGGACATTGCGCGCTCGGTACAGGAGTCCGGTAGCGAAGGCGTAGCCAGTAACCTGATCGGCTTCACGAAGCCGATGGATCGTGAGCATGCTTTAGCAGTACGCAATTCAAACGCGCGTCCTGCGCGCAGGATGGAAATCCGCTGGCTAGCGAGTTTGTTCGTAATTAGCGGAGACGATGAACTGCGTACGAAAGCGCAGGCCGCTATTATGGCTTTTCCAGACAACCTTGCCTTCGACGTTGAAGAAGAGAAAGCGGCCGTTCAGTACGTTGCAAAGAAGCGGAGAACGGCAGAAATCTGGTCGGAATTGGGAAAGCTGGAAAACTACCGGGCGACGCCCGCACCGGACGGTTCAGGGACCTATATCCAGCTAGAGAATCCAAACGCGACGGCACCCGATGTCGTCGCGGCGACGGAGAACAGCGTTCGCTTAAATAGCCGCCTTGAGCTTCTAAATTGGGCGCACAAATCATTCGAAGGCAACGCCATTGCGTCGGCTATGACGGTTGAGGCCGCAGTTGAGCGGGCGCGGTCCATCGACCGTCCTGATCTGTTCGTGGAGCCGCATGGGGAAATAATTGACGCGCTCTGGGACCGGAATGCCGTAGCGGGGGTCGCCGCAGTGGTTAATATGCATGGCGGTGATATAGGTCGGGACACGCTAAGCTGGTGCATGGACGTAACGTTCCGTGCCGCCGCCACGCCCGAGTTTATCGAGCAAGGTTTCTTTGCCGGCTCCAAGCACTTGTATCATCCCTGTCTTTTTGCGGCACGAGGCTTGGAAGGCTTGATCCTTCGAGACAAGGAAACCAAGGCCGCAAAAGAAATGCTTTTGCGCCTGGCGGGCCACGTCCTTGAAGAAGTCTCCGAGAGTGCGATCGCAATTGCGCTGTCCCTTTGGGGAAGGGATGCGGCCTTTGCGTGGATCGCCCTGAGGCTGGGTACTCGGATTTCGATCGGGGTGCATTCCGCACGCCGCTCGGCCTTTGGCCACGATCATGCGACGGAGGCGGATAGAATTGCGGAAGATGTCCGTTTGGCGATTGAAGAATTTGGTGCGAATGCCGCCCCGACAGCGTTGCCCGACGTACCACCAGCATGGGTTCAGGGCCGCCGCCGACGTTATGGGGATGACTTCGAGGATGAGAATGAGGATGAGGAGCAAAATGAGCGTGAGCTTGTCTGGCGTGAACCGGACGAATTTGTACGCTGGGATTTCATGCCGAAGGTGCTTGGGCACATTCCAATCACAACGGCTTTGCGTGATGCACAGCACGCGCCGATGTTGTTGGATTTCATCTACAGGCTCTTGAAGTGGACTCTCGATAAGCTGGAACCCGCGTGGAAAGATGCGAGAGACCAACGCAATCACCGGGCAACCGAGCTCGGTGAGTGGCGACTCCGTTTCAGCCATCTTCTTGCAAAGGCGGCGCTGGAGTTGGATGAAGCGGAAGTTCAAAACAAGATACTCGCTCCGATCTTCGCTCTGAACGATGAGGCTGCGGCATCACTTATCAATCCGTTCGCTGACATTCTTGTGGCAGGTGGAATTATTGACCCGCCGCGAATCGTTCCGGGTGCCATTCAACATATGAAAGCGTGTGTTGATCGCGTGTTGAGGGATCGTGCGTGGGAAAGGGCTCACTACAACGATGGTGATATCTATGGTTATGACCTTCCTGAAATTGTGAGGGTGTTTCTCTTCGCTACAGGCGTACAGGCAGGTCAATCCGCGCGGTTTGCAAACGGCGACTGGCGCGATGTTGCGGTGGTACTCCCTATAATCGATCCTTTTGTACGCGCCGTAGGTGATGTTCCGCACGTGATCGGCTCGTTCCTAACGCTTTGCGAAAGCGCCGTGGAGCACTATCCGCCAGATACGTTTGTGGATCAGATCGGTGAAGTGCTGACCAAGCAATCCGGTGTGCCGATTGGCTGGTACGGCACCACCATTCCGAGTCGGATCGCCGCGCTCATTCATGCGTTTGCTGAGCGATCCCAACCGCTATCGCCGCAACTGGCGCAAAGCATGTTGCGTATCCTCGACCGGTTGGTCGACATGGGGGATCGCCGAAGCGCGGCATTACAGACAAGTGAAATCTTCAAGAATGTCAGGCAGGCCGCGGCTTAGTGATAAACCCGTCGCGGAGTTCGCGCGCCAGGAGTGATGCATGACAGTCCCCGGCATGAGCGAAGAGAAGCGCAGGCAAAGCGAAGAACGAAGCCGAATTGAGATGGAACGACTATCGAGCCATCTCAAGGATTTGATTTTCCAGCTACCGCCCCACGAATTGCTTGGTTACATCTGGAGCACCACGGTGGTGGCCGGAATGCTGGCCGATGGCGACGGGCATGCCCAGCATCGATCCGAGCTAAACACTGTGCAATTCGTGCTGGAGTATGTGCACGCGGTCTTGGCGAGTTTTCCACCGGGCGGTGAAGGTGCGTTCAAGGAAGAAACGGTCGCAGAGATTTTCAAGACCGCTGAAGAGCTTCGGACCAAGACAATGAACTTCTGCCTCTTTAGAGCCATAGGCGCGGAGAACGGCATGTTCGGCGAGCGAACAGGCTTGCTGCTGCAATCCGTGCTCTCGAACTGGGCATTCATGCGCGGAAACCGTTATGGGGCGCTAGAAGAAGAATTTTACAGATTTGTTCTTGAGCCACATGATCAAATCTTGCAGGAAGCCTACGGCATCGGAGCAAGTGAAGTCGCTGCCGGAATTCAAGCCGCAGTGCGCTCGTTGGCGGGGGGGCACGCCGATGCGGTCGACCGAATGGGCGCCCTGATGGACGCCGCCGCCAAAGCCGAGGAGGAACAAGGCCTGACGCAGCAGCAAGTGCTTGAGCAATGGCAGCGCGACCAGCCCGGGAAGTTGGAGGCGGCAAAAGACGTTTATATGGATATGTTTCGGGGTGGTAACTGCAATCTCAGCAAGCATACCGACTTGCCGGGGGCGTTGCTCGAAGACCTGGCGTTCGAACGCGGCAGCCATCACGACTTTTTCGCAGCAGGCTCATTGTCGGGCACCCCGCTCCGTACGCTGCCGGCGCGTGTAAGGCCGCTCGTCAAGCTCGACGGCGAATTTTTCGCGGCCGACCATGCGTTCTTCCGCGATTCCGGCTACCGCGCCCTGCTCTGGAATCTTCTGCAACGAAAGCCTGACTACCAAAAGGAATTCGAAGCGCGACAGAAGGATATGGGTGAGACGGCGTTTCAGAGTGTGCTGGCAAAGCAACTCGACGGCGCAACGATACATCGGGAGATTTGGTACCAGCACCCTGACACGCGCCATTGGGTGGAAAATGATCTGCTTGTCCGGATCGATGATGCGCTGTTGCTGGTCGAGGCCAAATCCGGCGCTGCCGCGACCGTTGCGTCACCCGCAACGGACTTTGATCGCCACAGCCGTTCGATTCACGACCTTATTGTGAAGGCGTACGAGCAATGCCGCCGCTTTTTGCAATATCTCGCGTCTGCCGACGAAGTTCCGATCTTTAAACGTAAAGCAGGCCGGTACGTGGAAGTTGACCGTATTCGCCTTGCCGATTTTCGTCTCGTGCTTCCCATCGGTTTGACGGTTGAGTCGTTTTCTCCCTACGCTTCGCTCGCCAAGCTATTTCCTGACGCTGGGCCGATCCTCGGACGCCACCCGTTCGTCTCGCTTTCCATCGACGACCTGTTTGTTTTGCGGCGCTTCCTGCCGACTGCGGGCGAACTACTGCACTATCTGGAAGTGCGGCAAGCTGTTGCCGGAATTCCAGAGGCGATCCTGTTTGACGAAATGGATCATCTCGGGGCTTACCTTACCAAGAACCGATTTGATTGGACCTTGCGTGCGCAACTCAACGAAAACACCGAACTGATCTTGTGGGACGGCCAGAGCGAACCGATCGATAATTATTTTGCGGACGGTGAGTTTGCGGAGAAGCCGCCGCCCATGCAGGACTATCCCGAGGAGGGAAAGCGGCTTCTCGATGCACTCGGCGCAACGAAGGAAAAAGGATGGCTGTCGGTCGCAAGCCACATACGGAATTTCGGCGCTGACTCGCGCAACAGTTTCTCAAGCATGCTAGCGCAGGTGCGCATTAGCCTGTCGCAACAGGTAAGCCGCTATTTTCAAATCGGGGACGATCCGCCGCTCTTCGTGTGGCTGCAACGCACAGGATATGTGCCGGACCTGGACATGCTCTGCGCGAAAGCGCGCGCGGGCGCGATAATGGCGGGCCACTCGCATACGCTCACGGTGCTCGCATACGTGACACCAAGCGGGACATATTCACGCGTCGTTGCCGTCCCCATCAATGTCCCCGCAAAAGGAACGCGGGAATACGACAAACTTCAAGACGAGGCCTCGCGGATGAACGCGCGAAAATATTCGGTAGTCTCAGAAGCGCTTGAAAGGGAACGCGAGATCGCTGGCGCACGCATGCCCGGTGCTAACGATCCCTGCTGGTGTGGAAGCGGTAAGAAATACAAGAAGTGCCATCGGGCCTGACGGCGCTATGAGCCGCTACTTCCCGCCAGAAGCGCCTCAAGCAACCTCGTGCTCGCGCTTCGCACGAGATGCTGGTGTGTTGCGTAAGAGAGGAACCAACATGATGGGAGCTAGGCCCCTTTCAGGATGCGTTGACAGTCTTTTGCGCGCGCAATCAACTGGGCAGCCATGCGCTTGATAATGGCGTTATCCAGTCCTTCCGCCTGCGCGGTAGCGCACACGGCGGTTACGTTGTCGGGAAGCTGCTCGGCTAGGGAGATCATTCCGACAATTACTTTGTCAGCGTCGAAGCGCGCCTCTCGGGCAAATTTCTGCCATTCGCGCAAACCGATCTGGCTGACCTTGTATTCGCCGCCGATTTTCATCGCGAGCTTCATTTTCTGCAAATCGACATCGTCGTAGGGGAGAATGCTGGCGATGTCGTAGAGCGGCGCAAGCCGCACGGTGGGTCCGCTGGCCAGCAGCAGCGAGTAGTTCTTAGCGTGCGCATCGGTGCCTGCGATGAGCCAATTAAAGCCGAGGGCATCGACGAATGTATCGATGTCATCCGCGCTATCTGTGGAGTAGGTGCGTAAAAGTTCAATAACGTCCGCAGAGGTGGGTCCACCCTCGCTTTGATATTTCTTGGTTGGCAGAATACCGCGTGCCTGACAGATGTCCTCCTGATGGACGCGAACAATCTGGTTTCCGCTAAACTGCCGGTCATAGCGTTCGATGACGATGGCAATTTCCTTTTCGAACCGCATGACTTTGGTTTCAGCGACAGGAAGGCCGAGCTTGTGTGCAAGTCTAAGGCAGATGTGCTCGTTCTCGGCATGGCCGTCGAAATGGCCGGTCGGCGGCTTCAGAATATGCGTTGTCGGGATTCGTCCGGAGGGAACGCCCCACCGGTCCTTCTGTAGAAGCAACGCGGTTTTCGGTTGGGCGCCAGCGAGGCTGAATTGCCCAGTATCGCGCGGCAAACGCCAAGCAGCATGATCGTCTCTCAAGGCTTGCAAACGTTTCGCGATGGCCGCCTCGTCAAGCCATTCAACCTTGTCGTCTGCGCCGCTTCGCAGGATCTCCAAACGATCACGCGTGACGAACTGAATTGCGCCGGCGCAATCCTCGCCGACATGGGAAATGAGGGCAAATACGTTGCGGGCCGAGACCTGAAACTTTTTGGCCCAACGATCGAGTACGCGCTCGTTATCCGGCAGAAGGCCCCACAGAAAAGACTGAACGGCGGAAGGGCCGTGTTCCTCGGCCGCGAGTGGCATGGAGAGTGATATAGGATATGCGCCCCGCGCTTCACGCCAATCGCTGTCATAGACAAATGTGAGCCGGCCACGAGCATCGTTATGCACGCGGCCAACTTCCTTGCCATCCAACAGTGCAACGAGTTCGTTTGTCATGCCCTGCTCTTCTTGGCTTTGGCCACGATTGAATTGATATCGACGGCAGATTTTTCTGAAGCGCGGTTATTGGGTTGCTCGCTGCTTGCGTCCAGGCGGATACCCAGAGCGTCAAGGGCGCGGAGCACAAGCCCAAGTTCGGCGCGCGCGTGACCGTGCTCGACCTCGATGACCCATTGACGGCTGACGCCAATACGCTTGGCAAAGCTTGACTGATCAAGCTTGAGCCTTTTGCGCCTGTCTCGAATGACGGCTCCAAGATCAGTGGGTGTGCGTATGAGCATCGTTCACTCCAAGATGTCGTCGCTCGCTAACATTACCATATGTCAGCGTTCGATGACAATCAGAAATGTTAGCGAACGACTACATTAAAAAAGTCATCGTTCGCCAACATAAGGAAGTCCGGCGCTACGGTATAATATATTTATAATTCAAATACTTACGTCATAATTCGGGCAGGCAAATCCAACGACTTATAGATAGCTTTAGGCAAAGCGCACCCGATTTGCGAGGAGGTATCGATGCTCGTCGCCATATACGAGGAGATTTGGCCGTGGCCGGTCCAAAATGACTCTCAGCCTACGATTAGAGGTCCCGTCGGCGTGGCCGACGGCTACGAGAAAGCGCACGCCGTCGCACAAAGAGAAAGCAGCCAAATTCAAACGTTCTGAATTCGTTGGAGACGCCAGATTTCCGTATTGGTGGGGCCACGACACGGATGCATCAAAATTACATCGGTATGTAATCAGAGCCTCGTAAGAGCCCGCGTAAAAGAGCGCTCCATTCATTACGCGGAGCTTCCCCACATTCGCGCGGCGATCTCGCGCTCCTCGTCGCCGATGGCCTGCAAATAGATTGCGGTCGTATTCATACTGGCATGACCAAGCCAGCGCTGCACCAAATTGAGGGGAACGCCTGAACGGATCGCGTGAAGTCCAAAACTGTGCCGTAAGCCTCTGGGCGTGGCATGCGGTCCCACAGGGATCGCTGCCTCACGCATGATCCCTTTGATGAGCTGCCAGGCGCGGCAACGCGAGAGCAGCCAGAGTTGCGCGCTTAGATCCTCAAGGCCGTGGACCTGTCGCAGCACGCTGAACAGTTCGGCTGGCGCTGGCACCTCGCGGAACACAACAGCGCCCGCGCGTTTCTTCAAGGATCGGATCGCAATAAATCCGGCGTCGCGCTCGATCGAACCGGCTGTTAGTTCAAGCGCCTCTGATATCCGGCAGCCGGTATAGGCCAGCGTCAGGCATAGCGATCGGAGATCGGCGCGCGGACAAGCGTAGGTCGTTTCGAGAAACCGGACGCGCTCGGCGGGAGTCAGATATTTTCGTTGCCCGGCGCTCGTATAGAGACTGCCGGGCGGTCTCCCATGCGCGAGCATCGGCGGCCCTCTCGCCGGCCGGATGCCGACGCCCGGACACGACCATTTTGCTTATTCTGTTGAATCCTCCTGAACGCCCCGAATTGTGGGGTTCGGCGAGCCATCGGTCTGAGCGCACTCTACTGTAGGTCGTGCGTATTCTCAAGATTAAACCCTGCAATTATTGACAGTTGACAGAATAAGCAATTCTGTTGATAGCAAATCCTTCCGAACATCTTGTGAGTTCATCGTATTAGCGCTTCAACCACCGGGGTCTAACCTTCCCGGAATCGGAGCTAAAACACGATGTCCGGACAGCTAGAACCTGCCAAGAGGTTGGACCCCTGGAACGTGAAGGTGGGTCGCCGTATCCGGGCGCGCCGCCTCGAATGCGGCCTTTCGCAGACCCAGCTCGGGGACAAACTCGGCGTCACCTTCCAGCAAATCCAGAAATACGAAAAAGGCTCGAATGGAGTCAGCTCGGGCAGACTCGGGCAGATCAGCGACATCTTCCAGGTGCCGATAACGTTCTTTTATGGCTCCGACGGACCCGCGCAAACGGACGAGACCAGACTCGCCGAAACCACCCTATTCGGTCTCTTGCAGAGCCACGACACGCTGCGTGTGGCGAAGGCCTTCAATCAGCTACCGAGCCGAGATCTCCGCAGAGCGCTGGTCGGTCTCATCGAAAAGATTGCAGCGACCGAAACTGTTCGACGCAAAAAGAGGACCCGGAAGAAAAAACGCGTTGCTGCTCACAACTGAAGGCAAGCGCGGGTCATCGCCTTCTTCATTCATCAAAGGAGAAATATACCAATGCTCAGGATATTCGTTTCAATTGCGGCTGTCGCGTTTCTTGTTACGCCCGCTGTCGCCAAGCCCAAAGGCAGTCCCGCCGCCAAAGCTTCCTTCTGCGCACAGTGGAGAGATACGTGCGTGAGCTCGGGAGGTGGTGACAACTGCCCGGGCAGGTATGCCGGCTGCATGAGTTCGGGATGCTTCCAGACAGGTAGCAAGTTCGGCTTCAAGAAGATGTGCGCCACAGAAGGCTAATCGAATTCGTTGATTTCTTCGCCCGTTGTCCAAGTCGAGCAAGGCTTTGATAGCGGCTTAGCGAAGAAATAGCCCGACGCCTGCGGCAAGCTTTGTCATGACGAGGGCTATCTGTGGGCGGAATGGCTGAGCGATCACGCCGGAGTTCGATCACCGGTCGTGATCGCTCTTTTCACATCAAACGGAAGCACCAATGCGAAAGCTTTTTTCTACGTTTGCCGCCATCGCCCTCCTTGCCTCTTGTTCCGCAGCAGCAACGGAAGAGCTGTCGCTTGATTGCAAAGCCGAACTAACGAACGGCAAGCGTCACTACAAACTTCATATCGATGTCAGTACCGACGGAGCCGCCGTGACTACCGAAGACGATGTGAGAGCCTACTACGCAAACAAGAGCGACCAAACCCAGTGGTTCAGGATCAATCAATCGACAATCGAGTTCGGCGCTCGCTTCACCACCGTGCGTCTGGAAACAGTAATCAGGCGAGATACGGGCCTGTATCTGGCATACAGCGGCGAATTCTCAGAACACCTTCGTGAAAAAGGAATTTGCATGAAAAGCGAACCAGGAAAACGCGCCTTTTAGCGCACTCGAAAACGCTCAACTCTTTTGCGCCCCGAGTGTGAGGGTGCGAGGCATTGACCAGAAGCAGCCGAGGTTATTTCGGTGATCCGGCGAGAAGCTAGCGGTGGAAAATTCAACCGGTCCGCGCTCGGTCGTCATCCCGTGCCTTGCATCTGGCACACGGCTACTGAGTTTGAGCTATCCTAAGCTCTCCTAAAGCTGGCTCGGGTTTGCATCTCAGTATTGACCCGCACGAAGATCGTTTCCCTCTTTTGATAGCCGTTCTCTCTATTTGCTGCCCCAGCCGCGTGCCTTGGCCTGCTCATTGACCAATTTACTCAACTCTCTGGTTTGTTCGTCGGTTAGGCCGTGCGTTTCCTTTTCCGACCTCAATGCCTGTATGCGGTCGACTCTTGCCATGTCACGTTTTGCCTGATCGTCCCCTTCGGGCGCGGTTAAGGGCATGGCCGGAACTGCCGGTCGTAGACCATTAAAAATCGAAGTTTTCGCCGCCGCTTCCGCTTCCGCAGCATTGAGACCAAACTCCAGGCAACCGCTCGGCCCCTGAACGACGCAAGGGCGCTGCGCTATCGCGCCCGCTTCGACTTTCGCTCGTTGCGCGTCTGCCGCTACTTTCTCGGTGGCGCTAATGATGTGCTGATTCCACTCCTGCCAAGCGGCATAGCCAAGTATGGCGATAACGACCGCCTTGACGGCCAATGAAGCCGAGGCTCCGGCACGGGCCGGGGTCGGGGCGGCTCCATCGAAGATAGTTTCCACGTCCTTCCTGACCGAAGGCAGCGCTGCCCGCGCATGCGTCCAGACGGCCATCAATGAACTGAGAACGTTTGACAAAACTCCTTGGCCGCCCGCGCCAATCGACTGCGGCGAGCCGCCAGACGCTCTCGCGATGAGAATCTGGCTGATCTCTGCGTCGGTATAGCCGTCCTTGCGCAACCTAGCCCGCTCGGCGTCGAGGGGAGACGGTGCGGGTTTGTCCTCGGCTTCCGCGGTTGCCATGTTCCGGCCTCCTGCGTGCTGCATTGACCCCGGATTCGTAACCGGGATCGATAACGCGCTCAAGTGATAGGGCAAAAATTATCGCGAGATGTGCGCAGAATGATGCTTTAATCGGCCCTCGCGGGTGGCTTGAGGAATGGCCGTCATGGCGCGTCGAGGCCTATTCGGAGCGATAAGAGGGATCGACAAGATCGGCCTCGGCCTCGTGTCGGTGTTGGCAGGCCTCGCATTGGCAGGCGCCTATGCCGCCCTGCATTTCGGGTGGTTTCGGAGCCCTTGGGAAATGGCGGCCTGGCTCGGCGTCTGCTTCGCCTTTCTAGCGGTTGGCCTCGGAGTCCAGAGCAATTCGCCTGCGCGAAACACCGACGTATATGGTGATGCAAAGCCAGCTTCGGAATCGGAGGCACAGGCTGCGGCACGGGGAGGCACAAAATCTGGCCCGCTCCACGACCAGACATTTCCGGACTGAGGAAGTGCCATGACCACAGTGAGCGATGGTATCGACGGTGGAATTTACCTCGGCCGTCACTTCGATCAGGACACGCAACGGATCGGCGGCAAGATCCCGTATCACGGCGAGCGCCATTTGCTGCTGTTCGGCCCGAATGGCACAGGCAAAGGGACGCGCTTTCTCATTCCCAATCTGCTCACGATCAGGGATCGCTCGATTATCGTCATCGACCCGAAGGGCGAACTTGCCGCGGTCACGGCCGACTATCGCCGCACGATCGGCGATGTTGTCTTGCTCAATCCTTTTAATGTGCTTGGCCTCGGCTCGGCCGGATTTAACCCGCTCGCGTCCCTCGATCCGAAGTCACCCAACTTTTACGACGATGCCGCGGCTCTCGGCGAAGCGCTCATCAAGATCGAAAGCAAAGACCCGCATTGGACGGAATCCGCGCTCGGTCTGGTCGTCGCTCTTATCATGTGGGAGAAAACGCAAAACGGCGACAACGCCAATCTCGAAAATGTACGGGAAATGCTGACTGAGCCCGATCAAACGAAACCTTACACCGGCGACGACGCTGAACCGGGCGAGCGCATAACTACCGGAGGTCTGCGCCACATAGCGATACAAATGGTTGGCGAAGGCGGTTATGAAATCACCAGCCTTGCCGCGCGCTTTGCCACCAAGGAAACCAGTGAACTATCAAGCATACGGTCAACCGGCGATACCCAAACGCGCTGGCTGTTGTCGAAGCCAATGCGCGATGATCTGAAAAAGCCGGGCGTTGATTTTCGCAAGCTCAAGGACAGGCCGACGACGGTTTATGTCATCTTGCCCGCCGAACGGATGCGAACGCATAGCACTTGGCTCCGGCTCGTTATCGTTTCGGCGCTGCGCGCCCTCTATAGCCCCGGCGGATTACGCACATTGTTTCTCATTGACGAGATGCCAGCGCTCGGCCATCTCGGCCCGCTCGAAGATGCGTTCGGCCTCGTGCGCGGCTACAATGTGCAGATTGCCGGAATCTGCCAAGACCTTGCGCAACTCAAGGCGCTTTATAAAGAACGCTGGGAGTCCTTCCTCGCCAATGCCGGCGTCGTGCAGGGTTTCGCCCCGAATGATCTTACAACTGCGGACTGGATGTCGCGCCGCGGCGGACAAACGACGCGCATCGCGGCGAATACGAGCGAGAACCTGTCATCCGCAACGGGGCAGAAAAGCGAGGGCACAAGCTGGAATCAAATCAGCCGCGCGCTCTATCTACCGCATGAACTGATGGGCTTCGCTGAAGGCACGGGCCTCTTCTGGCTGGCGGGCATGGCGAACAGCACGCGCTTCTTTGCACCGCCTTACTGGAAGATCGATCAATGCGCCAAGAGAGCAGCGAAAAATCCATATTATGACGGTTGATATGAATCGATGCGCGCAGACGAAACAATCATAATCGAATATCCTGATGTTCTGAGCATACATTACCGCGAAAGCTTACGACCGCCGCGGCCCTCATCGAACCTTCTCGGCAGCAACGGACGCCTCATCGCGCGATATTGGCGATATGCAGCCGCTCGACATTCTAGCTCGTTCTCGGTGAGCCGCAGGCGACCGCTATCACTCGGCTCGTCGGCGGTGGAGTCGTCAGGAACCTCCCGCAAAAGCGAAGCCATTAACTGCCGCTTTCGGGCTTCTTTGGGATCGGTAGCTTCCCGCTCTTGCGGCGGGTTCGTATCATTCATGACAATCAATAAATAACAGTGCGAAAAAGAGGGAGGTTGTAACCCGAGCAACCACAGCTGCCATTGTCCCATATTTAGCCGCCGCAAGTGAAGTGGCTTTTTATTTTCACGGCCGATGACGCGTTGCAGGCAATAATTTCAATCGGATAACTGGTTAAGACAACGCAGAGAAAAACCGTTTCGACGATACCTTGTGCGTCACAGCGACCCGTTCGCGTGCTCCCGAACAGTTGAAGTCGAAGATTGAAATAACGTCATCGCGGCGGCGGATCGTCCTTGCATCGCATACTTCCCGTCGGCCTCTGAGGCGTTTCCTCGCGCTGCCTTTGCGTAGCCGCCTGCCATCTTTCCATGAGCGAGCGCACGGCAACGGTCTGCTCGTTCATCAAGGCCTGCACGACGGCGGCAATGTCACCGGCCAACAAGCTACGCCGCGCCGCTCCGATCCTCGCCGCATAGAAGGAGAGCAAAGCCGCCATCTCTCCTTGAAACGCGCCCGACGCGTCGGGTAGCGCTGCTGTCTCGCTGGAGTCACCACCCGCGGCACCTGAATTGTCATCGTGCGCGCTAGCGGACCGCTCCGCGTTTTGCCGGCTGGCCTCTGTTTTTGGCGAAGGAGATGAAGAGCCATCCGCCGCGCTCGCCTCTTGCGGTTTGGAGATCAAGGCGCCGCTTGCTCGGGGTGAGATACCACCGGGCAGGGATTTTGATCTTGGCAGACCTGTTATGACCGGCCGCAGGATTTGCCACCAGACGCGGACGTTACTGTTGCTCCTCTTCGTCGTTTCTATTTGCCGCTGTCCGGCTCTTCTCTTCGTCAGGCCGCGACCGACAGGCCGGAAGCTATCGGCTGGTTTCGTCTTGCCCTGACTTGGCTGGGGCGGTCTTGGCTCCGGCTCCGGCGCTGCCCCGGCGCCGGGCCTGCTACCCCCGGTCGCGCTCTCGTCCTCGATCGTGTTCGATCTTCGCGTCGCGTTCTGTCTCGCTTGGGACTTCCCGTGACAATTGCCGCATCAGCTCCTGCCGGCGTTGCGATACTGCATCTTGTTGCTGCTCATGCGGTGCGGGCTCCGACTTCTTCGCCTCCGGCGTCGGCGTCTCGCCCAGGAGCGCTTTAAAGAGACTACCTCCAATTTTCGCCGGAGACGGTTTCAGGCGGACGCCGCGCGCCGGGACTGGTCCTCGCGCCTGCTGAGTCACTCGCGGTGGTGATTTCCGCTCGGCCTTGTGCGGCTGACGTTCCGGTCCATCTGTGCGGCCACGCTGAAACTGCTTGGCTTGAGCGACGCTCGGGAGATGCTTCGGATCGAGATCGGCAAAGCGCTTCCGGACGTCGGCCACTTTCACCCCGGCGATACGGCGGGCGATACTGTGGACGCCTCCTTTCTGATCGATCGCAACAAAATCGCGGCGGTCGCCCCGTGCCAGTACCCAACCTTTCTTCTCAAGCGCGGCCTTAAACTCCTTGCCGCTCTTCGACGCCCGCCAAGTCTCCGTCATAAATGTTTTGGCTTCCGCCGTGCTCAACCCTGTGCGTTCGGCCTGGAGCATTTCGGAATGGCTTGGGGTGCGCTCGGGTCGTTGCTTGCCCTCGCGCTCCACATGCGCGCCCTGAACCCGCTCGTGCCCAAATTCGCGCTCAAGGGCGCGCGCCACTTCTTCGTGTTTCCGGTAATTGTGGCTGTCGCTGATCGCGGCCATGCGGTCGAGGTCGATCCGCGACCAGACGATGTGGCAGTGCTCGCGGCCTTCCTTTTCATGGATGACGACCACGCGCGGCTGCCCCGTCAGCCCCAGCGCCGTTTCAAGCCAGTCGATTGACTGTACTCGCTGTTCGTCAGTCAACCGCTCGTCGGCTCGGGTATTGATCGACCCGTGATAAAACGGCTTGGTCGTCCGCGTGCCACAAGCGACGGTTTCCATCTCTTTGAGCGCCCCGAGAAGATCGTCGGCGGCTGTGCCGCGTATGTCTTTCACTTCGGCGCGCTCGTTGGTGTCGGTACGGGTCAGATGGGCCGACAGGCGGCTCGCCCCGGCGCAGGAGGTGCCCTTAATGATCACGGCCAAGCGCCGTCATGAGGGCGTCGCGCATCCGGACGATGTCGTCACGAATGTAGGCCAGCGTGGCAGCACCGGGGGCGTTGCCGCTTCGGTTAAAGGCGCGAGCAAGCTGGTTGATGTTTGAGCCGATCTTGCCGATGTGCCCCAGGAGGCGCGCCAGTTCCCGCCGCTCGATCGGCGGACGCCGAACCGCGCGCGGTCCGGCGTTGCCGAGCGCCAGAGTACGCAAGTATGCACCCACACTTAGCCCGCCCCGCCGCGCCGCCTCGTCGATCTTGACCCGCTCCGCGGCGGTGCAGCGCACCGAGATAAAGCTGTTCTTCGCGTCGGCGACGCGGCGGCGGCCTCGCACCGGAGCCGCATGTCTGCTACGAGGATTGGGCGCTTCGCTCATCGAGTCGCGTGCCTCCATGAATGCAGGCGTACATCCGATAGGATCGCGTCCTACGGGGATGCAACGGGGGCTAGCCCCCTTGCCAAGCGTGATGTGGGAACGGATGCCGAAGGCATTTCCGTGTAACATCACATGGCTTGCCGGGCCGCCAAACAACCTAAAACCAGTAATAACCTACCACGAACGTAATTTCATCACCGCTAAAGCCAACACACAAATGAATGCAAAAAACCGTACCGGCTGAAAAATCTCAAATAGCTTACCGGCAATTAATCCCCAAATTTCGCAACACCAACACGGTAATTCCATCCCCCGGATACTGGCGACAGGCAACCCCGCCGAAGCTCCTCGGTAGAAGGAGACTGGCGGGCGGCAAAGGCACGGCGGCTCGCGGGACGGCTGCGTTACCGCGACCTTGCGACGGTGGCGGGACGAACACGACTGTATGCACCAACCGGCGACCCTCGATGGGCCGGGCTGCCCTAAAGAAAGAGATTCAGATCAGCGTGATCAGGAATGTCGTTCGGCTCCTTGAGTGAGGCCTCAAACTCCCGAAGAACCCGGGCCTTCTTGTCCTCGGACCACGTATCGTAATGGGCGGGGGAGAGGGTGAAGTTCTCGACCCGCTGAATGACGAGCTTCGCCAGCTCGTATTTGAGGGTCTGTTCACCCGCATCGAATACCCGAGCCAACGAGGCCTTCACGGCGGCCTCCTGCTCGGTCGGATAAGAGATAATCCCGACCGTCTTCGTCGCATTCAGCGGAACAATGTTCAGCGTCGGCCCAATGATATCTCCTTCCTCGGTAAAGCCGATTGAGAAAAGCGACGAGGCCGCCAGAACAGGCTTTTGATTGTCCATCTCGATGATGAGGTGCCGGAGGTCAGGCGTCTTGCCGTCTTCGGCGGGCTGGTCGAAATGCTTGCTGCGGTAGCGAAAAACTTTATGCGCCTTCTTGGTGAAGGCAAGGGAATGGATCGACGCCTCGCTTGCTACCTCGTTAGGGTCAACCTTCTGCTCTTTGCAGAGTTCTTCGTGCATTGCCCAGAGACGCTCGCTGTTCGCAAGCTCGGTGTGCATTTCCCTCATTACGGAACGGTAAGCTAGCTGTCGCAAATGCTCGCACTTATCAACGTCCAGAGGCTCAGTATCGATCGCCTTAAAAAGCTCGGTGTCGTGCTTTGAGCACAGGCCGGTGAAGGTCGAGGCGTCGTTGCGCCCGACCTTCTCGAACTTTATCACCGGTTCGCCCTTGATCAGCTTGTACTGGGGCATGGTGACATGCCCCTCGGTTTGGATAAGATCGAGCACCCGCGCATTCTGGATCGAGTGGGCGCGAATGGGCTTCTCTTTGCAATCCAGTGCGCCATGGAGGCACTTTGTGTTGTAGTCTGCCTTCTGCGCTTTAACGAAAAGCTGGATGTCTTCCTTGGCCATCGAAGGACTCCCGTTTTGCGGGGGCAAGGTATCGCTGCCAGCGCGAATTTGTAAGGCGAACCCGCTCTGGGTGAGGCAGAATTTTGAATGAACTCCGGCATTATGAGCCGATGTTGATCTCAAATGCCCCGAGCGGCGGCCCACTTCAGATACAGATCGACGCTTTCGGGGAAGTCGGTAAAGAAGCGAACCTCGTCCCCGTATTCTGCCGGGACATCCCACAAGGCGTGCTGCCAAATATGGGTCCCGCCAGCCCCCCATTTCGAGATGACCGTCCCGGCGTCACGTTTGCCAGCATGCTCCGGTGATCCGTCTCTAAAGTAGATGGCGATGGGGCCTTCGGTTTTCATTTCGCGGAGATGCCCACGCGCCATGAGGAATTGAACGAACCTCTGTCCGGGGAAGACGTGACCGATGCGCATTTCGCTCACGGCTTCCGACGCGATGCCGAGAGCGAACATGAAACAGTTGAGATCATAGATGGCCTCCGTGAACCGCGTGTGCAGCCGCACGCTGTGGGGAATCCGCTTGTTCAGTTCCTCCATCTCCGAAATTTGGACATCGAGCCACTTCATGTTCGCGCCATCGGGCGGAACAGTGAGGCGCTGAAGTTCCAATCGCAATTCAGGATTGCCGTTTGTCATAGGAGCGCGCACCATACTACTCATGTGATGAGACGCTATCACATTTGCCGGTCGCCGCTCACGCGGCGACCACCTCGGGGGCGGCATTCTGCAAGCCGTGCAGGAAGTCCGCCGCGCGTTGCGCGTGGGATGCGGCGGTGAAGATCGCCCGCTTGTCGTTCTTCAAGACCTTGATCCATGACGCGATGTAGGCGGCGTGATCGTCGCGAACGTCGGGGGTCAATTCGAGGTCGGCGGAAAGGAAGGCTGCGCCAAGCTCGGCGACAAGCTCCTCCATCGCGTAGCCTTCATCGCCGAACCGCTTGCGGCCAAATTCCCGGTCGAGCCGCGACTTGTGGCGGGTCCAGTGGCAGGTCTCGTGGGCGCGTGTCGCGTAATAGCTCTCCGCGTCCCGGAAAAAGTCGATGCAGGGCATATGGATGTTGTCGGTGGATGGGACGTAGCAAGCGCGGCTCCCGCCGTGAACGACAGTCGCGCCGGTCGCCGCAAAGAAGCTTTCGGCATGGACGATGCGCTGCACCGGGTCCGCGCGGACCTCCGGCTTCCCGTAATAATGCTCGGGCAAGCCTTCGACCTGCTCGACGTTAAAGACGGTGTAGCCCTTCATGAAGGGGATGGCGCGTTCGCTGTCCTCGCCCGTGCTGGCGTCCGTCTCGGTGCGGATGATCTTGTCGGCGTACACGACTAGACTGCCCTGTTCGCCCTTGCGGACATGCGCCTTCAAATCCAAGGCCTGCTTGAAGGTCATCCAGATAGGGGCGGCGTAGCCCTTCTCAATCGCTGCGGACCACAGCATCAGGACGTTTATGCCCTGATAGGGGATTCCGTTCCCGCGCAACGGTCGCGTGATGCGTCCGGCGGCATGCTCGGCCTTCCACGGCTGGTGCCAAGGCCTGACGCCTTTCTCCAATTCCGAAACGATCTGATTGGTGATCTTCTCATAAACATCGGTTCTCATTGCCTGTCCTTCCTCGGCTACGGGTTGCACATGCAACCGACTAGCCTCGCGGCGATGAGCGGGGGTTGGCCGTCACAGGTCGGAAAACGAGCGGGGTGGCGCGGGCCGGAGCCCTTCTTTCTTGGGCGACTACACGGCCCGCCGTTTTTCGCCCGCGAAGCGGGTTGCCTTGACGGCCTGGGGGCCGCAGGCCTCGACTCCAAACGAAAGAACTCAGCCGAAGGCTGTCATTCTATTCTGCGCGAGGGATCGTCACCGAAGGCCGAGACCCGCCATCCCGCTTGCGGGATCTGCGGGGCTTGGTACGCTGCGCGTATAGAGCCACGGTCATACACCGGGAGGACGCGCCTACATTTATCTGGATGAAACCGCTGTTTTTGCGCCTCAGACGCGCGGGCAGTTACCCGAACGGCCGTGACATTCAGCGGCTGGCTCAGCGGGGGTGCTCAATTTTGTAGGTCAATTCACAATCGTGGTTTGAAAATTCAACTGAAACGCTGCGATCAGACTGGTATATTCAGAAATAAACTAGCTAGGACGGCTTGACGCGCTTGCGTGGCGCATCCATCGGGCCAACTAGAAATTACAACAAACCGTTGCGCTCCAATGTCTGAGGAAAAACATGCCTCGACAACTTCACTGGCGGTATCGGCCTTAATATGGGTCCTAACGAACGGGGCGTCAGAGTAAAAGTCGCAGATGGTCGCGCCTAACAAATTCCATTTTTTCGAAAGTTGACTAATCAGTTTGTCGCGCGCTGTTACCACGAACTCAGCTTTTTTGAGAACGTTGTCATGAAACCACAATGCGTGCGCAACTTTTTGTTTCACGCGATCTTGATTCAATGAAACAACGCAAAAGTCACCCACCGGAACGAGAAGATCGCGTAATACATCTGATATTATTTTTTGGACATGTAGATCGTTTAAATCCAGCCATGATATTGGTTGTTTTCCCAAACGCGTAGAGAGAACGGATTGAAGGTACCTGTAAAATATCTCGCTGTTTGTGAGGTGCCGGTCAGCAGCAATCGGAAACACGAAGCTTTCTTCACCCCTTCGGTCCGTTGTCCAAGACGCCCAACTGCTACTGCGGTCGGATCGAGTTTTTCTAAGATTTAAAAATAAGTCAGCTACAAACAGGCGGACATCGAGCGAACTGATTTGAGACTGCCAGCCCAACTTATCTTGTACGTCATTGAGCCAAGCCTTTCTTTGCCGCGGGTCGCTGCCGCCGTGATGATGTTCAAGAAAATCAGTGATTGACATTGGCGCCGCGATTTCATGTGCCTGGAGTGTGGCAGTGGCCGTGTCAGAAAAGTTTTCAAGGATAGGCCAAAGATAGAGATCACGCGGATTGAAATCGTATCTTTCGGAGCTAACATTGGCAGGCTCTCGGGGCGTCCTAGCGGCCAACGAATAAAGCACCAGTTGGATTGCCCTAGGCCTGTGCGCCCACGCCGCCAAGTTGGCTAAAATCGACGACAGAACTTTGTCACCAAGAGGACCAGCGTCTGAATGAAGAGGAAACAATGCGCCCGGCAGCGTGGGATCGAAGGGCGGATTTGAAATGACTACATCTGGCGTTCCCCATTCCGATTTTGCTGCGTCGGACGTCATGTCGTTCAGCCGAAACTCAACCCGGTCCGCCATGTCATTGATTGAGGCGTTGAGAGCCGCGAAGTCCAAAGCTCGGGGGCTAATGTCAATTCCGAGTCCCTTCGCCCCACGGCGCGCAGCTTCCAATAAAATGAAGCCGCAGCCGGTTCCTAAATCGAGTACAGTATCGCCGGGTCGCGCTAGCTGTCGGCTCGAAAGAACGCGCTGCTCAAGGTGAAGTGAGAAAACTTCATTCCACTGGCCGGTGGGTCGATCAGTGACATAAAAAAAACCGCTCGGCTCCAACGTGATCAAGAAGTTGGAGCATCGGTCCCGTTCAGACAGAAGGCCGTTCTCGGAAAGAACCTGCATGGCCTCGCGACATTCGCGATCCTGCTTCCAGAATTTGCATACCCGGTCGATGCGCCCTAAGTCTGGCGGATGCCTGCCAAACGCTTCAATAAACCCGTTGCGGCTTCGATCCGAACTACCGTAGAGCTTTTTGAGACTCGTTCTGACGCGATTTCCCTCGATTCCTCCGAGCAGGTCACGGGAAAAGCTTGGAAGCTCATCATCCCGGCGCGTAGGTTTTTGGCGTTCCCATTTACCTGCGTTCACTGACATGGCCCCCAATTAAAGTGTCGCGTTGAAGCAAGCTGTTGCTTGACCGTGCTTATGGAGTGTATGTCTAATTAGTTAACACGCGCCTGAAGTATGACGATTTTGGCTCGGAAAGCACGTTTTGTCCTCCGAAATCTGTCACTCGCCCTTCCTCTAGGACGATCAGGAAATCCGCGTACCGCCGCGCAAAATTCAGCGAATGGGTGACAATGATCAGGCAAACGCCAGATGCCCGCAATTTGAGCATATGTTGATTTAAGCTTTCCTGCTGCTCAAGATCTAGGCCTGCATGGGCTTCGTCAAGCAGAATAACGGCCGGAGCGAGGGCGAACGCACGGGCCAGAGCGGCTCGCTGTGCCTGCCCCCCTGAGACTTCATTCGGGTAACGATCAATAAATTCCTGCATCTCGAACAGTACTATCAGTTCATCGAGCTTCGCCTTTACTTGCCCAGCGTTGAGTGAGTTGAGCGGAAGTGCGATATTCCGTCGCAACGTCAAATGCGGCCACAAGAATTGCTTTTGGAACACGCATGTCACCTGCGGCCACGGCTTGATACCATTGACGGAGCTAAATTGACGCGCATGCAAGTCGAGAGTGACTGTCCCCTTATCAGGCCGTTCCAAGAAGCTTAGGAGTCGCAATAGCGTGCTCTTACCTGAACCGCTTGGCCCCATCACAGCAGTCATTGTGTTCAGAGGGATTCGGCAGGTAACTTCACGAAGTGCGAGCGTATTGTTGTAAGATTTTTCGACATCACTGAGAATGAACATTAGGTTTACCGTTCGGAAAAATCTCTCTGGTACTTCTTTCGAAGGAGATTCGCGTAATACATCGCGGAGCCTGCGGAACAGAGAAAGATAAGGGCCATAGAAGTATAAATCGCCACAGGCTGGTAAACAACCGAGTTGATACGCTGGGCGACCCGAAAGGTTTCTTCCACGGAAATAAAGCTCGCCAACAATGTTGTATGCAAAACGACAACTTGTTGATCGATCCAGCGAGGCACAATTGCCCTTATCAGAATCGGAATTTGTATGTGCCACAAAATTTGACGAGGCAGCAACCCGCATACCAAACCGGTTGCGGTGTACTGTTTCGGGAATTCCTTGATTGCATCACTGACGATGCGGTAAATCGCCAGTGTATTTATTAGGGTGAGTGTCAGCAGCGCTGTAAAAAAAGGAGGCACCACGATTCCGAGGAGAGACTGAGCCGGATAATGAAACCAATAGAGAACCACGAGCGCCGGAATTGCGGTTAGACAGAATGCGACGGCGTTACTTGTCCAACGGGCCAGGCCTTCCACTTGACCACACAACCACTCCAATAATAGAGCGAGCATCGTTCCAACGACTGAGCTAAACAGAAGTAATTGAACAGTTACCGAAAAGCCCATCCAGAACGCAGAACGGTATTCCCAAAGAGCGACCAACGGATTCATTGAGCGGGGCTCGGCGAGCTGTATGGCAACGCTCTGCGATAAAACGAACCGGGAGCCGCTTCGTATTTATTCAGGATCGGATCGACCTCGCCGTTGTTCAACATCTCCAGAAATGCGTAATCAAGCGATAGCCTCAGGTCGTCGGCTCCTTTTGGGAGCATAAGCGCATTACCAAAAAGTCTTACCGGTTTGCCCGGGTTCACAGCGCGAATCTTACCGGGATTAGCAAGTTGGAATAGACGGGCATGTCCCACGCTCAAGAAAACTACGTCAGCCTTGTTGTTGATGACGTTGAGTGTTAGCAGCGTGAAGTCAGAATTCTGCGGAATACTTTCGGTTTTGGCTTTTGGAAAATCGGTTTTAGCAATTGTCGCTCCCATTTCTCCGTCCATGATTGATATTTTGAATTCCGGTGCGTTGAGGATGGAAATGTCCTTATCGAAGCGGGTATCGCTGTTTCTCACATAAGGAAGCACTGCGTCGTAATAAAGCGGTATGGTGAAGTCTGCGTCCTTTCCTCTGGCACCGTTGATCCAGACCCCGGACCCGACCAAATCGTAACGGCCAGCATTTAGGCCCTCAATCATCTCACCATAACCGACCTCTTCCGACCAATTTACCTTGAGGTTGAGCTTTTCCGCGGCTTTGGTCACTGCCTCGAAAAAAATTCCAGATTTTTCGTTTGTCTTTGGGTCGATAACGAACAAAGGAGCACCTACGGCATACGCAGCGCGAATAGTGCCGGACGCCCAAATCTTGGAATAAAGATTCTGACCGCGATTTGCTGGGCCGCCGTCCTTCATTTGAAGTCCAAATAAAAGAATCGACACAACGGCGACAATCGCAGACACAAATGCCGCAGTAATGAGAGTGCGACCCGCTGCTTTGTTACGATCAAGCATGCTAACCCCCTGATGTTTGAATTCTGCTAGTATTTCTCGCCGTTCATTTTTGCAGCCAGCCGGTCCAGTCCTGTCACCAGCCTCGACCTGACAGTTTGTAGCTTGAGGGCAAGGAAAAAGCTGAAAATAATAATGTAGAAAACAATCAATAATTCCGCCACGAGATCAACCCCTTCCTTGTTGCCACGGAAAACCATCAACCAGTACGTTGTTGATATTCCCGTCAGGAAGATAAAAAGCATAATCCTCGCGTCGGTAAGACACTCATTGATGTAGAATCGTCTCCTACTTCCTGCTGATTGGAATCTCTGCACCACACCAAGCTGGTCTTGATTGCGAAATCTAAAATATATGGCGAACACATTCCAAAGAAACAACAAGGCAAAGAGGCAAATGCTTCCTGTCACGAACAAACTCCTCGACAATTCGCCATTCGGTTTCAAGGCTGCCATCGGCGATGCCCAAACCGTGGCTCCGCTCTGAGAAACCGCAAACTGAAGTCTCTGTATGAGAGGGAGAAACCTCTCCACCAGGGGGAAAAGGGCGTCACCCAGAATTCCCACACCAAACAAAAGCGCGACAAAAATGCCTATACGGATAACGCGCTCGAGTCGCGAGTTGACCCAATTGCGATATTCGCGCACGAGCGTAGGCGGTGCGCGGTCAAGTTGGTGCATATCGGAATAGATGAAACCTTGATGAAGCAAAGTGACAAACGCAAATCCTGCCACAAAATAACTTTGGATACCTAGCGCGTCTGCGCTCCAAAGCTCGAAATATGAAGCCATGACGGCGAAAAGCCCCAAGGCCCAAAGAATCATGTAAAGACTTTCAGAAATCGGTTTTAAATTAACTCCATGGCGCATTCTGAAGACCCACTTTTTATTTAAGTTCCTGCGCCGCCGGGCGGAGCTTTTCGGCTTTTGCGGCGCATCGTTTGAAATTGTGCCCATCGTATTCGAACTCCCAGTGCCCAAGCGTAGGTGCCGGCTTGCTAATTTGGTAACCATAATATCGTCATGATTGTACATTTGGGGAACAACTGTCAATTTCGCTTTTGGTTTTCTTCAACCGAAACATGCCGTTTTTGCAGACCGCAAAAACGGAAAATCCGGGCAGCCGTAGGAGCTTCAGCATGGCGCCGCCAACGGCGGGACGCCGGACCGCCCGCCCCCGGCCGGTTTATATTTTTCTGCGCGAGGGATCGTCACCGGATGGCCGAGACCCGGCATCCCGCTCGCGGGATCTGCGGGGCTCGGCGACACCCGCGAAAGCTGGTGGGGTAGAGCACGTTCCGGCGAAGCCGGACGCGCCATCATCTGTTGCGAATGGCGGTTCCGCCCGATTTTGCCCAGGGCGTTACCGGGAAGCGTAAGCGCCATCATGGAAGCGCAGGAATAAATCGAGCTTGTCCACATCGTGACTACTTGAAACATGATTCAGGAAGGCAATGTTGGCATCGTGTGAAGCGGTAATGAGATCGCGAAGCAGCTCCGCATTCTGCAAGCTGGTGCCGGTCAGGTTTGCTCGATCGGCAGCTATCTCGTTCCGCGGCGTTTCCGTGAAGTATGTGTGCATCTTGCCTAGCAATCCCACGACGATATCAGCGAGCTGGATACCGGGTTCGGCTTTGGAATCCGCAAACCGATAATGCGTAACGGGTTCGCCCCCGCTGGTGAGGGGCGTTTCGAGGAAGCGGGCCTGAATCGCTTCCTCCATGTCGAGGACATGCGTGGAATACTTGAACACGGCAATGCGCCCCAGGTAGAAGGTGCTGAAGTCGTCAATCAGTATGTTCTGCGGATAGCCTTCAATGAAGTCGAGGCTATCAAGCCCCCGCCCGGCCTTGAGCACATTCTTCAGTATGAACGCATTGTGCGCTGGCAGCACGGCGCTGTAGTGCTCGAACAGGGCGATGAGGTCTTTCAGGAACGGCCTGCGGCTTTCGGGGGCCAGGCCCGGATAGCCGTAGCGGTAGAACAGGCCAATCGTAGCCTGAAGATTACATCGCAGGACGGCCGTCAGGTCGCTTTTCAGCAACGCATGATAGTGGATCAACGCGGGATCGCGGAGCTCCGATATAATTGAATCAATGATATCGACAATCGACCAATAGAGCGGGTCAAGGTCTTGATAGTGGATCATCAGCCCGTTGTCCCTGATCCAGCGCAGGAACGTGGTCAGCTTGGCGGAGCGCAGCAAATCGAGGAAGTCGCCCTTCGCAACGTGCTCAAGCTTGATTTCGCGAGCCGTCTTTTGAATGCGCATGGCGGCCCGCAAAGGCTCAATGTCCAGGGGGCGCGGCGCACCCTCGTGGACTACGCCGCCCAGGATGAAAACCTTCAACTCGGCAACGTTCAGGCCTTGAGCGGCGACATGCAGCTTGCGGATATTGTTCGTCTCGTCGTGATAGAATGTATAGCTGTGGTCGGTCTTGGCGAGCCCGTTCAGCCGTATTTGGGGATTCCTCAAGTCATCTATATCAACCAAGTGAATCCCCCAGAGCGTTAGTCACTCTCGAATATATAGAACGAACCGGACTTGGGCGAGCGCTGGCCTACCGGCACAAATGGATGGGCAGGAACGTGGTTGAATCAGGTATCTGTTTTGGATCAAATCCGATGGCGCCGAAACGGATCAGGCCGTCGTCGCCAAGGCAAAGCTGGATGCAGAGCTTCTTAAGCCCAAGGCCGTCATATCCAAGCCAGACCAGAACCTTCTCGGCTCCCTCTCTGACGCGCGCGTTTTGCTCGCCAAGCTTATCGCGGCTCGTAAAATATTGCCCGACCGATCCGGCGACAATATCGGCGGCACTCAGCAGGTCGAGATAATTCGTGCTGCGCTCGCTGAACGGTAGCGCGCCGCCTATCAGGCCAAATGTGCGCTCGGTGTAGAGGCCGAGAACGTCATGAAACAACGCGAGCAAACGGTGGTGGGCTTCCAGGTCGGGACAAATCGCGTCGTGATCCGACATCCAGAAAATCTTCTGCCCTTCATGCCCAAGCAGGGCGGTCAGGAACGCGGCCGCGTGAACGACGCGTAATGCTTTTTCCGCAACCGGCGGCTTCAGCTTTCCGACGCCTTTTTCCTCCAATTGTTGGCTCAAGGCAGCAACGGTTGACCGGTCCTGCGGGCCAAACAGCGACTCAATCCGTTTGTCCACCACAAGGGTACACAGAAGTCCCGGCACATATCCATTGAGAAGGTCGAGATAGAGCGGCAGCGCGTTGCGCATGACGCCCATCCCGAAGTCCTTGAATGCGATTTCCTTGGCTCCGAGCCCGCAAGCCGCTCGAAGCTCCTTCATCTTTTCCCAAAATGTGCCGAGCGAACCCCAGGCGCATATCAGGAATGAATAGGTGAGGTAGTTGTTGGGACGATCTTCCCCGCCATAGTCCGAGAAAATTCCGACCGTGCTGTTCGCAAGCGCGCTGAGGTCGGGCAGCAGCAGCAACCCGGCTGTTTCCCGTTTCTTGAGTTCCGTTTCGATCGCGACGACCAAAGGCGAGTATTGCCCTTCGTGCTCGGGCTTGAGCACGTCGAGCTTCGGCCCGTGAAGAATGAGTTGACGGGCCTTGGCAATCAAATCGGGATCGAACGAGAAGTTCATAGCGGCGCCTAGGTTCTGCGGCGGTTTCTACGCCCGGGGAGCGGCGGAAACAAGGCTCGTTCTATCGTCGTTTCAAGCTTCGGAAGTTCATCCGCATCGGCGTCATCACGGTGGGTGCCAACACGCGCTCCTCCATCCCACCGCACCAACCCCGTCCTTCTTTAGGCCTTATCGCACCGTTCGACGGCTGCATGGCCGCAAGTGCTGCGCACTCCTCCTCTTCGTTCCGGTCGCAAGCGATGCAGCCGCCGTCTCCGGCGCAGGACCTCCGTCAGAAGGCCGCGATTGGCGCGGTCGAAAATGATGGAGGAAACAATGCGCGTACTGACACTGACCGAACTGATGCGCCTGACACGGACCGAACTTTGCGGTCTTTTCACGCAGATCACGAGCGAGTTGCCGGCACTTCCCGAAGGCTCGCCCGAGCACGAAACCGCGCTCACGAACCTGCGCAACATTCGCTCAGCTCTCGCGCGGCGCGACTTTTCGCCCTGAGTCACGCTGCCAATGCCCTGCCGGTTCGTACCGGCAGGGCGAGAGGCGAATGATGTCGCTTAAGAAGCGTCGTCCTCCGCTGTATCGATGGCGTAATCGAAAAGCGCGCCGTATAGCGCCTCCTTGAAACTAAGGCCGCTTTTGTCGGTCCAGTGCATCAGGTCGCGGAGCAATTCCGAAAGACAGTCCTCGCAGTCACAGCGCGTGCGGGACATGTACGCCATCAGGGCCGCGTCGGCTGACGCGGCCCTTTCGGCTTTAGCCGGAACGCTCACTCTGCGTTCCCGCCGGATTCGGCTTGCTTGTCGCCCGCGACCCGGACGACGATCTCGGCATCGTTGAGCGGCAGATAGTCGATCCGCAGGTTGAAGCCCTTGGCGTCGGCGTGAGCCCACATGGCTCCGATCGGCTGCCAGAAGCTCTTTGCGCCGCTCTTGGTCACTGCATAAACGCGGTGAGTCGGGCGGGTCTTGGTGCTTGAAGTCGTCATGATCTTATCCTTTCGATTGTGAGCCCGCCCCAACGGCGGCCTCGATGCCCGTTTCAAGGCCGAGGCGGAAAAGCGGGGCTGTCACAAGCTGTCCGGAGGACACCGGAGGCGCGGAGCTGCACAAACGCAGTGCGGAAGCGAGCGGCTTTGACAGCAACGCGCGCCTCGGCAGAACCGGGCACAAAGAGAGGACGCTTTGGCTGGCGGGTTCGTTGAGTTCGAAAGGAAGATGACGACTTCGAAAACCTCACGCAGTCGGGCGCGACCGGAGCAGCTTGGCAATTCGGCGGCACTGGGAAATTTGCAAGCCGCCACTTCCGGTCACGCTTGGCGCTTCAAGATGAGGCTGTAACCGGCTCTGTTGGCGACGCCGGTTTCGGGCCGGAAATCGTCGGGCCGAATATGCAAAGCAAGAGGACAAGCCACCAGCAATAAATTGTTTCAACTGACGACAAAGCGCCGTCGCTGAGCATCCCGTGAGCCAACTGGTTTCGCAGGTTGGAACCCCGGTTGTCAGTCAGCAAGCATCGGAGTTCAAATATAATGTCTTCTGACACGATCGTCGATGCACGAGAATCGACGACAATTTCATTGAGGTCGATCAATCGCTGGATACCATTCTTATCGATTTTGGTGATTACGAGATTGTTTTGCAGCATGAGATGGCGCAGAGAGTTTTCAATCTGCGGCACCAACAAGTGCGTCGATGTAAGGAAGTCTCTGCCAAATCCAGCGTACAATCCTTGGCTAAAAATACGCTCTCTGCCGGGAGGTACGAACGGGCTATAAGCGGCAAGTTGCTCCATTTCCTCCAAAGTAACAGCATGCTCTAAGAGCAGTTGATCGAGCGCAGGCAGTATCACTCCGAGAACGCTAAATTGACGCTGGAGCCCCATTTGTGTGACTACGTGCGCGAAAATCGCCTCGTCCTGTTCATCCTCACTGACGGGAAGAGGTGGCTTCACACCCACCCTTCGACCTTCGGCATCTACGGTCGAGGTCGCGGCCATATGGCTGATAGGAGATAGCGCAGCGGTGTCCCTTACGAGCTTCTTCATTTCGTCAAAGTTGGCCAAGCGAGTGATATATGCCAAACGTAAAATTGCGTCGCGAAGAGATTGGCCGCTAATGTGTTGGCGCGCGACGATAGCCTGGCTGGTATCGATCGGAACCGTGATGCGTTTGAATTCGATTATCGACGCTTTCTCGGCTTGCTGAAGACGATGACGTATTTCTGCGATGAAAGTATCGCTGTTCGGTAGCCGGCGATGCGCCTGAATTGCTTGAGTGAAAAAATGAACAGCGGCTAGATGTTCGCCGCGAGATACACGTTGGTTCGCCTCTAGCTCAAAGGTCTGGGCAACTTCACGAAGCGCCGACTCTCGCGCTTGGTCGTCCTTTCGGCGACCATGCAATTTCGACAGCAAGTCGAGGTAATCGCGGCCGCGATAGAATTCTCCGGCGGCAATTGCGCAAGATGCAGCCGTTGAGAGGTACGCTATGTAATCCCCAGGATCTCCGATTCCGAATTCCAAAAGCAATGCGACCACGCGGAAAGTTAGAAACAAGGGGTCGTTGCCTTGATACTTATGTGCAAGTTCGAGCAGATATTCCGAGACGGCGGCAAAGGACTCGTCAGTTGCGCCAAGGGAGCGGCTTAGGCGTGCCGCTCGCTCGATGCGCTTGGCGCATTCGGTCCAGTTTCGCGGGTCTTCCAGCGCTCGCGCTGAGGTTATATACGCGGTGATGGCCAGTCGGGCTGAGGTCGGGTTTCCGCGTTTGCGCATCCAAGCAACGTCAGCAAGCCGCGCCCTTATCTGCGCGTTTTGAATATCAGGAGCAATTGATTCCAATGCAGCAGCTTCGGCTGCGGAAAGGCCCTCGAAGCCTTGGCCAGAACGCGAGTTGCCGAACGGGTGAACTGGATCGGCTGAACGAAGCGGAAATCCTAGAGCCCTTGCTATAAGGCGAAGGTCATCCCCCTTCTGGGGAGAGAAGCCGTCGGACGCGGCTTCTTTCCAAAAGATTGCCGCGAAATGATAGTCTACGGGCTCTTGAGCGCGATCAGCCAGTTCGTCAATCTCGTTCGCGGTAAGAGAGAAGGCCAATCGAATGCTCCGGTAGCACGTTGAGCAGAATGTGCTCAGGGTTGGTGTCCTCGGTCGGTTCGTTCGGACAGAAGATGCACGTTCCCATTGGAATCCCCGCGATCCGCTCATGTGACGGTCGAGGTCGCATTGATTGTTGCAATGGTGCGGGTAGAGGGAATCGAACCCCCACGCCTTTTGGGCACCGCATTTTGAGTGCGGCGCGTCTACCAGTTCCGCCATACCCGCGCAGGGGACGTTATAGACACGCCAAAGCGTGCACGCCAACCAAAAAATGAAAGCTGTCTAATCAGCGCGTAAATGGCCGGTTTTCTGCTCCCTTCGGAGCGTTGTATTTCGTCCGCCTTTGCGGAGTTTCCGATCCGTTCGGCTCGTGTCTTGGTCGCCGCCTTCGCGGCTCTTGCGTTCCCTTTGGATAGTGCCCTTCCGCACGTTGATAGCAGTGGCATCGAGCATCGTCTTGATGTGGGCAGCATAAAACTTCTCGATCATCTCCACGCTGGTCCGGCAGTTCTTTGCAATCTGGTAGATGTCGGCGCCTTCCATCAAGCGGAAGCAGATGTAGGTGTGCCGTAAGCTATAGCTCGTCCGCAGATTGCCATCGCGATCGACCTTGAGTTTGAGTTCGTTGAGAATGATGTTCAACAAACCGCGCTGTTTCATTGGAAAGAGCCGGTCGGTAGGCTGCGGCTTGACCGAACGCGGTTTGGCCTTCGTGGTGCTGGCCCGCACTGTCGCGGCATCATCCTCGTCCGACTCCGGGAGGACATCTGGTCTCAACCTGTCCCGTAGCCGCTCGAAAGGCAGCACTGCCTTGTTGGTACTCTTGCACCAGCCGATGCCGCGCTTGCCGCGCACTTCAATTTCCAGAATGGTTTCCCTGCTACCGTGATCCTTGACGATTTTCACGTCCCGGAATTCCAGTCGGGAGGTCTCGTCAGGCCTGAGCCCGGTGTTCGCCATAAACAGAACGTAGTCGTGCAACTGCTCGCACGCCCACCTGTGGCGATTGTGCAACGGCGTTTGCGCCCTTTGGCGCGTCGCCGTGTAGAGCTGCTGATATTCCTCAGGCGAGAACCACGCGCGATGCGTGATCTTGCCTGATGTCTTGTAGGGTTGGGACAAATCCGGCAACGCGATCAGCCAACCATGGCGCAGTGCTGTCTTGAGAACCTGCCTGATTGTGACGGTCTCATGATGCATCACGGTGCGTGAAGGCGGCTTCCCTCTCTTGTCGATGCTCAGTTGTCTGCGGTGGATGCGATACTCTTGCACCTTGCCAGCGGTGATTTCCGATAATGCCATTTTTCCGAAGTAGGGCACTAAGTACACACGGAGCATCAATGCATATGTCTTGACCCACTCAGGACTCCGCTGTCCTTGCGTGATCATCTCGTATTCTGCGAGGAATTGGTCAGCAGCTTTTTTAAAGGTGGGGCCGGAGGTAAGCTGGCCGTTGCGTGCTTTCCCTCTCAGCCCGAGATACCAATCTTCCGCGATCTCCTTCGCGTGGGAGAGGCTTTCTTCCTTCGTGGTCGTTCGCCGGTTCTTGCCGGCGAGATAAGTCGAGCATTGCCAGTAGTTGCTGTTCTCGCGCTTATAGACGTGGAGTTTGCCTCCCATAAGTTCGTGATGTTCGGCCATCGTGCACCCCCGTCCTCGAAATCGCTCAAAAATGCGATTTTGTGTAAGACATGTGTAAGGGTTGTTACGATGTCAGAATAGACTTAACTAGCTGAAAAATCAATATAAAAATTGAATGCAGGGGTGTGTATTTTCGATTTTGAGTTCGAGCGCGTCTACCAATTCCGCCACAGGGGCTTTCGGACCGTCATCCCAGGATGGGGCCGCGAAGCCGGCGGAATATAGCGGGCCGCGACTTCTGGTCAACCCGCGACGGATCGGCCGCCCGGAATGCGTGGCGTCCCGAATCCAGTTCGCCACGCGAGTGTGATCGGACCCGTCTCGACAGCCATGGACGCGCGGGATAGGACGCTGTCACCGCCGGGAGCAATGACGTGACGTTCGAATCCGCGACAAGACGATCGGCCAGCGGCGAAGCCAATCCCGCGCTTGCCGCGGCGCTGGCGATCGCAGCCCTTGCCGCGCTGACGCTGGCCGGCGCGTGGTTCTTCCAGCTGGTGCTGGACATCCGTCCCTGTCCGCTCTGCCTCGAGCAGCGTTATGCCTATTATCTCGCGGTCCCGCTTGGCGCGCTGCTGGCGCTGGCCGCGGCGAGGAATGCGCCGCGCGCCGTGCTCATGGCGGGTCTCGCGCTGCTCGCCCTCGCCGCGCTCGTCAATGCCGGGCTCGGCGCCTATCACGCCGGCGTCGAATGGGGCTTTTGGCCCGGACCGACCGAGTGCACCGGGCCGGTGCTCGATCTCGGCCGCGCCGGCAGCCTGTTCGACAATCTCGACAAGGTGAAAGTGATCCGCTGCGACGAGGTGCAGTGGCGGTTTCTTGGCCTGTCGCTGGCCGGTTACAACGCGCTGATCTCGCTGCTGATGGCGGCATTTGCGGCGTGGGGCATCGCGAAAACGGCACGCCGAACCTAATCGTCCAGGTCGTCCTGCGCCGTGCCGTACAAATGCACGATGCCCGGCGTTGCGATCGAGACGAAGATGAAGCGCGACAGATGGTGCGCGCCGACGAACACCGGATCGACATGCAGCGTCAGCGCCAGCGCCAGCATCGCGTCCATCGCGCCGGGTGCGAAGGCCACCACGATGTCCGAGAATTTCACATGCGTGATCAGAGCAATGGCGGCGACGAACACCGCGGAGATCGCAATCGCCACCGCGAACGAGCCGAGCGCCGCGGCGACGTGGCTCAAGATCGTGCGCGGTCTTATCCTGCCGAAACGGGCCCCGATCAGAGTGCCGATTCCGATCAGCGCGGTGAGATAAGCCCATTGCGGCACGCCGCCCTCGACCCAGCCGGCGCCGTGCATTACCGAGGAGCCGAGCATGGCACCGAACATCCAGCTTGCCGGAAAATTCAACCAGCGCAGCAACAGCGCCGCCGCAAGCGCGACCGCCGCCAGTTCGGCGAGCGCCGCCGGCCCGGCCGGAGGTCCGCGCGACGGCAGCGGCCCGTGGCCCAGCACGCCGGTCGCGGCCAGCAGCATCGGCACCGCCGCGGTCAGGATGATGACCCGCATGATCTGCACCACCGCGATGCCGGGAACGTCGGCGCCGCGCTCGGTGGCCAGCATGATGACTTGCGACAGCGCGCCGGGACTTCCGGCCAGCAGCGCCGAAGTGCGGTCCCAGCCGTGGACCCGCTGCAGGTAAAAGCTTGAGCCGAAGGTGGCACAGAACGTCGCCGCGGCGAGCAGCGCGATCGATACCGGGTAGGCGCTGAGGTTCTTGATCATGGTCGGCGAAACCATCGAACCCAGCGACAGCCCGAGCGTCATCAAGATGACATGCGCGACCGGCTGCGGCAGGCCGAGCGGCCGTCCGGCCATGCCGGCGCCGGCCACCGCGATCATGGCGCCGGAGATCAGCCCGCCCGGCAGTTCGGCCCACAGGAAAAGCAGGCCGCCGGCGCTGCCGATCAGCAGCGTTTCAAGCACGTTGAAAATGTCGGATCGGCGGGGGAGGGCGAATGGCATCGAGCCCGCCTTATGGCAAATGCCGGGGCGGCGGGCAAATGCGCAGGTGCGACGGCTGCGTTGCACTTACCCTCGCTTGAAGCAGGGCAAGGCCAATCCTCTACGTGCTCGTCAAACCGACGTTCACTTCGGCTTGTTGGCCGCGGCCTTCTTGCATTCGGACATGAACTTCTTGCGCTCCTTGCCGTGAAGACTCTTGGCATCGGCGTCCTTCGAGCATTGCAGCGAGGCGGCAGTGCGCGGCTTCTCGGCCTTCTTTTCCGCAGGCACCGTCTTCGGCGCCGGCGCGGTCCTTGCCGTCGGCGCCGAAGTGGCGGGCGCGGTCGTTTGCGCGACAGCAGGACTGAAGAGCAACATGGATGCGATCGCAGTAGCGGCGGCGCGGGAGGAAAAGCTCGTCATGGCAGCACCTCGGGTTGAAGATAAACGCACGGTCGCGGCATGAGAGTGAACCGCGAATGAACGAAGCGCGCCGGGCGGCGATTTATAATCACAAAGATTTGGCCCAACAATTGATCGCCGCGTTGTCACGCGCCATCGACGCGTTAGGATAGCGGTCTTCGAACTTCCATCTGTTCAGGGAGAACAAAATGATTACTCGCGCAAAAGTAGTATGCACGATCGCGGTGTCGGGGCTTGCCATGTTCGCAGCGTTGCCTGCCCAGGCGCTGACCGCACAGGAATGCGGCGCAAAATATCAGGCCGCCAAGACCGCAGGGACGCTCAACGGTCAGAAGTGGAATGATTTCCGCAAGGCCGAATGCGCAGCGGACGCTGCCGCGACGCCTGCCGCGGCTCCAGCCACGCCAAAGGCGGTCGAGGCAAAGCCGGCCTCCGCGCCAAAACCCGCAGCTACCATCGCTGCGCCGGCAGGTCCCGCGGTCTTCCCGAGCGCGGTCGATCCGAAATATTCAAAAGAGAGCGCCGGCAAGGCGCGCATGCACACCTGCGCCGAGCAGTGGAAAGCCAACAAAACCACCAACGCCACCGGAGGACTGAAATGGATTCAGAAAGGCGGCGGCTATTGGAGTGAGTGCAACAAGAAGCTGAAGGGTTCGGCCTGATAAATCCGGGGGTCAGTCCGGCTGCCGCCATGGAGTTGCGGGAACATTCCTTCTAAGCTCGTCCGCGCAAGCGAGGGCCGCCCGCGTTGATGATCTCCATGATGCAAGCAATGCTGGGACTGGCGTCGGGGATGCTGGTCGGGTTTTCGCTCGGCCTGGTCGGCGGCGGCGGATCGATCCTGGCGGTGCCGCTGATGGTCTATGTCGTCGGCGTGCCCGATGCACATGTCGCGATCGGCACCAGCGCCGTCGCAGTCGCCGCCAACGCCGCGATCAATCTCTCCAATCATGCGCGCGGCGGCACCGTGCGATGGTCGTGCGCGCTGGTATTCGCCGGCGCCGGCGTCGCCGGCGCGTTCGCGGGATCGATCGTCGGCAAGATGGTCGCCGGCCAGAAGCTGCTGGCGCTGTTCGCGCTGCTGATGCTGGCGATCGCGATCCTGATGCTGAAGAACTCGGGCGCGGATCGGTCTGCCGGATGCGCGGATGAGCTGGACCAATACGCCTGCGGTTGCCGGTCTCGGACTTGCGACCGGAACGCTGGCCGGCTTCTTCGGCATCGGCGGCGGTTTCCTGATCGTGCCGGCCCTGATGCTGGCGACCGGCATGCCGATCATGAACGCGATCAGCTCATCGCTGGTCGCCGTCACCGCGTTCGGCCTGACAACGGCGGCGAGCTACGCCTATTCGGGTCTGGTCTCGTGGAAACTGGCCGGACTGTTCATTGCCGGCGGCGTCGCCGGCGGATTGATCGGCACCCGCTCCGCCCTGTTGCTGGCGGGGCGGCGCGGCGCGCTCAACATCGTGTTCGCAGTGGCGATTATTGCGGTTGCGCTCTATATGCTGGCGCGCAACCTGTCCCTATCTTGAGGGTTGCTAACAGGCTCGAAAGCCGGCCGGGAGACACCCATGGGTAAACTCATCGATTCAGCCCGGCGGCCGGCATTGCCGCGACCGACGCGGCGCGAGGCGCTTGGCGTACTCGGCCTCGGCGCGGTCATGCTCGGCCTCGACGTCAAGCCGGTTCCCGCGCTCGGCCAAAGCGACCCTGCCGACAACGTGCTGGCAGAGAGCGCGGTGCTGCGCGATCCGGAAATTCCGGTGGCGGGAAACGCCGACGGCGATATCACCATCGTCGAATATTTCGATTTCAACTGCCCGTATTGCCGCAAGCTCGAACCCGAATTGCGGCAGGTGGTGCAGGACGACGGCAAGGTCAAGCTTGTCTACAAGGACTGGCCGATTCTCGGCCCGGTCTCGACCGCCGCGGCTAAACTGGCGCTGGCGACGAAATACCAGGACAAATACGTCGCCGCGCACGACGCGCTGATGGGGACGGCTTCACGGCTCACCGAGCCGCGGATTCGCGAACTGCTGGCCGCTGCCGGCATCGACGTCGACCGCGCCGCCAAGGATCTCGAAACCAATGCCAAGGCGATCGACGCGATTCTGGCGCGCAACAACGATCAAGCCACTGCGTTCGGCTTCAAAGGGACGCCGGCGTTCATCATCGGCAAATTCCGGGTGCCGGGGGCGCTGACCATGGCCCAATTCGATCAAGCCATTGCCGACGCGCGCAAGGCGGCGGCGAAGAAGTGACACGCACCGTCGTCCCCGCGCAGGCGGGGACCCATAGACACCGCCGGTGCGGTTGAAATTGATACGTTGAAATGTCTAGATCATAACCGACATGACGGTCATGGGTCCCCGCCTGCGCGAGGACGACCTCTGGGTTTCACTTCGACGACAGCTTGATCCAGTCGTCATGGGCGCGCGATTTCAGCGCATTCCAGTCGGTCGCGGCGACGTCCCAGTTGACGATGGTGCGGCCCGCTTGCGTTACCTGACCGCTGGCGACGGTAGAGGTCGACATCGAATCCCGAATGTAGACGCCGGCGACCAGCAGCAGCGCGCCCAAAATCATTCCCAGAAACATGCGCATGACAACCTCCGATGATGGCATACAACACGGTGCGCAAGCGATGGTTCCAGTCCAACGGCATTGCGAGCGAAGCGAAGCAATCCAGAAACCGTGCAGAAGCGCTGGACTGCTTGGTCGCTACGCTGTCGCAATCCATCCAAGGGATCTACAGCTTCGACTTGGTCGCCGACGGCGCGGAAGCGGGTGCGGATGCCGCCGGCGTCGGGCTTGCAACCGGCGCGCCGGTTGTCACCATATTTAGCGACTTCAACTCGTCGGACTTGAAGATGAACAATCTGTCGTGCGGTGTCTCCATGGCATGGACCCATACCTGCAGGTTGACGCCCATGTCGCCGAGATAGCGCTGGCAGCGGGCGGAGATGCGCTGCGCCACGTCCATCTCGTCGCGCGGCGAACCGCTGCCGGCCGCACCGATCGCGGCCACCTGATGCACGCCGATGGCGGCCTTGTCGCCGGCGCGGCGTTCGACGCCGCCGGCGAACACCAACGGGCAGGATGAGGCGCAATATTTTCCGGTCTCGACTTCGGTGGCAAATTTCTTCTCGCGAATGAGGCGTCCCATCGCCAGTGCGTCGGTCACCGAGCCACCGGGAGAATTCAGCACCACGGTCTTGATGTAGTCGCCGCGCTTTGCGACTTCCGCCGCAAAGGTTTCCGACATCCCCGGCGTGATGGTGCCGGTTGCCATCAGCCTGCCGCCGCCGACCAGTTCGAACGTCATCGGCTTCGCCATCGCGCCCTCCGGCTGCGGCAATGGCGCGAGGCGCTTGTCGCCCGGCAGCAGAGGCGCGAGGATCGACGGAACCGCCGGCAGGTTGAATTCGGACGGCGCCCGCCGCGTTTCGGCCGGAGCGAGCGCCGGATCGGGATTTGCGATCCAGCCGTTGCTGGCGGCGAGATCGGCGGCGAGCGCGGCGATGGTCACCGCGACGATGCTGCGGAACAGCCAGCGCAGGATCTGGTCGTCGGGATTATTGGAGAGCCAGGCGTAAAGCCGCTGCTGCAGGGTGAATGATTGCGGCATGGCGCTATTTGGTGTGCCGCGCCGACGACAGCGGCGTTACGTTCTCGTCCGCTGCCGCGCCAGGCTCGACGGCCAGCTCGAACGAGGTTTCATCCGGAAGCTGCCGCCGGGCCTGCTCCACCTCTTGCGCCATCCGCAGTGCCGCGACCAGTTCGCCCGCGGTCATGTCCGATGCGCTCGCGGCGGGAAGTCCTTCGCGCCTGATCGCGGCGTGAACCACGCACAGGATCAGCACCAGCACCGCGGGCATCAGGTCGATCGAGATCGCGCCGGCCCAGCTTGGGATGAAATCGCCGGCATAGCGCAGCACCGCCTCGGCGGGCGACATCGCCTGAAACCGCGCCGGCTCTACACGCGGCATCGCCAGGATTTTGTCGGCGGCGTCCGACAGCGAGGCGGCCTGCGCCGCGATCGAGCTTTCCACCTTGCCGACCACGGCGGTCTGCCGGTCGGCGAGATCGGACGTGCGGCCGCCCGCGGCCGGCGCGATGAAGCCCGACGACAGCGAGGTCGCCGCGCGTTTCACCGCGGGCGCGACCGAGGTCTGCTGCAGATTGGCGATCACGCCCATCAGCGCCAGCGACTCGGTGGCAAAGGCATCGCTTCGCGCCGCAATCGGGCCGCGGTCGGAAATCAGCTCGCGCATTTTCGCGAGGTTCTTGCCGCCCTGCTCGAACAGCGCCGAGACGCGCTTGCCGGAAGCCTGGACTTCCTGGCCGAGGCTGTCGAGTTGTCCCGACATTTGCGTCAGAAGTTGCACCACGGTGCCGGAGCCCGCGGTGCCGGTCAGCGACCCCACACGCTCGGCATCGGCAAGCTTTGCAAAGCGCGACGACGCGAGCTGGATATCGGGCAGCAGGCTTTGCGCGGCGATGGCGTTGGAATTGGCGGTATCCAGATCGCGGGTATAGTTCTGCACGGTGATCGCGAGGTGCTGCTGGATCGCTGCCGCCCCGGCCAGCGCCGAGGCGTTGAGCCATGAGGACATTGCCACGATCATCAGCGAGCCGAGAGCCATGCAGCCGAACATCAGGCCGCGCCCGCGGCCGGCCACATGCGGCATGAACTGCATCAGGAACACCCAGAACGCATAAATGCCGACCGACACCGCGACCGAATAGATCACGGCCGCGAAGAATACCGTGGTCGGGCTGCCGTTCAGGAGTTCGCGGACGCCGAGATAGGTGTAGACGCCGGCGGCCAGCGCCAGGATCGCGGTGGTGAGCTTGAGCGTCACCTCGAGGCGCGCAACGCCCTTCGACAGCAGCAGGGCGGTAGAGGAGCGCGACAAAAAGGCTGGTGACGCGGAGCTATGGCTCGGAGGCATCGGTTCGTTCCGTCATGACTGGACCAGCGCCCCCGCTGCTCGCTAAGTGCCTTGTTTCTGGAGACAAATTCGGACGAGATTATGTCTGCGCCGATGGAGCAACAGCATTAAATCTGCTACCGTGATGCATGACGGCAGGTGACGCTCCAGAACAGACGATGGCAGAATTCGCCCGCAAATATCTGTGGTGGGAGCCGGTCGCCGGGCAACCGCATTCGGAACCCCGCATCATCGCGCAAACCATGAATCTCGGGACTTACGATGATATCCTGCGGCTGGAGCGGACGGTCGGTAAATCCCGTCTGGTGGAGATCATGTTGAGTGCCGAGCCGGGCTGGATCAGCGATCGCTCCTGGGAATTCTGGCGAGGCCGGTTATCGTTTGCGACGGGAAAGCCGATTCCGGACAAGGCGCCGCGGAGAGCGTTTCATGCCGAAGCGCCTTGAACCGAAGCTCGGCGTCCTGCCCGCGGCACAACGGGAAATCTGGGCCAGTTTGGCGGCTGCGCCGAATTCCAGTTTTGTGCTCTACGGCGGCACCGCTATCGCGCTTCACCTCGGACACCGCGAGTCGCTGGATTTCGACTTTTTCCGGTCTGAACCGCTGGACAAGGACCGGATACGATCGACGTTCGGATTTATCAACGGCGCAGCTATTTTGCAGGATACTCCGGAGACGCTTGTGGTCCTCGCAGAAATGCCGTCCGGTCCTGTGAAGGTTTCATTTTTTGGTGGCATCGGATTTGGTCGCATCAACGACCCGCTGCTGACCAGCGATGGTACATTGCTGGTCGCATCGCTCGCCGATTTGATGGCAACCAAATTAAAGGCGACTCTGGATCGCGCTGAAGCCAAGGACTATCGGGATATCGCTGAAATGATTTCCGCGGGCGTTTCATTTCCGGCCGGCGTTAGCGGGTTCGGTGCGATGTTCAAGGGCGAGCCATCGCAGGTGCTGCGCGCGATCGGCTATTTCGAGGACGGCGATCTGCATACCCTTGACAGGGCAGATCAGGCGCTTCTGCGCCGTGCGCGAGATCACATCGGACAGTTGCCGGATGTGGTTGTGAGGCCGGGATTGCTGGCGGGACGTTAGATTGCGGAGCCTCGCGGCCCGCCGGCAGGTCCGCGCATCAACCGTTGACCGCCCACATCACGCTGCCGCCGAAGGCGTCGGTCCTGGTGAAGTCGGAATCGAATTCGTAAGGGCCGGGGTCGTTGATCCGCTGCACCAGTTGATAGCCGCGCGGCGGGATGTCGGCCGGCACGCCGGCTTCGGCGTTGGAGCCGCCTTTCCAGTAATGCGTGGTCCTGATGTCCCAGTAAAGCTGATCGGCTGACAGGCCGGGGTTGGCGCCGATATAGACGCCGGAGGCAAAACCGGCGTTTTCGACTTGCTGGAACCAGGCGTTGCAAAACGCGATCACATCAGCCGCCGGCGTCCCCACAGCCACGCCTTCGAGGTCGAGCCAAACATTGACGCCGGGCGGCAAACCCGCTTCGCCCGCGTGCCGGGCCGCGCTCTGTCCGAAACCCTGGCCCAATTCCCGGCTGGGCGTCCATCCGGCGTCAAGCGGATGCTGCACGGCCATCAGCCCCAGGCCGGAGTCCACGATGGTCTGCGCCTCTTCCGCAGTCAGGTCGACGAACTCCGACCTGTCGTCAAAAGGCACATAGCGAACGCAGAACCGGAAACCTCTTGCGACGTAGTTTCGCGCGCGGGCATCATCCAGGACGTCGATGGTATCGAATCCGATCAGGCCGGGAGGAGCCTGTGCAACACGGCATCGGATAGTCATGGCCGATACCTCGTCGCCATTGGTCGCTGCATCGCTACGGCTCCAGTTCGGTATCCCAGTATAAATAGTCCAGCCAGCTATCGTGCAGGTAGTTGGGCGGAAACAGCCGGCCGTTGCGGTGCAGTTGGTGCACGGTGGGGGCGAACGGCGCCTGCCGTGGAAACATCCGCGCCTGCTGCGGCGTCAGGTTGCCTTTGCGCAGATTGCATGGCGAACACGCCGCCACCACGTTTTCCCAGGTGGTCTGGCCACCCTTGGAGCGCGGCACGATATGATCGAAGGTGAGGTCGTCGGCGGCCGAGCAATACTGGCAGGCGAAGCGGTCGCGCAGGAATACGTTGAACCGCGTGAAGGCGGGATGCGTCGACGGTTTGACGAAGGATTTCAGCGACACCACGCTCGGCAACTGGATCTCGAACGAGGGGCTGCGCACGGCGCGGTCGTAGTGCTCGACGATATTGACGCGGTCGAGGAACACCGCCTTGATCGCGTCCTGCCACGACCAGAGCGACAGCGGATAATAACTCAGCGGCCGGAAGTCCGCGTTCAATACCAGTACCGGCCACCCGCCTTGCGAGACATGCGCGTTCAAGTAACGCTCCATTAGCTGCGAAGCAGCATGCGACCACATACTACAGGCAGCGTGACGGGATTGTGAAGAGCGTTGGCAGGCTTATCCTGCATGGGCGCAATCAAGTCATGGGCCGGATTTCGGCTCGATAAAAGCTTTCAGTTCCTCGAGGAAACGCTCAAGGGCGGCTTCGCCTTCGAGCATAATGTGGTTTGGGCTTTCCAGCGGAACGAAGCGGGCGCCCGGGATGCCCGCGGCCATCCGCTGTCCCAATTCGAAGGGCACCCTGGCATCATTGCGGGCATGCATGACCAGCGTCGGCACCTTGATCTGGGAAAGCAGCGGATTTACGTCGGCTTCGCCGTTGGCGCGAAGATTGCGCGTGGCATCGGTGGGTGAACTCGAGATGCGCTGAAGCTCGTTGAACCACGGAACACGATCTGCCTGTCGCGCGCAATCCCGGCATTGCGCCGGACCATGTTGCGCTGAATGTTCACCGCGCAGCTCACGGCATCGACTACGCTGGCGAATTCCGCCAGCATGCCGTCGCCGGTGGTCTTGACGATACGGCCGCGGTGCTCGGCGATGGCGGAATCGACCAGGTCGCGGCGATGCGACTTGAGCGCGGTAAGCGTGCCCATCTCGTCGGCGCCCATCAGGCGGCTATAACCAACCACATCCGCCGCGAGAACGGCTGCAAGTCGGCGCTGCATGCGTTTTCCCGTCGCTCGTCGTCCGTGCGGCAAGTCTGCCCGCGAATAACGGCAGCTACAAGCCTCCGGCCGTCGATCGTGACCCCGCCATAGCCTCCGGACCGCTGGTTTCCACGGGGCCCGACGCGACGCGGAGGCGCGGCAGCAGCCCTTCCTCGACCGCCTTGATCTGCAGCGCGAGGTATTTCGAGTTGATGCGGCACTGCGCGAGGCTGCCGGCGATGAACCAGAGGCCGGGCTGCGCGGTGCGGACATACATGTTGCGCAGCTCCTGGTTGGCGCCGAAATCCCAGATCGGGCCGACGCGGTCGGCAATTCCGTCGCCGAACAGCTTGCGCACCAGATGCTCCTGGCCCTTGTAGCCGGTCGCCAGCACGACAAGATCGGCGCTGAGTATCTCGCCGCCCTTCATTCTGATGCCTTCGGCAACGAACCCATCGATGTTGGAAAACTGCGCCAGCTTGATCGCGCCGGAAATCACCAGGTCGGAGCAGCCGACATTGAAATAATAGCCGCCGCCGCGGGTGAGATATTTGAATTGCCAGCCGGTGCCGTCTTCGCCGTAATCGAGCTTGAAGCCCCGGCGCTGAAGGCCGTCGAGCAGATCCCGATCCAGCTCCTTGGACCGGTCGGTAATCGACTGGTGGCTTTTTTTCGCCAGCGACAGCGGCATCGAGGCCGTGATCAAATCGTTGTCGTCAAGCGTTCCCTCGTTATACGCCGCATAGGCCAGTTGTGCCGAGGGTTCGATGTTGGTGACCAGCGTCGGGCTGCGCTGCACCAGCGTGACTTCGGCGCCGCTCGAATAAAGATCCTGCGCGATATCGTGGCCGCTGTTGCCGGTGCCGATCACGACCGCGCGCTTGCCGTTCCAGTTCTCGCCGTCATCATACCGGCTGGAATGCAAGAGGGTGCCTGTGAAATTCCGCAGCGTCGGAATTTCCGGCATGTTTGGAATGCCGCTGACGCCGGTGGCCAGGACCACATGCCGCGGCTGCATTTGCCGCGTGGTGCCGTCGGCACGGCGCAATGTAACGGACCATCGTTCTTGCTGTTCGTCATAGGCGCCGCCCGCGAATTCGGTCGAGGTCCAGTAGTTCAGCTCCATGGCGTCGACATAGGCTTCGAACCAGTTGGCGAGCTTGTCTTTTGGAATATAGGTCGGCCAGTTCGGCGGAAACGGCATGTAAGGCAGGTGATTGACCTGGACCTGGTTGTGCAGGGTCAGCGCGTGATAGCGCTTGCGCCAGTTGTCGCCGACCCGGGCGCCGCGGTCGACGATCAAGGTATCGACCCGCAGCTGTTTCAGACGCGCGGCGATCGACAGTCCGGCCTGCCCGCCGCCGACCACCAGCACGGCCGGATCGCGATTGGCATATTCGGCGGCGGACTTCCGCAGGTCGAGCCAGTTGGGCCCGCGGAAATCGCGCGAATAGGCCTGGCCCCGGGGCCGCGCCGTTCCGAGTTCTTCCTCAAAACCCTTCAATTCGTCCAGCGCGGTCAGCAGCGTCCAGGCTTTCAACGCGCCGCCGTCGTCGGCGTCGGGCGCAAGGCGAACGATGCCGCTGCCACGTCCGACCGCGGTTTCGAACCTGAACATCGCCTCGATCGCCATCGTTCCCGCGCGGGTCACGCGGCGCGGCGGCGTGCGGTCGGGATCGATCCTGAAACCGGCGGCGGCGGCTCGCTCGGCATGCGCCCGCAATCCGCGCAGAATCGCGTCGGCGCCGTCCACCGTCTGAATGTCCCAGCTCAGCGCCAGCACGTCGCGCCAATGGCTCTCGGGATGAAACAGCGGCTTCAGCAGATCCTCGCCGGGTTTCGCCAGCGCACCTTCGAACAGCGCCAGCCAGCTGTCGGCGGCCGCCGATACGTCGTCCGTTCTGTCCAGCATCGTTGCTCCCGAGCCATCCGTCTTCGCGGCGTTTCCCGGCCGAAAACCTACACCGTCCGCGCCCGCGCAGAAAGGCGGTAGCGGACGTGCTTGCGCGGCCGATCAGCGCGACAGCCGCCGCAGATCGGCACGGGCCTTTTCGGCCCGCGGATCGTCCGGATGGCGGGCGATGAAAAGCTCGAGAGCTTGCACCGTGCCTTTTTGCAGCGCCAACCGATACTCCTCCTCGACTGCTATCGCGGGATCGCGCGCCGGCGGCGTGGTCCTGTCGGGACCGGTATTGTGCGTCTCCGCGGCGTCGGCGGCTTCGGTCATGAAAATACCCCTTTTGCTTAGCATCTGGCCCGGATCGGGTGACAGCATTAGTGCGGCAAGCAAAGCCGCCGCAAGCGCGGCGTTACAGACCTTGGCGACGCGGCCATGATGCATGTTCTTCATGTGGCGATCCGGTAGCTGCGGTTCCAACTGCAGGAACCCGGGCGATCATTAACGGCGTCTTGTAACCCAATAGAAATCTGAATGGCCCAAGTTAAGTCAAACGTAGAATAGTCTGGTTAGACCATGAACGTTCCAGGCAAATTGATTCGCACGCAGAACACACCCGGAGACGACATTGGCCACCGCTGTATCTGTAACCAGGACAAACAACGCTGACATCGATGGTCTGCTGGGCGGCACCAAATGGGCCGGTACGATCACCTACAGCTTTCCCGATTCGCCGATCGATTACGTCGTCGGCTACAGCAGCAAAAACGAGCCGCTCACCGGTTTCTCGCAGGCTCCCGCCGCCATGCAGGCGGCCATCGACTATTCCGTCGGCCTGATCCTCAGCTACACCAACGCCTCGATCCAGTTCGCCGGAACCAACGGCGCCGACATCAGGATCGCTCAATCCTCCGCCGCCAATCCGACCTCCTACGCCTACTACCCGTCCAACAGCACGGCAGGGACCGGCGGCGACGTGTGGTTCGGAACCGCCTACAATTATTCGCTGGCGAAGCTAGGCAACTACTATTTCGCCACCGCAATGCATGAACTCGGCCACGCCTTCGGCCTCAAGCACAGCCAGGAAACCGGCGGCGTCGCCAACGTCGCGGTGCCGACGGCGCATGACGATTCCGAATTCACCGTGATGAGCTATCGCAGCTATGTCGGTGGCCCGCTCACCGGCTACACCAGTGAATCGGTCGGCTATCCCCAGACCTACATGGCGAACGACATTCTCGCGCTGCAGACGCTCTACGGCCCTAACTATGTCTCGCACAGCGGAAACACCGTCTACACGTGGAGCCCGACCACCGGGCAGGAGTTCATCAACGGCGTTGCGCAACTGGCGCCGGGCGGCGGCACCGGCGGTTCGGCGAACCGCGTCTTCATGACGGTGTGGGACGGCGACGGCAACGACACCTATGATATGTCGAACTATTCGACCGCGGTGAGCATCAACCTCAATCCCGGTGCATCGTCGATCACCTCGGCCACGCAGCTCGCCTATCTCGGCAATGGCCACTATTCGCAGGGAAATGTTTTCAACGCCTATTTGTACAACAACGACGCGCGGTCCTACATCGAGAACGCGGTCGGCGGTATCGGGGACGACACGCTGATCGGCAACGCGGTCGGCAATGCGCTGTCGGGCGGCTTCGGCAACGATACGCTGACCGGCGGCGCGGGAAACGACTCTCTCTCCGGAGGCCTCGGCAACGACACCGCAGTGTTTTCCGGCAGCGCGGCGAACTATCACATCACCTACGATGCCCCGACCCAGACTTTTACGGTGGCCAACCAGCGCGCCGGCGCCCCGGATGGCATCGACACCGTCATCGGCGTCGAGAATTTTCGTTTCGCCGACGGCATGGTGACGAGCTCGGCGTTCGTCATCGCGCCGCAAGTCCATGTCCATGTGGCCAACGACTTCGACGGCAATGGCAAGAGCGACATCCTCTGGCTCAACGACAATGGCGCGATGACGATGTGGGATAACGGCCAGCTCAGCGGCGCGCATCTCACGGTCAATCCGGGCGGCGCTTTGGCTAGCCAGCATATCGAGGGGATCGGCGACTTCGACGGCAACGGCAAGAGCGACATCCTGTGGCGCAACGATGCCGGCGGGGTGTTCATCTGGGACAACGGCACCGGCGATGGCGGACATTCCGTTGCCGCCGCCGGCGTCGTCGCGGCCGGTTGGAATATCGCCGGGGTCGGCGACTTCGACGGCAATGGCAAAAGCGACATCCTCTGGCTCAACGATAACGGCGCGATGATGATGTGGGATAACGGCCAACTCGCCGGGGCGCATCTCACGGTCAATCCCGGCGGCGCCTTGGCCAGCCAGCATATCGAGGGGATCGGCGACTTCGACGGTAACGGCAAGAGCGACATTCTCTGGCGCAACGATGCCGGCGGGGTGTTCATCTGGGACAACGGCACCGGCGATGGCGGACATTCCGTTGCCGCCGCCGGCGTCGTCGCGGCCGGCTGGAATATCGCCGGGGTCGGCGACTTCGACGGCAATGGCAAAAGCGACATCCTCTGGCTCAACGACAACGGCGCGATGATGATGTGGGACAACGGCCAGCTCGCCGGCGCGCATCTCACGGTCAATCCCGGCGGCGCCTTGGCTAGCCAGCATATTGAGGGGATCGGCGACTTCGACGGTAACGGCAAGAGCGACATTCTCTGGCGCAACGATGCCGGCGGGGTGTTCATCTGGGACAACGGCACCGGCGATGGCGGACATTCCGTTGCCGTCGCGGGCGTCGTCGCGGCCGGCTGGCATATCGCCTGATTCCGACATGCGCATCGCCGGACGCCGTCACGGTCCCGGCGGTTTTCCGGCCGTTCCTGACTTCGCTGCTGGCGGCTTTGCGGTGGCCGGAGCGGCACGCGCGATGTTCGTTCCCGCGATCACCCCGTCGCGCGCCTTCAGCGTCTTGTAATAGGCCCACCACAGATGCGCCGCCGCGCCCCGCAGCGGCCGCCATGGCTCCGCCAGCGGCGCCATCTGCTTCTCGGTCGGCCGCGCCGTCAAGCCAAGGCCGACCTTGACCGCCTCCTGAATGGCGATATCGCCCGCCGGCCAGGCGTCGCCATGGCCGAGACAGAACAACAGGTAGACGTCGGCGGTCCAGGGGCCGATGCCGTGCAGTTTTGTCAGCGTGTTGTGCGCGGCGTCGGCGTCCTCTTCGGCCAGCGCCTCGAGATTGAGCCGCTCGGCGGCGATTTCGCGCGCCAGATTTTTCAGCGTCTTGATCTTCGCGCCGGACAGCCCGAGCCGTCCAAGCCGGTCGGTCCGGGCGCGGCGCAACGCGTCATGGTGAAACGGATCGAATGCGGCCGAAACCCGGCCCCAGATCGCCGCGGCGCTCGCGGTCGAGACTTGCTGGCCGCAGACGATCGCGGCGAGGCCGGCAAAACCCGGCTCGCGCCGGCGCAGCGCCGGCATGCCGGCACGCTCGAGGATCGGCCGCAGCCGCGGGTCCTGCTGCACCAGCGTGGCAACGGCGGCGTCGAGAGCGGCCTGGCTGTTGAGATGGAGGGTCATTTTTTCTCGTCATGCGCGGGCTTGACCCGGGCAACCATCCGTTATCGTAAAGACTCTGTCGAGAAGATGGATGGCCGGGTCAAGCCCCGGCCATGACGAGATCGAGGCGATGCCGCCACCCGTTTTCCGTTTTGCGCCGAGCCCGAATGGCTATCTCCATCTCGGCCACGCTTATTCGGCGCTGCTGAATTACGATTCCGCGCGACGGGCGGACGGGCGCATGCTGCTGCGCATCGAGGATATCGATCCGACGCGCTGCCGGCCGGAATTCGAGGCTGCGATTGTCGAGGACCTTGCCTGGCTCGGCATCGCCTGGGAAACGCCGGTGCGGCGGCAGTCGGAACATCTCGCTGCTTACCGCGCCGCGATCGGGCAACTGGCGCGGCGGGGCCTGGTCTATCGCAGCTTCGAGAGCCGGGCCGAGATCGCGCGGCTGGTGACGCAGCGCGAGACGACGGCACCGTGGCCGCGCGATCCCGACGGCGCGCCGTTGTTCCCCGGTGCGCCGCTCGCGGCAGAGGAAGAAGCGCGGCTGATCGCAATGGGGGCGTCCTACGCCTGGCGCCTCGATATCGCCAAGGCATGCAAGCAGGCCGGCCCGTTGACATGGATCGAACACGGCAGCGCGCCCGAGGCTGAGAACGGTCCGGTGAGCGCCGAACCCGGCGCCTGGGGCGACGCCATTGTCGCGCGCAAGGAGACGCCGACCAGCTACCATCTGTCGGTCGTGATCGACGACGTCGTGCAGGGCGTCACCGACGTGGTGCGGGGCTACGACCTGTACCATGCAACCAGTCTGCACCGCCTGTTGCAGAAATTGCTCGATCTGCCGGAACCGCGGTACAGCCACCATGCGCTGATCCGAGATGCGGCCGGCGACAAGCTTTCGAAATCGACCCGCGCCACCGCGCTGCGCGAGTTGCGCGCCGACGGTGCGACGCCGGCCGGGATTCGCCGCCGGCTCGGGCTCCAGCCTTAGTCTGCTTGTGGAAATGGCCTGCCGCCGCCCGGGGCCGTGCCGGCGTAACGTGACTCGTCCGGGCCGGCCGTGTCATGGTGCGGCCGGTCGGGGTCGGGGGAATCATGGCGCGCACATCGCGCTCATCGCGCAATGCACGGACGCCGAAAAAGCGGACGCCGAAAAAACGCGTGTCGAAAAAACGCGCGTCGAAACCTGCCTCCCGCACCGCGCCCGGCAGGCGCGCGGCCAAACCGAACATGGTCGAGATCGCCCTGGCGGCGTTCGCACATGAGGTGCGCACGCCGCTGACCGGAATCCTCGCCGTCAGCGACCTTTTGGCAACCTCCGGTCTCGACGAGCGCGAGCGGCGCTGGGTCGACACCATCAAGGCCGGCGCCGAACATCTCGCCGGGCTTGCGACCCTGTTCGTCGATGCCGCGCGCAGCGGCAATTCCGGGCTCGGCGTGCGGCAGGACTTCTTCGATCTGCGGGCGCTGGCGCGCAACGCCGGCGATTCGCTGGCCGGTCGCGCCGCCGCCAAGGGCCTGCGATCCTCGGTCGAGATTTCGGAAAAGCTGGCCGCCTTCGTGATCGGCGATCCGGTACGGCTGCGCGCCGCGCTGGAAAACCTGGTCGACAACGCGGTGAAATTCACCGACGCCGGCAGCGTCGCGCTGAGCGTCACGCCCACGCGCGCCGCCAAGGGCAAGGTCGGCGTTTGTTTTTCGGTGTCCGACAGCGGCATCGGCCTTTCACTCGCCGAGATCAAGCGCCTGTTCCGTCCGTTCTCGCAGGCCAACGTCTCGATCGCCGCGCGTTTCGGCGGCGCCGGGCTTGGATTGTCGTCGGTCAAGCAGCTTGCGCGTGCGATGGGCGGCGACATCGCGGTCAGGCAGCGACGAGGCGGCGGCACCACCTTCACGCTGACGGTGATCCTGGACCGCGCCAACGGGCCGGTGACCATCATGTCCGGCGACGATGATCAAGCGCCGGATCGGATGCGGGCCTTGCGCATCCTCAGCGTCGAGGACAACCCGTTTGGCCGCGTCGTACTCAATGCGATTCTCACCGAGCTCGGCCATAGCGCGGAATTCGTCGGGCGCGGCGAGGCGGCGGCGGCGCGGATCGCGGAAAGCGCTTTCGACGCGGTACTGATGGACATGGTTCTGCCCGGCATCGACGGCATCGAGGCGATCCGGCGGATTCGCGCGCTGCCGCCGCCGCCGGGCCGCATCGCCATCATCGGCGTGTCCGGCCGCGGCGAGGACGAGGCGGGCTCGCGCGCCGCCGGCGCCGACGCCTTCCTGGTCAAGCCTGTGTCTCCGCGGGCGCTAGCGACTGCGCTGCTTGAAGCGACACGCCGCGCGGCAGCCGCGACTTGATGATCGCGGCGTTGAGTTCGCCGCCATAGACGAAGATCGCGGCGATGAAATACAGGAACACCAGCGCGATGATGACCGACGCAAGCCCGGCATACATGGTCACGTAATTGTTGGCGAAGCGCGCGAGGTATTGTCCGAACACGATGCCCGATACCAGCGATCCGACCACCGTGAAGACGATGCCGGGCAGGATCTGCAGGAAGGATCGGCGTCCCGCCGGAAGCCAGGCATGCAGGACGAACAGCGCGGTCACCAGCGCCGCGATGGTGATGCCGTAACGCGTGACGTTGACGAAATGCTCGTTGGTTTCGACGATCAGCGGAATGTGCCGCCGCGCCGCTTCCAGCATCAGCGGTCCGAGCACGATGAACAGCGCCATCGCCAGCGCGGTGAAGGCGGCGATCAGGGTGTAGCCGATCGATTCCAGCCGCAGCCAGTACCAGCGCCGCGGTTCGATCACCGAGTAGGCGCGGTTGAGCGCGACGCGCAGGCTCTCGACGCCGTTGGACGCGAAATACACCGCGAGCACCACGCCGATGGTCAACGCGTCGCCGCGCGTGGTGGTCAATACGTCGTGAATTTCGCCGGACAGCGCGTCGGCGACCTGCAGCGGCCAGACCTGCAGCATCAGGCCGGCGGCCTGGTCGGCGAGACCCTTGGAGCCGAAAAACCCGGCCAGCGACGTCAGCACGATCAGGAACGGAAACAACGCCATCAGCGTGGAGAGCGCGATATGGCTCGCGATCGCCCAGCCGTCATCGGCCAGAAACGTGTAGAATGCGTCCATGACGACCAGATAGACGGTGCGAAGCTGTCTCACATTTCACCCGGCTGGCGTGGAACCCGAGGTCGGCTGCCACTGCGCCTAACATCTGATATTACTGGACAAAAAGCCAGATCGTTGCGTCCGAATGTGGACGATGGCGCGGCCTCGCGCGCGATGTTATGAACCGGTGATGGCAACATTCCTGAGTTCGATTCTCCTGCCCGTCGCGGTCGGCGCCGTCGCACTGGTGCTGCTGCTCGGCCTCGTCAACATGATGCGCGGCGGCTCGCCGAACCGCTCGCAGAAACTGATGCGGCTGCGGGTGCTGCTGCAATTCGTCGCAATCGTCATCACCATGCTCGCGGTATGGGCGATGGGACGGTGATAATGATCTCGTGCCCCAGGCGCAGTGCCACAAGCGCGTTTACGCGCGTCTTCGACGCGCTATGGCGGAGCCCTTGCGAAGCGGTGCGGTGCAGAACCGGGGCCGTAACGAACGCTGGCGCTTGGTACGATCCCGGCTGAAGCGGCATAAGAATGCCGCATCGCGTCCGGGACATGGGTAGAAGAGGGATAGATCATGGTCGTTCTCAATCGAATCTACACCCGCACCGGCGACGACGGCACCACGTCGCTCGGCAGCGGCGAGCGCCGGAAGAAATACGATCGCCGCGTCGATGCCTACGGCACGCTCGACGAGGTCAACGCCACCCTCGGTCTGGTCCGCCTGCACACCGCCGATGATGCGGTGCTGGATGCCGTGCTGGGCCGCATCCAGAACGACTTGTTCGACGTCGAGGCGGACCTCTGTCTGTCCGAAAAGGGACCCGACGGCGCGCGCTTGACCGTTACCGACGCCCAGGTCGGCTGGCTGGAAGGCGAGATCGACCGGTTCAATGCCGAACTGGAACCGCTGCGCTCCTTCATCCTGCCGGGCGGCAGTTCCGCGGCGGCCTATCTGCATCTGGCACGAACGGTGTGCCGGCGCGCCGAGCGCATCATGGTGGAACTCAAGGATCAGCCCGGCGAGCATGTCACGCCGCCTTCGCTGAAATACGTCAACCGGCTCTCCGACTTCCTGTTCGTCGCGGGCCGCTATGCCAATGACGGGGGCGCGCGGGACGTACTCTGGGCGCCCGGGCAGAATCGCTGAAACCATCTGCGGTCGTCACCGCGAAACGCCGGGACCCATACCCTTCGTCGTCTATGGTGCGGCAGGTATCGACTAACCCGCTGAAGTAATGTGCCCAATCATGCCGCCCGTGGTTATGGCTCCGCGCCTTCGCGGGGAAGACGATTTTCGCGAGGGCAGCGCATGACACAGTACCGATTTCTGCGTCTCGCGCGTTGACCCCGCATGGCCGGACCTTTAGGTTCCGCGCCCACACGAGAAGTAACCCACGGATGACGAAAGAGGATCGATGAAGGTTCTGGTGCCGGTAAAACGCGTGGTCGATTACAACGTCAAGGTCCGGGTCAAGAGCGACGGATCCGGCGTCGAACTCGCCAACGTCAAGATGTCGATGAATCCGTTCGACGAAATCGCGGTCGAGGAAGCCCTGCGCCTGAGAGAAGCCGGCAAGGCCACCGAGGTGGTGGTGGTGTCGATCGGTCCCGCCCAGGCCTCGGAAACCATCCGCACCGGCCTTGCGATGGGCGCCGACCGCGGCATCCTGGTCAAGGCCGAGGGCAATGTCGAACCTTTGGCGGTTGCAAAAATCCTGAAAGCCATTGTCGACGAGGAAAAGCCTGGTCTTGTCATCCTCGGCAAGCAGGCGATCGACGATGATTCGAACCAGACCGGCCAGATGCTGGCGGCGCTGCTCGGCTGGTCGCAGGCTACCTTCGCCTCCAAGCTCGAGGTCGACGGTTCCGATTTCAACGTGACGCGCGAGGTCGATGGCGGCCTGCAGACGCTGAAACTGAAGGGCCCGGCCATCGTAACTACCGACTTGCGGCTCAACGAGCCGCGCTACGCCAGCCTGCCCAACATCATGAAGGCGAAGAAGAAGCCCATCGCCGACAAGAGCGCGTCCGACTACGGCGTCGACCTTACCGCGCATCTGGAAATCCTCAAGACCTCCGAACCGCCGGGCCGCAAGGGAGGCGTCAAGGTCAAGGACGTCGCCGAACTGGTGTCGAAACTCAAGAACGAAGCCGGGGTTCTGTAAGATGACTACGCTGCTGATTGCCGAACACGAACACGCCGCCCTGAAGGATTCCACCAACAAGGCGTTGACCGCGGCGTCGGAACTCGGCGCCGAGGTCCACGTTCTGGTTGCCGGCGGCGGCGAAGGCACCAAAGGCGCGGCCGAAGCGGCTTCGAAGCTGAAGGGCGTGACCAAGGTGCTGCTCGCCGAAGGCGACGCCTATGCTCACGATCTCGCCGAGCCGCTTGCCGCGCTGATCGTGGCGCTGGCGCCGTCCTATGACGCCTTCGTGGCGCCGGCGACCTCGCGCTTCAAGAACGTGATGCCGCGGGTCGCGGCGCTGCTCGACGTGATGCAGGTGTCGGAGATCATCAAGGTGGTGTCGCCGGATACCTTCGAGCGGCCGATCTACGCCGGCAACGCGATCCAGACCGTGAAATCCAAGGACGCCAAGAAGGTCATCACGGTGCGCACTTCGACCTTCGCCGCGACGGGAGATGGCGGCAGCGCGTCGGTCGAGAACGCCGCGTCGGCGGCCGATCCCGGTCTTTCGTCCTTTGTCGGCGAGGAGGTTGCAAAGAGCGACCGGCCTGAACTGGCTTCCGCAAAAATCATCGTCTCCGGCGGCCGTGCCATGCAGAGCCGCGAGAATTTCACCAAATACATCGAGCCCTTGGCCGACAAGCTCGGCGCCGGGGTCGGCGCCTCGCGCGCCGCGGTGGATGCCGGCTACGCGCCGAACGACTGGCAGGTCGGGCAGACCGGCAAGGTGGTGGCGCCGGAGCTCTATGTCGCGATCGGTATATCCGGCGCGATCCAGCATCTCGCCGGCATGAAGGACTCCAAGGTGATCGTCGCCATCAACAAGGATGAGGACGCGCCGATCTTCCAGGTCGCCGATTACGGGCTGGTCGCCGATCTCTATCAGGCGGTTCCGGAATTGACCGAGGCGCTGGGCAAGCTCGGAAAGTAACGATGATTGGGTGCATCGGCCGGATGAACCGAACACGGCCGGTGTTTTATGCGAAAACAGGGGCCGGCCGCGATTGCGCGGCTTAAGCGCTCGAACGGGATGAGATGGCGGTGATGATCAAGAAGGTCGGCGTGATCGGCTCGGGCCAGATGGGCAACGGCATCGCGCATGTGGCGGCACTGGCCGGCTTCGACGTGGTGCTCAACGACGTGTTGGCCGACCGGCTGAGGTCGGCGATGGCCACCATCAACGGCAACCTGTCGCGCCAGGTATCCAAGAAGATCATCACCGAGGACACCAAAAAGCAGGCGCTGGGCAAGATCGCATCCGCCGAATCGATGGATGGCCTCGCCGATTGCGACCTGGTGATCGAAAGCGCGGTCGAGAAGGAAGAGACCAAGCGCAGGATTTTTCACGACCTCTGCGCGGTGCTGAAGCCCGACGCCATCATCGCCTCCAATACCTCGTCGATCCCGATCACGCGGCTTGCCGCCGCCACCGACCGTCCGGAAAAATTCATCGGCATTCACTTCATGAATCCGGTGCCGCTGATGGAGCTGGTCGAGCTGATTCGCGGCATCAACACCGACGACGCGACCTTCGAGGCGACCAAGGCGTTCGTCACCGGGCTCGGCAAGACCATCGCGGTGTCCGAGGATTTCCCCGCCTTCATCGTCAACCGCATCCTGCTGCCGATGATCAACGAGGCGATCTATACGCTGTATGAAGGCGTCGGCAACGTCGAGGCGATCGACGCCGCCATGAAGCTCGGCGCCCACCATCCGATGGGCCCGCTGGAACTTGCCGATTTCATCGGCCTCGACACCTGTCTCTCGATCATGCAGGTGCTGCATGAGGGGCTGGCCGATTCCAAATACCGGCCCTGTCCGCTGCTGGTGAAATACGTCGAGGCCGGCTGGCTCGGCCGCAAGACCCAGCGCGGCTTCTACGACTACCGCGGCGAAAAACCGGTGCCGACGCGCTAGAGCTGGATGAATTGAGGCTGACTCGATTTGAGATTCCCAAATCAAGCGCGCTCTGATTCAAGATACTGGCTGGAATGGAGGCCAGTATGGATGGGCAAGCCGTATTCGATGGATCTTCGCGAACGGGTAGTTGCGGCGGTTGAGAAGGACGGCCTTTCCTGTCACAAGGCTGCGGTCAAGTTTGGGGTTAGCATCAGCTCGGCGATCAAGTGGACGCGCCGGATGCGTGAAACCGGGAGCGTTGCGCCCGACCAGATGGGGGGCCGGAAGCCGAAGGCGATAGTGGGCGAGCATCGCAGCTGGCTTTTGGGCCGGATTAAATCCGACTTCACCTTGCGCGGGCTTGTCGCCGAACTGGCGGAGCGAGGGCTGAAGGTCGATTACCGCTCGGTCTGGGAGTTCGTCCATGCCGAGAAGCTAAGCTTCAAAAAAAACCGTAGTGGCTGGCGAACGCGACCGTCCGGACGTGGCACGGCGGCGGGCGCAGTGGACAAAGTATCAAGACCGCATCGAGCCTGAGCGGCTGGTCTTCATCGATGAAACCTGGACCAAGACCAACATGGCGCCGCTACGGGGATGGGCACCCTGCGGCCAACGCCTGATCGGCAAGGTCCCGCACGGCCACTGGAAGACGGCTACATTCCTTGCGGCGCTGCGCCACGATCGGATCGAGGCTCCCTGGCTGCTCGATTCCCCTATCGATGGCGAAACCTTCCGAACCTATGTCGAAGAGGTTCTGGTCCCAACGCTTCGGCCCGGCGACATCGTTGTGATGGACAATCTCGGCAGCCACAAGGGCTCAGCGGTGCGCCGGCTCATTCGCTCAGCCGGCGCCAAGCTGTTCTTTTTGCCGAAATACTCTCCAGACCTCAATCCAATCGAACAGGTCTTCGCCAAGCTCAAACATCTGTTGCGCAAGGCTGCCGCCCGCACCATCGAAACGATCTGTACCGCAATCAGTGAACTGCTCGACAGCTTCACTCCCGCCGAATGTGCAAATTACTTCAGAAACTCAGGTTATGCGTCAATCTAAAATCATCACGATCTAGCTCGCGTCGATAGGCGCGGCGCTGGCCGCGCAGGCGGGCAACACGCAGATGCAGATTGCCGCGACCATCATGAAAAATAACGCCGACGCGGAAAAATCCGCGGTGCTGACGCTGCTCGGTGCCGGCGCGCCATCGTCGCAGGCCAATCTCGCCGCCGGCATCGGCGGCAATCTCGATATCTCGGTCTGACCGCGCTACGCCAAGAGGCGCGACCCGGAATGACGTTACTGGGTCGCGGCGGTGATCAGCTTGAGCGCGTCGTCGCTGTCCCATTCGGCGGGACCGGCGATGTTGCCGATTTCGCAGCCCTGGCCGTCGATCAGCACCGAGGTGGGCATGCCCAGCGCCAGGCCGATGGTCTTGAGATCCTGAAACACCTTGGCTTTCGAATCGGTATAATAGCCGAGCCGGGTCAAATTGCCGTCCTGCAAAAATGCCTTCGGCTTCTCGGGATTGCGGGTGTCGATATTCACCGCCACTACCGCGAATTTGTCGCCGCCGAGCTTGCCCTGCAGATTGTCCAGCGCTGGCATCTCCTTGCGGCACGGCACGCACCAGGTCGCCCACAGGTTCAGCAACACCGTGCGCCCCTTCCAGTCCGACAGCTTCCTGGGCTGGCCGTCGCCGTCGACGAACGCCAGATCCGGCATCTGCAGCGGTTTGGTCGCCATCGTCAGCGCCGCGACCTCGCCCTTCACCAGCGGCGCCAGCTTTTTCGACAGTTCGAGCGCGGAGCCGCAGGGCGCCTGCGCCATTGCGCTGCGCTTCAGGCCGGCGATCGCGTAAATTCCGGAAAATCCGATCGCGCAGCCGACGAAAATCGCGCCCAACGCAATGGGAATGCGCCGGAACGTGGAGCGGCCAGGCGGGAAAGCGTCGGGCATATCGTTTGTCATCCTGTATAAGATACGGCTATGCAGAGATCCGGGTTGCAGCCGGTCGAAACGGGCGTTCCCAAAACCCTCCCTGCTGGCAGGCATCGAGAAGCGGCGAGATATCAGCGGCGAACATGAGCAACAAGACATGAGCAACAAGACATGAGCAACAAGATGTGGGGCGGGCGGTTTTCGCAAGCTCCCGATGCGATCATGGAGGAGATCAACGTCTCCATCGACGTCGACCGGCACCTCTACGCCCAGGACATCGCCGCCTCCAGGGCGCATGCCGCCATGCTTGCCGCGCAAGGCATTATCACCGCCAACGATGCGAAAAATATCGCGTGCGGTCTAGACACGATTTTGTCAGAAATCGGCAACGGATCGTTCGATTTCAAGCGCGCGCTCGAAGACATCCATATGAATGTCGAGAGCCGGCTTGGCGAACTGATCGGTGCCGCGGCGGGACGGCTGCACACCGCGCGCTCGCGCAACGATCAGGTCGCTACTGACTTCCGGCTTTTTGTCCGCGACACCATCGACGAGACCGACGCGGCGCTGCACGCGTTCCAGTGCGCGCTGGCGGAGCGGGCGCTGCATCATGCCGACACCGTGATGCCCGGCTTCACCCATTTGCAGACCGCGCAACCGGTGACGTTCGGTCATCATCTGATGGCCTATGTCGAAATGGCGGCGCGCGACCGCGGCCGCTTCGCCGACGCGCGCAGGCGGCTCAACGAATCGCCGCTGGGCGCCGCAGCGCTGGCCGGCACTTCGTTCCCGATCGATCGCGACGCTACCGCCAAGGCGCTCGGCTTCGTCAGGCCGATGGCCAATTCGCTCGATGCGGTATCGGATCGCGACTTCGTGCTGGAGACATTGTCGGCGGCGGCGATCGCTTCGGTGCACCTGTCGCGCCTTGCCGAGGAGATCGTGATCTGGACCTCGCCGCTGGTCGGCCTGGTGCGGCTGTCCGACAAATTCACCACCGGCTCCTCGATCATGCCGCAGAAGCGCAATCCGGACGCCGCCGAACTGGTGCGTGCCAAGACCGGCCGGGTGGTCGGCGCGCTGACCGCGCTGCTGATCGTGATGAAGGGGCTGCCGCTGGCCTACCAGAAGGACATGCAGGAGGACAAGCAGGGCGCCATGGAAGCGTTCGCGGCGCTGTCGCTGGCGGTACGTGCCATGACCGGCATGGTCCTGGATCTGGTGCCGGACGAGGCGCGGATGAGGCTTGCCGCCGGCGAAGGGTACGCCACCGCCACCGACCTCGCCGACTGGCTGGTGCGGACGCTGAAAATGCCGTTCCGCGACGCCCATCACGTGACCGGACGGATCGTTGCAGCCGCCTCGAAGGACGGCGTCGCGCTGCACGAACTGCCGCTCAAGGCGATGCAGGCGATCGAGCCCAGGATCACCGCCGAGGCGCTGTCGGTGCTGACGGTGGAATCGTCGGTGAAAAGCCGGACCTCTTACGGCGGCACCGCGCCGAAAAACGTCAGCGCCCAGGCCAAGGCCTGGCTCAAGCGGCTGGAAAAAGAGCGAAAATCGGGCTGAGCCGGGAAATTCGCCTTGATTTCATCGGGCGTGAGGCCTCGCCAGAACCGGTCAATCTTTGTATGGTGCCGGCGAATTTGGGGATGTTGTCGTGAATCGCACTCACAGCCCGGCCTGTTCGGGATGGGTCTTAGTCGTGCTGGCCGCCACGGCGCTGGCGCTTGCCGGCTGCGGGCGCAAGGGCGCGCTCGATCCGCCGCCAAGCGCGCCGGCGCTGACCGGCGTGGAGCAGGGCGATGCCGACGCCGAGCGGGCAGCGGTCAAGGGAAGCGTATTCGATCCGTCCTACGGGGCCGACGCGATGCCGAAGACGCCGAAGGGCAGCAGGAAATCCTTTGTCCTCGACCCGCTGTTGAATTCCGACTGAGCGCGCCATGAATCATTTCGGCTATCGCAACGGCGTGCTTCACGCCGAGGCGGTCGATCTTGCGACGCTGGCGGATGCCGTCGGCACGCCGTTCTATTGCTATTCGACCGCGACCCTGGAGCGGCACTACCGGGTATTCGCCGACGCCTTTGCCGACGTGAAATCGCTGGTCTGCTATTCGCTCAAGGCCAATTCCAACCAGTCGGTGCTGCGCACGCTGGCAAAACTGGGCGCCGGCGCCGACGTCGTCTCCGGCGGCGAGCTCAGGCGCGCGCGCGCCGCCGGCATCGCGCCGGAAAAGATCGTGTTCTCCGGGGTCGGCAAGACCGCAGCCGAGCTGCGCATGGCGCTTGGCGAAGACGTGTTCTGCATCAATGTCGAATCCGAGCCCGAGCTGGACCTGCTGTCGCGGCTGGCGGCGGAGATGGGCCGCGTCGCGCGGGTGTCGATTCGCATCAATCCCGACGTCGATTCCGGCACCCACGCGAAAATCTCGACCGGCAAGTCGGAGAACAAGTTCGGCATTCCCCTGCGCCGGGCGCGCGCCGTCTATGCCCGCGCGGCGAAGCTGCCGGGCATCGCGCTGACCGGCGTCGACGTCCACATCGGCAGCCAGATCACCGACCTCGCGCCGATGGAGGCCGCGTTCAGGATTCTCACCGAATTCGTCCACACACTGCGCGCCGACGGCCACGCCATCACCCATGTCGATTTCGGCGGCGGGCTCGGCATTCCCTATCATCTCGGCAGCGCCGCGCCGCCGGCGCCCGCGGCCTATGCCGAAATGGTCAAGCGCGTCAGCCACAATCTCGGCTGCACGCTGATGTTCGAGCCGGGCCGCATGATCGTCGGCAATGCCGGCATCCTGGTTGCCCGCGTGATCTACCTGAAGCGCGGCGCCGCCAAGAATTTCGTCATCATCGACGCCGCGATGAACGACCTGATCCGCCCGACGCTGTACGAGGCGCATCACGACATCCTGCCGGTGCGCGAGGCTGCTCCGGGGGCGCCTAGCATCGTTGCCGACGTGGTCGGGCCGGTCTGCGAGACCGGCGATTACCTTGCGCTCGAGCGCACCATGCCCGAGCCGAAGTCCGGCGACCTGCTGGCGGTCATGACCGCCGGCGCCTATGGCGCGGTGCAGTCCGGCACCTACAATACCCGGGCGCTGGTGCCGGAAGTGCTGGTCAGGGACGACCAATACGCCGTGATCCGCCCGCGCATCGAAGTCGATGCGCTGATCGCGATGGACACGGTCGCGCCGTGGCTGTGAAACACACTAGTGTCGTCCCCGCGCAGGCGGGGACCCATAGCCGCCGCTGTTTCAATTGAAGCAGCGGCGTTGCAACATTTGTTGCATCTTAGACATCGGTGGTTATAGGTCCCCGCCTGCGCGGGGACGACAACGGAGTTCTTCGCGTATTCACTCCGCCGCGCGCGCTTTCGTCCCCCCCACGACGACGTCCGCGGCCCGTTCGATCGGCTGGATCGCGGCGGTGAAATCCGACTCCGCGCCCATCTCGCGGATCACAACTTCCCACAGCCGCCCGACCGCTTCGGCGACCTCCATCGACAGGCCGAGCGACTTCATTTCCGCGAGGCACAGCCGCACGTCCTTCACCATCAGTCCGGTGGCGAAGCCGAAATCGAAGCTGCGCGGCAGGACCGCGCGCGGAAACTTGTCGCGGCTGGCGGTATTCATGCCCGAGCCCGCATTGATCACGTCGATCATCACCGCCGGATCGAGTCCCGCCTTGACGCCCATCACCACCGCTTCCGAGGTGGCGACCACCGCGGTCGCCGACAGGAAATTGTTGGCAAGCTTCATGGTCTGTCCGGAGCCGGGCTTCTCGCCGATGAAGAACACCTTTCCGATCACGTCCAGCGCCGGTTTTATCGCGTCGAAATCGGCGCGCGGGCCGGACACCATCACCGCCAGCGTGCCCTTTTCGGCGCCGCCGACGCCGCCGCTGACGGGGCTGTCGAGTTGCACGATGTTGCGCTTGGCCAGCAGGCCGTGAATCCGCACCGCCATCTGCGAGCCGACGGTGGACAGATCGACAAAGCGCTTTACCCGCGCGCCCTCGATCACGCCGTTGGAGCCGGTCGCGACGTCGAGCGAGGCCTGTAACGAGGGCAGGCTCGCCAGCACGGTTTCGACGCGGTCGGCGACGTCCTTTGGCGACGAGGCGGCGGTTGCGCCGAGCGCCACGAGCCTGTCGACGGCCTCCTTGCGCTGATCGTGCACCACCAGTCGATGCTTCGCCTCGACGAGGCGGCGGGCCATGGGGAAGCCCATGTTGCCGAGGCCGATGAATCCGATGTCCATGATGTTGTGTCCTCCAATTTCACAATCCAGCACCGTCATTGCGAGCGCAGCGAAGCAATCCAGAAGCCAACGCAAGGACTGGATTGCTTCGTCGCAAGTGCTTCTCGCAATGACGGTTAGCTTTTGTCCGTCTCGGCGAACACTTCGCGCGCGATCCTGAAACTGTCGACGCCGGCGGGGATGCCGGCGTAGCAGGCGACCTGCATGAACACCTCGCGGATTTCGTCCTTGCTGACGCCGTTGACCAGCGCGCCCTTGATATGGACGCGCAATTCGTGCGGCCGATTCAGGATCGAGATCATGGCGAGGTTGAGCATGCTGCGGGTTTTCCGCGGCAGCTGTTCGCGGCCCCAGATCGCGCCCCAGCAATATTCGGTGACCAGTTCCTGGAACGGCTTGTTGAAGTCGTCGGCGTTCTTGATGGCGTTGGCGACATAGGCTTCGCCGAGCACCGCCTTGCGAATTTCCAGTCCCTTGTCGTGCGTCTTCTGGTCCATGGCGTTTCCTCTTTTTGTTGGGTCGGCGGCGGACGTTACGGGCTCGGACGGCTCCCGTCACGCCTTCGTGTCATGCGCTTTTTGCGGTGAGGGTTGTGCAATGCAAGGCGGTGCCTCATTGCAGCCTTTGTGCTAGGGTGCTGTTCGGCAACCCGGAGAGTTTGTTGAACGGCGCGACCCCCGACCCGACAGAGCCAGCCCGCGCATCCGAAGCCGTTTCGCGGCTGCGTCTGACGCAGGCGCTGCGGCGGGCAAAAATTGCCATCGCGTGGGAGCGGGGCTGGCCGCATCTGGCGCGGCTTTTGACCGTGGCCGGATTGTTCCTGGTGGTGTCGTGGTCCGGGCTGTGGCTGGCGCTGCCGGCGGCGGCGCGCGCCGCGGGACTCGGCCTGTTCGCGCTGCTGGCGCTGGCCGCGCTGTTTCCCTTGCTGAAATTTCGCTGGCCGAGCCGCGACGCGGCGCTGAGCCGGCTCGACCGCGGCACCGGCATTCGCCATCGCCCGGCGACCGCGCTGACCGACACGCTGGCCACGCAGGATCCGGTGGCGCTGGCGTTGTGGCAGGCGCAGCGCGAGCGCACCCTGGCTTCGATCAAACGCGTCCGCGCCGGCCTGCCGTCGCCGCGACTGACGGTCCACGATCCGAGGGCGCTGCGCGCGCTGGTCGCGGTGATGCTGGTGGCGGCCTTCGTCGCCGCCGGCGAGGAGCGCGGCGCGCGGGTCGCCGCGGCGTTCGACTGGGACGGCGTGCTGTCGCCCGCCAATGTCAGGGTCGACGCCTGGGTGACGCCGCCGGTCTATACCGGCAGGCCGCCGGTGATTCTCTCCGCCAACAAGGATGCGTCGGCGCCGGACGCCGCGCCGTTGCCGGTACCCTCGGGCTCGACCCTGATCGTGCGCTCCAGCGGCGGCAGTCTCGACGTCGCGGTCGGCGGCGGCCTGACCGAGGCGGCGGCCGCGGAGCAGGCGCCCAAGGGCACCAATGAACGTCACTTCACCATCGCCGGCGACGGCACCGCGCATGTTCGTGCGCCCTCCGGCCAGCCGCAGTGGAAGTTCAGCGCCGTTGCCGACCGCGCGCCGAGCATTGCGCTGGCCAAGGATCCCGAACGTCAGGCGCGCGGCTCGGTGCAGATGTCCTACAAGATCGAGGACGATTACGGCGTCACCGAAGCGCAGGCGCGGTTCGCCCGGGCCGGCGAGCCCAAGAGTGCAATAGTGACGCGGCCGCTGTTCGATCCGCCGAATTTCGCGCTGGTGCTGCCGAACGCGCGCACCCGCAACGGCGTCGGCCAGACCGTCAAGGACCTCAGCGAAGACCCCTATGCCGGCGCCGATGTGACCCTGACGCTGACCGCGAAGGACGAGGCCGGCAATGAGGGGACGAGCGAGCCCTTCAACATGCGGCTGCCGGAACGGCTGTTCACCAAGCCGCTGGCGCGGGCGCTGATCGAACAGCGCCGCATCCTGGCGCTCGACGCCAACCAGAACGGCCAGGTCTATGCCGCGCTCGACGCGCTGATGATCGCGCCGGAACTGTTCACGCCCGAGGCCGGCCAGTATCTCGGCCTCTACAGTGTCACGCGGCAGCTCGAGGCGGCGCGCAGCGACGACGCGATGCGCGCGGTGGTCGCCAGCCTGTGGTCGCTCGCCGTCACCATCGAGGATGGCAACATCACCGATGTCGACAAGGCGCTGCGCGCGGCGCAGGAGGCGCTCAAGCAGGCGCTGGAGCGCGGCGCCAGCGACGAGGAGATCAAGAAGCTCACCGAGAATCTGCGCGCCGCGCTGGACAGGTTCCTGCAGCAGCTCGCTGAGCAATTGCGCAACAATCCGCAGCAACTGGCCCGGCCGCTCGATCCCAATACGCGGATGCTGAGCCAGCAGGACCTGAAGAACATGCTGGATCGCATGGAGCGGCTGTCGCGCTCCGGCGACAAGGACGCCGCCAAGCAGCTACTCGAGCAGTTGCAGCAGATGCTGGAAAACCTGCAGATGGCGCAGCCGGGCCAGAACGGCGACGGCGACATGGAGCAGGCGCTCAACGAACTCGGCGACATGATCCGCAAGCAGCAGCAGTTGCGCGACAAGACCTTCAATCAGGGCCAGGACAGCCGCCGCGACCGCATGCGCGGCAACAAGCAGGGCAATCCGGGCATGGGCGAGCTGCAGCAGGACCAGCAGGGCCTGCGCGACCGCCTGAAGAAACTGCAGCAGGAACTGGCCAAGCGCGGCATGGGTCAGGGCCAGAAGGGCCAGAAAGGCGACGACGGCGATCCCGATCAGCAGGGCGACCAGGGCGACGGCGAAGACAATCTCGGCGACGCCGACAGCGCCATGGGCGATGCCGGCGGCCGGCTCGGCGAAGGCAATGCCGACGGCGCGGTGGATTCGCAGGGCAAGGCGCTGGAGGCGATGCGCAAGGGCGCCCAGAGTCTGGCGCAGGCGATGCAGCAGGGCGACGGCGAGGGCCAGAATGACGGCCCCGGCAACCGCGCCGGGCGCCAGCAGAGCGGCGGCCGCGACAGCGATCCGTTGGGACGGCCGCTGCATGGCCGCGAGTTCGGCGACGACCTGACGGTGAAGATTCCCGGCGAAATCGACGTGCAGCGGGTGCGCCGGATTCTCGAAGAGCTGCGCCGCCGCCTCGCCGATCCGCAGCGTCCGCAGATCGAACTCGACTATATCGAGCGCCTGCTGAAGGACTATTGACGCTGCGCTCTCATCGTCGTCCCCGCGCAGCGGGACAACGCCACATCCATCGTCATCCCCGCGCACGCGGGGACCCATATGTGGACGGCCCCCGTGGCACAAGAGGTTTGTGAGGCGTGATCGGATCGCTTGCATCCATATGTCCGGCCTGTGGTGCGGTTTTTGTTGACCGCTGGCCAAGGTGGCTTCCGCGACGCGAGTTCCAAACACCCACGCGACCTTGCTTGGCCAATGGGTCCCACGGAGTGTCCCGCATCCTGGATCGATCGATTTACCATCTACTCTTCTCTTGCAGCTCCGGTTCGGCCGGTGGGCGAACCCGCCAGCCGGCCGAACCACTCGACTAGGCGGTGGCCCTCATTTGGGCATCGATCCGCGCGCTGTCGTAACTCTCTCCCGTTGTCATCAGCTTCCAGGCGATGCGGGCCATCTTGTTGGCAAGCGCCACAGCCGCAAGCTTCGGCGGCTTGCGCTGCAAAAGCGTGCGCAGCCAGGCCGGCCCGCGGTCTTTCGCCCTCGCCTGCTTGACCACCGAGGTCGCCCCGACCACAAGCAACTGGCGCAATCTCTCGTCGCCTGCGCGGGTGATCCTGCCAAGCCTGGTCTTTCCGGCGCTGGAATGGTCCTTTGGCGTCAGGCCGAGCCAGGCTGCAAACAGTTGGCCGGAGCGGAAGGCGTGCGGATCGGGCGCCTTCATTACCAGCGCCGCGACAGTGACCGGTCCGACCCCCGGGATCTGCGCCAGGCGCCGGCTCACAGCGTCGGCGCGGTGCCAGGCCAGAAGCCTTGCCTCGATCGCCTTCAGTTCGACCTGCAGCTGCGCATATTGGCGAGCCAGCATTGCAAACAGCTCGCGGGCCAGCACCGGCACGCTTTGGTCCTGCTCGATCGTGGCCAGCAACGCGGCGAGCTTGTGCAGCCCCTTGGCTTCGACCAGGCCGAACTCCGCCGCATGACCGCGGATCGTGTTGCCCAGCTGCGTGCGGCGCGCCACCATCTGGTCGCGGACGCCCAGCAGCATCAGCGCCGCCTGCTGCTCGGCCGTCTTCACCGCCACATATCGCATTCGCGGGCGGCTCCCCGCCTCGCACAGGCCCTCCGCATCGCGTCCGTCGTTCTTGTTGCGCGATACATAAGGCTTCACCAGCTGTGGAGCGATCAGCTTTACCGTGTGCCCCAGCCTGCCAAGCTGACGCGCCAAATGGTGAGCGGCTCCGCACGCCTCGATCACCACCACCGTCGATGGCAAATCGGCAAAAAACGCCAGCATGGCATTGCGCCCAAGTCGCTTGCGCAAAACCGGCTGCTCGGCGGCATCAACCCCATGCAGTTGAAAAATATGCTTCGACGTATCCATTCCAATTCGGATAATCTGCTTCACGGACGGCTCCCTTGTCTGAGATTTACAACAACCTCATTCTGGCACACTGATGCCGTAGGGGGCCGTCCACACCATCATCCACCGGTGCCTGAAATCGAAATCGGTTGCCGCGCCGATCCTGTGCGATCATCACCGCCTGTGCTTATGGGTCCCCGCCTGCGCGGGGACGACTCGTGGGGGTGGCGCTGCGCTGCGTCCGGGCACGATGCAGCGTCGCTTGACGGCACCGCTATATCCGCCGTCATCCCCGCTATATCCGCCGTTGTCCCCGCGCAGGCGCTAGGGCATGCACACATCTCGTCATGCGCGGGCTTGACCCGCGCATCCATCCATCTTCGAAAGAGTCTTTCGAAGCGTGATGGATTGCTGGGTCAAGCCCGGCAATGACGACAGAGATATGTGCATGCCCTAGCGCGCAGGCGGGGACCCATAGACACCGGTGCCTGAAATCGAAATCGGTTGCCGCGCCGATCCTGTGCGATCATCCGCCTGTGCTTATAGGTCCCCGCCTGCTGCGCGGGGATGACACTGGGGATAGGGGCAGGCGGCTGGTTTTCTACTCGCCCTTCTTCGCCGCCAATGCGTCGGCGACGGCGGTGCGGATGTCGGCGACCGAAAACGGTTTGGTCACCACGTCGTGCACGATGGCGTTGAGGCCCGAGGCGCGTTCGCGCTGGTCGGCGAAGCCGGTCATCAGCAGGATGGTCAGCCTCGGAAAATCCCGCGCCGCCGCCAGCGCCAGTGCGATGCCGTCCATCACCGGCATCTTGATGTCGGTCAGCAGCAGGTCGAACGCGCCTTGCTCGCGGACGAGAATTTCCAGCGCCTCGGCGCCGTCCGCGACGGTGACGGTCTCGTGGCCATCCATGGCGACGGCGCGGGCCACCAGCGAGCGCATCGAATCCTCGTCGTCGGCGATCAGCACGCGAGGCATGGATCAAACGCCGCCGGCGGCGATGTCGCGCTTGTTGAAGAAGCGCACGTCGATGGCGCGGCCCTCGGGCGGCGGCGAGGCGAGGCGCGACTTGAACCAGGCCTTTTCGCCGGGCTTGAGCCGCGGCTGCTCCAGCACCGCATTCCAGGCGTAGATCTCCGCGCCCTGCGCGTCGCGCACCGCGAAGCGCAGCCGCGGCAGTTCGACCGGTTTCCTCGCCTCGCCGAGGATGACGCCCTCGATCACCAGCACCTGCTTGCCGTCCACGGTTTCGCTGCTGACCTTGACGTCCTTGAACACCAGCCCGCGCAGGTTCACGTCGATGCCGACCATTTTGTAGAACGCCGCGGTCTGCGGCAGCAGCCGCACCACGTCGGCGCGCCAGATCAAGAGCGCCGCCAGCAGCGCGCCCATCGCGGCGCATGCGGTGGTGAGGCTGACCGCGGGCAGGCCGAACGCGAACGATGGTTTCAGCCGCCGCAGCGGCGACGGCCGCTTCGGACGCGCGGTCCTGGCCTGCGCCGTATCGGGCCGGTTCGGCGACGGCCGGCCGGTCCGGTCCCGCGCGGCTTCGCCCCCGGCCGGCCAGTCGGCGGATATCGATGGGCTTTCGACCATCGGTGTTTCGCCCTCCGCGGCGCTGCCGGCGGCCGCGGCGGCCGTATCGGGAACCCGATCGTCGCTCCCCGCCGGCACCAGGACCTGCGCCAGCAGCGCGTCCTCGGACCGCGCCAGCCAGACTTCCTTGCAGCGCGAGCAGCGCACGGTGCGCCCGGCGGCGCCAAGCGTGGCGGGATCGATGGCGTAGGATGTCGTACAATGGGGGCAGATGATGTGCATGTGCGAATCGCTGCAAATGACGTTTGCCCGAGGCTACAAGCCGACCGTTAACGAATCGGAAACCATAACGGCGGCACAACCGGTCGGCGGGGTCCGCGGCGGCGGCTTGCCGGTCGTCCCCACGCGTGCCCTCGAACGGAGCTGAGCTTGGTCCGGTTCGAAAACGTCGGTTTGCGCTACGGATTGGGTCCGGAGATTCTGCGCGACCTCAGTTTCCAGATTCCCGCGCATTCGTTTCAGTTCCTCACCGGCCCCTCCGGCGCCGGCAAGACGTCGCTGCTGCGGCTGCTATTCCTGTCGCTGCGGCCGACCCGCGGCCTGGTCAACCTGTTCGGCCAGGACATATCGCTGCTCGGCAAGGATGAGATCGCGAGCCTGCGCAAGCGCATCGGCATCGTGCTGCAGGACTTTCGCCTGCTCGATCACATGACGACCTACGAGAACGTGGCGCTGCCGTTCCGGGTGATGGGCCGCGAGGAATCCAGCTATCGCCGCGAGGTCATCGACCTGTTGAAGTGGGTCGGGCTCGGCGAGCGGATGGACGCGCTGCCGCCGATCCTGTCTGGCGGCGAGAAGCAGCGCGCGGCGATCGCGCGCGCGGTGATCTCGCGGCCGCAATTGCTGCTGGCGGACGAGCCGACCGGCAACGTCGATCCGACGCTCGGACGGCGGCTGCTGCGGCTGTTCATCGAACTGAACAAGTCCGGCACCGCGGTGATCATCGCCACCCACGACATCACGCTGATGGACCAGTACGATGCGCGGCGCATGGTACTGCATCAGGGCCGGATTCATTTCTATGAGTAGAAAGTCCCCTGATAAAGATCGCAACCAACGCGATTCGTTGATGGATTCTCGGACACGAGCGCCCGCAGGTCCCGGTGAAAGCCCGCAACCTGTCGCCGATCGTGCCGCGCGCCTCGATCGCCGGCCGCGCGCTGATCGCGGTGGTCGCCATCATGACCTTCCTCGCATCGATCACCACCGGCGCGGTGCTCTTGGTCAGCGCGTCGGCGGCGGAGTGGCAGTCCGACGTCGCCAGCGAGATCACGGTCCAGGTCAGGCCCGCCGCCGGGCGCGACATCGGGCGCGACGCGGCCGCGGTGGCCGACGTGCTGCGGGCGCAGCCCGGCATCATCGAGGTGCGGCCGTTCACCAAGGAGGAATCCGCGAAATTGCTGGAGCCGTGGCTCGGCAGCGGGCTGTCGCTCGACGACCTGCCGGTGCCGCGCGTCATCGTCGCGCGGATCGCGCCGGGCGCGGTGCTCGATCTCGCAGGGTTGCGCGGCCGGGTCGCGCAGGCGGCGCCTTCCGCCGGCGTCGACGACCATCGCGCCTGGATCGAGCGGATGCGGTCGATGACCGGCGCGATCGTGTTCGCCGGCATCGGCATCCTGGCGCTGGTGATCGTCGCCACCATCATTTCGGTGTCGTTTGCCACCCGCGGCGCGATGGCGGCTAATCGTCCGATCGTCGAAGTGCTGCACTTCGTCGGCGCCGGCGACCGCTATATCGCCAACCGGTTTCTGCGGCATTTCCTGCGGCTCGGCCTCGAAGGCGGGCTGATCGGCGGCGTCGCGGCGATGCTGCTGTTCGGATTCTCCGAATCGATCGCCGGATGGTTCTCCGGCACCCCGGTCGGCGACCAATTCGGCGCGCTGCTGGGAACGTTTTCGCTGCGTCCATCCGGCTATCTGGCGCTGGCGGCGCAAGCATTGCTGATCGCGGCGATCACGGCCTGGGCATCGCGGCGAACGCTGTTTGCAACGCTCGACGACATCGACTGACGCGGTCTGCCGCCGGCGCGCGTTCCGCTCCCGGCTTTGCGGACTCCACTTCGCTCGAAAACCCATTAGACTTCCTTTTCCGGAAGACTTGGGCATCGGAAGACTTGGGCATCGGAAGACTTGGGCATCGGAAAGGATCGCTCGCATCGCATGACGCCGGCCACCGACCAGGACTTCGACGCAAGCGCCGCCGCCGCGCGGCCGGCTGCGCGCCATCATCGTGGCCGGGCTCGCGATCGTGTTCGTCGGCGCGGGCGTCGGCTTCGTCGGCTTCCTGTCGCAATTGCATGGCGCGGAGAGCGGGCCCGCCAGCAATGCCGACGGCATCGTGGTGCTGACCGGCGGCTCGTCGCGCGTCTCCGACGCCATGGAACTACTGGCCGGCGGCTACGGCAAGCGGCTGCTGATTTCCGGCGTGCATCCCACCAATGGCGCGAGCGACATCTCGCGCTCGCTGCCCGACAACCAGTCGCTGCTCGGCTGCTGCGTCGATCTCGACCGTTCCGCCGTCAACACCCGCAGCAATGCCGCGGAAACCCGGCGCTGGGCGCGCGAGCGCGGCTTCAAGTCGCTGATCGTGGTGACGTCCAATTACCACATGCCGCGCGCCATCGTCGAACTGTCGCATGCGATGCCCGACATGGAACTGATCCCGTTTTCGGTGATCGGCGACAAATGGCGCGACGAGCCATGGTGGACGAGTGGCGCGACGCTGCGGCTGCTGCTATCGGAATACGCCAAATACGTCGCCGCCGAAGTGCGGGTCCGGCTGGCCGATCTCGGTCTCGAACTGTCGCCGGAGATCGCCGACCAGCCGACCGGATCGCTCGGCGTCCACAAGGCGGCGACCGCGGCCAACTGAAACAGGTTCTCGATGGTTTCGATCTTCTTGCGTTCGCTGGTCTACAATGTGCTGTTCTATTTGCTGCTGGCGTTCTGGATGATCGTGGGCATCCCGACGTTCCTGATGCCGCGCCGGGCCATCGTCACCATCGCGCAATGCTGGGCGCGCAGCAGCATCTGGCTGCTGCGCGCGGTTTGCAACACCAGGGTGGAATATCGCGGCGTCGAGAAAATTCCGAACGGGCCGCTGATCGTCGCGTCGAAGCACCAGTCGATGTGGGAAACCTTCGCGCTGCTGCAGTTCTTCCCCGAGCCGCTCTACATCCTGAAGCGCGAATTGAAGTGGATCCCGCTGTTCGGCTGGTACCTGACCAGAGCCAACATGATCGGGGTGGTGCGTGGCGCCGGCGGCAGGTCGCTGATCGAGATGGCGCGGCGCGCCGGCGAGGAAGTGCGGCGCGGCCGCCAGTTGATCATCTTCCCGGAAGGCACCCGCACCGCGGTCGGCGCGCCGCCGCGCTACAAGACCGGCGTCGCCCAGGTCTATGTCGATTGCGGCGTGACGTGCCTGCCGGTGGCGCTCAATTCCGGGCTGTTCTGGCCGCGCCGCACCTTCATGCGCTATCCCGGCACGCTGGTGGTGGAATTCCTCGATCCGCTGCCGCCGGGCCTCGGGCGCAACGAATTCATCGCCCGGGTCTCGGTGGTGATCGAGGCCGCCACCCATCGGCTGGTCGCGGCGGGTCGCGAGGAGCAGGCGCGGTTGTTCGGGAAGGTGCCGAACTCCGCCGAAACGAAATGACGTCGTCCCCGCGAAGGCGCTAGGGCATGCACATATCTCTGTCGTCATTGCCGGGCTTGACCCACGGCTGTCCGGTTGGATTTTTATGGACAGAGTGCATGACGTGGATTCTTCTGTGTTTTGAGCGCTTCGCACACGTTCGGGACACGGAAGGAGATCCACGCCATGCGGCACCAGAATAGCGTATTTCATAGTCTAACGAAGCACATTCCCTGGAGCAGGTTCGATGGGATTGTGGAGAAGTACGGGGCCGACAAACTGGTTCGCAGGTTGACGACAAAGCGGCAGTTCATCGCGCTGCTGTATGGGCAATTCAGCGGCTCGACGAGCCTTCGCGAGATCGTGAGCGGGATGGATAGCCATGAGACGCGGCTTTATCATCTTGGGGCGGCCACGGTGAAGCGCTCGACGCTGTCCGATGCCAATACAATGCGGCCCTGGCAGGTGTTCAGCGAGCTGTTTGGGCAGATGCTGGAACAGGCGCATCCTGGCCTGCGGCGGGCGAGCCGAGACGCGGTCCGGCTGATTGATTCAACGACATTGCGGCTTTCGAGCCTGAGCGCAGACTGGGCAGGGTTCTCGACTGATTTTTCCGGAGCCAAAATTCACGTTGTGTATGACCCGCAGAGCGAGCTGCCAGTTTACTTTGCGGTGACGCCGTCCAAGGTCAACGACATCACATCGGCCAAAGCGATGCCGATCGAGGCCGGCGCCACCTATGTCTACGATCTCGGTTATTACGATTATGGCTGGTGGGCCAAGCTTGACGCTGCCGGTTGCCGCTTCGTGACGCGGCTGAAGAAGAACACTCCCCTGCGCGTGATCCAGCAGAACCGGGTAGACGGCAACAGCAATATATTAAACGACCGTATCGGCCATCTGCCGCAAAGACTTGCGCGCAACCGCAGCAATCCGATGCAAGAGCCGGTTCGAGAGGTGCGGGTGATCAACGACGCCGGCAAGGAACTGCGTATCGTCACCAACGACCTCGACAGCCCCGCCCGGGAGATCGCCGACCTTTACAAGCAGCGCTGGCAGATCGAGTTGTTCTTCCGCTGGATCAAGCAAGTCCTGAGAATCCGGCACTTCGTTGGCATATCCGAGAATGCCGTGCGCATTCAGATCGCAGTTGCCCTCATCGCCTTTCTGATCCTGCGCCTCGCTACAGCCCTACAAAAGGCCGTGCGTAGCCCCCTCGAATTTGCCCGACTCGCTCGCGCAAACCTCATGCACCGACGCCGCCTCGACCGCTTGCTCGACGCCGAGCCGCCGCTTCAAATAAATCCAAACCAGTTGAGCCTCGAACTATACTGCCAATGAACCGGACAGCCGTGGGCTTGACCCGGCAATCCATCACGCTTCGAAAGACTCTTTCGAAGATGGATGGATGCGCGGGTCAAGCCCGCGCATGACGAGATGTGTGCATGCCTTAGCGCGAAGGCGGGGACCCATAACCGCCGTGGTTATGATGGAGCGGGCTGGAGTTGCATGTTGCTGACATCCTCCGCATCGCTGTGGACGGTGTCTATGGGTCCCCGCCTGCGCGAGGACGACGTGGTGGTTATTCGTGCAGCATCGCCGCCAGCTGATGCAGTTGCGGATCGCGAAAGCCCTGGGCCTCGATCGACTTCACGGTGGACAGCACATAGTCGCGGTTGCTGCCGGAACGGCCGTGCCCCTGGCTCACGAAGCGAAGTTGCTCCGACGGCGACAGCCTGCCGGCATATTGCACGTGACCGCGGTCGACCACGTAGGTCAGTGCGCTGATGCGCTGCCGGGCTTCGTTGTCGAGCCAGACCGAGCGCATCACCTCGCGATAGACATGGGTGGTCTGCTCGCGGCCGCGGAGGTATTCCATGGTTTCGCCGCGCCGCTTCGCCGCGACCCGGAACGCGACGCCGCGGCAGGCGCCGCCGCGGTCGAGCCCGAGCACCAGGCCGGGTTTTTCCGGCGTGCCGCGATGGTCGAACGAATAGACGCAGAGCGCGCGATGCTCGCCGATCAGCCGCGCCGGGACCTGCTCGATGAACTTGAAACCGGGATGCCACATCAGTGAGCCGTAGCCGAACACCCAGAGGTCGGTTTTCGGTGCGCCTGTTTCGGCGGTTCTGGCTGGCATGGCACGCACGGCTGACAGGATTGCGGGAAAATGCGTTAACGTGATGACACGTATGCATCGCGTAATTGACAAAATTGTCGGATCAAAGGTCGCCGCATGACCGAACCCGCCCGCGCCCGCCGTACCCAGAAGCTGTGGCGCCTGTTCCTGATGCCCGCCGTGCTGCTGGTCGCGGCCATCGCGTGGAGCGCGTTCTGGTTCTACACGGCCTCGAAGGTGGACGAGACCGCCGATGCCTGGCGCGCCCGCGAGGCGAAATCCGGCCGCATCTATGACTGCGACAAGCGCTCGGTGGCCGGCTTCCCGTTCCGCTTCGAGGTCCGTTGCAGCGGCGCCAGCGTCGCGCTGGCGGCGCAGTCCGCGGGTGCCGCGCAAGTCCCGGTCACGGCGCGGCTTTCCGACATCTTGGTGGTGGCGCAGGTCTACGATCCGAAACTGCTGATCGCGGAATTCGCAAGCCCGGCGACGATCGCCGGCCCCGACCAGCTTGCGTTGACGGTGAACTGGAGCAAAGCGCGCAGCAGCATCGTCGGGCTTCCCGCGATTCCGCAGCGCGTCTCGATCGTGTTCGACGATGCCGCCATCGCCCGCGTCGGCGCCGCGGTGCAGACGCCGCTGGCGCGCGCGGACCATGCCGAACTGCATGCGCGGCTCGCGGATGGCTCGGCGCAGGACCATCCGGTGATCGAAACCGCGTTGCAGATCGCGGGCGGCAGCCTGCCGGAGTTGCATCCGCTGCTCGCCGAGCCGTTCGATGCCGACCTCCGGTCGCTGCTCAGCGGGTTAAAGGACTTTTCGCCAAAGCCGTGGCCGGAGCGGTTTCGCGAAATCCAGGCGGCGGGCGGCCATGTCGAGATCGTGCAGTCGCGCATTGCGCAAGGCGAGCTGATCGCGGTCGCCGCGGGCACACTCGGCCTCAATGCCGGTGGCCGCATCGACGGCGAATTGCAGATGACGGTGGCCGGCATCGAGAAAGTGGTCGCGGCGCTCGGCATCGATAAAATGCTGGAGCAGGGCGTGCCGCAGGCGACGCTGGATCGGGTCGCGCCGGGGGTGAAGACCCAGGACATCAACAACCTGATGGGCGCGCTGGACAAGGCGATTCCCGGCTTCGGCAAGGCGCTGCGCCAGAACGCCAATATCGGCGTCGCCGCCGGTATCAATTCGCTCGGTCGGGAAGCCGTGCTGGAAGGCCGCAAGGCGCGGGCGTTTCCGCTTCGCTTCGCCGATGGCGCGGTATTTCTCGGCCCGCTCAAGGTGGGCCAGGTGCCGCCGCTGTTTTGAAACGCGTCATACGCGGGCTTGACCCGCGTATCCATCGATCTTCGCACCACCATTCTTCGAAGAGGATGGATTGCCGGGTCAAGCCCGGCAATGACGGTCAGGGCTTCTTGCCCAGTTGCGCGTGCGGCCGGCCGAAATTGGGTGCGGCGGAATCCTGGCCGATCTCGACAATGCCGCGGCGGATCGCGCGGGTGCGGGAAAAATGTTCGGCCAGCGCCTTGCCGTCGCCGCGGCGGATCGCGCGGGTGAGCTTGGAGAGATCCTCGTTGAAGGTGCCGAGCATCTCCAGCACCGCGTCCTTGTTGGTCAGGAACACGTCGCGCCACATCGTCGGGTCGGATGCCGCGATGCGCGTGAAGTCGCGGAAGCCGCCGGCGGAGAACTTCAGCACCTCCGATTGCGTGACGCCTTCGAGCTCGTCCGCCGTGCCGACGATGGTATAGGCGATCAGATGCGGCAGGTGGCTGGTGATCGCCAGCACCATGTCGTGATGGTCCGGCGTCATGATCTCGACCCTGGCGCCGAGCCCGGCCCAGAACGCGCGCAGCCGTTCGACCGCGTCCGGATCGACGCCTTCGGGCGGCGTGAGAATGCACCAGCGGTCGATGAACAGTTCGGCGAAACCGGAATCCGGACCGGAATGCTCGGTGCCGGCGACCGGATGCGCGGGAATGAAGTGAATATCCTTTGGCAGGAAGGGCGCCATGTCGCGCACCACCGCGCCCTTGACCGAGCCGACGTCCGAGACGGTCGCGCCCTGCGACAGATGCGGCGCGATTTCCTGCGCGACCGCGCCGCAGGCGCCGACCGGTATGCACAGGATGACCAGGTCGGCATCTTTCACCGCTTCCGCGTTGCTCTCCAGCACCCGATCGACGATGCCGAGTTCGCTGACCCGCGCGCGGGTCGCTGCCGAGCGCGCCGTGGTGACGATCTCCGCCGCCAGCCCCTGCGCGCGCGCGGCGCGCGCGATCGAGCCGCCGATCAGTCCGAAGCCGATCAGCGCGACGCGGCGGAACAGCGGCGCCGCGTTCATTTCCGGCCCACGAAGTCGCGCAGGCCGTCGACCACCAGCCGGTTGGCTTCCTCGGTGCCGATGGTCATGCGCAGCGCGTGCGGCAGCCCGTAATTGCTCAAGCCGCGCAGCACCAGCCCGCGCCCGGTCAGGAAGGCGTCGGCGTCCTGAGCGGTCCTGCCCTTCTCAAGCGGGAAGTGGATGAGGACAAAATTCGCCACGCTCGGCGTCACCTTGAGGCCGAGCCCGCCGATTTCCGCGGTGAGCCAGTTGCGCCAGTGCTCGGTGTGCGCCTTCGACATCTGGACATGCGCGGTGTCCTCGATCGCGGCCACCGCCGCCCGCATCGCCGGCGTCGAGACGTTGAAGGGTCCCCTGATCCGGTTGACCGCATCGACGATATGCGCCGGTCCGAACATCCAGCCGATCCGCAGCGCCGCAAGGCCATGGATCTTGGAGAAGGTGTGGGTCATCACGGTGTTGTCCGTGGTCGCCACCAATTCGATGCCGAGCTCGTAGTCGTTGCGCGATACGTAATCCGAATAGGCGGCGTCCAGCACCAGCAGCACATGCGGCGGCAATCCGGCGCGCAGCCGCTTGACCTCGTCGAACGGCAGGTACGTTCCGGTCGGGTTGTTCGGATTGGCGAGCCAGACCAGCTTGGTCCGCGGCGATACCAGTTTCAGGATGGCGTCGACATCGGCGGTGAACTCGGTCTCCGGTGCGACGATATTCGTCGCGCCGTTCGCCATCGTCGCGATCGGATAGACCAGGAACCCGTGCGTCGTGCTGATCGCCTCATCGCCGCGGCCGAGATAGGTGTGCGCCAGCAAATTGAGGATCTCGTCGGAACCGGCGCCGCAGATGATGCGGTCGGGATCGAGCCCGAAGGCGCGGCCGATCGCCTCGCGCAGCACTCGCGAGGTGCCTTCCGGATAGTCCTCCAGATGCGCGGCGGCCTCACGGTAGACCTCCATCGCTTTCGGCGACGGGCCGAACGGCGTTTCGTTGGCCGACAGCTTGAACACCTTGCGGCCGGCTTCCGGCACCGGGCTCTTGCCGGGCGTATATGGCGCAATATCGAGAATGCCGGGATTCGGCACGGGTCGGGACATCGTCAGCTCCGGATGGTTCGAGGTGGTGTTATTTCGCCGCCCCGTTCGAGGCCACCGTATAGCGCCTTGCGTGGCTGCCGACGAGAGCGGACGAGCGCACCGAGGCGCCGGCCGCCAACAGCGCCGACTTGATCCTGTCGAGGTTTTCGGCGCCCACCGAGATCAGCAGCGCCGCGCCGTCGAAGGCAGTGTCAGGCACCGCGACGATCTCGGCCAGCGGCGACAGCGCACGCGCCACCTCCGCGTTCCAGCCCGAGACCCGCACGCTCCACATCTCGATTTCGGTGACCATGGCGCTGTCGGCGACGCGCGACACCACGAATACCGGCAGCGCGGCGGGATGGTCGGCGCGCTCGATGAACGGCAACCGGGCGATGATCTTCGGCGCGCCGTCCGCTTCCAGCGCGATCCACCATGCCGCGCGGCTGGCGGTGGCGGGGACCAGCGCGAGGTCGCCTTTCGATCCGGCCACCGCCTCGACCGCCGCCGGCGCGCTGAAATGCGCGACATAGGGCACGGTGAAGCCGAAATGAAACCGCGCCGAATCCCGCATCGCGGATTTGCCGAGCGACAGATCGGCATGCACCGAGAACGGCGCCTGCACATAGGTGAACGTCGCGATGATGACGCGCCAGATGCTCTCGACGGTGTCGAGCGGCAGGATACCGCGGTGGCGTTGCACCAGCCGCCGCATCATCTCGGCCTCGCGGGCCGGGCGGAACGCGGAGCCGACCTCCTGGGTGTGCTTGACCTGGATCAGCCGGTCGATGATGTCGCCGCGCGCCATCAGCAGGCGGTGGACCTGTTCGTCGATGGCGTCGATTTCTTCACGCAGCACCTGCAGCGAGGGCGGCGCGGGGGGTGGAGTAACCATTCTGTGTAGCCCCAGAGGTGCCGGCGAACCGTATCCGTGGGTCATTGCGAGCGCAGCGGAGCAGTCCAGCCGGGTCGGAGGCGAAGACCGGAAGGCCTGGTCGCAACTGCTCCTCGCAATGACGATAAGGAGACCTGCCGCGATCAGGCTGTTCTCTCCCATGGTTCGGGACGGCGCAAGGGCACCCACTGGCGCTACGTTGAGGTAGAAATTTTTACAGCTGTCAACTATAAGATGAACTTGACGCAAGGTTCGCTTGGCGCTAGTTTTGCTTGGTTCCGTGGTCAATTTGAGCCGGCCGGCTTGCAGCCACGTTAAACAACTCGCTAAACAGGCCGGGGACAGAAGTGATCCCGGCCGAACGTGTTGTTCAGGCCGGTTTTTTTATGGCCTCAGTGTCCGGTTGGTGCAACCTTTGCGGGAGGCCGTTCCATGGTTGTCGTGAAGTCGATCCCAAGTCCACCGGTTCATAACGAGGAGCGCGCGCATGAGGCGGACAATCCGTCGTCGCGGCTGGCGTCGTTCGGGATGGACGAGCCGCTGCGTCTGGATTGCGGTATCAATCTTGCGCCATTCCAGATCGCCTACCAGACCTATGGCGAACTCAACGCCGAGCGTTCCAACGCCATTCTGGTGTTCCATGCGCTGACCGGCGATCAGCACGTCGCCAACATCCATCCCGTGACCAACAAGCCCGGCTGGTGGGAAACCATGGTCGGCCATGGCCGCCCGCTCGATATCGACCGCTATTTCATCATCTGCTCGAACGTGATCGGCGGCTGCATGGGTTCGACCGGCCCGGCGTCGACCAATCCGGCCACCGGCAAGGTGTGGGGACTGGATTTTCCGGTCATCACCATTCCCGACATGGTGCGGGCCCAGGCGATGCTGCTCGACCGCCTCGGCATCGACACGCTGTTCTGCGTGGTCGGCGGCTCGATGGGCGGCATGCAGGCGCTGCAATGGACCGCGGCGTATCCCTCGCGCGTGTTCTCGGCGCTGGCGGTCGCCTGCGCCACCCGGCATTCGGCGCAGAACATCGCGTTCCACGAGCTCGGCCGCCAGGCCGTGATGGCCGATCCGGACTGGCGCGGCGGACGTTATTTCGAGCAGCGCACCGATCCGCATCGCGGCCTCAGCGTGGCGCGGATGGCCGCGCATATCACCTATCTTTCGGACGCCGCCCTGCATCGAAAGTTCGGGCGGCGGATGCAGGACCGCGAACTACCGACCTTCTCGTTCGACGCGGATTTCCAGGTCGAGAGCTATCTGCGCTACCAGGGCTCGTCCTTTGTCGAGCGCTTCGACGCCAACAGCTATTTGTACCTGACGCGGGCGATGGATTATTTCGACATCGCCGCCGATCACCAGGGCGTGCTGGCGGAGGCGTTCCGCGACATCAAGACCCGGTTCTGCGTGGTGTCGTTCACATCGGACTGGCTGTTTCCGACCTCGGAGGCGCGCGCCATCGTGCACGCGCTCAATGCCTTCAGCGCGCGGGTGTCGTTCGCCGAAATCGCGACCGACCGCGGCCATGACGCGTTCCTGCTCGACGTGCCGGAATTCTTCGAAATCTCCCGCGCTTTTCTGCATTCCGCGGGCGTCGCGCGCGGGCTGGCCACGGCCGGGGAACTGGCATGACCGCGCGGCAGCAGGTTCTTCCGCTGGTCACTCCGGCCCCGCGCGGCAGCGCCAATTATCGCGGCGACCATCTGCTGGTGGCGCAGATGATCGAGCGCGGCTCCAAGGTGCTCGACGTCGGCTGCGGCGAGGGCGACCTGCTGCAATTGCTGGAAGGCCGCGGCATCGACGGCCGCGGCATCGAACTGTCGCGCGAGGGCGTCAACCGCTGCGTCTCCAAGGGCCTCGCGGTGGTGCAGGGCGACGCCGACACCGACCTCGTCAACTATCCCAACGACGCCTTCGACTATGTGATCCTGTCGCAGACGCTGCAGGCGACGCGGCAGCCCAAGGCGGTGCTGGAAAACCTGCTGCGGATCGGGCGCCGCGCCATCGTCTCGTTCCCGAATTTCGGCTTCTGGAAGATGCGCCTGCAATTGCTGGTCGGCGGCCACATGCCGCGCACCGAGAACCTGCCGGCGACCTGGTACGACACGCCGAACATCCATTTCTGCACCATCAAGGATTTCGTGCAGCTATGCGAGGCGATCAACGTCAAGATGGAGCGCGCGGTGGCGCTCGATCTCTACGGCCGCCCGCTGCGGCTCAACGCGCCGTGGTGGTTCTGGAACATGTTCGGCGAGCAGGGCGTATTCCTGTTGAGCAGGGCCGGTAAGGGGCGGTAACTCTCGTGTCCCGGACGCGGTGCGGCATTCCTTATGCCGCTCCGCAGAGCCGGGACCGTACCAAACACCGGCGTCCGTCACGGCCCCCGGCTTGGCAGCGCACCACGCCGCGAAGTGCGGCGCGCTGCGCAGCATCCGGGGAACGCTGCATCCCATGCGTCATGCCCGCGTATCATCGATCTTCCTGAGAATCTTTCGAAGAGCGATGATGACCGGGTCAGCTCTACGAGATTCACACATCGCGTCATACGAGGGCTTGACCCGCGTATCCATCAATCTTCGCAAGATTCTTTCGAAGAAGATGGATTGCCGGGTCAAGCCCGGCAACGACGAGAGAGATGTGTGAATACCGTAGGATCAAGCCCGGCCATGACGAGAATTTAGGGCCGCACCGACCTCGGATCGCGCGCGTCCCAGCGGCCGGCTTCGGCCTGCGTCAGGAATCGTTGCAGCGTTTCGTTGAACAGATCGGGCTCTTCCAGGTTGAGCACGTGGCCGGTCTTCGGAAACATCGCCAGTCCCGACCTTGCGATCTGCTTCTTCAGATACAGGCTGGGCTCGATACAGGAATCGTCCTCATCGCCGACGACGATCAGCGTCGGCAGATCTACCCGTTTGATGTCGGCCTCGAACTCATGAAGTGGCGGACGGCCGCCCTGGAAGCCGCGCTGGGTGTGCGCCGAGCCCTGCGCGTCATGCTTGGCCAGCGCGTCGTAGAATTCCTTGAAGCCGCGCGGGTCTTTTACCAGAAACGGAATTCGGCCAGGCGCCATGCCGGAAATCTTTGCAACCACGTCGGGGTCGCCCTGCTCGAACTCGGCGGCATGCGCCATGCACTGGTCGCGAAAACCCTGCAGACGTTCTTTCTCGAAGCCCGAGCCGACCCCGGCCAGCGTCAGCGACAGCGCACGCTTCGGCGCCGCGATGCCGACCTGCAGCGCCGAATAGGCGCCCATCGACAGCCCGACCAGATGCGCCGCCCCGATTTCGAGGAAATCCAGCATGGCAATCGCGTCGTCGCGAAAATGCTTGTAGCCGTAGGCGTCCGCGGCCGGAATGTGCGAGGGGATGTAGCCGCGTGCCGAATAGGTGATGCAGCGATGGCTGCGCGAAAAGTAGCGCATCTGCGGCTCCCAGCTCGCATAGTCGGCGGCGAATTCGTGGATGAACAGGATCGGCGTGCCCTGGCCGGCCTCCTCGAAATAAAGCTGCACCTGGTCCGGCGTGGTGGCGTAGGGCATTGCGGCGCTCCCGAGATTTTGATCGCGGCGAAAATCGCAGCTAATGCCCGCGGCGGCAATGCCGATTTGCGCATGGTGAGCGGAGCCCGGCAAGCGAGGACGGCTGAACGCTTCGTCGCCGCGACCCGCCACCGGGATTTCTTTTCGCCATGAAATGATCCCAGTATTACCCCGAAATCAATCTCGCGTCGCCGCATCGCGTCTTGCTCCCGCCACACGCAATTCGTTTCACGACCCCCGAATGTCGTTTCTCGCCCACCGGCAGCGGCAGGGGTGTCAAAGAGGATTGAGTATGGTTCATGTAGTTGCGTTCCGCCGGGCGCTTGAGTTGTTCGTGCTGGCGGCATGTTCGCTGGCCTTTGTCGCATCGGCAACTCCGGCTTCGGCAAGGTCTCATCATCACGGCGCAGGACGGCACGCTCACGCGCATCATCACCGTCACCACCACCACATCAGGCACACCCGTCATCGCCACTTCGCACGATCGAGGGGCACGGACGCCGGCGTCGATCAGCCGCGCGCGGCGGCCTTCACACCAAGCAGGGTGTCGCCGGCCGCCGGTTTCGGTTCCTCCAACGTGGTCGCCGAGGCGCGCCGATACATCGGTGGCAATCCCACCGGCCGCGGCCGCCTGTGGTGCGCCCGTTTCATGAATATGGTGCTGCAGCACTCCGGTCTGCGCGGCACCGGCTCCGACATGGCGCGCTCGTTCGCAAGCTACGGCCAGCGTGTCTCCGGCCCGCGGATCGGCGCCATCGCGGTGATGGGGCGGCGCGGCGGCGGCGGACATGTCGGCGTGGTCAGCGGCATCGACGCTTCGGGCAACCCGATCGTGGTGTCCGGCAATCACGGCCATCGTGTCGCCGAGTCGGTTTATCGGCGCGGGCGGATTTACGCGTATGTGATGCCGACGGGATGAGACGGGCCGGGGACACGCCACCCGCTCAGACCCTCGCTACCTCGTCCCCGGTGGCGATCTCGCCCGCGGCGATCACCTCGGCATAGACCCCGCAATCGGCGTGGCCGAAGCTCTGGATCAGCGTCTGCGGGATGTTGAGGTCGCGCGCGGCGGTGTCGGGATCGACGTTGGTGGCGGCGCAGCGCTTGATCCGCTTCACCACCTTCAGGCGCGCCTCGCCGATCGCCAGCGTCCCGCCCAGCAGGTCGAATTCATGCCAAGCCGGCCAGCCGCGCAGATAGAGATTGCCGCGGAAGCGCAATGGATGCACCGGCCGGCCGACCGCCTGTTCGATGGCCTCGAGGCTGCCGAGATTGATGATGGAAACCACCTTCCTGGCGACGTCGGAAAAACTATGGTCGCGGCCTGCCAGGATTTTCGGCGGCCCCTGCAGTTCGGCGGCGAAACTGGCCGCGAAAAACCGCTCGACGGCGGCGCGGCCTTCGGCGGTCGCAAGGTCGCCGCGCGCCACCTCGGCGCCGTCGCCGCGAATGGTCAGCACGTGGCTGTCGTCGTCGAAGCGGCTGCGCAGCGCCGCCAGCCGCTCGTTGCGCATCAGCATCAGGAACCGGCTTTTCGGGAAATATTTCGGGTCCGCCGGATCGAAGCCGCTCGGACCGTTCTCGATGGCATAGCTGCGGTCGCCCGGCAGCGTCCGGCCGACGCCGAGCGCGACGCGCGCAAGCTGCTCCGGCGACAGGCCCTTGACCGGGTAGCGGTAGATGCCTGCGATATCGGTGGGAAGGTTATCGGACATGCCGCTGTGTAGGAGATTCCACGAGGCGATGCCACCCGTCCGTCATTGCCGGGCTTGGCCCTGCTGGATTCACACCTCTCGTCATACGCGGGCTTGACCCGCGTATCCATCGCTCTTCGCAGGGAATCTTTCGAAGAAAGATGGATTGCCGGGTCAAGCCCGCGCATGACGCTGACGGCCGAGGGCGAAAATCCCGCCGCAGCCTCTTCAATTCCGAAAACGCGATGCCCACATTTGCGTCAAGCCGGCGCTCGCCGGCGAGACGACCGCCGGCTGGTTGAGGAATGTCAACGCGGCCTGCGGAAACCCAATGAAGATGCCGTATCCGTGCCTGAAGGGGCGGAGCGGCATGCCGAGGGAAACCCATCATGAATATTGAAAAATACACCGAACGCGTGCGCGGATTCATCCAGTCGGCGCAATCGCTGGCGGTGCGCGACGGGCATCAGCAATTCTCGCCGCTGCACCTGCTGAAAGTCCTGCTCGACGATAGCGAGGGGCTGGCCGGCCGCCTGATCGACGGCGCCGGCGGCAATTCCCGCGCCATCCTGAAAGCCACCGAAGACGCGCTCAACAAGCTGCCGAAAGTCTCGGGAAGCGGCGCCGGGCAGGTATATCTCGCGCCCGAGCTGGCGCGCGCCTTCGAGGCGGCGGAAAAGGCCGCCGGCAAGGCCGGCGACAGTTTCGTCACCGTGGAGCGGCTGCTGCTGGGCTTGGCGCTCGACAGGAGCGGCGAGGCCGGTTCGATCCTGAGCAAGGGCGGGGTCACGCCGCAAAACCTCAATCTGGCGATCGAAGCCCTGCGCAAGGGCCGCACCGCCGACAGCGCCACTGCCGAAAACGCCTATGACGCGCTGAAGAAATATGCCCGCGATCTCACCCAGGCGGCGCGCGACGGCAAGCTCGATCCGGTGATCGGCCGCGACGAGGAAATCCGCCGGACGATCCAGGTGCTGTCGCGCCGCACCAAGAACAATCCGGTGCTGATCGGCGAGCCCGGCGTCGGCAAGACCGCCATCGTCGAGGGGCTGGCGCTGCGCATCCTCAACGGCGACGTGCCGGAGAGCCTGAAGGACAAGAAGCTGCTGTCGCTCGATCTCGGCGCGTTGATCGCGGGCGCGAAATACCGCGGCGAGTTCGAGGAGCGGCTCAAGGCCGTGCTGCAGGAAGTGATCGCGGCCGAGGGCGGCATCGTTTTGTTCATCGACGAGATGCACACGCTTGATCGGCGCCGGCAAGGCCGACGGCGCGATGGACGCGTCCAATTTGCTGAAGCCGGCGCTGGCGCGCGGCGAACTGCACTGCATCGGCGCCACCACGCTCGACGAGTACCAGAAGCATGTCGAAAAAGACGCCGCTTTGGCGCGGCGGTTCCAGCCGATCTTCGTCAACGAGCCGTCGGTCGAGGACACTATCTCGATCCTGCGCGGGCTGAAGGACAAATACGAGCAGCACCACGGCGTGCGCATCGCCGACTCGGCGCTGGTGGCGGCGACGACGCTGTCGAATCGCTACATCACCGACCGCTTCCTGCCCGACAAGGCCATCGACCTGATGGACGAGGCGGCGGCGCGGCTGAAGATGCAGGTCGATTCCAAGCCGGAAGAACTGGACTCGATCGACCGCGAAATCATCCGGCTCAAGATCGAGCAGGAGGCCCTCAAGAAGGAAACCGATGCCGGCTCGAAGAGCCGGTTGCAGACGCTGGAGAAGGAGCTTGCCGAACTCGAGGAGCGGTCGGCGGCGCTGACGGCGCGCTGGAGCGCGGAAAAGAGCAAGCTGTCGAACGCGCAGAAGCTCAAGAGCGAACTCGATGCCTTGCGCATCGAACTCGCCGACGCGCAGCGCCGCGGCGAATACCAGCGCGCGGGCGAACTCGCCTATGGCCGCATTCCCGAGCTGGAGAAGAGGCTGCTCGATATCGAGGCCCAGGAAAATACCGGTCAAAATACCGGTGAAAACGCCGGCGAGATGATGGAGGAGGCGGTCACCGCCAACCACATCGCGCAGGTGGTGTCGCGCTGGACCGGCGTGCCGGTCGACAAGATGCTGGAAGGCGAGAAGGACAAGCTCTTGAAGATGGAGAGCAGCCTCGGCAAGCGCGTCATCGGCCAGGCCGAGGCCGTGCATGCGGTGGCGACGGCGGTGCGCAGATCGCGCGCGGGCCTGCAGGATCCGAACCGGCCGATGGGCTCGTTCATGTTCTTAGGACCCACCGGCGTCGGCAAGACCGAGCTGACAAAGGCGCTGGCGGAGTATCTGTTCGACGACGAGACCGCGATGGTGCGCCTCGACATGTCCGAATACATGGAAAAGCACTCGGTGTCGCGGCTGATCGGCGCGCCTCCGGGCTATGTCGGCTATGACGAGGGCGGCGCGCTCACCGAAGCGGTGCGGCGGCGGCCCTATCAGGTGGTGCTGTTCGACGAGATCGAGAAGGCGCATCCGGACGTGTTCAACGTGCTGTTGCAGGTGCTCGACGACGGCCGTCTGACCGACGGCCAGGGCCGCACCGTCGACTTCCGCAACACCCTGATCATCATGACCTCGAATCTCGGCTCCGAATTCCTGGTCAACCAGCCGGAGGGCGAGGACACCGGGGCGGTGCGCGAACAGGTGATGGGCATGGTGCGCGCGCATTTCCGCCCGGAATTCCTCAACCGCGTCGACGAGATCATTCTGTTCCACCGGCTGCAAAAGAGCGAGATGGGAAAGATCGTCGAGATCCAGTTCGGCCGCCTGCAGCGGCTATTGGAGGACCGCAAGATCGAGCTGACGCTCGATACGTCCGCGCGCGACTGGCTGGCCGAGAAAGGCTGGGATCCGGCGTATGGCGCGCGGCCGCTGAAGCGCGTGATCCAGCGCCATGTGCAGGATCCGCTGGCCGAGATGATCCTCGCCGGCGAGGTCAAAGACGGCGACCATCACCACAAGACATCGGTCGCGATTTCGGTGGAAGGCGACGTGCTGACCTTCAACGGCAAGGCGCCGAAGACCGCCGAGATCGTCCAGTTCGAAGCCCCGGTGCCGAAGCGCAAGCTGCATTGACAATTGGTCGTCCTCGCGAAGGCGGGGACCCGTAGCCTCCGATCTATCCGTTGGAGCGCTGCTGCCCGCCGGCGCCGCCTTCGCACCTCATTGACGTTGGAGGTTATAGGTCCCCGCCTTCGCGCTAAGGCATGCACACATCTCGTCATGCGCGGGCTTGACCCGCGCATCCATCCATCTTCGAAAGAGTCTTTCGAAGCGTAATGGATTGCCGGGCTTGACCCTACGGTATTCACACATCTTCATCGTCATTGCCGGGCTTGACCCGGCAATCCATCATCTTCGACAGAGTCTTGCGAAGATTGATGGATACGCGGGTCAAGCCCGCGTATGACGAAATGTGTGAATACCCTAGGGTCAAGCCCGGCAATGACGACAGGGATATGTGCATGCCCTAGCGCCTTCGCGGGGACGACGCGTTTATTTCCGGCATTCGCTCAATCGTGGCGAGCTCAGCGCGTGCTGATCTGCCGCGCGACGCCGGCGGCGGGCGTGCCCGCGGCCTCGGAGACCCGCGAGGTGCCGCGGTTGCTCATCTGGTTGTCGAGGCGGTCGCGTTCCTTTTCGAACGCGGCCAGCAATGCGCCCTCGAGCGAACGGCCGCGCGGCAGCTTGATGCGCATCGGATCGACGAAGCGGCCATTGACCAGGATTTCGTAGTGCACATGCGGACCGGTCGATTGCCCGGTGGAGCCGACGAAGCCGATCACCTGGCCCTGGCGCACGCGCTTGCCGGGCTCCATGCCCTTGGCGAAGGCCGACATGTGGCCGTAGGCGGTCTCATAGCCGTTGTTGTGCTTGAGGCGGACGTATTTGCCGTAACCGCCTTCCGGGCCGACCTTCTCGACCACGCCGTTGCCGGAGGCGAAGATCGGCGTGCCGTAGGAGGTCGCCCAGTCGACGCCGGTGTGCATCTTGACGTAGCCGAGGATGGGATGGCGGCGGCTGCCGAAGCCCGAGCGCATGATGGCGTTGTTGACCGGCTTGCGCACCAGGAACTTCTTCGCGCTCTTGCCGCTGTCGTCGTAATAGTCGACCACGGAATCGTCGGGGGTCTGGAAGCGGTAGTATTTCTTGGTCTCGCCGCCCACCGTGAGCGAGGCGAACAGCACCTCGGTCTTTTCGGTGATGGTGGCGCCTTCGTCCTCGCCGGCGAAGAACACGTCGAACGAGTCGCCGGGCTGCACCTTGCGCTGGAAGTCGACGTCGTAGGAGTAGATGCGGACCATGTCCTCGATCACGGTGGCCGGCACCTTGTTGCGCAGCGCGGTCTCGTAGATGCTTTGATAGAGCCGCACCCCGGTGCCGTCGTCATCGTCATCGTCGTCGCTGCTCGGCGGTCTCGGTGACGGTGTTCATGCTCTGCACGTCGACCGCGACGTATTTGCCGAGATCGGACAGCGCCGCCACCGCCTCGACGGTGGATTCATTGGCCACCACCACGCGGTAGGGCTGCAGGCGCTGGCCGGGCCCGGCGGGCGCCATCAGGATGCGGACCTTCTGGCCTTCCCTGAGGCCGCCGTCGCGGCCGCGCGCGCCAAGCGTGGCGGCGATGGCCTTGGCTTCGTCGGGAGTGGCGCCCTGGTCGCGCAGGATGGAGGGAATGCTGTCGCCCTTCCTGACGATGTGGGTGCGCTCTTCGTTGAGATTGCCGCCGGTGGCCTTGTCCTTGGTCTTGGCCAGCAGGGTGACGTTTTCCGGAACCACCCGGGTCTCGAATCCGGCATAGGGATCGGCGGCGTTGCCCTCGGTGGCGTAGGCCATCTTGCTGTCGGGCAGCGCGCCGCTGGCGTCGGCGGTGGCGCTGGCCAGCGTGTAACGCACCCCGCCATTGCCCTTCCAGTTCGCAGCGTCGCGGACCCGCATCAGGATCTCGTCGAGCGCGACCACCGCGGCGATCCTGGCCTTGGGCAGCACGGTGCCGAGATCCTTGGTGACAAAGGACACCTCGGCATCGGGCTCGGCGGCGTCGGCGACGCTGGGATCGTCAGCGGCGGCCGGTGCCGCGGCGCCGACATCGGTCAGCATGCGCTGGGCGTTGAAGGGCGGAATTTTCGCGCTGAGGTCGCTGGTGGCAAGCGCAAGATTGCCGGAAATTCGAATGAAGGGCCGCACCCGCATGATGTCGCGGTTGCCGACCCGGGTGACGGTGGAGACCCGCACCACCTGACGCGCGGCGGCCGAATCGGCGGGCGGCGGCAGCCGGTCGCTCTTGTGCAGGCTGGCGAAACGGTCGTTGGCGCCGAACGCGCCGCGCAGCGCGCCCTCGACCCGTTCCGGCACCTTGGCGAAGGTCATCTCGCCGTCGAGCGACGCGAAAACGGCGCCGCCGATGAGAGCTGCGCCGCACAGGCCGGTGAGAATCGTGCCGCTGAACCATTGCACCGATACGCGGCGGCGATCGATCACCGCGGCCTCGGAGCCATCGACGGAAAGTGGCGGCTCGTGACCGAGATCGATCATCCCGGTCTCACGTCCGTAACTTCCGCCGCGTGACGTCCTGTGGTTCAAGCCGCCGTCCCCCCGAATTCCCATGACATTCGACGATATCCTGCGTTGCCGGCCTTGGGGTTGCCGGGATTCCGCGCCCGCCCTATCGAGGGACGATGCCGGAGCCTGACGTGCCCTGGGAACGTTCGGGAATCATGGGCCAAAATGCTGGCCGGAATCTCGAACGTCAATGGCGCGCAAATCTCCGAAGGTGCTCGACCGCCAGGAACAGGCAAAGGCTTGATGGTAGACCGCCTGTCCCCGATGCCTGATCGCCGGCAGCCTTACTGGCATCCGGCGATTCAATGCTTATGTGATACCCAGAACGTCGCAGGATTGTGGCTCTTGTACGGCGCGAGGCCTTGAAACATCAGGACTTCTTCGCACTGCGAAATTCTCTGCATGACGCGACATTTTGTTGACGATGGCCGTTGACAACGGTCGGAAGCCGGGACTATAACCCGACCACTGAGCGCGGCGCTGTCTTGGCCCCTGGCCAAGGCATGTTTTCGTGCCGGTGATGCTCCTCACTAGGATGAGTGAATCAACAGCCGATAGTCATCGGTTGTTATTTGTCGTCGAATGAGAGCATCGCGACGCTTCCTGAAATGGAAGTTGGGTCCTTGGACTTCGGTCTTTGGATCCGGGCTGTTTGACAAGTGAAGATGAAGAAAGAGAAACGTGGACGGCGGAGTCCTTGCGGGTCTCGATCGATAGAAGGCCGTGGTGAAAACTTCGGGGCTTGCGATGGATCGGGACCGGACGAAAGACTTCGGCGGTACACGTTTTAAAGGTTACACCATCGTTGATCGCGATGTGAATCGCGCTCAATAAATATGGTGGGACCTCGTCAAACGTTGTGATCAGCCGGTTTAAAGTTTCAAGTCCAACTTGAGAGTTTGATCCTGGCTCAGAGCGAACGCTGGCGGCAGGCTTAACACATGCAAGTCGAGCGGGCGTAGCAATACGTCAGCGGCAGACGGGTGAGTAACGCGTGGGAACGTACCTTTTGGTTCGGAACAACACAGGGAAACTTGTGCTAATACCGGATAAGCCCTTACGGGGAAAGATTTATCGCCGAAAGATCGGCCCGCGTCTGATTAGCTAGTTGGTGTGGTAACGGCGCACCAAGGCGACGATCAGTAGCTGGTCTGAGAGGATGATCAGCCACATTGGGACTGAGACACGGCCCAAACTCCTACGGGAGGCAGCAGTGGGGAATATTGGACAATGGGCGCAAGCCTGATCCAGCCATGCCGCGTGAGTGATGAAGGCCCTAGGGTTGTAAAGCTCTTTTGTGCGGGAAGATAATGACGGTACCGCAAGAATAAGCCCCGGCTAACTTCGTGCCAGCAGCCGCGGTAATACGAAGGGGGCTAGCGTTGCTCGGAATCACTGGGCGTAAAGGGTGCGTAGGCGGGTCTTTAAGTCAGGGGTGAAATCCTGGAGCTCAACTCCAGAACTGCCTTTGATACTGAGGATCTTGAGTTCGGGAGAGGTGAGTGGAACTGCGAGTGTAGAGGTGAAATTCGTAGATATTCGCAAGAACACCAGTGGCGAAGGCGGCTCACTGGCCCGATACTGACGCTGAGGCACGAAAGCGTGGGGAGCAAACAGGATTAGATACCCTGGTAGTCCACGCCGTAAACGATGAATGCCAGCCGTTAGTGGGTTTACTCACTAGTGGCGCAGCTAACGCTTTAAGCATTCCGCCTGGGGAGTACGGTCGCAAGATTAAAACTCAAAGGAATTGACGGGGGCCCGCACAAGCGGTGGAGCATGTGGTTTAATTCGACGCAACGCGCAGAACCTTACCAGCCCTTGACATGTCCAGGACCGGTCGCAGAGATGTGACCTTCTCTTCGGAGCCTGGAACACAGGTGCTGCATGGCTGTCGTCAGCTCGTGTCGTGAGATGTTGGGTTAAGTCCCGCAACGAGCGCAACCCCCGTCCTTAGTTGCTACCATTTAGTTGAGCACTCTAAGGAGACTGCCGGTGATAAGCCGCGAGGAAGGTGGGGATGACGTCAAGTCCTCATGGCCCTTACGGGCTGGGCTACACACGTGCTACAATGGCGGTGACAATGGGACGCTAAGGGGCAACCCTTCGCAAATCTCAAAAAGCCGTCTCAGTTCGGATTGGGCTCTGCAACTCGAGCCCATGAAGTTGGAATCGCTAGTAATCGTGGATCAGCATGCCACGGTGAATACGTTCCCGGGCCTTGTACACACCGCCCGTCACACCATGGGAGTTGGTTTTACCTGAAGGCGGTGCGCTAACCCGCAAGGGAGGCAGCCGACCACGGTAGGGTCAGCGACTGGGGTGAAGTCGTAACAAGGTAGCCGTAGGGGAACCTGCGGCTGGATCACCTCCTTTCTAAGGATGGTTCTTCAGAAACGCGGCTCGCAGGAGCTGGCGTCTATCGAGCCTCTTTTGAAACATCAGTGGCCAGCGATCGTCAGGATCGTTGAGCTGCATTGGCGGGATTTCGCCGTCTTCGTTTCTCTTTCTTCGCGGACGAACACGCGCCAGGGCTGCGCTTGTGCGATGCGTCGGGCTTAGGGCCGGCGTGCGCGAGCATGCTCCTCGTGTTAGGGGCTTGTAGCTCAGTTGGTTAGAGCGCGCGCTTGATAAGCGTGAGGTCGGAAGTTCAAGTCTTCCCAGGCCCACCACGCTTCGCCTTCGGCTACGCGTGGCGCAGCCACGCAGGACGAAGACGACGCGTGGTGCCCGGCGTAGCCTTGTTAGGCGAAGACGGGCGTGTATCAACCCTACGGGGCCATAGCTCAGCTGGGAGAGCGCGTGCTTTGCAAGCATGAG
>CAVYEF010000001.1:0-490000 GCA_963767445.1 uncultured Alphaproteobacteria bacterium | reverse complement strand
CATCCCGCCTGTCGGATTGGCGCCGCGCCGTTCGTCCTGGGGCTGGATTGCCTGAAGCCCTCCCTGGGTCGAATCCGCAGGAACCCGTTCGCCGGAGCCAGCCATGTTAGAGATCGTTGCCATCGTCGCCGCCGTGCTCGCGCTCGCCATCGCCGCGGTGTTGGCTCTCGCCGCCGCCAAGCCGGACACGTTCCGGGTCGAGCGCGCGGCCTCGATCCAGGCGCCGCCGGAAAAAATCTTCCCGCTGATCGCCGACTTCCATCGATGGCAATTGTGGTCGCCCTACGAGACCAAGGACCCGGCGATGCAGCGCAGCTTCGGCGGCGCCGCCAGCGGCACGGGCGCGGTCTATGCCTGGAACGGCAACAAGAATGTCGGCTCCGGCCGCATGGAAATACTGGACGCGCCGGCGCCGGACAAGGTCATCATAAAACTCGATTTCTTCACCCCGTTCGAGGGCCACAACACCGCCGAGTTCACCTTGCGGCCGCGCGGCGATCGGACCGAAATCATCTGGCTGATGCACGGCCCCAGTCCGTTCATGGCCAAAATCATGCATGTCTTCATGAACATGGACAACATGGTCGGCAACGACTTCGCGGTCGGCCTCGCCAATCTCAAACGCATCACGGAGGCATGACTGTGGTGTCCCGGGCGCGATGCGGCGCTCAAGCGTGCACCGCGGAGCCGGGGCCAGACCAAATTAAACATGTCATTGCCGGGCTTGACCCTACTGGATTCACACATTTCGTCATACGCGGGCTTGACCCGCGTATCCATCAATCTTCGCAAGACTCTGTCGAAGACGATGGATTGCCGGGTCACTGCCCGGCACTGACGATGAAGATGTGTGAATACCGTAGGGCCTGCCCCGGCAATTCATTCCCTTCGAAAGAGTTTTACGAAGATGGATGGATGTGCGGGTCGTGCCCGCGCATGACGAGGATAAATCCCCACCCCCCGAAAGGAGCACCCGATGCAGGTCAATCCCTATCTGTACTATGACGGCAACTGCGAGGCCGCGTTCAGATTCTACGAGACCGCGGCCGGCGGCAAGATCGAGGTGATGATGCCGCACGAGGGCTCGCCCGCCGAGGCGCACGCGCCGCCGGAATGGAAGAACAAGATTTTGCACGCGCGAATCTCGTTCGATGGTCACATCATGATGGGTTCCGACGCGCCCCCTGGTCACTTCCACAAGCAGCAGGGATTTTCGGTCACGCTGCATGTCGACGACCTCACCGACGCCGAGAAGAAGTTCAACGCCCTGAGCGCCGGCGGCGCGGTCAACATGGCGTTCGCGCCGACCTTCTACGCCAAAGGCTTCGGCATGTGCGTCGACAAGTTCGGCATTCCGTGGATGGTGATCTGCCCGATGGAGATCAATCACTAAGTCTTTTGTCCCGGACGCGGCGCTTCCTTGCCGCGCCCGCTTGCGACCCTCTCCCCGCAAGAGCGCTAGGGCATGCACATATCTCTGTCGTCATTGCCGGGCTTGACCCGGCAATCCATCACGCTTCGAAAGACTCTTTCGAAGATGGATGGATGCGCGGGTCAAGCCCGCGCATGACGAGATGTGTGCATGCCTTGGCGCAAGAGCGGGGCGAGGGAGCAGACTCATCGGCACACCGGATAGATCGCCGTCAGTTCCCGTCCGCGCAGCAGCAGCACGCGCGAGGTCAGCCCGCCGCGGCGGCGGATCCAGCTTCGCACCGGCGACGGATAGGCATCCAGCACCGCCGCCGACGCCTCCGGTTCGGCATACATGCGTCCGCGCGCGTCCATCGAGCGCGCGGCGTGAAAGCCGAGTACCGCGCGGCGCGTCACGCAGATGCGGTTGTTCGGCACCGTCGACAGCACCAGCGTGCAGGCCGACAGGCACGGCCCGTCGATCACCACGCGTTCGCCGGAGGCGCGTACCCGCTCGAACAGATCGAGGAACGGCCCGACCTCGCCGCCGGGGCTGGCGAGAATACGCACCTCGGCGGACGCAGGCGATGCAAGGGCAAAGAGCAGCAGGGCGAGCGAAAGATGCTTTGCGAGGATGATTCTCATGCCAGGCGTTCCGTTAAACTCAGCCGTCATTCCGGGACACGCCCCTTGGCGTGGGCCCGGAATCCATAACCACCCATCGCGGTTATGGATTCCGGGCTCGCCGCTTCGCGTCGCCCCGGAATGACGAATGCAGTTAAATCGCGGCAATCGTGCGATGGCGCTACGAATTCCGCCGCTCTCCCCTCAGCGTCGGCAGGCCGATGCCGGCGGCGTCGAAGCCGCCGTCGACGCCGAGGATCTGTCCGGTGATGTAGCTGGCGCGGTCGCTGCACAGGAAGAACACCGCTTCCGCCAGTTCTTCCTCGAGGCCGTAGCGGTTGAGCGGAATCGCATCGTGGTAGTCGGCGCGGATCTCCGGCGTGTGCACCTGCTTGGCCATCGCGGTTTCGACCGGCCCCGGCGCCACGGCGTTGACGCGGATGCCGAGCGCCGCCAGTTCGACCGCGAGCTGCTTGGTCAGATGCGCAAGGCCCGCCTTGCTGGTGCCGTAGGCGGTGCGCAGCGTCGAGGCACGCACCGCGGAAATCGACGTGATGTTGACGATGGCCCCGCCGCCATGCTTGCGCATCAGCGGCGCGGCCGCCTTGGTGCAGAAAAAAGCACCGCTGAGATTCACCGCCAGCACCCGATTCCAGTCGTCGTCGGATGTCTCCAGCAGCGGTGCGAACACCGCGACGCCGGCATTGTTGACCAGTGCATCGAGCCGGCCGAAGCGCGCCTCGGTCCGAGCGACCGCGTCTGCGACGGCGCCCGCGTCGGCGACGTCGCACCGCAGCGCCAGCGTAGCGTCCGCATCGCCGATCGCCGCGACCGCGCCGCGCAACGTCTCGCCATCGATGTCGAGCAGCGCCACCCGCCAGCCCTCGGCGAGAAACTTTTTCGCGGTGGCAAGCCCGATGCCCCGCGCCGCGCCCGTCACCAGCGCCACTTTCTTGATTTCAGTGGTCATTCCATTCCGTTTCCGTGTGCGCTCGAGCGGAAATTATAGCGCGTCAGTTCGTACCGTGTCCCCTTGCTGGAAGCACACATCTCGTCATTGCCGGGCTTGACCCGGCAATCCATCATCCTTCAAAAGACTCATGCGAAGAGCGAAGGATGCGCGGGTCAAGCCCGCGCATGACGCGGTAGGGATGCGGAGGTCGAGCCCTGGGCATGACGCCTGATCCGCGCATCCATCGATGAAAATCATTTACGCCTTCTGCCTTGCGACCACCCGCTCATACGCCTTCTGCAGCCGTTCCCCCACGCTCATTCCGGCCTTGTTCCGCCGCTTCACGCCAAGATGCGTCTCGCGCAGCTCGTCCATGAACTCCGCCCATAATTTCGGCCCGCCGTCGCGCAGCAGTTTGGCGCGGATGCCGAGTTCGTCGCTGACGTCGAGATATTTGTAGCCCCAGGCCGACATCTGCGCGAGCACCGGCAGCAGTTCGATGCCCTGTTCCGTCAGCGAGTAGATCGCCTTCTGCCGGTGGGTCGGATCGTCGTCGCGCGTGACGATGCCTTGTTCCAGCAACGTCTTCAGCCGGTCGGCCAGGATGTTTGAGGAAATGCTCTCGTTGGATTTGCCGAGCAGTTCGTTGAAATGCCGGCGGTTGCCGAACATCATGTCGCGAACGATCAGCAAACTCCACTTGTCGCCCACCACTTCCAGGGTAAGATTGATCGGGCAGCCGGAGCGTCGCGGATCGGTCATGGGCCGTCGGATGGTTGCGGCAAAACGGGGACTTGAAAAAACCACTTGCAATATTGCACCGGTTGCCACAGGCTGCAACCAGTTGCAAAATGCAAGTAGTTTGGGGAACCGATGCCGCTGACTCTATATTATCATCCGCTGTCCTCGTTCTGCTGGAAGGCGCTGATCGCGCTGTACGAGAACGACACGCCATTCACGCCGCGGATGATCGACCTCTCGGACGGGGCCGAGCGCGCCGAGCTGCTGAAACTGTGGCCGGTCGGAAAATTCCCGGTGCTGCGCGACGACGCAAAGGATCGCGTGGTTCCGGAATCGACCATCATCATCGAATATCTCGACAGCCACTATCCCGGCGCCACCCGCTTCCTGCCGGCGGATGCCGATGCCGCGCGGCAGACGCGGCTGCGCGACCGTTTCTACGACCTCTATGTGCACCTGCCGATGCAGAAGATCGTCGGCGACCGGCTGCGTCCGGCCGACAACAAGGATCCGCATGGCGTCGAGGAGGCCAAGGCGCGGATCGCGTCATGCTACGGCATGATCGACCGGGAGGTCGCGGCCGGGGTCTGGGCGATGGGCGAGACGTTCGGCCTCGCCGACTGTGCCGCGGCGCCGGCGCTGTTCTATGCCAACAAGGTGCTGCCGTTCGGCGGCGCGCACAACAGCCTGTCGGCATATCTGGAGCGGCTGAAGGCGCGCCCTTCCTTTGCGCGGGTGCTCGCGGAGGCCGAACCGTATTTCGACATGTTTCCGGGTTGAGGAACGCGTCATGCGCGACAGGTCTTGCATCATCCGCGCGTTGTTCGCCGCCTACATGTCGAACGACCGCGGCGCCGTCGAAGATTGCTTCACCGACGATTTCCGCTTCACCAGCCCGTATGACGACGGCATCGACAAGGCCGCTTATTTCGAGCGCTGCTGGCGCGTCAGCGACTGGATCGAACAGCAGCGGCTGGAACGGATATTTGTCGAGGGCGACGAGGCGTTCGTGACCTACGAAGTCGTGAGCAAGGATGGCAAGCGGTTTCGCAACACCGAGTTTTTCGGTTTCGACGGCGAGCAGATCAGGAGCATCGAGGTGTATTTCGGCGCGAGCTGGAAGGATGGCGTGTTCGTGAAGCAGCAGTAGCCGTCATCCTCGCGCAACGGCTAAGCCGTTGTCGCGGGAGGCGCGAGCGAAGCGTCATACGCGGGCTTGACCCGCGTATCCATCCATCTTCACAAGAGTCTTTCGAAGAATGATGGATTGCCGGGTCGAGCCCGGCAATGACGCCTGCGCGGGAGCGACGTTGGCTTGAGTGGTAATGACCCCGAAATAATTTAAGGAAAAATGTCGGGGCCATGAAGCCCCGCCCGTCTTCATGATACCGCCGCCGTCCAAAGCCGCGGGTGAGAGACAATCCGCAATGGAGCGAAGTGATGCGATTCATGGTGATTGTAAAGGCCAGCAAGGACTCCGAGGCCGGCGTGATGCCGAGCACCGAGATGCTGACGGCGATGGGGAAATTCAACGAGGAGATGGTGAAGGAGGGAGTCATGCAGGCCGGCGAGGGACTGCACCCGACCTCGAACGGCGCGCGCATCAAATACAGCGGCCAGCCCGCCGTGACCCATGGCCCGTTCCCCGTAACCAACGATCTGGTCTGCGGCTTCTGGCTGATCGAAACCGGGTCGCTGGACGAGGCGATCGACTGGATGAAGCGCGCGCCGTTCGACGGCGGCGCCGAGATCGAAATCCGCCAGGTATTCTCGGCGGATGATTTTGGCGAAGCGCTGACGCCCGAACTGCGCGAGCAGGAAGCGCGCCTCTGCGCGCAGGCGAGAAAGTAATTTCATCGCCGTCATTCCCGGGCGCGACGAAGTCGCAAGCCCGGAGTGACGGCGAGATTGAATTCCAAACAACAAGGACCCACACCATGCGATTCATGATGCTGATGATTCCGAAGGGCTATGAGAGCGCCGCACCCGGCACCATGCCGGCGGCCGACGCCGTTGCCGCGATGATGAAATACAACGAGGCGCTGAAGGCGGCCGGCGTGCTGATCACGCTCGACGGCCTGCATCCGCCATCGACCGGCGCGCGGGTGAGCTTCGCCGGCGGCACGCCGCTGGTGACCGACGGCCCGTTCGCCGAGGCCAAGGAAGTGCTCGGCGGCTACTGGATGATCGACGTCGCCTCGCGCGACGAGGCGATCGCCTGGGCGAAAAAATGTCCGGCAGGGCCGAACGAGGTGATCGAAATTCGCCAGGTGCAGGAAATGGCCGATTTTCCCGAGGATGTGCGGAAAGCCGCCGCGGGATTTGCGGAATTGCAGGCGAAATCAGGACGTTAGGCAGTCCGGCGGCGTAAGCCGTCGTCCATTGGCCGGGCGCCCCGACTTTGCCGCCAGTTCGCCGCAACGCCGTCGCAAGAATTCAAGCGCTCGCGGCCATCGCGCTGCAAGCCGGGCCAACGTGCTGACCGGAATGGCGAAACCGGGTTGGCCGGCACCTCTCGGGTCGCGCCGCCACGCCGGCGCGCTAGTGACGTTTGCGCCGGGCTCATGTAAAAGCTGTTCACATGAGCTGGCGCAAGGAACAGCGCCGCGCCGAGCGCGGCTACCATCACGGCAATCTGAAGGAGGCGCTGCTGCAGGCGGCGCTCGGCCTGATCGCTGAGAAGGGCCCCGCGGGTTTCACCTTTGCCGACGCCGCGCGCTCGGCCGGCGTCAGCCCCGCCGCGCCCTACCGGCATTTCCGCGACCGCGACGAATTGTTATCGAGCATCGCACAGCGCGGCTTCGAGCAGTTCGAGGCGACATTGAACGCGGCATGGGACGACGGCCGCCCCGACACCGTCACGGCGTTCGAGCGCGTCGGCAAGGCCTATCTGAAATTCGCGCGCGAAGAGCCGGCGTTCTATTCGGCGATGTTCGAATCCGGGCTTCCCGTCGACCTTAATCCGGCCTTGCAGGCCGCAAGCGAGCGCGCCTTCGGCATCATCCGCGCCGCCGCCGAACGGCTCGCGGCGCTGGCGCCGCCCGGCGTCGCGCGACCGCCGGCGCTGATGATGGCGCTGCATATCTGGTCGATGTCGCACGGCGTGGCGTCGCTGTTCGGCCGCGGCGATGCCGCGCGCCGCAAGCTGCCGATGTCGGCGGAGGATCTGCTGGAAGCCGAGGTGTTGATCTATCTGCGCGGACTGGGCTTCCCGACCGAGCGGCGGAAGCCCGAACCCGATCGTCCGTCCGGCGCGCCATCGGGGCCCTGGGGTACGCGCTCAACATAATGTGAGCGGACTTTTCGGGCCCGCGCTTGACAAAAGTCAGGACCGGATTAGGTATGTAAATGTTATTTACATTCACAACGGCGTCGCCGTCATGGAGAGGGAAATGGCCTACACCGCTGATGTCCATCGCTGGCGCGGTCCCGTCGAGGAGCCGCATCGCCCACAAATGCTTGAGAACGCTTGGCATCCCGGCTGGATCGCGCTGACGGTGCTGGGCTTCGTGTTCTGGTGGCCGGTCGGCCTTGCACTTCTCTTCTATACAATCGGGAGCAGGAAAATGGGTTGCTGGAGCAACGATCGTTTCGAAAACAAGATGCAGCGCATGCAGTACAAGATGGAGCGGATGCGCGGCCGCATGGAGCGCCGCGGCTTCCCGTTCGGCCCGCCGTCGAGCGGCAACCGCGCCTTCGACGACTACCGCATGGAGACGCTGCGCCGCCTCGAGGAAGAGCAGACTGAATTCCGCGACTTCCTCGATCGCCTGCGCCACGCCAAGGACAAGGAAGAGTTCGACGCCTTCATGGCGCAGCACCGCCCGCGTCCGACGCCGCCGAACGACGCGCCGCAAAGCTGACCGTTCCGGGCTGACCAGATAGCCCCAGGCGCAAGCGCCTGCTACGACGACACAGCCGCTCACCTTTTCAAAAAGGTGGGCGGTTTTGTTTGGCGTTCGTTGCATGGACGATAAACTTTCCATCGTCGTCCCCGCGCAGGCGCTAAGGCATGCACACATCTCGTCATGCGCGGGCTTGACCCGCGCATCCATCCATCTTCGAAAGAGTCTTTCGAAGCGTGATGGATTGCCGGGTCAAGCCCGGCAATGACGACAGAGATATGTGCATGCCCTAGCGCGCAGGCGGGGACCCATAACCGCCGTGGTTATGGTTGGGCGAGTTAGGGCCGCAAGTCGCTCACACCTTCCACATCACTGCCGACGGAGGGTATAGGTCCCCGCCTGCGCGAGGACGACGGGGAGGTTGTGTAAGTATCTCGCGCAAATTTCCCGATTCAAATTTCAAACAGCCATCGCCGGACTTGATCCAGCCAGCCATCGGCTTCGACAACGCTTCTCGTGAAGAGCATGGATACGCGGGTCAAGCGCGCGTATGGCGCGGCGCTTGACGCGGACTCGGGGTCCCGGCGCGGCGCAGCGTTGCTTGACGAGCGCTGCAGAGTTTGGTCCGTACCGGACGCGTGCCTGGACGGTCTCGGCTATGAAGATGCCGCACCGCGTCCGGGCTCGATCCATCCCAAAATCCCCCTCCCTGGTAACCCCGCATTAACCATGATTAGCGTCTGCTAACCGGGGCAAAGACGCTTGAATCAGCCCTTGTTTTGACATGTTGGCGGGGGATGCAGGGTCCGGCTTTGGACGGGCCTCCCATGCGACAGATTGAAACCGAAGGCTTTGGCGTCGTGCGCCATGCGCGGCGCGTGGTTGCGGAACCAGCGGTGTGGCCGGCAACAGGGGAATATCGGCATTGAGAGGAATTCGCTTATGACACTCGCGAGACTGGCGACTCTCTTGATCGCCGCGGTGACGCTGGCCGCCACGGGCAACGCCGCGTTCGCGCAGGCCGACGTGGCGCAGTCAGCGTTGCCGATTGCCTCAGCCGACGTATCGCTGATCGCGCTGTTCCTGCAGGCCCACTGGATCGTGAAAGCGGTCATGCTGGGGCTTCTGGCCTGTTCGGTCTGGGTCTGGGCGATCGCGATCGACAAAATATTCCTCTATGCGCGGACCAAGCGCGCGATGGACCGGTTCGAGCAGGCGTTCTGGTCCGGCGAATCGATCGAGGAGCTTTATCGCGCGCTCTCGGCTAAGCCGACGCAGTCGATGGCAGCGTGCTTCGTCGCCGCCATGCGCGAGTGGAAACGCTCGTTCGAGAGCCAGTCGCGTTCGTTTGCCGGCCTGCAGATGCGGATCGAAAAGGTCATGAACGTTTCCATTGCCCGCGAAATCGAGCGGCTGGAGCGGCGGCTGCTGGTGCTGGCGACGGTCGGCTCGGCCGGCCCCTTTGTTGGCCTGTTCGGCACGGTCTGGGGCATCATGTCGAGCTTCCAGTCGATCGCGGCCTCCAAGAACACCTCGCTGGCGGTGGTCGCCCCTGGCATCGCGGAGGCGCTTTTTGCCACCGCGATCGGCCTGATCGCCGCAATTCCGGCGACAATTTTTTACAATAAGTTCACCTCCGAGGTGAACCGGCAGGCCCAGCGGCTGGAAGGGTTCGCCGATGAATTCTCCGCGATTCTGTCGCGCCAGATCGATGAACGGGCTTAAGGACGGATAGTTTGAACGGCATTACAGGCATCAGATCATGGGCATGAGCGGGGCAGGTGCCTCCGGCGGCAGCGCGCGCCGCGGCCGGCGCAAGGCGGTGATGGCCGAGATCAACGTCACGCCGATGGTCGACGTGATGCTGGTGCTGCTGATCATCTTCATGGTGTCGGCGCCGCTTTTGACGGTCGGCGTGCCGCTGGATTTGCCGCAGACCCAGGCCAAGAGCCTCGACCAGGACAAGAATCCGCTGACATTGTCGGTCAATCTCAAGGGCCAGGTGTTTCTCAATGATACCGAGATCGCGCTCGACGCGCTGGTGCCGAAGCTGAAGGCGATCACCGAGGCGCGCGGCGGGCTGGACGAGCGCATCTTCGTTCGCGGCGACAAGAAGGTGGACTATGGCACCGTGATGCGGGTGATGGGACGGCTGTCGGCCGCGGGTTTCCGGCGGGTGGCGCTGGTGACCGAAGTGGAGCAGGGATAGCGCTTACGTGAAGCTGAAGCTCGACAAGACACTGGCGGCGTCGATTGCCCTGCACCTGCTCGTGATCGGGTGGGGGCTGGTGTCGTTTTCCGCGCGCTCGCTGGAAGCGCCGCCGCCGGAATCGATGCCGGTCGATATCATCTCCGCCGATCAGCTCTCCAAGATCACCGCCGGCAGCAAGACCGGCGAAAAGGACAAGCCGAAGCCGCTGGTCGAGAAAGTCGCCGACGCCAAACCGGTCGACGATACCGTCGGCAAGATCACCGAAAAGCCGCCGGTGGAAACCGCGGTGGCGCCGACGCCGCCGCCCAAGCCGGTGGAAAAGCCGGTCGAGAAAAAACCCGATCCGCCCAAGCCGCTGGCCGAGAACAAGCCGAAGGACGAGCCGAAGCCGATCGAGAAGAAACCCGATCCGCCCAAGGTCGATCCAATCGCCGAAGCGCTGAAAACCGAAGACACCAAGAAGCCGGCGCCGAAGCCGGAGGCCAAGGCGGCGCCGCCGCAACCGCCGAAGCCGAAGCAGGAACGCACGTTCGACCAGTCCAAGATCGCCGCGCTGCTCGACAAGCGCGATCCGACCCGGCAGGCCGCGACCGGCGCCGCGCTGAATTCATCGGCCTCGCTGGGCAGTTCGCGCGGTACCGCGGCGACCCTGTCGCAATCCGAGCTCGATGCGATGCGCGCACGGCTGGCGAGCTTGTGGAACGTGCAGCCCGGCACCGAGCGGCCGGAGGAACTGTTCGTCACCATCCGGATCCGGCTCAATCCGGATCGCCGCCTCGCAGGTCCGCCGCAGATCGTCTCCAACGGCAATTCGCCGCGCTACCAGGCGGCGGCGGACGCGGCGGTTCGCGCGGTGCTGCAAGGCCAACCCTACACGATGCTGCGGGACGAGACCTACGAGCAGTGGAAATACATGGACATCGATTTCGATCCTAAACAGATGTTTCACAGTTGATGCCGTTTGAAATGAGCCCGTCCCAATGTCCGTGATTCAGTCGAGACTTCCGCCGTTGATGCTGAGCCGCCGCCGCGCCCTGATCGGCGCGGGTGCCGCGGGCCTGCTGCTGCCATCGCTCGCGGCCGCGCAGACAAAACTGCAGGTGACCGAAGGCACCGTGGCGCCGCTTCCGATCGCGATACCGGGTTTCGTGGCGGGAACGCCTGCGGACGGCGAGGTCGGCGTCGGCGTGGCGCAGGTCATCACCAACAATCTCAAGCGCTCGGGGCTGTTCGCGCCGATCGATCCGGCGGCCTTCATCGAAAAGATTTCCAGCATCGATACGGCGCCGCAATTTGCCAGCTGGAAGACCATCAATGCGCAGGCGCTGGTAACCGGCCGCATGACCCGCCAAAGCGACGGACGGCTGAAGGCCGAGTTCCGGCTGTGGGACGTGGCCGCCGGCCAGCAACTCGCCGGCCAGCAATATTTCACCTCGCCGGAATATTGGCGGCGTATCGCGCACATCATTTCCGACCAGATCTATGAACGGCTGACCGGCGAAAAGGGCTACTTCGACAGCCGCGTGGTATTCGTGGACGAGACCGGATCCAAGGAGCGTCGCGTCAAGCGGCTGGCGCTGATGGACCAGGACGGCGCGCCTTCCAGCGTGCGTTATTTGACCAAGGGTGCCGACCTGGTGCTGACGCCGCGGTTCTCGCCCTCGACCCAGGAAATCACCTACATGGAGTTCGGCCAGGGCGACCCGCGGGTTTATCTGCTCAATATCGAAACCGGGCAGCGCGAGATCGTCGGCAATTTCCCCGGCATGTCGTTCTCGCCGCGGTTCTCGCCGGATGGCCAGCGCGTAATCATGAGCCTGCAGCAGGGCGGCAATTCGAATCTGTTCGTCATGGACCTGCGTTCGAAATCGACCACGCGGCTTACCGATACGCCGGCCATCGACACCTCGCCATCCTACGCGCCCGACGGCAGCCGGCTGTGTTTCGAATCCGACCGCGGCGGAAAGCCGCAGATCTATGTGATGGCGGCGACGGGCGGGCCGGCGCAACGCATCTCGTTCGGCGAGGGCAGCTACTCGACCCCGGTATGGTCGCCGCGGGGCGATTACATTGCCTTCACCAAGCAGGGCGGCGGACAGTTTTCGATCGGCATCATGAAGACTGACGGCTCAGGCGAGCGACTTCTCACGTCGGGCTTCCACAATGAAGGTCCGACCTTCGCGCCGAACGGCCGCGTGCTGATGTTCTTCCGCGATCCCGGCGGCAATGGCGGCCCGTCGCTGTTCACCGTCGATATTTCCGGGCGAAATGAGCAGCGGGTTCCTACGCCTGGCTTCGCATCCGATCCGGCCTGGTCGCCGCTGTTATCGTGACATGGTTATCGGCAATTGGCCGCGCAGGGCAGGATTCGGCCGGCAAGGCCTGCCTAGCCTGCTGATTTTCCGGGCGGATTTGACGCCGGTCTAAGCCGCTGGCAACGTCTCGGTAACGATATTCCCTCAGAAAGACTTCATCTGCGGCAGGTAACACTGCGTGTCACAAAAGGACATGCGCGCGCCCGATGCAACTTGCCGACCATAAAAAGAGACGCGACGAAGAAGAAGCGTTGTCGCCCGCGATCTACGCGGCGCTGGTCGATTCGATGTGCCAGAATTTCTGGCCGATCCTGAACGGCACGGTTTGCGCGGCGGTCTGCGCGCTGATGACCGCGATCAAGACCGGCAATGTGTTGATCTGGCCGTGCGTGGTCCTGATCATCGTGATCGGCACGGCGCGCGCCTTCCAGATGCGTAAATACGAAAAGCGCACGGAGATGCTGACCCCTGCGCAGGCCGAGGAATGGGAGCCGCGATACCGGATAGGCGCGGTGCTGTATGCCGCCGCGCTCGGCCTTTGGTGTTTCGTGGTGATCCTCGGCAGCGACGACGCCGTCGCGCATATGCTCTGTACGACTTTGACGGTGGGCTACACGGCCGGCGGCGCCGCGCGAAACTATGGCCGTCCGCAGATCGTCCAGCTCCATATCCTTTTTTCCTGCGGCCCCATGTCGATCGCGTTGGCCGTCCACGGCAATCCTTACTATATCGGCCTCGCGGCGCTGCTGATTCTGTTCTTTATCGCCCTCAAGCACATCAATCTCAGTCTGCATTCGATTTTCGTCAAGGCGCTGCTGTCGAGCGAGCGTAAATCGGCGCTCGCCGGTCAGTTCGACACCGCCCTGAACAATATGCCGCATGGGCTGTGCATGTTCGGCGCCGACGGCCGTCTCGCGGTGATGAACCATCGCTTCGGCGACATGATGCGCGTCAGCGACGATCTGGTTCAGCGCGGCGCCAGCGCCCCCGACATCGTCGCGGCAGGCGTGAGCGCCGGGACGATCTCGGCCGCCAGCGCCAAGCTCATCGTCTCGGAGATCGACAACGCAGAAGTCGGCTACGTCACCACCGCGGACCCGAACAGCTCCAGCGGCCGGGCGCTGTCATGGACGTTCCAGCCGATGGCGGAAGGCGGCACCGTGGTGCTGCTCGAGGACATCACCGAGCGGCGCAACGCCGAAGCCAGGATCAGCCATCTCGCGCGCTACGACGAACTGACGGCGCTGCCGAACCGGGTCAATTTCCGCGATGAAATCGAGCGCCTGCTGGCGATTTCGCACGACGCGGCGCGGTTGTCGGCGCTGCTGTTCGTCGACCTCGACCAGTTCAAGCAGGTCAACGACACGCTGGGCCATCCATGCGGCGACGAACTGCTGTGCGCGGTTGCCGACCGTTTGCGCGAAATGCTGCGCCCGGAGGATTTCGTGGCCCGCTTCGGCGGCGACGAGTTCGTGGTGTTCCAGCAGAACATCAAATCCGATGACGACGCGGCCGGCCTTGCCCGCCGCATCGTCGACCGGCTCAGCGAGCGCTATGAAATCGACAACCATCTGGTGGAAATCGGCGCCAGCGTCGGCATCGCGATGACGTCGCCGCCGGGCATCAGCGCCGATACCCTGCTGAAGAACGCGGACATGGCGCTTTATCGCGCCAAGGCCGACGGCCGCGGCACCTACTGCTTCTTCCGCGAGGAAATGGCGCTGACCGTCGAGGCGCGCCGCATTCTCGAACTGGATTTGCGCAAGGCGCTGGCCAACGAGGAATTCGAGCTGTTCTATCAGCCGCTGGTCAATCTCAAATCCGGGCGGATTTCGACCTGCGAGGCGCTGCTGCGCTGGAATCATCCGGTGCGCGGAACCGTGTCGCCGATCGATATCATTCCGGTCGCCGAAGACATGGGCCTGATCATCGATCTCGGCCGCTGGATCCTGCGCAAGGCCTGCATGGAAGCCATGAAATGGCCCGAGGCGGTCAGCGTGGCGGTGAATTTTTCACCGCAGCAATTCCATCAGCGCGACGTGCTGAGCGAGGTGCGCTATGCGCTCGAAGTGTCCGGACTTCCGGCGCACCGTCTCGAGATCGAGATCACCGAATCGTCGTTGTTGCGCAACACCCAATGGACCCACGACGCGCTGTCGCAACTGCACGCCGCCGGGGTACGGATCTCGCTCGACGATTTCGGCACCGGCTATTCGAGCCTGAGCTATCTGCATAACTTCCCGTTGCAGAAGGTGAAGATCGACCGTTCCTTCCTGGAGGGCATCGATTCCGATCGCCCGTTGACCTTGCTGCGCGGCGTCGCCCGGCTCAGCGCCGATCTCGGCATGTCGGTCGTAGTCGAAGGCATCGAGACCAACGAGCAGCTGGAATTGATCAGTGCCGACGGTACCGTGACCGAGGCGCAGGGGTACCTGTTCAGCCGGCCTGTGCCGGCGGCGCGGGTGCGCCAACTGCTCAACGCCTCCCACCGCCGCCGCCTGCCCAGCGAACTCCCGCTCCCGGTTCCGTCGCGCTCGATTGCATAAGAACCATTTTCGCGCTTTACGGATTTGCGGGAAATTAGCCTGTGGATGCGCAAAAGATTCAGCTTTTGGGATTAACCCTAACATTGCGATCCCTTTGCATAGAAGTTAAGAACGCGTTAACGTTCCGGCCTTCCCGTTGTGGTTGTTGGGTATTTTGAGGAGCAGCAGATGAGAGCGGCGGCCGAAGTAACTGCCACGGCTGCTGGGCGTAATGTCGATCTTCTCGATAGTGTCGACTATCGTTTGGCCGAGACGCCCGAGGATCGGGAACAGATTTATCGGCTTCGCTATCGGGCGTATCTTCGCGAGGGGGCGATCCGGCAGTCGGACGATCAGCGCGTGACCGACCGCTTCGACAACCTACCCAATTCCTGGATCTTCGGCGTGTACCTCGACGGCGTTCTGGCCAGTTCCATCCGCATCAGCGTCGCGTCGCCGGAAAATCCGCTCACGCCTTCAATGGACGTATTTCCAGATCTGCTGCGCCCCGAGATAAACGCGGGCAAGGTCATTATCGATCCCACCCGTTTTGTCGCCGATCCAGCCCGTGAACGGCGATTTCCCGAATTGCCTTATGTGACCCTCCGACTTGCTTACGTCGCCTGCGGCTTCTTCAACGCCGATCTGGGACTGGCCACGGTGCGGGCCGAGCATCAGGCTTTCTATCGCCGGGTGTTCATGCACAAGCCGCTGTCTTCGCCACGCGACTATCCCGGCCTGGTCAAGCCGATATGCCTGATGGCGGTGGATTACCAAGCCATGCGGGACAAGGTGTTCGAGCGCTATCCATATCTGCGGTCGAGCTATTTCGAGCGCCGGATGCTGTTCCGGCGCAGCAGCGAGCCCACCTCGGCGATGAACATGGCCGAGGCCCCCTGCGGACGCGCGTTGATGGTCCCGGGCCCCTGATCCAGGGCAATGGATACCCCGGCCATCTGCGGGGATAGCGGCTGAAAAATCCGTCCCGTCAGGTTCCGCCGGCGAGCTGCAAGTACTCGGACGTCCCTGTGGTGCCTCGCGGCTGCCGTCGGCCTTCACCTTGGCGCCACATTTGCAAACCATTAACTATCGCGATTGCTTTTCGCCGATTGACGGCATTTGATGCGGTTGCGCAACACCTCATCAAGGTTGACGGAACGTTCGCTTAACCATCGCCCTGTAGACCGGATAGCAGTTGGAAAACGTGAGCGTGGAGGCTCCGGAATGAAACATCAGATGCGTATCCTCCAGGGATTGAAACTGGGTGCGGTGCTTGCAGTGGCGCTGTCGATGGGCGCTTGCGCCAATAAGAATCCGCTTGGGGCCGATGGTGCGATGGCGAGTGCTGCGACGCCGGGCAGCCAGCAGGATTTCGTGGTCAATGTCGGCGATCGCGTGTTCTTCGAAAGCGACCAGACCGAATTGTCGCCGCAGGCCATCGCAACGCTGGAAAAGCAGGCGCGCTGGCTGCAAAGCTACAACCGCTATTCCTTCACGATCGAAGGACATGCCGATGAGCGCGGCACCCGCGAATACAACATTGCACTGGGCGCGCGCCGGGCGCAGTCGGTTCGCACTTTCCTTGCCTCGCGCGGCATCGACGCCAACCGGATGCGGACAATCTCCTACGGCAAGGAACGCCCGGTCGCCGTGTGCAACGACATCTCGTGCTGGTCGCAGAACCGCCGTGCGGTCACGGTGCTCAACGCCAGTTCCTGAGATGGTCTGCTGAACGTCATTGCCGGCGCCCCTGGGGCGCCGGTTTTGTTTTGGCGCCTGCCATGCGGCAGCAAACGTGTCGGACGCCCGCTGGCACCAGTCACATTTTTGGCGTACTCCGTCCCTCAATGTATCGCGTTCGATGCGACGCCAATTTCATTCGTCAGGCCAACATGTCCTCCAGATTTTCAACGCTTGCGCGCGCGGCCGTGATGGCCGCGATGCTCGCGGCCGCACCGCAGGCGGTCGCACAGCCGGACGATGTCGATCCGGAAATGCGGATCCAGCAACTTGAGAATCAGTTGCGGCAACTCACCGGCCAGAACGAGGAGTTGCAGTACCGCAACCGGCAGCTCGAGGATCGTCTGAGGCAGCTCGGCACCGCGCCGGCAGCCGGCGGTCAGGCTGCTCAATCCAACGTCGCGGCAATCCCGGCGCAACCCGGTCCAGCCTCGCGGCAACCGCAGGTCCAGCCGCCGCCCTACGATCAGCAGATTGCGGCGCCGGCGCCCATCATTCAGGAGCCGCCGGCACCACCGCAGGCGCAAGGCCGCCGCCGCGGCGATGCCTTCGATCCCAGCCAGAACCCGAATGCGCCGGGCGCGCCCCGCGCCTTGGGCGGCGGACAACTTCCGGTCACGAGCGACGCCCCGATCGGCGCCCCCGGTGGCCGCGGGGCCGGCGAGCCGCTCAATCTCGGCAATGCCGCGGGTGGTCCGCGCGATCCGGGAGGCGCGATGCCGTCGCGCGGCCCCGGCGTCAGCGCGACGCTGACGACCCTGCCGCCGTCGGCGACTCCCAGGGATGAATTCGATCTCGGCATCGGCTACATGCAGCGCAAGGATTACGCGCTGGCCGAAGAAACCATGCGCAGCTTTGCGCAAAAATATCCGGCCGACCCGCTGGTCGCGGATTCGCAATACTGGCTCGGCGAAAGTTTTTTCCAGCGCCAGAAGTATCGCGACGCCGCGGAATCCTTTCTCGGAGTCACGACCAAATTCGGGTCTTCCGCGAAAGCTCCGGACGCACTTTTGCGACTCGGACAGTCGCTGGCGGCGCTGAACGAGAAAGAGGCCGCTTGCGCCGCGCTCGGCGAAGTAACGCGGAAATATCCCCGCGCCTCGGGCGGGGTCAAAGCGGCCGTGGACCGCGAGCAGAAGCGCGTGAAGTGCTGAGGTAAATTGAGCGTCGTTGCGAGCGAAGCGAAGCAATCCAGAGCCGCGCGCGCGCCGAAGGACTGGATTGCTTCGCTTCGCTCGCAATGACAACAATTGCCGTCCACGGGTTTCCGTAACTCTATGCGCGAAGAATCGCCGGTCTCGGTCTTGGAAGCAAAACATCTGTTCGCGGACTGGCGGGCCGCGCCTGCGCTGGTTCTCGCGGTTTCCGGCGGTCCCGATTCGATCGCGCTGATGTGGCTGGCGGCGCGCTGGCGCCGCGCCCTGCGCCGGGGGCCCCGGCTGATTGCCGTCACCGTCGACCACGGTTTGCGCGCCGAGGCGGCTGGCGAAGCGCGCGCCGTTAAGCATCTCGCCAAAACCCTCGATCTGCCGCATCGCACCTTGCGCTGGACCGGCGCAAAACCCGCTACCGGAGTCCCGGCGGCGGCGCGGGACGCGCGCTACCGCCTGCTGGCGAAGGCCGCGCGGGCGGTCGGCGCGGTCCACGTCCTGACCGCGCACACCCAGGACGATCAGGCCGAGACGCTGCTGATGCGGATGTCGCGCGGCAGCGGCCTCGCCGGCCTCGCGGCGATGGTGCGGCAATCGCAGCGCGACGGCATTGTGCTGGTGCGCCCGCTGCTTCACGTCCCAAAGACCCGATTGGTGGCAACGTTGAACAAGGCGAAGATCGGCTTTGCCGACGATCCGACCAACCGCGATTCCCACTTCACCCGTCCGCGCCTTCGCGCGATCATGCCGGCGCTTGCCGCCGAGGGCTTCGACGCGCGCAATCTGGCGCGGCTGGCGTCCCGGCTCGCGCGTGCCAACGCAGCGGTGGAGCTTCTGGTCGACGGCGCCGAGCGTTATCTCGCGCTTGGCGTGCATGACCCGCTGCATGCCGGGTTCGACGCGAACGCCTTTGCCGCGCTTGCGGAAGAAATCCGGGTACGGTTGCTGCTGCGCAGGATCAATCGGATCGGCCACGAGGGCCCGGCCGAACTCGGCAAAGTCGAAGCGCTGCTCGATGCGCTCGATCGGGCAAGGGCCGCAAAGGGTCGAATCCGGCTGAAACAGACCCTCGCGGGCGCGCTGGTGAGCCTTGTCGACGGCCGCATTCGCGTTGAACCCGCGCCGCCGCGCCGCCGGCGGACCGATTGAGCGGGCGCAGCTCCATGCGGCATCGCGGCCTTAACCACCATGGAAAAACGGCCGTTTCGCCGCCATTATTTGAACGGGAATGCCGCTAATATGCGTTAAATAGTCCTATGCTGTTCCCTTGGCATCGATGGGTGCGGCACCTAGATTACAGCCAGCCGACTGCGACGGATTCTTTCACGGATTGCATCCGTGGCGAGCCAAGGACATAAGGCCGCGATCCGCGCGGCCACGAAGGAAGTTCGATGAACGCCAATCTGCGCAATTTCGCCCTCTGGGTCATTATTGTCTTGCTGCTGTTGGCATTGTTCACGCTCTTCCAGAATCCGGGTCAGCGCGCGTCTTCGCAGGATATCTCGTTCTCGCAGCTTTTGACCGAAGTCGACCAGAATCACGTTCGCGACGTGGTGATCCAGGGACCGGAAATCCACGGCACCTTCACCAACGGCTCGAGCTTCCAGACCTACGCGCCCAACGACCCGACGCTGGTGTCGCGGCTGTATAACGGCAAGGTCTCGATTACCGCGAAGCCGCCCGGCGACAACGTGCCGTGGTTCGTGTCGCTGCTGGTCTCGTGGCTGCCGTTCATCGCGCTGATCGGGGTGTGGATTTTCCTGTCGCGCCAGATGCAGGGCGGCGCCGGCAAGGCGATGGGCTTTGGCAAGTCGCGCGCCAAGATGCTGACCGAGGCGCATGGCCGCGTGACATTCGAGGATGTCGCCGGCGTCGATGAGGCGAAACAGGATTTGCAGGAGATTGTCGAGTTCCTGCGCGATCCCGGAAAATACCAGCGGCTGGGCGGACGGATTCCGCGTGGCGTGCTGCTGGTCGGGCCTCCCGGCACCGGCAAGACCCTGATCGCGCGCGCGGTCGCGGGCGAAGCCAACGTGCCGTTCTTCACCATTTCCGGCTCCGACTTCGTCGAGATGTTCGTCGGCGTCGGCGCCAGCCGCGTGCGTGACATGTTCGAGCAGGCCAAGAAGAATGCGCCCTGCATCATCTTCATCGACGAAATCGACGCCGTTGGCCGCCATCGCGGTGCAGGGCTCGGCGGCGGCAATGACGAGCGCGAGCAGACACTGAACCAGTTGCTGGTCGAGATGGACGGCTTCGAGGCCAACGAGGGCGTGATCCTGATCGCGGCCACCAACCGTCCCGATGTGCTGGACCCTGCGCTGCTGCGGCCCGGCCGGTTCGACCGTCAGGTGGTGGTGCCTAACCCGGACGTTGTCGGCCGCGAGCAGATCCTCAAGGTTCATGTCCGCAAGGTGCCGCTGGCGCCGGATATCAATTTGAAGACCATCGCGCGGGGCACGCCCGGCTTCTCCGGCGCCGACCTGATGAACCTTGTCAACGAGGCCGCGCTGACGGCCGCGCGCCGCAACAAGCGCATGGTGACCCAGAGCGAGTTCGAGGAAGCAAAAGACAAGGTGATGATGGGCGCCGAGCGCAAGTCGCTGGTCATGACCGAGGAAGAGAAGATGCTGACGGCCTATCACGAAGGCGGCCACGCCATCGTTGGCCTCAATGTCATCGCCACCGATCCGATCCACAAGGCCACCATCATTCCGCGCGGCCGGGCGCTGGGCATGGTGATGCAGTTGCCGGAGCGCGACAAATTGTCGATGTCGCGCGAGCAGATGACGTCGCGGCTGGCGATCATGATGGGCGGCCGCGTCGCCGAGGAACTGGTGTTCGGCAGGGAGAAGGTCACCTCCGGCGCTTCCTCCGATATCGAGCAGGCCACGCGCCTTGCGCGCATGATGGTGACGCGCTGGGGTCTGTCCGAAGAGCTCGGTACCGTGTCCTATGGCGAGAACCAGGACGAGGTGTTCCTCGGCATGTCGGTGTCACGTACCCAGAACGCATCCGAGGCGACGGTGCAGAAGATCGATACCGAGATCCGGCGTTTCGTGGAGGAGGGCTACAACGAAGCCACGCGCATCCTCACCGAGAAGCGCGCCGACCTCGAGGCGCTGGCCAAGGGCCTGCTGGAGTTCGAGACGCTGAGCGGCGATGAGATCACCGACCTCTTGGCCGGCAAGAAGCCGAACCGTGAGTTGGTGCTGGAGCCGACCGGCCCACGGACCTCCGCGGTGCCCCCCGCCGGCAAACCGCGCCCGCGTCCCGATCCCGATCCCGGACTGGAGCCGCAGCCGCAGGCGTAACGGTGCAGCGAAACACTGAATAAAAAACGCGGCGGGAACGTCGCGTTTTTTTATTGCCACCGTCATGGCCTGACATGACAGACTAACATGACAATTTGTTCCGAAACGACCATGCTGGCGCGGTGAGGCAATAAACAAGGTCGGCAACAGGGAGGACCAGATGCGTTTTGAAACGCCGGTCGCAGCGTGCGCGGTACTCGCCGTTATTCTTTCGGTCACGCCGCTTACCGCTCAGACCGTCCGCGGCGTCACCGCGACCGAGATCAAAATTGGTCAGACCATGCCTTACAGCGGCCCGGTGTCCGCCTTCGGCGCGCTCGGCAAGGGCGAGGTCGGCTACTTCAAGATGGTCAACGAGCGCGGCGGCATCAACGGACGCAAGGTCAACCTGATTTCGCTGGATGACGGCTACGCGCCGCCGAAGACGGTGGAGCAGACCAGGCGGCTGGTGGAGAGCGACGAGGTGGCGCTGATCTTCTCCTCGATCGGCACCGCGCATAACACGGCGATCGCCAAATATCTGCAAGCCAAGAACATTCCGCAATTGTTCATCGGCTCCGGCGCCTCGAAATTTGCCGACATCGCGCAATATCCGCAGGCTACGCTCGGCGTGCAGGGGCCGTTCCGCTACGAGGCGCGGCTGTATGCGCGCTATGCGCTGGCGAAGAATCCGAACGCGAAATTCGCCGTGATTTCGCAGAACGACGACTTTGGCCGCGACTATCTTGCGGGGCTCAAGGACGTGCTCGGCGAGAAATACGATTCCGTCGTCACGGCCGCGACCTACGAAATTCAGGACCCGACCATCGATTCCCAGATCGTGAAACTGAAAGCCTCTGGCGCCGACGTGTTGGTGATCGCGGCGACGCCGAAATTCGCCGCGCAGTCGATCCGCAAGGCATTCGAGATCGGTTGGCGGCCGATGACGTTTCTGTCCAATGTGGCGGTCTGGGTTTCCACGGTGATGGAGCCAGCGGGGCTGGAGGCCGGCCAAGGCATCCTGTCGACGGCCTATGTCAAGGACCCCGACGATCCGGCGTGGAAAGACGATCCCGGCGTCAAGGGCTGGCGCGAATTCATGATCAAATACGTTCCCGACGCCGACCTGCACGACACCAACTACGTCAATTCCTACAACAGCGCGATGGCGCTGGAGCATGTGCTGAAGGCCTGCGGCGACGACTTCTCGACCGAAAACATTCTCCGGCAGGCCCATGCGATCAAGAACCTCGAATTGCCGATGCTGCTGCCGGGCATCAAGGTCAACACCTCGCCGACCGATCACGTGCCGGTCGATCAGATGCAGTTCATGCGGTTTAAAGGAAGAACCTGGGAGCGCTTCGGCGAGTTGCAGACCGGGAATTGACTCGCTAGGGAGCCGAACCGTCATGCCCCGGCGCATGTCAGCGGCGTTCGGCCCCAAACCTTAAGATTTCTGCAAGGCTGTAGGCCCTATTCATGGAGCAGGCGCGCGTGGTGGCGCGCGACGAGGACCACCCATGACCGTGCCGGTCTCCTTTCCGACGATTCCCCAGCGGAACGCCATTCCCGCGTCGCTGTTCAACGTCTGCTTTGTGCTGTTGGTCATCAACGCGTCGTTCTTTCCGACCGCGTATTTCTCGCATTGGTGGATCTACGATCCGAACGGGCTGGGCATTCCGACCGACTTCGTCAACGTCTGGGCCGCCGGCCGCCTGGTGCTCGATGGCCATCCGGCGCTGGCGTATGACTGGGACGTCCAGAAGCAGGTCGAAGTCGCCGAGCTTGGACAAACCTTCTTCGGCAATTTCGCCTGGCACTATCCGCCGCCATTCTTGTTCGTCGCCGCCTTCCTGGCCCAGTTTCCCTATGCGGTTGCCTTCATCGGATGGATGGCGGTCAGCATCATGCCGTATCTGGCGATGATGCGGGCGATCGTCGGGCGGCCGTTCGGCCTGATGCTGGCCGTGGCGTTTCCGATGACCTTGAACAATACGCTGGTCGGGCAGAACGGCTTTCTCACCGCGGCGCTGATCGGCGGCACACTCTATCTGATGCCGAAGCGGCCGGTGCTGGCGGGCATCTGTCTCGGGCTGTTGAGCTACAAGCCGCAATATGGCCTGCTGTTTCCGCTCGTGCTGATCGCAGCCTCGCAGTGGACGGTGTTTTGCACCGCCGCGGTCGTGGCGGTTGCGATGGCGCTGGTGTCGTGGCTCGCCTTCGGCACCGAGAGCTGGCAGGCGTTCTTTCACTGGATGCCGATGTTTTCGCAGGCCTTCCTGACCGAAGGCCGGGCTACCTGGGGCAAGATGCAAAGCATTTTTGCGCTGGTTCGTTTCTTTGGCGGCACCGAACAACTGGCGTGGATTTTCCAGTGGATCATGAGCGGCACGGTGGCCGTCGTGCTGGCGCTGATGTGGCGCAGCAAGGCGCGTTATTCGTTGAAGGCCGCGGCGCTTGCAACCGGAACGCTGCTGATCACCCCGTACCTGTTCATGTACGACATGATGGTGCTGGCGGTGCCGCTCGCGCTGCTGGTGCGAATGGGTCTTCAGTCGGGGTTTCGCGCCTATGAGCTTCCGGCGCTGGCCTGTGCGCTGGTGTTGCTGTTGAGCTTCATTCCTTTGGTCGCGCCGGTTGGCCTCGGCGCGTCATTGATCATGGCGGCCCTGATTGCGCGCCGCGCCGGCCCGTGGTGGCGCCGTCAATATGCCCCGGGGATGGCAGCCGCCGTCGTATAATGCGGATCGGTGTCAAAGATACTTGTACCCCGTTCTGAATTGGTGTTCAGTTCTTTCGGCGAATTTGCGGAATTCGGGCGAGAACCCTGCAGACATGCGGGTTCCAACGTGCTTGGGACGAAACGCGGCATGGTCTACCGGCGGACCCATCAGGTCGTAAAGCGCCTCGCAGCACGCCGCAGCGCTATTCTGGCGGCAGCGCGGGATGCCGCCGCCGATGGCGGTATGGCGGCGGTCCAGATCGCGCCGGTCGCGACCCGCGCCAATGTCGCCGCCGGCACGGTCTACCGCTATTTCCCCTCCAAATCCGATCTGGTTTCCGAGCTGATTGCCGACGTCTCCCGCGATGAACTGGCTGCGATCCGCCGCGCCGCGGAAGCCGCGCCCGGACCCTCCTCCGCGTTGGCCGCCGCCGTCACCACCGTCGCGGTGCATGTGCTGTCGCATCGCAAGCTGGCGTGGGGAATCCTAGCCGAGCCGGTCGACGTCGATGTCACGGCGTCGCGGCTGGCGAGCCGCCGCGAGATCGCCGGCGAGATCGAGTTGCGGATCGCCGCCGCGGTGCGCGCCGGCCACCTGCCTGCGCAGGACACCGCGCTGGCGGCGACCGCGCTGCTTGGCGCACTGCATGAATCGCTGGTCGGCCCGCTGGCGCCCGACAATCTCGAGGATCCGGCCAAACTGCGCGATGCTGTGCAAACCGTCACGCTGCTGGCATTGCGCGCGGTGGGCGTGATGGATGCCCGCGCCCGCGGTCTGGTGGTGCAGGCCGTGCTGCCGGCGAAGATGCTGGCCGGGGCGTAGCGCTTCTATCTCGCATCCCGGACGCGGTGCGGCATTCTGAGGCGATGCGACATCGCCGATCATGCCGCTCCGCAGAGCCGGGGTCGTATCAAGTACCGGCCTCCGTCACGGCCCCGGCTCAGCAGCGCACCACTTCGTGCTGCGCCGCGTCCGGGGAACGAACCTGTGAGCTGCTTCGTCTTGCCAGCTACCTAATTGCATTGGGACGTGCTCGTTTCCATGCGATAAATAGCGGTTCAAAGGCACGCGGGAGATTCGAAATGACCATCATGATGCCCGCATCGGATTCTGCGGTACTGGGCCGCCGCCACGAGATCGTGTGCGAGTTGCGCGCCATCGTACCAGGTGAAGGCGTGATCGATTCGGCCGCGGAGATGATTCCCTACGAGTCCGACGGCCTGATGGCCTATCGCCAGCCGCCGATGGTGGTGGTGCTGCCGGACACCACCGAGCAGGTGTCGCGGGTGCTGAAATACTGCTTCGAGCAGGGCATCAAGGTGGTGCCGCGCGGTTCCGGCACCTCGCTGTCCGGCGGCGCGCTGCCGCTCGCCGACGGCGTGCTGCTGGGCCTCGGCAAATTCAAGCGCATCCGCGAGATCGATTTCGATAACCGCGTGATGGTGACCGAGCCCGGCGTGACCAACCTCGCCATCAGCCAGGCGGTGGCGCATGCCGGATTCTACTACGCGCCGGATCCCTCGTCGCAGATCGCCTGCTCGATCGGCGGCAATGTCGCGGAAAATTCCGGCGGCGTGCATTGCCTAAAATACGGCATGACCACCAACAACGTGCTGGGCTGCGAGATCGTGCTGATGTCCGGCGAGATCATCAAGGTCGGCGGAAAATCCGCCGAGGCCAGCGGCTACGACGTGATGGGCATCATTACCGGTTCCGAAGGCCTGCTCGGCGTCATCACCGAAATCACGGTTCGGATCTTGCAAAAGCCGGAGACCGCGCGGGCGCTGATGGTCGGTTTCGCGGAGGTCGAGGCGGCCGGCCAATGCGTGGCAGAGATCATCGGCGCCGGCATCATCCCCGGCGGCATGGAGATGATGGACAAGCCTGCGATCCACGCCGCGGAGGCCTTTGTCCATGCCGGATATCCGCTCGATGTCGAGGCGCTGCTGATCATCGAGCTCGACGGCCCCGGCGTCGAGGTGGACGAACTGATCAGGCGCGTCGAGACTATCGCGCTGGGCTGCGGCTCGACCACCTGCCGGATTTCCAATTCGGAACAGGAGCGCAACCTGTTCTGGGCCGGCCGCAAGGCGGCATTTCCCGCCGTCGGGCGCATCTCGCCGGATTATCTCTGCATGGACGGCACCATTCCGCGCGGCGCGCTGCCGCTAGTGCTGACGCGGATTCGCGAATTTTCCGAAAAATACGGGCTCGGCGTCGCCAACGTGTTTCACGCCGGCGACGGCAACCTGCATCCGCTGATCCTGTATGACGCCAACAAGCCCGGTGAAATGGACAGGGCCGAGGCGTTCGGCGCCGACATTCTCAAGCTCTGTGTGGAGGTCGGCGGCGTGCTCACCGGCGAGCACGGCGTCGGCATCGAGAAGCGCGACCTGATGCCGGAGATGTTCAGCGACATCGATCTCAACCAGCAGCAGCGGTTGAAATGCGCCTTCGACGCGCAGGGGCTGCTCAATCCGGGAAAAGTATTTCCGACCCTGCACCGCTGCGCCGAACTGGGGCGGGTGCATGTCCACGGCGGCAAGCTGGCGTTTCCGGAACTGCCGAGGTTTTGAGATGGCGGCGCAATTGAAACACCGCGTTGTCCCCGCGAAGGCGGGGACCCATAACCACCGTGGTCGTGGTGAAAAACAGCTGAAGGGGCATCGGTCTTATCAAGAGCGCAATGGCTACGGGTCCCCGCCTGCGCGGGGACGACAAAGGGCGTCGTCGTGGACACCCTGAAAGTACGCGACGCCAAGGATGTCGAGCAGGTGGTGCGCGCGGCGCTTGCCAGCGAGCAGCCGCTGGAGATCGTCGGCCATGGCAGCAAGCGCGGGATCGGTCAGCCGATGGCGACCAACGCGCTGCTCGACCTCTCGGCGCTCAACGCCGTGACGGCTTACGAGCCGAACGAGTTGATCATCACCGTGCAGGCCGGCGCGCCGCTCGATGACGTCAAGTCGCTGATCGATTCGAAAAACCAGCAATTCGCGTTCGATCCGATGGATACATCGCTGTTATTGGGCACGCCAAAGATCGGAACCATCGGCGGCATGATCGGAGCCGGGCTTGCCGGCCCCCGTCGTATCAAGGCCGGCGGCGCGCGGGATCATCTGTTGGGCGCGCACGCCGTCTCCGGCTTCGGCGACAGCTTTAAAGCCGGGGGTAAGGTAGTGAAAAACGTCACCGGCTACGACCTCTGCAAGCTGCTGGCGGGGTCCTGGGGCACGCTCGCGGTCATGACCGAGGTGACGCTGAAGGTGATGCCGCGAGCGGAGAGCGAACGCACGCTGGTGCTGCGGGGCCTCGATGACATGACCGCGAACCGGGCGATGACCATGGGTCTGGGCTCGCCGTTCGATGTCTCGGCGGCCGCGCATGTGCCGAATTCGGTGTTTCGCGCAGGCTCCGGAGCGCTGGCCGATCTTGGCCCGCCGCTGCAAGCCGTGACCCTGCTGCGGCTGGAAGGTATTACCGCCTCTGCCGTGCACCGCGCGGTGTCGCTCGGCGATATGCTGGGCAGCTTCGGGATGGCTGAAATCGTTGAAGACGCGAGGTCGACGGCGATCTGGAACGCCATCCGCGACGTCGTGCCGTTCGCCGCCAGCGGTGCGCTGGGCGGTTGGCCGGTCTGGCGAATCGTCTGTCCTCCCGCATCGGGCGGCGCATTGGGCCAGGCGCTGGCGCGCGATACCGGCGGCGACGTGATCTACGACTGGGGCGGCGGGTTAATCTGGGCGGCACTGCCACCGTCCGCCGACGCAGGTGCGGGAATGCTGCGCTCGCGCGTCGACGCGGTCGGCGGCCATGCCATGCTGGTCCGCGCCTCCGAAGTGGTGCGACGCAATGTCGATGTGTTTCATCCGCAGGCAAGCGGGCTCTCGGCACTGGGCGAGCGGGTTCGGCTCAGCTTCGATCCGAAAAACATTCTCAATCGCGGCCGGATGGCGCGAGGTTCCGCGACATGAAAACCGAATTCAGCCTGGCACAACTCGCCGATCCCGATATTGCCGAAGCCGACAAGATTTTACGCGCTTGTGTGCACTGCGGGTTCTGCACCGCGACCTGCCCGACCTACGTGCTGCTCGGCGACGAGCTCGATAGCCCGCGCGGGCGGATTTATCTGATCAAGGAAATGCTGGAGAAGGACAAGCCGCCGACCGCGGAGGTGGTCAAGCATATCGATCGCTGCCTCTCCTGCCTTGCCTGCATGACCACCTGTCCCTCCGGCGTGAACTACATGCATCTTGTCGATCAGGCGCGGGTCAAGATCGAGAAGGATTATTCCCGTCCCGTGACCGAGCGGGCGCTGCGCGCGCTGCTGGCGTGGGTGTTGCCACGGCCAAAACTGTTCCGCATCAGCATGATCCTGGCGCGGCTGGGACGACCGCTGGCAGCCCTGCTGCCGACCCCGGTGCCGGGTGCGGTGACACCTACTTTATCCCGGCGGATCAAGGCGATGCTGGCGCTGGCGCCGCGGCAATTGCCGCCGCCCGGTCCGGGCGGCGGCAGGGTATTTCCGGCGATCGGGCAAAAGCGCGGGCGGGTCGCGCTGCTGCAAGGCTGCGCCCAACAGGTGCTGGCGCCGCGCATCAATCAGGCCGCCATCAGCCTGCTGACCCGGCACGGGGTCGAGGTCGTATTGGTCCGGGACGAGCAGTGCTGCGGCGCGCTGACCCACCACCTCGGCCGCGACGGCGATGCCCTGGCCCGCGCGCGCGCCAACATCGCCGCATGGCTCGACGAGGACGGGCGAGGCGGCCTCGACGCGATCGTGGTAACGACCTCCGGCTGCGGCACGGTGATCAAGGATTACGGTTTCATGCTGCGCGAGGATCGCGATTTCGCGGCATCCGCCGCGAAGATTTCGGCACTGACCAAGGACATCACCGAATACGTCAGCGACCTGGATCTGCCTGCGCCGCAGCGGCGCAGCCATCTCGTCATCGCCTATCACGCGGCGTGCTCGCTGCAGCACGGACAGAAAATCACACAGGCCCCGAAAGAATTGCTTTCCAAGAATGGATTCGTGGTGAAAGATGTGCCCGAGAGTCATTTGTGTTGCGGCTCGGCGGGCACGTACAACATTCTCCAGCCTGAACTTGCGGCCAGGTTACGCGATCGGAAGGTCGCCAACATCGCAAGCGTCAAGCCGGACATGATCGCTGCGGGCAATATCGGGTGCATGGTGCAGATTGCCGATGGAACGTCGGTCCCCGTGGTTCACACGATTGAACTTCTCGACTGGGCGACAGGCGGTCCCGAATTGAAACTGACCGCTTTGAGCTCGCGCTGAAGCGGAAGACTTGAAACGGCTGATCGATGCGGATCGGCGGCAACAGGAGGACCACGATGGCTAAAGCCAAAAAGGCAAAGAAATCGAAAGCCAAGAAAAGCAAAAAGACGGTAACGGCGAAGAAAAAATCCGCCAAGAAATCGTCTAAAAAGGCCGCGAAGAAAACCGCGAAAAAAGTAGCCAAGAAATCGTCCAAGAAGGCCGCGCCGAAGAAGGCAGCAAAGAAAGCCGCGAAGAAAACCGCAGCGAAGCGCGCCGCTCCCAAGCGTGCTCCAGCGTCCGAGCCGGATTCGTCGACCGAGCTAAATCCGCAGCCGTTGCCGCCAATTGAGTCGGAGTCCCCGTCGTCCGGTCATTCCGGCGACACTCATTCCCCCGGCTATGACGATACGAATTAAGGCGCGCGCCCCGCGCGGGCCAGCTAGGTTGCCCCGATCACGGAAAGCCGCGGCGTTCGCCGCGGTTTTTTTATCGGGTCGCGCTATGACGCCGAATCGCAACGGTTGAGCCGTCTGCAGCCCCGTTTTTCCCGCATTATTGGACCGGATTGTTGCAGCGATGTCCCTGAGACCGCTTGAACCGGACTCGCGAGATGAAATTCCACCCTAAATTTGTTGTTAGAATGCAACACGCTGCAACAACATCTGTCGAGGAGGACAAAACGCCTAAAAAGGCGGCACTTGCTTGTCTTTTTAGCTTCCCGCAGAGGATGCCTCGCCGCAGATTGGTCCGCGGAAATTGGTTGCAGTCGATTGTCGCTGTGCTTGGGGCCTTCGAAGTCGGACTGATCTTACAAGGATGGGGATCGTCATGAAGAAAATGGTTTTGTTAGCAACGGCGCTGGCATTGCTTTCGGGTTCGGCTTTGGCGGCAGACATGGCTGTCAAGGCGGTCAAGGCGCCTCCGCCGGCTCCGTTCGACCCGTGGGATATCGCCTTCGGCAGCGCGATCATGAACGACTACGTGTTCCGCGGCGTCACCCAGTCCAACCACAAGCCTTCGGTCGCGGCCTATTTCGAGCCGCGCTACAACATCAACAAGGATGTGCAGCTCTACATCGGTACGTCGTTCGAGAGCATCTCTTTCCCGAACCGCGCCGCGGGCGAGGTCGACATCTACGGCGGTATCCGCCCGACCATCGGCATGTTCGCCTTCGACTTCGGCGTCTGGGGTTACCTGTATCCGGGCGGCAAGTGCTATAATGCGTTCGCCTTCCCCGGCTCGGGCATTCCCGGTTCGGAAGCCGGCTGTCTCGCCAGCCCGCTCGGCAACTCCGATCCGGCGACGCTTGGCCTGCCGATCAACGGCAACTTCGCCAAGAAGGACGCGAGCTTCTTCGAAGGCTACGCCAAGGTCAATGTCACTCTGAACGACATGTTCCAGATCGGCGCCACCGAGTACTACTCGCCGAACTTCCTGAACCTCGGCGCCTGGGGCAACTACGCCTCGATCACCGGCAAGTTCACCGCGCCCAGCTCGACCTTCGGCTCCAGCGGCATCGGCATGTACGTCTCCGGCGAGTTCGGACGGCAGTGGCTTGGAACCTCCGACGCGTTCTACGGAACGCAGATCGTCGGCCAGATCTATCAGTTCGGCATCAAGGAGCCGAGCTATAACACCTGGAATATCGGCGTCGGCTTCACCTATAAGGTCTTCACTCTCGACTTCCGTTATTCCGACACCGATCTGTCGAAGGGATCGTGCAACGCTTTCACCAGCGACTATACCGCACGGGTTTCCACCGCCGGCAGCGTATCGGCCATCAATCCGGGCGGCTTTGAATCCAACTGGTGCGGCGCGACCGGCATCGTCAAGCTCTCGGCTGACCTGACCGCGATGACCAACCTGAAGTAAGTCATCCACTCGATTACCGGCGAGGGCGGCAGAGCGATCTGCCGCCCTTTTGTTTGTGGAAAATCAGGACACCCTCGCGTCCCTGACCACGTCCTGTAGCGCAAAACGATCCCCGGCGCGCGCCAGCGCCACGCCGCGCTGGTGGAAAGCCTCAAGCGTGCTGCGGTGACCGATCGAGACGATCGTCGTCGCCGGCAGCTTGTCCTTGAGCAGGCCGTAGAGCGCCGCCTCGGACGGTTCGTCGAGCGACGCCGTGGCCTCATCCAGAAACAGATATTGTGGCTTGTGCAGAAGCGCGCGCGCGATGCCGAGGCGCTGCTGCTCGCCAAGGGAGAGCATCCGGTTCCAATGCGCATCCTCATCCAGCCTCGAGCCAAGTCCAGGTAATCCGACCGCTGCCAGCGTATCGCTGACCTGCTCGGCGCTGAACGCATCTGGTTCCGCCGGATAGGTAATCGCGGCCATCAGCGAGCCGACCGGGAAGTAGGGCCGCTGCGGCAACATCATCAATGTGGCCTGCGAGGGAATCGCGATCGACCCGGTTCCGAACGGCCAGATTCCGGCAATGGCGCGGAACAGCGTCGATTTCCCCGAACCTGACGGGCCGGTCAGCAAGGTGCGCTCGCCGCTTTCGATCGTGAAGCCGTCCGCCGCGACCAGCGGGAATCCATTGGGCAGCGTGACCAGAAGATCCTTGAGGTCGATGGCCGCCTTGTTGTCGGTGGCGACGTGAATGATGTTTTCCTTTGTCGTCAGTGCGGCAGCGCTCTCGATCGATGTTTCGAATCCGGCGAGGCGCGCCACCACCGACTGCCATTCAGCGAGCGTCCGGTACGACGTGATGAAGAACGACAGCGATTCCTGAACACTTGAAAAGGCGGAGGCCGTCTGCATCATGCCGCCGAGCTGAACTTTTTCGGCAAAATAAGCCGGGGCGACCAGCACATAGGGAAAAATGACGGAAGCCTGCGAATAGGTGGCAGTAAAGGCCGTCAGCTTCTTGGTGCGCTGCATGATGCCGAGCCAGTTCTCGACCACAAGGCCGAATCGCGACAGCAGGCGGGTCCGCTCGACGGCCTCGCCGTGCAGCAACGCGATCTGTTCGGCGTTTTCCCGCGCGCGAACCAGGTTGAAACGAAAATCCGCCTCATAGCGCTGCTGCTGGAAGTTGAGCCCGACCAGCGGCCAGCCGATCAGGTGGGTCAACGTGGTCCCGAGCACCGCATAGATCAATGCGCCCCATACCAGGTAGCCGGGGATCGCAATGTCCCTGCCGAACAGATGCAGCGGCGCTTCGTTGGACAGGCCCCATAGAATGAAGACAAACGAGACAAGCGTCACGACCGCGCTGAGCAAACCGATTCCGAGCTGGAGCGTCTGCTCCACAAAGCGCTGAGTGTCTTCGGCAATGCGCTGGTCCGGGTTGTCGGCAGCGTCGCCAAGCAACTGCATCCGGTAATGATTGGCATCGTGCAGCCAGCCGCCGAGATAACGATCTGTCATCCAGCGCCGCCAGCGGATCTGGAGCCACTGGTTGAGATAGAGCTGGTAGACCTTGAGCGCGATCCAGATCGCCGCAAGAACGCAGAAGTAGCCGATCTGATAGGTGAATACAGCCTGGTTGCGCTCCTGGAGTGCATTGTAAAAAACATTGTTCCACCGGTTGAACAAAACGGTCAGGAAGACCACCGCGAGCTCTATGATGATCACCGCCGCCAGCAGGCCGCGCCCAGCCCACTTGTCCTCGGAGCGAAAGTAGGGAATTGCGATGCGCCATACGGCCGCGAGCGTCGAGCGGATGTTGTTCACAGATTGATATCTCCGGGAGTAGGGCTCAAAGCTCTGAAAAAGCGAGCGAATCGCGATGGTGTAGACTAAAGTCGTAGAAATCGTGAGCTGCGTTGGCTTGTCGCAACCTGCAAGTTAATCCTAGCATGGACATAGCGGCGAGGGGTGGGGGGCCTTCCCAATTCGCGAGGTTGTGAGCGAAATTTAGCCAAGCTGAATTTACGGTTCACCTCATGCATTGCAGAGAATTCTCCCGCCATCACGCCAGGCGCGATTGACCGTCCACGCTGGTCCGCGCGCGAATGATGGCGTGGGGGGAGACCTCTGATGTGGAATCAAATTTATAATCCGCTCGGCAATGCGGCATTGTCGACCATCGCCGCCGCGATCCCGGTCGTCACGCTGCTGGTGCTGATCGCCAGCGGCAAGGTGAAGGCGCACATCGCGGCCGTTATCGCTTTGGTCGTCGCCAACATCATCACGATCTTCGTCTACACCATGCCCGCCGCGATGTCGGTCAAGGCATCGCTGCTCGGCGTGGTGGTCGGTTTCTTCCCAATCGGCTGGATCGTGCTCAATGTCATCTTTCTCTACCGGATCACGGTCGAGACCGGGCGTTTCGAGCTGTTGAAGCGCGCCGTCGGCGGGGTCACCGAAGACCGGCGTCTGCAGTTGCTGCTGATCGCGTTCTCGTTCGGCGCGTTCTTCGAGGGCGCCTCCGGCTTCGGTACCCCCGTCGCGATTACCGGCGCTGTTCTGATCGGTCTTGGTTTCTCGCCCCTTGCAGCCTCCGGCCTGTCGCTGATCGCCAATACCGCGCCGGTCGCCTACGGCGCGCTCGGCACGCCGATCCAGGGCCTCGCATCCGTCACCGGTCTCGATCCCTACATTCTCGGCGCGATGGTCGGACGGCAGTTGCCTTTCTTCTCGCTGATCGTGCCGTTCTGGGTGGTGTGGGCTTTCGCGGGCTGGCGCGGCATGAAGGACGTCTGGCCGGCTATTCTCGTCACCGGCATCTCGTTCGCGGTCCCGCAATTCGTGATCTCGAACTACATCAATCCATGGATCGTCGACATCGGCGCGTCGCTGATTTCGATGGGGGCCCTGATCCTGTTTCTGAAGGTCTGGCAGCCCAGGGAGCTCTGGCTGTCGCCGGCGCTGCGCGGCAAGGATGAATCCGCGGCGACCATGAAGCCTGTCGCCGCGCTGGACAAGACGCCGCTCACCCAGTCGGAACTGTGGAGCGCTCTGCTGCCGTGGATCATCGTTTGTATTGTCATGCTGATCTGGGGTAACGGCGCGTTCAAGACCTGGGCGAATTCCATCTTTGTCTGGAATTATCCGGTGCCCGAACTGCACAACATGATCAACGCAGTGCCACCGGTGGCCGCGAAGCCGACGCCGCAGGGCGCGGTGTTCGGCTTCACTTACCTGTCCTTTACCGGCACGGGCATGCTGATCGCCGCGATCGTCTCCGGCTTATTGATGAGCCTGTCGCCGGCCAGGCTGATCGGCGAATATGGCCGTACCATCAAGGTCTGCGCGATCTCGCTGATCACCATCTCGGCCATGCTGGCGATCGGCACGCTGACGCGTCTGTCCGGCGTCGATGCCACGCTCGGCCTCGCCTTCGCGGCGACCGGCGTGCTGTATCCCTTCTTCGGTACGCTGCTCGGCTGGTTGGGCGTGGCGCTGACGGGATCGGATACCGCCTCCAACGTGCTGTTCGGAAACCTGCAGAAGATCACGTCGGAACAGTTGGGCCTGTCGCCGATCCTGATGGGCGCGGCAAACTCTTCCGGCGGCGTCATGGGCAAGATGATCGACGCCCAGTCGATCGTCGTCGCTTCGACCGCCACCAACTGGTACGGACATGAAGGCTCGATCCTGCGCTACGTCTTCATGCACTCGATCGTGCTGGCGTGTCTTGTCGGCCTTCTCGTGATGCTGCAGGCCTACGTCTATCCGTTCACGGCGATGGTCTTGAAGTAAGACGTCGATCTGGCGATGCGATAAGAAAATCCCCTTCATTCGTGATTGCCGGGGCTTGACCCGGCAATCAATCGTCTTCGAAGAATCTTGCGAAGATTAATAGATACGCGGGTCAAGCCCGCGTAGGACGGGATGTATGGATACAGGAGCCGCGAGCCCGGCCGTGACGGGAAGAGGACACAGATGAAATCCGGGATCACGTTTCTAGGGCAGGCGGGCGCAATGTCGGCTCTGATCATGGCATTGCAAGCCGCGCCAGCCCATGCCGACGACGAATTTCCATTCGGGCTCGAGATGACGCTGGACGCAACGCGTCAGCCGGGCTCGAAGCGTCTTCCGACACTGGACATCGGCGACAACGGCGAAGTCGTCCTTGAGTTGTGGTGCAAGGGCGGCAAGGGCCAGTTCTCGGTCGCCGGCAACACCGTCATCTTTGTCGCAGGTCCCCTGCAGGATCGCGCCTGTCCCCAGGCGCGCGCGCAGGCCGACGACGATCTGGTTTCGGCGCTGACCGAAGCCGCAAGCTGGAAGCGGCAGGGCGATTTCGTCTCGTTCATGGGAACCAAACTGCTGCGGTTTCGCATCAACACCAACTAGATCCTCAGTTATCGCGCAGGATCATGTCGGCGCAGGCGCCGGCCGACTGAATGACGCCGGTATATCCGCCGAATCCCGCATAGGCTGACGAGAGATAAAGTCCAGGCACCGCCGTGCGCGGCGAACGGTTCGCCGCTCCTCCGACGGAGCTTTGCGGCGTCGGAGCAAATCCGTAGACCGCGCCCTCCGGCGCGTTGAGATATTGCCGCACCGACAACGCGGTGTTGAACGACGATGCGGTGATCGCGCCTGCGAGTCCCGGATAGTACCCATCGAGATAGCGGGCGATCGCATCCTGCCAGCGCGCGCGCTTGTCGCGATAGGCGTCGAGGTCCGAACCGTCCCAGTTCGACAGCCGGTCGGGCCCGAAGATCGACAGCACATAAGGCGGAGCGGGCACGCCCGAATCGATGGTCGCATAGTCGACGATGGCAAAAGGCGGCATCCGGTCCGTCGGCTCTTCCGCCATCAATTCCGCGCCCCGGGAATAGTCGCCAAGCCGTGTCATCCACGGAGGCAGCAATTGCGTCGAATAACCGGCAAGTCCGAATTCGCGCGGCGGCCTCGACAGGCCAAGCGTGAGGGCGAACAGCGAGATCGAGGGGCGTTGGTGCGCGTAAGTGTCGCTCAACCTGCGTGCCGCCGCGTCCGGCAACAACAATGCGAGCACTTCCGGCGCGGCGTTGCTGACAACGACCGGGCTTTCGACCGTCTGGACGTCGCCGCCGTCTTTTGCGCAATGCTCCAACCCGCTGGGCCGGCCTTGCGAATCCAATGCAATGCCGGTGACCACGCGGCGGATCATCACCTCGCCGCCCGCTGTCCGGACGGCGCGGGCAAGGGCGCTGGAAAGCCGCTGCGAGCCGCCCTGCACATAGCGTCCGCCGCTCAGGAAAAAGCCGCCTTGCGACATCGCAAAAAACGGCCATGACAGCGTGGCGGGATCGTCGTGATAATAGGAGAGGTTTGCGGCGAGCGCGCATTTGACGGCTTCGTTGTCCGCGAAAACATCGTCGAATTTCTGCGCCAGCGAGAGCGATCGATCGTTTTGCGGAACAAGACCGGCGAGTGCGCCGAACAGGTCATTTGGATTCGCATCGTGTTGCTGAGACAGACCGGCCGCCGCCGATGCGAGGCGCTCCATGTCACCAAGCACGCTGTCGATGCCGTCTCGGGCGTTGGGAAAGCGCTCGGTCAGCGCGCGCCGCGCCGCATCGAAACTGTCCGGCATCGCAAACCGCTTATCGAGCGGGCCGCCGCGGGCTTCGTAAAGCGCGCCGCCGGGAATCCATTTTACCGCGTCCAGCACGCCGGCGCGAGTCAACGCGTCGTGTTTTGGGTCGCGCGGATCGCGCGGGTCGCTGGTCTCATGCAGCGAACCCTCGACGAACAGGTCGCCTGACTTATAACTCGAAGCTGCACCACCGACGGAATTGCTGCGCTCGATGATCAGAACCTTGCGTCCGGCGCGCGCCAGGATCGCGCCGGCCGTCAGGCCACCGAGACCCGCGCCAATCACCACTACGTCATAGCGCGCCATCAACCGTAAAACCCTGCCGCCTTCGATCGAGGCTGTTCATTGCCGCTATGCGGCGACATGTCAAATCGGCGGTCTCCGTGTCCCGGACGCGGTGCGGCATTCCAAGGCGATGCAAAGCATCGCCGATCATGCCGCTCCGCAGAGCCGGGACCGCACCGAACACCGGCGTCTGTTACGGCCCCGGCGCAGCGCATCAGGCCGGGAAGAACCGCCCGCCGCGCTGCGCCCCGGGGACAGCTATTTCCACGCTGATTTGTCGGCATCCCAGCGCTGGCCTCTTAATTCCCGTGCAAGCGCATCGATGGATCCGTTGTCGTCTTCCTGGTCGCCTTCCTCATCGCTGGCCGAGGTGTGCGCCAGATTGAGTTTGGTGCCGGCCGCCTCATCCGCCGTCGTAACCGAGGGGCTGCCGACCCAGACCATCAGGCGGTCGGATGCCCCGGGTCTGTCGGAAGAAACCAGGGCGTCAACCTCGATGGTGTCGGTCAGCTCGAGCGCGGGGTAGACCTTGCTCGGCCGCTTCAGCGTCAGTTTCAGTTTGCCGGTGTTCTCGTTCCACTGCGACGAGGACAATGTCGCCGACATCGCCTTTGCGATCACGGCGGCGATGGTCGCTGCGAGCTTGTCCCGGTTGGGTCTGTCGCCGTTGCGCCACTCGGCGGCCGGGAAGCGGATCGCGCGCTCCATATCGACGGCACCTGCGGTCCAGCCGGCGGTTACCACGCCCGGCGTGGACTTCGCCTTCGCAACCAATGCGGCGGCGCGATCCGGATCGACGCTGATGCCAATGGTCTGCTCGCCGGCACGCAATGCGTCGCAAGAGATGGCGAGACTGTTCAGGGATACCTCGAGATTCTGTCCTTTCAGCCCCTTCAGGAAATCCACCGCGGCTTCCAGCTTCACCTTTACCGCAACCGATTCGGGCGAGACCTCGGTGAAATCCTTTGGCGCCGTAACGATGCCGTCGTCCGCCGTCTGGTTATCCTTGAATTCCTGCTCGCTGAGGTCGGAATTGTCGGATGACGTCACCTCGGTCACGGTCTGGCCGACGCTGATCTGTCCCTTGAATTCGAAGGTGTCGCCGGTCGGCTTGCGCACCAGCCTGACGGTAACCGGCAGTTTGTCGCCGACACTCTGCGTGGTGCCGCTCAGGGTCTGCCCGCTTACCGCGAGATTGGCGACGAAGCGGTCCTTGCGCTCGGAGCCTTTCTCGGCCGGATAGCAGACGTCGAGCACCGCCGCCGTCACAGTCTTGCCCTGGCGGGTTTCCTTGAGGACGACGTCGGCATTGCCGTTCATCAGGCCGTCGATCGAAGTGAAGTAGCGCGTCTCGTTTGCTCCTGCGGCGGATTTTGGCGACAGCTTCATTTGAGCAAAGGCCGGACCCGACAAGACCGTCAGGCCGATCAGACAGAACAGAAGCGCGCGCATGTGCAGTTCCTCGAGGGACAATTGGGACTTTCTATCAAATCCAGGCACAAACCACCAAAAAGAAGGCCGTCCCGAGGCGATCCATCCACGCACGCGAGACCCCTTCATGATCAGGAGTTCCTCGCCATCGAGCTTGATCTCAGCGCCGGACCATTTGCCGAACAACACGCGATCGCCAATCTTGATGTCGATCGGGATCAGCCTGCCGGCTCGTCCGACGCGTGACTACGCGCGGCCGTGAAGTGGACGAAATTTGGTCTTAGCCACGACGTTTCCGCTGGCTTAGGGTGGGCCTGTGCGGTCGGATTGGAATTGGTACGAGCCTGTTTGCTGCCATCGGGACCGCGCCATCGACCATTTAGCAATCGTGCTTTAAGAGTGCTAATCAAGCGCCGTAATGCGATTTGGTTCCGATCCAGTCAGGGCAACGGCCCTTAAGTCCTTGGTGAGGCAGATGTAGGATGCTGTCGGAAACCAAATTGGAGCGCCGGCGTAATTAGCTGGGACATGATTGCTCCGACAGGAGTTTTGCGCTTGGCTGCGGAACGGGTGCGGTCAACGAGTTTCGTTCGGGGGATGCCATGATCAGATCAAGCCACACGCGCACATTCTTCAATCTGGGAATTGTATCGGGCTTGGCATTGTTCCTCGCGGCGTGCGGAGGCATGAGCCTGCCCTCCCTGTCGTCCTCCTCCGCGCCGCCGGAGCCACCGCCGGTCGCGCCGGATATCCCGGCAACCATCCGCTCCGACGAAATCGTCGGCCGCTGGGGCCTTGCATCCTACCAAAATCCGGCCGATCGGGTGCGCACCGAGGCGGCGGCGCGGTCGCAATGCAAGCAGCCTTATGTCATCACCACGGGCCCGACCGGCGGAGTGATGATGCATCTTGCCGATGAAGCCACGCCGCAGGAATTGCGGTTGAAGGGTAGTCCGAGCGGCAAGAATTACATCGGTCCGCCCGGACCTGTTCCCGGCGAGCGCGATCGTGAAATCGTCTCCTTCGACGGGCGCGTGCTGGTGACGCGGTTTGTCGACAAGGACGCCGCCGTTCGCTACGGCAACATGGTGTATGTCCGCTGCGCCCCTCGCGCCTGATCGACAGTCACGCCATAAAGCCGCGAGCGGATGCATAAACTGCGCGACCTCGTTTTCGGACCGGGCCGCGCCGTTGCCGTGTTGTCCTTCACGGAAATTCTCGCCTGGGGAATCCTGATCTATCCACCGGTGCTGATCATGCCTCCTCTGGTGGCCGATCACGGCTGGTCGCTGGCTTTCGGCATGGCGGGATTTTCGATCGGGCTTGTCGCCTCGGGGATGCTGTCGCCGACCGTCTGCGGGCTGATCGACCGCCACGGCGGCAATATCGTGATGTCGGTGGGGGCGCTGGCAGGCGCGCTGGGACTTGCGCTGCTGACCGTCGTGGAACAGCGCCCGGCTTATCTCGCATGCTGGCTGTTGATCGGGGCTGCGATGTCGTCGACATTGTATGATCCCGCCTTCACCACGTTGATCCGGATTTTCGGGGTCTCGGCTCGCCGGCAGATCACCTTCGTGACTTTCGCGGGCGGTTTCGCTTCCACGGTGGGCTGGCCGGCAACGCATTTTCTGCTTGAGCATCTCGGCTGGCGAGGAACCTATCTGACATTTGCCGCGGTGCTGGCCTTCGTCGTCGCTCCGCTGCACGCCGTCGCGTTGCCGCGCACGGTTGCGGTTGCTCCATTGCAGGTGGCGTCGGGTTCGACGGTCCGGCCGGTTGCGACGATGCGGCCTGAGGGGTGGCCGTTCCTGCTTCTCGCCGCGGGTTTCGCGTTGCATGCCTTCATTCTTTCCGGCGTGACCTCGAACCTCTTGGCGATGCTGGAGCGCGGAGGCATGAGCGCCGCCACCGTGGTGACCATCGGAGCGCTGTTCGGGCCCGCACAAGTCGCCTCGCGGCTGGCCGATTTTCTGCTGACGGGCCGCACCCAACCCCTCTGGATCGCGCGCGGCGCGGTGGCGTTGATGGCGCTCGCCTTCGCCGTGCTGTCGTTCGCCGGCGCGTCGCCGCCGGTGGCCGCGGTTTTTGCCGTGGCGTTCGGCGCCGCCAACGGGGTGATGACGATTGCCCGCGGAGCGCTGCCGTTACTGATGTACGGCGCCACCGGCTACGGCCGCGTTGTCGGGCGTATCGCTCGACCGGCACTTTTTGTGCAAGCACTGGCGCCATTTGTCGTGGCGTTCGGCCGTCGAGCGGTTCTCGGACCGAACCGTGCTTGAAATAGGAATCCTCGGCGCGCTGCTGGCGCTCGGATGTTTTCTGGGAATCCGCGTGCCCCGGACGCAGCCCAGCCTGTAGCCCTTGCGAAAGGGTGCGCTGCAGAGCCGGGGCAGTAACGTACGCCGGTGTCTGGTACGATCCTGGCTCTGCGGAGCGGCATGAAGGATGCCGCACCGCGTCCGGGACGCGATACCGCGTCAGTTGAACATCGCGTCGATATCGTCCTGCGACGCATGGCCGGCATCGCCCGCGAGTTTAGGGCCGTTCAGCAGCCGGGCATCGCCAACCCGATCGTCGATGGCGCCCGGCGCATGGGCCTTGATGGCGTCGACGCCGCCCCAGATGTCCATCATGACGGTGATGTGATGCTCGATGAATTTCATCGTCGCCGTCACCTTGCTGATGCGCTGGCCGGTGAGATCCTGGAAGTTGCAGGCCTCGAAAATCGAGACCACGCGTTCCTGGATTTCCTCGCTGAGCAGCCGCTGCTGATCCGGCGAGGTGACCTTGCCCAGCGCGGTCGCGGCCTGGTCGATCGCCTCGGTTGCTTCCAGGATCTGCTGCGTGGCTTCTTCGGTGCCGCCGACCACGGCACCGAGCTCGCCGGTCATCTTGGCCATTTCCGCGCCGTCGAAGCTCTTGCCGTGCAGCACCGCGATTTCCTGCTTGGTGCGGTTGATGGCGTCGTGAATGAGATCGAGTTCGACCTTGAGTTTCTCGCATTGCTCGATCTGGGCGCGATAGGTCTGCAGCAGGATTTGCGCATCGCCGGCCTGCTGCGATATCGAACCGACGCTGTCATCGGTGGCTGTGGCGTGGTGCGGACTTGCCATCTGCTCGCGAATGGCGCGCAGCTCTTTCATGATTTCATGGTGCATCGGAATGCCGTCGTCATCGGCATCGGCCGATATCGGCACGGCGCCGAAAAAGACTCCTCGATACGAAAGCGCTTGCGATGGACCGGCATCGGAATCCCCCAACCCTCAATGCAAGCGTTGTAGACCGAGGTGTTTTAACGCCGGGTTCACGCGGGAGCGCCGCACGCGGACAGCGAATCGAGGTACGAATACCAACGGTTAACTATGTGCCCCGCGTTCACCGAATATCAACGTTAACGACGGGAACAGGCGGCTTCGAAGACATGGTGAATCGAAAAGCCGGTTCTGTTTACCAAACCGATTAGGTTTTGATTTTACTTAATGGGGTGCAAACGCGCCGCGTGGCGCATCCACGACGAAACAGTACAGAGTACGTCGATGTCCAAGAAAATCTCTCTCGCCATCGTTGCCGGCGCGTCCTGCCTCGGCGCCGGTCTCCACTCCGCGGCGGCAATCGAGGCCGCACCGATCGCCGAACCCAGCGTGATTTACGCCGGCCAGGCGCCGCAACAGCCCGCGCCGGTGCGGATCGCCTCTGCCGGACGTTCCACCATGGGCGGCGGCTTCATCGAGTTTCTGTTCAGCGACGGCGAGTTCGGCCAGCGTTACCAGCAGCAGCCCGCCTATCAGTCGCGTGGTCCGCTGCTGCCTCCGATGGATCCGCAGCAGTCGATACGCCAGCAGGAAGACGCCGCCGAACCTGCGCGCGCTTCCTTCGATCCGAAATATGAAAAGCAGACGGTTGAGTATCACGGCAAGGAAGGCGCGGGCACTATCGTGATCGACACGCCGAACAAGTTTTTGTTCCTGGTGCAGGGCGACGGCAAGGCCCTGCGCTACGGCATCGGTGTCGGTCGTCCGGGATTTACCTGGTCGGGCACCAAGCAGATCTCGGCCAAGAAGGAATGGCCGGCGTGGACGCCGCCGCCCGAAATGCTCGCGCGCCGGCCTGACCTGCCGCGGCACATGGAGGGCGGTCCGCAAAATCCGCTTGGCGCCCGCGCCATGTATCTGGGCTCGTCGCTGTATCGGATTTACGGTTCCAACGAGCCATGGACGATCGGCACCAACGTGTCGTCCGGCTGCATCCGGATGCGGAATGAGGACGTGATCGATCTGTATGGCCGGGTCAACGTCGGCGCCCGGGTCGTCGTTCTCTGATCGCCATATCTTGGAAGTTGTGCCGGACGCGATGCAGCGCGTAGCCCTTGCGAGGCATCACGCCGCGAAGGGCGGTGCGCTGCATCGCGCCCGGGACACAATTCGAAAACAGAAACGGCCGCTTCATCGAAGCGGCCGTTTTGTTTTTGACATGCGCGGAGGCTCAGGCGAAATCGCTGTCGCCGCCACCGCCGCCGTCGAAGTCATCCGCATCCATATCCATGTTGTCGTGATCGCTATCGTCGTTCGACGCCTGGTCGAAGAAACCGGCGCGTGAACTGTCGTCGGCGCGATGGCCGCCGGAGCCGATATCGTTGATGCCGGCATCGCGCGCGAGGTCGCTGCCGGACTGATCCGAACTCCACGGCGTGTGCCCACCGCCACCGCCGCCGCCAAGACCGGCGGAATCGCCGAAGCTGCTCTGATGGCCGCCGCCCATCATTGAGCGGATGCTGCTCATCAGCAGGCCGCCGCCGACCATGCCGGCGGCCGTCGCCGCCGCGGTTCCAAGAAACGAGCCGCCTCCACCCGGCGCCTGCGGCCCGCCATAAGGCTGACCGTAGGGCGGCTGGTTGTATTGTCCTGGAGCTTGCCCCTGCTGCAGCACCTGGCCGGTATTCCAGGCCGGACGGCTGCCGGGGTCCGGCGGACGCACGCTCGGCACCGAGCCGCGCGACGGGGCTGGACCGAAGATTGCGTCGCGCATCGAATCAAGAAATCCGCCGGACTGCTGCTGTTCGGGCGCGCCCTCCAGTTCCTGGATGCGGGCGTGGGCGCGCTTCAGCGCCTCATCCTGAAGCAGCGTCGTCTGCACCAGCGCATAGATCGCGTTTGGCGCGTTGCGCAGACCCTGCGAGATGGCGGCGACGGCGTCCGGATCGCGCGGCGTGGTCTCCAGCTTGGAGAGCCGATCGAAAAGGTCATCAACCAACTGGCGTTCTTGCGGCGTCATGGCGTTCTCCACTTCGCCCGGCTGTCGAGCGCGGGGGAGATGTAGGAACACTTTGTCCTGCAAGTAGTGCCGCCAAAGATTAAATTTAGGGATGCGACAAAACGGCTGCCGGATTAAGCCAACGTAACATTGTTCATCGCCAGCAGCCGCGGAAAACCGTCGCCGGCAAGAAACGCATATTCGCGCTCGCGCTGGCCGGTCAGCGGATCGAGGCCGATCAGAGTATCGTCGACAAAACCCGGATGGCACATGACAACGCCGCCGTCCGGAAGGCCATCGAGAAACCGCTGCATCAGTTCGCCGAAATCCGGCGCTTGCGAGAAATCATAAGCGCCGGCAAATGCCGGGTTGAATGCGATGCTCGCGCGCGAAGCGCGTTTACGAAACTGCCGGCTCAACAGGTCAAGTATCAACGCTTTGGGCGTGTCGAGCCGGCGCATCAGCGGCTGACGGCGTCCGCCCTGGCGCACCCAGGCGTTAGGCGCCATCGTTTTCACGGCCGTCAGGAAGGCGTCGCGTACCTGTGGAAACAGTTGAACATGCTGGTGGCCGTCGACGAAGTCCGGGGCACGGCCAAACAGTTTCCTGAAGGCCGCAAGCTGGGCAATCAGCTCGGCGCGAATGATCTCGGAATCGAGGCGCCGCAGCAGGCCCGCGCGCAGCAGCTTCGGAAAGGGCAGAAACAATCCGCCGTCAAGCGGCCGAAAGTGCATGGTCAGCGGATGGAACGGTGCGGTCAACGTCGCGTGCAGGCCGACGGCACAGCGCCCGCCATTTGCAGCGGCGGCCTCAAGCGCCTCGATCTCGTCGCGGCCGATCGCAGGCCCAACCACCATCACTGAGGTGGCGTTGAGACGCCTGCGCGCGATCAGATCTCGGATGCCACGATTGACGCCGGCACTGAGACCGTAATCGTCGGCGCAGAGCCAGATACGGCGCGGCGGGGCGCCACTCATTCGGCGGCGGTCCGTTCCTGATCGCCGGCGGTGGTTACGACGTCGGCGCGCTTCTCGCTGTGCTCGGCCACGAAATAGATCGGACGCGCTTTCAGTTCGGAGAGGATCTTGCCGATGTATTCGCCGACAATGCCGATCATGATCAACTGCACGCCGCCGATGGTCATCAGGCCGACCACCAGCGACGGATAGCCGGGCACGGATTTGCCGCTGACCCAGGTTTCCCACAGGATCGACAGGCCGAACAGGAATGCCACCGATGCCAGAAATACGCCGAGCAGGCTGGCAAGGCGCAGCGGCGCCACCGAAAACGAGGTCAGGCCTTCGATCGACAGGCCGACCAGCCGGCCCGGACTGAAGGTGGTGATGCCATGCGCGCGCGGCGCCGGCTCGTAATCGACCCGGAGCTGGCGGAAGCCGATCCAGCTCGCAAGCCCCTTGAAGAAACGATTGCGCTCGGGCAACTGCCGCAATGCCGCGGCTGCCCGCGGCGACAGCAGCCGGAAGTCGCCGGCGTCCTCGGGGATCTTCTGCCGCGCGCCCCAGTTGATCAGCGCATAGAAGCCGTGCACCGCGATGCGACGCAGCGCCGACTCGTTGTCGCGGTGCGCCTTCGCGGTATAAACCACGTCGTAGCCGTCATCGATCCAGTGCCCGACCAGTTTCTCGACCAGATCCGGCGGATGCTGGCCGTCGCCGTCCATGAACAGCACTGCCCCGCGCCGGGCGTGGTCGAGCCCCGCCATCAGGGCCGCCTCCTTGCCGAAATTGCGCGACAGCGAAACCACTTGAACGTCGAGCGCGCCCGCGACAAGGCCGCGCGCGATGCCGAGCGTGGCATCGGCGCTGCCGTCATCGACGTAGACCACCTCGCAGGCGAGGCCATAACGCTGCCTGAGCGCGGCCGCCAGCGTGCCGAGCCGCTCGTGCAGCAATGTGAGGCCAGCCGCCTCGTTATAAAGCGGGACGACAATCGACAGACCCTGCGCGGCCGCATTGGCCGCGTTGGTGGACAGGCGAGATACGTCACTTCCCAGCGTCATCGGTCAGTTCTCGATCCAGAACAGCATATGATACTTGTTCGTTGCTGTCGCCACGGTGAACGGCGACGGCTCTGCATCACTGTCGCAGAAAGGCTTCGAGCCGCGCAAACAGCGGATTTTCGCGGTCGAGCACATAGTCGAGCGATGCGACCGACACCGTGTCGGCGCCGTGCGCGCGCAGAAAGCTGCCCAGCGCATAGAGCTGCGCCGGCGGACAGTGCAGGGTGACCATGCCCGACGACGTCGGGCCGCCGAACGGCGAGACCACGCCGAACCGGTTATGCGCCTCGGCCAGAAGTGCCGCGTCACAGCCGGCAAAGCGGGTGCGCACCTCGCGGTACTTGCTGGCGCGGGCGCGGGCGGCGATGTGATCGAGAATGATGCGCGCCGTTTCGCGGGCCTCGTTCGACCAGTCGGCATCGCGCGAGGCGACGAGATTGGCCTGGCTGCGCAGGATGACGCCGTCGTCGAGCACCTTGAGGCCGTTGGCGGTGAGCGTGGCGCCGGTCGTGGTGATGTCGACGATCATCTCGGCGGTGCCGACGGCGGGGGCGCCTTCGGTTGCGCCGGCGCTTTCGACGATACGGTAATCGACAACGCCGTGGGCCGCGAAGAAGGCTCGGGTCAGGTTGATGTATTTGGTCGCAATCCGCATCCGCCGGTTGTGCTGGGCGCGGAAACCGGTTGTCACGTCGTCGAGGTCGGCCATGGTGCGGACGTCGATCCAGGCCTGCGGCACGGCGACCACGACATTGGCGCTGCCGAAGCCGAGGGATTCGATCAGCGTCACGCGCTTGTCGGCGTCGGCGATGCTCTCGCGCACCAGGTCCTCGCCGGTGACGCCGAGATGCACCGCGCCGCGCGCCAGTTGCGAAGCGATTTCACTTGCCGAGAGATAAGCGATCTCGACATTGTCGAGGCCCGCGATGGTGCCGCGATAGTCTCGCGCGCCGCGCGGCTTGGCCAGTGCAAGCCCGGCGCGCGTGAAGAAGCCTTCCGCGTTTTCCTGCAGGCGTCCCTTCGACGGCACGGCGAGAACGAACGGCGCGGTCATGACGCGCTCCTGCCCAGGGCGTCCGCGGCGGGCTGGCCGAGCTGCGTCAAGGTCTCGACCCAGATCGAGAACCCGACCGCAGGGATCGGCGTATGGGCGCCGAGCTGCGTCATCAACCCGTCATAACGTCCGCCCGCTACCAGCGGCTCCGCGCCGTTGCCCTTGCTGTGCAGCTCGAATTCGAAGCCGGTGTAGTAATCGAGGCCGCGGCCGAACGACGTCGAAAACCGCGTCCTGGTGATATCGATGCCGCGCGCGGCCATAAAACCGATCCGGCTTTCGAACTGGTCGATCGCAGCGGTGAGGTCGAGCCTGGCGTCGGCGGCCAGAGCGCGCAGTTGCGCCAGCGCCTCGTCGGGATCGCCGGAGATCGCCAGAAACCGCTTGATCGATTCCCGCTTCTCGCGCGGCAGTCCGCCGCCCTTCAGCGTCGATTGTTCGAGAAAACGGTCCGCGATCTCGGAAATCGAGCGGCCGCCGACATTGGTCGCGCCCGCGATCGACATCAGATCGGTCACCAGCGCCAGCGCGGCCTTGCGATCCGAACCGGCTAATGCCGCCAGCACGCCCTGATACTCGTTGCGCGCCGAACCGGTCGCCACCGTCAGATGCTCGATATCCTGCTCCAGACTGATCTTGCGGTTGAAATCCTTGATCAGCCGGCGCCGCCACACCGGAAACAGGTCAAGCGCGTCGAGCAGCGCATTGAACAATGCGACATCGCCGGTGCGGATCTCGACCTCCGGCGATCCGAATGCCGCGACAGCTTCGAGGCCAAGCGCGAGCATCTCGGCATCGGCCGCGGCGCGGTCCTGCCGCCCGAAGGATTCGACGCCGGCTTGCAAAAACTCACTGGAAGCTCCGCCGCGATAGCGGAACACCGGACCGAGATAGCAGAACCCGGCCGGCTGGCCGGCGCGGGGGGAGGCGAGATAGTCCCGCGCCACCGGGATGGTGAGGTCCGGCCGCAGGCATAGTTCCTCGCCGGTGGCGTCGGTGGTCAGATAGAGGCTCTTGCGGATATCTTCGCCGGAGAGGTCGAGGAACGGCTCCGCCGGTTGCAGGATCGCCGGCTCGGCCTGAACGTAGCCGGCCTGCGTTAAGGACAGCAGCAGCGCTTCCGCCCATGCGGCGGATCCGGTCGCACCAGGGGCGGCGGCCTCATTCATCTGGAAGATCTCCAGGGTCTCAATTCCGGCGTTCGAGCCGGATTGGCGCAGCCCTTAGCATGGCTGCCTGCCGGTTTCGACCAAGATCGGCCAAAGGGCTTAATGACCAGGAACCTGCCGATGCGAGCCGGGACCGGCCCAGTCGCCCAAGATGGCCTGTATCAGCGCCAGGGCCGCCACCGCCGCGGTATCGGCCCGCAGAACCCGGGGTCCTAACGAAAGCCTCAAGATTTGTGGCTGCCGCAGCAGCAAGGCGCGCTCGTCGTCGGCAAACCCGCCTTCGGGTCCGATCAGGACGTCGACCCCGTGCGGCGCCGCTTCGGTCGTCAACGCGACGACGGGATTCGCCACCTCGGCGGCCTCGTCGCAGAAGATCAGCAGGCGTCGGGTTTCGCGCTGGCCGAGCCAGCGCTCCAGCGGTGCCGGTTCCGCAACCACGGCGATGCTCAGGATGCCGCATTGCTCGGCCGCTTCAATGACATTGGCCTGCATCCGCATCCCATTGACCCGGGTGACCTGGGTGAACCGGGTCAGGACCGGCTGCAGGCTTGAGGCGCCCATTTCGACTGCCTTCTGCATCATATAGTCCAGCCGGGCGTGTTTCAGCGGCGCGAAAACGTAATGCAGGTCGGGCAGGCGGTCCTGCGGCCGGGTCCGGACCCCCACCGCCAGATTGGTCGGGCGTTTGCGGCCGGAGATGGCGGCCTGCCACTCGCCATCGCGTCCGTTGAACACGAGGATGGTGTCGCCGGCCGCAAGCCGCAACACGTTCCCGAGATAGTTGGTCTGGTTGCGGTCGAGCGGAACATCGGCGCCAGCCATAAGGTCTGCGTCGACAAACAGCCGGGGCTCACGAAAATCGGCAAGGGGCATGATCGGTGTTCCGTTCGGCGCCGGTCTTGTATTTAGCCGTCATTCCGGGATGCGTGCAAAGCACGCAGACCCGGAATCCAGCAAGGGACTTATCTCTGGACTTCGGATTCGCGAAGAACGCGCTCCGGAATGACAGGCTTTAGCCTGATGGCGTGCGAATTTTAAGAATTATGCGCGAATGGCGCGGCTTTGCGCCGCGCTATCGCCCAATTCAACGGGTTGTTAAGGACGAGCCACAATCGTAAAATGCCCTGAATCGGAAATCGCTTTCTGTCGGAAGGCGTTGGGGATGGACCTTGCCGGAGGAACACCTTTGATTATCCGCCATTTGATCGTGCCGCTGAGCGTGGCGGCCATAACCGCCGGCGTAGCGCAAGCCAATGCCCAAGGCGCGTTCCCGGCGCCGCTTCCCGGTCAGGCCGCTCCAAGCAATGCCTCGCCGTTTCCGCCCGTCAATGGCTCCGCTCCGGCAACCTCGTTCGGACAGCCAAGCGCGTTTCCCTCGAATGGCGCCGCGCCGATTGCCGGCGGCGCCCCGACGCAGCCAATGGGCGCGCCGCCGCCACAGGGGGCCGCGGGTGGCCCTAGCGAGGCGTGCATGAAGGGGTTCGTGCCGCTGCGCGAGGAGGCCGAAAAGCGCGGCAAACTGATCAAGGCCGCCAGCGAGCGGCACGCGCAGCCGGAAGAAGCCTGCAAGCTGATCGAGAATTATTCGCACGCTGAGCTCAAGATGATGGAATATGTCAAGCTCAACTCGTCGAAGTGCGGGATTCCGCCGCAAATCTCGGAGCAGATGAAGAAGGGCCACGTCGGCACCGAGGCGATGCTGAAGAAGGTTTGCGCCGCGGCGCAGGCGCAGCAGCGAGGCCCGGCCGGACCTTCCTTGAGCGAGGTGCTGGGATCGTCGGCGGCGCTTCCGGAGGCAACCCCAACTAAAAAGGGCGGCTCGACCTTCGACACCCTGAACGGCAACGTGCTCGCGCGATGACCCGGATCAGATGAGCGGCGCCGCGGCCCGCGTCTCGGATGCGACCGACAATTGGGTCGATACCCGCGCGCCGTTGTGGTCGCGGCCTTATTTAAGGCTCTCCCGTCTCGACCGCCCGATCGGATCGTGGTTGCTGCTGATGCCGTGCTGGTGGTCCGCGGCGCTGGCGGCTGGCATCGCGCACGATGTCGGCAGGCTGCCGCTCGTTCTCGCGCTGTTCTTTGTCGGGTCATTCGTCATGCGCGGCGCAGGTTGCACCTGGAACGACATCACCGACCGCGATCTCGATGCGCGGGTGGAACGGACGCGGTCGCGGCCGATCCCGGCGGGGCAGGTGAGCGTGCCGCAGGCGGCGGCGTTCCTAGCACTGCAGGCGCTAGTCGGGCTGGTGGTACTGCTGCAGTTCAACCGCTTCGCGATCGGGTGCGGCATCGCCTCGCTGACCATTGTCGCAATATATCCCTTCATGAAGCGGATTACCTACTGGCCGCAGATCGTGCTTGGTCTCGCCTTTTCGTGGGGCGCGCTGATGGGATTCGCGGTGACGTTCGGCCGGATCGACGCGATGGCGCTGCTGCTCTATGCGGGCTCGATCGCCTGGGTGATCGGCTACGACACCATCTACGCCCATCAGGATTCCGAAGACGACGCGCTGATCGGCATCAAGTCGACCGCGCTGCTATTCGGCGCGCATACGCGGCGTGCGCTGATGGTGTTTTATGGACTGGCGGTCGTGCTGTTCAGCGCGGCGCTAGGGCTGGCTGGCGCGGGATGGATGGCGTGGCTAGGCCTTGCGGCGTTTGCCGTGCATCTGGTCTCGCAAATCGAACGTGTCGAAGTCGGCGATCCCGGTCTATGCCTGCGCATGTTCAAGTCCAACCGGAATGCGGGCCTGCTGCTGTTTGCCGGGTTGCTTTCCGATGCACTTTCTCGCGCGATGGGTTAGAACGCGGCGCAAATACAAAAGATACGAGAACGCGCCGATGAAGAACGCAAACATATCCCGCCGCGGCCTGCTCACGGGGACAAGCGGATTGCTTGCAGGAGCCGCGTTTTCGACCCGCGTGGTTGCCGCGGCGCCGCCGCCCGAGCCGGTGACGCCGGCGCTGGTCGAAGCCGCGAAGAAGGAAGGCCAGGTGATCTATTACACCTCGACCGATCTGCCGGTCGCCGAGAAGCTCGCCAAGGCCTTCGAGGCGAAATATCCCGGAATCGCGGTGCGGGTCGAGCGCACCGGCGCCGAGCGCGTGTTCCAGCGCATCGGCCAGGAATATGCCAGCAATATCCGCAGCGTCGACGTGGTGAATTCATCCGATGCCGCGCATTTCATCCTCTGGAAGCGCGACGGCATCCTGGCGCCCTACGTGCCGGAGGATGTCGCAAAATTCTATTCCGTCGAGCACAAGGATGCCGACGGCCAGTTCGCGAGCTGGCGAATCTGGCTCAGCATCATTGCCTACAATACCGATCTGGTGAAGGCGGAGGAGGCGCCGAAGAGTTTTGCCGACCTGCTCGATCCCAAATGGAAAGGCAAGATCGTCAAGGCGCATCCCGGCTACAGCGGCACCATCATGACCGCGACCTACCAGATGCAGCGCGATCTTGGCTGGACGTTTTTCGAACAGCTTGCGAAGCAGAACATCATGCAGGTGCAATCCTCGGCCGACCCGCCGAAGAAGCTCGAGATCGGCGAACGCGCGGTGATGGCGGACGGCAACGAGTACAATATCTTCCAGATGAAAGAAGCCGGCCGCCCGGTCGAGCCGGTCTATGCGAGCGAAGGATCGCCGCTGATCATCGGGCCGAACGGCATCTTCAAGACTTCGCCCAATCCGAATGCGGCAAAACTGTTCCAGTCGTTCTGCTTCTCCAGGGAAGCACAGCAGCTCATCATCGACGTCGGCGGCCTGCGCTCGGCGCATCCGCAGACGACGGAGAAGGCCGGGCGCAAGCCGTTCAAGGATATCAAGACGATGAAGGACGATGCCGCCGCGGTCGAAAAAGAAAGCGACGCGATCAAGGCGCGCTATACAAAGATCTTCCGCATCTGATCCGTCAGCGGTCGAGCCATCATGTCCTCCGCATTACCCCCGATTTCCGTCGCCGAAACGCTTGCCCATAAAATCGCCGCGTTGAAGTCAGGATCGCTGCCCGCGGCCACCACGCGCAAGTGCGAGGATCTGCTGATCGACGTGGTCGGACTGTGCGTGACCGCGCGAAACGAGGACTACATCACGAGCGCGCTGGCCGGCTGGGACGATGACGGGCCGTGCACGGCGATCGGTCACGCGCGCACGCTGACCGCCGCCGGCGCGGCGTTCGTCAACGGCACCGCGGCGCATGGCGAGGACTTCGACGACACCTTCGAGGGCGGTCCGGTGCATGCCGGCGCCGTGGTGGTGCCGGCGGTTCTGGCGGCGTGCGAACGGCACAATCCGGATGGCCGCATGGCGCTGATCGGGATCGCGGTCGGCTGCGAGGTGCTGTGCCGGCTCAGCGTGGTGGTGCCGAAGGCGGTGCACAAGGCCGGCTTTCATCCCACCGCGATTTTCGGCGCCATGGGTGCCGCGGCCGGTGTCGGCGCGGCGCTCGGCCTCAACGCAAAACAGCTAGTCGATGCACTGGGCATCGCAGGCAGCATGGCGGGCGGCATTATCGAATATCTTGCCGAGGGCGCCTGGACCAAGCGGCTGCATGCCGGGTGGGCGGCGCAATCGGGAATTCGCGCGGCGCTGCTGGCGCAACGGGGTTTTGTCGGGCCGCGCACGGTGTTCGAAGGCGTACACGGACTGTTCAACGGCTTTGCGCATACCGCCCAAGGCGACTATGGCGCGCTGACCGGCAATTTCGGCACGAGATGGGCGATCGACACGCTGGCGTTCAAGCCCTATCCGTGCGGGACGATGGCGCAGCCCTATATCGATTGCGCCAGACGGCTGGCCGCGCGCGGCGTCAAGGCAGAGGACATCAGCGACATCGTCTGCGAGGTGGCGGAAGGCACGGTGCACCGGTTGTGGGAGCCGCTCGCGGACAAGCAGCGTCCGCGCAACGGCTATGCCGCGAAATTCGCCGTGCCGTATCTGCTGGCGGCGGGTTTCGTGCATGGCGGCGTCGGCTTAAGCGCATTCACCGAACAGGCGATCCGCGAACCGGAGGTGCTGGCGCTGGCGGCCAAAGTGAAATTCATCATCGATCCGGACAATCCCTATCCGAACAATTATACCGGCCATATCCGCGCCATCATGAACGATGGCAGCATGGTCGAGGAGCGGCAGCCTTACTTGCGCGGCGGCGCGCAGGAGCCGCTGACGAGGCAGGACGTGACGGAGAAATTCGCACTCAATGCGCAGCATGGCGGCTGGGGCAGGACGCAGAGCGACGCGACGCTGAAACTGTTGGCGGTGCTCTACAATGGCGGCATCGATCTTTCGTCGTTGCGAGGCTGACATCGCCGTCATGCTCCGTGAAAGCGGGGCATCCAGTAATCGCGGGACTATCGTTCTGATTACTAACGTCGGTGTTTACCGGGTCGTCCGCTTTCGCGGACGATGACAGTTGAGGAGCATGATGTGAGCAACAAAGAATTCATCGGCAAGGTCGCCATCGTCACCGGCGCGGGCCGCAACATCGGCCGCGCCATCGCGCTGGCGCTGGCCTCGGGTGGCGCGTCCGTTGTGGTGAACGCCCGCAATAACCGCACCGAGGCGGATGCCGTTGCACGCGAGGTTGAGGCAATTGGCGGCAAGGCGCTGGTGCACATCGGCGACATTGCCGATGCCACGGCGGTGCGGGGGATGGCGGAGGCGGCGGTCAGTCATTTCGGCCGCATCGACATTTTGGTCAACAATGCCGCCCTGCGGCGGGAAAAACCGTTCGGCGAGATGAGCCACGCCGAGTGGCGCGAGATCATGGACGTCACGCTCGACGGCGCATTTCATTGCGTGAAAGCCTGCCTACCGGCGCTGAAACAAAGCGGCGCGGGCACCGTGATCAATATCGGGGGCCTCAGTGCGCATACCGGTGCGAAGAATCGCGCGCATGTGGTGACGGCGAAAGCCGGACTGATCGGGTTTACCCGCGCGCTGGCGCATGATCTTGCCGACGACGGCATCACCGTGAATTGCGTCGTTCCCGGGCTGATCGGCACGCCGCGCTCGAAGGACAAGCCTGAGCCCGCGCATCATCTCACGCATGCAACGATCACGGGCGCGCGGGGCAGGCCCGAGGACGTAGCTGCGTCGGTGCGATTCCTATGCGGGCCAGGCGCGCGCTACGTCACCGGACAGGCGATACACGTCGACGGCGGAGCGTATCTGGGCGCGTAGCAACAAACACAACGTCGTCCCCGCGCAGGCGGGGACCCATAACCACCTACCTCGCGGGACGCGAGGGTGCGGCAACAGCTTTTTTCAAACAAAACGTCGGTGGTTACGGGTCCTGCTTTCGCGAGCACGACACGAGTTTGTGGCGCGACAACGCGTATCAATCCCTTGCGATGATCTCGCGTTCGCCCCGATAGCTGCCTGCCGGGTTCAACAGACCGCCCGCCCGCCGACGCATCAGGAATTTCGGACGTCGCGCGCGGATCGCGTTACGGCGCCGGCGCCGTGGCGCGGGCTCGCGTGACGTGTCCTGCAATTGCGGCAGCGCAAAGATGGCGCTCCACGCCTGCCATGCGAAGGCGATCTCGTCGCTGTCGGCGCTGGCGCACAACGGTATCGACAGTGACGGATCGCGATGCACCAGCACGAGCATCTGCCCGTCGCCGTTTTCGCGCATCGCGACGCCGAGAAAGTCTCTGACGCGAACATTGATCGCCATCCGCATGCCGTGCACGGCGCGGCGCAGGATGACGCGTTCGCGATGGAGTTCGATTTGCCGCACGCCGCCGTCGGCACGGATGTCATGCGCGGCGAAGCTGACGGGCAGTGCGAGAGGGTCGAGCCGCACTGCGCGGCTCGACCCGGCGGGATTGAACCCGCTTGTTGCTGTTTGACGCCTCACGGCTTTGTTCTCCCCGCCGGGATTATGTTCCCGGTCGATATGCGAGACCTTAGCCGGGCCGCGTCCGGATCGTCTTAAAAAGGCTGGTTAATCGGAGGTACCCGGCCATGCAATCGCCGGCATGATTGACAACACCTTGGCCCGCATGATTGACGAGACCTTTCGGGAGTGCCGAAAATCTTTCGTTCCAAAGTCGCAAAGCGCTTGAAGTCCGCATGAATCCGGCACATCTCATGGGTCCAGCGATTTCCATTCAAGCCTCGGGAATTTGTTCGTGATCCCTTCACCATCCGCCGCTTCACCGCTTCTTTCCAAATCCGCCAATGCCGACCTGTTCGATCAGACCGCGCTCTCGACGCTGGCGCAGCGGCTGGTGGAGGCCGCCCGGCGCGCCGGCGCGGACGCCGCCGACGCCATCGCGGTGCGTGGCGTGTCGCAGGGCGTCGAGGTGCGCGACGGACGCGTCGAGGAATCCGAGCGTTCGGAAGGCGACGATGTCGGCTTGCGCGTGCTGGTGGGCCGCCGCCAGGCGGTGGTCTCGACCAACGATATTCGCGGCGACGGCGTGGCGAAGCTCGCCGAACGCGCGGTTGCGATGGCGCGGGTCGCGCCCGACGATCAGTATGTCGGACTCGCCGATCCGGCATTGCTCGCCCATGCGTTTCCGGATCTGGACATGCTCGATCCCGTGACGCCTTCGGTCGCCGAGCTGGAGCGCCGCGCCGTCGAGGCGGAAGCTGCCGGTCTCGCGGTGAAGGGCGTGACCAAATCCGGCGGCGCCTCGGCTTCGGCCGGAATCGGCGGCATGGTGCTGGTGACCTCGACCGGTTTCCACGGCGCCTATTTGCGTTCCAGTCACGGCGTCTCCATGACCGCGATCGTCGGTGACGGCACCGCGATGGAGCGCGACTATGATTACACCTCGGCGCAGCACGCCGCCGATCTCGCCTCGCCCGCGAGCGTCGGCCGCAAGGCCGGCGAGCGCGCGGTGGCCCGCGCCAATCCGCGCAAGGTCGCAACCTGCAAAGTCCCGGTGGTGTTCGATCCGCGGGTCTCGAATTCGCTGGTCGGCCATCTGGTCGGTGCGGCGAACGGCGCCTCGGTCGCGCGCAAGACCAGTTTCCTGAAGGACCGTCTCGGCCAGCAGCTTTTCAGCAGCGACATCCGTATCATCGACGATCCGCTGCGCATGCGCGGGTTGCGGTCACAGCCGTTCGACGCCGAGGGTGTCGCGGTGAAGAAGCTCGCCATCATTGACGGGGGCGTGCTGACGTCGTGGCTGCTGGATTCGGCGACGGCGCGCGAACTTGGCCTCGTCACCACCGGCCATGCCCATCGCGCGGTGTCGTCGTCGCCGTCGCCGGGAGCCTACAATCTTCATCTCGAGGCCGGCGAGCCGACGCCGGCCGAACTGATCTCCGACATCAAGCAGGGTTTTTACGTCACCGACCTGATCGGCTCCGGGGTCAACGGCGTGACCGGCGATTACAGCCGAGGCGCTTCCGGGTTCTGGATCGAGAACGGCGAGATCGGTTATGCCGTCAGCGAAGTGACGATCGCGGGCCACCTGATCGAGATCTTCAAGTCGCTGACAGCCGCCAACGACCTGGAATTCCGTTATGGCGTCAACGCGCCGACGCTGCGTGTCGAGGGGCTGACGGTTGGCGGACGCTAGCGCCGGGATCGGAAATGCCGATATCCTGGCGCGCGCCGGGATTTTGCGGCGTGATGCTGCCTTGCTGCAAGACGCGGTACGCGAAGCCGGCGCGCTCGCATTGTCGCTGTTCCGCACCGAACTGAAGATGTGGACCAAGGGCGCCTCGTCGCCGGTCTCCGAGGCCAACATCGCGGTCAACGACTTGCTCGAGAGCCGGCTACGGCCGGCCACGCCGGAGTATGGCTGGCTGTCGGAAGAAAGCGCCGACGATTCGTCGCGTCTCGGAAAGCATCTGCTTTGGATCGTCGATCCGATCGACGGCACCCGCGGCTATCTGGCCGGCAAGGAAGACTGGTGCGTCAGCGTGGCGCTGGTCGAAGACGCATCGCCGCTGCTGGCCGCGGTATTCGCGCCGGCCACCGACGAATTCTTTTTTGCCGCGCGCGGGCAGGGCGTGTCCTGCAACGGCGCGGCACTTCAGGCGACGTCGGGCACCGGGCTGGATTTTTCCCGCGTGGCGGGACCGAAGCCGCTGGTCGAGCGGCTCGGGAAGTCGACCGATGAAATTATCCTGCATCCGCAAATCGGCTCGCTGGCGCTGCGGCTGTGCCGGGTCGCCGATGGCCGGCTCGATGCCGCTTTTGCAGGCGGCCAAAGCCGTGATTGGGACCTTGCCGCGGCCGATTTGATCGTGCACGAAGCGGATGGTAGCATGACGGCGCTCTCGGGGGACCCGATCCTGTACAATCGCCCGGAGGTGACGCACGGGGTGCTGGTGGCGGCAGGGCGCGATCGTCATGCGCGAATCGTCGAGCATTTCCGTCATCGTCCGCTGCCCTGATTGCCCGCGCGATGCGGGGGCGATTTTTCGCTTGCCGGCCGGCCGCCGCTGTAGGAAATGACATGTCGGAAAATACCCAGCCGCAGCTGCTTCATCTTGTGATCGGCGGCGAACTTACCGATCTCGAACACACGACCTTCAAGGATCTCGATCAGGTGGAAATCGTCGGCGTATTTCCGAATTACGCGACGGCTTATGCGGCGTGGAAAGCGAAGGCGCAACAGACCGTGGACAACGCCCATATGCGCTACTTCGTCGTCCATCTCCACCGCCTGCTCGATCCCGGTCAAGACGTGAAGCCCGCCCGTTGAAGAAAATGCTTCGCAGCCTGCTGCGCGCCCGCTGGTTTCAGCAGGCCGTCGGCTTCCTCGTCGCCGGATATTTGCGGCTGGTCTGGCGCACCAATAAATTCACCTTCGATCCCGCCGACGTCTATGAGCGGGCCGAGCCGCATCAACCGCTTATCTTTGCGTTCTGGCATGGCCAGCATTTCCTGACGTCCTTCATCAAGACCAAGGATCACCACCGCGCCAAGGTGCTGGTCTCGCGGCATCGCGACGGCGAATTCAACGCCATCGTCGCCGAGCGGCTGGGCGTCGACACCATCCGCGGTTCCGGCGATCACGGCTCGGCGTTTAACCGCAAGGGCGGCGTCGGCGCCTTCAAGGAAATGGTGCGCGCGCTGGCCGAGGGCTACAACATGGCGCTGACCGCCGACGTGCCGAAGCGCTCGCGCGTCGCCGGCCTCGGCATCATCATGCTGGCGCGCGAATCCGGCCGGCCGATCCTGCCGTTCGCGATGGTGACCAGCCGCTTCATCCGCCTCGACAACTGGGATCGCACCACCATCAATTTGCCGTTTGGCCGGGGTGCGGTGGCGGGCGTCGACGCCATCGTGGTGCCGCCCGACGCCGATGCCGAGACCATGGAAAAGCTGCGCCTGCAACTGGAGGAGTATCTGAACGAATCGACCCGCCGCGCCTATGCGCAGGTCGGGCGCCCGGAGGCGGGCTGATGGCGGATTCGCTGCCGATCACGCTGCGCGTCTACCAGAAACTGGCCGCCGCCGCGGTGCCGTTGTCGCCGGTGCTGATCCAGCGGCGGTTGAAACAGGGCAAGGAGGATCCCGCGCGCGTCAACGAGCGCCGCGGCATGACCGAAGACGTCCGCCCGCATGGTCCGCTGGTCTGGATTCACGGCGCCAGCGTCGGCGAGGTGCTGGCGGCCGCGGCCTTGATCGAAAAGTTGCGCGCGCTGAACCTGCGCATCCTGCTCACATCAGGAACCGTAACCTCGGCGGCCGTCGCCGCCAAGCGGTTTCCGCCCGACGTCATCCATCAATATGTGCCCTACGATTCACCGCGCTATGTCGCGCGCTTTCTCGATCACTGGCAGCCGTCGCTGGCGCTGTTCATCGAGTCCGACCTTTGGCCTAATCTGATTCTGTCGGGAGCGGCGCGCCGGCTGCCGATGGTGCTGATCAATGGACGGATGTCGCACCGCTCGTTTCCGCGCTGGCGCAGGATTTCAAGAACGATCGAGGCCTTGCTGGGCAGATTCGAAGTCTGCCTCGCGCAGTCCGCTGTCGATGCCGAGCGATTTGTGGCCCTGGGCAGCCGCAACGTCATCACCACCGGCAATCTGAAACTCGATGTGCAGGCGCCCCCCGCCGACGGCACCAGGCTGGAGCGTTTGACCGCGGTGACGCGCGGCCGGCCGGTAATCGTGGCGGCGTCGACCCATCCCGGCGAGGAGGAAATCCTGATCGAGGTGCATCGCGAACTGGCGGGACATTTTCCGGGGTTGCTGAGCGTGATCGTGCCGCGCCATCCCAACCGCGGCGAAGCCATCGCCGGCGCGGTCGCCGCTTCCGGCCTTCGCGTCGCGCTGCGCTCGCACGAGGATTTGCCGACCGCGACCACCGACATCTATGTCGCCGATACGATGGGAGAACTCGGATTGTTCTATCGGTTTGCGCCGATCGTGTTCATGGGCGGCTCGCTGGTCGAGCATGGCGGGCAGAATCCGATCGAGGCAGTCAAGCTCGGTGCGGCGATCGTGCACGGGCCGCATGTGTTCAATTTCACCGATATCTACGACGCGCTCGACGTCGCCGGCGGCGCGAAACAGGCCGACGGCCAGCAAGCGCTGGTGAAACTGCTAGGGCAATGGCTGGCCGATCCGGCAGCGCGGCAAGCCTCGGTCAGGGCTGCCGGAGGCGTGGTCGACCAGCTCGGCGGCGCGCTGGAGCGGACATTCGCGGCGCTCGAACCCTATCTGCTGCAATTGCGGCTTGAGATGGGAGCAGCGAATGCATGAGCCGGCCTTCTGGCACCGGCCATCATCGCTGACGTCGCGACTGCTGACGCCGCTCGGCGCGCTGTACGGCGCGATCGCAGCCAGACGAATGGCGCGCAAAGGTTTCGATGCCGGCATCCCGGTACTTTGCGTCGGCAACTACCACGTCGGCGGCGCCGGCAAGACGCCCACGGTGCTGGCCCTGGTCGGTCTGCTGCGCGATGCAAGCGAGGCACCGATCGTGCTCAGCCGCGGTTACGGCGGAAAACTGCGCGGTCCGGTCCGGGTTGATCCCGGACGGCACGCGGCTGACGATGTCGGCGACGAGCCGCTGATGATGGCGCAAAGCGTGCCTGTGGTGGTTGCGCGGGATCGTGTCGCAGGCGTTGCGCTGGCGCGCTCGCAGGGCGCCAGCGTCATCGTGATGGACGACGGCTTTCAGAATCCGGCGATTGCCAAGGACGCCTCGCTGATCGTCATCGACGGCGACCGTGGCGTCGGCAATGGCTGCGTGTTTCCGGCCGGTCCGCTGCGCGCGCCGTTGCCGCCGCAGCTCACCCGCACCGACGCACTCATCATCGTTGGCGATGGCGCCGCGGCCGATGCGGTTTCGGCCGTCATCGCCGCAAAAGGCGGGTTGGTATTGCGCGCGCATCTGATGCCCGGCGAAGCGTCCGTCGCGGCGTTGCGGGACAAGCGCGTACTGGCTTTCGCCGGCATCGGCGATCCGCAACGGTTTTTCCGGACGTTGCGCGGAAGCGGAGTCGAGGTGGTCCGGGAAAAGACGTTCGCCGACCACCATCCGTTTTCGGAAAACGAAATCGAGGCGCTGGCCGTCGCGGCGAAACGCGACGGACTGACGCTGGTGACGACGGAAAAGGATATGGCGCGGCTGCAACTCGATGGCAGGCGGCTACAGACGGGTATCGTGCCGTTCGCGGTGACGCTGCGGTTCGACGATGAAGCGAAGCTGCTGAAGTTTGTAACCGACCGGCTGTTCCAGGCCCGCGCGCGGAAATTTCGCGCGTAGATTCTTCGGACGCTTACCGTCATCCTGAGAGTCTAGCTGAAAAAGCATTCAATGTTTCCGGATTTTCACTAACGGATTGAAAACGATTCACGTTCCGTCATGGCCGGGCTTCGTCCCGGCCATCCACGTCTTTCCTGCATTGGCAGTCTAGACGTGCCCGGATTAATCAACCTTGTGCCTTCAGCGCGCCGGGATAATGCCGCTGCAGCACCGCGGACGGTACCGAATAGGCCTCCTGCAGATCGACGCTCCAGTATTTCAATTCGTCGAGCGGAATCTGCACGCCGGTCACCGCGCAGCGCACGTAGGTACCCGGCGAGATCACGCGGAAATCGCCATCCAGATATTGCACCTGCGCTTCGCCATGGCCGGAGGGACCGAATTTATTCAGCACGGCTAAAATCCTCGAGACGCTCCGCCGTCCGCACAGCGGTTGATATGGTCGGATAGCATCTATCACAAACAAGCCTTGTCATAAATAAGGCCTGCGACCGCCCGCCAAACCCACCGATTTGTGATGAATCGCGGCCGGTGGCGCGTGGTAGACACCCGGTTGGGCCGGTGTTTTCCGCACCCCCATTTCGGCGAAACCATGCGCCTGCTTCCAACGCTTGCGTCCCTGTTTTTTTTCGTCGCGGCGGCTGTTGCCGGCGCGGCGCAGCCGGTGGCGCCGCAGCAGATCGAGATTCCCTCGAGCACAGGCGTGTTGCATGCGCAACTGGTCAAGCCCGATGGCGACGGCCCGTTTCCCACCGTGATCGCGCTGCACGGCTGCGGCGGATTGAACGGCCAGTCCGAGCAGATGCAGCCGCGCTATCGCGACTGGACCGAGCAGCTGCTGAAGGCCGGCAACGCCGTGCTGCTGCCCGACAGCTACGGCTCGCGCGAACTCGGCCCACAATGCCGCGTCAGGGAGCGCCGCGTGCTGGCCCGCCGCGAACGGGTCGCCGATATCATGGCGTCGCGGCAATGGCTGCTGCAGCAGTCCTGGGTGTTGCAGGATCGCATCAGCCTGATCGGCTGGGCCAACGGCGCCAGCGCGCTGCTGTGGGCGGTGCGGCCGCAGCTGTCGTCGCGCAAGATCGAACCGGATTTTCGCGCGGCGGTGGCGTTTTATCCGGATTGCCGGATGTCGTCCGGGCTCGGCTGGAGCGCGCGGGTGCCGACCTTGCTGCTGATCGGCGCCAGCGACGATGTCAGTTCGCCGTCGGCATGCCGCCAGATGGTGGATGGCGCGCGCGGACGCAGCGCCCTGGCGCGGATCGTGGTCTACCCGGGCGCGGCCCATGATTTCGATCGTGCGAATTTGCCGCTTCACGCGATCACCGGCGCGACCGATGTGGGCTTGCCGGAACGCGGCCATCTCGGCGGCGATCCCGAGGCGCGCAAGGATTCGCAAAAGCGCGTCGCGGAGTGGCTGGCGCGCTAAAATTCCAGCGTCGTCCCCGCGAAGGCGGGGACCCACCCTCCGTCGCCAATGATGCGGAAGGTGTCAGCGACCTACGGCAGCAACTCACCAGGCAATAACCATCGGTGGTTATGGGTCCCCGCCTTCGCGGGGACGACGATGTTTGCTAAAACAAACTGCCCTGATCGACGGGCTTGGCCGCGCGCCTGGGTGCGGCGGGCTTCGGCTCGCTGGCAACGGCTTTCGGCTGACGTGGGCGCGGCGCCGGCCGATCGGTATTGGCAGTTGCGCCAACGCGTCCATCCGCGAATTCCAGGTCGAGCCGTGCGCCCGGTCCTATCGCGGCGGCGGCATGCACCGCGATCCCCTGCTCGTCGCGCACCAGTGCAAAACCGCGTGTCAGTACGCTCTTGTAGGACAGCGCCGTCAGCAACTGGCCGGTATGCGCGATCCGGGCCTGCTGACGCTGCATCCCCGTCAGCAGTGCGCGCCGCGCACGTTCGGCAAGACGCTGCGCGCGCTCGCGGTCGCGCGCGATTCTGTTGCGTTGCGCCTGCGCGTTGGCGAGCCAGGAAGCCTTCAGGCGGATGTCGAGCCCCGAAAAGCGGTCGCGGCGCCGTTGCAGCAGCGCGCGCGCGCCCAGCGTCATTCGCTCCCCGCCCGCGGTCAGGCGTTGCGCGGCCTGCGCCACCTGCGCCCGCAATACCCGTAACGTCAGCCTTGCACTCGATTGCGCGAAGCGCCGGAAATGCGCGTGGGTGTTGGCCTTCAGCGCGCGGGGCAGTGCCGCCGCCGCGCCATCGAGCCGCTGGCGCGGGATCGCCAGCAGGTCCCCCGCGGCCGGCAAGGCGCGAACCGCGGCGCGCAATTCGTTGCGGCGGCCGTCCTGGCCGCGCTGCCAGCACAGCATCATGCGCCGCGCATAGCCCAACACCTCCACGAACAATTCGCCTCGTACCGGCACCGCCATTTCCGCGGCCGCCGTCGGCGTCGGCGCGCGCTTGTCGGCGGCGAAATCGATCAGCGTCACGTCGGTCTCGTGGCCGACCGCCGAGATCAGCGGGATCATGCTCTCGGCGGCGGCGCGGACCACGATCTCTTCGTTGAAGGACCACAGATCCTCCAGCGAGCCGCCGCCGCGCGCGACGATCAGCAGGTCCGGCCGCGGAATCCTGCCATGCTCGGGCAGCGCGTTGAAGCCGCGGATCGCCGCGGCAATCTGTTCCGCCGAGCTGTCCCCCTGCACCTTGACCGGCCACACCAGCACGCGGCGCGGAAAGCGGTCCGCCAGCCGATGCAGGATGTCGCGGATCACGGCGCCCGTGGGCGACGTCACCACGCCGATCACTTCCGGCAGCCATGGTAATAATTGCTTGCGCGCTTCGTCGAACAAGCCTTCGGCTGAAAGCTTGCGCTTGCGCTCTTCCATCAGCGCCATCAGCGCGCCGATGCCGGCGGGCTCCAGCGCCTCGATCACGATCTGGTATTTCGACGAGCCGGGATAGGTGGTGAGCTTGCCGGTGGCGATGACCTCGAGGCCTTCCTGCGGCTTGAACCGCATCCGGCCATGGATGCCCTTCCAGATTACCGCCTCGATCTTGGCGCTGTCGTCCTTCAGCGCGAAATAGCAATGGCCGGACGAATGAGCGCCGCGAAAACCGGAGATTTCGCCGCGCACCCGCACATGGCCGTAGGCGTCCTCCACGGTCCGCTTCAGCGCCGACGATAGTTCGGACACCGTGAATTCCGGTGCATTGAGCAGGGATTCGGCAGTGGTCATGACCATCGAATCGGACTTTTCGGTTTCGCGTGCAAGGGCGGGATGGACGGATTCCCAAGCCAATTTACTCTTGTAATCCAAAGTACTCTGTATTATAGAGTAGTCTGTCTATCTGAAACGGGAGTATCGCGCGATGGCAGCTTCGCTCATATCCGGACTTTTCAAACTCGGCATCTGGGGGCTCGCCGCGGCGGGGCTTGTGACGTTGCTGCTGGTTGGCATGATCGCCACGCCGCTGCGGCAGCCGCCCGAGCTGACGTCGATCTCGGACGCGCGCAAATCGATCGATTTCAGCACCTTGCCCGCGGTCGATCGGTTTCAGGGCCGCGACGGCACCGACCTCGCATACCGGCATTATTCCGCGCATAGGACTGCGACCGATCGAATAGCCATTGTGGTGCATGGTTCGTCCGGCTCCAGCCGCGGTGCGATCCATATGCTGTCCAGCGCGCTCGCTGCGCGGGGCATAGAAACCTACGCCGTGGATATCCGCGGTCATGGCGCTTCCGGCACCAGAGGCGACATTCGCTATCTCGGCCAGCTTGAGGACGATCTCGCCGATCTGGTCGGGGAAATCCGCAAGACCAATCCTGCCGCGCCGCTGACGCTGATCGGGCATTCCTCGGGCGGCGGCTTTGCGCTGCGCGTCGCCGGCTCGCCGATCCAGAACCTGTTTGTGCGCACCGTGTTGCTCGCGCCCTATCTCGGTTACGACGCGCCGAGCACCCGTCCCGATGCCGGCGGCTGGGCCAGCCCGGATGTTCCGCGCTTCATCGCATTGTCGGTACTGCGCCGAATTGGGGTTGTTTTCGCCGAATCGTTGCCGACGATAGCCTTCGCGGTGCCGCCGGACTCCAGCAAGGTACTGACGGCAAGCTATTCGTACCGGCTGATGCGCAATTTCGGCCCGTCCATGGACTTCCGCAAGGATCTGGCGGCGGCGACCAAACCGGTGACGATCTTTTCAGGCGGCGCCGACGAATTGATGCTGCCCGGCAAATATCAGGAAGCCGTCGGAAATCGCGCTACCGTCAGGATCATCGACGGCATCAACCACATGGGCATCGTCGGCGATCCCGCGGCGGTATCGATCATTGCCGACGACGTGGCGACGACCGGTCTGAGCTCATGAGCATCGATCGGCAGCAGGCAGCCTCGGCGCTGTCGGACATCGACGCCATCGTCCGCCGCGTCCGGCAGTCGCGGATCTACAGTCTCGCCAGCCTGATGCTGATATTATGGGGCGCGCTGACCGCGGTGGGTTATGTCGCAACCTGGCTGTCGCCGCGCAACGGCGGCGCCGTCTGGACCGCGATCTATGTTGCGGGGATCGCGGGTTCGTTCGTCATCGGCAAATACGATCACGCCCGCGACGGGATCCGCACCTTCGACATGCGCATGCTGGCGGCCTTCTGCCTGTTCATCGCATTCGGAGTATTTTGCAGCAGCGTGCTCGGCCATTTCACGCCGCGCCAGCTCGGTACGTTCTGGCCGATCTATTTCATGCTGGTGTACAGCATCGCTGGGCTGTGGGTCGGCTACGCCTTTGTCGCGATCGGTCTCGGCATCACGGCGCTCACCTTGATCGGTTACTTCTTCGCCGGCGACTGGTTCGAGCTCTGGATGGCGTTGATCGACGGCGGCGGACTGATGCTGGGCGGCCTCTGGATGCGCCGGGGCTGACCGATGGCCGAACTCGACGACATCATCCACCAGCCGCTCCGCCTGCGCATCATGGCTGCGTTGAACGCGCTGCCGGCGGCGAACGGCCTGGAATTCTCAAAGCTGAAAAAGCTGACCGGCGCCACCGACGGCAATCTCGGCGCCCACATCGAGACGCTGGCAAAGGCCGGCTATGTCGCGGTCGACAAGGCCTTTGTCGGCAGGAAGCCGCAGACCACCGTGACCGCGACCGCGGCCGGCCGCGCCGCGTTCGCGCGGCATGTCGCGTATCTGAAAGAAATCATCGAGACGGCGGCGGGGCGCTAAATTCGTCATTCCGGGGCGCACGTAGCGCGAGCCCGGAATGATGAGTCCTGTGCGGAAGCGCGTCGGTTCTCTTGTGTCCCGCGCGCCGGTTCGCTAACCGACAATCATGAACATCCTCCTGCTCGGTTCCGGCGGCCGCGAACATGCGCTGGCATGGAAGATCGCGGCGTCTCCGCTGATGACGAAGCTGTGGTGCGCGCCGGGCAATGCCGGCATCGCGCAGGAAGCCGAATGCGCAGCGCTCGACCTCGCCGACCATGCGGCGGTGATCGATTTCTGCAAGCGCAATGCGGTGGATTTTGTCGTGGTCGGTCCGGAAACCCCGCTCGTCGCCGGAATCGTCGACGATCTTACAGCCGCCAGCATAAAGGCGTTTGGGCCAAGCCGGGCGGCCGCGCAGCTCGAAGGCTCCAAGGGATTTACCAAGGATCTCTGCAGGGCCAACGGCATTCCGACCGCGGCGTATGGGCGTTTCAGCGATGCCGATGCCGCCAGGGCCTACATCCGCGCGCAGGGCGCGCCGATCGTGGTCAAGGCTGACGGGCTCGCGGCGGGCAAGGGCGTGGTCGTCGCGATGACGCTGGAGGAGGCCTCGGCGGCGATCGACATGATATTTGCCGGCGCCTTCGGTGGCGCCGGCGCGGAGGTCGTGGTCGAGGAATTCATGACCGGCGAGGAAGCGTCGTTCTTTGCGCTGTGCGATGGCGAGCACGCCTTGCCGCTTGCCACCGCGCAGGATCACAAGCGCGTCTTCGACGGCGACACCGGCCCCAACACCGGCGGCATGGGCGCCTATTCGCCGGCGCCGGTGATGACGGACGCGATGTGCGCCCGCGTGATGGAGCAGATCATCCTCCCCACGCTGCGCGCGATGAGCGCCAAAGGCATGCCGTTCAAAGGCGTGCTGTTCGCAGGCCTGATGGTCACGGACCATGGCCCGAAATTGATCGAATACAACGTCCGCTTCGGCGACCCGGAATGCCAGGTGCTGATGCTGCGAATGATGTCGGACCTCGTGCCGGCGCTGCTGGCCTCGGCCGACGGCCAGTTGAAGAATTTCGACCTGCGCTGGTTTCCCGAACCCGCGCTGACGGTCGTAATGGCGGCGAAGGGTTATCCGGGTGACTGCGCCAGGGGCACACGCATCGAGGGCCTCGATGACGCCGCCAAGATCGAGGGCGTCGAGATTTTCCACGCCGGCACGATGGCAAAGGACGGGCAGATTTTCGCCAATGGCGGTCGCGTGCTAAATGTTTGTGCTTCCGGCCGCACCGTCGCCGAAGCGCAGCGCCGCGCCTACGAGGCGGTCGATCGTATCCACTGGCCCGAAGGCTTCTGCCGCCGCGATATCGGCTGGCGGGCGGTGCAAAGGGAACGCGAAGAAAATTGAGGGAGCGTCATACGCGGGCTTGACCCGCGTATCCATCGTCTTCGCGGGAGTCACGTCGAAGTGGCCGGATTGCCGGGTCAAACCCTACGGTATTCACACATCTCCATCGTCATTGCCGGGCTTGACCCGGCAATCCATCATTATCGAAAGAGTCTTGCGAAGAGTGATGGATACGCGGGTCAAGCCCGCGTATGACGAGAGGTGTGAATACCGTAGGGTCAAACCCGGCAATGACGGCGGAAAATTGATCCGTCACTGCGAGGAGACGAAGCAATCCAGTTCTTTGCGGCACTGGATTGCTTCGCTTCGCTCGCAATGACGGTGCCTAAATCAAATCCCCGCCCGCGGCCGATGCCGTGGTGCCATGCTTCTTGTAGGCCTTGATGACGTTGCGGCCAACCCGCCATTTGTGCACTTCGTCGGGGCCGTCCACCAGCCGTTGCGAGCGAATCTGGGTGTACCACTTGGCCAGCACGGTATCCTGGCTGTAGCCGAGCGCGCCGTGCAACTGGATCGCGGTGTCGACCACCTTGTGCACCATGTGCGCCAAAAAAACCTTGGCGATGGAATTTTCCTGGGTGAGGTCCATGCCTTTTTCAGCCTTGTAGGCGATGTGCAGCAGCATCAGCCGTGCCATGTAGAGTTCGCTGGCGCAGTCGGCGAGCATGAACTGCACGGCCTGGCGGTCCGACAGCATCACGCCGAAGGTCGAGCGCTGGGTGACATGCGCCGTCGCCATGTCCAGCGCGCGCTGGGCTTTGGCGATATTGTGCATGCCATGGCGCAGGCGGCCGTAGGCCAGGCGGTGCTGGCCCATGTTGAAGCCGTTGCCCTCGCCGCCGAGCAGATTGTCGGCCGGCACTTTTAGGTCCTTGATCTCGATTTCGGAATGGCCGCCGTGGATGTCGTTGTAATGCGCGCCCTCGATCGCCATGTTCTTGACGTTGCGCTTGATGTTGTAGCCGGGGTTCGGCAGTTCGACGATGAAGGTCGAGAACTGCCTGTGGCGCGGCGCCTCCGGATCGGTCTTGGCCATCACCAGCGCGATGTCGGCGACGGAGGCGGAGGAGGAAAACCATTTTTCGCCGTTGATCACGTAGTTCTCGTTGCCGTCCTTGACCGCGCGGGTCTGCATGCCAGTGGCGTCGGCGCCGGCGGCCTTCTCCGTCATTGAGAAGCAGATGCGTTTGTCCCCGTTGAGCAGCGGTTTCAGGAATTTTTCCTTCTGATACTCGGTGCCGTGCGCCAGGATGGTCAGCATCGAGGCGTCGTCCGGCCCTTGCGTGTTCATCGACAGCGCGCCGAGCGAGCTTTCGCCGAGCTCCATCTGCACCAGCGCGTTGGCAAGCGGGCCGAGCCCCATGCCGCCATATTCCTTGGGGATGAACGGACACCACAGGCCCTGTGCGCGGGCCTTCTTGCGCAACGGATCGAGTACCTCCTTGAGCGGCTTGTCATCCAGCGCCTTTTCGGCCGGAATGCATTCGTCGTGCACCCACTGCCGGACTTTTTCGCGGATCGCCTTTGCCTCGGGAGGAATTTCGAAATCGATCGCCATGATGTTTCCTTGTTCGGTTTGTTGATGCTTGCACGATGGATATCGCTGCCCAGCGCTACCAGCAACGGCAAACAAAGTTTAAAGTAGTTTGTCGTCCCCGCGAAGGCGGTGACCCATAGCCTCCGTGGTAACGTTGTGGAAGGCATCAGCCACTTGCTGAAGCGACGCGCCAACAATAACCATTGGTGGTTATGGGTCCCCGCCTTCGCGGGGACGACGTAGGAATCAGTCATGCCCGATCTCGCCGACCTGTTTCCCGGCTACGCCTCCGAGTGGATCGATACCAGTTCCGGCCGCGTCTTCGCGCGGGTCGGCGGCAACGGGCCGCCGCTGCTGCTGCTGCACGGGTTTTCCGAGACCCATGTGATGTGGCATCGGGTCGCGCCGCAACTGGCCAACAGGTTCACCATCATTGTTGCCGACCTGCCGGGCTATGGCTGGTCCGACATGCCGCGCAGCGACGACAAGCACACGCCCTATAGCAAGCGCGCGATGGCCAAGGCGATGGTCGAGGCGATGGAACGGCTCGGCCATGTGCATTTCGCGCTGGCCGGGCACGATCGCGGCGGCCGGGTGTCGTATCGTCTGGCGCTCGATCACCCCGGCCGGCTGTCGCGGCTTGCGGTGCTGGATATATTGCCGACCTACGACTACTGGATAAAAATGGACTGGCGCTACGCGCTGAAGATCTATCACTGGACCTTTCTGGCGCAGCCTTATCCGTTGCCGGAAACCCTGATCGGCGGCGCGCCGGATTTCTTCCTCAAGCAGAAGATGGCGAGCCAGACCAAATCCAAAACCCTGGATGCGATCGACCCGCGCGCGCTGCAGCATTATCTCGCCGCGTTCCGCGACCCCTCGCGGGTGCACGCGATGTGCGAGGACTACCGCGCCGGCGCCACCGCCGATTTCGACATCGACAAGGCGGATCGTGACGCGGGGAAGAAAATCACCATTCCGATGCTGGCGCTGTGGGGCGATACCGGGGTCGCGCAGGCCGCCGCCACGCCGCTCGATACCTGGCAGATGTGGGCGAGCAATGTCTCCGGGATGTCGATCGACTCGGGGCATTTCCTCACCGAGGAAAATCCGGATGCGACCGCGAAGGCGCTGAAAGCGTTTTTCACGGCGTAGCATCAAACTCGGTGTCGTCCCCGCGCAGGCGGGGACCCATAAACTCGGTCGGCAGTGTTCCGGGAGACATCAGCCTTTGCAAGAGAGCTTCAACAATAACCATCCGTGGTTATGGGTCCCCGCCTTCGCGGGGGCGACTTGCTGCTACCTTCTCGCCTTGAAGAATTCCCGCAGCAACACCGCCGCCTCGCGTTCGCCGACCGCCGAATACACCTCCGGCATATGATGACAGGTCGGCGATGCAAAGAACCGCACGCCGGAATCCACAGCACCCCCCTTGGGATCGGCCGCGCCGTAATACAGCCGCCTTACCCGCGCGAATGAAATGGCCGCCGCGCACATCGTGCACGGCTCCAGCGTGACATAGAGGTCGCAATCCACCAATCGCTCGCTGCCGATCGCCCGCGCGGCCTGCCGGATCGCCAGAATTTCGGCATGCGCGGTCGGATCGCGGTCGGTGAGGGTGCGGTTGCCGGCGGTCGCGATCACGGCGCCCTCGCGCACGATCACGCAGCCGATCGGCACTTCGCCGGATATTCGTGCCGTTTCGGCCGCTTTCAGGGCCAAATCCATGAAAGATGGTGTGGTCATGTCTCGTCTTGCCGGGAAAACTCTGCTAGGAAAAGCGCATTCAGCAAAAGTGGACACCGGTTTTGCGTGACAATGCGCCTCGAATGAAGAGCGCGCGCGTTGCGGTTATGCGGTCCACCGTCTGATCATCATTTCAACTGCCTGTAGCGAGACCATTCATGCCCCGCGATAACGATAAAAACAACGATTCCTCGCGCGGCCGGCGTGACCGTCCGCCCGGCGGCAAGGGCCGCTCGGGTGCTGCCCGCGGCCCCGACAAGAAATTCGCCAAGCGCGGCTTTGCTGGCAAAAGCGATGGCGAGAAGCGCCCATATACGCCGAGGCCTGATGGCGAGAAGCGTCCTTACGCCGGCAAGTCCGACGGTCCCAAATCCTATGGCAAGAAGCCTTATTCGGGACCGGGCAAGCCTTATGCGGGAAAACGCGAAGGTCCGCCGCCGCGCCGCGACTACGGTGATGCTCCGCGCCCCGCACGGTTCAACCGGGATGACCGTCCAGCGCACAGTGGTGGCGAGCGGCCCGATCGCGGTCCGCGCAAGGAGTTTCGCCCGCGTGACGATCACGGCGGCGAGAAGCGCCCATATACGCCGCGAGAAGGTGGTGAAAAACGGCCTTACACCCCGCGTGGCGATCGCAATGACGCGCGCCCTGCGGCGCGTTTCTCCGACAAGAAATTCGGCGACAAGCGTCCATACACGCCGAGAGGCGAGGGCGGGGAGAAGCGGCCCTATACACCGCGCGGTGAGGGTGGTGAGAAGCGGCCCTACACGCCGCGGGGCGAGGGATTCCGCAAGGACGGTGACCGTCCGCGCGGCGACCGGCCCTTTGCAGCTCGTCCGTCACGCGATGGCGACCGTCCCGAACGGAAATTCGGCGGCGACAAGAAATTTTCGCGCGGCGCGCCGGATCGCGGCCCACGCAAGAATTTCGGCGATCGTCCAGACCGCGGTCCGGATCGTGGCGAGTCAAAACCATGGCAGAAGCGCGACGCTTCTTCGCCGGATCATGCCGGACGCAATTCGCGCCCGCCCCGCGATGGCGCGCGAAATTTTGATAAACCGCGCTTCGACAAGCCGCGCTTCGACAAGCCGCGTGAAGATCGCGGGGGCGACGAGCGTCCGCGTTTTTCGCGTCCGCGCGAAGATCGGCCGCAAGGCGAGCGTCCGAAATTCGATCGGCCGCGTGAACGAAGCGATCGTCCGAAGTTCGATCGGCCGCGCGAGGATCGCCCGGCTCGCAACGCCTGGCAGGAGCATCCGCGCTCCGAGGCCGGCGACGAGCGTCCGCGCCGCGACAATGAGGACGACAGCAAGGTGTTCGCCAAGCGTCCGGCGTTCGGCGGCCGCGGCGAATATCGCGAGCGCAAGCCGGAGTTCGACAAGCGCAGCACCCGCGCCGAGCCGAAGCCGAAAAAGGCCGGCGAGCGCATCGCCAAGGTGGTGTCGCGCGCGGGCCTTGCCTCGCGCCGCGATGCCGAGGAATGGATCGTGGAGGGCCGCGTATCGGTCAACGGCCGGGTGATCAATTCCCCGGCGCTCGATGTAACCTCGCGCGACGTCATCACCGTCGATGGCAAGCCGCTGCCGGAGCGCGAGCGCACCCGGTTGTTCATGTTCCACAAGCCGCGCGGGCTGATGACCACGCATGCCGATCCGGAAGGCCGTCCCACGGTGTTCGACAACCTGCCCGAGGGCCTGCCGCGGCTGATCAGCATCGGCCGGCTCGATTTCAACACCGAAGGCCTGTTGCTGCTGACCAATGATGGCGGGCTTGCGCGGGTGCTGGAATTGCCCGACACCGGCTGGCTGCGGCGCTACCGCGTGCGCGCCCATGGCGAGGTGACGCAGGATCAGCTCGACGCCTTAAAAAGGGGCGTCGAGGTCCATGGCGTCAAATACGGTCCGATCGATGCCGTACTGGAGCGCGACCAGGGCGCCAACGTCTGGCTGGTGTTCGCGATCCGCGAGGGCAAAAACCGCGAGGTCCGCAACGTGATGGCGCATCTCGGGCTCGAGGTGAACCGGCTGATCCGGGTGTCCTACGGACCGTTCCAACTGGGCGAACTGGCCGAAGGCCAGGTCGAGGAAGTCAAAACCCGCGTGCTGCGCGAACAGCTCGGCGAGAAGGTGGCCGCATTGGCCGGGGCCGAATTCGCGCGCCCGATGCCGGATGAAGTGACCGGGAGCGACGAAGTACCGTCGCGAGCAAAGAAGCCGTTCAAAGCCTCGGGCAAGAACGCGCTAATTTCTGATCGCAAGGGTCGCCGCGTGCTGGTGCAGCGCTCGGGCAGCGAGGAAGCGCGCCAGCGCAATGAACTGGAAGCCAACGGCTACGGCCCGCCGCGCCGCCCGCAGCGCGGCTATCACGGCAAGCGCGATCTGAAACCCAAAGACGACTGAGCCGCGATGAGCGAGATCGTATCGATCATTCTTGATGCGCCGGTCGTAACCTTTTTTCTCCCTCCCCCCTTGCGGGGGAGGGGCGGGGAGGGGGGTAGCCCCAAGCTCCGTGCCCGCGATACCCCCCTCCCCAACCCTCCCCCGCAAGGGTGGAGGGAGCGCACCGACCGCGTGGCGATATCGTAATGCGCGTCGTCGGCGGTCGATTGAAGGGTCGCAATCTGGCCTCGCCAGCCTCGCGCGACATCCGTCCCACAGCGGACCGGTTGCGCGAGTCGCTGTTCAACATCCTGGTCCATGGCTACGGCGATCCGATCGAAGGTGCACGGGTGCTGGACCTGTTCGCCGGCACCGGCGCGCTCGGCATCGAGGCGATCTCGCGCGGGGCGGCGTTCGCGCTGTTTGTCGACAATGGCGCAGAAGCCCGCGCGCTGCTGCGCAACAATGTCGAGGCGCTGGGGCTCGGCGGCGTGACAAAAGTGTTCCGCCGCGATGCTGCCGACCTCGGCCCCGCGCATCCGGTCGAGCCGTTCTCGCTAGTGTTGCTCGATCCGCCGTACCGGATGGAGCTTGCCGAGAAGGCACTACGCTCACTGCGCGAAGGCGGGTGGCTGACGCCGGACGCAATGCTGGTGGTAGAAGAAGCGAAGACTGCAGGATTTGTTGTGCCGGAAGGATTCGAGGAGCTGGAGCGGCGCACGTATGACGACACGGAGTTCGTATTTTTGAGGGTGCAACATACTCCATGTCGTCCCCGCGAAGGCGGGGACCCATGACCACCGATCATTATTGTTCGCCAGATGCTTCCACTGTGGCCGTGTTTTTTTCTAAATGCTGCCACGAAGATTATGGGTCCTCGCCTTCGCGGGGACGACATAGAGCGCGAATTGCACTACCGCCGCCCGAACAGCTTCTCGATATCGGCGAGCTTCAGTTCCACGTAGGTCGGCCGGCCATGGTTGCACTGGCCGGAATTCGGCGTGTCTTCCATCTCGCGCAAGAGCGCGTTCATTTCCTCAGGCTTGAGGATGCGGCCTGATCGCACCGAGCCGTGGCAGGCCATGGTGGCGGCGACATGCATCAGGCGGCGTTCCAAAGGAAGAGCTTCATCCCATTCCGCCATGTGCTCGGCGAGGTCGCGCAGCAGGCCCGCGGCATTGGCCTTGCCGAGCAGCGACGGGGTCTCGCGTACCGCGACCGCGCCCGGGCCGAAGGATTCGATGGCCAGGCCGAAGCTCGCCAGTTCCTCGGCGCGGTCGATCAGCTTTTCGACCGTCGCCTCGTCGAGTTCGACGATCTCCGGAATCAGCAGGATCTGCCGCTGCACGCCGTTGCGCGCCAGCGACGCCTTCAGTTTCTCGTAGACGATGCGTTCATGAGCGGCGTGCTGGTCCACCACGATCAGCCCGTCTCGGGTCTGCGCCACGATATAGGTCTCGTGGATCTGCGTCCGTGCGGCGCCGAGCGGGCGATCGAGCAGGTCCGGGGAGGGCGCCTGCTCGAAGCGGACGTCGGCGGTGGGCGCGCCGACGTCGAACGCGGCCTGTCCGGGTTCGGCGAAAGCGGTCGCGACTCCGCTTGCCACGGGATAGGCCGGCGAGCGACGCCAGTCCCAGTTGGCACGTGGTGCGAAGGCCGGGCGGAACGACGCCAGCACCGCGCCGTCGCTGTTGGCGGCGGTGCGTTGGCCTTCGCGGGTGAGCCCATCCTTCAGCGCATGTACGATCAGCGCGCGGACCAAGCCGGCGTTGCGGAAGCGGACCTCGGTCTTGGCGGGATGCACATTGGCGTCGACCTCCTGGGGCTCGAGCGTGATGAACAGCGCCACCACCGGATGGCGGTCGCGCGGCAGGTAATCCGAATAGGCCGCGCGCACCGCGCCCAGTATCAGCTTGTCGCGCACCGGGCGGCCATTGACGAACAGGTACTGCCCGAGCGCGTTGGCGCGGGTCAGCGAGGGTGCCGCGGCAAAGCCTTCCACCACGACGCCTTCGCGCTCGCTGCGCACCTCGATGGCGGCGCTGCGAAAATCGGCGCCAAGGATGTCGCCGAGGCGGGTCAGCCGGCCGCTCGCGCCGGGCAGCGCCGCGGCCCAGCTCGCGGGGGCGCGCTCCTCGCCGGCGAGCGTGAACGCCACGTCAGGACGCGCCATTGCGAGCCGCCGCACTACCTCGCGGATCGCCTCTGCCTCGGTGCGGTCGGTCTTGAGAAATTTCAGTCGTGCCGGCGTCGCGTAGAACAGGTCGCTGACCTCGACGCGGGTGCCTTGGCTGAGCGCGGCCGGCATGATCGCCGACTTCGCGCCGCCCTCGACGCTGAGCGACCAGGCATGCGGTTCGGAGCCATGGCGGGTGATGATGCCAAGCTTTGCCACCGCGCCGATCGATGGCAGTGCTTCGCCGCGAAATCCCAGCGTGCGGATCCGCAGCAAATCCTCGTCATCGAGTTTGGAGGTAGCGTGGCGATCCACCGCGAGCGCGAGGTCGGCTTGCGTCATGCCGGAGCCGTCGTCGGTGATGCCGATCCGCCGTCGTCCGCCGCCATCGGTGAAGATGTCGATCCGGCTGGCGCCGGCATCGATGGCGTTCTCCACCAGTTCCTTGACCACGCTGGCCGGCCGTTCCACCACTTCGCCGGCGGCGATGCGGTTGACGATGGTTTCGGGCAGCTGGCGGACAGGCATGGGTCAGGCGACTCGTGGACTGGAGCGGCAATTTAGGGCGTTTCGCGGCCCGGCGGGAGGGCAGTTCTCGTCTCTCCCCGCAATTCGCCGTGCTCCGGACGCAATGCAGCGCGCCGCACTTTGCGGCGTGGTGCATTGCAGAGCCGGGGCCGTCGCGGGCGCAGGTGCTCGGTGCGATCCGGCCGCGCAGCAGCGCTACCCGCTGCGGCGCGTCCGGGCACGAGGCTCACTCCTCGATGCCACTGGTGCCACGCCTCGCCTTGATGTCGCCGCGGCGCTTCTTGCCTTCGAGTCGACGTTTTTTCGAGCCGAGGGTCGGCCTTGTCGGGCGGCGCGGGGTCGGACGTATGGCGGCTTCCCGCAACAATTCGAGCAGCCGCTCGATCGCGTCGGCGCGATTGCGCTCCTGGGTGCGGAAACGGTAGGCCTGAATCACGATGACGCCGTCCTTGGTCATGCGGCTGCCGGCGAGCCGGTCGAGCCGGGCCGCGATATCGGGAGCCAGCGTCAGGCGCCTTGTATCGAACCGCAATTGCGCCGCGGTCGAAACCTTGTTGACGTTCTGCCCGCCGGGGCCGGAGGCGCGAACGAAGCCGATCTCGATATCGTTCTCGTCGATTGTCAGATCGCGGGTAATCCGCAGCATGATGTCACCGGGAATCAGGGTGACGGAGGATAGCTGGAAGCGAGATGTTCGCGAATGCCGCAGTCGTCCCCTCCCCCTTGAGGGGGAGGGTCGGGGAGAGGGGTAGCTCCGGGCGCCGGCGTTTGAGGCTACCCCTCTCCCGACGCTGCTGCGCAGCATCGACCTCCCCCTCAAGGGGGGAGGTGAAGAGAAGCGCCGCGTGGACCGGCCTCAATTCGCCGCGGGCGGCATCGCGGTCGCGGGCTGGGCCGCGGCTTGCGGGGCGCGGCCGACGATCACGGTGTTGAGGCCCTGGCCCCACAGCCGCTTGGCGGCCTGTTTGGCATCGTCCAGGGTCACAGCGTCGACAATTGAGTTGCGCCGTTCGATGTAGTCGATACCGAGTTTGTCGATCTGATATTGCAGCAGCGCGGAAGCGAGTTTCGAGGAGGTGTCGAGCGCCAGCATCTGCGAGCCCTTGAGGTAGGACTTGGCCTCGTCCAGTTCCTGCTGGGTCGGACCGTCCTCGGCCATGCGGCGGACTTCCTTGTCGACGGCGTCCACGGTCTGGCCGGCGCGGTCGGCGCGGGTGCCGGTGTTGCCCACGAACAGCGCCGAGTGTTCCATCCAGAGCAGGTATTCGGAGACCGAATAGGCCAAACCGCGCTTTTCGCGCACCTCGCGATAAAGCCGCGACGACAATCCGCCGCCGCCGAGGATGTGGTTGACCACATAAGCGGCCATGAATTTCGGATCGTCGCGCCTGATGCCGGGGCCGCCGAATGTCACCACGGTCTGCGGCACCTCGAGCGGAATGAAGAAGCGCTGCGGCGGCTTGCTGGCCTCGATATCGGCAATCGGCGCCAGGCTGCCCTTCGTCGGCAGGCCGCCAAAGGTCTGGTCGAGCAGCTTGCCCAGCGTGGTCGCGTCGACATCGCCAACCACGGCAACCTTCAGCGTATCCCGCGCCAGCACGCGGCCAACATAATCCTTGAGGTCGGCGACCTGGATGTTGGGAACGCTCTCCAACGTGCCGTTGGCGGACCGGCCGTAGGGATGGTCGCCATAGGCCGCCGACAGGAACTTGCGGTTGGCGAGCGAACCTGGATTGGAGGTTTCGCGCCGCAGGCCGGACAGCACCTGGGCGCGGATGCGCTCGACATCGACGCTGTCGAAATGCGCCGACGTCAGCGCCATCCGCAACAGGTCGAAAGCCTCGTCGCGGGTGTCCTTGAGCATGCGCAGCGAGCCGCGGAACGAATCCCGCGACGAGGAGAAGCTGAGATCGATGGCGCGGCGGTCGAGACGCTCGTGAAACGTCTTGGAGTCGAGATCGCCGGAGCCTTCGTCGAGCAGGTCGGCGACCATGTTGCCGACGCCAGCCTTGTCGGCGGGGTCCTGCGACGCGCCGCCGCCGAAAGCGTATTCCATCGCGATCAGAGGCACGGTGGCATCCTGCACGAACCAGGCTTCGATGCCGCCCGGCGAGACCAGACGCTGGATTTTGGCCGCGGCCTGGGATGGCGTCGATGCCAGCGCGACGCAGGCGACGACAGCGAATGCGATGCGCCGTGCGCAAGTCCGGGCAGATGTCACGAACGCTTCTCCTCGCGCTTTGGCGTGGTGTCCTTGATCAGGTAGCCCGTCACCGAGCGGTTCTTGTCGAGCCATTTTTGCGCGGCGGCGCGAATCTGGTCGGCGGTGACCGCCCGGATGCGGTCCGGCCAGCTTCTGATGTCATCGACGGAAAGGCCGGTGGTGAGTGCCGCGCCATACCAGCGCGCCAGCGTCGCCTGGTTGTCCTGGGCGTAGATCGCCTCCGCGATCAACTGGGTCTTGACCCGCTCCAGATCCTCGGCGCGGACGGCATGCTGCGCGACGTCGGCGATCACGCCGTCGATCGCCTGCTCGACCGCCGCGAATTCGACGCCCGGCCTGGGTGAGACCGAGATGGCGAACTGGGTGTCGTCGAGGGCGGTGCCCTGATAGCTGGCGGCGGCGCTGATCGCGAGCGGCCGGTCGATCACCAGCGCGCGGTAGAGATAGGAGTTGCTGCCGCCGCCCATCAACTGGGCCAGCACGTCGAGCGCCGGGCTTTCGCCGGATGCCGCGGTGGTGGCGGACGGCACTAGATAATAGCGCCGCACGCCGGTCTGTTCGACGCGCGGGTCGGACAGCGTGACCGTGCGCGGCGCCGCCGGCGTCGGCTCCTGCGGGCGCATGCGATGCGCGGGGATCGCAGGCTGCGGCGCGATCTGGCCGAAGCTCCGCTCCGCCATCGGCCGGATCTCGTTGACATCGACATCGCCGGCGATCAGCAGGGTGGCGTTGTTCGGCGCGTAGAAGCGCTTGTAGAACGCGAGCGCGTCCTCGCGGTCGAGCTTCTCGATTTCCTGGTGCCAGCCGATCACGGGGCGGCCGTAGGGATGGTTGAGATACAACGCGGCCATGATCTGCTCGGTCAGGCGTGCGTCCGGGTTGTTGGCGGTGCGCATGTTGTATTCTTCAAGCACGACATCGCGTTCGGGCAGCACGTTCTCGTCCTTGAGGACAAGGCCTGTCATGCGGTCGGCTTCGAATTCCATCATCCTGCCGAGTTGGTCGCGCGGCACGCGCTGGAAGTAGCCGGTATAGTCGGTAGAGGTGAAGGCGTTCTCGTTGCCGCCAATCCTGAGCACGGTCTGGGAGAACTCGCCGGCCGGATGCGCGGCGGTGCCCTTGAACATCAAATGCTCGAGAAAATGCGCGAGTCCGGACTTGCCCGGCGTCTCGTCGGCGGAGCCGACCTTGTACCAGATCATCTGCGTCACCACGGGTGTGCGATGATCCGGGATCACCACAACCTGCATGCCGTTGGAAAGCGTGAAGGTGGCCGGACGTTCGGAGGTGACGGTGGTCTGGGCGCGGAGGCCCGAAGCCGGAAGGGCCAACGTCAGGATAAGCGCAGCGAGGAAGCAGGCGGAGCGGGGTGAAGACATCATGACCTGTTGACCGGCTCGGACGGAAACGTCCGGGAGATGGGCGGCTTCATACACCGCGACCGCCGGTGACCCGTTACAAAGCGGCAAGGCAGCGCAATCAATCGCCGTATTTGCCTTGCGCAGGATTGTAAACCTTGTTCAGCGATTCCTTCGGGCCGGTTCCGTAGGCGAAATTCGGCGACGGCGTCTGGTATCCCGGCGGCGGCATGATGAGCGAATCCCGCGTCGGCTCGCCCTTGAACGGCGCGGTCTCGGTCTTGCTGCCGCCGAACATGCCTTTCAGGCCGCCTTCATATCCCAGTTGCGAGGGGCTGAGGATCGCAGTGGCGCCGGGATTGCCGGGCAGGTCGGGTCCGGCCGAGCCCTTCCCCGCGCCTGCGGCAGTCTTGCCGACCGCGAGTTCGCTCGGCGTCAGCACGCGGCTTGCCTCGCGGGGATCCTTGTTGTCTTTCTTCCGCGCGGCGACGGCGGCCTTGCGTTTCTGAATGTCGGGGTCCTTTGGCCAGTTCGGCGCCGGCGCTTCGGCCGAGGCCGCCGGCGGCGGCAGGTCGTTCCTCGGCGGGATCACCAGCGGCGAGCGCTCGCGGTATTCGATGCCGCCGTTCTCCATGTTGGTGCCGCCGATGCCGGTCATGATGCCCTTGATGATTTTTTCCTCGAAGGTTGAATCATCTTCATCGTCATCCTGGGCGCGGACGGCGTTGGCCGACATCACCAGACCGATGCCAAGGACAACCGCGGCAAGGCGCAACGCGCGCATTGTCGCTCGCAAAAGGGTCGGCACACTGCTGGCTTCGGTCTCGCGCATCGTGTCAATCCTGCTCAAACCATTCCGCGAACCGCCGATTCCCGGCAGAATTCCGCCCCGTTGACTACCCATCGACCCCCACCGTCGTATCAGCCGCGATCAGGGCGCTTTTACGGCGGGTTCCCCGAAGAAGGAATCATACAGCAGGGCCGCAACGCCAGCAACGATTGCGGTATCGGCAAGGTTAAACACGTACCAGCTGAGGTCCTTTTCACCAAGCTGGACGTGGAGCAAGGCGAAATCGACCACCGCGCCATAGGCGAAGCGATCGATGGCGTTGCCGATGGCGCCTCCGATGATCAGGCCGAGCGCGATGGTGGCGATGCGGGTCTGCGAGCGCGCCATCCAGATTGCCAGAACAATCACCGCGATGGCTTTGATTGCAAGCAGGATGGCCTGGCCGGCCGCGCTTTCGGTCTGGAACCAGCCGTAACTGATGCCGGTATTCCAGGCCAGCACCAGGTCGAAAAACGGCGTGACCCGCACCGCGCCGCGGCGGGCGAGGTCGAATACGAACAGCAGCCAGAGTTTTGAAGCCTGGTCGGCGGCGAGCACGGTGACGGCTGCGATCAGGCCGGAGCGGAGGTTGCGGGTCATGGCGATGCAGCCAAAGAACGCAGCGTCGTCCCCGCGAAGGCGCTAAAGCATGCACACATTGCCTTGGTCATTGCCGGGCTTGACCCGGCAATCCATCTTTTTTGAAAAGACCCTTGCGAAGATTGGATGGATACGCGGGTCAAGCCCGCGTATGACAAGATATGTGCATGCCCTGGCGCGAAAGCGGGGACCCATACGCCGTGCCGTTGCAGTTGGGGCGAGGTGCTGGACATCCGGGTTTCAAATCTTGAATGCCGATGGTTATGGGTCCCCGCTTTCGCGGGGACGACGAAGTTTATCAATCTGCAATTTCTAGCGTTTTCCACTCCCGCAGCGCCTGCGCATCGCGCGGTGAAACGTCTGGATAGTCGGGATCGTCGCCGACGGTGGCAAGAATTTTCCAGGAGCGCGCGCATTTGGTGCCGACGGCCTTCTCGACTACGACGGCGACACCCGGCACGTCGTTCAGGCGGAATGCGCCGGTCGGCGCGTCGCCCTCCCTCACCTCGTAGTTCGAGGTGATGCAGACCTCGGCAAGATCGACGTCGAACAGCGTGCCGAGCAGCGCCCTGTCGGCGATGTAGACGATCGGCGAGGCTTCCAGCGACGAGCCGATCCGTTTGGCGGCGCGCTCGACTTCCAGCGCGCCGGTGACCACGCGCCTGATAGCGCGGATGGTCTCCCATTTCGCGGCCAGCGCCTCGTCGCGGAAGTCGATGCCGGACGGAAACAGCGTGAGATGCACCGACGGCTCCGCGTCCGGTTTGTAGATCCGCCACGCCTCTTCGCATGTGAACGACAGCGCCGGCGCCAGCCATTTCAGGATCGCGTCGCAGATCATGTCGATGGCGGTGAGCGCGGCCTTGCGCGCGGGCGACGACGGCGGGTCGCAATACAGCGTGTCCTTGCGGATGTCGAAATAGAACGCCGACAGCTCGGTATTCATGAACGCGGACAGCGAGGCGACCACGGTCTTGTAGTCGAAATCCGCGTAGGCGCGGCGCACCACGGCGTCCTGCCCGGCGAGTTGATGCAGCATCAGCCGCTCGAGCTCCGGCATGTCGGCATGCGCGACCTCGTCGCCGCGTCTGAAATGATGCAGCGTACCGAGCATCCAGCGGATGGTGTTGCGCAGCTTGCGGTAGCTCTCGACGGTGTTTTTCAGGATTTCTGGACCGAGCCGCTGGTCGTCGGCATAATCCGTCGCGCAGACCCAGAGCCGCAGGATGTCGGCGCCGGAGTCCTTGATGACTTTCTGCGGCTCGACGGTGTTGCCGAGCGACTTCGACATCTTGCGCCCGTTTTCGTCGAGCGTAAAACCGTGCGTCAGCACAATATCGAACGGCGCGCGTCCGCGGGTGCCGGAGCTTTCCAGCAGCGAGGAATGAAACCAGCCGCGATGCTGGTCGCTGCCTTCGAGGTACATCACGGTGTCGTCGCCGCCGTCGAGCTTGCGGACGATGTTGCCGAGTTGCGGAAAATTCTGGCGGTCTTCGAGCACGAAGGCGTGGGTCGAGCCGGAGTCGAACCAGACATCGAGAATGTCGTCGACCTTCTGCCAGCCTTGCGCGGACAGGGTTGGTCCAAGAAAACGCTCGCGCGCGCCCACCGCATACCACGCGTCGGCGCCCTCGTTCATGAAGGTCTCGACGATGCGCTGGTTGACGATCTCGTCCTGCAGGATGTCGACCGATCCGTCGCCCTTCTCCTTGGTGAATACCGCGATCGGAACGCCCCAGGCGCGCTGCCGCGAGATCACCCAGTCCGGCCGGTTGACGATCATTCCATTGATGCGGTTCTGACCCGACGGCGGCACCCAGCGCGTCGCAGCGATTGCCCGCAGCGCGCGGACGCGCAGGGTCTGCTCCCCTTCCCCTTGTGGGGAAGGGTTGGGGGTGGGGGTAGCAACAGACGCCTGCGCTTGCCGCGACCCCCCTCCCTGACCCTCCCCCACAAGGGGGGAGGGAACAGCAAGAGGCTTGTCCATCGCGATGAACCATTGCGGCGTGTTGCGGAAGATCACCGGCTTCTTGGAACGCCAAGAATGCGGATACTGGTGCTTGAGCCGCCCGCGCGCCAGCAGCATGCCGGCCTCGATCAGGGCCTTGATCACCGCCTCGTTGGCGTCGCCCTTTTCGCCCTTGTCGTTGATGACGCGTTTGCCGGTGAAACCCGGCGCCTGGTCGGTCAGCGCGCCGTTTTCATCGACGGTGTAGGGGATCGTGGGGTTGATGCCGCGGGCTTCCAGCCCGCGCGCATTCGCGGTCCAGATGTCGAAGTCCTCGCGGCCATGGCCAGGCGCGGTGTGCACGAAGCCGGTGCCGGTATCGTCGGTGACATGATCGCCTTCGAGCAGCGGCACACGAAATGCGTAGCCCTCGGAAACGCCGGCGAGCGGATGCGCGCACTCCATGGTGGCCAGGACGCTCGCCGGCATTGCGCCGGCTTTTTCGAATCCGGTAACGCGCGCCTGCTTGAACACCGCTTCCGCCAGCGTATCGGCAAGGATCAGCAGATCGCCGGTCTTCGCCCAGTTGTCGGCGGGCGACTCCGTGACCCGATATAATCCGTAAGGAATCTTTGACGAGAAGCTGATGGCGCGGTTGCCGGGCAGCGTCCATGGCGTCGTGGTCCAGATCACGATGCTGGCTTCGCCCGCGGTCTCAACGATCGCAGCCGAGGCGTCTTTGCCGGATGCAAGTTCGACCTGCGCGACCGGAAACTTCACCCACACCGTATCGGACGTGTAATCCTCGTACTCGACCTCCGCCTCCGCCAGCGCGGTTTTTTCCACCACGCTCCACATCACCGGTTTCGAGCCGCGATACAGCGTGCCGTTGGCGGCGAATTTCATCAGCTCGCGCGCGATCGCGGCTTCTGCCGGGTAGCTCATGGTGGCATAGGGATGATCCCAGTCGCCGATGATGCCGAGCCGCTTGAATTCCTCACGCTGCACGTCGAGCCAGTGCCCGGCATAGGCGCGGCATTCCCGGCGGAACGCCACCATCGCCGCGGAATCCCGGAAGTCCGGCTTCGGCTTGCCCTTGGAGCGGTAGTTCTCCTCCTCGATCTTCCATTCGATCGGCAGGCCATGGCAATCCCAGCCCGGCACGTAGTTGGAATCGTGCCCGAGCATCTGCTGGCTCTTGGTCACCACGTCCTTCAGGATCTTGTTGAGCGCATGCCCGATATGGATATTGCCGTTGGCGTAGGGCGGTCCGTCATGCAGCACGAATTTGGGCCGTCCGGCTGCCGCCTCGCGTAGCTTGCCGTAGAGCCCGATTTCCTTCCAACGCGCGAGGATTTCCGGCTCGCGCTGCGGCAGCCCGGCGCGCATCGGAAATTCCGTCTGCGGCAGGTAAAGGGTCTTGGAATAGTCGGTGGTCTCGGACTTCTGAGGCTTCTCGGACATGAATGCTCTGGTCTGGCTGAAACGGCGCTGAAACGCGATTCTCTCGCGGATGAAGGGGTAGGGTCCCGGTCTTGCGCCGAGCGAAAGGCTCAGGCGGAAGCCGGGCCGCTAATGCGTATGATGCGCCGCGCAAACATGGTGCCCTTCTAGCAGGCGACGGGCCGGTTCGCAAAGCCCCGCGGTTGTGTCCCGGACGCGGTGCGGCGCCTCTTGGCGGTGCACCGCAGAGCCGGGACTGTCAAACGCCGGCGTCCGCGACGATTTCGGTTCGGCGAAGCAGCGCTTCGTGCTGCATCGCGCCTGGGACACAACGAATCTCATTCTCAGGATAACGGCCCGATCTCCCCCAACCGCGGAAACGCGCCCGGCGCTGCGGCCAGCGCCGCGCGGGACTTTGCGCTGTCGTCATCCATCTGCCGAACCAGCGCGTCAATGGCGTCGAACTTTACCTCCTGGCGGACGAAGGCGATGAAGGCCACGTCCAGCGTCCTGCCGTAGAGGTCGCCCGCGAAGTCGAACAGGAATACTTCCAGCAGCGGGGCGCCGTTGTCGAAAGTGGGACGGCGGCCGAAACTGGCGACGCCTTCGAACAGCCTGCCATCGTGGCCAACCCGCACCGCATAGATGCCGTGCTTGAGCCCGCAATTCCTGTCGAGTTTCATGTTGGCGGTGGGATAGCCGAGATCGCGGCCGCGCTTTTCGCCGTGGATCACGAGGCCGGTGACGAACCACGGGCCGCCGAGCATGGAGGTCGCGTCGTCGATCTGCCCTTCGGCCAGCGCCATCCGGATCGCGCTCGAGGACACCGGCCGGTCCAGGATATCGACATGCGGCTGCACGTCGACCTCGATGCCGAGGCGCGGCGCCTCGCTGACCAAGAGGCTCGGCGAGCCGACCCGGCCTTTGCCGAAATGAAAATCGTAGCCGACCGCGATGCCGCTGACGCCGAGCCGGTCGATCAGATCATGGTGAATGAAGTCCTGCGCGGACGTGCCGGCGCGGGCCTTGTCGAAGGCCATGACCACGGCGCCGTCGAGCCCGGTGCCGGCCAGAAGGCGCAGCTTGCTGGCTTCGTCGGAGAGCCGGAACTGCGGAGTGTTCGGGCTGAAAAAGCTGCGCGGATGCGGCTCGAACGTCACCGCAAGTGCCGGCCGGCAATGCCTGTGGGCCATCCCGAGGGCGGCGGCGATGACGGCGCGGTGGCCGAGATGGACGCCATCGAAATTTCCCATCGCCACCACTGCCCCGTCGGGGATCGCGGCCTTCGGCGTGGTGTCTCGGATAACGGTAAAACGAGGGGGCATTTGCTGGATACGCAGGCTCAGGCTCTTGGGCTCAATCTGGGCAGGGCCGGGACGGTGACGTGGAGGCGGCGGCGAAGTCAAGCGGTGCATGGTTCCAGAACAGTCGGGTTAACGGGCTGTTTAAGGGGGAATGCTACTCAATGTGAGTTGCGGCGGACCCCGGCTGGTCCGGCAGTTGCCGCCGTCAAATGTGGCGTGTCTCGGGAGCTCGAAGATGGCGGTAGACTTGTCGATGTCGGTACTGGTGGTGGATGACTACAACACCATGATCCGCATCATACGCAATCTTCTCAAGCAGCTCGGTTTCCAGAATATCGACGACGCCAGCGACGGCTCGGCGGCGCTGAACAAGATGCGGACCAAGAAATACGGCCTGGTGATCTCGGACTGGAACATGGAGCCGATGACCGGCTACGACCTGCTGCGCGAAGTCCGCGCCGACCCCAATCTCGCCACCACGCCGTTCATCATGATCACGGCGGAATCCAAAACCGAGAACGTGATCGCCGCCAAGAAGGCCGGCGTCAACAACTACATCGTCAAGCCGTTCAACGCGGCCACGCTGAAGACCAAGATCGAGGCGGTGTTTCCGGACATGGCTACGGCGTAGCAGCGCTTCACCACACACCGATGTCGTCCCCGCGAAAAAGGCGGGACCCATAGCCTCCGTCGGTAGTGATGTGGAAGATGTCAGCAACGCGGAAGCGATGTGCCAACCTATGATGATAGGTGGTTATGGGTCCCCGCCTGCGCGGGGACGACACTGAGTGTGGTGAGGCCTACCACCTCAGCTCCCGGGTCAGCGCCAGCGGCGGGTGGCCGAACAGTTCCTTGACGGAAGCCGGATCGAGCTGGTCGATGCCCTCGAAATCGCCGGCGTGAATGCCCCGGGTCACAAACAGGCAGTCGATTCCGAAGCCATGGGCGCCGGTGAGATCGGTACGCACCGAATCGCCGATCGCCAGCACGCGATTAAGTGGCGTCACTTGGTTGCGGCGCTCTGCCGCGAGTTCGATGGCGCGGTCGTAGATCGGCCGGTGCGGCTTGCCGTAGAAGATCACCTCGCCGCCGAGTTCCCGATAGAGCTCGGCGATGGCGCCGGCGCAGGAGACCAGACGGTCGCCGCGCTCGACCACGATGTCCGGATTGGCGCAGATCAGTTTCAGACTGCGTTCGCGCGCGAGCAGCATCATGCCGCGATAGTCTTCGGCGGTTTCGGTTTCGTCGTCGAACGGTCCGGTGCAGACGATGTAGTCGGCCTGGTCCAGGGGAGCCATCACCGGATCGAGCCCGCGGTAGATCGAATTGTCGCGCTCCGGCCCGAGCCAGTACACTTTCTGGCCCGGATGATCCGCCACGAAATGCCGGGTCAGATCGCCGGAGCTGACGATGCCGTCGTATATTTCGTCCGGAACGTGAAGCTTGCGTAATTGTCGCTGCACCGAAGCCGCCGGCCGCGGCGCGTTGGTGATCAGGATTACCGTGCCGCCCCGTTCGCGAAACGTATGCAGCGCTCCGCAGGCTTCGGGAAACGCCTCGAGGCCGTTATGCACCACGCCCCAGATATCGCTGAGCACGACATCGACGCCGCCCACGAGATCGCGCAGGTTCTCGATAAAACGAAGCGTCATTGCGGCGGACGCCGGTCAGCCCGGTCCAATGGCACTGCGCGCCAGCGCGGCGTTGCCGGTGACGCGTGGCGGATCGATCCGCGATGAATCGATTTTCGGCGCATCGGCGGAAGGTGGTCTGGCTGCATCGGGAACCTGTGTTTTGTCCGGGGCCCCGGTAGCAGACGCCGTCTCGGGCCGCAACGGCCGGGGCGCCGCGAACAGAAATCCCTGTCCGAATCGCACGTCGTAGTCGAGCAGATCGACCACGGCACGCTCGCCCTCGATCCGCTCGGCGACGAGGTCGATGCCGAAACGGCCGAGCAGGTCGGAAAGATCGGAAGGGTGAATATCGGACGCCGAGGTACGCCTCTGGTCAAGCAGCAGCCCGGCCGGCACCTTGATGAAGCGAACGCCGCGGTCGGCGAGGTCGCGCGGCTCGATCCGCAGATCGGTGACATGATCGATGGAGAAGCGATAGCCGCGCTGCGCCAATGCGGCGAGATGCTCGGTCTCCACCGCGCCGAGATTGCGGAACGTGCTCTGCTTGAATTCGAGGACGAAGGATGCTGCCAGCGCGCGGTTGGCTTCGAGAAAATCCAGGCACTGCGCGAAGCTGGCGGGATCGCTCAGGGTGGCTGCCGCGACGTTGCAGAACACGCCGACCTCCTTGTTGCGCACCATCAGCCGCCGCAGCACCTGCACGCATCGCAGCATCACCATGTGGTCGATGCGTCCCATCAGGCCGGCGGCCTCGGCGGTGCCGATGAAGTCGTCGGCGGTGATGATCCGGTCGGTATCGTCGCGCAACCGCGTCACGGCCTCGTAGAAACGCACCTTGCGCTGCGGCAGCGTCACCATCGGCTGCAGGTAGATATCGATGCGGTTGGCCTCGATGGCGCTCTTCACCGCGGCGAGGATTTGGGCGTCGCTGCGGGCCTGCGCATCCGGAGTGGCTGGGGCCGCAGCGGCAGGTTCAGCGGCGGCGGTATTTTGCGCGGGCTCCGCGACAAACGGCAATTCATTCTGCCGATGATCGCGCGGGTCCCTCGGCGAGGGAGCAGCCGGCGGCACGCCCGACGCCAGCATCTCGTCATGGCTGGCCACCGACATCGCCAGTTGCTGGACCAGCACGCCGAGTTCGTTGATTTCACCGGCCACCGATTGCACCCGGTCGTGGTTGGCGGAATTGGCCGATACCACCCGTCCCTCGACCGCGGCGAGGCGGCGTCCGAACTCCGCGACCTGGCGGGCGAGGTCGGCGGTGCCGCGCGACAGGTCGGCGATCTGGCCGCCGACATCGCTGCGATCGCGCAACCGCATCGACACCGCGTTGTAGAGGATCAGGAAGGTCAGCGCGGTCAGCGCCACGATCGCGGATTCCGACCCGGAAATCCCCGCGACCGAATACAGCACGAGGCCGAGCGAGGCTGCGACCAGCACCATGCAGATGGCGATGAAAATCGTGGAAATACGGATCACGCGTGCAAGGCCCCGAACGCCGGGCTCGCCCGGCTGGACCGACCTTAGCATTATTGTTGATTCGAAAAGCGGGGGTGTTGAGAACTTAGCCCTGCGCGGCGCCCACTGTGTTGGCCATCACCGCGCCGCGGTCGCCCAGAGGCTTCGGCTGTCCGGCGGTGGTGTCGGCCTCGGTTTGGTGCTCGATTTCCGAGTTCAACTGTGCGCCACACAGCACGATGATGGCCGACATCCACATCCACATCATCAGGCCGATGGCGGCGCCGAGCGAGCCATAGGTGGCGTCGTAATTCGCAAAATTGGAGAGATACCACGACAATAGCGCCGAGCCGGCGATCCACAGCAGCGCGGCGGCCACCGCCCCGACGCTAAGCCATTTCCATTGCGCGTCGCGCCGGCTTGGGCCGAACCTGTAGAGAATGGCGAGCGCCAGCAGCAGCATCGCAAGCAGCAGCGGCCACCGAACCAGACTGACGATCAGCTTGCTCTGGCTGCCGAGCCAGAGGTGATCCAGCACCAGCGGCAGCGCCACCACCGCGCCGACCATCAATAGCAGCGCCACGATACCGCCGATGGTGAACGACAGCGAAAGCAGGTTCAATCTGATGAAACCACGCTTCTCACGCTCGTCGTAGACCACATTGAGGGCGTCGATGACCGCCTTGACCCCGGCATTGGCGCTCCACAGCGCCAGCGCGAGGCCGAACAGGAAGGTAAAGCCGAGCGAGGTGTTGCCCTTGGCCAGTACGCGGGCGATCTGGTCCTGCACGATCTGGAAAGAACCCTCGGGCAGCATCAGCGACAGCGTCTGCAGGTTCTTGCCTATGGTCGACGGGTCCGCGAACAGGCCATAGCATGACACCAGCGCGGTGATGCCCGGGAAGACCGCGAGCAGGCCGTAAAACACCACGCCGGCGGCGATGGCGAGCAGGCGGTCCTCGCCCGTACGTTGGTATGCGCGCCACAGGATGTCTTTCCAGCCGGCCCATGGAATCTGCAGCGGGCTTTTGGAATGCCGCCCATGCTGCGAGCGTTGCTGTTCGAGCTCGGCCGGAGCCGACGGTGCGCTTGGCGAGCCGGTCTCCGGCGCGTCCGAAACCCGACGCGTTTGCCGTTCATCCGCTCGCGCAGCCATGTCCCGAATCCTCATGCCGAGGGGCTGACATGCCCCTTGTCACGATTTGAACGTGGACGTGTTTCGAATGTTCCTCGCTGCTCGCGACTGCGCGCGGACACGGCGCCGTAAGCGCGTTTACGCGCGTCTTCGACGCGTTATGGCGTAGCACTTGCCAAGCGGTGCGAGAGCCGGGGCCCAGCCTGCTTGAAAAAACCGGTTCCGGCTTATCGCGGAGCGTCCGGGACACGGAACTCTACGCCACCGCTCGGATCACCTTGCCGAGCTTGCCGACGATCTCGCCGATCTCGTCCTCGGTGACGATCAAAGGCGGCGTCAGCGCAAGGGTGTCACCGGCGACGCGCAGCATCAGGTCGTTGTCGTGGAAGGCGCTGTTAAGGCCATCGAAGCCGCGTCTGCCCGGCGCGTCGGGATGAGGCGCGAGGTCGATACCGGCGGTCAGGCCGACGGTGCGAATATCCACCACGTTGGGCTCGCCGCGCAGCGACATCACCGCGTCGGCGAATTTCGATTCGAGCTTGGCGGCGCGCTCGAACAGTTTTTCGTCGCGGTAGATATCGAGCGTCGCCAGCGCCGCGGCGCAGGCGATGGGATGCGCCGAATAGGTGTAGCCGTGGGTCAGTTCCACCATGTGCTCCGGCCCGCTCATGAAGGCGTCGTGGATGGTGTCGCGCACCAGCACGCCGCCCATCGGGGCAGCGCCATTGGTGATTCCCTTGGCAAAGGTCAGCATGTCCGGCAGCACGCCGTAACGTTCGGCGGCAAAGGCGAAGCCGAGCCGGCCGTAGCCGGTAATGACCTCGTCGAAGATCAGCAGGATGCCGTGTTTCTGGGTGATCTCGCGCAGCCGCTTGAGATAGCCCTTCGGCGCCGGCAGCACGCCGGTCGATCCGGCCATCGGCTCGACGATGACCGCGGCGATGGTGGAGGCGCCGTGCAGGTTGACCAGGCGCTCCAATTCGTCGGCGAAATGCGCGCCATAGTCGGGTTCGCCCTTGCTGAAGGCCTGCTTGTCGCGGTCATACGTCGCGGGCAGGTGATCGACGCCGGCCAGCAGCGTGCCGAACATCTTGCGATTGTTGACGATGCCGCCGACCGAGGTGCCGCCGAAGCCGACGCCGTGATAGCCGCGCTCGCGGCCGATCAGCCGGGTGCGGGTGCCCTGGCCGTTGAGCTGGTGATACGCCAGCGCGATCTTCAGCGCGGTATCGGCGGCCTCCGAGCCGGAATTGCAGAAGAACACATGGTCGAGTCCGTCGGGCGCGAGCTCGGCGATGCGGCTTGCCAGCTCGAACGCCTGCGGGATGCCGAACTGGAACGGCGGCGCGTAGTCCAGCGCCGCGGCCTGCTTGCCGATCGCCTCGGCGATCTGCGCGCGGCCGTGGCCGGCATTGCAGCACCACATGCCGGCGGCGGCGTCGATGATCTTGCGACCGTCGACGGTGAAATAATGCATGTCCTTGGCGCCGGCGAGCAGCCGCGGGTTCTTCTTGAACGCCCGGTTGGCGGTGAACGGCATCCAGTGCGCGGCGAGGTCGTTCGGCACGCTGACGGCGGGACGGGCGGGGCTTTTGTCGAGCATCGGGACCTCTTCACATATCGGCGGCAGATTTGCGCGGCACGCTATCAGCTTCGCAGGGCTGCGGAAATGGACAACTGCGCGCATTTGCAGCAGATCAGAGCGGCGGTTTGATGGTGGCTGCATCCACAAATGCCGTCATGGCCGGACTTGATCCGGCCATCCATCTTTTTGAGAGGCGTTTCTTTCGAAGATGGATGGATACGCGGGTCAAGCCCGCGTATGACGGCTCTGAGCCGTATTGCTCAATAACCTGTCGAACGGTAAGTCAGAACCGACTTACCTGTCCTGCGGAGTAGCATGTCCGATAAGAAGCAAAAAAAACCGCAAAAACTCCGCGCCCGCCTGCCGCGCGGGCTGGAGGATCGCGATGCCGCCGCGATCACGGCCACCCGGGCGATGGTGGAGAAAATCCGCGAAGTCTACGAGCGCTACGGTTTCGAGCCGGTGGAGACGCCGGCGTTCGAATATACCGACGCGCTGGGCAAATTCCTGCCCGACCAGGACCGTCCCAACGAGGGCGTGTTCTCGTTCCAGGACGACGACGAGCAATGGATCAGCCTGCGCTACGACCTGACGGCGCCGCTGGCGCGCTATGTCGCGGAAAATTTCGATTCGCTGCCGAAGCCATACCGCAGCTACCGCGCCGGCTACGTCTACCGCAACGAGAAGCCCGGCCCCGGCCGCTTCCGCCAGTTCATGCAGTTCGACGCCGATACGGTGGGCAGCGCATCTCCGGCTGCGGATGCCGAGATGTGCATGATGGCGGCGGACACGATGGAAGCGCTGGGGATTCCGCGCGGCAGCTATGTGGTGAAGGTGAACAACCGCAAGGTGCTGGATGGGGTGATGGAGAGCATCGGGCTCGGTGGGGATGAGAATGCAGGGCGAAGGCTGACGGTGCTGAGAGCGATCGATAAGCTCGATCGGTTGGGTATTGATGGCGTGCGGTTACTGCTCGGACCTGGTCGTAAAGATGATAGCGGCGATTTTACTAAGGGAGCAGAACTTAACTCTGATCAGATCAACGTGCTTACGACGTTCAGTGTCGAGTATGAGCAAGGCTCTTTTTCTTCCTTGCTATCATCGACTAGTGCTGGGCTTGTTGAGTCCGGCCTTAATTTGTTCGATCAAGGCAAATGGGAGCTGCTCAGAATAGGGGCTCTTTGCAAAGCAGCGGACTACGAGGAAGATCGTATTAAGCTGGACAACTCGGTCGTCCGCGGCCTCGAATACTACACCGGCGCCGTATACGAAGTTGAACTCCTGCTCGAAACCAAAGACGAAAAAGGCCGTCCTGTCCGCTTCGGCTCGGTCGGCGGCGGCGGACGCTACGATGGCCTCGTCTCGCGGTTTCGCGGCGAGCCGGTGCCGGCGACCGGGTTTTCCATCGGGGTGTCGCGGTTGCAGGCCGCGCTTACGATGCTGGGCAAGCTCGATACCAAGCCGGCATTCGGCCCGGTGGTGGTCACCGTGTTCGGAGGCGAGATCGCGAACTACCAGAAAATGGTCGCGGCCTTGCGTAACGCCAACATCCGCGCCGAACTTTATCTTGGCAATCCAAAGCACAGCATCGGTCAGCAGATGAAATACGCCGACAGGCGGAATTCGCCCTGCGCGATTATTCAAGGCTCGGACGAGAAGGCCAATGGCAAGATCCAGATCAAGGACCTCATCCTCGGTGCCGGGCTGACCGAAATAAAAGACCGCGAGGAATATCTGAAGAAGCAGGCCGAAGCACAGTACGAAGTCGATGAGGACAAGCTCGTCGAGGCCGTGCGCGAGGTGCTGGCGCGGCATCAGGTGAAGTGGGGAAATTAAATTCGTCATGCGCGGGCTTGACCCGCGCATCCATCTTTCAAATGATGGATTGCCGGGTCAAGCCGGCAATGACCACGATGGTTCGGCTAACGAACAACAACAGGGAGCAACCAATGCCTGAGATCACCGTAAGCATGGCCGCCGGCCGCACCGACGAACAGAAGGCCGGGATGATGCGCGACATCACTCAGGCGCTGGTGAAGAATCTCGGCGTCGAGGCCGATGCCGTCGTGATCCAGATCAACGAGGCGCCGCTGGCCCACAAGATGAAGGGCGGCAAGACCTTCGTCGAGCGCAAGGCCGCGCAGAAATAGGACGCGCGCGCTTTTTCCGTCTCCCTTGAGGGAGAGGGTGGATCGCCGTTGCGAAGCATCGGCGAGACGGGTGAGGGGTTACGCTTTGCGATAGACCGACCCCTCCCGTCTCGCATCTGACGATGCGAGCCACCCTCTTCCTCAAGAGGAGAGGGAGAGGGTGAGAACTTCACACGAACATCGCGACGTTCTGCCGGCTCGCCATCACCGCCTCGCCGGCCGCGTTCCATACCGTCATCGATTGGCTGCAATAGCCGCCGCCGACCTTGTCGGCGACGGTGCGAACCAGCCACCAGCCATCCTCGGTCTCGACCTTGTCGGTCAGCATGTCGATCGACCAGGTCATGGTGCTGATCATGCCGGAAGGCTGTTTGGCCATCGCCAGTGCCGCGGGCGGAGGCGCATCCGCCAGCGCCAGCAGCGACACCAGCGACGGCGTCAGCGCGGAATCGCGGTGGCGCAGCCACAGCGTCATGTCGGGCTCGGTCGCGGCGCTGAACGGCCGCGCGCCGGCGCCGGCCCGGCCGTCGATATGGACCAGGAAATGCAGTTGCGGCGGCGCGCCGGCGAAGAAATTGTCGCAGTGCTGCGGCGGCTTCACCGTCGGCGCCGGCAATGCCCGGTGCGCCAGCGCGGAGGCGCGCGCCGCGCCGAAACACAGCATGGCGCGGGTGGCGAGGCCGGCCTCGCCGAACAGATCGACGCCGGCGAAGACGGTCGATTTGCCCTTGCGAAGCACCGCGGGACGCATGGTCAGCCGGCCCGACGCGGGAGCGATGAAGGCAAACTGCGCCGAGCGCAGCGGCGGCAGGTCGGCGAATTCGCGCCGCGCCGCCTCGAGGCACAGCGCCGCGCCAAGTCCGCCATAAACGGTGCGGCCCTGCAGCCAGTCGTCGCTGACCTCGACGGTCCAGCCGTCGGCGCCGCGCCCAAGGCCGCCCATCAGTTCGGTGAATTCCATGACGCTGCCTCGCAGGGATCGGACGGATTGAATGATCGTCGTCATGTATAACGCCGCGCCGCGTTTGGGAACCCCGTTTCTCGCGAAGGGCCGCAACGCCTTGCGCGCGCCCGCGCCGCATTCTAGGACAGTCCATACTCCGGCACAGGTCGTATTCCAGGACGGATCATGGACGCCCGCGAATTCATCAGGCCCGGCATCAGCGCCGAGCGCACGATCAGCGTGACGCCCGAACTCACGGTGAAGCATTTCGTACCGGGAATGCCGGCGGTGTTCGCGACGCCGATGATGATCATGGAAATGGAAATGGCGTCCGCCGACGCCCTTGCGCCGCATCTCGCCGAAGGCTGGGTCACGGTCGGCACCGAAGTCGATATCCGCCATCTCGCAGCCTCCGCGGTCGGGGCAAAGGTACGAACCACGGCGCGGGTCATCGCGGTAGAGCGCCGGGTGATCCGGTTCGAGGTCGAGGCTTTCGAAGGCTACCGCAGGATCGGCGAGGGGCGGCACGCGCGCGGCCTCGTCAATGTCGCGAGCTTCGAGAAGCGGCTGGGCGGGTAAACCGTCATTCCGGGATGCGCCTCTTGGCGCAGGCCCGGAATGACGACGAAGGCCTACTTCGCCGGCATCAGGCCCTTCAGCTTTTCCATGTCCGTGATGTTCATGCGGAAGCCGCCGGGCATCACGATGTCGCCGGGTTTCTGGTCGGCTGCGCAGGCGCCCAGCCATTTGGCTTCCATCGTCATGTTGTTGTCGCGGGGCGCGCCGGCCGGAGCGTTCTCGTTGTGCGAGGTGACGTTGACCGAATAGGCCGAGTTGAAGTCTCCGGTGACCTCGGAGTGCGAGGTCATGGTGGTGCCGTTGAAGCTGCACACCGAATCGGTGACGAAACCGGTCGCGGTCTTCTGGGTTTCATTTTTGGTGCAGTTCTGTTTCGCCATCGGCGAGAACGTCGAGGTCATCTTCTTGTCGGTGACCTCGTCGGTGCAATGCTGCATGGTCATCTCGGGCATCGGCGAGCCGGTCCGCACCATCTTCAATTCCCACAACCCGGCCTTGCGGGTCGGCAGTTCGACCGCGGAGGCCGATAATAGCGGCAGCGCCGACGCCAGCACCCCGGCCGCGAGACGAAATGAAAAAAGCCGTCGCGTCATTGCTGCGCCTCCACCGTTCGAAGGATTTTCAAGGGCTCAATAGCGAACGCTGAGCGGCCGGTCCTGGGCGCCATACGGTACCCAGCGGCAGGCGAACGAGATGTAGCCGCCGTAAGTGGCCTGCGCGGCGAGGAACTTCACGACCTTGCCGTAGCGCGCGCAATGTTCGACCGCCATCAGCTTGACGTCGGCCTGCGTCGCGAGCTCGAAGGCGATGATGCCGCCGGTGTCGTTGCCCTTGAAAGGCGGTACGGTATCGGCCCGCGCCGGCCCGCACGCCAGCATTCCGCATACCGCCGCCAGCATCGCCACCATTCGCATTGTCCGACTCCATCTTTGCCCCGGCACTCTAGAGCGCATCGCCGGACATGAAAAGAACGGCCGTGGCTTCGATGTGGAGTTGTCGTCAGGTGTTGCCGCGCTGCACTTGACCTCGCCGGGGCTTCGCGGCACCGTCCGCAACCTGCATCATCCGGCGGATTGCCCATGCGCGAGCTATTTTTATCGTTCAGAAAACTCAGCCTTGCGCTTGGTGCGACGGTTGGCCTGCTGGCGCTGGGTCAAGCGGCGGATGCCGCCAGTTTTTTTGAGAAAAACTTTTATCTGTCCGGCCCTCGCTACGATGGTGATTTGCCGCCCTGCGAGGCGGGGCTCGGCAAGGTGTCGTCGCAATTCGCCGAAAAAGAGAGCATGTACTGGAATTCCACGCTGCAGATCACCGGCTATGCCGAGGTGCATGAAATCACCTTCCGGCCCTGGCAATCCGACAACATCCCGCGGCGCTATTGCTCGGCGATGGCGATGCTGACCGACGGCAAGCCGCGCCCGGTGTATTTTTCGATCGTCGAGGACGGCGGCTTTGCCAGCTTTACCAACGGCGTGGAGTTCTGCGTCGTCGGGCTCGACCGCAACTGGGCCTACAATCCGGCCTGCAAGGCCGCGCGTCCCTGATTCGCGCTGCGGTTGAAAGCACGGCTATTTCAACGCTCTATTATGTTCTTGAAATGTTCTGCGTGCCTGCCTAGGGTTTGAAGGGTCGGGCAGGGGGCTTTGCCATGCTGCGCTTTTCCACGCCGTCGATTTCGAACTTGCTGGTGATCGGCCTGCTCGCTGTCGCCGCGGTGGGCACCGCGTCGGCGCAGGACCGGCGCCAGAGCGCCCCGGGTGAATTCGATTTTTACGTGTTGTCGCTGTCATGGTCGCCATCGTTCTGCGAAGCGGCTTCCGAGCGCGGCCAAAGCGGACGTTCGCAGGACGCGCAGTGCGCCGGGCGGCCGTTTTCCTTCGTCGTCCACGGCTTGTGGCCGCAATACGAGCACGGCTTTCCCGATTATTGCCAGCGGCCGTCGCCCCGGCTCGACCATCGCATCATGACCTCGATGCTCGACCTGATGCCGGCGCCGGGACTGATCTTCAGCGAGTGGGACAAGCACGGCACCTGTTCCGGCCTCGGCGCGCGCGCCTATTTCGAAACCGTCCGCAAGGCGCGCTCCGCGGTGAAAATTCCTGCCGATTTCCTCGATTTGTCGAGCACCCGGACCATCGCGCCGGCCGAGATCGAGAATGCCTTCATCAAGGCCAATCCGGGCCTGAGCAATTCCGCGGTCGCCATCATCTGCGACCAGCGGCGGCTCAGCGAAGTGCGGATCTGCATGAGCAAGGATCTGCAATTCCGCGCCTGCGAGGAAATCGACCGCCGCGCCTGCCGCCGCGACTCCGTGGTGATGCCGCCGGTGCGGGGCGGGTGAGGCGTGTGGCACGCTCCAGCTCCATCCACGTCGTCCCCGCGCAGGCGGGAGTGTGTGCCGGCGGCTTTGCTCATCGCGCCACGTAGCGTACACGCTTCCCCATGAACTACCGTCACGCCTTTCACGCCGGCGGCTTTGCCGATGTCATCAAGCACATTGTGCTGGTGCGCATTCTCACGCATCTGCAGGACAAGCCGGCGGCTTTTCGCGTGATCGACAGCCATGCCGGCGCCGGCGTCTACGATCTCACCGGCGATGAGGCGCGGCGCGGCGGCGAGTGGCTCACCGGCGTCGCGCGGATCATGCAGGCGCGCTTCTCGGAAGCAGCCGCGCCCCTGGTCAAGCCGTATCTCGATATCGTTCGGGCCTTCAATCCGCGGCGCGATCTTGAAGCCTATCCTGGATCGCCGCTGATCGCCCGTGCGCTGCTGCGGCCGCAGGACCGGCTGGTGGCGTGCGAGGTTGAGCCCAAGGCGCGCAAGCGCCTGATCGACGCGCTGCGCCGCGATCCCCAGGCCCGCGTGGTCGATCTCGACGGCTGGGTGGCACTGCCGGCCTTCGTGCCGCCGAAGGAACGGCGCGGGCTCGTGCTGATCGACCCGCCATTCGAGGACAAAAACGAATTCGAGCGGCTGGCCAATGGCTTCGCCGAGGCCTTCGCGAAGTGGCCGAGCGGCAGCTACATGCTGTGGTATCCGGTCAAAAGCCGCCGCGCCACCGACACGCTAGCGCGGCATGTCGCCGAACTGGCCGAAGCCGCCGGCGGTCCCGGCAAGTGCCTCCGGCTGGAGTTCAGCACAGCACCGCAGGTAGCCGGCGCCACGCTGACATCGGCCGGCCTTCTGATCGTCAATCCGCCATGGCGGCTGGCGGCCGAACTCAAGGCGATCCTTCCCGAACTGGAAAAGCCACTCGGCCATGGCGGCGCCGGCCGCTTCAGGCTCGAGGTACCCAAGGCCTGAACGGACGCCGAGTCCAAAAAGTCTCATAGGCAATTGACCGATAACCGTATTATGCTGGGACGTTAGGACTGGCTTTACGTTCCGCTTCCGCGAATGGGGGCGGCGGAGTGACAAGGCCTCCAATTTTTTCAAGCGGATCGTATCCGCTGCGATGGCCAAGCTTCCGGCCGCGAAATGTCCGGTCAAGCCGATACGCGACATGCGCGTAGCGGCGGAGCAATGCGGGGAGAGGAGTTTTCCCGATGGCCATGACTGGGACGGTCAAGTTCTTCAATGGAGAGCGCGGTTACGGTTTCATCAAGCCCGATGACGGCGGCCGCGATGTGTTCGTTCACATCACCGCGGTGGAGCGGGCGGGGTTGAAGGACCTGACCGAGGGACAGCGCATCACCTTCGAGGTTGAGCCGGACAAGAAGGGCAAGGGTCCCAAGGCGGTCAATCTGGTGATTTCGTCCTGAGCAAGGGCACCTGACAGGCGCGCGTGTTCCGGACGCGGTGCGGCACTTAGGCGATGCACTTGCATCGCCGACATACCGCTCCGCAGAGCCGGGACCGCACCAAACACCGGCGTTCGCGACCGCCCCGGCTTTGCAGCGCACCGCTACGCAAGAGCTACGCGCCGCGCTGCGTCCGGGCACGAGAGCGCGCAAAAAAATCCCGGCCGCTTGCGGCGGCCGGGAGTTGATGAGCAACTTTTTCTTCTTGAAGTTAGAAACGATAATTCACGCCGACGCGGACGAGGCCGAACTGATAGCCGTTGGGCAGGCCGGTGATGGTGAAGCGACTATCGGACAGGTCGACATAAAGATATTCGACCTTTGCGGTCCAGTTCGGAGCAAAGCCCATTTCGGCGCCGACGCCCACGGTCCAGCCCGCGGCGGTGCGAGATTCCGACAGGCCGAACGTCTCGCCGCGCAATTCGCCGAAGGCCAGGCCGCCGGTGCCGTAAAACAGCACGTTGTTCAGCGCATAGCCGACCCGGCCGCGCACCGTGCCGAACCACGGATTGGAAAATTTCCACGGCGCAAAGGTGTCGTTGGCGGCAGAGGCCTGGATGTCGGCTTCGAGGCCGAACACCCACGGACCATTCTGCCAGTTGTAGCCGCCCTGCACGCCGCCGAATACGCCGTTCGGCCTGGTCGGATTGTTGTCGACGCTGCCCCAGGCATAACCGATATTGCCGCCCAGATAGGGGCCGGCCCAGCTATAGGCATTGAGCGGCTGGTTGACGGTGTAGGGCGTGCGCGGCGCGTAGGGCAAATCCGCCGCCTGCGCCGATACCGTCAGGCACGCGGTCATGAATGCCGCCACGGCAAACCCGATCCTGCTCATCTCGACTCCAGATACTGCCGGCCGCAACCACCACACGGTTACGGAACTGCACTGTCTTCCGGTAAGATTTATCGGGAGTTTTAAGTTAAGGGGTCGTTAAACCGACGGAGACCCTGAGTCTGTTCTTAAGGAAGTATTACCGGCTGGCGACGACCGGTTTCAGCGCTTATTTTAGGCTTATGAATCAAGACCCGCCCGCAAAACGGCCCAATCCACCGGCTTCGCCCCGGAGTTCCGCCCCGCCCTCGCAAGCCGCCAATTCGCCGGATGTCGATCCGGCTTCGATCAATGCCGAGGACGACGACGAAACGCGGCTCCCCGAACTCGTCGACGATGCCGGGGAAACGGTGCCGGAAGGCCCGCTTGCGATCGGCCGCGCCGCGATCGAGCACGCAGTGCGCCACGCGCCGATCTCGCCCGGCGTCTATCGGATGCTGAACGCGGCCAACGACGTGCTTTATGTCGGCAAGGCCAAGAATGTCCGCAAGCGGCTCGCCTCCTATGCGCGGCCCGCCGGCCAGGTGACGCGCATCGCCCGCATGATCGCGGCCACCGCGGTGGTGGAAATCGTCTCGACCGCGACCGAAACCGAGGCGCTGCTGCTCGAGGCCAATCTGATCAAGCAGTTGCGGCCGCGCTTCAACGTGCAATTGCGCGACGACAAATCGTTTCCGTATATTCTGATCACCGGCGACCATTGGGCGCCGCAGATTCTGAAGCATCGCGGCGCGCAGTCGCGGCCCGGGCGCTATTTCGGGCCGTTCGCCTCCGCCGGTGCGGTGGGTCGCACCATCACGGCGCTGCAGCGTGCCTTCCTGGTGCGGTCCTGCACCGATTCGTTCTTCGAAAGCCGGACGCGGCCCTGTCTGCTGTATCAGATCCGGCGCTGCTCGGGACCGTGCACCGGGGAGATCGATTTCCCCGGCTATACCGAACTGGTGCGCGAAGCGACCGAGTTTCTCTCCGGCCGCAGCCGGCTGGTCAAACAGCAGCTTGCCGGCGAAATGGAAAAAGCCTCCGTCGATCTCGAATTCGAAACCGCGGCGCTTTACCGCGACCGCCTCGCGGCGCTGTCGGCGATCCAATCGCAGCAGGGCATCAATCCACGCACCGTGGAGGAGGCCGATGTGTTCGCCATCCACCAGGAGGGCGGCTATTCCTGCGTCGAGGTGTTCTTCTTCCGCACCGGGCAGAACTGGGGCAACCGGGCGTACTTCCCGCGCGCGGAAAAATCGTTCACGCCGGAGGAGGTGCTGGCATCGTTCCTCGCGCAATTCTACGACGACAAGCCGCCGCCGAAACTCATACTGCTGTCGCACCAGATCGAGGAGTGCGAATTGCTGGCCAGCGCGCTCTCGATCAAGGCCGGCTTCAAGGTCGAGGTGAATACGCCGCAGCGTGGCGAGAAAAAGGAAATGATCGCACACGCGCTGACCAATGCGCGCGAGGCGCTGGGCCGCAAGCTCGCCGACACCGCGACGCAGACAAGGCTGCTGCAAGGCCTGGTCACGACACTCGGCCTTCCGCAGCCGCCGAAGCGGATCGAGATCTACGACAACAGCCACATCCAGGGCACCAACGCCGTCGGCGCCATGGTCGTTGCGGGGCCGGATGGCTTCATCAAGAATCAATACCGCAAGTTCAACATCAGGTCGGAAGGCCTGACCCCCGGCGACGATTATGCCATGATGCGCGAGGTGCTGCAGCGCCGCTTCAAGCGGCTGCTGACGCCGCCGGCCGACGGCGACGCGGCCGGGGTCAGTGCGGACGACGATTCGTTTCCGCGCTGGCCCGATCTCGTGATCATCGACGGCGGACGCGGCCAGCTCAACGCGGTTCGCGAAATTTTCGAAGGCCTCGGGCTGACCCAGGTGTCGCTGATGGCGGTCGCCAAGGGGCCGGACCGCGACGCCGGGCGCGAGACCCTGTTCATGCCGGACCGCGAGCCGCTCAAACTAGAGCCGCGCGATCCGGTGCTGTATTTCATCCAGCGGCTGCGCGACGAGGCGCATCGCTTCGTGATCGGCTCGCACCGCAAGCTGCGCAAGAAGAATATTCGCGAGGCGGGCTTGCAGGAAATTCCCGGTATCGGGCCGTCACGCAAACGTGCCCTGCTGCATCACTTCGGAACGTTGAAGGAAATCGAGCGGGCGTCGGTCGCCGATCTCGGCAAGGTTCCGGGCGTCAGCGCCGAAAGCGCGCGCAAGATTTTCGAGTTTTTCCATGCGCAGCCGGGATAGCGATGAATTCTGCGTCATATTGCAGCGTCCCCCACCGGATCGTCGCGGCGCACGGTTGACCTCGGCGCTTCGGCGGTATTGGTAAGGCGGATGAACATTGTCACTACCCGGACGGCGCGGCACTCGCTGTCGTTGCCGAACATGCTCACCTACGCCAGGATCGCCGCGATCCCGGTGGTGGTCGGCTGCATCTATGCGCAGGCCATCATGGACGGGCCGCTGTGGCTGCGCTGGGTGGCGCTGGCGGTCTTCATCGCCGCCGGCATCACGGATTTTCTCGATGGCTATTATGCGCGGATCTGGCACCAGCACTCCGCGTTCGGCAGCATGCTCGATCCAATCGCCGACAAGCTCCTGGTCGCATCCTGCCTGCTGATGCTGGCGGCCGACGGCATCATTCACGGCTGGACGTTGTGGGCCGCCATCGTGATCCTGTGCCGCGAAATCCTGGTGTCGGGCCTGCGCGAATATCTCGCGGCGCTGCGCGTCAGCGTGCCGGTCACCAAGCTCGCGAAATGGAAGACCACGGTGCAGCTGGTCGCGATCGGTTTTCTGCTCGCCGGCGAGGCCGGCGACATGGTGATTCCATTCACCACCCAGATCGGCCTGCTGCTGCTGTGGATTTCGGCGATCGTCACCATCTACACCGGCTGGGATTATTTCCGCGCCGGCATCCATCACCTCATCGAGGAGGATGAAGGATGAAGCTGAAGTACTTCGCCTGGGTTCGGGAACGCGTCGGCAAGGCCGAGGAAACCGTCGAGCCGCCGGCCGACGTGCTTACCGTCGGCGACCTGATGGGATGGCTGGCCAGGCGCGGCGAACCCTATGCGCACGCCTTCGAGACGCCGCGGGTGATCCGCGCAGCCATCGATCACACCCATGTCCGACCGGATACCATGATCGCCGGTGCGCGCGAGATCGCATTCTTTCCGCCGATGACTGGCGGCTAGGCCGTTATGACGATCCCCGTCACCATCCGCATCCAGCAGGCCGACTTCGATATCGCGCAGGAGATCGCCGCGCTGACGAAAGGCCGTACCGATATCGGCGCGGTGGTGACGTTCAGCGGACTCTGCCGCGGCAGCGAAGGCGACGACAGGATAGCCGCGCTGACGCTCGAACATTATCCCGGCATGGCGGAGGCGGAAATTGCCCGGCATGCCGAGCAGGCGACGTCGCGCTGGCCGCTTACCGGCCTGACCATCGTCCACCGGGTCGGTCGCATTGAGCCTGGCGAAAACATCGTGCTGGTGGTGACATCGTCGGCGCACCGGCAGGCGGCGTTTCAGGCGGCGGAATTCCTGATGGATTATCTGAAAGCGCACGCGCCGTTCTGGAAGCGCGAGGAAAGCGCAACGGGGACGAACTGGGTCGAGGCCCGCGAGCACGACGACCTCGCCGCCGGCCGCTGGACTAGGTCCTGATGGCGAGGCGCGCCAAAGCGCCGGTCCGGCGTCGTCCTGCCGCGAAAAAATCCTCCGCGGCGGCGCGCGGCGAATTGCTGACGCTGCTCGATTTCGTCCGTTACGCGGTGAGCCGCTTCATCGCCGCGAAACTGGCGTTCGCGCACGGCACTACCGACCCTGTCGCGGAAGCGGCGTTCCTGGTCTGCGAAGCGCTGCATCTGCATCCCGACCGCTTCGAGATGTTCGCGACCGCGCGGGTGACCGCGCGCGAAGCCGAAACGATTCTCGACCTGATCGAGCGCCGCGTCGCGACGCGCAAGCCGGCCGCCTATCTGGTCAACAAGATCTACATGCGCGGATTCCCGTTTTACATCGACGAGCGCGCGATCGTGCCGCGCTCGTTCATCGGCGAATTGCTGGAACAGAACTTCAGTGGTGAGGATGGCTCGCTGATCGACGATCCGGCGGCGGTGATGAACGTGCTCGACCTCTGCACCGGGGCGGGCTGTCTTGCGATCCTGGCAGGCCAGCGTTTTCCGGATGCGCGGATCGATGCGGTGGATTTGTCGAAGGATGCGCTAGAGGTTGCCGCGCGCAATGTCGCCGATTACGGCCTTGCGGATCGTCTCACGCTTCACCATGGCGATCTGTTCGCGCCGCTCGGCGGCAGCAGATACGATCTGATCGTCACCAATCCGCCCTATGTCGATGCGGAAGGCATGGCGGGCCTGCCACGCGAATGCCGCGCCGAACCGAGGATGGCGTTCGACGGCGGTGCTGATGGGCTCGATATCGTGCGGCGGATATTGAACGAGGCCGGCCGGCACCTCACCGCCCGAGGCGGCCTGTTGTGCGAGATCGGCCGTGGCCGCGAACCGCTCGAAGCCGCCTTTCCGCACCTGCCGCTGCTTTGGCTCGACACCGAAGAATCCGACGGCGAGGTGTTCTGGATCGGGGCTGCGGATCTAATCCGTCGTCCCCGCGAAGGCGGGGACCCATAGCCACCGTGTTAGCGCTTGAATCAGATGATTGCCGCAGCTCTGCGAAACCGATGCGTCGGCGGTTATGGGTCCCCGCCTTCTTCGCGGGGACGACAATCTTTATGTCGCCGCCGCTCAAAACACCTTTCTGATCCAGTTGTGCGGGTCGGCGGCGCGGCCGTACTGGATGTCGACCAGTTGCTTGCGCAGCCCGGTCGCGACAGGGCCGCCCGCGCCGTTACCGATCAGAAAATCCCCGGTCGCCGAACACACCTTGCCGATCGGCGAGATGACCGCCGCCGTGCCGCAGGCGAAAGCCTCTTTGAGTTTTCCGCTGGCGGCGTTGGCCCGCCACTGGTCGATCGAATAGGTCTCCTCGCGCACGCGCGTGCCGGTATCCCTTGCAAGCGCAATGATCGAATCGCGGGTGATGCCGGGCAGGATCGTGCCCAACGGCGGGGTCAGCAGCGAACCATCGTCGAACACGAAGAAGATGTTCATGCCGCCGAGTTCCTCGATATAACGGCGTTCGACCGCATCGAGGAACACGACCTGATCGCAGCCGTGATCGATGGCCTCGGCCTGCGCGCGCAGGCTGGCGGCATAGTTGCCGCCGCATTTGACGGCGCCGGTGCCGCCAATCGCGGCGCGCGTGTAGTTCTCCGAAACCCAGATCGACACCGGCGCGGGCCCGCCCTTGAAATAGGAGCCCACCGGCGAGGCAATGACGGCGAAGATGTATTCCGCGGAAGGCTTCACGCCCAAAAAGACCTCGTTCGCGATCATGAAGGGCCGCAAATAGAGGCTGCCTTCGCCGCCCGGTATCCAGGCGCGGTCGATGCGCACGAGTTGCTCTACCGCTTCGATGAACATGGGTTCCGGCAGCGGCATCATGGCCATGCGCTCGGCCGAATTCGAGAAGCGCCGGGCATTGGCGTCGGGGCGAAACAGGTTCACGCCGCCATCGTCGCGTTGGTAGGCCTTGAGGCCTTCAAAAATCTCCTGCGCGTAATGCAGGACGGCGGCGGCCGGGTCGAGCGGGAAATTCGCGCGGGATTCGACGCGTGCGCCATGCCAGCCCTTGGCCTGATTGTAGCGGACGATAGACATGTGATCGGTGAAAACCCGGCCGAAGCCCGGGTCCACAAGCCTTGCTCCGCGCTCTCTGTCAGATGTCGGATTCGGCGCCGGCTTAATTTCGAAACTAGGCCACATCGCGTCGTCGATCTTGGCGACCGGAACTCCCATGGACTTTCTCCCGGATTGCGCGGGCCGCAGCTTTACCACGGCACGGGCTGGTTTTACGTCAAGTCCGGACCGCCGGCAAAACCCGCCTCCATCCCCGATCGTTTCGAGGGACAGGCTTGGGCGGAACGCGGAAGTCCAGTATGGTTCTCAAATCGGACCTTTCGGGGTCCACAGAACGGCGAAGTTCTAATATTTCGTCGAAGTGCTGTTTTTTGTAATATTGAACCCAATATATGTCAATATGGTTGACGTAAATTTTTCAGCGCCGACAGCAAAGCAACGCGCGGAGGTCGGCCGTCCGCCCGCGGCGCCACTGTGCTGGGACATCATCGAGCTGTTGTTCTTCGCCTACCGGGATTTCGTCGGCGATGCTGACCATGTGCTGGAGGAATTCGGGTTTGGCCGGGCGCATCACCGCGTCCTCCATTTCGTCCATCGCTATCCCGGACTGAAAGTGGCCGACCTGCTCGACGTGCTGCGCATCACAAAACAGTCGCTGGGCCGGGTTCTCAAGCAACTGCTCGACGAAGGCTATATCGTGCAGAAGGCCGGGGCCAGGGACCGCCGCGAACGCCTTCTTTTCGCCACCGCGAAGGGCGAGGCGCTGGTGGGCAAGCTTGCCGGCCTGCAGACCGATCGCATCACCCGCGCGATCGACGGGCTCGATCCCGCCGGCGCGGACACGGTCCGGAAATTCCTGCGCGGGATGATCGATCGCAACGATCCCGACAAGGTGCTGGAAGCGATATTCGCAACCGAGAATTCAACCGCGAAGGAATGAGCGTGGCGCAGTCAGCGACAGTCGCACGAACCCCGCCGGAGCCGGCCGACGACGCCCCGCATCTGATGCTGGTCGATGACGATCGCCGCATTCGTGACCTGCTGTCGCGCTTTCTCTGCGGCGAAGGTTATCGCGTGACCACCGCGCTGAGCGCGAAAGACGCCCGCGCCAAACTGCTCGGCCTGCATTTCGATCTGCTGATTCTCGACGTGATGATGCCGGGAGAAACCGGATTCGATCTCGCCCGCTTCATCCGCGCCACCTCCTCGGTGCCGATCATCATGCTGACCGCGCGACATGAGGCCGAAAGCCGCATCGAGGGCTTGCAGATCGGCGCCGACGATTATGTCGCAAAACCGTTCGAGCCGCGCGAACTGGTGCTGCGGATCGGCAATATCCTCAAGCGCGCAGCGCCTCCGCCGGTCGAGACGCTGGAGCAGACCGCGTTCGGGCCCTATGTCTATCACCTGGACCGCGGCGAACTGCGCCGCGGCGAGGAGACCATTCATCTCACCGATCGCGAGCGCGAGATGCTGCGCATCCTCGCGCTGGCGCGCGGCGAGACCGTGCCGCGCAACGCGCTGACCGGCGGCACCGTCAACGAGCGCGCGGTCGACGTGCAGATCAACCGGCTGCGGCGCAAGATCGAGCGTGACCCCGGCAATCCGCTGTTCCTGCAGGCGGTGCGCGGCATCGGCTACCGGCTGGTGGCATCGCCGTGAGATGGCAAGTATGAGATTTGCATCATGAGACCGGCCGCATGAGCACGCTGGACACCGGCCTGACGCTGATCCGCACCGCCGCCGGCCGCGTCTCCGCGGTCAATGGCCGGATCGGCAACGCATTCAAGAGCTGGATGCCGACCGGGCTTTACGCCCGTGCGCTGCTGATCATGATCGTGCCGATGGTGATCCTGCAGTCGGTGGTCGCCTTCGTGTTCATGGAGCGGCATTGGAACACGGTGACGCGGCGGCTGTCGGCGGCGGTGGTGCAGGACGTCGCCGCGCTGATCGACGTCTACAAGAGCTATCCGCAGGATAAAGACCGCGCGCAGCTGCGCAGGATCGCGCAGCTTCGGCTTGGGCTGGTGGTCGATTTCCTGCCCGTCGGCGACATGCCGCCGCCGGGGCCGAAGCCGTTTTTCTCGCTGCTCGACCAGACGCTGTCGGTGCAGCTCGGCCGCCAGATCGGCCGTCCGTTCTGGATCGATACCGTCGGCCGCTCCAATCTGGTGGAAATCCGGATCCAGCTCGACGACGCGGTGATGCGGATTTTCGCGCAGCGCAGCGCCGCCTATGCATCGAATTCGGAGATTTTCATCTTCTGGATGCTGGGCACCTCGTCGATCCTGCTGATCGTCGCGGTGCTGTTCCTGCGCAATCAGATCAAGCCGATCCTGCGGCTCGCGGACGCCGCGGAGAGTTTCGGCAAGGGCCGCGAGGTGCCGGATTTCCGGCCCCGCGGCGCCCGCGAGGTGCGGCGCGCGGCGGCGTCTTTCCTGGAGATGAAATCGCGCATCGAGCGCTCCATCGAGCAGCGCACAGCGATGCTGGCCGGCGTGTCGCACGACCTGCGCACCATCCTGACCCGCTTTAAGCTCGAGCTCGCACTGATCGGCGACAGTCCCGAAGTCGACGGCATGCGCCGGGATGTCGACGAGATGTCGGGCATGCTGGAGGACTACCTCGCCTTCGCGCGCGGCGACAGCGGCGAACAGGCGCAACCGACCGACATGGAGGTGGCGCTGGAAGAACTGCGCAGCGACGCCGAACGCCACGGCCACGCCGCAACCGTGGTGTTTCACGGGCTGCCGGTGGTGACCGTGAAGCCGGCATCGTTCAAGCGCTGCCTCGCCAATCTGGTGTCGAACGCCGCGCGCCATGCCGACGTAATCTCGATTACCGGCCACCGCGACCATCGCTATTTCACAGTGACCGTCGACGACGACGGGCCGGGCATTCCGCAGGACATGCGCGAGGAGGTGTTCAAGCCGTTCCTGCGGCTCGACGACGCCCGCAACCAGGACGAGGGCGGCACCGGCCTCGGCCTCGCCATCGCCCGCGATATCGCCCGCTCGCACGGCGGCGACATCACGCTCGGCGACAGCCCGCTCGGCGGCCTGCGGGCGAGTGTACGGGTGCCGGTGTAGCGACGTCGTCGCCCCAACACCGCCGTCGTCCCCGCGCAGGCGGGGACCCATGACCATCGACGGTTATTATTTGGCAGCTGCTGATACCTTACGCGTCATTGCCGACGGAGGGTATGGGTCCCCGCCTTCGCGAGGACGACGGCGGAGTTACTTCGCCAGCTCCCTCGAGCGCTGCGTCGCGGCCGCGACCGCGTGGGTCAGCAGTGATTGCATGCCGTCGGCACCCATCAGCACGGCCAGCGCCGCCGCGGTGGTGCCGCCGGGCGAGGTGACGTTCTGGCGCAGCGTCGCGGGATCGAGGTCGGACCGGTGCAGCAATTCGCCGGCGCCGGCGACGGTTTCCCGCGCCAGCCTTGTTGCAAGCCCGGGCGGCAGACCGGCTTCGACGCCGGCGCGCGCCAGTTGTTCGGCGAGCAGGAACACATAGGCCGGACCCGAGCCGGACACCGCGGTCACCGCGTCCATCAGCGTCTCGTCATCGATCCATTCGACCGAACCGGCAGCGCGCAGCAGCGCGTCGGCGACCGTGCGCTGCGCCGCGCTGACGGTCGTGTTGGCCACCGCGACGGTGATGCCGCGGCCGATCGCGGCCGGCGTGTTCGGCATCGCGCGCACCACCGCGCCGCGGCAGACCTCGCGGATCGCCGCGATGGTCGCCCCCGCCATGATCGAGACCACCAGCGTCGACGATCCCACGAACGGCTTCAACACCGGACCGGTTTCGCGAAACATCTGCGGTTTAAGCGCGATCACCAGCGTCGCGGCTGTGCCGATGCCTGCTGGATTGAGACGAACGCCTGCAGTGGCCAGTGTTCGAATGTCATCGGAAGGATTTGGCTCGATCACCGCGACGCGGGATGCATCGAGTCCCTGCGCCAGCCATCCCGACAGCATCGCGCCGCCCATCTTGCCCGCGCCGGCGAGCACGATGGTGCCTTGCAGATCAGCGAGCGCGCTTGCCGGTGACGACATCAGAAAACACCCATGTCGTCCCCGCGAAGGCGGGGACCCATAACCACCGATATTTGTAGTGAAACGCGAAACAGGCCACAACCGCCTTGCGACAACCTTAGCGAGGGCGTGTATGGGTCCCGCCTGCGCGGGGACGACGGTGGAGTGTGTTGCGGTGCGCGTCGCTAAAACCCTACGCCTCGCCGTCGGTGTCGAACATCGCCGCGCTCATCGCCTCGGCGGCGGATTTGCCGGCCCAGACCACGAACTGGAGCGCCGGGTAATAGCGCTCGCAGGCGTGGACGGCGCTGACCAGCATGGTCTCGCATTGCGCGGATGTCGCCGCGATGCCGCCGGGCAGCACCAGCGCCTGACGGTACATGATCATGCCGGTGTGGGTCCAGATATCGAAATGCCCGACCCATAATTGCTCGTTGATCGCCGCGATCAGGCGCTGCACTTCGGCGCGGCGCGGCGCCGGAATCTTCATGTCGAAGGCGCAGGCCAGATGCAGCGCCTCGATCTCGGTCATCCATGTGAACGACAACTGGTAGTCGGTCCAGTCGCCTTTGGAGACGATGGTGACTTCGTCCTCGCCGGAGCGTTCGAACGCCCAGTTGTTGCTGGTGGCGATGTCCTCGACCACCGCAAGCGGATTGTTCGGGGAATCGATGATGCCTTCGAGCAGGGACATGCCGTCTCGACCTTGCCTTTTGATGTGTTGATACGCACGCGAGCTAGCCGACACGCGCTGACCTGACGCGTCGCTGCGGAGTGCAATTCCGGCAGCGCCAGAGCTTGCGTGGCTCAAGTGATGTGATTTGCGGAATCCGCGCAACGGCACCACGAGTTCATCCACAGACAAAGCGCGCGCCGTCCACAGTTGATCGCGCTGTGTGGAGCGTTGCCGCCGTTAACCATTGGAACAAAACGGAATCATGGCCGCGCGCGGCGCGTCGCATCGACCGAATCGGAGCGCGGCAAGCGAACGGCCTTGCCCGCTCGTCAACTTCGAGTGCAGGGGTCGTTGCAAGACACGCTCCGCACTCATGGCGGACATGCGGTTTCTGGTTGCATTGCCGCTTGCTGGCGCCGCGCCAATTCGGCATAATTCCGCTCAGGCTGCTCATATCGGGCGGCCGATGTTCTCAGGGCGGGGTGAAAGTCCCCACCGGCGGTAAGGGTTCAGAAGCCCAAGCCCGCGAGCGCCTTCCTCTTCGAGGAAGGGTCAGCAGATTCGGTGCGATTCCGAAGCCGACGGTTAAAGTCCGGATGAAAGAGAACGGTCGCGAACGCCGCATCCTTGCGCGGCGTGTCGTTCCGTATGCCCTGATTCTGGTCCTGAAAGAGGAAAGCCATGAATTAGATGTTGCAAGAATCTTCCCACGTAAAAGACGCTTCCCAAGTCGAAACCCCGGGGCCTGTCGACCGTCCGCCGCCCGCGGCGGGATATGGGCGGTTCGCCAGACCGCAGCGCATTGCGTTCGTGCAGGCGTCCTGGCATCGCGAGGTGGTCGAGGAATGCCGCATTGCATTCCTCGACGCGATCGAGGCGCGCGGCATTGCGCTCGCGCAGGTCGATCTGTTCGAGGTGCCGGGCTCGTTCGAGATTCCGCTGCATGCGCAGATCCTCGCAAAAACCCGGCGCTACACCGCGATCGTCGCGGCCGGTCTCGTGGTCGATGGCGGCATCTACCGCCACGAATTCGTCGCCGACACCGTGATCAAGGCGCTGATGGATGTGCAGTTGCGCACCGAGGTGCCCGTGTTTTCCGCGGTGCTGACGCCGCAGCAGTTCCATGAAAGCGCGGTGCATCTCGATTTCTTCCGCAAGCATTTCGTGGTGAAGGGCGTCGAGATCGCGGAAGCCTGCGCCAACACCCTGCTCAGCCTGGAACGCCTGCGCGGCCAGGTCGCGGCGGGGATCGTTTGATCTGTCATTGCGAGGAGCGCAGCGACGGAGCAATCCAGGTTGCCTCAGCGCTCTGGATTGCTTCGCTTCGCTCGCAATGACGGACGGCCACCCTTCAAACAAGTCGTCCCCGCGCAGGCGGGGACCCATAACCACCGATGTTTGTGGTTGCGCACCGGCAGTGCAACGTGGTGCTTCAACGAACGCGGAGTGTATGGGTCCCCGCCTGCGCGGAGAGGACAATGGGATCAGTCGAACAAGCTCGACACCGACTCTTCCGCCGCGGTGCGGCCAATCGCTTCGGCGATCAGGGTGGCGATCGACAGCGTGCGGATGTTGGTTGCGACGCGGACCGCCTCGGTGGGCTGGATCGAATTGGTGATGACCAGCTCCTTCAGCTTGGAGCCGGCGATGCGCGCGGCGGCGCCGCCGGACAGCACGCCATGGGTGATGTAGGCGTAGACTTCCTTGGCGCCGCTGGCGAGCAGCGCATCGCCGGCGTTCACCAGCGTGCCGCCGGAATCGACGATGTCGTCGATCAGGATGCAGGTGTAGCCGGCGACGTCGCCGATCACGTTCATCACCTCGGATTCGCCGGCGCGTTCGCGGCGCTTGTCGACGATCGCCAGCGGCGCGTTGATGCGCTTGGCGAGGCCGCGCGCGCGCGCCACGCCGCCGACGTCGGGCGACACCACCATGATTTTGGCGAGATCGAAGCGGCTCTTGATGTCGCGCACCATGACCGGCGAGGCGTAAAGGTTGTCGGTCGGGATATCGAAGAAGCCCTGGATCTGGCCGGCGTGCAGGTCGAGCGTCATCACCCGGTCGACGCCGGCATTGGTGATCAGGTTCGCGACCAGCTTGGCCGAGATCGGAGTGCGGCCGGAGGCACGGCGGTCCTGCCGCGCGTAGCCGAAATAGGGGATCACCGCCGTGATGCGCTTTGCCGAGGAGCGCCGCAGCGCATCGGTGACGATCAGCAGCTCCATCAAATGGTCGTTGGTCGGAAACGACGTCGATTGAATGATGAAAACGTCCGAGCCGCGGACGTTCTCCTGGATCTCGACGAATATTTCCATGTCGGCGAAACGCCGGACGCTGGATTTGGTGAGCGACAATCCGAGCGCGTCCGCGATCGCCTTCGCCAGTACCGGATTGGAATTGCCGGCGACCAGCTTGATCGCGCCGTTCTTGGCCGACATCGACGCCTCCCCCCGAGCCTTGGTGGATACAACGTTCAGCATATCAGACCTTTAGAAACTGGCGCGTTTTTGACCTGCGAGGTGATATCAAGCAGGGGCGAGACCGGCAACCCTACTAGCTCCGGTTTTTCTGCGCAAAATCGGCGCCCCCGGAATGCGAATTCGGCGCGTTAACGGGCGCTGTAGCTCAATGCGCCGACGCCGAACGTATCCGAACCCGGCCGATCGTCCGTGCTGGCGATGGCGGGGCCCTGGCCGCGCGGCGCCGCCGGAACAACCGGCGTATCCGGAGCAGTACCGTTGATCATGCCGCTCAGCCCGGTCAGTCCGGCCTGCGCGATCCGCCGCAGCACCACGTCGTCGGCGGCGGCCCAGGCGTCGCGCCCGGCCTTGCCGGCGGGCTCCTCGCCGGACAGGCGCAGCGCCCGCTGCTGGTCGCGGTCGTAGACATCCCATACCCAGGCAATGGTGGTGCGGCCGCGGCTGACCTGCGCCGCGAGATAGCTTCGGATGCGGTACGCCGCCGATCCCTCGCGCGAGACGATCGCGACATTGCGCAGCCTGGATTCGCTGTCGAGCAGGTTGACCATGCGGTCGAACACCTGCGGCGGCGGGCCGTCGATCGATTCGAATGTGACGGTGGCGCCGGCGCCGGCCGACGCGAACGCATTGGCTGCAGCACCTCCACTGGCGCATCCGCCGAGCGCGCCGCCAAGTCCGCACAGTACAGCCAGCAGCACCATGGCGCGCAAAGCGCGCGGCGCGGCGGAGCCCGCGGTGCGGTCGGAAATCGGCATTCGTTTTTGACGTCCCTGTTGGGATCGAGAGATACCGTTAAAATGGATTAACGTCTGTGGCGCGGGGGACACAGGGGCGTGCAAACCTCACCGCTGTCGTCCCCGCGCAGGCGCTAGGGCATGCACATATCTCCGTCGTCATTGCCGGGCTTGACCCTACGGTATTCACACATCTTCATCGTCATTGCCGGGCTTGACCCGGCAATCCATCGTCTTCGACAGAGTCTTGCGAAGATTGATGGATACGCGGGTCAAGCCCGCGTATGACGAAATGTGTGAATCCAGTAGGGCTTGACCCGGCAATCCATCACGCTTCGAACGACTCTTTCGAAGATGGATGGATGCGCGGGTCAAGCCCACGCATGACGAGATGTGCATGCCTTAGCGCGCAGGCGGGAACCCACGACAGCGGCGTATTACTCCCCCTCCAGCACGATCGCATGCACGTGGCGGCCGTAGTCCGGCTCGCCGCGATGCACCGAACGGCGGTAGCTGTAGAAGCGCGGGTCGGAATAAGTGTCTATTCCAACGTCGTCGATCATCAGCACCCCGGCGTTTTCCAGCCGCATCCGAATGAAGCCGGCAAGATCGAACATCGCATGTCGTTCGCGCGCGGAAGCAATGAAGAACCGCGCATTGCCGGCATCGGCCGACGCGAACCGTTCGACGAATTCGGCGCCGACTTCATAACTGTGCTGGCGGATCAGCGGTCCGATCGCGGCGACGATGCCGGTGCGCTCGGCACCGAGCCGTTCCATCGCGGCGATGGTCGATTCCAGAACGCCGGTGAGCGCGCCCTTCCATCCGGCATGGGCGGCGCCGATCACCCGCGCGCGGGGATCGACGAACAGGATCGGGCCGCAATCCGCCGTGGTGACGCCGATCGCGAGACCATCGGACCGAGTTCACGATGGCATCGGCGCGCGGGCGCGACGCGGTGTCCCACGGCCCGGTCGCGACCGCGACGTCCGGCGAATGGATCTGGAATGCGGTGAGAAAGCGTGCGGGCTCGACACCCAGTTGCGCCGCCATGCGGCGGCGGTTTTCCGCGACATGCGAGGCGTCGTCCTGCGATCCCATGCCGCCATTGAGGCTTTGATAGATGCCGTCCGATACGCCGCCCTCGCGGGTGAAGAAGGCATGACGCAGGCCCGGGACGGCCGAGAGCAGGGATGATGCGAGCGTCACGAGGTCCGGTCTCCGCTGTCCTCGCCAAATCCGGCCAGCGCGGCGAGCGCGGGATCGGAAATCGCAATTACCTTGAACATCGATCCCATGCCGCCGCGGCCGCCCTCGGTCAGGCGCTTCAGCGCGCCGGAAATATCCGCGGAAACCTCCGGCGTGGTCTTGGCCATCAGCGTCGCGGCGCGCTGCTCGATACCGAGGCGTTTAAGGAATTCGCCCTGCGGCACCGGGCCGTGCACCCGGGCGCCGAGATCCTCGGCGGCGCGTGCCAGCGCCTGGAAGTCGACATGGGCGGTGACGTTGGCCTGTCCGGGATTTTTCAGGGGATCGGTGAAACTGTGGCGGGCGATGGCCTGAAAGGTATCGCCGGCGTCGCTGCGCAGATGGCCGTAGTCGATGATCAGCGCCGCGCCACCATCGTCGCGCACCCGGGCCGCGATCTTCATCGTCTCGGCGTCGGGGCGCCACTCGAACACTGCGCCGAGGGGGGCTGCGCGCACCAGCGGCGGCACCAGCACCTCGAAGCGCGGCATCGGCTGCTCCGACGCGCCGAATGCGAGTTGTCCGTCGGCGCCGATTTCCACGGTGCGCTCGTGCCATCCGCCCTCACGCTTCACCATCTGGTGCACCGGCAGCACGTCGAAATATTCGTTGGCGAGAATGACGGACGGGCCGGGCGGCACCTCGTCGAGGTGGTCGTGCCAGGCGATGTTGCGCACGCCGGACAGCGTCGCCCGCTGCTTCTCGCGCAGCACCGGATTGATTTCGACGAGGTGGATGCTCAGCGCCTGGTATAGCGGCGGCAGCACGCGCAGCGCGCGCAGCGCGTCCGCCATCATGGTGCCGCGGCCGGGGCCGAGTTCGATCAGCCGCAGCGCCGGCGGCGAACCCATCGCCCGCCACACCGACGCCGCCCACAGTCCCAGCAGCTCGCCGAACATCTGGCTGACCTCGGGCGCGGTGGTGAAATCGCCCTCGCGCCCGAGCGGGTCGCGCGAGACGTAATAGCCGTGCGCCGGATGGGTCAGGCACAGCTTCATGTAACGCCAGACCGGCATCGGTCCCGACGAGGCGATCAGCTTCTTCAGTTCGGCCTGGAGCGGCGAGGTTTCGGTCACGGCGTAGCCTGGCTCGTCTGCCGCGTTCGCGGTCCACCGCGCCATGCCAGCACGATGAGGATGATTCCCGCAACGATCATCGGCACCGACAGCAGCATTCCCATGGTCAGCCCGCCCCACAGAAACCCGAGCTGCGGGTCGGGCTCGCGGAAGAATTCGCCGACGATCCGCGCCAGTCCGTAGATCGCAATGAAGCTGCCGAGGATCAGGCCGGGCCGTTTCAAGGCCCCGGCGCGGATCATCAGCGCGAGAATGGCGAACAGCACGACGCCTTCGAGCCCCGCCTCATAGAGCTGGCTCGGATGGCGCGGCAACGGCCCGCCATTGGGAAACACCATCGCCCAGGGCACGCTTGCGTCCGCCGGCCGGCCCCACAGCTCGCTGTTGATGAAGTTGGCGAGGCGCCCGAGAAACAGCCCGATCGGCCCCACCGCCGTGGTGATGTCGCCCAGCGACAGGATGGAAAGATTGTTCTTCCAGCAGAACAGCATCACCGCGGCGACGCAGCCGAGGAAGCCGCCGTGAAACGACATGCCGCCCTTCCACAGTTCGAAGATCTCGGCGGGATGCGCAACGAAGAACGCAAGATTGTAGAACAGCACATAGCCGGTGCGGCCGCCGAGGATGATCCCGATCGTCACCCACAGGATGAAATCGTCCATCTGAAGCAGCGTGATCGGCGCCGGCCCGCCCCACAGCCGCTGGTTCCTGATCAGCGCGCGCGCGTAGATCCATCCCAGCACGATGCCGCCGATATAGGCCAGCGCGTACCAGCGGATCGCGACGGGGCCGATGGCGATGGCGATCGGATCGAATACCGGAAATGCAATGGCGAGAAAGGGCATCATCTATCCCCCGTCATTGCGAGGAGTGAAGCGACGAAGCAATCCAGTCCCTCCGCATGCGCGGCCCTGGATTGCTTCGCTTCGCTCGCAATGACGGTCCACATGCGTCAAGCCGACAGGTTGCGGCGATACAGCGCCAGCAGCCGCTCCCAGTGCCGTTCGGCGGCGTCGCGGTTGTAGACCGGACGTTTCGGAAAGGCGAAGCCGTGATGGGTGCCGGGATAAATCTCGACCTCGGCATGCGCACCGTCGGCCTGCATCGTCTGCTTGACCTTCTCGACGGTCTCCATCGGCGCGTAGACGTCGGTCTCGGCGCAGGCGAAATACAGCTCGGCCTTGGTCTTGGTTCCGGCCAGATGCGGGCTGTCCGGCTTGTCGGTTGCAAGGGCGACGCCATAGATCGATGCCGCCGCCTTGACGCGATCGGGAAAATGCGTCGCCGCGTTGATGGCGTATTGCCCGCTCATGCAATAGCCGACGGTGCCGATCGGGCCCTTGCTTGCGGCCGTTTGCGTGGCGGCGAAGTCCAGCAGTGCCCTGGTGTCGTCCATGACAAGCGGAATGGAGAGCGAATGCATCAGCTCGAACATCCGCTTGCGCTCAGGCGATTCCGGGTTGGCCGGCAACGGTCCGAGTTCCATGACGCCCTTGCGGTAATACATGTTCGGCAGCATCACGTAATAGCCGGAGGTGGCGAGCCGCCGCGCCATGTCGCGCAGTTCCTCGCGGATCGCGGGCGCGTCCATGTAGAAGATGATGACGGGAAACGGTCCGCCGCGCTCGGGGTGGCTGATGAAGGTCGTGGTCTTGCCGTCCTTGGTCTGGATCTCGATCTGCTGGTCGATCATGGCGTTTCTTGTCCGGTTGTTTTTGCGTGCGGGGCTCGATTATCACGGTTGCGGGCAAACCGCAGCCTGAAAGACGGACCCCAACTCCGCGAAGCGGCATAACCGGCGATGCTTCGCATTGCCTTGAATGTGGCGCCGCGTCGCGTCCGAGGACACGGCGGATGGCATGGCTCCAGCCTTGAACAAAGCCGCATGAATCGCCATTGTGAGGTCTACCCCGCAGCCGGAGACGTTTCGCCATGACCCAGACCAGCAACCGGTTTTTCGACGAGATCGGCCGCCTGATGAACGACGCCGCCGGCGCCGCCCAGGGCGTCAAGCGCGAGGTCGACACCGTGGTGCGCAACCAGGCCGAAAAAATCCTGCGCGACCTCGACATCGTCAAGCGCGAGGAATTCGAGGCGGTCAAGGACATGGCACGGCTGGCGCGCGAGGAAAACGAGGCGCTGAAGGCGCGGATCGCGGCGCTGGAAGCGAAGCTCGGTGGAGTGCCCGGTGGGCCGGATAGTGGCGCCTGAAAACGGTCGGGTAAGGCTGCTGCACGCTATCGGTCATGCGCGGGCTTGACCCGCCTGCGGGGCCGAAGCCCCTTCGGCGCGGCGAAGGCCCGCGCATCCATCGATCTTCGCAAAAGTCTTGCAAAGCGGATGGACGGCCGGGTCAGGCCCTACGGTATTCACACATCTTCATCGTCATTGCCGGGCCTGATCCGGCAATCCATCGTCTTCGACAGAGTCTTGCGAAGATTGATGGATACGCGGGTCAAGCCCGCGTATGACGAAATGGGTGAATCCAGTAGGGTCAGGCCGGCCATGACGAGGAGAGAGCCATCCAGCCGCCAAACCCGCAGAAAAACCCCTCGATTTCCTTGTCATTTCGACCCAACGCGGCTAGAACGCCGCCACGTCCGCAGCCCCCGCACCCCTGGAGGCTTGCTGCGGCGGCAGAACAGGCCGCATTGCGGCCTTTAACTTTTATGAAAACAAGGACTTAACGACAATGGCGACCGTCAAGGAATTGAAGGCGACCGCGCGACCCGTTGGCGGCAAGGGGGCCGCACGGGCAGAGCGTCGCGCCGGCAGAGTGCCCGGAGTGATCTATGGCAACAACCAGCCCCCCGTGACCATCTCGGTCGACGATGCCGACCTGCGCCAGCGCATTCTGGCGGGGCGGTTCCTCACCACGATTTACGACATCGATCTCGAAGGCAAGAAGCACCGCGTGATTCCGCGCGACTTCCATCTCGATCCGGTACGCGATTTCCCGCTGCATGTGGATTTCATGCGGCTCGGCGAAGGCGCCACCATCCGCGTCAGCGTGCCGCTGCATATCCAGAACGCTGAAGCCGCCCCCGGCGTCAAGCGCGGCGGCACCGTCAACATCGTCACCCACACCATCGATCTGGAATGCTCGGTCGACAACATTCCGCAATATGTCGAGGCCGATGTCAGCGGACTCGAGATCAGCCATTCGCTGCATCTGAGTGACATCAAGCTGCCCGCCGGCGTGAAGTCGCTGTCGCGCGAGGACGTGACGCTGGTCACCATCGTGCCGCCGTCCGGCTATGCCGAAGAACTTAAGGCCGCCGCCGCGGCGGCTGCTGCCGGTCCGGCAGCGGCGGCACCGGGCGCGGCTCCCGCGGCAGGCGCCGCGGCCGCGGCTCCCGCGGCAGGCGCGGCTCCGGCAGGTGGCGCCAAGGCGCCGGCGGCCGGCGCCAAGGCGCCCGCAGGCGGCGGCGACAAGAAGAAGTAAAGCGCATGATCCGCCAAAGTGTGAGCGGTTTGGCGAAAGATCATGCGCCAACTAATAAGGCGCGCGATCGGACGCAAAACCGGTGTTCACTTTTGCTGATCGCGCGCTAGCGCGGGATGCCGCGTCATGCGACTGTTTGTTGGCCTCGGTAATCCCGGTGCGAAGTTTCAGGGCCACCGGCATAATATCGGTTTCATGGCCGTCGATGAGATCGCGCGGCGCCATGGTTTCTCAACCTGGCGCCGCCGCTTTCAGGGCGAGACCGCCGAAGGCACGCTCGATCGCGAACGCGTCGTGCTGCTGAAACCGATGACCTTCATGAACGAATCGGGGCGCGCGGTGCAGGAAGCCGCGAACTTCTTCAAGCTCGCTCCCGCTGAAATCACCGTGTTCCAGGACGAACTCGAACTGCCGCCCGCGAAAGTGCGCGTCAAGATCGGCGGCGGCATTGCCGGCCATAACGGGCTGCGCTCGATCTCTTCGTACATCGGCAACGACTATCGCCGGGTGCGGCTCGGCATCGGCCACCCCGGCATCAAGGAACTGGTGCACAGCTATGTGTTGTCGGATTTCTTCAAGGAGGAGCGGCCGCTGGTGGAGGCGCTGCGCGCGGCGATCGCCGACAACGCCGCGCTGCTGGCGACGGACCTCGACTCGACGTTCCAGAACAAGGTGCATCTGGCGATGCAGGCAAAAGGATTTTTGCTGAAGGACGACAAGGAAGACAGCGGCGGCAACTAGAACAAGCCGCGTCATTGCCGGGCTTGACCCGGCAATCCATCAACTTCGAAAGAAGTCTTGCGAAGTGGATGGATACGCGGGTCAAGCCCGCGCATGACGCACCAATTTTGTGGCGCCGCGTGCGCCAATGATCGAAAGAGCATCATGGGATTCAAATGCGGTATCGTTGGCCTGCCCAATGTCGGCAAGTCGACGCTGTTCAACGCGCTGACCGAGACGGCGGCGGCGCAGGCGGCGAATTATCCGTTCTGCACCATCGAGCCCAATGTCGGTGCGGTGGCGGTGCCCGATCCGCGGCTCGACACGCTGGCGGGGATCGGCAAGTCGGCGCAGATCATCCCGACGCAACTGACCTTTGTCGACATCGCCGGCCTGGTGCGCGGCGCCTCGAAGGGCGAGGGGCTGGGCAACCAGTTCCTTGCTACCATCCGCGAGGTCGACGCGGTGGCGCATGTGGTGCGCTGCTTTGAGGATTCCGACATTACCCATGTCGAGGGCAAGATCGCGCCGCTGGCCGATATCGAGACCATCGAGACCGAGTTGATGCTGGCCGACCTCGACAGCCTCGAGAAGCGCGTCGACAATCTCGCCAAGAAAGCCAAAGGCAATGACAAGGACGCAAAAGAGCAGCTCGATTTGGTCAATCGCGCGCTGGTGCTGCTGCGCGAGGGCAGGCCGGCGCGGTTTCTCGAACGCAAGCCGGAAGAGGAACGCGCCTTCGGCATGCTGGGATTGCTGACGTCGAAACCGGTGCTCTATGTCTGCAATGTCGAGGAAGGCGCCGCCGCCGCGGGCAACGCGTTTTCGCAGGCCGTTGCCGCGCACGCCGCAAAGGAGGGCGCGGTCGCCGTCGCCATTTCCGCCAAGATCGAGTCTGAGATCGCAACATTATCACGCGAGGAGCGCACCGAGTTCCTCGATACGCTCGGGCTCGAGGAGGCCGGGCTCGACCGGCTGATCCGCGCCGGCTACCGGCTGCTCGATCTCATCACCTATTTCACCGTCGGCCCGAAGGAGGCGCGGGCCTGGACCATCACCCGCGGCACCCGGGCGCCCGCCGCCGCCGGCGTGATCCATACCGATTTCGAAAAAGGCTTCATTCGCGCCGAGACCATCGCCTATGTCGACTACGTGGCGCTCGGCGGCGAAGCCGGCGCGCGCGACGCCGGGAAACTGCGGCTGGAAGGCAAGGACTATGTCGTCGCCGACGGCGACGTCATGCATTTCCGGTTTAATAATTAAACTTCGTCATTGCGAGGAGCGAAGCGACGAAGCAATCCAGCCTTTGCTTCAGCGCTCGCGGCTCTGGATTGCTTCGCTTCGCTCGCAATGACGTGGATACGCTAGCGCATCCCGCCTTGATCGCGGATCGCGCCGAGGTGTTCGTTGATGCGGAATACGATCAGGATGAATTCGGCGACGATGCGCGAGAACACGATGCCGACCACGACGCTGGCGATCGAGGACAGCACCACGATGAATCCGCCGAACGGGCTGATCGCCATTGCCGCCAGCCCGGAAAAAATCCCGGAAATACCGAACAGGATCATCAATGCGATGACCAGCCAGTAGAAGGTCTTGATGATGGTGGGCGTGATGAAGCGGTCCCACTGAAACAGATCCCGAAATTCAAACATCGGTCGTTCTCCCGGCGAATCGAATTCTACTCATCACGCGCGACATTTTCCGGCACAGGGCCTAGCTCCGAACCGCGCCCCGGGCAAGATCGCAGGCAGCCCATGCGCACCCGACGGGTTGAGATTGCCGCAAACTGCGGCCACAATCGGGCTTCCTTCCCGGCAATCGCCATGCCTGCCCATCGGCAATTCCCAATGACGCTCTGCTTCGAAGACTTTCCGCTCGGTCGTTTCGGCTCTTACGGGCCGCGCCATGTGACGCGCGAGGAGATGCTCGCATTCGCCGCGGAGTTCGATCCGCAGCCGATGCATCTCGACGAGGAGGCCGCGAAGCGATCGATGCTCAACGGGCTTTCCGGTTCGGGATGGCATCTGTGTTCGATCGTGATGCGGATGATGTTCGACGGCTATATCGGCGACACCGACTCGTTCGGCTCGCCCGGCGTCAGCGAACTGAAGTGGCTGGCGCCGTTCCGGCCCGGCGACGATCTGATGCTCGATGTCGACGTGGTGGAAGCGCGGGTCTCGCGCAGCCGGCCCGCCACCGGCATCGTTACCTTTAAATGCAGCGCCCGCAACGCGGCCGGGCAGGTGCTCGTCGAAATGACTTCGCCGATCATCGTCAAGCGGCGCGACGCGGTGGCTGCGGAGTAAGCATGCGTTTTTTCGAAGACCTCGAGATCGGGCAACGGCGTGACCTCGGCGCGTTCACCTTCACCGCCGAGCGAATCAAGTCGTTCGCCGCGCAGTTCGATCCGCAGCGTTTTCATCTCGACGAGGAAGCGGGACGCAACTCGCTGTTCGGCGGGCTTGCGGCGTCGGGCTGGCATGTCGGATCGGTGTGCATGAAACTGCTGGTCGCGGACGGCCGCCGCCAAGCGGAGGAGGCCGCCGCGCGCGGCGAGGCGGTCGCGGTGTGGGGACCGTCGCCGGGCTTTCGCGACCTGCGCTGGATCAAGCCGGTGCTGGCCGGCGACACCATCGCGTTCGCCACCGAAATCGCATCGAAGCGAACTTCCGAAAAGCGCCCCGAATGGGGCATCGTGCAGGCCCGCAACACCGGCACCAACCAGCGCGGGGAGCCGGCGTTCTCGCTGCTGGCGACGGCGTTCGTGCCAAGGCGAAACGCGGGTTCCTGAAGCGCATCTCCACGATCGTCATTGCGAGCAAAGCGAAGCAATCCAGAGCGGTCGCACATGGTTACTGGATTGCTTCGTCGCTTCGCTTCTCGCAATGACCGGAATTTCGTTGGCCTGGCCTGCGCCCACGGAACGAATTTTCCGGTAACGCATTGTGAACCTGATGCTGCTCAAGTTTGACCGAGGGCAGTGACTTACAGGGGACGACGATGGCTGACCGCAGCGGGCTGAAATTCGTGGGCTTTATCTTCGCAACCGTGACGCTCGCGGTGATGCTGACCGCCGGGATGGTCGTAAAGGGCCATGCCGACGGCGCCTACCGGCTCGATGGCGTGTCGGTTGCGAGCCGATAAGTTACGCTTCGATAACCATCGATTCGGAAAAATATGCGCGTCTGTCGTCCCCGCGCAGGCGCTAAGGCATGCACACATCTCGTCATGCGCGGGCTTGACCCGCGCATCCATCCATCTTCGAAATAGTCTTTCGAAGCGTGATGGATTGCCGGGTCAAGCCCACGGCTGTCCGGTTCATTGGCAGTATAGTTCGAGGCTCAACTGGTTTGGATTTATTTGAAGCGGCGGCTCGGCGTCGAGCAAGCGGTCGAGGCGGCGGCGGTGCATGAGGTTTGCGCGAGCGAGTCGGGCAAATTCGAGGGGGCTACGCACGGCCTTTTGTAGGGCTGTAGCGAGGCGCAGGATCAGAAAGGCGATGAGGGCAACTGCGATCTGAATGCGCACGGCATTCTCGGATATGCCAACGAAGTGCCGGATTCTCAGGACTTGCTTGATCCAGCGGAAGAACAACTCGATCTGCCAGCGCTGCTTGTAAAGGTCGGCGATCTCCCGGGCGGGGCTGTCGAGGTCGTTGGTGACGATACGCAGTTCCTTGCCGGCGTCGTTGATCACCCGCACCTCTCGAACCGGCTCTTGCATCGGATTGCTGCGGTTGCGCGCAAGTCTTTGCGGCAGATGGCCGATACGGTCGTTTAATATATTGCTGTTGCCGTCTACCCGGTTCTGCTGGATCACGCGCAGGGGAGTGTTCTTCTTCAGCCGCGTCACGAAGCGGCAACCGGCAGCGTCAAGCTTGGCCCACCAGCCATAATCGTAATAACCGAGATCGTAGACATAGGTGGCGCCGGCCTCGATCGGCATCGCTTTGGCCGATGTGATGTCGTTGACCTTGGACGGCGTCACCGCAAAGTAAACTGGCAGCTCGCTCTGCGGGTCATACACAACGTGAATTTTGGCTCCGGAAAAATCAGTCGAGAACCCTGCCCAGTCTGCGCTCAGGCTCGAAAGCCGCAATGTCGTTGAATCAATCAGCCGGACCGCGTCTCGGCTCGCCCGCCGCAGGCCAGGATGCGCCTGTTCCAGCATCTGCCCAAACAGCTCGCTGAACACCTGCCAGGGCCGCATTGTATTGGCATCGGACAGCGTCGAGCGCTTCACCGTGGCCGCCCCAAGATGATAAAGCCGCGTCTCATGGCTATCCATCCCGCTCACGATCTCGCGAAGGCTCGTCGAGCCGCTGAATTGCCCATACAGCAGCGCGATGAACTGCCGCTTTGTCGTCAACCTGCGAACCAGTTTGTCGGCCCCGTACTTCTCCACAATCCCATCGAACCTGCTCCAGGGAATGTGCTTCGTTAGACTATGAAATACGCTATTCTGGTGCCGCATGGCGTGGATCTCCTTCCGTGTCCCGAACGTGTGCGAAGCGCTCAAAACACAGAAGAATCCACGTCATGCACTCTGTCCATAAAAATCCAACCGGACAGCCGTGGGTCAAGCCCGGCAATGACGACAGAGATATGTGCATGCCCTAGCGCGAAGGCGGGGACCCATAACCACAACCGGTTATAGCCGCGCTTGTTTCCGAACGCTGCAACAGCATTTAGAAAATCGGCGACGGCGGCTATGGGTCCCCGCCTGCGCGGGGACGACACCGATCAGCCGTTGCGAAGGCCGTCGGCGGTGCGCTTCCATTGCGCGACATTGTCGGCGATCATGCGCGTCGACTTCATCGCAGCCTGGCTGAGCTGGGCATAACCGGAAATCTCCCGCTGCACGCGCTGTCCCTCGGCATGCAGGAGGTCGCGCAGGCTTTCCAATTCGGACACCAGGTGTTCGATTTCGGCCAGCGAGGTTCCGGCGACGCGCTGGATCAACGAGTTGACGTTGTTGACGGTGGCCTCGGCGCCGGCGTCGAGCGCCGGTTCGGTGCTGACCAGCCCCGGCGACCGCCGCAGATAGGCGACGTCGTTGCGCACGAAGTCGCGGATCCCGGCTTCCACTTCGGAGACCGCGGCGAGATTCGGATCTTCGATGGAGGTCTCGATCTTTTCAGATGGCAATTTTTCAGACGACATGGCGTTCATCGGCTATCCTTGGTTTCGCATTGGAGCGAGCGCGGATGTCCCCCGCACGACGAAAGTAAGCGACGCCATCCATCCCGCCGATTTTGACCACATCGCGGCCGGTTTGCGGCAATGCGCGTTCTTTCATGAGCGGATTGCGCGTTAACCTACCTATTGTCGTCCTCGCGGAAGCGGGACGACCGGGAGCTACCAGCTTTTCTTGAAGCCCGCGGAAATACTCTTGTTCGTCGCGCCCTGCGGCGTCTCGCCGATCGAGCCGGAGACGCTGACGCCGCCGAACAACTGCTGCTCGGCGCCGATCTTGCGCAACCACTTGTCGTCGGTGGAGGAAAACGCCTGGCCGGCGATGAAGCTGGTGCCGGTATCGGCGATGCTCAGCTTCGCCGACTGGTCCAGCGCGTAATTGCGGGCCTGGTGCCCGGTGATGCCGGGGATCGGTGCGATGCCCACGCGGGCTTGACCCGCGTATCCATCAATCTTCGTAAAAAGTCTCTTCGAAAAAGATGGATTGCCGGGTCAAGCCCTACTGGATTCACACATCTCTCTCGTCATTGCCGGGCTTGACCCGGCAATCCATCTTTCTTCGAAAAATTGTTGTGAAGACCGATGGATACGCGGGTCAAGCCCGCGTATGACGCGATGTGTGAATCTTGTAGGGTCAAGCCCGGCAATGACGATGACAGAGCCGGCCTGCGCAGGGCCAACCCGTCATGCGATCCGGGGCAGGTTGATCGGACGGCCCAGCGCTTGTTCGACCAGGTCGAAGGTGTCGATCAGAACGCGGATGCTCGAAAGCCGTCCCGCCTTGAACTGCGCGAAATGGGCGAGCCGCAGGCTGATCGGCTTGTTGGAATCGATCGCGGTCAGCGAATAGCGCATCATCGACGCCGCCGAATCCACTCCCAGCATGATCGATTCGCGGTCGAAGCGGTGTACCCGCACATGGTCGGCGATCTGCCGGCAGACCTCGAGCACGGCGGCCTTGCCGCGGCGGCTGCCGAGAAACGGAAACATGTCGATCGGCCCGTAGATTGCCCATTCGACGTCGTCGTCGATCAGCGGCTCGAGGTCGCGGTGCTGGCGCTGGTTGATCGCGCTGTGCAGGGCGCGCGAAAAACGCCAGAGACTGTGCTCTGTCATGGTTTTCCTGAAACTGGGATTTGCAGGACAGCAAACCGTCTGGACGGCGTCATTGGCGACGCATTGCCTGGATGCTGCAGTCCCGAACTAGTTGAAGCTTCAAATAATCGGATTTCGCCAAAACGCAACGGATATTTTTGCAACGCACGCGTGCGATCGGGGCCGGCGCGGTTTGTCAATGATTTCCAGCGCTTACAGATCGCCGCTGACCCAGGCGAGACTGGCGCCGATGCCAAGCGCCGCACTTGCCAGCGAGGTTCGACAGCACCCGCAACAATCGGTGATGCGGGGAGGTTGCGATACCGGCGCTGACGCGTCCCCGGGCTATCCGGTTTTGGCCTTGCCGGCCGTCAGCTCGGCGGCGATATCACGTTCCAGTATCTGCTGAACGAGGTCGAACGAATCCAGGATCTCATGAATCTTCACAATGCGGCCGTCGCGAAGCGTATAGAAAGCGGCAACGTCGAATTGCACGATGCGGCCGTTGGTCCGCTTGCGGAAGAACACCCGGATGCACGCCGCCACCCGATCTTCCTGGGCGACCAGAAACGGCACCTCGTGGCGCATGTCGGAATAGCGGGCGTGGACGATTCGCCACATCGTGCCGACCTCAGCCTTGCCGCGGCGGTAGCCGAGATGCGGCAGGATATCGATCGGCGCGTGGGTGACGAAATCGACGTCGTCACTGCAGCGCTCCAGCGCCCCCTCGATATCGCCGCCATAGAACGCGTCGAGAAAATTCAGCACGCGTTGCCGGTTGAGACTTTCGGCCATTTTCTCTCCGCCGGTGTTGCGTCCCGACTCTGCGGTCCACGGCAGCGCCGACCGAACCTTTTCATCCGAATCAGCGGACAACTACAGGTTGACTATTATGTCCGCAAACTGAAATCAAGGCGCTTTGCGGCGAATCGCGGCGGGATTGCTGCGAATGAAAACAGCCCGCGACGCCCCGACGGGTGGAGATCCGCGCGCGACAACGGTGCCGCGCCACGAACCGGTGAGTCGCTTGCGCCTCGGCTTCAGCTCTTCCGGCTGTTCGGGCTCTGGCCCGCCGGCGTCTTGCCGGACGCGAATGGCGAGGGCGCGGCGCCGCCCTTTTTGAGGTTCTTGTCGGCCTTCGGCTTCTTCTTTTCCTTGTTGCTGCGCATCTGACCCTTGGCCATGACGGACTCTCCCTTCGCGCCCGGTTGAAACGATGTGGCGCGCCGCAACACTAGCAAATCCGCAGCCGTCTGTATGCGGCGGTCGCGCCGAAACCGCGCATGCACCGGTTTATTCCTCCGCAATTTTTCGCAAACCGGCAATCGTGGGGCTTCCCGGCAGGCGCGCGGCTTCGTATCAAGCTGCATACTCGTCATGGCCGGGCCTTCGCCGGCCGAAGGGGCTCCGGCTCCGCAGGCGCGTCAAGCCCGCCTATGACGGCAGTCAAGGAGGAAACGATCATGAAACGCATCGTCGCGCTCGCTGCCGGCCTGCTGCTGTCGGGGCCCGTTCTGGCGCACACGCCGCAGCAGCCGCCGCATCAGCTCTATTTGGAAGGCGACCTCAAACTGGAAAGCGGCGAGGCGATCAAGGACTTCTTCATCTCCTACGTCACCCACGGCACGCTGAATGCCAAGAAATCCAACGCCATCCTGATGGTGACCGCGATCTCCGGCAACCATCACCGCATCGACTTCATGATCGGCCCCGGCAAGGCGCTCGACCCCGACAAATATTTCATCATCTGCACCGATGCCATCGCCAACGGGCTGTCGAGCTCGCCGAGCAATTCGAGGATGCAGCCGCGCATGCAATTCCCGAAATTCACCATCCGCGACATGGTGGAATCCCAGGTCCGGCTGCTGAAGGAGAAATTCGGCATCGACCATGTGGTGGCGGTGGTCGGCCCGTCGATGGGCGGCATGCAGGTGCTGCAATGGGGCGTTGGCCATCCCGACTTCATGGATGCGCTGGTGGCGATGGTGCCGCTGGCGAAGACGCCGGCCTGGAGCGTGGCGGTGATGGAAGCCTCGCGCAAGGCGATCATGACGGATGCGGCGTGGAATAACGGCTATTACGAATCCCCGCCCGAGCGCGGCGTGCGGCTGTGGCGCGATATCCTTTCCCTGCTGGCGGCGCGCACGCCGGACATGTACAGCGCGCAGTTCAAAAACGGCACCGAGGTGCTGCCCTGGATGGAAGCGCAGGAAACCGCGCTGCTGGGCGCCTTCGACGCCAACGACTGGATCTACCAGACCTGGGCCTATGACCGGCACGATGTCGGCACCACGGCGGGATTTGGCGGCGACACCGCCAGGGCGCTGGCCTCGATCAAGGCCAAGACGCTGATTCTGACCGGCACCAAGGACCTGCTCAATCCGGAATTCGAGCCGACCGAGATGGGCAAGAACATCCCCAACGCCACCATCAAGACCATCAGCCCCGGCACCGTCACCGGCCACGCCGCCGCTGGCGGCGCAATCCCGGCCGATGTGGAGTTTCTCAACCGCGAGGTCGGCGCGTTTCTCGACGCGGTGACCGACGGCGGCAAGAAGCTGGACTAGGTCCCGTTCCCCGGGGCGCGATGCAATACGAAGTATTGCTTCGCAGAACCGGGGCCGTACCACACGCCGGCGCCCGGTACGGTCCCGGCTCTGCGGAGCAGCGCTGCGCGCTGCACCGCGTCCGGGACACGAGCACAACCGCGTCATTGCCGGGCTTCGACCCGGCAATCCATCATCTTCGGCTAAATCGTGCGAAGTGGATGCGCGGGTCAAGCCCGCGCATGACGCAGGGTGGGAACCGAACAGCACCTGCCGCCGTTATGCTCCGCGACACCTTTCCGGGAGCCGCCGTCATGAAAACCCTCGCCGCATTCCTCGCCATCGCAGCGCTCGCCGCCGCCACCCCTGCCGCCGCCAAGGGCTGCCTGAAAGGCGCCATGGTCGGCGGCGTCGCCGGGCATTATGCGGGGCATCACGGCGTGCTCGGCGCCATCGCCGGCTGCGCCTACGGCCGTCACCGCGCCAACGAGCAGGACCGGCAAGGGCAAGCTCCGCGTCAGGCGCCCGCGGGGGAGAAGCTTTAAGACGCTGCTGTCGTCCCCCGCGAAGGCGGGGACCCAGTAATCACCGCCGTGTGTGACTCTCAGGCAGTCCGGAGTACCGGGTCGCCCGGTCAAGCCGGGCGATGACCGCTGTGAGGGTTGCGCGCGCTCGTGCGCTTCATAAATTATCGATTCACATTTCAAACAGCCACGACTTCACGTTCTCGCGCCGCCGCGCGAGTTGGACTTTTAGTTTTTCTCCCCTTTTTAAGGGGAGACGGGACGCCGAAAGGCGCACCTTGGTAACAGCCGCGGCTTATCTCCCGGATCGCCGGGAGACAGAGGCACACGGCATCGCCTTTCGGCGCTCCGTCGCGGCGTCTTAAGACCCTGGTCCGTTCTTCCGGGGACCTGGCAGACCCCCGAAAGGGTCCTTGAGCACGGCGATTTCGCGCCGCTCGCCTGTCCCCGTCCAGCCAGCTCACAGTGGCAGACCCAGTTACGGGCCGGACGGAAACCCAGGGCCTCCCGAGGCTATGCTTGCGAGGCACGTCCCCAGGCGCCGCATCGACCTTCGGGTTGCCCCTCCGGCCAGCTCTCGCTCTGCCCCACTTCCGAACGCCTCATGAAGCGCCCCTCATTGGACAGGACACCAGCAGGATAGTGGAGGTTCTGAAGGCGGGGATAAGTGTCCCTCAAGATTCAGAAAATTTAATGTTGATGAACGGCAGCGCGCAAACCGGAACGCGCGCGCCGCGGCCCGCGTTATCCCGCTGCAAGCAGGAGACCGCGCATGACAAAGACCATCCAGCCCGTCCCGGAAGACAACCAGAGCCACAAGGGCCCCGGCAGCACGCCCAGGGTCCCCCTAGACACCACCAAGGGCCACCGCGACGACGAAAAACACAATATTCGCGAACAGGGCGATCACGGCAATATGGTGCAGAACACGACGAACCGGCGGAGCGGGTGAGGGGCGCCAGCGCGCACTCCGACATTGCCCAATTCGACTCGACCGTGATCCAAGATCGGGAGGTGATGGATGACCAAATTTAGGTGCTTTTGGGCGGGCTGATCAAATTCAATCTGCCGAAGTATCCAACAAAATCCCTGCTGTTAGCTGTGATCAGGGGTGCCTCAGCCGTTTCAGCTTGCGCGCCAATCAAAAAATCCGGGAGGACATTAGTTTTTGTTCCGCTATTCTCGTCTTTGTACTTTTTATAAGCCCGACCTGCGCGGAAAAAAGACTCATCGGAGCACGATAACCTGTCCAAAGCCAAAGACTCTATAGCTCGATCGGTAGCCGCTTTGTCAGGCATCGCAATTGAAAGCTCACAGTATGCAATATCGGGAACCACAACGGGACCATTCGCTTTTGCCTTGTTTAACTCGTTGACACTCCACTGGTGATGATCTGATTGGGGATCTAACAAGTAAATTACGATATTCGTGTCGACAAATGTTGTCATCTGCCCCTCGTAAGCTTAAGTAAGTCTTCTGCACTCATTGTGGGAGATATTCCCTCGTCACGAAGTTTATGCAGGGCTTCTCTAGTTTGATCTCGTATGAACTTCTCTAGGTCAAGATCTTCTAATTCATCCAGATCAAAAGTAATAAATCCAGCCACGTACCGAGCCAACATTGCGCAAGCTCTGGGTATCGTCTTTACGATTCTAGGATTAGTCGTATGAAGTGCCGCTATCGGGTTTTCTTGATTGGTGAACCATTGTATGTCAGGCAGAAGCAGCTTTTGTCGTTCACGAACGTCATCTTCCGAAAATCGCGTTCGCGCCCCGCATGCGTCGTAAAGCCTGAGAAGATGTTTTGTTGCCAAATCCTTTTCGACACTGCGGCGTCCGCTTACAAAATGAAAATTTGCTCGATCTAGCTGTGATGCCCATTGATGAGAAGCGGAGGTCTGACCGTGTAAGATGCGATCCTCAATCAAGCGGTCCAGTGCCAAGAAAAAGGCATTTACCCACCAGCGCTCGATCTTTGTCTGATCGAAGTACGAAAGTCCTCCTATTTGAAAAAGATAATTTAGGTTCGTAGCTAACTTACGAGCTGTCTTTGCTTTGTAGCGCTCGTCAGTTCCAACGAACTTCTCTATGTCGTCTGCGTTTATTTTCTTTGTATCCCAACCAAACTCGTTTGCTACGCGATCAATTACGTAGTGATGTGCCCAAAGAGCTGGTCGCGATTGATATTCTTCCGCACCCTTCCAAGTGCCTACATAGCTAAAATTAAAGGCGAATAGTCCAAGTTTGTCAAAATCCAGAGAGTGTTCGAAGCTTAGCGCTTGGAAAACAAGTTCATCCGCGACAATATGGTCCACGCCATGCACAATTTTGTTGAATAGAAAAAAGTTAATTGGAATATAGTCTGGCCTTCCAATTTGAGACACGCGGTCCCTAAATAGGGCTCTTGGCACGTCCTTCATCTCATTGCCGAAGCCAAGGCGAATTGTTTCGTGAAGCTGCTGTAGGCCTTCTCCAGGCAATCCCCAGCTGAAGTTTTTGGTAAAACTACCTGGTCGCCATTCGTCAAGCGCGGGCATCTTAGCCATTGGGTGTGGTGGAATTATAAGCGTACGTTTTCCAGGTGGGTTTGTAATCTTCGTCGGCTTGATTTCCCCAGTAAAACCACCCGGGCCGCGTGCCTCTTGCGAAAAGTTCAAGGAACGGTCCCTTTGAACAAGACTCGATTAGTTCGTATTGTTCATCGGGTTTTCTTGAGTGCTCGCGTTTTCTAGAGGCCATGAAATTAATTTGGCTCCTTCCAGGAGCTTCAGTACGGGCGTTTTTCCCTCGAACCCCGAAAAGAAGCATCTCGGTTACGTTGCGGAAATAGAATCCAACACCCCGTCCGTCAGAGCCACCATCTTTACGTATCTTGTGCCAAACGATGTTGGACTTGTACTCAAATCCCCAATGCTTCATCACGCGAAGGCCATCGGGTAGAAGAGCATTCGGCACCCACAAATAAAGGTGCGCGGTAGTCTCAGCCATTTCACCAACGGGCAGTTCGCAGATCTGATCGGTAGATAAGGTCTTGTATCGAGCGAGCCGCAAATGCTCGGGAGCCACCTTTCCGGTCCGATTTATGAACCGCCAAGGTGGATCTGCGAGAATTGTACGAAATTTGTTTCCTGCGGCAAGGGCCAAAAGATTTTCACCAGGAGTTTGAATATTCACGGATGCGATTCCAAATCAATTGGCCAGTTTGGCCGAATCTAGCAGACTCGGCGCGATACGACCACCTACCGTTGCGGCAACCTCACCGCTTCTTCCACCCGCCCCGATGCCCCGGCGCGCCGCCGCTCGACCTTGGCGCTGGGCCGAACTCCGGCCCACTCTCCCGCGAGTTGGTCGGCTGGATGATCTTGCTGCCGGCGCCCGGGGACCCCCCACCCCGCCTCTCCTCCGCAAGGGGGGAGGGAGAAGCGCCGCGCTTGCCGCCGAAACGCGGCGGCGGGGCGTTCGGCATCGATTCGGTCATGCTGCGCGGCTGGTAGATCTTGCTCTCCGTCCCCGGGCCCATCTCGTCCAGCGTCGGTTTTCGCGGCCCGCCGGCGCGCTTGCCCCGGTCCGGCTTGACCTCGTGCCACGTCGCGATGCCCATTTCGTCCAGCCCCGGCTTGTGCACCTTCGACGACGGCGTGTTGTTGCCGCCGCGCTTGCCCGAGCCACGCGGCAGGTTCGCCGCTGCACCGTATTTCTGTTTGCCCGCATAAGCCCCGGCCTTGCCCTGCACCACCCGCTGTTTCGCGGTGGGATCATCCACCACCGCGAGCTCGGTGGCGCGCAGCCGCTTGACCTCGTCGCGCAGCCGGGCGGCTTCCTCGAAATTCAAATCCGCCGCCGCCTCGCGCATCCGGGTCTCGAGATCGCCCAGCACCGCCTCGAAATTATGCCCGATGCTGATGACGTCATCCGCCATGCCGCCGCCGCCGATCTCGACCAGCACATGGTCGCGCTCGTAGACGCTGTTGAGGATATCGCCGATGGATTTCTTGATGCTCTCCGGCGTGATGCCATGCTCGGTGTTGTATTCGACCTGTTTTTCGCGGCGGCGGTCGGTCTCGGCGATGGCGCGTTCCATCGAGCCGGTGATCTGGTCGGCATAGAGGATCACCTTGCCGTCGACGTTGCGCGCGGCGCGGCCGATGGTCTGGATCAGCGAGGTCTCGCTGCGCAGGAAGCCTTCCTTGTCGGCGTCGAGGATCGCAACCAGCGCGCATTCGGGAATGTCGAGGCCCTCGCGCAGCAGGTTGATGCCGACCAGCGCGTCGAACGCGCCGAGCCGCAAGTCGCGGATGATCTCGATGCGCTCGATGGTGTCGATGTCCGAGTGCATGTAGCGCACGCGGATGCCCTGCTCGTGCAGATATTCGGTGAGATCTTCCGCCATCCGCTTGGTCAACACGGTGATCAGGCTGCGATAGCCGGCCTGCGCGGTGGCGCGGACCTCGCCGACGAGATCGTCGACCTGGGTGCGCGCGGGGCGGATATGCACCGGCGGATCGATCAGTCCGGTGGGGCGGATCACCTGCTCGACGAACACGCCGCCCGATTCGTTGAGCTCCCACGCCGACGGCGTCGCCGACACCGCCACCGATTGCGGGCGCATCATGTCCCATTCCTCGAACCGCAGCGGCCGGTTGTCCATGCAGGACGGCAGCCGGAAGCCGTATTCCGCCAGCGTCGCCTTGCGGCGGAAGTCGCCTTTGAACATGCCGCCGATCTGCGGCACGGTGACATGGCTCTCGTCGGCGAACACCAGCGCATTGTCGGGCACGTATTCGAACAGCGTCGGCGGCGGCTCGCCGGGGCGGCGGCCGGTGAGGTAGCGCGAATAGTTCTCGATGCCGGCGCAGCTTCCGGTGGCTTCCATCATTTCCAGGTCGAAGGTGGTGCGCTGCTCCAGCCGCTGCGCTTCCAGCAGGCGGCCCTGGCCGTGCAACTGGTCGAGCCGCCATTTCAGCTCGGATTTGATCGCCTTGATGGCCTGGATCAGGGTGGGGCGCGGCGTCACATAATGCGAATTGGCGTAGATCTTGATGAACTCCAGCTCGTCCTGCTTGTGGCCGGTGAGCGGGTCGAACTCCTCGATGGTCTCCACGGTATCGCCGAACAAATTGACGCGCCAGGCGCGGTCCTCGTAGTGCGCCGGGAAGATGTCGATGACGTCGCCGCGCACCCGGAAGGTGCCGCGGGCGAAATCGCCCTGGGTCCGCTTGTATTGCAACGCCACCAGATCGGCGATCAGCTGGCGCTGGTCGATGCGCTCGCCCTTTTTCAGGGCGAAGGTCATCGCGGTGTAGGTCTCGACCGAGCCGATACCGTAGATGCACGACACCGAGGCCACGATGATGACGTCGTCGCGCTCGAGCAGCGCCCGCGTCGCCGAATGGCGCATGCGGTCGATCTGCTCGTTGATCGAGGAGTCCTTCTCGATGTAGGTGTCGGTGCGCGGCACGTAGGCTTCGGGCTGGTAGTAATCGTAATACGAAACAAAATACTCCACCGCGTTGTCAGGGAAGAAACTCTTGAACTCGCCATAGAGCTGCGCGGCCAGCGTCTTGTTCGGCGCGAGGATGATGGCAGGGCGCTGCGTCGCCTCGATCACCTTGGCCATGGTGTAGGTCTTGCCCGAGCCGGTGACGCCTAATAGCACCTGGGTGCGGTCGTTGCGCGAAATGCCCTCGACCAGTTCCCTGATCGCGACGGGCTGATCGCCCTTCGGCTCGTATTCGGACTTGATCTCGAACCGCACGCCGCCTTCGGATTTTTCCGGGCGCGGCGGGCGATGCGGCGTCCAGATCCTGACCTTTCCGTCCTCGCCCTTGAACTCGGGCCGTCCCTCGCGGATCAGGTTCTCCAGCGCGTCCGCGGTGGCCTGGACGCCGAGCGCCTCCATCCTGTTGCGCGGCGGCCGCGCCAAAGCCTCGGCATCTTCCTCCTCGGTGGTGAAGCCGAGCTGTTTTGCCAATTCCGGGTCGAGCGTGGGGATCGTTGCCGAGGTGCCGTAATTGGGGGTCGCGAATTCCGATTGCGGCGCTTCGGAGAGGCCGTTCGCCTCGTCGCCCCCTCCCCCCTTGAGGGGGAGGGCCGGGGAGGGGGGTAAGCTCCGGGCGCCGACGCCTGTCGTCTGCTCGAACTTCCTTCCCCCCGACGGCTGCGGATTTTGCCGCAGCGGCATCGGGTAGGGATCGGCCGTGCTGCCTTCCGGAAAATTCTTCGGCGTCGATTTGCGCGCGCGATGAATCGCGGCCTCGCCGCCGGAGCGGCGGTCCTTGGAATTATCCGGCGGCGGCTGCAGCCCGGTGCCGGAACCAAGTCCGCTCTCGCCGCGATTGATCGCGGGATTCAGCAGTTCCGCCAGCGCCGGCCCGATCGGTTGCACGTCGGGGCGGTGAGCCTTGGATTTCGGGGTTTTGCCGGGTTTTTGGGGATTGTCTGGATTCTTCGCCATGGCACAAATATGGGATGAGTCCTGCTGACATAAAAGAGCAAAACCCAAGGGGGAACGCGCGATGAATCAGCTTCGCACCGCATTGACGTTGTCCGCCATGGCGGCCGCGCTTGCGCTGATGACGGCGCCCGCATCCGCCCAATCCCGCGACGCCGAGCCCGCCACGCGCGCGGCTAATATCGCGTTCATCGCCACGCTGCCGTTCTTTGGCCAGACCGATTTCGACGACGCCAACCGCGGCTTCATCGCCACGGTACCGGGTGGCGTCATCGCCGGGCCCGGCGGCAGGCCGGCGTTCGAACTCCAGGCCTTATGCGTTCCTGCAAAAGGAAGAGGCGCCGGCCACGGTCAACCCGAGCCTGTGGCGGCAGGCGCGGCTCAACGCGGTCAACGGCCTGTTCCAGGTCACCGACCGCGTTTACCAGGTGCGCGGCCTCGACATCGCCAACATGACCATCGTCGAAGGCGACACCGGGCTGATCCTGATCGATCCGCTGCTCTCAAACGAAACCGCGAAGGCGGCGCTCGATCTCTATCTTGCCAACCGTCCGGCGAAGCCGGTCTCCGCGGTGATCTACAGCCACAGTCACGTCGATCATTTCGGCGGCGCCAAGGGCGTGATGACTGCCGAAGACGGCGCATCGGGCAAGATAAAGGTGATCGCGCCGGACGGATTCATGGAGCACGCGGTGGCGGAGAACGTCATCGCCGGCAACGCGATGCGCCGCCGCGCCCAGTTCCAGTTCGGCAGCACGCTTCCCGTCGGCGAGCGTGCGCAGGTCGATACCGGCTTGGGCAAGGCGCTGTCGGTCGGCACCGTTTCGCTGATCCCGCCCAACGACGTCATCAAGCAGGCCTATGAGACCCGCACCCTCGACGGCGTCGAAATCGAATTCCATCTGGTGCCGGGCTCCGAGGCGCCGGCCGAGATGCTGATGTATTTTCCGCAGTTCAAGCTCTTGAACATGGCGGAAGACGCCACCCACAATATGCACAATCTCTACACCATCCGCGGCGCCGAGATTCGCGACGGCCGGCTGTGGTCGCGCTACATCGCCGACGCGATCGAGCGCTACGGCGACAGGACCGACGCCGTGATCGCGCAGCATCACTGGCCGATGTGGGGCAATGAACGCATCGCGGCGTTCCTGAAGAAGCAGCGCGACCTCTACAAGTTCATCCACGACCAGAGCGTAAGGCTGCTCAACCACGGCCTGACCCCGACCGAAATCGCCGAGCAACTGAAGCTGCCGCCCTCGCTCGCCGGCGACTGGGCGTCGCGCGGCTATTACGGCACGCTGAGCCACAACGCCAAGGCGGTGTACCAGTTCTACCTCGGCTGGTACGACGCCAATCCCGCCGACCTCAATCCGCTGCCGCGCGCGGAGATGGCGAAAAAGCAGGTCGACTATATGGGCGGCGCCGACGCGGTGCTGAAACGCGCGCGCGACGATTTCGCCGCCGGGCAATATCGCTGGGTCGCCAGCGTCATGAGCCAGCTGGTGTTCGCCGATCCCGCCAACAGGGAGGCGCGCGATCTCGGCGCCGACGCGCTGGAGCAGCTCGGCTACCAGAGCGAAGCCGCGACCTGGCGCAACGCCTATCTGCTCGGCGCTGCCGAATTGCGCAATGGCGTGCCCGCGCAGCGCGGCGACGGCGCCAATGCCGAATTGCTCAAGGGCGTGTCGATCGATCTCGCCTTCGATTTCCTCGGCGTGCGGCTCAATGCGGGCAAGGCCGAGGGCAAGCATATCGTGGTCAACTGGACCTTCACGGATCGCAACGAGACCTATGTGATGAACCTGGAAAACGCCGCGCTGACGCATCGCGCAGCGCCGCCGTCCGACAACGCCGATGTCGGGATAAAACTGACCCGCGCCACGCTCGACGCCATCACGCTGAAGCAGCGCAGTTTCATCGGCAGCGTCGCCACCGGCGACGTCTCGATCTCCGGCAATCCGCTGAAGCTGGCGGAGCTGTTCGGCTTGCTGGACGAGTTCCCGCCGGGGTTCGAGGTGGTCGAGCCGAAGAAGGCGGCGGTGGAGTGAGAGGGACCGTAGGGTGGGCAAAGGCGCCTTCGCGCCGTGCCCACCATGATCACAAAGATTGTTGTTGGCGCAGCAGGGTGGGCACGCTTCGCTTTGCCCACTCTACGAGTTGCGTCATTGCCGGGCTTGACCCGGCAATCCATCCTCATCCAGAAATTCTTTTTACGAAGATGGATGGATACGCGGGTCAAGCCCGCGTATGACGCGTCTGAAGTGCATCCGCCGCAACAGCTTAAGGAATCCCCATTGCCCGCTGACATCAACCCGCTCGCCGGCACCGTCGCCGCCCCGTCCATGCTGGCGAACGTGCCGCGGCTGGTGACGGCTTATTTTGCCAACAAGCCGGATCCCGGGATCGCTTCGCAGCGGGTTGCGTTCGGCACCTCCGGGCATCGCGGAAGCGCGCTCAACAGCGCCTTCAACGAGGCACATATCCTCAGCATCAGTCAGGCGTTGTGCGAGCACCGCCAGCGCAGCGGCATCACCGGGCCGATGTTCATCGGCATCGACACCCACGCGCTGGCGGAGCCGGCGCTGGCGAGCGCGCTCGAAGTGTTCGCGGCGAACGGCGTCACCGTGATGATCGACGCGCAGGACGGCTACACCCCGACGCCCGTGGTCTCGCATGCGATCCTGACGTACAACAAAGGCCGCGACAGCGGCTTCGCCGACGGCGTCGTGATCACGCCGTCGCATAATCCGCCGGAGGATGGCGGCTTCAAATACAACCCGCCGAACGGCGGTCCGGCGGATACCGACGTCACGGCGGGCATCGAGCGGGCCGCCAACGCGTTCCTCGACAACGATCTCCGGGGCGTGAAGCGCATCCCCCATGACCGGGCGCGCAGATCGGCCTGGGTGCGCCGCCACGACTACGTCACCCCCTATGTCGCCGACCTCGCCAACGTCGTTGACATGGATGCGATTCGCGGCTCCGGCGCGAAAATCGGAATCGATCCGCTGGGCGGCGCCGGCGTGCATTACTGGCAGCCAATCATCGAGCGCTACGGCCTTGCCGCCACCATCGTCAGCGACGCAGTGGATCCGACGTTCCGCTTCATGACCGTGGACTGGGACGGCAAGATCCGGATGGACTGCTCGTCGCCTTACGCGATGGCGCGGCTGATCGGCATGCGCGACAAGTTCGACGTCGCCTTCGCCAACGACACCGACGCCGACCGCCACGGCATTGTCACGCGCTCCGGCGGGTTGATGAATCCGAACCATTTTCTCGCAGCCAGCATCGCCTATCTGTTCGAACACCGGCCCGAATGGCGCGGCGACAGCGCGGTCGGCAAGACCATCGTCTCCAGCGCGATCATCGATCGCGTCGCCCGCAAGCTCGGGCGCAGGCTGGTGGAGACGCCGGTCGGTTTCAAATGGTTCGTCGATGGCCTCGGCGACGGATCGTTCGGTTTCGCCGGCGAGGAAAGCGCCGGCGCCTCGTTCCTGCGCCGCGACGGATCGGTATGGACCACCGACAAGGACGGCATCATTCTGGGCCTGCTCGCCGCCGAGATCACCGCGCGCACCGGGCGAGATCCGAGCCAGTTGTTCGACGGCCTGACCCGCGAACTCGGCGTGCCGTTCTACGAGCGGATCGACGCGCCGGCGACACCAGCACAGAAGAATTTTCTGAAGGCGTTGTCGCCGGAAAAACTCGCGATGAAAGAGCTGGCCGGCGAACCGGTTCGCACGGCGCTTACCGCCGCACCCGGCAATGGCCAACCGTTCGGCGGCATCAAGGTCAGCGCCGACAACGGCTGGTTCGCCGCGCGGCCCTCCGGCACCGAGGACGTCTACAAGGTTTACGCGGAAAGTTTCCGCAGCGAGGAACATCTGCGGCAGATACAGAGCGATGCGCAAGCCGCCATCGCGCGGGCGTTCGGAAGTTAAGTCCCGTGCCCCGGACGCAGCGCAGCGCGTAGCGGTTGCGAAGCGGTGCGCTGCAGAGCCGGGGCCGTATCAAGCACCGGTGTTCGGTACGGTCCCGGTTCTGCGAAGCAGCGCTTCGCAAGAGCTATGCGCTGCATCGCGCCCGGGACACGCGGATGTGAAACCAAGCCATTGACTCATTGACTTGAAGTGGCGACATTTCATGCATCCGCATCCACTTCGCGCATGCGCCCAAATCAACCACAGCCGGGAAACGCCAATGATCGACCTTTATTACTGGAGCACGCCGAACGGCCACAAGGTCACGATGTTTCTCGAGGAGGCAGGGCTTCCGTACAAGGTATTTCCGGTCAACATCGGCAAGGGCGATCAGTTCAAGCCGGAGTTTCTCGCGATCGCGCCGAACAACCGCATTCCGGCGATGGTCGATCACGCGCCGAACGGCGGGACCAAGCCGATCTCGATCTTCGAATCGGGCGCGATGCTGCTGTACCTCGCCGAGAAGACCGGCAAATTCCTGCCCGCCGATATCTACGGCCGCACCGAGACCATCCAGTGGGTGTTCTGGCAGATGGGCGGGCTCGGCCCGATGGCCGGACAGAACCACCACTTCCGCAACTACGCGGTGGAAAAAATCAAATACGCCATCGACCGCTACGTCAACGAGACCAACCGGCTCTATGGCGTGCTCAACAAGCAATTGAAGGATCGCGAATTCATCGCCGGCGATTACTCGATCGCGGACATGGCGAGCTATCCCTGGATCGTACCCTACAAGAACCAGGACCAGAACATCGACGATTTCCCGAACCTGAAGCGCTGGCTGGAAACCATCGCCGCGCGCCCCGCCACCCTGCGCGCCTATGCCAAGGCCAAGGAGGTCAACCCGAATTTCGGCCAGCCCGCGATCCGCACCGACGAAGAACGCAAGCTGCTGTTCGGCCAGACCGCGGCGGTGGTGAAGTAGGAAGGTCTCGTGTCCGGACGCGGCGCAGCGCGCAGCGCTGCTCCGCAGAGCCGGGACCATTGCCAACGCTGCGCGCCGTTGCGACCCCGGCTTAGCAGCGCACCGCTGCGCAAGTGCTACGCGCCGCGCTGCGTCCGGGGCACCGCGCATGCCGAGAACGAACTCAACAGCTACCGTAATGGAAACACGAATACGGCGTCGCATATGCTTCGGCGTAAGGCGGCGCCGCGTAATACGGCAGCGGCCGCCAGTACGCGCCGGGATCCACCGGATCGACGATCACCTGCGTCGGAATGCCGTAGCTGTTGGTGTAGGGCGCGTAGGCATAGCGGCCATAGGCAAAGGGCCGCGCGTCATAAGGCACCGGCGGCCCGTCGGTGATGGTGGTGACATAGCGGTAATGCGCGCGCGGCAGGCCCGTGGGCAGCATATGCCGCACGCTGACGCGTTTGACGGTGCGCTGACTGACGCTGACGCCGGCTATCGCGCGATCGGCCGCCACGGCCGCGTCGACATCAACGGCCAGTGTGGCGACGGCAGTGGCAAGCAGGGCCAGCAGCGTTGTTCTGGGCATTACGCGCCTCCTCGTTGAGGGCGCGATCAAAGCCCGACGATGCCGGTAAGTCCACCGAAAAAATCTACCGAAAAAGGGTTACCCGAAAAGCGTCTACTCGAAAATGACGCCGACCCGGTTCTGCCTGGTCCAGACCATCCGGCAGTTGCGGACCACGCGATCGTTCTCGGTCATCAGTTGAAAGCAGCCGGGCACGAAGGCCGGGTTAGGAACCTCGATCGCGGCACCCTCGGCGGAGATGTTGACCACGCGGCAACGCGTGCTCGATCCATGGCTCGAAATATAGGCCGGTTCATCGACGTCGGAACGCGGAAGGCGCCGTCGCTCATCCGGTGCGGATGCAGGTGTCGCGGGCTGGCTGGACATGATGCGGGGCAGCTTATCGCCACACCACTAACGATTTATCACTGGCCTGAACCGCTTGACGGTTAACCATGTGTTAGCGCAGCCGTCATTGCGAGCCAAGCGAAGCAATCCAGTGGCAGCAAAGAACTGGATTGCTTCGTCGCAAGGGCTCCTCGCAATGACGAGTTAGGGGCGTACATTCCCGCAGACATCGACCCATTCCGCCGAGGTCAGTTCGGCCATCCGCGACGGCGCGATCCGCACCGCGCTGTGGGTCGAGCCGGCCGCCGGCACCACTTCGTCGAATGCCCGCAGTGAAATATCGCAGTAAACCGGCAGCGGGGTCTTCAGGCCGAACGGGCAAACGCCGCCGACTTCGTGGCCGGTGATCTCGGCCACCTCGTCGGCGTTGAGCATCTTCGGCTTGCCGCCGAAGCGCGCCTTGACCTTCCTGTTGTCCATCCGCGAGGTGCCGCTGGTGACGATCAGGATCACGCGCTCGCCGACCCGCAGCGACAGCGTCTTGCCGATCTGCGAGGGCTCGACGCCGTAGGCCTCGGCGGCGAGCGCCACCGTCGCCGAACTTTTTTCCGATTCAATCACAGCGATGTCGGGCGCCTTCTCGGCGAAGAACGCGCGGACGGATTCGAGGCTCATGGAAACTTTTCGCGGCAACGATGCACGCTTGATACAGCTTTATGCACAGGTTTGAAAATAGATAAATGGCGGTGGAACGGTTCGCCGGCCGAAGGGTTGTATTCTCGAAGAAGCAGATCGCTCGCTGCCAAAAGCGGCGCCGGACGCGGATAGCCAACAGCGCTCAAGTCTTCAACGAGCAGGCGATTTCGGGGAAACCCGGTATTGCCTGCTCGTTTTTGTTTGACTCACGGATCGCAGTCAATGCCTGAAGCGCTTTATGACGGCTATACTTGCGAAGCTACCAGCCCGGGCAACTCTGCTAGCGCACAGATGCGATAATGCGGTTCCAGTCCGAGCTCGTCCATCTGGGTACGGATCGCCTTGAACATGGCGAGCGGCGGCATCAGGTCGTTTTTGACGCAGGCGAGCGCCATTGTTTCCGGCGTGACCCGCTCGATCCATGCCACCCTCAGTCCGAAAGCTTTGGCGCCGCAGACGTCCCACGGGTTCGACGACACGAACAGCACGTCCGCGGGCGCCACGCCGAGCGTCGTTTCAATCAGCGCATAGGCGTCCGGGCTCGGCTTGAAAATCTTTTTGGCGTCGACGCTGATGGTGGCGTCGAGCACGCGGTCGAGGCCGCTGTTTCGCACCAGCGCGTCGAGCATCGCGGGACTGCCATTGGAAAGAATCGCCAGCTTGTGGCCCTGCATCGCCGCGAGCGCGGCCGCCGCATCCGGATAGAGATCGAGATGCAGATACTTGTCCATGATGCGCTCGAATACGCCGGCGTCGGCGTTCAGCCCGAGGCAGCGCAGCGTATAGGCCAGCGAATCCCGCGTGACGAGCGAGAAATCCTGGTAGTGCCGCATCAGCGAACGCAGCCAGGTGTATTCCAGCTGCTTGATGCGCCAGATCTGGGTGACGAGTTCGCCGTAGCCGGGAAACGCCTGCTCGGTGACTTCGGCCACCGACTGGATGTCGTACAGCGTCCCGTAGGCGTCGAACACAACGGCCTTGATGGTCACGAAAGGCGCCTCAAATCCCCAACAGCCTCCGCGCGTTCGCCTTCAGCACCTTCGGCCGGATCTCCTCGCGGATATCGAGCTTGGCGAAATCGCTCAGCCACCGGTCCGGCGTGATCACCGGCCAGTCCGAGCCGAACAGCATCTTGTCCTGCAGGATCGAGTTGATGTAGCGCACCAGGATCGGCGGGAAATATTTCGGCGACCAGCCGGAGAGATCGATGTAGACGTTGGGCTTGTGGGTCGCCACCGACAGCGCCTCTTCCTGCCAAGGGAAGGAGGGATGCGCGAGAATGATCCGCAGGTCCGGGAAGTCGGCGGCGACGTCGTCCATGTACATCGGGTTGGAATATTTCAGCCGCATCCCCATGCCGCCGGGCATGCCGCTGCCGACGCCGGTCTGCCCGGTGTGAAATAGCGCGATCGCGCCACCGTCGTTGATCGCCTCGTACAGCGGATAGGCCATGCGGTCGTTCGGATAGAAGCCCTGCATGGTGGGGTGGAATTTGAATCCCCTGACGCCGTATTCCTCGATCAGACGCTTGGCCTCGCGCACGCCGAGCTTGCCCTTGTGCGGATCGATCGAGACAAACGGAATCAGCACGTCGGAATTTTCCGCGGCGATCTCCAGCATCTCGGTGTTGTTGTAGCGGCGGAAGCCGGTCTCGCGTTCGGCATCGACGGGAAAGATCACCGCGGCGATTTTCTTGGCGCGGTAGTAGGCCGCGGTTTCCTGCACCGTCGGCGGATGCTTGTTCGGCGACTTGAAGTACTCCGCCATCCGCTCCTGGAAGTCGTCGTAGCCGTCATCGGCATGCAATCCGCATGGCTCCTCGGCGTGGGTGTGGATATCGATGGCGACGAAGTCGTCGGGGTCAAGCAGCGGCAGTTTTGGCATTTTGTCATTCCCGGCAAGCATTTAGCGGCGATGAACGGTTGCGGTGAAGGTTGCCCCAAGTTTGCCCCAGGTTCGTCCCATGTCTGCCGCAAGCAATTAACAAAAACGGCCCGCCGTGGAAAGTTGGCCGATGTCATTATAGTCCGCGCGATGCGCGAGCTTGATTGGCGCATCTATCCATCTTCACAGGAATCTTTCGAAGAAAGATGGATCGCCGGGGCAAGCCCGGCAGTGACGGCTAGCCTTTAGCGCGATGTGCGCGTGGCATCACCACATCGGTGGCCAGTCCAAGCCATTCGAGCACGCGAATCGTAAGATACGTGTTGTCTATTTCCCACCAGCGATGGCCATGGCGCGCAGAGCGGGGATCGGCATGATGGTTGTTGTGCCAGCCTTCGCCATTGGAGATGAGGCCGACAATAATGTTGTTGCGGCTGTCTTCGCCGGTCTCGTAGGTGCGATAGCCCCACAGATGCGTCACCGAATTGACGGCCCATGTAATGTGCCAGATCAGCACGGTGCGCACGAAGACGCCGAACAGCATGATGCCAAGACCCGTCCGCGCCGCGCCGGCAGGCGGTTCGCCCGTCAGCCATGCGACGGCAAATCCGATCCCGAAGAACAGCGGCATCTGGCCAAGATTGATCCAGATCAGCGCGTAGCTGCGCTCGAGCATGACGTAGAAGCGGTCGCGCAAAATGTCCTTGGCGTAGCGCTCGTAAATGCCGAGCCGCGACAGCTCCGGCTGATGAACCAGGATCCAGCCGATGTGGCTCCAGAAAAAACTGGCAAGAGGGCTGTGCGGATCCGGTTGTTCGTCGGCGAATTGATGATGCCGGCGGTGGATCGCGACCCAGCGCGCCGGAGTTTCCTGCAGGCAGGACATCGCGACGACGACAAAGGAATGCTCCAGCCATTTCGGACATTTCAGGCCGCGATGGGTCAGCAGCCGATGGTAGCAAAGATTGATGCCGAACAGTCCGCACAGATGCGTGCCCAGCAGTGCGACGATAAAACCGCTCCAGCTGAAAATGCCGGGGAGGAAGGCCAGCATCGCCAAAGCGTGCCAAGCGCCGATGACGATGATGTAAGGCCAGTTGAGGTGGAACGGCGCTACCCCCGCTGGCAGCGGCATCCGCGCTTTCGGCACGACGGGGAGGGCGTAATCCGCGCCGCTCAGCGCCGCGGTCTTTAGAAGAACTGTCGTCATGCCGGCCGGTATTCCAATCTCTGCGCAGGACGCAGTCGCCATTTTTGAACAGCCCGATTCGTGATGTGGCTACGAATCACGAAATAGATACAAACCTTTGACCGAATTAGTTTATTTTTCGTAGATCGGCCTGGGCTCGGTTCCACCTGATCGGTTGACATTTCACCGCGCCATGGCATAGAAACCCCGGGTCTCGGGCGGCATGGCCGCCAGCGGGATAAAGCCCGTTTTTGCTGCTTTCGGCCTGTCGAGTACGGCCTTTCGGAAAGCTTTAGGATTGTCCCATGAAGGTCCGTAACTCGTTGAAATCGCTACGCGGCCGTCACCGCAACAACCGGCTCGTCCGCCGCAAGGGCCGGGTTTATGTGATCAACAAGGTGCAGCGCCGCTTCAAGGCCCGCCAGGGCTGATTCACGCCCGCGCCAAAAATCACAGCCCTTTGACGTCGTGCTGCTTTGCAGCGCGGTTTTGCGCGGCTAGACTTCACCGGTGGCAGCGAGATTCCTGAGATCCCGTTTCAAAATCCCCGGCGCGCTGATTGCCGCGATGATCCTGCTCGCGCCTGCTTTTGCCCAGGCGCAGAACCCGCCGAAGCAGAAGAAACCGCCCGAGGCTCCGGCGAAACTGCCCAATGTCGGCGCCGACCGTAGCCGCGGGCTGGATTTTCTGTTTGGCGCGCTGAAGGCCGCGCCGGACGAAGCCAGCGCCAAGCATGTCGAAGCGCGGATCTGGGCGATGTGGATGCAGACCCCGAGCGACACCGCGGCGCTGCTGATGGTGAGGGCGAAAGCTGCGATGGACGCCAAGCAGACGGATGTCGCGCTGAAACTGCTCGATGCCGTGGTCAAGCTGCGTCCCGATTACGTCGAGGCGTGGAACAGGCGCGCGACATTGTATTACCTGCAGAACGACTACACCCATTCGCTTGAGGATATCGAGCAGGTGCTGTCGCGCGAGCCGCGCCATTTCGGCGCGCTGGCCGGGCTCGGCATGATCATGCAGGATCTCGGCGACGACAAACGCGCGCTCGATGCCTTCCGCAAGGCACTCGCCGTCAACCCGCATCTCGAAAAAGTGCCGGAACTGGTCAAGACCTTGACCGAAAAGGTCGAAGGCCGCGACATCTGACTTAATTCGTCGTCATGCGCCTTTGGCGCAGGCCCGGAACCCATAACCACGATCGGCGGTTATGGATTCCGGGTTCGCGCTACGCGCGCCCCGGAATGACGAAGATTTAATCGTCGCTCCCCACCGGGGTTAACCCTAACCCGTGACAGTCCATGTCGGCCGGAACGTTTTTCGCTAACACCTCCTTATCCGCTCGGTTCAGCGTAAGGAGCGCGAGATGCAATCGGCGACTAGATCATTGCTGCTGGCCGGCGCCTTGACCTGTGCCGCCACGGCGTGCATCGCTCAGATGACGTATTCAGGATACTGGGTGGTCGGCAACCGCGCCACCAACACATGCGAGATCGTGACCAGCAATCCGGTCATCGATTACAACGTGAACTCGTTCGGAACCGGGCCCTACCAGTCGCTCGACGACGCCAAGCTCGCGCGTTCCACCATCGGCGCGTGCCCGAAGGAGGATCCCACCTCGGCGGTCAATCGCAACTCCGAAACCAGCGGGTCCGGCGACCCCGGCTAATGCAGGACGCTGATTCCGCGCTGCGCAGCGGCATCATGTACAACCGCTGCGTGCAATTGCTGCAATTCGGCTTCCAGCTGCTCGTTGATCAGCATCAATGCCTTCAGCGCGCCGCGGATGTCGCCATTGCAGGTTGCGACGATTTCGTCGATTGCTTTATCGTTTACAGTCATGCTCATTCCCCGATACTCATCCGGCCTCGTGACACAACTATGACGGGTATCTGGTCGAGTCTGTGGATATTGTGGATAATGACGACAAAATGCCGGCGGAAAACGCCGCGAAACCCTCCGATACTGAATTCGTAGCTGGTTTGTGCACAAGATCGGCCGGATAACCTTGATAATGGTCCTCTCAGGCGTGGCGGCGCTGGTTGTTCTGGCGCTGGTCACACAGGCCGGAGTCGTCGCTCTACAGCGCCTCTATCCTCAGCAGGGCAGGACCATCGACGTCGCCGGTGCACGCCTCAATGTGGTCGAGCTCGGGCCACGCGATGCCGCAGGCCCGCCGATCGTGTTGATCCATGGCGCCAGTTCAAATCTGGAATCGATGCGGCGGCCGGTCGGCGATCTGCTCGCCAAAAACCATCGCGTGATCCTGATCGACCGTCCCGGCCATGGCTGGAGCAGGCGTGACGATCTGACAAATTCCACGCCCGCGATGCAGGCCAGGATGATCGACGAAGCGCTGGAGAAGCTAGGCGTCGTCGGCGCGATCGTGGTGGTGCATTCGCTGGCCGGTGCGCTCGGCCCGTTGCTGGCGCTGGATTATCGGCGGCGCGTCGCGGGCCTGGTGATGCTCGGGCCGGTGGCGTACCCGTGGCCGGGCGGCGTCGGATGGTACAACAAGATCGTCACCACGCCGATAATCGGTCCGCTGCTTGCCTATACGATCACGCTGCCGCTTGGACTGTTGCTGGCCGAACCCGGCGCCCGCAGCGTCTTCGCGCCGCAGACCATGCCCGCGGGCTTCGTCAAGGACTCAGCCACGCCGTTGCTGCTGCGGCCGCGCGAATTCCTGGCCAACGCCTGGGATCTGATGACGCTGAAGGCAGCGGTCGCGGAGCAGGCGCCGCGTTACGGAAATATCAATGTGCCGGTCGTGGTGATCACCGGGGACACCGACAACACCGTGTCGCCCCGCATCCATTCACGCCGTTTCGCAGCCACCGTGCCGAACGCGAAACTGATCGTGCTGCCCGGCGTCGGCCACATGGTGCAATACGCGGCGCCCGACGTGGTGGTCGGCGAGATCGAGGCGATGATCGCGGGTTTGAGCGGCGCGACAAAAGCCGCTTTGCGCTGACGTCGTCATTGCGAGGAGCGTAGCGACGAAGCAATCAGTCTTTCCGCGTGCGCGTCTCTAATTGCGTCGCTTCGCTCGCAATGACGGGGATCACCCCTCCGTATCGCTCGGGCCGACATAGGCGATGCGCACCATGTTGGTGGCGCCGGGGGTGCCCAGCGGCACGCCGGCGACGATGATGACGCGCTGTCCGGCCTTGGCGAAACCGTCGCGAAACGCGATACGGCCGGCGCGGTCGACCATGTCGTCCTGGTCGTGTGCGTCCTCCGCGACCACGCAGTGCACGCCCCACACCAGCGACAGTTTACGGCCGGTCGCAAGGTTGGGCGTGATCGCCACCACCGGAGGTTTCGGCCGTTCGCGGGCGACGCGGACCGCGGTCGATCCCGAACTGGTCCAGCAGATGATCGCGGACAATTCCAGCGTTTCGGCGATCTGCCGCGCGGCGTCGGCGATGGCGTCCCCGGCGGTCGCCTCCGGCGGAAACCGTTGCGCGGTCAGCACGCCGCGATAGGTCGGATCGCGCTCCACCTCCTCGCCGATGCGATTCATGGTCGACACCGCCTCGACCGGAAACTTTCCGGCCGCCGATTCCGCCGACAACATGATCGCGTCGGCGCCCTCATAGACCGCGGTGGCCACGTCGGACACTTCGGCGCGCGTCGGCACCGGGCTCTGGATCATCGATTCCAGCATTTGCGTGGCGACCACCACCGGCTTGCCGGCGCGCCGCGCCAGCCGCGTCATCTGCTTCTGCAGGCTTGGCACGCGTTCCAGCGGCAGTTCGACGCCGAGATCGCCGCGCGCCACCATGAGGGCGTCGGATGCTTCAATGATCTCGGGGAGGCGGTCGATCGCCTGCGGCTTTTCGATTTTCGCCATCACCGCGGCCCGGCCGCGGATCAGCTTCTTGGCCTCGTTGACATCCTCGGCGCGTTGCACGAACGACAGCGCCACCCAGTCGATTCCGGTCACCAGCGCCGCTTCGAGATCGGCGCGGTCCTTTGGCGTCATGGCCGAAACCGGCAGATCGGTGTCGGGCAGGCTGACGCCCTTGCGGTCCGACATCTTCCCGCCGATCACGACGCGGGTGACGGCGCGATCGGGCGAGGTCTCTTCCGCGATCAGCCGCACCTTGCCGTCGTCGAGCAGCAGAGCGTGCCCCGGTTTCAATGCCGCGAGAATTTCCGGATGCGGAAGCTGGACGCGGGTGCTGTCGCCCGGGGCCTTGTCGGAATCCAGCACGAAGCTCGCGCCGTTGTTGAGCTGGACCGATCCGTCCGCGAACGAGCCGAGGCGAAGCTTGGGTCCCTGAAGGTCGACCAGGATGCCGATCGGCCGGCCGTAGCTGCCCTCGACATTGCGGATGGTCTTCACCAGCTCGCGCATCTTGTCGTGCGAGGTGTGGCTCATATTGATGCGGAATACGTCGGCGCCGGCTTCGAACAGGCGACGGATCATCGCGCTGTCGGAAGACGCGGGCCCAAGCGTCGCCAGAATCTTGATGCGACGCAGGCGTCTCATTTTTTGGTTCCGGGCGCTGGCGGCAGGCCAGACGCGCCCGGCGGCGTGCCACCCGGCGAATTGGGCAAGCCGGGAAGCCCGCCCGGTCCGCCCGGGCCGACCGTTCCGGGAATGCCCGGCACCCGCTGCGCGGGCTGTTCGTTGGACTCGGTCAATTGCACCGTCCAGGCGCGTTGCTCGCCGGTATCGACCTCGAAAAAGCCGGTGCGGTCGAAGCCGCGCGCCAGGCAGTTCTCGGTGCCCTTGATGGTGAATTCCTTGTCGCGCGAACACATGAATGCCTGCCCGGACCACTCGCCGCCGCGGTCGTAATCGAGCGCATAGATATAATAGAATTGTGCGACGAGCGTGCCGCGCAGCAGGGTTTCGCAAGCCCGCGACGACACGTTCCACCAGCCCTCGGTGGTCCAGCCCTCGGCGTCCTTGTAACCGAGCGCAATGCCGACCCGGCTCGAGGTATTGTTGCAAAGCCGGAAATCCGCCGCCGCCGGTCTGGTCCACAGACACAGCGCTGCCAATGCCAGCATCGGCATCAGACCGGCGGCGATCGCCCGGACAGGCAGCAGGTTGCGGCGGTGAAAATTTGGCGAGGTCATCAGGGAAGCTATATCGATTCTTTGACGATTTCGCGTGGACAAACCGGTGCTGTCAACGGCCCCGGCGGGTTTTCAGGTAACGGACCACGAAGGGCTTCATTTGCGCTGCGATATGGCAAAATCTGTGACAAGCCCCAAGTAATCTACCATGTAATAGCAATATCCAGCGCGAACAGCGAGGCGATGGCCATGACCACCGATGACAAAACCCGGACGGAACTGGAAGCGGCCGTATTCCGCCGCCTTGTGGAACATCTGCGCTCCCGCACCGATGTGCAGAACATCGACCTGATGAACCTTGCCGGCTTCTGCCGCAACTGCCTGTCGAACTGGCTCAAGGAAGAGGCCGACGCCAAGGGCGAGGCCATGACCAAAGACGAGAGCCGCGAGGCCGTCTATGGCATGCCCTATGAAACGTGGAAAGCGACCTATCAGGGCGCCGCCAGCCCCGAGCAGCTCGCCGCGATGAAAAACAGCTCTGGCGGGCACTGACTCCACCTTCCGTCATTGCGAGGAGCGCAGCGACGAAGCAATCCAGCCTGTGGCTTCACTGGATTGCTTCGCCTGGCGCAAATCGGCCATTGCCGATTTGCGCGCGGCTCGCAATGACGAAAGCCTGTGGGTCGCTGTGGATGAGCGCGATGGTGCCTTGACGCAACGGCTGCCACTCCCGACTGTCATTCGAGGATGCGGTGCGCGGCAAGCGCTCCGCGCTTCTCACCATCAGTTCAGGAGTACACGATGGCCACTGCCGCCGCCGTCAAGGAAGAGCCCGCGACCAAATTCGCGAAGGACCAGCTCAAGGCCATCATCGAGCGCATCGAACGGCTGGAAGAAGAGAAGAAGACGATCTCGGACGATATCCGTGACGTCTATGCGGAGGCCAAGGGTAACGGCTTCGACGTCAAGGCGTTGCGCTCCATCGTGCGCCTGCGCAAGCAGGACGCCAACGAGCGGCAGGAACAGGAAACCATCCTGGAAACCTATATGCAGGCGCTGGGCATGCTGTGAATGCTCGTCGTCCCTGCGCGGGGGGGGGGGGGATCCATATCCTCTGGCGTCTCAATGACGCGCCGGACGTTTCCGGGATAGCCTCCAACATCGGTGGTTATGGGTCCCGCCTGCGCGGGAACGACACCGGAGACTTTTACCGCAGCGATGCGGTCCGCATCACGAACGACTGCGTTGCCAGTGTCGCGACCGCCGGTCCGGTGAACTGGTCGCAGACGAGGCCGAGTTGCGGATCGTCCGAGAAGCTCATCGCCACCGCGGTGACTGGCTTGACGAAATAGGACCGCATCAGCGTCAGGTCGGCATCGCCCATCACGGCGACCGACATCGAGGTCGCGCTCGGCGCGAGAATCATCGCCCGCATCCAGACGTCGTTACCCTTCGCGGCCGATGCGAGCCGCGCCGAGGTTGCGATGACACCCTGCGATCCCTTGGCAATCACCGTCGTGATGTTGTTCACGGCCATCGGGTTGCGCGCCGCCGAAGCCGGCCGGACGCTGCGCGGCATTGGCGCGCTAGCGGTTACGACACTGGCGCGCTCGGCGGGAGGCGCGGCCGCCGGCGCATAAGCGAGGGCATGGAACGCCGCTGGAATACTTGAGGTCGATTGCGGATCGGCACCGCCGACCGCCTGCCGCGCACGCAACGCGGCGATCTGCTCCGGCGTCGCCTGCTTCGCTGCCGCCGGGGTGTCGCCCCAGAAGCCGCGGGCATTGATGATATCGGCAGGAGTTTCAGGCTTCGGGTCGGTCTTTGCGCCTGCCGGGGCCGCCGCCTGTCTGAGCTTGCCGAGCGGAACGATCTGCGCATCAGCCGACGCCAACTGGATAGTCGCGGCGATCGAGGGTTTGGAGCGCGGCACCGGTACGGCATCCGCGGATTTCGCAGGGGCAGCCGCGGCGGCTACGACGGCCGTGGGTTTGCCGAGTACAGCAACCGCGCCCTCGTCATCTTCATCGCTGGCTCTGCCCTTGAACAGCGAGGCCAGCAAGCCGGGTTTGCCGATCGAGGAGGCGTCGTCGCCGTTGCCGCGTTTTTCGATGTCGGCGCGGGCCAGATCGTAGCCGCGTAACGGACGGCCATCGGTGGGAACATGCACGGTGCGGCCGTCCGGGAACACGCGCGCCAGCTGGTCGTGGTTCATTCGCGGCCAGTGACGGATGCTGCCGGTGTCGAGATGCACGAACGGCGATCCAGAGGTCGGGTAGAAGCCTACGCCGCCGCGCTGCAGGCGAAGCCCGGCATAGCGGATCTGCTCAAGCGGCACTTCGGGGATGAAGAAGTCCATGGCGTGGCCAAGCATGTGCTGGCTGAAACGCGCGACGCCGGAGGAACGGCGGCGGAGCATGGCGTTGGTGGCGGGGGAGCGGTAGGAGGAGATGATCTGGATCGGCTTTTTGCCGTCGACGTCGCGGTAGACTTCCCAGAGGATATCGAACAGGTGCCGATCCATCGTGGTCTGATCCTGGCTGCGCCAGTCGCGGAGGAAGTGATTGAGCTGTTTCAGCGCGTCTTCGTCATAGCGACCGTTGCGCTTATAGGTGACGGTGAGGTCTTCGTCGGAATGGGTGTGATGGAAGGAAAGGGTGCGGGTTTCGCCCAGCGCCGTTGCGTCATGAACCGATCCGGCGCCGGCCAGAAGCAACAGCGACGCAAGACCGGCCTGATATCCGGCACGTGACAACGGCAGCGATTTAAAACCGCGCGCGAAACCAACCAGCACTATGAAGCCCACCCAAGAGGACGATCAGTCGAAGAACTCTCACGCGACCCCTGAAGAAGCGGGAGAGGATGAATGCCGTGTTAAGATGCGAGGGTTAACCGATATTTACAGACCCCATGCCCTCGAGCCTTAACGCGTAACCTTAACCCCGACTATGGCGAAAAAGTGCCCGATGATGAATTCCGGGTGGACGATGGTTAATGCCGTTAATTACCAGTCCTACTAAGAAGGGCTCCACCGCAGTGAAGCCCTTGAAAACGCTTTATAATCGGTATTCAGCCAAATCCGGCACCGGGCCTGTTCAGCGCGGGATGGCCCGACGTGGACGCTGTGCCCGGGGTGGCGGGGCCGGCGGGGTGCGCGGCCCGAACAGCCGTTCGAAGAACGAAGGTCCGGAGTTACCGTAGTCGTTATTGAAGGCGACGTTGGACGGCACCGACGATCCGCTTGGACGGCTGTAGCTCGGTTGCGAATGTGCGATCACGTTTTCGAGATCCCTGCCTTTGCCATTGCGCAGGACCGCCAGCATGGCGGCATCGCGGCCGTAGACATCCTTGCGCAACTGCAGCTTGCCGCCGTCATCTACAAACGCGGTCTGGTAGGTGATGTTGACCGGGATCGGCGTCGGGAATTTCAGATCGACCTCGCTGCGGCCGTACATGCTGCGAATCTTTTCCGCCGTGTAGCGCTCGTTCGGCATGGTGATGTTGAGCAGGGTCGCGGCGTATTGATCCGGATTCTGCACCCGCATGCAGCCATGGCTGAACGCGCGCTCGTCCTTGGCGAACAGATGCTTGTCCGGGGTGTCGTGCTGATAGACCAGGAACTTGTTCGGGAAGTTGAAACGAATGCGACCGAGCGCGTTTGCTTCGCCGGGCGGCTGCGAGATGTGGATGCTGCCGTCGCGGTTGCGCTCCAGTTTAAGACCCATGCGCTGCAGAACGGTGGGATCCTGCTGCAGGGCGGGCAGGTATTCATTGTAGATGATCGAGGGCGGCACATTCCAGGTCGGATTGACGGTGATGAACTTCATCGTCTCGGTCAGCAGCGGAGTGGCATGCGTGCCCGGCTTGCCGGTTACCACCTTGGTGGTCCAGACCTGCGCGCCGTTTTGCATCACCTTCAGCGTGTAATCCGGAATGTTGAGGATGACATAGGCGTTGCCGATCGATGGCGCGCCGAGCTGGCGCGGCAGCCAGCGCCAGCGCTCCATGTTGACGATCACGGTATCGATGGTGCGATCCCGCTTCGGGCTGTTGATCGCCTTGATGGTGCGATCGTCGAGTATGCCGGTGGCCTTGAGGTCGGCGCCCTCCTGGAATTTGCGCACCGCTTCGGCGACCTTGGCATCGTAATGGGAGTCGTCGGCATTTTCGCTGATGCCGAGCTTGGCGCGCAGTTGCGGCACGCGCGAATCCTCGACCACGATTTCCGCCTGTTTCTTGCCGCGCGCTGGAGTGTATTTCAAAGCCGGGCCATCGGCGATCTGGATCACCGGACCGTCGCCCTGGCCGCGCAACTCGGCGAGCTTGGCTTTCAATTCGCGATACAGCTTTTGCGGCGGATTGTAGCCCTCCAGCGCCGCGTTGGCGTCCTTGGCGGTCGAGACATTGGCGAGCACCTCGGCCGGATCGGTTGGATGATCCGGATAGAGGATGTCGGCGCTGACTTGCGACCAGTGCATCCGGCCGCTCTGCGCATGGCGCGCATAGTCGAGCATGCTGGCAGTCAGCTTGAGTTCGGCGTCAGCCAGGGCGTCGGGTGAGGTCGCGGCGACAAAATCGGGCACTGGATAGTCGGCTGCATTGAGGCCGTTGGCCGCGGCATCCTTGAGACGCGCTATGACGCCCTTGGCGCCGGCGGTGGCCGTACCGGCCTGAAGCCAGACCGGCGCGTATTCGCGCGCGGCATAGAATTTTTCCACGGCTGCGCGTTCGCCTTTGCGGTCGAAATATTTCGACGATTTTGCGCCGAGCATGTCCTTGAGCTTGTCGGCGACAGGCTGATCCGCCGATGCGACGCTGCTCGCGGCCTTGACAGGTTCCTTGGCGGGCTCGATCGCCGGAGCGGGGGCCGCCACCGTGGCCGGAGCCGCCGTTGCGGGTTCGTCCTTCCTGACCTCGCCGGCCGGAGCCGTAGCCGCCGTCGCGGCGGGCCTCGTCTCCAAGGCCTTTTCAGTGGTTTTAGCCGGGTCGGAGACAGTCGCGGTGGTTTCGGTCTTGAAGTCGTTGACCGTCGGCGGCGGAACATTTGCGGGTTCGGGGCGCGGGATCGCTGCATCGATTGCAAGGTCGGCGGCCGTGCCGCGGGCCGTATCGGCCTGCGCGAACGCCGCAGTTGCCGACACCGTGAGGAAAGTTGCCGCGACGGCCATCAGCACGCGGTCAAATCCAGCACGGCCATTCGAATAGTCACGCATCGTCACACCCCTTGGGTGAAACTGCCCCGGCATGGAACAGTTCTCAGGTCTTTCCGCCACAGCGTTTGCGAGATGCGCCAGCTTGATCGGATCTTGCAACGAATTCAGTCAACCATTTCATATCTGAATGCGTTCCAAATCTGGGTAGCTCGATACGCCTGCACGCGACGATTCATACGCAGACGATACACGCGCTCAATTGTTGCGACCAGTGCTACGCATGCACCTCACGACAAACTGACTTCAAAACGGCATTCATTGCAACGCATTGCGCCCTTTTGCCACGCGCTTTTCCGTTTGTCTGTCACCGGCCGGCAACGGTTCAATGTTTCCGCGGCCCGCCGCGATCTGGTTCCGGATGCATGTGCGCACGATGGGCACCAAAGTGCGCAATCGAATCGCGCTCAGGGCTGTTCAACCGAACCCGTAACAGGATTGTCCGCGGCTTCGTCGAGTTTACGATAAAGCGTCGAGCGTCCGATTTTCAATCGACGCGCGACTTCGGACATCTGGCCGCGATAATGCGAAATCGCAAAGCGGATGATCTCGGTCTCCATCTCTTCGAGCGGGCGCATCTCGCCATTGCTTGTGAGCATTGCCAGGTTTCCCGAGGCTGGTAACGGCGCGATTGGTATTTCATTACCTGCAATCGTCGCGGGCGGGCCGGAATGAAATGCCGGATCGATAGTCAGCGGTTCGGCGCGACGATCCGGTGTTTCGTGCGCGGCCGGCAACGGCGCATGCGCTTGCGGAAAATCCGCCGGGCCCAGTTGATCGCTCTCGCTCATGACGACCGCGCGATACACCGCGTTCTCGAGCTGCCGGATATTTCCCGGCCAGTCGAGTTGCGACAGCCGCGCCATCGCCTCGCCGCTGATGCCGGTGATCGGGCGGTTTTCCTCGGCGCAGAACCGCGCCAGGAAATGCCGCAGCAGGTGGGGAATGTCCTCGCGCCGCATCCGCAGCGGGGGAATCGTCAGCGGCAGCACGTGAAGACGATAGAACAGGTCTTCGCGGAAATGTCCGGCCTTGACGCGATCGAGCAGCCTGCGGTTGGTGGCGGAGACGATGCGGACATCGACTTTCACCGGCTTGCGTCCGCCGACCGCTTCCACGGCGCCTTCCTGCAGGGCGCGCAGCAGCTTGACCTGCGCGGTCAGCGGCAATTCGCTGACCTCGTCGAGGAACAGCGTGCCGCCGGAGGCTTCGACGAATTTCCCCATGTGACGCTCGGTGGCGCCGGTGAACGCGCCCTTCTCATGGCCGAACAGGATCGACTCCACGAGATTGTCGGGAATCGCGCCGCAATTGACCGCAACAAACGGTTTCGAGGCGCGGTCGCCGGTGCCATGGATCGCGCGCGCGAATAACTCCTTGCCGACGCCGGATTCACCCTCGATCAGGACCGGGATGGTGGAGCCCGCGGCCTTCTGCGCCGTGCGCAGCACGGTGCCCATCGCCTCGCTGCGGGTGATGATATCGGCGAATGTCAGCTTGCCTTCGCGGGCATGCTTGATCCGCTGCAATTCGCCCTTCAGCGCGCTGACGTTGAGTGCGTTCCGCAAGCTGACCTGCAGCCGCTCGATGCCGACCGGCTTTACCACGAAATCATGGGCGCCAGCACGCATCGCCGACACCACATTGTCGATGCCGCCATGCGCGGTCTGCACGATCACGGGAACATTCAACCCGGCTTCGCGGATTTTTGCCAGCACGCCCATGCCGTCGAGGCCGGGCATCACCAGGTCGAGCACCACGGCGTCGACCGCCTTGGTGTCCGGCGCGGTGAGCATGGCGATGGCGGCGTCGCCGCTGTCGACGACGAGGCTCTCGTAGCCGCACCGTTGCACCATGTTCTCGACCAAGCGGCGTTGCACCGCGTCGTCGTCCACGATCAAAATGGTGACAGCCATGGCATTCCCCGCACGCTACGATTATCTGTCTCGAATCGGGGCACTCTCGCCGATGGCGATTAACGTGCTCTTAAGGGCTGTCGTCACGACGTCGTCTGATCGCAGCGATGCAACCGTCACAGCAGGTACGAAAATATGGTCCCGCGCACTTCCGCTCCCGCCAAGTCTGCCGCTCCCGTCAAGTCTTCCGCTCAACGCAAATTGGCCGTCAGAAAATCCGCCAAAGCCGGACCCGGCAAACTTCCCGAATGGAATCTGGCCGATCTGTATTCCGGGATCGCCGCGACGGAAGTCGCGCACGACCTCGACCGCATGGATGCCGAATGCATCGCGTTCGAGCAGGATTACAAGGCAAGACTAGCGGTGGAGACGGCGAAAGACGGCGGCGGCGCCTGGCTCGCGGCCGCGGTGAAACGCTATGAGTCGATCGACGATCTCGCCGGGCGCCTCGGATCCTATGCAGGACTGGTGCATGCCGGCGACAGCGTCGATCCCGCGATTTCCAAATTCTATGGCGATGTGTCAGAGCGCCTGACGGCGGCGTCGGTGCATCTGCTGTTCTTTGCGCTCGAACTCAACCGGGTTGACGACGCGGTGATCGAACGCGCGATGCTTAACCCTGAACTCGGCCACTATCGTCCCTGGATAGAAGACCTCCGCAAGGACAAGCCCTTTCAGCTCGAGGATCGCGTCGAGCAATTGTTCCACGAAAAATCCGTCAGCGGTTATGCCGCCTGGAACCGGCTGTTCGACCAGACCATTTCAGGCCTCCGCTTCAAGGTCGGCGGCAAGGAACTGGCGATCGAGCCGACGCTGAACCTGTTGCAGGACCGCGCGCCGGAAAAGCGCAAGGCGGCGGCGCAGGCACTGGCCAAAACCTTCAAGGCCAACGAGCGGACCTTCGCCCTCGTCACCAACACGCTCGCCAAGGACAAGGAAATCTCCGATCGCTGGCGCGGTTTCGAGGATGTCGCGGATTCGCGGCATCTGGCCAACCGCGTCGAGCGCGAGGTGGTGGATGCGCTGGTCGGATCGGTGCGCGCGGCCTATCCGCGGCTGTCGCACCGCTATTATGCGCTGAAGGCAAGCTGGTTCAAAAAGAAAAGGCTCGCGCATTGGGACCGCAATGCGCCGCTGCCGTTCGCGGCCACCGGCAGCATTGCCTGGCCCGACGCCAGGAAAATGGTGCTCACCGCTTATAACGCGTTCTCGCCGGAAATGGCCGGCATCGCCGAGCGGTTTTTTACTGATCGCTGGATCGATGCGCCGGTACGACCGGGCAAGGCACCAGGCGCATTCTCGCATCCCACCACGCCGTCGGCGCACCCTTATGTTCTGATGAACTACCAGGGTAAGCCGCGCGACGTGATGACGCTGGCGCATGAACTTGGCCATGGCGTGCATCAGGTGCTGGCCGCCCGGAACGGCGCGCTGATGGCGCCGACGCCGCTGACGCTGGCGGAGACCGCCAGCGTGTTCGGCGAGATGCTGACCTTCAAGCGGCTGTTGGCCGAGACCAGGAACGCGAGGCAGCGGCAGGCGCTGCTCGCGGGCAAGGTCGAGGACATGATCAATACCGTGGTGCGGCAGATCGCATTCTATTCATTCGAGCGCGCCGTCCACACCGAGCGGCGCAACGGCGAACTTACCGCGGAACGCATCGGCGAAATCTGGCTCGGTGTGCAAAGCGAAAGCCTTGGGCCGGCGATCGACATCCGGCCGGGCTACGAGAATTTCTGGATGTACATCCCGCACTTCATCCACTCGCCGTTCTATGTCTACGCCTATGCGTTCGGCGATTGTCTGGTGAATTCGCTCTATGCGGTTTACGAAAACGCCCAGGACGGTTTCGCCGAACGCTATCTGGCGATGCTGTTGGCCGGTGGCACCAAGCACTATTCCGAGCTGCTCAGGCCTTTTGGCCTGGACGCCAAGGACCCGACATTCTGGGACGGCGGGCTGTCGGTGATCGCCGGGATGATCGATGAGCTGGAGCGGATGGGCTAAAAATTGAAATTGCGCGGCTCCGGCAGGCCCGCCGCCGTTGCCCTCCCATGCCGATTGCGCTAATTCCAAGGCAATTGCTGGATTCCGCTGGAGAGACTGATGGCCGAGCATAATGAGGTTGCCTACACCACTGCCGACGGCAACGACTACCCCGCGCATGAGCAGACCTATGAGGGTTTCATCAAGCTGGTGAAGTATGGCAGCGCCGCGGTCATTTTCATCGTTGCCATGATGGCGCTTTTCCTTACCTAATCTATTCGGGTGCGCCGTCATCGGGCGTGCTGATCCGCTCACGCGCGTGCTTAAGCGCCGCCGGAGGCCCCATGAAGATTGCCGTTGCCAAGGAAATCGATCCCTCCGAGCCGCGGGTGGCGGCGTCGCCCGATACGGTGAAGAAGTTCCGGGCGCTCGGCGTCGACGTCGCTGTTGAGCCCGGCGCGGGAATCAAGTCCGGCCTACCGGATTCGGAATTCACCGCCGCGGGTGCGACCGTCAGCGCCGACGCGCTCCAGAATGCCGACATCGTCATCAAGGTAAAGCGCCCGGAGGCAAGCGAACTTGCGAACTACAAGCGCGGCGCGCTGGTGATCGCGATCATGGACCCTTACGGCAACGACGCCGCGCTGAAGACCATGGCCGATGCCGGCGTCTCGGCATTTGCGATGGAATTGATGCCGCGCATCACCCGCGCGCAGGTGATGGACGTGCTGTCGAGCCAGGCCAACCTCGCCGGCTACCGCGCCGTGATCGAGGCGGCGGAGGCGTTCGGCCGGGCTTTCCCGATGATGATGACGGCGGCCGGCACCATTCCCGCGGCAAAGGTGTTCGTAATGGGCGTTGGCGTCGCCGGTCTGCAGGCGATCGCGACCGCGCGGCGTCTCGGCGCCGTCGTCACCGCGACCGACGTGCGTCCCGCGGTGAAGGAGCAGGTCGAAAGCCTGGGGGCGAAATTCCTCGCGGTCGAGGACGAGGAATTCAAGCAGGCCGAAACTAAAGGCGGCTACGCCAAGGAAATGTCGAAAGAGTATCAGGCCAAGCAGGCGGCGCTCACCGCCGAGCACATCAAGAAGCAGGACATCATCATTACCACCGCGCTGATTCCCGGCCGTCCCGCGCCAAAACTCGTCACCGCGGAGATGGTCAAATCCATGAAGCCGGGCTCGGTGCTGGTCGATCTCGCGGTTGAGCGCGGCGGCAATGTCGAGGGCGCCAGGGCCGGCGAAGTCGCCGATGTCGGTGGCATCAAGATCGTCGGCTACACCAATGTCGCCGGCCGCGTCGCGGCTTCCGCCTCGGGGCTTTATGCCCGCAACCTGTTCTCGTTCATCGAGACATTGGTCGACAAGTCGAGCAAGGCGCTCTCCGTGAACTGGGACGACGAACTGGTCAAGGCCACCGCGCTGACCAGGGATGGCGCCGTCATTCATCCGAATTTCCAGCCGAAAGCATAAGGAGTCCGCCATGGATCATATCGCGCAGGCCGTCGATCCCTTCGTGTTCCGGCTGTCGATTTTCGTGCTTGCGGTGTTCGTCGGCTATTTCGTGGTGTGGTCAGTCACTCCGGCGCTGCATACGCCGCTGATGTCGGTGACCAATGCGATCTCCTCGGTGATCGTGGTCGGGGCGCTGCTCGCGGTCGGCGTCGCGTTGACCGGCAGCGGCACCGGCTGGGCGCGGGGATTTGGGTTCGTCGCGCTGATCTTTGCCTGCGTGAATATTTTCGGCGGCTTCCTGGTCACCCAGCGCATGCTGGCGATGTACAAGAAGAAAGTTAAGTGAGCGGCATGTTGGGCGCAGGGCGAAAAAAACTCGCGTCATTGCCGGGCTTGACCCGGCAATCCATCTCGCTTCGCAATTTTTCATTTCGATGGATGCGCGGGTCAAGCCCGCGCATGACGGGGTAGGGTCATGAACGCCAATCTTGCCGCAGTGCTTTATCTGGTCGCCGGCGTCCTGTTCATCCTGTCGCTGCGCGGGCTGTCGAGCCCGGCCTCATCACGCCAGGGCAATTTCTTCGGCATGATCGGCATGGGGATCGCGGTCGCGACCACACTCGCGGCCCATCCGCCGGCGGACGGGGCCGGCTGGCTGCTGGTGATCCTCGGCATCGCCATCGGCGGCGGCATCGGTGCGGTCATCGCGCGGCGGGTGCCGATGACGTCGATGCCGGAACTGGTCGCGGCGTTTCACTCGCTGGTCGGCATGGCCGCGGTGCTGGTCGCGGCGGGAGCGTTCTACGCGCCGGCCGCGTTCGACATCGGCGTGCCGGGCGCCATCCATCGCTCCAGCCTCGTCGAAATGTCGCTCGGCGTCGCCATTGGCGCGCTCACCTTCACCGGCTCGGTGATCGCTTTCGCCAAGCTGTCCGGCCGCATGAGCGGCGCGCCGATCATTCTTCCGTTCCGCCATGTCATCAACATCGGGCTCGGTCTGCTGCTGGTGGTCTGCATCGCGTTGCTGGTCAAGACCGGACTGGCCGGTTACTTCTGGGCGGTCACGATACTGGCGCTGCTGCTCGGCGCGCTACTGATCATCCCGATCGGCGGCGCCGACATGCCGGTCGTGATCTCGATGCTGAACTCCTATTCGGGCTGGGCGGCGGCCGGCATCGGCTTCACGCTCGGCAATTCGGCGCTGATCATCACCGGCGCCCTGGTCGGCTCATCCGGCGCGATCCTGTCCTACATCATGTGCCACGCCATGAACCGGTCTTTCATCTCAGTGATCCTGGGCGGTTTCGGCGGCGAGACCGCGACGGCCGGCGCGGGCGGCGGCGAGGTCAAGCCGGTGAAGCTTGGTTCAGCCGACGACGCGGCCTTCATCATGAAGAACGCGCAGAAGGTGATCATCGTGCCCGGCTACGGCATGGCGGTTGCGCAGGCGCAACATGCGCTTCGGGAAATGGCGGACACGCTCAAGAAGGAAGGCGTCGAGGTAAAATACGCGATTCACCCGGTGGCGGGCCGCATGCCCGGCCACATGAACGTGCTGCTTGCCGAGGCCAACGTGCCCTATGACGAGGTGTTCGAACTCGAAGACATCAACTCGGAATTCGCCCAGGCCGACGTCGCTTTCGTGATCGGCGCCAACGACGTCACCAACCCGGCAGCCGAGGACGACAAGACCTCGCCGATCTACGGCATGCCGGTGCTGCAGGTCTGGAAGGCCGGCACCGTGATGTTCATCAAGCGCTCGCTGGCCTCGGGCTATGCCGGCATCGACAACCCGTTGTTCTATCGCGACAACACCATGATGCTGCTCGGCGATGCCAAGAAGATGACCGAGAACATCGTCAAGGGGATGTAGGCCTGCCCAAGGCTTGACGGCGGATCGACCATTACCGTCCTGAAGTGGCTCGTCGCACTGGCGCTGATCGGCTATGTCGGGCTTGTCGCCGTGTTCTATTTCATGGAGCGGGCGTTCGTTTTTCCGATACCGCAAACGGCGCGCACAGCGCCTGCAGCCGCGGGCTTCCCCGAAGCCGAACAGCATATTCTCGACACATCGGACGGGGAGAAGATCGTCGTCTGGCATGTGCCGGCCAAGCCGGATCGTCCGGTGGTCGGCGAGCGCCTGTTTGCGCTCGCCCATGAGCCGAAACAGTTTGTCCGCTTTCCAGAAGGCGGACATGATAATCTCCATGACCACGGCGCAATCGAAACGGCGCGGCGGTTCATCAACGCTCCAGAGGCTGAGAAACGGATGTGACCGCATGAGCGTACACGGCCCGATGCCGCGGTCGGCATGGATATTTCCGGCACTGGCCGTCCTGTTGTTTGCCGGAGCCACCGCGCGGGGCTTCAGCTTCACGCCGTCATCCGCCGGGCTCATATTTGCGGCCGTACTTCTGGTGGTCCTTTTCGGCACGGTGTTCGCGGCCGTGCATCATGCCGAGGTGATCGCCGAGCGTATCGGCGAGCCCTACGGCACGTTGCTGCTGACGCTGGCGGTCACCGTGATCGAGGTGGCGCTGATCGCCACCATCATGCTCGGCGACAAACCGGTACCGGCGCTGGCGCGCGATACCGTGTTTGCCGTAGTAATGATCGTCTGCAATGGCCTGGTCGGCGTCTGCATCCTCGTCGGCGGCCTGCGTTATCGCGAGCAGGATTTTCAGGTCACCGGGTCGAACGTGTATCTCAGCGTGCTGATCGTGCTGGCGACCATCACGCTGATCCTGCCCAACTACACGCTGACCACGCCAGGGCCGCTCTATTCGACGGGGCAACTCGCTTTCGTCAGCATCGCGACCATTATTCTTTATGGCGTGTTTCTCTATATCCAGACCGTCCGGCACCGCGATTATTTCATCGCCGACAGCGACGGCGGCGCGGACGACGCAGCGCACCGCTCGCGCCGCACGCTGATGTTCAGCATGGTGCTGCTGCTGATCTCGCTGCTGGCGGTGGTGCTGTTGGCGAAAAAGTTCTCGCTGGTCGTGGATGCCGGCGCCGCCGCGATCGGGGCGCCGCCTGCGTTCGCGGGCATCCTGGTGGCGCTGCTGATCCTGCTGCCGGAAGGCGTCGCGGCGATCGGGGCGGCGCGCAAGAACGACCTGCAGAAGAGTATCAATCTCGCGCTGGGATCGTCGCTGGCCACCATCGGATTGACGATTCCGGCGGTCGTGGCGGCGGCCCATGCGCTCGACAAGACGCTTCTTCTCGGCCTGGATCAGCGCGAGGTGGTGCTGCTGGTGATGACGTTCTTCATTTCGATGCTGACCTTCGGCACCGGCCGCACCAACATCCTGTTCGGTCTGGTTCACCTTGTGGTGTTCGCGGTATTCGTATTCATGGTGTTCGTGCCGTAGCAGGAGGAGACGATCATGATCAGCGCAAAATCCGACGTGCAGGTCGATACGGCGGAAGTCCGCGTCACCGAATGGCGGCTGGCGCCGGGCAGCGGCACCGGGCATCACATCCATGAGATGGATTATGTGATCGTGCCGGTAACCTCCGGCGAAATGACCATCGTGGCCTCGAACGGGGAACGTTCGAAGGCGCAGCTTGGCATCGGAAAGTCCTATTTCCGGAAAGCGGGCGTGGAACACGACGTCCTTAACGAAACCGATACCGAAATCGTCTTTCTTGAAGTCGAACTGAAGCCGTAAAGCGGACTGAAGGCGTTCGCGGCGTCATTTGCCACCGATCTGTCGCAGTTGATCCCTTAATGCGCCTCAAAGTTCCCCCATCAAAACGGCGCGGGGAGCCAGCTGATGCTTAAGAAATACATCTCGAAGTTCACGATCGACATTTTGCCGTCGGTGCTCGCAACCATCATCGGCGCCTACATCGTGAATCATTACATCGTCGCCAAGCCGGCGGACGCGCCGGTGGCGGCTGCGGTGTCCACGCCGGAGCCGAAGAAAGCCGAGTCCGCCAACGTCGCCAATATTCCCGAAGCAGGCGTCAAGGCGAAGGGCATTTCCGAAAAGTCCATGATCGAGAAAACGGCGGCCGAAAAGCCCGCGGTCGCCGACAAGCCGGCCGAAACCGCCAGCCTGCCAAGCGAGCCCCGCCGGCATCAGCCAGCGCCACGCGAAAAAGCGGTCGTCAAGTCGGGTCAGGCTCCAGCGTCGAACCAGAACCCGGCGCCAGCCGCGTCGACATCGTCCACCGCCTCGGTCGAACCCGTCGCGGTGCCGGAAGAAAGGCGCGACGCCAATGACCTGGCGCGGGCGGCGATCGAACGCCTGCGCGTCTCGCCTGAGCCTCAAGCGCACCTCCAGGAAGCCGTGCGTGTTCCGGAAGCTCCGCGCATTCCGGATGCGCCCCGCATTCCGGACGTGCCCGCCGTGGCCGTGGCTCCGGCAATGCAGCCATTGCCGCCGCCGATCATGGTTTCCACGCCCGGCATCGAGGTATCCGGCCCGGCGACGGGCTCGGTGTCGATCAAGTCGTCGCATGGTTCGACCACGCGGGACGATTCGCGGCGGCCGACCCCGCCAGCCGACATTCCGTCCTCGCAACCGATCGATCTTCATGCCGAGGCGACGCTGCCTCCGCCGCGCGAGCGCACCACCGTGGCGGAAGATGTATTGTCGGCGGCGAAGTCGGTATTCCACGCCGTGCTGCCGCGATAGTTTTCGCTTACCCGCCGACGCGCGCGATGCCGCTCCGTGCTTCTTGTAAGCCTGACCGCGGGTAATTCAGATCTGTGCGTTCATCGGCGCCACCTGTACCGCCTCTCATCGAGCTCGGGCGCGGCTGATTGGGATCGAGGCTGACCGCCTGTTGAGGTCGGCGAGCGCCTCCTCGGACATTCCGCTCTGCGGCAGCAGGACCGCGCGCGTTGCATGCAAAATGCACCGGGCAAAATAAAACGCGGGCCAAGGGCCCGCGTCACGACATTCAAATCTCGAGAATGAAAAAACTCAGCGCGGTCCGCGCGGACCCGCGCCGGGACCACCCCGGCCGCCGCCCGGACCACCGCGCTCTGCGCCGGGACCGGCGCCGAACACCGGCTTCGGCTTCATCGGCAGCAGACCCTCGCGCTGCAGCTTCTTGCGCGCGAGCTTGCGCGCGCGGCGCACCGCTTCCGCCTTTTCACGGGCCTTTTTCTCGGAAGGTTTTTCGTAGTGACCGCGGAGCTTCATCTCGCGGAAAATACCCTCGCGCTGCATCTTCTTCTTCAGCGCCTTGAGGGCTTGATCGACATTGTTATCGCGAACGAGAACCTGCACCCGGCATCCTCTTCTATTGGTCGAATTGGAAATCTGAGAAAGCGGAGGGCCGACTAAGGCCAGGCCCTCTACCTCAAGGGCGCGGATGTACCAGATCAAACCGGGAATGTCTACCTCGCCGGGCCGCGTTTTGGGCCATTTTGGCCCAGGGCAGCCGTGTCTTTCGACCCCCGCCATACTCCCGAACCATGGTGGCAGGCTCGACAGCAGCGCAAAGGCGGTCGCATACTCGCGCGGGCCGCCTCACCAAACGGCGTCCAGATCACAAGGAGGGTTTCGACATGGACGCAAAAAAGTATGCCGCGGAGGCGATCGGCACTTTCTGGTTGACGTTTGCGGGATGTGGCAGCGCGGTCATTGCCGCGGGATTTCCGCAGGTGGGCATCGGTCTGGTCGGCGTTTCATTCGCTTTCGGGTTGAGCGTCGTAACCATGGCCTATGCCATCGGTCACGTGTCCGGTTGCCATCTCAATCCGGCGGTTACAGTCGGGCTGGCCGCAGGCGGCCGTTTCCCGGCCGGGCAGATCCTTCCCTACGTGATTGCACAGGTTGTCGGAGCTGTCGTGGCGGCGGCGCTATTGTACGTGATCGCGAGCGGCGGCGCCGGATTTGACGTCGGCAAGGGCTTTGCGTCGAATGGCTACGACGCGCATTCGCCCGGCAAATACAGCATGGTGGTCTGCTTCATTACCGAAGTGGTGATGACCATGATGTTCCTGTTCGTCATCATGGGTTCGACCCACGGCAAGGCGCCCGCGGGCTTCGCGCCGCTGGCGATCGGATTGGCGCTGGTGATGATTCACCTCGTCAGCATTCCCGTTACCAACACCTCGGTTAATCCGGCGCGCAGCACCGGTCCGGCGTTGTTCGTCGGCGGGTGGGCGCTGGCGCAGCTATGGCTGTTCTGGATCGCACCGTTGATCGGCGGGGTGCTGGGCGGCGCGATCTATCGCTGGCTTAGCGAGGAGCCGGCCGGCGTCATAGAGGGCAGGACGCCGGCGTAAGATCGAAACGGCTATTTCCTGTCCGGCGTCACTTCCGTGACATGTCCCATCTTGCGGCCAGGGCGCGTCGCGCCTTTGCCATAGAGGTGCACGGTGGCGCCGGGCGCGGTGAGCCACTTTTCATACGTGTTGACCGCGTCGCCGATCAGGTTGGTCATGGTGACGGCGCCATGGCGGACCGGTTTGCCAAGCGGCCATCCCGCGATGGCGCGGATGTGCTGCTCGAATTGCGAGACCGAGGCGCCATCCAGCGTCCAGTGCCCGGAATTGTGCACCCGCGGCGCGATCTCGTTGACCAGCAGCGCCGGTCCATCGCTCCCCGGCACCACGAACATCTCGACCGCGAGAACGCCGACGTAGTTGAGTGCATTGGCGATCGTCGTTGCGATGTCGCGGGCCCGCGCCGCCAGGATGTCTGAAATCGCGGCCGGCACGCGCGAGATCTTGAGAATATGATCGCCGTGCTCGTTTTCAGTGACGTCGAAGCATTCCACATGACCATCGGCGCCGCGCGCTGCGATTACCGAGATTTCCCGTTCGAATGGAATGAAAGCTTCGAGGATTGCGGATTTGGTGGCGAGTTCGATCCATACCCGTTCAGGGTCGTCGCCGTCGCGAATGATCGCCTGGCCCTTGCCGTCATAGCCGAAGCGCCGGGTCTTGATCACGGCCGGAAGCCCGACGCCGGCAATGGCGGTCCGCAACGTCGCTGCAGACGACACGTCCGCATAAGCGGCGGTGCCGATGCCGAGCCTGGTCACAAATTCCTTTTCGGCGAGACGGTCCTGGGTTGTTTCCAGCACCTTGTATTCGGGCAGCACCGGGCGGCGCGCCGCCAGGATCATCGCGGCGGCGGCCGGGACGTTCTCGAATTCATAAGTGATGACGTCGACGTCACCGGCAAACAATTCCAGCGCTTCGACATCGTCGTATTCCGCGCAGGTCGCGTGCTGAACCACATCGAAAGCCGGCGAATCCGGATCCGGCGCAAACACCTGGCACTTGAAGCCGAGGCGCGCCGCCGCCACCGCCAGCATTCGGCCCAATTGTCCGCCGCCGAGAATTCCGATGCTGTCGCCCGGCTTTAGCTTTACTCCGTTGGAAGCCGTCACGCCGAACCCTCCGGCTGTTCGTTGACCGCGTCGGTCTGCGCCTTGCGCCAAGCGGTCAGTCTGCCCGCCAGCGCCGGATCGTTCAATGCCAGCACCGAGGCTGCGAGCAGTGCGGCGTTGATGGCGCCGGGCTTGCCGATCGCCAGCGTTCCCACCGGGATTCCGGCGGGCATCTGCACGATCGAATACAGCGAATCGACCCCGGACAGCGCATGGGATTCGATGGGAACACCGAACACCGGCAGTTCCGTCAACGCGGCCGTCATGCCCGGCAAATGCGCAGCACCGCCCGCGCCGGCGATAATGACCTTGAAACCCGCGGCACTGGCGCCCTTGGCGAAAGCGTAAAGCCGCTCCGGGGTGCGGTGCGCGGATACGATGCGCCTCTCGCAGGCGACGCCAAGCGCGGCCAGCGTCTCGGCGGCAAAGCGCATGGTGTCCCAGTCCGACTGGCTGCCCATGATGATGGCGACGGCGGCGGTCATTCAGTCCGATTCTTTGCAGGAATCCAAAAGCATAGGCGGATTATAGGTTTAGCGTTTGACGTGGCAAGGTACGCCAAATGGTCTATTGTTTCATGGTCAATGGCGGTGGCCCATGAAGAAGAAAACCAGGGTGTCTGTACTGAAGACGGTCAAACACCGAACAAGCGGCGCGAGGGCGGGGACCAAACCCGATCAGGCCGGGCGCGTCAAGCGCGGAAAAGCGTGGCCAAAACCGCCGGTCCTTGCCATGCCTGTCGATGCCAAGGTGACGATCCGGCGCCTGCGGTCGCAGCTCGCCAAGGCGCTGTCGCGAATAGGCGAGCTGGAGACGTCGGCGGACCAGGATTTCCTGCTCGGCATCCCGAATCGCCGGGGTTTTGAGCGCGAGCTCAACCGTTCGATTGCTTATATCAAGCGCTATCGCGCCAGCGGCGCGCTGGTGGTGCTCGATGTCGATCGCCTGAAACCGATCAACGACGTCCATGGACACGCTGCCGGCGATGAGGTGCTCAGGGCGGTCGTGGCGGTGCTGCAGCGGCATGTACGGTCGTCGGACGTGATCGGACGGCTGGGCGGCGACGAGTTCGCGCTGCTGCTGTGGAATCTGAGCGAGACCGACGCGCGCGCCAAGGCCGCCTCGCTGGAGCAGGCGGTCGATGAACTGTCGTTCGTATTTCGCGGCCGAACGGTCTCGGCGGGCGCCTCCGCCGGCGTTGCGATTCTCGGGCCCCACGCCGAGGCCCGCAGGGCGCTGGAAGAAGCCGACAGCGCGATGTATGTGCGCAAGGCGCAGCGGCGGCATGAGGGCCGAGCTTAGGCGTTGACTGCGCATGCAGGCGGCTTCACGATTGGACGGCAATTGCAGCAAGGACGATAAATGACGGCCAACGGTCAGACATCCAATCCAGCTCATGGCGATTCCCAGTCGCCGGCGCTGGCACCAGCGGCGGCGTTGCGGGACCTGTATTCAGCTATCGGAGAGGCACTGGCCAGCGCCGCGCAAAACGCGGTGGCCGCGCAACAGCAGGCGCAGGTCTTGGCTCAGGCGGTCACAAACCAAGGCGTCGCTACCTTGTATTCGATAGACACCGCCGCCCTTGGCGAAGCCACGAAAAAAGCGATCGACAACAACTGATGGACGCGAAAGTCCAGCGTAACTTGCAGGGCAGGAACCGCGCGCCGATGAACGACCCGAAAAGCCCCGACGACAATCGGATGATCGACGTCGCCTCGGCACTCGACACGCTTGCGCTCGGCGTATCGCCGTCGGAGTCCTTTGCGGTACTCGGCGCCGTGATGGCGCAGACGCTCGGGATGGCGATGTTCAACGCGGTCAGTGCCCAGCAAAATGCCGGCACCGTGCGCATTGCGGCGGTGACGATGGCATGCGCCGAAATTTTGTCGCTGCCGATCGCGGAGCCCGGCAAGCTGCCCGCCGGGCAGGTTTCGTCGCCTCCCGGGCCGGTCAAACCGGCTTTGGCCGCAACGGCCGCGGCTGCCCATGGCGGGAATGGTTTGCCGGATGCCGGTGGCGCGGCGTCCGAGACAGCCGGATCCGCGGCGGGCGAGGCCCGCATTATCGATGCGATCAATCAAATTCAGTCGGCGGTCATGTCGCCACAGGCTGTTCGCACCAGCGCTGCGGGCAAGGCCTATCAGCTGGTTGCCCATTCGGGGGCCATCGCCATACAGGACGCGGCCGACGCGTTGCGTGGCGTCTCGATCGTCGCAACGACGGGATTGGGCGTCGCGGTGGCCAGGTTTCTGGCCACCGGAGATCCGAAATTCCTGCTCGGCATTACCGCCGCGCAGGACATGATCAAGGGTGCCACGGACAATCTCGCGCAGGTCAGCGCGGCCGCTTCCGCAGCCGTGACAAACTTTCCATCGAGCTGAAGCGGTCGACGCCTTCGAAAATCGCGCGCTTTCCGCCACGTCAACGAAATCACGGCAGACCCTGGGTACCGTAAAATTCGCAAAATCAGCGTGACGGTGTCGCCGCTGGACCCGAGCCTGGGATTTCCGGAGACTGCGCGGTCCCGTAGCCACAGAGCCTGTCATGACCGCCAAGCCCATCCCGTTCACGCTTCGCGTTCCCGACGCCGACATCGCCGATCTCCGCGAACGTCTTGCGCGGTCGCGCTTTGCCGATCAGGCGCCCGGCGAAGCGTGGGCCTACGGCACGGAGGTCGCCTATCTGCGCGAGCTAGTGGAATACTGGCGCACCGAATTCGACTGGCGGGCGCAGGAAGCCGCGCTGAACGCGTTTCCGCAATTCCGCGCAGCGCTGGACGATGTCGACTTGCATTACCTGCATGTGCCCGGGACCGGTCCTGATCCGATGCCGCTGCTGCTGTTGCATGGCTGGCCGGGGTCGGTGTTCGAATTTCTCGAGATCATCCCGCGCCTCGCCGACCCGGCGCGCTTTGGCGGCGATGCGCGCGATGCCTTCACCGTGGTGGTGCCGTCCTTGCCGGGTTACGGCCTTTCGTTCCGGCCTGGCCAGAGCCGGTTCGGCGTTCCCGAAATGGCGGACCGCCTCGCTGCCCTGATGACCGACGTGCTGGGCTACCGGAAATATGCCGCGCAAGGTGGCGACTGGGGGGCGTCTGTTACCAGTAGGCTGGGCTACGCTTATGCCGACCGCATGATCGGCATTCATATCAACCTCCTGATGGCGACGAGCCGCGATCCGGCGGCTTACGCCAACCCGACCGACGAGGAGCGCGCCTATCTTGCCGAGATGAAGGCATGGCTGCGCGAGGAAACCGGCTATCATTGGATTCAGGGCACCAAGCCGCAGACGCTTTCGTTTGCGCTGACCGACTCGCCAGCCGGCCTCGCAGCCTGGATCGCGGAAAAATTCCGCTCCTGGTCCGATTGCGGCGGCACCATCGAGAATGCGATTCCGCGCGACCGCATGCTGGCCAACATCGCGCTATACTGGTTTACCGGCGCGATCGGTTCGTCGTTCTGGCCGTATTATGCAAGGCTGCACGGCTCGGCGATCCTTCCCTCGGGCGAGAAGATCATGGTGCCAACCGGATATGCGCAGTTTCCGCGCGAAATGCTCAAGGCGCCGCGCTCAATTGCCGAACGTGTCTACGGCAATATCCGGCGCTGGAGCGTCATGCCAAGAGGCGGACATTTCGCCGCACTGGAGCAGCCCGAACTGCTCGCCGGCGAGGTGCAGGCTTTCTTCCGCGAGTTGCGGTGACGAGTGAGCTCTACAGCCCGCTGAGATCATCCGGCACGTCACCGAATTTTTTCAGCAGTTGAGCGTCGCCAAATTCACCCGCTATCGGATCCCCGGTGCGGCTGAACGCGACCGCACCAATGCTGCCGACCGCGCGCGACAAGGCTTCGGCGCGGCGTATCGCGGCCCCCGGACTCTGGCATTCTTCGCCCGTTCCTGCGAACGGCGAGCCGTCCTCGCCTCCCAGGAACGGCAGTGCAACGTAATAGGTGACGTCAGCCATTGCATCGCTCCGGATTCGGTCGATCAGGCGGCATTGTCATTTGCCTTCGATCGTGACTACGCGGCGTTTGCGATCTCCGATTGCAACTCCCGCAATTCGGCCTCGAGGTATTCGTTGGCCATGATCAGTGCCTTAATGGCGCCGCGCATGTTGCCGCCGCACATGATGATGGCCTGGTCGCAGGCGTCTTCGTAAGGGTCGTTCGGGGTCAGCGGGGCTGGCTTCGACATGACGGTAGTTCCCATTGTGGGTGTGGCGGAGCGGCTTTGTACGAAGGGGCGCCAACTCGCACCAGAACATGAATCCACAGCTTGGGCGGATTGTTGGATGTCGAACGTCTGTTGCGCGCAAAACGCGTCAGCGCCGGCAGCAGGGTAGAAACAGCGGTATCGAGCTCACGCTTCTTGTTCAATTGCAAACCAACAAGTCCGCAGACGACAGTCGGCTGCCAAGGCTGACTTCAAGGATATGGCACCCGCCGCTGCGTGGCAGCGATATTGCGCGCAGACCAGTCGCCATTGCCGGCCTTCAACGGTAGTCCCTTCGCAAACGCCGGCGTGGTCCTCCCTGCGACCGGAACCAAAGCTGCAGGCGGCACTTAACGCATGAATGTGAGGAGTAAATTGCATGGGTCTTTCCGACATCCAAAGACCTGTGGTGCTGATTGTGGAGGATGAGTTTCTGTTGCGGATGGACGCGGTCGATGTGATCAGGGCTGCGGGCTTTGAAGCCATCGAAGCAGCCAACGCCGATCAAGCGATCGAGATCCTGGAAAGTCGCCGAGATATCACCGTGGTTTTCACCGATATCCAGATGCCGGGTTCGATGGACGGGCTCAAACTCGCCCGAGCGATCCGGGGCCGCTGGCCGCCGATCAAGATCGTGGCCACCTCGGGCCATGTCGCCGTGAATGAAAGCGACCTGCCGGACGGCGGACGGTTCCTGTCCAAACCTTACAGTCCGCATCAGATCACCGGCGTGCTGCGGGAGTTGATCGGCGGCGCGGATGGTTCGGGTATCTGAGGCGGCGGTGACCTTCAGGCAATGATATCCGGCGTGATCTGGTCTTCGATGAAGGCGATGCGGTCGCGCAGTTGCAGTTTGCGCTTCTTTAGCCGCTGCAGCCGCAGCAGGTCGGGCGCAGGCGATTGATGCAAGGCATCGATCGCCGCGTCGAGATCGCGGTGTTCCTGCTGCAGACGGGCGAGTTCTGAGACAAGCTCGCGCTCTTCTTCCTTGGTCATAGGCTACGTTAACTGAAACCGGATGCCTTTGCGAAGGGGTGCAGTGCGCTTCAAGGAATATCGTCGACCAGATGTTGCAGCGTCCCCGTCAAGCCGTTAGTTCCGGCCCTTCCCAAATGAATTGCTCACGATTCATTTCAAGTGATACACCATGTCAAACATTCAATTTTTAATACCTCGACAGCCGCCCGGGCAGGTGTACACTGCACCGTGCAGATCGAATCTGAGGTCCACCAGCAAGGAGACTTCGTATGGCGATACAGGCGCATCTCGTTGAACTGGAACGTAAACACCGAGTTCTGGAAGGCGAATTGCACGAGGCTCTTACCCACCCGTCCACGGATGATTTGCGAATAGTCGAGTTGAAACGTCGAAAATTGATGGTCAAGGACGAGATCGAGCGGTTGAAACTTACCGCGAACGAAACGCTCCATTAGCGTTTTGGAAAACATGGCTCCGGCGCGTCACCCCGGACCGGCTCCCGTCAGGTAACATTTCCATCGGAAATTGTAGCTGCTCGTTTCGAGCTGCGCATATGGTTGCGTTATCCGCTTCAGGTTCTGGCCCTTCTGCGATCTCGCAAGGCTGCTACGGGACGAGCAGCGCGCGCTAAACGCGGGCAAAGCAATCAGGCATTCGCAAGCGCTGCGACGTAATCCGCGATCGCCAGCGACGATGTCAGCCCCGGCGATTCAATCCCGAACAAATTGATCAGTCCGCCGACGCCGTGGTCCTGCGGACCCTGGATCAGGAAGTCCTGCTTGGCTACCGCCGGAGGCACGATTTTGGGACGAATGCCGGAATAGCTCGGCATCAACGCGCCGTCCGGCAGGTCCGGCCAATAGCGCCGGATCGCTGGATAAAACAGGTTGGCCCGCGCCGGATCGACCGCATAATCGACGCTGTCGACCCATTCCACATCGGGGCCGAACCGCGCTTGGCCTGCGAGATCGAGCGTCAGGTGCACGCCGAGCCCACCGGGCTCCGGCACCGGATAAATCAGATGCGAAAACGGCGCTCGCGCGTTGCAACTGAAATAATTGCCCTTCGCCAGATATGCGGGCGGGATCAATTCGATCGGCATGCCGTCGATGCTGCGTGCCACCATCGTGGCGCCGAGGCCGGCGGAATTGACCAGCAGGCGGCAGCCAAGCGCCATTGGGGCGTCGCCGCCGACATCCAGTTCAAATCCGTCCGGCGTCGCCCGGGCGCGCAGCAGCGGCGCGTGCATGGCAAGCGCCGCGCCAGCTGCTTCCGCGTCGCCGCGGAGCGCAAGCATGAAGGCGTGGCTGTCGATGATGCCGGTGGAAGGGGACAGCAGCGCCGCATCGCAATTCAGCGCCGGCTCCATTTTTCGCGCGAGGTCGCCGTCCAATGTCCGCATATCGAGCACGCCGTTGGCCTCGGCATGCGCCTTGATCGATTGCAGTTTTTCCGTCTCCGAGGGCGTGGCCGCAACGATCAGCTTGCCGCATTTGCGATGCGGGATCCCGTGATCGCGGCAATAATCGTACAGCGCGTGTCTGCCGGCCACGCACATCCGTGCCATCAGGCTGCCGGCCGGATAATAGATACCAGCATGAATCACCTCGCTGTTGCGCGACGAGGTCACGGTGCCGATGCCCTCGGCCGCCTCCAGTACGATGACTTCAAGGCCGGCCAGGGCCAGCCGTCGCGCGATGGCGAGACCGACAACCCCCGCACCAACGACGACGCATTCAACTCTGTCCATCGGCGGCCCGGGTTCGGATTGGCTGGTGTCGATCGAAATGCGATCCATGTCGCGTTCGATGCGGCATCGTCACGCTCTATGGCATTGCGACGGTAACGCTTTTGGCGAGAATCGAACGATTCCTGTCAAATAGGGCATTTCGAGCCGGGTTCCTGTTAAGTGAGCGTTAATCATCCAGCGCCAATTGCCGCGATTTAAGTCAGTTTTTCCCGTTGCAAGGGTACGCGTTTACCCGATTCAAACCCGCGAAGCCAGACACTCCGGCGGCAATCCGCGGGTGAGGTATGGCTTCCAAGAACTGGCAGGCGGGCGGTAGGATTTTGATTTCTGCGCTGGCCGTGCCATGCCTGCTTGCAGCGCCGTCGGGCCTGGTCCACGCGGTGCCTGCCGACTTCGCACCTCCGAGCTATATCGGATCGATGGATCCGCATTTCCTTTGGGAAATGCTGATCGGCGGCATCGTCATGCTGTCTTTTTTCAGCGCCCTTGCGCTCTGGGTAATGTCCGCGCTGCGCAAGGCCAGGCGCGCGCAACTGCGGCGCAATGCGTTCATCAGTTCCGCGCTGAACAATCTCAGCCATGGCGTCGTCATGACCGATGCGCAAAAGCGCATCGTGTTCTGCAACAATCGCTATCTCGAAATCTACGGGCTGGCGCGTTCGGACATCCGCAAGGACATGACCGGGCCCGAATTGCTGGCGCTGCGGCGCAGGCGCGGCGTGCTGGACATCAGCGCCGACGATTTCTATCAGTTGGCCGGCACCGGCGAAGGCCTCATTACCGAGTTGCCCAACGGCCGATCCATCGTCGTCAAATACTGGAGCCTGCCGAACGGCGGCTCGGTGGCGACGCACGAGGACTGCAGCGAACAGCGCCGGCTGTCGCGGCAACTGACGACCACCACGCAATTCCTGGAATCGGTGATCGACAACGTTCCGGTCTGCGTCGCTGCCAAAAGCATCGAGGACGGCCGCTACATCCTCGCCAACCGCGCGTTCGAACGGTTTTCACGGCTGTCGCGCGAAAACATCGTCGGCAAACGCGCCGACGAGATATTCAAGCCGGCAACAGCGGCGGGGATCGCCATCGCCGACCGCGCGGCGCTGGAATCCCCGGACAGCCATTTCCGCAACGAGATGCTTGTTGAACGCGGTTCGGAAAAGCGCACGCTTGCCAGCAACCGCGTGATCGCCCGCGACGACAAGAACCAGCCCAAATTCCTGATCGCGCTGTTCGACGACATCACCGACCACAAATCGCTGTCGCTGGAACTGGAGAACACCAAGAAGTTTCTCGAACTGATCGTCGACAACATCCCGGTCTCGCTGATCGTCGAGCGCGTCAGCGACGGAAAATACCTGCTCGCCAACCGCAGCGCCGAAATCATTCTCAATCGCCGCCGCGAGGACGCCACCGGCCTTACCGCCGCCGATATCTTCAATCCGCGGGAAGCCCGCCTAATCGTGGCGCGCGACGAAGCTGCGATCAAAAAAGAGGAATGCTCTCGGAAGAGCACCCGATCAGTACCAAGGACGGCCTGCGGCTGTTTCTGACCCGGCGCGTGACGGTGCTCGACGATTCCGGCCAGCCCCAATACCTGATCAAGACCCATGAAGACGTCACCGATCGTCGCCAGACCGAGTTGCGTATGGCCCACATGGCGTATCACGACGGCCTGACCGACCTGCCGAACCGGGCGGCGTTCCTGCAGGCGCTGGCGCAGATGATCGAAGCCTGTGCCGATACCGACGAGCAATTCGCGGTGCTGTCGGTCGATCTCGACGGGTTGAAGGAAATCAACGACGTGTTCGGCCATTCGGTCGGCGACAAGCTGCTGATCGAGGTTTCGCGCCGTATCCAGACCTCGGCGCGGGGTGGCGTGGTCGCGCGGTTAAGCGGTGACGAATTCGGCCTGCTGATCGACGGCCCGCAGCCGGAGACTGGCAAGACGCTGGCGGAGAAGGTCGCCGCAGCGCTGGCGAGCGAGTTCCTGATCGACGGAAAATCCGTGCGCATCGGCTGCACCACCGGCATTTCGATTTTCCCGCGCGACGGCGCCGATGCGGCGGCGCTGCTCGCCAACGCTGGGGCTGCGCTGTTCCGCGCCAAGGCGAAATCGCGCGGCACCATCGGCATCTTCGAGCCCGAAATGGATCAGCAGATCCGCGATCGCCGGGTGCTGCACCAGGATCTGTCGCAGGCGATCCGCAACGGCGAGCTTTCGCTGCATTATCAACCGCAGGCAAAGGCGGGCCAGACCGTTGCGAGCAGCGATGTCATCGGCTTCGAGGCGCTGGCGCGCTGGTGCCATCCGGTGCGCGGCTTCGTACCACCCGGAGATTTCATTCCGCTGGCCGAAGAAAGCGGCTTGATCGTCGAGATGGGCGAATGGATCCTGCGCGAGGCCTGCCGCGAGGCCGCGTCCTGGCCCCGGCAATTGCAGATCGCGGTCAACCTGTCGCCGGCGCAGTTCATGCACGGCGACCTGGTCAGCCTGGTGCATTCCATCCTGCTGGAGACCGGACTTGCGCCAGGCCGGCTGGAACTCGAAATCACCGAGGGCGTGCTGATCGAGGACTTCGATCGCGGATTGGCGCTGCTGCGGCGGTTGAAAGGGCTGGGCGTACGCGTATCGATGGACGATTTCGGCAGCGGCTATTCTTCGCTGAGTTATCTACAGGCGTTTCCATTCGACAAGATCAAGATCGACCGCGCCTTTGTCATGAATCTCGGACGCAATCCGCAATCGGCCGCGATCGTCCGCGCCGTGATCGGTCTCGGTCACGGGCTCGAAATGTCGATCGTCGCCGAGGGCGTGGAAACCCAGGAGCAGCTCTCCTTCCTCGCCAGCGAGGGTTGCAACGCCGTGCAGGGCTATTTCATCGGCAGGCCGGCACCGGTCCTGCAATATTCCGCGCTGGTTGGCCGCGCCGGCGGCCCTGTAGAGCCCGCGCGCAAGGCGAGCTAGAATCCGGCGTCGTTTCCACGACGTCTGCGTCTGCTCCAGCGCCTTCGGCCAAAGGCGCCGTAGCGCTGAACCATGAGCGACCGGGGCTTCTTCCTTTGAGACTCGGCGAAGAGCCGCTCCTCAGGATAAGGCTGCACAGCGCAAAAGCCGCTGTCCTGCAGCGTGTCCACCGCAGCCGCTTCTCGATTGCGTATCGATTTCGGTGGGTACGGCGCGAAGGGTGCCTTTGCCCGCCCAGCGGCCCTGTGTACTACTGGAATCATGGCTGAGGGATTAGCGAAAACCGGAACGCCCGCCGTCGCCGCGGACATGCCGCTGCTGCGCATCGACGCCGTGGTTAAAAAGTTCGGCGGGTTTACCGCGGTCGACAAGCTTTCGCTCGACATCCGGGCCGGCGAGTTTTTCGCGCTGCTTGGCCCCAGCGGTTGCGGCAAGACCACGCTGCTGCGGATGCTGGCCGGATTCGAGACACCGGACGCCGGCCAGATCCTGCTGAGCGGCAAAAACATCGCGCAGGTGCTGCCGCATCAGCGCCCCGTCAACATGATGTTCCAGAATTACGCGTTGTTTCCGCACCTTTCGGTGGGCGACAACATCGCGTTCGGGTTGAAGCGCTTGGGCATGCCGCGGCCGGAGATCGAGACCCGCGTCGCGGAAATGGTGGCGCTGGTCAAGCTCGAGGGACTGGAAAAGCGCAAGCCCGATCAGCTCTCCGGCGGGCAGAAGCAGCGCGTCGCGCTGGCGCGTTCATTGGCGCGGCGGCCGCAGGTGCTGCTGCTCGACGAGCCGCTGGCCGCGCTCGACAGGAAACTGCGCGAGGGTACGCAAACGGAATTGATGGAGCTGCAGCGGCGGCTCGGCATGACCTTCGTCATCGTCACCCACGATCAGGAAGAGGCGATGACGGTGGCCGACCGCATCGGCGTCATGGATTGCGGCCGCCTCGAACAGGTGGCGACGCCGCGTCAACTCTACGAGGCGCCCAATTCGCGCTGGATCGCGGAATTCGTCGGTGACATCAACATGCTCGAAGGTCAGGTCGAATCCTGCAACGAGCATCGTCTCACCATCGCGACCCGCGACGCCGGCACGATCGTCGCCGCCGAGCCGCGCCAGCCGCTCAGCAAAACCACGATCTGTGTCGCGATCCGGCCCGAGAAGGTAAAATTGTCGCGCCGCGGTCCGGTATCCGACGCCGCCAATGCAATTCCGATGAACCGGCTCGAAGGCGTCGTCACCGAAGCCAGCTATCTCGGCGGCGTGACCACCTACAAGGTGAAGCTCGACAGCGGGGCGGTGCTGCGCGCCTCGATGGCCAACACCGCGCGGCTCGACCTCGATGCCTACAATGCGAGCCAGCGCGTGACCGCGTGGTTCGCGCCGGACGATTGCATGGTGCTGGAGCAGTGAAATGAGCATGCGACCCGCAAATGCCCCTCGTCATCCTCGCGCAACGGCTATGCCGTTGTCGCGTGAGGAGCGGTCCGCAGGACCGCGTCTCGAAGGATGGAACCCCCGCATCTTCATCCTTCCGGACGCGCGCAAGGACGCGCTCCTCAGGACGACGACCGCCGCGGGACGGGCAACCCAGTGAGCGACGGTCGCATCTTTGCGCGTCCTGCGCGGTTTGCCGCGATCGCCCCCTATCTGTGGCTGCTGCTGTTCTTCCTGGTGCCGTTCGGTTTTGTACTCAAGATCAGCCTCTCGCAGACCGCGATCGCGCAGCCGCCTTACCTGCCGGTGTTCGATCCGGGCCAGGGCCGGGCGGCGATCGAGGCGGCGTTTGCAATGCTGTCGCTGGATAATTTCAGGCTGCTGGCGACCGACAACCTCTACATCCTGTCCTATCTGCGCAGTGTCGTCGTCGCGCTGACCTCCACCGCGATGCTGCTCTGCATCGGCTATCCGATCGCCTACGGCATGGCGCGGCTGACGCGGCGCTGGCAAAGTGTGGCGATGATGCTGGTGATCGTGCCGTTCTGGACCTCGTTCCTGATCCGCATCTATGCCTGGATCAACATCCTGCAGCACGATGGCCTGCTCAACAAGACGCTGTTGGCGCTGCATATCGTTGCCACGCCGGTGGTGTGGCTGTCCACCGACAGCGCGATGATTTTGGGGATCGTCTATTCGTACTTGCCGTTCATGATCCTGCCGCTCTATGCGACGCTGGCGAAGATGGATCCGGCGCTGTTGGAGGCCGCGGGCGATCTCGGCGCGTCGCGGGCCCAGGCATTCTGGCTGGTGACGTTTCCGATGTCGCTGCCCGGCGCCGGCGCCGGCGCGTTGCTGTGCTTCATCCCCATCGTCGGCGAGTTCGTGATCCCCGATCTGCTGGCCGGCTCCGACAGCATGATGATCGGCCAGACGCTGTGGCTGGAATTCTTCACCAACAAGGACTGGCCGGTGGCGTCCGCGACCGCGATCGTGCTGCTGATCGTGCTGCTGGCGCCGCTGCTGATCTACGACCGGCTGCAGCGCCATCGGTTGGAGGCGCGCTGATGGCGAACAAACCGTCGCCGTTCAACGTCGCCGCGCTCGCGCTGGGGCTGGCGTTTCTGTATCTGCCGATCGCGATCCTGGTAATCTATTCGTTCAACGCGTCCCGGCTGGTGACGGTGTGGGGCGGCTGGTCGACGCGCTGGTACACCGAATTTTTCAACGATCGCGCGATGCTGGACGCGGCCTGGATGAGTTTTCGGGTCGGCGCGGTGTCGGCGACGGCGGCGACCATTCTCGGTACGCTGGCGGCGGTGGCGTTGTCGCGCGGCGCGGCGTTCCGTGGCCGCGCGATGTTCTCTGGCATGCTTTATGCGCCATTGGTGATGCCGGAAGTCATCACTGGGCTGTCGCTGCTGCTGCTGTTTGTCGCGCTCGATGCCGAGCGCGGCTTCTGGACCGTGACCATCGCCCATACCACGCTGACCATGTGCTTCGTCGCCACCGTGGTGCAGTCGCGCTTAAGCGCGCTCGACCGTAGTCTCGAGGAGGCCGCGATGGACCTTGGCTGCGATCCGGTGCGGGCCTTTGTTGCCGTGACGCTGCCGCTGATCCTGCCCTCGATCGCGGCCGGATGGATGCTGGCATTCACGCTGTCGCTGGACGATCTGGTAATCGCGAGTTTTACAACCGGACCCGGCTCGGCGACATTGCCAATCCGGATCTATTCGGAGGTGCGGCTCGGGGTGAAACCGGAAATCAATGCGATCTGCACGCTGATCATCGGCCTGATCGCGGTGGTGATCGTGGTGGCGTCGCTGGCGTCGAAACTGTCGAGCGCGCGCGGCGAGAGCGCTGCGCCGCTGTAGCACCGCGCTTGACAGGAACGGCCGTCGCGCGCCGGCGCGTCGCGCTCCGGCCGATCGCGGTGCCAAGCTGCCGCAGCGCCATGCTGTTGAGGGGGAATTCGAGCAAGATATGCACGAGACTCAGCGCAAGCAGAAAAGTGAAACCGAAACTGTAGTTATAGAAGTAAAGCGTGGTCGCCGCCGCGCTCGCCGCCAAAAGGCCCGCCAGCCGCAGGCGTGGAATGTCGGCCCATCGGATCACGTCGGCTTTGATGAACCAGTTCAGGTAGTGATAGGTGTACACGAAGGCGAGAAGGCTGGTCAGCCTCGTGTCGAGCCGCAGACCCGGAATGCCGAACAGCCTGCTCAATGCAGGTGCGACGTTGCCGAAATAGTCCTGGCCGACCTTGGCGAACAGCGGCACCCGCACCTCGGCCGACGGTGGAACGATCAGGATCAGCGCCAGCGCCGCGAGATAGACGACGATCAGCGCCGTCTGCACGCGGCTACCGGAACGCCAGGCGCCGAGCACCATGAAGACCAGGGTGAACAGCGAGACATGGATCAGCGTCGGCAGCAGGATGCCGATTACGGCGAAGGACGCGCCGGTGGTGTACATTAGCAGCGACAGCCCGATCGCCGCCATGAACAGAAAGGTGCCTTCGCCGGCCGTAGACGTTGCCGCGAGCATCGCGCAGACGACGAAAGCGCACCACATCACAAAACCGAACCAGCTCGCGCTGTCGATCAGGGCCGCCCCGGCGGCTATGGCCGCGAGCGCGATAGCCACCGCACCGTGCGGCAAAAAAAACTTTCGATCGTGCAGCCAGGAAATTTCGGTGAAGTAGTGCGCCGGACCCAGTACGACGTAAGCCAGAAGCAAAAGCTCGAACGGCACCAGGTAAGCCGCAGCCAGGGCGGCAAGCATCAGGCCCAAATGGGCGGCATCATTGCTGCGCATCGTCTGCCCGCCTAGTTCTCGATCCCGACGAGGCTAACGCAATGGCCCTGGCGCGACAAGCAACCGCCCGCGCGGCTGATGTATGCCGGCAAGTGACTCGCCCTCGGCGTGGCCGTTCCTTCGAGACGGCGCTTCGCGCTTCCTCACGATGACGGCAGTATGGCTATAAAGCTTAATTCCCTTTCGGCGCTTCTGCCGCGGGCGTGCCGGTCGGCGCTGCCACGGCGGCTTCCGGCACGACTTTCTGCCCGGTGAAACGCTCGATCGCCGAGCGTACCGCGTCGCGGGTCTTGCGGTCCTTCATCGCATCGAGCAGCGGGGCCGCGCCGGGCGAGCGCCGGATCAGGCTTTCCGGCTCGGGAAAGATCAGGGGATCGTCCCACGGACCCTGCACCACGAACGGCAGATCGAAGCCGGGCGGCGCGTTCGGCACCGAGGTCAGGCTGGCGACCCCCTTCAGGTCGTATTCGCGTGCCGGCACCGAAACGGTGCCGGTCAGCTTGATCCGCGCCGCGGGTCCCTCGATCCGGATATCCTCGGCGGTCGCGACGCCGTCGCTGAATTTCACCGCGATGGTCATGTTGTCGTAGGGCGTCGCGCCGTTGCGGAAATTGCCGCCGCCGGACAGCGGCCGGCGCTCCAGCCGCTTCAGCAATTGTTCGACGTTGAAGCCGGAGATGGCGCCGTCGTGGCCGGTCAGCGTGGCGGTGCCGTCGAGCGACTGCGCAAGGCCGAAGGGACTGTTGCCGGAGGCTTCCAGCGCCACGTTGAGGTTGCCGCGCCCGGAGAGCTTGGTGGTGCCGAACAACTCGCCGGCGCAGGATTGCAGATCGACGTCGATGAACTGAAACTGCGCCTTCACGTCGGCGACGGCGTCGGAGCGCGCGATCCCGAACGAGCCCTTGGCGATGCCGCCATACATCTGGGCCTCGCCGATGCTGAGCGCCAGCGCGCCGGCGCGCAGATTGGCGCCAAGCGCGGTGCGGCCGAGCCTGGTGGACCCGACGGTGACCTTCGCCGCCGACAGCCGCATGTCGAGATCGGTCGTGGTCAGCGAGTTCAGGTCGAACAATTGCCGGTTCCAGTCGCGGGCCCCGCTGGTAAGCAGGCGGATGGTCGCGACGTAAGGCGTGAAGTCCAGCGCGCCGGCGGCGAGCGTCGCCTGCAGGGTCTGGCGGCCGTTGTTGCTGTAGGTCATCACGCCCTCGGCGACATTGCCGTCGAGCTCGATATTGACGTTGGTCAGCGCGATCGACGGCCCCACCACATTGGCGCGCGCCTTCAATGCGAAGCGGCCGAACCCACCGCTGCCCGGCGGCGCCTGTCCGGTCCAGCGCAACGCATTGCGTAGCGACACGGTGTCGGCGGTCAGCGTGCCTTCCATCAGCATGCTGGTACGGTTGGCGACCGCGCCGTCGAAGGCGACTTTCAGCGGCGCGCTCGCGATCCGCGCCTTCAGACCGGAGCGTTCTCCGGACAGCGCCGCGATGAAGTCGCTGACGCTGATGCTGCCGTCAATGCGTTCGCCGCGCCAGTCGAACTGTCCGGTCGCGGCGAAGGAGCGCGAAATCGACGGCCACGCCAGCGATAGGTCGATGTCTCCCACGGTCTCCGACACGCGGCTGGCGTCGTCCTGATAGGTGAGGACGCCGTCCTGGATGCGAATTTCGGAAAACGACAGCTGGTTGTCGGCGCCGGGCTTCATCGTGCGCGCGATGGTATCGATGAACGGGGTCCAGTTGCTCTGACCGTCGGCGGCGCGGATGACGCGGATATGCGGACGCAGCATCATCACGTCGGCGATTTCGAAACGCCGCAGCAGCAGCGGCAGCAGGCGCAGATTGGCCGTCAGCACGTCGACACCGAGGGCGGGTTCGCCGGCGCCGCCGCCCTTGAGGCCGACCTCGTGAAACGAGACGTAGCTCGCCGGAAACACCGAAATGTCGATGCTGCCGTTGACCGCCAGTTCGAGGCCGGTGACGGCGCGGATCTGGGCTTCCACCGCCTGGCGCAGGGCATCCCGGTTGAGAAACCAGGACATCCCAGCCAGACCGATCACCACAACGCCGAGCAGCGCCGCAAGCGGCATCCCCAGGCGTTTCATTCCTTGGGCCATCGTCAACGACATATCCAGGTTGGGTTCGACGTCGAGTTGAGTTGAGCGTCAGGCGAGGCATCGCCGGCCCATCGATCCTCGCAACTTGATGGGTTTTCTTGACGCTTTCAAGGCTGTATTTGAGGTCCAGGCGAGGCAAATCGCCCGTCATTGACGCCTTGCGAAGATTTCGCCTATTAGTCTTTTTCCTCCATCAGGTCGCATTCTCCATGAACAAGGTTTATCCCGACGCCAAATCGGCACTCGACGGCATTCTCAAGGACGGCATGATGATCATGTCCGGCGGTTTCGGCCTGTGCGGCATCGCCGAGGCGCTGTCGGACGCGATCCGCGATTTCGGCGTGAAAAACCTGACGGTGATTTCCAACAATGCCGGCGTCGATGGCATCGGCCTCAGCCGCCTTCTGGAAACCCGCCAGATCAAGAAAATGATCTCGTCCTATGTCGGCGAGAACAAGCTGTTCGCGCAGCAATATCTGGCCGGCGAGCTTGAACTGGAATTCAATCCGCAGGGCACGCTGGCCGAGCGCATCCGCGCCGGCGGCGCCGGCATTCCAGCGTTCTACACCAAGACCGGCGTCGGCACGCTAATCGCCGAGGGCAAGGAAGTGAAGGAATTCGACGGCGAGAAATACCTGATGGAGCGCGGACTGTTCGCCGACCTCGCCATCGTGCACGCCTGGAAGGGCGATACCGCCGGCAACCTCGTGTACCGGAAGACCGCGCGAAACTTCAATCCGATGATGGCGACCGCCGCGAAAATCACCGTCGCCGAAGTCGAGCATCTGGTGCCGGCCGGCGAGATTGATCCCGACCACATCCACACCGCCGGCATTTTCGTCAAGCGCGTCGTCGAAGTCGGCAACGCCAACAAGCGCATCGAATTCCGCAACACCCGCCCGCGCGCCGACAGGGCAGCGGCCGCGGCGGCAACCGGAGAGGAAGTCTGATGGCCTGGACCCGCGACCAGATGGCCGCGCGCGCGGCAAAGGAATTGCGCGACGGCTACTATGTCAACCTCGGCATCGGAATCCCGACGCTGGTGTCGAACTACATTCCGGACGGGATGGACGTTCAGCTGCAGAGCGAGAACGGCATGCTCGGCATGGGCCCGTTCCCCTACGAGGGCGAGGAAGATGCCGACCTCATCAACGCCGGCAAGCAGACGGTGAGCGAACTGCCGACCACCAGCTATTTCTCCAGTGCCGACTCTTTCGGCATGGTGCGCGGCGGCCATATCGACCTGTCGATATTGGGCGCGATGCAGGTCGCGCAGAACGGCGACCTCGCCAATTGGATGATCCCCGGCAAGATGGTCAAGGGCATGGGCGGCGCGATGGATCTGGTCGCCGGCGTCAAGCGCGTCGTGGTGGTGATGGAGCATTCCGCCAAGGACGGCGCCAAACTGCTGAAGAAGTGCAACCTGCCGCTGACCGGCGAGAAGGTGGTCGACATGGTGGTCACGGATCTGGCGGTATTCACCATCGACAAGCATGGCAAGGACGGCATGGCGCTGATCGAGCTCGCCGACGGTGTCACGCTGGACGAGGTGAAGTCGAAGACCGAAGCCGATTTTCGGGTGGCGCTGAAGAACGCGTGACGCCGTGTCCCGGACGCGGTGCGGCATCCTAAGGCGATGCGAAGCATCGCCGGTTATGCCGCTCCGCGAGAAGCCGGGACCGCACCGAACACCGTTGTGCGTGACCGCCCCGGCTTAGCAGCGCACCACGCCGCAAGCGCGGCGCGCTGCGCTGCATCCGGGGCACGGACCTCGTTCACGCCCGCGCCATCGTCCGTCCGAACGTCACTTCGATCAGCGTGCCCGATTGCGCGCCATTCTTGATCTGGAATTGCGCGTGGTTAGCCTCGACCAGTGCCTTGGTCAACGACAGGCTGACGCCCGAACCCGAAGTCTGGTCCGTCGGCGCCTGCGTCCGGAACGGCTCCATGGCGGCGGCGACCTCCTTGTCGTTCAAGCCGTGACCGGTATCGCGAACGCGCAGCACCACGTCGCCGAAATCCGACAGCGCCGTGGAGACGATCACCTGGCCGCCGGCATTGGCCAGATGGATCGAATTGCCGATCAGGTTCAGCGCGATCTGACGCAGCGCGCGGGCATCGGCGACCACCGGCGGCAGCGTGTGGGCGAGCGAGGTGCGGATGATAATGCGTTCACGGTTGGCCTGCGGCTGCATCACCGCGACGCATTGCTCGACCAGGTCGTTGAGGTTCTGGTTGGCGAAGGAAAGGTCGAGCTTGCCGGTTTCGATCCGCGACAGATCGTTGAGGTCGTTGATGATGGCGATGACGCGCTCGCCTGAGGCGCGGATATCCTTCATGTATTCGGCGTAGCGCTCATTGCCGAGCGCGCCGAAGCGTTCGTCGATCATCACTTCGGCAAAGCCGATGATGGCGTTGAGCGGCGTGCGCACCTCATGACTGATGCGCGCCAGCACGTTGGCCTTGGCATTGGCCGCGCGGTAGGCCGATCGCCGGGCCTGCAGCAGTTCGGCCTCGCTTTTCTTGGCCTGCGACAGGTCGCGGAACACGGCGAAGAAATTCGGGCTGTCGGCTTGCGTGCGCCCCATGGTCATTGACAGCGGAATGAGACCGCCCTCGCGCACCCGGCCGAGCACCTCGCGTCCGTGGCCGAGGCTGGCGGCGCCGGCGCCCTTGATGCTTTCGAGATAATCCTGCACCACGCGCTGGCTTTCCGGCGCGAACAGTTCGGCGAGATTGCGCTGCACGAGATCGTCGCCGTCATAGCCGAACAGCGCCTCGGCGCTGCGGTTGCACGAATTGAGCGCGCCTGTAGCGTCGAACATCACGATGCCTTCCGCCGTGGTGTCGAGGATGGCGCCGAGCTCTTCGGCGTTGGCGTGGCCGACGGCCGACGGTTCGGCCGCGGGAATTGCCGCGACGGCTTCCGGCTCGCCGCGCGGATGGGCGCAGATCAGCGCATGGGCCTGTTCGCCGTCCCATGAAATCGCGAACAGGTGGGCGTCGGTCGATGACGGCGGCGTATGCTCGGCAGAGGACTGGGTGGCCGAAATGGTGACGGGCGTACCGGTGTCCGAGGTGCTGCTGGCGCTGGAGACGCCGGGCTCGACCAGAAGGGCGTCGAGGCCGCCGGCCTCCTCCAGCGCATGGAGGCTGTCATAGCCGACACGGCCGAGAAAAGCGCGGTTGGCATAGAGCAGGCGGTCGAGCCGGTAGATCAGCACGCCGGTGGGGACGAGGTCGAGCAGCGTCTTGTCGCGCGCGGTCTCGCCGCGCGCGGGCGGCTCCGGAATTGACAGCCAGCCGGGAGGGTCATTGACCGGTTTCGATGTCTCCTGTGGCGGCTCGGCGATCGCCTCCGGCGCATCGACCGAGGTCGGTGCTTCGGGTGCGGCAACCTCGTTCTCGAGCCGCGCCGACAATTGCCGCGCCAGCTCGTTGAAGGCGCTGTTTTCCACCGGCGTCAGCGAGGGCGATTTCGGCTCGCTCACCGGCCGAAACGGCAAAACGTTTTTCGGGGTTTCCACGGGTTTTTCCAAATCGGTTTGCGGTGAATTTTCGTTTCCAATCGGTGCCGGCAATTCAGGGTCTCTGAGCAAGGGCAGTTCAGGCGCCGCGGCATCGCTTGCGGCGTGCGGATCTTCATTGGCCGCCGTCTGCGCGATGGTGGCGGAAAAAAGCGGCGGCGGTGGCGGAGGATCGCTGAACAATTCGTAGCGGCGCAGCGCATCGAGCCGCGCCAGTCCGTCGAGATCGCGGCAGACGCCGAAACCGCGATAGCCGACGAAATTGCGCGCGCGATCGAGCACCGGCAGTCCCGACAATTCCACGCGCAGGCGCTTGCCGCCGTCGACCGGCCAATCGAGCGCAATACCGCTCCAGGTATCGCGGGTTGCAACGGCGCGGGCGACGCGGCCTTCCGGATCGAGGTCGAACGCGTCGGCGATTTCGCTCCAGAGCCGGCCCAACCCTGCAGCCGTGCGCATGCCGATCAGCCGGGAGAACTCGTCGGCGCCAAGCGAGAAGCGGCCGTCGCCGTCCATCTGCCACATGAAGCGCAGCGGATGCCGCCGGATGCGCGGCGGCGGCTCGTCCACCCAAGGCGGAGTGTGAACGGTATCGGCGGCCGGCCGCGGTTCGATGGTCTGCAACGGCGGCGGCTGGTCTGTTGGCGGAGCCTCGATTGCGGGCGGCTGGATCGCCGGCATCGCTGCGATCTCCGACGGGGACGACGGTTCGTCGGCCACTGCCTCGACCAAGGGCGATGGCTCATCGTCGTGAATTTCGGCGCGCGACATGTTCGCGTCTGTGACGGCATGTTCGACCGGTGCAGCGATCCTGTCGAGCAACGCAAATTCCGCCGGCGCTTCGCCGGTGGTCGCAGCTTCCTCGTAGTCGGGTCTCGCTTGGTCCATCGCCGCGACGTCCGGCTGCGTCGGTCCGATCTCCGCATGATCGGATGATTCGGGCAACGGCTCGGCTCCGAGATGCCGCACCGTCTCCACCGCATCGGCTGGCTGCTCCGGCGCGATCCGATGCGAATTCCCGGCATCTTCGACGACACGTTGCTCGACCCGCTGCGCCGTCGCGACCGGCTCCGGGGCGTTGATCCGCCGCAGCTCGCCCGGGCTGAGCATCGCGACCACCAGCACGCCCGCGCCGTCGGGAAAATCCAGCCGCGCACAGGCGCAGGTCGCCAGCGAGCCGAGTGCTGCGCCAAAACCGCGCAGGCGTTCCAGCCGGGTTGCACCGGTCGGCAGCAGCCGGCCCGCGAGCTGCGCCACCTGACGGCGGCGCGGATCGGCCGGCCCGAACATCTTCGCCGCGAGCGCCGCGGCATCCGCCGCCCCGAACAGGCTGGCGCCAGCAGGATTGGCCCATAGAATCCTGGCGCCGTCGGTCGACCACAGCCACGTCGGAAGCGGGCTGCCGGCATGAACCGAAAGCCTTGGATCGCCATCACTCCGCAACTGGAATTCGGTGTTGTTCATCGCCTCTGCATGACTGATTGGTTGGTCCACCGCCCGGCATCCCGTCAGAACTCAACGGCCAAAGGATGACAGCCTTAACAGATGGTTAGTATCGCTCCCCGGTCCGGTCAGGTCCACAATCGGGCCGCTGCGGAACCGGCTTAAGCTGCAATAAGCTTAATTTGCATGTTCCGGCCGAACCCTCGTGCCCGCTCCCGCGTTGAAGTGTTGCAAAACAAAATCAAAGGTCCACGATGGTGGAACCTGGCCGGGGACATCGCCGCATCATCGGGCATCGTCATCGGCGGGTTGCTGGAAGTGGCTAGACAAAAAAATCGGGGCCGCGGCTCCGCGAACAGGAGTGGGACATGAGCGAGGATGGACGCGACCGTTTCGAAATCCCGAAGGACATGCGCTCGATGGCGGAGGCCAGCTTCGATCAGGCCCGCAAGGCCTTCGAGAACTTTCTCTCCAGCGCGCAGCAAACCGCCGCCAAGATCGAGGGTCAGGGCGCCTCTGTTCGTGCAGGCGTCAAGGACATCAGCACCACGGCGATTTCCTATGCGGAAAAGAACGTCGCGGCGTCGCTGGACCATGCCCAGCAGCTGCTCCATGCCAAGGACCTGACCGAGGTGATGCGGCTGCATAGCGAATATGTGCAGAGCCAGATGCGCGCGCTGGCCGAGCAGGCAAGCGAGATGGGTCAGATCGTCAGCCGCGCGGCGATGGATGCGGTCAAGCCGAAAGGCTGAGCTTGCGCCCACAGGTTGATTTTAAGCAACTCCTATGCCGGAACGTGCGGTGGCGGGGGGCTGCCATGCGGCAATGCACCTTAAATTGCGTTGCAATGCACAAAATTGACATGATATTGGCGTCAAGTATGGCGTCCCCCGAGGAGGGGGCATTCCCGCGATCCTGTTTACGAGCAAACCCTCACGGAGGGCTGGCTGCGATTGCAGGGTCATTCTAATTCATCCTATGCACAAGGACCCCGCATGACCAGTTCGACCGATCCGTTCTCCGCTTCCGTCATTCCCTTCCAGGCGCCCGAGCAGATGCGCGCCTTCGCCGAAAAAGGCCTGTCGCAGGCTCGTGACAGCTACGCCAAATTCAAAGACGCGGCTGAAAGTCACAACGGCACCATCGAGGCGGTGTTCGGCAACATGGGCAAAGGCGCTAGCGAATACTCCGCCAAGCTGCTCGAATTCATGCAGACCAACACCACCGCGGCGTTCGATTTCGCGCAGGAACTGCTCGGCGTGAAATCGCTGCCGCAGGCCGGTGAGATCTGGACCGGCTACAGCCGCAAGCAGTTCGAGACCCTGACCGCGCAGGCCAAGGAACTCGCCGAACTGACCAGGAAGATCGCGACCGAAACCGCGGAGCCGATCAAGGCGAGCGCCTCGAAGATCTTCACGCCCGCCGCCTGATCGCTGCAGGTTTCAAATCGATCGAAGCCCGGGTCTTCGGCCCGGGCTTTTTGCTGGTTTCAGTGCCTTGCTGCGCGATCGCCCGGTCTTGCCAAAGCGTGGCGTTGCACCTAGTTTCCGGCCCGTTCGCGATCCCCCTTCGGGCCGATCAGGATGCAGTTGTAGCTCAGTTGGTTAGAGCGCCTGTCTGTGGAACAGGAGGTCGGTGGTTCGAGCCCACCCAACTGTACCAGCGCCGGGCAATTTTCAGACCTTCGACATCCCGCGAACCTGCCGGCAATTGTTGTCCGCAGGCGCGACCTCTATCGTCCGGACTGGACGAGATGAAGTATCGGACACGAACAGGACGAGCAGTACATGCGACGATCCATCGCGTTCGATACCGGCGACGCGCGTCATGAATGGCGTGACGAAAGTCTCCTCGTAGCCGCGGGCCGGCTGCCGGACACCGGGCGGATCGCGATGCGGTGCACCGGGCTACCTGGCAAAGATGATCGGCTCCATTGCCGTTGCGTTGCCGTTAGTTGTTAACCGAAGCAACCGCGCACGCCTGCCGCCTTGCCATTCCGCCGCCGTTCAACCACACTCGCCACAAGGGGACTCGTCGATTTATCGATTTCAATGCCATGGCACTTCAAGGGGGCTATATGGTTGCCGTCCGGCACGGGTTGATACTGGCAATGACGTTTTTCGCTTCGCTGCTGTCGAATGCCGTTCAAGCCTATACGCCCGAACAGCAGCAGGCGTGCTCCGGCGATGCATTTCGTCTTTGCGGTCCGGAGATTCCGGACGTCGACCGGGTGACCGGCTGCATGATCAGAAACAGGGCCCAGCTCAGCCCCGGCTGCCGCGTCTATTTCAGAAGTCCGCAGCCGGTCGTGGTCCCGATGACCGCGGCGCGCAGACCGGTTCGCATCACGCCGGCAGCCGTGCGCAAACCGGCTGGCGCCAAGCCGAAAAAAACAAAAAAATCCGCCAGGCCCGCTAGCGCGACCTGAGTGCGACCGGGTATGCTGAACTGATTTTAAACGCCCATCCGTTTGGATGACGCGTCGACGCCTTTTGTATCGTTAGTTGCAATTGTCGATTTGTTTAGGGGATTTCAATGACGCAAATCTTGAAGGGCCGTTTCGACGGATCCAGGGCCGGACAACGTGCGCAATCCGTTTCGCCGGAACTGTTGGCGGAGCGCTATCATATCGACAACGGCCGGCGCGTGCTGGTCGGGTTGACGGTCGCCGAGACGCGGGAATTCGAAACGCTGGATTCGCTCTCGCCCTCGGATCACAGCGGCAACCGCATCGCCTGGACTTTTGGCGGGGAACCAACCACGGGTCTCGAAAGACGCTGGCTCCAGCTCTATGCAAGGCATGACGAAGCCTGGAAGGCGTTGAGGAAAAACGGCGGCTAGCCAAAACCACCCGCTCACAGCTTGCGCAGGAGCGACCGCTGCCTGATACGCCGCAGCACCTGGAGCGGCGTCGCGGTGAGGTCGGCGATGTCGAACCGCCGGTATTTGCGCTTTTCGTTCTGTCCGTGCAGCAGATAGTGCTTGCGCAGATCCATCCCGACGGTTGCAAGGTCGGGGTTGAGCGCGAGATACAGCGCATCATCGAAGTCTCGCGGCACGCGCAGATTGTCCCTGAGCACCGGCCATTCCAGCAACTCATACGCGTCGAATCCAAGCGGCAGGTATTCGGGTTCGAAACGTTCGAACCAGCAGGCCGGAAGCATGGAAAGCTGGTCGCGCCGGGAATGGCAGAAAATCTGCTCCTGCCATGAATCCATCACCCGCCGCAGCGCCGGATCGTGGTGTCGCCGAAGCAGCAGCGTGGACTTGGCAAGTCCGTTCTTCGCCGGGTAACCGAGATATCGGTACAGTGCCATTTGCGGGTTCACCCGCTCGGGCGTATCGAAGCCGAGCGCGAGAACGGCCTTCGCCTCCTCGTAGATGCAGTCGCGCTCGTGATGCCGGAAACACACCAGCGGAGATTTCGCCGGCGCCAGATAGTCGTCGAAAAACCGCTTCGGCGCCGCCTTCAATCGCACGGTGTTGTCGAGGTACAGGCTGCGGTCGTATTGCGCGAGGTAGACATGTGGCAGCGCCTTGATTTTTTTCGCGGCGCGCGCAGGGTCGAGAATCCCGCGCGGCAACAGTTCGATCTTCCAGAAATCCGAACGCAACTCGGAATCGTCCGTGAAGCAGATAAAATCGATGTCGTCCCGCTCATATTCGAAGTCGTTGAACAGTTCCGAATGTCCAAACAGGCAGGTATAAACGACGCGTCTCATCAAGGACTCCGGGCAGGCTCGATTCAGTTGACACCAATGCCCGCGGCCAGCCTAGGAAAATCCGCGGCCAACCGACGCAGGATGGTGCCGTGACCGGGCTCGACCCTGCCATCCATCCGCTTCAAAAGAGGCATTCTTGGCGATGGATACGTGGGTCAAAGCCTGCGCACAACACCGCGGCTGGAAGCGCGATTCCACTGAAGTGCGTTTCGCGCGACAAGCTGTCGCGTGGCAAATCCGCCGCCAATCAACATCTCCCGGTAAAGGAGATCATCCGTGAAGGTGGACTACGCAGCGGAAATCGAACGGCATTTCGCCTGGTTCGAGGCAAAGCTGTCGCCGCGGCCGGCAAAGTTCGTCCGCTGGCTGCGCAAGCCGTCGTCGCGGCTGGTGCGGATTCCGCTCGCCGTCGTGCTGGTGGTCGGCGGCGTCTTCAGCTTTCTGCCGATTCTCGGACTTTGGATGCTGCCGCTTGGTCTGCTGTTGATCGCGCAGGATGTGCCGACGCTGCAAAAACCGCTGGCGCGGATGCTGGGATGGATCGAGCGCAAATGGATCGCGCGTCAGCGCGCCAAGGACGCGCAATGAGTCATTTTCGAGTCATTCGCCGCCGATTGAATTGTTTTTCTGATTCGCTGAGGCGCAGTATGTGACTTAAATGCCAACCTTGTAGGTAAATCAGGTACTTCGCCACAATTGACTGCAAATTTTGCTTTCGCGAATCAGCAACCTGATTCATTTTCGCTTCTTAGCGTCAATCTGGAGGTTGAGGTATGAACGTCATTGTTTTCGCATCGCGTAAAGGTGGTTCGGGAAAAAGTACCCTGGCCGCCCACCTCGCTGCGCAAGTCCATAAACCGTCGAGACCATGTTTGCTGGTCGATGCCGATCCGCAGGGTTCGCTCACGCTCTGGCACAAGCTGCGTGGCACCAACGAACCGCCGATCAAGAGCGCCGTCAATTCCGTGAGCAGCATTGTCGCCGCGGCCAAGCGCGACGGCATTGAATGGGTGTTCATCGACACGCCGCCGAACGTATCGGCCGTGGTCGAGGACGCCATCAGGAACGCGACCATGGTGATCATCCCGGCGCGCCCCGGCGTGTTCGACGTCAACGCGGTGCAGGAAACCATTCAGACCTGCCGCTCCAACCGCAAGCCTTACGCAGTGGTCGTCAACGGCGCGCCGGCCACGAGGGACGGCGTCGAAAGCCGCATCGTCACCATCGCGCGCGAGGCGCTGGCGAAATTCCGCGCCCCGGTGTGGGGTGGTCAGATCACCAACCGCGCCGATCTTTTGATGGCGCTCGGCCATGGCGAAGGCGCCCGCGAATATTATTCCGAAGGCCGCGCGGCTTCCGAGATCGGCAAGCTGTGGGGCGCGATCGAGCGTTCAATCAAGGCGATCCGCGGCCAGGCGTCGGCTACTGGCGCGATGCACAAGCAGGCGGCGTAGGCGGCATAGTGCCGGAGTGGCAAGAGCGCGCGGGTTTTCCGCGCGTTTTCTGTGCGTGACGCAATGACGGGTCAATTCACCATCAACAGATAGAAAACGATCACCGGCGACAGGCCTAAAATGACCGACCATACCCCCAGCGCCCAGAGAATATCCTCGGTGCTGAAGGAGGGCTGTTCGAAAAACTGATGGTCCTGGCTGCGCACGTCGTCCTCGCGTTTCTTGTTGTTGCGAAGACAATACGCGTCGAATTTTAAGAACCCGGCCGCAAACTTGCTCGCATTTGAACACAGGTGCTACCGCCGATTAACCATGGCGGCTTGCACGCGCCTTACCGGGCGGTCAGGCGACCTTCACGACAATCACGGGAGCCTTGTCGCCTGTCACAGGCGCCGCCTCGTCATGCGTGAGATTGCGGAAGTCGCCGATCGCGGCCGGGCGTCCGAGCAAGTATCCCTGCGCCTCGTCGCAACGTTCGTCGCGCAGGAAATGCAGCTCGGCGTCGGTCTCGACGCCTTCCGCCAGCACCGGCAGACCGAGCCCGCGCCCGAGGCCAAGCACCGCGCGGACGATCGTCGCGGCCTGATCGCTGGAATTGACCGACTTGATGAACGAACCGTCGATCTTGATCTTGTCGAACGGAAACGCCCGCAGGTTGGAGAGCGAGGAATAGCCGGTGCCGAAATCGTCCATCGCGATGCGAATACCAAGCGCTTTGATCAGCCGCAGCGTGGTCAGCGCGCGGTTGAAGTCGCGCACCAGCGCGGTCTCGGTAATCTCGATTTCGAGGCGGCGCGGCGGCAGGCCGGCTTGCAGCAGGATCTGGTGCAACTCCCTGACAAAGTCGGCATTGTAGAGTTGCACCGCCGAGACGTTGACGGCGACGGTCAACGGCTGCTTCCAGGTCGCGGCTTCGCGGCAGGCCGACTTCATCACCCAGTCTCCGATTTCCAGGATGGTGCCGGTCTCCTCGGCGATCGGAATGAAGACGGCGGGGGAGATTTCGCCCCTTGTCGGGTGCTTCCAGCGCAGCAAGGCCTCGAAGCCGGTGACGGCGCGGCTGCGAATGTCCTTTTGCGGCTGATACACCAGATGCAGTTCGTCTCGTGCGATCGCGAGCCGTAGGTCATGTTCCAGCATTCGGCGTTCGCGGACCTCGGCGCCCATCCTCGCCTCGAAGAAACGATAGGTGTTGCGGCCTTCGGCCTTGGCGCGGTAGAGCGCGGTATCGGCATGGGTGAGCAGCCCCTCGCGATCCGCCGCGTCGTCGGGGCAGAGTGCGATGCCGATGCTGGTCGCGATAGCGTTGGTCTCCGGCGTGTCGCTGCTTGCGCGCAGCGCTTCCAGAATGGTCTCGGCAAGCCGGCTTGCCGCGGCGGGATTCGCAACCGGCATCAGAACGGCGAACTCGTCGCCACCCAGCCGCGCCATCATCTGACGCTCGTCGAGCACCGCGGTGACGCGCGACGCCACCGCCTGAAGCACCGTGTCGCCGGCGGCGTGACCGAACAGGTCGTTGATTTCCTTGAACCGGTCGAGGTCGAGGCAGAGCACCGCGAGACTCTCGCCCCTGCCCAAAGCGGCGATTTCCTGGTCGATCCGGGCGTTGAAGTGGCTGCGATTGGGCAGCGCCGTCAGCGCGTCGTGATGCGCCAGATAGTGGATATACTGCTCGGCCTCCTGCCGCGCCCGCAGGTCGCGAACCGCGACTACATGATGCGGCCGTCCGGCAAATACGATCGGCCGCAGGATGAGCTCGACAGGAGTCATCGAGCCGTCGGAGTGGAGCAGACCGGTTTCGACCGGCAGGCTCGGGCCGGTCAGCAATCTGGAGCGCGCAACCTTGTCGGGGAAACAGCTCTCGAGTCTGCGCACCGACCAGATTGGCAGCGGACAAACCGGTCAGGGCAGCGAAACTGGTGTTGACGGAGACGATGGCTTCGCCATCGCAAACCAGCAACCCCTCTACCGAGGCATTGGCGAGATCGCGCATGCGGTCGACCTCGAGTTCCGAACGGCGGCGGTCGCGGATATCGAGCACGGCCCCGGCCAGCGCCAGCCCGATGATGACGAAGCTCGCGAGCGCTACGCCCACCGCGAGCCATCCCGCAGGCAGCGCCGACTGCGAAACCTCCATGGTGGGATCGGGAATGATCGCCACCGCGCCCATCGCCGTGAAGTGATGGGTGCAGATTGCCAGCGTCAACAGAACGGCGCCGCCGATTTTCCATTTCGCCTGGCTGCCGTGAAGACCGACGGGAAGTGCGGCTGCGCCGATGATCGCTCCCAGCACGATCGAGGCGATGACAAATGCAGGATCCCACAGGATGACACCCTCGATTTCAAAGGCTGCCATACCCGTGTAGTGCATCGCCGCGATGCCGCCGGCCACAATGGCGCCGCCAATCCACGGCCCGAGACGCCAGTCTGGCACGAGCGCTACCGCGAGCCCCGCGCCGGTCAGCAGGATGGCCGCGACCAGCGACAGCACGGTCAGGATGATATCGTAGCCGCTCGGGATTCCGGGTGTGAAGGCGAGCATTGCGACGAAATGCGTTGCCCAGATACCGAAACCGGTCGAGATCGCCGACACCACGAGCCATACGTCCCGCATGCGGCCGCTCGATTTGCGGGCGTGGCGAAGCAGATTGATCGCGGCAAACGAGGCCAGGATGCAGATGAAGGCGGCGAGTGCCACGAGCCTCAAATCATGGGCCGTGGCGATGCAACTGTAGATCTTGAGCATAGGCAGGTACCGCAAGGCGGGAAATACCGCGATCGCCGGAAAAACTAGTAGGCATTCGGTAAGGAGAGGTGAACGGGATCCAGGCGCAGGCAAAGCCACTGAGGCCCTGGGGTAGTATCGCTCTGCTCAGGATCCCGCAGATTGTCGGCGGGTTGAGCCGAACATGCAGTTTCCGCCGAAGGATGTCAGGACCGGTCGCCGGTGCGCAGAGTTGGTAACAAGCGGTCAACCATAGTGCGAACACCTGACCGGTCGGCTGAATAATCCGCTCAACGGGCGGCGCGGCTGACCACGTCCATCAGTTCGGCGATCTTGCGGCGCTGGTCGGCCTTGTCGCCGGACGAGATCGCGTGCTCGACGCAGTGGGCGACGTGGTCGCGCAGGATCTCCTCCTCGACCCGGCGCAGCGCCGCCCGCGCCGCGGCGATCTGGGTGACGATGTCGATGCAGTAGCGGTCGTCCTCGACCATGCTGGCAAGGCCGCGAACCTGCCCCTCGATCCGGTTCAGCCGCTTCACGACGGAGGTCTTGATCTCTGCCCGCATGCCCCTAATATACCCCCGAGGGGTATATGGTTCAAGTGGCAGGTGGTGTTGTGACGAAAGCGATCGATCCGGTCTGCGGCATGGGCGTCGATCCGCAAACCGCCAGCCGTCGCTTCGCGTATAGGGGACAGCCTTACTTCTTTTGTTCGGCGCGCTGCCGCGAGCGCTTCGAAGCGGAGCCTGAAAAATTCCTGCGGCCGAAATCGCCGGAGCCGGCCGCCAAACCCGGCGCGATCTACACCTGCCCGATGCATCCGGAAGTGAAGCAGGTTGGCCCCGGTGCATGTCCGATCTGCGGCATGGCGCTGGAGCCCGAGCAGGTGTCGCTCGATCACAGGCCGGATCCCGAACTGATCGACATGACCAGGCGGTTCTGGATCGCTCTGGCGCTGGCGCTTCCGGTCTTCGTCATCGAGATGGGCGGCCACCTCGGGCTGATGCATATGGTTTCCCCGATCTGGTCGAACTGGATTTCGTTTGCGCTGGCGACACCCGTGGTGCTGTGGGCCGGCGCGCCGTTTTTCGTGCGTGGCTGGCGTTCGCTGGTCACCGGAAATCTCAACATGTTCACGCTGATCGCGATGGGCACCGGCGTCGCCTGGCTCTACAGCGTGGTGGCGGCGTTTGCGCCGCAGCTATTTCCCTCGGCGTTTCGCGGCACCCATGGCGCCGTCGCGGTGTATTTCGAAGCCGCGGCCGTGATCACGGTGCTGGTGCTGCTTGGGCAGGTTCTTGAATTGCGCGCCAGGGAGAAAACCTCCGGCGCGATCCGCGCATTGCTCGGTCTTGCCCCGAAGACCGCGCGGCGCGTCACCAAGGGCGGCGACGAGGATGTCGCGCTCGATGCGGTCGCGGTCGGCGATCTGCTGCGGGTCCGGCCCGGCGAAAAGATACCGGTCGACGGTGTCGTCGCCGAGGGCCGCTCCTCGGTCGACGAATCGATGGTGACCGGCGAATCCATGCCGGTCGGCAAGGCGGAAGGCGCGCGCGTGATCGGCGGCACCATCAATCAGCGCGGCGGGCTGGTCATGCGCGCCGAACAGGTTGGCCGCGACACCTTGCTGGCGCGCATCGTCGGCATGGTGGCGCGGGCGCAGCGCTCGCGCGCGCCGATCCAGCGCCTGGCGGACCAGGTCGCCGGCTGGTTCGTGCCGGCGGTGATCGCGGCGGCGGCGATGGCCTTCGCGGCGTGGGCGGCGTTCGGGCCGGAGCCGCGCTTCAGCTTCGGCCTGGTCGCCGCGGTAACGGTGCTGATTATCGCCTGTCCCTGCGCGTTAGGCTTGGCGACGCCGATGTCGATCATGGCGGGCATCGGCCGCGGCGCGCAGTCCGGAATCCTGATCCGCGAGGCCCAGGCGTTGGAACAACTGGAGCGCGTCGACACCCTGGTGATCGACAAGACCGGCACCCTGACCGAGGGCAAGCCCAAAGTGGTCGCCGCGATCACCGCGCCGGGCGTCGATGAAAACCAGTTGATGCGCCTTGCCGCCGGCGTCGAACGCGGCAGCGAGCATCCGCTGGCGCAGGCGATACTCGACGCGGCAAGGCAACGCCATCTCGCTGTCGGCGAAGTCGGCGATTTTGCCTCGCAATCCGGCAAGGGCGCGACCGCAACGGTCGAGGGCAGGGCCGTCGCGCTCGGCAATGCGATGCTGATGCGCGACCTCAATATCGCCACGCAGGGTCTTGACGCCGCCGCCGAGGATGCACGGCAGCGCGGCGCCACCGCGATCTATGTCGCCGTCGACGGCCGCGTCGCGGGGATCATCGCCATCGCCGACCCGATCAAATCGTCGGCGCAGGCTGCGTTGCGGGCGCTGCGCAGCGACGGCCTGCGCATCGTTATGCTCACCGGCGACAACATCGCCACCGCGCGCGCGGTCGCCGGAATTCTCGGCATAGACGAGGTCGAGGCCGGGGTACTGCCCGATCGCAAGAGCGAGGTGGTGCAACGCCTGCGCAAGCAAGGCCGCCGCGTCGCCATGGCGGGCGACGGCGTCAACGATGCGCCGGCGCTGGCTGCCGCCGATGTCGGCATCGCCATGGGCGGCGGCACCGACGTTGCGATCGAAAGCGCCGGCGTGACGCTCCTGACCGGCGACTTGATGGGACTGGTGCGGGCCCGGCGGCTGTCGCGGGCCACCATGCGCAACATCCGACAGAACCTGGCATTCGCGTTCCTCTACAACGCCGCGGGCGTGCCGGTCGCGGCCGGCGTGCTCTATCCGCTGTTCGGCCTGCTGCTGTCGCCGATGGTGGGTGCGGCCGCGATGGCGCTGTCGTCGGTGAGCGTGATCGCCAATGCCCTGCGGCTGTCGCGGGTGCGGCTGAACTAGAACATGATGAATTCAAGTTGAAGCGGCGCCTTCTTCCCTCTCCCTTGAGGGAGAGGGTGGCGCGACGGCGCGAAGCGGCGGCGAGACGGGTGAGGGGTTAGGCTCACCCGATAAACCTGAACCCCTCACCCGCCGCGCATCTGACGATGCGCGTCGACCTCTCCCCTCCGGGAGAGGTAAATAGAGCGTCGTGGCGATTCGACTTGATACCATCTGCTCAAGCAACGCAGCGCACAAATTGTGTTCCTGCGGCGCGGCAGTCAACGCAAGCGACCGTCATGGCAAGGCCCGGCAAAATGGCGCAAAGCACAATCGGGAATTGTAACGGCTGCCCGGCCTGGATGTGCTACCAAAGGATGCATGAAAAAAAGCCGGGCTCGCAAGAGCCCGGCTTAAGGTATTGGCCACGAGAGGCCGACACAATCACCTTCCAAGAGGGATAACTGAGTTTCCGCGCCACTGGAGGAGGGGGACAATGCGCAACGCGAACTCTCAGTGTCCGCGCAGTATGATCCTCGTTCGCGCCATGCATCAACTGTCCGCGCCGCATGTCAGTCATGCGGAGATCGCGATGCAGACGATCCCGATCAGGATGGCCAGCGCTGCGCCTTGCTGACCACGAAATCGCGGAACACCTGCACCCGCGCCACCGTCTTCAATTCCTCGGGATAGACGAAGTAGGTATCCAGCTGAATGGAATCCTGCTCGCCGAACAGCTGCACCAGACGGTTGTTCTCTTCGACCAGATAATCCGGCAGCGCTGCGATGCCGAGCCCCTGCTGGCATGCGCGCACCAGGCCAAGAATGTTGTTGACCTTGAAAAAGGCCTCGCGCGGTCCGGAACCGTTACGGCCGGCATCGATCAGCCAGCTGCGATTCTGCAGGTGCGGTGGAACCTGCGAATCGCTGAGCATGATGATGCGATGCTCGTCGAGATCGTCGAGCGTGCGCGGCGTGCCGAAGCGCTTGATGTATTCCGGCGAACAATAGGCATGGAAGCCGATCGAGAACAGCTTGCGCTGGATGAGATCGGGCTGGGTCGGCTTGCGGGTACGGATCGCAACGTTGGCCTCGCGCATCGACAGATCGAGATCCTCGTCGGTGACGATCAGCGAAATCCGGATATCCGGATAAAGCGCGGTGAATTCGTTGAGCCGCGGGATCAGCCAGTTGATGCCCAGCGCCGGCGGCGTCGTGATCTTGAGATCGCCGCTCGGCCGCTCGCGGCTGTCGGTGAGCTTGGCGCGGGCCGCCTGCAACTGCATGAACACGTCATGCGCGGTGCGGAACAGCAAGTCGCCCTGTTCGGTGAGGATCAGGCCGCGCGCATGGCGATGAAACAGCGACACCGAGAGCTCCTGCTCCAGCGCGCTGACCTGCCGCGACACCGCGGACTGCGACAGGCCAAGCTGTTCGCCGGCGTGCGTGAAGCTGCCGGCTTCCGCCGCCGCGTGAAATACCTTGAGCTTGTCCCAGTCCATGTCGGTGAATCCATCGCGCGTTCGAGCCATAATTATTCCGCCGCCGCGCGGTCGCTGGCGCGTAGCGCAAGAAAGCGTTCGGCCTCGAGGGCGGCCATGCAGCCAAGACCCGCGGCCGTGACGGCCTGCCGCCAGGTTTCGTCGGCGACATCGCCGGCGGCGAATACGCCGGGTACCGAGGTCGCGGTGGAATTCGGCGCCACCTCGACATAGCCGGACGGTTTCAGTTTGAGCTGGCCGACCACCAGTTCGGTCGCCGGCGCATGGCCGATCGCAATGAAGACGCCGTCGGCCGGGACTTCGGCCAGCTTGCCCGACTTGACGTTCTTCAAGCGGACATGGGTGACCTTGCCCGGATTCTCGGTGCCGCAGATCTCGTCGATCGCCGAGTCCCAGATCACCTTGATCTTGGGATGCTTGAACAGGCGGTCCTGCAGGATGCGCTCAGCGCGGAAATGGTCACGGCGATGGACGATGGTCACCTGCGAAGCGAAGTTGGTCAGAAACAGCGCTTCCTCGACCGCGGTGTTGCCGCCGCCGATCACCATGACTTCCTTGCCGCGATAGAAGAATCCATCGCAGGTGGCGCAGGCCGAAACGCCAAAACCCTTGAACGCCTCTTCCGACGGGATGCCGAGCCAGCGCGCCTGCGCGCCGGTGGCGAGGATCACGGTTTCGGCAAGATAGACGTCGCCACTGTCGCAGCTCAGGCGGAACGGCCGTTGCGACAATTCCAGCCTGGTGACAAGATCGGTGACGATCTTGGTGCCGACATGCGCCGCCTGCTTCTCCATCTGCTCCATCAGCCACGGGCCCTGGATCACGTCGGCGAAGCCCGGATAGTTTTCAACGTCGGTGGTGATGGTGAGCTGGCCGCCCGGCTGGATGCCCTGAATCAAAACCGGCTCCAGCATCGCCCGCGCGGCATAGATCGCGGCAGTATACCCCGCCGGGCCAGAACCGATAATGACAACTTTGGCGTGTATGGGGGCAGCCATGGTTGATTCCCCTACCCTGAAGGGCGATTGGTCAGCGTTGTGGCGAAGTGGCGCCCGCAAAGGCATCGCTACGGCATCAAAAGTGCCAAATCCAATCTAAGGCATCTGGCGAGCTATGCAAGATTTGCAGTGCGCGCCCGCAAATTTTCCCCGAAAGATCAGTAATTTCGCACTGCACGCGCAATAAAATTGCGCTGTTGTCCATATGGCGATATGAGTGTTGCCGCCCGGTCCCGGCGTAATCTGCACATTTCAGGATTTGATCCGCGTGTCGAAAAGCCTTGATGAGATCGACCTCAAAATCCTGAGCGAAATCCAGGCCGATGGCCGAATCACCAATGTCGAACTGGCAAAACGCGTCGGCATTTCGCCGCCGCCGTGCCTGCGCCGGGTGCGGACACTGGAGGAGGCCGGCTATATCCAGGGCTATCGCGGTCTATTGGATCCGCGGCTGCTCGGGTTCGATGTGACCGTATTCGCCTCGGTGCACCTGTCGAGCCAGGCCGACGCCGATTTGCGCGCCTTCGAGGATTTCGTGCGCGCCGAGCCGCTGGTGCGGGAATGCTGGATGCTGTCGGGCGACGTCGATTTCATTCTTAAATGCGTGGCGCCGGACATGGCGACGTTCCAGGATTTCGTCACCCACCTGACCGCGGCGCCGCACGTCCGCAACGTCCGCACCTCGCTGGTGCTGCACAACTCGAAAAACGACGCCACCGTGCCGCTGGAATTGAAGGCGGCGGGCTGACGGTCTCGTGTCCCGGGCGCGATGCAGCGCGCAGCGGTGCGTCGCAAAACCGGGACCGTTACGAACACCGTCCTAGGTATGGTCCCGGCTCTGCGGAGCAGCGTGAAGACACGCTGCACCGCGTCCGGGGCACGCGCTCACCGCCTCCGCATCATCGCATCGAGGCTCCACGGTCCGCCGCCCGCGCAGGCCAGATACAGGCAGGCAAAGCAGAACAGGATCGCCGCGTTACCACCGTTCAACAGCGGGATGAATACCGGCGTCGCGGTCTTGAACATGTGTCCCATGAAATAGGCGAAAGCCATTTCGCCGGACAGGACGAAGGCCGCAAGGCGGGTGAACAGGCCGAGAATCAGCAGCGCGCCCGAAATCAACTCGAGCGCGCCGGCGGTCGTGATCAGCGGCGGAATGTTGGCGAAGTAGGGCAGCACCGGAAACTTGAAGATTTTCGGCGACGCCATACTGGAACAGCAGCAGCCCGACCATGATGCGGAAAATGCTGAGAACCATCGGCTCCCAGCGAGCAAGCATGCGATTGAATTGATCCATTGTTGCCCCCTCAGGCCTTTTTCGCGGATGCGTCGAGGCTCCACGGGCCCGCGCCCGCCGTCGACAGGTAAAGGCAGGTGAAGCAGTACAGTGCCGCCAGCGTGCCGCCATTGATCAGCGGGTGAAAACCCTTCGGGAAGTGCCCGATGAAGTAGGCGAACGCCATCTCGCCGGCGAGAATGAACGCCGCCGGCTGTGTCCACAGGCCGAGAATCAGCAGCGCGCCGCCGATCAGTTCGATAAAGCCGGCGGCGCCGACCAGCGACAGCGGCTGCACGTTGGCATAGGCCGGAAATGCCGGAAAGCCGATGATCTTGCCCATCCCGTGCTGGACGATCAGCAGACCGGTAACGATCCGCAGCACGCTCAGGGCACGCGGCGTCCACGCCGCCAATGTGTCATTCATGGTAATTCCCCCGTTTCGAAGTCGCGCCCAAGTCGTATCGCGTTGCGGCTTTGAGGGAAAGCGCGTCGCCGACGAGAATTGCCGTCGTTTTCGAAAAGCAACATGGAATAAGTACATCGGCCGAGTGTTTGCCGCGACATTCCGCCGTGCGACCCGCCTATTTTTTCTTCGGTCCGCTGTGCGGAATGTCGGGGCTGAGGCAGCGCACCGTTTCCGGCTGGCAGGCAAAGCCGATGTTGTTGCAGACCGGAGGTTCGCCCTTGGCGCCGCGCGAGCATTGCACGCACGCATCGGTCCAGCGGGCGCAGTTCGGCGGGCCCTTGTGCACGGAAATGTCTTCCGGCTTTGCCGGTGGCGGGATTTCGATCTCCGCGGCGACGGCGGCGCCGGCGGCGAGGAACGCCGCGGCCGCGACCGCGATGGTCAAATCTGAAAACCGCATACCGTCTCCGTGTGCTGCATCACGTCATGGAAACGTTGATACAGCAACTCGACGACGGCTGCGCTGTCACTTTTCTTTCTGCGCGAGCGCGGCGGCGAGTTCAATGACCTTGCGCCGAGCCTCCGCGCTGGCGAGTTTGCGAAAAGTGCACATCAACTCCAGCCCGTCCGCGATGGCCTCCATCTCATCGTCCGGTTCGTCCTGCCTGCTGCTTCGCATCCTCGTCTCTCCGATCGGTTGAGACATAGATACTAATCAATCTGGCGCTGTAGCGTAATACTGGCGGTTTGCCAGCATTCCATCAACCAGAGCGTTTGGCTAAAAACGACGAATGAAAATGCCGCAGCAGGAAACGCGCGAAGCCGCGATGCATGTGCGCGTGAGACCGTCGGTCAAAGCGGCAGCCGAGCGGCTTGCGCAGGAAGACGGCCGCTCGCTCGCCAACTGGCTCGAGCGCCTGATCGAAGCCGAAGCCGCCCGACGCGACGGCAAGAAGTAAACGACAAAGGCCGGAACGCTGTCCCAGCCTTTCGACTGCGAAGTTGCAGGAGCGCTTGCCGCTACCGCCACTCGACCTTAGTAATCTCGTAAGCCTTGGCGCCGCCCGGCGCCACCACCTCGACCGAGGTCCCTTTCTTTTTTCCGATCAGCGCGCGCGCCAGCGGCGAGGTGATGGAGATGCGCCCCTTCTTGGCGTCGGCCTCGGGTTCGCCGACGATCTGCCATACCGCTTTCTTGTCGGTGTCCTCGTCTACCAGGGTGACGGTGGCGCCGAACTTGATGGTGTCGCCGGACAGCTTGCTGATGTCGATGATGTCGGCGCGCGCCAGCTTGTCCTCAAGCTCGGCGATGCGGCCTTCATTGTGCGATTGCTCTTCCTTGGCGGCGTGATATTCGGCGTTTTCCGACAGGTCGCCATGCGAACGCGCCTCGGCGATATGCTCGATGATGCGCGGACGGTCTTCCGACTGGCGCTTCTTCAACTCGACCTCAAGGGCGGCATAGCCGCCCGCGGTCATCGGAACCTTTTCCATCATCTTTCTCGTCCTTCAACCTCAATGCGGACTAGTCCGTAAGGCCGCATAAATGCCGAAACAGAACATCGCCATGACCGGCGAGTTCCAGTCACGCGGGCGTTATTGCCGATCATTCGCCGTAAGCCCGGCCAGTGATCAGGTTTCGGAAAAATAACTCTGCAACGTACGGACCTCAAGGTCCCCGCCCAGATAGGCCCGGATGCCCTGCGCGGCGGCGACGGCACCTGAAAGAGTGGTGTAATATGGCACTTTATGCAAGAGGGCAGCGCGCCGCAGCGAGCGGCTGTCGGCCAGCGCCGCCGCCCCGTCGGTGGTGTTGAACACCAGCTGGATGTCGCCATTGGTGATGGCGTCGACGATATGCGGCCGGCCTTCCAGCACCTTGTTGACCTTTTCCGTCGGCACGCCGCTGTCGGTCAGGAAGCGCGCGGTACCGGACGTTGCCATCACCTTAAAGCCCAGCGAGAACAGCAGCCGTACCGCCTCGAGGATGCGGGCCTTGTCGGTCTCGCGCACGGAGACGAATACCGTGCCCTTGCGCGGCACCCGGGTGCCGCCGCCGAGCTGGCTCTTGGCGAAAGCGACTTCGAACGAGCTGTCGATGCCCATCACCTCGCCGGTCGAGCGCATTTCCGGACCGAGCACCGTATCGACGCCGGGGAAGCGCGCGAACGGAAATACCGATTCCTTCACGCCGACGTGGTGGAGACCGCGTTTCTTCAGCTTGAAGTCCGCGAGCTTCTCGCCCGCCATGATCCTGGCTGCGATCTTCGCCACCGGCAGGCCCATCACCTTGGCGACGAACGGCACCGTGCGCGACGCCCGTGGATTGACTTCGAGCACGTAGATCTCGCCATCCTTGATGGCGTATTGCACGTTCATCAACCCGATTACGTCGAGACCGAGCGCGAGTTCGCGGGTCTGCCGCTCCAGTTCGCCGATCATCGCGTCGTCCAGCGAATGCGGCGGCAGCGAGCAGGCGGAATCGCCGGAGTGGATGCCGGCTTCCTCGATATGCTCCATGATGCCGACAATGAAGGTATCCTTGCCGTCGCTGAGGCAGTCGACATCGATCTCGGTGGCGTCGGACAGATAGCGGTCGAACAGCAGCGGATTCTTGCCGAGCACGGTGTTGATCTGCCCGGTCTTGTCGTTGGGATAGCGGGCCTTGACGTTGGCCGGCACCAGCTCCGGCAGCGTGCCGAGCAGATAGTCGCCGAGCTGGGATTCCTCGCGGATGATCTGCATCGCCCGGCCGCCGAGCACATAGGACGGCCGCACCACCAGCGGCAGGCCGAGGTCGGCCGCCACCAGCCGCGCCTGCTCGACCGAATAGGCGATGCCGTTCTTCGGCTGCTTCAGGCGCAGCTTGTCGAGCACGCGCTTGAAGCGGTCGCGGTCTTCGGCAAGATCGATGGCGTCCGGCGAGGTGCCGAGGATGGGCACTTCCGCGGCCTCCAGCGCGCGCGCGAGTTTCAGCGGCGTCTGGCCGCCGAATTGCACGATCACGCCATGCAGCGTGCCGTTCTGCCGCTCGGTGTCGACGATCTCCAGCACGTCTTCCGACGTCAGCGGCTCAAAATACAGCCGGTCAGCGGTGTCGTAGTCGGTCGACACCGTTTCCGGATTGCAGTTGATCATGATGGTCTCGAAGCCGGCGTCATGCAGCGCGAAGCAGGCATGACAGCAACAATAGTCGAACTCGATGCCCTGGCCGATCCGGTTCGGTCCGCCGCCGAGGATGATCACCTTGTTCTTGTCGGATGGTGCGCTCTCGTCCGCTGAAGCGCCTGCGAACGGCGATTCGTAGGTCGAATACATATAGGCCGTGGGCGATGCGAATTCGGCGGCGCAGGTATCGATGCGCTTGAAAACAGGGCGCACTTTCAGGGCATGGCGCAGCGCCCTGACCTCGGCCTCGGTGGTCTCGGTCAGCACCGCGAGCCGGGCGTCGGAAAATCCCATGCCTTTCAGCGTGCGCATGCCGAACGCGTTTCGCGGCAGGCCGTTCGTCTTGAGTTTGGCTTCCATCCCGACGATGCCGCGCATCTCCGCGAGAAACCACGGATCGATCTTGCACGAAGTAAAGATATCGTCGTTCGACCAACCGAGCCGCATCGCCTGCGCGACCTGCAATAGCCTATCCGGCGTCGGCGTGCCCAGGGCGGCGCGGATCGCGTTCTTGTCGTCGCCGCGGCCGAGCCCCTCGATCTCGATCTCGTCGAGGCCGGTCAGGCCGGTCTCCAGCCCGCGCAGCGCCTTCTGCAGGCTTTCCTGGAAGGTGCGGCCGATCGCCATCACTTCGCCGACCGATTTCATCGACGTGGTCAAAGTAGGGCTGGCGCCGGGAAATTTCTCGAACGCAAAGCGCGGAATCTTGGTGACCACGTAGTCGATGGTCGGCTCGAACGAGGCCGGGGTCGCGCCGCCGGTGATGTCGTTTGCGATCTCGTCCAGCGTGTAGCCGACCGCGAGTTTCGCCGCGACCTTGGCGATCGGAAAGCCGGTCGCCTTGGAGGCCAGCGCCGAGGAGCGCGACACCCGCGGATTCATCTCGATCACGACCATGCGGCCGTTGGCCGGGTTGACGCCGAACTGCACGTTGGAGCCGCCGGTCTCCACTCCGATCTCGCGCAGCACCGCCAGCGAGGCGTCGCGCATGATCTGGTATTCCTTGTCGGTAAGCGTCAGCGCCGGCGCCACGGTGATGGAATCGCCGGTATGCACGCCCATCGGATCGAGATTCTCGATCGAGCAGACGATGATGCAGTTGTCTTTCTTATCGCGCACCACCTCCATCTCGAACTCTTTCCATCCCAGCACGGACTCCTCGATCAGGACCTCATTCGTGGGGGAAGCATCCAGGCCCCGCTCGACGATTTCAATCAACTCGGCCTTGGTGTAAGCGATGCCGCCGCCCGTGCCGCCCATGGTGAAGGAGGGGCGAATGAGCGTCGGGTATCCGATTGCCGCCTCTTCGTGCCTGCGTAGAGCGTCCGAAAGCGTCTTGATCTGCACGGATCCTCGGCGTTTCCAAGCCAATCTTATGCATTGCTTCACGGAAGCGCTCGCGGTCCTCGGCCTTGTCGATGGCGTCGGCGGTGGCGCCGATCATCTCGACGTCGAATTCCTTTAGCGTGCCCTGCTTGCGCAGGCTCAGCGCGCAGTTCAGCGCCGTCTGGCCGCCCATCGTCGGCAGCAAGGCGAAGCCGCCGGGAATGACGTGGCGTTCTTTCGCGATGATCTTTGCCACGATCTCCGGCGTAATCGGCTCGATATAGGTGGCGTCGGCCAATTCCGGATCGGTCATGATCGTGGCCGGATTGGAATTGACCAGCACAATGCGGTAGCCTTCGTCGCGCAGGGTCTTGACCGCCTGGGTGCCGGAATAATCGAACTCGCAGGCCTGGCCGATCACGATGGGGCCGGCGCCGATGATGAGGATGGTCGAGATGTCGGTTCGTTTGGGCATCAACTCTCACGGGAATTAGGCACAAAAAAAGGGCGCGCCTGCCGCGCGTCCCTCCAACCCGGCGCCTGGGATCAACCTTGCGCGCGCGTGTCTTTAGACCAGATTCCGCAAGTGCGAAAGGCTTTTGGAGGCCGATCAACCACCATTTTTGGGAAGGATCGCTCTGCTTGGGCTTCTGAACTGTTCCAGTCCGTCTTCGCCCTTCGGGCTACGCCGGGCTGCGCCACTCGTAGCCGAAGGCGAAGCGTGGAGGCCCGGCCTGGATTTGAACCAGGATAAAGAGCAATGCACTGCTCCCGCGTCGACGCTTCCGCCACCGGGCCACATCGATCATCGCCGATCATGCGGCGGGGAGCCACGTTTAGCTCCGGTTAACCCTAATCGATTGGGTCAGCACAACGAGGGCCAACGTCAAAATGCGTGCCGCGCGACGAAGGTCATTCGCCACGGATTGTGTCCGATATTGCGGTGCGCGCGCGACGCGGTAAATCCGGCGGCGGCAAACTTCGCCACCATCTCCGCCTCGCTATAACGCTGCAGCCCGATCCGGGTGCGCAATTGCCGGTAATCCGACAGCGCGGTAGAGGCCAGCCCGTAAAAAGCGTCTTTCAGGAAGCCATGGGCTGCGGCGAATTTCAGCAGCGCGACCACGTCCCGGCCCATGCCGACCTCCGGCTTCAGGATATCTCCCAGCACCAGCCGGCCAGCCGGCTTGAGCAGGCGGCGGATCACCGCGAACGCGGCGTCGAGTTCGTCCGCCGTCATGTATTGCGCGACCGAATTCATCACCGCGAGGTCCACCGATTTTTCTTCCATGTGCCGCAAATCATCCAGCGACCGCACCCGGATTTTGGTATTGGGCGCGAAGCGGGCGACCAACCGGCCACGCACGCCCGGCGCCGGTTCGGCAAGGATAAGTCTGCCGCAGGCCTCCGCCACCCGCGCCGCCGACAGCGCCTCGCCGCAGGAATAATCCAGCACCACGGCCTCGGGCGAGGAAATGTAGTCGACGATATCCTTCGCAATCGCCTGAAAATGCAGATCGCGATGCAGCTTGCTTGCATAGATCGTATGCGTGGAGTCGTAATAGTCGATCCAGTCGTCCATGTAAGTAAGGTCCGGCTATCTTGTTCCAGGGACGGAACCGGCTTTATAACGGGGCGTTGGAGGCATATAGAGTTTTTCCAGCGATGTGGAGCCTCCAGCCCGGTCATTTCGCCGCCGGCTCGCCACACGGATCACGACGCGATCATCCAGCCAGACCTGACAGGAGAAGATATGGCCAAGCCAGACCAAGCCAACGTCACGCGCAAACTGCTCATTGACGGGCTGAACGAGGATCTTTCGCGCGAATACCAGGCGATCATTGCCTACGTGAATTATTCGCAGGTGCTCAAAGGCGCGCAATATATGAGCATCGCCAAAGAGCTGGAGGTTCATGCCAAGGAAGAACTGGCCCACGCGCTCATGGTCGCCAACCACATCGACTATCTCGGCGGTATGCCGTCCGTCACGCCAAAGCCGGTCAAGACGTCGGAAAAGGCCGAAGAGATGCTCAAATTCGATCTGGAGAACGAACGTGAGACCATCCGGAATTATCGTCGCCGCGTCCGCCAGGCTGATGAACTGAACGAATTTGCCATCGCCGAAAGCCTTCGCGAGATTTTGGTTGATGAGCAGGATCACCTGATTGCGCTTGCGACCGCGCTGGGGATCGATCCGCCGGATGCCGGCATCGCCGACTAGTCGGCCAAGAGGGCGGCAGCGAGGCCTAAGAGCCGCCGCTGTCATTGCGAGGAGCACTTGCGACGAAACAATCCAGTTCTTCCGCGTGCGCGGCTCTGGATTGCTTCGCTACGCTCGCAATGACGGTAAGGTGGGCGCGCTTCGCTTTGCCCACCTCACCGTTCCCACAATCTCACCAGCGGCCCATCCTCCCCCATCACCGGATCGGTCTCGGGCAGCTTCACCTTCGGAATCGTCGCGCGTGCTTTCCGATAGTTCTCAGGCGTCGGACGGGTAACATGCATTGGCGGTCCCGGCGGATAGGCGCCGACGACGCTGAAATCATGGCTTGCAAACAGACAGCGATGGCCGATGCCTGCCGGCAGGACGGCGACATCGCCGGCGGCAATCTCGATCGCCTCGCCGAGCTCACCGCCGAACAGCACGCGCGCATGGCCGCGTGCGACGCCGAGCGCCTCGTGTACCGTTGCGTGATAATGCTGGTAGTCGTAGACGCCATCGCGCCACATCGCGCCCCAGCCATTGGCGCCGAACAGCCCTTCGATGGTCTTTTCGGGATGGCCATTACCGACATCGACGGCGCGCTTGTAGACCAGCAGCGGCAAGACGTTGTTCGGCACAAGCCCGTCATCCTCGAAGACGAAAGTGAGCGGCTTGAGTTTGTCATGGACGACGGACACGGATTCTCTCCTGCGCAGGACGTGCATGGAGTAACGGACGGCAGTGGATCGCGTTCCCCTCGCGTGCTCTGGCAGCTCGAAACCCGGCAGGTGGCAGCGGCATGCGCGAGCCGCCGGCGCTCCGGATCGTCACACCTGACCCGGGCATCCATCATTTTTCACAGCGATGGATCGCCGGGCAGTCCGGCATGATGGATGTGTGTTAGCCGTTCTTCTTCGCCCGCATCAGATCCGCGAACCGCTTGAACAAATAATGCGAGTCGCGCGGCCCCGGCGAGGCTTCCGGGTGGTACTGCACCGAGAACACCGGCTTGCCCTCGAGCTGAATGCCGCAATTGGAGCCGTCGAACAGCGAAATGTGGGTCTGCGTCGCGCCCTTCGGCAGCGTCGTCTCGTCCACCGCGAAACCATGGTTCATCGAGGTGATCTCGACCTTGCCGGTGGTCTCGTCCTTGACCGGGTGATTGGCGCCGTGATGGCCCTGATGCATCTTTCTGGTTTTTGCGCCGACAGCGAGGCCGAGCATCTGGTGCCCAAGGCAGATTCCAAATGTCGGCGTGCCCGAATCGATGACTTTTTGAATCACCGGCACTGCGTATTTGCCGGTTTCCGCGGGATCGCCGGGTCCGTTGGACAGGAATACGCCGTCCGGCTTCATCGCCAGGATGTCGTCGGCCGACGTGGTTGCCGGCACCACCGTGATCTTGCAGCCTTCGCCGGCAAGCAGGCGGAGAATGTTGCGCTTGATGCCGTAGTCGATGGCGACCACGTTGAACTCCGGCGCGGTCAATCGGCCGAAGCCCTTGTCCCAGGCCCATGGCGTCTCGTCCCAGGTGAAGCGCTGGGCCGACGTGACCATCGGCACCAGATCCATGCCCTCGAGGCCCGGCCATTCGCGGGCCTCTTCCTTCAGTCCGTGCAGATCGAACGCGCCATCCCCGGCGTGGGCGATCACCGCGTTCGGCATGCCCTTGCCGCGGATCAGCGCGGTCAGCGCGCGAGTATCGATGCCGCAGATGCCGACGATGCCGCGGCGCTTCAGCCATTCGTCGAGATGCCGCGCCGAGCGATAGTTCGACGGATCGGTGATGGCGCTGCGCAGGATGACGCCGCGCGCGCCCGGCGTCGCCGCCATGTTGACCGTCTCGATGTCCTCGTCGTTGGTGCCGACATTGCCGATATGCGGAAAGGTGAAGGTGATGAGCTGCCCGGCATAGGAGGGATCGGTGAGGATTTCCTCATAACCGGTCATCGCGGTGTTGAAGCAGACTTCGCCGACCGCCTGGCCTTCGGCACCGAGGCCAAAACCTTCCAGCACGGTGCCGTCGGCAAGCACGAGCAGCGCGGTCGGCTTGAGGTCCGGCCAGGCCGATGAATTGTCTATCGAGGTCATGAGCGCATGTCATAGTCGCCGCGCGCGCCGGCGTCAAAGCCGGAAGCGGTGGATTCACATGGGATTGCGGATGCGAGGGGCCGGTTGGCCGACTTTCGTCCCGTCCGGCCCCGATCATTTCGCCGGCCGCAGGCCTGAGCAGCCCCAGGCCACCGCCGCTGCGCCGGTCCGATGGCTGCGGTTGTGAGTTGTCTCGATGGCGCCGAACGCCTAGATCAGGGCTCACATAACACGAGGGCACCACGATGCTGCGCGACGAGATCAACAATGCGGTCAAGGACGCCATGCGCGCCAAGGACGAGCGCAAGCTCTCGACCCTGCGCATGGTCAATTCGACCATCAAGAACGCCGACATCGACGCGCGCGGGCAGGGCAAGCCGCCGCTCAGCGACGGCGATCTGCTGGGTGTGTTTCAGAAAATGATCAAGCAGCGTCAGGAATCCGTCGAGCTCTACGACAAGGGCGGCCGCGCCGAACTCGCAGCCCAGGAGCGCGAGGAGATCGCGATCATCCAGGCCTACCTGCCCAAGCAGATGGCGGAGGACGACGTGAAGGCGGCGATCGCAGCCGCGATTGCCGAGACCGGCGCCGCCGGGATGAAGGACATGGGCAAGGTGATCGGCGCGCTCAAAGGCAAATACGCCGGGCAAATGGATTTCGGCAAGGCCAGCGGCATGGTGAAGGCGGCGCTGGCGGGGTGATTCACTACTGTCGTCCCCGCGAAGACGGGGACCCATACACGCCGCTACGGTGATTGGAGATCATGCGTGAAACGTCCCGCATCATAACGAATACGGTGGTTATGGATCCCCGCCTTCGCGGGGGACGACGTGGGTTACAGATCGAGGCCATTCCCGCATGCTCACCGAAACCACCGATTACGATACGCTCACTCGCGATTTCCGATGGGACATCCCGGCGCAATTCAACATGGCGACCGCATGCTGCGATCGGCATGCCGACGGCAGCAATCGGCCGGCGCTGATCTATGTCGACGAGGACGGCGGCGTGCGGCGCACCTCGTTCGACCAGTTCCGCGCGCTGTCCAGCCGCTTCGCCAACGTGCTGAAGGCCGACGGCCTTGCGCGCGGCGACCGCGTCGCGGTGTTCCTGTCGCAGTCGCTGGAATTGCCGATCGCGCATCTGGCGGCATTTCGCGCCGGGTTCGTCTCGGTGCCGCTGTTCACGCTGTTTGGCGAGGATGCGCTGGAATTCCGGCTGGCCGATTCCGGCGCCAGGGCCGTGGTCACCGACGAGACCGGCTGGGAAAAAATCGCCGGCATCCGCCACCGGCTGCCGTCGCTGCAAAACGTCTATGTGGCCTCCGCCGTTGCCCGCCCCGGCGCCAGATCGCTGTGGGCCGCGATCGAAGCTGCCGCGGAGGAATTCGTCACCGCCGCGACATCGGCCGACGATCCCGCCATCATCATCTACACTTCCGGCACCACCGGTAATCCGAAAGGCGCGCTGCATGCGCACCGCACGCTGCTCGGCCATCTGCCCTGTGTCGAGATGGTGCATGATTTCCTGCCCAAGCCCGGTGACTTGATGTGGACGCCGGCGGACTGGGCCTGGATCGGCGGCCTCTACAACGCGCTGTTCGCATCCTGGTATCACGGCGTGCCGGTGGTCGGACACCGCGCCAGGAAATTCGAACCGCAGGCCGCGATGCGATTGATGGCCGATCATGGCGTGCGCAACGTGTTCCTGCCGCCGACCGCAATCAAGCTGATGCGGCAGGCCAATGTGAACGCGGCCGGCGTGCGGCTGCGCAGCATGCTCACCGGGGGCGAGTTGCTCGGCGCCGAACTACTGGACTGGGTGCGCGCGACGTTCGGCATCGACGCCCACGAGGTCTACGGCCAGACCGAATGCAATCTCGTGGTCAGCAGCAATGCAAAACTGTTTGCGATCCGGCCGGGATCGATGGGCAAGGCGACGCCCGGCTTCGACGTGCGCATCGTCGATGCGCAGGGCCGCGAAATGCCGCGCGGCAAGCGCGGCATCATCGGCGTGCGCCAGCCGAACCCGGTCACTATGATCGAGTACTGGAAAAATCCCCAGGCGACGGCGGCGAAAATCGCCGGTGGGTTTCTGCTTACCGGCGATCTCGGCATCCAGGACCAGGATGGCTATTTCTGGTACGTCAGCCGCGAGGACGACGTCATCACCTCAGCCGGCTATCGCATCGGGCCGTCGGAGATCGAGCACACGCTGCTCAAGCATCCGGCGGTGGCGCTGTCCGCCGTGGTCGGAATACCCGATCCGATCCGTACCGAGGCGATCAAGGCCTGGATCGTGCTGCGGCCGGGCTTTGCGCCGGACGACGCGCTGGCGCGCGAAATCCAGGAGTTTGTGAAAGTGCAGCTTGCTGCGCATGAATATCCGCGCTTTGTGCAGTTCGCCGAGAGCCTGCCGATGACGGCGACGGGCAAGGTGCTGCGAAGGGAGTTGCGGGCGCGAGGTTAATCAGCCGCATACATCACCGTCGTCGTCCCCGCGGAGAGGCGGGGACCTATACACACCGTCGTTGCGGTTGGAATTCAGGCGTTGAAACATCCCGGCCCATAACGAATACGATGGCTATGGGTCCCCGCCTTCGCGAGGACGACGGAGTAACTACGGCGTCTGCACCCCCATTCTCTTCAGCGCCTCCAGCATCCGCAGCGGCGGCTCCATCTTCAGCGCCAGCGGCCTGCCGGTTTCCAGCACGCTTTTGAGGCTGGAGAGAATCGCCGGCCAGCCGGCGCGGCCGCCCGAGAGGATATCGTCGCCGATCGGCCGGTCATGCGCCTGCGTCAGCGTCAGGCGGGCCGCGTCGCCGTTCCGTTCGATCTCGTAGGTCACAAGCGTCGGGCCAAGCTTCTCGACCAGCGCCGGCCAGTTCACGTTCCAGGTGACGGTCAGCCTGCGCGGGGAATCGCATTCGATCACCTCGCCGCTGATGTGCACCGAGCCATCGGGGGTGCGGACCACGAACGCGCCGCCGACCTTGTGCTCGAGCTCGACCGCGAGACCGGAAAAATACTGCCGGCTGAACTCGGCCGTCGTCAGCGCCTGCCACACCTTTTCGGGCGTGGCGGCGATGTAGATCGTGTAGACGGTGTCAGGTTTAAAATTATCCAGGTTCATCGATCAACTCATCTTGGTGCGACACAGCGAGCGAGCGACGATAGCATGTCGCGGCGTGTTTCCGCGTCAGGTTGAGCCGTGCTATCGTCGCTAGTCAGCCAGCGAAGATTGGCCGGGATAAGGGATGGAAAAATCATGACCGGTCGGTTCAAGCTGGCGTTTCTTTGGATGGCTTGCATGGTCTGCGCCGGCGGTGCCTGGGCCCAGGGCCAGATGATCGGCGCACCGCCCGAAACGTCCAACATGAAGTTGGTCGGGACCAGCGATTTGCAGGCGCGTAGCGCCTATCAGCCGACGATTCATCACCAGGGCGAGCGCTGGATTGCCTATATCGGCCACCACGGCGGCACCGACGATGTTCCGGTCCCGGTCAATCCGCAGACCGGGCAGGCCGAGCCCAACGGCACCTCCATCGTCGACGTGACCGATCCGGCGCAGCCGAAATATCTTCGCCATATCCCGGGCCAGCAAGGCAAATACGAGGCCGGCGGCGCGCAGATGGTGCGGGTCTGCGACGGCAAGGCGCTGCCCAGAGGCGACCGCTCCGCGGTCTACATGCTGCGCACGTTCGGCGGCGAGGCGCACGAGATTCTGGAATGTCGCCGATCCGGCCAATCCCGTTCTCGTCACGCGGCTCGGCGGCCTGAAGGACACCCACAAGAGCTGGTGGGAATGCGACACCGGCATCGCTTTCCTGGTCTCCGGCGCGCCAGACTGGCGCACCCGGCGCATGACCCAGGTCTACGACCTCGGCGATCCCGCCAACCCCAGAAAAATTCGCGACTTCGGCCTGCCGGGCCAGGAGCCGGGTTCGACCGGCGCGGTGCCGACCGAGTTGCACGGGCCGATCTCGACCGGCCCGGAAGGCAACCGTGTCTATTTCGGATATGGCACCAACAAGGGTGGTTTTTTGCAGATCGTCGACCGCGACAAGCTGCTCAATGGTCCGAACCAGCCGACCCCGGACAATCTGCATTTTCCGGAAATCTCGCGGCTGGCGATGTCCGCCCTCAACGGCGCGCATACGACATTCCCGATGAAGGGCATGCCGATCGCGGAGTTTGCAAAAGACAAGGACGGCAAGACCCGCGACATTGTGATGATCGTCGACGAGGCGATCCTCAACGAATGCAACGAGCCGCGGCAGATGGTGTGGTTCGCCGATGTCACCGTGGAAAACCGGCCGATGATGATTTCGAGCTTCACGGTGCCGGAATCAAGCGGCTCGTTCTGCGATCGGGGCGGGCGCTTCGGCTCGCACTCGTCCAACGAAAGCATGGCGCCGATCTATTACCGCAAGATGGCCTTCATCGCCTTCTTCAATGCCGGTGTGCGCGCGCTCGACATTCGCGACCCCTATCATCCGAAGGAAGTCGGCTATTTCATCCCGTCGATTACGGCGGCGACCGACAGGCGTTGCGTGACCGTCGACGGCAAGGACCGTTGCAAGACGGCGATCCAGACCAACAATGTCGAGACCGACGAGCGCGGCTACATTTACATCGTCGATCGTGCCAATACCGGGATGCATATTCTGGAACTGACCGGACCGGCGCGTGGTGTGGCGGGGTTACAATGAAATATGCAACCGTCATTGCGAGCGCAGTGAAGCAATCCAGCGCCATAGACTGGATTGCTTCGTCGCTTTGCTCCTCGCAAGGACGCGGATAGATGATGCGTAAACTACTGTTGACCGCATTGGCCGTCGCCGTCTGCACGCTGTCCGGCGTCGCCGCCTGGGTCAGCGCGCGGCCGACCATTGATGGCTGGCGTGAGATCGCATGGCCGTTCCCGCGCGACGGTTGGCCTGCGGGACGCGCGTTTCGCTGCGATCCGGCGCTGTGCGGCGAGGGAATAGAAGTTTACGTGCGGCCGAAGATCGGCTTTTGCAACTGCGACAGCGGCGTTGCCGATGATGACGAGGTCGATCGCGTTGCCGATCTCGATCTGATCAGCGAGCGTTTCGTTGCGCTCGAACCCGGCAAGACGGTTCAGGTTGCGGAGATGCCGGGGCGGATCAGAAACTACAGTCTCCAGATGCAGGACGGCGCACGGCATGCGGCCGTCGGAATCGCCGTATCCCGGCGTTGCGACCTGCTGGTCGCCGTTGCGCAAGGCAAGGGAGCGGCGCCCGCAGTTCAGCGCGCGGCGCTTGGCTTTCTCGCGAAAAGCGAGGTCGCGCACTGGATGACAGCCGCGCTGGAAGGCCGTTGAGATCCGGCCCCGGACGCAGCGCAGCGCCGGGCGCACAGCGGTGCGTGCTTCAATGGGTCCGGGTTCTGCGAAGCAGCGCTACGCGCCGCATCGTGCCCGGGACACGAGGACGAGGATCATGCATAGTGGGCTGTCGTCCCTTGGAATCCCAGAGGCCTCCCATGTCCCTGCAACTCTATCTCGCCTTTGTCGCCGCCTGCATCGCGCTGGCGCTGGTGCCGGGACCGGTCGTCACGCTGGTTGTCGCCAACGGACTGCGCCACGGTACCCGCGCAGCGCTGGCCACCATCGCCGGCGCCCAAACCGGGCTGGCAATCGTAATCGGCATCGTCGCGGTCGGGCTGACCTCGCTGATGGCGACCATGGGCTACTGGTTCGACTGGGTGCGCCTTGCCGGCGCGGCGTATCTGATCTGGCTCGGCATCAAATTGATCCGCTTTCCCGTCGAGGGCGTCGGTGCCGACGCGCCGCCGCCGCCGCGGCGCGGCGGGTTTTTCCTGCAAGGGGTCGTGGCGCTGCTCGCCAATCCCAAAGTGCTGGTGTTCTTCGGCGCGTTCATTCCGCAGTTCATGGATATGAGCAAGGATCATTTCCCGCAGGTGGCGCTGCTCGGCGTCACCTTCATGGCCATCGCGGCGATGACCGACGCGATCTATGCGCTGGCGGCGGTTCTTCTCCGCGCGGCGGACGCGCCTCGTCTCGCGCATCTCCGGCGGCTTCATGATCGGCGGCGGCTTCTGGCTGGCGCTGATCCGGGCGAGATAGCCGTGTCCCGGACGCGGTGCGGCATTCTGAGGCGATGCGAAGCATCGCCGGTCATGCCGCTCCGCAGAGCCGGGGCCGGGCACGAGATCACACCTGCGAGGATCGCGGCGCGATCAGCGTCGCTTCGATTTCGCGAAAGATGCGCGCCAGCCGGTCTGCCCATTGCGCCTGGCCCGACGCATCCGCGATCAGGTCCTGGCGGAGTTCGATGCCCGAATTCATCAACCCGCGCGTCTCGGCATGAACCGGAATGGCGTAATCGGTCTCGTCGCTCACCGCATAGGGCTCGTTGTCGCCGACCACCAGATCGCCCTCGGCGCGCAACAGCTTCAGTAGCAGCGGCGGCAATCGCGTGTCGCGCTGATAGAGCGTGCCGATGTGCCACGGCCGCGCGACGCCGGCATAAACCGGCGTAAAGCTGTGCAGCGCCATCAGTACCGTCGGCGTGCCGTCCCGCAGGCGGCGGTCGATCACCTCGGCGATACGGCGATGATACGGATCGAATATCGCTTTGCGCCGCGCCTCGGCCGCCGCGCCGGTCAGGCCTTCATTGCCCGGCACGGTGGTCGCCTCGCTGAGCACCGGAATCGAACTCGCCACGCCGGGCGGCCGGTTGCAGTCGATCACCAGCCGCGAATAGCGCTGCGCGATCAGGTGCGCGTCGAGATCTCTGGAAAGCCGTCCGGCGACGCCGGCGATCCCGATATCCCAGGCGATGTGCCTCGCAAGCTCGCTCGCGGGCAATCCGAGATCGCCCAGCGCCCGCGGAATCAGCCGGCCGTAATGGTCGCAGATCAGCAGAAAAGGCGAGCGGCCGGCCGCATTTTCTTCATGCACCGGCGGAACATCCGTCGCTCCCGAGAGTAATGGTGTGTCTTCGGCGCTGTCCAAGACCATTCCCTCAATTGTTGCCTAACGAAGCAGCATACCGACCTAGGAATAAGCAGGGATCGGTATAGATTTAAGTGTCCAAAGTCACGATATGATTGCTTCGACGATGCCGCTGCTGACCATCCATCACAAGACCGAATATCGCTATACGCACCCGGTGGCGTTCGGCGAGCATCGTATCATGCTGCGCCCGCGCGACGGCCACGACCTTCGCGTGCTGGCAGGCGCGCTCGAGATCACGCCGGAGCCGATGTCGCTGCGCTGGATCCACGATGTGTTCGGCAACAGCGTCGCGATCGCGACCTTCGACGAGCGCGCCAGAGCGCTGTCGTTCTCCAGCACCGCGACGATCGAACATAATCCGGCCGATCCGTTTGCGCTGACGCCGGACGATCCGGCCTATTTTTATCCGTTCCTTTACGACAGCGAGGAGATCCTGGATCTCAGGGAGTTCATCGCGCCGCAATACGGCGATCCCGAGGGTGAGCTTTCCGCCTGGGCGCGAAATTTTCTCGACCCGGAAGGCCCCACCCCGACGTTCAATATCCTGAGCGGAATGACCCACGGCATTCATAAGTCGTTCACTTATCGCAAGCGGCACGAGCGCGGCACCCAGCATCCGCTCGACACCCTGCAGACGAAATCGGGCACCTGCCGCGACTACGCGCTGTTCATGATCGAGGCGCTCCGCCGGCTCGGCGTCGCCGCGCGTTTCGTGTCGGGATATCTTTTCATTCATGGCGACCGCGCGCACGGTTATGTCGGTGGCGGCTCGACCCACGCATGGGTGCAGGTGTATCTTCCGAGCGCCGGCTGGATCGAATTCGATCCTACCAACGGCATCGTCGGCAGCCGCGACCTGATCCGCGTCGCGGTGGCGCGCGATCCGCGCCAGGCAATTCCGTTGCATGGCACTTATCTGGGTTCGGCCGATGCCTATGTCGGCATGGACGTCAGTATCAACGTGGTTTCGGCCGGTGAAGAGGCGAGGGCATAGCATCATGGAGATCAGGGTAGGATTCGAGCTCGGCTACTACGCGGTCAATCCGACGCCAATGGTGACCATGCTCAACATTCACCCCTCGCGCTTTGCCGACATCGTCGGCACCGAGAGCGTGGTGGCGGAGTCGAACGGAACTGGCGTGCCGATCGGGTTCTATCGAGACGGCTTCGGCAACGTCTGCGGCCGGCTGATCGCGCCGGCCGGCGGCGTCACCTTCCGCGGCAGCGCGCTGGTGCGCGATTCCGGCTTGCCCGATGTGGTCAATCCGGCTGCGCAGCAGCTTCCGGTTGATCAATTACCAGACGAACTGCTGCTTTATCTGATGCCGAGCCGCTATTGCGAGACCGACAAGCTGACCGACATCGCGTGGTCGCTGTTCGGCAACACCAGGCCTGGATGGGACCGCGTGATCGCGATCACCGATTTCGTGCACCATCACGTCACCTTCGGCTATCAGCACGCCCATCACATGAAGTCCGCGCACGACGTCTACGCGCAGGGCGCCGGCGTCTGCCGCGATTTCGCGCATCTGGCGCTGACCTTCTGCCGTTGCATGAACATTCCGGCGCGCTATTGCACCGGCTACATGGGCGACATCGGCATTCCGCCGGATCCGGCCCCGATGGATTTCTCCGGCTGGTTCCAAGTCTATCTGTCCGGCCAGTGGTACACGTGCGACGCTCGCCACAACCGCCCTCGCATCGGCCGCATCCTGATGGGCACTGGCCGCGACGCCGCCGACGTCGCGCTGACCACCAGCTTTGGGCGGATGGACCTGGTGAAGTTCGTGGTGATCAGCGACGAGGTGGTGCCGGCTTGAAAAGCCAGCGCCGGCGAGGGGAATCCGTCAGCGATTTTCGTCATGCCCGGGCTTGACCCTACGGTATTCACACATCTTCATCGTCATTGCCGGGCTTGACCCGGCAATCCATCGTCTTCGACAGAGTCTTGCGAAGATTGATGGATACGCGGGTCAAGCCCGCGTATGACGAAATGTGTGAATCCAGTAGGGCTTGACCCGGGCATCCATCTTTTGAAGAACGATGGATTGCCGGATCAAGTCCGGCAATGACAACTGGTGGAATCATGCACGATCACCTCTTCGTCTACGGCACGCTGATGCGCGGCTTCGATCATCCGATGGCGAAGCTCTTGTCACGCAGCGCCGAATTTTGCGGCGAGGCGCGCTGCCGGGGCCGGCTCTATCTGGTAAAGCATTATCCGGGCCTGGTGCTGTCGGACGATGACGATGACGTGGTGTTCGGCGAACTGGTGCGCCTGCGCAGCCCCGAACACGCGCTCCTCACCTTCGACGGCTACGAAGGCTGCGGCCCTGACGTCGCCTCGCCGCAATATTTGCGACAGATGCTGCCCGTCACACGCGACGACGGGACCGTCAGCGAGGCGTGGACCTATGTTTACAACCGGCCGGTGACAAAGCTGCGGCGCATCGCGTCGGGACGGTTTCTGGAGGGGTGAGGCCCGTGCCTTCATATTCTCCCGTCATCCCGGGCATGACGAACCAAACGGCGAAGTCCAATTTTTACTGAATGCTTTTTTGGTCAGGCTCTGAGGAGCCGCGCTTTTCACGGGCTACTGACCCCTTACTCTCCATGGAAAGGATGACAGGTGGCCTGTTCCCTGTGAATAGCCGGGAGAAGGCGATAATCTTCGTATTTTAGCGCGCGCGTCCCTATATCCATGATTGGTTGGCACCCGCCCTCAACTCGTACAAAATCATCCATGCGCTTCACGCCCCAATTCCTCGATGAACTGCGCGCCCGGCTTCCGGTTTCGGAAGTCGTCGGCCGGCGCGTCAAGCTGAAGAAGGCGGGGCGGGAGTTCAAGGGGCTTTCGCCGTTCCAGCAGGAGAAGTCGCCGTCCTTCACGGTCAACGACCAGAAGGGGTTTTACCACGACTTCTCGTCCGGCAAGCACGGCGACATCATCAGCTTCCTGATGGAGACCGAGGGCGTCGGCTTCACCGAGGCCGTGGAGCGGCTGGCGTCGATGGCGGGCCTGACGCTGCCCGCGGTCACGCCGGATGCGGCGCGGCACGAACAGCGCCGCAAGACGCTGTACGACGTGATGGAACTGGCCGCGAAATTCTTCGCTGACACGCTGGCATCGCGCGCGGGCGCCAAGGCGCGCGGCTATCTCGGCGACCGCGCGATTTCGCCGGCCACCCAATTGCGGTTCCGGATCGGCTATGCCGGCGGCGAACGCTTCGCGCTGAAGGAGCATCTCGGTAACGCCGGCATCCCGGTCGAGGACATGGTGGAAGCGGGCCTGCTGGTCGCGGGCGACGACATACCGGTGCCCTACGACCGGTTTCGTGATCGCGTGATGTTTCCGATCGCGGATTTGCGCGGCCGCGTGATCGCGTTCGGCGGCCGCGCGCTGGAAAAGGACGTCGCGGCGAAATATCTGAATTCGCCGGAGACGCCGCTGTTTCACAAGGGCGACAATCTCTACAATCTCGGCCCTGCGCGGCAGGCCGCGCATGATGGCGCGCCGCTGGTGGTGGTGGAAGGTTATGTCGACGTCATCGCCATGGTCGGCGCGGGTTTTGCCGCGTCCGTCGCCCCGCTCGGCACCGCGCTGACTGAAAACCAGCTCGCGCTGCTGTGGAAGATGGCCGACGAGCCGATCCTTTGCTTCGATGGCGACAGAGCCGGCCAGAAGGCGGCGTGGCGCGCCGCCGATCTGGCGCTGCCGCATTTGAAGCCGGGAAAAAGCCTCCGCTTCGCGCTGCTGCCGGAAGGACAGGATCCCGACGATCTGGCGCGCTCCGGTGGACGCGGCGCCATCGAGGAAGTGATCGGTGCGGCGCGCGGGCTCGCCGACGTGATCTGGTCGCGCGAGGTCGAGGGCGGCTCCTATGCGACGCCGGAGCGGCGCGCGGCGCTGGAAGCACGCATCAGCGAACTTTCCAATGGCATCCGCGACGAGGTGGTGCGGCGCTATTATCGGCAGGATTTTTCCGAGCGGCTGCAGCGGACCTTTGCGCCGGAGGGCACGGGCAATTACGGTCGCGGCGGCTATCGCGGCGGCGCGGGCGGTTTTGGCGAATCAGGCCGCCGGTTTGCGCCGCGCGGCGCGTTCACGCCGGGTGCGGCCGGGCGATTCGCATCCCGCGGCAACCGCCCGCAAGGCCCGGCGGGCAGCCAGACCATCAACCGCGGGCCGTACCAGGTTTCCAGCCCGCAGCTCGCGTTGAGCCCGATCATGCGCGGCCAGCGCAGCGCGATGTCGCGCCGCGAAGCGCTGATCCTGCAGTCCCTGATCAACCATCCCTGGCTCTTGCACGACCATCTGGAACAGGTGGCGGCGTTGGAGCTGGCGCATCCGGAAGCCCACAGGCTGCGCGCCGGGATTATCGCGGCCTATGCCAACTACTCCCACACCGACGATCCGCTGGCAGAAACGGCGCGGCTGCGCGCCGCGCTCGATAAATCCGGATATATCAAGCAAATTCAAATGGTTGAGCGTTCCTTGACGACCAAGGATGTGTGGGGCGCGCAACCCGGGGCGGCGGCGGAGGACGTTCTTTCCACTTGGCATCAACTGGTTGCCTTGCATCATAAGGCACACGCCTTACTTAGAGAGAGGAAAGACGCGGAATTGGCGCTGAGCCAGGAGCCCACCGAAGCAAATTTCACCTGGCTGAAGGATGTCAGCGTCCGGTTGGAATCCATGGACGGCACCGAGGCCCTGATCGAAGGGTTTGGCGAGTTGTCAGGCCGGTTCCAGCGGAGCATGTAACGAATAATCATGCGGATTGCGGCCGCCGACCCCGCGAAAAGACTCGCCAAACCCATGGTTTGGCTGCAAAAACAGGGTTAATCGAAGCTTAACGGACTCCATAGCATTTTCCGGCGAAGTGGAAGCCGGTTCGCCGTCAGAAAATGCGTCAAATAAAATTGGCGCGTATTCTGATCGGAAAACCGGTACCCACTTTTTCCGAATACGCGCTGGGGCCATACCGTGCGAACACCGGCGAGACAGATTCGGGGTGGCGATTTTTGCGCCGCCCTTTCCGCGTCGAGATGACGTCGGATGAAAAGCGGGCGCGGCGACGCGTACTTCACGTGATCGCGTTTCAGGAGCAATGAATGGCCAGCAAGGCAAAGACGCTGCAGGTAAAGGACAAGGAAAAAGACGACAAGGCAGCCGATGCCCCCGAGAAGGATTCTCCGGACGCGCCGTCGCCGTTGCTCGATCTGTCCGACGCCGCCGTCAAGAAGATGATCAAGCAGGCCAAGAAGCGCGGCTTCGTGACCTTCGACCAGCTCAACGAAGTGCTGCCGTCCGACACCACCTCGCCGGAGCAGATCGAGGACATCATGTCGATGCTCTCCGACATGGGCATCAACGTCTCGGAGGCCGAGGAAGCCGACAGCGAGGAAGAGCCGAAGGAAGACGCCGAGGACGAGACCGACAACGAACTGGTCGAGGTCACGCAGAAGGCCGTCACTGAAGTCAAGAAGTCGGAGCCAGGCGAGCGCACCGACGATCCCGTGCGCATGTATCTGCGCGAGATGGGCACCGTCGAGCTGTTGTCGCGCGAGGGCGAAATTGCGATCGCCAAGCGCATCGAGGCCGGCCGCGAGGCGATGATTGCGGGGCTGTGCGAAAGCCCGCTGACCTTCCAGGCCATCATCATCTGGCGCGACGAACTCAACGAGGGAAAGATCTTCCTTCGCGACATCATTGATCTCGAGGCCACTTATGCCGGGCCCGACGCCAAGAACAACATGAACCCGGCGATGCTGGCCGCTCCGCTTGGCCCCGACGGCCAGCCGGTCGCCGCCGTCAACGGCAATGGCGCCGCCGCGATGCCCGCCGCCAACGGCGCCGATATCAAGGTCTCCGCGCCGTCGCACGTCGCCCCGCCGGCGGCTCCGCCGGCGCCGACCCCGTTCCGCGCCGCGCCCGCCGCCGAACCCGAAGCCGAAAAGGATCCGGCGGAGTCCGCCGCCGAGTCCGACATGGACGACGACGAGTTCGAGAACCAGATGTCGCTCGCCGCCATCGAGGCCGAGCTAAAGCCGAAGGTGGTGGAGACCTTCGACAAGATCGCCGACAACTACAAGAAACTGCGCCGCCTGCAGGAGCAGGACATCGCCAACCAGTTGCAGAGCGAGTCGCTGTCGCCCTCGCAGGAGCGCAAATACAAGAAGCTGAAGGACGAGATCATCGTCGAGGTGAAGTCGCTGCGGCTCAACCAGGCCCGCATCGACAGCCTCGTCGAGCAGCTCTACGACATCAACAAGAAGCTGGTCTCGTTCGAGGGCCGCCTGCTGCGGCTCGGCGACAGCCATGGCGTGGCGCGCGAGGACTTTCTGAAGAATTACCAGGGCTCGGAGCTCGATCCGCGCTGGCTCAACCGCGTCTCGAAACTGTCCGCCAAGGGCTGGAAGAATTTCGTCCATCACGAAAAGGACCGCATCAAGGAACTGCGCCACGAAATCCAGTCGCTGGCGGCATTGACCGGCCTGGAGATCGGCGAATTCCGCAAGATCGTGCACGGCGTGCAGAAGGGCGAGCGCGAGGCGCGCCAGGCCAAGAAGGAAATGGTCGAGGCCAATCTGCGCCTCGTGATCTCGATCGCCAAGAAATACACCAACCGCGGTTTGCAGTTCCTCGATTTGATCCAGGAAGGCAACATCGGGCTGATGAAGGCGGTCGACAAGTTCGAATACCGCCGCGGCTACAAGTTCTCCACCTATGCGACGTGGTGGATCCGGCAGGCGATCACGCGCAGCATTGCCGATCAGGCAAGAACCATCCGCATTCCCGTGCACATGATCGAGACCATCAACAAGATCGTGCGCACCTCGCGGCAGATGCTCAACGAGATCGGCCGCGAACCGACCCCGGAAGAACTCGCCGAGAAGCTCGGCATGCCGCTGGAGAAGGTGCGCAAGGTCCTCAAGATCGCCAAGGAGCCGCTGTCGCTGGAAACCCCGGTCGGCGACGAGGAAGACTCCCATCTCGGCGATTTCATCATGGATCCCAACGTGGTGCTGCCGATCGACGCCGCGATCCAGTCCAATCTGCGCGAGACCACCACGCGCGTGCTGGCCTCGCTCACCCCGCGCGAGGAACGCGTGCTGCGCATGCGCTTCGGCATCGGCATGAACACCGACCACACTTTGGAAGAAGTCGGCCAGCAGTTCTCGGTAACGAGAGAGCGCATCCGCCAGATCGAAGCCAAGGCGCTGAGGAAGCTGAAGCATCCGTCGAGGTCGCGCAAATTGCGCTCGTTCTTGGACAACTAGGGAGCCTCGTCCGCCGAAGCCTTCTGGCGAAGGCGGATGCGGAGCTTTTGGATAATGGACCGAAGCCGCCTATGCAGAATCGAAATCCGGTTATTACTACAAACGCAAACGGCGGGCCGAAGCCCGCCGTTTTCCATTTTCACTCAAGAGATTTCCAGCCCGCGGTCTTCGGCCCAGTCATTGCATTGGAAGACTGGTGTTTGTATCATCGAGCGCACCGTGAGTATGCTTAGCGCGGAACTAAGCTTGGGCGGTACGGGCACTCGCTACAACGAGTACAATCGCAGCGGTGGCCGACACGGATTTTGTTGGCTGAAGTCTTGGGTTCAAGCGCTAGCTCGGATGCTGGAGGTTGCCTCGACTCACGAATCATAAAGCTCCCATCCCCGAAATCAATGATTTCGAAAATCTCCATAGGGCGGTCACTGTGCATGGCTTGCTTCCTTCTGTTAATCGCAGCTACTTGCTGCTTGATCAATGAAAAGGCGTAGGAAGCATAACGCACGGGCATAAAGGGCATGGATTTCGGCATATTGGCATAAGCAACTCAGCCGTCTGGACTCGACTTAGTCACTCGGCAATAGTTGGGGCGGCAACAGGAATCCCACTATGGCGCGTCGAGAAGTCGAATTGACCACTATGGTTCGGAGACGGCTGATTGATGCTATTGATTCTATCAAGCAGCAGGATCTAGTTATTTTAACAGGAATTCCTCAATACGAGATATCCAAACTGAAAAGTTCTCGGAAGTGGATTACGTACGCTCGTCTTGAAAGAATTGCCGATAAAACAAAGTTTATGAAAGAATGGATACTAACCGGCAAGGCTCCACAGCGAGTAAGCGACCATGATTTAGGAGCGGGCATAAAAAATGAGTTGGCTGAAACTCAGCCATCGTTGATCGATGCTGGTATCCGAGAATTGTCACTTTCCGACTTTCATCGAGAAGACAACTTCAACCAGGAGGCAACGCGATTTTTGCGAGGTCATGCACCTACCCCATCTACGGCTGCCCTCGCGGCGGTAGAGCGGCCGGTTTCGATAGCAATCGCTAAGCTTGAGCGTGACTTCGACATTCTGGTCGTGCATGGGCCGGTAGGAGAGGGCACAAGCACGGTGCTCCTACAGGTCGCTCATATGGCGCTTCAGTGCGGTCAACGTGTTTTTCGAATTGCTAACCCAGAAGCGTTTTTGTTTGCTGCCGTGGCGATCCCTTGGGAAGAGCGGCCTCTAGTCATTTTTGACGATGCGCACCGCCTGACGCAGTTGCCTCTGTGGCTGCTGGAGGCTTACCCAGACGACACGCTTGGATGTATTGTTTTAGGTACGCAAACACGAAAGAGCAGTGGTCTTCTGCAACTGTTAAGAAGCGGCTGCACTCGATCGATTAAGGACGTCCGCCTTGCTCCCGTGCGATCCCGAGAAGCTGATCAGTTCGTCGATGTTATCATGCAATACGGAGCTGCTCCCGAGGGAGCGACCAGAGAACATGTGAAATCCCTGTTCGTCGACGGACTTCAAAAAGAGCATGGACTTGCTGGTTTGTGGCCGGCCCAATACCAGGCTACTCATGGAATACTGCTCGATCATCGCATCAGCGAAATGTTCAACGAGTTTGATATCGACACGAAGCGAGTGGTATCGATCTTGGCGTTTCTGGGTGCGTCATCTCACTTTTCGCCTGACCCGCGCTTTCCAATTGCATGCCGGTCACTGGTCGAGCATATGCTGGAGCATCTCGGCCTAAGCACGGAGAGCGCGGCAAAATGCGTCGCCATGCTGCCCAAGCTTTTCTCAAGGTTAGAAGGTGAACTGCGTCATTCAGGCCATTCCGAGGAATTGCTTCAGCTGAATAATCCGGAGCTAGAGTTTCGCCATCCAGCATTGGCTGAAAGCATGTTTCGATGGTGTTTCGGCGCACAAGATCCAGCGCGTGGCGAGTTCGTGTTTGAAAAATGGCCCTATTATAATGCTGTGACGGCTGCGCTTTCCATCGACGCGACCGACACCGCGAGATGGTTGGCCTACGCAGTATTGCAGGGCATGGTGAAAGGTACGATGCATGACCATCGAACCAAGAGCGAACTCACTTCTAGGCTTAAAGATCGCAGCCATCCAAAAGTTGGCGATCGAATATTGCGTGCGATTGAGCATGCTGAAGTTGCTTTCGGCCATAGCGTCGCCAACGGCGGTATGATTTCTCGTCGTCTGAACGTTATGAAGGCTCGAACCTTAATAAGCGATATGCGACATGATGGTCACAGTCTGCCCCTCGAGGATAGGCATGCGGCTTGCCAGTGGCTTGAAGCAGCTTTGGCAAATGCGTTCGAGGAGACCGACGATACGGTATTGCGCTACGCGGCCGACGTCGCACAAAAACTAGATTATAAATTCCAGCATAAATCCCGCGGTCTCGTCGATTGGCGTGACATGATCGAGGCTGCCGAGGAATTTGAGGCCAAGCGTTCGTCCAGGCGCCCAACTCGGGCGATATGCGACTACCTTTGGCTCGCGCTCAATAAGCGCGACCCAAGGGGGAAAGAACAGTTACTCAAGATATTAGATCGTGCACAGGTAATGGATTCGCAGGAGTGGAACGAAACTAGGTTGGAATGTCTTGTTACTCTCTTAGGTTGGTTTCGCCGCGAGGATAGCCGGAATCGGCTAATTTACCTCCTCCCAAAATGCTCGACCGATCCGCGATTAAGCAGCATTCAAGCGATCTATCGGTCGATATGGCACGAGTTGCGTCGGAAGGATAAGGTTGATCCTAATTTTCGTAAGCTGCACGCTTTCGGAAATGCGTCCAAGAATAGCTGGACCCGAAACGTCATTAGCGGCACCTTAATGAAATGGTTCATAGACTTCGAAGAGGACGACGAATCTTGGCCGGAAGGCGTCATAGAGCTTGTAGATAAGGCGCGTGACGATCCAAAACTATGGCTGTCGTTTATCGAGGCCTACGACAGATATTTTGGCGCGACTGCAACTGAGCAGCGGCCAGCAAGTCTTCAGCCGCACAGGAAAGGAACATCGGCCGGATGAAGGCCGTTGGCGCCAAGCGCGTCGTTCGTTCATCTACATTAAACCTTATCCCCGGTCCCGAAACCTCGCTTATCCTGTTCGCATCCCGTCCCACTTTGAGGGGCGTGTCGCGATCGTCAGGAGACGCGGGGCGGGATGCGGTGGACGCGGCAGCGTCGGCGCGAAGGCGAGGCGGTTGGGGATGCTGGAGCCGAGCTCCGCAGGAGTAGCCCTGGCATCTATGGAGCCGCCTTTTCCGAAGCGCGGACGACGACGCTGTGCGATGCGGGCCGAGGCGGAGATGCGCCTCACTCACATCGCCTTTGCGCGCCGGCCCAAGTCGTGTGGTCCTGACGCCCGTCGCTGGCGTCAAGGGACGGAGCGCCTGAGTCAGCCTACCGGCTCGCAAGAAACCGCCGGTTCAGACGCAATGCGTCTTCCGAACAGCTCAGTCCCGACGGTGACGAACCCAAGCGAATCAATCGCCGCCGGGGAGAGCACGAAGCAAGCCGGAAGCCCACCGCGCGCGGAACGCCGGACGATGTCGGTGCTTTCGTGGTGACCACGCTCGTGTGTACACTTCGTTTCACACACGAGGCTGCGGACGCAGCGTGCGTCCGGCGTTCCGCGCGCCCTCTTGTCGCGAGCGCGGGAGCTTTACCTGGCGCGGATGGGGCAAGCCCCAAGCGCGCCAGAACAACGACCACCGGCGCCCCCGCGCCGTCCAAACAACAGCGGCGATGCGGCGCGTCTACGCTTCACCTCTCGCTGCCGCAGCACAGGGGCGGTGAATCGTCCGCGCGAATGGCTGGACCACCGCCGATGTTTCGCTAAGCTGGCCTGACGACGCCGCAAAACCGAAGGATTTTCCGATGACGCAGGGCAGGGACCATGTGATGGCCATTTTCGTAGGCCTGAGCTTGCTCACGGGCTTGAGTGCGCGCGCCGATGCCGCGCAATGCGGCAGTTCGGCCGGCGGCTTTGCCGCCTGGAAGCAGGAATTCGCCGCCGAGGCGAGGGCCAAGGGCGTCAGCGCTTCGACCGTCCAGGCCCTGATGGCGACGAATTACGCGCAAGCCACCATCAACGCCGATCGCGGCCAGCGCAGCTTCAATCTGTCGCTCGACCAGTTTCTCGCCAAGCGCGGATCGGCGACCATCGTGTCGCGCGGACGTTCGCTTAAAGCTTCGCAGGGCGCGCTGTTTGCCTCGATCCAGAGCCGCACCGGCGTGCCGCCGGGACCGCTGCTCGCGATCTGGGGCATGGAGACCGGGTTCGGCAGCCAGCGCGGCAACCAGAACATGCTCTCTTCGATCGCGACGCTGGCCTACGACTGCCGGCGCTCCGCCTATTTCACCGAGCACCTCTATGCAGCATTGCAACTGGTCGACCGCGGCGCGCTGTCGCCCACCCAGCGCGGCTCCATGCACGGCGAAGTCGGCCAGACCCAGTTCATGCCCAAGGCGATCCTCGCCTACGGCACCGGCAACCTCGAAGTCGCCGCCAACGCGCTGAACTCCACCGCGAATTTCCTCAAAGCCCACGGCTGGCGCGCCGGCGCCGGCTACCAGCCCGGCGAGCCGAACTTCGCCGCCATCCAGGCCTGGAACGCGGCCGGCGTGTATCAAAAGGCGATCGCGCTGATGGGGCGGCAGATCGACGGCGGGGAGTGAGGGGGTTGTACGTCGCAACGGCTGGCCGTCGGCGCTACCGCGTGACAATATCAGATCGTCTGGCGAAGGAAATCTGAATGCCCATCATACGTCTCGCGCTTTGTCTCTCTGCGTTCGTCTTGGTATCCTTCTCCACCCCCGCCTCCGCCGCCCCCTGCGGCGGCGATTTCAACACTTTCGTCGCCGCCATCTCGCGCGAGGCCGCCGCCAAGGGCATCTCGCAGTCCGTAATCGCGCAGGCGCTCTCCGGCGTCACGCCCGATGCCGCGGTGCTCGCCTTCGATCGCCGCCAGCGCTACACCTTCAACAAATCCTTTGAGCAGTATGTCTCCACCCGCGTCGGCGCCGGGCGCATCAGCGGCGGCCGCGCGATGCTGGCGCGGCATGCGGCGCTGCTGGCGCGGATCGAGGCGCGGTTCGGGGTGCCGCCGCAGATCGTGGTGGCGATCTGGGGGCTGGAGTCGGATTTCGGCAAGGGCGACATCGGCAAGATGCCGGTAATCCGCACGCTGGCGACGCTGGCGCATGATTGCCGTCGCACCGAACTGTTCCAGGGCCAGTTGATCGCGGCGCTGCAGATCCTGCAACGCGGCGACCTGCCGCTGCGGGATCTGATCGGCGCCTTTGCCGGCGAGATCGGGCAGACGCAATTCTTGCCGTCGTCCTACATCAAATACGGCGTCGATTTCGACGGCGACGGCCATGTCGATCTGCGCCACAGCGTGCCGGACGTGCTCGCCTCCACCGCCAACCTGCTGCGCACCGCGGGCTTCAAGGGCGGCGCGCCCTATGGCGAGGGTACCGCGAACTTCGAGGCGATGCGCGAGTGGAACAGGGCGACCATCTATCGCAAGACCATCGCTTATTTCGCCGACCGGTTATCGGGGCGGTGAAGGCGACGTCAGGTCGCCGCGCCATATCGCAGCAGCGTGACGGTTGGAGCGCCCGTCGGCGGAATCGACACCACGAACAGCTTGTCGAACTCCTCGAGCTGGATATCGCCGATGGTCTGGCCGGTGAGACCCTTGATGATGGTGCCCATCGTGTCGCTGTGACCGACGACGGCGGCGGTCGCGTCAGCCGGCAGCGCCTTTACCGCGGCTATGATATGCTGCTCGTGAGCGCCGTCGGCGCCGCCGAGCGGGACAACCTCGATCGTCAGCCTGGCGCCCAGCAGTTGCTTCAATGGCTTCAGCGTGCCTCGCGCGCGGATGGCGTCGCTGCACCAGGCGTTTCGCACGCCGCTTTCTCCGAGCATCCGTGCCAGCAGTTTTGTCCGCTCGAGTCCCGGCGCCGACAGCGCGTCCTCAGGTTCGGCCATGCGGTCGGCGTGACGCAACACAAAGACGATCATGCACCGGTTCCTGCCCTGGAGTTTCCTGGCGCCAATCTAGTTTTGTGAAAAGATCCTGGCAATCGCGAACCGCGCCTTCGAAAGAAGAGAGGAAAACAAACAAACCGTGCTGTCGTTGCGCGGGGGGACGACACGAATCAAAACGGCGGGCTTTAGGCCCGCCGTTGTTGCCGAGACGATGTCTGCGAGACGATGTCTGCGAGACGATGTTGCACCGTCCGGGTTGCCCAGGCGGAGCGCGAGGCTCCGCCCGAGCCTTCCAAACTACTTCTTCTTGGCTTTCTTAGCCTTCTTGGCCTTCTTCGCCGTCTTCTTCTTCGCTTTCTTAGCCATAGCATCCTCTTAGGGTTGATGGATGGAAACGCAACTCCGAGGCATGCTCGGCGGAGGGCCAGCCTCGCACTATCCTCAGCTACCGATCCCAACAAATTCGCGGCGTGCTGCCCCGCTGTGTCACGCCGGCGTCATCACGTTATCCACAGTTGTATGCGATCCGGCGCGCTTTTCGTCGGATGGCGCCGTGCCGCAAGATTGCACGCGTCATGTCCGGCTTGATCCGGGCATCATCAATCTTAGCACCGATCCTGCAAAGAAAATGGATCGCCGATCACGTCCGGCGATAACGCAGTGCTGAATGACCGACGCCAGCACGGTTAACAAGGCGCCAACATCGCACGACGTTTATCAATTCAAAACCACGCCACGAATTGCGCGGATAGCGGTGAGAGTCCATTAAGCGGCGCTGCCGCATGTTACGGTCAAAGCGATGGGGATCGTCATGGGTGGATGGATTAAGACCAGCGGAGGCAGGGCAATGCACGTCCTGGATCCGCGATGCTGAACGTTCCGACGCTGTGGATCGTCTTCGTCGTCAACTTCCTCGCGCTGGGTCTGATCTGGACCTACGTCATGCGCAGCTATCCGAATTTCGCCGCGGCACGGTTCTGGACCGCGTCGGCCCTGATCGCGGCCGGCGGCGCTGCGGTGTCGATGCTGCGCGGCGCGGTCGAACTCGATCCTGCCGCTGCTGGCTGGCGGCACGCTGCTGATCCTGGCGTGCTGCCTCGCGGCCACCGGCATCCGGCGCTTTTACGGCCAGGACATGTCGTGGCGCCTGACCGCCGCCATCACGGGCCTGAGCTTTGCCGGCCTGTCGTTCTTCATCGGCGTGCAGGACAACATGCCGATGCGGATTTTCATCTATTCGCTGGGCCAGTCGATTCCAATCGCGCTGACGCTGAAGCTGCTGCTGTCGCCGAGCCACGGCCGCGTCAATCCCGGCGCCCGCCTCGCCGGCATCATCGCGATCCTGATCCTCGCCATCAACGTCATCCGCGGCGGCGGCGCGGTGCTGCACATCGGCGGTGAAGTCTCGATGGTGCGCTTCAATGAATTCCAGGCGGTGCTGATCCTGCTGCTGGTATTCCTGTCGATGGCATGGAATTTCGGCTTCGTGCTGATGGCGATCGACCGGCTGCGCGCCGAGGTCGCCGAACTGGCGCTGCTGGACGATCTAACCGGCGTCGCCAACCGCCGCCAGTTGCTGCGTCGCCTCGGCGAGGAATGCGCCATCGCACAGCGCACCGCCGAACCGTTCGCGCTGCTGGTGATCGATCTCGACGGTTTCAAGGAAATCAACGACACCCATGGCCACGCTGCCGGCGATGCCTGCCTGCAGCATTTCGCCTTGATGGCGCAAACCCGCTTGCGACCCGGCGATCTGCTGGCGCGTACCGGCGGCGACGAGTTCTGCATCCTGCTGCCGGTCACCACGTTGCGCGAGGGCGCGATGATCGCGCGTCGCGTGCTGGAGGCGTGCCGGGAGGACGCCGCTGGATGCGTCGGCACGGACATCCCGATCGCGGCCTCGATCGGCGTCGCGCAATGGACCAGGCAGATCGGTCCGCATACCGACCGGCTGATCGCCGCCGCCGATCAAGCGCTCTATGAGGCCAAGAAGGGCGGCAAGAACCGTTACGCTGCCTACAATCCCGCGCCGCCGGCGTCTCGGGAGGACATCCTGACCATCCCGGAACTGCGCCAGAGCGCGTGAGGCGAATATCGTCATTGCCGGACCTAGATCGTGATGATTTTAGATTGACGCATAACCTGAGTTTCTGAAGTAATTTGCACATTCGGCGGGAGTGAAGCTGTCGAGCAGTTCACTGATTGCGGTACAGATCGTTTCGATGGTGCGGGCGGCAGCCTTGCGCAACAGATGTTTGAGCTTGGCGAAGACCTGTTCGATTGGATTGAGGTCTGGAGAGTATTTCGGCAAAAAGAACAGCTTGGCGCCGGCTGAGCGAATGAGCCGGCGCACCGCTGAGCCCTTGTGGCTGCCGAGATTGTCCATCACAACGATGTCGCCGGGCCGAAGCGTTGGGACCAGAACCTCTTCGACATAGGTTCGGAAGGTTTCGCCATCGATAGGGGAATCGAGCAGCCAGGGAGCCTCGATCCGATCGTGGCGCAGCGCCGCAAGGAATGTAGCCGTCTTCCAGTGGCCGTGCGGGACCTTGCCGATCAGGCGTTGGCCGCAGGGTGCCCATCCCCGTAGCGGCGCCATGTTGGTCTTGGTCCAGGTTTCATCGATGAAGACCAGCCGCTCAGGCTCGATGCGGTCTTGATACTTTGTCCACTGCGCCCGCCGCCGTGCCACGTCCGGACGGTCGCGTTCGCCAGCCACTACGGTTTTTTTTGAAGCTTAGCTTCTCGGCATGGACGAACTCCCAGACCGAGCGGTAATCGACCTTCAGCCCTCGCTCCGCCAGTTCGGCGACAAGCCCGCGCAAGGTGAAGTCGGATTTAATCCGGCCCAAAAGCCAGCTGCGATGCTCGCCCACTATCGCCTTCGGCTTCCGGCCCCCCATCTGGTCGGGCGCAACGCTCCCGGTTTCACGCATCCGGCGCGTCCACTTGATCGCCGAGCTGATGCTAACCCCAAACTTGACCGCAGCCTTGTGACAGGAAAGGCCGTCCTTCTCAACCGCCGCAACTACCCGTTCGCGAAGATCCATCGAATACGGCTTGCCCATCCATACTGGCCTCCATTCCAGCCAGTATCTTGAATCAGAGCGCGCTTGATTTGGGAATCTCAAATCGAGTCAGCCTCAATTCATCCAGCTCTAGTGGGCAATCCATGTTTTTCAAAGGCGTCTTTCGAGGATGATGGATACGCGGGGTCGGGCCCGCGCCTGACAGAGTTCTGTTTTGGGTTTGGTCCGCCGTCTTCAGATCGGCTGTGCCATCCATCTTGCAAGATGGCTGAATCACGTCGCCTGGTTAACCGGCATCAGTTGTCATAGCTGTCGATGACGGCGTCGGCGATCGCTCGCTTGGTGATTATCCCGACGACATCGTGCACCCTTGGTCGATCGACGCCATGGAAGACGATCGCGGCGTCGCAGCGGCGGCGCCTCAGCCGGGTAAGCACCAGGCTCAAGAGGTCACGGTCGCGGCAAACCACGACGCGGTTTTCGACGAAGCGCTCGACTGGAAGGTCGGGGTTGGTCTGAAACTCCAGCCAGAGCCCGGAGCTCGGCGGTATCAGGCCGACGATGCAGCCCTTGCGTTCGACCAGGATCGCGCGCAGATCGTCGGTATCCTCCGCGGCCATCGCTTGGCGGAGCGTTGTTCCCGCCGTTGCGACGATGAAACGCTGCTCCATGATATCCTGAGCCCGCTTCACCAGATAGAGATTGGTGTGCCGTTCCTCGGGAATGGGATGGCCGCGGCGTCCAAGCTTCATCGTATAAAGCGTCTCGTCGGTCAGCAGACGCCGCACGCCGGTCGCGACCGCGACCGCGACAATCACCGGAACGATGATGGCGTAATCCTGCGTCATCTCGAAAATCATGACGATGGCCGTCATGACCGCCCCGGTACCGGCGCCGATCATGGCGGCCATTCCGATGATCGCGGCCGACGAGGGCGTCAGTCCTGAATGCGGCAGCACCGATTGCGACACCGTGGCGAGCGAGGCGCCGAGCGTGGCGCCCAGATACAGCGAGGGTGAGAAAGTCCCCCCCGTGGCGCCGCAACCGAGACTGACCGTGGTGGCAAGCAGCTTGAGCAGGAACAGCAGTGCCAGCAGCCCCGCCGCCGTGATCTTCCCGTTGAAAATCGATTGCACGACATCGTAGCCGACGCCGTCGATATAAGGATGACCGAACGCGTGGGTGAGAACGACCATCATCAGCCCGATCACCGCCATGCCCATGATATTCCGCGTGTAGCTGTTGCCGGGCAGCCTGGGGAAGGCATCCTCCATGACCGCCAGCAGGCGAATGAAGGCCCAGGAGGCAAGCCCGCACAGGATGCCGAGCACGACAAAGCCGACGGCTTGTTCGGCGCCAAGCGTCTGCGCCAGCGAGAACTGGATGTCGGTGACGGCGAACGCCGGATTCGGACCCAGCAGGCTCCGGCTAATCGTGGTGGCGGCGCCGGTCGCGAGCACGACGGGAAGGAAGGTCCGGTTTGAAATCTCCGGCAACAACAGCTCCAGCGCGAACAGCACGCCGCCGATCGGCGTATTGAACGTTGCCGCGATTCCCGCGCCGGCGCCGGCTGACAACAGCGTCGTCTTCTGCCATGTCGAAAGCTTGATTGCCTGCGCCAGCGCCGAGCCGAGCGCGGCGCCGATCTCGATGATCGGTCCTTCGCGGCCGACGGAGGCGCCGCTTCCGATCGACAGCGAGGCGGCCAGCGCCTTGACCACCGCGACCCGGCCGCGGATGGTGCCGCGCCGGTAGAACACAGCGTCCATCACCTCCGGGACACCGTGGCCTTTGGCCTCCGGCGCGAAGCGGTGCACCAGGAACACGACGACGAGACCACCGAGGATCGGCGACAGCAAAACCCAGTTGCCGAAACGGCTGGGTCCTTCGGTGGCATAGGCATCGTATGCGAGGCTGAAGCTGCCGTTGTAGAACGCATTGTGGAACAGCCCGATCAGCATTTGCAGCACGACGGCGCCAAGGCCGGTCATGATGCCCGCGACCACGGCGAGGACGCAAAGCGTCAGCAGGTTGACCCGCCGTTCGTCGTCCCGGGAAACCGGCCCGCCGGCCAGCGCCCTGGCCTTCCTGAACGCGGAGAGCGGCGCTACGAACATGGCGGCACGACCATGACTTGCATGGAAGCAGGATGCGTTTGGAAGCGCGGCTCGTCGTGTCTTTCGCCGCAACTGGAAAGGTCAGGCAACCGATCGAAGCCCGTGAACCGGGATTGGCGCGCGTCCCGGATCGAGCTCTTTGTCGACATCAAGGCGTTGCCACCCTGCGATGATCGCGCCGACATGTGCCAGACGTTCAAGGGCATGGAGCCTCTCCGGGGGGGGGGGGGCGGTCAAAAACACGTTCTGGTTGTATGGCACGCCGCGTATCTATGCCCAACATCGAAAGTGTCGCGTTACACTACCTGGTGCGGTCGAGGCGGCGCACCGGACTAGACCGCCAGTTCAATTCGTGAAATTTGCCGTCGGAATGCGACACGTCCTGCCATATGAACGGCGAGATTTTTCGGCGCGATGCGAACGCTGCGCTGGAACTTCCCCCGGCGGACGCGCAACGGCAGGCAATAACAGCGGCGCTCTGGGGATCGTCGGCGCGGCCCCGCGTATTACAGCCGCTGCAGGATAATGCGGCGGCGCCCTGTGCTCCCTGTGTAATATACGGGCCAGCATGGCCGAAGCCGCTTGCGGAGGCGTAGGCCGCTTATCCATCATCTGCCTGAGAGTTTTTTCAACAAGTGGATGGCCAAGTCGAGCATGGCCATGACAAGTCACCGGATTCGCTGCAACAAAAAGCCGGCGTCGCCGCCGGCTTTCGTCGCTTCGATGCAGCGCGCGTTTGCGCGTCTTAGACCGCGCGGATCAATGCGCGGCTTCCATCGCGGCCGCTTCCTGCCGCGCAATGGTGCCCTTGACCGCAGTCTGCACCTTTTCAAAGGCGCGCACCTCGATCTGACGGACGCGTTCGCGCGAGACGCCGAACTCGCTGGCCAGATCTTCCAGCGTCATCGGGTCTTCGGCGAGGCGGCGGGCTTCGAAGATGCGGCGCTCGCGCGCATTGAGCACACCGATCGCGCCGGTCAACGCCTGCCGCCGATGATCGAACTCCTCGCTCTCCGCCATGATGGCTTCCTGGGTGGGCGAGTTATCGACCAGCCAGTCCTGCCATTCGCCGGCTTCGCCGTCGTCGCGGATCGGCGCGTTGAGCGACGCATCGCCGCCGAGGCGGCGGTTCATGTCAACCACGTCCTGATCGGTGACGCCGAGGCGCTTGGCAATCAGCTTCACCTGGTCGGGGTGCATGTCACCCTCGTCCAGCGCGGAAATCTTGCTCTTGGCCTTGCGCAGGTTGAAGAATAGCTTCTTCTGGTTCGCCGTGGTCCCCATTTTCACAAGCGACCACGAACGCAGAATGTACTCTTGAATTGACGCCTTGATCCACCACATGGCGTAGGTAGCGAGTTCGGAAACCCTTCTCGGGCTCGAACCGCTTCACCGCCTGCATCAGGCCGACATTGCCTTCCGAGACGACCTCGGAGATCGGCAGTCCGTAGCCGCGATAGCCCATGGCGATCTTGGCCACGAGCCTGAGATGGCTGGTGACCAGGTGGTGCGCCGCGTCCCGGTCGTCATGTTCGCGCCAACGCTTGGCGAACATGTATTCCTGCTGGGGCTCCAGCATCGGGAATTTGCGGATTTCGCTGAGGTAGCGAGAGAGACCGGATTCTCCGTTGAGAACCGGCAAGGTAGCTGTACGGGCCATTTTAGCGCCCTCCAGTGGTTCAGGTCCCCGATAGCGGCGGACCCGGCAGACGGCCGCTGTGTTAAAGCCGGACGCACTGCGATGTTCCGCGTTGGATATTCAACGCAGGTGCAGCATACACCGAACTCATGGCTGGATGGAAGGAAAACCAGGGTCACGTCCCCGTGTGGCTGCTATAACCTATTGGCATAACAATGTTTTTCACCGAAACTGCGTCATTCTGCCGCCCGTAGCGCGTTTTGCAGGAGAAGCAGATCCTCCGGAAGGACTACCTCCCACGTTATAATTTCTGCGGTTCGGGGATGCTCTACGGTAAGATGGTAGGCGTGCAGAGCCTGCCGTCCCAGCGCAGCGAGCGCCTCGCGGGCAGACGGCCCCAGCGCATTGGCCTTGGTCTTGAAATGGGGTCCATAGACGCTGTCGCCTATCAGCGGATGTCCGATATGGGCCAAATGCACCCTGATCTGATGGGTACGGCCGGTCTCGAGCTGGCAGGACAGCAGCGATGCAACCGGGCTGCCATCGCGGGTCTGGAAAGTTTCTGTGATCTCCCAATGGGTGATGGCCTGACGTCCGCCTTCGCGCACCGCCATCTTTTCCCGTGCATGCGGATGGCGGTCGATTGGAGCGTCCACGGTGCCGCGCTGCCGGCTCATGGCTCCCCAGACGAATGCCATATAGCCGCGCCGCATCGCGCCGGTGCGGCCGTGGTCGGCGAATTGCCCGGTCAGCGATTGGTGGGCGCGGTCGTTCTTCGCCGCCACCATCAGCCCGGTGGTGTCCTTGTCGAGCCGGTGCACGATGCCTGGCCGCTTCACCCCGCCGATGCCGGAAAGGCTTATTCCGCAATGCGCGATCAGCGCATTCACCAGCGTGCCGGTTTCGTGCCCGGCGGCGGGATGCACGACGAGGCCGCTGGGCTTGTTGATGACAATGATGTCGTCATCCTCAAAGACGATATCGAGCGCGATGGCCTCGCCTTCCGGCTCGGCGGCGACGGCCGCCGGCACGTCGATTGTGATCGTATCGCCCTTGGCAACATGATAAGCGGGGTCGCGGACGGAGGCGGCGCCGACCGAGACGTGTCCTGCGAGGATCAGCGCCTTCAGACGCGACCGCGACAGATCCGGACAGCGAACAGCGAGCGCGCGGTCCAGCCGCACCGAGCCCTCGTCCCCTTCGACGATGACCTCCAGCCTTTGACCGTTGTTCGACGAATCTTGCTGCAAAGAAGAGCCTCATGACCGAAACCGCACTTCCCGAACCGACCCCCGAGCAGGCCGCGCTGTTCGCGCGGGTGCGGCGGATGATGCTGATCGCGGGCCTGACCACGGCGCTCGCGGTTGCCGCCGTGCTGATCGCCATCGGCTACCGCCTTTTTCGCAGCGGGGAAAGCGCTGCCGCTACGGATACCACGGCCGTGCTGCCGAAAGGTGCCCGCATCGTCTCCACCGGCGCGGCCGGGGACCGCCTGATGGTTACGCTGGATATAGGCGGCACAACCGAAATCCGCACCTTCGATGCGAAGACGCTGAAGCCGGCGGGGAAGCTGAAATTCGCCAATGAGCCCTAGGCGGCGCCGCCACCGCGGCCGTGCAAGCCGTCTTGCAGCGCGCGGATTTCAAGGCTATTCCCTCAACCACGCTCCCTTCGTCTAGCGGTTAGGACGCGGCCCTCTCAAGGCTGAAACAGGGGTTCGATTCCCCTAGGGAGCGCCATTACGATCAAGACTAGGGTCGTCGCCCAGCGTGGAAGCAGCGATGCAAGCGCCGCGATCCTTCGCGGGTTTGCCATGGAGCGTCGGTGGTGGCAGTCCCAATGCGGATCGGTACGCGCAAGAGCGCGATGGCGATCGCCCAGACCGAGGAAATTGCGCGGCGCCTGTCCGCCGCTGCGCCAGATCTCGATATCGAGATCGTAAAATTCGAAACCGTCGGCGACACCGACCAGACCGGCAAATTGTTGATGCATGGCGGCAAGGGCGGCGCGTTTGTCGCTGAAATCCGCGCGGCCGTCAGATCGGGCAGGCTTCACGCTGCGATGCATTCTCTCAAGGACATGCCCGGCAATGAGGACACGCCGGGGCTTGTGATCGGCGCCACGCTGCCGCGAGATCCGCCGACCGACGCGCTGGTTCTGCGCGCCGGAGTTTGCATCGACGATGTCAGGCGTCGGCGCGGCAAGGGTTTCAAGGTCGGCACCAACGCGGTGCGCCGTGCGGCCTACGTGCGGCGGCTGTTTCCCGAGATCGAGGTGATTCACTTTCGCGGTGCGGCCGACACCAGGGTACGCAAGCTCGATCAAGGCGAGATGCAACGCCTGCCCGGTGGCGGCGAGGTTGGTCCGGCCGACGCTTTGATCATGGCGCGGTCCGGGCTGGAGCGGGTCGGGCTGGCAAATCGGATCGCCTGTGACTTTTCCACGGTGGAAATGCTGCCGGCAGTGGGGCAGGGCATTGTTGCGGTAGAGTGCGCCGCCTCCGACTGGCAAACGCGCCGATATCTCTCCTTGATCGATGATACCGCTGCGCATCTGAGTTGCGACGCTGAGCGCGAAGTGTTGTGGGTGCTCAACGGGCATTGCAATTCGCCGATCGCCGGCTATTCCACCATCGATGGAGCCCGGATGTCGCTTACCGCTTCGGTGCTGGATGAAGCAGGCAGGCAGTTGATCGAAGTCTCGCGCAGCGGTCCGTCCGATCGGCCTCGGGAGCTTGGCCGGGCTGTCGGACTTGAACTATTGGACAAGGGCGCGGCTGCGATCATCGCACGCATGCGGCCCGAGCCATGAAGGTATAACGCGGAGGCTTTCAGCGGTACCGGCAAGCCCCGACTACCTCAGCCCTGATACGCTCTCACCCGCTTCACCATCTGCTCGACATGAGCGATCGGCGTTTCCGGCTGAATGCCATGGCCGAGATTGAAGATGAACCTACCTTTCGCATAATTCGCCAGCACGTCATCGATCGAACGGTCGAGCGCCGCTCCGCCGGCGATCAACGCCAGCGGATCAAGATTGCCCTGCACCGCAACGCGGTTTTGTACGCGCTCCACGATCAATGACGGTTCGGCGGCCCAGTCGATGCCGACCGCATCGACCCCGGTCGTTTCCACATAGGCTGGAAGCAAAGCACCGGCACCGCGCGGAAATCCAATGATTTTCGCATCAGGCACTTTGGCGCGCACGCCTTCGACGATGCGTGTCGTCGGCTCGACGGACCAGCGCTGAAATTCGCGCGGCGGCAACACGCCGGCCCATGTATCGAAGATCTGCAGCACATCGGCGCCGGCGGCGAGTTGCCCCAGCAGATAGGTGATTGAGTTTTCGACGATGGCATCGATGATCGTCGCAAACACGTCCGGATGCCGGTAAGCCATCATCCGCGCCGGTGCCTGATCCGGCGTGCCGTGGCCCGCTACCATGTAGGTTGCTACCGTCCACGGCGCGCCGCAAAAACCAATCAGCGCAATCGTCGGATCGAGTTCGCACCGCACGCGACGCAGCGCTTCGAAGACCGGTTCGAGTTTTCCGAAATCAGCTTTTGCTGCCAAGGTTCCAACCTTATCCGGCGAGTCCAGCGGATCGAGCCGCGGGCCTTCGCCGACCTCGAATTGTACCGAACGGCCGAGGGCGTAGGGAATGACGAGAATATCCGAGAAGATGATCGCAGCGTCGAAATTAAAGCGGCGGATCGGCTGCAACGTCACCTCTGCGGCGAGTTCGGGATTGAAGCACAGATCCAAAAAACCGCCGGCCTTGGCGCGGACCTCGCGGTATTCGGGCAGATAGCGGCCGGCCTGTCGCATCATCCAGAGCGGCGGTACGCGTTGCCGGCGCCCAAAAAGGACTTCAACAAAAGGCTTTACTACAGGGTTTTGTGTCAAGCGGCATTTCCATCGTTTATCGACAAGCGTCTTTGTCGTTTCTGATTACACTGCCGAAACGATCTTGGCCACGGCGGGATAACGCATGAATTGAAGAAGGAAATCGCCATGAGCCTGGCTGCGTCGACGCGCCGTCCGGCTGCACTTCGCGTCCTGCGAACTACCGGCAGCCGCGTTGGCCGGCGTCACGATATCGGCAGTCCCGTTGGCCGGTTGACTTGGTATTCCGCTGCTCTTGAAATCGATAGCCGGCTTCTGCTTCTGATGCTGATCCCCAGCGTCAATCCCGCCGGTTCGGCTTTCGAGACCAATCCGCTCTACGACCTGGCACATCCCGGCGGCGATAAATCGGAGCGATAGTTACGGCCGGCGTCGGCGGCCTATTCGGCGGCAGTTGCCGAAACCAGCAGCATCCCGGTTTGCACCGCGCACGACAGATCGATATTGAGCGAAAAGGCGATGACGCCTTCTTCGATCACGATCTGCGGGTCTTTCGCCATGGCACCGGCTTGCTCAAGCGCGCTGCGATACTCGGCCTTCAGCGCCGCCACATCGGGAAAATGCAAGAAATCGTACAATGACAGCTCAAACAGGCGCCGCAAAATCACGCAAATTCAGGAAGATCGATTCCGCCGTTACGCCGCGCGCCAACAGGTCTTCGACATAAGTGAAGGCATCATCATCGTCGGTTTCGATCGCGGCGGATTGCTCGACGACGCTCAACCGCTGGTCCGCGGTTTCTGCGGCCTTCAGCGCCTTTGCGAAGCGCGAGGTCCGCGGCCAAGCTGGCATCTTGATTGTAGAAGGTGCCGATAACTAGGCAGCTCCCTTGCGTAAGGGCGATGCTTCCTGCGTGACCCCTATCGACAGGGGTATGCACTTCCTTTGAAACAGAGTTGTCGTGCTATTCCTATAATGTAGCGGAAGAGAGGAGACATCGCCAATGGTGACGTTTGTCAGTTTAGTGAATCCTATACGCTCGTAATATGATTTCAGCCGCTCATTATTTGCCCAGCAATCCAGCCTCAGCGCCGACTTGTTTCGCTCGATTGCCTTCTGCTCGATTTTATCGATGATGAGCTTTCCAAGATCAAGACCTTTAAAGTCTCGCGCAACAACCAGTCGATGAATGTACAGCGCCGGGGTGTCGTCATTCCAAATCAACGGATCCGACTCTGAAATTGTCACCGATCCGACGACGCGCTGTTTGTTAACCAGGACAAACAGCCGATGATTGTCGATATCATCCAGTACCCGCTCAAGCTCAAAAGCAGGCCACTGGCTGACTTTCATTTCTTCGTGCCATTTACGGCCTTCTTCAAACAGCCCCATGATGGGGTTCATCTGCGTGATTCTAGCTGCCTGCAAGTCGAAGCTCATTTCACGTTCCTTCGGCTCGTTGCAAAGGTTTCATTTAGATGATTTCAAAATAACGTCTCAGCTCCCAGTCTGTGACGTGCTTTTGAAACTCTCTTGCCTCCCATTCCCTGGTCGAAGAGAAGTGATCGACAAAATCCTTGCCGAACAGCTCGGCCGCGGCTGATGAGTTCCTGAATTTGAGAGCTGCATCGGAAAGCGTGGCGGGGATTGCCAAGCTCGGCGCGACAAGTCGTTCGTAGTCGTTTCCGATCACCGGTGAAGTGGGCTCTATCTTATTCTCAATGCCCCACATGCCGCTTGCCAGCGCCGCGCTCAAAGCGAGGTACGGATTGGCGTCGGCACTGGCAATCCGGTATTCGATACGCTGGGACATCGGGTCGCCGAGGATAGCCCGCAGCGCCACGGTGCGGTTCTCTATGGCCCATGAAGCGCTTGTCGGCGCCCAATATCCGGGCACCAAACGCGAATACGCATTTATGGTAGGAGCTGCCATGCAAGTCAGTTCGGGCAGCAGCTTTTGCATTCCTCCAATGAAGTATCGCATGCTCGCGCTCATGGTCGATTCCGTATCTTCACTGTAGAACACGCTGTTTCCATCGCGGGACCGCAGAGACAAATGAAGATGCCCGCTCTGGCCCGGCCACTGTTCCGACCATCTGGCCATGAACGAGGCCATCAGCTTCCGTCGCTGCGCAAAAATCTTCACAAATGTTTTAAATACGCTCGCATTGTCCGCCGTGCGCAATGCCGTATCAAAGCCGATGGCAGCCTCGACTACTCCGGGACCGGTTTCGGTGTGTAATCCTTCCAGAGGCATTTCCATCTTTTCGCAAAGATCGAGAAGCTCAGTATACAATTCGGCGTGCACGGACGTCCGCAACAAGGAATAGCCAAAATAGCCTGGAGTTAGCGTTTCGAGATTGCGATATCCCTTCGCCCGAACGGACTCCGGCGTTTCATTAAACAGGAAGAATTCGTATTCAACTCCGGCATAGGCGGAAAATCCAAGACTTTCGAGCCGGCCGAGGACTCTTTGAAGGACGCGGCGTGGACATACCTCGCCTGCGGATCCGACAAATTCACATAAGAAAAATGGCATGTCATTCTCAAACGGAATGAGACGCATGCTTTCGGGAATAATCTTGAGCCGGGCGTCGGGATATCCGGTATGCCAACCTGTTGTTCGGACCGTGTCGTAGAGTTGGTCGTTGCAGTCCCAACCGACAACAACATCACAGAATGCAATTCCTTTCTCGAGCGCGGAGAGGAATTTTGCCTTGGCGATATGCTTCCCTCGCAAGACGCCGTCGATGTCCGTAAAGCCGACCTTTACATGTGAGATCGTACGCTGATTCAGGTAGTTGCGTATATCGTCCGCCGTTTTGCACTTCACCGGTTTGATCTCGACGAGTTTCGAGTATTCCAGTTCGACGAGAGACCCCGCGACATTGCTGTTCAGCATTGCTTTATTTCCTTCCAGCGGATTGCGGTTCGGCTTGCGCATCAATCAGAACCACGGGGTCAGGCATCACTTCGATACTCAATGTCTTCATGCGGCGGCTGTCAGGTTCTCGTCCGATTGACGATACTGTCTGCAAAACGCTCCATACGTCCGCAGAATCGAACGGCTAATGGGATCGGTGTTGTGAAACCATTCAAGGTGCCACTGCACCGCAAACATCGGCGCTTTTGCGTCTATGACAGATATGGCTTCGATCAAACCGTCAGGCGCAAAAGCTTCGGCGATCAATCCCGCCCCAAGCTCGTCTATGCCCTGCTGATGCAAGGAGTTAACTTCGATACGTGATTCCGGATGTTCCAACATCTGCCGGAGCATTCCGGACTGCGCGAGTGATGCGGAATGAGAAGGAAGATATTGTTCGTCACGTGGACGGCTCAAATCCTCACGATGACAGATGATATTCGGCACTTTCGTCAAATCCTGATGAAGCGTGCCGCCGAAAGCGACGTTCAGCTCCTGGAGGCCCCGGCAGATGCCCAACAGCGGTTTGCCGTAATGGAAAGCGGCGCGTATCGCAGCAAGGCTCAGGGCGTCGCGTGCACCGTCAAGAAGTTTCGAATCGAATAATGTTGGCTGTGAATACCGGCTGGGTTGAACGTTCGACGCGGAACCGGTTAGCAGTACGCCGTCCAAATGCTCTCCGATCAAGGACTCGACGTCCGAGCTGGCAAGATTTGTCGCTAGCAGAACAGGAATTACCCCGGCCGTCAGCGCCATTGCTTCCACATATCGCGCGCGCACCATGTTCGTATTGACGCCGTCAAGTTCGGCTTGGTCAGTGACAATCCCAACAATTGGTCGCCCGACAACGCCGGGTTTAAACATTGTCCAGCGCCTCGCTAAAATCTTGAAGGATGTCGTCGATGTGTTCGAGGCCAACGGAGACCCTGATCGTTCCGTCTTTTACACCTGCAGCGGCGCGGGCAGCCGGAGGAATAGAACCATGGGTGGTTGAGGCCGGGTGGGTCACCAGAGTGCGGGCGTCACCGATGTTGGACACGTGATATGCCAGCTGGAGCGCTTCCACGAACCTGCGCCCCGCAGAAATACCGCCCCGCAGTTCAAATTGAAGCAGAGGCCCGCCGCATGCTCCCATATTCTCTCGAGCTTGTTGACGGATCGTTTCCGAACCCAGCAGGGGATAAGTAACGTCTGCCACCTGCGGCTGTTCGATCAAGGTCTTCGCAAGCGCCGCAGCGTTTGTGCAATGACGCTCCATTCTGAGCGGCAAGGTCTCCAGTCCCTGGAGAAGAAGAAACGATGAAAATGGAGAGGGTGTCGGGCCAAAATCCCGCATCAGCGTATTTCTCATCTTCAACAGATACGGGCTCCGTCCGTAGCCTGTGCCGAGATGAGCGGCCGCATCGAGCCAGCAGATGTTTCCATGCGAGGCGTCAGGCTCCACCATCAGACCAAACCGGTCTGGATGCGCGCTCCAGTCGAATCGATCGCTGTCGATAATTGCACCGCCGATTGTCGTGCCATGTCCACATATATACTTCGATGTCGAATGCACGATGATATCGGCGCCGAGCTCGAACGGCCGTGAGACGTATGGCGTCATGGTGTTATCGATGATGAGTGGCAGACCGATGCGATGAGCAACCTCGGCTACCTTGGAAATCGGAAAAGGCGTTAACCTTGGGTTTGGTAACGCTTCGGCGAAGTAGCAGCGGGTTTTGGCGTCGGTCGCAGCCTCAAAGGCTCCGATGTCGCCCGGCTCGACAAATCGTGTTTCTATTCCGAGGCGGCGGAACGTGGTGGACAACAGATTTATCGTTCCACCATAAAGATAGCTCGAACTTACGATATTGTCGCCGGCCGCGGCTATATTGAGTATCGACATTGCGACAGCCGCCTGGCCAGATGACGTTGCAATCGCGGCAATCCCGCCTTCGACCGATGCCAACCTCTCTTCGAATACATCGGTCGTCGGGTTCATGAGCCTGGAATAAGTCCGGCCGCTCTCGCGCAGATCGAAAATGTCGGATGCCTGTTCGATGGACTCAAAGGCATAGGCATTGGACAGACAGATCGGAACGGTCGTCGCCATTGTAAATGGATCGATCCGAAAACCGCTATGCAAGACCTTTGTCTCGACGTGGGCGGACGTTCTGACTGACGAGGCGGCAAGCTTCTTCAACATCGTGGATCTCCAATCGTTGTCAGCGCGTGAGCGGCGTTGCTATCGGATTCCCGTCAAATGTAGACGTCATGTGCAAATGACGTTCGTAATTCTGCTTCCTGAGCAGCGCGATGATCGATGGGGCGCCATCGCGGCCTTGCTGGAACAGGCCGCCGGTTTCACCGCAGTGAGCGGCGTATACCGCATCGCGCATTCTTATATTGTGTGCCTTGGGCAGCAGCCAGAACGGTGTGGTCGGATCCAAGTGATGATCCAGATGATAGCCGTCGTTGTTGATGCTCGTCAGCAACGCTTCGATGTGGCGGCTACGGCGGTTTCTGGCCATCAGTACGTTGGTGTAACGACCGTTCAGTGAGCTGCTGTGTTCCGACAACTCGATGAACCAACCTATGATATGGAATGCCGTCACATAGGGGACGATCCAGAAAGCAAGGAGATACCACCCGAGACCAGTCCAGAAGCTGACCGCAATAACGCTGAGCCAGAACACCAAAAATCCCCATCGATCGAATTGGTACTGCCAATTCTTGCCGAGTGGATGACGATGATCATCATTTCCACCGATCGTCTCGATCAGCATCCGATAGCGATTGCGAACGAGGTACTTCATATAGGCCCACGTCTTCGATCCAAGCATCGGCAAAAGCACGATGTTCCAGACGAACGCCCGGTCGGATTTTGCCGTGAACACCCCTTCCGCGATGAAGAATTCAAGATCAGGATCTGAGATCCGCGCGTCCAAGATAAGGATGATGGGTCATCACATGGGATTTGCGGTAGGCGAAATATCGCTGAAAAATCAGCCATGCCGTGGGCAGCGTACCAAGAAAAAAATTCAGGACACGATTTCGAGCAAGCACGCCGTGCGCGGTGTCGTGCAGCAACGTCGAGATGCCGCGCTGATGAGCGCCTATCATCAAGATGCTCAACGGATAGAACCACCAGCTCACTCCAACCGACAGATATATGAAAGCTGCTATTACCGCGTAGTCTTTCAACAGGTAGGCGAGTCCGTGCCAGTTGTCCGGCTTCAACTCCTTGACTCCCCGAAAGATGCTCTTGTCGAAGACATGGTGTCCGAATCGGTCAGGCGGCGGGATTCCAATCATGTAGCCAGCGCCTCCGCGCTCAACGTTGAGGTAGAAGGGACGGGGCGATTGGCGGATCGCCACCAATCAATGTATTCTTCCGCGAACCGATCCGTCAGCGCGTCGGTGACGTTCGGCATCACGACCGCATGCGCAAGCTTTTGGTGGCACGCCAGTTGAAACCGCCTTACGATCTCATTGGCAGGTTCGGGAAAGACCACAGTGATCGAGTGAGGATTCAGCAGCACTGGCACTCCTGCGGCTCTGAGCGTAGTGGCGAGTCGGCGAGTTTTTCTCAAGCAGTCCTTGACGTCTTTCGTAAAGCCATTGACTCCATGCCGGTAAAGCCGCTCCCACAGCGCCAGCACAGCATGCCCGTTGCGCGATCCCATAAGAGTGGTGTCATTCGTGCGTAGATAACTGATAGCGGAAGACACTCGCATCACGTCGTCGCGTCGCGCAACCAGCACGCCGCAAGGCATCGATGTGCCGATCATCTTATGACCCGACGTCGAAATACTGTCGATCTTAGTTCGGAAGGATGGCTTGATGGAGTTTGGTGCTTCGGCGTCAAATGGCAGAACCATTGCATTAAGCGCGCCGTCGATATGAACGAAGCGACGGTCGCGGTCCATGTCTGCGGCTTCAAGAACAGCGAGCGCCTGAGCGATATCGTCGTGAGCTCCCTTCATCGTAGAACCGCAGTTCAGCGTTACGATAACGGGACGCCCTTTTTGCTTGGCGATCGCTGAAGCGAACGCGTCGATCGAGAGTGCGCCGCTCTTTTCGCTGGCAACGCTGATTGCTTCCATGCGGAGAATTCTGGCCGCTTTGGGAATTGAGTAATGAGCGTCCTCGCTATGAAGGACTACAGCCGTGGGATGCGCTTCTCGCGCCAGATAGAGCGCCCAGATGTTGCCTTCGGTACCGCTGGCGCCGACGGTGCCCCAAAACTCATCCGGACGCTCGCAACCCCACAGTTTCATGAACCACGCGACGACGTCTCGTTCGAGGTCGCACACCTCGGTGGCATAGTGCGAACCCGTATAGGGATCGCCGAGATTGTTGATGAGAAAGTTTACAAAACGAGACGCAGTGCCGGTTTGAAAGTCAAGGTTATAGGGGTACCCGAGATGGTCCCTTCGCGCGACGTGGAACTCCTCGAGTTTCTGGGAAAGTAGAGAATCGATCGACTTCAGAGGTCTCATCGATACGGAGGCGCGCTCTGACATTGTCATGGAGGGACGCTCGCTTGTTGATCGTTGGATCAAGCAGATTGTGCACTCCTATCGTATCAAGAGCGGCGATGCGACAAGTATAGTGTAGCGCGACACTTTATATTTATACTATCTTGGCGTGTATTTTTAAATTCGAAAAAAAGCCCTTCTAAAACATTATAAGAGGGGCGTTGCCTACCATGAGATGCGACTTAGTCATCGCATCCGATTGCGCGTTCGCTAGTGTCACTTGGCAGTTCTATCAAAAGCGAGGTCGAGCCGCTTAGGCGGTCATTTCGCGCGCGTTTGTTTTACGCAGGTCAGCGACCGGCGCAAGGTGCTGGGAATCTGCAATAAGCAATTTCTGAACAATCTGAATCGATTGTCTCAGTTGCTCGAAGGTCGGAGAGCCCAGGCACAACCTCAGCCCGGCATTATTATTCGAGTCGGCACTTAACGCCTTTGAGGGTTTCGTCACGCGAACCCCAAGCTCCAGTGCCCGTGCAGCTATATTACAGGCGACTTCAAGCGGGAGGGGTATAAAAACATGGAACGACGGACGAGGAGCAGGTGATGAGATGTTCAGTATCTCTGCCGCCAGGGCCGTGCGCCGGGCTGCCTCCTGTCGCACCCGGGACGACAAATGCGATGCGATGCCATTTACGATCCATCGATCCATTATCAGGCAAGCCAGAGCAGATACCGGCGAACCAATGGCCTCAATAGCCCTGATGATCGGCTTCTTCAATGAAGGCGGACATACCAGCGTCCCTATGCGCAGCCCTGGCGTCAACGTTTTGGATAGACCGCTAACATAAATCGTCCGCTCCGGTGCCAGCTCGCGAATGGTCGGAGTATTTGTATCGCCAAGTACGGCATAGACGTCGTCTTCCACAATCATCACATTGTAAGCGCGGCAAATCTCCACGATTGCCTCTCTCCGCTGCCGACTCATGGAGCTGCCGGTTGGATTTTGGGAGGTAGGGGTGATGTACAAGACCGGAGGCTTGTTTTGCCGTCGATGCTCTATCAACCAGGTTTCCAGTCCGGCCGACGTTACTCCCTCGTGGTCCATCGGGAGCCCTTCCAGCCTAAAGCCGGCTGCACGGCAGATGGCCGCCGCTCCTGTATAGGGTAAAGACTCGGTCAGGATCGTCTCACCGGGTTTCAGAAGCGCGCCGAACGCAATCGAGAGCGCATGGCGAACCCCGTTGCAGAGGATCAGATCTTCGCCGGTCACCTTGAGGCGCGTTTCACTCAGCCAGCCGGCGAGCGCGGCCCTATGTACGTATTCCCCTTCCAGAGGAGGGTAGGCGCTAAACGTGCTTGCATCGATCTCCTTTGCGACCTCGCTCAGCGTGCTCGACAGCAAGCGGTCCGAAACGATTTTCGGTGGGACATTGATCGAGAGATCAACGACTTGTTGCGAAGAGGCGGAAACGCCGACGGCGAACATCGCGCGTCCTCTGTCGCTCCGAACCAATCCCTGACGCTCGAGAAGAGCGTAGGCCTTGGTGACCGTGCCCACTCCCACCTTCAACTGGTAAGCCAGCTCTCGATGGGCGGGGAGTTTGGACCCGGTACAAATCACCTGCTCAATGATGTCATCCGCGAACGCGCTGGCGAGACGTTCGTGCAATCGTCCATGTCCTTCTGAGATACGAGGCTGCCAGTTCGACTTCTCCAGCATCGACAAGCTCCAAAAGTGTCGTGACACACTTAATCGGTCGCACCCGTAACTCAATCGAGCTATGTACCGTCAAGAAAGTCCGATTGGTCGGATCCGACTAGATCGAGTGTGTCAACATTGTGGATTCACGATGATACCCGTTTAGGTTGTATGCGATCCGATAAGCGCTGGCAACTTTTATCCACGCAGTGAGGTTCCATCGCGTCGCTATGTTTTTTGATGGAGGCAGGCCAGCCGCCACCTGCCATCGGTCCATCCCTGCACTCGGGTCGGCGATGAATCATCGGAATGGATCAGCAAATGAGTAAATTTATCTTTGAGCATCTCCGATCATCCCTGCCGGAACTCGTTGCGATCCGGCGGGATCTGCATGCGCACCCCGAACTGGGCATGCAGGAGAACCGGACTTCGGCTCTGGTCGTAAACAAGTTGCGGGAGTGGGGGATCGAGTTCGTCGGGGGCGTCGGAAAAATGGGCGTTGTTGCTACAATTCATGGAGATCGCCCCGGCGAAGGGTCAATCGGCTTACGAGCGGATATGGATGCGCTGGCAACTCGAGAACGAACCGGGTTGCCGTATGCTTCGATTTATCCTGGCAAAATGCATGCGTGCGGCCATGACGGTCATACGACGATGTTGCTGGGTGCCGCGCGCTATTTGTCTCGTCATCCCGATTTCAGTGGCACCGTCCATCTGATTTTCCAGCCTGCGGAAGAAGGTAGGGGCGGTGCGAAAGCGATGATTGAAGATGGCCTATTCGATAGATTCCCGTGCCGTTCGATCTATGGCCTTCATGTGATGCCAGGTATCCCGGCGGGGCATTTTGCAATCCGGCCGGGCCCGTTCTTCGCTTCGGCATGTCCGTGGCGCGTGACGTTTCGGGGAACGGGTGGGCATGGCGGCGCAGCTCCACATAGAGCCAGCGATACGACTGTCGCACTCGGGCAGTTCCTGCAAGCGGTTCATACCATTGTCAGCCGGAGTTTATCTGCCACCGATACTGCGGTTGTGACTGTGGGTTATGTTACTGGTGGCTCGCCGGAATCGCCGAGCGTAATGCCGGATGAAATCGTGGTCGGCGGCACAGCGAGATGCTTCACGACAGACGTCGGAGACGTCATCAGCCGGCGATTGTCTCATCTGGCGCATACGTCCGCGGCCGCCTATGATTGCACGGCTGAGGTGGATATTGTTTGGCGCGCCCCACCGCTCGTCAACAGTTCCGAACAGGTCGAGATTGCGATTGCAGCAGCAGCTGCCGTATCCGGAACCGCCTCGGTCGATGCAGATGCCAAGCCGCTTACCGCAGGAGAGGACTTTGCATACATGTTGAAGATTCGTCCAGGTGCCTTCCTTCTCATCGGCAACGGCGTCACAGATAGTGACACTTCTGGGCTTCACACTCCCTTATTCGACTTCAACGACGAAATCATTCCTTTCGGAATTGCGTACTGGGCTGCAATTGTTGACCAGGAACTCGGTTCGCGCGCGGCATCAAGCGGCGGCTTACTAGCGGCCCTTTAGCAACTCCCCGACTTCCCTCCAAGGTCGCTTAACGAAGCGGAACCGGATCAGCGGAGCCATGCTCGCGATCCGGTGCCTTCCCGCTTACCCGTCGCGAACGCCTCAACCATCGCCATGACGAAGTCGCTACAGGCAACATTAGAGCTGAATAACGACTACCTTATCAAAATTGAAAGGGGGACTTGCGCTCCATCACATCCAGGTCTGAGTCCTAAAATAACAGTAGTGTTTACATCGTAACACAATTTAAGATAGAGTACTATTCTGATGTACCGGGAGTGAGCGACTCATGGAACTCAAAGTGACGACAGATCGCATTGCGGAAGCGCCTTTTGCAGGCGTACGTCTTTCGTCACGACAGCGCGAGGTCCTCATTTGGACCGCGCAAGGCAAGACCACCTGGGAAACCTCGATAATCATGAAATGTGCAGAGGCGACGGTGAACTACCATCTCAAACAGGTTTTCAGGAAACTACGCGTAACAAATAAAACGCATGCGGTTTCCAGAGCGCTAAATCTGGGCTTGATTGACATCGACGCTCGCACCGTCCAACCGACTCCGGATACCGTTTCCGATTTGGAAAGCGTACCAAGCGAAGAGGCATGATGTTGGCGTATTAGCAACGCGACAGACTCGCATGAGTTACCACGGTCGAGACACTATGGCCGATGCGGGCTGCATTGCGACACTGCCGATTGCTGATGAGTTGCTCGATCCGACTCAGAACTGCGAGAAATGGTAGTTGTATGATCGACCTTTTGTATCTCGCTCTCTTCTATCCGCTCGAACGTGCGCTGTTGTGGGTATTGAATACGGCCTATCCAGCCACCGGGGCCTATGGCACCGCGATCATCCTTCTCAGTGTTGTTTCCAACGTGGCATTGCGTCCGTTTTATCATATGGCTGAGCGCGCGCTGGACCGACAAAAGGCCATTCGGCGGCGTCTTGCATTTAAAGAGGAGGAATTTCGTTCCATTTTCACAGGCTTGGAACGTTATTTCATGCTGCGCACCCTGTACCGGCAGCACGGTTACGACCCAGCCTACGCCCTGCGCAGCTGGCTTCCCTTACTGCTGCAAGTTCTATTCTTCATAGCTGCTTTCGACCTCCTGTCCGACTTCAGCCCGCTGCGGGGGCATTCCTTTCTGTTTTTGCCGGACCTTGGCCGACCCGATGAGCTGCTTGGCGGGCTCAATTTGATGCCGTTGCTCATGACTGTCGCCGGCTTGCTTTCAAGCGTCATTTATACCCGGCAGTGTGATCGCCGCGACAAGACGAGAATGAGTATCGTTGCACTGGTCTTCCTCATCATTCTGTATGGGGCGCCATCTGGGGTGCTGCTTTACTGGACCGCGAGCAATCTGTTTTTGCTAATCAAGAATTGCGTTTACGTCGGAGTGGCCGCTCCGATCCCGGCGGGAGCTGTCCGATGATCGCTCGCGCCTTTTGCTTCAGGAGATGTCATTGAACGGGCACGGGATATGACAACGGTTTCTCCATGATCGACGACGGCTCATCCCCGATCGCTAAGGCATACCCCGATCCGGGTATCGCAGGCCTGCTGTTATCGGTGGTTATGAGCATGATGGCGGCGGCGCGTTCCGTTGTCAGGAAAACCCGCTACGGACTGTCGATCGCCGGCCGTGGGAATGACAAAACGGCGGGGATGGCTGCTCATCGTCATGCCATCATCCTGTATTCGGAGGGCCGACAATACTTCAGCAGCTTCAAGCCGCTATTGGACGAATTAAACCAACGGCAGTTGTCGTTCAGTTTTCTTACCTCCGATCCTGATGACCCCGGCCTCGACCTGGCCGCCGCGGGCGCCACGTCCAGATATATTGGCGCAGGCCCACGAGCGTGGGCCATCCTCAATACCCTGGAGGCCGACATTGTAATCATGACAACGCCAAGATTGGACGTAATGCAGATCAAACGCTCAAAAGATGTCAGACACTATTGCCATATCGTCCATTCACCGACAGACAAGGCGTTAAGCCGGCCTTTTTCCTTCGACTACTTCGACTCGTTGATCGTGTGCGGACCGCATCAGACCAGAACAATCCGGTTTCTGGAGAATCTCAGAGGCACGGCTGTCAAGGAGATCTATCAGTGCGGGCTGGCCTATTATGACTTCATGGCCGACAGATTGTCGCAAGTCGCCCGGTCGCGGCCGGTGAGCGTTGACCGTCCGTTGCGTATCCTAGTTGCCCCGACCTGGGGGCAAAACGGACTATTACGAAGATATGGAGCGCGCATTTTCCAACCGTTTCTAAAAGCTGGTTTGTCAGTCACGATTCGTCCCCATCCGCAGTCGATAATTTCCGAACCTGACGTAATCGAGGCAGTTCGTCGGGGACTCGTTCCACACTCCGATGTAATCTGGGATTTTGGCGCGGATCCGATCGACGCGATGGTCTGGTCGGACGCGCTGTTATCCGATATTTCTGGAATTATCTTTGACTATGTTTTCTTGTTCGAAAAGCCCGTAATGACAGCCGCTTTTACGGTGGACAAGCGAGGAACGGAAGCCGCCGATTTGCCCTACATGCCTTGGGAGCTGGCGGCGCTGGACGATATTAGTCATAGGGTGGCTGAAACGGATTTTGAGTCCTTGCCGCAAATCGCGGCAAGCTTGTGCGGCAAGACATGGCACGGTCAAAAAGTTCATACGTTACGCGAACGCAACGTGGTACGATTTGGCGACGCCGCTCCGGCCATTGTAGACGCTATTGAGGAAATCCTGCATCGCGGCGCGACAGGCCCCATCGCCGGTCCGCAACGAGTCTTGCCGAAACACTCTCGAAGCGGGTCGCGTTCTTGACTAGGCCGGCTTGTCGATCGGCGCATCGTCTGTCCAGTAAGCCGCGGGTCGAGAAGTGACGGTCGGTCGAGCATAGACGAGTTTTCTCATACGCCTTCAATACAGGTCACGATCGGTCGCAGCAGCTGGCCACGCTTTCCGGCAGATCAGGCAATTCGATCGTACGTCGTTTTTCCGTCGGCGTCTGGAACGGACCCCTTGGATTGCTCCTTGGCCGCGTCTGTTCCCGAATCATAGTATTCGCTGGGGATGTGGGACGAACTGAAGTTGGTCCCGATGATGTATTCGCAATGCAGCCGCCGCTTGATTTGAATGGATATCCTGTGCGGATCACGTTCTGCGATATAAGCTATACTTCGGAGAGAGATGCATATCCGTTTGTTGTCAGGCACCGATATTGTCGACAGACAATGTTCGTCATATTCAACCACCTTGACGAACCACAAGATATTACCGAATGCCGCTTTGACTACAGCAGTCTTTCCAACCAGGCAGGAGAACTGCTCGCTCAGTATTTTGCTTTCGCTCGGGTTGCTTTGGTTCATCACTATCCACCTTTGTGCATAGGCGCCGTTGCCGGCTTATCCAAACCTGGAGCAGCGCTGCGCGCGGGATTGTTAGCCCGGCCTCGAGGCGCGCAGAGATGATTCATCAGATGTTTTGAAATTGCGCCATCTCGCTCGGGCCAACGTTCGTTTTGTCTCATTGTTTCATCTGGGCGCGAAAGTTCCTCCGCTATCGTCGGCAATGACAGCCTTGCTGAGCACAGTAGTCGTTTCCAATAGCCCAAACGGACTAGGACGATTCCATCATCGCGTATCGGCGCGAATGTTTAGATAATGGATGGAGAAAAGTAACCTGCGAAGCAAAAACCCGAGCGAGGACCTCAAATATGGCTGTTCAATCCACATATCGTGAAGCGCAAGTCTCAACCGGCGCGGTGTCCAAGACGCCAAGCGGCGCACCGGCATCAAGCGAAGTCACGGCTGCCGTCGACGCGATCTGGAAAGAGGTTCTGCAGCGCGACAAGATCGAAGCTACGGATGATTTCTTCGACCTCGGCGGCACGTCGCTCGATCTGATTCATGTCTTCTCGAAAATCAACGCCAAGTTCGGCCTGTCGCTGAACGGCAGCGTTCTCGAGGATGACGTAACCGTTCCCCAAATGGCGGAATGCGTGGCAGCTGCCATCGACAAATAGGCGGTTGAAGCAGGCGTTCCGCTTTAACCGGCCCCTTGGTGGGATAACGACAACACACTGAAATTGGAGATAGCCCATGGCTCATGCGCGTAGCAAACAAAGTGAAGCCCCTATTGATACCCCTCAGGCCGATACCTCTCGGCGCTTTTCCCTGACACCGGAAGAGCTTGCAACATTTCACGAGCAGGGCGTCATTGGCCCGTTCACGGTTTACGACCGGGACTGGATGAAGGAAAAATGGCGCCGCCTTCGGCTGCAGCTGATGGATCGTGAGAAAGCCGTCTATCCGGCCGATACATTGTCTGGAAACACCAATCTCGCGAATTACGATCGGCACATCGATAACGACTTCCTCGCTGAGACCATCAGCCGGCCGGAGATCGTCGACCGCGTCGCGAGCATACTTGGCCCCGACCTGCTATGCTGGAGAAGCGAGTTCTTCTCCAAGTATCACAACGAAGAGGGTACCGATTGGCATCAGGCGGACACATTCGCCATGGCCTCGGGCAAGCCTCAGATCATCTGGCCGAACGAGGTCAAGGACTCGATCACGAAGTCGCCATTCGGAGGGACGATAACCGTCTGGACGGCGTTTACCGACGCCTTGGTGGAAACAGGATGCCTACAATTCGTTCCCGGCACTCACCGGACAATGTTCTACGACGAAACTGGCGGCATGAAATACGATGCCAATCGTATCAATACGATGGAGAAAGGCGGCATCAAGCGCGGATTCTTTGGCTATGACTATCGGCAACTTCAGATCGATCCCAATTGGGAGCCCGACGAAAGCAAGGCCATAGGCAAGCCTTGTTATGCCGGTCAGTTTGTCATCTTCTGGTCCACGACGATGCACGCGTCGTATCCTCACGACGGCAACAAGGAGAATGACTATCGGCTCGCCTTCGCGTCGAGGTATGTGCCGACATCGGTCCGGATCTATCCCGATACGACGCATCTGGAGGAATACGGTGCCAAGGTCAGTCTCGACAAGTACGGTGCCGTTCTCGTGTCGGGCAAGAACGAATACAATCACAACCGCATGATCACCCATACGACGCGCGGCACCCCCTTCAAGAAGCGCGACTAAACGACTGCGAGGAGGCGGTCTCAGTTCGGCCCGCCTCCACAATTTACGAGAAACCGTGCCGCCCCAGACCTCAGCAGCAAAAGTCAACAACCAATTTTGGGTAAACAATCATGTACAAAACAGAAACTTCCACGAAATTGAATGCGGCAGTCGAGCCCGCATTGCCGCCGACCGAGGCTGGGATGTACCAGCTTGATCCGACGACGCGGGAGCTTCTTCTGAAGTCCGCTCCGCTTATGGATAAATGGTCGAGGTCAGAGTGTGTCGAGAAGCCCAAAGGCGGAATGGAGCTATGGGCAAAGGAAAACCTCGTAGACCGGACGCCGCAGTCCTGCGGCTGGTATCACGGCACATGGCAATACCTGCGACTTTTCAATATGGTCGCGACTCCCCCCTGGTATGGTTTCTATCACCGTGCCTTGACGTCGCTTCTTCGCAAGAAGCCCGATTCGAAAATTCTCATATCCGCATGCGCGGATTACGGCATGCTCGCGACTCTGCATGAGGCGGTCGTCGCGGCTGAAGCCAAGCCGGATATCATTATTTGTGACATCTGTACCACGCCGCTGTCATCATGTCGTTGGTACGCCGACCGTCATGATGTCAAGATAACCTGTATATGCGATAACCTGTTCAGCACGCCGGCCTTGGCGAAGGGAAGCTTCGACCTCATTGTGACCGATGAGTTCCTGACCGTGCTTCCCAAGGATCACAAGTCTCAAGCCATTGCGCGCTGGAAGGAGTTGCTGAAACCGGGTGGCACCGTGGTGACGACCGCGATGGTTGGCGGTCCTACGACGCCCGAGCTTCGCCAGAGCTTTGCCGACCGATCGCTGGAACGACTGAATGGTGAATTAAAGCGCCTTCAGGTCACGGAGAAGGAGGAGGCGGCCATTCGAGAGCGGCTGACGACTTTCGCCGAGTTCCACAATCGCTTCATGCTGTCCGGCGAAGAAGAAGTGCGTCAGCTTTTCTCGGACTTCTACCTGGGCTTCCTGGCTCCGACCGTGACCCCGGGAGAATGCGTCAACCCGACCAACTCGTTCCAGATCGTCGCGACACTTCCGGTCGCAAATCCGGTTGCTGGGAATTGACATGCCTGTCGCCACCAGAACGGCGACCGACAAACCGCCAACCTCTGCTCAGACAGAAGTCGACCGGCAGTTTACTGAATATTGGGGGCGCGGCGGCGCCCCCTCACTCCCGCGTGTCCACGAGATGTTCGAGGAACACGCGAGAGAGCGGCCCAATGCAACAGCTCTCGTCCATCCCAATGAACACCTTAGCTATGGTCAGCTTGACCGGCGCTCCAATCAACTGGCCAGGTATCTCCGGAAAATAAAAGTTGGGCCCGGTTCGATAGTCGGAATCTACATGAATTGCTCGGTCGATCTCGTGGTTTCGATTCTTGGGGTCCTGAAGGCGGGTGCAGCTTATGTCCCGCTGGATCCGACTTATCCACGTCTCAGGCTCGAGGCGATGTTCGAAGATGTCGATATGGATGTTGTCCTGACTCAGCCAAATCTCGTCCCTGTGCTGCCGTTCGTGTCGAGTCGCGTGGTTTGCCCTGAAAACATTCGAGCCGAACTGGCCGACGAATCCGACGCGATCATCACGATGGCACGAGCCGACGACGATCTTGCATACGTGGTTTTTACGTCGGGCTCTACCGGGCGGCCAAAGGCGGCCGCGGTCACCCACGCTGGCTGGTCCAACCTGATGAACTGGTTCCGCAACGAGTTCGGGATCGACGCGCTCGACCGTACCTTGCTGATAAGCGCCTTTGGGTTCGATATCACCCAGCGCAGCATCGCCATGCCGCTTGTGTCAGGCGGAGAACTCGATCTTCTGGGAGCGGATGTCTTCGACCCCATCGCAGTTCGGGCTGCCATCCTCCATCGTAAAATCACTCTGCTGAACTGTGCTCCGAGCATGTTTTATACGCTGATCGAGGATACCGACGAGCAGACTATGTCGATACTCGACCGGCTCCGTGTGCTTTTTCTCGGCGGCGAACCTGTATCCCGCGGCCGGTTACGCCCGTGGATGAGCAGAGACGGCTGCAAAACGGTGATTGCAAACGTTTACGGTGTTGCGGAATGCACTGATGTATCGTCATTCTATTGTCTGACAGATCACGCCAGCGCGAACAACGAGTCAGTTCCGATCGGCAAACCGATCTCGAACACCAGCATATACCTGCTCGACGAAGACTTGTCCCCCGTGGTCGGAGGTGGCGTGGGCGAGATCTGCATCGCAGGCGCCGGCGTTGGAAGAGGATATCTCAACGACCCCGAATTATCGGAAACGAAATTTGTGAAAGACCCGTTCAGTATGGACGCGGGAGCGCTGCTGTATCGAACGGGTGACTTAGGGAGGCTGTCTCGGGACGGCAATCTTGAATATGTTGGCCGAACCGATAACCAGGTCAAGATAAACGGCATCCGGATTGATTTGGGCGACATAGAAACAGTAATTCGAAGTCTGTCCGCTGTACGCGAAGCGGTTGTCGTTGAAAAGCAGGTAGATGGCGTTTCGAAACATCTCGTCGCCTATGTCGTGTTGGAAGCAACGACGTCTTCGGCTGGAGTGATCAATGCTATCAGGAGTGCCCTGAAGCTGGCACTTCCCAGGTACATGATCCCAGCGCGGTTCGTCTTTCTCCCGGCGATGCCGCTCAATCCAAACGACAAGATCGATCGAAAAAAGCTGAAAGACATGTGTGACTGAAACTTACTGCGGACGCGAACCAAGGAGCGGATCGAGACCTATCACTCCTGAGGGGAGGCGCCAGCAAAGCGACGGAGGACTATCATGGTATTTGATCTGAATTCTGAGCAGAGGAAACAGCTCGGCTACAGGCTCATCGACCGTATCAATGAATATTTCTCCAGTTTGCCGGACCGTCCTGTTCAACGAAAACTGGATGGACCGCGGCGCGCCGAAATCCAGACGATCCCCGAGACCGGCGAGGATCCCGGTGTTGTGCTCGAGGAGGTATTCGACCGCCTCATCGACGACGCTTTCCATGCGGCGAGCGCCAATTATTTCGGCCTGCAGAACCCGACGCCGACCTACATGTCCGTATTGGCGGAAGCGCTCGTCGCGGCGCTCAATCCGCAGCTTGCAAGCCTGGTCCATGCGTGGAACGGCTCCAAGATCGAGCACGAGACAGTGCAATGGGTTGGCAGCCAGATCGGTTGGGAAGATCCGTTCGAAGGGACCTTTACGAGCGGTGGAAGTGAAGCCAACTTCACGGCACTCGCGATCGCCCTGGCTGCCCGGTTCCCTAACGTTGTGGAACAGGGTTTGGCGTCGATTGGCGCCCGGCCCGTGTTCTACACTACGGCCGAGGCTCACCATTCCTTCGATAAGGCCGCGGGCCTGCTCGGGTTGGGACGGGATTCGATGCGTAGAATTCCAGTCACGCGCAATCTCCAAATGAATGTCGACTTGCTGGTAGCGCGGATCGACTACGATATCAGCAAAGGGTTTACCCCATTCTGCGTGGTCGCGACCGCTGGCACCACGAGTTCGGGTGCCGTCGACGATATCGCGCGCTTGGCCGACATAAGCCGGCGTAACCATTTGTGGTTCCATGTCGACGGTGCCTATGGCGGCGCGCTTATTTTTTCGGACAAGCATCGTCACATCATCAAGGGGGTCGAGCAGGCCGACTCACTGACGATCGATCCCCATAAGTGGCTTGCAACCTCGATGTCGGCGGGAATGATCCTGACGCGTCACCGCGACGTGCTGTGGCGTGTCTTCGCAGCGAACAATCCTTTCATGCCGGCGACGGGAAAAGACGGGTTGTTGGATAACTTCAATGTCGGACTGCAATGGTCGCGGAGGTTGAACTCGCTGAAGCTATGGATGACGTTACGCGTGCATGGCCGACAGGCATATGAGGAACTCATAGACCGGCAGATCGTCTTGGCACATGAGTTTGCGCGATGGATTACCGGTTCGTCTCAATTTGAACTTCTGACGAATCCAGTGCTGCCGAGTCTTAATTTCCGTGTCTGTCTTCCCCCAGGGAGCGCCGAGACGGACATCAAGGCCGCGAATGAAGCGGTCGTCGACGCGGTATTGAACCGCGGGCGTTTCTGGATCTCGACCGCGACTGTGGCAGGAAACTCCGTCATCCGCATGCTCGTCATCAGTTATCTGAGCGAGGCTCGCCACCTTGAGGCGCTCAAGACGGCGCTTGTAGAGGCAGCTGAACCGGTCGTCGCAACCTATGCGTCCGAAGTAACGCTTGCCTTGCCGGCGACTGCCAGCGGCTGACGAGTGCACGCGGACACCGGTCTGCGTGTGACGGGTGAAAAGAAAGTTGTCCGAGATGACTGGGCTATATGATTTTTCTGCCCGGTTATGATCACAGGACCCTTGGTCCTGTGTAATGGCGATGCGCGCGGTGCACAACCCAGCTCGTATGGATAGTTCAGGCCAATGACAAACGCCCGACAAAAACGAGGAGAAACGTCGATGGGCTATCTGGCGCCTTCGGAATTCGTGGTCAAGATGGTGGATGCGGGCGAGTCAAAAATCTTCATGTCCACCAGGGACACTGTAATAAGGGCCTACATGGCGGGTGCGTTGCTCGCGCTGGCAGCAGTGTTTGCCGTTTCGGTCAACGTTCAGACAGGCTATCCAATCATCGGGGCCATTCTATTTCCTGTAGGTTTTTGCATATTGTATTTGTTGGGCTTCGACCTGCTGACTGGCGTGTTCGTTTTGGCTCCCCTTGCGTTGATCGACAAACGACCAGGCGTAACGATCCGGGGTGTCTTACGAAACTGGGGCCTGGTTTTCGTTGGCAATTTCCTGGGCGCGTTAACCGTGGCCGTGATGATGTCGATAGTCTTCACTTTTGGTTTTTCAACCCCGCCGGACAAGGTGGGCACCGTCATAGCCGGTATCGGCGAGGCTCGTACGCTCGGCTACGCGAAATACGGGGCGGCCGGTATGCTCACGCTCTTTATCCGCGGCGTGTTTTGCAACTGGATGGTATCCACCGGTGTAGTCGGAGCAATGATTTCCACGACGGTCAGCGGCAAAGTAATCGCTATGTGGATGCCTATTATGATTTTCTTTGGGATGAATTTTGAACACTCCGTCGTGAATATGTTCTTATTTCCATCCGGGCTGATCATGGGGGGAAATTTCTCGATAATGGATTATTTTATTTGGAACGAAATTCCGACCGTTCTTGGCAATCTGTTCGGCGGACTTGCGTTTACCGGGCTAACTTTATACGCCACGCATGTAAAGACGGCGCCGAAAATTGCCGGACAACACCCCGACAAGGATGATCATGGGACCAATCAGGGGTTTCGCGGGGTTTTAGTCCGCCGGAGTCGCTATTGAATTGAAAGTATCGCCGTTGTGCTGCTGGATCGGGCTACGGCAGGTACATCTGCCTATCGGTGCCTCGTGTCGACCTCGTGGTCATGCGCGCGGTGTCTTGACCAACTTCATCTAAAATTTCGTCTGCGGATATTCCAAGCCTGCTGACGATCGGCCGCCGGCCTGTCACGAGCTGTGGCGGCGAATGGCACGAAGCATTCGCTTTCGGCGCGCTTCATGTCTTTTGATTGTCAGCCTCGCACCAGCCGGAATCGTGGCCGCGAGCCTGTTCCCAATCACTGTGAGCGATAGCGGCGATCTGATTAAAAGCCGAGGCGGGGCCGCATCGTTTATTATCCTGGCTATCATTGGTGCCCTCGCCGACGGCGGCCGTCCGCCCCGTCCCGGCCCAGGGGATGGCTTCTAACCACATTGGTCATCCGCGCGATGTCTACCGCCGGGACAGCGTTGCCTTCTGGTTACGCCGCCATGGGCCTCCGCTTCGTAGGTGGCGTGGCGAGCACCTTCGTCATGTGCGCATCGACGCTGGTGCTGGAGCGCCTGTCAATATCGGGGCGCGGATCTCTAACGGCAATTCACTTCGCCGGTGCCGGAATTTGGCATCATGGTCTCGGCAGCCGCGGTTTCCCGCAATGTTGGCGTCTGGCGCGGATTGTTGGATCGGGCCTTGGTTGCAATGTCGACCGTGCAGGCGCGCGCCTGTTCGCCGTCCTGCTCGGCGGAACCTTCATGGAAACCGCGCTGGATTGATGGCCTCTCCGGCGATCATCGCAACGGGCTATCGGGCCGGATGACCGTAAGCTTTGGTGTTGGCCAGGTGATCGGTCCTACACTGGGCGGTTTTTTATTGAGCGGTTCGGAGCTTCCGTGCGGCGTCCCTGGTCGCGGTCGCCGCACCCGTCATTTCGCGGGTCTCGCCATCTGGACCGCATCGGTGGTTCGCAAATGTCCACCGTGACTGAGGCAAGAGCTGCACACGAGGCTGGCGCCGAATGCGATCGTCGCGCAGTCATGGTGGCGGGCAGGCATCGCGGCCGCCTTCGATGCTGCCGAGTCAGTCATGGTGAGATTTCTCGTTGCTGCCGGCGGTGGTCGACGCGGCGAGCATTCCCGTGATCGCGACAGGCGGCATTGCTGACGCACGTGGCTCACAGCGGCGCTGCTCCTCGACGCATCGGCGGCTCAGTCTGGTCAGAATTTTGTCCATGAAATGGCTCGGTCACCAGATCAGCAATTCAGATTGAAGGGGCGAGGGCCTTCTGCGAAACGGTCGCGCATCCGTACGCATGGCAACGCCGTCGCGAGCTTCACCTTGATTGCTTATCCTACTGGAAATTCTTCCTTAGCCGTAAACGACCGACGCCCCGCAAGCTGTTATTCTTCCTCGCGCAAAGCAATACCCAGGCTCTGCAACATGGGAGCGTTCTCACAAGCCACGTACAGCGCCGATTCGGTCGTGCTTGTATTGCGGTGCTGATGCCACGCCCATGTCGGGACATAGAACGCGTCTCCAGCCTGCCACGGCACCTTGGAGTCTCCGATCACCGAAACACCGCTGCCGGCAATAACGTAGATGATGGTCTCATAGTTATGCCGATGCTTGCGCGTCGCTTCTCCTGGAGTGAGGCCACCGATGGTCATGCTTAGCACGCGGCTGGGCAGGTCGACCATCCGAACCAGATGTTTGCGTTCTTGTGAGAACTTGCTGTCTTCCGATGTAGCTTTCCGAAGGACGTCAACGTGGAGCAGTCTCTCGGGACAATCGGCCGTCAAGGAGGGCGGTACTTTGCCGAAATCGGCGGAGGCAAAATGGCTGCTTGCCATCACGAAGCCCTTTCCATCACGGCGTCGAAGAAGCGAAGCCTGGCGCCTACTGCGATGTCTCCAGCATTCAGTGCGGTGATCTTGCAGGACGGCGCTTTCTCGGCCTGTCTCACCAGAATATCGTACATGGTCGCTGCATGGTCGTCGTCGCATTCGATATGGATCGAAAAGAATTCCAGTTGGCTGGGATCGATGCCGTGATGCTTGAAGCCCTGGATGATACGTCCATATATCGCCGGCACCAGGCCTTCGGCGCCGAGGCACATCGCTCCGAGACCGGCGGTTCCGCGCGGCTGCCGGCACAACATGAACATGGTATCGATCAGGTTTTGCGTTTCCGGATTGACTGGATGCGCGGCGATGTCGATGTTAAAGTTCTTCAACATCGCCGCGTAAATGCGTGAATGAGGCGTTCGTATCTCTGCATCCGCCCCAAACCCGAGTTCCTCGGTGAGGTTTTCCGCAAGTCTGAGTACGTCGTCGCCTTCATCTAATTGCGAGATCAGCGCGCACAGATACCGGGTGAAATATCTCGAATACTTGCCATGCTGAATGAGAAAGGCATGTAATTGCTCGAGCGTTACGCTTCCGTCAACACACCCCGCCAGAAACGGATGGCGCAGCATGCGGTCGATTAATTGATCGCTGGCCGTCTGCAGCTCCGCCGCTACGAGCGGCTGCGGCGATGGCCGTTCCAAGAGAGTCATGGTCATGAACTTACCTTTCCTTGTGCAACAGCTTTCCTCGCGGCTCCTTGCTGCGTAACGCAGATCGAGGCCGATACCGTCCTGAAGTGTCAGTGTTCACTTCGTGCGACGGGTTTCATTTAGTCTGGCTATCGGCGCCAAAGGTCATTGGTAGCGTCCGCGGCCCACGCACCGGTCCCACCGACCAGGTAACCGGACCATTCATCCGAAAAGACGGCACGCGGCGCAGGAATGTTTCAATGGCGACGGTGAGCTCCATTCGCGCCAAATTGTGCCCGACGCACCGGTGTATGCCTATCCCAAACGCGGCGTGCCGGTTTTCCACTCGGTCTAGGATTACCCGATCAGGTTCCGGAAACGCCGCCGGATCGCGATTGGCTGTGGGATACGATAACAGGACCATTTCTCCCGCTCGCATCGGGCAACCGGCAACCGTCGTGTCCTTGACGACCTCCCGCGCCATTGTCACGGGCGCATAGGCACGCAGCAGTTCCTCAATTGCTGTCCGCATCAACTCAGGTTCGGTGCGCAGCCGCGTCGCGTCGGCCGGATGTTCAGCGAGGTGCCACAACGCTGACCCTATCGCCGACCACGTGGTATCGACTCCGGCGAGCAGCAGTATTCGAAGCATGCCGTGGACGTCTTCCGCCTCTGCCGGGCGGCCGTCAATTGTCGTGTCCATCAGTCGCGTGATCACATCGTCGGTAGGATTGGCCTTTCTTTTGGCAATCTCTGCCGCAAAGTAGTCTCCCATCTCGGCCGAGACGCGCAGAACGATGCTTGGATCGGTAACCGAAAGCTCAAAATGCTCGTGCAACCAGCGACGGAACAAATCCCCGTGGCTGTCCGGCAACCCCATCATGTGCGCGGTGAGCCGAGCCGGAATATGCTGCGTGTAGAGAGCAACGACGTCGCCGCCGTCCGCGGGAAATGCATCGATCAGTTCATTGCATATCGCGCGCGTCTTTGGCTCCAGCTTGGCGACCTCACTCGGGGTAAAGGGCGGCATGACCGCCCGTTTCCAGCCCTGATGCACTGGCGGGTCGGACGTGAGCGGCGGATACGACATAAGACCAACTTTGTGGTCACGCACGGCAGTCCGCCGCGACGAGAAACTTTCCGTATCGTATGCGATGGCCCGTACCCCGGCATACGTCGTTGGAAAGTAGCAGCCCTCAAACCGTTCGGTGTGCGCAACAGGACAACTGCTACGCATCTCCGTCCAGATCGGATAAGGGTCATTGCTCCATCGCGGATCGAGATAGTCAAAATCGGTTTCCCAATCACGGCTGGGTGGCCGGACGGCGGCGCTCATTTGGCAACTCGCAAGCTGACGGCGTATTCCGGACAACTCGCCTGGGCGAGCTTCGCAGCCGCCATCATGGCATCGGCTACAATACCGTCTCCGGCTTCGTGCGCATTTCCGTACTCGTCGAGCACGAATAGATCGGGCGCTACCAGCTTGCAGCGGTTGTGCCCTTGGCACCTCCGCGGATCGACATGCACGCGCATCGTTTTAATGTCCGACATCATTGTTCCTCACGTTACTCCTGCTTTCGAACGCCACTGATTCACGCGGCCGTCCTGCCGCGACAGAACTCCCAGTGCTTTCATGAAGGTAAGGTATCGGCTTCAAGGATTTCATCGATGCAGTAGCGCGCTCTGACATTGTTATGGACGTACGCTGCTTATTGATTTTCGAGATCAAGCAGAGGCTGCACGATATTCCTACCTTATCAAAAGCTCCGGCGCGACAAATTTAGTGTCGCGCGACACTTTATATAGATACAATCTAAACGTGTATCTTGCGATATGGAAAAAATACTTCATTTTTAATTTTCGCATCAGAAAGCGCTGACGTAGTTCAAGCGTAGAAACAAGCAGCGTAGAAACTTTCGATGAATTTTATGGTCTGAGCGGCAGGGCACAAAACAGCAATGAGCGAGACAGTCAATGGAACGCTTGGAGTATGGTAGTCGCAGGCTTGCGTATCGGGTGTCGGGCAATGGCGAGACGGTATTGCTACTGCACGGTTCCGCCGGGTCTCACATCCTTTGGCGACGACTGACGCGGGCCATCGAGTCATCGTACCGGGTAATTGCTCCTGATCTGCTCGGGTACGGGCATTCGGTGTTCCCGCCGGAGACCGAGGTATTCTCGCTGGACGACGAGATTGAGCCGCTCTGGAACATATTGTCTGGCTGCGATGAACTTCATATTGTCGGTTATTCGTATGGATCTGTTGTTGCTCTTGGCCTTGCCCTCCGGGCGCGTTGCCGTATTTCAAGTCTGGCTCTTGTCGAACCGGTGTGTTTTCGTCTGCTTAAAGATACCGATCATGCGGATCTGTACGAGGAAGCGTGCATCTGGCGGCGTTCCTTTGAATCCAGAGTCGATCGTGGTGATATGTTCGGAGCGATCGAAACGTTCGTGAACTACTGGCCCAGCAGAATGACATGGGACACCATGAGCGATGATGTGCGGAGCCATTTCGCCGGTATCGCAGCAAAGATCCCACGCGATATGAAGATTTCCTTTGAAACCAGGTTTCCCCCAACCCTGCTGAGAAGCATCGGAATCCCGACATTGCTCGTATATGGCGAGAACAGTCTCGAACCCGTTCGGCGAACGGCGATCGAACTTAACGGTCTTATCGGCGGCAGCACGCTCTCTGCGTTTCCGGGTGCGATGCATGACTTGCCGTTGTCCCATCCGGAACTGCTAAATTCCCTTTTGCTCGAACACATAACGGCTTGCCGACGATGATTTTCTTCTTACGCCACTATGGCGTTGACTGCGCCGGTAGCGTCGATCTGTATCGGAATGTCGGGAAACGGCGGTAACAACACCTGAACGACTGGTTTCCACGGCTCCCATGGCGGTTGCAAAACACAACTTTAAGTGTATCATCACACTAAAGCTCTAGCTCAGGTAATGTCTTTGATATAAAAGCGACGTGCCGCATCTTTCGGTACCAGCAACGGCACGACAAGGCGTTGAATTCCAGCGGAGTCAGTTGGAGCTAAATGTGCGGCACGAATTGGTTCCCGGCTTCTGACTTGCCAGGAAATGATCTGCTGCTCCGGCAGTAGATGGTTGTCCTTGGGCTTAGCCCTCTGGCGTCCCCTGCATAAGAGGTTCTGACCTAACTCCCATGCTTGGTCCAAGAAACCCGCCAAAACTATTGTAGGAACAGCGGAAAACATGCGGCTGCCCCGACAAGAAAACCATCCGTCGACTCAACTACGGAGCCTGCGATGCCGATGACTGCCAAGACGAGGCCGAGCCGAAAATCAAGCATCGGTGACGACATAGTTGGATTATGCAGAGAATGCAGAGATCTTCGCACGATCATCTCGTTCAGAGACTTCGCGCAAAGGCGTATTAGAGACATCCTTCCCCATCAAATCGCGATGTGCGGCCTCTGCGGGGTTCACGAGGCAAAAGTGATCCGACTCATCAATGTCGACTTTCCACACATGTATCTCCAGCGAATCATGCACTCCGATCAGACGATAAAGGACGGTCTGCTAAAGGATTGGATTCGTGGACGCAGCTCTGAAACCGCAGAGATTCCGATCGATCCCTGTCTTGGTGAAAACGTCGATAGGATATATGGAACTGCAAGTTTCGCCTGCCATGGCATCATGGACCTGGATGGGCTGATCTCCACATACTTTGTATTCGCCAACATCGACAGCCAAGCTCCCCCCATCCAACCCGATCTGGTGCGTCTCATAGTTCCTCACTTGCATGAGGCGTTGATGAGATTGCTCTCCGCATCGCCCGGCGACGTGCACGAGGCGTTGGCGGGAGAAAAAATGTGTCTTCACCACGGAGAATCGGATCCATATCAACCAGAAACCGTCGACGTAACCGATCGCGAACGGGAAATTCTTTGGTGGATCTCGAGCGGAAAGACGAATTGGGAAATCGGCCAGGTCCTTCACATAAGCGAGTATACCGTAAAGAATCATATTCAGAACATCATGCGAAAACTGTCTGTCGCAACGAGAACGCAAGCCGTGACGAAGGCGCTTACATTGGGAATCTTGGAACCCGATGTTTCCTTCCATTCGAATCAGTCGCGCCGCCGGCGAATTCGGATGCGAACTCCGCAGCCCGACGGATCTACAAACCTGCCGGGTACAAGGGTCTAGGGATCGGCTGGCATCGCGCCGAGATAATCAGAATGCGTGTCTCACTCGCGGTCGCCTATGACACGGCCGAGGATGGCTATGTTTGTTTTGCCCCGGGGTCGCGCCGTTGAAATCCGTCACAAGTCGATAGCAGCCGACGGAGGCTGGGACGTGTATGACGACGACGGTGCAGAATACCGCCCCACAAGTTCTTTCCGGATAAAAATCGCTCGCGATGGTACGGGAAAGCTGTTCGCGGCCGGGCAATTCCAGATCGCCCCGTCAACTTCGATAGCCCCGCTTAATCGTTTCCGATCGGCACGGCTGCAATAACGGTATTCCGGGATTCAGCCTTGCCAAACGGGGCCGAATGACAATGACCGCTGCTCCGATGTCATCGGCATAGCCGCTATTAGCGCTCTAATTCATACAGCGGCAATTTCCTGATTTGAATGATCGCTCAGAACCGGTCTTTGATGGCACCTTTCAGAAAGGCTCTTGAACAAGCCCAGGACGCAGCGATCTGCATCCAAAACGGGTCGAGAATTGATACCCGGCAGTGGCAGCACGTATGTAAAGAAATTGGGTCCCTCGACTGGATAACCGACCACCCACGTATTACAAACGGTCTTTCCACTCTTTGTCACGAGCCGGTTCTGCCGATCGATGTCGAGCCCGCCTGGATGATATGTTCCGTTATAGTAAGGACGCGCGATACCACACGCCAGCAGATTGCGGCAAAATGCCGAACTGTCGTCCTCAGGTCGAGATGGAGCAATGCGTGCCGCAACAAGTACGTCAACGGAGCCGGCGCTGTTGCTTTGTTCAAACTTGCTTCTGACAACGATCTGACTCGTTTTGGCGTCTGGTTCTATCGTTGGATTTGGGCCGGCCGCGACGTCCAGCACGCCGGCCGCGAACAAAGCCAGCAATTCTTGGTTGCGATGTAGCGGGGCACCGAGCGCCAAGTGATTCATCATAGGTACGTGGTAGTTGTCGAATCGCTCGTGAGACTGCGGGGTCAATCCACCGAAGTCGACGGCTAGTCGGAGACACGGACGAGCCGTTCGTATCACCTCCACCGCGGCTTTGATCGGGCTTGCAACATTACCGATCTTGGCCTGTAACAAATCGTCGCTCAGATATTTAATTACAAATTGTCGATAACCATCGATATCGTCAAATCGCATGGATCGAAGCGGGTACATCAAGTTTTCGATAGTGATGCGGTCCTGCTCCGTGGATTCATATTCTGACGGATGGCAGCTCGTTTGACCTTTGGCATGCGAATAAGCATACGCCATGTCTTTCACGAGAAGTGGGAGCAGATCTCGATCGAAATCAAGCTGTCCAGTGCCGCCCGATTTGAGGGCCTTTTTCCTGATAGCGGTGACAGCCTCAACGTTGAAGAAATGCGCCTGATATAATTTCCGGGGCTCCCTCTGATTTACTGCTCGGGCGCTGAAAGGAATGCCTCGCCGGGAAAAAATCAGCAGACGTGGCTCCAATCCGGATTTGCGATACTCAAGCCCGGCGGGGTGTGAGATAAACTCGCCGCCCCGACCCACGGTAAGCTCGGAGATGACGTCGTACGCCGTCAGGCCGTAGCCTTGCACCGCGACCGTTGCGCGAGAATTGACATCGCCAAGCATCTTCGACGCGTGGGGATTTCGAATAAAACGCAATTTGCCGTTTTTCGCAGCATGATCGCTGACAAACTGCTCTAAATAACTCTCTTGTAAATCTGGCTGGCTGTTGCCGTGACCGCTCGCCACAAATAAAAAATCTGTCCGGATCCGTATTCCGTTATCCAGTTCGATCGAGACGATCGTATCATCGCAAACGACTACGTCTGTTGCACGGTGCTTGTGATAGGTTAGACTGATGCCTTCAGGCAGGTCCTCGATGGTTCGGTTGTAGTACCAATTCAGGTATTCCCCCAGGATGCTTCGGGGCAGCGAGTCCTCCTCGGCGATATCATCGCCGGAGCGGGAATCCGCAATGCGAAAGTCGGATCCGATACGCCGATATCCCCTGAGGCGCGCCCATTCGGTCACCGACGGTCCGAAGCTGCGAAGCGGCGCGCCTTGAATAGGCTCGTTCGGGGAGACTGTAAGCATGCTTCCCGGAGTATTGGTCTGCAAGTAATAAGGTTGATTCTGGCGATGAACGCCTTGGCCAGGCTCACCCGGATCGACCAGATGAATCTTGAGCTGATATTCCGTTTCCCGCCAACGGTACGCTTCAATAACGCGATCCAGCAAAATCAGCCCGCGCGGGCCCAGCCCAATGATCGTCAGGACGAAGGAGTGCATGTTTTGATGTCTCGCCTGATGATCACCAATACGAGAGAGCTAGCCAAGCCGCACTCATAGCGCGCTCATGATTATCTGGCGATAAGAATAGTGTGCTATGACACTTTTGAAGCCAGTGCCTGGTACGCGCTTGCATTGGCGCTCCGTATAAGCCGCAGAACTACCGTACAAAGCAGACAGGGATTTCAAGCAGCGAGTTCAAATTTCTGCAACGGAGCTCCACACGCCGGCCCATCCGTCGCAAAGAGCCGAAGCTCCTTCAGGTCGATCACCACCGCTGAAATCGTGCTGCCCTGCCGGCCGGAGGGGTGTTCGTCCGGGTGAAGACATATCGACGACGGATATGAAAAATGATCTTTCAGGCCTGTCATGATATGCTCGAGGTCGATCTCGCCAAATTTCGGACGAAGATGGCGCTCAAATCGCCGAGATCTAAAGAGAGTATCTGGAACGAAGCGCTCCCATTCCGACACGATGCCTCCTCCCGGCTCGAAATGATTTGCGTGCGTTACCATTCCGTTCTCCGGATAAAGACATCGCTTGGCGTTCGGGGCTGTCTCGATGCTGATAACTTCCCCGTCGGTGTGACCGATCAGATAGTTCATCGACGAGCTTCTATCCTTTTGTACGACCACCTTTATCGCTGCATCGAATGTTCTCGCCTCGAGGATGGAGCGACATCGCAGCTTGAAAGGAGCAGTCATCGCGCCGCGAGCGTCCATGGCTGTCAGCAGGCTGTTGCAAACCAGTCCAATGCCGGCGTTGTTCAGCCCGGCCGTGGGGCCGACACACCCCGCTTCGAATACGCCAAGCGAGGATGGCTTGTTGCTTTTGCCGCTGTGCCCGACGAACATTGTTCCGCGCACAGCCGCCAGCCCATCAATCGTTTGTGCCAGGATTGTCGAGTTTCCCGCGGTCGCTTCGGGCAACAGGCCGACCGAAGTACAACCATCGACGGTCAGGCCCGCTAGCTCAATTGCCTGACGAGCCAGAAGCCGGAATCCAATCTCGTGCCGGACATTCAGCATCGTAATCGATTCCGCTGGAAGGTTTGCCGCCTCGGATATTCCGCGCAATTCCTCGACGTAATCGGGGGATACGCTTGGCAGAAACGCGAGCCAGTTTTCTGCCTGCTCTTGAATTTTCTTCCGGTCGGAGCCCCGCGAACAAAAATATTTCAAAAATACTTCCACGTTCGCAGTAATCTCGTTTCGCATTGTTTCCCCATGCTGCCTTCCCCGATCACGAGGAGAACCGGCGAAACTGATAAACTTCAAGGTCATGGCTCTATTCCCTGGAATGCGGACACTTCATGCGAACCGGCCGGCCGGAGGTACGCTTTGCAGTGTTAGGAATTCTCGCGACCTGATGGCGTCGATGGCAGCGAACTGTTCCTAAAATGATGGGCGACAAGGAACCGCATTGCTTGTGAAAGAAGGTCGTCTTGCCATCGCTCGCTACAGAACACGGCACGTCGCTTCTATCTCAAAGACGTTATCGGAGCTAGAAATTTAGTGTCACAACACACTTGTAGTTGTTGTGCTCGGACTGCCTGCCGGCAGCCGAATTGGAACACGGGATGAATAGGGTGCAGCCGCGGATTTCGTGTCACTCTTCCGGATGATGGGGGCTTTCTCCGTAATAGCCAGTCATCTATAGAGTTCCAGTTCCAAAAGCGCGCACGCGAAGAGATTCAAACCTCCATGGCCGATTTTCACGGCGTCTTTCCTTACCTGGTCTCGCCGGTCGATGCCGCCGGGCACGTCCGCACCAATGTTCTCGGCCAACTGTGCGACGATCTCATCAAGGCCGGCGTGCACGGGCTGACGCCGCTCGGTTCGACCGGTGAGTTCGCTTACCTGAGCCGCGAGCGGCGTACAGCGGTGGTGCGGACAACGATCGAAGCCGCCGACAGGCGTGTGCCTGTGATTGCCGGCGTAGCCTCGACCGCGACGGCTGATGCGGTCGCGCAAGCCAAATCGTATCAACACCTCGGTGCCGACGGCATCCTGGCAATTCTGGAAGCATATTTTCCGGTCAATGATACCCAGGTCGAATCCTACTTCCGCGCCATCGCGGATGCGGTCGATCTTCCCGTGGTGATCTACACAAATCCGCAATTTCAACGCTCGGATCTCACGCTCGACGTGATAGCCAGGCTCGCTGCGCATCCACGTATCGTCGCCATCAAGGATGCCTCGACCAATACCGGCCGACTGCTGTCCATCATCAACCGCTGCGGCGACGCGATCAATGTGTTCTCCGCATCCGCCCACATTCCGGCAGCGGTGATGCTGATCGGCGGCGTCGGTTGGATGGCGGGCCCCGCCTGTATCGTTCCGCGCCAGAGCGTTCAGCTCTACGATCTGTGTAAAGCGCAACGCTGGGACGAGGCGATGAAATTGCAGCAGCGGCTGTGGCGACTTAACGAAGCCTTCGCGCGCTATAACTTGGCGGCCTGCATCAAGGCCGGGCTTGCAATCCAGGGCTACGATGTAGGCGACCCGATAGCGCCGCAGGCGGCACTATCGGCCGACGAGCGCAAAGCGGTCGAAGCCGTGTTGCGCGATATCGGTTGATGCATACCTTCATCATTGCGACAGCAATCGAACAAAGGGCGCGAAGGATAAATTGATGAACATTCTGCCAGCCAATATGCGCTTCGGCGCGGGCCAGCCGATCAAGCGACTGGAAGATCAGAGGTTGCTGACCGGGAAAGGCCGGTTCATCGATGACAGTCCGGAAGACGGCGCGCTGTGGCTTCACGTGCTGCGCTCGCCGCATGCCCATGCGCGGATCGTCTCGGTTGAAACCAAGGCCGCGGCCGGGCTGCCCGGCGTCGAGGCCGTCTACACCGGCGCTGATCTGATTGCTGACGATATCGGCACGATTCCGACGCTGGCTGTTTTTCAACGGCCCGACGGGTCGCCGATGACCGTGCCGCCGCGAAGGTTGCTCGCGCACGAAACCGTGCGTTTTGCGGGCGAACCGGTGGCCGCCGTGGTGGCCACGTCGCGCGTTATTGCCCAGACCGCGTCCGAAGCGATTTCCATCGAGTACCAAGTAATGCCATCCGTCGTCGATCCCGTCGCAGCGCTCGAGCTCGGTGCACCTGTCGTCTGGCCGGAAGCGCCCGATAACATCGTAGCTGCAATGAGCTATGGCGACGCGGCCGCGGTTGATGCTGCTTTCACCGGAGCGAAACACGTTGTTTCGCTCGATCTTATCAGCCAGCGGCTGGTTCCCTCCGCGATGGAACCGCGCAGCACTATCGCTGAAATTGACAAGGAGTTCGGGCGTCTAATTCTTTATGTGCAATCACAGACGCCTGGCTCGACTCGCGACGTTCTCGCCGAAGCGGTGCTGAAGCGGCCCAAGGAAAGCGTCCGCGTGCTGGTCGGCGACATCGGCGGTGGTTTTGGCCAAAAGACCAACCTCTATCCGGAGGATGGCCTCGTCGCATACGCTGCGGTCAAGCTTGGCCGCAAAATACGCTGGCGCGGCGACCGCACCGATGAATTCGTCGGGGGCAGTCATGGCCGCGACCTGACCTCGACGGGTGAGTTCGCGCTCGACGCGAAGGGCCGCGTGCTGGCCTATCGTGTACGTTCGATCGGCGGCACCGGCGCCTACATGACCGGCGCAGCCAATATCATTCCACTGGTGCTGGGTCCCTTCGTGCAAAGCGGCGTCTATGATCTGCCGCTGGTGCACTACGAGGTCAAAACAGTGATGACCAACACCGCGCCGGTCGGCGCCTATCGTGGCGCCGGCCGGCCGGAAGGCGTGTTCATCGTAGAACGGCTGATGGACGCCGCGGCCCGGCAGATCGGGATCGATCCGCGTACCATCCGCAAGTTGAACTATATCAAGTCTGCGCAACTGCCTTACACTAACGCCGTGGGCCAGGTTTACGACAGCGGCGCTTTCGCTCACATGCTGGACCAAGCCTCCAAACTGGCCGATTGGGATGGCTTCGCTGCGCGCAAGAAGGCGGCGAAGAAGAAAGGTCTGCTGTACGGCCGCGGCCTCACCAGCTACATCGAATGGACCGGCGGGCGCGCGCACACCGAAAAGGTCAGCCTGCACGCCACCGCGGAAGGACGCATTATTCTGCATTCCGGTACGCAAGGAATGGGGCAGGGGCTGCAAACGACATACTCCCAGATGCTGGCAGAATCGCTCGGCATTTCATTGGACAAGATCGATATCGTGCAGGGTGACACGGATCTGGCTACCGGTTTCGGCAGCGTTGGCTCGCGTTCGCTGTTCGTCGGCGGCACCGCGCTTGCAGTGTCCGCCAACGATATGATCGCGAAGGCGCGGGAGAAAGCGTCGCACCTGCTTGAGGCGTCGGTCGACGATATCGAATACAGCGGCGGCTGGCTGACCGTGGTCGGTACTGACCGGCGCGTTGACCTTTTCGAAATCGCTGGAAAAGAGAAAGGCGCACGGCTGAGCGTCGACAGCGAAGGTGAGGTCGATGGACCCAGCTGGCCCAATGGTACGCATATCTGCGAACTTGAGATTGATCCGGAAACCGGTATCACGCGGGTGGTGAAATATACTACGGTTGACGACGTCGGTGTCGCCATGAATCCGATGCTGGTTGCGGGCCAGGTACATGGCGGTGTTGCGCAAGGCATCGGGCAGGCGCTTTATGAGGGCGTGTCCTATGACTGCGAGGGTCAATTGCTGACAGCGAGCTATCAGGACTATTGTATTCCGCGCGCCGACGACATTCCGGCCATCGCAGTGACGCTGGACGGCTCGGCACCCTGCCGCACCAATCCACTAGGCGCCAAGGGTTGCGGCGAATCCGGCGCGATCGGCGGCCCGCCCTGTGTTGCGAATGGCGTGATGGATGCCTTGAGCGACCTTGGCGTCAAGTCTCTCACCACGCCGCTGTCGCCGATGAAAGTGTGGCAAGCGATTCAAGCGGCGAAATCGGTGGGGAAATAATCTATTTGTCGTCATTGCCGGGCCTGAACTCGGCAAATCCATCTACTTCGAAAGACTCTTGTGAAGCGGGATGGATACGCGGGTCAAGCCCGCGTATGACGGAGCCTTCTCTTTCACTCGCGTTTCCTCGGAATAACTCGCATATTTCGAACAGCCCGATTAAACTACCGGACAGCAACGACAAGGAGAATTCGATGCGCAGATTGTGGACCGTGCTGGCGGCGCTGGCGACGTTGAGTCTCACCAATTGCGGATATAACGCAATCCAGAGCCAGGACGAGCAGGTCAAGTCGGGCTGGTCCGAGGTCGTCAACCAGTATCAGCGTCGTGCCGATCTGGTGCCGAATCTCGTCAATTCAGTGAAGGGTTTTGCGCAGCAGGAAAAGGACGTGCTGCTCGGCGTTACCAACGCTCGCGCCAAGGTCGGCAGCATCCAGGCGACGCCGGACGTGCTTAACGATCCTGCCGCTTTTCAGAAATTCCAGGCTGCACAGGGCGAGCTTTCCAGCGCGCTGTCGCGACTGCTGGTCGTCACCGAGAACTATCCGCAGCTCAAATCAGACGCGCTGTTTCGCGACCTGATGTCGCAACTGGAAGGCACCGAAAATCGCATCACGGTGGCGCGCAACCGCTACATCAAGGCTGTGCAGGAATATAATGTCACGGTGCGCTCATTCCCGAACAATCTGACGGCGATGATGTTCGGCTATAAGGAGAAACCGAACTTTTCGGTCGCGAACGAAAATGAAATCTCCACGGCGCCAAAGGTCGACTTCAATCCGGCGGCGACGACCCCTGCACCGGCAAAGTAATCGCGACAACCGCAAAGGCGTCCGCGATGAATGTTGCAAGAACATACTTTCTTGCGTTGATGTCGTGCATGGCGTTCTCCGCCATGGCGGACGTTGCGGTGCCGCCCCTTGCCGGGCGCGTGGTCGACAGGACGGGCACACTCGGCGTCAGCGAAGTTGCGTCTCTTGACCGGACCTTGAAGGATTTCGAGGCACGGAAAGGCAGCCAGATCGCGGTGCTGATCGTGCCGACCACCCAGCCCGAAACCATCGAGCAGTATTCGATCCGCGTCGCGGACGCATGGAAAATCGGCCGCAAAAAGATCGACGACGGCGCCATCCTGGTCGTCGCCAAGGACGATCGCAAGCTGCGGATCGAGGTTGGCTACGGCCTAGAGGGTGCGCTTACCGATGTGACCGCGAAGCGCATCATCGACGAAGTCATCACGCCAAAATTCCGCAACGGCGATTTCACCGGAGGTATTTCCGACGGCGTGGATCGCATGCTGCGCGTTATCGATGGCGAACCGTTGCCGGCGCCGGCCGAGCGGCAACGGAGTTCTGGCGGTCTGCTCAGTGACATCGACCCGTTCAATCCGTTCCTGATCGTTGCCGTCATCGTCGTCGGCGGCATCATGCGGGGCGTATTCGGCAGGCTGTTTGGGTCGCTCGCCACCGGCGGCCTGGTCGCTGCTTTGTTCTGGTTCATCGCGGCGTCGCTGGCATTGTCGGCAATCGGCGGCATCATCGCATTCATCGTCACCATGTTCAGCGACGCGATGACGTCATCCGGTGGCGTCGGCAGGGGCGGCGCGTGGTCCGGTGGCGGTGGCGGGTTTTCTGGCGGCAGTTCGAGCGACAGCGGGGGATTTAGCGGCGGCGGAGGCAGTTTCGGTGGCGGCGGCGCCTCGGGGAGTTGGTGAGATGGGTATCAAACGTATCGGCAGGCATCTCATCGCCAATCGGTCGCGGGTCCGTCGGGCATTTCCACCCAAGGCCTTGGCTGTAATCGAGCAGGCCATCAAGGCCAGCGAAGCAACTCATGCCGGTCAGATCCGCTTTGTTGTCGAAGGCGCGCTCGACGGTGCGCCGCTATTGCGGAATCAGTCGGCGCGCGAGCGGGCGATCGACGTGTTCTCGCATTTGCGGATCTGGGACACCGCGCATAACAACGGCGTGTTGATCTATCTCCTGCTGGCCGATCGCGATGTGGAGATTCTGGCCGATCGTGGAATTGATGCCATGGTGAGCGCCGACGAATGGCAGACGATTTGCGCCATGATGGAAGTCGAATTTGGCCGTGGGAACTTTGAAGCCGGCGTACTCAAGGGCATCGAGGCCATAACGCGGCACCTGGTGAAGCATTTTTCGAAGCAAGGCGCCGGCAGCAACGAATTGCCGGATGCGCCGGTGGTCATGTGATGTGGTCAATTTGCTCGCCGTTGTGGCATGCCCGTAGGGCACGCCAAGCTGGGTTGCAACGAAGAAAGCCGTTCGTAATGTCCCGATCGTGACGGGATAATAGCTTTATGCCTTTATCGAAGGCCGTCGCCCGACCCGCGCAAACCACGCGGCGATGTTGGTGTTGGCGGGATCGAGCGGCTGGCCAACCTCGTCCTCGGCGCCGAAGTCAATCCAACAATACAGCATCATATCTGCCAGCGTGAAGCGCGAGCCACAGAGATACTGTTTGCCTGCCATCTGCCCGTCGAGCCATTGCAGGCGATCGGCTGCGATCTTCTTCAATCCGGCTGAAGCCTCGGGCACGGTGATGATGCGTTTCTCGAACAAACTGAGCGCCTCGCCGAAGCGGTAGCCGTTTATCATCGGTTCGCAGATATTGAGATCGACGCGACGGGTCCACATCCTGCATTCGGCACGTTCTTCCGCCGTTGTTCCGATCATGGCAGGCGTAGGATGTTTCTCTTCGAGATATTCGCAGATCGCGATGATCTCGGAGAGATAACTGCCGTCGTCGAGTTGGAGCGCCGGCGTCTGGCCGTGCGGGTTGCGCCTCAGATGTTCGGGTTGCCGGTTCTCGCCGAGATCGAGATCCACCGTCTGTATCGGCATATCGATCCCCTTTTCGGCCATGAACATCCGGACGAGGCGCGGATTTGGCCCGATCGAGTCGTAGAATTTCACACCTCTCTCCTCGGTTATTTCAAGCGTCGTCGAGCTTATTGAGGTCGCGCACCGACTGCATGATCGGCTCGAAATTCGAGCGCGCATCCAGCGCGTCGTTCGTTGATGCATTTCTCAATGGTCATGGCGTCCCAGAACCTTCCGACCGGCTTCGCTCCAGACATGTTAGTCGGGAAATCCGCTCGTGCAATCGATGCCATAGGGGCGGTGGGCGATCCCGCAGGGGCAACAAAGCCAAATTCGCAAGCAGCTTTCGCTGGGCCGGTTCTGACATTGCGGCAAAACGAGGCCGAACAAGTTCCTAAAATTTCCGTAATTCGGGCGGTAGTAACGAATTCGCAAGCAATAAAAGTTACCAAATGGTCAACCTTGAACGGAGATTTGCGACGTGAGTGAACAGGATTCCGACCGGATCAGCGACAATCTCGGCGATATTGTCAGCGCCGCGCCGATATCATCCAATTCATCCGACACGTCGGTCGACCCGACATCTGGACCCGCGAAAGACGCCGTCAGCGTTGAATCTCCGAAGCTTGCGCCGGAGGAAACGAAAGACGCGCCTAAGGTTGACCCGCCGGTTGGTGCGCTTAAGGTCGATGAAAAGCCCGAAACGAACGCTGGCGCCCAAAAATCCGCTAGCAAGATCATGATCGTGTCGGCGCCTCGCGGCCATTCATGGGACGGCGACAGCAGCCACCCGGAATCGACGGCCGCCGCCGGCAAGTCCGGAATGTTCGGCAAGGGCCGGGTTGCTGCTCTGGCTGCGGTTATTGTGCTGGCAGCCGTGGCTGGCGCCATCGGCGGAGCGCTGGCAACGGCCGGTCTTGGGCATTTTACCGGTGACGCGCCGAAGGCGGCGACCAACCGCGCCCTGGAAGATACCATTTCGCGAATCGATACCGAGGTTGCAGCGCTGCGGACCAACCTCGAGCAAGCGTCGAAACACAGCGCTGCGCAGATTGGCAAGACCGGCGAACGCCTCGACAGGATCGAAAAGGCACAGGCCGAGCCTGTCGCCAAACTGGCCAAGCTCAGCGAGGCGGTGGACAAACTTCGTGCTGCCTCCGCCACGGCGCCTCCGGTAGCTGCGGCTGCTGTGGCGCCGAAGGAAACCACGGCATCGATCCAGCCTGCCAATGCTGCGCCAGTGCCATTGCCTGCACCCAAGCCGGAGGTCGCCCGGCTGCCCACGGTGGAAGGTTGGATATTGCGTGACGTCAGCAATGGCAGCGCTTTGATCGAAGGTCGCCAAGGCATGTACGAGGTTTATGCCGGTGATCCAATTCCAGGTCTCGGCCGCGTCGACGCCATCCGCAAACAGGACGGCCGCTGGGTGGTGGTGACCAGCAAGGGCCTGATCGTCGCGCGCTAAGATCGACGGTAATGGAACCTGTCATGGCGGGGACTTCCGCGGCGACGACCCGCTCCCCGCTTTTTGCCTGGCCGCACGGAGAAAACCACGGCAGCCCATCTCGTTTTCGGCTATTTTCCTGAATGGAAGCGTCGCCCGCGAGGTGTCCTTGATGGCTTCTTCGCTGTGGCGTTCGTCAGGATCATGTCACGTGCGATTTTTTCCCTCCTTTGTCATGGTCTCCGCCATCCTGCTGCCGCTCGCCGTACATGGTGCGCCCTTGGAGCGCGGCGTCGCAGTTACCGATCCATTGGCGTTGCGCGAACTCGGTCTGGGAGAGTATGAGACGAGAAGGCTGGACCACGTCGGCTTCGGCTTGCGTCCGTTCATCCCGCTTGCGCGCTCGGGTGGCGTAGCACTCTCTAACGACGAGTTGTTTGCATCGCCATCGATGGCCCCGGTGCGCAAGGCGCTCGACGATGAATTCGATCGTTATGCCGCGCGTCACCGGGCCGTGCTGCCGCTGGAGACGATCGGTGTCGGCGTGCCCTTCGACTGGCAGGTCTTTGATCGCGACGTGCTTTATTCCTCTCGGTCTCGGTTTGTGCTGGCCGGTATCGTTAATCGCATGGACCGCGCCTACGTCTCACCCGAAACATGCGGCGAAATCCGGCTGATCTATCGGTTAACCAGCATAGGCGATCCGTTCGTAGGTGAGAATGCAACCTCGCCGCGATTGCCAATGACGTTGAATGTGGTGCTGCAAGCGAGGGGGAAGAAAGCCTCGGCCCGTGGGATCGCGATCACGTGCCAGGACGTCGCCCGTCGATGGCTCGCCATTGCCGACTGGCCACAGACCGGCGCAGACCTGGCGATCAGATTGATTTCGGCGGGAGGGCCGCTTGAATTTATCGAACCGGCGGATGTCGACCGCATCGAAATCAACCTGCAGATCGCGCATGCGCCGAAATCGAAGGTCCGGGAATTTCGCACTGAGTACCTGATGAAGCTGTTTCGCTACAATGCACAGTCAAAACAGTTCGAGGAAGCGCCGCTGGAAAATCAGATCGATCGCGACCGAATTTTCGCAGATGCGGGCTTGAAGCGTGAATTCAAGGCGTGGCTGCTTGATCCGAAAAACATCGGCGAGCTGGATCGTGGCACAATTTTGGTCCCGGAAAAATTTCTCGCAAAGTCTGCCATCGCCGCGACGCCGGTTGGGTTCGTGCCGTCAGCACTACAGCCCGCGTTCGGCCTTGTGCAGGCCGACGGCTACGGCAACGAGGTCTTTGGGGAGGGCGAGGTAATTGCTGCACTGAAGAAAGCAGCACAGAGCGGCGTCGCGTTTCAAAACATCCGCTCCGTCGCGGGCTTCGAGCGCAGGCTCAACGATATGACCTGTTCCGGCTGTCATCAAACCCGAGGCATCGGCGGTTTTCACTTCCCCGGTGTCGACTGGTTGGCGGCAAATCCTTCCAATTCAACGGTGGTACCGGGCTCGCCGCATTTCTTCGGCGACCAGATCCGACGCTACGATATTCTTACTTCGTTGAGTTGGGGTCTCAGCCCTGACTTTTCGCGGGGATTTTCCGCGCGCCCGCGATCATTCGCAAATCCGCAGCGCATGCGCGAACTTGCCGGTACCGAATATTACGATGGCTGGGGCGCGTCGTGCTACGACAACCACGCCAGGGCTGCCGACAATGACGCCAGTTTCCGGTCCTGGACCTGCGCCGAAGGCCTCGCCTGTCAGCCTGTCGGCAAGACCTCGCGCATGGGAATGTGTTTCGTCAAAAGCCGCTGAATAAATTACGCCGAAGGCGATGCTCGGCAAGATTGACAGTGGTCTTACTAATCGTGTTTCATCCCCGGAAATCGCCAGCATGCGTGCCGGGAAGGAAACATGGACGAGGTCATCATCGTCGGAGCCGGCGTTGGCGGGTTGACCCTCGGACTGGCGCTGCATGCCGCCGGAATACCCTGCCGCGTTTTTGAATCTGCGTCCGAAATCCGGCCGATCGGAGTTGGCATCAACCTGCTGCCACATGCCACCAAAGAGTTGGCCGCGCTCGGGCTGGAACAGCCACTGGCAAGCGTCGCCGTCGCGACCAAGGATGCGACCTTCTTCAACCGTTTCGGCCAATTGATCTATCAAGAGCCGCTCGGACGCGCGGCTGGTTACGATTATCCGCAGTTATCGATCCATCGCGGCGATCTGCAAATGGTGCTGCTCGATGTTTTCCGTGCGCGGGCCGGACATGATCGTCTGCTCACCAGCCATCATTGCGTTGGGGTCGAGCAGGACGAGACAGGTGTCACGGTAAGTTTTTCCAAGGGGCCAGCCGACTCCAACCGCACCAGCGTTCGCGGCCGCGTTGCGATCGCCTGCGACGGCATCCATTCCGCGATACGCAAGCAGTTTTATCCCGATGAAGGCGAACCGCGTTATTCCGGCGTCAATATGTGGCGCGGCGTGACGCGATGGAAACCGATGCTGTCGAGCGCCAGCATGGTGCGGGCGGGATGGCTGTCGCATGGCAAGATGGTGATCTATCCGGTCCGTCAGGCCGACATCGATGGACTACAGTTGATAAACTGGGTCGCCGAGATCGAGACGCCAGTGTATCGCAAGCGCGAATGGACCCGGCCAGGTTCGGTCGACGATTTCATTGGCGCCTTTGCCGATTGGCATTTCGACTGGCTCGATGTGCCGGCTTTTATTCGCGCCGCCGACAGCGTGCTCGAATTTCCGATGGTCGACCAGGATCCATTGCCACGTTGGAGTTTCGGTCGGGTAACGTTGCTTGGCGACGCCGCGCATCCGATGGTGCCGCGCGGCTCGAATGGCGCGGGGCAAGCCATTCTCGACGCGCGTGCGCTGACCACGGCGTTACAGGAAAGCGACGATCCGACCGCAGCCCTCGCGGCTTACCAAAAACAACGGCTGGAAGCCACGACCCGCATCGTTCTGACTAACCGCACCAATCCGCCGGACGCGATCCTGCGCGAGGTGTTCCAGCGTACTGGCGACCGGCCGTTCGGCGTCATCGACGATGTCATCAGCCACGACGAACTTGTGGCCCTGTCCGAGGGTTACAAGCGGATTACGGGTTATTCGAAGGAAGCATTGCGGACCTAGAAGCGGACAGACGTTCGAGGGAAGAAAGAGCGATGGCGATTTCTCAGATGCAGGGCAACGGAATGTCGGTCGATGTCGCGCAGTTCATCGACGCACAGCCGGTCGGCGGCTTTCAGGTCCGGCTGCTGCTGATCTGCGCGGCAGTGCTGTTTCTCGACGGATTTGATACTCAGGCGATCGGTTATGTGGCCCCCGCGCTTGCCAAGGAATGGGGCCTGACCAAAGCCGCGCTGGGTCCGGTGTTCAGCGCCGGGCTTTTCGGTCTGATGATCGGCGCGCTGGTTTTTGGTCCGCTCGCGGATCGTATTGGACGCAAGAAAATTATTATTTTCAGTACTCTTGCGTTCGGCGTCGGCACGCTCGCAACTGCCTTTATCCATGATGTGGGTACGCTTTTGGCAGTCCGATTTCTGACCGGCCTCGGCCTCGGCGGCGCGATGCCTAACGCGGTGGCGATGACCTCAGAATTCAGCCCACATCGCCGCAGGGCGACCATGGTGATGATCATGTTTTGCGGATTCTCGGTGGGCGCTGCATTAGGCGGCCTGCTCGCGGCGGCGATGATTCCGCAATTCGGCTGGCGCTCGGTGTTCGTGATCGGCGGCATCGCGCCGTTGCTGCTGGCGCCGATTCTGGCGGTGCGGCTGCCGGAGTCGGTTCGGTTTCTGGCGCTTACCGGACGCACGCCGGAGCGCGTTGCCGAGTTGCTGGAACGTATCACCCCGAGCACGGCGTTCGGCGCGGGAACGCAGTTTGCGGTGCATGAGCCTCAACTCACCGGCATTCCGGTGCTGCATCTGTTCCGCGATGGCCGTACGCGGGCGACGCTGTTGCTGTGGGTAGTATTTTTCATGAGTCTGCTTGATCTTTATTTCCTGTCGAACTGGCTGCCCACGGTACTCAACGACCTCGGCGCCACGGTTTCAACCTCGGCGGTGATCGGATCGATGTTGCAGGTCGGCGGCGTCGTCGGAACGTTTGCGTTGGGCAGCGTGATTGACCGGTTTTCGTTTCGCGCACTGGCGCTGGTTTATCTGATGGCAGTATTTGCCGTGGGTGCGATCGGTCAGCTCGGCCATTCCGTTGTGTTCGTTACCTTGGCAATCTTCGCCGCGGGTTTCTGCATCGTCGGCGGCCAGATCGCCGCTAATGCCTTGGCGGCGACGTTCTATCCGACCTCGATGCGGGCAACCGGGGTAGGCTGGGCACTCGGGATCGGTCGGGTCGGATCGATCGTGGGGCCTCTGGTTGGCGGTGCGCTGCTTACCATGAAATGGAGCACTGGAGAGGTCTTTTTCGCGGCAGCGGCGGCTGCGCTGTGCGCCGCGTTGGCGGCGTTTTCGCTCAGTCGTGCCGCTGCCGTTCGAGGTGGCGGCAAGACCGTTACGCAGGCCCTTGAAGCCGGCTTCCGACCGGCAACGCGTCCGAGCGCTTGATATCGATCGTCAGCGCTGGCGGTCTGCCGCGATTGAGCGTATGAGTCCGGTGCAACGAAGTATCATGGCAGCGGGGACCAGCGTGAGCGACTCCGAGAGCGAGAATAAGCAACGCGATCGTCTGATTGCGCGCAACGAGGCCGACCGGGAAGCTGTCAGCGCCGTCCGCGTCAGTTCATGGGCGGTCGGCGTGGCGGTAATTGCTGGCGTCATCCTGTTCGCGATTGCCTGGGCGTGGCTGTACCGATGAAGGCTCAAGCCACAATGCCCTCCGCTCGAAATTGCCTGATCGCCGTTTCATCGTAGCCCGCCGCGCGTAAAATCTCGTCACTATGCTGGCCGATCCCAGGCGGAAAGCGCGGCGGCTTCTTGCTGGCTCCATCAACCCAGATCGGGCTGTTGATGGTCAGCATGTCGTCTCCCTCGAATGGCACCAGCACGTCGTTGTCCAGCATCTGCTTGTCGTTCGGGATATCGTCCAATATGCCGACTACGCCAAACACCAGTCCGTTGCCGTCGAGGATTTTTCGCCATTCGGCGAGATCCTTGCTGGCAAAAATCTCGTCGAATATTTTTATCAATTCCAGCGAGCGGGCATGGCGATCAGCTTTGGTGGCGAAACGCGGATCGGTAACAAATTCCTCACGGCCCATGCAGCGCGCCAGCACCGGCCATTGCCGCTCCTCGTTGAGCAGCGACAGGATCAGCCATCGGCCGTCGCGGCAGCGATAATGATTGGTCACGGCGTTCAACGCCCGCCCGCGCGGCCGTCGTTCCTGAAACGTGGCGCCGCATAAAGTGGCTTGCGCGAGCACGCCGCTGGCCCAGACGCCGTTAGCCATCAGATTTGAACTGACATGCGAACCCTTGCCGGTGCGTTCGCGCCGGTAGAGCGCGGTGACGATCGCACCATATAGCGCCATTGCGCAGGGATGGTCGCCCATGCCGGCGACGGACCGCGCCGGCGTGGTGTCTAGGTCCGCGCGTACCAGGTCCATAAGGCCGGAACGGGCCCAATAGGCATTGCTGTCGAAGCCGGGCTTGTTGGCCTCATCGCCCTTTTCACCATAACCGGTGAACGAAGCATAGATCAGCCGCTCGTTGAGGGGACCGAGCGCTTCGTAGGTGATGCCGAGCCGTGCCCTTACCGCGGGAGGAAAATTGGTAATGAACACGTCGGCGCTGCTGGCCAGACGGCGCAGCACCCGTTGGCCGTCGGGCTTGCCGAGGTCCAGCGCAAGGCTCTTCTTGTTGCGGGATTCCAGCATCCACGCGTAATTGTGCGGGCTGACGGGATAGCCGGGAAGGTTCGGCAGGTTGCGATAGGGATCGCCAGATCCCGGCGGCTCGATCTTGATCACGTCGGCGCCGAAATCCGACAGCACGGTAGCGGCCGCGGGCGCTGCAATGAAACTCGCGCAGTCCAGAACCCTGAGGCCTTCGAAGATGCCGCTTTCCATGGTCGCTCCCGTGACGTTTTGTCGATTTCCGTTTCGCCATTTGATCACTGTTGTCGGACGATGCAACGGCAGTTTCTGCCATCGTCTCACCAAGCCGGGCACCCGTATCGGCCGATGGTCGACTTCTTCCCGTTTCCGGAACGACGAAAATGCTAGCCCGTCTCCGATATCAACGCGACGTTGCCGCCGGCCGCTGAAGTGTTGACTGTCACGGTCTGCTCGGTCGCCAATCGCGCCAGGTAATGTGGACCGCCGGCTTTCGGGCCGGTGCCCGACAGGCCGTGGCCGCCGAACGGCTGCACGCCGACGACTGCGCCGATCATATTGCGGTTGACGTAGACGTTGCCGACGGCAAGCCGCTCCACGATGGCGTCGACAGTGTCGTCGATGCGTGAATGAATGCCGAGGGTAAGGCCATAACCGGTGCGCTCGATGAATTGCAGCACCTCATCGAGACGGCCGGCGCGATACCGCACCACATGTAGAACCGGACCGAACACTTCCTCGGTCAATTCGTCGGCGCGCGACAATTCGAAGATATGCGGCGCGACATAATTGCCATCAGGGGCGGTACCGACAAAATGCACGTGGGCTCTGTTTTTCATGCGCGCGATATGCACTTCAAGTTGGCGCTTTGCCTCAAAGTCGATTACGGGACCGATGTGTGTGGCCGGATCACCCGGGTCGCCGACCTTCAATTCACGCGCGGCGCCTGCGATGATCTCAATCATGCGATCGGCTACGTCTTCCTGCAGGAACAGCAGGCGCAGCGCCGAGCATCGCTGTCCCGCGGAACGAAACGCAGACGCGACCACGTCGTCTGCGACCTGTTCCGGCGATGCGGTAGCGTCGACTATCATCGTATTGATGCCGCCTGTTTCCGCAATCAGCGGCACGATTGGACCGTCCTTGGCGGCAAGCGTTCGGTTGATTCTCCGCGCCACCTCGGTCGACCCGGTAAAAATCACTCCGGCTATGTCGCGATGCGCGACCAGGGCAGCGCCAATATTTCCGTCGCCTGGTATCATGTGCAGCGCAGTAGAAGGTACGCCGGCTTCATGCAGCAGACGAACGGCTTCTGCGGCGACCAATGGCGTTTGTTCGGCGGGTTTAGCAACCACGGTATTGCCTGCCATCAGTGCCGCCGTGATTTGCCCCAAAAAGATTGCCAGCGGAAAATTCCACGGTGAGATCGCGATCATTACGCCGCGGCCGCGCAGCCGCAGCACGTTGCTCTCGCCCGTTGGCCCCGGCATGGTTTGTCCGTCGCCGAAAAGAATACGGCCTTCCGCGGCGTAATAACGGCAGAAATCTATCGCTTCACGAACATCGGAGAGGGAGTTGTCGAGAGTCTTGCCGCCTTCGTGCTGCAGTAGCGCGATAAAACGCGCGGTGCGCTGTTCCAGCAGTTCGGCGGCTCGTTCGAGGATTTGTGCGCGCGTTCCCGCGGGCACCTGGCTCCATGATCTGAAACCCGCGCGAGCCGCCGTGACAGCATCGCTTGTGAACTGTGAAGCCGTATGGCCCACGCCATTGTCGAGCAGATTATGCGCCGCAACCGCTGATATCAGGCCGTTCAACGCCGCGCGGTCACCGAATTCGACGCCCCGCGAATTCATCCGCTGCGGTTGATAGAGATTCCGGGGTAGCGCGATGTTCGGATGCCGCGCGTTTTCCGCAGTACCGATGATGTTTACAGGCCGCCGCAACAACGCGTCCACCGGAACCGCATCGTCTGCGGCAACGGCGACAAAAGACGAGTTGGCGCCATTCTCAAGCAGGCGCCGCACCAGATAGGCCAGCAGATCGCGATGGCTGCCGACCGGCGCATAAGTCCGCCATGTCAGTTCAGGATGATCTTCACCTAATTGCCCGTACAGCGCGTCACCCATGCCATGCAGACGCTGAAATTCGAAATCCCTGCCGTTTCCTGCGAGTTCAAGAACGGTCGCGACAGTGAGTGCATTATGGGTAGCGAATTGCGGAAAGATGCGCGGTGTCAATTTCAGCAGCTTGCGCGCGCAGGCGATGTAGTTGAGGTCGGTCATCGCTTTTTGCGTGAACACCGGATAGTCGTCCAGGCCGCGTTCCTGCGCGCGCTTGATTTCGGTATCCCAGTAGGCGCCTTTGACCAGGCGTATCATCATTCGTCGGCGCAGGCCGCGTGCAAGGTCATCTACCCAATCGATTACCGCTTCGGCGCGCTTCTGATAGGCCTGGATGGCGAGTCCAAATCCATCCCAACCTGCTAATGAAGCGTCGCCGAAAGCCGCGCCGATCACGTCGAGCGACAACTCGAGCCGGTCAGCCTCCTCGGCGTCGACAGTGAAGTTCAGATCATGGGCTTTCGCCTGCTGTGCAAGGTCGATCAATAGCGGAACCAGTTCGGTCATTACCCGCGCATGGCTGACCGCCTCGAAGCGCGGGTGCAGTGCTGACAGTTTTACGGAAATGCCGGGCCGGTCGGGTAACGGCTGCTTGCCCGCGGTTCTGCCGATGGCATCGATCGCGCTGGCGTAGGATTCGAAATAGCGTTTTGCGTCGGCGGCGGTCCGCGCGCCTTCGCCGAGCATGTCGAACGAATAGCGGGGAATCCGGACCGAATCAGGCCGTACGCGCTCAAGCGCGGCTTCGATGGTTTCGCCGAGCACGAAATGGCTCCCCATCAGGCGCATTGCCTGCCGGGTCGCACCTCTCACGGCGGGAACGCCGAGGCGCTTGGTAAGTCTTCCGATGGTGCCCCGCGGTGTTTCGCCGGGCTGAATCATGCGCGCTGACATCCCAAGCCCCCATGCTGATGCGTTCACCAGGAAGGCGCTGGATTTCGTCTCATGATGTACGAAATCGCCCTGGCCGAGCCTGTCCTCGATGAATGCATCGGCCGTCCGGGCGTCCGGCACACGCAGTAGGGCCTCGGCCAATACCATCAATGCGACGCCCTCTTTGGTGGAGAGTGCAAATTCGCGCAGCATGTCTTCAACGCCGCCGAGCCGGTCATTGGTCGCGCGGACGGCTTCGACCAGACGCACGGCAGTTCGGTCGATGCGCGCGTCCTGTTCCGGTGTGAGCCGGCCGTTCGCGAGCAGACGCGCGGCGATGGTTTCGTCGTCGAGCGCGTAGGGAGCGCAGAACTGTGGACCGGATATCGTCATGGAAAACCTCGAGTTCCGATATTTTATCATGCAAGCAGCCTTGGAATCACAAAACAGCTGCGATAATTTTTACTGGAACCGTCGGGAGCTGGTCGAAACGAATGAGAGCCGCGAACGAGTCAAAGGAGTGTTGGCGCCTCTATGTCGCGTGCCGTGCGCTTGCCGTTTTGGGTGTGGCGGCAAGCGCTGTTCCCGCTGTTGCGGTTGAATTGAGCCCGCCGATCGCGGCGCTCTATTCCACAGTGTCGATCTATCCGCCCTCGGCTAAATCGATGACAGTTTGTTACGGTTTCGTTTGCCGGCGCCGCGAACTTCTCGACTTCACCCCGGCCGACCGCAATGCGCTGACGCAGATTCTCAACGCTGGCAAATCATCGGCCGCGGCGGAGCGGGCCGCCGTGCAAAGAGCGGTCGTGTGGTTTGATCGCCGCATGGGTCCGGTGATCGGAACCAACAAGCGCGTTGCCAAGGCGGACTTCCGCTACTTCGACGACAAGCACAATTACGATTGCTGGGATACTACGCGCAACACCACCAGCCTGTTGTTGGTGTTACAGGAATGGGGTTTGTTAAAGTATCATACGGTCGGCAACCCGCATTATCGAGGCAATGCGCTGGTGCTACAGACGCCGCACAACACTGCGGTACTGGTCGAGCGCGCAACTCACATTGAATGGGCCGTCGACATGTGGCCGCGCGGCTATCTCGAATTGCCTGATGTTATGACCGTCGAGAAGTGGGTCACCGAAGACTGAGCGTCGGCGCGCAATCTGCGCAAGAGCGGTGTCCGCTCCTGCCGAATTCGCTTTATCTCTCTTAAAGATGTTGCTTGCTTATGAAAGCCTAAACCCTCGGACCGCGTCCGAGGGCATGCTTTTCCAGGACGGCGTCAGACCTTGAGATGTTCAGCCGAGGTCTTGCCGCGGTTGGCGACTTCCTCGTATTCCACTGTCTGTCCCTCATTGAGCGTCGAAAGACCGGCCTTTTCGACCGCCGAGATATGAACGAACACGTCCTTGCCGCCATTGCTGGGCTGGATAAATCCGAAACCCTTGGTCGGGTTAAACCACTTCACAGTGCCTTTAGCCATCACGTCGTCTCCGCAGGATTAAAAACAACAACGATCGGTCGGTCCCTGGAAACCGGCTTATCCGACGGGTGCACGATACGCGGTATGGGCCAAGCTTGATAGCTTAAAACAGCACCCGGAAAAATTCGGGAAAAACACGTGCATTGCGGTGGGACCGCGATTTTGCCCGTTTCTAGGGCATTTTGGCGCGGCAGACCGTCGCAAAACTGGCTCCGGCTACAATTTTATTGAAATATCAGGATATCTCTCGCTCAAGAATGGCAACCGCACGCTCAGAGTCTGCTCCGGCTTCAATAGTTGGCGGTGAGGTAATCGACGATCTTGCCGACGTCGGCTTCGTCGATGGGTGCGCCATAGACCTTGATCATTTTCGTCACTTCGGCCTGCCAAAAGTCCTTGGTGAATTTCGACCCGCGCGGTTGAGTTTGGACATAGTCCGAGGAGTGACACGTTGTGCAGTTATTCTTGACCACATCGACATTGGCGCCGGGCTTGAATGCGGCCGTCTCGTCGGGAAGCGTGTAAGAGATCGGCTTGGCGCCGGCTGCGATAAAATCAAGGCCGATGGTCAGCCCCACAGCAGCGGCGGTCAGCGTAAGACGGGTAAAACGCGTCATGCTCATTCTCCTCAGGCTGCCGTGACGCGGACGGTTTCGACAACGTTGCGCAGGTAGCCGGCGGGATTCCACGACGGGTCCACTGGCTGCATGTCACCCGCATTGTTGGTGGCGCGGACCTTGAGCTCGTAAGCCCCGACGTCCAGCTTCACGGCCAGTTTCCATTCTCGGAACGAATATTTGCCGAGATCCTTGCCGAGTTTTGCCGGTACCCAGGTCTTGCCTCCGTCGACCGAGACCACGACCTCCTTGATGCCCCTGCCGCCATCGAACGCGATGCCCTTCAGTGTCGTTTCGCCCCGCTTCAGCTTGGCGCCATCGGTTACACTGGTGATGAACGAACGCACGGTGAAGCGATTGATTGGAATGGTCGCCTTGGGAGCGGTACCCGGCTCGACGCAATTGCAGGAATTGTCTGGAATTCGGTACGCGGATTTCATCCAGAAGCCATCGAACACGCCGTCGATTACCGTGATTTCGTTGAGGTGCTTTACCCAGTAGGTGCCGTAGTAGCCGGGTACGACCAGCCGTAACGGAAAGCCGTTAAGGACCGGCAAGTTTTGGCCATTCATGCCGTAGGCCAGCATCACCTCGCCGTCGCGGGCGTGATCGATGTCGAGCGCCTTGATGAAATCCGGAGTCTTGTCGCTGACCGGCCCGTCCATGCCGTTGAAGGTGACCTGCTTGGCGCCCGGCTGCACGCCGGCCTTTTCGAGCGCGGCTTTCAGCGGCACGCCGCGCCAGCGCGCATTGCCCATGGCGCCGTTGCCAAGCTGGCCGCCGGCGACGCGCGGATTGAAAAATCCACGACTGTTGCCGGAGCATTGATTGACGGCGGTAATCTCGACGGCAGGAAGTTTTTTGATTTCTTTCAGCGATAGCTTGAGCGGTCGGTCGACCTTGCCTTTGATCTCCAGCGTAAACGTATCGGGATCGATATTGAGCGGAACATCCGCAAGATGATAGCGAACGAAGAACGCATCATTGGGTGTAATGACGTCGCCGTTGAATACCGCAAATGGCGTTTCCAGTTGCGGTGGCCGGCTGGTCAACCCGATCATTGGCCGCTTTTGCGGAACTTTCACCAGCGGCCGTTCGCCATTGTCGAACGGCAGCGTTACGATATCGAGTGCGAATGCCCTAACGGAATCAAGGCTGGCCGCGGTGCCAAGTGCCGCCATTCCGGCGCGCTTGATGATCTCTCGTCGATCGAGCATAGGGCTTCCTCCGAAGCGTTCAACCAGGCCGGTCATCACCGGACTCATTGGCGCGGAGTGTCCGCATCGGCGACGGTTTAGTCAATTCATGCTTTGGTCATGCGCGGCGCCGCTGCGATGCAAAAGCCCCGACCGTGCGAAACGGCCAGGGCCTTGCATGTACCGGGTGGCCGATCAATAGCAGACGTTGACCGTACGGAGGCGATAGCCATACGGAGTGGGGACGCGACGCGTCACATAACAGCCGTCGTCACCATAGCCTCCGACGTAGGCGATGCCGAAGCCGTGACCGAAATGGTGATGATAGCCACCACCCCAGCCGGCACCCTTCCAGCCCGCCGAGGCGGTGGAGGGAGCCAGCGCCATCGCGCCGAGAGAAGCTGCGGCAACAAGTCCAAGGGCAATTTTGCGAAACATGGTCGTTCTCCTGAGATGATGCGCGTTTGCGCGGGTTGATGTGTTCAGTCTTACCCATCGACCGTTCGTTGCATCGCCCGGGAAGAGGGTTCGAGAAAACCACAGAGAATTTTCTGAACGGATGTTCAGATGCGCGAAGACAACGCGCAATATTTCATCCGATGTTTCAGTTTTGTTTCATGGCAAGGGTAACGCTGTCATTGCGAGCGAAGCGAAGCATCCACCTTGAAACAAAGCTGGATTGTTTCGTCGCTTCGCTTCTCGCAATGACAATGGATTACGCCGCGGCGACCGCGGGTTCCTCGATCAGCGCCGATAAACTCTTCGCGCTGACGGCTGCACGGACGACGATCGGCTCTGCGCGTCCGCGGATATCGACGTCATGTTGTGGCAACGCGTCGGGCGGTAACCCCGCGGTATCGCGGACCGCTTCGGAGAAGATTACCTCGCATGAAAAACCCTTGGTCATGTCCTGTAGCCGGGCGGCGACATTGACCGCGTCGCCGAGTGCCGTGAACACCATGTGGTCACGGTAGCCAATGTCGCCGATAATCACTTCGCCGCCGTGAATGCCGATGCCGAAGTGAATCGGCTCGCGCAGATCGTGACTGAGGAACTGATTTAATTCGTCGACGCGAACGGCGATCTGCGCCGCCGCCTTGAGCGCCTGACGGCATGCGGTCCGTGGGTCGGTGCCAAGTCCGAACAACGCCAGTTGTCCGTCGCCCACGAACTGATTGGGTTGGCCGCCGCATTCGATCACCGCTTGCGACACCGCGCCGAGAAAGCGGTTGACGATGAAGACGGTGTCGAACGGTAGCCGTTTCTCGGCGAGTTTTGTGGAACCGCGCATGTCCACGAACATGCTGACGAGGTAGCGTTCCTCGCCGATACGGGCCGGGTTTGAGTTCTGTAAGGTGGCCGCGGTGGTTTGCGGTAGAAATATCTGGAAGAAGGAGAGGTCGCTATCCGGTCGCAGCTGGCAGGCGAGACGAATCGCTGGATCGGCACCGGCGCCGACGCGGTTGAGCACGAAGGCCTCGCGTTTGGACGGCTCCGGCAGCCCGTCGCAATCGCCGATCACACGGATGCGGCAAGTCGAGCAGCGGGCACGGCCGCCGCAGACGCTGGCATGCGGTACATTATGGCGCAGGCTGGCCTCGAGCACGCTGAGGCCCTTCGGCACGCGCACCTTCCTACCATTGCCATAGGACAATGTGATCATGCCGTGGCGGCGCTCGTTCAAGGCGCGCGCGCCGCGTCCGACCAGGGCAAGGCCGATCAGGCCGAGATAGCCGACCAGAAAATAATCGGTAATCTGGTCGAGCACGCTTTGCTCAGCCGCGGTGCCGACTTTTTGCCGCGAGAGATTTTCTGCCTTCCATTGGCCATTACCGCTATCCGCCACGACCCGTCGTTCGCCCTGATAGAGACCCAGCATCGCCAGTGCGGGGATCAGTACCGCTGCCGCCAGCAAAAATGGCGCGGTGTTCTTGAAAAACATCTTCATTCGAAGCCAGAAATACAATCCGATGCAGCCGTGAATCCAGGCGACCGCGAGGGCGATGAACATCAGCCACATCTTGTAAGGCCAGACCACCCAATAGGCATAAAACACCTGCGGATAGAGCTTTTCGTGCCCGAACAGGGTATGCCCAAGCCGCACGCCGGCGAGATGGGTGACGACCAGCGCAGGAATGCTGAGGCCCAGCACGAGCTGCAGCGGCTCGATCGCCTTCCAGCGGAATTGCCGCCGCTCGTAAAGCGCCCAGATGCCAAGAGCGGCATGAGTCAGCGAGGCGGAATAGAACACGATCGCGATGGGCAGGAATTGCCAGAACAGGGTGTGAAAATAGACACCGGCCGCCAGCGCATCCATCGAGACGTTGCCGAGTGCGTGGTTGACGAAATGGCTGACCAGATAGGCGAACAGCACCAACCCGCAGGCCAGACGGATTTGGCGGATGCTGATCCCGCGGGTAAACTTTCCAAGCCGGGCCTGGGCCAATTCTGTCATCTGATGCCGTCGCAGATGTGATCGGCCAATGTTAGAGTTTATTCCCTTCGGGTGCCACACTTACTGTGTCATCCCGGGAGGCGGGCACCATACGCCGTGTGCTATCGTTTCGGCACCAAGGCCGCCGCCCTCTGCAACAACCAATGCCAGGGGTATGGTCCTCGCCTGCGCGGGACGACGCGGAGAGGCCTGTGCTTCGCCAAGTTGACACCCCAACCGGAGTTGGCGAAAAGGCGGCCGTGACGACAGCCCCGCCAGAACAGGCCAGCCAGAAGCAGCGCAGCCAACTGTTGGCCGTCGGCGCGCTTGTTGCCGGGCTGACACTGATGCGCATGCTCTATGCCGGCGCGATCGAGTTGCGTACCGACGAGGCCTATTACTGGACCTGGTCGAAGGAAAACGTGTTGTCGTTTCTCGACCATCCCCCAATGGTCGCATGGTTCGTCCGCTTCGGCACCGCGATCTTCGGCGACACCAATTTCGGCGTGCGGTTCGCAGGCTTGCTGGCGATGTTGTTCACGCAATTGCTGCTGGCCGATATCGTCCGGCGTGTGACCCACAATTGTCGCGCGGTGATTCTCGTGGTGCTGATGCCGGAAGCTGCGGTCTATTACGGCCTGCTGATGGCCAAGGTTGCACCCGATGTGGCGCTGATTCCCTTCGCGGTAGCGATGGTGTGGACGCTGGTTCGGCTTGCCGAGACCGACGATGGGCGCTGGTGGCTCGCCGCCGGAGTGTTCGCAGGACTCGCGCTGCTGTCGAAATTCACCGCCGTGATGTTGCTGCCGGCCGTGCTTGCATTCATGCTGATTCCCGACTGGCGCCTGCGGTGGATGAAAAGCCCGTATCCCTGGTTCGCCGCGTTGATTGCCTTTGTAATATTTTCGCCGGTACTGATCTGGAATGCGCAGCATGACTGGGCCTCGTTTCGGTTCCAGTCCGTCCGGGCGGCGGCTATTCACGAGTTGTCGCTGCGCACCGTCGGGGATTTTTTCGGTTTGCAGTTCTTTCTGGTCGGACCGATCCTGCTGCCGGTGCTGCTGTCGGCGGTGACCCTTACGGCATGGCGCGGATACCGGCAGCGCGATGCGATCCCCATTTTGCTTTCAACCTGTGTGCTCGTCCCCTTCCTTTATTTCCTGTGGACGTCGCTGACGCTCCGCATCGGCGATACCTGGCCGATGTTCCTGTGGCCGGTCGGCTTCGCCGCCGCCGCCATCAACATCGCGATGCTGCCGCGCGAAGGCTGGCCGGCTTGGATGATCAGGTCCACCGTCGCCTGGGCCAATACAGCTGTCGCATCAGGCATCGCGCTGGTGGTGGGAGCATTTCTTTATTCCGTTGCAAGTCCCTGGAATTTCTTCGGCAAGGCCGATCCGATCGGCGGGGAAGCGGGGTATGAGCAGATCGCCGCCCGCACACAGGCCGAAATGGAAAAGATCGGCGCGACCTGGGTCGCGACTACGGATTACCGCACCTATGCGATGCTGCGCTGGTATTTTAAAAGCCGCGTACCGGTAGTGCAGATCAACGAGCGGGGCCGCTATCTTGGCTTCCGCGATCCCGGCATGAACCGGATCACTGGACACCCAGGCCTGTATGTCGCGCGCGAGCCCGACCAGACCAATCCAGTATGGTCATCGACGACAGCGGTGCTTACGCCGCTGGAGCGTGTCGAACGAAGCTGGCGCGGAATGTCGATGGATACATATGCGATGGAGAAACTGACCGGCTGGACGCCTCAACTTGCGCCGCCGCCGGATTCGCCGCTGTATCGCTGGCGCGTTCTGGCCGAAAACGAGAACCTCGGTGAACGTCGGCTGGCTTTCACAATTCAATAAGAACAAGAACCCTCGAAGAGGAGCGGCACGACATGGTCTACCGGATATCCGTATCGGCGCTTTGCCTTTGCGCCACGACGCTGTCGGTGCTGGCTGCCGACTACCCCAACCATGCGATAAAAATGATTGTGCCGTTCGCCGCCGGTGGTGGCACCGACGTACTGGCGCGCATCATCGCGCAGAACCTCAACAGCAAATGGGGCCAGCCCGTCGTCGTGGAAAACCAGCCGGGCGCTTCCGGCGCGATCGGCACCCGCGCTGTGATGAAGGCGCCACCCGACGGCTACACGCTGCTAATGGCCTCGACCGGAGCCTTGATGGCGGTGTCATCGAGCGGCGACGGCCCATTCGACGTCACCAAGATACTCGCGCCGATTGCGATCGGCGCGGCACCGCCATACCTGCTTGTCGTCAATCCAAAGCTGCCGGTCGATTCGGTGGCCGATCTGATACGGCTGGCCAAGCAAAAACCGGAAGGGCTGACGTTCGGCTCCTCCGGCGTCGGCGCGGCGTCGCATCTGTCGGGCTTGTTGTTTGCAGGCGAAACCGGCATCAAGCTGCTCCATGTTCCCTACAAGGGTACCGGGCCGGCGGTGACGGATCTGCTTGGTGCACGTATCGATTTGATGTTCGCGCCGGGCCCGGTGGTGCAGCAATTCGTTCAATCGGGTCAGCTGAAGGCGCTGGCCGTGACCGACACCACGCGATCACGGTTTTATCCGGGCGTGCCGACTGTTGCCGAGGGTGGCGTGCCTGCTTACGAATCCGTCGGTTGGTTCGGCCTGCTGGCGCCGGCCGGCACGCCGCCGGAGATCGTCAGGCAGATCAACGAGGTCATCGTGGCCGCGATGGACGGCCGGGAATTCCGCGACCATCTGGCGACTTTGGGTGCCGAGCCCAAACCTCAAACGCCTGAGGAATTCGGCCGCTATATCAACGCCGACGTCGCCAAATGGAGCAAGCTCGTGAAAGACAACGACGTTCAACTACCGGGAGGAAGGTGATGCGTCTGGCAACTTTTGCCGGCGAGTTTTCGGAACCACGTTTCGGAATCGTACGCGGCGAGCAGATCGTCGACGTTGTCGCCGCGGCGAATACACTGCGTTGGCCGGTTCCCTCGACCAGCGTCAAGGCTGCATTGGCCAGCGGCCCTCAAACACTGGATGCGGTTCAGGCGCTTGCCGAAGCGGCAGAGAGCGGAGGATTGCAGCGTCCCGTCGCAAGCGTCAAGTTTCTGCCGCCGATTCCCGATCCCTCGAAGTTTTTCTGTGTAGGCAAGAACAACAGGAAGCACCGCGAGGAGCTTAAGGCCAACAGGATGCTGACCGAAGTGCCGAACGAGCCGACCGGTTTCATCAAGCTGGTCGACACCATGTCGGGCCATGGCGACAAGGTGGTACGGCCGGCCGATATAACCACGCTCGATTATGAGCCCGAGCTTTGCTACGTCGTCGGCAAGCGCGCGCATGGCGTCAGAAAGGCCGACGCGATGGACTATATCGCAGGCTTCACGCTCATGAATGACGTGAGCGCGCGGGAAATCCAGCAGCGTGAGGTCGCCTCGGGGAGCCGGTTCTGGACTGCAAAGAACATGCCCGGCTTTGCGCCAGTAGGGCCGTATATCCTCACCATGGACGAAGTCGCCGACACCGACAATCTCTGGGTCACCTGCGATGTCAACGGAGAACGCCGGTTGCGCTCCAACACCGGCGACTATCTGTACAAGATCGCCGATGTGCTGGAGCATTTTTCGCGCTATGTGGTCTTCGAGCCGGGCGACCTTATTGCGATGGGTGCCCCGAGCGGCGTCGCGGTCGGACAGCCAAACGCGGCCGAGCTTTATCTGAAGCCTGGTGACGACATGGTGATTTCGTTCGAGGGATTGATGTCGCTGCGTACGCGGATTGTGGCGCGCTAGATCCGGCTTGCCCCGGTTTTTCCCTGGCTGGTGGGAAAAAGCGGAACCTTGGGGAGCCTGTGCGATTATAGGTTCGCAGGAACCTGAGGAGGCTTCAATGAACGGTTTGATTTATCTGGTGGGACTTGTTGTCGTTATCCTGGCTGTGCTGTCGTTTTTCGGCTTGAGATAGGACGAAACCATGATCTCCGACACCGACGTTTCCGGCCCGCTTGAGGCCGAGCAAAAATACTTGCAATGGACGCCTATTATCGCCGGGGCCCTGGCGGCTACTGCACTTTCCCTTATTCTCGTTACCTTCGCTGCTGCGGTGGGATTGGGCGTGAGCTCAAGCGCGCCGACTTGGCGGGACGCATCTGCAGCGCTGTGGCTGTTGTCAGGTCTGTACCTCATTCTCCAGGCAATTGTGAGTTTCGCACTTGGCGCATATGTTGCCGGGCGTTTACGTCGCCCGTCGGTCGCCGGCCCCTCCGAACAGGTGGAAACCCGTGACGGGCTTCATGGATTGACGACATGGGCCGTGGCGGTGGTTCTCGGTGCGACGGTGGCTGCATTCGTCGCTACGGCAGCGGTCAATCGTCCTTCGCCGGCGACATCAGCCGCTACCAGCGCGGCCGAACCGCTTCTAAGCTACGAACTTGACCGTCTGTTCCGATCGGCGCGGCGGCCTCCCAATGTCGACATGCGATCCGAACGGGCTGAAGCCGGCCGCATTCTGCTGACGTCGTCCGGACACGAGGGTGTAAGCACCGATGACAGGAATTACCTGGTTCAATTGGTGGGTTCGGCAACGGGTCTATCCGCCGCAGACGCCGAACGTCGCGTCGATAACGGCATCGCCAATGCCAAGACTGCGTTGAACCGTTCGCGTCGCAGTACAATTATCTTGGCATTTTCTTTGGCAACGGCACTGCTCCTGGGTGCGGTGGCGGCGTGGGCGGCAGCGTGCGCCGGAGGCCGGCACCGCGACGGCGCTCCCTTACCTGACTGGATGGTGCATTCCGACCGGCTGTCGCGCAAGCGGATTGTAATACAATAAAAGCGTTGCCGACCTAATCTGGTGCATTGCCGTGCTTGCGCAGCAGATCCTTGGCAAGGTCTCCTAGCACAGGGCGCGGCAGTGCGGTGAACGGCAGCGGACGCGTCACGTCGATCGCTGCAAGTCCGAGCCTTGCGGTCAGCAATCCATTCAAAACGCCCTCACCGAGCCGTTGTGATAATTTCGCAGCAAGACCATGACCGAGCACTTGTTGGACGAGGCCATCGCTCGCCGCCATGCCGCCGGTAATCGCAAGGTGCGCGATGACATGTCGCATCAGCTTGACCAGCCCCAGCGTTCCCGGTCGCCCGCCGTAGAGTCGAGCCAGTTGTCGGACCAGCCTCAGCGATGCCGCGAATACGAACAGCACGTCGATCAGCGCGCGGGGGCTGATCGCAGTGACAATGGAAACCCGCTGCGCGGCCGTGGAGACGAGGCGGCGCGCTTCGATATCCAGCGGCGTCATCAATTCGCGCTCGGCAAGCCGGATCATATCGGCGCCGTCGATGATGTCGTCGGCATGGTTGGCCAACGCTGTACGTGCCCGCGCCAACTGCGGGTTGCCATGCGCCAGCCTTAGCAGATCCTGTACGATTGCGCGGCTTTCCACGCTGTCGTCATTCAGCAACGCATTGAGCGCGCGGCGGTGCAGTTTTTCAATGGCACTGAGGCGGGCCAGACCAAACGCCTCCCGCGCGACGATGACGATCAGCGCCAACATGGCCAACGATGCCAATGTCAATCCGAGAAAGCCAAAACCTTCGCTGCGGGCGAAGAGATCTTCAATCAGGTTGATGACACCGAGGCCGGTACCGAGCAATACCAAGCCACCCAACGCGGTCCAGAACAGGGTACCCCAACCAAAACCGCGTCTTGGCGGCACGACAGGTTCCTCGATCGGCACCGGCAGCAACGCCGGATCAGCTTCCGGCGTGATATGCACCGTGCCACGCGACGGACGACTGGAATCAGCATCCGGATCCATCACGATCACATGGGGATCGTCGAGCTTGAAGGTGGCAGGACGGCGATTTCGCTCACTCATTGCAGTCTGTCTCCGATCAGGAACTGGAACGCGCGGTCGAGGCGGATGTGAGGCAGTGCGGGGTCTTCGGCGCCGGCGCTCGCAAGTAGCGGCGGGCGAAAGCGCAGGAAACGAAAATCGGCTTTCTCCGCGCTCGCAGAGGTCAACCCACGGAAGGCGCCGTCATCCTGAAAGAAGTCGTCGAGATTGACTGGCAAGTCGCCGGGAAAGGTAGCGACCTCTGTCTCGCCGTCGAAGCGCTCGCCGTTGGCGATTTCACCTTTTATGGGCGTGCCCAATATCGACGGCAGCTTTTCCCGGCCGCGTTGCACCTGGGCCTCCCGGGTAGCACGCACCGCGGCGAGCGCGACCACGTCGACGGCGGCGCCGGCGACTTCAGCGCGTACCGCGGCCGGATTCAGCATTCGCCTTAGGATCGCCTCCATCCGGTCATGACTGGAATGGTGCAAATGGTCGGCCTTGGTGGCTGCGAACAGGATGCGGTCGATCCGCGGCCGGAACAGGGTGCTGAACATGGTTCTGCGGCCGATCCGGAAACAATCGAGAATGCCCGCCAGCGCCGCCTCGAGATCGTGCAGCGCTTCAGGTCCGGCGTTGAAGGCCGCCAGCGCATCGACCAGCACGATCTGGCGATCCAGGCGGGAAAAATGATCGCGGAAAAACGGACGGACCACGACATCCTTGTAAGCCTCATAACGCCGCCGCATCATCGCCCATAGCGAACTCTCAGGTGCAATGCCATCAAGGGCTACGTCGAGCGGCGCAAAGGTCAGCGCCGGCGATCCCGCGAGATTTCCCGGCATTAAAAAGCGCCCAGGCGGCAGCAGGCTCATGGCAAAGCGCTCGTCGCGGCAAGCGCGCAGATAATCGGTGAACAATCTTGCCGCGGTGAGCGTGGCCTGTTCATCTTCGCGCGCCTGCGCATCGAGCGTTCCAAGATGGGCGTGCCACTCTGTCGCCAGTCGCGCGCGCGGCTCCTGCTGCGACAGCGCGAGGCTTTCCACCGACCACTGTTCGTAGGATTTGCCCAGCAACGGTAGATCGAGCAGCCATTCGCCGGGATAGTCGACGATATCGAGGGTAAGCGTCCGGTCCGCGCCATTTTTTCGCTGATAGTCGATTACCAGCCGCAATTCACTGATATCGACGGTTGAGTTCGGCCAGCGCCGCTCTCCGATCAACGTGCGCAGGTGATTTTCGTAAGCGAACCGCGGCACCGCGTCGTCCGGCTGGGGCTCCAGCCGAGCGCGGGCGATGCGTCCGGTTGCCAGGGATTCGAAGACCGGAAACCGCCCGCCACGCGAAAGGCCATGAACCAGCGCGGTGATAAAGACAGTCTTGCCGGCGCGTGACAGGCCGGTGACGCCGAGCCGTACCGTCGGATTGAACAGGTTGTCGCCGTAGTCCAGCAGGGCCCGCGCTGACAGCCGCGCTTCCTCGACGATCTCGGAAAAACCAGGTGCCATGTCGGAATAAGCGGTCAGAATGCTGGGGAAGCGCCGGAAAAGCTCTCTGGAACGTGGCGATTGCCGGGCAAAAATCAAGTTTCATATTTAGGACGATTTTCGAGGTCCGCTTTCGTTGACCTGCCAAAGGGTATGATTTAACGCTTGGCTGGCAGGCATGGCGGATCCGATCCATGACAATCTTCAAGCTCAAGCAACTCGCTTCCAATTCGGCCCACGCCGCGATGGGCGCCGTGCGCTGGAATTACGATCGCGCCGAACTGATCGCGGATGGCGTCGTGCATGGCATCGGCGTATTCAGTGGTTTGGTGGCGGCGACCGTATTGATCGTGCTCACCGCCGTTTATGCCTCGCCGTTCGACGTGGCGGTAGTGTCGGTGTACGTCGCCGGCCTGCTGACCATGCTGGTTCTGTCTGCCACCTACAATCTCTGGCCGGTGTCGCGCGCCAAATGGGTGCTGCGCCGCTTCGATCATTCGGCGATCTACGTGCTGATCGCGGCAACCTACACGCCGTTCATCATGGAGATCAAAGACAGCATCTTCGCGATCGTGCTGCTGGCCGGCGTGTGGTGCGTGGCCTTCGTCGGCATCGTGCTCAAGCTCCTGTTGCCTGGTCGCTTTGATCGATTGTCGGTCGGGCTCTATCTTGCGATGGGCTGGAGCGTTTTGATGCTCTATGACGCCGTGGTGGCGGCGCTGCCGGTCATGGCGCTGTGGTTCGTCATCGCCGGCGGCGCGCTGTACAGTCTGGGCGTCATCTTTCACGCGTGGCAGCGGCTGCGCTTTCAGAATGCGATTTGGCATTCTTTCGTGCTGCTTGGTGCGGCCTGCCACTACACCGCGGTGCTCGATCTCGTGCTGACCTGAAACCCATAACGAGCAGGACGCGACGATGCAGGTAGCCGGCAAGGTCGTGGTGGTCACCGGAGGCGCCAACGGCATCGGGCGTGCCCTGTGCGAAGCCTTTCATCGCGCAGGGGCAGCCAAGGTCATTGTGGCCGATCTCGATCTTGCAAATGCCGAAGTCGTCGCAGCTTCCATCGATGGCGCGGCCTTCAAATGCGACGTCGGTCAGGAAAATGATATCCGCTATCTCATCGAGGAAACCGAGCGAAGGTTCGGCCCCATCGCGTTGTTTTGCTCCAACGCCGGCATCGGCGGCGGGTTCGATCCGTTGTCGGAAAATGCCGGCGGCGCCTCGGACGAGCCGTGGGTGAAAAGTTGGGCCATCCATGTGATGGCGCATGTCTACGCGGCGCGGCATCTGGTGCCGAGGATGAAGGCGCGCGGCGGCGGCTATTTCCTGAACACGATTTCGGCTGCCGGTCTTTTGTCGCAGGTCGGCAGCCCTGCCTATTCGACCACCAAGCATGCCGCCGTGGGTTTTGCGGAAAATCTCGCGATTTCGCACCGGGCGCATGGCGTCAAGGTTTCGATCCTGTGTCCGCAAGGCGTCGACACCAACATGCTGCGGTCGATCCCGAAAGGACCGCAATCCGGCGACGGCGACCTTTCGCCGGAGCAAGTCGCGCAGGATGCGTTGAAGGGAATCGAGCAGGAAACCTTCGTAATCCTGCCGCATCCTCAAGTCGCCGATTACATGCGCAAGAAGACCGAAAACTATGATCGCTGGATCGGCGGCATGGCGAAGATCCAGGCGAAGATGCGCGAAAGTTACGGGAAACCGTAAAGCTCTCGTCATGGCCAGGCTTGTCCCGGCCAGCCACGTCTTTGCGGTATCTCAGGGAAGAAAGACGTAGATGCCGGCACAGGGCCGGGCATGACGGAGTGTTATTGCTTCTGCCCGTAAAGCAGCGGCACGGCGGCATCCACCATCACCTCGATGAGGGTGGTGCCGTCATGGGCGAGGCCGCGCATAAGCGCGGGCGTGAGTTCTGCGGCCTTGCTGACCCGCAACGCATCGCAACCCAGTCCCCGCGCGATCCCGACGAAATCGATACCAGGCAGGTCGAGACCGGGCACGTTGCGCACCTGCATCACCTGGCTGAACGAGCGCATCGCACCGTAGCCGGAATTGTTGATGACGATTACCGTCAGCGGCAAATTGCGTTGTGCCGCTGTCCATAGCGCCTGGATCGAATACATGGCCGAGCCATCGCCGACCAGACATATTGTACGACGATCCGGACGGCCGAGTGCGATGCCTACCGACGCCGGCAGTCCATAGCCGAGACCGCCGCTGGCCATGGTGTAAAAACTGTCCTGCCCGCGCATCGGCAGATATTTGTTCATCAGCGGACGGTGCGAGGGGGCTTCCTCCACCAGCGCGGCGTCCGCCGGCATCAGGACCGAGAGCATGTGCATCAGGAACTCGGCAGGGATTGGATCCGCGGCGGCCGGCGCCGGCAACATTGCGCGGCCCGCCGGCATCGCGCGGCTAGTGTCTGGCAGCAGTTTGATCAGCATGTCCAACGCAGGCGTCATGGTGGCGAGGATGCTGGTGCCGATCGGCGTTATCGCGGCAGCAGCCGGATCGTCGGTGATCTGGAAGATGGAGCGAGTGCCATCGAAAATCGGCGCTTGGCCCTCGACGTGGAACGTGAACACCGGCGCTCCGATCACGACGATCAGGTCATGCTCGCGCAGCGCGTCGGACAATTGTCCCGGCGAGGCATGAAGGAAGCCGGCGAATTGCGGATGACGCTCCGGAAACGAACAGCGCGCCGAAAACGGGCTGACCCACACCGCGGCTTTTGCCTTCTCGGCGACCTGGACCATCAGATCGACGGCTTGCGCGCGATCCACGGCTGGACCGACGACAAGGGCAGGGCGCCTGCTCGTCGTCAGCGCGGCGATCAGCGCGCGCAACGCTTCCCGATCCGGGCCAAGTTCGCGGCTGACGCGGCGTGCCTCAAGCGGCTGAGTTGGGCGAGCCCAGTCGTCGACCGGCACTGAGACGAATGTCGGCCCGCACGGAGGCTGCATCGCCATGTAGTAAGCCTGCGCAACCGCCGCCGGGACGTCCTCGGCGCGGGCGGGCTCGACGCTGAACTTGACGTAGGGCCTTGGAAATTCGGAAGCACGCTCCGCGTACAGAAACGGCTGCACCGGCAGAATGCTGCGCGCCTGCTGGCCGGCGGTAATCACCAGCGGCGTCTGGTTACGGTGCGCGGTGAAGATATTGCCGAGCGCGTTGCCGAGGCCGGCGGCCGAATGCAAATTGGCAAAACCGGCGTTGCGGGTGGCCTGAGCGTAGCCGTTGGCCATGCCGATCACGGAGGCTTCCTGCAGCCCCAGTACATAGTCGATATCGTCAGGCCAGTCGCTCAGGAACGGCAGTTCAGTCGAGCCGGGATTGCCGAATACTTTCTTGATTTCGAACGCGCGCAGAAGATCGAACGTGGCGTCCTTGACGCTAAGCGCAGCAATGCCCTTCACCACGCCGCATTGCCCTTCATGGTCGGCACTCCATCGGAATTTGCCGTCCACAACTCCATGCCATGTTCGACTTCATTGGCATTGACGCTGAATTCGCTGCCTTCGAACAGCGGCTGCACGCCACGGTAGGTGAATTTTCTCGGGGCGGCGCCGCCATGCAGCCGGGCGGCGAATTCCACCAAAAACGCTGCCTGCATCGGACCATGAAAGATCAGGCCGGGATAGCCCTCGACCTTGGTAACGTAATCGCGGTCGTAATGGATGCGGTGGCCGTTGAAAGTCAATGCCGAATAGCGAAACAGCAGCACCTCGTCGGCCATGTGGCTCTCGCGATGCTGCGCGGCGGGTGGCGGGGCAGCCGGCCTGACGGAAGCGGCGGGCGCGCTGGTTGAAATATCGCGATAGACAATGTCTTGCCGCTCGCGGATCGCGACCCCGCGCGGCGACGTGATCTCATGCTGCACGGCCACAAAAAACAACGCGCCGCTGCTGCCGGTCTTCATGGTCACGTCCGAGATGCGCGAAGTCCGTTTCATTTCGTCGCCGACGCGTAAGCTATCAAAAAACTCCAGTTCGCCGCCGGCCCACATCCGCCGCGGCAGCGGCACGGGCGGCAAAAACCCGCCGCGGGTTGGATGGCCGTCCGGGCCCAGCTGCGCCATCGGATAGACCGGCTGCGCCAGGCACCAATGCGCGGTGAAGGGTGCGGCATCGCCCGGTTTGGGGTCTCCGATCTCCATGAACAGGGTTGCGCGCAGGCCGCGCACCAGATGCGCGGTCACGACGTCGGTCTTTTGTTCCGAGCGGCCGATCCATTGCCGCAAGTGATCGAGATCGAGAGTGGCGGTCATGGCGATTTCGTCCCGGTGCCGACAGGTTTGGCGAGGCTGTCACGGCGGCCGCCGATAGCGGGGACAGCGCCATAATGCCTGGTCTGATCGACTACGATTGCCGCAGGCGCGGGATATGCAACAAGTCCGTTCGGAGTATCGACATCGATGCGCCGCAGATGCGGATGTACTGCCAGATCGGCCATGGTGTTGACTTCGGCAAAAGCAATGTCCGCATCGGACAATCGCTGCAGCAATTCGTCGCGCGTCATGCTGGCAAAACTGTCGCCCACGGTCTTGTCGGTGAGTGCGCGATTGCGGACGCGCTCGACCATGTTGGCAAAGCGCGGATCGCCGGGCAGATCGGGCAGCCGCAGCACGTCCGCGCAAAGCTTTTTCCATTCGCGTTCGCTCTGGATCGAAATCAGGATGCCCTTGCCATCCTTCGAGGTGAACACGCCGTAGGGTGCGATCGAAGGGTGCGCGAGTCCCATGCGCTGCGGTGGATTGCCGGCCTCAGCGTTGAGCAGCGGCACCGTCAGCCAGTCGGCCATCACGTCGAACATCGAGATTCGTATGTCGGCGCCCTTGCCGCTACGACCGCGCGCAATCAGCGCCTCGAGGATCGCCGCATGCGCGGTAGCGCCGGTCGCGATGTCCACGATGGAAAGACCGACGCGAGAAGGGCCGTCCGGGCCGCCGGTAATCGAGGCAAGACCGCTCTCCGCCTGAATCAGGAGGTCGTAGGCCTTGCGATGCGCATATGGACCATCGTCGCCATAGCCTGAAATGGTGCAACAGATCAGCGCGGGATAATCCGCGCGCAGGCGCGCAAGCGAAAAGCCGAGCTTGTCCATCGAGCCGGGTTTTAGATTCTGGATCAGCACGTCGGCGCCTTTGATCAACTTCTCAAGCGCGGCGCGGCCTTCGTCGGCCGCGAGGTCGATGATAACGGAATCCTTGCCGCGGTTGAGCCAGACAAAATAGCTGCTTTGGCCCTTCGCCGCGGCATCATAGCCGCGGGCGAAATCACCCTCGGGTCGTTCCACCTTGATGACATGGGCGCCGGCGTCGGCAAGTCGCGACGAACAGAACGGTGCGGCAACCGCCTGTTCCACGGCGACAACGGTCAATCCCTCAAGCGGCAGCGCCATGTCAGTCATCCACACCGTCATTGCCGGGCTTGACCCGGCAATCCATCCCCTTCGCAATATACATTTTATGAAGATGGATGGATGCGCGGGTCAAGCCCGCGCATGACGTGAATAAAGTGGATTTCATACTGTTCACATCTAATACGACCGCGGCATGCCCAGCACGTGCTCGGCAAGATAGGACAATACGAGATTGGTCGAAATCGGCGCCACCTGATAGAGCCGCGTCTCGCGGAATTTGCGCTCGACATCGTATTCTTCGGCAAAGCCGAAGCCGCCATGGGTCTGCACGCAGGCATTCGCCGCTTCCCAAGACGCATCGGCGGCGAGCATCTTGGCCATGTTGGCCTCGGCGCCGCAATCCTGCCCGGCCTCGTATTTGCGGGTGGCTTCCTTAACCATCAACTCGGCGGCGCGCATCGACGCATAGGCCTTGGCGATAGGAAACTGCACGCCCTGGTTCTGGCCAATCGGGCGGCCAAACACCGCGCGCTCTTTTGCATAAGCGCTGGCCTTGGCGATGAACCATTTGGCATCGCCGACGCATTCGGCGGCAATCAGGATGCGTTCGGCATTCATCCCGGAGAGGATGTAACGGAAACCCTTGCCTTCTTCCCCGATCAGATTTTCTGCCGGTACCCGCATGTCGGTGAAGAATACTTCGGTGGTGGCGTGATTCATCATGGTACGGATCGGACGAATCGAGAGGCCGTTGTTCTTGGCCTGCCGCATGTCGACGATGAATACCGACAAGCCGTCGGTGCGCTTCCTGGCTTCTTCCTTCGGCGTGGTGCGCGCCAGCAGGATCATCAGATCGGAATGTTCGGCGCGGCTGGTCCATATCTTCTGGCCGTTGACGATGTAACTGTCGTTGCCATCGCGCCTGGCGAAAGTTTTCAGCGACGACGTGTCGGTGCCGCTAGTCGGTTCGGTGACGCCGAAAGCTTGCAGCCGTAAATCGCCGCTGGCGACCTTCGGCAGCCATTTCGATTTCTGCGCGTCGCTGCCATGCCGCAGCAGCGTGCCCATCGTGTACATCTGCGCGTGGCAGCCACCGCCATTGCATCCGGCGCGCTGGATTTCCTCGAGGATCGCGCAGGCGGCCGACAGTTTCAGGCCAGCGCCGCCATATTCCTCGGGAATCAGCACCGAGAGATAGCCAGCCTTGGTCAGCGCATCGACAAAGGCGCTGGGGTACGCCATCTCGCGGTCCAGCTTGCGCCAGTATTCGCCGGGAAACTGCGCGCAGAGCTTTGCGACGGCGTCGCGGATGTCATGGAACTCGTCCTGTTCCGCGGCTTGGGTCATCATCGGCAGGTTACATTCTCTACTCAGGAAATCCGAACGGGCAGGGTTTCGTAACCCTTGACGAAGCTCGAATACACCCGCTTCGGCTCGCCGACAACTTCAATAGTATCAAAGCGCTTCAACATTTCCTGCCACACGATCTTCAACTGAAGTTCGGCCAGCCGCATGCCGACGCAGCGGTGGATGCCGAAGCCGAACGACAAATGTGTGCGTGGACGGGCGCGGTCGATGATGAAGTCGTTCGGGTTCTCGATCACCTCGTCGTCGCGGTTGCCCGAGACGTACCACATCACGACGCGGTCCCCCTTGCGGATGATCTTGCCGCCTAGTTCGGTGTCTTCAAGCGCGGTACGCCGCATGTGCGCCAGTGGCGTCTGCCAGCGAATGACTTCCGGAACCATGGTGTCGATCAACGCGGGATTGTTACGCAGCTTTGCGTATTGATCGGGGTTCTCGTTCAGCGCGAGCACAGAGCCGGTCATGGTGTTGCGGGTGGTGTCGTTGCCGCCGACGATCAGCAGGATGAGGTTGCCCATCAAATTGTCGGCGTCCATGTAACGGGTGGCGTCGCTATGCGCCATCATGGACAAAAGGTCGTTGCGCGGTTCCGAGTTGACCCGCTCGTTCCAGAGCTTGGTGAAGAACGCCGCGCATTCGTCCATCTCGCGCCGGCGCTCTTCCGGCGACGATACCACGCCGCTCTTCGGCAGCGCGGTTGAGACGTCCGACCAGCGCGTCAGCTTGCGGCGTTCTTCCCAGGGAAAATCGAACAGCGTTGCCAGCATCTGCGTGGTGAGTTCTATGGAGACGCGCTCGACGAAATTAAACGTTTCGTTACGCGGCAATGCGTCAAGCACTTTGGCGGAACGCTGGCGAATGAGAATGGCGAGTTCATCGAGATGGGCTGGCGTGAACATCGGCGACACCGTCTTGCGCTGTGCGCCGTGTATCGGCTGGTCCATGGCGATGAAGCTCGGCCAGTCATAGCCGACGGGAACGTCGCGAATGGAGATACCGCCATTTCTCACGTCGGATGAAAAGATGCCGTGGCTGGTGTCGACATGCATGATGTCGTTGTATTTGGTGACAGACCAATATGGCTCAATAGGCGCGTTAGTGCAGTAATGCACCGGCTCTTCCTTGCGCAAGCGCTCGAAATACGGCCACAGCGTATCGTTCTGGAATAGGCCGGGTGCGCCGGGGTGAAAACCCTTCAGCGGCGTGGAATAAGCCTTTTCGCGCGCGGCGCGCAAGCGCTCTTCCTTGTCTGACCTGATGGCGGTCTGGATGTTCATTGTTCGTCGATCCCGAAAGTGCTGGCGGCGTTCAGCCGGCGATGCGGACCGGCAGCGTCTCATAACCTTTGACGAAACTGGAGTACACCCGCTTCGGCTCTCCAACCACCTCAATATTGTCGAAGCGTTTCATGATTTCTTCCCAGATTATCTTCAGTTGCAGTTCGGCAAGCCGAATTCCAACGCAACGATGGATACCAAACCCGAAAGAAACGTGGGTGCGCGGCCGCGGCCGGTCGATGATGAATTCGTAGGGACGATCGATGACCGTTTCGTCCCGATTTCCCGACACGTACCACATAACGACCTTGTCGCCCTTCCTGAACCGTCTGCCACGGAACTCGATATCCTCAAGCGCGGTCCGGCGCATATGAGCCAATGGCGTCTGCCAGCGGATCACCTCCGGCACGAAACTGTCGATCAACGCCGGATGTTCGCGCAGTCTCCTGTACTGATCCGGATTTTTGCTTAGTGCATAGATGCTGCCTGACAGTGTATTTCGGGTGGTATCATTGCCGCCGACGATCAGCAGGACAAGGTTGCCGAGAAAATTCTTCGGATCCATATCGCGGGTGGCCTCGCTGTGCGCCATCATCGACAACAGATCGCTCTTGGGCGGCTGATTGATGCGTTCGTTCCAGAGCCTGGCGAAATAGGTCGCGCATTCCATCAATTCAGCCTGTCGCTGATCTTCCGTCGCGACCAGGCCGTCAGGGCCGGGAATCGTGGTTGCGACATCGGACCAGCGCGTCAGCTTGCGGCGGTCCTCCCAGGGAAAATCGAACAGTACGGCGAGCATCTGCGTGGTCAGTTCGATCGAGACCCTGTCGACCCAGTCGAACACCTCACTCGTCGGCAGGTTGTCGAGGCATTCAGCCGAACGCTGGCGAATATTGATCGCGAGTTGATCGAGATGGGTCGGCGTGAACATCGGCGCCACGGTTCTGCGCTGCGCGCTGTGGCGAGGCTGATCCATGGCGATGAAGCTTTCGCGGCGCAGATCCGGCGAGACGTCGCGGATGGTAATACCGCCGAGCGAAGCCGCCGACGAGAACACCGAGTGGTTGGTTTCGATGTCCATGATGTCGTTGTATTTGGTCACCGACCAGTACGGCCCGAACATGCTGTCCCCGCAGTAATGCACCGGGTCTTCCTTGCGCAGCCTGTCGAAATATGGCCAGAACGAATCGGTCCTGAACAGCTCGGGATGGCCCGGATCGAATTGCTCCAGCGGAATCGAATAGGCCCGTTGGCGCGCCGCGGCCTGCTGCGCATCGTCGGCGCGATCGATTGTCCCGTGCATCGAACATCTCCTGCCTGTCCCGTCCGGGACCTGTCTCCGGAGGGCGATTTGTTTGGCCGAATTACATCCCGTTGCGGGCGTAAGGGCAAGGTGAGTTTTATGCTCTTCTCAGCATCCTCAGCCCGTGACATGGTTGCGTAAGGAAGGCTTGGCGCGTGATATGCGCCATCTGACTGGAGGCAGCCAGCCAATGATTCCCAACGCGCAACGGACGTTCAATTTCGATCTCGGCGAGACCGCGGACGCCATTCGCGAGACGGTCCGCGATTTTTCGACGCATGAGATCGCACCACGCGCCGCCGAAATTGACAAGAGCAATCAATTTCCGCGCGACCTGTGGCCGAAACTCGGCGATCTTGGCCTGCATGGAATTACCGTTGAGGAAGAGTATGGCGGTTCAGGACTGGGATATCTCGAGCACTGCATTGCCATGGAAGAAATTTCGCGGGCGTCCGCCGCAGTTGGCCTGTCCTACGGAGCGCATTCCAACCTTTGCGTCAATCAGTTGCGGCGCAATGGCAGCGACGCGCAGAAGCGCAAATACCTGCCCAAGCTGATTTCCGGCGAGCATGTCGGGGCGCTGGCGATGTCGGAGCCTTCGGCCGGCTCCGATGTGGTGTCGATGTCGACCCGCGCAGACAAGAAGGGCGACCGATACATCATCAACGGCAACAAGATGTGGATCACCAACGGTCCGATCGGGGAAACGCTGGTTGTCTATGCCAAGACCGATCCATCGGGGGGGCCGCGCGGCATTACGGCCTTCATTATCGAAAAAGGCATGAAGGGATTTTCCACGGCACAAAAGCTCGACAAGCTCGGCATGCGCGGCTCCGACACCGGCGAACTGGTGTTCGAGGATTGCGAAGTGCCGGAGGAGAACGTGCTTGGCGAGGTCGGCCGCGGCGTCAATGTGCTGATGTCCGGCCTCGACTATGAACGCGCGGTGCTAGCCGCGGGCCCCTTGGGCATCATGCAGGCCTGCCTCGACCTGGTGATGCCATATGTCCATGAGCGCAAGCAGTTCGGCCAGCCGATCGGCAGTTTTCAACTGGTGCAGGGCAAGATCGCCGACATGTACACGACGATGAACGCGTCGCGGGCGTACGTCTACGCGGTGGCGAAAGCCTGCGACCGCGGTGAAACCACCCGCGAGGACGCCGCCGGCGCGATTCTTTATGCGTCCGAAAAGGCGACGCAATGCGCGCTCGATGCGATCCAGCTGCTCGGCGGCAACGGTTACATCAACGACTATCCGGCCGGCCGGCTGCTGCGCGACGCCAAGCTCTACGAAATCGGCGCGGGCACCAGCGAAATCCGGCGCATGCTGATCGGACGGGAGCTGTTCGAGAAATCGGCGTAGGACATGCAAGCCATACAGCCGTCGTGCCCGCGTAGGCGGGGACCCGTAACCGCCAATTCATCGGTTTCGCAAACTGCGGCAACCTCGCTTTAATTACTAACATGGTGGTTATGGGTCCCCGCCTACGCGGGGACTCGCGGAAGGGGTGCGCGCTACTCCAGCGCCGGCCCGTTCGTCTTCGCCACCCACAGCCGCACATCCACCAGAACTTGCGGCAGCACTGCCGTGACTTCCTGTACGGTCATGCCAGCCTTGATGCGCGGGTCATACAGGATGTTCATGATGTACTGGTCGTACACATCGAAATATCCCATCTGAACGCTGTCGTTGAACATGGTCCAGGGGATCGAATTGGTGTCGTTGATTGGGCCCAGGGATTGCAGCAGTTCCTCGTAGGCGCAATCGAGGAATGTGAAATCGCCATTGTCGACCGTGAGGATGACGTCGGAATGCTCGATCTCGTATTTGTCGTTCTTGCGAAACCCGGACAGGCACTGCGGATCGAGGTTGCTTCGAATCTCGCGCGCACGGTCGCTGCCATAGAAGGCGGTGATGGTGCGAAACAGATCCCGGTCGCGCACCAGCCTGACCAATACATTGGCGCCGTCACTACTATCGGCCATGGCAATGTCGAGATGCCGGACGTGGGCTGCGATATCGATGACGACCTTGGCGAGTTGCACCTTTCGGTCGGCGCGGGCAACGCCGTCGGCGAACACACGTACCGGCGCACCGTATTTGCGAATGCGATCTACCCGTCCAGCCAGATGATATTCGGCACCGAACGCGGTCTTGAGAAAGCCGTCGATGATCTCGCTGTCAGTAAACGATTTTTTCTCGACGCGCTGGCGTAACGCGATGCTGGAAATTTCCGCGGCCCCGGCATGCGGCCAGATAACACCATCCGGCGCCGCGCCGCTCAAGCCGAAGCCGAGCAGCAAAACCAGTCGGAACGTTGGAAACGGTTGCATCGCAGCACGCTGCCGCAATCGTCGCGCAGGCGCAAGGCTCGCGAACCTCAGTTTTTGACGATCACCGTGGTTCCCACGGAAACGCGGCCGTAGAGATCGGTGACGTCGTCATTGGTCATGCGGAAGCAGCCCGACGAGACCGCCTGGCCGATGGTCTCCGGCTCGTTCGAGCCGTGGATGCGGTACAATGTGGAACCCAGGTACATAGCGCGCGCGCCAAGCGGATTGTCCACGCCGCCGACCATATGGCGGGGCAGATCGGGGCGGCGGCGCAGCATTTGCGAAGGTGGGGTCCAGCTCGGCCATTCCTTCTTGGCGCTGATGCGGTGGGTACCGCCCCAACGGAAACCGTCGCGGCCGACACCGATGCCATAGCGCAGCGCCTGGCCATTGGGGAGTACGAGATACAGCCGCCGCTCGGCGGTGTTCACGACGATGGTGCCGGGCGCGTAGTTGCTGGCGTAGCTTACCGTAGTACGCGGAATTGGGCTTGAGCCGCTGCCACGGAAATTGGGACCGCCGCCCATGACGTCACGCATATCGAAAAAGCCCTGGGCCGAAGCGCCGGCGGTTCCAGCCAGCAGCGCCGCCGTGGCAACAAGGAAAGCAAAAACGCGGGTCATCATCATCCTCGCCAAACTCGATTTTCGTCGCGAGACAGGCCATAAATCGCCAGATTTCGCAACCCACAGCCGCGTGAACCGGCCTTGCATCCGCCGACATGGTTGAGAAAGCGCGTACCGGCAATGTCGGGTGCCCCTTTGACGACAGCCGTGAACAATGGTTGATCTGCCCGGCGATCGAGAAACGCCAACGGGAGACAAGGGATGAACGGTGCGGAAAGCCTGGTGCGTACGCTGGTCCAAGGGGGCGTCGACGTCTGCTTCGCCAATCCCGGCACCTCGGAGATGCATTTTGTCGCAGCCTTGGACCGTGTCGAAGGCATGCGTTGCGTGCTCGGCCTGTTCGAAGGCGTGGTGACGGGCGCCGCCGACGGCTACTATCGCATGAAGGGCACTCCGGCTTCGACGCTGCTGCACCTTGGTCCCGGCCTCGCCAACGGCCTTGCCAACCTGCACAATGCCAAGAAGGCAAATTCGGGCATCGTCAATATCGTCGGCCAGCATGCGGTCTATCACATCGGCTACAACGCGCCCCTGACGTCGGACATCGAAGGCCTGGCCCGGCCTATGTCCGCCTGGGTCCGCACCTCGCCGGACGCAAAATCGGTGTCGCGCGACGGTGCTGCAGCCATCGCCGCGGCCAAAAGTTCGCCCGCGCAAATCGCGACATTGATCTTGCCCGCCGATACCGCGTGGAATGAGGCCGAAGGTGTTGCAACGGCGCCTGCGGAATTGCAGCGCGCGGGTTATTCGTCCCAGGCGGTTGATACTGCGGCAAAGGTGCTGCGCGGTGGCGAACAGGTATTGCTGCTGATGACCGGCAGTGCGCTTACCGAACATGGATTGGCGCTCGCGGCACAGATCGCAGGCAAGACCGGCTGCAAGGTGATGGGCCAGACCTACAATCCGCGCATGGCGCGCGGGCGCGGGCGGTTCGCGATCGACCGGATTCCATACGTGATCGAGCAGGCGCTGCCGATCCTGAAAGATTTCAAACATATCATCCTGGTGGAGGCCAACGATCCGGTGGCGTTTTTCGCCTATCCGAACAAGCCGAGCCTGCTGAAGCCGGAGGGGTGCGAGGTTCACCGCATGACGTCGGGCGGCGAGAATTCCGTCGCGGCGCTGGAAGCGCTGGCAAGCGCGCTCGGCGCCAAACCTCAGGATGCCAAGCCGCAAAAGATGGTTGAGCTTTCGAAGCCTGCCGGACCGCTGACCCACGCTTCGATCGCGCAGGCGATCGCGATGGCGATCCCGGAAAACGCGATTGTGGTCGACGAGTCCATCACCACCGGCCGCGGTTTCTTTCCACCGACCGCCGCGGCCAATCCGCACGACTGGCTACAGAACATGGGCGGCTCGATCGGCTTTTCGACGCCGGTGGCGACCGGAGCCGCGGTGGCCTGTCCCGACCGCAAGGTGATCTGCATGGTCGGTGACGGCAGCGCGATGTACACGCTGCAGTCGCTGTGGACCCAGGCGCGCGAGGGCCTCGACGTGTTGACCATCGTGTTCGCCAACCGCATCTATCAGATCCTGCGCGGCGAGTTCGACGGCGTCGGCGCGGGCGAACCCGGACAGCGCGCACTCGACATGCTGAAAATAGACCGTCCAACTCTGGACTGGATTTCGCTTGCCAAAGGCATGGGTGTGCCGGGACGCTCGGTCGCCAATGTCGATGATTTCGTCAAGGCGCTGGATGAGGCGATCAAGGGAAAGGGCCCGCGGTTGATCGAGGTACAGATGTGAATGCCACTCGGCCCGTGTGCGGGAGAGGAACCAGGCTGACCCTGTTTTGCCGATTTTAGCAGAGGGCGCGATGAAGAACGGATATGGAAAATACGGTTTTGTTGTTGCGGCTGTGCTGGTGAGCGCGTTCTCGCGGTCTGCCGGCGCCCAGACCGCCGCTGCCGCACCGGCTGTCGAAGCCGCCTATGCGGCCATTCTCGAAAACCCTAAAATCATCAAGACGCTGGAGGACATCAAGGCCGACGACGATCGGACGCTGGCCGAGCAAAAGCGCATCACTGAAATTCCAGCGCCGCCGTACAAGGAAAAAGCGCGGGCCGAATACTATCTGAGGCGGTTTCAGGAACTAGGCTTCACGGATGCCTCCATCGATGCCGAAGGCAATGTGATCGGCTTGCGCAAGGGTAGCGGCGGCGGGCCGAAATTGGTGGTATCTGCGCATCTCGACACCGTGTTTCCTGAGGGCACCGACGTGACCGTGAAGGAGAAGGAAGGCGTTATCCTCGCGCCCGGGATCGGCGACGACTCCCGCGGATTGGCGGCCCTGCTATCCCTGATTCAGGCCATGAATGCGAATGCGGTTGTGACGGTGGGCGACGTATTGTTCGTCGGCACGGTTGGCGAGGAGGAACTCGGCAATCTGCGCGGCGTCAAGGCTCTGTTTCACGATCGCCCCGATATCGATGGCTTCATCTCGGTCGATGGACTCGGCATTACTCGTATCGTCAACCAGGCGACCGGGAGCCACCGCTATGAAATGATTTTCCACGGCCCCGGCGGCCACTCGTTCCAGGAGTTCGGGTTGCCGAGCGCCATTCACGCCATGGGCCGCGCCATCGCGAAAATCTCCGATCTTCAGACCCCGTCCGACCCGAAGACCACGTTCACGGTCGGCACGGTAAACGGCGGCACCTCCGTCAACGCTATCGCCGCCGAGGCGAGAATGGCGGTCGACATGCGCTCGGATTCGACCGAAGAGCTTTTGAAACTGGAAACCCGTCTGCTTGACCTCGTCAAACAAGCCGTGGCCGAGGAGAACAAGCGCTGGAACTCTGACAAGATCAGCATCGAGATCAAATTGATCGGCGACCGGCCTGCCGGGCTTGTCGCGATGGATTCGCCGATCGTTCAAGCCACGCAGCGCGCGGTCGCCGTCATCACCCGCGCGCCGCGCGTCACTTTTGCGGGCTCCAGCACGGACTCGAACTGGGCGATGTCCCTTGGCATTCCGGCGGTCACCATCGGCGGCGGCGGCGAGGGCGGAAACTGGCACTCGCGCAACGAGTGGTACCGGCCGGTCAACGGTTGGTTCGGGCCGCAAAACGCGCTTCTGACGGTTCTGGTACTGGCGGGACTGGATGGAGTGACCAAGCCGGCGCTGGCGGTACGTCAGAGGAAATAAGCCTAGGCTTTCCCACCTCAGGTTCTGGTTTCATGACGGCACAACAGCTCAAGCTTGATCTTGGAAACGGAGCCTCGGTGTCGGCGCTGCTGTTGCGGCCCGATAACGCACGTGCCTGTTTTGCGTTCGCCCACGGCGCTGGCGCCGGGATGAACGACCAATTCATGGAAGCGGTGGCAGCGGGTCTTTGCGAACGCGGTGTCGCGACGCTGCGCTATCAGTTTCCTTACATGGAGAAAGGCAGCAGGCGGCCCGATGCGCCGGCGGTCGCGCATTTGGCGGTGCGGGCAGCAGTGGCCGAAGCTGCGCGGTGCTGTTCCGGGCTGCCGCTGATCGCGGGCGGAAAATCATTCGGCGGCCGCATGACCTCCCAGGCGCAGGCAATTGCGCCGCTGGCTGGCGTCCGCGGACTGGCCTTCCTGGGATTTCCGTTGCATCCGACCGGCAAGCCGTCCACGGCCCGGGCTGCGCACCTCGCCGATATCCAAGTCCCGATGCTGTTTTTGCAAGGCACGCGCGACAGTCTCGCGGACTTAAACCTGCTCAAGCCCATCGTGAAAGGCCTGGGAAGCCTGGCGGCGCTGCATGTGGTGCGGGAGGCCGACCATTCCTTTGACGTGCTGGCACGCTCGGGACGCAATGATGGAGAAGTCATGGACGACATTCTGGATGCGTTTTCGGCTTGGGCCGGCAGCGGGCCGGTTTCGCGTGGTGATTAGCGCGGCATGGGCCTGACCTACGCCATACCGGATATTCACGGCAGGTTCGATCTGCTGGACGCCGCATTCGTGAAGATCGCCAGTCATGCAGCCGGCAAGATTGGAACCATTGTCGCGCTTGGCGACTACGTCGACAAAGGACCGGACAGCAAGCACGTCGTCGAACGAATGCGGTCTGGCGTATTCGACGGGTGGGGTTTCTTTCCGCTCAAGGGCAATCATGACGCGATGATGGTCCACGCGCTACGCGACCCATCGAAAATGCCCGGCTGGATCGAGCGAGGTGGCGACGCCACATTGCGGTCCTACGGCGGCGACGCACTGGCCATACCGGAGAACGACGTTGCGTGGCTCGACGGTCTGCCGCTGATGCACGTCGATCCGTTCCGCATATTCGTTCACGCCGGTGTCGATCCCGAAGTGCCGCTCGAAGCGCAGACGGAACGCACGCTGCTGTGGAAAAGATATCCGAAAGGTTTCAACGCCGGTCTGGGCGATCGCCACGTTGTACACGGTCATAACTCGTTCGCCGACGGGCCGGAGCTGTACGACGGCCGCACCAATCTCGATACGCTGGCTTGGCGAACGGGGCGTCTGACGATCGGCGTCTTCGATGATGCAAAACCGGGCGGCCCCATTGATTTCATCGTGGTGACCGGCGCTCCGGCGTAAACGATTTGGCTGTCAACCGCCGCGGCATGGAACCCGCCATGGCCGCTGGAGTTGTCTCATGAAATGTTCAGGAGGCTGCCATGTCACACCATTGGCGAACCGCGGTCGGCAGGGCCGACGCGATCCAAGGCGCGGTGGATCACGATGTCGAATACTTCGCCGGCTGGGCCGTGAGCTGCGCGATGATGCTTACGACGATACTGGTGCTTTGGCATTTTCGTATTTGACGTTGCTGGTGGACGCACAAGGGATCGAACCTTGGACCTCTCCCGTGTGAAGGGAACGCTCTCCCGCTGAGCTATGCGTCCGGGAATTGTCCTGCAAATCAAAGGAAACCGGCAGCAGCCGGCCAAGCCCGCCATCGCGCCGCGATTTACGGAATGTGGGGCGGACCTGTCAAGCACGCCGCAGCAACGGCAACGCGATCTTTCCGTCGATCACGCTCCCTGTTGCCGCGCCCGGGAGGCATGGGACTGCAACGCCCGGATACGATCGGCCAGCGTGCCGCCCATCGGCACGACGTTGTCGGTAGCGGTGTTGTCGGCAGGCATGGTATCGGCCGGTTTCAGTACGACCGGCGGCGCCACCGGATCCGCTGCGAGAATGGCGTCGATCGCCGAATTTGGCCCCTCCAGCGTCATCGCCAGTTTTGCGACTTCGGCGGCGATGTCGTTGATGCGCTCGCGCAACAGCGCGTTCTCCATGCGCTCGGTAGCCCACGAGCTTTCGGCCTGCTGCCGCATGGCATTGAGGTCATGCTGCGCCTTCGTGCGTGCGTCGCGGGCGATGCCAAGCTGCTCTTCGAGCGCGGCCTTCTCGCTGCGCAGTTTTTCCAGCGCCGGCGACGCCTTGCCGCTGTTCAATGCCGCGATCTCGTCGCGCAACTCCTTCTCGGCCTCGCGCAACTGCTTGTTTTCATATTCGCGCTCGGCGAGCTGCTTGCCCTGCGCTGCGAGACGGTTTTCCAGGTCGGTGATGCGGCCATTGAGCATCTCGGCTTCCTTGACCTGCAGCATCAGCTGGCGGTCGAGATCGGTGACGCGATGGCTCAGATTCTCGACGCGCTCGCGCGCCTCGGAAAGCTCATGCGATGCGGCGTCGGACTGGCCGCGCTGCTGCTCTAGTCGTGCTTGCGTTTCAGCAAATTCCTTTTCCGCGTCGCCGACGCGACCCTGCAGCGCGTCGATCTGCGCGCGCACCGCGACCAGTTCGACCTGGCGGCTTTCCGCCATCATCGATTTGTCGGACAAATCGGTGTTAAGCTTCGCCAGTTCCGCCTGCTTGTCGATCAACGCCGTTTCGGCGGAGCGGAGCATTTGCGTCTTGGCGGCAAACTCCTCTTCCGTTGCCCGCAACTGGTCCTTGATCGCTTTCTCGCGTGCCTCCAGCGAAAAAATCGTCGCGCTCTTTTCGCCGAGCTCGATCTTCATGCGGTTGATGGCGTCGGATTTCTTGCCGAGTTCGGCGAGCTGGCTGGTGGTCTTGTTCTTGAGCTGGTCGACGCTCATCTCCAGTCGTCGCGCCGACATCGCGAATTCCGCGCGCAGTTGATCCTTGTTGGCCTGAATCTCGGCCATCGACAGCGGCGTCGCCGCTTCCAGCCGTTTGGTCGTCAACCGCACCGCGCGGTTATGCACCAGCGGCACGATCATCAACCCGAACAGCATCGACACCAGAAAACCGATCGCCAGATACATGATCGGCTCGATCATAACGAATACTCCCGCACACAAATGTCGTGGTTACCAATGCCATAACGCGCAGGGACAAGGCCAGCCCAATGCCGCGTTAACGTGAATCCGTTAACCACGGACGGGCGCCGGGGCCGTCCGGGCTCCGGACGCAGCGCAGCGCGCAGCACTTGCGGAGCGGTGCGCTGCAGAGCCCGGGCCGTTACCAACTCCGGTGCTCTGTGCGGTCTGCGAAGCGGCATGATCGGCGATGCTTCGCATCGCCTTTAGAATGCCGCATCGCGTCCGGGACACGAGAGCGATCAGAACGGGTTCCAGGTCGCGTTCGGCGTGTATTTCAAATAGCCGATATTGGCGCCCAGCCTCAGGCCGAGGCCGGAGCGGATCGGCACCAGCACGATATTGTTCGCTGTCAGCGCGGTCATTCCGAAACCACCAACAATGTAGGCGGAACCGTTGATGCCGGCGAAGCGCTGGTAGATCGCGCTGGTCGATGGCAAATTGTAGACCAGCGTCATGGTGCGCGCGCCGTCGCCGCCCCAGTCGAAACCAACCGACGGTCCCTGCCAGTAAACCCGCAAATCGCCGGCATTCTTGGTGTAGAGCGTGCCTTCGCCGTAACGCAGGCCCGCTACAAAAGCGCCGCTGCCTTCCTCGCCCAGGACGTAACCGTTCGGCAGGCCCCATTGGCTGACCGCGCGCTCGATCACCGACGCGAGACCGCGCGACACATTGCCGAAGAATTTGTGTCCGGCACCCATCAATTCATCCGGCCCGTAGGTGTTGGGACCAGGTTCCGCGCGCTGCGGAGCCGGAGCCGCCTGTTGAGCGGATGTCGGGACCGGCCAGCACAGCATCGCGGCGAGCGTCGCCGCGGCAAGGCGTGAAGCGAAAGTCATGAAACTACCCCTGGTATAAAATCTTGGCCGCCGCCTTAACCGGATAATGACCGGTCCCGGATAGCGTCCATGTCCCCTCGACTCGGATGTTATCGGGTTCAACTATGACGGCACAGCGGCAGGAAAGAAACCGGCGGCGCCGGGGATTGGCCTTTATTGCGCTGCTTTCCGGCATCGCGGCAGGCTTCGTTCTGGCGGCGCAAGCCGCGACCACCGAGCGGCTGGTCGCCGACCGTCACACCGGCCTTGCGATCGGCGGCTTCGATCCCGTCGCTTATTTCACCGACGCGCGCGCCGTGGTCGGCCAATCGGGCTTCGAGGTTTCCGAAGCCGGTGCGATCTGGCGGTTTCGCAATGAGGGAAACATGGCGTCTTTCATGCGCCATCCGGAAATCTATGGACCGCAATTTGGCGGTTACGACCCCACTGACGTGGCGCGCGGCGTCGCCTTTGCCGGCAATCCGCGCTTCTGGCTGGTAACCGGCCAGCGGCTCTATCTGTTCGGCCGGGAAGAAAGCCGTAATGCCTTCGCCACCGATCCCGCCTACATCCTGCGCGAGGCGAGGCAGCGCTGGCCTGCCTTGCAGGAAACCCTGGCGCCATAGCCCTTTTCGCCTCGTCCGGCCCTGGCCCCGCAAGCGGGGCGAGGGAGACGGTGCAACGCGCCCGCCCGGCGATGGCGGCGCAAGCGCCCGCAGTGTATCAAGCACGGAAGCATGCATGATTCGCCGTGTCCCCGCGGCCTTCCAGGAACAGATTCGATGTCCGGCCCTTCGTCTCCCGGCCTTGCTCCCGATATCCTCGAACTCGCGGCGTTGCTGTGTTCGCGGGTCTGCCACGATCTCATTAGTCCGGTAGGCGCGATCGTTAACGGGCTTGAGGTCCTCGATGACAATCCCAAACCGGAGGACCGCGAATTCGCGCTCGATCTGATCCGCAAGAGCTCGAAGACGGCGTCGGCTCGGTTGCAGTTCTGCCGGCTGGCATTCGGCGCCGCGGGTTCGGCCGGCGCGCAGATCGACGTCGGCGACGCGCAGACCATGGCGCGCGGCCACCTGGAAGACGACAGGACCAAGATCGCCTGGAACCTGCCGCGCGTGCTGCTGCCGAAGAACAAGGTCAAACTGCTGCTGAACATGATGGTTATCGCGCAGCAGACCATCCCGCGCGGCGGCGTATTGACGGTCGATCCGGTCGGCGAGGGCGATTCGGGCGGCTTTCGCGTCGCCGCGACCGGGCTCAACGTCCGCATGCCGCAGGCCATCGCCGACATGCTGAGCGGGGGTCCAACCGGGTCGGTCGATGCGCATGCCGTGCAGCCCTATTATACGCGGCTCTTGGCGCAGGCCTGCGGATTGACCGTCACCCTCGCGCCGGAAGGCGACGCGGTGGTGGTGACGGCGTCGTAATCCCTCCGTCATTGCGAGGAGCGCAGCGACGAAGCAATCCAAAGCTTTGACGCCAAAAACTGGATTGCTTCGCTTCGCTGGCAATGACGCTCTCCACAACTGCGTAAGCCGCGGGCGCCCGCCGTCTTTCTCCGCCGTCGTCTCCGCGAAGGCGGAGACCCATGGCCTCCGTCATTCGGCTCCAGCCACGCCGGCTTTTTTGTTGCGCTTGTGCCCCGGACGCAGCGCAGCGCGGAGCACTTGCGAAGCGGCGCTGCATAGCCGGGGCCGTCGCGAAACCGGTGCGCGATGCGAGCCCAGATCTGCGGTGCATCGCAAGTGACGCTGCACCGCGTCCGGGACACGGAACCGTTATTGCGCGCATCGCTTTCACAGCTGCGTAATCCGCGGACGCCGCTCGCGCGCTCTGTCCTGTTCCGCCGGCGGTGACGTCACGTCATCATGCGAGGCCCGGTCGATCCGCGCCTGCGCCTCCGGCGCAAGCGCCGTTTTCTCGGCGACCGGCGGCCTGCTGCCTTCCAACGGCCGCATTGCCGCGCGCCGTGCCGCCTTCTCCTTGTCGATCGCCTTTGCGAGCTGTCCCACGGAGACGCTGTCCCCGCCGAGGCGGTTGCGTACGGCGAACGCGATCCTGTAGTCATCCTTGCGCGCCTCGGCCTCTTCCGGCGACAGCGGCGGCAGCGACTCCCGCCATAGGGCGATGCATTCATAATCCTGGCTGGCGCAGCGTTGGGCGCGACGGCAGTGCGGGTTCGGACAGGTCCGCCAGCCATCGATGGTTTCCGCCAGCAACCGACTGAGCTTGAGCTCGATGTCCTTGCGGAAGCGCTCGGGGTCGACCGGGGATTGCGGTTCGGGTTTCGCTTTCATGGGATGCTCCTTGCTGGGGGCGAGCGTCATCGCTGCCCGCAAATACCTTCACGTGAATGGTGGGTTCAGGGGACCTCGCTCTCTCCAATAAGAGAGGGAGGCGGCACGCCGAAAGGCGCACTTGGTAACGGCCGCGGCATGTTTCCCGGATCGCCGGGAAACAGAGGCACACGGCAACGCCTTCCGGCGTCCCGCCGCGGCGACTTCTTCGACCCTGGGGCCGCGCTTCCGGCAGCAGGCGCCAGACTAGCTCGCTGATCCAGGCAGGTTTCCCCGCCCTTCACCCGCTCCCGTCCAGCCATTGAAGGCAGAGCCCCGTAGTGAGCCCGGACGGCTACCCAAGGCCCCCCGGGTGCGCGGGGCACGACCCCCGCGCCCGCAGGCGCCGCATCCCGCCCCGCGCTACAAGCGTCCCGGCAACGCCCCTCGATTGGGACGGGATAGGACACAATGTAAGGTTGTAGGAATATTTGTCAAGGGAGGGAAAGATTAAATTTTCGCGGCGGTTCTGTTCCGACGCGGTATGCCCAGCATGTTCATCCTGAACCGTCATTCCGGGGCGCGCCTTTTGCGCGACCCGGAATCCAGAAGCGTGCTGGATTCCGGGTCTGCTCCCAAAGCGCATCCCGGAATGACCGGGCGATGCCGGGGGCGCGCCCGCGTATGACGAGACGGTTGGATCCGGGCGCATCGTGCGCATCTCATTTCCTCAAGACGATGTGGGTGGCTTTCTCCGTCGCCTCATGGGCGGCAACCCGGAAGCCGAGCGAAGGCAGGTCGATCCCGGCAAACATGGCTTCGCCGCTGCCGAGCACGACCGGCGCAACGGCAAAGTGGATCTCGTCGACCAGGCCCGCCTGAAGATATTGGCGCACCGTGCTGACGCCGCCGCCGATCTTGACGTTCTTTGCCCCGGCGGCGGCCCTTGCCCGCATCAGCGCCTGCTCGATCCCGCCGGTGACGAAATGGAAGGTCGTGCCGCCTTCCATCACGATCGGCGCGCGGGGATAGTGCGTCAGGATGAAGGTCGGCGCATGATAGGGCGGCGTGTCGCCCCACCAGCCTTTCCAGTTTTCGTCCGGCCAGTTGCCGCGAACAGGGCCGAACATGTTGCGGCCGAGAATGAAAGCGCCGAAACCGCTATTCCCGGCAGATGCGTATTTCTCGTCGATGCCTTCCGATCCGCCCTCCTTGCCGAGCATCGCCTGGAACGTCCGGGTCGGGAAAAACCACGCGAACAGTTCCGGACCGCGCTTGCCCAGGGGGTCGTTCAGGCTTTGCTCGGGTCCGGCCCCGAAGCCATCGAGCGAAAGGGAGAACCCTGACACGCATACCTTCGACATCTTGCCTCCATCCAATTGCAATTTGCAACTGGTTGCGATTTGGCACATCGCGTCGTGAATGCCAAACCCAATTTAGGAGACACCTGGGGCTGAATCACTGAACCTTCGGGTAAGGGACTAGCGAGGCAAATCGAAAACCTTGATGGCAGATCTGTTGAATGAAATAGCGGCAGTGTTCTATCGGTGTTCTTTTTCGCGGCGTGCGCTTCCTGCGCGGCTGGGTCCCGCGCGACCGACCCCCGCAATGCCTTAAGCCACCGCCGCACGAATGACGGCCCGCCTTCCGGCGGGCCGTCATCCCATCGATTTAGGCCGTGTCGATTTAGCGCATGCCGCCGGCGTAGAGCTGGCGCTCCTTTCGGACCTCGTCGGCGCCGTAGGGCTTGCTTGCGGGATCGAAGGTCTTCCAGCCAGCCTTCTGCCAGGCCGCGCTACGGTCCCGCAGGTTGACGGCAGACCTGTCGAGCACGGCGTCGAGCCGGGCACGATCAGCGTCGGGCACGCGCGCCGAGACCAAGGTGCCGCCGCGGCGAACGCCTTCGGCATAGACATGCGCGTCTTCCTGGGAGATGCCGGCTTCCGTCAGGGCGCCGACGATGCCGCCCGTCGCCGCGCCGGCCGCAGCGCCGACCGCCGTTGCGGCCAGCCAGCCCGCAGCCACCACGGGCCCCAGCCCGGGAATGGCGAGCAATCCGAGGCCGGCCAGCAGACCGGCGGTGCCGCCGATCCCCGCGCCGATCCCGGCACCTTTTCCAGCGCTCTCGGCGCGATCGTCGACGCCGTCGCGATCGCGATCGACCTTATTGTCGGCGCTGTACCAATTGTCTGAATTGTTGGCGACGATGCTGATATCGGAATGCGGAACGCCCGCAGCTTCGAGCCCGCGCACGGCCTGCTGGGCGTCCGCGTAGGTATCGTACAGACGAGAAATTGTAACGGTCATCTCAGTATCCTTACTTGGGGTTCACGTTGCCTTGGAAATCGACGCTGACGGCCGTGGCCGCGCCACCCTTGGTGGCCTTGCCGCGCCAGACGCCGTTGTCATCTTTCTTCAGGTCGGTGACCTTGGTGTACCCGGCCTCCTCGATTTTCGATTTGGCCTGGCTCTCGGTGAAGCTGTTGCGGCCGGCGACCGGTGCGTTGGAATTATTCTGCCCGGAGCTGTTCACGGCGTTGTTGTTCGGCCCCGACTGGGCGGGCTGAGTCTGCGCCGAGGCGGCGGTCGCCACCATCAGGCCGGCACATATGAGAAGAAGTGAGCGTTTCATCGGTTCCTCCGAAGGTTTCTGGAACGTTCGTAACCCTTCGGCATAGAATATGTTCCGAAGCTCGTGCTGATGAGAGATTCAGTTTGCGCGATGACCGGGCTTTTATCGCGGTTATCGTCGCGCCTGCTTGCTTCAGCGCATTCGGAACGCGATGACCGGCATGTCTCACCATTCGTCCTGGATGGTTCTGTCGAGATAAGCGAGGCCGGAGCAGACCAGTTCTCCCGCATTGCCCTGGCCGCGCTCCCACTTTTGTTGCAGATAACGCTCCAGCAGGCATCTCCGGCTGTCCGCCGCGTCGACGTCACGGTGCGTCGCAAGGTAGACCGTCCAGGTCGTGGCCAAGACTGTCGTTAGCGGCGCTTCATCGACCATGCTTTAAGGCTCCAGGCAGGGGCTTGGCGGGAACAACACAAGCAAGACCCGAAAGTTTCCTGTTTTTCCCGGTTCGGCCGATGAAGCTTCGCGCGGGGCCGGTCGGCTTTGCTGCTGGAAATGCCGCCATTGCAGGAGTCGGACGAGCCGCTCCGTTCATCAATATGAATGTAAGAAACCGGGAACTTTTGGCAACGCGGCTGGTTTTTCTCGTCCCTTACTTGTGGAGGACAACATGAAGAAGATTCTTATTTCGACTGCTGTTGCTGCGTTTGCGGTTACCTCGGCCTTTGCGCAGGCGACCGTCTCCGAATATTACGTGGTACGCGATGCGACGACGAAAAAATGCACCATCGTCGACAAGAGGCCGACCACTACGACCACGACCGTGGTCGACAACGGGACGTTCAAGACCAGGACCGAAGCCGAAACCGGCATGAAGACGATGAAGGTCTGCAGCGAGAACTAGCGAGAACTGGATCGTGACGCCTTATCATTGAGTCGTCATTGCGAGTGAAACGAAGCAGTCCAGAACCGCAAGGCAAACTGGATTGCTTCGTCGCGCCGCTCTTCGCAATGGCGCGTTTCGACCTGGAACGGGATGCGGTCGGCAGGGGGCGCTTGACCGATATGGTTAACCACTCCTTACCGCCCCGCCATTATCCCTTCCCTAACCGCATTCATTTCCCTCCGCTCAACCAAACTTAAACGCTTTGCGGCGACACTGGCCCGGCTCGTAAGACTGCGTGCGACCTCGCGCGCGGTGTTGTTCTAGGCTTGTGTCGATGGATGATCTGCTGCGCGAGTTCCTGACGGAGACCAACGAGTCGCTCGACACCGTCGACAACCAGCTGGTGCGGTTCGAGCAGGATCCAAACAACGCGAAGATCCTGGATAACATCTTTCGGCTGGTTCACACCATCAAGGGAACCTGTGGCTTTCTTGGCCTGCCGCGGCTGGAGGCGCTGGCGCATGCCGCCGAGACGCTGATGGGCAAATTCCGCGACGGCATGCCGGTGACGGCAGAGGCGGTGACGCTGATCCTGAACTCGATCGACCGCATCAAGGAAATCCTGGCCGGGCTTGAATCGACGCAGACAGAACCCGAGGGCGGCGACGCCGACCTGATCGACGCGCTGCATGCGATGGTCGAACGCGGCATGGCGGCGATGCAAGCGTCGGCGGCTTCGCCGATCGCGTCTGCCGAGCCGCGGGTCGAGCAGGGCACGCTGACGTTTCAGGTGCTGGAGCGGCCGCTGCGCCCCGGCGAAGTCTCGCTCGACGAGCTGGAGCGGGCGTTTCGCGAAACCGCGAGCGAGGTCGCGCCGGTCGTGAAGCAAACCGCGGCGCCAAAGGCCGCCGCGAAGCCGGCCGTGAAAAAAGCCTTTGCCGAGCCCGAGACCGCGGAGAGCGACCGCGTCGCCAACCAGTCGATCCGCGTCAACGTCGACACGCTCGAGCATCTGATGACCATGGTGTCGGAGCTGGTGCTGACGCGCAATCAGCTGCTCGAGATCTCGCGCCGCCACGAGGACACCGAGTTCAAGGTGCCGCTGCAGCGGCTCTCCAACGTCACCGCCGAGTTGCAGGAAGGCGTCATGAAGACGCGGATGCAGCCGATCGGCAATGCCTGGCAGAAGCTGCCGCGCATCGTGCGCGACCTCTCCGGCGAACTCGGCAAGCAGATCGAACTCGAGATGCACGGCGCCGACACCGAACTCGACCGGCAAGTGCTCGACCTGATCAAGGATCCGCTGACCCACATGGTGCGCAACTCGGCCGACCACGGCCTGGAGACGCCCGCCGAGCGCGCCGCAGCCGGCAAGCCGGAGCAGGGTACCATCCGTCTCTCCGCCTATCACGAAGGCGGCCACATCATCATCTGCATCGCCGACAACGGCCGCGGACTGAACACCGAGCGCATCAAGGCCAAGGCGGTGGCGAACGGCCTCGTCACCGAGACCGATCTGGAGAAGATGACCGAAGCGCAGATCCACAAATTCATCTTCGCGCCGGGCTTCTCCACCGCTGCGGCGGTGACCAGCGTGTCCGGGCGCGGCGTCGGCATGGACGTGGTGCGCACCAACATCGATCAGATCGGCGGCACCATCGACGTGAAGTCGGTGGCCGGCGAAGGCTCCAGCGTCACCGTGAAGATTCCGCTGACGCTCGCCATCATTTCCGCGCTGATCGTGGAAGCCGCCGGCGACCGTTTTGCGATTCCGCAGCTTGCCGTGGTCGAGCTGGTACGGGCGCGCGCCAATTCGGAACATCGGATCGAGCGTATCAAGGACACGCCGGTGCTTCGGTTGCGCAACAAGCTGCTGCCGCTGCTGCATTTGAAGAAGCTGCTCAAGATCGACGACGGCACCGAAAGCGATCCGGAAAACGGATTCATCGTGGTGATCCAGGTCGGCAGCCAGACTTTCGGCATCGTGGTCGACGGTGTGTTCCACACCGAGGAAATCGTGGTCAAGCCGATGTCGACCAAGCTGCGTCACATCGAGATGTTTTCCGGCAATACCATTCTCGGCGACGGCGCCGTGATCATGATCGTCGATCCCAACGGCATCGCCAAGGCGCTGGGCACCACCGGCGCGGCGCAGCTCGAAATCGCCGATGAGAACGCGGCGATGCGGGCGAACGCCGCCGAACAGCTGACCTCGCTGCTGGTGTTTCGCGCCGGCTCGGCGCAGCCGAAGGCGGTGCCGCTGGCGCTCATCACGCGGCTGGAAGAGATCGCGATCGACAAGATCGAGCGGTCGAACGGCCGCCACATGGTGCAATACCGTGACCAGTTGATGCCGCTGGTGCAGATGGACGGCGTCAGCATCGCCGCCGAAGGGGCGCAACCGATCCTGGTATTCTCGGACGACGGCCGGGCCATGGGCCTCGTGGTCGACGAGATCATCGATATCGTCGAGGAGCGGCTGAACATCGAGGTCGCCAGCACCCATGACGGCATTCTCGGATCCGCGGTGATCAAGGGGCAGGCCACGGAAGTGATCGACGTCGGGCATTTCCTGCCACAAGCATTCGCCGACTGGTTCAGCCGCAAGGAGATGCGGCCCTCGGCCGCGGCGCAATCGGTTCTGTTGGTCGATGACTCCGCGTTCTTCCGCAACATGCTGGCGCCGGTGCTGAAGGCGGCAGGCTACCGGGTGCGGGTCGCCAACAACGCGGAGGAGGGCCTCATCGTGCTGCGTTCCGGGCAGCAGTTCGATGCCATCCTGACCGACATCGAAATGCCCGACATGAACGGCTTCGAGTTCGCCGAAACCATCCGCGCCGACCACCGGTTGGGCGCGATGCCGATCATCGCATTGTCCTCGATGATTTCTGCGGCCGCGATCGAACGCGGCCGACAGGCCGGTTTCCACGACTATGTGGCGAAGTTCGATCGCCCGGGCCTGATTGCCGCGCTAAAGGAACAGACCGCCGAAATGAACCGGGCGGCATGAGGAAGATGAGCGTGAGCAACGTGGTGCAAATGCCCGAAGACACCATTACCGAATACGTCACGGCCGTGATCGGCGGGCAATTGTTCGGCCTGCCGATTTCGCGCGTACAGGACGTGTTCATTCCGGAGCGCCTTACCCGGGTGCCGCTGGCGTCCGGCGATGTCGCCGGCGTTCTCAATCTGCGCGGCCGCATCGTCACCGCGGTCGACATGCGTTCCCGGCTCGGCCTGCCGAAAAGCGACGCCGGGCGTCCGCCGATGGCGATCGGTGTCGACCTGCGCGGCGAATTTATGGGCTTCTGATCGATTCGGTTGGCGAAGTCTTAAAGCTTGCGGACGACAGTCGCGAAGTGAACCCGGTCAACCTCGACCCGTGCATGGCGAGGATGGCTTCGGGCATTCACCGGCTTGACGGGCAATTGATGGTGGTACTGGACGTCGATCGTGTGCTTGAGATCGGGCCCGATCTGTTGGCGGCCTGAGACCGGCAACGGCACGATGCAGTCACGATGGAAATGCTGGTTCGGGATTCGAAGAGAGAACAGAGGCTTAAAATGAAGACATGTCTGGTGGTCGATGACTCAAGCGTCATTCGAAAAGTCGCAAGGCGCATCCTGGAAGGGCTCGATTTCCAGATCGTCGAAGCCGAGGACGGCGAGAAGGCGCTGGAAGTCTGCAAGCGCGGGCTGCCCGACGCCATCCTGCTCGACTGGAATATGCCGGTGATGGACGGTTACGAATTCCTTCGCAACCTGCGCCGCATGCCCGGCGGCGACCAGCCCAAGGTGGTGTTCTGCACCACCGAGAACGACGTCGCCCACATCGCGCGCGCGCTTCACGCCGGCGCCAACGAATACATCATGAAACCGTTCGACAAGGATATCGTCACGGCAAAGTTTCATGAAGTAGGCCTGGTCTAGCGTTTCGTGCGCTGTTTGACCGTCATTGCGAGCCAACGGGTCCGGCTTCGCCGGCCCGATGACAAGCTCAGCGAAGCAATCCAGAGCCCTGGGCAAAGACTGGATTGCTTCGTCGCTTCGCTCCTCGCAATGACGCGTTCTCCCGGTTTTGTTGCTTGAAGTTGCGTCTGGTGAGTAATGAGCGTTGCGTTGGCAAGTTCCCCGACCCGCGATTCGGCGCGACATGAGCCGCTGCGGGTCATGGTGGTCGACGATTCGGTGGTCATTCGCGGATTGATCGGACGCTGGATCGAGGCCGAGCCGGATATGATCGTCGCGGCCTCGCTGCGCACCGGCCTCGACGCCGTCAATCAAGTGCAGCGCGTCAATCCCGACGTTGCCGTGCTCGATATCGAAATGCCGGATCTCGACGGCATTGCCGCGTTGCCCCAACTGCTGGCAAAAAAGCGAAACCTCGTCGTCATCATGGCCTCGACGTTGACCCGCCGTAACGCGGAGATCAGCTTCAAGGCGCTGTCGCTCGGCGCGTCGGACTACATTCCAAAACCCGAAAGCACCCGCGAGCCCGCCGCCGCGGAAACCTTCCGCCACGATCTGATCCAGAAGATTCGACACCTCGGCGCCAAGGTTCGCCGCCCGGTGCCGGTGTTGCCAAGTCCGCCGCTGTCACCGATGCCGGGCCGCGCACCGGTATCCGGAGTACGGTCGGCGCTGGCGCCTGTGGCGCATCCACAATTGCTGCGGCGCGCCTTCTCGACGCATCCGCCGCGCGTGCTGCTGATCGGCGCATCGACCGGCGGTCCACAGGCCCTGATGGCGCTGGTAAGCGGGATCGGCCCGGTCATCGACCGCTTTCCGGTGCTGATCACGCAGCACATGCCGCCCACCTTCACCACGATTCTCGCCGAACATCTGGCCCGCGCCAGCCATCGGCCCGCGCAGGAAGGCATCGACGGCGAGATTGTAAGGCCGGGCAAGATCTATCTGGCGCCGGGCGGCCGTCACATGCGCGTGGTCCGGCAAGGCGCCAATGCGGCGATCGCACTGGACGACGGGCCCCCGGTGAATTTCTGCAAGCCCGCCGTCGATCCGTTGTTCACGTCTGCGATCGATGTCTGGCCGAACGGGATTCTGGCGGTGCTGCTGACCGGGATGGGTTCGGACGGCATGCGCGGCGGCAAGGAAATCGTCGCCGCCGGCGGCAGCGTCATCGCCCAGGACGAAGCCACCAGCATCGTGTGGGGAATGCCGGGTGCTGCAACGCATGCCGGAATTTGCGCGGCGGTTTTGCCGCTCGGTCAGATCGCACCGAAATTGGTTCAGTTGTTTGCGGGAGTGCGGTCGTGACGCCAATGGAATACGAATACCTGCGCAAGCTGCTGCGAGAGCGTTCCGGCCTCGACCTGTCCGCCGACAAGCAATACCTGGTGGAGAGCAGGCTCATTCCGCTGGCGCGCAAGGCCGGCCTCACCGGGATCGGCGAACTGGTCCAGAAGATAAAATCCGGGTTCGACGCGTTGACCGTCGATGTCGTCGAAGCAATGACCACCAATGAGACGTTTTTCTTTCGCGACAAGATTCCGTTCGACCATCTGCGGCAGACGGTGATTCCCGAGTTGTTGCAGGCGCGCGGACAACGCCGGGCGCTGCGCATCTGGTGCGCGGCGTCCTCGACCGGGCAGGAGCCTTATTCGATCGCGATGTGCCTGAAGGAGTTCGCCCCAGCGCTCGCCGGATGGCGTGTCGAGATCGTCGCCACCGATCTGTCGCTCGGCGTGCTGGAAAAGGCCCGCGCCGGCATTTTCAGCCAGTTTGAAGTCCAGCGGGGCTTGCCGATCCAGTTGCTGGTCAAGCATTTCCGGCAGGTTGGCGAGTTGTGGCAGATCAATGCCGACATCCGCGCCATGGTCCAACACCGGCAACTCAATTTGATGCAGGATTTTTCGCACCTCGGCAGTTTCGACGTGATTTTTTGCCGCAACGTGCTGATCTACTTCGACCAGGACACCAAGATCGGCATATTCAACCGCTTGGCAAAATCGCTGGAAGCCGACGGCGTGCTTGCGCTGGGTGCCGCCGAATCCGTGGTCGGCATGACGGATGCGTTCAAGCCTTATCCGGAGCGGCGCGGGCTTTACCGTCTCAATCCGGTGCGGGGGACGCGCCCTTCGAGTGCGACACTCAAGATCGTGGCCGCCGCGGCGGGGTGAGTTCACATCGCCCGCGCCAAAAGCACTTTCGTCGTCCCCGCGCAGCCGAGGACCCATAGCCACCGATACAGATGTGTTGCGAGATGTATCCCGGATGCACGTCATCGCTGAACCGAGAGGTCGGAGTGTATGGGTCCCCACCTGCGCGGGGACGACATAGAGAGTTTAATCGTCGTAGCCGGGAAAAGCCCGCCATGATGGAAATGATAACCTTACAAAACCGCATGCGGCAGCAACCGCGCCCTGCGAGTGCCGGGTTTGAAAGTTGTTGGCGCGGCGGCGGGGTGAGTTCACATCGCCCGCGCCAAAAGCACTTTCGTCGTCCCCGCGCAGGCGGGGACCCATAGCCACCGATGCAGATGTGTTGCGAGATGTATCCCGGATGCACATCATTGCTGAACCGAGAGGTCGGAGTGTATGGGTCCCCGCCTGCGCGGGGACGACATTGAGAGTTTAATCGTCGTGGCCGGGAAAAGCCCGCCATGATGGAAATGATAAACTTACAAGATCGCGTGCGGCAGAAACCGCGATGTATTGCCTGTGACCCGGTTCTCGTCCTCGCGGATTGACAATCCGCATGGCACGGGATCGACCGGCCAGCTTCCGAGCACCGGATATGACCCTGCGAAATTCGGCAAGGCCAACGCCTGACGAATAAAGCCCCGGTTCAACGTTTTTTTCCGCGCGCCGACGAGCTGTTCAGAGTCGCCGCCGCCCGTATCAGTGTTTTGAAGGCATCCTGATCTATTTCATCGCCCTCATGGAGATCGATCGCGCGCCTGACGTTGCCTTCAAGGCTGGAGTTGAACAGTGCCGAAGGGTCCTCGAGCGAGGCGCCCTTGGCGAAGGTCAGCTTCACGACGCTCTTGTAGGTCTCGCCGGTGCAGATGATGCCATTGTGCGACCAGACCGGAACGCCTCGCCACTTCCACTCCTCCACCACCTCGGGATCGGCCTGCTTGATGAGTGCACGGACGTGAGAGAGCGTCTTGCCCCTCCAGTCGTTCAGTTCCTTGATCCTAGCGTCGATCAGCCGGGAAGGGGATTCGTCCTTGGTCATCGCAGCTTTTTTCATACTGTTTGCACCTCCGCCGACGGGTCTCTGTCTTGCGGTAGCAGTCGTCGATCGTCCGCACCAGCCCGCGTGAGGTGGCTGTCCAAAGTGGCTGTACGGCGGATGGAATAACGGCCTGTTATTGGATGAGCTTGCGCAGGGTGGGATAGAACTGCACCCAGACATTGTCCTTGCCGGCGTGGGCCTTGTGGCAGTCGTAACACTCGCTGTCGTCGTGAGCAGGCGCCGACGGCGCCATCACCGGCGTGGGGTCGAACGGATTCATCAGCGTGTAATAGGCCCACGGCGTGGTCTTGCCGTCGGGACGGTGGAGGTTCTTGACCGCCACCTGCAGGCCGGTCTGCTTGCCGTTGTAGAAGCCGGCCGTCAGCACGTCCTTTGGCTCGCGGTCGGGCGCGGCGAAGACGTCCATCACCAGCACGGTCTTGTCCGGAAATTCCTTGTTGGCGAGAAAATACGCGTAAGCTTCGGGATTGATGTAGATGTTGTGGAATTGCTGCTGGTTGACGCGGGCGGCCTCCAGTTTGGTGTTGGCCGGAAGCTCTTCCTTGTAGGCGAGGCCGAGGTTGGAGCCGACGAACACCCAGGTCTCGAAGCCGACCGGCAGCTTTAACTGGCCGTCGGCGGTGTATTGCGGCGCCGCGCCACTGGACTGGCCCCTGACCTGCGGTGCAAAAGCGATCAAGGGGAGTGCTGCAAATCCCGCCAACGCGGCCGCGCGAGACCAGCCTCTGTTGTGCCTACCGATCATGACGATACCTCCCAGCGCGCGCCGGGATTGATCATCCGGTGCGGTGAAACCAGGCGGCCGATATTACCTCGCCGTTGCCTTATGGCGTCAAGACCTGAATGACCGCAGCGACCGATTGCGCTTCTACCCGCAAACAAAAACCCCGCCATTTGCGGCGGGGTCCATTTGCGGCGGGGTCCAGTTGCGGAGGCGAGAGCCTGACGAAGCTCTCCTTGGAAACGATCAGGCGGGGATGCGGACTTCTTCCTCGTGCGGCTCGCGCAGCACGTAGCCGCGGCCCCACACGGTTTCGATGAAGTTGCGGCCTTCGGAGGCATTCGCCAGCTTCTTGCGCAGCTTGCAGATGAAGACGTCGATGATCTTCAGCTCCGGCTCGTCCATGCCGCCATAGAGATGGTTGAGGAACATCTCCTTGGTCAGCGTGGTGCCCTTGCGGAGCGAGAGCAGCTCCAGCATCTGGTATTCCTTGCCGGTGAGGTGCACGCGCTGGCCGCCGACTTCCACCGTCTTGGTATCGAGGTTGACCACGAGGTCGCCGGTCTGGATCACGCTCTGGGCGTGGCCCTTGGAGCGGCGCACGATGGCGTGGATGCGCGCGACCAGTTCGTCCTTGTGGAAAGGCTTGGTCATGTAGTCGTCGGCGCCGACGCCGAGGCCCTTGACCTTGTCCTCGATGCCGGCAAGGCCGGAGAGGATCAGAATGGGGGTCTTGATCTTGGAGACCCGGAGCTGCTTCAGCACGTCGTAGCCGGACATGTCGGGCAGGTTGAGGTCGAGCAGGATAATGTCGTAGTCGTAGAGTTTTCCGAGATCGACGCCTTCTTCCCCGAGGTCGGTGGTGTAGACGTTGAAGCTTTCGGATTTCAGCATCAATTCGATCGACTGCGCGACGGCGCTGTCATCTTCTATCAGCAATACGCGCATGCCAGTCCCCTATCGTCGCCGCTCCGGGCGTCAGGTCGGCCGCACTTGCGGCACTCAAAACGCCTTTGAACAACTGATTCGAATCCTGACGACATATGGTTAACAAAATCTGATTCTCGTCCGCAAGCTCTATCCGTGCAATTTTTGTCGAATCGCCATAAGATATTGCGGAAAGCCAGCTTTTCGTATCCGTTCTCGTTCAAGTCTCACTTCAAGAGCCGGGCCTAACCGACTCCAGCGACTCGACCTTCGTTCTGAAGACGAGCGCTTTCAGTCACCAAAGACAGTGACGTAATGATTAACGATGCGGGTAAACACGGAGTTAAGGGCGAGGCTGGAAACTGCGGAAACTTAAGGTTTTCGCAATGAAGGCGCTCGCCGAACAGATCGCGGAGCTGGACGGCGTCAATACCTATGGCCGCGTGGTCGGCGTGCGCGGGCTGATGGTCGAGATTGCCGGCCCCGTTCATGCGATGTCGGTCGGCGCCCGCATCGTGATCGAGACCGGCGCCAGCCGTTTCATCCCCGCTGAAGTGATCGGCTTCACCGGCAATAATGCCGTGGTGATGCCGTTCGCCGGGCTTGAAGGCGTGCGGCGCGGCTGCCGCGCGGTGATCGCCAATGCGGCGAGCCAAGTTCGGCCGTCGCCATCCTGGCTCGGGCGAGTGCTCAACGCCATGGGCGAGCCGATCGACGGCAAGGGACCGTTGGCGCAGGGGCCGTCGCCGATGCCGTACCGCAATCTGCCGCCGCCGGCACATTCGCGGAGGCGGGTCGGCCCGCCCCTCGATCTCGGCGTGCGCGCGTTAAACACCTTTCTGACCTGCTGCCGCGGCCAGCGGCTCGGCATCTTCGCAGGTTCCGGCGTCGGCAAGTCGGTGCTGCTGTCGATGCTGGCGCGCAATGTGGACGCGGATATCTCGGTAATCGGCCTGGTCGGCGAACGCGGCCGCGAGGTGCAGGAATTCCTGCAGGACGATCTCGGCGAGGAGGGACTGGCGCGTTCGGTGGTGGTGGTGGCTACTTCCGACGAGCCCGCCCTGATGCGGCGGCAGGCGGCTTACTTGACCCTGGCAATCGCCGAATACTTTCGCGACGAGGACAAGGACGTGCTGTGCCTGATGGATTCGGTGACGCGCTTTGCGATGGCGCAGCGCGAAATCGGCTTGTCCGCGGGCGAGCCGCCGACCGCCAAGGGTTATACGCCGACGGTTTTTACAGAATTGCCGCGGCTCCTGGAGCGCGCCGGGCCGGGCGTCGGGCAGGGCACCATCACCGGCATCTTCACGGTGCTGGTGGATGGCGACGACCACAACGAGCCGGTCGCCGACGCGGTCCGCGGCATCCTCGACGGCCATGTGGTGATGGAGCGCGCCATCGCCGAGCGCGGGCGCTACCCCGCCATCAACATCCTGAAGTCGGTGTCCCGCACCATGCCGAAATCGGCCGACCCGGCCTATCTGCCGCTCATCACCCGGGGACGGCGGGTAATGGCTACCTATGCCGACATGGAGGAGTTGATCCGGCTTGGGGCCTATCGGGCCGGTTCCAGCCCCGAGGTTGATGAGGCGATCCGGCTGCACGAGCCGCTGGAGAGCTTTCTCCGCCAGGCAAAGGAAGAGGTCACCGGGCTTGACGCGGGATACCGCCAGCTCGAGCAGGTTCTGGGTGCCAAAGAAACGGAACGCTAACTTTGTCAGGCCATCATCCGCTTCGCATGAGTGAGTATGCCGGTGGGGCCCTTGCGGGAGGCCGGCTTTGTCCCGCGTTCGAAAAGGGACTTCTGGGGAGTATGAGTCGATGAAGTCACGTGAAACGCTGATCCGCCTGAAGAAGTTTCAGGTCGATGAAAAGCGCCGAAGGGTTGCCCAGATCGAGGGCATGATCGCCGATTTCCAGCGCATGTCGGTTGATCTGGAGCGCGAAATCCAGACCGAGCAGGATCGCGCCGGCATCAACGATCCCGCCCATTTCGCCTATCCGACCTATGCCAAGGCCGCGATCCAGCGGCGCGAGAACCTGACCCGGTCGGCCGATGAACTGCGTATCCAGCTTGAGGATGCCAAGAGCCTGCTGACCGAGGCCTTTGAGGAACTCAAGAAGGTCGAACTGCTCGACGAGCGTGACCAGGCCCGCGAGCGCGCCGAGGAAAACGCCCGTGAACAGGCCGATCTCGACAGTATAGGCCTGATGCGCGCGCGGATTGCGATGGCGTGATTCTCCCATCGTCGTCATTGCGAGGAGCGATAGCGACGAAGCGATCCAGTCTTGCGGCCTTTTGGATCGCTTCGCTTCGCTCGCAATGACGCGAAAAAAGCACCCGGGTCCATGAGGCCCGGTTTTTCTTTTGGGGTTCTGGGCGCCGGAATGGATTGGCCCGGCGCAAAATCCGGGAAATATGATACCAAGCGCTTGGACGGCCGTTTGGGCTGGTTACAATCGCGGTCGAGGAATCCGCGAGTTTTGGGGACGCCAAAATGCTGACGCCGGCTGAACTGGTCTGGCTGATCGCCGCGGTCGCGAAAGGCGACGAGGCTGCTTTCGAGCGGCTTTATGCTGCTACGCGCGCGAAACTGTTTGGCGTGGTGCTGCGTATCTTGCGGCGTCAGGATCTCGCGGAGGAGGTCATTCAGGAAGCTTACGTCAAGATCTGGAACAGCGCCGGGCAGTTCAATCCCGGCGTCGCATCCCCGATCACATGGATGGCGTCCATTGCCCGAAACCGGGCCATTGATGTCGTTCGCAAGCGGACGGAGGCTTCGATCGAAGAAGAGCCGGCTGCGATGGAAGTCGCGGCCGATTTGCCGGATCCGCTGGCACGGCGGGAGATGACAGAGGAATTGAAGCGGTTGCTCGAATGTGTCGGACGGCTAGAGCCGGACCGTCAGAAGCTGGTGCTGCTTGCTTATTACAATGGCTGGAGCCGCGACCAACTTAGCGTCAAGTTCGAGACGCCGGTGAATACCGTGAAGACCTGGCTCAGGCGCAGCATGATGGATATCCGGGAGTGCCTCGGGCTTTAGGGGTCTCGGGCTTTAGGGGTCTTGGACTTTAGATGATGGCTTACAGCGAAGACCATATCGCGCTCGCCGCGGAATATGCACTCGGCACCCTCGACGGTGGTGAGCGTGCGCAGGTCGAGACCATGATGTCCGTCGACAGCGACTTCACGGCGATGGTCGACGCATGGGCCTATAAGCTTGGCGTCTTGAACCAAATGGTCGGTTCGATCGAGCCTCGCCCCGAGGTCTGGGAAAGGATCAGGGCCGCGGTGGGATTGTCGGGCGCGCAGATGCCGCTGATCTTGCCGGAAACGCCGCCGCCCGCGGAAGCGGTTGTCGAGCCGGCGCCCCTGACACCGGATGCAGGCAATGTTGTGGTGTTTCCCACGCAGATCAGGCGTTGGCGCAACATTGCCGCCGCCATGGCTGCGATTGCGGCGGCCCTGGTCGCGATTGTCGTGACCCAAGTGCTCCGGCCGGATCTGTTGCCCGACAGCATTCGTCCGAAACCGCGGACGCAGGTTGTTCAGGTACAGGCGCCGCCGTCGCCGTCGCCGGCGCAGTACGTCGCGGTGCTGCAAAAGGACGGCGGATCGCCCGCGTTCATTCTCACCGTCGATGGCGCTACCAGGAATTTCACGGTGCGCAAGGTGGGCGACGCCGCGCCTGAGCCCGGCAAGAGCTTTGAGCTGTGGGTAATTTCCGACAGGCTCGGTGCGCCGCGTTCACTGGGCGTGATCGGCGACGGCGATTTTACGACACGCCCCACGCTTGCGTCCTATGACGCTAACATCGTCAAGGCGGCAACCTATGCCGTCACGGTCGAACCACCAGGCGGTTCGCCGAACGGCAAGCCGAGTGCTGCGCCGGTGTTCGCCGGCAAGCTGATCGAGACCGTGCCGCAGGCTGGTAGTCGCTAAAACTCCACCGTCGTCCCCGCGCAGGCGCTAGGGCATGCACATATCTCTGTCGTCATTGCCGGGCTTGACCCGGCAATCCATCACGCTTCGAAAGACTCTTTCGAAGATGGATGGATGCGCGGGTCAAGCCCGCGCATGACGAGATGTGTGCATGCCTTAGCGCCTTCGCGGGGACGACACTGAGTGTGGGGCGGCACTGAGCGCGCAAAAAGAAAGCGCCCGTGGGGAGCGGGCGCTTTCGGTCGTCTGAGTCAACTTGGGGACTTCTGGTTACTCACGTGGCGACTTTGGGGGGCTGTAAAGAGCCGCGTGAATTCGTGAATTTCTTGATTTAGCGGACAACCGAGGTTGCCGAATTCGTGATGGCGACAGGCTTGCCGGCTTTCATGACGCGCGCGGTCTGGGTATATCCGTCGTCGGGATTGCTCCGCGCGGAAATGCCGACGCCGGCCACCGCGATACCGGCGACGAGGGCCACGACCACCACCTTCAGGTGGGTCGTGCGGTCCGCGCTGTAGATAGAATGGTTCATTGCAAGCCTCCTGCCGCCTAACTTGCCACTGAGATACGTCTTGCCGATCCCCCGGCAGGTTCAACAACTCATGGCCAGAAACGTAGGAAGTCGACTTTTCGTTCCACAGTGGCGATCACAAAGCGGTGAAAACACTTGAATTTACGCGATCTGGCCGCGGACGACATTAGCGTAACCGAATAATTCGCGTGTTAAGACAATAGGTTAATTTGATTTTATCGTTAAAGCGTCCAGTGCGATGTTAAAAATCAACCTGTTACAAAGTGGTTGTCTGTGACGGATAAGCCGCGCCCAGAATAGATCGTATCAGACGCTTCCAACTGTCTTCAGCCGGGCGCGCGGGTGAATCTCCGCCTGCGACAGCACCGTGGTTTGCGCTCTGAAACGTTCGACCAGCGAGCGCACGAAGGGCCGGATTGCGGCCGACGTCACCAGGACCGGCGCTTCGCCATCCCGGGCGGCCTGTTCGAAACGATCACGCACCACGGTCATGAATTCCGACAGCTTCGACGGCTGCATGGCCAGCGTGCGTTCCTCGCCTTGGCCGATCAGCGATTCGGCAAAAGCCTGCTCCCATTTTGCCGACAGTGCGACCAGCGGCAAATAGCCGTTCATCGAGGTGTTCTGGGCGCAGATCTGCCGCGCAAGGCGGGCGCGGACGTGCTCGACCACCGTCGCCGGATTGCGCGAGAACGCCAGCGCGTCGGCGATGCCTTCGAGGATGGTGGAGAGATCGCGGATCGAGATGCGCTCGGCGAGCAGCAGTTGCAGCACGCGCTGGATGCCGGACACGGTAATCTGGCCCGGCACGATATCCTTGACCAGTTCGCCCTGTTCCTTCGGCAGATCCTTCAGCAGCTTTTGCACCTCGCCGTAGGACAGCAGGTCCGACATGTTGTTCTTGAGCAGTTCGGTAAGATGCGTCGACATCACGGTGGCAGCGTCGACCACCGTGTAGCCCTTCAAGGAAGCTTCTTCCTTCAGCGCTGCATCTATCCAGGTGGCGGGCAGTCCGAAGGTAGGCTCGGTGGTGTGCAGGCCGGGGACGTTGACCTGGCTGCCGCCGGGATCCATGACCATGTACTGGTTCGGCCAGATCCGGCCGGTACCCGCATCGACTTCCTTGATCTTGATGACGTAGGTGTTGGCTTCCAGTTGCACATTGTCGAGGATGCGGACCGCCGGCATCACAAATCCCATCTCGACCGCCAGCGAACGGCGCAGCGCCTTAATCTGCTCGGTAAGGCGGTCGGTGCCGTCGGGACCGTTGACCAGCGGCAGCAGCGCGTAGCCGAGTTCGATCTTGAGATCGTCAATCTTCAGCGCGGTGGCGATCGGCTCCTCTGCGGCGGCAGTGGCCGCGGCTGCTGCGGCTGGTGCTGCGGCCGCGAGCGCTTCGGCGGCCGATGTGGCGCGGTTGCGCTTGCGCGCCGAGTACGCCAGCGTCGCTGCGCCGCCGCCCAGCGCCAGGAACGGCAGCATCGGAATGCCCGGCAACAGCGCCAGCACCAGCATCACGCCGGCCGACATGCCGAGCGCCTGCGGATAGCCGGACAGCTGCTTCATCAGCGCCTTGTCGGCGGCGCCGCTGACGCCGGCTTTCGATACCAGCAGGCCCGCCGCGGTGGAGACGATCAGCGCCGGTACCTGGGTTACGAGGCCATCGCCGACGGTGAGCAGCGTATAGGTCCGCGCGGCTTCGCCGAAACTCAATGATTGCTGGGCGACGCCGATGATGATGCCGCCGATGATGTTGATGAACACCACCAGCAGGCCCGCGACCGCGTCGCCGCGGACGAATTTCGAGGCGCCGTCCATGGCGCCGAAGAAGCCGCTTTCGTCCTCCAGCGCCTTGCGGCGGTCCTTGGCGGTCTTCTCATCGATCAACCCGGCGGACAGGTCGGCGTCGATCGCCATCTGTTTGCCCGGCATGGCGTCGAGGTGAAAGCGGGCAGCCACTTCGGCGATGCGGCCCGAGCCCTTGGTGATGACCACGAAGTTGACGATCACCAGGATTGCGAAGACGATAATTCCGATCACGAAATTGCCGCCCATCACGAAGTTGCCGAACGCCTCGATGACGTGGCCGGCCGCCGCCGTGCCTTCGTGGCCGCGTGACAGGATCAGCCGTGTGGACGCAAGGTTAAGCGACAGCCGCAGCATGGTCGCGATCAGCAGCACGGTCGGGAAGGACGAGAATTCCAGCGGCGCCTGGATGAACAGCGCCGTCATCAGGATCAGGATCGACAGGATGATCGAGATCGCGAGAAACAGGTCGAGCACGATCGACGGCAGGGGAAGGATCAGCACCACCAGGATGGTGAGGATGCCGAAGGCCAGCGCCAGGTCGCCGCGCTTCAGCAGGGCGCCGATGTCGCTAAGATTGGGAAAACCCGATCCGGATAACTCCGAGCCTGAACCTGCCGCTACATCCGCCATGGAAAATGCTTCCCCCCGCCGGTGCCGTTCGCGGGCGCCAAACGTCTGCGCGGCGGCCGATGGACCACCGCTTCGAAAGTGAGGCACCGCATTGGCGTCCACGGGCATTCCCGCATCAAACGCGACCACGACACTCGACTTCACCTAGGCAAAATTTGCCCGGTTTATGGTTAGGAAAGCGTTAACACCGGTGTCGTCCCCGCGCACTCAATGTCGTCCCCGCGCAGGCGCTAGGGCATGCACATGTCTCTGTCGTCATTGCCGGGCTTGACCCGGCAATCCATCGTCTTCGACAGAGTCTTGCGAAGATTGATGGATACGCGGGTCAAGCCCGCGTATGACGAAATGTGTGAATCCAGTAGGGCTTGACCCGGCAATCCATCACGCTTCGAAAGACTCTTTCGAAGATGGATGGATGCGCGGGTCAAGCCCGCGCATGACGAGATGTGTGCATGCCTTAGCGCGCAGGCGGGGACCCATAGCCTCCGACCCATCCGTTCGAGCGACGGTGTCTACCAAAACCGTTTTGACGCCTTCACGTCATATCGACATCGATGGTGATGGGTCCCGCCTGCGCGGGGACGACGGCTGAGTATGCGGATCCGCTGCCGTACGGCTCAACTTTCCGCTCCACCGCATTTGCATGCCCAACATTTCATCACGGCGCTTGACCGGGAAGTCTCTCCCGACGAAGTTGCGATTGTGCACGCACCCTCGAATCCATCCACAGATCCGGCCGCCTTCATTCCCGACTCGCGCCGGGCCTGGACCCGGCTTGCCGTGGCGGTAGTGATCGGCTCGCTCGGCAGCGTCGGCATGTGGTCGGTGGTGGTCGCGCTTCCCGTGGTGCAGGCCGAATTTGGTGCGTCCCGCGGCACTGCCTCGCTCGCCTTCACCTTGGTGATGCTTGGCTTTGGCTCCGGCGGCGTGTTGACCGGCAAGATCACCGACCGCTACGGCATTGTCACCGCGATCGGTCTCGGCATCGGCATCCTCGGCCTCGGCTATATCGGCGCCGGGATGTCGTCGTCGATCTGGCAGTTCATCCTGGTGCATTTCGTCATCGGGCTCTCGTCGTCGGCGACGTTTGGCCCCTTGATGGCAGAAGCCTCGCACTGGTTCGACCGCTATCGTGGGCTGGCGGTCGCCATCGCGGCGAGCGGCAATTACATCGGCGGCACGGTCTGGCCGCCATTGGTGAATGCCGGCATGCAGTCGGCGGGCTGGCGCACCACCCATGTCGCCATTGGCATCTTCACCGCGGTCGCGATGACTCTGGCGCTGATCGCGTTGCGTCTGCTGATGGGCGCAGGCACTCGGCGCAGCCACCTCAACGCACCGCCGCCGCGCGTCGATTTGCGGTTGTCGACCAATGCGCTGACCGTGATCCTGTCGCTCGCCAGCATCGCCTGCTGCGTGGCAATGTCGATGCCGCAGGTCCACATCGTCGCCTATTGCGGCGATCTCGGCTACGGTGTCGCCCGCGGCGCGGAGATGCTGTCGCTGATGCTGGGCTTCGGCATCATCAGCCGTATCGGCTCGGGATTCCTGGCCGACAGGATCGGCGGCATACGCACGCTCCTGATCGGCTCGATCGCGCAGGGTTCGGCGCTGCTGCTGTATCTGTTCTTCGACGGCCTCGCCTCGCTCTACATCATCTCCGCGATGTTCGGGCTGTTCCAGGGCGGCATCGTGCCGAGCTATGCTATCATCGTCCGCGAGGCGATGCCGGCGTCGGAAGCGGCGACGCGCGTCGGCATCGTGATCTTCGCCTCCGTGTTCGGCATGTCGTTCGGCGGCTGGATCTCCGGCGTGATCTTCGACGCCACCGGCTCCTACGCCGCGGCCTTCATCAACGGGCTCGGCTGGAATGCGCTCAACATCACCATCATGGTGTCGCTGCTGATCCGGGCGAGGCAAAGGCTGGCGATGGCGTAACCTCTGCATCGCGTCTGCTACATTGGAACCGATGCTTCCCGGTCACGTTTGCTGGGATGGTGCTAAAAATCCTCCGCGGCTGGCTGACGCAGATAGGAGTGCTGACCTCCCGTCCGATCGCGTTCGCGGTCTTTGTCGTATACGCGATTTCATGGCTCGTATTTGGGGATGGATTGGGATGGCACCAGATCGCCGTGATGGCGACGTGGGGCATGACCCTGGTGATCCAGCGCGCCGAGCATCGCGACACCCAGGCGCTTCACGCCAAACTCGATGAATTGCTGAAGGCCGTCGGCGACGCCGACAATGAGGTCATGGACATCGATGACAAGGACGCAGAGGAGGTGGAAAAGGAGAGGGAAAAGGTAAAATCAGCCGCCGCGTGACCGGATTGGTCGTGCGAGGTTGGCGCAAGATCGCTCACGCCGCCGTTCCCGCCTTAGCTGCCCGATCGGCAGAATAGCAGGCGCGAAGCGCAATTCAGGGCAGTCCTTGTCATCGCGCCGACGAGACAGTAATGCGAAGCACGGCATTGCCGGGCGCTATGGGTCATTGTATGGGGTATCGGCACCGTCGCGTGCCGCCGCCGCGACGCCTGCGGGGGCCTGTAGCTCAATGGTTAGAGCCGGCCGCTCATAACGGTCTGGTTCCTGGTTCGAAGTCCAGGCAGGCCCACCATATTTTGACAGGCTTTTTTGATTTTATCGCGGTGGCGATGTAACTCAACCTACCGTTATGTTCGTGTTGCGGAACCTTAGCCTTTGACGACCATTGACGGCTTTATGCTCACGTCCATCGAACAATGGAATCGTCCGGGCGGGAACAAGCCGCTCGGGGCGGACTTATCGTGCATGAGCAAAGAGAACCCCGGCGACGATCCGCGCCAGCAAACGGACAAAAAAACTTCAAAGCAGACAGACAAACCATGGAATGGTCCTGTCGAAAAAGAACAGCGGTCGGACGGCGCGCCTAAGCCCGATCTCGAGAAGTGGCACGACACCAACACCCATTAAGCGGACCGAAACCACGGCAGTGAACAAGCCGCTGGCGACAACGCGCGCAAGGGCGCGGTCGAGAACGGACGGAACTGAAAACGAAATTCAATGCAAGCCGGCTTGAACCAAGCGTGGTTCGCGGTTTTGCCCCGCGTGGTCGCAACAAGAGGCGGCCCGAACATGGTGACCTGCGTGAATCAGCTGATCTCTCTGCGTATGGTAGCGGCGGCATCGCACATTGATTTCAGTTTACCGAATGCGATATGACGCGGCATGTATTTCATGCCGCAATCCGGTGCGATTACCAGCCTGTCAGCAGGGACATGCCGGAGGCCGTTGCGGATCCGCTCTGCGACAACCGCGGCCGGCTCGATTTCGGGATCGCCGAGATCGAGCACGCCCAGCATGATCTTCTTCGAGGAAAGATCCTTGAGCACGCCGAGATCGAGCTTTGGTTGGGCCGCCTCGATCGAAATTTGTTCGGCAATGGTGTCGTCGAGTTCGGCGAGAAAGGAATAGCCCGCGGGCTTGTTCGAGCCCGGCACTACTGCGGCGTAGCCAAAGCACAGATGCACGACGGTCGGTACGGTGATGCCTTGCAGCGCGCGATTGATGGCCTTCACCGCATAGCGCTTCGCCAGCTCCGGGTTGTTGCGAACCCAGGGCTCATCAAGCTGGATCACGTCGGCGCCGGCCTTCTGCAGGTCCAGCGCTTCGGCGTTGACAGCTTCGGCGAACGCCATCGCCAGCTCTTCGTCGTCCTGGTAGAATTCGTCTCTGGCCTGCTGGCTCATGGTGAACGGACCGGGCAGCGTGATCTTGGCGGCGCGATCGGTATTGCGGCGCAGGAATTGCATGTCGCCTAACTCGACCGGGCAGCTGCGCCTGATCTTTCCCACCACGCGCGGCACCGGCGTCTGCTGGCCGTTTCTGGCTGTGATGATCGCGGGATTGTCGGCATCGATGCCGTCCAGCGCCGTCGCAAAACGGTTGGAATAGCTTTCGCGGCGGATTTCACCGTCGGTCACGATATCGATGCCCGCCCGTTCCATGTCCCGGATCGCCACGACGGTGGCGTCGTCCTGCGCTTCCTCCAGATGTTCGGCCGGCAGCCGCCACATTTCATGCATGCGCGTACGCGGCACCGACTTCGACAACATCGCGCGGTCCACCAGCCATTCGGGTTGCGGATAGCTTCCCACCACCGTGGTCGGCAACAGATGCTTCGGCAGGTTCATGGCGTCCTCCTTGTTGTTCTTCTCCAGCGGGTGATGGATCGCCTCTCCCCGCAAGCGGGGAGAGGGACAAGACGCCATCGCTTCGATGTAAATTCACCATGCCCTATGTCGCGGGCTGTAGCACAACGGGTGCGATTTCGACGGTAGCGCTTTCGCCGCCACGCGTTCCGGTCTGCCAGATCGCAGCCTTGTGCTCGATCCACCTGATGGCAGCGTTGAAGGTGATCGCCATCGCCAGCACCAGCAGCACGCCTGCAAAGACATGCGGGCTGTCGAGGACGGTACGGTAACGCGAGATCAGATAGCCGATGCCTGCGGAGGAGATCAGCATTTCCGACACCACCACGCCGACGATGACAAGCGCGCCGCCGACGCGAAGGCCGGACAACACCGTTGGAATGGCCGCCGGAATAATGACGCGTACGAGGCGCTGGCTCAGCGTTGCGCCCATGCTGCGTGCGGCCAGCAGCAATTGCGGATCGATGGTCTGGATGCCGGCGGCGGTTGCAAGCATCGTCGGGAGAAACCCGTAGATCGAGGCGAATGCGATCTTGGATTCCGAGCCGATACCCAGCCATACGGTAAAGACCGGATAGAGGATGACGAGCGGCACGGCGTAGAGGCTGGAGATCATCGGCATGATCAGGAGGCGCGGGCGGGGCAGGCTGCCGACGATGGCGCCGAGCAGGATACCGCCGCCGCATGCGAACGTCATCGAGATCGCCACCTCATAAAGCGTCACCGCCAGCGCGTGGCCGTACTCGGCCGCTTCGTTCCAGCCGGCGGCGAGGGTGGACGATAGCGACGGCACGAACAGTTCCGCGATCAGGCCGCTGCGCGGCAGGGCTTCCCACAGCACGATCAGGCCCATTACAATCAGCCGGCGCAGCGTGGTTGCGGTCATCGCTGCCTCACGCCGATTTTCGGATGTGCCGCCAGATGCGGTCACGCAGGCTGCCGAAAGCATCGCCGCTGAGCATATCATAGGTTCGCGGCCGCGGCAGCGGTACCTGCAGACGATCGACAATCCGGCCGGGACGCGCGGACATCACCAGAACCTCGTCGGCGAGATAAACGGCTTCGGTGAGACTGTGGGTGACGAACACGACCGTCTTGCCGGTTGCCGCCCAGATGCGAAGCAGTTCGTCGCCCATCGTCATCCGGGTCTGTTCGTCAAGCGCGGCAAACGGCTCGTCCATCAGCAGCACCGGTGGATCCTGCACCAGGCCGCGCGCGATCGAAACACGCTGCTTCATGCCGCCGGACAGTTCGTGCGGATGCCGTTTGCCGAATCCGTCGAGGCCTACGAGCTGCAGTGCGTCCTGCGCCTTGGCGCGGCGCTCGCGCTTCGCCACGCCGCGCAGTGCGAGCGGAAATTCGACGTTCTCCTCCGCTGTCAACCAGGGAAACAGGCTGGCTTCCTGGAACACCACGCCCACGCGGTCCGGATCGGGCTCTGGAATAGGCTGACCGTTGATCGTGATGGCGCCGGAAGTCTGCCGCAGCAGGCCTGCCATCATCATCAACAATGTCGACTTGCCGCAGCCGCTGGGTCCTACCAGCACGACAAAACGTCCCGGCTTGACCTCGAGCGAGACATCTTCCAGCGCGACGACGTCCTGCGTCGCCGTCCTGAAAACCTGCCCGACATTCCTGACCTTGATCGCGCCGGCGCGCAAGGCGGGCTTGAGCGGCGTTACGTTCGCCAATGGCTGCATTTCGTTTCCACCCATCGCACCAGTTCGTTGAAGGTCATGGCGATCGCGGCGATCATGACCACCCCGGCCAGCAGCTGTTTCATCTGGAAATTTTCGCCCCACGTCGCGATCTGATGGCCGATGCCGTCGCGTGATGCGTACATCTCGGCGAGGATCACCCCGGTCAGATTGAAGATCATGGAAATCCGCAGCGCCTCCAGCAGCACCGGAAGCATGCTCGGCAAATAGACCCGAAAGGCGATCTGTATGGGCGTCGCGCCATAGGAGCGTGCGACCCTGAGATGATCGACCTTGACGGACTCGACGGCCGTCGTCGTCGACATGATGACGATGAAGATCGTCGAGAAGAAGCCGAAGCCAACTTTCTGCGCAAATCCGACGCCGAATATCAGGATGAACATCGGCAGAAAGATCGATTTTGGAATACTGAAGGCGAAGAACAGCAGCGGTTTCATCACGTCAGCAAAGTAGCGGTGCTCGGCGATCAAATATCCGATCAGGGCGCCGACGGGAACGGCGAGCGCGAAGGCGGTCAGCACTTCGCTGGCGGTCACCGCCAGGTCGTTGCGGACGCCAGCACGCTGCAACAGACCGCCCAGCGTCGACAGCGTGTCGGAAGCCGATGGGAGCAGCCGCGGATCGGCGACACCCGTCCGCGACAACGTTTCCCACAGCGCGAACAGCGCCAAAACGATCGCGAAGCGGGCCAGCTTGATTGCGATTCTGCCTGCCATTGTTGGCTCAGGGCTTGGTCGGGACCGGCTTGAATTTCGTGGATATCACGTCCTCCACCGGCACAATGTCCTTCAGCCCTCCGAGTTTTGCCAGTTCGAGCGACAACTGCACCGCGGCCGGCACGTTGGCGGCGGCCATGTTGCCGTCGGTCTCGAGCTTCATGATCGTATTCTCGTATTCCAGCGCGGCGATCTCTGCCGGCATTTCATAGAGATCCGCGATAAGCTTAACCGTCACCTCGCGATTGGCGTGCATGAACTGGACCGCGCCGTAAAGTGCGTTGATCGCCTTCTGAACCACCTGCGACTTTTCCTGCGCGAATTTGTCGAGCACGATCCAGCCTGCGGTCAGGTTCGGCGGCACTTCCTTCGAATAGTCGAGGATGGTGCGTGCCTCGCCCGATTTCGAGATCTGGAAACTGAGCGGCGAATAGACCACCGCCGCCTCGACATTTCCGGCGAGCAGATTGGGCACCAGGCCGCCGCCGCCGACCGGCACGCGAGTGAAGTCGATCTTTCGGTCCTGAATGGTCCAGAGCGCCAGCAGGTCGGAGCCTGATCCGGCCGCGGTGATCGCGACCTTCTTGCCGTTGAGATCCTTGACGTTGAGCGTGGATTTTACCGGTACCATCAACTGCCAGCCGAAATTGCCCATCGCGGCGTTGGCGACAATTTTCGACATTACGCCTTTCTTGCGTCCCGCCGACACGAGGGAGGGCGGATCGAGGATGATGTCGGCAGCACCGGCCGCCAGACCTTCGAACGCCTCCGCGCCGCTGCGATAGATTGTCAGCTCCGCGGCAATGCCTTCCTTTTCGAACAGCTTCTGCCGCACCGCAGTCTCGGCAATGGTCGTCGGCCAATAGGTCTTGGTCGGCAGTCCGACCCGGATCGTTTCGGCGTAAGACGTTGCAGGCATCGTCAGCAGAGCAATGGCAGCAAGGGACGTCAGGGCATGACGACGGGAGACGTTCATTGCAGTATTTCCTCCGTGTTCTTTTTTTCCAGGGAGCTTCGCTTGGCGATTTCTGACAGGAAGCGGAGGACCAGTCAAAACACCTTCAGCATCGCCGAAGCGCCCTGCAGGCCGGTCAGCAGGGCCAGCACCGTGAGCAGCTTCAGAATCCAGCGCCGAAACGAAGCCGGGTCCGATGTCCTGAAGCCGTGAGCGCCGATCCACTGGCCGCCCAGCAAGGCGGGAACGAAGGTCAGAAACCGATAAAATCCTTCGCCGGTCACCAGTCCTTGCGACGCAAGAAAGCCCAGACCAATTATGTCGGTGCCGATAAAGAAAGCGATCAGCGAGGCGCGGCCGATCGCGATTCCCGCCGGCGAATTATAAAAGAAAACCACGATCGGCGGTCCGCCGATGCCAACGGCGCCGTTCAGGAGACCGGAGACGGAACCGGTCGCGATCGTCTCTGCCGCGCCAGGCATGTCCTTTCTTGTATAGCCGAACCAGAGAAAGCCGACCGACACAAGTACGGCAAGAGCCATTACGATCTTCAACGGCGCGGCTGGAACACTTGCCAGAAACCACACGCCGACCGGGGTGCCCACCAGGCACCCAAAACCAAGAAGTCCGAGCGATCGCCAGTGAATGTCCTTCCAGATCCCCGGCAACAGGCTGAGGCTGGCGGCAACCTCCATCATGAAAACGGGTGGAATGATTTCGATCGGCGGCAACGCAAGCGACAGTGATGTGATTGCGAGAAGCGAGAAGCCGAATCCACCGTAGCCGCGAAAGACGGCCGCAGCGAACACGCAGGTCAGGCAGTAGATTGCCAATCCCCAACCCAAACAGGAGTACCTCTCGAAGTCCCCGCCGGCGAACGGCGGAAATCAATGCGCTTTGCCGTAGATCGCAGGCTCATGCAATCGTCTTCAGATAAAGGCTTGGATCGAAATACTTGCTGGCTGGTGTAAAATCCTTGATCCCGGCGTTGGCCATGAAGAAGTCCGTCGATTGCTGCAGCCAATTGGTCACGGTGCCGTCGGAATAGAGCCGCTTCCAGTCGCGCGACGAGAACATCTTCTGTGCCTTGAAGGATTCGTTGATGTTGGCCAGCGGGGTCTGGCTGTAATGCGCCTTTTGCAGCGTTTCCATCGCTTCGTTGCTGTTGGCGATGATATGGTCGTTCGCCTCCGCCCATCCCTTGATCAGCTTCGCCAGCGTTTCCTTGTTGGGCTCGTAATAATCATTTGCGGCGGCCCAGCCGCCGATGATCGCGGCTTGCGGATAATAGGCCGACGCGTCGGCAAGCTTCAGGGCGCCCGGCACCTTGTCACGCACGGTAACATTGAACGGCACCCACAACGCGACGGCGGGCACGGCGCCTGAAACAAACGCGGTGACCGCCGCCGGCATGGTCTGGTTTATGAGCTCGACCTCCTTGGGGTCGACCTTGTTGGCGCGAAGCGCCTTGTCGAGGAACACATGCGCGGTAGTGCCGGTCGCGGTGGCAATGCGTTTGCCTTTCAAGTCCTCGAAAGATTTGATGCCTTGATCGGAGCGTACCCAGAGCTGCGCGGTCGCGACCTCGATGTCGTTGATCAGGAAGACCTTGCCCTGTCCTCGCGCCGGAAAATTCGACAGTACCGCGCCGGTCGCCAGCACGTCGAGGCTGCCGCCGATCAGCGCCTGAAATATCTCAAGCCCGGTGTTGAACTGGCGTAATTCCAGATCGAGGCCCTGCCTGTCGAAAGTGCCGCGGTCCATGCCGGTCCAGATCTGTCCGTCGACGGCAACCGTATGCAGATAGCCGACGCGAACCTTGGCTTTTGCCTGTGCGATGGCGGGGGCCGAGGCCGCGAATCCGCCGAGCGCGATACCCGCCGTCGTGGTCAGAAACTGTCGTCGATCCATGGCATTCCTCCGTTTGCTTTTCCGATTATTCCGAAAATGAAGCCGGCCGCAGCTGCGCCTGCTGGGCGCGATATTCACTCATGACGAGCTCGCGGATATGACCTCGCAGCTCGCCGAACTCTGCGCGTTCCTGCAGCGATTCGTCGCGCGGATAGCCGAACGGCACGTCGATGATCTGCTTGATCCGGGCAGGCCGCGCCGTCACCACAACGACTCGCGATGCGAGATAGATCGCTTCCTCCACCGAATGCGTGATGAGCATCACGGTCTTGCCTTCGGTGGCGAGTACCTCGAGCAGCAAATTCTGCATATTGGCCCGCGTCTGCGCATCGAGCGCGCCGAACGGCTCATCCATCAGCAGAAACTGCGGTTTTACGGCATAGGCCCGCGCGATGGCGAGCCGTTGTCGCATACCTCCCGACAGGTGTTTTGGATAGGAGTTGGCAAAATCCGACAGGCCCATCAGCGCGAGATAATGGTCGCAAATGCGTTCGCGCTCTGAAACGGGAACGCGGTTGGCCTTCAGCTGCAGCCCGAACGCGATATTTTGCCTCGCCGTCAGCCATGGGAAAATGCCGTATTCCTGGAAAATGACGCCGCGTTCGGGGCCGGGCCCCTTCACCGGTTGACCGTCGAACAGTACCCGGCCTGCCGTGGGCTGCTGGAATCCGGCGAGCATGCTCATCATCGTGGTCTTGCCGCAGCCGGACGGGCCGATCACCGCGATGAAGTCGCCGTCATGGATGTCATAGCTGACGTCCTCGACCACCGTCAGCTTGCCCTTGGGGGTGTCGAACACCAGCGAGACGTGGTCGAATTGCGCGCGCCGGATGCCGGTATTCATGCGGCCGCTCTTTCCTGCCACACCAGCAGGCGCCCGCTGATCCGCCGCAGGATCATGTCCATGACCAGCGCGATGCAGCCGATGCAGATGATGCCGACATAGATCACATCAAGCAGGAAATAGGTCGATGCGTTCTGGATCATCGCGCCCAACCCCCGCTGCGCGGCGATCAGTTCGGATGCCACCAGCGTGGCCCAGGCCACGCCCAGCGCCACGCGAAGCGCGGTCAGGATATGCGGCACCGTCAGTGGAATGATGACCTTACGAAATATCTCGAACTCGCCGGCGCCCAGGGTCTGCGCGACGCGGATGTAGAGCGGCGTGATCTGCGATACGCCTTCATACATTACGATTACGCCTGCGAAGAACGCCGCGTAGAACAGGATCACGAGCTTGGCGATCTCGTCGACCCCGAAATAGACGATTACGAGGGGGATCAGCGCGATCGGCGGCAGCGCACGAAAGAAATTGATCATCGGATCGGCAAGGGTGCGCGCCGGCCGGTACCAGCCCAGCACGAAGCCGACCGGCACCGCGACCAGAATTCCCAAGGCGACGCCGAGGAAAACCCGCCGCGTGGAAGCATAGATGTCGAACAGCAGGCCTTCATGCAACAGCAATTCGACAAATTTGGTTGCGACCTGATGCGGCGCCGGGATCAAGGATGCATTGACGAAGCCGCTCCAGCGGACGCCGTACCAGATCGCGACGGCGCCTGCCCATGGTGCAAGTCCGAGTAAAAAGCGTCTCGCGACCATTCGGTTGTCCGGCGCAATTGCAGTTGACGTCGAAAGGTCATATTATAAATAGAATGACCATACAAGAGGCGGCCGAACGGTCCGCTTCGGATCGGCAAAGATGACATCGCAGACCTTCACGATCCGCAGCGTCGAGGCGTTTTGTTATCGCTATCCATTGGCGGCGCCGATAGTGACATCGTTCGGCCGGATGCTGGATCGGCCTGCGGTGTTCGTCCGTGTTGAAGATGACGACAGTCATGTCGGTTGGGGCGAAGTGTGGGCGAATTTCCCGTCGACCGGCGCGGAGCACCGGGCGCGGCTCGTCAACGAGGTGCTGGCGCCCGCGATAGACGGATTTGCAGCAAGCAAACCTTCCGAGGTTTTCGAAAGGCTGACGCAAGTTACCGCCATAGTCGCGCTGCAGTCCGGTGAGTTCGGTCCGTTCGCACAAACCATTGCCGGGATCGATCAGGCGGTCTGGGATCTTCATGCGCGTCGTCGCGACACGGCATTGTGGAAACTGCTAGGCGGCAGCCGCAGCGAGATCCCGGTTTATGCCAGCGGCATCAACCCAACCGGTTCCCGGCAGACGGCTGAAGCAGCGTTGAGCAGGGGGCATCGCGCGCTGAAGTTAAAGATCGGATTCGACCTTGAATCTGACTTGGCCAATCTGACGTCGCTTCGCCGGCTTGTGGGCGATGGCATGCTGGCTGCCGATGTCAATCAGGGCTGGTCGATGGAGCGAGCCATCGAGGTGGCGCCTTGTCTTCGCCGAATTCGGACTCGCCTGGCTCGAGGAGCCGATCCGTGCCGACCGGCCTTGGCAGGAATGGCAAACCTTGCGCAAGAACATCGACGTACCGCTGGCTGCAGGCGAAAATATCGCAAGCCGCGCAGGTTTCCAGAAAGCGCTGGGCGACAACGTGTTGCGCGTCGTTCAGCCCGACATAGCCAAATGGGGCGGTCTGAGCATTTGCCATGAAATCGCGCGCGACATTTTGAGGTCGGGCAAGACCTTCTGTCCGCATTATCTCGGCGGTGGCATTGGGCTGCTGGCATCGGCGCATCTGCTGGCGGGGGTCGGCGGCAACGGATTGCTGGAGGTCGATGCGAACGACAACCCGTTGCGCGATCTTTTCTGCGGTGCCGTCAACAACGTCCGCAATGGCATGGTGACGTTAAGTGACGATCCAGGACTGGGAATCGAGCCGGATTTGTCCTTGATCGAGAAATACCGGACAGCTTGATCCGGCGGGACGTTCCAAATGGCCGCACAGGGATATGATTACATCATCGTCGGCGCGGGATCGGCCGGCTGCGTGGTCGCCAACCGTCTGTCTGCCGATCCGTCCTGTCGCGTGTTGCTGCTGGAGGCCGGAGGATCCGACCGCAATTTCTGGCTGAAGCTTCCGGTGGGTTACTATCGGACGATTTACAACCAGCGTTTTTCTCGCCTGTTCAATACCGAGCCGAGCGAGATCACCGGCGGCCGTTCGATTGTCTGGCCGCGCGGCCGCGTGCTTGGAGGCTCGTCGTCGATCAACGGGTTGATTTTCATTCGCGGCCAGCACGAGGACTTCGACGACTGGGAGCGCTCCGGCGCTGAAGGGTGGAGCTATCGCGAGTTGCTACCGTACTTCCGTCGGATCGAACGTTATCGGGGCGGTGAGAGTCAGTATCACGGCGGACTGGGCGAATTCGAGGTTTCGGATCTTCGCGCCGGCAATCGTGCCTCCGCGGCGTGGGTCGAGGCCGGCGTGGAATATGGGCTGCCGCGCAATTCCGACTTCAACGGCGCGAGCACGCTCGGTGTCGGCAGCTATCAGCTCGGAATTGGGCGGCACTGGCGCACCAGTTCGGCGTCGGCTTTTCTACGCCCGATCGCGCATCGCGCAAACCTGACCGTCATAACCAATGCGCAGGTCAGCAAGGTGACGTTCAATGGCCGCGTTGCCGCCGGCGTGGAATGGGTTACGAACGGCCAGGTGTTCAATGCGGCAGCCGATCGCGAAGTCATATTGTCGGCCGGCGCGCTGCAGTCGCCGCAACTGTTGCAACTTTCCGGCGTCGGTCCGGCAAACTTGCTGCGCGGGCTGGGTATCGCCGTCGTTGCCGACGCGCCGGAGGTTGGCCGCAATCTGCAGGACCACTACCAGGCCCGCATGATTGTCCGGCTGAAGCAGCCGATATCGCTCAACGATCAGGTCCGCAATCCCGTCGAACTCGTCAAGATGGGCCTGCGGTGGATGCTTGCGGGCACCGGTCCGCTGACCGTGGGTGCCGGTCAGGTCGGCGGCGCCGCCTGTACGGAATATTCCGTCGGCGGTCGCCCGGACGTCCAGTTCAACGTGATGCCGCTGTCGGTCGACAAGCCGGGAGATCCCCTGCACAGCTATTCGGGATTTACGGCATCGGTTTGGCAGTGTCATGGCCAATCGGGTGGACGTCTTGCGATCCGCTCGACCGATCCCTTCGAGCAGCCCCGTATCGAACCGAATTACTTCGCCGAGGAGATCGACCGCAAGACCATGATCGCGGGTCTGAAGATGCTGCGCGAAATCTACCGGCAGCCATCGTTTCGCGATCTCTGGGATGTCGAGGTGGTCCCGGGCGAGGCCGTAAACAGCGATCAAGGTCTTTGGGACTTTGTCCGTAGCACCGGCGGCACGGTGTTTCACTGCGTCGGTACCTGCCGGATGGGAAGCGACGAAAAATCGGTGCTGGATCCGCAATTGCGTGTCCGCGGCGTCGAAAACCTTCGTGTGATCGACGCCTCCGTGATGCCGCGGATTACCTCCGCCAACACCAATGCGAGCAGCCTCATGATCGGGGAAAAAGGCGCCGCGCTGGTCCTGTCATAGGCGAATCTTGCCGGCGTCTTGCCGGCTGCGAAAATTGAGAACGTGCGAGATGGATTTGATTTCCGGCGGCCATGTTCCGAAATACGCTCAGATCGCCGACATTTTCCGTCAGCGGATCGCCCGCGGAATGTGGACGCAGGGTTTCCGGCTACCGGCCAACGAAGTGCTTGCCGCCGAATTTGGCGTCTCACGCGTCACCATCCGGCAAGCGGTCGGCTTGCTGGCGCGCGATGGAATCATCGAGGCCCAGCAAGGCCGCGGGACCTTCGTCACCGGAACCTTGACTCGGAATCGGTGGCTCAAGGTCGAAACTACATTATCCGATCTCGCCGAGGTTTACCGCGATACGTCGCCGGAGATCATCAATATCTCGGAAAGCCGTACCGACGCGCCGCTGCTTGCCGAAGACGGAAAGCCGGCGGCGCACTACGTCTTCATGCGTCGCATACACTCGCGCGACAGGCAGCCTTATTGTATGATCTCGATTTATCTCGATGAAAAGATATTCCGGAAATCGCCACGGCGATTCCGCCGCGAAACGGTAATTCCGATTCTGAAGGATATGCGCGATCCCGCCATCACCGGCGCCCGGCAGACGCTGACGATAGGTACCGCGGATCTGGAAGCAGCGAAGCTGCTCCGGATTCCGCTGAATTCGCCGGTCGCAGAGGTTCGACGGGTCTTTACCACCGCCGACCGAACGGTGATCTATCTCGGAGAGGTGACCTATCGTGGTGATTTCATCCGGATCGACATGGATCTACGGCCGTGAGCAGGCGGCTCATCTGAAGAAAAGCTCCTGATTGCGCCGCTCAAGCTCTTCGCCATAGGTCCGCAGCACATGCGCCTCGCTGACGGTCCCGATCGCGACCGGATGATCGGCGCGGGCGACGACGGCGAGAACGTCGGCTTCGGTTCGCTCGAAGGCCGCCATGATGTCGCGTATCGTGGCATCGGGAAGCAAAAATTCGTCGCCCTGCCGCGCAAGTGTCGCCAGCGGCAGATTGTCGATGGTGGCGATCGAGTGCAGATCGGCTGACGTGACCAGCCCGGCATAGATTCCGTTCGGATCGCGCAACAGGATTTGTTTCACCCGGGCGGGTGAAAACAATTTCTGTGCCTCCGTGATCGACATGGTGCCCGGCGCGTTCTCGAAATCCGATCGCATCAGCGACGTCGCGCTCAATTGCTGGATCCAGCCGACATCCTGGGGACCGCGAATGACCTCACCGCGCAGATGGAAACGCCAGGTCGCGAAACTGTAACCGAACAATTCCCTGACAAGGAGAGCGCTCACGGACGAGGCGACCACGGCGCCGACGGTTACGGAAAAGTCGCCGGTGATCTCGAGCGCCAGACAGATCATGCTGAAAGGCGCGCCGAGCACGCCCGTGCCCAGCGCGGCGAGGGCAGCGATGGCCGCCGTCCCCGGCTGCAACGCAAGATTGGGAAAGGGCACGCTTAGCACGACGCTGTAGAGTTGACCGATCAGGGCACCCAGCATCAGTGAAGCGAAAAACAGCCCGCCGCGAAAACCGGATCCCAGCGATACCGCCGACGCCAGCGTTTTGAGGATGATCGTCGTTGCCAGCAACAGCCATGTGGGATTGCTCACGAGCAGGATTTGCATCGCTCCATGCCCCGCGCCGAGTACGGTAGGGGTCAGCAGAGCGAGCGCGCCGAGCAGGACGCCTCCGAGGATCGGTCTCAGGAAGCCGGCCAGGAATGTCAGACGTTGAAAACAGCGCTCGGAAAACGCCACGGCGAGCATCACGACGATGCTTGCAAACGCGCAGATGATGCCGATCAGAACGGTTTGGCCGATCATCTCGACCGAAACGGGCGATGGAAATCCGGGAACCATCAGGAACGATTGATGAGTGAGGTGTCTTGCGACCAGCCACGAGGTTACTGCGCTTGCGATGACCGGCACCAGTCCAGCAGAAGTATAGGCGCCGAGCACGACTTCGAAGGCAAAAAAAGCGCCGGCAAGCGGCGCGGAAAACGCGGCGCTGATGGCTCCTGCCGCGCCGCAGGCGACCAGCAGCCGCATGTCGCTGCGGCGTGCCGCCAGCCTTTGGCCGATATGCGAACCGAGCGCGGCGCAGATTTGCGTATAGCCCGCCTCCAGTCCGACCGATCCGCCAAAACCGTTTGAAAGCAGCGTCTGCATCGAAATCAGCAGGCTGCCCCGCATGGAGACCCGGCCGCCATAGAGCGCGTTGGCTTCGATCGCGTCGGCGAGTTGGCCCTTGAGGCGGCCGGCGAAGAAAATTCCGATCAACGCGAGCACGATGCCGCCCAAGGTCGGTATCAGCAGCGTACGCTGCCAGGAAATGACGCCGGTTGCGCTTAGATGCGCGTCGAACGGAATGTCGAACAGCAGTCCGTGTGCGATTTCGCTGAGCCTGGAGATCGCCGCCACCAGCAATCCGCTGAGGAGGCCGATCACGATGGCGACTGCAACGACGCCGCTTTCACGGCTGCGGACGAAGTTGCGCAGGCCTGCCGGCAGCAGGTAATAGCCGGCCACGACCGGTTTCCTCGCCGGATTCGGCGGAGAAATCCCTGCAGGTCCCCCCACTGCGTCATCGGTCATATCAAGTCAGCGATTCGTATCGCGCTCCGTTGGCTTTGTCTGGCCGGCCTGTGGCGCTAGGTTTGTTTCTCTTCTTCCCAGAACGCCGCGCCGCCCTCCGCCTTCATCAGTTCCAGGATCTTTTCACGCGGGATCACGCCGCAGCGGTTTGCCCAGGCGTCGTATTGCTCGCTCATGGCTCGCACACGTTCCGGATGCTGCGCGGCCAGATCGTGCATCTCGGTGCGGTCGGCTTCCATGTCGTAGAGTTCCCAAGGGCCGGGATATTTGCGTACCAGCTTCCATTTTCCGATGCGCACGGCAGCATTGCCTTCATGTTCCCAGAACAGCGGGCCGCGGCCGCCATAAGCCGCCGCGAATGATGGCACCAGACTCTCACCCTCGCACGGCAGGATGTCGTTGCCATCGAAAACATCCGGATAGATCGCGCCGGTCACCTCGACGATGGTTGCCATGATATCCGGAAGCTGGCTCGGATTGTGCCGCAGTCCGCCTCCGTCCTTGATGCCGCGGGGCCAGTGAACGATAAAGGGCGTGGCGATGCCGCCTTCATGAACCCAATGCTTGTAGAGCCGGAATGGGGCGTTCGATAAATTGGCCCACGCGGTACCGTAACTTTGATAGGTATCCTCGCCGCCGGGCATCAGCGACGGATCATTGCCCAAGCGGACCGGCTCGCCGGTTCGTGTCGTTGCCTTTGCGATCATCAGTTGGTCGACCAGCTCACGCGCGGTGACGCCATCCGGAATATCCTCGGCGCAGGCGCCGTTATCGGACAGAAAGATGATCAGCGTGTTTTCAAGCTGGCCGGTCTCTTCCAGCGCTGCGATGATCCGGCCGATGCCCTGATCCATGCGATCGATCTGGGCGGCATAGACTTCCATGCAGCGCAGCGTCCATTCGCGATTCTCGGCCTCGGTCCACGGCGGCTGGGTTGGATCGCGATCCGTCAACTGCCAGTTCGGATGGATGATGCCGTCCTCGACAAGCCGTTTCAGCCGTTGTTCGCGCAAGCTATCCCAACCCGCGTCGAATCTGCCTTTATATTTGGCGATGTCTTCCTCATGCGCGTGCAGCGGCCAGTGCGGAGCGGTATAAGCCACATATTGGAAGAACGGCGTTGCGGGGGTGCTGTCCCTGTGCTGACGGATATAGGCCGCGGCTTGATCGCTGATCGCATCGGTATAGAAAAAAGCCGGATCGTTTTCAGCTTCGTGCTCGATGTTGTCGTTACCGCGCGTCAGCGTGTTCGGATTGTAGAAGCTGCCGGCGCCGATGATCGTGCCGAAGAAATGATCGAAGCCGCGCTGCAGCGGCCATGCGTCGGTCGGCTCGGTCAGACTGCTGGAGATGTGCCACTTGCCGCTGAGATAGGTCTTGTAATTCTTCTGCTTGAGAACCTCGGCTACGGTAACGCAGCGCTTGTTCAGATTGCCGGCATAGCCTTCCGGCCCGTTGCTGTAAGTGAGAATACCGATTCCTGTCTGGTGCGGGTGCAGGCCGGTCAGCAGCGACGCGCGCGATGGGCTGCATCGCGCGGTGTTGTAGAACTGCGAGTAACGAAGGCCATTGGCCGCCAGACGATCAAGGTTAGGCGTTTCGATTTCCCCGCCGTAACATCCGATATCGGAAAATCCCATGTCATCGTTGAGGATGATCAGAATATTGGGGCTGTCCGGCGTTTTGCCGTTATTTGGCATGGTTGGGGTCCTTCGTTAAGCGGGCCTGTGGTTTGATCTGTTACGAAAACGTTCAGGAGCGGCGCCTTGTCAGATTGATGCTGAGGCGAAAGTAGGTGGGCAGATAAACCGAGCGCAGCAGTTCCAGCGGCCGGCCGTCGGTGTTCACGGTCAGGCGTTCGATCCGGAGCAGCGGGCTGCCGGTCTTGACGCCGAGCAGCCTGGCGCTGGTGGCGTCGGCGAGCGAAGCGCTGATTGTCTGTGTCGCTTCCTTGATGTTGAATCCGATTTCGGTTTCGAACACGTGATACATCACGATCGATGTGAGATCGCGTTTCTCCAACTCAAGACCAATGTCCGGAGGGTAGAAGGCATGCTCGATCGCGATCGGTATATCGTCGGCAAGGCGGACACGCTTGAGCTGCCAGACCGCGCGTTCCTTCAATTGATGGCGCACTTCGGCGTCGTGCTTGTTGGTCATTCCCTGCAGCAGCACTTTCGCGCCCGGCCGGTAGCCGGCGTCCTTGATGGTTTCGGAGAAACCCATCAGCCGCCCGACCCAGTTTTCCGGCTGGTTGGTACGCAGAAACGTGCCGCGCCCGCGCTCGCGCTCAAACATGCCCTCATCGACCAGTGGTTTGATGGCATTTCGGATGGTGATCCGGCTGACACCGAAATGTTTGCCGAGTTCGGCCTCCGTCATCAGCCGGCCGGCCTTGTCGATCAGTTCTCCGGCCTTGACCTGGCGACGGATGGTCTCCCGGACCTGGATGTGCAGCGGCCGCGAATTGGTTTCCGCGGGCTCTCGAGAGCCGTTCGTCTTGTCGGCCAAGCCCTTCTGGTAACGCAAACGTCGAGCTGCGGTCATCACAAGCGCCTGCGGGTGACTTTGTCGAACAGATGAATGTCGTTTGCGCGGGCGCCGATCGAAAGCCTGGTCCCTTCAGGGGGAACATCGCCGCCGTTGACGCGCGCCCGAATGAATGTGCCGCCGCAGTTGAGATCCAGGATCGCGGTGTCGCCGAGATCCTCGACCAGTTCGACGGTTGCCGGGATTCCGTCCGCGACAATCCGGATTGCACCTGGGCGGATCCCGACCACGACGTCACGCTCGCCGTTTTCCTTCAGATTGGTCTCGAGACGATGACCCGCGATGGTGACGGTGCCGCCGCTGCAACGGGCGGGTATCAGGTTCATCGGCGGACTGCCGATAAAGGCAGCCACATCGATCGAATTCGGCCGGGCAAAGACCTCGGCGGGACGGCCGACTTGCTGGATCTCGCCGGCCATGAAGACCGCCATGCGATCGGCCAGCGTCATCGCCTCTTCCTGGTCATGGGTGACGTAAACGGCCGTCACACCGAGGGAGCGCTGCAGCTTCTTCAACTCGGTGCGGGTTTCCAGCCGCAACTTGGCATCCAGATTGGACAGCGGCTCGTCGAGCAGGAACAAGCGCGCCTTGCGGACGATGGCGCGAGCCAGCGCGCAGCGCTGCTGCTGGCCGCCCGACAACTGGCCGGGCTTGCGGTCGAGCAAATGCTCGATCGCGACTTTTCGCGCGGCCTCCCGCACAGCGGGACCGATTTCCACCTTCGGCAACTTTGCCATTTCCAGAGGAAAGGCAATATTTTCGTAGACGGTCATGTGCGGGTAAAGCGCGTAGCTTTGAAACACCATGGCGATGTCGCGATCGCGCGCATCGGACGCCGTGATGTCGCGGCCGTCGATGAACACCCGGCCTGAGGTCGGCGCGTCCAGTCCTGCGAGGATACGCAGCGTGGTGCTCTTGCCCGAGCCCGAAGGGCCGAGCAAGGCAAAGAATTCGCCGGGTTCGATCTCGAAATTAATGCCCTTCAGCGCGGCGAACTCGCCGTGCATCTTGACGATATCGGCAAAGCGAACCTGGCCGTGACGGTTCATCGGCGTCCTCCGCCCTTGACCGCTCCGACGGTAAGTCCTTTTACAATGTTCTTCTGCGCGACGATGCCGAGCACGACCACGGGCAGCATCGCGAGCACCGAGACCGCCGCGAGCTTGGCCCACAGGGTTTGCTCGACCGAAACGAAGTTGAACATGGCAACGGTGACCGGCCGCACCGTGTTGCCGCTGAGCACGACCGCGAACAGAAACTCGTTCCAGGCATTGAGGAACACGAACACGATGGTGACGGCGATGCCGCCCCGCACCTGCGGGATAATGATGCGCCACAACGTGCGCAGCCTGCTCGCGCCGTCGAGATAGGCGGCTTCCTCCATCTCGAAGGGAACATCCTCGAAATAGGACACCAGCAGCCAGATCGCGAAAGGCAGCGAGAACGACAGATAGATCAGGATGATGCCCTGATAGGTATCGATCCAGCCGATATTCCTTAAGATCAGAAAGTACGGGATGATGATTCCGACCGGCGGCAGCATTTGCGTCGCGAGCACATAGAAGCCCGCGAATTTTTTGCCGGGAAAGCGCAGGCGCGCCAGCGCATAGGCGGCTGGAACCGCCATCAGCATCGTAATGACGGTGGTTCCGATCGCGATGATGAAACTGCTGACGAGGTTCGGCAGGATCGAGGCCGAGCCGAACAGTACGTCGCGATAGGCATCCAGCGTGGGAGCGAAGAAGAGTTTCGGCGGATAGGCCAGTACGTCGCGGTCGTTCTTGAGCGAATTCAATACGCTCCAGACGATGGGAAATGCCCATGCCAGCAGAAACAGCAGCGACATCGCCAGCGCGGCAACCAGCTGTAAGCGCCTCGCCGTCATTTCGCTTTCCGCAGCGCGAACAGCACACCGGAGATAAGGATGGTCACGACGAGGAGGGCGACCGCGAGCGCCGAGCCGTAGCCGATCGACAGTTCGGTAAACGACTTCCGGTAAGCGTAGAGATTGAGAATTTCCGTCGCGGTTCCCGGACCGCCGGCGGTGACGGTGAAGATCGCGGCGAACGCCGTCAGCGCCACCATGGTGCGCATGATCACCACCATCACGATCGCGGGCCGCAGCAAGGGCAGGGTGATGCGATGGAATCGCTGCCATGCGCTGGCGCGATCGAGCCGCGCGGCCTCATAAATATCCGGCGGCAGCGATGCGAGACTGGCCAGCAGCACCATGAACGCGAAGGGTGTCCATTGCCAGGTATGGATGACAACGACCGAAATCATCGCCAGCAGCGGATCGCCGAGCCAGTTCTTGCTGCCGAGGCCGGCATTGATCGCAAGGAAATCGACGACGCCGAATTCCGGCGCCAGCATGAAGGTGCGCCAGATCATGCCGACGACGGCGGGTGACAGCACCACCGGCAGAATGGCAATGACGCGGAACCAGCTTTGGCCGCGCTTCATCTCCATCACCAGCAGGGCCAGCGCCAGCCCCAGCGCGACCTGCAGCACGACGGTTGAACCGGTGTAGACCAGGCTTACCAGCAGCGACGACCAGAACCGTTCGTCGGCCAGCAGGGTGCGGTAGTTCTCGAAGCCGACGAACCCGTCCGCGAACGGCATCGCCAGATCCATCCGGAACGCGCTGGTCCCGATCAGGAACATCATTGGAAGAATTGTCGTCGCCAGCAATACCAGGAGCGCCGGCGCCAGCAAGGCCGCCGCGAAGCGGCGCTCACGACGTGCCAGCACGCGGCCGAGATCGCCCGGGGCGGTCGCGGCCGCGAAGCCTGGAGCAGGCATGGTCACTGTAACGGGCTCGCCCAACGTCAACCGCGCATCATCGGTTCGATGCGGCGCTGCGCGTCGTCGAGTGCCGCCTTGACGGCGGCCTGACCCGACAGCGCCGACTGGATCGCCGTCGCCATGGTGTCGCCGATCGCCGGCCATTGCGGCACGCGCGGGCGCCAATCGACGTCGGTATCGGCTTGCAGCGTCTGCATCGTGGCCTCGACGAAATTGTCGCCGAAGCCGTTCATCAGCTTGACGTAGTCCGGATCGCGCCAGATCGATGTCCGGTTGACGCCTGAGCGTTTCGCAGGACCCGCAAAGCGGTGTGCCGTACGCGCCTGGGTTTCCGCGCTCGCGGCCCACTGGATGAACAGCCAGGTCGCCTTTTTCTTCCTGTCGGGGAGGGCCGCATTGATTGGAAAGCCCCAATTCCAGATCGAGGTCACGCGCTTGCCGGAGGGACCCTTGGGCCAGCGGGCGTAGGCCACCTTGCCGATCACCTTGGACTTCTCGGCATTGTTGACGACGGAGGCCGACGAATGCGCGTCGATATAGGACGCGACCGTCCCTTGCGAGAACGCATCTGCGATGTCCGGCCAATTCCAGTTCGAGGCGGCCGTCGGCGCGTATTTGCGCATCAGTTCGACGTACCAGGCAAGCGCGGCTTCGGCCTCCGGACCATTGACCGTGAGCTTGCCGCCCTTGAACCACTCCCCGCCGAACTCACGGAAGATCGAGGGATAGATATACATGTTCTGGCCGGCACCGGCGACGCCGCGAAGAGCAGTGCCCCAGACACGGTCGTTCGGCGTATTCAGCGCGGCGGCGTTGGAGACGAAGGTCTCGAGGTCGTCGGCGGGCTTCAGGCCCTTCGCGTCATATAAATCCTTGCGGTAGACCTGGACGGTGACCTCGCCATCGTAGGGCACGCCGTACAGCTTGCCGTCGACACTGTCGGCCGTGCGCCACGCCGGAATGATGTCGTCGAATTTGAACCAGTCGGCGTCGGTCAGCGATTTGTCGGCAAGGTAGCTGTCGAGCGGTTCGACCCATTTGTTCGCGGCATAAAGCGAGTAGTACATCGGATCGGCGGCGTGGGTCGCATAAGTGCCGGTCTTCGAGGTGAGGTCGATGACGTTCTTCTGCCGAATTTGAGCGGGTGGAATTTTTTCGAAACGGACGTCGATGCCCGTCAGTGCCTTGAACTGCGGTGCGATCGTGATCAGGTTTTCGAAATAGCTCGCTGGAATGACCGCGACGGTGATGGTCTCGCCGGAGGTCTGCTGCCAGTCGATCTGGGCCGATTTATACGGCGCGAGATCGGCATCCTGCGCCACGGCCCGCCGCAGGATGGCCGGGCCAGCTACGACCAGGCTTGACGCAGCAACACTCGCCTTGAGAAATTTCCGTCGCGTCGGTGTGAATGACCTCATTCCTCGTCCTCCCTGAATCCGGTTGGTTAGGACATTTAGCTAAATGTTATAACATGTCAATTTGCGCTGGATGGAGCATGAAACGCCTTACGTTGGATTTGTTTGCGACGGACGCCGAGTTGCCATAGCTTGATTTTCAAGGAAAACTTGTCCAGGCAATTGTCCGTTCGGATGCCTGGACGCCGGAGCGGCGACGGCTCCCGACGCAGCGAAGCCGTAGCGCCAATGGGCGGGGTCTTGTCCACCTCGGTTGGCGGTCGTCTGCTTCAAGGCAGGATATCGGAGGAAACCATGACCAGATTGTTGAGCGATGCCGAGGTCGCGGCTTATCGCCAACGCGGCTATCATTTTCCGATCGATGCGCTCAGCGACAACGAAGTGGCCGGTTTTCGCAAAGAGCTCGAAAACTATGAAGCAGAAAGCGGAGGCCCGATCAAAGGCGAGATGCGCCATCGCAGTCACGTGCTCTTCACCTGGATCAACGAAATGATCCGGCACCCGAAAATCCTGGATGCGATGGAGGATCTGCTCGGGCCGGATATCCTGTGCTGGAATACCAGTTTCTTCATCAAGGAGCCGCACGATCCCGGTTTCGTGTCCTGGCATCAGGACGCCACCTATTGGGGCCTCGACTCGTCCGACGTCGCGACCGCCTGGATTGCGATGTCGCCGGCGAACAAGGTGTCCGGCTGCATGAAATTTATTGCCGGAACGCACAAGCAGCAGGTCCGGCACGACGACACCTTCGACGAGAACAACCTGCTCACCCGGGGACAGGAAATCGCGGTCGATGTCGATGAGTCAAAGGCCGTCTTCGTGGAACTGAAGCCGGGCCAGGCTTCGCTTCATCACGTGCTGCTGTTTCACGGATCCGAGCCGAACCGTTCTGACCAACGGCGCATAGGGCTGGCGATCCGTTATATTCCGACCCGGCTGAAACAGGCCGTCGGCCAGAGGGATTGGGCAACGCTGGTGCGTGGCAAGGATACCTATGGCCATTTCCTGCCCGAATATGTGCCGAAGCACGACCTCGAGCCCGCGGCGCTGGCCCATCACAAGATGGTATCCGAAGAGCAGGTGCGCGTACTTTATCGCGGTACCGGCAAGCAGGCGTACCGTGCGTAACGTCGTTGCGAGCGAAGCGAAGCAACCCGGAGCCGCGAGCACGAGCTGGATTGCTTCGTCGCTGCGCTCCTCGCAATGACGCGTTGGGCCTATCGCATTGAGCTGTCGCGGCGAACGCCGCCGGCCGATTCGTCGCGTTTGACTTCCGGGAAAAGCCACATCGCAAAAATCATGAAAAAGCCAAGGAATGCGACGGCATACTGGATACGATCGTGGCCAAGCATATGCTGATAGTAGGATGCGACAACCGCCACCAGGACGACAAGCAGCGACAGGCCGAGTTTGATTTTTACAGGCATCGCTGGATACTCCTGACGATCACGACATGTTTGCTCAAGATAACCCCGCGACTTTTGCAAGGGTTGCAAGCGCAAGTATTTGAACGCCGATCAGTACAACAAGTCCAGTCCTGCCATCGCGAAACGACGATGGCCAGACCTCGAAAAGCCCCGGCGCAAACAGCACTACAAGGCCGGTCACGACAATCAACGTGGTCCACCTGAGTTCGGCATAACCATAAAGTCCCGTGCCCACCAGCAGCGTGAACAGCAGGATGCCGTTGCCGGCCGCCAGCAGCGTCGGCAGGCCGGATCTCGCCGTGTCGGGACGCGATCCGAGCGGAAACATGCCGGCGACGATCAGGAAAGCGACCATGCAAACCGCCGCGAAGGCGGCGAACCAGATCAGCGAAATCCAGTTCGGTTCGATCGCCGCCATATGCGTTGTTCCAGGTGCCGCCGAACGGCCGACTGCCCCTATTCGGCGGGCGTCGCGAAATTCGCAGGGTGCGGCGCCATCCGGGGTTTCGGCGTCCGCGACGTCTTGCGCATGTTGGTCTTGACGAAACGGATATCGTAACCGTTGAGCAGATGACCGATCAGCCCGCGATCGAGGTCCGAGGTGCCGAACAGCCAGTCCATCACCGGAAACGTCAGGTTCATGTTCCGCTCCATCATGATCGACTGATCGTGATGGGCTGTATGATGACGGCGGATGGTGTTGACGAAAGGCGCGTTGCGGACGAACCAGTTGTCATCGACATGGCAGCAGAAATGCATGAATTCGTAGATAAGGTACATCGATGTCGTGGTCGAGATCAGCAGCCAGCCGACATTCGGCGAGACCAGCCAGCCGAGCACGAGCGCCGGTGGAATCGACATCATCGTGAAGGTCACCAGTGCGTAGGGCGGAAAGAACGTCACCCGCCAGTCGTTGTGGTCGGCGAAGCGCATCTCCTGCTCGGTGAAGAACTGGTGATGCATCAGCGTGTGCCGGTTGTAGATCGCGCGAAACGCCTTGATCTGCGATGGGCGGTGCATGACAAAGCGGTGGATCCACCATTCGAAGAAATTGGCGAACAGGAAGGTCACCGGCACGATCAGAAGCTCCCACCAGCGCAGGTTACTGACATTGCCGAAATAAATCGACAGTGCGGTGAGGCCGATCACATAGATCACGACGACATGGAGCCAGCCATTGTACCAACCCGCGATACGGTAACGGTAATTTGCCCGGTAGTTGCGTTGCCGCTCCGTCATCGAACTCGAGGCCAATTCCATCGCGCCGTCTCCGTATCAGGACTGTTCAAACGTAATATATCACCAATCTATTAGGCCATCAACGGACCTTCGGGGCAGGGTTTGCCGGGCCGCACCAAAATAGCGCTTGCTGCAATGTCGCTGATATATTTATGGTATGCCAACAGCGCACGGCAGATGCGCAACGTCGACGGGAGGAAGCCATGAAGATCACGCGCCGCGAATTTTCAAAACTTGCGGGGGCTGGCCTCCTCGCTGCCGCGGCCCCGCGGCCGTTCGCACCTGCCTTGGCTCAGGACAAGCCGCTCAGGATCGGGATCATCGCGCCGCGATCCGGCGCCGCCGGTACGGCCGGCGAGTGCGGCATTCGTGCGGTGCAATGGGCCACCGAACGGATGAACAAGGAAGGCGGCATTGCCGGGCGCAAGTTCGAGTTGGTGATCGAGGAAGAGACCAACCCGAAAGATACGATCGAGCGGCTTCGCCGCCTGATCCTGCAGGAAAAGGTCGATGCAATCCACGGCCTGATCTCGACCGGCGTCAGTCTGGGTGTCGCGCCCGTCGCCGAGGAGGAGCAGGCACTGACCGTGATGTGGGATGGCACCACCCAGGACGGCGTCAAGGAAATGATGCCCAATTCGAAATACGTTTTTCGCTCAACCGACAATGAATGCGAAGCGGTGATGGGCTCGCTTCTGGCAGTCAAATATTTCAAGGGCAAATTCAAGCGGGTTGCTGGGATCAATCCGGACTATTCCTATGGCCGCAACAACTGGGAAGCTTTCAAGCAGATTCTCGCGCGCTACGGCGTCGAGGCGGAATTCGTCGCCGAGCAGTGGCCGAAGGTCGGGACCATGGACCTGACTTCGCACATCGCGGCGCTCAACGCCGCCAAGCCGGATCTGATTTTCTCCTCGATGCTGTTTGCCGACCTCCCCGTGTTCATGAAGCAGGGCCATGCGGCCGGGTTGTTCAACAACGTCAAACTGGTTCTCCCGGCGGCCGGCTGGCAGATCAACCAGCTCAAAAAGGAGTTCACGCCGGAAGGCATCATCTTCGGACACAACACGTTGTACTTCGACCATCCGCAGGCCTCTGCGCTGCAGAAGGCCTTCGTGCAGGATTACATGGACCGCTACAAGGAGGCGCCGCACTGGGAGGCGGACCGCGCCTATTTTGCGCTCGCGACCTACAAGGCCGGCGTCGAAGCCGCGCAAAAAGCATTGGGCAAATGGCCCACCCAGGAACAGGTCGCTGAAGCAATGCCCGGCCTTGAGGTCGAGAGCCTCGGCGGCAAGGGCCGTTTCCGCAAGGACAAGATTGCCGAGCAGGTATTCTATCAGGGACCGTCCACTAATAATAACAAGTACGATTTCCCGACGCTGGCTTCGATCGACACCTTCCGGGCCGAACAGTTGCAGAAGCCGCCGGGCGCGGACTTCTGGGACTGGATCAAGACCGCCAAAATGCCGGTCTAGGACATGACCGAACTTGTGGACGTCGTCCTCGGCGGGACGTTCCACGCTGCGGTGCTGTTTCTGGTGGCCGCCGGGCTGCAGCTCGTGTTCGGCGTGCAGAAGATCGTCAATCTGGCCTGCGGGTCGTTCTACGCCCTGGGCGCCTATTTCGGCATCACCGCGGTTGGCCTTGCGCTCAAGCTTGGCATGCCCCCGGTGTTATTCCTGCCGGTGCTGATCGTGGCGGGACTGGCCATCGGCCTTGTCGGATTGCCGATCGAGCGTGTGCTGCGTACCGTCTATCGCCGCGACGAAAGCTACCAGCTGCTGATCACCTTCGGCTTTCTCCTGATGTTTCAGGACGTGTTCCGCTATCTGTGGGGCGCGACGCCGCGCACGATGGACAATGTTTATCTGGCCTACGGAACGGCGCATGTCCTGGGCGTCAGAGTGCCTGCCTACAATCTGCTTGTGATCGCCGCGAGCCTGGCAATCGCGGTCGGACTCGGCCTGTTTCTCGAGCGTACCAAAATCGGACGGATCGTCCACGCCACGGCCGAAAACCGCGACATGGCCGAGGGTCTCGGCGTCAATGCCTCGAAAATCTTCGCGCTGGTGTTCACCGTGGGCTGCATGCTCGGCACTGTCGGCGGCGCGCTGGTAGTGCCGTCCGGCGCGGCCTCGCTCGACATGGCGGTCGAGCTTGTGGTGGAGTTGTTCGCCGTGGTCGTGATCGGAGGGCTTGGCAGCATGCGCGGCGCGCTGGTCGGTGCGCTGGTGGTCGGATTGATGCGTGCCGCGGCGATCTCGCTGATGCCCGAACTGGAGATGCTGTCGGTATATCTCGTGGTCGTCGTGGTGCTGATTGTCAGGCCGGCCGGCCTGTTCGGGAAGGCGACCGCGTGAGCAATCCGTCGATCGATATCGCTGCTGCTGCGAATGTGCGGCGAACGGCGGCGCGGCCCGACGGATTGTGGGTTCTGCTCGGGCTGATCGTGGTCATGGCACTGATGCCGTTGGTCGCGTCGCCCTATGCGCTGCTGCTGATGCTGCCGTTCATCGGCTACAGCATCGCGCTGCTGGGTTTCAATCTGCTGTTTGGAAGCACCGGGCTGCTGTCGTTCGGCCACGCATTGTTTCTCGGCGTAGGCGCCTACACCGCGGCGGCGTTGACGTCGAAAGCCGGCATCCTGAGTTTCGAGGCATTGCTGATTATAGCGGCGCTGGCGTCCGGATCGATAGCGCTGGTGGTGGGCGCGTTGTGCGTTCGCTACACCAAAATCTTCTTCGGCATGCTGACGCTGGCGTTCGGCATGCTGTTTCACTCCTTCCTGTTCAAGTTCTATCATATCACCGGCGGCGACCAGGGCATGCGGGTGCTCCGTCCATTGCTGCTCGGCATGGAATGGCGCGGCGGCAAGACCGCATTCCTGACCGGGCCGTTTTATTATTATGCACTGGTCTTGTTTGCGCTGCTCGGTCTGGCGATGTGGCGCATCACCCAGTCGCCGTTCGGCTTGCATCTGCGCGCGATCCGCGAGAACGCAGGCAAGGCCTCCTATGTCGGGGTGCAGATATTCCGGATGCGGCTTGCCGCCTTCGTGATCTCGGCCGTCTATGGCGGCATTGGCGGAACGATTTTGGCGGTCACCACAGGGTTGGCCGACCCCGAACTAGCTTATTGGACCCATTCGGGCAACCTCGTGTTCATGGCTGTCCTCGGCGGCAGCGGAACCTTCGCGGGCCCGGCGATCGGCGCGCTGGTGTTCGTGCTGCTGCAGGATTTCGTGATGTCGATCACGCAATACTGGCGCTTTGTGATGGGGGGCGTGCTGGTGTTGCTGGTGGTCTTCATGCCCCAAGGCCTGTCGGGCACCATCGAGGCGCTCGTTAGCAAGCGCAGTGGAGGGCGATGAGATGCAGCCCGCGCGCGCGACCGATGCTGGACCGCTGTTCGAAACCATCAACGTCTCGAAAATCTTTGGGGCGTTCAAGGCGCTCGACAACGTCTCCTTCCATGTCAGCGACGGCGAGTTCGTCTCGATCGTCGGACCCAACGGGGCCGGCAAGACCACCCTGGTCAATGTCGTGACCGGACTGCTGCGCCCGACGACCGGCGAGGTTCGTTTCCTGGGCCGCGATATTGCCGGGATCGGCCCGGTCGAACTCGCCAGGCTCGGAATGTCGCGCTCGTTTCAACTGGTCAACATCTTTCCGGCGCTGACCGTTCGCGAAACGCTGGCGGTGGCGGTTGCGTCCCGCCTGCGCCGTGTCGGCAACCCGTTTCGGTCGATGCGGCGCGACGATGGTTTGCAGGCCGATGCCGAGCGTGTCGCGGAAGTCCTGGGATTGCGCGCGCGCCTCGACACGGTGGCTTCGACGCTGTCGCAAGGCGAAAAGAAATTGCTGGATATCGCCAGTGCCTTTGCGCTCAATCCGTCGGTTATTCTCCTGGACGAGCCGACCAGCGGCGTTTCTACCGGCGACAAGCATGCCATCATGGAGGTTCTCGTCGCGGCGGCGAAAGCTGCCGGAGTGCGCGCCATCGTCCAGGTCGAGCACGACATGGATCTGGTCGAGCGGTATTCGCATCGTGTGGTCGCTTTGCAGGAAGGCGCCGTGCTGGCCAACATGCCGCCTGACGTCTTCTTCACCGATCCGGCCATGATCGCCGCCGTTGTCGGATTGCGTCCGCATACCCCCAGGAAGGCGCCCCGATGTTGAATCTGTCGGACCTGAAAGTCGACATCGACGGCAGCCGTATCCTCGACGGCGTCAGCCTGTCGGTGGCGGCGGGCGAACTCGTCTGTCTGGTCGGGCGCAACGGCGCCGGCAAGACCACAACCTTTCGCAGCATCATGGGATATCGCCGCCCGCGGTCGGGGAATATCCGATTCAACGATACGGACCTGACGCAACTGCCGACTTGGCAGATTGCGCAGCGCGGGATCGGCTTTTCGCCGGAAGAGTCCGAGGTTTACGCGGATCTCACGGTTGCCGAGAACATTGAACTCTCGACCTGGACACGACCTTCCGGCCGTTCCGCGGGTATCCGCATCGAAGAAGCCTATGCGGTGTTCCCCAAGCTGCGGCAATATCTGGCGCGCGGTGGCGGACAGTTGTCGGGTGGCGAGCGCAAGATGGTGTCGATCGCCCGTGCGTTGACGCTGGATCCGGAATTGTTGCTGCTCGACGAGCCGTTCGAAGGTCTTTCGCCGGCGATCATTCCCCTGATCGCGGAGGGTGTGGCGTCGATCCGCGCGATGGGCAAAGGAATTCTGATCGCGGAATCCAACGTGCACCACATCCCCGATTACGTCGACCGCATCTATGTTCTGGAACGCGGCGAGGTGATGTTCTCGGGCACCTTGGCGCAGGCATACGGGGATCGCAACGTCATGCGCGTGATCGCTGGCCAGATCGAAGTTGCCTCGTGACGAACAGCAATGTCGAAAGGCAGGAGAACGGCATGAAGCACTATGTGGGAGACCGAACGATCGACGGCGTCAAGGTGACCGTCGACGGCGCGCCGCTCGATCCATGCATGAACGTCATGGAGTTCACCAAGAACGGTTTTGAATGGAGCTACGAAGGTCCGGAACCGCGGCAGCTCGCGCTGGCGCTGCTGGTCGATCACCTCGGTGACACGGGTAGCGCCAAGGCCGCGGTCGAACCTTTTATGCGGGCCGTCGTTGCCAATTTCGGCAATGAATGGGAGATGACGTCGACTGACCTCGACGAGGCGCTCGCAGTCCTTGGCAAGGCAGGCGCCTGATGACACTGCGCTACCGTGCCGCGGTGCTGCATGCCGCGCAAGCGCCGATATCGATCGAAACCGTCACTGCGGCGGAGTTGAAACCGACCGACGTGCTGGTTCGCATCCGCGCCGCCGGATTGTGCCACACCGATCTCGAAGTGATCGAGGGCGCGCTGCGCTATCCCATGCCGATCGTGCTCGGGCACGAAGCCGCCGGAGTGGTCGAACGGATTGGATCGGCCGCGCGCGGCGTGAAGGTGGGAGACCATGTCGTGCTGTCCTGGAATCCGCATTGCGGGCACTGCTTTTACTGCGACCGCGACGCGCCGATTCTTTGCGAACAATATCTCGGCGAGGGGCCGAAGGCCGTGTCGTTCGACGGCGAAAGCCGCAGCACGCTGGCCAACGGCCGGCGATTGCAGCAACTGATGTTTCTGGGCGCATTCGGCGAATATTGCGTGGTGCCGGATCAACAGGCGATTGCCGTTCCGAACGAAATTCCGTTCGACCGTGCCTGCCTGATCGGCTGCGGCGTCATGACCGGCGTTGGCGCAGCACTCAATCTCGGCGCGATCGCATATGGCGACACGGTGATGGTGATCGGCTGCGGCGCGGTCGGACTTGCGGCGGTGCAGGGCGCGCGGCTGGCTGGCGCGGAAGCGATTATCGCGGTCGATGTCGATCCGGCAAAACTGGTGCTCGCGGCGCGGATGGGCGCGACCCTTGGCGTCGATGCTTCGAAGGATGACGCGGTCGCGATCGGAAAACGCGAGACCGGTGGCCGCGGCGTCGATGTCGTGATCGAGGCGGCCGGCAGCCCTGCCGCGTTCCGGATGACTTCCGAGGCCGTGCGACCCGGCGGCCAGATCGTCTGGCTCGGCAAGATCGACGTCAACAAGGATGTGGCGTTTCGCTGGGGCTCGCTGATGCAGGAAAAACGTATCCGCCGCGTCAGCTATGGCAACGCGCGTCCGCGACGGGATTTCCCGCTGCTTGCGCGCGCCTATTTGGACGGTTCACTGATGCTCGACGATCTGATCTCCCGCCGGATCAGGCTTGACCAGATCAACGACGGCTTCGCCGCATTGAAGAGGGGCGAAACCATCCGCAGCGTCATTACGTTCGATTGATTGTCGCTCAGGTATCGAGCGTCTTGCGTGCGAAATCCTCGATGTAGTCGATCAGATGGTCCGAGGCGGTCGCAGCCGCCTTCACCTTTTTCTGGGCAACCGCGTTCGCGACCGCGGCGTGCAACTTGGCGGCAAGCGGCAGGTCCGCGACCTCCTGATAATGCTGATACCAAAAGCGGCGCGACAGTGCGTTCATCAATCCCATGGACCGCCGGGCGAATTCATTGCGGGCGGCCGTCGCAATCAGAAGGTTGAAGCGCTGGTCGAGCCGCATGAAAGCGATGTCGTCGGCCTTGGCGGCGGCCGTGAGCATGGCTGCCGCCACTTCCGCGAACTCGCGTCGCTCGTCCGATGTGGCACGCTCGGCCGCCAGGCTCGCCATGAGACGTTCCAACTCGCGCCGTACCTCGAGCAGCCGGAGCTGCAGCTTCAAATTGATCTCGGAGACCATAATGCCGCGCCTTGGCATGATCACCACAAGCCCGTCTCTTGCGAGCCGCTGCAAAGCTTCCCGGATCGGGGTGCGGCCGATGTTCAAGCGAACGGCAAGAGCTTGTTCAGACAATATCGTTCCAGGCGCAAGCTGCAACGTGACAACCATCTCTTCGAGTTCGCGATACGCGCGGTCTGTCAGCGTGCCATCCTCGATCTCGGCGACGCGTGAGCGGCGGTTTGTTGTCGTTTTTGTCACCTCTGTCCCCACGCCGGCAGGCGTACCGGCCTATCCTCATCTACATGCCAAGTATATATTTTCGATATATCACCAACGGTTCCAATCGATAAGGGCGTGTCGTGGAGTTTGAGTTTCTTGCCGCATCAAAATCATCGGGAATTTTTCCCGATCATGGTGCTAAACATTCCCGGCTTGGCATGATATCTCCTGATGCTGACGGGCATTTAGCATCCTAACATGGCTCTCCGAGCAAGGACGACGTACCTCAAAGATCGTCCGCGGCAACTCGGGGGGAGCGTACCATGAAGTTGCGATTTGTATGGTTTGCATCGTGCGTTTGCGCGGCGGTTGCGCCGCAATACGCACATGCCCAAGGCGCAGCCGGCGCTGTCCAGAGTTTGCCTACTCTTGTGGTTTATCCGACAGCGCCGCTGGGTGGTTCCGGCATCGACGTCGACAAAGTGCCGGCCAGCGTCAATAGCGTCGATGCCAGCCAGATCGAGCGCACGAACTCGCTGAACATCGGCGACGCCCTGCAGAAACACGTGCCCGGCATCGTCGTCAACGACGTCGCCGGCAATCCCTTCCAGCCGGATGTGCAATTTCGCGGTTTCGTCGCATCTCCGGTAGCGGGGACGCCGCAGGGACTTGCGGTCTACCAGAATGGCGTGCGTATCAATGAAGCGTTCGGCGACACCGTCAACTGGGATTTGATTCCGACCGCCGCGATACGTTCGGTCACCGTGGTGACCAACAATCCGGCGTTTGGACTGAATGCGCTGGGCGGCGCCGTCAACGTGCAGATGAAGGATGGTTTTAACTATCATGGCGCCGAAGTCGACGTGATGGCGGGCTCGTTCGGGCGGCGCCAGGGCTCGGCGCAGTGGGGCAAACAAGTCGATGATTTCGCCGTGTATGGTGCGCTCGAAGGTCTGCATGACGGCGGATTTCGTAATTTTTCGGCCTCGGATGTTCGCCGCTTCTACGGAGACGTCGGCTATCGCAACGAGAACGCTGAATTCCATCTCAACATGGGCGTGGCCAGCAATAATTTCGGCGCGGCTACCACGGTGCCGGTGGAATTGCTGCAGCAATATTGGGGAGCGACCTACACGACGCCGCAAACCACTGCGAACCGCGTCGGCTACCTCAATTTCACGGGGAAAATAGAGGCAACGCCGACCTGGACCGTCGAAGCAAATGCGCATCTGCGCGTCTTCCAGCAGAAGACCGTCGACGGCAATCCGACCGGTACTCAGCCATGCGGGGCCAACCCGGCGCTGTTGTGCTTTGGCGACGACGCCACGCCGGCGAACGGCCTCAACGGCGCGCAACTGGCGAATTTTGCTCCGGGCGCCGTACTGGGAGAAATAGATCGCACCAGCACCCGTTCGACGACCGGCGGCGCGTCGTTGCAGGCAACCAATTCCGATCAGCTATTCGGACATAACAACCGCTTTGTCGTCGGCGCCAGTTTCGACTCCAGCGTCACCCGCTTTACGGCGTTGCCGGAACTGGGAACCATCAATCCAAACTTCGTCGTGAGCGGCAGCGGCGTAGTGCTAGGGCAATCCGGCAATCCGGTGTCGATCGGTCCGGTCTCGCTGCGCACCACCAATCAATATGCCGGGCTTTATGCGCTCGATACTTTCGACGTCACCAACGCGTTCTCGGTCACGGCAGGCGGCCGGTTCAACGCCGCGCGCATCACGCTTGAAGACCAGATCGGTGTCGCCCTGAATGGCAGCGACACGTTCAATCGCTTCAATCCGATCGTCGGCGCCACCTACAAGATCAACCCCGGATTGACGGCCTATGCCGGCTATTCCGAAGCCAACCGCGCGCCGACGCCGCTGGAACTCGGATGTGCGGATCCCGCGCGCCCCTGTATCATCGCCGCATTCCTGGTTTCCGATCCGCCGTTGAAACAAGTGGTGTCCCGTACCGTGGAGGCCGGACTGCGTGGCACCCAGGATTTGAATATCGGCGCGCTTGGCTGGAAGCTTGGCGCATTCCGCGCACAAAACAGCGACGACATCCTCGCCATCCCCAGTCCGTCGCTGCAGGGATTTGGATATTTCCAGAATGTCGGCTCGACACGCCGCCAGGGCATCGAGGCCGAAGTTACGCTCAGATCCGCCACCATGCAGACCTATGCCAGCTATGCCCTGGTGGATGCGCGGTTTCTCGATACGCTGCAGGTCGGCTCCAACAGTCCCTTTGCCGACGCCGACGGCAACGTCCAGATTTTTCCCGGCAATCGGGTTCCAGCCATTCCGCGCAACCGGTTCAAGGCGGGCATTGAATATGCCGTCACCGACGCGTTCAAGATTGGCGGCGATGCGCTGCTTGTCGGCAGCCAGTATTTCGTTGGCGACGAATCCAACCAGGCGCAGCGGCTGCCGGCCTACGCGGTCTTCAATCTTCATGCTTCATACCAGATCAACAAGATGTTCCAGGTATATGCCAGGGCCGACAACATTTTTGACAACCGCTATGCGACCTACGGGACTTTCTTCGATACCGGCGCAATTCCCAATTTCGCCAATGGCGGCGCGGCGTTCACCGACCCGCGTTCGGTCAGCCCGGCGCGCCCGCGCGCCATCTATGCCGGCCTGAAGGCGACGTTCTAAGAATGTCGGATTTTGCTTCGACGATGATAAATTCTTCGCCCCAAGAAAGCCGTACAGGCTGCGTCACATACTGTAGAGTATGCCGATGCGGCGAGCTCCGATGAACGCGAAATCCTACTTTCTTTCAAAGTCGTGTGCGCTGGCAACGCTGGGCGTCGCGTTGTTGCCCTCGGCCGCGCGTGCCGCGACCGACACCGCGTTGTTGCCGCGCAATCTGTCGCCATGGGGTATGTTCCTCAATGCCGACATCGTGGTGAAGGCGGTGATGGTCGGTCTGGTCCTGGCATCTCAGGCGACATGGACGGTGTGGCTGGCGAAAACCATCGAGCTTCGCCGCGCAACCGCCGCGGCCGGACGCCGGCTTCGCCTGCTTGAGAGCGACACCACGCTTGCCGATTCCGAACGCGGCAGCATTGGCGGCAACGATGCCGTAGCGCAAATCATTCAATCGGCCGCGCGCGAGGCGAGTTTTTCCGGCGGCATTGTTGACGACGGTTTCAAGGAGCGAATCGCGTTGCGGCTGGAGCGGGTCGAAGCTGCAATGTCCCGGAGGATCGCGCGCGGCACCGGCGTGCTTGCGACCATCGGCGCCACCGCGCCTTTCGTGGGACTGTTCGGCACGGTGTGGGGCATCATGAATTCCTTTATCGGAATTTCCGAGGCGCATACCACCAACCTCGCGGTGGTCGCGCCCGGTATCGCCGAAGCGTTGCTGGCTACCGCGCTCGGCCTGGTCGCGGCAATACCGGCAGTCGTGATCTACAACTATCTGGCGCGTTCGATCGCCGCATACCGCGCGCTGCTCGGCGATGCCTCGGCGCAAGTGCTGCTGCTGATCAGCCGTCAGGACAGCCTTGAGGTCCGCCGCCATCCGCCGCACGTCCCGCGCGCCGCGGAGTAGAGCGATATGGCCGCCCGCCTGAAAACACGCGCACGCGGTACGGATAACGACCTCGTCGAAGCACATGAGATCAATGTCACGCCGTTCATCGATGTGATGCTGGTGCTGCTGATCATTTTCATGGTGGCGGCCCCGCTCGCCACCGTCGATCTTGGCGTCGATCTGCCTGCCAGCGCCGTGGAACCGCAGCCGCGCCCTGAACAGCCGATATTCGTCACCGTCAAGCCGGATCTTTCGATTGCGGTCGGCGAGAATGTCATCGCTCGCGACGCATTGACCGAAACGCTGGACATTGCGACCAGGAATCAAAAGGACGAGCGCATCTACCTGCGCGCCGACAAGGTGGTCAGCTACGGCGAGTTGATGGAAGTCATGAACCTTCTGCGCAATGCCGGCTATCTCAAGATCGCGCTGGTCGGCCTCGACGGACGAAGTTGATCGATGAACGCGTTCGTTCTGCACGATGACGATCATGCGGGGATAGCGCGGTGGAGCCTGTCGGCGGCGGTTGTCCTAGCCCTTCATGCCGCGGTGCTCGCCCTCGGCGCGGCCTGGTATGCGCGCGTGCCGCCATTGGGTGCCGCGCTTCCCACCATCATGATCGATCTTGCGCCCCCGCCGTCGGCGCCCAGCGCGCAGCCGCTCGATCTTCCGCCGGGGCCGGAGATGCGCGAGGCCGAGCCGCCACCTCCGCCTCCACCAGAGCCTCCGAAACCGGAAGCGTTTCAGGAACACCTCGTGCCGACGCCGCCGCAGGAAAATCCAGCCGTCGAAACACCGCCTGAGCAGAAGGCCCAACCCTCGCCGCCGAGACCCGAACCGGCCAGGATCGCTCCCGACCAGCCGAAGCCGGTACCGGTGAAGCCGAAGCGGCTTCCTACCGAGGTGAAAAAACCTGCCGACACGCCTCCGGCACTGCGCAGCGCCGCGCCCAAGGCGGAACGTCAGGCGTCGCTTGCGTCCTCAGCCGCTACCGCCAGCGCAAGTTCATCGGCTGCGCTCGCGTCCTATAACCGGCTTGTCGCCGCGCATCTGCAGCGCTTCAAGCAATATCCGTCCGGTGCGAGAGCGGCCGGCGAACAGGGCACTTCACGCCTCAGCTTCACGCTTGGCCGGAACGGGCAGGTGCTGGGCAGCCGCCTTGCCGGCTCGTCAGGTCACCCGGCGCTCGATGGCGAAACCCTGGCGATGATTCGCCGTGCGCAGCCGTTTCCGCCAATGCCACCCGAACTGAAACAGGCGTCGATGAGCTTCAGCATTCCGGTGCAGTTTTCGATCCGGTAGCAGTTCCTTTTATGGACAGGTGGGGTTCGCCGCGGCTGCAACGGTCAGAAAGGTAACCGTCGCCGGCGCGAATACCAGCGTGCCGGCGGGCTGCGGCAGGCTTTCCAAGCGCGGAAGTTCATCCCTGTCATCCAGCGCAAATGTTGTCCCGTTCGAAAATAATTTCATCCCATCGGGATAGGAGGACACGCGCTCGATCGCGGTTTACTTCCCTGTTTATCGGGCGGCACCTTGCAGTTGTCGATACGCTGCTCGTCCATCCATTTCCGGCCGAGTCGTTCTTTTCCTGTAAGCGAGTCGATGACATTCGGCCTTGCTCCGGAATTCACGGCCGCAGGCGTTCGGTCCTGGGCCAAGCCGCACGATGTGCCGAATATTGTGAACGCCAATACGAGGATGGGACCAGACGGCGCTTTCGCCGGCGGCCTTTTCCCGTGAATGTCGCTGCGGCGCGAGATCATCTGTTTCGACATAATATCACATCCGTGTCGCTAAACGCGGAACCCGCGGTGCGGGTCCCGGTTTGTCATACGCTGCGGTGTGCCGACGGCACACCCGAAAACTGGAACAGGGAGTGGCAGATGATCGCGAAACAACTCATTCTCGCCGGCTGCGCCGTGATGGCGTTGAGCGTCGGCGTCGCCCAGGCCGGCCCATGCAATACCGCCGGCAAGGCTGCGGCTATGCAAGACGCGGGCGCCGGACCGACGCCGGGCAATACCGGCCAGGCCACAACTGGAACCGGCACAGGTACCAACCAGCACGCCGCGATCGGCACCATGAATCGCGCGTCTGGCGACGTGGCCACGTCATCGCAGGATGCCCAGAAGCAGATGCAGGGCCAGCCAACGGCAGCGCAGCAGGCTCAAGGCGCCAAGCCGACCGATCAGGGTTGCTGATATCGACCTGCAGAACTGACTCCCGGCTCGTGCTAGGGTAGTATCGAGGAAACGCGAGCCGGAGGTGTCCGATGATTTCACGCCGTACTGTTCTGCTTATGCTGACGACCGCCGCCGTATGCAGCAGCCTGCCCTCGTGGGCGGCGGGTGGCGGCAGCCCGGTTGGCATGTTCGACACCGACAATGATGGCACCATCGATCTGATGGAGGCGAAGAAAGCAGCGTCCGCCGTGTTCGACAGGATCGACCGCGATAAAGACGGCACGCTCGACCGGCGGGAATTGAGTGGAAGACTGGCTCCAAAGGATTTTGCCGCTGCCGATCCGGATCATGATGGCACCTTGACCAAGGACGAGTATCTCGCCGTGGTCGAGCAGCGTTTCAACGCAGCAAATCCCGACAAGGATGGAACTTTGGATGTCAAAGAGTTGGGTTCCGCTGCCGGACGAGCCCTGTTGCGGCTGCTGCGATAGGTCTTGAATTTAAAGGACTTGGCGTCGCACCGGCCAAGTTACACTTGCGTGGCGGTTGGCGCGGTTCTAGGTTCTCGCTTGCGCGGGTTCGCGCCACAATAAACGAGGAGACCCTGATGGCTTGGAAAACTCCGAAGATCGTCGAAGTGCCGGTCGGCATGGAAATCAATATGTACGCCTGCGCGGCACGCAAGTAATCGCTTCAACACAAGTTGGCGCCCCGAGGACTGGTGCTCAGGCCCCGCCTCGGGGCGCTGCCGTTTTGGCTAGCTTAAACCTCTGTCGTATCAAAGAAGTACAGGTCGGCGCCGCCATCGGCAAAATTGGCGAGGTCGCGTGCGGTGGCTTGGCCTTCGGGCGACGTCAGCGCGGCTTTAATGGCGTCGAGCGAATCAAAATATAACGTGGCGATCAAATGGACGTCGGCAGGACCTGCGGGCGTCCCGATCGCGCCTTTGCTTATGTCGTATTTCTTCAGTCCAGGAATTTTTTTCGCCAGCGGAATATGAACTGAAGAATAGTATCTGTCGAAAGCCTCAGCGTCTTTCGGTTTTTTATAAAGCACGACAAATTTGGCCATGGCGTTCCTGCTCCGACGGATGGCGAGCAGTATCATGGCCGGGCGCCGAGTGTCCAACAGGCGCGCGATTGTGCGCTTTTTTATTGGCAGCACAGGAATCGGCGCTTCGTGATAGAGTTCCCAGCGGGTCGGCCTGTTGTCATTTCCCGCTCGCTGGAACGCAGATGTGTATTTTTGCAAAAGCCATTGGGGTAGCCGGCGTTTGCATTGCGGCGCTGTTGCCGGTCGGCACGCATGCTGAGGGCATCGACACCGAGCATTTGTTCGCTTTCATGATCGGCACGGATGTCGGCAGTGTCGGCGAGCGGGAATTCCAGAGCCAGACCACCGGGCGGTTTTTAAAGGCCGCCGGCAATTACCGGGCGCTGGGTCAGGAATTCGAACTGGAATTCGTGCCCGCTCGCAATTTCAGGATCGAACTGGGCACCACATTTGCCTCTCACGATATTATCGGTGTGCCCGGTTTCGCCGACCGCGTGCAATTAGGCTGGCAGGGGATGTCGCTCGATCTGCGTTACCGGCTGATGGATCGCGAGACGAAGCCATTTGGCATGACGGTGTCGATGGAAAGTCATGTCGAGCGCATTGACGAAACCACGGCCGCGCCGGTGCGAAAATACGGCACCGAATTCACTCTGGCATTCGATCGCGAACTGGTGCCTGACCTCAGTGTCGCGGCGCTCAATCTGATTTATCAGCCGGAATGGACGCGCATTCCGACGGCCGGGCAGGCGGAGCAGGAATCGACCGTCGGCGCCGCGATGGCGGTGATGATGCAGGTTCGCCCCGGTTTTTTCCTTGGCGGTGAGGCGCGTTACTTCAGGAAATACGACGGGATCGGCCTCGACCAGCTTGAAGGCCAGGCCCTGTTTGTCGGACCTACCGCATTTCTCAAGCTGTCCGACAGATCGAGATTGACCGCAAACTGGAGTTTTCAGGCATGGGGCCGTCCGGCCGGATCGGCCGCGAGTTTCGATCTCGTCAATTTCGAGCGGTACCAGGCGCGGCTGGTGCTTGGGGTCAACTTTTAGCGCGTTGGCCGGCGGGAGCGAGGCGTGCAAACAGCGAATTTCACGCCTTGTTGAAACCGGCTCTGCCTGCCGACCGTTTCTGTTATGCTATCAATGCTGCATGCGAGGATACACGGCATGAACCCCATCGACCTGATCGTCACAGTGTGCGCTGTGCTGGCGCCCACCACCTGCGAGGAAACGCATCTGGTATTTTCGTCAAGCGTTTCGTTGCAGCAATGCGTAATGGCGGCGCCGCCCTACATCGCCCAGTGGGTGGGAGAGCATCCGAAATGGAATGCGGTGAAGTGGCGGTGCGAATATCCGCACACCAACGACAAGGCCGACGCGGGCAAGGCGACGCCAGCAGGCTGATCGCCGGCGTCATCCCCGCGAAGGCGGGACCCATACACGCCGGGCTTCTCGTTCGGGCACGATGGTAGACAGTTTTCTCAACTATCGGCATCGATGGTTATCGGTCCCCCTTCGCAGGGACGACAGAACGCTACTTGTTGCAGTCTTTCAGATCCTTGTCGGCGATCGAAAACACCGCATCGGCCTTGATCTCGATATCCCGAACGAGACATTGCCTGGAATCGCGATAACCGACCTTGGCATCATAAAGTCCCGGTTCGACACCGGTGATGCGCAGACGTTCGTCATGATCGACCTCCTTGTCCCGATCGTTCAAGGCCTGGTTGGGTCCCCAGACGTCCTTGCCGGCAGGAGAAAGTTGAAAATTCGAAATCGTTGCGGTGGTAAGGTTCCAGAGCCGGATGCCTTTGCCCTGCGCCGCAAGTTCGGTAGAGATAAACAACAGGATGGCGGTGACGACAATCGATATGCGCGACATGAGTCCTTCTCGGGCTTTTCGTTATAGTAGCAGGTTACGTACCGCGTCGGGCAGGAGGCCGCGATGACTATTTCCCGATGGTTGCACCTGAGTATCTGCGCTTTGGCCGGGATCGGAGCGACGGTAATTACCGCGCGCGCCGACGATATCAACGACTATCCTACCAATGCACGCGTGGAATATGTGTTCGGCTGCATGAAAGCGAATGGCGAGACCCGACAGACCATCGACCAATGTTCCTGCTCGATCGATGTCCTCGCATCGCTGCTGCCTTACGATCGATACGTCACCGCCGAAACCGTGCTGAGCATGGCGCAGGTGCGGGGAAACCTTGGCGGCCAGTTTCGCTCGTCCGAACAGGCTAACAGCGCGCTGAATGATCTGCGCCGCGCCCAGGCCGAAGCTGAAGTAAGGTGTTTCTGAGCCGCGTCGGTCCCGCGAGTCCGAGCGGGCGCTTCAAATCCCGGAGCCTTCGACCTTCCATTCATTCTGGAATACGTGGCCCTCGGTGTCCTTTGCCTCGACGCGGAAACGCTTGGCGCCGTTCGGAACGTAGGTGAACCTGATATTGGGATCTTCCGAAATCGAAATCCCGCCTTCCATCGCCAGCACCAGATTGTCGTCCTGCCACACCCGCAATTCGTTGACAAAGAACGCCGGAATATAGAGCTGCGTGACCTGATCCATCTGCAAGCCGGAATTGTTCGGATGACCGATCATGATCTGGGCTTCGCGCGCGCCGCTGGCCGGCCCTTCGCCAGACCTGGCGAATTGCCTGAACCGGATCTGGCCCAACCTGCCTTGGGCCTCCTCTGCGTTTTTCGCGGCCGGAGCCGAACAGCCGCCGGAGGCTTTCACGTAGGTTTTGGTGACGTAAAGACGGCCGTCGCTGAGCTCGGCGACCGCATGGACATCGGTATAATTGTTGACCCGCACGCGCGTCGAGATTTCTGACACGGATGCGTCCGGTCCCAGTTCGAACCGCGCCGCCATCGGGGCGGGATTCTGGTCGATGACCAGCGTAATTGCCTTCACCCGTCTGGTATCGCCGGGGGGCAGCGTCGCGCGCAGGGTGACCGGGACAATCGCCGCGTCTTCGGCGCGAACCGGCATTTCGATGGCGATAATGCCGGCGCCGTCGTTCATCGCCCGGTTGCTGAAGATATCCTGCGCGAGGTCGGGCCAGGGATCGTAGGGCTCGGCCGTCGCAGCCGCTGCCGGGGCGATGCCGAAATGCAACGCGACCAGCAAACCGGTGAACCAGGACAGGCGGAATAAAGGTCCCAACATCGTCGCGATCCTCTCAACGGCCGAACACGGAAGCAAATATACTCCCTTGCGTCGGTTATTCCCATTCAATTTCAGAAAATGCCGCGGTTGCGTTGCGCGCATTATAGTCGTCGAACAACTGCCACCGCGATCGTTCCGAGGCCGCGGCGCTGTTGGCCGCGACAGTTATCGGATTTCCGCCGGCAACCAGCCCGCGAACATCCGATGCCAGCTTTTCCAGGTAGCGGCGTTCATCGGCAAGCGCCGCGGGCCACTCGCTCACGGGTCCGTGACCGGGAACGACTCGCCGTATCGGCAAGGCGTCGAGCTGCCGGACGACCGCGAGCCAGCCCCGCACGCTGCCATCAAGCACCGGTATGTGGGTGAGAAATACAAGGTCACCGGCAAACAGGGTGCCGGTTTGTTCGTCGAGCACCGTAAGATCGTTGTCGCTGTGCGCGGCTGGCCATGCCCGCATGCGCAATGTTCGGCCGCCAAGGTCCAGATCGCGTTCGCCGTCTATTAAAATTGTCGGCGATATGATTTCGAACCTCGCCGATCAATTCCTCTCCCATGATCCGGCGAAATGCGTCGAGATAGAACGGGCCGCGGGTGGCGAGCGCGCGAGGCAGGTTTTTGTGTCCGACAAAACCTGTTCCTTCCGCCAGGAATGCCGCGTTTCCAAATACGTGATCCGGGTGGGCGTGGGTGTTGATCACATAGCGGACCGGCTTGTCGGTGCGGGCGCGGATTGCCGCCAGCAACCGCCGCCCTTCGCGAACGCTGCCGCCGCTGTCCACCACCGCGACTGCGTCGTCGCCAATGACGAAACCGACATTGGCGATCGCTCCCTCGTTTTCGCGCGTCATGAGTTCTATCACGCCGACGTGAACAAAAACGCCGGGCGCGATTTCGCTGACTTGCAACGGGCTTTGTTGCGCACGCGCGGATATCGACACCATCGACATCGCAAGCGCGGCAAACGTAATAGCGGTCCGCACCATCAGGCTTCCGTTGAGCTGCGACACTTAATCGTGCCGCCGTTGAAGATCGAAACTATTGCATCGCAGCGAACAACCGAGCGCGCGTAAGTCACAAGGATATTTCTGTTGCACGCTTCAAATGACAAGCTTACGATTTGAAAACTTCCTGGTGAAACCCGGAATGCTTCCCTGGTGGAGCTGGGAAGACTTCCTGTTTCGAGCTTTCAGGCGATCAACGGCTGATGCAGGAAGCATGAGGGGCGTGAAGAGACGTCATCGTTTCTGTCTTGCCGAAGTTGTGACGCGCCGTCGAAAACAAGTCCCGCTGCAGGGGGCCACTTGAAACCCTTGCATCGTCTGAGAACAAATAGAACAGAACTTGGGAGGATTGATATGCGCAAGTTGCTACTCGCAATTTGTCTTGGCGCCATGGCGATATTCGCTACCGGTGCCGCCAATGCCAACGACGAACTGAACAAGATGTCGCAAGACCCGAAGGGTTGGGTCATGCCGGCAGGCGACTACGCCAACACGCGCTATTCGAAACTCAACCAGATCACCGCGGCCAATGTCAGCAAGCTGCAGGTCGCATGGACGTTTTCGACCGGTGTGCTGCGCGGCCACGAAGGTGGACCGCTCATCGTCGGCAACATGATGTACGTCCACACCCCGTTCCCCAACAAGGTCTACGCGCTCGACCTGAACGACGAGAACAAGATCGTCTGGAAATACGAGCCGAAGCAGGACCCGAACGTCATTCCGGTGATGTGCTGCGACACGGTGAATTGCGGCGTGGCTTACGGCGACGGCATGATCTTCCTGCACCAGGCTGACACCACGCTGGTCGCGCTCGATGCCAAGACCGGCAAGGTGGCATGGACCGTGAAGAACGGCGATCCCAGCAAGGGCTCGACCGGAACCTCCGCGCCGCTGGTGATCAAGGACAAGGTTCTGATCGGTATCTCCGGCGGCGAATTCGGCGTGCAGTGCCACGTCACCGCCTATGACATGAAGACCGGCAAGCAGGTCTGGCGTGCCTTCTCCGAAGGACCGGACGACCAGATCATGCTCGATCCCGAAAAGACCATGGCGCTCGGCAAACCGGTCGGCAAGGATTCCAGCCTGAAGACCTGGCAAGGCGATCAATGGAAGATCGGCGGCGGCTGCACATGGGGCTGGCTGTCGTACGATCCGGCCTTGAACATGGTGTATTACGGCTCGGGAAATCCCTCGACCTGGAATCCGAAGCAGCGTCCGGGCGATAACAAATGGTCGATGACCATCTTCGCGCGCGACGCGGATACCGGCATGGCCAAGTGGGTCTACCAGATGACGCCCCATGACGAATGGGACTATGACGGCGTCAACGAAATGATCCTGAGCGACCAGCAGATCGGCGGGGCGGCGCGCAAGCTGCTCACCCACTTCGATCGCAACGGTCTCGGCTACACGCTCGACCGCGTCACCGGCGAATTGCTGGTGGCCGAAAAGTTCGACCCGAAGGTCAACTGGACCAGCGGCGTCGACATGAAGAAAGACTCGCCGACCTATGGCCGGCCCGCGGTTCTCGATCAATACTCGACCGACAAGCAGGGCGAGGACCACAACAACAAGGGCATCTGCCCGGCCGCGCTCGGCACCAAGGACGAGCAGCCGGCGGCCTATTCGCCGGATACGCAGCTGTTCTACGTGCCGACCAACCACGTCTGCATGGACTACGAGCCGTTCAAGGTGAGCTACACCGCGGGTCAGCCCTATGTCGGGGCGACGCTCTCGATGTATCCGCCTCCGGGTGAGACCAACATGGGCAACTTCATCGCCTGGGACGGTAAAACCGGCAAGATCGTCTGGTCCAACAAGGAGCAGTTCTCGGTCTGGTCCGGCGCGCTCGCCACCGCCGGCGGCGTGGTGTTCTACGGAACGCTGGAAGGCTATCTCAAGGCGGTCGATGCCAAGACGGGCAAGGAACTCTATAAGTTCAAGACCCCGTCGGGCATCATCGGCAACGTCACCACCTACGAAAACGGCGGGCGGCAGTATATCGCCATCCTGTCCGGCGTTGGCGGCTGGGCCGGAATTGGCCTCGCGGCCGGCCTCACCGATCCGACCGCCGGTCTTGGCGCCGTCGGCGGCTATGCCGCGCTGAGCAACTACACCGCGCTCGGCGGAACACTCACGGTGTTCGCGCTGCCGCAGTGATCTGATCGGAACTGGTTTCGGCGCGTGGAATTGCTCCACGCGCCGTTTCGTCTGAAATTGAATTCGAGGACATGCTCTTGCGAACAATGTGGTTGGTGGTTGCCGCGATGGCCCTCGTGGCATCCGGCGGAGTTGCTTTCGCTGAAGATCCGGGCGATCCGACTGCGGTCAAATCCGAGGACGGCAAGTATCTGGACAAGGACGGCAACCCGACCTTCAAGATCGCGCCCGATGGTACCGTCGACTGGTATACCTATTCGGGATATCGCCGCTATCACTCCGATTGTCACGTCTGCCATGGTCCCGACGGCGAGGGATCCACTTACGCACCGGCACTGAAGAATTCGGTCAAGACCATGAGCTACGGCGATTTTCTCGGGATCGTCGCGGGCGGCCGCAAGAACGTCGGCACCGCGCAGGACAACGTCATGCCGGCATTCGGCGATAATCCCAACGTCGCCTGCTACATGGATGATCTCTATGTCTATCTGCGGGCGCGTTCGGTCGATGCCGTGGCGCGCGCCCGGCCTGCGAAACACGAGGACAAGTCTCCCGCCGCGCAGCAGGCGGAAGATTCCTGCATGGGCAAGCGCTGACCGAACAGCGCTTCGCCACGGGCGCGCCGGCGGCAGCCCGATCGAAGGAGAATACGGCGATGACGAATGCCGCGCTGCACCGCTGGCCGCTGGTTGCGCTTCTTGCCATGCTGATGACGCCGACCGGCCGTGATGCCGCGCGGGCGCAGGTTCCGGAAGGCACGGATCTGTCGATCGAACTGGTCGATCCGAAAGTGCTGCGCGTCTGCGCCGATCCGCGCAACATGCCTTTCTCCAATGAAAAAGGCGAAGGGATCGAGAACAAGCTCGCCGAACTGTTTGCTGCGAAGCTGCAGAAACGTCTCGATTATATGTATTTTCCGCAGGCGACCGGTTTCGTCAAGATGACGCTGGGCGCGCATCGTTGTGACGTCATCATGGGCTTTCCGCAAGGCGACGATCTCGTCCAGGGTACCAATCCGTATTACCGTACGGCCTACGCGTTGGTCACAAAGGCGGGTGGCGGCCTCGAAGACGTCGCAACGCTGGAGGACGCGCGTCTCAAGAGCAGACATATCGGCATCGTCGCCGGCACGCCGCCCGCCACCAATATGGCCGTGAACGGGCTGATGATGAACGCAAAGCCGTATCCCCTGATGATCGATACGCGCATCGACTCTTCCGCCATGGCGATGATCAACGATCTGACCTCGGGCCAGATCGACGCTGCCGTGCTGTGGGGACCGATGGCAGGCTACTATGCGAAACAGGCCAACCCGCCGCTCCATGTCATGCCGCTGGTGAAGGAAACCTCGGGCCCGAAACTTGTGTTTCGCATCGGCATGGGGGTTCGCCCCGCCGACCAGAACTGGAAGCGACTGCTCAACCGCCTGATCCAGGAGAACCAGCCAGCCATCAACAGGATATTGCTCGATTTCGGCGTGCCGTTGCTCGACGAGAATGACAGGCCGATCACGGTGGAGGCCGCGACAAAGCAGCCATGACGTGGAAGTTCGCGAGCCTGGTCGTCGCGGCGCTTGCTCTGACGTTGCCGGCGTCCGCGCGGGAAAACACTCCCGAGCCCGATGGGTACCGCACGGAAAATTACCGCGCGCCCGTTCCTGCGACGCTTGCGGGGGCGCGCGTTCTTGCAACAGAACAGGCGGAGGCGATCTGGCGCGCGGGCAAAGCCGCGTTCGTCGACGTGCTGCCGCATCCGCCGAAACCGCCAAACCTTCCCGAGGGCACGATCTGGCGCGAAAAGCCTCGGCTCAACATTCCCGGCAGCATCTGGCTGCCCGACACCGGCTACGGCGCGCTGGCAGCCGCCACGGAGGATTATCTGCGCGACGGGTTGGCGAAGGCCAGCGGCGGCGACAAGGCGAAGCAACTGGTGATCTACTGCCAGGCCGATTGCTGGATGTCCTGGAACGCAGCGAAGCGCGCATTGTCCTACGGCTATTCCAGTATCGCCTGGTATCCCGACGGTACCGACGGTTGGCAGCGCGCCGGCCTGCCGGTCGAGGGCTCGCAGCCGGCGCCGCGGTAGCCTCATCCTTGAAGCTCGTCGTCGGTTTTTTTACCTCTCCCCGCTTGCGGGCTAAGGCATGCACACATCTCGTCATGCGCGGGCTTGACCCGCGCATCCATCCATCTTCGAAAGAGTTTTTCGAAGCGTGATGGATTGCCGGGCTTGACCCTACGGTATTCACACATCTTCATCGTCATTGCCGGGCTTGACCCGGCAATCCATCGTCTTCGACAGAGTCTTGCGAAGATTGATGGATACGCGGGTCAAGCCCGCGTATGACGAAATGTGTGAATACCCTAGGGTCAAGCCCGCCAATAACGACAGAGATATGTGCATGCCCTAGCGCTTGCGGGGGGAGGTCGGGTGGCATCGCGGTGAGGGGAACTATCCGCGAGCCGGGTGCGTGGAGAGTACCCCTTACCTGAAGCCTTCGCTGGGCTCCGCTTCGACCTCTCCCCGCAACCGGGGAAAGCGTCAGGCTATTCGATTTCCTGCCGGATCACGCGGCCGAGCGCGAACAGCCGCTGATCGATCGCGGTCGGCACCTCGCACACGAATTTGATCACGCGTCGGCGATCCTCGAAGATGCGCGTTTCCCACACCAGCTGATTGCCGAGCTCATCGACCTTGGCCTGGTCCGGCGTGGTCGCGTCCTGCAGGGCCTGCAGCGCCAGGGTATCGTCGCGGATCTTCTCCGCCGCCTCGCGCTGCTTGCGAGTGACGCGCTCTAGCCCATTCATGACCGACGAGCGCTGCGCGTTGAGTGTGTCGAACAGGCCGGCAAACAGCAGCTTGCCGGCCTCGTTTTTTTCGGCCGGTGTGGCGGACAGAAATTCCACGATCATCTTCTCGGCTTCGTCAACCGGCGTGCGGCGCGCGGCGAGTTGTGGCACCAGTGCACTGACCTTGGCGTTGTTTTTCCACTTGTCTGCGACGTCATCAAGCGCCGGGCCGTCCCATACCGCGGCGAGCGAGATGTCCGGCACCTTGGCCTGGGCGCAGGGCCAGTCCGGATAGCGCGGATCGGCGGCGTAACCGCGGTCGAGCGCGGCGACCGCGAACAGGATACAAAACGCCGCCCACCTCATGTCTCGCCCCCCGCGGGACCGCGGCGACTCATGCCGCGCGAGGGATCGTAGGCGAAGATTGCACCGATCATGAAGGCCGCCGTGCAACCCCCGACCACGACGAGGGACACCCAGTTCATGCGGCCGTACAGGGCAAAGCGAATCAGCTCGACCACATGCGTGAACGGATTGAGCTGACACACATAATACAGCACCGGGCTTCCTTCCTGTACCCGCCATAAAGGATACAGGGCTGAGGACGCAAAAAACATCGGGAAGATCACAAAGTTCATCACGCCCGCGAAATTCTCCAATTGCCTGATGCCGGACGAGATCAGCATCCCCAGCGACCCCAGCATCAACCCCGACAGCACCAGCGCCGGCAGAACGGTGAGATAGCCGATCGGCGGCGCCGCGATATCCCAGAACCATGCAATGCCCAAGAAGACGTAGACCTGAAGTACCGAAACCGCCGTGCCTGCGAGCAGCTTGCAGAACAGCAGATACCAGCGCGGCAGCGGGCTCACCAGCAGGGTGCGCATGTTGCCCATCTCGCGGTCATAGACCATCGAGAGCGACGACTGCATTCCATTGAACAGCTGAATCATCGCCATCAATCCGGGCGTGATATAAACTTCGTAGAGAATGTAGGTTTCATATGGCGGGATGATGGAGATGCCGAGCACCTGGCGGAAGCCTGCGGCGAAGATGAACAGCCATACCAGCGGCCGCACCAGCGCCGAGATGAATCGCTCGCGCTGATGCAGGAAGCGCAGTCCCTCGCGCCAAACGATGCCGGTCAGGCAGGTGAGATACTGCGCAAGCGTAAATCCTGTCGGCTGGTGCTTTTCGGTCGTCGAGCTCATGGCGCGGCGCCTCCCGACTCCACGGCAGTTCCGGTCAGGCGCATGAAGGCGGAATGCAGGTCGGATGCCTCGGTCTGTGCGACAACGCGCGCGACCGGATCGTGTGCGAGAACCCGTCCCTGATGCAGGACGACGAGATCGTCGCCAGGCGCGATCTCGTCGAGCAAATGGGTCGCCCACAGCACGCCGATGCCTTGTTCGGCGACCAGCCTGCGTACATGGCCGAGGATGTCGGCGCGCGCCTTGACGTCGAGGCCGACGGTTGCCTCATCGAGCAGCAGCAGACGTGGCCGGTGCAGCAGCGCGCGCGCGATCTCGAGCCGCCGCATCTGGCCGCCCGAAAGATCCCGCACCTTGCTCGCCGAGCGGTCGGCAAGCCCGATGCGCGCGAGTATTTCGCCGGCGCGCAGGCGGGCTTCGCGGCGGTCGATGCCGTGCAATGCGGCGTGGTATTGAAGATTTTGCACGACCGAAAGATCGAGATCGAGGGTGCGCGGCTGGAACACCACGCCCATCCGGCGTAGCGCTTCGCCGGGATGGCGCCCGATGTCATGACCGAAGATGCGGATATGCCCGGCCTGCACGCCGAACAGCCGCGTGATCAGCGAAAACAAGGTGCTCTTACCGGCGCCGTTGAGGCCGAGCAGGGCGGTGAAGCTCGATGGCGCGACGGTAAAGCCGACATTGTCGAGTGCCTTGCGGACGCCGTAGGAATGGCTGACGTCTTCGATCGACAGCGCAGCACCGGCTGAAACGGCCACTGCGTCACCGGCCGTCTCGTCGCCAGCGGTGAGTAGGTCGGATTCCGTCATTGCTTTGCGATCGTGATGCCCCATGGCAATTCGCCGACCTGGATGGTTTTGATCACCCTGAGCGCGGCGACATCGATGACAGAAACATCGTTGGACACGCCGTTGGTAGCCAGAAGGTATTTTTCGTCCGGGGTAAACGTCATGTGCCACACCCGCTGGCCGACCAGCAGATATTTGACGACCTGATGGCTGGCCGCATCGATAACGGCAACACGGTTCGCCGGCCCGAGCGCGATGAACGCGGTTTTGGCGTCGGCGGTGATGCTGATCCCAACCGGCTGGATCGCCTCCTTGCGCATTCCTGGAATGGCAAATTCGATTTTGCCGGTCACGGTGTGTTTCGCCGGGTCGATCACCGAAACGGTGCCGCCGATCTCTGACGAGACCCATAATTCGGAGCCGTCTCGCTTGAATTCGGCGAAACGGGGGCGCGCATCGACCAGCACGTTCGCCACGATCTGGCGCGCCGCGGTGTCGATGAAATGCGCCATGTTGGTGGTCTCGGATGTATTGATAAGAAATTTTCCGTCCGGACTGATCGCCATGCCTTCGGGCTCGACGCCGACCTGGACATCGCCGACGCGGGCGCGCCGCTCGATATCAATAATGGTGACGGTGTTGTCATTTTCATTGGCGACGTAGAGGATTTTTCCCGCGGCGTCCTGAACGAACAGCTCGGGATCGGGGCCCGATGGCAGGGTGTCCGTCACTTGCTGGGTTGCGGTATCGATCATCTGAATGGTGTCGTCGTCGCCGACCGCGACCAGCACGAATTTGCCGTCTTTGGTGAATTCGATGCCGCGCGGCCGCTGGCCAACTTTGATGGTTTTGACGACCGCCCAATTTTCGGTGTCGATCACCGAAACCGTGTTGCTCTTTTCATTCGACACATAGGCGATGAAAGCAAACGCCGGCGGGACGGCTGAGAGCCAGACCATGGTTCCGAGCAGCAGGCAGCGACAGCGCATCCAGGCGATCTCCATTTCAATGCAGTTTGCATTTGGTCTCGGGTCGATCAATGCCGAGCGTATCGAGTTCCGAGGTTTGATGCAGAAAACCTTCCTGCGGCGAGACGGAAACCACCATGCGTCCGTCGACCAGCAGGATCGGCTGCCGCAATTGCAGGTTCCAGTCGCGCAAGGTGAGCCGCTGGCCCTTGAATGCCGCGATGGAAAAGTCCGGACCTTTAAGAAAATCCAGCAATCTTCTGGGATCGTTCGAATTCACCCGCGACGCGGCTTCGCCAATCATTCGCGCCGCGGTCCAGGCCTGCATGTCCAGCGCCGTCATCCGTCGCGCGTTCAGCTTGAGAAACCGGTTCTGCATCTGCACCGCGCCCCACTGGTCGTGAGCGGCGTCCCAACTCCTGGGAACGAGGCCCGCGGATCCTGCGACCGGGCGCGGGTCCCAGGTACGGTAGGGCAAATACGGCGCGAACACCTCGCTCTCATCCGCCGCGACAAGGACGTCGTAGGCGGGCGCTGATTGCGTGAACACCGGCATCTGGCGCTGGATCAAAGTCACGCCGCTATCGGTGCGCCGCGCGCCGCCGGTATCGTCGAACACACGCTCCTGAACAATTTTTGCGCCGAAGCGGTTGGCGGCACGCCGCAACGCATCGGCGTAAAGCTTGTCATTGTCATGGGAACCGGTCACCAGCAACCAGCGCTTCCACTGTTTCCAAACCAGATATTGGGCAAGGCCGTCCGCGAGCATCGAACGCGCCGGAGCGGTGTGGATCAGGTTGCCTCTGCAATCCTCCTCGCGTAACCGGTCATCGATCGAACCTGCGTTGAACAGCACGGTTCCGCGATCGCGGAGTGCGTTGGCAGCCTTCAGCAGCATGTCCGCGGGAAGGTCGGCGATGATGAATCCGACGTTCCGGTCGGCGAGACCGATGGCAGCCTTGGCGGCGTCCTCGCCATCCTTCAGTCGGACTTCTTCCAGGGTAAACCGCTGGTTCAGGAACTTGCCGGTGGTATTGTTGTCCTCGATTGCGAGACGGGCGCCCGCGACGCCATCGTTTTCAGCCGGCTGCTCGACGAGCGACAATGTCGGCTTGACACCGGCGCGGCTGACATAGCCGATGCCGATCTCGACAGGATCGGCGGCGAGTACGGGGGTCGCCAGCGCGGCGAGGCCAAGTATGCCGACAAGCAGCCGGATCATCGCTCCTCCCTGCCATCCCTTTCGACCGAATCGACGAGTGCGGGACTTCCTGCTTGAAACACGGCCGATCCGGCTTAGGTTAACACTGAAATTCGTGCTGCGCTGCCGTGAGTGCAAACAATCATGACCATGCGAATTGCCGCTGTTGTCGCATTGACGCTGTTGCTTCCGGTTTCCGCGCGCGCCGAGCCGCCAAAAGCCGCGGTATTCGATTTCGAACTGCTCGACACCAGCCTGCAGGGCGAAATCGACGGCCTGCGCGTGGACGAACAGCAGCGGCTGCTCCGTACCAGTGAGCAGATTCGCAAAGGGTTGGCGGAGTCCGGCAAGTTTGCCATTCTCGACATTGCACCGGTCAACGATGCGGCGCATGGCAGCAACCTGCAGGCTTGCGGGGGCTGCGACGTGGACCTCGCGCAAAAGCTCGGCGCCGATCTCGCGATTACCGGCGTGGTTCAGAAAGTCTCCAACCTTATCCTGAACCTCAATATTTATCTGCGCGACGTTCGCACCGGCCGTCTCGTTACATCGATGAGTGCGGACTTCCGCGGCAATACCGATAAATCCTGGCAGCGCACCGCGAGTTATCTGCTGCGAAACCGCCTGCTCGAACCGAATTACGGTCGTCCGCAATAGCGTCTATGCCCGCAGCCGCGCGGCGTGCCAGCGCAGATGGTCGGCCATGAAGGTGGAAACAAAGTAATAACTGTGATCATAGCCGCCTTGCAGGCGAAGGTTGAGCGCAATATCCGCCTTCGCACAGGCGCTCTGCAGCAATTCCGGGCGAAGCTGTTCTGTCAGGAACGGATCGGCATCGCCGACATCGACGAGGAAATCGGCAAATCGCGCGCCGTCTTCGATCAGCGCTACCGCGTCGTGCTTGCGCCACGCCGCTTGGCTGTCGCCGAGGTAGCCGCCGAGCGCCTTGATGCCCCAAGGTGCCTGGGACGGGGCTGCGATCGGTGAAAACGCGCTTGCCGCGCGGTATCGATCCGGATGGGAAAGCGCGATCGTCAGCGCGCCGTGACCGCCCATCGAATGTCCGAGGATCGATTGCCGCGCGGAATCGATGGGAAAATGCCGTTCGACCAGTTCGGGAAGCTCCTTCGTCACATAGCTCCACATCCGGTAATTCTTCGCAAAGGGCGGCTGGGTGGCATCGACGTAAAACCCGGCGCCAATCCCGAAATCGTATGATCCCGCAGGATCGCCGGGCACGGCTTCGCCGCGCGGGCTGGTATCCGGCGCCACGAAGACCAGCCCCAGTTCGGCGCAGGCTTTGCGGAATTCGCCCTTCTCCGTGACGTTCGCGTGGGTGCAGGTAAGGCCCGACAGATACCAGACCACTGGCAGCCTGGCGCCCTGCTGGTGCGGCGGAACATAGACCGAAAAGGTCATGCCGGTGCCGGTCTCGCGGCTCGCATGCCTGTACACACCTTGCGTACCGTCATGCGATCGATTGAGGGAGACGGTTTCGATCGCCATGATTTTACGGCTCCAGCATCGCGGCGACGCCGAGATTGCAACAGGTCGACAATGATCTCAACGCCGCCGGCGGCGGTCGCCACCAGCGGGAAGTTGCGGGGATACTTGTCAGATCACGCTGCCTTGGACTTTGCCACGTGCGTGGCGATTGCATCCATCAACGGCGGATTCAGGCAGTCATAAGGCTCGAGCCCGAGTTCCTTCAGACGCGACCTGATCCCGGACATCTCATCGGGCTTGACGCCAGACTCGATCACCGACGACACGAACGCGGCGAAGCCGGGCGCGGCCCAGCCGCCTTCCTGGAACAGTTCGGGATGGATGAAGTCAAGGCCATGGAAGGGGTGCGCCTTGTTCTCGATGCGGCCGTACATATGCGTTCCGCAGACCGTGCATGCATAGCGCTGAATTGCCGCCGAACTGTCGACAACCTTGAGCTTGTCGCCGTTCTCCGTCACTTTGACATTGTCGCGCGGCACCACTGCGACCACCGAGAAGTTCGCGCCTTCGGGCTTCCAGCATTTGGTGCAGCCGCAGGCATGGTTATGGGCGACATCGCCGGTGATGGCGACCTTGACCGGCTTGTCCTTGCACTTGCAGACCAGTGTGCCGCCGGCGAAGCTGCCCGAGCCTTTCTTCACTCCGTTGTCAACCGATGGGTGGATATGAGCAACCATAGGGTCGTTCCTCCTTGTGTTTGACGTTTTTGATTTCAGAACACGACGACCGAACGGATCGACTTGCCCTCGTGCATCAGATCGAACCCCTTGTTGATCTCCTCCAGCTTGAGGACGTGGGTAATCATCGGATCGATCTGAATCTTTCCGTTCATGTACCAGTCGACGATTTTCGGTACATCGGTGCGGCCGCGCGCGCCGCCGAATGCGGTGCCCTTCCAGACCCGTCCGGTCACCAGCTGGAACGGCCGCGTCGCGATTTCCTTGCCGGATTCGGCGACTCCGATCACCACCGAGACGCCCCAGCCGCGATGGCACGCTTCCAGCGCCTGCCGCATCACCGTGGTGTTGCCGGTGCAGTCGAAGGTGAAGTCGGCACCGCCGTCGGTCAGCCCAACCAGATGCTGGACGATGTCGCCATCGATCTTCTTCGGGTTGACGAAATGCGTCATGCCGAAGCGGCGGCCCCATTCGTCCTTGGCGTCGTTGACGTCGACGCCGATGATCTTGTCGGCGCCGACCATTTTCGCGCCCTGGATCACGTTAAGGCCAATGCCGCCTAGTCCGAACACAACGACGTTGGCTCCCGGGGTGACCTTGGCGGTATTGACCACGGCGCCGACTCCCGTCGTTACGCCGCACCCGATATAGCAGCTCTTGTCGAACGGCGCGTCTTCGCGGATCTTTGCGACCGCGATTTCCGGCAACACGGTGAAATTGGAAAATGTCGAGCAGCCCATATAGTGGAAGACTGTCTTGCCTTTATGGCTGAACCGCGAAGTGCCGTCCGGCATCACGCCCTTGCCTTGCGTAGCGCGGATCGCGGTGCAAAGATTGGTCTTCTGGCTGAGGCAGCTTTTGCACTGCCGGCATTCGGGGGTGTAAAGCGGGATGACGTGATCGCCCGGCTTCACGGACATCACGCCGGGTCCGACCTCCCGCACGATGCCCGCGCCCTCATGACCGAGGATCGACGGAAAGATTCCCTCGCTGTCGAAGCCGTCGAGGGTGTAGGCGTCGGTGTGACAGATGCCGGTCGCCTTGATCTCGACCAGGACTTCGCCGGCTTTCGGGCCTTCCAGATCGAGATCGACGATTTCCAGCGGTTTTTTTGCTTCAAACGCGACGGCGGCGCGTGTCTTCATGTGTTTCTCCCCAAACATCTTGCTTGTGCCGGGGTGTCGGAAACAAATCCCGCCAGATCCCGGAACATCTTCTTAGTCAGAAGCATTACACGCTGACGCGGCACGTCAAGGCTGCTGATTTCCCCTCTCCGCTTTTTTATTTGCAAATGCTGCGTTGTTGCAAACAGATGTGTTGCAATGCAGCGTAAGGCTGGTCCAGATTGCCTCAAAAACACCACGACCGATTTACCGATCATGTTATTGGATGGACGGCGACGGGCACCGACTGATCCGCGCGGAAACGCACTGATAAAAGAAAAACCGGAAGGAATGTGGAATGCGAGGCGTAATGTTTGTCGTAGTGCTGACACTGACAGCCACGAGCGGCGCTCGGGCACAAGATGCCGCGGCCGGAGAAAAGGTTTTCGGGGTTTGCAAGGCCTGTCATCAGATCGGCGAAACCGCAAAAAATGCCGTTGGTCCGGTTTTGAACGGCGTGATCGGTCGCAAGGCGGGGACCTATCCCGGTTATTCCTATTCGGACGCCAACAAGAACTCCGGCCTCACCTGGGATGAGGCGACGTTCAGGGACTACATCAAGGACCCGCGAGCCAAGATTCCCGGCACCAAGATGATCTATCCCGGTCTGAAGGACGAGCAAAAGACCACCGATCTGCTGGCATATCTCAAGCAGTTCGATGCGGATGGCAAAAAGAAGTAAGCCGGCGGAAGGCGGTCGCCCGATCAGCCCAGGCTGCTTGCGATCGCCAGCCGGACCAGCTCGGCGGAGGTGCGCACGCCAAGCTTCTGGCGCATGATGGACGACGTGTTGGCGATCGTCTTGTAGGAAACCTGCACCTGCCATGCGATCTCGGACAGGCTTTTACCCTTGCTGAGCAGGCGCAGTATCTCGATCTCGCGCGACGTCAGTTTCGCCAGCGGGCTTTGGGCCAATGAAGGGCTGGCGAACGCGATGTTACGGGCGATCGCCGACGGCAGATAGGTTTCGCCTTTGCCAACTTCGCTGATGGCCTCGACCAGGTCCCATGGATCGCCGGATTTGGAAACATAGCCCTTGGCGCCGGCTTCGATGGCGCGTACCGCGAAAATCGGATCGTCATTCATGCTGAACATGATGATGCGCGCGGACGCGGTATGCGCCAGAATCCGTCGTGCCAGCTCGAAACCCGATACGCCGGGCAGGTTGATATCTAGAACACAGATATCAGGCTGGTCGGCGACGAATGTCCGTTCGCCGCTTTCGGCGTCGGACGCTTCCAGTATGACGATCCCGGGGTCGTGGGCCAGCAATGCCCGAAGGCCGGACGTCACGATGGGATGATCATCGACGATCAGCACGCGCATGCGGTCATGTCCAAACTCGCTGCCGTTTCGGTCGCGCGACGTCATGCGGCGGCGACAAAAATGCGATAAGCTTCAATTAGATAACTGCAACCGCTGCCTGTCAACGCTCATCTGAAGGGTTGCAGCACCGGGTGGGGGACACGAGCCATGTGGCGAAAGCTATCCTTGCGGGCGCGGCTTAATACAATTCTGGCGCTCATCCTCATGCTCGGTCTGGCGATCAATATCGCGCGGTTGTTGCTGGAGGCGGGGCCTCGCGTGCAGGCGGAAGATCAAAGCGTCGTCAGGCTAGCGCGGGGATTCATCGAGGCATTGGTGGTCGGTCTCAACGAGACGCCCGATCCGGACGCAAGGCTGAACCGGATCATCGAGGATTTCAACCGGCTGCGCCACGTCAGCATCACGCGCGAGAATCAGATGGTCGAAGCCAAGGCCCTATCAAACAACCGCTCCGGAATTGATGACGGGCCGAACGGGCCGCCCGCGTGGTTTGTTGCCCTGATACATCCGGACCGCACGGCGGTCAGCGTGCCGGTGACCGTCAATGGAAAATCGGGATCGCTGCTTATTACCTCGCATCCGAACGACGAGATCAACGAGATCTGGGACGGAATCGTCACGCAGCTGCAGGTCGGCTCCGCCATCGCCGTGGCTCTTCTCCTCATCACCATGACGGTCGTGAGCCGTGCGCTGGCGCCGATTTCGGGCGCTCACCGAGGCGATGACCCAACTCGAATTCGGGAACTACGACACGCGCGTAAAACCGGACGGCCCGCCGGAACTCGCGGCCATCGGCAGCAAGCTGAACCATCTTGCGGCCGCATTGGGAGAGGCGGTGGAAGGCAAACGGCGGCTGGCCCAGCGCATCGTGTCGCTGCAGGACGTCGAGCGCAAGGAGATTGCGCGGGAGTTGCATGACGAGTTCGGGCCTTATCTTTTTGCGTTGCGCGCGCATATCAGTTCGCTGATGCGAATCGCCGAGGCCCGCGAGCCGGACGTTGCGTCCTTGCGCAAGCACGGCAGCGCGATCTGGGAACAGGTCAATGCCTTGCAGCAGTTCAACCGGCGCGTTCTCGAGAAGCTGCGGCCAGTTGGCCTGGCCGAGCTTGGGTTGCATGAGGCGCTCGATGCGTTGCTGCGACTGTGGCGTGAGGCGCATCCCGCGGTTGTCATCGAGACCGCGATCTCTTCTTCGCTTGGCGAGTTGGGAGAAACCGCCGATCTGACGATTTACCGTATCGTCCAGGAAGCCCTGACCAATGTTTTCCGCCATGCCGATGCTACGCGCGTCGATGTGATCATCGAACCGGCCGATCTGCCGTCAACGGCACTACGTGGCGGACGCGGCTCGGTGCTGGTGCGCGTATGCGACAATGGCAGCGGCCTGCTTCGCGACCACAAGCTGGGTCATGGCCTGTTCGGAATGCGTGAGCGCGTGATGGCGCTCGGCGGTACGGTGACTGTCGCGTCCGGTGACGGTGGAGTTACTGTGGAGGCTGTCGTCCCGCGCGATGAGCGCGTCCGGTCAGAGGTTGCGCCAGCGGACGATCGCGATCCAGCCCAGCGCAGCGGCGCCTGAGATCCAGAGCGCGACGATGATGATCGCGGCGGCCCTGCTGCGCGGACGCTGCGCAGCCATGCTTGCGATGGCGCGACACTCGCGCATGACCTCTTCGGGAACGAGCGCGATGACCAGCCAGATACCGAGGGGCACGATGATCAGGTCGTCGAGATAACCGATGACGGGAATGAAGTCTGGAATGAGGTCGATCGGCGAAAGCGCATATCCGGCCACGGCGATTGCAAGCATCCTGGCAAGCCAAGGCACCCGCGGATCGCGGGATGCAAGAAAGACGGCATGAGCGTCCCGGCTTAACGTGCGCGCCCAGGTTTTGACGCACGACAGCATTGCTACCGACTTCATGTCGGCACTTTTACGCATGCGTCGGGACAGAAATTGAAATCCGACCAACAAGCGAGGATGGCGTCAGACATGCACCGCGTTGCGGACGCGGCCGGCGTTGCCGAATACGCGCAAGTACCGCTCGACCTCGGACGGGCTGCCGGTCGCCTTTTCCGGATTGTCGGACAGCTTCACCGCCGGCCGGCCGTTGACCGCCGTCACCTTGCACACGATCGAGATCGGATCGAGGTTTGCGGAACCATCCGGCGCGCAGCCCATGAAGTCGTTGGTCAGGTTGGTGCCCCAGCCAAAGCTGACTCGGACCCGGCCGGCGAAATGGCGATAGGTTTCCTCGATCGATCCCACGTCCATGCCATCGGAAAAAACCAGCAGTTTCTCCTTTGGCTCGCGGCCTTTCTGCTTCCACCATTTGATGATTTCCTCGCCTGCGGCGATCGGCGGCGCGCTATCGGGGCGAAAGCCGGTCCAGTTGGCCACCCATTCCGGCGCGTCGCGCAGGAATGCCTTGGTGCCGAACGCGTCCGGCAGCGCGATCAAGAGATTGCCGCCATAGGTATGGCGCCATTGGTCGAGAATACGATAGGGCGCCCAGCGCAGCTCGGTGTCATCGCTGGCCAGCGCTGCCGCGACCATCGGCAGTTCATGCGCATTGGTGCCGATCGCTTCGAGATCCGAATCCATCGCCAGCAGCACGTTGGATGTTCCCGTAAAAGCGGGACCGAGCCCCTCCTTGACGGCTTCGACGCACCAGCGCTGCCACAAAAATCCGTGCCGCCGCCGCGTGCCGAAATCGGAAAGACGTAAGCCTTCGAGATGGCGAAGGCGCTCGACCTTGGTCCAGAGCTTGGCCTTGGCGCGGGCATAGAGAACATCGAGGGCAAATCGCCCCTGTCCCTTGGTCACTTGTCGCGAGCGCAACTCGTTGAGAATGGCGAGTGCCGGAATTTCCCACATGGTCGTGTGGGTCCACGGCCCATGGAAATGCAGTTCGTACTGGCCGTCGACCTTGTGCAGTTCGTATTCGGGCAGGCGGAAATTCGCCAGCCAGTTGATGAAGTCGGGGGAGAACATCTGGGTCTTGCCGTAGAACGTATTGCCGGCGAGCCAGATCAACTCCTTCTTGGCAAAGCGGATCGAGCGGGCGTGATCGAGCTGGGCGCGAAGTTCACCCTCGTCGAGAACCTCGGCGAGGCGGACATGCCGGCTGCGATTGATCACCGAGAAAGTGACGTGCTCGTCCGGATAGAACTCCCGGATCATCTGCAGCATCAGCAGCTTGTAGAAATCGGTATCGAGCAGGCTGCGCACGATCGGATCCAGCCGCCAGCCGTGATTGTAGGTCCGCGTCGCGATGTCTGTGACTGCCATGGGTGGAACCATATCGTGTCGGCGTGCCGGCAACCAGACCCAGGCGCGGCAGTTCTGGCCTGCGATTCAGCGCGCGGTTGCCTGCCTCGCCCGGCTGACCGCGGCGTCGATGCCGGTCCAGGGCGGCTTGTCCGGGGCGAATTGCCGGCGAAGATACGAGACAAGCTCCACGACTTGCCGATCGTCAAAACTGTCCTTGAAGCCGGGCATGTAACCGAGATCGCTGGATGCCGGCGCCGTAACGCCATCCAGGATGACCCGGATCAGGTTGTCCGGCCCGACGCCGTGCAGATTGCTGTTCAGCGCCAGCGAGGGTCTTGCGCCGAACAGCGGTGCGCCGCCGACCTTGTGGCAGACCGCGCAGGCGCCTTCATAGAGCCGCGCGCCGGCGGAGGATGCCGAAACCGCCTGCGTGCCGGTCGCGGTTTCAAGTCTGGCGGCCAGCACTTCCTGCTCCGTTCTGTCGATCGGCGTGCCGTTGAACGAACCGAGATAGACCGCCATTGCGCGAATGTCGTCGTCGGGCAGGGCGGCCAGTTCCTTCACCACCGGCGCCATCGGCCCCGCGGCGACGCCATGAAGGCGGGATTCGCCGGTGCGTAAGTAAGCAAACAGCTCATCCTCGCTCCAGGCGATCGGCGCTCGCGACAGCGACGTCAGCGGCGGCGCTTCCCAGCCTTCTGCGAAACCGCCGGCGAGATAGGCATCGGCCTTTTCCGCGCCGAGCGCATTGCGCGGCGAATGGCACGCGCCGCAATGGCCGAGGCCCTCGACCAGATAGGCGCCGCGATTCCATGCCGCGGATTTCGTGGCGTCGGGCGCAAATGCCGCACCGTTGTGAAACAACGCATTCCACCCGGCCATCAGCGGACGCAGATTGAACGGGAACGCGAGCTTGTTTTCGGGCGAGACCGACTGAATTGCTGGCTGCGCCATCAGATACGCATAGAGCGCCTGCAGGTCGGCATCCGTGGTCTTGGCGAAATGATTATAGGGAAACGCCGGATACAGATGCTTGCCGTCACGGTGAATGCCTTGGCGCATCGCACGCTCGAAGGCGGGATAGGACCACGCACCGATGCCGGTTTCGACGTCGGGCGTGATGTTGGTGGAGTAGATAACGCCGAATGGCGTCTCGATCGCGCGGCCACCGGCGTTTAACGCGCCGTTCGCCTGGGTGTGGCATACCGCGCAGTCGCCGAGCGCTGCGAGTTGCCGTCCCTTTGCAATGGTCGCCGCGGAATATGCCGCCGGATCCGGCCGCGCGATCGGCGCGATCGATCGCCATGGCAGCGCAAGCGCCGCAATGCCGACCATTGCGGCGACCATCGCAGCAGCGCTTGCAAATGCCCCGGACGGCTTGGCAAACGGATTTTGATGCAGGGGTTGAGCCGGCTTCGCAGGCACCGCGCCCGGCACCGCACCCTGCGGCGCCGGCTGCTCAGTTCGCAATCCCGCGCGAATCCGTTCCGGGGTGAACGGCAACTCGCGAAAGCGCACACCGGTAGCGTCGAAAATGGCATTGGCGATCGCGGCCGCGCTCGGTACCGACGCGGATTCGCCAACGCCGAGCGGCGGCAGGTCCTGCCGCGGCAGCATCAGCACATCGATCTTCGGGATGTCCGGGAATTTGATGATCGGGTAGGTGCCCCATTCCCGGCTCGTTACCGAGGCGCGGTCGAACGAGACTTCTTCCATCAGCGCGCGGCTGGTCGACTGGATGACGTTGCCGTGGATCTGGTGGCGCACGCCGTCCGGATTGATCACCAGTCCGGAATCCTGTCCCGCCACAACGCGCGTGACGCTGACGTCGCCGGTCACCCTATTGACGGCGACGTCGGCGATCCACGCCGACCATGCCGCGCCATAGCCCGGAAACTTGCTGTGCACATAAAGCGCGTAGGCAAATCCCCGCCCGCGCACGATGTCGCCTTCGGCAACCGGTTGCTTCCGGACCGGACGTGGGGTCCAGCCGGCGCGTTGCGCGACCGCATTGACCAGATCGGCCGCGCGCGAATCCTTCAGGTAACGCAGCCGATATTCGATCGGATCGACGCCGGCCTCCGTAGCGAGCTCGTCGATGTACGACTCATGCGCAAAGGTGTTGGGCAGCGCCGAGACGCCGCGCAGCCATGACGCGCGTACGATCGGCGGCATGTCGTGCGCCACCACGCGGATGGCGTCGTAGTCGTAAGGCGGAATTGCGGTGCGGTCGCCCATATGGAACAGGTCGGGCACCGCCGGGACCATGCCGGTAAGCAGCAGCGCCAGCGTCGGCGCGCCGTTCGAAGGATAACGCGTCGAGAAATCATACGCCGCGACGCTGCCGTCGGCATTGATGCCGCCATTGACATCCATCAGTTGCGCGGTGCCTTTCGGCTCCCACGCATGTTCCTGCTCGCGCGTGAGCTGGACGCGGACGGGACGGCCGACCGCGCGCGACAGCAGCACGGCGTCCGCCGAGACATCGTCGGCGCAGTTGCGGCCGTAGCAGCCGGCGGCCTCCATCCGGATCACGTCGATCTCTGCCTCCGGTCGTGCCAGCAGCAGCGCCAGATCGGCGCGCAGGATGTGAGGATTTTGCGTTCCCGACCAAACGCGCGCACCATCGCCGCCGACGTCCGCGACCGCGCAGGATGGGCCGATCGACGCGTGCATCTGGTACGGCCATACATAGGTCCGCTGCATCGGCTTGTTGGCCGCGGCGATCGCGGCATCGACGTCCCCCTTGTCGATCAGCACCCGCGGCGTCGATGGATTGGCACGCAACGCGGTCTCGATGTCTTTGAGGTCCGGCAAGGTCGGGGTCGGTTTCCATCGAACCTTCAACTGCGCGGCGGCCTTGACGGCGTTTTCCTCGCGCTCGGCGATCACGCCGATGAAATCGCCGATTTGCACCACCGCGACCATCCCGGGAATGTCGCGCACCGAACCTTCGTCCACCGCGATCAGGCTGGTGCCGACGAAGTCGCCGGCATCGACGCCGGCATAAGGCGGGCGCACCACGCGGCCGTGCAGCATGCCGGGTACGCGCATATCATGCACATAAACCAGTTCGCCAGTTGCCTTGGCCGGAAGATCGACGCGCGGCACCGACTGCCCGACGATTTGATAGGCGTCGACGGCCTTCACAGGCACACCGTCGGCGAGTTCGAGACGGATGGTTTCGCCTGATATCAACTCGCTGTAGCTGACGCCGCGATTGTCGCGGCCACGGATCAGGCCGTCTTCGATGGTCAGCTCGCTCGCGGCAAGCTCGAGTTTCTCCGCCGCGCGCGCAACGAGAAAGTGCCGCGCCTGCGCCGCAGCCTCGCGCAGCGGCACCGCTGATATCTGGATGGTTTCGCTGGCGATGGTCGCGCCCTGGTTGGGAACGCGTGAGGTATCGCCGAGCACGACGTCGACGCGCGCAAAGGACACGTCGAGTTCTTCGGCGACGATCTGTCCGAGCGCGGTGCGGATGCCGGTGCCGAGATCGACATGGCCGTTGAAGGCGGTGACCGTGCCATCGGCGGCGATCTTGATGAAGGTTTCGAATGCGCCCTGGCCGGACGCAACCGGGCGACCGACGGACAGCGAACCAGGCCGAGCTTCCGCCATCAGTCCTGCGCCTTTACGGCGCGACCCGCGGCCCGCATCGCGGCGCGCATGATCTCGATATGCGCGCCGCAGCGGCACAGATTATATCGCAACGCTTCGAGCACCTCCGCTTCGGAAGGACGAGGGGACCGCATCAGCAGCGCCTTGGTGCTCATGATCATGCCGTTAAGGCAGTAGCCGCATTGCGCGGCCTGTTCTTCGATGAAAGCCGCCTGCACGGGATCGGGATGTTCGCGTGAGCCGAGACCTTCGAGCGTCACGATGTTGCGCCCGATGCAGCCGTCGACGGGAATCACGCAGGACCGCGCCGCCGCGCCGTCTAATAGCACCGTGCAGGTGCCGCACTCGCCGAGGCCGCAGCCGTATTTCGGTCCGTTCAATTCGAGATCGTTACGCAGCACATAGAGCAGCGCGGTGTCCGGCGCGGCGTCGATGTCATGGGATGTGCCGTTGACGTTAAGGCGGATCATGATCGGAGGATACCGTTTGCATACAAACGTGCAAGCCAGCCGTTCCGCGACCCGTCATTCCGGGGCGCGCGGAGCGCGAGCCCGGAATCCATAACCACGATTGGTGTGTATGGAATGACGAAGCATGAGGCACTCTGCGCCTTTTGCCGGCAGCGGCATTTTTCGGACGCAACGGCGCTTGACAGCTCTCGGGACTGCGCGCAGGATCGTTCGTGTACGAACAAAGTGCCGCCAGCCTGTGAGCGTGTTCATGCTGCCCGACACGACCGCCCCCGACGACAAGATCCGCTGCGATGCCTGTCCGGTAATGTGCTACATCAAACCGGGCGCGGCCGGTGCCTGCGACCGCTATGCCAATCACCAGGGCGAACTGGTTCGCGTCGATCCGCATGTCGTCCTTGAACGTACGGTATCCCATGGCGGCCGCCTGGTGCCGTTCCAGACCGGCGGCGACTGGGACGGCAAGATCGTGCACGAGCCGAATGTGTTCGTCACCGCCATTGGCGCCGGCACCACCTATCCCGATTACAAGCCTGCGCCCTTCATCGTCTCCTCGGAAGTAGACGGCGTCGACATGGTGACGGTGGTGACCGAAGGCATCTTCAGCTATTGCGGCGTCAAGGTGAAAATCGATACCGACCGTTATCTTGGCCCGGAAACCGCGGCGGTTCGCGTGCAGGGCGAGGCGGTCGGCCACGTCACGACGGGCGAATATGGCTCGCAGATGCTGTCGCTGGGGGGCGTGCACCATCTGACCGGCGGCTCGAAAAAGGAAGGCCGCGTTACCTGCGACGCGCTGATGGACCTGTCCAACTGCAAGCCGGTCGAACTCGTCATCGACGGCGGCGCCACGGTGGTGGTGCAGGCCGGCTATCCGCCGATCGTCAACGGCGTCGCCGAAGAGCGCATGCGGGTTGGCTGCGGCTCGGCGACCATCGGCATGTTCGCCAAGCAATGGCATGGCAAGGTCGACGAAGTCGTGGTGGTGGACGATCACATCACCGGCGTGCTCTCCGAGCATCAGGCCGGAAAACTGCTCGATATCCCCGACACCGGCATCAAGATGAAAGGCCGCCGCTCGACGCCCGGGCGCTATTTTCAGGTCGCCGAGCCCGGCACCGGCTGGGGCGGCACCAACATCGCCGATCCATTGTCGATTCTTGGACCATTCAATCCGAAGGAAGCCCGCGCGGGAACGCGCATGCTGATGGTCAGCACGACCGGCGAACACGCGGCGTATTTCGAACTCGACGAGGCGCTGAACCCGGTGGAAAGGGAGATGCCGGCCGACCTGAAATTCTCGGTCGAACGCATCAAGGAGAATTGCGAACCGGCGCTGTGCACCGTGCTGTTCATGGGCGGCGCCGGCGGCTCGCTGCGCTCCGGCGTGACGGAAAATCCGGTGCGGCTGACGCGCTCGGTGAAGGATGCGCTGACGCGGGTCACCTCGGGCGGCGCGCCGGTCTATGTCTGGCCCGGCGGCGGCATCACCTTCATGGTGGATGTCACGCGGTTGCCGGCGGGCGCGTTCGGCTATGTGCCGACGCCGGCGCTGGTGGCGCCGATCGAGTTCACCCTGAAACTGTCGGACTATGCGGCGCTGGGCGGCCACATGGACCATGTGCGGCCGTTGGCATCATTGAAGGACAGCGCGGAGGTCCGTCAAATGCCCCTGCAGTCGGTGTCGGGACCGCGGGCATGACGAGGCTTCCGCAAATCGCATGGCTCGCGGACGGCAGGCGGCTTCATTTGCAGGACGGGCCGATCGATCTGGTGGTGGAAGCGTGGGGGAGCGACGCGAGCGTGCGCGCGGCCTATGACGCCGCCGCGCGGCGGTTTACCGGACTGCTCGATACGCTGTGCGAAGAGCTGATGGAATTGCGCAAGGCGGCCGATCCTGCGAATTGCATGCTGCGAGGTAACGTCGCGCGCCGCATGCATGCCGCGGTGGCGCCCTATGCCGCGGATCATTTCATTACGCCGATGGCGGCGGTGGCCGGCGCCGTCGCTGAGGAAATCCTCGGCGCCGTGGTGGATGCAGCGAGCCTCGATCGCGCCTATGTCAACAATGGCGGTGACATCGCACTGCATCTGGTTGAGGGTGAATGCTTCACCGTGGGGCTGGTCGATCGCCCCGACAAGCCCGGCCTGATGAAAACGACCATCATCGATTTCGAGGGCCCTGCGCGCGGCATCGCTACCAGCGGACGCCACGGACGCAGTTTTTCGCTTGGTATCGCCGATGCGGTCACCGTGCTGGCGCGAACCGCGGCACAGGCCGACGCGGCCGCCACCATCATCGCCAACGCCGTCGATCTGCCCGGGCATCCCGCTATCGCTCGTTGCCGGGCGGACGAGCTGCAGCCCGACAGCGATCTCGGCGCACGGCTTGTCACACGCGACGTCGGCGATTTGTCGCATGACGAGATCGAGGAAGCACTGGAAGCGGGGGCGCGCAGGGCGCGCGCGCTGCTCGAGCCCGGATTAATCGAGAGCGCGGCATTGCGATTGCATGGTGAAACGCGCATCGTTGCGACGAAGGCAGGGTCTGCGGCGATGCCGCGCCAAATGGCGAGGGAAAGTGTCATGTCATGAGCGCGGTTATTCGCAAGATCGTCACCGTGGTCGAAGAAACGCTGACCGAAATGGGGCGGCCGGTTTTGCCGCCGACCCGCCGTGCTGCGGCCATCGCGGTGATCGAGAACCCGTTCGCCGGCAAATATGTCGAAGATCTCGCCCCCTTGATCGCGATCGGCGAGGAACTCGGCGAGTTGCTCTCGAAAAAAGCAGTGGCAGCACTGGGCATCGACGGCGCGAAGGCGCAGAGTTACGGCAAGGCGGCGGCGGTCGGCGAAAACGGCGAACTCGAACATGCCGCCGCGATACTGCACCCCAAAATGGGCGCGCCGGTGCGCAAGGTGCTGGGCAAGGGCGCCGCGCTGATTCCGTCGTCGAAGAAGCGGAGCGGGCCGGGGACCACGCTCGATATACCGCTCGGGCACAAGGACGCGGCGTTTGTACGCAGCCATTTCGACGGCATGGAAGTGCGGATCAACGACGCGCCGCGCGCCAACGAGATCATGGTGGCGGTCGCGGTCACCGACAGCGGCAGGCCGCTGCCGCGCGTTGGCGGTCTTACCACTGCCGAAGTCAAAGGCGAGGACGGCTTGCGATAATTTCGTTCAACATTGGAGGTTAAGGGATGCAACGAGGCAAATTTCTGGGCGCGGCGCTGGGTGTCGTTCTCGGCGGCATGGCGCAGTCCGCTTTCGCTCAGAGCGAGATAAAGATCGGCGAGATCAACAGCTATTCGCTGCTGCCCGCTTTCACCGAGCCGTACCGAAAGGGCTGGCAGCTCGCTGTCGAGGAGATCAATGCCGCCGGCGGCGTCAATGGCAAGAAGCTGGTCGTCGTTTCCAAGGACGACGGCGGCAAGCCCGCCGATGCACAGACCGCCGCCAATGAACTCGTCTCGAGCGAGAACGTGGCGATGCTGACCGGCACGTTCCTGTCCAACATTGGCCTCGCGGTCAGCGATTTCGCCAACCAGAAAAAAGTGTTCTTTCTCGCCGCCGAGCCTCTGACCGACGCCATCACCTGGGCCAAGGGCAACCGCTATACGTTCCGCTTGCGCCCCTCCAATTACATGCAGGCGGCGATGCTGGTGGAGGAAGCCGCGAAGCTTCCCGCCAAACGCTGGGCGACCATTGCGCCGAACTATGAATACGGCCAGTCGGCGGTGACGGTGTTCAAGAAGCTGATGTCGGAAAAACGACCTGATATCCAGTGGGTCGACGAGCAGTGGCCGCCGCAGGGCAAGATCGACGCCGGCCCCGTCGTGCAGGCCGTCGCCGCCGCCAATCCGGAAGCGATCCTCAACGTTACCTTCGGCGCCGATCTGGTAAAGCTCGTGCGCGAAGGCAATACCCGCGGGCTGTTCAAGGACCGCGCGGTGGTGAGCTTCCTCACCGGCGAGCCGGAATATCTCGATCCGCTGAAGGACGAGACGCCCGCGGGCTGGATCGTCACCGGCTATCCCTGGTATTCGATCAAGACGCCGGAGCATGACGCGTTCCTGAAAGCCTATCAGGGCAAGTACAACGACTATCCGCGGCTCGGCTCGATCGTCGGCTATCAGACCATCAAGGCTGCCGCCGCGATCCTCGCGAAAGCCAACTCGACCGATCCGGAAAAGCTGATCGCCGCCACCGAAGGGTTGTCGATGCCTTCGCCCTTCGGCGAGATCACTTTCCGCAAGATCGATCATCAGTCGACCTTGGGCGCCTATGTCGGCAAGACCGCGCTGAAGGATGGCAAGGGCGCAATGGTGGACTCGGTCTATCGCAAGGGCGGCGACTACCTGCCGAGCGACGCCGAAGTCGAGAAGCTGCGCCCGAAGGATTGAATTCTTCTCCCTCTCCCCGCTTGCGGGGAGAGGGTCGGGGTGAGGGGACTCTCCACGCACACAGTGCCCGCGGAGAGTCCCCCTCACCCGCCACGCATCTGGCGATGCGTGTCGACCTCTCCCCGCAAGCGGGGAGAGGCGAAAAGAACGACCTCATCCTGAGGAGCGGCGTCTTCGCCGCGTCGAAGGATGGAGCCACGCACACCGGATCACTGATGGCCTTCTACTTCGTTCAGTTCCTGACCGGTCTAGCCAGCGCGGCATCGCTGTTCCTGGTGGCTTCGGGGCTATCGATCATCTTCGGCGTGACCCGGATCGTGAATTTCGCGCACGGCGCGTTCTACATGCTCGGCGCCTATGCCGCGTTCACGCTGACGGAGCGGTTTTCCGGCGCATTCGGTTTTTGGGGCGGGATCGTTACAGCCGCCCTGATCGTGGCCGCGGTCGGCGTGCTGGTCGAGATGATTCTGCTGCGGCGGATCTACCATTCGCCGGAATTGTTCCAGTTGCTGGCCACCTTCGGCCTCACCTTGATGGTCGAGGATCTGGTAGTGCTGATCTGGGGACCGAACGATCTTCTGGGCCGCCGTGCGCCGGGGTTCAAGGGCGCGGTCGATTTCTTCGGCCAGAATATCCCGACCTATGACCTGTTCCTGATCGGGTTCAGCCCGGTGGTGCTGGGAATCCTGTGGCTGCTGTTCCAGCGCACGCGCTGGGGCGTGCTGGTCCGCGCGGCGACGCAAGACCGCGACATGGTCGCCGCCCTCGGCGTCAATCAGAAGTGGCTGTTCACCAGCGTGTTCGCGGTCGGCGTCTTCCTTGCGGCGCTCGGCGGCGCGCTGCAGATCCCACGCGACGCCGTGCATCACGCCATGGATCTGCGCATCATCGTCGATGTCTTTGTCGTCGTGGTGATCGGCGGTCTTGGCAGCATCATCGGCGCTTTCGTTGCGGCCGTATTGGTGTCTGAGCTCAACGCATTCGGTATCCTGATCTTTCCGAAGATTTCCATCATCCTGGTGTTCCTGGTGATGGCCGCCGTGCTGATCCTGCGGCCATGGGGCCTGTTCGGCAAAGCCGAGGCGCCGGCACGCCGAACCCCAGGACTGACCGTCAATCCCTGGGCGCCGCTGACCCGGAACGAACGTCTCGCCGCTTTCGCCGCCTTGGCGCTGGCCGCGGCACTTCCGCTGGTCGGCGGCACTTATGCGCTCACGGTCGGCTCTGAAATCGCGATCTATGTGATCTTTGCCGCCAGCCTGCATTTTCTGATGTCGGTCGGCGGGCTTGCCTCGTTCGGCCACGCTGCGTATTTCGGCCTCGGCGCCTACGGCGTCGCGTTTCTCGCCAAGGCGGCCGGGCTGCCGATGATCGCCTGCCTGCTGCTGGGCCCGTCGCTCGGGCTGCTCGGTGCCGCAGTGTTCGGTTTCTTCGCGGTTCAATTGTCCGGCGTCTACTTCGCGATGCTGACGCTGGCATTTGCGCAAATCGTCTGGTCGATCGCGTTCCAGTGGGTGGCGGTGACCGGCGGCGACAACGGAATTTTGAGTGTCTGGCCGGAAAGATGGGCGGCGGGTCCCGCCGGTTTCTACTGGTTGTCGCTGGGCGTCGCGGCACTCGCGGTGGCGGCGCTTCGCATCGTGGTCTTCTCGCCGTTCGGTTACGCGCTGCGGGCGACGCGCGACTCGATCCTGCGCAGCGAAGCGATCGGCATCGACGGCAAGCGCATCCAGTGGACCGCCTTCGTGATCGCCGGCACCGTCGCCGGCGTCGCCGGCGCGCTGTTCGCCTATCTCAAGGGCAGCGTGTTTCCCGACAGCCTTGGCATCTCGCTCTCGGTCGATGCCCTTGTCATGGTGCTGCTCGGCGGCGTTGAGACGGTGTCCGGTGCTGTGGTCGGCGCCATCGTCTACAAGGCACTCAACATCTGGCTGGTCAGTCAGACCGACCTGTCCAAGCTGGTGCTCGGCGGTGTGATCGTGCTGATCGTGGTGGCATTCCCCAAGGGCATCGTCGGCATGCTGCAAACGATCCGCAATCAGCGCCGGACTTCATCGAAATCGGGTGTCCTCGCATCGCGCGTGGAGACCGCCGAATGAGCATGGCGCCCACATTGCTTGATGTCGAAGGCCTGACCAAATCCTATGGTGGCGTCCATGCCGTGCGCGGCGTGTCGTTCGCGCTGCGCGCCGGCGAAATCCTGGCGCTGATCGGGCCCAATGGCGCCGGCAAAAGCACCTGCTTCGACATGCTCAACGGCCAGAACATCCCTGACTCCGGCCGCGTCAGCCTGCTCGGCGAAGACATCACCGGCCAAAAACCGCGCGCAATCTGGCGGCTCGGGGTAGGGCGCACGTTTCAGATTACCGCGACTTTTCCGACCATGACAGTGCGCGAAAACGTCCAGGTCGCGCTGGTCTCACATCGCCGCGCGCTGTTCGACATGTGGCATTCGACGCCAAGATTCGCACGTAACGAAGCCGGCCGCCTGCTCGAACTGGTCGGCATGGGCGGTTATGCCGAGCGGCCATGTGGCGAACTCGCCTATGGCGATCTGAAGCGGCTGGAGCTTGCCATTGCGCTCGCCAACCAGCCGAAACTACTATTGATGGACGAGCCGACCGCGGGCATGGCGCCGCGCGAACGTATCGAGCTGATGCGGCTGACAGCACAGATCGCCCGCGGGCAATCGATCGGCGTGCTGTTCACCGAGCACGATATGGACGTGGTGTTCGAACACGCCGACCGCATCCTGGTGCTCAATCGCGGCAGCCTGATCGCGGAAGGTTCTCCCGAAGAAGTGAAGCGCAACCGCCAGGTCCGCGCCATCTATCTCGGCGAGGGCCTGGTCTACGACGCGCATCATCGCGAGGAAGCTTCCATATGAAGCTCAGCGTGCATGATCTCAACAGCCACTATGGCCCCGCGCACATTCTGTTCGACATCGCGCTCGAAGTCGGCGACGGCGAGGTGGTCGCGCTGCTCGGCCGCAACGGCGCCGGCAAATCCACCACCTTCCGCTCCATCGTCGGGTTGGTGGCGCAGCGCAGCGGCCGCATCGTGTTCGAGGGCAAGGACGTGTCGGATCAGCCGACCCACGCCATCGTGCGCGGCGGGCTCGGCTACGTGCCGGAAGAGCGCCGCATCTTCACGGATCTCACGGTCGAGGAAAACCTCGAGGTCGGCCGTCAGCCGGTCAGGCCGAACGCGCCGCACTGGACCCGCGAAAAACTGTTCGCGCTGTTTCCGAACCTCGCCGAAATGCGCGGCCGTCCAGGCGGGCGGATGAGCGGCGGCGAACAGCAGATGCTGACCATCGCGCGGACGCTGATGGGCAACCCGTCACTGGTGCTGCTGGACGAGCCGTCAGAAGGGCTGTCGCCAAAAATCGTCGAGCAGATGGTCGACGCGATCCTGACCATGAAGAAGGCGGGCGTCAGCATCGTCGTCTCCGAGCAGAATTTTCACTTCGCAAAGCTGATCTGCGACCGCGCCTACATCGTCGAGCGCGGCCGCGTCTGCTTTGCCGGCACCATGGCCGAGCTTGAGGCGCGCCCGGACATCCGCGACGCGCATCTGGCGCTTTAGGAGCAGGGCGGGGCATGACGAAGAGCGTCCAGCCGAAACGCAGCGCCAAGCCGCCGCGCCCTTCTTACGTACTCGAAGAGCAGATCGGCTTCATGCTGCGTCAGGTCTGGCAGCGCCACGCCACCATCTTCGCCCGCGGGATCGGCATCAACCTGACGCCGACGCAATGGGCGGCGCTGGCAAAACTCACCGAGACCGGGCCGTGCTCGCAGAACCAGCTTGGCCGCCTGACGGCAATGGACGTCGCCACCATCAAGGGCGTGATCGACCGGCTCACCGCGCGCGGTCTGACCGAAACCAGCCCCGACCCCGAAGATGGCCGCCGCATTCTGGTTAGTCTGACGCGCGCGGGCCAGCAATTGGCGGAGAAGGCCGCGCCCAACGCGCTGGCGGTCACCCGGGAGACGCTGGCGCCGCTTGAGGCAAAGGAGCGCGAGACGCTGGTCGCGCTGCTCGGCAAGCTGCGATGATTGTCGCCACTCCAACTGTGTCGTCATTGCGAGCGAAGCGAAGCAATCCAGCCTTCGTTTGGTGCTTCTGGATTGCTTCGCTTTGCTCGCAATGACGCCCTCCCTCAATGCCCGACGATCTCCGGCACCGTCGTCGCCGGCGGGGTGTTGCGGCTTCGTTGCGTCCGGACGATGCCGTCGATGATGGTCATGCCAATGCCCGGCAGATCGCCGAGCTGCACACTGTCGAGAATGTCGTTCCCCGCCGAATGCTGTGCCTTGTCCATGATGACGAAATCCGCCGCACGGCCGACCTCGATGATGCCGCAGTCCAGCGCGCGCATCCGCGCGGTGTTGCCGGTGGCGAAGCAGAACGCGATTTCCGCCGGCACCTCGCCGAGCGACGACAGCAGCGACACCATGCGCAAAATGCCGAGCGGCTGCACGCCGGAGCCGGCCGGCGCGTCGGTGCCGAGGATGACGCGGGAGAGGTCGCCCATCTCGCGCGCGATCCTCAAGGTATAGAGCGCGGCGCGCTCGTTGCCGTTATGCACCAGTTCGAGCCCGCGCTTGCAACCTTCGCAGATGCAACGGATCTCGCCGTCCGGAAGGGCGGTGTGGCCGCCATTGATGTGGCCAACGACGTCGGTATCGGCCTCCAGCACCACGCCGGCGTCAATCAGGCCGGAGCCGGGGATCGACGGCCCGCCGGTGTGGATCGTCGAGTTCATGCCGTACTTCCGCGCCCATGCCACCATCTTGCGCGCGGTCGGCCCGTCCTTGACGCCGCCGAGCCCGACTTCGCCGAGCCATCGCACGCCGGCATCGGCCATCTCCTTGAAGTCTTCCTCGACCATGCCGGGCTCGATCACCGGCGCGCCGGCCATCACCTTGACGCCGCCGGGGCGGAAATTGTCGAAGGCGCGCTGCGCGAAGATCGCCATCGCCTTGACGCCGACCACGTCGCGCGGCCGGCCAGGCATGTGAACCTCGCCCGCCGAGATCATGGTGGTGACGCCGCCGTTGAGGAAACTGTCGATCCAGCCGATCTGGTTCTGCCGCGGCGTCCAGTCGCCGGCAACCGGGTGGACGTGGCTGTCGATCAGCCCGGGCACGACGGTAGTGCCGTTGGCATCGACGATCGCAGTGGCGCCTTCGGTGTTTAGGTCCTTGCCGCGGCCGATGGCGGTGATCCTGCCATTGTCAGCGACAACGGTATCCGCCTCCAGGATCGGCTGCTCGATCATGCCGGACAGCAGCAATCCGATGTTGCGGATCACCAGTTTGGTGGCACCGCTTGCTACCGGCGCGTCGTGGGCCATGGGATTTATCCTCTTTTCGCTTGGCGCATGGCAGACATTTTGACCGCGCCTTGACCGCCGGATCAAGCCGCATTATTCGTTCGCATACGAACGAATGTACACGAATGAACGGTCCGGTCCAGCGGGCTGTTCGGCAGGGAAGCGGTGCGATGAGCAACTTCAACCAGGAAAGCGTCTTGAGCGTCCACCACTGGACCGACACGCTGTTCTCCTTCACCACCACGCGCGATCCGTCGTTCCGTTTCCGCAATGGCGAGTTTACCATGATCGGGCTGAAGGTCGGCGAGAAGCCGCTGCTGCGCGCCTACAGCGTCGCCAGCGCCAATTACGAGGACCGGCTGGAATTCTTCTCCATCAAGGTGCCGGACGGCCCGCTGACCTCGCGCCTTCAGCATCTCAAAACCGGCGACGAGATCATCGTCAGCCGCAAGGCCACCGGCACGCTGGTGATCGACAATCTTCACGACGGCCGTAACCTGTACCTGATCGGCACCGGCACCGGTCTCGCGCCGTTCCTCAGCGTCATCAAAGATCCGGAAACCTACGACCGTTTCGACAAGGTCGTGCTGCTGCACGGCTGCCGCCGCGTCGCCGAGCTCGCCTATGGCGAGATGATCACCGAACAGCTGCCGAACGACGAACTGATCGGCGAGTTGGTGCGCGAGCAACTGATCTATTACCCGACCGTGACCCGCGACCCGTTCAAGAACCGCGGCCGCATCACCGACCTGATCGCCTCAGGCAAACTGTTCACCGACGCCGGCCTCGCCCCGCTCGAGCCCGCCCACGACCGCGTCATGATCTGCGGCAGCCCGGCGCTGGTGAGCGACACGAGGGAGATGCTGGCAGGCAAGGGCTTCGCCGAGGGCAATCACGGCGAGCCGGGGCAGTTCGTGGTGGAGAAGGCGTTCGCGGAGAGGTAGGAAATGTTAACTTCCTGAAATGGCGTTAGCCGCGTCATTTAGGTTTGGAAGCGCCCAACGCCATTTTGTTGCGAAAAGATTGCCCACACTACGTCGTTGTGGGTCCGTTTGAGATGGCGTTCGGAGTATAACTTCGTTTTAGAGGAAGCAAAGATTTGAAACGTGGTTCGAAACGTTCATAATTATTGAAAATTAGTTGGACCAAGTCGATGCCTCCAATAAGCCGCAGGTTTGATTTTCCGCGCTCGATACGAATTGCATCTGGTGTGTAATCTCCGAGTGTAACAAAAAGTGCATGTTCTCCGGGTTGGATTGCCCCAAGTAGTTGTTGCACAGCAGGCCCGCCGATCGTCCCGATCGATTGTTTACATTGGACTTTTATAATTGGCGGTTGGAATCCTAATTCATCTTTGTGTGCGATAATATCTACTCCGCCATCACTGGAGTAGCGGGTGACCCGCGCATAGTAACCCATGCATCGCAAGAGTTCCGCAATGAAATGCTCGAATAACTCTGAACTCATGCCGGTTTTGAGTTTCTTGATAACAAAATCTTCAGCGCTTTCCTCAGCCTGAACGGCGATTTCGACGGCGCTTACAGCTCCGACTTCATCAATCTTGAGCGGTTTGCCGTCCAGTGCAGCAAGAAATTCTTCAGTATTGTTACTGATCTGAAAAAGTGTGATTGCGGAACCAATTTCGTAGAGAGCTGATTGCGAAAAATTTGCGCGTGGCACATGGACTCTCCATGCGACCTTCCTACGGTGCGGGTAGAGCGAGTCAACGTCATTAGCGAAAATATAATTGCCTTCGACGACACCGATATTGACCACACGATCTACTTTTGAGGGATAAACAACCACGTCCCCAATCCTCATCTCCTTCGCGAACCTAAACAAGATGCCCGCTTTTACAGGAATGGCGCCCGCTTTCTCATCCGCGTAGACGGCAGCATACCGCTCCTTGAAAGCGTCGCGTTGAGCAGCAAGAAAATTTAAATCGCCGAGCGATGCCCAGCCGATGGCGATATCTTTACTGTCTGGAGACTGGGTCCCATTATCCCACTCCATGTGGATACCCCAAACGGTTCGCGCTTCTGTCATGATTCGTATTCCATATGCTTTTTAAAATTTGTGAGGCTTCGTCCGTTTCTACTTTCTCATGAAGTAACCAATCCGGAAACTCGCAGGACACCGTGGGTACGCCTCCCAACTTTCGTAACTCAAACCCTGCAATGACCTAGCTTGCAAATAATATCCCTCATTCTCCCAAAAAATTTAATCTTCCACCGCTTGACTTTTTTCCTTCCATAGATTAAATTCCCATGCATCCCGTCCCACTTGAGGGGCGTTGCCGGGACGCTTGTAGCGCGGGGCGGGATGCGGCGCCTGCGGGCGTGGAGGGGACGTCCCTCTGCGTCATCGGGGGGGCCCTGGGTAGCCGTCCGGGTCCACTACGGGGCTCTGCCTTCAGTGGCTGGACGGGAGCGGGTGAAGGGCGGGGAAACCTGCCCGGATCAGCGAGCTAGTCTCGCGCCTTCTGCCGGAAGCACGGCCCCAGGGACGAAGAAGTCGCCGCGGTGGAGCGTCGGAAGACGTTTCCGCGGCCTCTGTTTCCCGGCGATCCGGAAAACAAGCTGCGGCACCACTACCAAGGCGCGTCTTTCGGCGCTCCGCCTCCCTCTTTTCTTCGCGAGGGAGGTCCCCTGAACCCACCACTCACGCAGAACAGATTTGCGGGCAGCGACGGCGCTTGCCTCCATGAAAACGCGATGCGACAAGCGCGCGCCGCGGTTTGGTCCAGGAGAATGCGATGAGCGATGCAGGCGAAAACGAGCCCCGATATTCCGTCGTCATGAACGCCGAGGCGCAATATTCGATCTGGCCGGAAGGGCGCGATCTGCCCGCGGGCTGGACGGCGGCGGGAAAATCCGGGACCAAGGCCGAATGCCTCGCTTATATCGAGGAGGTCTGGGTCGACATGCGGCCGCTTAGCCTGCGCGGGAAGATGGACGAGCAGGAAGCGGAGACGCCTCAGCGCCGCGAGTGATCCGCATGAAACCTGGAACGCGGCACACCGCGTCAGGCGTTCTCGCCGACCAGGCCGTCGGCGCGCGCCAGAATCTCCGCGATGCCTTCGACGCGCGGGCCGGCGCCTTCGGCGAGCGTTGCCTTGCCGCCGCCGCGGCCGTCGATCAGCGGCAGCACCCGCTTCAAGATCGCCGCCGCGCTGATGTCCTTGGTGCGGCTGTCATGCACCGCGACCGCGACGCGCGCCTTGCCGTCGGCAGCGATGGCCAGCACGGCGATGCCGCCGATTTCCTGCGCGGTCTCGATCGCCGCGCGGCGCAACTGGTCGAACGGAAGCTCCGGCGACGCGATCACCGCCGGCGTGCCGTCGGATAGTTTGCGCGCGCTCGCGGCAAGGCTCCTGGCGGAAACCGCCTTGCTCGGCGCGGGTGCCGCGGCCTTCGACTTCTCGATCAGCGCGGCGACGCGGCCTTCCAGTTCGTCCGGGCTGCCGTTCAGCATCTTGCCGATCCGTGTCAGCACGCGATCATGGCCGCGCAGGAATTCATAGGCGGACTGTCCGGTCAGCGCCTGGATGCGGCGGACGCCGCGCGCGACGCTGCCTTCCGAGACGATCACGAACAGGCCGATCTCGCCGGTCGAGGTCACATGGGTGCCGCCGCACAGTTCGGTCGAATAGTCGCCGAAGCCGATGGTGCGGACCACGTCGCCATACTTGTCCTTGAAAAACGCCAGCGCGCCGGCCGCGACCGCTTCGTCGAACGGCAGCAGGCGTTCGCTGCGGCTGTAATTGGCGTGAACCGCCTGGTTGACCATCTCCTCGATGCGAACCAGCTGCTCGTCGGTGATGCGCTCGCCATAGGTGAAATCGAAGCGCAGCCGGTCGGCGTCGACCAGCGAGCCGGCCTGGCCGACTTCCTTGCCAAGCACGGTGCGCAGCGCGCTGTGCAGCAGATGTGTCGCCGAATGGTTGGACTGCACGCTGCGGCGCCGATTGGCGTCGACGGTCAATTCGGCCGACGCGCCTTCGCGCAGCGTGCCATCCCGGACGATACATTTATGCGCGAAGATCTTCGGCGCCGGCTTGCTCATGTCGATCACGGCGCAGCGCGCCTCGCCGGTGACCATCAGGCCATGATCGCTGACCTGGCCGCCGCCTTCGGCGTAGAAGCTGGTTTTGTCGGTGATGACCAGTACTTCCTCGCCGGCCGCAGCGGACTTGACGCGGCGGTTGTCGCGCAGGATCGCAAGAATGGTTCCCTTGGTCTCGAGATGGGTGTAGCCGACGAATTCGGTGTCGGGCAGGCCCTCGACGTCGATCGCGGGACTCGAGGCGCTCTCGCTGTCCTTCTGATTGCGCGAGACATCCTGATGCTTGCGGAATTCGGCCTGAAAGCCTTCCTCGTCGAGCGCGCCGCCGCGCGACACCACATATTCGCGGATGGTGTCGATCGGCATGCCGTAGGTTGCAAACAGCGTGAAGGCGGTAGCGCCGTCGACCTTGCCGTTGGCCGCGGCAAAGGCATCGGCGAGCTTGGTCAGGCCGTTTTCCAGCACCTCCTCGAAATCCTGCTTCTCGCGCGAGAAGGCGGCGACGATCTCGGCGCGCCGCGCCGGGACATGTCCGTTCCAGGACTTGGCGTTGTCGATCGCTAGCTTGACCAGCCCGTCAAAGTCGAACCGCTTGTTGCCGCTCTCATAGGCCGCGGCGATGGCGCGGCGGATCATCCGCCGCGGAATATAGCCGGCGCCGCTCGCCGCCGGCTTCACGCCGTCGGCCAGCATCATGGTCGCGGCACGGATATGGTCGGCGATAATGCGCGGCGCCTTCGCCGACGCGCTGCCGCCGAGCTCTGCGACGGTGAAGTCGACCAGCGGGCGCAGCAGGTCGGTTTCATACACGCTCTTGAAACCGTTGAGCGCCATCACCATGCGCTCCAGCCCTGAACCGGTGTCGACGCTGCGCATCTCTAGCTTTGAGAAGCCGGCGGGGAGCTTGTTGAACTCCATGAAGACGCCGGCATTCCAGATTTCGATGTAGCGGTTGACGTCGTCGAAGTGGCCGCCGGGAACATAGGCCGGACCGAACTCATCCCCGGTGTCGAAGAATACCTCGGTGCAGGGTCCGCACGGACCGAATTCTCCCGCGGGACCCCAGAAATTGTCCTTGCCCAGCGGCACGATATGATCGTCGGGCATGCCCACGGCGCGCCAATGCTTGATCAATTCGGTGTCGGCTTCGATGCCATGTTCGGGATCGCCGCGGTAAACCGTGGCGTAGAGCTTTTCCGGCGGATAGCCGAAGCCCTCGACCAGCAGTTTCCAGGCCAGCGCGATCGCCTGGTCTTTCCAGTAATGGCCGATCGACCACGAACCCATCATCTCGAAAAAGGTCAGATGATGCCGGTCGCCGACTTCCTCGATGTCGTTGGTCCGGATGCAGCGCTGCACGTTGCAGAGGTCGGGCGCAGGCGGCCGTTCCTGGCCGAGGAAATAGGCCTTGAGCGGCGCCATGCCGGAGTTGATGAAGAGCAGAGACGGGTCGTTCCTGGGCACCAGCGATTGTCCCTCGATCTTGAGGTGATCGCGGCTCTTGAAAAATTCGAGGAAGATGCTGATGACTTCTTCGCTGCTGATCTTCCGGATCATTCTGAACCTTCATCTACATTGAAAAATCGGGGTTCCGGCGCCCGCTGAACGGCCCCCGATCTCTACCTTCGAGTACCCCGCGGTTCAACCCATCACGCATATAAGAAACTGGTTTTGCGATTCGAGACCCCGCGGCGGCTGGCAGGGCCAAAACGAAGGCCAAATGCTCGGCGAGCGGGCCAAACAGGCCTTGCAACGCATTGCGGCGCTCCGACGCGGCCGGCCGTTCGTGCCTTGCTCCAACAGGCAATTCCGGTCAATCTGACGCCTAATTCGACATTCCGAAATCGGATGAAACGTTACCGGGAGGCTATAATATGAAAGTGGAATTCCGCTCGCGCCTGTTTGCGCGGGCATTTTCAGGTGCGGCGGTCGGCGCCGCGCTGCTGGCGGGCCCGGCCGTTGCGCAAAAGCAGGGCGGCAGCATCACCGTCGGGCTCGAACTCGACATCGCCGGCTTCGATCCGCTCAAGGTCGGCGTCTTCGACACCGCGTCGTTCACGGCAGCCGCGTCGATTTTCGACACCCTGACCGGCCTCGACGACAAGGGCGAACCGCAGCCAAAGCTGGCGCAGTCCTGGACCCACTCCGATGATTTCAAGATCTGGACTTTCAAGCTGCGGCCCGGCGTCAAATTCCATGACGGCACGCCGTTCAACGCGGAGGCCGTAAAGGCCAATTTCGACCGGCAAAAGAACCCGGCCAACAAATGCCGCTGCGCGTTTTACGTCGCCGGTATCCACGACGTGCAGGCGCCGGATGAATTGACGGTGGTCTACAATCTGACCGATCCGGCGCCGAATCTCGCGGCGACCATGACCATTCAAAGCACCAACAACGTCATCCAGTCGCCGACTGCGTGGAAGACCAAGGGCGACGACTATAACCGTAATCCCGTCGGTACCGGACCCTACATTGTGAAGTCATGGACCGCGGGCGATCGCATGGTTCTGGAGAGGAATCCGGACTACTGGAACAAGGGCCATCCCTACCTCGACCGCATCGTATTGAAGCCGTTGCCCGACGCGCAGTCGCGCTTCGCCAGCCTGCAGTCCGGCGAAGTCGACCTGATCTGGGATGACGAATACGACGCGGACAATATACAGAAGGCGCAAAAGGATCCGAAGCTGACCGTTCACACCTATGTCGGCTCGGGCGCCCAGGTCTACGCTTTCAACACCAAGGCCCCTCCGTTCGACGACGTGCGCGTGCGCCAGGCGCTGGTGATGGCGATCGACCGCAAGAAGATGTCGCAGGCCATCACCAACGGCCTGAGCCGGCCGGCGAGCAATCCCTATGGCGAAGGTTCATGGGTGAAATGCAAGGACGATGGCGCGCTGCCCTACGATATCGAGAAAGCCAAGGCGCTGATCAAGGACTACGGCAAGCCGGTCGATTTCAAGATGCTGGTAACCGCGACGCCGCGCGGCCGTACGATTGGCCAAGTTCTGCAACAGTTCTGGAAGCAGGTCGGCGCCAACATGGAAATCGAGCAGGTCGATCAGGCGACGATTGTTCCGCGTGCCTTCATGCGCCAGTTCCAGTTGACGCCGTGGCGGATCGTCGATCTCGCCGATCCGGATCCGCAGATGTACGCCAACTTCCATACCGGCAGTCCGGTAGCTCTGGCCAACTACTCCAATCCCGAACTCGACAAGTTGCTGGAGGACGCCCGGGTATCCGCCGATATACCGAAACGGATCGAGCTTTATTGCAAGGTCAGTCAGTTGATCAACAAGGAGGCGATCTGGTTCTGGTCCTTCCAGAACACCTATTACGCACTCGCCAGCAAGAAAATGAAGGGCCTGCCGAAAATCTACGGCGGCGTGATCGACGTATCGGATGTCTGGCTCGAGTAACCCGAAATGTTCGGATTCATCGGGCAGAGGCTGCTGTACCTGATGCCGGTGCTGCTCGCAGTGTCGCTGCTGACGTTTCTGATCGCATCGCTGTTGCCCGGCGATCTCGCCTATGTCGTGCTTGGGGACCAGGCGACGCCGGAAAACGTTGCGGCGCTGCGCCACGACATGGGGCTCGATCAGCCGGTCTGGTGGCGCTATCTGAGCTGGCTCGGCCATGTGCTGCAGGGCGACTTCGGGCGTTCTTTCCGCACCGGCCAGACCGTGCTGCAAGCCGTGCTGGAGCGGCTTCCGGTATCGATCGAGCTGATGCTTCTCGCCGAGATCATCGGCCTCGCCGTCGGCATTCCGCTCGCCATCGCCTGTGCGGTGCGCAGCGGCGGGGCCTTCGACCGCTTCATGACCGGCACCGCGTTCGGCATGCTGTCGATGCCGGCGTTCCTGTCCGCCATTCTGCTGATCTACCTGTTCGCCGTGCAGTTGCGGTGGCTGCCCGCAACCGGATATGTCCCGTTCCAGGAGGATCCAGTCGGCAATCTGCGCTGTTTCGTACTGCCTGCGCTTACCCTGGCTCTCGCCGAATGGCCGGGAATCATGCGCGTGCTGCGTTCCGACATGATCGCGACGCTGCAGGAGGATTACATCGCGATGGCCAAGGCCAAGGGGCTGAAGCCGGCGCGTATTCTGTTCGTGCACGCCCTGAAGCCGTCATCGCTGACGCTGGTGACGATAACGGGAATCAACATCGGCCGCCTGATCGGCGGCGCGCTGATCGTGGAGACGATTTTTGCGCTGCCGGGAATCGGCCGGCTGCTGGTCAGCGCGCTCTATACCCGCGATCTGATCATCCTGCAGGGCGTGGTGCTGATCGTCGCCTGCGGCTTCGTCCTGATGAACTTCATTGTCGACCTGTGCTACGCCATGCTCGATCCGAGGATCCGTCATGGCCGCGCTTGAACTCGGGGTCGAACCCGGCATCGCGAGCCCGATCCGTCGCACGCGGCGGCTGGGCAACCTGTTCTGGCTGGCGCTGGGCTGGATCATGCTTGTGGTGATCGTCGCGACGTTCGCCGGCCTGTTGCTCGCGCATGGTCCGCTCGACATGGACATGCTGGACCGGCGGGCCGGACCGAGCCTGGCGCACTGGCTTGGCACCGACGGTTTGGGACGAGACGAACTGGCGCGGCTGGTGTACGGCGCCCGGATATCGCTGACGGTCGGCCTGTGCGCGCCGGTCATCGGGGTCACGATCGGCGGTGCGCTGGGTATCCTCGCCGGTTATTTCCGCGGCCGCTTCGAAACCGTCGTGGTCGGCAGCATGGACGTGCTGCTGGCGTTTCCGCCGCTGGTGTTCGCGCTGGCAGTGACGGCCTATCTCGGACAATCGGTTTTCAACCTGACCTGCATTCTCGGCGTTCTCGGCATCCCGGCCTTCATGCGCGTCGCCCGGGCGGCGACCTTGAGTCTCGCCGAGCGCGAATTCGTCGTCGCGGCACGGGCGCTCGGCGCCTCGCACGCGCGTATCCTGCTGCACGAGTTGTTGCCGAACGTGCTTCTGCCGCTGCTCGCCTTCTTCCTGCTCGGCGTCGCCGTGACGATCGTGGTTGAAGGCGCGCTGAGCTTCCTTGGCCTTGGCGTTCCGCCGCCGGCAGCGAGCTGGGGCAGCATGATCGGGGAAGGCCGCGAGAGTCTCGAGATCGCGCCGCGGCTTGCCTTCATTCCGGCAGTGACGCTGTTCTTCACCGTCCTGTCCTTCAACCTGGTCGGCGACACGCTGAAAGCGCTCACCGACCCGCGTCAGAGCGCGCTGTGACGGCGCCTGCGCTGCTTTCCGTCGAAGGCGTCTCGGTCGATCTGCCGACGCCGCGCGGTAATCTCCGTGCGGTCGACCAGGTCGATCTCAGTATCGCGCCCGGGCAGACGCTCGGCATCGTCGGCGAATCGGGCTGCGGCAAGACCATGCTGTCGCGCGCGATCCTGCAATTGCTGCCGAAAAAGGCAAAGCTGTCCGGCCGGGTGATGTTTGAAGGGCAGGATTTGACCAAGCTCGCCGCAAAACCGCTGCGCAGGCTGCGCGGTCGCGCCTTGGCGGTGGTATTCCAGGATCCGATGACCTCGCTCAATCCGGTGCTGACCATCGGCAGCCAGTTGATCGAAACGCTGCAGGAGCACCTTGAATTCGACGCCGCCACGGCAACGAGGCGCAGCGTCGAGTTGCTGGCGGCGGTCGGCATTCCGGCGCCCGAACAGCGATTGACGCAGTATCCGCACCAGCTTTCCGGCGGCATGCGTCAGCGGGTCGCGATCGCGATTGCACTGTCATGCGAGCCGAAGCTGTTGATCGCGGACGAGCCGACCACTGCGCTCGACGTGACCATCCAGGCGCAGATTCTCGATCTGCTGGCGCGCGAACAGCGCCGCCGCCACATGGCGATGATCATCATCACCCACGACCTCGGCGTCGTCGCCGGCCGTACCGATGAGGTGGCGGTGATGTATGCCGGCCGCGTGGTCGAGCGTGCGCCGACGCCGGTGTTGTTCAAGAAAATGCGGATGCCCTATACCGAAGCGCTGCTCGCGGCGATCCCGAAGATCGACGCGGCCCCGCACACGCCATTGCCGGCGATTCCGGGACGTCCGCCCGATCCGACCCGTCCGATATCGGGCTGTTCGTTTTCGCCGCGCTGCCGCTATGCCAGCGACCGCTGCCTTCATGAAAAGCCCCCGCTGAGCGCGGCATCGTTGCCGGACCACCAATATGCCTGCTTCCATCCCATTCGCACCGCGGCTGGCGTTTGCGCATGATACACGACACGATGGAATCCGCGTTGCGCGAGCCGCTTCTGAAGGTAGAGAACCTCGTCGTCGAATATTCGATTGCCGGCAGGACGGTGCATGCCGTTTCCGGCGTCAGTCTGGAGGTGGCGCGCGGCGAGACGCTCGGCCTGGTCGGCGAGTCCGGCTGCGGCAAGTCGACACTGGGCCGCGCCGTGCTGCAGCTCCGAAGGCCGGTTTCCGGGCAGGTCGTTTTCGATGGCCATGATCTCGTGGCGATGGGCGGCGACGCCTTGCGCCGGATGCGCCGGCGCGTGCAATTGATCTTCCAAGACCCGATCGCGTCGCTCAATCCGCGGCGGCGCATCGGCGACGTCGTCGCCGAGCCGCTGGTGATCGCGGGGATCAACGACTGCGCCGAACGCGACAAACGGGTGCGCGAGGCTCTCGGTGCAGTCGGTCTCGACCCCGATCTGGTAATGGGGCGGTTACCGCACGAATTTTCCGGCGGACAGTGCCAGCGCATCTGCATCGCCCGCGCTTTGGTCCTCAATCCCGAATTCGTCATCTGCGACGAGCCGGTTTCGGCGCTCGACGTCTCCATCCGTGCGCAAATCCTGAATCTGCTGGAGGAAATGAAGGCGCGCTACGGATTGACGCTGCTGTTCATCGCCCACGATCTTGCGGTGGTGAAGGCGGTGAGCGACCGCGTCGCGGTGATGTATCTCGGCAGGCTGTGCGAAGTTGGCCCGTCCGAGCAGGTGTTCGCGCGGCCCGCGCATCCCTATACGGCGCTGCTGATCGAGGCGATCCCGCATCCCGATCCGGATGTGCGGCCTTCGGAAAGCGTGCCGATCGGCGAGCCGCCATCGCCGATTGCGCCGCCATCAGGGTGCCGCTTTCGCACCCGGTGTCCGAAGGCGGACCAGCGCTGCATCGACGATGTGCCGGAACTGGTTCCGATCGCGCCGGGTCAAATGGTGGCATGTCACCACCCAAATATCTAAAAACTCGTCAGAACTTCATCACGCTTCGAACCCCGAACACGGACGCATCCCTGAGCCGGATGCCGGGGTTTGGCCCCGCGGGATCGGTCGCGCCACCTCCCGGCCGAAAAATGTACTGATAGTTGGGCAACAGATTCCAGCCCGCCTTGACCTCGTAGAGATAGGACGCGGTAAATAGTGCCTCGGACGTTCTGACCGGCCAGTCCGGCTGGCTCATAAAGAAAGCGTAGTCACGGTCGAGGGCCTGGGCGCGTTTCGAGACATGCGCGTAACCGATTGCGACGCCGAACTTGTCGTTCTGCCGCTGATCGAAAAATCCGACGAAATCGATTCCCGCATCGGTGTAGAAATCGATCAGGTTGCGGTCCGAAGGGCTGGCCGACGTGCGCATGAAAATGCCGACGCCGCGATCTTCGGATTTCGGGACAGCGTAGATCTTCTGTTCGACGACGGAATAGATGCCATCATTGGCGCGCAGCATCCGACCGACTCCCGAGCCGGCTGGATCGGCGATCGACAGGCCGTCCGGGGTGAAGCGCTGGTCGCCGAACAATCCAAAATGGTGCCAGCCGCCGATTTTCAGTGCGCCGGCGCGGCCGTCATTGGCGGCGAGATTCTTCCAGCTGAACTGCGCCTCTCCAAGAACCAGCGGAGGATCGGTAACGCGAAAATTCAGGCCATAACGGTTTCGCTGCTGCGGATCGCCAACGCCGGGCCCTGCGGAATCGCCGTCGAAGATAGCGCCAAGCAGCGTGACGTTGTCGCTGAGTTTACCGTAAAGTCTTGCGCCGACGGCGGCGAGCGGAGGAGCAGGGCCGCCGGCCGGCAAGTTGATGGAGGTAATGGCCGGCCAGCCCAGCGAGGCGTTGGTGAACACGTCGGTATATTTGCTGGCGAGGAACTCGCTATCGGCCGCGAGCTGACCTGCTCGAACAGACCATTTGTCGTTGAAGAATTTCTGCTCCAAATAAGCTTCGTAGAGCCGAACCGTCGGAATTGCCTCGACGCCGCTGACGACAAAGAAATTGTTCAAATTGGTGCGCGACAGGCCGTCGCCATGGATGACGAAAATGTTGGCATGGGCGGTGAGGCCCTTCCATCCGGCGAGCTTGTCAAAATCGAGGTCGACGGCGAGATTGAGGCGCCCCTCGAATGTTGCGCCCTGCTGAAAGCCGCCCGTCGGGTTGCCAAGCGTTTCGCCGATATAGGTCGCGGCGAATTTTATGCCGAGTCGCTGGTACGGATTTGGCAGCAGACCAAGCGTGCGTTCGGCAATCGTACTCTCGCCCGTATCCGGGTCTGGAGGCTGATCTTCATTGCTTTCCTGAGCCAGCGCCGCGGCCGCAACCAGCCCGGCGAAGGCACAGGCCAAGGTCCAGACTGCAAGTGGCCGCCAGCGCTGCATGGAGCTTCATTCGGTGAAAGACCGTCGCACCATACATTCAACTTTGCGGAACGGAATAGCCGAAACGCAATGGAACCGAAACTAAAGGCGTTTCCGGGTGCATTGCGACGAAGCCGATGCGTCTAGTATCAAGTCGAATCGCCACGCCGCTCTGTTCACCTCTCCCCTTGAGGGAGAGGTCGACGCGCATCGTCAGATGCGCGGCGGGTGAGGGGTTCAGGTTTATCGGGCGATACTAACCCTCACCCGTCTCGCCGCCGCTTTGCGCCGTCGAGCCACCATCTCCCTCAAGGGGAGAGGGAAGAAGCGCCGCTTCAACTTGAATTCATCATGCGCTAGTCGACCGATACCCCGGCGAATTCCACCACCTTGCGCCATTTCTCGGTCTCGTCGGAAACCAGCTTGCCGAACTCGGCAGGCGTCATCGGCTTGGGGATTCCGCCGACTTCTGCGAGCCGCGCCACCAGCTTGGGATCCTTCAGCGCTTCGCCGACCGCCTTGTTGAGGGCGTCGACGATTTCCGGCGGCGTGCCTTTTGGCGCCGAGATGCCATAGAATCCAACCGACTCGAATCCCGGCACCGTCTCGGCAATGGCGGGAACGTCGGGCACTCCCGGCCAGCGTTGCGGCGAGGTGACGCCTAGCGCGCGTACCGTGCCGCCGCGCGACTGCTCGAGCGCGGATGGCAGGTTATCGAAGATAAGCTGTACCTTGTTGGAGATAATGTCCGGAAAGGCAATCGCCGAACCGCGATACGGCACGTGGAGCATATCACATTTAGTCAGCGCCTTGAACAGTTCCGCCGACATGTGCACCGAGGTGCCGTTGCCGGATGAGGCATAGGAGATCTTGCCAGGGTTGGCCCTGCAGTAATCGATGAACTCCTGAACATTCTTGGCCGGCACGGCGTTCGACACCACCAGCATGTTGGTCAGTTGCATGATGCTGGCAACCGGAACGGTGTCGCGAATGAAGTCGTAGGGCAGTTTCTTGTAGAGCGACGTGGAGATGGCGTTGTTGGGCGCGACGAACAGCAGCGTGTAGCCGTCGGGCGGCGAGTTGACGGCGGCCGCGGCCGCAAGATTACCGCCCGAGCCGGCGCGGTTTTCCACCACGAACTGCTGGCCGAAATGCTCCGACAGCCACTGGGCCATGATCCGCGCCACGATGTCGACCGGGCCGCCGGCTGCGAAACCGATCAGCCAGCGTACCGGGCGGTTGGGATAGTCGGCCGCCGATGCCGGCGCACTGGTGCCTGCAAGGCTTGACAGGCAGGCAAGGGTCACCACCGCCGCGCGCAGAAAACCGCTCATGAATCGCTCCATTCCATTCCAGTCCAGTGCGCTGCACGCGCAATTTAATCGCAGGTTCGAACCGGCTGCATATGTTTCATAGAAATCCGCACTTGCCTACATTGCCTTTCGACCAATGCATTGATCTTATGATATCGCGTTGTGCTTGCTGGGAGTAACGATGAACATTACCGGTATTGTTGTTGTCGCAGTCATGTCGTTGCTGGCGGGCGGCGCCGCGGCACAGGATGGAGGAAAGGTCATTCCAAAGACGGTCGTCACGCTTGGAACTGCGACGCCGGGCGGCGGCTTCCCGCTTTATGGCAACGCGTTTGCCGAAATCATGAACGAGACCGATCCGACGCTGTCGATCGAGCCGCGCAACACCAAGGGCAGTAACGAGAACATTCCGCTGCTCGAGAACGGCAAGCTCGATATCGCGCTGGTGGCTGGAGAGCCGTCTTATGAAGCGTTCATGGGAACCGGACGGCCGCCGACCCGTCTGAAAATCCTGACCGCGATGTATTCGAGTCCGGGCATGTTCGTCGTGCGCGCCGACAGTCCGTACAAGACCATTCGCGATCTGGTCGGCAAGCCGGTCGCGTTCGGCGCTAAGGGCTCCGGCCTTCCGATTCTGTCGCGCTATTTGCTCGATGGTCTGGGACTGAAGCAGGACGAGGATTTCCAGTCGATCTATCTCGACCGCGCCGGCGACGGACCCGCGATGGTGCTGGACGGACGCGCCGCGGCGCTGTGGGGCGCAGGCATCGGCTGGCCGGGATTCAAGACCATGAGCGAGAGCCCGGGCGGCGCACGGTTCATCGCGCCGGACGCCGATGAGATCGCGCGGATCAAGGCCAAACACACATTTCTCAAGCCGCTGACGATTCCGGCCAGTAGCTATCCGAACCAGCCGGCGCAGATCGATTCGTTGGGCTCCTGGAGCTTTGTCCTGGCGCGCACCGATCTTCCCGACGATGTCGCTTATCGTTTGGCGAAGTCGTTACATCAAGCCGAGAACCCGCTGTGCAAGAAACTGCCGCAGGCCTGTGAGACGACGGCGGCCAATACCGTGGCCGCCGCGCCGAACGTCGAATTGATCCATCCCGGCGTGCTCAAATATTTCCGAGAAATCGGAGTGGTGAAGTAACCCTGTCGTCCCCCGCGAAGGCGGGGACCCATAGCCACCAATGTTTAAGCGATTCAAAACTGTGGCGGCATCTGATGTAACACTACACTTCGGTGGTCATGGGCCCCCGCCTTCGCGGGCACGACAATCGAGTTTTACTTCTTCGCCAGCGAACACGCCGGGTCGGGCGGCCCGAACGCTTCCTCGCCGGAGATCTTCGCGAGGATCTTGTAATAGTCCCATGGATATTTGGATTCGTCCGGGGTCTTGACCTGTACCAGCATCAGGTCGTGCACCATCAACCCGTCTTCGCGCAGCTTGCCGTTGCGGGCAAAAAAATCCTCGATCGGCTTCTCGCGCATCTTGGCGGCGACCTTGAGCGGCTCGTCGGTGCCGGTGTCCTTGATGGCATTGAGGTAGTACACGATGGAAGAATAGACGCCGGCCTGCCACATGGTCGGCATCCGGTTCACCTTGGCAAAATAGCGCTTCGACCATTCGCGGGTCTTGTCGTCCATGTCCCAGTAGAACGATGTGGTCAGCAACAACCCTTGCGCGGCCGGCAAGCCCAGCGAATGGATGTCGGTGATGAGAGCCAGCAGCGCCGCCATCTGCTGGCCGCCCTTGAAGATGCCGAACTCGCCGCCGGTCTTGATCTCATTGCCGTTGTTCGGCGGACCGCCGGCGATTCCGATGATCTTGGCTTTGGACGCCTGCGCCTGGAGCACGAACGAGGACATGTCGGGCGTCGCAAAGGGAGGGCGCACCGAGCCTAGTACCTTGCCGCCCATTTTGGTGACGACGGAGGAGGCGTCTTTTTCGAGCGAGTGCCCGAACGCATAATCGTCGGTGATGAAGAACCAGCTGTCGCCGCCGCGCTTGACCACCTCCTGCGCGGTGCCGACCGCCAGCGCGCGGGTGTCGAACACCCACTGCATCGAGTAAGGGCTGCAGAACTTGCCGTGGAAATCCGCGGCTCCCGTCGAGTGGGTGATGAACAGCTTTTTCTTGTCGTTGGCGATGTTCTGCACGGCGAGGCCAACCGCCGACACCGGCACGTCGACGATGAGGTCGACCTGCTCGACGTCGTACCAGCGCCGCGCGATGCCGGCGCCGATATCCGGTTTGAGCTGATGGTCGCCGACGATCACGGTGATCGGCTTGCCCAGCACCTTGCCGCCGAAATCGTCGACCGCCATTTGCGCCGCGGTGACGGAGCCTTGTCCGGTCGGCGTCGATGCCGGACCGTTCATGTCGGTGAGAACGCCGATCTTGACCACGTCGTCGGACACTTGAGCAAACGCTGCCGTTGATGACAGCAGGGCCGCGAATGCTGCAAGCACGAATCGTTTTCTGGCCGACATTCTTGTCTCCTCCCGTGGTTCAGCGGCGCATTGGCCGCATCTTGTTTGGCGGGCGTTGTCCTGCGCCGGGTTATTCTTTGCAATTATTCACCGGTGCGCGTCAACTCGCGCCGGTCCGTCGGTGGTCGAAACCGCGGTTCGGTAATTGGCTGTATATTTCCGACTTAATTGCGTAAATTGATCCGACATGATCGTAACGCAGCGCCTGCCGCCTTCATTGACCCCGCTCGATACAGCGCGCGCGCTGCTGCTTGACGATATCAGGCCGGTCGCACCTTGCGACGTTTCCCTGATCGAGGCGCTGGGCTGTACCGCCGACGATATGCCGCCGCTGCGAACGTTTCCGGCGTCCGATGTGGCCGCCACTGATGGCTGGGCGCTGGGCTCCCGCAATCTCGTCGGTGCGTCGTCATATTCACCGCTGCCGCTGGCCAGTGCGCCGCCCTGGGTCGAAGCCGGCGATCGTATGCCGCGCGGTTGCGACTGCGTGGTCGATTCCGACCTCGTCGAGCCGGTAGGTCCGCTGTTCCAGGTTTTAGCTGAGGCGACGTCTGGACAGGGGGTTCGTTGCGCCGGTCGAGACATTGCCCAGGGAAGTTGGCTGGTCCCCGGACGGCCCGTCCATCCGCTCGATCTCCTGATCGCGCGGACGGCTGGCCTGGTTCGGCTTGCCGTGCGTCGCCCGCAATTGCGTCTGGTCGACGTCGTGGCAACGGCCGGGGAGACGGTAACAGCGCAACTGATCGCGGAGAGCGCCCGTGCGGCTGGAGCCGACGTCATCTGCGATCGGGCCGGCGGACGCGATCCGCGGTCCATCGCAAAAGCGTTCGACGGTGAACCGTGCGATCTCATCGTCATCATCGGTGGCACCGGCGTCGGCCGTACCGATGCGGCGGTCGCGGCACTGGCGGATCACGGGGCGCTGCTCGCTCATGGCATCGCGCTGCGGCCCGGCCGGACCACGGCAATCGGCAAAATCGCGGGCCGTCCCGCGATCGCCTTGCCCGGCGCGCCGGACCAGGCGCTGGCGGGCTGGTGGACTCTCGCTTTGCCCGCTCTGGACCGGCTTTCCGGCAGGGCGCCACGACAAACGACGACGCTTCCGCTGGTGCGCAAGATCGCCTCCAGCATCGGCGTTGTGGAAATCGTCCTGCTCGAAAAAACCAATGGCGCCTGGATGCCGCGCGCGACCGGAGATCTCGCGCTCGGAACGATCGCCGCGGCCGATGCGTGGCTCGCGGTGCCCGGTGGCAGCGAGGGCTATGCTGCGGGCACGCCGGTCGATGCCTACATGCTTCGAGACTGACCATGAGCGCTTCCAATATGCAAAACTTTCCGGTGCCGAAACATCGCGCCAGCCTGGAGCAGGATCAATTCCTGACCGTCCTGTCCCGCGAGGATGCGCTGGCGCGGTTCGAAGCGGCGCTGTTTCCGCGGACGATCCAAAGCGAAGCGCGCTCGCTGGCGGATGCGCTTGGCCACGCGCTGGCCGGCGACGTCATGGCGCCCATCGACGTGCCGCCGTTCGACCGCTCCAATGTCGACGGCCTTGCGGTACGTTCGGCCGATCTGGCCTCGGCCAATGAAGCCGCGCCGGTGCGCGTTGCGCTTAACGACGAGGTCATCGCCTGCGGCATTGCGCCCGTACTGTCGGTGTTGCCGGGCACGGCGACGCCGATTGCAACGGGCGGACCGCTACCGCGCGGCGCCGATGCCGTCGTGATGGTCGAGCACACCCAGCCTTCGGGTAGCGGTGCAATCGAGATCCGCCGCGCGGCGTCTCCCGGACAATTTGTGTCCTACGCCGGATCCGATATCGCGCGCGGCGAGGCGCTGCTGCGCGCCGGCACCGTGATCGGTTCCCGCGAGGTCGGCATGCTCGCCGCCTGCGGAATCGCGGAAATCGTCGTGGCGCGGAGGCCGCGGGTGGCTGTGATCTCCACCGGCGATGAACTGGTGCAGCCCGGCCTGCCGCTGCGTCCGGCGGCGGTCCATGACTCCAATGGCGCCATCATCACCGCCGCCGTGAGCGAGAACGGCGGCGAGGCGATGTTCCTGGGCGCCATTCCCGACGACGAACGCGAACTTGAAACAGCGATGCGCAAGGCGCTTGAAAGCTGCGACATGCTGGTGTTGTCGGGCGGCACCTCGAAAAGCGCCGGCGACGTCTCGCACCGGATCGTCGCGCGGCTCGGCCGGCCCGGCATTATCGCGCACGGTGTCGCCCTGAAGCCGGGCAAACCGCTGTGTCTGGCGGTCTGCGATGGCAAACCGGTCGTGATCCTGCCGGGATTTCCGACCTCGGCGATGTTCACCTTCCACGACATGATCGTGCCGGTGTTGCGCCGCTTGGCGGGGCTGCCGCCGCGTTCCGACGCCAGGGTCACGGCGAAGGTCCCGGTGCGGATCGCGTCGGAACTGGGCCGCACCGAATTCGTCATGGTGTCGCTGGTCGAAGGCGCCGGCGGCCTGATCGCCTATCCCGGTGGCAAAAACTCCGGCGCGATCACGTCGTTCGCGCAGGCCGACGGCTTCTTACGGATCGACGCGCTTGCCGACCAGATGCCGGCGGGTACCGAAGCCGAGGTGACCTTGTTCACGCCGCATATGCGGGTCCCGGATCTCGTGATCGTCGGCAGCCATTGTACCGGGCTCGATCGGGTCACCGCGCCGCTGGCCCGCGCAGGAACTCGCAGTGCGCTCGATCGCGGTGGGTAGTCTCGGCGGTCTGGCGGCGGCGCGGCGCGGCGAATGCGATCTGGCGCCGATCCATTTGTTCGACGCGGCCACGGAAACCTATAACGAGCCGTTCATGGCGGCCGGACTCGAACTGGTGCCGGGCTATCGGCGCATGCAGGGCATCGTGTTCCGCGCCGGAGATCGCCGCTTCGAGGGGCGGAGCGCGGCGGATGCGGTGCGCGCGGCACTGGCCGATCCGGATTGCGTCATGGTCAACCGCAACCAGGGCGCCGGCACCCGCATCCTGATCGACCGGCTGCTTGGCACCGCGCGGCCGGATGGCTACTGGAATCAGCCGCGTTCACACAACGCCGTCGCCGCCGCGGTGGCGCAAAACCGCGCCGACTGGGGCGTGACCATCGCGCCGGTCGCGGATGCCGCGGGGCTTGGGTTCATTCCGCTGGCGGAAGAGCATTATGACTTTGCGCTGGTCGTCGCGCGAAGACAACGCCCGGCGGTGCAAGCGTTCCTCCAGTCTCTCGCCTCGGAGGAAACCCGCGCGGCGCTGGTGCGAGCGGGGTTTCGGCCGGCATCACTCACCACGAGTCGTCCCGGCGAACGCCGGGACCCATAACCACCATCGTTTGTGATGCAACGAGGTGGTGCCACATCTTACCCCATGCGAGCGACGGTGTGTATGGGTCCTGGCGTTCGCCGGGACGACGACGGAGTTTACCCGCCATCCAGTTCGGCCAGCCGTTCCGCTTCCGCAATATCATCCACGGTGTTGGCATTGAAGAACGGATCGAGCGGTTCTGTCGGCCATGTCACGGTGGCGAGCTTGTAGCGCGCGGTCCAGCGATCGATTTTGCGGATGTCCTCCACCACCAGCGCGTGGCGGAGTTCTTCGCGCATGCCCACGCTCCACAGTCCAATTACCGGGTGCGACTGACCGTTAGAGGCCGCCACCGCGAGCTGCGCGCTTTCCGCGATCCGCGCCCGATGCAGTCGCGCCACGAGATCGCGGGGCAGGAACGGACAATCCGCGGCGGCGCTCAGCATCCATGCCGCGTCCGATCTGTTGACCGATGCCCAGTCGAGCGCGGCGAGGATGCCGGCGAGAGGCCCTGGAAAATCCGGCACGCTGTCGGCGACGACGGGCAGGCCAAAATCCGCGAACCGCCTGGGATCGCCATTGGCGTTGAGAATGAGGTCGTCGTCACATTGCGGCCGCAGCCGCGCGATGACGCGCGCCAGGATGGTGCGGCCGCCGATGGTGCGCATCGGTTTGTCGCCGCCGCCCATGCGTCGCGCCAGACCGCCGGCGAGCAGCACGGCGGGCGTTGCGGGAATCTCAGTCATCGCGCTCGCCCTTGCGCTTGTGGCGCGCGGATTCCTCTGCGACGTAATCGGGATTCTGGTCGTAGACGATGCGGTCCTGCCCGGCCAGCGCCATGAACCGCTTGCCGCGCGCGCGTCCGATCAGCGTCAATCCGACCTGGCGCGCGAGCTCGACGCCCCATGCGGTAAATCCCGAACGCGAGACCAGAATCGGGATGCCCATCCGCACGGTCTTGATCACCATCTCGGAGGTAAGCCGGCCCGTGGTGTAGAGAATCTTGTCGGCGGCATCGACGCGGTGACGGAACATCCAGCCGGCGATCTTGTCGACCGCATTGTGGCGGCCGAACGTCTTCGGTATAGCAGACCGGCGTTCCTTCCTTGCAGAGCACGCACCCGTGGATCGCACCCGCCTCGAGATAGAGCGAAGGCATGGTGTTGATCGCATGCGTCATCTGGTAGAGCCACGACGTTCGCAGCTCGGCGGCCGGCAACGCCACGCTTTCCACGGCTTCCAGGAGGTCGCCGAACGCGGTGCCCTGGGCGCAGCCGGAGGTCTGCGTGCGCTTCTTCAGCTTCTGTTCGAAGTTGGTGTGGTGCTCGGTGCGCACCACCACGACCTGCAGGTCGTCGTCATATTCAACCTCGGTGACGGCATCGTTGTATTTCAGCATGTTCTGGTTCAGCAAATAGCCCAACGCCAGATATTCGGGATAGTCGCCGATCGTCATCATGGTGACGATCTCCTGCGCGTTCAGGTACAGGGTCAGCGGCCGCTCCACCGGGACATTGATCTCGACCGGCGCGCCGTTCTGGTCGGTCCCGGCAACGCGTTCGGTCAGCCGCGGATCCGCAGGATTTGGGAAGATCAGGGGCGCTGGCGGCTTGTCTATCTTCATCATGACCTGCTCGATAGCATGACAATACAGGCTCAGTGGATATAAAGCATCCGCAGGCGATGCTAAGCGGCCCGGAGAATGACATGAAGGTGATTGGTCTGGCGGGCTGGAGCGGCGCCGGCAAGACGACGCTGCTGACGCGCCTGATCCCATACTTTATCGCCGAAGGCCTGCGCGTTTCGGTGATCAAGCATGCCCATCACGAGTTTGACGTGGATGTCCCGGGGAAGGATTCCTGGGTGCACCGGCAATCAGGCGCTGCTGAAGTGCTGGTCTCTTCGACCCGGCGCTGGGCGCTGATGCACGAGTTGCGAGGTGCAGCCGAGCCGAAAATCCCTGAACTGCTGGCGAAGATGTCGCGGGTCGATCTGGTCCTGATCGAGGGGTTCAAGCGGGAACCTCATCGCAAGATCGAAGTCTATCGCGCCGCAAATGGCAAGCCGCCGCTATTTCCGGACGATCCCGAGATCGTGGGCATTGCCAGCGATACCAAGCTTGAAACGGAGCTTCCGGCAGCCCATCTCGATGATATCCCGGCCGTTGCCGCCATGATGCAGGCCTCGGCGATCAACGTCGAGAACGTGCTGGCGAGTGGCGTCGAGGGAAGCTGAGAGGCCATGGCGCAATTGTCCGACGATTGCTTTGCCTTTGGCGGACCGATGATGTCGGTCGATGAAGCCGTCGCAATCATCGCCGCGCGAGTGACGGCGGTGCGGGACGTCGAAACTGTCGATCTGCGACACGCCGACGGCCGCGTGCTGGCGGCCGCTATCTCGGCTCCGCTGCCGCTGCCGCCTTTCACCAATTCCGCCGTCGATGGTTATGCCGTGCGCGGCGGCGATCTGCCGCTGACGGAGGAGAAGGCATTTCGGGTGGCTGGCCGCGTTCAGGCCGGAGCCTCGGCACCGGCGTCGATCCTGCCGGGCCACGCCATGCGGATCTTTACCGGCGCGCCGATGCCCGATGGGGCCAACACGGTGTTCATGCAGGAGGATGTACGTATTGACGATGCTGGAAGGGCGGTTCTTCCCAAGGGGCTGAAGACCGGCGCCAATGTCCGGCCGGCCGGTGAAGACATCGACGCGGGCACGCGCGCGTTGTTGCCCGGACAACGCCTGCGGCCGCAGGACGTCGCGCTCGCCGCCGCATTCGGCCTGACGCATGTCGAGGTGCGCAGGCGCATCCGCGTGGCGGTATTTTCGACCGGCAACGAACTCGTATCGCCGGGTGCCCCGCGCGCATCCGCTCAACTGTTCGATTCCAACCGCTTCATGCTGATGGCGATGCTGGCCCGGCTTGGCTGCGAGATCAGCGATCTCGGCATCCTGCCCGACAATTGCTCTTTGCTCGCCACAGCCCTGGAGAAAGCGGCTGACGCCCACGATCTGATTCTGACCACCGGCGGGGTTTCGACCGGCGAAGAGGACCACGTCAAGGCCAGCGTTCAGAGCGTCGGGACGTTGGTGCTCTGGCGCATGGCGATCAAGCCGGGACGTCCGGTCGCGATGGGCATCATCAGCGGCACGCCGTTCATCGGTCTGCCGGGAAATCCGGTGGCAAGCTTTGTGACCTTTGTCCATGTCGTGCGCCCGACCGTGTTGGCGCTGGCCGGCGCCCTGCAACAACATCTGGTGCCGATGCCCGTGCGCGCGGCTTTCGCATACAAAAAGAAAATCGCCCGCCGTGAATATGTCCGTGTTTCCCTGCGCAAAGGCGCGGACGGCGCGCCGGAGGCGATGAAATTTCCGCGCGAAGGTGCCGGTCTGCTGTCGTCGCTGGTGGAAACCGACGGGCTCGTCGAACTTGGAGAAGAGGTGACGCGGGTCGAACCCGGCCAGACCGTCGGATTCCTCGCCTATGCAAGCCTGACCTGATGCCCTGGCCGGCAAGGCCGGTTGACGATGCGGACCCTCTTCGCCATCTTCAATGCCATGGCACAGACAACGCTCGATTTGACCGGACTGAAATGTCCGTTGCCGGCGCTGAAAACGCGCAAGGCGCTTAAATCGCTGGCGCCGGGCGACCGGCTGGAAGTGCACTGCACCGACCCGCTGTCGGTGATCGATATCCCCAATTTGATCCGGGAAACCGGCGATCGCGTCGAGATTACCGAACAGGCGGAGCGCCGGATCGTGTTCTTAATCGAAAAAACCGACGGAGCCGGGGCATGAGAAAGACAAGCGTGCTTCGGTCGAGGCACACCTCTTGATCGACAAACTCGAATTTTTGCTTGCACTGGCAAAGGAAAAGCATTTCGGCCGCGCCGCCGAAGCGTGCGGCGTGACGCAGCCGACGATGTCGACAAGCCTGAAGCAGCTTGAAGAAATGCTTGGCGTCACGCTGGTGCAGCGCGGCTCGCGTTTTCTCGGATTTACGCCGGAGGGCCAGCGCGCGCTTGACTGGGCGCGGCGCATCGTTGGCGACGCGCGCGCGATGCGGGAAGAAATCAACGCGCTGAAGCAGGGGCTTTCCGGAGAGATCAGGATCGCGGCAATTCCAACGGTGCTTGGCATGGTCGCATCGCTGACCACGCCGTTCCGGGAGCGTCATCCGAACGTCCGCTTTCGCATCGTGTCCTGCACCTCGACCGAGGTGCTCGGACTGCTGGAAAACCTGGAAGTCGACGCCGGGCTGACCTATCTCGACAATGAACCGCTGGGGCGGGTTCGCGCGATTCCGCTCTTCGATGAGAGCTATCGTTTGCTTACGGCGGCGGACGGGCTTTATGGCGATCGCGAGCAGGTGACATGGCGCGAGGTAGGGCAGGTGCCGCTGTGCCTGCTGACGCCGGATATGCAAAACCGCAGGATCATCGATCGTGCGTTGCTGGCCGCCGGAACCCAGGCGACGCCAACGCTCACCTCGAACTCGATCATCGTGCTTTACACCCACGTCAAGACCGGGCGCTGGGCCAGCGTTATGCCGGCAAAACTCGCCGAAACGCTGGGCCTGTCGGATGCCATCCGCATAATTCCGATCGTCGATCCTCTGGTGACCTACAGAATTGGACTGGTCATCCCACCGCGTGACACCATGACGCCGCTGGTCGCGGCGCTGGTTCAGATGGCGCAGGAAGTCGCGCCAACGCTCAACATCTGAGCGCGCCCCTGGCGGTTCATGCGATTTTCGTATCGGACGATTGTATTTTCTGATCGATCTCCGATTGCTGGGTCGCGCTCTGCACAGAACGGCCGGAATCGCTACCTTTTTCCTATCGACACTTGCTCCGGCTTCTGCACCAAATGGTTCCTCCGCAGGAATGTGGAAGTCGCGTTGCGGCTTAAGGCGGGTATCCGGAGCGAGCGCATTCAACGGAAGCTCGGCAGCGGTGGCGGGGGCATAATCGATCATATCAGGTGTTAGAACTTCGGATGCGCTTCGCGATTCCGGCGCATCTTGATGTTGTGTGGCCGGTGTGGGCGGCCGTGCAGAAGTTGTGAGAACCACGGGATTGCAGACGGCAGACAAGCCCGACAAAGGGTGCTGCAGGGGAGGATGAGATGGCTACGATAGACGGCGCCGGCACGATGGCCGATGCGGGACTGGGAATTCTCGACAAAGAGCACACCATCGCGACCGCCGGCTTCAATCGCTGGCTGGTGCCGCCGGCGGCGCTCTGCATTCATCTTTGCATCGGCATGGCGTACGGCTTCAGTGTGTTCTGGCTGCCGCTGTCGCGCGCACTGGGCATTACCGCGCCCAAGGCCTGTCCGGACATGTCGCTGATGCAGGAACTGTTCACCACCACCTGCGACTGGCGTGTCGCCAGCATGGGCTGGATGTTTACGCTGTTCTTCCTGGTACTGGGCATCGCTGCCGCGATCTGGGGCGGCTGGCTGGAGCGCGTCGGGCCGCGCAAGGCCGGCTTCGTCGCGGCACTGTGCTGGTGTGGCGGTCTCGTGCTCGGCGCGATCGGCATCTACACTCATCAACTCTGGCTGATGTGGCTCGGCTCCGGTGTCATCGGCGGCATCGGTCTCGGCCTCGGCTATATCTCGCCGGTCTCGACGCTGGTGAAATGGTTTCCGGACCGACGCGGCATGGCGACCGGCATGGCGATCATGGGCTTTGGCGGTGGCGCTATGATCGGCGCGCCCCTCGCCAACCTGCTGATGAATTATTTCAAGACATCGACCGACGTCGGCGCTTGGCAAACATTCCTGGTCATGGCCCTGATCTACTTTGTGTTCATGACGATCGGCGCGTTTGCCTATCGCATTCCGCCGGCCGGCTGGAAGCCGGAGGGCTGGACGCCTCCATCCACGGCCAACGCGATGATCTCGCGGAACAACGTCCATCTGAAGGATGCACACAAGACGCCGCAGTTCTGGCTGATCTGGTGGGTGCTCTGTCTGAACGTCTCGGCCGGTATCGGCGTGATCGGCATGGCCTCGCCGATGCTTCAGGAGATCTTCGCCGGCAAACTGATCGGATTGCCGGATGTCGGCTTCAACGCGCTGAGCGTCGAGCAGAAGGCAGCCATCGCGGCAATCGCGGCCGGTTTCACCGGACTGCTTTCGCTGTTCAACATCGGCGGCCGTTTCTTTTGGGCGTCGCTGTCCGACAAGATCGGGCGCAAGAACACCTACTATACGTTCTTCATCCTCGGCATTGCGCTGTATGCCTTGGCGCCGACCTTCGCTGCGATGGGCTCAAAACTGCTGTTCGTTCTCGGCTTCGGCATCATCCTGTCGATGTACGGCGGCGGCTTTGCCACCGTGCCGGCCTATCTCGCCGACATGTTTGGAACCCAGTTCGTGGGTGCCATTCATGGACGACTCCTCACGGCGTGGTCGACCGCGGGCATTATCGGCCCGGTGGTGGTGAACTACATCCGTGAGTTCCAGCTTGCAGCCGGGGTGCCGCGCGACCAGCTCTACAACACGACCATGTACATTCTATGCGCCATGCTGATCGCCGGATTGATCTGCAACTATCTGATCAAGCCCGTCGATCCGAAATGGCACATGAGCGAGGCCGAGGTCGCGAAGCTGCAGGCAGCCTCCGCCACCACAGCCGCGGCGTCGCCGACGGGTTCTTATGGAATAGGGTTCGGCGGACTGGATGCCAAGGCTGCCCTGTTTTGGGCTTTCGTCGGCATTCCCCTGTTGTGGGGTGTGTGGATCACGCTGCAGAGCGCCGCCAAGATCTTCTGAGCGCGCGACTTGAGATCATCGGGGCATGGCGGCGGACGCCGTCTGCCCCGATATCGCATCTGAAATACTCTTTTTTCTTGGCATCTGGCATGCCACCAACTAGGGTACTAACCAGACAGTTGGAACGAGATGGTTCGATGAGTCATGACGTGCACAAAGTCCGCTCGTTCGAGCATCCGGGCGAGGGGCGCAAGCGGGCCAAGTCGACTCCCAAAGGCCGCCAGGTCGATCCTCGGGCCGCCGAAGAGATCGCGCTGCTGCTCGGCGACCGGCCGCGGCGGCGCGACCTGCTGATAGAGCATCTGCACCTTATCCAGGATACCTGGCATCAGATTTCCGCGGCGCATCTGGCGGCGCTCGCCGACGAGATGAAGCTGGCTTTCGCCGAGGTGTTCGAGACCGCGACCTTCTACGCGCATTTCGACGTGGTGAAGGAGGGCGAACCTGGCATTCCGCCGCTGACCATCCGGGTCTGCGATTCGCTGACCTGCGCCATGCTTGGTGCTGAAAAACTGCTGCATGAACTGCAGGGCGTCGCCGGCCCCGAAATCCGGGTGGTGCGCGCGCCCTGTGTCGGTCGTTGCGATACCGCGCCGACAGCAGAGGTGGGGCATCATTTCGTCGATCGCGCCAGCGCCGACAGTGTTCTGGCGGCGGCGAAGGCCGCCGACACCCACGCCCATCTGCCCGACTATGTCGCTTACGATGCCTATGTCGCAAGTGGCGGTTATGCGCTGTTAAACCGGTTGCGCTCTGGTGAACTGGCGAAAGAGGATTTGCTGAAAGCGCTTGATGACGCATCCCTGCGCGGCCTCGGCGGCGCGGGCTTCCCCACCGGGCGCAAATGGCGCGCCGTGCTGGGCGAGCCGGGGCCACGGCTGATGGCCATCAATGGCGACGAGGGCGAGCCCGGCACGTTCAAGGACCGCTGGTACCTCGAGACGGATCCGCATCGCTTTCTCGAAGGCATGCTGATCGGCGCCCATGTCGTGGATGCGCCAGAGGTCTATATCTACATCCGCGACGAATACCCGGCCTCGCGCGAGATCCTCGATCGCGAAATCGCCAAATTGCCGCCGGGCGGCCCGACGCTGCACATGCGGCGCGGCGCCGGCGCCTATATCTGCGGCGAGGAATCGCGCTGCTCGAAAGCATCGAGGGCAAGCGCGGCCTGCCGCGCCATAAGCCGCCTTATCCGTTCCAGGTCGGGCTGTTCGGATTGCCGACGCTGATCAACAACATCGAGACGCTGTGGTGGGTGCGCGATATCGTCGAAAAAGGCGCCGAGTGGTGGAACAGCCACGGCCGCAATGAACGCCACGGGTTGCGCAGCTATTCGGTCTCCGGCCGCGTCAGGAACCCCGGCATGAAACTAGCGCCGGCGGGCATCACCGTGCGCGAACTGATCGACGAGTTCTGCGGCGGCATGGCGGAAGGGCACGCCTTTCATGCCTATCTGCCCGGCGGCGCATCGGGCGGCATCCTGCCGGCATCGATGGACGACATTCCGCTGGATTTCGGCACGCTGGAAAAATACGGCTGCTTTATCGGTTCTGCCGCCGTCATCATCCTGTCCGACCAGGACGACGTAAAGGGCGCTGCGCTGAATCTGATGCGGTTTTTCGAGGATGAGAGTTGCGGGCAGTGCACGCCGTGCCGCGTCGGTAGCAGAAAGCCGCGCTGCTGATGGAAGGCGGGGCATGGAACCGCGACTTGCTGGACGAATTGAGCCAGGCGATGCGCGATGCGTCGATTTGCGGCCTCGGCCAGCGGCCTCGAATCCGCTTACTTCAGTGATTAAATATTTCCCCGAGGAATTTTGCGCGCCGAAAGAAGCTGCGGAATGACCAAGATCCAGTTCGAACTCGACGGCAAGCAGGTCCAGGCCAACGCGGGCGAAACCATCTGGCAGGTGGCCAAGCGCCAGGGCCGCGAAATCCCGCATCTATGCTACTCGCCTGAACCGGACTACCGGCCCGACGGCAATTGCCGCGCCTGCATGGTCGAGGTCGAGGGCGAACGCGTGCTGGCAGCGTCCTGCAAGCGTACGCCCAGCGTCGGCATGAAGGTGAAATCCGCGAGCGCGCGTGCCATTGCCGCGCAAAAAATGGTGATGGAGCTGCTGGTCGCCGACCAGCCGGCGCGCGAAACCTCGCACGATCCGGATTCGAAATTCTGGCATTGGGCCGAAAAGCGCGCAGTCGGAATCAAACGAACCGTCCGACCGCACATGCAGACATTGGCGGTTACATCAGGTTTCTGGAAGGCGTTGGCCTGGTTGGTGAAGCGCCAGGTTTGGCGGATCGGCGCGGTATAGCCGGCGGTTCGGATCATGATTTCGGCGCCCTTGTAGGCGCATTCGCGCGCCATCTCCGGGAACATGCCGTCGTGGCAGATGATCAGCGCGATCTTGCGCCCTTCGGTCCTTCGATCACGGGAATGCCGAGATTGCCGGGTTCCCACGGCTCGACCGGCACCCCGGGATGGAATTTCCGGTAGTACAATTTGATCTCGCCGTGGTCGTCGATGATCAGGCCTGAATTGTAGGGATTGCCGTCGGGATTGAACTCCATGATGGAGAAGCAGCCCCAGATCTTGTTGTCGATGCAGGCCCGCTTGAAAGCCGCGACTTCGGGGCCGTCGAGGCGGCACATGATCGTCAGGATTGGTGTCCATCGACAGGCCGTGCAGCGAATATTCGGGAAACACCACGATGTCCATGGTGCCCAGATTGCGGCGCGCCTTGCCGACCATGTCAACGATGCGATCGGTCTGGCGCGCCAGGTCGGCCTTGGTCACGACCACGGGCAATTGCAGTTGGACGAGCCCGATGACGACGCCCTCGGGCGATTTGTTGAGGCCGCCGAGTCCGCTCATATCGATCTCCGTCGTTTCGTCCGTCGGCAGGTCGCGGGCGCGACGTACCGCAGCGAAGCAAACCCGATTTTCGGGAACAGCAAAAGATCATTTTTCGGCGGTGGCAGCTTTGCGCGCGCCCCGGTCCGGGGTGCACATGGACCTGCTTGGCCGTCAGCGGTTCACCGCATTCCGAGCACACCATGACCGGATCGAACATTTTGCCGCAATTCTGATGTTCATGAAGCAGCGGCCGGCCACGGAAATCGACCATGTGGGTGTCGCCCCAATGGACGATTGACATGATCACCGGATAAAGGTCGAGGCCCTTTTGGGTCAGGATATACTCGTATCGCTTGGGCAATTCCTGATAGGGGATACGGCGCAGGACGCCGAGCCGGACGAGTTTCTTAAGCCGCTCGGCGAGCAAATGCCGCGTGATCCCGAGCGCCGACTGAAACGCCTCGAACCGCCGCTTGCGCAGGAAGCACTCGCGCAGAATGAGCAGGCTCCAGCGGTCGCCGATCACGGCGACGGTGCGAGCCAACGAGCAGGGCTCTTCTTCAAGCTCGTCCCATTTCATGGTTCGGTCCTTCGTCCGGTCGCTGCGGGCCCATGGTTCGGTTCGAAGGCCCAACTCGGACGCCACCATTCAGTCTTTCATTCTAAATCGGTACTGACCCGCATTCAACCGCCGATTAGCAGTTATGGGCATTCAAGATATATAAAATCGCCACTCGAAATTGACAGTTCAAATTTAGAGCTTTTTCATCCCCTTTCGTCGGTCGGGAGATATTTTTCGGCAAGGATCAACTGCGCGATGTAGAAGAAGAGATCATCGAGCCAGGGAACGCTCCGGTCCTGGCTCGCCTGAAAGCATCGATTGAAACCGGACGGAGACCCTGAACCGCTGCCAGCAACGACCGGATGGGTGAGATGCTCCAGCCGGCCGGTTAAAGACAACCAAAGGAAAGCGTCATGTCTGGGCCACTTAATGGCGTCCGCGTACTGGATTTGACCGCTGTGGTGTCGGGGCCGTTCGCGACCATGTTCCTCGCCGATCAGGGCGCCGACGTCCTCAAGATCGAGCCGATCGGCGGCGACATCACCCGGCGCAGCCGCGCCACATCGACAAGGCCGGCGAATTCTCGGCGCTGTTCATCTCCTCCAACCGCGGCAAGCGCTCGCTGTCGATCGACATCAAGAGCGATGCCGGCCGCGAGGTGCTGGCAAAGCTGGTCGCCAGGCCGACGTGCTGGTGCAGAACTTTCGGCCCGGCACCATGGAGCGGCTCGGGCTCGGCGCCGAGAACTGCGCGCGCGCCATCCGCGCCTGATCTATGTCTCGATCAGCGGCGTCGGCGACACCGGGCCCTATGTCAAGAAGCGGGTCTACGATCCGATCATCCAGGGCCTTTCCGGCTTTGCCGATATCCAGTCGCAGCCGGTCGACCAACCGGCCGCAGATGATCCGCACCATCGTCTGCGACAAGACCACGGCGATGTTTACGGCGCAGGCGGTATCGGCGGCGCTCTATGCGCGCGAGAAGACCGGGCAGGGCGATCACATCCAGGTGGCGATGCTCGATACGATGATCTCCTATCTCTGGCCGGAAGGCATGATGCAATACACGGTGGTCGGCGCCGAGGCGACAAGCCGCCGATCCGAAGGATCGCCCCGATCTGGTGTTCAAGACCAGCGACGGCTACATCACCGCCGGCACCATCTCGGATTCCGAGTGGCAGGGCTTTTGCAGGGCCTCCGGCGATCCCGACCTCGCCAAGGATCCGCGCTTCGCCACGCCCGGCGGCCGCACGCGTCAACGCCACCGCGCGCATCAACAAGATGGCGGAATATATCGGCGCAGCACACCACCGCCGAATGGCTGGAGCGGCTTGATGCGGCCGACGTGCCGTGTGCGCCGATCCTGCGCCGCGGCGAGATCATCCACAACGAGCAGGTGGTGGCGCGCGGCCTCATTGCCGAGTTCGACCAGCCGCGGTCGGCCGGGTACGGCAGCCGAAGCCGGCGGCGCGATTTCGACCGCAATGAGGCCGTTATTGGCGGGCCGGCGCCGCGGATCGGCGAGCATTCCCGTGAGGTGTTGCGCGAGCTCGGCTATGACGAGCGCGCGATCGATCAGCATGATCAGGACAAGGCGTCAGGCTGCGAGCTAGCGGAATCGCTTATTAGCGCCAAATCTGAATGGAAGCCGCGTCATTGCTTCGCTTCGCTCGCAATGACGATGGGTTCAGCCTGATTGGCGCCAGGCGGGTTTGTTGGCCGCTGTGCCCTGCTGATAAGCCGGGTCGCTGATGAATGCGCTCGCGATAGGGACTGCGCGTTGTCGCAGATGCCGACGCCGTAGGCGATCGCCCAGTCGAGGCAGGTCGTGAGCAGGATGTCCGCGCTGGTGAAGTGATCGCCCATCAGGTATTTGCGGCCGTCTCGTGAGCGCCGCCTCCACATGACGGAACTGTTCGCGGAAATATTCGCCGGCCTTGGCCACGACTTCCGGGGCGACGCCGTAGATCGGGCCGAGCGCGTCGGCGCTGTGGCGCCGCATCACGTAGAGGCTGGTGGAATCGAGTTCGGTGACGATGAAAAAGCACCATTCGAGCCAGGCGGCATATTCGCGCTGCCTCTCGGGGATCAGCTCGCGTTCCGGGACTCGAATAGGTTCTCGATAGATAGGCGACGATCGCCGCACTCTCGCCGATGCAGAAATCGCCGTCCTGCAGCAGCGGCACCTTCTGACGCGGATTGAGCGCGGTGTATTCCGGCCGTCTTGGTCTCGCCGGTGCGGGGCCGATCGGCTTGGTCTTGTAGGCGAGTTCAGCTCATGCATCGCCCAATGCGGGCGGACCGTGCGGCTGGTGCCAACGCCCCACAGCGTCAGGTCGGGCGCGGCGGCCATCTCACCATTTCTCCACGGCCGGGCGAAGGTCGAGCTCATGGGTCCAGCCGTCTCTGGCTCTGCTGATGCGCGAACCAATAGGCTTCGGCGATCGACTGCGGTCTTGGTCAGACTGTCCGGCGGAATGTCCTTGGCCTCGATGCCGGTTGCGGCCTTCATGCGCGGATGGATCGCCTCGCTGTCGACGCCGGCGTCGATCAGCAGGTGCACGACGTGAATGTTCTTTGGGCCCAGTTCGCGGGCCATTGCTTGCGCCACGGCGCGCAGGCCGAACTTCGCGACGAAAACGCGGCAAAGCCCTTGCCGCCGCGGATGCTCGCGGTGGCGCCGGTGAACAGGATGGTGCCGCTGCCGCGCGGCAGCATCTAGCGCGCGGCCTCGCGGCCGACCAGGAAGCCGGCGTAACAGGCAAGCTCCCATGCCTTGAAGAACAGCTTTTCGGTGGTCTCGAGCAACGGCTTGTTGACGTTGGAGCCGGCATTGAAGAGGCAGACCTCGATCGGTCCGATGTTTGCTCGACGCGGCCGAACAGCTTCTGCACCTCGGATTCCTGACGGGCATCGACACTGAAGGCGTGGACGTCTTGCCCCCCGGCCATCAACTCATCGACCAGCCGCTGGGATTTGGCCGCATCGCGCCGGGCGATACAGACCTTGTATCCGCCCTCGGCGAACCGCCGGGCCACAGCCGCGCCGATGGCGTCACCCGCGCCGACCAGCATCACGACGCCAACTCTGTCTGCCATTACGCCGGCCCTTTAAGTTCTTATTTGATACTGAAATCTATAGACCCGGATTGAAGTGATTGTAAACGACATTTTGAAAACAAGAGTTCTATTATTTTGCGCATACGGAACAATAACTTGCCCGTGAGCCAGCCGTTGCCTTCCTTGGGGTTCAATTGACAAGTTCTAAAAAAGAACTTTATTATTCCACTGCGTAAGCCGTTGTGTGGAGTCGCTGCGAGGCACCTGACATGACGCGATGCGTCGCTCGTGCCCCGGCGAATTCAAATCTCTCATTTCCCTCTTGTTCTGGAGAAAGACCTTGGAAAAGCGAAACGCGACCGTGGCTGTTGTCGGCGCCGGAGACTTTATCGGCGGCGAGATCGCCAAGAAATTCGCGGCTGAAGGTTTCACCGTCTTTGTCGGACGCCGCCAGGGCGAGAAGCTTGGCCCGCTCGTTGGGGAAATCGAGGCGGCTGGCGGCGAGGTGTTCGGGCGGCCACTTGACGCAAGAAAGGAAGCCGAGATCGTGTCTTTTTTGGGCGACGCGGACCAGCACGCCCCGCTGGAAGTTTGCGTCTTCAACATCGGCGCCAATGTGAACTTTCCGATTTTGGATACGACCGAGCGGGTGTTCCGCAAGGTGTGGGAAATGGCCTGCTATTCCGGTTTCCTGGCCGGCCGCGAGGCCGCGCGTTTGATGCTTCCCCGTGGCAAGGGCAACATCTTCTTCACGGGAGCAACCGCAAGCCTGCGCGGCGGATCGGGTTTTGCGGCATTTGCCAGCGCCAAGTTCGGACTGCGCGCGGTCGCGCAGTCGATGGCGCGCGAGCTCGGTCCCAAGAACATCCACGTCGCCCATCTCGTGATCAACTCCAGTGTCGACACCGAATGGGTGCGTCAGCTCATCGCCAACCGGGAGGGCGCCAAGGCGATCGAGAATCTCGATCCCAACCGCCTGATGCGACCGGCCGCGGTGGCGGAAGCCTATTGGCAGCTCTATCGGCAGCCGCGCGACGCCTGGACCTTCGAACATGAGATCCGGCCATTCGGAGAGAAATGGTAAGGGAGCCTTGGTGGGCGGAGTGCGAGTTGCGGGAGCTCTTGGAAATAATCCACCGATCGCGCATAAAGAGCCGTAGATCGAGCATGGGATCGAAAACGCGACCGGTTTGCCGGGATCAGGATGGGAACTTCCGATGAAAACCGCCATCACCGAATTGTTCGATATCGAACATCCGATCATCCAGGGCGGCATGCATTATGTCGGCTTTGCCGAACTCGCAGCCGCGGTCTCGAATGCAGGAGGTCTCGGCATCATCACCGGCCTGACGCAGCGGACGCCGGAATTGTTGGCCAAGGAAATTGCGCGCTGTCGCGACATGACCGACAAGCCGTTCGGCGTCAATCTGACTTTCCTTCCCTCATTCACCGCGCCGCCCTATCCGGAATACATCGCGGCGATCAGTCGAAGGCGGCGTGCAAGATCGTCGAAACGGCCGGGCGCAGCCCCGAACAATACATGCCGGCGCTCAAGGCCGCCGGTATCAAGGTGATCCACAAATGCACCTCGGTGCGGCATTCGCTGAAGGCCCAGCAGATCGGCTGCGACGCCGTCAGCGTCGACGGCTTCGAGTGCGGCGGGCATCCCGGCGAAGACGACATCCCCAACATGATCCTGCTGCCGCGCGCCGCCGAGGAACTGAAGATCCCGTTCGTGGCGTCCGGCGGCATGGCCGATGCGCGCAGTCTGGTCGCCGCATTGGCGATGGGCGCGGCCGGCATGAACATGGGCACGCGATTCATCGCCACCAAAGAGGCGCCGGTGCACGACAACGTCAAGAATGCGCTGGTTGCCGCCTCGGAGCTCGACACCCGGCTGATCATGCGCGCCTTGCGAAACACCGAACGGGTGCTCAAGAACGCCGGCGGTCGACAAGTTGCTGGAAATCGAGCGCGAGAAGGGCGCCAAGCTGCAGATCGCCGACATTCACGAAGAGGTCGCCGGGCGTTTACCCCAAGGTCATGATCGACGGCAAGATGGATGCGGGAGCCTGGAGCTGCGGCATGGTGGTCGGCCTGATCCACGACATCCCGACGGTCAAGGAACTGATCGATCGCATTATGATCGATGCCGAAAGCCTCATTCGGGAGCGGTTGATGGGGTTTCTCGGCGTCGAAGGCAAGGCATCCCTGAAGGTCGCCTGAGTTATTGCTCGACGAAAGCAGCCTTGCGCTTGTCGATGAGGGCCTGCACCGGCCTCCTTGTGATCGGTCGTCTGTGCGGCCCGAACCATATGGTCCGTTTCCTGATCCATGGACTGCAGAAAGTCCGAGGTTACGGCGTGGTCCAAATTGTCCTGGCACCGCGCAGAATATTCTCATTGATGGCGGGGTTTATCCCGGCACATTCTGAGCGACGATGCGTTTCAATCCTCGGAAATACGGCCGCGATAAGCGAAGAGCGACCCTGAAAGATACCGGGAGCGATATGGCCGGTTGATCTTGGATAGCGACCGATAGACGTGATAATCCCCGCTGGTGGCGCAGGCTGGCGTTTGCGGAGGAATTCGATGGGGTCGAAGGCGTTTGAAACGGTCATCACGGAAACCCTCAATTCGCTCGTCGGGCCGTGGCGCCGGCCACATCAGATGCTCAATACCCAGGTCTACGATTCTCACGCCTCGATTCACGACGACGCGACGGCGCAGAAGCTGGGGTTCCAGGGTGGCACGATCGAAGGGCCGACCCATTTCAGCCAATTTGCGCCGCTGTGCGAAAATTTGTGGGGAAAGGCCTGGTTCGAGACCGGATGCATCTCGGCGCACTACCGCAATCCCTCCTTCGAGGGGGAAGAGGTGCAAGCCATTCTGGCAAAGCCTGCGCCGGGGGCCAAGCAATGCAAAATCCAGATGGTGAAGCGCGATGGGACCGAGGTTCTGCATGGCACCGCTTCTGTCGGCAGTGACGGCGCGGCGACCGCGCTCGATCAGCGGCTGACCGAACTGAAGCCGCTGGCCGATCCGGTGATCCTGCACGACGTGAAGCTCGGAATGAAGACCGGCCGTCAGACCGTGCGGATGGGCTTCGATCAGAACATGGGCGAGCTCTATCCGTTCTCGCTCAGCGAGAAACTAAAAGTCATCACCGAACCGAGTTCGTATTACCGGAGGGAAGAAAACTCCGGCAACCCCTGGGGCCGTCCGATCATTCCGATCGAGATGCTCAGTGTGCTGTTTCAATATCGCTCGAGGGATGACCGGTTGCCGATCAAGGGTCCGGCGGTCGGCCTGTTCGCCGATCAGGAAATCCGGTTGATGCGCGGGCCGTTGTTCGTGGGTGAGGATTATGAAACCGAGCGGGAAGTCATCGCCCTGAGTGGAAGCCGCAGGACCGAGAGCCTCTGGGTTCGGACCACGGTATTTGCGGATGATGACACGCCGGTCGCGAAAATGCTGCTGAATCTCGCCAGCATCAAGGATTCCTACGCGCCCTATGCTGAGGAGCATGGCCGGCTTTACGCGTAGAGCCTCAATGCTTAGAACTCCGTTCTGTTTTCCGCGTCAGATATTGCGGCTTGCGGCTTTCCAAAATGGATCCCGCAGCCGCCCTTGAATATCTTGCCCCTTTCTTCCCGGGGAAGCCTGTCCTGGAAACTGATGTCGCGCGGAATCGTGTAGTTCGCGATGCGCCGGCCCAAGAAATGCATGGATGTCATCGGCGCTTATCGAAGCGCCCGGCGCTGCCTCGACGACGGCCATCTTCATGCAACGCATCCTCGGCCGATGAAGGACGCGGCACGGGCGCGACTGCCGGTCATTTTGATGTAATGGTATTATAATACTCTACCGGCCAACGGTTGTATGCAACATAATTCACTATTCGCTTATCTATCTCTGGACATCGCGCGAGATACATGCATTATTATGCATAGTCCAACAACAAATCTCCAAGGGGTGGTCCATGGCCGGTGAAGATCGCGTTCTTGCTGGCGGCGCCAGGTACATCGATTTCCAGACCGATCCGTCGCGCTACCGGCACTGGAAGCTCGACGTCGAAGGCGACGTCGCGACCCTGACCATGGATGTCGATGAGAATGGCGGGCTGTTCGAAGGCTATCAGCTCAAGCTGAATTCCTACGATCTCGGCGTCGACATCGAACTCGCCGATGCGGTGCAGCGGCTGCGCTTCGAGCATCCCGGCGTCAAGGTGGTGCTGCTGCGCTCGGGCAAGAACCGGGTGTTCTGCGCCGGCGCCAATATCCGCATGCTGGCCGGCGCCACCCACGCCCACAAGGTCAATTTCTGCAAATTCACCAACGAGACCCGCAACGGTCTGGAGGATTCCAGCGAGAATTCCGGGCAGCGCTTCGTCACCGTCATCAACGGCACCGCGGCCGGCGGCGGCTACGAACTGGCGCTGGCGACCGATCACATCATCCTCGCCGACGATGGCTCGGCGGCGGTGGCGCTGCCGGAAGTGCCGCTGCTGGCGGTGTTGCCGGGCACCGGCGGGCTGACCCGCGTGGTCGACAAGCGCAAGGTGCGCCGCGACCACGCCGATTATTTCTGCACCATCGAGGAAGGGATCAAGGGCAAGCGCGCGGTGCAGTGGCGGCTGGTCGATGAAATCGTGCCGAACAGCAAGCTGGAGGCCAAGGTCGCCGAGCGCAGCAAGGAATTCGCCGCGGCCTCGAAGCGCAACGGCAACGGAAAGGGCATTGCGCTGGGGCCGCTGACGCGCAGCTTCGACGACAGCGGCATCCGCTACGGGTTTGTCAGCGTCGACATCAACCGCGCCGAGCGCATCGCCACCATCTCGATCAAGGCGCCCGATGCGGCCCCGCCTGCCGATATCGACGGCATGATCGCGCAGGGCGCCGGCTTCTGGCCGCTGCAGGTGGCGCGCGAACTCGACGACGCCATTCTGCATCTGCGCATCAACGAACTCGAGACCGCGATGCTGGTGTTCAAGTCGCACGGCGATCGCGCCCAGGTGCTGGCGTACGACGCTTTTCTGGAAGCCAACAAGGCGCACTGGCTGGTCAATGAGATCAGGCAATACTGGAAGCGCGTGCTCAAGCGCATCGACGTCACCTCGCGCACGCTGGTGACGCTGGTCGAGCCGGGCTCGTGTTTCGTCGGCACGCTGGCGGAACTGGTGTTCGCCGCCGACCGCTCCTACATGCTGATCGGCCAAAAGCAGGGCGACAACCGCGCGCCGCCGACGATCGAGCTGAGCGCGATGAATTTCGGGCCGTACCCGATGAGCCACGGCCTGACGCGGCTGCAATCGCGCTTTCAGGCCGATCCGGCCGATCTGGAACGCGCGCAGGCCAGGATCGGCGAGGCGCTCGATGCCGAGTGAAGCCGAAGAGCTCGGCCTCGTCACCTTTGCGCTCGACGATATCGATTGGGACGACGAGATCAGGGTGTTCTTCGAGGAGCGCGCCAGTTTCTCGCCCGACAGCCTGACCGGCATCGAAGCCAATTTGCGCTTCGTCGGGCCGGAGACCATGGAATCGAAAATCTTCTCGCGGCTGACGGCGTGGCAGAACTGGATCTTCCAGCGCCCCAACGCGGTCGGCGAAGACGGCGCGCTGCGGCGCTACGGCACCGGCCAGAAGGCGCAGTTCGATATGACGCGGGTGTAGAATGTGTGCGCACGGCATGGTGCGCGCTGCGAACCGGACAAATGGATCGTTACCATTCGCCGCTCTGCGACGCACCGCTTCGCGCTGCACAACGTCCGGGCACGAGACCAACACCAGGAGCACGCCATGAACATCATGAACGTCGACTACTCCACCAAGATTCCCAATAACGTCAATCTCAGCGAGGATCGGCAGGTGCTCAAGGCGCTGGAAGGCTGGCATCCCGGCTATCTCGACTGGTGGAACGACATGGGGCCGGAAGGCTTTCAGGAATCGCTGGTCTATCTGCGCACCGCCGTCAGTCGTCGATCCGAAGCGGCTGGGCCAAGTTCGATTACGTCCGGATGCCGGAGTATCGCTGGGGCGTGCTGCTGGCGCCGCAGGATGAGGCGCGCAAGGTCAATTTCGGCCAGCACCTTGGCGAGAAAGCATGGCAGGAAGTGCCGGGCGAATATCGCGCCATGCTGCGCCGCCTTGTCGTGGTGCAGGGCGACACCGAGCCGGCGTCGGTCGAACAGCAGCGCTATCTCGGCAAGACCGCGCCTTCGCTTTACGACATGCGCAACCTGTTTCAGGTCAATGTCGAGGAGGGCCGCCATCTCTGGGCCATGGTCTATCTGCTGCAGAAATATTTCGGCCGCGACGGCCGCGAGGAGGCCGACGATCTGTTGCGCCGCCGTTCGGGCGATGCCGACAGCCCGCGCATGCTGGGCGCCTTCAACGAAGCGACGCCGGACTGGCTGTCGTTCTTCATGTTCACCTTCTTTACCGACCGCGACGGCAAGATGCAGCTTGAAGTCTCTGGCGCAGTCCGGCTTCGATCCGCTGTCGCGCACCTGCCGCTTCATGCTGACCGAAGAGGCCCATCACATGTTCGTCGGCGAGACCGGCGTCGGCCGCGTACTTCAGCGCACCTGCGACGCGATGAAGGCAAGCGGGCATCGACGATCCCTATGCGATCGACAAGGTGCGCGCACTAGGCGTGATCGATCTGCCGACCATGCAGAAGAAAATGAACCTGCATTATTCGCTGTCGCTCGACCTGTTCGGCTCGGAAGTCTCCACCAACGCGGCGAATTTCTACAATTCCGGCCTGAAGGGCCGCTTCCAGGAAACCAAGATCGACGACGACCATCGCCTGACCAACGACATCTACAAGGTTTGAAGCTGGTGGACGGCAAGATCGCGCTGGTCGATGAGCCCGCATTGACCGCGTTGAACATGCGTTTGCGCGACGACTATACGCTGGACTGCGAAAAAGGCGTCGAGCGCTGGAACAAGATCATCGAGAAGACCGGGGTGAAATTCCGCCTTGAACTGCCGCACGCCGCATTCCATCGTCAGATCGGTGAATTCAGGGACGTCGACGCGACGCCGAAGGGCATCATCGTCAGCGCCGCCGAATGGGCGAAGGCGAAGTGCGACTATCTTCCCTCGGCCGACGACGGCGACTTCATCTCCTCGCTGATGGCGCCGGTCGACCGAGCCGGGCAAGTTCGCGAACTGGATCGCGCCGCCGAAGATGGGCATCGACAACAAGCCCGGCGATTTCGAATACGTCAAGATCGAGGCCGCGTGATCAACCGGACTGAACGACATGAACGCGCCGACCCAGGAATTGATCAAACAGCATCTCATCGATCCCGAGATATGCATTCGCTGCAACACCTGCGAAGAAACATGTCCGGTCGATGCGGTGACGCATGACGGCAACAATTATGTCGTCGACGTCAGCATCTGCAATCACTGCATGGATTGCATTTCGCCCTGTCCTACCGGTTCGATCGACAATTGGCGGGTGGTTGCGAGGCCGTATTCGCTGGAGGAGCAATTTTCCTGGAACGATCTGCCGCCCAGGACGAAACCATCGCCGATGCGGGCGGCGGCGCCGCGCTCGAGGCGCTGGAGGACGATGTCAGCAAACTCCTGGAGGAGGCGCGCAAGGGGCTGGGCGGCAAGCCGGTAGCGCCGCATTCGGCCAGCAAGCCGACCGTCAATCTCTACAATCGCGGCAAACCGGCAATCGCCACGGTAACCGGAAATTATCGGCTGACCGACGCCGCATCGGACTCCGATGTTCGGCATATCATCCTTGATTTCGGCCAGTTGCCGTTTCCGGTTCTGGAAGGCCAGAGCATCGGCATCGCCGTGCCCGGGGTTGACGCCGGCGGCAAGCCGCATCATCCGCGGCTCTATTCGGTCGCCAGTTCCCGCGACGGCGAGAAGCGCAACGCCAACAATCTGGCGTTGACGGTGAAGCGCGAAGACAAGGGCGTGTGCTCGAATTATCTCTGCGATCTTCCGCGCGGTGCCAGGCTCGAGGTCACCGGCCCATTCGGCGCGACATTTCTGATGCCCGACGATCCGGCCGCCAATATCATCATGATCTGTACCGGAACCGGATCCGCGCCGTTTCGCGGCTTCACCGAGCGCCGTCGCCGCACGATGCCGGATGCCGCGGGCCGGCTCTTGCTGTTTTTCGGGGCGCGCCGGCCGGAAGAGTTGCCGTATTTCGGTCCGCTGCAAAAGGTGCCGGAGAAATTGCTCGGGAAATACTTCTGCTATTCTCGGGTACCGAATGAACCTCGCGTCTATGTACAGGACCGCATCCGCAACGAAGCCCGGCAAATCGCGCAATTGCTCGGCGATGCCAACACCCACGTCTATATCTGCGGGCTGAAAGGCATGGAGGGCGGCGTCGACGAAGCCTTTGCCGACGCCTGCCGCGCTTCGTCGCTCGATTGGACGTCGCTCAAGCCGGCCATGCGCGAGAGGGGGCGCTATCACGTCGAGACGTATTAAGTCTCGCCGCCCGATTCTATTGGCACGGCGGTCACCGCAAACCGACGCGGCCGTAAGGTGGCTGCGAACGCACCCGTCGTGCCGCTATTGCATGGCTTTTTCGGTCGCAGGCCTTGATGCTATTGAGGGCAACTTCGTTTGCCTTCTCGATCGCCTCAATGTATGCCGCGCATGCCGTCTTCGGCGAGTACCGGGCCGGTCGACCCCCCGCCGATGATCAGGAGGCTGAAATGAAAATCGAAGAGCTGTTCTCTGTGCGCGGCAAGGTCGCGGTCGTCACCGGCGGCAGTCGTGGTCTCGGTGAAATGATCGCCCGGGCTTACGTTGAAAATGGCGTAAAGGTTTACATCACCGCACGCCGCGCCGAGGCGTGCGAGCAGTTGGCCAGAGAATTGTCTGCGATCGGCGAATGCATTGCCATGCCCGCCGATCTTTCGCGGATGGAGGAAATAGACCGTCTCGCCGGCGAGATTGAAAAGCGGGAGAAGCGGCTCGACATTCTCGTCAACAATGCCGGCGCAAGCTGGGGTGCTAGCTTTCGCGAGTTTCCGGAAAATGGCTGGGACAAGGTCATGGACCTCAACGTCAAATCGGTTTTCTTTCTGACACAGCGCCTGCTCCCTTTGCTGGAGGCGGCGGGGTCTGCAGAATCCTATGCTCGGGTGATCAATATCGGGTCGATCGAGGGCATCAGGACCTCTCATCTCGAGGCCTATTCATATGCCGCGTCGAAGGCCGGGGTAAACCACCTGACCCGCATCATGGCGAAGTTTCTGGCGCCCAAGCGCATCGCGGTCAATGCGATTGCGCCGGGTTATTTCCCGTCCAAGATGACCGATGCGATCGACGAGGAGGGCTCCAGTGCCGTGGTCGAAGATGCGCCGATGAAGCGGATGGGAAATCCCGACGACCTCGCGGGCATCGCACTCTATCTCGCATCGAAGGCAAGCGCCTTTGTTTGCGGTGCCGTCATTCCGGTCGATGGAGGGCTTGCAACGACGGCTTGATGTCAGCCGTCGGATGGCTCTGAATTTGATTTGCGATGGGTAGCGGATATCCGTTACGCTTTGGGGCGTTGGCCCGCCGCCGTGGCATCGGCAAAGCGGCTGCGGGCTTGCAGGGAGGTTTAGCGTGGATCTTTCGACCGGCAATTCTGCTTTCTGTGTTGTGGTTGCATTGGCCGCATGCCTGGCGCAGCCGGCATTCGCGCTGGACCCGCGTTATCCGGACTGGCCGTGCCAGCAATTGAAGGTGCCGGGGATTTCGATCGCCAGCGTCTGGACCGGTCCGTCGATCGATGCAGTCGACAAGACAGAACCCGCGGACCCGAAGCTGGCAGAGTTGGTCTCGCGTCTGGCCGCCCGTCGCACGCCGATGGAGGAGGCGCGAAAGCTGATCGCGGAATTTGTCGTCGGAACCAGCGACGAAAAGCAGCACAAGGCAAAGTCGCTTTTCGCCGCGTTGTATTCCAGGCTCAACGCGCAGCGCGACGAGGTGATGAACGGGATCGAGCGCTTTTCGCGCAAGCAGAAGGCGCATGGCCGAGCAAATCCGCGACGAAACCCAGCAAGATGCGGGAACTGCAGGACAAGCCGAACGCCGATCAGGCGCAAAGCGATGAACTCGCCAATCAGCTCGCGTGGCAGACGCGCATTTTCGAGGATCGGCGGAAGTCGACCTCCTATGTGTGCGACGTGCCGGTCCTGATCGAGAAGCGGCTGTTTGATTTGGGAACGGCGATCCAGAACGCCTTGAACGCCGACGCGCAGGCGAAATAGAAGATTCCCCGAACGGCTCGTCGGCCGGGATGAAGAGCTGGCTATTCGGCTGGGACGCGGCTCCGGCGTGGCTTCTTGCAGCGGCAAGCCCGGCGCCGCCCAGCCGTCGGTTCCTTCGCGATACCAGGCGACATTCGAATAGCCGAGCGAGAGCGCGCGCTTGGCTGCGTTCCACGACATCCAGCAATCCGCCAGACAATATAAGACAAGCGATTCTGGCGTGATCGCCGTGCGTCGCCTTCTCCAGCCCCTTGGAGAAATAGTCGGCCATGCTGGGCGCGAGTTCGCCATAGCCGGTGTCGGGCAGCCAGATGCTGCCGGGAATATCGGACCGCGGCTTGTCGCGCCACAACGGTTCCCTCGGGCAAATTCTGCGGCCGCGGCGGCCTCGGCAGCACGTCGATGAAGGAAGCCGAATGGCTGCGCCAGATCGTTTCCGCCTCGTCCGTTCCTATCACCCTGGCGCCGCGCAGCGTCGCCGGCGTCGGCGCGCGATAATTTTCCAGGCGATAGCCGTCCGGCTCCGGCACCTCGGCTGCTCCGGCCTCGGCGGCGGTAGCGACGATCACGATCAAGCGCGACAACGGACGGCGGCGCTCGATCATGGCCGCTTGGAAAGCGTCTCGCGGTGATCGGCACGTTGGTCTCGTCGAGGATCGGGATGTTGTAGCTGATCAAGAGCTTGTTGATCTCGGCCTGGTTTTCCATGATCAGCCTGTTGAGCGTGCGCTTCCACTCCTGGTCCGCACGGACGCACCGCCATGCCGATGCGATAGATCATTTGCGGGCCGGTCGTTTCCTTGATCAGCGGCACCACGACCAGGGGTGGGTTCGCCTGGCTGGCGAAATAGCCCGCCATCGGCCCCCATAAGATGCCGCAATCGATATCGCCGTGGGCGAGGTCGTCCATCATGGCCTGCGCCGAGGAATCCGCGCGGGTGTCGATGAACAGCGGGTAGGACTTGGCGTGCGCCAAAAGGCCGTTCATCGCCATGTTGGTGCTCGGCGGCGTCTTCGCGACGATCGCCGATCCGCTTGTCCTTCAGCTTCGGATCGCCGATCGCGGTGACGTCTTCAAGGCCGCTGCCCCGCTTGAACACCAGCGCATAGGTCGTCCGGTAATAGGGAATCGTCACCTGCGCCTGATCGTCGCCTTGCGGAAATCCCATGATGACATCGCAGCGATACGAGCCGAGCGTCATCCGGACGAAGCCGGTCGCCTGCGGGAAATAGGTGTAGCTGAGCTTCTTGCCGAGCTTGGCGGCGAACAATTCGGCGAGCTTGTTTTCGAATCCCTCGCCCTTGTCGTTGGAGAACGGCAGGTTGCGCGGATCGCCGCAGGCGCGAAAAACCTTGGGATCGACGAGTTCGAGCGAACCGGCCTCGCCATCATTGGCCTGGGCGCGGGCCGCGACCGGCTGCAAGGCGACAACCCGCAAGGCCAGAACGCCTGCCAGGATCGGCAGCTCATCGCCGTCCGCCTCGAAACATGAGGGGTCGGCTTCGCTGGCTTTTCAATACGCTCGAAATCATTTGATCCCCGTGCAACTGGCTTCGGCCTCCTTGGCGGCCTCGGGCTTGTCTTCGTGGTTGGGCGGACGGCCGCCGGGAATGGCGTTGTTGGCGCGGGCGCGCAGATAGACGTAGATGTCGTCGATGTAGCACATCACGTTGACGTTCGAGGCGAACGACGGCATCACCTTGTCGTTGGCGGCGTCGACGTTCTTGCGGCCGTTGGTGACGACGTTGACGAAGTCGGTGTAGCTCAGCGTCTTCAGCGAATTGGCCAGCGCCGGCGCATAGCTCGATCCCTCGCCGTTGGGGCCGTGGCAGACATGGCAGTCCGAATGATAGCGGCGAAAGCCGGAGTAGGTGTACCAGTCGACCGTTCCGTCCTGGCTGATCTTGTAGGTCGGGTTGCCGTCCTTGTCGACATACTTGCCGTTGTCGGATGACGCCACGGCCGGATCGCCCGATCCGTCCGCGCGTGCGCGCTGTCGCCGGCAAAGACAACCGCCAGAATAACGATGCGAGCGACGAATTTCCAGTCGATTGATGCTCACGTCGACTGTCCTCGTGCAATGCAGTCGGGTCGGAAAACAATCGGCGCGCAGCAGAACCGCGGCGCGCCGATCGATGGTCATCTCACCGTGACGCCGCGACCTATTCGCTCGGCAGGGCGAACACCGTCAACGTCCCGCCCAGCGAGGTGTAGGACGCCAGACCGGCATAGCCGCCGACCGCGCCGAGGCCCGCCGTATCGACGGTCTTGTCCTTGGTCGGCAACTTGCCCTGGTCGACCGCGCCATGCCAGGCGGCGGCGTTTTCAGGCTGCAGCAGACCGGCCGCAAGGCCGATGCCGGCCCAGCCGCCGACGCCCGAGAGCACGGCGACATATTGCTTGCCGCCGTGTTCGTAGGTCATGACGTTGCCGATGATGCCGGACGGGGTCTTGAACTTGTAGAGTTCCTTGCCCGTCTTGGCGTCGACCGCCTTCAGATAGCCTTCCAGCGTGCCGTAGAACACCACGCCGCCGGCCGTCGCCAACGCGCCGCCCCAGGCCGAGAACTGCTCCTTGTTGGACCACACGATCTTGCCGGTCTTGCCGTCCCAGGCAATGAAGTTGCCCATGTTGGTATCGCCCTTGGGCGGATACATCGCCACCGCCGCGCCGACATAGGCCTGACCGGCGGTGTAGGCCACCTTGTAGGGCTCATAGTCCATGCAGACGTGGTTGGTCGGGACGTAGAACAACTGCGTCTCCGGGCTATAGGCCGCCGGCTGCTCGTCCTTGGTGCCGAGCGCTGCCGGGCAGATGCCCTTCGAGTTGGTGTCTTCGCCGTTGTGCTGGGTCGAATAGGCGTCGACCACCAGCGGACGGCCATAGGTCTTGGACGACTTGTCCATGTCGACCTTGGTGGCCCAGTTCACCACCGGATCGAACTTCTCCGCGACCAGCAATTCGCCGGTGGCCCGATCGAGCGTGTAGCCGAAGCCGTTACGGTCGAAATGGGTGAGCAGCTTCCGCGGCTTGCCGCCGATGGTCTGATCGGTCAGGATCATCTCGTTGACGCCGTCGAAGTCCCATTCGTCGTGCGGCGTCATCTGGTAGATCCATTTGACCTTGCCGGTATCGAGGTCGCGCGCCCAGATCGACATCGACCACCGGTTGTCGCCGGGGCGCTGCACCGGGTTCCAGGTCGAGGGATTGCCCGAGCCGTAATAGACCAGGTTCAGCTCGGGATCGTAGGAATACCAGCCCCAGGTGGCGCCGCCGCCGATCTTCCACTGATCGCCCTGCCAGGTCGAGGTCGAGGAATTCGGGCCCGACCGGCTTGCCGAGCGAGGTGGTCTTGTCGGGATCGATCAGCGTGTCGGCGTCCGGTCCTTCCGAAAAGCCGCGCCAGGCGAGCTTGCCGTCCTTGATGTTGTAGGCGCTGACCCAGCCGCGAACGCCGAATTCGCCGCCGGAAACGCCGACCAGAACCTTGTCCTTGAACACGAACGGCGCGTCGGTGCCGGACTGGCCCTTGCCGGCCTCGCCGTCCATCACCGACCAGACCTTGGCGCCGGTCTTGGCGTCGAGCGCGACCAGCGTGGTGTCGGCCTGATGCAGGAAGATCTTGCCGTCGGCATAGGCGACGCCGCGGTTGACGGTGTCGCAGCACATGATCGGGATCACGTTCGGATCCTGCCGCGGCTCGTATTTCCAGAGGATCTTGCCGTCATTGTTCGAGATCGAGCGCATAGACCGTGTTCGGGAACGGCGTATGGACGTACATCACGTCGCCGACCACCAGCGGGCCGCCTTCGTGACCGCGCAGCACGCCGGTCGAGAACGTCCAGGCCACCTGCAGCTTCTTGACGTTGGCCGCGGTGATCTGGTTGAGCTTGGAATAACGCGTGTTGGCGTCATCGCCCTGCTGCATCACCCATTGCTTGGGTCCTTGGCCAGCTTGTCCAGCGCCTGCGTCGGCGCGCGCCGACAAGCCTTGCACGGCCATCAGGCCGAAGACCGAAGTTGTAACGACTAAAAATTTCTTCATTCGCTTCCTCCCTGGGTTTTTGCCTAGAGGGTAGCTGACGCTCCTTGGATATACAGCATTCTCCACGGGACGTCATTCGCCCTCTTCTGGATGAATTGTTTCGGCACCGTGTCACAGCCCGCGAGACGAGCTTGCACCGTCAAGTCGTGAACTCTAGAGTGCAGCGAACAGTGCCCACTTAAGTCTTCGAAACAACGGGCTCCCTATTCACCGTTGCATCGTGAAGACAGAAGTAGAAAAAGATTAGGTAACTCTCGCTGCATAAGCAAGTTATGATTTCGCGATGATCTTGCACTGCAACGTGAGCGCGAACTCGGATCGACTGAGATCACCGACATGCTCGATCGAACTGCGCGCTGCGAGCGACGCTTCCGCGGCTCCGAGCGGAAATCATGAAAGGCGAGCAAGATGGCAATGCCGGCGAAATCGGCGTCGTGTCGCCGGCAATTGTTCGACGTGCCGCATTTCGTCGATGGCGTCGCGAATGGGCGTTGCGTTTCGTGGGCATCTGCGTTCTGGGCAGCATTGTTGTCGCTTCTGGCTGTCGGCGCGATGGTCGCGCGCAGCGAGCAAAGCGCTCGCGCCGTTGCCGATCTCCGAGGTTGCGCCCGGCGTCTACGTTCACGTCGGCAACATCGATATGATGAACGAGGCCAACCAGGGCGATGCCGCCAATGTCGGCTTCATCGTCGGCGACGATGCGGTTGCGGTGATCGACACCGGCGGCAGCGCGCGCGAAGGAGCGCGCCTGCTCGCCGCGATCCGCGGCGTGACGGCGAAAGCCGGTTCGCTACGTCATCAACACCCATGTCCATCCCGATCACATTTTCGGCAACGCGGCGTTCGCGCAGGACGGGACGACTTTTGTCGGACACAGGAATCTGCCGCGCGCGATGACGGCGCGCGGCGAATATCTATCTGAAGGCATTTCGCACGGTGCTCGGCGATGCGCTGATCGACGAAGTGAAGATCGTGCCGCCGACGCTGCTCGTCGACGACGAAACGCAGATCGATCTCGGCAGGCGAACATTGACGCTGAAGGCCTGGCCGCCCGGGCATACCGACAACGACCTGACCGTGTTCGACGACGCGAGCTCGACCCTGTTTGCCGGCGATCTCGCTGTTCGTCGAGCATCTGCCGGTCATCGACGGCAGCATTCGCGGCTTTCTCGCCGACCTCGAGGAATTGCCGCGCATTCCCGCCGAGCGCGTCGTTCCCGGGCATGGCCCGGTCGTAGACGATTGGCGCGGCGCCGTTGGCGACGAGCGGCGCTATTTCGAAGAGCCTGGCCAGGGATGTGCGCGGCCTGATCGCGCAGGGGAGCGCCCCTCACCAAGGCGGCCAGGGAGGCCGGGCGAAGCGAACAGTCGCGATGGAAATTGTTCGACGAATACAGTTCGCGCAATGTCATCGCCGCATTCGGCGAACTCGAATGGGAGTGACGCCGTTCTGCGGTGCCGCGGCGCAGCTTGCCGCTTGTCGCGACGGATTTCGGATAGGCTTCGCCGCTGCCTCATTGTGGAAAAGGAATTCGACCATGTCGATTTTCTCCAGAGTGATCGTCCTGGCCCTGATCGGGTGCGCTTTGCGTTGCCGGCGCCGCCGGCGCGTCGCGCCAGTCGGCCGCTGCCGCCTCGGACCAGCCTTCGGAAGAAACCTGGAACAGCATCAAGGGCGACATCTTCAAGGATCGCCCGATTCTCGACGGCACCGGCCTTGTGGTGCTCGATGCGCCGCGCCGCGCCGAGGATGCCGCCATCGTGCCGATCGGCATGCGCGTCAATTTCGCCGCCGACGACAAACGCACGCTGCAGTCGCTGACGCTCGTGATCGACGAAAATCCGGCGCCTGTCGCCGGCAACGTTCACGATCGGGCCGCATTCCGGCGTGACGTCGATTTCGACGCGGGTTCGGGTCAACAGCTATTCCTATGTGCGGCTCGTCGCCGAACTCAGCGACGGCAAGCTCTATGGCGTCAAGGCTTTCGTGAAGGCGTCCGGCGGCTGCTCGGCGCCGGCGGCGTCGAATGCCGACGCCACCAAATCGATGCTCGGTCAGATGAAGTTCCGCACCTTCCGTCCGGACGCCGATGCGACTGCCCGAGGCCCAGATCATGCTGCGCCACCCGCAGAATTCGGGACTGCAGATGGACCAGCTGACGCGGCTTTACGTCCCGCCGTTCTTTATCGAGAACCTCAAGATCTGGCAGGGCGACGAGCTGGTGGTGACGATGGATGGCGGGATCGCGATCTCGGAAGATCCGAACATCCGCTTCAACTACAAGCCCAACGGCGCCGCCAATTTCCGCGTCGAGGCCGTCGATACCAGCAAAGAACGTGTTCAAGGACGAATGGCCGATCGAGAAATCGATGCTCTAGTGGGCATTCGCTTTGAGCGACATATCGGTCTCAGAAACAGCGAATTTCCGCTTCCGCCTGCGCGCGGCGGAATTCCTGCAGCGCCAGCCTTGGCCTGCTCGGTCGATCGGAATTCGGAACCGACCGGCCCGGTGACCTGGGACATCGAGAGAATGGTCTCGGCGGTCACGTAGCGGTCGTAGGGAATGATCGAGGCGATCACGTCGATCGAGCAGGAACATTTCTGCAACAGCTCCTGGGTTTCGCCGTTGGCCTTCATGCAGGCGAAGACATAGTCGGCGCGCGCCGACGGTCGGATAGTCGTTGAGATCCTCGGCCGTCGCGCTTGCGGCAGGCGACGAGAGCTGGTCGCCGACGCCAGCAGCCATCGAGCAAGGGGCGCAAGCCAATCATCGTCCAGCGCCTTTCACGCCGACCGACGCCGCATCTGCCGGCGGCACGCTCCGGACGGCGCCGATCCGATGCCGTTCAGGACTTCTTGCCGTCGGCCCCGAACTGCTTGAGATAGGCGATGACATTGTCGATGTCCTCATCCTTCGGCAAACCGGGGAAAATCATCTTGGTGCCGGGAACCTTGGCGCGCGGATTCTTCAGATATTCCTTCAGCGTCGCCTCGTCCCAGGTGAGGCCCGAATTCTTGTTGGCGTCGCTGTAATAGTAATCCGGATAGGTGCCGGCCTTTCGGCCCACGACGCCGTTGAGCACCGGCCCAACCGCGTCCTTGGCGCCCTCGCCGATCTGATGGCAGGCCTTGCATTTGAGAAATACCTTCTCGCCAAGCGCGGCATCCTGGGCGCTTGCAGCGCCGCCGACGCCCGCATAAGCGAAGGCCGCGAAAATGTAAACTTTAGATTTGTCACCGGCCCATCCATGATTTATGCGTCAATGAAATCACAGCAGCAATTCTTCGCCGCTCCGATCGCGAACAGACGTTTGCAAAATCGGCCGCCTGGGTCAAGCTGGGGCTTGGTATCGGCCATCAGGCATTGGCGTTTGCAGGCCGCGGTAGTCAACGTTTCCAAATTTTTTGACGGCATTGTTAGCAGCGGATCGCAATTTCAACTACAGTTCGGAAAGCCGGTTCCGGGCCTTGGTGGCAAGGGAGCCAAGGTCCGGCGCGAAGATTTCAGCTTCAGAGCCAAGGGTTCTCCGATAAGTCATCATGGTCTGCGGTACTGATATTGCGTTGCGAAGAAAACTTTGAATTGGTGGGATTGCTGCATTGAACGAGCGCCTCGCGTCTTCCGTTCGTTTGTCGTCATGGCGGAGCGGCACGGTCAAGTCGTGTCTGTTGCTGGCGCTCGCGCTCGTTCCGGCCGACGCCCGCACCGAACCGATCGAGACCGAACATCTGTTCGGCTTCACCATCGGCAGCGATGTCGGCGACGTCGGCGAAAGAGAGCTGGAGGGATCGCGTGACCGGCCGATTTGCCAAGCGAACCGGAACATACGATGCGGCTTCCAGCACGCTGTCGGCGGAATTCGTGCCGATGGCAAACCTTCGAACCGAATTCACCGGCGCGGTCATTCCTACGACATTGCCGGCGTCAGCGGGTTCGCCGATCAGCGCTATGCCGCATTTGGCGGGCTGTCCGCCGACATCCGCTACCGGTTGCTCGATCGCGCGACCGCGCCGTTCGGCTTTGCGATCGGCGCCGAGCCGCATTGGGGCCGGGCCGACGACGTGACCGGCGAGCCGGTCAACCAATATGGCGTCGACTTCGTCGCCGCGGCCGACTGGGAGATCGTTCCCGACCGCGTCGTTGCGGCGTTCAATCTGCTCTATCAGCCCGAAACCATGCGCTCGAAATTGACCGGCACCTGGTCGCAGGAATCCACGGCGGGCGTTGCGTTCGGCGTGATGGCGCAGGTCCGTTCCGGGGATTTTTGTCGGCGGCGAAGCGCGCTATTTGCGCCAATATGACGGATTCGGGCTGGATACCCTGGCCGGACAAGGCTTTTTCGTCGGGCCGACGGTCTACTTCAAGCTTTCCGAACGCGCCTGGATCGCCGCCGCATGGAGCGCGCAGGTCGCGGGCCACGCCACGCCGTCGCCGGTTCGCTCGATCTGGTCAATTTCGAACGCCAGCAGGCGCGGCTGCTGTTCGGCGTCAATTTCTGAGCCGGCGCGCTCGCAATGACCGTCTATTTGGTGCAGTCCTTGAGCTCCTTCTCCTCGATCGTGAAGATCGCGCCGGCCTTGACCTGAACGTTCGGCACCATGCAGGTCCGCCCGCTCTTGTCGACAAATTTGACGTCATAGATGCCAGCGGCCGTGTCGGTGATCTTCAGGCGCTCGTCGTGATCGACGGTGTGATCGCGATCATTGTCGGCCTGGTTGCGGCCCCACTCGTTCTTGCCGGGCGGCGAAAGCTGCAGTGACGTAATCGTATTGGCGGTCAGGTTCCAGAACTGGGTGTCCTTTGCCGAGCGCCTACCGGAATGAATGCCAGAATAAAGGCCATCAAAGCCGATCGCCTTGGCCATTTCTCGCTCTCCCGAATGGTTGCGTCCGTCGCGGCTCACAGCCGTGCCATCTGTCGGCGATGCGCAACGCTCATGCGCTCAATCGCGCGGCGTGCCAGCGCATGTGATCTTCCATGAAGGTCGATATGAAATAATAGCTGTGGTCATAGCCGGCCTGGCGACGAAGCAGCAGCGGAATGCCGGCCTGCGCGCAGGCGCGCTCCAGAAGCTCGGGACGAAGCTGTTCGGTCAGAAATGGATCGGCATCGCCGTAATCGACCAGGAAATCGGAAAACCGCGCGCCATCCTCGATCAGCGCGACGGCATCGTGCTTGCGCCAGGCCGTCGCGGTCGTCGCCGAGATATCCGCCCAGCGCCTTGATGCCCCATGGCACCTGCGACGGCGCGACGATCGGCGAAAAGGCGCTGGCGGCGCGATAGCGATCGGGATGCCGCAAGCGCGATCGTCAGCGCGCCATGGCCGCCCATCGAATGCCCGAGGATCGATTGCCGCTTGGCATCGACCGGAAATTGCCCGGCGACCAGTTCGGGCAGTTCTTCCGTCACATAGCTCCACATGCGGTAATTCTGCGCAAACGGCGGCTGCGTGGCGTCGACATAAAAGCCGGCGCCAAGCCCGAAATCATAGGCGCTGGCGGGATCGCCGGGCACGCCTTCGCCGCGCGGGCTGGTGTCGGGCGCGACAAAGACCAGGCCCAGTTCGGCGCAGGCCTGGCGAAATTCGCCCTTCTCGGTGACGTTGGCGTGGGTGCAGGTCAGGCCCGACAGATACCAGACCACCGGCAGCTTCGCGCCGGCCTGATGCGGAGGGACATAGACCGAAAAGGTCATGGCCGTCTTGGTCTCGCGGCTGGCGTGCCGGTAAACGCCCTGCACGCCGCCATGCGATCGGTTCAGCGAAACGGTTTCAAGCGTCATTGGCTTCACCGGCTCCGGCGCCGCAGCGACGCCAAGATTGTCAGGGGTCGACGGATGATCGCAGCTCTGCCGGCGGTCGTCGCCGCCGGCGGAGCTGCAAGTGATCGGTTCAGCTGCTTCAGCGCGGCTTTGGATTTCGCCACGTGGGTGGCGATCGCATCCATCAGCGCCGGCGACAGACAATCATAGGGCTCAAGCCCGAGTTCCTTGAGGCGCGACCTGATCGCGCCCATCTCGGACGGGTTGACGCCGGATTCGATCACCGAGGATACGAACGCCGCAAATCCCGGAGCCGCCGAGCCGCCTTCGGTGAACAGTTCGGGATGGATGAAGTCCAGACCGTAGAACGGATGCGCCCTTGTTCTCGATGCGGCCGTACATATGCGTGCCGCAGACCTTGCAGGCGTGCCGCTGGATCGTCGCCGAGGCATCGACGATATGCAGCTTGTCGCCGTTTTCGAGCACGGTCACGTTGTCGCGCGGAACCACGGCGACCACCGAGAAGGTGGCGCCGTCCGGCTTCCAGCACTGGGTGCAGCCGCAGGCGTGATTGTGGGCGACATCGCCCTTGATGCCGACCTTGACCGGCTTGTCCTTGCATTTGCAGACCAGGGTTCCGCCGGCAAAGCTGCCCGAGCCCTTCTTTACGCCATTGTCAACCGATGGATGGATATGAACAGTCATAGGCCTATCCTCCTTGTGTTTGACGTTTTTGGATTTGGACGCGGATTAAACTTCAGTTCAGAACACGACGACCGAACGGATCGACTTGCCCTCATGCATCAGATCGAACCCCTTGTTGATCTCCTCGAGCTTGAGCACGTGGGTGATCATCGGATCGATCTCGATCTTGCCGTTCATGTACCAGTCGACGATTTTCGGCACGTCGGTGCGGCCGCGCGCGCCGCCGAACGCGGTGCCCTTCCAGACCCGGCCGGTGACGAGCTGGAACGGCCGCGTGGCGATCTCCTTGCCGGCTTCCGCCACCCCGATCACGACCGACACGCCCCAGCCGCGATGGCAGGCTTCCAGCGCCTGGCGCATCACAGTGGTATTGCCGGTGCAGTCGAAGGTGAAATCGGCGCCGCCGTCGGTCAGCGCGACCAGATGCTGGACGATATCGCCGTCGACCTTCTTCGGATTGACGAAATGGGTCATGCCGAAACGGCGGCCCCATTCCTCCTTGGAATCGTTGACGTCGACGCCGATGATCTTGTCGGCGCCGACCATCCGCGCGCCCTGGATGACGTTGAGCCCGATGCCGCCGAGGCCGAACACCACCACGTTGGCGCCCGGCGTGACCTTGGCGGTGTTGACCACCGCGCCGACGCCGGTGGTCACGCCGCAGCCGATGTAGCAGCTCTTGTCGAACGGCGCGTCCTCGCGGATTTTCGCCACCGCGATCTCCGGCAGCACGGTGAAGTTCGAAAACGTCGAGCAGCCCATGTAGTGGAAGATCGGTCTTGCCCTTGTGGCTGAAGCGCGAGGTGCCGTCCGGCATCACGCCCTTGCCCTGGGTGGCGCGGATCGCGGTGCAGAGATTGGTCTTCTGGCTGAGGCAGCTTTTGCACTGGCGGCATTCGGGCGTGTAGAGCGGGATCACATGGTCGCCGGGCTTCACCGAGGTGACGCCCGGTCCGACCTCGCGGACGATGCCGGCGCCCTCATGGCCGAGGATCGAGGGGAAAATTCCCTCGCTGTCCAAGCCGTCCAGCGTATAGGCGTCGGTGTGGCAAATTCCCGTCGCCTTGATCTCGACCAGGACTTCGCCGGCCTTCGGGCCTTCCAGATCGAGTTCGACGATCTCAAGCGGCTTCTTGGCCTCAAACGCGACCGCGGCACGTGTCTTCATCTATCGTTCCTCCACTCAATAGATTTTTTCTTGAGCCCGGATTGGTTACGGTTTTTGAAATCCTTCGATCGTCTGGCAAGTCTGCGTCGTTGACAACGATGGCAGCAGTGCGTCATGCGTCAACAGTCACAGCGCGCAAAATCCCGAGCCAAGTATCTATGTATTGCGAAACATTGCACGCTTACGTTCAATGTCAAGGTCGGTATTTCGTCGACCCTTGCGATGGATGCTGCGTCGCTCGCGACACGGTTGCGATGCGGCACCATGATGCGTTGCAATGCGGCAGAACCGTTCGAGCGAACTCGCGCGCGCGTCATGCTGCATCTGGCGCGATGCGCCAGCAGCCTGCTCCGGCGGCGTCTGCGTCCGCACGATGTGGCAACCATCGGCTGAGGCGGAGGCTAAATTGCTGCCGAAATTTGAAACGCGAGGATCGAATTCGGCGTAATATTGTTGAGGTTCGCTTTGAATGGAGGCACAGGGAATGATTGAAATCATCCTGACCGTCTGCGCCATCGCCAATCCGGCCAATTGCGAGGAAAAATATCTTCAGTTCGCCTGGGATGGCTCGCTCCAGCAATGCATGATGGCCGCGCAGCCCTATATCGCCCAGTGGATCGGCAAACATCCTGCATGGATGGCCACGAAATGGAGCTGCGACTATCCCGGCCACGAGAAGCGGAAGATTTGACGGCTGTGCCGGCGCGTGCGCAGTTCAGGCGCACGGCGTTGCTGTCCGCTTTCAATTCGGACCGAAGGCAATGCCCCAGGGCAATTCGCCAACCTGAATCGATTTGATGACCTTCTGGGCCGCGACGTCGATGACCGAGACGTCGTTCGAGACGCCATTGGCGACCAGCAGGTATTTTTCGTCCGGCGTAAAGGCGCCGTGCCAAACCCGTTGGCCGACCAGCAGATATTTCAGGACGGCGTGAGTGACGCCGTCGACCACCGCCACCCGATTGGCAGGCCCCAGATCGATGAAGCCGAGCTTGCCGTCCTTGGTGATATTGATGCCGACCGGCTGGATCGCCTCGGATCGCAGGCCCGGAATTTCGAACGTCACGGTTTGCTTGATCTGCCGTGTCGCCGGATCGATGATCGCAAGAGTCGCCGCCGATTTCCGAAGTCACCCATAGTTCCGATCCGTCGGACTTGAACGCCGAGAACCGCGGGCGGGAACCGACCAGCAGATTGCCGACGATTTCGCGGCTCGCGGTATCGATGAAATGCACCATGCTCGTCGTCTCGGACGTGCATATCAGCATCTTGGAATCCGGACTGACCGCCATGCCCTCGGGTTCGGTGCCGACCGACACCTCGCCGATGGCGGCGCGTTTCTCCATGTCGATGATGGTCACCATCGCGTCGTTTTCATTGGCGACGTAGAGAAGCTTTCCGGCCGGATCGAGCGTGAATTGTTCGGGATCCGGACCGGACGGCAACTCGCCGGCATCGTTGCGGGTCTTGGTGTCGAAGACCTGGATCTTGTCGTCGTCGCCGAGCGGCCACGATAGACGAATTTGCCGTCCCGGGTGACCTCGATGCCGCGCGGCCGCTGCCCGGTCTTGATGGTTGCGACGGTCTCCATCTTGTCGGTGTCGATCACCGAGATCGAATTGCCCTTTTCGTTGGAAACATAGGCGAGGAAGGCAAAGGCGGGATCGAACGAGAGCAGAAAGCGCGAACAGGCGAAAGGCCGAGTACCGTGATCCAGCGCAAATCGAACATGTGGCATTCTCCAACCTGTCAGGTCCGGTTCGGTCGATCGAACGCCGTTGCGCTCGATCTAATTGGAGTCCTATGATCTATTTGACGCCATTGCGCCAACAGACAATCGCGGCATTTGAAATCGCCGGTACCGACATTCGCTTCCTTGCGCCAGACGATAAATAGAGTAGCCTGAAAGCTCAAACGGGACGAAACGGCGCGGCCGGCGATGTTGCGGCGCAATCGGGCGATGTCGGAACGTCCGAACATGCGCATGTGGAGGCTTGATTTGCTCCGGCTTCTGATTGGTGTCTGTCGCACTCGTCGCCTTGAGCGGAACCGGCCTGTCCGATCAACCGCTGGAAATCAAGATCGGCTATCTTCATCAGGCGCCTTCGCGGATCCGGATATCGCTGATCGATGTGCCGGCCGCCAATGACGGCCTTGCCGGCGCGCAATTGGCGACCGAAGACGACAATGCCACCGGCCGCTTCCTCAATCAGCACTATACGCTGATCGAGAAACTGGTCGGCGAGAACGACGATCCGGTCGCGGCCATGAATGCGCTGGCCGACCAGGGCGCATCCTTTATCGTCACCAGCCTCGATGCGGACCGGCTGCTTGAAGACGGCGGATGCCGGCAAGGCGCGCGGCGAGACCTTGATCAACGCGTCGCGCATTGGACGAGCGGCTGCGCGAGCAGGATTGCCGCGCCAATGTCATTCATGTCGCGCCGACGCGCTCCATGCTCGCCGACGCGCTGGCGCAATATCTGGTCTGGAAGAAGTGGCGCAAATGGCTGCTGATGACGGGTTCGCACGAAAACGACGTGCTGTTCGCCGACGCATTGCGCCATGCCGCGACGCGCTTCGGCGCCAAGATCGTCGAGGAGCGGGTATTCAAGGACAACGGCGGCGCGCGGCGGACCGACAGCGGCGTCGCCGAGATCCAGCAGCAGATGCCGGTGGTGACGCAAGGCGCGCCCGACCACGATGTGCTGGTCGCGGCGGACGAAAGCGAGGTCTTTGCCGGCTATCTGCCGTACCGGACCTGGGATCCGCGCCCGGTCGCGGGCTCGGCCGGACTGGTGCCCGACCACGTGGGATGCGGCGTTCGATCAATGGGGCGCCGTGCAGTTGCAGAACCGCTTCACAAAGGCGTTCCAGCGCTCGATGACCGCGCACGACATGCAGGTCTGGACCGCGGTTCGCATGATCGGCGAGGCGGCGGCCCGAAGCGGCTCCGACGATGCCGGCAAGATGCTCGCCTACATGAAGAGCCCGGATTTCTCGGTCGCGGCCTTCAAGGGCCAAAAGCTGACGCTGCGCGACTGGAACCTGCAATTGCGGCAGCCGATCCTGCTGTTCGACGGCAGGAACACCGTATCGGTGTCCCCGCAGGAGGGTTTCCTGCATCAGGTTTCGACGCTCGATACGCTCGGTCTCGATCGCCCCGAAACCAAGTGCAAGCTTCAATGACGACGCTTTGAGGCTTTGAAGAGGAGGATCGTCTCCACGATCCAGCATCATGGCCGCGCCATGCTCTCGCATCCTGAAAGCTCTGGGCGCGCGCGCTGATAGCGCGACGTTCACGCGGTCTATCTTGCTGCCCGCGATCCCCGCGTGCCCTGGTATGCCAAGGTTCTCGCGATCGCCGTCGCAGGATATGCGCTGTCGCCGATCGATCTCATTCCGGATTTCATTCCGGTGCTCGGCTATGCTGGACGATCTGATCATCGTGCCGCTCGGCATCTGGCTGGTCGTGTCGCTGATCCCGGAGGAGGCAATGGCGGAGTATCGCGCCAAGGCGATCGAGGCCGGGCAGCGCCCGCGCAGCAAGATCGCGGCGATCGTCATCATTGCGATCTGGATTTTTGCAGCGGCGGTGCTCGGCTGGATCGGGTTCGCTTATTGGCGCAAATGAAAGGCGCGCCGTCGATGGTCGGCGGCTGCCGGCGGCTAGTCTTACGCAGAAATCAGCGGCCGTTGACGTGACGCTGCTCCGCCGGTTTCTTTTTGCGCCGCTTTGCCGGCTTTGCGGTATCGCCACTCTCGCTATCTTCAGAGATCGTTTCTCCCGACATCGCCAGCAGGTTGCGCTTCATCGCCAGCAGGGCATCCGAGGTAATCTCCAATTGGTTGCGCTGGATGCCGCTGACGATCTTGGCGTTGAATTTGTCGGTCTCCTTGCGGAGCTTTTCCAGAAAGCCGCGCGCCTGCTTGGTCAGGTAGACGCGCTTGACGCGGCGGTCGACCGGATCGGCCTGCCGGACCACGAAGCCGGAGGTTTCCAGCCGGTCGATCAGCGCACCCAGGGCGACCTTGCCGACGTCGAGTTCGTTGGCGAGCTGGGTTTGGGGCAGCCCGTCCTTGCGCGAAATGAACGCCAGCACCCACCACTGCGACCGGGTAATTCCCAGCGGCGCCAGCTCGCTATCGAACATCATGCGCCGCAGCCGCGAAACGTCGTGGATGAGATATCCCAGGCGGAGATCCCAGTCTGGCCGATCAATCATCGAGACACTTCTTTCGCGGGGGCAATATTCGGGACGGGCGATGCCACCAGTTTTCGCCGGAGACGGACTGCGGCGCAGCCATATCATACGCCAGCGTATCTTAAAAGGTCGACGTCCGGGAGGGCCGGTTTACAAATTAAGTACGGTAGTGTATTAGTTTTCGACCCGCCCATAGAGGATCCCGGCCGTGTTTACCCGCGACGTGCTTGACGGAAAACGTATCCTGGTAACCGGAGGCGGAACCGGCCTTGGCAAGGAAATGTCGGTGGGCTTTGCCGCCCATGGCGCGCACGTCTTTATCTGCGGGCGGCGCCAGGACGTGCTTGATCAGGCGGCGCGCGAAATTCGGGCGCGATCGGGCGGACGGGCCGATGCGTTTGTCGCCAACGTTCGCGATCCCGACAGCATCGATGCGATGATGACGGCGATCTGGGCGACCGGGCCGCTCACCGGCCTCGTCAACAATGCCGGCGCGAATTTTCTTGCGCCGACCGAAACCTTGTCGCCGCGTGGCTATGAAGCGATCCGCTCGACGGTGATGGACGGCTCGTTCTACGCCTCGCTCGCCTGCGGCAAGCGCTGGATCGCCGCAGGCCTTCCCGGCGTGATCATGAGCAACCTTGTTACCTGGGTGTGGACCGGATCGGCCTATGTGGTGCCATCGGCGATGGCGAAAGCGGCGGTGCATGCGATGACCATGTCGCTCGCCGTCGAGTGGGGGCCTTACGGCATTCGTGTCAACGCGATCGCGCCCGGTCCGTTTCCCACCGAAGGCGCATGGGACAAGCTCAATCCGCTAGCGGAAACCGCTATCGGCCCGACCCAGGCCGACGACGTGCCGCTGCGGCGTTTCGGGAAGATGGACGAATTGCGTCATCTGACGATCTTTTTGATGTCGGACGGCTGCAGCTACCTCACCGGCGACACCATCAGCATTGATGGCGGCCATCATCTGGCGGCGCCCAGCACCTTTGCGGGGCTGGCGAAACTTTCGCCGGCCGACTGGCAGCGCGCCCGCGAAGCCATTCAGGCCTCGCGTGCAAGGAAAAGCCGGCCGGACGGCCTGACGCTTCAAGCTTTACGACTGGAATTGGAAAGAGGGGAGAAGAAAATGGATTTGGCGATACCGACCACGAGCTTTGAATGCACGATCTCCGATGGCCTGGCGCATATCGTGCTCAGCCGGCCCGACCGCGGCAATCCGATCGACGGTGTGTTTTGCCGCGAGTTCAATCTTGGCATGGCCGAATTGAGCGAACGCGCCGACGTCAGGTCGGTATTGATTTCGGCGCGCGGTAGCCTGTTCAGTGTCGGCGGCGATCTGGTCTCGCTGGCGGCAAGCGGCGACACCCTGCCGCAAACCGTCAAGATCTGGACCTCCGATCTGCATCACGCGATCGTGCGGATGGTTCGGATGCGGGCACCCGTCGTGATGGCGGTGCAGGGCAATGTCGCCGGCGGAAGCGTCTCGCTGATGGCCGCCGCCGATATGGTGGTGATCGGAAAGTCGGCGCGCATTTCGTCGGCCTTTGCCAAGATCGGCTTCACGCCCGATAGCGGCTCGACGACCACCGTGACGCGGCGCATTGGCCCTTCGCGCGCGCGCCGCTTTTTCCTGATGTCGGAGACGATGGATGCCGACACAGCGTTGTCATCCGGCCTGGTCGACGTGGTCGTCAGCGACGGTGCGGTCCTGAAAGAGGCAGAAAGGATCGCGCGCGAACTGGCGTCAGGACCGACCGAGGCCTTCGGCGGCATCAAGCGGCTGTTCCTGCAGACGCAGAACCGATCGCTGGAGAGCCAGATGGAGGACGAGGCGCAAACCCTCGCCGCCGTCGCCCGAACGGCGGACGCGCAGGAAGGCGTGAAGGCGTTTCGGGAAAAGCGCAAGCCGGTATTTCGCGGTAGATAGCTTCGATGAGCAAGGGACATTACGCATGACCATCGCCGAATCACAACGTTCGATTGCCGCCTCTGACGGCAAGCCGATCAATGTCTATCGGTGGAAGGGATCGTCGCCGAGCCGCGGGATCGTTCAGATCGCGCATGGCATGGGCGAACATCCGCTGCGGTATCGCGCGGTCGCGCAGGCGCTTGCCGGGGCGGGTTATGTCGTCTACGCCAACGATCATCGCGGTCACGGCGAACTCGCAGCAAAGGCCAATGAACTCGGTGACTTCGGCCCGCAAGGATTTCCTCTCCTTGTCGACGATATGACGAAGGTGACGCGAATGGCGCGCGATGCCGCCAAGGGCAAGCCGCTGGTGCTACTCGGTCACAGCATGGGCTCTTTTGCCGCGCAGCTCTATATTCTCGATCACAGCGATCTATTGGACGGCGTCGCCCTTTCCGGGACTACCGCGCTCGACCTGCTCGGCGCGGCGGCGATGTCGGGCCGCTGGAAACTTGAGGATCTCAACGCCTCCTTTGAACCGGCACGAACGCCATTCGACTGGCTCAGCCGCGACCAGGCCATTGTCGACGCCTACATCGCCGATCCGCTGTGCGGATTTAACGTCAACGAGGCGTCGTATGGAACGTTGTTTGGCGTAGCCCCGCGGCTGGCGAACGCCGACGATATCAAGCGGATTCGCCGCGATCTGCCGATGTATCTGTTTGTCGGCGATCTCGATCCGGTCAACGCCAAGCTGACATGGTTTCAGCCGCTGGTCGACCGCTACCGTGAAGCGGGCCTGACCGATGTGTCGTGGCATGTCTATGGGGGTGCCCGTCATGAGGTGCTCAACGAGACCAACGAGGCAGAGGTGGTGGCCAATCTTCAAGCCTGGATTGACCGCGTCTCCGGCTCTGCGGCGCCCAAGTGAATTATATCAGACCACCATCCCCATCGGCGGCGCTTTCCGGTTGGCAGAAAGCCGTGCTGTGGCATAAGGTATGCTGGTGAACTATATAGGCATTGCCGAAACCCTCGTTGACGGCTGGCACATTCCGGACGAGCGGGTTTTCGTTGACTACCCGCAAGAAACCAGCGCGGAGAACGCGAATGCCATATCAATCCGTCTTCAGGCCCGATCTGTTCAAGGGCCAGACGATCATCGTCACCGGCGGCGGCAGCGGGATCGGCCGCTGCACGGCGCATGAACTCGCCGCGCTCGGCGCCAATGTGGCGATCCTGGGACGCACCGCCGAAAAGCTCGCCGAAGTGCAGCGAGAGATCGAGGAGGATGGCGGGCAGGCCATGAGCCAGGCCTGCGATATCCGCGATGAAACGATGGTCGTCTCCGCCATCGACGCGGTGCTTGGCACATATGGCCGCATCGATGGCCTGGTCAACAATGCCGGCGGTCAGTTTCGCTCGCCGATGAAGGCGATCTCCACCAGGGGGTTCGAGGCCGTCGTGCGCAACAATCTGACCGGTGGCTTCATCTTCATGCGCGAGGTCTATAACCGCTGGATGGAGGCCAATGGCGGCGCGATCGTCAACATCATCGCCGACATCTGGCACGGCTGGCCCGAGTTCGGCCACTCGGCGGCGGCGCGCGGCGGCATGCTGACCCTGACCGAAACGGCTGCCTGCGAATGGTCGGCGTCGGGCGTGCGCGTCAACGCAGTGGCGCCGGGCGGGATCGTTTCCAGCGGGTTTGATACCTACACACCGGAAATGCAGAAAAAGCTGCACGACTTTACGGAGCGCGTGCCGCTGCAGCGTTTCGGGACCGAAGCCGAAATATCGGCCGCGATCATTTACCTGCTGTCGCCGGCGGCGGCCTACATCACCGGATCCTGCCTCCGCGTCGACGGCGGAACGCCGAACGCGCGCACGACCTGGAAGCTGGAGCCGCACAGCCGCAGCGTGCCGTTCGAGGGATTCCATCGCGCCACGCTTCCGGACGCTGCTGAAGAAAGCACCATGACCTGCAATCCTGACGGATTGCCATTCGTACGGCGATTCGGTAGTTTTGTCGTTATCCAGGGATACTGAAAGCAGACAAGGAAAAGACAACAATGGCGGGACTCTACTTCGAACAATTTTCTGTCGGACAGACCTTCGTTCACGAGATCCGGCGCACGGTGACGGACATGGACAACATCCTGTTCTCGTCGCTGACCTATAATCCGGCGGCGGTGCATATCGACCACGAGTATGCCAAGTCTACCGAGTTCGGTAAGCCGCTGATGAACTCGATCTTCACGCTGGGTCTGATCATCGGGCTCTCGGTCCAGGACACGACGCTTGGGCACCACCGTCGGCAATCTGGGGATGGAAGAGACCAAGTTTCCACGCGCCCGGTGTTCGCCGGCGACACCTTGCGCGCCGAGACCAAGGTGGTGGCGATGCGCGAAAGCAAGTCGCGCCCGACCCAGGGCATCGTCACGTTCGAGCATCGCGGCTTCAATCAGCGCGATGAAGAAGTCGTCTATTGCCGCCGCAACGGGCTTGATGATGAGGCGGCCGACATGAAACTGCGCTCGTTGCTGTTCGTGCCGGCCGACAGCGAACGCAAATTCGCAAAGGCCAACGGATCGGCGCCGACGCGCTGATCCTCGATCTCGAGGATTCCGTTGCGCCGGCGCGAAAGGCATTTGCCCGCGGATGCCGTCAAGGAGCTGCTGGCGGGCGGCCGCGCGAACTGGTCGTTCCTGGTGCGGATCAACCCGCTGGGTAGCGGGCTGACGCTTGAAGATCTGGCGGCCGTGGTTCGTCCCGGGCCTCGACGGCATCCTGATTCCCGAAGGTCAACGGCATCGAGGATGTCGATCTGATCTCGAACTATGTCGATGTGCTCGAGGTTGCCACCGGTGTTGCGCCTGGCCATGTCAAGTTGCTGGTTGTGGCGACCGAAACGCCCGCCGCCATGATCGGCTTCTGCTGGCTACGCCCGCAAGAACCAGCGGCTGGTGGCGATGACCTGGGGCGCGGAGGATCTGAGCGCCGCGCTTGGCGCGCTCACCAACAAGGAAGCCGACGGCAGCTGGACCTTTCCCTATCAGGTGGCGCGCGCGCAGTGCCTGTTTGCCGCTGGTGCGGCTGGTGCTGCGGCGCTCGAGACTCTCTATGGTGATTTCAGGGATCAGGAAGGGCTGGCGGAAAGCTGCAAGATCGCGCGACGGGATGGATTTGTCGGCCGGATCGCGATTCACCCGGATCAGATCGCGACCATCAATGCCTGCTTCACGCCGTCGGAAGCCGATCTCGAGCATGCGCGCCGGGTCGTGGCGGCCTTTGCCGCCAGCCCGGATGTCGGAACAGTCGGCATCGACGGCAAGATGTACGACATGCCGCATCTGATTGCCGCGCGGCGAGCCCTGGCGTCGATCGGGGAGGGACGTCGCACATGGCTAGATCGTTCGCCAATCGAGTTCGACGTACCGGACGATCACGCCGCGATCCGCGAAGGTGTTAGCGCGGTGGTCAGGCGCTTCGACGACGAATACTGGCTGGCGCGCGACGAAGACGGCGAGTTTCCGCGCGAATTCCATCGCGCCATGGCCGATGCCGGCTGGCTCGGCATCACCATGCCCGAAGAATATGGCGGCGCCGGCCTCGGCGTCACCGAAGCCGCGATCATGATGCACGAGGTGGCAAGCCACGGCGGCGGCATGGCGTCGGCTTCCGCGGTGCACATCAACCTGTTCGGACCGCACCCGATCGTCGTGAAGGGCACGCCGGAGCAGAAGCGGCGCTGGGTGCCGCGGCTGGTCGCGGGCGAGGATCAATGCTGCTTCGGCTTCACCGAGCCGGATGCCGGGCTCAACACCACGCGCATCAAGACCTTCGCCGAGAAGGTGCCCGGCGGCTACCGTCGTCCACGGGCAGAAGGTCTGGACCTCGACCGCGCAGGTCGCCAACAAGATCATGCTGCTGACGCGCACCACCAAATTCGAGGAATGCGCGCGGCCGACCGACGGCATCACGATCTTCTACACCGATCTCGATCGCTCGAAGATCGAGGTCCGCCGCATTCCGAAGATGGGACGCAAGGCGGTGGATTCCAACGCCATCTTCATCGATGACCTGTTCATTCCCGAAGCGGACCGGATCGGCGAGGAAGGCAAGGGCTTCTCCTACATCCTGCACAGCCTCAATCCCGAACGGATCCTGATCGCGGTCGAGGCCATCGGGATCGGCCAGGACGCGCTGCGCCGCGCGACGCGATACGCCAGGGAGCGCGTGGTGTTCGATCGTCCGATCGGCCAGAACCAGGGCATCCAGCATCCGCTGGCCGAAAACTGGATGTATCTGGAGGCGGCGTGGCAGATGGCGATGCGCGCGGCCTGGCTCTACGATAACGACAAGCCCTGCGGCGCCGAAGCCAACAGCGCGAAATTTCTCGGCGCGCGCGCCGGCCACGATGCCGCCTGGCAGGCCATCATGACCCATGGCGGTTTCGGCTACGCCAAGGAATATCACGTCGAGCGGCTGTTCCGCGAAGTCTCGATCACGCGGCTTGCGCCGATCACCGAACAGCTGATCCTGTAGCTTCATCGCCGAGAAGGTGCTCGAACTGCCGAAGAGCTACTGAGGTCGTCGAAGCCATCATGGTGAAGAGCGCGGCGATGCCGCGGGTCTCGAACCATGCGATCTTTTGATTGCGTCACAACACGCGCATCGACTGACAACGGTCCGATTCCAGAATCCGACCTTGTCGCCGCCTTTCAGCGTCAGGATCTCCCGCGCCTCGTCGGGCGTGGCTACCGTCCGGCCCAGCCCTTCGATGATCTGGCGCACCTGCGCACCTGGTCGGCATTGGACTCCGCCAGCTTGCCGGCCCGATCCACAGGAGTCTTCCAGACCGACGCGGACATTGCCGCCCATCGCGGCGGCCTGCGCCGCGATCGGCATCTGGTTGCGCCCGGCGCCCAGCACGGACCAGCTGATAGTCCTCGCCGAACAGGCGATCGGCGGTCCGCTTCATGTGCAGGACATCTTCGGGATGCGGGCCGATGCCGCCGAGCATGCCAAAGACCGTCTGGATGAACAGCGGCGCCTTCACCAGCCCGCGGGTCCAGAAAGTGGGTGCAGTTGTAGAGATGCCGGTGTCGTAGCATTCGAACTCGAAGCGCGTGCCGGTATCGCCGCAGGGTTTCAGCACGTAGCGGATATCCTTGAACGAGTTGCGGAACACCCGATCGCGCGAGCCTTCCAGCGTCTGCGCTCCCAGTCATGCTTGAAATCCTTGAAGCGCTACAGCATCGGGAACAGTCCGAAGTTCATCGACCCCATGTTCAGGCTTGCGACCTCCGGCTTGAATATGGCGGCCGGCTTGACCCGCTCCTCGACCGTCATATAGGGCGCGCCTCATCGACCCGGTCACGGGACGCCGGCGACCGATCCGGACGGTCCACCGGTCGACGGCCGACTACCTCACCGCGGCGGCCGGGGCGGGGCTCCGGCTCCTCGAGGAGCGGACGCTGGTCATGACGGCGGATCTCACGATCCCCTCCCAGGGCCGCCCCTTATGTGGGCCGGGCATGGGCTGGGTGGCCCACTGGGGCCGCGAGTCCGCCGCGCCGGCCCGGCCTTCCTCGCGGGCCTGACGACACCCGGCCGCTCCCCCCTCAGAGAGAATGGCGGCGGCCGGGCGGCCGTGCGCGGGCGGCCGGGCGGCCGGGCGGCGGCGAACGTGGCTCGGCGGTGGCGGCGGGCCGGAAGGCCGGGCGGCGGCCTGGATCGTTCTCAGATTGCCGAACAAATCAGCGCGCAAATTGGGTTCGGTCGGCACCGGGGCGTTGGCGGCTCGGCGGGTTCGTTCCAGGAGATTGCCCGGGATTGGGTTCGCTCGGCACGCGAGAGCCGCCGGGGCCGGTGGGGGAACCGAGTCGATCGAAGGCGAAGATTTCTTGCACTTTGGGTTCGGTCGGCACCTGACTGTGGCGGGGACCAGGGGCGAATTGGCTTTGGTCGGCACATGAGCCCGGGCGCGATTGGGTTCGCTCGGCACAGCGGGATGGGGCCGACGCTTCCCGAGGACCGGGACGATGATGAGAGTCGGGATGCCGGGGAGCCGGAGGAGATCATCGCAATCCGGGGCCGCACCGTTCTCGGGATCGGGTGAGCGACGTATCGCGGGGGCGGCGGGCGTTGAGAGGGGAGACCCGGGCGACTCCGCATCCCGCCGGGCGATTGACGGCCGGCCCGCCTTACCGTGGGACGACCCGGCCGCGGGCCCAACCCGTGGAATCCGGGGCCTCTTGCGACTCAATCCCTCGAATCCGAGGTCTCCTCGACCATGAATCCTCGCGTCGGCCTGGTGGTCCTGATCGTCTACGCCGTGCTGCTGATCGTCGGCGGCGTGATCGGGTTCGTGAAGGGGAGGAGCCGGCCCTCGCTGATCGCGGGGGTGGGGAGCGGGATCATCACGCTCGTCGCGGCCTGGATCTCCGCAACCTACAATGAGGACGGCGGTTACTCCCTGGCCCTCCTGCTGGCCGTCGTCCTGTTCGTCTTCTTCGGATACCGGGCCTCGTTGACGAGGAAGTTCATGCCCGGCGGCTTGCTGGCCGTGGCGAGCATCCTGGTGGCCGCGGTCATGCTCTGGTCGATCGTCTTCTGACCTGTAGGGCCGGCGAGCCGGCCAGTTGCACGCGGCTCGACCCCGGACGGGCCCGACACGGCCGGCTCGCGCCGGCCCTACGGCTCCTGCTGCGCCGGCATCGGGAGGATCGTCCGCAAGACGGCGCAGGGTCGCCCGTGCCGATTCGTCCATGCATCATTGATCCGGCCGATCAGCCCGAGGATCGCCTCTCGATCGTCCATGACGATGCCCCCGCGAGGTCTCCGAATGTCATCGCGTGTGGTGTCTTGGATCGACGGCCAGGCCGCCAAGCTTTGGCGAGGTCGCGACCGTGGGGCTAGGCTTGCATATCCGCCCGGGTCGCGGAACTTCGGGGCGGATGGGGGGTTCATTCTCGCATGAGACGTCCCCCCTCGGGGAGTCTCGCAGGGATATGAGCCTTCGAGTCGTGGCAAAGGGAGGGTCGGGCATGACTTCGACGAGCGCCGATCGGCCCCGCGGGATGCGGTCGATCCTCATGATCCTGGTCGCCGCGCCGCTGGTCGGGCTGGCCCTGGGGGCCGACGAGCCGAAGGCGAAGGGGGCCAAGAAGGCCGCGAAGCTCGCCGCCGCCGCGAAGTCGGCCGACGAATCGGCGCGCGGCCGATCGGGCCAGGGCCCGCCAGATCAACGAGGCGATCCGCGACCTCCAGGCCGCCGTCCACGGGGACGACGCCAAGGGCAAAGGCAAGGCCAAGGCCGGCCGCCGCCCTGCCCGACCGGCCGAAGAAGACGATCACCCCGCCGGCGCTCGACTCGGCCGGGGTCGACGCCCTGGTCGAGAAGGCCCTGCTCGAGGCCAAGACGCCCGTCCCGCCGCGTGACGACCGACGAGGAGTTCGTCCGCCGCGTCTACCTCGACGTCGCCGGCCGGCTGCCGACGATCGGCGAGATGCGGGCGTTCGTCGGCTCGCGCGACAAGCAGAAGCGGGCCAAGCTGATCGACATCCTCCTCAAGACCCCGGCCTACGCCGAGAACTGGGCCCGCTTCTGGCGCAACGTCATCGCCTACCGGGCCCCCGAGCAGAACCCGGCCCGGACGAACTTCCCCGCCTTCGAGGAGTGGCTCGCGGGCGAGCTGGCCAAGAACAAGGCCGTGGGACGAGATCGCCTCGGCGATCATCACGGCCGAGGGGCCGACCCCCGAGAACGGCGCGACCGCCTTCGGGATCGCCGAGACGGGCCAGGCCGTCGAGCTGGCCGGCGAGGTCTCGCGGGTCTTCATGGGCGTGCAGATCCAGTGCGCCCAGTGCCACGACCACCCGACCGACCCCTGGAAGCGCCAGCAGTTCCACGAGTTCGCCTCGTTCTTCGCCGGCCTCCAGATCAAGCTGGCCAGCACCGAAGGGGGACGGCCCCCGCTACTTCCAGCTCGCCGCCGCCAACAAGGGCGTGCCCCGCTACACGATGCCCGACCTGAAGGACCCGACGAAGCAGATCGCCGTCGAGCCGAAGTTCTTCCTCGGCGAGAACGCGCCGAAGGTCCCCGGGCCTGACCTCCGAGCAGCGGCGGGCGCTGGCGGCGTCGTACGTCACCGGGCAGGACAACCCGTGGTTCGCCAAGGCGTTCGTCAACCGGGTCTGGGGCGTCCTGATGGGCGAGGGGTTCTTCAACCCCGTCGACGACCTCGGCCCGACGAAGGAAGGCCACGACGCCGAGGTGCTCGACGCCCTGGCCGTCGCCTGGCAGAAGGGGGGCTACGACATCAAGTGGCTCTTCCGGACGATCCTCAACACGCAAGAGCTACCAGCGCGAGTCGCGCTCGACCAGCAGCGCGGCCGGGCCGGACCCCGTTCGCCGCGAACTGCCCGAGCCGCCTCCGCGCCGACCAGATCTTCGACGCCCTGGCCCAGGCCCTCGACCTCCCCGCCCGACACCTTCAACCGCGGCCGCAACGGCAAGGCGATCGGCGCCGGCAAGGGCGACCCGGCCAAGCAGGCGGCCCAGATGATCAAGGCCGCCGTCGACAAGACGACTCGAGGGGCAGCCCGAGGCCGTGAAGAAGTTCGCCGCGCAGGTCGTCGCGGCGCGGAACACCCCG